>NZ_KE386822.1:0-311456 GCF_000428945.1 Hamadaea tsunoensis DSM 44101 | reverse complement strand
GCCTGACCACCGAGCTTGCCCTCCGAACCGACCTCGCGCGCGACGCGCGTGACCTCGTCGGCGAACGACGACAACTGGTCCACCATCGTGTTGACGGTGTTCTTCAGCTCCAGGATCTCGCCCTGCGCGGCGACCGTGATCTTCTGCGACAGGTCGCCCTTCGCCACCGCCGTCGCCACCTGGGCGATGTTGCGCACCTGGGCGGTCAGGTTGGACGCCATGTAGTTCACGGCGTCGGTCAGGTCCGTCCACGTCCCGGCCACGTCGGGGATCTGCGCCTGGCCGCCGAGCTTGCCTTCCGTGCCCACCTCGCGGGCCACCCGGGTGACCTGCTCGGCGAAGACCCGCAGCGTGTTGATCAGCGTATTGATCGTCTCGGCCAGGTCGGCGACCTCGCCCTTGGCCGCGATGGTCACCTTCTGCGACAGGTCGCCCTGCGCGATGGCCGTGGTCACCTGGGAGATCGACCGCACCTGGTTGGTCAGGTTGGAGGCCATCAGGTTCACGTTGTCGGTCAGGTCGCGCCAGGTGCCGGCGACCCCCGCCACGTCCGCCTGGCCGCCGAGCTTGCCCTCCGTGCCGACCTCGCGCGCCACGCGGGTCACCTCGGCCGCGAACGACGACAGCTGGTCGACCATCTTGTTCACCGTGCGGCCGATGGTCTGGAACTCGCCGCGCAGCGGCCGCCCGTCGATGTCGAGCGCCATCTGCTGCGAGAGGTCGCCCTCGGCCACCGCCACGATCACCCGGGCGATCTCCGTGGTCGGCCGGCCCAGGTCGTCGATCAGGTTGTTGATCGCCTCGATCCCGTCGCCCCACTGCCCCTCGTACGCGTCGGCGTCCAGTCGCTCGGTCACGCGGCCTTCCCGGCCGACCACCCGCGAGATGCGGATCAGTTCCCGGTTGCGGCGGCCGAGCAGGGCCAGCACGTCGTTGAACGCGTCGGCGACGTCCGCCTGATGCCCGGCGCCGCGGGTGAGGCGTACGTCGAAGTTCCCGGCGTGCACCTCGCGCAAGGCATGGTGGATCTCACGCCAGGCTTCGTCGTCGGTCCGGATTTCGGCCTTTTCCTGCACAGTCATGAGGTTTTGTCCTACTGTCGGGGCCGGGGTCGCTACGCGCGGTCGCGTACGGGGTACGCCTTCATGGTCGTCCAGAAGTGCGCAGCCGTCCACAAGAACGCAGCCGTCCACAACCGCGCATACGGTCAGACGGCATGCGCGCGGTGATCGGCTGGCCCCGATCGGCCTTTCGGGCAAGACTAGACGCGTGCCGAGCCGATCCTCCGACATCCTCGTCCCCGCCGTGTCGCCGGCGGTGCCGTCAGCGGTGCCGTCAGCGGTGCCCTCAACACCGCCGACAACCCCGCCGCCCGGCGGGTCCGGGCGGGGCGCCGAGCCGTACGGGCCCGAGCGCCGGCTGATCGCGATCGAGGAGATCCTGGCCGTGCCGTCGCCGGACGGCACCGGCCGGCCGATCCCCGCCTTCGCCACCCAGCTGCTGGCGGCGCTGGGCCGGTACACGGGCACCTGGGTCAGCGCCGTGGTCGACCGCGACGACGGGCGCGGCCCGACCACGATCGCGACGGCCGGTCGCCCCGCGACGGTGAGCGGCAAGCCGGTCGCCGAGACCCCGCTGGCGCTGACCGTGCCGTGGACCGGCGTCCTGCGGATGCCCGCGACAGGACCGGCCGGGGCGCAGCCCGATGCAACGGGGACTGGTGCAGCCGCGGCTGATGCAACTGGGACTGATCCAGCTGGGACTGATCCAACTGGGGCTGATGCAACCCGGGCTGATGCAGCCGGCACGGGCACAGGCGGCATCGATACGAGCGCACCGGTCCGGCTCACCGCCCAGCGCCTGGCCACGGCCCTCGAGTACGAGCGGCTGCGCCAGGCCGACCTGCGCCGCCAGTCCTGGCTGACCTATCTGCTGGAAGTCGGCGACCTGCTCGCGCACTCGATCGACACCCAGCTGACCGAGGCGCTGATCCCCCGGCTCGTCGTACCCCGGCTGGTCGAGTGGTGCGCGCTGTACACGCTGGACGGCAAGGGCGTACCCCGGATCGCCACGGTGGCGCACACGGACGAGGCCGCGGCGGCGAACATGCTCTCCCCGCAGCACGCCTTCGGCAAGCGGCTCAACAGCAGGCAGATGCTGGACACCGTGCTGGACGCGACCGGAGCGGTCGTCACCGGCGTACCCGATTGCCTGGTCATCCCGATGCGCGCGCACGGGCAGCGTGTGGGGGCGCTCGCGCTCGGTGGTCCGGGCATCGCCGACGCGGAGAGCGTGAGCATCGCGGAGGAGGTGGCGCGGCGCGGCGCGGCGGCGCTCGACAACGCGCGCGTGCACGACGAGCGCCGGCACATCTCCCACACGCTGCAGCAGGCGCTGCTGCCGCCGACGCTGCCGGTGGTGGCGGGGCTCGGCATCGGCACCAGCTACCTGCCCGCGGGGCAGTACAACCAGGTCGGCGGCGACATGTACGACCTGATCACGCTGCCCGGCGGCGACTGCGTCGCGGTCATCGGCGACGTGGCGGGCAAGGGCGTGCAGGCCGCCACCGTGACGGGCATCGTCCGGGAAGTCCTGCGTGTCCTCCTCATAGAGGGCAAACCGGTCACCGAGGCGCTCGACGCGCTCAACGAGACGATCCGCAGCCGCTGCCAGCGCTACTGCACGATGGCCCTGGCCCACGTCCAGGCCCCGACGGTCGGCGACGCCCTGCCGGTGACCGTCTACCTGGCCGGCCACGACCAGCCCGTCCTCGTACGCCGGCACGGCGAAGTCCAGCCCGTCGGCGTCTGGGGCACGGCGCTCGGCGTCCTGCCGCGGGTGCACTGCGTACCGGAGACGGTGCTGCTCCGGCCGGGCGATTCGCTGATCATGTTCACCGACGGCGTGACCGAGCGCCGCGACGGCGACGAGTTCTTCGGCCTGGAAGGGGTCTGCGAGTCGGCCGCCCAGCTGGCCGCCCATCCGGCCGACGTGATCGCGCAGGGCCTCGCCACGCTGGCGCTGGACTACGCGGCCGAAGAGCCCCGCGACGACATCACGATCGTCGCCCTGCGCAACGATGCCCGGCCCGCCGCGTGAGCGGTCCCCCCGTCGGCGAGGCAGGTCCCGTCCGGATGGCAGATCCTCACTCGTGGGGACGGCAGGGCTTAAGCTCTCTCGGAAAGGAGGGCGGCATGGCAACCCAGGAGACCCACATCGTCGATGACGTGTGCGTCGTCGCGCTCGCCGGTGAGATCGACATGTCGACCGCCGACGACGTCGAGCAGTGGCTCGCGGAGGCGATCCGGGCCACCTCGCTCAAGCGGCTGCACGCGGATCTCTCCTCTGTGGAGTTCCTCGACTCGTCCGGGCTGCGCGCGCTGCTGCGCTCCAAAGAGGCCGCCGTCGAGGCGCAGGTCGACTTCGCCGTCACCAACTTCAGTCCGCGTATCGAACGCGTCCTGCGCACGGTCGGCCTCTACGACTACCTCACCAGCGAGCAGGCTGCCTGACCAGCGAGCAGGCTGCCTGACGGGCGGGAGCGCCGGGTTCTCCCGGCCGGCCCGCGGCACGGGTTTCGTCCATTCCCGCCCGGGTAAGCGCCGTCCTCAGGCACACTCGGGAGGTGCGGATGGGCAGGCCGCGGGTCGTCATCGTGGGTGGAGGGTTCGCGGGGTTCCACGCGGCCCGCACACTCTCCCGGCTGGCGCGGGACCGGGTCGAGATCGTTCTGGTCAACCCGACCGACTACTTCCTCTATCTGCCGCTGCTGCCCGAGGTGGCCGGCGGGGTCCTCGATCCGCGCCAGGTCGCCCTGCCACTGGCGAAGACGCTGCGACGCGTACGCCTCGTCCTCGGTGACGTCGACGAGGTGGACATCGACGGCCACACCGTGCACTACGTCAACCCCGAAGGTACGCGCCGGCGCGTCGCGTACGACCGGCTGATCCTGGCCGCGGGCAGCGTGAACAAGCTGCTGCCGATCCCCGGCGTCGCCGAGCACGCGCACGGGTTCCGCGGCCTGCCGGAGGCCCTCTACCTGCGCGACCACATGATCCGCCAGCTGGAACTGGCCGACGCCGCCGACGACCCGGACGAACGGCTGGCCCGCTGCACGTTCGTCGTGGTCGGCGCGGGCTACACCGGCACCGAGGTCGCGGCCCAGGGGCAGCTGCTCACGAAGGCCCTCGCGAAACAGTTCCCGGACCTGCCCGAGCCGCGCTGGCTGCTCGTCGACACCGCCGACCGGGTGCTGCCGGGGCTGGACGAGCGGCTGTCGCGTACGGCGGACCGGGTCCTGCGCCGCCGGGGACTGCGGCTGCTGCTCGGCACGTCGGTCGCCGAGGCCACCGCCGACGGCGTCCGGCTGAGCACCGGCGAGTTCGTCGCCACCCGCTCGCTCATCTGGTGCGTCGGCGTACGGCCGGACCCGTTGGTGGAGTCGACCGGCCTGGAAGTGCGCCAGGGGCGCCTGGTCGTGGACGAGTTCCTGACCGTGCCCGGCCACCCCGAGATCATCGCGTGTGGCGACGCGGCCGCCGTCCCGGACGTCACCCGCCCCGGCGAGGTCACCGCGATGACCGCGCAGCACGCCCAGCGCCAGGGTGTCCTCGCCGCCCGCAACGTCGCGGCGTCGCTCGGCTGGACCGGCGGCCGCGCCGGCTACCGGCACCGCGACCTCGGCTTCACGGTCGACCTCGGCGGCTGGGAAGCGGCCGCCAACCCGCTGCACATCCCGCTCGGCGGCCCGCTCGCCAGGGCCGTCACCCGCGGCTACCACCTGCTCGCCCTGCCGGCCAACCGCGTACGGACCGCCGCCGACTGGGCGTTCTCCGCGGTGGGCCTGCGCCACACCGTCTCGCTCGGCCTGGTGCCCGGCGGCGCCGTCCCGCTCGATACGGCGACACCCGAACTTGTACGCACACGCACGTCCTGAAGAGAGTCCTCCTGAAAAGAGAGTCCTGAGGAAAGCGGGGTCTGCATGAAGGCGCTGACGGTGCTGCCACTCACGGCGGGATCGGCCCGGGTCGAGGACCGCCCCGATCCCGTACCGGCCGCCGGGGAACTGCTCGTCGAGGCGGTGGCGCTGGGCGTCTGCGGCACCGACCGCGAGATCGCCGACGGCGAGTACGGCTGGGCCCCGCCCGGTGCCGACCGGCTCGTCCTCGGGCACGAGTCGCTGGGCCGCGTACGCACCGCCCCGGCCGGCAGCGGCTTCGCCGAGGGCGACCTCGTCGCCGGGGTGGTACGCCGGCCTGACCCCGTCCCCTGTGGAGCGTGCGCACGGGGAGAATTCGACATGTGCCGCAACGGAAAATACACCGAACGCGGCATCAAGGAGATCGACGGGTACGCCAGCGAACTGTGGACCGTCGAGACCGCGTACGCCGTCAAGATCGACAAGCGCCTGGGCGAACTCGGTGTTCTCATGGAACCCGCCTCGGTCGTGGCCAAGGCGTGGGACCAGATCGAACACGTCGGCAAGCGGTCGTGGTTCGAGCCGCAACGCGTACTGGTCACCGGGGCGGGACCGATCGGGATGCTGGCGGCGCTGCTCGGCGTACAACGAGGGCTGGAAGTTCATGTTCTGGACCGGGTGGACGCGGGCCCGAAGCCGGCCGCGGTGGCCGCGCTCGGCGCGACCTACCACAGCGAGAGCGCGCGCGAGGTCGGCGAGCGCCTGCGCCCCGACATCGTCATCGAGGCGACCGGCGTGCCGGAGGTGATCGCGGACGCCCTCGCGCACAACGCCGAGTACGGGATCGTCTGCCTGACCGGCGTGTCGACGGCGGGCCGCAAGATCCATGTCGACGTCGGCGGCGCCAACCGCGACATCGTCCTGGAGAACGACGTGGTGATCGGCTCGGTCAACGCCAACCTCAAGCACTACGCGGACGCGGAGCGAGCACTCGCGGCGGCGGACCCGGCCTGGCTCGGCAGCCTCATCACCAGACGGGTGCAACTGGAGGATTACGCAACGGCGCTCAAGCCGGAACCCGACGACATCAAGGTCGTCCTCACCTTCTGACCGGCGGCATCCTGACCGGCGGCATCTTGTGACCGGCGGAACCGCAGAACCGCGGCGCCGGTCACGCTGACCGGCGCCGCGCTGCGACAGATCTACCAGTTGGCCTGGGTCGGGGACGGCGGCAAGGCCACCGCCGCCGAGTGGATGACGTAGACCGTCCCCCCGCTCGAATCGAGCCAGGCGGCTTCGAATTCCGCGCGCCCCACCGTTTTGCGTACGCCGGCGTCGGTGGCGGTGGCCGGGTCGTTGAGGACGGGCTGGCCGGTCGCCGTGAAGCCGACCACCATCAGCAGGTGGCCGTTGGTGCCGTAGGTCAGGCCCGGGATCTGGCCCTTGCGGAACGACAGCGAGCACACCACCGGTACGCCGGCCGCGATGAACTGTTCGACCTCGTTGAGCGAGCGCAGCCGGGTGACGAACGCGTCGAGCCCGAACCGGCCCGCGTACGCGGTGTTGAAGGGCCAGTTGCCGGTGCCGTTGTAATTCTTGTCGTAGCAGTCCCGGGCGGCGGAGTCCACCCACGGGTCCGCGTACGCGGGATCGACCCAGGCGTAGTCGGCCGGGGTGGGACCGGTACCCCAGAAGGCGACGGCCATCGAGGTCGACGTCGGGCTGCACCACGCTTCGCCGCCGCCGTTGTACTGCGGATACTGTCCGGCGTGGATGTCCTGCGAGTACTGCGGCACGGCCAGGGTCACGCCCTGGGCCAGCTGCGGAGTGCTGGCGACCACCGAACCGGGCGCCGGCAACGAGGACGCCATGAAGCCGGCCGAGCGCAGCGTCGGGGTCAGCCCGGATCCGGCCGGTCGGTAGAGCGTGACGCGGACCTGTACGCGTACCAGGCCGTGGCCGGCGGCCGCCTGGAACGTGTCGATCGCGATCGAGCCGTCGGCGTCGGACTGGCCGCCGATCGAGGTGCGCTGGACGACCGTGTCGGACGACGCCCAGCGGCCCATCGCGTACCAGCGGGTGGTGGTGCCGGCGGCCGTGACTCCCCGCAGCTCGGCCAGCAGCCAGGTACCGTCCGGTGTGGACGCGTTCCACGAGGCGACCGCCTCGGTGGCCGTGAAACCGAGCGGCACTTCGGGCGAGGTCCAGGTCGCGTAGTCGTACGTGCCGCTGCTGCCGGTCGTCGGGTCCGTGTACGCGATCTGCCCCGCCGGTACGCCGATCGCGAGCGCGTCGCCGGCCGCGACGGTGCCGGCCTGCGTACCCGTGGCGAAGCCGGAAGCGTTGGTCCAGCGGCGGGTGAGGATGTCGCGGGGGCCCGGGTTGGGTTTCGGCTTGGCGGTGGCCGCGGCCGGGAAGATGCCGGCGGTGGCCGCGCCGGCGGCGAGCGCGAGGCCGAGGGCGGTCCTGCGATCCACGGTCTGACTCCTTCTGTCGAGGGGCTTGTATCGAGGGCTTGTATCGAGGGGCTTGTATCGAGGGGCTTGTTTGTGTCGAGAGGCTGCGTCGAGCCGAGAAGCGGTCTCTGCCGGAGAAGCGGTCTCTGGCTGTGTAACCGGATCAGGCTGTGAAACCGGATCTGGCTGTGTAACCGGATCTGGCTGTGTAACCGGATCAGGCTGTGATGCGGGTATCGAGATGAGGGGCGGCTGTCTGGCTGAGGTGCGGCTATCTGGGTGAGGGGCCGCTATCGGGTGAGGGGCCGCTATCGGGTGGAAAAGCTATTTTCCTGGACGGGTGCGGCGGATGGCTCGGGTGGCGCGCCGACGGGACGGGCGACGGCGACGCAGGCACGGGCGTACGCGACGGTGCCCGCAGGACCGCCGGATGCGTCGCGGACGGCTCGTGTGACGGAGTCGCCGACCGGGCGGCGGCGGTCGAGCCGGCCGCGCCCGCTCGCGGAAAGCCTGGCAGCTGGCCGGACGCGGCACCGGACAGGTCCGCGAGCGGCGGCGACGATCGGTGCGGGGGCCTGGCGAAGCCGGCTCCGACCGGCCCGGCAGGGCGGCGGCGCCGGCCGCATCGGTCGGCGAAAACCGGCCGGTCGAACTCCCTGAGACGGTGGCTGCGCATCATTCGCAAGAGCGTTACGGCGGCACGAAATGTCACGCACGGTCATGAGCGGCTTCCGCACACCGGCCAGGTGTGATCTGATGGCTCCTCGTGCGAGCCTGGCGGGACGGTGACGGCGGTCATGACGCCCTCGGCGCCGCCGTCGAGGCGGCCCGGTCCGGGGACGAGGCCGCCTTCCGCGCGGTGTATACCCAGGTCCACCCTGGTCTGTTGCGATATGTTCGGGTCCTCGTCAGCGACGAGGCCGAGGACGTGACCTCGGAGGCGTGGCTGCAGGTGGTCCGCGATCTGCACAAGTTCCGCGGGGACGGGGCGGATTTCCGGGCCTGGGCGGCGACCATCGCCCGCCACCGCGCCCTCGACCACGTACGCCACGCGCGCCGCCGGCCGGCGTACCCGACGCCGGTGGAGGAACTGCCCGAACCGCGTACCGCGCCGGACGCGGCCGACCTGGCGCTCGACACGCTCTCCACAGCCGAGGCGGTCGCACTGGTGGCCTCGCTGCCAGTGGACCAGGCCGAAGCCGTGATGCTACGCGCGGTCCTCGGCCTCGACGCCGTGGCCGCCGCCAAGGTGCTGGGCAAACGGCCCGGCGCCGTACGCATGGCCGCCCACCGCGGCCTGCACCGGCTCGCGGAGCGGCTCGGAGCCACCGAAGACCGCCCCCGCCACGCCAGAGGTCGCGATGAGTGAGGATCCGAACTACGAGCCCCGGCACGATCACGGCGCCGAGCGCGATGCTCAGGGGGACGAGCGCCGTGATCAGCACGATGCCGAACGCCGTGGTCAGCATGGTGACGAGCGCCGTGATCAGCAGGGTCGCCGTGATCAGCAGGGTGACGAGCGCCGTTATGAGCCGGGTGACGAGTTGGCCGGCGGGTACTTCGTTCCGCGGCAGGACGAATACGGGGCGGGCGCGATCGACGCCGACACGGCCGAACAGCTTCTGCGGGGGGACCTGCACGGGGCCCGGCACGGGGACCTGCATGTGGACACTGTGGACGATCCCGTTCTCGCTCCCCTCGCCCGGCTGCTGGACGCCGCGGCCGGGCCGGGCACCCCGGACGAGATGCGCCGGGCCGACGCCGTCTTCGCCGCGTACGCCGCCCGGGCTCAGCGCCGCGGCGGACTGAGGTTCTTCGGGATGCGGCTGGTCGGGGTCAAGCTGGCCGCGGCCGTCGCCGCCGCCACGGCCGCCGGCGGGCTCGCCCTCGCGGCCGGAACCGGCGTGCTGCCGACTCCGCTGCACCCCGCGCCGGCTTCGCACACCCCTCCGAACGCGCCCCGGACGGGGCCGGCCACACCTGGTTCGCCGGTCTCCTCGCCGCAGCCCGGTGAGTCCCAGCCCGGTTCGGCCCAGCCAGGTTCGCCCCAGCCCGGTTCACCGCAGCCGAGCCCGTCCGCCTCCGTGCCGGCGTCGTTCGCCGGGTTGTGCAACGCGTACCTGGCGGGGAACAAGAAGGAGCGCGCCAGGCAGCTGACCACGCCGGCCCTCGCCGAACTCGTCGCCGCGGCCGGCGGCGAGGGCAACGTGGAGGCGTACTGCGTCGCGCTGGTCGAGCCGGGCAAGGAGCACGGCAAGCCGTCCGCCCACCCGTCACATCCGGACAACGCCGCTCCAGCCAGCACCGCCTCGGACAGCACTGCTCCAGACAGCACTGCCTCGGAAAGCACTACTCCGGACAGCGCCGCGCAGTAACACCCGAAGGCAGTAACACCCGAAGGCAGTAACACCCGAAGGCAGTGACATCCAAAGGCAGTGACATCTGAGGGCAGTGACATCTGAGCGGCAGTGACATCTGAGCCGCACCCGGCGCTGTAGTAGTCGGAACCGCCGCTCACCCACTCGCGCGACGGCTCCGCCGGTTAACGCGGCACCGCGGACGGGCTCTCCCCGGATGCCCGTCCGAGTGTCCCGGCCTCACGCACCGGGGCCGGGACACTCACCAGACCCTTTCGGCGTACGCGTGGAAGTTGCGACCCATGATCTTCTCGATCCGGTCGGCGGTGTAGCCGCGGTCTTCCAGCAGCCCGATGAGCTTGCGGAACTGGTCCACCCCGCGCAGGTCGACGACGAACGGGAAGGTGTCCGCCCGCTCCCCCGCCGCACCGACCCCCGCGGCCTGGCGCTGGGCCACGTGCTCGGCCAGCCGCTCCCGGTACGCGTCCAGGTCGTCGATCGCGGTGACCGGACCGTCGGTGCCGATCCCGACCGCGTCCTCGCCGCACACGTCGACGGCGTGCGCGATGTGCTCGACGACGTCGGCGGCGGTCGCGTGGCCGGACGGGTGCAGGAACGGCATGAAGTAGATCCCGACGAAGCCGCCGCCGTCCGCGACGAGGCGCAGTTCCTCGTCGGTCTTGTTGCGCGGCAGATCGGTCAGGGCCCGGCAGCCGGTGTGGTTGATGGACACCGGCGCGGCCGAGGTCCGGATCGCGTCCAGGCACGTACGCTCGCCGCTGTGCGACAGGTCGACCATGACACGGTTCGCATTGAGGGCCGCGACAACCTCTCGCCCGAACTCGGTCAGGCCCCGGTTCTCGGGTGCCATCGAACCGTCGCCGAGCTGGTTGGCCTGGTTGTAGGTCAGCTGGATGACGCGTACGCCCCGGCGGTGGAACAACGCGACCCGGTCCTCTGCTTCGCCGGGCTCCCGGCCTGCTGCGGCGCCTACCGCGACCGCGTTCTGGAAGCCGTAGATCACGCCGATCCGGCCGGTCCGCCCGGCCGTCACCAGATCGGCCGCCGTCTCGACCTTCAGCAGGTCGGCGGCATGCTTCTCGATGATCGCGTCCCACACGTCCAGCTCGCGGACGGTGTGCCCGAACGGTTCCAGGTCCCCGAGCGTGTAGCCGAGCGTGATGTTGACCGCGGTCAGCCCGGACGCGTGCGCTTCGGCGAGCGTACGCGCGTCGATCGTCAGATCCTCGCTGGACTGGATCAGGTGGCCCGCCGACGACTCGGAGGCCGCGCCGTTCGGGTTGTCCAGTACGCCGAGCGCGTTGACGATCATCATGCCCGCGCTCCCATCATGCCTGAGCTCCCATCATCCCTGAGCTCCCATAATGCCCGAGCTCTCATCATGCTTGGACTCCGTGGCCCTGGGTCTGGACGCCGGAGGCTGCGGGCTGTGTGTAGTCGGAACGCTCGTAACGGTGGCCGCGCTTGACCACGAACTCGATCGAGTCCAGATGACGCAGGTCGGCCAGCGGATCCCGGGCCAGCACGACGAAGTTGGCCAGCTTGCCCGCCTCGACGCTGCCCATCCGGTCCGCCGCCCCCATGCTCCGCGCGCCGACCAGGGTCGCGCTGCGGATGACCTGCTCGGCCGGGATGCCACACTGCTCGTGCAGGAACACCAGCTCCTCGTGCAGCGACGGGAACGGGTTCTCCGGATCGGTCTCGTAATCGGTCCCGGTCGAGATCTCGACCCCCGCCCGGTAAGCCGCCGCCGTCAGCTTCGCCGACAGCTCCACATTGGTCAGCGCCCGGTTCCTGGCCGCCTGATCCACCTCGGCTGACTGGCCGGCCTGGTTCGCCATCCAGATCCACATGCCGGCGGTCGCATCGAGGATGGTGCCGCGCTCACGCATGTCCGCGTACAGGGCGTCGAGCCGGGGGTCGCCGTTCGCGATCAGGTTCGCCGCGTCGAAGGCCGGCTTGTCCTTGTAGTTCAGCAATCCTTCCGCCGTCTCGTACGCGAGCAGCGACACGTGCGAAACGGAGTCGACCCCGGCCGCGACGACCTCGCCGGGTCGGGCCGGGAACACGGTCGCGTGCGCCCAGACCATCATCCCCTGCCGGTGCGCCTCGTCGACGATATCCTCCACAGTGGAGGCGGGCAGGTTCGCGTACACCTTGATGGCTTTGGCATGTGTGCCCTGCGCCCGCGCGACCGCGAGCGGAAGATCCGTCTCCTCGTCGATCGCCTGCATCCACGGCACCCGCCCCGGCGTCTCACCCTGCGACACCTGCCACGTACGCGGATCGTCGAAGAAGCTCGGGCCGGCCATGAGCGCCGCGTACACGATGTCGGGTCCGGGAATCTCGCCGACGAGCGTCGCGCGGGCGAGATCGGCGATCTGGCGCAGGTCGTCGGCCATGTCGCGGATGGCGGTGACGCCACCGAAGACCTGGCGGCGCAGCGCGGCCTCGGCGACCGGGCGGTTCGGCGGCGTCGCGATGTGCTGATGCGAATCGATGAGACCGGGAATGACGAACCGGCCGGCCAGATCGACCTCCACGGCGCCGGCGGGCACCTCCGGATCCGCGTCGACAGCGACGATCTTCGCGCCGTCCACCACGATCGAGGCACGCCGAGCGGATGCGCCCGTGCCGTCGATCAGCGTGGCCCCGCGGTAGACGACGACGTCCCCTTCGCCCGGGGCAGCGTACGGAGTCGGAGCGGGTTCATCCATGCGAGCCTCCGGGGGTTGGGCGCTGTTACGTTGGGCGCTGTTACGTTGGGCGCTGTTACGTGGGGCGCTGTTACAGTGTAGGTAACAACTGTAACGTGTGGCGTAACGATACCTCAGCGAGCACAGGATCATGTACGAGACCTGGCCTTGAGCCTTCGGGCAGCTTGTTGAGCCTTCCGGGCAGCTTGTAGGGCATTCGGCAGCTTGGTGAGCCTTCGGGCAGCTTGGTGAGCCTTCGGGGCATGAGGCCTTGAAGGCGAAAGATCGGGAGGAGCCTGATGGCGCGGTCCGCCAGTTCCGCCGTGGACAAGGCGCTCGACCTCATCGAGGCCGTCGCGCACGCCGACCGGCCGCAGCGCCTCGGCGAGCTGGCCACAGCCGTCGGGCTGCATCGCGCGACCGCGTACCGGGTGCTGCTCGACCTGGTCAGGCGCGGCTGGGTGCTCCGCGTCGGCGAGCACTACCTACCCGGCGCCACTGCCCTGCAAGTGTCCAGCGCGGCGGCCGGGCACTCCCTCGTGGCGATCGCCCATCCCGTCCTCGTCGCGCTGGCGGAGCGTACCGACATGATGGTCAACCTCCAGGTACTCGAAGCCCGGCGCTCCCGCGTCGTGGACGCCGTCCGACCGGCACGGCTGGAGATGATCAGTCACCTGCGCGGCGAAACCCTTCCCGCACACCGGTTCGCGGGCCCACTCGCGCTCGTCGCCGGGCTGGCGCCCGACGCGTACGGGCCATATCTTGCGGAGGCGGAGGAGGCCGGCTACTCGGCGGCGGACCTACAGGCCGAGATCGACCGCGTCCGCACGACCGGATACGCCCTCGAACGCGGCCGCAACGACAAGGTCGTCGCTTCGCTGAGCCAGGCCGTGCCGACCCCTCAGCCGACGCCTCGATCAGCTCCCCGATCAGCGCCTCAGTCAATGCCTCAACCAGCACCTCGGTCAACGCCCCAACCAGCGCCTGAACCAGCGGCTCAGCCGGCCTCGCTAGGACCGGCGGTGTGTGCGCTCACGATCGTCGGGCCGGACGCCGAGTTCACCGGCGAGCGGCTCGAGTTCCTCCGTACTGCCCTTGCCGAGGCCGTAGCCGACCTGATCACGATCCTGACCCGTCCCGGCGGATCGTCATGAGCCGTCCGCCCGGGCTGCTCCGCGGCACCGCCCGCTCGCCCCGGATCCCCTGTCGCCGAACTCCCGCCGGACGTGCGCTACCGCCGCGCCCGATCCCGCTGCATACTCGCTCACCACACGCTTTCGCGTCCGGCACTACTCGCCCCCATGTTCTCCCGTCACTATCCAGGTCACGGTCCCGCACACCGTCCCCGCACGATCGCCCTCGTGCTCCCCGTACGATCCCCCGCACGATCCTGACGTCCTCCCGGAGCCCCTCATGAGCCGCCTGCTCGTCCTCGACCGCGAACAGACCCGGGCCGCCCTGGAACCGCTGCGCGTCCTCGACGCCGTGTCCCGGGCCCTCGTCGCGATCAGCCGCGACACGGTTTCCGCCCCGCCCCGTATCGCCGCGTTCGCCCCGACCGGCCTGCTCGGGGCGATGCCCGCGTACGTGCCGGATCTGGGGCTCGCCGCGAAGCTGGTCTCCGTCTTCGCCACACCGGGAATCGCCGGCCGCAGCAAGCACCGCGGTCTCGTCGCGCTCTTCGACCCCGAGGACGGGCGCCCGCTCGCCGTCATGGACGCCGAACCCATCACCGCTGTACGCACAGCCGCCTCGGCCACCCTCAGCATGCGGGCCCTGGCCCGGCCGGAGTCGGCCAAGGTAGCCGTCATCGGCACCGGCGTCCAGGCCCGGGCGCAGGTCGAACTGCTTGCCGCGCTGGACAGTTCGGCCCCGATCGTGGTCGGTGGCCGCGACGTCCACAGTGCCCGCGTGGTCGCCGCCGCGCACCCGAACGCCCACGCCGCCCCCATCGAATCCGCCGTACGCGACGCCGACGTCATCTTCTGCTGCACAGGCGCCACGCAGCCGGTGTTCCCGCCGGACTGGGCAGCGCCCGGTGCGCACATCAGCTCGGTCGGCGGATCGCACGGCCCCGAACTGCATCCTGACCTCGTCGCCACCGCCACCCTGTACGCGGAATGGCCCGGCGCGGCCGCCTCCGCGCCGCCCGCGGGCGCGTACGAGTTGCAGGGGGTGCCGCCGGAGCGGATCACGCTGCTCGGGAGTGTCCTGGATGGACGGCATCCGGGCCGGTCGGCCGCAACGGAGGTGACGGTCTTCAAATCGACCGGGCACGGAGCGCTCGACGTGGCGGCGGCCTCGGTCGTCCACGCGTGGGCGCGCGCCCACCACGTCGGCACGGAGATCTGAAGCGGAGATCTGAAGCCGCGAACGCTCCCACGGAATGGTGATCGCCCCGAGGGAATGGTGATCGCCACGAGGGAATGGTCATCGCCACAAGGCGCCGCGGGCGCCCATCGCTGATGTCGGCCGTTTGCCGAGCCGCTCATCCGAGTCAGGCCGTGCGGTCCGGGAACCTTTCGGCCGTCGCCGTGCGTCATGGTGTGCATGAGAACGCTGTTGTGGTGGGCTATCGCCGTGGCCTGGTGGATCGCGGCACTGGCACTGTTCCCCATCACCGACACCGACCACACCGATCACGGCTGGCATATCGCCGCCGGGCTCGGCTGGGCCCTGGCCTTCCTCGCCGGCTGGCTGTTTCCCGGCCTTCCCCGCGCCCGTTTCTGGCTGTCGCCGATCATCTTGCTGGCGCTGATCGCAGCCTTCGCCCTCGGGTACGCCTGGCATGGCGCGATCGACCACACTCCGACCGTCGAGCAGCCCGCCTTCGCCTGGATGGTGGTGCCGGCGTTCGCCGTCGTCGACTTCGTCCTGTTCCTGATCGGCTACGGACTCAGCAGCGTACGCCGCGCCCTCTTCTGATCAAGGACGCAGCCTTCCCCGCCCAGCAGAGTTCCAGCCAACGGGTGGGCACCCCGAAGCGGCGGGCGCATGGTCTCGCGCCTCCGGCTCACGTACGCCGATGGATGTTGTTGCGCCGCGGCCGCTGTAGCGGGTCCAGGTGTTTGGGCGGAATGAACTCGGGATGTCGATCATGTGGGTGCAGGCGGACCCTCCAGATGCCGCGGTGGATCTCGCGATGGTGGAACCCGCACAGGAGTACCGAGTTGTCGAGGCTCGTCGGGCCGCCGTCTGCCCACGACACGATGTGATGCCCTTCGCACCAGCGGGGCGGGCGGTCGCAACCCGGCCAGGCGCAGCCCCGGTCGCGCAGCACGAGTGCGCGGCGCAGGGAGCCGTCGATGAGACGGCGGGCGCGGCCGAAGTCGAGGATCTGGCCCTCGCCGCCCAGGACGGCTGGGATGATCTTCGCGTCGCAGGCGAGGCGGCGGACCGTTTCCGGGGTGAGCAGGCCGCCGGTGTCGAGGATGCCGTAGCCGTACTTGTCGCGCAGTTGCTGCCACGAGAGCGTCACGACCAGCTGCGGCCGCTCACCACCGGACTCGGGCAGCACTCCGTCGGCGAGAGCCTGGGCACATAGGAAGGTCAGCGCGTCCGCGCGCCGGGCTGCGACGCTACGGGTATCGCGCCCGGCATCGTCCCAGGCGTCGTCGAGCCGCCCGGCCAGATCACCGCGGAAAGCCCCGGCCGAAGGCGAGTCCGGATCCGCAGCACTGGAAGAAGCCGCACCGAAAGCCAGAGAAGCATCAGCCGGCAGGTCAGGGCCGGCCGGCGCGGGCCCGTCGGCGCCGGTGGGAGCGGGGCGGCGGCCGAGGAGTGAGCCGGGCGCGCTGATCGGATCCAGTGCCGCCCGCACGTACGCGGCGGCCGCGCTGTCGAGCACGCCGGAGATCCGGTATTCGCCGTCGCCGTTGGGGCTCAACGTGAACGCCCGCCGCAGGAACGCCGACCGGTTCTCCCGTTCGAGGTCTCGGCGCAGCTTCTCCTCGGCGACCTCGGGCGACACCGTCTCCAGCACGGTACGCCGGTGCCGGGCCAGGATCTCCGGCCGCAGTCGCTGCTCCTTGGCCAGATCCGTCAGCACCTGTTCGGCGTGGGACTTCCCGGCCGGGCCGACCTCCGAGGGCAGCTGCGCCACCAGCGAGGAGATCGCCTGCGCCTGTTCCACGCTCAGTGAGCCGGACGCCAGCGCGTCCGCGACGACAGGCTGGCGCGGCAACGCATCGGCCAGCTTCGCCAGGCCGCCGGCGGAGCGCAGCGAGATGCCCAGCAGATCCGCCAGCCAGGGCGGCGTACCGGAGGCGCCGTTGCGGGCCGGGATGCCGCGCGCGGCCGCCTCACCGACCTGCGCCACGACCCGGGCGGTCAGCCGCTGGGTCGCGGTGAACACGGCCGACAGCTCGGCGAGGAGCGCGTCGTCGGGCAGCGAGCTGAGCGGAGCGTCCAACAGCTCCCCCACCACACCGGCCAACGAGTCACTCACCCGGCCACCGTAACGGCGCCCTACGACAAGACCGCACGGCAAGCCAAACAACATAACCGCAGGCCAAGCATCAGTTACGCGATGAGCACGATCCACAACAGACAGAGGCGATCATGCCCGCCCACGGCGTCGGCGGCCACGAGCTGCTTCGCCATGAACTGCTTCGCTATGAGCTACTTCGCGATGAGCTGCTTCGCTATGGACTGCTTCGCGATGAGCTACTTCGCTATGAGCTACTTCGCTATGAGCAGGAGGACCGCTCGGCCGTGCAGGACGTATTGCGTACCCTGGCCGCCGAGCGCTGCTTCCGAGCCGGGCGCCGCCACCTGGTTCGGGCCCTCCGCCCAGGTCGACGTGTCCGTCACGCGGTACCAGGACAGCCCGGCGGGCGGTGCGGGCAGCGTGAACGTGACGTCGCCGGACCAGCCGTTGTAGCCGACGTAGATCGCGCTCGCCGTGTCGCCGAGTTCCGTGCCGTCGTAGCGCCAGGCGAGCGCGTGGTTGCCGCCGTTCGACCAGTACGCGCTGTCCGGTGCCGTGCCGGCCGGGGTGAACCAGCCGAGTTGGGCCAGCCCGTTGCCGTTGTTGTCGGCGGCGGAGTAGAAGTCCTGCGGGCGGAGCGCCGCGTGGGCTTTGCGGAACGCGATCAGGCTCTGCGCGTACGCCTTGAAGTTGCTCTGGTCGGTGGAGAGGGAGTAGTTCAGCCAGTTGGCCGACGAGTCCACATTGTAGGGATTGTTGTTGCAGTTGAGGGTGCGCAGCATCTCGTCGCCGCCGGTGATGAGCGGCGCGCCGCCGGAGAGCATGAGGAAGGCGAGCCCGTTGCGCGCGGCCTTGCGCTGGTCGGCGGCGATGCCGCCCTGGTCCCAGGACTTGTTGTCGTCGCTGCCGCCGTCGGACGGGCCGTAGGGCCAGGCCTGGTTGTTGTTCTTGCCGTTGCAGCTGTAGAGGTCTTTCAGGGTGAAGCCGTCGTGGACCACCATGAGGTCGATGGAGTTCCAGGGCTTGCGGCCGTCGTCGCCGTAGAGGTCCGACGAGCCGGCGAAGCGGGTCGCCAGGTCGCTCGGGGTGACCGTGGCCGAGCCCAGCTGGTTCTGGTCGGCGCGCAGGGTGTCGCGGTAGACGCCGTTCCACTCCGACCAGCCGGCGGGCAGGTTGCCCACCTGGTAGGAGTTGCCGCCGATGGCCCACGGCTCGGCGATCCAGTCCACACCGGACCCGCCGGCGGCGGGGCGGGCGGGCATCTCGGCGGTGAGGCGGTTGAGGGCGGTACCCGTGTCGGTGCGGCTGTAGTTGTAGCAGCCGTGCTCGCAGGTGTTGCCGAGGACGGTCGCGAGGTCGAACCGGAAGCCGTCCACGCCCATGGTGTTCTTCCAGTACGCGACCGAGTCGACGATCAGATTCTGGGCGACCGCGTTGTGCGTGTTGTAGTTCTGCAGGAGGCCGGTGTTGTCCATCTCGCCCTGCATGTCCGAGGTGAGCGAGTAGTAGGTTGAGTTGTCCAGGCCCCGCCACGAGAACTCGTCGTAGACGGTCTTGTCGCCGGCGGTGAGGCGGCCGCCCTCGGCGGTGTGGTTGTAGACGACGTCGATGAACACCTTGATGCCCGCGTCGTGGTACGCCTTCACCATCGCCTTGAACTCGCGCGTCGGGCCGCCGGGCGACTTGTCGTAGGAGTAGCGGCGGTCGGGGGCGAAGTAGTCCTCGGTCATGTAGCCCCAGTAGTTGTCCCCGGCGGTGCTGTTCGGGACGGTGTCGTTGCCGTCGTTCTGGGTCTCCTGGACGGGCAGGAACTCGACGGCCGTCACGCCCAGGGAAGCCAGGGACGCGGCCTTCTGCCCGGCGCCCTTGTAGGTTCCCCGGTACGCGGCCGTCACGCCGCCGTCGTTCATGGTGAGGCCGCGGACGTGGACTTCGTACATGACGTCGTCCTTGAAGGCGCGGGTGGGCTTCGTGCCCGTGGCGGTGGTGTCGGCTGCGAGCACGATTCCCTTGGGGGCCACGGTTCCCGTGTCGACGGTCCGCTTCGCCGCGCCCGTCGAGTAGCTGCCCGCGGCACCGGTGAGCGCCGGGTCGTGGCTGACTTCGCGCGCGTACGGGTCGAGCAGGAGCTTGTTGGGGTTGAACCGGTTGCCCGCGGCGTCCACGTCCGAGAGGAAACCGGTGCCGGAGCCCTTCGTCCAGCCCGACTGGTACGGCCAGTTCGGGCCCCACGCGCGGTATCCGTAGTAGACGGTTCCGGTGACCCCTGCCGCCTGCAGCGTACTGACGCTGACGGTGGTCGCCCAGACGTTGCCGGTCCCCTGGGTCAGGACGTAGCTCGCCTTCTCGGCGGCACCGGTCGCGGCCGCGTACACCGAGACGGTGATCCGGGTCGCGTGGGCGGAGTAGACGCGGAACGTGACGGAGGTCTGGCCGGCGTCGTAGCGCCCGCCGAGCGACTGCGTGTCGATGCCGGCGTGGGCCGGCGCCGTGCTCAGGACCGTCAGACCGGTCACGATCAGAACGAGACCCATCAGGGCCCGCCCCAGGCTCCGCCACAGCTGACGCATCGACCGCGCTCCCTCCACCGAGGAGACCACCCACCCAGGACCCTGCAAGAAGATGCAAAGGTTGCCACATGTTAAGCAGAGTTTGCAGGCAGGTAAAGAGCCGATGATCAGCTGTGGCCACAATGGCACACACGCCATTGTCACGAGCTGCGGAAATGAATGGAAAGAAATTGCGAACCTTGCAGGCTGCTCCCTGCAAGCCGGCTCGCCCGCGGGTCAGAGCGAGTAGTCGAACCAGATGCGATGCGTACCGTCGGGGTCGACGGTCATCCCGCCGCCGCCCGTGATCCCGGACAGCTCCGCCGTGCCGCTGCCCGCCACGATCGCGAAGAACTCGTTCGACCGGTCGCTGCCGCTGGTCGACGCCGAGTGCACGAAGTTGAACGCGCCCGTGCGCCCCTGCACCGTCCCCTGGAACGACTCCATCGCCAGGTAGGTGCCGACCCCCGCGCTCTGGTCGAACGCCGCCGTGAACAGGGTCGCCGAGCGGCCGGTGATCTGGCCGGCGTACTGCTTCTCCATGGTGGAGACGCCCACCGGCAACGCAGTCTCGATGGGCGGCTCGGACGTGACCGAAGTGGGGATGAAACTGGTGACCTGGAAGGTGCCGTCTGCTCTCACGATCGCAGTTTATCGAGGCCGGCCCGGCCGACGCGTGATCATCATCTGGAACTCCCCGGCGTTGTGGATCGCGGCGGCACCCGGGTCGTTGTTGAAGAACACGAACACGTCGCCGTCGAACTCGCTCGCGCGCTCCAGGCACGCGCGCAACGCCGCCCGTCCATAGCGCGGCCGCGGTTCCGCCCGCCCTTCGTGCATGCGCAGATAACCCCATTCCGTTGTACGCCAACCGGGGCCGACCGGTCTGCCCAGCCGGTCCGCCCAGCACAGCGCCGCCTTCCGTCGTTCGAGGACGGCGCGGGTCGACGGCGTGAACCAGGAGGCGTGGCGCGGTTCGACCGCGACGCGTACGCCGGACGGAAAGCGCCGCAGCGTGTCGTCGAGGGCGTCGTCGTCGGCCCGGAGCGTCGGCGGCAGTTGCAGCAGGACGGGGCCGAGGTGCCCGCCGAGCGCCGCGCACCGGTCGAGGAAGCGCGCGACCGGCTCCGCCGGATCGCGCAGCCGCCGGACGTGGGTCAGGTAGCGGCTCATCTTCGGCGCGAACACGAACCCGTCGGGCGTACGCGCCGCCCAGTCGGCGAACGTCTTCTTCTCGGGCAGCCGGTAGAACGAGTTGTTGATCTCTACGGCGGCGAACCGCGCGGCGTAGAACTCCAGCCAGTCCCGCTGGGCGACCGCACGCGGATAAAAGGGCCCCCGCCAGTCCTTGTACTGCCAGCCCGACGTGCCGACCAGGATCATGCCGGTCCCTTACCCCGGATCTGCCCTACTTCACCGGGCGGCTCACTTCACTGGGCGGCTCACTTCACCGGGCGGCTCACTTCACCGAGCGGCTCACTTCACCGAGCGGCTGAGCCATTCCCGGACCAGGACTCCGAACGCGTCCGGCTGCTCGAACGGCAGGTAGTGGCCGGCCTTGTCGAGCACCGTGTAGGTGGCGTTCGCGTACGCGGCGAGGGCCCGGAACTGGTCGACGTACCCGGCGATGCCGTCCTGGCGGCCGGTGATCACGGCGGTCGGGCCCGCGTACCCGAACCGGGAGTCCTCGTCGGACAGTCGGTAACCGTTGGCCCGCAGGGAAGCCAGGTACTGCGGATCGCCCGGCGCGGCGGCGGCGAGCAGGCCGGCGATCCGGTTCGCGGTACGCGCGGTCCGGTTGCCGAGCGCCGAGTGCAGGTGCTTGCGCAGTTCCGGCGGTACGCCGTCCAGCCAGCCCGGCTCGGCCTCGGCCGGCGGCACCGGCAGTTCCCGGTCGCCGGGGCGGACCCGGGTGCCCGGGCAGACGAGCAGCAGCCCGCCGATCCGGTCGGGCCGGCGCCGGGTCAGGGCGGCCGCGAGGTAGCCGCCGTAGGAGAATCCCGCCAGCAGGTACGGATTCGGCCCCGCCACCCGGTCCGCGTACGCCTCGATGACTTTGAGGACACCGTCGGCGTCGGAGGGTCCGGCCGGCGTACGCCCGTGGCCGGGCGGGTCGACGTAGATCCGGCGTAGTCCCGACATGGCCAGCACCGGCTCCAACGCGGCCGCGCTCACCGCGGCGTCCAGGCTGTACCAGGGAAGACAGACGATCGTCGGTCCGTCACCGCGGACGTCAGCGCCCAGATCCATCCATAGATCGTCGCACGCCCCGCAAGTCCCGCGCCGCCCGTCCCATGCCGCCCTTTCCGCGCTGCCCGAGAAACACCCTTGCGGGCGATTTCCTCCGTGTTCCGGCGAACCTACCGTTATGTACATGTCCCTCTTCGCGCTGCACGACCTGCGCCGCGTACCGGACTCCGAGCTCGCCGACCGGCTGCGCCGGCTGCGGCAACGGCCGCCCGGCGACCCGGAGGCGGTGGATTACGCGTACCGCAGGGAAACCTGGGCGATGACGACCAACATCGTCGAAGCCGAGATCCGCCGCCGGCGCATCCGGGGGCGCCATCGGCACGGGCCGCGGGCGATCGCGACCCGCGCGATCGTCCTGGCGGTGGTCACCGCCATCGCCACCACCCTGTTCGGCGTCGCCGGGCTGGCGGCCACCGGCGTCAGCCTGGGGGCGATGTGGCTCGTCGGCCAGATCCGCCGCAATCAGCGCCTCACCCGGTACCTCAAAGCCTGAAGAGCTGTCCGCAGAGCTGTCCGCAGAGCTGTCCGCACAGGATGTCTGAACAGACAGTCGGCGCCGCGAAGCGTATTCCCGCTGGGAAGAGGGAGGAGAACGCTGCGGGAGAAAGGGTGCTCGCCGGCCCTTCTGTCGCCCGTGGGCCCTACGGGGTGTCTCGGCATCGCGGCGAGCGATGGAAGCATAGCGGAGCGGGCACGGGCGTTACGACCCACCCGGAAGTACCGGGCGGCGGGGAAAGTACCCAGGCTGGGTCCATGCCTCTGCCCATGCACCGACTGGCCGTCCCCGATCCGCAGACGCTGCCCTTCGCCGTCGGCACCTTCGAGTCGATGGGGCCCATGGCTCGCGCCGACTTCCCGCACCGGCACACCTTCTACGAGATCGACTTCGTGACCCGCTGCGCCGGGCGCCACGTCGTGGACCTCGACGAGTACGCCGTGAGCGCCCCGCAGCTGTGCGTGGTCGTCCCGGGGCAGGTGCACCACTGGCGAACGTCCCATGTGGACGGCTTTGTGATCCTGTTCCTGGCGGAGTTCCTCGCGACCTTCCCGGGCGACCGGGCGCTGCTGCACGAACTGGCCGAGCGGCGGCCGGTGCTGCGGTCGCCGGACGCGCGGCGGCTGGGCGCGCTGGTGGCCGAGCTGATACGCGAGTACGCGCGGCCGGCCCCGGGCAGTCTCGGCGTCCTGCAGGCCTATCTGCATGTGCTGCTGGTACAGGCTCTCCGCCTCGGAACCGGGCGACCCGAAGCTGGACGACCCGAAGTTGGGCGACCCGAAGCCGGACGGCCGGGGTCGGGACGGCCGGGATCGGCGACGACGCGGGCCTCGGTGGTGACCGCGCAGTTCACCCGGCTGCTGGCGGAGCCGACCGGCCACCGGCGGACGGCCGGCCAGTACGCCGCGCGGCTCGGGCTCTCGGCGGGCTACCTGTCCGAGGCGGTACGCCAGGCGGCCGGGCACACCCCCGCGCAGCTGATCCGGCGGGCGCGGACCGTCGAGGCGAAACGTCTCCTCGCCGGTACGCCGCTGACCGTGTCCCAGGTCGCGACGGAGCTCGGCTTCGCCGATCCGGCGTACTTCTCGCGGTTCTTCCGGCGCGAGACAGGCCTGAGCCCGGGCGCGTACCGCCGCCGGATGACCGCGGACGGCACGGACTGAAGCTCCCGCCGGGCGGCTGAGCAGACGGACTGAGCAGACGGACTGAGCAGACGGACTGAGCAGGCGGGCGTGCTGAGCAGACGGACGTGCTGAACAGCTGGGCGGACTGAGTCGACGGGCGGAAAGTACCCGGTTCCCCTGCTCTCGTCCATCGATGTCGAGTCATGTCTTCCCTAGCGTGGACGCATCAAGTCCTCACCACGACCGCTCATCACGCGAGGAGAACCGATGACACGCGAGGAGAAACCCGGCCCTGGGATCACTCGCAAGGGACTGCTGCAGGCGGCGTTGATCGCCGTGCCGGCCGCAACGGTGCTCGGCGGGCTGCCGGCGCTGGCGCGTACGCCCAACGGCCAGACGCTCGAACCGACCCCGCTCAACTGCGACCCCGACGACCTGACGCACGACCAGATCGAGGGGCCCTACTTCAAGCCGGGCTCGCCGCTGCGGACCAGCATGCTCGACGGCCCCGGGACCCGCCTGACCATCACCGGCTACGTGTACGGGATCAACTGCCAGCCCATCGCCGGTGCGCTGCTCGACTTCTGGCAGGCCGACAACGGCGGCAACTACGACAACGTGGGCAACAAGTTCCGCGGGCACCAGTTGTCGGACCCCTCGGGGGCGTACACGCTGACCACCATCGTGCCCGGCCTCTACCCCGGGCGTACGCGGCACATCCACGTGAAGGTGCAGGCGCCGAACCAGCCGATCCTCACCACGCAGCTGTACTTCCCGGGCGAGCCGCGCAACTCGACGGACACGATCTACGACCCGGCGCTGCTGATGAACGTGACGACGGTCGGCTCGGAGCGCCGGGCGACCTTCGACTTCGTCCTGAACGTGGCCGGTTCGCCGCCGTCGAGTCCCTCGCCCTCCCCGTCGTCGCCGCGCTCGCCGGCGCCGTCGCAGTCCCCCACGCCGTCGCAGTCCCCCACGCCGTCGCAGTCCCCCGCGCCGGGCGGCACCTGGGCGGCCTACACCAATTACGCGGTCGGCGCCCGGGTCACGTACGCGGGTCTCGCGTACGTCTGCCAGATCGGGCACATGTCGCTGCCGGGCTGGGAGCCGCCGAACACGCCCGCGCTCTGGGTCCGCGTCTGACCCTGCCCCCAACTCTGCTCCCAAGATCCCGTTTGGATCAGGGAAAACACCCGAATCTTGGCCCAAGATTACGGTGAATTCCCTGATCCAAACGGGATCGAGGGACGGCTGCGGCGGGGTGGGATCAGCCGGTGGTGGCGGCTGTGCTCGCCACCACGGCGGCGGCCAGGACGGCGGCCTGGACCTCCTCGATCGCCTTCTTCACGGCGACCGCCGCCCAGTCGCCCGCCGAGAGTTCCTTGAGCCGGGCGCGTACCTGGCCGCGGGGCAGGTCGGCGAAGACCCGGCCGTCGATGCCGGCCGCCGCCACGAGGGCGCAGAGCGCCACGACCCGCCGGTCCGGTGCGGCTGCCCCGGAGATGAGGCGCACGCACTGCGTACGCGCTTCCGCCCGGGGGCCGGGTTCGGCGCCGAACGGCCACGTGTACCGGTCGTAGGTGAAGATCCACAGCGTGGTCGCCCGCTCGTACGCGAGAACGCCGGACCGGGCGAGGTCGGCGAGGACCCGCTTGCGCAGGCCGCGGCCGAGCTTGCGGACCCACGCCTTCGGCGACTGCCGCCGGCCGGAGTTGATCATGATCAGCGCTCCGTCGACCAGCGGGTCGCCGGTCGGAGTGGCGTCGACGACCGCGACCTGCCGCCCGTCGACGACGATCCGGCCCGCGAGGGCGAGTTCGACCAGGATCGCCCCGGCCGCGCCGAAATCGAGGTTCTGCGACTTGCCGTGCGCGCCGCCGCCGGCGTCATGGCCGAGGAGCACCAGCTGGGACGGGAGGGAAAGCGCCATGTCTTCACCGTAATGGGCGGTTGCCACGGTGACCCCGCCCACGAGTTCGCTCACGGTGTGTGACGACACCCGACGAATGAGTGACGGCGCTAGTACCGTGGGGCCACATGACCGACGTCATGACCGACATCGACATGACCGGCATCAACATGACCGGCATCAACATGACCGGCATCAACATGACCGGCATCAGCATGACCGGCATCGACGCCCTCGCCGACATCGACGTGGCCGCGCTCGACCGGCGGCTCACCGCGATGGAACGGTCCCACCCCGATCAAGGCGCCCTCGACGTCCTCGGCTTCGACGTGGAGCTGCGCAAGGCGTACCGGCGGGCGCTCGTGGCCCGCGACGAGACCGCCAGCTACCTCGTCGACCGGCACGGCTGGTCCTACTCCGACGCCGCCCAGGCCACCTGCGGCCACCGCGAGCACGCCGGGCGCATGCACGTCGTGGTCGACTGGGCGCGTACGCCCGAGCACCTCGACCGGCCCGACGCGATGCTGCCCCGCTACCAGCACGTCGCCGGGCGGCTGCGCAAGCTGCTGACGCGTACGCACAACCTGGCCGTGCACGCGCTGCCGTCCGCCCGGATCGAGCCCTACCTGCCCGAGGACCCGGTCGAGCGGCTGGCCCACTGCTCGCAGTGGCACCGTTTCGTCGGCACGTACGCCGACTCCGTCCTCGCCTCGCGCAACCTCTACGGCGCGATCCTCGTCCGCCACCACGACTGGGGTGTGCACCGGGTCGCGGAGCTGGCCGGGACCGACGCCGACCAGATCGAGGTCGCCGCGGCGGCCGCCCAGCACAATCCGCCGTCCGATGCGGACAGCGGGATGCTGCGGGAGCTGGCCGCCGTCGGCGACGCGCTCGACTTCAACGCCCGACGCCTGCAGCTCGCGGGCGAGCAGGCCGTACGCGACTGCGAAGCGGCCGGCGTACCGCGCGCGGTGATCGAGGCGTACGGCGTCCAGCTGGCCGGCTAGCTGTTGTCCCCGGCTAGCTGTTGTCCTCGACGAACTTCTCCGGGTCCTTGTCCGTGACCCGCAGGCCCCGCCCGCCCGGGTGCTCGGCGTAGAAGGCGAGCCACTGCACGGCCAGTTCGGCGCGCAGCTCGTCGCTGGCATGCCCGCGGAAGTCGGGCAGGGCCTCGTCCTCCTCCTCGGCCAGGTGCTCGCTGTTCTCGCGGCGGGCGACCCAGACGGCCCGCCACCACGCGTCGGAGCCCGTGTCGTGGCGGCGCGATTCGGCGATCGCGTCGCGGATCTTGTTGTGGTCCCGCAGCGCGTCCTCGGTCTCGTCGTCGGCGTCCGGGCCGCCGCGACGGATCAGGTGCGGGTAGAGGATGGCCTCCTCGGCCTCCGCGTGGATCTCCAGGTGGCGGGCCAGCGGCTCCCAGACGGCGGCCTGCCCGCGGGGGTCGTCGGCGTCGTCGAGGCGGGCGAAGCCGCGCCGGAACGCGGCATGGTCGTCGAGGATGAGGGCCGTGATGTCGTCCATGAGGTCAGCCCATCTCCCGTGGCGGTCCGCGTCAAACATCCCCGCCGGACAGTAATATCCCTTTCATCCTGAACTATCTGGTCTCGCGGACGGGCCGGCTCCTGGAACGCATCGGCGAACTGGAGCTGATCGACCGCGTCTACACGATCGCGGCGGCCACCTTCGTCTCGGTGCTGCCGGTGCTCCTGCTGGTCACCAACCTGTTCACCGGCACGACGCGGGTGGAGTCGCCGATCGCGGACCAGATCGTCAAGCGGCTGGACCTCAACGGGCCCGCCGCCGACGCCGTACGCACCCTGCTGCCGCGCAGCCGGGCCGGCTTCTACGTGTTCGGGCTGGCCGTGACCCTCTACGGCGTCCTGTCCCTGGCCCGCCGGGTCGGCCGGATCTACACCGCGATCTGGCGGGTCGCCCCGCTGAAGCTACGCGACCAGTGGCGCGGCCTCGTCTGGCTGCTCCTCGAAGGCTCGGCCCTGCTGTCCGTGGCCGAACTGCGCGACCTCGCGAAGCACTCCGCCCGCGGCGGCGTACGCGTGACGCTGTTCGTGGTCGCCGTGCTGATCTGGTTCGGGGTGGAACTGCTCGCCCAGCGGCTCTTCTCGCGGGGTGTCGTGGCGTGGTGGCGGCTCGGCATCGCGGCCGGGCTCGTCGCGATCGGCCGGCTGGGCGTCGCCATCTGGGCGGCGGTCTACCTGTCCGTCTCGCTGTCGCGCCAGGCCGAGCTCTACGGGCCGGTCGGCGTCGTGTTCTCCCTGTTCACCAGCTTGTTCGCGACGGTGGCGGTCACTCTCGGGGCGACCCTGCTCGCGGCCGTGCTGACCGAGCCGGCTTCTCTGACTCAGTCCCCAGTTCAGCCGCCGGGTCAGTCGCCGCCGGCGTCGTGAACCAGCAGGGCGATCTGCGTACGGTTGGTCATCTCCAGCTTCTCCAGCACCCGGGTCATGTGCGCCTTCACCGTCGCCACGCTCATCGCCAGCTCCTCGGCGATCTCCGCGTTGGTCGACCCGCGCGCCACCGCCGCCGCCACGTCGCGCTCGCGCGGGCTCAGCCGCGCCAGCGCCGCCCGCGCCCGGTCCGCGACGCCGGCCTCCAGCACCACCCGGTCCATCAGGCGCCGCACGATCCGCGGGGACAGGATCGGTTCACCCCCGGCCACCGTACGCACGGCGTGCACGATCCGCTCCGGCGGCGTGTCCTTGAGCAGGAAGCCCGCCGCCCCCGCCCGCAGCGCCCGGACCACGTTCTCGTCGGCGTCGAACGTGGTGAGCACGACGACCTCGGGCGCCCGCGGCCGGGCCCGCACCCGCCGGGTGGCCGTGATGCCGTCCACCCGGGCCATCCGCAGGTCCATCAGGATGACGTCCACGCCGTACGCGTCGAGCGCCGCGGGCACCTCGTCGCCGTCGGCCGCGACGGCGGCCACCACGATGCCGGGGGCGCCGTCGAGCATCATGTTCAGGGCCGCGCGTACCAGGGGATCGTCGTCGACGATGAGCACCCGGACGGGACTCGCGGATTCGGCGGGCAGGCCGGGGACACTCATACCGGCCACGGTAGCCGGGCGTGCAGGCGGAACGTCCCAGCGGACCGGGAGTGCTCCAGCGTGCCGCCCGCGAGGCGTACGCGTTCGGCCAGGCCGATCAGCCCGGTGCCGCCGCCGGGCTGATCGGATCCGCTGGCCGGCAAGAGCGATGCGTTGTCCGGCAAGGGATTGGTGACCTCGACGGCGAGCTCGCCACCCGCGGCGCCGGTGACCGTGACGGTGACGGGCCGGCCCGGCGCGTGCTTGCGGGCGTTGGTGAGCGCCTCCTGCACCACCCGGTACGCCGTCCGCCCGGCCAGTTCCGGCGGCGTGCCGTCGACCTCCTCGCGCAGCACCACGGCGACCCCGACCGCCCGCGACTCCTCGACGAGCGCCGGGATGTCGGCCAGCACGGGTTGCGGCGTGAGCACCTCGGCCTCGTCCGCGCGCAGCACCCCGATGACCGCCCGCAACTCCTCCAGTGCCTGGCGTACGCCTTCGCGGACGACACCGGCGGCGGCCGACAGCTGCTGCGGGGACGAGTCCGGCCGGTATTCGAGCGCGCCCGCGTACGTGGCCACCAGGGAGAGGCGGTGGGCCAGGACGTCGTGCATCTCCCGGGCGATCCGCGTACGCTCGGCCAGCCGCGCCTCGCCGACCCGCCGGGACTGCTCCTGCTCCGCCCGCCGGGCCCGCTCCCGCAACGACCTCAGCAGCGAGTCCCGGGCACGCAGCCACGCGCCCCAGCCGACCAGGGCCGCGTATGCCGCCGCGATCAGGGCCAGCCAGAATCCGTAGGACGCCCCGGCCACCGGCCGCCACCAGCCCTGGACCGCGTGCGCGGCGACACCGGCGACCGCCACCAGGGCGGCCTGCGGGAAACGGCGCAGGCGGCCGGCGTACAGGGCCGAGGCGCTGGCCAGCGGGGTCGCCGCCGGAGACAGCGCGGCCAGCACGTTCGCGGCCAGACCCCCGCCGATCGGGCTGTACAGCGCCACCGGCGTCAGGGCCAGGCAGGCGACCGCGACCACCCAGTCGAGCACGGAGTGGTGGCCGATCAGGGTGAGGGCGCTGAGCGTACCGACGCCGGCGAGGGCGATCGCGATGCCGACGCGGTCTCGTCCCGTACCTGGGTCACAGCCGGCGCCCGTCGTGATGCTCCCGCCAGTGTCCGTGCTGGTTTCCGTGCTGGTTTCCGTGCTGGTGTCCCCGCTGATGGTCATGGCACGGACGCTAGATCGCCGGGCGCCGCAGCGGCCACCGACCAAAGTCGTAGCCGCCCCCTGCCGCCGCCCGATGTGCCGCGGGCCGGCCGGCGGGACGCTGTCGGCATGAAACGCTTCTTGATCATTGCCGGTACCGCCGCCTGCGCCCTCGTCCTCTGGCTCGTCGAGCATGCCGTGCTCGGCACGGATCCCGCCATACGCTCCGGCTCGTCGACCCAGTCCGTCGGCGGTGTGGCCGTGGTGGCCGTGGCCCTGATCGTCGGCTTCGCGGCCTGGGGACTGCTCGCCCTCCTCGAACGGGTCACGACCGCCGGCCGTCGCGTGTGGACGGTGATCGCCGCCGTGGTGCTCGTCCTCTCGCTGCTGGGACCGCTGGGCGGGGTGACCGGCGGGGCGAAGCTGGCCCTCGCACTCCTGCACCTGTGCGTCGGCGGCCTGCTGCTGGCGTTCCTTCCGCGGACGGCCGCCCAGCCCTGATCCCGGTCCTGATCCCCGTCACGGCCGGGGGTCGCGGCGGCGCACCAGGAGCAGGAGCAGCAGCCCGGCAACGATGAGTGCGGCCGCCGCGACCAGGACCCCCGTCAGCGGGAAACCGGTCGTCGGCAGATGGCCCGATCCTGACGGCGACGATCCCGACGGCGACACCGAAGCCCGAGCCGAACCCGAGGCCCGGGCCGAACCCGAAGCCGATGCCGAACCGGAAGCAGAAGCCGAACCAGAAGCAGAAGCCGAAACAGAAGCAGAGGCCGACACGGACGCGACCGGGGACGGGGATACGGACGGTGAAGGGGACGGCGACGCCGGGACGGTGTGGACGTCGCGGACGAGGGTGCCCAGGGATACGCCCGTCGCGCCCGCCACCACCTGCGTCGACGCTCGGACGTCCGAGGCGCTCTCGCCGGTGTCCGCGACCGGGAACCCGCCGTCCGCGTTCTGCCGTGCGGCCAGGAAGGCCAGTCCCGAGCTCACCCGCTGCGCGTACGCCGGGGAAAGGGAAAGAGCCTGGACCGCGAGGCCGGTGGAGTTGGTGGAGTGCCCGGCCGCCCCGGGGAACCAGCCGCCGTCGCCTTGGCGGCCGGCGATCCAGGCGAGCGCGGCGTCGACGGCGGCCGCGTGACCGCCGGCGGCGGCGAGGGCCATCGCGGCGAGGGCGGTGCTGTCGACGTCCTCGTCGCCTGGATCGCCGGCCGCGGCGGCCGGGATGAGGCTGGGGAACGCGCCGTCCGCGCGCTGCAACCCCAGCAGGTACGCGACGGCGGCCGAACTGTCGGCGCCCGCGCGGGCCTGGGCGAGGATGCCGAGCGACTGGGAGAAGACCGAGGTGGCCCACAGGTAGTTGCCGGGGGCGTCGCAGCCGGCCGCGGCGTCGGCGGTCGTGCACGTGACGTCGTGCAGCGCGGCGATCAGGTCGTTGCCGCCGAACGCGCGCGGATCGTTGCCGGTGACCTCGGCCAGCAGCGCGACCTTGCCGATCGAGCCGCCGGCGGCGTAGGGGGTGCCGAGGCCGAGCCAGTCGCCGACGCTGAAGCCGCCGTCGGCGACCACTCCCCCGGCGGCGATGAACTCGGTGACCGCCCGCAGGCGGGCGTCGTCGCCGCCGGTCGCGGCCAGCGCGAAGGCGCCGTCGATGGTGAGGCCGAAGTCCGGGAAGCCGGGGAACGACTCGTAGTAGCGGCCGCCCTGCAGATTGCCCGGATCGACCAGGTACGCGACGGCCTTCGGAAGGTCCGGAGTGGAGGGTGCGGCGGCGGTGACCGGCACGGCCAGCATGAGGCAGGCAGCTGCGGCCGTGATCGGGGCGGTGATCAGGGCGGTGATCGCGGAACGGGAAGACGGCACGGCGGACTCCGGGGGTAGCGGCGCAAGCGCGGACGCAGAACCCTGGGTCGGGCCTGTCTCCGCGCCCTGACCTCGACGACGCTGGTACGCGTCCAGCCAGGTAATCCGACTCGTCCCCCGAATGGGCGGACCTACGGCTGCGGGCCAGTGCCGGATTTCGACCGGCTTCCCCTGATGCTGCTGGACGCCTGCATCGCACCACACCGGCTCGGGCCGCGTCAACGCGAGCGGGTGTCACGTGACGAACACCGCCAGACACCCACTGTGACATTGACAGCGCCCACCGCGTACGCGCACAGTGGCGGTGTTCGACGTCCGCAGGTGGGGGAAGTCCGGTATCCACAGTCCGGCGCTGGCCCGCAACGGTAGGTCAAGGCAACTTGACGAGCCCGATCACCCGCCCGTGGACGACTCTCATGTCCCCCGTCGTGGCCCACGGGAGCCGAGTCTTCGCGTACCGCCGTCTTCTGTGGACGGCGCGGTGCTCGCGTACCCGGGGCCGGAAAGGCATCAGCCATGGCTCGCGGCATCGGTCGCACCGCCTTCTCCGCCGTCCTCGCGGCGGCCCTGCTGATCCCGGTCGCGGCACCGGCATCAGCGTCCCTGCCCGCACTCACCTCCGGAAGCCTGCTCACCGCAGGAAGCCCGGTCACCGCAGGAAGCCAGCTCACCGCCGGAAGCCAGCTCACCGCCGGCGGCACGCTCGTCCGCGGTGACGCCGCCGCCGGGTGGCTGGCCCGGCAGCTCGTCGACGGCGAACGGTTCGAGGTGGTCTTCGACGGGGTCGCGTACCCCGATCAGGGCCTGACCCTCGACGCCGTGTTCGCCTTCGCCGCCACCAAGACCTCCGCCGCCTACGCCGCGTCCGCGATCGACTGGATCCAGGATCCGGCCGTCCTGTCCGGATACATCGGCTCCACAGACAACGGCTCCGGCACCGAGGCGTACGTGGGCGCGACCGCCAAGCTCGCGCTGGCCGCCGAGGTCACCGGCCACGATCCCGCCTCCTTCGCCGGCGTCGACCTCACGGGCCGGCTGTCGGGTCTGCTCACGCCGTCCGGCCGGTTCTCCGACCGGTCCGCGTGGGGCGACTTCACGAACGCGTTCAGCCAGTCGTTCGCGATCCTGGCCCTGCGGCGTACGCCCGGCGGCGTACCCGGGGCGGCCGTCGCGTACCTGGCCGGCAGCCGCTGCGCGGACGGCGGCTATCCGCTGCTGTTCGAGCAGTCCACCTGCGACAGCCAGGCCGACGCGACCGCCATGGCCGTCCAGGCGCTCCTGGCGGCGGGCGACCGCGCCGCGGCCCGGCCGGGACTGGCCTGGCTCGTCGCGCATCAGGACACCACCGGCGGGTACGCCGACGGCGGCGTACTGAACGCCAACAGCACCGGCCTTGCCGCGCAAGCGTTGCAGGACGGTGGACGGGTCCTGGCCGCCGCCCGGGCCCGGGTGTTCCTGCGCGGCCTCCAGCAGGGGTGCACGGCCCCGGCGGCCGATCGCGGGGCGCTCACGTTCACGCCGGGCGCCTTCGACCCGTCGACCGCCACCCGGGCGACCGCCCAGGGAGTGCTCGGGCTCGCCGGCGTCGCGTACGCCGACCTGTCCACGACGGGATCGGGCGCCTCGGCGCCGGTCCTCGCCTGCCCGTGAGCAGCCTGCCCGTGAGCCGCCTGCCTATGAGCCGTCCGCCCCTGAGCCGTCTGCCCCTGAGCCGTCTGTCCAGAGCTGTCCGTCCAGAAAGGATGTTCCGATGAGGCGTCTGCTCGCGGCGTTCTTCGCCGCCCTGGCCGTCACCACCGTCCTCGTCGCGGTCGAGGCCGCGCCCGCACAGGCCGCCGCGTGCTCGGGCACGACCGGTGTGACCGTCGTCGTCGACTTCGCCGCCCTCGGCGGCGGCGTCGTCACCGGCTGCGCCGTCGGCGATCCCGCGACCGGCCTGGCCGCCCTCACCGGGGCGGGCTTCACCGTCGCCGGTACGCAGCGCTGGGGACTCGCGTTCGTCTGCCGCATCAACGGCAAGCCGACCGCCGCCCAGGACCCGTGCGTCAACACACCGCCCGCGACCGCGTACTGGTCGTACTGGCACGCGAGTACGCACGGGGCGGCCTGGGCGTACAGCAGCTCGGGAGCCGGCAGCTACAACCCGGCGCCGGGTTCGGTCGAGGGATGGGCGTACGGCGCCGGCACCGCCCCGTCCATCACCGCCCCCTGACACTGACAGGAGGGATCCCGCTTGGATCAGGGAAATCACCCGAATCTTGGGCCAAGATTCGGGGCGGAAACCTGATCCGAGCGGGAACCTGATCCGAGCGGGAACGTCGCGGACGGGCGATCATTGGGGGGTGATCGATGTCGACCTGACCGGCGCCCCCGCCACGATGCTCGCGACCCTCTACGGCCGGGCGCTGGACGCGCGTTCCCCGCACCCGATCCTGCACGACACCATGGCCGCCGCGGCCGTCGAACAGATCGGCTACGACTTCGCGGCCACCGGGATCACCGCCGAACTGGCGGCGAACGTGGTGGTCCGCGCCCGGTTCTTCGACGACTGGGTACGCGATTTCCTGCGCGAGCATCCCGCCGCGACCGTCGTGCATCTCGGCGCCGGCACCGACACCCGGTTCTGGCGGGTCGATCCGGGCCCCGGGACGCTGTGGTTCGACGTCGACCTGCCCGAGGTCGTGGCCCTGCGCGAGCAGCTGTTCCCGGCCCGCGAGGGCTACCGCACGATCGCGGCCTCGGTCACCGGCGACGGCTGGCTGGACGCGATCCCCACCGGCCGCCCGACGCTGATCGTCGCCGAGGGGCTGACGATGTACCTCGAACCCGAGGCCGGCCGCGACCTGTTCCGGCGGCTGACGGCGTACTTCGGGGCGGGGACGGTCGCCTTCGACGTCTTCAACCGCCTCGGCATCCGCTTCCAGAAGCAGAACCCCGCCGTACGCGCCGCCCACGCCACCCTGCACTGGGCGGTCGACGATCCGCGGGAGCTGGCGCGGGCGATCCCCGGCTGGCGGCTGACCGACTCCGTCCGTGCCCTGTACGCGCCCTACACCGAACACCTCGCGCTCCGGCAGCGGATCGTCGCCCAGCTGGTACGCATCTATCCGCCGATCCGCGACGTCGCGCGCTACCTCCGCTACGAGTTCACGACTCCGGCGTGACAATCCCGGGGACGGGCGGCTACCTTCGGCGCATGCGTGTGCGGCCCGTCCTCGAGACCGGGCTGGTCGTGTGGATGGCCGGGGCCGCCCTGTACATGGCGAACAAGTGGGCGGATCCACAGCAGCTCTGGCGTGACACCGACCTGCTCGCCGACGTGCTGCTGGTCGCGGTCCACGTACCCCTGCTGCTGCGGCGGCGGTTCCCGGTCGGCGCCCTGGCGGCCACCTCGGCGGCGGTCACCGTCTATCTCGCGTTCGGCTACTACCACTCCGTCACGACCTTCGCGATCGCGCTCGCGGTCTACTCGCTGGCCGCGTACCGGCCGCGGCGGATCTCGCTGAGCGGGGCCGCGGCCGGCGCCGCCATCCAGATCTGGGGCTCGCGCCTGGCCGAGCCGGGGTTCCGCGTCTCGGGCGCCGCCATCGCCACGATGCTCATCCTCATCGCCTGGGCGTTCGGCGACGGCATGCGGCAGCTGGCCGAGCGCGGCGAGCGCCTCGCCCAGCTCAGCCGCCAGCTGCGCGACCAGCAGGAAGAGCGCGCCCAGGTCGCCGTCGCCCGCGAGCAGCGCCGGATCGCCCGCGAGGTGCACGACGTGGTCGCCCACCACATGTCCGTCATCTCCGTCCAGGCCGGCCTCGGCGAGTACGTCCTGGACTCCGACCCCGGCACGGCCCGCGCCGCGCTGCGGGTCATCTCCGACACCGCGCACGAGGCCCTCGCCGAGATGCGGCGGCTGCTGAGCGTACTGCGGCTGCAGGCACAGGACGCCGGCACGGACGACGCGCCCTACGACGCCACCCCCGGGCTCGCGCGCATCGAGGATCTTCTTGAGCGGGTACGCGGAGCGGGCGCCCGCGTCGACCTCGTCAGCACCGGCCCGGCGGTGGTGCTCGCGCCGGGCGTGGACCTCTGCGTCTACCGGGTGATCCAGGAGTCGCTGACCAACGTGCTGCGGCACGCCGAGCCGCCGGTGGCGACGGTGTCCCTGGGGTGGACCGAGGCGCAGCTGACCGTGCGCGTGACCGACGAGGGCGCCGCGGTCGCCCCGTCCGACAGCCCCGGCTACGGGCTGGTCGGCCTGCGCGAACGGGCCCGCATCTACGGCGGTACGCTCACCGCCGGCCCGCGCCCCGAAGGCGGTTTCACCGTCGCGTTGACCGTCCCGACCCGGGAGCCGCTATGACCGTTCGAGTGCTGCCATGACCATTCAAGTGTTGGTCGTCGACGACCAGCCGCTGATCCGGGTCGGCCTGGCGGCGCTGCTGCGGGCCGCGCCCGGGGTGGCCGTGTGCGCCGAGGCGGCCAGCGGCGAGGAGGCGGTCGCCGCCGCCACCGCGGTACGCCCCGACGTCGTCCTCATGGACATCCGGCTGCCCGGCATCAGCGGGATCACCGCGACCGAGCGGATCCTGGCCGCGTACCCGGAGGATCCGCCGCGGGTCATCGTGCTGACCACGTTCGACCTCGACGAGTACGTGCTGGCCGCGCTGCGTGCCGGGGCGTGCGGGTTCCTGCTCAAGGACGCACGGCCGGAGCGGCTGCTGGAGGCGATCACCACGGCGGCCCGGGGCGACATGCTGTTCGGGCCGACCGTGCTGCGCCGCCTCGTCGAGTCGTACGCCGGCCGCCCCGGGACCGACGCGGTCTCGTCGAAGGAGATGAACTCGCTGACCGCCCGGGAGGTCGAAGTGGTCCGGCTGGTCGCGAAGGGACTGTCCAACAGCGACATCGCCGGCCTTCTCGACGTCTCCGAGGCGACCGTCAAGACGCACCTCAACCGGGTGATGACCAAGCTGGCCCTGTCCAGCCGGGCGCAGGTCGTCGTGGCCGCGTACGAGGCGGGACTGGTGACACCCGCCCGGCCGGGGTGATAACTTCCGTCGAGTGACAGTGATGGATGGATGCCCGGTGGATGGATTCATTTCGGATGGGTTCGGTTCGGGGGAGTTCACCACGGGGGAAGTCGTCCGTTCGGGCGGCCTGACCTGGGGCCAGCGCTGGCCCTGGCTCGATCACTACCGACCCCGGCCGGCCCGGGAGTTCGCCGATTTCCGCACGGTCGCCGAGGTGCCGCCGGGCCTGGACCGCGCCGCCGTGCTGGCCGTCCTCGGCACCCTCGTCACCCGGCACGAGGCGCTGCGCTCGTCGATCCACATCGGACCGGACGACGAGCCCGTCCAGGTGGTGCACCCGCCCGCCGCTGTACGCCCCGCGGTCCTCGACGAAGCCGTCCTCAGCGGCACGGGCGGCACGGGCGGCACGGGCGGCACGGGCGGCACGGGCGGCACGGAATCCGCGGAGGCCCTGTTCTTCCGGGACCACCGGCACGTCGCCGACCTGACCCGGCCGCCGGCGCATCTCGCCGTGGTGGAGCGCGACGGCCGGCCGCGGCGCGTCCTGCTCAGCGTCGACCATCTGGCCGCCGACGCGTGGGCCGGCGAGATCCTCGGCACCGAACTGCGGGAACTGCTCGACGCCGCGGCCGCGCACCGGACCGCCGACGTCGCCGAGCACCCGCTGCAACCGATCGACGCCGCCGTCCGGGAACGCGAACCCGCGGCCGCCCGGGCCAACGCGGCCGCGCTCGCGTACGCCGAGCGGCAGCTGAGATCGTTGCCGGCCACGCTGTTCCCGATCGGGACCCCGGCGCCGGGGCGGGCCGCCGTCCAGGTCGACCTGCGCTCCCCCGCCGTCGCGCTCGCCCTCGCGCGGCTGTCGCGGAAGCTGCGCGTACCGGCGCCGGTCGTCAGCCGCCTGGCGTTCGCGTCGTGCCTGGCTCTCGCGACCGGGTTCGCCGAGGTCGGCCTGGAGGTGCAGAGCGCCAACCGGTTCGACCCCGAGCAGACCGGCCTCGTCAGCTCGCAGGTCCAGCCGATCCTCGCCGCCGTCGCCGTCGACCCGGCCGAGTCGCTGTCCGCGCTCGTGGACCGCGCCGCGGGCGAGGCCGTCCGCGCGCTGCGGCACAGCCAGGGCGACCACCTGGCCCGGCTGGCCCTCGGCGTCCGCATCCAGCACGAGCGCGGCGTACGCTTCCACGCGCTGCCGGAGTTCACCTACTTCCGCGCGCCCGGGGTCACGCCACCGCCGGCCGATCCGCAGGAGATCCGGGCGGCCCTGCGGCGCAGCGTGATCGACACCTTCCCGGCCGCCGAGGGGCACGACCGGTTCCGGTTCCAGAGCGGCACCTTCGACGCCGACGGCACCTACGTCACGGTTCTCGCCAACGAGCGGCTCCTGGACGCCGGCCGGGCCCGGGCCTTCGTGCTCGCGTACGAGCGGGCGCTCGTGAGCGCCTGCACGGCTCCCGGTACGCCGCTCGCCGCCATCGCCGCCGACGTGGGCCTGCACGCCCCGGTACGCCCGGACGGCTGGATCGTGGCCGAGCACTCGTGGGTCGATCCGGCGGCCGTGCGGCGGCTGCTGCTCGACTGCCCCGAAGTGGCGGCCGGCGCGGTCTTCGTGGTGGACGGCCGGCTGCACGGCTACGTCGTGCCGAGCGGCCCCGGTGTCACACCGTCCACTGTGCACACATCGCTGCTCGGCCGGCTCGGCGGCCACCCGTCGGCCGTCACGCCTGCCTGGTACACGTTGTGCGTACGCGCCCCGGCGGACGCGGCGTCGGCGGCAGGGTGGGCCGGGGAAGGCGTACTCGCGGAAGGTGACGGCCGGGCGACGATCAGCCGGCCGCCGCGCACCCGGGCCGAGGAGCGACTGGCCGGGGCGCTGGCCCGGCACGGACTCGCGGACGCCGCGCTGGACGCGTGCTACCTCGCGGCCGGCGGCGAACCGGTACGCCTGCCCGCCCTGCTGACCGACCTGCGGACCGACCCAGCCCACCCCGGCCTTGCCCACCCCGACCTCGACGTACGCGACTTCCTCGGACTGGCCCGGCTGAGCGACCTGGCCGCGCGGCCGGCGGACGGTCGGGCAGACTGAGGGCGTGGCGCACATCAGTCTCACCAAGCTCGTCGTCCGCGACTACGACGAGGCCATCGCTTTCTACGTGGACGCGCTCGGCTTCGAGCTGCGCGAGGACACCGCCCTGCCGGGCGGGCGGCGCTGGGTCGTCGTCGGACCGGCGGGCGGCCAGGCCGGGCTGCTGCTGTCGCAGGCGGGCACGGACGAGCAGGCCGCGCGGGTCGGCGACCAGACCGGCGGGACGGTCGGGCTGTTCCTGAGCACCGACGACTTCGCCCGCGACCACGCCCGGATGACCGCGGCCGGGGTCGATTTCCTGGAGGAGCCGCGCCACGAGGCGTACGCGACGGTCGCCGTGTTCCGGGACCTCTACGGCAACCTGTGGGACCTCCTCCAACCGCGCTGAGCCCCACTCCCAATAAATCTTGCTGCTGACAAAAGACCAGCTCAAGGGGTACGCTCGCCGTTCAGCAACGGAGGTACCCCCATGCCGCGATGGTTGCGCCGGTCCGCCCGACCCACCGACGATCAGACCGCCCTCGCCATGCGTACGCTCGCCGAGGCGTTCGCGGGTGACGAGTTCACCTGGGCGTCGACCGAGGCCACCCGCCTCGACTCCGTCTGCGAGACGTTCCTCGCGGCCGGCCCGACCGAGGAGGAGTTCGAGGCCCTCGTCGCGGGGATCGGCGCGTACCTCGGCGAACTCCTGGTACGCCACGCGGGCGGCCGCTGGATCTACGACCCCGAGCAGAAGATGGCGGCGGTCGACCTGCCGACCGGTTTCCGCGGCTTCCCCCACCACAAGGTGGCCAAGCGGCTCGAACTCGGCGCCGAGCACGACCTCTTCGAGTTCTACTGGTACGCGATCACCAACGACGTCCCGCCCGGCAGCATCGTGACCCAGTGGGGATCCTCCCGCGACCTCTAACACCCCCTCTTTTCGACGCCCCCCTTTTCGACGATCTTGCGCGAATGTCCGGGCTTATCGGGCATATCGGACGAAATGCGGGGCATTCGCGCAAGATCGTTGGGAGTCGGCGGGCGGTGCGGACAGTCGGTGCGGGCAGTCGGTGCGGTCAGCCGCCCAGGGTCAGGTGGACCGGGTGCTGCTGGATGGTGTCGGCGCTGAAGCGTACGGTCCCGCGATCGGAGACCGTGACACCGTAGAACTTCGACCCCTTGGCGACCTTCGGCACGCTGAAATCGAAGACGCACAGCTGGTTGTCCGCCTTGCCCGCGCCGAGCTGGCCGGTTCCCAGCGCCTTGCCGGCGTCGTCGGTCACCGTGACCTTCGTACCCTGGTTGATGTCGCTGTAGCCGCCCATGCCGAAGCACGCGTCGCCGGTGATCCCCTCGCCCCCGGCGTCCAGGGTGAGGTCACCCGTCACGGTGAAACTCTTGTCGCGCGCGGCCTCGTGGGCGGCGAAGAAGGCGATCGCGCTGCCGCCGATGCAGCAGAGGGCGAGGACGGCGGCGAGCCCGATGAGCAACGGGACGAGCCAGGGCTTGCGCTTGCCGGCGCTCGGCGGGCCGACGGGCTGACCCGGCGGCGCATAGGTCGGCGCGTTGTACGGCTGCCCACCCGGGTACGGCTGCTCCCCAGGACTCGGCTGCCCGCTCTGGTACGGCTGCTCCCCAGGACTCGGCTGCCCGCTCTGGTACGGCTGCTCGCTCTGGTACGGCTGCTCCCCGGCGACCGGCGGAACAGCGGCCGGCGGAACAGCAGTAGGCGGAACAGCGGCCGGCGGAACAGCAGTGGGCGGCGGAACGGCGGCGGGCGGCTCTGCCTGCGCGGCCGCCGGGGGAATCGGCGTGGTCGCGGGCGCGGTGGACGCATCGGGAGCCGACGGCGGCCACCCGGCATCCGGCGGCGGCACGGTCCCGGTTCCGGGTTCGGCGCGCTCGTCGGGCGGCGGCGGCCCCTCGCCCGTCTCCTCCGGGTGACCCGGTCGCCTCTCGTCCGGGTCCCCGGGCTGGCCGGTGCCCTCGGGTGGTGGCGCTGGTGGCGGTGCGGCTGAGCCGTCCATGGGCTCAGCATAGGGTGACGGACGTCCGGATCAGGCGGATTGCTCCGATTCGTCCGTCACCCGCGCGCCACCGACCGGCATGGATCCCGGCGCCGATGCCGACCAGGGTCGGGACCAGCGCCGATACCAGCCGCTGCGCCTGCGAGGGTCAATGGAAGATGCTCACACCGCCGGGACCCACCAGCAGGCCGACGATGATCAGCACGATGCCCCAGATCACCTGGCGGCGGAAGATGGCGACGATCCCGGCGATGACCAGGATGACCGCGATGAGCCACAGTATGAAATCCATGCGGTGACTCTTCCCCGGCGCTCCGGGCCTGAAACGCGGGCGCCGCGACCATGATCAGCGCGCTGATCGAACGCGGATTCCGGGCTCTCCACCGGGGCCCCCGCGCACCGGCCTTGATCATGTCAGCCGTCATCATGTCAGCCGTATATGTCGAAATCCGGCTCCCGCGACATATACCTGTTTCACGATCAAGGTCCGGCGATCCACTTCGACATTTCTGCGCGACATGATCAAGGTCGGCGCGGCGATCGGGTTGCCTCGGAGAACCGCCGGCCGTACGCGTGCCGCACGGTCGTCGCGACCCGCACGTCCACGCGAAGAGCCGGATCAGGCGTACACCGGCAGGGACCGGACTCGCGGGTGGACGGTCATCGGCAGCGCCGACGGGGTCAGCGTCGCGCTCGCCGTCATCCGGACCGCCACTCCCGGCACCGGCCGCAACCGGTACCGCCGGGCGATCGTCGCCAGCACCACCAGCGCCTCGGTCCAGGCGAACCCCTCGCCGACGCACTGCCGGTTCCCGGCGCCGAACGGGATGAACGACACCCGCGGCACCGCCGGGCCGAGCCAGCGGTCCGGGTCGAAGACGTCCGGGTCGGCGTACACGGTGGGGTCACGGTGCACGGCGTAGGGCGAGAAGAGCACCGACGCACCCGCCGGGAGGCGTACCTCGCCGAGGTCCACCTCGCCCAGGGTCCGCCGGGTGATCAGCCACGCCGGCGGGTACAGGCGCAGGGTTTCCGTGATCAACCGCCGGGCGTACGCGAGGCGGCCGATCGTCTCGACCGTGATCTCCTCATCCTCGCCGAGGGCGGCATCGACCTCGTCGTGCAGGCGGCTCTCGAGATCCGGGCGGCCGCCGAGGACGTGCAGCACCCAGGCGAGCAGGTTGGCCGTCGTCTCGGTGCCGGCGAGGAGCATCGTGATCACCTCGTCGCGTACCTGCTCGTCGGACAGGCCCGCGCCGGTCTCCTCGTCGCGGGCGAGCAGCAGCATCGACACCATGTCGCCCTGGTCGGCACCATGACGGCGGTACTCGGCGATGATGCGGTCCACGACCGAGCGCAGGCGCGCGTTGGCCGCGGCGAAGGCCCGGTTCTCGGCGGTCGGCAGCTTCTCCAGGAACGCGAAGGGCGACAGCGCCCGCTTGGTGATGCCGGACAGGACGGTCGGCATCGAACGGACGACCTCCGCCACGACCTCGTCGCCGAGATCCGTGCTGAACATCGTCTTCGCCACGATCCGCAGGGTGATCCGGGCCAGCTCCGCGTTGAGGTCTATGTCGGCGTTCTCCCAGGCAGCGGTCGCCTCCTCGGCGACGGTACGCATCGTCCGCGCGTACGCCTCGATCCGGGTGTGGTGAAACGCGGGCTGCACCAGGCGGCGGTGCCGCAGGTGCTCCTCGCCGCCGGCGGTGACCAGGCCGTTGCCGATGATCGGGCGCAGCTTGTCGAACTGGACGCCCTTCTCGTAGCGGCGCGCGTCGGCGGTGAGGATCTGCCGGATGAGGGCCGGTGAGCTCACGACGTACGCGTCGCCCGGCCCGATCCGGATGCGCACCACGGGCGCCTGGTCGCGGGCGGCGCACAGGAAGGTGAAGGGATCGCGCAGCAGGTGCAGCGCGTGGCCGAGCAGGGGCAGCGGGCGGGCGGTGGCGCGGGGCGCGTTCGTCGTCATGCGTCCACGGTCCCGCCCGGACCCATCGGCACGCCTGAGTAACCGATGCTCAATGTGCAACCGACGACCGCCCCGCCCGATGCTCGCCGTGCACTGATGAACGCAGTGCACTGATGAGCGCAGTGCACTGATGAGCGCTGTGCACTGATGAGCGCAGTGCACTGATGAGCGCTGTGCACCGGCGCCCGGTGGAGAATGGGCGCATGGACCTGCCGTGGCTGGACCCGTCCACCCTGAGCCCGCTCGATGCCGTGGCGGCCCTGCGGGCCGCGCTGGCCGGCGGGCTCGATCCCGAAGCCGGGCCGGCCCGCTCGGCCGCCCCGGCGCCCGGCGGTGAACTGCTGCTGATGCCCGCCGCCCACGGCGCGTACGCGGGTGTGAAGGTGGTGTCGGTCGCGCCCGGGAACGCCACGCTCGGACTTCCCCGGATCCAGGGTGTCTACCTGCTCTTCGACGGCGCGACCCTCACCCCGCTGGCGCTCGTCGACGGCGCCGCGCTGACCAGCGTGCGTACGCCGGCCGTCTCGATGCTCGCCGTGGCCGCCCTGACCCCGCATCGTCCACTACGGACGGTGGTGTTCGGCCGGGGCCCGCAGGCGCGGGCGCACATCGAGGCGCTGCACCACATCCGGCCCGGGTCGACGGCCGCCCTGGTGAGTTCGGCGGACCCGCGGCCGGATCTGTCCGATGCCGACCTCGTCATCTGCGCGACGACCGCGGGGCGGCCGGTCTTCGACGGCTCGGCGCCGCCCGACGGGTGCTGCGTGGTGGCCGTCGGCTCGCACGAACCCGGCGTACGCGAGGTCGACGAGGTGTTCGTCCGCCGCGCGACGGTGTACGCCGAGGCCCGCTCGGTCGCCGCCACCTGCGGGGAGCTGCGCGACCTGCCACCGGGCGAGATCGTCGCGCTGGCCGGGCTGCCCGGGCTGGCCGGCGGGACCGCGGCGGAGGCCGACCTCGGCCGGCCGCGGCTGTTCAAGAGCGTCGGCATGGCCTGGGAGGACCTGGTCGTCGCCGCCGCCCTGCACCAGCGGCTCGCCTGAGAGCTGCGACAAGTCAGCGCGCAAAGCCCTCGACGGGGCGGCCGTTATTGAAGAATGGGCCCATGACTGATCTCGTCGTCGTCACCGGCGCCAGCGGCGCCCTGGGCCGTGCCACCGTCGCCGAGCTGCTCGGCCGCGGCTGCCGCGTCCTCGCGCTCGACCGTTCCGGCGAGACCCTGCCGGGCGCCGAGGCCGTGCGGGTCGACCTGACCGACCGCGCCGCCGTGCAGGCCGCCTGGGAGCAGGTGGACGCCGCCGGCACGCCCACCGCCCTGGTAAACATCGCGGGCGGCTACCAGCCCGGCGATCTGAGCGAACTGACCGAGAACACGCTCGACGCCGCGATCGACATCAACCTGGCCACCACGCTGTGGTCCTGCCAGGCCGCGCTCCCCCGGTTCACCGGCGGCGGCGCCATCGTCAACGTCGGCTCCCGGTCCGCGGTCACCGGCGCCGACCCCGTCGCGTACTCGGTGTCGAAGGCCGCGGTGGTCCGGCTGACCGGTCTGCTCGCCGAGCAGTACAAGGCTTCCGGCGTACGCGTGAACGCGGTTCTTCCGTCCCTCATGGACACTCCGGCCAACCGGGCGGTCATGCCGGAGGGCGTGCTGGCCAAGGCCGTGCCGGTCGAGGCGATGGCGAAGGTGATCGCGTTCCTGTGCTCGGCCGACGCGTGGCCCGTCTCGGGCGCGATCATCCCAGCCTACGGGTACGCGTGAGGCGGTTCCGGCCCACGTGAGAACGGCGTGAGTACTATGAATTCTCCTGATGCTGGCGGCGGGACGTAGCCGAACCTCGCACCCGTCGCAGGGAGGTGCGAAGCACGTGAACGGGGACAGCGGGAACATCACGCCCGGGAACGTCAGGCCCGAGAACGTCAAGCCAGAGAACGTCGGGCCGACCGTGGCCGTCGGGCGGACACGAGCGCATCCGGACCGCTGGATGGGCGTCGGCCGGTCGGCGGAGACCGACGGCGCGGCCGCCGGACGGGCGGCGGCGGGCGCGGCCGCGATCGGGCCGGATCCCCAGCTGGTCCTGGTCTTCGTGGCCATCACCTACGAACCCGCCGAGGTGCTCGCCGGGCTGCGGGAGGTGCTGCCGGGCGTACCGGTGGTGGGCTGCACGACACACGGCGAACTCGGACCGGGCGGGCCCACCGACGGCACGGTCACCGTGGCCGTCATCGGCGGAACCGGCTTCGCCGTCGCGGTACGCGTCGCCGAGAACGTGTCCGGCCGCCAGCGGGAGGCCGGCGAGGACCTGGCCCGGGCCGTGGACGCCGTCGAGCGCCGGGCGCACCGCGTCCTGATGCTGCTGACCGACGGGGCGATCCGCGACCAGGAGTCGATCCTGCGCGGCGTCTACAGCGTGCTCGGCGCCGAGGTGCCGCTGTTCGGCGGGGCGTGCGCGGACGGCTGGCGGATGACCGGCGGCTACCTGATGTCCGACGACCGTGTGCTCTCCGACGCCGTCATCGCCGTCGCGATCACCTCCGAGGCCCCGCTGTCCATCGGCGTACGCCACGGCTGGAGCCGGGTCGGCCAACCCATGATCGTCACGTCCGCCGGGGACGGCCGGGTCTACACCCTCGACGACCGCCCGGCCCTCGACGTCTACCTCGAACGGATCGAGGCGCCGCCGCGGGCCTGGACCGATCCGGAGGTGTTCACCGCGTACACGCTGTCGAGGCCGCTGGGCATCCAGCGCCGCAGCGGCATCGAGGCGCGCAACCTCAGCACGGAGGTCGACCTCGTCGGCCGCTCGATCGGCGGCGGGGGCGCCATCGACCACGGCGGTCTCACGTGGGTGCTGACCGGCGACGAGCGGTCCATTCTGGACGCCACCGACGCCGCCTGCAAGGACGCCATCGACGGCCTCGACGGTGCGCCGCCGGTCGGGCTGCTCACGTTCAGCTGTGCCGCGCTGCGCGCGGTCCTCGGCGAGGACGGGATCGTCAAGGAGGGCGCGCACGTCGAGAAGTGGGCCGACGGCGTACCGTTCTGCGGGTTCTACACCTACGGCGAGATCGCCCGGACCCGCGGCATCGACGGCTTCCACAACCAGACCCTCGCCGTGCTGGCGCTGGGCTGATCTCGATGGCCGACGGCCCCGGGTCCCTCCAGGTCCAGCAGCTGCTGGAGCTCCTGGCCGTGATGTCCTCGTTCACCGACGAGGACGCCGCCGCGCGCGGCGCCGCCGAGCGGGCCGCGCAGGCACTGGAGGCCGAGGTCGCCGCGGTGGTCCTGGACGGGCAGGTCGTCGCGGCGATCGGTTTCCCGCGCGACGCCGTCGCCGAGCAGGACCTGCTCGCGGTGGGCCGGCGCGAGCGCGACTGGCTGGACGTGCCCGGCCTCGGCAAGAGCCCGGCGGTGACCGCGTCGTGGGCGGGTAGCCGCCCCGGCCAGCTCATCGTCGCTCGCTGGGGCTATGACAGCTTCTCGGTCGAGGAGCGCAGCCTCGTGCGGGGCATGGCCCGCGTCCTCGACCTGACCCTCACCATGCTGCGTACGCTCCGCGTGGAGCACGAGATGCGCCAGCGCAGCGAACGCCAGGCGGCCGAGAACACCCGGCTGCTGGAATCCCTGCACGAACAGCAGCGGCTGCTGCGGCACCTGTCGCTCATCCAGCGGGCCATCGAACGCCGCGACCCGGTCCCGGACGTCCTCGACGGCATCGTCGCGGCCGCCCTCGACCTGCTCGGCGGCGAGATCGTCGCGCTGTGGACCCGGGACGCGGCCGACAGCGAACGGCTGCGGCTGCGTACGTCGGCCGGGTTGCGGGGACCCGAGACGGTCTCGATGCCCGCCGGCGAGGCCGGTGCCGCCGGGGAGGCCCTCCGCCGCGGCGAAGTGGTGACCGTCAGCGGGTACGCCGTCTCCGGCACCTGCCTGCGCGACATCACCGACGGCCACCTGAGGATCTCCATGGCGGTCCCCGTGCACGAGAACGGCCAGGTGTGCGGTGCCTTGGTGGTCGGATCGACCGTGCCGGGCCGGATCTACACCGCCGAGGAGGCGCAGACGCTGCGCGTACTGGCGCAGAACGTGAGCCTGGCGCTGACCGACGCGCACACCGTCCGCAAGATGCACCAGGCCGCCCACGACGCCCTGACCGGCCTGGCCAGCCGCGGCCTGTTCCTCGAACGCCTCAACGAGCACCTCGCCGAGGGCCGCCCGGCCGCCCTGCTCTTCCTCGACCTCGACCGGTTCAAGGAGGCCAACGACGAGCACGGCCACATCGTCGGCGACGAGATCCTCACCGTCACCGCCGCCCGGGTCACCACCCACCTGCGCTCGACCGATCTCGCCGGCCGGTACGGCGGCGACGAGTTCGCCCTGCTGCTCGGCGACGTCGAGGATCCCGCCGAGGCGGTGGCCGTCGCCGACCGGATCATCGCGGCGGTCGGCGAGCCTATCTTCGTGAGTGGACGGACGGTGACGGTCAACGCGAGCATCGGCATCGCCCTCAGCGGTGCCGGGCGTACCGACGCGCTCGAACTCATCCGCGCCGCCGACGCGGCCATGTACCAGGCGAAGAGCGCGGGCCGGGGACGGTCCTCCATCCATCAACCCATCTAAATGGGCCAGAGGTCGATGCCGGACATATATCGACGCCGGTCATGTATGATGTCGACACCACACTGCGCTCCCCCGCGTGTCGTTGCGAGCGCGTCACCGTGCGTGGCCCGCCCCAGACCCCGGCGGCCTTGGCGAAGGTCGTCCGGAGGAGTGTCTCGTGATGGCGGAAAGGTCGGTCCCGGACAGCCCCGTTCCCGTTCCCGTCCGCAAGCGCGGCGTCAGGCCGGTTCGGCATGGTGCGATGGCCGTCGGCGACGGCGTATTGGCCCAGTTGGTGGCCAGGACCTCCCGGGGCGACACCGTCGCCTTCGCCGCGCTGTACGGCATTCTCCTGCCCAAGATCCGCGCGTACGCCTGGCGTCTCACCGGTGGTGACGCGGGCCTGGCCGAGCTCGTCACCACCGGTGTCTTCGTGGAGATGTGGCACCTGGCCGGCCATCACGCGGGCTGCGAGGTGAGCGCATGGGCCCAGGCGATCGCCCGTCGGCGCACTCACGAGCAGGCGCAGCGCGACCCGGAGGCGACGGCGATGCTGTCGGACTACGACAACCACATCGCACGGGAACTCGCCGAGCTGCTCGCCGACGGCGACCAGCCCCAGGACGCCGGCCTGGCAGGCCAGCGCCGCCGGTTCATCGAGCATCCCGTGCGGACCTGGATGCTGCGCCACGCGCCTGCGCGCCCCTGGTCACCGGCGTCCTGAGCCGTCGTCCTGAATCAGCGGGCGAAAGAGCTCAGGAAGTGGTCGCGGAAGGCGTCCATCTTCCAGACGGGAGCGGACGGGGCCGGTCGCAGACCCGCGCTCCACCCCCAACCGTCCACTCGCGACATCACCGACGCGTCCTGGGAGATGATGGTGATCGGCACGTCCCGGCTGGCGTTCTGGCCGGACACCTGCTCCGCCGGCTGATGGTCGCCCAGCATCACCACGACGAGGTTCGGGTCCCCGTACTGCTGGACGTAGGAGACCATCGTCGACAGGGAGTACTCGATCGTCTTGCCGTAGTCGGTGCGTACCTGGGCGGAGCTGCGGCCGAGGCCGTCGGAGACCGGGCCGGTGATCTGGCTGTGGTACGCGTTCCCGTCCCCCACCGCGCTCCACGGGATCGATCGGGGCAGCGGTGTCCACGGGGAGTGGCTGGACATCAGATCGATCTCGGCGAACAGCGGTGCGTGGCCGGGCGTACGCTCGTCCTGCTGGAAGGTCGACATCGTGTACTGGTCGGGGATGCCCGCGTAGCCGAACTTCGGTCCCTGGTAGTGCAGGGCGTCGACGTTGATGAAGTCGTCGTAGTGGTAGACCGAGCCTTCCGGCCAGGGCCCGTTGTCGGCGGCCGAGACGCAGACCGTGTGCCAGCCCGCCTTGTGGAAGGCCGTGCTCAGGGTCAGCCGGTCGCTGGCGGTGAAGTCGTTGTACCGCTGCTGGCCGTCGATCCACATCCCGGACTGGAGGGTCGAGTGGGCCAGCCAGCTGCCGCCGGCGTACGTGGCGGAGGTGAGGTAGCCGCTGCGGGCGGAGTATCCGGCGGCGGCCAGGCCGGTGTCGCCGGCGGCCAGGACCTTGTCCACGCCGGGGGCCATGAGCGGATCCTCCAGCGCGACCTTGCCGTAGCTCTCGACGAAGACGAGCAGGACGTCCTTGCCCCGCAACCCTTGCAGCAGCCGGCTGCCGGGGACGTCCTTGAACGCGTCGTTCGCCGCCTCGGCCGGGAAGGTCTGGTGGTTGTGCACGGTCTGCCCGGCGGCGCGTACCCGGTCGTAGGCGAGGACGGACGTCGTGCGGTCCGCGATCGGCAGGCCGGGGCCGAGCTGGGCGCCGACGAGGGCCAGGACCGTCCAGGCGGCCGCGGCGACGGCGACGCCCCGCCAGGCGGACGGCCGGAGCAGGGGAAGGACGCGGGCGGCGGCGAGGGCGAGCAGGACCACGACCGCGAGGGCCAGCGCGGCGGCGCCGATCGCGAGGGCGATGGCGCCCGGCCAGCCGATCGCGCGGGCGACGTAGTTGACGCCCGCGCCGAGGAAGGTCCAGTCGGCGACCGGGTCGAACGGCCGGTCGAGGACGGCGAGGAAGCCCATGTCGACGACCTTGACCACGGTGAGCAGGCCGAGCACGCCGCCGAGAACCAGCGCGACCGGCCGGCGGGCCCGCGACGGGAGCACGAGCATCAGCGCGACGGCGACCACCGCCTCGACCGGTACGCGCAGGAAGGTCCACGGGGACAGCAGGTTCCGGTCGTCCGGCAGCAGCAGGGCGGCGACCAGCGCGGCCACGGCCACCACCGTCACCCAGCCCCGGGGCGACCGGCCACGGTCCACACCAGACAGACGAGCGGGCTGATCCGCAGTGTGATCGGCAGGCGGATCCACAGACTGACCGGCCGGCGAGGGGTCGGGCGCGGCCGGGGAGACCCGCTGCCGCCACCACTGGTAGCCCAGCACGCCCGCGCCCGGCAGGCTCGCCGCGAGCACCAGCACGCCGTACGTCACCGCCGTCGACACGCCCTGCGCCGCGGTCAGCCCGGCGGCCGCGAAGGCCCACGCGGCCACGCCCTCGCGCGGCCCCCAGCCCGCGATGTTCAGGGGCACCGCCATCGCCAGCAGCACCAGCAACGTCAGCGGCACGAGCACCGTCAGCGACGCCGTCAATCCGGCGGTACGCGCGGCCAGCACGAACGTGGCCCCGTGACCGACCACGATCGCGGCGCTCGCCAGTCCGACGCCGATCCAGGCGCGCCGGGTGAGCAGCCCGTCCCGCACGGTCGCCCCGATCATGCGGAACGGCCCGGCCAGCCGGGGCGAGTAGTGCACGAGTAGTGCGAGCAGTACCCCGGTGAGCGCACAGGCGGCCAGCACGTAGGGCATCCGCCCGTGCACCGGGGACGGCAGCGCGGTCAGGACCACGGCGGCGAGCACCACCTGCACCGCCTGGCCCGAGAAGCGTTCCAGCACCACCGCGCGTACGCCGAGGCCGACGTCGCCGACCTCACGGCCGTGGCGGACGGCCCGGTGCACGTCGCCGACCACGCCGCCGGGCAGGGTCGTGTTGAGGAACTGGGAGCGGTAGTACGCCGCGACCGCCGGGCCGAGCGGCAGCCGGGTGCCGAGGCCGCCGGCGACCAGCCGCCAGCGCCAGGCGCTCCCGATCGTGGTCAGGACGCCGATCCCGAACGCGGCGAGCAGTGCCCCGATCCCGATGACGCGGACGCCGTCGAGGAACGGTCCGCTGCCCACCCGCCAGACGAGCAGCGCCAGGATCGCCAGGCCGCCGAGGAGGCGTACCCACTTCCAGGTCACATCTGTTCTCAACCGCGTACCCCGATCAGAGCTTCCGCTATCCGGCGGGTCGTTTCCGGCCAGCCCGGCAGGTCGGGGCGCCGGTCGAGGGCGGCGCGGCGCAGGGCGGCCCGCAGCCCGGGGTCGGCCAGCCAGTCGCGCAGGGCCCCGGCGAGGCGCCCGGGATCGTCCGGCGGGACGAGCAGCCCGGGACGCCGCGCGGGCGTACCGCCGAGGGCCTCGGGGACGCCGCCGACATCGGTCGCCACCACCGGTACGCCGTGCGCCAGCGCCTCGGCGACGACCATCCCGTAGGTCTCCCCCCGCGACGGCAGGACGAGCAGGTCCGCCTCCAGGTACGCGGTCTCCAGATCCGCGCCGACACGGGCTCCGGTGAACAGGATCCGCTCGGCCAGGCCGAGCGCGGCGACGCGGTCACGAAGCGCGTCCGCGTACGCCGCGTCCTTGGTCAGCGAACCGGCGCAGACGCAGGTCCAGTCCTCACCGGCCAGCGCGGCCAGCGCCGAGACCAGGATGTCGTGGCCCTTGTTCGGCGTCACCGCCGCCACGCAGAGCAGCCGGGAACCGGCCTCCCGCGGGACCGCCTCGGCGGCCGGGTCGGTGCCGGGGCGGGCCACGTGGATCAGGGCGGGCGGCAACGCGTACAGGCGGATGAGCTCGTGCCGTGTCCACTCGCTGGTGGCGACGACGGCGGCCGCGCACCCGAGGGCCCGCTCCTCGCGGGCGTTGGCGAACGGCATGTGCATGAGGACGACGAGCCGGAGCCGGGACGCCTCGGCGGCGAGGATCTCGGGGACGGTGGTGGCGACCAGCCCGTCGACCAGCACGGTCCCGCCGTCGGTAATTCCACTCAGGACGGTGCGCAGGGCCGCGCGGTCCGCGGCCGAGGGCAGCGGCCAGGCGCCGGGGACCGGGTGTTCGCGCACCTGCCAGCCCAGGCCGGGCAGGCCGTCGGCCACGCGGCGGTCGTAGGTGTTGCCGCCGCTCGGGCTCAGCGGATCGTCGATGTCCCCCGGGAGTACGAAGTGGACGGTGAGACTCACAACGACCGCTCGTAGCCGGCCCAGGCGATGTGCGATTCGTGCAGGGTGACCACGATCCCGCTGAGCCCGTCCGCGTTCGGGCCGAGCCGCCCGTCCGCGACGGCGTCGGCCAGCCGGTCCGCGATGACCTGGGCGAGGCGCTCGGTCGTGGTGTTCACGCCCTGGAACTCCAGCAGCTCGTCGAGGTTGCGCAGGTTGAACGCGCCGAGCACCGCCCGCAACTGCTCGGTGGCCAGCGCGATGTCCACGACGATGTCGTCCGCGTCCAGTTCGGGGCGCTTGAAGGTGGCGTCGACGACGAACGTGGCGCCGTGCAGCGCCTGCGCCGGGCCGAACACCGCACCCCGGAAGCTGTGGGCGATCATCATGTGGTCGCGGACGGTCACGCTGTACACGGTTCCTCCTCGAGATCCAGCTCGGTATCCGGGTCAGTATCTGATCAGATGGGCCAAGGCCGGGCGGCCGGCGGCCAGCGACCGCAGGACCGCGGGCAGTTCGTCGAAGGGCGACTCGCCGGTGATGAGCGCGTCGTACGCCGGGTCCCGCAGCAGTTCCAGCGCCAGCCCGAGCCGGTCGGCGTACGTGCGGGCGTCCCGGCGGGCGGGGGCGATCCGGCCGACCTGGCTGGCCCGGACCGTCAACCGTCCGGAGTGGAACGACTCGCCCAGCCGGATGCCGACCTCGCGGTCGCCGTACCAGCTCAGTTCGAGGACGGTGCCCTCGGTACGGGCCAGGCCGAGCGCCAGGTTCAGGCCGGCCGCCGAGGCGCTCGCGTGCACGACGAGATCCCGTCCACCGGTGGCCGTCGCCGGCGCGGCGAAGCGTACGCCGAGCGCCGCGGCCGTGTCCGCCCGGCTGCCGTCCACGTCCACGAGTTCCACGTCGGTTCCCGGGATGCCGGCGAGGACGCGGGCCACGCAGCAGCCGACCATCCCCGCCCCGACGACGGTGATCCGGTCGCCGATGAGCGGGGCCGCGTCCCAGGCGGCGTTCACCGCGGTCTCGACGGTGCCGGCCAGCACCGCCCGCCGGGCCGGCACCCCCTGCGGTACGCGTACCGCCGCACTCGCCGGCACGACGTACTCGGTCTGGTGCGGATGCAGGCAGAACACGGTCTGCCCGAGCCACTCGGGATCCCCGGCCTCGACCACGCCGACGTTGAGGTAGCCGTACTTGACCGGGGCCGGGAAGTCGCCCTCCTGGAACGGCGCGCGCATGACCGCGTACTGCGAGGGCGGGACCTCACCGCGGAAGACGAGGGTCTCCGTGCCACGGCTGACGGCGGAGAAAAGACTGCGGACCTGAATCTCGCCGGGACCGGGTGCCGGTATTACCTCTGTGCGGATCTCTCCGACGCCCGCGGCGGCGACCCAGAACGAGCGTGCCATGGGACCTCGCCTTCCCGCCGGCCGGACAGAACCGTCATAGTATGCATTCTCCAATACATGGGCTGTTACCCCGTTTAGGGTTTGTTTTCGGATATTCAGCTGATGTCGGGTCATGGCCAGCAGAGGCGGAGTGAGGCGTATGTTCCGGTCGGGACCGGTACTCGGGCTTCTGGGAGCCGTCGCGCTCACGACGCTGCTCGCCACCACCACCGAGCTGGGAGCCGCCGGCTGGGCGGCCGGGCTCGCGTACGGTGCGGTGCTCTGCGGCTGCCTGCTGAAGGCCGGGCACACCGACTTCCGGCCCGCCGACTGGGTCACCCTCTCCCGGGCCGTGCTGGGCAGCGGGGTCGCGGCGCTCACCGCCGCGTCGTTCGCCCGCGCCGTCCCGGTCGTCCTGTTCACCGCGCTGGCGGCCGTCGCCCTCGTCCTCGACGCCGTGGACGGGCGGGTCGCGCGGGGCACGCGTACGGTGTCGGCGCACGGGGCCCGGTTCGACATGGAGACCGACGCGGCTCTCATCCTCATCCTCAGCGCGTACGCGACCCACGCCCTGGGCTGGTGGCCGCTGGCGATCGGCCTGATGCGGTACGCGTACGTGGCCGCATCCTGGGTATTCGCCTGGCTGGCGAGCCCGGTGCCGCCCCGGTACTGGCGGAAGGTCGTGGCGGCGGTCCAGGGGATCGTGCTCGCCGTGGCGGCGGCCGGGGTGCTGCCTCGGGCGGTGACGGCGGTGGCCGTCCTAGGAGCGCTCGGGCTGCTCGTCGAGTCGTTCGGCCGGGACGTCGTGTGGCAGTTCCGTCACCGGGTCGTGCCGTCGACCGCGCCCGTCTCGGCACCGCCGGTACTCACGGGGGCGCACCGGTGACGCGTACGGGAAGAGGGGTTCTGTGAGCAGGTTCGAGGCTGTGCTCTTCGACGCGGGTGACACGCTGATCCGCCTGTCGGGCAGCGGTGAGCAACTGCTCCACGGCGCCGCCGCGGACCTGGGCGCGGATCCGATCGATCCGGGCAAGGTGAGCGACGTCTGGGGCCGGGTGCTGGCCCGCAGCAGCACCGCGGAGGAACTGGCCAAGGGCCGCGACCTCGCCGCGGACCGGCACCGCGAGGTGTGGACGGCGCTGTACGCCGAGGCCGGCTGCGACGATCTGCACCCCGGCCTGTCCGACGCCCTGTACGCGCGCACGGTCAGCGCCGAGTCCTGGGAGGCGTTCCCGGACACCCTGACGACACTGAAAACCCTGCGGCACCGGGGTCTGCCGGTGGGGATCGTCAGCGACACGGGCTTCGACCTGCGCCCGGCGCTCGACCGGCTGGGCCTGTCCCCGTGGGTGGACACGGTCGTCATGTCGTTCGAACACGGCGTCTGCAAGCCGGCCGCGTCCTGCTTCCTCACCGCCTGTACGCACCTCGGCGCGGATCCGGCCCGGACGCTGATGGTCGGCGACAACCCGCTCACGGACTCGGGGGCGGTGGGGGCCGGGATGTGCGTGTTCCTGCTGCCCCGGCCGTCGAGGACCGGTCCGCGCGGCCTGGAGCACGTGCTCTCCCTCGTCGGAGAACCCGGCTGAACCCTTGTCCCGCCCTTATCTCGTCGTGATGCGGGCGGCGATGCAGACCACCACCAGAGCGGCGCCCAGCAGGACCGTCCCGATCCCGCTCCATCCCACGAACGACAGCAACCACATGCCTACGATCGAACCCGGCCGACCGGGTCCGGCGCACTACGGCTAGCCCTACTTCTCGGCGTGGGGATAGCCGGTGCCGGAAGGTGATAGTGGACGGCTGGGCCGCCCCGGGTCGCCGCGGATACCGTCTTCGGCGTGTCCTACCTGCTCCCGGCGCTGGCATCGCGCCGATACCTGATCACCGTCTGGCCGTGGCGCGCGGTCGCGTACCTCGTGTCGACCGTGCCGCTCAGCATGGTCCTGGGCGGCACCCTGTCCCTGTTCGCGCTGCCCGTCTACGCGGTCGTCCGCGACGCCGTCGACGGCAAGCCGATCACGGCCGTCAAGGCGTACCTCGTCCTGGTGAGTGTCGTGTTCGCGGGGCTGATCGGCGTACCGGCGGCGATCTTCCTGGCGGCCGTCGAGCGGCGCCGGCTCGCCATGATCGACGACCGGCCCGTCGCGGCCCATCGCAACCGCGTTCTGCAGGTCCTCTACCTGCTGTTCCTCGCCGTCGTCGTGCCTTTCGCGTACTTCGCGTACGCGCTGCTGGCCCTGCTCGCCGTCTCCTTCATCGCCAGCCCGTTCGTCGTGCACCCACCCGGCATGGCGCTGGGCGTCACCGAGGTCCACACCGTCCGGGAGACGATCCCGTACGCGATCGCCGGCGTCCTCATGCTGCCGGTCCTGCTCTACGTCGCGGGGATGTTCGGCGCCGTCCAGGGGATGGTCACGCGGGCGCTGCTCACCGGGGACGGCTCGGCCGAACTGCGGGAGGTCAGCCGGTCGCGGGCGCGGCTGGTGGACGCGTACGAGGCGGAGCGGCGGCGGATCGAGCGCGACCTGCACGACGGGGCGCAGCACCGGCTGACCAGCCTCACCCTGCAGATCGGGCTCGCCCGGCTGGACGTGCCGGCCGACTCCCCGGCGGCGGCGCCGCTCGCCCAGGCCCACGAGCAGGCCAAGCAGCTCATGGTCGTGCTGCGCGATCTCGTCGTCGGGATCCGGCCGCAGAGCCTCACCGATCTCGGGCTGCCCGGCGCGCTGCGGGAACTCGCCGACCAGTCGGCCATCCCGGTCCACCTCGTGACCGACGTCGGCCGACTGCCGGAGCGGGTCGAGGGCGCCGCGTACTTCGCCGTCTCCGAGGCCCTCGCCAACGTCGCCAAGCACGCCGGTGCCACCCGGATCGACCTCTCGGTCACCCGCCGCGGCCGGCTCCTGGCCGTCGAGGTCCGCGACGACGGCCGCGGCGGCGCCGACCCCGCGCGCGGCACCGGGCTCGTCGGCCTCGCCGACCGGGTGGGCGCGGTCGGTGGCCGCCTCCTGCTCTCCTCGCCCGTCGGCGGCCCTACGCTCGTACGCGTGGAGCTGCCATGCGAGTGACGCGAACGGTACTGGCGGAGGACGGCGTACTGCTGCGCGAAGGACTGGCGAGCCTGCTGTCCCGGTTCGGCTTCGAGGTCGTGGCCAGCGTCGGCGACGCCGAGGAGCTCACCGCGGCCGTGGCCGAGCACCGGCCCGAACTGGTCGTGACCGACATCCGGATGCCGCCCGGCCAGTCGGACGAGGGGCTGCGGGCGGCGGTGGCGCTGCGCGGCGCGTACCCGGGGCTGGCGGTCGTGGTCCTGAGCCAGTTCGTGCAGGCGGAGTACGCGGCGGCGCTGCTCGACTCGGGCGACGGCCGCGGGGTGGGCTACCTGCTCAAGGACCGGGTGGTGGACGTGGCGGACTTCGCCGCGGCGCTGCGGACGGTGACCGGCGGCGGCACGGTCGTCGACCCCGAGGTCGTCCGCCGCCTCCTGCGCGGCTCCGCCGATCCGCTGGCCGCCCTGTCGGGCCGCGAGCTCGAAGTGCTGGAGCTGGTGGCGGAGGGGCATTCGAACGCGGCGATCGCGCAGCGGCTGTTCGTCACCGAGGCGGCGGTCGGCAAGCATGTCGGCAACATCCTGGCCAAGCTCGGCCTGCCGCCGACCGACGACACCAACCGGCGCGTCCTGGCAGTACTCACCTATCTGCGGTCCAAGTCGTAAATCGGTTGCGGGCCTTCTCCTGGCCTGATTGGCTTCGGCCACATTCCCATCCAAGGAGATGATTTGATGTTTGTCGATGCCGTCCGTTCTCGTTCCGTCCAGAACCGACCATCGACCACGAAGGATCATCCATCATGGACAAGAAAGCCCTGGCCCTCCCCCGCCACTTCCTGATCCGTGAGACCGGGCAACGCGTCCACAACCCGTACACCCCGGAGAAGCTCGCCACGCTCGGCGCGGCGATCCGGCTGAACCCGGGCGACAGGATCCTCGACCTCTGCTCCGGCACCGGCGAGATGCTGTGCACCTGGGCCCGTGACCACGGCATCACCGGTCACGGCGTGGACATCGCGAAGGACTGGATCCGGCTGTCCGGCGTACGCGCCGCCGAGCTGGACGTCGCCGACCGGGTCACGTTCGAGCACAACGACGCCCGGGGCTACGTCGCCGCCGAGCGCGTGGACGTGGCCGCCTGCATCGGCGCGACCTGGATCGGCGACGGCGTCACCGGCACCGTCCGCCTGCTCGAACAGTCCCTGCGGCCCGGCGGCCTCATGCTCATCGGCGAGCCGTTCTGGCGCAGCGAGCCGCCGAGCCAGGAGGCGATCGAGGCGTGCCACGCGCGCACGAGGGACGACTTCGACACGCTGCCCGGCCTGGTACGCCTCTTCGGCGAGCTCGGCTACGACCTCGTCGAGATGGTGCTCGCCGACGAGGACAGCTGGGACCGGTACGCGGCCGCCCAGTGGTTCACGCTCCGGCAGTGGCTGGACGCGAACCCGGACGACGGGCTCGCCCCCGCGGTACGCCAGGACCTCGACCGGGAACCGTTGCGGCACACCACTTACCGCCGCAACCTGCTCGGCTGGGGAGTGTTCGCGTTGAAGGCCCGCTGACGAACTAGTCGGGCAGGGTGGGTACGGCGATCCCCGGATCCTTGCCCACCAGTACGCCCCGCGTGACCGACGCCGAGCCGAACCGGTCGCGTACCGCGTCGACGGCGGCGTCCAGCATGGCCCGGTCCGGCTGCTCGAAAGGCAGCTCCAGCTGGACGTCGCCGTGGCGGCCCAGGTTGCTCACCGAGATCCCGACGAGGGTGATCCCCTTGGCCTCGATGAGCGGCTGGGCCTCCCCGAGCAGCTCCCGGGCCACATCGAGCACCGTCTGCGTCTGGACCGTGGCCCGCGGCAGCGTACGCGACCGCGTCGCCCGGGTGAAGTCGGCGAACCGCAGCCGCAGGATGATCGTCCGGCCGGGCCGGTCGGCCGCCCGCATCCGCTTCGTGACCCGGTCGACCAGCCCGGCGAGGGCCGCCGACACGTCCTCGGGCCGGTGCGGTCCCCGGCCGATCGCCCGCTGGGCGCCGATCGAGCCGCGCCGCTTGCCCACGACGACCGGCCGCGGATCGCGGTTGTGGGCCAGCGCGTGCAGGTGGCGCCCGGCACCCGGGCCGAGGATCGAGACGAGGGCGGCCTCACCGAGCCGGGCGACCTGCCCGACGGTCCGGATGCCGCGCTCGTGCAGCTTCGCCTCGGTCACCGCCCCGACGCCCCAGAGCATCCCGACCGGCAGCGGATGCAGGAACGCGAGCTCCCCCTCGGGCTCGACGAGCAGCAGCCCGTCCGGCTTGGCGACCCGGCTGGCGACCTTCGCGAGGAACTTCGTCCGGGCCACGCCGACCGTGATCGGCAGGCCGACGCGGCGCAGCACCTCGGCGCGCAGGCGGACGGCGACGTCGACCGGCCGGCCGCCGATCCGGTGCAGCCCGCCGACGTCGAGGAACGCCTCGTCGATCGAGATCCCCTCGACGACCGGCGTGGTGTCCCGGAAGACCTCGAACACCGCCTTGCTCGCGGCCGCGTACGCCGACATGCGCGGCCGCACGACGATCGCGTCGGGACACAGCCGGCGCGCCGCGTGCCCGCTCATCGCCGTCCGCACGCCCCGGCGCTTGGCCTCGTAGCTGCACGCCAGCACGACGCCGCCGCCGACGATCACCGGATGCCCGCGCAGCGCCGGGTTGTCACGCTGCTCGACCGACGCGTAGAAGGCGTCCAGGTCGGCGTGCAGAATCGAGGCCGGGTCCCGCATGAGCAGGAGCTTAGAACACTTGTTCGCCTGGCGATAGTCCCCACGTCTGTCCGCTTTGTTCCATATGCTCAGCAGATGCAGGTGATCACGAAGCGCTGGACGGTCCTCGTACCCATCGCGGCCTTCGTCCTGCTCGTCCTCGCCTGGGGCCGGTCCCTGTCCACCGTGGTCGTCGTCGTGGTCGCCCTGCTGCTCGTCGGCGCGATCCTCGCCGCGGTGCACCACGCGGAGGTCGTCGCCGAACGGGTCGGCGAACCCTTCGGCGCCCTCATCCTCGCGGTCGCCGTCACGATCATCGAGGTCGGCCTGATCGTCACCCTCATGGTCAGCGGGGGCGGTGAGAAGACCCAGTCCCTCGCCCGCGACACGGTCTTCGCCGCCGTCATGATCACCTGCAACGGCATCATGGGCGTGAGCCTGCTCGTCGGCTCGCTCCGCCGCGGCCGCGCCGTGTTCAACCCCGAGGGCGCGGGCGCCGCGCTGACCACCGTCGCCACGATCACCACGCTCTGCCTGGTCCTGCCCACGTTCACCGCCGGCAAGCCCGGCCCGCAGTTCACCTCGGCCCAACTGGCCTTCGCGGGCACCGCGTCGCTCGTCCTCTACGGCGTCTTCGTCACCGTGCAGACCGTCCGGCACCGCACGGACTTCCTCCCCGTCCCCTTCGACGCCGACCTCCTCGAGTCGAGCCGCCCCGACTCCGGCCGCGCCGAGGCCGGTCGCGCCGAGGCCGGTCGCGCCGGCTCGGACGATGGGAGCGAGGCGGCCGACCGGGTGGAGCAGGCCGCGCCGCTGCCGGACGAGGCTGCGGAGGTCCACCAGCGGCCGACCGCCCGGGCCACCGTCTTCAGCCTCGGCCTCCTGCTCATCGCCCTCATCGCCGTCGTGGGCGAGGCCAAACTCGTCTCCCCCTCGATCGAGAGCGGCGTCCGCGCCCTCGGCATGCCCCAGCCCGTCGTCGGCGTCATCATCGCGATGCTCGTCCTCGCCCCCGAGACGGTCGCCGCCGTACGCGCCGCGCGGGCGGACCGCGTACAGACGAGCCTGAACCTCGCGCTCGGATCGGCGATCGCCAGCATCGGCCTCACCATCCCGGCGATCGCCATCGCGTCCCGGTGGCTCGACGGCCCGCTCCTGCTCGGCCTCGACCCACTGCAAGTGGTGCTGTTCGCCCTCACCGTCGTCGTGGGCATCCTGACCGTCGTGCCCGGCCGGGCGACGCTGCTGCAGGCCGGCGTACACCTGTCGATCTTCGCGGCGTTCCTCTTCCTGGCCATCAACCCGTGAACCCTCTCAGGCGCACCAGAGGTCACATCCACACCCCATTCATGCACCCCTGACCTTTGTCGCAACTGTCCGACTCATGCGCGCGACCGGCGGCCGGTGGGGTGATCGTTTACGGCTGCGGTGTAAAAACGGCCCCCCATTGCATGATCGTTTACGGCTCTGGAGCGCGCTGACCGGCTTCGGCTACACCTGACGCGTCATTGATCATGCAGATCGGGCCGGATTGACACCCCAGCCGTAAATGATCAAGAAATCGGCGCTCGGCGCCCACCTCATGGAAGATCGCTCCCCACCCAAGATCCAATGCGACCGATCCACCCAGCCGCCATATCGGACAGTCGCGACAAACGCCAGGTGGCGAAAGGGTGAAACGGTGACCGAAAGGCGGTGCTGGATGCTTCGCCCCACTCACCTGGCAGGGAGGCCCCGTCACGGGACGTGACGGGGCCGACCGGTCTCCCGCGCGAGGAGCGGAGGTGAGATCGACGAACCCGGGAAGTAAGGCCCTAAAAGATCTTGAATTACCTGCACGCCTGGAACACGGAGTCGTCGAGATCGATGGAGAACTTGACCCCGTTGAAGTTCTGGTTGTTGTCCTTGGTGCAGAACTTGGACGTCGCCAGCGAGTACTCCGCCTGGAACACCGGCTTGCCGGCGGCCACGTACTGGTCCAGGCCGTAGCCGCCGTTCTGGGCCGTGGTGCATTCGCTGTACTGGTTGCACTGCTCGTTCAGCGCCCCGTCGAAGTACGCGACGAGCTGCGGGATCTGCTCGTTGTCGTTCTTCTGCAGGACGGACAGGCCGCGGGCGTGCGAGTCGTTGGCCAGCAGGGCGTTGAAGTACAGCTGGTCGGCGGCGGTCAGCGGGAAGCCGGTCTTGTTGGTGTAACCGTCCACATTGTCCAGCTCGACCATGTCGAAGCCCTTCTGGCGGCACATGTCCAGCCGGGCGTCCATGATCGTACGCAGGGCGCTGCCGGCCTTCTGGACGTCGCGGACGTCGAGCCACTTCTCGCCGGGCCAGCCGTTGGACTTGCCGAGGATCGCGGCCGGGAACTGGCCGGCGTCGGACCGCCAGTTCTCGTAGGTTCCGGCCGACAGGTAGCAGACGGCCTTGATGCCGGCCGCATGCAGGGCGCTGACGTTGGCGGCCGAGTTGTCGAAGCCGTCGACGTCGTAGAGCGAGACCGCCCGGTACGGCGCCGCGGGCACGGCCGCGAGCACCCAGTTCCAGCTGGTACGCAGGGCCGGGTGGTAGCAGCCCGCGCAGGTCACCGGGGTGGGCGGGGCGGGCGCGGCGGAGGCGGGGTGGGCCGCGCCGAGCACGCCGGCGGCGGCCAGCAGGACCGCCGCGATCAGATGGCGCAGGGAACGTGTCATGGAGGACCTCCATCGACTCGCGCGAGGCTGTTCAGCACTCGGACGGCGGCCCCTCGGCCCCGCCCGTGGCGCGACGGCGTACCCGCCACCGGCCAGCACTCACGTGTGAGCGATTAAACCAAGGTGTACGCGCAACCGTCGAGAACTCGTGCACAAGTGTGCATCTTTAAATGCGCGCCGGCTGCTTCTTCAGGCGACGGTGACGGTGACGCCGGCGGCCGCGATGGCGGCGAGCGCGGCCTCGTCGGCGGTGTCGTCGGTGACGAACTCGTCGACGTCGGCGATCGCGCAGATGCGGGCCAGGCAGACCTTGCCGACCTTCGAGCCGTCGGCCACCACGATCACCCGCTGGGCCTGGCGGATCATGGTCGCGTTGGTGTTCGCCTCGATGTCGTCGTGCGTCGTCAGCCCGGTACGCGCGCTGATCCCGTCGACGCCGACGATGGCGACCTCGATGTTCAGCCCGGACAGGGTGCGGTCGGCGATCGGCCCGACCAGTTCGTAGGACTGCGTACGCGAGACGCCGCCGGTCATCACCAGCTTGAGCCGCGGCCGCAGGGCGAGTTCGGCCGCGATGTTGAGCGCGTTGGTGACGACGGCCAGGTCGAACCGGTCCGCGAGCAGCCGGGCGACCGTGTGCGTGGTGGTGCCGCCGGTGAGGCCGACGGTCAGCGGTCCGTGCGGCAGGCGGCCCACCGCCGTGCGGGCGATCGCCAGCTTCTCGTCGCGGTGCTGGCCGATGCGGTAGCGCACGGGCAACTCGTAGCTGACGTCGGCCGCGATGGCACCGCCGTGCGTACGGTTGAGGAGCTTCTGGTCCTCCAGGGTCTGCAGGTCGCGCCGGATCGTCGCCACCGAGACGTCGAACTCGGCCGCCAGCGCGCGGGCGTCCACCGAGCCGTCGCCGGAGATGCGGTCGAGGATCGTCGACACCCGGTCGGCGCGGCGCAACGTACTGCGGGCCATGCCCCGTCCCTTCCGATCACCTGATCAAACGCGCAATAAAGAATGCTCGTTTGCGCGCGAACCTTGCCACAGTATGCACGACAGGACCAGGATTCCGCGCATGGCCGTCATCACCTTCCTCGGCGCCGGCAGCGTCGTGTTCACCCGGGAACTCCTGGCCGACATCCTGTCCTTCCCCGAGCTGCGGGAGGTGACGCTCCACCTGCACGACATCGATCCCGAGCGGCTGGCCACGGCCGAGGCGATCGCCCGGCGTACGGCGGCGCAGCTGGGAGCGGACCCGCGGATCAAGACCAGCCTGGACCGGCGTACGGCGCTGGCGGGCGCGGACTACGTGATCAACTCGATCCAGGTCGGCATGTACGCCGCGACGGTCACGGACTTCGAGATCCCGGCCAAGTACGGGCTGCGGCAGACCATCGGCGACACGATCGGGGTCGGCGGGATCTTCCGCGCGCTGCGTACGTTCCCGGTGCTGCAGGGGATCGCCGACGACATGCGGGAGATCTGCCCGGACGCGTGGCTGCTCAACTACACCAACCCGATGGCCATGAACATCGGCTACCTCGCGGCGGTGGCGCCGGACCTCAAGGCGGTCGGCCTCTGCCACTCCGTCTACTGGACCGTCCGCGGGCTCTGCGAGGTGATCGGCGAACCTTTCGACGGCGTCAGCTACCGGGCGGCCGGCCTCAACCACCAGGCGTGGCTGCTGCACTGGCGCAAGAACGGCGAGGATCTCTACCCCCGTCTCCGGCAGGCCGTCGCGACCGATCCCGAGCTGCGGCGGCGCGTACGCGTGGACATGTTCCGGTCGCTCGGCTACTACCCGACCGAGACGAGCGAGCACTCCTCGGAGTACGTGCCGTGGTACCTGCACCACGACGAGGAGGTGGCCCGGCTGCGCATCCCCGTCGGCGACTACGTCCGCATCAGCCGCGAGAACGTCGAGGAGTACGAACGGGTACGCGACGAACTCGCCGCCGGCCACGACCTGGAGATCGAGCGGGACGCCACCGAGTACGCGCCCCAGGTGATCCATTCCATCGAGACCGGCACGATGCGGCGCATCCACGCCAACGTCCGCAACACCGGACTGATCACGAACCTGCCCCGCGATTACGCGGTCGAGGTGCCGTGCGTGGTCGACGAGCAGGGCGTACGCCCGGAATTCGTGGGTGACCTGCCGCTGCAGTGCGCGGCGGTGAACCAGAACTTCGCGTCCGTCGGCGAGCTGACCGTACGCGCGGCCGTGACCGGCGACCCCCGCCTGGTACGCCTGGCCGCCCAGGTCGACCCGAACGCGGCGGCGTCGCTGAGGGTGGACGCGATCTGGGCGCTGTGCGACGAGTTGACCGCCGCACACGGCGACCTGCTCGCCCCCGCCCTCCGCACCCCCACAACCCGCTGACCCTTCCCCTCCCCCTCCCGACACCCCGCCCCCGAGACCCCGAGACCCCGAGACCCCGAGACCCCGAGACCCCGAGACCCCGGCGATCTTGCGCGAATGTCCCGAAATTCGTCCGGAATACCCGAATAGCCCGGACATTCGCGCAAGATCGCCGGGAAGATCGCCGGCCGCCGCCGCAAGGGAGATCGCCGACCGCCGTCGCGAGGGAGGGCCGGCCGCCGAGGACGGGGCGGCGGAAACGCGCAACGAGCGATGTTCATTTAGGTCCGCGACGTTGAAATACGAGCAGAAACGAGCATAGCCTTCCGCCATGAACGTCACCGCCACCGAGATCGCCAGCCAGCCCGAGACCTGGGCCCGGGCCCTGGCCGACACCGCCCTCGTCGACGCCGCGCGTGCGCATCTGGCCGCGCCCGGCGAACGTGTGCTCGCCATCGGCTGCGGCACCTCATGGTTCGTCGCGGAGGCGTACGCCGCTCTGCGCGAGGCCGCCGGGCTGGGCGAGACGGACGCCGTCTGCGCGTCGGAGGTCACGGCGTACCGGCGGTACGACCGGGTGATCGCGTTCTCCCGGTCGGGCACCACGACCGAGGTCCTCGACGCGCTGGCCAAGCTGCCCGCGGACCTGCGGGTGACGTCCGTCGTCGCGGTGGCGGACACGCCGATCGCCGAGCGCTCCGACGACGTCCTCCTGCTCGACTTCGCCGACGAGAAGAGCGTCGTGCAGACCCGCTTCCCGACGACCGTGCTGACCCTCGTACGCGCGGCGTTCGACAGCCCGCACAAGAGCGAGGACGGGCAGGCCGCGCTGGACCGGGACCTGCCCGCCGACCCGGCGGACATCGATCACATCGTCTTCCTGGGCACGGGCTGGACCGTCGGCCTGGCCCACGAGGCCGCCCTCAAGGTACGCGAGGCCGCGCAGGCGTGGTCGGAGTCGTACCCGGCGATGGACTTCCGGCACGGCCCGATGGCCGTGGCGGGGCCGCGCAGCCTGGTGTGGGTCTTCGGGCCCCTGCCCGACGGCATGGCCGAAACGGTCGCGGCGACCGGCGCGCGGCTGCACCACGACGACCTCGACCCGCTGGCGGGGCTCGTTCTCGCGCAGCGGTTCGCGACCGCACTCGCCGCTCTGCGGGGCCTGAACCCCGACGAGCCGCGCCTGCTGACCCGTTCCGTGATTCTGAACCGCCCGGCGGTCCTGCCGCGCGAATGATCTCACCCATCCCCCCGTGAGGTGATCCATGATGCAGTTCTGGAACGCCCGGCGCCGCTTTCTCGGCGGCGCCGTCCTCGCCCTCGGCCTGCTGGCCGCCGGCTGCACGAGCGGCACTCCCGTCGACGACACGAAGGACGCGGCGGCCGGCTACGACCCGAACGCCGACGTCACGATCACCTGGTGGACCGGCCAGTCCTCGGACGCCGAGACGATGGCCGAGAAGCTGGCGACCGAGTTCCACGCGAGTCACCCGCACATCACCGTCAACACCTCGGCGGGGGCGTCCACCACGGACGAACTGCTGACCAAGCTGTCGGCCGGGTTCACCTCCGGCACCTATCCCGACGTCTCCTACGCCTACGGGTCCTGGGCCGGCCAGCTCGCCGCGAGCGGGCGTACGCAGAACCTGACGCAGTGGGTAGCCGATCCGCAGATGGCCTGGTCGGAGATTCCCGAGGCGGCCCGCTCGACGGCCACGGTGGACGGACGGGTCATCGGCGTACCGGCGCTCGTGGACAATCTGGCGCTGATCTACAACAAGACGCTGTTCGACAAGGCGCACGTCGCGTACCCGACCGACACGTGGAGCTGGGACGATTTCCGGGCGGCCGCGAAGCAGCTGACCGACACCTCGAAGAACCTCTACGGCGCCGCGTACTCGGTGGCCGGCAGCGAGGACACGACCTGGCACCTGTGGCCGCTGCTCTGGCAGCACGGCGGCAAGATCCTCGACGGGGACAAGCCGGCCTTCAACTCCGACGCCGGGGTGGCCGCCCTGGAGACGCTGCGCCAGATCGCGGTGGACGACAAGTCGATGTACCTCGACCAGACCGACGAGAAGTACGCGCAGCTGTTCAACGACAACCGGATCGGCATGATGATCTCCGGGCCCTGGTCGCTGTACGACATGGGCGAGGCGAAGGTCGACTATGGCGTCAGCTTCCTGCCCGGCTACAACGGCGACCACGAGACGATCTCCGGTCCCGACGTGTGGGTGCTGTTCGACCACTCCGACGCCAACCGGGCCGGCGCGGCGCGTACCTTCCTGCAGTGGCTGACCGGCAAGGACGTCGACGTGCGCTGGAACCTCGGCAACGGCAACCTGCCGCTGCGCTCGTCCGAGGCTGCCACCAAGGAGTTCGCCGACTACTGCGCCCAGTACCCGGGCGCCCAGAAGTTCTTCGACAACCTGGCCAACGCCAAGCAGGCCCGGCCGACGGTCGAGGCGTACCCGGAGGTCTCCCGGTACGTCGGGCAGGCGATCGCCTCGGTCCTGCAGGGCGCGTCCACGCCCAAGGAAGCCTTGGACAAGGCCGCTCAGCAGGCCGCCGTGGCGCTGCGCGGCTGAGGCGGGCCGATGACCACGTTCGCACTCTCCCGGGACCGGCACGAGGCCCGGTCCCGGCCGCGCCCCCGGCGCAAACCGCGCCGCCTGCGCCGCGCGCTCACCGGCTGGGCCTTCGCGGGCCCGGCCACCCTGCTGATCCTGGGGCTGTCGGTGTTCCCGGCGGTCTGGGCGTTCGTGATCTCGCGGACGAAGTGGAACGGGATCGCGCCGGCGAAGCCGGTCGGCTGGGGCAACTACGAGACCATGGCGCAGGACCCGCAGGCCGCCGCGGCCGTGGGGCACACCTTGTGGCTCACCGCGCTGTTCGTGCCGTCCTCGATCCTGCTGGGCATGCTCGTCGCGGTCGCCCTGAACCAGAAGATCCGGCTGGTCGCGTTCTACCGCACCTGCATCTTCGTGCCGTACGTCGCCTCGGCGGCGGCCACCGGCATCCTGGCCACCTTCGTCTTCAATCCCCAGTTCGGCGCGGCCAACGAGGTGCTGCGCCGGCTCGGCCTGCCCGCCCAGCAGTTCCTGGAGAGCCGCTCGCAGGCGCTGCCGGTCATCGTCCTCATCGCGCTCTGGGGTGAGATCGGCTTCACCGCCGTCATCTACCTCGCCGCCCTGCAGGACATCCCGGTCGAGCTGACCGAGGCGGCCACTGTGGACGGTGCGGGCCGGTGGCGGGTGTTCTGGCACGTGACCCTCCCCCAGCTGCGCCCGGTCACCGTCTTCACGGCGGTCTGGCAGACCATCACGGCGATCCAGCTGTTCGACCTCGTCTACACCACGACGCGGGGCGGGCCGTTGCAGTCCACCGAGACGGTCGTCTACTACGTGTACGAGCTGGCCTTCCAGACCCAGCGGTTCGGCTACGGGTCGGCGGTCGCGTACGGGCTGTTCGTCGTGACCATGCTGCTCACGCTCGGCATCTTCTGGTACTCGCGCCGATCCAAGATCGAGGCATTCTGATGAGAAGCCGAAAGAGGATCCTGCCGTTCAGCGGCTGGCACCTGCTGCTCATGCCGCTGTCCCTGCTGTTCGTGCTGCCGCTCGCGCAGATGATCCTGACCTCCTTCATGTCCGACTCGGAGATCAACCGCTTCCCGCCGAAGTTCATCCCCAGCTCCCTGCACCTCGACGGGTACATCGGGCTGCTCACCGAGTCGCACATCCTGCGCTGGCTGCTCAACACGATCCTCGTCTCGGCCATCGCGATCGCGGCCCACCTCGTGCTGTGCTCGCTGGCCGGCTACGGCTTCGCCCGGCTGTCCTTCCCCGGCAAGGGCGTCGGCTTCTTCCTCATGGTCGCGACCGTGATGATCCCGACGCAGCTGCTCATGATCCCGACCTACCTGATGTTCGCCCGGCTCGGCTTCGTCGACACCCTCGCAGCGGCCTTCGTGCCGTGGCTCGCGACCGCGTTCGGGGTCTTCCTGATGCGGCAGTTCTTCCTCTCGCTGCCCGCGGAGCTGGAGGAGGCCGCGTCCATCGACGGCGCCTCGACCCGGCAGATCTTCTTCCGGGTGGTGCTCCCGCTGGCCAAGCCCGCGCTCGCCACGCTCGCGCTCTTCACTCTGCTGTCGTCGTGGAACGACCTCGTCTGGCCGCTCATCGCGATCAGCGACGACCGGTGGTACACGCTGCAAGTGGGTCTCACCATGTTCCAGGGGACGCGGCGCACCCAGTGGTCGTTGCTCATGGCCGGCAACGTGATCGCCACCCTTCCGCTGATCATCGCGTTCGTCGTGGCCCAGAAGCGGTTCATCGCGACGATGACGTTCTCGGGGCTCAAGGGATGACCCTTCTCGTGGTCGGCGACCTCAACCCGGATCTCGTCCTCTCCGGGGACGTGCATCCTCTTTTCTCGCAACGGGAACAGCTCCTGAGCTCCGCCTCGCTCCTGCTGGGTGGGTCCGCTGCCATCACCGCCGCCGGTGCCGCATCTCTGGGCGTACGCACAGCCCTGTGCTCGGCCACCGGGGACGATCTCCATGGCACGTTCTGCCGCCGCGCTCTCGAAGAACGCGGAGTGGACGTTTCCGGGGTGAAGACCGTCCCGGAGCCGACCGGCCTGTCGGTCATCCTGTCCGACTCCGACGACCGGGCGATCCTCACGCTGACGGGCGCGATCGGCTCCCTACGTGCGTCCGATGTGGACTTCGATGGCGTGCGACACGTCCATGTCGCGTCCTATTTCCTGCAGCCCGCGCTGGCCTTGGAATTACCCGATCTGTTCGCGCGGGCCAGGTCGCTCGGCGTCTCCACGTCGCTGGACACGAACTGGGATCCGGCCGAACAGTGGGCCGGGGTTCACGAGGTGCTGGCCCACACCGACGTGTTCCTGCCCAATGCGGCCGAGCTGCGGGCGATCACGGGGATCGACGACCTCGAAGCCGCGGCGCTGTCGCTGAAGACGTTGGTGGTCCTCAAAGACGGCGCGGCCGGCGCGAAGGCATGGTGGCCCGGTGGATCCTGTGCCGCACCAGGTCTGCCGGTGGACGTCGTCGACACGACCGGCGCGGGCGACAGCTTCAACGCCGGCTTCCTCGCGGGATACCTGAACGGCGAACCCCTCGACCGGTGCGTCGCCCTGGCGGCGGCGGCCGGTTCCCTGTCCACCCGGGCCGCGGGCGGCACCGTCGCGCAGGCCACGATGCACGAACTGCTCAGCGCTCTGGAGGCACAACAATGATCACCCCGACCGCCGACCTCGTCCGCTCCGCCGCCACGGCGGGGGTGGGGCTCGCGGCGTTCAACGTCGTCACGCTGGAACACGCCGAAGCCATCGTGCGCGGCGCCGAACAGGCCGAGCGGCCGGTGATCCTCCAGATCAGCGAGAACACCGTCCTGTTCCACCAGGGACAGCTGGCACCGGTGGCGGCCGCGTCGCTCGCCCTGGCCCGGGCGGCCTCGGTGCCGGTGGCGCTGCACCTGGACCACGTGACCGACGTCGACCTGCTGCGCCAGGCGCCCGAGTGCGGCTTCTCCTCCGTCATGTTCGACGCTTCCACCCTGGAGTACGCCGAGAACGTCGCCGCGACCGCCGCCGCCGCGGACTTCTGCCACGCCCACGGGCTCTGGCTCGAAGGCGAACTCGGCGCCGTGGGCGGCAAGGGCGGCGCGCACGCGCCCGGTGTGCGTACGCGGCCCGACGAGGCGGTCGCGTTCGCCCGGGACACCCGCGTGGACCTGCTGGCGGTCGCGGTGGGCTCCAGCCACGCCATGACCGACCGGTCGGCCCGGCTGGACCACGAGCTGATCGGCGAGCTGCGGTCGGCCGTGCCGGTGCCGCTCGTCCTGCACGGCTCGTCCGGCGTACCCGATCTCGAACTGGCCGCCGGGATCACCGCCGGACTCGTGAAGATCAACATCGGTACGGCGCTGAACATCGCGTACACCGCGGGGGTGCGAAGTGTGCTGGACTCGGACCCGAAGGCGGTCGATCCGCGCAAGGCGCTGAAGGCCGCCCGCAGCGCGATGGCGGACGCCGTAACGGCGGCGCTGCTGGTACTCGCACCGGAGGGTTCTCATGTCTGACTTGCGGATCGCGGTAGTGGGGCTCGGCGCCCGGGGCTATCTCGCGTCGCTGGTGCACAAGCCCGGCGAGGGGTCGCGGGTCGTGGCCGTGGTCGATCCGCGCCGGCCCGAGCCGCCGTTCGACGTGCCGGTTCACTCCACACTGGACGATCTCGACCTCGCGGAGGTCGACGCGGCGCTGGTCCTCTCCCCCGACGACACCCACGAGGAACTCGCGATCCGGCTGCTCACGGCGGGGGTCGCGACGTTCGTCGAGAAGCCGCTCGCGATCACGGTCGACGGCGCCGACCGCGTCCTCGCCGCCGCCCGCGACGCCGGCTCCCGGCTGTACGTCGGGCACAACATGCGGCACGCGCCGTTCGTCCTGGCCATGCGCGAGGTCATCGCGAGCGGCGCGATCGGCCGGGTCATGTCGGTGTGGTGCCGGCATTTCGTGGGCAACGGCGGCGACTACTACTTCAAGGACTGGCACGCCGACCGCCGCCGCAGCACGGGCATGCTGCTGCAGAAGGGCGCCCACGACATCGACGTCATCCACTGGCTCGCGGGCGGGCGCACGCAGGCCGTCAGCGCGTTCGGCGACCTCGGCGTCTACGGCGACATCACCGACCGGCGCGACCGCGCGGGCACCCTGATGCCGGACTGGTTCGACGCGGGCACCTGGCCGCCGTCGGCGCACACGGGTCTGAACCCGGTGGTCGACATCGAGGACCTCAGCGTCGTCAACCTCCAGCTCGACAACGGCGTGATCGCGACCTACCAGCAGTGCCACTACACCCCGGACTACTGGCGCAACTACACCGTCATCGGTACGCACGGCCGCCTGGAGAACTTCGGTGACTTCGCCGGCTCGGTCATCAAGGTGTGGAACGCGGGCCGTTCCGGCTACCGCCCCGACGCCGACCTGGAGATCCCGGTCCCGGCCGACTCCCACCACGGCGGGGCCGATCCCGCCATCATGGCCGAGTTCCTCCGGTACGCCCGCTCCGGCGGCCCGACCCTCACGTCCCCGGTCGCGGCCCGGGACGCGGTGGCGGCCGGCTACCAGGCGACACTGTCCCTTCGCGACGGTGGCACCCTCATGGAGGTTCCCCCGACCGACCCGGACCTGGCCGCGTACTTCGGCTGAGGTCACCCGTCCGTGGCGGGGCACCCGGCGACCGGCCGGGTGCCCGTAGCATCGCTGAGTGCTGCTCGCCGTGACGGCCGACGATCCGTCGGCCAACCTCGCCGACCTCCATTCCTGGCTGACCCGTGTGCCGGACGCGCGGGTGGAGCTGCGGCCGGGCCGCCCCGCACCCGGTGAGCTCGGCAGCGGCTGGGACGCCGTCACCGCGGTCTGCTCGTCCGGCGCGGCGATCGGCGTCCTGCGCGCGGTGCACGTCTGGATCCGGTCCCGGCAGACGCGCGTACGCGTGAGCATCAGCGACGGCGACCGCAAGCTGGAGATCGAGGCGACCCACCTCGACGACCCCGACGCGTTCGCGGCTCGGGCGATCGATGCCTTCCGCGCCCCGGCCTGAACTGGCGGGGTCACGGGCGATCCTGCTCGGGACCTCGGAGTTCCACGAGTCGCTGCCGGACGTGCCCGCCGCGCTCAACAGCCTGCACATGATGCGGGAGCTGCTGACCGGGCCGCTGTGCGGCTGGCCCGCCGACCAGGTCGAGACGCTGGCGAACCAGACCGCCGCGGACGGCCCGATGTACAAGCTGAACGCACTGTTCAAGGAGACGCCCGGCGTCCTGCTCGTCTATTACGTGGGGCACGGCCTGCCGACCCATGCGGGCGGCCTGTGCCTGGCGTTGTCGGACACCCGCAACGTGCCCGACACTCTGACCCACGCCGACCTGCAGCTGGACTGGCTCCAGCGGACCATGGGGTCGTCCGGGGCGGCCCTCAAGATCCTCATTCTCGACTGCTGCTTCTCCGGCATCGCCACGGGCCTGCTCTCCGCCGCTCTGCCGATCACACCGCGCCGCGGCGTCTACACGCTCACGGCCAGTCACGCGCTCGAGAACGCGCGCTACGAGACCGAGGGCGATCGGCCGCTGACCCAGTTCACCAAGGCCCTCGCCGCGGTGGTCAACGAAGGCGTACCGGGTGCGCCCGAGACGCTCACCTTCCACGACATCGTGCCCGTCCTGCGGCGCCGGCTATTGGCGGCCTTCATGCCCGATCCGCAGGCCCGGGCGGAGGGCGACGCGCACATGTTCGGGTTCGCCCGCAACGCCGCCCCCGTCGGCCCCGTACGCGATCTGCCCGGCGAGGTGTCGCAGCTGCGTACCGAGGTGGAACAGCTGCGGGACGAAGTGGCGCTGCTGCGCCGGGAGCTGCGCCGGGCGCAGCCGGTCGCCGGGGAGCAGGGGCAGGTCGCGACCGGACAGTCGGGGCCCTTGTCGCCGCCGGCGGACCGGACGGATCTCAAGATCGTCGTGATCGGCGGCTTCGGTGCCGGGAAGACGACCTTCATCAGCGCGGTCAGCGACATCCCGCCGCTCGCCACGGAGGCGAGGATGACCACGGCCGGCGCCGGCGAGGACGACCTGTTCGGCATGCCGGACAAGACCACCCTGACGACAGGCCGCGACTACGGCCGGGTCGACCTGCCCGCGGACCTCCGCCTGCATCTCTTCGCACCGCCGGGGGCCACCAGGTACTGGAGCTTCTGGGACGATCTCGTCGCCGGCGCCCACGCCGCGGTCGTCCTGCTGGACGTGCGCCGGCTCGCCGACAGCTTCGCCTCCCTCGACTACGCCGAGCGGCGCGGCCTGCCCTTCGTCGTCGCGGTCAACGCCTTCGACGGACGGCAGCGGTACTCCTTGGAGCAGGTCCGGGAGGCGCTCGACGTGCCGGTCGGCGTACCGATGCTGGCCTGCGACGCCCGTGTGCGTACGGACGTCCGCCAGGTCCTCGTCGAGAGTCTCGAGGCGGCGCTGAAGTCGGCGACGGCCCGGCTCGCGTACCCGAGTCCGGGACCGCGCACCGGCGGGCTGATGCTCGCGCGGACGTTCTCGCCGCGGAAGTTCTCGCCGCGGAAGGAGGACGGGCCTGACGCACCGTCCTCCTCAGCACCGCAACGGGCGCCCTCAGTAGTTCTTGAGGGTGTCAGTAGTTCTTGAGGGTGATCGCGTCGGCCTTCTGGAAGAGCTTGGCGAAGAACAGCCGCATCGGCCACTTCGTCATCGAGTTCATCGACAGGTTGCGCATCCGGATCATCAGCGACGACTCCGGCGCGAAGCCCTTGACGCCGCCCGGCGGCAGCTCCTGGCACTGCTTCACGTAGGGCCGCAGCTCCGCCTCGTACCGGGCGAACGCTCCGGCGTGGTCGTCGGGCGTCGCCGCCAGCTCCCCCGCCAGCACGTACGCGCCGACGATCGCCATCGCGGTGCCGAGTCCGACCAGCGGGGAACCGCAGAACGCCGCATCACCGAGCAGGACCACCCGGCCGCGGGCGTACGTGTCCATGTGGACCTGGCAGAACGAGTCGAAGTAGAAGTCCTCGGCGCCGTCCATCCCGGCGAGCATCTGCGGCGCCTTCCAGCCCATCGGCGCGAACTTCTCCCGCAGGATGGCCCGCTGCGCGGCCACGTCGCGCCGGTCGTAGTCCAGCTTCGGGCTCAGGAAGCTCAGCATCGCCTTCGCCGTGCCGCCGTTCTCCGGCCGGATGCCCGCGGTGATGCCGCCGGGCGCGCTGTGCATCACGAACCACTCGTCGAGTACGCCGGGATCGGGCATCGTGAAGTACGCGGTGTACCCGCCGATGTACTCGACGAACCGCTCCTCGGGTCCGAAGGCGAGGCGGCGGACGCCGGAGTGCACCCCGTCCGCCCCGACGACCAGGTCGAAGTCGCGTACGGCGCCGCCGGCGAACGTGACCTTGACCCCGTCGGAGTGCTCGGCCAGCTCGGTGATCCGGTCGCCGAAGATGTACTCGACGTCGTCCTTCGTGGCCTCGTAGAGGATGGCGGTCAGGTCGCCGCGCATGATCTCGATCTCGGCGACGATCCCCTCGCCGCCGAACGCGTCGGCCGGCAGCTGCGCCTGCAACCGGCCCTTGGCGTCCACATAGGCCAGTCCACGCTCGTGTACGCGGGCGGCCCGGACGGTCTCCATCAGGCCCATGCGCTCGACGACCTCCTTGGCGGCGCCGCGCAGGTCGACGGCGTGGCCGCCGGGCCGCAGCGCCGGGGCGGTCTCCACCACGGTCGGGACGAACCCCCGCCGGCGCAGCCAGTACGCGAGCGCGGGACCGGCGATCGAGGCGCCGGAGATCAGAACGGTCTTGTTGCGCATGACAGACTCCCACCAGATTCGTGTACGCTGTACGTCGTGTGCTGCGTACACGGTATACACGGCGTACTAGGTGAGGCAATCTCCTTGCTGTTCAAGGTGTTTACGCGGTAGGCGTACTAGAACAGCGGAGGCGCTGCCCGACTAGTACACCGGAGGGCTGGAGCGACCGATTGTGACCTGAGCCACACAGGTGTACTAGTACGAGACCGAAGGAGCCCGCATGACCCAGCCCGGACCGCCCTACCTGCGCATCGCCGACGAGATCCGGCGGCACATCGCCGACGGCGTACTGCGGGAAGGCGATCACGTGCCCTCGGCCCGGCGGATCACCCGGGACTACGGTGTGGCGCTGGCGACGGCGACGAAGGCGCTGGCCGCGCTGCAGGCGGACGGCCTGACGCGGGCGGTGCCGGGAGTGGGCACGGTGGTCGCCGCACAAGCACCGGCTGGACCGGCGCAGCCTGGACCGGCTGCGGGCACGGCCCCGCGACCCGCTTCCGTCCCCAAGCGACCAGCAGGCGAGGCGGACCTGACCCGGGAGAAGATCGTGCGCAAGGCCATCGGGATCGCCGACGCCGAGGGCATGGCCCAGCTGTCGATGCGGCGCATCGCGGGCGACCTCGGCGTCGCGACCATGAGCCTGTACCGCCACGTCGGCGGCAAGGAGGAACTGGTCGTCTACATGATCGACTCGGCGTTCACCGACTTCCCGCTGCCCGAGCGCGCGCCCACCGGCTGGCGCCGCCGGCTGGAGGTCGCCGCGCGGCTGCAGTGGCAGGGCTTCCGCCGCCACCCGTGGCTGGCCCCGGCGCTGTCGATGACCCGCCCGCAGCTCATCCCCAACGGCATGCGCCACACCGAGTGGGTCTTCGCGTCGCTGGAGGGCCTCGACCTGAGCCCGGAGGAGATGCTCTACGTCCACCTGACCCTGTTCGGCTTCGGCCGCGGCCTCGCGATGAACCTGGAGCTGGAGGCACAGGCCGAGCAGGACACCGGGCTCAGCGTCGACGAGTGGCTCCAGACCCAGGAGCAGGAGTTCCAGAGCCTGCTGCAGCAAGGCGAGTTCCCCGCGATCGAGCGGATGTTCCGCCACGACGTCGACATGGACCTCGACATCCTGTTCGAGTTCGGGCTGACGCGGCTGCTCGACGGCCTCGACCGCTTCTTCACCACCCGCACTCCGTAGCCGCCGGACGAAGACGGAAAAGTGCCGGCCGCCGGCGACATGACCTTGACCGATGTCGCGAAACCAACCCTACGGCGGCCGGGAAGCGTTGGTTTCGCCACATCCGTCAAGATCTCGCTCCAGGCGCTCCAAGCGGGAGCGTCGAGAATGGGCAGAGGGTTTTCCCATCGGTGGATGGGCAGGTATCTTGGCTGCCGGGTTCCCGGGTGCTCGCGGCAGGAGATCGATGTGCGACTGACGAACCGCCGGCTCGGCTGGCTGGCGGCCGGGGCCGTCGCCGCCTGCGGCACCCTGGCCGCGGTCCTCGTGCTCGACCTCGGCGCCCCGGGCTCGGGCGCGGCCCCGAACCCCACGGCGACAACGGGTTTCGTCGCGGCGTCCGGCGGCGACGGTGCGGTGGTCACCGGGTCCACGCCCTCCATCGCGGCAAGCGGGCCGATGCCGTCCAAAAGCCCGGCGGGGAGCCCGTCCGGTTCGCCGAAAGCCATGGGCGCGGCGAAGCCTCCCGCGTCCGCCGGCCTCGACGACGCGCACAAGAAGGACATCGCGATGCAGCTGGTGTCCAGCGCCGAGAACAGTTCGCTGAACTGGAAGGCCCAGTACAAGTACATCGAGGACATCGGCGACGGCCGCGGCTACACCGGCGGCATCATCGGCTTCTGCTCGGGTACGCACGACATGCTCGAACTGGTCACGCTCTACACCAGCCGCAAGCCCGGCAACGTGCTGGCGAAGTACCTGCCGGCGCTGCGGAACGTGGACGGCTCCGACTCGCACGCCGGCCTGGATCCGAACTTCACGAAGGACTGGGCGACCGCCGCCCAGGACACCGCCTTCCAGCAGGCGCAGAACGACGAGCGGGACCAGATGTACTTCGACCCCGCGGTCAAGCAGGCCAAGGCGGACGGGCTGCGCGCGCTCGGCCAGTTCATCTACTACGACGCCATCGTCATGCACGGTCCGGGCAACGATCCGGTGAGTTTCGGGGGGATCCGCGCGGTGGCCCTGCGCAAGGCCAAGTCCCCCGCTCAGGGCGGCGACGAGTACGCGTACCTGAACGCTTTTCTCGACGCCCGCAAGGCCGCGATGCTGACCGAGGCCGCCCACGACAACACCGACCGCGTCGACACCGAGCAGCGGGTGTTCCTCAAAGCGCGCAACTTCACCCTCGCGACGCCGCTGCACTGGTCGGTGTATGGGGATGAGTACACCATCAGCAAGTGATTCTCACCGATCTCCCAGAAAGCGGGGCTAACATCGAGACATCGACACAAATTGTCGATGATGCGCCACTCGAAGATGCTCCAGGGAGGACCGACGTTGACCACCACCGAGGCTACTCCGAAATCGTTTCCGCCCCCACCGCCGGCCGGCCCGCGGCCGAACCCCGCGCCGGAGGCGGCGATCGAGCGCGTACTGCTGCCGACCGGGACGCAGGCCTGGCTGGTGACCCGGCACGACGACGTGCGCCAGCTGCTGCGCAGCCCCGACTTCTCGGCCGACTTCACCGCGCCCGGCTTCCCGGTCCTGCGCCGGGTCCCGCCGCCCGACCCCAAGCGCTCGGCCGGGCTGTTCATCCGCATGGACGCCCCCGACCACACCTTCTTCCGCCGCATGCTCACCTCCGAATTCATGATCAAGAATATGCGTACGCTGGAGCCGCTGATCCGGCAGACGGTGGTGGGCGCGCTCGACTCCCTGACGGCCGCGGGGCAGCCCGCCGACCTGGTGGAGCACTTCGCGCTGCCGGTGCCCTCGATGGTCATCTGCCACCTGCTCGGCGTCCCGTACGCCGACCACGCCTTCTTCCAGAACCGCAGCCGGACGCTGCTCGCCTGGTCCACGCCGCCGGAGGAGGCCCAGGCCGCCGCGGACGACCTGCGCGCGTACCTGGAGCGGCTGATCGACGTGAAGGTCGCCGAACCCGGTGACGACCTGGTCAGCCGGCTGGCCACCGAGCGGCTGGCGACCGGCGAGATCACCCGTGACGAGCTGGTCGGGCTGAGCCTGCTGCTGCTCATCGCCGGGCACGAGACGACCGCCAACATGATCGGCCTGAGCGCGCTGGTCCTCCTGCAGCATCCCGAGCAGCTGCGGGAACTGCGCGACGACCCGGCGCTGATCGACGACACGGTCGAGGAGCTGCTGCGCTATCTCACCATCGTCCGGCAGGGCCTGCCCCGCGTCGCCGTACGCGACACCGTCGTCGGGGATCATGAGATCAAGGCCGGTGAGGGGGTCATCGCCCTGCTCTCGGCGGCCAACTTCGACGCCGAGGTGTTCGCGGCCGCCGAGGAGTTCGACCTGCACCGGGGGTCGCATTCGCACGTGGCGTTCGGCTTCGGCGTACACCAGTGCCTGGGACAGCCGCTGGCGCGCAGCGAGCTGCGGATCGCCCTGGCCGAGCTGACGCAGCGGCTGCCGGACCTCGCGCTGGCCGTCGATCCGTCCGAAGTGGAGTACCGGGACGCCGTCATCTACGGCGTCCGCCGCCTCCCGGTGACGTGGTGAGCGCCCTGCGGATCGCGGTGGACCGGGACGCCTGCTGCGGCTCCGGCAACTGCGTGATGACCGTGCCCCAGGTCTTCGACCAGGACGAGGAGCTGGGCCTGGTGGTCCTGCTCGATCCGGAGCCGCCCGCGGAGCGTCATGCCGCCGTGCGCCAGGCCGCGCACATCTGCCCCGCCGGCGCCATCGACCTCACCGAGTCCTGACCAGCACCGCCCAGCACTGCCATGATCCCGTTTGGATCAGGGAAGTCACCCGAATCTTGGGCCAAGATTACGTGGGTTTCCCTGATCCAAACGGGATCATGGCGGGTCAGGCGCGAACGAGTGGTGCGGGGGTGGGCGGAGCGGGTTCGTGGAGGCCTACGCGGACGTGCAGGCGACGCAGGATCCCTGGGGCCCACCAGTTCCAGCGGCCGAGGAGCGTCATGGTCGCCGGCACCAGCAGGCAGCGGACGATCGTCGCGTCGACGAGCACCGCCACGAACAGGCCCAGGCCGATCTGCTCCAGGTCGCCGATCTTCGCGTACGCGAAGAAGCCGAACACGATCAGCATCAGCAGGGCGGCCGAGGTGATCAGGCGGCCGCTGCGCTGCAGGCCGTCGCGTACCGCCTGGTCGGTGGGCAGGCCCGCGTCCACACCCTCCTTGATCCGGCCGAGCAGGAACACCTCGTAGTCCATCGCGAGGCCGAATCCGAAGGCGCACACCAGGACGATGACGAACGGGCTGAGGCCGCCGACGGTCAGCGTGTCCAATGGCCCGGCCAGCACGCCGTGCTCGAACACCGCCACGAGCACGCCGAACGTCGCCCCCAGCGACACCACGTTCATCACCAGCGCCTTCAGCGGCACCACGAGCGAGCCCGTCATGAGGAACAGCAGCACGAACATGGCGATCAGGACGATCGCTCCGGCGTACGGGAGGCCGTGGGCGATCTTCGCGTTGAGGTCGATCAGCATCGCCGCGTCGCCCGTCACCCAGGACCGCGGCGCCGGCCGGTGCGCCCGCAGGTCGCGTACCAGCTGCTGGGCCCGCGGCGACTGGCTGTCCACGGTCAGGAACAAGGTCACCCCGGTCACTCCCGCCGTCACGGTGCGGGCCGCTTGCACCTCTGCGACCCCTGCCGCCGTACGCCACGGGCGGGCCCAGTCGTCCATGGCGGCCGCGGGCAGCTCGGCGAGGACGGTGATCGACGGACGGTCGCCGGTGCCGAGCGCGCGGTCGACGCGTACGGCCTCGATCGAGGCGGGCAGGCTGGCGTCGCCCGGCAGCTTCAGATGCGCCCCGAGCAGCGGCGCGCCGGCCGCCAGGAGGAGCACGACGCAGCCGAGCGTCACGAGTCCGGCCCGGCGCTGGGTCAGGCCGGCCAGCCGGGCGAAGAAGCCGGTCGTGGCGGGACGCGTACGCTTCGCCGCCTTGATCCGCTTCCCGGCCAGGCCGATCAGCGCGGCGGTCAGGGTCAGCGCGCTGAACAGGGCCATCAGGGCCGCCGAGATCCCGGCCGCGCCCATGCCCCGCAGCCGGGGCACGTCGAAGAAGAGCAGTCCGACGAGGGCGGCCGCGACCGTCAGGGCGCTGTACGCGATCGTCCGCCCCGCCGACGCCCAGGTACGCCCGACGGCCGTGGCCCGGTCGTGTCCGCCCGCCAGTTCTTCGCGGTACCGGGCGACGAGCAGCAGCGCGTAGTCGATCGAGAGGGCCAGGCTGAGCATCGACACCACGGTCACCACGTTGGCGTCGAGGTCGACGAAGCGGGAGAAGACCAGCAGCAGCCCGAACGAGCCGGCCATCGACGCGATCGTGGCCAGCAGCGGCAGCCCGGCGGCGATCAGGCCGCCGAAGACGAAGATCAGCACGAGCAGCGTCAGCGGCAGCGACTTGAGTTCGGCTCCGTTGAGGTCCGCCTGGACCGCCTCGTTGACCTGGTCCTCCATCACCGCGTCCCCGCCGAAGCTCACCCTTGTTCCGGAATGCCCAGCGGCGAACCGGCGGATCAGGTCGCTGGTTTCGCGTACACCGGCAGCGGAGAGGGTGACCACGAGCGCGTCCGGACGCGTCTCGACGGCGGTGACCCCGGCGACGGCTCTGACCTGAGTGGACAGTGCGTCGAGCGGCACGGAGCCGCCCTCGAACAGGGCGACCAGGTGCTCGGCCGGCACCGGCCCGGTCCGCACGACGGCGCGGGCGTCGCCGGACTCGGTGTGCCGCAACTGATCGCCGTCGGTCATGCCGGCGAAGACGGGACCGGCGGCGAGGCCGCCGCCGACGATGATGGCGAGCCAGGCCGCGAGAACGGCCCAGCGATGACGGAAGCAGAACTGGCCCCAGCGAGAAATCATGGTGCCGAGCCTCGCCGCCCGGGTGCGTCCGTGTCGGTAATGCAGGCAGCCGTGCGGGGGTGAGGCTAACCCCACCCCCGGTCCGGGAGCCTGCCGCATACCGGTGCCCCTGGGCGGGCCCTACCGTGTCCTCATGCGATTCGTACGGCGGACCGGGCGGGCGGTGGTACTCGCGGTGACGGGGCCCTTCGTCGCCCTCGCGGGGATCCTCGCGCTCCTCACGGCCGGACTGTTCGCGCCGCGGCCCGTCGTCGAGGCGCTGTCGGACTGGCAGCGCCGCCGGTACTCGGTCCTGGCCGGCGAGCCGCTGGTGGCCCCGGTCGAGCGGCACGGCGTCCTGCGCCAGCAGCTGTTCCACTGGCTGGCCGTGCCGATGTCGATCGTGACGTTCGCCGCGACGGTCGGCTCGTGGGCGCTGTCGGCGGCCGGGTTCGGCTGGCTCTCCTTCGGCTGGTCGCTACGGGCCGACCCCGACGGCCTGCTCAGGTACGGTTCGCCGGTGCCGATGTCGGTCGTCCCGATCCTGAGCAGCCTCCTGCTGATCGTCGGCTTCTTCGCCGCCCTGCGCTTCACCGACCTGGAGCTGGCCGTGGCGCGTACGCTGCTGCAGGCCAGCCGGGCCGAGCGGCTGTCGGCCCGGGTGGACCGGCTCACCGAGAGCCGGGCCGAGACGGTCGACGCCGCCGACGCCGAACGCCGCCGCATCGAACGCGACCTGCACGACGGGGCCCAGCAGCGGCTGGTCTCGCTCGCGATGAACCTGGGCCTGGCCCGCGCCACCCTGACCGAGGCCGACCCGCAGGCCCGCGAGGCGCTGGCGGCCGCGCACGACGAGGCGAAGCTGGCCCTGAGCGAGCTGCGCGATCTCGTCCGCGGCCTGCATCCGGCGGTACTCGACGACCGCGGCCTCGACGCCGCCCTGTCCGGGATCGCCGCCCGCTCCCCCGTCCCCGTCGAGCTCACCGTCGAACTCCCGGCCGACGCCGCCGACCGGCCGTCGCGCACGATCGAGGCGGTCGCGTACTTCGTGGTCGCCGAGGCTCTGTCCAATGTGGCCAAGCACGCCGGCGCCACCGCCGTGACCGTCGACGTACGCCACCGGGGCGACCGGCTCCGGTTGTGGATCTCCGACAACGGCCGGGGCGGCGCCGACCCGGCCCGCGGCACCGGACTGCGCGGCCTCGCCCAGCGCGCCGGATCGGTCGACGGGCGCCTGACCGTGACCAGCCCGATCGGCGGCCCGACCGTGATCGAGGTGGAACTGCCGTGCGAGTAGTGATCGGCGAGGACTCCGTCCTCCTGCGCGAAGGCCTGGTACGCCTGCTCGCCGCCGGCGGCTTCGAGGTGGTGGCCGCGGCCGGCGACGCTGAGGAGTTCCTCAAGGCGGTCGGCGAGCACCGGCCGGACGTGGTCGTCGTGGACGTCCGGATGCCGCCGAGCTTCACCGACGAGGGCCTGCGCGCTGCGCTCGTCCTGCGCCGCCAGCATCCGGAGATCGCCGTCCTCGTGCTCTCCCAGTACGTCGAGGAGCGGTACGCGACCGAACTGCTGTCCGGGCCGCCGAGCAAGGTCGGCTACCTGCTCAAGGACCGGATCGCCGACGTCGGCGACTTCCTCGACGCGCTGCGCCGGGTGGCCGGCGGCGGCACCGCGCTCGACCCCGAAGTCGTCTCCCAACTGCTCGTCCGCCGCCGCAGCGACCCGCTCGACCGGCTCACCCCGCGCGAGCGGGACGTCCTCGCGCTCATGGCCGAGGGCCGCTCCAACTCCGCCATCGCGGCCGCGCTGTTCGTCAGCGAGAGCGCGGTCGGCAAACACGTCAACAGCATCTTCACCAAACTGGACCTGCCACCCGCGGAGACCGACCACCGCCGGGTCCTCGCGGTCCTGCGTTTCCTGCAGGCCTAGACCTGCGCATCTCGGGGAGGAAAATCATGTCGCAACGCTTCATCGTGGGCACGCTCGCCGCCGCCGCCCTCGTCGCCGCCGGTTACGGCGCCTGGCGCGTGTACGCCGATCCCGGCACCCACCAGGTCCAGGAGACGCAGGCGTACACGCAGCCGGTGACCCGGATCGTCTTCGACGACATGCATGCCAACGACATCCGCGTACGCGCCCGGGACGGGGCCGGCGGGGTCACGGTCGGCCGGACGCTGCGCTGGACGGAACACCGCCCGCGGGCCGTCGAGCACTGGGACGGCAGCACGCTGATCATCTCGGTGGAGTGCGACGAGGCCCGCTTCTACGGCGAATGCGGCATCGACTACGCGATCGAGGTACCCCCGGCCGTCGAGATCGTGGCCGACGTCAGCTCGGGCGACGTCCTCGTCGACGGCACCTCGGGACCGATCCGCGTCACCGCCTCGTCCGGCGACGTGCACCTGCTGCGTACGCGTACCCAGCGCATCCAGGTGGAGACGACGTCCGGCGACATCACCGGCGAAGGACTCGAAGCCGGATCGCTGGTCGCGTCGGTCACCTCGGGCGACGTCCAGCTCGCGTACGCGGACGCGCCGACCACGGTCGCCGTCACGGCCACCAGCGGCGACGTCGGCGTGACGATGCCGTCGACGGGGACGGCGTACCAGGTCAGCATGAGGACGACGAGCGGCGACCAGCACAGCGACTTCGCCAGCACGGCGGGGGCGGCGGGCTCGATCACGGTCTCGACGACGTCCGGCGACGTCAGCCTCCGCCGCGCCTGACGGCCCCCTCCCCGCTCGCGCTCGCTTGCCCAAGATCCCGTTTGGATCAGGGAAATCACCCGAATCTTGGGCCATGATCCGGGTGGCAACCCTGATCCAAACGGGATCTTGGGAGGGTGAGGGGCGCGGCGCAGGGGCCGGGCGGCGGATCAGACGGCGGCGCGCGACCGCAGGCGGCGGAGCATGCGGGCGTCCTCGAAACCGACCGCCCGGGCCGCCGCCTCCACCGTGGCGCCGTGCCCGATCAGGTGCTCGGCCCGTTCCACCCGCAGTTCCTGCTGGTACCGCAACGGCGTCAGCCCGGTCGCCCGATGGAACAGCCGGGTGAGCGTACGCTCGCTGACCCCGCCCGCCCCGGCGAGTTCGGCCAGCGGCAACCGGCGCGTGAACCCGGCGTCGATGACGTCCTGGACGCGGTGGACGGCGTCGCTCACGTGCCCGCGATGGCGCAGCATCACGCTCTCCTGCCGGTCGTCGCCGTTGCGGCGGGCGTACACGACCATCTCCCGGGCGATCCGCGCCGCGAACCCGGGACCGTGCCGGGTCGCCAGCAGGTGCAGAGCCAGGTCGATCCCGCTGGCGATGCCCGCCGAGGTGACCACGCGGCCGTCGACCACGAACAGGACGTCGTGCACCACCGTCGCGTGTGGATAGCAGGTGCCGAGCTCGTCCTGCAGGTCGTGGTGCGTGGTGCACCGGCGGCCGTTCAGCAGGCCCGCCTCGGCGAGCGCGAACGCCCCCGCGCAGACGCTGGCCACCGTGCCGCCCCGGCGGTGGTGATCGACCAGCCGGCGCAGCGTACCGGCGGCGAACTTCGTGCGGTTGCCCGGCGTACGCGCCCGCCAGCCGGGCACGAAGAGAAGATCGTCGGCGGTCAGCTCCGGCCACGCGACCGAGGCCCGCAACGGCAGCCCCTGCGCGGTCGGCACCTCCTCCTGCTCGCCCACGTAGTGCAGCTCGTACGCCTGGCCGTAGTCGCGCGCCGACGAGAACGCCTGGGCGGGACCGGCCAGATCGAGCAGGTGCACGCCCGGGGCGAGCAGGAAGAGGACGCGGCTCACGAGCAGATCTCGTCCACGGTCGCGATCGTGGCGAACCGCCCGGCGAGCGCGTACTCGGTCCGGGTCAGGATCTCGTCGGTCTGCAACGTACGCGGATCGGCCATGATCTCGTCGAGGGTACGCCCCGCCGGCGCGTCCCGATGCTCGATGGGATTCGTGGCCGTGGCGTCGATGACGAAGGTGACCGCATAGCCGAGATCGGACGCGACCCTGGCGGTCGTCTCCACACACTGCTCGGTGCGGATCCCGCAGACCACGACCTCCCCCACCCCGGCCACGGTCAGCAACTGCTGCAGGTTCGTGGTCGTGAACGCGTTGTGCGACGTCTTGGTGATCACCGGTTCGCCGTCGCGCGGTTCGAGGCCGGCGAAGAGGCGTACGAACCCGAGCGCCGGGTCGAAGAGACCACCGGTACCCGGTTCGCTGTGCAACACCCAGACCACGGTCTCCCCGGCCGCCCGGAACGTTTCAGCCAACCGGCCGACCTGCTTGCCGACCTCCGGATTCGAAGAGTAGGCCCAGATGGGCCGCTGCCGGAAGGACTCCTGAACGTCGATGACGACGAGTGCGCGCTTCATACCGGCCATCCTTTCCCCTCGCCGGTCGAGGTCGGTAGGCATCATCGCGCCCCGCTCCGGACCGATCCGGTCAGCATCTCCTTACCTTCATCACCGCGGCCCGGTCACGGTTTCACCCTTGCACCCCGACTTTGTCAGGGGCGGACCGCTGGCCGACTCCGCGCCGCCGCCCCATGATCCCGTTTGGATCACGGTTTTCACCCGAATCTTGGCCCATGATTCGGGTGATTTCCCTGATCCAAGCGGGATCATGGGGCGCCGCGATCTTGAGATCGGTCGTGGGTTATTAAGTTTGCAGTGACTGAAAGGATTGCGTACGTTCGGCGCATGGTGCTGCGGCGTGACCTGAAGAAGCAGCAGACCCGCGACGCCCTCGTGGACGCCGCGCTGCGTCTGGCGGCCGAGCGCGGCCTCGACCACGTCACCGTCGAGGAGATCAGCGCCGAGGCCGGCGTGTCCGGGCGCACCTTCTTCAATTACTTCGCCACCAAGGACGACGCGCTGCTCGACGAGCGGCCCGGGGATGTCGCACGCATGCGGCGCAGCCTGACCGAGTTGCTGCCGAAGATGCCCGTGCTCCCGGCGATCCACCGGTCGCTGCTGATCTTCATCGCGGCGATGGAGGCCGACCGGGAGCGCTGGGTGCTGCGGATGCGGGCGATCGAGAAGACGCCGTCGCTGCTGCCCCGACTGATCAACACCGGCGCGCAGGCCGAGCTGGAGACGGCTCGGTTGATCGCCGACCACCTCGGCGTCGACGCGGCGGGCTACCCCGCTCTCGTCGTCGGCGTCACCGGCGCGGCCTTCCGGGTCGCGCTCATCCGCTGGGCGACGGCTCCCGACGGGGCGCTCTCTCTGGGCGCCCTCGTCGACGAGGCGTTCACCAGCTTGGCTCAGGGCCTGCGCGATCCCGGCCGGCCCTAGCCGCACAACCCCCGCACCACCGACCACAGAGGAAGAAATGTCGACAGCCACCACTCCGGCGGACCCCGCCGAACTCGACCCCGCCGCGCCGGCCTCGATGTCGCGCAAGGAGGTCATGCAGGCCTTGTCCGGGCTCATGCTGGGCATGTTCGTCGCCATCCTGGCGTCGACCGTCGTGTCCAACGCGCTGCCGCGGATCATCGCCGACCTGAAGGGCAGCCAGTCCGTCTACACCTGGATCGTCACCACCGAACTGCTGGCGATGACGGCCACCGTTCCGCTGTGGGGCAAGATGGCCGACCTCTACAGCAAGAAGCTGCTCATCCAGCTCTCCCTCGGCCTCTACGTCGCGGGCTCGCTCATCGCCGGGTTCACCCCGAACGTCGAGATCCTCATCGTCAGCCGTGCGGTGCAGGGCATCGGCGCGGGCGGCGTCACCGCTCTCGCCATGACGGTCATGGCGGCCATGATCCCGCCGCGTGAGCTTGGCCGCTACTCCGGCGTCTTCGGCGCCGTCTTCGGCATCGGCACCATCGCCGGCCCGCTGATCGGCGGCCTCCTCGTCGACACGTCGTGGCTCGGCTGGCGCTGGTGCTTCCTGGTCGGCGTACCGTTCACGCTCATCGCGATCTTCCTGCTGCAGAAGACCCTGCACCTGCCGGTCGTACGCCGGGAAGTGAAGATCGACTACCTGGGCGCCTTCCTGATCACGGCGGGTGTCTCCTGCCTGCTGATCTGGTCGACGCTGGCGGGCAGCAAGTTCGACTGGGCGTCCGGCTGGACCGCGCTGCTCGTCTCGATCGGCGTGATCCTGCTGGCCCTGGCCGTCTTCGTGGAGTCCCGCGCGGCCGACCCGATCATCCCGCTGAAGCTGTTCCGCAGCCGTACGATCACCCTCACCATTCTGGCGAGCGTCTTCGTCGGCCTGGCCATGTTCGGCGGCACGGTCTTCCTGTCGCAGTACTTCCAGATCTCGCTGGGCAAGTCGCCGACGGTCGCCGGCCTGATGAGCCTGCCGATGATCTTCGGCCTGCTGGTCTCCTCGACCGTCGCCGGCCAGCTGATCACCAAGACCGGCAAGTGGAAGATCTACCTGGTCGCGGGCAGCCTCGTGATGACCGTCGGCATGCTGCTGCTGTCGCGGATCGGGGCGCACACGAGCGTACTGGTGATCTCGCTCTACATGGCCGTGCTCGGCATCGGCGTCGGCATGCTCATGCAGAACCTGGTGCTCGCGGCGCAGAACGACGCGGAGGCGCAGGATCTCGGCGCCACCACCTCGGCGCTGACGTTCTTCCGCAGCATGGGCGGCGCGGTCGGGGTCAGCGCCCTGGGCGCGGTACTCGCGGCCAAGGTCACCGACATGTTCACCGAGAAGTTCGGCCCGCTGCCGGGCGGCGGCGACGCCGCGGTGCCGGACCTGAAGACGCTGAACCCGGCGATCCTGTCGATCGTGCAGGACATCTACGGCAAGGCGACCGCGGAACTCTTCCTCCTCGGGACGCCGTTCGCCGTACTCGCCCTGCTCACGGTCGTGTTCATCAAGGAGAAGCCGCTGCACACGCTCAGCGGCAACGACCGCCTCGCCGCCGAGCAGCAGGCGCCGATGCACTGACCCGGCCGCTCCCCCGGGAGCAGCCCGACGATCTTGCGCGAATGCCCCGAATTTCGCGGCGAATGCCCGGAAGGCCCGGACATTCGCGCAAGATCGTCGAAGGTCAGGCTGAAGGTCAGGCGGGAGCGGGGGCCGGGGTGGGAACCGGGGTCGGCGCGGTGCCGGGGGTGGCCGGGACCAGGGCCGGGCGGCGTTTGGCCGCCACGTCCTCGACCCAGCCGACGAGCAGCACGGCGATCGCGGTCAGCGGCGCGCCGAGCACCAGCGAGAGGACCTTCATCTCGGTCGTCAGCGGCGTGATCCCGGCGACCTGCAGAACCGCGCCGGTCAGGAACAGCACCGGCACCTGCCAGACGTAGATCGTGATCGCCCGCGCGTTGAACACTCCCACGATCCGGGCCAGCCGGGGGAACCGGTCGAGCCAGGCGAGGGTCGGCCGGGCACGCAGTGCGACCAGCACGAACGCGGTGCCCCACAGGGTTTCGGCGATCGGGTCGGCGTACGGGAAGCTGTCGTGCCGGGCACCCCAGACGTAGGAGACCACGGCGAGCGTCACCGCCGCCGCGACGCACGCCCAGACCGGGATCCGGTCGAGCAGCCGGGTGTGCCGCGCGAAGCCGAGCACCCAGCAGGTGCCGTAGGAGGCCGTCGCCCACAGCACGTCGCCGACCTTGTTCACCGGCAGCGGCAGCAGGGGCGAGTACAGCAGGACCGCGAAGGTCAGCGGCGCGAACAGCGTCACCAGCGGGGCCTTCTTGAACGCCCACCACAGGAACGGCGAGAACAGCACGAACCACAGGTACGCCCGCAGGTACCACAGGGCGAGCGCGAACGGGCCGCCCCAGGAACTCGCCGGCGGGTTGGCCAGCGGCAGGATCCAGTAGAAGAGATCCTTCCAGTGCAGCGGGCTCGTCTGATCGTGCTGCCAGCCGTTGATCAGCATGAGCGGGATCGCGACCAGTGCCAGCGCCCACAGCGGCGGCAGCAGGCGGCGCAGCCGCGAACGGACGGTGGTGGCCGGGCCCTTGCGTTCCAGCGTCGCCGCCGTCATCGCGCCGGCCAGGCCGAACATGACGAACATCGACGGGAACAGCACGGCCAGCCAGCTGATCCACAGCGTGTGATGCAGGAAGACCCGGGTGATCGCCAGCGCGCGGAGGGTGTCCACGTAGCGGTTGCGCGCCTTGGGGATCGGAGCCGGGGGTGGAACGTCGGTTGCCGGGTTCTCGATGGGGGCGGGTGTCACCGCCACGTCCACGGTTGCCTCTGTCGCCGTCATGACCTCGCCACACGTTCGGGCTCGCTGAAGGGGTATGAGCCGCCGGTCCCCCGCGTACCCGATGAAGTAACCTACCCAAACCTCTGAGCAGCCTCAATGTCGACCAAGGGGGTACTGGGAGCGTGCACCATCGAGGGGCATGCCAGCCAGCGCGAACAGGGCATGCTGTGGAATTTCCCACAAAACCCGTGACACTCTCGTCCGGGCCACATGTCGAGAATCCGGCGGCGGCTCCGTCCTGTGCGGCAGTCCGGAACCCACCGAGGAGGAAGATCATGACGAAGTACCTTCTGATCGTCGACTACAACCCGGGCGTCGTCGACACCCCGATGACCGAATGGGCGCCCGACGAGATCAAGGCGCACATGGACTACTACGGCGCGCTGCACGACGAGCTGCGGGCCAACGGCGAACTGCTGGCCAACCACGCCCTCACCGGTCCCGAGCAGGCCAGGACCGTCGTCGGCGACGGCCGCAGCGCCCCGGTCGTCACCGACGGCCCGTACGCCGAGTTCAAGGAGATGCTCGCCGGCTACGAACTGGTGGACGTCGAGTCGGAGGAGCGGGTGATCGAGATCGCCGCGAAGCTGTCGGCGGTGCCCGGTCCGGGCGGTGTGCCGCTGCAGCAGCCGATCCGCGTACGCCGGCTGATGGGCCCGGCCGACTTCACGGACCTGCATCCGGACCTGTGACCCACGCCGGTACGCCGATCGAGGACCTGCTGCGCGAGCTGGCGCCGCAGGTTCTCGGCGTGCTCGCCCGGCGGTCGGGGGACTTCGACGCGGCCGAGGACGCCGTGCAGGAGGCGCTGCTGTCGGCCGCGACGCACTGGCCGGGCGAGGGCGTGCCGGCGAACCCGCGGGGCTGGCTGCTGCAGACCGCCGGCCGCAAACTCCTCGACCAGGTACGCAGTGCGGCCGCCCGCCGCCAGCGCGAGATCATGGCCGCCACGCGGGACGTCGCCGGGCCCGCGTACGCCGTCGACGACACGCTCACGGTGCTGTTCCTGTGCTGCCACCCGGCCCTGACCCCGGGTTCGGCGATCGCCCTGACCCTGCGCGCGGTGGGCGGCCTGAGCACGGCGGAGATCGCCGGCGCGTTCCTCGTCCCCGAGGCGACCATGGCCCAGCGGATCAGCCGGGCCAAGCAGAAGATCAAGGGGCTCCCACTGCCGCCGGCCGACGGCCCCGAACGGCTGCGCTCCGTCCGGCACGTGCTCTACCTGATCTTCAACGAGGGGTACGCGGCCACCGCCGGGACCGGCCTCGTGCGTGCGGACCTGACCGGCGAGGCGATCCGGCTGACCCGGATGCTCGACCGGCTCGTCCCCGGCGACGGGGAGACCGCCGGCCTGCTGGCGCTGATGCTGCTGACCGACGCCCGGCGGGACGCGCGTACCAACGCCGACGGCGAACTCGTCCCCCTCACCGAGCAGGATCGCGACCGCTGGGACCGGGCCCGGATCGCCGAGGGGACGGCCGTCCTGGACGCCGCGATCGGCCGCGGTGCCGTCGGGGAGTACCAGTTGCAGGCCGCGATCGCCGCGCTGCACGACCGGTCCCCCTCGGTCCGCGACACCGACTGGCCGCAGATCCTCGCCCTCTACGGGCTGCTGGAACGGATGACGGGCAACCCGGTCGTCACGCTCAACCGGGCGGTCGCGGCGGCGATGGTCCACGGCCCGGCCGAGGGGCTGCGGCTCGTCGACGGCCTGGACGAGCGGTTCGCCGAAAGCCACCGGCTCGACGCCGTCCGCGCGCACCTGCACGAACTCGCCGGCGATCCCGACGCGGCCGAGCGGCACTACCGGGCGGCGGCCGCGCGGACGGCCAGCGTACCCGAGCAGCGGTATCTCACCCGGCGGGCGGCGACCCTGCACGCCCGGCGTACCCGATGACCGCGTACCCAGGGGATCAGCGGATGACGGCGAGCGAGACCAGGCCGCGCAGGTCGAGCCAGACGCGCTCGGGCGTGACGACCAGCCGCAGGACGATCTCCTCGCAGCCGGGGCAGCGCGCGACCAGGCCCGGCCCGTTCTCGTGGCCGTAGACCCGCAGGTCGGCGACGGGACCGGTGCGCCCGCAGGTGACGCAGCGGCCGTCGGCCGAGGTCATCTCCAGGGCGAAGATCTCCCGTAGCGGCCCGGCCAGGGCGTTGCCGTCGGTGAACGTCTCAGTGAATGCCATGGTCAGGTCACCCTCCGGTGGGGCCGAAGCGTTCGGTCTTGATCCGCCGCGGGTCGTGGCCCGCGTCGACGAGCAGGTCCGCGGCGGCCTCGACGAATCCGGTCGGCCCGCACACGAACACGGCCGGCTCGAACTCCGGCGGCCAGCCCCACTCGGCGAGGTCCACCGCGGTCAGCCGGCCCGCCGGCCGCCCGTGCCCGTCCGGCGCCCGCCGCGTGTACACATAGGACACATCCAGTCCGCGGTCACTCAGCGCACGCCGCTTCAGCTCCTCGGCGTACAGCACGTCCTCCGGTGTACGCGCGGAGTAGACGAGCCGGAACGGCATCCTGCTCCCGGCGGCCGCCCGGGCCCGGATCATGGACATCAGCGGCACCACGCCCGAACCGCCGGCGATCAGCAGGACGGGAGCGAGATCGGCGGGCCGCCAGACGAACCAGCCGCCGACCGGGCCGCGCAGTTCGACCGGGTCGCCGACCGCGTACGGACCGGCGAGATAGGACGACACCTCCCCGTCCGGTACGCGCTGCACGGTCAGCTCGACGGTGTCGCCGCCGGCCGCCTCGCCGTCGGCAGCATCGCCGTCAGCCGCCGAGGCGATCGAGTAGCTGCGCTGGGCCGAGTAGCCGTCGGGCGCGGTCAGGCGCACGTCGACGTGCTGGCCCGGCAGGTGCCCCGGCCAGCCGGGCACGTCCAGGACCAGGGTGCGGGCGCTGGGCGTCTCGTCGCGTACCTCCCGCAGGTACGCGACGCGCCAGGCGAGGCGGCTCAATCGCCCTGGTACCGCTGCTCGCGCCACGGGTCACCGTAGTCGTGGTAGCCGGCGGTCTCCCAGAAACCGGGCTCGTCCTCGAGCATCATGCGCAGGCCGCGCACCCACTTCGCGGACTTCCAGAAGTACAGGTGCGGCACGACCAGCCGGGCCGGGCCGCCGTGCTCCGGCGCCAGATCGTCGTCGTCGAACTTGTACGCGACCCACGCCTGCCCGTCGAGCAGGTCGTCGAGCGGCACATTGGTCGTGTAGCCGCCGTAGGAGACGGCCATCGCGAAGTCCGCGGCCGTCTCGACCTCGTCGAAGAACGCCGACACCGGTACGCCCCGCCAGCGCGTACCGAGCTTGGACCACTTGGTGACGCAGTGGATGTCGACGGTGACGTCCTCGCTGGGCATCGCCATCAGCTGCGCCCACGACCAGGTGTGCTTCTCCCCGGTCTCGGTGACGATGACGAATTCCCAGGTGTCGAGCGGTATGCGCGGCGTCGGACCGGCCGACAGGACCGGGAAGTCCTCGGTGAGGTACTGGCCCGGCGGCAGGTTGACGTCGGATCGGCGGCGCCCGGTGAAACCCGGCGTGACTATGCCCACCCGGTAGTTCTACCACCGCGGCCGGGTGCCGGGCGGTGTATCAGCCGTGCTTCTGCTGCGTACGCAGATCGGCCAGCCGGGCGGCCTCCCGGTTGAGCTGGCGGAAGCTGATCCGGGTCATCCGGTCCGACAGCTCGTCCGGCGGCACGACGAGCACCGGGCAGACCGCGCGGCGTACGCAGTAGGCCGCGGTGTGCCGGCCGAACAGCCGCCGCCACCAACCGTCGCGGCCGACTCCCACCACGAGCAGATCGTCGTCGTGGCGCGCGTACTCGACGAGGGCGGGACCGACGAGTCCCTGGACGGTCACGAAGCGCATGTCGAGGTCGCCGGGAAGGCCGCCCATGGCCGTGTCGAAGGCGTGGCAGATCTCCTGCTGCGCGGCGTCGTCGCAGTCGAGCGCCCAGACCCGCAGCATCGGCGCGTAGCCGGAGGCGGGGGCGGTCCAGGCGCGGACGGCGTGCAGGACGCACTCCCGCTTGCGGGCCTCGGCGACGGCCCGGCGCAAGGCGCGCAGGCCGGGCAGCGAGTCGTGGACCCCGACGATCACCCGTGCCCTGCTGTCAGCCATGGCCGCTCCCTGCAGTGATGCGCATCTCCCATTGTCAATGAGAGAGCAGGGCTACGGCAAGGCGCCAGTGGCCGGTCGGGCCGAAAACTCCTCAGGATGGCAGGGATTCCGTCATCGGGTCGTTAACCGCTTGTTTCCCTTCCATACATCTGTTTTCCGGCGTTATCCGCAGCAGGAGCGCCGACGTCGCCGTGAGGAGAGCGGCGAGCAGCATGACGATCCGGTAGTCCAGGACGCTCTCCAGCCCGGCGCCGAGCGGCGTGGCGACCGCGATCGGCGCGAAGATCAGGGTGAGGGCCGACGCCGAGACGCGGCCGAGCGCGCCGGCCGGCGTACGCCGCTGGACGGCGGTGAACGCGGCCACGACCGTCCACGGCAGACCGATCCCGGCGAGGAGGTTCGCCCCGATCGCGCAGGGCAGCACGGGAATCGCCCGCAGCGCATGGCCGACGGCGCACACGAGGACGCCCGCGACGGCGAACCGGGCCTCGCCCAGCCGCCCCATGATCCGGCCGGCCGCCAGCCCGCCCGCCACCGAACCGATCCCCTGCACCGACGCCAGTACGCCGGCGAACGCGGCCGGCCGCCCCAGCCCGTGCGTGACGAGGGTGTAGAACGCGGCGGTCACCAGGCCGGACACGGGCACGGCGACGGCCGCGACCAGGACGGGCACCCGGATCTCCCGGTCGGACCACAACAGCCTGATCCCGTCCCGGACACGCCGGTCGCCCGCCGGGGACCCGGGTACGCGTACCGGCCGGACGCGGGTGTAGCACCAGGCGGACACGAGGTGGGCGGCGGCGCTCAGCACGGCCACGGCTCCGCCGCCCGCCCACGCGAACAGCCCGGCCCCGGCCAGCGGTGCGACGATCTTCATGCTCTCCTGCGCGCTCATGCGTACGCCGTTCAGCCCGCCCAGCTCGTCGGCCGGCACCGCGGCCGGAAGCAGAGCCGACTCACCGGCGTCGCCCAGCACGTAACCGGTGCCGCAGCAGAGCATCACGGCGAAGATGAGCCAGCCGTCCTGTCGAGTGTGGACGAACAGCAGCAGCGGCAGGATCGCGGCGAGCACGAGATGCGTACCGATCAGCAACGCCCGCCGCGGTACGCGGTCCACCACCGCGCCGAGCACGGGCGCGGCCAGGGTCGGCAGGTAGACGCAGAAACCGGCGAGGGCGGCCAGGGCGCTCGATCCGGTGAGGGCCAGCACCCAGACGGGGGCGGCCAGCGAGAGGGCGCTGCCGCCGAATCCCGAGGCGAGGGAGACCCCGACGAACAGCCGGGCCTGCGGATCACGAACCCAGCCGGTTGACTTGAGCGCCATCGGCTCAACCTAGGGGCCGCACCCCTCCCCGTCAACCCCTCCTCAACCCCACCCTCCTCGACCCACCTCCTCGACCCACCTCCTCGACGATCTTGCGCGAATGTCCGGGCCTTACCGGCAAAAGCCGCAAAAAATGGGGCATTCGCGCAAGATCGTCGGAAGTCGGGGCGGCGGCGCAGGGCAGGGCGGGGCGGCAGGAGATCGCGGGCGGGCGTCAGGGGCGGGCGGCGGCGAGGGTGGCCGACAGGGCGTCCAGCGCGGCGGCCGGTCCGGGCTCCAGTCCGCCTCGGCCGGGCTCCGCCAGCAGCGGCTCGACGTCGCGGATCGCTTGTGCCGCCAGGGCGTACAGGGCTCCGGCCGGGGCGTCGCGGGCCGCCCGCAGGGTCGCCGCGGCCAGGTTCAGCCGGTGATCCGGCGAGGCGGGCGGCAGCAGGCGGGCGGCCGCGCGTACGGCCAGGCGCAGTTCGTCCAGCACGCCGGCGTCAATGGTCCGTTGACACAGTCGGCGCCAGCGCTGCTCGGCCGCCTGGCGTGAGGTCAATCCCAGCACCGTCGCGATCTCCGCCCAGGTGGCGCCGTTCGCCCGCGCGGCTTCGATGATCCGGCGCTCGGCCGCGTCGAGCCGGCCGCGCGCGGTGGCCACGTCGGCGAGGGCCACCAGATCGAGGGCTCTGCGGTCGAGGACTACGCGATCGGGGGCTGTGCGATCTAGGGCCGTGCGATCGGGGGCTGTGCGATGCGGAGCTGGCGTCGGCATGCGGCCCAGCATAGTCAACGGAACATTGACAACTCCAGCAGGACCGGATACCGACGGTGATCGTGCGCGTACCATGAGCGAGGTCAGTGTTTCGTCGCCCTGGGGGAGGTCGATTCCATGATCCGACTGAAGGCGCTGCTGGCCGGCGGCGTACTCGCCGCCGCCCTGGTGGGCGTAACGGGGGCGGGCGCCCGCGCCGCCGATCCGGCGAATCCCGAGCTGGCGCAGGCCATCGCCGACTGGTACGCCCAGGGCGGCAGCAAGCACCTCAACGCGCTCGGCAAGGACTTCAGCCAGGTGGCGAAGGCGGCCACGGCCACGGACATCCCCGGGGTCAGCGCGGCCTGCACCGCCCTCGGCGGCGACGTCACGAAGGCGCAGAAGTACCGGGCCATGCCCGACGCCGAGGCGCAGAAGCACTGGTCCGCGGCCCTCGTCCTGTACGCCAAGGGCGCGCACGACTGCGTCGACGGGGCCGACCACGTGGACGCGACGAAGATGAACAAGTCGAACGACGAGATCACGCAGGGCAGCAAGGAGCTGAACCTGACGACCACCCGGGTCAAGGAGATCCTCGGCCGCTGAGGCCTTCCGGCCCCGCAGACGGCTTTCCAGTCCCCCGAGATCCCGCTTGGATCACGGATTCCGCCCGAATCCCGGCCGCGAGAACGGGTGGTCTACCTGATCCAAGCGGGATCTCTCCGGGCCGGGAGCCGGCCGGGGGAAGTCTCGGGGCAGGGTCAGCGGGCCTCGGGATCGAGGCCCTGGGCCGCGCGCCCGCCGTCGACCGGGACGATCGCCCCGTTGACGAAGCCCGCCCCGTCCGACAGCAGGTACGCGATCACGTCCGCGACCTCCGCCGCCGAGCCCGCCCGGCCGAGCGGGTGCAGCAGGCGCATCTGCTCGTCGGCGTCGGAGTGGCCGGACCGGTAGACCTCGTAGCGCTCGGTGACGATCGAGCCGAGCGCGACCGCGTTCGCCCGGATCCCGTTCTGTCCATAGTCGACGGCCAACGACCGGGTCAGCCCTTCGATCGCCGCTTTGGCCGTCGCGTACGCCATCGCGCCGCGTACGGGCCGCTGCGCCTGGTGTGACGAGACGTTGACGATCGCGCCCGGCGTCTCCTGGGCGAGGAAATGCCGCACGGCGGTCGCGCTGCCGGCCACGGTCGGGGCGAGATTGCGCCCGATCAGGCGCAGCATCTCCCGGGGCGACACCGCGTGCAGCCACACGTCGCTGAACACCGCCGCGTTGTTGACCCAGCCGGCGAGCGTACCGGCCTGCCCGGCGAGCTCGGCGGCCCGCTCGGTGACGGTCTCGTCGGCGGCGTCGCCGATCACCGCGACCGCTTTGCATCCTTCGAGCGGCGCGGCGTCCCGCTCGATCACCACCACGGCCGCACCGTCGGCGAGCAGCCGCTCGACCACCGCACGGCCGACACCCCGGCCGCCACCTGTCACGACGTACGCCTTCTCCATTTTCCCGCCCTTACCCAGCCGGGAACCCCGCGACACGTACCCCGGCGGGAAGCCTGCGGCACTCCCACGCAACCGCCGACCCGTCACGATGGATTCACGCCCGCGTCTATTGATCGTCGAGAATCTATCTTACGGTCACCGGTATGCGCTGGAAAACATCGACCGCCATCGCCGTCGTGGGCACGCTGGCCGTCCTCGCCCCGCCCGTCCCCGCCGCCGCAGACACCCCCGGGTACGCGCACACGACCGCGGTCGGCGTACACAACACCTACGACAAGGCCAAATTCGCCCATCTCGCGCAGGCGCTGGACACCGGGGCCGGCCTCATCGAGCTGGACGTCTACGCCGACACGTTCCCCGTCAAGCAGTGGCGGGTGAACCACGAACTCCTCGGCCAGTCCAACAACTGCACGGCGGCCTCGACCGCGGCGCAGCTCTACACCGGCTCGGTGAACCAGAAGCTCGACACCTGCCTGACCGATCTGAAACTCTGGCACGACGCGCATCCCGGGCACGCTCCGGTGGTCGTCAAGGTGGAGCTGAAGATCGGCTTCGAGGCCAACAAGGGGCTCGGGCCGGCCGAGTTCGACGCGCTGCTGACCGCCAAGCTCGGCAGCGCCCTCTTCACGCCCGCGCATCTGCTGGCCAAGCCCGACGGCACCCGGTACGCGACGCTCGACGCGGCCGCCGCGGCGGACAACTGGCCGGCCCGCTCGGCGATGGCCGGCCGGTTCGTCTTCGAGATCATCCCGGGGACGGTCGAGCGCGGCAATCCCTTCGACACCCTGCCGACCGATGTGGAGTACGGCCGCTACCTGCGCGACCACGCCGGAGCGGGAGCCGCCTTCCCGGCCGTGCTGGACGCGGCGGCCGGCGATCCGCGTACGCGGTTCGGCGAGGCGGACATCCGGCCCTGGTTCGTCTTCTTCGACGGAGACGCCGCCACGTACGCCGCCGGCATCGACACGTCCTGGTACGACTCGCACCATTACCTGCTGAACATGACGGACGCGTCCGGCGTGGCCCCCGCGATCGACGCGACCAACCCGACGACGGCGCAGGCACAGGCGCGGATCGCCCTGCTCGCGGCGGCCCACGCGAGCATCGTGTCGACCGACTGGGCGGCGTCGACGGGCGTACTCGCCACGGTGACCGGCCGCGGCTGACCGGCGTACGCGAGACGCCCGCCGCGTACCGCGACGGGCGTCTCGTCTATGTGAAGTCTGACAGTCCGGAAATACGGTGAAAGCGGGGAACTACGGCCAGATGAAGAAGCGGTAGTGCATGTTCGGGCCGTCGTTCGGCGGGCCGTAGCCGCCGTAGCCGTGGTGGCTGGGCGACGGGTGCGGGTGCCGGCTGGGCGACAGCGAAGGCCGCGGCGACCGGGACGGCGACAGCGACGGGGACGGGCTCGCCGACGGCGAGGCGGACGGAGAAGCCGACGGGGACACCGACGGGGACGAAGACGGCGAGGCCGACGGGGACGCCGAGGGCGAGACCGACGGAGAAGCCGACGGGGACACCGAGGGCGACGCCGACGGAGAGACAGACGGCGAGGCGGACGGAGAGACGGACGGCGACGCACTGGGCGACGGCGACGCGCTGGTCCCCGGGCACGTGTGGGTCAGGTTGAAGAAGCTCGCGGTACCCGTGATCGTGGCGGTCGCCCCGGTCAGCGTCCAGCCCTTCGGCGTGACGATCCACGCCTTCGAGGTCGCCGGGCCGCCGTTGGAGAAGCTGCCCGGGTCGCCGGCCGCGGTGATGGTCACCGAGCCGTTCACGCCGAAGAACGCCGTCAGCGACACGAAGTCGCCGGAGGTGGCGTGGTTGCCGGGCAGGACGAAGACCCAGACGTCCTGCCCCGCGAACGGGCCGCCACCCTGGTTCGCGTCGCACTGATGGGTCACGCCCGACGCGTCGGCCGTGGTGGGGACGTTGCCCGGGTTGATGTTGATGACGGAGTCGGCCCACGCCGCGCGCGGCTGGCCGTTCTGTGCGGCCACGGCGATGAGCCCGACGACGAGGGTGGCCGCCGCCGCCCCCACCGCGATCAGGGCGCGTACGCGCGGCCGGATGTTCATGTGCATTCAGGTGCCTCCATAGGGGGAACTCCCGCGGCTCCCCAACCTATGAACGACAAATCGGGCATTTCGTATCGTCGCGGTGTTCCCCGCGAAACCCGCGAGCGCCGCTCAGGTCAGCCGGCGGGGCAGCCCGAACGCCGGCAGCACGCTGTTGTCGACGAACCGCGTCAGCGCCCGGACCTCCGCGCCCGACGCGTCCAGCACGAGGACGCCGTGCGCCCGCCAGCATCCGGCGTACCCGTCGCGCAGGTAGCAGCCGAAGGCCACCTGGCGGTTGGCGCCGACCGGGACCAGCCGGTAACGCCGGTCGTCGCGGAAGGCGATGCGGGTGAGGAAGTCCATGGTGACCGCGCGCCCCACGTACGCGACCGGCAGTGGCGGCATCGTCAGGCGTACGTCCTCGGCGAGCAGGCCGACGAGCGCGGCCATGTCGCCGGCCTCGAAGGCGGCGGCGAAGCGCCCGCCCAGCGTGGGATCGACCGGCTGGGCGGGAACGGGCAGCGGCATCGCCGCGCGGGCCCGCTTGAGCGCCCCGGCGACCGCGTCCTCGGTCATGTCCAGCAGCTCGGCGACCTGGGCCGCGCGGTAGCCCAGGACGTCGCGCAGCAGCAGCACCGCGCGCTGGCGGGGCGGCAGGTACTGCACGGCCGCGACGAAGGCCAGCGAGATCGCCTCCTTGGCCTCGTACCGCGCGTCGGGACCGGGCGCGGCGTCCGGCACGCCGTCGAGCAGCAGATCCGGGAAGGGCTCCAGCCACAGCGGCTCGCCGACGTGGGTCGGCTCCGGCAGCGGCACCTCGGTGCCGGGCAGCGGCTTGCGGGCGGAGTCGCGCAGGAAGTTCAGGCACCGGTTGGTCGTGATCCTGAACAGCCACGTACGCACCGAACTGCGCCCCTCGAAACCCGCGTACGCGCGCCAGGCCGCGAACATGCTCTCCTGCACGACGTCCTCCGCATCCTGGACCGACCCGAGCATGCGGTAGCAGTGCGCCTGCAGCTCCCGCCGGTGCGCTTCGAAGATCTGCGCCAACGTGTCCTCCACGATCTCCATACTGGTACTGACACCGCCGCGGGCCGTTTCCGGTCGCTCCCGGCGGCGCGACCGGTTTCCCGCCCGCTGCGTGTCAGTACCGGTGTGAAGAGAACACAGATGTGGGTCCTCGCCCTCAGCTCCGTCGCCTCCTTCATGGTCGTGCTGGACATGCTCGTCGTCGCGACGTCGCTGCCGGCCGTCCAGAAGGATCTCGGCGCCTCGCTCGCCGGGCTCGAATGGACCGTGAACGCGTACACGCTGAGCTTCGCGGTGCTCCTCATGACCGCCGCCGGGCTCGGCGAACGGTTCGGCCGCCGGCTCGTCTTCGCCGCCGGCCTCGGGCTGTTCGCCCTCGCCTCGGCCGCCTGCGCGCTGGCACCGTCGATCGGCTGGCTGCTGGCCGCGCGTACCGTGCAGGGCGCCGGCGCGGCCGCGATCATGCCCGCCGCCCTCTCCCTGCTCAACGCCGCCTTCCCGCCCGAGCGGCGCGGCTGGGCGACCGGCGTCTACGGCAGCGTCAGCGGCCTCGGCGTCACCCTCGGCCCGGTCGTCGGCGGCGCCGTCACCCAGGGCCTCGCCTGGCAGTGGATCTTCTGGATCAACGTGCCCGTCGGGGTCGTCGCCCTCGTGCTGGTGCTGGCCCGCGTACCGGTCACGCCCACCCGTGCCGTCCGCCTCGACGGGGTCGGCGTCGTCCTCTCCGCCCTCGCCGCGTTCCTCCTGGCCTATTCCCTGGTACGCACGAACTGGCCGCTCGGCCTCGCCGGACTGGCCGTCACCGGCGCGTTCCTGTGGTGGGAACGGCGTACGCCGGCGCCCATGCTGCCGTTGCGGCTGTTCGGCTCCCGCGCGTTCTCGGCCGGCAACGCGGCGGTGTTCCTGCTCAACGGGGCGCTCACCGGGTCGATCTTCTTCACGGCGCAGTACTTCCAGCTCGCCCAGCACCTCCAGCCGCTGGAGGCCGGGCTGCGGCTGCTGCCGTGGGGTGTCGCCCCGCTGCTGCTCGCCCCGCGCGCCGGTACGCTGGCCGACCGCTGGGGGTCACGCGGCCTGGTCGCCGGCGGGCTGGCCGTGCTGTCGACGGGCCTGCTCTGGCTGGGCCTGACCGCCGGGCCCGACCGCGCGTACGCCTGGGCCGGCGCCGGCCTGATCGTGTCGGGCATCGGGGTCTCGTTCGCCCTGCCGGCGCTGACCCGGTCGGTGGTGTCGAGCGTGGCCCCGGCCGACATCGGCATCGCCTCGGGCACCTTCAGCACCATGCGCCAGCTGGGCGGGGCGTTCGGAGTCGCCATCGCCGGCGTCGTCTTCGGCACGCCGGGGGCGTTCGCGGACGGCTTCACCCCGGCGATCGTGGCCACGGCCGTCATGGGGTACGCCGGCATGGCGGCCGCGCTCCTCCTGCCCGGCCGCGCGAAAGCCCTCGCCGCCGTCCACCCGGCTCCAGCACAACCCACACCCGCCCGCACCGCCTGACAAACCCGCCGCCCCACCCCCGCGGCCGCCCCCGCGCCCCACCCCCGCGGCGCCGCCCGCCCGCTTGATCCCGTTTGGATCAGGGAAATCACCCGAATCTTGGCCCAAGATTACGTGGCGATCCCTGATCCAAACGAGATCAAGGGCCGCGCGCACCGGGGTCAGGGAGGCGAGGTCAGGCGGGCGAGGTCAGGCGGGTGGCGAAGGAGCGCGCGGCGGCCGCCGGGTCCGCGGCCTGCGTGATCGCCCGGACCACGACCACCCGCCGCGCCCCGTGCGCGATCACCGTGTCCAGTCGCGACAGGTCCTCGATCCCGCCGATCGCCCACCACGGCCGGTCCCCGGCCCCGACGGCCGCCGCGTGGTCGAGCAGCGACAGTCCGGCCGCCGGCCGGCCCGGCTTGGTCGGGGTCGCCCAGGTCGGCCCGGCCACCACGTAGTCCACGCCCGGCTCGGCGGCCGCCGCGTCGAACTGCGCGGGCGAGTGCGTCGACCGTCCGATGAGGACGTCCGGACCGAGCAGCCGGCGGGCGTACGCGACGGGGAGATCGTCCTGGCCGAGGTGCAGGACCGGCGCCCCGGCCGCGTACGCGACGTCGGCCCGGTCGTTGACCGCCCAGAGCCGCCCCCACCGTTCGGCTGCGGTCCGGAGCACGGCGAGGTACCCGAGTTCTTCGCGAGCTTCGAGCGTCTTGTCCCGCAATTGGATGATGTCGACGCCGCCCGCGTACGCCGCTTCGACGAAGTCGCCGAAGTCGCCCGCACCGGCCCGGGCGTCGGTGCACAGGTAGAGCCGGGCCTGGGCGAGCAGCTCACGAGCGGTGGAACCAGGGGTGGCCATGGTCGCCGACGGTACCCCATTCCACCGGCAACACGTTGCGGAGTATGGTTGCGGCCGCACGGGAGCCCGGTAGACCGGGCTGAGAGGGCAGCTGGGAGCCGCCGACCGTAGAACCTGATCCGGGTAATGCCGGCGCAGGGAGCCGTTCCACCCTCCCAGCTGCTCATCCCATACCGGTGCGTCCATACGGGTGCGTCCGGACAGGGGGCGTCCGGACAGGGAGCGTCCAGACAGGGAGGATCGGCGTGCCCATCGATGCGGTGATCGCGGGCGGCGGGGTGATCGGGCTGGCCGTCGCGTGGCGGTGCGCCGAGCGCGGGCTGCGCGTCACCGTCGCCGATCCGGCGCCGGGCGCGGGCGCGTCGTGGACGGCGGCGGGCATGCTGGCCCCCGTCACCGAGCTCGGCTACGAGGGCCGCGAGCTGCTCGATCTCAACCTGGCCGCGGCCCGCCGCTGGCCGTCGTTCGCCGCCGAGCTGGGCGACGCCGCGGGGTCCGCGGTCGGCCTGCGCGAGTGCGGCACCGTCGCCGCCGCCTGGGACGCCGCCGACCTCGCGGGCCTGCGCGACCTCGCGGCCTTCCACGCCTCGCTCGGCCTGCGCTCCGAGGTCCTCACCGGCCGCGAGCTGCGCACGATCGAACCCGCGCTCGCGGCGGGCCTGCCCGGCGGGCTCCTCGCGGCCGGGGACCACCAGGTCGACAACCGTTCCCTGGTACGCGCGCTCCGAGCAGTCGTCGCCCGGCTCGGGGTCGACGTGATCCCGGCCCGCGTGACCCGGATCGCCGGGACCGCCGGGGGGACGGAGGTCACACTGGACACCGGTGACCGCCTCGCGGCCGGTGTCGTGGTCGTCGCGGCCGGGTCCTGGTCGGGCGGCATCGACGGCCTGCCCGATCCGCCGCCGGTACGCCCCGTCAAGGGCCAGACCCTGCGCCTGCGGCGCCCGCCCGGCCTGCTCGGACACGTCGTGCGGGGCAGCGTCCGGGGCAATCCCGTGTACGTGGTTCCGCGTACGGACGGGGAACTGGTGGTCGGGGCGTCGAGCGAGGAGGCCGGGTTCGACCTGCGGCCGCGCGCCGGGGCGGTCTACGAGCTGCTGCGCGACGCCCAGACCCTCGTCCCCGAGCTGAGCGAGGCCGAGTTCGTCGAGGTCAGCACCGGCGTCCGCCCCGGTACGCCGGACAACGCGCCGCTGCTCGGCCGGTCCGCCACCGACGGCGTGCTGTACGCCACCGGGCACTACCGCAACGGAATCCTGCTCGCCCCCGTGACCGCGGACGCGATCGCGGACCTGATCACCACCGGGCGTACGCCGGACCTCGTCACACCCTTCGACCCGGCGCGATTCCAGGCGCGAACCGAGGCGCGAACCCAGGGAGGACCATCATGAACGTCGTCGTGAACGGCGAGCCGCGCGAGGTGGACGCCGGAACCACCCTGGCGGACCTCGTCGGCACCGTCTCGCGTACCGGCAAAGGGGTCGCGGCCGCGGTGGACGGGGCCGTGGCGCCGCGCTCGACCTGGGCGGCGCTGGTCCTGACCGAAGGCGTGACGGTCGAGCTGCTGACGGCGGTGCAGGGTGGCTGACGACGAGCTCATCGTGGCGGGCGAGAAGCTGGCGTCGCGCCTGGTCCTCGGCACGGGCGGGGCGCCGAGCCTGCGCGTGGTCGAGGAGATCCTGGACGCGTCGGGGACCGCGATGTGCACGGTGTCGATGCGGCGCGCGGATCCGCGCCAGACAGGGTCCCTTGTGGACGTCGTCAGCCGCCGTGACGTGCGGTTCCTGCCGAACACCGCGGGCTGCCGCACGGCCCGCGAGGCGGTGCTGACCGCGCAGCTGGCCCGGGAGGCGCTGGAGACCGACTGGATCAAGCTGGAGGTCGTGGCCGACGAGCACACCGTGCTGCCGGACGCGGTCGAGCTGCTGGACGCGGCCGAACAGCTGGTGGCGCAGGGCTTCCAGGTGTTCGCGTACACCAACGACGATCCGATCCTGGCCCGGCGCCTGCAGCGGACCGGCTGCGTGGCGGTGATGCCGGGCGGCGCGCCGATCGGCAGCGGCCTGGGCATCCTCAACCCGCACAACATCGAGATGATCGTCGCCGAGGCCACCGTCCCGGTGATCCTCGACGCCGGCATCGGCACCGCCTCCGACGCGGCCCTCGCGATGGAGCTCGGCTGCGACGCCGTCCTGCTCGCCTCCCCCGTCACCCGCGCGCAGGATCCCGCGATGATGGCCGCCGCCATGGCCGCGGCCGTACGCGCGGGGCGGCTCGCGTACCGGGCCGGGCGCATTCCCCGCCGCGGGCACGCGGTCGCGTCCTCGCCCACCACCGGCATGCCGGTCCTCTGACCTCCCCCGACAGCCTCATGACGACAGAAAGGGCACGGCGATGACAGTTCTGGCGCCCGCGCAGGAACCCGGCCTGCGGCTGGCCGACCCGCAGCCGCGTACCCTGGGTTTCCTCGATCACGTGGCCCTCTGGGGCAACCTCGGCATCAGCCTGCTCGGCCCCGTCACCGCGGTCTACGTCGTCGGCGCGGGCATGTCCATCCTGGCCGCCTTCACCGCGATCGTCGCCGGCACCCTCATCGGTACGCTCGGTCTCGCCCTCGCGGCGGCGGCCGGCGCGCGTACCGGGCAGCCCGCGATGGTGATGCTGCGCGGCCTGTTCGGGGCCCGGCTGTCCTGGCTGCCGACCGCGCTCAACCTCGTCCAGCTGCTCGGCTGGGCGACCTTCGAGCTCTACGTCATCGCCGCGGCCGCGAAGCAGCTGCTGCCGTGGAAGCTCGACTGGCTCTACATCGTCCTCGCCGGCGTCCTGACGACCGTCATGGCCGTGCGCCCCCTCGGCTCCGTACGCCTCCTGCGCCGCTACGCGCTCGTCGCGGTCGTCCTCGCGATGGGCTACCTCGTCGTCCAGCTGCTCACCCATCCGCACCCGTCGCTGACGGCCGGCGGCTGGGACGGCTTCTGGCCCGGCGCCGACCTCGTCATCGCCGTCTCCGTCTCGTGGATCCCGCTGGCCGCCGACTACTCGCGGCATGCGCGTACCGAGCGGGGGGCGTTCCTCGGCTCGCTCACCGGCTTCTCGCTGACCCAGATCGCCTGCTACGGCCTCGGCCTGCTCGCGCTGAGCACGGTCGCGGCCGGCGACCCGTCGCAGAGCGGCATGTTCGGCGCGTTCATCGCGGTACCGGCCGGCTGGCTGGCCTTCGGCGTCCTCGTCGTCCGCGAGCTCGACGAGAGCTTCGCCAACGTCTACTCCACCGCCATCTCGGCCCAGAACCTGCTGTCCAGAGTGGACCGCCGCATCCTCGCGGTCGCCGTCGGCTCGCTCGCGACGCTGCTCGCGCTCGCCGTCGACATCGCCTCCTTCCAGAACTTCCTCTACCTCGTCGGCTCCGTCTTCGTCCCGCTGTTCGCGGTGTTCGTCGTCCGCTATTTCGTGTACGCCGGCTGGCGTACCTGGGACACGTCGGCCACCGCGCCGGCCCGGACCGGTCTGCTGCTGCCGTGGGTTCTGGGGTTCGCCGCGTACCAGCTGGTGAACCCGGGCCAGCTCGTCTGGTGGTCCACGGAGTGGAAGCACATCCGGGACCTGCTGCACTTCGCGCCGCAGAGCTGGGTGTCGGCGTCGCTGTTCTCGTTCCTCATCGCCTTCGTGGTGGCCCTGCCGTTCGGGCCGCCCTCGCCGCGGACCGGGGCGCCCTCGCCTTCGCCCTCTCCCGGGGCCGGGGCGCCGGAGTCCGTCCGATGATCCCGAACGTGCTGACGATCGCCGGCTCCGACCCCAGCGGCGGCGCCGGCATCCAGGCCGATCTGAAGACCTTCGCGGCGCTCGGCGCGTACGGCATGTCCGTCCTCACCGGACTGACGGCGCAGAACACCCTGGGCGTACGCGCCGTGATGAGCGTGCCCGCCGACTTCGTCACCCAGCAGCTCGACACCGTCCTCGACGACGTACGCGTCGACGCGGTCAAAATCGGCATGCTGGCCGACGCGTCCATCGTCTCCGCCGTGGCGACCGTCCTGCGCGACCGACGTCCGTCCACAGTGGTCCTCGACCCGGTCATGGTCGCCAAGAGCGGCGACCGGCTGCTCCTGGAGTCGGCTGTCGACGCCCTCCGCGACGAACTGCTGCCGGTCGTCGACCTGATCACCCCCAACCTGCCGGAGGCGGCGGACCTGCTCGGCGTACCCGAGGCCACCACCGAACCCGAGATGCTGGAACAGCTGTCGGCGCTGGCCGCGTACGGCCCGGCGGTCCTGCTCAAGGGCGGCCACCTCGGTGGCCCCGACTCCCCCGACCTGTACCTCGCCTCACCCGGCGCCCCGGTCGTACGCCTGTCAGCCCCGCGCGTCACCACCACCAACGACCACGGGACCGGCTGCACCCTGTCCTCGGCGATCGCGGCGCTGCGACCACGATCCGAGTCCTGGGAGGATGCGATCCGCGCCGCGAAGAGCTACCTGACCGACGCCCTCGCGGCCGGCGACCGCCTCGACGTCGGCCACGGCCACGGCCCCGTCCACCACTTCCACCGCTGGTACTGACAGTCACCACCATCAAGACCGAGTCTCCCGCCGCCCGGCCGGAAACCGGCTCTCCGGTCGCTTGTGTGGTCCGGAACGTCCCTGGGCCTCGATCCAGTACCCGGATTCTGCAGTAGTGGATCTCCATGGCGTGATCGAGTTCCCTGGAGCTGCGGAATCGGCCCGCTTTCTGCAGGATTTGGGAACTTGATCATGCCTTCCCGTCAGATGGGGCGATCCTGCCCCGAGTGATCGTTTACCGCTATTACGGCAGGACGCGCCGGATAGCCTCGATCAAATACCGTCTATCCGGCAGGGAAGCGCTCTCACGCCGTAATGACGGTACTTGATCAAGGAAATCGGCGCCGCGATGCCGTTATAGCGGTACTTGATCAAGGCGATCGTGCCGGCGATGCGGGATGACTTCTCCGCATCGAGCCGCACTCCCTCTTCAAGATCCATACACCGCCGACCTTGCGCCTCACGAAAATCGGACAATCGCAACAAAGACCAGGAGCGAAGGGTAAAGCAGGGACCGATCCGCGGCGAAGGATGCGTCGCCCCACTCACCTGGCAGTGGAGGCCCCCCAGGGCCGGAACGGTCTCCCGCGCGAGGAGCGGAGGTGAGATCGACGAACCCGGGACATGAACTTGATCTTGATCCTCAACGATCTTGCGCGAATGCCCCGAATTTCTTCCGGTGCGCCCGAAATGCCCGGACATTCGCGCAAGATCGTCGAGAGTGGAGCGGGGTCAGTCGATGACGACGGCCAGCTTGCCGAGGGTGCCGGCGGCGAAGTCCTCCAGCGCCTTGGGGACCGCGTCGAGCGAGTAGGTCCGCTGGACCGGCAGGCGCAGTTCGCCGCCCGCGACGAGCGCCCCGAGGTGTTCGAGGACTTCGCGGTGCGGCGTGGCGTAGATCGGCACCGCGGTGATCGGCAGGTCGCCGCTGGGCAGCGCGCTCAGCAGCGTGGCGTAGCGACCGCCCTCCATCAGTACGCCGGCCAGCACGTCCGGGTCCCCCGCATAGTGCAGCGCGGCGGCGATCCCGCCGGGCGCCAGCTGGCGCACCTGGGCCGCCACGTCGCCGGTGTAGTCGACGACGTGGACCGCGCCGAGCTCGCGGACGAAGGCCGCCTCGCCGCCGGGTGCCGCCGTCGCGATGACCTCGGCACCCGCCTGGACCGCGAGTTGGATGGCGGCGGCGCCGACACCGCCGGTCGCGCCGGAGACGAGGACGAGGTCGCCGCGGTGCGGGGCGACCGCGCCGAGGCTCGCGAGCGCGGCGGCTCCGGCGAGGCCGATCGTGCCCGCCCGCAGCAGGTCGACGCCGGCCGGGATCGGGGCGATGTTGTGGTCGGCCGGGATCACCAGGTGATCGGCGAAGGAGCCGTGGTGCAGCGGCTGCGTCAGGACCACCCCGAACACCTCGTCGCCCGGCGCGTACGCCGACACGCCCTCGCCGACGGCGTCGACGGTTCCGGCGAAGTCGCGGCCGAGCGTCGCCGGGAACTCGTGGTCCATCATCCCGCGCAGCCAGCCCCGGGCCATGGCGAGATCGAAGCCGTTCAGGGAGGCGACGCGTACCTTGACCCGGACCTCACCGGGTCCGGGTACGGGGTCGGGGATCTCGGCGACCGTGGGTGCGGCACCGAAGTCGTCGATCACAATGGCGCGCAATGCGTCTCCTCGCACGTCGTTCGATGAGCCCGCCCCAGGTCGGACTGAGATTACCAAGTTGATCAATAATGCTGGATGGACCGAACGGACTCCCTCGGTCGGGCGGTAAGGGGTTCCGCGGGCGCTGATCTTTCCGGCGGCCGACCGGGCATCATGTCCTTGTGCCCGTCGTCGAAGCCAGTGTCACCGTTCCCGTGCCGCCCGAGGTCGCCTTCGCCGTGTCCCAGACGACCGGCGAGACGCGCTACCGCTGGGACCCTTTCGTCCGCTCGCAGCACTTCGTGGCCGGGGCGACCGCACCCGGCAAGGGCGTACGCACCTTCACCCGGCACCGGCTCGGCGCCACGATGATCAGCGAATACGTGTCCTACAACCCGCCCACCAACGTCGGCATGAAGATGGTCCGCGGCCCGTGGTTCTTCGCGATGATGGCGGGCGGCTGGCGGTTCGCGCCGGTGGCAACGGATCCGGGCTCGTGCGTGGCCACCTGGCGGTACAACTTCCAATGCCGGCCCGCGTGGCTGCGGCCCGTCGCCGAGCGGATCGGGACGTGGATGCTGGGACGCGAGATCCGGCAGCGGATCGCGGGATTCGCCCGGGGATGCGCGGACCCGGTGGTGCTCGCGGCCGTCGCCGCTGCCTGATCGGGAAGCCCCGCGCGGGTTGTGCCGGCGTCTCATACTGTGGCGGCACTCAGCTCACCACGGGAGGAACCATGAGCGAGCCGGCCCCGCACGCCCCCGCGCCGCACCTGCGCCCGCACGCCCCGGCCGGCGAGCCGCCGCCCTATCCCGCCCCCGCCGACCAGGTCGCGCCGCCGTCGCTACCGCCCGCACCGCAGCCCCAGCCGTCCGGATACGCGCCCGAGCGCTACATTCCGACCAACGCGTACGCGATCCTCGCGATCGTCTTCGCGTGCTTCGTCCTCCCGCCCGTAGGCATCTACCTCGGGGGCAAGGCGAAGCAGCAGATCGCGGAGTCCGGCGAGCGCGGCATCGAGCTCGCCAACCTGGCGGTGGTCCTCGGCTGGATCTTCACCGTCCTGCAGGTCGTCATCGTGCTGCTGGTGTGCGACATCTTCGGCACCGTGATCCTCACCGCCGCGAGCCGAGGTTCCAGCTTCTGACCGGCCGGCTCAGGGCAGCGGAGGCGCGACGGTCGTGAGCCAGGTCAGCACCTGTACGCGTACGTCGTCGTGGCCGATCCCCTGCGTCACGATGTTGTGCCCGCGCAGTTCGTCGTTGCCGAGGAGCAGCTTCTTGTTCTTCGCGGGCGCCTGCGCGTACGCCGCCTGAGCGATGTCGGCGCTGTCGGGATAGGTGATCGTGTCCTTCTTGCCGGCCGCGACCAGCAGCGGGACCGTGACCTTCTTCGCCCCGTCGACCGCTTTCACCCCCTTGTAGTCCCCGATCGGCGACAGCGCGACCACCGCCGCCGGCCCCGGACTCAGTACGCCGCCCGCGTTCAGCACCCCCGTCGCCCCCATCGACGCTCCCATGAGGACGATCGACTGCGCGCCGAGCTTGCGCAGGAACGCCGCGGCCGACTGGAGCTGGCGGACCATGTCGCCTTCGGGCCCCTTCGACACCCCGACCGAGTCGTCCACGAAGTCGAACACGAGCACGTGGTACCCGTTGGCCTGCAACTCCTGCCCGAACGGCAGCCACTCGCAGACGTCACCGGACTCCTCGTGGGCCAGGATGACACCGGTCTTGCCCATTCCCAGCTCGACGCCGTGGATCTCGTCGCCCAGCTCGTCACCGAACTCGATCTGGTTGCCGGTGTCGGCCAGATCCTCGCAGGCGTGTCCGGCCTCGACGGGCTGCTGGCTCGGGCCGAGGTTCGGCGTACCGGCGAAACAGCCCGCCAGCAGGACAGCCGCCAGCGCGGCGGTCAGTCCACTGTAGAAACCGGTGCGGCGCATGCGGGTCTCCTCGGTCGGCACCCGATCATCGGGTTCCCGAGGTAGCGAACGCGTCACACCGGCATATCGGTTGTCATCCCATCCATACGCCGCATCGGTACGCCGAAGGCGTCCCTACGTGGCATTGCACTGATCAACGCTTTCCAGCGTCTCTGATCGGGGCACTCGAAACCTGGTCTGGCCTGCGCGAATATGGTCAGTCTCGGTCGTCGCTGGCCGGACCGTGTCGACCCCAGACGGCCCACAGCCCAAGACACTGGCTCCACGCGGACCGGAGGGGATTCGAACCCCCGGTAGGGCCAAGGCACGCCTGAAGGCCCCACACGTCAAGGTGCCGCCCGCGTGCGGGCTGCGTGGCACGTAGACGCTGCAATAGTCCAGACTCTGCCACCGGTCCGCAGACACCGTGCCCGAACGACACCCATCTCGCAACCCTGTTGCCAGTGGCTCGCTTCGGTGTGAACGAACGATCATGACGGTTAGACCTCGCGGAGTAAACAGGGTCCAGTTCGGGAAATAGTCTGCTGTCGCTCGCCCTCGTACGCCGCGATTGTCGGGACATAGGTGACACTCCGCCGGGTGCTGGTGGGCTTGGTGTCGCCGGTCATCGGCCTGCGTCGCGCGTTTCCTATCCTTCAGACATCCGCGCGATCGATCCACTCCACGGTCACGAACAGGTTCGGACGCGGAGCCACGAATGCCGCCTCGATGAGTGCGGACTCCCGCGCGTCCTCCACGACCTGCCACCATGGCTTGCCGAAGTCGAGCGGCTCGTCGAGCTGCTCATGGCCGTTCCAGTACGCGCCACCGTCGATGACAGCCCACAGCATGAAGTACAGCACCGCCTGATCGCGGTCGGCCAGGTCGTTGACGACGTCCACAAGCCGGGCAGACGGCCAGGCCCGTTGAATGCCGCCGGCTGTCGTCCGTAACGACGACGTCAACGGCGGCACGACCTCCTGCCGCGCTCCCAGCACCGTCAGCGCGCGACGGATCCCAACCGCCTCGGTCCAATCAGGCCCGTCACCACTGACACGCTGCCGCCGATACGCCTCCCACAACATCGGCACCGCCTCCCGAACGCCGAGCTCAGCGATCGCCCAGGCCGACCACTCCCGAACCGTCCTATGCTCGCTGCGGAGCAGACCAGTCAACGCAGGTCCGGCGGTGGCATCGCCAAGGTGCTCGAAGACCTCGATCGCAGAAAGCTGACCGTATCGGTCCAGCGATCCCACGGCGGCCGCCAACGGCTGGATCGCCTCGCCCCCGATCGAGATCAGTTCAGCCTTCGCGTCCTCGGCGATCTCGGTCGAGTCGTCGTCCAACAGCCTGATGAGCCGCGCGATCTCGTCCGCCACGACCGCGAAGTCTGCCGCACCGAGATCAGCGTCCACCAGCGAAATTCCACTCTCGTCCAGTGGACGTGTCACCCACCTCCCGACAACGATCCGTCACTCGGTGCCGCCGTAGATCGCGCGCTCGAAGGCCCCCGACGAGCCGCCCAACGGCCCACAGACGGCCAACATCCATGATCAGGCCACGAAACAACACGTCAGGATAGGCGTACCCGTCACTTGGCGTTGTAGTAGTTCGCTTCCGGGTGGTGGACGATGATCGCGTCCGTCGCCTGCTCCGGATGCAGCTGGTATTCCTCGGACAGCTCCACACCGATCCGCCCCGCGTCCAGCAGCCACACGATCTTCGCCCGGTCCTCCAGGTCCGGGCACGCCGGATAGCCGAACGCGTACCGGCAGCCGCGGTAGTCGTTGTGCAGGATCCCCGCGAGGTCACCGGGGTCGGCTGACCCGACCGAGCCGCCGGACGGGAGGGACAATTCCGAGCGGACGCGCGCGTGCCAGTACTCGGCCAGGGCCTCGGTCAGCTGCACCGACAGCCCGTGCACCTCCAGATAGTCCCGGTACGCGTTCTGCGCGAACAGCTTGTTCGCGTACTCGCTGATGGTGTGGCCGACGGTGACCAGCTGCAGCCCGACCACGTCGGGTCCCGCCGCCTGGGTGCGGAAGAAGTCGGACAGGCACAGCCGCCGCTCCTGGCGCTGCCGCGGGAAGGTGAACGTGACGCCCTGCTCGGGCAGGACGAGGTCGTTGCCCGAGGAGTAGCACGGGAAGTAGCCGTAGACGACGGCCGCTTCGAGGACCTGCTCGGTGGCGAAGCGGTCGAGCCAGTAACGCAGCCGCGGGCGGCCCTCGGTCTCGACCAGCTCCTCGTAGGACGGTCCCTGGCCGGCCCGCGCGCCGCGCAGGCCCCACTGGCCGAGGAACAGCGCCCGTTCGTCCAGCATGGACACGTAGTCGCCGGTCGGGATGCCCTTGACGACGCGCGTACCGAAGAAGGGCGGCTGCGGCACCTCGGCGTCGGTCGCGACGTCGCTGCGTACGCTGGCATCGTCCAGGCCGGGAAGTTCGGCCGTGACGACGGCGCGGTGCTTCTCGCGGCGTTCGCGGCGGGCGGCCAGCGCGGCCTCGCGGACGGGGTCGAGGACGGCGACGCCGGTCTTCTTGGCGGTCATGACCCGGTCCATGAGGGCGAGGCCCTCGAAGGCGTCGCGGGCGTAGTGGACCTGGCCGCCGTCGAACAGGGAGCGCAGGTCGTCCTCGACGTAGGAGCGGGTCAGGGCCGCGCCGCCGAGCAGGACCGGCCAGCGCGAGGCCATGCCGCGCGCGAGCATCTCGGCGAGGTTCTCCTTCATGATGACCGTCGACTTGACCAGCAGGCCGGACATGCCGATGACGTCGGCCGAGTGCTCCTCGGCGGCGTCGAGGATCGCGTTGATCGGCTGCTTGATGCCGAGGTTGACGACCGTGTAGCCGTTGTTGGACAGGATGATGTCGACCAGGTTCTTGCCGATGTCGTGCACGTCGCCGCGGACGGTGGCCAGCACGATCGTGCCCTTGCCGGCGGCGTCGGCCTTCTCCATGTGCGGTTCGAGGTACGCGACCGCGATCTTCATCACCTCGGCGGACTGCAGGACGAACGGCAGCTGCATCTGGCCGGAGCCGAACAGGTCGCCGACCGTCTTCATGCCCTCCAGCAGGGTGTCGTTGACGATCTCCAGCGCCCCGCGGGACTCCAGGGCGAGGTCGAGGTCGGCTTCCAGGCCGTTGCGCTCGCCGTCGACGATGCGCCGCTGCAGCCGCTCGTCGAGCGGCAGGGCCAGTAGTTCCTCGGCGCGCGAGGCGCGGGCCGAGGCCGCGTCGACGCCCTCGAACAGGTCGATGTACTTCTGCAGCGGGTCGTATTCCACCGTGCCGTCGGCCCGGAAGACGCGCCGGTCGTAGACGAGGTCGAGGGCGACCTGGCGCTGCTCCTCGGGGATGCGCGCCATCGGCAGGATCTTCGAGGCGTGCACGATCGCGCTGGTCAGACCGGCCTGGGTGCACTCGTGCAGGAACACGGAGTTGAGCACCTGGCGGGCGGCCGGGTTGAGGCCGAAGGAGATGTTCGAGACACCCAGGGTGAAGTTCACCCCCGGGTGGCGGGCCGCGATCTCGCGGATCGCCTCGATCGTCTCGATGCCGTCGCGGCGGGTCTCCTCCTGGCCGGTGGCGATCGGGAAGGTCAGCGCGTCGATGAAGATGTCCTGGATGCGCAGGCCCCACCGGCCGGTGAGGTCGTCGATGAGGCGGTCGGCGACGCGCACCTTCCACTCCCGCGTACGCGCCTGGCCCTCCTCGTCGATGGTCAGCGCCACCACGGCCGCGCCGTGCTCGCGCACGACCGGCATCACTCGCATGTAGCGGGAGTTCGGGCCGTCGCCGTCCTCGAAGTTGACGGAGTTGATGATCGAGCGGCCGCCGAGCATCTCCAGGCCGGCCTCCAGCACGGCCGGCTCGGTCGAGTCGAGCATGATCGGCAGCGTGGACGCGGTCGCGAACCGGCCGGCCAGCTCGCGCATGTCGGCCGCGCCGTCCCGGCCGACGTAGTCGACGCACAGGTCCAGCAGGTGCGAGCCGTCGCGGGCCTGCTCGCGGGCGATCTCGATGCAGCCGTTGAAGTCGCCGGCCAGCATCGCGTCACGGAACGCCTTGGAGCCGTTGGCGTTCGTCCGCTCGCCGACCAGCAGCACGCTCGCGTCCTGCTGGAACGGCACGTGGTGGTAGAGGCTCGCGAGACCCGGCTCGATGCGCGGCTCGCGGCGGACGGGGGCGGTCTCGTTCAGCGCGGCGACCACCGCGGCGATGTGCCCGGGCGTCGTGCCGCAGCAGCCGCCGACGAAGTTCACGCCGTACTCGTTCACGAACCGGCCCAGCGCCTCGGCCAGCTCGTCCGGGGTCAGCGGGTAGTGCGCGCCGTCGGCCGTCAGGATCGGCAGGCCCGCGTTCGGCATCACCGACACCGGCACCCGGGCGTGCTGCGACAGGTAGCGCAGGTGCTCGGTCATTTCCGCCGGGCCGGTCGCGCAGTTCATCCCGATCAGGTCGATGCCCAGCGGCTCGATCGCCGCCAGCGCCGCGCCGATCTCGCTGCCCAAAAGCATCGTGCCCGTGGTCTCCACGGTCATCTGCGCGATCAGCGCCACCTCGCGGCCGCTCGCCGCGATCGCCCGCTTCGCGCCGATCACCGCCGCCTTCACCTGCAGCAGGTCCTGGCAGGTCTCCACGAGGACCGCGTCCGCGCCGCCGTCCACCAGGCCGCGCACATTCTCCGTGTACGCGTCGCGGAGCGTCGCGTACGGCAGGTGGCCCAGGCTCGGCAGCTTCGTGCCGGGGCCGACCGAACCGATCACGAACCGGGGCCGGCCGTCGGCCGCGAAGCCGTCCGCGACCTCCCGGGCCAGCCGGGCTCCGGACACCGAGTACTCGTAGATCCGCTCGCTGATCCCGTACTCGCCCAGCGCGGTGGCGTTGGCCCCGAACGTGTTGGTCTCGACGCAGTCCGACCCGGCCGCGAAGTAGGCCTCGTGCACGGCCCGCACGATGTCGGGCCGGGTCACGTTCAGCACTTCGTTGCAGCCCTCCAGGCCGCCGAAGTCGTCCAGCGTGGGCCCGGCCGCCTGCAACATCGTGCCCATCGCACCGTCGGCGATGAGGACACGGTCACGGAGCGCGGCAAGGAAGGCATTCGTCACGCATTCAGCTTAATCCGCACGTCGGACGCCACCTCGCCGGCAGGGCCGCCCTCCCGGTCAGCGGGACCGGCGTACGCCGACACGCCAGGCCCGGCCTCGTCGCCGTGCGGCGCTGTCGTAGGAGCGGACTAGGCTGTCGGATGTGAGTGAGTTCGACGGACTGCCGACCCTGCGCAACCCGGTGGCCCTCGCCGCCTTCGAGGGATGGAACGACGCCGCCGACGCCGCCTCGGCCGCCCTGGATCATCTGGAGCAGCTGTGGGACGCGAAGGAGATCGCCGCGATCGATCCGGAGGACTACTACGACTTCCAGGTCACCCGGCCGCACATCAGCCTCGTCGACGGCGACACCCGCCGCATCGAGTGGCCGACCACGCGGTTCCTGGTCGCGAGCCCGCCCGGGTCCGACCGTGACGTGGTGCTGATCCGGGGCATCGAGCCCAACATGCGCTGGCGGGGGTTCTGCGCCGACGTCCTGGAGCTGTGCCACAGCCTGGAGGTCGGCCAGATCGTGCTGCTCGGCGCGCTGCTGGCCGACGTGCCCTACAGCCGGCCGCTGCCCATCAGCGGCAGCTCGCCCAACAGCGAGGCGATGCAGCGGCTCAACCTGCTGCCGACCCGCTACGACGGCCCGACCGGCATCGTCGGCGTGCTGCACGACGCCGCCCAGAACGCCGAGATCGACTCGCTGTCGTTCTGGGTGCACGTCCCGCACTACGCCAACAACCCGCCCTGCCCGAAGGCCACCCTCGCGCTGCTGCACCGCATCGAGGAGGTGCTCGACCTGCCGGTGCCCGTCGGCGACCTCGCCGAGGAGTCGGCCGACTGGGAGGACAAGGTCAAGTCGGCCGGCGAACAAGACGCCGAGCTGGGCGAATACCTCCGCGAGCTGGAGGAGCGGGCGGGCGACGCCGGGCTGCAGCCGCTGTCCGGCGACGAGATCGCCAGCGAGTTCGAGAAGTACCTGCGCCGCCGCGGCGGCGGCGACAACGCCGGCCCGACCGCCGGACTCTTCTAGCGGGGCACCGGCTCTAGGCCCGCTCCGACGCCGGAGGCAGTCGCGCCGCGTACGCGACCGGCGGGACACCCAGCGTCGCGGTGAAGTCGCGGACGAGATGGGCCTGGTCGGCGTACCCGAGATCGGCGGCCAGTCCGGCCCAGTCGACCTCCGGGGCGGCCGCGGCCACCGCGTCGTGGATCCGGTAGCGCAGCAGTACCCATTTCGGCGACACCCCGACCTGCTCGGCGAACAGCCGCTGCAGAGCGCGTACGGACAGGCCTGCGGCCCGGGCGACCTCGTCGACGCGGCGCAGCGAACGGTCCTCCCGGACGGCCTCCACGATCGCGACCGCCTGGTCGGACCGCGGATCCGGTACGGGCGCGCAGGCGATCAGGGCCGCGTCGAGCACAGCGACCACGGCCTCGTCCGGTGCCATCAGCTCGGCGGCCTTGGCGACGGCGGTCCAGTCGAAGGCGGGCAGCGCCTCGGCGACCGGGACCTGCCGGCCGGCCAGCCCTCCCGGCGAGCGCCCGAGAAAGGCCCGCGCGGCGCCGGGACGGAACTGCGCGCCGCGTACCCAGCCGCGGCCGGCGAGCTCGATCGTGAACAGGGCCCGCGCCGGACCGGTGACCCGGCCGGTCACGGGATCGTCCGATGTGGGCTTCATCACGGTCAGCGTCACCGTCGGGTGTCCCACGACGTGCTGCGTGTGCGGCTCGGCCAGGTCCCAGTCGATGAACCAGTAGTGCTCGATCCACCGCGCGAGCTCGGGGGCCGGCGGCAGCCGCCGGTAGCGGACCCGGCGGGTGAGCGTACGCGGGTCGACGATCCCGTTCGTGTCGCGGCGGAGCACCTGTTCATTGTCGCGTTCGATCGTCGCGTTTGTTCAAGCCGGTCCGCGCCGGGCCCGCCTAGCGTCGGGGCATGACCGAGATCAGCAAGCTGCTGCGCGATGCCGGGGACGCCGCCCTGCCGGTGGTCACCGGCATCGCCGACGGGCAGCTGTCCGCCCCGACGCCCTGCGCCGAGTTCCGCGTCGGTGACCTGGTGAACCACCTGTTCCAGGTGATCGTGAACTTCCAGGGACTCGCCCGGCGGCAACCGGCCGACTTCTCGACCACGCCGGACATCCTGACGACGGCCTGGCGGGCCCGGTTCGCACCCGAGATCGACACGCTCGTGCGCGCCTGGTCGGACCCGGCCGCGCTGGCGGGCGTCTCCCCCGGCATGGGCCTGCCGCAGTCCGTCGTGGGCCAGATGGCCCTGCTGGACCTCACGCTGCACGCCTGGGATCTCGCCCGCGCCACCGGCCGGCCGTTCGCGCCGTCCGACGCGGCCGTCGAAGACCTGCTGGGCATGGTCGACATGATGGGCGACACGGCCCGCGCCACCCGGGTGTTCGGCCCCGAGGTCCCGGTGCCGGCCGGCGCCGCCGACTTCGAGCGGCTGCTGGGGAAGTCCGGTCGCGATCCTCAGTGGAATCCGGTCGCGTACGCCACGGAGAGTGGCGACACGCCGCGTACAGCGTCCTAGGATTCTAGGCATTCGGACATTCGTGCGGCACAATGCGCACATGTCTGAGGTCAGCACGCAGGGGGTGAATCCGGGCGCGGCGGAGTTCCCCCACCGGCAGATCGCCACGACCCTGCGCGCCCGGATCCGCCGGGGCGACTGGCAGCCCGGGGAACGCCTGCCCAGCATTCCCGCGCTCGCCGGCATGTTCGGCGTCGCCAAGCAGACCATCCAGCGCACGGTCGACCAGCTGCGCGTCGAGGGCCTGCTCATCACGAAGCCCGGCTCGGGCACCTACGTCCGCGGTACGCGCCGCCGACTGAACCGCCTGTCCCGCGGCCGCTACGGCGCCCAGCGCGGATACCACGCCGATCTCGCCGCCCGCTACCGCCAGCAGCTGATGTCGGTCGGGCGCGAACCCGCTCCCCCGGAGGTCGCCGACGCGTTCGGCGTACCGGACAACACCGAGCTGGTGGTACGCCGCTACCAGGTGCGTACGCAGGACGCGACCGTCTCGCAGATGACGGTGGAGGTCGGCGCCTCCTGGTTCCGGACGTCCGATGTGGCCGGCTCCTCGATCGAGCGCGCCGAGGCCTTCGGCCGGCCGGTGTACCAGGAGGTCGAGGAGGTGACCGGGCGGCGCTACACCAGCGCGACCGACGTCATCAGCGCCCGGCTGCCCACCCGCGAGGAGGCCGAGCTGCTCGCGATGCGGCCGGACACTCCCGTGCTGCACCTGCTGCACGTCGCGTTCGACGAGCACCACAAGCCGCTGGAGGTCGCCCTGTCGACCTGGCCGGGTCCAATGACGACACTCACCGAAGACTACAAGATCCCCGCGCCCCGTCCCGAGGAGGACTACGGCGACGAGTCCGACATCGCCCTGGGCTGAAGATCCTCATGATCCGGTTTGGATCACGGTTATCACCCGAATCATGGCCCATGATTCGGGTGATTTCCCTGATCCAAACCGGATCAAGCGGGGCTTGATCACAGCCGTCAAGCTGACACATCGCGCGCCACGCATCGACGTTTCCCTACGTCATCGCGAGGGTACGGCTCCGCCGATCGGATCGGCGACGATGACGGCCAATCGACACAGGGGTGCCCGTTCGGCCCATCGGAGCTACCTTCTATTCCAGCCCGCCCTCACCGACGAGGTCGACCAGGAGGCCGCGGGCGGCGTACGCGGAGAGGAGACGGGCGATGTGGCAGGGACCGACACTGTGGCAGGGGCCGACGTACGCCGGCTGAGCGCTCAGGCCGGCGCGGGCTGGGTGCGGACCCGGCGTCCCTCCGGTGGCGTCACGAACACCGCTATCAAGGCGAAGACCGCCGCGACCGCGAAGCCGGGGGCGTACCCGGCGCCGGCGATGATCGCTCCGAAGACGGCCGGTGTCGCCGCGCCGACCATGTTCTGCACCATGTTGTGGACGCCGAGGGCGCGCCCCGCCCACGCCGACCCGGCCAGTTCGGCGACGGCGGTGAAGGCGAACCCGTTGCCCGCCATGGCGACGATCAGCGCGGCGATGAGCAGTCCCGGCCCGAGCCGGTGCGACCAGCCGATCGCGGCGGCGGCCGTCAGGCCGGTGAGGCCGTTGACGATCGCGAGCTGGCGCATCGGGCGCAGCCGGCTGCCGACCGCGTCGGACCAGCGGCCGCAGGCGAGCCGGCAGAGCGCTCCGAAGATCTGTACGCCGGCCAGCAGCCGCCCCGCCGCGCCCGGATCCCAGCCGCGCCCGACGAGGAAGTCGAAGGTGAACGCGGCCGTAGTGAACTGGGGCACCACGAGCAGCATGGCCGCGCCGTGGATGCGCCACAGCTGCGCCAGCCGGTAGGGGTTGCCGCCGTCGGCCACCGCGCCCGGTTCCCCGCGGGGCGGGTCGACGACCAGGGCCGCGACCAGCAGCGAGGTCACGATGCAGATCCCGGCCAGCACCGCGAGCGCGCCCCGCAACCCGTACGCGGCCGCGACTCCGGGCAGTGCGAGGGCGGCCACGGCGATGCCGACGGGCTGAGCCGCCTGCCGGAAGGCCATCGCGACACCGCGTTTCTCGGCCGGGAACCAGCCGAGCACCACCTTGCCGCTGGCCGAGTTGGCCGAGGAGCCCAGCGCCCCGGCCAGGCCCAGCATCAGCCCGAGCACCGGCACCGACGGCGAGGTGAACGCGGCGACCGCGAGCACGACGCCGGCCAGCCCCTGACCGAGCGACATCGTGACGCGCTCGCCGCGGCGGTCGGCGTACCAGCCCCAGAGGACGAGGGTGAACAGCATCCCGGCGCTGGGCGCGCCGACCACCATCCCGGCCTGCGCGAGCGTCAGGCCCTCGCCGCGCAGCACCGGGATCAGGACGGGCAGGCCGTACATGAAGACACAGCTGGCACCCTGGGCGGCCATGCCCAGGGCGAGCATGCTCCAGCGGTTCGGGGAACGCACTACAGGCGTACGCCCAGCAGCGCGTCCGTCGTCTCGGCCAGCAGTCCGGGCGCGACGGTGTCGTCGCCGGTCCCGGCCAGCGCCGCGTCCGCCCATTCGTCGATCAGCAGCAGCGCCCGGGGCGTGTCGAGATCGTCGGTCAGCGCCGCGCGTACGCCGGACAGCAGGAGCGCGCCGGACGGGCCGGCCGGCGCCGACGCGGCCGCCCGCCACCGGGCCAGGCGCTGCTCGGCGGCCTTGAGCACGTCGTCGGTCCACTGGCGGTCGGCGCGGTAGTGGTCGGCGATGAGCGCGAGGCGCACGGCCATCGGGTCGACGTGGTCCGCGCGCATCCGGGAGACGAAGACGAGGTTGCCGCGCGACTTGCTCATCTTCTCGCCGTGCAGGCCGATCATGCCGGCGTGCACGTAGTGCGAGGCGAAGGGCTTGGCGCCGGTGAGGACCTCGGCGTGCGCCGCCGAGCACTCGTGGTGCGGGAAGATCAGGTCGTTGCCGCCGCCCTGGACCTCGATCGTGCTGCCGATGAGGGTGAGGGCGATCACGGCGCACTCGATGTGCCAGCCGGGCCGGCCGGGGCCGAGCGAGCCGCCCGGCCAGGACGGCTCGCCGGGGCGGATGCCGCGCCACAGCAGCGGGTCCAGCGGGTCGCGCTTGCCGGGGCGCTCGGGGTCGCCGCCCCGCTCGGCCGAGAAGATGAGCATCTGGTCGCGGCTGAGGTTGGACTCGTAGCCGAAGTCGGGCGCCTGGGAGATGTCGAAGTAGACGTCCCCGGTCCCGTCCTCCAGCCGGTACGCGATCCCGCGGTCCACGAGCTCCTGGACCCGGGTCACGATGGCCGGGATGGACTCGACGGCGCCGACGTAGTGCTCCGGCGGCAGGATGCGCAGCGCCTCCATGTCCTCGCGGAACAGCGCGGTCTCGCGCATCGCGAGGACGACCCAGTCCTCGTTGTCGCGGGCGGCGCGCTCCAGCAGCGGGTCGTCGACGTCGGTGACGTTCTGCACGTAGACCACGTCGTGCCCGGCGTCGCGCCACAGCCGGTTGATCAGATCGAAGGTGATCATCGTCGCCGCGTGCCCGAGGTGCGTGGCGTCATACGGTGTGATCCCGCAGACGTACAGGCCGGCACGACCGCGCGGCTGGCTCTGGTGCTTGGCACGGCGGGCCGAGTCGTAGAGGTACAGGGGTTGCCCGGCGCCGGGCAGGCGCGGGACCTCGATTCCGGACCACGATTCCATCCGCCCAGCGTAGCCGGTAACGGATCTCCGACGCCTCCGGCCGAGGCCCGGGCCCCTGTTGCGCTCAGCGCGCAAGAAGGCGCGCCGGGTGCACAGCGGCACAGTACGGAAGATAAGGTCGGTGCATGACTCATCAGGTGTTCGCATTCGACCCGCCCGAGCGGTTCGTGGCCGGCACCGTGGGTCCGCCCGGGGAGCGGACGTTCTATCTGCAGGCCCGCGGTGGCGGCCGGGTGGTGAGCGTCGCCCTGGAGAAGGTCCAGGTGTCGCTGCTCGCCGAGAAGCTCGAAGAGCTGCTGACCGAGGCCCACAACCGGTTCGGCCTGACGATCCCGGAGAGCAGCCCCGGCCCGCTCGACAACGACCCGCTCGACGCCCCGGTGGACGAGGAGTTCCGGGTCGGGACGCTGGGCCTCGCGTACGACGTGGAGGACAGTTCGGTCATCATCGAGGCGATCGCCGTCGAGGAGGCCGAATTCGACGCCGACGCGGAATCGGACGCCGCCGAGGAGGAGGCCGCCGAGATCCCCGACCACCTCGACCGGCTGCGCGTACGCCTGACGCCGCAAGGAGTGCGCGACTTCATCGACCGCGCCCGGCGGGTGCTGTCGGCCGGCCGGCCGCCCTGCCCGCTGTGCGGCCAACCGCTCGATCCCGCCGGTCACCTCTGCCCCCGGAACAATGGCTACCACCGGCGCTGATCCCGTCCTCGCCGAGGGCGAGATGGAGATCGAAGGCCGCCTGGTCGACGCCTCCAACACCACGCTGCGGGTTCTGCTCACGCACGGTGACACGCAGGTCCGCGCGGTCTACAAGCCGGTACGCGGAGAGCGCCCCCTCTGGGACTTCCCCACCGGTACGCTGGCCGGCCGCGAGGTCGGGGCCTACCTGGTGAGCGAGGCGCTGGGCTGGAACGTGGTCCCGCCGACGGTCCTGCGGGGCGGCCCGCTCGGCCTGGGCTCCTGCCAGCTGTGGCTCGACGAGCTCGACGAGCCGCCGGTCGGCTTCGTCCCCGCCGACCGGCTGCCCGAGGGCTGGCTGGCGATCACCGGATTCCAGGACGAGGACGGCGAGACGTTCCTGCTCGCCCACGCCGACGACCCCCGGCTGCGGCGGCTCGCCCTGTTCGACGCGCTGGTCAACAACGCCGATCGCAAGGGCGGGCACGTGCTGCTGTTCGGCGACGACATCTACGGCGTCGACCACGGCGTGTGCTTCCACGAGGAGCCGAAGCTGCGTACGGTGCTGTGGGGGTTCGCCGGTCAGGAGATCCCGGCCGACCTGCGCGAGGACCTGTCGAAACTGCGGCTGGACGGCGTACTCGACGAGCACCTGTCCACCGTGGAGATCGAGGCGCTGCTGCGGCGGGCCGACGCGCTGGCCACGTTCGGCCTGTTCCCCCAGCCGGATCAGGACCGCCACGTCATTCCGTGGCCGCCGGTGTAGCAGTCCAGACCGTGTCCCGCGGCGGCGTACGCAGCCGGCGGACGTGGGTGCCGTCGTCGAGCACGACGGCGCACAGAGCGCCCGGTTCCGGGCGGCCGTAGAGGATCAGCGGGACGGTCCCGGCCAGGTCGAGCGACACCCCGGCGAACGGCGCGTCACCCGGCTCCGGATCACCCGCGTAGAGGGCCCTGTGGGCGGACGCGTACCAGACCGGGGTCTCGGGCTGCGGGGTCCGGGCGAGGCGGCGCCACTCCCGCCGGCGGTCGAGCGTACGCGCCGCCACGGCCAGGCCGACGATCGCGAGCAGGACGGCCGTGAAGAACAGCACCCACACCGCGGTGTCGTAGACCGGGGCCGCCATCGTCACCGGCGCGGACGGATCGGTCCCCGTGGACCGGCTCTGGCGTACGGCGCCGAAGACCAGGGTGGCCAGCGCCAACGCGAGCAGCGCTCCGGACGCCGCCGTGGCCAGGGTGAAGCGCGGAACGGTGAACCGGCCGGGGACCGCCGCTCTCGGGCCGCCGATCCGGCCGGGCCGGCCCCGCCACGCGTACGCGAGAATGCCCACGAGCAGCGCGTAGCCGCACAGGACGACGTAGGCCCAGCCCGGCGCGGCCTCGGTACGCCCCGCGGCGAGGGCGGCGCCGGCCCCGGCGACCGCGGCGCCGGCGGCGACGAACGGGTGGAACCAGCTGACGATGACGACGCCGACGAGGCAGGCGAGGGCGACGGCGCCCAGGTAGTCGCTGCGGCAGGCCGCGGAGGGCGGGCAGACGACGGCGTCGGCGTAGCGCACGATGATCCACAGCAGGCCGAGTCCGAGCAGCGAGATGGCGGCCTCGACCCAGACCTGACGGGCTCTCATGCTTCGATTGTCGTGATTGTGGCCAGGCCGCGGCAACAGTGATCACCCGTACGCGACTACGCTCCTGATCATGAAGGTGGCGGGCATCCACGTGTATCCGGTCAAATCGCTCGGCGGCACCGCCGCCGAGGCGGCCATGGTGCACCCGTGGGGCCTCGACGCCGACCGCCGGTGGCTGATCCTGTTGCCGGACGGGCGATTCCTGACCGCCCGGGCCGAGCACCGCATGCTCGGCATCACCGCCTCCGTGACCACGGGCGGGCTGCGCCTCACCGGTCTGGACAAGTCCACACTCGACGTTCCCACCCCGGTCGACGGCCCGCTCGTCCCCACCGCCGTGACCCGGCTCGACTCCGTACGCGAAGCCGCCCCCGACGCGCACGCCTGGCTGTCCGCCCAGCTCGGCCGCGAGGTACGCCTCGGCTGGCAGGACGACCCGCGGCGGCGCAGCGTGGCGGCGGAGCACGGCGGCCGGCCGGGCGACCCGCTCAACCTCTCGGACGCAGGGCCCCTGCTGCTGGCCAGCACCGCCTCGATGCGGCAACTCAACGACTGGATCGCGCAGGACGCGGCCGAACGCGGCGAGGAGGTGCCCGAACCCCTGCCGATCTCGCGATTCCGCCCGAGCCTGGTGGTCGACGGCGCCCCGGAACCGTTCGCGGAGGACACCTGGCCCGGCGTACGCGTCGGCGGCGTCGAGTTCCGCTTCGCCGAAGTCTGCGACCGGTGCGTGCTGACGACCATCGACGCGGGGACGTTCCGGACGGGGAAGGAACCGATCCGCACGTTGTCGAGGTACCGGCGCTGGGACGGCAAGACGTGGTTCGGCGTACGGCTGGTCCCGCTGTCGCCCGGCGTCATCCGCCTCGGCGACCCCGTCACACCCCTCTCGGAACCATCCGCTTGATCGGAACCATCTGCTTGATCGGAACCATCTGCTTGACAGGTTAGTTATCGACCAATAACTTGGGGGCATGGCCACACGGACCCGCATGAGCGCCGACGAGCGGCGGGAAGCCGTCCTCGACGCCGCCATGATCGAGTTCGGCCAGAACGGCCTGCAGGCGACCACCACCGACGCCATCGCGCGCCGGGTCGGCGTCTCGCAGCCCTACCTGTTCCGGCTGTTCCCGTCCAAGAAGGCGATCTTCCTGGCCGCGATCCAGCGCTGCTTCGACCGGATCTCGGACATGTTCGAGGAGGCCGCCGGCGACCTCCCGCCGTCCGATGCCCTGCGCGCGATCGGGCTGGCCTACAACAGCCTGCTGGAGAACCGCGAGACCCTCCAGCTCCAGCTGCAGATGTGGGCGGTGGCGTGCCAGGACGAAGAGGTCCGCGACGTCACCCGCCGCGGCATGGGCCGCCTCTGGGCGCACGCCCAGCGCCTGTCCGGCGCCGACGACCAGGAGATCATGCAGTTCATGGCCAAGGGCATGCTGCTCAACGTCTTCGCCGCCATGGATCTGCCCCGTATCAAGGAACGCCTGGGCGACTCGCTCCAGGGCTGGTGAGCTTCTCCTGCCCCGGGGCGTTTTTTTGTGCCACGGAAAGTTAGTGACTGATCACTACACATCCTAGGAGCTCGACATGACCACCCGCGTACCGCGGCCCCTCTGGACCTGGATCGCGGCCAGCGTGGCCGTCTTCATGGTCTCGATGGACAACCTCGTCGTCACCAACGCGCTGCCCGTCATCCGGCTCAAGCTGGACGCCGGCCTCGAAGGTCTGGAGTGGACGGTCAACGCGTACACGCTCAGCTTCGCGGTCTTCCTGCTCACCGGGGCCGCGCTGGGCGACCGGTTCGGCCGCCGCCGGCTGTTCACCATCGGCCTGGTCGTCTTCACGCTGGCCTCCGCGGCCGCCGCGCTCGCGCCGAACATCGGCATCCTGATCGCCGCGCGCGCCGTCCAGGGCGTCGGCGGAGCGATCGCCATGCCGCTCACCCTGACGCTGCTGGCCAGCGTCGTCCCGCCGCAGCGCCGCGGGGTCGCCTTCGGCGTCTGGAGCGCCACCGCCGGCCTCGGCGTCGCGCTCGGCCCGGTCATCGGCGGCGCCATCACCGAGTACTGGTCCTGGCAGTGGATCTTCTGGGTCAACGTCCCCATCGGCCTCCTGCTGCTGCCGGTCCTTTTCGGCGTACGCGAGAGCCGCGGCGGGGCCGGCCGCCTCGACCCGGTCGGCACCGTGCTCGCGACCCTCGGCCTGTTCGGCGTCGTCTTCGGCATGGTCCGCGGCAACCAGCACGGCTGGACGAGCGCCCAGGTGCTTACCGGGCTGGTCGGCGGCGGCGTGCTGCTGGCGGCGTTCCTGCTCTGGGAACTGCGCGCCCCGGCCCCGATGATCCCGCTCGGCCTGTTCCGCAGCCGCGGGTTCGCTCTGACGAACACGGTCGCCCTGCTGATGGCGTTCGGCATGTTCGGCGCGGTCTTCCTCGGCGCCCAGTTCCTGCAGACCGTCCAGGGCTACTCGCCCCTCGAAGCGGGCGTACGCACGCTGCCGTGGACGGCGATGCCGGTCCTCACCGCCCCGCTCGCGGGGATGTTCAGCGACCGCCTCGGCGCCCGGCGCATCCTCGCCCTCGGGCTCGCCCTGCAGGCCGCCGGCATCGGCTGGCTGGCCGTGGTCCTGTCGCCGGAGGTCGCGTACGGCCGGCTGGTGCCCGCGTTCGTGCTCGCCGGCGCGGGCATGGGCCTGTTCTTCGCCCCGATCGCCCGGCTGACCATCGACTTCGCGCCGGTACGCCTGCAGGGCGTGGCCTCGGGCACGTCGAACGCGCTCCGCCAGCTCGGCACCGTCCTCGGGGTGGCGGCCCTGGGCACGGTCTTCTCCTCGGTGGGCGGCTACGCTTCGGCACAGTCCTTCGTGGACGGAACCCGCGCCGCCGAATGGATCGGGGCAGCCGTCCTGGCCGTGGCGACGGTCTTCGCCCTCTTCCTTCCGGCGGCATCCGTGACACCGGAGGCATCCGCGGCGGACGCGGAGGCCCTGCCGGAGCCGATGGCCGTCGCCTGACCGCGGCGACCGATGCTTCGCCCCACTCACCTGGCAGGGAGGCCCCGTCACGTCATGTGACGGGGCCGACCGGTCTCCCGCGCGAGGAGCGGAGGTGAGATCGACGGACCTGGGACATGAATTTGATCTTGATTTTGAAAAGGGTCAGGAGAGCTCGGACGGGACCGCGACCACGTCGACGAAGGCGCCGCGGCGCAGGACCGTCATCGGCAGCCGGCGGCCGATCGCCGGGCGCAGCATCAGCCGCTGAACGTCCTGCACCCCTTGGACCGGTTTCCCGTCCGCGCTGACCAGCACGTCGCCGAGGTACAGCCCGGCCACTCCCGCCGGAGATCCCGGCACCACCTCGACGACCCGCAGTCCCCGGCGGTGGCCGAGCCGTTCGGCCACCGCGGGCGGCAGCGCGACCGGCACTCCGGCGACGCCCAGCCAGGCCCGGCGTACGCGGCCGTGGGTCATCAGGTCCGTGATGATGTGGCGGGTGTTGGCATTGATGGGGACGGCGAGGCCGAGGCCGACCCCGGCCACCGCCGTGTTCACGCCGACCACCCGGGAACGCGAGTCGGCCAGGGCGCCACCGGAGTTGCCGGGGTTCAGGGCCGCGTCGGTCTGGATCACGTCGTCGATGAGCCGGGCGCGGCGGCCGTCGCGTACGGGCAGGGAACGGCCGAGGGCGCTGACCACCCCGGCGGTCACCGAACCGGCCAGGCCGAGCGGGTTGCCGACGGCGACGACGAGCTGGCCGACCCGCAGTTCGTCGGCGTCGCCGAGGGTGGCCGCGGGCGCGTCGGCCGTGCCGACCCGGATCACGGCCAGGTCGGCGAGCGGGTCGGTGCCGACGACGTCGAACCGGCGCTGCTCGCCGTCGCCGAACTCGGCCGAGCCGACCTTGGCCGAGCCGACGACGTGCGCGCTGGTCAGCAGGAATCCGTCGGCGGTGAACAGGACGGCGGAACCGGCTCCGGCACCGCCGGGCGTACGCACCTCCAGGCTGGCCACGCTCGGCAGCAGGTTCGCGGCCACCGAGGTGACCACCTGCGAATAGGCGTCCAGGGCGTCATCTTCCATGCCCGTCGCAACGCCGGATCGAGCCATCCTCATCCATGCTTCGCCCACGGCGAACACCCCGGCTTGATCACGTTCGGATCAGGGATCGCCACGTAATCTTGGACCAAGATTCGGGTGATTTCCCTGATCCAAACCGGATCATGGCGGAGTGAGCCGGGGTGGAGGTGCGTCAGGCGGTGCCGCCTACGGGGGCGTCGCCGGCGGGGACGGTGGCCGCCTTCTGGATGAGGCCGGCCAGGTCGCCGCCCGTGTCCGACAGGCGCAGCAGGAACGGCCGGTGCGGCGTGTACCGGATGATCGTCACCGAGCCGGGGTCGACGCTGATCCGCTGGAACAGGTCGAGATGCAGGCCGAGCGCGTCGGCCACGATCGCCTTGATCACGTCGCCGTGGCTGGACGCCACCCAGAGCGCGTCCGCGCCGTGCTCCGCCGTCACCCGGGCGTCCCAGGCACGGACGGCGGCGACGGCCCGGGTGGCCATCGCGGCCATGGCCTCGCCGCCGGGGAAGGTCACCGCGGCCGGGTGCTGCTGCACCGTCGTCCACAGTGGATCCTTGGCCAGCTCCTTGAGCGACTTGCCCACCCAGGAGCCGTAGCCGCACTCGGTCAGGCCCGGCTCGACCGACGGCACCCGCCCCGGCAGCGCCAGCTCCAGCGTCTGCCGGCAGCGGCGCAGCGGGCTGCTCACCACCTCGGCCAGCGGCAGGCCGGCCAGCCGTGTGCCGACCGCCGTCGCCTGCTCGCGACCGCGGTCGTCCAGCTCGACCGGCAGATCCCCGGCCAGTACGCCTTCCGCGTTGGCGGTCGTGCGCCCGTGGCGTACCAGCAGAACGGTGCTCATCGGCGTACCGGCAGGACTGTGCTCATTGGGTGAAGTCTAGGTCGCCGCGATGACGTTCGTGGCCAGCAGCCCGATGATCACCAAACCGATGGCCACCCGGTACCAGACGAAGGTCATCATCGTGTGGTGGGCGACGAACTTCAGCAGCCAGGCGATGGCCGCGTACGCGACGAGGAAGCTCACGACCGTGCCCACGACGAGCGCCGTGGTGCCGACGGACGGTCCCGACAGCGCGTCCTTGAGCTCGTAGAGCCCCGCGGCCGTGAGGGCCGGGATGCCGAGGAAGAACGACAGGCGGGTGGCGGTGACGCGGTCGAAGTCGCGCAGCAGGCCGGCGGTGATGGTGGCGCCGGAGCGCGAGACGCCGGGGATCAGCGCGAGGCACTGGGTGAGGCCGATGATGATCGAGTCCTTCATCCGCATGCCGGTCTCGCCCTTGATCTGGGTCGCGGCGTGCTCGGCGAACGCCATCGGGACGCTCCAGAGGATGAGCGCCCCGGCCACCACCCAGAGGCTGCGCAGGCTGCCCTTGATGAAGTCCTGGGCGAGGAAGCCGACGACGCCCACCGGGATCGAGCCGATGATCACGTACCAGGCCATGCGCCAGTCGAAGGACTGGCGGCCGGAGGCCGAGAACAGCCCCCGGACGAACCCGACCACCAACCGCTTGATGTCCTTGAAGAAGTAGATGACGGCGGCGGCGATCGCACCCATCTGGATCACGGCCGTGTACGCCGTGATCCCCTCGTCGGTGATGTCGAGGTTCATGAGCTGTTCGGCGATCGTCAGGTGCCCCGTCGACGAGATCGGTAGGAACTCGGTGATGCCTTCGACGACACCGAGGACAACGGCCTGCCAGATCTCGATCTGTGACATCTACTCCCCCACTCCGGACAGTTCCATGGCCTGCGCGACCTGACGCAGCGTCGCGATTCCCGTCTCCGCGTCGGCGACGAAGAGCGACACCGAGAGCGTAGTCACTCCCGCATCGGCGTAGTCACGCAGGCGGCCCGCTATCCGTTCGGGCGTACCGAGAAGACTGGTGCGGTCGATGAACTCCAGCGGCACCGCGGCCGCCGCGTCGCGCTGCCGCTTGGCCAGGTACAGGTCCTGGACCTCCTTGGCCGCCTCGCCGAAGCCCATGCGGGTCGCCAGCTGGTTGTAGAAGTTCTTCTCGCGGCTGCCCATCCCACCGATGTAGAGGGCGGCGTACCAGCGGACGAGCTCGGCGCAGTTCGCGATGCCGGTCTCGGAGTCGTCGTCGCCGACGACCAGCGGCACGGTCGGTACGACGTCGAAGCCTTCCATCGTCTTGCCGACCTTCGCCCGGCCCGCGGCGATGTGGGCGAGCTGCTCGCCGGCGTGCTCCGGGGACAGGAACACGGCCAGCCAGCCGTCCGCGATCTCGCCGGCCAACTCCAGGTTGTTGGGCCCGACCGCGGCCAGGTAGACCGGGATGTAGTCGCGCGGCGGGTGGAAGCCCAGCTTCAGCGCCTTGCCCGGGCCGTCCGGCAGGGGCAGTTCGTAGTGCTCGCCGTGGAACTCCACCGTCTTGCGGGCCAGCGCCATCTTGACGATCTCGACGTACTCCCGGGTGCGCCCGAGCGGCTTGGCGAAGCGTACGCCGTGCCAGCCCTCGGAGACCTGCGGTCCGGAGACGCCGAGGCCGAGCCGGAACCGGCCGCCGCTGCAGGCGTCGATCGTGGCGGCGGTCATCGCGGTGGCGGCGGGCGTACGCGCGGGGATCTGCATGACGGCCGCGCCGACGTCGATCCGCTCGGTCTGCCCGGCGATCCACGAGAGCATGCTCGGCGAGTCCGAGCCGTACGCCTCCGCGGCCCAGACGACGGAGAAGCCGAGCCGCTCGGCCTCCTGGGACAGGGCGAGATGGCTGGCCGGAGTGGACCAGGGAGTCTGGTAGCCGAGGCTGAGTCCAAGCTTCATCCCGACATGCTACTCACGAGTAGGCATGCGGGTCACGAGCGCACCGCTACCCGTGCGGCCATTCGTGCAGCTATGGCCATTCGTGCGGCTATGTTGACAAACCCGGAACGAGCGGGTTCAGCAGCGGCCGCCGGAGGACGACCTTCCGGGTGCCGTCCTTCAGGAGCCGGAGGCGGTCCAGCTCCCAGCCGGCGTACTCCGCCTGCAGCGCGAGCCGCACCGCGGCGGTCATCCTGTCGACATCCGGTGGCAACCGCAGCGGCGCGTATTCGTAGTCCATGGCCCGATCCTGCCCCCGCCCCCCGGATCGCGACAAGTCCCCGAACAGCATCAAACCCCCGCACAGCGCCGATAAGCACCGGGGCCACCGGCGGGCCGCCGCTCCCCTATCGTCTCGGGCGTGACGACGACGCTCCCCCGCGCCGATGCCCTTCCGCCCGCCCTCCACCCGCTCGCCGGCCGTGCCCGCGCCGCCGTCGAGATCGCCCTCATGCTCGGCGGCGTCGCCGGCTGGGCCGCCGTCCTGCACCACGAGGTGGGCGGGGACGGCGCCGACCGGGCCGCCGCGCTGAGCGCCCTCGTCCGGCACGGCGAGCTCGTCAACAACCCCTACTCGCTGATCGGCCCGCTGTTCGCCGCCCCGCTGCTCGCGATCGACGACCGGCTCCTCGCGTACTACAACATGATCATCTTTGTGCTGGGCGCGGTCGCCGCGTACCTCGCGCTGCGCCGGCAGGTGGCGCCCGAACTGCTGCGCACGGCCGGCCTCGTCCTGGCCGGGGCCAGCGTCGCCGCGCCCGCCGTCGCCAACTTCTACGGCGAGATGTTCACCCTCGTCGGACTCGGCCTCGGGATGACCGGCGCCGTCGCCGGCACCCGCGCCGCCCGGCTCATCGGCTGGAGCGCCGCCGTGCTCGGCGCGGCCAACTCCATCGCGGCCCTGCCCGCGCTCGCCCTCACGGTCGCCGTCTGGGCCGTCCTGCGGCGCCGCTGGCGCTACGCCGTCCCCCTGGTCGCGGCGGTCGCCCTGGTGCTGCTCGAATCCCTGGTACGCCGGGCGGGCGCCGACCCGTACGCCGGAACGAACCACATCGCGCGTACGGTCATGCCGTACTCCGGCCGCGGCGGCTTCTCGTACCCGGTGTTCTTCGGGGTGCTCGCGATCCTGTTCTCGTTCGGCAAGGGGCTGGTCTGGTACTTCCCCGGCCTGCTCCTGCCGGCCTGGCACCGGCTGGCCGACCCGCTGCGGCAGGCGTACCGGCTGTGGCTCGTGCAGCTGCTGGCCTTCGTCCTGCTGTACGCCGGCTGGTGGTCCTGGTACGGCGGGCTCTACTGGGGCCCGCGCTTCTTCGTCCTCGGCATCCTGCCCGCCAGTGTCGCCCTGGCCGCGGCCCTCCGCGACGAGGCGGCAAGCCTGCGCGCGAACCTCGCCACGCTGGCGGTGACCCTGCTCAGCTGCTGGGTCGCCACGGCGGCGGTGGTCTTCCCCGAACTGCCGACCACCTGCACGGACAACTACTACCAGCTCGAATTCCTCTGCCACTTCACCCCGGAGTTCAGCGCGCTGTGGCATCCGTTCGTCGCCGGCGCCCGGCCGCGTACCGGGCAGTACCTGGTGCTCGCGTACGAGGTGGTGGTGTTCGGGTGGCTGGTCGCGCCGCTGCTGCGCCGCATCACCGCCCAGGTACGCGACCACCGCCCCACGGCGGCCGCCCTCACCCGAGGCTGGCGGTGGTGACTGCCCGGCGGCGGTGACGGCGGTGCCGGCGGCTCACGTGACGGCGGCTCACGTGACGGCGCTCAGGTGCCGGCGGCTCAGTAGTGCTCCTCGCCGAGGTCGATGGCGGAGACGTCGTCGAGCGCCCGCCAGATCTCCTCCGGCAGCGGGAGGTCCTCCGTACGCAGGGCCTCCTCCAGCTGGTCGACCGTCCGCGCCCCGATCACCGGCGCGGTGACGCCCGGGCGGTCCCGGATCCAGGAGAGCGCGACCTGGGCCGGGGAGACGCCGAGCCCGTCGGCCGCCGTGACGACCGCCTCGACGATCGCCGAGCAGCGCGGATCGAGGTACGCGAGCACGAACCGCTCGTACTGCGGCGAGGCGGCCCGCGAACCGGCCGGGCGGCCGTTGCGGTACTTGCCGGTGAGCACCCCGCGGCCGAGCGGCGACCAGGGCAGCGTGCCGATGCCGAGGGACGCGCAGGCGGGCAGGACGTCGCGCTCGGCACACCGGTCGAGCAGCGAGTACTCGAAGCCCGCCGCGACGATCGGGGCCCGCCCCGGCCACGCCTGCTGCCATGTGTACGCCCTGGCCGTCTGCCAGCCGGAGTGGTTGGCGACGCCGGCGTACCGGGTGCGGCCGGAGGAGACGGCGTAGTCGATCGCCGACATCGTCTCCTCGATCGGGGTGTGCGGGTCGTGCCCGTGCAGCTGCCACACGTCGAGGTGGTCCGTGCCCAGCCGGCGCAGCGTGATGTCGAGGCTGTGCAGCAGGTGGCCCCGCGACCCGTCGCGCCGGCGCGGTCCGGTCGCGCGTACGCCCGCCTTGCCGACGATGACCAGTTCGTCCCGGGGGACCATGGCGTCCAGCAGCGTCCCCAGAACCGCCTCGGCCTCGCCGTCGGCGTACACGTCGGCGGTGTCCACCAGGGTGCCACCGGCGTCCACAAAGGACTTGAGCTGCGCGCCCGCGTCGTCGGGGTCGGTGTCGTGCCCCCACGTCATGGTGCCGAGCGCCAGACGGGACACCGTCAGACCGCTGCGGCCGAGCGGTCGCTGCTGCATAAAGCAAACGATATTCGCAACCGGTACCGGCTGTCATGCACGGGCGTTCCGGCCGCCCGGCCCGGCGACGCCCGGCCCCGCACAAGATCCGCGACGAAGTCGAGGATCTCTGGCGGGGACGGGCGTTGCCTATAGGGGCCGTCGGCGGCCGGAAGGCCCCGGCAACTCAGTGGTCGTGATCGTCTTCGTCGGCGTGGAGGTGTTCGTCCATGCGGCCGATGAGGCGGTCGCCGCCCGCGAGGGCGAACGGGCCGGCGCCGTCGGTCTCCTCGAACGCCTCCGGGTCGAGCGCGGTGTCCACCTCGGCCACCGCGACGATGCCGTCGAGCGGCTCCAGCTCCGGGATGTCCAGGGCGGACAGCGATCCGTCGCCCGCCTGGAGCAGCTCGACGAGCGCCTCGGAGACCGTCTCGACGCGGTCGGCGTCCTCCTCGGCGCCGACGGCCGCCTCGCGGGCCTCCTGGCCGGCCTTCAGCAGCGCGGCGATGCTCGGGATGCGGTAGTCGCGGCGCTGGCGGACCGAGATGACCTTCGGGTACGGGTCGTCGCCCACGGCCTGCTCGACGAAGAACTCGTCGGCCTTGTCGGCGTCGATCGTGTCGACCTGCCACGGCGTGACCTCGCCGAAGACCTCCAGCAGGCAGTCGTCATACGCCACCGACGCGTTGTTCAGCTCCACGTAGGTCCGCCAGACCTCGTCGTCGTCGATCTTGCCGCCGGCCTGGCGTACCGCGGCGAGGTGCTCGCGGGCTGCGGCGAACACCGCCTCCAGCGCGGCGTCGACCTGTGCGTCGGTGTAGCTCATGACTGGTCCCCTTCGGACTGGTGACGTGAACTGGGGTGCGGTCCTCAGCAGTTGCGCAGGAGGCGGTCCAGCACCCGCACGCCGAACTCTAGTCCCTCGGTCGGGACGCGCTCGTCAATGCCGTGGAACAACGCGGCGAAGTTCAGGTCGGCGGGCAGTTTCAGGGGCGAGAAGCCGAAGCACCGCATGCCGAGCGTCGCGAACGCCTTGGCGTCGGTACCCCCCGACAGCATGTACGGCACCGGCCGGGCCCCCGCGTCCTCGGCGCGCAGCGCGGCCGCCATGGCGTCGACGAGCGGCCCGTCGAAGGTCGTCTCCAGGGCCTGCTGGTGGTGGACCGTCTCGATCTCCAGGCTGTCCCCGATCACGTCGCGCAGCTGGCTCATGAACTCGACGTCGAAGCCGGGCAGCGTACGGCAGTCGATCGTGGCGGTCGCCCGGCCGGGGATGACGTTGTCCTTGTATCCGGCCGCGAGCCGGGTCGGGTTGGCCGTGTTGCGGATCGTGGCGCCGACGATGCTCGCGATCGGGCCCAGCTTGGCGATCGCCGTCTCCGGGTCGTCCGGGTCCAGCTCCACGCCCAGCACCTCGGAGACGTGCGACAGGAAGTCGCGTACGGTCGGGGTGACGACGATGGGGAACCGGTGGCGGCCGAGGCGGGCCACGGCCTCGCACAGCGCGGTGACCGCGTTGTCGTCGTTGACGAACGAGCCGTGACCGGGGCGGCCGCTCGCGTGCAGCCGCAGCCAGTCGATGCCCTTCTCGGCCGTCTGGATCAGGTAGAGCCGCAGGTCGTTGCCGACGGTGACGGAGAAGCCGCCCACCTCGCCGATCGCCTCGGTGCAGCCCTCGAACAGGTCGGCGTGCTCCTTGACCAGGTAGTGGGCGCCGTAGTCGCCGCCGGCCTCCTCGTCCGCGGTGAAGCACAGCACGATATCGCGCTCGGGCTGGTAACCCTCCGCGTGCCACTGGCGGACCGTGGCCAGGACCATCGCGTCGAAGTCCTTCATGTCGACGGCCCCGCGGCCCCAGACGTAGCCGTCCTTGAGCTCGCCGCTGAACGGGTGCACCGACCACTCGCTGGCGTCCGCGGGCACGACGTCGAGGTGCCCGTGGATCAGCAGCGCGCCGCGCGAGGAGTCGCGCCCCTGGATCCGGGTGACCAGGTTCGTGCGGCCCTTCGCGGTCTCCAGCACCGCCGGCTCCAGGCCGATCCCCGACAGTACGCCGGCCACGTACTCGGCCGCCGCGCGCTCGCCGGTGCTGGTGGCGAGGTCCCCCGTGTTGGTGGAGTCGATGCGGATCAGGTCACGGCACAGTTCGACGACGTCACTCATGCAGCATTCCTACCAGGCGGGCCGGGCAGCCCGCCGGGCAGGTTTGACGATCACCAGTTGAATCCCGCGGCGTAACTGACGCTCGCGAGCACGGTCTGGCCGGCCGGGTTCGGGTGGAAATAGTCCCAGGTCGAGATCTGCGACAGCGCGAACGGGTAGTTGAACACCGCGTTGTCGTCCCAGTCGCAGTTCGGCCCGTACGCGGCACAGGCCTGGGCCAGCTGTGTGTTGAAGTCCACGACCCGCTGGCGTACGCGCGCCCGCCGGTCGACGTCGGCCTGGGCGGTCGAGGTCGGGTTGGCCAGCAGCGACTGGCAGATGCCGAACAGGCCCCAGGTGCTGGTGGCCGAGCCGCTGACGTGCCCGACGCTCCAGAGCTGCCACACGTTGGGCACCGAGAGGAGCGCGACCTTCGCGTTCGGCAGGCCGCTGGAGATCCGGGCGAGCGCCGAGTCGATCGAGGCCCGGAACGCGGCCGGCGTCGTCATGCCCGCCTCGGTGCTCGTGCAGGCGTCGTTGGCCCCGATGAGAATCGTGATGTACGCCGCGCCCTGGCTGACGGCGCTCCCGGCCTGGCCGTACATGTCGGCGACCTTCGCACCGGACTTCGCGTCGTTGTAGTTCTTGCCCGAGATCGCCGCATTCTTGGCGAGGATGCGCAGATAGTGGCTGTTGATCGAGGTCGTGGTCCCGGTGCTCCAGGAACGCGACGGGCAGTCGGAGTACCAGCCGCAGGCGTTGAAGCCGCGGGTGATCGAGTCGCCCATGCTCGCGATCGAGCCGGGCGGCGGTCCGGGGTCGGCGGCGGCCGGCGACGCGATCAGCGCCGCGGCGGCCAGTCCGGCGACAAGAGTCAGCAGAGTACGCGGTACGCGCATGACGACCTGACCTTCCGGGGGACGGGGGAACGGGGGGACGGGGGGACGGGGGGACGGAGGACGTTACCGAACGGTAGCTTTGAGGTGACCTAGATCACAATGGCTTCCGTCTATGCGTACGCCTGCCGAAGCCACCGGCGCTCCCGTACGCGTTCCGCGCCGGGCGCACGGTGTCACCAGGACGTCACGCTAACGGGTTCACCCAGGTCGGAGGCGTTACGACACACGGTCCAACGCGGGATCGGATCATGCGCGCACCCACCCCGACGATCTTGCGCGAGCGTCCCGGAATCCGTCTGGAATGTCCGATGGGCCCGAACATTCGCGCAAGATCGTCCGGGGTGGGCACCTCCGCACGCTTGGCTTTGTCGCGACTGTCCGATATGGGCGCGCGCCGCCGACCGATGGGTTGATCGTTTGCGGCTCTGGTGTAAAAACAGCCACCCACTGCATGATCATTTACGGTTCTGGAGCACCTGGACGCCCCTGGTGGCACCTGACGCGTAAACGATCATGCAAGGCGAGCCGGAAATGACACCCCAGCCGTCAACGATCGGTCAAACGGCGATGGCGATCCACTGGGCGGAAGATCCTTCCCACATCGCGGACGACGGGCGGCAGCGAAGCGGCTCGGGGTGATCCACAGCGGCTGAGCTGTAGAAACCCGACCGCCGCCCAAGATCCAAGGCGCTGCTGATGGAGAAACCCGGCCCCTACCGACATCTCAGCCGCAAACGATCGAGGGAGCCGGCCCGAAAACCACATCCCCACCGCCGACGATCACGGGATCGGCGTCTCGTCTCGCGGCTGGATGATCGGTCCCGCCTGGCGGGCACCGCATCAAGGGGGCTGGGTGCGAGGTGACCTCTCAGCGGCTGCGGAACACCTGCCGACCGACGTTCACTCGACCATATCGGACAGTCGCGACAAAGGCCGGGGTAAAGAGCCGCGTCACCCATAGCGGGTCGCCGATGATCGCGCCGAACTCCTTGATCATGTAACCCTATTCCGGCAAGAAAACGCTCTCCCGCCGATGTGGCGTTACATGATCAAGGCGCAGCCACCCCCATCGCCGGAATGGCGCTACATGATCATGGCATCGGGCACAGGACCCGCCGGCAACCGCTGTTCATATCGGACAGTCGCGACAAAGTCCGGGTTGAAGGGGTGAACCAGCGACCGGACGACGGTGATGGATGCTTCGCCCCACTCACCTGGCAGTGGAGGCCCCCCAGGGCCGGAACGGTCTCCCGCGCGAGGAGCGGAGGTGAGATCGACGAACCCGGGAACAAAAGATCTTGAAGATCGTCAGATCAGATGCTCGGGCGCGATCAGCTCGTCCATGTCGTACACCAGCGCCAACCGGTCGTGATCCGCTTTCACGACGAACGGCTGGTCGAGTTTGACGCTCTGCAGGTCCACATGCGGGTCCACGGAGATCCAGTGTTCCTCGGACGCGATCAGCCCGAGCGCGAGCCGGGCCGCCGCGGGCGTGAGGTCGATCTCGTCGCCGAGCTGGCGCAGCGTCAGCCACACGGTCTGGCCGCCGCCTTCGGGCGCCTGCTGTTCGGCGAGGCGGCGCAGGCCGATCCCGGCCAGGACGCCGCGTTCGAGGATCTGCGCGGACGCCTCGTCGGCCGCTTCCTGCGGGGTGAGCGCCAGCAGGTCGAGCGGGTTCGCGGCGAAGTTGGCGGTGATCCACGGGGTGCCGTCGGCGCCCTCGAACTCCCACAGGACGCCGAGGCCGACCAGGCAGTCGACGAGCTGGCGGAGGTTGAGCGGGACCGGGACGTCGGAGCGGGCGCAGCATTCGGTGAAGATGTCGATGCGTCGCGTCCGGGCCTGGATCACGCGGGCGTAGTGGGCGCGGGCGTCGGCCTCCGAGCTCGCGCCGCGCGACTGCTCGATCCACTCCTCGACCGGGCCGGGGTCGCACCACACAGGATCGTCCCAGGGCAGGTCCAGCGCAGGGTGGTCGTACCAGCGGCGGGGAAACGCGTCGCCGGTGGGATCCTCGGCGGGGACCACGCGCAGGCTCGCCACCGCGCAGGGCAGCCAGCGGACCCATGAGGGATGCATCGGCGCGAATCGCCATTGCGGCTGCTCGTCGCCCGCCTGCCAGGTCACCGGGTACCCCATCCGCCGTCGAAGTCGCCGCTAGGCTACCTCAGCCGACCGTGAGCCGCGTGACCTCCGTCGTCAGCTCGCGCAGGACCTCCGGCTCCGGGTCCACGCCGATCCCCGCGCCGGCCGGCACGGTCATCAGGCCGTCCACCAGTTCGAAGGGCGCGGTCAGGTCCTGCTCGTAGTAGCGCCGCGAGGCCGAGACGTCCCCGGGCAGCGTGAAGTTCGGCAGCGCCGCGAGCGCCAGGTTCGCGGCCCGCCCGACGCCCGTCTCCAGCATGCCGCCGATCCACACGGGTACGCCGTGCGCGGCGCACACGTCGTGGATGCGACGGGCTTCCAGGTAGCCGCCGACCCGGCCGGGTTTGATGTTGACGATCGCCGCCGCGCCGATCGCGATCGCGTCCGCCGCCGCCCGGGCGGACACGATGGACTCGTCGAGGCACATCGGCGTACGCAGCTGGCGGGCCAGGGCCGCGTGGCCGCGCAGGTCGTCCTCGGCCAGCGGCTGTTCGATGAGCAGCAGGTCGAACCGGTCGAGTTCGGCGAGGTGGCGCGCGTCGCGCAGCTCGTACGCGCAGTTCGCGTCCACCTGCAGCAGGATGTCGCCGAACCGTTCGCGGACGGCGCGTACGGGCTCGATGTCCCAGCCGGGCTCGATCTTCAGCTTGATCCGGGCGTAGCCCTCGGCCAGGTAGCCCTCGACGGCGGACAGCAGCTCCGGAAGGGAGTCCTGGATGCCGACGGAGACGCCGGTCGGGACCGTGGGGGTGACACCGCCGAGGAACTCGGCCAGCGGCGTACCGGTCTCGCGCAGGTACGCGTCGAGGATCGCGGTGTGCAGCGCGGCCTTGGCCATCGGGTGTCCCTTGACCTTGGCGAACCGCTGTTCCACGTCGTGCGGCGTACGCGGCTCCGGCCCGCCCAGCAGCGGCACGAGGAACTTGGCGATCACCTCCGCCGCGCCGGACACGTATTCGGAGGAGTACACCGGCTCGGACATCGCGACGCACTCGCCCCAGCCGTAGCCGTCGCCGGTCGCGACGCGTACCAGCAGGACGTCGCGCTCGTACTCGGTGCCGAAGGAGGTCCGGAACGGCGCCACGAGGGGCATCCGCACCCGGCGCAGTTCCACGCCGCTGATGTTCATGCCTCATCCTCGCACCGGTCCGCGGCCGGGCCCCGGCCGGCCGGACGCAGGACGTAGACGCTGTCGCGGGTGATGCCCGCGATCCGGAAGCCGTCCGCCAGCGCCTCCTGGAACCGGTCGCGTACGCGCTGCCGCCAGCCGGCCGCGGCGGCAGGGTCGTTGCGCCGCAGCGATTCCACGTCCCGGGGCACCTCGACGGCCCGGTCGCCGGCCGTCACGGCGACCGGCTGCACCGGTCCCGTCCGCGTCAGGTCCCAACGGGCCAGCAGCCGGTCGGTGGCGTCCCCGTCGTTCAGCCCGTCCGCCATGGCCCCGTAGAAGTCCGGCAGGTACGCCACCGCCACCGCGCCTAGCTTCTGCAGGTTGAAGTACGCGTTGCGGGCCACCAGCGGATCGAAGGTCCACTCGACGCGGGTGATCCCCCGCTCCAGCGCCCAGTCGCGCTGGTGCCGCTTCAACGCCGGACCCAGCCCGGCCGCCCGGGCCGAGGGCAGCAGCCCCGTGATGTGGGAGTGCAGGTGATCCCCGCCGAGGAACGCGACGCTGACCCCGACCAGCTCCCCACCCAGGTACGCGCCGTAGACGTAGTTCCCGGCGAAGTCCAGCGCCCGCATCATCGAGGGCCCGACCAGGTCCTCCGCGCTGTCGGTCCCCCAGACGGCGCACAGCAGGCGTACGCCCGCCAGCTGCCGATCGACGCTGTCCAGCCGACGGATCTCCACGGGCTCCATGTGCGGATTCTGCCGCAAGCGGTCCACCCGGGCCGAGCGCTCGGCTTCCGTCCGGCTCAGCGGCCGAGCGACGGGACGGCTCAGCGGTCGGGCGCGACCGGGCGGCTCAGCGGCCGGGGGCGGCTGTGCTGCCGCGCGGGACCAGTTGCGGCGTCGGGTCCTGGACCGAGACGGCCGGCGTACCCTCGACGATCTCCAGCAGCCGCTGGGCCGCGTGGGCGCCGTAGGCCGCGATGTCCCGGTTCACGGCCGACAGCTGCGGATGCACCAGCTGGCACAGGGGCGAGTCGTCCCACGCGACGACCGACAGGTCGGCCGGGATCGACACCCGCATCTCGTGGGCGACCGCGACGCCGGCCACGGCCATCACGTCGTTGTCGTAGATCACGGCCGTCGGGGCGGGCCGGCGGCTCAGCAGCGTCCTGGTCGCCCGGGCGCCCTCCTCGCCGGTGTAGTCCGCGTACACCGTGATGACCTCGTCGAGGCCGAGCCGCTCGGCGGCGGCCGCCACGCCGCGGTCGCGCAGTGCGGTGTGGTAGAGGTTGGGCAGGCCGGCGACGCGGGCGATGCGGCGGTGGCCGAGCGCGGCCAGGTACTCGACGACGGACGTGATGGCGGCGCCGTCGTCGCTCCAGATGCCGGGCAGCGTACCGAGCCCCTCCGGCCCGCCGATCACGACGCACGGCATGCCGAGCTCCTCCAGCAGCGGTACGCGTGGATCGTCGGCGCGCAGGTCGACGAGGATCACGCCGTCCACCCGCTGCCGCGCCCACCACTGCCGGTACGCCGCCATCTCCCGCTGCTGGTCGTCGGTGACCTGCAGGAGCAGGCCGACGTCGCGGGCGGAGAGGGTGGCCTCGATGCCGGAGATGAGCTGCATGAAGAACGATTCGATGCCGAGGGTGCGCGCCGGCCGGTCGACGATCAGCCCCAGCACTCCCGTACGCCCGTCCGACAGGGCCCGGGCGGCGCTGCTCGGGTGCCACCCGAGCTCCTCGGCGATGGCGAGGATACGCTGGCGGGTGACGTCGGAGACGCCGGGTTTGCCGTTGAGGGCGTAGGAGACGGCGCCCTTGGAGACTCCGGCGGCGCGGGCGATGTCGCCGATGGTCTTGCGGCCGCCGACCCCCGTGCCCCGCGCGGCCGGGACGACCCGGGTACCGTCGGGAGCAGCGCCCCGATTCTGCATGGACACATCGTGCCGCGAAGAACCGGTTAAGGCAAATCTCCACCCCTATCGAAGCCCATATCTTCCCGTCGGGGCCGCCAGCAGCTTAAACGGTTCAGCACCCCCTCGGCCCAGGTACAGCGGCCTCACAGGAAACCTGGCTACCGTCGGGCCAATGGCGACGAGGAAATCAGGCGCCCGCCCCGGCGGCGGATCCGGCACGAAGCCGCGCGGCCCGAAGCCGGCCTCCGGTACGCAGCCCCAGCGGCCGGCCGGCGGAACGCAGCAGCGGGCCGCGGCGCAGAAGGCGGTCAAGGCGGCCGCCCACGCCGACCGGCCGTGGAACTTCACGCTGATCACCGTCGCGGTCGCCGTCCTCGTGGCCATCGCCGGCGCCGTCTGGTTCGTCAACGCGCAGTCCGGCAAGAACACCGCCGCCACCCCGACCGTCACCGGCGACTACGTCGCCAAGGCGCAGACGATCTCCGGCATCGTCGACCGGCACACCGAGAAGTTCGGCAACACCCACGTCCAGGGCAAGGTCACCTACGACACGACGCCCCCGATCGGCGGCAACCACAACCCGATCTGGCAGAACTGCATGGGCGACGTCTACACCCAGCCGATCGCGAACGAGCACGCCGTACACAGCCTCGAACACGGCGCCATCTGGATCACCTACGACCCCAGCCTCCCGGCCGACCAGGTCAAACTCCTCGAAGACCGGGTCAAGGGCGTCCCGTACACGCTGCTCAGCCCGTATCCGGACCAGGGCTCGGCCATCTCGCTGCAGGCCTGGGGCTGGCAGCTCAAGGTCGACAACGCCGGCGACTCGCGGATCGACCAGTTCATCAACGACCTGCGCGTCAACGCGTCGCAGGAGACCGGCGCGGTCTGCTCGGGCGGCAACACCACCACCGGGGCGGACCTCGATCACCAGTCCTGACAACCGTTATCCTGGACGACGATGAAGCTGGTACTGGACCTCCACGACATCTACAACAAGGGCGGCGAGATCGATCGCGCGCTCAACGCCATCGTGCGCGAGGCCGTCGCGAAGAAGGCGCCGCTCATCGAGATCATCCCTGGCAAGGGGTCGGGACAGCTGAAGAAGAAGGTGCTGCGGTTCCTCGATCAGAAGGAGATCAAGGCGCTGTACCACCGGGTGGAGAAGGACTCCAAGAACTTCGGCCGCATCTTCGTCCACTTCCGCCACTGACCGACTGTCCGCGGCCATGTCCGACGATCTTGCGCGAATGTCTCGAATTTCGTCCTGACTGCCCGAAATGCCCGGACATTCGCGCAAGATCGCCACGTCCATCACGCTCTGTCCGCGCCCGGACTATGGGGTGGCGAGGAGGGCGGCCAGGGCTGACGCCTGCGTACGCCAGTCGGTGGGGTTGGGGCTGCGGCCGTTCCAGCGCGCTCCGAAGCGGTTCAACGTGTCCCGGTCCGCCGACCAGATCGTGTCGGACTGCGTACGCAGGAACGTCGCGTACGCGCCGGCGGTGACGGAGTTCAGGTCGCCGAGGTAGCGCTCGAAGACGCCCTTGAACTGCTTCTGGTTGTCGTCGCAGGTGGTCGTGTCGGTGTCGCAGGATTCGGTGAGCACCCCGGCGCGTACCAGAGAAGAGGAAAGGGCGGCGTCGGCCAGCCGGCGCGCGACGGTGACGAGGGACGGATCCCCGGTCGCGCGGTAGAGCTCGACCGCGGCGCCGATGGCGAGGCCCTGGTTGTAGGTCCAGACGGTCTGGCCGTTGTTCGCGCAGCCGGTGGTGAGGCCGTCGTTGACCAGGCCGGCAGAGTTGATCATGCCGCTGGCGGCGAACCAGTTCCAGCCGGTACGCGCGCGCCCCAGCCACAGGGTGTCGCCGCCGAGCCGGTTGTGCAGGGCGGCCGTGAGGCGGATGTAGAGCCCGACGGTGACCGCGTTCTTGTAGGTGCGCTCGCGGTTCCACCAGACGCCGCCGCCGCAGGTCGACGGGTCCCAGAAGGTGTTGACGTAGCCGGCGATGGTGACCGCCTCGTCGAGGTAGCGGCGCTCGGCGGTGGCGTCGTAGGCGGCCACCCAGGCGAGGCCCCACCAGGCGGAGTCGTCGATCGCCCGGCTGACGAAGTCGCCGTCGATCTGGTCGGAGGAGCGTACGCCGGCCGGGAACGCGGCCCGGTTGACGGTGTAGGTCTGGTCGAGGACCCAGCGGTAGCGGGTGTCGCCGTCGCGGCGCATGTAGTCGGCGACCGTGTGCACGGCGACCGCCGAATTCCACCAGCTGGACGGCCACCATGCGGTGTACGGGTCGTAGCTGTACATCAGCGCGTCGGCGGCGGCGGTGTCCCGTGTGGACGACGGGCGGGCCCAGGCCGTGCAGCTGCCGCTGCTGCTCTCGACCGCGCGGCCGCAGGCGCGTACGGAGCCGCCGGACATGCGGCCGACGACGTCCGTGGTGTTGTACGCGTTGGTCCGCGTCGACGTCCCGCCGCCGATGCTCGTACGCCCGAGCGAGGAGCCGCCCGGCCAGGAGGCGCCGGCGTCCCAGGAGCGGTCGAGCCAGACCTCGTCGCCGGCGCGGCCGGTGTCGATCGTGGCCCACGCGGTCCCGGCCGACGACATGTGCAGGGCGATCCGGCGGCCGCTCAGCGTGGTCGCGCCGACCGGCTGGTAGTCGCCCGATCCGGGGGCGGTCCCGTCGCACGCGGTCACGCAGAGCGGCTGGTAGACCCACGGCGTGCAGGCCGTCGCGCCGCCGTTGCCGCAGGCGCGGACGACGCCCCGGCGGTGGTGGGACGGGTCGGCGACGTTGTAGAGCAGGGTGCGCGTACCGGTCCAGCCGGACGGGATCGACGCCTGGCCGAGCAGGCCGTCCCAGGTCGCGCCGCCGTCGAAGGAGCGGTCGAGCCAGACCGCGTCGCCGGTCTGGCCGGCGTCGATGCTGGCCCAGGCCATCCCGTCCGGGTCGGACAGGTGCAGCCGGATCTGCCGGCCGTTGACCACCTTGGCCGGTACGGGGAACGTCTCGGCGCGGGCCTGCGACGGATCGCGGCGGTCGCAGAAGACCGAGCAGACCACGGGTTCGGCGGCGGCCGCCGGAGCGGGGAGGGCGGGCACGAGCGCGGCGAGGAGCAGCAGGCTCGCCAGGGCACGGGTGACATACGGCATGACAGCCTCCGGGGCGACGAAGGACACCGGTCCACCTGCGCGAACCAGCGCGTGACATCGACCCTTGTCACAGTTAGGTCAGGTCTAACAGCGTGGATGGTCCGTTGTCAACGGTCACGGGCTGGCGGAATGGCAGCCGAGGCGGCAGCATGTACGCGTGCCGCAGCAGACCCACCTCCCCGACATCTGGGCGCAGGCCCGCGCGTTCCGCGACCGCGGCGACCTCGCGTCCGCGCGGATGCTGCTGGAGGACACCCTCGACGCGGCCACCTTCCAGTACGGCGAGGACCATCCCGACATCCTGGCCACCGCGCTGCTGCTGGCCAGCCTCCACCGCCGCGGCGGCGACCTGCCGACCGCGCGCCGCGTCGTCGAGGAGGCGCTGCAGGCCGGATCGCTGCGCCACGACGAGGCCGAGCCGGTCATGCTGCGGCTGAGCTTCGAGCTCGCCGGCATCGCCGACCAGCTGGGCAACAAGCACGAGGCCCGCAAGCACTACGGCCGCGTCGTCACGCTCGGCCCCGCCGTCCCCGGTCTCGAAGACGTCGTACGCGAAGCCCAGAGCCGCCTGGGTTCGGCCGCACCGGTCCCGGCCGCCCCGGCGGCGTCCCCCGGGCCCGGCGTGCTGGCCGTGCCGCCGCAGGCCGTGCCGGCGGATCCGGCGCTGCCGCAACGCGTACCGCAGGACCGGCCGGTGATGGGCGCGGCCGCCCCGTCGACCGTCCCGGAGGCGCCGGTCAGTCCGGCCATGTCGCACGCTCCCCTGCCTTCGCTGCCCGGGCCGGTCCGGTTCGCCGAGCGGCCGGCCGAGCCGATGCCGGAACCGGTGCGGGCGCCCGCGCGTACGCCGGAAGTGGCCGCGCCGTCGCCGGTGTTCACGGCGCCGCCCTCGGTGATCGTCGAGCGGCGCGGGCGGGGCACGATGCTGCTCGCGGTGGCGGCGGCGCTGGTGGCGGTGGTCGCCGCGGGCGTGGTCGTGATGGTGCTCATCGGCCGCGGCCAGCAGCCGTCGACCGGCGGGGACCCGCGGGCCGCGCAGTCGCAAGTGGACCATGTGCCCGCCACCGATCTCGCGATCGGCGATCACGGCGATTCGATAACGTTGCGCTGGAGCGACCCGGCCTCCGGGCAGGCCGGATTCGCGGTCAAGATGGGCGCGACCAAGGAGTCGATGAAGCTGGTCACGGGCAACCTCGGCGGCAAGCCGACGTTCACCATCACCGGTCTGAACGCCAAGTACGACTACTGTTTCAGCGTCGTGACGATCTATTCGGCGACCGAGTTGCTGGAGTCCCAGCCGGTCTGTACGAACCGGCCCGGATCGTCGGCGAAGTGACTTATCCACAGCGGGGGCGACGCGGCTTTTCGATGTCACAGCGGCGCCCTATGATGACGGCGGCTTCGGCGGTACCGGGCAGCGCTCCTGACGGCCCGGCCGCCGGCCGTGAGGCGCTTCGCGCCACGGCGGCACCGCACGGCGACATCTGATTCGGCGACAGCCAACTACGGGCGGCACAGCGCCATGACGAGCGCGCCGGGCCGATGGTCCGGCACGGGGTGGGGAGGGCGAACCATGGTGGTCACACCGGGCGCCATCGGACGCAAGGCCAGGTCGAAGGGCGGCATCGTCACGATCGTGACGGTGCTGGCGCTCATCGCCGGGATCGCACTGACATGGTTCGGCCTCGGCGCCAAGGATCACGCGGCCGCCAGCTACGACTCCGAGTCGTGGCTGTGGAGCTCGCTGAAGAGCGAGATGGCGAGGGTCAACGGGGTGACCGGCAAGGTCGACACCCGGATGGCGGTGCCCGGCGCGAGCGGCCACACCATGCAGGTGAGCCAGAGCGACCGCTACATGGTGCTGCGCGACGTGAACACCGGCCAGCTCAGCGCGGTCGACCTGACCACGCTGCAGACGTCGGGCACGGCGGCGAGCACCTCCGGGCTCGGCGTGACCGTCGCCCTCGACGGCGACGCCGCGTTCCTCATCGACCCGGCGCAGGGCCTGGTCCGCCAGATCAACCCGGCCACGCTCGCCCCGGTCGGCGACCCCGTGCACTTCCCGGCCGGCATCACCGGCGGCTCGTTCGACGGCAAGGGGCGGCTGTGGATCGCCGTGCCGAGCGAGGGCACGGTCGCCGCGATCACGCCGGCCGGTCCGATGCCCTCCAGCGGCGGCGTCGGCGGCGGCAACCCGAACCTGGTCAAGACGGTGGCGGTGGCCGACCGCAGCCACGATCTGACGGTGTCCACGCTGGACACCGGCGTCGCCGTCCTCGACCGCACCAACGGCCGGCTCACCACCGTGCTCGACGACCAGCAGCACCAGGTCGGCCTCGACCTGCAGGGCGGCTCCGGTTCGCTGCCGACGCGCACGACCGGGCCGGACGTCCCGGTGACGGTCGTCGACGGCCGGCACGTGTTCGTCGTCAGCAACGACACCGTGCACGACTTCACGGTCCCCGGCGACGGCGCCCGGCTCAAGCCGGCCGTGCCGTGGGCGGGCCGCTTCTATGTGGCCGACGAGACGAACAGCGTCGTCTACGTGCTCGACCACGACGGCAAGCTGACCGACACGATCGACTTCAAGGAGGCGCGGGGCTCGATCGACCTGGAGGTCCGGGAGAACCGCCTCTTCGTCAACGCGCCCAACGCCGCGACCGCCCGGGTGATCGACGACGACGGCCACGTGAAGATCGTCAACAAGTTCACCGACGACGTGCTCGGCGGCGACCCGCCGAAGCTGCCGCCGCCCCCGCCGCCGAAGCCCACCATCGGCAAGCCCGGCGCGGTCAAGAACCTCAAGGCGGTCGCGGGCAACACGCAGGCGACCATCACCTGGGGCAAGGCGACCAGCAACGGCGCGGCGATCACCAAGTACATGGTCACCGGCAACGGGCAGACCTTCACCGTCGGCGCCGCCCAGCGGTCGCTCGTGGTCACCGGCCTGGTCAACGGCACGCAGTACACGTTCGACGTGTGGGCGGTCAACAGCAAGGGCGAGGGGCCGAAGCGTACGAGCAACACGGTCACGCCCAGCTTCGAGACACCCGACCCGCCGGCGACCGTCACCGCGACCCCGAAGCCGGATGGCACCGTGGTCGTCACCTGGAGCGGCGCCAACGGGCAGGGCCACAAGATCGTCCGGTACGAGGTGACCGCCAGCTCCAACGGCGCGACGGAGCCGGTCGGTTCGGCGTCCGGATCCACCCTCACCATCAAGGCCGGCGACCTGGACTACGGCACGCAGTACGCGTTCAGCGTCGTCACGGTCAACGACATCGGCGTCGCGTCGAAGGCGTCCCCGCTCAGCGAGACGGTCGTGCCGTTCACGAAGCCGGACGCGGTGAAGAGCCTGACGGCCTCGACGGTGACCAGCGCGGCCGGCTCGGTGAAGATCGGCTGGGTGCCGGGTTCGGACAACGGCCGGGCGATCACCGAGTACGACGTGACCATCAACGGCACCACCAAGAAGACCACCGACGTGTCGATGACCTGGAACGGGCTCGGCGACGGGCAGACCGTGACGGTCTCGGTCGTGGCGGTCAACGAGGCGGGCGACAGCGCGGTCGCGAAGACCACCGCGAAGACCCTCGCCGCCCCGGTACGCAGTGCCGAGAACGCGAGCTCGACGGCGTCCTCGGTGTCGGTGACGGCGACGTTCACCGGCGAGGCCGCGACCTGCAAGCTGACCGTGGCCGGGCAGGCGTCGGTGACCGACTCGTCCTGCGCCAACGGCAGCAAGCTGACCGTGAGCGTGAACCGGGCCGGCACGGGCTTCTCGTGGACGCTGGACGTCTCCAACGCGGCCGGTTCCTACTCGGCCAACGGTTCGGCGAGCACCAGCGCCGTCACCGGCACCTCACAGTGCAACGGCTGCGGCACGGGTGTGTGGGAGTACAAGGCGCACGGTGGCACCATCGACCAGAACAACACGTACGCCGGCAACGCGCACTCGGACGGCCAGAGCCTCGCGGCGGTCTGCAAGCACACCGGCGTGACGATCAACTCGGCGACCGAGAACAACAACAAGAAGAGCAACTACTGGGTGATGGTGCGCGACCCGTACTATCTGCCGTTCGCGTACACGGATCTGTCCGACGCCGAGCTGAGCTCGCTGCCGGACTGCTTCTAAACCCGCCCCCCAGTCGCACCGAGCAAGGGAAACGACCGTGAGCCAACCGCAGCCGCTGACCCCCGCGCAGGTCGCCGCCTTCGCCGAGTTGTCGGCCAGGCTGGCCGGCGCGGTCGGCAAGATCGTCCTCGGCAAGCCCGAGACGGTGCGGCTGGGGCTGGTCTGCCTGTTCGCCCAGGGGCACGTCCTGCTCGAGGACGTGCCCGGGGTCGGCAAGACCACGCTGGCCCGGGCGATGGCCGCGAGCGTCCAGGGGCAGTGGCGACGGGTGCAGTTCACCCCCGACCTGCTGCCCTCGGACGTCACCGGTGTGACGATCTTCAACCAGGCGAACCGGGGCTTCGAGTTCCACCCGGGCCCGATCTTCGCCAACATCGTCATCGCCGACGAGATCAACCGGGCCTCGCCGAAGACCCAGTCGGCGCTGCTGGAGGTCATGGAGGAGCGCACGGTCACCGTCGACGGCGTACGCCATGGCGTGCCGCGGCCGTTCCTGGTGGTGGCCACGCAGAACCCGGTCGAGATGGACGGCACCTACCGGCTGCCGGAGGCGCAGCTCGACCGGTTCCTGATGAAACTGTCGATGGGCTATCCCAGCGAGGCCGTCGAGATCGAGGTGCTGCGCGGGGCGACCATCCGCTCGCCGGAGGCCATCGAACCCGTCTGCTCGACCGACACCGTCGCGGAGGCGGTCCGGCTCGCGCAGCGGGCGCACATCGCCGACGCCCTGTACGCGTACGCGGTGCGGCTGGCGACCGCGACCCGGGAACACAAGCACGTGCGCGTCGGTGTGAGTCCCCGCGGCGTCATCGCGCTGACCCGGGCCGCCGCGGCGTACGCGCTGACCGAGGGCCGTGGCTTCGTCCTCCCCGAGGACATGAAGGCGCTGCTGGAGCCGGTGTTCGCCCATCGTGTCCTGCTGACCCCGGACGCGCAGCTGCGCGGGGTCACCGCGATCGAGGTGCTGCACGACGCGATGGAGGCCGTTCCGGTGCCGTTGCCGGGGCAGGCGGACACGCGGCCCCGATGACCGCGCCGATCACCCTGCGCGGCGCCGGACTCGGCGCCGGCGGCCTGCTGCTGACCGGCGCCGCTTTCGTCTTCGGCTATCCCGAGCTGGCCGTTCTCGGTACGTCCGCCGTGATCGCGGTCGTCTTCGCCCTGACCTACGGCCTGTGGCGGCCGAAGCTGGACGTGAACCGGACGGCCGATCCGGACCGCGTCGGCCGGGGCGACGGCAGCCGGGTCACCCTGTCGGTCCGCAACGCCAGCCGCTTCCTCGCCGCCAGCATGATCGCCGAGGACGTCTGCGGCCGGGTGGACCTCGACGGCCTGGCCGACGCCGCGGTGGTCCCCGTTCCCGTCCTGCGGTTGCGGGCCGGCACCACGACCGACGTCGCGTACGCGGTCCCGACCCGGCGGCGCGGCGTCGTCCAGGTCGGACCGTTGCGGGTGAACCGGCGCGATCCGCTCGGCCTGATCTCGTTCGCCCGCGACCACGGCGGCGTGGCCCGGATCTGGGTGCATCCGCGTATCCACCCCATGCAGGCCGTCCCGGCCGGCGTCACCCGCAGCATGGACGGCCGGGTGGACCGCGTACCGCACGGCAGCATCACCTTCGACACCCTGCGCGAGTACGTGATCGGCGACGAGCTGCGGCACGTGCACTGGCGTACGAGCGCGAAGGTCGGCGAGCTGATGGTGCGCGAGCATCTCGACACCAGCCTGCCCCGGATCGTGGTACTGCTCGACGACCGGGCCGCCTCCTATCCGGCGCCCGAGTCGCCGGGCGGCGAGGTGGCGGCGTTCGAGTCGGCCTGCGAGTCGGCCGCGTCCGTGATCGCCGCCGCCGTCCGCGAGGACCTGCCGGTCGTGCTGCACACGGTCGGCGGGGCGGCCGTGGCCCACCAGCGGGGCAGCGCCCAGGCGCATCTCGACACCCTGGCCGAGGCCGTGCTGCGGCCGGACGGCGGCGGCGAGATCCTGGTCGAGGCGGCCAACCGGCTGCGCCAGCACCGGCCCGGCGACACCCTGGTCTACCTCACGGGCCTGCGCGGGCTCACCGATCTCGGCGTGATCAGCGCCCTGCAAGGGGCGTTCCCGAGCGTGGTCGCCGGCGTCCTCGGCCCGTTCGAACCGGGCGAGGGCCAGACCGGCGGGGCCGGGATGCTGATGCTGCGCGCCGAGGACGGCCCCGATTTCGCGGCGGAGTGGGACGGAGTAGGCCGATGGTGACCGCATGACCCGTCTGCTTCGGGCAGCGCTCGTTCCTCTCCTGCTCGGCGGCATGATCGTCATCGCGGGCCGGACGCTGGGCGAGATCTACTCCGATCCCCTGCTGTTCGAGCTGTTCGCCGGGGCCGCGGCCGGCAGCGTCCTGCTCGGCCTGCTCACCCGGCCGCTGCCCGGCTGGTCGGCCGCCCCGCTGTCGGTCCTCGGGCTCGGCGGCTACCTCGCGTTCTGCGTCCACCTGACGGCCGAGAACGCCGGGATCACCGGCAGCCTGGCCGACATCGCCGCCGACGCGCTGGCCAACGGCGTACCGCGGCTGCTCACGGCACTCGTGCCGATCGAGCCGCAGCCCGACACCGTGGCCATACCCGTGATCGCCGCCTGGCTGACCGGCCTCGGCGTCACCGAGCTGGCCGGCCGCGCCCGGCGTACGCTGCTGGGCCTCGGGCTGCCGACCGTCCTCTATGGAGCGGCGCTGTTCCTGGTCGGCCCGCACCGGGCGAGCGTCTGGCCGAGCCTCGCGTTCGCCGCGCTCGCCGTCACCGCGCTCGCCGCGACCGGCCAGAGCTCCCGCCGCCGCCCGGTCAACGCAGCCCCCGGCGCCGAGATCGACGTGCGGACCCGCCGCTCGCTGCAGGTCCGTGCGGCCGTCGCGGCCCTGGCCGGGGTCGCCGTCATCGTCGGCCTCACCGCCCTGGCCGGGCCGGGTCTCGCCGGGGGCGTCGGCCGGCAGCCGGTCAACCCGCGCGCGTACGTGTCGCCGCCGTCGCTGGACGCGCTCGACCAGAACCCGCTGATCCGCCTGTCCGGCTGGGCGGTCAACCCCACCGAGCACCTGCTCGACACCACGCTGTCGGCCGACGAGGTCATCCGGCTCGCCGTCCTCACCGACTACGACGGCGTCACCTGGCACGTCTCGGGCTCCTACCGGCCGGCCGCGCGTACGCTGCCGTCGCCGCCGGCCCCGCCCCCGGCCGCCGCCGACGCGGCCGTCGCGCCGGGCACCGCGAGCACCGTCACCCAGAAGATCACCGTGGCCGGCCTCACCGGCAAGCTCCTGCCCGCCGTCGCGACCGCTCGCCACGTCGACGGCGTACGCGTGGACATCGACACCGACAGCGGCACGCTCATGCTGCCGGACGGATTGCGGCCGGGCCTGAGCTACGACGTGACCTCGCAGTCGAGCGAGCCCGACGACAACACGATGCCGATGGCCGACGTGCCGACGGGCCCTTCGGTCAGCCGCTACCTGTCCATCGGCTCGGGCACGCTGCCGCAGCGGATGCAGCAGCTCGCCCAGCAGCTGACCACCGACAACGGCACCGCATACGCCCGCGCCCTGGCGATCGAGCAGTTCCTCGCGACCCACTACACGCTGGACGCGAACGCGCCGAGCGGGCACGCGCTGCCGAACCTGGACTTCTTCCTGTTCGGCGCGCTCAACGGCAACGGCGGCGGGTTCAAGGGAACGGCCGAACAATTCGCCGCCTCGTTCGCCGTTCTCGCCCGGATGACGGGCCTGCCGTCGCGGGTCGTCGTCGGCTTCCACGGCCGGCAGGGTACGCATCCGGTGCTGGCTTCGGACGCTTCGGCCTGGCCGGAGGTGCTCTTCGCCGGAGTGGGCTGGGTGCCGTTCGACCCGCTGCCGCACCCGGGCCAGCAGGCCGAGCCGCTGGAGGACCAGTACAAACCCAAGCCGCCGCCGTCGAGCGAGCCGCCGGAGCAGCAGGCGCTGCCGACGGAGTCGCCGGTCGCGGCCGCCTCGGGCGCCTCGCACGCGGCCTCCGCCAGCGCCGCCGCCGGGCTGGCCCTGCCGGTCGTCGCGGCCGGTTCGGGCGGCCTGCTCGTGCTGATCCTGGTGGGACTGATCCTGATCGTCCTCATCGGACGAAGCGCGCTGCGCCGCCGCCGTTTCGAAGGGCCGCCGGGCGCGTGGGTGAACGGGGCCTGGCTGGAGGTCGGCGACGCGCTGCGCCTCGCGGGGCGGCCGGCTCCCGAGCACCTCTCGGCCGCCGAGGTCGCCGAACACGCCCGGGAGGCCGCGACGGCCGCCGCCGGAGCCCGCCACGTACGCCTGCCCGCTCCGCCCCTCGACGACCTGGCCACGATGGTCAACGCGGCCGAGTTCGGGGCGGCCGTCACCGCCGCCGGGGACGCCGAACGGGCGAGGGCCGCCGCCCACGCGTACGTGGCCGAGCTGAGGTCGCGCCGGTCATGGTGGCGGCGGATCGTCTGGGCGCTGCACCCGGGCCCACTGCGTTGGAACCGCCAGCGGCGCGAGCGCTGAGGATGCCCTAGGCTTCGTCGCATGCTCGGATTCGCCGCCGGTACGCCGGTGGCCGGCCGGTACCTGCTGGTGGCGCGGATGGCCGCGTCACCGGCGGCCCAGACGTGGGCGGCGCTCGACGACGTGCTCGGCCGGCCGGTCGCCGTCAAGTTCTTCGCGCTGCCCGCGACCGACCACGGTGGACTGCGGACACTGCGGTCCCGGGCCCGGACGGCGGCCCGCCTCGGCCATCCCCATCTCGTCCCGGTGCACGACGTCGGCGACGCGTACGCGCCCGGCGGTGAACCGGTCCCCTATCTCGTCATGGCCCGCATCGACGGTACGCCGCTGGCCGACCGGCTCGTGCGGGGCCGGCTGCCCGAGCCGGAGGCGATCCGGATCGGCGCCGGACTGGCCGGCGGGCTCGCCGAGATGCACCGCCGGAACCTGACCCACGGCGAGGTGTGCCCCTCCTCGGTGCTGCTGACGCCGACGGGCCCGGTTCTCGTCGGGCTGGTGGGCACCCGCCACCTCGTCGCCGAGGAGCCCGCCGCGCCCTGTGCCGACACCGGGGCGCTCGCGGACCTGATCCTGGCTTCGACCGAGGCGGCACCGTCACTCGTCCGGGTCTGCGGAGACGCCCTATCGGGCGCACTGACCATGGATGCCTTCGCCGCGGCGCTGACCAAGCTGGCGGGCACGCCGCCGGCCGGGCCGGGCCGCGTACGGCGACGGCTGGCGCTGGTCGGGGCCGCCTTCCTGGGCGCGGCCGTCACCGCCGGCGTCGGCGAGCTCACCGGCGCGGGCGTACCGGCGCTGAACACGGCCGACACCGCGGGCACCGAGACCGGGCGACCGTCGCCCGTGCCCGCCGCTGCCGCGCGGCCGACCGGTACGACCCTGATCCCCTCGCAGCCCGCCACCATCGCCGGTACGCCCGGCGGCGCCGGCGGTCCCACCCCGGGGCACTCCGGTTCCGTTTCCGCGTCGCCGGCTGCCACAGCGTCCTCGCCCGCGACCGATACCGTGCTGGCCGCGTTGACGAAGCTGCGGGCCGACGTGACCGCGGGCCGCGACACCGCCGAGATCGAGACGAAGCTCGGGGCGCGGCTCGACTCCGCCGCGGCCGATCTGCTCACCGACGCCCGGCTGGGCAAGAAGCTCGACCCGAAGCTGAAGAACTTCGGCAAGCGGGTGGACGCCGGAGTCACCGCCGGCGACATCACGGCCGCGCGCGCGGCCATCCTGCGCGCCGACCTCGCCGCGGTCCCCACCACCTGACTGCCGCCAGTCTCGCCCGCGAACCCCAAGATCCCGCTGGGATCACGGTTACCACCCGAATCATGGTCCAAGATTCGGGTGATTTCCCTGATCCGAGCGGGATCTTGGGTTGGCGGGCGGTGCCCGGTCGGGGCTGGGACCGGTGGGTCACCAGCCGGCGTGCAGTTCGGCGCGCAGCGCCGGTGTGAGCATGTCCCCGGCGGCCTTGACGAGGCGTACCATCTCGAATCCGATGACGCCGAGGTCGGCCGTCCGGTCCGCGAGCACCGCGAGCACCGCCGTCTCGCTGATCGACATGATGACCAGGTAGGCCCGGTCCATCTCGACGACCGTCTGCGTGACGTCGGTGGAGCCGGTGAGTTCCACCGCCCCCTTCGCGATGCTGTGCACCCCGGCGGTGATGGCCGCCAGTTCGAGCGCCCGATCGTGGATCATCGAGTCGGCGGCGACGAGCGGGAGCCCGTCCGCCGACACGACCGCCGCGTGCGCCACGCCCGGCGTACGCTCCACGAACCCGCTGATCAGCCAATGCAGCCGCTGAGCGGGTGGACTCAGGGTGTTCGTCGCCATCGTTCGCTCCCCTCGATCGTGGCGTCGTTCTCGTACGACTCGCAGTCGTGCATCCGGTGCGGCCGGCTCCTCAGGAGCCGCCCCGCAGTCCGTCGTACAGCCTGGTGAGCACCCGCTCGATCGCCGGCTCCGCGGGCGACAGCGCCGTCGCCTCCGGATCCGGGGCCGGCGTCGACGGCATGCTCGCCATCGGCACGCGGGTGGGCAGCAGGACCACCGTGTTGTCTTCCTGGTAGGTCAGGCGCATGGTCGTCTCGCCGTCGAGGAAGCCCAGTTCGCCACCGGCGGGGTTCAAGCGCATCCTGACATCAGCCTCCCTGGTCTCGGCGACCGGCTCCGGCCGCCCGTGCAGGACGCTCGCGGGCAGGTGCACGGTCACCCGCACGCCCGGCGCCGCGTCGGCGAGCCGGACCGTGATGCCGTGCCGGGCGGCGAGGTGGCCGACGACCACCAGACCCATCCGCTCGGTCACCGCGGCGGTGACCCCGGGCGGCGTCGCGAGCACCGAATTGAGCTCCTCGAACACCTCCGGCTTCATGCCGATGCCCTGGTCCACAATGGCGATCATCGCACCTTCGCGCGTACCTCGCCCGCTGACTTGGATCGTGCTGGTGGGCGGCGAGTAGCCGGCGGCGTTGTCCAGGATCTCGGCCAGCATGTGCACCAGATCCGCCGCGACCAGGCCCGACACCTGCAGCCCGTCCTCCACCTCCGCGCGTACGCGTTGATAGGAGTCGTTCTCGGAGACGGCGGCGAGGATCAGCGCGGCCAGCGGCACGGGCTCCCGCCCGCGGCGGCGCGCCGACGTGCCCGCCAGCACCAGCAGGTTCTCGTTAGTCCGGCGCATGTGCGCGGTCAGCCGCTCCAGCCGGAACAGCTCGGCCAGCCGGGCCGGATCCCGTTCCTCCCGTTCGAGTTCCTCCAGCACCCGCAGCTGCCGCTCCACAAGCGACTGACTGCGGCGTGCGAGGTTGACCACGATCGCGCTCACTTCCTCGCGATCGACCGGTGCGTATCCGGCGTCCGGCGGAGCCGGATCCAGCCGCCCCGTGCGTACCCTCCCCAGCATGACGCCGCCCCTCCCGGCCCGCGGCCCTCCCCGGCGCGGTGCTGCGGGTATGGTATCGCCGCCGGGCGCGAAATCCGATCGCCGGGCGGCGTTTTGACAACTTCGGCATGACAAACTCGATCGCCGGCGATCATTGCGCTAGAGTGTCTCCCATGTACGCGCGACAGAGCTGGTGGCCCGCCACGTAGGCGGGCCGAGCCTTTCGCGCACCAGACGCGGCCGCCTCACCGAGGCGGCCGTCGGCATGTCCGGGGGTGGTCCCGGGCGGGCGGTCGTCACCGACGAGGAGACGCCGTGACACCGCACCACCTGCCCGCCGACCGGCCGTACGCGCTCATCCGGCGCGAGGGTGCCGACCAGGTCGAACTGTTCCTCGGCAGCGTCGCCGAGGTCGCCTCGACCGCCGACATCCCGCTGGAACCGGGCCGGCCGACCATCGCCCTGCTGCCCCACCGGCTCATCGCCGAGCGCGGTTTCGAGGTCGTCGACGACCGCGCGCCGCTGCTGTGCCTGGTCGCCGACGAGCGTACGAGCATCCCGCTGATCGATCTGCTGGCGGCGCTGCCCGTCGACATCGGCACCGTGGACGATCGCGGCTTCGACGTCGGCGACGACGAGTACGCGCACATCGTCGGCCGGGTCCTCGACGAGGAGATCGGCCGGGGCGAGGGCTCCAACTTCGTCATCCACCGGACCCGGCGGGCGTACGCGGCCGATCCCGGGCACACCGCGCTGGCCTGCCTGCGCCGCCTGCTGACCACCGAGACCGGCGCCTACTGGACGTTCGTCGTGTTCACCGGGTCGGCGTACTTCGTGGGGGCGAGCCCGGAGCGGCACGTGTCCCAGCAGGACGGCCTGGTGATGATGAATCCCATCTCGGGCACCTACCGGCATCCGGCGACCGGGCCCGACAAGGCCGGGCTGCTGGCGTTCCTCGCCGACCCCAAGGAGGTCAACGAGCTGGCCATGGTGCTCGACGAGGAGCTGAAGATGATGGCCGTGGTCGCCGACGGCGGCGGCCAGGTCGTCGGACCGTACCTCAAGGAGATGGCGCATCTCGCGCACACCGAGTACCTCCTCGCCGGCCGGTCCACTCTGGACGTACGCGACATCCTCCGCGAGACGATGTTCGCCCCGACCGTGACCGGCAGCCCGATCGAGAACGCCTGCCGGGTCATCGCCCGGCACGAGGGCCGCGGCCGGGCCTACTACGGGGGCGTCGTGGCGCTGCTCGACCACGACGGCACCGGCGCGCCCCGGCTGGACTCGACCATCCTCATCCGCACGGCCGTCCTGACGACCGGGGGCGAACTGGGCGTCAGCGTCGGCGCCACCCTCGTCCGGGACTCCACGCCCGCGGGGGAGGTCGCCGAGACCGAGGCGAAGGCGGCCGGCGTCCTCGCGGCCCTCGGCCTGGCGGCGCGTACGCGTCCCGCGAAGCCCGAAGCGCCGCTGGCCGCCGATCCGGACGTGCTCGCCGTGCTGGCCGCCCGCAACGACCGGCTCTCCCCGTTCTGGCTGGCCGACCGGCGCGACCTGGCCATGGCCCGCCCGTTCGCCGGGCGGTCCTGTCTCATCGTCGACGCCGAGGACACCTTCACCGGCATGCTGGCGCACATGCTGCACTCCCTCGGGATGCGGGTGGAGCTCCGCGCGTACGACGAGGTGGGTGAGCTGGACCACGATCTCGTCGTGGCAGGCCCCGGGCCGGGCGATCCCACGGACCCGGCCCTGGACCGGGTGGCGGCGCTGCGCGCGGTGATCAGGGACCGGCGGGCCCGGCGCGCGCCGCTGCTGGCCGTGTGCCTGGGCCACCAGGTGCTCTGCGACGAACTGGGCCTGACGCTGCACCGGCGCGAGGTGCCGGCGCAGGGCGTGCCGATGGAGATCGACCTGTTCGGCACCGTACGCCGGGTCGGCTACTACTCGACCTTCACGGCGATCGCGTCCCCTGTGGACGGTGTCGAGTTCGCGACCGACGCGACCGGATTCGTGCACGCGCTGCGCGGCGAGGGCGTCGCCGGTGTGCAGTTCCACCCGGAGTCCGTCCTGACGGAGGACGGTCCGGCGATCCTGACCGACCTCATCGCGACATTGCTGCCCGTCACCGCCTGAAGAGAAGGCGCACCGGCCGGTCCTATCGCGTGTAGGACCGGCCGATTGTCTTCCGACACATGTTCTGGCAAAGTGTGCGCGGCTCCCTTTGGGCGCCCACGATCCTTTGGGGAGGAACAGCCGTCATGATGGGGCGTTCGCACGCGCTTTCCGGTGCCGCGGTATGGCTTGGCGGATCCTGGGTGATGGAGCAGTTCTTCGACAAGCAGCAGTCGCCGCTCTACATCGCGCTCGGCACCGCCGTCTGCGCGGGCGGCGCGCTCCTGCCCGACCTGGACCTGTCCGGCAAGGTGACGACCAACCAGGGCGGCGCCACCGTCGCGCACACCTTCGGCCCGGTCTCGATGTTCATCTCCGAGATCATCGAGAAGCTGTCGCTCGGCATCTACACCGCGACCCGGCTCAGCCACGATCCCAAACGCGACTACGGCCACCGGACCTTCACCCACACGCTGCCGTTCGCGCTGCTCATGGGCTGGGGCGCGACCTTCCTGTGCTCGCGTTTCGGCAAGTGGGCCGTCCTGCCGATCCTGTTCCTGATGATCGGGCTCGCCGTCCGCGGCGTCTTCGAGCACTGGGCGAAGCGGGCCGGCTGGCTCATCACCACCCTGCTCGCCGCCGGTGCCGCGTACTACACGTTCCTGCACCTCGACGCCGGGGCCGGCTATCCGCTCATAGGCTTCGCCGTCGGCGTCGGCTGCATCGTGCACCTGCTCGGCGACATCATCACCAGCGCCGGCGTACCGATCCTCTGGCCGATCCCGACCGGCTTCAAGTTCAAGCAGATGCGGCTGTGGCGGATGTTCGGCGTACCGAACGCGATCGCGGTCGAGGTCGGCGGCAAGGTCGAGCGCGTGGTCCTGTCCGGCATCTTCGCCGTGATCTCGATCGGCGCCGGGATAGCCCTGGCCGGCAGCGCCATCCTCCGCAAGTTCGGCGTGGAGCTGTAAATCCAAGAGCTTTTCATTCACGATCAGATTCAGGTCCCGGGTTCGTCGATCTCACCTCCGCTCCTCCCGCGGGAGACCGTTCCGGCCCTGGGGGGCCTCCACTGCCAGCTGAGTGGGGCGAGGCATCCATCACCGTCGTCCGGTCGCTGGTTCACCCCTTCACCCCGGCTTTTGTCGCGACTGTCCGATATGAACATCGGTTGCCGGCGGGTCCTGTGCCCGATGCCATGATCATGTAGCGCTATTCCGGCGATGGGGGTGGCTGCGCCTTGATCATGTAACGCCATATCGGCGGGAGAGCGTTTTCTTGCCGGAACAGGGTTACATGATCAAGGAGTTCGGCGCGATCATCGGCGACCTGCTATGGGTGACGCGGCTCTTTACCCCGGCCTTTGTCGCGACTGTCCGATTTGGCGATCGGATGGATCGACTGGTGGGTGATCGTTCGCGGCTGGCGCGCCGCCCCGTCCTCGGCCGGAGCCCATGACGCGAGAACGATCTTCCGTCATGTGGGCTGGAGACACGGATTCCTTGATCATTTACGGCTGAGGTGTCAATCCGGGCCGATCTGCATGATCGTTTACGCGTCAGGTGTAGCCGGAGCCGGTCAACGCGCTCCAGAACCGTCAACGATCATGCATCGGGGGCCTGTTTTCACACCGCAGCCGTCAACGATCACCGGGCAGTCAGGCCTGACGACCGACCGCACATATCGGATAGTCGGGACAAAAGCTAGAAACTGCCGGGATCAGAACTCGCCGGGCATGTCGAGTTTGCGGAGGAAGGACAGCTCCGGCGCCCCCTGCGCCCCCGCCCGCTGCATGATGTCCGGCAGTTCCTTCACCTCCGCGAAAAAGCGGCGGAAGCTCTCCTCGTCCGGCCATTCGTCGATCACCACGACCTCGCCCCGGCCGCTGCCGAAGAAGTGGCGGACGGCTCCGTAGCCTTTCGCCCGGTCGGCGACGCCGCGCATCTCGGCGGCGTTCTCGGCGGCGTACCGCTCGAACGATTCGGCTTCGCCCGGCACTCGCATGATCATGATGACCGACATGTCATCAGCGTATAAGCAGGTCAGATTGGGTGTGGCCGGTTTGCGCCGAGCGTGCCACCCTCGATGCATGAGCGATCTCGGTCTGTTCGGGCCCGGCACGGTGACCTGGCGGGTGCACGCCGAGCCGGTCCTGTTGCTCTCCGCGCCGCGCGCCCTGCTGCTGCAGGCCCTGCACCCGCGCGCGATCGCCGGTGTGACGCAGAACTCCGACTTCAAGAACGATCCCTGGGGACGCCTCCAGCGCACGATCAACTACGTCGCGACCGTCGTGTACGGGACGACGGCGCAGGCCGAGGCGGCGGGGCGGCGCGTACGCGCGGTCCACGCGGCCATGACCGCCCGCGATGTCGACACCGGCGAGGAGTTCCGGCTGGACGAGCCCGACCTGCTGCGCTGGGTGCACGTCACCGAGGTGGACTCGTTCGTGACGACGGCCCGCCGCGCCGGGCTGGAACTGTCCGACGCCGACGTCGACCGCTATTACGCCGAGCAGCGCCGGGCGGCGGAGCTGGTCGGCCTCGATCCGGCCACGGTACCCGGAACTGCCGCCGAGGTGGCCGCCTTCTACGAACGGCACCTGCCGGAACTGCACTCGACGCCTGAGGCCCGGGAGGTGATGAGGTTCCTGGTGTCCCCGCCGCTCCCCTACGGCCTGGGCATCACCCCCGTACGCGTTGCCTGGTGGGGTTTCAGCGCGCTCGGTGTCGGCCTGCTGCCCCGGTGGGCGCGGCGGATGTACAGCCTCCCCGGCCTGCCGACGACGGACGTGTCCGCGACCGCCTCCGCGTACGCCGTCCGGCACGCGCTGCGCGTCCTGCCGCGGCGGGCGTTCGAGGGGCCGATCTTCCGCAGCGCGATGGCCCGGGCGGCCAAGGCGACGGCCGGCCCCGCGGAGGAGCAGGCATGATTCCTGGGCGAACGGGGGAAGTACGGCGGTATGACGAACGACGGCACCCCCGCCGAGGGCGGCGAAGTCCAGACCCGCGGCGACGAGCGTAACGAGATCGTCGCCTTGGACACCACCGGCGACGGTACGCCCGACGTCTGGGCGATCGACACGGACGGCAACGGCAAGGCGGACCTGTTCCAGATCGACACCGATGGGGACGGGCGGCCCGACATCACGATGGTCGACCTGGACGAGGACGGGAAGATGGACGTCGTCGTGCAGGGCGACGGAGGTCACCCCGTAAGCTGATCCACCGCTCCCGGCGCCGTCCACATCGGACGTCGCCGGGAGCGGTCTCACGATAGCGCCGGAAGGGTGCTCAGGTGTTGTTGGCCAAGGCCACCAAGCGACTCTGGGCGCCGTTGAACACCGACGCCTCCGGGCAGCCGGTCATGCCCGCGGTCGGCTGGCAGTCCGTCGACAGCCAGAAGGTGTAGACGCTCCAGCCGGCGGGAAGCGTACCGGCGGCGGTGTCCCAGTGGATGATCGCGAGCGGGCTCCTGCCGCCGAAGGCCGTCGAGTTGCCCGTGCAGAGCTTCCAGAACGACGTCGTGGTCTGGATGACCGGCCAGCGCGTCGTCCGGGCGTGGTACTCGTTCACGAAGGCCGTGATCCAGGAGACCATCGCGCTCGTACCGAGCCCGTAGCAGTAGCCGCCGGAGATCGGGTTCGGCTCCAGGTCCACGGCCGCCGGCAGGGTCTGGCCGTCCGCCGACCAGGCGCCGCCGTTGCCCGCCAGGAAGTCCGCCTGGGCGGTCCCGCTCGACTGGTTCGGTCGCGCCACGTGCAACGCGCCCCGGATCAGACCCGCGTAGTACGCGTTCGGATAGTTCGAGCCGAAGCTCGTGTCCTTCGTGGACGCTCCTTCGGTCGCCTTGATGTACGCGTACTGGACGCCGGCGTTGTGCACGGTTGTCCAGGTGACGGTGCCCGCGAACGCCCCGGCCTCGACACCGCCGACGGACGCGGCGAGCGGGGCGGCGGCGGCAAGCGGGACGGCAGCGGCCGGAACAGCGGCGGTGACCTCGCCGGAGAGCTCGGACGAGACCGCCGAGGACGCGGGGGCGACCAGGACACCCACCACGATGAGCAGCAGCGCGATACGGCGTCCCATGTCAGGCCCCCAGCACCGCAGCGACCCGCGTACGCAGTTCGGGCAGCCGGGCGTAGAGCACGTCGCCCGGGCACTGGGTGGTGGTGACGTAGTCCCGGTGCCCGACGATGGCCTGCCGCGGATCGAGCGAGTACGCGACGCACAGCCACGCGCACGTCTGCACCAGCGAGTCGAAGAGCATCGTCGTGGTGTCCTGCGAGACGTAGATGCCCTCGTTCTCGATGCCGATCGTGTGGCTGTTCTGGTTGGCCGTCTGCGCGCCGACGACGAGCTTGCCGGCGTCGACCGTCTCCAGGCTGCGGTCGCGGCCCTCCATGACGTAGCCGCCGCGGCTGATGGTCAGCTGCTGGCCGGAGTCGCTCCAGCCGTTGGTGTCCATGTGCAGGTCCTGGATCCAGTGGGACAGCCGGCCCGCCTGCGCGAGCGAGTAGTCCGTGGTGTTCCCGCTGGCCGTGTGGTGCACGACGATGTGGTCGGGCTTGCTGTCGAGCACGGTCACCGGGCTGGACGGCGGCCGGGCGCTCCATTCGGCGCGGGTGTAGACGCGGGGCGGGGTCACGGCCGCGGACGCCCGGCCGGGGGTGCCGCCGAGCAGCAGCCCGCCCGCGAGCGTCCCGGTTCCGGCGAGCAGCCGCCGTCGGCTCAGAGAGATCATCGCACCTCCATCGGTACAGCACGAAGCATGGAACCAGTGAAGAATTCACAAGCATCGTTCTATGACCGAAAAGGATTGTCAACGCCCGGGCAGCCCGGCACACCAGCCGGGCAGGCCGGGGTCACATGCGGAGGAAGGGCTGGATCGCGTTGTTGAGGGCGATCGCGTACATGTCCGCGGGGTCGCCGAGCGCCGGAAGATGTCCGTTGATCTCCAGGCTCACCATCCCGTGCGCCACCGCCCACAGGTGCAGCGCGACCGGCTCCGGGTCCCCCTCGGCCAGGATCCCCGCCGTCTGGGCCGCGCGTACGCCGTCCACCAGGGGCAGGTACGCCGCATCGGCAGCCGCCCGGCCGTCCTCGTCGGCCGGCAGCTCGGCGAACACCTGGCCGAACATGAGCGCGTACAGGTGCGGCCCGTCCAAAGCGGACTGCCGGTACGCGAATCCCAGCAAACCCAGGTGCTGCAGCGGATCGTCGGCGGGGCCGGCGGCGGCGAGGGCCGCGCCGAGCCGGCGGAACGCCTCCCGGTGCATGGCCGCCAGCAGTCCGCGCTTGTCGCCGAAGAGCGTGTAGACGGGCATCGTCGACACCCCGGCGGCCGCCGCGACCTTGCGCAGCGAGAGCCCGCCGAGCCCCTCGGCGACGAGCAGCCGCGCGCCCTCGTCCACGAGCCGGTCGATCAGATCTCCCTTGACCGATGCCATGACGAGGACTATAACAGTGTTATGGCCAATAACGTTGTTATCGGAGTGCACGCCTCGGCCGCGACCGTCTCACTGGTGCTGGGGGCGTACAACCTGCTCCGCCGGCCGAAGGGCGATCAGCGGCACCGCCGGATCGGGCGCGTCTGGGTCGTCGCCATGTACCTCACGATCATCACGTCGTTCTTCATCCAGGCCCTGCGGCCAGGCCACTTCAGCTGGATCCACGGGCTGTCGGTGTTCACCTTCGTGACCCTGACGATCGGCCTGTGGGCGGCGCGTACCGGGCGGGTGAAGCATCACCGGCGCTTCATGACCGGGTCCTACTTCGGCCTGCTCGGCGCCTTCGTCGGGGCCGTCGTCGTCCCGGTGCGCCAGATCCCGCAGTGGATCGTCCACAACCCGGTCCCGCTGACGCTGGGCGCCCTGGCCTGCGTCGGCCTCGCCCTCGCGATCATCAGGCTGAGCGGCCGCCGAGCGGCAGCGTGACGATCGCGCGTACGCCGGGGTCGTTGGCCGCCAACGTCACGTCCCCGTGATGGCGGCGGGCGATCTCGCGGACGATCGCGAGGCCGAGACCGGTGCCGCCCTCGTCCCGGCTGCGGGCGTCGTCGAGCCGGGTGAACCGCTCGAACACCCGCTCCCGGTCCGCCGCCGGTACGCCCGGACCGTCGTCGGCCACCACGATCTCGACGGCGCCGGGCAGGACGCGGGCCGACAGGGTCACGGCCGTGGCCGCGTACCGGACGGCGTTGTCGACGAGGTTGGCGAGCAGCCGGTCGAGCGCCACCGGATCGCCCCGGACGACGGCCGCCGCGGCAGCCGAGCCCGCAGCCGGAGCGACGACGGGTACGCGAGCGGCACTGTAGCGGCCGGCCACCTCCGCCAGCAGCCCGTGAACCTCCACAACGGACAGTCGAGCCGGGGCGGACTCGTTGCGCGCCAGGAGAAGCAGGTCGTCGGTGAGCCGGGTCAGCCGTTCGACGTCGGCCAGCAGCTCCGGCGCCGGCACCGGTACGCCCGCGTGCTCGGCCACCTCCAGCTGCACCCGCAGGTTGGCGATCGGGCTGCGCAGTTCGTGGGCGGCGTCGGCGACGAACTCGCGCTGCCGCTGCCGGGCCGCCTCCTGCCGGTCGAGCATGTGGTTGAGGGTGACCGCCAGCCTGTGCACCTCGTCGGCGCCGTCCGGGACGGGCAGCCGCTCGGCGTGACCGCCCTCCGCGATCCGCTCGGCACCGGCGCGCAGATCCTCGACCGGCCGCAGCGCGATCCCGACGACCCGCCAGGCCAGCAGCGACAGCCCGCCGACCAGCACCGGGTACACGACGAACAGGATCGACCGGAGCAGGCTCACGCTCTTGAGCGCCTGGTCCACCGGCAGCGCCACGACCACCGTCAGCGGATCGTCCGACGTCCCGGCCGGCGCCCCGATCACGTGCAGCAGCCCGTGCACGGTCGCCCGGTCCCCGTCGATCGTGAGGGTCTGCCCGGCGCGTACCGCCGCGATCTCCTGGGGCCGCAGCAGGGACACGAGACCGTCGGCGGCCGGCGAGGACGCGCGTACGCGTTGCCGATCGTCGACGACCTGGACGATCGACGGACCGGCAACGGGAACCGGCTGCGCGAGGGACCCCGCGTCCACCAGGTCGGCGACGTCGCGCGCGGTCGTACGCGCCTGGTCGTCGACGCTGTGGCCGAGGGTGACCGCGAGGATCGCGGTGAGCGCGACGGTGCCGAGCGTGAAGCCGACGGTGAGCCCGCCGACCCCGATGATCATCAGTCGGCCGCGCAGCGTGAGCCGCCCCCACCAGGTGCCCAGGCGCCTCACGCCGTGCCCAGCCGGTAGCCGGCCCCGCGCACGGTCTCGACCGCGTCCGTGCCGAGCTTGCGCCGCAGGTAGCCGACGTAGACCTCGACCAGGTTGGCCGCGGTGTCCTCGCCCGCGTCGAAGACGTGGTCGAGCAGCTCGGTCTTGGACACCACCCGCGCGGCATGCCGCATCAGGTACTCCAGCAGCGCGAACTCGCGAGAAGTGAGGGCGACCTCGGCCCCGTCGCGGGTGACGCGGCGCGCGGCGGGATCGAGCGCCAGCGGCCCGGCACTCAGGATCGGCGGCCGCTCCGGCGTACCGCGCCGCAGCAGCGCACGCAACCGGGCCAGCAGCACGACGTAGGAGAACGGCTTGGTCAGGTAGTCGTCGGCGCCGCAGTCGAGCCCGTCCGCCTGATCGTGCTCGCCGTCCTTGGCCGACAGCATGAGGATCGGCAGCCACTTCCCCTCGTCCCGCAAGGTGCTCACCACCTGGTAGCCCGACAGGCCCGGCAGCATCACGTCCACGATCGCCGCGTCGTACTCACCGAACCGGGCGGCGTCCAGGCCCTGCTTCCCGGTCGCCGCGAGATCGACCACGAAACCCTCGGCCTCCAGGCCACGCCGCAACGCCGCGGCCATCCGCGTCTCGTCCTCCACCACCAGCAAGCGCATGCTCCCCAGGATGGCACGCCCACTGTCAAGATCTTTAAGATCATTTTCATGTCCCGGGTTCGTCGATCTCACCTCCGCTCCTCCCGCGGGAGACCGTTCCGGCCCTGGGGGGCCTCCACTGCCAGCTGAGTAGGGCGAAGCATCCATCACCGTCGTCCGATCACGGCTTCACCCCCGCACGCAGGCCTTTGTCGCGACTGCATGATCAAGAGCTTCGACGCGATCATCGGCGATCACCATCAACGCGCTCCGGACCGTCGACGATCAGTCCACCGGTCGGCGAGACATCGCCCATATCGGACACATGATCCGGCTTGGATCAGGGAAATCACCCGAATCTTGGGCCGTGATTCGGGTGACAACCGTGATCCAAGCGGGATCAGGGACGGCTGGCAGGCCGGCGCGGAAGGGCGGTCGTTTCTCAGTATCCGCTCAGGGCACGTGGGGCACTCTGGGAGCATGACCGAGAATCGTCCGAAGTGGCTGCGCTGGCTCGTACCGGCCGCCGCCATCGTCGCCACGACCGCCGGAGCGGCCGCCCTGACCACCGCCGGTGCCGACGCCGCGCCCCGGCTGCCGGCGCGTACCGCCGCGCAGTTGCTGGTCGACCTGCAGACCGCCCGGGTGGACGGGCTCAGCGGGATGGTCGCGCAGCGTGCCGACCTCGGCCTGCCCTCGCTGCCGGGTCTCACCGGCGGCGGCAGCAGCTCCGATCTCAGTTCCCTCGTCGCCGGTACGCACACCCTGCGGGTCTGGTACTCCGGACCCGGTTCCGCCCGGGTGGCCCTGCTCGGCACGCTCGGCGAGTCCGACTTCATCACCAACGGCCGTGACGTGTGGGTGTGGAACAGCCGCGACAACACGGCCGTGCACAGCGTTCGTCCCGAAGGCACGGCGCCGGCCCGCAAGCCGGATCTGACGTCGGTGCCGAAGACGCCGCAGGAGGCCGCGGACGCCGCGCTGGCCGCGATCGACCCGACGACCGTCGTGACCACGGCCGGTCCGACGAAGGTGGCCGGGCGGTCGGCGTACGAGCTGCTGCTGGCGCCCCGCGACAAGGCTTCCCGGATCGGGCAGGTGACCATCGCGATCGACGCGGAGCGGCATGTGCCGTTGCGCGTACGCGTCTTCGCCCGCGGGGCCGCCGAGCCGGCCGTGGAGGTCGCGTTCACCCAGGTGAGCTTCAACCGGCCGGGCGCCGAGCAGTTCGCGTTCAACCCGCCGCCGGGGGCGAAGGTGACCGACGAGAGCGCGGCCGACCTGCAGAAGAAGGCCGACTCGGCCGCCAAGGACCTGACCGCCAAGGATCAGGCCGGCAAGGCGGGCGGCGAACCGGTCGTCCTCGGCGACGGCTGGACCTCGGTCCTCGCGGCCAAGCTCCCGGCGCCGACCAAGGACGACCAGGCCGCCCCGCCGAAGGACGGCCAGCCGAACACCATCCGGCCGAACACCGCTGCGCCCAAGGGTCCGCTGGGTACGGCGAACCTGCTCGGCCTGGTCGGCCGGCTGCCCGCGGTCAGCGGTTCCTGGGGCAGCGGCCACCTCCTGACCGGCGCGCTGTTCAGCGTCCTGCTGACGGACGACGGCCGGGTGTTCGCCGGGGCGGTCGACCCCGACCGCCTGTACGCGGCGGCGGCCGACCCGAAGGCGTCGGCGGCGGCGCTGTCCGCCCCGGCCGGCAAGTGAGCGCCCTGACCACGACATCCGCCACCGGTCCGGCCGGCCTCGCTGCGGCGAGTGCCGGCCTCGCCGGTCCGGCGGTGTCGACCACCGGGCTGACCAAGCGGTTCGGCCACCAGACGGCCGTCGACCACATCGACCTGGCCGTGCCGCGTGGCGGCGTCTACGGCTTCCTCGGCCCGAACGGCTCCGGCAAGACCACGACGATCCGGATGCTGCTCGGCCTCATCGGCCCGACCGCCGGGCAGCACACCCTGCTCGGGCGGCCGATGCCGGGCGGCGCGGGCACGGTCCTGCCGCGGGTCGGCGCGCTGATCGAGGGCCCGGCGTTCCACCCCTACCTCAGCGGCCGTGCCAACCTCCGCCGGCTCGACGCGGCCGACCGGTGGGCCGACCCCGCCACGGCCGGCGTACGCGTGGACGCCGCGCTCGACCGCGTCGGGCTGCTCGCGGCCGCGAAGAAGCGCTACCGGGCGTACTCGCTGGGGATGCGGCAGCGGCTGGCCCTGGCGGCCACCCTGCTCGTGCCCCGGGAGCTGCTCATCCTGGACGAGCCGACCAACGGTCTCGACCCGCAGGGCACCCGCGAGGTGCGTACGCTGATCGCCGCGCTGGCCGCCGACGGGACGACCGTGCTGCTGTCCTCGCATCTGCTGTCCGAAGTGGAGCAGATCTGTACGCACGCCGGCGTCATGCACCAGGGGCGCCTGGTCGCGCAGGGGCCGCTGGCCGACCTGCGCCCCGCCGGCCACCGGATCAGCGCGTCGACCCCGGAGCCCGAGGCGGCGGTACGCATTCTCGGCGAGTTGGGCGTGACCGACCTCGCGCGGGACGGCGACGAGGTGACCGGCGATCTCGGCGACACCCCGCCGGAGAAGGCCGTCGCGGCGCTCGTGCACGGCGGCGTACCGGTGCGGGGGTTCACGACCGTCCGGCCGAGTCTGGAAGACCTGTTCGTATCCCTGACGGGAGAGGGTTTCGATGTCAGTGGCTGAGGCCGTCACTCCGGCGGCCGTCGCGTCCGAGGTGCGTGCGGTGCTGCCCCGGCCGAGGATGTTCTCGCCGAGGTTCCTGCTGTCCGAGCTGATGCTGATCTTCGGACGACGGCGGAACTGGGCGGGCCTGGCCGTCCTGGCGGCGATCCCGGTCATCATCGCGGTCGCGGTGAAGTTCGACCCGCCGAGCGGCGGGGGCGGCGGCCCCGACTTCTTCGCCGGCATCACGGAGAACGGCCTGTTCGTGGCCCTCGCGGCGTTGACGGTCGAGCTGCCGCTCTTCCTGCCGCTGGCGGTCGCGGCGATCTCGGGTGACGCCATAGCGGGCGAGGCCAACACCGGTACGCTGCGCTACCTGCTCACCACCCCGGTGCACCGGACCCGGCTGCTCGCCGTGAAGTACGCGGCCGCGTGCATTTTCGCGTTCGCCTCGACGCTGCTCGTGGCGGGCGTGGGCGTCCTCATGGGACTGATCCTGTTCGGCGGCGGCGACATGACCCTGCTGTCCGGCCGGCAGATCGGTTTCGGCGAGGGCGTGCTGCGGGTGCTGGGCGTGTGCGCGTACCTGGGGATCTGCCTGTGCTCGATGGCGGCGGTGGGACTGTTCGCCTCCAGCCTGACCGAGCAGCCGATCGGCGCCATGATCGGCACGATGATCTTCACGGTGGCCAGCTTCATCCTCGACAACATCCCGCAGATCGACTGGCTGCACCCGTATCTGCTGACGCATTCGTGGATGAACTTCGGCGACCTGCTGCGCGATCCCGTCAACTTCACCGGGTTGCGGGAGGGCCTCCTGCGCGCGGCCGCGTACGCGGTGGTGTTCGCGACGGCCGCGTGGGCACGGTTCGGCGGCAAGGACGTGACCAGCTAGACGTACAGCCAGGACCAGGCCGGAGCCACTTTCACATAGTGAACTGTCTCAAAATTTCATATTGAAGTCAATATCTTGCGGTCATGTGACCGGCGGGTTACGGTTCGCTGCGCCAAACCTTGCTCACCCCCAGGAGTAGGTCATGCGTGGCATCCGCCGCCTGGCGTCCGCGGTCGTCCCCGCGACGCTGGCGCTCTCCCTTCTGGTCGTCCTGCCCGGCAACGCCGCCGCGGACCTGACGACCGCTTCCGTCGACACCCTGCGTACCGGCTGGGACGCGAACGAGGCGGGCCTCGCCCCCTCGTCCGTCTCGGCCGCGGACTTCGGCCAGCTCTTCTCGACCACTGTGGACGGTCAGGTGTACGCGCAGCCGATCGTCGTCGGCGGCACCGTCATCGCGATGACCGAGAACAACTGGATCTACGGACTGAACGCCGCCACCGGCGCGGTGGCCTGGTCGCGCAGCGTCGGACCGGCCTGGCCGGCGTCGGCGATCGGCTGCGGCGACCTCGTGCCGAACATCGGCATCACGAGTACGCCGGTCTACGATCCCGCGACCGCGTCGGTCTTCTTCACCGCGAAGGTCAACGACGGCTCCGACACCTCGCATCCGCACTTCTACCTGCACTCGATCAACCCGCAGACGGGTACGGAGCGTACCGGGTGGCCGGTGACGATCCAGGGCACGCCGACCAACGATCCGGCCAACCCGTTCAACCCGAAGACCGCGGCCCAGCGGCCGGGCCTGCTGCTCCTCGACGGCGTCGTGTACGCCGGCTTCGCGTCCCACTGCGACTACGGCCCCTACGTCGGCTACGTGGCCGGGGTGAAGACCACCACGCCCGCGATGTCGACACTCTGGTCGACGCAGGGCGGCCGCTCGGCGGGCATGGCCGGCATCTGGCAGTCCGGCGGCGGGCTCGTCTCCGACGGCTCGGGCCGGATCATCTTCGCCACCGGCAACGGCGTCTCCCCCGCACCCGGCCCCGGCACCAGCCCGCCCGGCACGCTGGCCGAGTCGGTCGTGCGCCTGCAGGTCAACGGGGACGGCTCGCTGACCGCGAAGGACTTCTTCAGCCCGGCCAACAACGGCAAGCTCGACCAGGACGACACCGACTTCGGCTCGGGCGGCCCGCTCGCGCTGCCGGCCGGGTTCGGTACGACCGCGCATCCGCACCTGCTCGTGCAGACGGGCAAGGACGGCCGGGTCTACCTGCTCGACCGGGACAACCTCGGCGGCATGGCCCAGGGTCCCGGTGGGACGGACAACTCGGTCGGCCCGCCGGCCGGTCCCTACAACGGCGTCTGGGGTCACCCGGCCTTCTGGGGCGGCGACGGCGGTTACGTCTACCAGGTGGAGAACGCGGGCTTCCTGCGCGCCTTCAAGTACGGCGTCAACGGCAGCGGCCTGCCCGTGCTCACCTCGGCCGCGACCAGCTCCTCGACGTTCGGCTACACCTCCGGCTCGCCGGTGGTCACGTCGACCGGGACGGCCTCGGGCTCGGCGATCGTCTGGACCGTCTACAGCGACGGCTCCAACGGCGCCAACGGGCAGCTGCGCGCGTACGACGCCCTGCCCGTGAGCGGCCAGTTGCACCTGCGCTACTCGGCGCCGATCGGGACCGCGGCGAAGTTCGCCGTGCCGGGCACCGACGGCAGCCGTGTCTACGTCGGTACGCGCGACGGCAAGATCTTCGGTTTCGGCCGGCCGACCCAGGCCGCGCTGAGCAGCCCGCCGACCGACTTCGGCAACGTGGCCGTCGGCGCGACCGGTAACGCCACCATGACCGTGACGGCCACGCGTACGGTGACTGTCTCGGGAGTGAGCACGACGGCGCCGTTCGGGGTCACGCCGCCCGCGCTGCCGGTGACCTTGACGACGGGGCAGACCCTGGCCGTGCCGGTACGCTTCAGCCCCACCGCGCCCGGCGGGGCGACCGCGAGCCTGTCGTTCGCGACGGACGCCGGGACGGTCGCGTTCGACCTGCACGGCACCGGTACGCAGACCGGCCTCGGCGCGACGCCGGCCTCGCTCGCGTTCGGGACCGTGCCGACGGGCGCCCGCAAGACGATCTCCGTGAGCATTGTGAACACCGGGACCTCGGCGGTGACGATCACCGGATCGACCCCGCCGACCGGCCCGTTCACGGCGACCGGCTTCCCCGCCAACGGGTCCACGCTCGCGGCGGGTGCCTCGGTGGCCGTCTCCGTCACCTACGCCCCCACCGCCGTCGGTACGCAGACGTCCTCCCTCGCGGTGGCCGGCAACGCCGGTACGGTGACCGTGCCGATCTCGGGTACGGCGGTGACCGGCGCGGCGCACCTGACGATCACGCCGAACCCGGTGGCGTTCGGGTCGGTGGCGGTCGGCACGACGGCGACGCAGACGTTCGACATCGCCAACACCGGCAACATCATGCTCACGCTGACCAAGGCCGCGCCGCCGGTCGGGGCCTTCGCCACGAGTACGCCGGTCTCCGAGGGCCAGCAACTGTCGCCCGGTGACGTGATCCACCAGACCGTCACGTTCTCCCCCGCGGCGGCCGGAGCGCAGTCGGCGATCTACTCGATCACCGGCGACGACGGCCAGGGTGCGATCGCCGTGCAGCTCACCGGGACCGGTGTGACCGGGACCGGGACGACGAACGTGGCGGCGGGCAGACCCGCGACGGCCTCCTCGGTGACGCAGACCTACGGCGCCGCCAACGTGACCGACGCGGACGCCAACACGTACTGGGAGTCGGCCAACAACGCCTTCCCGCAATGGATCCAGGTCGACCTGGGCTCGGCGCAGGCGGTCGGCAAGGTGCTGCTGAAGCTGCCGCCGCCGACCGCGTGGGCCGCGCGTACGCAGACCCTCGCGATCCAGGGCAGCACGGACGGGAACACGTTCTCGACGATCGTGAACTCGTCCGGCTACGTCTTCGATCCGGCCGCCGGCAACCAGGTGACGGTGTCGTTCCCCGCGACGACCGCCCGCTACGTCCGGCTGAACATCACCGGCAACACCGGCTGGCCGGCGGGACAGCTGTCGGACTTCGAGGTGTTCTCCGCGGGCACCTCCGGCCCGGCGACGTTGACGGCCGCGCCGACCTCGCTGACGTTCGCCGCCACTCCGGTGAACACGAACGACGAGGACTGGCAGACGGTCGTCGTCACGAACACGGGCACGGGTCCGGCGAGCGTCTCGTCGATCGGGGCCACCGGCGACTTCACGACCAGCACCACCTGTCCGGCGACCATCGCGGCCGGGGCCAACTGCATCGTGACCGTCACCTTCCACCCGACCGCCGCCGGTACGCGTACCGGAACGCTCTCGGTGGTCAGCAGCGCCACCAATTCGCCGCTGACGATCGGGCTCACGGGCACCGGGACGTCGACGGGTTCGGCGACGCTGAGCGCGAACCCGGCCGGGCTGACCTTCCCGGCGACGAACGCGGGCAGCGCCAGTGCGGCCCAGAACGTCACCGTGAGCAACACGGGCACGGCGGCGGCCACGCTGTCCTCGATCGCCGCGAGCGGTGACTACACGCAGACGAACACCTGCGGTGGCACGATCGCGGCCGGAGCGTCCTGCACGGTCTCGGTCGTCTTCCGGCCCACCGCGTCGGGCAGCCGGACCGGCGTCCTGACCGTGCCGAGCACCGCGACCAACTCGCCGCTGAACGTCACGCTGACCGGCACCGGGACCGTCCCGAGTGGAACGAACCTGGCGCTGGGCAAGGCGACCAGCCAGTCGTCGAACACGCAGAGCTACGGATCGGGCAACGCGGTCGACGGCAACGCGAACACGTACTGGGAATCGAATAACAACGCCTTCCCGCAATGGATCCAGGTCGACCTGGGCTCGGCGCAGACGGTCGGCCGCGTGGTCCTCAAGCTGCCCCCGGCCACCGCCTGGGCGGCGCGTACGCAGACCCTGTCGGTCACCGACGGGTCGACCGGGACGACGCTCGTGGGCTCGGCGGCCTACACGTTCGACCCGGCGACCGCGAACACCGTGACGATCACCGTCCCGGCGGCGTCGGTGCGCTACCTGCGGATCACGGTCACGGGCAACACGGGATGGCCGGCCGGTCAACTCTCCGAACTGGAGGCCTACGGCGCATAGTCCGGGCTCGTCGAGTCGTGCGCCGGCGCTACTTCGCGTCGGCGTACGACTCGACGATCTTGGCGTGCATGACGAAATGGACTCCGGTCTCGCCGAACAGCAGCAGACCGGCCTGCGCGGCGCAGTCGGTCAGCACCGCGGCCACCTCGTCGGCCACGTCCTGCGCACAGTCGATGATCACCTCGTCGTGCTGGAAGAACACCATCTCGGCGTCGACGTCCCACAGCCGCGTACGCACCAGGGCCAGCAGGGTCGCCGCCCACTCGGCCGCGGTCGCCTGGATGACGAAGTTGCGCGTGAACCGCCCCCGGGCCCGCTGCCCGGCCGTCGTCCGCATGTCCCCGTCGCGGCTGTTGAACCACTCGCCGTCGGGCAGGCTCTCCGCGGTGGGCCCGCCGCCCGGGCCCGGTGACGTCCGGCCGAGCCAGGACCGCACCAGCCCGCCCGCCTCCCCGGTCCGCGCCGCCTCCTCCACGACGGCCCACGCCTTCGGGTACCGACCTCGCAGGACGGCCAGCGCCGGGACGGCCTGCCCGCCCGTCTGCCCGTACATGGCGCCGAGCAGCGCGATCTTGGCCGTCGCCCGGTCGGCGAAGCCTTCGAGCCCGACGTAGATGTCACCCGGCCCGGCCGCCTTGCACAGCCCGGGATCCTGGGAGACGGCGGCCAGGATGCGCGGCTCCAGCTGCCCCGCGTCGGCGATCACCAGCCGGCGGCCCGGCTCCGACCGGACCGCTCCCCGCAACACCGCCGGGATCTGCAGCGCGCCGCCGCCCCGGGTCGCCCACCGCCCGGACACCACGCCCGCCGGCACGTACGCCGGCCGGAACCGGCCGCCGCTGACCCACTGCTGCCGCCAGGCCCACCCGTGCGCCGTCCAGATCCGGTAGACCTCCTTGTAGGCCAGGATCGGCGCGATCGCCGGATGGTCCACCTGTCTGAGCACCCAGGCCCGCGTGTTCGGCACGTCGAAACCGGCCCGCCGCAACGCTTTGCGCAGCTCGGCCGGCGAGTCCGGATGCAGCCCCGGGCTGTCCAGCAGGCGGCAGATCTCCTCGGTCAGCTCCACCAGCCGCTGCGGCGGGCCGCCACCCGGCTGCCGGGCGCCCAGCAGGCCGGCCAGCAGCTCGTCGTGGGCCGCCTCGTTCCACGGCAGGCCGGCCCGGCCCATCTCCACGCCGACCAGGGCGCTCGCCGACTCGGCCGCCACGAGCATCCGGAACCGTTGCGGCTCCTGCGTTCTCGCTATGCGGCGCTGCTGGTCGGCGTACACCTGAACGATCTGGTCGAGGGTCGGCTCCAGCACCCGGGTGACCGGCTCGAAGAGCGCGACCTGCGCGAGCCCCGGCGGTTCGGCCTGCCGCGCGGGCGGGTCGGGCGGGACCTGCGTGCCGGTCAGCCGCGCGTGCGCCGCCCGCACCGACCGCGGCGCGCCCCACTCGCCCTCCGCGCCCACCAGCAGCGCCTCGGTCATCTCCAGATCCCAGCACCGGGGTACGCGCGCCCCGGCGGAAAGGAGCGCCGGGTAGACGTCCTCGGTACCCGGCCAGACCCAGCGGGTCTCGGGCCGGGCGCGCACCTCGGCGGCGAGATCGGGGACCGCGCGGGCCTCGCCGTCGGGGGTGCCGTCGGCGCGCAGGGAGCGCAGCAGCGCGCCCGCGCCCCTGGGTTCCACCGCCTCGACCACGACGCCCATTCTGCCCGTCACCTGCGACAAAAAGAGCCGGGCGCCCCCCGTGGGCGCCCGGCTCCGGTTCGTGGTGCGTGCGCTACTTGACCGCGCCCGCCGTCAGACCCGCCTGGATCTGGCGCTGGAGCAGGGCGTACATGAGGATCATCGGGAGGATCGCGATGCTCAGCGCCGCGAACAGCCCGGACCAGTCCGCCTCGTACCCCGCGTTGACCGAGATGTCGGCGATGCCCTGGGTCAGCACCCACTTGTCCTTGGCGCTCGACAGGAGCACCACCGGCAGCAGGTACTGCGCCCACTGCCCGAGGATGTTGAAGATGCCGATGCTGACGAGGCCGGGCTTGGCCATCGGGAGCATGACCCGGAAGAAGAGTTTCGCGTGCCCCGCCCCGTCGATCATGGCCGCCTCGGCGACCGCGTTCGGCAGCGTCTTGAAGAACGAGTGCATGAAGAACACCGTGAACGGCAGCGAGTACGCGATGTACACGAGGATCAGGCCCTGGTAGGTGTTGAGCAGGCCCAGGTTCTTCACCACGAAGAACAGCGGGACCAGTGCCAGGAACACCGGGAAGGCCAGGCCCGACACGAACATGTAGTAGATCGGCCGGTTGCCGATGAACTTGTAGCGCGCCAGCACGTACGCGGCCATCGAGCCGAGCAGCATCGTTCCGAAGGTGCTGAGCGACACCACGAGCACGCTGTTGAGGAAGTAGCGGCCGACGTGGGCCTTGCTCCAGGCGCGCGCCCAGTTGTCGAACCGCAGCGAGCCGGGCAGCGTCCACGGGCTGTTGAAGATCTCCTCGGTGTTCTTGAAGGAGCTCAGGAACACCCAGATGATCGGGGCGATGACGATGATCGCCCAGATCGCGAGGACGGTGTTGCTCACGCCGCCGAAGATGCGGGAGTCCGACCGGGCGGCGCCCTGACGGCCCGACGCGGTACGCACAGGGGTGGCCGGCTTGCCCGGAGTCTTCTGCTGAGGGGTGGTCGTCATGTCCGGGCCTCTCACATCTCGATCGTTTCGCGCTTGGAGACCCGGAGGGTGAGCGCCGCGAAGGTGATCGTCAGGAAGAACAGCGCCACACCCATGGCGGAGGCGTAGCCGTACTTGTTCTGCTGCATGTTCTGGTAGATCTCGACGCCGATGACCGTGGTGTTCCAGTCCGGGCCGCCGTTGTTGCCGACGGAGAGCACCGAGACCAGGGCGAAGGCGTCGAACGCCGCGATGCCGAGGTAGACCCAGGCGACCTGGATCGTGTCCCACAGCAGCGGCAGGGTGACCTTGAAGAACAGGGTCATCCGGGTGGCGCCGTCGAGCTCCGCGGCCTCATAGATGTCGGCCGGGACCGAGGCCATGCCGGCCGAGAAGAGCACCACGTAGAAGCCGACCGCCTGCCAGACCATCACCGCGAGGATCGACCACAGCGCGAGGTCGGGATTGCTGAGGAAGTAGACGGGGTCGAGCCCCAGCTTCATCAGCACACCGTTGATCAGGCCGCTCGAGTTCGGCCGGTACACCACCTGGAACATGACGGCGATGACCGACACGGCGAGGACCTGGGGGAAGAAGAACACCACGCGGTAGAACTTCGACCCCCAGACCCCCTTCCGTACGCCGCCTTGGGAGCCACCGCCCACGTTCAGCAGGAACGCGAAGAACAGGGCGATGCCGATGGTGACGATGGGCAGGGCGATCAGCAAGACGATGTGGTGCCGTACCGCCTTCCAGAAATGCTCGTCGTGCAACAGCCTCTGATAGTTCTCGAAGCCGATGTACTTGGGCGCGGTGAAGCCACGCCACGACGTGAGCGAGATGTAGAACGCCTGAACGTACGGCGCGATCACGAACGTCGCGTACAGCGCCACGGGCGCTAGGAGAAAGCTGTAGACGAAGAGGTACTTGCCCTGCCGCATCGTTACCGGTCCCTTAGTTCCGCTTGAACTTCGTGATGGAGGAGTCGGCCTTGATGGCGTCGGCCTTCTTCTGGATCCGGTCGCAGAAGCCGGCCGCGTCGAGGCGGCCGAACATCAGCTCGTTGGTGGCGGCGCGGGCCTCCTGGTCGAGGTCCTTGTACCAGCCGTCGAAGAAGATGTTCACGACGTCCTTGCCGGCCGCGCCGAGCGCCGCCTGCGAGCTCGCCACACCGGGCGGGAACGCGAAGCCGTCGGCCGCGCCGGAGACGACGGTAGCGGACTTCACGACCTCCGTGAAGCCGCGGCCCGACGCCTTCGACAGCATCTGGCGCATGTACTCCTTGCCGCCGGCCACGTTCGGGGCCTTGGCGGACACGAAGTAGCCCTCACCGGCGGTCGCGCGGATGGCGGTCGCCGGCAGCTTGTCCGAGGAGGACAGGCTCGGGATGGCGGCCAGCTGGTACTTGAAGTCGGCCGGCGTGGTCTTCGCCTGCTCGTTCTCCAGCCAGTCACCCGACGGGTAGAAGCCCAGCTTGTACTGGTTCTGCTGGAGCTGGACCTCGGTGTGGATGAGGCCCTCGAACGCCTTGTCGATGTAGCCCTTGCCCACGAGCGAGCCCCACGCCTCGGCGGCCTGCTTGACGGCGTCGGCCTTCCAGGCACCGTCCTCAAGGTTGTCGATGTTCTTGAGGATGTCGCCACCGCCGATCTTGGCGGCGTGCGTCAGGATCACGTTCCACTGGTAGTACGCGGCGTTCTTGCCCGCGTAGCCGTAGGGCGTGATGCCGGCGGCCTTGATCTTCGCGCACAGGGCGAGGAAGTCGTCCCACGTGGTGGGGGCGGTCCAGCCCTTGTCCGTGAAGAGCTTGCCCGAGTACCACAGGCCGAACACGGTCGACACGTAGTACAGGACGAACGGCTTGCCGTTGAACGAGCCGACGTCGACGGTGCCCGCCACGACGGACTCGCTGACCTTCTTGTTCGGGTCGTCCACGGAGGGCGCGGCCCACAGGTCGGTCAGGTCGGCCAGCTGGCCGTCGTTCACCAGGGCGCCGAAGTCCATCGACTTCGTGCCGGAGTTGTTCACGAACTCCGGCGGGTTGCCGGCCGCGAAGCGCGGCTGCAGGACGGTCGAGATCTCCTGGGTCGAGGAGTGCTTGATCGTCGCCTTCGGCCACGCCTTCTTGAAGTTCGGCTCGTGGGAGTCGGTGGCGTACTTCTCGCCGTAGCCGCCGTTGAAGATGACGACCTCGACGGTGCTGTCTTCCTTCATGCCGAACGGGTTGGTCGGCGTCTTGGCGACGCCGGTGTCACCCGACTTGGTGTCGTCGCCGCCGGTGGCGCAGGCGGCAAGGAAGGACGCGGCAGGAGTGGCGAGCAGACCGACGGCCGCGGCGCGGCGAAGCACCTTGCGGCGGGAGAGGTCTGGGGTGTTGGACATGTGTTTCTCCTCGGTACGGGTCAGGCGGTGCGCCGGAGACGTCCGGCGTACCGCGACTCGAGGGTGTGATTGTGCTCGTCCCCACCGGGGACACTGGCCGAGAGGTACACGGGTGGAACCTCACCGACTGCTTGGAACCTCCGCACGACCTCCGCGGTCAACAGCTGCGCCAGCAGCGCGTTGGTGACCGTCGAGACCGCGCAGACCGAACCGCCGCCCGGAAGCGGCAGCAGCGCGTCGCCGTACGGCGCCCCGTTGTCGAGGACGACGTCGGCGAGGTCGGCGAGGCGCTTGCCCGACGGATGGCTGGCCGCCACCCGGTGGGAGTGCTCTACCGAAGTGATCGCGATCAGGGGGTGGTTGTTCTCCTTCACCAGCAGCGCGAGCTCGACGACCGAGCCGTGGATGCCGGATTGGGAGGCCATCACGAAGACGTCCGCGGGGCGGGCGCCGGCGAGGGCGTAGATCTGATGCGCGATCTGAGGGTCACGCTCGAGTTTGGGATCCCCGAGCGCCTCCCGCGGAGCGTCGCCGTGCAGCACGACGTCGCGAACCGCGAGTCTGTTCACCGGCACGAGCCCTCCGGCCCGTGCGGTCAATTCCATGGCCACCACCTCGGAGTGACCGGCGCCGAACGCCTGCACCACACCTTGCCGGTGCAGCGCCGCCGCGATGAGGTCGGCGGCGCTGGAGAGCGCGTCGGCCTGCCCGGCCACCTGCTCGAGCAGCGGTCGCACGCTCTCCAGGTAGCTCTTAGCGGAGATCATTCTCGCCGGGCCCCCTGTTCTGCCGTGTACGCCGCCCGGCGCCAGGGGCACCGAGTTTGGCAAAGACTGTTAACTGTTACTGGTAAAAGTTCTTACTGAGGCCGGGTCCTTGTCAAGTCGTCGGCCGAAGTTTTCAGAGTTGTTACCTGCCGTGAGGGCCTTCAGAGAGTAGCTCGAAGCCTCTGACCTGCCGAATTGTCCTCCCTGGCGGACGATAAGCGGCAAAACACCAATGTCGGATTTTTCATCTGTTCAGCCATTTATCGGATGGCCGTTCCGGTAAGAATGACGACCAAACAAAAGACCGAAGAAAGCCCGTGGGGCCGGCCTGGAGGAGCCGGCCCCACGGGTGGTCTCAGCTGTCGAACAAGCCACTCACTTGCTGACGGAACCGGTCAGACCGGCCTGGATCTGGCGGTTGAGGGCAAGGTACGTGATCAGAATGGGCAGCATCGCGATCGTCATGCCGGCGAACAGCCGGGCCCAGTCCGTCTCGTACTTCGAGTTGTTCACCAGCGCCAGAAGGCCCTGGGTGAGCATCGAACGGTCACTGTCGAATCCGCTCTGCGGCTTCATGAGCAGGTTCGGCAGGATGAACTGGTTCCACTGCCCGATGATGTTGAACAGGCCGATGCTGACCAGGCCCGGCCGGGCCATCGGGAGCATGACCCGGAAGAACAGGGTCGTGTGGCTCGCCCCGTCGATCAGCCCCGCCTCCGCGACCGAGCTGGGCAGCGTCCGGAAGAACGAGTGCATGAAGAACACCGTGAACGGCAGCGAGTACGCGATGTACACGAGGATCAGGCCGCCGTAGGTGTTGAGCCCGATGACGCTCTCCAGGCCCAGCGAGGCCGCCAGGTTCTTCACGGTGAGGTAGAGCGGGATCAGGCCGAGGAAGATCGGCATGACCAGCCCGGTGAAGAACAGGTAGTAGATGAACCTGTTGCCGCGGAACGGATACCGGGCCAGCACGTACGCGACCATCGACCCGAACAGCATCGTCAGCGTCACGCTCGGGATGAGCACGATGAGGGTGTTCAGGAAGTAGTCGCCGATGTGGCCCTTGGTCCAGGCCCGGCCGAACGCGTCGACGTGCCAGTGGCTCGGCAGGCTCAGCGGGTTGTGCAGGATCTCGTCGTCGGACCGGAAGGACTGGACGGTCGCCCACAGCAGCGGGATGCCGACCATCAGTCCCCACAGGGCCAGGAAGCCGTGTGAGAACAGGTTGACGACGCGGCCCTCGTTCTTCGCCGGGCGGGCGAACCGGATCTGCTTCTGCGGCGGCGCCGAGGGCGACGCGTGCTGCGCTGTGGTCGTCATGGCCGCACCCCTAGAACTCGATCTTTTCGCGCCGGGTGATCCGCAGCTGGACCAAGGCGAGGATGAAGGTGAAGGCGGCCATCGCGACGGCCATGGCACAGGCGTAGCCGAACTTGTCGTACCGGCTGCTGCCGAAGGCCGTGAAGAAGACCCAGGAGCTCATCACGTGGCTGGCACCGGTCGCCTGCATGCTCGGCGGCGCGATCGCGAACGCGAGCAGGAAGAAGTCCAGGGCGGCGATGCCGAGGTAGACCCAGGCCACGGAGATCTGCTCCCACAGCAGCGGCAGCGTGATCTTGAAGAAGGTCTGGTAGCGGCTGGAGCCGTCCAGCAGCGCGGCCTCGAAGAGGTCCTTGGGGATGGCCTGCATGCCGGCGGAGAACAGCACCAGGTAGAAGCCGACGCCGCCCCACACCGCGATGGCGATGAGGCACCACAGCACCACCGGGGCGTCCAGCACGGTGTCCCGGAACGGGATCGCGGGCAGCAGCCACGAGTTGGTCTCGCCGAGGAACAACAGCGGGTGCGCCGGGTCGACGATGCCGATCTTGGCCAGCACGGCGTTCAGGAAGCCGGTGTCGGTCGAGCTCTCGAAGATGCGGCCCCACAGGATCGCCACGATCGCGATGGACAGCAGCTGCGGGAAGAAGAAGATCGTCTTGTACAGCCCGGAGCCGGCGACGCCGCGGATGCCCGCCCGGTCGCCCCGGCCGCCCACGTTGAGCATGAAGGCGAAGAACAGCGCGAGCAGGATCGTGATGATCGGGTAGACGACCAGGATCACGGCGTTGTGAAAGAGCGACCGCACGAACGTGTCGTCCTTGAGCAGGTCGGCGTAGTTGCCGAACCCGGTGTAGGGGACGTTCGGGGTGAAACCGTTCCAGTCGGTGAGCGAGTAGTACACGGTCTGGCAGTACGGCCAGATCACGTACACCAGGTACAGCAGCACCGGGAACCACAGGAAGCCCAAGATGAACGGGAGCCTGCCGTGCCTCATGGCGAGTCCTTCGGTCAGGGGTGGAGAAGGGGGTGCGGCCGGGCCGACGAAGCCGTCGGCCCGGCCGGAAGGAGCACTCAGGCGGTGCGCTTGGGCTGCTTCTTGATGTTCGGGTCGGCGGCGACCTTGTCGGCCGCCTTCTGCATCGCGGTGGTGAACTCCGCGGTGCCGCCCTTGCCGCTCATCAGGTTGCTGATCGCACCCTCGAGGGCGGTGTAGATGTCCTTGTACCAGCCGTCGAACCGGACGCTGATGATGTTCGCGCCGGCCGCGCCGAGGGCCGCCGACGCCGAGACGAACTGCGAGGAGCCGGTGAGGCCGTCCGCCGCGCCCTTGACGACCGGGAGCGACTTGGTCAGCTCGGCGAACTTGCGCGCCGAGTCCTTGGACAGCATGACCCGCAGGAACTCGATGCCGCCGGGCTCGTTCTTGCCGTTCTTCGGCACGATCCAGCCCTCGCCGGCCGCCGCGCGGACGGTGCCGTACGGCGACTTGTCCGACGCGGTGAGGCTCCACTGGGCGTTCACCGTCAGCTTGCTGTCGGCCTTGAGGGTCTTGGCCATCTCACCCTCGAGCCAGGTGCCGCAGGGGATGAACAGGACCTTGCGGTCCACGACGGCCTGCTGCGTGGTGGTGTGGTCGAGCGCGGCCGCACCCGGCTGCACCCAGCCCTTGCCCAGCATCTCGACGATGCGGTCGATCACGGTCTTGACCGCGTCCGACTTCCAGGCGTTCGGCTCCAGGTTGTCGATGTCGAAGATGGCCTGCGGGCCGCCGACCTTCCAGATCCAGTCCGTGATGACGTTGTACATGTACCACGGGTACTTGCCCTGGTGGGTGAAGGCGTACAGGCCGTCCTTCTTGGCCTGGTCGGCGAGGGCCGAGAACTCCTCCCACGTGGTCGGGACCTTGTAGCCCTTCTGGTCGAACAGGGTCTGGTCGTGGAAGAAGCCGTAGACCGTGTACGCCATGTTCAGCGTGTACGGCTTGTTGTTGAACAGGCCGGACTCCACCGTGCCGGCGACCAGGGTGTCCTTGACCTTGACGCTGGGGTCGTCGAAGCTCGGCGCCTCGAACAGCTCGGTCAGGTCGACGAGCTGGTCGACGACGGTGCCGACGTCCAGCGTCTTCGGGGACGAGTTGTTGATCACATCCGGCGGCGTGTTGCCCGTGAACCGCGGCTGCATGTCGGTCAGGATCTCCTTGGACCAGGTGATCTGGACCTTGGAGCCGGCGTACTTCTTCTCGTAGTTCGAGCCGTAGTACTTCGCGTAGTCCTGGCCGAAACCGCCGTCGAAGACGACCGCGTCCACCGGCTTGGACTTGTCCACGCCGAACGGGTTGTCGGCGGACTTCGTCCCGGCACCGGTGTTCGTGTTGGTGTTGGTGTCGCTCGACGCGCACGCCGCCAGGAACCCGGCCGCGGGGGTGGCCAGCAGACCCGCGGCCGCGGCACGGCGCAGCACCGTGCGGCGGGTAAGGTCGGAGGGGGTGTTGGACATTTCGTCTCCTCGTACGGGTCAGGCGGGACGCCGGAGGGCCGGCGTACCGGACTCGAGGTGTATGTGATGTTCCGGTCCTCTCACCGGCTGCCACCGGTGGGAGGACACTTTTCATGAGGGTGGTGCGGAGGGTGGTACGCGTCCCGGAAGGGACATCGGCCGCGCGCCCCTGAGGATCCGGGCGCCGCCGAAGATCGGCGGATCAGGCGGAAGGCCTCATTCGGAGACCTCCTTGACGCGGTGCGCCTCGACGGCGCGGGCGGTGCGCTGGAAGGCGGCGTGCGAGCGCTCGTGCGTACGCTGAGCGACCGCGATGTAGAGCAGATCGAGCACGACGAGCTGCGGGTGCCGGGCCGACAGGGCGTCCGGCCGGAACGTGGTGGCCTGGGTCGCCGTCAGCAGGACGATGTCCGCGACGTCGGCCAGCGGCGAACGGGGGAAGCTGGTGAGCGCGATGGTGGTCGCGCCGTGGCTGCCGGCCTCGGCGATCATCTCGATCGTCTCCCGGGTCTGGCCGGAGTGCGAGATGCCGAGCGCGACGTCGCCCTTGCCGAGCAGGGCGGCGCTGGCCAGGCCGTTGTGGATGTCGGTCCAGGCCCAGGCCGCGATGCCGATGCGGTGCAGCGAGAACTGGAGTTCCTCGCCCACCAGCGCGCTGCCGGAGGCGCCGTAGATGTCGACGCGGGACGCGGTGGAGATGGCCTCCGCGGCCCGTTCGACGGCCGCCAGGTCGATCCGGGCGGCGGTGTCCCGCATGGCGAGCGTGTCGGCCGCCATGAGCTGGCTCAGTACGCGTTCCAGCGGGTCGGTCGGCTGGATCTCGCGGCCGATGTCCACCTGCCAGCCCGCCGACCGGGACGCCCGGCCGGTCTCGCCGGCGATGCCCAGCCGCAGGTCGGAGTACCCGTCGAAGCCGAGGGCCCGGCAGAACCGGGTGACGGTCGCGGGCGAGGTGCCGCTGCGCTCGGCCAGCTCGACGATGGTCGCGCGGGCCGCCCCGGCCGGGTCGGACAGGACCTGGTCGGCGACCCGCCGCAGCGCCCCGGTGAACTCCGGCAGGAGATTGGCGATCCGGATGAGCAGGCTCTCCGGCTCCCGCGGCGCGGTGGCGCCGCCGTCGGTGCGCAGGCCGTCGGTCGTGGCGTACCTGGCCGCAGGGACGGCATCGTTCGGCGCCACCGGCACCGTGTCCACCGTCACCTCGCGTTCCATCGGTTGGTACGCCCCTTCCGAAGCCCGCCTCAATGGCAAGGAGTGTTAACTGTTGTTGGTAAAAGTTCTTACTGCGGACCCGCTCTTGTCAAGTCATCGAGCGAAGTTTTCTAATCGTTATTAACAGTCATGCATCCCGGCGGCCGCCGCCGACCGGCCGCCTGCGATCCCACACAGCGTAGGTGAGCTGCGAAAATAATGCCCGCCCGACGGCGTGACGGCCACCCTCTCCGGCAGATGTTGCGGGGCTGTAACGCTTGGTAAGAATGCTTCCCAGACACGAAGGGGTCGCCGCGCGGGCGCGCGGCGACCCTGTACCGATCTTGAGGCGGTTACGACTGCGTGGGGAAGCCGAGGTTCACGCCGCCGTGCGACGGGTCCAGCCACCGGCTGGTGACGACCTTAGCCCGGGTGTAGAAATGCACCCCTTCCGCGCCGTGGGCGTGCGTGTCGCCGAAGAGCGACGCCTTCCACCCGCCGAACGAGTAGTACGCCATCGGCACCGGGATCGGCACGTTCACCCCGATCATGCCGACCTCGACCTCGTGCTGGTAGCGCCGGGCCGCCCCGCCGTCGTTGGTGAAGATCGCCGTGCCGTTGCCGTACCGGCAGGCGTTCACGAGCGCGACGGCCTCCTCGTACGTTCGGACCCTGACGACTGAGAGGACCGGCCCGAAAATCTCGTCCGTATAGACTGACATCTCTGGCGTCACGCGGTCGAAGAGCGTCGGGCCGAGCCAGAACCCGGCCGGGTCGCCGTCCGGTGTCACGTCCCGCCCGTCCACCACCGCGACCGCGCCCGCCTGCACCCCCGCCGCGACGTACCCCGCGACCTTGTCCCGGTGGACCGCTGTCACCAGGGGGCCCATGTCGCAGGACCGCCGGCCGTCGCCGGTGCGGATACCGGCCATCCGCGAGGCGATCTTCTCCACGAGCGTGTCCGCGACCGGCTCCACCGCCACGACGACCGAGATCGCCATGCACCGCTCCCCCGCCGACCCGAAGCCGGCGCTCACCGCCGCGTCGGCCGCGAGATCGAGGTCGGCGTCCGGCAGCACCACCATGTGGTTCTTGGCGCCGCCCAGCGCCTGGACGCGCTTGCCCGCCGCCGTACCGCGCTCGTACACGTACTTCGCCACGGGGGTCGAGCCGACGAACGAGACCGCCTGCACCACCGGGTGGTCCAGCAGCGCGTCCACCGCCTCCTTGTCGCCGTGCACCACGTTGAAGACCCCGTCGGGCAGGCCCGCCTCGGCGAACCAGGCCGCCAGCAGGGTCGCCGCGCTCGGGTCCTTCTCCGACGGCTTGAGCACCACCGTGTTGCCCGCCGCGACCGCGATCGGCACGAACCACAGCGGCACCATCGCCGGGAAGTTGAACGGCGAGATCACCGCCACGACCCCGAGCGGCTGGCGGATCGCGTACGAGTCGACGCCGGTCGAGACGTTCTCGCTGAAACCGCCGCGCTGGGCGGCCGGGATGCCGCACGCGTACTCGATGACCTCCAGACCGCGCTGCACCTCGCCGGCGGCGTCGGAGAGGACCTTGCCGTGCTCGTCGGTGATCACGGCCGCGAGCTGCTCGCGCCGCGCGTTGACCAGCTCGCGGAAGGCGAACATGACCTGCGTGCGGCGCGCGAGCGAGGCGTCGCGCCAGGTGGCGAAGGCATCCGCGGCGATCCGCACCACAGCGTCCACATCGGACGCCGAGGCGAAGTCCACGCTGCCGCTGACCTGCCCGGTCGCCGGATCGTAGAGGTCACCACTGCGGCCGTCGGTCGGCCACGGCTTGCCTCCGGCAAAGTGCTGCACCCGCTTCATCGCACGCTCCCGATCGCCGCCAGCAGGATCTCCAGGCCTTCCTCGGCCTCCGCCTCGGTCAGGGTCAAGGGCGGCCCCATCCGCAGGACGTTCGCGTACAGGCCGCCCTTGCCGACCAGCAGGCCGTTTTTCTTGCATTCCTCGAGTACGCGCAGCGCGGCGGCCGGGTTCGGCCTGGTAGTGCCCGGCTCGACGAACTCGACGGCGATCATCAGCCCCTTGCCGCGGACGTCGCCGACGACCGGCAGCGTGGCCGCCGCCCGGTGCAGTCCTTCGTGGATGATCGCGCCGACCCGGGCCGCGTTAGCCTGCAGATCGTGGTCGAGGATGTAGTCGAGCACCGCGCCGCCGGCCGCGCTGGAGACCGGGTTGCCGCCGAACGTGTTGAACGACGTCGCGCTCAGGCAGTCCATCACCTCCGCGCGGGCGACCACGCCGCCGAGGGCGTACCCGTTGCCGATGCCCTTCGCGAAGGTGAGCATGTCCGGCACCGCGTCGTGCGCCTGGTACCCCCAGAAGTGCTCGCCCGTACGCCCCCAGCCGGTCTGCACCTCGTCGGAGATCCACAGGATGCCGTACTCGTCCAGCACCTCCTTGAGCGCCCCGAAGAACCCGTCCGGCGGGGCCACGAAACCGCCGACGCCCTGGATCGGCTCGGCGATGAGGCACGCGACGTCCCCGCTCGTGGTCGTCGCCAGCACCTCCCGCAGGTCCTCGACCGCCCGCGCCGTGTACTCGGCGTCCGACAGACCCGCGAAGATCCCGCGCAGCCGGTCCCCCGAGTGCAGGTAGCTGACGTTGACCGGGGTCAGGCTCGACGCCGACCAGCCGCGGTTGCCGGTCACCCCGAGCGCCCCGAAACTCCGCCCGTGGTACGAATTGCGCATCGCCAGGATCTGGTTGCTCCGCCGGAACTGCGTGGCCAGCATCAGCGCGGTCTCGTTGGCCTCGGTGCCCGAGTTGGCCAGGAACACCTTCGCGTCCGGTATCCCCGACAGCCGCGCGATCTTCTCCGCCAGCTCGACCTGCCGGCGGATCAGGTACAGCGTCGACGAGTGCGCGATCCCGGTGTCGATCTGGGCGCGTACGGCGTCGGAGATCTCGGCGATGTCGTAGCCGATCGAGGTCGTCAGCACACCCCCGAAGAAGTCCAGATACGTACGCCCGTCGGCGGCCGTCACCCGGCTGCCCTTCCCGGAGACGAGCTCGATCGGTTCGTCGTACAGCGGTGAGACCCAGTTCGGCAGCACGGCCCGGTGCCGGGCGAGCAGATCGTCGGACATGGCAGCCCTCTCCTCACAGAGTGTGTCCCCCGACACTTTCACCGCGCCCCGGCCCCGGACAACCAGCACAGTGTCACGCGCCGCGTCACAAGATTTGACACAGCGTTAGGCGTACAAAAAATATCCCGGTGTTCCCCGCAGTACGCCGTGACTAGAGTCCGAAGGCGTGATCGAAGTACGGCGGCTCACCCGCGACGACTGGCAGACCTGGAAAGAAATGCGCCTGCGGGCCCTCCTCGGCGCCCCCGACGCCTATGGCGAGAAGCACGCCGACGCGGTCGCCGGGGACGACGCGTACTGGCAGCGATGGTGGGTCGAGGACGGCCGGAAGCGCGTCACCGCGATGGCCTTCCGGGACGGCGTACCGGCCGGGCAGGCCGCGGGCCTCCTCCTCCCGGACGAGAACCGGCCCATCCTGGTCGCCATGTGGGTCGACGTCGAGCACCGCGGCAGCGGCGCGGCCGGGGCCCTCATCGAGGAGATCGTCGACTGGGGCCGCGAGCAGGGCTTCGACCGCATGACCCTCGGCGTCACCGAAGGCAACGACGGCGCCCGCAAGATCTACCTCCGGCACGGCTTCGAGCCCACCGGCCGGTTCGAGGCGCTCCACTCGAACCCCGCCCTCAACATCGAGTGGATGACGAGAGCCCTCTGACCACGAAGTACCCGACGATCTTGCGCGAGTGTCTCGAATTTCGTCCGGTACGCCCGAAATGCCCGAACATTCGCGCAAGATCGTCGGGCGCTGCGCTTCAGGAACGAATGGCCTCCCAGGCCAGGAGTGCGACGTGGAGCGAGAGGCAGACCGCGACGGAATCCAGGTCCACGTCGAGGATCCGGCCTATGCGGGCGAGGCGTTCGTAGAAGGCCGGGCGGGACAGGTGCGCGGCTGACGCCGCGATGGACTTGTTGCGGCCCGCCTCCAGGTAGACGCGGAGGGTGGGCAGCAGTTGATCCCGGGGGTGCTGGGCGTCGTACGCGAGCAGCGCGCCCAGCTGGCGTTCCACGAAGGTCTGCAGGCGGGGCTCGTCGCGCAGCAGGTGGAGCAGGCCCGCGAGGCCGACGTGCGGCAGGCGCAGGACGGGCGCGGCCGGCGGAGCGTCGTGGCGGGCGGCGTCGGCGACCTGGCGGGCCTCCACGAGGGAGCGGCGGGCTTCGCGCAGGCTGTCCACTCCGGAGCCGGCGGCGATGAGCACCTCCTCGCGGCCGCGGCGCAGGGCGGCGGCGAAGCGGGTGAGGGCGGCGTCCTCGTCGGCGGCCGAGCGGACGGCGAGCAGGCCGCCGACGACCTGGTCGTCGAGGACGCTGAGCAGGCCGGTGAGCTTGGCGTCGCGGACGGCCTGGCTGGCGGTGTCGGCCAGGTCGCGCAGGCGGGCGGCCGCCTCGGCGCTGTCGGCCCCGGGCAGGCGGGGACGGACGACCACGCCGACCAGCCGCCGCTTGTCGAGGGTGACGCCGAGGGCCCGGGCGCGCAGCGAGACCTCGTCGACCGGCAGGCTGTGGTCGAGGAGGGCGGCCAGCAGGGTGCCGTGCAGCTGGCGTTCCAGGCCCTGCTCGTCGCGGCGGATGAGGCGGCCGAGCGCGAGCGTGGAGGCCGCGCGTTCGAGCAGGATGGTCAGCCGGGTCGGCGGGTCGCCCGCGCCCGGCCAGCGCAGCAGCAGCCGCCCCCAGTCCTGCCCGCGAGCACCGACCGCGGTGACCAGCCAGCCGGCCTCGGCGTCGTAGCCGGTACGCCCGGCGACGGCGATCCGCCGGGAGTGCTGCTCCCAGCCGTCGAGCAGGAGTTCGGCGCGGCCGCCGGCGGCGTCGAAGGCGAGCACCTTGCGGGCCAGGTTCTCCAGCACGATCGGGTACCCGGCCAGTTGGGCGGCCTGGTGCACGACCTCGGCTGGCTCGGCGCCCTCGACGCTCAGCTCGGTGAACCGCTGGTGGATCTCCTCGGAGGCGCGCAGCTCGGTCAGCTGGGCGTCCACGATGAGCGCGTGTACCGCCTCGGTGATCTGCACGAACGGGGTCGGCCGACGCAGCTCGACGAGCGGCAGGGCGTACTCCTCGGCGGCGGCCGCCATCGTCTTCGGGACGCTGCCGATGTAGCGGCGGCCGAGTTCCACCACGAGACCGGCGACCCCGACGCCGGCGAGGTCCTGGACGAAGGCGCGGACGCCGTCGTCCTCGGCGGGCAGGCCGATCCCGGTGATGAGGACCAGTTCACCGCCCTTGAGCAGGGAGGCGATGTCGGGCACCTCCGAGGAGTGCACCCAGCGGACGGGCCGGTCGAGATACCGCGCGCCGGCGACGATACGCGGCTCGCCCACCTGCATCGGGGCGAGCGCCACGACGTCGCGTACGGTCGGCAGGACGGGGTCGGCCATGGTCAGGCCGGATCGTCGCGGGTCAGTTCCCAGCACGCGACGGCGGTCGCCGCGGCCACGTTCAGCGAATCCACACCACGCCGCATGGGGATGCGTACGCGGATGTCGCTGGCCGCCAGTGCGTGCCGGGACAGCCCCGGACCCTCCGCGCCCATGAGCAGAGCCGGGCGTTCTCGCCGCGCGGCGTCGAGGAGGTTCATCGGGACCGCGTCGGCGGACGGGGTCAGGGCCAGCACGGTGAACCCGGCCTTGCGGACGTCGTCCAGGCCGGCCGGCCAGTCGGCGAGGAAGGCGTACGGGATGGCGAACACCTCGCCCATGCTCACGCGTACGCTGCGGCGGTAGAGCGGGTCCGCGCAGGTGGGCGAGAGCAGGACGGCGTCCATCCCGAGCCCGGCGACGCCCCGGAAGATCGCGCCGATGTTCGTGTGGTTGTTGATGTCCTCCAGGATGACGACCCGGCGGGCGGCGGCCAGTACCTCGGCCGGCGCGGGCAGCGGCTTGCGGTGGAAACTCGCCAGCACCCCGCGGTGCACGTGGAAACCGGTGATCTCCTCCAGCACGTCCGCGTCGCCCGCGTAGACCGGCGCCAGGCCGGCGAGGTCGGCGATCTGGGCCGTCCGCTTCGCCTCGACGAGGAAGCTGCGCGGGACGTAACCGGCGGCGAGCGCCCGGCGGAGCACGAGTTCCCCCTCGGCGATGAACAGGCCGTGCGGGGGCTCCCAGCGCGTACGCAGCTCGACGTCGGTCAGCGCCCGGTAGTCGGCGATCCGCTCGTCCGCCGCGGAGGTGATCAGGTCCACGACGTCATTGTGCCCCGGCCGGCGGCCGGCGAAGGCCGGACGCCCACCGGGGCACGTGATCAGGACCTACTGCTGCGGCGGCTCGGGAGCGGCCGGCTTCAGCGGGATCACACCCGCGGTCTCCGCCTTGGTCTCCGCCTCGATCTCGGCGACGGCCGCCGCGGCGGCGCGGGCCGCCTCGATGGCGTCGGAGTTGTCCGGCGTGGCGACCGGCCGCGGCTTGCGCTCGCTCGGCGGCGCCGGCGGCTGGAGGTTGCCGAACGCGCTGCTGATGCCCTCCAGCGCCTTGCTCAGCTCGGCCGGGATGATCCAGAGCTTGTTCGAGGCGCCCTGGGCGATCATCGGCAGCGCCTGCAGGTACTGGTACGCCATGACGGTGCTGTCCATGTCGGCGGCGTGGATCGCGCCCACGACCGTCTCGATGGCCTTGGCCTGACCGGCCGCCTGCAGGATGCGGGCCTGCCGGTCACCGTCGGCGCGCAGGACGGCCGCCTGCTTCTCGCCCTCGGCCGTGAGGATCTGCGACTGCTTGACGCCCTCGGCCGTGAGGATCGCCGCCCGGCGGTCACGCTCGGCGCGCATCTGCTTCTCCATCGAGTCGCGGATGCTGGGCGGCGGCTCGATCGCCTTGATCTCGACGCGGGTCACCTTGACGCCCCAGCGGCCGGTCGTCTCGTCGAGCACGACCGACAGGTGCCGGTTGACCTCCTCGCGGCTGGTCAGCGCGCGCTCGAGGTCCATCGAGCCGATGACGTTACGCAAGGTCGTCACCGTCAGCTGCTCGATCGCCTGCAGGAAGTTGGCGATCTCGTACGTCGCCTTCACCGGGTCGACGACCTTGAAGTAGAGGACCGTGTCGATCGACACCACGAGGTTGTCGGAGGTGATGACCGGCTGCGGCGGGAAGCTGACCACCTGCTCGCGCAGGTCCACCTTGGTCCGGACGGCATCGACGAACGGCACCAGGATGTTCAGGCCAGGCTGCAGCGTCCGGTGGTACTTGCCGAGCCGTTCGACGACGTCGTTGCGCTGCTGCGGTACCTGACGCACCGAGCGCAGCAGAGTGATCACCACGATCAGGGCGACGATCCCGATGACTAGATATAGGAACAACTGCAGTGGTTCCATCTCATTCCTTCCCCACCAGTACGGTGGCGCCATCAACCTCGATGACCCGGACGCGGTCACCTGGTTCGAAAACCCGCGTGGTGTCGTAGGGCCGGGCCCGCCAGAGTTCGCCGCTGAGATTGACCTGGCCGCCCTCGGCGTCGACGCGCTCCAGCACGACCGCCTCGGCGCCCAGGATCGTCGAGACGCCGATCTTCACCTGGTCCGAGCTGCGGTAGAAGCGGTTCTTGATCCAGGGGCGCACGAAGAACAGCGCCAGTCCGGACACGACGACGAAGACCAGCAGCTCGCCGACGATGCCCAGGCCCAGTACGCCGGCCAAGCCGGCGGCCGCGGCGCCCGCGGCCAGCATGAGCAGCACGAAGTCGCCCGCGAAGAGCTCGCCGATGACGAGTGCTCCGGCGGCGACCAGCCACCATCCCCAACTTTCCACGGGTTGATCGTGGCACGCCCGCGCAATGCCTGTCACACGGGCGGCCTGAAACGGATAACGGTTTCCACCGTTACGCAGTTGAGCGGTAATGTCCGCCCCCTGTCCTCCCCGCGACTGGAGACGCCATGCCGCTGCAGCCGACCACGGCTCTCGCCCTCGACCAGCTCGTCGCCCGCGCCCAGGCGGACGGCAGGTCGCCCTGCGTGGCCGCCTCGGTGGTACGCGACGGCGCGACGGCCCATGTGAGCGGCGCCGGTACGCTGCACGGCCGCCCGGTGTCCGGCGAGGACCTCGCCGACGTGCAGTTCCGCATCGGATCGATCTCCAAGACGCTGACGGCCGTCCTGCTGATGCAGTTGCGCGACGCCGGCCGGCTGGCCCTCGACGACCTGCTCTACCGCCATCTCCCCGGTACGCCGGTCGGCGCCGGCGTCACCCTCCGCCAGCTGCTCGCCCACTCCTCCGGGTTGCAGCGGGAACCGGACGGCGACTGGTGGGAGCGCAGCGACGGCGGCGACATCGAGAAGCTGCTCGCCGAGCTGACCCCGGAGAAGCTCGCGCTCGAACCGCACCACGGCTACCACTACTCCAATCTGGCGTACGGGCTGCTGGGGGCGGTTCTCCACCGGGTCACCGGCACGGAGTGGGCCACTCTCGTCCAGCAGCGGCTGCTGACCCCGCTGGGGATGACGCGTACCAGCTATCACCCGGAGGGGCCGTACGCGCCCGGCTACGTGGTGCACCCGTGGCTCGACACGCTGCGCGAGGAGCCGCGTACGGACACGGGGGCCATGGCACCGGCCGGACAGCTCTGGTCGACTCCGGCGGACCTGGCGAAGTGGGCCGCCTTCCTGGCCGACCCCGACCCTTCGGTACTGGCCCCGGCGACCTTGCGGGAGATGACCGCGCCCGTCGTCATGAACGACCTCGACACCTGGAGCGGCGCGCACGGCCTCGGCATCGAGCTGTACCGCCAGGGCGAGCGCGTCTATGTCGGGCACGGCGGCTCGATGCCCGGCTACCTCGCCGCCCTCGTGGTCCACCGGCCCTCCCGGACGGGCGTCGTGTGCTACGCGAACGCGTACACGATCAGGGACGGTTCGCTGGGGTCGCTCGCCTTCGCCCTGATGCGCACGGTGCTGGAGGGCGAGCCCGCCACGATCGCGCCCTGGGTACCCGCACCGGCCGCGGCGGCCGGGCCGATCGCGGACGTGCTCGGGCGCTGGTGGTGGATGGGGCGTGAGTACGAGGCCCGCCTCGACGGGGCGGAGCTGGTGCTGGACTCGCTGACCCGGCCGCGCGATCCGATGCGCTTCCGGTACGAGGCCGAGGACCGGTGGCGCGGCGTCGCCGGGGAGAACGACGGCGAGATCCTGGCGGTGCTCCGGGACGAGGACGGCGCCGTGACCACATTGGACATAGCGACGTTCCTGTTCCGACGGTTCCCGGCCGACGATCAGTGAGGCGCTAGGGAGCGGGCTCGACGACGAAGTCGATGAGCCGCTCCACCGCCCCGATCAGCGGCGTCTCCAGGTCGCGGTAACTGTCCACCCGCGACAGGATCAGCCGCCACATCTCCCGCGGATCCGGCACCCCGAGCGCCGCGCACACCCCTTCCTTCCACGGCGTCCCCCGCGGAACGACGGGCCAGGCCCGGATCCCCACCGACGCCGGCTTCACCGCCTGCCAGATGTCCACGTACGGATGCCCGGTCACGAGCACGTGCGGCGAGGTCACCCGGGCCACGATCCGGCTCTCCTTGGTGTCCGGCGTCAGATGATCGACGAGTACGCCGAGCCGCGCGTCCGCCCCGGGCCCGAACTCCGCGACCCGGGCGGGCAGGTCGTCGATCCCGTCCAGCGGCTCGACGACGACGCCCTCGACGCGGAGATCGTCGCCCCAGACGCGTTCGACGAGGGCGGCGTCGTGCAGCCCTTCGACCCAGATCCGGCCGGCCCGGGCGACGCGGGCGCGCCGGTCCGCGACCGCGATCGAGCCCGAAGCGGTGAGCCGGAGCCCGCCTTGCGGCGCGGCGACCGGCCTCGTCAACGTGACCGGTACGCCGTCCAGCAGAAACGCCGCCGGTTCCAGCGGGAAGATCCGGCGCTTGCCGTGGCGGTCCTCCAGGACGACGGCGCCGCCCTCGAATCCGACGACGGCACCGCAGAACCCCGAATCGGCGTCCTCGACGACCATGCCGGGTTCGGCGGCGTGGACGGGGATCTCGCGGCGGGGCCGGCGTGGCCCGGAAAGGACGTCGTCATACCTGGTCACCCTCAGATTCTATCGGCCGCGCGGGCGCCCGCCCGGTACGCACCGTCAGCCGGTCCACCACGAGGATCAGCACGACGGCGATCACGGCCGCGGAGATCAGGTAGATCGGCAGTGGATAGACCCACCCGGCCGTCCCCGTTCCCGTCCGCGTGCCGTACGCGAACATCCTCGTGAAGGCCGAGACCGGCATGGTCTGCTGGGCGGGCTCGTTGACCGTGAGCAGCGCCCACAGCGGCTGCTGTGCGCGCAGTACCCACACCACGTACGCGGCGGCGCCCAGCAGCGGCCCGGCGATCGCGAAAACCTTGGCGGCCGGCAGCTCCGCCAGCCCGCGGAAGAGCAGCGTGCTGCCCACGAGAACGGGTATCACCAGCGAACCGGGCGTGAGCAGCCGGAAGAACGCGGGCGCGTCGCGCAGCAGCGAATGATCCCAGTACGCGGTCATCAACGGGGCCAGCCCGACGAACAGCCACGGCGCGAACGGCAGCAGCAACAGCTCGCTCCGGTCGCCGAACGGGCGCAGCCCGCCGATGCCGAAGCCGGCCAGAGCCGCCGCACAGATCCCGACGACGGTGCTCACGAGCGGCGGCAGCCAGGTGTTGGCCAGGTGCGTACCGAGATTGCCTGGATCGCCGAACTCCACCAGGCGGGGCAGCCACACCACCAGCCCGGCAAGGCTCGCGAGACCCAGGACGACGACCGCCGCACCGGTTCCGCCCAGCCAGCCGCCCGTCTGCGCGGCGGGCGCCTGTGCTGCCGGCGCCTGTGCTGCCGGCGCGATGCGCGTACGCGTCAGGATCAGCAGCAGCGTCACGCCGATCCCGAGCACCATGAGCGGAATCAGCAGCAGCACGGACGCCGCGGAGGCCACACCGAGCCGGCCGGTCCGGAAGGCGAACGTGTAGATCGTCAAGGCCGGCAACCCCGTTGGGATCCCCAACACCGCGAACGAGAACGCCTGCGAGGCCACGGCGACGAGGCTGCCCGCCAGCGTGCCCGCGGCGACGAGGATCGCACCCAGACCGCCCCGGGCCGCCAGCATCACCGTGATCGCGCCGAGTGCCACGAGTGCCCCGAATCCGGCGATGAGCATCTGCTCGACCGGGCGCATGCGAAGGTCCTCCACCGGTCCGCCCACCCAGCTCATCGCCTGCACGAACGGTGCCAGGGCGGCGGCCAGCGGCAGCGCGAACACCGCGTACACGAGGCGGCGGCCCCACCGGCCGGCCTTGTGCGCCAGGAATCCCAGCCCACCGCCGAGCAGCAGCGCGATCGCCAGCACGCCCACCACCAGCCGCAGATCCAGGGTGAGCCCGTCCCCGAACGCCCGCAGGACGGCGTCGTAGTTGTTCAGCCCCACGGATTTCGTACCGTCGCGCAGGAGACTCGCGTCGGTGAAACTCGCGTACAGGGTCTGGACTGTGGGGACGACGTAACCGCTGCACAGCAACAGCAGCGCGGGGACGGTCGCCAGAAGGCCGAACAGGATTCGGTTGTTTCGCAGGGTGGACACGAACGTGAATGCTAGTGAACAGGCCGTGACTGATGTATCCGGCGCCGCCGTCGGCGTATTCTGATCACCATGTCAGCTGCGGCGCACTCGGTGGCCCTCGCCGAACGTCGCTCGGCCCGCTTCGTGGCGTGGTGCCGGGCGTGGCGCGCGGGTCTGTCCTCCTTCGACGATGCGATCGACAACATCGAACGCCCGCCGCAGGCGCCCGCCGAGGAACACCTGGCCACCGAACTGCCCGGCACGTGGTCCGCCCTGCCGCTGCGGGATGCCCTGCCGCACCTGCGCCAGCTGCACCCGGACGAGATCCGGCTGACCCTGCCCGCGCCCGGCGACCCCGACGGCCTCGGCCCGGGCGAGTTCACCGCCTCGGCGCTGACGGCGGGGGAAGGCGTACTGGCCGGGATCATGGGTCTCACACCGCAGACCACCGAGCACGTGTCCGGTTCGGGCGACGTCTTCGTCACCGTCAGCTGGCAGGCCTTCGAGGCGCCCCCGCTGCACCCGAACGGCCCCCGCCCCACGGTGCGCGAGGCCGACGGGGAGTTGTCGCTCGCGCTCCAGGAGACGACCACCGAACTCGCCCGCCTCGACGTCGCCCGCTGGCGGCCCGAACTCGGCAGTGCGATCTCGGCCCTGCGCCGCCCCACCGAGGCCGAACTCCCGCCCGGCTACGACGGCCCCGCACGCCGCCTCTACTCGCGCGCGCTCCTGCTCGAACGGGTCCTCATCCTCGCCGGCCAGGAAGCGCCCGGCGGCTCGCTCAACGCGTTCGAGGCCCAGCGCCGCGACGAGGCCCTGCGCCCGCTGGCCGCCGCGTCACGCCGCGCCATCACCGCGGCCATCAACGCGCCCCTGATCTGATCCAGCCTCCGCTCCTCACGCCCCGCTGCCCCTTAGGCCCGCCGCCCCTTAGGCTCGCGGCCCTTTGTCGCGACTGTCCGACTTGTACGCTCAGCGCCCCGCGACACTGTGGAGGTCACGGCGGCTGGCGCGGCCGGTTCGGCGCGGCTGGTTCAGCGCGGCCGATTCGGCCTTTGTCGCGACTGTCCGATATGGGTGCCCCGCGGTGGCGGGTGGTAGCGGGTGGCGTCGATCGTTTACGGCTGTGGTGTAAAAACCGCTGTCGGTTGCATGATCCATGACGGTTCTGGTGCACTCCGACGGCCCCTGACTGCACCTGAAGCGTCATCGATCATGCAGAGGGCGCCGGAAATACACCTCAGCCGTAAATGATCAAGAAATCGGTGATCCAGGTTCACCTGATGGAAGATCCTTCCCGCATCACGGGCGAAGGCCGAGGGTGAAACGGTGCTGGCGCGATCCACAGCGGCCGAGAAGTAGCTTCCACCCCGAACCCAAGATCAAAAGCCCCAACGATCTTGCGCGAATGCCTCAACTTTCGTCGGCTATGCCCGAAATGCCGGGACATTCGCGCAAGATCGTCGGACGCTCCTGGGCGCAATCAGATGCGGTCCACCAGGGATGCCACGGAGTCGACCACCTCGGACGGGCGGAACGGATAGCGCTCCACGTCCTCCTTGCTGCTGATCCCGGTGAGGACGAGGAACGTGCGCAGCCCTGCCTCCAGGCCGCAGAGCACGTCGGTGTCCATCCGGTCGCCGATCATCGCGGCCGACTCGGAATGCGCGCCGATCTTGTTGAGCGCCGAACGCATCATCATCGGGTTCGGCTTGCCCACGAAGTACGGCTCGACGCCGGTGGCCTTGGTGACGAGGGCGGCGACCGAGCCGGCGGCCGGCAGCGCGCCCTCGTTCGAGGGGCCGGTGGCGTCCGGGTTCGTGCAGATGAACCGCGAGCCGTTGTTGATCAGGCGGATCATCGTGGTGATCGCTTCGAAGCTGTAGTTGCGGGTCTCTCCGAGCACGACGTAGTCCGGCTTGTAGTCGGTGAGGATGTAGCCCGCCGAGTGCAGCGCCGTGGTCAGGCCGGCCTCCCCGATGACGAACGCGCTGCCGCCCGGCCGCTGGTCGGCCAGGAACTGCGCGGTCGCGAGGGCCGAGGTCCAGATCGCGTCCTCGGGCAGGTCGAAGCCGAGCCGGGTCAGCCGCGCGTGCAGGTCGCGCGGCGTGTAGATGCTGTTGTTGGTGAGCACCAGGAACGGCTTGCCGGAGGCGCGCAGCCGGCCGATGAAGTCCGTGGCGCCCGGGACCGGCACACCCTCGTGCACGAGGACGCCGTCCATGTCGGTCAGCCAGCTCTCGATCGGCTTACGCTCGCTCATCTGCTCCCACACCCATCCGCGGCCGCGTTTGGCGCGGGCAGCAGCCCGCACCGCACGTCTGTCTGCGCGAAAGCGTACCGAGCCCCTGTGACGGGCGTGGGTCGGACGGGGTGAACGCCTCTTGTACGAGGTCTGTGACCATACGCACAAACCGTGGATCGGTGCCGGCGGTGGCCGCCCGGGCGTATCCCATCCCCAGTTCGGCGGCAGTCGCGGCGGCCTCCGTGTCCAGATCCCAGACGACCTCGAGGTGGTCGGAGACGAAACCGATCGGGCTCACCACGACGTTGCGCGCCGGCAGCGTACGCAGGAAGTCGTTCACGTCCGGCTCCAGCCACGGGACCTGCGGCGGGCCGGAGCGCGACTGCCAGACGAGATCCCAGGACAGGGCCGGGTCGACCCGTTCGGCCACCAGCCTGGCCGCCTCCCGCAGCTGGTCCTCGTAGAGGTTCCCTGACCGCACTCCTGGCGACTCGCGCGAGCGCTCGTCGGCGGGCGGCCCCGCCGTACGCGCCGCCGAGACGGGGACGGAGTGCGCCGTGAACACCAGATGGGCGTCGCCGCCGACCTTGGCCAGCGCGTCGCGTACGGCGTCGGCGTTGGGCTCGATGAAGCCGGGCCGGTCGTAGAAGTGCGGGAGCTTCGTGATCTCGGGCGCGCCCGGTCCCACGTGGGCACGGGCCGCCTCGATGTCCTCCAGGTACTGCCGGCACGACGAATATCCGGCGTACGCGCTGGTGGCGAGGGCGATCGCGTGCGTGATCCCGTCGTCGCGCATCCGCGCCACGGTGTCGGCGAGCAGGGGCTTCCAGTTCCGGTTGCCCCAGTACAGCGGGAGGCCGACTCCCTGGTCGCGGAAGTCGGCCTCGATGGCCCGCAGCAGTACGCGGCACTGCTCGTTGATCGGCGAGACGCCGCCGAAATGCTGGTAGTGCTCGGCCACCTCGAGCAGCCGCTCCTCCGGGACGCCCCGCCCCGCCGTCACGTTGCGCAGGAAGGGCAGGACGTCGTCGGGGCCCTCGGGGCCGCCGAAGGAAAGCAGCAGAAAAGCGTCTATCGGCACGAAGCCAGACTAGCCAGTCAAGCTAGCCGGCCATCGCGTGGTAGCCGCCGTCGACGTGCACGATCTCGCCGGTGGTGGCCGGGAACCAGTCCGACAGCAGGGCGATGACCGCCTTGGCGGCCGGCTCCTGGTTGGTCAGCTCCCAGCGCAGCGGCGCCCGCTCGGCCCACGACTCCTCGAACTTCTCGAAGCCGGGGATCGACTTGGCCGCCATCGAGCGCAGCGGTCCCGCGGACACCAGGTTGCTGCGGATGCCCTTCTCGCCGAGGTAACGGGCGAGGTAGCGGCTGGCCGACTCCAGGCCCGCCTTGGCCACGCCCATCCAGTCGTAGACCGGGTACGACACCGTGGCGTCGAACGTGAGCCCGACCACCGAGCCGCCCGGCTGCAGGAGCGGCAGCAGCGCGGCCGCCAGCGACTTGTAGGAGTACGTGGAGGCGTGCAGCGCGGTGGCCACGTCCTCCCACGGCGTCTCCAGGAAGTTGCCGCCGAGCGCGGTCTGCGGCGCGAACCCGATCGAGTGCACGACCCCGTCGAGGGTCGGCAGGTACTCCTTGACCTTGTCGGCCAGGCCCGCCAGCTCCTCGGGGTTCGTCACGTCGAGCGGGATGACGGGCGGCGTCGTCGGCAGCCGCTTCGCGATCCGCTCGACCAGCGTCGGGCGCGGGTACGCCGTCAGCACGATCTCGGCGCCCTGCTCGAGGGCGAGCTTCGCCACGCTGAACGCGATCGACTGGTCGGTGATCACGCCGGTGACCAGGATCTTCTTGCCTTCGAGCAGCACGCTCGCCTCCTTGCTCGCAAAACTCTGAATGACTGGGGACGGCGGAACGTCAGTGGCCCATGCCCAGGCCGCCGTCGACCGGGATGACCGCGCCCGACACGTAGCCCGCGGCGTCGCTCGCCAGCCAGGTGCACGCGCCCGCGATCTCGTCTGCCGTCGCGAACCGGCCGGCCGGGATCATCTTGAGGTACTGGGCCTTGAGGTCGTCGGACAGCTTCGCCGTCATGTCGGTGTCCACATAGCCCGGTGCCACCACGTTGGCGGTGATGTTGCGCGTACCGAGCTCGCGGGTCAGGGACCGGGCGATGCCGACCAGCCCCGCCTTGCTCGCCGCGTAGTTCACCTGGCCGGCGCTGCCGAGCAGGCCGACGACCGACGAGATGAAGATCATCCGGCCCCAGCGGGCGCGGACCATCTTCGTCGCCGAGCGCTTGGCGACCCGCCACGCGCCGCCGAGGTTGGTCTCGACGACCCGGCTGAACTGCTCCTCCGACATCCGCATGATCAGCGTGTCGTCGGTGACGCCGGCGTTGGCGATCAGGACCTCGACCGGGCCGAGCTCCGCCTCGATCGCCGTGAACGCGGCGTCGACCGCGGCCGGATCGGTGATGTCGCAGACGACCGGGAACAGGTCCGGCGCCGTCGCCGGGTCCCAGCTGCCCCGATGGGTGATCGCGACCCGGTCGCCCTGCTTCGCGAACGCCTGCGCGATCGCCAGGCCGATGCCCCGGTTACCGCCGGTGACCAGTACGGTGCGAGCCACGCCCGCTCCCCTCTCGCAGTTTTGCCGTCATGCCATTCCCTGGTGGAGCCTAAGGGCCGCCCCGCGTATGCCACCGGCGAGGTCACGCACGAAATCCAACTATCAATGTTGTAGGGGTTCCACAATCAGGCCGGACCGATCTCTAGATTCACCCACATAATGGGGCGAATACGCGTACACAGGAAGCATGTCGCAGGATTCGACCAGCAATTCGTGGGCCCGGGGCGGGCTGCTCTTCGCCTCGATCACCCTCATGATGGCCGGTGTCTTCCAGGCACTGCAGGGCATCGCGGCCATCGCCCGGGGCGCGTACTTCGTGGTCGCGCCGAACTACACGTACAAGATCAACGTCACGGGCTGGGGCTGGATACACCTGATCATCGGCATCCTCGCCGCGATCACCGGTTTCTTCCTGCTCTACAGCACATCGTGGATGTGGCGGGGACTCGGCATCGCGTTCGCCTCGGTCTCCGCGATCATGAACTTCATCTGGCTGCCCTACCAGCCCGTCTGGGCCATCATCATCATCGCGCTCGACGTCTTCGTCATCTGGTCCCTGTCCGTCGTCCGCGCCGAGTAGCCGCGTCCCGTCCACGTCGACGATCCTGTTCGGATCACGGAAATCACCCGGATCATGGCCCAAGATTCGGGTGATTTCCCTGATCCAAGCAGGATCTTGGGCGTCAGCCAAGGATCTTGGGGTTGGCCCGGCTGGGCGGGCTCGGGAGCGGGGGATCCGCCGGACGGACAGAGCTTGCGGCGAGTCGGCGGAGGCGGGTGGAACCGGCGACACGGTAACGGGTAGGATCCCTTCCGGGTATTTCCCCATTGGCGATTGTTCCCCAATGGCGAGTATTCCCCAATGATCTGTCCGTTGTGCGCCCAGGCGCCCGGCTCGCAGGAGGTGATCGCTGTGCGAGATAGCGATCCTCCCAGTCGTGGCTGGGCCGTCGCGCGCGGATAATTCTCCCGCGCCTCGCCGCGCCGCCGCATTCGCCGCTCCGCCGTCTGGCGGGGCTACCTGCGCGTGTGGACGGCCGCGCTCAGCCACGACTTTCAGCGTCCCGCGTTCCCATCCCGAACTCGTCGCTGGAGTCCACCATGAGCCGTTACGTCGCTCCCCTGGGGTTCACTCTCGCCTGCGCGTGGGTCTTCACCCTCTTCCTCCTGGCCAGCCACTGACGCCCGGCCAGCGTTACGGCCGGCCCCCGCGGGCCGGCCGACAAACGTCCATCCACTTCGGATGCATCAGATTCGGATGCATCGGGTTCGGACGCATCAGGGCAGCCGGCTGCCCCACAGCAGGCTGAGTCCCGCGGCGCAGATGCCGAACAGCAGCGCACCGGCCGCGAACCACACGGTCACCTCGCGCTGCTCGTGCCGGTGGCCGATGGACGAGCCCAGGTTGTCGTACACCTGCTTCAGCTCCGCGGCCGTCGCCGCCTGGGCGAAGTAGCCGCCGGTCGACTCGGCCAGCTGCGCGAGCGCCTCGCGGTCCACCGGCACCTTCTGCGGCAGCCCGCCGATGTCCACGACGCCGTCGTCCGTACCGAACGCGATCGTCGACACCGGCACGTCCGCCTCCACCGCCGCGGCCGCCGCGTCCTCGATCGGCCGGCCCGCCGTGCGGTAGCCGTCCGACAGCAGCAGGATGCGGGCCGGCGGCGGGCCCTCCGCGCCGTCGCCGGGCACCGACTTGATCGCGTCCAGGGCGGTGAACACCGCGTCGCCGGTCGCCGTCGCCTCGTCCAGGTGCAGGCCGTCCAGGGCCGTGACCACGGCCGCGCGGTCCTTGCCCGGCGAGACCAGCACGCTCGCCGTCTTCGCGAAGGCCACCAGCCCCAGGTTGTACGCCGGGGGCAGATCGGCCGCGAAGTTCTTCGCGGCCTCCTCGGCGGCCGCGATCCGGGTGGGGTCGACGTCCTGCGCCTGCATGGACAGGGAGACGTCGATCGCGAGCACGATGGTGGCCCGTTCCAGCGGGACCTCCATCGCCATCGTGGGCCGCGCGACGGCCAGCGCCAGCGTGAACAGGCTGAGCAGCAGCGCGCCCGCGGTGATGTGGCGCTTCTTGCCGATCCCCTTGGGCGCCAGCGTCTTCAGCATGTCGACTGTGGAGAAGCGCAGCGCGTTGGTCCGCTTGCGGTACTGCCGCCAGACGTACGCGGCGGCCACGAGCGCGACCGGGAGCAGGGCGATGAGCGCCCACGGCTGCAGGAAACTGATCATCGGTCCCTCCCCTTGCGCCGTCCGGCCACGAAGTTGACCGTGTCGCGCAACCAATCCGAGTCCGTACGCAGCCGCAACCGACCCGCCCCGGCCGCCCGGAGCCCGGTGGCGACCGCCGACCGGTGTTCCTGCGCGGCGCGCGCGTACGCGGCCGCCAGCCGCTCGTCGACGTCGACCTCGTGCACGTCGCCGGTCTCCGGGTCGACCACTTCGAGGAAGCCGACCGGCGGCAGTTCGAGTTCGCGCGGGTCGACGATCTCCACGGCCAGCAGGTCGTGGCGTACGCCGAGGCGGGCGAGGGGACGCTGCCATTCGCCGACCGGGCCGAGGAAGTCGGAGATCACCACGACCAGCCCGCGCCGGCGGGGCGGGCGCATCAGCGTGTCGAGCAGATCCCCCAGGTTCGTCCGCCCCGGCCGCGGTTCCAGGTGCGCGATGGCGTGCAGGAGGGCCTGGGCGCCCCGGCGGCCGCCCCGGGCGGGGACGGGCCGGATCCTGCCGCCGGTGGCGAGCACGGCGCCGACCCGGTTGCCGCCGCGCGCGGTCAGGTGGGTCATCGCCGCGGCGGCACAGATCGCCAGATCCCATTTCCGCATCCGGGCGGTGCCGAAGTCCAGGCTCGCCGAGCCGTCGACGGCCAGCCAGGTCTCCAGTTCGCGGTCGGCCTCGGTCAGGCGTACGTGCGGGACGGTGGTACGGGCCGTGACCGGCCAGTCCATGCGGCGTACGTCGTCGCCGGGGCGGTATTCGCGGGACTCGCCGGCCTCGCTGCCCGGCCCCGGCAGCAGACCCAGGTAGTCGCCCTGGAGCAGCCCGTCGAGCCGCCGCGTCACCTGCAGGTGCAGGCGCGCGAGGACGGCGTCGTGCGGCTCGGTCACCGGCGGTCGGCCTGCTGCCGCGGTGCCACGGTCGGCAGCGGCACCGACTCCAGGATCCGGGCGACGATGCTGTCCGGCGGCACGTCGTCGGCCAGCGCGTCGTAGCTGAGCACGAGCCGGTGCCGCAGCACGTCGGGGGCCAGCTCCTGGATGTCCTGCGGCAGCGCGTAGTCCCGGCCGCGCAGGAGGGCGAGCGCGCGGGCCGCCCGGACCAGGCCCAGCGAGGCGCGCGGGCTGGCGCCGTACTGGATCAGCTGGCCGACGTCCGGCATGCCGTGATCGGCGGGGGCGCGGGTGGCCGTGACCAGGCGTACGGCGTAGTCAATCAGTGCATTGTGGACGAAGACCTGATCGGCGCGCGCCTGCAGGCCGATCAGGTCGATCGGGTTGAGGATCGCGCTCACCCGCGGCGCGGCCACGCCCATCCGGTAGACGATCTCCCGCTCCTCGATGTCGGACGGGTAGCCGACGACCACCTTGAGCAGGAACCGGTCGCGCTGCGCCTCCGGCAGCGGGTAGACGCCCTCCTGCTCGATCGGGTTCTGCGTGGCCATCACGAGGAACGGGTTGGGCACCTGGTGGCGCCGGCCGCCCAGCGAGACCTGCCGCTCGGCCATGACCTCCAGCAGCGCCGACTGCACCTTGGCGGGCGCGCGGTTGATCTCGTCGGCCAGCAGGAAGTTGACGAACACCGGACCCAGCTCGACGTCGAAGCTCTCGCTGGACTGGCGGTAGATGCGCGTACCCACGATGTCGGCGGGGACGAGGTCGGGGGTGAACTGGATCCGCGCGAACGTGCCGCCGACGGTCTGCGCCAGCGACTCCACGGCCAGCGTCTTCGCCACCCCCGGTACGCCTTCCAGCAGGCAGTGCCCACGGGCGAGCAGGGCGACGAACATCCGCTCCAGCAGGGCGTCCTGGCCGACGATGACCTTCTTCACCTCGAAGAGCGCGCGTTCGAGGACGGTGGCGTCGACCGCGGGCGGGATCCGGCGTACCTCGGCACTCGCCGAAACGCGGTCGGTCGGAACGTCGGAAATGGAGGTTTCCACGGCAATTTCCGCGAAGTCGAGATGGGTGTCGAGACTCTTCTCAGTCACGGATCGCCTCCATAGAGTGACGCAATACCTGGATAAGAGTGGCATATCGCCGCAGGAGCCGCCCTGAACGGCGCGCGGGGCTCGCGATCGGCGCGGAGAATCGACCGATCGGGCACGGAGGAGGACTGGACACGCACCCGGCCGATGTGGTTACTATTTCCGCGTCGCCGGGCGGCTTCCCCCGTGGCCGCCCGGCGCTCACACTCCACCCGACCGATTGCACCACTACCATCGGTCCGGTGTCCGAGGAATCCGAGCTTCTGTGCTCCGCCAAAGGCTGCCGGCGCCCCGCCGCGTACAAGCTGCTGTGGAACAACCCCAAGCTGCACGAGCCCGAACGCCGCAAGACCTGGCTGGCCTGCGACGAGCATCGCGCGTCACTGGCCGACTTCCTCGCGGCGCGCGGATTCCTTCGTGATGTGGAAGGGCTCGCGTAGATTTCAGGCGTGAGCTCCCCCGTGTCCGACGCACTGCGCCCGTGGCCCGACACCGTCGACTGGCATCCGGTCTCCGCCAAGCTGACCACGCTCAAGCGGCTGCAGCTGCTGGGAAACCTGATCATCCCGGCCGCGGCCACCGCCGCCGTCTGGTTCGTGTGGCACTGGGGCTGGGTCTTCCTGATCTTCGGCGTCATCGCCGCGGGAGTGCTGATCCGCGTCGGCACCGTCGGGCGCAGCGTGCGCTCCTGGGGGTACGCCGAGCGGGAGCAGGACCTGCTCGTGCGGCACGGGCTGGTCCGCCGCCACCTGAGCATCGTGCCGTACGCGCGGATGCAGTTCGTCGACGTGAGCGCGGGCCCGCTGGAGCGCATGTTCGGCCTGGCCACGGTCCAGTTGCACACCGCGGCGGCGGCGAGCGACGCGCGCGTGCCGGGACTGGACCCCGCCGAGGCCGCCCGGCTGCGGGACCGCCTGACCACCCTCGGGGAGATCGGGAAGGAAGGGCTGTGACCGACCTGCCCCGGCGCAGGCTGCACCCGCTCTCGCCGTTCCTGCACAGCGCCCGGCAGCTCGTCGCCGTCGTGGCGGTCGTGTCCTGGCAGGGCTACTCGCAGCTCGGGCTGGAGAAGTTCGCGATCGGCGTGGTCGTCGTGCTGCTCGGCGCCGTCGCGATCTCGGTCGTCGCCTGGCGGTACACCGGCTACGAGATCACCGGCCGGGAACTGCGCATCCACGAGGGCACGTTCTCCCGGCGCACGCGGGCGATCCCGCTCGAACGGCTGCAGTCCGTGGAGGTCGTGCGGCCGCTGCTCGCGCAGCTCACCGGGCTCGCCGAGCTCCGCCTCGAAGTGGTCGGCGGCGGCAAGGCCGAGGCGCCGCTCGCGTACCTGACCGTCGGCGAGGCACAGGACCTGCGCAAACACCTGCTGGAGCTGGCCAACGCCCGCGGGGACGCCGCCGCCGAGCAGCCCTCGGCCGAACAGGTCCTCTACGAGACCCGCGACGACGAGCTGCTGCTCAGCCAGTCCCTGTCACCCGAAGTGATCTACCTGCCGATCGGTGTCGCGCTGATCGGGCTGCAGTTCGTCACCAACGGCAGCTTCGGCTTCGTGGCCGTCGCGAGCACCGTCACCGCCCTGATCGGCGCCATCCTGCGCCCGGTACGCCGGATCACGCGGGACTGGCGCTGCCGGCTGACCATCGCCGACGACCGGTTGCACATCCGCCGGGGGCTCACCGAGACGCGCAGCCAGGTGGTGCCGGTGCAACGCGTACAGGCCGTCACGATCACGTGGCCGCTGCTCTGGCGGATGAAGCGCTGGGTACGCGTCAACCTCGACATCGCCGCCCACGGTGCCGAGGGCGCCAAGGACGAAGAGAAGCACATGGGCACGACGCTGCTGCCGGTGGCCGTCACGGAACAGGCGCGGGCCGTCGTACCGTGGTGCCTGCCCCGCCCGGCACCCGACCGGCTGGCCGCCGTCGACATCGCCGCGCTGCCGCTGACCGGCGTACCGGACCGGGCGAAATGGGTCGTGCCGCTGGCGCGTACCGTGCTGGCAGCCGGGGCGACCGAGCATGTCTTCGCCACTGTGGACGGTGTGCTGACCCGCCGGCTGCGCCTGGTCCCCTACGCCCGCATCCAGTCGGTCCGGGTCGAGCAGGGCTGGCTGCAGCAGCGGCTCGGGCTGGCCACGGTGCACGTCGACCTGGCCGGCGCCCCGTCGGCGAGCGCGCCCGAACGCGACGTCCACGAGGCGTACGCGCTGGCGTGGGAGCTGACCGAGCGGGCGCGGGCGGCCCGGGCGCTCACGGCTCCAGAGCGTCCTTGAGCAGTTTGAGCAGCTCGTGGCCGTCGGTGACGACGGCGTCGGGCTCGATGTCCCACTGCTCGTTGTCCCGGTAGCGCGACGGGCGCAGGACCGCCGCCGCGACGCCGGCCCGGCGGCCGCACTCGATGTCGCGGTGCAGGGAATCCCCGACGAACCAGCACCGGGCCGGCGAGACGTTCAGCGCGCGGGCCGCCGCGAAGATCATCTCCGGGTGCGGCTTGAAGACGCCGGCCTCGTCGCTGTAGATCTGCACCGGCAGCGCACCGGTCAGGCCGGCCTCGTCGAGGAAGTCGCGGAACACCTTGCCGCAGCGGGTGTTGCTGACCACGGCGACGGGCAGCCCGCGGCCGAGCGCCCACTCCAGCACCTCCGCCATGCCGTCGACGAGCCGGAACCGGGCGTTCTCCCACGCGTACGTGAACTCGGACGCGTACGCCACGGCGGCCTCGCGCGCCGGCTCGGGCCAGTCCTTGGCGACGAAGTCGCGCCACAGCTGCTCATGGCTCAGCTCGGGATTTTCGGCGTTCTCGCGCCACTCGTTGCGGGCCTTGTTGGCGGCGGCCATGTCGGCCTTGATCCGCTCGGTCCCGAGCACGCCACCCGTCACCTGGTGGACCCACTCGTAGAGACCGGGGTCGACGGTCCGGTCGGTCTTCTCGGCGAGGACTCCGCCGAAATCGAGCAGGAGGGCGTGCGGGGGCTGCATGGGTTCATCCTGCCACCGCCGGGGGTGCTCCGAGGAGTCCCCGGTCACTCTTCGGAACATCCGTCCCGTCAGTCGGTCTTCAGGTGGGCGTACCCGGGGTGGGCCGCGAGGTAGTCGGCGACGAACGGGCACACCGCGCGTACGCGTACCCCGGCGGCCTCGGCGGCGTCCAGCGCGAACCGCGTGACCTCGGCGGCGATCCCCCGGCCGCGGAACTCCGGGAAGGTGAAGGCGTGGTTGTAGGCCCAGACGCCGCCGTGTCTCGCGTACTCCAGGTAGCCGGCGAGTTCGCCGTCGACGCGGGCTTCGAAGCGGTCGAGGTCGGGGGCGTCCGTGATCTCCACACCCCCATCTTCCCGCACCTCCACCCGGCCCCCGCCCGGCCCCATGATCCCGCTTGGATCAGGGAAATCACCCGGATCATGGCCCAAGATTCGGGTGACAACCGTGATCCAAGCAGGATCTTGAACTGCCGCCGGGTTTGCGAACGGGACGTTCGGGTACACGACCGCCCGTAGGCATTGCTGAGGGAGGAACAATGACCGTATCCGGCATCATCTCGGCCATCATCGTCGGTCTCATCATCGGTGCGCTCGGCCGGCTCCTCGTCCCCGGCCCGCAGAGCATCCCGATCTGGCTGACCATCGTCATCGGCATCGTGGCGGCCCTCATCGGCACCGCCATCGCCCGCGCGGCCGGCTGGGCCGACACGTCGGGCGTCGACTGGATCGAGATCGTCATCCAGGTGGTGCTGGCGGCGGTGGGGGTCGCGCTCTTCGCCGGGCTGCGCGGCCGGCGAAGCGTCTGACCCTTCCGGCGCTCAGTCGCCGTCGGGCTCTCCCCCTCGAACGCCCCCGGTCCGTCCCCGGCCGGGGGCGTTCTCCGCGCGCACCCGCGGGCGCATGAACCCCGAACCCCTCGTGATCACCTGTACGCCCGACCGCGCCAGCTGCTCCATCCGCTCCATACCGGCCTCCAGGTTCAGCGCGCTCGCGTGCGGGGTGCTCCACCCGAACCAGATCGACATCATGCGTACGCTGAAAGTCACGATGACCGACGCCCACGCGGCGTGACTGGTGCCCACGTGCGGTTGGGCGACCATGAAGACGAGCGCGCCGCCGAGGGCCGCGAAGGCGTAGAACGAGCCGACGGTGACCAGCGCGATCTCGGTACGCAGCAGGATGTCGCGGATGACGCCGCCGGCCGTGCAGGCGAGGATGCCGACGAAGACGGCGGGCACCGACCCGAGCCCGGCGGCGACCGCCTTGGACAGCCCGACGACCAGGTAGAGCCCGAGCGAGAGGGCGTCGAAGGCGACCACGAGCGGGTCGAGCCGGGACAGCAGGCGGCTGAAGGCCGACGCGACGATCGCCGCGAGCAGCGCGGCGGAGACGTATCCGTTGCTGCGCAAGGCCGCCGGGACCTCGTTGAGCAGCAGGTCGCGGACGATGCCGCCGCCGAGCCCGGTGGCGATGCTGATGAGCGCCACCCCGATCAGGTCGATCCGCTGCTTGGCGGCGACACCCGCGGCGAACAGGGCGCCCTGCGCGGCGCCGAGCATGACCGAGGCGATGTCCACGCTGTGGGGCACCGCCACCGAGCTGACCGTCGAGCCGTCCATCGTGTCCCTTCCCGCGATCAGGATACGAATGATGATCGCAGGTGCCGGGACGGTGTCAGGGTAGGCGGAACCAGGCGGCGACGTCGGTCGGCAGCAGGTCGCCGTCGACCGGCTCGCTCGTGAGCAGGACCTGCGCCCCGACCGGCAGCGGAACCGGCGGGTCGGCAAAGTTGATCATGCAGCCGATCCGCCCCCGCCGGTACGCGAGCACGTTCCCGGACGACGGCAGCCACTCCATGTCCTCGCCGAGCAGATCGGGTTCGGCGTGCCGGATCCGCAGCGCGGAACGGTAGAGCGACAGGGTCGATCCCGGATCGTCCGCCTCGGCCTCGGCCGTCAGCGCGGCCCACCCCGGCGGCTGCGGCAGCCACGGCGTCGAGCCGGCCGGCCCGAACCCGAACGGCGGCGCGTCCCCGCTCCACGGCAGCGGTACGCGGCAGCCGTCCCGGCCCCGGTCGGTGTGGCCGGAGCGGATCCAGCGGGGGTCGGCGAGCAGTTCCTCCGGGATGTCCTGCACCTCCGGCAGGCCCAGCTCCTCGCCCTGGTAGACGTAGACGGAACCCGGGAGGCTCGTGGTCAGCAGGGCGGCCGCCCGGGCGCGACGCGTACCGAGGGCGAGGTCGGCGACGTGCGCGGTCTTCGAGGACTCCCACGTGTGCGCGGTCTGCGCCCGCCCGTACCGGGTCACGACCCGGGGAACGTCGTGATTGGACAGTACCCAGGTCGCCGGGGCGTGCACGAGCGCGTGCGTCGACAGGGTGGCGTCGATCGTGCGCCGCAGCTCGGCCGGCTCCCACGGCGCCGAGAGGAACGCGAAGTTGAAACCGGTGTGCAGCTCGTCCGGGCGCAGGAAGCGGGTGAAGCGTACGGGGTCGGGCAGCCACACCTCGCCGACGAAGATCGCCCGCTGCGGGTACGAGTCGGCGATCTTGCGCCACTCCCGGTAGATCTCGTGCACGCCCTCCTGGTCGCCCCACGGCATGACCGCGCCGTCCGGCAGCGTCGCCACGTCGGGCAGGTTCGGGTCCTTGACCAGGTTGTCGGCGACGTCGATGCGGAACCCGTCGACGCCGCGGTCCAGCCAGAACCGCAGCGTACGCTCGAAATCCTCGCGGACGCGGGGGTTGTCCCAGTTCCAGTCGGGCTGCTCGGGCGCGAACATGTGCAGGTACCACTGACCATCAGGCACGCGGGTCCAGGCCGGGCCGCCGAAGTTGGACTGCCAGTCGTTGGGCGGCAGTTCGCCGTGCTCACCCCGGCCGGGCCGGAACCAGAACAGCTCCCGCTCGGGCGAGCCGGGGCCGGCCGCGAGCGCCGCCTGGAACCACGGGTGCCGGTCCGAGCAGTGGTTCGGCACGATGTCCACGATCACCCGGATCGCGTGGTCGTGCGCCTCGTGGATGAACGCCTCGGCGTCGGCGAGCGTACCGAAGAGCGGGTCGATGTCGCGGTAGTCGGCGACGTCGTAGCCGGCGTCGGCCTGCGGCGAGGTGTACCACGGGCTGAGCCAGACCGCGTCGATGCCCAGCTCCCGCAGGTAGGGCAGGCGGGCGCGGATGCCCGTGATGTCGCCGACGCCGTCACCGTCGCCGTCGGCGAAGCTGCGCGGGTAGATCTGATAGATCGCGGCGTGCCGCCACCAGTCCTCGGTCACGTCACCACCCTACCCAAGATCCACCCGCGCGGCCCGCCGGCGGCCTCAGCGCGCGGGCCAGCTCCAGCCGGTGATCCGCGGGTCGTCCTCGCCCGTGCGCCGCGTGTAGTCCCGGCACGTCTGCCGCGCGTCGGACATCCGCTGGCGCAGCCCGGCCGCCTTCACCCCCAGCCCGGGTACGCGGTCGATCACGTCGATGACCAGGTGGAACCGGTCGAGGTCGTTGAGCATGACCATGTCGAACGGGGTGGTCGTCGTGCCCTCTTCCTTGTAGCCGCGGACGTGGATGTTGCGGTGGTTGTGCCGGCGGTAGGTCAGCCGGTGGATCAGCGCCGGATACCCGTGGTACGCGAACACGACCGGCTTGTCCTGCGTGAAGATCGCGTCGAACTGCTGGTCGGACAGCCCGTGCGGATGCTCGGTCTCCGGCTGCAGCCGCATGAGGTCCACGACGTTCACGACGCGTACGCGCAACTGCGGCAGGTGCTGGCGCAGCAGGTCGGCGGCCGCGAGCGTCTCCAGGGTCGGGACGTCCCCGGCGCAGGCGAGCACCACGTCGGGCTCCCCGGCCGCGGGCGTCTCCGTGCCGGCCCAGTCCCAGATGCCGAGGCCCCGGCGGCAGTGCAGCGCGGCCTCCTCCATCGTCAGCCAGTTCGGCGCGGGCTGCTTCCCCGCCACGATCACGTTGATGTAGTGCCGGCTGCGCAGGCAGTGGTCCATCGTGGACAGCAGGGTGTTGGCGTCCGGCGGCAGGTAGACGCGCACGACCGAGGCCTTCTTGTTCACCACGTGGTCGATGAAGCCGGGGTCCTGGTGGGAGAAGCCGTTGTGGTCCTGCCGCCACACGTGGCTGGACAGCAGGTAGGTCAGCGACGCGAGCGGCCGCCGCCAGGGGATCTCGCGGGTCACCTTCAGCCACTTCGCGTGCTGGTTGACCATCGAGTCCACGACGTGGGTGAACGCCTCGTACGAGGTGAGCAGCCCGTGCCGGCCGGTGAGCAGGTAGCCCTCCAGGAAACCCTGGCACAGGTGCTCGGACAGCACCTCCACGACCCGCCCGGCCGGGGCCAGGTGGTCGTCGCCGGGGCGGATCTCGGCCGTGAACTGCCGGTCGGTCACGTCGAGCACCGCACCGAGCCGGTTGGAGGCGACCTCGTCCGGCCCGAACAGGCGGAACCGGTCCGGGTTCGCCCGCGTCACCTCGGCCAGCCACCTGCCTGTCACCCGGGTGGCCTCGGCCTGCGCGCTGCCGGGCGCGGTGACCTCCACCGCGTACGCGCCGATGTCGGGGAGCACGAGGTCGCGCAGGACGACGCCGCCGTTGGCCGACGGGTTGGCGCTCATTCGGCGGTCGCCCTTCGGCGCGAGCGGGGCCAGCAGGCCGACCGGCCGGCCCGTCGCGTCGAACAGCTCCTCCGGCCGGTAGGACCGCAGCCAGCGCTCCAGCTCCGCCCGGTGCTCGGCGTTCGAGCGCACCCCGTCCAGCGGCACCTGGTGCGCCCGGAACGTCCCTTCCACCTGGACGCCGTCCACCTTGGCGGGGCCGGTCCAGCCTTTCGGCGTACGCAGAATGATCATGGGCCAGCGGGGCCGCGAGCCGTCACCGGTGGTACGCGCCTTGTGCTGGATGTCGCGGATCCGGTCGAGCGCGGTGTCCAGCGCGCGGGCGAGCTGCTGGTGGACGTCGGCGGGGTCGTCCCCGGAGACGAGGAAGGGCTCGTAGCCGTAGCCGCGCATCAGCCCGAGGAGGTCCTCCTCCGGGATGCGCGCGAGCAGCGTGGGGTTGGCGATCTTGTACCCGTTGAGGTGCAGGATCGGCAGCACCGCCCCGTCGGTGGCCGGGTTGCAGAAGACGTTGCCGAGCCAGGACGCCGACAGCGGGCCGGTCTCCGCCTCGCCGTCGCCGACCACGCAGGCGACCAGCAGGTCGGGGTTGTCGAACGCCGCGCCGTACGCGTGCATCAGCGAGTACCCGAGTTCCCCGCCCTCGTGGATCGAGCCGGGCACCTCGGCCGCCACGTGCGAGGGGATGCCGCCCGGGAACGAGAACTGGCGGAACAGCCGCTGCATGCCGGCCTCGTCGGTGCCGATCGATGGGTACAGCTCGCTGTAGGTGCCCTCCAGCCAGGTGTTGGCCACGATGGCCGGGCCGCCGTGGCCCGGGCCGGTGATGAACAGCGCGTTGAGGTCGCGGGCGATGATCGCCCGGTTCATGTGCGCCCAGAGCAGGTTCAGGCCGGGGCTCGTGCCCCAGTGGCCGAGCAGCCGCGGCTTGATGTGCTCGATGCTCAGCGGCTCGCGCAGGAGCGGGTTGTCCAGCAGGTAGATCTGCCCGACGGTCAGGTAGTTGGCCGCGCGCCACCAGGCGTCCAGCGTCGCCAGCTCGTTCTCGTCCAGATGGCTCTCGACCGAGGTCGGGTTCGTGACGGTCATGGCTATCACGGTGCCAAACGCGAAGGTGCCGCGTAGCGCGTTCGCCCATCTTCAGGTCGTCCGCCGCGCGTGATCTTGGTCCAAGATTCGGGCGGGTTCCCTGGTCCAAACGGGATCATCGGGGCATCCCGCGCGCGATGATCGACGGATGTGGCGTACGCGCGTACCACGGATCTTCGCGTGGGTGCTGGGCATCGTCGCCGTGCTGAGCGCCCTGGGGGCCGTCGGCGGCGCGTTGAGCGACCGGGTCCAGCCGGTACGCACGGCGATCGACGACTACGTCCTGCCCGCACCGGCCAACCTCGGCTACGCCGCCTTCCTGGCCGTCCTCGTGGCCGCGTGCGCCCGGCGCAAGCGCGTCGCCCGGGTGGTGCTGACGGTCTACTTCGCGTTCGTGACCGTCGTGCTGGTGGCCTTCCTGATCCTCTGGCTGGCCGACCCGGACCTCGAGGACGACCAGGGTGCGAAGGTGCTGACCGCGTCCGACGCCCGGCAGCTCGCCTTCTCCCTGCTCCTGCCGCTGGTGGCGCTGGCCGTGCTGACCTGGGCGCGGGGCGAGTTCTACGCCCGCGTACGCGCCGGCAGCCTGCGGCGCGCCCTGCTCGTGTTCGTCGCCGGCGTGGCGGCCGGCATCGCCGTCGGCTTCGGCCTGCTGACCCTCTTCCCGGGCAGCCTGGAGAACACCGGCGACCGGCTGCTGTACGCGGCCACCCGCGTCCTGGGCGGCGCCGTGACGTTCGACGTGGCGATCACCGGCGAGGCGGCCGGCTGGGTCAACCTGCTGCTGGGCCTGTTCGGCGCGCTGGCGCTGTTCGCCGCCCTGTTCACGCTCCTGCGCTCGCAGCGCCGGGCGGCCGTCCTCGAACCCGCCGACGAGCAGCGCGTCCGGGAGCTGCTGGCGAGGTACGGCGACAACGACTCGCTCGGCTACTTCGCCACCCGGCGGGACAAGGCCGTCCTGTTCGCCCCGAGCGGCAAGGCGGCCCTGACCTATCGCGTGGTCAACGGCGTGAGCCTGGCCAGCGGCGACCCGCTCGGCGATCCCGAGGCGTGGGGCGCGGCCATCCGCGTCTGGCTCGACCAGGCCCGCACCTACGCCTGGACGACCGCCGTGATGGGCGCGAGCGAGGCCGGCGCGACCGCGTACGCGCGGGCGGGGCTGAAGGTGCTGCACCTCGGGGACGAGGCGATCCTGCTGCCGGCCGAGTTCACTGTGGACGGACGGGACATGCGCCCGGTACGCCAGGCCGTGCACCGCGTCGAACGCTCCGGCCACACCGCCCGCATCCGCCGCCACGCCGACATCCCCGACGACGAGATGCGCCGGATCGCGGACGCCGCGACGCACTGGCGCGACACCGAGAACGAGCGCGGCTTCTCGATGGCGCTCGGCCGGCTCGGCGACCCGAACGACGGCCGCTGCCTGCTCGTCGAGGCGGTCGACGCCGCGGGCGAGACCAAGGCGCTGCTCTCGTTCAGCCCGTGGGGCGGCACCGGGATCTCCCTGGACCTGATGCGCAGGGATCGCGAGGCGGACAACGGGCTCACCGAGTTCATGGTCGCCGCGCTGATGAAGGACGCCGCGCGGTTCGACGTCGAACGCGTCTCGCTCAACTTCGCCGTCTTCCGCGCCGTCTTCGCCGAGGGCGCGCGCATCGGCGCCGGTCCCGTGCTCCGGCTGTGGCGGCGCACCCTGCTGTTCCTGTCCCGCTGGTGGCAGCTCGAATCGCTGTACCGGGCCAACGCCAAGTTCCAGCCCCACTGGGTGCCGCGCTACCTCTGCTTCGCCGAGCGCCGCGAACTCGCCCGCGTCGGCCTCGCGTCGGCCGTCGCCGAAGGCTTCGTCCCGATCGCCTCCGGCCACACTCCCCCGCTCTACCAGCCGGGCGCCGCGCCACTCGCGGTCACCGAGCCCGTCGCCCCCACCGCCGCTCCGGCTCAACAGGTGGGTGTACGCCTTGCCAAGCTGGACCGGATGCGCCAGGCCGGGATCGAGCCCTACCCCGTCGGCTTCGCACGTACCGAGACGTGTGCCGGTGTCGTCCGGGCCGCGGCGGGGCTGCCGACGGACTCGCGTACCGGGCGGACGGCGGCGGTGGCCGGGCGCGTCGTGCTGGCCCGCGACCACGGCCGGTACGTGTTCGCCACTCTCCGGGACTGGTCCGGCGACCTGCAGGTGATGTTCGACGAGCGGTCCACCCCGGACGAGGTTGCCCGCTGGCGGGAACTCGTGGACATCGGCGACCACGTCGGCGTGACCGGCGAGATCGTCACCACCCGCCGCGGCGAACCGAGCGTGGCCGTCGCGGGCTGGACCCTCACCGCGAAATGCCTGCGGCCGTTGCCGGACAAGCACCGCGGCCTCACCGATCCCGAGGCCCGTACGCGTCGCCGCTACCTCGACCTCATCACGAGCACCAAGGCCCGCGACGTCCTGCGGGCCCGGAGCACGGCCGTGCACACGTTGCGTACCAGCCTCGTGGGCCGGGGGTTCCTCGAGGTCGAAACGCCCATCCTGCAACGGATCCACGGCGGGGCGAACGCGCGGCCGTTCGTCACCCACATCAACGCGTACGACCTCGACCTGTATCTGCGCATCGCGCCGGAGCTCTACCTGAAGCGGCTGGCCGTCGGCGGCGTCGAGAAGGTGTTCGAGGTCGGCCGGACCTTCCGCAACGAGGGCGTCTCCTTCAAGCACAACCCCGAGTTCACGATGCTGGAGGCGTACCAGGCGTACGCCGACTACATGAGCATGCTCGACCTCACCCGCGAGGTCGTCCAGGAAGTCGCCACCGCCGTGCACGGCCGCCCGATCGCCGTGCACGACGGGACCGAGATCGACCTCTCCGGCCTCTGGCCCGTACGCACGGTCGACGAGGCCGTCTCCGAGGCGCTCGGCGAGACGGTGACGGCCGACACCGACCTGAAGACGTTGCGGAAACTGTGCGGGCCGGCCGGCGTACCCGTCGATCCGAAGTGGACGAGAGGGGCCGTCCTCCTGGAGATGTACGAGCGCCTGGTGGAGCATCGGACCCAGCGCCCGACCTTCTACAAGGACTTCCCCACGGACGTCTCCCCGCTGACCCGCGGCCACCGCGACGACCCGCGGCTGGCCGAACGCTGGGACCTGGTCGCCTTCGGCACGGAGCTGGGCACGGCCTACTCGGAGCTGACCGACCCGGTGGAGCAGCGCCGCCGCCTGACCGAGCAGTCGCTGCTGGCCGCGGGCGGCGACCCGGAGGCGATGGAACTCGACGACGACTTCCTGCTCGCCCTCGAGTACGCCATGCCGCCCACCGGCGGCCTCGGCATCGGCGTCGACCGCCTCGTGATGCTGCTGACCGGCCGGAGCATCCGCGAGACACTGCCCTTCCCGCTGGTCCGGGCGACCCCATGAGGCGGTGGGCGCTGATCGCGGCGGCGGTCCTCTACTCGTCCTGGATCCTCGGCCCCTGGCTGGACCCCGCGGTCGGCGCGGTCTCCGGCTACGCCAGCGAGTACGCCGCGCCCACCCAGCCCCATCATCTCTTCTTCCAGCTGTGCGACGTCGCGTGCGGGCTCCTGTGCGCACTGGTGGGCACGGTCTCCGCCCTCCGCTCGACCGGCTCGCTCGTCCGCTGGGGCTGGTGGGGACTCGCACTCTTCGGTGTGTCCACAATGGTCGACGGAGGCGTCACCACGATGGGCTGCTCGCCCACCGCGGATCCCGCGTGCGATCCGGACGCGGGGTCGTGGCTGCACGCCCTGCACGGCCTCTCGTCCTCGGCCGCGGTCCTCGGCATCGCGGTGGCCGCCGCCTGCCTCACCGCGGCCGCGGCCGGGCGGGCCCGGTGGACCGGCGGCGTACTGTGCGGCACTCTCCTGCTCACCACGGCGATCGCCGGCTTCACCGACACCGTCCCCGGCGTCTGGCAGCGTATCCAGCTCGTCGCCATCGCCGCGGTCCTCGGCTGGGCCGCGTTCCTCCGGCTGCCCGATCGGCGGCACCCGGTCACCGGCTGATCTCCGCGAGTCCGGCCGCCCGATCCTGTGTGGACTCCCCGGCGAGAAGGATCGCGGCGACCCCCGCCGGGTCATCACGCATCGCGTTGTGGACCGTCGCGATGTCGTGGACCTGCCAGCCGGGATCGGCGGCGAGCCGGGCCCGGAGCCCCGCGAACGGTGTGCGGTCCGCCCAGCCCGAGCAGTAGACGAACTCGCGGCGCGGGACCCGGTCGAACCCGCCGGTGAGCCGGATCCGCTGCAGGAGCGAGGCGACCGGATGCGGGCGGCGGCGGGGGTCGCCACCGTCCGGCGGGCGCACGGCGTAGCCGGTGTCCGCCGCGCCCGCGACGAACGCCTGGCGGTACCCGTCGGACGTGGTCGCCCAGCACGAATCGCCGTCCCGCGGCACGTACGCGTCCAGGTGCACCAGCCGGGAGATCCGGCCGCCGGCCCGGTCCGCCGCGGCCGCGATCACCATCCCGCCGTAGCTGTGGCCGACCAGCGTCACGTCCGTGAGCCGGGCGCCGTCGAGCAGCCGCAGGACGTCGCCGGCGTGCGTGTCGAGGTTCGTGGCCGCGACCGTCGCCTCGTCGTCGTCCGGCCGCAGGCCGGTCAAGGTCAGCGCGTGCACGGTGTGGCCGGCCTCCGCCAGCCGCGGCACCACCTTCTCGAACGCCCAGGATCCGTGCCACGCACCGGGTACGAGAACGAACGTCGCCATGTGCTTCTCCCCTCCACGATCGCGGCACCGCCAGCCGCCACGAGGTAGTCTCACCGGCGCAGGCCGTGGCTTACTACCGTGAGGAGGCCAACTGATGCCCGTAGCCCGCCAAGCTCCCCGGGCCACCGGCGTGACCTCGCACATGTGGCCGTCCGGCGGCCGCCACCTGTGGCCGTCCGGCGAGGCGAGCGGGACGCAGTCGCATACGCGGGGCCATCTGGTCTACGCGGCGAACGGCGTCCTGGCCGTGCACACCGAGCGCGGCACCTCGATCGTGCCCGCCAACCGGATCGCCTGGACGCCCGCCGCGTTCACGCACCGCCACCGCGCCCACGGCGACACCGACATCCGGGTCGTCTTCCTCACCCCGGCCCTCGCCCGGCTGCTCCCCGACCGGCCGGCCGTGTTCCTGGCCTCCGGCCTCGCCCGCGAGGTCCTGCTCGCCCTGACCGGGCCCCGCAACTACGAGGACACGGCCCCCGGCCACACCCGATCGGCCCGTTCCCGGCTGCTGCGCGTCCTCGCCGACGAACTGACGGAGACCCACGAGCAACCGCTGCACCTGCCGGAGCCGCGCGACGACCGCCTGCGCGCCGTCGCCCGGCGGCTCTACGAGAACCCCGCGGACGACTCCACGCTGGCGGATCTCGGCCGGACGGTCGGCGCCGGCGCGCGTACGCTCAGCCGGCTGTTCCACGACGAACTCGGCATGACGTTCTACGAATGGCGTACGCAGCTGCGCATCTACCGTGCGCTCGTGCTCCTCGCCGAGGGCCACGACATCACGAACACCGCGCACGCCTGTGGCTGGTCCAATCCCAGCAGCTTCATCGCGGCGTTCACGGCGGTCATCGGCACGACCCCGGGGCGCTACCGGGCGGCTTGATCCATTTTCACCAGCATTCCCCGCATCCGGGCGGAGGAACGCGGGTGGGGTCCCGGGCGAGCCCGGGACCCCACTGCGGCAGATCAGGACAGCGGCGGGTACGCGTTCGCCATGAGCTGCTGGAACTGGGCGGAGAACCACTGGCCGGCGAGCGGCGCGTTGGGCAGCGCCCCGGTGAGGTTGTTGCCGTTGAGCGAGTTGCCGGTGTAGGTGGGGTCGCACATGCGGTCGAAGCCCTTGCCCTCGTCGTTGGCGATGGCGGTGCTCGAACCGTCCGACTCACCCGGCGGCTTGATCCAGACGTACGCGTCGAAGCCGGCGGCCGGGCTGGCGACCGGGCGGGCACCGAGACCGGCGCCGCTCTGGTTGCACCAGTTACCGGCGTGGATCCGGCGGTCGATGCGCGAGTCGTTGACGAACGTGTTCACGTCGGTCGACGTGCTCGCCGCGGCGGGCCGGGCGGTGCCGCCCCAGCCGTTGCGGGAGGTGTCGACCAGCATGCCGATCGTCGACGGGAAGCCCTTCGCGATGAGCGCCGTGCGCAGCGCGGCGGCGAAGCTCTGCTCGTCGACGTACTGGTTCCAGTCGACCCACTTGGACTGGCGCACGGTGGTGCCGTTGACCGAGGTCGCGGCGGTGAAGAACTGCTCGGTCGCGGCCGAGTAGTTGGCGGTGTTGACGATGAAGCCGTCCACGCTGTTCACCCCGGCGGTCGTGCCCGACGCGACGGTGTAGAACTGGTTCACGGCCGGGGTGAAGTTGCTGTCCCAGCCGAGCCAGGCGTGGTGCGCCGAGTCGATGTACGTGTACACGTTGGACAGAGCGTGCAGCTTGTTCAGCGCGTACTGGACTCCCTGGACGTAGGCCCCGCTGGACTGCGCCTCGGCGCACTTCGCGAAGCTCAGGTTGGTGAGGAGGTTCGGCAGCGAGTCCGGCTCGATCACCGTGACGATGCGCAGGTTCGCGTACGCGGGCTGCGCCATCAGGGCGGCGATCGGGTCGATGTACTGCGTCTTGTACTTGTTGAGGCCGTCGTTGGCCACGAGCAGCTCACCGTTGCTGGCCAGGGCCGAGCAGTCCCGGTTGGGCAGGTCGTAGATGACGAACTCGACGGTCAGCGGGGCGCTGCCGTTGGCGGCGTCCTGCTGCACGGCGGCGTCCAGGTGGGCCTTGAGACCCATCCCGCCGTTCACGCCGTTGATCGCGGCGATCCGGTCGAGCCAGACGGCCGTCGAGGTGTTCGCGACGCGGCTGCCGCCGGTCTCGGCGGTGGCCTTGGCCTTCCACTCCGGGTTGACGTAGCCCGTCGCGCCCGCGTACGGGTTGTCGACGTGCGTACCCGGGGGGACGGGCGAGGTGCTCACGCTCGGGCTCGCGCTGGCACTCGGGCTGGCGCTCGCGCTCGCCGAGCGCGAAGGCGACGCCGAGGCAGAGGCCGAGGCAGAGGCAGAGGCAGAGGCAGAGGCAGAGGGGGACGCCGAAGCGGACTTCGACGCGCTCGGGCTGGTGGTCACGCCACCGTTGCAGACGACCCCGTTGAGCGTGAAGCTCGCCGGGTTCGGGTTGCTCGTCGTCCAGGCGCCGTTGAAGCCGATCTGGACGTTGCCGTTCGTCGCCAGGCTCTTGTTCCAGTCCAGGCTCGCCGCGTTGACGTGCGCGCCGGACTGGGTCCACGTGGCGCTCCAACCCTGCGTCACGGCCTGGCCGGCCGCCGGGAAGTCGAAGCCGAGGTTCCAGCCGTTGGCGATCGGGTCGCCGAGGTTGGTGATCGTGACAGTGCCGGTGAACCCGCCCTGCCACTGGTTCGTGGTGTACGCGACCTGGCACCCCGCCGCGGCGCTGGCCGAACTCGCCATCGCCACGACGCCGGCGGAGCTCAGCGCGACCACGCTAGCCGCGACGACCGCACGGCGAACGGGGGAACGCAGAGCCTGCCGGACCCGTCCGCTGAAGGGGACTGATCTCATAAGGACACTCCATGGGCGTTGTGCCGGGAGCGCCTGGTGGAACAGCCGCGCCCGGCGAAGAAGTGATGGGATCATGGCATGGGAACGCTCCCAAAACAACAGTGTCGATGAAGATTTCGTGACGCGGTCGTTGACGTGGTGATCTGCGCGAAAGTTTCCGCGCCCGTGTCCCGCACTTGTCCCGCCACCAGGGCGGTCGTCGGTCCGGCGGTCGTCGGTCCGGCGGCCGTCAGTTCGCCGGGTGTCGCAACCGGAGGATCTCGCCGCCCGCCACCGGCATGCCGAAGTGCCACCCCTGCCCGAGATCGCAGCCGAGCCCGGCGAGGAGTTCGGCCTGCGCGGCGGTCTCCACCTCCTCGGCGGTGACGGTCAGCTTGAGCGTGTGCGCCAGATGCACCAGGGTGGACAGGATCTCGACGTCGCTCTCGTCCGGGCCCGTCGGCCGGCGCAGCGCCGCCACGAACGGACCGGCCAGCTTGAGCGCGTGGATCGGCAGCCGGCTCAGGTACGCGAGATTCGAGTACCCCGTGCCGAAGTCGTCGATCGCGATGCGTACGCCGAGGTCGGCCAGGCGGTGCAGGGTCGACAAGGGTTCGCCCTTGGTCGCCATGAGGGCGCTCTCGGTCAGCTCCAGTTGCAGCGAACCGGGCTCCATGCCGGTCTCGGCCAGCACGTCGCGCACTTCGTCCACAATGGAGGCATGGGCGACCTGGCGTACCGAGAGGTTGACGCTGACCAGGGGCTGCCAGTCCGGATCGGCCGCCCGCCAGCGCGCCGCCTGGCGGCACGCCTCGCGCAGCACCCAGCGCCCGAGCCGGCCGATGTGTCCCGACAGCTCGGCCATCTCGATGAACCGGTCCGGGCGCAGCAGGCCGTGTTCGGGATGCCGCCACCGCACGAGGGCCTCCACGCCGACGAGGGCGCCGTCCTCCAGGCGTACGAGCGGCTGGTAGTCCAGGAGGAACTGATCCTCCTCGATCGCCCGCGGCAACTGGGCCGACAGCCGGTAGCGCCCGACCGCCTGGGCGTGCCGGTGCGGATCGAACATCGCCCACCGGTCCCGGCCGTCGCTCTTGGCCCAGTACAGCGTGGTGTCGGCCGCCTTCATCAGCTCGGCGGCCGTCGTCGTGACCGCGTTGCGGACGACGACGCCGATGCTCGCCGAGACCGCCAGCGAATGGCCGTCCACCTGCACCGGACGGCGGACGATCGCCAGCGCCGCCTCGGCGATCGCGGCCAGCACGTCGGCGCCCGCGCCGGGCGCGATCAGCACCACGAACTCGTCGCCGCCCATCCGCGCCACCAGCCGGTCCGGTGCGGCCAGGCCGTCGTGCAGCCGTTGCGCCACCGTACGCAGCAGCGCGTCCCCGGCGTCGTGCCCGAGGGTGTCGTTGATCATCTTGAAGCCGTCGAGGTCGAGGAAGCACACGCCGACGGCCGCCCCCGGCTCCTGGTCGCCGAGCACCTCCGCGAGCCGGTCGTAGAAGACCGTGCGGTTCGGCAGCCCGGTCAGCGGATCGTGGGTCGCCTGGTACTCCAGCTGGGTCAGCAGCCGGTGCCGGTCGGTGACGTCCTCGACCATCCCGACCGCGAACCGGGGCGTACCGTCCTGGGCGCGGATCAGCGAGACCACCAGGTCGGTCCAGATCTCCTCGCCGTCGCGGCGGTAGTACGCCTTCTGCACCCGGAAGTGGTCGGTACGCCCGGCGAACAGCTCGCCCAGCTGCGCCCAGACCTCCGGATCGTCGGCGGGGTGCGTGAAGTCGGCCGCCTTGAGGCCGCGCAGTTCCTCCACGGAGTAGCCGAGCATCTCGCAGAGGGCCTGGTTCACCTCGAGGATGCGGCCGGACAGATCGCCGATCCCGATACCGATCGCGGCGTCGGCGAAGACCGCCTTGAACCGCGCTTCGCTGTCCCAGCGCGCCTGTTCGGCCTCGGCCCGCGCGCGGATCACCGCGGTGTGGATGCGCTCCTGCTCGCTCAGCGTACGCTCGCGCAGCGCGTCGGCGTACCCGGCGGCGAGTTCGTGCAGCATCCGCCGGAGGCGGTCGGCCCGGCCGGTCGCGTCCGCGTACGCCGACAGGTCGGTGCCGAGCACATCGAGCGTGCCGGTGAGCGCGTCGGTGGACGTGAAATGCGAGGCGACCAGGGCCGTGCCGATCTCCCGGGCCGGCGACCAGTCGGTGCCGTCCCCGGCGAGCAGGCCGAGCAGGGTGGTGACGCGCACGGCCAGCCGCTCGGTGAGCGAGGGCCGGTCGATGGCGATGTAGCTCGTCTCGGCCACGGCGCGGACCCACCGCCGGGCGATCTCCTGGGCGCTGGGCGCTGTCACGGCCGGCCCCGGCTACCCGACGCGGGCGACGCCGGCGCACCCCGGATACGCCGCCGCCTCCGGTCCGAGCTCGTCCGGGAAGTCCGGCCGCCACAGCGGCGTACGCACGACACCGGGGTCGAGCATTTCCAGGTCGCCGAAGAGGGCCGCGATCTCGGCGGGCGACCGGGTGGTCACCGGGCTGGCCGTCTGCCGGTAGAGGGTCGCCGCCCGGTCGAGCACCGACTCCTCCTTCTCCGGGCTGGCGTGCGAGATCGCGATGTAGCTGCCGGGCGCGAGCAGGCCGGCGATGGCGGCCACGAGATCGGCCGGCTTCTCCTCGTCCGGCACGAAGTGGAGCACCGCGATGAGCAGCACGGCCGTCGGCTTGGCCGGGTCGATGAGCGCGCTCACCGCCGGCTGCGCGAAGACCGCCGCGGGGTCGCGCAGATCGGCGCCGATCACGGCCGTGCGCGGGTTGTCCTCCAGAATGGCCTGGCCGTGCGCGACCGCGACCGGATCCCAGTCCACATAGGCCACGCGGGCGGCCGGGTTGATCTCCTGGGCGACGTCGTGCACGTTGCCCACCGTCGGTATGCCGGAGCCGAGGTCGACGAACTGCTCCACCCCCGCGCGCGCCAGATCGCGGACCGCCCGGCGCAGGAAGCCGCGGTTCTGCCGGGTCAGCTCGGGCACGTTGGGCATCTGGCCGATGACCTGCTCGGCGAACTCGCGATCCACCGCGAAGTTGTGCGATCCGCCCAGGTAGTAGTCGTAGACCCGGGCCACGCTGGGCCGATCGAGATCCAGGCCGTCGGGTGCCCAGCGGGGACGTTCCATCGACACACCTTTCAGCCGGCGACCGCGCCGCCCGAGGGCGGCCGGAGATCCGGTACCGAGCATATGCGGTTCAACCGCCCACGGGAACCGTCGATGCAACTTGCATCCCGGCGAACCGCCATCGCGGCGATCTTGCGCGAATGTCCGAAAATCTGCCTGGAATGCCCAACAAGCCCGAACATTCGCGCAAGATCGCCGAACGAGGGCTCAGGATCGTCGAACGAGGGCGCGGGATCGGCGGACGAGGGCGCGGGATCCTGAGCCCTCGCGAGAAGGGCGGCGTCCGCAGTGGGGGTACGCGTTCGTCAGTAGGGTGTGCGGGTGAGTGATGAGGCACGGGCTGCCGCCGCCCAGGCGGCCGTGGACGCGTACCCCCGGATCGTGGCGGCCCTCATCCGGATCACCGGCGACTGGACCCTGGCCGAGGACTGCGCGCAGGACGCGCTGGCGCAGGCGCTGGCGCGATGGCCCGCGGACGGCGTTCCCGGCAATCCCGGCGGCTGGCTGATGACCGTCGCCCGCAACCGCGCGCTGGATCTGCTGCGCCGGGCCGACGTGGAGCGGCGCAAGCTGCGCGAGCTGGCCGTGCTGGCGCTGACCGCGGCGACCGCCGAGCAGGCCGCGGACGGGGAGGTCGAGGACGACCGGCTGCGGCTGATCTTCACCTGCTGCCATCCCGCGCTGCCGCTGGAGGCCCGGGTCGCGCTCACGCTGCGGACGATCTGCGCCGTCCCGACCGCCGACATCGCCCGGGCGTTCCTGGTCACCGAGGCCACGATGACCCGCCGGCTCACCCGGGCCAAGACCAAGATCTCCGACGCCCGCATCCCGTACCGCGTACCCGAGGGCGCCGCGCTGGCCGACCGCGTACCGGGGGTGCTGGCAGTGCTCTACCTGCTGTTCACGACCGGCTACAACGCCGACGGCGAGCCGGCCTTCGCCGCCGAGGCCGTCCGGCTCGCGCGGCTGCTCGCCCGGCTGCTGCCCGCCGAGCCCGAGGCCGCCGCGCTGCTCGCGCTCTTCCTGCTGCAGGACTCCCGCCGCGCGGCCCGCCGCGACGCCGACGGCCACCTCGTCACCCTCGACAAGCAGGACCGCTCCCGGTGGGACCACGCCGCCGTCGCCGAGGCACGGTCCGTGCTGTCCACTGTCGACACTTCCGGCGCGTACGCGCTCCAGGCCCGGATCGCCCTCTGCCACGCGACCGCCCCGACGGCCGACGCGACGGACTGGCCCCGGATCGCGGAGCTCTACGACGAGCTGGCCCGCGTCCAGCCCAGCCCGGTCATCGAGCTGAACCGCGCGGTCGCGCACGGGTACGCGTACGGGGCCGCCGCCGGGCTGCTCCTGCTGGCCCAGGCGCGCACGGGCGGGGCGCTGGACGACTATCCGCTGGCCGTGGCCGTCGAGGCCGATCTGACCGCCCGTGACGGCGACCCGGTACGCGCCGCCCGGCTGTTCCGGCTGGCCGCGGAGCGTACCCACGGCGACGCGGAGCGGCGGGCACTGCTGGACCGGGCCGCCGACCTGACCCCGCCGTCCTGATCAACGATCTTGTACCGGCCACGCCATCGGTCTACTTTGTACAGATCATCTGGAGCAGGGGAGGCAGGATGGCGTACGACGAGAGACTGAGCCGGCGCAGGCTCGGCCTGGGCATGGTCGGCGGCATGGTCGGCACCGCGGTCGGCGGCGCGGGCGCGGCGGCCCTGCTGGGCGCGGACCCGGCGGCCGCGAACACGGACCCGGCGGTCTACACCGTGGACGTGAAGACCTACGGCGCCAAGGGCGACGGCGTCACGGACGACTCGGCGGCGGTCAAGGCCGCCGTGACCGCGGCGATCGCCGGCCGCGTGGGCGGCGTCGCGCAGAAGGAGATCTTCTTCCCGCCGGGCAACTACCGCATCACCCAGAAGGACATCCTGATGTGGTCGCCGACGACCGGCACCGCCGATCAGATCTTCGGCCTGCGCTACCGCGGGGCCGGTGTCCGCGTCACCACGATCACCTTCGACACCGCCTTCGCGGCCAGCGCCGACCCGAGGGAGAACAACCTCCTCACCGCGGCCGTACGCCTGCGCTACACGACGTTCGCGGACATGAGCTTCAGCTCCGGCAACGCGAACAACAACTTCGCGTACTACTGGTCGGTCGGCTCGGTGGCGGCCGACTCGGTGTACCCGCAGTACGGCGCGGGGCAGAACCAGTACTTCGAGTACCGCAACGTCGAGTGGCGCGGCAAGTGGAACCGCGTGATCGGGATCGACGGCGACAAGTACGCCAACAACAACAGCGAGCACCACTTCGTGCTCTGCTCGACCGACACCACCGCCACCTTCACCGACGCGTTCCTGCACTGCGGCATCACCGACCCGGCCGGCAGCAAGCCGCAGGACCAGTTCCTGAACTACTTCTTCCTGTCCTGCAACTTCGCCGTCGCCGGCGGCGACCTGCTCAAGTTCGACCGCGGCGGCTCGATCAACGTCCTCGGCGGCTCGTGGTCGATGGTCGGCACGGCCGCCGCCCGTTACTTCGTCCTGCGCTACACCGCGGACGGCGACATCACCGACGCCCGGCTCAACGTCGACGGCGTACGCTTCGAGCCGAAGAAGAGCGCGGACCAGAAGGTCATCGACTGCGACTGGAACCGGGGCAACGTCACGTTCACGTCGTGCTCGGACGTGGCCGCGATTCAGGACGCGCCCGGCTTCCTCAACTTCCACCGGTACACGGGCGGCGGGGCCGGAAAGCTGCCGATCGTGCGGTACCAGGACTGCGTACTCGGCGGATACCACGTGGTGTCGGCCGACGGCGCCGCCCTCACGAACGGCAAGATGATCTACGAGGGCTGCCGGTTCCAGCACACGACGACGGCGGTGGGCACGACGACGGGCACCGCGTTCCTGCGCTATACCGCCAACCCGAAGCGGTACGCGTTCCGCGACTCCTGGGCGACCGCCGACGTCTCCGCCTGACCCTCTCTTCCGACGATCTTGCGCGAATGCCCCGAAAATCGCGGCTTATGCCTGTTATGCCAGTACATTCGCGCAAGATCGTCGCCACAAGCCGGGCGGAAGGGGGCGGGGGCTAGGCCGTGCCCGCGGCGGTGAGCGCTTCGGCGAGGGCGGCGATCCCGAAGTCGAAGGCGACGTCGAGATCCCCGCCGAGGTTGAAGGCCCCGGCCAGTTCCATGCCGATGAACCCGTGGGCCCATGCGGTGATCGTGCGCGCGGCCGGGAGCGCGTGGTCCGGCCCGGCCAGACGGGCGGCCACCCGCAGGATCGGCGCGCTGGAGCGGGTGAGCGTGGCCGGATCGGGCGGCCCCCAGGTGAAGACGAGGCGGTACCCGGCCGGCTGGGCATGAGCGAACGCGCGCAGCGCATGGGCCAGCCGCCCGAGTTCCCGGCGCGGATCCCCGCCGTCGGCCACCGCCTCCAGCCGCCCGGTCAGGTCGAGGAGGATCGCCTCCGCGATGAGCCGGACGAGATCGTCGCGGTTGCGTACGCGTTTGTACAGCGACGGTGCGCGTACGCCGACCCGGTCGGCGACCGCCTGCATGGTGAGGCGGCCCAGCCCGTCGCTTTCGAGGATCTCGCGGCCGGTGCGGATGATCTCGTCGAGCGAGGTCCGGTCGGGCGTGGGCATCCGACCTCCTTTCCGATCGTGACGCGGTCGGCGACCGTGACGCGCGTGACACCATCATAGCTATTGACCATAGCCATGATAGCTAGGTAGCGTAGCCATCAGACGGAAGGTAGCAACATCCTCGGAGAGGGCACAACCATGCAGCTCGGCCCGCACCTGCACCGCATCGGTAACGACATCGTCGCGGTCTACCTGGTTGACACTGATGAAGGCGTGACGGTCATCGATGCCGGTCTCCCCGGCCACTACGGCGAACTGACCGCCGAACTCGCGACCATGGGCCGCTCGCTCGACGACATCCGCGGCGTCGTCCTCACCCACGGCGACAGCGACCACATCGGGTTCGCCGAGCGGCTGCGCCGCGAGCACGGCGTACCGGTGTACATCCACGCCGCCGACGCCGAGCGCGCCAAGGGCGGCCCCAAGCCCAAGGTCGCGTACGGCCCGATGAAGGTCGGCGCCACCGCCGGCTTCTTCTGGTACGCGAGCCGCAAGGGCGGCCTGCGCACGAACTACCTGACCGAGGTGGTCGAGGTGGCCGACGGACAGGTGCTCGACTTGCCCGGCGCGCCGCAGATCATCGGCCTGCCGGGCCACTCCCCCGGCAGCATCGCGGTCTCCGTGCCGGTGGCGGATGCGATCTTCGTGGGCGACGGCCTCACGACCCGCCACGTCCTCACCGGGCGGCGCGGTCCCCAGCCGGCGCCGTTCACCGACGACCCGCAGCAGGCGCTGGCCTCGCTCACCCGGCTGGCGGACCTGCCGGCCACGTGGGTGCTGCCGGGCCACGGCACGCCCTGGAACGGCGGCGTCCCGGAGGCGATCCGGCAGATCCAGGCGGTCGCGGCGGCCGCCTGAGCGAACCGGTCACACCGCCGGACCTGCCGCGGCCGTCTCTCGGGAGGCGGCCGCGGCTCCGTATCGGGCACTCGTCCGTCACGGCGCGCTCAGGCGTACCGTGACGCGGGCACCGCCGAGCGGCGAATCGTTGCCCACCACCAGTTCTCCCCCGTGCGCACGGGCCACCATGTCCACAATGGTCAGTCCGAGGCCGGGCGCGTCGGAGTCGCGGAACTTCAACGGCAGCAGCGCGCGTGGGAAACCCGGCCCGTCGTCGTCCACCACGAGCACCAGCGGCTCGCCGACGCGTACGGCGACGTGGCGCGCACCCGCCTGCGCGGCGTTGGCCAGCAGGTTCGTCACCACCTGGTCGAGCCGGACGGGATCGACGTCGGCCACGACCTCCTCGCCGGTGATCTCGACGGCCAGGGCGTAGACGGTGGCGACCCGGGCTGCGGTGGCCCGGATCCGGTCGGTGACGTCGGTCGGCACCCGCTCCAGCGGCACCTCACCGGCCCCGGCCCGGGCGAGCGTCAGCATGTCCGTGGTCAGCCGGCCCAGCCGGTCGGCCTCGCGCAGCGCGCCGCGCAGGGCCAGCCGCGCGTCCCGCTCGCCCTCCGCGGCCAGACCGACCTCCAGCTCCGCGCGCAGTGCCGCCACCGGCGTCCGGAGTTCATGCGCGGCGGCGTCGAGGAACGAACGCTCCCGTCGCGACGCGGCCGCGATCCGGTCGAGCATTCCGTTCAGCGTACGCGCGAGGGCGGCCACCTCGTCGTCGCCGGGCGGGACCGGCAGCCGCTCGCCGGGGTCGGCGGTGCTGATCTCCTGTGCCTCGGCGGTGAGCCCGGCGACCGGCCGCAACGCCGTGCCGACCAGGCGGCGTACGCCGAGCGTCAGCAGCAGGACGAGCAGCGGCACGCTGATCGCGACGCCGACGACGAGCCGGCGGGACACCTCGTTGACGCTGTCCAGGCTGGATCCGGCGACCGCCACCCGCTCCGGCGACAGCGGCGTGGCCACCAGCACGGCGTCCGACCCGAGCCCGGGTACGCGTTTGTGCACCACGATCTGTCCCTGCTGGGCCCGGGCGAGCTCGGCGTCGGTGAGCACCGGGCTGCTCGGCGCGGCCGAGGAGCGGGCGGTCACCAGATCGCGGGTGATCACCTGCGCGAACGGGTCCCGGTCGACCGGTGTGAGGTCGCCCGCCTGGACGGCCGCAGCCAGGTCGCCGAGGCGGGCGGTCACCTCGTCGGTGTCGGCCGCGCGCAGGTTGTGCACCAGCAGCGCCGAGCCGACCATCCCGAACACGCCCAGCGTCACCACCAGCGCGGCCAGGTACGCCGCGGTGATGCGGCCGCGGAGCGTACGCGGTGTCCAACGGCGAAGACGGGGACTCACCCGGCGTACGGTAGTCGTCGTGCGGCTGCTTCTGGTGGAAGACGACACGGCGCTGGCCGGGGCCCTGCGCAGAGGACTGTCCGGCGAGGGGTACGCGGTCGACCTCGCGGGCTCAGGCACCGAAGCACTCTGGGCCGCGCGCGAATTCGCGTACGACCTGATCGTCCTGGATCTGATGATCCCCGGCGGCGACGGGATCTCCGTGACCCGGACGCTGCGGGCCGAGGAGCGCTGGACCCCGATCCTGGTGCTGACCGCGCGGGACGCGGTGGCCGACCGGGTGACCGCGCTGGACGCCGGTGCGGACGACTATCTCGTGAAGCCGGTCGCCCTCGCGGAGCTGTACGCCCGCGTGCGCGCCCTGACCCGGCGGGCGCCCAGCCAGCGGCCGGCGGTGCTGAACCTGGCCGGCGTGACGCTGGACCCGGCCCGCCGCACGGTGACCCGCGACGGGCAGCCGGTGGCCCTGTCGGCCCGGGAGTTCGGGCTGCTCCATGAGCTGATGCGGCATCCCGACCAGGTCCTCTCGCGCAGCTATCTCATCGACAAGCTCTGGGACTCCGACCAGCTGAGCGGCTCCAACGTCGTCGACGTCTACGTCCGCTACCTGCGGGAGAAGGTGGACCGGCCGTTCGGCCGGGACACGATCCAGACGGTCCGCGGCGCCGGCTACCGCTTCGCCGCCTCCTGACCGCCCCGCCCTTCCTTCCGCCGCCCCTCCGCCCCCTCCCCGGCGCGCCCCGCCCTTCCTTCCGACGATCTTGCGCGAATGTACCGGCACAACGGGCATACGCCGCGAAATTCGGGGCATTCGCGCAAGATCGTCGGGAGGAGATGGGGCGGCCGCCGCCCTGAGGGCGGCGGCCGGTCGGATCCCCTGTCCCGTCTCGGAGTCATCGGCCACCCCGATACCGGGACGAGACCGGTCCCGACCGGCGCCGCCGGCGCCCGCCATGATCCCGCACGAGCCGCCCGGACCCGGTAAACCCCTCTTGACCCCAAGGTCGGTGGGCGCCGCACTGGCGGTCGCGTCAAGGTGCCACCAGGACCACCCTGGGCCCGGGCCCGGCCACCGTGGAGCGCGCGAGGAAGGACACACGCACCGCGGGGCCAGGTCCGGTCGGGAGCCTCCGCCGGGAGTTGCGGATCGCTGGCACGCGACCCACTCTGCCCCGGCGAGGATGAGAGGACGATGAGAACTACGGCATCGCCACGAGGTGGCTGTGCACGGTGTTGGCGAAGTTGTAGCCGTTCGCGGCGTCCCAGTTGATGGACCAGGTCATCGCGCCGCGGATCGCCGGCCACTTCGCCGGCGGCACGAACGAGCCGCAGCCCGTCCCGGCCGCGAGGCAGTCGAGCGCGCTGTCGACCACGGACGGCGCGACGTAGCCGCCGCCGGCCGCGCCGGACGTCGCCGGCAGGCCGAGCGCCACCTGGTCGGGCCGCAGCGCCGACTGCAGCTGGATGCAGGCCAGCGCCGTCATGAAGTTCACCGTGCCCTGCGAGTACGCGAACATCTGGTCGCAGCCGAGCATGCTGCCCGAGTTGTAGAACTGGGTGTGCACGATCGTCAGGATGTCCTTGATGTTCAGGGCCAGGCTGAAGTACGCCGTCCCGGTGGACTGCATGTCGATCGTCTGCGGTGCCATCGTGATGAGCAGGCCGCTGCCCGCCTTCGAGCGCAGCGAGCGCAGCGCCTGCTCCATGTAGGTCGCGTTGAGCCCGTTCTCCAGGTCGATGTCGACGCCGTCGAAGCCGAAGCTGCTCATGATCGCGTACACGCTGTTGGCGAAGTTGGTCGCCGCGGCCGAACTGCCGACCGAGACCGAGCCCTTCTCGCCGCCGACCGACAGGATCACCTTCTGGCCGCGCGAGTGCAGCGTGGTCACGTCCGCCTTCAGCTGCGCGTCGGTGTACCCGCCGAGCGCCGACGACAGTCCTGAGTCGACGGTGAACGTGACGCCGCCGGCGTTGCCCGGGTCGGCGTTGGCGAACGCGATCGCCACGATGTCGTAGGTGGTCGGCACCGAGGCCAGCTTGAGCGGGGTCGCCCCGTTGGTGAAGTTCTGCCAGTACCCGGTGAGCAGGTGCTTGGGCAGCGTACCGGTGGTGCAGCCGGTGGTCGTTCCGGTCACGTTCGCCTTGGCCGACTCACCCGTCCCGTTGTACGCGGCGATCCCGTACGTGTGCGACGAGCAGGCCGTCAGCCCGGAGATCGTCGCGCTGGTCCCGGTCACCGTGGTCTTGAGCGTGGTGCCCTCGTACACCCGGTAGCCGGTCACGGTTCCGCTGGACGCGCCCCAGCCGAGGCTCAGCGACGTGTCGGTGCTGCCGGTGACCGAGGGGCCGGCCGGCGTACCGGGGACGCCGGTGGTGCAGCCGGTCGTGGTGGCCGAGACGTTGCCCGAGTGGGCCGACTCCCCCACGCTGTTGTACGCGGTCACGTTGTACGTGTGCGTCGTGCAGGCGGTCAGCCCGGAGATCGTCGCGCTGGTCCCGGTGCCGGTCGAGACGACCGTGCCGCCCTCGTAGACCCGGTAACCGGTGACCGTACCGGTCGAGGCGCCCCACGAGAGGGCCACCGAGGTGTTGGTGATCGTGCCCGCCGACGGGTTGCCCGGTACGCCCGGCGCGCTCGATCCGCCCTGGCCGTCCAGGGAGACGTCGTCGGCGTAGTAGGTGCCGGTGCCGTACCAGCCGTGCAGGAAGACCTGGACGCTGGAGCTGGACGCCGTGAACGTGACGGTCAGCTTCGTCCAGTCGGTCGCGTTCGGCGTCCAGGTCGAGCTGCCGCCGGTGACGCCGAGGTACACGTAACTGCCCCGCACGTACGCGCTGAGCGTGTACGCCGTACCGGACACGACCGGGACGGTCTGCGTACAGTTCGCGTTGTCCGAGGAGGAGGCGGCGCCCTGCAGCGCCTTCGTCCCGGTGTGGACGGGGGTGGCCACGACGCTGCCGAGCGAGCCGGTGCACGACCACGGGCTCAGCGCGCCGGACTCCAGCCCGCCGTTCGTGATCAGCTCAGCGGCCCCCGCGGGGGCGGCGGCGGTCAGGGCGAAGGTGGTGATCAGGACGGTGACGAGGGCGGACAGTGCCGCCATGCGCTTGGGTCTCATGTCTTCTCCACAGCCTGGGGGAACTGTAAGTAAGGTTTATTAAAATATTCACCCCTACTTTCGTCAATGCCCGCCCGCCCGCGGAGGGCCGTGGTCAGGTCCAGTCCCAGTGGACGCCGATGATGCCCGGGGTCAGGTCGGGCTCGACGATGTGGACGGTGCGGTGCCCCGACAGCGTCAGCTCCTCCCTGCTGACGTCCGCGCCGTGCGCGTGCTTGCGGGCGAACCGGTAACACCGCACCGGCAGGGCCTCCGGATGGAACCGCACCCGCAGCACCAGCAGCCGGGCCGGGAAGCGCACTCCGCGCCAGTACTCCGTGGCCGGCAGCCCGTTGCGGTCCACCACCTCGTAGTCGAGGACGTGCGTGTCCCCCGCCCGCAGGAGCCGGTCGAAGATCAGTTCCGCGACGAGGAAGCCGCCGGCGAACGATCGGCGTACGCGGCCGAGGCGGCAGTCGAGTCCGGGGACGATCTCCAGCCGGGCGGCGTCGCAGCCGGGTTCGCCCTGCACGACGGTCACGTAGCGGTCGGCCTCCTGGTGCGCGGTGAGGACCTGGCGGCAGCTGCGGCGTACGGCGGAGCGGTCGGCGCCCAGCTCGACCTCCTCGGAGAACATGAGCGTGTGCAGCCGGCCGTCGGTCGCCGGGTCGAGGTCGCCGACGATGCGCTCGATCTCGTCGCCGCTGAACATGAGATCGGCGTACCGCCGCCCGCCGGCCGGTACGCCGCGCGGCCCGAGCAGTGTGGTCAGCGCGCCGGGCGCGAGGCCGAGGATCCCTTCGAGCGCCTGGACGGCCGGCAGCGACTCGGGCCGGCGGCGGCCGGACTGCCAGTAGCTGAGCGTCGCCACGCCGACGCTGACCCCCTGCTCGGCCAGCCTGTGCTGGATCCGTTGCAGGGCAAGGCCCCGGGCGTCGATCGCGGCGCGCAGGGCGAGATGGAACGGGCCCGTCCGCAGCAGCACCGACAGCTCATCACGCTCCATCATGTGAATATTCACAGCAGCGACGCCTTCGCGCTACTGGCGGCGCGTGGCGGTTCACGATCAAGCGCATCGACCCGTTTCACGTCTTGCCGGGGAAACACGCAGGCCCGACCGTGGCACGCATGCGAAACCCCGCCACCCGGAGATCCCGGGCCGTCACCCTCGCCGCGGTCCTCGCGGCCGCCGTCGCGCTCCCCGCCCAGCCGGCCGCGAGCGCCCCCGTCACCGCCGCCGCACAGCCGGCGGCCCATGTCGCTGCCGCGCAGGAAAAGACTCCCGCACAGGAAAAGAGTGCCGCACAGGAGAAGGCGACCGGCCGGCAAGCGACCACGTCCTACACCTGGCACAAGCTGGGGATCACCATGCAGTCGCAGGTGAACTCCAACTGGTGCTGGGCCGCCTCCGGCAACACGGTCGCGGCGTACCTGGGCTTCCCGTCCTACTCGCAGAACCAGTTCTGCAATCTCGCCTTCGACCGCTCGATCAACTCGACCTGCCCGAACAGCCAGGCCAACCTGGGCAACGACCAGGAGGCGTTCCGGCAGATCGGCATCTCGCCCGGCTACTACTACAACGGCTACCTGTCCTACAACACCGTGATCAACGAGATCGACGCGCTGCGCCCGGTCATGACCCGGATCCAGTGGCAGTCCGGCGGCGGCCACATGATGGTCCTCTACGGCTACGACAAGAGCCAGAACTGGGTCTACTGGGGCGATCCCTGGCCGTCGGACACCCGCTACAACTGGGCCACCTGGAGCTACTACGTCTCCAACAGCTCGTTCTTCTGGACCCACTCCCTCTACCAGATCGGCATGTGAGGTGCCCGCCATGAAGCTCACCCTGGTCGCGAGCCTCGGCGTCCTCGCCGCCCTCGCGCTCGCCACTCCGGCCTCGGCCGCCGACGGCCCCGACCTCGCCGCCGCGCGGCAACCCGCCACCCAGGCCACCGCGGCCCTGTCCCGCTTCCTCGGGGGTACGCCGACCCTCGGCTCGTCCGTCGCGGCGTACCAGCTGAATCCGGGGTTCGTCCGGTCGGGCTCGGCGCCGGTCACGGTGCTGGGCTACGTGGCCACGACCGCCACCGCGAACGGCCGGGCGGCCACCGTCCAGAGTGTCCAGTCGGGCGGCGGCTGGACCGTCGTGAACATCGCCTCCGGTGACGACGAGGCCGCGTACGCGACCAAGGCGGCGGCCCTCGGCGGGACGGCGTTCACCGAACCGCAGATCCACGCCTGGTACGCCTTGACCGCCGGCCGGGTCGTCCCGCTCAACGCCGACGCGCGCACGTCGGTCGGCGCGGCCGGGGTGACCGTGGCCGCGTACCACGCCCTGGTGGCGGGCAGGTACGCGGACAAGCTGCCCGGGTCGGCGTACGACAAGGCGGGCATGGCCGGCGGCCTCGGCACGGGTCCGGCGGAGCACCCCGCGACCTGGCCCTGGTACGCGCTCGGCGGCCTGATCGTGCTCGGCCTCGTCGGCCTGCCCCGGCGCAGGAAGGCCTGACCCCTAGAGAGCGGCGGGCGAGGCCGCGTCCGGGATCAGTACGCGTGCCCGCCCGCCCCCGTCGGCGTCGACGGCCCACACATCCGAACCCTGGCCGCGCGGGATCGCGTACGCCAGAGTGGTTGTGGAGATCCACGCTGCCTGGTCGTCGACCGACCGGGTCTCGGCGGTGGGGGTGACGGCGCCGGTGGCGAGGTCGAGGACGGACAGCCGCCACCCGCGGGCGGGGTCGCCGCCGACCGCCGCCTTGAACGCGAGCCGGGTGCCGTCCGGGGACAGCGACGGGCACTCGACGTTCTCCAGGGTCCGCCCGCCGTACGCGACGGTCCGCACGGTCTGCGCCCTGATGTCCCCGGCGACCAGGTAGCGGTGGCCCTTCGTGGACATCGTCGCGTAGAACCGGTTGTCGTCCGGCAGGAACGTGACGCCCCAGAAGTTGAGGTCGGCCGCCTGGTAGGCCCGGTCCCCCACGAAGACCGCGAAGTCCTCCAGCGTCGCCACGACGTCCCCGGTACGCGCGTCCAGGATGCCGACGCGCGTGGAGAACCGGCCGTTGTTGTACGAGTCGCCGGTGACGAAGACCGTCCACGCCAGCAGCTTCCCGTCGGCCGACACCCGCGCCCGGTTCGGCACGCCCACCAGCGGGATCGTCTCGGCGACGTCCAGTGTGGAGGTCAGCCGGGCGACCTGGTAGGTGGCGAGCGGCCCGTCCGGGCGCAGGCAGACACCGGCGCCGCCGGCCGCGTAGAACCGCGTACAGGACAGGGCGGAGACGTCTCTGCGCCCGTCGTGCACGAAGACGACCCGGCCGCGTTCACCCGGTGCGGTGCTGACGGCGGCGACGGTGTCCTGCGCGCCGAGGCTCACACCCTGGACGGCGGGCGCGTCCGAGGCTGCCGCCCGGCTCGCGACGTATCGGACGTAACCGATGCCCACCCCGGCCAGCAGGACGACCGCGGCCAGCAGGACGAGGAGCTTAGTCCGCACGGCGTACGCCTTTCAGCAGAGCGAACGTGGCGCCGATGCCGAGCAGGGCGGCGAGCGCCGCGACCCGGGAGGCGGGCGCCGGCCCCCAGGCCGTCCAGGCGAGTCCGAACAGGACGGACGACACCAGGTACGCCAGCGCCTGCCCGGTCTGCACCAGCGCCAGACCGGTCGTGCGCAGGTTCTCCGGTAATAAGGGTCCGGCCAGCGCCATGAGCACCCCGTCCGTACTCGCGTAGAAGAGCCCGTTGAGCGCCAGGACCAGCACCACCAGCGGCGTACCGCCGAGCGGGCCGAACAGCAGGAGGTAGACGAGGGCGAGGCACGCGTACCCGGAGAGGATCACGGGCAGCCGCCCCACCCGGTCCGCGAGAACGCCGACCGGTCCGGCCAGCAGCAGGTAGGCCAGGTTCGTGCCCACCGCGAGCAGCGGGAACCAGCCCACCGCGAGCTCCTCGCGCCGTTGCAGCAGCAGGTAGACGAACCCGTCGCCGATCGTGACCGTGCCCAGCACGACCGCCGCTCCGACCAGCCTTCCGTTGCCCCGCAACAGAACCCCGGCCTCCCGGAGCTTCGGCCGCGCGACCGCGTGCGGCTCCCGGTGCTCCTTCACGAACAGCGCCAGCACGAGTACGCCGAGAGCCGCGACGCAGAAGCTCACGACGAACACGGCGTCGAAGGACTGCCGGGTGACCGCGGTGAACGTCGAGGCCCCGGTCGCGGCGAGCACCCCGAGGGCGACCAGCGGCCCGAGGAAGGCCCCGATCGAGTCCATCGCCCGGTGCACGCCGAACGCCCGGCCGAGCAGCGGAGCGGGCGCGGACAACGTGATCAGCGCGTCCCGGGGAGCCGTCCGCAGACCCTTGCCCGTCCGGTCGGCGGCGATCACGGCACCGAGCACTCCGGCGTGCGGACCGGCCGCGAGCAGGCCGAGCTTCGCGAGCGCGGAGAGGGCGTACCCGAACCCGGCGACCGTCTTGCGCCGCCGCGTCCGATCCGCCAGCCAGCCGCCCACGAGCCGCAGCGCGGCCGTCGCACCGGTGTAGACCCCGTCGATCACCCCGTACGCCAGCGGGCCCAGCGAGAGCCCGACGACCAGATACACCGGCAGGACGGCCGTCACCATCTCCGAGGAGACGTCGGTGACGAGACTGACCGTGCCCAGCGCCACGACGTTCACGCCGATGGCCGTCCAGCGGCGGCCGGAAGTCGCTCCGGACGCCGCGGGACGATCGATGGTGGACAGGTACACCGGTGTCTACTGCCAGACGTCGGTGATCGGGGTGGCCGACGCCGCCGAGCCGATGGCCGCCAGCCCGTACGCGTCCTCCAGCGTACGCAGCACGGTGTAGTGGTTGATCGACTCCGCGTACGTGCCGACCTTCACGTGCTGGCCGACGAAGATCGTGAAGATCTGGTTCACCGAGGTGCCGCTGTCCTCGTCGAACGTCACGATCAGCAGGCTGTTGTGGGTCTTCGCCCACTGCGCGTACGCGTCGAGGTTGGTCTTCAGCCAGGTGTCACCCGTGCCGATCGAGCAGTCGTGCATGTCGCTGCACAGGTTCGGGCTCACGAACGACACCGCCGGCAGCGTCGCGTAGTTGGCCGACGTCGGGAAGGTCGACCAGCGCACGTTGCTGGCCGCCGGCACGTTCGAGAAGTCCACCCAGCTGTTGTGCTTGCGGGCGTAGTTGCCGCTGCTGCAGCCGGTGTAGCCGTCCGAGGGCATCGTCTCCGAGTACCCCTTGAACGAGAAACCGCCGGCGATCAGCTGGTGCGCGAGGTTCTCCCCGGAGAAGTTCACCGGGCAGGCGTCCGAGGTCACGCCCTGCGTCGAGCCCGACAGCAGCGCGATGTAGTTCGGCTCGCTCGGATGGGTGATCGCGTACGACTTGGTGAACTTCGCACCCTGCGCGGCCAGGGAGTTGAAGTACGGCGCGCTGGAACTGCCGCTGATCGAGGAGTACTTCTTGTTCTCGAACATCACCAGCACGACGTGGTCGGGACGGGGGACGGCGGCCGTGACGGCGGCTGCGTTCGTCGTCGCGGTGTCGTTCTTCGTCGCGGTGTCGTTCTTCGTTGCCGCGTGGGCGGCGGTCGCGCCCGCGGCGACCAGGGCGAGCGCGCTCGCTCCGATCAGGATGCGCTTGACGAGCATGAATATTCCTCCAGCCGGAAGACGGTGAGCGGTTCCATCGTCCCGTCTGAATGGCCGACCCCGGAGGGGTGTGGCGGGAAGAGTTCCTTACCGCTCCGTGAACACTTCCTGACTGTACGTCGATATTCAAGATCATTGATGGTTATCCATGGGCATTTTGCCGTCAACCAGCTTTTGTCGCGACTGTCTCGTATGGGGACCGATGATTGCCAACGATCACCACTGAACCGAGGCAGCGAACCTCAGCGCCGGACAGTCGCGACAAAGTCCACGCGGAGCCAGGGCGGCACCTTCGACGTCCCCATGATCATGTGATGCATATGTCGCCGGGCGGGGGTTTTCGACGTATATGCATCACATGATCAAGGCCGGATGGCCGCGAAACTGGAAAATCGAGACAAAGTCCGAAGCACGTCCCACCGTCCGGAAGATCCATCCCACAGCCCGGACCATGCCTGGCCGGCCGAGCGGTGCGACCTTGATCATGCCGAACCCCGCCGACAAAGGTCACGAGCTGCCGCCGGGCGACGGTGGATGATGCTTCGCCCCACTCAGGCGGCAGTGGAGTCCGAGGACTTGATCAAATACCACTATTGCGGCATCACGACGCCGATTACCTTGATCAAATACCGTCATTACGGCGAGAGCGCACCTCCCTGCCGGATAGCCGGTATTTGATCAAGGAGACACACCGTGGACTGCCGAAATAGCGGTAAATGATCACTCCACGGCGGGCCGCTCAACAGCGGGCCGGTCCATCACGACGGGAAAGCATGATCAAGTTCCCGGATCCTGCAGAAAACGGGCGATCCGGACCCACACAAGCGACCGAAGAGCCTTAGAAGGAGGTGCGGAGGAGTTCGTCGGCCTCCTCGGCGGCGACCGGGCGGGCCAGGAAATGCCCCTGGCCGAGTTCGCACCCCGCCCCCCGCAGCGCGGCCAGCTGGCCGGCCGTCTCGATGCCTTCGGCGATCGTCTGCAGCCCCATGATCTGCCCGAGCGTGATCGCCGCCTGCGCCGCCTGGTCCGCCGCCGCCGAGCGGCCCATTCCGGCCACATACGACGGATCTATCTTGATGATGTCGACCGGGTACCGCCGCAGGTGCGCCAGCGACCCGTACGCCGTGCCGAAGTCGTCGAGCGCGAGGCGTACGCCGAGGTTCTTGAGGCTGCACAGCCGGTCCAGGGCCGCGTCGGGGTCCTCGGCCAGCAGGGTCTCGGCCAGTTCGAGGACGAGGCAGCCCGGGTCGAGGTCGGTCTCGGCGAGGATCCGGGCCACGGCGTCGGGCAGGTCCGGCTGGTGCAGCTGCCGGGCCGAGATGTTGACGCCGACGGTGAGCGGCCGGCCCGGGCGTACGCTGTTCCACTTGGCGGTCTGCCGGCACGCCTCGCGCAGGGACAGCAGTCCGATGGGGACGATGAGCCCGGTCTCCTCGGCCAGCGGGACGAAGGAGCCCGGGGTGACCAGGCCCCGTTGCGGGTGGCGCCAGCGCACGAGGGCCTCGACGCCGGCGACCGTGCCGTCCGCGAGCGCGACGATCGGCTGGTAGTGCACCTCGAAGGCGCTGTCCTCGACCGCGCGGCGCAGCCGGGCCTCAAGATCGAGCGTACGCCGCAGGGTCGCCTGCATGGCCGGGCGGAAGGTCGCGGTCTGCCCCCGGCCGTTGCGTTTGGCCTGGTACATGGCGAGGTCGGCGCGGCGGATGAGCTCCTCGCCGGTCGTGCCCTCCTCCCGGTACGCGATCCCGATGCTGGCGTCGATGAAGACCTCGCGGCCGAGGACGACGAACGGGGCCTGGACGACTTCGGTGATGCGCCGGGCGACGGCCTGGGCCTGCTCGGGTTCGCCCAGGTCGGGCAGGACCACGGCGAACTCGTCACCGCCGAACCGGGCCGCCACGTCGGACGCGCGCAGGCAGGACCGCAGCCGGTCGGCGACCGCGATGAGCAGGGAGTCGCCGGCGGCGTGGCCGAGGGAGTCGTTGACGATCTTGAACCGGTCCAGGTCGACGAAGAGGACCGCGAGCGGGGCGTCCTTGCGGGCGGCCCGGGCCAGCGCCTGCTCCAGCTGGTCGAGGAAGAGCCCGCGGCTGGCCAGGCCGGTCAGCGCGTCGTGGTACGCCTCCCGCATCTTCTCCCGCGTCCGGTGATCGCTGAGGGCGAGGCTCACGTGCTCGGCGAAGACGAGCAGCGTCTCCCTGTCCCGGCGGGTGTACCCCCGGCCGCGGTAGGACGCCACCGCCAGGCCCCCGGCCACCTCCCCGTTGTCGTGCACCGGCGCGGCCATCGCGGCCTGGATGTGCTCGGCGGCCAGCTGCGGTATCCCGTGCTCGGCGTCGGCGTACCGCTCCATGACGACGAGGTCGTCGAGCAGGACGGCCTGGCCGGTGGCGCCGGCGTCCTCGACGTCCACCCGCCAGATCTCCCGGGCCAGCTGCGGGCGCATGCCGCGCTGCGAGACCAGGATGAGCATCGCCGGGTCGTCGGGATCGCGCAGGCGCAGCCCGACCACCTCGTCGTCGGCGAACAGCTCCTTGGCCGAGGCGGTGATCGTGTGCAGGATGTCGGTCAGCGGCTGGCGGCGGCTGATCGCGCGCTGGATCCGCGACAGCTGGTTGAGCAGGTTGTGCCGCTCCTGCAGGGAGGCGAGCAGCCGGGCGTTCTGCACCGCCTGCGTTCGCTCGGCGGACAGCCGGCCCAGGCTCTGCACCACCAGCTCCAGCACCCGCGCCATGCCCCGCAGCAGGCTGCCCTCGTCCGGGGTGAAGCCCTCGGCTCCCGCCCGCGCCACCAGCAGCGCGCCGGGGACCGGATCGCCGAGCGGGGCCACCGCCGTGTGGCACTTGCCCGCGCCGGGCACGTCGAGCAGCTGCCGGCGCCCCAGCACCACCTCGGTCAGGTCGGCCCCGGGTACGCGTCCCGCCGGGAAGCCGACGGAGCTGACGAGTTCGTAGCCCTCCGCCGGGCCGCCTCCCAGGACGACGGCGACCTCGGCTTCCAGCGCCCGCGCCGCGCGTTCGGCGGCGATGCGGGCGACGGCACCGGGATCGGTCGCGGCCGAGAGCATCGCGAGGAACTCGGCGAGCTGCTGGGTGGCGAGCGCCGTGGCGTTCGTCGGCATCTACCCCACCGCCAAGACGACCAGCGTCTGGTTGTGGAAGCCGTTGATGCCGCGCGTCCGGCAGATCTCGCCCCACGTGTACGGCCCGCCGACCGGTACGCCGGGGACCTCGCCGGTCATCCGGGCCAGTTCCGCGCGTACGCCCTCGTCGCCCAGGAGCCGGCCGCGCGATTCGCAGTCGAAGGTGAGCAGGGCCAGCGGCGGTACGCCTTCCAGCGCGGCCACCGCGTCCCGGCAGGCGTCGGCGGCGGAGTCGAGGACCGAGCGCTCGTCGCCCTCCATCGGCCAGACGAGACCGCCCTCGGGGACCTCGCCGCTGGATCTCAGGCCGCCGGAGCCGAACATGCCGGGGGAGCTGACTCCGCGTACCTCCTCTCCGCTACGGCGGCGGATGCCGATCGGGCGTACCTGCGCGAAGGTCTCGAACGCCGCCGGGTCCTCGTACGCGGCCGCGGGCGCCCCCAGCCGGTCCAGGTACGCCGTCAGCGCCGGCCGGTCGTCCAGGGTGTGCACGTCTCCGCCGGAGCTCTTCGTGACGATCATCGGCTCGCCGACCTTGCGCCAGCCGTGCCGCAGGCCGATGCCGAGCGGGCCGTCGGACGACAGCAGCGCGCCGACCACCCCGTCGGTCAGCACCTGGTCGCCGTGCAGCTGGAACGTCCGCCCCGCGTACGCGTCCGGGCTGGCCGCCCCGCCCACCATCGGCACGCTCGCGCCCACCATCGCGTACGCGCCGGCGAGGATCTCCTCCTGACCGGGGGTGACGCCGTCGGTGAGCATGATCAGCACATGGTGGGGGCGGTCGCCGGGGTCGACGGCGCAGGCGGCGACGGCCGACCCGGCGGCGCGGCGGTCGGCGGCGGCGTGCGGGGCGGCGGCGGTGACGGCCGACAGCCCGGGGCCGCCGAGCGCGACCACGACGAGATCATGGCCGCCCACGACCCGCGTCGAGGAGCACCCGATCAGCGGTACGCCGCCCGCGACCTCGCCGACGCCGGCCAGTACGGCCTCGGGGTCGTACCGGGCCGAGCCGAAGACGAGCAGCAGCCGGGGATCGTCGCCGGCCAGTGCGGCGGTCGCGGCGGCCAGCGCGGCGCGACGGGAGTCCAGATCGGACGATCCCCCCACGCCGGCCCAGCGCCGCTCCCCGAACGCTCGCATTGCTTCAGTCTTGGGCACGGCGACGCATCCATCAAGGACAGCCGCTGTCTTGTGACCCACCGACCACCCGGGGTGAGCCGAGCGGCTGACGGAATGCGGTGACGGCCGCCCGGCACCACGCTGCGTCCACATGGGCATCCACATCAACGATGGAGTGCAGTAGGCTTCCGGCCATGTCGACGGTCGAGCTCAATACTCACATTCCGCACTCGGCACGGATCTACGACTACATGCTCGGTGGCAAGGACAACTTCGACGCCGACCGCCGGGCCGCCGAGTCGATCATGAATGCCGCGCCGAACCTCGCCACGTCGATGCGGGCCAACCGCACGTTCATGGCCCGGGTCGCGCACTACCTCGCGGCCGAGGTCGGCATCCGGCAGTTCCTCGACGTCGGCACCGGGCTGCCCACAGCGCCGAACCTGCATGAGGTCGTCCAGTCGGCCGCACCCGAGTCGCGGATCGTCTATGTCGACAATGACCCCATCGTGCTGGTGCACGCGCGGGCACTGCTCACCAGCGCGCCGCAGGGCATGACGGCGTACATCGACGCGGACATGCGCGACGTCCAGGGGATCCTGCACGCGCAGGAGCTCACCCGGACCTTCGACCTGTCGAAGCCGGTGGCCGTCAGTCTCATCGCCGTGCTGCAGTTCGTGACCGACGACGCCGAGCTGCGCCGGATCCTCGACGAGTTCCTGGCCCCGCTGCCGAGCGGGAGCGCCCTGGCCGTCTCGACCGTGCGCATCGAGTCCGAGGAGTCGCGCCGGGCGACCGCGCAGTACAACGCGAGCGGCATCGCCGCCCGGGCCCGCTCGATCGCGGAGGTCACCGCGATGTTCGACGGCCTGGAGCTGGTGGAGCCGGGCGTGGTGCCGGTCAGCGAGTGGCACCCGGACGCCGAGGCCGCCGCGGTCGACGTGGAGCACGTCTACATGTCCGGCGGCGTCGCGATCAAGCGCTGACCCGCCCCCGCGGACACACCAAGAGCGGACACGCCAAGATCCCGTTGGGATCAGGGTTCCGCCCGTAATCTTGAGCCAAGATTCGGGTGATTTCCCTGATCCCAACGGGATCTTGGGTTTCCGTCAGAAGTCGCGGCGGGGTGCCGCTCAGACGTTGAAGCCGGTCAGACGTTGAAGCCGAGTGCCCGCAGCTGGTCGCGGCCCTCGTCGGTGATCTTGTCCGGGCCCCACGGCGGCAGCCAGACCCAGTTGATCCTGATGTCGCTGGCGAGCCCGCCGCCGGGACCGCCGCACAGCGCCTGGCGCGCCTGGTCCTCGATCACGTCGGTCAGCGGGCAGGCCGCCGACGTCAGCGTCATGTCCAGCGTGACGACGTTGTCGTCGTCGACGTGCGTACCGTAGACGAGGCCCAGGTCGACGACGTTGATCCCGAGCTCGGGGTCGACGACGTCCTTCATCGCCTCCTCGATCTCGGCCTCGGTCGCCTTGCTCACGGCCCCGGGGCTCACGGCCACCGGGCTCTCGGCCGCGGTGTCGGCCAGGGTTTCCTCGCTCATGACTGAACCTCCATCGCACCGGTACGCGCGAGCGCGTCCTTGAACGCCATCCACGACAGCAGGGCGCACTTCACGCGCGCCGGGTACTTGGCCACTCCGGCGAAGGCCACGGCGTCGCCGAGGACCTCCTCGTCCGGCTCCAGCTGGCCCTTGCTCTGCATCAGTTCCACGAAGTCCCCGTGTACGCGCAGCGCGTCGGTCACGCCCGTACCGGTGAGCAGTTCGTGCAGGACACTCGCGGAGGCCTGGGAGATCGAGCAGCCCTGGCCCTCCCACGAGATGCCGGCGATCTTCTCGTCCTGCGCGTCCACCCGGATGGTGATCTCGTCGCCGCACGTCGGGTTGACGTGGTGCGCCTCGCCCACATGCTCACCGGTCGCGTCCTGGAGGCCGCGGCCGTGCGGGCGCTTGTAGTGATCGAGGATGATCTCCTGGTAGAGCTGGTCGATTTCCATGGCTACGCGAACACCTTCCGGACCTGGTCCAGGCCGCGCACCAGGGCGTCGACCTCGTCGGTCGTCGTGTAGAGGTAGAACGAGGCGCGGGTCAGCGCGGCCACCCCGAAGCGTACGCACGTCGGGCGCGCGCAGTGGTGGCCGACGCGTACCTGGATGCCGAGGCTGTCCAGCACCTGGCCGACGTCGTGCGGGTGGATCGGCGTACCGTCGGCGGCCGCCAGCGAGAACGAGAGCGTCCCGCCCCGGCCGACCGGCACCGACGGCCCGACCAGGTTCAGCCCGGGCACGGTGGCCAGAGCGTCCAGCGCGTACGCCGTCAGCTCCTTCTCGTGCCACTGGATCGCCTCCATGCCGATGTCCTGCAGGTACCGGACGGCGGCACCGAGGCCGACGGCTTCGGCGATGGGCGGCGTACCGGCCTCGAACCGGGCCGGCGGCGGGGCGAACGTGGTCTTCGGCATCGTGACCGTCTCGACCATCGACCCGCCCCCGAGGAACGGCGGCATGGCCTCCAGCAGCTCCGACCGGCCCCACAGGACGCCGACCCCGGTCGGGCCGAGCATCTTGTGGCCGGTGAACGCCACGAAGTCCACGTCGTAGTCGACCACGTCGAACGGCAGGTGCGGGACGGTCTGCGAGCAGTCCAGCATCAGCAGGGCGCCGACCTCGCGTACGCGCTTCGTGATGCGGGCCGTCGCGTTGATCGTCCCGAGCACGTTCGAGTAGTGCACGAGGGAGACGATCTTCGTCCGCTCGGTGATCAGACCGTCCAGATCGGACTCGTCCAGCCGGCCCTGATCGGTGACGCCGAACCACTTCAGCGTCGCCCCGGTACGCTCGCACACCATCTGCCACGGTACGAGGTTCGAGTGGTGCTCCATCTCGGAGATCACGACCTCGTCCCCCGGCCCGAGGCGGAACCGCGGGTCGGCGGCGGTGGGCGAGAAGGCGTGCGCCACCAGGTTGATCGACTCGGTGGAGTTCTTCGTGAAGACGATCTCCTCCGGCGCCCGGGCTCCGATGAACCCGGCGACCAGCGCCCGCGCCCCCTCGTACGCCTCCGTCGCCTCGGTGCCCAGCGTGTGCACCGAGCGCGCGACGTTGGCGTTGTGGTTCAGGTAGTGATCGGCGATCGCCTCGACGACCTGGCGCGGCTTCTGTGAGGTCGCCGCCGAGTCGAGGTAGACGAGCGGATGCCCGTTGACCGTACGCGACAGGATCGGGAAGTCCGCCCGGATCTTCTCCACGTCGAAGCGGGGCTTGTCCGCGTACTGCGGCATGCCCTGCGGAATGGTGATCACGGACATCGGATCAACCTCTCAGGCCGCGGCGGTGGTGTAGGCGACGTAGCCCTCGGCTTCCAGCTTCTCGGCGAGTTCGGGACCACCCTCCTCGACGATCCGGCCGGCGACGAAGACGTGCACGAAGTCGGGCTTGATGTAGCGCAGGATGCGCGTGTAGTGCGTGATCAGCAGCAGACCGGTGTCCCCGTTGGCCTGTACGCGGTTCACGCCCTCGCTGACCACCCGCAGCGCGTCGACGTCGAGGCCGGAGTCGGTCTCGTCGAGGATGGCGATCTTCGGCTTGAGCAGTTCGAGCTGCACGATCTCGTGCCGCTTCTTCTCGCCGCCGGAGAAGCCCTCGTTGACGTTGCGCTGGGCGAAGGCCGGGTCCATGCCGAGCTTCTCCATCGAGCCCTTCAGCTCGGCGGCCCACGTACGCAGCTTCGGCGCCTCGCCGTCGATCGCGGTCTTGGCGGTCCGCAGGAAGTTCGCCACGGAGACGCCGGGGACCTCGACCGGGTACTGCATCGCGAGGAACAGCCCGGCGCGGGCGCGCTCGTCGACCGTCATCGCCAGCACGTCCCGGCCGTCCAGGTGGACCGAGCCGCCGGTGATCTCGTACTTCGGGTGCCCCGCGATCGAGTACGCGAGCGTGGACTTGCCCGAGCCGTTGGGACCCATGATCGCGTGGGTCTCGCCCGCGCGTACGGTCAGGTCGACGCCGGCCAGGATCGGCTTGAGCTCGCCCTCCGGCAGCTTGACCGACACCTGCAGGTCGCGGATTTCCAGGACGCTCATCGGGTGACTCCATTGCTCGACGTCAGACTGACGTAGACAGAACCGTCGCGGATCTCGACGGGATAGACGGGGACGGGTTCGGTGGCCGGCAGCCCCGTCGGCTCGCCGGTACGAAGATCGAAACGCGAGCCGTGCAGCCAGCATTCCAGGGTGCAGCCGTCGACCTCGCCGTCCGACAGCGGCACGGCCGCGTGCGAGCACTCGTCGTGGATCGCGTAGAAGTTGTCGTCGTCGGCGTGCACGATCGCGATGTCGACGCCCGCCAGCTCCACCCGCAGCGCGGCGCCCTTGGCGACCTCGTCGACGGCGCAGGCGAGAAGCTCGCTCACAGCGCCCCCTCCGTGATCTCCTCGACCTTCGCCGCGGCGACCGACGCGGACTCCGCGTCGACGAGGCGGGCCTCGATCTCGCCGCCGAGCCGCTCGCGGATCTCCTCGACCGGGATCTTCGCCAGCAGTTCGGCGAAGAAGCCGCGCACGACCAGCTTGCGCGCCTCGGTCTCGGGAATGCCCCGGGCCATCAGGTAGAACAGGTGCTCGTCGTCGAACCGGCCGGTCGTGCTGGCGTGGCCCGCCCCGGCGACCTCGCCGGTCTCGATCTCCAGGTTCGGCACCGAGTCGGCCCGCGCCCCGTCGCTCAGCAGCAGGTTGCGGTTGATCTCGTAGGTGTCGGTGCCGGTCGCCTCCTTCTGGATCAGCACGTCGCCGACCCAGACCGTGTGCGCCTGCTCGCCCTGCAGCGCCCCGCGGTAGCCCACGTAGGACCGGCAGTCCGGCACCGAGTGGTCCACCAGCAGGCGGTGCTCCTGGTGCTGCCCCTCGGTCGCGAAGTACAGCCCGTACGCGCTCATGTCGCCGCCGCGGTCCGCGTAGTCGACCGAGGTGTACTGGCGTACGAGGTCGCCGCCGAGGGTCACCTGCACGTGCGTGGCCTTGGCGTCCCGGCCGAGCCGGAACCGGATGTGCTGCGCCTGGACCGCGTCCGGCGCCCACGAGGAGATGGTGACGAAGACCAGGTGCGCCCCGGCGCCGACCGACACCTCGACGTTGTCGGCGAGGGTGGCGCTGCCGGTGTGCTCCAGCACGAGGGTGACCTCGGCCATCGGGCCGACGTCGACGAAGGTGTGGCCGAAGGACAGCCCCTCGGCGCCGCCGCCCACGAGCCGCAGGATGGCAGGCTCACCGGGGGTCGCCTCCTTGGCCACGCTGACGAGCAGCGCCTCCGGCGCACCCCCGTACGCGAGCGCGCTGATCCGGTCGAACGGCGCGAGGATGCTGCCCAGCCGGGGATCGTCGCGCCCGATCGACGACAGCGTCACGCCGGCCGGCAGCGAGACGGCCTCGTGCTTCGGGGCCGCCCCGGTCGCCACCGCGTCGGTCGCCGAGGCGAGTCCGCGCAGGCGCTTGAGCGGGGTGAAACGCCACTCCTCCTCCAGACCCGTGAGGGCCGGGAAATCGGCGACATCGTAGGACCGCAGCGCCTGACTCTTGGTCTTGGGCGGAGCGGCGTTCGTAAGCGTCGTCATCAGCCGACGGCACCTTCCATCTGCAGTTCGATCAGGCGGTTCAGCTCCAGGGCGTACTCCATGGGCAGCTCCTTGGCGATCGGCTCGATGAAGCCGCGCACGATCATCGCCATGGCCTCGTCCTCGGACATGCCGCGGGACATGAGGTAGAAGAGCTGGTCCTCGCTCACCTTGGAGACCGTGGCCTCGTGCCCCATCGCGACGTCGTCCTCGCGGATGTCGACGTACGGGTAGGTGTCGGAGCGGGAGATCGTGTCGACCAGCAGCGCGTCGCACTTGACCGTGGACTTGCTGTGGTGCGACCCCTCGAGTACCTGGATCAGGCCGCGGTAGGACGTGCGGCCGCCGCCGCGCGCGATCGACTTCGAGATGATCGTGCTGCTGGTGTGCGGCGCGGCGTGCACCATCTTGGCGCCCGCGTCCTGGTGCTGGCCCTCGCCGGCCATGGCCACGCTGAGCACCTCGCCCTTGGCGTGCTCGCCGGTCATGTAGACGGCCGGGTACTTCATCGTCACCTTGGAGCCGATGTTGCCGTCGATCCACTCCATGGTCGCGCCCTCGTGACAGACCGCGCGCTTGGTGACCAGGTTGTAGACGTTGTTCGACCAGTTCTGGATCGTCGTGTAGCGGCAGCGGCCGCCCTTCTTGACGATGATCTCGACGACCGCGCTGTGCAGCGAGTCGGACGAGTAGATGGGCGCGGTGCAACCCTCGACGTAGTGCACGTACGCGCCCTCGTCGACGATGATCAGCGTCCGCTCGAACTGGCCCATGTTCTCGGTGTTGATCCGGAAGTACGCCTGCAGCGGGATCTCGACGTGCACGCCCTTCGGCACGTAGATGAACGAGCCGCCGGACCACACGGACGTGTTCAGCGCGGCGAACTTGTTGTCGCCCACCGGGATGACCGTGCCGAAGTACTCCTGGAAGATCTCCGGGTACTGCTTGAGCGCGGTGTCCGTGTCGAGGAAGAGGACGCCCTGCTCCTCGAGATCCTCACGGATCTTGTGGTAGACGACCTCGGACTCGTACTGCGCGGCGACGCCGGCCACGAGGCGCTGCTTCTCCGCCTCCGGGATGCCGAGCCGGTCGTAGGTCGCCTTGATGTCGTCGGGCAGCTCTTCCCAGCTGGCCGCCTGCTTCTCGGTGGACCGCACGAAGTACTTGATGTTGTCGAAGTCGATCCCCGACAGGTCGGCGCCCCACGCCGGCATCGGCTTGCGGCCGAACAGGCGAAGTCCCTTGAGCCGCAGGTCGAGCATCCATTCGGGCTCGTTCTTCTTCGCCGAGATGTCCCGGACGACGGCCTCGTTCAGGCCGCGCTGCGCCGCGGCACCGGCGAGGTCCGAGTCGGCCCAGCCGTACTCGTACTTGCCTAGCGCAGCGAGGTGTTCTTCCTGCGTGATCTCGGTCATGAGCTAATCCCTCACCGTTATCGGGTGTGTCTGGTGGGTCTGGATCTGGTGGAGCTGGCCGGGGATGTGCGTGGTGCACACCCCGTCGCCGTGGGCGATGGTCGCCAGCCGTTGCACGTGCGAGCCGACGAGGCGGCCGATGACCGCCGTCTCCGCCTCGCAGAGCTGGGGGAACTCGGCGGCGACGTGCGCCACCGGGCAGTGGTGCTGGCACAGCTGCCCGCCCGTGGCGATCACCGAGGCGCTCGCGGCGTAACCCTCGGCGGTCAGGGCGCCGGCCAGCGCCTCCGCCCGCGCCACCGGGTCGTCGCCGGCCTCGCTCATCGCCTCCTGGCAGCGGGTCTCCAGCGTCTCGACCTGCGCCCGGGCGAACTCGGCCACCTCGGCCTCGCCGCCCCGCGCGGCCAGCCACCGCAGCGCGGCGGCGGCCAGGTTGTCGTACGAGTGCCCGCCGAGGCCTTCGCGGCCCAGCCGGGTCAGACTGAAGATCTTCGCCGGCCGGCCCCGGCCCTTCGCCGGCAGCTCGCGGCCGGTCAGCAGGCCGTCGGCGCACAGCGCGTCGAGATGCCGGCGGATCGCGGCGGGCTTCAGGCCGAGCGCGGTGCCGAGCTGGCCGGCGGTCGCCGGTGCCTGGCCGAGCAGTTCCAGCACCTTGTCCCGGGTACGCCGGTCGGCGCCCGCAGGAGTCTCGGTCTGGATTTCCACTACACCAGTGTGACTTATTTGCTCTCAGGTGCGCAAACCCGGGCCCCGGTGATCCAGCCCACCGGAGGTAAGCCTAACTTTAATCCGTTCCGACGATCTTGCGCGAATGCCTCAAAATCTGCGCGGAATGCCCGAAGTGCCGGTACGTTCGCGCAAGATCGTCGGGGTCGGTCACAGACGACCTGCTTCGATGATGCGGCTGAGGAACTGCCTGGTCCGCGCCTCCACCGGGTCGCCGAGGACCTGTTCGGGCGGGCCTTGTTCGAGGACTCTTCCCCCGTCGAGGAAGACGACGCGGTCGGCGACCTGCTTGGCGAAGCCCATCTCGTGGGTGGCGAGGACCATGGTCATCCCGTCGCCCTTCAGCTCCCGCACCATCGACAGCACCTCGCCGACCAGCTCCGGGTCGAGCGCGCTGGTGACCTCGTCGAGCAGCAGCAGCCGCGGGTTGTTGACCAGCGCCCGCACGATCGCCACCCGCTGCTGCTGGCCGCCGCTGAGCCGGTCGGGATAGTCACCCGCGCGGTTGCCCAGGCCGACCCGGTCCAGCCACGTCCGCGCCGCCTGCTCCGCCTCGGCCCTCGCCCGCCGGTGTACGCGTACCGGCGCCAGCAGGATGTTCTGCAGCACGGTCATGTGCGGGAACAGGTTGTACGCCTGGAACACGATCCCGATCTGCCGGCGTACGCGGTCGGCGTCGGCCCGGGGGTCGGTGATGTGCTCCCCGCCGAGGTGGATCGTGCCGTCGTCCAGCCGTTCGAGCAGGTTCACGCAGCGCAGCAGGGTCGACTTGCCCGAACCCGAGGCGCCGATGAGCGCGACGACCTCGTGCTCGGCGACGTCGAGGTCGAGGCTGTCGAGGACGACCGAACCGTGGAACGTCTTGCGCAGCCCCCGGCACTGGAGGACGGGACTCATGAACGGGCCCCCTGACGTCGGGCCGCCCGCAGGGTCACCCAGTCGGTGACGCCGATCAGCGGCAGGGCCAGCAGGACGAACAGCACCCCGGCGACGATGTACGGGGTGAAGTTGAAGTGCTCGGCGACCTGGATCTGCGCCGCGCGTACGGCGTCGATGGGTCCGGCCAGCGAGACCAGGCCGACGTCCTTCTGCAGGGCGACGGTGTCGTTGAGCAGCGGCGGCGCGACCCGCCGGACGGCCTGCGGCAGCACGACGTGGCGCATGGTCTGGCGGTAGGTCAGGCCGAGCGAGCGGGCGGCGGCGAGCTGGCTCGGGTGCACCGATTCGATGCCGGCCCGGAACACCTCGGCCAGGTACGCGCCGTAGACGATCACGAGCGCCAGGCCGCCGAGGACGAGGGTCGACGGCATGCCCGACAGCCGCAGCCCCGGTACGCCGAGCGTCATCACGTACAGCACGATGATCAGCGGTACGCCCCGGAACCCGTACGTGTAGCCGGTGGCCAGCGCCCGGACCGGGAAGGCGACCGGCCCGCGCAGCGTACGCAGCACGGCGATGAGCAGGCCCAGCGCCATCGCGCCCAGCGCGCAGCAGATCAGCAGCTCGATGTTGAGCACGAGGCCGTCCAGGATGGCCGGCAGGGAGTCCTGGGCGACCGCGAGGTCGAAGAAGGACTCCTTGACCCGCGGCCAGCCCGGCGAGTTCGTGACGCCGACGGCCAGCAGCGTGCCGAGCACCGCCGTCGAGGCCGCCGCGAGCAGAACCGAGCGGATCGCGCGCCGTCGCCGGTACGCGATCCGCTCCTGTTCGACGGCGCTGGGCCGCCAGGTGTCGGTGATCGTCACGAGAGTTCGGGCGCGCCCGCGTCCTGCGAGAGCCACTGCTTCTGGAGGTTCGCCAGCGTCCCGTCGGCCTTGAGGGCGTCCACGGCCTGGCTGACGCACGCGGTCAGGGCCGATCCCTTGTCCAGCACGAGACCGAACTGCTCGACGTTCCCCGTGGTCGGGGGCAGCTGGCCGACGATGAGGGAGTTCTCGATCTCGGCACCGGTCATGTAGAACGCCGTCGGCAGGTCCACGACGAGGCCGTCGATCTGGCCGTTCTGCAGCGCCTTCTTGGCGTCGTCGTTGTTGTTGAAGACGGCGGGCTGCGTACCGGGCTTGATGACGTCGGTGATGGCGGTGTAGGAGGACGTCCCGACCTGGGCGCCGAGCTTGGCGTTCTTCAGGTCGGCCAGCGACTTCGCCCCGGCGATCTTCGAGGACTTCAGCGCGATCACGGTCTGCCGCACGTCGTAGTACGGCGAGGAGAAGTCGACCGCCTTCTTGCGGTCGTCGGTGATCGAGAACTCGTTGATGTCGAAGTCGTAGGTCTTCGCACCGGGCGCGATGGCGTTGTTGAAGGTCACCCGGGTCCAGACGACCTCGGCCGGCTGGTAGCCGAGCTTCGTCGCGACCGCGTACGCGACCGCGCCCTCGAAGCCCTTCTGGTTGTCCGGCTTGTTGTCGACGAACCACGGCTCGTAGACGGGCTCGTCGGTGCCGACGGTCAGCTTCCCGGCGGCCAGCGTCTTCAGCGAGTCCTTGGCGCAGGCGGCCCCGGACGCGGCCGCGGAAGGAGAGGTGCTCGTGTCGTCGGCCGGCGCGCACGCCGTGAGGGCGGCGGCGCTCAAGGCCGCGGTCGCGATACCGAGGAGGAGGGGTCGGCGGATCATGTGAGCAGCATAGGAAGCTGCCCGCGATCACCGATGAACGGGGTGTGAACCATCTCGGGAGCGCGGCGTGAGCGCGGACACACCCGGGCCGTGGCTATGCTCGGTGCCGTGCCACCGTCCCCCGTCAGGCGTTTCCTCGGCCGGCTGTCCCCGGCCGCACTCCGCGAGTCCGGCGTGATGTCGGAGCGGCTGCTGCGGGTGACCGCGATGGCCAACCTGGTCGCCAACATCGGCATCGTCGTCACCGGCGGCGCGGTCCGCCTCACCGGCTCCGGCCTCGGCTGCCCGACCTGGCCCCGCTGCACCGCCGAGTCGCTCACCACCACCAAGGCCATGGGCGTGCACGGCGTCATCGAGTTCGGCAACCGTACGCTCAACGGCGCCCTCATCGTCTTCATGCTCGCCGCGCTGCTGCTCGCGTACCTGCACCGGCGGGGGCTGGGCTGGGCGGTCGCGACGCTCGTCGGCATTCCGGCGCAGATCGTCTGGGGCGGCCTGGTCGTCCTGTCCGGACTGAATCCCTGGCTGGTCGGCGGCCACTTCCTCGTGTCGATGGGGATCATCGCGGCCGCGTACGGGTTCTGGCGGGCGGCCGGCCCGCCCTCGGCGAACCTCCCCGTCCCCCGGGAACTGCGCTGGCTGGGCGGCGCCGTCGTGGCGGCCTGTCTCGGCGTACTCGTGGTGGGAACGATGGTGACCGGCAGCGGACCGCACGCGGGCGACGAGCATGCGCGCCGCAACGGCCTGGACCCGGCGCAGATCGCGCAGGTGCACGCCGACCTGGTCTTCCTGGTCTTCGGCCTGGCGATCGCGGCCTGGCTGGCGCTGCGGGCGTTCGGCGCCACGGCGGGTACGCGCGCCGCGGCGATCCTCGTCGTCGTGCTGGCCGCGCAGGGTTTGATCGGCTTCGTTCAGTACTTCACGCACCTGCCGGTGATCCTGGTCGGCGCGCACATGCTCGGCGCGGCGCTGGCCTGGGTCGCGGCGCTCGGACTGGGGTGGACGCTGCGCCCCGGAGCCCCCGCGAACGCCCCCGCTGTACGCCTCCAGTCAGCCGGACGGTCAAGGGAAGATAACTTGACGGTTGCAAACGCGGCAGGTGTGCCGGAAAGGTCGTGACCGGACGCACCCGGCGGTGCATGATGTGCGGCGTGGCCCCCTCCCTGCGCCGTCGGTCCGTGGTAGACCCCACGGCGCTGGCGAGCGCGGTCGAGAAGGCGTTCGCGGCCGACACGGATCTCGACTACTGGGGCGCCATCCGGTACGCCGAAGCCGCCGGCCAGGTCGTCGAGACGATCGCCGCGCTGGTCCGCCAGGGTGAGGCCGCCCACGCCGTGCCACTGTTCGAGCGGGCCTCCGAGCTGCTCGGACTCGCCCAGCAGCGGGCCGACGACACCGCGGGCTGCCTCGACGACCTGCAGGCACGCGTCCGCAGCGGACTCGACGAAGCACGCGCCTTCAGCATCGACCGGTAACGGCCACGGGCCCGGCCGGCAGCGGTGCGGGACGGTGATCCGCCTTACCTGGGCGCCCGGTTCAGCCGTCCCGTGATGGCCGCCGCGAACCGGTCCGCCGCCTGGTGCGCGTACCCGAGGAACACGCTGGGCTCGGTCAGCTCCAGCTCCACCAGCACCGGATCGCCGTCGACCCCCGGTATGAGGTCGACGCGGGCGTACAGCAGGCCGGGCGGGGTCGCCGCGAGCACCTGGCGGGCCACCTCGAACTCCGCCGCGGTCGGCTCGCGGGGCTCGATCGCCTCGGGGACGTAGAGGCTGTCCGTGCCGGTGTCCGGGCCGGTCAGCATCGCGCCCTTGCGGATCGAGTGGCTGTACGCGAGCTCCCCCGTCGCCGGGTCGGCGAAGTACAGCAGGGCGGTCTCGCCGTACGTGTCCACGGCGGGCAGGTAGGGCTGCACCATCACGAGGCGGCCGGCGTCCTGCAGGCGGCGTACGTGGGCGGCGGCCAGGCCGGCCTCGGCGGGACCGTAGCGGCCGGTGTCCTTGCTCCCCGCGCTGACGGCCGGCTTGACGACGTAGTCACCCTCGGGCGCCACGAAGACGTCGTCCGGCTCGATCCAGGTGGTCGGCACGACGCGTACGCCGGCTGCGGCCAGTTCCCGCAGGTAGCGCTTGTCGGTGTTCCACGCGACGACGGCGGCCGGGTTGGCGAGCCGGTCCACTGCGGCGGCCCACGCGAGGAACTCGGCGTACCGGTAGAAGTAGTCCCAGGGCGACCGCACGACCGCGAGGTCGTAGGCCGACCAGTCGACGTCCGGGTCGTCCCAGACCGCGGGTTCGGCGCGCACGCCCAGCCGGGCCAGGGGCTCGATCACCAGGCGGTCGTCGTCCTCGAGCAGGGGCAGTTCACGACAGGTAACGAGAGCGACCCGGGCCTCGGCCCGGGTCGCGTCGCCAGTCTGTAAGGGGTTGTTCACGTCGTCAACGTTACTAGGGGGTGGTGCGAATGGAGATCAGCGGGCCAACGTCCGCTTGGACATCGACCGCCAGAGGTCGTTGCTCGGCCGCATGAGCTCCACGAGCTCCCGCTCCCAGCCGTTCTCCACTTCTACGCCGGCCTGCTCGCATGCCGCCCGGGCGACCTGGGTGGTCGGTGCGACGAGATCGCCCCAGCCGCCGTCGGTACCCACCAGCACGATGCGGGCGCCCCGCCTGCCGACGTACTCGATGACCGCCGTCGCTCCGCCGTGCGCGGCCGCGAACTCCTTGATGCCGGAGATCAGCGTCGCCTCGGGCGTCTCGATGAGGGTCGTATCGGAACCATCTGCCATGAGGAGAACCATAAGCAGACCGAGGACGCGGACGCCCGAAACGAAGCAGTTCTGTGACTCGCGTTACCTGAGAGCAACTCGCGGTTTACCTAGGTTTGCCCAATTTCATCCCAGTCAATATGGGACATAGGGGACCGTCAAACTGGCACGGTCATCGACGAGCAGTGAATTCGGGCGAGTCCCGACTTAAGGCTTCAAAGGATGGCGTCGACGGCGATGGCCACGAACAGGAGGGTGAGGTACGTGGTGGACCAGTGGAACATCTTCATCGGCTTGACGGTCTCGCCGCGGCGGGCCTGAGCATAGAGGGCGACGGCCTCCTTCAGGAAGGCCAGGCCGAGCACGATCGCCGGGACGCCGTAGATCCAGCTCATCCCGAACGGCCACAGCGCCACGGAGGCGGCCATGGTCAGCACGACGTAGATCACACTCTCCAGACCGACCCGGCGCAGCGAGCGTACGACCGGGAGCATCGGGATGCCGGCGCGCGCGTAGTCGTCCTTGAACTTGATCGCCAGCGCGTAGAAGTGCGGCGGCTGCCACAGGAACACGATCGCGAACATCAGCCACGCCGGCCAGGCCAGGCCGCCGGTCACGGCCGCCCAGCCGATCAGCACGGGCGCCGCGCCGCACACGCCGCCCCACACCGTGTTCTGCCAGGTCGTGCGCTTGAGCCAGAGCGTGTAGACGAGGTCGTAGTACGCGACCGCGCCGATCGTCAGCAGAGTGGCGAGCCAGTTCGTGAACACCGCCATCAGGACGGTGGACACCGCGGCGAGGACGAGCCCGAAGACCAGCGCCGAACGCGGGGTGACGCTGTGCACCGCCAGCGGCCGCCGGGAGGTGCGCCGCATCAGCACGTCGATGTCGCGATCGATGTAGCAGTTGAGCGCGTTGGCCGCGCCCGCGGCGAGCGATCCGCCGACGAGTACGACGATCATGAGACCGATCGACGGGACGCCCCCGGCCGCCAGCATCATCGCCGGGACCGTGGTCACCAGCAGCAGTTCCACGATCCGGGGCTTGGTCAGGCTGAGGTACGCGGCGAAGACCGCCCGGACGTTCCGCCGCGCGCGCACGCCTTCGGGGGCGTCGCGTGGGGGGATCTCAACAGGCGGGGCCGGCTCTGCGGCGAGCGTGCTCACCGGCAAAGGGTACAGAAGGCGCCGGTCGGCCATTCGGCTGCCTCGCCGACGTGCGGCCCGTCACACGCCCCGAGGGGTAGCACGGCACCCCGCGGGTAAGTGAGGGAGATCGCGTACGCGGTTTAGACACGGCTTGTAGGGTCACAGGTGTAAAGGCGACACCGGGGCCGCCAGCGACATACTCCGGCCGGAAACTTCGTCCGGAGCATCACCGCATGATTCAGCGTTACCGCATGATTCGCAGGGGAGCAGGACGAGTCGATGAACTGGTCTGATCTGGACAAGCGCGCCGTGGACACCGTCCGGGTGCTGGCCATGGACGCCGTGGAGAAGTCGGGCAACGGTCACCCCGGGACGGCGATGAGCCTCGCCCCGGCGGCGTACCTGCTCTTCCAGCGGGTGATGCGGCACGACCCGGCCGATCCCCAGTGGCTCGGCCGCGACCGTTTCGTGCTGTCGTGCGGCCACAGCAGCCTGACCCTCTACATCCAGCTGTACCTCAGCGGTTACGGGCTGGAGCTGTCGGACCTGCAGCAGCTGCGCCAATGGGGTTCGCTGACGCCGGGCCACCCGGAGTGGAAGCACACCAAGGGCGTCGAGACCACCACCGGCCCGCTCGGGCAGGGCCTGGCGAACGCGGTCGGCATGGCGATGGCCACCCGCCGCGAGCGCGGCCTGTTCGACCCGGACGCGCCGGCCGGGCAGAGCCCGTTCGACCACAACATCTACGTCATCTGCTCGGACGGCGACATCGAGGAGGGCATCACCCACGAGGTGAGCGCCATCGCCGGCCACCAGCAGCTGGGCAACCTCGTCGTGATCTACGACGACAACGAGATCTCCATCGAGGACGACACGAAGATCGCGAAGTCCGAGGACGTCGTCGAGCGCTACGCCGCGTACGGGTGGCACACCCAGCGGGTCGACTGGACCGCGGGCGGCAGCTACCACGAGGACGTCGAGGCGCTCTTCGCGGCGATCGAGGCCGCCAAGGCGGAGACGGACCGGCCGAGCTTCATCGCGCTGCGGACGATCATCGGCTGGCCGGCGCCGCACAAGCAGAACACCGGCAAGATCCACGGTTCCGCCCTGGGCGCCGACGAGGTGGCCGCCACCAAGCAGGTGCTCGGCTTCGACCCGGCGCTGTCCTTCGAGGTCGCCGGCGACGTGCTCGGCCACGCTCGCGAGGTGCTCGCCCGGGGCGCCGAGGAGCACGCCGAGTGGCAGAAGGCGTTCGACAAGTGGGCCGCCGCCAACCCGGAGCGCAAGGAGCTGCTGGACCGGCTGGTCGCGCGTACGCTGCCGGACGGCTGGACGGGCGCGCTGCCGCAGTGGAAGGCCGACGCGAAGGCGATCGCCACCCGGGCCGCCTCCGGCGAGGTGCTCAACAGCCTGGCGGGGGTCCTGCCCGAGCTGTGGGGCGGCTCCGCCGACCTGGCCGAGAGCAACAACACCACGATGAAGGGCGAGCCGTCGTTCATCCCGCCGGACCACGCCACCAAGGAGTTCCCCGGCGACATCTACGGCCGGACGCTGCACTTCGGCATCCGCGAGCACGGCATGGGCGGCATCCTCAACGGCATCGCCCTGCACGGGAAGACCCGCCCCTACGGCGGCACGTTCCTCGTGTTCAGCGACTACATGCGACCGTCCGTACGCCTCGCGGCCCTCATGGGCCTGCCGGTGACCTACGTGTGGACGCACGACTCGATCGGCCTCGGCGAGGACGGCCCGACCCACCAGCCGGTCGAGCACCTGTCGGCGCTGCGGGCGATCCCGGGCCTGGACGTCGTGCGCCCGGGCGACGCCAACGAGACCGCGTACGCGTGGCGGGCCGCGCTGGAGCACACGGACCGGCCGACCGCGCTGGCCCTCACCCGGCAGGCGCTGCCGGTGCAGGACCCGGCCGCGATGAGCTACGAGTCCTTCCTCAAGGGCGGCTACGTCCTCGTGGAGGCGTCGGGCGGTACCCCGCAGGTCGTGCTGATGGCGACCGGCTCGGAGGTCGGGCTGGCCGTCGAGGCCCGCAAGCGTCTCGAAGCGGCCGGTACGCCGACCCGCGTCGTCTCCATGCCCTGCCAGGAGTGGTTCCGGGCGCAGGACCGCGCGTACAAGGACGAGGTTCTGCCGAGGGCGGCCGCGAAGGTCAGCATCGAGGCCGGCATCGCGATGTCGTGGCGCGACCTCGTCGGCGACGAGGGCGAGTGCGTGAGCCTGGAGCACTACGGCGCCTCCGCGCCCTACCAGGTGCTGTTCGAGCAGTTCGGGTTCACCCCGGACAACGTGGTGGCCAAGGCCCACGCGGCGCTGTCGCGTACGGGTGCGGTCCAGGGCTCGACGACCGGCAACTGAGACCGAATCACTCCGAGAAGGAGACGGCAGCAATGACCGACATACTGGGCGAGCTCTCGGCCGCGGGCGTCGCGGTGTGGCTCGACGACATCTCCCGCGAGCGCCTCGCCGACGGCGGCAAGGCGACCTCGCTGGCCGGCCTCGTCCGCGACCAGCACGTCGTGGGCGTGACCAGCAATCCGACCATCTTCGCGGGTGCCCTCGGCGCCTCGGAGCTGTACGCCGAGCAGCTGAAGGACCTGGCCGTCCGCAAGGTGACCGTGGACGAGGCCGCCCGCATGATCACCACGTACGACGTCCGGTGGGCGTGCGACGTGATGCGACCGGCGTTCGACGCGAGCGACGGTCGGGACGGGCGCGTCTCGATCGAGGTCGACCCGCGCCTGGCGATGGTGACCGACGCGACGATCGCCGAGGCCAAGCAGCTGTGGTGGCTCGTCGACCGGGAGAACCTGTTCATCAAGATCCCGGCCACCGAGCCCGGCCTGCCCGCCATCACGGCCACGCTGGCCGGCGGCATCAGCGTGAACGTGACGCTGATCTTCTCGCTGGAGCGCTACAAGGCCGTCCTCGACGCCTGGCTGTCCGGCCTGGAGCAGGCGAAGGCCAACGGCCACGACCTGTCCAAGATCGAGTCTGTCGCGTCGTTCTTCGTGTCCCGGGTGGACACCGAGATCGACAAGCGCCTCGACGGCCTCGGCCGGCCCGAGCTGAAGGGCAAGGCGGCGGTCGCCAACGCGCGGCTGGCGTACCAGGCGTATCTGGAGGTCGTCGGGGGCGACCGGTGGGCCGCGCTCAAGGCCGCCGGCGCCAACGTGCAGCGGCCGCTGTGGGCGTCGACCGGCACCAAGAACCCGGACTACCCCGACACGCTCTACGTGGACGACCTGATCGCCCCGGACACCGTCAACACCATGCCCGAGAAGACCTTGCACGCCGTCGCCGACCACGGCCACCCGGCCGCCGACACGGTCACCCCGCACTTCGCCGACTCCGCGAAGGTCATGGCCGAGCTCACCGCCGCCGGCATCGACCTCGACGACGTGTACGCGGTCCTGGAGCGCGAGGGCGTCGACAAGTTCGAGGCCAGCTGGACCGAGCTGCTCGACGGCATCAGCAAGAAACTGGAGAACGCCTGATGTCCGAAGTGGAATTCGCCGCCGGGCTCGCCGTCCGGGCCGACGCCCCCGCCGACCCGTCGCAGGCCCGCGCGCAGCTGGTCGACGACGGCGTACCGGCGAAGCTGGCGGCCAAGGACGCGACGCTCTGGGGTGCCGACGCGCAGCCCGAGGCCTCGATCCGGCTCGGCTGGATCGACACCGTCGAGCGCTCCCGGGCCCTGCTCCCCCAGCTCGCCGAGCTCACCGCCGAGCTCGCCGACCTGGACCACGTGGTGCTCGCCGGCATGGGCGGCTCCTCGCTCGCGCCCGAGGTCATCGCGCGTACGCTCGGCCGGCCGCTCACCGTCCTCGACACCACCGACCCCCACCAGGTACGCGCCGCGCTCGGCGACCGCCTGGCGAGCACGGTCGTCGTCGTGTCCAGCAAGTCCGGCTCGACCGTCGAGACCGACAGCCACCGCCGCGCGTACTGGCAGGCCTTCCTCGACCTGGGACTGTCGGAGGCCGAGGCGGGCCGGCATTTCGTGATCGTCACGGACCCGGGCTCGCCCCTGGAGCAGACGGCGCGCGAGATGGGCGCCTTCGTGGTGCTCGCGGACCCGAACGTGGGCGGGCGCTACTCGGCGCTGACCGCGTTCGGCATGGTGCCGTCGGCGCTGGCCGGCGTGGACGTGGCCGAGCTGCTCGACCAGGCCGCGGAGCTGGGCGAGGGGCTCTCCTCGACCGAGGGCAACCCGTCGCTGGCGCTCGGCGCGCTGCTCGGCGCGGCGGCGCTCGAAGGCCGGGACAAGGTGAGCCTGGCCGAGGACGGCAGCGGCATCGTCGGCCTGGGTGACTGGGCCGAGCAGCTGATCGCGGAGTCCACGGGCAAGCTCGGCAAGGGAATCCTGCCGGTCGTCGTGGAGTCGCCCGAGGCGCCCGGCGCCACCGGTGACGACGTGCTCACCGTGGTGGTGGGCGGCGCGACGGACATGGCGACGCCGCCCGCGCCCGGCACGGTCGCGGTCAACGGGCCGCTCGGCGCGCACTTCCTCGCCTGGGAGGCGGCCACGGCGATCGCCGGGCGGGTCATCGGGATCAACCCGTTCGACCAGCCCAACGTGACCGAGTCCAAGGAGAACACCAAGAAGATCCTCGAATCCGGTACGCCGACCATCGCGGCCACGTTCACCGACGGCCCGGTCACCGGCTACTCCTCGGCGCCCGCGCAGACGGTCGAGGAGGCCCTCAAGGCGCTGCTCGACGGGCTGGGCGCCGACGGGTACCTGGCCGTGATGGCGTACCTGGACCGGTTCGGGGACGCCACCGCCGCGCAGGTACGCCCGCTGCTCGCCGCCGCGTCCGGCCGGCCGGTCACGTTCGGCTGGGGCCCCCGGTTCCTGCACTCGACCGGCCAGTTCCACAAGGGCGGTCCGCAGGTCGGCTCGTTCCTGCAGATCACCGGCGCGGTCGCCGAGGACCTCGCGGTTCCGGGGCAGGCGTACAGCTTCGGCGAGCTGCAGGCGGCCCAGGCCGCGGGCGACCGCCAGGCCCTCGCGGGGCGTGGCCGTCCGCTGCTGCACCTGCACCTGACCGACCGCGCGGCGGGCCTGGAACGGCTGCTCGCCGCGGCCCGCAGCCTGGGAGCCTGACATGCCCCGATCCCGTAAGACCGTCGAGGGACCGCGCAACCCCCTACGCGATCCTCAGGACCGCCGCCTGCCCCGCATCCCGGAGCCGTGCGCGCTGGTCATCTTCGGCGTGACCGGCGACCTGGCCCGCAAGAAGCTGATCCCCGCCATCTACGACCTCGCGAACCGGGGGCTGCTGCCGCCCGGTTTCGTCGTGCTCGGGTACGCGCGCCGCGACTGGGGTGACGGCGACTTCGAGGACTTCGCGAAGGAGCACGCCCAGGCGCACGCGCGTACGCCGTGGCGGGAAGAGGTCTGGCAGCGGCTGGTCGGCAACATCAAGTTCGTCGCGGGCGCGTTCGACGACGACGCCGGGTTCGACTCGCTGGCGCAGACCCTGGACCAGCTCCGCGAGACGCACGGGATCAAGGGCAACGCCGCGTTCTACTTCTCGATCCCGCCGGCCGCCTTCCCGACCGTGCTCAAGCAGCTCGACCGGACCGGGATGGCCAGCAACGAGAAGTCGGGCGGCTGGCGGCGGGTCGTGGTGGAGAAGCCGTTCGGCCACGACCTGGCCTCGGCGAAGCAGCTCAACGACCTCGTCGACGACGTGTTCACCGCTCCCGACGTGTTCCGCATCGACCACTACCTGGGCAAGGAGACGGTCCAGAACATCCTGGCCCTGCGCTTCGCGAACGCCCTGTTCGAGCCGGTGTGGAACACGAAGTACGTCGACTCGGTCCAGATCACCATGGCCGAGGACGTCGGCATCGGTACGCGTGCCGGCTTCTACGACTCCGTCGGCACCGCGCGGGACGTGCTCCAGAACCACCTGCTCCAGTTGCTGGCGCTGGTGGCGATGGAGGAGCCGACGTCGTTCGACGCCACCGAGATCCGCGCGGAGAAGCTGAAGGTGCTGCGCGCGATCACGCTGCCGGACGACATCGCGGCCGGCACCGTACGCGGCCAGTACACCGCGGGCTGGGTGGCCGGCGAGCCGGCGGCGGGCTACCTGGAGGAGACCGACGTCCCGCCCACCTCGACGACCGAGACGTACGTCGCCGTCGAGCTGGGCATCCAGAACCGGCGCTGGGCCGGCGTGCCGTTCTACATCCGCTGCGGCAAGCGCATGCCGCGCCGGGTCACCGAGGTGGCCGTCCTGTTCAAGAAGGCGCCGCACCTGCCGTTCAACCCCGACGACGTGGAACTGCTCGGCAACAACCAGCTGGTCATCCGGGTCCAGCCGGACGAGGGCGTCGTGCTCAAGTTCGGCTCGAAGGTCCCGGGCACCGCCATGGAGCTGCGCGACATCGCCATGGACTTCTCCTACGGCGAGGCGTTCACCGAGGCGAGTCCGGAGGCGTACGAGCGGCTGGTGCTCGACGTGCTCATCGGCGACCGGACGCTCTTCCCCCAGGCCGAAGAGGTCGAGGAGAGCTGGCGCGTCATCGACCCGCTCGAGGAGGCGTGGGTCGGCACCAAGCCCGCCCCCTACCGGGCGGGCGAGTGGGGACCGATCGAGGCGGACGAGATGCTGGCGCGCGAGGGCCGCGCCTGGCGCCGGGCTTAGGAGGCAGGCACATGTTGGCTCTGTGGGACACCACCGGCGCCGAGGTGGTGCGCAAGCTCGCCGCCGAGCGGCACTCCGCCGGCGGCGTGGCGAGCGGACTCGCGCTCACGCTGGTCGTCGTCGTGGAAGAAGCCCGGGTACGCGCGGTCGAGGACGCAGCGACCATCGCCGCGGCCTCGCATCCGTGCCGGTTGATCGTGGTCAGCCGGATCGGTGAGAACAACACCGATCCGGCGAAGGACCGGCTCGACGCCGAGATCATCGTCGGCGGGCGGCTCGGGCCGGCGGAGGCGGTCGTGCTGCGCATGCACGGCGGCGTCGCCCGGCACGCCGAGTCCGTCGTCATGCCGCTGCTCGCGCCGGACGTGCCGGTCGTCACCTGGTGGCACGGCGTACCGCCGGACCGCATCGGCGAGGACCCGCTGGGCGTCGTCGCCGAGCGGCGCATCACCGACGTGGCCCAGTCGGCCGACCCGCTGAAGGCCCTGCGCCAGCGGGCCGCCGACTACGCGCCCGGCGACACCGACCTGGCGTGGACGCGGACGACCCCGTGGCGCACGCTCATCGCGGGCGCGTTCGACACCCTCACCGAGCAGCGGGCGACCGGCGTCACGGTCACCGCCGCCGAGAACGACCCCACCGCCGCGCTGCTGGCCGGCTGGCTCGGTGTCCGGCTCGGCGTGGTCCCGACGATCTCCCCCGCGGCCTCCGGCCGGCTGGAGGAGGTCTCGCTCACCCTCACCGGCTCCGACGGCGACGGGCACATGACGCTCACCCGGCGGGAAGGGACGGCCGTCCTGTCGCGTACCGGCGTGGACGACCGGATCCTGCCGCTGGTCACCCGCCGCCTGGGCGAAGAGCTGGCGGAGGAGTTGCGCCGGCTCGACGCGGATCAGCCGTACGCGACGGCGCTGGCGGCCGCCACCGGCACCCACGATCTCGACAAGCGCCCGGCGAAGCGGACCGCCAAGATCCTGGTGAACTCGTGAGCACGGAGCACTCCGTCATCGTCCACGGCGACAAGGAACTGCTCGCCGAGGCCGTGGCGGCCCGTCTCCTGGTACGCCTCATCGACGCGCAGTCCGCCCGGGGGGACGTCGCCGTCGTCCTCACGGGCGGCCGGGTCGCCGCCGCCGTCTACCAGGCGGTGGCGGCCAGCCCGGCGCTGTCGGCGATCGACTGGAACCGGGTCGACATCTGGTGGGGCGACGAGCGGTTCCTGCCGGCGGGCCACCCCGACCGCAACGAGACCCAGGCGCGGACGGCCCTGCTGGACGCGCTCAAGCTCGATCCGGCGCGGGTGCACCCGATGCCGCCCTCGGACGGGCCGGCCGGTGACGACCCGGAGGCGGCCGCGGCCGCGTACGCCGCCGAACTGGCCGCCGCGGCGGCACCCGGCAGCGCCCGGCTCCCCCACTTCGACCTGCTGCTGCTCGGGGTGGGTGAGGACGGGCACGTCGCCTCGGTCTTCCCGGAGCAGCCGGCCGCGTACGACACGCGGGCCGTGGCCGCCGTCCGGGGCGCGCCCAAGCCCCCGCCGGTACGCATCACGCTCACCCTGCCGACGATCAACACCGCCGAGGAGGTGTGGCTGATCGCGACGGGACCCGACAAGGCGGCCCCGATCGGGATGGCGATCTCCGGCGCGGGACGCGTACAGCTGCCCGCCGGCGGCGTGGAAGGCACGGAACGGACGCTCTGGCTGCTCGACCGGGCCGCCGCGGCCGACCTGCCGCCGAAGACGGTCTCCCTGCGGTCCTAGCAGGGTCCGGCGGAAGCCGGCAGACACGAAAAAGCCCCCGGACATCGTCCGGGGGCTTTCATTGTGTTTCTCGCAGCTCTGAAGATCAGAGCGGGCGGACCTGCTCGGCCTGCGGACCCTTGGCCCCCTGAGCGATCTCGAACTCGACCCGCTGGTTCTCCTCGAGGCTACGGTAGCCGCTGGACTGGATGGCAGAGAAGTGGACGAACACATCCGGGCCGCCATTGTCGACCGAGATGAAGCCGAAGCCCTTGTCCGCGTTGAACCACTTCACGGTTCCCTGTGCCATGTGTGCCTTACTCCCTTGAGTGGGTTACTTCCACGTGCTTACTGCAACGTGACCTTCAAGCAGTGGAGCACGCGAAACCTTGGAAGCAAGGCGGCGCGAGTGAACCACAACGCAAAAAGATTATCTGAGTCTACCGCATCGGCAAGGCCGGGCGACAGAGCGTACCCCCGACACGCCGGGCGGTATCCGTCACTTCACCGCGAGCTTGAGCCAGAGGCCGAGGCCGACGATGCACGCGAACCAGATGATGCCCACGAGCACGGTGTAGCGGTCGAGGTTCTTCTCCGCGACCGAGGACCCGGCCAGGTTGGAGGAGACGCCGCCGCCGAACATGCTGGAAAGGCCGCCGCCCTTGCCACGGTGCAGCAGGATCAGCAGGGTCAGCAGGCCGCTCGTGATGAGCAGGATCACGATCAGCGTGTACGCGAACGCAATGGGCACGGGTCGTCCTCTCCAGGGGCGCCGCGGCGGCCGAGGGCGCCGGGCGAACAACGTGAACCAGGATAGCGGGGCGCGCCGCGAAGGGCACGCCCCGGTCCCGGAGAAATCAGCTCCGCCGTCCGGACTAGGACGCGTTCGACGCGGACGGGTCCTTCAGACCGATCGCCGACAGATCCGGCTGCGCGTACATCGGGGTCAGGAAGACGCCGGTGACGTTCGAGCCGTAGATCCGCTGCGCGTCGTTGAAGATCACCGGAATGGCCGCGGCCTGCTCCATGATCTTTTCGTCGAGCTCGCCCCACAGCTTGTACTGGCGCTCGAGGTCCGGCTCGGAGACGGCCTCGTCGATCTGGCGCTCGATGTCCTCGTTGTGGAAGAACGAGTAGTTGTTGGTACCGGTGTCCCCCGGCTCCGGCAGGTCCCGGCCGTCGAAGAGGGCGGGGATCACGGCCGAGCCGTTCGGGTAGTCGGGCACCCAGCCGGCGTAGATCAGGTCGAAGTTCAGCGCCGAGTCGGAGATGTCGTGGTAATAGGTGGCCACGGGCATCGGCACGGGCGTGATCTTGATACCGACCTTGAGGTACATCTCCGTCAGCGGCTTCATCAGGCGCTTGATGGCGGCGGTGTCCCGGTACGCGACCCGCAGCTCCTTCGGGCACGCCGCGCCGGCCGCCTTGAACAGCTCGGCCGCCTTCTCGACGTCGCCGTCGGGGTGGCTGTTGTTGCCGTAGACGTCGAAGTCCTTGTGCGAGCTGAGCGACGGCGGGATCATCGCGGTCGCCAGGTCGCCCATGATCGAGCCGCCCAGCGCGGTACGGAACTTGCGCTTGTCGAACGCGTACTCGATGGCCTGGCGGCACTTGAGGTTGGTGAGCTTGCGCGTGTTGATGGCGAAGTAGCGCACCGCGCCCGTGGAACCGCCCGCCGTACGCGCCGACAGCTCGGGGTCGTTGACGACCTGCTGGAGGAAGTTCGGGGCGACGTCCTGGTCGAGCATGATGCCCGAGTGGGCCTCGCCCTGGTCGTCGATGAACATGTTGGTCTGCTCGGCCGCGCTGGGGCCGGCCACGACCAGGATCTGGTCCGGGAACGCCTTGCGCACCGCGTCGGTGCTGCGGTCCCAGTTGTCGTTGCGGACGAGCGTGATCCGGTCGTCGGTCCGCGAGCCGATCTTGTAGGGGCCGGTCGCGAAGGGCTCCTCGTCGTACTTCTTCTTGTCCTGGCCGTCCTGCTCCGGGCGGACCGGGGCGAGCTGGGTCAGGGCGGCCACGTAGCCGAAGTCACCGACGGGCTGCTTGAGGTGGTAGCGGATGGTCCGCGCGTCCGGGCACTCCACGGAGGTCAGACCGTTGCCGTTGTTGTTGTTGCCGAGGAACGGGCCCTTGTAGCCGGCCGGCTGCTTGTCCAGGTAGAGCCGGACGTAGGGCAGGCCGTCGCTCATCAGGTCGGAGAAGTTGCGCTCCGCGCCGTACTTCAGCTGGGCGCAGTTGATGGCCGCGCCGTCCTGCCACTTCACCCCGTCCTTGAGCTTGAACTCCCAGGTCTTGTTGCCGTCACTGGGCCGCCCGGTGTCCGTGGCGAGGTCCGGGACCAGCTCGCTGCTGGCCGCGCCGGGCTCCGCCTTCGTCATGGTGAGCGTACGCGTGATCAGCCGCGACACGTTGGCGTCGGTGGCCGCGTTGATCTGCTGCGGGTCCAGGTGGTCCGGCAGGGCCGCGACGTAGACGTAGAGGTTCCCGCCCTTGGTCGGTGCGTCGGACGAGCTCGATGCGGCCGAGTCGCAGGCCGCGTTCGAGCCGAGCGCGATCAGTGCCACCGCCGAAGCGGCCAGGCCGCGACGCAGCGAGGCCCGGCGGAGGAGGTGCTGGGCGGAGAAGGAACTCATCGTGTCCTCGCGAGGGGTGGAGGTCGGGACTCCGACACTCTAGGCGCGCCCCCCGGTGCCGCAGAAGGCGCCCCGGTGGAATCGCAACCATCTTCTGACCTTGGGACACGCACCGTCATGCCGCAGTCACCCGGGCATCTTCCGGGGACGCGAAAGGCCGGTCCAGCGGACCGGCCTTTCGGGCGAACAGGACTGTTCGTGACTACTGTTCAGGACTGCTTCGAGAACCGCGCGATACCGACGAACTCGTCCAGGATCAGGCTCGCCCCGCCGATGAGCGCGCCGTCGACGTCGGGCTGGGCCATGATGCCGGCCGCGTTGTTCGCCTTCACCGAGCCGCCGTAGAGGACGCGTACCTTCTGGGCGGTCTCGTAGCCGAACACGCCGGCCACGTGCGACCGGATGGCCGCCACGACCTCCTGGGCGTCCTCGGCCGCGCAGGTCTTGCCGGTGCCGATCGCCCACACCGGCTCGTACGCGATGACGACCTTCTCGACCTGCTCGGACTTGAGCCCGTCGAGGCCGCCCGCGACCTGGGCCAGGGTGTGCTCGACGTGCTCGCCGGCCTCCCGGATCTCCAGACCCTCGCCGACGCACAGGATCGGCGCGATCTCGTTGGCCAGCGCCGCCTTGACCTTGGCGTTGACCAGCGCGTCGTCCTCGCCGTGGTACTCCCGGCGCTCGGAGTGCCCGACGACGACGTACTGGCAGCCGAGCTTGGCCAGCATCGCGCCCGAGATCTCACCCGTGTACGCGCCCGCCGCGTGCTGCGACAGGTCCTGCGCGCCGAAGCCGATCTGCCACTTGTCGCCGTCGATCGCGGTCTGCACGCTGCGGATGTCCGTGAACGGCGGCAGCACGACGACCTCGACGTCGGTCAGCTCCTTCTCGGTGAGCGTGTGCGCGAGCTTCTGCACCAGCGCGATGGCCTCGAGGTGGTTGAGGTTCATCTTCCAGTTGCCGGCCATCAGCGGACGGCGCTTGACCTCGGCCATGTTCACTTCTCCAACGCGGTGATGCCGGGCAGGGCCTTGCCCTCCAGGTACTCCAGCGACGCGCCGCCGCCGGTCGAGATGTGCCCGAAGCCGGACTCGTCGATGCCGAGCGCGCGTACGGCCGCGGCCGAGTCACCGCCGCCGACGACGGTCAGGCCGTCGACCTTGGTGATCGCCTCGGCGACGCCACGCGTACCGGCGGCGAAGGGAGCCAGCTCGAACACGCCCATCGGGCCGTTCCAGAAGACCGTCTTCGCGTCGGCGAGGGCGCCGGCGAACAGCTGCACCGACTCCGGACCGATGTCCAGGCCCAGCCAGCCGTCCGGGATCTCCGTCGCGGGGACCGTCTGGACCGCGGCGTCGGCCGCGAACTTGTCGGCGGCCACGACGTCCACCGGCAGCACGATCTTGTCGCCGCCCCGGGCGAGCAGGTCGGCACAGGTGCCCACCATCTCCTCCTGGAGCAGCGAGCCGCCGACCCCGTGGCCCTGGGCCTTGAGGAAGGTGAAGCACATGCCGCCGCCGATGAGCAGCTTGTCCACCTTCGGCAGCAGGGCCTCGATGACGGCCAGCTTGTCGGAGACCTTCGAGCCGCCGAGCACCACGACGTAGGGCCGCTGCGAGTCGCCGGTCAGCTCCCGGAGGACCTCGACCTCCCGCAGCACCAGGCCGCCCGCGTAGTGCGGGAGCCGGGCCGGCACGTCGTAGACGCTGGCGTGCTTGCGGTGCACCGCGCCGAACGCGTCGTCCACATAGACGTCGGCGTACGCGGCGAGCTGGTCGGCGAACGCGCCCCGCTCGGCCTCGTCCTTGCTGGTCTCGCCCGCGTTGAAGCGCAGGTTCTCCAGCAGGGCCACCTGGCCGGACTGCAACCCGGCCACCACGCCCTGAGCGGACTCGCCCACGGTGTCGGTCGCGAACGCGACGGGCTCGCCCAGCAGCTCGCCGAACCGCTCGGCCACCGGCGCCAGCGTGTACGCGGGGTCCGGTGCGCCCTTCGGCCGGCCGAGGTGCGACACCACGATGACCGCCGCACCCGCGTCACGCAGAGCGACGACGGTCGGCAGGACCGCCCGGATACGGCCGTCGTCGGCGATCTCGGCCGGCGACGACCCCTTGACGAAGGGGACGTTCAGGTCGGCGCGTACGAGGACGCGCCGACCCGAGACTCCCTCGTCCAGCAGAGTGTCGAGGGATTTGATCGTCACAGCGAGGCGCCCACGAACTTCACGAGGTCGACCAGGCGGTTCGAGTAGCCCCACTCGTTGTCGTACCAGCCGACGACCTTGACCTGGTTGCCGATGACCTTGGTGAGGCCCGCGTCGAAGATGCACGAGGCCGGGTCGGTGACGATGTCGCTGGAGACGATCTCGTCCTCGGTGTAGGTCAGGTAGCCCTTGAGCGCGCCCTCGGCGGCGGCCTTGACCGCCGCGTTGACCTCGTCCACCGTGGTCTCACGGGCCGCGGTGAAGGTGAGGTCGGTGGCCGAGCCGGTCGGGATCGGCACGCGCATCGCGAAGCCGTCCAGCTTGCCCTTCAGCTCCGGCAGCACCAGGCCGATCGCCTTCGCGGCGCCGGTCGACGTGGGAACCACGTTGATCGCGGCGGCGCGGGCGCGGCGCAGGTCCTTGTGCGGGCCGTCCTGCAGGTTCTGGTCCTGCGTGTACGCGTGGATCGTGGTCATCAGACCCTTCTCGATCCCGATCGCGTCGTTGAGCGCCTTGGCCATGGGGGCCAGGCAGTTCGTCGTGCACGAGGCGTTCGAGATGATCGTGTGCGCCGCCGCGTCGTACTTGTCGTGGTTCACGCCCATGACGATCGTGATGTCCTCACCCTTGGCCGGAGCCGAGATGATGACCTTCTTCGCGCCGTTGTCGGCGTGCACCTTGGCCTTGGCGGCGTCGGTGAACAGACCGGTCGACTCGATGACGACGTCCACGCCCAGGTCGCCCCACGGCAGCTTGGCGGGGTCGCGCTCGGCGAAGACCTTGAAGGACTTGCCGTTGACCGTGATCTCGTCCTCGGTCGCCTTCACCTCGTACGGCAGGCGGCCCAGGATGCTGTCGTACTTGAGCAGCTGCGCCAGCGTGGCGTTGTCGGTCAGGTCGTTCGCGGCGACCAGCTCGATGTCCGCGCCCGACTGCAGCAGCGCCCGGTAGAAGTTGCGGCCGATACGGCCGAACCCGTTGATGCCAACCCGGATGGTCACAGGTCCCATCTCCTCGCTAGCGCCGGCGTCACGCCGGCGGCCGAATAAATCTGTCCGGCAGCGTCGCCTTCCTCAGCGACCCTATCCCAATCGTCACCGGGAGTAGTTCCCAGGTCCGAGGATCGGCGCCGGTCCCGGCCAGGACAAAGGCCGGGCGCCGCGGTACGACGCTGTCCGCGGCGTGTGATCGTGGTTACACGCTCGTCATGCGGGCGCCGCCCGCGGCGCCCCGGATCAGACGCTCAGCATCTCCGGGGTGACCGCCGCCTCCGTGTCGGGGATGCCCAGGTCGCGGGCTCGCTTGTCGGCCAGGGCCAGCAGCCGCCGGATCCGCCCGGCGATCGCGTCCTTGGTCAGCGGCGGGTCGGCCAGGGCGCCCAGCTCCTCCAGGGACGCCTGGCGGTGCTCCAGCCGCAGCCGGCCGGCACTGGTCAGGTGGCCGGGCGCGTCCTCGGCCAGGATCTCCAGCGCGCGGGTCACCCGGGCCGCGGCCGCCACCGCCGCGCGCGCCGAGCGCCGCAGGTTCGCGTCGTCGAAGTTCGCCAGCCGGTTCGCGGTGGCCCGCACCTCCCGGCGTACGCGGCGCTCCTCCCAGGCGAGGACGCTGGCGTGCGCGCCGACCCGGGCGAGCAGCGCGGCGATCGCGTCGCCGTCCTTGACCACGACCCGGTCGACGCCGCGGACCTCGCGGGCCTTCGCGGTCGTGATGCCGAGCCGGCGGGCCGAGCCCACCAGGGCGAGCGCGGACTCCGGGCCGGGGCAGGTGATCTCCAGCGCGCAGGAGCGGCCGGGCTCGGTGAGCGAGCCGTGCGCGAGGAACGCGCCCCGCCACGCCGCCACCTGGCAGCACATGTTGCCGCTGACCACGTGCGGCGGCAGGCCGCGCACGGGCCGGCCGCGCACGTCGAGCAGCCCGGTCTGGCGGGCCAGCGCCTCGCCGTCCTTCACCACCCGGACGATGTAGTGGCTGCCCTTGCGCAGGCCGCCGGAGGCCAGGATGTGGATCTCACTGGGGTAGCCGTACAGGTCGGCCACGGTCGTGCGCAGCCGCCGCGCCACCGCCCCGGTGTCCAGCTCCGCCTCGACGACGACCCGGCCCGACACGATGTGCAGGCCGCCCGCGAAGCGCAGCAGCGCCGCCATCTCCGCCCGCCGGCAGCAGGGCTTGGGAACGTCCACCCGGCTGAGCTCGTCCTTGACCGCCGCGGTCATCGCCATCGCGCCATCCCACCCTCTAGCCTGCTCCGCCTGCCGTCTGTTCTTAACGAGTAGCACGGCGGATGTGTACGCCGTTTCCGCCCGCGTTCATCGCGACCTGGCCCGCCTGGTCCTCAGCAGGGGCCCGAGCGCCGCCCCGAGCGCGACAGGATCATGGCTCGGTACGCCTCGCGCGACCGCCACGTCCGCGAGGACCAGCCGCGCACCCAGGCATTGTGCCGCAGATGCCACGGGTTCGGGGTCTTCGACGGCTTTGGCGTCGGCAAGAACAATATCGGCACGAAAATCACCCAGGTAACGGGTCAAGGCCCCGAGATGGTCGGCAAGCGACAAACCGCCCGTTTCGGTGTCGCTGGCCAGGTTCAGGGTGACGATCCGCCGCGCCGGGCTGTCCACGATCGCCTTGGCCAGTCCGGGTACCAGCAGATGCGGGATCACGCTCGTGTACCAGCTGCCGGGTCCGAAGATCAGCCAGTCCGCGGCGCCCACCGCCGCGACGACCTCCGGGCACGCCTCGGGGTCCGGCGGGACCAGGCGTACCTGGTCGATGATGCCGGGGGCGACCGCGACCTCGTGCTGGCCCCGGACGGTGACGAGGGCGTCGGGCCGGCCGGGGTCGCCGCCCCGCAGGTCGGCCTCGATCGTCACCGGCTGCCGGCACATCGGCAGGACGCGGCCCTCGGCCTTCAGCATCGCCGCGGCGTGGTCGAGCGCCTTCACCGGATCGGCCAGCTGTTCCAGCAGCCCGAGCAGGACGAGGTTGCCGACCGGGTGCCCGGCGAGGGAGTCGGAACCGGCGAACCGGTGCTGGAAGAGCTGTGCGCTGCGCGTACTCACGGGATCGGCGGCGGCCAGGGCGGCCAGCGCCTGCCGGAGATCGCCGACGGGCAGGGCCCCGCGCTCCATGCGCAGGCGCCCGCTGGAACCGCCGTTGTCACCGACCGTGACGACCGCGGTGATCTCCGGCTTGTTCCGGGCCGGCCGCCCCGAAGCGGTGTACGCGAGCGCGGAGCGCAGCGCCCGCAGCGACGCCGACAGGCCCGTGCCGCCCCCGAAGGCGACGATCCTCACTCGCGCCCCAGGTCGCGGTGCTGGGCGTGGGCCACAACCCGCAGCTCGCGCAGCCGGCGGGCGAGTTCCTCGGCGATGGCCACACTGCGGTGCTTGCCGCCGGTGCAGCCGACCGCGACGGTCAGGTACCGCTTGCCCTCGCGCTCGAAGCCCGGCGCGGTGGCGTTGATCAGACGGGCGTAGGTCTCCACGAAAGTATTAGCGCCGCGCTGGCCCAGAACGAAACGGCTTACGTCGGCGTCGCGCCCGGTGTGCTCGCGCAGCTCCGGCACCCAGAAGGGATTGGGCAGGAAGCGCGCGTCCAGCACGAAGTCGGCGTCGGGCGGCAGGCCGTACTTGAAACCGAAGGACAGCACGGTCACCCGCAGCTTCAGCGCGTCCTCGCCGGCGAACAGCTCCTCGACCCGCGCCCGCAGCTGGTTCACGTTGAGGTGACTGGTGTCGATGATCACGTCGGCCAGGTCCCGGGCGGCCGCCAGCAGGCCCCGCTCGGCCGCGATCCCGTCCGACAGCCGGCCGTTGCCCTGCAGCGGGTGGGAGCGGCGTACGTTCTCGAAGCGGCGGATCAGCACGTCGTCATCGGCGTCGACGAAGACCACCCGCGGCGCGAACCCCCGGTCCTTGAGCGAGGTGATCGCCCCGGCCAGGTCCGTCGAGAAGGCCCGCGAGCGCACGTCGAGGACCATGGCCGTCTGCCGGGCCGCCCCGCCCGCCTGGTGGGCCAGCTCCGCCATCGGCAGCATGAGCGTCTGCGGCAGGTTGTCGACGACGTAGAAGCCGACGTTCTCCAGCGCCCGCGCGACCGTCGAGCGGCCGCCACCGGACACACCGGTGACGATCACCAGATCGGTCTGCGCCCGCTCCGCCGCGTCCACGGTCGAGGCCTCGGCTCGGTCCACGATTCATCCCCCTGCTGCGACCCGCCGCACCCCTGTCGGCCGCCGCGCCGCCGCAGAGTCTACCGAGGGGAGTTCACGACGGCGTTTCGCCGGGCGGTTGATCACTTCCCCGGGGACCGCCGTCCGTTGCCGGGGATCCGCCGACCGGCTCGCCGTGCAGCACCGCGAGGACCGCTTCCGCCGTACGCGGTCCGATTCCGGGGACCTCGGCGATCTCGCCGACCGACGCGGCACCCAGCTTCTTGACCGAGCCGAAGTGGCGCAGCAGGGCCTTCTTGCGTATCTCGCCGAGGCCGGGGACCTCGTCGAGCTGGGAGGCCGTCATGCGCTGCGACCGGCGCTGGCGGTGGAACGTGATCGCGAACCGGTGCGCCTCGTCGCGTACGCGCTGCAGCAGGTAGAGCCCTTCGGAGGACCGGGACAGGATGACGGGCATCTCGTCGTTGGGCAGCCAGACCTCCTCGAGCCGCTTGGCGAGGCCGCAGACGGCGACGTCCACGACGCCCAGCTCGGCCAGCACGGCGGAGGCGGCGTTCACCTGGGGCTGGCCGCCGTCGACGACCACGAGCTGCGGCGGGTACGCGAACTTCCGCGCCCGCCCCTCCTCGTTCACCCGGGGCTCGGGGCTGTCCCGCTCGGCCAGGTAGTTCTGGAAGCGCCGCCGGATCACCTCGGAGATCGCCGAGACGTCGTCGGTGGCGCCCTTGATGATGAACCGCCGGTACTCGCTCTTGCGGGCCAGGCCGTCCTCGAAGACGACCATGCTGGAGACCACGTCGGTGCCCTGGATCTGGGAGATGTCGTAGCACTCGATGCGCAGCGGCGCGGTGGACAGCGCGAGGGCCTCCTCGATCTCCTCCAGCGCCGCGCTGCGGGCGGTGAGGTCGGTGGCCCGCTTCAGCTTGTGCTGGGCGAGGGCCTGGCCGGCGTTGCGCGCGACCGTCTCCATCAGCGTCTTCTTGTCCCCCCGCTGCGGTACGCGCAGACTCACCCGCGAGCCGCGCCGCTCGGCCAGCCAGGCCTCCAGCGCGTCGGCGTCGGCGGGCAGCTCGGGGACGAGCACCTCGCGGGGGACGTCCATGCTCTCGGCGGTGTCGCCGTAGATCTGGGAGCAGAAGTGGTGGACGAGGTCGCCGGTGGTCAGCGACTCGGTCTTCTCGACGACCCAGCCCCGCTGGCCGCGGACCCGGCCGCCGCGGACGTGGAAGACCTGGACGGCCGCCTCCAGCTGGTCCTCGGCGAACGCGACCACGTCGGCGTCGGTGCCGTCGCCGAGCACGACGGCCTGCTTCTCCAGCGCCTTCCGGGCGGCCGAGAGGTCGTCGCGCAGCCGGGCCGCGCGCTCGTAGTCCATCTCCGAGGAGGCCGTGTACATCTCTTTCTCCAGGCGGCGCAGCAGCCTGTCGGTGCCGCCCGCCATGAAGTCGCAGAACTCCTCGACGATGGCCCGGTGCTCGTCGGCGCTGACCCGCCCGACGCACGGCGCCGAGCACTTGCCGATGTAGCCGAGCAGGCACGGGCGGCCGATCTGGCCGGCCCGCTTGAAGACGCCCGCGCTGCAGGTCCGGGCCGGGAACACGCGCAGCAGCAGGTCCAGCGTCTCGCGGATGGCCCAGGCGTGCGAGTAGGGGCCGAAGTAGCGCACGCCTTTGCGCTTCGCGCCGCGCATCACCTGCAGCCGCGGGTATTCCTCGTCGAGCGTCACCGCGAGGAACGGGTAGGACTTGTCGTCGCGGTAGCGGACGTTGAACCGGGGGTCGAACTCCTTGATCCAGGCGTACTCCAGCTGGAGCGCCTCGACCTCGGTGCCGACGGTCACCCAGTCCACACTGGACGCGGTCGTGACCATCTGCTGCGTACGCGGATGCAGCGACCACAGGTCGGCGAAGTAGGAGTTCAGCCGCTGCCGCAGCGACTTGGCCTTGCCCACGTAGATGACCCGGCCGCCGGGGTCCCGGAAACGGTAGACCCCCGGCGACTCGGGAATCGTGCCGGTAGCGGGGCGATAAGTAGACGGATCGGCCACCCGGTCAGCCTACCCACGCCCCCCGACACTCGGTCACTCCACGGTGATCGACAGATCCGTACCGTTCGCCTTCACCGGGTACTCCTTCAGCGGCTGCGAGGCCGGCGGGCTCACCACGGCCCCGTCCTTGATGGAGAACTTGCTGAAGTGGCAGTTGCAGTTGATCGTCCCGCCGGACACGTCGGACAGCGGGCACTGCTGGTGCGAGCACAGGTTCGTGAAGGCCTTGTAGGTCCCGGCCGTCGGCTGCGTGACCACGACACCCTGGTCGTTGAAGATCTTCCCGCCGCCCACGGCGATGCCGGCGGCCGACACCGTCACGGCGTCCCCCGCGGGCGCGTCCTGGCTCGCGTCGTCGCTCGGCTCCGTTGCCGGCTCGCTCGCGGTCGGCGCCGCGCTGGACGAGGCCGCCGCCGGCGTGTCGGAGCCGTCGGAACAGGCGGCGAGGAGGGCCGCGGCTCCGACCGCACCGACGCCGGCGAAGATCGCCCGGCGCGAGGTGGTCGAGTTAGTTGAATCCTCTATCATCTCGGTCACCCGCAAACTTTATCCGTCTTGCCCGGCTTCAGGCTCGACCACCGATCACGGTTGGCTGTGTATCTCCTGAGCGCATATACCTCGGGTACCGGCATGCGGGATTGCGGTGTGGCCGCGCTCACACCCGCGGATCAACGGTCTCTAGGATGTGGGGCGTTGACCGCGGCGCCCACCGACGGGCGCGCTCGTTGGATCGAGTGATGATGAAGATGTCCCCCGTCGACGGCGACGCCTCGCCCGAGGCCCAGCCCGAGGCCCAGCCCGATCCACTGCCCGACGCTCCGAACGGTGCCCCGGACGACGCCCTGATGCTTGCGACCGCGCCCTGGTTCGCCGCCCGGCCCGCGCCGGACACGGAACTCGTCCACGTCGTCTTCTTCGGCCCGTTCACCCCGGCCCAGGGCGCGCCGATCGTCGGCGCGGCCATCGCGGCCCTGGCCGGCGACCCGCGCTTCACCTTCACCGTCATCGGCGGCGGGCCCGAGCACGCCGTCGCCCGCGCGCTCGCCGCGCCGAACGCCTGGGTGACCTGGCGCGCCTGGGTGCCGGCGCACGACCTGCCGGACCTCGTCGCCCGCCACGACGTCTGCCTCGGCATCTTCGGCACCTCCGGCGAGGCCCTCTCGTTCGTCCCGACCGAGGTCTACCAGGCCGCCGCGGCCGGCTGCGCGGTGATCACCTCCGACACCGCCCCGCAGCGCGCCGCGTTCGCCGACGCCGCCGTGCTGGTCCCGGCCGGCGACCCCGAGCAGATCGCCATCGCGCTGCGCAAGCTCGCCGACGACCCGGACGAGCTCACCCGCCTGCGCCGCGCCGCCCGGGCCCGCGCCCGCGAGCGCTTCGTCAATCCCACGCCCCATTCCCTGGTACGCGGATAGTCCCGTTCCGGCGTCGGGTCAAACCTTGGCCCGGGTCCGCTTCGCGGGTGCCTTCGCCTGCGCCGGAGCGGCCTTCTTCGGCGTACCGGCGGCGGTGCGCTTGGCGTGCGGTTGCGTCGGCACGGCTTCGAGGATCGGCCGCAGGTACGCGCCCGTGTGCGACTCGTCGACCGCGGCGACCTGTTCCGGCGTACCTTCGGCGATGACGGTGCCACCGCGGTGGCCGCCCTCCGGACCCATGTCGATGATCCAGTCCGAGCTCTTGATCACGTCGAGGTTGTGCTCGATCACGATCACCGTGTTGCCCTTGTCCACCAGGCCCTGCAGCAGGAGCAGCAGCTTGCGGATGTCCTCGAAGTGCAGGCCGGTCGTGGGCTCGTCCAGCACGTAGACCGTCCGGCCGGTCGAGCGCTTCTGCAACTCCGACGCCAGCTTCACCCGCTGCGCCTCGCCGCCGGACAGTGTCGGGGCCGGCTGGCCGAGGCGTACGTAGCCCAGACCCACGTCGACCAGGGTCTTCAGGTGCCGGTGGATGGCCGGGATCGCCTCGAAGAAGCCGGCGGCCTCCTCGATCGGCATCTCCAGCACCTCGGCGATGGTCCGGCTCTTGTAGTGCACCTCCAGGGTCTCCCGGTTGTACCGGGCCCCCTTGCAGACCTCGCACGGCACGTACACGTCCGGCAGGAAGTTCATCTCGATCTTGATCGTGCCGTCGCCCGAGCAGTTCTCGCACCGGCCGCCCTTGACGTTGAACGAGAACCGGCCGGGACCGTAGCCGCGTACCTTCGCCTCGGTCGTCTCCGCGAAGAGCTTGCGGATGTTGTCGAACACGCCCGTGTAGGTGGCCGGGTTCGACCGCGGCGTACGCCCGATCGGGCTCTGGTCCACGCCCACGACCTTGTCCACGTGGTCGAGGCCGGTGATGCGGGTATGCCGGCCGGGCACCATCCGCGCGCCGTTGATCTGGTTCGCCAGCACGGTGTAGAGGATGTCGTTGACCAGCGTCGACTTGCCCGAGCCGGAGACGCCGGTGACCGAGATCAGCTGGCCGAGCGGGAAGCTGACCGACACGTTCTTCAGGTTGTGCTCGCGCGCGCCGACCACGGTCAGCTCGCGGCCCTTGGTCTGCGGCCGGCGGTGCCCCGGCACCGGGATGTTCCTGCGCCCCGCCAGGTACGCCCCGGTGACCGACTCCTCGTTGGCCAGCAGGTCCTCGTAGGTGCCGGAGTGCACGATCTTCCCGCCGTGCTCCCCCGCGCCCGGGCCGATGTCGACCACCCAGTCGGCCGTGCGGATCGTGTCCTCGTCGTGCTCGACGACGATGAGGGTGTTGCCCAGGCCGCGCAGGCGTACGAGGGTCTCGATGAGACGGTGGTTGTCGCGCTGGTGCAGGCCGATCGACGGCTCGTCGAGGACGTAGAGGACGCCCACGAGGCCGGAGCCAATCTGGGTGGCCAGCCGGATGCGCTGCGCCTCGCCGCCCGACAGCGACCCGGCGGGCCGGTCGAGCGACAGGTAGTCGAGGCCGACGTCCAGCAGGAACTTGAGCCGGGCGTTGATCTCCTTGAGGACGCGCTCGGCGATCATCAGCTGCCGGTCGGTGAGTTCCAGCTTCTCCAGCAGTTCGGCGGCCTCGCCGACGGACAGGCCGCACACCTCGGCGATGTTGTGCCGGGCGACGGTCACGGCGAGGACCTCGGGCTTGAGCCGGGTGCCGCCGCAGACCGAGCAGGGCACCTCCCGCATGTAGCCCTCGTACTTCTCCCGGCTCCACTCGCTCTCGGTGTCGGAGTGCCGGCGCTCCAGCCACGGCACCACGCCCTCGTACCCGGCGAAGTACGACCGCTCCCGGCCGTACTTGTTCCGGTAGCGCACGTGCACCTGGTTCTCGACGCCGTGCAGGATCAGCTTCTGCGCCTTGGCCGTCAGCGCCCGCCAGGGGCTGTCGAGGTCGAAGCCGGACTCCTCGCCGAGCGCGCCGAGGACCTGGATGAAGTAGTCGAAGGTGTGCCCGTTGTTCCACGGCGCGATCGCGCCCTCGCGCAGGCTCTTCTCCACGTCGGGGACGAGCAGCTCGGGGTCGACCTCCTTCTTCTGGCCCAGGCCCGTGCACTCCGGGCAGGCGCCGTACGGCGCGTTGAACGAGAAGACCCGCGGCTCCAGGTCCTCGATCGCCAGCGGGTGCTCGTTCGGGCAGGCCAGATGCTCGGAGAACTTGCGCTCGCGGTGCTCGTCGTCCTCCGGCAGGTCGACGAAGTCCAGCACCACGATGCCGTTGGCCAGCCCCAGCGCGGTCTCGACCGAGTCGGTCAGGCGCTGCTTGGCCGACGCCTTGACGGCCAGCCGGTCGACGACCACCTCGATCGTGTGCTTCTCCTGCTTCTTCAGCTTCGGCACGTCGGTCAGCGAGTGCACGACGCCGTCGACGCGGGCGCGCGCGTAACCCTTGGCCTGCAGCTCGCTGAACAGGTCGAGGTACTCGCCCTTGCGGCCCCGGATGACGGGGGCCAGCACCTGGAACCGGGTGCCGTCCGCCATCGCCAGCACCCGGTCCACGATCTGCTGCGGCGACTGCTTGGTGATCGCCTCGCCGCAGACCGGGCAGTGCGGCTCGCCGACCCGGGCGAACAGCAGGCGCAGGTAGTCGTAGACCTCGGTGATCGTGCCCACCGTCGAGCGGGGGTTGCGCGAGGTCGACTTCTGGTCGATGGAGACCGCCGGCGACAGGCCCTCGATGAAGTCCACGTCCGGCTTGTCCATCTGGCCGAGGAACTGCCGGGCGTAGCTCGACAGCGACTCGACGTAGCGCCGCTGACCCTCGGCGAAGATCGTGTCGAAGGCGAGGCTGCTCTTCCCGGAACCGGAGAGACCGGTGAAGACGATCATGGCGTCCCGGGGCAGGTCGAGGCTCACCTCGCGCAGGTTGTGCTCACGCGCGCCACGGATGATCAGACGGTCACTCACGGTCGCTCCCCACAGGTACAGCTGAACAGGCCCAGGAACATCGGACATCCCCATCGGACGTCAAAATCGGACTTTTAGGGCACAGAAGTGCCCTGCCGAGACTGTAGACCCCACGTATGACAAGAACGCATCACGCGTTATGCCCGTGATCCCCCACCAGCGTAGCCAACGTCACCGTCACGCTCCGTACGCGAAGGCCGGGGGTCCGCCGACGACTCTAGCGCCCAGGCTTCGGACGTGTGTCCGAACCCCGGCCGCGTGTCGACGGACATGGTCAAGATCTTTTCAAGATATTGTCCCGGGTTCGTCGACCTCACTTCCGCTCCTCGCGCGGGAGACCGTTCCGCCCCTGTCGCTGCGCTCCGGGGACTCCACTGCCACCTGAGTGGGGCGACGCATCGTCCACCGCGGTCCGGTCACCGTTGACCCCGAACCCCGCCCAGACTTTGTCCCGACTGTCCGATATAGCGGCTTTGGACATTGGTAGAGGCCGTTTTCCTACATCCCGACCGCTATGAATCTTGGAGATGGGGCACGTTTTGACATCTCAGCCGCTGTGGATCACGTCCACGCCGTTCGGCTACCAACCGTTTGCCCGTGATGCGGGAACGATCTTCCGTCAGGCGGACACGGCGCGCTAATTTCTTGATCGTTTACGGCAGGGGTGTAAATCCGGCCCGATCTGCATGATCGATGACGCGTCAGGTGTAGCAGAACCCGTCAAACGCGCTCCAGAACCGTAAACGATCATGCATCGGGTGGCTGTTTCGACACCGCAGCCGTAAACGATCACCTCACCCGACCCGCGCCCGGCACCTATATCGGACAGTCGCGACAAAGCCAGAACCCGCCGGAACCCGCCAGGGTCGGACGGTGCCCCGATCTTCAAGGGTGGTCGACGATCTTGCGCGAATGCCTCGAATTTCGTCCGATACACCCGAAGTGCCCGGACATTCGCGCAAGATCGTCGACCCCTACGGGAACGAGTCGGACAGTCGCGACAAAGGCCGGGCCAAGCAGTGCCCGGCGGGGGTTGGGGGGAAACCGTGACCGAGCCGCGGCGGATGATGCTTTGCCCTAAAAGATCTAACGCCCTTTGTAGCGGTTGCGGACCGCCCGCTCCTCTTCGCGGAGGCGGACCGCCCGCCGCTTGGACTCGTGCTCGAGCTCCTTGCGCAGCCGCAGCCAGCTCGCCCAGCGCCGGGCGGTCAGCTCGCCGTCGTCGAGCGCCGCCTGCACCGCGCAGCCCGGCTCCGTCGAGTGTGTACAGTCCGCGAACCGGCAGTCCATGGCCAGCTCGTCCACGTCGGCGAAGGCCTCCTGCAGGCCGACGCTGCCGTCCAGCAGACCGACACCGCGCAGGCCCGGGGTGTCGATGACGGCACCGCCGTTCGGCATCGGCACGAGCGCGCGGTAGGTCGTCGTGTGGCGGCCCTTGCCGTCGACCCGGCGTACGGACTGGGTCATCATGACCGTCGCCCCGGCCAACGCGTTGACCAGCGACGACTTGCCCGCACCGGAGCGGCCCATGAGCGCCAGGGTGCGACCCGGCGCCACGTACGGGCGCAGCGTGTCCAGGCCCTGGCCGGTGTCCGCGCTGACCGTCAGCACCTCGACGTTCGGGGCGACCTCGCGTACCTGGTCGGCGACGGCTTCCGCGTGCGCGGTCACGTCGGCCTTCGTCAGCACCACGAGCGGCCGCGCGCCCGAGTCCCAGGCCAGCGCGAGCAGGCGCTCGATACGCCCGAAATCCGGCCCGCTGTCCAGCGGCTCCACGACTGCGGCCACGTCCAGGTTCGCGGCCAGCACCTGGCCGGTCGAATCCTTGTCGGCGGTACGCCGCACGATGGCCGTCCGGCGCGGCAGCACGGCCTCCAGCGTCGTACGCCGATCGGGCCAGTCGCGTACCACGACCCAGTCGCCCACGCAGGGAAGATGTACCGGGTCGGACGCTCCCTGCGCCAGTACGCCACCACCCAGGCTCGCACGGTCGCTGCCGGATTCGGTCAGCACCGTGCACACGCCCCTGTCCACACGCATCACCCGGCCGGGTCGCGTGTCGATCCGGTCATAGCGGGCGTACGCGTCCGCGAAGCGGTCATCCCACCCCAGCTGTTTCATCTTCCTCGTTTCTCCCGGGCCGGCCACGCGCCGACCTGACACCATGGTCAACGGCCGCTGACGCGGGCGCACCCCAATTTCGTTACGCTGGCCGATATGACCTTGCGCGTACGCTCACTCTCGGTCGGTCCCGGCGACAACAACGCGTACCTGCTGGAGGCCGGCGGTGACCGGCTGTTGATCGACGCGGCCGCCGAACCGGCGAGACTGCTCGCGTGGATCGGGCCCGAGCCCCTGGCGACGATCGTCACCACCCACCGCCACGGCGACCACTGGGGCGCGCTGGCGGAGGTCGTGGCGGCGACGGGAGCGCGGGTGCTCGCCCATCCGGCCGACGCCGGCGCGCTCCCGGTCGCCACGGACCCGATCACCGACGGCGACACGGTACGCGTCGGGGACGTGGACCTGGAGGTCATCCACCTCGTGGGGCACACGCCGGGCTCGGTGGCGCTCCTCCACCGGGGCGATCCGCCGCAGATCTTCACCGGGGACAGCCTGTTCCCGGGCGGAGTCGGCAACACGTGGGGTGACGCGGCCGCGTTCGCGTCGCTGCTGCGGGACGTCACCACGAAGATCTTCGACCGGCTGCCGGACGGGACCGTGGTGTGGCCGGGGCACGGCAAGCCGACGACGCTGGGCGCGGAGCGGCCCTCGATCCCCGAATGGCGCGCGCGGGGCTGGTGAGCCGAGGAGGGGCCGCCCGATCCGGACGGCCCCTGCTTTCTTCTGTCTACAGCCTTCTGCCTACAGTGGTTTGCCGAGGAATGTCTGCGACATCACCGTGGCCGGCGTCGCCTGATCCAGATCGGGCCGCGGCGCGATGAAGTGCTCCCGCTGCGTCCGGGCCGCCTCCAGGGCCTGCCCCATGACCTCCGCGATCTTCTGGTCGCCGGCCGCGACCTGGGCCTTGGTCGTGTCGATCGCCTCCTTCATGCTGCGCAGGACCGCCGCGGCGGTGTCGCCGTCGACCGAGCCGGTCGGCTCCTTGTCCTTCATCTGCCCCTCCTTGGCGCCCGCGAGCGAGAAGGCGCTGGACAGCCCGGTGTAGAAGACGATCGCCGCACCGCCTTCCGGTGCCGAGATCGTGGCGACCACCGCGCCGAGGATGGTCCACTGCATGGACGTCCGCTGGTGGTCCGCGTGCTTGATGCAGTTCAGCGCCTCAAGCGTGTTGTCGGCGACCTTCATGATGTCCGTCCGCGCGGTGTTCCAGAGCACCTGCTGGGCCGCCAGCCCGCTGTGCAGCACGGTCGCCAGCATGAACTGGTTGTGGCTGTACGCCGGGAACGGAGCCACGAAGTGCTTCTGGAAGTCGTCGGCCGCGGCGCCGGTCCAGACGTGCATGAGATCGTGGACCTCGCTCATGGTCAGGTAGGGATTGGCCGGGACGCCCACGCCACCGCCCATGGGGTCGTTCATCATGTCCCCCGGGCTCAGCGTCTGCATGGCCGACCGCAGCTCGGCCATGGCCGCCTCGAAGTGATCGTCCGTCGGCATCGCCGTGAACGGTGCGAACAGTCCGGCGACGCCCTGGACGTTCGCCATGAAGCCGTCCCAGTTGTGGTTGTGGTCGACGAACGGCAGGAAGCCGAAGTCCATCTCGCCGCCCATCTCGCCGAAACCGATCTCGAACGCCTGCTTCTCGATCTCGGCCGCCTTGCCCATCAGATCCTCGGCGAAGCCCATGTCAGAAGTCCTCCCGCCAGAGGTGGCCCGTTTTCGGCGGGGTGTAACCGATCTGGTCGCGCTCGCGGTCGAACTCCGCGGCGGCCGCCGCGTCCGTGCTCGCGTACGCCTTCGTGGCCATGTCGAGCGCCGTCGCGGTGTCGTTCATGTTGTCGACGGTGTCCAGCAGGATCTTGTCCAGCTCGTCCCGCAGATCCAGCCACGGCTGCTCGGACGCGCATCGCGCCAGGCCGTTGTTGACCTCCGGCACCGACGGAAATCCGGCCAGCGTCGACCGCGTACCGCAGACCGCGCGCCGGGCCGCCGCGAACTCGGCCGACAGGTCCGGCAGGATCCGGTTCGCGACCTTCCACATGCGATTCAGGTCGGCCCCCAGCTGTTCGCCCGACTCCCCCACGTCATCCCCCCAAAAAGGCTATGGGCGAGTGACGGCTCGGCCCGCCCCCGCTCCACCGGCCAGTCTGGCGGAGCGCTCCTCACATTCCGCTCACACGCAAACCACCAGGCCAGACATTGGGAGATGGGGTCACACGACGCATCGACCCGCCGGCAGAAGCACGTCCCTCATCCCGGCAGATCCAAAACCGATCACCGGCAAATCTAAAAGCGGGTACCCGGCAGATCTAAAACACGTGAGGCCTGGCTGAGCGCCAAGCGTCCACCGTAGAGCTTCCAGGCGAGCACCGTGATCCATGCCCAGGCCGCGTACACGGCGACGCGTTCGAGGCCGCCCGCGATCTCCACCAGGCCCGCCGCCTGCCCCAGGCCGGCCGCCGCCGGCAGGAACGTCAGGACGAAGATCAAGAGCGTCACCATCGAGTACGCCTTCCAGGCCGCCCCGCCCCGTCGCCGCCACGTGACGAAGGAGCCGACGAGGCCGATCGCGCCGAGCAGGGCGAACACGTTGTGCAGGGCACCGCTTAGGGTGCCGACGGGGTAGTCGGGCGTACCCGCCGGGTAGCCGCTGACCGCGTCGGTGACGAAGAGGCCGACGCCGACCAGGCTGACACTCCACAGGCCGAGCCAGAAGACGCCCCAGCGCGTGCCCGCTCCCGGCGTACGCGCGAGGGCGATCGTCAGCAGTACACACAGGACGCCGGCGACGACGAAGAGGACCGACTGCGTCCAGCCGCCGGGGCCGAGGGCGAGCGAGCTGATGGGGTGGCGCAGCGTCCGGTAGTCCGGGCGGGTGGCGGCCTCGACGGTCGCGGCCGCGAGGAAGAGCGGACCGGCGACGACGCCGGCCGCGGCGAGGGGATTCGTCTTCACGGATCGACCGTAGGAAGGGCGGATCCCGAGGCGCATCAGGCGGGTTCCCGGAGAAAGCCCCCGGCCGCCCACCCCTACGGGGGGCAGGGTCGCGTCCTGACCTTGTCCTTTCATGACTGTTGATTTCGTTGTAGCACGCCGGTAACGTTCCTGGCCAAGTCAGCGCAAAATTTCGACAAATGAATGTTCACTTCTTTCGCTGGCGAGTACAGAGAACGACTGCCCGCTCCACCCCTCAGCGACAAGGACAGTCATGTATCGATCACCGCTTCTTCGAGGGGCGGCCTTGGCCCTGGCCGCGACCCTCGTGTCCACCTTCCTCGGATCCGTCGGCGGGCATGCCGCCGGTGGACCCAACCTCGCGCTCGGCAAGGCCGCCGGCGCAAGTTCTGTCAACGGCGCGTACGGTGCCGGGAATCTCAACGACGGCAACCAGGCCACCTACTGGGAGTCGGCCGGGAGCACGTTCCCGCAGTGGGCGCGGATCGACCTCGGCGCGGCCACGGCCGTCGACCAGGTCGTGCTGAAGCTGCCGACCGGCTGGGGCGCGCGTACGCAGACCCTGGCCGTGCAGTCCAGTTCGGACGGGACGACCTTCGGCGACGTCGTGGCGTCGGCCGCGTACGCCTTCAACCCGTCCACCGGCAACGCCGTGACGATCAACTTCACGGCCGCGACCGCCCGCTACCTCCGCGTCAACATCACGGCCAACACCGGCTGGACCGCCGCGCAGCTGTCCGAGTTCGAGGTCTACGGAACCGCGACGGCCGGCACGAACCTCGCCCAGGGGCGGCCGACGACCGAGAGCGGGCACGCCGACGTCTACGACTCGTCCCGGACGGTCGACGCGAATCAGGCCACCTACTGGGAGTCGACCAACAACGCCTTCCCGCAGTGGCTCGGCGTGGACCTCGGCTCGGCCCAGTCCGTGGGCAAGGTCGTGCTGAAGGTCCCGGCCGGCTGGGGCGCGCGTACACAGACGCTGAGCGTGCAGGGCAGCACCAACGGAAGCACGTTCACCACGATCGCGGCATCCGCGGCCTACGCGTTCGACCCGGCCGCCGGGAACACCAAGACGATCACCTTCACCGCGGCCACCGCCCGCTACGTGCGGATCAACATCACCGCGAACACCGCCTGGCCCGCGGGTCAGATCTCCGAATTCGAGGTGTACGCGGCGAGCGGCGGCGGCGACGTCACACCGCCCTCGGTTCCGGGCACCCTGTCGCTGAGCACCTCGGGGACGACGATCACGCTCGCCTGGGGCGCGTCGACCGACAGCGGCTCGGGCCTGGCCGGCTACGACGTCTTCCGTGACGGTACGCAGATCGCCTCCGTCGGCGCGGGCACGCTCACCTACGCCGACACCCAGCCGGCCAGTGCGACCGTGTCCTACTTCGTCCGGGCGCGCGACGTCGCGGGGAACGTGTCGGGCAACAGCAACACCGCGACGCGTACAGGACAAGGGGACACGACACCGCCGAGCGTGCCCGGCACGCTGAGCGCGAGCACGGCGGGCAGCACGGTGATCCTGACCTGGGGCGCGTCGACGGACACCGGCGGCAGCGGCCTGGCGGGCTACAACGTCTACCGCGACGGCAACCTGGTCGCGACGCTGGGCACGGTGCTGACCTATTCGGACGGTCAGCCGCCGACGGCGACGGTGTCGTACTTCGTCCGCGCGCGCGATGGCGCGGGCAACCTCTCGGGGCAGGGCAACACGGTCACGCGCACGGGCACCCAGCCGCCCGGCTGCACGAACGTGGCGCAGGGCAAGACGGTGACCGCGAGCGGCTCGGTCTTCACGTTCGTGCCGCAGAACGCCGTCGACGGCAACCTCACCACCTACTGGGAGGGCGCGGCGGGCTACCCGGCCACGCTGACCGTCGCGCTCGGTGCGAACCACACGCTGACCGGCGTCAACGTGAAGCTCAACCCCGACGCCTCGTGGGGTACGCGTACGCAGAACATCCAGGTGCTCGGCCGGGACCAGGCGGCCACCACGTACACGAACCTGGTGAACGCGGCCGACTACCAGTTCGTCCAGGGCAACAACGTCGTCAGCATCCCGGTGACGGCCACGACCGCCGACGTGCAGCTGAAGTTCTCCGCCAACACCGGCGCCCCCTCGGGCCAGGTGGCCGAACTCGAAGTCTGCGGTACGCCGGCCCCGAACCCGGATCTCACGGTGTCGAACCCGACGTGGACGCCCGCCTCGCCGGACGAGACCAGTTCCGTCACGCTCTCGACGACGGTGACCAACACGGGTGACCTCGCCTCCGCCGCCACCACGGTCGGCTTCTACCTCAACGGCGAGCTCAAGGGCACGGCCAACGTGGGCGCGCTCAACGCCGGCGCGTCGGCGGCCGTCACGAAGTCCGTCGGCGCCCTGCCCATGGGCGCGTACGCGGTGTCGGTCCGGGTCGACCCGGGCAACACGGTCTTCGAGAAGAACGAATCCAACAACACGGCCGCCAACCCGACCTCGATGACGGTCGCCCAGGCGCCCGGCCCCGATCTGCAGGTGCTGAGCGTCTCCGCCAACCCGGCGAGCCCGGCGGCCGGCGTACCGGTGTCGTTCAGCGTGACGCTGAAGAACCGGGGCACCACGTCGACCGGCGTCACGACCACCACCCGCGTGGTCGTCGGTTCGACCACACTGGACACTCCGACCGCGGCCGTGGCCGCCGGCGCGACCGTGAACGTCGCGGTCAACGGCAGCTGGATCGCGGTGGCCGGCGGGGCGACCATCACCGCCACAGCCGACGCGGCCAACGCGGTCGCCGAGACCAACGAGACGAACAACAGCCTGGCCCAGCCGATCGTGGTCGGTCGCGGCGCGGCCGTGCCGTGGACCGAGTACGAGGCGGAGAACGCCAACTACACCGGTACGCTGCTCACCGCCGACCCGCTGCGGACGTTCGGCCACACCAACTTCGCCACCGAGTCCTCGGGCCGCAAGTCGGTGCAGCTGAACACGACCGGCCAGTACGTCGAGTTCACCTCGACGGCGGCCACCAACTCGATCGTCGTGCGCAACTCGGTGCCCGACAGCGCGAGCGGCGGCGGCCAGGACTACAGCCTGAGCCTCTACATCAACGGCGTCTTCGACCGGAAGATCACGCTGTCGTCGAAGTTCAGCTGGCTCTACGGCCAGACCGACGACACTGAGGGCCTGTCGCAGACCCCGCAGGCGAACGCGGCCCGCCGGCTCTTCGACGAGTCGCACGCCCTGCTCGCCCAGAGCTACCCGAGCGGCACCAAGTTCAAGCTGCAGCGCGACGCGGCCGACAGCGCGTCGTTCTACATCATCGACTTCATCGACCTCGAACAGGTCGCGCCGCAGATCAGCCAGCCGGCCGGCTGCACGTCGATCACCACCTACGGCGCCGTGCCGAACGACGGGATCGACGACACCACCGCGATCCAGCAGGCCGTGATGGACGACCAGAACGGCGTCATCAGCTGCGTCTGGATCCCGGCCGGGCAGTGGCGGCAGGAGCAGAAGATCCTGACCCCCGACCCCGCCCGCGGCCAGTACAACCAGAAGGGCATCCGCAACGTCGTCATCCGCGGCGCCGGCATGTGGTACACCCAGCTCTACACCGACACCGAGCCGCAGAACGTGGTCGGCAACATCAACCACCCGCACGAGGGCAACGTCGGCTTCGACATCGACGACAACGCCCAGATCTCCGACCTCGCCATCTTCGGTGCCACCAAGAACCGGGCCAACCGCGGCCACGGCCTCAACGGGCGCTTCGGCAAGAACACGAAGATCAGCAACGTGTGGATCGAGCACGTCAACGTGGGCGCCTGGGTCGGCCGCGACTACACCGACACCCCGGCGTACTGGAACCCGGCCGACGGGCTCGAGTTCACCGGCATGCGCATCCGCGACACGTACGCCGACGGCATCAACCTGTCCAACGGCAGCCGCAACTCGAAGGTGTTCAACTCGTCGTTCCGCACCACCGGTGACGACAGCCTCGCGGTGTGGTCCAGCACGTTCGTGAAGGACCAGTCGGTGGACATCGGCCACGACAACCACTTCACCAACAACACGATCCAGCTCCCGTGGCGGGCCAACGGCATCGCGATCTACGGCGGCTACGGCAACGCGATCGAGAACAACCTCGTCTACGACACGATGAACTACCCGGGCATCATGCTCGCCACCGACCACTCGCCGATCGCGTTCTCGGGCACGACGACGATCGCCAACAACGCCCTGTTCCGCTGCGGCGGCGTCTTCTGGGGCGAGAACCAGAAGTTCGGTGCCATCACCCTGTACGCGCCGAGTACCGGCATCCCCGGCGTCGTCATCCGCGACACCGACATCTCGGACTCGACCTACGACGGCATCCAGTTCAAGTCCGGTGGCGGGACGCTCGGCGTCACCATCACCAACGTGAAGATCGACAAGTCTAACAACGGCGCGGGGATCCTCGCCCAGAACGGGTCGAACGGCAGCGCGACGCTGTCCGGCGTGACCATCACGAACTCGTCCACCGGGGACATCGTGATCGAACCGGGGTCCAACTTCCACATCACCGGCAGCTGACCGCTCCCACACCGCCCCGCCCGGACCGCCCGTCCGGGCGGGGCACCCTTTGTCGGTGGCCGGCCTTAGTCTGTGCCGCATGACGACGGGGATGGAACGACGCCGGCCGCCGCAGGCCGCCGGCGAACGCGAGACCTTGACCGCGATGCTCGACTTCTCCCGCGCGACCGTGCTCCAGAAGGTCGCCGGCCTCACCGACGAGCAGGCCTTCGCCGCGCCCGTCCCGCCCTCCACGCTCACCCCGGCCGGCATCGTCAAGCACCTCACCGGCGTCGAGCGCTTCTGGTTCAGCATCGACTTCGCCGGCCTCGACCTGCCCTGGCCGTGGAGCGAGGAGGACCCCCACGGCGGCTTCCCGATCGCGCCGGGCGAGACCATCGAAGAACTCGCCTCGGCGTACGCGGCGGAGTGCGAGCGGTCCCGTTCGTCCATCGTGGACGCCGATCTCGACGAGGTCGCCCGGGGCGAGGACCAGACGTTCACCCTCCGGTACGCGCTCGTCCACATGATCGAGGAGACGGCCCGGCACTGCGGCCACCTGGATCTGCTGCGCGAGCGTACCGACGGGGCCACCGGGCACTGAGATGCTGACCGAGCCGCCGTTCCCGTTCTGCCCGTGCTGGATCTGCCTGGGCGACTTCGACTGCTGCGCGGTCATGTGCGGCCAGCAGGTGCCCGACGCCCTCATGACCATGCTGACCCACCATCCGACCGTGTGGCTGACGGAGGGGCGGGCACAGGCGATCCGGGCGATCCGGCGCTACCAGACGGAGATCTCGGCACACCGGCCCGCGATCTGCCACTTCACACCCTCGTGCAGCCATTACGGGGTCGGCGCGCTGGAGCGTTTCGGCCTGCTGCGCGGCGGCTGGCTGATCCTGCGGCGGCTGGCCCGGTGCCGGGCGTCGGTCCCGTGGGGAACGCCCGACCCGGTGCCGTCCGCCTGATTCTCAGGTGGTGGCGGGCAGGAGTGCCTGGGAGAGCTTCCAGTCACGCCAGTAGATCGCCAGGATCCCGATGACGTAGGTCGTCAGTGTCAGCAGGAAGTACAGCTGCACGAGAACGTCGGGCACGCTCTCGCGGATCCGGGCGACGTCGCTGTCGGGGTTGATGAAGCCCTCGATCCACTGCACGCCCGAGTTGAGCAGGGGCGACAGCAGACCGAGGATCGCGAGGTTGAGCCAGATCAGGTGGTTGCGCCAGGGCAGCCGGGTCAGCAGGAAGAAGAAGCCCACGAACCACAGCAGGTCGCAGAGGTAGGGCGCCGCGAGCGTCACCCAGTCCGTGTCCGCGTTGTTCCACTGCGTGTATCCCCACGTGAACCGGCCGAGGTCGGTCTGCGGGTAGATGACGAACTTCGTGACGTCCGCGCCTTCCAGCTTCGCGACCAGGGCGTGGCTGCCCTCGTGCCGGATCGTGCCGAGGGTCTGGTAGACCGGGTAGGCGAGCAGCCACCACAGGTCCGTCCAGCGGAGCTTCCATACGGGTGGGTCGATGTCGGCCATGGTTCATCACACGCCCGTCCGCTCCCCCGCGCTGCCGCCTCCCCGACACCGTTCGCGTGAATCCCTCACACCCACCCGCCCCCTTCCGACGATCTTGCGCGAGTGTCCCGAATTTCGCGACCTATGTCCGAAAAGCCCGGATATTCGCGCAAGATCGTCGGAACTGTTAGAGGAGGCCCAGGAGGGTGAGGGTTTCGGGGACGCCGTCGGAGTCGGCGTCGGGGGCCACGTGCTGGGCGGCCGCGACCACGTCCGGGTGGGCCGTGCCGACGGAGACGCCCAGACCGACCACGCCGAACATCGGGATGTCGGCGACCATGTCGCCGAAGGCCACCGTCTCCTCCGGGGCGATCCCCAGGTACGCGAGCGCGCGCAGCACCCCGGTCCCCTTGTCCACACCGGACGGGGTGATGTCGACGACGTTGCGCCCGGCGGTGCTGAGGGTGGCGATCGCGGGGTCGACGCCCAGCTCCTCGATCAGCGCGAACGGGCTGAGATCCGGGGCGCACGCGGCCATGACACAGGCCGACGGCGGCAGTTCCCCCGGCTCGACGACGGTCCTCGGGCCGCGGCTGCGCCAGCCGTTGAGGGTCGCGTACGCCGCCGTCATGAACCACTGGTCGCCGTCGTGCGCTCCGACACCGGCGCCCGGTAGCCGCAGGATCGCCTCGGCGACCTCGCGTACGGCCGGGTGGGGAAAGGTCTCGCGCCACACGCGGGTGTCGTGGTCCCAGCCGATGGCGCCGGCGGAGCAGACGGAGAGGGTGAAGTCGAGACCCGCGGCGGCGACGCCGTAGTGGGTGCGGGCCGTCGCGGCGATGAGCGGGATCCCGCGTTCCGCGAGGGTACGCGCGGCGGCCGCCATCCGGGGGCTGATCGTTCCGTCGGTCCGGACGATCGTTCCGTCGAGATCGGTGACCACCGCACGTATCACGAGGTGAGGGTACCGGGCGGGGGCGCCCGGTACGACGGGTCAGCCGGCCGCGCTGGTGAAGACCGGGAGGTAGCCGCCGGCCTGGCCGTCGGCGGTGGGGTGGTAGGACACGTCGAGCGACGCGAAGTTCAGCGCGTGCAGCCACTTGGTGCCGCCGCTGCACAGCTGGTGGCCGACGAAGATCGAGCGGACGTCGGCGAACACGAAGCCGTGGGCGGTGGCCCGGGTCTTGATCACGTTGTCGACGAGGTTGATGCCCTCGTCGATCTTCGCCCGCGAGGTCTCCGAGAGGCCGACGCACAGCGGCTGGTTGAGCAGGTAGAACACCGGGTACGCGAGCACCACCACACGGGCGTTGGGGGCGTGCGACCGGATGTTGTCGTAGGTCGTGTCGAGCCGGCCGGGCAGCGTCGAGTTGGCGAAGTTCTCGGCGGACTGGACCGCCGCGACACACGCCGACGTGCCCTGCAGGACGCAGGTCGACATGATGTTGGAGAACCCGGCGTCGTTGCCGCCGATGGTGATGCTGACGAGCGTGGTGCTCGCCGTCAGGGCCGACAGCTGCGAGCTGTTGACCGTGGAGGTGGTCGCGCCGGAGCAGGCGACGGAGGTGTACGACGCGGGGGCGTGGGCGGTCGCCCAGAGTGCCGAGTACGCCTTCGTGCTGCGGTCGCAGGAGCCGCTGGAGCTGATGTAGCTCCCGGCGCCCACGCCGGAGGAGTAGGAATCGCCGAGCGCTACGTAGTTGACGCTGGACGCGGCCGCGGCGGGTAGGCCGAAGCCGAGGACGAGGCCGGCTGCCGCGAGGGTGACGGCGGCCGAGCGGAGCAGGGTACGCACGTGGTACTCCCTGGTGTCGGGGGAACGCGGGGGTAGTGGGAACGAGGGTGCACCAGGAATACCAGGCGAAGGCGCCGAAAGGAAGACTCGGACATTGACGAACATGCACGAGCAGATGGACGGTCGCGGCACCCGAGGACGGGCGTCACGCGTACGTATGACGACGCCGCCCGGATGTTGTCATCCGGACGGCGTCACGTGTCGTGGTCAGTTGTGGATCATCCTGTGGATCATGCGTCCTTCATGAGGACGGACAAGACCGTCGCCGCGTCGGCCGGCGTACCGTCGGGGGAGCTCAGGTCGCCGTAGAGGTTCCCGTACGCCGCCGAGCCCACCTGAAACTTACGGCCGCCCTCCCCGAGCGCGCCGGCGTCGACGGTGTCGTAGCCGATCTGGTCGAGAAAGTCGGTCACCTGCTGCTTCGCCGGCTCGCTGTCCCCCGCGACGAGCAGCGCGCTGCGGTCGGGCGCGCCGTCGGGGCGGGCGAGCGTACCGAGGTGCTTGTAGTTGATGTTGTTGAACACCTTCACCACGAACGCGTCCGGCAGGTGCTGCTGGAGCAGCTCGCTGCCGGTGGTCGAGTCGTCGTCCAGCGCCGCGACGTGACCGTCCCGCTGCGGGTAGTAGTTGTTGGTGTCCATCACGACCTTGCCGTCCAGCGGGGCGACCGGGACGCTGTCGATCGCCTTGAGCGGGATGCTCACCACCACGAGGTCGCCCTGCTCGGCCGCGGCCTCGGGGGTTGCGGCGCTGGCCAGGGGGCCCAGCTCGGCCACGAGCTCGGCGAGGGTCTCCGGGCCGCGCGAGTTGCTCATGATCACGTCGTGCCCGGCCGCCACGGCCAGCCGCGCGACCGTGCTCCCGATGTGCCCGCTGCCGATGAATCCGATCGTCGCCATGCCGTCAACCCTACTGACGGATCTTCACATCGGCCCGGCAATCCGCGCGGCGAGGGGAAACGAATGTCGGTCGCCTGCGCTACCGTGCGGAGAAGCCGACCGGGGAGGGCGTGGCACATGGGCCGTGGGATCTTCTGCTTCGAAGGGCAATGGAACCGCGATCTGCGCAAGCGCGGCTCCGTCCTGCCGACGCTGGAGCTGCTGGAGCGGCTCGGGACCATCCGGTTCATCCACAAGGACGTCGCCACCCCCGATGAGCTGTGGTTCTACCTCGACCGGTGGACGCTGCGCGAGTACCAGGACTTCACCGTCGGCTTCTTCGCGATGCACGGCGAGCCCACCCGGCTGTGCCTGACCGACTGGCACAGCGTCGAGCTCGACGAGCTCGCCGATCAGCTCGCCGGCAAGCTGGAGGGCAAGCGGCTGTTCTTCGGCAGCTGCTCGGTCATGAACGCCACCACCACCACGCTGCAGAAGTTCCTCATCACCACGGGCGCGGCGATGATGTGCGGCTACACCCGGCAGGTCGGCTGGGTGGAGTCGGCCGCGTTCGAGACCGTGCTGCTCGACGTGCTCGCCAACGGCCAGCGCAGCAACTCCGTCGAGCTGCGGATGGGCTCGGCGCACTGGGCGCAGCTCTCGGCCTACCTGGGGTTCCGGATCGTTTACAACACCGGGCGGGCGTGGCGGGCCGAGGCCGCGCCGCGCATCCCCGCCCAGTCCAACCGGGCCTGACGGCTCAGTCGCGCAGGCTGGCCAGCATCGGCTCGTAGGGGCCGTACTGGCTGACCGGGCGGTAGGCCTCGTCCGCCGCCGCCTCGTGCAGCTGCGCCAGCAGGTTCTCGGCCCTCGGCAGGTCGAGCGTCTCGCGCAGCCGCGCGCGCTGCTCGTCCAGCTCCGGCCAGTCGTCCCGGATGAACAGGTCGGCCGCCAGGATCCAGGTGAGCAGTTCCTCGTCGAGCGGCTTGGCCAGCGCGTCGTGCAGGCTGGGCAGCCCGACGACGAGCGCCATCGCGTCCCGCAGCGTGTACGCGACCAGGCCGCCCTCGCCCTCGGAGCCGGCGTACACCACGGCACCGGTGTCGGTCAGGAGGAATGCGCCGCCGCCCGCGTCACCGGCGATCATCTCCAGCGGCTGGCCGCCGGGAAGCTGCAGGTCGTGCAGCGGCCCCGCGACGCTGCGGGTGATGTCGAAGTCGAAAAGCCGCGCGAGCAGCTCGGAGATCCAAGGGGTGGTCCGGATGCAGGTCAGCCGATCAGCGTCGTTCACGTTGCGGATAATAGGCGCAACTCTTCCCTTCCGGGCACCCCCGCAGCCGAGAAAGGCATGCGCGGGCATCACTCACATCGTCACTCACACAGGATGTGGGCTGCGTGTTTCCTGGGGGATAACTCAGGGTTGCCGCCGGATGTTCACCATGCTCGCGGGCGCCTACGGTGTCGAGGTGACACTGATCGCGACCGAGTCGCTCACCAAGCGGTACGCCAACGGCGTGCTGGCGCTCAGCGATTTCACGGTCCGGGTGCAGCCGGGCGTCATCGGCCTCGTCGGGGCGAACGGCGCCGGCAAGTCGACGCTGATCAAGATGCTGCTCGGGCTGGTCGAGCCGACCTCGGGGCGCGTGAGCGTTCTGGGGCTCGACCCCCGCGCCGACGCGGAGCAGATCCGCGCCCGCGTGGGCTACATGCCCGAGCACGACTGCCTCCCGCCGGACCTGATCGCCGCCGAGTTCGTGACGCACATGGCCCGCATGAGCGGGCTGCCGAAGGTGGCCGCGCGCGAGCGCGCCTCGGAGGCCCTGCGCCACGTCGGCCTGTACGAGGAGCGCTACCGCCAGATCGGCGGCTACTCCACCGGCATGAAGCAGCGGGTGAAACTCGCCCAGGCTCTCGTGCACGACCCCGACCTGCTGCTGCTCGACGAGCCGACGAACGGGCTGGACCCGGCCGGGCGGGACGCGATGCTCGGCCTGATCCACCGGATCGGCACCGAGTTCGGCATCTCGCTGATCGTCTGCTCGCACCTGCTCGGCGAGGTCGAACGGATCTGCGACTCGCTGATCGCGATCGACGGCGGCCGGCTGCTGCGGGCCGACCTCGTCTCGTCGATGACCACCTCCAGCGAGGTCCTCGCGGTCGAGGTCGCCGAGGGCCAGGACGACCTGGCGGCCGCGCTGGACGCGCTCGGCCTGCCGGTCACCCGCGACAACCACCTGCTGCTGGTCCCGCTGACCGGACCGGGGACCTACGACCAGATCATGGGCGAGGTGGCCCGGCTGGACCTGCCCCTGCACCGGCTGGACCTGCGCCGCCACCGCATCGCGGAGCTGTTCGCCGACGCCGCCGCACCGACCGCACCGGAGGCCGAAGTTGTCCACTGAGACAGGCGTCATCCACGACATCGGCTACCAGCGCTACGACGGCCCGCGCCTCGGCCGCGCGTACGCCGCCCGGTCGCTCTACGTCCACGGGCTGCGTACCGCGTTCGGGTTCGGGCGCAGCGCCAAGGCCAAGATCTTCCCGTGGTTCGTCGTCGCGGTCGCGCTCGGCATCGCCGTGATCGTCACCGCCGTACGCGCCATCCAGGGCGAGCCCGTCCTCGGCTACCTGGCCTACACGGACTCGGTGTCGATCCTGGTCGTGCTGTTCTGCGCGATCATCGGGCCGGAACTGGTCTCGCGGGATCTGCGTACCGGGGTGCTGCCGCTGTACTTCTCCCGGCCGCTGACCCGCCGCGACTACGCCCTGGCGAAGCTCGCCGCCGTCGTCTCGGCCGCCTGGCTGGTGCTGGCCGCCCCGCTGACCCTGATGTTCCTCGGCGGCCTCTTCTCGGCCCCGGGCGGCAAGGCGATCTGGCAGGAGGCCGGGCACTACGCGGCCGGGCTCGGGTACGCGGCGGTCTGCGCGGCCCTCTTCGGCAGCCTGGCCACCCTGGTCGGCTCCCTGTCCGGGCGGCGGGCCGTGGCGGCCGCCATCATCGCGGCGTACTTCCTGGTGACCAGCGCGGTCGCCGGGGCGGTGATCGGTATCGGGGCCGGCACCGGCAACGAGAAGATCCAGCACGCGGGCGGCCTGCTCAGCCCGGACCTGATGATCCAGGGCGTCCGGGGGTGGCTGTTCCGGCGGGGCCCCGGCGACTGGCAGGCGCTGCCCGTCGGCGGGCTCGGCCTCGCGTACACCCTGCTGACGGCGGCGTTCATCGCCGCCTGCGTCCTGCTGACCCTGCTGCGCTACCGGAAGGTCGCCCGATGAAGGTGGAGCTGAACGGCGTCTCCAAGTGGTACGGCAACCTGGTCGCCGTCAACGACGTGTCGATGGTGCTGGAGCCGGGCGTGACCGGCCTGCTCGGGCCGAACGGCGCCGGCAAGACCACGGTGCTGCACATGATGGCCGGGTTCCTCGCCCCGTCGCGCGGCCGGGTGCTGCTCGACGGCGAGCCGACCTGGCGCAACCCGCCGGTCTACGCCAAGCTCGGGCTGGTCAGCGAGCGCGAGGCGGTCCACGGCTTCCTCACCGCGTGGCAGTTCGTGCTGGCCAGCGCGAAGCTGCACAAGCTGCCCCAGCCGGAGGCCGCCGCCCGCCGGGCCCTGGAACTCGTCGAGATGACCGACGCCCAGGACCGCCGGATCGAGACCTACTCCAAGGGCATGCGGCAGCGTACGCGCGTGGCGGCGGCCCTGGTCCACGATCCGGCCGTGCTCCTGCTCGACGAGCCGTTCAACGGCATGGATCCGCGCCAGCGCATGCACATGATGCGCCTGCTGCACGACATGGGCGCGAACGGGCGTACCGTGCTGTTCAGCTCGCACATCCTCGAAGAGGTCGAGCAGGTCTCGGGCACCGTCCAGGTGATCGTGGCGGGCCGGCTCGCCGCGTCGGGCGACTACCGCGGCATCCGCCGGCTCATGACCAACCGGCCGCACGTCTTCACCATCAGGTCCACAGACGACAGACGGCTCGCGGTCGCGCTCGTGAACGAGGCCAGCGTCGCCGGCGTGGACATCGACCCGGCACTCGGACTCACCGTCCGCGCCTCCGACTACGGCACGTTCACCCGCGCGCTGCCGAAGATCGCGCTGACCACCGGCGTACGCGTCGAGCAGCTGCTGCCCACCGACGAGTCGCTGGAAAGCGTCTTCTCCTACCTCGTCGCGGCCTGAGGGAGACGAAAGATGAACATGACCATCGCGTCGATCACCCTGCGGGGGCTGTTCGGCCGGCGCCGTTTCCTGCTGCTGCTGCCGATGCCGCTGATGCTGCTCGGCCTGGCCTGGCTCGCCGACGCGCTCGGCGCCGCGGCCGAGGACTGGACCCCGCCGATCGTCGTCGGCCTCGGCTTCGCCGTGGTGCTGCCGGTGATGGCCCTGATCGTCGGGACCGGGGTGCTCGGCTCCGAGATCGACGACGGCACCCTCGTGCACGTCCTCACCAAGCCGCTGCCCCGCCGGGACATCATCCTCGCCAAGCTGGCCGTCGCCTTCGCGGTGTCGACGCTGGTGACCGGCGTACCTATGTTCCTCATCGGGCTCATCGCCGGATCGGGGCAGCTCGCACTCGGACTGCTCGCGGCGGCGGCGGCCGGCTCGCTCGCGTACTCCGCCCTGTTCCTGGCGCTCAGCCTGCTCACGCGGCGGCCGGTGCTGGTCGGGCTCGCGTACGTGCTGCTCTGGGAGGGGCTGCTCGGCAACGTTCTGAAGGGCACCCGCTTCCTGTCCATCCAGCAGTACGCGGTCTCCATCGCCGACCACATCGCGCAGTCCCCCCAGATGCCGGTGCACAGCTCGATCTCGCTACCGGTGGCGGCGGCCCTGGCGCTCGTGGTGAGCGTCGCGTTCACGGTGCTGGCGGTCGACCGGCTGCGCTCCTTCAGCGTGGCGGGCGAAACCTCTTGAGATCTTGACGGATGTCCGGAAAGAAACATCGTCCCGGCCCGGATGACGTCGCCTTCCGGGCATCCGTCAAGATCCACGCGAACGAACCGCCGACCGCGCTTCAGCCGCCCATGGCGGACAGCCGCGACAAAGACCGACGGGGAAGCGCGACCGAACCGCGGCGGACGATGCGTCGCCCCACTCACCTGGCAGTGGAGGCCCCCAGGGCCGGAACGGTCTCCCGCGCGAGGAGCGGAGGTGAGATCGACGAACCCGGGACCTGAATATCTTGAATCTCCAGAGGTCAGCGCAATCGGGCCGCGAGTTCCGGCAGGATCTCGCCGAGCGGAGCGTCCACCCGGAGCGAGGCGTAGTCGTCCCCGCGCGTCGGTCCCTGGTTGACGATGGCGACCGGGATGCCCAGCTTGGCCGCGCGGATGACGAACCGGCGCCCGGACATGACGGTCAGGGACGAGCCGAGCACGAGCAGCAGGCGGGCCTGGGCGACCAGCGCGTAGCTGTGACTCACCCGGTCGAGTGGCACGGTCTCGCCGAAGAAGACGACGTCGGGTTTGAGGGTCCCGCCGGGGCAGGCGGTGCAGTCGACGATCTGGAAGCCGTCGAGCGCGCCGTCGTCGAGGGTGACGTCGCCGTCCGGGTTCACGGCGAGGATCTCGGGCGCGAAGGCGGGGTTGGCCGTCCGGAGCCGCTCGTCGTGCTCGAGGCGGCCGGTCGAGGCGCCGCAGTCGAGGCAGACCACCCGGTCGAGGTTGCCGTGCAGTTCGACGACGGTACGCGCGCCGCCGGCCTGGTGCAGGCCGTCGACGTTCTGCGTGATGATGCCGCCGACGATCCCGGCCGCCGCCAGATCGGCGACCGCCCGGTGGCCGGCGTTCGGCTCGGCGCGGGCGATCCGGCGCCAGCCGAGGTGGCTGCGGGCCCAGTAGCGCCGCCGGGCGAGCACGTCGCCGGTGAACGTTTGATACGTCATGGGCGTATGCCGACGTGCTACGCCGCTCGGGCCGCGATAGTCGGGGATGCCCGATTCCGTGGAGAGCCCGGCCCCGCTCAGGACGGTCACCCCGCCGGCCGCCATCAGATCGGCGAGCTGTTCGAGTTGATCGAGGGTGGCCGCTTCCAGGGTGGTCGCGGGCCGCAGGGCGGGAATCGTCACCTCACCATGGTGCCCCGTTCCACCGGAAGCGGCTAATGCGGAACCGGCTGATGCTGAACCGGCTGATCCGGAAGCGGCTGATGCTGAAGCGGCTGATCCGGAAGCGATGAGGTGAGCGGGGGCCCTGCTCCCCCGTTAGTCGCAGGGCCCCGCCGGGGCGGCGGCCGGACAGGGATCGCCCCCGGGCCGCCGCCCCCTTGGAGAGGAAGGTGGAACGAATGCAGCATGCCGAGTTGTGGACCTTGTGCGCTACGGTAGCGCCCGCCGGACAAACAACCCCGGACAACCATGAGCCACTGTCCACCTGGATCTGTCCAGCTGGGACGGTGTCTCCCGGGGTCGGGCGGGCCGGTCGCGACGGAGGTGCGGAGCATGGGACGTCCGGAGAAGCCGGTCGACCCGGATGCGGGGCCGGTGCCCCGATTCGCCTGGCAGCTACGGCAGCTGCGGGAACGGGCGGGCAATCCCAGCTATCGGCGGCTGGCCAAGCTCGCCCACTACTCACCCAGCACGCTCGCCGAGGCGGCCAAGGGCGACCGGCTGGCCTCGCTCGAAGTGACGCTGGCGTACGTGGCGGCGTGCGGGGGTGACGCCGCCGAATGGCAGGCCCGCTGGGAGGCGACCGCCGACCAGGAGGCCGCGCGGCCGGTGCCGCCGACCCAGGAGCCCTGCCCCTACCAGGGACTCGCGCCGTTCCAGCCGGAGCGGGCCGAGTGGTTCTTCGGCCGCCGGGCGCTCGTCGACCAGCTGCTCGGCCAGGTCGAGCGGCGGCCCTTCAGCGGCGTCTTCGGCGCCTCCGGCAGCGGCAAGTCCTCGCTGCTGCGCGCCGGGCTGATCGGCCGGATCCAGGCCGACCGCGCCCGCGCGCGGCGCTGGCGGATCATGCTCATGACCCCGGGCGAACACCCCGTGCGCGCATTGTCCGAGCAGGTCGCGAAGTTGTCCGGCGACGACGCCGAGCCGGTGGCCGAGGCCTACGCGGCCGATCCGGCCGCGCTCGACATAGCCATCCGCGGCGCGCTCGCCGCGGGTCCCGCCGACACCCGGGCGCTGCTCATCGTCGACCAGTTCGAGGAGATCTTCACCCTCTGCGCGGACGAGGACGAACGGTCGCGCTTCCTCGACGCGCTGCTCGACGTCAGCCTGGGGCCCGATCGGCGTACGACCGTGATTCTCGGCGTACGCGCGGACTTCCTGGCCCATGTCAGCCAGCATCCCCGGATCGTGGCGGCCCTCGCCGGCGACGCCAGTACGCTCGTCGGCCCGATGACCCCGGACGAGTTGCGCGACATCATCGTCCAGCCGGCGGCGCATGCCGGCATCGGCGTGGAGCCGGACCTGCTGACGACCGTGCTCGCCGACGCGGCCGGGCAGCCCGGCGCGCTGCCCCTGGTCTCGCACGCGCTCCTGGAGACGTGGCGGCTGCGCCGGGGGCCGACCCTGACGCTGGCGGCGTACCAGGAGACGGGCGGCGTACGCGGTGCGATAGCGCAGACCGCCGAACGCCTGTACGCGAACTGCACCCCGGCCGAGCAGCGCGCCATGAAGCAGATCGCGCTGCGGTTGACGGCCCTCGGCGACGGCACCGAGGACACCCGGCGGCCGATCTCCCGGGACGAGCTCGACGGCGTGGCCGAGCCCGAAGTCGTCGACGCCGTCCTCGACCGGCTCGCCGAGGCGCGCCTCGTGGTGCTCGGCCACGACTCCGTCCCGGGCCACGACGGCACCGGCACCGGCACCGGCGGCACGGGCGGCACCGGCACCGGCACCGGCACCGGCGGGAACACCGTGGACGTCGCCCACGAGGCGCTGATCCGGGCCTGGCCGCGGCTGCACCGCTGGCTGACCGACGACCGGGCGACCGTGGTCGTCCAGCGCCGGCTGACGGATGCCGCGTACACCTGGAACGCGCTCGAACGCGACGACGGCGCGCTGCTGCGCGGCACCCAGCTGTACGCCGCGCGGGCCTGGGCGCGCGAGCATCCGGCGGAGCTGAACAAGCTGGAGCATGCCTTCCTCGCGGCGAGCGGCGATCTCGCCGAGTCGGAGGCGGACCGGGCCCGGCGGCGGGCGACGCAGCTCAAGCGGCTGGTGGCGGCGATCTCGGTGCTGCTGGTGCTGGCGGTCACCGGCGGCGTGGTCGCCCTGCGGCAGCGCCAGCAGGCCCGCGACCAGCAGCTGGCGGCGCTCGCGGATGCGGTCGCGTTGCAGGCCAAGACGATGCTGGCGACCGACCCCGACCTGGCCGGCCTGCTCGCCCTGGCGGCCGCCGGCCTGCACGGCGACACCGAGACCCGCGGCGCGCTCGTCAGCGCGGCCTCCGTGCCGGACCGGCGGGTGTTCAATCTCGACGGTCCGACGATCGGCTCGGTCTCCCTCTCCCCCGACCACCAGCTGCTCGCGTCGGGCCGGACGGACGGGCGGCTGTCCATCTGGGACACCGCCGCCGGCACGGAACGCGCCACCCTCGACGCCGGCTTCTCGCACGCCGCCGGGGTCATGTTCAGCGGCGACGGCCGTACGCTCGTCACCGCCGGCAAGCGCGGCGACGCGCCCCAGACCGTGGTGTGGAACGCGGCCGACTGGTCACGGCGTACGGAGCTGGCGGAGAAGGGCGCGACCGGCACGATCGCGGTGTCGGCCGACGGCAACCGGGTGGCCGTCGGCCTCGGCAAGGACGACCGGTTCAGGATCGCCGTCCACGACCTGGACTCCGGGCGGCGTATGCTGCTGTCGGGCAGTGCGGGCGCCGTCACCTCGCTGAGTTTCAGCGCCGACGGCCGGTGGCTGGTCTCCGCGACCGGCGCCGACCAGCCGATCGTCTGGAACCTGGCGACCGGGGAACCGACGTTCCGCCTCGGCGGCAAGCGTACGCACGTCTTTTCCGTCGCGTTCGGGCCGGACCGGCCGATGATCTCCGGTTCCGGCGACGACCAGGGCGCCTTCCTGTGGGACCTGTCCGGTGCCGCACCTGTGCAACTGCCCGCCCTCCCGCTCGGGGGAACCTACGGCTGGACCGTCTCGGCACCGGTCGGCGGGCGGATCGCGATCGCCGACGAGACCGGCGTCGTCTCCTTGTGGGACATCGCGCAGCGGCGCCGGGTGGCGGCCTTCCTGGACCGGGGGCGGACCGAGACGATCGCGCTCGCCCTCGCGGCCGACGGCGGCGCGCTGGCCTCGGCCGGCTACAACGGCTCGATCGTGCTGCACGACCTCACGACCGTGCCGTTCACCGTGGACGCACCGGTCAACGACGTCGACGTCAGCCCGGACGGCACGATCGTCGCGACGGCCGGCGGCGACGGTTCCGTACGCCTCTGGAACGCCGACGGCCGCCCCCGCGCGACCCTCGACGGGCTCGGCGATCAGGTCGCCTCGACGGCCTTCAGCCCGGACGGCAAGGTCCTCGCCGTCGTGACGAGGAGCATGAGCCTCACCCTGTGGGACCCGGCGACCGGGCACCGGCTCGGTCCCCCCGTCGTCATGCCCGGCTTCGGCGCCACGACCGGCGTCGCGTACGCGCCCCGGGGCGATCTGCTCGCCGCGGCGACGCTCGGCGCGTTCGTGTTCGACGTCGCCGACCCGGCCGCACCCCACTACCTCGACAGGTACCCCAGCCACCTGTCCGGTTCGCTGGTGTTCACGCCGGACGGACGGCTGCTCGGCAGCGGCCTCAACGGCATGATCCAGACCTGGAACGTGGCGACCGCGGACTACAAGGCCGTGCCGGGTCGCCAGGGCGCGCTGCAGAACCTGGCCCTCAGTCCCGACGCCACCCTGCTCGCCACCGCCGGGGACGGCCGGACGGTGAAACTCTGGGACGCGCGTACGCTGGAACCGCTCGCCGTCCTCAGTGGACACAGCGCGCCGGTGCAGGTACTCGCGTTCAGCCCGGACGGCCGGTTCCTGGCCTCGGCGGGCGACGACCGGACGGTCGCGATCTGGGACGTGGGCAGCCGGCGGCTCGTCGCCACGCTCGCCGGGCACACCGGCCGGATCCGCGGGCTGGCCTTCCTGCCGGGCGGCGACCTGCTCTCCGGCGGGGAGGACGGCCGGATCATCCACTGGCGGCTGGACCCGGCGACGGCGACCCGCACGATCTGCGCCCAGGTCCGCCGCGACCTCACCCCGCAGGAGTGGACCGCCCACCTTCCCTCGGTCCCCTACCGCCCGGTCTGCCCCTGACCCGCCCCGGCGCCCTGGGGCTACAGGGCGCCGGTGTGCGGGTCGCGGACTGTCAGGCAGTAGGTCCGGCCGGCCGGGTCACGCATGACTGTCCACATCGGATATTCGGCGATCACGGTCGCGCCGAGCTCCTCGTGGCGGACGCGTACCTGCTCGATCGGGCCGGCCGCCAGATCGAGGTGGGCACCGCCCGGCCGGGGCTCGTCGAGGCGCTGGATCAGCAGGCGGAACGGGAGGTCCCGATCCCACAGCAGGTGGAACTCCGGCCGCGATCCGGGCCGCCCGGGCCATCCCGTGAGCTCCGCCCAGAAGGCGATCTCGGCGGCGTACCGGTCGGGGGCGACGTCGAGCGCGATCTGATCGGCGCGGCTGCCGGCGTACGGCTGGGCGCGGGTGGTCTCACCGTGCCAGGCGACCGCGCAGAACAGGACGCCGCCCGGCGAGCGCAGGACGGCCCAGTCGCCGTGGTTGGCCACCAGCCCGGCGCCCAGTGCGACCGCCGATCCGGCCAGCGCCATCGGGTCGTCCGCGCACAGGTCCACGTGCACACCGCCGTCACCGCCCACCGCCTGCGCCTTGAGGTGCGGGTCCGCGCCCGCCGGCACCAGGGTGGCGAACTCGTCCCGCTCGCCGCGCGACGGCGACAGCGCCGTCCCGGTCGCCGCGGTCCAGAACGCGGCACCCCGGTCGAAGGCCGCCGCCGGCAGGTCGAGGAAGGCGTATACCCAGCGGATCATGTGGCATAGGGTACGCGGGTGGCATCCGACCCCATCCGTTACGCGGTGATCGGCCGCGGCTGGCGGGCACAGTTCTTCTTCAAGCTCGCGGCGGTGCTGCCCGAGCGGTTCACGGTCACCTCGGTGCTGACGAGGTCTCCCGACGCGGGCGTCGACCGGCCGATTCCCGTCGTGCACGACGTCGAGTCGGCCGTGCGTACGGGATCGCCGGAATTCGTGATCACCTCCGTGCCGTGGGACACGAATCCCGGTCTGGTGAAAACACTGGCGGCGCAAGGCGTACGCGTGCTCTCGGAGACGCCGCCCGCGCCGGACCGCGACGGCCTCGCGGACCTGCTGCGCGCGGAGAACGCGGAGCTCGTGCAGGTCGCGGAGCAGTACCTGATGCTGCCCGACCACGCCGCGCGGCTCGCGGTCCTGCAGGCGGGCGCGATCGGCGAGCGGACGTCGGCGCAGGTGTCGTCGACCCACGGATATCACGCGGTGTCGATGCTGCGCGGATTCCTGGGAGTGGGCCGGACGCCCGCGACCGTACGCGCGACCGCCTTCACCGCGCCGCTCGCCGACCCGCTGGACCGCGACGGCTGGCGCGACGACCTGACGCCGCGGCCGGCCGTGACGACGCTGGCGACGCTGGACTTCGGCGGCCGGGCGGGCCTCTACGACTTCACCGACGGCCAGTGGTGGAATCCGTTGCGCAGCCGCCGGGTGGTGGTCCGGGGCAGCGCCGGCGAGCTGGCCGACGACACCGTCGTGCGCATGGCCGATCCGCGTACGCCGGTGCAGTCGAGCTTCCGCCGCCGCCAGCTCGGCCGGGACCTCAACCTGGAGGGCTTCGACCTCGACCACATCTCCTACGACGGCACGGTCGTGTGGCGCAACCCGTTCGCGGGCGCGCGACTGTCCGATGAGGAGATCGCCATCGCCACGCTCCTGTCCCGCATGGGCGACTGGTGCCGGGGCGTGGGCGAAGCGCCGTACCCCCTGGCGGAGGCGTGCCACGACCACCTGCTCAGCCTCGCGATCGACGAGGCCGCCCGCAGCGGGGAGCCGGTGGCGGTGCAGCCGCTGTAACAGCTGCGGCAGCCATAGGAGCTGTGGCAGCCGCAAGAGCTGGCGTCAACTTTGGTTGACAGTGACTCCGTGTGTCAACTACGGTTGACGCATGCAGGCCAACAGCATGGAGCTCAACGGCATCTACTACGAGTCCCGGGGCAGCGGTCCCCTGCTGCTCTTCATCGCCGGCGGCAACGGCGACGCCGGCCCCTTCGCCCCGACCGCCCAGCTTCTCGCCGACAGGTTCACGACCGTCGCGTACGACCGCCGGGGGTTCTCGCGCAGCGCCCCCGGTTCCGGATCCGGGGACCGCCTCGCGCAGGACTCGGCCGACGCGGCCATGCTGATCGAGCAGCTCGGCGACGGGCCCGCGTACGTGTTCGGGTCCAGTTCAGGCGCGATCGTCGGCCTCGACCTGGCGACCCGGCGCCCCGACCTGGTACGCGCCTTCGTCTGCCACGAGCCGCCCCTGCTCCACCTCCTGCCCGACGGCGACGAGTGGCTCGCCTTCCTCGACGAGGTCCACGCCGAGTACCAGGCCAACGGCGCGATCGCGGCGATGGCGAAGTTCAACGCGCGCATCGGGGCGCCGCCGCCCATGCGCCCCGCCGCGGGCGAGCTGCCGCCGCACGTCGTGGAGCTGATCGAGCGGATGAACCGGAACCTGGACCTGTTCCTGGAGACGGAACTGCGGCAGTACACCCGGTACGCGCCCGACTTCGACGCGCTCGGCCGGATCTCGGACCGGATCCTGCTCGTGGGCGGCGCCGCGGGCCGCGAGTTCGTGCCGTACCGGCCCAACCTGGTGATCGCGGACTGGCTCGGGTCGCGGGTGACCGACCTCCCCGGCGACCACATCGGATACGCGACGAGCCCGGCGGAGTTCGCGCCCGCCCTGGCCGCCCTCCTCTCAGCCCACTGACCCCCGCGCCCCCGCTGCGACGATCTTGCGCGAGTGTCTCGCATTCCGTCCGCGATGTCGGAAAAGCCCGGACATTCGCGCAAGATCGTCGAGGTAGGGGGCGGGGCGAGGGGGTGGGATTGCAAACCGTACGTACGTATTGTTTAATCAGGGCATGCCCCTGCTGCCACCGCCCGGTACCGCCCGCGTCCTCGTCACCGCGACCCTGGTCAACACGGTCGGGAACGGCGCGTACCTGGCGACCAGCGTCCTGTTCCTCACCCGCGTCATCGGGCTCACCCCCGCCCAGGTCGCCCTCGGGCTGAGCGCCGCCGCCGCGGTCAGCATCGTCCTTTCCACCCCGCTCGGCTATCTCGCCGACCGCGCCGGCCCCAAGGGCATGTACATCGGCGCGCTCCTCGTCTCCGCGGCCGGCTTCGCGGGCCTCACCCTGATCGACGGATTCTGGTCGTACGCCGTCCTCACCTGTCTGGTCGGCGCCGCCGACGCGGCCGCGCGCAGTGCGAGCGGTGCCATGGTGGCCGCGGCCGCCGCTCCCGGTGAACGGGTACGCCTGCGCGCGTACACCCGGTCGGCCAACAACCTTGGCATCGGCCTCGGTACGCTCGCCGCCGCCGTGCCCCTGGCGCTCGACACGCGGGCCGGATACGTGGTGCTGCTGCTGGCCGACGCGGTCTCCTTCGTGATCGCGGCCGCGATCGTGGCCCGGGCCGGCCGGGTCGCGCCGGTGGCCGCGCCCGCGACGGGGCCGAGGCTGGTGGCCCTGCGGGACCGGCCGTTCCTCGTGTTCGCGGCGATCGACGGGCTGCTGTCGGCGCTGTACAACGCCATGTTCGTGGTCGGACTGCCGCTGTGGCTGGTCGCCCGGGGCGGTGCGCCGCTGTGGCTGGTGTCGGCGTCCCTCGTCGTCAACACCGCCGGCTGCGTCCTGCTCCAGGTACGCGCCTCCCGCGGGATCGAGGGTCCGGCCGCCGCGGCCCGGGCCAGCCGCCGGGGCGCCCTGGTCGTGGCCGCCTCGTGCGTCCTGCTGGGACTGATCGGCGTCCTGCCGGTGGCCGGGGTGATCGTGGCGGTGCTGGCCGCCGCCGTCGTCCACGTGCTCGGCGAGCTGCTGCTCTCCTCGGCCACCTGGGCGGTCGTCTTCGAGCTCGCGCCGGACTGGGCGCAGGGCCAGTATCAGGGCACCTGGCTCACCGGGCGGCAGCTCGGCAACATGGTCGCCCCGCCGCTCGTCACCGCGCTCGTGCTCGGGCTCGGCGGCTTCGGCTGGATCGCGACCGGGCTGGTCTTCGCCGGCGCCGCGCTCGCGTACCCGGCGGTGGTGGCCTGGGGCGTGCGGACCCGGCCGCGCGCGGCGGCGGCCGAGCCCGTCACCGTCTGATCCGGCACCGACAGCTGATCCGGCTACGACCACTGATCCGGCCCCGACAGCCTGGGGCGGAAGGATTGTCGTACCCCTCACGGACAATCATCGCCGTGATTGATCATGTCGCGATCCCGTGCGACGACCTGGCCGCGAGCATCGCGTTCTACGACGCGGTGCTCGCCCCGCTGGGCGGCAAGCGGCTGTTCGACTACGACGACACGATCGGTTACGGCACGGTCGGGCAGGACGGTCCCCGGCCCGACTTCTGGATCGGCCTGGCGACCGCCGAGGGGGTGGCCAAGGAGGCGCACATCGCCTTCCACGCCCCGTCGCGGGCGGCCGTCGACGCGTTCTTCGCGGCCGCCGTCGGGCTGGGCGCGCCCGTGCTGCACGAACCCCGGCCGCGCCCCGAATACCACGCCCACTACTACGCGGCCTATGTGCGCGACCCGGACGGCAACAACGTCGAGGCGGTCTGCCACCGCCCGGTTTGACCGGCCTCTGTAGACGGAAACCGGACCCGCGCGGCGTACAGCGGTGGCGCTCGGCTACCTATGCGGCACAATGCGTTCATGACCCGATGGGAGTACGCACGCCTCGAATACCGCTCCGCCGGCACCCTCGGCACGGACCGCTTCATGGACTGGGACGCCATCTTCTACACCGGCTCCGGAGTCCAGCGCTGGGGCACCGACGAGCGGTACGACGACCTGATCCACCTCAACCGGGCGGGCGCCGACGGGTGGGAGGCGTACCACCGCAACGCGGTCTTCCACGCGAACGAACCGCACCGGCTGTTCGCCGTGACGTACTCGCTCCGCCGCCCGCTGCCCTGACCTCAGACGCGCCGACGGGGGGCACTGCGACACCCCCCGTCACCATCCATCAACGAAATGTGATGGAAGCCTGGATAACTTCAGAACACCTGTACTAAAATGAGCTCCGATGGAGCCCGTCGCCCCGGACCGCCTGCGGGCGGCCAACGCAGCCGCCGCGGCCTACTACGCCGCGCGGCTCCCCCATGCGCCGGCGGCCGTCCGCTACCTGCGCCGGCAGGGCATCGAGGGCGCGATCGGCTCCTGGTGGCAGCCCGGCTACGCGCCGAAGCACTGGACCGCCCTCATCGACAACCTGACCCGCCGCGGCTTCACCGTCGCCGAGCTGATCGCGGCCGGTCTGGCCCACCGCGCGTACAACGGGCGGGCCGTGGACTACTTCCGGCACCGGGTGGTGTTCCCGATCCACGACATGGCCTGCGACGTCGTCGGGTTCACCGGGCGCGACCTGTCCGGGCGACCGGCCGCGCCGAAGTACCTCAACACACCGACCACCGCGGTCTACCAGAAGAGCGCCGCGCTGTTCGGGCTCGGCCGCCAGCTCGCCCTGCGCGACCCGGACGACATCCGGGCCGTGCGCGTGGTCGTCGTCGAGGGCCCGACGGACGCGATCGCCGTCCACCGGATGCTCCACGAGGGCCGCCCCGAACTCGTGATCCCGGTGGCGCTGTGCGGGACCATGCTGACGCCCGAGCACCTGGCCCTGCTCGGCGAGTGGCTGCCCGAGCATCCGCCGCTGTCCGTCGTGCTCGACGGCGACGCGGCCGGCCGGCAGGCGTTCGAGCGGTGGGTGCCGCTGCTGCGTACGTGGCCGGGGATCGTGGAGGCCGCGGCGCTGCCCGACCAGGCCGATCCGGCGAGCCTCCTCGCGGGCCACGGACCGGCCGCGGCCAGCCGGATCATGCTCGGCCGGCTCAGGCCACTGCCGGTGGCCCGGCTCGAGCACATCCTCGACCGGCTCGACCCGGCAACGCTGGACCTGCGCGAACCGGAGACCCGCGTACGCGTCTGGCGGGCGATCACGCCGTGCTTCCGGGACGCCCCCGATCTCGGCGAGGAACTCGGCGCGCGGGCGAGCGTACGCCTCCGGCTGCCGCTGCACGAGGTGATGGCCGGCGTCGTCCGCGAGATCGCCGCCTGACTCCCCCGCCCCTCACCCCGCCGCCTCGCCTCGCCTCGCCTCGCCGCCGCGCCTCGCCTCCAAGATCCCGCTTGGATCACGGTTACCACCCGAATCTTGGGCCATGATTCGGGTGATTTCCCTGATCCAAGCGGAATCTTGGAGGCTGGGGGCTGGGGGCTGGGGGCTGGGGGCTGGGGGCTGGGGGCTGGGGG
>NZ_KE386821.1:59329-328494 GCF_000428945.1 Hamadaea tsunoensis DSM 44101 | reverse complement strand
GGCGTGGCTGGCCGGTGGTGTGCAGGCGTTGGCTTCCAGGGGTGCTGCGGGTCCGGAGCCGAAGTTGTCCGATGAGCAGTTGGCCAGGTTGAAGGCGCGGTTGGAGCTGGGTCCGGCGGCGGCCGGGCATGGCGAGGACCAACGCTGGACCCTGGCGCGTATTGGTGACCTGATCGCGGTCATGTTCCATGTCCGGGTGGGTGTCACCACGGTGTGGCAGGCGATGCGGCGGCTGGGTTATCCCCCGCAGCAGCCGATCCACCGGGCGATCGAACGCGACGAGCAGGCCATCGCCCGGTGGCGCCGCTATCAGTGGCCGGCGCTAAAAGAGTCGCGACACGGCTGAACGCCTGGATCTGCTTCGCTGACGAGTGCGGTCAGACGCTGCGGGCGGCCAAGGCCACGACCTGGGCACCGCGTGGCGTGACGCCGGTGGTGAAGGTGACCGCGGCCGGTAACGCGCGGGTGTCGGTGGCCGGGATGGTCTGCTACCGGCCCGGCGACCGCAGCCGGCTGATCTACCGCACGATCACCTCCCGCGGTCGTAAAGGTGAACCGAAAGGCTTCCGGGAGAACGACTTCGCCGCTTTGGTCGACGCCGCCCATCAGCAACTCGGCGGGCCGATCGTGCTTGTGTGGGACGGCCTGGGTGCGCACCGTTCGGCCCGCATGCGGATGTTGATCGCTGCCCGGCCGTGGCTGCGCGTCTACCGGCTGCCTGGATACGCCCCGGAACTCAACCCCGCCGAGAAGGTGTGGTCAGCGATGAAACGCAGCCTGGCCAACCTGTCCGCCCGTACCGCTACCGCGCTGACCGCCGCGGTCAAGAACCGCCTCAAACGCATGCAGTACCGAACCGGCCTCATCGATGGCTTCCTCACCGGAACGGGTCTATCTCCACCACGACCACCCTGACCCCCACCCCGAAAAGTGTCTAGCAAATATCTGTGGCGAGGTTGTCGGTGTACGCCTACCGTCCGGAGATGGCCGTACAACTGCTGGCAGTGACCTACGACGCCCATGACCCCACGCGGCTGGCCCGATTCTGGGGCGGCATGCTCCGCCGAGATGCGGTCGAGGATGCGGGCGGTCTGCTCCTGCCTGGTACGCCGACGCAGGTCGGCCTCCGATTCGTTCCGGGGCGGCCGCAGGAGGAGCACCTCAACCGTCTGCACCTACACCTGACCAGCACCAGCCTCGCCCACCAGCAGGACACGGTGGCAGCGGCGGTGGCGCTCGGGGCCGTGCATGTCGACGTCGGCCAGCTGCCCGACGAGGGCCATATTGTCCTGGCCGACCCGGCTGGCAACCATTTCTGTGTGATGGAGCCCGACAACAGATTCCTGTCAGGCTGCGGCCACCTCGCCGAGGTCGCCTGCGACGGTACGCGGGACGTCGGTCTGTTCTGGAGCGAGGGGCTCGGCTGGCCATTGGTGTGGGACGAGAATCAGGAGACGGTCGTCCAGTCGCCGCTCGGCGGGACGAAGGTCGCCTGGGGCGGACCACCTGTCGCCCCGAAGACCGTCCGCAACACGCAGCGTTTTCTGCTCGCCGCGACCGACACCGATCTGCGTACGGAGGTCGACCGGCTGGTATCGCTCGGAGCGACCCTGATGTCGACTGACGAGGACAGATCGGCCGAGCTGGCCGACCCGGACGGCAACGAGTTCTGCGTACGACAGGCCCGACCCAGGGCTCGCACGTAACGCGCCACCCCCACGACTGGATTTGCGAGGGCGGCCCGCGCTGTTGCAGCGTCACTGTCCCGGATCGGGCATGTACTCCGGCAAGCGCCACGCCTGCGGCTTCAACGTCCAGGTCGTCGGATCCCACCACGGCACCCTGGTACTGACCGGCACGCCGCAGCCCGGTTCGATGCACGACGCCAAAGCGTGGCGCGAATCCGGCCTGGCGCAACGATTCGAAGGCCGGCTGCACGCCGACGGCGGACCAGGTTGCTGGGATCGAGAGCCACGAAGGCTCCAAGGAGGAGACCCTTGCATGGGCGCGGGTTGGACAGTCGCGACAAAGGCCGGCGCAGCGTGAGGTGAAGGGCGACGATGCGACGGTGGATGATGCGTCGCCCCACTCAGGTGGCAGTGGAGGCGCCCCGCGCCGGAACGGTCTCCCGCGGGAGGAGCGGAGGTGAGATCGACGCACCCGGGACAAAATGATCTTAAAAAGATCTTGAATTTGATGGATACCGGGGCCTGACGGCCCCACCTTCCCGGTGGGGCCGTCAGGGATGATGCGCACTACGGGCAGGACGGCTCGCCCGACTGCGCCGGCACGCTGATCGCGTTCCACGCGGCCTTGACCGTGTTGAACTCCGTGCAGCTGCCCGGGTAGGTGCTCTTGGCCGACTGCAGCGTCCACAGGCGGTACTTGGGGTAGCCGCTCTGCGTGGTCTTCAACAGCATCGCGCCATAGAAGATCTTCAGTGCCTTCTGTACGCCGATACCCGTGACCGTGGTGCTGTTGCACGTCGGGCTGACCGGCTGGCCGGACGCGTTGCTCCCGATCGCGACAAGGTAGAACCAGTGGTTGCCCGGACCGGCCGAGGCGTGCACCTCGCCGTTCGGGATGCTGCTGGAGTAGCAGTTGGGGTCGCCCAGCAGCGACGGGTTGTACATGTTGCGGATCGGGCCGCTGCCCACCAGGTTGACCTCCTCGCCGACCAGGAAGTCCGACGGGTCGGCCGGGTTGGCCGCGTAGAACTCCGTCGACGCGCCGAACACGTCGGCGACGAACTCCTGCGTACCGCGGCGGGAGATGCCGCCGGGGGTGTGGTCGTCGACGCCGTGGCCCATCTCGTGCGCGATCACGTCGGTGGCGCCGATCCACGCGCCGGCCTGGTTGTGGCCGATCTGGACCTGCGTGCCGTCGTAGTACGCGTTGAGGTCGGCCAGGCCGACGCGGATCGGCCACGCGCCGCCGGCGCCGTCCATGCCGTTGCGGCCGAGCCACGCGCTGAGCATCGAGGCTTCCTTCTCGGCGCCGTAGAGCGCGTCGACGCAGCCGGTCTCCCGGTTGGTGCCGACGCCGTTGCCCCACAGGTCGTCCGGTCCGGTGAAGGTCGCGTTGCCGGTCGCGTTCTGGCACGGCAGGTTGCTGGTGGTCGGGCTCGACAGCGAGTAGGTGCTGCCGCTGAGCTTGGTCGCGATCGTGACCGTGCCCTCCCAGTTGCCGGTGCCGGTGCCGCGCGTGACGTGCTCGACGCGGTCGAGGACCGCCCCGTTCAGCGCGTCCACGGTGACGGTGAGCCGGCTGTAGCCGTCGGCGCCCTGCCCGTTCAGCGTCGTCTGGTACGCCAGCCGGGCGGTTCCGGTCAGCGTCGAGACGACGAGCTGCGTACCCTCCACCGCCGACACCTTGGTCAGCTGGCGACGGGCGACCTTCTCGGCCGCGCCCGCCGTGATCGCGGGCGTGGTGCTCAGCGTACCGATCGCGGCATCCTGGGCGACCGAGGTGAGCACGACCTTGCCCGCACCGTCGGTCACGACGACGAAGTCGCCGCCCGCGACGCGCAGACCCTGGTAAGTCCGCTCGTAGGGGACATAGGTGAGACCGTTGGCGGCGATCGCTCCGCCGCGCACGTACGCCTCGCCGGCACTGCTCCTGATCGCCTCGGGCCGGGCGGCGACCAGCGCGTCCGCGCCGGCCGTGGCCGCCGCCAACGAGTTCACGGGCGCGACCGGGGTTCGGCCGCCGGCGCCGCTGGCCTGCGAGGTGGTCGCGACCACCAGCACGAACGCCGCGGCCACGGTGGTGGCGACGGCGTACCTCCTGCGAATCTTCACGGGATCCTCCTGACGTGGCCGGGGGTAGCCACACGCCTTCGTTTATATCGAAGATTGTCAGTGCCGAGTGTGCCTACTTCGGGTAGTAGCCGACGCGAAGTTCATCCGCTCGTCGCCCGCGCGCGTTCCGCGATCGCATTCCATCGTCGATACTCGATGCGATCGTGGCCGCGTTCCCCGCCGGACACCCCCGACCGGCCGCGGCCCGACACCGGGAGCCCCCATGAAGCAACGACTCCTGCGCATCACCCTCGCCCTCGCCGCCGTCTCCGTGCTCACGATCGTGCTGCCGGAATCGGCGTACGCGACGCCGCCGAACATCCCCTCGGCGGCGACCGCCACGACCCGGCTGGCCGCCCTGACCGTGGCCGCCGAATCGCACGGGTCGACCTACGACAGAGCCCTGTTCCCGCACTGGATCACGATCAGCGGCACCTGCGACACCCGCGAGACGGTCCTCAAGCGGGACGGTACCGGCGTCACGGTCAACAGCAGCTGCTACCCCACCGCCGGCAGTTGGAAGAGCCCGTACGACGGCGCGACCTGGACCAGCCCGTCCGACGTCGACATCGACCACATGGTGCCGCTGGCCGAGGCGTGGGCGTCCGGCGCCTGGGCGTGGACCACGGCGCAGCGCCAGACGTACGCCAACGACCTCGGCGGCCCCGAGCTGTGGGCGGTCACCGACAACGTGAACCAGAGCAAGGGCGACAAGGACCCGGCGGAGTGGAAGCCGCCGCTGACCTCGTTCTACTGCACCTATGCCCGGGCCTGGATCCAGGTGAAGTGGTACTACGCCCTGACGGTCGACAGCGCCGAGAAGTCCGCTCTCACCAGCATGCTCGCCACCTGCTGACCTGCCCGCCGAGTTCCGACGATCTTGCGCGAATGTCCGGGCTTTTCCGGCATTCGCCGCGAAATTCGAGACATTCGCGCAAGATCGTCGCAGGGGGTCACTGTGGACAGCGGCGCGGCGGGACGGGGCGGTGAGGGCGAGTCAGGGGTGTAGGGCGGTCTGTTGGGTCGCGGTGAGGCGGTCCGGGCGGACCGTGATCGCGTACGCGGTGCGTCCGGCGGTACGCAGCATCAGCGGATCGGCGATCTCCGGCCGGGCGGCGATCAGTTCCAGTGCCGCGGCGACCCGGTCCGGCGGCCAGCCGAGCGCGGTGGCCAGGGCCGTCGGCCGCATCGGACGGGCTGCGTGCACCAGGGCGGCCACGATCGTCAGCGCGTCGTCCACCACGGGATCGGCGAGCGCGCTGCCGCCCATGTGCTCGCTGAGCCGGCCGAAGAACCGCCCCATCCGGTCGAGCCGGCCACCGGCGGCCGAGTCCGGGCCGAAGATGTCGATCCCCCGCCGGGCGGCGGTCGCGATGTCGCCGTGCGCGCCCGTGTCGGCCTGCCATGCCCGCAGCCAGACGTCGTCGTCGATCGCGTACCGCTCGCGGCGGCCGCCGGGGTCCGGGCGGCGTACGACGAGTTCCATCGCGGCGAGGTGGCCGATCGACTTGGACACCGACGCCGGGCTGACCTGGAGCCGGTGGACGAGGTCGGCCGAGGTCAGGCCCGCGGCGTCCACGACGAGCAGGCTGACGAACACCCTCGCGGTCATCCTGGCCAGGCCGGTCGCGGCCAGCAGCGCGGCGAACTCGTCGACGAAGGCGCTCGCCGCCGCGGCCGACGGGCCGTCCGGGACGATCTTCGGCGGCCGGGCGGGCTTGCCGCGCCGCGCCCGGCGCCCGGCCGCCTCCTGCGCGTGGCCGGCCAGGTAGTCCCCCGGTACGCCGTTCCTGGCGACCTCGCGGCTGATCGTGGAGGTCGGGCGGCCGAGGCGGCGGGCGATCTCGGCGTAGCCGAGGCCGTCGGCGAGCCAGGCCGCGATGCGCTCGCGGTCTTCCTCGGTCAGCCTGCCCCCGGGCATCGGTGCGTCCTCCCTGCTTGCCTTTACGCACAGTACATTGCAACGGGCTGTCGGCGGTAATTGCATTCACTCGCAATCCTGTTGCAACGATTGCTCCCAATCTCGCCTTTTGAGCCCGATCTGCGTTGACGCTTGATAAAACGCAACGTAGCGTTTTTTCATCCGGAAAGGATTCTCCCCGACTCAGGAGGAATGACGATGCATGTGATGGCAGTGTCGGCGGTCTCGGACGAAGCGAAGTTCTGGGATGCACTGAAGAAGGCGCATTCCCGGCTCCCCAAGGGCGCCCAGTGGAAGCTCGCCGTCGCGAGCAAGGACGGCGCGAAGGCGGTCAACCTCCTCACCCACGATTCGATCGACGGCGTACGCGACTTCATCGAAACGTACGCGGGCGGCTACGCGACGACCGAGTACTTCGAGGCCGACGCCGCGAACGCGGTCGGGCTGCCCCGATGACGGTGGACGTGGCCCGCCTGCGTACGCGGGTCGTCGACCTGCTCGCGGAGTACGGGATCCCGAGCGCGGCGATCGGCGTACTGCGGGGCGGGGAGGTCACCGAGTTCGCGGTCGGGGTCGCGAACGTCGAGACGGGCCGGCTCGCGACGACCGACACCGTCTACCAGTGCGGTTCCATGACCAAGACCTGGACCGCCCTGGCCTTCCTGCAGCTCGTCGACGAGGGCCGGGTCGACCTCGACGAGCCGGTCCGCACCTACCTGCCGGGCTTCCGGGTCGGCGACCCCGAGGTCAGCGCCCGGGTCACGCCTCGTCATCTGCTCTACCACGACAACGGGATCGAGGAGGCGTACGGGGATCCGGGCGAGGACGACGACGTCTACGAGCGCATGGTCGCCGGGATCGCCGACGCGCCGCAGGTGTTCCCGCTCGGCTGGACGCACGGGTACAGCGCCGCGCTCGCGTACGCGATCCTGGCGAGAATCCTGGAGGTCGCCGACGGCAGGCGGTGGGACGACCTGATGCGCGACCGGTTGTTCGATCCACTGGGCCTGACCGACACGAACAGCCGGCACGAGCAGGTGGACGCGGCGCGGGCCGCGACCGGGCACCTGCTGCGGTCCGTGGCCGAGGGCCCGATCGTGACGCCGATCGACCACCTGCCACGGGCGTTCGGGCCGGGCGGCAACATCACCTCGACGGTACGCGAGGTGCTCGCGATGGCGCGGGTGCTGCTTGGCGGCGGCGTGGCGGGCAACGGCACGCGGCTGCTGTCGGCGGCGGGCGTGCGGGAGATGATGACCTCGCGCGTGCCGGTGCCGGATCCCTACATGTTCGGGCCGGAGTGGGCGCTCGGCCTGATCGTCTGCGACTGGCACGGCCGGACGGTGTACGCCGGCGACGGCAGCACGATCGGCCAGAACGCCCGCCTGCGCATCCTGCCGGACGCGGACACGGCGATCACGATGCTGACGAACGGCGGGCCGCGGGAGAGCTTCTACCGCAAGGTGTTCAACGAGATCCTGGCCGACCTCGGCCTGGGGACGGTCCCGGACCTGCCCGCCCCCGACCCGGCGCTGCGCCTGGATCCGTCCCGGTACGAGGGTGTCTACGAGCGGCCCGGTGCCCGGTTCGAGGTGTCGGCCGAGGACGGCGGGCTGTGCCTGACGGTGGTCGTCGACCCGATGCAGGCGCGGTTCCTCCAGAAGCCCGACCGCATCCGCTACGCGCTGCTCCCGGTGAGCGAGACGCATTTCCTGATGCGGCCGTCGGATCCACTCGAGGACCCGCAGACGGTGGCGATCTACGACTTCGTGGACGGCCGGGCGCGCTACCTGCACACGAACTGCCGGGTCCATCCACGACGGTCCTGAACCCGGGCGGTCCCGCCCTCATGATCACGGTTCGGGCAGGAGTCTGACCAGCATCTTCGGCGCCTGGATCCGGTAGCTCTCGGTGATCAGCTCGGCCACCTCGGTCCAGTCCGTCCCGTCGTCGAGGAGCATGCCGACGACGTTGGTCCCCCACCCCGGCCAGTAGAACGGTAGCCCGGACGCGATGAGGCCGCCCGCCTCGCCGCCCGGTGCCCGGAACGTGACGACGCAGACCGGCCCCTCGGCCGCGAACGCGCTCGCGAGGGAGTTCGGATGGTCGGCCTCCACCACACACGCATGGGCGATGGTGCGCTTGCGCACCCGCCAGCGCGTACCCGTCCAGGCGGGCTCCTCGTAGGCGTCGGGCAGGCGCCGGCACACCGCCCGCAGCCTGTCCTCGATCAGCGGTGGCACATCTCCCCGTCCGGCCATGTGCTCGACGCTACCGCCGGGGTACGACAGGGGGCGCCCCGGCCGAAGCCGGGACGCCCCCGCGTCTTCCAGGTCGGCACCGGGCCGACAGCGGACCGGGGCCCGCCCTCAGCCGAAGAGCTGCTGCAGCACGTCAGGCTTGCTGACCGGCACCATGTTCCAGCTCGACACCTTGGTGATCGCGCGGGTGCTGGAGATGTCCACCTCCAACTTGTAGTGCAGGGTCGTGTGCTGCCGGCCGTCCCGGTCGACCACCGTGTCGGCCGTGACGTGCCAGCGCGTGGCCATGACGGGGCTCAGGTAGTAGATCTGGTTCGCCCCGTCGGGTTTGACCTCCGTCTGCCGGCCCTGGCCCACCGTCGTGGTCTCGCTGACGGAGACGGTGACCGACGCCGAGATGTCCACCTTGGTGGTGTTCGACCCGCCGAGCACCTTGAAGTCGGCGGTGAGGCTCTCCTCCACCCCGGCGCTGACCGTCAGGGTGGCCGACTTCGCCCATTCCTTCTGCGCCTCCTCACTCCAGCTCAGGAGGGTGCCGTCGCCGATCTCCTGGGCCTCGCCGAGGCGGATGCCGGAGTACTTCGTCATGTCGCTCCACGGGGTGTCGTACTCGGCCGTGTAGACCTGGCAGGTCGGGTTCTGCTTGCAGTACTGCGCCTTCAGATCGGCCACGTCCTTGTCGCGGTCGCCGCTGTTCTTGATCCGGTTGGCGGCGCACTTCGCGTCGCATTTCACCGGGTCCGGCACCTTGATGTCCCAGCCCGCCGGCTTGCGCTGGCCCGGGTTCATCAGGCAGTCGCCGTTCACGTCGCACACCGGCTCCCGGCTCGTCCCGGCCGGGTCGCTGAACGTCGCGGGCGAATTACCGGCGTACGCGTAGTTCTGCCAGCTCTGCGGATCGGACGAGTCGAACAGCGGATCGGCCGACAGGAACCGGCCCAGTTCGGCGTCGTACTCGCGGGCCCCGAGGTGCGTCGTGCCGGTCGCGTCGGGCGTACCGCCGACGAAACCGTGGCTGCCCGCCAACGTCACCGGGTTGCCCCGCGCCTCGCCGAACGGCGTCGTCCGCCGGCGCTGGCCGGAAAGCGTGGCGGCGTCGTACGAGGCTTCCGGCGTACCGTGCTGGTCGAGGGTGAGCCAGGCGACCCCGGCCGGCGTGCGTACGGCGTCCGCGCCGTAGTACCGGGTGGCGGTGACCGTGCCGCCGGCCGCCCGGAACTCGGCCGAGCCGATGGTCAGCGTGGTCGCCGCCGGCGACTTGGCCAGCAGCCGGTGACCGTCGGCGTCGTACACGTAGGTCGTGGTCTGGCCGCCGGCGGTGACGCTGGACAGGTGTCCCTCGACATCCCAGCCGAGCGTCTGACCGGGCCGGCTGGTCGTGTCGCCCGCGCCGTTGTACGCGTAGGTCGCCGGGCCCGCCGCGCCCGGACCCTGCTGGGTGACGGTGGTGGCGGTGTGCGGCCGGACCGCGTTCGGCCCCGCGGCCGGGTAGGACAGCGTCCGCAGCAGGTTGCCCGCTCCGGTGTGGTCGGTCCGGGTCGTCCGGTTTCCGGCGAGGTCGTAGCCGTAGGACTGCCAGTACGGGCTCGGGCCGCCGAGCGTACCGGTGGACGGGGCCGCCGCGCAGCTGCCGGCGCCCGGCGTCCACGCGTCATCCAGCCGTCGCAGGTAGTCGTAGTGCAGGCACTGGGTGTCGTTCGCCGGTCCGCCGTACTGCGCGGTCCGGTCGTCCAGGGTGGACACGTTGCCCACGGCGTCATAGGAGGTGAAGGTGTCCTGGTACACCGCGCCCGCGTTGTCGAGCACGCCGTGTTCGGTCACCCGCCCGGTTCCGGTCTCGTACGCCCAGACCTGGCTGAGCGTACGGCCGTTGCCGGTCGACAGGTCGAGCTGCGTACGCCGGCCGAGCTCGTCGTAGCCGATGCCGGTGACGTAGGTGGCCGTGCCCGCGACGGTCGTGGCCTGGCCGAGCTTGTTGAAGCCGTACCGGATGGTCTCGGCCGGCAGCCCGTCGCTGACCGAAGGGTTGCGCATGGCGGTCGCGGTCGCCGTGCTGCCGTCGGCGTTGTAGGTGATCGTGCTGGTGTAGGTGCCGGCGAGGATCCCCTCACCGGCCGGCAGCGTCACGAACCCGCCGGTGCTGCGGTAGGAGTTGTCGTAGCCGGTGACCCCGGTGGTGTAGTCGCCGGCGGCGGTGTGCCGGGTCGCCGAGGTGAGCTGTCCTTTCGCGAGGGTGTCGTAGGTCCAGTCGGCGAGCGCGGTCGTGCCGTTCCGGGCCGACGTCTTGCGGCCCAGCGCGTCGTACGCGTACGTGATCTGCCCGTGCTGGTCGGTCACGGTCAGCGGGTCGCCGGCCGCGTCGTAGGTCGTCGCGGTGTGCCCCTTGTCGGGGTCGTCGACGCTGATCGTCTGGTGGTTCAGGTCGTAGCCGTACCGCCAGGTGTCGCCCATCGGGTCGACGGCCGTGGCCCGGTCGCCGAGGTGGTTGTAGGTGTACCCGGTGGTGTCGTACGCGCCGGTCGGGGTGCTGCCGTGGAACTGGCGCAGGCTCGTCGTGCGCCCGCGCGCGTCGGAGTAGGTGGCGGTCGCGGTGCCGCCGGCCGGCGGGGTGACCTCGATGTGGTCGCCGAAGTACGCCGTGCTGGTCCGCCACTTCTCCACGCCGTTGATCTGGAACGCCGCCACCGTGGCCCGGCCGGCGCCGTCGTAGCTGGTCAGGGTGCGGCCGGGCGCCACGCTGACCGGGGTCACGAGGTCCGCGCCCGGGGCCGCCGTGTCGTAGTAGACGGTCGAGGCCAGGGCCGTACGCCCGGCGGAGTCGTAGCCGGTGTCGGTCAGGATCCGGCCGCCGGCGGCCGACACGCCCTGCGTCTGCCGTGCCCGCAGCAGCCCGTCGTAGAGCGTCCAGCTCGTGTTGTAGCCGCCGCCGGTGTTGTCGAGCGTGGCGGTCGAACTGGCCGTGGGCCCGGTGGAGCCGCGCACGACGTAGGTGTAGCGCATGTCCGCGAGCTGGGGTGCCGCGCGGCCGGGCAGCCAGACGGCGGTCAGCCGGCCGAGCCCGTCGTACGTCACGTCGGTCGCCTTGCCGTTGACGTCGACCTTGTGGGTCGGCAACCCCCACGCCGGTTCCAGGCTCACCGTCTCGGCCCAGCCCATCCCGTTGGTCGTGGTGACGGCCGTGACCGGGCCGCCGGTCACCGGGGTGTACGCCGTGGAGCTCTTCGTGCCGAGGGCGTCATAGCTGTCGAGTACGCGGCCGTACCGGTCGTACGTAGCGGTGGACACCGGGCTGTAGACGGGTGTCGTCCCGTTGTACGCGGTCGCCCGCTCGGTACGCGTGACGTCGCCCAGGCTGACGGCGGTCGGGAACGTCGTGCCGCCGTCGTAGAACGTCCGGGTGTCGCCGACGACGTCCGCCGGCCGGGCCACGGTCGCCGAGCAGCGGACGGCGACCGTCTCGACCTCGGCGGTCTTGTCCATCAGCCAGCTCGCCGGGTTGAGCGCGTAGGTGTTGCGCGTACAGGTGTCGTCGGCGGTGGTGGCGAGGTCGCCGAGATCCTCGGTGCTCGTCACCCGGCCGGTCGGGTCGGCCGCACCGGCGTCGTAGTCGAACGTGCTGTTGGTCTGCGTCGTCCGCCAGCCCCCGGCCGCCAGCGCGTTCTTGACGGTGACCGTCCGGGTGCCGGTCGCGTACGCGGAGACGGTCACGCCGTCGCGGACGCGGCTGGCGGTCGGGCCGTGCTCCCACGGTTCGTCGAGCGTCTTGGTGACGACGGGGGCCGTGTCGCCGATTCCGTTGTAGACGATGCTCTCGCGGACGCTGCCGTCGCGCCAGGGCTCGTCGGCGATCGCGGCGGTGCCGAAGTCGGGGTCGGCGGCGATCGTCACGGCGCGGGTGCCGGACGGGAGCTTGTCCCCGTTCATCCCCCGGAAGTAGACGGTGTCCTCCTGCTGGCGGGTGGTGTCGGTGCCGCCGGTGACCGTCCGTACGCGGCTGTAGCCCCGCCACTGCCCCCAGGTCTTGTGGGCCGCGGGGACGAAGGCCGCCTCGTCGTAGTGCCACGCCGGAGCGTCCAGATAGGAGTAGTGGTGCTCGACGGCCTTGCCGCCGCCGGTCAGGTCCCGCTGCACGACGTCGGTGACGACGTACTTGTGGAAGTACTCGAAGACTGCCGTGGTCTCGTTGTAGGGGGTCCACCAGATCGGATAGCACCGCTTGGTGTTGGTCTCGGGCGCCGAGGGCTTGTTCGCCGCCGAGCACTCCGCGGCCGAATAGGTGACGGTGAGCTCGCCGCCGTACTCGTCGTCCACCGCGTGCAGGCGGTAGCGCACGATCGGATCGCGGGCGCCGGTGATGTCGACGCGGTTGTTCATCTGGATCGGGGTGAACGTGACGTCCGGCAGGGTCGTGGCCGTCCCCACGTTGCCCGTGTGCGACAACGACTGCAACCAGAGGATCTTGGCGTGGTTGTCGCCCGGGTCCTTGAAGACGTGGTTGAGGGTCCAGGTCTCCGCGTCCCGGTAGCCGCCGCCGGTCGACACCTGCGTACGCACGGCGCCGAGCATCTTCTGGCTGAAATAGACCGGCGAGTAGTGGTCGGTGCAGGACGTCGTCGACGTGCACTGCTGGTCCCACGGCACGTCCGGCCAGTTGGCGGGGGTGGCCGAGGTGCAGGTCGAGCCCTGGGTGACGCACCGGTCCTGCCGGTCGAACACCACCCGGTACGGCGCCGTGGCCGTGAACTCCGTGTCGGTGCGGGTGCCGTAGTCGATGTGCGCGAGCGTCCCGCCGCGGACGTAGGTCGAGACGCTGGACGCGGTGTTGGCGCGCGCGTACTGGTTGGTCTCCTGGTCGTACCACAGCGACATGCTGTTGCCGTGCACGTCCACCACGTAGTCCAGATTCCACTGGTAGGCCTGCGCGCACCATGAGGCGGCGAAGGTCGAGCCGTGGCACGGTTCGCCGGTGTTGTTGCCGAAGACCGGCACCGTCCAGGTGGACTCGGTGGTCGGCTTGCCCGAGGACCAGCCGGGCAGCTTGTTGCGGCCGAAGTAGTACTGGGTGCCGTCGGTGGTGGTCACCTTCCAGTACTCGCCCTCCGCGATCAGGTTCCCGCCGGAGTCGCGGGTCTGGTCGCCGTTGCCGTCGGCCGCGTCGGCCAGCTTCTCGACCCTGGTGCCGTCGTCGTTCTTCAGATGCCAGCGCGCCGGGTTCGTGGCGTCCTGGATCAGCTCCCCGCTGTGGCCCGAGAGCGACAGCGTCCCGTTGTCGCCGCCCCAGCACTGGTCGTGGTCGTTCGCCTGGCCGTCGTCGGCACAGTCGGCGTACGCGCGCACGATCGAGCCGGGCTCGTAGTCGAAGCCCTCGCCGAGCCAGGACGGCTGCGCGTTGGACGCGGCCGTGCGACCGTCGACCGACTGGCTGGAGTAGGACAGCTGCACCTGCGGCGCCGGTCCGCCCTGCGACGGCGGTACGCGCAGCGGATAGCTGAACGCGAAGTCACCGGACTCCGCACCCGCCGACCAGGTCTGCGACGCCTGCAACTTGGTGGCCGTGTAGCTGCCGGCCGAGGAGGACGGCGCCGCGACCAGAGCCACGAGCGTCCCCTGGGCGGCGGCCGGCCCGACCGCTGCCGACCCGGCCGCCGGACGCCCGGCGGTGTCCTCGCGTACGCCGAGGGTGGCGGCGAGCGTGGCCCCCGCCTCGTCCTTGGTGGCCGTCAGGGCCGTCGGCGCGCAGCCGGGCGCGTCCGGTGTGGACAGTGCGCATTCGGGTAGGCGGGCCAGGTGGAGGCGGGCGGCGTAGTCGGCACCGTACGCGTCCGCGTACGCCTGATAGTCGACGCGGACCGCGCGCGCTCCCGGGCCGACGCGGGCGACGAACGGCCGGGCGGCACCGGTCGTGGCGAGGACGTCGACGCGGACGGCGGTGTCGGCCTGAACGGCGATCGGCTGGCCGGACGCGGCGTGCCAGCCGGACCCGGTGCCGGCGGCGATCGTCACGGAGCCCGCCCGCGGCCGGGTACGCGCGGCCGGGGCGGACCGCATGGTCTGTCCGCTGGTCGGATCGGGGGTTCGGGCCGCGACGCCGACCGCCCGCACGGCGGTCGGCGTGACCGCCTGGGCCCGGGGTGGGGCCGGCCGCGCGGCGGCGGCCGGGAGGGCGGCGCCCGCCGAGGCCATCGTGAGGAGTAATCCGGCACCCAGTGCCGTGAAACCGCGTATGCGCATGAAGACACCTGCTTCAAAGGAAAGGCTGGAATCAGGGAAGGGAGAGGCCGAGCGGAGGCCGGCCCCGGCGCCTCGCCGGGGCCGGCGGTGACGGACGGTCAGCCGACCCGGCGCAGGTGGTACTCCTGCGGGTCGCCACCGTGGCAGTCGTACTCGATCCAACCGGTGCCCACGGCCGTGCCGCCCGACTGGACGTCCGCGCACTTGCCGGAGCCGTTGGACTGGACGTTGACGACGATGTCGCCGGTCCCGCCCACGTAGTTGACCTGCCACATCTGGTGATAGACGGTGTTGTTGCAGGCCTGCTGGACCAGCGGCGTGAAGTTGGCCCCGTTGCCGTTGTTGCCGATCGTCAGGCACATCCCGGTGTTGTGCGCCGGATGCAGATGGAAGTACGCCCCGGAGCCGAACCGTTCGAACGTGAACTGCGTGTTGAGGCCGGCCGAGCAGGACTGTTCGGTGAACTGCGTACCGGAGGCGGTGGAGGATCCGGCGATGCCGAGGCAGAGGTTGCTGAACCCGGCGTAGAACTGGTACTTCGCGGTGGTGTCGATGACGATGCTGCCGGTGCCGGTCGGCCCGACCCCGCCCTCCCACCACAGGCTCGGCGCGGCGAACCCGGTGCCGTTGGACAGGAACAGGTTCAGGCGTACCTGCTTGTTGGAGGTGACGTAGGGCGAGGCGATGTCGGCCCGGCCGTCACCGTTGACGTCCCCCACGAACGGGCTGATGTTGCCCTGGCACCAGAACTGGGTGCCCGACCCCGAGAACGGGGTCGTCGGCGCGGCCACGTCCGAGCCGTTGACGGTCAGCCAGGTCTTCAGGTCGGACTGGCACAGCGACCTGTCGACGAACGCGCCGACGTCGGCGTGGCCGTCGCCGTTGAAGTCGCCCATGAGGAATCCCGCGCTGCCCCAGCACAGGCCGTTCGCGCCGCTGGCGTACTTCTGGGTGCCGTTGGGCATCGAACCGCCCGCCGACAGGTGCAGGAAGAACGCGGTCGTGCAGCCGCCCTGGTCGTACGCCTCCATCAGGTCGGCCTTGCCGTCGGCGTTGACGTCGCCGGCCATCACCTTGATCTTCGACAGGTCGCTGGTGGGATTGATGACGAACAGCACCGGCGCGGCGAAGGAGACGGTGCCCGGGGTGCTGGTCGAGGCGGCCACCCAGAAGTCCCAGCGGCTGCCCGCGATCGCGTTGTACGCGAACCCCAGATCGTCCCGGCCGTCGCCGGTGAAGTCGCCGATGACCGCCTTGGCGTCCGCGAGCTGCGGCGGCGCCCAGCCGGGAACGGTGGCGACGGCCCAGGCCGAGGTGTCGACTGCCTGCCCCCGAACGGCGTTGCCGTCCGACAGTGCGACCGAGAACGAGAAGGGCGCGGCGCCCGGCTGGCTGAGCGTGGCGAGATCGGTGCGGCCGTCACCGTCGAAGTCGCCCGGGTAGAACTGGGCGCTGGAGGTGGCCCCGGTGACCCCGCCCGCGGCGGTCGGCGGCAGGACGGACGTCCCGCTCGCCGTGGTCGTCCACCGCCACAGCGCGGATCCGCCGTCGGCCGGGGCGACGAGCACCGGATCGGCGTGCCCGTCACCGGTGAAGTCGCCGCGTACGTGCGGGGTGCCCGTCGCCGCGTGGGTGTTGAACCGGACGGTCACGATGCCGCCGACCTGACCGGTGAGGCTGCGCGACTGGACCGACAGGTAGTTCACCCGCGTCGCGTCGAGCGGGACGACCGGCAGCGTCGCCGTGCCGTCGTTGCGCGCGGGCACCCACACGACCGGGACGGCCGGCCCGCTCGTGGAGACCGCGTACAGGTAGCCGGCCGTAGTGGTGTATCCCGCCGCCGGGGCGACCGCGACGGCACCGGCCCGGCCGACGTAGGCCCCGGCCGCGGCCGGCGGCACGATCAGGTTGCCGCTCAGCGCGAGGTCCGTGCTCGTCACCCCCGGATCGCCCGGTACGGAGTCGTCGACCTGGAACGGGCAGGCCGGGCTCGTCCCGCCGACGTCCAGGCCGTCGCCGCCCCGGACCGTCCACGAGTACGCCTTGCCGTCGGCCAGCCCGGCCGCGTCGACCGAGGCCGTGAAGGACCCCGGCACGGCCGGCCCCATCGGGTGCACGTACTGCGGGTCGACGCCGTTCACGGTGAACTGCGGCGTGATGGAGTCGTTGTCCGCGTCGCCCAGCGTCGCCCGCAGCGTGATCCCGTTACGCCCGTTGATCAGGACCGGGCTGGTCGAGCAGGTGAACGACGGATCGATCGATAGCTGCCCGATGGCCGGCGTACCGGGCGCGTGGTTGAACTGCACCGACAGCGCGACGGTCGAGGGAAGGAACTTCTTCCACCGGTCCTGTGTGGACTCCCCGTTGCCGGCGGAGTCCCGGGCCGAGAACGCGACCGTGTAGCTGCCCGCGCCGCCGTTGACCGCCGCCTGCAGGTCGCCGGCGAGGTTGCCGCTGAAGCTCATGTTCACGTTCGGCTGGTCGCCGCAGTCGCTGGTGCCCTTGTGCGCGTTGGCGCTGCGGGTGTCCAGGTAGGTGACGAGCCCCGGCGACCAGTCCGTCCGCGGGGTCGCCATGATGGCGCCGCTGTGCCACAGGGTCACCGGCGTGGCGCCGCACGACCACGAGTGGTACAGCGTGGCGTCCACCTTGGCCGAGATGATCCGGGCGCCGACCAGGTTGTAGCCGCCCGCGCTGGTCGGGAACTCGAAGAACGAGCGGTACAGGTAGCCGCCGCTGGGATCCAGCCCGACGCGGGCCACGCTCGTGTCCGTGTTGGTGCCGTTGTGGTCGTTGGAGTACGCCCACCGCGACGAGCCGCTGACGTAGGAGAACGGCGGATCGATGTAGACCGGGTAACGCGTCCCCGGTCCGCGCAGCAGTCCCCGGTCGGGGCGAACGGACAGGGTCGCGCGGTCGGACCTGACGGTCACCGCGGCCAGCCGGGCACCGTCGCCCGGCCCGTGGACCGACGACCTCCCGCCGGACGCCGGATCGTCCCACATGGACGCCGCCTGCGACCAGACCACCGGCCGGCCACCCTTGTCGTGCGCGATCAGGGTCCCGTCCGCCCGGGTGTCGATGGACAGGTCCGCGCCGCCGCCGAGCGCGTACCGGATCTCGTCGAGGGCCGGATCGGCGGCGGCCTGCGGCGTACGCACCACGAGCGCGTGCCGGAAGCCGGTCGGAGTCGCGGTGACCTGCAGGTCCACGCCCGCGAGGACATCGGGATAGGTGGCGGTGTCGCCGGCGACGACCGGCTTGGGCAGCGGCGCCGGCCAGCTGAGCGTGAACGCGCCGGCGCCGCTGCCCAGACTGATCAGCGGCTGGCGGCCGCCGCCGGAGAAGCGCAGATCGCCGAGGACGGCCCGGGGCGCGACCGAGCCGTCGGCCGCCACCGTCAGCGTGGTGTCCAACGGGACCCAGCCGCCGGCTCGGCGTACCCGCTGCGGCTCGGCGGCGAGGGTGAGGGTGGACGAGCCGTCCGGGTTCGCGTACAGCTGCGTGTCGGTGCCGCGCGCGGACAGGACCTCCACCGGTTGGTGGCACCGGCGGGCGGCGGCGGTCGCGGCCGGTTGATCCGCGGCCGTCGCGGCGCAGGCGACGGGCGCCGGGGACTGGGCCTCGGCGCCCGGTCCTGTCGGTATCGTGACCGCCGCCAGGGTGGCGAGGGTGACCAGGAAGACGCGGTACCGTCTCGCGGCACCGCGGCGAGGAGTTCTCACTCATGCTCCTTCGACGCGAGGCCCGGCGGCACGCCGGGCCGGCGCCGAAAGTGTGGATACGGCCGCCTACCGTTCGCTTACCATCGGCATACCGCCGGTACGCAGGCGCTCGGCGGCTTGCGCCCAGGCGGCCGGGCGGCCGGTCGGCTCGTAGCGGCGCACCGGCTGCGTGGCGCGGACGAGCGCGCGCATTCCGTCGAGGTCACCGGCGGCGGCCCCGAGCGACCGGGCCTGGACCAGGACGTTGCCGAGGGCGGTCGCCTCGACCGGACCGGCGACGACCGGGCGCCCGCAGGCGTCGGCGGTCAGCTGGCACAGCAGCTCGTTGCGGGCGCCGCCGCCGACGAGGTGAATGACGTCGATGTCCTGTCCACTCAGGGCGGCGGCCTGGTCGATGGTCCGCCGGTGGGCGAGGGCGAGGCTGTCGAGGATGCACCGGGTCACCTCGGCCAGGTTCGCGGGCACCGGCTGGCCGGTGTCCCGGCAGGCGTCACGGATGCGGGCCGGCATGTCCCCGGGCGGCAGGAACACCGGATCGTCGACGTCCACTACGGACCTGAACCGCGCCACGCCGGCCGCCTCGCGCAGGAGTTCCGCCACGTCGTCGACGCCCCAGCACCGCTGGCTCTCCTGCAGCAGCCACAGGCCCATGATGTTGCGCAGGTAGCGTACGGTCCCGTCGATCCCGATCTCGTTGGTGAAATTGGCGGCCAGGCTGTCCGCGCTCAGCACCGGCCGGTCGAGTTCGACGCCCGCGAGAGACCAAGTCCCGCAGGAGATGTACGCGAACCGCGTACCCCGCGCCGGCACGGCGACGACCGCCGAGGCGGTGTCGTGCGAGGCGACAGCGGTCACCGGCGTCGCGCCGAGGCCGAGTTCCGCCCGCGTGGGACCGATCCGGGAGCCGGGTTCCCGCAACGGGGGCAGCAGCCCGGACGGCAGTCCGAGCCGCGCGGCCAGGCCGGTGTTCCAGCCGCCGGTCCGGATGTCGAGCAGCTGCGTGGTCGACGCGTTCGTCCGCTCCGCACCGATCTCCCCCGTCAGCCAGTAGCCGAGGAGGTCCGGGATGAGCAGCAGCGTACGCGCGGCCGCGAACTGGGCCGTCGGCCGGGCGGCGACCAGCTGGAACACGGTGTTGAACGGCAGCAGCTGCAACCCGCTCTGCGCGTAGAGGTCGGCGGCCGGCACCTGGGCCAGCACCTCGTCGACGATCCCCTCGGTACGCGCGTCCCGGTAGTGCACGGGGTTGCCGAGCAGCCGCCCGTCCGCGTCGAGCAGGCCGTGGTCGACGGCCCAGGAGTCGATGCCGACCGAGTCGAGCGGGCCGGCCCGCCGCAGCCCGTCGAGGACGTCCCGGTACAGGGCGAGCACGTCCCAGTGCAGGGTCGGGCCGACCTGGACCGGGGTGTTCGGGAACCGGGTGACCGCGCCCAGGTCGAGCCGGTCGGGCCCGACCCGGGCGGTGATCACCCGCCCGCTGGACGCGCCGAGATCCACCGCGGCGACGGTGACCGCATCGCTCATCGCAGGAAGGCCGCCGCGACGCCCGCGTCGACGGGCACGTGCAGGCCGGTCGTGTGCGACAGGTCGGCGCTCGCCAGCACGAACACCGCGTTGGCCACGTGCTCGGGCAGCACCTCGCGCTTCAGCAGTGTCCGCTGCGCGTAGAACTCCCCCAGCTTCTCCTCCGGTACGCCGTAGACGGCCGCCCGCTGCGCGCCCCAGCCGGATGCGAAGATGCCGGAACCGCGCACGACGCCGTCGGGGTTGACCCCGTTGACCCGGATGCCGTGCTCGCCCAGTTCGGCGGCCAGGAGGCGGACCTGGTGGGCCTGATCGGCTTTCGCCGCGCCGTACGCGACGTTGTTAGGCCCGGCGAACACGGAGTTCTTGCTGGCGATGTAGACGACGTCGCCGCCCATCCGCTGGGCCACCATGATCCGGGCGGTCTCCCGGGCGACCAGGAACGAGCCGCGGGCCATGACGTCGTGCTGCAGGTCCCAGTCGGCGAGGCTCGTGTCGAGCAGCGGTTTGGAGATCGACAGGCCGGCGTTGTTGACGACAAGGTCCACGCCGCCGAACGCGAGGACGGCATCGCGCAGCGCGGCGCGTACCGCGTCCTCGTCGGTCACGTCGGCGGTGACCGCCACGGCGGCGTCGGGACCGCCGATCTCCGCGGCGACCCGCGCGGCCGCCTCCCCGTCACGGTCGGCGACGACGACGCAGGCTCCCTCGGCGGCCAGCCGCAGCGCGACCGCGCGGCCGATGCCGGAGCCGCCACCGGTGACGAACGCGATCCGGGTGGCGAGCGGTCGGGGTTTCGGCATGCGGGCGAGCTTCGCCTCCTCCAGGGCCCAGTACTCGATGCGGAACTTCTCCGACTCGGGGATCGGCTGGTAGCGGGAGACGGCCTCGGCGCCGCGCATCACGTTGACGGCGTTGACGTAGAACTCGCTCGCGACCCGGGCGGTCTGCTTGTCCCGGCCGAAGCTGAACATGCCGACCCCGGGAACGAGGACGATCGCCGGGTCCGCGCCGCGCATCGGCGGCGAGTCCCGCGCGGCGTGCCGGGCGTAGTAGGCCGCGTACTCGGTGCGGTACGCGGCGTGCAGTTCCCGCAGCCGGGCCACCGTCTCGTCGAGCGGGGCCGTCGGCGGCAGGTCGAGGACGAGCGGGCGCACCTTCGTCCGCAGAAAGTGGTCGGGACACGAGGTGCCGAGCGCCGCGAGCCGGGGATGTTCGGCGCGGCCCACGAAGTCCAGCACCACCGGATCGTCGGTGAAATGGCCCACCTGGGCCCGATCGGTCGACGCCAGGCCGCGCAGCACCGGTGCCAGCAGGGCCGCCCGCGCGCGACGGTCCTCGATGGACAGTGGCGGATGGATGACGGGACCGAACGGTTCCGGCCGGCCGCGTTCGTCCAGGAACGCCTGCGCGGTCCGGATGATCTCCAGGGACCGCTGCTCGCACTCGTCGCTGGTGGCACCCCAGGCGGTGATGCCGTGGCCGCCGAGGATGCAGCCGATCGCCTGCGGATGGGCAGCCTTCACGGCGGCGATGTCCAGGCCGAGCTGGAAGCCCGGCCGCCGCCACGGCACCCACACGACGCGGTCGCCGAAGCACTCCTTGGTCAGGGCCTCGCCGTCGGCGGCGGTGGCGAACGCGATCCCCGCGTCGGGGTGCAGGTGGTCGACGTGCTCGGCGCCGACGAGCCCGTGCATCGCGGTGTCGATGCTCGGCGCCGCCCCGCCCCGGCCGTGCAGGCAGTAGTCGAACAGGGCGACCATCTCGTCCTCGCGCTCGACGCCCGGGTAGACATCCACGAGAGCCCGCATCCGGTCGAGCCGCAGGACGGCCAGTCCGGCTTCGGTCAGCGTACCGAGGTCGCCGCCGGAACCCTTGACCCACAACAGTTCCACCGGCTCGCCGGTCACCGGGTCGGTCGCGGTCGCCTTGGCCGAGGTGTTGCCCCCGGCGTAGTTGGTGTTGCGCGGGTCGGCGCCCAGCCGCCGCGAGCGGGCGAGCAGATCGTCGGCCGGCATCAGGCACCCCACCCCGCCTGCGTGCCGCCGACGCGCTCGGCCCGGACGCGCTCCAGGTAGCCCGAACGCTTGTAGGCGCCGATCGGGTCGGGGTCCAGGCCCTGGTCCTCGCGTACCTCGCGCAGCAGCGGGCGTACGTCGGTGTTGTAGGCGTCCATCAGGACCGCGTTGCTTTCCAGCACGTCGCCGGCGTCCTGGGCGGCCTGGAGCGCGGCGTGGTCGACCAGCAGCGCCTTGGCGGTGGCCTCCTGGACGTTCATCACCGAGCGGATCACCGCCTGGATCTTCGGTTCCAGGTTGTGGCACTGGTCGAGCATGAACGCGATGTCCTTGTCGAGCTCGTCGGCGAGGACGATCTCGTGCATGATGCGGAACAGCTGGAAGGGGTCCGCGCTGCCGACCATGAGGTCGTCGTCGGCGTAGAAGCGGGAGTTGAAGTCGAACCCGCCGAGCTTCCCGGCCCGCAGCAGCATCGCCACGATGAACTCGATGTTCGTGCCCGGCGCGTGGTGACCGGTGTCGATCACCACCTGCGCCCGCTCGCCCAGCGCCACGCAGTGCAGGTAGGCGGTCCCCCAGTCCGGCACGTCGGTCATGTAGAAGGCCGGCTCGAAAAGCTTGTACTCCAACAGCATCCGCTGCCCGTCGCCCAGCCGCGCATAGGTCTCGGCCAGCGCGCCCGCCAGGCGGTCCTGCCGCGTACGCACGTCGTCCTGGCCCGGGTAGTTCGTGCCGTCGGAGAACCACAGCTTCAGGTCGCGCGACCCCGTCGCGTCCATGATGTCGACGCACTCGACCAGATGGGCAACCGCTTTCCGGCGTACGCGTGGATCGGGGTTGGTGACGCTGCCCAGCTTGTAGTCGTCGTCCTGGAAGACGTTGGAGTTGATGGTGCCCAGGGCGATCCCGTGCTCGCGGGCGTGGCGGGCGAGGTCGGCGTAGTCGTCGACCTTGTCCCAGGGGATGTGCAGCGCGACGGTGGGCGCGGCGCCGGTGTAGCGGTGGACGGTGGCCGCGTCGGCGATCTTCTCGTACGGGTCCCGGGGTACGCCTTCCTGCGCGAACACCTTGAACCGGGTCCCCGAGTTGCCGTACGCCCAGGAGGCGGTCTCGATGCGCTGCCCGCGCAGTGCGTCCTTGATCCGCGCGACGGTACGCGGCGCGAGGTCGGTCATCGTTGGTCTCCCAGCTCTTCTTGCGGGCTGTCTTCCAGGTGGAACACTTCGGTGAGCACGTGCATGTGCTGGTCGGGGCGGCCGGTGTCGAAGAACTCGGCCATCTGCGCCTGCCAGCGGGCGTTGACGTCGGTGGCGTCCATGGCCGCCAGGGCGGCCTCGAAGTCGTCGGTGAGCAGGTAGCCGACCAGCAGGCCGTCCCCGCGCAGGAACAGGCTGTAGTCGTGCCAGCCGGTGTCGCGCAGGGCGGCCAGCATGTCCGGCCACACCTGGGCATGGCGGCGCCGGTACTCCTCCAGCCGATCGGGTCTGACCTGAAGGGTGAAGCAGATCCGGCGCACGCCATGCCTCCTTTCCGTCCTGTATGGACGTTGCTACGACGGGGATCCGAAGACGCTTAGAAGTTGAACTGGTCGATGTTCGAGGCGTTGAACGTGAACGGGTCGCCCAGCAGCACGGTCGCGTCCTTGCCGACGGTGAACTCGCCGAGCTTGCCGGCCGTGAACTTGTCGCCCTCCTTGCCGGTGATCAGCCCGGAGGCCAGCGCCCCGCCCGCGTACGCGGCCAGGTAGCCGAGGTCGGCCGGGTTCCACAGGGCGAACGCCTTGACCGTGCCGTCCTTGACGAACGCGCGCATCTGGTTGGGCGTACCGAGGCCGGTCAGCTGGACCTTGCCCTTGTAGCTGGAGCCGGACAGGTACCGGGCCGCGGCGGCGACACCGACCGTGGTCGGCGAGATGATGCCCTTGAGGTTCGGGTGCTTGGCCAGCAGCGCCTGGGTCTCGGTGAACGACTTCTGGTCCTGGTCGTCGCCGTAGACGGTGTCGACCAGCTTGAGCTTCGCGTACTCGGGCTTGGCCAGCTCCGTCTTCATCATCTCGATCCAGGTGTTCTGGTTCGTCGCGTTGGCCGTGGCCGACAGGATGGCGATCTCGCCGCCGTCGGGGCCGACCGCGTCGGAGATCAGCTTCACCTGGTTCTTGGCGATGCCCTCGGCCGTGGCCTGGTTGATGAACAGGTCGCGGCAGGTCGGGTTGGTGTCGGAGTCGAACGTGACGACCTTCGCGCCGCCCTGGCGGGCCTCGTTGAGGGCGCCGCAGATGGCGTCCTTGTCGTTGGCGGAGACCACGATGACGTCGGTGTTCTGCTGCGACAGCGTGTTGATGTAGGACACCTGCGCCGACGGGCTGGCCTCGGACGGCCCCGTCTCGCTGTAGGTGCCCTTGATCTCCTCGACCGCCGTCTTGCCGCCGTTGTCGGAAGTGGTGAAGTACGGGTTGTTCACCTGCTTGGGCAAGAAGGCGATCTTGAGACCGTTCTTCATGCTGCCGCCGCCGGACGCCGCGGGCGAGGCGCTCGTGCCGTCGGTCGAATCGTCCGCGCACGCCGCTGTCGCCAGCGCGAGCGCCGCCAGAGCCGTGATCGCCACGAGGCGTACCCGGCCGGTGCCTGCTCTCATGTCGGTTCCCTTCATCGATGGCCGCCCCTCGGTCCGCGGGGGAAGGAGCTGCGGGGAGCGGCGTCAGGTGGTGTGCGAAAGGGTTGGTGCGATGGGCCGCCGCCGTCGTAGCCGCTCGCGCAGCCGGCCGGCGACGTTGGGTCCGACGACCGAGGCGATCAGCAGCGAACCGGTGATGATGGTCAGGGTGTTCGCCGGAACGTCGGCCAGTTGCAGGGCGTTGCGCAGCACGCCGAGCAGGGCCACGGCGGCGAGGACGCCGAGCAGCCCGCCGCGCCCGCCGAAGATGGAGACGCCGCCGAGCAGGACCGCCGCGACGACGGCCAGCTCGATGCCGGTGCCGTTGTCGGCACGGGCGCTGGCGAACCGCAGCGTCCAGAAGACACCGGCCAGCGCCGACATCGCCCCGGTCGCCACGAACAGCCAGAACTTCGTCAGCCGTACGCTGATCCCGGCGAACCGGGCCGCCTCGGCGTTGTTGCCGATCGCGTACAGGCCGCGGCCGACCGGGGTGGCGTGCAGCACCACGCCGAAGACGATCGCGAGCGCGGCGACCACGAGGATGACCCACGGGATCGTGGTGCCGTGGATCGGTTTGATGGCCGAGGTCGTCCACGACGCCGGATAGTCCGCCACCGCCTTGTCGCCCAGCACCACGTACGCGAGCCCGCGGTACATCGCCAGCGTGCCGATGGTGACCGCCAGCGACGGCAGGCCGAAGCCGGTGATGAACAGCCCGTTGACCGCGCCGAGCAGGCCGCCGAGCACGAGGCAGGCCGCGATCAGCAGCGGCAGCGAGGTCACGCCGGACGCCCACAGCTTGCCCAGCACCGTGCAGGACAGCCCGAGCACGCTGGCCACCGACAGGTCGATCTCGCCGGTGATGACGACCAGGGTCATCGGCAGCGCGATCAGCAGGATCGGAACCGCTTCGAGGGTGACGAAGCGCCAGAACCGGGGACTGGAGACGCCGTCGATGCTGAGCGACCCGACGACCGCGACGGCCACCACGGCCAGCAGCACGATGACGTCCCAGGAGCCGAGGACACCGCGTACCCGGGCGCCCTGTGCCCGCATCCGGCTCGGTCGAGGAGCTTCAGACATGGGCCTTCCTCTCTCGCAGGCTGCGGCCCACCCGGGCGGACAGCGCCCGGTCGAGCCCGATCGCGGCCAGGATCAGCGCGCCGACCGCGGCGTCCTGCCAGAACACGTTGATGCCGAGGACGGGCAGCGCGGCGCGGATCGTGGTGAGCAGGACCGCGCCGAGCGCCGCACCGTAGACCGAGCCGCTGCCGCCGAAGATGGCCACACCGCCGACGACCACGGCCGCGACCACGTTGAGTTCCATGCCCTGGCCCGCGTTCGCGTCGACGGTGCCGAACCGGGCCGAGTAGAGGACCCCGGCGAGACCGGCGAGCGCGCCGCTGGTGACGAAGGCGTACAGGATGCGGCGGCCGGTCGGGATGCCGGACAGCCGGGCGGCGGCCGGGTCGGAGCCGAGCGCGTACAGCTCCCGGCCGCTGCGGTAGTTGGCCGTGTAGTAGCCGACGACCACCAGCACGACGACCGCGAACAGCGCCAGCACCGGTACGCCGAGCACCGTGGCCGTGCCCATCTTCAGGAAACCGGCCGGCATGTCGGCCGCGTTGATCTGCCGTCCGGTGGCCCACATGTAGTCGAGCCCGCGGAACACGTACAGCGTGCCGAGCGTGACCACGAGCGCCGGTACGCGGGCCGCCGCGATCAGTCCCCCGTTGACCGCGCCCAGGACGGCGCCCAGCGCCGTGCCGATGACCAGCATGACGGGGATCGGCAGGCCGGGGGCGGCGAGGAAGACGCTGCCGGTCGCGAACGCGGACAGGCCGAGGATCGAGCCGACGGACAGGTCGACGTTGCGGGTGATGACGACGACCGCCTGCCCGACCGCGAGGATCGCCAGGATCGTCGAGCCGAGCAGCAGGTCCTTGACGTTCTGCGCGGACAGGAACCGGGGGTTGGCGATCGTGGTGGCCGCGACCAGCACGACGAGGGCGAGCAGGATGCCCAGTTCCCGCACCGCGAACGTACGCCGGACGAGCCGGGTGCCGCGCTCGGCCTGTACGCCGGGACGGTTCTGCGTCACGGTCATGCCCGTCCCGCCTGACCGGTGGCCGCGAGCATGACCGACTCCTCGTCGGCGCGGTCGCGGGGGATGTCGGCGGCCAGCCGGCCTTCGTGCATCACCAGCACGCGGTCCGCCATGCCCAGTACCTCCGGGAGTTCGCTGGAGACCATGAGCACCGCGACCCCGTCGGCGGCCAGCTGCGACAGCAGCCGGTGCACCTCGGCCTTGGTGCCGATGTCGATGCCGCGGGTGGGCTCGTCGACGATGAGCACCCGCGGGCTGGTGGCGAGCCACTTGGCCAGCACGACCTTCTGCTGGTTGCCACCGGACAGGGTGGACACCGGATCGGCCAGGCGCGCGGCCTTGACCCGCAGGGCCTGTGTCCAGGTGGCCGCCGAGCGGCGTTCGGCGCCGCCGAGCAGCAGGCCGCCCCAGGACAGGGACCACCGCCGCGGCAGCGTCGCGTTGCGCTCGACCGACAGCTCCATCACCAGTCCCTGCTGGCGGCGGTCCTCGGGGACCAGCGCCAGCCCGGCCCGGATCGCGGCACCGGTGTCGCCGTTGGGCAGCCGACGGCCGTCGACGAGGACCTCGCCGGCGTCGTACCGGTCGACGCCGAAGACCGCCCGGCTCACCTCGCTGCGGCCGGCGCCCACCAGTCCGGCCAGGGCGACGATCTCGCCGGCCCGGACGGTGAAGCCGACGTCGGCGAAGACGCCGTGCCGGGTGAGTCCGCGTACCTCCAGGCGGGGGTCGCCGACGGTGGTCTGCTGCTTGGGGAACAGGGTCGACACCTCGCGGCCCACCATGCGGCGCACGGCCTGGTCGACGGTCAGCTCGGCGGCGGGGTCGGTGGAGATCCACTGCCCGTCCCGCATCACGGTGATCCGCTCGCAGAGCGCGAACACCTCGTCGAACCGGTGCGAGATGAACAGCACGGCGGCGCCGGCGTCGCGTACCGACCGGGCGACCGCGAACAGCCGGTCGACCTCCACTCCGGACAGTGCGGCCGTCGGCTCGTCCATCACGAGCACGCGGGCGTCGAGCGAGATGGCCTTGGCGATCTCGACCAGCTGCTGGTCGGCGATGGACAGTCCGCGGGCCGGCCGGTCCGGGTCCAGCCGTACGCCGAGCCGCTCGAACAGCTCGGCCGCCATCGCCCGCATCCGCGCCCGGTCGACCCGGCGCAGCCCGCGCAGCGGCTGGCGGCCCATGAAGATGTTCTCCGCGACCGACAGGTCCGGGAACAGCGTCGGCTCCTGGTAGATGACGGCGATGCCGGCGTCCCGGGCGTCGGCCGGTCCGCGCAGCACCAGCGGACGGCCGTCCAGCGTGACCGTTCCCTCGTCCGGCGCGTGCACGCCGGCCAGGATCTTGACCAGGGTGGACTTGCCCGCGCCGTTCTCCCCGATCAGCGCGTGCGCCTCGCCGGCGTACAGCTCCAGGCGCACGTCGCGCAGCGCGGCGACCGCTCCGAAGGACTTGCTCACGCCGCTCAGCGCGAGAAGAGGTGGGGGCACCTCGGGACCTCGTTTCCGAAGGGGGCTCGGGAAACACGGGGGTTGTGAAACGTTTCAGCGACTCGCTACAGTGACGGTAGGATGTGGGCTGCGCCACAGTCAAGAGTTTCCAGCGGGTTACCGAGTTGTTATGCGGACGCCGGAACCTCCCCGCCGGGGCGCACGGGCCCATAATCGTTGAGACGTTCCAATTCCCGTTCCCCCGGCCGCGAAGGGACCGACGAGCCGACGTGAGCACCACGAGCATCAAAGAGGTCGCCAAACTCGCGGGCGTCTCCCTCGGCACCGTCAGCAACGTGCTGAACCAGCCCGAACGCGTCGCCGAGCACACCCGCCGGCGGGTGCTGGACGCGATCGCGCAGCTGGGCTACGTCCGCAACGACTCCGCCCGCCAGCTGCGCGCCGGCAGCAGCCGCCAGATCGCGATCGTCGTCCTCGACGTCGCCAACCCCTTCTTCACCGACGTCGTCCGCGGCGCCGAGGTCGAGGCCGAGAAGCACGGCGTCATGGTGGTCGTCTGCAACAGCAGCGAGGACTCCGACCGCGAGCGACGCCACCTCGACCTGCTGGAGGAGCAGCGGATCCGCGGCCTGCTCATCACGCCCGTCGACGACACCCGCAACTCCCGCCTGGAACAGCTGATCCAGCGCGGCACCCCGGTCGTGCTCGTCGACCGCGGCTCCGGCGGCCGCGACCGCTGCTCGGTCGCCGTCGACGACGTCCTCGGCGGCCGCCTGGCCGGCGAGCACCTGGTCGCGACCGGCCACGAGCACATCGCCTTCGTCGGCGGCCCGATGAGCATCCAGCAGGTCGCCGACCGCCACCGCGGCGTCACCCTCGCCACGAAGGGCACCGCGCGCCTGTCGACCATCGCCACCCCCAGCCTCACCGTCGCCGCCGGTCGCGCCGCGGTCGCCGAGCTCGCCGACCTGCCCGCGGCCCGCCGCCCCACCGCGCTCTTCTGCGCCAACGACCTGCTCGCCCTCGGCGTCCTCCAGGAAGCCACCAAGCGGGGTGTACGCGTACCGGACGACGTGGCGATCGTCGGCTACGACGACATCGATTTCGCCGCCGCTGCCGCCGTCCCCCTGTCCTCGGTACGCCAACCGCGCGAGCAGCTCGGGCGTACGGCCGCGCAGCTGCTGCTGGAGGAGACGGAGGCCGACGGCCGCCACGAGCACCGCCACGTCGTCTTCCAACCGGAACTGGTCGTCCGCGAATCCAGTACGCGTACCTGAGCGGCAGTCGCGGCTACGGCTACGCCGCGGCGCGTACAACCTGCGGTGTATATCCCTGGGTTGATGGACGCACCCGCCGCCGGGAATACCCTTGCCCGATGCGGGCACGGCGGCGGGGGTTGCGGCGGCCGGCCTGGCCCGGCGCGCTCGGCATCGATCTCGTGCTCGTGGTCTGGCCGGTCGCTGCTTTCGGCGCGGTCCTGGCCAGCGGGCTGCTGTCCGCCTACGGCCTGGTTCCCGGGGTCGTGCCCACGGTCGTGCAGTGGGCGGCGGCCGGGGTGGTCCTGGCGTCCGCCGGGGCGATGGTCTGGCGGCTGGCCGGGCGGCACGCGCGGCTGGGGATGCTGGTCGAACGGCTGCGCGCGGCCGACGCCGACTGCGATCGACGGGCGGTCACCGGCACGCGCGCGCGGGAGTCGCATGAGGCCGTCAGCCGCCAGCTGGCGGTGATCTCGGTGCAGGCCGGGCTCGCGCAGTACGTCTTCGCCACCGATCCGGACACCGCCCGCGCGGCGGTCGACACCATCGCGGCGACGAGTCACGAGGCGCTGGACGAGCTGCGCCGGATGCGGCCGCTGCTGCGCGACGGGCCGGACGGCCGGTCCGGGCGACGATGACCACGCGCGTCCTCGTGGCCGATGACCAGGAGCCGTTCCGGACGGGAGTCGCCGCGATCCTGCGGGTCGCGGCGGGTATCGGCGTCGTGGACGAGGCCGCCTCGGGGCCCGCCGCCGTCGAGTCCGCCGCGCGGCACCGCCCCGACGTGATCCTGATGGGCGTCCGGCTGCCCGGCCTGGACGGCATCGCCGCGACCGCGCGGATCGTGGCCGGGCACCGGGAAGGCCCGGCTCCGCGCGTCCTGATCCTGACGACCCACGATCTCGACGAGTACCTGTACGCGGCGCTGCGCGCGGGCGCGTGCGGCTTCCTGCCCATGGACACCCCGCCGCAGCGCCTGCTCGCGGCGATCGCGGCGGTGGCCGAAGGCGACCTGCCGTTCGCTCCCGGCGCGGTACGCCGGCTCGTCGAGGCGTACGTCCGGCGGCACACCCCGCTGGTGGTGGCCGTCCCGGACCTGGGCCGCCTCACCGCCCGGGAGATCGACGTGCTGACCCTGATCGCCCGCGGACTGTCCAATACGGACATCGCCGGCTCGCTCGGTGTCGCCGAGGGCACCGTGAAGACGCACGTCAACCGGCTCATGTCGAAGCTGGGACTGGCCAGCCGCGCCCAGGCGGTCGTGGTCGCGTACGAGACGGGACTGGTCCGGGCGGGCGGCACCGGTCCGGGCCGGCATCCCTACGCCTGACGTGGGCCCGATCCACCGACTACGATCCCGGATGTGCTGCGCTCCTGCCGGCGTACCGGCCTCCACCTGGTGCGTACGCCCCGCTTGTGGATCATCAGCGCCCGGCTCAGCGACCTCGCGCACCACGACGCCCTGGGCTCGGACCCGGCGGCCCAGCACTGGCTCGGCTGGCGTACCACCGACATCCGGGCCGCCCTGCCCGCGCGCGTCGAGCGCCCGCTGCGCTCCGGCGCGGTCCTGCGACCGTCGCCGCGACGGCTGGCGTTCACCGCCGTCGAGCACGGCAGCGACCTCGCGGTGGCCGGCCTGTCGCTCGTCCGGCAGCCGGACGGCTACCTGCACCTCGGCGGCACGGTGGGCGCCGCGTTCCGCGGCCGCGGCTACGGCGGCGAGGCGCTGGCCGCGGTGCTCGACCTCGCCCACCGGCACTTCGGCATCCGCGAGGTGCGGGCCGGCTGCGAGGTCGCCAACGGCGCGAGCAGCCGCTGGCTGAGCTCCGGCGGCTTCGTGCCGGCCCCCGGCCCGGCAACGCACGAGCTCGACAACGGCCGCACGATCGAGGCGCGCTGGTGGGTCCACCGCGACCTGCTGGCCCGGCGCCGCTGCCGCTGGCTCGCCGATCCCCTCTGAGAGTCCGCGCCTCCGAGATTCCGGCGTACGCGTGCAAGGCCACGAGCCTCCCCGGCGTCATACCCGGTGAAGGAGGTAACGCTGTGGGAGCATCCCCCGAGGAGGAGTTCCGCGACTTCGTCGCCGGCCGGGCGCACACGCTGCTCAAAGCCGCGTACGCGCTGACCGGCGACCGGCACGCGGCCGAGGACCTCGTGCAGTCGGCGCTGGCCAAGACGTTCGCGCGGTGGCGGCGTATCAGCGAACCCGAGCCCTACATCCGCAGAATGATCTACCACGATTTCGTGTCCGACCGGCGTAGCCGCAAGCGGCGGCCGGAGGTGGTGGTCGCCGAACCACCGGAGCGGTCCGACTTCGCCGGGCTGGAGTCCGAGGCCGCCCTGCGGCTGCTCATGCGCGACGCGCTGCTGGCCCTGCCGCCGCGGCAACGCGCCGTGCTGGTCCTGCGCTACTTCGAGGACCTCAGCCTCGCCGAGACCGCGGCGGCGCTGTCCTGCCGGGAGGGGACGGTCGCCAGCCAGGCCTCCCGCGCCCTGGCCAAACTTCGGGAACTCGTGCCGGACCTGTGGCCGGCCGCCATGACAGGAGGCGAGCGATGACCGGGGTGGACCGGCTGCTCCGCACGACGATCAGCGACCTGGCCGGCGAGATGCCCGGCCCCACCGACGCCCTGGCCGACGCCGCCGTCGCCCGCGGTCACCGGCTGCGCCGCCGCAACCGGCTGGCGGTCGCCGCGCTCGCGGTCGTGGCCGTCGCGGCGATCGCCGTGCCCTTCGCGGTCCTGCGCTCGCACGCGGGACCGTCAGCGCAGCCGGGGTCGACCGGTGCCGCCGGCTTCGACGGCCCGGTCGTGCTGTCGGGCGGCTGGCTGGTGGTCGGCGCCGGCGACGCCGTGCTGGACCGCACCGCCGACCGGTACCGGGCGGTGCGGCACAACCCGGGCGAAGCCGTCCTACCGGCCCCTGCCGGCGGCCGCGTCATGCTCGACGGCACGCCCGACGGCCTGCGCTTCGTCGACGTCGACGGCACCGGGGCGGTGAGCGTACCGATCGCCGGTATGCGGGGCGACTACCGCTGGTCGCCCGACGGGACCCGGGTCGTCAGCGGCATCAGCCAGAAGGAGCCGTTCCGCATCGGCTTCGCGGTCATCGACACGCGTACCGGCCATGTCAGTACACATTGGATCGACCACACGACGTACGACTGCAGCGAATGCCTGTACACGTGGACCCGCGACGGTAAGGAGGTCGTGCTGGCGATCGCCGACCGCTCGGGCGGCGAAGGCGCCGAACTCGTCCAGCGCCTGCAACTGTTCGACGCGGCCACCGGCCGCCCCACCCGCTCCCTGCCGGTACGCGCCACGCCGGCCAGCGCGTACTCATGGTCGCCGGACGGCCGCTACGTGATCGCGAACGCCGACCTGACCAAGAGCAGGTTCCAGCTCATCGAGGTGGCGACCGGCACGGCCAGGTCCTTCCCGTACGACGCGGTCTGGGCGACCGACGACCAGCTCCTGGCGACGACCGGCAACCGGGTGATCGAGCTGACGCCGGACGGGAAGGTGTTCCAGGAGCTGTCCCTGCGGCTCGGCGGAGGACGGGGACCGCTGACCGTCGGTCCGCCGGACTGACGAGGACGCGACGCCGGCCCGGATCCCCCGCCGGGCCGGCGCTCGCCGCGTCCACCGTGCCCGTCCGTTCGCTAGGGTCGGCGGATGACCGCCCGGCTCATGACCCTCGACGACGTGGACTGGGCGGTCGAGGTCCTCCGCCGCCGCCGCGAACCCCTCGTGCGACACGCTCCCCTGTTCTGGCGGCCGGCCCCCGACGCCGCCGAACGCCATCGCGACCATCTCGCGTACGTCCTGGGGGTGGCGGGCGGCCGGGGTTACCGCACCGACCGGTCCGTCCTGATCGCCGCCGCACGAGGGGACGGCGTGCTGGTCGACGACGCGTACGCCGAGGAAGAGGACTGGGCGGGCGACGGCCGGCTGCTGTGGGCCGCGCTGGCCGCCGACGCCGCCGGTACGCGGGTCCGGTTCGTGTGCCCGACGCACGAGCGGCGGCGGGCCGGGTTCGCGCGGACCGCCGGGCTGAACCGGGCGGAGTCGTGGTGGCTGCGGGAGATCGAGGGGTCGGCGGGCGGGACTGCCGGCGTCGAGATCGACCTGCCGGGTGCCATGGCGCGGACCGTCGCGGCCCCGCCGGTGTACGCGCCGCCGGGGCCGGTCCTGTTCCTCACCGCGGTCACCGACCCGCGGCGCGCACTGCCCGCAGCCGTCGAACGGGCGGCCGGTCTCGGCTGCGCGGCCGTGGTCGTCAGCCAGGAACCGGCCGGGCAGAACCTGGGCGCGGACCTCCTGCGAGCCGCCTTCCGACGGCACTGCGACTACTTCACCGGGACCGTACGCGCCCCGGTCCGGCCGGACGACGCCACGCCGGTCACGGGCGGTGACCGGCCGGCTTGATAGCCTCGGGACACGTGGCCGCCCGGTCCCGTACCGCCGAGAAGGCCCAGCGAGGAGACGAACGATGACGATGTCGATACCGGTGCAGGACATCGCGGGTCACCTCGGCGAGTCCCTGGGCAGCAGCGCCTGGCACGAGATCACGCAGAAGCAGGTCGACATGTTCGCCGACGCGACCTGGGACCACCAGTGGATCCACGTCGACGAGGCGCGCGCGGCGGCCGGACCCTACGGCGGCACGATCGCGCACGGCTTCCTCACGATCTCGCTCACCCCCGCCCTGATGGGCGAGATCTTCGAGATCACCGGCATCGACATGATGGTCAACCAGGGCCTGCGGGAGCTGAAGCTGCGGGCGCCGGTGCCGGTCGGGTCGCGCGTACGCCTGACGGCCACCCTCACCGGGCACCGCCCGCGGCCGCGTGGCTTCACCGAGCTGGCTCTGGGCCTGGTGTTCGAAGTGGAGACCGGCGAGAAGGTGCAGAAGGCCGCCACCGGCGAGATCGTGCTACTGGTCCACGAGCCCGAAGCGGCCTGATCCAGGCGGGTGTCCCGCTCGCGCTCAGACGGCCCGGGGCCGGCGGTGGTACTCCGGGCCGCCCGGCCGGCCCATCTCCCCGCGATAGATCCCGTCGCGGATCTCCGACGTGTACGCGTCCAGCTCCGGCATGCCCAGCCGCTCGGCGGCGGCCAGTTCGGCGGCCCAGTCGTAGGGGACGCGGACGAACTGGATCGAGAACGGCGCGTCCTGCTCGGAGCCGAACACGCCTTCGAGGATGACGTACACCGGGGTCGGATCGTCCATGCTGTTGCCGACGCTGCCCGTGTTGAACAACGTACGCCGCTGCCGGTCCACCTCGTAGAACGGATCGTGCGTGTCGCCGTACCCGACGACGGTCGGCAGCGGGCCGTCGCCGGTGGCCGGGGTGTTGGCGAACATGCCGAGGAACTCCTCCTCGTCGTGATCGAACCGGACCCGCCGGTGCACCGACGTCGCCGAGGCGTGGAAGAGGCGTACGCGGCGGCCGCTGATCAGGAAGTCATGGCAGAACGGCAGCGCCCGCAACCATTCCGCCTGGTCCTCGCGCAGCTCGGCCTGCCACCACCGCAGCGCCTCGGAGTCGAAGGTGCGGCTCAGGTCGGGCAGGAAGTCGTCCCAGTTGCCCAGAATGTTGACCTCGCACCGCTCGCGGCACCGGTCGACGACCGCCTGCCCCCGCGGACCCTTGCCCACGTAGTCGCCGAGATTGAAGATCCGTTCGATGCCGCGGCCGTCGATGTCCGCGAGGACGGCTTCGAGCGCGGTCAGGTTGCCATGGACGTCGGAGATCAGCGCGATACGGTCGAGGGGCATCGCACCATCCTGCCCCATGCCCCCGAAATTCAGTGCGGGATAAGGCGCCGCGGCCGGACCTCGATCCCCTCCCGGTACTCCTCGATGGCCAGGGCCACCTCGCCCGGCGTACGGGAGTGCTCGATCAGGTCGCGGTAGCGCAACTGGGCGGCGAGCGCGTCCAGGCCGACGACGAAGTACAGCGCCATCAGCGGGTTGACGAACAACTCTGTGCCACCGGTCCGGGCGGTCACCGGCACGTCGCCGAACTCGCCCCGCAGCGCCGCCGCGACCTGGCCGTGCACGATGCTCGCCGTCGCCGGATGCTCGCGCGCGGCGTGCGCCACCGCGTCCAGGTAGCCGTCCGGCGCGACGGTGCACGCGCCGTGAAAGCCGCCGGCCCGCTGCAGCTCGGCGAGATTCTCCAGCACGTGCGCATGGCACACGCCATGATGCGCGTCGATGCCGAACCCCAGGCTCACCACCAGCTTCGTCGGCACGTCCAGGCCCGCGACCGCGACCAGGCTGGTCATGTCCTCCTCCGGCGTACCGAGGCCGGCCTCGTCGCCGCGCAGCAGGATGTCGGTGCCGCCGTCCGCGAGCACGACCGCGTCGACGTCCAGCACCTCCACCAGTTTCCTGTACGCGGCCCGCAGCGGGCGTACGCCGGTGCGCTCGAACGCGTACACGACGGGTTCGTGGCCCTGGACGTGCAGCCAGCGCGCGAGCGCCCGCTCGGGGAAGTACCGGTCGTTGCCGGGCGACTCCGGTCCGACGGCGGCCACCCCGGTACGCAGCCACGCCTCGGGCTTGAGCATGCCGAGCTCGCTGAGCGCGAAGCTGGCCAGCGACACGCGTACGCCCGCCGCGCGCAGCGCCAGAGCCAGCGGGAGGCCGGCATAGACGTCGAAGCCGCCGCCGGCTCCGGCGATGAGGACGTGGCGCGCGGACCGCAGGCGGTCGGCGACGGGCAGGGCGAGGAGTGGCACGCGGCCACGGTAGCGACGACGGGTGCGGGCGGCGACCCATTTGGGGCGACGCCTCGCGGCGGAAATGTCGGGGGTCGCGTTTAGGCTGCCGGTGAGACAAGATCGACAGCTTCATCTACAGCTTCATCCACAGCTTCATCGCACGCAATTGCCCGAGATGTGAGGTAACCATGACGACCCTGCCCGAGCGTCCGAACACCGCCCTGGTGATCATCGACGTCCAGAACAACGTCGTGGCCGACGGTCACGACCGCGACCAGGTCGTCGCCAACATCAACACGCTGGTGGACAAGGCCCGCGCCGCGGCCGTGCCGGTGGTCTGGGTGCAGCACAACGACGAGCACCTCCAGCGGGACACAGAGGGCTGGCAGTACGTTCCTGAACTGGTCCGCCGCGACGACGAGCCGCTGATCCACAAGAACTACGGCGACTCGTTCGAGGACACCGAGCTGGAGCAGGTGCTCGCCGAGCGGGGCGTCGGCCGGCTGTTCGTGACGGGCGCGCAGACCGACGCGTGCATCCGCTCGACGCTGCACGGCGCGTTCACCCGCGGCTACGACGCGACCCTGGTCGGCGACGCCCACACCACCGGAGACCTGAGCCAGTACGGTGCGCCGACGCCGGACCTCGTCATCGCGCACACCAACCTGTACTGGAAGTACCAGGAGGCGCCGGGACGTACCGGCGGCACCGTCACGACGGCCGAGGTGGACTTCGCCGCCTGAGTGGCGCACGTGAGCGTGCCCGGGCCGGACATCGGCCCGGGCACGCCCGAATCCGGTTGCCCGTCAGGGGTGCGCGGACCAGACTGCGGCCCATGCGGCGTACCGAGTTCTCCGGGCCAGTGGACATCGAGGACATGCAGAGCCTGGCGCAGCGGGTCGGCCCGGGTACCGGCAGTCGGCAGGTCGGCGACCTGGCCTGGAACTGGACCATGTACCACTACCGGGACGAGCAGTGCCCGACCGCGACCTGGCGGGACGAGACCGGCACCGTCCGCGCCTGGGCCTGGCTGGAACCGCCCGCCGACGCAATGGCGCAGGTCGACCCGGCCTTCCCGGACCTGGCCGACGAGGTCGTCGCCTGGGTGGCCGGCAATTCGCCGGAGCCGCCCACCGTAGGCTGCGCCGACGACGAACCCGTCCTGCGCGAAGCGTTGCTGCGCGCGGGTTTCGCCCGCCTCGACGACACCTGGATGAACTGCCTCGCCCGGCCGCTGACGGACCTGCCGCCGGTACCCGAGCTGCCGCCCGGTTTCGTCATCCGCCCGGTCGGCGCCGACAGCGAACGCCGGGCCGAGGTGCACTGCGCCGCCTGGGGCTCCACCTGGTTCACGCCGCAGCGGCAGATCGAGATGACGACCCGCTGGCCGTACCAGTCCGCATTCGATCTGGTCGTCGAGGCACCGGACGGCGCGTTCGTCGCGTACTGCCAGGGCTGGTTCGACCCGGTGACCGGGATCGGCCAGTTCGAGCCGGTCGGCACCGCGAGTACGCACCGCCGCCAGGGATTCGGCCGGGCGGTGTGCATCGCGACCCTGCACGCGTTCGCCCGGGCCGGCGGCCGACAGGCGGTCGTGTGCGCCCGAGGCGACGACGGCTACCCGGTCCCGCGCGGCCTGTACGGGGGAATGGGTTTCAGCGAATCCACGCGATCGTTCAACTACGTGCTGCGGCCATGAACAACCACCGTGATGTCCGATCCGGAACCAACGTCCCGGCCCGCGCGGACCAGCGGCTCTGCCCGGACGGTCGAGGCCACGGGACAGTGGGATGATCCGAGACGGTCATCAGAAAGCGCTCCTGCGATGCGACAACACCCGGGCCCCCAGCGCTACAGCCCGACCGCGGCCTTGAACGCTTCCCAGAGGGCGTTGCCGGCGGCTCCGACGAGCAACTCCCCCGCCAGCCGGTAGACCGTCCTTCCAGCCAGCCGAAGCGCCGAGACCGGCTGCTTCCCCTCCGCCCCCTCGCCCAGGACGGTCAAGGACTCGTCCAGTTCGGCGCCGTCCGCGGCGGGCAGGTCGAGGTCCGCACGGCGAAGCAGCAGGTATTCCAGGAGCGCGGCGGCTGTGGCGCGCGCACCACTGTCGTTCTCGATGTGCACGACCTGGCTGGCCTGGTCGCCGACCGCGAAGGCCGAGCCGTGGACCTGCTCGTGGAAGTTCACCGTGTACTGGCTCGGGGGCGGGGTCGGTTGCGTCGGCAGGGCATCCTCCAGCAGTTCCACTCCGGACAGCCGGCAATCGGCGAGCAGCCAGATTCGGCCCGCCGGAGTGATCGAGATCTGGGTGCGGCGGTCGGCGATGGTCCAGCGCGACTGGCCGTTCGAGTCTTTGGCCCGGGCCATCATCCCGCGCGGAAGGTACTCCGCCCCTGTACCCAGGAGGTGCACGGGCGCGATGTAGCCACCGATATAACTCTGCATGGCCAACTGGCCGATGAGCATCAACCCGTCCCGCCGCCCATCAGGCTTTACTCGGCCCGATGCTTCCCCGACGCGCAGCACCGCGGGGAGTCTCGGCCACATGACCAACTTTTCCCAGCCCTGGCTGCGCCCTGACAGGTCGCCGAGCCGGACGAGATTCCACGCGAAGCCGGCAGCCACACCCGCGGTCAGGGCATGCTCATCCGCATACGCGCCAGTGATCTTTGCGGCGACGTCGTCGATCGTGGGCCGTGCGGCAGCCGTGTCGTCCAGCTGCCACAAGGCCTGGAGTACGCCGAACAGCGCGGCGCCCTCGTCGGACGGGCCGTCGTCGGCGGGCAGCCGCTGCCGTCGGATCTTGTAGCGCTGACCGGCGTCAAGGGCAACGGCACTGCCGTCGGAGCAGCCGATGTAGAAGGGAGCACCTTCGGCTCCGAAGTTGCGAAACACCGCCGCGACGACGACCCGCCGGCGTGTTGGGTTGCCGAGTGTGCCGGTGACCTCCGGTGACAGGAGTACGTCGCCGGGCCGGATGTCGGCGGGGTACAGGTTGGCGAAGCTCCGATCGTCGGCGGCGTAGGAACGCAGGCGACGCCGGGTCACCTGGGCGTGCTCGATGCGGATCTGCGACAGGTCGAGCCTGAACTCGCCGGGCAGGCGCAGCAGCTCCGGCAGTTCGGCGGGTACCTCGACCGCGAAGCCGCCGTAGCAGCGCAAGCCGAGCAGCGTCAGGTCGGCGCGGGTGACCCGGGCGGCGAGATTGGCCCACTGTGCCATGAGGACATTGTGTCGGGGATGGGCAACGCCGCGCCCTCGCCCGGAAAGACGAAGGCGCGGCGGGGAAAGGGCACTCCGGTCAGGCTCGGCGACGGATGGCGGCGCCGAGCCTGAGCATCAGTCCCACCAGGACGGTGACCAGACCGGTGAGCGCCACGGGCAGCAGCGGCGTACCGGTGGTCGGCAGGGTGCCGCCCCCGGTCGGGCTGACGCTCGGTGTCGGTGAGGGCGGCGGAGCCACGAACGTGTTGACGACCGCGGCGGTCACCGGGGTGGCGTCGGCGTTCCACGGGATGACGACGCTGATCGGCTTGTCGGTGCCGTGGTCGGTGGTGCCGCCCTGGGCATCCGTCTCGTGGATCGTGCACGTGGCGTGGGCGGGTACGCCGTCCAGCTGCCAGGGCGCGTCCGGCCCGAACTCGGCCGTGCCGTCGCGTACCACCACGGGATCGCCGGTGTCCGGGGTGACCGTGCACGTGTACGCGAGTGTGTACGGTCCCGACGGCACGACGGCTCCGGGTTCCGCATCGACGGTCTTGGTGACGCGTACGCCGCCGAAGACGAGTCCGATGCCGGCCTTCTGCGGTTCGACCGCGCCGAGCTGGGTGGGCGTACCGGGAGTGTCGATGAGTTCGGTGTGCCCGAAGGAGTTCCAGGCGATCGACGGGTTCACCGGCTGTTTCAGGTCGGCCGGCGAAGTCATCTGCCAGGTGATGTCGAAGGTGGCACCGGGAACGAGGCCGGGCGCGGCGAACGTCGCGTACGCCTGGAAGCCGGAGGCGTCGGGAACGAAGCCGGTGGTCCAGTCTCCGGCCGGGCAGGTCGACGGCGGGTGGAGGTCGTCGGTGCACGGCGGAATGTCGGTGGTGTAGGTGAGTTCGGCGTCGGTGGCGGCGGACGGCGCGGGGGTGACGGTGGGCGGGGCGACCAGCGTGGGTGCGACGTCCCACATGGTGCCGCGGTCGGACGGGTCGATGACGCCGGTGTCGCCGGGCCGGGGCAGGACGTCGATCACGCGGGCGTCCAGGGCGTTGAAGGTGCCGCTGTTGGTCATGCGGGCCAGGAAGGTGAAGTTCTCGCCGGGATACACCAGCGGTACGCACGGGAACCGGGTGAACTGCACGCCGTCGCGGGTCAGGTGCGGGCAGGACGCGTCGTCGAGGGCGACGAACTTGTCGGTGGCGGAGTTGTAGAGCCCGAGGTCCGGGTTGCCGGCCGACCACTTGCGGGCGGTGAAGGCCGCGCCCGCGAGGGTGGTCAGCTGCGCCGGGGAGGTGCAGTTACGGCCGGCGAGGAACGGGTCGCCGTCGACGATGCCGTCGGGCGGGCTGTCGCTGCAGTCGAAGTCGTCCGTGCTCGACGAGCCGGCGCCCATCACGTTGGTGACGGTCTTGTCGGCGCTGACACCCGGGGCCATGCGCATGCCGACCCGGATGACGAGGACGCTGGTGGGAGCGAAGTTCCCGGGGAACTTCCAGACGAGCCGGGTCACCCGGCCGGAGCTGTCGCTCTCGGCGGTGAACTGCACCGGTCCCGGCGGGGTGGTCCCCGCGGGGACGTCGAACTGCTGGATGGCGTACGGCTGGCCGCCGACACCGGTCTCGTCGAACTCCAGCTCGGCCGGGACCGGGTCGGACACCTCCAGGTCGGGCAGCGGCGCCGTACCCGTGCTCTTCACCGTGAGGTCGAAGACGCCGGTCTGGCCGGGCGCGATGCTGGACGGTCCGACCACGGCCTTGTTCACGTCGATCGCGGGCCGGCCCTCGGTGACGGCGAGGTCGGCGGTGACCGGCGGGATGTCGAACTGTCCACCGAGGCTGGTCAGCGCCTCACCATGCCCGTCCGCCGTGTCGGTGTAAGTGCCGAGCACGGGCTCGCCGGTCTGCCGGTCGGTGGCCCGGGGCGTCACCGTGAAGCACACCGACGCCTGTACGCAGGGCCCGCTCGCCGGGAAGTTCTCGCCCGGGGTCAGGTTGTAGCCGTTGTGCGCCGGATCGGAGGACGTGAACGTGATCCGGACGCCCTGGACGTCCCCTGCCGCGACGCCGCCCGGTAGCGGGGGCGGGTTCGCGGCGGTCGGCGTACCGGAGATCCAGGTTCCGGCAGCGCAGCCGGTGGTGCAGACGTCGAACTGCACGAGGTCTGCGCCGGGCGGGAAGGAGACGCCCTGCAGGGCGACGAAGTCGTAGGAGCGGAAGAAGTCGGAGCCCGCGCCGTCGTCGTCGAAGTCGACGATCTGCAGCGACTTCAGATGGGTGTTGCCGGTGTTGGCGATGCGGAGTTTGACGGTGGCCAGTTGCGGGTCGAGGCCGGGTGTGGGCCGGGCGACGTCGCCGGGTTCGATGAACTTCTGCAGGCTGGCGGCGCTCTTGGGCGGGCTGGTGACGACGTTCGGCGCGCAGGCGCTGGAGTCCTGGATGCTGCCGTTGATCGCGGGGCCGCCGCCGGCGAGGACCAGGTAGCAGTTGGTGATGGTGACGCTGTCCTCGACGCCGTCGCGCCGCTCGACCTCGATGGTCGCCTTGCAGTCGGCGCCCGCGGGCAGCGGATCGGCGCGGATGAAGAAGCCGCGGGCCGCGTCCAGGTCGGCGGCCGTCGCCGTCGCGTAGGCCACCTGGCGGGGCGGGTTCGGCGCGTCCGGGATGAGCAGGACGATGTCGGCCGGGCTGGTCGGGCAGGACGCGGTGATGGAGTCGATCTTCGCGACGTTGAACGGCTGGGTGTCGTCGGTCAGGTCCTCCACGTTCGGCGGGTCGACCAGGGCGAAGTCGTTGAGGTCGTTGCCGTCGTTGTGGAAGTCGATCGTGTACTGGATCGGGGTGTCGTCCGGTAGCTCCTGCTGGCTGACGGTCTTGGTGCCGGGGCCGCTCGGGCCGCCGCCGGTGGTCACGGTCAGCTGCCCGCACGCGGTCGCGGTGGCCGAGGTCGAGCCGTTGCCGGTGTTGACCGCGGTGGCGTCGGCGCAGTTGGTGAACGGCGAGTCCCCCGGCACCGCGTTGCCGGTCAGCGTGCCGTGGAAGTCCAGGCCCGCCTGGGCGTTCGGGTCGATGGCGGCGGTGCCGGCCGGGCTCGCGTACGTGATCTCGATCGAGGTGAGCAGCATCCGCGGATCGTCCGGACCGGCGGCCGGGCAGGTGAAGTCCGCCGGGCGGTTCAGCTCCTGCGTCGCCGGCGGGCTGGTCAGGCTCTTGGTCGACGTCGAGCCGTCGGCGCAGGTGATCGTCACCTGGGCGGTCGTGGCTCCGTCGGGGAAGCGCGCGCGGATCTGGGTCACGTCGACCACGCTCAGGCCGCTGCTCGGGTCGGTGGCGGACGGCTCGCGTACGGTCATCGTCTCGACCGGGAACGGGGAGGTGTTGGTCGCCGTCACGACCGCGGACACCGGCCACCGGCGCTGCGCGGGCGCGCTGGGCGGGTTGTCGGCGGTGTAGTCGCCGTCGGCGTCGGCGAACCAGCTCTTCGACATGTCGATCGAGGCGATGTTCGGCACGATCTGGTACGTGTCCGACGCGGGGCTGCCGTCGGTCGTCCCGTCCGCGTTCGTGGCCGACGGCGTGGCGGAGTCGGTGACGGTCTGTGTCCGCGTCGGCTCGATCGGCGTGGTGCCGTCGACCCGCTCGGTGTCGCGCAGCTTCAGGGTGAACGCGACGTTGCCCGAAGCGTCGTTCGGGATCGGATCGCCGGTGGAGCTGGAGAACACGAATCGCACGCCGGTCACGTTCGCCAGGTCGACGCCCGCGTCCGCCGAGATCGGCGAGCCGGTCTGGATCGCGCCGGCGGTCCAGGCGCCGCACTGCTGCGCGTACGGCAGCTCGCAGTACTGGATCTGCACCTGGTCGGCGCCGGCCGGGTAGGTCACCGCGCCGAAACCGGTCAGGTCGAAGTAGTTCCAGGGGTCGCCGGCGGGCGTACCGGTGGTCTGGTCGGTCAGGGTCAGGCTGGTGACGCCCGCGGCACCGGACGAGGTGTTGGCGACGCCGAGGGTGACCGTGCTGGCCTCCCCCGACCCGGCCAGCGCCGAACCGTCCGCCCAGTCCTTGGTCGCCTGCACGTTCACGACGACGGGTACGTGCACCTTCACGTCGACGCTGTCGCTCGCCGGGCTCGCGTTGTCGGCGGTCACGTTCGCGGTGTTGGGTACCAGGGTGCCGTCCGCCACGGTCGTGTCGGCCGGCAACGTCATACCGATCTGCACCGACGCCGACGTGCCCGCCGGAACCGACGGCACCGTGACGCTCAGCGCCCGCGTGGTGGCGTCATAGGTGTAGGTGTACTGCGGGATACCCGGGAAGACCGTGCCGCCAGCCGGCGTCGTGTCCGGGCCGCCGGTCCAGGCGAAGGCGCCTGGCACGATGTTCGCGTCGAACTCCGCCGGCAGCGTGTCGGTCACCGTCACGTTCTGGCAGTCCTCCGCCAGCGAGGTGCAGTCCACCCTGATCACGTACGTGAACGAACCGCCGGGCACGACGCCGTCCGCGGGTACGCCGACCGTCGACTTGTCGATCCCGACCACGGCGGCGTACGCGGGCACGGCCGGCAGGAGTACGCCGCCGGCGGCCAGGGTCAGCGCCGCGAGGGCGGCCGCCCAACGGCGGGGTCGAGTGGACGCTCGCGCCACGGAGGCTCCTCAAGCAGTCGAACCGGGAATGCACCTTTTGCGGATTATTCCGTAGATACGACTACATACCGTGACGACACGGTCACATTATGCAAATTATTGCGAAACCCGCCATCCGCGCACCCGCATCAGGGCGCGCGAACGGCGCCGAGCGTCATCGACTCGCGGTCGAGGAACTCCGGAACACCACGTTGATCAGCTGACGGTACTGGCTCGCCGCGTCCGCCCAGCTCTGCGCGCCCGCCTCCGGCAGGCCGTCCGACACGACGTCGCCGTGCGCCCGATCCGCGTCGGCCAGCAGATCGCCGACGGCGTCGGCCATCGCCTGGACGTCGGCGTACGGGGTCAGCGTTCCCGAGCGGCCGTCCTCGAGCAGCTCACAGGCGTGCGGAAACGGCGTCGACACGACCGGCTTGTGCGCGCCGACGGCCTCCGCCAGGATCGCCGACGAGGTCCGGTCGTTCTCCGTGTACGGAAGCAGGACCATGTCGGCGCCACTGACCATCTCGGCGAGGCGGCCCGGCCGCATGTACCCGGGCAGGAGCTCGACCCGATCGGCGATCCCGAGCGCTTCCGCCCGGCGCGTCAGATCCTGCGCGTACGCGTCGTCGATCGGTCCGGCGAGTACGTAGCGCGGCGCGAGCGGCCCCGCGTCCAGCCGGGCCATCGCGTCGATGCCCAGCTCGAGACCCATGCCCGCGTACAGCCGCCCCCAGGTCAGCACCGTGGGCGTACGCCCGGCCGCCGCAGCCGGATGCGCGGTGGGAGCCGGGAGCCGGCCGTACCGGATGACCACGAGCTTGCGCGGCTCGACGTGATAGTCGTCCAGCAGCGCCCGGCGGCTGGTCTCGGTCAGGGCCACGACGGCGTCCGCGGACGAGGTCAGCATTTCGATGATGAAGCGTTGCCGCGCGGTGGGTTCGAGGTGGACGTCGTGCATGACGCACACGACCGGGACGGTGACCCGTTCGAGGATGTCGAGAACCTGGCCGCCCTCGTCATCCGCGTAGGCATCGGCCGCGTAGTGGATGACGACCACGTCGTACTCGTTCATCAGCGTGGCGGCGCTGCGACTGTCCTCATCGGAGGATCCCACGCTGCGCACCGTCTCCGATCGGGCGTCACGCTCGCCGTGCGCGCCGGTGCGCACCACGTCGACGACCGTCTCCGCACGGTCGGCGAGCAGCGCGTTGCGCATGTCGGTGATGAACGTGGAAACCCCGGCCTCGGCGGCCGCGTAGCTGCCCACCAGACACAGCCGGGACACCGTGGCGGGAGCGTTGACCGAACGCGGGGAGAACATGCTCGCCAGTCTTCGGTCCAAGGTCGCCCGTCCTTTGTAGTACGACGGTCGCGGCGCGTTCTTCACGGAAGCCATCACTCATCTCCGATACTTCGTCCGAGATGGCGGGAAGGAGTACGCGATCCGCTACCGCTCACTGACCGTCGCCCCGACGGAACCCGGATCAGCGCCTGTCTCCATCTGGGCGGCGACCTCCGGGACTGACCTTGAGCCTAACACGTGAAAGGGAGGCCCTTCCGAGCTCGAATCACCCTGGCCGGGGGTACGCTGAAAGAGACGTGGCTCTGGACCCTGGCGGCGCCTTTCAGCCGACAACTCCCGTGGAGAGCCATATGATTCACCCCTTCCCACAGGCCGGCGAGTACCAGCCGGCCGTCGAGGCCCGTACGCGTGGCAGCGAGTACGCCGTCCTGCTCGACCGCGTACGCCGGGCGGGCCTGCTGCGCCGCCGGCCGCTCTCCTCCTCCTTGCGCATCGCGGTCAACGGGATCGCCCTGGCCGCCGGTTGGGCGGTCTTCGCTCTCGTCGGCGACTCATGGTGGCAGCTGCTGACGGCGGTCTTCCTCGCCGTGAGCTTCACCCAGCTCGGCTTCCTCGGTCACGATGCCGGTCACCAGCAGATCTTCCGCACCCGGCGGGCCAACGACCTGGTCGGGCTGGTGCACGGCAACCTCGCCATCGGGCTGGGCTACGGCTGGTGGGTGGACAAGCATCGACGTCATCACGCCCACCCGAACCAGGAAGGACTGGACCCCGACATCTCCGGCGAGGTGATCGTCTTCACCTCGACGCAGGCACGTGCGCGGCAGCGGGTCGGGGCGTTCCTCGCGCACCATCAAGCGGTGTTCCTCATCCCGCTGATGCTGCTCGAAGGGATCAATCTGCACGTGGCCAGCGCCAGGGCGCTCGTGCGGCCGGGCTGCCCGCGCCGTGGCCGCGAGGCGTCGTTGCTGTTCCTGCACCTCGCCGCGTACCTGGCCGTCGTCTTCGTCGTACTGTCACCGGGGAAGGCCTTGGTGTTCATGGCCGTGCACCAGGGCCTGTTCGGGTTGTACCTCGGCTGCTCCTTCGCGCCGAACCACAAGGGGATGCCCATCCTCGCCCGTGACGACGCGTCCGACTTCCTGCGGCGTCAGGTTCTCACCGCGCGCAACGTCAGCGGCGGACCCGTGATCGGGCTCCTGCTCGGCGGGCTCAACTACCAGATCGAACACCACCTGTTTCCCAGCATGCCGCGCACGGCGTTGCGGCGGGCCCGTCCGATCGTGCGCGCGTACTGCGCCGAAATCGGCCTGCCGTACGCCGAGACGACCCTGTTCGCCTCCTACCGCCAGGCCCTGGGCTACGTCCGGCGGATCGGCCGCGTGGCCGGGCGGCCACCGCACCCGCAGACGCCCTGACATGCGGCGATCGTCATGTCAGCTCCGTCCGCGGGAGGTGCCACCGCCCTGACCTCGCGCCGCCCGCCCGGACCCGCGCCGCCGTCCGTTATCCGGCGTCGGCTCGCTGGAGGACGTCGAATCGCAGCCCGCTCGACGCCTCGCCGCGCCCGGTCACCTTGCGGCGTGACAGCCAGAGATGCGTCGACCCGTCGCCCCACCGGGCCAGCTGCCAGCTGCGCGTGATCCGGGCGCCTTCGCGGGGCACCTCCTCGGCCGCGATCCACTCCGCGGCGGTGAGCAGCTCGCCGAGTGGTGGGATCGGGATGTCCGTGCCGGGCTTGGCCAGCGCGTCCCGGCGCAGCCGCAGCCCGTCGGAGTGCGCCTCGGGGATGAGCGGGATCCAGTGTTCGGGCGGCTGCCCGGTACGCAGCCGGTAGTCGAAGTCGACGCCGCCGGGTACCGCCGGCGCGACCGGGTCGCCGGCGGCGCGCAGCTGGGCGAGGTACTGCTCGTGCCGGTCGGCGGGGCGTCCGGCCGCGCTCTGTACGCGCGTCTCCACCGCCCAGGCCACGTTGGCGGCTTCGTCGCGCAGGAGCACGACCTCCTCGACCGGGTCGCCGTCGAGGCTGCCCGCGAGGGTCGGCGGCAGGACGAAGAGGGCCTGGTCCGCCCCGGCACCGGTCAGCCGGTACATGTCCCAGTCACCGTGGGCGGCCGGCTGGATCAGCGTACGCACGCCGAACGTGTCCGCGACGACGAGGGACACGACCCGGGCGACGGTGCCGACCGGCAGTTCGACCGGGATGACGAACCAGTCGTCGGAGTAGAGGATCGCGAACTCCGCCAGGAGCATCCGGCCGAGGTCGTCGCGGCCCGCCTCGACACCGCCGAGGTAGACGCGGGCGTCCTCGAACTCCCAGAAACGGGCGGCCGGCATGCCGGGATAGCGTACCGGGGTCGGCAGGCCGGTCCGGACGATCTCGCGGCCGGGGGCGTCGGCCGGAACCCAGGTGCCGTCGGTGGCCACGTCGAGGTCGTACCAGTCCAGGGTGCCGCCGGGATACTCGGTGGCGACCAGGTTGACCTGCGTGTTGTCGGGGCCGAGCAGCGCGCCGACACCGAACGCGTGCTCCATCCGCGTCGGCACCCAGGCCTGCCCGCCGGCGCCGGGATGGTCCACGAAGGACGACCACCACGCCAGGAACTCGGTGACGGCGGCCAGCACCGCGGCGCGGTCGGCCGCCGCGACGGCGGGCACGGCCGGTACGACGGGCTGCCCCGAAGCCGAGGTGCACGCGGCGGCCAGGGCCTGACCGTCGGCCAGCCGGCCGGCGAGAACGGCCAGCAGGGCTGCGCTGTCGGCGTGCGCGGGCGCGCCGGGTGCGGTCGCGGGCAGCGGGTACCGGTCGACGAACGCCTGCCGGTAGGCGCCGGCCCCGTGGCGGTCGAGCAGCCGGGCGAACCGCCGGCCGCCGTCCGCGCGCAGGGTGAGGTCGACCGGGTCGGCCGGCTCCCGCTCGACGAGTACCTCCAGCGGCATCGTGTGCTGGGCGTACGGGTCGAAGCGGTCGAGGTCGCCGCCGATCCCACGGCCGCGGTAGCCGGAGAACGTGCCGGCGTGCATCCGCATCCGGGCCGACGCCGGCGAGCCGCCGTCGCTGCCGTGGAATTCGCCGAACTGCCACTGCCGGGCCAGCAGCCAGGCGGGATCGGCGATCGCCGCCGCCGCGCCGATGCGCTCGTCGGGCGAGGCGTGCTGCGGCTCCAGCCGGGTCCAGGTGGTCGCCGAGGGAGTCCGCTCGTCGGAGGTGGTCATCGGATCGCTCCTTCGAGACCGGCCCCGCCGGTCAGGTCGGTCGAGACGGTCGCGCCCGCGTCGTTGAGCCCGAGGTAGATCGCGGGCAGGAAGTGGCCGTACTCGTCAAGGGTCGGCAGCGTCACCGCCCGCGACCGGGCCACGTCGAGGGCCTCGGCCACGGTGTCGCGCAGCTGTTCGGTGGTCCAGGTGCCGTCGGCGCCCGGCGGGACGGCGAGCAGGACGGCCTGCGGGGCGCGGGAGTTCGGCGCGTCGTAATGGAAGGTGAGCCCGGCGACCTCGGAGTCGCCCGGCACCGTCTCGGTCCACTCGTCGAAGACGAGTCCGGCGAGGGAGGCGGCCGGGTTGATCGGCCGGACCGTGTGCACCGCCAACGCCGTCCGCCCCGTCTTCGGCGCCCCGGGCAGTGCCGCCCAGGCGTCGCCGTCGCGGTGGGGCAGCTGGGCGATGGTCAGGTCGGTCGAGATCGCGGCACCGGTCGCTTCGGCGTACCGGAACGCGGACTGCAGTCGGGCGGGTGCCTTGCGGACGCGGGCGAGCCGGTCGAGCCAGGTGCCGGTGGCGAGGGGGTCGCCGCCGGTCAGCGTGTTCGAGTGGGCGAACAGGTCGGCGAGCGCGGCCCGGTCGGTCACCTGGAAGGTGGGCGCGACCGGGAAGTCCTCGCCGAGCAGGCTGCGCAGCCGGGCGATGTGGTGGGCGACCCGCTGGTCGTCGGTCGCGGCCGCGTCGTCGAAGGCGCCGCGCAACCGCGCCTCCTCGGCCATCCTCCGATCCACTTCGGACAGTACGCCGCGCGCCCTCACCCGCAACTCGTCCCGCCAGGCGTCGTTCCACGGATGCCCGGTCTGCGGGTACGCGCCCGGCAGTCCCCGGGCGGCGAAGGTGACCAGGTGCCCGCCCATCCCGCCGATGTCTCCGGCGTCCACGGCCGCCGACAGCAGCGCGCGGGTCTGCGTGAAGCTGTTGAGCACGACGGTCACCCGGCCCGCGAGGTCGGCGATTCCCCATTGGACGGTACGCGTACCGCCGGGGCCGGCGAGGTCTTCGGCGCGTACCGGGCGGGCTCCGGCCAGGGTCGCTCGGACGGCCGCCACGAGCTGGAGGAACTCCTCGACGCTGAGGGTCTGCGCGGACCAGCCGGGCTGGCGGCCGAAGTCGGGCACGGGCATGATCTCGTCGGGTACCGTCGGCGGGCGCAGCAGCCGTAGCCGGTCGATGAAGCGCTGGCGCAGCTCGTACCGGCCGCCGGAGCGGTCGTCGCCGGCCAGCGCGATCATGTCCAGCGGCGAGACGGCGAGCTGGTCGAGAGTCGTCTCACCGGTCGCGAGCACCGTGCCGTCGGCGCCGGTCCAGACGCCCTTGCAGCGTACGCGGGACGGGTCGCCGAGCAGCCGGCCCGCCCAGCCGTTGACGGTGGGTTCGATGTCGGCGCGGATCTGGCGGCCGTCGGCGGGCCAGATCCGGTAGTCGGCGCCGGCGTCGACGGTGCCGAGGAACATCAGCCGGTGGGTGTGCACGGCGCCGCTGCGCGGGGTACGCACGACGTCGAGCTCCGGTGGCGGAGCCTCCCCCTTGGCGAGCGCGTCGAGGACGGCCCCCGCGCGGGTCGGGTTCCCGGCCGCGAGGTGGTGTACGCCTTCGGCCAGCGTGGCGTCGGCCAGTGCGTCCAGCGCGTCGGCGGCGGATCGCAGCGCCGCGAGGCACGCGTCGTAGGCGTGGCTGCCCGGTGCGGGAAGCGTGACCGTCGGCTGCGCCGGGTCGGGGGCGCTGCCCCACGGGATGGTTCCCGCGTGCAGGCGGCGCACGAGTTCCACGCCGTCCGCGACGGATCCCGCGAGGCTCGCCGGCCGGGTGACGTCGGTCGCGCCGCCGTCCGGGGTGAGCACCTGCGCGGTGTACGGGGCGAGGATGCGGAAGGGCAGGATCATCGCCGGTACGCCGTCCACTCCCCCTTCGGACAGCGCGCGTTCGAACCGGTAGCCGACGAGGGCGGCGAGCGGCTGTCCGGCGCTGATGCCTTCGGTGAGGTGCTGGACGAGGCGTACGCGATCGGCGTTGAGGTTGACCGCGACGGCGCCGGGCTTTCCCGCGCGGCCGCCGCGGGCCACGTAGCCGGCGTGCAGGATGGCGGCGGTGGTGGCGTGCTGCAGCGACGGGGCGAGGACGTGCCCGGCGTTGGCCGCGTCGGTGTACAGGGGCGCGGATTCCTTGGGCGGCAACGTGTCCACCGAGCTCAGCGGGGCCGGGCCGACGTTGGCCAGCCAGCCGAAGCCGCCGACGGCCAGCAGCTGCGGCTGCCGCCCGCGCACGTGGGCCAGCCGCCGGGTGGCGAACGAGCCGATCCACGCGTCGATGCGGTGGGCGGCCAGGTCGAGCCCGCCGCGGACGAGCCCGTCGAGCAGGTCGGGGGTGACGTCCTCCCGGCGGATCGCCGCCGCGAGGCTGCGGCTGCGATCGCCGAACTCGCGCAGGTCGGTGACGTTCGGGTCGCCCGCGGCGGCGCGGGTGAGGTACTGCTCGACGGTCAGCCCGGGCTGGCCGGGCGCGGCCGCGTCCAGGCCGCGCCACAGCGTCGCGGTCGGCGGGGCGAGCGGGTCCGCATCGATCAGTTCCTTCTCGCGCAGCGCCCGGTCGCCGCGGGTCGCGATGACCGCCGTCCACCATTCCTGCAGGGCCGAGTGCCGCGCGAGGCGGTAGAACAGCGGCGTCTGCCCGCGCTCGGTCGCGGCCGCGAGCGCCGCCGGGGCCAGCGCGGCCAGTTCGGTCAGATAAGCCGCCGCGTCGGCGCCGGTCAGGGTGTGCAGCACCGGGTACGCCTCGCCGGCGAAGACGGTGCCGGTGTGCCGCTGGTCGACCGGCAGGCCGACCGCGGACAGGACGGCGTTGGCCTGCCGGCGGGGTGCCTGCCGCCACGCGGAGTCGAAGTCGAGGCGCAGGAACCGCCACAGGTCGCCGACGTACTCCGGGCCCAGGGCGCTGCGGCCGACGTAGTCGACGGCCTGCGCCTGGGTGGCCAGCAGCCGGTGGTAGCGCTCGGTGGCGTCGACGCCGGGCTGGCCGGCCCACCGCTTGCCGACGGTCGCCTTCCAGCTGGCCTCGCCGAAGGCGGGCTGCAGCTGGCGCAGCAGCCGGACCATGGCCGTGTGCACGCCGGTGCCGCCTTCGCGGTCGGCCCAGTGCTTCAAGGACATCACCGGCAGTACGCCGTACGGCTGGTCGCCGACCCGCAGGGTGGGCAGGGCACCGCCGGCCCGGACGTGGTCGATGAAATGGCGGCGGACCTGGCGGATACTCGGCAGGTCGATGCCGTCGAGCACGTGCAGCAGGAAGTAGCCCCAGGTGGACGGCCACAGGACGGCGTTGACGTCGGCCTGCGCGTCCGGTCGGCGGCCGGCGGGATCGCGCTGCAGCACGGTCGCGGCGGCCGGGTCGAAGCCCAGCGCGGCGGCCAGCTGGGCCGCGATCGACGCCGCGGGGGTCGCGGCCGCGCCGGTACGCGTACCGTCGGCGATCCGGTAGCGCTCGCTGATCTTGTCGCCGAGCGGGTCGAGCCCGGACCGGCCCAGTTCGGTGTTGTTGGTGGGGGTGCCGGGGTCGGCGTACCCGAGACCGTCGGTGTAGTGGTGGGCTTCGAGGAGCCCGGCCAGGCGGGCGGCGCCGGTGACCGGGTCGCCCTTCTCGTCCACTCCGTACGCGATCAGCCAGGTGAGCGGTAGTCCGAGGTTGGCGTCGTCGGCCTTCGTGACGGTGACCGCCATGCCCGCGTCCAGGGCCGCCTGGTAGTCGACCATCCACCGCATGCCGGGGGTGATCAGGGTGTCCTCATCGGACTCCGGTGGCAGGCCGGTCGCGGCGGGGTCGGGTCCGACCGCGAGATCGCCGGTGATCTCCTTGCCGGCCACGTCGAAGTGCAGCGTCGGCGGATTGCCCGGACCCCATTCGCGGTAGCCGGCGACCCGCCACCGGGTCGGCAGCAGCCTCGCCATCGGGGCCCGGGTCCAGGTGCTCGTCGCCGGTGTCTCCGCCGGTGCGCCGTCACGCGTACGCCGGGCGATCCAGGCGGCGCGTTCGATGCCGTGCTCGGCGGTCAGGGCCCGCCACGCCCCGAGCAGCTGGTCGGGGTCGGTGCCGGCCGCGGCGACCTGTGCCCAGTAGCGGACACCGTGGCCGGCCTCGGCCGCCGTCAGGACCGTCTCGTGTGCGTCCACGTGCAGCACGTCGGGATAGATTCGGATCAGCAGGTTGCCGTCGTGGTAGCGGGTCTCCAGGCGTACCGGCAGCAGGGCGATCGGGACGTCGGCGGGCAGCGGCAGCGGCTGAGCGGGGGCCACGGACGGGGTCGCCGCCGCGGTCTCGGTGGCGGGCGGGGCTGCGGGGGCGGTCATTTCTCGGCTCCGGAGGTGAGTGACGCGGGGGCGATCAGGTCGGAGGCGTGCACGGCGACCCGGAACGGCATGCTCAGCAGCGCCGCGGCCGCGTACGCGCCGGCCCCGGTCCAGTCGGGCGTTCCGGCGAAGCGGGGCTCGGTCGGCGGTTCGGCGAAGATGAAGAACCAGCCGGGCTGGGTGCCGTCACCGCGTACGCCGGTGGCCGGGATGTCGAAGCTGAACAGCAGCACGTCGGCCCCGGCCCGGCCGGTGAAGACGGGCAGCTGGACGGCGGTGTCGTCGGGCCGGCGGCCGGTGGCGGTGCTCACCGCGGGCGCGGCCTGCACGACCAGGTCGGGGTAGCGGCGCAGCAGTTCGCCGCGGACGAGCAGGATGACGCTGCCGTTCGCGGCCGGGCCGGTCACCTTGTCGGCGAGGTTGCCGGTCCGGCCCCAGGTGGCGATGTCGGCGATGTCGCCGGCGGGACCGGCCGGGTCGGCGCTGCGGGCGTCGAAGAACCGGCGGAACCAGGTCGCGCGGCCGCTGGACGGGAAGCCGCGCCACAGCATCTCCCGCCCGAATTCGTGGTTCAGCCCGGCCAGGTACGCGGCGATGAGCGGGCCGTTGCCGGCCATCAGCGCGACGCTGTCGTCGGGCAGCGCGTCGGCGCCGGGGAAGACGAGATCGGGGAAGAGCTCGCGCAGCGGCTCGGCCATCGCCTGCGGGAACGACGGCTCGTACAGCCGGGGGCGCAGCGGGTCGGCCGGGGGCGCGGCGGCGAGCGTCCTGGACGCGGGCAGCGGGCTGATCCGGTCGGCGACGGCGGCCGGGATCGTGGTGGCCGGATCGAGGGAGTCGCTGACCCAGGTGGCCACGCTGCCGATCTCGTACGCCGCCCGCATCGGCGGGTCCTGCCCACGGGTCGCGTCGCGGATCAGCAAGGCCTGGTGGGCGACCGCGATGGACTGGAAGTTGTGGCCGATCCCGGCGACGCGGCCGAGCCGCTGGTTGTCGAGGTCGCCGAGGAACGCGATCGTCGCGGCGTCCGGGGTCAGCGCCTCGATCGGCAGGTCGACCGGGGCCTCCCAGTGTTCGATCGAGCCGTCGGGGTGCAGGCCGAAGCCGATGCGCTGGCGGGTCACCCGCCGGGCCGGGCCGGTCTCCCGCCGCTCGTCGAAGGTGAGGTGCACGACCAGTTCCGGGTCGCCGTCCCCGTCCAGATCGGACACCGACAGGCTCAGCCGGCCGCTCGTGGTGTCGTCCCAGACCCGCTGGCCCAGCGTGATCGTGTGCACGGCGGTCCAGCTCTCCTGCGGCGTACCGAAGGCGCGGCCGACGGTCCAGTCGAGCTGCCAGACGGGGTGCACGACGATGCCGCCCGGCCCGGACTCGGTGACGAACGTGGGGTTGAGAAACGCCGCGGCCAGGTCCGTCGGCTCGGTGATCGACTGCCCGGCCCGGGCGGTGATCGGCACGAGGTCGGCGGCGAAGTCGGCCGGGGCGTAGCCGAGGAAGACGCGGATGTTGCGCTGCGGGTGCAGCACCGTGCGGGTGTCGAGCTGGTAGCTGCAGGTGCTGATCGCGCCGGCCCCGTCCGGGTCCGCGCCGCTCCACAGCATGACCAGCTCGGCCGCGGCGTCCGGCTGCCCGGCCCGGCGGCGCAGGGTCACGTCCGCGCCGTGCAGGGTGCCGCAGCGGAAGGTCGGCAGCGGCGCGTACGGAGTGGTGCCATAGGTGCCGTCGGCGGCGCGCGGCAGGCTGCGGGTGCACGGCTCCCAGCTGTCCACGAACAAGCCCGGTCGTACGCCGGCCAGCAGGGTCGTCGGCTGTCCGGGGTCGACGCGGTGCACGAGGCCGCCGACGAGCCGGACGGTCGGGGCGGCGGGGTCGGTGGCCAGCGGGATCGGGCTGCTCTGCTCGCGGGGCCGGCCGTCGAAGTCGACCGTCCGCAGCAGGGTCGCCGTCAGCTGCGTACGCGCCGGATTCTCCTGGAACACCGTCAGGTCGGTCAGGTAGCCGAGCGGGCCGGGGGTGACCAGGGGCAGTCCCGCGGCGTACGGCCGGCTCCACCAGTCCGTGGCGGCGGCCGCGACGTCGCTGGTGATGTCGCGGTAGCGGGCGGCACCACCGGTGTAGCGGTCGAGGACACCCGTGTCGGAGCCGGCCTGGATCGGCGGGGCGGGCACGAGGGTGCCGGCGGCGGTGGGGCTCAGCCCGGAGGCCAGCGGCGAGAAGGGGGTGGCACCGCCGGCCCGCGCGGCGGGGCCGGTGGGCCGGGCGGCGCGCTGCACGTCGGCGGAGGCGATAGCGGCGGTCGCCTCGTGCGTGGCGAGTTGCGCCGCGACCGTGCCGTCGGGTCCGGGAAGCCGCCCGAACGCCCGTGCGGTACGCGCGATCACGGTGTCGTCCCGGTCGGCCGCGGCGGCCAGGGTACGCGTATCGGCGAGCCCGGCCGCGGTCGCGGCAGCGTTTGCGGCTGTGGTGAAGTAGCGGCGGTGCAGGCTGTCGCTGACCGCGCGCCCGACCTGTCCCTGCTGGAGTTCGCGGTTGACGCCGGCGAGTTCGGCGGCCTGCTCCCAGGCGGCGGCCATCAGGGGTTCCTGGTGGATGCGCACGACCTCGGCGCCGAGGCCGGCGGCGGCGCGCAGCCGGGGGTCGGTGTTGAGCTGGCGCAGCCACGGCGGTTCGGCGCCGGTCCAGCCGGACCCGTGTCCGGTGTGGACACCGAGGTACAGCGGCGCCGTCACCGTGCTGGTACGCGCGAGAATGCCGGTCAGGGCGGTCGCGAACCCGGGGTGCACCGGGGCGGTCATGGCCGAGCCGGGCGCGGTGAGCGCGGGCAGGACGGCGGTGATGCCGGGGTCGGTGCCGAGCGCCTTGGTCACCTCCGGGTCGGCGTCGCGGTAGTACAGCTGCTTGCCGCCGTCGCCGAGGACCGCCGGCCGCAGCCGCCCGGCGAGCGCCGGGAAGTCGCCGTCGACGCCGGTCGAGAAGGTCCAGTGGTGGTAGACGGGCAGGCGGACGGTGCCGGTGGTGCCGGTCCACGCGGGCGGGGTGGTGTCGGTCGCGGGGACGGGTTCGCCGAGTCCGGCCAGCCGCCCGTGCTCGAACGCCGGAACGACGCAGGCGAGGTAGGCGCGCCCGTCGGCCAGTTTCCGTTCGGCGATCAGCCGGGAGACCGTCCGTTCGGGACGGTCGGCGAGCAGCTTCGCGATGTCCTCGCCGTCGGCGGCGACGACTTCGGCGTGCGCCCAGGCGGCCGACCGGGCCAGGTCCGGCAGTTCGGCGAGCGGCGTGTCGAGGACCGGCAGCGGACGGCGAGGGTCGGTGGACAGGCGTACGCCGGGGGTGGCGGTGTCGACGACGATCAGGACCAGCCAGGGCCGCAGCCCCTTGTCCGGGTGGGCGGCGGCCGGGGTGAGCCGCCACGGCAGCCCGGGATCGTCGAACTCGACGAGCGCGTAATGCGTCGCCTCGAAGTTCTTCGCCCCCGGCGCCGGATCGGTCCGCACGACCTGCCGCGGGTCGACACCGGTCACGTCGCCGGGTCCGTGCAGGGCGAGCCGCGGGCCGGTGACGGCGGCACCGTTGACGGTCAGGCCCGTGGCGAGCGTGGCCCGCGCGGGGACCGGTCCGCTGCCGGGGTCGACCTCGGTGAGCCGGCCGGCGAGTCCGTCGCGTACCCAGGACAGCAGGTGGCGCTGGGCGGCCGGGGTGGCCGCGGCGAGTTCGGTGGGGGTGGTCATGCGGGCACCGCGCTTCCGGTGGCGGCCTCGTGGGCCGGGACGATCATCAGGTCGTGGTCGGGGTGGCCGGCGGCCCAGCGGCGCAGCCGGTCGGCGGCCTCGCTGCGGCTCCAGCGCTCCTTGACCGCCGGTGCGGGTCCGGCCGGGCGCAGGGTCGCCTTGTCGACGATCACGAACGCGGGGTCGCGGACGGCCAGCGGCAGGCCGGGGGCCTGGAACCGGGCCAGTCCCGTCGACCGGGTCGCGGCCCGGCCGGCGGCGCCGCTGTGGGCCAGCCGGTCCAGGTGCGCGCCGCCGAGCACCCAGGTGGGGGTCGGCTTCGGCAGGCCGCCGGCGACGCTCTTGCCCGGGCCCGCGTCCAGCTCGTCGATCACCTTCGTCTGGTACGCGATGACGACGGCCGCCGGCCCCGCATGGTCGTACGCGACGGCGTCGGTGGCGGTGAAGGTGACGCCGGACGGCAGCTGGTCGAACCCGTCGGCGGCGAGTTTCTGCTCGTCGGACAGCTCGAAGAACTGGGCGGGCGCGAACTCGTCCTTGACGTCGGCGAGCTGCGCGAGGGCGCTGCCGAGGGTCGCGGAGTCGATGCGCAGCTCGGCGGCTCCGTCGATGGGCGCCTGGCCGAAGTGGTCGAGGTGCGTGCCGCCGACCGGTGCGATCTTCTGCCGTACGCTGACCCGCGCCGACGGCGACACGAGCAGGTCGGACAGGGTGATGCCGGACCGCATGGTGAGGGCCGGCAGGGCGGCGCGCTCCTCCACGTGCCAGGCGCCTGCTTCGGCGAGCGCGGCGCGGACCAGGGCGGCGACGTCCTGCGGTGGTGCGGGCGGCAGTGCGGTCTCGGTGCCGAAGGCGGCCTTGAACCGGACGGTGGCGCTGAGCCCCAGCAGCTTGATCTCGGCGTGGCCGCGGACCTGCCACCGGCCGGGGCCGGACACGTAGAGGTCGGCGGTGACGCCCAGCAGCAGCCGGCCCTTCCAGCGGATGGCGACCCCGAGGGACAGGTCGAACTCGAACCCGAACGGCGCGAACCGGATCAGCGCGTCGAAGGTGAAGTGCCCGTCGGCGGTGAAGTCGCCGGACTCGGCGTGGAACTCGACGCGGGAGCCGAACTGCAGCGTGTTCGACGTCAGCGCCAGGTACGCCTGCAGCCGCAGCCAGAACCTGTCCTCGCCGATCTCCATCGTCATGCGGCGCAGCTGCGGGAACCCGATCGGCGGCGTGAACCGGGGGTGGAAGCCCCCGGCGCTCATCACGAACTCGCTCCTGCCGGTCCAGCGGGCCCGCAGCGCCATGTCGCCCGACAGCCGCCAGCCGGCCAGTTGCGAGTCGTAGAGGGTGGCGTCGAGAGAAAGGGTTCCCTCGCCGGTGTCGAGGACTCCGAGGGCGTCCATGTTGATCACGGCGACGGCCTTGCGTTCGTCCGGCAGCAGCGTGCGTACGCGGCCGGCGGCGATGAACCGCAACGGTTTCGGCAGTTCGAGGGCGAGGGCCAGGTCGATCGTCACCGCCGTCGGTACGCCCCACGTCAGCCGCGCCGTCGGCCCGAACAGGTGCCGGCCGGGGGTCACCGGGAACAGCGCGTCGAGGTCGTCGAGCAGGCGGCGCTCGTTGCCGAGGACGTCGCCGGGGGCGAGGATCGCGGCGAGGGACCCCGCCCGCAGTCCGGCCCGGATCCGGTCGACGTCGGCGGCCCGGTTGACGCCGACGATGCCGCCGACGGCCGCGAGGTTGAAGCCGAAGCCGAGCGGGATCGGCTTGGGGAACTGGGCGTTGATGACGACCAGCAAGGAGAACCCGGGCCGCCCGTCCGGCATCCGGGTGGCGAGCAGGCCCAGCGCCGACAGCCGCAGCTTGGCGAATTCCAGGTCGATGCCGCCGGCGTACTTGGCCGCGTCGGCGTCGTAGGCGAGGAACCCGGCTCCGGTGACGGCCCCGCCGTCGATACGCAGCGCCACCCCGTGCGGGGGCTGGAAGCCGAGGTCGAGGTCGGCCGGGCCCAGGTTGCCGCCGCCGTCGGGGAACGACAGCCGGGCGCTCATCCCGACGCCCTGGACCGTCACGCCTACCGGGCCGAGGCGTACCTGGCCGGACGCGGTCGCCCTGAGGGTCAGCGCCTTCACCGGGTCCTGCGGACCGGCCGGGAGCAGTTCGACGTCGAGGGAGTCCAGCCGGGCCACGTCGCCGAGGACCGCGCCGACGTCGAAGTGGGCGGCGAGCGCGGCGCCGCCGGTCAGGAACAGGCCGCGCCGCCGGGACCAGCCGATGCCGAGCTCGAATTCGAGGGTGGCGTTCTCCGGCAGGACCTTGCCGAGGAAGCCGTCCCCGTCGGCGCCGGACACGACCAGCCGGGCCTTGCCGCAGCTGAACTCGACGCCGAAGTCCTGGTAGTCGCGGGTCAGCTGGGCGAAGCCGGTGACCTGGACCGGGCCGTCGATCTCCAGCCGGGTGCCGGTCTTGCCGCCGATCCGGATCGTCGCGCCGGTACGCACGAGCCCGAGGTCCGCACGCAGGTTGAGGGCGGTCGCGTCGGGCAGGTCGGTGGTCAGCCCGTCGGGGCCGATCGCGATGACCGAGGCGGTCTGCAGCGTCGCGGTGAGGGTGGCGGCCCAGTCGCCGAACGTGTCGGGGAACGCGACCGCGCCTCTCGGCGCGATCACCAGGCCGAGCCGGCCGTCCTCGTCCCCGGCGAGGCCGAGGACGACTTCGAAGCCGGCCTCGCCGTCCTCGAACGAGCCGTCGCCGGTACGCACGAACACGTGCAGCAGATGCCGGCCCGCGTCGGCGGGGTCGGCCCCGTCGTCGCCGTAGAGGGCGGTGATCGGCGTACCGAGGCGGTTGAGCAGGCCGCCGATCGCCGGCAGGAGCAGATCGGCGACGGCGTCGGTGGCCGCCCGGTCCGACAGCCCGGCCTTGGTGAAGTAGTGCGCCCGCAGCTGACCGACCGGGTCGCCGACGAGCGCGGGCAGCCGGTCGAGGCGTACGCGCGGGGTCGTCGAGGAGAAGCGGGCGACCTTGCCGGTGGCCGGGTCGATCACCGGCGCGACGGGCGGCGGCGGACCGTCCATCAGCGACAGTGCCCACAGGACGGCGCCGAGGGTCGGCCGGTGCCGCCGCAGGTAGGTCGCGACGAGGTAGTTCACCAGGTCGGTGCCGATCGCCGGGGCGTCCGGCAGGGCGATCCCGGTCCAGCCGTCGAAGGCCGTCTTGAGCGCGCGTACGGCGTCGAAGCATTTCTTGAGGGCCGCGAGGGCCGGCTTGTAGGCCTGCAGGTCGGCGGTCGGCTGGTCGACGAGCGGCTGGAGGCGGTCCACGGCGTCACGGACCGCGGCGAGGAGGGTTTCGAGCCTGGCGGTGGGGAAACCGGCGATCGCGTCAAGGTTCCAGCCGATCGCGGCGAACAGGTCGGTACGCCAGGCGGGGTCGTCGACGGCCGCGCGCAGCGGGGCCAGCAGCAGGGTGACCTCGCGCAGCAACACGGTACGCGCGTCGGCCGGGCCCGCGGGCGGCGCGGGCGCGGTGGCGGGAACGACGGGTGACGTCATTGCGGGCGCTCCACATGGCTCGGCGGGACGGCACTGGCGTCCGCGGGGTTGAGGATCACGTCGAAGGCGGTGGCGTAGTCCGGCTGCCCGGACGCGGTCATCTGCCACCAGAGGACGTGCTTGGCGGCCAGGGCCGGCCGGCTCGGCGAGCTGTCCGGGGCGAACCGGATCTCGCCGAGGTTGTTCTTGCCGATCAGCTGGGTGCCGGACCCGGTCCGCTTCGCCGAGGCGAACGAGGTGGACAGGCCGCTGTACCACGCGGCGAAGGCTGACTTGTCCGAGCCCGGCGCGGGCCGGGTCACCGGCGTCGCCGGCGGCTGCTTGTCGCTGCGCACGCCGGTGCCGTAGCGGATGCGGTGCCGCCAGTGCTCGGGGACGTAGTAGTGCGGGAACTCTCCGGGCACGCTGACGTCGAGGCGGGCGGGGACCTTGTCGAAGTGCAGCTGCAGCGTCGTCGAGCCGCTCGGGCGCCATTCGGTCCAGTAGTCCAGCGGCTCGGCCCAGCCGGCCTCGTCGGCCGGGTTCTTCGGCACCCAGGCGAAGCCGGGCAGGGCGTTCCAGCCGACGAGGTGCAGCTTGTCGGTGGTCAGGCCGAGGTAGGAATTGGTCTCGTTCTTGAAGGCGCTCGCGGTGAACTGCGCGATCTCGCTGCGCAGCGGGGTGGCCAGCGGCGCGGTCGTGCCGTAGGGCTGCTGGTTCCACACGCTGGCGTGGATGGTGAATCCATAGTGGACGTCGCCGGACAGCAGCACCACCCGCGGCCGGTGCGCCAGCTGCCCCAGCAGCCGGTGCAGGGTCTTCTGCCGCAGCCCCCAGGCCTCCGCGTCGTGGCCCCAGATCATCTCCGGCGTGGGCTCCTCCTGCTTCTCCTCGATCCACGGCACGCCCAGGACCGGGCCGGGGACGACGGCGATGGTGAGGTAGGGCGGGTCGGCGACGGCCGGCAGCTGCTCGGCGATCGCCTCGTCGGACATGACCGCGGGCGGGACCATCGGTTTGGGGTCGAAGGCCCGGTCCGTACGCGAGTCGGTGACCAGGATCTCGTAGGGACGCCCCAGCCAGGTGAGCTTGTAGTGGTAGCGCAGCGAGTCGCCGGCGCGCGGCAACCGGTCGACGCCGCCCGACGGCAGCTTCCCCGTCGGTACGCCGAGCAGGTCCGCGATCCGGTCGAGCGTCGGCTGATGGGCCGGGGCGCCGTCCCACTGGGGCAGCAGCGCCAGCAGCCGGGCGCCCGGGGTGTTGCCGGTGAACTGTTCCGGCAGGCTGCCCCAGGCCTGGAAGACGGCGTGGGCGAGCATGCCGTTGGTGACGATCCGCCGGCCGACCGGGCGGCCCTCGGTCTGGCCGGCCTCGCCCCAGACCCGCCGGCACCATTCGCGGTTGAGGTTCCAGTCGTCGGTGACCTCGTGGTCGTCCCAGGACATGTAGGTGATGACGTTGGCCAGCGCCCGGCGTACCTGGGGCAGGGTCGAGCGCATCTTCTCGACCCGTTCGCGCTCGCCGGCGTCGTACTCGGCGGACGTCGCGGGCAACTGGGCCGGCCACAGCACCGGCGACCAGACCAGCAGGTACATCGCGACGTACTCGCCGAAGCCCATCAGCTGGCTCTTCGCCAGTTCCGGCGCGTCGACCATCGAGCCGGTGAAGCCGCCGTAGTCGGTGACGAGGGCCGCCCGATTGCCCGGCGCGTACGCGGCCGGGGTCTTGCCCAGGACCGGCAACGGTTCCCCGCCGGTCCAGCCCAGCAGCTCGTCGCCGAAGTCGGTGCACATCGCGAGCACGCAGTCGGCGACGTCGTCGGCGTAGATCTGGTCGCCGGTGAGCATCAGCAGATGCGGGCGGATCAGCGGCCACGGGTCGGCGTCGGTCGCCGACCAGCGCGACGCCTCGATGAGATGGTGGACGGCGCCGAGCCCGTCGTACTCGTCGGCGTGCGGCTTGCGGCACGAGCCGTGCAGGATCCGCAGCCGGCCGAGGTCCGCCGGCGGCACCGCGAAGCTCGGCAGCCTGTCGCCGCCGAAGGTGATCGTCTGGATCCGGCCGGCGTCCGTGCCGCCGAACGCCAGGACGCCCTCGTCCTTGAGCCGCTTGCCCCCGGTGAGCTTGCCCCCGGTGAACTGGACGTCGTAGTAGTAGGTGACGCCTTCCCCTAGCCTCGGCAGCGGCGGCATGACGTTCGCGGTGACCGCCACGACGTGCAGGCTCCTGCCCAGGGCCACGGTGGGCGCCGGTACCGCGGTGGCGGCGACCGGCGCTCCCGTCCCGTCCGGGTTGTCGTAGACGGTCAGGCTCACCGCGGTGGCCTCCTGCAAGGCCAGCCAGACGGTCACGGTGGTGTCGCTGGTGTGCCGCAGGATCGGGCCGGCCAGCACCGACGGCATCGTCTTCAGACGATCCGCGAGCCGCCAGCCGCTGGCCGCCGCGGCCGTCTCCGGCGTCGACATGGTGTACTCCCCCAGTTCGGATTCCCTGTGCCGGAAGCTTCACCCGGCGTACTTGGGGGCGACTTGGAACGCAGTTGAACGGGGTCGGGCGGCGGTTCAGATCGGATGGTTGGCGAGCCACAGGCCGTCCGGGTCGACGGCCGCCCGGATCACCTTCAGCCGCTCCCACACCCCTTCCGGGTACGCCGTGCGCGTGTCGACGGCCCGGGTGGTGAAGTTGAGGCAGGGCCGCCCGGTGGCGTACGCGGCCACGGCGTCGACGACGCGGCGGCAGGCGGCCGGCCCCCGCTCGTACGCCAGTGGCGGCCCGCCCAGGATCGTCGCGGCCGACAGCAGGAAGCGGCCGTCCATCATGGACAGCGGTCCGCGGGCGGGATCCGGCCGGGACAGCGCGCCGCCGAGCTGGCGCAGCTCCACCAACGGCACCGCGGCGGTCGCGCCGGGTCCGGCCACGGCCAGCAGCGCGTCGACCGCAGCCGGTGGCAGGTCGCCCAGCACCGCGCTGTCGGCGGCCAGTTCCACCGGTCCACCCGGGTACGCCGGCCGGTGGACCAGCGTCCGGGCCGGGCCCGCCGTGAAGGTGTCGACGGCGGGGGCGAGTTCCCGCAGCGGCCGCAGCAGCTTCGCGGCCCGCTCGGCGGCGCCGAGGACGGCCCCGTCGACGGTCACGAGCGACCGGCCGGCCCAGGCGCCGCCCAGCGAGTCCGGCAGGCGCAGGACGCGCAGTGTCGTGGTGACCTCGTCGGGCGCGCCGGCCGCCCAGTCGATCCACCGGCGCAGCACCGCTTCGGTGTGCCGGACGTCCCAGAGGAGCGTGCCGGCGTACACCTCGGGGGCCGGGAAGAGCTCGAACTCCAGGGCGGTCACGAGGCCGAAGTTGCCGCCGCCGCCGCGCAGCGCCCACAGCAGACCGGTCTCGTGGGCGGCGTCGGCGCGGACGAGTTCGCCGCCGGCGGTCACCAGTTCGGCGGCGGTGATGGCATCCGCCTGCTGCCCGAGGGCCCGCGCGTACCAGCCGAGGCCGCCACCGAGGGAGTAGCCGAGCACTCCGACGGTCGGGGAGCTGCCGTGCCGGGCCGCCAGTCCGTGCCGGGCCGCGGCTTCGGTGACGTCGAGCCAGCGCACACCCGCGCGTACGCGGGCCCGCCGGGCGACCGGGTCGACCGTGGTGCCGATCATGCCGGACGTGCGGACGAGCACGGCTTCGCCCAGCGGGCCCAGCGGGCCGGCGTTGTGCCCGGTGGCCTGCGGCGCGATCCGCAGACCCGCGGCGGCCGCGGCGCGGACGACCTCGGCCGCCTCGCCCGCGTCGGCCGGGTACGCGATGGCCGCCGGCCGCTGGTCGACGGCGAGGTTCCAGGCGGCCCGGGCCCGGTCGTAGCGGTGGTCGTCGGGCAGCAGCACGGCACCGCCGCACAGCCCGGCCAATGCCGAGGCGTCAGCCGGTCGGCGGGCCGGATGGTTGGTCACGAACCACGATGTTGCGAGCCGCTTGAGAAAGACTTGCAGCCGGCTAGCGAAGGCGGCTACCCGCGGCCGTCGCGGCGCTGCCGGACCGCCGCGAGCATCGTCTGGACCAGGCGCGGCGTGATGAACAGCGCCTGGGCGATCTCCCGGGCACCCGCGCCCTCCGCGGCCATGGCGAGCATCCGCCGCTCGACCGCGGTCAGCGCGGCCGTGCCTTCGACCGGAGGAACCGCCGCGCCCCGCCGCTCGAACTCGGCCGCCACGTCCCGGGCCAGACCCGCCGCGCCGCACCGTTGGGCCAGCGCGTACGCCTGCTCCAGCAGCGGAATCGTTTCCCGCTCGGGGCCGATGCGGGCCAGTGCCGCCAGGACCCGGGCATGTTCCAGCCGCGCCCGGCCGGCCGACAGCAGCGCCAGCGCCTCCTCCAGGTCCGCGCGTCCGTCGGCTCCGCGTAGTTCGCCGAGGATGCGCAGGCTGCGGCCGAGGACGCGGGGCGCCCCCCACCGGCGCGCGTGCTCGACCTCCTGCTCGGCCAGCGCCAGCGCCTCGGCGGGCCGCCCGAGCGCGGCCAGCGCCGTCGCCCGCAGCGAGCGGCCGGGCCACCACGCGGGGTTGTCGTGCTCGGGCTGACAGCGACGCGCTTCGTCCAGACTGGACAGTGCGGCCGCGGGACGGCCCTCGGCCAGCTCCACGCACGCCTGCGCCTCGTAGTTGAGCCGGGCGCCGTCGCCGAAGCTGCCCCGGTCGCGCACGGAGTCCGCGAAATCGCGCGCGCCGGCCACGTCGCCGAGTTCCAGCTGGGCGAGCACGAGGTAAGCGTCGTTGTACGCCTGCCCGATCAGCGATCCCCACATCGTCTGCTGCTCCTTGGAGGTCAGCAGGCCCTCGAACGCCTCCTGCAGGTTGCCGTGGCACAGCTTCCCCCACGCCTCCCACAGGTGCACGGACAGCAGGCCGAACAGCGATCCCTGCTCGTAGGAGAAGACCGATCCCTGCGCCCAGAGCGCGTCGGCGTCCTCGTCGGCGGCCTGCAGGACGACGGTCGCGACGATCCACAGCAGACCGGTGTCGACGCGTAGCAGAACCCCGTCGGCGACCGCGAACCGCGCCAGTTCGACCGCCCGGTGCCGGTCCACCCCGTCGACGACACCTTCCCAGGCCAGCGCCGAGGCCAGCATCCGGGCACCCGGTCCGGTACCGACAATCTCCGGTACCGGACCCGACCGCCACTCGGACTCCTCCAGACCGTGCATGTATCCGCACAGCCGGGCCAGGCCGGTCAGCCCCTGCCGGGCGTCGACCAGGTCGTCGGGCAGCTCGGCCATGATCCGCCGGGCCACCGCCGTACCCTCCCCGCGCGCTCCGGCGAACACCAGCGCCCGGACGAGGGTCAGCGCGACGTCGGCCCGGCGTACCGGGTCGGTCAGGATCTCGTAGGCCTCGCGCAGGTGGCCGACCGCGGCCAGGCCGTCCATCGTCGCTTCGATGAGGCCCAGTTCCAGCAGGACGTCGGGCCGTTCCTCGGGCGTCGGCGGTTCGGCGAGCGCCCGCAGCAGGTAGGTCACCGCCGCGTCGGCCGCGCCGCGTCCGGCGGCCCGCGCCGCGGCGGCCCGCAGGATCCCGACCGTCCACGGGTCCCGGCGGTGCGGCACCTGCAGCAGGTGCGCGGCGACCTGCTCGGCCTGCGCGCCCGCGGCCGCGAGTACGCGGGCCGCCCGCTCGTGGTGCAGCTGCCGCTCACCGGGCGGCAGGTCCCGGTAGACGGCGTCGGCGACCAGCGGATGCACGAAACTCAGCGGGTACTCGTCGCGCAGCACCTCGGCCCGGGCCAGGACCGCGATCGCGTTGACGGCGTCGGTCTCGGCGAGCCCGCTCAGCGCGGCGACGGCGGGCAGCGCGGCCCCGTTGCCGAGGACGGCGACCGCCCGCGCGGTGGCCGTCGTCGCCTCGGGCAGCCGGGCCAGTCGCATCAGGACCATGCTGGACACCGCCCGCGACCCGATCGCGATGACGGTGTCGGCGTGGGCCGCGTCCGGGCGTACGCCTTCCGCCTGCAGCGCGCGCAGCAACTGGCGCAGCAGCAGCGGGTTGCCCATGGTGACACGGTGGCAGGTGGTGACGAACGCGGGCTCGGCCCGGCCCAGGACGCGGTCGACGAGCCCGGCGACGCCGTGCTCGGTGAGCGCGGAGGGCTGGACGCGGACAGTCGAAGGGTCGTGCATCAGCTCGGCCAGCAGCGCCTCGTCGTCGTGCGGCTCCCCGGTACGCAGCGTCGCCACGATGAGGATCGGCAGCCCTTCCAGCCGCCGCACCAGGTACGCGAGGAAGCGCAGCGAGCCGCTGTCGCACCACTGGAGGTCGTCGATGCTGAGCACGAGCGGCCCGTCGGCGCACAGGTTGGCCGTCAGCCGGTACAAGCCGTGCAGGGTCGCCAGCAGGTTGTCGGTACGCTGCTGCGGCTCAGCCCCGCCACCCATGCCCGCCACGTCGAAGACGGCCGCCGCGGACAGGGCCGACCCGAGCAGCAGCCCGTCGCGGCGGCCGGGATCGGCGAGCAGGGGTTCGAAGAGCTGGCGTACCGCGCCGAAGCCGTACTCCTTCTCGATCTGGCTGCCGCGCGCGGCCAGGCTGGACAGTCCGCGTTCGGCGGCCAGCCGGCGGGCCTCGATCAGCAGCCGGGTCTTGCCGATCCCGGCCCGCCCCTCGACGAGCAGCAGCCGGGCCTGGCCCGACAGCGCGTCGCCGAGACAGGCGCGGATCTCCGCGAGTTCAAGCTCGCGGTCGAACAGGACGTCGTCGCCGCCGGCCCGCCCGGCCGGTGGCACCGGGACAGGTTCCCCCACCGTCACCGTCACCGTCGGCGGTGCGAGGTCGAGGGCCGGCGACTGCGCGAGCACCTCGGCCTCCAGCGCGCGCAGCGCGGGCCCCGGGTCCACGCCCAGCTCGTCGGCGAGCGTCTGCCGAGCCCGGCGCAACGCGGCCAGCGCGTCACCCTGCCGGTGCGCCCGGTACAGCGCCAGCACCAGCAGCCGCCACCGCTCCTCGCGCAGCGGCTCCTCCGCGACCAGCGCTTCGAGCCCGGGAACCAGCACGGCACTCTCACCGGTCGCCAACCGGGCCGCCACCAGCTGTTCGCGGGCCACCCCGCGCAGCCCCGCGAGGCGGATCGCTTCGGGCTGCGCCCACGGCCGGTCGGCGTACTCGGCCAGCGCCGGGCCGCGCCACAACGCCAGCGCCGCCGTCAGCGCCGCCGTCGCGGCCTGTGGATCAACCGTCCCGGCCGTGCGGACGAGGCTTTCGAACCGCCACGCGTCCACCGCGTCCTCGTCGAGGGCCAAGGCGTAACCGCCGCCCTTGCTGGCGATGATGTTGCCGCGGGCCCGCGCCGTCCCCTCCGGCTCCAGCCTGCGGCGCAGATGCGAGATGTACGCCTGCAGCGCACCACTGGCGCTCGGCGGGACATCCTCACCCCACAGCGAGTCGATCAGATGATCAGCGGCGATCACATCGCCCCGGCCGAGCAGCAGCAGCGCCAGAACGGCCCGCTGCCGGCGCCCGCCGAGATCGATCAGCCGCCCGCCGTTCGACGCGGTGACGTCGCCCAGGATCGACAGCTTCAGCCCGTCTTCGCCACCTGGCACCGCGCGTCATCCCTCCGGCACAGCCGGTGGGTCGGCCGCGTTGGGAGCGAAGATACAACGCCGGTACGCGCGCCCGGAACGGCGTCGCGTGCGACCCTGTCCACCGGCCAGCCGACCGCCCATGGGTCGAAAAGCGGTCCCGGCCGGTGTCTCCTACCGATCCGCCTGGCTGAGCGTACGCGTGATCGCCGGGATCAGAGCGATCGACAGCAGCCAGCCGAACGACCGTCCTGATGGGATAGTCTCGGTCGATGATCTTCGGGGCGCCCGCGTCCCGGGCCGTCACACTCTGGGGAGGACAGCATGCGATTCGGCAGACGACTGACGTTGGCGATCGTGATGATCGTCGGTCTACTGGTCGTGCCCGGACAGGCGGCCCAAGCCGCCTACTACAACACGTACACCGACATCGCCAGCACGCCGAACACCAGCTGCTGCACCGGGGCGCAGGGATTCGCCGCCGGATCCACGTACCTGTACTCGATCAAGAACCACACCGACTACGACGATCTCGCCGTGATCTACCGTGTCAACAAGACCACCGGTGACCGGGTGCTGATGACCAACGGCACCAACGGCGGGACGACCAACACCTGGCTCGGGCACGCCAACGACATGACCATCGTCGACATCGACGGCCAGCACCACATGTTCATCGTCACCATGGAGGCCACCGGCGCCCAGGTCGTGCGGCTGCGCTACGACGGCACGACCTACTACTACGCGGGCTCCTACCAGGTCCGGCTCAACGGCGCCGTGTCGACGCCCTCCGGGATCAGCCGGGTCGCGGTCACCAGCACCACGATCTCCTTCATGTTCAAGTCCGGCCGGACGGTCTACAACGGCAGCCTGCCGCTGCGGGCCTCCTCCGGGACCATCGACCTGACCAAGGCGTTCGACCTGCAGGTCGACGGCGCCCTCGTCAACGGAGCCACGGTCGCGGACCTGGGAACCTTCGCCAACCAGGGCTTCTACTACGACGCGGCCAAGGACGTCCTGTACTACCCGCTCACCAAGGACAACCGCAGCATCGTCCTCGTCTACCGCAACATCACGACGGCGACGACCGGCACCGCGCCCGCGGCCACCGACCTCTCCTTCCGGATCACGTCCTCGGCGTACTCGACGCTGTTCGAGATCGAAGGCGTCGGGGTCAGCGACGGCAAGCTGTACTTCAACACCAACCGCGCCAACTCCAGCGGCTCCTACGACGGCGTACACGTCTTCAACGGCTACGTAGCCTGACCCCGGTGACAGGTCCCGCCGCGGCTCGGTGACGAGGCGCGGCGGGACCCGGTGGACTCGTCGGCTACGTCGACGCGCTCGCGCTGTTGCGGGCCTGGCGCATGCCGCGCACCACCAACCGGAGCGCCTGAGCCAGGCAGATCGCCTCCAGCGCGGACATCACCGGCTGGAACAGCTCGAAGGCGTACGAGTCCGGGTGGAACGTGAAGGTGCCGGTCGTCGGATTGATCCGGCCGACCAGGCCCTGCGCCGTCGAGAACTCGAAGCGCCGGTCCGACCACATGCTCGCCTGCCGTACGCCGAGCGGCTGCCCGTTGGCCAAGGTGATCGCCGCGCCGTTGATGGCCCGCCAGCTGCCCGGGAGCACGTCGACGATCGGCCGCCCGTCCGGTGTGCGTACGGTGAACCGCTTGCGGAAGAAGCCAGTCGGGCGGCACTCCGCGACCAGGCCGCCGGCCGCGTCGAGGACCTCGAAGCGCTGGCTCCACGTGTGCCACCCGACGCCGGCGACGACCTGACCGTCCGGGAGCATCACGGGGGTGTTCGGGTTCATGAAGTCCTTGTCCGGCAGGTAGAGAACACCGGCGTAGGGGGCGCGCAGATCCATGCCGTGACGGTAAGCCAGCGGCGCAAACCGCGACCGCCCCCGGCGGCGAAGACCAGCCTGGCACCGGTGCCCGGCGTCATGAAACCGCGCCGGGCACCGGACTTCGCTTATCCGATCGTCCAGTGCTGCAGGGCGCTGCCCGTGTCCGCCTGCTGGGTGACCAGCGCGCCGTCAGTGCTCGACGCCGTGGTGAGCAGCAGGCCGCTGCGCTGCGAGGCGACCGTGTATCCCCCGCCGGGCAGCGCCTTGACGATCCACCGCTGGTTGCTGTCGTTGCTGCTCGAGCACGTCCACTGGATGATGGCGACGCCCGCGGCCGTCGACCCGCCGTTGACGTCGGCGCACAGGTTCGACCGGCCGTTGACGATCTTGTAGGAGCCGTCCGCCTGCAACGTGAAGGCCCACTGCTGGTTGGTGCCGCCGTTCGGCGTCCACGTGATCAGTTGTACGCCGGTGGCGGTCGACGAGTTCGGATCGTCCAGTGCCTTGCCGGCCGCGGTCAGCGTACGCGTGCCGGTCAGGTTCGGGTTGACCGTCCAGGTGACGGAGACCGAGCCCGTCGCCGTGCCGGACGACGCCGTGATCGTCGAGGTGGTGATGGCGGCGGTGGTCGGCGTACCCGTGATGAGTCCGCTGCCGCTGATCGACAGGCCGGCCGGCAGCCCGGCGGCGGTGAAGGTGAGCGCCTTGCCGAGCGAGTCGCTGGCGGTCGCCTGCACCGACACCGGCCGGCCGACGATGACGTTCTGGGCGCCGGGCGATCCGACCGTGACCGTCTCGGCCGCCGATCCGGTCGCCGTGAAGGTCAGCGTCTGCTCGGCCGCGGTGCGCGTACCGCCGACGGCGTTGCCGGTCGTGTTCGTCCAGGCTCGGACCGGCGTGGTCTCGGCGAGCCGGGACGAGTCGGCCGACAGCCCGAGGACGAGTCCGCTGTAGCGGTTGAGGAGACGGAAGGTTCCGGTCGCGCTCTTGTTGGGCAGCACGAACCACTGCTGGCCGACGGTCGGGCCGCCGGACAGGCCGGTCACCGTCGGCTTGGCCGCCCAGGCCCGGCCGCTCGTGGTGGTGGCGTCGACGCCGAGCGCCTGGCCGGTCGAGGCGTTGGTGATCGCGTACGCGCCGTCGCCGGTGGGTGCGAACGCCCACGATTCCAGTGCGGAGCCTGTCGGCGCCGCGACCGAGGTGGTCGAACTCCCACCGGAGACCTGGGCGAGGACGCGGCCGCCGCCAACGCCGATCGTGTACGTCCTGGCGGTGTCCACCGGCGCCGGAGCGGGTGACGTCGACGCGACGGTGATGTTCGCGTACTCGCCGGAGGAGCTCGCGCAGGCGATGGAGCAGTAGCTGCGGAACGACTTGCCCACGACGGTGGAGCTGGTCCTGTTGGCGCTGTCGAGGAACCAGCGGTACCAGGAGCCGGAGGTGTAGCCGCCGCTGTCGCCGATGAGGTACCACTTCTGGGTGGACAGGTCGTCGGTGACGTAGAAGCGTTGCGGCGCGGTGCCGGTGACCACCTCGGGTTCGCCGATGTACAGCCCCAGGTACGCGTCGTACGCGATGTTCATGATGAACAGGTCGGACTTCGCGGGCAGCGTGCCGGCGGCGATCTGCTGGTCGACGGTGCCGGTGGTGCTCGGCTTGTAGTCGCCGGCGACCGGCGTGTAGCCGGTCGTCGCGGCGGCCGTCACCGGGACCATGTTGCTCTCCAGCCCGCCGACGCCCGGCTGGGTCCAGGTGCCGTTGTACCACTTGCTCCACGTCCCGGTGGCCATCTTGCCCGACATCGGCGCGCGGGCGACGTGGGCCAGGCCGCCGTTGCTCCCGCCGACACCGCCCTTCGGGATGATCCGGGAACCGTAGTAGACGTAGAAGTAGCCCGAGGCGGCGTCGACGAACAGGCGCTGGTCGCCGTCGCCGTAGTCGTAGGTCTGGTTGGGGAAGGCGGTCGTGTCGTTGCGGGTGGTGCTGTAGGGCGAGGTGATGGCGTGGCCCTGAATGGTCCACACCCGGCCCTGGTTGGTCGAGACGGCGTAGTCGATCGAGTCGTAGTGCAGTCCGTCGCCGAACGGCTGCGGCGTGAACTCGTTGTGCACCAGGCCGTACCAGTCGCCGGTGTCCGGATCGACCCAGACGCCGACGAGGTCGCAGTAGTTCTTGTGCGCGTACCCGGAGCCGGTCGCGGCGGTGGCGGTCAGCCCGGTGGGACTGTTGTCGCACCGCCACGTGGTGTCGTTGTTCTTGTCCGAGGCGTTGGCGGGGTTGACCGCGTCGCTGATGGCGGCGTTGCGGGTGGCGGTCTCCAGGTTCGTTCCACTGTAGAACGCCCAGTAGCGCGGGTCGGTCGCGCCGTACAGCGCGGCCGACTGCTGGAAGTAGAAGGTGCCGTCCTTGTCGATGTACGTGCCCGCCGGTGTGTCGGTCGGGTACGCGTACCCACCGGTCGAGCCGATCGTGATCGTGTAGGTGGCGGCCGGCGGTGTCGCCTGGGCGGCCGCCCCGGTCGAACCGAGCGCCAGCGCCGTGACGGCGGCGGTGGCGTAGAGCGCTCTGCGTGGACGTGACACGGATGCTCCTTTGCTCGCGGGCAGGCCACGACGGCCCTGCCCGGGTGGGTCATGCGTGGTCCGGCGCCGGGCGGCGCCGGCCGTCCCCCGTGGGCTCGGTCCCGCGTCACGGCCGCCGCCTGGAGCCGCCGTGACGCGGAAGTCGCTACGTGATGCGGAAGGCCTTATGCGGAAGGCCTTTCCGTCATCCGGAAGTCGTAGTGCGGCGGCACCGCGGTACCGGGCCGGACCGCCAGCCAGAGCGTGTCGAGCGAGACCTCGCCCTCGCGCATGTCGTCGACCCGGATGCCCTCGTCGAGCAGCCGCCGCACCCGGTCGTCGTCGCCGAGGGCGTGGGCCGCCTGAGCTTCGGCCAGCCGGATCCGGCCGTGGGCGCGGTCGCTGGTGGACAGTCGCTCGATGAGGTCCAGGGCCGCCGCGGCCCGGCCCGCCCGCAACAGCGCCGCCAGCGCCTCGACCGTCAGGTCGCGCCGGCCGGGCCGCAGCCGGTGGGCCTGCGCCATGAGGTCGGCCGCCTCGTCCGCCGTCGCCGCCAGATGCGCGAGTACGCGCAGCGGCCACGGTGTCGCGGCCTCGCCGAGCGATCGCTTGCACGCGTCCCGGGCACCTTCGTCGTCGTCGTCGGCGAGGCGTAGAAGGCCGAGGTGGTAGAGGGCGTGCCAGTCCCCGGCGGACGCTTCGAGCCGTTCGCGCCAGTGCGTACCGGTGACGGGGGTGGCGGGCGGGTCGCAGACGGGCAGCACTCCGCGGGCCAGCAGCTGCCGCCACGGTTCCTGTTCCGGGCCGGGTGCGGGGAACGGGACGGCCGCCGACGCCGGCAGCGCGCCGGCCGCGATCTCCAGGCCACCCCAGCCGGAACCGTTGTACAGCAGCGCTTCCGGCGCGGGCAGGGCAGCCGCGAAGGCTTCGGCGGCGGCCAGGACCGGTTCGGGCACGAGGGCGTCGACCGCACGGCCGGCCGCCGGCCAGGCCTGCGGCCACGGCCCGTGCACCTCCGCCGCCGCCGTCTCGAGCATCCCGTACGCCTCGGTCCAGCTCCACGTGGCACCGGCCGGCATCGGCAGGTGTTCCATCTGCGTACGCGCGAGGCCGGCCTGGATCTCCAGGTACGCCGATCCGGGCCCGGACAGCCATTCCTGCCAGCGCCGCCCGCCGGTGCCGGTGCCCCAGCAGAACAGCTTCCGGCCCCGCAGCCGGCGCGTGGACAGTTGCACGAGGCCGGTTCCGTCCGCGTCGAGCGCGGCGATCCAGGGGCGTACGCCGATGGGCAGATCGAGGAAGTAGTCGGCGGCCCGTGGCGCGCGTCCGGGGTAGCTGGCGTCGGTGCCGTCGCGTTCGGGGAACGGGATGTGCCGCAGCTCGCTGACGTAGTCGAAGTGGAACGCGTGTCCCGCCGGCGCCAGTACGCGCGTACCGGCGTTCTCCGGCACGGCGATGTTCGACCACCAGTAGACGGGCGTCTCCTGTGCGGACGGATTGTGGAGGGTGATCGTGACGAGCAGGACGGGCGATCCCGCCGGGAGCCAGGCGTCGATGCGCAGCACCACCCCGCGCAGGCGCTCGTACTCGAACATCCGCAGGACCGGCGTCCCGTCGGCGGCGGTGACCCGGGCGGCGTGCAGGGGCTCGCCGGTCAGCGGCCAGTGCCCGGTCATGCCCAGGTTCCACTCCACTCCCCCGGCGAGCCACGCGTCCCGCAGGGCCAGATTGGCGGGCTGCAGCACGGGGTTGCGGAAGAGCAGTTCCCGGCCGGTCGGGCGGTGGACCAGCGACCACAGCCGGCCGCCGAGTCCCGGCAGGAAGGTGGCCGTGAGCAGTTCGTTCTCCAGCACGACCACGTCGAGGTCGCGTTCGGCGCGGTGCCGGTCGTAGCCGCCGAGGCGGGTGTAGGGCAGCAGCGTCGGCGGACGCCCGTACGCGAGGTTGCGGCGCATCTCGGCATCGACCCCGGCGGCGGGATCGACACCGCCGCTCAGGCCGGACAGGACGGGCAGGCCCGGCACGGGATCCGCGGCCGCTTCGATCCGCAGGGTTCCCGTGCGCAGAGTGGACGTCATTTTCCGATTCCCAACGTCATGCCCTGGATGATGCGAGCGCCCATCCAGGAGAAGAGGGCCAGCATGGGGACGAGGATGATGCAGACGCCGGCGAACATGGTGCCGTAGTCGAGGCCGCTGAACTGGGCGCTGGCGACGAACTCGGCCAGCGCGACCGGCAGCGTGACCTTGTCCTGGCTGTGCGTCAGGACCAGGGCGAACAGGGTCTCGTTCCACGAGGCGATGAACTGCAGCAGGAACGCCGTGACCAGGCCGCCGCGGGCGACCGGCGCGACGACGCTGACGAAGGTGCGTACCGGGCCGGCGCCGTCGATCGACGCGGCCTCCTCCAGTGCCGTGGGTATGCCGGCGAAGAACCCGGTGAGCAGGAACACCGTGAACGGCATGGCGAGTCCTACGTAGACCATCGTCAGGCCGAGCCGGCTGTCGACGAGGTCCACCTGGGCCAGCCCGACGAACAGCGGCACCACGAGCACCTGCCCCGGTACGCCGAGCCCGAGCGCGAACAGCATCGTGATCGCCGACGACATCCGGGTGCGGTGCCGCGCCAGCGCGTACGCGGCCGGGGCGGCGAGCACGATCGCCAGGAGCGACGACATCCCGCCGGCGAGAACGCTGTTGAGCGTCGCCTGGGCGAAGCCGCCCTCGCGGAACGCGCGTACGTAGTTGGCGAACTTGGGGTCGTGCGGCAGGCCGACGGTGTGCCGCAGGATGTCCGGGCCGTCCCGCAGCGACGTGAGAACGGCCCAGAGGATCAGCGCCAGGTTGGCGGCGACGACGATCCACACCACCAGCCAGCCGATCCGGACGGCGGCCCCCACCCCGGTACGCCCGCGCATCCCGCTCACCTCTCTCCGCAACGAAACTCTCTGCATGCTCGGCTCAGTTCTCGACGGGCTCGCGGCGCAGCAGCCGCCGCAGGACGACCGTGATCACGGTGATCATGAGGAGGCTGGTGATCGCCGCCGCGGTGGCCATGCCCAGCCGGGGCACGGTCGCCTGCGGGAAGGCCTGGACGTAGACGTACAGCGCGGTGTTCCAGGTGTCGGCCGGCGGCGTCGCCGAGCTGGAGCCGCCGAACAGCAGGATCAGCTCGAAGATCTTCACGGAGCTGACCGTCCACAGCACCGCGCAGGTCGCGATGACGTCCCAGGCCATCGGCAGGGTCACCACGCGGAACCGCTGGAACGCGTTGGCACCGTCGAGCTCGGCCGCCTCGTACAGGTAGGGCGGGATCTGGTCGACGGCGGCCATGATGATGGACGTGTAGTAGCCGGTCGCCGTCCACACCAGCGTGCCGAGGATCATCGGGAACAGGTTCTCGGTGGCCAGCCACTTCGGCGGGGTGTCGATGCCGAGCAGGCCGAGGGCCTGGTTCACCGGCCCGCTCGGCGAGAACAGGAAACCCGCGGCGATGCCGAACACCATGCCGTTGACGAGGCTCGGGAAGAACAGCGCCGACCGGGCGAACAGCCGGCCGCGCATCTCGCGCAGCACCAGGGTGAGCAGCAGGCTCAGGACGAACGTGATCGACCCGCCGACGAAGGTGATCTTCAACGTGTTGACGAGGGCGCCCCGGAAGTACGGGTCCTCGAACAGCACCTGGTAGTTGCGCAGCCCCCGCCACTGCTTGTCGCCCATCCCGTCCCACTTGTAGAAGCTGGTCCAGAAGGCGTACGCGACCGGGGCGACGAAAAGCACCAGGTAAGCCAGCAGCGCCGGGCTGGTGAACAGCCAGAACACGCCACCCCGCCGGTACGCGGGCGCAGCCGGCTCGGAGGCCGGGGGCTCTCCCCGGAACCGGGTGGTCCGGGGAGAGCTCGGTGCACTGAGGAGAGCCACGGTCAGCTCTGCGTCTTCCAGAAGGAGATCTGCGCCTGCTTGGCCGTCGCGACGAAGTCGGCCGCGGTGGTCTTGCCGTGCCACAGCTTCAGGTATCCGGGGTCGAGGACCTTCGGCTGCCAGTCGCCGGCGACACCGTCGAAGACCATGCGTACCTGGCCGGCACTGAGGGTCTTCTGCACGGCTTCCAGTTCCGCCGGGGCCGGGATGTCCGCCCGCGGGGTGATGTTGCCGGCGGTGGTCGAGATGCCCGACAGCATCGACTTCTGCAGGAAGTACGCGATGAACTTCTGCGCCGGGCCGGGGTTCTTGGCCCGCTTGGGGATCGCGAAGCCGAACAGCGCGGCGTCGGCGGCGCGGGCGCCCGGCACGGAGAACGAGCCGAACTTCCAGCCGGCCGGCACCTGCTTGGCCACCTCGGCCGTCACCCAGCTGCCGTTGTTGTAGAAGGCGGCCTTGCCGAGCGCCCAGTTGGTCTCCTGCGCCGGGTACTTGGTGGCGTCGTAGCCGGGCAGGATGTAGCCGCCCTTGACCAGCTGCTCGACCTGCTGGGCGGCCTTCAGCACGGCCGGGTCGTCCCACGCCGCGCCGGACTTGTCGGCCGACAGCTTCGCCACGTCGACCCCGCCGGCGTTGAGCAGGCCGTCGAAGTACAGCTCGTTCAGCCAGGTCTCGCCGCCGTCGGAGGCGACGCACGGCTTGCTCTTCGCCTTGAGCGCCTCGCAGACCGCGAGGAACGCGTCCCACGTGGACGGTGCCGAGGGCATCGCGGTGCCGAGGTCGGCGTCGGCGGCGTTGTAGAAGACGCCGGCCGAGGCGACCTCGTAGGGGATGACGTAATGGTTGGAGCCGGCCGGGTCCTTCGGCATCATGTCGAAGTACTTGGCCGGGATGACGTCGCCGACGGTGCCCGACTCCCCCGGGATCGCCATCGCCAGCACGGGGCTCAGGTCGAGCGCCTGGCCCGCCTGGGCGGTGGCGCCGAAGATCGCGTCGTTGGCCTGGTCCCACAGGTCCGGGGACTGGTTCGCGGCGATGGCCGGGCCGATCTTCTTCGATACGTCACGACCGGTCCATTGCACGGTGACCGTGATGCCGGTGTCCTTCTGGAACTGGTCGAGGGCGGCCTTAAGCACCTTGGCCTGCGGCTCCTCCTCGCGCCACATCGACCAGTAGGTGAAACCGCCGCCATCCTTGGCGTCGTCGGCCGAGGTGCCGCCGCACGCGGTCAGCGTCATCGCGACGCACGCCGCGGCGGCCAGGGCCACCAGCCGTCCGGTCTTCTTCGCAGTATTGCCCATCTGGGATTCCTTCCGAGATCAGGACTCGCCCTACGCGGGCGGCGCCGGGAGCACGCCGCCGTTGCGAAGTGATGGGTCAGGACTCTAGGGCGCAATTGACCGGTAAAACAAGACCGGCTTTCATGATCCCCAGAAACGAACATTCCGCGTTGCACGCGCGGCTCGCCTGGAGCGGAAAACCGCGCTGCCATGCGCCTTGACCGCGCCGCGCGGGACGGGCTAACGTCGCTTCCGATATTGGACCGGTAAATGGAGGTGACCGGATTGGTCACGATGCGGGACGTGGCCGAACGCGCGGGAGTCACCAAGCAGACGGTCTCCAACGTCGTCACCGGCCGGGTACGCGTACGACCGGAGACCGAGGCGAAGGTCCGGGCGGCCATCGAGGCGCTCGGCTACACGCCCAACCTCGTCGCGCGGTCGCTGGCCACCGGGGCGACCCGCACGGTCGGGCTCTTCGTCCCGACCGTCGCCAGCTCCTTCTACTCCGAGGTGGTGGAGGAGGTCGAGAACGTCCTCGAACAGCGCGGCTACCACCTGCTGCTGTGCACCACCCGGCAGGACGGCGAACGCGCCCGCCGGCACATGGCCGGCCTGTCCAGCCGCAACGTGGACGCCCTGCTGATCGCCGGCGACCAGGACCTGGCCGACCATCTCCCGCTCCTGGCCGACGCCCGGTTCCCGATCGTCCTGTGCGCCTGGGAGACCGACGCCCCGGTCACCCACCCGGTGGTGACCATCGACTACGAGCAGGCCGGCTACCTCGCCGGCCGCCACCTGCGGGAGCTCGGCCACGAACGGGTCGCGGTCCTCGCCAGCCTGCCGTCGCACCAGGACCGCCTCGACGGCTTCCGCAAGGCGTTCGCCCGCGACGGCATAGCCGTACCCGACTCCGCGGTGCACGTCGCGACCGACGCCTCGGCCGTCGGCGGCTTCGACGCCGCGGTCCGCGCGCTCGCCCGGATGCCCGAGGTCACGGCGATCTTCGCCACGCACGACATCCTTGCCCTCGGCGCGCTGGAGGCCGCCCGCGCGGAAGGCCGTTCCGTCCCCGGCGACCTGTCGATCGTCGGCCACGACGACGTCGCCGAGACCCGCCACACCCGGCCCACCCTGACCACGGTCGCCATTCCCGCCCGCGACATGGCCCGCCAGGCCGTCGAGCTCCTCCTGCGGTCCGTCGAGGACGAGCGCCCGCCGGTCAACGCGCTGCAACTGCTGCGCCCGACGCTCGTGGTCCGCGCCAGCTCCGGTCCCGCCCGCTGACCGGACGGCCCTTTCCGGCGTACGCGACGCCCGCCCGAACTGCCCAGGGGCGGGCCGACGCAGTGCCGGCCCGCCCCTGGGGTGCGGGGAGTTACGGGAAGCTGACCACGTTCGACGGTGTGGTACCCGACGGCGTGACGGCACCCGTGTCGTTGATGACGTGGGTGATGGTGCCCTGGTAGTTGAGCGAGACGGTCAGGATGCTGTGGAACTTCACGTTCGGAGTGTTCGGCACTTCGAAGGCGTGGTACGAGTTCACCGCAGGGTTGACGTTGAAGTAGCAGTAGCTGCCGAGCCCCCACGCCTCATGGGTGGTGACCCCGGCTCCGACCTTGTACGCGGCGTAGCCGTTGACCCCGGCCGGGCTGTTCCAGGACGCCTGGTTCGGCACGTCGTACGGCATCTCGTTCTGGAAGAAGACGGTCTTGCCGCCCTGGCCGTTCCACACGACCTCGTACTTCTGGTAGTGCTCGACGAACAGGCCGGTCGCCAGGACGTTGTTGCCGTTGATCAGTACGCCGGTGTCCGCCGTGTTGACCGTCCAGCCGACCGTGCCCGCGTTGCCGTGGTCGGCCCGCCAGGCCCAGGTGTGGTCGATGATCACGTTGTTGCTGTTGACGATCAGGCTCGTGGTCGCCTTGCCGGCGGTCGCGCCGCCGATGCGGTAGAACACGTCCTGCAGCGTCGTCGGGTTGGCCGCGTGGTTCGCGGTCGAGCCGGACGTGCCGACCGTCAGCAGGGCCGCCGAGTTGGTCGTGCCCGCGTCGAACAGCAGGCCCTTGATCCGTACGCCGTCGACGTCGGCGACCTGCATGGCGTTCACGCCGTTGTCGGGGATGATCGTCGGGTAGCCGATGCCCAGCACGACCGCGTTGGCCTTGGTCACGTTGAGCGTCTGGTTGACGTGGTAGACGCCGGGGGTGAAGAACAGGTTGCAGCCCGACGCCAGTGCGCCGTTGATCGTCGCGGCGGTGTCACCGGCCTTGACCACGTAGAACTGGCTCATCGGCAGCGACGTCCCGGGCGTGCTGCCACTCGCCCAGCTCGGCCCCGAGGCGTTGGTACGCAACGACGGCAGGAACACCCGGTACTTGCCGGTGCCGTCGATGTACAGGTACGGCACGTCGCGGGAGACCGGCGTGGTGGCCAGGGTGGTCTCGGGCGGGCTCGGGAAGGTGGTGGCGGGTGCGCCGGTGGTGCCGGAGAACACCATGTTCCACACGCCGCCGGCCCAGCTGCCGAGGCTGCTGTCCCGGGTGTACCACTGCTGCTGCGAGACGGAGGCCGCCTGCCCCGACACCTTGGTGTCGGCGATGTAGCCGCCGCTGGCCCAGCCGTAGCTCGCCGGGTAGAGCTGCAGGCCGCCGTGCACGTCGATCCGGCGGAACGGGGCGGCCTGGGCCACCGCCCAGCGGTCGCTGCCGCTGCTCGGCGTGATGGCCAGGTTCTCCGCGGACCTCCAGAAGTTCTGCGTCGCGTTGCCCGCGTCCGAGGCGTTGAACGCGTCGACCGTCACGTCGCCGTTGATGGTCACGTCGTCCGGATTCTGGCCCAGGCCCGCGACCGAGGTGTAGAAGCCGACGTCGTCGTGGACGTTGTAGGTGCCCGGCTTGAACAGGTGGGCCACCCGCCCCGAGGCCATCTGGGCGGTCTGGGTGTCCTTCTGCGCGGCGAAGTCGGCGTCCAGCTGGGCCTGGATCGTCGCGGCGGACATGCCCGGGTCGAAGATCCGCGTGTTCGGGCCGAAATTCGGGGTGTCGGACTGCACCGGGCACGTCGCCGCGCCGATCGTGTACACGGCCGTGGCGACCGCCGAGTTGGCCAGGCCGGACGCGATGCCGATCGCCTTGATCGTCGTCGTGGCCGCGACGCTGATCGCCCCGGTGTACAGGGTCGAACTCGCGGTCGGCGTGGAACCGTCCAGCGTGTACCGGATGCTCGCACCCGCGGTCGTCGTCGACAGGGTCACCGACTGCGTACTGCTGTAGGAACCGCCGGGCGGGTTGAACGTCGGCGTGGCCACCGTCGAGGTGTTGATCGTGTAGGTCGCGGACGCGACGGCGGAGTTGGTCTGGCCGGAGGCGATGCCGATCGCCTTGATCGTGGTCGTGGCCGCGACGCTGATCGGCCCGCTGTACAGGGTCGAACTCGCGGTCGGCGTCGAACCGTCCACGGTGTACCGGATGCTCGCACCAGCGGTCGTCGTCGACAACGTCACCGACTGCGTACTGCTGTAGGAACCGCCGGGCGGGCTGAACGTCGGCGTCGCCACCGTCGCGGCGCCGCCCTGCGTGTAGAAGAAATGCGGCGTGTCGAACTGCGGGCCGCTCTTCTCGTAGGTGAACCAGTATTCGAGGACGAAGCCGGCGGTCAGCGAGCCGACGGTCTTCTGCCAGGTCCCGGCGTTGTTGGTCATGCGGAAGTTCTGCTGGCCGGCGTTGGGCGACAGGTAGTGGACGTCGACGTAGAGGGCGGGGGTGGTCGGCGTGAAGTTGATCTGTGCCTGCGACGCGTCGATCTGCGTGACGCTCTGCGTGTAGTCGGCTGCCGCGGCGGCGGAGGTGGCGCTGCCGACGGCCATCAGGATCACGGCGGACGCGACGGCGGCCCACCGGATCAGACCGGTACGCGGGCGGGAGCGGGCGGGTTGGTGCGAGCTTCGGTTCATCGGGCAACGCCTCCAAAGCATCCCGGGCGGGTGTCGAGAGAGCGCTCTCTCGATGCGGAGACACTAAGCTGGCAACACCCCGCAACGGAAGGGTCACACGACAGAAACATCGAATGATCGATGTTCGTTATTTGTTTTCGGAACGGCCCACCTGCGGGTTCCCACCGACCGGGGTTCCGCCGAACGGCGAAGTCTGTCAGGGTAGGGGTCCTCACGTCGAAGGAAAGCCGGTCATGAGCGCATCCGAGTACCCCGAAGCAGCCCTCTACATCGACGGCGAATGGATCGCCGACGGCCGCGCCGCGATCGAGGTGGAGAACCCGGCCACCCGCAAGGTCATCGGCACCGTGCCCGTGGCGACGGAGTCGGATGTGGACCAGGCCCTCGCCGGGGCCGCCCGCGAGTTCCCAGCCTGGCGGGCGCGGTCGCCGCACGAGCGGGCCGCCGTCCTCCTGCGGGCGGCGGGCCTGCTGCGCGAACGGCGCCGGGAGATCGGCACCGCCATGACGATGGAGAACGGCAAACCCCTGCGCGACGCCATGGGAGAAGCCGACTACACCGCCGACATCATCGAATCGATGGCCACCGACGGGCCCCGCCGGTTCGGCGCGGTGCTGCCGACCGCGGCCGGCGACGGCCGGACGATGCTGGTCCACGAGCCGGTCGGGCCGGTCGCCGCGTTCACGCCGTGGAACTACCCGCTGACGGTGCCCGGCCGCAAGGTCGCCGCCGCCCTGGCCGCCGGCTGCCCGGTCGTGATCAAACCGGCCGAGGAGACGCCGGCCAGCGCGATCGCCCTCGCCCGGGCGCTGCACGACGCGGGCTTGCCGGCCGGCGTACTGAGCATGGTGTTCGGTGACCCGGACGCGATCTCACGGCGGCTGATCGCCTCGCCGGTCATCCGGAAGATCTCCTTCACCGGCTCGACCGCGGTCGGGAAGATCCTCGCCCGGCAGGCCGCCGACGAGGTCAAGCCGATCACCCTCGAACTCGGCGGCCACGCGCCCGTCCTCGTGTTCGACGACGCCGACCTCGACGCCCTCATCCCCGACGCGACCGGCGCGAAGCTGCACAACACCGGCCAGTCGTGCGGGTCGCCGATCCGGTTCTTCGTCCACGAACAGATCCACGACGAGTTCGTCGCCCGCTACGCCGCGGCCCTCGACGGCGCCCGCGTCGGCGACCCGATGGACGACTCGACCGACATGGGCCCCCTGTCCAACCACCGCCGGTACGCCGCGATGGGCCCGCTCGTCGACGACGCGCTCGAGCGGGGCGGCCGGCTCGTCGCGGGCGGCACCGGAGACGACTCGACCGGCTACTACTGGCGGCCGACGCTCGTGGCCGGCGTACCGGCGGACGCGCTGCTCATGCACGAGGAACCGTTCGGGCCGATCGCCGTGACGAGCACCTTCACCGACGAGGACGACGTCGTACGCCGGGCCAACGACAACGCTTTCGGGCTCGCCGCGTACCTGTTCACGAGGTCGGCCGACCGTGCCCTGCGGCTGCCGCCCCTGCTGGACGCGGGAATGGTGAGCGTCAACCGGTTCGGCGTCGGCGCCCGCGACACCTATTTCGGCGGCCGCAAACAGAGCGGGTACGGGTCGGACGGCGGCCCCGAGGCCGTCGAGGACTACATGGTCCCCAAACTCATCGCCCAGGGAGTACGCCCCGCCTGATCTTGGCGTCAGCGTTCGATCAGCTCCATCTGCGCGTCGGTGTGGTGGCCGCCCTCGGCCGGGGTGAGGCCGTCCAGCACGGCCAGCTGCCGCGCGTCGAGCTGGACGTCCGCCGCGGCGACGTTCTCCGCCACGCGGTCGGCGCGCCTGGTACCGGGGATCGGGACGACGTCGCCGCCCTGGGCCAGCAGCCAGGCCAGCGCCACCTGCGCCGGGGTGGCGCCGACCTGATCGGCGACCGCCCGGACCTCGTCGGCGATGCGCAGGTTGCGGGCGAGGTTCTCGCCGGTGAAACGCGGGTGGTCCTTGCGGAAGTCGCCGTCGTCCAAGGCCTCGACGTCCTGCGGGCCGCGGATGGCGCCGGTGAGGAAGCCTCGGCCCAATGGGGAGTAGGCGACCAGGCCGATGCCCAGCTCCCGCAGCAGCGGCAGGATCTGCTCCTGGTCGCGGGTCCACAGCGAGTACTCCGACTGCAGGGCGGCGATCGGATGCACCGCGTGCGCCCGGCGGACGGTGTCCCGCCAGGCCTCCGACAGTCCGATGTGGCGGATCTTGCCCTGTTCGACGAGTTCCGCGAGCGCGCCGACGGTGTCCTCGATCGGCGTACCGGGGTCGACGCGATGCTGGTAGTACAGATCGATACGGTCGGTACGCAGTCGGCGCAGGGATCCCTCGACCGCGAGGCGGATGTTGGCCGGGCTGCTGTCGGGCGTCCACGGTCCGCGGCCGTCGTGGGCCACCATGCCGAACTTGGTCGCCACGACCACCTGGTCGCGGCGGCCCTGGAGGGCCCGGCCGACGAGTTCCTCATTGGTGTACGGGCCGTAGATCTCGGCGGTGTCGATCAGCGTGACACCGAGGTCGACGGCCCGATGGACGGCGCGGATCGCTTCGGCGTCGTCGCTGCCGGCGCCGGTGTAGCCGAAGGACATGCCCATCGCGCCCAGACCGATCCGGGCCACTTCCAGCGGGCCGAGGTGTGCCGACTGCATGAGACTTCCTCATTCCTCGCATGTGGGCGGGCCTCGCGTAGTCGCGGGCCTCGTGTGGCGGGCGGGCCGGTGGTGGGGCGGATCAGTCGACGCGCCGTCCGCCCAGCCAGGTGACCATCTCGGGGTCGCGGTGGTCGAAGAACACCGTCTGGCCGGTGTCCAGGCCGGCGATCCGGGCCATGTCGTCGTCGGACAGCTCGAAGTCGAAGATGTCGAGGTTCTGCGCCATCCGGTCGGGGCGTACCGACTTGGGGATGACCACGACGTCGCGCTGGGTCAGCCAGCGCAGGACGACCTGGGCCACGGACTTGCCGTACTTCTCGCCGATCCCGGTCAGGACCGGGTTGGTGAACAGGTCGTTCTTGCCCTCGGCGAACGGCCCCCACGACTCGATCTGCACCCCGTGCTCGCCCATCACCCGCTGGTCGGCGTGGCGCTGGAAGAACGGGTGCGTCTCGATCTGGTTGACCGCCGGGACGATGTCGTTGTGCGTGATCAGGTCGACCAGCCGGTCGGGGTGGAAGTTCGACACCCCGATCGCCGTGGCCAGGCCTTCGCCGTACAGCTTCTGCATCGCGTGCCAGGAGCTGTAGTAGTCGCCCAGCGGCTGATGGATCAGGTACAGGTCCACATAGTCCAGTCCCAGCTTCTTCAGCGACTTGTCGAACTCCCGCCGGGCGGTGTCCTCGCCGGTGTGCTGGATCCACATCTTGGTCGTGACGAACAGGTCCCGCCGCGGGATGCCGCTCGCGGCGATCGCCCGCCCGACGGCCTCCTCGTTGCCGTACGAGGCCGCGGTGTCGATCGCCCGGTAGCCGGCCGCCAGGGCGTCCGTGACGACCTGCTCGGTCTGCTCATCGGGGACCTGGAAGACCCCGAAACCGAGGATCGGCATCTGGACGCCGTTGTTGAGCGTGATCCGACGATTCTCCGCTGCCATGATTCCTCCACCCGTCCTGCCGCCCCCAGCCCACGCGGGCCCGTGGCCGGCACGTTTTCCTGGTACGCGTCCAAGCCAACCGCAGATCCGGTCCGGAAGGCAGTGACGGTCCTGCCCGGTAATGCCAGACCCTCCCTCCGCGCGCTTCCGGCGCCGTACGGTCGAGAGCATGGACACCCGCAGCGAGGTCCGCGACTTCCTCACCACCCGCCGCGACCGGCTCACCCCGGAGCAGGCGGGCGTCCCGCTGTTCGGCGGCCGGCGGCGGGTCAAGGGCCTGCGCCGCGAGGAGGTCGCCATGCTCGCCGGGATGAGCACCGACTACTACACCCGGCTGGAACGCGGCAACCTGACCGGAGTCTCGCACACCGTCCTCGAAGCACTCGCGCGAGCGCTTCAGCTCGACGAAGCCGAACGCACCCACCTGTTCGACCTCGCCGAAACCGCCAACACCCCCAGCGGCGTACGCGGGACCCGTAAGGTGCAGAACCGGACATCCGTCCGCGTCGGCGTCCAACGGATCCTCGACACGATCAACGCGCCCGCGTACGCACGCAACGGCCGGATGGACGTCCTGGCCACCAACCAGCTCGGCCGCGCGCTGTTCGCCGACGCCCTCGGCACCGCCACGAGCTTCAACATGGCCCGGTACCTGTTCCTCGACCGCCGCTCGCAGACCTTCTACACCCAGTGGGAGACCGTCGCCGCCGACAGCGCCGCCGCGCTGCGCACCTATGCCGGACGCAACCCCTACGACCGCAACCTCACCGACCTGATCGGCGAACTGTCCACCCGCAGCGAACCGTTCCGCACCTGGTGGGCCACCCACAACGTGAAGCTGCACCACACCGCCACCAAAACCGTCCACCACGCGGTCGCCGGCGACCTCGAACTCACCGGCGAAGCCCTCCAGCTGCCCGGCGACCCCGACCTGACGATCATCACCTACACCTGGGAACCCGCCAGCCCCACCGCCCAGGGAGTCACGTTCCTCGCCGCGTGGAGCGGCCACCAGTCGGTCGCCGACGCCGGTGCCTCGGCCCGCACCGGTTCCGAGGCGTGACAGCGGTTTCCTGACCGAGCCCCTTGATCCGGGCGGGCTTGCGGCATCACTAGTCAGTGCTACTATATACCGGTAGTCAGCGACACTGAGTAGCGAAGGCAGGCCCGTGGCCAGGCAGACGACGGAGATGCTCAAGGGCACGCTGGAAGGCATCGTGCTCGCGGTGCTCTCACTGCGGCCCGCGTACGGCTACGAGATCACGGCGTGGCTGCGGGACCAGGGCTTCGCCGACATCGCCGAGGGCACCGTCTACGCCTTGCTGGTCCGCGTCGAGCAGAAGGGCCTGGTCGACGTGGAGAAGGTCCCCTCCGAAAAGGGGCCGCCACGCAAGGTGTACTCGCTCAACGAGCACGGGCGCGCGTACCTCGACGAGTTCTGGCGTACCTGGGATTTCCTGGCCGACCGGCTCGGACGGCTCCGTGAAGGAGACAAGAGACCATGATTTCGAAGTTCATCGCCACCGTGGTCGGCGGCAAGAAGCAGTGGCGCGAGTACAAGGCACGCTCCCGGCAACTGCCCCCCGCTTATCGGACCGCGCTCGATGCGCTGGAGCGCTACCTCAACTACTTCGGCACCGGCGGTGACGGAACCGCCATGTACGGCGACCTCATCGACCTGTTCGAACAGGGCGCGGCCAGCGGAACCCCGATCCGCGCGATCGTCGGCGAGGACCCGGTGGAGTTCATCGAGACGTTCGTCCAGAACTACCCCAAGGGCCACTGGATCATCCGCGAACGGGACCGGCTGACCAGGGAGATCGACCGCGCCGCCGCCGAAGAGACCGCGCAGCGCTGAAGAGACCGGAAGAAGGAACCCTCATGACCGTCACCCCATCCCCCTGGACCGGCATGCTGGCCGTCGACGACACCGAACTGTACGTGTCCGACACCGGCGGAACCGGCCGTCCGGTGGTCTACCTCAACGGCGCGTACGCCGATCAGTCGCACTGGCGTCGCGTCATCGCCGAACTCGGCCCCGGCTTCCGCCACATCACCTACGACGAACGGGCCCGTGGCAAGTCCCAGCGCTCGCGCGACTATTCGTTCGAGGCCGCGCTGCGCGACCTCGACGCCGTCCTCATCGCACGCGGCGTGCAGCGGCCACTGCTCGCCGGCTGGTCGTACGGCGGCATTCTGGCCTGGCACTGGACCGACCGGCACCCCGATCGCGTACAGGGTTCGGTGATCGTGGACGCGTTCCCGGTCGGGCTGACCGGAACGGAAGGCCACGAGCGCATCCGCAAGCTGTTCCGCCGCATGCGCCTGTTCTTCCCGATCGCCGCCCGGCTCGGCCTGGCCGCCAAGATGTCGGCCGACCAGCACGCCGACGTGAACATCGAACTCAACGAGATCGCCGCCGCCAGCGGGCCGGTCCTGCAACGGCTGACGCGTCCCGTCTGGTTCGTCATGGCCACCGGCGACAGCCTCGGCAGCAAGGACGGCGAGATGGAGCAGGGCCGGACGGTCCTCGAACCACTGCTCGCCGCCAACCCCCACCTCAGGATCAGCGCCAAGGTCGCCAGTAACCACAGCAAGATCCTCAGCAAGGACTCCCCCGCGGTCGCCCAGACCATCCGCGAACTCGCCGACCTCACCAGCGCGGACCTATGATCTGATCGAATCCGGCCGTGGATTGCCGGCCTTCTGAGGGGCCGAGGCCCGGGGGGCCGATCCGATGTCGCCCGCGAGCCGTCCGAAGATCAGCGCCGCGCCGAGCGCCGCGATGCGCCCGGCGTCCGCCCAGCCATGCCACGACAGCACACCCAGCTGGTTGACCAGGAATCCGTCGAACACCAGGAAACCGATGCCGGCCACGGCGATCGCGACGCTCCAGCGACGGCACAACGCCGCGAAGCCGAGCACCGCGGCGACGAGTACGCCATAACGGAGGTTCCCAGCACTTTGCGGGATCGCCGAGGCCACGAAACCGGCCACGATGATCACGAGCGCGCCGGCGCCGACGAGGATGCCGCCCGGCACCTCGTGGTCGTCGGCCTTCTCCGATGCGATCAGCAGCGGCCAGTGGGGTTTGGCCACCCGCGTGGAGTTCACGTCTGCTCCGATGTCTGCGTACGGCCGCCTCCCGGCCGCGGGCGCGGCCGATGACCGGCCGCCTCCTCGGAGTCAACTCCGGTACGCCGCACCGGCACAGACGCCCTGACGCGTTCTTGGCGCCGCCGCCGTCGTTCTTGACGATTTGTTGACGTACCGCGGAGGGTCGTTGACGGACCGCGGAAGGGCCGCGCCCGCCGCTGCGCCAGTTGTGTCCGAAGTCGAGCCGGGCGAGTTCGCCACGCGGCGATGCCCGGTTTCGGGTACGCCTCGGAGAGGTGGTACCCGACCCGTCCGAAGGTTCACGGCCAGTACGGCATCAGTCGGCCTCTTCACGGCGCGCGAGAGCGAAGACGGACCAGGCGACCCCGCACACCGCGGCCGACACCAGCAGTGCCCATCCCGTGCCCGCGGCCACTGCGGCACCCATCACGGCGACGCCGAGGGTGGCGCCGACTTGGCGTACGGCGTTGAGCAGGCCGCCCACCGCGCCGGCCGTGCCCGCGGGAGCGACGCCGACCAGGGCCGCGACGAGCGCCGGCAACGCGTAGGAGACGCCGAACCCGGTCAGCAGGAGGCCCACCGCGAGCCACGGGTAACCGCCGCCGGCGAAGACCACTGCGGCCAGCACCGCTCCTCCGGCGGTCAGCAGGGCCAAGCCGGCCAGGATCGGACGGCGTGGACCCACCCGGGCCACGATCCTGCCCGTGAACGGCGGATTGACCGCGAAGGGAACCGTCAGCGGCAGGAACGCCAGCCCGGCCCGCAGCGGATCCAGGTGCCGCTCCTGCTGCAACAGCAGCGGCAGCACGAACAGGCCCCCGGTCAACGTGAAGTTCACCGCCGCGGCCGCCAGAAGGCCGGCGCGTACCCGGACCGACCGCAGCAGGACCCGGTTGAGGACCGGCGCCGGGCTGCGGCGTTCCCGCCACCGGAATGCCAGCGCCGCCGCCACCAGCCCCACCGACGACCACGCGGCGTGAGCCCACGCCCGCGAACCGGCGGCGATGAGCGTGTCCGTGAAGAGGGCCAGCACCGCGGCGGCCGCCAACTGGGCGGCCCAGTCGATCCGGCGGTCGCCGCGCGGGCAGGCCACCGCCCGGCCCAGCGTGAGCACCAGGACCGCGAGGCCGATGGGCACGTTGATGAGGAAGATCGACCGCCATCCGGCCGCGCCGACCAGTGCGCCGCCCGCGATCGGACCGGCCGCGACGGCCGCACCACTGACGGCGGCCCAGGTCGAGACCGCACGCGCCCGGGCCGCCGGTTCCGGGTAGAGCTGGGCGATCATCGCCATCGAGGCGGGTACGCACGCCGCCGCCGCGATCCCCGACAGGGCGCGCAGCAGGACGAGCGCCCACAGCCCGGGGGCGAACGCGCTGAGCAAGGACGCCAGCGTGAAGACCGCGATCCCGCCCCGGAAGAGCCGCTCGGCGCCGAATCGGTCCGCCGCCGCCCCCGAGGACAGCAAAAGCGCGGCGAACGCCACGGTGTAGCCGACGGTCGCCCACTGCAGTCCGGCCATCGAGGTGCCGAGCGACGCCGCCAGATCGGGCTCGGCGACGGCCAGCACCGTCATGTCCAGCAGCACCATGAAGTAGCCCAGCGAGATGCCCGCCAGGACGCCGGAGCGCCCCCGCGGCGTACGGAGAAGCGCCGACGGCGGCGCGGATGAACTCAAGACGGTCATGACTGGGCGACTCTCCGGGATGACGGTGGAAAGGACGCCACCACTGTGCGTTTCCCCAGGCCGACGGCTCCACCGCCGCAGCCGCACGGAGCATTCGGAATTCCCGAACGCTCCGAGCTGTTCCGCCCGGTGTGGAGCTACGCCAACTCAGGACCTTCGAGGCCGTCGTCCGGCACCGAACCGTGACCGACGCCGCCGTCGCGCTGGACCTCGCCCCCTCGTCGGTCTCCCAGCAGATCCGCATCCTCGAGGAAGCCCTCGGTGTGGCCCTGTTCGTACGCGGCCCCAAGGGCATGCGGCTCACCCCGGCCGGCCAACGGCTGCAAGGATGGGCCCGGTCCCTGCTCGACCAGGCCGAACGGGCCACCCGCGACGTCCGGGGCGAGCGGCGGCGGCTGCGGCTCGGCGCGCTGGAGACCCTCGCCGGTTCGCATGTCCCCCAGGTGTTCGCCCGGTTCGCCGAACGCCGGCCCGACATCGACCTTGAGATCCACTCCGACCGCGCCCGCGACGGCCTGCTGACCGATGTGATCGAGGGCCGGCTCGAAGCCGCCCTGCTGCTGGATTCCGGCGACGACATCGGCGGGCTCGGCTTCCCCGCCCCCGCCGAACCGCTCGCCTTCATCGACCTCGACCCGGTCCCCCTCGCGCTGGTGTCCGCGCCCACCCATCCCCTCGCCGGCCGGGGCACGCTGGCTCCCGAGGACCTCCAGCACGAGCGGCTCCTGGTCAACGTGCCGGAGTGCTCGTTCTGGCTGGCCGGGAACAAGATCCTCGGCGCCGGACCCCAACGGGTCAAGGTCGGCGGCGTACCGGTGATGCGCGCGTGGGCCGAGCACGGACTCGGAATCTCGCTGCTGCCCCGGTTCGCCGTCGCCGACAGCCTCCGCTCCGGCGCCCTGGTCCAGCTCGCCCTCCCCCTCCCCAACCTCAGCCTGCGGCTGGTCTGGCGAGAGGACCAGGAGTCACTGCCCGGCGTACGCGACATCCTGTACGCCGCCGCCCGGCCCTGAACACCAGACGGGACCAGGGACGTCTACGCATGCCGCCGTAGACGAAATATGTATCCCATCTGTATTGAGCGATGTTTGGATCAGCCTCCGTGCAGGCAACGTCACACCGCCAGCGAAGAGGAGCTCTGACATGCGCATTCCCTTCAAGACCTTCGGCGTCGCGGTCGTTTCGGCCGCGATGCTGATCGCCGCCCCGATCCCCGCGATGGCCGAGGACGGGCACATCTACGTTCACGTGCAGACGTACCCGTCCGGCGGCGACTCGGGCGGCTCGACGTACGCGGACCTCAACTTCACCGCGGCGCGGTCGGTGACCTACAACAACTGGGTCATCAACGACACCTGCCCCGGCGACGGCTTCCGCGTCATCGGCCGGGCGCGGGCCCTGCTCCGCAACGGCTCGTGGGCCAACGGCGCTTGGCACGAGGACGACGGCACCTGTGAGAGCGACGCATGGGGCCCGTACGACAACAAGGAGCTGAACACCAGCGGCGACATCATGAAGGCCGGTCTGCAGGTCTGCGTCGACCTCGGTGCCACGCTCAAGTGCGAAGAGGAGTACCGGGACAACCCGTTCACCTCGTAGCCGGCCGGCCGGGAGAACGACCCGGATCGCTCAGCGGCCGCCTGCCGATGCGGGCGGCCGCGCCGATGTCCGGAGAGCGGCGGCCGGTCAAGATCCAGGGTGCCGTTCGTCAGGACGGTCCGCCAGCTCGCGAGTCAGACTACGGAGCGATCAGACCCGCAGGTCGAGCAGGAGATCGTCCAGCCTGGCCTGACCGCACAACGCGAGATAGGCCACCGTCTCGCCGTCCTTGGCGTCGGCCAGCTCACCCAGCCGATCGGGGTCGAAGCTGCGGGCCGGACGCAGAAACGCGCCGTGCGCCGCCATGGCCAGGCCGGCCGCCTGCGCGAGCGCCCCGACGGCGAGCTGGCTCAACCGCAGCCCGCGCGCACCGTGCGACCCGATGAGGGACGGGTAGTCGGCGAGGAACATGATCGCGACGTTGCACGTGTCGACCCGCATGACCGTCGACGGATAGAGGTACGCCGACTGCACCGCGCCGAGGTGGGCGCCGGGCGCGAGCAGGGTCAGGTCACCGGCCTCGGGGGACCAGGCGTACAGGCCGTCGGCGAGGGCCTCGACGCGCTCGACGGCCAGGCACAGGCGTACGCCCAGGCCGCTCCAGTCCTGACGGGCCGCGTGGCGGCAGGCGGCCAGCGCGGAGGTCAGCGCCTGCCGGGGCAGTGTTGCGGGCGAGGCCGTGAAGCCGCCGCGGCTGTGCCCGGCCGATCGGGTGAACAGGACGTGGTCCCAACTCGCCCCCGTCTCGTCGCCCATCTCGGACGCGGCGTCGGATCCAGCCTTGGGACGGGGATCGGATCCGGGATCGTCGCTGCCGAGCGAGTGAGAGGCGGGCCAGGCGAGGCGGTCGGCGTGCAGGACGGGGTCCTCGGCGAGCACGGTGTCGTCCGGCAGCGGGACACCGCCGGACGGGGCCGAGCCGATGCGTGTCGAGGAGTCGGCCGGCGGGGTGGACAGGGGGCCGATGAGGGCCGCCGGCAGCCATCCGTCCGCGGGTCCGGCCCCGATCGCGCTAAGCAGCGCGGCGTCGTCGAAGTCGGTGTGCACCCCGGCGGCGTACCCCAGAGCCTGGGCGACGGCCGCGGTGGCCTGGACCGCGTGACCGGCTTCGCACAGCGTCAGCGCCCAGCGCAGCTCCCGGTAGTAGTCCGGCAGCTGCCCCGGCCGGCCGAGGACTGCGATCATCGCGCCGGCTCCGGCCGGGTCGCCGTCCGCCGTCTCCCCCACCGGCCGTAGCGCGTGGCGGGCCGCGTCGTAGTGCCAGGCCCGCGGTCCGCGTACCACGAAGGCTTCGACCGGGAACAGGCTCTGCGCCGAGGGGTACGCCCGATGTGCGTTGTAGTTGTTGGCCGGCTCGTATCGCTGGAACCCCAAGGCCGACGTGAGAAGGTCCGCCAATCCGTCCAGCCCGGTCGGCGCGGCCGGGCGCGCGCGGGGGTAGCGCACCGCGGCCAGCGTACGCGGGCGGCCGATCGGCAGCGGTACGCACGGCGCGGCCGAGTAGCGGATCGGCGGCGGGGGCGGCAGCGGCCGCACGGGCCGGCGGAAGATCTCGCTCGGCCGGGCCTGGAGGCGGGCGAAGGCTTCGAGGTCGAACGCGGTCACGGCAGGTCCTTCCGGAACGCGACGACGCCGGTGAGGACGTCGTCGTCGAGGAGCGGTTCGCCCCGCCACCATCGGCCGGTCACGTCGTCGCCGAGCAGCGCACGGGCGTCGAATTCGCCGGGATCGCGGGGTACGGCATAGTCGACGGCGACGCCCGGGGCCAGGAGGGCATGGGCCGTGGCACCGTCCACACTCGACTGCGCGTCCAGGGAGCAGTCCAGTGCCGCCAGCCGGCCGCCGATCCGGACGGTCGTGGCGAACACGTCGCGGCCGCCGGCGACGCGATAGGTGACGACCTCCGCCTCCGGCACCGGCGTACGCGGGTGCAGGCCGGTGATCGCCGCGAGACGGTCCAGGCGGCCGGACTCCTCCCAGCGCGCGATGCACCGCAGGACCGCGTCGCGCCAGAACTCCGCCGGCGACGTTCCGGCCGCGGCGACGGAATCGTTGTCCGGCAACGGAACCAGCGTACGCGCGGCGGCGACGAACGCCCGCCGCAGCGCAGCGGCCGGATCGGGACCGGCGCCGTACGCCACGCCACAGCTCGCCACGGCCGCGGTCGAGCCGTCGGCGGGAACCAGCATGGGTGCGGGAAGCGCGCCGGTCACCGGGTCGCAGGCGATCGGGACCGGCGGAACCGCCCCGGGATACAGCGGGACGAAGGCGTCGACCGCGAAGTCCGCCGGCAGCTCGGCCCATTCGGCGGCGACTGCGGCGGTCGGATGCGCCGTGACCTTCAGCCCGTCGGTCCGGATGAGCTGGACGTCGCGACGCGCCGCGGGGTCGTCCAGTCCGGCGATCACCCGCAGGGCGGCCAGTCCGGCGAGATTGCCGGCGAGCGTGGCGACCACGGGCGACACCGGTGCCCGGTCGACCTCGAATCGGATGCGGCGCAGCGCATCCGGCAGCGTCGCGCCGACGAGGGCGTGCTCGCCCGCGAGCCAGATGCCGATCCACGGCGCGTCCGGTGGCTCCGACGTGTCCACGGTGATCACGATGGACGCGTCCGGCCGGGGATCCGTGGCCACCAGGCGGCCGACGCCGGCCTGTTCCAGGGTTCGGCGTACCGCGTCCAGCACGAGCCCGTCGCCGCCCGGGAAGTACGCGACCGCCGAGCGCAGCCGCCGGAAGGAGTCGTAGGGCGAGACGGCGTGCGCCTCCAGGTAGCTGAGTACGCGGGGGAAGCGGTCGGCCTCGGCCGGGCGGTCGCCGGGATCGAGCAGCAGGCCCAGTTCTTCCAGCCGGTCCACAAGGGTCGACGGGCCGACCGGCGATCCGGCGTGCAGGCGCGGGAACAGCGCGTCCCACTCGGCGGGGTCGGCGGCGACCACGGTCGTGCGGCCCAGCCCGGCGATGCTCAGCCCGCCCGGAACAGGCGCGGCGTGCACTCCGGGGCGCAGGCGTACGCGGCGGCTCAATCTTCCTCCTCGGCGGGTACGCCGAACGCGGCGCCGATGAGGGCGAGGCGGCCGGCGGGCGGGACGTCGTCGCGCAGCGGTGGCAGGAGACCGTCGGTGAGACAGCCGACTCCACCGTGCTGCTGGATGTGCAGAAGGAACGTGGCGGCCGCGGCGCCGCCCCGGGTCAGCAGGAGCCGGTATCCGGCGCCGCCGTGAGCGGCGATGGCCGCCTCGACGTCCCCGTGCCACAGCACGAGCGCGGGTGCCGCGGCCAGGTCGACCTGCATGAGCATGCCCTCGTCGGGGGTGACGACGGTGGCGCCGAGCGGTTCCTCGCCGGGCCACAACGCCGCGTCGAGCAGCCGGGCGGCTTCGAGCGCGGCGGCGACCGACACCGGGGCGAGCGGGCCGGACCACGACCGCCGTGAGCGCCGCGATTCCAGTACCTCGGGATCCACCACCCACGGCAAGGAGACCGGCGCGGGCCACGACGACCGGGCCGACCGCACGTATGCCAGGACGTCAAGGGGAAGTGCGGCCTGCGTCGTCATGACACGACCGCCATCGCGCACACGAGGAACCCCGGTCCCAGCCGCTCTTCCCAGCCGGCGTCGGGCCACTCGGTCAGGGCCGCCATCCGCAGGCCTTGTGCCGTCGCGGCGATCGCGAGCTGGCCCATGGCCGCGCCCGCCTCCAGCCACGCCAGCCGGTAGGCCTTCAGCCCGTACTTCGGCAGCGACCGCCCGATGTCGGCGGCCAGCACGATCGCCGTCCCGTCGACCACCGTGTCATCGATCGGCGGGCCGGTCTTCTCCAGCGTCACCCACTCGTGCGCGTACGGGTCGTACTGGTGGATCCCGTTCGCGTCGGCGGCGTACCCGATGATGATGCCCAGGTTGCCTGCGGACGGCGCGTAACGGTCGGGCGGTGCCGTGGCACGCAGGCCGACCGCCCGGCGCAGCGCCGCGCCGATCGGATCGAGCGCGGGCCGGCCGGGCCCGGGCGCGCGCGGGAAGGCGGTCTGCGCGGCCAGCGCGCCGGGCCGGTAGTGGCCACGGTGCAGGGCCGGGTCGAGCCACCGGCGGGCGGGCAGCCCGGCCGCCGCCTCGTAGTCGCGGATGACCTGGTCCACAGTGGAACCATGGCCGCGGCAGGCCACCGGGACAAGGTCCGTGCGCCACGCGCGCAGGTCGTGCCGGACGGCCGTGACGTTCGTGAGCGTACGCCCGAAGCGGCCGACGGTCTGCGCGACCTCCATCGCCACCAGGACGTCCGCCAGGGCCGATGCCGTGCCGCCGTCGTCGTCGGCCGGCAGCGCCTCGGCGACACACGACAGGCAGGGCCGCCGGTTGCCGGGCTCCAGCACCGGTCCGATCGTGACAGCGTCCGCCGCCCGCACGACGGGAACGACGGTCCGGCCCGCCCGCAGATGGTCCCGCCACACGGCGCGGTCGGGTGTGCCGCCGACGATCACCCAGGCCGCGTCGGCCACGGTGCGGGCCGCCGTCAGCAGATCACTGTCGACACCCCAGACCGGCGTACTTTCCAGCACGTCCAGCGCACCCGACGCATCGGCGTGTACGCCGGTCGCCGCGACCCCCCGGCTGAGATACAGCCACGACCCCCCGTCCGTACGCGGATCGGGGACGGACGGCCCCTCCTGGAGGAGCCCGTGCACGGCGAGCACTCCCAGCAGCTTCTCGACGGCCGACGGAGCGAGCCCGCACAGGGTCGCCAGAAGATCGTGGTCGCTCGTCCCGTCGAGGCGGGCCGTGAGCGCGGCGAGCGCCGCCGAGATCCGCGGTCCGCTCAGTTGCAGCTGGCGCGTACCGGTGTCGACGGTGACCGCACGTTCGCCGAACTCCCAGTGCATCCCGGGCCGCAGCGCCGGACGCGCCGGTACGCCGAGATGCGGATCCGTGCGGGCGGCCTCCGCCAGCGAGTCGGCGGTGGTGGCACCGGTCAGCCGGGGCATCACGGCTCCCCGCTCGAACGCCGGAGACCGACGCCGACCAGGTCCACGCTCAGCGCTTCGGTGTGGGCGTGCCGCAGATACCAGCGGGTGACCTCCGCGGCCAGCTCGATGTGCTGCGTCAGTACGCCGGCCGGCGCGCCCGCGCCCGACCCCGTCGACGGCACGCCCGGACCGTCCGGCAAATGCAGCGGCCCCACGGTGAGGCGGGCGCCCGTCAGCACAGTGATGAGGACCGGGGTTCCCGCGCTGAGGCAGCGCCACGCGAGCTGCTCGACGTCGGCGGTCACGGCGTCGGTCAGGATCACCGCGACGTCGTAGGACTCGGCGGTGAGCTTGGCCGCGATGGCGTGCCCGACGGCGCCGACGGCGAGGACGGGGATCATGACGGCAACCGCCCTGCCACCACCCGGCCGTCGCGCAGGACCGCCACGATGCGCCGCGCGATGGTCTCGACGGGAAAGACGCCGCCGGCGACGACGACCAGATCCGCTTGCCGCTTCGGCGCCAGCGTCCCGATCCGTTCGTCGAGGTGCAGCAGGCGCGCACCGGCGTACGTGGCGGTGGTCAGAGCTTCGCAGGGCGACATGCCCGCCTCGACGAGGGCGGTGAGCTCGGTCAGGTTCTGCCCGTGCGCGACCAGCCCGGAGTCCGAGCCCATCGCGATCCGCACGCCCGCCGCCCGGGCCCGCCGGAACGCCTCGACGTGCCGGTCGGCGTACTCCGTGTCGCCGGTCGCGCGGCCCGCGGCGAGGGTGGGCACGAGCCAGGTACCCCGGTCGGCCATCTCGGCGATCGCTTCGTCGCTCAGCCCGCTGCCGTGTTCGATCGAGTGCACGCCGTGGCGGATCGCCCGCAACGCACCTTCCGCGCTGTGCGCGTGGGCCATGACGGGCAGTCCGGCCGCGCTCGCCTCGGCGACGGCTTCGGCGATCTCATCGTCGCGCAGCTGAGCCCGATCGGCGTCGGTGCCCAGCGCGCTGCCGCTGACGGCGATCTTGATGACGTCGGCACCGGCGGCGACGAGACCGCGTACAGCGCGCCGCATCTGCTCCACCCCGTCGACCACGCCGGGGGGACGGTCGTCCGGGAACGCGGGCAGCGGTACGCCCGACGCCGTGCGATAGTCGCCCCGGCCGCCGGTCTGGCTCAGCATCGTGATCGCAATCCGCAGACGGGGACCGGGGATCAGCCCGTCGTCGATCGCCTGGCGCAGCCCCGCGTCCGCGCCGTCGGCGTCCCGCGCGGTCGTGACCCCGGCGGCCAGCGTACGCCGGAGGTTGCGGGCCGCGCTGAGGATCCGGTAGCTGGCCGGTGTCCGCAGCAGCACTCCGGGATCCATCGAGCTGACGGTCACGTGGACATGGCAGTCCACGAATCCGGGCAGGAGACCGAACCCGGTGAGGTCGACCAGGCGCTCGCCGTCGAGACCGGCGCCCATCGCGACGATGCCGCCGTCGGCGACGCCCACGTCGGTGACGGACACGTCGTGCCCGTCGAACACCTCGGCGCCCCGATAGACGATCACGACCGGCCGCCGATCGGGATGAGGTACAGCGGGACGTCGCCGATCCCGTCGAGGTCGAGTGCCTGCGCCAGGGCGTCGTCGTGGAAGGCGCCCATCGGCACCGAGCGCAGCCCCAGCGCCGTCGCGACGAGCAGCACGTTCTGCGCCAAGTGACCGGCCTCCAGCAGGAGGAAGCGGTAGCCGCGCAGGCCGTAGCGCGCCGTGATGGCCGGGATGTCGCCCACGACGACCAGCCACAGGGGTACGCGCGCGGGATCGAGCGCCACCACCTCGCCCGGGTCCAGATAGGGCGACGTGCCGGCCAGCCCGACGAACGGCGCGACCCGCCGCAGGCGGTGCCCGTCGGGATCGTGGTGATAGACCGCCGGCTCCAGCCCCGGCACCTGGGTCGGCACGACGAGCAGCCGGGTCGGACGGACGATGCCGGCGCTCGGATACCGGTCGCCCCCCGAGTACGCCAGGAGCGTCGCGAGGTCGTCGAGGGACACCGGACCGTGGTAACCGGCCAGTGTGGACCGTCGCGCCAGGAGCGTCTCCCCCACCGGCCGGTCGAGCGGGCCGGCCGCCGGGAGATCGAACACCGGAGTCCGGGGAACGTAGGCCGGCGGCACGTCCGATCGCGGCAGCTGCGCGGGCAGCGTGGCGGGAAAGTACTTGGCCGCCTCGTGGTACCGGCGGGCGGGCGTGTCGAGCCCCCCGTCGTGGAAGCCCTCCCCCATGCTCGCCTGGACGGCCGCCAGCGACGCCAGCCACGACAGGTGGTACTCCTCGGCGAGTTCCACGCCCATCCGGTTGTGCAGCATGTGCAGCTGGCTCAGCAGGATCGTCCACACCGATCCGACCCCGCCCAGCTCCCCCGCCGCCTCCAGGTGCCGCAGGCGTTCGGCGTACGCGGTGGCGGACGCGTGCCACAGTCCGAGGTACCCGGTCCGGGCGGCGTCCTGTCCCACGGCGGAGCGCACCTTGGCCCGCGACGACAGGTACGACTCGCGACGGGCCTGGAAGTCCGACTCGGCCCGCCCGCGGATCGTCCGCACGTCGACGTCCGACGGGTCCTCGGTGTTGAACCGGGCGCTGAGGACGTACCGGCGGAACATGGTCGCCTCGGCGGCCGGCCCGTCGCAGACCGCCGCGCCGAACGCGGCCAGCAGGTTGTAGGCCACCCCCAGCCGCGGCTGCCGCAACGCCGTCAGAGCCACCCTGGTGGACACGACGAACAGGTCCTCGGCCGCCGCCATCGCGCTCGGACCGCCGTACCGGTCCAGCTCCGGCTCGTAGGCTTCCCGGGTGACCTCGCCGTGCTTGTGCCAGGCCGCATCCGGCGTACGCGTGCCGTAGTAGGCCGCCGGTTCGAGCGCGGGCTCGGGATGGTCCAGAAGCCACGACTCCATCCGCAGGGCGAGTTCGTCCACAGCGGACGGTGTGGCGTCGCGGAGCCGGACGCGGACGTGCGGGCCGCCCTGCCAGTAGCGGATGAAGAACCACCCGCGACACTCCCCGGCCGCCGTCAGCCGGTCGGCCTCCGGTGCGACGCACTCGGCCAGGAACGTGTCGGTGTGCTCCCGGCCGCCGTGGGCGAAGGCGTGCAACGACGTCCAGCTCATGGGAACGGGTGCGGCAGGATCGGGCCGTCGACGCCGGTACGCGCCCGCGCGGCGTCCAGGCGCGGCAGGCCACGCGTACGGTGGTGGACGTGGCCGAAGGTCATCGCCAGCGCGCCGGGCGCGATCGCCTTGACCACCTCGACACCGAGCCGATGATCGCGGGCCGTCGTCTGGCGGACGATGATCGGCGGCAGTCCGGCGGCCGCCATCGCGCCGGTCACGAGCCGCATGGTGTCGGTCAGGTCGGGGCGGATCCAGCGGCTGCGCCAGTCCCCGAAATGCGTCGCCGCGTCGACCGGCGGCCCGGCCTCCAGCTGCCAGGCCAAGCGGTCCAGCGAGGCGGGCAGCGTGTAGAGGGCGACGTGATCGTCCAGGGACACCACCCGCGTGGGGTCGGCCAGCATCGCTCGGCGGTCCTCGGCCGACGGATGGTCGGTACGCCGGTTGCCCAGCACGGCCATCGCGGCGACCTCGACCAGCGCCCCGGTGATCGCCCGCTCCGGATCGGGATGGGCGGCCGCCGCCGACAGGCTCGCCCCGTCGGGGTTCGCCGGGTCGAGGGCGAGCGCCCAGACGACGGGTACGCCGACATCGCTGGTGATGTCGAACAGCCGTGTCTCGTAGCCCTCGCCGGCCAGCACGTCGAGCAGGTCGCAGCCGTCGGGGTCGACCACGCCGCCGGGGTCGAGCGGTGTCCCCGGGGTCTGCGAATACCAGGCCAGCAGGAACGCGTCGCGTTCGATGGTCTCCAGGCACGCGTACAGGACGGCCTCCTCCAGGCAGCCGCCGACCGCGCAGCCGCTGGAGCACTCGTAGAGGAAACGGGCCCGCCCGGGGCGACCCGGAACGCCGTAGTACGCCACGTGCTCAGGCACCAGGACAGGCGTGCCGGACGCCACGTCGTGCCCCCAGACCCAGCTGGTCTGCGCGTCGGGCGAGTACGGCGTCAGCAGCGAATGCCGATGCCCGTCGTACGCCGGATCGGTCAGGCCGAGCAGCGCCGGATCGAGGGCGACGTCGGCGAGGGAACGGTAGCTGCCGACCACACTGGTACGCCGCGCCGACGGCCAGGAGCCGGACTCCCGCTCCACCGCTTCGAGGAAGCCGACCCGGCGGGAGCTCTCGAAGTCCCGTGACCGGCCGAAGGCGTACATCCGGGGCCGGTGGCGCAGGGTGGCCAGCTCCACGCCGGTGAACGCCATCGGCGCGATGGGGTCGCGGTAGACGTGCGCCACCGGCCCGTAGCGGTGGTCATGCATGTGGGCGAGGTCGGACAGCGGCAGCAGTGGCTTGACCCGCAGCCGTTCCGGCTCGGCCGACCGCTGGGTGGTCCAGGACCAGCGGGCGAGATCGGCGCTGTCGTCGGGCAGCACCGAGCAGACCTCGCAGTCGGGCACCGGGGTGAGGCGGTGCAGCTGGATCTCGCCGCGCGCCGCGGAGACGACCTGGATGACGTCGTCGTCGGCGCCACCGGCCAGCCGGGCCGCGACCAACTCGGCCGCCAGCACACTCCAGTGGGTCTCGGAAGTGAGCCGGCTCGGTTCCTGCGCCAGGTACGCGTGCATCGGCGGGGTCGACGCGACCGACCGGTGCCGTTCCTCGGCACACGCCACGCAGCCGGGTACGCCGGGACGCACGAGCGGTCCTATCTCGATGGCGGCGCCCTTGAACCGGACCGGCAGGAACGGCCGGCCGTCGGCGTGCGCGGCGCGCTGCCGTTCCACCAGGCCCGCCAGGTCCAGCGTGGGATCGTCGGCCACCACCGGGGCGGCGGACATGACGTCGGTGCTCACGCGATCCCGATCCTTCCCGCGAGAATGTCGCCGTCTGCGGTTGCGCCCACCTCTTCGCACATTTCGAACCGCAGGCCGGGTATCGCCTCCGCCACCCGGCGCCGGTCGCCGAGCAGCGGCTCCAGTGCCCGCACCGTTTCGGCGTCGTGGCTGACCGAGATCCGGCCCGGCGGCGGCGCATCGACCAGCAGACCGCGCAGCGCGTGCTCGACGGCGCTCGCCCGATCGGCTCCGTAGCCCCACGATTCGCGCTGTGCCGACGAGGCCACCGCGATCGCCGCGCCGACGCTTGTCACTCCACAGGAGACAGTCGGTTCGCGCCCGTCGCGGCGGGCTATCGAACGCCGCCAGCGCACCGATCTGGGCAGGTCCGGCGGCGCCGGTTCGGTCGGCCGGCCGGCCTGGGCCACGAGGATCCGGCCGACCGCGTCCGTCCAGAGGTCCAGCGGATCGCCGCCGGCCGCGCCGATCGGGCCGACCGACCAGCCGTCCGCGGCGAGGGTCCCGGTCCATGCCCGCATCGCCGCCCGCCGCGCGTCCCCGGCCGCGGCGGTCTGGTCCGCGCCCGCCCCCACGGCTTCCTGCCCGGCCAGCCGAACCCGTTGCTGGGCCAGCGGCAGCTGCGGCAGGTCGCCGGGTTCGGGCTCAGGCGTCTCCGTGATCGGCAGGGCCGTGCCGCCGCGGATGATCACCGGCGGCGGGGTGAGCCCGGCGCACAGGCGCAGGACCCGCTCCACCACCACAGCGCGCGCCATCGCCCACTCGCCCGGCCCCGGCTGGTCCGCACCGGCCCCCGATTCCGCCGTCCCCGCTGTCTCCGCCGCTCCCGCGCCGGCCGGGCTCGCTGCGGCCTGCGCCTTCAGGTGGTGGACGACGATCGGGTCCGCCTTCAGATGGTGGGCCACGGTCGGGTCGGCCAGGACGTCGGCGGTGCCGACCAGGAGCACGTCGTTCAGGACGAGGACGGCGACATCCGCACCGGCCGCGCCTGCGGGCCCGCCGACGTAGACGGTCCACACGGGACTCTCCCCGGCGGCCGGACCGTCTTCTCGCTCCGCATCCGCGCGGAGGGTATCGATGTGCAGACCGGCCCGGGTGAGCGCCGGCCCGACTCCGGAGACGTCGGCGGCAGCGCCCGTCAGCCGGAGGCGTACCGACGCGGCCACCCGGGCCGCGGCCACCGGATCGGGTGCGATGCAGGCGAGGTACGGCGGCACGGCGACGTTCGGCAGCGACATGAGCATGTCGTGCGCCGTCAGGGTGCCGAGGATCTGGTCGAACACCGCACCGGCCTTCTCGGGCAGGCGTCCGCGCAACGCATCGGGGTCCGCCCCCGCGCGCAGCATCGGCTCGACCGTCCGCCAGAGCTTCACCACACCCGCCGAACAGGACATCAGGCCGCCGCTGGACCAGCCGCTGAACAGCAGGCCCTCGTCGACGGCGTACACGGCGGCGCCGGGGCGCAGGACGATACTCATGTCGGGTTGCCTTCGCTGATGCGGGCGTGGGGATCCCGCCGGATCGCGGCCAGCTGATCACGCCAGCTCACGCCGAACTCCTGCTCGGTCAGCTCGCACACCGCGAAGGACGCGAAGTACCGCTCGACGGGTGAGATCCCCAGCAGCGGCAGCCACCGCGTGACCTGATTGGTGACGAACCGGTACGCGGCGAACTCGCTGACGTGCACCCGTTCGGGAAGGTCGCGCAGCTTGCCCAGTTCGTGGTGGAAGTCGCTGCTCGGCCGGTCGGGTCCGAAGCGCCACTGCCGCTCGGTCCGCTCGTCGAATTCCCGGGCCGCGCTGAGGTATCCGGGACCGACGTCCTCGGTGACCTCGCCCGCCTGCGAGGCCTCCAGCAGCGCCGGCCACACGTCGTCGAACGCTTCGGACCAGGCCCGCGGATAGGGATCGTCACCGGTGTACCGGCCGTGGTCGGTGGCCGACACCTGCGCCCGGAAGGCTGCCCGCAACGAGTCCTCGTTCGCCGCGAAGCGGGCCGCGAGCAGAGTGCGTACCTGGCCGTCGGCGTCGTTGTTCGCGAGGAAGTCCTCCAGATGGGACCGGTAGCTCAGCTGGCCGGTCGCCAGGCCGCCGATCGGCCACCGGGTGGCGTTGGCGATCAGCGCGCCCATGGCCACGACGACCCGGTGCCGTCCCCGGTCGAGTGCTTCGAGGCCGTGCGCGAGCGGTTCGACCGCGCGGGCCAGGATCCGGCGCTTGAGCGCGAATCCGGCCTCGCCCAGCAGCGCCACGGAATCCTGTTCGGGGTAGTCCTCCATGACCGCCGTGTTGTCGGCCCGCACCGGCTCGTAGGGTCCCGCGACGAGTTCGGAGCGGCCCAGTTCCCGGCTCAGCCGCGCGTACGCCACGGGGTCGACCGGCTGGCGCGACGGGTTCCGCCGCAGGTATCCGGCCACGTCTGCCAGCAGCGGCGCCTCCGGCGTACCGGCCGGGACGGCGAGACGGACGTGCGGACCGCGCAGCCAGTGCCGTTCGAGGAAGGCACCGGGTACGCCGCGGGCCAGCGGGACGAGGCAGTCCCGCAGGAGCGCCCGCTTGTCGGCGTCGTGGTGGCTGGCCACCAGGGCTCGGATCACCGGTCACCGCCTTCGGTCTGGCTGCACTCGATCAGGTACTCCGTCGCGCGCCGGCCGGTCAGCGGATCGGCCGGCGGTGCGGCCGGATCGGGCGTCGCTTCCTCGATCCGCAGTGTCGGCGCGTCGGCCACCCATGCCGGCAGGCAGCGCAGATGCAGCGGGGAGCGCAGGTCGGCGTACATCGGCTTGGGGCGGCCGAGGGCGTCGGCCTCACCGCCGTCCGGCGCCGTGCCCAGCCGGGCGACGAAGACGCGGGCGGGTATGCCGTGCGCGGCCCGGAAGGCGTCGAAGCGGGCCAGGAACCAGGCGTCGGACTCGGCGGGGCCTTGCACCGGCAGCAGCGGCGCCGGCACGATCCACCGGCGGCGGCTGAGGATGAGCGAGCCGTACCGGACCCGGGGGTAGGCCCGGATGCCGGTGCGATCCGCCTCGCCGAGCCGCCGCTCGAGTTCGCCCGCGGCGTCGATCCGCAGCTGGCTCGGCGCACTGAGCAGATACAGGCCGGTCAGCTCCCACGGCAACAGGTAGGGCACGAGGAAGCCGAGGTACTTCGGCAGGACCCGCCGGCCGTCGGCGTCCTCCAGTACCAGCCGGCCCTCGACCGGATCGTGGCGTACGCGCAACGTGCCCGGATCGATGCCGTCGGCCCCGTCGAACGTGCGGAACTGCCGGTCCAGCAGGGCCGGGTGCACGTTGGCGTTGAAGCCTTGCACTGGACGCAGCTCGGTCGCCCCGGCCGGCAGCGTACGCCGCAGATGCTCGCGCAGGGTGGCGGTGATGCCGTCGTCGTCGAGTTCGAGGAACCTCGACAGGAACCCGCCGTTGCCGTCGAGGACGGCGTTGACGGCCGCACGGTCCACGACGGCGTCCTTCTCCGACACGGCCTGCACGAAGACGCTGAACGAAGCGTGCTCGCGCCGGAATCGCCGCGGGACGCCGGCGGCCATGCCGGCGACGAACTCGGGGCTGAGGACGACCTCCGGCCCGTCGGCGGTGGCGACCTGGTGCAGGTACCGCTCGCGCACGGCCAGCAGCTCGTCGAGCCCGGGATCGCGGCCGCCGATCTCGGCGAGCATCGCGGCCAGCGTGACCTGCTCGGTGGTGAAGACGTCGGGCAGCATGGCGACGAACTCCGGGTAGGCGCAGGAGCCGCCCGGCCCGAGCTTGTCGACCACCTTCAGCGTCATCAGCGCCTGACCGGGGTGGTCCATGTTGAGCGGTTCCAGCGCGGGGATCAGCGACCGCAGATCGTCGCGGACGGCCGCCCAGCGTCGGGGGTCGACGTCGACGCTCCCGGCCAGGGCCACGTCCTCGTACAACGGGCTGTCGGTGAGGGAGCTCGTGCCGTAGCGGGCGAAGGCGGCGTCCCATGCGGCGCGCAGGGCGTCGATCGCCGCCGGTCGGTCACCGGATTCCATGCCCGCCACGGCCACGGTACGCCGATGCAGCCCGGCCACGCACTCGGCCAGCTCCACGGCGGCCGGCGCGCCCAGTGCCCGGAGGTCCTCGGCCAGTCGCAGGGCCGGATCAGACGCGTGCTGGTCGACGCGCAGATCCACGGTCAGCAGCCCGGCCGACAGCAACCGCCCGATGTACGCGTACGCGGTGGCGACCGGCTGCCCGGAACGCTGGGCGAGGGCCGCGGCCAGCTCCTGCACGGGACGGGCCCCGCTGCCGACGCCGTCGACGAGGTAGCGCGTGGCACCCGATGCCGGGACGCACACCCTCGACCGGCGGGTGCGGTAGACGCGGGAGCGCTGCGGGTCGTCGCGCATGACCTCGAACTCGAATCCCGCGTCGGTCCGCACGACCCCCTCCGCCAGCCGCACGGAGACGGGCAGCGCGGCCGGATCGGCGGTCGCGGCGTCCAGCAACCGCAGCAGCAGGAGCAGGCTCGGTTCGACCCGCACCGCACGGTCGGCCGGATCCGGTGGCGCGCCCGGTCGCCAGCGGCCCATGCCGATGACCGTGTAGTGGCTGAACGGGCTCGTCTTGGCGATCGCGCGCAAGGCGTACCGGATCAGCTTCGGCTCGGACTTGCGGACCCGCTTGGGCTGCTGCGCCGGCGGTGTGGCGGCGTAACGGGCGGCGCTGCGGGCCAGATCCGGGCTGGAGATCGCGGCGGCGCGCAGGAAGTCTTCGTGGCCGAGCACCGCCCGCAGGAGATCGCGCTCCTCGGTGAGCACCGCCGCGACGAGGGCCTCCGCCTCGTCCAGCCGCTCCCGCTCGGCGCGCCGCAGCTCGTGCCACCGCACGAGGTCGGGCACCTCGGCGGCGAGCCGCTCGGGCGGCACGCGCGGGTCGCGGTCGTTGAACACGGCTCGCGACGACGGCAGCACCACCTGGAGGCGGACGTCGTCGGGGACTTCGGCGGCCAGCGCGTACAAGCGCTCCAGGACGGCCGGAGTCAGCCGCCGCCGCTCCACGGCGAGGCGGTCGATCTCGTCGAACACGGCGTGGTGGCGGCCGACCGGCGCGGGGCCGGCGATCGGGTTGAACCGCACCAGCGCGTACGGCGCGAATTCGACGTCCACCACCGCGCATCCCTTCCGTCCGGACCTGCCACTATGGAAAGAGCGGCCTGCCTGCCGCGCCACTAGGCCTGGCGCGGCGGGCAGGCTGCCCCGGTGGGTGTTACAGGCAGCAGCAGCAGGAGCAGCTGCCGCAGCACGAGGACGAGCCGCAGCTGCTGGTGCCGGACGAGGCGCCCGACTCCGGCAGCGCGACCGCGTCGCGCACGGACGAGATCTCGACGATCTCCAGGTCGAGGTCGAGGTCCATCAATTCAAGGTCCTGCGTGGGCATGTGCCCCTCCTTTGGTCGGCCCGGCCGGACTGCCGGCCGGATATGGGATCGACACGGTCTGGCCGGACTGGCCGGACGAGAACAACTTATGAACGATCAAGGAAGATCCACATTGGCCGCTGGTATCGATCTGGGGATTCGCGCAGTCTCCCGAGCAGCGGATTCGTGGCATCCCTGACGCAGTTCACCCATACCTGATAACCATTTCGCATTCGCGATCCGGCAAGCGATTCACGGAATTCGCGATGCGGTTAATTGATCTACGACAGGCGTCGGACCGGCGCCTGTCGGCTATGACACGACCGCCGCGAGCCGCCGGCCGCGAAGCCTTGTCCGAAAGGGATCGCGTGATAGTCTTCGCCGCGGCAACGGGGTGTACCGCTATCGATGAGGAGACACGGGGCGATGCGGGATGAACGCTCGGAGGGGTCCGCGGATGCGCTCAGCGCGGCCGGCGTACGCAAAGCCTTCGGCGAGGTCGTCGCACTGTCCGGAGTGGACCTGACCGTGCGACCCGGCGAGATCGTCGCCCTCCTCGGCGCGAACGGCGCCGGCAAGACGACGTTGCTGGAGATCCTTCTCGGCCTGCAGCAGGCCGACGCCGGCACCGCCCGCCTGCTCGGCCAGGAACCGCAGGACGCGTTGCGCTCCGGTGCGGTCGGCGCCATGCTCCAGACCGGCAGCCTGCTGCCCGACGTGACCGTCGGCGAGCTGATCCGCCTGGTGTGCGCCTGCTACCCGCGGCACGCCCCGCTGGAGCAGATCGCCCACGAGGCCGGCGTCACCGAGTTCCTGGGCCGCCGGACCGACGTCCTCTCGGGCGGCCAGGCCCAGCGCGTCAAACTGGCGATGGCCCTGTGCTCCGATCCGCAGCTGCTGATCCTCGACGAGCCGACGGTCGCGATGGACGTCAGTGCCCGCCGCGAGTTCTGGCAACGCCGCGAGACTGCCTCCGGCCTGGGCCGGACCCTCCTGTTCGCCACGCACTACCTCGACGAGGCCGAGAACTACGCCGATCGCGTGGTGGTCATCGCGGGCGGCAAGGTGATCGCGGACGCCCCGGCGGACGCCCTGACCGAGGTCGTGGGAACCCGCGAGATCCGCTGCCGGCTGTCGCCCGCCGACCGCGGCGAACTGGAGTCGCTGCCCGGCGTGGCCGAGGTCCGCATCTCCGGCGACCATGTCGTCCTGCGCTGCACGGACTCGGACCGCGCCCTGCGGACCCTGCTCGACCGCAATCCCGGGGCGACCCGCATCGAGGTGGTGGGCGCGACCCTGGAGGACGCGTTCATTGCGATCACGGAGGGCGTGCGATGAGCACCTATCTGTCCATCGAGCTGCGCCGGGTCTGGCGCAACCGGATGTACCTGCTGTTCACCGTCGGCTTCCCGGTGGTGATCTACCTCGTGTTCAGCCACGTCGGCGTCACGAACGGGCGGATCGCCGGGACGACCGGCAACGCGTACTCGATGGTGTCCATGGCCGCCTTCGGCGCCGTCAGCGCGGCGCTGTTCATCGGCACGCGGATCGCCGTGGAACGCCGGATCGGGTGGGCGCGCCAGCTCCGGCTGACCGCCCTCAGTGGACGGGACTACCTCACCGTCAAGGTCGTCGTGGCGATGCTGACGACCCTGCCGACGATCGGGCTGGTCTTCCTCGCGGGCGCGCTCACCAACGGTGTCACGCTCCCGGCGCTGCGCTGGGTGGAACTGGTCCTCCTGCTGGTGATCGGCATCCTGCCCTTCGCGGCCCTCGGCGTCGCGCTCGGCTACCTCGTGGGCGGCGACGCCGCCCAGCCGGTCATCACCGCCGTCTACATGACACTGTCACTGCTCGGCGGGTTGTGGTTCCCCGCCAGCCTCATGCCCTCGGTGATGCGGGCGGTCGCCCAGGTCCTGCCGACCTACCGTTACGCGGAACTGGGCTGGCGGACGCTCGCCGGCGAGGCGCCCGACATCCAGGGGATCGGCATCCTCGCGTACTGGGGGCTGCTGTTCGCGGTCGCGGCGCTGATCCTCTACCGGCGGGCCGGCCGGCGGCTCACGGCCTGACCCGGCTGCCGATCAGGAACTCGCCGACCGTCCCTTCGACCAGCGGATCGAGCCCGGCCGCCTGGGCCAGCAAACGCGGGTCGGAGTTGCCCAGAGCGCACGGCCCGAGACCCATCTCGGTGGCCACGAGGTACATGGTCTGGTAGAGCGCGCCGACGTTCTTGAGGGTCGTCGCGTAGCCCATCCCTTCGTAGCGCCACAGCATCCGGCCGAACCGGGCCGCCACCAGGAGGAGTACCTGGGGAGGCTCGGCGGCCATCGCCGTCACGGCCGCCTGCCGGAGCAGTTCGTCGCAGATCCCGGGGTCGACGCCGGGCAGCACCACCAGCTCATGGTCGTGCGGCTCGTACCGGTAGAGCCCGGGCGCGAGGCCCTCGACGAGCCGTACCACGGGATAGATCTCCAGCTCGTACGCCGTCCCGCCACTCGGATAGGGCCGGGCCGTGTACTCGACGTCGTCGTAGATCATCGTCCGTCGTACGCGGGCGCAGCGGTGCAGGAACTCGCCGAACACCGCCAGGGTGAGCGGACGGGCGTCGTCGTGGGCACGGACGGACACGCGCTCGTCGAGGAGCGCGCCGAGAGCCGTGGCCGGCCGGTCCGGGGCGGCCAGCGCGATCCGGCTCTCCCCCGGGACCGCGGCGTGCTGCGAAGGCAGCGGGGCGAACACGTCGCGGGCCCAGGTGCTCGGCCCGACCGGGTCGGCCGACGCGCCGCCGCCCCACCGGCTGCGGGCGTGGAACCACAGTTCGTGCGGGCCCCACTGGCGCAGCCGGAAGTCCGCCTCCTCGTCCGGACCGCCGAGGAACCCGGCGGCGGCCAGGCGATCGAGGACGGCCGCGCGTACCGGCTCCGGCAGGGCGGTCGAGTCCGGATCGATCACGACGTCGAGGACCGCCGCCGACGCGATGCGTACCGTGGAACGCGCGCGCGGGGACTCCATGACGAAGACGTCGCCGTCCCTGCGCAGCACCGCGAAGCGCGACAGCCGGGCCGGACCGGGCGGGCGCGGCGGATCCACGTGCGCCGGCAGCGGTACGCCGCCCAGCGGGAACTCGGCGAGCAGCGGCTTGCCGTCGCAGGAGACCTCGACACCCAGCCAGCCACCGCCGTGCAGGACGTCCAGCGGGGCGGGCAGTCCGAGCAGGCCGTCGCCGTCCTCGGTGGACAGCGACCGCAACGCCGCGAGCAAGGCGGGCTCCGCCGGACCGAGTCGCTGCCGGCGCGCTCCGACCGCCCACACGTGCCCTTCGGCGTCTCGGGCGAAACGCGTACCCGGCAGTGAAGTCCACCGATGCACGACACGATTCACAGGAGAGCTCCTTTATCCACAGGCCGGCGGTCCACGCTATCCATTGATCCCCGCCTGACGATATGTTGACATGGCTTTGTCCGGCATGCAGATACGGGGGACAGCATCGTTGAGCACCGTTGCGTCTATAAGGGAAAACAGGAATTCGTTGGCACCTACACGTTCTCCGATGGTCGAAGCGATGGCAGCACTCCACGCCATGGCCGAGCCCAGGCACCACCCGATGCATCACGACTGGCTGCGTACGGTGCGGCGGCGGATGACCGCACCGATGAGACAGGAGACCGCGGGCTTCCGGTTCGGTGCGGCCGCCTTCCTGGCGGCCGTGCTGGTGCCCGCGGTCGGATCGACCTTGGGCGGGTCCCCGCTGGGGTTCGACGCGGAGCTGGAGCTCCTGCGCTCGCACCGCGACGAGCTCGGCCGGCAGATCCTGCGGGCGCTGGCCGGCGTGGAACGCACGCAGGGCAAGGACCTGCACGACCCGATGGTGCAGGCGGTCATCCTGCGCGACAGCGCCCGGCTGGGACCGGTGGCCTTCCAGCTCGTCCAGGTCGGCCTCGCCGATCCCGGCCGGCTCGGCGACCGCCTGCTGGACCTGCTCGACGACTACTGGAACCGGGTCGGTTTCCGGCATCAGTGGGCCGCCGTGGAACCACAGCTGGTCGAGGCGGCCACGGCGGCGAGCCTGGCCGTCAACGGCACGGGAACCCGCGGCCTGCTCGCGTTGCTGTCGGAGCGGCTGGCCTCGGCCGCGACGACCTGTGCCGGCGCCGCCTTCGACCTGCCCGTCCCCTGCACGGACGAGTCGAAGCCGGCCCTGCTCGCCAGCGCCCACCTCTGGCCGCACGCGTGCGTGGTCCACGGCGTACCCGGCACGGTGTGCGTCATCTACCCGGTGGCGGCGGGAGCGGCACCGCCGGCCCAGCCCGATCCGCTGGCCGACCTGCTGCCGCTGCTGCGCGGGCTGGACGACAGCACCCGCCTGCGGGTCCTGTGGCTCGTCCGGGAAGGACCGCGCAGCACCCAGGAACTCGCCCCGCTGCTGGGGATCAGCCAGGCCGCCGCCAGCAAGCACCTGCGGCTCCTGGCCGCCGCCGGGCTGGTCGAATCCCGCCGCGAGGGGGCGTACGTGCTCTATCGCCTGGTTCCCAGCAGTCTCGAACGCATCTTCCACGGCCTCAACGGGCTGCTCACCCGGCCCGCCGGGGACACCGGCAGCGGGCCGGCGCCGACACCGCGCTGACTCCGCGACATTCCCGCGATTAACGTATCGCCACGCCTTACGAGAGCCGCCGTATTATCCCGATCCTCGGCTCCGCCGATACCCCACGAATCCGCAGAATTTCATGATCGCGGCAAAATTCCTGGATAAGGCGGCGACGCTCGCGAGGCCGGAAGAGAAACGTACCCGAATGGGGGCCCCGACTACCGACAAAGACCATGGAATGAGCGCCGCCCGGCGTCGCGAATCATCGACGCCCGCGTCACTGATGTACGCCGGGCGGCGCGCACGCAATGCTCAGTCGACGACAATGTGACATTCATTCCGCGGTTCCGCGGCGTTCAGCCGGCGGATGCCGTCACGGGCGATGGACACGCCACCAGTCGGCGGCGTCGGTGTCGTCTCCCGACCAGAATTCCAGCAGGTCGCCGGGGGCCAGACCGAGGGCGCGCTCGATCTCGGCGGCGGTCAGATCGCGCAGGGACTCCGACAGCGACTTCGTGAGGTCCTGCCAGTAGCCGCGCAGGGTGGACTCGCTGACGAACAGCTGCCTGGCCACCTGGGCGTAGGTCAGTCCACGGGCCCGGCCGTGCAGGATCTGGCGCTGGCGTTCGCTGAGCACGGTGATGCAGTCCCGCCGGACGAGGACCTCCAGGATGCCGACCACGGACTGCGACACGGCGGTTCCACCCGCGGCGACCTCCAGGAACAGCTGCTGGGCCCGGTCCGTCGGCACGGCCTTGGAGACGATGCCGCTCGCGCCGGCGGCGATGCACGCCGCCAGGACGAACCTGCGCTCCTCCTGGCTGTAGACGCAGATCCGGTAGCCGCGCGCGGTCAGGGCACGGATGGCGGCGATGCCCTGCCGGACGTCCGGTTGCTGCTCCTGATTGACCAGATGCAGGTCGAGCAGCACCAGGTCCACCGCGGGGCCGGCCCGCACGAGCTCCTCCACCGTGGCCGCCGCCAGCACGACCTCGAGGTCGGTCATGAGCAGCGCCAGCGAAGCCCGGATCACCGACGCGTCGTCGACCACCGCGACCCTCGGCCTCATCGGGCGTCCGCCACGAGACCGAGTCCGTCGCGCCGTCCCGGTGGCGGGATCCGCCGGCTGATCGTCACGGTCGTCCCCTCGCCGGGCGCCGAGGTGATCACGACCCCGAGCCCGCGCTGCCCCAGCTCCCCGACCACGACGTCACGCAATCCGACCCCCAGCGCCACCGACGCGGGATCGAACCCGACGCCGTCGTCGCTCACCGTCAGCGCCCACACTCCCCCGCCGTCCTGGTCGAGGTGGACGACGACATTCTCCGCCTTCGCGTACGCGCGGACGTTGAGCAGCAGGCTCTCCAGCGCCCGTTCGACGGCCGTCGCCTCCTCGACCGGCACCCGGACGGCTTTACCGAGATCCAGCAGGGGATCTATGCGCAGATCGGCGAAACGATCGCACACCCGCGCCACCAGCTCGGCCAGCCGCAGCTGGCCGCCGCCTTCGTCCGGCCCCTCCCGGGACGCCGCCTCCGGCGAGGTCGCGCCGCGCAGGTAGGCACGCATCCGCTGCAGCTCCACTTCGGCCTGATCCACCAGGCCGGACTGCGACCCGCCGAGACCGGGGTGGGCGAGCAGCTGCATGATGGCGACGCCGTTGTGCATCAGCACCCGGGCCCGGCGCTCCTCTTCGCGCCGGGCCAGCTCGGCGGCGAGAGCACGGGAGGCGTCGGCGTCGTGGGCGATGCGGCGGATGTAGTTGAACAGCATCCGTGCCACCACCGCGTACACGACGAAGGTCAGTTCGTTGCCCATGGCGGTCGTGACCATCCCGGTCGCCACGTTGCCGAGGTACACCGCGTAGCAGACGACGACGCCTACCAGTCCGCCCGCCCACAGGACGAGGCTGCGTACGCCGCTGGCCGTGATGATCACCGACAGCGCGTACCCCGGCTCGAAGGCGACCCAGGTGCCGAAGCGCGCGCCCGGCAGCACCACGTACGGCGCGAAGACGAGCAGGAGGCAGGCCAGCGCGAAATCGGCCGTGGCCGCCGCCGCACCGACGGGGCGGCGGCGGGCCAGCGTCACGACGGACACCGCGATCGACGCGCTGGCCGCGGCCAGCCAGCAGGCGAGATAGGCGACGTGATGGGGCGCGGCCGCGGCGCCCACCCGGACGGCGGGCACCATCTGGGCGATCGTCCCCAACCGCACGCCGGCGATGAAGTAGGTGAACACCCGCTCCACGCCGACCTTGGTCGTCGGCAGGTCAGCGACCCGCCACCGCGCGTTGCGCCCCACCATCGCGCCTCCCAGTGGCCGTCTGCCCCTGGGCGCGAACGGCTGCTTCATGCTTCACCGGCCCGACCCGGACAAAGCGCGCGATCAATGTACTTCAGCCCGGGCGCGGCCGACAGGCCGGAAGCTCAGCCCGTCCGCGTACGCGGGAACGGGTGGGAGGAACCGGAGATCACACCAGCCGGCCGAGCGCCGCCCAGGTGTTCGGACCGGGCAGCCCGTCGACCGGTCCGGTGTAGCCGCCCAGGGTCGCCATGCGCTGCAGCGCCGCGTACGTGTTGACACCGGGTGCGCCGTCGATCGGCCCGGCGTAGCCGAACCCGGACAGGACCTTCTGTACGCCCTTCCACGAGTTCACCCCGAGCGCCCCGTCGACGGGGCCGGTGTAGCCGCCCAGCTTGGCCAGCCGCTGCAGGGCCGCGTAGGTGTTCGCTCCGGGCACGCCGTCGATCGGCCCGGTGTAGCCGAACCTGCGCAGCACGGTCTGCAGGCCCTTCCACGAGTTGACGCCGAGCGCCCCGTCCACCGGCCCGCTGTAGCCGCCCTTCTGGGCCAGCCGCTGCAGGGCCGCGTAGGTGTTCGTCCCCGGTACGCCGTCGATGGGCCCCGAGTAGCCGTAGCCGCGCATCACCGTCTGCACTCCGATCCAGGTGTTGGCGCCCGGTACGCCGTCCATGGGCCCGGTGTAGCCGCCCGCGTTGCCGATCTTCTGCAGGATGGCTCCCTCCGACGAGGTCGACGCGCCACCCGCGTACGCGAGGGGGTTGAGGCGTACGCCGCTGGGATCGATGAGGTGCCAGTGCAGGTGCGGTCCCGTCGAGTTGCCCGCGCCGTCGGCTCCGGCCGCGCCGCCGGACAGCCCGACGATCGTCCCCGCGGACACGGCCGTCCCGGTGGCGAGCAGGAACCTCGACAGGTGCATGTACTGGCTGCGGTAACCGCCGCCCAGGTGGATGGTGACGGTGTGACCGCCGGTGCCGTTGTAGGGGATGTTCTCGATGGTCCCGGCCCCGCACGCGGGCAGCGACGTGCCCACCGCCATCCCGAAGTCGACGCCGTTGTGGTTCGGCGGATCCCAGGGCCCGGTGATCGGATAGGCGCTGAACGGGTTGTAGACGGCCGGACCGGCGTACGCGGCGGCCGGCAGCCACACGCTCGCGAGCAGTCCGCCGCCAGCCGCGGCACCGCCGAGAACGAGACCGCGGCGCGAGATCCGGGGGGCGCGGTCGGGGGTGAGACCCACGTTTCCTCCTCAGGTCGTGAAGTGACCACGTTGGACAGCTCATCGTGTCCTCGGGCAGGTGCGCTGTGACCCCACGAATCCGCGAACTTGCCGGCGGATCGGGCGACCGGCGGCGGCCGCCCGATCCGCCGAGGCGGCCTACACCACCGCTGCCTGACGTTCGACCGGCGCGGGAATGCGCAGGTTGTCACGCAACGTCGACCCGTCGTACTCGGTACGCAGCGCGCCCCGCTCCTGCAGGAGAGGCACGACCTTGTCGACGAACTCGTCGAGACCGGTGGGGGTCAGGTGCGAGCCGAGGATGAAGCCGTCGGACCCGTCGTTCTGGACGAACGAGTCGAGGCGTTCGGCCACCTGGGCCGGTGTTCCGACGAACTCCACGTGCCCGAACACGTGGATCGCCAGCTGACGCAGCGAGTACTTGTTGTCCGCCGCGACGGCCCGCCACCGGGCGACGGTGTCGAACGGGTTCTGGTGGATGCGGGCCCGGCCCTGGATGACGGGCGCCCCTTCGGGATCGGGGTCCACGTCGGGAAGGGGGCCGTCGGGGTCGTAGCCGGACAGGTCGCGGTTCCACACGGTTTCGAGGAGGATCTGCGCGCCGCGGCCACTGATCTGCGTACGGGCGATCTCGCGGTGGCGCTCGACCGCCTCGGCCTCGGTGTCGCCCAGGACGAACGCCGCGCCGGGCAGGACCTTCACCGACCCGTCCGGCTTGCCGTGCCGGGCCGAGCGCTCCTGGATGTCGCGGTAGAACGGCTGCGCCTCGGCGAGGGTGTGGTAGGGCGAGAAGATCGCGTCCGGGCCGCCGCCCGCGGCGAACTCCCGGCCTTCGGCGGACACGCCCGCCTGCAGGATCACCGGCTGGCCCTGCGGGCTGCGGGGCACGGTGAACCGGCCGCTGACGTCGAACTGCCGGCCCTGGAACGCGAAGGCGCCCGCGTCGCCCCGGCGCAGGAACCGGCCGGACTCCTTGTCGGCGACGATGTCGTCCTCGGCCCAGGAGTCCCAGAGCTGCCGGGCGAGGCTGAGGAACTCCTCGGCGCGCGTGTAGCGCTCCTCTCGGGCCAGGAAGCCGCCCCGGCGGAAGTTCTGCCCGGTGAAGGCGTCGGAGGAGGTGACGATGTTCCACCCGGTACGCCCGCCCGACAGGTGGTCCAGGGTGGCCAGTTGCCGGGCCAGTTCGTAGGGCTCGTTGAAGGTCGCGTTCAGGGTGCCGACGAGGCCGAGATGCTCGGTCACCTCGGCCAGCCCGGCGAGGACGGTCAGGGTGTCCGGCCGCCCGAGGACGTCCTGGTCGAAGATCTGCCCCTGCCGTTCTCGCAGGGCCAGTCCCTCGGCGAGGAAGAAGAAGTCGAACTTCCCCCGCTCGGCGGTCTGGGCGGCGTGCCGGAAGGACGCGAAGTCGATCTGGCTGCCGGCGGCCGGGTCCGACCACACGGTCTGGTGGTTGACGCCGCCGAGGTAGGCGCCGAGGATGATCTGCTTTCTGGGTCGGGTCATCGCGCCGCTCCGTTCGTGAGGAGGTAGCGGCTGGCGGGACGGGTGAGGCCCAGCCGGCCGCGCAGGGTCGTGCCTTCGTACGCGGTCCGGAACAGCCCGCGGCGCTGCAACTGCGGCACGAGCGATTCGGTGATCGCGGTGAGGTCGGTCGGCAGGACTCCCGGCCGCAGGCGTACGCCGGCGTAGCCGAGGTGGTGGAGTTCCTCGATGTGGTCGGCCAGGCTCTCGGCCGTGCCGGCGAGGATGCGGGCGTCGGAGAACAGCGCGGCTCCGGCGAGGTCGTCGAGCTCGTCCTTGCGGCCGGCGGCCGTGGCGGCGTCGGTGTCGAGGAAGACCACCAGATCGGCGAAGACGCGGAGATCGTCCGCCCGCCCGGCCGCGGCGGTCTCGTGCCGGAGCTCGGCGAGGATCTCCTGCGCGGACGCGGTGTCGTGTGGGGTGACGAAGACGACGTCCGCCTGCCGCGCGGCCAGCCGGTAGGGCACCGTGGCGTGCGCCAGTACGCTGACCAGCAGCTGCCCCTGCGGCGGCCGCGGCGTGATCGAGGGTCCGCGTACCGAGAACCACTGGCCCTCGAAATCGATGTGGTGCAGCTTGTCGCGGTCGACGAACCGGTCGGTGGCCGCGTCGCGGATCTCGGCGTCGTCCTCCCAGCTGTCCCACAGCCGGCGCAGCACCTCGATGAAGTCGGCGGCCTCGTCGAACCGCTCGGCGATGAGCTGCTGGATCTCCGGCCGCTGGAGCGCTTCGAGGTCCAGGGTGGGCAGTTGCCGGCGGCCGAAGAGCGCCGCCTCGCCGCCCAGGCCGCCGACCCGGATCTGGACCCCCGCCCGGCCCGTGCTGACGTAGTCGAGCGTCGCGATGGCCTTGGACACGTGGAACGGCTCGGTGTGCGTCGCGGTCACGGTCGGCACGATGCCGATGTACTCCGAAGCGGGCGCGACGCGGGCCGCGACGAGGGCCGCGTCCAGGCGCCCCCGGACCTGGTCGGTCCGGTCGTCGGCGGCGAAGTGGTCGCCGGACTGGAGGGTGAGCGAGTCGTCGATCGTCACGAAGTCGAGCAGGCCCCGTTGCGCCTGCGCGACCAGGTCCTTCCAGTATGCGGCGGTCAGCAGCTCCCGCGGGCGGGCGGCCGGGCTGCGCCAGGCGGCGGGATGCCAGCCGGCGCCGTCCAGGGCGACGGCGAGATGAAGCTCGGTCACGATGTCTCTCCTTCGGGGCTGCGCAACGCCGAGAACCGGACCTGCCGGCGGATCTCGAATCCGATCGACCGGTAGAGCCGGACGGCGTTGACGTTGTCGGCCGATGCGTGCATGAACGGGATCTCGCCGCGTTGGCGGATGTTGTGGGCGACCGCGCGGACGAGGGTCGTCGCGAGGCCCCGACCGCGATGAGCGGGATCGGTGCAGACCGCGCTGATCTCGGTCCAGCCCGGCGGATGCAGGCGCTCGCCGGCCATCGCGACGAGTACGCCGTCGCGCCGGACGCCGAGGTAGGTTCCCAGCTGGTAGGTCTTGGCCTCGAAGGGCCCGGGCCGGGTCCGGGCGACCAGGTCCAGCATCTGCGGCACGTCGGCGGCACCGAGCGTGACGACCTCGTCGGACGGCCGCGATCGCAGTGCGTCGGTCGCGACCAGCTGGAGCCCGTCGCCCTCGAACTCCGACCCCCAGCCGTCCGGCCGCTCCGACAGGTCCCCCGCGAGCAGGACGAGCGCGCCCGGACCGGCGAGCCGGTGCAGGTCCGCCCAGACCTGCTCGTCCTGGACCGGCGGAACGGCCATGATCGGTGAGACGTCGGCGGGGTAGCGCAGCGCCCGCCCGGTGCCCTCGGCGAAGTGGGCGTGCGGGCCGGTCAGCGAGGCCCAGGCGGCCTGGTCCAGCAGGTGTACGCCGGCTTCGGCGGTCGTCATCGGCTACTCTCCGTCCACATAGGTCAGTTGCCTCGCCGGGCCCACTCGTCGGCGAGCAGCTGGTAGGAGCGCACCCGGTCGGCGTGCTGGTGGGTGATGGTGGTGATCGCCAGCTCGTGGGCGCCGGTCGCGTCCCGCAGCTGCTCAAGCTTGTCCGCGACGGTCGCGGGCGAGCCGACGAGCTGGGTGTCGACCCGGTCGCGGACGAGTTCGCGGTCCTCGTCGCTCCACTCGTGCCGGGCGGCCTCCTCCGGCGTCGGGAACGCGATCGCGCCCGCGCCGGTGCGGATGCTGCGTACCCACAGCGGGTAGCCGGCGGCGAGGACGGCCGCCTGCTCGTCGGTCTCCCCTACGACCACGTCCGCGGACACCGAGATGTGCGGCTGCGCCAGGTCCGCCGACGGCACGAACGCCGCCCGGTACGCGGTGACGGCGTCGAGGACGGTGCTCGGGCTGTGGTGGTAGCTGGCCGCGAACCGAAGCCCCCGGGCACCGGCCACGGTCGCGCTGGAACCTCCGGAGGCGCCGAGGATCCACACCTGCACCGCCGCGCCCTCGCCCGGGTACGCGTGGACCGCCACCCCGCCGGGCGAGACGTACGTGCCGGCCAGGAAGGCGAGGATGTCGCTGATCTGGGAGTCGTAGTCGGGCGTGTACGCGCCCGGCTGCTGCAGCAGGTCCAGCAGCGCGGCGATCTTCGCGCCGGAGGTCGCGATGAGCTTGCTGAAGTCGTACTGCTTGGGCAGCAGCAGGCCGTTGTCGGCGCGCTGCTCGACGGCGTGCTCAGCGCCGCCCCGGTTCGCGGCGTACGCCGACGCGGCGACCGCCACCGGAGCCGGGGCTGCCGTGGCGTCGCCGGGCGGGTCGGCCGGTTTCTGGCGCCCGATCGAGCGGCCGAGGCCGAGGTCGAGCCGGCCCGGGTGGACGGCGTCGAGCAGACCGAACTCCTCGACGACCGCCAGCGGCTGGCGGTGTCCGAGCTGGACTCCGGCCGAACCGAGCCGGATGGTGCTGGTCGCCGCCCCGATCAGTGAGATCGACAGGGCCGGGGAAGCGCCGAGGACTCCCGGGTTGAGGTGGTGCTCGGCGAACCAGTAGCGGTGGTAGCCGAACCGCTCGGCCTGCCGGGCGAGGTCGACGGCGTTGCGTACCGCGGCGGCGACGCCGTCTCCGCTGCTGCGCGGGACGAGGTCGAGGACGGCCAAAGGTGTTGTGCTCACGGGTTTCCTCCAGCGGCGATGGTTCGGTACAGGCACTGCGGGACGCCCGGCAGGACGGCCGGCGAAGAAGACGGCGACACGGTCATCGGGCGAACCCGAATCGCCGGTCCGGGCGGGTCCCGTCGATCGCGAGGTCGGCGAGAACCCGTCCGACGGCGGGCACGAACTTGAAGCCGTGCCCCGAGAAGCCGGTCGCCACGACGACGGGACCGAGGCGGTCCAGTACGAAGTGGGTGTCAGGGGTCGTGGTGTAGGTGCAGCTGATGGGGTCGGCCCGGTCGGCGTCCACGCCGGGCAGCCAGCGCCGCGCGTACTCCCGCAGGGCTGCCAGCTGGCCGGGTTCGGGCAGGAAGTCGCGGTGGTCGGGGTCGACCTCGGGGCCGACGCCGTGGAAGCCGACCTTGATGCCGTCACCCGGTGCCGCGAGCCCGTAGATCCCGCCGTGGAACGCGCTCGCGTCGGCCGAGCCTTCGGCGAACAGGTGGCCGAAGCTCGGCCAGCCGTCCTCGGGAAGGCGGGCGTGGAAGTGGGCGGGCTGCTCCTGGGTGACGCGCAGCGGCGGCAGCGGCACGAGCCCGCCGACGAGCTTGGCCGCCCAGGCGTTGACCGCCGCGACGACCCGGCGGGCGCGGTAGTCGCCGCCGTCGGTGCGCACGAGGACGGCGTCCTCGCCGAGCACCTCGATCGACGTGACCGGGGTCGAGTGCCGCACGAGCGCGCCCGCCTTGCCGGCCGCCGCCTGCAGCGCCGCGACCGACCGGTCGGCGTGCAACCGCCCGCTGTCAGGATGGAACAGCGCCTCGGTGTCGAACCGGATCCCGGGCCAGCGTTCGGCCGCCTCCGCCGGGGTGAGCCGGGTGTGCGCCACTCCCGCCGCGGCGAGGCCGTCTGCCAGCAGCCGCAGATGCGGGTGGTCGCCGTGGTCCACGCCGCCCGTCACCGTCAGCAGGCGCGTACCGGTCAGGTCTTCGAGCTCCTGCCACGTCCGCTGCGCCTCCCGCGCGAGCCCGATGTACACCGGGTCCGGATAGGACAGTCGGAAGATCCGCGACGTGCCGTGCGAGGCGCCCCGGGCGTGGCCGGCCTCGAACTGCTCCAGCAGCACCACGTCCAGGCCGCGCCGGGCCAGCTGCCAGGCCGCCGCCGAGCCCATGGCTCCCCCGCCGACGACCACCACGTCCACCGTCTCCGTCATCGGGTCACCTGCGGCTCGGCGGCGCGCGGCCGCAGGGCCGCGCCTTCCAGCGTCGGCACCGCCGCGAGCAGATTCCTGGTGTACGCGTGCCGGGGGTGGTGGAAGATCTGTTCGACGTCTCCGGACTCGACCACTTTGCCGTCCTTCATCACGAGCACTCGATCGCTGACGTGGTAGATCACACCGAGGTGGTGGGAGATGAACACGTAGGAGATCCCCAACTCCGCCTGCAGGTCGGCCAGCAGGTCGAGCACCTGGGCCTGGATGGACACGTCGAGCGCGGACACCGGTTCGTCGCACACGATGACCCGCGGCCGCGGTGCCAGCGCCCGGGCGATCGCGACCCGCTGCCGCTGTCCCCCCGACAGCTGCGCCGGCCGGCGGTCGAGCACGTCCGCGGTGAGCCCGACCTGGTCGAGCAGTTCGAGGACTCGTGCACGCCGCCCCGTACGCGGCTGCCCGGCGACCGCCAGCGGCTCGGCGACGATCCGCTCGACCGGGTACCGCGGATCGAAGGAGCTGAGCGGATCCTGGTACACCACCTGGATCCGCTGCCGCAGGACGCGTTGCGCACGGGCGTCGAGCCGGCTCCAGCGCGTACCGTCGACGTCCACCGTGCCGGAGTCCGGGCGGTCGAGGTCGAGCAGCAGCCGGGCCGTGGTGCTCTTCCCCGAACCCGACTCGCCGACGATGCCGAGGGTCTCACCCGCGTACAGCTGCAAGGAGACGTCGTCGACGGCGGTGAGCGAGCCCTGGCCGGGCACCTGGAAGGTTTTGACCAGGTTCTTGGCTTCGAGGACGACCTCCTGGCCCGCGACCGGCCGGGGCTGGGCGGTGAAGCCCGCCCGTGGGGACAGCCGGGTGCCGCGCGCGTGGGCGACCGGGACGGCGGCCAGCAGTTGGCGGGTGTAGGGATGTTGCGGGTCGTCGAGGACCTGCCGGGTGGGGCCCTGCTCCACGAACACGCCGTCCTTCATGACCAGGACGTGATCGGCCACAGTGGATACGACGGCGAGGTCGTGGCTGATCAGCAGCAGCGCGATCCCGGTGGCCTTGCGCTGGGCGAGCAGTTGCAGGATCTGCGCCTGCACCGTGACGTCCAGCGCGGTCGTCGGCTCGTCGGCGATGAGCAGCGCGGGATCGGCCGCGATCGCCGAGGCGATGAGGGCCCGCTGGCGCAGGCCGCCCGACAGCTGGTGCGGAAACTGGCTGGCGCGCGCCTCGGGGGACGGGACGCCGACCTGGCGCAGCAGGTCGACGACCTTCCCGGGGACGGCCGACCGGGCGACCGTGCGGTGGGCGAGCAGCGTCTCGCCGACCTCGGCGCCCACGCGACGGGCCGGGTCGAGGGACCCCAGCGCGTCCTGCAGGACGAAACCGACGTGCTTTCCCCGCAGTTGGCGCCACCTGCCTTCGGGGAGCGCCCGCGCATCGGTGCCCTCGATGCGCAGCCGGTCGGCCCGGACGGCGGAACCCCGGCCCGCCAGGCCGATCAGGCTGCGGGCGGTGACGCTCTTGCCCGAGCCGGACTCCCCGACGACGGCTACGCTCTGGCCGGCGTCGACGGTGAAGGAGACCCCGCGGACCGCGTACACCGCCGAACGGCCCGATCCGAATGTGACGTGCAGGTTCTCGACGTCCACGAGGTGTGGCGCCGGCTCAGCCGTGGTCATGACCGGGTACGCCCTTCGACGCGCAGTTGCAGGAATTGCCCGGCGACGGTGATCGCGAGGACGGTGAAGGTGATCGCCAGTCCCGGGAAGATGGCCGGCCACCACGCGACGGTGAAGTACGCGCGGCTGCTGGACAACATCGCGCCCCACTCCGCGGTCGGCGCCTGCGGGCCGAGGCCGAGGAAGCTCAGCGACGACCCCGTCCCGATGGCCGCGCCGACCCCGATGGTGGCCAGGACCAGGACCGGGCCGAGCGCGTTGGGTACCAGGTGGCGCACGACGACCTGCGGGCGCGACCAGCCCAGCGCGCGGGCCGCTTCGAGGTGGACCGCGCCGCGGATCCGGATCACCTCGCCGCGTACGACGCGCGCGTAGCCCGGGGTGGTGATGACGGCCAGTCCGATGATCGCGTTGCGTACGCCGGGGCCGAGCACCGCGATGAGCAGCAGCACCAGCAGCAGCCCCGGTATCGACAGGAAGATGTCGAGCAACCGGTTGACGACCGTGTTCACCAGCCGCCCGCCCTGCGCGGCCAGGACGCCGATGAGCGAACCGCCCACGAGGGCGAGCACGGAGGCGGCCAGCCCGATCAGCAGCGACAGCCGGGCGCCGGTGACCAGCCGGGCGAAGATGTCCCGGCCGTTCTGATCGGTGCCGAACCAGTGCTGGGCGCTCGGCGCCTCCAGCGTGTGCTGGATGTCGGCCGCGTTGGGGTCGGTCGAGGAGAACAGGTGCGGCCAGAGCGCGGCCAGGATCAGCACCGCGATGAACGCGAAGCTCAGTGCGACGCCGGGCCGCCACCGGGCCAGGTTGAGCCCGCTCCCCCGGATTCCGCGGACCGGCCACGAGGCGCGTACGCGGGCTTCGCCGTCGACGGTCGGGGCCATCACTCGCTCCTTTCCCGCGGTGCGGCCGCCTCGGGCCTGCGCAGGCGCGGGTCCAGCAGCGGGTAGACCGCGTCGACGACGAAGTTGACGACGACGTACACCAGCGCCGAGATCAGCACAATCGCCGAGACCAGGGGAAAGTCCCGCTGGGCGATCGCGGCGACCGTCATCTGCCCGAGTCCCTGCCGGGAGAAGACGCTCTCGATCACGACGGCGCCGCTGACGAACGCGCCGATGAGCCAGCCGGTCAGGGTGATGACCGGCATCACCGCGTGGCGCAGCGCGTGGCGCAGCAGCACGCCCGCCGACCGGACACCCCGGGCCCGGGCGGTGGTGATGAACGGCTCGTCGAGTACGCGTTCCAGCCCCTGCCGCAGGACCTGGCTGAGCATCGCGGCCGGCGCGAGGCCGAGCGCGATCGCCGGCAGTACCAGGCCGCTGAGGCCGCCGGCGCCGATCGCCGGGAACCAGTGCAGCTGGAAGGAGAACACGGTCAGCAGCAGGATGCCGAGCCAGAAGGACGGGACCGCCACGCTGACGATCTCGGCCGTGGCCGCCGTTCCCCGGATCCACCGGGGCCGGTTGGCGGTCGCCACCGCCACGACCACCGCAGCCACGAGGGCGAATCCGATGCCGCCGAGCAGCAGCGCGAACGTCGACCCGGCCTGCTGGCCGATCGCCGTCGCGACGGGCACACCCTGGTTGTAGGAGTGCCCCAGGTCGCCGCGCAGCAGGTGGCCGAAGTACTCCGCGTACTGGACGTAGAGCGGCTTGTCCAGGGCGTAGTCCTTGACGATCTGGGCGCGGATCTCCGGGCTGACCCGGGACTGGCCGATGATCGCATCGACGATGCCGCCGGGAATGAGATGCAGCGCCGCGAAGGTAATCGTCACGGCACCCCAGAGCACGACGACCGCGGCCCCCGCCCGGCGCAGGAGGGCGGCCGCCGGCACGCGGGCGGAGGCGGCGCGCAGGCCGCTCCGGTTGCGCGTGCCGGCGGCCGGTATGACGGTCACGGACGCTTCCAGGCGTCGTAGAACGTCGGGAACGCCTGCGGCTCGAAGGTCACGCCCTGGACCTTCGAGCTCGAACCGAGCAGGTAGTTGAACACGTACACCGGGAAGACCGCGACGGCGTCGGTGACCCGGTGCTGGGCGTCGCCGTAGAGCGCGCCCTGCTTCACGAGGTCGGTGGTGGCCAGCGCGTCGAGGAAGTCCTTGTCGATCGCCGGATCGCTCACGCCCGCCGCGTTCGTGCCGAAGCCGCCCTTGGGCAGGTTCTCCGTGCCGAACAGCGTACGCAGGGAGTCCGGTGAGGACCGCTGCCAGCTGAAGTCGATCAGGTCGTAGGCGCCGGTGCCGAGGTTGGCGAAGAAGGTGCCGATGTCGGGGTTGGTGTCGACGACCTCGATGCCGATCAGCTTGGCCGCCGCCTGGATCTGGTCGGCCAGCGTGTCGCGCTGCTCCCGGGCGTACGCCTTGAGGAACGGGTGGACGACGGTCAGCCGCTTGCCGTCCTTCGTGCGGTAGCCCGCGCTGTCGCGGCCCGTCCAGCCGGCCGCGTCGAGCAGCTTGCCGGCGTCCTCGGCGTTGTACGCGTACGCCGCCTCGATCGACTTGTCGTAGCCGACGGTCGCCGGTGAGATCGGACCCTTGGCCGGCTGGAACTGTCCGAAGTAGAGCTTGTCGACGATCGTCTGCCAGTCGATGCCCTCGCGGAACGCCTTGCGGACGTTGACGTCGGCGAAGACGCCCTTGACCGTGTTCGGGTAGTAGTTGTAGTTGCCGCCGGGCGCCGCCGCGGACTGCACCTGGAAACCGGGGGTCTTCTTCAGCTGGGCCACGTTGACCGGCGGCACGCTGGCGATCGCGTCGAGCTGGCCGCTGGTCAGCGCCCCGTAGCGGGACGCGTCCTCGGGGACGATCCGGATGCTCAACCTGCTCAGGTACGCCGCTCCGCTGTGCTGGGCGGTCTGCGGCGCCCAGTTGTAGGCGTCGTTGCGGGCGTACTCGATGCCCTTGCCCTTGCTGTAGCCGTCCGCGCTCACGAAGGGGCCGCTGCCGACGATGTGGGTGCACAGGTCCGCCGGCGCCTTGGTCAGCGTCTGGGGAGCCTCGATCCCCAGGTACGCCGAGGCGAGGGTCGGCAGGAACGCGGAGTTCGGCGCCTTGAAGTGCACCTGGATGTGGGTGGCGTCGACGACCGTCGTGCCGTTGTAGGTGGCGATGGTGCCCGCCGCCAGCTGCGACTTGGTCGCCGGGTTGACGATGTGGTCCAGGTTCGCCTTGACCGCCGCGCCGTCGAGCTTCTCGCCGTCGCTGAAGGTCACGTCTCCGCGGAGGGTGAACGAGTAGGTCAGCTGGTCGGCCGAGACCGACCATTCGGTGGCCAGCCACGGATGCAGCGAGCCGTCGGCGCTGAGGGACACCAGCGAGTCCACGATCGGCCGGGCGAACAGGCCGTCCACGTCGGCCGGGCTCTGGTGCGGGTCCAGGCAGGATCCGTCGGTGTTCACGGCGAAGGTGAGAGTGCCGCCGCTGACCGGCGTCGTGGTACCGGACGCGGCCGAGTCGCCCGGGTCCGCCCCGGCGCAGGCCGACAGGCCCGCCAGGACCGACGCGGTCAGGGCCACGCCCCAGGCTCTGGAGCGCAGGGATCTACGGAAGGTACGCATGAAGGGGTGCCGCTCCTTACAGGTGATGTCAGACAGGAAGTGACAGATGGGGGAAGGTCGGACGGGGGGAAGTCAGGCGGCGGTCGCGTGGGCGGCGAGTTCGCCGATCACCTCGACGAAGCTGGCCCGTTCCGGTCCGCGCAGCGCGTGCTGCAACCGCAGGGCGACCAGTTCGGCCTTCAGCTCGTCGGTGAGGCCGGCCGGGAAGGTCGAGCGGTCCAGTTGGGGATGCGCGTCGAAGAACGACACGAGATACTCCTCGACCCGTTCGCGGATCACGGGGGTCCGCTCGACCACGACGCCGAGTTCGTCGCCGGCCCCGCTGCTGAAGACATAGGTCGGGACGTGGCTGCGACCTTCGTAGGGGTACGCGTCGGCGACGTCCCGGCTGGCGTCGTCCCGCACGAGTACGCGCAGCCGGATCTTTCCGCTGTCGTCCGCGATACGGGCCAGGATCGGCAGATTGGCCGCGACGTCCGGGCACCAGTCCTCGACGATCGCGAGCACCTCGATCGGTTCGGCGATCCGTTCCAGGACGGCGCGATCGCGGTCGTCGAGTCGGGTGCCGGCGTAGTTCTCCCGGAACTCCGCGGTGAAGTTGCGGGACGTTGCCACAAACTCATCGAAGGTTATAGATTGCGCGAGGGCTTCCACGCGCCGTTGGGCAGAGATGGGCACAGTCGTGCTCTTTTCGTGAGTCTTACACCGTCTTACCGCACAGTCGTTGTGCGGTCGTGTCGTCACCCGGGGCACCCCGCCGCGGTGGAGGGTTGCCGGCCAACAAGCCGGGGCTGAACGTTGGCGCTCGTAACACAGGCGATCCGTGGCGAACCAGTGGATCAGTTGCCGCAACGATAGATCAACGCGGCGCGAATGTCTACTAATCCCATAGGAGTTGTAGCAGATGCGCCGCCTCTTCGGCGGTGCAACGGGAGCCGCCAGCGGTCGCCGCCGCCCCCGGCGAGATCGGACCAACGAGAAAAGGGCCGTGCCGAGTCACTCCATGCCGATGGCCGCCAGGGCTGAAGAACGCCCTGGCGGCAACCATTTCACCCTGTGCGTACCGGTCAGCCGCCGATGGCCGCCTTCTGGTTGATCTCCTGGAACGCCTCGTCGAACTGAGCGGTGGCCGCGCGGACCAGGGCGGCCGAGTCGCCGCTGCCGAACGACTTCTCCAGCAGGGTCACCCCGTCGGCGAGATCCTGGCTGGCGGCGGCGAGCCAGGCTGTCCGGGTCGCCACGTCCTTGCCGGTCGTGATGTCGTGGTAGCCGACGAACCCGGCGGTCACCGGCGTGCCCTTCAGGGACTGGGCGGCGGCCGTGAACTGCGCGACGGCCCGGTCGTGCAGGGCCGCCCCGGTACGCGGATCCGCGGCGTACGCGGCCTGGCTGAGCAGGTCGACGGCGGTCAGGATCTGCTCGTCGAACTCCGGCAGCACGATCTGCTCGCGGATGTCGACGATCCACGGGCAGGTCTTGCAGAAGCAGATCTCCTCCAGGGCGCCGACCACGTAGCAGTGGTAGTGCACCTGTCCGTAGTCGTCGACGATCGTGTAGCACTCGATCGAGGGGCTGGCCGCCGCCGGTGACGCGGGCGCGACGGCCAGCGCCGCGCCGGCGACCACGAGGGCGGCCAGGGCGAGACGTAGCTTCTTCATGGGAACTCCTCCACAACGATGGACGGATCGTCGGATGTCCGGCTGAACCGGGCCCCTCCGCGATCATGTGGCTACTGTGGACGGCACCTGTTGTGGCCGCGTTGTGTATCGCTTGTGGGGGGCGTCGCCGGTGAGCCGGACCCGTTTCGGGGTGCTGGGTCCGGTCCGGATCACCGGTCCGGCGGGTACTGCCGAGCTGGTCGGCCGGGTCCAGCGCACCCTGGCCGGGCTGCTGGTGCTGCACGCGGGTTCGGTGGTCTCCAGCGACCGGCTGACCGACGCGCTGTGGGGCGACGATCCGCCGCGTACGGCCCTGCGCAGCCTGCACAGTCACGTCTCCCGGATCCGGCAGGCGTTCGAGCGCGCCGGCCTGCCGGATGTCCTGCTCACCCGGGAGCCGGGTTACCTGCTGCGCGTACCGGCGGCGGAGGTCGACGTGTACGCCTTCGAAGAGGCCGTACGCCTCGCCTGCGAGCAGCGGGAGGCCGGCGACGTCGCCCGCGCGGCCGGTACGCTCACCGCCGGGCTCGCCCTGTGGCGCGGTGACGTCCTCGCCGACGCGGCCGTCCGCGACTGGGCCGAGGCCGAGGTGGTACGCCTGCGGGAGCTGCGGCTGCGCGCGTACGAGGAGATGTGGGCCGACCGCCTGACGCTGGGCGAGCACGGGCCGGCCGTGCCGGAACTGGAGCGGCTGACCGCCGCCGAGCCGGCCCGCGAACGCCTCGTGGAGCTGCTGATGCTGGCCCTCAACCGCAGCGGCCGGCGCGCCGACGCGCTGGACCGCTACCAGCAGCTGCGCGTACGCCTCGCGGACGAGGTGGGCATCGACCCCGATCCGCGGCTGCGCGCACTGCACGCCCGGATCCTGCGCGGTGAGGAACGCGGTGCGGAAACCGTCGAACGTCCACTGCGGACGGCGGTCGTGCCCGCGCAGCTTCCGCCGCCGGTCGGCCACTTCACCGGCCGGGACGGCGAGTTGGATCGACTCGACCGCTGGGCCGCCGCGGGCGGCACCGACCAGCGCGTCGTGATCATCTGCGGGCCGCCCGGCATCGGCAAGACCGCCCTCGCCGCGCAGTGGACCCGGCGGGTCGCCGCCGGCTTCCCCGACGGGCAGATCTTCCTCGACCTGCGCGGCGAGGACCCCGACGCCTCCCTCACCCCCGGCGACGCGCTCGCCGCCGTGCTCCGCGTCCTGGGCGTACCGGCCGATCGGATGCCGGTCACCCACGGGGAGCAGCTCGGCCTCTACCGGACGCTGCTGGCCGACCGGCGGACGCTGCTGCTGCTGGACGACGCCGGCACCGCCGACCACGTGCTGCCCCTCGTCCCACCGGGGCCGGCGAGCCTGCTCGTGGTCACCACCCGGCGGCGGCTGACCGCGCTCGGCGCCCATCACGAGGTCCACCAGGTCGAGCTCGACGCGCTGCCCGCCGACGCATCGGCTGCACTGCTGCGCCGCGTCCTCGGCGAGCAGCGGGTCGCGCAGGAGCCCGACGCCGCCCGCCGCCTCGCCGAACTCTGCGCCGGCATGCCGCTCGCGCTGCGCCTCGCGGCGGCCCGGCTCGCCGCCCGGCCGCGCCGGCTCATCGTCGACCTCGTGGCCGACCTGTCCGGCGACGACCGCCTCGACCTGCTCGCCGCCGACGGCGACAGCCGGTCGGTCCGCAAGGTCCTCACCACCGTGTACGACTCGCTCAGCGAACCGGCCGCCCGGCTGTTCCGCCTGGCCGGGCTGCATCCGGGCCGCACGGTCGGCGCCGGGCTCACCGCCGCCCTCGCCGGCCGCGGCGCCGGGCACGCCCGCCGCGACCTCGACGAGCTGGCCTCCGCGCACTTGCTCACCGAGGTCTCCTCCGGCCGCTACGCCATGCACGACCTCATCCGCGTGTACGCGACCGAACTGTCCACTCAGGACGCAGAAGCCGATCGCGAGGCGACCGGACGGCGGCTGCTCGACTGGTACCGGCACCTCGTGTACGCCGCCAACGCCGTGCTCGACCCGGCGCGCGACCGCGTACCGGCGCCGGGCGGGGAGTTCACGGCACCGTTCGCGGCGACGCCCGAGGCCGTGCTCGCGTACCTCGACGGCGAACACGCGAACCTCGTGCCCGTCATCGCGTACGCGGCCCGCACCGGCCACGCCGATCACGCGTGGCAGATGGCGTACCTGGTCGCGGGGTACTTCGAGTCCCGGGGCCGGACCGGCGACCGCGTCGAGGTCTACCAGCGCGGGTACGCCGCCGTGGCCGGCCGGGGCGACCGCGTCGCGGAGGGCCTCATGCTCAGCGGGCTCGGCGTCGCCTGCACGGCGGCCCACCGCTACGAGGAGGCCCTCGTCCACCTGCGGGCCGCGCTCGGCGTCCTCACCGAGACCGGCGACCAGCGCGGACTCGGGCACGTGCACAACAACATCGCCGCCGCGCTCGGCCGGCTGCACCGCTACGACGCCGCGATCGAGGCCTGCGAGCGGGCGCTCGCCGTCCACACGGCCGCCGGGCACCGGCTCGGCATGCTGCTGGCGCACAACAACCTGGGACACCTGCACGCCCGCGTGGGGCGTACCGCGGACAGCCTCGCCCATCTCGAACAGGGGCTCGCGATCGCCGACGCCGACGGTGACCTGCGGCTGGCCTCGGCCGTCTGGCATGGCCTGGGCGAGACCCACGCCATCCGCGGCGACGACGACGCGGCCCGCGACTGCTTCGAACGGGCGCTGGAACTGCGGCGCACCACCGGCAACCGGCGCTACCAGGCCGGTACGCTCGGCCAGCTCGGCACGATCGCCCTGCGCCAGCACCGGTCCGGCGACGCCGTCGCGCTGTTCACCGAGCAGTGCGCGATCAGCCGCGACCTCGCCGACGAGCACCTGCTCGCCACCGCCCTGACCAACCTCGCCGCGGCGAACATGGCCGGCGGCGACCTCGGCACCGCCGGGCGGCTGCTCGACGAGGCGCTCGCACTGCGGGCACGCGTACCCGACGCCTTCGAGTACGCGACGACTCTGCGTACGGCCGGAGATCTGGAGCGCAGACGCTCGGACCTGGACGGGGCGAAGGCCCGGTGGAGCGCGGCGGCCGCCCTGTTCCGCTAGGCCGGCGCGGACGCGGAGGCCGACGCGCTGGCCTGCCTGGTCTGACCTACCGCGAGCTGTGCAGCTCGCAGGGCAGGATGCTGGGCGTGATGGTCGGCGGGATGTACTTGCCGGGGTCGTCGTTGACGACCGTGACGACCGCCATCGTGTCGCAGGCCCGCGTCGCGCCGCGCAGCTCGGTCAGCACCACCGCGAACTGCTCGTCCGGCTCGACCACGTCGTCGGCGCGGACGTCGACGGTCAGCGCCTGATCCTTCAGGTCGCCCTCGGCGAAGGTGAGCGTCCCGCCGCGATAGGTCAGATCCTTGTCGTCGGTCGTCACCGGCTTCAGCGCGTAGCCGACCGAGCCCGGCAACGCGCAACCACGGCTGACCACGGTCAGCGTCAGCCGGGTCAGACCGTCGCGCTGCGTGCCCTCGGCCGTGGCGAGGCTGGTGACCAGCACATCGCGAGTGCCGGCGCAATCCGTGCCGGCGACCGCCGCCACACCGGTCACCACGAGGGCGCCTGCCGCCATCGCCACCGCGGCCGTCATCGCCAGGGCCAGCCGCCCACGTTCCTCACGCACGTCCACTCCTTCTTCGCCGGGCCCGATGCCCGTGCCCCAGGTGTACGCGCCCGCTGTTGTGGAACTGTTGTGGCGCCCCGGTCAGCTGCTCACGGGTACGCGCGTCGCCCAGTAGATGTACTCGTCGGAGCGTACGTAGACGAGCACGAGTTCCAGCTGGTCCGCCGCATACGTGCCGGGACGGCCGAAGGGACCGCTGGAGAACCACAACGGCCCCGATCCGTCGCGGCGGCCCAGGGACACACCTTCGGCGTTGTCGACCATGCCGCCGGAGACGCTGGTCCGGGGACGCAGCTCCGACAGCCACGGATAGCGGTCGGCGAGAACCGTGCTCCAGTTCCCGAACCAACCGCCGCCGTCCCCGTCCTGGATCGGTGCCACCCGCCCCGTCCGCCGATCGATGACCAGGAGTTCCAGGTAGTCCCCCGGCGGCAGGGCGCGGGCGATGTCGATCCGGCCGATGAAGGTCTCGGTGTCGGCGCCGAAGGCGTCGACACGCGACGGCCACACGTCCAGCAGACCGAGGTCGGTCAGGGCGCCGGGCAGCCCGTCGCCGGTCACCACCCGCAGATGCGCGACCGGTCGCAGCTGCTCCGCCGTGAAGGGAGGGTCTTGGGCGGCCCGGGTGGGCCACGCCCATGCGAGCGGCACGCCGAGCACGAGGACGAACGCGGTCACACCCGCGACGATGCGCAGGACCAGGCGTACCGGCGGCAGCGGCAGGATCAACGGGAACAGGAACGCGGCCAGGGCGAGCCAGGCCCACCCACCGGTCGGCGGCTCCTCGTAGGGGCCGGGCACCGCCGCCAGCCACATCGGAACGAGGCAGACCAGCGCCAGCGCGCAGCCGGCGACGGTCAGGCCGCGTACCGATTCGACGGTGACGTAGCGCCACCGGACCCCGGACAGGCCCCGCGGCGTACGCCCGGCGACGAACCAGGTCGCGAGGATGACGACGAGGACGGCCGCGACCGCCGCGAGCCCCCATCCCGTGATCGCCGACGGATCGGTGGCCGCGCTGCGGATCCGCCCCGCGACCACAGTGGACACCGCGGCCGCCGCGCCGACCGCCCACGGCAGGAACCGCCACCAGTAGGGCAGAGGTACGCGCTCGTCGGACCGCAGATCGCGCCGGTACCACACCTCGACCGCGATCGCACCGGCCAGCCAACCGATGAGCAGCTGGACGAAGGAGAACGACAGCCGCTGCTGTCCCACCGACGCCACGATGCTCGCGGTACCCGCCGCCATGACCCCGGCCGTGCACATCCGCCGCCGAGCCACCAGGTACGCCCGCAGCCGCCACCGGTCCTCGTCGGTGCTGTCCGGCGTGCTCAGCCAGGCCAGCCGGGACGGCCCGACCGGTGCGAGGAAAAAGGCCAGGCCTACGAGGTAGAACGGTATGAGGAGCACGAGGACGATCGATGGCATGCGGCCCCCCGGATCCGATGTCGGCGTCCGGAACTGTAACCGGCCACCGCAACGGGCTTCCACTCACATGCTGTGTCCCGCATGCGCGCCGAGGACCCGGGGAACGACGGACTCGGTACCCGGCGGGACGACGACGAACTGGCCCATCATGCCCGAATCCTCGTGCCGCAGGATGTGGCAGTGGTACATGTACGGCCAGTTCGGGTCGGTGTCCTGGCCGAACTCGACCGCCAGCCGGACCGTCGACTTCCCCGGTACGAACACCGTGTCCTTGGGCCCGGTCGCGTACGCGGGCGGCGGCGCGCCGTCGACGTCGAGCACCCGGAAGGCGACCTCGTGGATGTGGAAGTTGTGCGAGTAGACGTTGTTCACGATCTCCCAGATCTCGCGGGCGCCGGCCGCGACGACCTCGTCGATGCGGGTCATGTCCATCTCCTGGCCGTTGATGGAGTCGTGGCCGTTGAGCTTGAACCGGCGGACCTTCGCCCCCGCCGGCACGTCGATGTGCCGGTCGGCCAGCCGGTCCGGCAGTGGCGGTGACGCCTTCAGTTGCTTCGCCGCCACGATCTTCAGCAGGTCGAGGTCTCCTGCGTCGATGTCGGCGGAGCCGCCGATGCTGCGCAGCACCACCTGCTCGCCGGGGGCGAACTCCGCCACGATCTCGGCCCGCTCACCGGGACTGAGGGACACCTGGTCGACCTCGACCGGGGCGTTGAGCAGGCCGGCGTCGTTGGCGATCACGTGGAAACGGCGGCGGTCGGCGAACCGGATGTCGTACATGCGGGCGTTGGAGCCGTTGAGAATCCGCAACCGTACGCGCCGGCTCTCGACGGCCAGGTACGGATCGTAGGTGCCGTTGACGAGCACCGTGTTGCCGAGAATGCCGAAGGTGCCCTTGAGCGGGTCGCCCGCGAGCGAACCGTCCGCCGCCAGGTTCTTGTCCTGCAGGATGAGCGGCACGTCGTCCACCCCGTACGCGGACGGCAGCGTGGGCCCGCCGGGCTCGTCGAGCAGGAAGAGGCCGGCCAGTCCACGGTAGACGTGCATCGCGGTCGCGCCGTGCGGATGCGGGTGGTACCACGAGGTCGCGGCGGGCTGGGTGATCGTCCATTGCGGACTCCACGTCGCCCCGGGCGCGATCGGCAGATGCGGGCCGCCGTCCATCCGGGCGGGCAGCCGCATACCGTGCCAATGGACGGTGCTCTGCTCACCGAGCTCGTTGCGTACGACCATGCGGACGGTCTCGCCGCGCCGCGCGCGTACGGTGGGGCCGAGGTAGGAGCCGTTGAAGCCGTAGGTGTCGGTCGGCTTGCCGGGCAGCAGCTCGGTCCGGCCCCGCTGCATCGTCAGCTCGAACCGGCGTACGCCGTCCTTGTCCACGGTGGAGGGCGCCAGGGGCGGGATGCGCAGCCGGTTGCGGAAGGACAGCTTCGCCTGGGGTTCCGGCCCGCCGCTCAGGTCTCCGGGGCCACAGGCGGTCAGGAGAGCAGGGACGGCGGCCAGCGTGAAGAAGGTTCGACGTCGCATATCAAGATCGTGTCAGCCGGGCGCCGGCCGGCCATCGGGGAGATGTCCCCGCATTTCATGACGGTCGACTCAGGGACATCCCGCAAGGGAGGCGGCTTCCAGGTTCTGTTTGATCTCGACGATCCCTCGTTCCGTACGCGCCCGCACCGCTTCCGCGAGCCCGTCGGGGAGGAGATCGGTCGACCAGACCAGCCGGCACCCGTCCCCTTCGGCGTACACCTCGAAGGAAGCGTGGTGGTACGTGAGCGGCAGCTTCTGCCCTTCCACCACCGCGTACGCGAGGCGCCGGAGTTCGTGGTCGACCGAGATGATCAACTCGCGGATCTCCGAACCGTCGGGCATCGTCAGGATGCGAACACCACCGTCGAGGCGGGCGCTCGCGACCCGGCCGGGGAGCAGGCGTTCGTGCACCGCACCGACGTCCGCGACGGCGTCCCAGGCAGCCCGCGCGGGCACCTTGATCGTCGCCTCGACCCGAACCGTGGCCATGCCGCCCCTCCCCCGTACGCCGTGTCGCATCTCGGGGCAGCGTAGACCGCGCGTACTCGCCGATGTGGACGCGTACCCGGCTCAGGGGATGATGACGACCTTGCCGCGGACGAGGCCCGCCTCGCTGCGGCGGTGGACCTCGGCAAGCTCGGACAGCGGGTACGAGGCGCTGACGTCGAGCCTGATCTCACCGGCCTCGACGAGGGCGGCGAGCGCCGCCAGATCGGCCACGTCGTTGCGGGCGACCATGTGCAGCGCGGTGACGCCGGCGCCGGTGGGCGGCTCGACGGGGCTGGCGACCGAGACGGCGCGGCCGCCCGGCCGGACCGTGGCGGCCAGTGCCGCGGCGGCGGCCGGGTCGAGGGGAACGAGATTGAGCAGGGTGTCCACCGGCCGGTCGAGAGCATCGGCGACGGGACCGGCGGTGTAGTCGACGATCTGGTCCGCCCCGAAGGCGCGGACGGCCGGGAGGCTGCGCGTGCTGGCGGTGGCGATGACCTGCGTGACGAAGCCGCCGACCCCACCACCCGCGCCGTTGACCAGCACCCGCTGGCCGGCGGTCACCTCGGCTTCGGTTCCGGGCCGGTGGACGACACCGTCCCGGCCGACCGTTCGGGGCTGATCGCGTACGGTCCGCTGCTGTCCGACGACGGCTCGGCCTGGCTGGGCACCGCGGCGCTCGTCCAGGCACCCGACCCGACCGCCGCCCGGTCGATCCTGACCCCCACCCGGTACGCGGAGGTCGAGGTGCACAACTGGCGGTTCGGCGGGCGCCGCTAGCGGTCGGCTGCCGCCGGTTCACCGTGTGCCGCCGCCAGCTCGTACCGGACACCGGTGAGCCGTTCGGACTCCGCCCAGAGGCGTCGCTGCAGGTCGACATCGTACGAGCGGGGGCTGGACGCGACGAGTGCGGGCGAGCCGGTGAACTCGCCCGGTCCTGACGGTCCGTAATACGTCCCGCCGGTCGCCTGGGGATCGGTGGCGGCTCGCAGTGTAGGCAGGGCACCGCCGCCGGCGCTCTGCAGGAGCCACCAGTTGACCAGTCGCAGCCGGGGACTCAGCGCGACGCGTACCCATCCCGGCATGTGCCGCCCCACCTCGGTGTACGCGTTCCCCGGATGCGCGGCGACCGCGAGGGTCGCGGCACCGGCCGCCGCCAGCTTCCGTTGCAACGCATAGGTGAACATCACGTTGGCGAGCTTCGACTGCCCGTAGCCGGCGTTGAGTCCGTATCCCTGTTGGAGAGTGAGGTCGGCGAGGTGGATGTCGCCGCGCCGGTGGCCGCTGCTGCTGACGGTGACGACGCGGGAGCCGGGGGTGGCCAGCAGCCGGTCCAGCAACAGCCCGGTGAAGGCGAAGTGGCCCAGGTGATTGGTGCCGAAGTGCAGTTCGAAGCCATCCTCGGTCCGGGCGTATCCCGGATGGATCACTCCGGCGTTGTTGATCAGCAGGTCCAGCCTGGAGTGGCCGGCACGGAACTGCTCGGCCGCGTCGCGTACGGCGGCGAGCGAGGCCAGGTCCAGCCGCAACGTCTCGATGCGCGCGCCCGGCACGGCCGAGCGGAGCCTGCCGGCTGCGGTCTCGGCCCTGCCGGCATCGCGGCAGGCCAGGATGACCGTGGCTCCGCGCGCCGCGAGTACGGCGGCCGTTTCGAAGCCGATCCCGGTATTGGCGCCGGTGATCACGACCGTTCGGCCGCCCTGGTCGGGCACGTCGTCGGCGCTCCATCGTGTGCTCATGCTTCCCCCTCTATAATCGGGATAGCCGTCCCGTTTCGAAAAATACGGGACGGCCGTCCCGCTTGTCAATCGCCCATAAGAAAGCGAGCCCTGTCGATGAGTGACCCCGCCGCTCAGAGCGAACGGCCGTTGCGCGCCGACGCCAGGCGCAACCGGCAGCTCGTACTGGAGGCCGCAGCAGCCGCCTTCAGCAGCGAGGGGCCCGGAGTGTCGGTCCAGGAGATCGCCCGCCGCGCAGGTGTGGGCACGGGGACCGTCAGCCGGCACTTCCCCACCAAGGACGCGCTGTTCCAGGCGATCGTGCTGGACCGCATCGAGCGGTGCGTCGGCACGGCCCGGACGCTGGCCGAGACCATGGATCCGGCGGCGGCGTTCTTCGCCTATTTCGCGTACCTGGCGCAGGAGGGCGCGGTCGACCAGGCACTCGCCGAAGCGCTGGTCGGCGGGGGATTCGACATCGTCGCGGCCGCCGCCCGGTCCGAATACGACTTCATGGGCGCGCTCGGCCGGCTGCTCACGGCCGCGCAGCGGGCCGGAGCCGTACGCCCCGACGTCGACGTCGCCGACATCCAGGCGCTCGTCGCCGGCTGCCTGGCCCGCGAACGCGGCCACGCGGATCCGGCCGCCCGGCAGCGCATGATCGCCATCGCCCGCGACGGCCTGCTCGTCCGCCCCGCCCGGTGACGACCACCAGGATGCAGTCAAGATCAAACTCAAGATGTTCTTGTCCCGGGTTCATCGATCTCACCTCCGCTCCTCGCGCGGGAGACCGTTGCGCCCCTATCGCTGCGCTCCGGGGACTCCACTGCCAGGTTTCCGGTGCGACGCATCATCCACCGCGGTTCCGTTGCGGTTTCCCCCAGCCCCTGCAGCCCCGTCTCGGTCCGGCCTTTGTCGCGACCGTCTCGCCCCCATCAGGCCGGAACCGGGCGTGCGCATATAGGCCTTGATCATGTCGCTCATATATGTCGAAATACGGCCGCTACGACATATATGAGTTACATGATCAAGGCTTGGCCATCCACTTCGACATATACACATCACATGATCAAGGCCAGGACGGTCCGGCCGCCGGAATGACATCACATGATCAAGCCGCCGGACACGCCACGGCTCCATATCGGACAGTCGCGACAAAGTCTGGGTGGCACAGGACGGCGCGTGTCGGGGTGAACCCGTGCCCGAAGGGCGGCGGGCGATGCGCCGCCCCACCTACCTGGCAGTGGAGGCCTCGGAGCGAAGCGGAGAGGCCGGAGCGGTCTCCCGCGCGAGGAGCGGAGGTGAGATCGACGAACCCGGGCCATAAATTGATCATGATCTCGATCCGATCATCCACCGATCAGCCCCGAAGAACCATCGGCGGTACGCGAACCCTCACCGTCATCGACCCACATATGCAGGTGAAGAGCCCAAAATCAGCTGTCCATGGCGTAGAGCGCCGACAGCCAGAGGTGCATCAGGGTGTCGACCAGGACCTTCCGGTCGTCGAACGGCGGCACCCCGCAGGCGGCGAGGTAGTACAGGCGCTCGCCGGTCCACGTCAGGGTGGCGGCGAGCGCGGGAACGTCGACGCCTTCGAGCCGCGCCGCCATCGCCGGATCAGCGGCCCGGTCGGCCTCGATCCGGCCGATCGTGGCGTCGGTGAACGTTCCCATCAGGGCCAGCCACAGCTCACGGAGCTGCGGGTCGGATCCCCAGCTCTCGACGATCGCCCGCAGGACGGCCGCGTTGGACAGCCACAGATCGGCGCCTCCTTCGATGCCCGCCCGCAGCGTCTCCCGCGGGCCGGCCGAGGCCTGCACCCACGGCTCGGCGGCCTCGTGTCCCGCGCCGACGGCCCGGCGGACAAGCTCGGCCAGGACCGCCTGCTTGCTCGCGAAGTAGAAGTAGAAGCTGGCCCGGGAAACCCCGGCGGCGGTGATGATCTCGGCCACGCTGAGCGCGTCGAAGCTGCGCTCCTTCAGCAGTTCCCTGGCTGCGTCGAGAATGCGTACGCGCAGCTCAGCACCGCTCGGTTGGTTCTCATCACGTCGCGCCATCACGGACGCAGCGTACCGCACGGATCGTCTAGACACGGTGACCAGACAGCATGTATGGTCGGCGCATGACACAGCTCGCCGTACATCTCGTGGTGAACGATCCCGACACCGCGGCCGCCTGGTACGCCGAAGTACTCGGCGCCAAGGAAACCAGCCGCCTTCCTCTGCCCGACGGCCGGCCGCTGACCGTCGAACTGCTGATCGGCGACACCGTGCTCGCGGTCGCCGGCGAATGGCCCGATCGCGGCCTGCGTACGCCCGCCACGATGGGCGGCACCCCGGCGGCGTTCCATCTGCCGGTGGCCGACGTCGATGCCGTGCACGCGCGGGCGATCGCCGCCGGAGCGACCGAGTTCGAGCCGCCCCACGACGCGTTCTGGGGCGACCGCACGGCGCAGTTCCTCGACCCGTCCGGCCACCGCTGGGCGGTCAACCAGCACCTGCGCGACGTGCCCGCGGAGGAGCTGGCCGCCCAGGTCGCGGCGATGTTCGCCTGATTCCTGACGGGACGCGGGCGCCCTCGATCACGTTCGGCGCACACACGTGTGGCCGAGCCGAACCACGGCCCCGTCCACCATCGTGAGGTCGCGCTTCAGACGGTCCAGATCCGCAGGCGCGTACCTGCCACCGTGATCCAGGTTCCGTCGCCGAGACCGATCGGCCGTCCGGTGACCGGTTCCGGATAGTCGATCTCCGCCAACGTCAGCCGCCGGGTGTCCAGCAGCCAGTGCCGCCCGCCGCTCTCGGCGTAACCGGCCTCGCTGGTGGCCGCCACGAGCCGGTCGCCGTCGACGAACCCGAGGCCGTACAGGTCCCAGCGGTGGTCCTCCCGACCGGTGACCAGCTCGGCGAAGAAGCTGCCGATCACCGCGCCGCCGGGGAGTTCGTGGATGTTGAGCTCCCCGCGGCGGGAGTGCCCGACGCTGATCAGAACCCGGCCGCTCGGCGCGACCGCGAGACCGATGAACTCATCAGCACCGATACGTTCGGCGGTCAGCGTTTCGCCGTCGAACCGTCCCAGGAACAACGGCGCCCCGTCCTGGCCCTCGCCGATGCCGAGCGCCATCGCCCGCGCATCATCATGTGGCAGGTGACGGGATCCGTGCGCGGCGGTCTCCGTCCGGACCGAGCCGAGTACGCGCCCGTCCGCCGCCGACAGCACCAGCCACCGTTCGTCGGCGTCGTCGAACGGATCGAAGTCTTCGTGCAGCTCGTCGCCTGCGAGCGGCCCCCGCACGTGCGCCCAGACGATCGAACCGTCAGCGCCGACCCACGCCGATCCGCTGTCGGGGTACTTGTGGTCCGGCACGCCCGCATAGTCGGCGTACTCGGCGTGGATCTTCACGCACGAGGCCTGCCAGCAGGAGTGCGACAGTTCCCAGCGTGTGCCGCCGAACCTGTCGACCGCGCGCAGGGCGTGTACTCCCGGGAACACCGCGAACTCCAGGTCCGGGCTGACCGCCGCGGGCCCGCCGGCCCGGTGCGGCCAGGGCGCCGGGAACTCAGCCTCGGGTTCGCTGCGGCCGTCCGCCAGGGCGCCGAGATCGTAGACGCGCAGCGCGTCGTCGCCGGGGACGAGGAGGCGCGTACGCCGGTCGACCGTCGTCACCTGGAACCGGTCCGCGGGAAGGTTCACGGTCGCGCGGAGGGTCGGCGTGATCGTCATCAGGCGATGATCTCAGATCACCGACGGCTCATCGCGGTCTCTCCATCCACACGGGACAGTTTCGCCGGATTGCGTACGCCGTAGAGTCCGGTGATCCGTCCGTCGTGGACGCTGACCGCCAGCACGGTGTCGAGTTCGCCGTCGAGCAGCAGCAGCGCCGCCGGTGAGCCGTTGATCTGGACGGCCCGGGTCGTCATCGTCTGGTCGAGCCGCGCCAGGCCGCCGATCAGGACCCGGGCGACCTTGTCCGCGCCGCGCACGGGCCGGGGGATCGCCGACTTGACCCCGCCGCCGTCGCCGAGCAGGACGACGTCGGGGGCGAGGAGGTCGAGCAGCCCCTGGAGGTCGCCGGTCTCGGTGGCCGCGCGGAACGCGTCGACGACACCACGGGACTGCGCCGCCGACACCGATCCCCGCGGTCGCCGGGCGGCGACGTGCGAGCGGGCCCGGTGCGCGATCTGGCGTACGGCGGCCGGGGTCTTGTCGACGGCCGCGGCGATCTCCTCGTACCCGAGGTCGAACACGTCGCGCAGGACGAACACGGCCCGCTCGGTCGGCGTCAGGGTCTCCAGGACCAGCAGCATCGCCATCGAGACGCTCTCGGCGAGTTCGACGTCGTCGGCCACGTCGGCCGTGGTCACCAGCGGTTCGGGCAGCCACGTGCCGACATAGGACTCCTTGCGCCGGCGCAGCGTACGCAGCCGCATGAGGGACTGCCGGGTCGTGATCCGCACCAGGTACGCGCGCGGGTCCTCGACGGTGGCGAAGTCGACGCCCGACCAGCGCAGCCAGGTCTCCTGCAGGACGTCTTCGGCGTCGGCCGCCGATCCGAGCATCTCGTACGCGACGGTGAACAGCAGGTTGCGGTGCGCGACGAAGGCGTCGGTGCTCTCGTTCATCGGTGGCTCCCCTCTCCTCCTGCCATCCGATGCCGGCCACGGCCGCGGTGTGACATCCGCGCCCGGTGTTCCACGTCACCGGGACGGGACGTCACGGCGTACGCGTGGGCGGCATCTCCATGGCCATGAACGTCACCTTGTGGATCATCACTGGAATCCTCGCCGCCGTCCTTCTGATCAGCACCTCGAAGATGATCTTTCCACGGGAGAAGATCGCCGCGTTGGGCGGGCACGCGGGGCAATGGGTCCTCGACTTCAGCCCCACCGCCCTGCGGATCATCGGCAGTCTTGAACTGCTGGCGGTGTTCGGGCTCATCCTGCCGGCCGTCCTGGACATCGCACCGGTCATGGTGCCGGTGACGGCGACGTGCGTGGCCGCGCTCTTCGTCGGAGCCGTCGTCATGCGCCTGCGCCGGGGCGAACGCGCCACGATCACTCCCGACGTCGTCTACCTCGCGATGGCGATCTTCGTAGCCTGGGGCCGCTTCGCCGGTTGACCCGCGCCGGGATTCTCGGCCGCGACGGATCGCGCCCCGGTCCCGAAAGGCTCAGGCAACGGACTCCGCGAGCCCCCGGATGGCTCAGACCCCGGCCTGGGCGGCGTACCCCGCCACGATGATGTCGATCGCCTGCGTGAAGCGGCTGTCGAAGTCGAGGCCGGCCCGGGTCGCGATCACCTCGGTCAGGTTCGGGAACTCCGCCGGGTCCAGTTCGCCGGCGCGCTGGTCGAGGTCGGGTTCGGTGCCCTCGTGCCCGGGCGTCTGGCCGACCTCCGCCAGGGTGTGCCCGATCGTGAACGTGGCGATGACGTTCACCAGGTCGAGCGCCGTCCCCAACGGCAGTCCCGCGGTACGCATCGCGGCCAGCCACCGCTCCGACATCCGCAGCGCCTCCGGCGAGTTCACCGGCCGGGTCGCCGCCAGCGGCAGCACTCCGGGATGGGCGAGCAGCGCCGACCGCAGCGCGTGCGCGAAGTCGCGTACCCAGGGCGCCCAGCCGCCGACCGGTTCGCCGAGGTCGCCGAAGGCGGTCTGCATGACCCGGTCGACGAGTCCGTCAAGGAGCGCGTCCTTGTTGGGCACGTGCCGGTAGAGCGACATCGCCTCGACCCCGAGCTGGGCGCCGAGCTTGCGCATGGACAGCGCCGGCAGGCCGTGGGCGTCGATGTAGTCCAGCGCGGCGTCGAGCACCTTCTCCCTGGTCAGTCCGGCCTTGGCGCCGCTGGGTCGGTCGCTCATCCCTGATCTCCCTTGACGATGCTTACAGCGTAAGCAATACTCGGTCCGACCGCATGCTTACACCGTAAACATCCGTCTTCCGGAGGCACGAAATGCTGGCAGCCGCACTGATCCTCATCCTCGCCGCGGTGGCGTACTTCGTGGTCACCACGCTGGTCGACCTCTACCCGCTCAACAACGTCCGCGACGCCCGGCGGGCCGAGCAGCGCACCGAGATCCTGGCCAACGCGCCCGTCATGACCCTGCCCGCCGTCCTGCTCGCCCTGGCCGCCGCGATCTCCTCCCCCGCGTTCGGGTACGCCGCCGGAGCCCTGGAGGCGCTCATCGTGGCGGGCGGGCTGATCCTCTGGTGGATGCCCTACCTGGCCGGCCGTACCGCGCCCTGGGCGACCGCCGGCACCGGTGTCACGTGGTCCGAACTGCACAGCCGCACGTACGCGCAGACGATCATCGTGCTGCCGCGCATCGGCGACCGGCCCCGGCCGAACCTGGAACACATGATCCTGCACAGCCTGATCCTCGCAGCGGCGATCACCACCTTCGCCGCCGCGGCCGCCCTCTGAGGTCCCGGGCGTCACTCGTCCGGGCGCAGCGCCGCCAGCCGCGCGCGTACGCCGGCCGCGTCGCGGTGGCCGAGCTCGGTCAGGATGTCGAGGGACTGCTGCCACGCCCGCCGGGCCGCCGCCGGTTCGCCGAGCGCCAGCCGGCTGTCGCCGACGTGGGTCAGGGTCTCCGCTTCCAGGAAATAGTCGCCCAGAGCCCGGCGGATGCCGCCCGACTCCTCGAAGTAGGCGATCGCCTCCCGGTACGCGCCCAGGTGGTGGTAGCCGAAGCCGATGCTGTCCAAGGTGGCCGCCTCGGCCCGCGGATCGCCGAAGGCCCGGGCCAGGTCCAGCGCCCGCCGGCAGTACCCGACCGCCGCCGCGTAATCGCCGTCCTGGGCCAGGTACCAGCCGATCTGGTTGAGCGCCCGGGCCTGGCCCATCGCGTCGTCGTGACCGGCGAACAGCTCCAGCGCCCGCCGCGACACCGCCACCGCGTCGGCGTACGCGTGCCGCTCGCCGTGGGTCATCGCGATGTCGGCCAGGGTCTCCCCCTGGAGCTTGTGGTCGCCGGTCCGCTCGAACAGCGCCAGCGCCTGCTCCAGCCGCAGGAGCGCGGCGTCCTGGTCGTCCTGGGAACGGCGTACCTCGCCGAGCCAGCGCAGCGCGTGCGCCTGGCCGGACAGGTCGCCCGTGCGCAGCGCCGCGGCCAGGGCGGCTTCGGAGACCGCCTCCCACTGCTCCCACCGCCCGGCCCGGTGCAGGTAGCCGACGAGCATCGCGGCCAGGCTCCAGGCCCGGTCCGGCGGCGCGAGCGCGATCGTCGCGATGGCGGCGACGTGCTCACGTGCGTACCACTCCATCGCCGACGGGCGGTCGTCGACGGGTTCGGCGCCGCCGGGCGGCGCCGGCAACGCGACGGGCCGGAAACTGTTGTCGCTGCCGTACGACAGCTTCGCCGCCCGCCCGGCATGGGCCAGGTAGTGGTCGACGAGACGCGAGATCGCCGCCGGGTCCGCCGCCATCAGCTCCGCCGCGTAGGCGCGCAGCAGGTCGTGCTGCGTATACCGGCCGGGCGCGTACTCGGTGACCAGGTGCGCGTCGGCCAGTTCCGCCAGCGCGCCCCGCGCGAGCACCACCGAGGTTCCGGTCAGCGCCGCCGCCGCGTACTCGCTGATGTCGTTGACAGGGTGCAGGGCCAGCAGGCGGAAGAGGTGCGCGGCGCGGTCGGGCAACGCGCGGTAGGACCACGACAGGACGGTGCGCACGTCGGCGAGCTGGTCCAGGCCGTGGGTGCGCAGCTCCTGGAGGATCGCCGCCAGCGTGCGGCCGGGCCGCAGCGCCGCGTGCGCGGCGACCACGCCGATCGCCAGCGGGAGGCCCGCGCACTGGCGGACCAGCGCGGCGGCCGCGGCGGGCTCGGCCGCGACCCGGTCGCCCAGGCGCTGCGCCAGCAACCGCAGGCCGTCGTGTTCGTCGAGGACGTCGAGCGGCAGCGGCGCCGCGCCCTCCCGCGCGATCAGGCCCGGCATCCGGGCCCGGCTGGTGACCACCACCAGGCACCCCGCGCCACCGGGCAGCAGCGGGCGCACCTGCTCCGCGTCGCGCGCGTTGTCCAGCACGACGAGGGTACGCGTGCCGGCCAGCCTGGTCCGGTACAGCGCCAGGCGCGCGTCGAGGTCGGCGGGGATCTGCTCGGCCGGTACGCCCATCGCCAGCAGGAACCCGGACGCGACGGTCGCCGCGTCGGCGGGTACGCCGGACGGGTCGAACCCGCGCAGGTCGGCGAACAGCTGCCCGTCCGGAAACCGGTCGGCGACCTGGTACGCGAAGTGGACGGCCAGCGTGGTCTTGCCGACGCCCGCGGTGCCGCCGATCGCGGAGATCGCGATGACCCCGGCGTCGTCGCCGGCCAGCTTCTCCAGTTCGGCCAGCTCCCGGGCGCGCCCGACGAAACCCCGCAGGCCGGCGGGCAGCTGCCGGGGCACGGCCGGTTCCCGGCGCGGCTCGGTATCGCCGGTCAGCATGCGCTGGTGCAGGTCCTGCAACGCCTTGCCGGGCTCGACGCCGAGCTCGTCGGCCAGCATCGCGCGGGTCTGGGCGAAGACGCGCAACGCCTCGGCGGTCCGGCCACCGCGATACAGCGCCAGCATCCAGTAGCCGCGCAGCTCCTCGTCGAACGGGTACGCGGCGGCCAGCGCGGCGATGTCGGGCAGCAGTTCGGCGGCCCGGCCGAGCTTCAGGCTCACCTCGAACAGGTCCCGGTACGCGGCGACCCGGCGGCCGGCGAGCTTCTCGACCTCGTTCGCCACGACCCTGCCGGCCGGCAGCGTGGCCAGCGGTTCGCCGCGCCACAGCCGCACCGCGGCCGAAAGACTCGTCCGCGCGCCGGCCAGGTCACCGCGCGCGGCCTGCGCCCGGCCCTCGTCCCAGTGCTTCTGGAACCGGTGCAGGTCCAGCTCGTCGGGGGCGACCGTGATCGCGTACCCGCCGGGTTGGGTGACGATGCGGGCGGCGACCTGTACGCCCACCGCCCGGCGCAGCCGCATGACATAGGTGGGCAGGGCGGCCAGCCGGGCCTGCGACGCGTCGTCCTCCCAGAGCGCCTGGACGAGGGTGTCCGCCGGAACCGTCAGACCGGCCTGGAGCAACAGCATCGCGAGCAGCAGCCGCAGCCGTGTCCCGGCCGGGGTGGCGTCCTGCCCGGCGACCCTGACCTGCACGGGACCGAGGATCCCGAACTCCACAAGGGACGACGTTACCACCGTGTGAGGTGAATGTGAGGACCGCCGACGCACACTGGGCTTTCCCACCACGAAGGACATTTCGCATGCCTCTTCCTGACAACCCCCGGCCGACGACACTGCGTACGGCGCGGACGCTGGTCGCCGCGTACATGGCGGTCAGCATCGCCACCGTCGCGGCGATCGTCTACCTGGCGAAGCAGCGCCCGGACCAGGTCACGCCGCAAGCCGAGGTCCGCGCCACCATCGTCGCCCTGACGTCGATCCTCACCTTCGTCTTCGCCCAGCGGGCGGTCCAGGGCCGGCCGCGGGCCCTGCTGCGGCTGCGCATCGTCGTCGCGGTGCTGCTCGTGGCGGTCGTCGGGGTGCTGTTCTTCCTCGCCCTGCCGAAGTGGATGGTCGTCGAGCAGGCGGTATGCGGGGCTCTCCTGCTGCTGACCGCGCTGCTGGTCTTCCGCCCGGCGGCTGACGCCACCTCGCCGTCCAGTTAGTTCTTGCGTACCGGATAGCGCAGGTGGGTGACGCCCTTTCCGGCGACGACGACCGGGTCGCCGAGAACCACCGGCGCGTTGCGGGCGGGCCCGAACAGCGGGATCCCCGATCCGAGCAGCAGCGGGACGAGGTCCACCTGGAGTTCGTCCAGCAGCCCCGCGTCGAGGCACTGCCGGATGGTGTCGCCGCCGTGCACGGCCACCGCGCGGTCCCCCGCGGCGGCCTTCGCCTGCGCCACCGCGTTCTCCACCCCGTCGCTGACGAAATGCACGGTGGAACCGGGCCGCGGCCACCCGTCGGGCACCTCGTGCGCGAGCACGAACGCCGGGCCCCACGGGTGCCGGCCGCCCCACCCGCCGGCCTTGTCGAACGTGCGGCGGCCGGCGACCAGCGCGCCGAGCCCGCCCATCAGGCTGCCCAGATGCTCCGCGCTCGGCGCGGAGACGCGGAACGTCATGTCCGGGTCGCCGGAGGGCACGACCAGGTCGCCGGCCGTGTACCAGTCGAAGACCTCGTCCACACCGTGGTTGCGATCGGCGACGTAGCCGTCGAGCGACACCGACATGATCGCGATGACCTTTGCCATTTCCGGATCCTCATCTCCCGCCGGCCGGCGGCCGCTTCCCGGGCCGCCGCTCACCCCTGCTACGAACGCCGCCCCCGCGATCCGACACACCACGCCAGGATTTCTTGTACGCCGTCCGGCCTGCCCAACGATCGGGGCAGGGCTCGCGTACCGGTGCCGGTCCGGGCGAGCAGTTCCTGTCCCCGCCGGGACGCGGGCCTCCCTGACCGCGATCTGGTCAGGCCGGGAAGATGTAGCCCTCCAGGCGGACGAGCACGTAACCCCTGGCCACGGCCTCGTTGATGGTGTCAGGGTTGGCCGCGCTCAGATTGTCGGCGTTGGCAGCGCTCCAGTACGTGTAGAGCGGCACCGTTCCGGCGACCTGCGTGGTGAACACGTATCCCTCGACGCGCACGTATTGGTAGAAGTAATTGATAGCGCTGCTGCTGCCCGCGGCCGTCGCCGTCGTGTAGTTGTCCGCGCGCGACCCGTTCCAGAAGAGATAGAGCGGGACGGTCCCCGCGATCTGAGTGGTGACCACATTGCCTTCGGTCCGCAGGTTCTGATATCCGTTCGTGCCTGCGCTGACGTCGCCGTCGTAGGTACCCGAGGCGTAATAGTCGCCGCGAGCGGCATTCCACCACTGCAGCAGGTGTCTCGCCGACACGGGCGGCGGCGGTGGCGCCGCCTGCGCTTCGGCCGCGGGCACGACCGCACAGGTCATCCCCATCACCAGCGACGCCATCGCCGACGTCCAGCACCGTGCTCGCATGATCCCTCCAGGCCGCCGCCGTTCATCGATCTCGTGGCCCAGGTTCGCATGAAGTCCGGCAATCCGGATGCTGCCCGATCGGGCCGTCCTTCTCGATACCCCCGTCGGTGAACCGCTCAGACGCTGACGCGCGCCTTGTCCTCCTGCGGGCCGGCCACCGTATGGCGGCGGGAACCGACGGTGAAGGCGACCCCGCCCACCGCGGCCGTCACCCCACAGAGCAGGAGCGTCGTCAGGTAGCCGAAGCGTTCGACCGCCAGCCCCGCCAGGATGCCGGAGACCAGCAGGCCCGCCGTGGTCGCATTGGTGAACAGCGTGGTGGCGCGGCCGGTCGCCGGGGCGAGCAGATCCTGGAAGTAGCGGATCCCGGCCGCCCCGACGATCGCGATCCCCACACCGCGCAACGCCTGCGCGATCACCAGCACCGCCAGGCCGGAGGACACGACCGTCAGCCCGAAGTAACAGGCGAAAGTGGCGAAGCCGCCGAGGATGAGGGCCCGCTGGCTGATCCACGCGGGCAGCACGGTCAGCCCCAGCGTGGCCACCACCTCGACCGCGGCGCACACGCTGAACAGCACGCCGATCACCGCGGGCGGCAGATGCAGGGAGCGCGTGACGAACAGCGGCAGCGCCAGCCCGCCGGCGAACATCGCGGCGAAGAACAGCATCACGCTTGTCGTGAGCAGGACCGGCGTGTCACCCCGCGTCGGGCTCGACGCCGTCACCGGCCCCGGCCGCGGCACCAGGAAGACGGCGAGCGCCGCGGCGAAGAACACCGCGGCGCCTGTCCAGAACAGCCAGGAATAGCCGCCGTGGGACAGCACCAGCGCGCCCAGCAGCGGCCCGACGGACCACGCCAGCGACCAGCCCGCGCGCAGCAGCGGCGCCGAACGCTGCCCGGCCGCCCCGTCGCCGAGCACGGCGCGGGCCAGGGAGAACAACTGCGGAAAGGCCGCACCCAGGCAACCCAGCACCGTCGCGGCCATCAGCAGCAGCACCGGAAAACTCGACACCCGCGCCAGGATCGCGTAACCCGCCGAGCCCAGCATGATGACGACGATCGCGTACGCCCGCGCGGGCCGACGGTCGAACAACCGGCCCAGCCACCAGCTGACGCTGATGCCGGCGAGGGCGAAGACCGAGGACCAGACGCCGATCTGCAGCGGCGTCAGCCCGGCCGCGTCGGCTCCGAACAGGACGATGTAGGAGTTGACCATCGAGTCCGCGATGCCGAGCAGGAGGACGGCGGCGAAGAGCGCGAGAAAGGGCACGCGATCTTCGTACCGGCCGGATCTCCCCCACGACATCGAATTCTCACGCACTCGACGGCGTCACGGAGAGCCGTACCTGCCACCGGGAGCGCGGTAATCGGCTTGTGCGGACTCCCGAAGGCTGCTTCGCTGTTGCCGTGACTGATCTTCAGACGCCGCGACTGCGCCTGCACGCCATCGACGCTGCCGAAGGCGAACGCATCGTCGGGCGGCGCGCCGAAGCCGGGGACGCCTGGGCCGACGACTACCCCTTCGACGGCGACGTCATCGGCGTCTCGGCATTCCTGCGGGCAACGGCCGCCCACGGGGACCAGCGCCCCTTCGGGCACTACCGCATCAGCCGGGCCGCCGACGGGCTGGCCATCGGCGGCATCGGCTTCAAGGGCCAGCCGGACGAGGGCTGCGTCGAGGTCGGCTACGGACTGTCCCCGTCGGCGCGTGGCCACGGCTACGCGGCGGAGGCGCTCACCGCGCTGCTGAACGTCGCGACCGGTCATGGGCTGTCCCGCGTCATCGCCGATACCACCCACGACAACGTCGCCTCGCAACGCACGCTCGAACGCGCCGGATTCCGGCACATCGGCACCGACGGCGACCTCCGCCTCTACGAGGTACGCCTCGACGCCGCGCCGTAGCAGGTCTTCGCCTTCGCCTTGACCGCGGCCGCCATGATGGCCGCATGGCCCGCCTGGCACCACGATGGACGGTCTGCGTCCTCCTGACCACAGCCGCCCTCGGCGTCCTCACGATCTGGCTCGTCACCTCCTACGCCGCCCCGCCGCACACCCCGGCCGCCGCCCCGTCGGACTGCCCCGAAGACCCGGCGCGTGTGGCCGGACGCCACTTCCAGCCGGGTGATCGCGTACCGGACCTGCGCTGCGGAGACCTGACCGGGACGGTGTTCGACGGCGTCGAGCTCATCCAGGCCGACCTGACGGGCGCGCACGCCGAAGGCGCCTCCTTCCGCCGGTCCGACCTCACGCAGGCCGACCTGACCGGCGCGGACCTCCGCGGCGCGCACTTGCACGACGCCGACCTCACCCAGGCCGACCTCACCGGCGCCGACCTGCGCGACGCCGACCTCACGTCGGCCGGGCTCAGCCAGGCCACCCTCGTCGACGCCGACCTGCGCGGCGCGAACCTCTTCAACGCCTCCCTCATCCAGGCCGAACTCGGCGGCACCGACCTGCGCGGCGCCGCCGTCTGGTGGACCTACAACATTCAAGCCATCACCTGGAGTACGCGCATCGGCGTCGTCGAGCGCGGCGTCGTCCAACTGACGTTCCTCGCCGCGCTCGTCCTGGCGTACCGGATGGTCCGGCGTACCTGGACCCTCGCGCGTACGCCGGCCGGCAAGGTTCCGGCCGTGCCGTCCGCCAGGGCGATGCTGAGGAAGGTGGGAACGGCACTCCTCGCCGGTGCGGGTGCCCTGGCGATCGTCGGACCGCTCGTCTTCAACGTGCTCGGACTGTGGATCGCCCGGCCACTCGCCCAGCTGCCCGGCTACGGAGCCGTGCTGCTCCTCGCCGCGGTGGTCGAACAGCTCACCCCGTCAGCGCAGCGCGGCGGTTCACGGATGCCACACTGGGGTCGTGAGCTGGTCGCTTTTCGTGGTGCCGTTGGACACCCTCGCTGAGACCGGCATGGCCGAGTGGATCGCGTCGGCCGGGTTCACGCGAGGCGTACCCGAGAAGGCACCGCAAGCTCTGCCGCGGCCCTCGGCGGCCGCGGCGCTGGCGGCGTTCCAAGCGGCGGGCTGTCATGGAACGAACTGGTTCGAGATCGTCGGTGAGCCGGTCGGCTCGCGGTTACCGGAGTGCCGGAACCCGGCCACCTGCGCGAGTACGGGAGGGTTGGACCTCGGTGAGGTCAGCCTGTACACCGCCGGCGCGACGACCAGCCGACTACCCGTCGCGGCGGATGCGACGGTCCAGACGGTCACGTTCCGGAAGCCGAACACCGCGGCAGTGCTGAGAGCGGTCTGTGCCCTGGCAGCGCAGTCCGGCCCCCAGTTGGTGTTCGACGATTCGGCCGACGCGTTCGCGGTGTGGCCGGGTGAGCCAGCCGAGGAGTTGGGCAGCGAATGGCCCTGGTGACAGGTCCGACATCACGGGTCGCATGTGGACCATCATTTCTCCTGGGAAGGCTGCATGAAAAGGTACGTACTCTTCGATCACGACGGCGTTCTGGTGGACACCGAACACTGGTATTACAAGGCCGGAGAACGCGCCCTGGCGGACATCGGCCTGCCCCTGGACAAGGATCGGTACCTCCGGGACATGAGCCAGGGTCTGGGCACGTGGGCACAGGTCAGGGCAGCAGGTGTCGACGAGCGGACGATCAGCGGGCGGCGCAAGGTCCGCGATGACTACTACCAGGAATACCTGCGGACGGAAGCCATCGAGATCGAAGGCGTCGTCGAGACGCTCGCCGAGCTGTCGAAGAACGTCCGCATGGCCATCGTGACGACCGCGAAGCGTACGGACTTCGACATCATCCACGAGAAGCGCCAGATCCGGCAGTTCATGGACTTCGTCCTCGTCCGGGAAGACTACGAACTCGCCAAGCCGCACCCGGAGCCGTACCTGACCGGTTTGAAGCGCTTCGGGGCAGCCAAGGAGGAGACGCTGGTCGTCGAGGATTCGTCCCGGGGACTGAACTCGGCGGTGGCCGCCGGTATCGAGTGCGTCGTCGTCCACAACGAGTTCACGAAGACACAAGACTTTTCGCAGGCCAGCCACAGGATCGACACCTTGATCGAACTGAAGGACATCATCCTTGGCGCAGCCTGAAAGACCCGTACCCGAGGTGACCGATGCTCTCCGGCTGATCGGGTACTGGGACGGGCCGGTCGCAACCGACGGCCTGCCCGATGTCTGCGCTTTTGTCGACGCCGATGCCTACCGCCCGATGCGTCAACGCGTTGCCGCGTATCTGCGGTCCGGCACCGTCTTCATCGCCGCGGCGGGCGTTTCGATCTGCCGGCTCTGCGGTGCCGCCAACGGCAGCGCTGAGCTGACTGATGGAGAGCATTTCGCCTGGCCAGAGGGACTGGCGCACTACGTCGAGGAGCACGGCGTCCGACTGCCGGACGAGTTCACCGACCTCGCTGTACGCGGCGCGGCACCGTTCGTCGATCCTGAGCGGCTCGGGCACCTGCTGCGGACGGGGGCGCTGCGCATCGATCTGGGCTGGTGGCGCAGCCTGCCCGGGACGGACGCCGCGGACCCCGCAATCGACCACCTGCGCGGCTGCCGGCACAGCGGGACGCCAGCCGGCTGGGAACTGCCCACCAGCGCGGACATCTTCGTCGACCGAGTGCCGCCGGACGCGGTGGCGATCATCGTTCAGATCCGGCGGCTGCTCGGCGCCTCGTGGCCGTTCGCCAGCCTCCGCGGCCTGCTCGACCAGCAGCCGTTCCTGGCCGCCACAGGCAATCCGCTCAGGCTCCATCGCATCCTGGCTTCGTCTCCCGAACTGCGGCCGTACCTGTTCTACGGCGCCGCAGACGGACCAGCGCCGGTGTGGTCCGACACCTAACTGTACACAAATGTGTGAAAACCGCTTGCCCTGCCGGCGTCGATGCTGCACCGTGAGGGCATGATCAACTCTGCCCGCCTCCTCGCGGCCTATGACGAGCAGCTCCGCACGGATGCCGAAACGCCGAGCGCCGTCTCGGTGACCCGGCTCGGCCCCCTCCGGCTGGTGACCTTCGCCGGTGGCCGGGGCTTCGTCACCTATCGCGATCTCGGCGGTGCCGACGCCGAGGCGATCCGCCGACTCGTACCCGAAGCGCTCGCGCACTATCGGGCGGATCCCGAGATCAGCCGGGTCGAATGGAAGACCCGCGGGCACGACCACGCCCCCGGACTGCCCGAGGCGTTGCTGGATAACGGTTTCATCCCGGAGGAACCAGAGTCGATCATGCTTGGCGAAGCGCGCCTCCTCGCTGTCGACGTACCGCTTCCCGAGGGCGTGACGCTGCGCCGGGTCACCGAGGAGGCGGATGTCCGCGCGATGGCCGCGATGCAGGACGAGGTCTTCGGCGACCCGGTCAGCGATGACACGGCGAACGCCCTGCTACGGCGCCTCGCCCGCAAGGACGGCATGGAACTGTGGGTCGCCGAGGCCGCCGGACGGATCGTCAGTGCCGGCCGGCTGGAGCCGGTGGAAGGAACCGACTTCGCGGGCATCTGGGGCGGTGCGACCCGCGACGAGTGGCGCGGACGGGGAATCTACCGCGCGCTGACCGCGGCGCGGGCACAGTCGGCGCTCGGCATGGGTAAGACGCTCATCAACAGCGACTCGACGGAGTACTCGCGTCCGATCCTCGAACGCTCCGGCCTGGTCAAGGTCTCCACGACCACGCCCTACACGATCTCGCTCCGCTCGCGGGCATGACGCGGTCCTTGCTCCCGTCTGGTCGCAGAATCGCGCGGGACCGACCCTCCAGTCGCCGCGAGAAGGTCGCCTGATGGTCATGGAGCCCGTTCCCAGCCGGGAAGACCTGATCTGGCTGTTCGAGGCCGAACCCACCTACCGGTACGCCGAAGACGAGCGCGCCGCCGGCTACGAGTTCGACTGGCGTGAGCTGTGGCCGTACACGGCGGTGACGTTCCGGACGGCGCGGTCGGGCTACGACATCGAGATGTACATCGAGCCGGGTTATGAGGTCGTCCGGCTCCGCCTGCGGACCGGCCCGGATACGGCGGAGCTGCTCGACCTCGAATTGCGCGGGGTACGGACCGTCGGCATCGACCGCGTCCACGGACGGGAACTGCTGCGGATCGAGTTCCCCGAGGGTTCACCGGCGGACACCCTGTGGGTACGTATGAAGCCCGACGTCGCGGTGCACTGGTCGTACGGCGACCTCTGAGAGGTGTCTCTCAGCCTGACGACGGTAACCGTACAACGTTGTCCAGCGTTGTCCCGGCCGGCCGGAAAACGGCACCTCGGCAGATCTCATATGCGCATGCTGAACCCCTCACGCTGGATCGCGCTCGGCGTCGCCCTGACGCTGGCCGCGACCGTGCCGGCGCCCGCCGTCGCCGGGCCGCCCACACCACCGACTGCATCTCTCGCAACGGCCCCGTCGAACCCTGCCCCTACGGTTGCCATGGCGCCCGCTTCGCCTTCGGCGGCCTTCAGCCAGCCGCACGAGGCCGCGGCGCTTCCGCTCACGACCACCGGATCGGGCAGCACGCCCGCCGCGACCGCGATGTCCCGTGTCGTGGCGCGGGAGGGTCAGGACGCCGAGATCGAGTTCACCGCCGACGGCCCTCGGGTCACCGTCGCCGTCACGGCGGCGGTCCCGCTGCGCGGCCTCACCCTGGTGCTGTCCGGCGCGGGACGGGCGAAGCTGACCGCTTCCCTGCCGGATCTCGCCGCCGCGGCCACCGCCCGTCGCACGTGGACGGTCGTACGGCCGGCCGATGCCGCCGTCGTCCTGACAGTGCAGTTGCGTCAGCGCGGTACGACCATCGCCACCGGATCACGGGCCGCCCAGCTGCATCACGGCGCTCTGGTCCTCGCGCCGAGCCGGGTTCTTCTGCCCGCCGCGCTCCTGGCGGCCGACCATGCCGCCGGCCGGCTCGACCCGATCGGCTACCGGAATCAGTCGGCGGCGCTCAACGCCGTACCCGTGCCCGGAGCGTCGGTCAGTCACGGGCCCGCGAGCCTGGCCGCGTCCGGTCCCGTCGCGGTCTACGGGCACGTTCAGTACCAGCGCTCCGACGCCACCTGGACCCCGGTACGCAACGCGCGCGTCGCCCTCGTCGTCAACGACCTCGGCTTGACGGTCGCGGTCGGCGCCACCAACGGCAACGGCGACTACACGTTCAACGTGACCGCCGACGCGTCGCACACCTACCACGTCGAGTTGAGCTCCTCCAACGCGTACGCGCTGATCCTGGGAGCGAGCCAGCAGTACGTGGCGGCCACGCCAACCAAGGTCCTGCAGCCGGGTGACACCTGGACGAACGTTGACCTCTCGCTGGGCAACCAGACGCAGGACGCAGCCGGACTGCGCACCAACGCGTTCGCGGTCCTGGACGCGCTGTTCACCATCGGCGGCTTCTACACCAAGAACCGGCAGTCGGGTTGGCCGAGCCAGCTGGAGGTGACCTACCCGGCCGACGGCAGCTACGTCGGTGCCCAGGACGGCCACATCCACATCAGCGGCGGCGGTGCGTTGTGCGGCACGGGTCAGCCGTGCCAGGAAGACGCCTACGACTGGCCGGTGATCGCGCACGAGACCGGTCACATCGTCGCCCGGCACGGCGGCTTCGACGACAGCTCCGGCGGCGCCCACGACATCTGCAACGGCGCCTGGTCGGTCAGCGGCAGCAAGAGCGCCGGTATGAAGCTGGCCTGGTCGGAAGGGTGGGCCACGTTCTTCGGCACCGTCGCCCTGCACGAGGAGGCGATCCCGGCCGGCACCCCGAACCTCGCCGACGCGACGTACAGCGACCGGCCCGGTCCGCCCTACTACGGCGGTGCGAACTTCTCCTACAGCATGGAGGATCCGGCGAGCATGTGCTCGCCGCGCGGCGACGACAGCGAGCTGGCCGTCAGCCGCGCCCTGTGGGACTTCTACGACGCCAATGCGGACGGCGAGTCGATCTCCTGGACCTTCGGCGACATCCTGGGGCGCATGCTGTCGGCCCATCCGACCACGTTCGGCGCCGCCTGGACCGCCCTGACCGGCGGCCGGGACGTCAGCGTCGTGCAGAACGCCGCCCAGGTCCTCGAACAGCACGGCGTCGCCTCGAAGATCACCAGCGGCGACCAGGTCGTCGACCCGGCCAAGGCCTACACCATCAGCTGGACCGCGAGCGGCATGGGCGGCCACCCCAACAGTTACCGGCTGCGCTTCCTCAACATCAACACCCGGGCCGAGATGGCCGCCGTCACCACCACCGCCACCTCCTACACGCTCACGGCCGCCGACAAGACCGCGATCAGCGGCTGGGGCACCGCCCTGGTCGAGGTCGACGCGAGCGAGGGCGCCTCGCCCGCCACCGGCCCCTACCCCAGCAAATGGATCACACTGACCACCGGTGTCGCCGGAACCACCCGCGTCATGATCGCCGGCGACTCGATCAGCCACGGCACCCAGGGCGACTACACCTGGCGCTACCGGCTGCAGAAGCACTTCGCGGCCAACGGGGTCAACGCCGACTTCGTCGGCCCGCGCCGCGGCGTCTACAACATGTGGTCGGTGCAGGACGGCACCAGCAACGACGACCCCAACGGCTACCGAGCCGCCGACGCCGCCGACACCGAGCACGACGCCCTGTGGGGCCGGCAGATGAACGACGAGAAGAACGAGATCCAGGCGAAGGTCGCCACCTACCAGCCCCAGTACCTCGTCGTGGAGCTCGGCTTCAACGACATCGCCTGGGGCGGGGTCAGCGGCGCCGACCTGATGACCGTCCTCACCCAGTTCGTCGCCAACGCCCGGGCCGGCAAGTCCAACGTCCGCCTGCTGCTGTGCACCGTGCCGGTCAACAAGAACCCGACCACGTTCCAGCGTACGCAGATCCTCGACTACAACTCCCGGCTCAGGGCCGCGATCCCGAGCCTCTCCACCGGCACCTCACCGGTCAAGCTCGTCGACCTCGCGAGCGCGTACGACCCCAACAGCTACGCGTACGACCCGATCCATCCCAACACGCAAGGCGAGTTCCGCATCGCCCGCGCCGTCGCCGGCACCTTCAACGCCTTCGGCGTCGGGCCGGTCTTCGGCAGCATCCCGGCCACGACCGAGATCACCCTCAGCGCCCCGGCCATCACCGTCACGCCCGTCGCGGGCGGCATCCAGCTGTCCTGGTCGCACGTCTGGGGCGCCACCGGCTACTACCTCTACCAGCGCGACGTCACCGCCGGCCAGGCGCAGGAACAACTACCCCTCCCCGTCACCACCGACCACTGGCTGTTCAACTGGGTCCAACGTGGACACACCTACGAGTACGCGGTGGCAGCCTCGAAGGGTGACACCAACCTCGCCAAGAGCGGCACCGCTACGGCGGTCGCCAACCCGTCGACCGCCGACGGTCCGACGATCATCCACTCCTTCGCCAACGACGGCAGCGGCACGGTCAACGTCGACTGGATCGCGCCCACCGGATACGGCGCCGACACCGTCTCGGCGTACGACCTGTACTGGTACGACAACACCACTCAGGTCCTGAGCAACAAACGGGTCTGGGGCCTGTCGACCACCTTCCCCGGCACGGTCGGCCATACGTACAACATCGTGATCGGCGCCGTGAACACCTACGGCAGCGGCTTCCCCGGCGCCGCCCCCAACGTGTACGCGGGTGTGCGTACGCCGTCCCCGCCCTCCCTCGACGACGTCGTCTGGAGCACCTACCACGACGCCATCGTGATCCTGCACTGGACCAATTCGCCGCAGGCCGCCGTCGGCTACCGGGTCTGGCGACGGCAGATCAACCCGGACGGATCGCGGACGCTCTGGGAGTCGGTCGGCATCATGTACCCCGGCTACACCCAGGGCGAGATCTGGTTCACGCCCTACGGCTGGCGCTGGGAGTTCTACATGACGTCCATCAACGGGACCACGGAAGGCCCGGCCTCCAACATCAAGGAAGCCCACTACTGGAGTTAAAAGGCGGACAACCAGAGCGGTGCGGGGCGACAGGATGGGAGAACCTGACTCGCCCCGCACGGCTTGGCCACCCCAGTATCTGTCCGTTCGGGGAGCGGTACCGGGTATGCGGTCGGTGATTTGATCAGCATCCGCGGGTGTCTTGTGAGCGGATCGGATGGTGGTGTCGTGGGCCAGGCTGTGCGGGCGGTCGAGAACGGCCGGGTGTGGATGTGGGTGGGGCTGGTCTCGGGCGCCGTGGGCTCTGCGGCGGCGTTGGCGGTGGAGGTCCTGGGCCTGTGGAAGGACGGGTTGAGCCCCCATGGTCAGCGAGTGGCGGTCCTGCTGTCGACCGGGCTGGTGGTCCTCGGGCTGGTGGCTGCTGTCGTCGGGTGGTGGGCGAGCCGTCGGCGGGCGGACCGAGCCGATGACGCGGTCTGGCGGATGCGGGTGGCTACCCTTCTTCGCGAGTTGCCCGGGGGCGGGTTGCCACGGCTGTCCCAGTTGGCGGACTCGGACCTGGGTGCCACGGCGACGCGATACACCGCCGCTGGTACGGGCTGGTATGTGCCGCGGCACGGGTTTGATGAGCGGTTGCGGGCGGCACTGCTGCCGGCGGGGCCGCCGTTTCCGTTCGTGATCGTGTGGGGGGACTCGAAGGCGGGCAAGTCGCGTACGGCGGTGGAGGCGGTGCGGGCGGTGTTCGGTGCAGCTGATCCGGAGGTGCTGCTGCCCGTGCTGAACCGCAACGCGCTCGAAGAGCTGATGTTGCTGCAGCCACCGCTGGAGGTGGGGGTGCCGGCGGTGGTCTGGTTGGACAACCTTTCGCCGGTCCAGTTGGGTCAGCTGACCGGTCCGTTGCTGGAGTGGCTGCGGGCGCGTGCGGTGGTGGTGGGGACCCTGACCACGGCTGAACGCGCAAAGGTGCTGGCGGCGCCGGGTGAGGTGGGCGCGGTGGCGGTGGCGGCGCTGGCCAAGGGCGGCGCTGCCGGCGAGGAGTTCCACCTGCCGTTCGCGGCGAGTGCGCCGGAGTTGGCGGAGGCGTCACGGCTGTATCCGGACGAGAAGATCAGCGGCAGTATCGGTGAGACGTTGATCGCCGGTGTGGCACTGGTGGACCGATATCGCAACGGTCATGTGGAGTCCCCTATGGGACAGGCTGTGGTGCGTATCGCGGTCGACCTGCGGCGCGCGGGGCTGGCTCGTCCGGTCCGCGAGGCTGAGCTGACGGCGCTCCTGCCCGCCTACGCTGCGGAGATCACCGTGGCGGCGCCGTCGCCGCACGCGTTCGAGGCGGGAATCGCGTGGGCGCGTACTCCGGTGTCGTCGCAAGTGGCGCTGCTCACGGCCGTTGCGGACGACCCGGCCGGGTCAGCGTGGTCGGTGCTGCCGTACCTGGAAGCCGTCGACGAAGGTCAGCGTGAGCATGAGCCTCGCCCAGTGCCAGAACGGCTGTGGCAGCCGTTGATCGGGATGGTCGAGGCAGTCGAGGCCTACTATGTCGGTCTGGCCGCCTACTTCGCGGGCCAGCATGATGCCGCCCGGGACGGCCTTCGCAAGGCCATGGCAGCCGACGATCCTGACACGACGTCGGCAGCGGCGTTCAACCTGGGGGTGCTACTGGTCGAGCAGGGCGACATCGCGGGGGCGCGAGCGGCCTACCGACTTGCGGCCGACAGCAGCCACCCCGAAGCGGCGCCCATGGCGGCGTACAACCTGGGCACGCTGCTGGTCGAGCAGGGCGATGTGACGGGCGCGCTGGAAGCCTACGAGGTGGCGGTCGACAGCGACCATCCCGAAATCGCACCGGCTGCGGCGGTCGTCCTGGGGACGCTGCTGGTCGAGCAGGGCGATGTGACGGGCGCGCTGGAAGCCTACGAGGTGGCGATCAACAGCGACGACCCGGAAATGGCGCCGACGGCAGCGGTCCATCTGGGAAAGTTGCTACGCGAGGAAGCCCCACCGTCGGTCATCCAAGAGATCTACCAGTTGGCGATCGACAGCGACCACTCTGAGATGGCACCGACGGCGGCGTACCACCTGGGAGAGTTGCTCGAAGAGCAGGGTGACGTGCCGGGCGCGCTAGCCGCATACCAGAGGGCGATCGACAGCAACCACCCTGAGATGGCGCCGATGGCGGCGCTCGGCCTGTGGACGCTGTTGACAGCGCGGGGTGATACGGCGGGTGCACAGACGGCATATCAGCGGGCGATCGACCGTAATGAGCCTGAGATAGTGTCGATCTCCACGATCGGCCTGGCGGGACTGCTGACAGAGCAGGGTGACATGGCTGGCGCGCAGGCGGCCTACCAGCAGGTGATCGACAGCAATGAACCTGAGATGGTGCCACTAGCCACGTTTAGCCTTGCGGTCCTGCTGCAGGAGCAGGGCGACACGGCGGGTGCCCGAATCGCCTACCAACGGGTGATCGACAGCAACGACCCCGACAAGGCGCCGACGGCGCTGTTCAACATGGGGATGTTGCTGAGCGAACAAGGCGACGTGGCGGGCGCGCAGGCTGCCTACCAGCTGGCTGTCGACAGCAACCACCTCGATGCGTCTCCGAGGGCGGCGAACAACCTAGGACTGATGCTGGAAGATCAGGGTGATGTGGCGGGTGCGCAGGCGGCATTTCACATGGCGATCGACAGCAAGCACTCCGAAGCGGCGCCGGCGGCCGCGATCAACCTGGGAGAGCTGCTGAGCAAGCAGGGCGACACGGCGGGTGCGCAGGCGCTGTATCAGATGGCGATCGACAGCGAGCACTCCGAAGCGGCAGCGATGGCCGCGATCAACCTGGGGGAGCTGCTGAACGAACAGGGTGACACGGCGGGTGCCCGGACCGCCTACCAACGGGCGATCGACAGCAACCACCCTGAACTGGCGCCGATGGCGGCGCGGCGACTAGCGGAGATCGGGGCAGACGATGAGACGCGGGACTAGACTCCTCGCCGCGAGCGGGCCGGTTTTCAGTAACGGCCTGATTCTCGGCCCGACGTGTACCGGTCATCGCCGTGGAGAAGGTTTGCATCCGGTCCGTCCGCCATGCCGACTGGTCAGTATCTGCTTACCACGCGTCTATTAGCTTTCTTTAAGACAGGTTTCAGCAGTTCAGAGGCTTGACGGCCTCGTTCTTCAGGGCCGGATGTCGGACCGCGGGTGTCGATGTCCGGCCCTTCGGCCTGCCTGGGTCGGGTCGGCAGCGTTTGGCCAGGGTGAGTTTCCACCCTGGGGGAAGCTCAACTCGCGACCGGCTACCGCGGCCTGCTCGACCGCTTCCACAGCTTCCTCGGCACCAGCACGAAGTTGGAACCCATCGAATCTCGCGATCATCGATTGCGTACCCTCTGAGATCGACGTCATTCAGATGTACGCGCCTCTTTCGCCAATGCGGTCATGGCGGCCGCGTACCGGTCCGTCAGGCGGTCCTGCACCATTCTCGCGATCGGGCCGCCCAGGCGCGAAAGCGTCGTGCCGGGGCGGGAGAACGCCGTGATCTCGAACTCGACGCGGCCGTCCGGATCCATGCGGACGACGAACGACTCCTCGCCGGATTCGGGATGCCCGGTGAGCGTGCCGTACGCGAATCCGCTCGCCTGTCCGTCGTCGAGAACATAGACGATTCTGCATGGCGCCTGCACAATGGACACCCCCAGAAGCACGTCCTGTCCCGGAGTGGCGACCGCCCCGTGCGCGATCACCCGGATACCGGCCCGCCGGTGCATCTCCCAGGACTTCAACGAACGGGCGACGTGGGCGAACACCAAGGGGCCGCGCCCGAGGGCGAGCCGTCGACGGACGTGACGGTAGCCGGCCGGAAGCACGTCACCGGCCGTGGCGCCGACCTCCGGGTACGACAGCGAAAGCGCGCCGAGTTCGTCGATCGTCAGCCGATGCATCGGCGACGCCCGCATTTCCTCATCGTGTCGAAGCCATTCGCCGTCGGACCTTTCATCACCACGATCACCACCCGCGAAAAGCGTACCGACGGGCGACTGATCGGCGTATGCGGGCGCGACCCGGCTTGTTTTCGGGCCTCGATCCGGTCGAGCTTCGCCAACGAATCTCCGATTTGGTGTAGGAGACGCTCCTGAGCTGCGGGTCCTCGCCTACTTTCAGCGCATTGGCGCTACCACTACCAGGAAGGAACAGGATGAGACGTTCCCCCGTTCTCCGGCGGCTCGCGATGGGCGTCGCCGCGCTCGGCGTCGCGATCGCCGGCACGGTCGCCTCGGCGACTCCCGCCGAGGCGGCGACGACGCGGTACCTCAACTGCGCGACGCTCGCCGGATCGGGAAGCTACAGCAATCCGAAACTGCTCGGCACGATCAGCGTACGCACGGTGGTGCAGAACTGCCCGGCGTTGTCCTCGGGATCGGGGTACAACCTGCGGTACTTCAAGTTCACGCTGCCGCGCGGTGCCAGCGGTTCGTCGCTGGCGCTGACCTACTACCACCGGACCAGTTCGTCGCAGTCCGGCGTACACCCGCGGATCGCGAACGGGGCCTACACGGTGCGTTCCGCGGCCAGCTCGCGGTACTACCAGGACAGCTACTACCAGGGGTTCTACCAGGCGTTGTACGGCCTGCCCGCGGGCAGCAACTACCGGCTGGGCGCGGAGAAGCTGTCCAGCCCGCTCGGCTCGGTCCGCACGGCGCCGTTCAACATCCTGATCGTCCCGTAACCGGTGGGCGGGTGCCCGGGTCGCAGTGTCGTCCGGGCACCCGCCGCCTTCAGAACGGCTCCGCGTAGACCCAGTGTTCGACCAGCAGCCCGTCGACGACCCGGACCATGTCCATCCCGGACACCTCGAAGGCCGCACCGGTGGGCGGACGGCCGAAGAAGTCGCCGGTGTGCGTTCCGGCGATGCGGTACCGGGTCGACACCCATTCACCGCTCTCCACGCTCTGCAGCGCGGTGACGGCGAAGTCCGGTACGCCGGCCACGATGGCCCGCCACTTGCCCAGCCAGTCCTCGTGGGTCGCCTCGCGGCCCTGGTCGAGCGAGCGTACGGCGATGTGGCGGACCGCGGCCTCGAAGTCGCCGGCCTCCCGCGCCGCGTTGATCAGTCGCACCGTCTCCGCCGGGCCTGTCGGGTGCATCGCAGCCTCCTCTAAACGGGGACTGTCCCCGTTTCATTGTGTGCGACGATACGGGGAGCATCCCCGGAACGCAATGAGAGGTGTCCGTTGACTCCTACGGAACGCAAGGACGCGACCTACAACCGGCAGCGCCTCGTCGAGGCGGCCGGCGAGGTCTTCCGGCGGGACGGCACGGACGCGGCGCTCGACGAGATCGCCCGCACCGCGGGCGTCGCCAACGCCACCCTCTACCGTCACTTCCCGACCCGCGAACGCCTGCTGACCGCCGTGTACGCACAGAGCATCGACGCGATGTGCTCGGACGCGCTGGAGCGGATCGAGTCCGGCGCCGACGACGCACTCCTGGTCTGGCTCGGCGGCGTGGTGGAACACATGCAGGCCAACCGGGGGCTGCGCGAAGGGCTGGCCGGTGCCCACGCGCTCGAACCCGACCACACCCCGGTCGAGATCCGGGAATGGCACGACCGGATCGCCGCGACGGCCGAGCCGCTGTTCACCCGGGCGCAGCGCAGCGGCCTGATCAAGTCCGACGCGCGATGGACGGACGTGCTGGCCTTGACCGCCGCCGTCGGTCACGCCGCCGGCTCCGATCACGCCGCCGGCCGGCGACTACTGGACATTGTCCTGGACGGCCTCCGGCCGGCGCACGGCACGACCCGCCGAGCGGGCCCGCCTTAAGGAGGTGCGTCGCTGACGTGGGCGGCCAGCAGGCGCCAGCCCCGCTCGCCGAGAACCCAGGTACGCGTGTAGCGGAGCCGTGCCGTGAACTCCTGGCCTTCGAAGGCGCCGGAGAGCGTACCGAGGAAGAAGGTGACGCCGGTGGTGCCGTCGGCGACGACGCGCAGGTCCTCCTCGGTGACCTCGGTCAGCCGCTGCCGGCCGGATCGCTGCAGCGCCAGGTCGTCCGCCTTGGTGTACAGGGTGCCGCCGGGTCCGGTGAAGACGAGCCGGTCGTCGAGGAGTTCGTCGAGCGTGTCGGCGTCGGCCGCGAGTTGCGCGACCTGGAGGCGGCGTTCGGCCGCCCGGAGGCTGTCGGAGAGTGAGTCCACCCCGACAGCCTCGCACGGCGGGCGGCCGACGGCGCGCCGCTCAGTGGAAGGTGAAGACCAGGTCCTGCCCGGTGGCGACCTCGATGGTGGCGATGGTCGTGATGTCGAGCTGCGGGCCGTACTGGATCACCAGGTACGCGGCCGCGGAGCCGTTCGGCGTGCCGAGCAGGGCGGCGAAGGCGTCGCTCTGCGGGAGGTGTACGCCAAGCGGCACCGCCGGATCGTCGCGTTCCCAGGACAGGTACGCCAGGACGTCGGCCGTGAGCGCGTTGCCCGCGTTCTGGCGACGCAGGACCCGCAGCTTCGGCAACACCGGTTCACCGACGAGGTCGGGGTTCTGCTCCAGGAACGCCAACCGGTACTGGTGGAAGTAGATGTCGGCGTTCGTGAAGGGCTCGCCGGCGTGGACCGAGTTCTGCCAGGAGCGCAGGATTCCCTGCGCGGGCAGCGGCGTGTTCTTGAAGCCGTGGGCCTCGTGCTCCGGCGGGCAGTCGTTCCACCGGCTGAGCATCGCGAACCCGGTCGGGGAGTCGGGGTTGGCGACGGTCTGTGTGGTGTAGGACGCCGCGAACTGCGCCGCCTCCTTCGGCTGCGGTTCGGGCTGATGTTCGATGAGCGCGATCCGCTCGCGGCCCTTGGCCAGGCACGCCTCGTAGCTCTCCCGCCAGCCGCCGATCCGCTGCAGGACGTAGGGCTGCTGGCGGTACGGCAGTTCGGGCCCGTCGTCGTCCATGGGCGGAGGCGGCGGGGGCGGCGCGTCCACGTCTCCCCCGGCCTGCTGCGGAAGCCCGTCCTCCTGCGGAAGCCCGCCCCCCTGCGGAAGCCCGTCCTCCTGCGGAAGCCCGGCCTGCTGCGGAAGCCCGGCCCCCTGCGGGAGCCCGGCCTGCTGCGGGAGTTCGGCCGCGACGACCTTGAGGGCGTCCGGCGTGTCCGGTTGCGTCATGAACCGCTCCTGTCGTGAGTGGAGGCTGATGTCCGGCGGTCGACCCGCCCAGCCGATTACCGCACGCTCACACGGGATCACGGAGTGTGTGTCGGGGATCCGGCGAGGGTCCATCACATCGGTTACCCCGCACGGCTGACACCGTCCTATCCACTCCCCCCGAAGCTGCCGGCATAGCGGGTAAGCGGCCCGAACGTCGGTCTGATAGGTTCGTGACGAGTTGAGTTTCTTATGGGAACTCCTTTTCTTCGTGACCGACGACGCGGTCGACCACGTCTGCCATCCGACGCACCCGCCGCCGTCCACGCGGCACCAGGAGGAGACGCATGCCCACGATCAGCTCTGTCCACGCCCGCGAGATCCTCGACAGCCGCGGCAACCCGACCGTCGAGGTCGACGCCGTGCTCGACGACGGCTCCTTCGGCCGCGCCGCCGTCCCGTCCGGCGCCTCCACCGGTACGCGGGAAGCGGTCGAACTCCGCGACGGCGAGACCGGCCGGTTCCACGGCAAGGGCGTACGCCGGGCGGTCGACGCGGTCAACGGCGAGATCCTGGCCGCCGTCACCGGACGGGACGCCACCGACCAGGCCGGGCTCGACGGCGTACTGACCGAGTTGGACGGGACGGCCACGAAGTCCCGGCTGGGCGCGAACGCCACCCTCGGCGTCTCCCTGGCGGTCGTCAAGGCCGCCGCGGCGAGCGCCGGCCGGCCGCTCTACCGGTACCTCGGCGGCGACGACGCCACCCTGCTCCCGCTGCCGCTGATGAACATCGTCAACGGCGGCGTGCACGCCGACAATCCGCTCGACTTCCAGGAGTTCATGATCGCCCCGATCGGCGCCGCGTCCTTCTTCGACGCCGTGCGCATGGGGTCGGAGGTGTTCCACACGCTGCGCGGAGCGCTCCGCAAGGCCGGGCAGAACACCAACGTCGGCGACGAGGGCGGGTTCGCGCCCGATCTGCGTACCGCGGAGGAGGCGCTGACCTTCGTCACCCAGGCCATCATCGACACCGGCTACAAGCCGGGCACCGACATCGCGATCGCCCTCGACCCGGCCGCGTCGGAGTTCTTCCGCGACGGCGTCTACTCCTACACCGGCGAGCAGCGGGTACGCACCGTCGAGGAGCACGTCGCGTACCTGGTCGAGCTGGCTGGGGCGTACCCGATCGTGTCCATCGAGGACGGTGTGGCCCAGGACGACGTCGCCGGCTGGACCGAGCTGACGCGTACGCTCGGCGGCCGCTGCCAGCTCGTCGGCGACGACGTCTTCTGCACGAACCCGGCGCTGCTGCGGCAGGGCATCGCCGACGGCATCGCCAACGCGATCCTGATCAAGGTGAACCAGATCGGCACCCTCACCGAGACCGTCGAAGCGGTACGCGTCGCGCAGGACGCGGGCTACGGAGTCGTGATGTCGCACCGCTCCGGCGAAACCGAGGACACGACGATCGCCGACCTGGCCGTCGGACTGGGCTGCGGCCAGATCAAGACGGGATCGCTGTCGCGCAGCGACCGGACGAGCAAGTTCAACCAGCTCATCCGCATCGAGGAGGAACTCGGCGCCGCAGCCGCGTACGCCGGGGGTGCGGTCCTCAGCCGGACGGCCCGGTGACCACCTGGCCGAACGCCCAAGATGATCAAACCGGTTTCCGCCCCACGGGCCGTCGTCGACTCGCATAGGCTCCGCTGCACCCAGACGACGACGGCCCCGAGGACGAGACCATGACCGCCCCCGCCACACCCGTGATCCCGCAGTTCTTCTTCCCCACGTGGCTGGTGACCTCGGGCCTGGGCATGCCGCCGGTGTGCGCTCCACACGGCGCGCCCGGGCCCGTCGGCGTCAAGGCCAAAATCGAGTCCAGCCCGCCGAAGTGGACCTACCTCCTGCTCCTGCTGGGCGCCCTGCCCTACATCATCGTGGCCGCGGCGATGACCAAGCGGGTGCAGGCGCCGCTGTGGCCAGTCTGTCCACAGTGCACGAAGCAGGCCCAGACGCTGAAGCTCATCGGCACGCTGTCCCTGCTCATGGTCCCGGCCTCGTGCGCCGGCCCGTCGATCCTGGCCAAGGGCGCCGACCTGGGCGCCGTCGTCGGCTGGCTCTCCTTCGTGCTGGCCGTCGCCTTCTTCATCGGCGGCGCCGCGTCCTTCTGGTTCGCCGACCCCGCCCGCGTCGCGCGCGCCTGGCTCACCAACGACGGGGCGTACATCCAGGTGAAGCGGCCCGCCCCCGCGTTCTGCCAGGCCGTCACCGAGCGCCTCCAGCTGCACGTCCCGGTCCCGGTGCCGCCTACCGTCTGAGGCATCCGCCTGTACGCGTCACTGCCTGTACGCGTCACTGCCGGTACGCGTCACTGCCGGTACGCGTCACTGCGCGTACCGCTCCTGGGCGGCCAGGTTCACCACGAGAGTCGCGTACTGCTGCCTCATCGCACTGGGAACGGAGCTTTCGGCGGCGGCCAGCGCGAGCAGGACCGCCTCGACGCGCTTGGCGAGGCTCTGGGTGAAGAACGCGGACGGCAGCGTCAGCGTGCCGTCCGCGAAGCGGGCCGACGAGCCCGGCTCGAAGGTCACCACCTTGCCCACGATCGGGTCGCGCATACGCCGCAGCCGCCGGTGGATGCCGGTCAGCACGATGTCGTCCGGCCGGGCCGGGCTGCTGCCCCGGGTCAACTCCCCCGGGAAGGCGATACGCACCTGCTTCAGGATGCCCTCGTAGCTGTCGCTCCACATCCCGTCGTCGAGCACGTGCCTCCAGACGCGGCGGTAGGCGTGGTCGACGTCGTGCGCCGCCAGCCCCAGATAGGTCTCGGCGTACGCGAGCGCCTCCACCGCCAGCTTCGGCCGGTCGAGTTCGGCATCGACCTTGAGCTCGCGGGTGTCGTCCTGCGGCGGCAGCTTGGACGGCTCGTAGTCCCGGGCCGCCATCAGCACGAACAGGCCGTAGCTGTCGGCGTTCCGGGTCGCCTGGGCCTGGTCGAGCTTCCAGAACAACCGCCGGTCCGCGTACGCGATGTCCTTGGCCCGGAGCACGGCGTGGGCCGACTCGTGCACGAAGGTGAGGGCTTTGCTGTCGGCCCGGGCGGTGAGCATGTCGGGGCCGAAGTCGATGACCGCCTCATCCTTGTGTCCCTTGGTGACCGCCAGGCTGCTGCCGCCGTACGCGACGAACCGGAACCCGGGCTTGTGCGCGGTGCCGCCCGGCTCGCGTTCGCGCAGCTTGCGCAGGAAGGCACCGATGGTCTTGAGGTCGGTGCTCAGCGACCGCAGGTCGACCCGGTCGGAGAACAGCAGCTTCGCGGTGGCGACGACCTTGATGTACTCCTCGTCGCCGGCCTTGGCGTCCAGGATTCCGACGACCTTGTCCACGTACGCCTCGGCCTGGCCCTGGGCGTCGGTGATCTCCTTGGCGGCCTTGCGGTGCGGGGGTTCGGGCTTCGCCGCCGTGCCGGAGGCCGACGACTGGTCCTTGGTGGCGGCGATGGTGACCCGGCGCAGGCCCCTCGGATCGGTGGCGTACTCGGTGTTCTTGACCACCGACAGCACAGCCGGCTTCCCCTTCCAGCCGGCCGTCTTCAGCGCTTCCACGACCGCCACGACCCGGGCGTCGACCAGCTCCCCCACCGTCAGATCGGTACGCGAATAGCACTCGTCGTCCGAGGCGGTACCGACGATGTCGAGGTTGACGTCCGGGCCGGCCTCGGCGAGCCGGGTGATGGTCTTCAGCTCGTCGGCGTCCAGGACGGCGTTCTCCCGGGCGAAGTAGACGACGTCGCGGCCGCCGTGGCCCTTGCTGGACAGGAAGAAGTCGGACAGCATCGGATTCCCTCTCGGATCGACGAAGTGGAATGCGATGACCGTACGGAGGCGTGCGGTGCGCAGCTGTCCGAGATCCAGCCGCGCGAGCATCCGGAACCCGGCCACGTTCGGGGACGGCCGAACGGCGCCGCCACCGTCCGTCGACAGTGGAGCCGGCGCGCGAAAGTCGGATGACCGCGCCACCGGCACCGGCCACACTGGGGGTCATGATCGGTTCCGCACCGCCCGGCCTGCTTCGCCCGCGTGCCCTGAAGCCCGGAGATCTCGTCGTCCTCGCGGCGCTGTCCGGTCCGCTGCCGGCCGCGTACGAGTCCCACATCGAGCGGACGGTGGTCGTGCTCGAACGGATGGGATTCCGCGTACGCCGGGCTCCGCTGCTCGAAGCCGGGCGGCACCACTGGTGGAGCGCGGCGGCGCCGACGGAGATCGCCGAGGAGTTCAACCGCCTGCTCCGCGACCCCGAGGTACGCGCGATCGTCGCGAGCGACGGCGGCCAGACGGTGCTGGGCTACCTCGACCTGATCGACGTCGAGGCGATCAGGGCCGACCCCAAACCGATCCTCGGCTACAGCGACATCTCCCTGCTGCACCTGGTGCTGTACGCGCGTACGGGCCTGGTCGGGTTCCACGCCGACATGGCCGTCCCCGGCTTCGGCGGCCACTGGCAGGCCGCGCCCGCGGCACGCCAAGCGGAACTCGAGAACCTCTACCGCCGTCTGCTCACCGGCACCGAGGCGATCGGCGACCTGCCCGCGAGCCCGTCGTGGGAGTGCTGGCGGCCCGGTCGGGCCGAAGGCCGGCTGATCGGCGGGGTCGTCAATCGCATCGTCCTCGCGCAGGCGACGCAGTACGCGCTGCCGCTCGACCGGTTCGACGGTGCCGTGCTGTTCTGGGAAGAGATGGGCGGCCTGGCCTCGCACGTGTGGAGCTACCTGCAGGTGCTGCGGCACAGCGGCATCCTCGATCGGATCTCCGGCCTGGTCGTCGGCATACCCCGCGAGATCGCCGGGCTCGAGCCCGGCGCGTCCCCGACCCTGCCCGAGATAGTCCTGGACGTCCTCGGCGACCGCGACATCCCGGTCCTGGGCAACGTCGAGTTCGGCCACGCCGGCCCGAACCTGCCGATGCCGATCGGCATCCGCGCCGGCCTCGACGCACGGGAGCGGACGTTGTCACTGCTCGAACCGGCGGTAGCCGCGTAGGCGATCCAGTCGGTCAGCCGCTCTTGACGTCGGGGCTCACCGGCTCGGCGGATGCCTCAGGCCAGGCCCAGCGAGAGGTCGCTGCCGCGCCAGGTGGCCGCCAACTCCTGCAAAGGCAGGTCGAGCACCTCGCCGAGGCAGATGACGGTGCCGAAGCCGGGGGTGGGCAGCCGGCCGGTCTCGATCTTGCGCAGGGTCTCCGGCGAGATCCCCGCCGCCCGCGCGACCTCGACCAGCTCGCGTTCCGCACGTGCCCGGCGCAGCAGTACGCCGAGACGCCTGCCGGCTTCGATCTGCTCAGGAGTGAGCGGGTGGCGGACCATGCGACCAGGATAGGCGACCGGGCTAGAATTTGGTATTACTATACCGGCAAGTGTTACGGTGCCGGTATAGTAATACCATCACCCTGCGAGGCGAGGTTGTCGTGATCGAGCTGAAGACGCCGGCAGAGATCCAGCGCATGCACGTGACCGGACGATTCGTCGCGGAAGTGCTCTCCGAGATCGGCCGGCTCGCCGACGTGGGCGTCAACCTGCTGGACCTCGAACACCACGCGCGCGGCATGCTCAAGCGCCGCGGAGCGGAGTCGTGCTACTGGGACTACGCGCCGTCGTTCGGGCGCGGCCCCTTCCGCAACGTCATCTGCCTGTCGGTCAACGACGCCGTCCTGCACGGCCTCCCCCACGACTACACGCTGCGCGACGGCGACGTCCTCAGCGCCGACATCGCCGTCAGCATCAACGGCTGGGTCGCCGACTCGGCGCGTACCGTCGTGGTCGGGAAGGCCGACGAGGAAGACCTCCGCATCATCCGTGCCACCGAGGAAGCACTGGAGGCGGCGATCGCGATCGCCCGTCCGGGCAACCGCATCGGCGACCTGTCCGCGGCCATCGGCGCGGTGGCCCAGAGCCACGGCTACCCGGTCAACACCGAGTTCGGCGGCCACGGCCTCGGCCGCACGATGCACGAGGAGCCGCACGTCTCCAACAAAGGCCGGGCGGGGCGAGGGCTCACGCTGCGACCGGGACTGACGCTCGCGCTCGAACCGTGGCTGGCCCGGACCACCGACCAGATCAAGTACGACCCCGACGGCTGGACGATCCGGTCGGCCGACGGGTCACGCACGGCCCACTCCGAGCACACGATCGCCATCACCGAAGGTGAAGCCCTGGTCTTGACCCGGCGAGAGCCGGAGACCAGCACCGAAGGGTGAGCCGCGCACGGGGGCGTCACTGCAGGACGATACAAGCGCGACAGCTGAGCAGTTCCTCCGCGAGTTCATCGACGCGCACCGCCGACACCGCCCGAAGCGCTTGGGCCACCCGATCGGCGACGCCATCGGGGACCGCCGAATCACCGACGGCGGGCAGGGCCAGCAGCAGCTGGTCGGCCTCGGTAGGCAGAAGTTCCCAGGGCAGCCCCGGACCTGGCCGATATCCGCCGATCTCCGCGGCCTGCCGGTCCACCGCATCAGTAGCCGTGGCGTCGAGCTGCCAGTCGATGCCGGCATCGTCGGGGTAGTTGCGGAGGATCAGGTACAACAGCCCACCGCCCACGGAGACCGAGAACACGGGCCACTGGTCGGTGCGCTCGAAGCGCTCCACGTATGCGGACAGGTCCGCCAGGTCCGCGTCGAACGCTGCGGGCGCCAACCGCGCCATGCCGACCTGCGCGAGGAACGCGGGCCAGAACAACTCGTCCTCAAGCCATGCCATCGCGTCAATCAGGACCGTGCTCGGCGGCGGCGCGAAGTCTTCGAGATACCCGGGAACGTCCACGCCACAGCGTAGAACCCTGAGCGGTCACGCACCGTCGTCCTTCCGCTTGCCATGCGGGAGTACGCGTCGCGGCGCCGACAGGATGCGAGGACCTCTCGCTCCGGTCGCCTCGGGCTCGGCGCCTGAGCACGGTCGATAGGCCTTGATCATGTAACGCATATACGTTGCAGGAGAACCGGTTTCGACATATACGGGTTACATGATCAAGGCACGTCGAGCAGGACTTACGTCCGAGCCGCGAACGATCACGCCGCCGGGCATCGGTTGGCTGGTCGGCAGACCGACCAGCCGCCGCTACTCGCCAACCTGTTCGTCGAGGCGCAGGATCGTTTCCTCGATCTCCGCCTTGCGCGCGTTCGCGTACCCGCGGTCGGTGCCGGTGATCCGGAATCCGGCCCGTTGCAGCACTCTGAGCGATCTCGTGTTGTCGCTCGCGGCGCGGGCGAACAGCGGCCGAACCTTGACCGTCTCCAGCAGCAGCGCCAGCGCCTGGCCGGCGATGCCCTGCCCCCAGAACGACCGGTCCACCCAGTACGTGACCTCGGTGTCGCCGTCCATCACGTAGCTGCCGACGGTGCCGGCGAACCGTCCGTCGACGGTGATCACGTGCTGGGTCGCGTCCGGCAGCGACCGGATCTTCGCCATGTGCAGGTCGAACGCGGCGCGGTCGTCGGGGTTCTCGACGACGAAGGCCGCCATCCAGGCCGACTCGGGATCCCTACCCTGCTCGAAGATCGCGTCGAGGTCGGCCTCCTCGATCGGCCGCAATGCCACCTCGGTCATCGAACTCTCCTGTTCCAGGTCATGCGGCTTCCAGGTCGTGGGGCTTCCAGGTCGTGGGGCTTCCAGGTCGTGGGGCTCCCGGCTCATGCGACGCAGAACTCGTTGCCTTCCGGGTCGGCCAGCGTGACCCCGTAGTGGTCGGACGTCTCGCCGTCGTGCTTGCGCAGCACCGTGGCGCCGAGTCCGACCAGCTCCGCCACCTTGGCGTCGACGCGTTCGCGGCGTTCCGGCAGGGGAACCGAGCGGCCGCCGCCCGCCATCACGTCGAGGTGCAGCCGGTTCTTGATCGTCTTCTTCTCGGGAACGACCTGGAACCAGATCGACGGCCCGTTGCCGGCCGGATCGAGGAGCCGGTCCGCGCAGTCGCCGTCACCGAGCTCCTCCGCCGGCACGCCCACGCTCACGTAGAAGTCGCGCCAGGTCGCATGCCCTTCCGGCGGATCCTGCGGGCGGTAGTCGAGCGCGGCCGCCCAGAAGGGAACGAGGCGGTCCGGGTCGGCACAGTCGATCGTCAGCTGAAACTTCATGCGTTAGACCTTGCCCGCGGGGTCCGACATTTTCGGCCTCAGTCCTCGGCCGCGGCCACCAGCTCCGCGAACTCCTCGGCCGTCATGACGCGTACGCCGAGCTCCACGGCCTTGTCCGCCTTCGAGCCGGCGCCTTCGCCGACGACCACGAGGTCGGTCTTCTTCGACACCGAACCCGACGACTTGCCGCCGAGCCGTTCGACCGCCTCGTTGCCCTCGGTACGCGACAGTCCCGGCACGGATCCGGTGACGACGACCGTCATCGGGCTGCCGTCGTCCTTCTGCAGCGGCAGGCGGTCGGCCGACGGCGTCACGGCGGTCCGCGGCTCGGTCATGTTCACCCCGGCCGCGGCGAGTTTGCGGATGAGCGGGGCGAGCTCGACCAGCTCGGCGGCGATCATCGCGGCCCGCTCGGGTCCGACGCCTTCGACGTGCTGCAGGATCGCGGCGTCGGCGGCCAGCAGGTCGTCCATCGTGCCGAAGTGGCGGGCCAGGCGGCGCGACATCGACCGGCCCGTCATGCGTACGCCGAGGCCGGTCAGGACGCGGTGCATCGGCTGCGCCTTCGAATTCTGGATCGCGGTGACGAGGTTGGTGGCCGACACCTGTCCCATCCGGTCGAGCGGGATCAGCGTGGCGACGTCGAGCGCGTACAGGTCGGCGGGGTCGGTGACCAGTTCGGCCGCGATGAGCGACTGCAGGATCTTGCCGCCGAGGCCCTCGATGTCCATCGCCGGGCGGGAGGTGAAGTACGTCAGGGACTCCATCGCCCCGCAGGCCCGTCCGTTCGTGCAGCGCCAGCGCTTCTGCGCGCGGTCGATCTCGCCGCCACAGCGCGGGCACGTCTCGGGCGGCGTGAACTCCGGCGCGTCGGCCGCGCGCTCGTCGAGCTTCGCCCCGGTGATCTCGGGGATGACGTCGCCGGCCCGGCGCACGAAGACGGTGTCGCCGACGCGGACGTCGCGGACGACGAGGTCGGCGAAGTTGTGCAGGGTCGCCGAGGTCACCGTCACGCCGCCGACCTGCACCGGCTCCAGCACCGCGACCGGCGTGATCACTCCGGTGCGGCCCACCTGCACCTCGATGCCGAGCAGCTTCGTCGTACGCGTGTCCGCCGGGAACTTGTACGCGATCCCCCAGCGGGGCGCCTTGCTCGACGCGCCGGCCGCGGACCGGTCGGCGGCGGAGTCGGCCTTGATCACCGCACCGTCGACGCCGAAGCCGAGCGACGCGCGGCCGGTGCCGATCCGGCCGACGGCCGCGTACACGGCGTCGACGGTGTCGCACAGGGCCAGGCCGGCCGACGACTGCGCCACCGTGGACACGCCGAGTTTGTGCAGGTAGTCCAGGCCGTCCGAGTGCGCCCAGTCGGGCAGGCCGTGCGCCGCGTACGCGAAGAAGGACAGCGGGACGTCGTAGACCCGTTGGGCGCGCAGCGAACCGGCGGCGGCGCTGCGCGGGTTGGCGAACGGCGGCTCGCCGTGCGCGACACGCCGCTCGGTGGCGACCTCGAAGTCGGCGTCGGTCATGAAGACCTCGCCGCGGACCTCGATGCTGACGGGCTCGGACAGCTTCTTCGGCAGGCCGGCGACGAGCCGGGTCTGGGCGGTCACGTCCTCGCCGGCGCGGCCGTCGCCGCGGGTCGCGACCCGGACGAGCTCGCCGTCGGCGTAGGTGGCCGCGATCGCGAGGCCGTCGATCTTCGGCTCGACGGTGTAGCGCTCGACCGGGTGGCCGAGGATGCGCTCCAGCCGGGTCGACCAGGTACGCAGGCCGTCCTCCGAGAAGATGTTGTCCAGGCTGAGCATCGGCTCGCTGTGCACGACGTCCCCGGCGACCGCCATGCCGGCCGCCACCACGGAGGTCGGCGAGTCGTCGGCCTTCCAGTCCGGCTCGGCCCGCTCGGTGGCCGACAGCCGCGCCATCAGCGCGTCGTAGTCGCCGTCGTCCAGCATCAGCTCGCCACCGGCGAAGTAGGCCTGGGCGGCCGCGCGGGCCTGCTCGATCGCCGCCGCGTACGCCGCGGGGGTCGGGAACGGCTCGGCCAGCTGGGCGTCCACCACGGGCTCGACGGGCTTCCTGTCGGTCATGATCGGAACCTACCCCGGCGCACCGACAAATCCCGGCAGGAAATTACCCTGAGATCCGACTCGGCATTAGGAACGGACCTTTCCTAAAGGCCGCATACGGTGGTGTGTATGAGAATCCTGATCACCGGATCGACCGGTACCATCGGCCGCCAGATCGTCGCCCAGCTCGTCGAGCAGGGGCACGCCGTCCGCGCCCTGACCCGCAATCCCGAGGCCTCGGTGCCCGGCGCCGAGATGGTGGTCGGCGACCTCTCCCGCCCGGACACCCTGATCCCGGCCCTGGACGGCGTCGAGGCCGTGCACCTCATCAACTTCGACGGCGGTGGGCTGCAGGGGCTGGACACCGGCCCCGCCCTCGTCGAACTCGTCCGCGCGGCCGGCGTACGGCGGGTGACCGTGCTGCGCGGCGGCGACGAGACCAGCATCGAGAAGGCCGTGCAGGACAGCGACCTGGCGTGGACCTTCGTGCAGCCGGTCGAGTTCATGTCGAACACGTTCGCCTGGGTCGCCGCCGTCCGCGAGGGCACCATCCGCGAGCCGTTCCTCAGCCGGCGCAGCGCCATGGTCCACGAGGCGGACATCGCGGCGGTCGCCGTCGTCGCGCTCACGCAGGACGGGCACGGCGGCAAGACGTACACCGTCACCGGCCCGGAGGCGCTGACCGTGCCCGAGAAGGTGGCCATCCTCAGCCAGGCCGTCGGCCGGGACATCGCCCTCGTCGAGCTGACCGAGGCGCAGGCGCGCGAGAAGTGGGCCGCCGAGGGCCTGCCCGCGCACGTCATCGACTTCCTGGTCTGGGTGTACGGGAACACGCCGGAGATCGGGTACACGGTCGTCTCCACTGTGGAGGATCTGACGGGCCGCCCGGCGCGCAGCTTCGCCGACTGGTGCGCGGAGCACGCGCCGGCTTTCCAGTAGCCGCCGTTCTCGGCCGGGTTGGGCGGTTCAACGAGATTCGCGCCTTCTGATCACGCAGGGCAGCGGCGGTGGCACAGGGGTGCCAAGATGTCCGGCTGTGATCGCTGACGCTTCGCTCGACCCCGAACTACCCGACCCGGCCGGGGTTCTCCGTCCCACGCCGCTCTTCTGGATCTTCCAGGCCCTGCCGCTGTTCTTCCTCGCCCTCGGCACGATCAGCTTCGTCCGGGGCGACGTGAACCTTCTCTTCCTCGCCCTCTACCTCCTCGTCGTGGCGCTGACGGCGTTGCGCTCGGTGTACACCGTCGTGTCGCTGACCGTGACCCGGCACGCGGTGCACTGGCGCACGTTGTTCAGCCGGGGCTCGGTCTCCCTCGACGAGCTCGTCGACGCCCGCGCGAGCTACTTCCTGCAGTCGGTACGCCTGCGCTGCCGGGGCGACCGGACACTGTGGCTTCCGATGTCCCCGGGAACGCTGGCGCTGCTGGAGCACCTCGACTCCCTCCGGCCGGCGGGCCTCACGGTGCGCCGCCGGTTCTGGATCTCGCTGTCGAACCTGCCGCTGCACACCTACAAGCGGCTGCGCGCAGGGTGAACGGACGTCCACCGTCCTGTCACGACGGTGGCCGAACGGGGACGGCCGACAGCCGTTCGGCGTCCCCCTGACGGGCACCGCTTGATTGGATCTCGGTCCCTCGCCACTGTGGACATATGTCGCAGCGCCGATGGCTGTGGGCGGCGGCCGCCCTTTTCCTGGTCGGCACGGTCGTGTCCGCCATCGCCTCCGGCAGCTGGGGGTCGCCGGGCTGGGTCGTCACCGCGACCAGCGGATTGAGCAGCGCCATCTTCTCGCTCATCGCGGTCCTCCTCGATCGCGGATCCGCATCGCCCCCGCCGCCGAAGCCCCGGCCGCGGCGACGGCTGCCGTACGTGCGCGAGGTCACGGATCGCATCACTTTCAACATCCACGCGGCCATCCCGCTCGCCGCCCCCGCGGACCGCCTGACCGCCATGTATCCGAAGTACATTCCGCGCGACCTCGACGACCTGCTGCGAAAGTGGCTGCGCCACCGGGCCGACGGCTCCGGGATCGTGGTCCTGGTCGGCCCGACGGCCGCCGGCAAGAGCCGGACCCTGTTCGAGGCGCTGCGCCACGAGCTGCCCGGGTGGCGCCTGTACATCCCGGCCGACGGCGCGGACCTCGACGAACTGGTCCGCCACCGACCCAGGCTCGACCACACCGTGATCCTGCTCGACGAGTTGCAGACCTACTTCACCAACCGGCCGCTCACCGCCGACACCGTCAAGTTCCTGCTCGCCGGCCGGGCGGGACGCGTACTGCTGGCGGGCACCATCAGGCCGGTCGACCTCGAGGCCATCGTCGGACCGCAGACCGGCATCGGGCAGCAGATGAACAGCGACGCTTACCAGGTCATGCGGATGCTCGCCAGCCCGTCGGGCCGGCAGGCCGGTGCCGAGCCGGCGATCCGGCTCGACCTGCCGGGCCGTCTGAGCCCCGCCGAGCAGGCCAGGGCGGCCGAGATCGCCCGGGCCGATCCGCGGATCGCCCTCGCCAGCGAGCGCGCGAGCGACCACGCCGTCATACCGACGCTGGCCGGTGCCACGGAGCTGATCAGGCACTGGACCGGCGACGGCGCCGACACCGCCGGCCGGGCGGTCATCACCGCGGCCGTCCTCGCGCGCCGGTGCGGGCATCCCGACGTCCTCCCCGCAGAGGTACTCGCCGCGCTGGCGGTCGCCCTGCTGGCCGGCCGCGGCGCCGCCCCGCTCACCGCGGACTGGTTCAAGGCCGCGATCGCCTGGGCCGAGGAGCCCGTACGCGGTCAGATCGCCGCGGTACGCCAGGTGCGTACGCAGGCCGGGCGGATCGACGGCTACTACGTGTCCGACATCCTGGTCGGGCACTCGCTCGACGAGCGCGACCCCGAGGTCGCCGGCGCGCTGGCCGACGAGACGAGCTGGCGGCAGCTCGTCGACGTGGCCACGCCCGACGCGTGCGGCGACATCGGATCGGCGGCGTACCGCAGGGGTCTTTCCACGATCGCCGAGTCCGCCTGGGTCAAGGCCGCCGACCGGGGCAACCGGCTGGCGACCCGCCGGCTCGCGCTGCTGCTCTACGAGCTCGGCGAGCATCTGCGGGCCCGCCGGTGGCTGGATCGCGGCGTCGCGGCGCGTGACCCGGCGGCGATGACGCTGGCCGCGTCCCTCGAGGAGCACGAGGGCCGGCCGGCGGCCGCCGAGGCGCTGCTGCTGCAGGCCATCGACGAGGGTGACGTCTACGCCCTCGGCCAGATCGGCTTCTTCTTGCGGGTGCACGGCCGTGACGACGAGTCCGAGTCCTGGTACGCCCGCGCGGCCGAGGGCGGCGACGCCAACGCCATGACCAATCTCGGCTACGCCCACCTCAAGCGGGAGGATCTCGACGGCGCCGAACGCTGGAACCTGGCCGCCGCCCGGCTCGGCCACGCCGGCGCCATGCAGAACCTGGCGGTCGTCTGCCGGGAGCGCGGCGACGGCGACGGAATGCGTACATGGCTGCTGCGGGCGGCCGAGACCGGGTACGCGCTCGCGCTCGCGGACGACCGGCGCATCCGTCCCTGGCCCGGCGAATCCGGCGACGAGGGCATCTCCAACTCCATCCTGGACTACGCCCGGGTCCTCCTCGCCGACGGCGACCGCGACGAAGCGCTGAAATGGTTCCAGCGGGGTGGCGAGCTCGGCGACTCCCGCTGCGCGGCAGCAGCGGCCGATCTACTCGACAGTGACGGGCTGCGCGCCCGGGCGGCCGAGCTCGCGTACGAGAACCTGCGGTTGAACCGGGCGGACCTGCTCGGCGGCTACGGCCACGAGACCGGCGTCGAGCCGCATCTGGCCATCATGCGCGGGTACGCCGAACGCCTGCGTACGTCCGGTGACGAGGCCGGCGCGCTGCGGTGGGAGGGAAGGGCGACCCGCCTCGCCGACCCGGGTACGCCGGACGGGCACGCGCGGGAGGTCTGGCATCCCGGCTCGTGGCGATGGCGCAGCGAGCCGGTATGACCTGTCACTCGCGGGCTCCCCGCCACGTGTAGACGGCGAGTCCGATCGCGAACACCACCCCCGCGCACAGCGCCGCGCCCGGATCGTGGCCCGGCCGCCCGGGCCAGACCCACGGCGTGGTCAGTGCCGGGCCGTGCCATTGGGTGTAGAGCGCGTACACCCCGAGGATGAGATACGTGACCGGGCCGGTCCAGGCGAGGCCACCGCCGACCGCGGCCGCGCACAGCAGGCCGAGTCCGACGAAGCCGACGAGGTTGCGCACCAGCGCCGCGACGCCGCCGGACAACGGGACGCCGACCGTGGCGACGGCCAGGGCGCAGGCCGCGGCCGCGGTCAGCCCGACGACCATCGTCGAGCGCAGGAACGGAAGGCGACTGCCGGCCACCCGCTCGGGTTCGCCGAACGGGCTGGCGAGCGTACCGGCGATGGCGGCCGCGCACGCCGCTTCGACGATGAGCGGCAGTTGCAGCGCCCCGTAGGTGTTCCACGGCCGGTAGAGGGCCAGGTGCAGGGTGATCGCGGCGACCGCGACGGCGGCGAGGGCCGCGGGAACCCGCCGGCCGGCCAGGAAGAGGCTCAGCAGCCGGGAGCGGGCCGCCGCTTCGACGCTCACGGCAACTGCTCCAGGGTGATCCCGCCGGTACGCAGACCGGCGGCGTTGCGGACCAGCCACGCGTGCCGGTCGGCGGCGGGCAGCGTGGCGAAGCGTTGCGCCGCTTGGGCGACCGGGCTGCCGGGCGGCGCGTGCGGGTCGCCGGTCAGCGCGCCGATCACCGCCTCCTGCGCGTCGGTCACCTCGCGGCCGCCGCAGACGACCGCCATCACGATGTCGCGTGCGGTCATCGCCCGCACGGCGGCGGCCAGGTTCTCGGCGTTCAGCGGCGGACCGGGCAGCTGGTTGGGCAGCACCATCCGGAACTCCGGCGAATCGCCGCCGGGCTGCCGGCCGTCCAGCCGGGCGCCGATGCCGCCGCCGTCGTCCGAGGAGTAGCGCACCGCGCCCTGGCTGACCCGCACCGGCGCCCCCGGTACGCCGGCCAGCTGGTCGAGCACCGGCCGCAGCGCCGCGTCGACGGTCGCCAGCTCGTACGCGTACGCCGGATGCAGGCAGACCGGGACCGCCGCGGCGCTGCACACGGGTGTGAAGGGCACGGGCCGGTCGGCGGCCGCGTCGTGCACGGCCGGAATGGCGATCATGCCGTGCGGGTCGAGCCGGCCCGTGCCGGCCAGGGCGGCCGCTGTGGTGGCGGTGGCCAGGCCGGCGATCGTCAGAGCGGCGGCCGCGAGGCGTTGACGGCGGCTGCCGGCGGTCGCGGGCAGCCCGAGGGCGGCGACCAGGACCACCGCGATGCCGGCGAGGAAGGCGATCTGGACGCGCGGCAGGTCGGACAGGTACGGGTAGAACGTCGCCAGGTCCTGATCCGCCCCGCCGTTCCACGGCCCGGCCACGAGCGGGGAGATCTGCCACGGCGAGTGGTCGCCGTGGATCAGCTGCGCGCTGGTCTCCAGCGCGAAGAACGCGGCGACCGACACCAGCGGTGCCGTGAACCGGCCGGGCAGCAACCCGCCGGCGGCCAGCCCGAGTGCGGTGAACACGGGCAGGCAGGCCGCGCCGACCGCGACCGGCCACCACAACGGGCCGCCCCAGCTCGCCTGCCGGCCGATCGCCACGTACAGCGCACCGACGCACACCGCGTACGCGACGGCCGACCACGCGGTGGTGGCCGCCCAGAGGGCGACCTGGCGGTACCAGCGCGACCGGACCGTGCTCGCCAGCAGGTCGGTCAACCCGTGCCGGGCCTCGCGGCCGCCCATCCAGGCCGCCGCGCCGACCACGATCGGCAGGAAGACCGACACGGTCGCGGTCTGCATCGCCCGCGCCCTGATGCTCCACACTGGAGGGAAGAGGTCGCTGCGGCGGTAGACGATGAGCCAGAACAGGATCGCGACGACGGGCAGCAGCCACGGCAGCGCGCTGCGGCGTACCTCCAGGCGGAACAGGCGGGCGGTGCCGAAGGAGAAGCTCATGCCCGGGCCTCCGTCAGAACGGCGCTGTAACCGCGTTCCAGCGGGGCGTCACCGGCGGCGTCGGTGCCCTCGCCACGGCGGGTCAGCTCGTCCGGCGTGCCGGAGAAGACGATCCGGCCCTGGTCCATGAGGCCGACCTGGGTGCAGGCCGCGCCGACGTCCTCGACGAGATGCGTACTGACGATCACGGTCGCGGTCTGGCCGAGGTCGCGCAGCAGCGCCCGGAACGCGACCCGCTGCTCGGGATCCAGCCCGGCCGTCGGCTCGTCGAGCAGCAGCAGGTCCGGGTCGTTGACGATCGCCTGGGCGATGCCGACCCGCCGCAGCATGCCGCCGGACAGCGTACGCAGCCGCGCGGTCGCCTTGTCCCCCAGGCCGACCCGCTCGACGGCGGCCGCCACCGCGCGCGGCACCCGCGCCGCCGGGATCTCCTTGAGCAGCGCGAAGTACTCGACGAAGTCCACCACCGTGAACCGCGGGTAGTAGCCGGGATTCTGCGGCAGGTAGCCCAGCCGGCGCCGGATCGCCTTGCACTGCCGGTGATCGCCCGGATCGCCGTCGAGCAGCCGCAGCCGCCCCGACGACGGCGCGAGGACGGTCGCCAGCATCCGCAGCAGGGACGTCTTCCCGGCGCCGTTCGGCCCGAGCAGCCCGTAGACGCCCCGGTCGACCGTCAGCGTCACCCCGGCCACCGCCTGCGTCCGCCCGAGCCGCCGGGTCAGATCCGCGGCCTCGACGTTCATGAAACCCCCCTTTCGGTCCGGGTCGCGTACACGACGACCGCGGCACAGCAGACTGCGACGATCAGATAGGGAACCGAGAGCGCGGCGTCGCTGACCGCCGCGCCGAGCCGGCCGCCGGCCAGCCGCCGCGACGCGACGTCCACCAGCCACGCGGCCGTCCCGACGGCCAGGCCCGCCGTTGCCGAGCGGGCCAGCGTCGCCGCCGCCAGCGCCAGCGCGCACACCGCCGTCATGGGCAGCAGCCAGCCGAACGTCAGCACCGTGGCCGCGCCCGACGCGAGGGATGCCAGCAACCCCAGCACCGCGTTCACCGCGAACACCGCCAGGGCGCGTACCAGCAGGATCATCCGGTCGCTGACCGCCGTCGCCCGGATCAGCTCCCACGCCGGATCCGTGCCGGCCCCATAGGAGTACGCGATCCCCGCTGCCGCCGCCACGGGAGCGAGGAGCGCCGCGTACGGCGTACCGGTCTCCCGGGCGGCGAGACTGCCGACGGCCAGGATCAACGCCGTGGCGATGAGGCTGCCGGGCAGCAGCGACGGAGTGGTGGTCAACGCCCGGGCCAGGCCCGGTGACCGCAGCACGATCGCGGCAAGGCGTTCGATCCGGTGCGGCCGGCGGCGCCAGACTTGAGCGGCCACACCGACCCAGACGCGGTCGAGGTCGACATCATCGGGTACGCCCATCACCGGCCTCCATCCGCCGTCGCCCCGCCCAGCCCCAGCGCCGCGCGCAGCAGCCGGCGCGCATGATGGGCCCGGCTCTTCACCGTCCCCGCCGGAACACCGGTCAGCTCGGCCACTTCCGCCACCGTCCTGTCCTCGACATACATCAGCCGCCACGTCTCGCGTTGCGGGCTGCCCGCAGGGCCCAGGGCACCGAGCGCGTCGGCGAGCTCCGACCGGGCGGCAACCAGGTCCGCCGGATCCGCCGACAACTCCTCGCCCTCGGTCCAGGCCCCGCCATCGATGAGCGGCAGCAGTTCGACCCGCCCCCGCCGGCGCAGCCACAGCGCGGCCTGCCGCCGGCCGATCCCCCAGATCCAGCCGCCGACGGCCTCGCCCCGGCAGCCGGCAGCCCCCCGCCACACGGCGAGGAACGTCTCCTGCAGGACGTCCTCGACGTCGGCGGCCGGCAGCACCGCCCGCAGCCGGGCGGCCAGCCACGGCGCGTGCCGCAGGAACAGCTGCCGCAGCGCCGTATCGTCGCCCCGGGCCACCGCGGCGATCAACTCGTCGTCGTCCATCACCATCTCTGTTGCGCTCGGGGGCTCCCGGGTTCACCGCCGGAACGAAAATCCCTCAGAATCAAGATCTTTTGAAGATTCCGTCCCGGGCTCGTCGATCTCACCTCCGCTCCTCGCGCGGGAGACCGTTCCGGCCCTGGGGGGCCTCCACTGCCAGGTGAGTGGGGCGAGCATCCATCACCGTCGCCCACTCACCGTTTCCATCAAGGAGAGGCGACCGCGGCTCACGGGCCGGAGGATCCTTCACCATCGCGGACCATGAACGGCAGGAACCGGGCCTACACGTACAAGTCACCAGACCGCGGTGGATGATGCGTCGCCCCACTCAGCTGGCAGTGGAGTCCCCGGAGCGTAGCGATAGGGGCGGAACGGTCTCCCGCGGGAGGAGCGGAGGTGAGATCGACGAACCCGGGACAAAATCCTAAAAAGATCTTGATTTCCCAGCTGATTACCGCCCCGCCACCCCCGCGTACGCGTCGAGCAGGCCGGCCCAGCCGTTCGGGCTGTCCAGCGACGTGCGTACCTGCGGTGCGGTGGCACCGAACCGGTCGAGGTCGCGGTGCTCGATCGTGACCGCGGTGGTACGCGTACCGGTCTCGGCGAAGGTGACCTCCACCTCGGTCACGAGATCCGGGTCGTACGCCCAGTCGGCGTCGAGCTGCCACGCCAGCACGAGCCGGTGCGGCGGTTCCCAGACCAGCACCTTGCCCCAGTCGCATTCGCTGCCGTCGTCGCCGATCTCGTACCAGCGGCCGCCGGCGCGGGGCTCCAGCACGACGGCCCGCAGCGGGGCGGCCCCGATCTTGTGACCGCGGATCCACCAGCGGTCGATGCCCTCGGCGAACAGCTCGAACGCCTCGGCCGGTGCGAGCGGAACGGTGATCTGCCGGCGCACGGGCGCGAGCAGCTTTTCATTGATCATGATTGGCCCTCCTCTGCTGAGCGTTCACGGGCGGCGCGGCCGAACGACTCCAGGGCCTGCTGCCAGAAGTCCGTCAGGTACGCCCGGGCCAGCGCGAGCGCGGCCGGATCGACCGCGTAGACGCGCTGGGTCCCGACGGCGCGGTCGACCACGACTCCGGCCTGCTTCAGCACTTTGAGGTGCTGGCTGACCGCCGGCCGGCTGATCGGCATCCGTTCGGCGAGCTGCCCGACCGACAGCTCGCCGGTGACGAGTACTTCGACGATGGCGCGCCGGGACGGATCGCCCAGGGCGCCGAGGACGTCGGAAACGTTAGTCTCCACGAACCGTTCGTACTCGCTTACCAATGCGGTGTCAAGCCCGCCCGACGGATGTCAGCGGAGTCAGGGCAGCAGTTCGGGGTGCTCCTGGAAGAACTGCTCCAGCATCCGGGCCGCCTCACGCGAGCCCGGCCGCAGGTGGACGTGCTCCTCCCCCAGCTGGTGGCCGCGCTCCAGCCAGTCCATGAACTGCCGCCGCACACCCGGATCGGGCACCTCCTTCTTCAGCCAGCCCGAGTCCTCCAGCTCCATCTTGTTGCCGTCGCTGATGCGCTCGTTGCCCGGACCTTCGCCCTCACCCTCGTCGCCGTACTGGTCCTCGTACTGCTCGCGCCGCTCCCGCTGCTCGCGGGCGTCGCGCTCGCTCTCCGACTCGCCTTCGCCCTCGCCTTCGCCTTGCCCTTCACCCTCGCCTTGCCCTTCACCCTCGCCTTGCCCTTCGCCTTCGCCCTGCCCTTCGCCCTCGCCCGAGCCTTCGCCGGAACCCTCTCCGGAGCCGCTGCTGCTGCCCGATCCGCCACCGCCGGCCATCGCGAGGATCAGACCGAGCGCGCCCAGCACCGAGATCCCGGAAATCGCGATCATCTGCAACAACTCCTGTACGCCGATCCGTGCCAGGGCGGCCACGGCCAGTCCCCCGAACCCGCCGGTGCCGCCCATGAACGCGGCGAACAGCGCGAGCAGCGAGAGCGCCAGGAGCGCGAAGCCGAGCACGTTGGTCAGCGCACTGATCGCGTCCAGGATGTGCACATTGGACACCGGATGGCCGTTGGCTCCGCCGCCGGTGAGCACCTTCGACAGGGACAGCACGCCAACGCCGAGCGAGCCCGCCGCGACCCCGGACCGGAACGTCACGGTCATCGCCGGGTCGGCGTACGGCTGGCGGAAGGCGGCCGGTGCCTCGCGGAGACCGCGCACGAGACTCCACGCCACCATCGCCAGCGTGGCGATCGAGAACAGGGTCAGCACGGCGAAGACCAGCGGCGTGGCGAGCAGCCGCTGCAGGCCCGAGGTCGCCGGGAACCCGCCCGCGATGAGGAACACCAGCGACGGCAGGACGAGGATCAGCGACACCCCCACCTGCCAGTACCGCCGCAGCCAGCTCTTGTCCGGCACGACCGGGGCGGCCTGCGTACGCCGGGCGGACAGCCGCTTCCACACGGCCGGATCGGCGGACCGCTCGATCTGCTCCCGGACGGTACGCACCTGCGCGTACAACTCGTCGGCCGGCGCGGCTGCACCGATGCGGGAGTAGATCAGCGCCCGGCGTACGAGCACGAACCGCATCGCGATGAACGGCGTCCACGGCAGCCCGGCCCCGGCGAACCGGCCGAGCACGGCGAACGCCGGTTGACCGGTACGCTCCGCCGGCAGCAGCACGTCCGGCAGAGCAGCCTTGCCCGCCCGCAGGACGCGCCAGTCGAGGAGCACGGCGATCCCCAGCACGATGAGGGGAAGCAGCCACAGGATGTGCTCGAAGAAGCGTACGGGTTCGGTCAGCAGCCAGAGCCCGCCCTCGTCCGGGTGCACCAGGTGGTGGTTGTAGGCCATGTGGTCCACGGCCGAGTACGCCCACGGCAGCACGCCGAGCCACCGCTGCCAGCCGCGGCCCCGGACCAGCAGGCCGAGACCGAACCCGGCGAGCGCGCTCCAGACAAGGTGCATGTTCGTCCCGACCGACCCCGTGGCCAGGTACGCGTCCGCGTCGCCGACCGGCGCCGGCAGCCAGGACGGGATGATCGAGAACGGGCCGGGGATGTGCTGCCCCCCGAACAGCCCGATCCCCACCAGCCACCCGTCGCCCAGGTTCCCGACGGCCCTGCCGGCCTGGGCGCCCCACCGCATGGTCGCCTCGACCAGCGCGAAACCCGCACCGGTGGCCGCGCCGACGAGCAGGAAGTCGGTCAGGCTCCACTGTGCGCGGATGCGGCGGAACAGCACGAGAACGAGGAGCGGCAGCACCTTCACGACTTCCTCGATGACCGGGTCCATCGTGTAGCTGGCCGTACGCACCACTTCGGACAGCGGCGTACCGGTGAGGGCCTCGACGCCCCGCGTGTACAGCAGCTGGAGGACGACGGCGACGGCTCCGCAGCCGTAGAGGCCGACGGTGACCGCCAGCAGCAGGTTGGCCATCCGCACCGAGCGCGTCGGCGAGCCCAGCACGGCCAGCTGGAACACGCCGTAACAGGCGGCGACCATCATGAACAGGAACATGGGGGGTCCTTGTCGACGAATCGGCAGGCAACGATGTCGCGTGCAGCGTAGGAGAACGCCGCAACCCACCCGGTCCCCTTGCGCCAATCAGTTTGTTATGCAAACCTATTGGCATGACCAGTCAATCCCTGCCCGCCGACGGTGACCCGCACCGCCTGCTCGCCGAGGCGCGTGACCTGGCCCGGCGCGTCCGCGTCGATCAGCGCGTGACCTGGCTTCCGCTGCTCGTCCTGGCCGTCGTCACGTTCGCGGCCATCCCCGTCATGCGCTACGGCACCCACCACATCGACTGCACCCAGACCGGCGACCTGCGCGTCTGCAAGGTCACCCACCCGGCGGCCGCCATCTACTGGCCCATCGCACTGCTGGCCGCGTACGCCGTGATCGCCGCGGGCTACGTCCGCGTCGCACGCGAACGAGGTGTGGGCACCCGCATCCGGCCGTACGCGGTGACCGGCGCCGCAATCGCCGTCGCGATGACCCTGATCGAGGTCTGGATCATGCACAACCTGACGGTGACTCCGCCGAACGCACTGCCGGAGTACGTCAACACGGCGTTCCGCCTGATCGGGATGAGCGGCGCGATCGGCATCGGCCTGCTGGTCCTCGCCTGGCTCGAACGAAGCCTCGCCCTGCTGCTGTTCACCGCCGCCTACCTGGCCGTCGTGCTGATCCCGGTCACCTTCGGCTGGCGCCTCGGCGGCGCGACCCAGGTCTGGGCGTTCCTGCCCACCCTGACCATCGACGGCGGCGTCCTGCTGCTCGGCGCGATCGGCTTCGCCCTGGCCCGCCGGCGGCAGCGGTGATCGACCCCGCGCACCCGACCACCGGCCTCGACGACGTCGTCCACCAGCGCGTACGCCTCGGCATCCTGACCATCGTGCACGAGGCGCAGCGGGCGGAGTTCGGATATCTGCGTACGCAGCTGGAACTCACGGCCGGCAACCTCTCCCGGCACATGGACGTCCTCGAATCCGCCGGCCTGGTCGCCGTCGAGAAGGGGTACGCCGGCAAGCGCGCCCGCACCTGGATCACCCTCACCGCCGCCGGCCGCACCGCGCTCGCCGAGGAGATCGCCCAGCTGAAGCAGCTCATCCAGCGCGTCGAGACGGTTGCCGACCGACCGTAGCCTCGGGCATGATCGCCGCATCATGCGGTTTGTCTTATCCGAATCGACCCGGCTGGCGTACGCCGCCGACAGTCTGGCCGGCCTGTCCGTCGGCGACGCGCTGGGAGCGCAGTATTTCATGGTCGGCCGCAAGGTCGACGATCTTCTGCGGGGCATCGTCCCGCCCCCGGTCTGGGAATGGACCGACGACACCGAGATGGCCTGCTCGGTCTACTGGACCCTCCAGGAGAAGCAGCGGATCGACCAGGATCTGCTGGCTGAGGTCTTCGCCCAGCGCTGCGAGCCCAACCGCGGCTACGGAGCCGGGGGCTTCGTCATCCTGCACGCCATCCGCCAAGGCGAGTCATGGCAGGCCGCGGCCGGGGCCGCCTTCGACGGCCAGGGCTCCTGCGGCAACGGCGCCGCGATGCGGGTCGCGCCCGTCGGCGCGTACCACCCCGACTCGCCGGAACAGGCCGCCGCGCAGGCCGCTCTGTCCGCCCGGGTCACCCACGCCCACCCCGAAGGCGTCTCCGGTGCGATAGCAGTCGCCGTCGCCGCCAGCCTCGCCGTGGCCGGACGCCTCTCCGGTGTACGCCCGAAGCCCGGCCCGTTCCTCGACGGCGTCCTGGCCCACACCCCGCACAGCACGGTACGCGACGGCATCGCGAAGGCCCGCAAGGCATTCCATCTGTCCATTGAGGAAGTCGCGTACCGGCTGGGCAACGGCTCCAACGTGACCGCCCAGGACACGGTCCCGTTCACCCTCTGGGCCGCCGCCCGCCACCTCGACGACTATCCGGCCGCCATCAGAGCCTGCGCCGTCGCCGGTGGAGACATCGACACCACGGCCGCGATCGTCGGCGGGGTGGTGTCCGCGTACACGGGGACAGCCGGGATCCCGGCCGACTGGCTGGCGTCCCGCGAGGAACTGCCGACCTGGCTCAACGAGATGGCGTAAGCGAACCGGCATCCGCGATCACTTGATCACAGGGAATCGCGGATGCCGGATCCCTGACCTGGGGAAGCCCAAGAACAACAGCGGCGCTCTGGCCGATAGCCTCCCGAAGGCGGGCGGACCGTCGGCCGTCCGCCGAACCTGCTCCGGCGTTGTCGTACGCGGCTGACATCATGTCCTCCTCGACGGAATCGGAGGCCCCGCGATGACCACGACCTGGACCGGCGTACGCGATCGTATCGCCGCGCTGCGCGCCCATCCAGGCAAGGCGGGCATCTTCGGCGCCGACGGTCACGCCTTCGATCTCGCTCTGGCCCTCTCCCCCGGCGAGCTGGACGAGCTCGAAGCCTGGCTCGGCGTGACCCTTCCCGACGAATACCGCAGCTTCCTGGTCGAGGTAGGCGCGGGCGGCGCCGGACCCGGCTACGGCGTCTTCCCCGTCGTCCGGAATCAAGACTCCGGCTGGGCCTGGCAGGGCGACGGCGCGGACATGACCGACCGGGAGCGGCTGGCCGAGCCCTTCCCCGTCGTCCGTACGCTCAACGACCGCATCGGCGAACTCGGCGAGTCCCCGGACGACGAGGACTTCGAGGACGAGGCTGCCTTCGACGAGGCGATGGAGGCGTGGCACGATCGGCTCTACGGTCTGCTCGACGACCCCACGTTGACCATGGGGGCCGTCTGCATCAGTCATTTTGGTTGCGCGTACCGGGATTGGTTGGTCGTGAGCGGGCCGGCCCGCGGCACGATGTGGTCCGATCCGCGGTGTGACGACGCGGACCTCGCGCCGGTTCTGGACGACGACCGCCCGCAGACCTTCCGCGGCTGGTACCTGGAGTGGCTCGGCGAGGCCGAGGCGAAGCTGGGTGTCGAGGCGAAGCTGGAGATCGGGCCGTGACCCCGCTGACGATCGTCGCCGGTGACGCGACGAGCCCGCAGGCCAAGGGCCCCAAGGTGATCGCCCACATCTGCAACGACCGCGGCGGTTGGGGCAAGGGCTTCGTGCTGGCCGTGTCGAAGCGGTGGGCGGAGCCGGAGCGCGACTACCGGGCCTGGTACCGCGACCGGGCTCACAGCGACTTCGGGCTCGGCGCCGTACGCGTCGTCCCGGTGGGAGCGGGCCTGTGGGTAGCCAACATGATCGGTCAGCACGGCACGAAGACCGGGAGCAACGGGCCGCCGATCCGCTACGAGGCGGTGGAGCGGTGCCTGGCGGTGCTCGCCGCCGAGGCGCAGCGTCTGCGGGCGTCGGTGCACATGCCGCGGATCGGCTGTGGTCTGGCCGGTGGGACCTGGGACCGGATCGAGCCCATCATCCTCCGGACGTTGTGCGCCCAGGACATCCCGGTCACGGTCTACGACCGGTAAGCAGCCGCGCCGACCATGAGACCGCGTCCATCCTCTATAGACGGTGTTGCGATCTCATGGACGGCGGGGCCGTTCCGCCGGTTCAGATCCGGTCGGCGACGATCATGAGGTACTGGAACGACGTGTCGCGATAGGACGACAGGAACGGCTGCTCGATGCCGCTGCGTACCGAGGATTGCAGGCGCAGCTCCCAGTACGGGATGGTCAGCGGGGTCAGGTCGACCACCTTGACCGGCACGAGGCCGTTGGCCGCGAGCGCCTTGAAGTAGGTGCTGCGGGCGTGCACGTCGCAGAGATAGTGGGCGTCGATCGTCCGCACGGCCGCGGACTTGTCGCCGAGCACGTCGTTGTAGCAGCCGGTGATGTTGACGTACCGGCCGCCGGGGCGCAGGATCCGGGCGAATTCGCGGTACAGGTCGAACAGGTCGACGTACATGGTCGTCTCGTTGGTCCACACGCCACGGACGGAACCGTCGTCGAACCCGGTGTGCAGCATGTCGTGCAGGTGGAACCGGACGTGGCCGTCGATGCCCCGGTCGACGGCCTGCTTGTTGGCGAAGTCGGCCTGCACCTCGGAGATGGTCATCCCGTCGACCTCGCAGCCGAACCGGGCGTGCGCCATGATGCTGGTGCCGCCGCGGCCGCAGCCGCCGTCGAAGAGCCGGTCGGTGGGTTCGATCTGGCCGAACTGGTCGAGGAGCAGGTCGGCCTGGGCGGTCTCCAGGCGGTGCAGCTCCTTGATGATCTCCTGGTCGCGGATCGCCCACGGCGCCCTGGCCACCGCCGGGTCGGGCGTGCCGATGCCGTAGTGGTGATGGTAGAGGCCGTCGACCTTGCCGAGCTCCTCGTTGACCGGGTCGGTGGTGTGCACCCGCCAGTAGTCGGCCACCGACCTCTGGTAGTCGCTGAGTGCCAGGTCTTGGATGCTGGAGGCCATCACGATTCTCCTCACTTGTGGGCGGATCATCCGCGGGGACGGATCACTTGCGGGGCGGATCATTCGGTGGGGTGGTCGGTGTCGCGGAACCGGACGCTGCTGCGGTGCCACTCCCGGCTGCCGGCGGCCCAGTTGCGCATTCCGGCCAGGAAGAGGTGCAGCTCGACGGAGGGGACGGCGGCCAGTTCGCGGCACTCCTCGTCGAAGGCGGCCATCACCTCGTTGTGGATGTCGACGCTGATCGCGGCGGCCTCGTCGAGGCTGCAACCGCGTTCGGCGGACACCACCAGGGGCAGACCCCCGTCGGGCGTGTCCTGGGCACTCTCCTTGGCCATGGAGTAGAGGTCGTTGACGATCACCGTCGTCAGTCCGAGCAGTTTGGTGGCCCGCCGGATCCGGGGCTCGAAGTACAGCCCGGACGGCAACTCGTACCCGGAGACGAGGTCCGTGGTCGTGATGCAGGGCAGGAAGCTGTTGATCTGGCGCGCGGCGAGGTACTGCCAGACCGGCGGCATCCGGCCGGTGACCCGCCAGCTCATCTCGCCGGTGGTGCCGATGAAGAAATGGTCGTTCTCCAGGATCGCCCGTCCGACCTGCGCGGGCGTACCGAAGCGGGCCAGTTCCTCCACACTGGAGCGCAGCGCGGCCAGGATCGGCTCGGCGGCGACGGCGGCGTCCAGCTCAACCTGGTAGCCGCCGGCCAACTGGCCGCGGTCGATCGCGGCGAGGGCCAGGGTCAGCCGGGAGCCCAGCTGGGCCGGGTCCGCGCCGAGTGCCTCGTCGTCGCAGTAGTAGTCGTCCATCACCGTCAGTGCCGCGGTCCACGACGCGGTGGCGAACAGCCGGTCGACGTCGTCGCTGTCGGGGTGGGCGAGCATCGCGAACCGCCCGAAGTCGGCCACCCGCAGCATCGTCATCACCGACGGCGGGAATCCGAGTGCCGCGGCCCAGGTCAGCACCCGCTCGTTGACCAGTGCGCCGAGCGCCTCGTCGATCCGGACCGGCTCCGGGCAGTGCAGGTCCGGGAACGGGTCCGCCGCCCGCGACGGCGAGACCGCGGCTGCGGCGGTCTCGGCGCCGAGCAGCGCCCGGAACGCGGCGGTGCCCAGCCCGGTCGGGATCGGCGGTGACCAGTACGTCATGACTCACTCCGGGGGATGTCGGGGGCGGCGACGGAACCGCTCGACCGTCATTGCCGAGTATGCGAGGTAGTAGCCCTAATGTCCATCCTTGTTCTCATCGTCCGTTTCTCACTACACTGACGCGCAATGCACGTTCCAGGCGCAATGGGAGGAATGAGCCATGACGAGCACAGTGGAGCCTCAGGCCGGCGACGCCCCGCGGACCCCGTCGAGTCTGAGCACGCGGGCCGCCCGCAACCTGGCCACGACGACCAAGTCCGTCCCGCAGATGCAGGAGATCTCCTCCCGCTGGCTGCAGCGCAAGCTGCCGTGGGTGACCGTCCCCGGCGGCACGTACCGGGTGAACCGGCGGCTCATCTACACCCTCGGCGACGGGCTGCTGACCTTCACGAACGTGGGGACGGCCGTCCGGGTGGTGCCGGCCGAGCTGACCGAGCTGCCGATCCTGCGCGGCTTCGACGATGAGGAGATCCTCGCGGCGCTGGCCGGCCGGTTCGTGCAGCGCGAGTACCAGGCGGGCGAGGTGATCGCGGAGTTCGGCTCCGTCGTCGACGAGGTGCTGCTCATTGCACACGGCAAGATCGACAAGGTCGGAGTCGGGGCCTACGACGCAGCCGTCCGCCTCGGGATCCTCGCGGACGGCCAGTTCCTCGGCGAGCAGGCCCTCGCCGGACCGGACGCGATCTGGGACTACACCGCCCGCGCGATCACCCCCGTGACCGTGCTGACCCTGTCCGCGCAGGAGTTCGCCCGGTTCCGCGACCAGGCCGAACCGCTCGGCGTCCACGTGGCGGAGATGCTCGGCGCCGACCAGCGGCCCCAGAACAGGTACGGCGAGGCCGAGATCGCGCTGGCCGCCGGGCACGTGGGCGAGCAGCCCCTGCCCGGCACGTTCGTCGACTACGAGCAGAGCCCCCGCGAATACGAGCTCAGCGTCGCCCAGACCGTCCTTCGCGTCCACACCCGGGTCGCCGACCTCTACAACGACCCGATGAACCAGACCGAGCAGCAGCTGCGGCTCACCGTCGAGGCGCTGCGCGAACGCCAGGAGCACGAACTCGTCAACAACCACGACTTCGGGCTGCTGCACAACGCCGACCTCAAGCAGCGCATCCACACGCGTACGGGGCCGCCGACGCCGGACGACCTCGACGAGCTGATCTCCATGCGGCGCGGCACGAACCTGATCTTCGCCCATCCCAAGGCGATCTCCGCGTTCTTCCGCGAGTGCACCCACCGCGGCATCTACCCCGACACCCCCGTCATCGACGGGCGCAAGTCGCTCGCCTGGCGGGGCGTACCGATCTATCCCTGCGGCAAGATCCCCGTCAGCGACACCTACACCACCGCCATCCTCGCGATGCGTACCGGCGAGGACGACCAGGGCGTCATCGGCCTGCGCCCCGCCACGCTCCCCGACGAGTACGCCGACGGCCTCAACGTGCGCTTCATGGGCATCGACGAGCAGGCGGTGATGTCCTACCTGGTCAGCGCCTACTACTCGGCCGCGATCCTGACCCCGGACGCGCTCGGCGTGCTGGAGAACGTTCAGGTCGCCCACTACCACGACCGATGACCGTGGACCGGTACGCGATGATGAGGCGATGACGCGTACCGAACTCGACGGACTGCCCTATGTGGACGAGCACGCGATCGTGATCGACGCCGCGCCCGAGAAGGTGTGGTCCGCCCTCGTCGACCGGCTCCCGGGCTTCGCCGCGCCGTCGGCGTTCGCCCGGCTGGTCGGCGCCCGGCCGGCCCGCAGCACCGGGACGATTCCGGAGCAGGGCGCGGAGATCCCCGGTTTCGCCCTCGCCGAGGTGGTCGCGCAGCAGCGCGTACGCCTGGCCGGCCGCCATCACTTCTCGACCTATGCCCTGCTGCTGGAACTGCGTCCGGAGGGGAGCCGCACGAAGGTCACCGCCACCACGTACGCCGTCTTCCCGGGCTGGACGGGTGCGCTCTACCGGCTGGCCGTCATCGGCTCCCGGGCGCACCTCGTCCTGGTACGCCGGCTGCTGCGCGACACCCGCGCCGGCGCGGAACTCCGGTGAACCCCGACGCGGGTGCTCCGCCCGGGTGAGGCCGCCGTTCAGCGGCTGCGGAACGGGCCGAACTCCAGGTCCGCCGGGCCGGGCGTCACCACGGCGATGTTGCCGTGATGCCGCCAGCCCAGACATCCGGTCGCGAGCAGCAGGCACCACGTTCCCGTGGCCGCAGCGGACGAGGCGCACGGCACGATGCGGACGTGACGACTCAGGCGAGCCGCGCATTCCCCGCATACCTGCGTCTGCGCCAGCGTCGCCGCGACCGCCTCGATGATGTCGATCTCCAGCTCGGTCGGCGCGGCCGGCGGCGGTTCCCAGACGCCGGGCGCCCAGAGGTTCCACACCCCGGACGCGAGTCCCCACTCCATCCCGTCACCGTCCCACGCACGGCACCGGTTCGCACCGGTCGAACGCCCTGGCTATCCGCGTACGCGGGCGGGTGTGGCGGCTTGGGCCGATGAGGCCTGTCCGGGCGGCCTTCGCGTTAGGCTCGTGGGATCGTGGCCTCGCGGGCCGCCACCTGTGAGTGGAACTGCCCGTGAGTGAAGCCGCCCGTGAGGCAAGCCGGTGGACGTGACGGTCGCCGGCTCGGAGGGGGCATGAGGATCGCGCGGCTGATCGGCCGGAGTTCTGAACGCGAAGCCGTCGATCACCTGGTGGACGCCGTACGCTCGGGCCACGGCGGCGCTCTGGTCGTCCACGGCGACGCCGGAATCGGGAAATCCGCGATGCTGGACTACGCCGCCGCGTCGGCGACCGGTCTGCGGGTCGTCCGCGACAGCGGAGTGCCCGGGGAGAGCACCCTCGCCTTCGCCGCGCTGCGCCGTCTCTGTACGCCGGTTCTCGACCATCTCGACGATCTGCCGCCCGCGCAGCGCGACGCGTTGCGGGTGTGCTTCGGCTTGACGACCGGGCCGGCCCCGGACCCTTTCCTGGTCGGCCTGGCCACGCACGGACTGCTGGCGGCCGGGTCGCGGCCGGATTCATTGGTCTGCCTGGTCGATGATGTGCAGTGGTGGGACAGCGCGTCCGCGCGCGCCCTGGCCTTCGCCGCGCGCCGGTTCGAGCCGGAGGCCACGCTGCTCCTGCTGGCCGCCCGCGAGCCGGGCGGCGACTTCGACGGACTACCCGAACTGGGCCTGCGGGGCCTGCCCGAGCAGGAGGCGGATCAGCTGCTCCGGTCGGTCCTGCTGGAGCCGGTCGACCAACGCGTACGCGACCAGGTACTGGCCGAGGCCCGCGGCAACCCGATGGCGCTGCTGCACTCCCCGCCCCACCGGTCGCGGTCGTACCTGACCGCCGACCTGCAGGCCGAGCCGCCGTCCGGGCCGTCCGCCCGGTTGGCGGCCGAGTTCCGGGTACGCCTGGAGTCGATGCCCACGCAGGCACGGCAACTGCTCGTGATCGCGGCGGCGGAGCCCATCGGTGAGCCGAGCCTCATCCGCGCGGCCGCCGAGCACCGTGGCCTGCCCGACGATGTCACCACGGTCGCCGTGGACGCGGGGCTGCTCCACGTGGACACGCGGGTGCGCTTCAGCCATCCGCTCGCGCGGTTCGCGGCCTATCGTCACGCCACCCTCTATGAACGGCGTGCCGCCCACGGGGCGCTGGCCGACGCGATGACCGCGGCCGGCGATGCCGACCGCCGTGCCTGGCACAGGGCACAGGCCGCGGCCGGACCCGACGACCGGGTCGCCGCGGAACTCCTGCGCTGGGCCCATCAAGCCGGCGCGCGCGGCGGCCTGCCCGCGGCGGCCGCCTTCCTCGAACGCGCCGCCGCTCTGACCACCGATCCCGACCTGCGGGCCGGGCGGACGCTCACGGCAGCGGACGCCATGCTGCGGGCCGGTGGCTTCGGCGCCGCGTCGGACCTGCTCGCCACGGTCACCGCGGATCCGTCCGATCCTTCGCGGACAGCCCGCGGGGACCACCTCCGCGCCCGGCTCCAGCGGGTCACCGGCCACGAGGACGCCACCCGGTCGTTGTTCCGGGCCGCCCGGCGACTCGAACGCCACGACCCCGACGCCGCGCGGACGGCGTACCTCGACGCGCTGAGCGCCGCGCCGGCGACCTCCGAACCGCCGGTGGATCCCGCCGTTCCCGAGGCGGCGCGGGCGGCGCTGCACTCACTCACCGTCCGCCGCGGGCCATCGGCATCCGACCTCCTGCTCAGCGGGTTCGCGACGCTCCACAGTCGAGGGTACGCGCACGCCGTCCCTCATCTTCGCGACGCGGTGACCGCATGGGAGGCGGCCGACGGCGCAACGTCCGGCGCGGCGGCCACCGCGGCCGCGCTGCATCTGTGGGATGACGAAGCGTGGGACCGCGTCACCGCCCGCCTCGTCGGCGACGCCCGGCAGACCGGCGCCCGAGCGGACCTGGTCGCGGCCCTCATCGGCCGGGTTCCGGTCGAGCTGCTGAGCGGCCGGCCGGCCGAGGCGGCCGTGCTGGTCGACGAGATCGCGGCCGTCACCGGGCTGATCGGCAGCGGGTCGGCGGCGTCCACCGCGCGGTGCCTGGCCGTCTTTCAGGGCGTCGACCAGGCGGCTTCCGCGGCGAACGACCGGCGACGACCGGCCGGCGACGCGGCGGCCGGCTGGGCGACGGCGGTCGGGCTCAACAGCCTCGGCCGGTACGCGGAAGCAGGCGCCGTCGCCCGGTCGGTCACCGGTCTGGGTACGCCCGGCCCGGCCGCTTGGGCCTGGGCGGAGCTCGCCGAGGCCGCCGCCCGTACCGGCAGAGTCCATGATGGACAGACTGCCCTGCGCCGGCTGGCCGACCTCGCGCGGTTCACCGGGACCGACTGGGCGCTGGGGATCGAGGCCCGGTCCCGGGCCGTATCGCTGACGCGGGGAAACCCGGAGCACCTGTTCAGGGAGGCCGTCGAACGCCTCGGCCGGACGCGACTGCGGGTGGACCTGGCCCGCGCGCATCTGGTGTACGGCGAGTGGCTGCGCCGCGTGCACCGCCGGGTCGACGCCCGGGAGCAGTTGCGGACCGCGGTGGAGCTGTTCGCCGAGGCGGGCGTGGACGGCTTCGGCCGCCGGGCCCGGCGCGAGCTCGGCGCCACCGGTGCGAACGTCCGCAAGCGGACCGAGACGGGCAGCGATCTCACGGCACAGGAACTGCACATCGCGCGCCTGGCGCGGGCCGGACTGTCCAATCCGGAGATCAGCGTGGAGCTGTTCATCAGCGCCCGGACCGTGGAATGGCATCTGCGCAAGGTGTTCGGCAAGCTCGGCATCTCGTCGCGGCGCCAGTTGCGCCTGGCGCTGACCGATCCGGCCGACGACGCCCGGCCCGGCCACGCCGCCGACTGACGCCGCCGATCGACTCCGATCGGCCTGGCCGCGACACGCCGGGCGGGCCGGAGTCGCCCGGCCCCGCCCGGATCGCGTACCGGTCAGCGCATCAGCCGGAAGCCGGCCCGCACTTCGCTGACGAACAGCTCCGGTTCCTGCCACGCGGCGAAATGGTTACCCCGGTCGACCTCGTTGAAATACACCAGCCCCGGGTACGCGTCCTCCGCCCAGCTGCGCGGTGCCTGATACAGCTCACGTGGGAACACGCTGATCGCGGTCGGCACCGTCGCGCCCTTGACCGCGAAGAAGTCGAGCGTGTTCTCCCAGTACAACCGCCCGGAGGAGATCCCGGTGTTGGTCAGCCAGGTGACGGTGACGTTGTCGAGGATCTCGTCCCGGGTCAGGTTGCCGACCGGGTATCCGTCGAAGGCGGAGGCGATGTCGGCATAGCTGTCGGCATCGTGGTCGATCATCCATCCCGCCAGTGCGATCGGCGAGTCCGCCAGCCCGTACAGGGTCTGCGGGCGCAGCTTCATCTGGGTCGCGTAGCCGATGCCCTTGGTGTAGACGACCAGCAGCTGCTCGTACGCGCGCCGCTGGTCGCCGGCCAGATTCGCCGGGACCGGGACTCCCCCGGCGGCCGCGGCGGCGAGGTCCACGGGAACGGTGCCGGGCATGTTGGAGTGGATGCCGGCGAGTTCCGGTGCCGCCTGCCGGCCCATCACGTCGGTGATCTGCGCGCCCCAGTCCCCGCCCTGCGCCACGAACCGGTTGTAGCCCAGGCGCTTCATCAGGGTGACCCACGCGCGCGCGATGTGCACGGGATCCCAGCCGGGCGTGACCGCGTGGCCGGAGGAGCCGTAGCCGGGCAGCGACGGCACCACCACGTCGAAGGCGTCCGCGGCGTCGCCGCCGTACGCCGTCGGGTCGGTGAGCGGGCCGATGACGTTGAGCATCTCGACCACCGAACCCGGCCAGCCATGCGTCATGATCATCGGCAGCGCCCCCGGGTGCTGCGACCGGACATGGATGAAGTGGATGGGCAGCCCGTCGATCTCGGTGATGAACTGCGGGAAGGCGTTGATCCTGCGCTGAACGCGGTCGAAGTCGTATTCCATGCCCCAATAGGCGGCGAGTTTCCGCATCGTCTCCAGCTGTACGCCCTGCGTCGCGTCCGGCACGGTCTCCCGGTCCGGCCAGCGTGTCGTCAGGATGCGCCGACGAAGATCGTCCAGGTCCTCCTGGGCGATCTCGGCCAGGAAGGGGCGAATCGCCGTCCCGGCGGTCGTCGCGGTGGTGGTCATGGTCCAGCCTCCTTGCATGGGTGGCAAACCGTTCTGGGGGAAGCCTCCCGGACGGCGGTACGGCCTCGAACCCGTCACAATCCCTGGTCCTGCCATGCCGTCCCCAGCAGTGGAGCCCGAAGCCCTCGGCTCACGAGTGGCCGGCGACCGTCAGTCGACGACGGTCGCCAGCGTCACCGGTGTCGCCTGGGCCGCCCATTTCCCGGTCAACGCCGCCCACCGCCCGGTCAGCGCCGGCCCGTTGCCCTCCCGCCCGGCGTGGACGATGCGTACCACGGCCAGCGACACCGAGTCCGTGGTGATGATCGACGGGTCGCCGGCCGACACGTCGACGATCCGGGTCACGGCCGGGGGCGGCGTACCGGGGATGCCCGAGCCGGACACCGTCATCAGCGGCGGCCGGCTCTGTGTGGTGCCGTCCTCGGCGACCGTCAGCTCCTCCGCCTCACCGGCACCGGTGTGGATCGCGGCCGCGACGGCCGCCGCGTACACCGGGTCGCCGCAGGCGTCGTAGACCCAGCGGGTGCCGAGCACGGAGTGCTCCGACGTCCCCATCAGGTACGCCTCCGCGCCCGGCAGCGGCGCGTCCCGGTAGGTCATCGGCGTGTGGACGATCGGGCCGTCGGCGTGGCGGACCAGGAAGGTCTCGATGCCGACCCGGCCGGCCGGGTCGTCGAAGCGGCACGCCGCGACGCGTTCCAGGTCGCCGGCCGGGCCGGTGTACCAGGGCTGGTTCGGCAACCAGCCGGCGACCAGGTCGAGCTTGGAGGGGTGCAGGTCCGCGCGGTGGATCGTCGCCATGGCTGCGATCCTGCCAGACCCGCACCCACCGGCCGGTCAGGCCCGCGAGCGCAGCACCCGCCGCATGAAGTCGACGCGCTCGGCGGCCGTCTTGGCCACCACCGGCGCGGCCGACGCGGCCTCGGACGCGACCCGGTCCAGGTACGCCTCGTCGAGCGCGTACACGGGGAACAGCCGGCCCGTGAAGTACATCGCCGGGATCATGCCGCCCTTGTGCATCTCGGGCAGCGCGTCGATGTAGCGGTCGAGGTACGGGCGCAGGATCTCGTCCTGGCCCGGCCGCCAGAACGCGTTGGACACCATCAGGGTCGACGCGATCGGCAGGCTGCGCTCGACGATCATCGCCGACCACGCGTTGGCCTTCTCCTCCGGGTCCGGCAGGGCGGCTGCGACCGCCACCGCGCGTACCCAGGCGTCCGGGTCGGTGTCGCGCTCCCGCAGCTCGGCGATGTCCGTGGCGACCGAACCGCCGAGCTCCGCCTGGCGTACCAGGGCTCGCCAGTGCAGGTCCACGTCGTCGCCGGCCTGCTCGCGCAGCCAGGCCACGTCCTCGAGGGTGGGCGCCATGCGCGCGAACGCGCGCAGCGCGGGGCGGCGCACGGCCGGCCGGTCGGCCAGATCCCGGCTGGCCGCGGCGACCACGGCCATCAGGTCCGGGCGCTGGCGGTCGGCGGCCCACAGCTCGGCGGCCTCGGTGGCGAGCACGAGGTAGCGCTCGACGACCGCGTCGGACGCCTCGACGTCCAGCAGCCCGGTCAGGCAGGCCACCGCGTCGGCGGCGCCGGCGTCACCGGTCGTCAGCATGTCCCAGACGGTGCTGCCGGCCACCGCGCGCGACAGCGCCGAAGGCAGCTGCGGCGCCGTCGCGACCAGCGCGCCCAGGTCGTCGGGCCGGGTGGTCGCGAAGGTCAGGTCGTCGTCGTTGACCAGGTAGAAGTCCGCGTCCAGGGCGAGGTCCACAGTGGTCTCGACGCCGGTCAGTTCCACCTCCGTGTACGCCGACCGCCGCAGCCGTTCCCCGTCCCGCTCGTACGCGGCGACCGCGAGCACCTGCGGCCGGGGCCCGCCATCGGGGCCGGTCGCGTCGAGGACGAGGCCGGAATCGGTACGCCGCAACGTGATCCGGTCGGTGCCGGCGGTCTCCAGCCAGCCCCGCCGCCAGGTGTCCAGGTCCCGTCCACTGTGGGCGGACAGGCTGTCGACGAGGTCCTGCAGGGTCGTGTTCGACCACGCGTACCGGGCGAAGTACGCCGTCATGCCCTGGATGAAGTTCTCCTCGCCGACGTAGCACATCAGCTGGTAGAGAACGGACGCGCCCTTCGGGTAGGTGATCGAGTCGAAGATCGACATCGCCTGGGCCACGTCGTGGATCGGCAGCCGGATCGGGTGCGAGGTCGGCCCCTGGTCCGCCAGGTACGCCGACAGCTTCTCCGACACCGCGAACCCGGCCCGCGCGTCGGTGTACTCGGTCGCCCGGGTCGCCGCCCAGTAGGCCGCGAACTCCGCGAACGCCTCGTTCAGCCACAGGTCGTCCCACCAGCGCATGGTGACGATGTTGCCGAACCACATGTGCGCCATCTCGTGCAGCAGGACCCGGGCGAAGCTCTCGTTCTCCGCGTACGTCGGCGTGGAGCGGCGCAGGAACATGTCGGACCAGGTGACGCAGCCGTAGTTCTCCATGGCGCCGCCGAACTCGGGCATGAAGACCTGGTCGTAGATCTTCTGCGGGAACGGCATGCCGAACACGCGGCCGAAGAACGCCAGCCCCTGCTCGGTGACGCGGAAGACCTCGTCGGCGTCGCGCTCCAGCACCGCCGCGAGCGACTTGCGGGCGTGGATGCCGAGGTCGTAGCCGCCGGCCTCGCGGCGCACGGTCGCGAACGGGCCGCCGTTGACGACGATGTTGTAGGTCGACAGCGCGGGCGTGGCCGCGAAGCTCCAGCGGCGGCCGCCGTCGACCGGCTCCACCGCGGGGTTGCCGCTGTTGCTCGTGATCGTCCAGTGCGCCGGGGCGGTCACGGTCAGCGCGTGCGTCGCCTTGAGGTCGGGCTGGTCGAAGCAGGCCCACACGTGCCGGGCCTCGTCCGGCTCGAAGCTCGTCCAGACGTACACCTCCCCGTCGGCCGGGTCGACCGCCTTGTGGACACCTTCGCCGTCGCGCGTGTTGTCCTGCACGCTGTGCACCCGCAGGACATTGTGCTCCGCGAGCCCGGTCAGCTCGATCCGGCCGTCCCGCGCCGGGGGCAGGGGCGCGCCGTTGAGGTCACCGCCGACCACCTCGGCCGCGCAGTCGACGAAGGTCGTCGCGCCCGGCTCCCGGCAGGTGAAGGTCACCGTCGAGACGCACGCGACCCGGCTGCCGTCGATCAGGCCGGTGAAATCCACCTCGATCGCGTACGCCTCGACGGACAGCAGTGCGGCGCGTTCCTGCGCTTCGGCCTGGGTCAGGCTCTTGACGGTCATCGGCGGTCTCCTCCTCGTGGGCTTTGGTTGATCGTAGGGACACCGGCACGCCAGTTTCCGGCGGCTTCGGCCAATGCCGCGTGAGCCGCCACGATCGCCGGGTGCCCCGCCGACCCCCGCCGGTACGCGACCCGCGTGCGCCGCCGGGTGTCCAGCGCGATCAGGCGTACGCCGTCCGGCACGGGGTACGCCGCCAACTGGGGCACGATGGCGACCCCCTGATCGGCCGCCACCAGGGCCAGCACGGTCGTGAAGTCGTCGGCGTGGTGGCGGGCGCGGGCGGCGTACCCGGCCGACTGGGCGAGCCGCAGTCCCGCGGTGTGGCACAGCGTCCCCGGACTCGCCATGATCCACATCTCGGCGGCGGCGTCCTCGATACGCCGGATCCGGCCGGTCGCGGAGACGGCAAGGTAGACCTCCTCGTCCAGCAGGTCCGCTGTGCCGAGCGCCGGATCCGGAGCCACCGGGGCGATGTCGTAGTCCTGGACGAGCCCGACGTCGATCCGGCGTTCCCGCAACGCGTCCGGCACCGCGGCCGGATCCAGCTCGGCCACGTGCAGTTCCAGCCCCGGGTGGCGTACGCCCAGCGCGACCAGGGCCGACGGCAGCAGCGTACGCACAGCCGTAGGGAACGCGCCGATCCGCAGCGGCCCGGACAGTGCCGACCCCGCCGTGGCGACGGCCGCCGCCGCCTGCTCGAGCGCACCGAGCACGAGTTCGGCCTGCTCCACCAGCACATGCCCGGCCGCCGTCAGCTCGACCCGCCGCCCACTGCGCTCCAGCAGCGGTACGCCCGCCTCCCGCTCCAGCGCGCTCAGCTGCTGCGACACGGCGGAGGCGGTGTACGTGTGGGCATCGGCGACCGCGCTGATCGTGCCCAGCCGGGCCAGGTCGCGCAGCAGCCGCAGCCGTCTCGGATCCAGCATCAGTTCATCTTATGCTCGCCCGTAGAAAGCTGAACTGGAAGTTATGCTCAGCCGGGCGGACCCTGGGATCATGGATCTCACCGGAGTCTTCGTCCCGCTCATCACGCCCTTCGACGCCCACGGAGACGTGGCGGTCGACGCGCTCATCCGGCTCGCGTACGAGACGCTGGAGGACGGCGCGACCGGCCTCGTGGCGCTCGGCACGACCGCCGAACCCGGCTCGCTCACCCCCGCCGAACAGGACGCCGTCGTCGACGCGATCGGCCGCGTCTGCGAGGAGCGCGGGGCCCCGATGATCGTCGGCGCCGGCCGCGCGGCCGCCACCCGACGCCCGGTCGCCGCCGCGCTCGTCATGGTGCCCCCGTTCGTACGGGCCGGGGAGGCGGGCGTCGAGGCGTACTTCGCCCGGCTCGCCGCCGACAGCGCGGTCCCGCTGATCGTCTACCACATCCCGTACCGCACCGGTCAGCAGCTTTCCCCGCCCGCCCTACGCCGCATCGCCCAGCTGCCCAACATCGCCGGCATCAAGTACGCGACCGGCCGCGTCGACGCCGACACCCTGGCCCTGCTGGCGAGCGCGCCGACCGGCTTCTCGGTTCTCGCCGGAGACGACGTGGTCCTCGCCCCGCTGCTGGCGATGGGCGCCCACGGCGGCATCCTCGCCTCCGCCCACCTGTCCACCCACCGGTACGCGCGCCTCGTCGCCGCCTGGCGCGACGGAGACGTGCCGACCGCCCGGGAACTCGGCCTGCCCCTGGCGCACCTGTCCCACATGGTGTTCGCCGAGCCGAACCCGACCGTCGTGAAGGGAGTGCTCCACGCCCAGGGCCGCATCCCGACCCCGGACGTCCGCCTTCCCCTCCTGCCCGCCGCACCGTCCAACGTGGACGCCGTCCTCGCACTCCTCGACTGACCGGCTCCTCATGATCCCGTACGCCGCGTACCCGTTGATCCCGCTTGGATCAGGGAAATCACCCGAATCTTGGGCCATGATTCGGGTGGCAACCGTGATCCAAACAGGATCTTGGAGCGGTCCTGGGCCCGGCCGCAGCGGTGTTCGGATTGACGGCGGCACGAACGGTACGCGTGCCGGCCACACCGAGGACGGCCAGCCGGTTCGCCAGGAGTTGCATCTCCGCCGGCGTACCGACGACCCCTTCGCCGATCAGTGCGGCGTGGGCAGCGGCCGCTTCGGCGTACGTCATGCCCTGCCGCCGGAACAAAGTGAGCAGCGGCAGGCGGAGGCCTTGAGCGGCCTCCGGGGCGACGCACAGCCGGACCAGGCCGGCGCGCGCGATGAGCGCGGCGCGTTCGATCGGGTAGATCCGACCGCTGTAGTCCGCCTCGATCACGTTGTCGCAGCCGTCGCAGCGGAGCGACACCGACCACACGATCCGATCTCCCACAAGCGCCTCGTCGACGAGTCCCACGGTACGCGCGCCGCACCGTGCGCAGTGATCGATCAATTCGTCGCCGACGAGTATCGCCTCGCTCATGGGCGGCAACGCTATCGCGCCGATGCGACAGACTCCTTTCGCAGCTGCAACGCGTCCTCGGCGTCCGCGGCCTGGAGCGCGTTGACCGCCGGAACGTACGGGTTCCGGTGACCATGCCGGGTCGTGGTCAGGAGGGCGACGCGCATCAGATCTCCGATCGATCGGAAGAAGACGGCCGGGCCGACCCGCGCGGCAGTCCGTATGAACGGCTCCTTCACGCGTCGAAGGTGAGGACGACGTACTCGTACTCGGTGATGTCGAAGATCCCGTCGTGGTCGTCGTCGATGAAGATCGTGAGATACACCGGGTCGGCGCGCTCCTGAACCCTGGTGTCCCCGAAAGCGGACACCAGGATCTTGTCCATGGTGGAGCTGAGTTCGGTGAGCCGGTTCCCGACGAGGTAGTTCATACCCTCGTCGCTGAGGAACAGGTTACCGTCGAAGAATCCGCCGTTGGCCATTCCGCGGCCCATGCCGAACAGCCGGTCGTCGGCGTACGCGGTGTTCTGCGGGACGTCGAAGATGGACTTGTCCGACCACGCGGCGATGCGGACGGCCTCGTCGCCCGGCGGCTTGGGCAGGTGGATCTCGAAAGGCGCGCGGGCGAGGTTCACGTAGGTCACGTACGCGGGCGACTCCGGCCCGATGCGCATCATCGCCCGGGCGCCGTTCTGCCAGAATTCGTAGCCGATCATCGGTGTCTTCTCGAGATCGGTCTGCGGCTTGTGCGACGCGGACGCCGAGCCGGCCGACGAGCCCGCCGACGGCGTCCCGTCCGCGGGACCGTGCGGGTACAGCCACTGGAACACGCCGAGGATCAGCGCCAGGGCGGCGATGCCCGTGCCGATCGCCCACTTGGTCGAGGATTCCTTCACGCGTCAAGAAGTACACACAGGCCACGGACGTTCTGTCGGATCAAGGACTCCGCCGGCCGGGTCCATACGCACAGGTCACGGCACGTGCCTGGCCGTTCATCGGCGGTACGCCGGTCGGGCGCCGGGCGCGCCGGTCCGGCGTTCGCTCCCCGCGAACCGGGCTGACCCGCCGGACGCGAGGTCATAGCGTCGTGGTCATGCCTCTCGCCGCGTACGACGCCATCGCCGACTGGTACGCCGACTACATCGCCGCCGGTGCCGGTTCGGCGTACGCCCAGCGGGTGACGGCGGCGCTGGCCCGCCTGCTGCCGCCGGCGGAACCCGGCGGCGGGACGTGCCTCGACGTGTGCTGCGGCACCGGGGCATATGTGGCGGCGATTCGCGCCCGGGGGTGGCGGCCCGTCGGCGTGGACCTGTCCCAGGGACAGCTGCGGCGGGGCCGGGAAGTGATGCCGGTCGTGCAGGCCGACGCGACCGCGCTGCCGGTCCGGTCGACCTCGGTGCCCGTCGCCACCTGCATTCTCGGCCATTCCGACGTCCCGGACTACCCGGCGGTGATCCACGAGATCGGGCGCGTCCTGCGGCCCGGCGGGCTTTTCGTGCACATCGGCATCCACCCGTGCTTCACCGGCGCCTTCGCCGACCGGTCCGATCCGGCCCGCATCATCGTCGACGGCGGATACCACCGGACGGAGCGGCGCTTCGACTCCTTCACGACCCAGGGCGTACGCAACAGGGTCGGTGCCTGGCATTTGCCACTGGCCGGACTGCTCAACGCGGTCGTGGCGGCGGGCCTGCGGATCGTCGACACCGTCGAGGCGTCGCCGCAGGACGCGGTGCCCGACGTCTTCGCCTTCGCGGCCGTGAAGCCCGCGCACTGACCGGCGCGGACCGCAGCGCGAGGTGAAGCCGGCCGGTGACGCGGCCCGCACCGCCGCCGATGCGGCGCGGACCGCGACACGCTCACGGCGCCCCTTCCCGGGACGCCTGAGGTGCTGTGGCTGGACCTTACCGGCGCCCGCCCGCGCCGAGGTACAACGTATCTACATATAGTTATGACGAAACTACGATGCGGCATCAGCCGGTTCGAGGACGAAGACCGGAATCTGTCGATCGGTCTTTCGCTGATAGTCGGCATAGTCCGGATACGCGGCCACGGCCCGCGCCCACCACGCCTCCTTCTCCTTACCGGACACCTCACGGGCGTGGTAGCGGCCGGACTCGGTGCCGTCCTGCAGCTCGATGACCGGATCCGCGACGATGCTCGCGTACCACTGGGGGTTCTTGGGGGCGCCGCCCTGCGACGCGACCGCCGCGTAGACGCCGTCGTGCTCGACGCGCATCACCGGCGTCTTGCGTACCTTGCCGGACGCCTTGCCGCGATAGGTCAGCAGCACGGTCGGCAGGCCCCGGATCGTCACTCCGTCGGTCGTGCCCGTCTTGAGGATCTGATCGACGTGGTTGCGTACCCAGGCGGTGGCGCTCGGCTCGTAGTCACCAGAGAGAGTCATGTGCTGTTCAACGATCTTCCGCGGCCGGTGATTCCGTCTCCCGGCGCACCGGCCGAAGCTTCAGCGTTCGGGCCGGCGAGGCCCGCGGAAGGGCATGGTCTGCCCGTACACCACGCTGGTCGTGGTGCTGCCCAGCCCCGCCAGTTCGTCGACGAGCCGCTCCAGGTGCCCCATCGAGGTCGCGGCGATCTTGAGCGTGTAGCAGTCGTCCCCGGTGGTACGCAGGCACTCCAGGATCTCGCGGCGCTCGGCGAGTAGCTTGTGCAGCGGCTGGTGCTGGTTGCCCGGATACTTCAGCCGCACGACCGCGAGCACGGGATAGCCCACCCGGGTCAGGTCCACCACGGCGCGGTAGCCCGCGATCACTCCGCAGGCCTCCAGTTGCCGGACCCGTTCGGTCGTGGCCGAGGCGCTGAGGTTCACCCGGCGGCCCAGCTCGCTGAGGCTGATGCGGCCGTCCTGCTGAAGCTGGTCGACGATGGCCCAGTCCACGTCATCCATATCGACACCGGTGAGATTATCGGCCATTCCTCGACTCTACCGTGAAACTCACCGCGAAACAGCCACGGGACCGGGGGGATGCCGTTCCGCGTACATGATCACCGGGATAGCGTATGGGCATGCAACTGGGTGTGAACGTGCCGAACTTCGGCCCCGGTACCGATCCGGGCGTGCTGCGCGAGTGGGCGCGGGTCGTCGAAGGTCTGGGATTCGAGCTGCTGATGATGTCCGACCACGTCGTCGTGACCCCGGAGGTGTCGCAGCGCTACCCGGAGCCGTTCTACGAGCCGTTCACCGCACTGTCCTGGCTGGCCGGACAGACGACCCGGGTCCGTCTGGGAACCACGGTGCTCGTCCTGCCCTACCGGCACCCGGCCCTCGTCGCCCGGATGGTCACCAACCTCGACCAGCTCAGCGGCGGCCGGTTCGTGCTCGGCGCCGGGATCGGCTGGTCCCAGCAGGAGTACGCGGCGCTCGGCGTACCGTTCGCGCAACGGGGCCGGCTGACCGACGCCCATCTGACCGTGCTGCGCGAGACCGTCTCCGTGCCGATCTGGGTGGGCGGCAACAGCGACGCCGCGATCCGGCGGGCCGCCCGGTTCGGCGACGCCTGGCATCCGCTGCGCAACACCATCGGCTGGTTGCGCGCCGCCGTCGCCGAGCACGCCCCGGCCGGATTCGCCCCGCGGATCGCGCTGCGCCTGACCGGCGAACCCGCCGACGGGGCCGACCGGCTCGCCGGCGTCGGCACGATCGAGCAGGTCCTCGACGACCTCGAACAGCTGCGCCTGCTGGGCGCGGAAACCGTGGTGCTCGACCCGTACAACGGCGACCCCGAGGAGACCCGGCGGCCCGAGGTCGCCTGGCAGGCACTGACCGCACTGGCCGAACACCGGAGGAGCACCCCATGATCACCGAAGCCGACGAGGTACTCCTGCGCCGGGCGATCGCCCTCGCGGCCCACGCCGTCACCATCGGCGACGCACCCTACGGCTCGCTGCTCGCCGACCCCGACGGGCTGATCCTGGCCGAGGAGCACAACACCGTGAGGCGCGACAACGACATCGCGGCCCATCCTGAGCTGAAGCTCGCCCGCTGGGCCGCCCGGGAACTCGATCCCGCCGTCGCGGCCCGCACCACGATGTACACCAGCTGCCAGCCGTGCGGCATGTGCACCGGCGGCATCGTCCGGTCCGGCCTCGGCCGGGTCGTGTACGCCCTCAGCACCGACCAGCTCATCGGGCTCAACCCCGGTTCCAACTGGCCCGACGTCCGACCGGAGGGGCCGGCGCTCTACGAGGAGGCCCGCATCCCGATCGAGGCCTTCTACCTGCGCTGAGGACCGGCGTTCACCGGTGGAGGCGACTGGTGGGCCCGTCGGCGGGCGGACACGCCGGCGCACGGCCAGTCGATCTCAACTGCGTCCATTGTGTTCACCGTAGTCGCCCGGGTGATCAATGTCTACTAATTCCATAGGAATAGTAGATCGGCGTACGTCTCTGTCTCATCGGACCGTGAGCGGTAGCCGGACGGCGGGCGGCAGCGGCGCCGCCACCGGATGCGCCTGGAAAGACTGGATCATCAGTGCGGCGACCCGGCGGGACGCCGCCTCCCGGGTCCGCAGCGACTCGGCACGGATGCCCTCGTTGGCCATCAGCGCGAAGACGAGGTCCTCCAGCTCGAAGTCCGCCCGCAGGAACCCCGTCTTCTTCGCCCGCTCCACCAGCCGGGCGAACAGGCGCAGCGTACGATCGCGGTCCGCCGCGGCACCGGCGGCAGCCGGCAGCCGCGCGGTGACCGCCCGCGAGAATCCCCGGTCGTCGACGGCGTGCACCCGTATGAGCGTGTCGACGACCTGGCAGAAACCGTCCCACGGGTCCGCGGCGGCCAGCCCCTCTTCGACGACCGAGGAGCAGAGGGTCATCCGGTCCGCGAGCGCCGCGCTCAGCAGGGCCTCCTTGGTGGGAAAATGGCGGTAGACGGTCGCCGCACCGACCTGCGCGCGCCGCGCGATCTCCCGGATCGGCACGTCGAGCCCCTCGCCCGCGAACGCCAGGCGCGCCGCCGCCAGGATCCGCTCCCGGTTGTCCCGCGCGTCCGACCGCGCCGGCTGCCTCACTTCACCCGTCACCGCTCTCACTTTAGCCAGCCGGACCGCGCGGTCCGTTACGGTCCGAATCCATGAGAGCCGTTCAATTCCTTGAGTACGGGCCGGCCGGCGTCGTCCACGTCGCCGAGATCGAGCCGCCGCACGCCGGGCCCGGCGAGATCCGGATCAGCGTACGCGTGTCCGGCGTCTCCCCCGGCGAGACGATGATCCGGGCCGGCCGGCTGCGCGACCTGGTGCCCGTGACGTTCCCCTACCGCACCGGTTTCGACGCGGCGGGCGTCGTCGACGAGATCGGCGCCGGGGTGACCGGGGTCCGGCCGGGCGACGAGGTGTTCGGCATGGTCGCCATGACCCGCCGCGCGGCCAACGCGGACCACGCCGTCCTGACCGCCTGGGCGCCGAAGCCGGCCGCGTGGACCTGGCAGGAGGCCGGCGGGGCCGCGGGCAGCGTCGAGACCGCGACCCGGGTCCTCGACCGGCTCGGCGTCGCCGCCGGCCAGACGCTGCTGGTGCAGGGGGCGGCCGGCGCGGTGGGGACCGTCGCCGTGCAGTTCGCGGCCGAGCGCGGTGCCACCGTCATCGGCACCGCCGGCGAGCACAACCACGACTTCCTGCGGTCGCTGGGCGTCCAGCCGACGACCTACGGTCCCGGCCTCGTCGAGCGGGTCCGATCCCTTGCGCCCCAAGGCATCGACGCGGTCTTCGACTGTGCCGGCGGCGCGCTGCCCGACCTCGTCGCCCTGGCCGGCGATCCGGCCCGCGTGGTCACCATCGCGGACTTCACGGCGGCGGCGCACGGCGTACACCTGTCGCACGGGGCACCGGCGGACGGCACCGGCGAGCGGCTGGACTCCAGCGCCGATCCGCTCGCGGTGCACGGTCTGGCCCGCGCTGTCGACCTCGCCGGCCGGGGACGCCTGCGGATTCCGATCGCCCGTGCGTTCCCGCTGGCCGAGGCGGCGGCCGCGCACGAACTGAGCGAGACCCGCCACGCCCGCGGCCGTATCGTGCTCGTGCACTGACACGGTCACGGCCGCCGCTACTCGACCCCGGCCGGGCCGATGACCACCCGGCCGCGCGGCGTACCGAGCACGATGCGCACGCCAGGGGTCTCGCCCTCCACCACGACGGCGTCGGTGCCGAGCACCGCCAACCCGGCGCGTACGCGATCCGGCTCGGGCGAGAGCACGTCGAGCGATTCCAGCACGACCTCCGCCGCGAGCCGGGTCGAGGGATGCGGGGTGGTGCCCCAGTCGATCAGCGCGGGCTGGGCGCCACCCGACGGCAGCGGGTACGCGACCGACAGCCGCCACGAGAGCGTCTCGCCGGACGGGGTCTCGCGCGAGAGCGGGCGTACGTCGCCGAGGTCGACGGCGGCGGCTTCGGCGGCGGCGACGGTCGCGTCGAGATCCGCGGGGTGGATCAGCCAGGTCCGGCCGACCAGCCCGGACGCGTCCCCGACGAGGAAACGGCCGCCGGAGTCGAAGGCCGCCGCGGACGCGTCCGGGTCGGGCCCGAGCAGTTCCAGGTAGACGCGCTCGTCGCCGCCGTCGGTACGCCGCAGCCCGACGAGCGCGTTGGCCGTGCCGATCGGATGCCGCCCGCCGGGCACCGGGGTGACGCCGGTCAGCTCCCGGAACGCCTCGACGCCGGCGGCGAGGTCGGGCACGACCACCATGATGTGGTCCAGTGTGGACGGGATCGGCATCAGCGGCCGCCGTCCGCCGGGGGCGTCGGTTCGCCGAGGGACAGCATCAGCCGGTTGGCCCAGTTGAAGAACGCCGCGCCGTGCACGACGTCGGCGATGGACAGGTCGTCGAGGCCGGCCTCCCGCAGCGCCGCCACGTGCTCGGGGCCGAACGTGCCCGGTGTGGCGGTCAGCGCCGCGGACGCCGCGATGATGGCCGTCCATCGTGGATCCTGCTCGCCGTCGATGCCCTCGTCGAGCAGGCGCTGGACGTCGTCGGGGCGGTGCGAGTGGTGCGCGGCGAACCGCGCGTGCACCGACGCGCAGAACAGGCATCCGTTGGTACGCGAAGCCGCCGTGGCCGACAGCTCCCGCTCGGCCCTCGGCAGCCCCGCGTGGGTGTTGTAGAAGATGTCGTTGTCGGTGCGCGTACGCGCCGCGAGGATCTCCGGGTCGCGGACGAGCAGCCGGAAGTAGGGGCTCTGCGCCCGCGAGCGCTCCACCAGCGCGGCGTAGTGGGCCTCGGTCAGCTCTTCCTCGGGCAGCGGTTCGAGCCACGGCGTCCACCCGAGGTGCGCCTGGGTGAAGGCGTTCGGCCGCTCGATCTCGGGCCGCTGGACGGTGCCGGTCATCGGCGGGCTCCCGCAAGGACGGTCAGCCCCGCGACGACGCGGAGCTGGAAGTGGACGAAGGCGATGAGCTGCGACAGGGTGACGATGCCGGTCGTGGACCAGCCGGCGTCGACGAGGTCTTGCAGGGCACCGGGGCTGGCGTCCCGCGGCCGGTAGGTGAGCAGGTGGGCGTGGGCGAGCGCACGGGCGAGCCGGTCGCCGACGGCGGCGCGCAGGTCGGCGTCGGGCTGCCAGTGCGGACCCTGCACGTCCTCGGCCGACAGCGGCCCGGCCGGGTAGGTGCCGTACGGTCCGCTGGTCACCGCGCCCGCGACGGCCGCGTCGACGGCGGCGGCGATCGCCGGGGCGACGGCCGTGAGGTGGCCGCGGTAGAAGTCGGCGACGGCCGGGGCCTGGCTCAGGTACGCGACCCACGCCGCGACCGCGAACCGTTCGGCCGGCGAGATGTCGCCCGGCTGCGCGGGCGCGAACAGCGCTTCGTAGCTGGCCTGCGCGTTCGCCTTGGCCGCGGGGCGTTCGGCCCGCAAGACGTCGATCGGATCCCCGGCCCGTACGCCGACCAGGCGGTCGATGACGTCCGCCGGCTCGGAACTGATGGTCATGCAGTGTCTCCTGTGGATGCGGGCGTCCAGCCGAGCGCCGGCGCGACCTCGGACGCGATGAGTTCGATCGACCGCAGCGTCAGCTCGTGCGGGGGGTCGACCGGATGGACCTGGAAGACGATGTCGGTCGCGGCGGCCAGGACGTGGTCGGTGCCGAGCTCGGCGATGACCTGTTCGGGCGTGCCGACGTGGATGTCGAAGATCTTCAGCAGCTCGTCCGGGGTGGCACCGGCGGGCAACTGGTAGCCGAGCGCCTTGGCCATGGGCAGCGACCGTTCGATGCCCCGGGCGGCCAGCCGCCGGCCGTCCGCCTCGTCGTCGACCACGACCAGCCCGCGCGAGCCGAAGACGCGCGGCCGGACCCCGGCCGGGAGCGCCGCGACGTACGCGTCCACGAGCGGCCGCTGCGTGTCGGCGAGGTTGGCCGCGGTGTGCGGCTGCGTCTTCGACAGCATCAGCCCGAAGCCGGCCGCGCCGATGCGGGCGGCTCCTTCCGCGGAGAACGTCGCCTGCCACAGGGTGTCGAGCAGGTGCGGCGCGGGCGGGTAGAGCGCTCCGCCGTCGGTGGTGAGCACATCGCCGCGCAGGGCGGTGACGAGCTGCTCGATGTGCCGGACGAAGACGGCGGCCCGGTCGGCCGGGTCGTGCCCGAACGGCGGGAAGGAGGTCGGCGTACCGCCGCTGCCGATGCCGAGTTCGAACCGGCCGCCAGACAGCACGTCGAGCACCGCCGCGTCCTCCGCGACGCGTACCGGCGACTCCAGCGGCAGCGTCACGATCGCCGTACCCAGGACGATGCGGGAGGTCAGCGCCGCCGCCTGGGCCAGCAGCAGCAGCGGCGCCGGCAGGCCGCCCTCCGCGGCGTGGAAGTGGTGCTGCGCCACCCACGCCGAGTCGAATCCGACCCGTTCGGCCGTACGGATCTGCTCCAGCGCGAACCGGTAGCGCTCCGCCGGGGACGCGTCCTCCAGAAGCCGGGTGAAGAACCCCAGCCGTGGCACCGTCATGCCGTACTCCTGCCGAGATAGGCCTCCTGGATCCGGGGATCGCGGAGGAGTTCGTCCGCCGTGCCCTGCACCGCGATCTCGCCGGTGGCCAGCACGTAGCCGCGGCTCGCGATGGACAGGGCGAGTTCGGCCTGCTGCTCGACGAGCAGCACGGCCACGCCGAGCTCCCGGTTGAGCCGGGCGATCTCGTCGAGGACCTGGTCGACCAGCCTCGGCGCCAGGCCCATCGTCGGCTCGTCCATGCAGATCAGCCGGGGCCGGCTCATCAGCGCCCGGGCGAAGGCGAGCATCTGCTGCTCACCGCCCGACAGCGTGCCGGCCTCCTGCCGCCGCCGCTCGGCCAGCCGCGGGAAATGCTCCCGCATCCGCTCCAGGTCCTCGGCGACACCGGCCCGATCCTTGCGCGTGTACGCGCCGGCGAGCAGGTTCTCGTCGACGGTCAGCTGCGGGAAGACGCGGCGCGCCTCGGGCACGGACGCGATACCGGCCCGTACGCGGGCAGGCGTGGACCGGTGTTCGACGGGTACGCCGTCGAACGTGATGGTGCCGCTTCGCAGCCTGGTCAGCCCGAGGATCGTCTTCATCGTGGTCGACTTGCCCGACGCGTTCCCGCCGAGCAGCGAGACGATCTCGCCGGCCCCGACCTCCAGGCGGACGTCCCGCAGGACGTGGAACGCCCCGTAGTACACGTTGACGTCGGCCAGCCGCAACAGCGTCGTCATGCCTTCCCCCTGCGCCGGCCGAGGTACGCCTCGGCGACCAACGGATCGCGGCGTACGGCGTCCGGACGCCCTTCGGAGATCACCCGGCCGCCGTCGATGACGACGACCCGGTCGGAGACGGTCATCACCAGGTCGATCTTGTGCTCGACCAGCAGGATCGCCTGGCCCTCGGCCTTGAGCTGGAGCAGCTGGTCGAGCACCTCGGCGGTCTCCGACGGGTTCATGCCGGCGGTCGGCTCGTCGAGCACCAGCAGCCTCGGCCGCGGTGCCAGGGCCCGCGCGATTTCGGTACGCCGCCGGTTGGCATAACTCAACGTATACGCGAAGTCGTCGCGCCGGGGTGCGAGACGCTGGCCGAACCGGTCCAGTTCGGCGGCGACGGCGGCCTCGATCCGGGCCTGCTCGCGGCGCGCCGCCCGGGTCGGCACCAGCGCGACGGCCAGCTCGGCGAGCAGCGGGATCCACCGCAGCAGGAACCAGGTCGACAGCCGGCGGGCGGGCCGCCCGGCGCGCAGCGTCGTGTGCAGCCCGACCGCGACGTTGTCGGCGACGCTGAGGGCGCCGAACACGCGGCCGTTCTGGAACGTCCGGGCGATGCCCGCCTCGGCGATCCGGGCCGGGTCCAGCCGGTCGATGCGGCGCCCGTCCAGCAGGATCTCCCCCGCGTCCGCCGGGATCGCCCCGGTCACCAGGTTCAGCGTGGTGGTCTTGCCCGAGCCGTTCGGTCCGATGATCGACACCACCTCGCCCGGCGCGACGTCGAAGCTCACCGCGTCGACCGCCGCCAGCCCGGCGAAGGTGCGCCGGAGACCGCGTACGGACAGCAGCGGGGGGATGGCGGTGCCCGCAACGGTTTGCGCGGTCGCGGCCTGCGTCTCGGTCATGCCCGCCTCACCCAGGCCCCGCCCGGCCGGAACCGCACCACGAGGATCAGCGCGAGTCCGTAGAGGATCACCCGCAGCTGCGGCGTGACCCGGAAGACCTCCAGCGCTCCGATGAGGACGATCGAGCCGATCACGGCGCCGAACGGCACGTTCACCCCGCCGAGCACCACGATCGTCAGCACCAGCAGCGACATCGTCAGGCCGAACAGGTCCGGGTCGATGTAGGTGTACTGGTGGGCCAGCAGGGCGCCGCCGACTCCGGCGAAGAACGCCGACACGGCGAACGCCAGCGCCTTGTAGTCGCGTACGCGGATGCCGGACGCGTACGCGGCGACCTCGTCCGAGCCCACGGCCGACATGACCCGGCCCAGGTGCGAGGAGCGCAGCCGGACGACGACGGCCAGCGTACCCACGAGGACCAGGAAGTCGATCAGGTAGAACGCGAGCGGCGTGTCCAGGGCCAGACCGCCGATGTGCGGCGTCGGTATGCCGTACAGGCCATACACGCCCCGGGTCAGCGGCTCGGCGACCCGCAGTATCGCCACCGTGACGATGCCCATGCCCAGGGTCGCGATCGAGATGTAGTGCCCCTTCACCCGCCACAGCGCCGATCCCAGCACCGAGGCGCCGACCGCGGCGACGAGCCCGCCGACCGGCAGCGACACCCAGAACGGCCAGTGCGCGAGCAGGGCCAGCAGCGCCGACGCGTACGCGCCGAGGGCGATCGGACCGGCCTGGCCGAGCGCGATCACCCCGGACTGCCCGGCCGTGACCGTGAAGCCGGCGCCGATGATCGCGTAGATGAGCACCTGCGTGCCGATCGTCAGGAAGGTACGGCTGCCGAGGACCGGGATGACGACCCCGCCGACGGCCAGCACCGCGACCAGACCCCAGCGGCCGAGCCGGATGGGTCGCCCGCGGCCGAGGAACGTGCCGGTCATCGGTTCCGGCGCGAGGACCGGGACCCGGCCGAGCAGTCCGCCGGGGCGTACGAGCAGGACGAGGATGAGGATCGCGAACATGATGATGTCGTCGACGCTGCCGCCGAACAGCGAGACGCCGAACGCCTCCGCCACGCCCAGGACGAAGCCGCCGATCACCGCGCCGGGGATCGATCCGAGGCCGCCGAGGGTGGCGGCGACGAAGGCGGTCAGGCCGGCGGTCGCGCCCGAGGTCGGGGAGACCGTTCCGGTGTAGAGGGCGACGAACACCCCGGCGACGCCGCCCAGCGCCGAGGCGATGACGAACGACAGGTGCTGGATGCGCCCGACCGGGATGCCCATCTGCAGCGCGGCCTCCGGATCCTGGCTGGTCGCCCGGATCGCCCGGCCGGACTTGCCGAACTTCAGGTACAGGCCCAGCGCCGCCATGACCGCGATGGTGAGGGCGAGCATGACGACGTCGGAGGTGCCGAACCGCATCAGCCCGATGTGCAGGTCGTCGGTCGGCAGCACCTCGGGGAACGGGCGTACGCGCGGGCCGAAGACCCACTGCGAGACGCTGTCGAGGATCTGGGCCACCGCGTAGGTGGCCAGCAGGGCGGCGATCGGCAGGTACCGGGCCAGCGGCCGCACGACGAGCAGGTTGATGAGCAGCCCGGTGAGGCCGGTGACGGCCACGACGACGGCGAGGGTCGCCCAGAACGGCCAGCGCAGGTCGGCGATGAAGAACCAGGCGCACATCGCCCCGAGGCCGAAGACCGACATGTGGGCGAAGTTCACGACGTTCGTCACGCCGAAGATCAGCGAGATGCCGACCGCGACGAGCGCGTACGCGTTGCCGTGCAGCAGGCCGGCGATCAGTGTGTCGAGCAACGGAGTCCTCGGCGGGGTCGGCCGGGTCGCGGGGCCGGACGGTGTCGTCCGGCCCCGGCCACGGGTGCGGGATCAGTCGTTGGCGTCGAGGACGAACTTGCCGTCCTTGAGCACGAGCGCCTTGAGCGTCGGGTTGTTCGGCCGGCGGGTCTGCGGGTTGAAGGAGAAGTCGCCCCACTGGACGCTCGGGAACGTCGTGGACTGCTGGAAGCCCTTCAGTACGCCCTCCCGGCTCGCTCCGCCGCTGCGGGCCGCCCGCACGATCGTGTTGAGCGCGTCGTACGCGTACACGATGAAATCGCTCGGCTCCTCGGACGGGTACTTGGCCCGGAACGCGGTGACGAAGGACTGCACGCCGGCCGCGGGGTCCTCGGTGACGAAGGCGCCGGAGATGACGTCGCCGTCGGCCGACTTCGCCGCGCCCGACGTGAACTCCGGCACGTTCTGCCCGCCGAAGAACCGGCCGGTGTAGCCGACGTCGCGCAGCTGGTTGGCGACCAGTACGCCGTCCGGCCCGTATCCGATGTGGACGACGGCGTCCGGCTTGGCGTCACGGGCGTGGATGAGGGTCGGCCGGAAGTCGGTGCCCTTCGGGTCGAAGCCCGAGGAGTACGCGATGTTCAGGCCGTACTTCTTCGCCGCGGCCGCGAAGAACCCGAACGCGCTCTTGCCCCAGTCGGTCTCCTGGTAGACGACCGAGACCGTGGTGGCGTACTTCTTCACGGTCCGGGCGTTCCAGTCCTGGAAGAAGTCCTGGGTCAGCGACGTCGACCACTGGTAGTCCGTCCCCTTCGCGGTGAAGTCGGGGTTGGAGTTGGTGAAGCCGAACTGCACCAGCTTCGCGGCCGTGTACGTGGGGCTGGCCGCGATCGACGCGTTCGACGAGAAGTCGCCGAGTTCGGCGATGACGCTCGTGTCGGCGACGAACTTCTGCGCCACCACGACGGACTGCTTCGGGTCGGACTGCGAGTCCTCCCATTTCAGGCCGACCGGCCGGCCGTCGATCCCGCCGTCGGCGTTGATCTTGTCGAGGGCGAGTTCGAAGCCGAGCTTCCACAACCGGCCGTACTCGGCCAGGTTGCCGGTGACCGGCGCCGACACTCCGAAGTAGACGGTGCCGCCCGGGGAGGCGCCACCGGAGCCGCTGCCGCCTTCACTGAGGCTGCAACCGGTCAGCGCCACCGCGATCAGCGCGGCCGCACCGGCGGCCAGCGCACGCCTGCGCACGGTACTCACGACGAATCCTCCTAGGACTGCTATGTCGGCGGCGGCCCGTAAGCCGAATCACCACATCTCCCATTGGTTTAGTAGACTATAGCGACACGAGGCCCGCCGAGCACACCGAGAGCTCACTCACATCGCCGGGCGGGAAGATGCCCGCACCTCGCCGGTTTCGGCTCCGCCGGCGCCGGGTATCCGCGACCGCGCGCCGGGACCCCGCCCGCGCGTACAGCGGGTGACCGCGGAAGGTGAGGGCGGTCTTGAACCCCCAGCTCGACGACGACCTCGACGCCCCTCGCCCCCGATGGCGGCCGAGCACCCTCCTGGCCGTGTACGCGCGCCTGATCGTCGCCTCGCGCTGGGTGATCGTGGCCGGGTGGGTGGTCGCGGCGTGGGCCGCCGTCGCCTTCCTGCCGGCGGTCGGGCAGGGCGGCGAGGATCTCGAACAGCTGGTGTCGCTGGACAACCCGGCCGTCCACAGTGAACTCGCGTCCTATCAGAAGTTCGGCTTCCCACTGCTCAGCCGGGTCGCGATCGTCCAGCGCGACCCGCACGGGCTGCCGATGGACGTACAGGCCGAGGCGGCCACCCGCGCGTGGGACGTCAGCCAGGGCAAGGACCCCGACGCCGGGCCGATCCTCGCCGCCGTGCCCGTGACCAACACGGCCAAGCTGGTGCCGGGGTCGCGCGAGGACGGCACCACGATCATCACGTACCTGTTCACCGGGCCGGACGTGACCTTCGCCGGGCAGGTGCAGGCCGCGCACGACTTCGTGGACAAGCACTACGACCAGCGTGACAAGGTCGTCGGCGTCACGGGATCGGTGCCGGCCCGGGTCGAGCAGAGCGACATCGTCCTGTCCCACGTACGCTGGGTCGAGGCGGCCACCGTCGCGGCGGTCTTCCTCATCGTGGCGTTCGCGTTCCGGTCCGTCGTCGCACCGATCCTGGCCCTGGCCGTCGCGGGCCTGTCCGCACTGCTGACCCTGCACGTCGGCGGGGCGCTGGCCACGCATTTCGGGGTGGCCGTCCCGCAGGAGACCCAGCCGCTGCTGGTGGCCCTCCTGCTCGGCGTCGTCACCGATTACGTGGTCTTCTACCTCTCCGCCGTACGCGGACAGCTCGCCGCGGGCGCCGACCGGATCACGGCGGCGCGCTGGGCCACGGCCCGCTTCTCCCCCATCATCGCCACCGCCGGGGCGACCGCCGCCGCCGGGACCGGGGCGCTGCTGGTGGCCGGCTCGCCGACGTTCCGCGCCTTCGGCCCGGGGATGGCCGTCGCCGTGCTGATCGGCATGATCGTCGCCGTCACCCTCGTGCCCGCGCTGCTGGCCATCCTCGGCCGGGTCGTGCTGTGGTCGCCGCGCCGCGACGTCCGCGACGACCCCGCCGAGGAAAGGGTCGCGGCGTCCGGGCGCTGGTGGGCGCGCGTACTGACGTGGCCGGGATTCTCGTTCGTCGTGCTGGTCGCCTGCGTCGGCGGCCTGCTGTGGGCGGCCGCGCCGATCCAGCACATGTCGCTCGGGGTCTCGTTCGTCTCGTCGCTGCCCGCCGACGACCCCACCCGGCAGGCGGCCGACCAGGCCGAGGCCGGGTTCGCCGGCGGCATCCTGTCCCCGACCGAGCTGCTCGTCGAGGGCACCGACCTGCCGTCGCACGAGAGCCAGCTCGCGAAGCTGGCAGCCGCGCTGCGCCACGAGCCCGGGGTCGCCGCGGTCATCGGACCCGGCCAGGTCGGCGTCCCACCGGAGGCCGCTCCCCAGGTACGCAAGCTGTTCCAGACGCCCGACGGCACCGCGGCCAGGTTCCTCATCGTGCTCAAGGACGAACCGCTCGGCGCGACGGCTGTGCGTACGCTCGACCGGCTGCGCGACGACCTGCCGGGCCTCGCCCAGCACGCCGGGCTGACCGGGGTGCGCACGAGTCTCGGCGGGGACACGGCGATCGCCCAGGTGGTCGTCGACCAGACCACACACGACCTCGGCCGGATCGCGATCGCCGCGCTCGCCGCGAACCTGCTGTTCCTCGCCCTGTACCTGCGGGCGCTGATCGCCCCGATCGCCCTGCTGGCGTGCAGCGTCCTGGCCATCGGGGCGACGCTCGGCCTGACCACGCGGCTGTTCCAGGACATCCTCGGCCACGATGGGCTGACGTTCTACGTGCCGTTCGCCGCTGCCGTGCTGCTGGTCGCGCTCGGCTCGGACTACAACATCTTCGGCATCGGGCCGGCCTGGAAGGAGGCCGGGACGAGACCGCTGCGCGAAGCGCTCGCCCTCACCCTGCCGCAGTCCGCCCGGGCGATCCGGACCGCCGCGATCACCCTGGCGGTCAGCTTCGGCCTGCTGCTGCTCATCCCGCTCGGACCGTTCCAGGAACTCGCCTTCGCGCTGTCGGTCGGCATCCTCATCGACGCCTTCGTGGTCCGCTCGCTGCTGGCCCCGGCCCTGCTCAGCGTCATCGGCACGGCGAGCCAGTGGCCGGGCCGCCAGCTGATCCGGCGCCGGCGGCCCGCGTACGCGACCGACGACGAATGAGCGCGCCGTAGTCTGACCCGATGGATCTGGCCGTCGTCGACCTCGACGGAACCCTGCTGCGCTCCGATGCCACCGTGTCGGAGCGGACGCGGGCGGCGTTGGCGGCGGCCCGGGCGGCCGGGATGCGGATCGTCGTCGCGACCGCGAGGCCGCCCCGGTTCCTGCCCGTCCTCATCGCCGGCGCGGGACTCGGCGGCCTCGCGGTCTGCTGCAACGGAGCCGTCCTGCACGACATGGACACCGGCGTCACCGAGGTCCTGGCCGCCCTGCCGTCGGACGTCGCCCGGGCCGCCGCGGAGACCATGGCGGCGATCGCACCGGACATGGCTTTCGCGGTCGAGACCGGTACGCGAGCACTGGCCGGACCAGGTTGGCGCCGCGGCGCCCGGCGTGATCCGGCGCGGCTGGATGTGCGTACCGTGGAAGAACTCTGGGACGCCGAACAGTGCGTGAAACTGCTGGGCTGGACCGGCGGTGAGGTGACCACCGCGGCGCTGGAGCGGTGGCGCGCGGCGCTCGGATTGTCGGTGACCTACTCGGGCGCGGCCGGGATGGTGGAGATCGCGGCCGCGGGCGTCTCGAAAGCCGCCACCGTACGCGCGCTGTGCGAGCGGTGGGGGGTGACCGCGGACCGGGTGGTCGCGTTCGGCGACATGCCCAACGACCTGCCGGTGCTGGAGTGGGCGGGCCTGTCGGTCGCGGTCGCCAACGCCCACCCAGAGGTACGCGAACGCGCCGACCTGGTGACGGCCAGCAACGACGAGGACGGGGTGGCGCTCGTCCTGGAACGGCTGGCGGCCTCCCGTGCGGTCCCGGACGGAACTGTCGTACCCGCCGCGTAGCCTGTGGCCATTCCCGACGGACGTGGGTCCGTCCTTGGGTGTGGGTCAGTCTCGGATGTGGGAGCGCGATGCACAGGCAAGGTGACGTTCTGGTGGTCCCCCTCGACGAGGCGGATCTTCCGGCGGGATTGGTGGCCGCGCCGCGCGACCGCCGCAACCGCATGGTGCTGGCCCTGGGCGAGGCGACCGGCCACGCGCACGTGGCCACCGGCGACCGGGTGTCGCTGCTGTGCCCGCCCGACGAACCCGACCGGCTCTACCTGGTCATCGAGGGCTACGGCCGGCTCGTGCACGAGGAGCACGGCCCGGTGTCGCTGAGCCCCGGCGCGTACCGCGTCGTGCGGCAGCGCGAGTACTTCCCCGGCGCGATCCGGTTCGTGGCCGACTGATGGGCCAGCCGACCGACACCGCCGTCGATGCGCCGACCGACCCGCTGATCGACGATGCCCGGCTCGCCGAGCGGGCCGAGGAATGGCTCGCCCACGGGCTGTCCACCGCACCGGCCGACCGTCCCGCCGCCGAGGCCGGGGTCCGCGCCGCGTACCGGGCCGCCGGGCTGGCCGAGCCCGAGCACATCGTGTGGCTCGGCTCCCCCGCGGCCGGGGCCGCCGCCGTGGCCATGCTGTCGAGAGGCGAATCCGGCGATCCCTACGTCGCCGACTGGCTCGCCGAGCAGGGCGTCGTGCCCGGCGAGGTGACGCTGGGCGCGAGCGTGCGGTCGAAAGTGCGTACGGGCCCGTGGGCGCGGGCCCGGTCCGCGATCGCCGGCGCCCTCGGCCCGGTCGGCTACGCGCGGCACAGCGTGGCGACGACCCGCCGCTGCTGGCAGCAGCTGACCGAGCGGATCGTCAGCCCGGTCCGCACCCGGCTCGACGCCGACTTCTCGGCCGACGGCGACCTCGGCGAGGCCGCCCGGGACGCGCTGCTCGACGTCATCCACGGCCAGTACGACGCGGCGTGGCTGGCCGCGTTCGACGACGAGCAGCCGGAGCTGGCCGGGCTCGCCCAGGTCGCCCGGTCCGCCGGCTGGTGGTGGGCGTTCGAGCGGATCGCCGTCGTCACCGAGCGGCCCGCGCAGCTGCACCGCGACAACCTCGGCCGGCTGCACCAGGCGGGCGGCCCGGCACTGTCCTACCCGGACGGTTTCAGCATGTACGCGTGGCGCGGCATGCCGGTCCCCGACGACGTCGCCGCGCAGCTGCCGGACCTGACCGCCGAACGGATCCGGACGGAGGAGAACGCCGAGATCCGCCGGGTCATGCTGGAGTACTTCGGCTTCGACCGCTACCTCAGCGAGTCCGACGCGACCCGGGTCCAGTCCGACGACTACGGCATCCTGTGGCGCGTCGACCTGCCCGGCGACGAGCCGCTGGTCATGGTCGAGGTCGTCAACTCCACGCCGGAACCGGACGGCACCAGCCGCACCTACTTCCTGCGGGTGCCGCCGAGCGTGCGTACCGCCCGGGAGGGTGTGGCGTGGACGTTCGACCTCACCGCCGACGAGTACGCGCCGCAGCAGCAGACCTGACGTTCGCCTATGTACGGCAGCGACCAGACGAGGTGATCGTAGTGTCCGGAGATCATCGCCCCACCCGGCGGACTACGACGCCGAGGTTGCGCCGGGCCGTCCGGGCGATCATGGTGGACGAGGACGACCGCATCCTGTTGTGCCGGTTCGTCCCTCCGCACCCGGCGGTGCCGAGCCAGGCGACGGGCGTGTGGGCGGCACCGGGCGGGGGCGTCGAATCCGGCGAGGATCCGCTGACGGCCCTGCGCCGCGAGCTACGCGAGGAGACCGGTCTCCCGATCATCGCGGACCCACCGCACGTCTGGCACCAGGAAATCCTCTTCGCCGACTCGGCGCCGGGCTTCGACGGGATCGTCAACGACTACTTCCTCGTCCGAGTGAGCCACTTCGAGCCCCGCGGCGAGTTCACCGACGACGTGCTCGCCGCGGAGGAGAACCTGGCCGCGTTCCGCTGGTGGCGGCTCTCGGAGATCGTCGGCTACACGGGCCCTGACCTGTTCTCGCCCCGCGACCTCGCCACACCATTGACGGCGCTGCTCACCACCGGTACGCCGACGGCTCCGGTCCCGCTGGGCCTGTAGGTCGCGGCTCTGCGGTCGCTTGTGTGGATCGGCCCGCCCTGCCTTCCTCGGCGTCGCTTCGCCGGGATCCGGCGATCACGCCGTCACCGGGATGGCGTCGAAGGGCAAGCGGGATCTTGACGGATGTGGCGAAATCAACGCTTCCCGCCGCCGGTAGGGTCGGTTTCGCCACATCGGTCAAGATCATGTCGCCGGCAGTCGGTACCTTTCCGCATTCATCCGAGTTGGAGCGGGCCGCAGCAGACCGGATCTTGACGGATGTCCGGAGAGAAACATCATTCTGGCCGGAATGACGTCACTTTCCAGGCATCCGTCACGATCCACATTCGGCGTGCCTCGATCACGAGCGGAGACCGCGTCAGAGGTGTGCCGCCGATCTGATGGACTGGTGGGGCGTACCCCAGGTGGGCAGGTTGGCGGGGATGCGTTCGGCGACCCCGCCCGCGAACACCTCGTGCAGGCCGAGCCGCTTGAGGTGCACGTATCCGATGTGGCAGTCGCAGCTGGTCGCCGGGCACGCCCGCGGCTTCAGGGCTGCCCGGAACGAGCCGTCGTAGAGGTTGCCGAGCGGCTCGGGCAGGAAGTGGCAGCGGCGTACGAGGCCGTCTCCGTTGACCGACACCGCCGTCTCACCGGCCCAGCACTCGTGGCCGGCCGAGGCGTGCGGGCGGACGCTGTAGCCGAACAGGGGGTCGATGTCCGTCCACTGTGTCTCTTCGTCGGCGGTGTACCCGTGCCCGTCGGCCGCGTTGATCCACAGGTACGTGCCGGCGGGCAGGGCGGCCCGCATCGCCCTCGCCTCGTCGAGGTGTTCGGGCAGCCCGACCATGCCCACCGAATGCCGGATGCCGTGCCCGTCCAGGGTCGCGCAGGCGCGCAGGAACCGCTCCCGGGTCGTCTGGCCGGGATGGTAGGTCGCCCACAGCGCGAGCCGGGACGCGTCCGCCTCGGCCACCCAGCCGAGCCGGCCCGCCAGGTTCGTCTGGATGGCGACCCGTTCGACGTGCGGCTGGTGCGACAGGCGTACCAGGGCGTCGCGGTACCACGACCGGGTCAGGCCCTCGCCCCACGGCGTGAAGAGCACGGAAAGCTTGTCGCCGAACGGGTTCGCCACCGTCCAGTCGACGAACCGGTCCAGCGCCGCGCGGTCGGCGCGCAGTTGTTCCGGGCTGTCGCGCCGCTTCGCGAACGGGCAGTACGGGCAGTCGTAGTTGCAGCTGGAAAGCGGCCCCCGGTAGAGCATGAGCAGGTTCACCGTACGGCCGCCCCGGTCATCGCGGCGCGGACGGTGTCGGAGATCAGCCACGGGCCGATCTGGTCGCCGCGGCCGACACCCTCCGGGGTCAGCGCGAGCCGGTCGCCGTCCCACGCCGCCCAGCCCCGGTCTTCGAGCTCACCCAGGTGCGGGTGGTCCGCGCCCGGTTCGGTGCCGAACCGCGCGCGGTAGGCGGCCGCGTCGAGCCCGTCGGTCCGCAGCAACGTCTTCACCAGCCAGCGCAGCCGCTGCTCGCGCTCGTCCAGGGCGAAACCCACCTCCGCGTACGCGAAGTCGCCGGCCGGCCGGTCCAGGTAGTCCTCGATGATGCCGCGCACCTCGGCGATGCCGACCGCGTAATCGAAGGAGTAGTGCAGGTCCCGGGTGTAGGAGCGGGCGCCGCAGCCGAGTCCGATCATGCCGTCGTCCTGGCAGCAGTAGTCCGGGCCGCCCGGATCGGCGACGTCGGCCCGGCGGAAGTGGCGCATGGACAGCTGCCGGTAGCCGGCCGCCAGCAGGAGGTCGCGGCCCTGCCGGTAGAGGTCGAGCCGCTGCCGGTCCCACTCGTCGTCGGGCCCGTCGGGCGCGCCGCGCCGGCCGAGACCGGTCAGCGGCCGCACGTACAGCGGGTAGAGGAAGAGCTCTTCGGGCCGCCAGCCCAGCGCCGTACGCAGCGAGTAGTCCCACGTGTCGGCGGTCTGCCCGGGAATGCCGTAGATCAGGTCGAGGTTCAGCATCGGGAAACCGGCCGCCCGCAACGCGTCCAGCGCCCGGTCGACGTCTTCCCGGTGCTGAGGCCGCCCGGCGGCGTGCGCCTCGGTGTCCAGGAAGCTCTGTACGCCGATGCTGACCCGCTGCGTACCGTGGGCGGCCAGGATCTCCAGCCGGTCGGGGGTCGCGGTCGCCGGGGAGGTCTCGACGGACAGCCCCGCCGCGGCCGGCCGCAGGCCCAGCACGTCTTCGGTGACCGCGAACAGGTCGGCCAGCTCGGCGGCCGTCAGGTAGGTCGGCGTACCGCCGCCGAAGGCCGCCCGGGCGTACGCGGCCGGGCCGACCGCCGACGCGACCTCCTCGGCCTGCACCCGCAGCTGCCGCAGGTACGCCGACACCTGCTCGGCGGGCGGCCGGGCGCGGGTGAACAGGTTGCAGAAGCCGCAGCGCATCTCGCAGAACGGAACGTGCACGTAGAGGAACAGCCCGTCGCGCGGCTCGTCCCGCCACACGTCCTTCAACGCCGGCCGCGGTTCCAGCCGCCGGTACGCCGTCTTGTGCGGGTACGCGTACAGGTAGCCCTGGTACGGCGAGCCGTCGAGCATCATCACCAGTCTCCGGGGTGCAGGGTGAAGTGGGCGTACGGGACCGTCCAGACGACCTCGTGGCCGACGCGGTGCCCCTGGTGCCCGTCCTCGCCGTACGCGGTGCCGTGGTCGGCGCACACGATGACGAAGCACGGCCGGCCGCGCGAGGTCAGCAGGGCGAACAGCCGCGGCAGCCGTCCATCCACATACGACAGCGCGGCGGCGTGGCTGTCGACGCTGTCGGCGTCGGCGCCCGGCAGGTAGTGCCGGTTGGGCTGGTGCAGGGCCGACACGTTGAGGAACGTGAACAGCGGCCGCGCCGGTGCCAGCCCGCCGATGCTCGCCTGGAGCTGGTCGAGCTGGTGGCGCAGCGAATCGGGTTCGGTGACGCCGAACTCCGGCCGCCAGTGGTCCTCGCGGAACAGTCCCGGCAGGACGCTGCCCAGCGCCGAGCGGCGGTTGAAGAAGCCGACGCCGCCCAGGCACAGCGTGTGGTACCCGGCGTCGGCCAGCCCGGCGACCAGGTCGGGCGCGTCGAACACCCAGGTGCCGTCGGCGGTCGTCTCGCTGCCGGGGAACCGGGCGGCGAACAGCCGGGCGTGGGGACCGGACCCGGCCGGGGTCGGCAGGAAGCCGGCGAAGAACGCGTGATGCGCGGCGTAGGTGAAGCTCGCCGGCGTGTGCCGCCGCTCCCAGACCCCGCCGGGCAGGACCCGGGCCAGGTTCGGCGTACGCCCGGCGGCGGCGAGGTCCGCGGCCACGTCGTAGCGCAGCGTGTCCAGGGTGATCAGGGCGAGGTCGTGCGAGCCGACGACCGCCGTCATGTCCGGGCTCACGCGGTCACCCACCGGCTCGCCGCCAGCGAGGCCAGCTCCGCGTCATAGGTGTCCCGGCCGTCGACGAGCAGGTTGGGCAGCAGGTCGCCGAACGCGTTGACCTCGGCGACGGCGTGCGAGCGCCAGCCGGAGCCGAGCATCAGGTCGACGCCGACGTGCGGGCTGCCCGGGAACGCGTCCGCCACCCGGCGGCAGGTGTCCAGGGCCGCCGCGTACTCGGGGCCGGCGGCGGCGCGCACCTCGGCCAGGTCGCCCCGGACGCCGCCGAGGTGCAGGTTGGTCATCGGCGAGGTGCTGCCCCGCACGACCACGTGCGACGGTTCGCCGCCGATCACCACGACCCGCAGGTCGATGACGCGCCCGCCGAGCCCCGCCTTCGGGAACCAGCGCTCGACGTGCAGGCCGTCGGGGGCCAGCCGGTCGACGATCGCCGCGACCGTCTGTTCGTCGCGATGGCGGCGTACGCGCAGGGAGTTGAACAGCTTGCCGCCGGCCGGTTCCACTGACGTGGTGGCCGACAGCCGCCCCGCGGGCCCGAATTCGAGCGCGATCACGCCCGCGGCCGACGACCCGTGCCGGGGCTTGACGAAGACGCGCCGCCACCCCGCGTCCGTCAGCCGCGTACGCAGATCCGCCCAGTCCACGGGGGACTCCGGCAGGGCGGGCGGGACCGGGATGCCCGCGGCGGACAGCCGGGCGTGGCAGGCCGCCTTGTCGAACATGACCGCCACCTCGGCCGGGTCCCCCCACAGGTACGCGCCCTGTTCCCGGGCGGCGTCGGCGACCCGCTCGACGGCCCGGCGGAATCCGGCGTACCAGGACCGGCCGCCGGCCAGCTCGCCGTGCTCGAGCGGCACGGCGGCGCCGCGCAGCAGCCGGTCCACTTCCGGGTCCTCGCCGGGGGACTCCAGGCGTACCAGGGAATGGGGTGTGAGACGGAGCGCGGCGCCGGCGGCGACGTCGTGCCAGGCGACGATCTCGGGTTCGGGCAGGCCGGCCCGCGCCGCCGCGGCGGCGAACAGCACCGCCCGGCGGCTGCCCGGGTTGGCGACGACGGTCAGCCGCATGTCACGCGACCCTCACTCGGCGACCGAGACGTAGCGCCAGCCGTCGTCGTCCTCGACCAGCTCGGACAGGTCGACGGCGACCCCGGCCTCGGCGAGCTCGGCGGTCAGCCGGCGCATCACGGGCTCGGTGAGGTAGTGGTGGTGCAGGTCCAGGCGGCGCAGGTGGGTCAGGGGCTGGCCGGCGAGCAGGGCCGCGGCGCCGGTGTCGGTGAGGACCCCCATCGACATGTCGAGCTCTTCGAGGCGGGCCACGACCGGCGCGAACGCGACGGCCGCCGCGACCTCGTCGGCGATCTCGGCGTTCTTCAGGCCGAGTGCCGTCAGCTTCGGCAGCCGGCTGCCGGCCAGGATCGGGGCGAGGTCGTCGACGATGGCGCTGCCGCCGTATTCACTGGTGCCCAGCCACAGCTCCAGGTGGGTGAGCTCGGGCAGGTCGCAGTCGCCGACGGCGCGCACGACCTCGGCGCCGAGGCCGCCGGCCTGGAACGTCAGGCTGCGCAGCGACGTGTGCCGCAGGGCCTTGAACAGCAGGCCCTGCCCGCCCCGGACGGTGAACGTCACGAGCCCCGGGTACGCCTCGAAGATCGGCGTGATGTCGGTGTGCTGGATCCACGAGATCTCGCACTCCTCGAAGGTGATCTCGCCGAGGAACAGGGCCCGCAGCGAGGTCAGCCGGGCGGCCCCGCCGGCGATCCGGTCGACCGGCGGCGGGCTGTCGTAGGAGCTGCCCCAGTTGCCGATGACCAGCGTGGTGACCTCGCCCGCCCACTCCTCGGCGAGCAGCGCGGAGAAGTGCTGCTCGAACGCGCCGCTGCCGTCGTACTCCGGGTCGTCGATGCGCCACGCGACCGCGGCGGGGTCCGCCACCGGCGCACCGGCGGGGTAGTCGACGACGGGCAGGCCCGCGAAGGTCGTGATGTGGTGGGCGATGGCCACGGCGGTTCTCCCGGTGAGGTCGAGGGTGTCGCGTGCGCACGGACATTAACAGGCGCCTGCGACACCCCCGGCGCCGCGACTGGGCCCGCTTCCTGGCCGGTCGTGAGTGGGCCGAGGCGAACGCCGCCGCCCGGATCGCGGCCCTCGGCGGGCGGCCGGTGCCGACGACCGCTATCGTCGCCGAAACACTGGTCGGCGACTGGCTGGTCGAGATCGAGGTCATCGCCGCCGGCTGAGCCGCATCCACGAGAAGGAGCAGCTGTGCAGGTGTCGATCCCCGCGTACTGGGTCGCGAACGGCTTCCACACGACCGTCTGTACGCGTCACGGCGCTGCCGCCACCCGCACCCCGGCGACGAGGTTCGAGTCGGCCCCGGCGCCGTGGACCTGGGCGACTCTTCCGTTGGGCGGCGTCGTGTTCCTCGCCATCCGGGCGGCGACGCGCCGGGTGGTGGACGTGCCCCGGTGGGCGTACTGCGACCGGTGCGGGCGGCGGCGGACGACGCTGCTCACCGCGGGCTGGGTCCTCATCGGACTGATGGTGGCGGGATTCGCGCTGGGCATCGCCCTGACCACCCACCCGGAGCACGATGTCGAGCAGTTCGGCCTCGACGCGGGCCAGGCGGTGGGGTTGATCGTCGCGGGCTTGGCCGGCTGGATCGTCCTGCTCTTCTCGCGCCGCGCGGTGATCGCCCGGGCACAGGTCAGCCGCGACGGCGGGGAGATCCGGGTCCGCCGGGCCGCGCCGGAGTTCGCTGCGCAGGTCGAGGCCGCGATGCGGCCGCAGGCCCCGGCCCCGCTACCGCGATGAGGGCGGCGCCGAGACCTCGTGAGGAGGAATCAGGACGCGCGGCGCGGCGCCACCGGTGCGGACAGGCCCGCGCCGAACAGCCGCAGGTCCACCTCGTCCAGGGCCAGCCGCAACGCGCCGAGCGCCACGCTCTCGTCGCCCAATGTGGACGCCCGGATCTCCGGTACGCGCAGGCACAACCGTTCCAGCTCGCGGCGCAGCACGTCGCTGATCAGGTCGGCCGACCGGGAGAAGCCGCCGCCGATCACGACCACCTGCGGGTCGAGGGTCAGCACGAGGGCGGCCGTGCCGACGGCGAGATCCTTGGTGTATCGGCGTACCGCGGTCTTGGCGGCCGGGTCGCCGGCGCGGGCGGCCGCGAACACCCAGGCCGCCGCGTCGTCCGGCCCCACCGACTCCGGTACGCCCGGACAGCCCTGCAGATGCGAGGGGGCGTCCAGCCAGCGTACGGCGCGCAGGGCGCCGATCTCACCGGCGGCGCCGCCGAAGCCGCGCCGCAGCGTCCCGTCGATGATCAAACCGGCGCCGGTACGCATTCCGGCCAGCACGTAGACGATGTCGTCGGCGTCCTGGGCCACCCCGTGCCACCGCTCGGCGACGGCCGCCAGCTTGCAGTCGTTCTCGACCTGGATCGGGCAGGAGAACCGCCGGCCGAGGTGCTCCACCGGGTTGACCGAGGACCACCCGGGCAGCGGAGTGAACAGGGTGGTCCGGCCGCTCGCGTCGACCGGGCCGGTGACCCCGACGGTGATCGCCCAGATGTCCGCCGGGTGGATCTTCGTGTACTCCAGCGCCTCGGCGATCGCCGCGTCGACCGCCTCGAGCCGGGTCGAAGGATCGGCGTCGGGGGCGACCGGATGGCGTACAGAATGCACAGCGGTACCGTCGAGGTCGGCGATCATCGCCAGCACCTTGTGCCCACCGATGTCGACGCCGAGTACATGGCCGGCGCTCGCCCGGAACTGGTAGCGGCGGGCGGGGCGGCCGACGATGCTGCCGGTCGGCTCGACGATCGTGACCCATTCCTCGGCGATCAGTCCTTGCACCATGACGTCGACCGACGGCCGGGACAGGCCGGTACGCTGCGCCAACTCGGTGACGGTGGCCGGCGGCTGGCCGCGCAGCGCGCGTACGACGCTCAGGGAGTTCAGCTCGCGCAAGCGGGCCAGGTCGGTGCCGGTCATGGCCCCCGTCACGAGTACCCCCTCCGAATATCGCTGTAGTCTTTACGAACTCTACCTGATTCCCCGACCCTCGTCAGGGGGCCGATCTCAAGGTCACACGCTCCCCGCGCGGGTCGCCATGAGGGCGGCGATGCCGTCCAGGATGCGGGCCAGCCCGAAGGAGAAATCGGCGGCCGGATCTTCCGGCCGGTCCATCGCGCCGCCGTCGATCGCCTTGCGCAGCAAGGGAAATCGATCGGCCTGCACCAGGTGCCGCAGCAACCCGCCGAACTCGGCCATCACCGCGTCGGGGCTCCGCCCGCCGGCCCGCGCCGCCTCGACCATCTGGCCCTGCATGAGGGCGCCGTGCCGGACGTAGCCGTTGATCAGCATGAGGAGGGACAGCTTCTCCACCTCCGCCAGTGGGGTGCCGGTCAGGGCGTGCAGACCGGCCTCCATCCAAGCGAGCTGCCGGGGGGTGACCGGCGGCGCGGCCATGGGCACCTGCACCATCCACGGGCTCTCCTGGAAGAGGGCGGCCATGCCGTGCGCCCACCGCTCGACCGCGGCCCGCCAGGTCTCACCGGCCGCCTTCGGCGGCGGCGGCTCGCCCGCCGCCGCCTCCAGCATCAGCAGGACCAGTTCATCCTTGTTGCCGACGTGGCGGTAGAGCGCCATCGCGGAGGTCGACAACTGCTGGGCGATCCGGGGCATGGACACCGCGGGAAAGCCCTCGGCACGGGCGACGTCGACGGCGGCCGCGACGATGCGCTCGGCGTTCAGGGTCGGCTTCGGCCCCTTGGTGGGCCGCTCCCGCAGACCCCAGGCCGCTTGCAGGGCCGGGGGCACCGGGCCGGTCTCGGTCATCGACGCTGCCTTCTCGACGCTGCCTGCTGTGACGCCGCCTTCGCTGCGCGGGGCTTGACCGTCATTCTAGTACTGCGTAATACTTAAACAGTAACGCATAAGCCTTACGCAGTAGATTCGCGCGTGTGCGATGGCCATGGAACAGCCGGACAACAGGAGGAAGCCGTGCCAGACACGACGACCCCGCCGCGAGCGGGCCGGCGCGAGTGGATCGGGCTCGCGGTACTGATCCTGCCGCTGCTGCTGGTCTCGATGGACGTCTCGGTCCTGTACTTCACCGTGCCGTTCATCAGCCGGGACCTGGCGCCGAGCAGCACCGAGCAGCTGTGGATCTTCGACATCTACGGGTTCGTGCTCGCCGGATTCCTGATCACCATGGGCGCGCTCGGCGACCGGATGGGACGCCGCCGCCTGCTGATGATCGGGGCGCTGGGCTTCAGCTCGGCGTCCGCGCTGGCCGCGTACGCGGGCAGCGCACCGATGCTGATCGGCGCCCGGGCGATTCTCGGCGTGGCGGGCGCGACCCTGATGCCCTCCACCCTCGCGCTCGTCCGCAACATGTTCCACGACGACAAGCAGCGCGCCACCGCGATCGCGGTCTGGACCGGGGTGATGACCGGCGGTATCGCGCTCGGCCCGATCGTCAGCGGCCTGCTGCTCGAACACTTCTGGTGGGGATCGGTCTTCCTGATCAACATTCCGGCGATGGTGCTGCTGCTGGCCCTGGCGCCGGTCCTGCTGCCGGAGTACCGCAACCCGGCGGCCGGCCGGTTCGACCTCGCCGGTGCCGTCCTCTCGATCGTGGCGGTCCTGCCGGTCATCTGGGCGATCAAGGAGATCGCCGCGCACGGCGCCGACCTGACCCGGGCCGCCGCCGGCCTCGCCGGTCTGGTGATCGCGGCGGTGTTCGTCCGGCGGCAGCGGCGCCGTGCGGACCCAATGCTGGACCTCGCGATCCTGCGCCGACCGGCGTTCGCGGGTTCGGTCGCGGTGAGCCTGCTCGCGACCTTCGCGATGATCGGTTTCGCGGTCCTGTCCACCCAGTACCTGCAGCTGGTCCTCGGCATGAGCCCACTGCGGGGTGCACTGTGGAGCCTCGTGCCGTCGGCCGGGGTCGGCGCGACCGCCCCGATCGCGGCCACGCTGGCCCGGCGCGGCGTGGACCGGGCGAAGATCATCGCCGTGGGGTTCGTCGTGGCCGCCGCCGGGTTCGCCGTACTCAGCGCCGTGCCGGTCACGTCGGGCCTCGGCGTGTGGCTGGTGGGATCCGCGCTCTACGTGGCTGGCATCGTCGTGGTGCTGTCGACGGCCACGGAGCTCGCCGTCGGCACCGTTCCCCCTGAGCGCGCCGGGGCGTCGTCGGCGTTGATGGAGACCGCGAGCGAATTCGGCGGCGCGCTGGGAATAGCGATCCTCGGCAGCGTCGCCACCGCGGTCTACCGCGCCCGGATCACCGATGCGGCACCCGCCCTGGCCCGGGAAACCCTCGGCGGAGCCGTGGCCACCGCCGGGCGCCTGTCCCCGACCGCGGCCGCGGATCTGCTGCGGTCCGCCCGGGAGGCGTTCGTCGCCAGCATGCACACCACCGTCTGGACCAGCGCCGCGATCATGCTGCTCGCCGCCGTGGTCGCGCTCGCCGCCCTCCGCAGAGCGTCTGATCATGATCAAGATCTTTTTGGGCATGGTGTCCCGGGTTCGTCGATCTCGCCTCCGCTCCTCCCGCGGGAGACCGTTCCGCCCCTATCGCTGCGCTCCGGGGACTCCACTGCCACCTGAGTGGGGCGACGCATCGTCCACCGCGGATCGGTCACCGTTTCACCCGAACCCGCCAAGCGCGCCCGCCGGCCTTGATCATGTCGCTCGTATACGTCGAAATCCGGCCGTCGCAACATATACGCGCGACATGATCAAGGTCTGGCCATCACCTTCGACAGATATGCGCGACATGATCATGGACGTCGAGCCGAACCGGCCCGGCTCGCCGACGGGCGGCGAGCCGGGAGGCGGGTCACTGGAACGAGATGGCGTCGATGGTGATGGTGCTCGCGCCGCCGTACCAGAAGCCCATCGCGAGCTGCCCCGGGCTGGTCCGGCTCATGCCGTTGGCGACCATCGGGATCTTGATGTCCTGGTAGGCGGTGGTGACGGCCGGATGCCCGCCGCCGTCCAGGGTGAAGTCACCGAAGACCTTCGTGACCCCGCCGAGGTTGAGGTTGAAGTGCGCCTGCTCGCCGCCGGCCGCGCCCTTGATCCGGACCACCAGATACGTGTACGCGGAGAGGTCCGTGTTCACGTCGCTGCCGAACCACCCGCAGTTGTTGTATTGCAGGCTGAGCGCCCCGCCGGACACGACCCCGGAGCCGCCTCCGTTGAGGAAGCAGTTCCCGCCGGTCCACTTCCCGAGGTCGTTCAGCGCCGATCCCGGGTACGCCGGCGTCCCGTCGAAGTCGTCGAGAACGCGCCCGGCCGGCGGCGGTGCCGTGGTGCTGACGGTCAGCGGAGAGCTGGCCGCCGAGGCGTTCCCGGCCGCGTCGACGGCCACGACGGTGTAGGCGTACGCCGTCGAGGCGGTCAGCCCGGTGTCGGTGAACGTGGTCGCGGCGACCGTGCCGGCCAGGGTGGATCCCCGGTAGACGCGGTAGCCGGTGACGCCGACGTTGTCGGTCGACGCCGTCCAGGACAGGCCGATCGTGCTCGCCGTCTGGTTGGGCGAGGTGAGGCCGGTGGGCGTACTCGGGGCGGCGCAGTCGGTGCACCCGACGTTGACCGTCACCGTGTTGCTCACCGCCGACACGTTGCCGGCCGCGTCCTTGGCCCGGACCGTGTACGCGTACCCGCCCGGCGCCAGACCGCTGTCGGTGAACGTCAGCCCCGTGACGGTCGTGATCTTGGTGCCGTTGCGGTAGAGGTCGTAGCCGGTCACGCCGACGTTGTCGGTCGACGCCGTCCAGGACAGGGAGACCGCGGTCGTCGTGTGGCTCGGGCTGGACAGGGTCGGGGTGCTCGGCGGATCGCAGTCCCCCGGGCACGGTCCGACCGTGACCCCGGTCGCCAGCGTGTTGTAGCCGGTCGTGGCGTTCCACGTGCCGGTGTTCGCCAGCCGGACGTCGTACGCGGGATTCGAGCGCAGGCTCGCGTACTGGTCGGGCAGCCAGAGGGCCACGGTGTAGGAGCCCTGGGCCATCGACGGCAACGTGACCGTCTGGGTCGGAATCGTGACCGCCCCCGGCACCCACGTACGCGCGTCCACGCCCGGCAACGCGATGTCGTAGCGATGCGTACCGCTGTCGAACACGAGGTAGACCGGGCGCTGCTGGATGGGCGACGCGTACCCGTCGTTGGCAAGATGCGCGGCGAAGGTGAAGGCGGAACCGGGCGTCGGCGCGCTGGTGAAGGTGGCGTCGATCAGGCGGAGGCGGTAGCCGAGCTTGCGCTTGGCCCGGGTGAAGAGGGTCTCGGCCGGGTCGTTGCCGGCGGCGGCGAGGTTGGCCGCCTTCCAGATGTTGATGTTGACCGGCGCGTAGTCCTCGTTGATCTCGGTCCAGTGCTGGTGGGACAGCTCGTACTGGGCGTTGACCCCGGCGGCGTCGTCGGCGCCGGCGGAGTCGCAGGTCTCACCGCCGACGAACTGGTTGCCGCCGGTGGAGGTGGCCATGTTGTAGACCCACTGCTTCTTGGCGCTGGTGTCGAACCAGCCGAGCCACGAGTTCTGGTCGTAGGTGCCCATGTCGGCGCTGTCGGACAGGAAGCAGTCGTCGTGGAAGCCCAGGCGATCCTTGTCCTGGGTGGTCAGCAGGCAGTTGTCGGGCAGCGAGCACGGCGACGGCGGCGTGGTGCGCTGCAGGAACTCGTAATTGAAGATCGGGTACCGGACGGCGACCGGGACCGAAGCCGGGGTCGACACCATGATCTTCTTGATCAGCCGGTAGCGCACGAGCGCCTGGTCGGCGTTGAACGCGTCGGTGAACTGGCTGTCGTGCCATTCGCCCCAGGCGCCGAGGAAGCCGGCCTCCAGGTGGTCGATCACGTCCGCGTTGGCGGTCAGGACCGGGCCGAGCTGGTCGAGGTGCCGGTTCATCTGCGCCTCGGTGACGGCCGTGGACTCCGACCACGCGTACGCGAACCGCAGCACGATCTTCAGCCCCTGGGCCCGGATCGCGGCGAGACCGGTGCCGAGATTGTCCAGCAGGGCGGGCGGCAGATCGGCCGTCTTGTACTTGTCGAGGTGGACGTAGCTGTGGATCAACGTGTCGCCGTCGCCCTTGGCCCGGGCGAAGGTGCGGTCGAGCATGTCCGGCGAGAACCCGGCGATGCTGTTGTTGGTGGCGTAGTCGTTGACCGTCGGGTCGTTGATGATCTCGTACCGGTTGTGGAATCCCCGGTCCGGATTCGGGAAGACGGTCCCGAGGTCACCGGTGAACGTGACGGTACGCGTACCGGTGTCGGCGGCCGCCGGACCGGTGACGGTCATGGCCAGCGCCGTGACCGCCGCGAGGAGTAAGAAGGCAAGACGGGGCTTCATGGACACGGATCCCTTTCCGTGAGCGGAAGAGGCCCGGGGGTGCGCTCCCAGCACCCCCGGGCCGGCTGAGTGGTCGGAACCGGTGGAATCAGTTGGTGAAGCTGATCGAATCGATGGAGACCGTGCTCGCGCCGCCGTACCAGAAGGCCAGGGCGAGCTGCCCCGGGCTGGTGCGGCTCATCCCGTTGGCGACCATCGGGATCTTGACGTCCTGGTAGGCCGTCGTGATCACCGGATGCCCGCCACCGCTGAGGGTGAACTGGTTGAACGGCAGGGTGACGCCGCCGAGGCCGAGCGTGAAGTGCGTCTGCTCGCCACCGGCCGCCCCCTTGATCCGCACGACCAGGTAGGTGTAGCCGGACACGTCGGTCGCCACGTCGCTGCCGAACCAGCCGCAGTTGTTGTACTGCAAGGCGAGCGCGCCACCCGACTCGACGCCGGAACCGCCGCCGTTGAGGAAGCAGTTGCCGCCCGTCCACCGGCCGAGGTCGTTCAGCGCGGTGCTCGGATACGTCGGTACGCCGTCGAAGTCGTCCACGACCAGACCGGTGGGCGGCGGTGTGGTGCCGGACGACGTGCTGACGTTCAGCGCGCTCGACGCCGCGGACACGTTCCCCGCCGCGTCGACCGCCCGGACCGTGTAGCTGTACTGCGTACCGGCGGTGAGGCCGGTGTCGGTGAACGAGGTCGTCGTCGCCGTTCCCGCCAGGGTGGTGCCGCGGTAGACCCGGTAGCTCGCGACGCCCACGTTGTCCGTCGACGCCGTCCAGGACAGGCCGATCGTCGTGGTCGTCTGGTTCGGCGAGGTCAGGCCGGTCGGGACGCTGGGCGCGGCGGTGTCCCCCGCTCCCCCGGTCCCGACCGTGATCCGGTCGACGTCCGGGGCCCATCCGCTCGCGTTGGCCACGGTGATCGTGTTGTTCCCGGCCGCCAGGGCCAGGTTGACCGTCGCCGAGACGACCGTCGTCCAGCCGCCGCTGGCCGCGAAGTTCACCGTGGTCGGCGTACCGCCGTTGACCGACAGGGTCGCCGACCGGGCCTCGGCCGACGCGTAGTAGACGGTCACCGGCGTACTGCCGCCGCTGCCGCCGGCCACGCCGGTGAAGGTCAGCGTGCCGCCGTTGCCGAGGTAGCCGACCTTCGAACCGCCCGAGCACGGGCCGCACGCGGACACCGCCGCCCCGCCCGCCAGGGTGTTGCCGCTCGCCTCGGCCTCGTAGCTTGCCGGGGAACCGCCCCCGCCGGCCGTCTGCGTCGACACCGTCAGCGGGCTCGACGCCGCCGACACGTTCCCGGCCGCGTCGTACGCCGCGACCGTGTAGGTGTACGACGTTCCGGCGGCCAGCCCGACGTCGGTGTAGCCGGTCGTCGTGGTGGTGGCGATCTGCGTACCGTTGCGCAGCACGCGGTAGCCGGTGACACCGGTGTTGTCCGTCGAGGCGTTCCAGGTCAGGCTGATCGACGCGCTCGTCTGGCTCGGCGACGCCAGGCCACCGGGCACGCTCGGCGCCGCGGTGTCCCCGCCGCCGCCCGAACCCACCGACATCGACCCCAGGCCGACCCAGCCGTCACTGCCCTGGGTGGCGTTGGCGAACCGGAACTTCTTCGCGCTCGCCGACACCGTCTCCAGCGGGTTCTTCACCCGCAACACCAGGGAGTACGCGCCGGAAGCGAGCCCCGACAGGTCGACCGCCGACTGGAAGTACTGCGGATAGCCGTAGTCGAGGTAGGTCGGGTCCGATCCCACGCCCCAGTCCGGGAACGCCCGGATCTTCAGCGGCTGCACGGTACGCAGATCCCAGGAGGTGTCCCAGCTGCGTACGACGGCTCCGGTGCTGTCCTTGACGCCGAGGGTGACCGTCCACGGGTAGTAGAACGGGGCGACGCCGTCGTTCTTGATCTGCACGCCGACGTTGGTCGTGCCGGTCGCCGAGTTCTTGAAGTACGCGTTGCTGACGCTCAGGTTGTAGCCCATGAGCCGGACGGCGGCCGCGACGTTGGCGTCGGTCGCCGCGTAGCTCTGGCTGGTCTGGTTGATCTTCCAGGTGGTGTGCTCCAGCTCGATGCAGGCCTTCATGTTGTCGACCTGCCCGGAGCCGCCGGGCCAGAACGAGAACGCCGAGGACTGGATCTCCGGCCGGACCTCGCCGCCCATCGAGTCGGTGGTCCACTTGTTCTCCACGCCCACGTTGAGCGCGCGCTGCAGCTGCGCGTAGTTCGCGCCGCCGAGGGACTGCGGCAGGGTCACGCCCGCGAGCGGGCTGCCCTCCTTGTAGCAGAACGAGTCGTCGTGGTAGCCGACGTCCAGGTTGTTGGCGCCGCCGCCGCCCGAGTCCGGGTAGCGTACTTCCAGCTTGGTCTTGTTGAAGGCGTTGTCGTAGTCGGTGATGATCTGCGCGGCGTGCGCGTCGGTGGGCATCAGGTTCGGGTAGCTGTCGCCGGTCGTGTCGGTGTCGAACGGCCAGGTGTGCCACTCGCCCCAGAGGCCGATGAGACCCAGGTGGATGAAGCCGATCCGCGGGTCGCCGTCGTAGCGGGCGCCGAACGCGGCGATGAAGTTGCCCAGCGCCGTGAGCAGGTACGCGCTGTCGTAGTCGGGGCTGACGGTGCCCCAGTACGTGTTGTTGCGGTAGGTGACGTGCCCGTCGAAGCAGTGCGGGATGGCGTTGCCGGGGTGGGTGCCGCTGCCGCCGGGGTATTCGAGGTAGAAGCGGATCGCGGCCTGGTTGCCGTAGGACGCGATCTCGTTGAGCGCGTTGTCCAGGACGGTCCAGTTGTAGCTGTTGCAGTTGGCGGCGTCGGTCATCACCTCGGACAGGCCGAAGTAGCTCCACTGCAACGAGTGCGGGTAGCCGGAGTTCTCGTTGTCGCCGGGGAAGTAGTAGCGGGCGAAACCCTTGAGCGGGTTGTCCAGCGCCCCGTCGGCGTACGCGAGGGCGTGTGCCGTCAGGGCCGGGTCGGGAGTGGCGGGCGCCGCCGGCCGGGCCGGTACGCCGTGCGGCGTCGGGGTGAACGCCGCGGCGGGGCCGCCGGTGAGGACGGAAGCGACGAGCGCGGTCGTCAGCAGCGCCGCTGACAGCCTTCGTCGCAGGGATGAACTGCGCATGCGAAACCAACCTCCGGGTAGAGGGGCGGGTTGGGACGGGACGCGGAGTCTGTGGGTGTTACTAGAGGCGGATGCCGCCCAGGGTCAGCCAGCCCGTGAGGGTCTGGTCCTGCCCGGCGTTGGCGAAGCGCAGCGGCACCCCGTTGGGCATCGGGTTGGCCGCCCGCAACACCAGCGTGTACGCGCCCGGACGAAGGTCGCGTAGGGGTAGCCGGGTACTGAACTGCGCGGCGGCCTGCGGAGTGACCGTCGTCAGCCGCCACGGCGTGGTCCAGGTCTTCGCGATGCGGCCGTGCTTGTCGACGGCCGCGATCTGCACCGGCCAGTCGTAGTAGAACGGGGCGACGCCCAGATCCTGCATCCGCACGTCGACGCCGAGTTCGTGCCGCCGTCCGTCCACAGTGGTACGCACGCCGGTCGCCTGCAGCCGGTAGCCCATCGACTGCGCACCGGCGAGGGCCCGGTCGTAGTTGCCACCTGTGTAGCCGGGCGCGAACGCGTACTGGTTGAGCAGCCAGGACACGTGCGTCTGGGCGACCCCGCCGGGAAAGTCGTTGTCGGCGAAGTCCTCGATGACGGGGCAGTCCGCCGGCGCGTCGAAGATGCAGCCCTGGATCTCCGGGCGCAGCTCCCCGCCGATCGACTGCGTCAGCCACTTGCCGGTCGCCCCGGCCTGGGTCATCTTGTCCATGAAGTGCCAGCCGGGCCCGGGCAGGGTCTCCACCGCGAACGAGTCGTCGTGGTAGCCGACCGGCGCCGCCGCGTTGTCCGCGCCGGGATACCGGACCTGCAGCCGCGTACGCCGGAACGCACTGGTGTACGCGTTGACGACCCGGGCCTGCTCGGCGGCGGAGGCGAGCCAGTTCTCCGGCTTCGCCCAGCCGTCGTACGGGTAGGTGTGCCACTCGCCCCAGAACCCGATCAGGCCGAGCTGGATGAAGCCGATCCGCGGGTCGCCGTCGTACCGGTGGCCGAAGGCGGCGATGAACGTGTCGAGGGCGGTGTCGAGGGCCGGGTCGTCGTAGTCCGGGGACACGCTGATCCCGTCGTTGCCGTAGTCGTCGTAGGAATGCGTCACGAGACCGCCGTCGAGCAGGAACCGCGGTACGCCGGACGGCTTGCCCGGATAGTCCAGGTAGAAGCGGAACGCGGCCTGGTGCCCGCGGGCGGCGATCGCGTTCAGCTGACTTTCCACGGCGGACCAGTCGAGCCGGTCCGGGCCGGACATGACCGCGTTGACCGGCAGGTAGAACCACTCCATCGAGTACGGGAACGTGCTGTAGCTCCCGGCGTACGGGATGAAGCCGGTGAGCGGGTTGACGACCGGGGCGGGTCCCGGCGGCACCGGCCGCCAAGGGGCTTGCTGGGCTGCCGCCGGGGTCGCCGGTACGCCGGCCGCCACGGTGGCGAGGAGTGCGACGAGCACGGCGAGGCCGCGCTTTCGCGTCGAGGTACCCATGCTGTGCCGGACCTCCAGAGCTGGACTTGAGACAGGCATGTGCTAGCGGAGCTGGGCATACACGGATCGTCAGAGCCGGTCCAGTCCGGACCGTTTCCGACTTGAGACGATGAGGTGTTGACAAAGTTTCGCTGAGCCATTGCATTATTAGGGCGAGTCTTCGACGAAGGCAAGAGCCCAATCACAGACAGGTTTCGATCATGTTGACCCAGCCGCAGGGCACCCCCGGCACGAACGTGGCGACGGCCGCGTCCGGCCGCGGCCGGCCCGACCTCCCCGGCGGCGGCCGGTCCGGCCCCCGTTCCCAGCCCGCCGGCGCGGCCGCGCGCCGCAAGCGGGACGACCGGCGGGTGGCGCCGTTGTTCCTGCTCCCCGTGCTGATCGGCTTCGCGCTGTTCTACGTCTACCCGACGATTCGCGGCGTGTGGTTCTCGGTCACGGACTACTCGCTGCTCAACACGCCGTCGTTCGTGGGCGCCGACAACTACACGAAGCTCGTGCACGACCCCCAGTTCTGGGACTCGCTCAAGGTCACCGCGTACTACGTGCTGATCAACATCGGGTCGCAGACGGTGCTGGCGCTCGGCCTGGCCGCCCTGATGCACCGGCTGACCAGGTCGGTCTGGGTCCGCGCCATGCTCCTCGTGCCGTGGCTCGTGCCCAACGTGACCGTCGGCCTGCTCTGGCTGTTCCTCCTCGACGCCAACCTCGGCTTCGTCAACCACCTGCTCACCGCGGTCGGGCTGGACAACATCGGCTTCTTCACCTCGCCGAGCTGGGCGATGCCGTCGGTCGCGCTGGTCAACACCTGGGCGTACACCGGCTACACGGCCCTGCTGTTCTACGCGGGCATGCTGCAGACCCCGCAGCACCTCTACGACAGCGCCGCCCTCGACGGCGCCGGCGAGCTGCGGATGTTCCGCAACGTCACGCTGCCGCTGCTGCGCCCGATCATCGCCCTGGTGCTGGTCGTGTCGATGATCGGCTCGTTCCAGATCTTCGACACGGTCGCGGTGACCTCCAAGGGCGGCCCGGTCGGCGCCACGCGGGTCATCTACTACTACATCTACCAGCAGGCATTCACGTACTTCCACATGGGGTACGCCTCGGCCGCCGCGATGGTCCTCGTCGTGATCCTCGGCATCCTCACCTTCGTCCAGATGCGCCTGCTACGCGCCTCCCGCTCCGACCTGGGCTAGGAGAACACCGCCATGAACCGCCCCACGATGACCCCTGGCCGGCTGCTGGCCTGGTGCGCGCTCGGCTTCTCGATCATCATCACGATCTTCCCGTTCCTCTGGATGGTGCGTACCGCCCTGACCCCGGCGAACGACCTCTTCGCCGACAACGGCCGGCTGTTCCCGCAGCACCCGACGCTGATCAACTTCGAACGCGTACTCGGGCTGGTCAGCGCGGAGGAGGCGCGCGCGGCCGGCGGCTCGGGCGCGCAGATCGACTTCCTGCGCTACACCCTCAACTCGGTGATCTACTGCGGCCTGATCGCCGGCGTGCAGACGTTCTTCTGCGCCATGGCCGGGTACGCCTTCGCCCGGCTCCGCTTCCCCGGCCGCGACCTGCTGTTCGGCATCCTCGTCGGCGCCCTCATGGTGCCGCCGATCTTCACCCTGCTGCCCAACTTCACCCTGGTGAAGAACCTCGACCTGATGAACACCTTCCTCGGCATGGCCGCGCCCTCCCTGCTGATGACCCCGTTCGCGGTGTTCTTCCTGCGCCAGTTCTTCCTGTCGGTCCCGGCCGAGGTCGAGGAGGCCGCCGTCCTCGACGGCGTGGGCCAGTGGGGGCTGTTCTGGCGGGTCGTCATGCCGATGACCCGCGGCCCGCTGATCACCATCGGCCTGACCACCACGGTGTGGGCCTGGAAAGACTTCCTCTGGCCGCTGCTCGTCGGCCGGGAGGAGAAGACCCGGGTGCTGACCGTGGCCCTGGGCGTGTTCCTGCAGCAATCCCCCAACACCCAACCGGACTGGACCGGCCTGATGGCCGCCTCCACCCTGTCCGTCGTCCCTGTGCTGATCCTGCTGATCTTCCTCGGCAAGCGGCTGGTGCAGTCCCTCAACTTCACCGGCATCAAGTGACCCGCACGCCCGGATACACCCCTTGGAAAGGACACCGATGAACCGACGACACAAGACGGCAGCGACGCTGCTCGCCGTCGTGCTCGGCGCTACCACCCTTGCGGCCTGCTCCGACGACTCGAAGGACGGCGGCTCGGGCGGAGCCGTGACCCTGAACTACTGGCTCTGGGACGACAACCAGAAGGCGTCGTACCAGGCCTGCGCGGACGCGTTCCACACGGCCAACCCGAACATCACCGTCAAGCTCACCCAGACGGCGTGGGGGCAGTACTGGCAGAACCTCACCACGCAGCTCGCCTCCGGTGACGCCCCCGACGTGTGGACCGACCACGCCTCGTACTACCCGCAGTTCGTGTCCAGCAGCCAGATCCTCGACATCCAGCCGTTCATCGACCGGGACAAGGTCGACCTGAACCAGTACCAGGCCGGGCTCGCGGACCTGTTCGTGAAGGACGGCAAGCGCTACGGCCTGCCGAAGGACTGGGACACGATGGCGATCGTCTACAACACCGCGCTCGCCCCCAAGACCGGCGTGGACCTCGCCAACCTGACCTGGAACCCGACCGACGGCGGCAGCTTCGAGCAGGCCGTCGCGGCCGCGACCGTGGACGCCAAGGGCCACAACGGTCTCGACCCCGCCTTCGACAAGGCCCACGTGAAGGTCTACGGCTTCCTGCCCGAGTGGGGCGACGGCTCCCAGGGCCAGAACGGCTGGGGCGACCTGGCCGTCAGCAACGGGTTCACCTACCTCGACAAGAACCCGTGGGGCACGCACTACAACTTCGACGACCCCAAGCTCGCCGACACCATCACCTGGTTCACGCACCTGATCGACAAGGGCTACGCGCCCAAGTTCGACAAGCAGTCGACCCTCAGCCGGGACGCCGTGATGGACGCCGGCCAGGGCGCCCTCACGATCGTCGGCTCCTGGACCATCAACTCCTACCTCGGCTCCGGCGCCAAGCAGAAGTACGCGTTCGCCCCGCTGCCGACCGGTCCTTCGCCCCGCTGCCGACCGGTCCGCAGGGCCGCAAGTCCGCCATCAACGGGCTGTCCGACGCCATCTACGCCGGCACCAAGCACCAGGAGGAGGCGTGGAAGTGGGTCAAGTTCCTCGGCTCCACCGACTGCCAGGACCTGGTGGCCGCCAACGCGGTCGTCTTCCCGGCGATCAGCTCGGCGACCGACAAGGCGCTGGCCGCCCACCAGGCCAAGGGCCAGGACGTGCACGTCTTCACCGATGAGGCCAAGGCGTCCGGCGGCACCTTCTTCCTGCCCATCACCGACCACGGCAACGAGGTCAGCCAGGCCATCCAAGACGCGATCCAGTCGGTCGTCCTCGGCCAGGCCGGCGCCGGTGACACGTTGAAGAAGGCCAACGACCAGGTCAACGCGCTGTTCAAGTAGCACGACCCCGCACAACCTGTCGTGCGGCGGGGCGTACGCGCCCCGCCGCACCTCTTACCAAAGGAGAAGCATGGCAACGCTCGTCGAGGTGGCTGGCCGGACCCTGGCGGTCGAACTGACCGGGCCGGGCGCCCCGCAGCCGACCGAGGGAGGGCTGCTGCTGCCGCCGGGCCGGGTGGCCGTCCTGCACGGCATGGGCGACGCGCTGTTCTACCGGCACGGCTGGAACTCGTGGAGCCCCTGCGGCTGGCGCCGGCTGTCCGAACCGCCGCTGCGCATCGCCAACCCCGACCGCCTCGTCACCGCCGACGACCCGCAGTGGGACGACCCGAACCGGCACCACTCCTCCGCGGTCGCCGCCCTCAGCGACGAGCACGGCCAGGTGCTCCTGCTCGGCGCGCTCGGCCTCGACGTCCCCCGGCTGGTCGCCGACCAGGACACCCTCGCCGGCTGGTACGAGTCCGGCGGCGCCGACTGGTTCCTCGCGTACGGGCCGGAGGAGCAGGTGTTCGCCGACTACGCGCGGCTGCTCGGCGAGCGGCTCGGGCGTACCCACCGCCGGGCCGGCAACGTCTGGTGCAGCTGGTACGCCTACTACGAGACGGTCAGCGAGGACCACCTCACCAAGGACGTGGCCGACCTGCGCGGGCTGCCGTTCGACGTCGTGCAGGTCGACGACGGCTGGGAGGAACTCGTCGGCGACTGGCACCCCAACGCCAAGTTCCCCGGCGGCATGACCGAACTGGCCACCCGGATCGCCGACGCCGGCTTCGTCCCGGGCCTGTGGGTCGCGCCCTTCATCGCACTGCCGCACTCGCGGATCGCCCGGCGACGGCCGGAGCTGCTGCTGCGCGACGGGAACGGCGACCCGGCCGTCGCCGGGAACAACTGGGGCGGCCCGTACTACGCCCTCGACATGGCCCGGCCGGAGGCGCGCGAGCACGTCGCCGAGACCATCCGCCGGGTGGTGCACGACTGGGGATTCCGCTACCTGAAACTGGACTTCATCAACGCCGCCGCCGCGCCCGGCGTACGCCCCGACGGGTACGGGCGCGAGCAGGCGTACCGGGAGGGCCTCGAACTCATCCGGGCGGCCGCCGGCGACGACGTCTACCTGCTCGGCAGCGGCGGGATGCTGCTGCCGTCGCTCGGCATCCTCGACGGGCTGCGTACCGGGCCGGACGTGGCGCCGATGTGGGACAACTACGCCTCCACCGACCCGTCGGACGCGATGGCCCGCAACGCCGTCGTCAACGCCGTCCACCGGCTGTGGCAGGCCCGGCTGATCGAGATCGACCCCGACGTCGTCTACTTCCGCAGCCGGCTGAACCTGCTCACCGACCAGCAGGCCGACCTGCTGCGCGACCTCGCCGACATCTGCGGCTTCCGGGCGATCTCCGACCCGCCGCACTGGCTGACGCCGACCGAGATCCAGGCGATGACCGCGTACCTCGAACACCGGCCGGAGATCCGCCGCCTCGACCGGTACGTGTACACAGTGGACGGCAGGAAGGTGGACTTCTCCGCCACCGTGCACAACGCCGGGCAGCTCTACCCGATCTCGTGACTCGGGGCCGACTGGTGGTGGCGCCGGACGATCCGGCGCCACCAGGCACGGCCCAGTCGCGCGGGTCAGCCCAACGTCGCGCAGACTCCTGGGATCCTGTCCGCGACTTACTGAGTACCCGCTGAGCCTCATTCGGGTACGCGTACCTCTTCGTCCTACCGTGGTCGGATGGTGCGTGTGAACCGTCGGTGGCTGCGCTGGTCGGCCGGTGTCCTCGCCGGCCTCGTCCTGCTCGCGAGCACGCTGGTGAGTGTCGCCGGGATCGCCCGCGAACAGCCGCGTACGCTGCCCGCGCCGACCGGGCCGTTCGCCGTCGGCCGGTCGATCAGGGAGTGGACCGACCCGACGCGGGTCGACGCGCTGGCCCCGCAGCCGCGTCAGGGCCGGGCGCTGTCGGTGTGGCTGTGGTATCCGGCCACCGGGACGTCCGGGCCGACGGCCGCGTACGCGCCGGGTCTGTGGAGCCGGATGCAGCAGCAGGGCTTCCTGGCCGGGCCGCTGGACCGGATCCGGACCGGTGAGTACGACGAGGCGCCGGTCGCGGCCGGCCGGTTTCCGCTGGTGGTCCTCGAACCCGGGCTCGGTCTGGCGGCGCCCGAGTTCACGACGCTGGCGCAGGAGCTGGCGTCGCACGGCTACGTGGTCGCCGGGGTGACGCCCACCTACAGCGCGAACATCACGGTGCTCGACGGCACGGTGATCGGCCGTACGCCGGCCGGGAACCCGGGCGACTTCACCGATCAGGACGGCGGCGATCTGGTCGCGGTGTGGTCGGCCGACGCGCGCTTTGCCGCCCGGCAGGTCGCGGAGTTCGGCCCGGCCGACCGACTGGCGGGGCACGTCGACACCGGCCGGGTCGCCTACATCGGGCACTCGCTCGGCGGGGCCTCGTCGTTGCAGGCCTGCCACGATGATCCGGCCTGCGCGGGCGCCGTGGACCTCGACGGTACGCCCTTCGGTCCGGTGGCCACCGGCGGACTCGACCGGCCGATGCTGCTGCTCAGCTCCCAGAACGGCTGCCTCACCGGCACCTGCCGGCCCGGCGCCTCCGCGGACGAACGCCAGATCGAGGCCGCCGCCCGCCGGCTGGCCGCCGCGTCCACCGGACCGTCCTGGTGGTACGCCGTCGACGGCGCGGAGCACTTCGACTTCACCGACTATGCCGCGTACTTCCTGCTGCCGCCGATCACGCACCTGCTCGGTCAGCTTGGCCCGATCGACGGCCGCCGGGCGCTGGAGATCACGGGCGGGTGCGTGCTGGCGTTCCTCGACCACGTGCTGCGGTCCGGCCCGGCGCCCGACCGGCTCGACGGACGCTACCCCGAACTGAGAAGGTAAAGCGCCCCGAACTACGGATTTCGGCCCGGAAGGTCGATGATGGCTCACGGTCGCCACCATCCTGTTGCCGAGCGCCCCTGCCAGAGGCGCGCCATCGGCTCTGTCGTCCTGGACGCCGTCGCCGCCGGCGGTCCGGTCATCGTGCGGAGGATTCGGTCCAAAGTCTCTGGGGCGTACACGCCGCGCTTGCGCGGCGCCTTGATCTAGAAGAGACCGTTTCGGCAACAGACGCTTCTTAGCTGCGTTCGACGAGATCAAGCCCTTACCGCCGTTCTAGTTCCGACCTTCAGCGGGTCGAAATCGCAAGGCGCTCGACAGGACGACTCGTCTTGGCGTGCAGCGTCTCCGTCTGAAGATGATGAAGATCCGGCTGAAGCGGCTCACGACATGGAACACGCACAGCAGGCGCTGCTGAAGCCTCCGGAAGCCGATGCCTGACCTACACGGACGCCGAGTTCACGCCGTCAGGGGCCAACTCGTCGACGGCTGTTGGGAGCGCGCTACTGTACTTTGCTGCTGTATCGGCCGCCCGAACCGACCTTGGGCGGCGCTGGCCGCCGGCGCGGTCGAGCCGCGGTCGGCGCAGGACCTGGGGTGGCTGTACAACCGGGCCGTCGACGATCCGGATGGCCACTCCTGGGAGCTGATCTCGTTCGACGCGAGCGCGATGGGCGATGATCCCACCGCCGGTCGCGACTGACCCGGGGCGGGGACGCGTCAGGCTTACCGCCGCACGACCTGCAGGAGGATGCACGTCACGCTCTCAGTGTGCGTGACGTGCATCCTCCTAAATAGAGAATCGATCATTCTGATCGATACCCGATGCCGGACGGCAGCACCTCGAAGGCGCGCGGACCGACCATAGGCGCCTCAAGGGCACGATGGTGTGCCGTAGGCGAAGGGAAATCACAATGCTCAGGTCTCGAATGATCGCCGCCACCGCAGTGACGGCGATCGGCCTGCTCGCTTTTCCGAGTTCACCGGCGCACGCCGATCCTGCGAGCCCGGTCGGTCACTGCACGCTCGTGGTCGGCGATCTGGACTACAGTCCCGCGCTCACCGCTCTACCCAAGAGCACGGTCATAGACCTGCACTCGGAAGGCTCCAATTGCGTCGACGTCAACCTTACCGTCGGGTCCGATGCTGTGAGCGTGTCACGGGTGACGATCGTCGGCCAGTTCAGTGGCTCGGCCTCCACGACGACCTCGAACTTCAGCGGCGGGGGCACGCTAACCTACCACCTCGGCAACGGCGCTGCGATCACCGAGACGTTCCAGGGGGTCTGTGTCGCCGGCGCGCTGGCCATCTGCCCGGTCGCCGCCGTGATCACCAGCGGTCCGGAGGACGGCGATACTCTCGAGATCACGCCCATGCCGGTCAACGTCAACCCACTTGGACCGGTCGCGCACCTGTCGTTCGCGGAGGTCGCACTCACCCGCGCGCAAGCAGCCATCATCAAGTAGGCCCCGTCACAAGGCTGTGCAAACCCTGAACCGACGCTGATACGACTCGCTCAGCTGCCGGTTTCGATGGAGTATGGATGGCCAGGGCGGAGTCGGCCGGCACGGTGAAGCGGTGCCCAGGAGTCCAGCCGCGGCACGGTCACTGGTCGAGATCGCCCTGGCCCCTTGACGATCTGGCCGTTCTCCTCTGCCGACTGGCAGGCTCAACGGTCGCCCGTCATCCCGCGACGACGCACGTACCCGCTGCCCGGCTGGCAGTGGAACGAGAGCACGCTGACCTGTAACGCCGTGCCGTATCGGGACTTCCAGGCGGTGGCCCAGCGTGTCCTCGTCGCCCTCGGCGAGCCGGCAGACTCGGCGAAGGGGCGGGCGGTCATCGACGCTCACGGCGCGTACTGGGAGGGGCTGCGGCTGGCCGCCGGCGTCGGGCCGGTCGACCTCGACAGGTATGCGGCGGCGGTGTCCGCGCCTGGCTGGTTCGAACCGACGTATAAGGGTCAGGCGCGGGTGAGCTCGAACGTGGAGACCCCGGCCTCGTTCTGGACGTCGTAGCGGTCATGGGCGGCGTCCCACCCGTCCGGCACGAACACCGTCCCGCCGGCGATCCCCGTGTGGTGCTCGCCGTCTATGTCGACCGAGGCCGCCCCGCCGTCGGCGGCTACGCGTACCGGGACGCCGTCGGGGGCCCGGACGACGAACTCGCCGGCGCCGCCCCCCATGCGTACGCGTACCGGGCCGGCGGGGTGCGGCAGGACGGCCTCGATCCGGCTCGACCCGGCGGCGAAGTCGACCGCGGCGAGCCGGCCGCCGGAGAGGTCCACGAGGGTCGAGTTCGCACCGCCGGAGAACCGCAGATCCCAGGTCACGTCGTCGGACAGCAGGATGTCGAGCGCCTTCGGTCCGGTACCGCCCCGGTCGGCCAGGTGCACGTTGAGGTCGTCGTCAACCGACGGGACCAGGCCGGAGTCGTCGGGCGTGCTGATCCGGAAGAGGTCGCCGTGCAGGTCCGCCGCCCGCACCGTCACGGTGGTGGCGCCGCTGACCACCGCGAGCGTGGCGGTGTCGCGGCCGGCCCGGTCGGCGGTGACCACGTGGTCGCCGTTGTCACCGGGACCGTCGTGCAGCCACGGCAGGCCGCACCCGCCACTGAGGAACACCACGGACAGGGCGACGGGCAGCACCTTTCTCATGGCAAGCCGATACCCGCACGACGGCCCGCGCACGCCACCGCGGGAACGATCTTTTGGCCCGGCTTGATCGTCAGGGCTGGTCGGCCTGGCGGACCTCACCTTCGATCCGGCGGTCCGGGACGATCCACATGATCGCCGCCGCGACGAACACGCCGACCGCGATCGCCACGCCCGCGTACCCGGGAATCAGCGCGGCGCTGAGGATCCCGACGATGTAGAAGATCGGGGAGAGCTTGCCCTTGAGGTCGCGGCCGATGGCGTGCCGCAGGAGCGACTCGGGGCCCTGCTGGCGGATGATCGTCGTCTGGAGTACGTAGTACGCGATCGCCGCGGCGAGCAGGTTGACGCCGTAGATGATGACCGGGGTGTGCTCGAACCTGGACTCGTCCATCCAGCCGGTGGTGAACGGCAGCAGGGACAGGCAGAACAGCAGTCCGAGGTTGGCCCACAGGACGCCGCCGCTGACCCGATCGACGAGCTGGAACATGTGATGGTGGTTGTTCCAGTAGATGCCGACGTAGATGAAGCTCAGCGCGTAGGTCAGCAGCCCGACGCCGGTCGTGTGCACCAGATCGGACAGCGTGTGCCCGTGCGGGACCTTCAGTTCCAGCACCATGATCGTGATGATGATGGCCAGCACCCCGTCGCTGAACGCCTCCAGCCGACTCGTCCGCACCGCCAGTACCCCTTCCGGTCGCCGTCCCTGAGGGGACCAGCAGATCATGCCCGATCGCGGCCGCCGCGCCGGGCTCAGGCGTCCTTGCCGTCGGCGAGCCGGGCCAGCAGCGACGAGATCTCGGCCGGCCGGGTCAGGTAGCCGAGGTGGCTCGACTCCAGGGTGTGCACGCGGAACGGGTTGTGCGGCACGGCCCGGTCCGCCTCGGCGATCATCCTGTCCTGCAGGGCCGGCGGGATCGCCTGGTCCCGGGCGAGCCGGACGAAGGTGTGCGGTACGCGTCCCCACGCCGCCGGATCGATGCGCGCGTCGGTGAACGACAGCAGCACGGACTCGTCGGGCTGGCAGCCGGCGATGAGCGCGCGCAGGTGTTCCTCGGTGGAGTCGGCCAGGAACGCGCGCCGGGCCGAGGCGAGGAATTCCGGATCGCCCGAACGCCAGTTGGTACGCAGAGCGCCCGTCCGTGCCGGATCGCCCACCTTGGGGACGGCGAGGACGGCGCTCGGGCTTCCCTCGGGGGTGAGGTAATAGTCGTACACGGTCGGCAGCTCGACACAGCAGAACGCCGACACGTACACCAGGTGCTCCACCAGCTCGGGCGCCCGATTGGCCACCCCGGTGAGGCTGATCCCGCCGAGGCTCTGGCCGATCAGGATCACCGGCCCGTGTGCGGCGACCCGGCGTACCACGCTGGTCAGGTGGTCGACGGTGTCGTCGAGGGTGACGCCGGCCATGGCGGACGGCTCGGCGGCGAAGGCGGTCAGGTCCTGCGGTGTCTGGTAGGACGGCGGATAGCCGGCTTGGAGACCGTGGCCGGGCAGGTCGACCGCGACGGCGCGGTGCCCGAGCGCGACCAGCTCCGCAACGACCGGGCTCCACACGCCGGCGCTGCCGTTGGCGCCGTGCACGAAGACGAACGTCGGGCGGGACATCGGATCTTCCTCCCAGGGGTAGGGCGCGGTCAGGCCCGCAGGCTGTGGCGCTTGGTGTAGGTCAGATGGAAGACGAACAGCGGCACGGCGATGACCGGCCACGCACCGTTCATGGCCGCGGGCGCGACGTCGAGCGGCAACGCGTACGCGAACAGCAGCTGCAGCACCGCGCTGAGCAGGAAGGCCACGCCCCAGACGGCGGTGAGTACCCGCAGGCCGTGCCGGAACCGCGGCTCGTCGTCCCAGCGGGCCGCCCAGGTCCGCAGGCCTTCGGGGCCTGACTTGGCGAGCACGAAGGAGCGGAACAGGACCATCAGGGCCGGCCGTCCACGCAGGAGCGAGCCGAGCAGCCACAGCCCGGCGAGACCGCCGAGCATGCCGGTCCACGCCTCGCGCACGAGGATCGTGCGGGGGTCGCCGGTGAGCGCCGACAGCACCAGCCCGAGCGCCACGGCCGTGACGATGAACAGGGCGAAGTACTCGATCTGGCGGCGCTGGACGAACCGGTACACCACGACGCCCAGCGGGATGACCGCCGAGGCTGCCAGCGCCGCCCACTGGCCGACGCCCAGGGCACGCGCCCCGTAGTAGACGGCGAGCGGCGCGACGAGGTCGAGGAGCACCGAGCCGGCGAGCGCCCGGCGGCTGACCGGCGCCTTCATCGCGTACCTCCAGGGTGTCCGTCTTTCCGGGTGGCCAGGTCGAAGAGTGTGACAAGCTCGTGCGCGTACGCGGTCAGGTCCAGGCCGGGGCGGGCGGCCTGCTCGTGGACGGCTGTGTCGATGGCCGCGCGCAGGGTCACGGCCATGACGTGCGGATCGAAGGCACGGAACTCGCCCGCCTCCTGCCCTTGCCGGAACATCCGTTCGAGCAGCGCGATCGGCGACGCGGGATCGGCCGGCCCGATCATCGGCGGCCCGGTCTCGGGGCGGGCGTGCGCCGCGATCTCCACGACGGCCCGGATGTGCGCCGGGTGGTCCTGGATGAACTCCAGGTTGGACGTGATGTAGGCGGCCAACGTCGCCGACGGGCTGGTCTGGGCCTGAAGGCGCGGGCGCATGTACGCGGCGGCGGCCCGCAGCGCCTCCTGCAGGACCGCCTTGATCAGGTCTTCCTTGCCCGCGAAGTGGTACGAGATCAGGCGGGTGCTGCTGATGCCCGCCCGCTGGGCGATCTGGGCGAAGGAGGCCTTCGCATAGCCCAGCTCGGCGATGCACTCGATCGCGGATTCGACGATCTGCGCGCGACGGGCCGCATTCGCGGTGCTCTGGCCGTCGACCGGCGGAGTTACTTGCATGAGTAAGACGTTACTCATGCAAGTAACAAGCGTCAAGCGCTGGACCGCTGCGGTCTGCGTCACCTTCGGCGGCCGGGTGTCACAATCAGCTGCGCTGTCCGGTCTATGCAGGTGACTGAGACAACGGAGGAACCCATGCGGACGATCCTGGTGGTCGGCGGTGGCTACGCCGGCTTCTACACGGCCTGGAAGCTGGAGAAGAAGCTCCGGCGGGACGAGGCCCGGGTGGTCGTCGTCGACCCCCGCCCCTACATGACCTACCAGCCTTTCCTGCCCGAGGTGCTGGCCGGCTCGGTCGAGGCCCGGCACGCCGCCGTCTCGCTGCGCCGCCACCTGCGGCGTACCACCCTCGTGCCGGGGTCGGTCACGGCCGTCGACCACGCACACCGCTCGGTCACCGTCCAGCCGCCCGACGGCCCGCGGTTCGCGCTCGCGTACGACGTCATCGTGCTCACCGCCGGCGCGGTCACCCGCAAGCTCGCCGTGCCCGGCGTGGCCGACGAGGCGATCGGCATGAAGCACGTCGAAGAGGCCGTCGCCATCCGCGACCGGCTGCTGACCGCCTTCGACCGGGCGGCCGCGCTGCCCGCCGGGCCGCTGCGCCGCCGGCTGCTGACCGCCACCTTCGTCGGCGGCGGCTTCTCGGGCGTCGAAGGCTTCGGCGAGCTGCTGTCGCTGGCTCAGTCCCTGGTACGCCGCTACCCCGAACTCGACCCGGCGGAGCTGGACTTCCACCTCGTGGAGGCCCGCGACCGGATCCTGCCCGAAGTCACCGACAAGCCCGGCGCCTGGGTCGTGCGGTCGCTGGAGCGGCGCGGCGGACGCGTACACCTGAACGCGCAGATGGTCTCGGCGAAGGGCGGGCACGTCGTCCTGTCGACCGGCGAGGAGTTCGACTCCGACCTGATCGTGTGGACCGTCGGCAACGCCGCCAACCCCGGCGTACGCAACCACACCGACCTGCCGGTCGACGAGCGCGGTCTGATCGTGGTGCGGGCCGACCTGCGGATCGGCACCGACGCCGAACCGGTCCCGGACGCCTGGGCCGCCGGTGACGACGCGGCCGTCCCCGACCTCGCGGCCGCCACCCCCGGCGCCACCACGGTGCCGAACGCCCAGCACGCGGTACGCCAGGGCAAGCTGCTCGCCCGCAACATCATCGCCGAACTGCGCGGCGGCAGGGTACGCCCGTATGAGCACCACAGCCTGGGCACGATCGCTACGCTGGGGCTGGGCCGGGGGATCTTCCAGTACAAGCGGATCGTGATCAAGGGCTTCCCGGCCTGGCTGATGCACCGGGGCTACCACGTCCTGGCCGTGCCGAGCTGGGAGCGCAAGGTACGCGTCCTCGCCGTCTGGCTGACCGCCGCGCTCTTCGGACGGGACATCGTGTCGCTGGTGTCGGTGCAGCACCCGCGGCAGGCGTTCGTCACGGGCGGGCAGACCGCGGAAAAGTCGCCGGAAGCCGTCACAACCGGCCCGGCTGCCCTGTCATAGCTGGCGACCGGGGCGCATCGGGACCCCGGAGGCAGAAGGGCTTTGTCATGAAAATCGTGGTCATCGGCGGTTCCGGCCTGATCGGTGCGAAACTGGTGGCGAGACTCGGCGAGGCAGGTCACGAGATGGTCGCCGCCTCACCGTCGACCGGCGTCGACACGCTGACCGGTGCAGGCCTGGCCGACGCCCTGACGGGCGCTTCGGTGGTGATCGACGTGTCGAACACGGCGAACTTCGACGCCGCGGCCGTCCTGAACTTCTTCGAGACCTCGACGCGCAACCTCCTGGCGGCCGAGGCGGCGGCCGGCGTCGGCCACCACGTCGCCCTGTCGATCGTCGGCACGGACCGGCTGTCCGGCAGCGGCTACTTCCGGGCCAAGATCGCCCAGGAGAAGCTCATCGAGAGTTCGGAGATCCCGTACTCGCTGGTGCACGCGACGCAGTTCTTCGAGTTCGTCCGGGGTATCGCCGACAACGCCACCGACGGCGACGTCGTCCGGATCGCACCCGTGCAGTTCCAGCCGATCGCCGGCGAGGACGTCGCCCGGGCGGTGGCCGACGTGGCGGCCGGCGCACCGCTGAACGGCCGCACGGATATCGCAGGGCCGCAACGCGTACGCATGGACGAGTTCTTCCGGTCGGCGCTGTCGGCCTGGAACGATCCCCGGCAGGTGGTGACCGACGAGCACGCCCGGTACTTCGGCGCCGAGCTGACCGAGCTCAACCTGGTCCCGATCGGCGAGGCGACCCTGGGCACCGTCACGTACGCCGAGTGGCTCGCCGCTCAATAGCCCACACAGTCCACACACGAGCCGTTCAGTCCGCACACGAGACGCTCAGTCCACACAGGAGACACGATGGACATCCGCCCCGAAGCCGTCCCCGGGGCGGATGCCGTCGAGGTCTTCGCGCGCGTACGCGGCCGGCTGTTCGGGATCGCGTACCGGATGCTGGGCAGCGTCACCGAGGCCGAGGACCTGCTCCAGGACGTGTGGATCAAATGGCAGGGCTACGACCGCTCGACGGTCGCCGAACCGGCCGCGTTCCTCGCCACGGTGACGACCCGGCTGGCCATCAACGCCCTGCAGTCCGCCCGCGTACGCCGCGAGACCTACATCGGGCCGTGGCTGCCGGAACCGGTGGACACCAGCGCGGACCCGTACCTCGGCGCCGAGCGGGGTGAGGCGCTGAGCCTGGCCGTGCTGCTCCTGCTGGAGAAGCTGACCCCGACCGAACGGGCCGCCTACGTGCTGCGGGAGGCGTTCGACTACCCGTATCCGCAGATCGCCGAGATCGTGCAGGTCGGCGAGGCGGCCGCCCGGCAGCTCGTGAGCCGGGCCCGCAAGCATCTGGCGTCGCAGCGGCGTACCCCGGTGTCCCCGGCGGATCAGCGCAGGCTGCTGACGGCGTTCGTGGCCGCGGCCCGCGACGGCGACCTGGCCGCCCTGGAGCAGCTGTTCGCAGCCGACGTGGTCAGCTACGCCGACGGCGGCGGCGCGGCCCGTGCCTCCCGCATCCCGGTCGTCGGCGCGGCCACGGTGGCCAGGTACGTCCACGCGTTCGCCGCCCGTTTCTGGTCCGGCGTCGAGATCGGCTGGGGTGAGGCCAACGGCCGGCCGGCGGCCCTGCTGGGGCGGGACGGCCGGCTGTTCGCGGTCGTCACGATCGACGCCTCGGCCGACGGCATCGGGCAGATCCAGTGGATGATGAACCCCGCCAAGCTGCGCTCACGCCCATGAGCGCGTACGCCGGGTTCGCCGCCGCCTGCGCCGCCGCCGATCCGTCCGCCTTCGAGGCGGTGCTCGCCGGTGACGCCGTACTGGTCTGCGATCACGGCGGGCGGCGGCCGCTGCCGCTCGCGCCCGCACGCGGCCGGGCAGTCGTCGCCCGCGTCCTCGCCGACCTCCTCACCGACCTGCGGACCGGCCCGGCGGCCGAGCCTCCCACCGAGACGACCGCGACCGCCGAGACCATCGGAAGCGCCAAGACCACCGGGAGCGCCGAGACCACCGGGAGCGCCGAGACCGTGGCGACCGTCGAGGCCGTGAACGGCCGGCCCGGCGTGGTCCTGCGGCAGACCGGCCACGCGGTCGGGGTCGCCGGCCTCAGCGTCCACAACGGACAGGTGACCGGGGTTCTGCTCGTGCTGAATCCCGACAAGCTGCATCGCTGGCATCGCCCGGAACACCCGCCCCGGACAGGTAACCTGGCGGGCATGGCCGACGTCGAGCCCAGCGCTCCCAGCACCGCCCGCATGATCGACTACTGGCTCGGGGGCACGGACCACTTCCCCGTCGACGTCGCCGCCGCGCACGCCTTCGAGGGCGCGTACGGGCCGTGCGCCGAGATCTTCCGGTCGCTGCGCAGCTACCTCGGCCGCACCGTCGCGTACGCGTTCGATCAGGGCGTACGCGACTTCCTCGTCTTCGGTGCGGGCATTCCCAGCCACGGCAACGTGCACGAGGTCGTGCCGGCGGCGCACGTGCTGTACACCGACGCCGACCCGGAGATCGTCGCCCAGGGGGCGGCCCTAGTCGCCGGGTCCGATCTGGTCCACTACGTGCGGGCCGACGCCACCGACCCCGGCCTGCTCACCGACGGGACGGCGGCCGCCCACCTGCCCGGCTGGGGCAGCCGCCCGGTCGGACTCGTCTTCCTCGGCCTGGCCGCATTCCTCACCGACGACCAGCTCCGCTCCACACTGGACATGCTGTACGCCGGCGTACCCGAAGGCAGCCTGCTCATCGTCGACTTCGACGGGACGGAACTGACGGCGTACCCGCAGGCACTGGCCATGATGGGCGACGGATTCCACATGCGCGACCCGCGCGATTTCGGGGCACTGCTCGGGCGGTGGCGCCCTGGACCGGAGGGCGTGGTGCCGGTGGCGCGATGGCGGCCGGAGGGTGACCCCGAAGCGGTACCGGACGCGTTCTGGGGCTGCGTCGCGGTCAGATAGCGGCCGGGTCCCGGCCGGCCTCGACAGCACTCCCGGCCTCGGCCACGCTCGCCGCCACGGCCGCGCGGATCGCCGCTGCGGCCTGGTCGAAGGCGTCGACCGCGCGCGTGGCGTGCTCGATGAAGGTCTCACCCAGCGGGGTCGGCGTCATCCCGGTACGCGTACGGTCGAACAGCGTGCCGCCGATGATCCGCTCGACGCGCAGGACCTGCTCCGACAGGGTCTGCGGGGCGATGTACAGGCCGACCGCGGCCGGTCGCAGACCGCCGGCCCGGGCGATCGCCAGCACGTACCGCATCTGCTGAATATCCACTCGCCACCCCCGCAGCCGCGCGTCCGTCAGCGTCGGACACGTGAGGAGACGCTACACCGCGGGGCGGATCAGCCGTTCTCGGGCGGCGCCGGAATGATCGTCAACCGCGCCAGGTACGCGTCGAGCTGCGCGATCATCGCCTCGACCGTGAGATGACCGGCCATCGCCTGGACGCTGAGCCCGTCGACGACGGCGTGCAGCCGGTGTGCCCGCGCGGACAGGTCCTCCGGCGCCGGGGCGAGGATGCCGACCTCGCTCAGCCCTTCGACCATCTGCAGGCACAGCCCGTACATCGAGCTGAAGTGCCGGCGCTGCACCCGCGCCAGTTCCGGATCGCCGAGGCCGAGGGCGAGGAACGAGAACGCGATCGACGCCTCCGTACGCCGTACGTCGTCCACCGGCATCGTCTGCAGCAGCACGGTGCGTACCGCGGCGACGGGCTCGGTGGGCACCGGCAGCGCCTGGATCCGTTCCGTCACCTGGTCGATGACATGGTCGCAGGCGAAGGCCAGCAGCTCCGCGCGGGTGGCGAAGTAATGCCGCAGCGACCCCGTCGACCAGCCCGCGGCGGTGGCGACCGTGCGGATCGACACCTCGGCCACGCCGTGCTGGACGATCACCTGCCACACGGCGGCGGCCAGCTCCCGGCGGCGCTGCTCGTGGTCGACGATTTTGGGCACGGGCTATTATGACACGGTCGTGTTAAAACACGGTCGTGCTAAATAGGGGGAGGACGTCATGGTTCCGCTGATCATCGCGTGCGAGGTCGGCTTCTGGGTACTGCTGCTGACCGGACTCGCCGCTCGCTACCCGCTCAAGGCCAGGGCGCTCAGCACGGTGCTGCTGATCTGCGTACCGCTGGTGGACGTGGTGCTGCTGGCCGCATCGATCATCGACCTGCGCCGCGGCGGTACGGCCACCGTGGCGCACGGGCTCGCCGCCATCTACATCGGAGTGTCGGTCGCCTTCGGCGGCCAGATCGTCCGCTGGGCCGACAGCCGGTTCGCCCACCGGTTCGCGGGCGGTCCGGCCCCCGTCCGGCCGCCGAAGTACGGTCAGGCCCACACGGCCCACGAGCGGCGGCAGTGGCTGCGCCATCTCCTCGCGTACGCGATCGCCGTGACGATCATGGGGATGTTCACCCTGCTCGTCGGCGACTCCGACCGGGTCCTGCCGATCTGGGGCCCGATGGGCGGCTGGGCGATCGCCCTGGTCATCGACTTCGTGGTCTCGTTCAGCTACACGCTGTCGCCCCGCAAGGCGAAGCCGTAATCCCGTCCGCGCGTCCGAACACTGTGGACGCATGGTTGATACACATCAATTGATCAGCCCACGGTCACGGACGGTCCGGCGGACACCGCCGGACCGTCACCCGCTGTTGAATCCCAGGTAAGGCTGGGAAGGCGGAACGATGACGGGTGCGGCGACGGACGGCGGGGACCGGATGAAGGTCGTCGGCATCTACGCGACCAAGTGGCGCTACCCGGCCGACATCGAACCCCCGTCGCAGGACAAGTTCCACGGCACCCGCCTGGAGCAGTTCGGCGAGGACTTCGGCGACCTGCTCCCCCGGCTGCCCAGCCCGATCGCCAACGAGGAGATCCCGCCCGACCGGATCGCCTTCGACGAGGACCTGGCCGGGATCACCGTCGAGGCCGCGTACGCGTCCCTGTTCGTGCTGCCCTCCGACCAGGTCGTCGCCACGCTGACGGTCGAGTGCCGCACCGAGCGCCTGAACGAGGTGCACGGCCCGGCCGACGTGATGCTCGACGAGTTCACCGCGCAGCGGTTCACCATCCGCGGCCGGGGGCTGACGGACTACCTGAGCGCCATGGCCCCGATGGGCACCGAGAACTACGACACCGCCGCCCGGCAGGCCGCCGCCCTGTCCCGCCCGCGGTGGTGGTCCTGGCGCGCGCCGGACGTCCCGCCGCTGGACCCGCCGCCCCGCATCGAGGTGACCGAGCAGCACCAGATCGTGTTCCTGCCCCGTAGCCCCGAACTCGACGAGGACGTCATCGACGCGCTGGTCTACCGTGACCAGCCGCGCTACCGCCAGGAGTTCACCCAGCGCCAGGAGCCGGACGAGCTCAACACCGGGCCGAACCGCGGCATCGTCACCACCAACGTCAGCCTCATCCAGGGCCACGACCGTGCCCTGCGCGACAGCGTCTTCCTGTCGACCGTCCAGATCGTCGGCACCCTCGCCCGCTTCCGCCAGATCTGGGACCAGGCCTATTCCGAGGTACGCCGGTTCCGGCGGGACAAGCAGCGCGACAACACGCCCGACGACGAGACGCCGGTGCGCAAGAAGCCGGCCAAGAACCCCGACACCCAGACCCGCGACGACCTCGAACGCCTCGTGGACCTGCTCGGCAACCTGGAGTTCGACCTCACCTTCAGCGTCGAGTTCCCGCTGATGCGTATCGAGAGCTACCACTCGGCGCTGACCGAGGTGCTCGAACTCGACCTGCAGGCCGGCCGCCTGAGCAGCATGTTCGAGCAGCTCGGCGGCAGCATCCAGTCGGAGATCACCGCGATCGACATCCGCAGCCAGCGCGACTCCGACGTACGCAACCACCGCAACGAGGTCGCCTTCAACGTGTTCGCGATCGTCGGCGTACCGCTGGGTGCGCTGCTGGCGTTCTTCGGGGTCAGCGCCAAGGACGTCGATCCCGGCCAGTCGATGCTCAACTGGCGCCTTTACCACGACGAATACCTGCTCGCCCTGCTGCTCGGCCTGCTGCCGCTCGTGGTGCTGGCGATCTCGCGCCAGATCGCACGCGGCCGCCAGCAACGCAAGCAGCTGCGGCACGAGCGGGAGAAGACCCTCGTGAACGCGGTCCGGGATCAGCAACTGCGGGCGGCCCGCGCCGTCAACGGCGGCCACATCGTGCCACCAGCCGACCCAGCGTCCTGAGTGGAACGATGCGCCGGGCGGCTCAGACGGGCATCCCGCGGGCGTACTCGGCGGCCAGACCGAGGAGCCGGGCGGCGTCGCCGAGCGGCCCGATCCCCTGCGGTCCGGCCGACACGTCCCGGCCGGACAGCACCGGGTCCTCCTCGAGGGCGCCCACGGTTCCACCGGCCCGGTTCACCAGCACCAGGGCCGTCGCCAGAAAGTCCTCCAGCAGGGCCCGCAGGATCGGATGGTTCGACCCCAGGTAGGTGCGGACCAGCGCGTTCACGAACGCCTCGAAGGTCGCGAGATCGACCTCGTGCTCGTCGGCGCCGGTGTCACGCAGGCCGACCGGCTTCTCCGCGATGCCGGCCGCGGCCGCCGCGACGTCCAGGAACAGCCGGGCGACGCGGTTCGACGGATTCCACAGGATCCGGCGCCCGATCCGGAAGTTCTGACTCATACGCGACCGCCTCGGGTTGTCATGGTGAGACCGATACGTTCCACAGCCGACGAACTTACGGCTCTCCGTACGCCTGCGTGAGCGCACCCCTGCGGCGATCGCCCGGATCGCGACCGCACCGTGCCGCCCATGGCCCCAAGATCCCGTTTGGATCAGGGAAATCACCCGAATCATGGGCCATGATTACGTGCGAAAACCTGATCCAAGCGGGATCTTGGCCCCAGGGTCAGCGAGCCGAGGCCGGTTGCGGGTCCGGTGCCTCGGTGCGGTCCCGGGTGGCGGCATGTTCGGCCGCGACCGGTACGAGCAGCGCGGCGACGAGCGGCAGCGCGGCCACCACGGCGAAACTCGTGGCGAAGCCCGCGAGGCCGATCGTCAGCGCCAGGACCGGCGGGGTGGCGGCACCCAGGCTGTTCTGCCCGGTCGTCTGGATGCCGAGGGCGCGGCCGGCCCAGGCGGGCCCCGCGTGCTCGGCGACCGCGGTGAAGGCGAGGCTGTTGGTGGTCACCGCGATCACGCTGAGCACCAGCAGGACCGGTACCGCCAGGCTCCACCCGGCGGCGGCCGCGCCGGCCAGGACCAGCATGCCCGCGCCGGTGGCCAGGGCGATGATCCGCATCGGCCGCAGCCGGCTGTCGGTGCGGTCCGACCAGTACCCCGCCCCCAGCCGGCCGAGCGCGCCGCAGACCTGCGCACCGGCCAGCAGATGCCCGGCGGAAAGGGCCGACCAGTGGCGGGCGTCGGTGAGGAACACGATGGCGAACGTGGTCACGGTGACCTGCGGGATGGCCAGCAGCGCACTGGCCGCGTGGATGCGCCACAGCATCGGCGTGCGGTAGGGCGACACGGCCGGCTCCTGCGGGCCCGGATCGGCTTCCTGCCGTACCGGGTCACGGACGAGAACCAGCGCCGCGAGCGCCGCCAGCAGCAGCAGCGCCCCGAGGAACAGCAGCGGCCGGTCGAGGCCGCCGGTCGCGAGCGCGGGCAGGGTCGCGGCGGCCAGCGCGACACCCAGCGGCTGGGCGCTCTGCCGGATGCTCATCGCCAGGGCGCGCTCGTGCCGGGCGAACCAGCCGAGGATCAGCCGGCCGCTCGCGAGGACCGAGGCACCGCCGACACCGGCGAGGGCGAGGCACGCGGCGAGGCCTCCCGTACCGGGTGCCCACTGGGCGGCGATGAGCACCAGGCCCGCGAACCCGAGGCCGGTGGACAGGACCACGCGTTCGCCCCACCGGTCCGCCGCCGCGCCCCAGGCGATCAAGGTCAGCAGTACGCCCGCCGTCGGGCAGGCGACCAGGACTCCGGCCATCTCCAGGGAGAACCCGTCCTGCCGCAGCGCGGGGATGAGGTACGCGAGTCCGAACTGGAAGGTGCTGCCGGAGATCATGGCCAGCAGGCCGACCACGAGGATCAGCCAGCGCCTGCGTTCGTCTCTCATCCGCGAAGGTCCCGTCCCCCGATGGCGCCGGCCGGTGTCGCCGGAGCTTCGCACGATACCCGGGCAGGGCGACGGTCACGAGGCGCCGCGGAACGCCTCGATCCACACGAGACGGCCGGTCAGGCCGGCCGGTGCGCGCGTACGAGAAGGTCGGCGGTCTCGTGCGCGATCGCCTTGCGGCGGGCCGCTGTCAGCGGGCGGGTGCCGTAGGCGCTGGCGACCCGGCCCTCGGTGATGAGCAGGTACGCGAACTGCCGTGCCGCCCGGGCGGGATCCGCGACGCTCAGCGCGCCGGTCGCGTCGCAGCGCCGGAAGTACTCGGTGAGCTCGTCGTCCAGTACCGGCGCGGCGCTTTCGCCCCATTCCCGGCCGAGTTCCGGGTGGTGGACGAGTTCGGCGATGGTCAGCCGGTGCAGGGCCGCCACCGTGGGCGACAGCGCGGAGGCCAGGATCCGGTCGCCCAGGCGGGTGAGGTCGCCGATCGGGTCGCCGGTGCCCGTCGGCAGGGCGGCCGCGGGTACGCCGGCGGTGTCCCGCGCGGCGGCGACGGCGGCGACGAACAGCGCCTGCTTGTCGCCGAAATGGCGGTAGACGGTCTGCTTGCCCACGCCGGCCGCGGCCGCGATGTCGTCGACGCTGGCCGCGTACCCGGCGCGTAGGAAGGCTTCGATGGCGGCATCGAGGATGGCCTGGCGTTTGCCGGCCGAGGGCGTACCTGTCACGGTCGCCACACTACCCGACTCTAGACGAGACCGTCTCGTCTCGTTATGGTCATATCAAGACGAGACGGTCTCGTCTTGGGGAGGAGACGAGCCATGGACACCGACGTCGGCATCGCCGGGGCCGGACCGGTCGGCCTGCTGCTGGCCGCCGAGCTCTGCCTGGCCGGCGTACGGCCGATCGTGCTGGAGCGGCTGCCCGCCCCCAGCGAGCAGCCGAAGGCCCGCGGCATCGGCGTACTGGCCGCCGAGGCGCTGCGCCGGCGGGGGCTCGGGCCGGCACTGGACCACGAGCACGACAAGGGCCTGGCCGCGCTCGCCCGGGAGCACGGCACCACCAGGACGCACTTCGCCTGGATTCACAAGATCGACCCCGACACGGCGGACCCCGGCCGGCACGGCGCGCTCATCGGCCAGCCCGCCCTGGAACGGCTGCTCCGCGGACACCTGGCCGAACTCGGGGTCGAGGTGCACTTCGGTCACACCGTCACCGGCTGGGCGGAGGACCCCGACTCGGTCACCCTCACCCTCGACACGCCCACCGGCACCCGCCGGATCACCGCCGGGCACGTGGCCGGCTGCGACGGCGGCCACAGCACCATCCGCAAGCTCGCCGGATTCGGCTTCCCGGGCACCGCGCCCCTGATGACCGTCCGCTACGCCCAGGCCCGCGTACGCGAGCGCGATCAGCTGCCGCCGCCCGGCCGGCTGCCCGGCGGCACGCTGTTCCACGAGGAGGGCGTGGTCGCCACCTTCGACTTCACCGATCCCACCGCCGACCGGTCCGGCGCGCTGTCCGCCGACGAGGTACGCGAGAGCGTACGCCGGGTCACCGGGGTGGACGTCGTCGTCGAGGACTTCCAGGGCGGGCTGCGGTTCACCGACCAGGCCCGGCAGGTCGACGCGTACCGGCGAGGGCGCACCGTGCTCGCCGGCGACGCCGCCCACGTGCACTCCCCCAACGGCGGTCAGGGCCTCAACCTCGGCCTGACGGACGCCGTGAACCTCGGCTGGAAACTCGCCGCCACGGTACGCGGCGCGGACGACGCGCTGCTGGACAGCTATACCGCCGAACGGCATCCGGTCGGCGCGGCCGTCCTGCACAACACCCGGGCGCAGTCCGCGCTGCTGGCCCCGGGAGCGCACGTCGACGCCCTGCGCGACATCATGGGCGATCTCATGGACCTGCCCGAGGTGAACCGGTACCTGGCTCGGCTGCTGTCCGGCGTCGGCCACCGGTATCCCGTACCGGACTCCGGGGCGCATCCGCTGGTCGGCACGCACTGCCCGCCGCTGACGGTCGGCGGGGCACCGTTGGAGCAGCTCACCACCGACGGCCGGCCGCTGCTGATCCATCCCGCCGCCGACGGGTCGGGCCTCGGCGACCGGGTGAAGGCCGTGCGGGCCGCCGTGGCGGACGACGAGCGCCTGTCATCCGTCCTCGTGCGACCGGACGGTGTGATCGCGTGGGCGGCGGCGCCCGGCGCGGTGCCGGACCACGAGGCGTTGCGGACCGCCGTCGACCACTGGTTCCCGGTCTGATCCACGGCAACCCGACAAGCCCGGTGACGGGTCAGCCGCGGAACGGGCGCGTCATCGCCGTCAGGAGCGTGTGCTCGTCGTCGTCCCCCGCCAGGTGCCACATGAACGCGCCGCGCAGTCCGAGCCCCGCCGCGTACGCCGATCGCTCCTCAATGGACTGTGCGTCCTCGAAGCTGACGAAGGTACGCGTACCCCGGTGGTAGAGCCACGGTGAACGGGCGACGGGATGGCGGTGCTGTTCCCAGGCGGGGTCGGTCAGCAGGTCGCGGCGGATGTCGCGCCAGTCGCCGACGGCGACGGTGCCGGTCTGGGTCTGGAACAGGCCGGCCTGGTCGCCGGGTGCGGCGACGGTGAACCCGCGGCCGTAGAACGGTACGCCGAGCACGAGCCGGTCGCGCGGTACGCCGTGCCGCTCGTAGTACGCGACCGCGCCGGCGACGTTGTTCGACGGCCGCAGGGCGGGGTCGAGCGGGTCGTCGGCGACCTCGGCCAGCGGCGCGTTGAACGTGGCGACCGGCGAGAAGCCGGTGCCGAAGTCGTAGGTCATGAGGTTGACGAAGTCGAGGATCTCGGCCAGTTGGGCGAGTTCGTAGCTCTCGGCCGGGTCGTAGGGTCCGGCGGACTGCAGCCGCCCGGCCGGGAGGGCCGCGGTGAGCTCGCGGCCCGGGGCGAGGCGGTCGCGCAGTTCCCGGGCGAGCAGCGTGCAGTTGCGGCGGTCCTCGGGGCGGTGGGTGACCTCGGCGGGACCGCCGGAGACCGGGAACTCCCAGTCCAGGTCGATGCCGTCGAAGCCGGCGCCGAGCTCCAGGCACTGGTCGACCAGGTGCGTACGCGTCCGCGCGGTCAGGGCGGCGTCGGAGAAGCCGTCGGCGCCCCAGCCGCCGACGGACAGGATGACCCGCAGGTGCGGGTACGCCCGCCTGATGGCCGCCAGCTCGTCGGAGGCGCGGGACGGCAGGCGCAACCGGCCGTCCCGGATCGTGGCGAAGGCGTAGAAGAGGTGTGTCAGCTGGTCGGCAGCCGCGCCCCGGACACCAGCCGCCACTGCTCGATCGCCGTAGGCGGGAAGGTAGGCGCCCAGGATCATGCGCGCAGGATACCGCCGCCGATCATCGCCTGCGGGGCACGAGCAGGTCGCGTGTGATCTCGGCGAGGCTCCGCACCCCGGCGAGGGCCATCGTGAGGTCCAGTTCGGCCGCCACGTTGGCGATGACCTCCTCCACGCCGCGCTGCCCGGCGACCGCCATCCCGTACATGTAGGGGCGGCCGAGCAGCACCGCGTCGGCACCCAGGGCGAGGGCCGTGAAGACGTCGGCGCCCGTCCGGATGCCGCTGTCCATCAGGACCGTCGCGTCCGGACCGACCGCGTCGCGTACGCCGACCAGCGCGTCCAGCGAGGCGATGGCGGAGTCGACCTGGCGGCCGCCGTGATTGGAGACGACGATGCCGTCCACGCCGTGGTCGAACGCCCGCCGCGCGTCGTCCGGGTGCAGGATCCCCTTCAGCACGATCGGCAGCCGCGTACGCCCGCGCAGGGTCGCGATGTGCTCCCAGCTCAACAGCGGGTTGGAGTAGATGTCGAGGAACGTCTCCACGGCCGCCCGCGGGTTCGGCGAGCGCAGGTTCGCCCGGAACGAACCCGGATGGTGGCGGGTGATCGACAGCAGCGAGCGGATGGCGGCCAGGGTGACCTTCGGCCGCTCCCCCGGCCGCGCCCGGCGTACCCGCTCGTCGACCAGTTCCGTGAAGCGCGGGTCGGACGTGTACTGGCCGATCCCCAGGCCCCGCGCGAACGGCAGCGAGCCCAGGTTCAGGTCCTGCGGGCGCCAGCCGAGCACGGTCGTGTCCAGCGTGACGACCAGCGCCCCGGCGCCGGCGTTCTCGGCCCGCTGGATGAGGCTGTCGACCAGTCCCTCGTCCGTGCTCCAGTACAGCTGCATCCAGCGGGCCGCGTCGCCCATCGCCGCGGCGGTCCGCTCCAGCGGCGTACCGGCCTGGTTGGTGAAGACGTAGGGGACGCCGGTGGCGGCCGCGGCCCGCGCGGTGTGCAGGTCGGCGTCCTCGTCGACGAGCTGGCCGGCCCCCACCGGGGCGAGCAGGAACGGCACCGGCAGCGGCGTGCCGAGGACCGTACGCGTCAGGTCGCGCGCGCCGCCGCCGCGCAGCATCCGCGGCACGATCGCCCAGCCGTCGAAGGCCTCCCGGTTGTTGCGCATCGTACGGCCCTCGCCGGCGCCGCCCGCCACATAGGCCCACGCCTGCGCGCTCAACGCCTTGCGGGCGGCGCGTTCCAGGCCGGCGAAGTCGGTCGGCACGGCCGGACGCGAGCCCAGCACGCCGTCACGGTAGATCCGGGACTGGCGTACGCGGCCGGGGCCCGGGGCGAGGTCGGACATGGCTCCTCCTGACGGCACGGACAGCTCCCAGTGAATTGTCCAGGTTGCTACGATCGGCCTCACTGCGACGCGTCCGCCGCGATGTCTGGTGTGAGGTGAAACAGCTCTTGTCGCTCCCGTTCGGCGTACTGCTGCGCCAGCATCGCCGTACCGCCGGCCTGACGCAGGAGCAGCTCGCCGAGCGTGCCTCCATCAGCAGCCAGGCGGTCGGCGCCCTGGAACGCGGCAGCCGCCGGTTCCCCCATCAGTACACGGTCAGCCGGATCGCCGACGCACTGGGCCTGGCCGACGACGAGCGGGCCGTCCTGGTCGCCGCCGCGGCCCGGCCGTCCGCGCCGGCCCCCGACCGGCCACCAGCACCCGTCGGGGACCCGCGTACGCGGGTCCTGCCCCGACAGCTGCCGCCGCCCACCGTGCTCACCGGCCGCGACCGGATGACCGGCGAGATCGTCGAGACCCTGCGCGAGGGTACGCGATCGACGGTCCTGCTGGTCGGCCCGGGCGGGATCGGCAAGAGCGCGCTCGCGCTGGCCGCCGGCCACCGGTCGGCCGAGGACTTCCCCGACGGCCAGCTGTACGCCGACCTGCGCGGCGCGCACGAGCAGCCGGCCGACGCCCAGGCGGTGCTGGGCCGGTTCCTGCGCGCGCTCGGCCTGCCGCCGTCCGAGGTGCCCGACGATCCCGACGAGCGGCTCGGCGCGTACCGCAGCATGATCTCGGGGCGGCGGCTGCTGCTCGTGCTGGACGACGCCGCGGGCGAGGAGCAGGTGCGGCCGCTGCTGCCGCCGGACGGCGCCGGCGCGGCGATCGTGACCTCGCGCCGCCACCTGGGCGCCCTGCTCGGGGCGGCCCGGTGGACGGTGCCGGCGCTGGCCCGGTCCGACGCGCTGGAGCTGCTGCGCCGGCTGGCCGGGCCGGACCGGGTCACGGCCGAGCGGGCCGCCGCCGGGCGGGTCGTCGACGCGTGCGGGTACTCGCCGCTCGCGCTCTGTGTGGCCGCCGGCCGGCTGGCTGTCCGTCCCGATTGGACGGTCGCCGAACTCGAGCGGCGGCTGACGGCCGAGCACGGACGGCTGGACGCGCTGTCCGTCGGCGACCTCGACGTGCGGGCGAGCATCGGCCTGAGCTACCACTCGCTCAGCCCGCCGCAGCAGCGGCTGCTGCGTCGCCTGGCGGTCCAGTGGGCACCGGACTTCCCGATGTGGGTCGCCGACGAGCTGTCGGCCGGACCCGCCGAGCCGCTCTTCGACGAGCTCGTGAGCCTGCATCTCGTCGAGCCGGCCGGCGTCGACGCGGTCGGCCAGCAACGCTACCGGCTGCACGACCTGATCGCCGAGTTCGGCCGCGAGCGCGCCCGCGCCGAGGAGTCCGCCGAGGAACTGAGCGACACCGGCGACCGGTTGCTGCACGCCTGGCTCGCACTGGCCGGCGTGGCGGACGAAGCCTCGGACTACGGCTACGGGTACGGCAACGACCTGCCGTACCACCAGATCGACGGCCCTGCCGCCGCCACCGCCCGCGCCGTGCCGTCGGACTGGCTGGCGGCCGAGCGCGCCACCCTCGTCGCCGCCGTCGGCCACGCCTGCCGGCGGGACCGCCCCGACCTCGCGGCCGCGCTCGCCCTGCGCATCGCCGGTTTCCTGCGCGTGCGCGGCTACCGCGACGACCACCTGGGCACCCTGCGCGAGGCGCTCGCCGCCGTGCGGGAGACCGGTCACCACCGCCTGCGGCTGCGGCTGTCCCAGACCCTGTTCAGTGCCCTCATCGAGCACGACCTCGACGCCGAGATGGCCGCCCTCAGCGCGGAGATGCTCGTCGCCGCGCGCGCCCTCGGCGACCGTGATCTGCTCGTGCGCGCGCTCATGCAATCCAGCCTGTACGCGAAGCGGCGCGGCCGGCTCGACCGGGCGATCGGGGACAGCGAGGAAGCCGTGCGGGTCTGCGACGGCACCTCCGCGCTGCTGCTGTCGACGGCGCTGACGTGCGTCGCCACCGCCCTGCTCGAATCCGGACGGCCGGGGGAGGCACTCCCGCTCGCCGCGCGGGCCATCGCGATCCAGCGGGCCGCCGGCGCCTCGGTCATGATGGCGCTGCGGCTGTTCACCTACGGCGACGTGCTCGCCGACGCGGGCCGGACCGCCGACGCCGAGACTGCGTTCGCCGAAGCCCTCGCACTGGTACACGCGGCCGGGCACGAGGCGGCCCAGGCGTACGCGGAGCTGCGCCTCGGTGATCTCGCCGTGCGCCGGGGTGCCTGGGACACCGCAGGCATCCTCATCGGACAATCGCTGGCGACCTTCGAGCGGCTGTCCGACGCCGGGAGTGCCGCGTACGCGCTGCGGTCGCTGGGCGATCTGGCGCTGGCCCGCCGGCAGCCCGCCGAAGCCGTCGAACCGTTCCGGCGGTCGCTGCGGACCTGGCAGCGGCTGCGGATGCCGTTGGAGGCCGCCCGCCTGCACGCCCGCCTCGCGGAGGCGGCCACGGCACTCGGCCAATCCGGCGCGGCCGAGCACCAGGCCGCCTGCACAGCCGTCCTGAACGAACTGGGACTCGACGTACGCGCCCTGCGGCAGCCGCTGCGCGTGAATGTATAGGTGAAATGTAGACATCGTCACTGTCGCACGCATCGATGTACAGCCACACTCCGATCCATGACTCCGACACCCCTTCCCCGCCGGGCGATCGCCGCGGCGCTGGGACTGCTCGTCGCCGCAGCCACCTGCGCCACCCTGGCCGCGCCGCCGGCGGCGAATGCCTCCTCGACCCGCGGCGGGCAGATCACCCGCTCCGAGGTGATCTCCCGCGCCACCGACTGGTACAACCGCCGCAACGACTCCGACATGGGCTACAACCAGCAGGGCTGGACCTGGGACGCCGCCCACGAGCGCCAGTACCGCAAGGACTGCTCCGGATACGTCGACATGTCCTGGCACCTCAACGCCGACCCGAACACGGACGGCCTGAACACCTCCACGTACACGACCGCGATCAGTCGCAGCGACCTCAAGCCGGGCGACATCCTCGACGACCCGGGCGTGCACACGATCCTCTTCGGCGGCTGGGAGGACTCGGCGAAGACGCACTTCTGGTACTACAGCTTCGGCTCGACACCGCTGGCGAAGGTCACCGGCGCCTCGTTCAGCTGGGCGGAGCTGTCCAGCCACCCGACGTCGGCGTACAAGGCGCTGCGGTACAAGAACATCGTCGACGACCTGTCCGGCAGCGCCTCCATCTACGGCGTCCTGTCCGACGGGCGGCTCACCTACAGCGTCGTCGACGCCTCCTCCGGTACGCGTACCCACGGGGCCGTGGTGTCCGGCGCCTCCATCGGCTTCGTGCCGAAGGCGATGGCCACGCTCAACTTCAACACGATCCTGGCCAC
>NZ_KE386821.1:0-59214 GCF_000428945.1 Hamadaea tsunoensis DSM 44101 | reverse complement strand
CCGGCCGACTGGTGATCGATTCCGGCTTCACCCTCAAGACCCTCACCACCACCGGACCCGACTGGATCCTCGGCACCGTCAGCGACGGACGCCTGCTGTCCTACCACGTCACCGGGGCCGGGGCGTGGACGAGCGCGGCTCTGCGTACGTCGACGTGGCAGGTGTTCGACAGCCTCATGTCCCCCGGCGGCGGCGTCTACTTCGGACACGAGTCCGACGGCTCCCTGTGGCGTTACGTCGACGGGAACCCCTTCGACCTCAACGGCTCCGACCTCGACGGGCTGGGTTCCGTCGACGACAGCGGCTGGACTCAGGCCATCCTGTCCGCGCAACCCCGCACCGTCAGCTGACCGGCGTACGCGACAAGACTGGAGCAGACCATGACGCACCTCTCACGCCGCGCGGTGCTGGGCGCCCTCGGCACGGCCGCGCTGGGCACGGCCACGGGACTCACGCTCGGCAGCCCGGCCGCCGCCGACACCGCCGCGCTGCGGCTGGGCATCGACTACTCTTCGGGCCGGCCGCGGCCCGGGCAGGTCGCCGCCGCGGGCTACTCGTTCGTGTGCCGCTACCTCAGCTACTCCGCGAGCAAGAACCTCACGAAGTCCGAGGCGGACGCCCTGCGGGCCGCCGGCCTGGACATCGTCGTCGTCTGGGAGACCACCGCGCAGCGGGCCCTCGACGGCTCCGCGGCCGGCGCGGCGGACGCCACCGAGGCCCACCGCCAGGCCGTCGCCTGCGGCATGCCCGCGACCCGGCCGATCTACTTCGCGGTCGACTTCGACGCCTCGACCTCGCAGCAGACCGCCATCAACGCGTACTTCGACGGGGTCGCCTCGGTGCTCGGCCGCGGTCGCACCGGGGTCTACGGCGGCTACGGCGTCACGAGCCGGCTGTTCAACGCCGGGAAGATCACCTGGGGCTGGCAGACGTACGCCTGGTCGGGCGGCAGCTGGGACGCCCGCGCCCAGCTGCGCCAGACGCTCAACGGCATCACGGTCGACGGGGCGAGCTGCGACCGCGACGAGGCCCACGCCGCGGACTTCGGCCAGTGGGGCGGCGGCCCGCAGGGCACGGCGTCGATCTACGGCGTCCTGTCCGACGGCCGGCTCACCTACACGGCCGTCGACGCCGCATCCGGTACGCGTACGCACGGGGCCGTGGTGTCCGGCGCCTCCATCGGCTTCGTGCCGAAGGCGATGGCCACGCTCAACTTCAACACGATCCTGGCCACGACCTCCGGCGGCAGCCTCTACCGGATCGACGTCATCACCAACAACACGTCGCTGACCTTCAACGCGCCCGTCTACCTCGGCGGCGGCTGGACCCACGACCTGCTCGCCTACGACGGCAACGGGCACCTGTTCGGCATCGCCGACGGCGTGCTCATCCGCTACACCGTCAACGCGACAAAGCCTGCGATCGCCAACATCACCGGCCGACTGGTGATCGATTCCGGCTTCACCCTCAAGACCCTCACCACCACCGGACCCGACTGGATCCTCGGCACCGTCAGCGACGGACGCCTGATGTCCTACCGGATCAGCGGCGCCGCCGATTGGACCAGCGCGGCCTTGAAGAGTTCCACGTGGCAGGTCTTCGACAGCCTCATGTCCCCCGGCGGCGGCGTCTACTTCGGACACGAGAGCGACGGGTCGCTGTGGCGCTACGTCGACGCCGGCCCGTACGACCTCAACGGGGCGGACCTCGCGGGAATGGGAGCGGTCGACGGGAGCGGGTGGTCGCAGGTGATCCTGTCCGCCCAGCCCGCGACGGTCAGCTGATCGTCTCGCCGTGCGGGCCTGGACACCGGTCCGGGCCCGCACCTCCGATCGGAACGCAACCGGATCCTCAGGACGACGGGGTCGTGACGCATACCCAGTCGGACTGCGCCGACGGGAAGTACGCCGACACCCCGGCGGCGTTGAAGGCCCGCACCTTGAAGCACATGTAGGTGCCCGGCGCGAGGCCACCCCAGCTGTAGGTCGTCGTCCCCGCGGGGACGTCGCGCGACGCCGATCCGTTGATGACGGTGAACCCGTCCTCGTCGGTCGAGTTGTCCGTCCACGCGAGGCGAATGGCGTAGCTGTCGGTCGCCACCGCGGTCATGGTGGCGAACAGGCCGCTCGGAGCCGCCGGTCCGGAGCCGTCCAGCGTCGTCGCGCACACCCAGTCCATCTGCCCGGCCGGTGTGTACGCCGACGCGCCGGCCGCGTTGTACGCGCGTACCTTGAAACAGGAGTAGCTCGCGGGCCGCAGGCCGGTCCAGTCGAACGTGGTCGCGCCGGCGCGCACGTTCTTCGACGTGGATCCGTTGATGACGGTGAAGCCGCTCTCGTCGGCCGAGCCATGCGCCCAGCGCAGCCGTATCGTGTTCGGGCCGGTCGCCGTCGCCGTCAGGTTCTTCGGCGCCGCGGGGACCTGAGCGCCCGGCTTCGCCGACGCGCCGGTTCCGGTGGAGGGCACCGCGATGCTGGGCACCGTCGCCGGAACCGAGCGGCTCACCTGCGGCCCGGGTTGCGACGCGCCGGCCTGGATCTCGGTCGCGCGTACGGCGCCGTCCGACGGGAGGATCGCGGCCGCCGGATCGTCCTTCGTGGACTGCGACTGCGGGGCGCCACGCTGGCTCAGCACGATCGCCCCCGCTGCCGCGACGGCGACGAGCAGCACCGCGGCCACGGGGATCCACAGCTTCCGCCGGCGCTTCGGCGGCACGGGTGCGGGTGGCGCGGCAACGCGTACCGTCGCCGGCTCCTCCGGCCCGAGTGCCTGCCGGGCGTCCAGGGCGAGCTCGGCCGCCGTCGCCCACCGCGCCGCGGGGTCCTTCGCCATCGCCCGCTGCACGATTCCGCGTACGCGAGGGGGAACGTCGGCGGGCAGCGGCGGCGGGTCATCCTGCAGGTGGCGCAGTGCGAGCGCGATCATGTTGTCGCCGGCGAACGGCAACCGCCCGGCCAGGCACCGGTACGCGACCACGCCCAGCGAGTAGATGTCGGACTGGGCGGTGGCCGGCAGGTTGTGCGCGCGCTCGGGCGCGAGATACTCGGCCGTGCCCATCAGCGAACCGGTCATGGTGTGGCCGGGCGTGCCGGCGGAGCGCGCGATGCCGAAGTCGGTGAGCACGGCGCTGCCGTCGGGCCGTAGCAGGAGATTGCCGGGCTTGACGTCGCGATGCGTGACGCCCCGCAGGTGCGCCGCGTGCAGCGCCTCGGCCGCCTCGGCGACCAGCCGCATCGTCGCCTCGGGACTCAGCCGGCCGAGCCTGGACAGCGCCCGCGCCAGCGACTCCCCCTCGATGAACTTCATGACGAGGTAGACGCCGACCACCGGGTCGTCGCCGAAGTCGTACACCTCGACCACGCCGGGATGGCTGACGGTGGCCATGATCCGGGCCTCGTCGCGGAAGCGCTGCACGAACTCCGGCTCGTCGGCCGAGCTGGACAGCAGGCACTTCACCGCCACCGTCCGGCCCAGTACGCGGTCGAAGGCGCGCCACACCTCGCCCATGCCGCCGCTGGCGATGCGCTGCTCCATCTCGTACCGGCCGGCCAGCATGATTCCCGCACGGATCAACGCGACTCCTCGAAGTCCAGAGGGGAGGGTGGTGCCTCGACCCGCAGTAGGTTACGTCGGCCGATGGTGATCTTCCGGCCGGGTCCCCCGTACAGGTTGGCGATGTGGAGCCCGAACCGCCGCTCGACGCGCCCGGCGTCCTCAGCCACGGCGACTTCCACATCGGACAGCTGGTCGCCGCGGGCCCGGACACCGTGGTCCTCGACTGGGCGACGCTGGGCATCAGCCCGATCGGAGCGGACCTCGCCCACCTCGCCCTGAGCACGTTGACGGATCCGGTCGCGGACTACCTCTCGGCACACCCCGAAAACGCGGCGGCCGTCCGGCTCGGCTACCGGACGACCGTGGCGCTGACGGGTACGAGCCGTCTCCATTGGATGCTGTCGCGAGGCGTACCGATCCCGGACGGGTACGCGGACTTCGTCCTCGAAGCAGCATCGTGAAGCTGTTCGCATGGGCCCGCCCAGCAGGCAGCCTCGCCGGCGGAACCGGCGAGGCTGTCGTGCTCTGGACGGCACGGGTCACACGGCCGCCGCGACCGCCGCGGCGATGAAGACGACCTGCAGCAGCGTACGCAACGGCAGGGGCGTGACCGGCTTCCCGCCGAGCGACAGCCCGCGGCGGGCCGCCGACACGTTCGCCGGGAACATCGCCAGCATGAGCAGCGCCAGGCAGATCGCGGCCGCCGGGGCGAGCGGCGCGATCAGCAGGCCGACCGCGCCGGCCAGTTCCAGGACGCCGGTGAGCAGCACCAGCAGTTCGGGACGCGGCAGGGCCGGCGGGATCATGGCGGCCATGTCGCGGCGCCAGCCGGGCAGGAAGTGCGGAATGCCGGTGGTGACGAACATGAGCGCGAGTCCGCCGCGCAGCGCGGGCTGCCAGGCGTCGAGCGCGTCCACCCCGGCGACGCCGAGCAGGCGCAGCAGTGCGAAGCCACCGATCAGGGCGATCAACGGAGCCATCTCCGGCCTCCAATCTTGTCACTGGTAAGATTGCTCGCGGCACCGAATCTTGTCAATGGTAAGATTCGGTGTCGGCGGTCACATGCGTACTGTCGGCTGTGGAATCGCCCGGCACGGCCCGACAGGAGAACCGGCGCTTCCCGGCAGGAAGAGAGGAACGATGTACCACCACGGCAACCTGCGCAGGGAGATCCTCGAAGCCGCGCTCGCCGCGACCGAGGAGTCCGGGCCGGCCAACTGGAGCCTGCGCGAGCTGTCCCGCCGCGCCGGGGTCTCCCACACCGCACCGGTGCACCATTTCGGCGACAAGACCGGACTGCTCACCGCCATCGCCGCGGAGGGGTTCGCACTCTTCGCCGACGAACTGGAGGCGGTCGTGGACGACTTCTTCGAGGTCGGGGTCGCCTACATCCGGTTCGCGGTGAGCCACCGGGCCTATTTCGAGGTCATGTTCCGGCCCGAGCTGTACCGGACCGAGGATCCCGAGGTGGTCGCCGCCCGCGAACGCGCCCGGCAGATCCTGCTGGCCGGCTCGCGCGGCCTGGCCCCCACACCGCAGCAGCAACGGGCGGTCACGCTGGCCGCATGGTCGACCGCGCACGGGTTCGCGAGCCTCTGGCTCAGCGGCGCCCTCACCGAGAGCGCGGACGGCGACGCCGAAACCGTTGGGCGGCAAGCATTGGAAGCCGCCCTCGGCCATCTGCGCCGCGGATAGGGCGGCCTGTCCGATCAAGCGGCGGTCCCCCGATGACGACAGAGGCGCGAACGATCATCAGGTTGTCGCGTACCGGCCGACCTGCCGGCAATGGGGTAGCCTCGGCCCATGGGCGAACTCGATCTTGCGACAGTAGCCGCGGCCAATGAAGCCTGGGTCTTGGAGCCGGAAGGGTCCGAGGTCGTCGAAACCGCGGAGTACCGCCTGGTCCGCTACCCGGACCAGTTCAGCGATCCGCTGAATCTGCAATGGGTGCGCACCTCCCGGCCCGCCCGGGACGTCCTCATCGACATCGTTGATCGGGCGGCCCGGTTCGGCCTGCCGGAGGTGCAGGTCTACGTGCGGCTGAGCGCTCCCGACGGGTTCGACGACGCGTTGCTCGATCGCGGTGCCGAACTCGTCGACACGGCCGATGTCCTCGCTCTGCGCGTACCCGCCGACGTCACGACGCCGGATGTTCCCGGCCTGGACCTGCGGTGGCGTACCGAGCTGGACGTGGCCCGCGATGCCAGCACCGTCGCGCGCACGGTCTTCGGCGGCGGCGGCACTCCCGATGAGAAGGTTCTCGCCCGGCGGGCCGCCGCCGACCGGGAGACGGTCGCCGCCGGAACCGGTGGTCTCGTCGTCGCGTACCTGGAGGGGACGCCCGTCGCGGTCGCGGGCATCAAGATTGTCGATGGCGTGGCCCGGCTGTGGGGCGGCGCGGTGCTGGAGGAGTACCGCGGCCGGGGTGTCTACCGGGCGATGGTCGCCGCCCGGCTCGCCTACGCCGCCGGGCATGGCGCCACGATGGCGCTCACCCAGGGCCGCGTCGCGACCAGCTCGCCGATCCTGCGCCGCCTCGGCTTCCTCTCCTTCGGCCAGGAGCGCACCTACAGCCTGCCCTTGGTGTGAGGCGCGCCGAGCCGGTCGGCCATCGGCTTCGCCGACAGGCCGTGCAGCACCACGCTCAGGACCACCGTCGCCGCGAGCAGCGCCGCCACCAGCCGCGCCGCGTCGCCGGTGAGCTGTTCGAGCGCGATCAGGCCGAGGATCACGCTCGGCAGGCCACTGGGTCCCATCCAGCCCAGCAGGACCCGTTCACGCCCGGGCAGCTGCGACCCGATCAGGCTCAGCGACACCGGGAGGAAGCGCACCAGGGTCAGGCTCAGCACCGCGTACGCGAGCACGGCCCAGCTCAGATCCCTCAGCGCATGGGGCAGTGTGGAGCCGAAGGCGAACCAGACCCCGGCTGACAGCAGCAGGACCACGTCATGGCACAGCTGCGTCTGGTCCTCGGGCAGGTCCGGGTCGGCGGCGCGTACGCTCAGGCCCGCCACGAACGCCGCGACCAGTCCGTTGCCGTGCAGCAGGTACGCCGTGCCGAAGGCGAGTGCGGCCACGCTCAGATAGGCCAGGCGCTCCGATCGCGGCGTGCTCCAGCCGTGCGTACGCGTGATGCTCAGCAGCTTGCCGGTGGCGAAGCCGACGGCCGCCCCGGCGGGGACGGCGATGAGCAGGCCGGTCAGCGTACGGCCGAGGAGGCTGCCGGAGGTCTCGTCGTAGCCGCCGGCCAGGGCGGCGGCGAGGAACAGCAGGACCGGCGGCGTGGCGAGACCGTCGGTGAAGCCGCTCTCGACGTTGAGGGCGGTACGCAGCCGCGCGGGTACGCGGTCGTCCCCGACGAGCGCGCCGGCCAGGCTGGAGTCGCACGCGGCGAGCGCGGCCGCGATCATCGCCAGCAGCCAGCCGTTGGCCGCCGGGAAGAGCAGCCGCCCGGCGACGTACCCGGCCGCCACGGTGAGCGGGAACGCCACCAGCAGCAGCCGGGCCGGCAGGTGCCCGGATCTGCGCAGGTCGCGCAGGGGGACCTCGGTCGCGTCGGTGAACAGCACGACCGCGAGGGTCGCCTCCAGCAGGTGCCGGACGGTGGCCGCGTGCTCGCCGACGACGGCGTTGTCGCGGTCGTTGCCGGCGATCAGCGCGCCGGCGACCATGAGCACGAGCGGTACGCCGAGGCTCAGGCGCGCCGCCCGGGCCGAGACGAGCGCCCACAGGATGAGCAGCGCGGCCAGCGCGATCATGGTGTAGACGCTCGCCATGGGAGCCCTTCGTCGCAGGACGGCGCGCCCGCGCGGGTCAGGCCAGAGCGCGGCGCTTGAGCGAGTCGAACTCGTCGGCCGTGATCGTGCCCTCGTCGCGCAGCTTGCTCAGCTTGGCGATCTCGTCGGCGGCGGAGTACCCGGAGGCGCGCTTCTGGCGCTCCTCGACCTCGGTGAGCATCCGCTTGTCCTGCGCGGTCATCTTCGGCCGGATGATCACGTAGAGCAGGATGCCGATGAAGGGCAGGATGATGATCAGGAAGATCCAGCCCGCCTTGGCCCAGCCCGACAGGTCTTCGCGCCTGAAGATGTCGGCGAAGATCGAGATGAACATCCAGAAGTAGACGACCCAGAAGAAGAAAACCATCATCGACCAGAAGACATCGCCGAACGACCAATCCATGGCGCTCACCCTCCTCATGCTGCACGAATGCCTACAGTTCACGGTGTCAGCGCCGACCGGCCGCCACCTCACCCGCTCCGGGTGAAGATCACGCCAGGGCCCGTCATGCGAGCGCGGCCACGGCCAGGCAGACGATGGTGATCGCGGCGAGGATCGCCAGCAGCGGCCAGACCCAGCGCAGGTAGCGCCCGTAGGGCACCCGGGCGATGGCCAGCCCGCCCATGACCACCGCCGAGGTCGGGATGAACAGGTTCATCAACCCCGAAGCGCTCTGGTACGCCGTGACGACCAGCGCCGGCGGCACGTGCAGGAACCCGGCGAGCGGCGCCATGATCGGCATGGCCACGGTGGCGAGGCCGGACGACGACGGGATCAGGAACGACAGCGGCAGGAACAGCAGGTACATCACGATCGAGAAGCCCGCCTCGCCGACGTCGCCCAACGCGGTCTCCGCCCAGTGCAGGACGGTGTCGGTGATCTGGCCGTTGGTCATCACGACCGTGATGCCCCGGGCGATGCCGATGATGAGGGCCACGCCGAGCAGGTCCTTGGCGCCGTTCACGAAGGAGTCGGTGAGTTTGCCCTCCTTCATGCCGCCGACCAGTCCGATGACGATCGAGAACAGCAGGAAGGAGCCGGTCATCTCCGGGAACCACCACCAGAGCGTGGGCAGCCCGATGCCCATGTCCGACCACGGGATGACGGCGTACATCATCACGGCGAAGGCGAGCGCGAACAGCACCAGGATCACCTTCTGCCGGCCCGTCATCACGGCCGCCCCGCCGTCACCGTCGCCCTGCTCTTCCAGGCGGAAGTGCTTGTCGTTGTCGGCCTTCAGGTCGAACACGATCGACTTCGCCGGGTCCCGGCGGACGCGTTCGGCGTACCGCATGACGAAGAAGATGCCGACGGCCAGGCTGACCAGCAGAATGATCAGCCGCAGCACGATGCCGTCGCTGATCGGGATGCCGGCGAATCCGCTGGCGATGCCGGTCGCGAACGGGTTGATCGTCGAACCGAGGACGCCGATCCCGCAGCCCAGCAGCACGATCGCGGCAGCCGTCATCGTGTCGTAGCCCGCCGCGATGATCACGGTGATCACCAGGGCGTAGAAGGCCAGGCTCTCCTCGGCCATGCCGAAGGTCGACCCGCCCAGGGCGAACACCGACATGAGGATCGGGATCATCCATTTCTCCCGGCCGCGCAGCTTGCGTACCAGGCGGGAGATGCCGGCCTGGATCGCGCCCGTCTGCAGGGTGATGCCCAGGAAGCCGCCGATGACCAGGATGAACAGTGCCACGTCGATGGCGCCGAACAGCGTACCGGTGTTGTAGAAGCTGATCGTGCCCTTGGCGTCCTCGATGCCGTAGAGGCCGTTGATCGGCGCGAGCAGCGAGTCCACGATGATGCGCTGCGGGCTGGAGGCGACCTCGTGGTAGGTGCCGGGCACCGGGTTGCCGGTCTTGTCGAGGTCGTAGGTGCCGGCCGGGATGATCCAGGTGGCGATCGCCATGATCACGATCAGCCCGAACAGGATCGTGTACGCCGACGGCAGCGTGAACCGCGACCCGCCGGGTTTCGCCCCGGAGGGCTTCGCCGTGCTCGTCGTCATTCGACTCACCTCGCTGTGGCCGGTCGGCCGCCGGCGGCCTGGGGACCGGCCGGGTCCTCGCGACCGGCGGTCGGTTCGGGCGGGACGGTCGGGACCTTGAACCCGATGTAGCCGTACAGGACGTCGAGGATCGGGCTGAGGATGTTGAAGAAGCAGAACGGCAGGTAACTCACGGTCGGTACGCCGAGAACGCCGGAGATGTACGCGCCGCAGGTGTTCCACGGCACGAGGACCGAGGTGACCGTGCCGGAGTCCTCGACCGCCCGGGACAGGACCTGCGGGGCGAGCCCGCGCTGGGCGAACTCGTTGCGATACATGCGGGCGGGCAGCACGTCGGCGACGTACTGGTCACCGGCGATCACGTTGAGACCTATGCCGCTGGCGTTGACGGCCAGGATCAGCGAGCCGCGCTTGCGGGCGCGGGACACGATCGGCTGCAGCAGCCGCTGCAGGAAGCCGGCGTGCTCCATGATCGCGGCGAACGACAGCGCGCCGAGGATCAGCCATACCGTGGACAGCAGGCTGGCCATGCCACCCCGGGAGAACAGCTGGTCGATCGGGGCCACTCCGGAATTGCTGACGAAGCCCGTCGCCATCGCGGCGAAGCCCGCCTTGACGGCCGTGGCCAGACCGCCGAGCCCCGGATCGTCCACGAACGCCTTGACCGCCTCGGGCTGGGTGAACGGGGCGAGCACCGCCGCCGACACGGCCGAGCCGAGGATCGCCAGGAACGGCGGTACGCGTACCGCGGCGAAGACGATCAGCAACAGCAACGGGATCAGGCTGACGATTCCCACGTTGTACGCCGAGCCCAGTGCGTCGACGGCGGCCTGCGTGGAGATCTCCGCCTCGGGGCTGCTGGTGAATCCGATGATCAGGAACAGCACCAGGCTGATCCCCAGCGCCGGGACGGACGTCCAGGCCATGTTGCGGATGTGCGCGCCGGTCGTCAGCCCCCGGCCGACCAGTTTCGGCACGAGGATGGTGGTCTCGGACAGCGGCGTCATCTTGTCGCCGAAGTACGACCCGCAGATCACCGCGCCCGCCGCGATCGCCGTCGACAGCCCCATGACCGAGGCCATGCCGACGAACGCGACGCCGAGCGTACCGCTGGTCGTCCACGAACTGCCGGTCACCATGCCGACGAGCGCGCAGACCAGGGCGGTCGCGAAGAAGAACCAGGCCGGGGTCATCAGCCGGATGCCGTAGTCGACGACGGTCGGGATCGTGCCCGCCATGTTCCAGGTGCCGATGAGCGCGCCGACCGCGAGCAGGATGAAGATCGCGCCGAGAGCCGAGCTCACCCCGCCGATCGCGGCGTCGGCGACGGCCGCCACCGTGTGGCCGTTCTTGAGCGCCATCAGGCTCGCGAACGCCGCGCTCAGCAGCAGCGCGACCTGCAGCGGGCCGTCGGTCGCGCCGACGCCGAACATCGCGATCGTCAGGATCAGCATTCCGATCAGGACGATCACCGGCAGCAGCGCGTCCAGCAGCGTCGGCGGCCTGGGTGGTGCCGGAGCTGCCTGGTCAGGCACCGACGCTCACCACCGGCACGGGCGAGGGCAACGAGCCCACCTCGTCGCCGTGGTGATGGCGCGGCCCCCGGGCGTACGCGATCAGAGCGATGATCGCGAAAGCCACCACGGCGGCGATGATCCACCTGTACATCCGGGCCACCTCTCCGCGTACGCCGGGTCAGAGCGGGTCGCGCAACAGCGGGCAGGTCATGCAGTGCCCGCCGCCGCGGCCCTTGCCCAACTCGAAACCCTCGATCGTGATGACCTCGATGCCGGCCGCGCGCATCTTGGCGATCGTGTGGGTGTTGCGCTCGTACGCGACCACGACGCCCGGCGCGAGGGCGACGACGTTGTTGCCGTCGTCCCACTGCTCCCGTTCCTGCTGGTACGCGTCCCCGCCGGTCTCCACTACGCGCAGCCGGTCCACGCCCATCGCGTCGGCGACCGCCGGAAGCAGCCCGTCCTCGACGGTGACGTGGAACTTCCCCGAGCCGGAGCCGGGGCGCAGGCTGATCGCCCGGACGTTGTCGATCACCTTCGGGTAGAGCGTCACGGCGTCCCGGTCGAGCATGGTGAACACCGTGTCGAGGTGCATGTGCGCGCGGTCCTTGGTCATCACGACCGCGATCACGCGCTCGGCGGCGCCGGCGTCGAACAGCGACCGCGCCACCTGCTCGATCATGCGGGCCTGCGTACGCTCGCTCAGCCCGATGAGCACCGTGCCGTTGCCGATCGGCTGGACGTCGCCGCCCTCCAGCGCCGAGCGGCCGAAGTCCTCGATCGCGAACCGGCCGTCGTCACGCAGTTGCGGGTACCAGAACGAGAACTCCGCGTCGGCGAACATCGGATGCGACCGGTAGATCGCCGCCACGTTGTACGCCTCCAGCCGCCGGGCCGGCCAGTACATCGGGTTGATCGCCACCCCGCCGTAGATCCAGCACGACGAGTCGCGGGTGAACAGGCTGTTGGGCAGCGGCGGCAGCACGAACATGCTCGTGTCGTCCATCGCCGCGGCCGGCAGCGAGCCGCCCGTCAGCCGGCCGACGTCCAGGCCGGCCTCGGCGACGGTGAGGCCGCCGATCAGATGCTTGGCCAGGTCCGCCGGTTTCAGCTGCTCCAAGACGGCGCGTACCTCGTCGACCAGGGACAGGCCGACGGTGTACTCGGAGGCCACCAGCTCGATCATCCGCAGCCGGGTCTCGTCGCGGGCCGCCAGCGTCTCGCCCAGCAGGTCCTGCAGCAGGAACACCTCGACGCCGCGTTCGCGCATCCTCGCCACGAACTGGTCGTGCTCGTACTGGGCCCGCTCGACCCACAGCACGTCGTCGAAGAGCAGTTCGTCGTGATTGGACGGTGTCAGCCGTTTCAGGCTGAGGTCCGGCCGGTGCACCATGACCTTGCGCAGGGTGCCGACCTCCGAGTGAACGCCGAATCTCTCCATCACAACCCCCGTTGTGCGCTCATCACGTGACGATCTGCGTACCGGCGGTGCCGTCGACGATCCGTTCGATGTCGGCGAGGCCGCCGATGGCCGCCCGGCGACCGGTCCGCTCGACGAACCGGCAGGCGGCCTCGACCTTCGGGCCCATCGACCCGGCCGCGAAATCCATGGCCCGCAGCTCGGCCGGGGTCGCCCGGTCCAGGCGGCGCTGCTGCGGCGTACCCCAGCCGAGGTAGACCGCGTCGACGTCGGTAGCCATGACGAACAGGTCCGCCTCGATCTCCCTGGCCAGCAGCTCGCCCGCGAAGTCCTTGTCGATGACAGCTTCGACGCCGACGAGCCGCGACCGGCCGCCCGGTGTCGCGGCGGGCGCGTACATGGTCGGCACGCCCCCGCCGCCGGCGCAGATCACGATGGTGCCCTTCTCGACCAGCCAGCGGATCGGCCGGATCTCGAAAATCCGCTTCGGCTCCGGTGACGGGACCACCCGCCGCCAGTACCGGCCGTCGGGCTTGACCGCCCAGCCCTTCTCCTCGGCCACCTTGCGGGCCCGGTCCTCGTCGTACACGGGGCCGACGAACTTCGTCGGGTCGGCGAACGCGGGGTCGGCCGGATCCACCTCGATCATCGTCAGGACGGTGGCGAACGGGATCTCCGGCGGCAGCAGGTTTCCCAGCTCCTGCTCGATGACGTAGCCGATCATGCCCTCGGTCTCGGCGCCCAGCATGTCCAGCGGGAACGGATCGCTGCCGGTGTGGGCGGCGCCCTGCAGCGCCAGCAGCCCGACCTGCGGGCCGTTGCCGTGCGTCACGATCAGCTGATGGCGGGTCGCGACGGCGGCCAGCAGCGGGGCCGCCTGCTGCACGTTGCCGCGCTGCGCCTCGGCGGTCATCGGCTCGCCCCGCCGCAGCAGGGCGTTGCCGCCGAGGGCGACGACGACACGGGTGCGGTCGGGCATGTCAGTCACCCAGCGTCGCGACGAGCACGGCCTTGATCGTGTGCAGCCGGTTCTCCGCCTGGTCGAAGACGATCGAATTCGGCGACTCGAACACCTCGTCGGTGACCTCCAGCCCGTCGAGGCCGAACTCCTGGAAGATCTCCTCGCCGACCTGGGTCTCCCGGTTGTGGAACGCCGGCAGGCAGTGCATGAACTTCACCCGCGGATTGCCCGTGCGCTGCAGCACCCCGCCGTTCACCTGGTACGGCTGCAGCAGCTTGATGCGCTCCGCCCACACTTCGTGCGGCTCGCCCATCGACACCCACACGTCGGTGTAGAGGTAGTCGACGTCGCGTACGCCGTCGTCGATGTCCTCGGTCAGCGTCAGCCGGGCACCGGTCTGCGCGGCGATCTCCCGGCTGGCCTTCACCAGATCGTCGGACGGCCACAGGTGCTGCGGGGCGCAGAGGCGTACGTCCATGCCGAACTTGCAGGCGCCGACCATCAGCGAGTTGCCCATGTTGTTGCGGGCGTCGCCGAGGTAGCAGAACGAGATCTCGTTCAGCGGCTTGCTGCTGTGCTCCTGCATCGTGAGCATGTCGGCGAGGATCTGGGTCGGGTGGAACTCGTTGGTCAGCCCGTTGTAGACCGGCACGCCCGCGTACGCGGCGAGTGTCTCGACGTTCGACTGGGCCGAGCCGCGGTACTCGATGGCGTCGAAGGTCCGGCCGAGCACCCGGGCGGTGTCCTTCATGGACTCCTTGTGCCCGATCTGCGAACCGGTCGGCTCCAGGTAGGTCACCGTCGCGCCCTGGTCGTGCGCGGCGGTCTCGAAGGCGGTCCGCGTACGCGTGGAGGTCTTCTCGAAGATGAGCGCGATCTCCTTGCCGGCCAGGCCGGGGCGCTCGTAGCCGGCGTACTTGGCCGCCTTGAGCTGGGCCGACAGTTGCAGTAGGTAGCGCAGCTCGGCCGGGGTGAAGTCGAGTTCCTTGAGGAAGCTGCGGCCCCGGAGGTTGAATGCCATCGACGTACTCCCCTGTGCGTTGCGTCGGTTCACACGGCCCGCGGAGCGCGGCCGGCGGTCACGACGGCGAGTTCGGGTGCGGTCCGGCGGATGCCGCGCCGGATCACGACCTTGATGAGTTCCTCGACGACCAGCAGCGTCGCGGCGATGCCGATGCTGATCAGCCACTCGCGGCCGCCCAGCGAGACGGTGCCGAAGATCCGGTTGAGGATGTCCAGCGCGGTGACGGCGATGATCGCGACGAGCGCGATGCCGTAGCGGCGCAGCTGCTGCGCGCCGGGGATAGCCGACCGGTCGAAGATCGTGTTGACCTGGTCGCGCGACAGCAGGCCGCCGACGAGGTGGAACAGCGACAGCGTGGTCAGCAGCATGGTCGCCCCGAGCACCGGCCCGCCCTGCCCATGCCCGATCTGGTACGCGATCAGCGACCCGATCGTCATCACGGCGCCCTGGACGCACAGCCGGATCCAGTTCGCGCGGGACAGCACGGGCGCGCCGACCGGGCGGGGCGGGCGGTCCATGAGGCCGGCGGTCGGCTTGTCGAAGCCGAGCGCGATCGCGATCGGGATGTCGATGACCATGTTCAGCCACAGGATCTGCAGCGGGTTCAGCGGCTGCCCCGCGGCGATGTCGAGCACCCCGGCGGCCAGGAAGATCGCGATGTACGCGACCAGGGTCGACATCTGGAACCGCAGGTACTTCAGCAGGTTGTCGTAGAGCGACCGGCCGTACTCGACGGCGCCGACGATGGTGGCGAAGTTGTCGTCCGTCAGGATCATGACGGCGGCCTCCTTCGACACCTCGGTGCCGGTGATGCCCATCGCGACGCCGATGTCGGCCGCCTTCAACGCGGGCGCGTCGTTGACCCCGTCACCGGTCATCGCCACGACGTTGCCGCTCTCCTTGAGCAGGCGTACCAGGCGGAGCTTGTCCTCCGGGGCGACGCGGGCGATCACGCCGATCGTCGGCAGCTCCCGCAGCAGCTGCTCGTCCGTCATGGCCGAGAACTGCGCCCCGGTCAGCGCCCGGCCCTCGATGCCGAGCTCCCCCGCGATGGCCGCCGCGGTCGTCGCGTGGTCACCGGTGATCATCCGGACCCGGATCCCGGCCGTGCGGCACTCCGCGATCGCGGCCTTCGCCTCCGGCCGGGGCGGGTCGACGATGCCGACCATCGCGAGCAGCGTCAGGTCGCGTACATCCTCGATGTGGTCGGCGGCCGGGTCGAACGCGGCCGGGTCGAAGTCGCGCTGGGCGACCACCATGACGCGCTCGCCGGCGGCGGCGATGCGGTCGTTGGCGTCGGCCGCGAGCGACCGGTTCGCGTCGGTGACCGGTACGACGGATCCCGACGGGTCACGGAAGTACGCCGCCCGCGAGATGAGCACGTCCGGCGCGCCCTTGACGTAGCAGCGCACGACGGGCCGGCCGGCCTCGTCGGTCATGTTGTGGAAGGTCGCCATGAACTTGTAGTCGGAGTCGAACGGCACCTCGGCGATACGCGGGTAGGTGGCCCGGGTCTCGGTGAGGTCGAGGCCGCCCTTGGCCGCGAGGACGATCAGCGCGCCCTCGGTCGGGTCGCCGATCAGGCTCTCCCCGTCCAGCACGGCGTCGGCGCACAGGGCCATCGGCAGCAGGTACGCGTCCAGGTCCACCGACACCCCGCCGACGTGCGTGATCTTGCCTTCGGTGCTGTAGCCCTCGCCGCTGACGGTGAACCGGTGCTGTCCGGGGACGATCAGCTCGCGCGCGGTCATCTTGTTCAGCGTGAGCGTGCCGGTCTTGTCGGAGCAGATCACCGACGTCGAGCCGAGCGTCTCGACCGCCGGCAGCCGCTTGACGATGGCGTTGCGGGCCGCGATGTCACGCGTACCGATGGACAGCAGGGCCGTCACGACGGCGGGCAGGCCGGTCGGGATCGCTGCCACGGCGAGCGCGACACCGGTGATGAACAGCGTGTTGAACGACTGCCCCCGGATCAGGCCCAGCACGACCACGAACACCAGCGCCACGGCCGCGATCGTCGCGATGATCTTCGACAGGCCGTCCAGCTGCTTCTGCAGCGGTGTCTTGTCCTGCTCGGTGCCGGCCAGCAGGTGCGCGATGTGCCCGATCTCGGTGCCCATGCCGGTCGCCGTCACGACCAGCTCGCCCCGGCCCCGGGTCACCGACGTGTTCATGTACGCCATGCACGTCCGGTCGCCCAGCGCCACCTCGTCGCCGCTGACCGGGTTGACCGTCTTGCCGACCGGGAGGCTCTCGCCGGTCAGGGCGGCCTCCTCGATCTCCAGCGTCGCGGCGAGCCCGATCCGGCCGTCCGCCGGTACGCGGTTGCCCGCCTCCAGCAGCACCACGTCGCCGGGCACCAGCTGGTCGGCGTCGATCTCGACCGGCTGGCCGTCACGGCGTACCCGGGCGATCGTCTTCATCATCTGCTGCAGCGCGCGTACGCTCTCCTCGGCCTTGGCCTCCTGGCGCAGCCCGATGACGGCGTTGAACACGGTCAGGCCGGCCAGCACGATCGTCGTGGACCAGCTCTTCGTCACGATCAGGTTCACGACCGCGGCGGCCAGCAGGATGATCTGCATGAAGTCGCGGTACTGCCGCAGGAACGCGGCCAGCGCGGACTCCTTCTTGCCACTCGCCAGCCGGTTCGGCCCGAACTTCGCCAGCCGCGACTGCGCCTCGGCCGCGCTCAGCCCCCGGGCCGGATCGACCCCGGCCGCGGCGGCCACCTCGGCGTACGTGCGCCCGTACGCCGGGTCCTCGGTCATGGTTCCCACGTCGGAAGTGCTGTCTACAGCCACGACCCACCACCCCTCGTCAGCCCGATCATGGCTGGCGGAAGGGCGTGTTTCCTCACCCCGCACGGGTGAGTCGGATTACGGTGGCGGAGCGTCCTGCCGACGGGGGCCCAGCAGCCGTTCGAGCAGGCGCGGTTCGCCCGGCCAGGCCGCGAGCAGCACCTCGCGCGGGACCTGGCGGCCGGCGTACCGCAGGCAGAGGGCGACTACGACGATGTCGTCGAGCGGACCGATGACGGGGATGAACTCGGGGATCAGGTCGATCGGGCTGGCCACCCAGATCCCCGCGAACACGATCGCGATCTTCGCCCGCCGTGGTACCCGCGGATCCTTCCGCAACCGGCGGACCGTGGTCACGCAGTCCGGGATGAACGCGGCCAGGTCGCGCAGGATGCCCGGCGGCAGCCGGCGGGCCAGGACGATCAGCAGCCCCCAGGACAGGATCACCATCCCGACGGCGATCAGCAGACCGGTGAGCCAGCTGTGCCAGCTGTGCATCTCAGTCCTTCCCCGGCGGCGTGCCCGGCTCCTCCGGCGGCGCGGGCGGCGGCGGGTCCAGGTCGCCGACCGCGTCCGCGATCAGCCGGATCTGGTCCGGCCCCACCCGGCAGCACCCGCCCACCAGCCGCGCACCCGCCGCCCGCCAGCCTGCCACCCGCTCCGGCGTGAACGTCGCCGCACCCCGCCAGCTCCTGGTCTCGGCGTCCCAGTCCTCGCCGCTGTTCGGATAGACCACCACCGGCTTCCCCGTCGCCGCCGCGAGCGCCACGGCCCGGTCGGCGTCCCGCGGCACGCAGCAGTTGACACCCGTCCCCACGATCGAACCGACCCCCTCGACCAGCGCGAACGCCTCCGTCAGCGGCTGCCCCGCGCGGGTGGCCGTACCGGCGGCGCTGTAGGTGAGCCAGGCCGGCGTACCGAGGTCGGCAACGATCGCGACGAGCGCCTGCGCCTCGTCCGCGTCGGGAATCGTCTCGATGGCCAGCACATCGGGCTCGGCGGCGGCGAGCACCTCCATCCGCCAGCGGTGAAAGCCCGCCAGCGCCGCGACACTCAGCCCGTACCGGCCCCGGTACTCGGATCCGTCGGCGAGCATCGCGCCGTACGGCCCGACCGACGCCGCCACGAACAGCGGCCGCGTCACCCCCAGCGCCGCCGCCCGCTCGGCCGCCTCCCGCGCCAGCGCCACGCTGCGCGCCAGCAACACGGCCGTCTCCCGCTCCCCGATCCCGAACCGCTCGAACCCCTCCCGCGTGGCCTGATAACTCGCGGTGATCGCGACGCTCGCCCCCGCCATGAAGTACGCGAGATGCGCCCGCACGATCGCCGCCGGATCATCCCGCAGGAGGCGGGCCGACCAGAGCGCATCGGAGAGGTCGTGGCCCTGGGACGCCAGCTGATTCGACAGGCCGCCGTCGAGGACGAGGGTTCGCGAGGTCAGGGCGGCGGCGAAGTCCGGCATCCCCGAACCCTACTGACCGAGACCCGTCCCGCGTACGCGCAGCCGTCCTCACGCGTCGCCTCTGGTCCAGGTCCGGCGCATACTGAACCAGTTGCTTGACTATCGAGCGTACGCCGATGATACTCAAGCGCATGCTTCACTATGCGCCGGATCTGGACCGGGTCTTCCAGGCACTGGCCGACCCGGGGCGACGGCACATGGTCGAGCGGCTCAGCCGGGGCCCGGCGTCGGTGAGCGAGCTGAGCAAGCCGCTGAACATGTCGCTGACCGCCGTCCTGCAGCATGTGCAGGTACTCGAGGCCAGCGGCCTGATCCGGTCGAGCAAGCTCGGCCGCACCCGTACCTGCAGCATCAACACCACCGTGCTGCGTTCCGCGGAAGGCTGGATCGCCGAGCGGCGCACGATGGTCGAGCGCAACCTGGACCGGCTCGGCGACTACCTGGCGGAGACCGCGGACCGGCCCGACACCGCCGCCGACCCGGAAGACCGGCAGCGACCGATGGAGAAGCCATGACCGATCGTTCCGTCATCCACGACACGTTCTCGCTCGAACGGACCTACCCGGCCACGCCCTCGCGGGTGTTCGCCGCGTTCGCCTCCGTCGAGGCGAAGAACGAATGGGGAGCGACGAGCGAGGTGAAGCCCTCGGACGACATCGAGGAGTTCGACTTCCGCCCCGGCGGGCGCGAGCGGTTCACCGTCATGCGCCGCGACACGACCTACCGCTCCGACGCGCTGTACTACGACATCGTGCCCGATCAGCGGATCGTCTACAGCTACGAGATGTACGCCGACGGCGTACGGATCTCGGTGTCGATCGCCACCATCGAGCTGGTGAAGAGCGCGGGCGGCACCACGGTGATCTGGACCGAGCAGGGCACCTATCTCGACGGCATCGACGGGGTCCACGCTCCGGCGCTGCGTGTGGGCGGCACCGAGGAACTGCTGGACAGCCTCACCCGGTACCTGCGGGACACGGCATCCGGGCACATCGATACCAAGGAGCCCTGACCATGCGCAAAGTCGTCGCGCTCGTGTTCAACTATTCGCTCAACGGTCTGCTCGCCGACCCGGCCACCGACTTCTGGGACTTCGCCTTCAGCGAACTCGACGAGCAGGGCGGCCCGGACGCCGACGACGAGACGCTCGCCCTGCTGGGCGACGCGTCCGCGCACGTGATGGGCCGCGTCGCGTACGAGGGCATGGCGGGGGCACTGCCGACGAAGACCGATCACCCGTGGTCCGCCATCATGAACGCCGGCCGCAAGGTCGTCTTCTCCCGCACGATGACCACCGCCGACTGGTCCGGCACCAGCATCGCGTCCGGCGACACGGCCGAGGAGATCGACCGGTTGCGGCTCGGCGGCGACGGCCACATCCTGGTCTGGGGCGGCGTCCGCCTCTGGCGGTCGCTCATGCGCCTCGACCTGATCGACGAATTCCGCATCAGCATGTACCCGTACATCACCAGCCAGGGCACCCTGATGTTCGACGACATGCCCAAGGGTTACCGGCTCGATCTCCTCGACAGCACCGCCAAGCCCAGCGGGATCCTCGAACTGCACTACGGCCGGCACCGCTGAGCCGCCGCGTACCCATTCAGTCCGATGTGGAGGAATCTTGAAGCTCTTGCTGACGTCCGGCGGCGTCACCAACCCCAGTATCAACTCCGCGCTCGTGGAGATGCTCGGCAAGCCGATCGCCGAGAGCCACGCCCTCGTGGTCCCGACCGCGCAGTGGGGCCACCCGATGTGCGGCCCGGCCTCGATCCGGGGGCTCATCGCCGCCGAGCCCGACTTCCGGCACTTCTCCGGGCTCGGCTGGGCGTCGCTCGGTGTCCTCGAACTCACCGCGCTGCCCACGATCGGCGCGCAGCGGTGGGTCCCCTGGGTCAGGGAGGCCGACGTGCTCCTGGTCGACGGCGGCGACGCGACGTTCCTGTGTCACTGGATGCGCGAGTCCGGCCTGGCCGACCTGCTGCCGTCCCTGCCCGACAAGGTCTGGGTGGGGGTGAGCGCCGGAAGCATGGTGATGACACCCCGGATCGGCCCGCTCTTCGTCGAGTGGCCGTCCGCGCCGGACGACCGCACCCTGGGCGTCGTCGACTTCTCGATCTTCCCGCACCTGGAGGCGTTCCCCACGAACACCATGGCGGACGCGGAGCGGTGGGCCGCCGACCTCGGCGCCCCGGCGTACGCCATCGACGAGCAGACCGCCATCAAGGTCGTCGACGGTGCCGTCGAGGTGATCTCCGAAGGCCAGTGGAAGAAGTTCGGCTGACCGGGGCGCCTACTGTTCCGCGGCCTGGAACAGTTCCCGCCAGACGCCGGCGGGTGGTTCGTGGCTCGCGGTCACGTCGACGCGTACCCGGGCGTGCGGGATCCGGGCGGCGACCAGGGGCGCGTCCGCCACCGCCCGGCCGGGATCCTGGCCGCCGGCCCAGATGAGCACCGGCGGCCGGACGTCGGCGAGCCGGAACCGCCACCGGCGGACGTCGGTCGCCAGCCAGTCGCCGGCCAGCCCGGCCGGGAACTGCTCGCCGTCTTTCTCCCGGCAGTACGCCGACGCGGCGGCGGTCACGATCTTCCGGCCCCGGCCGGGAATCAGGCGCATCCGGCGCAGGTCATGACGCTCCTGTGTGGACAGCGTACCGAGCTCGTCGCCGGGGCCGGTCAACGCCGCGGCCACCACGCGGGTGACCCGGTCGCCGAGGACCGCTCCGCAGGCCAGCGCGTACGCGGCACCGCCGGAGAAGCCGGCCACGCCGAACCGGTCCAACCCGCAGGCTTTCGCCAGGTTGCCGGCGTCGCGGGCCACGGAGGTCAGGCGCTGGCGGGGGTCCGGATCGGATTCGCCGTAGCCGGGCCGGTCGAACGCGATCAGGCGTACGCCGGCCAGCTCCTCGTCGGCCGGCCGGGCCCGCCGGGTCTGCGGTGTGCCGTGCAGGAACAGGAAAGGCGTACCGGCCGGGTCGCCGGACTCCTCCCAGCCGAGCCGGCGGCCGTCGGGCAGGCGTAGGACACTCATGCCCGTGATCTTCGCGGATTCCTCACCCGGGCGGGGGCCCGGGAGTCTGGCACATTTTCTGCCATGGCGCACTGTTTGACCCTTGTGACGCCGGGTATCCCCTGCCCGTCGGCGGCGCAACGGCGCGCGGGCCGACGCGGACCGGGGTCCCGCCGTAGCCAGAACGGCCAACCCGGTTCCGGGGCCGAGCTGCTCAAGGGGTCGGCACGGTCCCGGCATCTTCACCGATCGGGCCGCCGCAGCCCGCGCGTCCGCCGCCGAGGACGGTCAGCCGATGACCGTCCGACGCGGCGGTCCGCGTGTATGGGCGGTTGGGACCCGAGTGCATCCGCCGGCGGCCGGACCGTGAGGTCGGCCGCCGGCGCGCATAGAGCTCGACTAGTCCGGCCAGCGGCCGGTCAGCCGGGAGACCCCGGTGGCACTGGCACGGTCCACCGCCGCCCGCACCACGCCGAAGATCGCGCCCTCGATGGTCGCCGCGATCAGGATCTCCGTCCAGCCGCGGTCCCGGTCGATCGCGTCCGGGGTGTCGTCCTCGTCGGACAGGGTCCGCCACAGCCGCTTGAACGCCCAGCCGGCCATGGCGCCGGCCACCAGGCCGCCGACGAGACCGACCGGCCGGTAGAGAAGTTTGCTGCCATTCATGACCTGCTGATACCCCCGAGCCGGACGATGAACACCCGGCAGCCGCGCTCGGTGTACCCCGAACGGCGCCGCCCGCCCGGCGTTCGGCCGATCCGGCCTGGAACACACCGGTGATCAAGGGATCTTGTAGCGTCCTCGCCGCGCTCCCCCGTGGGCGCGCCCCCTGTTCAACGAAAGGCCCCTGGTGACTGACCCCGATCCGATCGAACCGGCGCTCGTGGAACTCGACGAGACCGCCATCGCCGCCGCCGCGACACCCGAGGCCGAGGCCGGGCCGCCCCGCAAGCGCCGGCTGGCCCTGATCCTCTCCTCGGCCGCCGTCGCCGTCGTGCTCGTCGCCGGGATCGCCGCGTACGCCGGTTATCAGTTCCTGACCGGTGGCGCCCAGCCCGGCGGGCGGATCCCGGCGTCGGTCGTCGCGTACGCCGCGGTGGACCTGAAGCCGGGCGTCGGCCAGCAGGCGAAGCTGCTGAACCTGGCCCGCAGGTTCCCCCAGGCCGGGGCCGATCCGGACAGCGCCCAGAAGGTCGTCGAGAACCTCCTGCAGCAGGCCGACCTGCCCGACGTGGACGCGCGCCAGGATCTCGCCCGCTGGGTCGGCGTACGCGTCAGCGCGGCGGTCTGGCCGCACGACGGGCAGCAGTACCTGCTGATCGCCGCCGCCACCCGGGACGACAAGACCGCGCGGGACGCGCTGACCCGCATCGCGGCCGACGCGAAGGACACGTCGGTCGGTTTCGTGGTCGAGGACGGGGTGGCGCTGATCGCGGTCGGTGCCGCGCACGGCGCGGAGACGGCGAAGGCCGCCGCCGCCGAGGCGCACCAGCACCCGCTCATCGCATCGGACCGGTACGCGGCGGCCCGCACCTGGCTCGGCGCGGACAATGTGGCGGTGCTGTGGGCCGACCTCGCCGGGTTCCCGGACGCCATGGATGCTCTCGACAAGGCGACGGTCGACGACACCACTGCTGACGACCCTTCCGGTGACGACGCTCCCGGTGACTACGCTCCCGGTGACGGAGCCTCCGATGGCGACGTCCCCCTGCCCGCCGACCTGCCGAAGATGACCGGCACGATCGCGGTCGGCGTACGCGCGACCGACTTCGGGATCGAGACCCGCTACCACACGTTCGGGTACACCGGCGACGGCAAGCAGGGCGACGGCAAGCAGCCGGCGATCGCCGACGCCGTCGCGAAGCTCGGCGCCCAGCCGGGCGGATCGGGTCTGGCCGTCGCCGCCGCGCTGCCCGACCTGAAGAACAGCCCGATGTTCAGCGGCCTCACGGGCCTCGGCACCGGCTCCACCGGTGCGGGCACGACCTCCGGTTCCGGGACGAAGACCCCGCTGACCAAGGCCGAGCAGGAGGAGCTGGCGAAGCTCATGGCCAAGGACGAGCCGACCGACGCCGAGATGATCCGGCTCATGGATCTGATGGAGCGCGGCGGCGGTTACGGCGACCCGTTCGCGCAGCTCAACCCGATGATCGACGCGCTGTCCAACGGCACGGCGACCGCCGCAGTCAGCAAGCTCGGCGAGCAGCCCGCGTACTCGGTCACGCTCACCGTCGCCACCGCCGCCGACGCCCAGGCGCTCGCGGATCTGCCGAGCATGTTCACCGGCGCCGACCTCGGCATGTCGCCCGAGGAGCTCGGCCTCAAGCCCGGCGACCCCGGCTACGACGAGCTCAAGGCCGAGGCCGCGGGCGGCGGCCCCGCACCCCAGGTCACGATCGACGGCACCACGGTCAGGATCACCAGCCCGGGGTACGCGGCGGGCAGCGGCACCCTCGCGTCCAGTCCGGACTTCCAGGCCGCTCTCGCCACGCCGCCGGCCACGGTGCAGATGGCCGCGTACGCCGATCTGCGTACCCTGCTGACCGAGCAGGACCGCCGGGAGCTCGGGCCGGTCCGCGCGATCGGCCTCGTCAGCGGCTACGACGGCCCGGAGATGGCCGGTACGCTGCGGATCCTCATCGGCTGACGGGACGGCTGCCGGACCAGGCGCATACTCGGGGCGTGACTCCCGAGATCCGGCGCATGGTCCGGCAGCTGCCCGGCGACCCCGGCGTCTACCGGTTCCGCGACGCCCGGGGCCGCGTGCTCTACCTCGGCCGCGCGACCCAGCTGCGCTCCCGCGTCGGCTCGTACTGGTCCGATCTCGGGGACCGGCGGCATCTGCGGCCGATGGTCGCCGCCGTCACCCGCATCGAGGCCGTCGCCTGCGACTCCGTGCACGAGGCGACCTGGCTCGAACGCAATCTGCTGGAGGCGTCGATGCCCCGGTGGAACCGCGTACCCGGTGGCATGGAGACGCCTGTGCTCATCCGGCTGGACACCCGCCCCGGCCGGCCCGGACCGCGGCTCGCGTACGCCGCCGAACCCGTGCCGCCGGGCGTCACCGAGTTCGGCCCCTACCTGGGCAGCCAGCGCGTACGCCAGGCACTGTCCGGACTGCACCGGGTACGCCCGCTCGCGTACACCGCGGATCGGCTGTCCGGCGCGGAGGCGGCCATGGCGGATCAGCGCGGGGTCGGGCCGGCCGACCGGTCCCGGCTGGCCGCCGAGCTGACGGCAGTCCTGACCCGGGATCCCGGCGCGGTGTCGGCCGCCCACGCCGACCTGGTACGCGTCCGCGACCGGGCCGCCGGCAACCTCGCGTACGAGCTGGCGGCCGAGGTGCAGGAGGAGATCGCCGCGCTGGACTGGATCACGCAGCCGCAGCGGGTGACGGGCGCGGCCGGCGACTTCACGGCCTGCGGCTGGGACGGCGGCGTCCTGGTGACGCTGACCGTCCGGAATGGACGGATACGGCAGTGGACGCAGCGGCGGGTGTCGGAGCGCGGCGCCCACCCGCACCTGACCGCCACCCCCGCCGACTGGGCCGCGTACGCGCACCGCGCCGCCCGACTCGCCGCCGCCCTCGTTCCGCCGGACGAACATGTGTGCGAGAATTCCGGGGACGTGAAGGGGAACCTGTGAGCGACGAACTGACCATGCTGCGCGAGCGGGCCGACCGCGGCGACGGCGACGCCGTCGACCAGCTCATCGAGCTGGCGACCGAGACCGGCGACCTGGACGAGCTGCGGCGCCTGGCCGACCTCGGCAACGCGGCCGCCACCGACCAGCTCATCGAGCTCGCCACCGAACTCGGCGACCTCGACGAGCTGCGGCGCCTGGCCGACCGGGGCAACGCCACCGCCACCGACCAGCTCATCGAGACCGCGGCGGAGCTCGGCGACCTCGACGAGTTGCGGCGGCTGGCCGCCCAGGGCAACCAGGCCGCCGCCGAACAGCTCGCGGAGCTCAGCGACGAGTGACCGTCACGGGAGGACGACCTCGCACTCTTCCGTGCTGAGGCCGTCCCCGCCGAGGTCGCACAGGTCGGAGCCGGCCCCGCCGGTGATCGAGTCCGCGCCCGCGGCCGCGTAGAGCTTGTCGTCGCCGCCCTCGCCGACCAGCCAGTCGTCGCCCGCGAGACCGTAGACCTGGTCGTTGCCGGGGCCGCCGTTGAGAATGTTCGGCCCCGCGTCGCCGATGAGCACGTCGTCGCCGTAGCCGCCGGCGATGTCCTCCACATCGGACGCGATCGTGTCGCCCTCACCAGCGCCGCCGTCGTCGCCGGTCGCCCCGTCGAGGTCGGCGTGCACGGCGGCGGTGTGCAGGTGGTAGCCGACCATGTCATGGCCGGCGCCGCCGGAGAAGTAGTCGGCCCCGATGGCGGCGATCGTGCAGCCGTTCCACCGGTCGTTGTCGTGGCCGTCCTCGCCGTACTCGCCGTCGCCGTCGCCGTACAGGGCATCGGATCCGCCCCGGCCGTAGAGCACGTCGTTGCCGCCGCAGCCGCGCAGGATGTTGTCGTCGTCGCTGCCGACCAGCTTGTCGTTGCCGGAGCCGCCTTCGAGCATCTCGACGTCGGTGCCGATCGTGTCGCCCTCGCCCGCCGCGCCGTCGTTGCCGGTGGCCGCGTCGATGCTGATGTTGACGTCCGCGGTGTGGTCGGCGTAGCTGGCCATGTCGCCCCAGCCCGCGCCGCCGAACAGCTGGTCGGTGCCGGATCCGCCGGCGAGCCAGTCCATCCCGTCGTAGCCGTCGAGGTAGTCGTTGCCCGCCTCGCCGTACAGGTAGTCCGTACCGTCCGCGCCGAGCAGCTGGTCGTTGCCCGAGCCGCCGTAGATGCGCGACACGATCGCGGTGGTCGAGGGGTAGAAGTCGGCGAGGTCGTCGCCGCCGTCCATCTTGATCGTGGCGGTGTCGATCGTGCCCGTGCAGGCCACCAGTGTCGTGTCCGTGGGCACCGGATAGGCGCAGCCGGTACTCGCCAGGACGTAGTGGTCGGCGTCCAGCGTGTAGGTGGACCCGCTGGAACGCACGATCAGGCGCGTGCTGAACGCCCCTGGAGTGTCCACATAGTACAAGGTGGTACCCGAGATGTAGGCGACGGCGCCGGCCGCGTGGGCGGGCACGGCCGGCACGAGGGCCACGACCAGTGTCGCGGCGGCGAGAACGGAGAGTCGGCGCACGCGCTCACCGTAACTCCGCGATGATCAGTCGTCGGTCGCCTGGGCGACACACACGTGCAGCGCCGCCGGCCGCACCTTCGCCTTCAACTTCCTCGTCGTACGCCGCGCCCCGCCGTCCATTTCGTACAGTGTCTTGCGGCCGAACCGGACGCGGATGTCATGGCCGGCGGTGACCCGGATGAACGGCGAGTGCTCGCTGCGGTCCAGCGCCATCCGGCCCATCGTCCGGGCCCATTCCAGCGCGCCCTGTGCCGTGGTCACGCCGACGCGCAGCAGGCCGTCGTCGGGGTGGGCGTCGTCGAACGCGCGTACGCCGCCCGTGATCGTGCCGACGTTGCCCAGCAGGACGCAGCTGGCCGGTCCGGCGTACCAGGTGGTGCCGTCGACCTTCACGCGCACGTCGACCGTGTTGTCGCGGACGTGCCGCAGCCCGGTCCACACGTACGCGAGTTTGCCCGCGCGCTTCTTCAACGACCGGCCCGCGTCGCCGATCATCCGCGCGTCGAACCCGGCTCCGGCCATGACCGCGAAGTGCTCCCCGTTCAGCTTGCCGAGGTCGATCGGGCGTACCTCGCCGTGCAACGCGATCCGCAGCGACTCTTCGAGATCGTGCGGGATGCCGAGGTTGGTGGCGAGCAGGTTGGCCGTGCCGGCCGGCAGGATCCCCATGCGTACGCCCGAACCGGCGAGCGTGTCCGCGCACCGCTGCACCATGCCGTCCCCGCCCCAGACGAGCACGAGCGACGGCTTCTCCTTCAGCGCCGCGCGTACGCGGGCCGGTGCTTTGCGGCTCTTGTCCACTTCGAACCACATCGGCCGGCGTACGCCTTCCGCCGCGAGCAGCCGGCGGAGTTCGGAAAGGCCGCCGCCGAGGGTTTTACGGCTGTGCGCGATCACGGCGATCTTCGTCATCCCGGCCGTCTACCCCGGCGGCCCGAGGTCTATGCGCGGCCCGACGTCCCCGAAGCAGCCCGATGTCCCGGAAGCAGTGGGTCGGACGCGCCCCGATGTTTCAGAAGCGGCCCGGCCGGAGACAACAAGGCCTATGACCTCGACCCTCGAACATCACGCCACCCGGGCCGCGCGCAGCTCGTTCCTGGAGTGGCCGACGCGGATCGGGTTCGTCGGCTACGGCCTGCTGCACCTGGCCCTGGCCTGGCTCGCCGTGCAGATCCTGCTCGGCCGGGGCGGGCATGGCGACGAAGGCCAGACCGGCGCCCTCCGTACGCTGGCCGCCCAACCGCTGGGCCGTTTCCTGATGATCGTCATCATCGTCGGACTGTTCGCGATGGCAGTGTGGCAGCTGCTCCTGGCGTTCGTCGGCCACCGCGAAGAGCAGGGCAAACGCCGCCTCGCCGAGCGGGCCCTGTCCGGCGTACGGTCCGTCCTCTACGGCGCGCTCGCGATCACCGCGTGGAAGGTGCTGCAGGGCACGGCCACGACCAGCGCCCGTCAGCAGCAGGACTTCACCGCGACCGTCCTGCACAAGCCGTTCGGCCAGACGCTCGTCGTGATCGCCGGCGGCATCGTCGTGATCGCCGGCATCGCGGTGGCGATCTACGGTCTGCGGACGAAGTTCCTGCGGCGGCTCAAGACCGGCCGGATGAGCCCGGCGGTCAAGCGTACGGCGACGAACCTCGGCCGGATCGGATACCTCGGCAAGGGAATCGCCTTCACGGTGGTCGGCATCCTCGTCGTCACCGCTGGGATCACCTACGACCCGGCGAAGTCCGGCGGCCTCGACACCGCCCTGAAAACGCTGGCGCAGGCGCCCTACGGACCGGTCCTGCTCCTGGTGGTGGCGCTGGGGTTCGCGGCCTTCGGCATCTACTGCTTCTTCCAGTCCAAATACCGCAAGGTCTGACCCCCGCCTGTATCTTGCGCGCCGTCGCCGCGATCTTGACGGATGTCCAGAAAGAAACATCATTCTGCCGGAATGACCTCACTTTCCCGACATCCGTCAAGATCCACACTGGGAAATGCGGGCTTGGATGCCGTCGAGGAGGAACTCGAGGCCGATGCGGAAGGTCTCGTCGGCGCTCAGGTGTGGGCCGTCGCGGACGACCCTCGACAGCGCGGGGAACCGTCCCGTCGCGAAGGTCCGTTGCAGGTACGGCCCGTGGGCGGCCTGGAACTGCTTGATGTCCATCCCGCTGGCCCGCTCGGCGCGCCGCTCGGCGATCTCCCGGCGTACCGCGCCCACCACGTACGCGTTGACCGCGGCCACCGCCGGCACGACGACGTCCAGGTCGACGCCGGTCATGGCGGCCTGCACGGCTTCGCCGGTGGCGAGCGTGTTCGGCCCGAGATGCGGCCGGCCGCCGATCAGGTCGGCGAGCCATTCGTGCTGCTGGACGGCTCGCCGGGTGGCTTCGGCGACGGAGCGCAGCACCTGGCGCCAGTCGTCTCCGGCCGGCCGGATCTCGGCGTAGACCGTGTCGATGATCAGGTCGAGCAGTTCCTCCTTGGTGGCGATGTAGCCGTACAGCCGCATCGGCCCCACGCCGAGCGCCGCGGCCACCTTGCGCAGCGACACCGCGTCCAGGCCGTCCGCGTCGGCCAGTTTGATCGCCGCGCGGACGAGTCGTTCCCGGCTCAGCGGGGCCGGCACCGGTCGCTCGGGCGGCTCCGGCCGCTCCCACACCACCATGCCGCCGACGATATCGCACCGTGTTACGGTGTATCGTGGCTATACAGTGTATCGATCTATACGATGTATCAGTCAATACGATGAATCAGGAGCGGCCGTGGACATCGCCATCGTCGGAGCGGGCATGGGCGGCCTGGCCCTCGCCCGCGTACTGCACGTCAACGGCATCGACGCCGTCGTCTACGAACGAGAACCGTCGCGTACGGCGCGGGGGCAGGGCGGCATGCTCGACATCCACTCCGGCCAGTGGGCGCTGCGCGAGGCCGGTCTGATCGAAGGGTTCCACGCGATCGCCCGTGGCGAGGGCCAGGACATGCGCCTGCTCAAGCCGGACGGCACCCTGCTGCTCCAGGAGGACACCCCCGACGACGCCCCGCTGGACCGGCCCGAGGTCGACCGCGCCGACCTGCGCGACCTGCTGCTCGATTCCCTTCCCGAGGGCACGGTGCGCTGGGGGCACGCGTACGCGTCCGCCGAGGGTGGCCGGTTGCGTTTCGCCGACGGCGGCAGCGCGCGGTACGACCTGCTGGTCGGCGCGGACGGCGCGGCCTCCCGGGTCCGCGCGCTGGTCACCGATGCCCGGCCGGCGCACATCGGCCAGAACGTCGTCGAGTTCGGCATTCCCGACGTCGACCGGACCCGGCCCGACCTCGCGGCGATGGTCGGGCGCGGCAACTACTGGGTGCTCGGCGACGGGATATCGCTGGCGGCGCAGCGCAACGGCGACGGCCGCGTCCGCATAGGCGTGAGCTTCTACAACACCGCGGAGGACTGGTTCACCACCAGCGCGTTCCCGTTCGAGGATCCGGCTGCGGCCCGGGCGCGGCTGATCGACCTGCTGCCCGGCTGGCACCCGCGGATCACCGCGCTGATCGACGCCTGCGACGACACGGTCGTACGGCGGTCGGTCACCACGCTCCCGATCGGTCTGACCTGGCCGTCGACGCCGGGCGTCACGCTGGTCGGCGATGCCGCGCACCTGATGCCGGCGGTCGGGCAGGGCGCCAACATGGCGCTGCTCGACGGCGCCCGGCTCGCTCTCGCACTGGCGGCGCACCCGCACGACCTGCCTGCCGCCGTGCAGGAGTACGAACGCGAGATGTTCGAGCGCACCGGCGCCGCCGCCCGGATGTCGGCGAAGACTCACGACATGCTGGCCTCGCCGGACGCCGCCGAGAAGATGCTCGCGTTCTTCCGGCCCCGCTGACGGCCAGGTTTCGCGACCGGCCCGCCTATCGCGACTCGCTTTCGACCTCCGGCGGCTTCCGGGCTGGACGCGGCGGGATGAGCAGCCAGCACGCTCCGACCCAGCAGACCGCCAGCAGGATGCTGCCGAGCAGGTCCGTCGGGTGGTGCATCCCCCGATACAGCCGTCCCCACGCGACGGCGAGAGCCATGAGGACACCGACGCCGGCGGCGACCCAGCCCCATCGCCTTCCGTAGCGGGCGAACACGATCAGGGCGATGGCCGCGTACAGGCAGAGGGTGGCGGCGAGGTGGCCGGACGGGTAGCTGGACGTGGGCAGGTGGCCGTCGAGGCGCTCGACGTCGGGGCGGGCGCGGTGGACGATCGTGACCGTGGCCAGGAAGATCGTGATCTCGCCGGCCAGGACGACGGCCAGGAAGAACACCGCCCGCCAACCCCGGGTCACGGCCAGCGCGAGCAGCGCGGCGGCCAGGCCGACCGAGAGGATCACCGGCGTACTGCCGATCCCGGCGGCGACCGCGCTCAACTGGGTCAGCGTCGTGCCGCGATGCTGGGCGAACCAGTGCGGGATCGACTGGTCGCCGAGCAGGTTGCCGGGCCGGTCCACCAGTTGGCCCAGGGTCAGGACCACGCCGAAGGCGAGCACCCACCCCACCGCGAGGCCCGCGGCGGTCCGCCAGCCGATGCCGAGGCCGGCGTGGACGGCGGGGCGGATGGCCGGCGCCGCCTCCGGCTCCAGGCCCTCGGTCAGCGGCTCCGCCGGGCGCAGGCCCGCCGACCGGCGCCAGGCCGAGAACGCGGCCGCCGTCACCGACAGCCACAGCAGCGCCAGCAGCCAGCCGCCGAGCACGTCCGACACGAAATGCACGCCGAGCGCCACCCGGCTGAACCCGATGAGGAACACCAGGACCGCCACCCCCGCGTACGCGTACCGGCGGCCGCGGTCGGACAGGACGGGCAGGAAGATCAGCAGCAGCGCGCCGTAACAGGTGAACGAGCCGAGCGAGTGTCCGCTGGGGAAGCTGTTGCCGGGCGCCACGAGAACGGTCTGCTCCACGACGGGACGCAGCCGCCCGACGAACAGCTTGAGCGCGGGTCCGATGATCATGGCTCCGACCCCGGTCACCACCAGGTACGCCGCCAGCCGCGCCCGCCGCCGGGCCAGCAGGGCGATCGCCACCACGCCGATGACGCAGGACAGCACGAGGGTGCTGCCGAACGCGGTGATCGTCCGGAGGACCACCTGCATCCAGTGGTGGGCGGCGACGACGCGGTTCATCGACGCGGCGACGTCATGGTCCAGGCGTTCGAGGGGCGGCCACTGACCGCGTACGAGGGAGAGGACCAGGGCGAAACCGACGCCGGCACCGAGGGTGACGATCAGGCCGGCCGCCCCGGCGCCGGCGAAGGTACGCGCGCGGCGCGTGGCGGGAGTGGGCATGGATCAGCCTTTGCCCGGGGCGGGTGAGGTCAAAACCTCGGAACACGACACGCTGTAGGGTAGTCGCGAATCAAGATCAAGATCAAATTTCCGTTGTACGCCTATCAGGGCCGGCCGAGTCCGAGGACGGCTCCGATTCCGGGCACGTGGCCACTCCGCGTCGCGCAGTCAGAACCCGAACCAGGTCTCCCATGTGGACTCCGGCCGTCGTGTCGACTCGTACCACGCCTCCGATTTCGAGCGGTTCGGCGTGTTCGGCCCAGTCGTCCCACGCGGTCGCGAGCCGCTGCGCGTCCTGGTAGACGGTGTCCGGACGGCTCCGCGCGAGCACCCGGTCCCGGGCGACCACCGGAGGTACGTCGCACCAGACCTCGATCAGGTCCGGCTCGCCGCAGCAACGCCAGCCGGCCTCGGCGTACGCGAGGTCGCGCGGCTTGAACCACCACGACTCCAGGACCGCCGTGCCGGGGGTGATCGCGGCCAGCCGCCACATGACGTCGGAGGCCAGGCGCCCCAACTGTTCCGGGACGACGCCCGGCACGTAGAGCGCCTCTTTCAGCGCGTCCTTGCCGATCACGGGAACGCCGAGCGCCTTCCCCAGGAGTCCGGCGAGCGTCGTCTTCCCCGACCCCGGCAGCCCGTTCACCAGCACGATCCGCTCCGCCATCCGGCCTTCTCCCCTCACTCAGGGTCGTCCTCGCACCTGGTCGGCGGCGATCAGCGTATTCCGGGGAAGGTGATCTTTGATTTGGATCTCCGAAACGATTTGATCCTCCCGGTAGCCTGGCCTTATGCCCCCACGGATCCCCCACCCCGATCCCGGCGTACCCGACGTGCGGGGGCCGCTGCGCTACATGTGGTGGCTGGTCCGCCGGCAACCCGTACGCGTGCTGCGCGGCAGCCTGTTCGGGACGCTCTGGATGGTCGGCCTGGCCGTACGCCCCTACCTGATCTCCCGAGCCATCGACGACGGGCTGCGCAAAGGCGATACGGCGGCCCTGCTGACCTGGGCCGGCGTCATCGTGCTGGCGGGGATGCTGCTGGCGTGGCTGGGCATCAACCGGCACCGGACGATGACGTTCGTCCGTGAGGACGCCACCGCCCGCTCGGCGGCCCTGCTCGTCCGGCACGTCGCCCGGGTCGGTGCCGTGCTGCCGCGGAAGCTGGCGGCGGGCGAGGTCGCCACCGTCGGCGGGACCGACATCGGCCGCGTGTCGATGGTGCTGACGCTGACCGGGCCGGGCGTCGGGGCCGTGATCGCGTACGCGACCGTCGCCTTCGCCCTGTGGCAGGTGTCACCCCTGCTGGCCGTGGTCGTGCTGCTGGGCGTACCGGCGATCGCGGTGGCCGTCGGGCCGGTGCTGCGGCGGCTGGAGAAGACCGAGTCGAGCTACCGCCGGCAGCAGGGCATCCTCACGACCCGGGCCGGGGACATCGTGGCCGGACTGCGGGTGCTGGCCGGGGTCGGCGGCCGCGACCTGTTCGCCCGCCGGTACGCCGAGCGCTCCCGCGAACTGCGGACGGAAGGCTATCGGGTCGGCGCGCTGGCCAGCTGGGTCGAGGCGCTGACGATCGGCATTCCCGGGCTGTTCCTGGCGGCCGTGGTGTGGCTCGGCGCGCGGATGGCCGCCGAGGGGACGGTCACCATCGGGCAGCTCGTCGCCGTCTACGGGTACACCGCGATCCTCGTCGTGCCGGTCTGGTTCCTGCTGGAAGCCGGGTACGACGTGATCGCCGGCCGGGTCGCGGCCCGCCGGATCCTCGCGGTGCTCACCATCGAGCCCGACCGGGTCCTCGGCGGCGCGACCGAGCCCCAGGCGGCACCGGCGCAACCCGCCGACCTGTTCGACCGCGCGTCCGGGCTGAGCATTCCGACCGGCCTGATGATCGGCGTCGCCGCCGACGATCCGGCGGACGCCGTCGCGCTCGCCGACCGCCTCGGCCGCTACACCGCCACCGGCGAGCCCGGCGACGTGACCTGGGGCGGCGTACCGATCACGGCGATCGAGCTGGCGACGGTCCGGGAACGCATCCTCGTCGCCGACCACGACTCCTACCTGTTCGGGGGGACGCTGCGCGAGATCCTCAACCGGGGCGGGGCCCGGGACGACACCGCCGTCCGGCAGGCCCTGTACGCGGCGTCCGCCGAGGACGTCGCCGACTCGGTGTCGGACGGGCTGGACACCACCTTCGAGCCGCGGGCCCGGACGTTGTCGGGCGGGCAGCGCCAACGCGTGCGGCTGGCCCGGGCCCTGCTCGCCGAGCCCGAGGTCCTGATCCTCATCGACCCGACCTCGGCCGTCGACGCCCACACCGAGGCGCGGATCGCCGACCGGCTGCGTACGCACCGCGCCGGCCGCACGACGATCCTGCTCGCCACGTCCCCGCTGCTGCTCGGGCGGGCCGACGTCGTCGCGTACCTGAAGGACGGGCGGGTCGCCGCCGAGGGGACCCACGCCGACCTGCTCGCCGGGGAGTCCGGCTACCGGCAGCTCGTGGCCCGCGGCTCCGAGCCCGACACGGCGACCGCGACCACCGGGGAGATCTCCGCATGACAACGACCCGCCTGCCGGTCGCGGACAAGCGCACCGTACGCCAGGCCGCCGCCGCCCTCCTGCGCAAGGAGAAGCGAGCCGTCGCGATCATCCTGGCCCTGCACGTCGTGGGGGCGGTCGCGGGCCTGGCCGGGCCCGCCCTCGTGGGCCGGATCGTCGACCGGGTCACGGCCGGCGACGGACCGTCCGCTGTGGACAAACTGGCGCTCGCCATCGCCGGGTGCGTCATCATCCAGGTGCTCTTCGCCCGCTTCGCGCAGTACTACGGCCACCGGCTCGGCGAGCGCTCAGTCGCCCGGCTGCGCGAGGATTTCGTCGGGCGCACGCTCGCGCTGCCGGTCTCGGCGGTCGAGCGGGCCGGCACCGGCGACCTGGCCACCCGCAGCTCGGTCGACGTGGCCGCGGTCGGGATCGCCGTCCGCGACGTGGTACCCGTCGTGATCATCTCGTCGCTCCAGCTCACACTGCTGTTCGCGGCCATCTTCGTGCTCCACCCGCTGCTCGGCCTGGCCGGGTTCGCCGGACTGCCCACCACGATCGCCGTCAGCCGCTGGTACCTGCGCCGGGCCACGTCGGCGTACCTGGCCGAGGGGGCGGCCGTCGCCGAGCTGACCGAGGAGCTGACGACGACCGCCGAGGGCGCGCGTACCACGGAGGCCCTGCGGCTGGCCGACGAGCGGATCGCCCGCGGCGTCGACCGCGTCGGCCGCCAGTGGCGCGCCCGCCGCGCCACGCTCGCCCTGCGCAGCGTCTTCTTCCCCGCCGTCGAGAGCAGCTACGCGCTGCCCATCGCCACCATCCTGGTCGCCGGTGGCTACTTCTACCACCACGGCTGGGTCACCCTCGGCGACGTCGTCGCCGCCGCCCTCTACCTCCAGCAGGCCATCGACCCGCTCGACCGCCTGCTGCAATGGATGGAACAGGCCCAGCGCGGCCTGGCCTCCTTCGCCCGCGTGCTCGGCGTCGGCCTCGTACCGCCCGAGCCGCGCGGCGCCACCGCCCGGATCAGCGGCCGCGAGCTCGTCGTGCGCGGGGCCAGCTTCTCCTACCCCGGCGGCCACGACGTGCTCCACGACGTCCACCTGGATGTACGCCCCGGCGAGCGGCTCGCCATCGTCGGCCCTTCGGGAGCCGGCAAGTCGACGCTGGCCCGGCTGCTCGCCGGGATCGACGCGCCCCGGACCGGTTCGGTGAGCATCGGCGGCCACGCGGTCACCGAGATCGACCCGGCCGAACGCCGCCGCCGGATCGCGCTGGTGACCCAGGAACACCACGTGTTCATCGGCAGCCTGCGGGACAACCTGGCGTTCGCCGCCCCGGGCGCCACCGACGCGGCCATGCTCGACGCGCTGCTGGCCGTCGGCGCCGACTGGTACGCCGACCTGCCCGACGGCCTCGACACCCTGCTCGGCGACGGCGCCCGCCAGCTCGGCACCGCCGACGCCCAGCAGCTGGCCCTGGCCCGGCTGGTCCTCGCCGACCCGCACACCCTCATCCTCGACGAGGCGACCGCAGCCCTCGACCCGACCACGGCCCGGCGTACCGAGCAGGCGCTCGGCGCGGTCCTGTCCGGACGGACGGTCATCGCGATCGCCCACCGGCTCAACACCGCGCATGACGCCGACCGGGTCGCCGTCATGGAGAACGGCCGGATCACCGAACTGGGCAGCCATCACGAGCTGGTCACAGCGGACGGCGCGTACGCGTCGCTCTGGCGCTCCTGGCACGGATCGGCGGCATAAAACCTGCAGCGTCGACAGGGAGCAGGCGCGGAGCGGTTGACGGTGATCGAGTGCCCGGAAGCTGTAGTAATTGATCTCCATTGCTTGATCAAGAGCCGGGGAGCTGCAAGAATCGGGCCGTTTCAAACAGCATCCGGGCACTTGACCAAGCCTTCAGATCATGATCAAGCCGAACACGCCTGCGGCTGGTGATCATTTGCCGCTATGACGGCAGTTCCGACCTCATCATCGTGATCAAATACCGTCAATACGGCAACGCCCCGCGGTCTCGGCACAGCATCGCCATGACCGGTCGAACCGAGCACGACTCCCAGTCCGGTCACCAGGGTGGTCAGCGGGGACTACCTCGTCGCGACCTGGCAGACGACCATGATCGTCTATCACCGCGCCGGCTGACGCCCCCTCGCCATCGACCTATTGACAGAATTATCTATGGAACTTCACCATGTGAGAGCGCTCTCTCGGCCTAGCCCAGCCAGATTCGTCCCCGCCTGAGAGCGCTCGTCCGGGCAGCCCGCCCGGGCGTACGCCTCCGTCCCCCGAAATGAGGCTCCCATGAACCTTGCCCGCAGGAAGCGTCTGCTTCTGCCGGCAGCGGCCGTCCTCGCCCTGCTGGCCGGCGCCCTCCCCCAGGTGCCTGCCCAGGCCTCCGCTCCCGGGGTTCCGGCGGGTTGGACGCGCGTGTTCCTCGACGACTTCACCGGCGCGGCGAACACGGGTCTGAACACCTCGGACTGGCTCTACGACATCGGTACGAGTTACCCGGGCGGCGCCGCCAACTGGGGAACCGGCGAGGTCGAGACGATGACCAACAGCACGCAGAACGTGTACCAGGACGGCGCGGGCCACCTGGTCATCAAGCCGATCCGCAACGGCTCCGGCCAGTGGACCAGCGGCCGGGTCGAGACGCAGCGCACCGACTTCGCGGCGCCGGCCGGCGGCAAGCTGCGCATCGAGGGTTCGCTGCAGCAGCCGAACGTCAGCGGCGCGGGCGCGGCCGGGTACTGGCCCGCATTCTGGTCGCTCGGGCAGGCCGCCCGGGGTACCGGCGCGTCCGGCTGGCCGGGCATCGGCGAGATCGACATCATGGAGGACATCAACGGCCGCAGCTCCGAGTTCGGAACGCTGCACTGTGGAACCTCGCCCGGCGGTCCGTGCAACGAGACGACGGGCATCGGCAGCGGCGAGCGGGCGTGCGGCGGCTGCCAGACCGGCTACCACCAGTACGCGATCGAGTACGACCGCAGCGTGTCGCCGGAGCAGATCCGCTGGTACCTCGACGGCAGCAACTTCTTCACCGTCAACGCCAACCAGGTCGACGCCACCACCTGGAACAACGCGGTGCACCACGGCTTCTTCGTCATCCTGAACGTGGCGATGGGCGGCGGCTTCCCGGCCGCGTTCGGCGGCGGCCCCACCGCCTCCACGACGTCGGGCATCCCGATGCTGGTGGACTACGTGGCGGTCTACACCTCCGGTGGCGGCACCACTCCGCCGCCGAGCGGCAAGGCCGTGAAGAACGCGAACGGCCTGTGCCTCGACGACCGCGCGTCGGGCACCGCCAACGGCACCGCCGTGCAGATCTACACCTGCAACGGCACCGGTGCGCAGCAGTGGACCTACGTCGAGGCCGGCACCACCCTGCACGTGCTCGGCAAGTGCCTCGACATCCCCGGCGGCGCGACCGCCAACGGCACGAAGCTGCAGATCTGGGACTGCAACAACACCGGCGCGCAGGTCTTCATCCACCGCGCGGACGGCACGTACTACAACCCGCAGTCCAACCGCTGCCTGGACGACCCGTCCGGCTCCACGACGCCCGGTACCCAGGTGCAGATCTGGGACTGCAACACCTCCGGCGCCCAGCAGTGGAGCCTGCCGGCCTGAGGCCCGCGGACGTTCGGCTGAGGAGAGGGGCAACCGAGGGGGCGGCGATCATGCCGCCCCCTTCTCGCCGGGGTCCGACTGTGGTCCCATATTCGCCATGGCCGCCACCCTCTGCTCCGCGTTCCAGGAAATCGCCGTCCGCGATCCGGACGCCGTAGCGCTCCAGTCCTTCGACACCGGCCTGACCGTCACCTGGGCCGACTACGCGCGACGCGTACGGCTGATCGCGGGCGGGCTCGCGGCGCTCGGCGTACGGGGTGGGGACACGGTCGCGCTGATGCTGAGCAACCGGCCGGAATTCCACCTCTGCGACACGGCCGCCGTGCACCTCGGCGCCGTGCCGTTCTCGCTCTACAACTCCTCCTCGCCCGAGCAGATCGCGCACATCCTGCGCGACGCCGGGGCCGCGGTCGTCATCACCGAGCGGCAGTACGCGCAGCGCGTCGCGGCCGCCGGCGTACCGGGGATCAAGCTCGTCTGCGTCGACGGGGAGGTCCCGGACGCGTCCACTCTGGACGAGCTGGAGGCGCTCGACCCGGGCGACTTCGACTTCGACGCCGCCTGGCGGGCGGTCGGGCCGGCGGACCTGCTGACCATCATCTACACCAGCGGCACGACCGGCCGGCCCAAGGGCGTCGAGCTGACCCACGCGAACCTGCTCGCCGAGGTCGCGGCGGTCGACGCCCTGGCGGGGCTGCGGGCCGACGACGAGACCCTGTCGTACCTGCCCGCCGCGCACATCGCCGACCGGCTCGCCAGCCACTACGTGCAGCTGCTCTACGGTACGCGGATCACCTGCCTGGCCGACCTCAAGCGGCTCGGCGAGGCGCTGGTCGCCGTCCGGCCGACGTATCTGGGCACCGTCCCGCGCGTACTCGAGAAGATGCGAGCCGGTGTGGAGGAGGCCCTGCTCGGTGCGCCGGCCTTGCGCCGCAAGGTTTTCCGGGCCGCGGCGCGCAGCCGCGGACCGGTACGCGCGCTGGCGGACCGCGTCGTCCTGGCCTCGGTACGCGCCCGGCTCGGCCTGGACCGGACCCGCTGGATCATGTCCGGGGCCGCGCCGCTGCCGGTGCCGGTCCTGACCTACTTCCTCGACCTGGGCGTACGCGTCAGCGAGGTCTACGGCCTGTCCGAGACCTGCGGAGTGAGCACCCTGAACCCGCCGGACGCCATCCGGCCCGGGACGGTCGGCCGCGCTCTCGACGGCGTGCAGCTGCGCCTGGAGGACGACGGCGAGCTGCTGATCCGCGGGCCGATCGTCACCCGCGGGTACCGTGGCGACGCCGCCGCGACGGCCGCCGCGTTCGACGGCGACTGGCTGCGCACCGGCGACGTGGCCACCCTGGACGACGACGGCTACGTACGCATCGTCGGCCGCAAGAAGGAACTCATCATCAACGCGGCCGGCAAGAACATGGCGCCGACGGCGATCGAGGCGGCCGTGGCCACCCGCTGCCCCTACATCGGCGCGATCACGGTCATCGGCGACCGCCGCCCCTACAACGTCGCCCTCATCGTGCTCGACGCGGAGGCGGTCGCCGCCGGCCTGGCCCGCGACCCGTCACTCGACCCGGCGGCCGAGGTGGCGCGCGCGGTCGAGGAGGGCAACGCGACGCTCGCCCGGATCGAGCAGATCAAGCGGTACGCGATCCTGCCCGGGACCTGGGCGCCCGGCGGAGAGGAGCTGACGCCGACGCTGAAGCTGCGCCGGATGGCGATCGCGGCGAAGTACGCGGCGGAGATCGAAGCGCTCTACACCGCCTGAGTGCTCCGGGGCCGCGTACCACGCCAGAACTCGGCGCCCCGGTCGATCTCCAGCGGTTCCAGCCGGGCCACCTCGGCGAGCAGCCGCGCCCGGTACTCGGCCCGCCGATCCGGCGGCAGCGCGTCGATGAACGCCCGCGACCCGTGCGAGCACTCCCAATCCCAGTACGCGTCGACCGCCGGCAGCGCCAGATGCACCTCGGCACCGGCGTCGGCGACGTCGTCGAAGCCCGCGAGGATGTCCTCCGCCTCGGCATCGTTCCCGTTGCGCCGCTCCCGGCCCGCGTACGCGGCGAACTCCCGGTTCAGTTCACCGAGGAACGCCCAGCGGGCCTCCGTCGACCACGCGCCGGGCCACGAGAACGCGAACCGGCCACCGGGCACCAGGACGCGCCGCACCTCGGCCGCGGCCGATGAGGGATCCGCCAGCAGGTGCACGGCGAATCCGCTCACCACGAGATCGAAGGACTCGTCGGCGAAGTCGAGCCGGTGGGCGTCCATGACCCGGGCGTCGATGCCGGGCACGTGCGCGGCGAGCTCGCGTACCATGCCGGGGGCGGCGTCCACGGCGGTCACCACGGCCCCTCTGCGCAGCGCTTCGATCGCCAGGGCACCACGGCCGCAACCAAGATCGAGGACCCGCGTACCGGGTACCACACCGAGCCAGTCCAGCAGCTGCCGGCCGAAGTCGGCGAAGAAGGGGACGACCTCGTCGTAGTCGGGGGCGATCCGGTCGAACAGGTCCACGATGGTCATGGGCGCAGCCTGCCCCGAGTCGCCCCGATCCGCCACGTGTTTTCCGCCGGCTCCGCGTTCCGCGGGTCAGCTCGGCGTGAGGAGGCAGAACTCGCTGCCCTCGGGATCGGCGAAGACCAGCCAGTGAATGCCGTCGAGGTCGATGGCGGTGGCGCCGAGCGACCGCAGCCGGTCCGCCTCGGCCCGCAGGTCGTCGCCCGCGTACGGGCGCAGGTCGAGGTGAACTCGGTTCCAGACGGTCTTCGGGTCGGGCGTGCGCTGCAACCGCAGGTAGGGGCCGACGCCTTGGGCTGAGCGCAGGATCGCGTGCTGGTCGGTCACCTCGTGCACGGTCCAGTCCATGGCCTCGCCCCAGAACCGGACGGCGGCCCGGGGGTCCGCGCAGTCGGCCACGATCGCGGCGATCGGGCCGATGTCCTGAGAGGACGGATCCGGATCCAGCACGCAGAACTCGTTGCCCTCCGGGTCGGCCATGACCGTCCACGGGACGTCGCCCTGGCCGATGTCGGCGGGGGTCGCGCCGAGCTCCGTCAGGCGCCCCATCAGCTCCGCGTGGTGCGCCGCCGAGGTGGTGGCGAGGTCGACGTGTACGCGGTTCTTCACGGTCTTCGGTTCCGTGGAGACGACGAGGTCGATGCAGATCGCGGCGGGATCGGGGTACGCGAAGCCGTGCGGTTCGAGGTTGGTCACGCCAGGCCCTTCGCTGGAGACCGCCCAGCCCAGCACGTCCGCCCAGAAACCGCCGAGGGCGGCATCGTCGGAAGCCTTCATGTTGATCTGTACCAGCCGCGTCGCCACGGACGAGATGTTATCCGGTCGCCCCGTCGGTGATCATTTCGCCTGGCCGGTCGGCGACGGATCGAGGCAGCCGTCCTCGACGTCCAGCCCGTGGTCCGCCCGGAAATACGCCGACTCCGGCTCCTGGGCCGTGCCGCGCGGGTTCACCTCGGCGTCGGTGCCGAACGGGGCGGTCAGGCCGCGGCGGGTCGCCGCGCAGTCCATGAGGTCCCAGTAGCCGCCGGAGTCCGACAGGCCCATCCCCTGGTACGCGACGGCCACCGAGGCCGCCTTCGGGAACATCCAGTGCTCCTCGTCGTGCACGAGGACGATGTCGCGGCCCGTCCAGTTCTCGGGGACGTCGAAGGCGCACACCCAGACGTAGTTGGTGACGACTTCGAGCGCGTCGATCTTGCCCCAGCGGGTGGCCCGGTAGGTGGTGTGGCCGCTGACGCGGGCCTTTTCGGCCGATGGGCGTACGCCGCTGGACAGGTCGAAGCGGACGAGGTTGACGCCGAGCCCGCCGCGCTGCAGCTGCGTGCGGACGTACGCCGCGGTGTCGGTCGAGACGAGCCGCAGGAACGCCGACGGATCGTGGTCGACCTGCAGCGCCGGGTCGAGATGCGAGGCGATGAGCGCCTGGCGTACGCGCTTCAGCGCATCCTCGACCTCGGCCATCGTCCAGGCCCCGGCGGCCGACGCGGCGGGCATCGACAGGCCCGCCTCACCGACGGGGAAGTCCTCGGCCGGCGTACCGGTGAAATGACCGGAGGCGGTGACCGAGGCGCCGGACGCGACCGCCGACGGGTACGCGGACGGGCCGGCGGCCCGCCAGTGGCTCAGGCCCACGCCGGTGAAGGCGACCATGGCGACGATGAGCAGCAGCGCGACCGTCCGGCCTGGACGGCTGAACAGCCGGCCGACCGATCGCAGGGCCGCGCGCGCGAGCGCCCGGCGGCGCAGGCCGCGCCGCGCCCGGCGTTCGACGGTCCTGCCCCATTCGGCCAGCTGCGCCAGCGGATCGTCGTCGAGGGGAGGCTGGGACACGGCGGCACCGTCCGAAGTTGAACCCGAAGTCTTGTTCTGAAGTTTGCGCTGAGGTCGTTCCGAAGTTGATCGAGAAATTGCGGGCAACGTATCACGGGGCGGCGACCCGGCGCAGACCGGCGAGGGGCGCTCGGTGGAAACGATTCACCGCGAGGTCACGGAAACTTCCGGAGAACCGCCCTGTCCGGTTCCCCGGCCGCGCCCGACGATGACCCTCCCGACCAAGGGAGACCCCGGTGTCGTCCGTTTACTGGCTCGCCCGCTCGGGCATCGCCGTCGCGGGCAGGACGCCGCGCCGGCTGCGGCACGGGCTCGCCTCCACCGTCACGTCGGCGACCTACCTCGGCTGGCGCGCCAAGCGCGTCGTCACGCAGGAGAACATGGCGACCGTGCTCGGCCTGCCCGCGGCCGATCCGCGCGTCAAGCGCGCGGCCCTGCGCTCCTGGTACAACTACGGCCGCACGGCCGCGTCGCTGATCTGCCTGCCGTTCGAGGACCTGGCCGCCGTCGAGGCCGGCTCGCTCGACCTCAGCGAGGGTACGCCGTGGCGGGAGAACCTCCGCCGGGCGCAGTCCCCGGGGCACGGCCTGATCGTGACGACCGGGCACTTCGGCAGCTGGGACCTGGCCGGCGCGATCGCCGCGCAGTACGCCCCGCTCTCGGCGATCGCGGACACGTTCGGCGACGCCCGGCTGAACAGCCTTCTGCAAGGGCATCGGCGGGACAAGCGGGTCAGCATCATCCCCGTCTCCAACGCCGCCCGGCCGGCGCTGGCCGAACTGGCGGCCGGGCGCGCGCTCGCGATCGTCGCCGACCGGCCGGTCGAACCCGAACGCGGCGTCGCCGTGACGTTCTTCGGGCGGACGGCGTACGTGCCGGCGGGGTCGGCCGCGATGGCGGTCAAGTCCGGCGCGGCGATCCTGCCCGGCTACGTCTGGTACGCCCCCGGCAACCGCCACTACATCCGCACCTTCGCCCCGATGTTCCCGCGCCCGGTGAGCACCGCGACCGAGCGGCGGGCGGAGATCGAGCGGCTGACCCAGTACATGATGTCGTGCCAGGAAGCCGTCATCCGGCAGAGCCCGACGCAGTGGTTCATGTTCCGCCGGTTCTGGCCGGACGCGGTGGCACCCGTGCGTACGCCGGCCCTCGCGAGCGTCTGAGTCGCTTCAGGACTCCGCCCGGCGTTCCTCACGCGCTTCGCGGCGGCGGCGCATCATGCGGCGGGGCGGGTCGACGAACCAGCTCCACGCGCACTGGGCCACGTACGCCCCGGGGTTGAGCCGCTGCGGCCGCTGCTCCTGACCGCCCGCGCGTACGCCGCGGTCGAGGACGGCCCGCCGGAAGTCCTCGGCGGACGTGCCGGCGAAGGTCGTGTACCCGGCCCCGACGTGCTGCCAGAAGTGCGCGTCGCTGGAACCGAGCTCGGCCAGCCCCCAGTCCTTGTTCGCGGCGAGCACGGCGTCGCGCTGCCGGGCGTTGGCCGGACTCGGGTTGTAGGTCTCCAGGCCGTCGATCGCGTACCCGGCGTCGAGCAGTCCCTCGATGCGGCGGCGGCTCAGGCTGGGCACGAGCCGGCCGAACGGGTGCGCGACGACGACCAGGCCGCCCTGCGCCTTGATGGCGTCGATCGTCTCCTCGACCGGCCGCAGCTGCTTGGGCGCCTTCGTCACGAACAACCCCAGCAGGTGACCGCTGCGCGTGGTGACCTCGACGCCCTTGACGAGGCTGATCGGCGTACCGGTGGCGGCCAGGATCTCCTCGACCCGGTGGGCCCCGTCAAGGTGATCATGGTCGGTGACCGCGATCACGTCGAGCTGCCGGGCCGCCGCCGTCCGCACCAGGCGGGCCGGGCTGATCCAGCCGTCGCCGAGATTCGTGTGCAGATGGAGGTCGGCCCGGCCGGTACGCGTCACGCCGCGATGCTAATTCCGCCGGGTGAACGGCGGTTGAAGCCGGATCCGTTCACAGCCAGGTCGTCGACAGCCATACCGTGACGGCCGCCAGGGCGAGCAGGACCACGTTGAGCCCGATCAGCCGCGCCTCCCCGCGCACGAGGTGCACGATGATCCCGCCGATCTGGATCACCACGAGACCGGCCGCCGCGACCAGGGCCAGGACGGGCGCGATCCCGGTCAGCGGCGGCAGGATCAGACCGATGGCCCCGAGCACCTCCATGCTGCCGATCAGGCGTACCAGCGGCATCGGGACCGTGTCGACCCAGCCCATCATCGGCTGCAGCTGTTCCTTGGTCTGCGCGACCTTCTTGCCCCCGGCGTACAGGTAGAACAGCGCCAGCAACGCGGCGACGATCCAATACGCGATCTTCATGTGTGCTCCTCGTGAACCGGCCAGTACAAGGATGGTTACCGTTTGTGCGTGGCCACATGATGCGTCACTATTGGCGCGCGTACAAAAGGCACACGCGTGTGCGTGAGGCACAGGGGGTCGTCATGTCCGAGTACGAGCACACCTGCATGATCCGGGGCGACGGCGGCCGGACGATCCGCGCGATCCTCGACCAGATCTGCAACAAATGGACGCTGCTCATCGTGGCCACCCTCGACCAGGGCACGGTCCGGTTCACCGAGCTGCAGCAGCAGATCCCGGGCATCTCGCAGCGGATGCTGACCCTGACCCTGCGCAACCTCGAACGCGACGGGCTCGTGGCACGGACCGTCCACGCCGAGGTCCCGCCCCGGGTGGAGTACGCCCTGACGGCCACCGGCCGCAGCCTCATCCCGCCGGCGCTGGCGCTCGCGGGCTGGGCGATGGAGCACGTCCCACACATCGAGGCGAGCCGGGCGGCGTACGAGAAGGGCCGTTAGATGGATCTCGTCCCGGTCGGAGTGGAGTCGACCTTCGGGCTGCGGCGCGAGGTGCTGGGCTGGGCGGGGACCCTGACCCGCGCGGACAGCGGGGAGGCCGGTCACCTCGCGCTGACGCACGGCGGCGCGGTGGTCGCGGTTGTCTCGCACGTGCGGTGGCCGTGCCCCGACGAACCGGGAGTGCCGGCCCGCTACTTCTGGGGCATGGCAGTCGATCCCGCCTACCGCGGGCAGGGTGCGGGCCGGCGCCTCCTGTCCGCCGTCGCGGATCAGGCCCGGGCCGGCGGCGAAGCCATCCTGTGGGCGGACGCGCGGGAGACGGCCGTGGGCTTCTACGTCGCCTGCGGTGCGCGGGTAGTGGGGCCGCCCTACCTGGACGACGTGACCGGCCTGATCGACCGCCGGGTCCTCATCAACCTCTTTTAGAGGATTTGGCTTTTAGAGGATTTTGGCCCGGCGGCGACTCACGACCCCACGCTCCGCCCCGACGACCTTGCGCGACTGTCACGTTTTCCGTCTGGAATGCCCGAAAGGCCCGGACATTCGCGCAAGATCGCCGGGAAGGGGGTCAGGCTCGGGTGATGCGGACGGCGTCGGCGATGACGTAGCCGGTCCCGCTGGTCCAGCGGCTGACGCCGACCTTGTTGCCGGCCCCCGCCGCCAGCGTGAACGTGCCGAGGGACACCCACTGGCCGCCGTTCGCCCGCTGGTTGACGTAAACCGACTGGTTGCCGGCCGTGGTCACGACGATGTACGGGGTCAGGTTGTTGTAGCCGGCGTCGGCCGGGTACCAGACCGAGATCTCGTAGCTGCCCGTCTCCGGCAGGTCGGCGCTGTACCAGGCCGCGTCGCTCGACGAGACCGGGTTGGCGTACCGGTAGTCCGCGCCGAACCGCTGCCCCGAGTAGGAGGACGTGCCCCAGTTGGCGCTCGCGGTGAACTGTCCGGCCGTCGCGTTGTCCACTGTGGTGCTCCACGGCGCGGGCGCCTGGGCGCTGGTGACGTCCACGTAGTCCCGGTCGATGTTGATGGTGACGCCGCCCCACGTCTCCGTCACGTCGCCCGCGTACTGGTGCAGGCGCTGGTGGCCGGGCCAGGCGGTGTCGGCGCAGTAGCTGCCCCCGGCCGTGTCGGCGACGCCGTTCCACCAGGCGATCCAGATCTGGTCGATACGCGTGTAGCTCGTGTCGTTGTACGCGGAGCAGACGTCCTTGACCCCCGACGAGCCGCTGGAGTACATGCCGGCCAGGTAGCCGCGGGCGTGCAGCTGCTCGGTGTAGCCCGACAGGAAGGACAGCACCGCCGCCTTGCAGGCCGCCGTCGACGGGTAGCCCTCGATGTCGTTGTAGATGGTGCTGCCCGCGCCGATGCCGAGCGCCGTCGCCGCGTTCGCCGTGCTGGTCGCCGCGGACACGCCCTGCGAGCGCGCCGTCGTGGGATCGCTGGACATCTTCGGCGTACGCGTCCCGCACGGCGCCTGGTAGCCCAGCTCGATCGGGATGAGGTGCCAGCCGTTGGCGATCTGGTTGGCGACCCAGGTGGCGGTGAGGTTGGGCTGCGAACAGGAGCGGCTGGCCCCGCTGATGTAGATGCCGACCGCCTGGTACGGCGAGCTGCTGCGCCACGCGTTCATCGCCGCCTGCGAGGGGGCGGTGCACGTGTCGAATCCCTTGCCGGTGAAGGTGCCCGGTTGCGGGGCCGCGGCGAGGGCCACCGCCGCGGTGGCGGCCACTGTGGACGGATCGGCGGTCGCGGGCACCCCCGGCAGGGCGAACGCCGCCGCTGCCAGCAGGGTCAGGACGACTGGGAACCTTCTCATGCACGCCTCCAGGCGATGGTCCGTGTACGGATTTTCGAAGCGGTGCATACTTCGGTGAAGGAATTTCTACCATGTATCGACGAGGCCGAGTAGACCTTGCGGCCCCGCCGTCGCGGCGTTACCGGGAGCGCGAGGTATCGTCCGCCGTATGACGGGTCCGCTGCTCTTCCTCGACGTGGACGGAACGCTGCTGCCGCTGGGCGGGGTGACCTCGCCGCGTACGGAGGAAGGCTGGGCGGCCTGGCAGGAGGACGACAACCCGCTGCTGGTCAGGCTGACCCCCGGCCACGGGCCCCGGCTGGCCGCGCTGGGCTGCGAGATGATGTGGGCGACGGCCTGGATGCACGACGCCAACGAGGTGATCGCGCCGCGGCTCGGGCTGCCGCGCCTGCCGGTCGTCGAGCTGGGCGAACTGCCGCCGGTGGACGCGGGCGCGATCGCCGAGGACGATCCGGACCTGGGCTGGAAGACGCGGGCGCTGGTCGAGGTCGCGGCCGGGCGCGCGTTCGTGTGGATCGACGACGAGATCTCGCACACCGACCGGGCGTACATCGCCGAGCATCACAGCGGTCCGGCCCTCGTGCACCGGGTGGACACGAAGCACGGAATCACCGAAGCCGACCTGGTCGCCGTCGAGACCTGGGTACGCGCACAGACCGGCACCATCGACTGAGGAGCACGCCGTACATGGCACAGGACTGGAACGCGAAGATCATCGAGGAGTTCCGCACGAACGGCGGGCAGGTCGGCGGCCCGTTCGCCGGAGCGCCGCTGATCCTCATCCACCACACCGGCGCCCGCACCGGCACGGTACGCGTCTCGCCCGTGATGTCGTTCCCGCAGCCGGACGGCGGCTGGCTGATCGTCGCGTCCAAGGGCGGCGCACCGGACAATCCCGACTGGTACTACAACCTGAAGGCGTACCCGGAGATCACCGCCGAGTTCGGCGAGGAGACGTTCGCCGCGACCGCCGCCGAGCTGAGCCCGGCCGAGCGGGAGCAGGTGTGGCCGCAGATCGTCGCGGAGCGGCCCGGATTCGGCGAGTACCAGGAGAAGACGAGCCGCGTGATCCCCGTCTTCCGGGTGACGCGTACCGGCTGAGTCACGCCCGCTCGGGTTCAGCCGACGAGCCGCAGTCCCTGGTGGTTCAGCCGGTCCAGGGCCCGCTGCGTCCCCTCGTCCGCGGGCAGGTACGCGAGCAGCCGCTGGTTGTCGTCGGCCGCCAGGTCCAGCACCTCGTACGCGAGCCGCAGCATCCCCGCCTCGGCGTGGTTCCAGCGCAGGATCCCGTGGGACGCCGGCAGCCCGGGGAGGGTGGCGACCCGGCGGGTGAACTCCTCGCCGGCGAGGAAGGCCAGTTCGTCGGCGAGCGCGGCCAGCCCGGGGTCCGCCCGGAACGGGCCGTTCTTGAGCGCGGCGACCTGCTCGTCGGCGACGTGCGACCAGTCGGGGAACACCTCGCGGGCGCGGGGGTCGCCGAACACGAACCGGGGCAGGTTCGGCGTACGCTCCCCCAGCAGCCCGGCCGGCCCGGCGATCCGCTGGAACCCCGTCGTGTACGCGAGCACGTCCCCGAGCTGGTTGAGCAGCAGCGCCGGCGCGGGTTCCAAACGGTCGAGCAGGGCCTGGACCGTCGGGCGTACCGGCCGGACGGGCGGGGTCGCGCCACGGCAGTTGAAACCGGGGTCGGCCGACTTGGTGAGCCGGTAGAGGTGGGTCCGCTCGCTCGCCGTCAACCGCAGGGCGTCGGCCAGGGCGGACAGCACCTGCGGCGACGGGTGCCGGTCGCGGCCCTGCTCCAGCCGGATCACGTACTCGACGCTGACGTCCGCGAGCGCGGCGACCTCCGACCGGCGCAGTCCGGCCGCCCGGCGGCGGGGGCCGACCGGCAGTCCGGCCTGCGCCGGGGTGACCGCTTCGCGGCGCGTACGCAGGAACAGGCCCAGTTCGTTGTCGCTCACGGGTTCGACGGTAGCAGCGCCGCCGGACCGGATCGTGGCCCTGCGCCTACCACCCTCACGCCGGTCTCCACGAGGGCCGGTTCCGTGGCCAGAGTGGTGGGCATGACGAATCCCAGCGTGATCATCGTGGGCGGCGGGTACGGCGGGATCACCGTCGCGAAGGCGCTCGACGAGGTGGCCGACGTGACTCTGATCGAACCCCGCGACGCCTTCGTGCACAACGTAGCCACCCTCCGGGCGGTGGTCGACCCGGCCTGGGCCGGACAGCTGTTCATCCCCTACGACGGGCTGCTGACCCGCGGCCGCGTACGCCGGGACCGGGCCGTCGAGGTCCACCCGGGATCGGTCCGGCTGGCCTCCGGCGACGTGCTCCAGGCCGACTATCTCGTCCTGGCGACGGGGACGGCGTACCCGTTCCCGGCGAAGCTCGACTCCGACGACCGGGCGACCGGCGCGCGGCGGTTCGCTGAGGCGTACAAGACGCTCGCCGCCGCGGACCGGGTGCTGCTGCTGGGCGCCGGCCCGGTCGGCCTGGAGTTCGCGGGCGAGATCAAGGCCGCGTGGCCCGGTACCGCCGTGACCGTCGTGGACCCCGCCGACGAACCGCTCGGCCCGGGCTTCCCCGCCGAGGTACGCGCCGAGCTGCGCCGCCAGCTCGCCGAGCTGGGCGTCGACCTGGTCCTGGGTACGTCCCTGCGCGAGCTGCCGCCGACCGAGCCGGGTGCCGCCGCGGAGTTCACCGCCACCACACTGTCCGGTGTGGACATCACCGCGGACGTCTGGTTCCCGTGCTACGGCGCCGTCACCGCCAGCGCCTACCTGGCGGGCGAGCTGGCCGCGGTCCGGCGGCCCAACGGGCAGGTCGCGGTGACGCCGCAGCTGCGCGTCACCGGCCAGGAGACCGTGTTCGCGGTCGGCGACATCACCGACGTCCCCGAGCTGAAAATGGCCCGCCTCGCCCAGTTCCACGCGGCCGTGGTGGCGGACAACATCCGCGCGCTCATCGAGGGACGCGAGGCGACCGCCGTCTACGAACCCACGCCCGACGCCATCGTGCTGCCGCTCGGCCCGCACGGCGGCGTGTCCTACGCGCCCGAGGCCGGACTGCTCGACGCGGCCACGACGGCGCACATCAAGAAGACCTTCTACATCGAGCGGTACCGCGAACTCCTCGGCGCGGACTAACGGGCGGATTCGAGGCCGGCGACCAGGGCTTCCAGCTCGGGCCGCTTGGCCTCCTCCGCGACGAAGCCGACGAACGGGCCGCCGTCGAAGGTCAGCGTCACCTGGATCAGGCGCTCCTTGGTGCCCCCGAAGAGCTTGGTACGCCGCTCGATCTCCTGCCACTGCGCGCCGCGGAAGGACGACACCGGCACGCGGGTCTTCGACTCGCCGCCGCGCTGCTTCTCGAACCACTCGCCGTCCAGGATCAGGCGCTCGTTGCCCTGCCCATCCACGAAGATCATGGCAGGAGGGTAGCGATCGGAGCTCCGCGCCCGCTTCCGCCACAAGGCCGGTCACCCGCACCACCAGGCGGATCCCGCACGCACCGTCGTGGGCCTTCCCCTGTGCGGTAGTACGCGTACCGGCGCCGGCCGAGTCGGTGGAGGGGCTTCAGGAACCGGGTGGTTGCCGGGTGATCTCGATGACGAGGTGTTTGGTGACGGGCTGCTCGCTCTGGCTGCTCACGTCCGCGAGGCCGCACAGCACGTTGAGCTCCGGCATGTAGCCGGCCGCGCAGCCCGGCGGGATGGGGTGGGTCACCGCCCGGTAGCCGTGCACCGTGCGGCGCGTACCGTCGCGGGAGATCGCGGTCACGTCGATCAGGTCCCACTCGGACAGGCCGCGTGCCCGCATGTCCGCCTCGTTCAGGAAGATGACGGTACGCAGTCCGCGCAGCCCCCGGTAACGGTCGTCGTTGGCGTAGATCGTGGTGTTGAACTGGTCGTGCGACCGGATCGTGGTGAGCATCAACCGGCCCTCGCCAGGGTCCACATCGGACGGAAGCGGGCCGGCCCAGAACTCCGCCCGGCCGGAAGGCGTACGGAAGTCGCGTTCCCGGGCGGGCTGGGCGAGGCGGAAGCCGTGCGGCCGGCGGACCCTGGCGTTGAAGTCCTCGAAACCGTCCAGCGCCTCGGCCATCGTGTCCCGGATCCGGTCGTAGTCCTCGATGTACGCCGTCCAGGGCGTACGCGAGCCGGGCAGGGTCGCCGCGGCCATCCCGGCGATGACGGCGCATTCGGATCTCAGGTGGGGCGACACGGGGTCCTTCATGCCGAAGGAGATGTGCACCATCGCCATCGAGTCCTCGACGGTGATCCCCTGTTCGCCGCCGGCCTGCCGGTCCCGCTCGGTACGCCCGAGGCACGGCAGGATCAGCGCCTGCCGGCCGTGGACGAGGTGGCTGCGGTTGAGTTTGGTGCTCACCTGGACGGTGAGTTCGCAGGCGCGCAACGCCTCGGCCGTCGCCGGCAGGTCCGGGGCGGCGAGCGCGAAGTTGCCGCCGAGGGCCACGAAGACGGTCACGTCGCCGCGCCGCATGGCCTCGATCGTGGCCACCGTGCCGAGCCCGTGCTCGCGCGGCGGGTCGATCCCGCAGGCCGACGCGAGCCGGTCCAGGAACGCGGCGCTCGGGCGGTGGTCGATGCCGCAGGTGCGGTTGCCCTGCACGTTGCTGTGCCCGCGTACGGGGGACGGGCCGGTGCCGGGGCGGCCGATGTTGCCCCGCAGGAGCAGCACGTTGACGATCTCGCGTACGGTGTCGACGCCGTGCTCGTGCTGCGTCAGGCCCAGGCACCACGCGATGACCGTCCGCTCCGAGTCGCGATAGGACTGTGCGAGCGCGCGGATGTCGGCCTCGGCGATCCCGCTGTCGCGGACGATGTCGTCCCACGCCGTCTCCTCGACCGCCGACCGGTACGCGTCGAACCCGCTCGTGTGCTGCTCGATGAACTCCCGGTCGAGGGCGGCCTCGTCGTGCCCGGCCGTTTCGAGGAGCGCCTTCGCGACGCCGCGCAGGAGCGCGAGATCCCCGCCGATGCGTACCTGGACGTTGCGGGTGCCGGTCCTCGTCGTGTGGAACGTGGCCATGTCGACGAACTCGTGCGGCACGATGGTACGCCGGGACGCCGCCTCGATCAGCGGGTTGACGTGCACCAGGGCGGCGCCGCGACGATCGGCCTCGGCGAGCCAGGTCAGCATCCGGGGCGCGTTCGTGGCGGCGTTGTCGCCCATCAGCCAGATCGCGTCCGCCTGCTCCCAGTCGGACAGGTCGGTCGTGCCCTTGCCCGTGCCGATGGCCGCCGTCAGTCCCCGGCCGCTCGCCTCGTGGCACATGTTCGAGCAGTCCGGCAGATTGTTGGTGCCGAATTCGCGTACCCACAGCTGGTAGAGGAAGGTGGCCTCGTTGCTGAGCCGGCCCGAGGTGTAGAAGGCCGCGCGGTGCGGGCTGTCGAGGCCGCGCAGCGTGCGGCCGACCACGGCGAAGGCGTCGTCCCAGGAGATGGGGACGTACTTGTCGGTTCCGGGGTCGTAGGCCATCGGCTCGGCGAGCCGGCCGACGTCTTCGAGGTCGTGGTCGGTCCAGTTCGAGAGCTCGGCGACGGTGTGCGCGGCGAAGAAGTCGCGGCCGGCCTTGGCTGGGGACATCTCCCAGGTGACGTGCTTGACGCCGTTCTCGCAGATGTCCAGGTGCAGGCCGGTCGGGTCGTCGGGCCAGGCGCAGCCGGGGCAGTCGAAGCCGCCGTTCTCCTGGTTCATGACCAGCAGCGCCCGCATGCCGTCCAGCGGCTCAGGACTGTGCAGCAGCACGTGGCCGACGCTCTTGGCGGCACCCCACCCCGCGGCCGGATGGTGGTACTCGTATCGCTCGTGATCGCCCTTCGGCAGCGGCCCCCGCCCCAGCGCGGCCTCCCCCGGCACCGCCCCCAGCATCCGCTGCTCGGCGTCCCCCTCCACCATCGCTTCCCCCCGTGGTGCCGCGTTCGTGGTGCCGCGTTCGATGATCCCGTTTGGATCAGGGAAATCACCCGAATCATGGGCCATGATCACGTGCGAATCCCTGATCCAAACGGGATCTTGGTGCCGAGAGTTGCGGGCCGGCCCCTGCGGGGTCAGCCCTTGATGAAGGCGAGGAGATCCGCGTTGAACTCGTCCTGGTGCGTCGCGGTCAGGCCGTGCGGCGCGCCCGGGTACACCTTCAGCGTGCTGTTCTTGATCAGCTTCGACGACTTCGCCGCGGACGCCACCATGGGCACGATCTGATCGTCGTCACCGTGGATGATCAGCGTCGGCACGTCGATCTTCTTGCAGTCCGCCGTCTGGTCGGTCTCGGAGAAGACCCGGATGCAGTCGTACGCGGCCTTGAACCCGACGGTCATGCCCATCAGCCAGAAGCTGTCCCGCAGGCCCTGGCTGACCTTGGAACCCTTGCGGTTGGCGCCGTAGAACGGGGCGCTGAGATCCTGCCAGAACTGCGACCGGTCCCGCTCGACGTTGCCGCGCAGCTCGTCGAAGACGCTGCGGGGCAGCCCCTCCGGATTCGCGTCGGTCTTGAGCATCAGCGGCGGGATCGCGCCGACCAGGCACGCCTTCGCCACCCGGTCCGTGCCGTGGCGGGCCATGTAGCGGGTGATCTCGCCGCCGCCGGTGGAGTGCCCGACCAGCACGATGTCGTGCAGGTCGAGCTTTTCGATGACCGCCGCCAGGTCGTCGGCGTACGTGTCCATGTCGTTGCCGTCCCACGGCTGGCTGGAGCGCCCGTGCCCGCGCCGGTCGTGGGCGACCGCGCGGAAACCGTTGGAGACGACGTACCACATCTGGTCGTCCCAGGCGTCGGCCGTCAACGGCCAGCCGTGGCTGAACACGACGGGCTGCCCGCCGCCCCAGTCCTTGTAGAAGATCTGCGTACCGTCCTTGGTGCCGACCATTCCAGTACTCATGATCGTGAAAACTCCCCACTCGCGGGTGCGAATCAGATCTCGCTGGAGAAAAATCACGCGGCCGTCGTTGCCGCGGATGAAGGCGCTGCGGACCGCCCGCGCTCGCCGCGGGGTCCGTGCCCAAGTTCCATAGCGTACGCCGGAAGCAAACCGGTTCGCGGCAAAGCTCGGAATCATCCGGCTTGATCGGATCCGGTCGGTAGCGTCGAGCGGGGCGCACTCCCACCGGCGCCGATCCGGAGGTTGCGCGATGGAAGCGAACACGGCGGTCTCGCAGTCCGTACTGAGCCCGCTCACGAGGGCCGCCCTGATCCTCGTGGTGACCGTCGACCCCGGTGGCGAGGACCGCGTACGCGATCTCCTGCCGGACCTGTCCGGTCTGCAGCGGGCGGTGGGCTTCCGCGCGCCGGACGGCGATCTGAGCTGCGTGACCGGCATCGGCGCGGAGGTATGGGGGCGGCTGTTCGGCACCACGCCGCGGCCGGCCGAGTTGCACGCTTTCCGGGAGGTGACCGGCCCGGTGCACCGCGCGCCGGCCACCCCGGGCGATCTGCTCTTCCACATCCGCGCCCAGCAACAGGACCTCTGCTTCGCGCTGGCGCAGGAGATCATGGACCGGATCCGCGGCGCCGTCACGGTCTGCGACGAGGTGCACGGATTCCGCTACTTCGACGCGCGCGACCTGCTCGGTTTCGTCGACGGCACCGAGAACCCGGTCGGGCCTGCCGCCGCGGCCGCCGTGCTGATCGGCGACGAGGACGCCGCGTACGCCGCCGGCAGCTATGTCATCGTCCAGAAGTACCTGCACGACCTGCGGGCCTGGAACGCGCTGCCGACCGAGGCGCAGGAACTGGTCGTCGGGCGCCGGAAGCTGTCGGACGTCGAACTCGGCGACGACGAGAAGCCCGCGAGCGCCCACACCGCGCTGACCACGATCGTCGACCCGGACGGCACCGAACGGCAGATCTTGCGCGACAACATGCCGTTCGGGTCGGTCGGCCAGGCCGAGTTCGGCACCTACTTCATCGGCTACGCGCGTACGCCGACCGTCACCGAGCGCATGCTGGACCGGATGTTCCTCGGCGACGGCACCGCCGCCCACGACCGCATCCTGGACTTCTCGACCGCGGTCACCGGGAACCTGTTCTTCGCCCCGTCGGAGACCTTCCTCGACGACCCGCCCTTCGGCACGGCCGCCGACCCCGCCGCGGACCCCGCCGCCGACGGCCCCCGGGTCACCCTGACGCACACGTTCGCACCCACGCTCGGCGTGGGCGACCTGAGAGGACAGTGATGGACAACCTCTACCGGGAACTCGCCCCGATCAGCGCGGCCGCGTGGGCCGACCTCGAAGAAGAGGTACGCCGGACGTTCCGCCGCCACGTCGCCGGACGCCGTCTCGTGGACGTGGCCGAGCCCGCGGGCGAGACGTTCGCCGCGCTCGGGACCGGGCATCGCGAACCGGTTGCGGGGCCGGCCGACGGCGTACGGGCGGAGGTGCGGCAGGCGAGCGTGGTCGTGGAGCTGCGCGTACCGTTCACCGTCGACCGGCGGCAGGTGGACTCCGTCGAGCGCGGGGCCAAGGACGCCGACTGGCAGCCCGCCAAGGACGCCGCCCGGCAGATCGCGTTCGCCGAGGACCAGGTGATCTTCGAGGGGTACCCGGCGGCCGGGATCGCCGGCCTGCGGACGAGCGCGTCGCTGGCGCCCGTCCCGTTGCCCGAGGACCCGGACGACTATCCGGACGCGGTCAGCCGCGCCCTCGCCGCCCTCCGCCTCGCCGGGGTCGGCGGCCCGTACGCGCTGGCGCTCGGCGCCGACGCGTACAAGCTGGCGGACGAGGGCGCCGACGACGGCTACCCCGTACGCAAGCACCTGTCGGCGATCGTCGACGGCGACATCGTCTGGGCTCCGGCGATCGAGGGCGGCTTCGTCCTGTCGACCCGGGGCGGCGACTACGAGCTGGCCCTCGGCCAGGATCTCGCGATCGGGTACCTGAGCCACGACGAGGGCAACGTCGAGCTGTACCTGCAGGAGACGCTGACGTTCCTCGCGTACACCTCGGAGGCCGTGGTCGCGCTGCCCGCCGCCGCGTAGCGGAAACGCCGACAGGGTCTCCGGCCGCGATCGGCGTAGGGTGGGCGCCGTGCCGTCTGCCGCTTTCCGTTCGGGCGTACCGGATCACGGCCGCGTACCCAAGTACTACGCCGTCAAGGCGCGGATCCTGGCGGAGATCGCCGAGCTGGGCGTGGGCGCGCCGCTGCCGCCCGAGCGGGATCTGGCCGCCCGCTACACCGTGGCCCGGTCGACCGTCCGCCAGGCGATCTCGGAGCTGACGATCGAGGGCCGGCTCAGCGCCCGGCAGGGCCGCGGGACGTTCGTCGCGAAGCCGAAGGTAATCCAGCCGCTGTCCCTGCACAGCTATACGGAAGCGTTGCGGGACATGGGTTACGAGCCCTCCCGTACCGTCACCGCCTTCGACGTGGTCCCGGCCGGCGACGAGGTGTCGGCGGCGCTCGCGATCGGGCCCGGCGCGCCTGTGGTCCATCTGGAACGCGTACTGCTGGCCGATGGCGAGCCGTTGGGCCTGGAGAGCACGTACCTGGCGGCGGAGCGGTACCCGACGCTGATGGACGTGCTGGATCCGGCCGGTTCGCTGTACCGGTGCATGCAGGAGGAACTGGGCGTGGTGTGGGCGGAGGCGACCGAGCGGATCGAGACCGCGCTCGCGAGCCCGCGTGAGGCGCTGCTGCTGCAGACCAATCCGGCCCTGCCGATGCTGCTGATGCAGCGGGTCAGCCGCGATCCGGCCGGTGTGCCGATCGAGTGCGTGCGGGCGCTGTACCGCGGCGACCGGATCGGCTTCGAGACGCGGCTCCGCGCCTGACATCACGTAACCATAACTGGTCCGAACCTTTCGGCCCGGTTCACCCGCGCGTCGCGTACCGACCGCCTACGGTTCATCCGGCGCGCCGAGTCTTCTGCTCGTGCGAATCATCGTCGTGGGCGGCGGAGTGCTCGGCACCATGCACGCCTGGCAGGCAGTCGAACGTGGCCACTCCGTGGTGCACCTGGAGCGCGAGCGCGAGGCCCGGGGCGCCTCCGTACGCAACTTCGGCCTCGTCTGGGTCTCCGGCCGCGCCGCCGGCCCCGAACTGGCCGTCGCCTCCCGGGCCCGCCAACTGTGGCAGTCCATCGGGGAACGCGTACCGGGGGTGGGGTTCCGGGGCAACGGGTCGCTGACCGTCTGCCGGACGCCGGCCGAGGTCGCCGTCGCCGAGGCCGCAGTCGCCGCGCCCGACGCGGTCGAGCGCGGCTTCGAACTGCTCGACCCGGCCGAGACCCGCCGCCGCAATCCCGCGCTGCGCGGGGAGTTCACCGCCGCGCTCTGGTGCGGCCGCGACGGCGCCGTCGAGTCGCGGGTCGCCCTGCCCGCTCTGCGCGCCGCGATGGCCGCGTCGGGCCGCTACACGTGGCTGCCCGGCCGGGAGGTACGCGACCTCGCCGACTCCGCCGTACGCGACGACCAGGGCGACACCCACGCCGGCGACCTGGTCGTCCTCGCGACCGGGGCGGCGCTCGGCGGCCTGACCCGGGAGGTCGCCGGAGAACTGCCGGTACGCCGCGTCCGCCTGCAGATGGCGCAGACCGAACCGCTCGGCGAGGCGCTGACGACCTCCGTGGCCGACGGCGACAGTTTCCGCTACTACCCCGCCTTCGACTCGTCCGCCCTGGAAGCCGCCCAGGCGCAGAGCCCGGTGGCGGACGCGTACAAGATGCAGTTGCTGATGGTGCAGCGGCTGGACGGCGGCCTGACGATCGGCGACACCCACGCGTACGCCGAACCGTTCGACTTCGACGTCGTCGAGCCGCCCTACGACCACGTGACCGAGGTGGCCTCGGCGCTGCTCGGCCGCCCCCTCCCCCGCGTCGTACGCCGCTGGGCCGGCGTCTACGCGCAGTGCCTCGACCCCGCCGCGATCGTCCACCGACAGCGGCTCGGCACCGGCGCCGTTCTCGTGACCGGACCGGGCGGCCGCGGCATGACCTGCTCCCCCGCCATCGCCGAACAGACCGCAGAGGAGCTGGGCTGGTGACCCGCATACAGTTGGCGGTCCTCGACATGGCCGGGACGACCGTCGCCGACGACGGCCTCGTCGAGGACGCGTTCACGGCCGCCATCCGCGGCCAGGGCGTCCACCCGGGGACGGACGCGTACGACGGGATGCTCGCGTACGTGCGCCGGACCATGGGCGAGTCGAAGATCACCGTGTTCCGGCACCTGATGTCCGGCGACGAGACCAAGGCGCAGCAGGCGAACGCCGCCTTCGAGTCCGCGTACGCCGACCTCGTCGGCGATGGCCGCTGCCGTCCCGTCGACGGTGCCGCCGAGGCCATCGCCGCGCTCCGCGAGGCCGGTGTCAAGGTGGCCCTGACGACCGGCTTCGCCCGGTCCACACAGGACGGCATTCTCGACGCCCTCGGCTGGCGGGACATCGCCGACCTCACGCTCTGCCCGGCCGAAGCGGGTCGCGGCCGGCCCTACCCCGACCTCGTCCTCACCGCCGTCCTCCGGCTGGCCGTCGACGACGTGCGGGCCGTCGCGACCGCCGGCGACACCGCGTACGACATCCTCTGCGGCCTGCGCGCCGGGGCGTCCATCGTGGCGGGCGTACTGACGGGGGCCCACGACGAGCCCACACTCGCCGCCGCAGGGGCAACCCACGTCCTCCCGTCGATCCGCGAACTCCCCGCCGTCATCTCGGGTCCCATGCAAGATCATTAGGGTCAAGATCTTTTTGTCCCGGGTTCGTCGATCTCACCTCCGCTCCTCCCGCGGGAGACCGTTCCGCCCCTATCGCTGCGCTCCGGGGACTCCACTGCCAGGTGGGTGGGGCGAAGCATTGTTCACCGTCGTCCGGTCACCGCTTCACCCCACCCCCGCCCGGCCTTTGTCCCGACTGTCCGATATGGGCGCCGGGACGGCGGTCGGTGGGGTGATCGTTTACGGCTGTGGTGTCGAAACGGCCACCCGATGCATGATCGTTTACGGTTCCGGAGCGCGCTGACCGGGTTCCGCTGCACCTGACACGTCATTGATCATGCAGATCGGGCCGGA
>NZ_AUAX01000009.1 GCF_000428945.1 Hamadaea tsunoensis DSM 44101 | reverse complement strand
ACCTGGCAGTGGAGTCCCCGGAGCGCAGCGATAGGGGCGCAACGGTCTCCCGCGGGAGGAGCGGAAGCGAGATCGACGAACCCGGGACAAAAAGATCTTGAACTTGATCTAAAAAAGATCTTGAGCCGGCAAAGAAAGACCGGGCTGCCCACAAGGGATCGCCTTGAGGGCAGCCCGGTACGTCCCGCTCCTCGGTTGTGGAGGGCAGGCAGCCTTACAGGGATGTCACGCGGTCTCGGTGATCGGCCGGTCCACCCAGCTCATCATTCCGCGGAGCTGCGCGCCCACCTTCTCGATCGGGTGCTCGGCGCCCTGCTGCTGGAGCTTGGTGAAGTTGGGCCGGCCGGCGTCGTCCTCGGCGATCCACTCGCGGGCGAACTCGCCGTCCTGGATCTCGCCGAGGATCTTGCGCATCTCGTCCTTGACCGCGGAGTTGATGACGCGCGGGCCACGGGTGACGTCGCCGTACTCGGCGGTGTCGGAGACGGAGTAGCGCATGCGGGCGATGCCGCCCTCGTACATGAGGTCGACGATGAGCTTGAGCTCGTGCAGGCACTCGAAGTACGCGACCTCGGGCGTGTAGCCCGCCTCGGTGAGGACCTCGAAGCCGGCCTGGACCAGGGCGGCCGTGCCGCCGCAGAGGACGGCCTGCTCGCCGAACAGGTCGGTCTCGGTCTCCTCGGTGAAGGTGGTCTTGATGACGCCGGCCCGGGTGCCGCCGATGCCCTTGGCGTAGGACAGGGCGAGCGCGAGGCCGTTGCCGGTCGCGTCCTGCTCGACGGCGACGAGGCACGGTACGCCCTTGCCGTCCACGTACTGGCGGCGGACGAGGTGGCCGGGGCCCTTCGGGGCGACCATCGCGACGTCGACGTCGGCGGGCGGCTTGATGAGGCCGTAGCGGATGTTGAGGCCGTGGCCGAAGAAGAGCGCCTTGCCGGCGGTCAGGTTGGGCTCGATGGCCTCGGCGTAGATCTTCCGCTGGGCGGTGTCCGGCGCCAGGATCATGATCACGTCAGCCTCGGCGGCCGCCTCGAACGGCGTGACGACGCGCAGGCCCTGCTCCTCGGCCTTCGGCCGGCTCTTGGAGCCCTCGGGCAGGCCAACACGCACGTCGACCCCGGAGTCGCGCAGCGACAGTGCGTGCGCGTGGCCCTGGCTGCCGTAGCCGATGACGGCCACCTTGCGACCGGCGATCACCGACAGGTCGGCGTCATCGTCGTAGAAAACCTCGGTCACTTGAACTTTCCTTCCTTGCGCGCACCGGGCGTAGCCGCCGCAGTCATCCTGCATCCTGCTACCCGACGGTACGCAGACCGTAAAGTGGGACGGATCTTCTCAAACTGTAGGACGCTCAGGCTGCCGAGCGCAGGGCCGGCGCGGCCGTGATCGATCGCGATCCGCGACCGATGGCGACCCGGCCCGACTGGACCATCTCCTTGATGCCGAACGGTTCCAGGTCGCGCAGCAACGCCTCGAGCTTCTCCGAGGTGCCCGTCGCCTCGATGGTGAGGGCGTCGGGCGCCACGTCGACGACGCGGGCCCGGAACAGCTGGACCGTCTCGAGCACCTGCGACCGGATCGGGCGGTCGGCGCGTACCTTCACCAGCAGCAGTTCGCGCTGGACGGAGGCGGCGGGCTCCAGCTCCACGATCTTCAGAACGTTGATGAGCTTGTTGAGCTGCTTGGTGACCTGCTCCAGCGGCTGCTGCTCCGCATCGACCACGATCGTGATCCGGGAGATCTCGGCGTGCTCGGTCTCCCCCACCGCGAGCGAGTCGATGTTGAAGCCCCGCCGCGAGAACAGGCCCGACACCCGGGCCAGGACGCCGGGCTTGTTCTCCACCAGCACGGAGAGGGTGTGTTTGGCTGCCATCACAGATCGTCCTCGTCGAAGATGGGGCGCACACCCCGGGCGAACATGATCTCGTCATTGCCGGTGCCGGCCGCGACCATCGGCCACACCATGGCGTCCTTGCCGACGACGAACTCCACGACCACCGGGGCGTCGTTGATCTCCATCGCCGCCGCGATCGTCTTGTCCACGTCGGCCGCGGTCTCACAGCGCAGACCGATGCAGCCCAGCGCCTCGGCCAGCTTCACGAAGTCGGGGATGCGGTGCTTGTGCGTACCGAGGTCGGTGTTGGAGTAGCGCTCGCCGTAGAAGAGGGTCTGCCACTGCCGCACCATGCCGAGGTTGCCGTTGTTGATGACGGCCACCTTGATCGGGATGCCCTCCAGGGCGCAGGTCGCGAGCTCCTGGTTGGTCATCTGGAAGCAGCCGTCCCCGTCGATCGCCCACACGACCGTGCCGGGCTGGCCGACCTTCGCGCCCATGGCGGCCGGGACCGCGTACCCCATGGTGCCGGCACCGCCCGAGTTGAGCCAGGTGTTCGGCTTCTCGTACTTGATGAACTGGCTGGCCCACATCTGGTGCTGGCCGACGCCGGCGACGTAGATCGCGTCGGGCCCGGCGATCGCGCCGATCCGCTCGATCACGTACTGCGGCGCGAGGGTGCCGTCGGACGGCTCCTCGTAGCCCAGCGGGTAGGTGTCGCGCATCTGGTCGAGCTGGGTCCACCAGTCCTTCAACCGCTGCTGGGCGGCCTCCTCGGTGCCGGCCAGCGCGGTCACCAGTTCGGTGATCACGTGCTGGGCGTCACCGACGATCGGCACGTCCACGGCCCGGTTCTTGCCGATCTCGGCCGGATCGATGTCCGCGTGGATGATCTGCGCGTCCGGCGCGAACGACTCCAGCTTGCCGGTCACCCGGTCGTCGAACCGGGCCCCCAGCGTGATCAGCAGGTCGGAGCGCTGGAGGGCGTACACGGCCGCGACCGTGCCGTGCATGCCGGGCATGCCCAGGTGCTGCGGGTGCGAGTCCGGGAACGCGCCGCGGGCCATCAGCGTGGTCACCACCGGCGCGCCGGTCAGCTCGGCCAGCTCCATCAGCGCCTCGGTCGCCTGCGCCTTCAGTACGCCGCCGCCGACGTACAGGACCGGCCGCTTGGCGGTGCCGATCAGCCGGGCGGCCTCGCGGATCTGCTTGCCGTGCGGGTGCAGGGTGGGCCGGTAGCCGGGCAGGTCGAGGACGGGCGGCCAGGCGAACGAGGTCTGGTTGGTCAGCACGTCCTTCGGGATGTCGACCAGCACCGGACCCGGCCGGCCGGTCGAGGCCAGATGGAACGCCTCGGCCAGCACCTGCGGGATGTCGTCGCCGGAGCGGATCAGGAAGTTGTGCTTGGTGATCGGCAGGGTGATCCCCTGGATGTCGGCCTCCTGGAAGGCGTCCGTGCCGATCGCCGGGCGGGCCACCTGTCCGGTGATCGCCACGATCGGCACCGAGTCCATGTACGCGTCCGCGATCGGCGTCACCAGGTTGGTGGCACCCGGCCCGGAGGTGGCGATGCACACGCCGACCTTGCCGGTCGCCTGCGCGTACCCGGTCGCGGCGTGGCCGGCGCCCTGCTCGTGACGGACCAGGATGTGGCGTACGGTCGAATCGAAGATCGGGTCGTAGGCGGGGAGGATCGCTCCGCCCGGAATGCCGAACATCACCTCTACGCCCAAGGCCTCCAGCGACTTGACGAGGCTCTGCGCCCCGGTCATCTGAACGGGCGCCGGCGGTGCGGACGGCGTGGCCGTGCGATGGGCGGCCGCGCGTTGCGCGAGCGCCTCCGGTGTCGGTCTGGTCATCACTCACTCTTCCCGAGGGTTCCGCTCTACCGATTCTGACCAATAAAAAAGACCCTCGTGCAGGTATGCACGGGGCCAGCGCACTCTCGAACGTCAGAGAGTGCGCTCAGGTAAGTACTCGGTGGAGCCGGTTCGACATGGTCCTAACTCTTACGCATCTCAGCCGCTGAGTCAACTTCTCCCACGGGCTGAGACACGGGTGTCGCGGCCTGTGGTGGGGGCAGTTGCGCGGGCAGCGGAGTCGGCGGGGCCATGGCGGCCGCCGGGCCGACCCCGCCCCCGGGAAGCGGGTGGCCGTTGTGCAACGGCTGGGCCGAGGCGAGCAGCGCCTCCATGTGCTCGGCCGGTACGCCCCAGCCGAACAGGCTGCCCTGCCCGAACCGGCAGCCGGCCTGCTCCACCACCTGCCGCTGGGTGATGTCGCCGATGCCCTCCGCGATGACCTCCAGGCCGAGCCGGTGACCGAGGCGGACGACCACGTCCACCATGGGCGCCGGACGCGCGTCCCGGCCCATGTCCCGCACCAGGCTGTGGTCGATCTTCAGGATGTCCACCGGCAGGTGCCGCAGCTGGCTGAGCGAGGAGTAGCCCGAGCCGAAGTCGTCCAGCGCGATCCGCGCGCCCATGTCGCGCAGCGTGGACAACCGGATCTTCAGCTCCTCCAGGTCCTCGGCCACCGCCTGCTCCGTGACCTCGAAGACCAACCTCGACAGGGGTACGCGGTGCGCCCGGACCACGTCCGCGACCCGGTTCACGTATTCGGCCGGATGCAGCTCGCGCGGGGAGACGTTGACCGAGACCCAGACGTCGTGGCCGTCGGCGAGCCACCGGGCCAGCTGGCGGCAGGCCTGGTTGAGCACCCACATGCCGACGGACTGGATGAGCCCGGACTCCTCGGCGATCGGGATGAACTCGTCCGGGTTGATCTTCCCCAGCTGCGGGTGGTGCCAGCGGATCAGCGCCTCGGCACCGACCGGCCGCATCGACGGCAGCGCCACGACCGGCTGGAAGACCACCGACAGCTCGTCGCGCTCGATCGCGCCGCGCAGCTCGTGTTCCACCGTGGTACGCCGGCGCAGCCATTCGTCGTACTCGGCGGAGTACTCCTCGACCCGGTTCTTGCCGCGCTGCTTGGCGAAGCGCAGGGCGAGGTCCGCGTTGCGCATGAGCATCGGCACGCTGTCGGCCCGGGCGCAGCCGGCCAGCCCGATGCTCGCCGACAGGTACGCCATCCCCTGCCGGGCCTGGTACGCCTTGGCCAGCACGCCGAGCAGCCGCTGCGCGACTTCGAGGGCGTCCTTGGGGCCGGCCCACATCAGCACGGCGAACTCGTCACCGCCGAGCCGGGCGGCCACGTCGCCGGGGCGCAGGTTGAGCCGCAGCCGCTGGCCGACCTCGACGAGCACGTCGTCGCCGACGTCGTGGCCGCGCATGTCGTTGATGTTCTTGAAGCCGTCGAGGTCGATCGCGAGCAGTGTGCACGGTGGACCGTCGACCGCGTCCTCGAACAGGGTGCGCAGCAGGCCCCGGCGGTTGCTGAGCCCGGTCAGCGGGTCGGTGTGGGCGAGTTCACGGAAGTGCCGCTCGCTGTCGGCCAGGCGCGTCGCGTACCGCTTGACGTCCTGGTAGCCGAGGTGCTGGCGGGCCACGAGCAGCAGCCCGACGAACATTCCGGCCACGATCGTCGGCACGTCCAGCGTGCCCCCGCTGCGTACCGCCTGGTAGACGGTGGCCACCAGGATCGCCGAGACCGGCAGCAGGGCGGTGAGCAGGCCGGAGGTGGGCGCGGGCGCTCCGATCTCGGCCCGCACCTCCCGCCACCGCGGCTTGTACGCCATCAGGAACACCCCGGCCGGCAGGAGCAGTCCGCCGGTGAGCACCATCCAGACGAGGTCGTAGCAGATCCCGACGGCCAGGCCGGTTCCGGCGACGGACACGGCGGCCGCGCCGACCGCGGCCCGGGCGATCGGCCGCCGCGGCGCCGGTACGCGTACCGCCAGGATCATCGCGAGCCCGACGATCAGCGGAGCGATGGAGGCGGCGACCGCGACCGGGATGCAGCCGCCCCGGTCGGGCAGCGGGAACCAGGCCGAGTTCGGGTTGATGATGAGCGCCCAGCCGAAGATGAAGATCGCGGCGCCGACGGTCAGCCCGTCGAGCAGGTGCCGCATGCGTACGCCGGGGGTGTCGCCGATGCCGGGCAGCCGCAGCAGACCCCAGCCGAGCATCGGGGAGCCGACGATCACGCCCAGGCTCATCAGCCCGGCCAGCATCATCCGCTGTTCGCGGACGTCGTACCACTCGTCGGCCAGCAGCATCCACGCGCACAGGAGTGCGAGGAGCGGCCCGGCCAGGGCCACCACGACGCCGACCGCCAGAAGGCGGGCGCCGCGGGAGGACCGGCCGCTGGCACGGGCCGCTCGCCACAGGGACCAGGCGCCGGGGAGAGCGACCAAGGCGCTCGCCGACACGGCAAGGGCCAACGGCCGACCGAGCGGGTCGGCTACCGGCAGTCCCGGGGGGAGGAGCACGGCTCTACTCTGCCGCACCAGAGAGATCCTTTCCGCACTCGATGTGCGATAGCGGACGACAATTTCATAAACGGGCGTAGCCGCCGTCTCACCGACCGCACTCCTGCCAGCTAGCACCGGCGCCGCCCCGCAGCCGGGACGCCTTCCCGACAGATGGACGCGGCGTGTACGTGGCGTGTCGGCGTACCCCGGACGGTGGCAGACTTCTTTCCATGGTTGAGCTGCGGTCGAGGACCTCCACGCACGGGCGGACGATGGCGGGCGCGCGGGCGCTCTGGCGCGCCACCGGCATGACCGACGACGATTTCGGCAAGCCGATCGTCGCGATCGCCAACAGCTACACCCAGTTCGTACCCGGCCACGTACACCTCAAGGACCTCGGCGGCCTGGTCGCCGACTCGATCGCCCAGGCGGGCGGGGTGGGCCGGGAGTTCAACACGATCGCCGTCGACGACGGCATCGCCATGGGCCACGCCGGCATGCTCTACTCGCTGCCCAGCCGCGAGCTGATCGCCGACGCGGTCGAGTACATGGTGCAGGCGCACTGCGCCGACGCGCTCGTGTGCATCTCCAACTGCGACAAGATCACCCCCGGCATGCTGCTGGCCGCGCTGCGCCTCAACATCCCGACGGTCTTCGTCTCCGGCGGCCCGATGGAGGCCGGCAAGACCGTCTCGGTCGACGGCATCGTGCACACGAAGCTGGACCTGATCGACGCGATGGTCGCCGCCTCCAACGACAACGTGAGCGACGCCGAGCTGGACAAGATCGAGCGGTCGGCCTGCCCGACCTGCGGCTCGTGTTCCGGCATGTTCACCGCCAACTCGATGAACTGCCTCACCGAGGCGATCGGCCTGGCGCTGCCCGGCAACGGCTCGACGCTGGCCACCCACGCCTCGCGCAAGGCGCTCTTCGAGCAGGCCGGCGAGCTGATCGTCGAGCTCTGCAAGCGCTACTACGACGGGGACGACGCCTCGGTCCTGCCGCGCGCGATCGCCACCCGCGAGGCCTTCGAGAACGCGGTCGCCCTCGACGTCGCCATGGGCGGCTCGACCAACACGGTCCTGCACCTGCTGGCCGCCGCCCGCGAGGCCGAGCTGGACTTCGGGGTGGCCGACATCGACGCCATCTCGCGACGCGTACCGTGCCTGGCCAAGGTGGCGCCGAACTCGCAGAAGTACCACATGGAGGACGTGCACCGGGCCGGCGGCATTCCCGCGATCATGGGCGAGCTGCACCGCGGCAAGCTGCTGCACGACACCGTCCACTCCGTGCACTCCCCCGATCTCGACCAGTGGCTGGCCGAGTGGGACATCCGCGCCGAGTCGCCGTCCGCGGCCGCCGTCGAGCTCTTCCACGCGGCGCCGGGCGGCGTACGCACCACGGAACCGTTCTCCACGGCCAACCGCTGGTCCACACTGGACACGGATGGCGCGGAGGGCTGCATCCGGTCGGTCGAGCACGCGTACACGGCGGACGGCGGCCTGGCGGTGCTGCATGGCAACCTCGCCCTGGACGGCTGCGTCGTGAAGACGGCGGGCGTGCCCGAGGAGGTCTGGCGGTTCAGCGGCCCCGCCAAGGTGTTCGAGTCGCAGGAGGACGCGGTCACCGGCATCCTCGCCGGCGAGATCGTCGCGGGCGACGTGGTGGTCATCCGCTACGAGGGGCCGAAGGGCGGGCCGGGCATGCAGGAGATGCTCTACCCGACCTCCTTCCTCAAGGGCCGCGGCCTCGGCAAGTCCTGCGCGCTGATCACCGACGGCCGCTTCTCCGGCGGCACCAGCGGCCTGTCCATCGGCCACGTCTCCCCCGAGGCGGCGGGCGGCGGCCTCATCGCGCTGGTCGAGCCGGGCGACATCGTCACCATCGACATCCCGGCCCGCACGATCAGCCTCGACGTCCCCGACCACGTCCTCGACGAGCGCCGGGTCGCCCAGGACAAGCGCGACAAGCCCTACACGCCCGTCGACCGCGTCCGCCCGATCAGTGCGGCGCTGCGCGCGTACGCGTCGATGACCACGAGCGCGAGCGACGGCGCCTACCGGCGCGTCCCCTGAGCCCTCACGGCCGGGAAGCAGTCACCACGTAGAACAGGAAAGAGCCGAGGAAGGGTTCGCGGGCCAGTCGCGCGAGCCACTCCTCGGCCTTTTCCTTCTCCAGTACGCCTTCCGCCACCGCCAGCCGCGCGTTGCGGCTCAGCCCGAGAATCGTGTCGGCGACCCCGAAATCCTCGAACGCGACCGGAATCGGCGTCACCGCCCGCACCTCGAACCCCGCCGCGTACGCGAGCCGCTTCAGGTGCCGCCCCATGGAGTGGTTGCGGACCCGGCCGGCGTTGAACCGGCAGAAGGCCCGGCTCGTCTCCTCGTCGGCGTCCGCGACCGTCAGCGTGTCCCAGTCCGGCTCGGCCGTCACCATGAGCCCGTCGGGCCGCAGCACCCGGCGGATCTCCGCCATGACCCGCCCGGGATCCGCCACGTGCTGCAGCACCCGGTCGGTCCGCAGCCGATCGAAGGTGCCGTCTCCGAACGGCAGGTCGTGCGCGTCACCGGCAACGATCTCCACCTCCGGGTACCGGCGGCGGGCTTCCCGGATCATGGTCTCGTCGGCGTCCATCCCGGTGACCACGGCCCCCGTGGCCGTCAGCCGGCCGAGATCGGTGCCGGGACCGCAGTCCAGGTCGAGCACCGTCTGCTGAGGACGGATGTCGAGGGCGTCGATGCTGAACCGCTTGTAGTCGAGGCCGATGGGCGTACGCGCCGCAGCGTCCAGGTACGCGATGTCACTCATGCCGCGATTCTGGCGCAGGTTTGGTGTTCACGACCGGCGGATAGATTCTCCCCATGGCCGTGAACTCCTTCATGGTGGAGCTGGGCACCCCCGCGCACGACTTCACCCTCCCCAACGCCGTGGACGACACCCTCGTCTCCCCGGCCGACTTCGCCGACGCCCCGGCGCTGCTGGTGGCGTTCCTCTCGAACCACTGTCCCTACGTCCGGCACATCGAGTCCGCCTTCGGCGAGCTCACCGCCCGGTACGCGCAGCAGGGGCTGGCCGTCATCGCGATCAGCGCCAACGATGCGGCGAACTACCCCGACGACGCTCCCGAGCAGCTGGCCGAGCAGGCGAAGCGGGCCGGTTTCACGTTCCCGTACGCGTACGACGAGGCGCAGGTGGTGGCGCAGGCGTACAAGGCGGCGTGTACGCCCGACCTGTTCCTGTACGGGCCGGCGGGTGCCGACGGGCGGCGGCCGCTGGTGTACCGGGGCCAGTTCGACGACACCCGGCCGAACAGCGGCAAGGCGGCGACGGGCGCGTCCCTGGCGACGGCGGTCGACGCCGTCCTGGCCGGGGAGGGTCCGGTGGATCCGCAGTACCCGAGCGCCGGCTGCTCGATCAAGTGGAAGCCCGGCAACGACCCCGCCTGACCCACCCCGCCCTGCTTCGTCCCGCCCGTCCATACCCAACGATCTTGCGCGAATGTCCCGTTTTTCGTGGCTTTTGTCCGATAGGCCGGTACATTCGCGCAAGATCGTCGGGAAAGGAGCGGGGAAGATCGAGGGGGCGTTCAGGGAAGGTCCAGCGAGGGTCGACGGAGTGCGCAGACCCGTGGCGCATCGTCGAGCGCATGACCGCTCCAGCTCCCGCCACGATCCAGGCCGAACAGCTCCAGCCCCAGCAGCGGAAGACGACCGTCCTCGACGTGGTCGTGCCCGTCTACAACGAGGAGGCCGATCTCGGCCCGAGCGTCCGGCGGCTGGTCGCGTACCTGCGGGCCGAGTTTCCGTATCCGTTCCGGGTGACGATCGCCGACAACGCCAGTGTCGACGGCACGCCCCGGGTCGCGGCCGGTCTGGCCGGCGAGTTCGCCGAGGTACGCGTCGCCACGCTGGCCGAGAAGGGCCGCGGCCGGGCGCTGCGGCACGTGTGGACGCAGTCCGACGCGGCCGTGCTCGCGTACATGGACGTGGATCTGTCCACGGACCTGCGCGCGTTGCTGCCGCTGGTGGCGCCGCTGATCACGGGGCATTCGGACCTGGCGATCGGCAGCCGGCTGGCACGCGGCTCGCGGGTGGTCCGCGGCGCGAAGCGGGAGATCATCTCGCGGAGCTACAACCTGCTGCTCAAGGGGACGCTCGCGGCGAGTTTCTCCGACGCGCAGTGCGGGTTCAAGGCGATCCGGGCCGACGCCGCCCGGCAGCTGCTGCCGCACGTGCGGGACACCGGGTGGTTCTTCGACACGGAGCTGCTGGTGCTGGCGCAGAACGCGGGCATGCGGATCCACGAGGTGCCCGTCGACTGGGTGGACGACCCGGACAGCCGTGTCGACATCGTCTCGACCGCCGTCGCCGACCTCAAGGGCATCGCCCGGATGGCGCGCACGCTGCTGACCGGCAAGGTTCCGCAACCGCCGACACCCGCCCAGGCCGGGCTGCTCGGTCAGCTGCTGCGGTTCGCGGTCATCGGCGTCGGCAGCACGATCGCGTACCTGGCGCTGTTCGCGTTCGCCCGGCCCACCCTGGGGCGCAGGGGGCCAACATCCTCGCGCTGCTGGTCACGGCCATCGCGAACACGGCCGTCAACCGCCGCCTGACGTTCGGCGTCCGCGGCTCCGCGCACGCCCTCAAACACCAGGCCCAGGGGTTGCTGATCTTCGCCCTCGGCCTCCTGCTCACCGCCGGCACGCTGTCCCTCCTCGGGAGTACGCGCAGCGCGGCCGTCGAGATGGTCTGCCTGGTCGCGGCGAACCTGGCCGCGACGGTGCTCCGGTTCGGGCTGCTGAAGGTGTGGGTCTTCCGTAGCGCCTGACCCGGCCGATCAGCGGTCGTCCCCGCTGCCGCCCAGGACGCCCCGGCTCTGCCGGCCGGCCAGCTTGACCAGGTTGGCCGTGGCGATGTCGTCCAGCGACAGGTCGAGGTAGTCGGCCAGGACAGCCACGTACCAGAGAACGTCGCCGAGTTCCTTGGCGATGCCGGGGCGGTCGATCCTCGACTCGTCGCTGTCGAGGTCCCGGACCCACTTCTTGAACTTCTCGGCGACCTCGCCCGCCTCGCCGGCCAGCCCGAGCACCAGGTGGAGCAGTTCGTTCCTCTTGTCGCGCGAAGCGGCGGTACGCAGAGCGCCCCGCTGGTACTCGTCCAGATCCACAGCAGATCATTATGCGGCCGGGGAGGGCGCAGGCCGGTCGGCTCCCACTCCGATCGATCCGGCCTGCGCCGTCACATCCCGCGTCCGTGGAGGTTGCGGGGGCTCTTCCCTTACTCGGCCCGGACGTAGTCCACGTCGAACTGGCCCGAGCTGATGTAGATCAGTACGCCGTGCACCTCGGACAGCAGCGACGGGTCACACGACAGGCCGGAGACCAGGTCGGTCTGGAGGGTGGCCGTCGAGCCCTGCCCGACCCAGGTGAAGCTGCCCTGGCACCAGGTCCAGCCCGGTCCCACCTGGAGGGCGACCGCCGAGCTGGTGCCCGCCGCGTCGCCGGCGTGCAGTTCGTACTTGAGGGTGGTCTTGCCGGTGAGGTTGATCGGCGTGGCCGGGTTGACCCCGAACCAGCCGCCGTCCGCCGCGTCCACGTGCAGCCCGTACGCGCCGTCGGTGTGGAAGGCGGCGGTCTGCGACACGGTTCCGGCGTTGGCCTGCCAGCTGCCCGGCGCCCAGCCCTCGGTGCCCGTCTCGAACGACGAGATCACGATGGCGGCCGTCGGGTCCGGTTGCACGGTCACCGTCAGGGCGGCGCTGTTCGACAGGCGGCCGGCACCGTCCTGGACGACGTACCGCGTGACAGCCTTCCCCGCGTACCCGATGGTGGGTGTGAAGGTGACCGTGCCGTTCGCGGCGCTGAAGGTGCCCCCGGCGAGGGTGGCGGTGCTCTGGATCCCGGCGGTGGCCGGGTCCAGGTCGAGCGACGCGACCCGCAGATACGTGCGGTACGCGACATCGTTGGCCAGCGGTCGGAGCGTGGCCGGCGTGTCGAACGGGGTGACCGCGGTGTCGTCGTCGGCGACGGGCGGCCGGCTGCTCTGGCCGTGGACGAGTTCCTCGCCGCCGTTGGAGATCGTGGTGCAGACGGGGCTCGGGCAGTAGACGGTGAAGCCGTCGTAGTCCGGATAGAGCGAGCCGTCGTCCTGGATGCCGGAGAGGATCCAGTACAGGAAGCCGTTTCCGCCCGCGGACCGCACAGCGTCCGTCCATTCGCGATAGACGGGGTTGCGCGTCGCCTTGTCCTTGAGGCCGAACTCGCCGAGCATGACCGCCTTGTGCAGGCGCTTGGCCGTGCGGATGTGATCGGTGATCCACTGCGTGCCCCAGGCCGCGTCCTTGCCCCACCCGTCCGGGTAGAGGTGGAAGGACATCACGTCGACCGCCGGGAGAGCGGTCAGCGCTGCACTGTCGGTGCCCGGGCCGCAGTCGGTGGTCCAGTCGTCGGTGCCCGGGTTCGCGCAGGTGAAGCCCTCGTCGCCGACGCTGACGAGGTGCTTCGGGTCGGCCGCCTTCACGTACCGGGTCAGTTCGTCGGCCCAGTTCGTGATGGTCTCGGGGTGCTGCGCACCGCAGGCCGGCGACGTCGGGTACGCCCCGGAGCCCTGGCAGCGCGGCTCGTTGCCGAGTTCCCAGGTCATGATCGTGGGGTCGTCCTTGTACTTCACGCCGGTGATCGAGTTGGTCCGGTCGAGCACGTGCGAGATCCAGGCCTTGAACCAGCTCTTGATCTGCGGGGACGTGTAGAAGTCGTCGTGGTACGCGCCGCCGGCCCAGCGGACGTACTGGTCCATCCCGCCGAAGTCGGTCCAGTTGTTGGTGAACGGGATGACCAGCTTGAGGTGCTCGGCGCCGGCCCGGGCGATCACGTAGTCGAGGCGTTCCAGCCCGTCGGGACCGTCGTTGTACGCGGGCGCGCCCGCCGCCGGGTCCCAGTACTGCAGGTAGACCCCGTTCTGTTTGCCGCCGCCGACCGTGCCGGACCCGTCGAGGCCGCCGATGTCGAACCACCCCCACGTACGCAGGACCGTGAACCCGGCCGCGTGCGCGTCGGCGAGCACGTCGTCGGTCATCAGGTGCGACTGGTACATGAGGTAGTAGTTGTTGGAGCCGTAGAACTTGAACGGCTGTCCGTGGAGGTGGAGCTCGGAACCGTGCCGGGTGACGAAGTCTCCCGCCGGCGTACCCGCCGCGGCCGGGGTGGCCGGTAGGACGAGCACGGCGGCGGCGAGCAGCGCGCCGAGGCGACGGAGCATGGGCGTACTCCATTCATCGCTGGAATCGACCGAATACAATCACTTAACCGGTTCAGAAGTCAACACCCACGCCCTCTGGGTGCCGCCGCAAGGGGCGTACGAGGGGCGCCCGACGGGCCGGGCCAGGGCGGGTGGCCTAGACTTCGAGGCGTCGCGACTGGCGCGGAACTTCGGGTGGAGACACCACCGGGGAGCGATTGCCACGGCCCACGAGAGCACCGCGCGCCTGGGTGCCGGCCGAACACTTCTCTGCCAGGAGGGTTTGACCATGCACGAGCCGAAGCTCACCCATCTCGCCACCGAGGACCCGGCGATCGCCGAGCTCATCGAGGCGGAGACGACGCGGCAGTTCGAGAAGCTGCGCATGATCGCGTCCGAGAACTACACCTCCACCGCGGTCATGGAGGCGTGCGGGACGGTCCTCAACAACAAGTACTCCGAGGGCTACGCCGGCAAGCGCTACTACGAGGGCCAGCAGTTCATCGACCCGATCGAGTCGCTGGCGGTCGAGCGGGCCAAGGCGCTGTTCGGCACCGAGCACGCCAACGTCCAGCCCTACTCGGGCTCCCCCGCGAACCTCGCGATCTACCTGGCCTTCCTGCAGCCGGGCGACAAGGTCATGAGCATGGCGCTGGCGCACGGCGGCCACCTGACGCACGGCTCCCCCGTCTCCGTCACCGGCAAGTGGTTCAAGCCGGTCCACTACGGCGTCGAGGCGGAGACCGGCCGGGTCGACATGGACAAGGTCCGCGAGCTGGCGCTGGCCGAGCGGCCGAAGCTGATCATCGCGGGCGGCACGGCGATTCCGCGTACGATCGACTTCCCGGCGTTCGCCGCGATCGCCCGCGAGGTCGGCGCGATCCTGATGGCCGACATCGCGCACATCGCCGGCCTGATCGCCGGCGGCGCGCACCCGTCGCCGGTGGGCTTCGCGGACGTCGTCACCACCACGACGCACAAGACCCTGCGCGGCCCGCGCGGCGCGATGATCATGGCCAAGCCCGAGCACGCCACCGCCGTCGACAAGGCCGTCTTCCCCGGCCTGCAGGGCGGCCCGCACAACCACACCACGGCCGGCATCGCCGTCGCGCTGCACGAGGCGTCGCAGCCCGCCTTCAAGGAGTACGCGCACCAGATCGTCGCCAACGCGCAGGCCCTGGCCGCGGCGCTGACCGAGCGGGGCTTCAACCTGGTCTCGGGCGGCACCGACAACCACCTGATCCTGATCGACCTGTCGAACAAGGAGATCGGCGGCAAGCCGGCGGCCAAGGCGCTGGACGCGGCCGGCATCGAGCTGAACTTCAACGGCGTACCGTTCGACACGCGCCGGCCGCTCGACCCGTCGGGCATCCGGCTCGGCACCCCGGCGCTCACCACGCGCGGCCTCACCGAGGCGCAGATGCCGCAGGTCGCCCAGTGGATGGACGAGACCATCGCGGCCGCCGTCAAGGACGACACCGCCGGTCTCGAGCGGATCGCCGGCGAGGTACGCGACCTGCTCGCCGCGTACCCGATGCCGGGCTTCGTCGCCTGACGCGAGAAGCATCGCCGGCGGGCGGTCACGGGCTCCGGGTCGGGGTCGGTGATCGCCCGCCGGCCGTTTTACGCTGTGCGGCATGGGTCTCACACAAGCGGCCGCGCACGCGCTGCTGAAGGCGCTTCCCGTCGCCGTCGCCGAGGGGCTGACCGCCGCCGAGGTACGCGCGGCCGAGACCCGTTTCGGCTTCGTGTTCAATCCCGACCACAAGACGTTCCTCATGGCCGGGCTGCCGACGGGCAACGGCTGGCCGGACTGGCGTACGCCGCGCGGATCGCTGGCCGACCGGCTCTCGGCGCCGATCGAGGGCGTCCTGTTCGACGTCGAGGAGAACGGTTTCTGGGCGCCCGCCTGGGGTGACCGGCCCCGCACCACCGGCCGGGCGGTCGACGTGGCCCGCCGGAACCTCGCCCAGGTCCCCCTGCTCGTCCCGGTCTTCAAACACCGGTACGCCCCGGCGCTGCCCAAGCCCGGCCTGCCGGTGTTCTCCGTGATGCAGACGGACGTGATCGTCTACGGTGCCGACCTGGGCACCTACCTGCGGCGCGAATTCGGCCCGGCCGAACCGGGCGGCTCGGACGGCGCGGGCGGCGCCGACGGCACTGCCGAGGCGGTGCGGGTGCCGTTCTGGAGCGACCTCGCCTCATGATCCACTCCGATTCGGAGCGGATCATGAGAGAGGCTCACAGCAGGGCGTAGACCGTCGTCGCCTGGGCGACCAGCTTCCCGCCGGCGGTCATGTCGATCCGGGCGAACGCCAGGGTCCGGCCGGTCTTCGTCAGTGTGGCCGTGACCAGGACGTCCTCGCCGACGACCGGCCGCTGGAAGGTCGAGGACAGTTCGACGGTGGTCATCGGGGCGAAGCCGCCGCGGGCCGAGCTGATCGCGATCACCGTCGCGGTGTCGGCCGCCGCCATCAGGGCCTGGCCGCTCAGCGCCCCGCCCTCCCGGGCCAGCCGGGCCGACCAGGGCAGCCGGAGCGTCGCGAAATCGGCACCGACCTCCGTCACCACCAGGCCGAGGTCCAGCACCCAGGGTGCGAAGTTGGCGGCGAGCACCTGCCCGGCGGTCGCCACCGAGAACCCGGTCGCCTCGTCGATCGAGCCGCCCGCGACCGACGGCAGCACCTGGACCTCGGCGCCGTCGCGGACGGGGGTGGCAAGCCCGGCGAGGCCGCGGCAGTCCTCGCCGTCGACGTAGACGTTGACGTAGCGGCGCAGCTGCTTCTGCTCGTCGCGCAACCGGCGCCCGAGCCGGGGCCAGCGCTGGTCGACCGCGTCGAACACCGAGCCCAGGGTGCCGGCGGCCTCCACCGACAGCTCCTTGGCGCCCTCGACCTCGACCCGCAGCGCGGACGGCACCAGGATCGTCACGCTCACACCGACACCGCCCGTACGCAGAGCACGTCCGGCAGGTGGGCGGCGACGGTCCGCCAGGTCGTGCCGCCATCGGTGCTGCCGTAGACGTCGCCGCCCCGGGAACCGAAGTACAGCCCGGCCTCGGGCGCGTCGTCGGTGCACATCGCGTCGCGCAGGACCGTCGGGTAGAACGGCTCGTCCGGCAGCCCGTCGTCCAGCCCCTCCCAGGTCGTGCCGGCGTCGGTGCTGCGGTAGACCCGGCAGCGGAAGTCGGGCGCGAACCGCTGGGCGTCGGCCGTGATCGGGAAGTTCCAGATGGTGTCCGCCCGGTGCGGGTGCGCGACCATCGTGAAGCCGAAGTCGGTGGGCAGCCCGTCGGCGATCGAGGTCCACGTGGCGCCGTCGTCGTCGGAGCGGTAGACGCCGTGGTGGTTCTGCAGATACAGCCGGTCGGGGTTCACCGCGTCCCGGGCCACCTTGTGCACGCACTGCCCGAACTCGGGCCACGGGTCCGGCATGAAGTACGCCTTGATCCCGGTGTTGCTCGCCGTCCACGTCGCGCCGCCGTCGGCGGTCCGGTAGACCCCGCCGGTGGACATGGCGACGAGGACGCGGTCGGGGTCGCCGGGGTGCGGCAGGATCGTATGGATCGCCTGGCCGCCGAAGCCCGCGCCCCACTCGGGCCGGTGCGGGTGATCCCACAGCGGCCGGACCAGCTCGTAGCTGACCCCGCCGTCGACCGACTTGAACAGCGCCGACGGCTGGACGCCGGCCCACACGACGTTCGGCGCGGAGTCGGGCCCGGCCGCGAACGACCACACCCGGACGAGGGACGTGTCGGTGCCCTCGGGGAACGCGACCGGTGCCTCCTGCGGCTCCTGCCACGACCCGCCGAGGTCGTCGCTGACCGCGACGCTCGGGCCGAAGTGCGAGCTCTCGATGCCGGCCAGCAGCCGGGGCGCGGCCCCGCGGCGGTCGACGCCGACGGCGTACACCGAGGTCATGGGGAAGTGCGGGACGCTCAGGGTCCAGGCCCCGGTCTCGTCTCCCGTACCCAGGAAGAGCCCTTTGGCGGTACCGATCATGAGGAGGACTGGCATCTGCGTCGACCTTCCGCCGGGCGGCGCCTCGTCGCGCCGCGACCGCAGAACAGTATGCCCGTGAGGTGGGACACTTCGCGCGACGTGCGAGAATTCGCCGGTGACCAGCTTCCGCCAGAACCCCGCGCTCGCCGTGGCCGGCCTGCTCGCCGCGATCGGCGCGCTGCCCCTGCTGAACGCGTCGTGGCTGTTGTCCGTCGTCCCCCTGGCGGCCGTGCTCTTCGCCGTCTGGGCGTGGCGCAGCGGCACCGACGCCACCGAGGCCGGGCTGCGCGTACGGGCGCTGTTCGGCAAGCGCGAGATCGCGTGGAGCCGGGTGGCCGCGCTCGTGCCGGCGCAGCGTACGGTCGTCGCCGCCCTCACCGACGGCGGCCAGGTCACGCTGACCGGCGTACGCCCCCAGGACCTGCCCGAGCTCGTCGCCGCCAGCGGCCACGAGCTCGGCGAACAACCCGCTCAGTAACCGCCGGACACCTCGTTGACGAGCGGCTCACCGGCGGCGTACCGGCGGATCTGATCGCCCGCCAGCGTGTACGCGCGCCGCATCAGCCCGCGTACCGAGCCGGCCACGTGCGGGGTGATGAGCACGTTCGGCATCGTCCACAGCGGATGGTCCGCCGGCAGCGGCTCGGGATCGGTGACGTCCACCGCGAACCACAGCCGGCCGGCGGCGGCCTCGGCGGTGATCGCGTCCGTCGAGGCGACCGGCCCGCGGGCGGCGTTCACCAGCAGCGCCCCGTCCGGCATGGCGGCCAGGAAATCCTTGTCGACCAGGCCGCGCGTACCGTCGGTCAGCGGCACGATCACCACGACGACGTCCGCCTCGGGCAGCAGCCGGGGCAGTTCCTCCACCGCGTGTACGCCGGGCCGCGCCGTCCGGGCGACGTAGGTCAGCGACACCTCGAACGGCTCCAGCCGCCGGGCGACCGCCGTCCCGATGGAACCCGCCCCCACGATCAGTACGCGTTTGCCGGCGACCTCGTCGGTCGGCGTGACCTCCCCGATCGACCAGCGGCGGTCGGCCTGCGCCCGGGCGTAGTGGTCGAAGCGGCGCAGCGAGCTGAGGATCGCGGCGAGGACCCACTCGGCGGTCGGCGAGTCGTGCACGCCGCGCGCGTCGTGGAGCGTGGCGCCCGGTGGCACGTGCGGCGCCCAGGCGTCGGCACCGGCCGACAGCAGCTGGATCACCCGGAGTGAGGTCATCTCGGGCATCAGCCCGGTGACGCTGCCGCCGGACAGGAACGGCGGCACCCAGAACTCGACCTCGGCCGGATCGCCGGGCAGCGGCGCCCCGGGTGCGGTGAGGAAGGCCAACTCGGCGCCGGCGGGCAGGTCGCCCAGGTAGCGGACGGACTCGGGATGCGCGGTCCAGATCTTCACGATCTCAGGCTATCGTCGCGCAACCGCCGGAGTACGCGGACCGTGTCCTGTCACGAATCGCACCACATGAGCGGTCCCGCCCGGCGGACCGCCCCGACCGACAGGTGAGACCGTGGACTTCGCCGAGTTCTACCGCGCCACCTCGCCCCGGACGCTGCGGTACGCGTACGGGCTGACTGGTGATCTTCCCCAGGCCCAGGACGTCGTGCAGGAGGCGTACGCGCGGGCCTGGCAGCGCTGGCGTCAGGTGAGCGGCTACGACGACGCGGAGGCGTGGCTGCGCCTCGTGGTGACGAGGCTGGTCTTCGACTGGTGGCGCCACCTGGGCGTGCGCCGGCGGACCCCGGCGGCACGGGAGCGGACCGTGCCGCCGCCCTCGGACGACACGGTGCTGCTGACGACGGCGTTGCGGCAGCTGCCCGAGCCGCAGCGGCGCGCGCTCGCCCTGTTCTACCTGCTCGACCTCTCGGTGGCGGAGATCGCCGCCGAGACCGGGGTGGCCGAGGGCACGGTGAAGTCCTGGCTGTCGCGGGGACGGGCCGGGCTCGCGGAGGCGCTGCGCGACGAGGCCGACGCGGTCCCGCTGCCCTCGGCTGACGACGCCGTCGAACGGGGCCGGCAGCGGTCCCGCCGGCGGGCCGTCACGACGGCGGCAGCCGCCGGGCTGGCCGTGCTGCTCGTCGCCGTCCTCACCGCCGTCCTGCTCCAGGGCCACGGCCCGAGGCCCCAGCCACCGCAGCCCGTGGCCCCGACCACGAGCCCGGTCGCCTTCTCGAAGCTCCGCCCGGTCGGCGGTACGCCGATCCCCGTGGCCGCCGGCGACGCCAACGCACAGACGTCCATCGTGGACGGTCGCGTGTTCGCCGGATGGCGTACCGGGGACGGGCGGTTGCAGGTCACGGCGGCCGATCTCGCCACCGGCGCCCGGCTGTGGCCGACGACGACGTTGCCGGGCACGTTCGGCGACTGGAACGGCCTGATCGGGCTGCCGTCGGCGACGGTCCTGATCGGCGAGCGCGACAACGGCGCGTCGCCGGACAAGGAGCTGTTCGTCGTCGACCCGGCCACCGGGCGGCTGCGCTGGCACATCGGCATGGACGTCAACGGGTTCGACATCCTCGCGTACCGGGACGTGCTGGTGCTGGCCGACCACGACAAGAACCGCACCACCGCGTACGCGTGGACGGACGGCCGGGTGCTCTGGAGCTTCGACGGTGCGATCACCACCGTGTTCGGCATGCACGGCCCGGGCGACCTGGACACTTCGTCGGCGTTCTACCGGCCGTCCGTCTTCGGCGAACTGCTGTCCGGGGACACGTTGTTCCGGCTCGACCCCGCCGGCGGCATCACGGAGTACGCCGTGGCGACCGGCCGGCCGACGGGGCGTACCTGGTCGGGCATCCACATCGGCGACTACCTCCTCACCCTGGCATACGACGGCGTTCTCTACGTCGTCGACCACGCGAGCCTCCTCGCGGTGCGCCTCGACGGCGGCCCGGCCCTGCCGGCCTTCACCTCGGAGACCGGAAACTGGCTGGCCGAACCGGTCCCCTGCGGGACGGGTCGGATCTGCGTGATCGACGGGCCCCGCCTCGCCGGTGCGGAGAAGCGGACCGAGGTCGTGGCGATCGAACACGGCCGCGCGGTGTGGCGTACCCCGGTACCCGACGCGACCACCCTCGCCCCAGCCGGCGATCATGTGCTCGTCGAGACCTCCGGCAAGGACGGCCAGCGAACCGCCCTGCTCGACGCGCACGGGCGGCCGGTCCTCACCGACTCCGACGGGCTGCGGTACGCGATGCGGGTCCCCGGCGGCCTGGTCCTGTTCGCCGTGGACAGCGTGGATCCGGCCGGCGGTCCCGTCGCGCACGGTCGGCTCACCGGGATCGACCTGGCCACGTCGCGGCGAACCGACCTCGGCACCGCGACGCTGGCCCTGATCGGGGCGTCGGCCAGCCGGGGCTACCTCGTCGACACCGCCGGCGGCCTGCACATCTATCGGTTCCTCCGGTGACTCACCAGCTCTGCGACAGCTCCGGCACCGGTACGCCGCCCGTCTCGACCGGCCGCAGCGGCCGGCCGCCGGACCGGCCGTCGAGTTGGAGGATCGCGTCGGGCCACTGGTCCGCGGGCACGGTCGCCCAGCCTGCGCCGTCGTGGAGCGGCACGTCGACGGGCCGGCCGCCCGTCAGGATCCGGGCCGCGCGTACCGACTTGTCGGCCAGGATGAAGATCCGGTCACCGTCCTTCGCGGATCCACAGGGGACGGCCGTCAGCACGTCGTCGCGGCCGCCCCAGTCCTGCCGGAGGGAGAACGCGACGCCGCCGGCGTCGACCCGCGCCGAGCCGGTCGGGTTGGCAGCCGGCGACGCGCTTCCCATCGGGCAGTAGACCGTGACGTTCCAGGGCGCGCCGCTCTGGAGCACGTTCGCGACGGGCGCGCCGACCACGGCCACCGAGGCGTCGCTGTAGAGCGTCTCCGGGTCGGCGATCGGGAACGCGGCCAGGCTCTGCAGGTACATGGCGTACGCCTGCTCTTCGAGCGACCCGCCGGGCCGGCTCTGGGACCCGCCGGCGTACGCGGGGTCGATCGGCACGCCGCCCGAGACCGGGACGAGCTGCCAGGACGGCCCCTCGCTGCGTACCTTGCCGTCGCAGGTCACGCGCCACAGCCCGGCGGCCGTCGCGTACCGGCGGGTGATCGCGCCCTGGCCGGTCGGCACCCAGCCGCCGCCCGCGCCGGGCAGCGGGGCGACGTCGAAGAGGCAGCCCGGCGGGGCCACCGCGATCACGTCGTGCGCCTCGAAGCCGAGCCCGTCGGCGGCGTCGAAGTCGACCCGCAGGCCCTGCACCGGCGCGGCGAAGGGGTCGAGCTCCGTGGGCCGCGAATACCGCGGGTCGTCGGCCACCGCCGCGAGCTGTTGCGGGGTCGCGCCCCGCCGCGCGTACAGCCAGTGGGCCACGGTCGAGTGATACGTGCGGTAGACGATCAGCACCAGCCGGATCGTGTCCACGTCGTCGGCGTACGCGATCTTCACGTCCTTCGCGCTGGATTCCAGGGCCGGCAGGACCAGCTGGGTCAGCTGTTCGAGGAACCGCGGGTCGCCGGCCAGGCCGCCCTGGGTGGGCCCGTCGAAGAAGCGCTGGATCCAGGCGGTGGGCCGCGGCGGCTGGGCGGTGGGCTGGATCGCGAGCGGGACCGCCACGGCCGCCGCGACCAGCGCCGCGAACGCGCCGAACAGCCGCCACCGCTGCCGGCGGCGCCGTTGCAGGAGCCGCGCGTACGCGTCGGGCATCGGGACGACGGTCTCGACGATGCGGGCGAACCCCGCGCGCAGCTGGGTCTCGGTCATGCCGTCGCCTCCTTCACGGCGATCGCCGGCCGGGCGCCGAGGGCGGTACGCAGTCGCGCCAGCCCCCGGCTCGCCTGTGCCTTCACTGTTCCGGTCGAGCAGCCGAGGATCTCGGCGGTGTCGGCCTCCGACAGGTCCTCCCAGTAGCGCAGCACGAGGACCGCGCGCATGCGTACAGGCAGGGTGTTGAGCGCCTGGAGGAGGTCCTGGCGGGAGTCCGCCGCGGCGGCGTGGTCCGCGCCGGGCCGGTCGGGCAGGAACCCGCCGAGGACCTCGCGCCGGCCCAGCCGCCGCCAGAGGCTGGTGCGCTGATTGATCATGGAACGGCGCGCGTACGCGAACGGCTCGGCGACCGTGGCGAACCGGGGCAGCAGGTCGAGCAGCGCGGTCTGCACCAGATCCTCGGCGGCGTGCGTCGACCCGGTGAGCAGGTACGCCGTGCGCAGGAGGGCCGCGTAGCGGGCCTCGACGAACTCGCGGAACTCGTCCGGCGGCACCGGTGTCTCCCTTCCGTGATGACGTATGACCAGACGCGCGAGCGGGTGCGGACGTTGAGAGCGGATCCTAAGGTTGTCCTCATGCGCCGAGCCGCCCGTCGTACAGCCGCCTTCGCGGCCGCCGCCGTGACCCTTGCCGCGGCAGCCTGCTCGCCGGGTGAACGGGCCGACACGGTCGCCTCCGCGGCGCCGAGCGCGGTGACCGGCTCGGCCAAGCCCGCCGTGGGCTCGGAGAAGGTCCTGGTCGAAGGGCTGGACGTGCCCTGGGGGCTGGCCTTCCTGCCGGACGGGACCGCGCTGGTGACCGAGCGGGACACCCGGAAGGTCAAGGCGATCGCCCCCGACCACTCCGTACGCGAGGTCGCCACGATCGACGAGGCGGACGCGCACGGCGAGGGCGGCCTGCTCGGCATCACCGCCTCCCCGAAGTACGCCGAGGACCACCAGCTGTTCCTCTACTACACGACGGCCGACGACAACCGGATCGCGAAGTGGAAGGTCGGCGAGCGCCCGCAGCCGATCGTCACCGGGATCCCGATCTCGGGCATCCACAACGGCGGACGGCTGGCCTTCGGCCCCGACGGCTACCTGTACGCGGGCACCGGCGACGCGTCCGAGCGCGGTCACTCGCAGGACCGGTCGAGTCTCGGCGGGAAGATCCTGCGGATGACGGCCGACGGCAAGCCCGCGCCGGGCAACCCGTTCGGCGACCTGATCTGGTCGCTCGGCCACCGCAACGTGCAGGGCTTCGCCTGGGACTCCGGCGGCCACATGTGGGCGACGGAGTTCGGCCAGGACACCTGGGACGAGATCAACCGGATCGAGCCCGGCAGGAACTACGGCTGGCCGGTCGTCGAGGGCGCGGCCCACGACTCGCGGTTCGTCGACCCGGTCGTGGCCTGGAACCCCGACGACGCCTCGTGCTCGGGCGCGACCATCGTGAAATCGGTGTTCGTCGCCGCCTGCCTGCGCGGTGAGCGGCTGTGGCTCATCCCGGTCGACGGGGCGACCGGCGGCCTCGCGGGTCAGCCGGTCGCCGCGCTCCAGGGGAAGTATGGCCGACTGCGCCTCGCCCAGCTCGCGCCCGACGGCTCCGTCTGGCTGCTGACCAGCAACCGGGACGGCAGAGGAAGCCCGGCGACGAGCGACGACCGCATTATTCAGGTAAACATGGTTTGATGCGTCGTTTCGTCACGGGCCTGCGAGCCGCCACGTGGCCGCGCGCCGTGGCGCGCGGCCTGTTCCTCGTGGTCGTGACCCTCACCGGCGTCTGGCTGGGCGTCCTGCTCGGCGCGCGGACCACCGCCGACGTCGGCCCGTTCCAGGCCACGCTGGCGGTCACCCCGAGCGTCTACGGCGGCAGCGAGGTGGACATCCCGCCGCTCGGTTCGCTCATGTTCGACACCCACGACGGCCCCGCGCACCTGTCGATCAGCATGCAGTCGCTCGACCGCAGCCGTACCGAGCAGCTCATCACCGACAAGAGCGCGATCAGCAAGGCCAGCGCGCACGCGGTCGACGACATCGCCGACGGCCTCGTCCGGCTCGCGCTGCGGACGATGGCCGTCTCGGTCCTCGCCGCCATGGCCCTCGCCGCCCTGGTCTACCGCCGGATGAGCCGGGTCGCCGTCGCCGGCGGCCTCGCGCTGCTCGTCTCGGCCGGGTCCTTCGGCGTCGCCGCGCTCACCTTCCGGCCGCAGTCCATCTCCGAACCCCGGTACCAGGGCCTGCTGGCCAACGCGCCCGCCGTCGTCGGCGACGCCCGGAAGATCGCGGAGAACTACTCGGCGTACGCCGATCAGCTGCAGAAGCTCGTCACGAACGTGTCGACGCTGTACAGCACCCTGTCCACGCTGCCCGTCTACGACCCGGCGCCGGGGACGGTACGCGTACTGCACATCTCCGACATGCACCTGAATCCGGGGGCATGGACGATCGTCCGGTCGGTCGTGCAGCAGTTCAAGATCGATGTCGTGGTCGACACCGGCGACATCAACGACTGGGGCACGACGATGGAGGAGTCCTACGTGGACTCGATCGGCACGCTCAAGGTGCCCTACATCTACATCCGCGGCAACCACGACTCGGCGGTCACCTCGGCGGCGGTGGCCCGCCAGCCCAACGCCATCGTCCTGGAGAACGGGATCACGACGGTCAAGGGGCTCACCTTCGCCGGGATCGGCGACCCGCGCTTCACCCCGGACAAGGAGGCCCGAGCGGGCGATTCCCTGCTCACCGACAAGACCCTCGACCAGGTACGCGGCGTCGGCGCCCGGCTGGCCGCCACGATCGCGGCGCAGTCGGAGCAGGTCGACATGGCGATGGTCCACGACCCGGTGTCGGCGACGAACCTGGCCGGCTACGCGCCGATCATCCTGGCCGGGCACACGCACGCCCGCTCGGTCGCGTCGCTGACCCCCGTGCCCGGCGCGCCGTCGACGGACCCGAGCCTGCTCATGGTCCAGGGCTCCACCGGCGGTGCGGGCCTGCGCGGACTCGAATCCGGTACGCCGCTGCCGCTCGCGATGTCGGTGCTCTACTTCAACACGCCGACCGGATCGGCCGACGGGACCCGGCCGTCGCTCCAGGCGTACGACGACATCCACGTGGGCGGGACGGGAGTGGCGCAGGTGTTCCTGGAGCGCAAGGTGGCGCCGTTCCTCACCATGCCCGCCCCCACCGACTCCCCCGCCCCGACGGACACCCCGTCCCCCACGCCGTCCACGACCCGCTCCCCGTCCCCGTCGCTGTCCCCCTCATAGCGAAGGTTTCACAGCGACGATCTTGCGCGAATGTACCGGCGTTCCGGGCATATGCCGCGGATTTCGGGACATTCGCGCAAGATCGTCGGGGAGAGATCGGGCCCGAAGGCGGGGAGAGAGTCGGTCAGGAGAGCTTGGAGAGGACCAGCTCGCGGACGGTCTTGGCGTCGGCCTGGCCCTTCGTCGCCTTCATCACCGCGCCGATGAGTACGCCCGCCGCGCCCTGGTTGCCGCCGCGGATCTTCTCGGCGATCTCCGGGTTGGCCGCGATCGCCTCGTCGACCGCGGCCGCGAGCGCGCCGGAGTCGGAGACGACCTCGATGCCGCGCGCCTGCATGACGGCGGCCGGGTCGCCCTCGCCCGCCACGACGCCTTCGAGCACCTGACGGGCCAGCTTGTCGGTGAGCTTGCCGCCGTCGACCAGCTTCTGCAGCTCGGCGACCTGGCGGGGGCTCGCGCCGATCGCGGCCAGCTCGACGCCGGTCTCGTTCGCCTTGCGCGACAGCTCGCCCAGCCACCACTTGCGGGCGGCCTCGGGCGAGGCGCCCTCGGCGATCGTCGTCTCGATCAGCTCGACCGCGCCCGCGTTCACGACGGACTGCATGTCCAGGTCGGACAGGCCCCAGGCAGTCTGCAGGCGCTGGCGGTGCACGCGCGGCAGCTCCGGCAGTGCCGCCTTCAGCTCCGCCACCCAGGCGGCGTCCGGTGCCAGCGGGGCCAGGTCGGGCTCGGGGAAGTAGCGGTAGTCGGTCGCCTCTTCCTTGGACCGGCCGGACGTCGTCTCGCCGGTGTCCTCGTGGAAGTGCCGGGTCTCCTGGATGATCCGGCCGCCGCTGCGCAGTACGCCGGCCTGGCGGATCATCTCCGAGCGGACGGCCCGCTCCACGCTGCGCAGGCTGTTGACGTTCTTCGTCTCGGTACGCGTACCCCAGTCGTCGCCGGGGCGGTTGAGGCTCGTGTTGACGTCGCAACGCAGCGAGCCCTGCTCCATGCGTACGTCGGAGACGCCCAGGGAGCGGATGACGTCCCGCAGTTCGGTGACGTACGCCCGCGCGATCTGCGGTGCCCGCGCGCCCGTGCCCGGCACCGGCTTGGTCACGATCTCGACGAGCGGGATGCCGGCCCGGTTGTAGTCGACCAGCGACTCCGAGGCCCCGTGGATACGCCCGGTCGCGCCGCCGATGTGCAGCGTCTTGCCGGTGTCCTCCTCCAGGTGCACCCGCTCGATGCCGATCCGCACGATCTCGCCGTCGACCTCGATGTCCAGCCAGCCGTCGCTGCACAGCGGCTCGTCGTACTGGCTGATCTGGTAGTTCTTCGGCATGTCCGGGTAGAAGTAGTTCTTCCGGGCGAACCTGCACCAGCTCGCGATCGAGCAGTTCAGGGCCAGCCCGATCCGGATCGTCGCCTCGATGGCGGCCTTGTTGGCCACCGGCAGGCTCCCCGGCAGGCCCAGGCAGACCGGGCAGACGTGGGTGTTCGGCTCACCACCGAACTCGGTCGGGCAACCGCAGAACATCTTGGTCCGCGTACCCAGCTCGACGTGCGTCTCCAAGCCGATGACCGGCTCGAACTCCTCGGTCACATCGTCGTACGCAGGCGGTGCGACAGTCGTCATCCGGCTCGCTCCTCGAATCGCGCCAAACTACCCGACCAGGGTAGTCCGCGCCCCTTCGCGGCCCGCGACCGGGTTTTCCACAGCCGCCGACCGGGCCGCCGGACGCCCCTAGTAGCGTTAAGGGGTGGCTGATCACCCGTACCGTGCTGGTTTCGCCTGCTTTGTAGGCCGCCCCAATGCCGGCAAGTCGACGCTCACCAACGCCATCATCGGGCAGAAGATCGCCATCACCTCGAACAAACCCCAGACCACCAGGCACATCATCCGCGGCGTGCTGCACCGGCCCGACGCCCAGCTCGTGCTCGTCGACACTCCCGGCCTGCACCGCCCGCGTACGCTGCTGGGCGAGCGCCTGAACGACCTCGTCCGCACGACCTGGTCCGAGACCGACGTGATCGGACTGTGCATCCCGGCCGACGAGCAGGTGGGCAAGGGTGACAAGTTCATCACCGCCGAGATCGCCGAGCTGAAGGCCAAGGTCGTCGCGGTCGTGACCAAGACCGACCTGGTCGGCAAGCAGGCGCTGGCGGAGCAGCTGCTCGCGGTCAGCCAGCTCGGCGACTTCGCCGACGTCGTGCCCGTCAGCGCGGTACGCAACAACCAGCTCGACGTCCTCGTCGACGTGATGATCGGCTACCTGCCGAAGTCGCCGCAGCTCTACCCGGACGACATGCTCACCGACGAGCCGGAGCACGTGCTGATCGCCGAGATGATCCGCGAAGCCGCCCTGGAAGGCGTCCGCGACGAGCTCCCCCACTCCATCGCGGTGCTCGTCGAGGAGATCCAGCCCGAGGAGCGGCTGACCCGGATCTTCGCCGACGTCTACGTCGAGCGGCCGAGCCAGAAGGCGATCGTCATCGGGGCGGGCGGCAGCCGGCTGAAGGAGATCGGCGCCCGGGCGCGTACGCACATCGAGGACCTGGTCGGCACCAAGGTCTACCTCGACCTGCACGTACGCGTCGCCAAGGAGTGGCAGCGCGATCCGAAGCTGCTGCGCCGCCTCGGATTCTGAGCGCCCTATTCCGAGCGCCCCTATTCTGGGCGGCTCTACTCGGCGGCGTAGACGGCGAACGGCGTACCGGTCGCGTCGGACAGGTACACCGGGGCCTGCTGGGCGACGTCGCGTACCGCCCGGGCCGCGGCGTCGTCGAGGGTGCTCGCCTCGGTGACGAGCGCCGCCGCCTCCAGGGTCGCCGCGCCGGCCGCCACCGCCGCGGCCACCGCCAGTTGCAGGGCCCCCAGCGAGAACGAGGGCAGGGTGACGGTCACGCCGGTGTAGGTGCGGCCGTCGCCGTCGCGTACCGCCGCTCCTTCGAGGGCCGCGACGCGGGCGCGGGCCGAGCGGGCCAGCGTGATCAGCTTGGTGTCCTCTGCGGACAGTGCGGCCGGGGCCGGTGCCAGCTCAGGCATCCTGCAGCTCCTTCTCGGGCGTGACGAGCACGGTGTCGATACGGTTGCGGCGGCCGGTGACGCCCTCCGCGGTGAGGGTGAGACCGCCGACGCTGGCGCTCGCCCCCGGGATCGGTACGCGTCCCAGCGCCTGAGCGAGCAGGCCGGAGACGGTCTCGACCTCGTCGGCGGGCAGCTCGACGTCGAAGATCTCGCCGAGGTCCTCCACCGGCAGGCGGGCCGAGACGCGCACCGCGCCGTCCGCGAGGTGCTCGATCGGCGGACGCTCCACGTCGTACTCGTCGGTGATCTCGCCGACGATCTCCTCCAGGATGTCCTCGATCGCGATCAGCCCGGCCGTGCCACCGTACTCGTCGATCACGATCGCCATGTGCGTACGCGCCGCCTGCATCTCGGAGAGCAGGTCGTCGACCGGCTTGGACTCGGGGATGAAGACGGCCTCGCGCATGACCCGGGCGACGGTGGTGCTCTCCTCGTAGCCGCCGGTCAGCGAGCGGGCGAGATCCTTCAGATAGGCGACGCCGAGGACGTCGTCCACCGACTCGCCGATCACCGGGATCCGGGAGAAGCCGGAGCGCAGCGCGAGTTGCAGGGCCTGGCGCAGGCTCTTCCCGCTCTCGATCCACACCATCTCGGTACGCGGCACCATGACCTCGCGGGCGATGGTGTCGCCGAGCGCGAAGACGGAGTGGATCATCTGGCGCTCGCCGTGCTCCACGACACCCCGCTGCTCGGCGAGGTCGACCAGTTCCCGCAGCTCCACCTGGGTCGCGAAAGGACCCTCGCGGAACCCCTTGCCGGGCGTCAGCACGTTACCGAGCACGATGAGCAGCCGGGTCAGCGGGCCGAGCGCGCGGCTGAGCCAGAGCACCACCGGCGCGGCGTACCGGCCGACGCGGTAGGGGTACTGGCGGCCGATCGTCCTGGGCGCGACGCCCACGACGACGAAGAAGATCACGGTCATCACGAGCGCCGTGAACAGCGCACCCCACCCGGTGGTGAAGGAGTCCACCGCGACCAGCGTGACCATCACCGTCGCGGTCAGCTCGCAGGCCATCCGCAGCAGGAGCAGCAGGTTCAGGTGGCGTACGACGTCGGTGGCGAGGACCTGCAATGTCGCGGCCCCGCGTTCGCCCTCCTTGGCCATCTCACCGGCGCGGGCCGGGGACACGGCGCTGAGGGCGGCCTCGGTCATGGCGATGAAACCGGCGACGACCACGAGTGCGGCCGCCGTCCACAGCAGCGGTCCGTCGCTCATCCGGCGGCGCGCCCCCGCCAGCTCGACAGCAGCTTGGACTGCAGGCCGAACATCTCCTTCTCCTCCTCCGGCTCCGCGTGATCGAAGCCCAGCAGATGCAGTACGCCGTGAACGGTCAGCATCTGCAGTTCGTTGCCGATGGTGTAGTCGGGCGACGGGACCGGCTCGGGTGCGCCGGGCAGCCGCATGCGCGGGTCGTCGGAGCCGAACTGGGTCGCCTGCCGGGAGGCGACCTCCGGGCACAGCACGATGTCGCCGAGCAGGGCGGGCTCGGCCCGGCCGTCGGCCGGGCCGTGATCGATCGTCTCCTCGTCCATCGGGAACGCGAGCACGTCGGTCGGGCCGTCGCCGCCCATCCAGCGATGGTTCAGCTCGGTCATGTAGTCGACGTCGACCAGCAGCACCGACAGCTCGGCGAGCGGGTTGACGCCCATCTCGTCGAGGGCGTGGCGGGCGACGGCGACGATCTCGTCGGCGTCGACGTCGACACCGGACTCATTGGCGATCTCGATGGACATGTCGCTCATTTTCCCTCGTGCCGTCGCGGCCGCCGACGCCGGGCGGTCGCGACGACGTTCGTCACCGGCGGCGGCCGGCGCGGCGCGGCTGCAGGTTGTGCGGCAACTGCGTCGCCTGCTGGTCGGCGTCCCAGCGCTCGTACGCGTCGACGATCTCCCCGACGAGCCGGTGCCGCACGACGTCGGCGCTGGTCAGCTGGGAGAAGTGGACGTCCTCGACGCCTTCGAGGATGTCCCGGACGACCCGTAGGCCGCTGGACGTGCCACCGGGCAGGTCGACCTGGGTCACGTCGCCGGTGACGACGATCTTCGAGCCGAAGCCGAGCCGGGTCAGGAACATCTTCATCTGCTCGGGCGTGGTGTTCTGCGCCTCGTCGAGGATGATGAAGGCGTCGTTGAGCGTGCGCCCCCGCATGTACGCCAGCGGCGCGACCTCGATCGTGCCCTGGGTCATGAGCCGCGGGATGGACTCGGGGTCGATCATGTCGTGCAGCGCGTCGTAGAGCGGCCGCAGGTACGGGTCGATCTTCTCGTTGAGCGTGCCGGGCAGGAAGCCCAGCCGCTCGCCGGCCTCGACCGCCGGGCGGGTCAGGATGATCCGGGTGACCTCCTTGGCCTGCAGCGCCTGCACGGCCTTCGCCATCGCCAGGTAGGTCTTGCCGGTACCGGCCGGGCCGATCCCGAACACGATCGTGTTGGCGTCGATGGCGTCGACGTAGCGCTTCTGCCCGACCGTCTTGGGCCGGATCGTGCGGCCGCGCCGCGACAGGATGTTGAGGGTCAGCACCTCGGCCGGGCGCTCGGACTCACCCGAGGTGAGCATGCCGATGCTGCGGCGTACGACGTCTTCGCTCAGTGTCTCGCCCTTCTCGATCAGCTCCAGCAGCTCGGTGAAGACACGCTCCGCGAGGGCGTTCTCGGCCGGCGGGCCGGAGATCGTGATCTCATTTCCCCGGACCAGCACGTCACTGGCGAGGGAACGCTCCAACAGGCGGAGGATGCCGTCACCCGCACCCAGGAGCTTGACCATCACATGGGGGTCGCTGACCGTGAGCTTCGTCTGCACCCGATCGGTGCCCGCGCTCGCCTGGTCCGACGGCGTCTTGCTTCCAATCGTCTCGGTCATGGGCCGGCCGGCTGGCCTGATGCACCTGCTCCCTCTGCTGGCGTCCGGATCTTGTTCCGGGCGGCGTGCTCAATGTTACCGTCGCCCGCCACCGTTATTCGCTGTTGATCTTCGCGGACCTCGCGCGCCCCAAGATCCCGCTTGGATCACGGTTGCCACCCGAATCTTGGCCCATGATTCGGGTGATTTCCCTGATCCAAACGGGATCTTGGCGGCGAAAAGGTGCCCTAGGGCTGGCCGTCGAAGGTTTCCTGGTGGCGGGTGAACCGGTAGGTCGCCCAGTGCATCCGCGTGACGACGCCCGCCGCGTCGCGGTGCAGGCGCAGCTTCTCGCCCACCTCGCGGCCGGAGATTCCGCGCAGGACATCCGGTTCGTCCGTCGGTGCGAAGACCGCCGCGGGCGCGTCCGGCGACTCCTCGGCGCCGCGGGCGCACAGGTGCCCGCGCTCCCACCGGAAGACGTACTCGGAGCCCTCACCCCACCAGCGTCCGAGCACCGTACGCAGACCGTCCGGGGCCGGCGCGGCGGGCGTCCAGGGCGCGATGTCCATCGGATCGTCGCGTAGGGCCTGGTCGATCAGTTCGTGCAGGAACGGGAAGATCGCGTCCGCGGTACCCGACGCGGCGAGCACGGCCGCGCCGACGCCGCCGGGGTTGCCCGGTCCCCCGGTACGCCCGCAGACCTGGGCGAGGAAGCCCGGCATCGCTCCGCTGTGCCCGACATGCAGTACGCGTTCCGCCCGCGGCCACACCATCAGCCCGAGTCCGAGGCTCGACGTCCAGACGGCCTCGTCCCGCGGGGTCAGCGGCCAGCGCATCTCCTCCAGGGTCGCGGCGGCGAGCACCCGGCCGGCCGGGTCGATGGAGGCCGGGTCGGCGAGGAAGGCGCCCCACGTGGCCATCTCCGCGGCGGTGGACCAGAGCTGTGCGGCCGGCCCGAACACGCCGAAGTCGGTCGGCGGCTCCACCCGGGCGTGGTCGGAGTACGGGTCGACCAGATATCCCAGAGTGCTCAGCTCGTCCCGTTCCGGCCCGGTACGCACGAACCCGAGCGGCTTCGCGATCTTGTCGGCCAGCAGCTCGGCCCAGGTGGCGTCGTGCAGCTTGGCGACCAGCTGGCCGAGCAGCGCGTACGCGAGGTTGGAGTAGTGGAACCGCCGGGACTGCGGGTAGAGCGCCTCGGCGTCGGCCACGTCGGCGAGGAACCGCTCCAGCCCCGGGACGGCGAGCGTGTCCCACACGTCGCCGTGCGGCTCCCGCTGCAGGCCGGACGTGTGCGACAGCAGCCGCCGGACGGTCAGCTCGCCGTGCAGCGGCAGGCCCAGGTGCTTGCCGATCGGGTCGTCGAGGTCCAGCAGGCCGGCGTCCCGCGCCTGGAGCACCAGGACGGCCGTGAACGTCTTCGTCACCGAGCCGATGCGCAGCCGCGACTCGGCGGACAGCGGGGTCGGCGTACCGGATTCGCCGATCTCACACGTCCACAGGGGACGGTCGTTGCGGCGTACGGCGACCGTGACGGCGGGAATCCGGGCGGTGGCCTGGAGGGTCTGGACGCTGCGGCGGCGAGAGTCGATCACCGGCCGACCATAGCCCCCAGCGGTCGTCCGCCCAAGACGTGGGCGTGCGCGTGGGCGACTTCCATCCCGCTGTCCGGTCCGGTGTTGAACAGGACGCGGAATCCGGATTCCGCCAGGCCCTCGGCGGCCGCCACCGCACCGGCCACGGCCAGCACCGCGCCGGCCAGCCCCGGGTCGGCGGCCGCCATCGCCGCGACGTCGTCGTGGTGCGCCTTCGGGATCACCAGCACGTGCACGGGCGCCTTCGGGTTGATGTCGCGGAAGGCCAGCACGTCGTCGGTTTCGTGGACCCTGGTCGACGGGATCTCGCCCGCGACGATCCGGCAGAACAAGCAGTCGGTCACGGAGAAGGAATCTACCAACGTCCCAGGCGGACATTGAGAACGCTGATCGCCGCCACTCCGGCCGTCGACGTACGCAGGACTTCCTCGCCGAGGCGTACCGGGAGGGCGCCGGCCGCGACGAGAGCGGCCAGCTCCTCGTCGGAGATGCCGCCCTCGGGACCGATGACGAGCAGGAGGTCGCCGGCAGCCGGCAGGGTCGCCTGCGACAGGCGTACATCCGCCTCCTCGTGCAGGACGAAGGCGCCGGCGGCCCGCGCGCACAGCGCCCTGGTGGAGACGTCGGGGTCGCCGCCCACGGCCGGGACGAACGGCCGGCGGGCCTGCTTGGCCGCCTCACGCGCGGTGGCCGCCCATTTCTCGCGGGACTTGTGGCCGCGCTCGGCACGCCACTGGACGACGCTGCGCGAGGCCGCCCACGGCAGGATCTCGTCGACGCCCGCCTCGGTCATGGCCTGGACGGCGAGTTCGCCCCGGTCGCCCTTGGCGATGCCCTGCGCGACGACGAGCCGCGGCGACGGCGGGTCGAGCCGGGCCGACGTGGTGACCGCGAGGTCGAGGCGGCCCTTGCCGGCACCGGCGACGGTGGCGGTGGCGACACCGCCGGCACCGTCACTCAGCAGCAGCTCCGATCCCGGGCGCACCCGCTGCACATCGGCGGCGTGATGCCCCTCGGGACCGTCCAGGACGAACGGGCCGACGCCGGGCAGGGCGTCGACCAGAAACAGCGGCCTGCTCACGGACGGAACAACTCAGTGGCCGTTGAAGGCGTTGCGGAGGCTGTTGAAGAAGCCGCCCTGCTTGGCCAGCTCCGCCATCTCCTCGCCGCGCGTCTTGGCGAACTCGCGCAGCATGCGCTCCTGATCGGCGTCGAGCTTGGTCGGCGTACGCACGTCCAGGTGCACGAACAGGTCACCGCGAGCCGTCCCGCGCAGGTGCGGTACGCCCCGGCCCTTGATCCGGATCGTGGCGCCGGGCTGGGTGCCGGCCTTGACGTCGACCTGCTCCTCGGTGTCGAGGGTCTTGATGGTCAGCCGGGTGCCCAGAGCCGCCGCCGTCATCGGGACGGTCACCTTGCAGTGCAGGTCGTTGCCCTTGCGGGCGAAGACGTCGTGCGGCCGCTCGTGGATCTCGACGTACAGGTCGCCGGGCTGGCCGCCGCCGGGGCCGACCTCGCCCTGCTGGGCCAGGCGGATGCGCATGCCGTCCTCGACACCCGCCGGGATCTTGACGGTCAGCGTCCGGCGCGTACGCACCCGGCCCTCGCCGCCGCACGTCGCGCACGGGTGCGGGATGGTGGTGCCGTAGCCCTGGCACGCCGAGCACGGGCGGGCCGAGACGACCTGGCCGAGGAAGGTGCGCTGGACCGACTGGACCTCGCCCTTGCCGTGGCAGATGTCGCAGGTCTGCGGGTGCGTGCCGGGTGCGGTGCCGGCGCCGGAACACGTCGAGCAGAGCACCGCCGTGTCCACGGTCAGCGGCGCCTCGACGCCGAACGCGGTCTCCTGCAGCTCGAGGTCGAGCCGGATGATCGCGTCGGCCCCCGGGCGTACGCGCGGCCGCGGTCCCCGTGCGGTCGTGCCGCCGAAGAAGGCGTCCATGATGTCCTGGAACCCGACGAAGGGCCCGCCCGCGCCGCCCGGACCCATCCCGCCGCCGCCCGGGGCGAGCGGGTCGCCGCCGAGGTCGACGATCTGCCGCTTCTGATCGTCCGAGAGGACCTCGTACGCGGCGTTGATGTCCTTGAACTTCTCTTGCGCGTCCGGGTCCGGGTTGACGTCGGGGTGGTATTGGCGCGCCAGCTTGCGATAGGCGCGCTTGATGTCGTCCGCCGTGGCGTCCCGGGGAACCCCGAGAATGCCGTAGTAGTCCTTGGCCACGTGATCCTCTGTCAGTCTCAACTCTGCGCCAGCACGTCGCCGACGTACCGGGCGACCGCCCGGACCGTCGCGATCGTGCCCGGATAATCCATCCGCGTCGGACCCAGCACGCCGAGTCCCCCCACGATCTGCCCACCCGGACCATATCCGGCGGTCACCACCGAGGTGGCACGCAGATCGACGAATTCATTCTCGTCACCGATGCGTACGCGCGGCGAGTCAGACTGCTCGCCGATCAGCTTCAGCAGGATGACCTCTTCTTCCAGCGCCTCCAGCACCGGCCGCAGCGAGCCGGCGAAGTCCAGCACACCGCCCCGGGTCAGATTCGCCGTACCGGCCAGCATCAGCCGCTCGTCGTGCCGGTCGGCCAGCGTCTCCAGCAGCACGGTGGCCAGCGTCGTCATCGCCGGGCGCAGCTCCTCGGTGGCCTCGTCCACCAGGGCCTGGACCAGCGGCGGCGTATTCGCGAGCCGCTCGCCGGCCAGCTTGCTGTTGAGCAGCCGGCGCAGCTCCAGCACGTCGTCGGCCGGCAGCGTGCCCGGTATGTCGACCTGCCGCTGCTCGACCCGGCCGGTGTCGGTGATCATCACCAGCATGAGCCGGGTGGTCGACAGCGGCACGAGTTCGAGGTGGCGCACCGAGGACCGGGTCAGCGACGGGTACTGCACGACGGCGACCTGCCGGGTCAGCTGCGCGAGCAGCCGGACCGTGCGATGCACCACGTCGTCGAGGTCGACCGCGCCGAGCAGGAAGCGCTCGATCGCCCGGCGCTCGGCCGGCGAGAGCGGCTTGATCTTGGAAAGCCGGTCGACGAACAGCCGGTAGCCGGCGTCGGTGGGCACCCGCCCCGCGCTGGTGTGCGGCTGGCGGATGTAGCCCTCCTCCTCCAGCACGGCCATGTCGTTGCGGACCGTGGCCGGCGACACGCCGAGGGCGTGCCGCTCGACGAGCGCCTTGCTGCCGACGGGCTCCTGGGTGGCGACGTAGTCCTCGACGATGGCGCGCAGCACGTCCAGTTTGCGATCGTCCAGCGCCACCGCGCACCTCCCATCCTCGCCGCCGTCTTCCCCGCCGGTCCGATCCGGGGCGAACCCCGGCCGGACCTGCCCGGCTTGGGCAAGTTTGGCACTCGGGACCGGGGAGTGCCAGTCTACAGTTTCACCGGCGCCTCGTCGAAGGAGCCGATGTCGGTCAGGCGTTCGGCCGATCACCACTCGACCGTGGTGTGAAGAACCGCAGGCCATGGGCGTGTGCGTCGGGAATATCCCGGCATCCGCTCGGGTGTGTCCTCTGGCGCGTATTGATCCGTAGGCTTACCGTGTCGCGCATGAGTGAAACCCCCACCCCGCCGGGGTCGTCCGAGCCCGAGCCGCCGGCCGCCCCTCAGTTCGACGCACCGCCGCCGCCCCCGCCGGGCGGCTACGCGCAGGCGCCGGTCACCGGCCAGGTCGCGCCCGCCGGCTACGCCAGCCAGGAAGAGAAGACGTGGGCGCTGGTCGCTCACATCGGTGGCGCGGCCGCGGCAGTCATCTCCGGTGGCTGGCTCGGCTGGGTGCCGCCGCTGGTCGCGATGCTCGTCAAGGGCAACGAGTCGCCGACCGTCCGGGCGCACGCCGTCGCGGCCCTGAACTTCCAGGGCCTGTGGACCGTCGTCGCGGTGCTGAGCTACGTGCTCTTCTGCGCGTTCATCGGCTTCCTGACGCTGCCGATCGCGATCATCATCGCCGCGATCTTCGGTGTCATCGCGGGTATCAAGGCGAACGAGGGCGTGCTGTACCGCTACCCGCTCTCGGTGAATGTGATCAAGTAAGCAGGTCGCGGATCACGGCATCCGCGAGCAGTCGGCCGCGCAAGGTGAGCACGGCGCGGCCGGCTGCGTACTCATGGGGGTCGAGCAGTCCGTCGGCGAGCGCGGTCCGCGCCGCCGGCGGTCCTCCGTCCCGCAGGTCCGCCAGTGCGATCCCGGACGCCAGCCGCAGGCGCAGCATCACGTCCTCCACGTAGCGGTCCTCGCCGGTGAGCAGCTCGCGGCCCGCGCCCGGCGACACACCCTCCGCGATCAGCTTCGCGTAGTGGGCCGGCCGCTTCACGTTCCACCACCGCACCCCGCCGACGTGCGAGTGCGCCCCGGGGCCGATCCCCCACCAGTCGCCGCCCGTCCAGTACAGCAGGTTGTGGGCACAGCGCGCCGCGTCGTCGGCGGCCCAGTTCGACACCTCGTACCAGTGCAGGCCGGCCGCGTCGAGGGCGGTCTCCGCGGCCAGGTAGCGGTCCGCCGCCACGTCGTCGCTGGGCATCGGCACCTCACCCCGCCGGACCCGGCCGGCCAGCCTCGTCCCCTCCTCCACGATCAGGGAGTACGCGGAGACATGGTCGACTCCTGCGGCTACCGCGGCGGCGAGCGACCGGTCGAAGTCGGCCGCGGTCTCGCCCGGCGTGCCGTAGATCAGGTCGAGGTTGACGTGCTCGAATCCCGCCGCGCGGGCTTCCTGGGCGGCTTCGGCGGCCCGGCCCGGAGTGTGCCGCCGTTCCAGGAGCCGGAGCACGTGCGGGGCGGTCGACTGCATGCCGAGCGAGATCCGGGTGAACCCCGCTTCCCGCAGAGTCTTCAGCGAGGCGGGGTTCACCGACTCGGGGTTGGCCTCCGTGGTCACCTCGGCGTCCGGGGCCAGCCCCCAGGCGTCGTCGATCGCCGCCAGCAGCCGGGCGAGGTCACCGGGCGGCAGCAGGGTCGGCGTACCACCGCCGACGAAGACGGTCCGCACGGGGCGGTCGGTACCGAGGACGCGCCGCGCGAACGCGATCTCGGCCAGCGCGGCCGTCACGTAGTCGGTCTGGTCGAGCCCGGACTCCGTCGGCGTGTACGTGTTGAAGTCGCAGTACCCGCACCGGCTGGCGCAGAACGGCACGTGCAGGTAGACGCCGAAGGGCCGGTCGGCCGCGCCGTCGAGGGCCGAACCGGGGAGTTCACCGGTGGGCGGCATGGGTTCACCGTCGGGCAGGGTCGCGGGCACGTTCCCCAGTCTGCCGTACTGAACGTTCCTTTAGGCTGCGGCCATGGCTCTCATCCAGTCCGCGTACGCGCAGGGCGTGGCGACGCTCACGCTCGACAGCCCGGCCAACCGCAACGCGCTCTCCCAGCAGCTGATGTCGGAGCTGCTGGCGGCCCTGGACCAGGCGGCCGCCGACGACTCCGTACGCCTCGTCGAACTCCGCCACACCGGAACCGTCTTCTGTTCCGGGGCGGATCTCAAGGAGACCCAGGCCGCCACCGGTGACGGGATGCCGGTGAGCCGCCTCGGCGACATCCTGCGGGCGATCGCCGAGCATCCGAAACCGGTGCTGGCCGTCGTCGGCGGCCCGGCCCGGGCGGGCGGCCTCGGCCTGATCGCGGCGGCCGACGTGGCGGTCTGCTCGGCCGACGCGCACTTCGCCTTCACCGAGGTACGCATCGGCGTCGTCCCGGCCGTGATCTCGGCCGTCGTCCTGTCCCGGATCACCAGCCGGGCGGCCGCCGAACTGTTCCTCACCGGCGACGTGTTCGGCGGCGTACGCGCGGCCGAGATCGGGCTCGTGACGAAGTGCGTACCGGCCGGGGAACTGGAGGAGACCGCCCGCGCGTACGCCGAATCCCTGGTCCTGGGTGGTCCGGAGGCGATGCGGGCGACGAAGCTGCTGCTGCGCGAGCGGCCGCAGGGCGACGCTCAGCTGGCCGCCTTGTCGGTGCACCACTTCACGTCGGCCGAGGGTCGCGAGGGTGTGGCCGCGGCCCGGGAGAAGCGGCGTCCGGCCTGGTTGACCGGGATCGGCGGCTGAGAGTACTCGCTGGAGCAGGGTGAATCTGGATATGGTGTGGGCGTGAAGGCACGGGTGATCGTCGGCGGACTCGTGGTCGTGCTGCTCGCGGCCTTCGCGCTCTACCTCGCCGGCCGCTCCGGCCCGAAGCGGCCCTTCGGCCTGCCGCCCAAGCTCGGCTGTGAGGTCACCAGCCCGGCCGGGAGCGTCTCGCTGGACCTGACCCAGATGGCCAACGCCGCCACCGTCACCGCGGTCGGGCAGAGCCGCAAGGTGCCCGCCCGCGGCGTCGTGGTCGCGCTGGCGACCGCGTTGCAGGAGTCCAAGCTGGAGAACCTGTCCGGCGGGGACCGCGACTCGCTGGGCCTGTTCCAGCAACGGCCGAGCCAGGGCTGGGGCACCGCGGAGCAGATCTCCGACCCGCGGTACGCCGCCAAGAAGTTCTACACCGCCCTGGTGAAGGTCAAGGGCTGGCAGGCGATGCGGGTCACCGAGGCCGCCCAGAAGGTGCAGCGCTCGGCGTACCCGAACGCGTACGAGAAGTGGGCCGACGAGGCGCAGACGATCGCCGACGCCCTGCTCGGCCACGCCCCGGCGGCCGTGGTCTGCACCGTGCCGGAGGCGTCGTCCTCGCCCGTCGGCGGTCCGGCCGTCTCCGCGCTCGCCGAGAGCATGCGGCTGGACTACGGCACCTCCTTCGTGCTGCAGGTCGACGACCAGGCCAAGGCGGTCCGCGTACCGGCGACGGCGGCCACGCAGGGCTGGGCGTACGCGCACTGGCTCGTGTCCCGCGCGGCCGACCACGGGGTCGCCCGGGTGGCCTTCGCCGGGCGTGAGTGGACTGCGCAGACGGGTTCCTGGAACGACCTGCCCTCGGCGGATCCGACGCAGGTCGTGGCGAGCGTCGCCTGACCAGCTGGTTTTCGGCCCGATTCTGTCCGATTCATCACCCTGCGGTCGGGTCGGGCGGATCTCGGTCACGCGGCGCTCGGGGACGCGAGTTACCATCGCCTTCTTGTGCCGGCCGAGGCACGGGCCACCCTCGTGGGCAGCATCCCCGCCGCCCCCAAGCCCCGCTCCGCGCCGACCGTCCCGACCGCTGACCACCACCCTAGGGGAGGACATGGCGAACCCGAACTACTACGGCGATCTCACCGGCTATGAGCCGATCAGCGAGGTCGACCGCAAGGAGTTCCATGAGCAGGGCTTCTTGCTGCTGCGCAACGTGCTGACCGAGGAGCACCGGGCGGCCCTCGAAGCCGCCGTCGACCGCGTGTACGCGGAGGAGGTGGCGGCCGGCAACGACAAGAACGGCACCGTCCACCTGCTGGGCTTCCTCAACCGCGACGAGCTCTTCGGCGACCTGCTCACCCACCCGAAGGTGCTGCCCTACATGTGGGGCCTGGCGGGCTGGAACATCTACTCCCACCACAACCACCTGGACGTCACCCCGCCGGCCAAGGAGCCGGAGAAGCCCTACTGGGGCTGGCACCAGGACGGGTACCGGCAGAACTCCGACCCGGAGACGATGGACCCGAACCTGCCGCGGCCGATGTTCTCGCTGAAGATCGCGTACGTGCTGAGCGACCTGTCGGAGACCGGCCGGGGTGCCACCAAGGTCATCCCGGGCAGCCACCTGAAGAACTCGCTGAGCCGCCCGGCGGACCTGACGGTGCACAACCCGGACCCCGAGGGCACCGTGGAGATCACGGCCAACCCGGGCGACGCGTTCATCTTCGACCGCCGCCAGTGGCACTCCCGCTCGACGAACCTGTCGACGATCACGCGCAAGATGCTGTTCATCGGGTACACGTACCGGTGGATCCGGCACCTCGACGCGATCGACTTCGACCCCAACGGCGAGTGGTACGCCAACCGCACCCCGGTCCAGCGCCAGCTGCTCGGCGAGGCTCCGCACTCGGCGAACTACTGGGGCATCAACTGGGACGGCTACGTCGACGACGAGATCCCGCTGCGCAAGGAGCTCAAGGAGCGCGGCCAGCTCGACCGCAGCATCCCCTGGCTCCGCTAGGAAGTACGCATGAAGAAAGGCCCCGGGGCGCGTACCCCGGGGCCTTTCGCGTACGCCTCACTCGTAGGTGACGCCACCCGCGTCGCAGCCGCCCAGCACGTTGGCCGGGCTGTCGATCGCCGGGGAGAGCCCGACGAGCGAGAAGAGCGAGTCCGACGCGCAGGCCTGCAACGGCAGCACGTTCAGGCCCACGTTCGACAGCAGCGGGATCACGGCGGGGTTGGCCCGCTTGGTGATCGAGATGCGGCTGTTGTCGCAACCGCCGATGACGGTGGTCGGCGAGTTGAGACCGGCCGCGACACCGAGGCCCATGACCGCGGTCGAGCCGCAGACCTGCCACGGCAGTGCGTGCACGGCGCTGCCGCTGAGCACCGAGATCAGGCTCTTGGGGCCGGTCGCGTCCGCGCCGCCGGTGATGTGCGTCTGCGCGTTGGTGCAGTCGCCGGTCACCGTGGCGGGCGAGGACGAGGCCACCGTGGCGCCGACACCGGCGACCACGTTGGAGCCGCAGACCTGCCAGGGCAGCGCGTCGACGTCGCTGTCGTCCAGGATCGAGATCAGTCCGGGTACGCCGTCCTGCTTGAGCTGGACGTGAGAGTTGGAACAGTCGCCGATGACGGTGTTCGGCGTGCCCTGGCTCGCCGCGCCGCCGACGCCGGCGACGGCGGTCGAACCGCAGACCTGCCAGGGTGCGGCCATCACGGAGGAGCCGGCGCCGATCGAGATCAGCGGCTGGAACCCCGAGCCACCGATCTTGGCCGGTGCGTCCTTGTCCAGCCCGAGCCCGAGCGCGCCGCCGAGGGTCGAGCCCAGATCGGCCGGGCCCGCCGGGGCCGACCGCTGTACGCCCGCCGCCGGAGTCGCGTCGGTGGCGGTGCGGACGGCGCCGTCGTCGTGGGAGACGGGCGGACCGTACGGCGCGGCCGCGGCGGGAGCGCCGAAGGCCGCCACCGTCGCGAGCGCGCCCACGGCGACCGCCCCCACCTTCCTCACCTGCATGGTCACTCCTTGTGGTGCCAAGAGTCCTCGCGGACGAATTGGTTCAAATCGGTATAGACACTGCAATTGAGGTAACGACCCGTCGCAGATCTCGTTACCCGCACAAGCAGGCGGGGCGAGTCCGAGACCCGCCCCGCCCCCTGTTTTCTCCGACAGCCGTCGAGCCGTCCGCCACCACCGGTACGCCGGTGGCGTACGCGGAACTAGTCGATGATCGTGTCGGCGTTGTGGCAGCCGCCGAAGACCGTGTTCGGGGACTGGACCGACGCGTTGAGGCCGACGCCCGCGACGGTGTTCGAGCCGCAGACCTGCCACGGGGCCACGTTGATCGACGAGTTGTCGAGCACCGAGATCACCGCGGTCGGGTCGTCCTGCGTGATGTGCACGGTCGCGTTGCGGCAGTCGCCGAACACCGTGTTCGGCGATCCGCTGGAGATGACGCCGCCGACACCCCAGACCGCGGTGCCGCCGCAGGCCTGCCAGCTGGCGACCTGGGCCGCGCTGCCGCTGCCGACGGAGACCAGCGACTGCGGCTCCAGGTCCCACGGCGAGCCCCAGTCGCCCATGGACTTGGGCGCCGCGGCGTTGTGGCTGACGGCGTGCTTGGCCGCCAGCATGTTGTTCTTCTTGGCCATGAACGACGCCCGGACCACGTCGGTCTGGTTGCCGCCGACGCCGGCCAGCTTGTTGGCCAGACGCTGCCGCTTCGCGGCCATCTTGGCGGCCTTGAGCTGCTGCTTCTGCGCCGGGGTGAGCTTGACCTTCGCGGTCGCGACGGTCGCGCTCTCGGTGTAGTTGTCACCCGGGCCCGCGATGACGATGTTCGAGTTGTCACAGCCGCCCAGCATGGTGTGCGGCGCCTGGATCGCGATCGTGCCGGCGATGCCGCCACCGACCGCGGAGCCGCACGCCTGCCACGACGCCACCGCGATCGCGGAGTCGTTCAGGGCGCCGATGACCGGCTTGGTGGTGTCCTGCTTCAGCCAGATGTTCGCGTTGGTGCAGCCGTCCAGAACGGTGTCGGGCGAGCTCGCGTTGAGCGTGACACCCACGCCGGCGACCGCGTCCGAACCGCAGATCTGCCAGGCGGCGGCGTTGGCCACCGAGCCCGTGCCGACCACGGCCAGCGCCTGCTGCGGGCCACCCCACGGGGAGCCCCAGCCGTCACGGGCGATCGAGGTGCCCAGGAACTGCCCGCCGACCTCACGCATCGTCTGCGCCTTGGCCTCGGGGGCGGTGTTGCCAACGGCGGCGGAGGCGGGAGCACCGATCACCGCGACGGTCGCGAGCGCGCCAAAGGCGACAGCCCCGGCCTTCTTCATCTGCATTGTCACTCCTTGTGCACATAGGTCCGCTTCATCCCGGGCAATTCGGGCGAAAGCGGCAAACACTGCACTTGGGGTAACGATGGGTCCTGCCGGGCGTTACTCGGTCGGCTGATCTTTTCTACAAAGGAGAGCGACCGCGTCGGCCAGCGCCCGGTCCATCGTGGAAAACGCCATCCCCGGCGGCTCCACCAGCGAAAACCACGCCATCTCGGTGGCCTCGGCCGGATCGAGCACGACCGGCGCATCCGGCGGCAGGGTGGCGAACCAGAAACAGTCGAGCACCGGCAACGGCTCGTCCTGGAACAGGTAGGTGCCGATGTACATGCCGACGAAGCCGCCGAGGCGTACCTCGACGCCGAGTTCCTCCACGCCCTCGCGTACGGCCGCGGCGGCGGGCTCCTCCCAGCCGTCGCAGAACCCGCCCGGCGTCTCCCACAACCCGATCTGCGGCTCCCGGGCCCGGCGCACCGCCAGGAACTCCCCCCGGTCGTTGGTCACGATCAGGCTCGCGGTGGGTCGCGCGTTCACATACGTCTCGTACGCGCAGGCGGCACACCTGACCGGCGGCGCCCCGGGGAGCGGGGCGCCGCAACGCGTACAGAAGACGGTCACTTCTTGGACTTGCCGGCGTCGCCCGCGCTGTCGGAGGTGGACAGCGCGGCGATGAAGGCCTCCTGGGGGACCTCGACGCGGCCGACCATCTTCATCCGCTTCTTGCCTTCCTTCTGCTTCTCCAGCAGCTTGCGCTTCCGGCTGATGTCACCGCCGTAGCACTTGGCGAGCACGTCCTTGCGGATCGCCCGGATGGTCTCGCGGGCGATGATCCGAGACCCGATCGCGGCCTGGATCGGCACCTCGAACTGCTGGCGCGGGATCAGCTTCTGCAGCTTCGCGGCGATCGTCGTGCCGTAGTTGTACGCCTTGTCCTTGTGCACGATCGCACTGAAAGCGTCGACGGTCTCGCCCTGCAGGAGGATGTCCACCTTGACCAGCTCGGCCGCCTGCTCGCCGGCGGGCTCGTAGTCCAGCGACGCATACCCCTTGGTACGCGACTTCAGCTGGTCGAAGAAGTCGAAGATGATCTCGCCGAGGGGCAGCGTGTAACGCAGCTCGACACGGTCGGCCGACAGGTAGTCCATACCGAGCAGGACACCGCGGCGGCCCTGGCAGAGCTCCATGATCGTGCCGACGTAGTCGTTGGGCGCCAGCACCGTCACGCGGGCGGTCGGCTCGTAGACCTCGGCGACCTTCCCCACCGGGTACTCGCTGGGGTTGGTGACGACGACCTCCTTGCCGTCGTCCATCACCACGCGGTACACCACGTTCGGCGCGGTCGCGATGAGGTCGAGGCCGAACTCGCGCTCGAGGCGCTCCTGGATGATCTCCAGGTGCAGCAGGCCGAGGAAGCCGCAGCGGAAGCCGAAGCCGAGCGCCGCCGACGACTCCGGCTCGTAGACCAGCGCCGCGTCGTTGAGTTTCAGCTTGTCCAGGGCCTCACGCAGGTCCGGGTAGTCCGAGCCGTCGATCGGGTACAACCCCGAGTAGACCATCGGCTTCGGGTCCTTGTACCCGCCCAGGGACTCGGCCGCCGGCCGCGTGTTGATCGTGACCGTGTCGCCGACGCGGGACTGGCGTACGTCCTTCACACCGGTGATCAGGTAGCCGACCTCGCCCACGCCGAGCGCGCCCGACTTCACCGGCTCCGGCGAGATGACGCCCAGCTCCAGCAGCTCGTGGACGGCTCCGGTGGACATCATCTTGATCCGGTCACGGGCCGAGATGTGGCCGTCGACGACCCGGACGTAGGTGACCACCCCGCGGTAGATGTCGTAGACCGAGTCGAAGATCATGGCGCGGGCCGGCGCCTGGGCGTCCCCGACGGGCGCGGGCAGCCGCCGCACGATCTCGTCCAGCAGGTGCGGTACGCCGACTCCCGTCTTCCCCGAGACCTTCAGCACTTCCTCAGGCAGGCAGCCGACGAGGTTCGCGAGCTCCTCGGCGTACTTCTCGGGCTGGGCGGCCGGCAGGTCGATCTTGTTCAGCACCGGGATGATGGTGAGGTCGTTCTCCATCGCCAGGTACAGGTTGGCCAGCGTCTGCGCCTCGATGCCCTGGGCGGCGTCCACCAGCAGCACGGCACCTTCGCAGGCGGCGAGGCTGCGCGAGACCTCGTACGTGAAGTCGACGTGCCCCGGGGTGTCGATCATGTTGAGCACGGCCCCGTCACCGGCGCGCTCGCCCTCACGGATCGTCCACGGCATGCGGACGGCCTGCGACTTGATGGTGATGCCGCGCTCCCGCTCGATGTCCATGCGGTCGAGGTACTGGGCGCGCATCTGCCGCGGGTCCACCACCTCGGTCAGCTGCAGCATCCGGTCGGCCAGGGTCGATTTACCGTGGTCAATGTGAGCGATGATGCAGAAGTTGCGGATGGCACCGGAATCGGTGGCACCGGGCTGGTTCACACCGGGCGTCGCAGGCACGGACAGTCCGTTTCGTCGGGAAGAAGGGCGGGCTGCGGTCGCAGCTCGCCTCCTATGATCCCATGCCCGGCGGATCGCTCTTCCGACAGCGGCAACCCCGGCCGAATCGGCGGGCGTCCCCCTCGGGTTCCTCGGAGTTGCGTTGGCGCGCCCGGGGCTCTCGCCGCCTCCTCAGCAGCCCCCTCCGGGGGCAGCGGCCCTCGTCAGCAGCGGCAGCCCTCGTTCTTGGGCCAGCCGAGGAACAGGGCCGACAGCCGGGGCAGCCGGTGGCGCATCGCGGCGTCGTCGTCGAAGTCCCAGCGCTCCCCCGCGAGCTCCCGCTCCGCCTGAGCGGCACCGGTGGCCTCGGCGACCGCCGTGGCGACGAGCTCCGCGTAGAGCGCGCTGTCGTCGTCCCAGTCCGCCGCCTCGGCGACGATCGGGTGCCCGGCCAGCATGTCCGGATCGGCGAGGGCTCGGGTGTGCCATTCTTCGCCCGCCGCGATCAGGCCCGCCCGGAAGTCCGCGAAACCCGCAAGATCACAGCCGCCGCCGATCAGGTACGCCGCCCCGAACAGGTCCCACCGGCAGGCCGCGGCGTCGACTAGGACGAAGTGCTCCCCGAAGGCCGCGCGACGCTCGGCGGACAGATCGTCCAACCGCAGCCGCAGGGCTTTCGCCAGCGTCGCGCCGTCCTCGCCGTAGGCGCCGTCGACATCGGCCCGGGCCGCCGCGAGGATGCTCCAGAATTCGCTCAGCTCCACACTTCACACTAACCGCCGGCAGAGAAATGAGTCGCGGCGTCCCATCCTCGCCGGCCCGGCACGCGTACCGGCGTGATCACCGACACCGGCGGGTGGTTCATCGCACGGAGCTGCCGCTAGACTGAGCGTGACATCGGCGGAGTCGGTGGCGGCCCGTTTTGGCCCCGCCCACCCCGACCTGGTAACCTGGCACGTCGCGGCCGTCACCGGCCTGTGCAATGAATCCGAACCCGAGAAGAGCAGGACGAGGCTGTCGCGTGGCGAACATCAAGTCCCAGATCAAGCGCAACCGCCAGAACGAGAAGGCCCGGCTGCGCAACAAGTCGGTCAAGTCGTCGCTGAAGACCGCGGTCCGCAAGTTCCACGAGGCGACCGAGGCCGGCGACACCGAGAAGGCCACCGAGCTGCTGCGCGCCGCGTCGCGCCAGCTGGACAAGGCCGTCAGCAAGGGCGTCATCCACAAGAACCAGGCGGCGAACCGCAAGTCGTCGATCGCCAAGCGCCTGGGCGCCGTTTCCGCCTGACGCATCACGCGAATCAGCCCGCGCCGGTATGGCGGCGGGCTTTTTCGCGTTGTGGGATCCGGATCGTTGTGGGATCCGGATCGTCGCGGAATGCCAGATCGTCGCGGATCGCCTGATTCCCGCGGATCGCCTGATCGAGGTCAGTCGTAGCGGTGGGAGGCCGACTGGCGGCGGCGCGCCTCGATGGCGGCCTGCTCCTCCAGGCTCAGCAGCGGCACCACCGGCTGGGGCACCTTGGCCCGGCCGATCATCTTGACCTGCCGGCGACGCGTACGCTTCGCGGCGTTGCGGGTCGCGACCCGGACCGCGGCCCGGGCGTGCGCACGGGCGGCCGATCTCGCCCCGAACCCGGCGATCACGTCGTTGATCTTGACCATGGCGGCGACCGCGCCGGGCAGGACGAGGACGGCCCACCACGAGACGAGTTCGGCCATGGCGAGCAGGGTGGCCAGGGCGATCGCACCTTCGAAGAAGAAGAAGCAGAGCAGCCCGCCCGGTCGCAGATACTTCAGCCGCAGGATGCGCGCGTAGTAGGGCGGCCGGTCGCTCATCGGCCGCCGCCCCGGGCCGCCGCGACGGACATGACCGCGCGTTCGAGGGCGTACCCGCGATCGTCGGAGCCGCCCTTGACCTCGGCGTTGCAGCGTGCGGCGGCGGCCATCGCGGTCACGAGGCCCTCCGGCGTCCAGCCGCGGGCCACCCGCTGCGCCTTCTCGATCTTCCAGGCCGGCATGCCGAGCTTGCTCGCCATCTGGTACGCGTTCCCGCCGCCCCGAGCCGCACTGGCCACCCGGGCGACCGTGCGTACGCCGTCGGCGAGCGCGTCGGCGATCGGAACGGGATCGACGCCGGTGGCCAGTGCCCAGCGGAGCGCCTCCAGGGCGGCCGGTACGTCGCCGGCCACGGCCGCGTCGGCGACCGAGAAGCCGCTGACCTCCGCCTTGCCGCGGTAGTACCGGTGGACCACCTCGACGTCGATGCGCCCGTCGGTGTCGGCCATCAGCTGGGCGCAGGCCGACGCCAGTTCGCGCAGGTCGTTGCCGACCGCTTCGAGCAGGGCCTCGGCGGCGTCGCCGGAGCATTTCCCGCCCAGCCGCCGGAACTCGTTGCGGACGAATTCGGCGCGGTCGCCGTGCCGGGTCAGCTTGGCGGCGACGGCCACCTGGGCGCCCGCGTTCTTCAGCGCGTCGGCGAGCGCCTTGCCCTTGGCGCCGCCGGCGTGGCAGACGACGAGGCTGACGTCGGGGTCGGGATTCTGCGCGTACGCGGTGAGGGCAGCGGCCAGGTCCTTCTTCGCGTCCTGTCCATTGAGGACGACGACGACCGGGCGCCCGCCGAACAGCGACGGGCTCAACGCGCCGGCCAGTTCGCCGGGCAGCAGGTCGGACGCGGCGAACTCGGTGAGCGCCGCGAGTGGATCGTCACGGCGGACCGCGTCGACGACCTCGGCGACCGCCCGGGCGGCCAGCAGTTCCTCGTCGCCCAGGACCAACAGCAGCGCGGGAGCACTCACACAGCCATCCTCGCATGCCAGCGGCCATGATCCGCTCACTCGATCGGGTCCGGCAGCTAAGGATCGCGGAGTGTGATGGCAATAGCACCTTGAGTCACCACAATCGCGATGTCGCCGGCCAGGTCGGTACGCACCACCCGCGCCCCGCCCCGGCTCAGGTACGCGAGGACCGACGGGCTCGGATGCCCGTACGGATTCCCTTGCCCCACCGAGACGAGAGCCACTCTCGGCCGGACGGCGTCGAGGAAGGCGGGCGCCTGGAAGGCACTGCCGTGATGGGCGACCTTGAGCACGTCGACGCGTCCCACCAGACCGGCCAGTTCCTCCTGCTCCTCGACCTCGGCGTCCCCCGTCAGCAGCACGCGTACGCCGCCGGTGGCGGCCAGCGCCACGACCGAGTTGTCATTGGGATCGGAGCGGGTGCCGCGCAACGCCGTCACCGGTCCCAGGATGGTCAGCGTGACCGGGCCGATGCGGCGTACCTGGCCGGGTTCGGCGGCGGTGACCGGGACCGCGGCGGCCTGTTCGGCCAGCAGCCGCCGGCCCTCCACCGGTTCCGGCCACGCCGACGTCACGACCGCGCGTACGCGCCGGTGGTCGAACACGCCCGCGACGCCGCCCACGTGATCGGCGTGGAAATGGGTGATCACCAGGAGCGGAACGTCGGTGATGCCGAGATCGTCGAGGCAACCGTCCACTAGGGATGGACCCGGTCCGGCGTCCACGACGATCGCCTGATGATCGCCGGTCCTCAGCACCGTGGCGTCACCCTGCCCGACGTCGCACATGACGTAGATCCAGCCCGGCGGCGGCCAGCCCGACGCGAGCAGGCGTACCGGGGCGGCGCCGAGGACCGCCGACAGCACCGCGACCAGGACGAGCCGGCGGATCAGGGTGCTGCGGAATCCCACCAGGAGAAGGATCGTGAGGCCGGCCAGGAGCAGCGCGCCGGGCGTACCGGCGGGCCAGGGCAGGTTGCCCAGCGGCAGGCCGGCGCCGACCCGCGCGACCTCGACCAGCCACCACACGGGCCAGCTCGCGAGCCACGCCACCGCGGCGGCCCCGGCCGGCCAGACCGCCGAGAGCGCGGTGGCCGCCACGCCGAGCAGGGTCGCGGGCGTGATCGCCGCGGCCACCAGCAGGTTCGCCGGGATCGCCACGATGCTGACGGTGCCCGAGATCGCGGCGATCACCGGGCCGCACGCGACCTGCGCCGCCGCCGGAACCGCCAGCGCCTCCGCGGCCCAGCGCGGGAAACCTCTGCGCCGCAACGCATCCCGCCAGGGTGGCGCGAGCAGCAGCAGGCCGGCGGTCGCGCACACGCTCAACGCGAAGCCCGGATCGCCGGCCAGCCCTGGATCCGCCACCACCAGCACGGTCACCGTGGCGCACAACGCCGGCAGCGCCGCCCGGCCCCGGCCGGTCGCCAGCGCGACCAGCGCGATCGCCCCCATCACCGCCGCGCGCAGCACGCTCGGCGACGGCCGGGCCAGGATCACGAAGCCCACCACCCCGAGTACGCACAGCCCAGCGCTCAGGCGCGGCCCGGCCCTCGCCCAGCGGGCGGCGTACAGCAGGCAGCCGAGGATGACGGCGAGATTCGAGCCCGAGACGGCCGTCAGGTGGGTCATCCCGACGGCCCGGAAGTCATCGGCCACCTCGGGCGGCAGCCGGGAGGTGTCGCCCACGACGAGGCCGGGCAGCAGGCCGCCGGGCCGGGGATCGAGTCCGGCGCAGGCGTCGCGGAGCCCCGCCCGCAGGCCGCCCGCCGCGCGTTGCACCCAGGGTGGCGCGGTCGCCGCGGCCGGCGGCTCGTTCACGGAGACGATCGCGGCGAGGAGTCCGCGGTCCCGAGGCGGGGCGAGGCGGCCGTCCGCGGTGACGTGCTGGCCGGGCAGCAGGTTCCGCCAGGCCGGATCCGAGGCCAGAACGAGGACGTCGGCGTTCTCCCGGCGGTCCCGTCCCGCCGCCCCGGACCCGTCACCGCCGGTCAGGTGCGTGAGGTGCGCGGCGATCGCCCAGGTCGGCCGCCGGCCGGCCACCGCGTGTGGATCGTCGGACACGGTCAGCTCGACGCGTACGGTGGCGTGGCGGTCGGCCAGGTCGCGCAGGGCCGGGTCGTCCCGGGCGGTCAGCCTGATCCCGGTCGCCGCTCCGGCCAGCGCCAGCCCGATCAGTCCGGTCGCGACGGCGGCCCGCCCCCGGGCGAGGTACGCCAGCGCCACGGCCGCCCCGGCGACGGCGAAGGAGACGGTCGCGGTCCAGCCGAGGCACGCGTACGCGCCGAGCCAGCAGGCCAGCGCCACCGGGGCCAGCCGGAGATCGGGGCCGGTCACAGGATCACGAGGTCCTTGATCTCGGCGTACTTGGCGTCGCCGATGCCGTCGACCTGGCGCAGTTCGGTGACGCTCCCGAAGCCGCCCTTCCGGTCGCGGTACTCGACGATCCGCTGGGCGAGGACGGGACCGACGCCGGGCAGGGCGTCCAGCTGGGCAACGGTCGCCGAGTTCAAGCTGACCTTCCCCGGTACGCCGCCCGCCGCGCCCCCGCCGGCCGGGCCGCCAATCGTGATCAGCTCGCCGTCGACGACCTTCCTCGCCAGGTTCACCGTGGACAGATCGGTGCCGGGGAGCGCGCCGCCCGCCGCCGCGACCGCGTCCGCCACCCGACTGCCGGCCGGGAGGCGTACGAGACCGGGCCGAGCCACCTTGCCGCCGACGGCGACGACGACCTGGCCGCCCGGATCGGCTGAGGCGGTGGACGTCTCGGCGCTCAGGGCCGGGGCGGGCGCGACCGGTTCCTCGTGCGGGCGGGTGAACCAGGCGAACCCGGCTGCGCCGACCACGACCACGGCCGCCACGACGGCGATCACCTTCAGCCCGGGACGGCCGGGGTCGAAAGCTGCCGCGGTGGGCAGGGCGCTCTTCGCCGGCGGATCCGGGGGTTGGTCCCCGCGGCCGGGATCGTCGTGCCCACGGCCGTCGCGCCGGTGCGCGCCCGGGGTCCGCAGGCTCGGATCGGTCACCTCGTCGGCCCAGGCCGGCCGGAACGGATCGGTCGGCTCGTCGCTCCACGTGGGACCGCTGGGACGGTCGCGGCGGCGGCGATCGGGCCAGGTGCCGTGAGGCCTTCGCGGTGGCCCGACTGGCCGCGACCCGGCAGTCGGCGACCCGACCGGCGGCGACCCGGCTGGCGACGACCCGGTAGAGGGCAGGCCGACAGGCGGTGGTCCGGCGAGGGGCAGGCCGGCAGGCGGCGCCCCGGCGAAGGGCGGGCCGGCGGGCGGTGCCGCCACCGCTTCGGTGAAGAGCGCCCCGGGCTGGTCGACGACCAGCTCACCGGGCAGGTCCGCGACCCGCCTCCGCCAGCGGCCCAGGTCACGGTCGTCGGCGGCGGCCGGTCGCTGCTCGACCGCCTCCCCGGTGAGCAGACCCCATGCGGCGAGCCGGTCCATCGCGGCCGCGCGGTCGTCCGGCCGCGCTGCGGATCCCGGCCGCGAGGAGGATCCCGGCGACGCTGAGAACTCCGGCGACACCGATCCGGACGACACCGAGGATTCCGACCACCCTGAGGGTTCCGGCCCCCCTGAGGGTTCCGGCCACGCTGAGGGGTCCGGCCACTCGGACGGCACGGAGTCCGCGCCCGTCTCGTCGTCGGGCCAGTCCTCCTCGGCCGGAAGAGTGCCGCTCCCCCATCCCGCTCCGGGATCGGCGGCCAGCACCGGATCACGGATCCAGTCGGGATCGGGCAGCTCGATCGGAGCGGGCGGGAAGAGGGCGGCCAGCCGCTCGGCGGCCCGGCCGTCGGGAACGTCCTTCGAGGATCGCACGGCGTGAAGGTAGGCCCGCCGACCCGCCCGGAACTACGACGACGAAGCGGCCTCCTGTGGACAGCCGTCGCTTGTGGACAACCTGATCAACCGAGCCTCAGCCGTGCCTCCATCGAGCCTCGACCGAGCCTCAGCCGGGCCGTTTCGCCTGGGCGCCGGGGCGGTGCACGACCACGCCCGCGACCCCGGGGCCGACGTGCGCGGCGATGACCCCGCTGACCTCGGTGACGTACAGCGCGCCGAGCCGGTCGCCGAGCTTCGCGCGTACGGCGTCGGCGATCACGGCCGCCCGTTCCGGAGTGTCCAGGTGGTGCACGGCCACCTGGACCTCCGGCTCGTCGGCGGCGGCCGCGACGGCCAGCTCCACCAGGCGGTCGAGGGCCCGCGACGTCGTGCGTACGCGGTCGCACGGCACGATCGCGCCATCCACGACATGCAGGATCGGCTTGACCGACAGGGCCGTTCCGAGCAGCGCGGACGCGGCCCCGATCCGGCCGCCCCGGCGGAGATGGTCGAGCGTGTCGACCACGAAGTACGTGTCCGTTCCGGCGACCGCGGCGTGCGCGGCCGCGCGTACATCGGGAAGATCTTTGTCGCGCGCGGCCACCGCGGCGAGGACGGGGAAGCCGAGGCCCATGGCGGTGGAGCGGGAGTCGACCACCTCGACGAGGCCCGGGAGGTGCGCGGCGGCGAGCACCGCGGACTCGTAGGTTCCGGACAGGGCCGAGGAGAGGTGGACGGAGACGACGCCGTCGGCGCCCGCGTCGAGCAGCTCGCGGTAGACGGCCTCGAACTCGGCGGGCGCGGGGCGCGAGGTGGTCATGGCGACGCGGCGGTTGCGCAGGGCGGCGGCGACCTCAGCGGAGGAGATCTCGACGCCCTCGCGGGCCGGGTGGCCGTCGACGACGACCGACAGCGGGACGATCCGTACATCGGCCGCGAAATCCGGCGGCAGGCCCGCCGTCGAGTCCGTGACCACCGCGATCGTCATGCCAGAAAGGTAGCCGATCTCGGGGCGCGGATGTCAGAGGCGTTCTGCCGAGACCACCTGGAGGGGCATTCCGATCTGGCAGACCGTCGCCATGTCCGTGCGCAGGATGCCGACGACGCGTACGCGGGCGCCGGCGGAGAGGATCTTGTGATCACCGCCGACCAGCTCGTACGTCTTGCCGGTGCCGTCCTCAGTGAGGCCCAGGCAGCCGCCCTCGACCTCCTTGTAGACGACCGTCCCGACGACGGTGGACTGGTCCCGGGCCGGCGGCGGGATCTGCGGGGACTTGATGATGCTCGGCCTCGTACGCGGCGGCGGCGACACCACCGGCCCGGAGCCGCTCGGGCTCGGCACCGGTACGCCGGACGCGGTGGCCGCCGGGCTCGACGATGTCGGAGCAGGCGTCGGGCCGCCCGCCTCCGGGGACTTGCCGCAGGCGGCCAGGCCGGCGGCGAGCAGGGCGGCGGAGCAGGCGACGATCGCGGCGGTGCGAGCGCTCATGCGACCGAGCGTAGCCCCCGCGCCCTCCGGACGCAGCCCTGGAAAGATGCTCAAGATCCCGTTCGGATCAGGTTTTTCACCCGAATCATGGGCCATGATTCGGGTGATTTCCCTGATCCAAACGGGATCAAGCGCCAAACGGGATCAAGCGCCAAACGGGATCAAGCGCCAAACGGGATCAAGCGCCGAACGGGACCCGCGGCCTACCGGACGACCAGGGTGCGGATCTGGCGGAGGAGGACCGACAGCGGCGCCAGATCCGCGCGTACCCCGTCGAACTCTCCGATCGCGTTGCGGGCCCGGATGATCGCCGCCTCGTTGAGCTGCTCCCACGCCTCGACCCGGGCCTGCGGTGTCAGCTTCCGATCCGCTGTCGAGGTGAGCACCTCGGACGTGAGCGCCGCGAGGGCCGCGTACAGGTCGTAGCGCAGGGCCATGCGGGCGAGCGTCTGCCACCGGTCCTCCCGGGGCAGCTGCGAGATCTTCGTCAGCAGATCGTCCACCAGGAACTGCTCGGACAGCACGAAGTAGACCCCCGCCACGTCGTCGAGGTCCTGCCCGGTGGTCCGGGCCGTCTCCACGACGTCGAGCAGGCCGAAGCTGTGCAGCGTACGCGTGCCCCAGTCGGCCAGGTCCTGCGGAACGTCGAGCTCGACGAGTTTCTGCGAGTAGTGCGAGAGCGCGTCCTTCTCGACGCCGAGGAACAGCGTGTCGAGCTTGGGCGCGAGGTGCGCGATGCCGGGCCGCAGCCGCTCGATCTCGGCCGGGACGTCGAGGACGCGGCGGTTCTGGACGAGCCACCGGACCGCCCGGTCGAGCAGCCGGCGGGTCTGCAGGTAGATGATCGTCTGCGCGTCCGTCGGGATCTTGTTGTCCTGCTCCTCGACCGCCTTCCACAGCGACGGCAGGTCGAAGACGTCCCGCACGATCACGTACGCGCGCAGCACGTCCGCCGCGGTCGCCCCGGACTCCTCCATCGCCCGGAAGACGAAGGAGGTGCCGCCCCGGTTGACGACCTCGTTGACGATCCCGGTCGTCACGATCTCGCGGCGCAGCCGGTGGCCGGTCATGAGGTCGGCGTACCGGGCGCGCAGCGGGGCCGGGAAGTAGTCGTGCAGCATCCCGAGCGTCCACTCCTCGTCGGGGAGGTCCGAGTGCAGGATCTCCTCTTCGAGCGCGATCTTCACGTACGCGAGCAGCACCGCGAACTCCGGTGCGGTGAGCCCCTGCCCGTTGCCGAACCGGACGGCGAGCTCGTCGTCGGTCGGCAGCGCCTCCAGACCCCGGTCGAGCCGGCCGGACTGCTCCAGCGCGCTGATCAGCCGCCGGTGCACGGGCAGCAGCGAATGCGCCTGGTAGCGCGCGCTGCCCAGGGCCGTGGCCTGCAGGTAGTTGTCGCGCAGGCACAGGTCGCCGACCTCGTCGGTCATCTCGGCGAGCAGCGCGTTGCGGTTCTCCAGCGACAGCTCCGGCACGGCCGACAGCAGGATCTTGATGTTGACCTCGTGGTCGGAGCAGTCCACACCCGCGGAGTTGTCGATGAAGTCCGTGTAGATGTGCCCGCCGGCGGTCGCGTACTCGATCCGGCCCCGCTGGGTCAGGCCGAGGTTGCCGCCCTCGCCGACCACGGTCGCGCGCAGGGCGCCGCCGTTGACCCGGATCGCGTCGTTGGCCTTGTCGCCGACGTCCGCGTGCGACTCGGTCGTCGCCTTGACGTAGGTGCCGATGCCGCCGTTCCACAGCAGATCGACCGGGGCCAGCAGGATCGCCTTCATCAGCTCGGCCGGGCTCATCGCGGTCGCCGTCGCGGGCAGGCCGAGCGCGGCGCGTACGGCCGGGGTGATCGGGATCGACTTGGCGGTACGCGGGTACACCCCGCCACCGGCCGAGATCAGGTCGGCGTTGTAGTCGGCCCACGAGGAGCGCGGCAGCTGGAACAGGCGCTGACGCTCCACAAAGGACGTCGCCGCGTCGGGATCGGGGTCGAGGAAGATGTGCCGGTGGTCGAAGGCGGCCAGCAGCCGGATGTGCTCCGACAGCAGCATCCCGTTGCCGAACACGTCGCCGGACATGTCGCCGACGCCGACGACCGTGAAGTCCTGCTCCTGGATGTTGACACCCAGGCCTCTGAAGTGCCGTTTGACCGACTCCCAGGCACCCCGGGCGGTGATGCCCATGCCCTTGTGGTCGTAGCCGGCCGAACCGCCCGAGGCGAACGCGTCGCCGAGCCAGAACCCGTACTCCGCCGAGATGCCGTTGGCGATGTCCGAGAAGGTGGCCGTGCCCTTGTCCGCCGCCACGACCAGGTAGGGGTCGTCCGGGTCGTGGCGCACCACGTCCGCGGGCGGCACGATCTTGCCGGCGTCGAGGTTGTCGGTGATGTCCAGCAGCGCCGAGATGAACAGCTTGTAGCAGGCCACACCCTCGGCGAGGAACGCGTCCCGGTCGGTCGCGGCCGGCGCCTGCTTCAGCACGAACCCGCCCTTGGCACCGACCGGCACGATCACCGCGTTCTTCACCATCTGCGCCTTCACCAGGCCCAGGATCTCGGTGCGGAAGTCGTCCCGCCGGTCGCTCCACCGCAGGCCACCGCGTGCCACCGCACCGAATCTCAGGTGTACGCCTTCGAAGCGCGGCGCGTACACGAAGATCTCGAACTTGGGCCGCGGCGCGGGCAGGTCGGGGATCGCCTGGGGATCGAGCTTGAAGGAGATGTACGCCTTGGGCCGCGATTCCGTGCCGCGCTGGTAGAAGGACGTCCGGAGGGTCGCCTGCACGAGGGTGAGGTAGTTGCGCAGGATGCGGTCCTGGTCGAGGCTGGCGACCGTGTCGAGCTGCCGGTTGATCGACGCGACGAGCTCCTTGCCCTGCGTCTCGCGGTCGGCGTCGGAGAGCTTGAGCGCGGGGTCGAAGCGGGTCTCGAAGAGCGCGACGAGCGCCCCCGCCAGCCCCGGGTACGCGATGAACGTCTGCTCCATCGACTCCTGCGTGAACACGGTTCCGGTCTGCCGCAGGTACTTGGCGTACGCGCGCAGGACGACGACCTGCCGCCAGGTCAGGCCGGCCCGCAGCACGAGTTCGTTGAAACCGTCCACCTCGGCCTCGCCGCGCCAGGCGGCGGCGAAGGCGTTCTCCACGTGCGAGCGGACCTCGGCCAGCTCGCGGGCGTTCTCCGGCAGCGTGAGGCCGAAGTCGTAGACGTGCGCGGTGCCGTCGCGGCGGCTGATCTCGAACGGCCGCTCGTCGGTGACCTTCACGCCGAGCGAGTGCAGCACCGGCAGCACCGAGGAGAGCACCATCGGGTCGCCGAACCGGAAGATCTTGAAGCGGACGTCGGAGTCGTCCTTGCGCCGCCGGAACAGGTGCAGCTCCAGCTGGCCGGGCTCCTCCAGCAGCTCCAGCTTGGCCAGGTCCTGCATCGCCTCGTACGCGTTGTACCCGTCCTTGTAGGTCTCGGGCAGCGCGTCGACGTACTTGTGGAAGAGGTTCTTGGTCTGCTCGTCGCCGAGTTTGCGGGCGAGCACCAGCTTGAAGTCGTCGTCCCAGGCGCGGGTGGCGTCCGCGAGCTTCTCGGCGATCCCGTCGGCGTCCACGCGCTGCGGCGGGGCCTGCGGGTCCACCCGGACGATGAAGTGCACCCGGGCCAGCGGGCCCTCGGTGACCTTGGTCGTGTAGTCGAGCCCGATCCCGTTCAGCTCGTCCAGCAGGATCTCCTGCATGGCCAGCCGGTGCGCGGTGGTGAACCGGTCCCGCGGCAGGTAGACCAGGCACGAGATGAACCGCCCGTACGCGTCCCGCCGCAGGAACGCGCGCAGCTGCCGGCGGCCCGCCATCCGCAGGACGCCGACGGCCGCGTGGTAGAGATCCTCGGTGCCGATCTGGAACAGCTCGTCGCGCGGGTAGCTCTCCAGGATCTCCAGCAGATCCTTGCCGGAGTGGCTGCGCGGGCTCAGCCCGGAGCGCTCCAGCACCTCGTGGACCTTGCGCTTGACCACCGGCAGCTCGCGTACGCTGCCCCGGTAGGCGGCCGACGAGAACAGGCCCAGGAACCGGATCTCGCCGTCGACCTCGCCCATCTCGTCGAAGGTCTTGAAGCCGAGATAGTCCAGGTACGCCGAGCGGTGGACGGTGGCCCGCGAGTTCGCCTTCGTGATGATGAGCAGCCGCTTCTCCAACGCCCGCTGGTACGCCTCCGGCGTCATCGACGCGAGCTCGCGCGGCGCCTCCTGCGCCCCCCGCAGGATGCCGAGGCCGGACTCCGCCACGGCGCTCAGCAGGTGCCCGTCGACCAGCTTGTACTCGCGGTAGCCGAGGAACGTGAAGTGGTTGTCGGCCAGCCACCGCAGCAGCTCGACCGAGTCGGTGATGTCCTTGTCCGGCACCGGGAGCACGGCGGAGGTGAGCTCGTCGGCGAGTTCCAGCGCCCGCTCGCGCATCCGCGGCCAGTCCTCGACGGCCAGGCGTACGTCGGTGAGGACGCGGTCCAGCTCCACGGAGAGCTGCCGGGCCTCGGCCGCGTCGCGTACCGGGTCGGTCTCGATCCGCATCCACGACTCGATCTCGTCGCCGCCGATCGCGTCGTCGGGCTCGACGTCGGCACACACCTCGGTGAGCGTGCCGTCCGGCTCCCGGCGTACGACGATCAAGGGGTGCACCAGCATGTGCACGTCGAGATTGCGCGCGGACAGCGCCGCGGTGACGGAGTCGACCAGGAAGGGCATGTCGTCGGTGACGATCTCGATGCACGTGTGGGCGCCGTCGGGGGTCAGCCCGATCCGCAGCATCAGCTCGCCCCGCTCGCGCCGGCCGGCCAGCTCACGGTGGCCGCGGACGGCCGCGAGCATGGCGCTCGGGGTCTGCCCCATCAGCTCCTCGTCGGGCGCGAACCGCCAGTAGCGGCCCACCAGCTGCGCGTCGTCCAGGTTGTCGCCGGCCAGCGCCACGGCGCCGGCGACGAGCCGTTCGGCGTTGGGCAGGTCCTCGTCGAGTTCGACGTCCACGTCGGCCTCGACGACCATGTCGCCGGGCAGGTCGGCGGGCGTGTCCACGCTTTCGCCGCTCATCAGGCCACCTTCGGGTGACATCACACAGCTCCCCTCACCCACCACGCTGTGGGCTCGTCCGTCGTCTCCACCCTATGACAACCTCCGGGCGGCCGAACCGGGCGGCAGGCGGCGGTCAGGTGAAACCCGCACACCGGGTCCGTCGCGCCTCGCCGCGTTTGTGATCATGGAGCAGAATGGTCGGCATGCCAGCCCTCGCACAGCACCGTCGGATCGCGCTGTTCGCCGCGCTCGCCCTGCTCGCGACGCCGCTCGCCGCCTGCTCCAAGGATCCCGAGCCCGGCCCCGCCCTCGACGCCTTCGTGGCCGGCTGGCCGCACGCGCAGTGGAACGGCAAGGTCACCTTCGTCGGGCCGCAGAACCAGGCCCTCACCGAGACCGACGTCGCCAACCGCCTCAAAGGCCTGTCCGGCACCCTCGACACCGTCACGGTCAAGGCCGACGGCAAGCCCACGATCTCCGACAAGTCCGCCACCGGCAAGATCACCGTCGACTGGACGCTGCCCGGCGGCACGCACTGGACCTACCCCTCGCAGGTACGCCTGACCCAGCAGAACAAGACCTGGCGGGTGATCTGGGATCCGAAGATCGTCCACCCCGATCTGCAGGAGAACGCCGCACTGAACACCAAGGTGGTCGCGGCGGCGCGGGCGGGGATCAACGACGCGGCCGGCAACCCGCTGGCGACCGCCCGCAACGTGGTGGTCGTCGGGGTGGAACCGGACAAGATCAAGGATCTCGCCGTCCTGACGCCCGTCCTCGACTCGGCGTTGAAGACCGTGGTGCCCGGCGGAGTCGACCTGAGCGGCCTGGCCCAGCAGGTGGCCCAGGCCAAGCCGGACGCGTTCGTCGAGATCGTGACCCTGCGCCGGGAGGCGTACGACCAGATCAAGCCGATGATCCACGACCTCGACGGGACGGTGTTCCGGGAGGAGACGCGGATCCTCGCCCCGACGCGGACGTTCGCCAAGGCGCTGTTCGGCTCGGTCGGCGAGGTCACCAAGGAGATCATGGACGCCAACCCGGGCAAGTACGCCCAGGGCGACCAGGTCGGCCTCTACGGGCTGCAGAAGCAGTACGACGCCCGGCTGCGCGGCTCCGACGGCGTCGAGGTGGACATCACGAGCAAGAACGCCGACGGCACGACGCGTACGCAGAAGGTCTTCGGGGCCGACGCGAAGGACGGTCAGGCGCTGTCGGTCACGCTCGACCCGAAGGTCCAGAACGCGGCCGACGGGGCGATCGCCGGCTCGAAGCTGACCCAGCGGACGGCCATCGTCGCCATGCGGGTCAGCGACGGGCACGTGCTGGCCGTGGCCAACGGTCCCGACGGCGGCGGCGACGACCTCGCGCTGGTCGCCCAGGTCCCGCCCGGCTCGACGTTCAAGGTCGTGACGGCGTACGGGGTGCTGGACGGCGGATCGGTGACCGCGGACTCGGTGGTCGACTGCCCGGCCACCTACACGGTCGACGGCCGGACCTTCAAGAACGCCCACGACATGGCGCTCGGCCCGGTGCCGTTCCACACCGATCTGGCCAAGTCGTGCAACACCGCGTTCGCGTCGCTGGCCCCGAAGCTCGGCGACACCGGGCTCGCGGCCGCGGGCACCGCGCTCGGTCTCGGCACGAAGTGGGACCTCGGCGTCGACTGCTTCACCGGCGCGGTCTCCTCCGGCGGCTCGCAGGCCGAGCAGGCGGCCGCGGCGTTCGGGCAGGGCACGACGGTGGTCTCCCCGGTCGCGATGCTCGGCGCCATCGGCGCGGTCGCCCGCGGCCGGTGGAAGCAGCCCGTCCTCCTGCTGGACCCGGCCCCCGCCGCCCCGGCCGCGGACGGGCCGCAGCTCAAGGAGTCGACCCTGACGCAGCTGCGGACGGGCCTGCGCGAGGTGGTGACGAACGGGACGGCGGTCTCGCTCAAGGACGTTCCCGGCGGCCCGGTCAGCGGCAAGACCGGTACGGCGGAGTACGACGCCGACCCGGCGCACACCCACGCGTGGTTCATCGGCTGGCAGGGCGACCTGGCCTTCGCCGTGTTCGTCGAGAACGGCGGCGACTCGACCGCCACGGCGGTCCCGCTCGCCGAGGCGTTCCTGCGCGGTCTCCAGCCGCAGACCGTCCGACGCTGACGGTCTGACCGGCGAGTTCCCAGGCCCGCAACCCTCAGCCAGGGTTGCGGGCCTTTCCAGGTGACACCCAGCCGGACCGGACGGATCGCCGATCACGGGGCGTCACTCTCATGGACATGACCGTGACAGACGTACGCGAAACAGCAGATCAGACGCGTGTCGCCCCGGCCCCGACACCGCCTTCCGCCCGGCATCCCCGCTGGGAGCGGCCGGCGTTCATCAGCCTCGTCGTCGGGACCGCCCTGCTCTACCTGTGGGGGCTCGGCGCATCCGGCTGGGCGAACGCGTACTACTCGGCGGCTGCCCAGGCCGCGTCGGCGAGCTGGAAGGCGATGTTCTTCGGCTCCTTCGACGCGTCGAGCTTCATCACCGTCGACAAGACCCCGGCCTCGATGTGGCTCATGGGCTTGTCGGCCCGGATCTTCGGGGTGAACTCGTGGAGCATCCTGGTACCGGAGGCGCTGTGCGGGGTGGCGGCCGTCGCCCTGCTGTACGCGACCGTCCGCCGCTGGTTCACGCCGGGCGCCGCCCTGATCGCCGGGTCGGTGATGGCGCTGACGCCGGTGGCGACCCTGATGTTCCGGTTCAACAACCCCGACGCGTTGCTGGTGCTGCTCCTGGTCGCGGGCGCGTACGCCGTCACCCGCGCGGTGGAGCGGGGCAGGACCACGTGGCTGCTGCTGGCCGGCGCGTTCGTCGGATTCGGCTTCCTGACCAAGATGCTCCAGGCCTTCCTGGTGATCCCCGCCTTCGGCCTCGTCTACCTGTTCGCCGCCCCGGTACGCGTACGCACGCGGATCTGGCAGCTCTTCGCGGCCCTGGGCTCGATGATCGTCGCGGCCGGCTGGTGGATCGCGGCCGTGAGCCTGTGGCCGGCGTCGAGCCGCCCCTACATCGGTGGCTCGCAGAGCAACAGCATTCTCGAACTCACGTTGGGCTACAACGGTTTCGGCCGCATCACCGGTGACGAGGTCGGCAGTGTCGGCGGCGGCGGGGGCGGCAACACCGCCGGCGGGATGTGGGGCGAGACCGGCATCGGCCGGCTGTTCAACTCCGAGATCGGCGGCCAGATCTCCTGGCTGCTCCCGGCCGCGCTGATCCTGCTGGTCGCCGGGCTCGCGCTGACGCTGCGGGCACCGCGTACCTCCCGGCTGCGGGCGGCCCTCATCCTCTGGGGCGGCTGGCTGATCGTCACCGGCGTCACGTTCAGCCTGATGGCGGGCATCTTCCACGCCTACTACACGGTGGCGCTCGCCCCGGCCGTCGGCGCGCTCGTCGGCATCGGCACCGCCTCGCTGTGGCAGCACCGGACCAGCCCGATCGCCCGCTCGGTGCTCGCCGTGACCCTCGCGGTCACCGCCGTCTGGTCGTTCGTCCTGCTCGGCCGCAGCTCCGACTACCTGCCGTGGCTGCGCTACCTGGTGATCGCGGCGGGCCTGCTCGGCGCGGCGGCCCTCTTCGTCGGCCACGTGCTGCCCAAGGTCGTCCTGCCGGTCGTCGCCGGCCTCGGCATCGCGGCGGCCCTGGCCGGCCCGGCGGCGTACGCCGTCGACACCGCGAGTACGCCGCACACCGGCTCGATCCCGACGGCCGGACCGGCGAGCGCGGGCGGCTTCGGCGGCGGGCGGATGGGCGGACCCGGCGGCGCGGGCGGCTTCGGCGGCCGCAACGGCGGGCAGTTCCCCGGTGGACAGACGGGCACCGCGCCGCAGGGCACGACCCCGAACGGTGCGGGCACGGGTACGGGCACGTCGCAGAACGGCACCGGGTCCACCGGCACTACGCAGAACGGCGCGGGCGGGAACGGATTCCCCGGTGGCGGCATGGGCGGCGGCATGGGCGGGGCGGGCGGCCTGCTCAACGCCTCCACCCCGAGCTCCGAACTCGTGACGCTGCTGGCGGACGACTCGAGCGCGTACACCTGGGTGGCGGCGGCGGTCGGCTCGCAGAACGCGGCGGGCTACCAGCTCGCGACCGGCGACCCGGTGATGAGCCTGGGCGGCTTCAACGGCAGCGACCCGTCGATCTCGCTGGCGGACTTCCAGAAGCTGGTCGCGGCGAAGAAGGTGCACTACTTCCTGGGCAGCGGCGGCGGTGGCTTCGGCGGCCGGTCGAGCGGCGGCAGCAACTCGGCCCAGGAGATCGCGAGCTGGGTCGCGGAGAACTACACCGCGCAGACCGTGGGCGGCGCTACCGTCTACGACCTGACCAAGTAGGTCTGATCAAACAAGTAGGCCTGATCAAACAAGTGGGTCTGATCAGGTAGATACGCTCGTCCTGTCACATCCGGGGTACCCCATCCGTCAGCCGGGTGGGGTACCACCGCGTAAGGAGGCATCATCGTGGATCCGGATGACTGGCTGGCCGAACGGTTCGAGGAGAACCGGCCGCACCTGCGGGCCGTCGCGTACCGCATGCTCGGCTCGGCGAGCGAGGCGGAGGACGCGGTCCAGGAGTCGTGGCTGCGGCTCAGCCGGTCCGACACCGACGAGATCAAGAACCTCGGCGGCTGGCTGACGACCGTGGTCGGCCGGGTCTGCCTGGACATGCTGCGCTCGCGTACGTCGCGGCGGGAGGAGTCGCTGGAGATCGCGGCCGACCCGGCCGGCGGTACGCACGATCCCGAGAACGAGGCGGTGCTGGCCGACTCCGTCGGGCTCGCCCTGCTCGTGGTGCTCGACACCCTCGATCCGGCCGAGCGGCTCGCGTTCGTGCTGCACGACATGTTCGCCGTCCCGTTCGAGGAGATCGCCGGCATCCTCGGGCGTACGCCGGCCGCCGCCCGCCAGCTCGCCAGCCGGGCCCGCCGCCGCGTGCAGGGCCGGACGGTGGATCCGGAGGCGGACCTGCAACGCCAGCACCGGGTGGTCGAGGCATTCCTCAACGCCTCCCGGGAGGGCGACTTCGCCGGACTGCTCGCCCTGCTGGACCCCGACATCGTGGTACGCGCCGACGCGACGGCGACCCGGATGGGCGGCTCCCCGGAACTGCACGGCACCGAGGCTGCGGTCGCCAACTTCCTCGGCCGGGCCCAGGCGGTACGGCCGGCGCTGGTCGACGGGCACGTCGCCGGGCTGTGGGCCGACGGGGACAAGGCGCAGATCATGCTGCGGTTCACGGTGGTGGAAGACAGGATCACGGCCATCGACGTGGTCGCCGACCGCGCCGTCCTCGACCAGGTCACCTTCACCTTCCTCCCCTGACGGTGAGCATGTAGGACGGGGCACCCGAGCGCCCGACCCCGACGATCTTGCGCGAATGTCTCAAATTTCGTCCGGTGTACCCGAAATGCCCGGACATTCGCGCAAGATCGCCGCATGCGGCCGAGGACCACTGAAGATCAAGTCCGCCGCCGGCTTCAGCCCGTTCGGCCTTTGTCGCGACTGTCCGATATGGACGGCCGATGGTAGCCGGCGGTAGCCGGTGACAGCCGGTGGGTGCCCGGCGGGGTTGATCGTTTACGGCTGGGGTGTAAATACGGCGGCGGTTGCATGATCAATTACGGTTCTGGAGCACGCTGACCGCCCCTGGCGACACCTCACGCGTAAACGATCATGCAGATCGGGCCGGAATTACACCCCAGCCGCAAACGATCAGGAAATCGGCGGCCATGGTTCACCTGGCGGAAGATCGTTCCCGCATCGCAGGCAACAGCCGACAGCGGAGCGGCTCTGACGTGATCCACAGCGCGTGGGACGTCATAGCTGCACTCTCGCCACGATCCACCGCGGTTCGTATCGGACAGTCGGGACAAAGGCCGGGAGGACCCTACATCCGCACCGTGAAACGGCGACCCAAACGCGTGATGGATGCTTCGCCCGTACCGGGACATGAATTTGATCTTGCAATCCTCCTGCGGGACGCTCTAAAGAGCTTCGGGTTCGGCGGGAACGCGCGCGGGTTCCGCGTCGCCCGGCACGACCAGCCGCAGCGCGACCTGCGGGTAGATGAGGACCGACAGTGCTCCGGCCGCCACCAGCGCTGCCGCGACGAGTGTCGTGAGCACTCCGTCGTCCGTACCGATGCCGGTGATCACCACGATGAGCGGCAGGGCCGACGATCCCAGCAGGGCCAGCGCCACCCGTTCCCGGCCGGGGTCGCGCCGGTGCAGCACCATGATCGGGCCGCCGCGTACGACGAGGAGGGCCAGGAGGAACAGGCCGGTCAGGAGCAGTCCGGTCCCGGTCGACAGCGCGTCGAGGTTGAGCTTCAGCCCGCTCACGACGAAGAAGATCGGCACCAGGAAACCGAAGCCGACCGCGTCCAGTTTCGACTCGACCGTCGCCACGTGGTGCTCCGGTGCGGCCCGGGTCGCGAGGCGCACGACGATGCCGGCCGCGAAGGAGCCGAGGAGCGTGTCCAGCCCGAACTCGTACGCGATGAACACCATCACGACGAGCACCAGCATCACGAGCCGGATGGCGAACTGCGCCGACGTGGTCAGCGTACGCGTGACGAGAGCACCGATCCGGGGCGGCGCCGGACGCCGGGCGAGCACCGCCGCGACCACGGCCAGCAGGACGAACAGGGCCAGCAGCACGAGCGCGCGCCCGGGCTTGTCGGTGGTCAGGACGATCGAGATGGTCACGATCGGGGCGAACTCCCCGATCGCGCCGACCGCCATGACGCGGTTGCCGAAGGGCGTACCGAGCTGGCCGCGGTCGCGCAGGATGGGCAGCAGGGTCCCGAGCGCGGTGGTCGTGAGCGCCAGCCCGATGACGAGGGTCTTCTCCGTCCACCCTGTACGCACGGCCACCAGCGCCAGGCCGAGGACCAACGAGCACAGCCAGCCCTCGACGGCGAGCCGGAGCGGCCGACCCTTGAGTCCGGGGAAGTCGATCTCGTACCCGGCCATGAACATGAGGATCGCGAGGCCGAGGCTGCTGAACGCGCTGATGATGTTGTCCAGCGCGGCCCAGCCCAGCACGAACGGCCCGATCAGTACGCCGAACAGCAGCTCCAGCACGATCGCGGGGACGGCGACCCAGCGCGCCAGCAGGTCGGCGATGATCGGCGAGAGCACGGCCGCGAGCGCGATGAGCGTCAGCGTCTGGATGGTCGACTGCACGTCCACATGATGGCCGACCGACTCGGACCAAAGCGACAACTCGCCCGTACCGTCTGTTGATCATTGCAAGAGCCTGCAACGCCACCCATCGATACAGGCAGCTAGGCAAGGCGGCATGCATCCATCGCCGGATTTCTTTGCAAGAGTATTGACAGATCTTGCAATCTGGCGGCAACCTGCTCGTCACACAGAACTGCGCAGGTCTTGTGTCCCGATCACGCCCGGATCATGCCCCGCTGGAGTCCTCATGCGATCGAGATACCCGGCCGCGTTCCTCGCTGCCCTGCTGGCCCTCGTGCTGGTGCCGCTGACGGCCCTCGCCGGCCGGTCGGTGGCCGCCAACGCGGTGACCGTCTATTACCACCCGTCGTCATCGTGGACGACCGTCGACATCCACTACGCCCCCACCGGCGGAAGCTGGACGGCCGTGCCCGGCGTACCGATGACGGCCGCGTGCACGGGCTGGTACGTGAAGACGATCGACCTCGGCACCGCCACCGGCGCCCAGGTCGTCTTCAACAACGGCTCCGGCACGTGGGACAACCACTCCGGCGCCAACTACAGCGTCGCCACCGGCACCGCGCAGATCAACAACGGCGTCGTCGGCACCACCGACCCGTGCGCGACGACCAGCCCCAGCCCGTCCCCGAGCACCGCCGGCAACCAGGCGACCGTCTTCTACCACGCCCCGTCCGGCTGGACGACGGTCGACATCCACTACGCGCCCACCGGCGGAAGCTGGACCACCGCGCCGGGCGTACCGATGGCGGCGGCGAGCTGCAGCGGCTGGTACGTCAAGACGATCAACCTCGGCACCGCCACCGGCGCCCAGGTCGTCTTCAACAACGGCTCCGGCACGTGGGACAACCACTCCGGCGCCAACTACAGCGTCGGCACCGGCACCGTCACCGTCAACAACGGCGTCGTGGGCACCGGCGACCCCTGCACCGTCGTACCGCCCACGCCCGGCAGCAACACGGCCACGGTCTTCTACTACACCAAGACCCGCGCATGGTCCGCTGTCGACATCCACTACGCGCCCGACGGCGAAGCGTGGACCACCGTCCCCGGCGTCGCCATGAACGAGACCGCCTGCACCGACTGGGTCAAGAAGACCGTCGCCCTCGGCTCCGCGACCAAGATGCAGGCGGTGTTCAACAACGGCTCCGGCAGTTGGGACAACAACAACGGCGCCAACTACAGCATCAACGCAGGAACTTCCCTTGTACGCGACGGGGTGGTCACCGGCAGCGCGACGGACCCGTGTGCCGCGGTGCCGCCGGACACGACGGCTCCGACCGCGCCTGCCAACGTGACGGCCTCGGCCGACCACGTGACGATCACCCTCGCCTGGACTCCGTCCACCGACGACCGCGGCGTGACCGGGTACCAGATCACGCGTACCGGTGGCAGTGGCGGTTCCGTGGTGCTGACGACCGCGTACAACACGTACATCGACGCGAGCTTGGCGGCGCTGACCGCGTACACCTATGTGATCAAGGCGGTGGACGCGGCGGGCAACCTGAGCGCGGCGAGCGCGGCGGTGTCGGCGACGACGGGTGACACGCCGCCGCCGGCGTCGAGCGGGACGATGCTCGGCGGCGATCCGCGCAAGGAGTCGATCTACTTCGTGCTGACCGCGCGGTTCTACGACGGTGACACGAGCAACGACCGAGGCGGCAGCCAGAACGTGTCGTCGGGCAACGCGGCGAACAACGACCCGATGTTCCGCGGCGACTTCAAGGGCCTGATCGACAAGCTGGACTACATCAAGGCCCTGGGCTTCTCCGCGATCTGGATCACGCCGGTGGTGCTGAACCGTTCCGACTACGACTACCACGGCTACCACGGCTGGGACTTCTACCGGGTCGACGACCGGCTGGAGTCGCCTGGCGCGGGCTACCAGGACCTCATCAACGACGCGCACGCCAAGGGCCTGAAGATCTTCCAGGACGTGGTCTACAACCACAGCTCCCGGTGGGGCGCCAACGGCCTGTTCGTACCGAAGGTCTGGGGTGCCAAGGACGGCCAGTGGGACTGGCTCTACAGCACCAAGGTCGCCGGCGGCGTCTACGACCCGATGGTCGAGTTCCACGGCACCGACCCGAACATGACGCCCACCCAGAACGCGCTGGCGCAGGGCCGCGCCTACAACGGTGATCTGTGGACGACCACCGAGCCCGCCGGCAACACCTGCCGCAACTGGGGTACGCCCACCGGCACCTACTCCCCCGAAGGCTTCGCGCTGCACAACTGCCAGTGGCCGAGCCCGACCTCGGGAATGTTCCCGGCGAACCTCTACCACCAGTGCTGGATCGGCAACTGGGAAGGCGAGGACTCGCGCAGCTGCTGGCTCGCCGACGACCTGGCCGACTTCAACACCGAGAACCCGGTCGTGCAGAACTACCTGATCGGCGCGTACAACAAGTACATCGACATGGGCGTGGACGGCTTCCGCGTCGACACGGCGGTGCACATTCCCCGGGTCACCTGGAACCGCCGCTTCCTGCCCGCCCTGCAGCAGCATCTCGTGCAGAAGTACGGCGCGGCCAAGGCCCAGGACTTCTTCGTCTTCGCCGAGGTGGCCGCGTTCGTCAACGACAAGTGGAACCGCGGCTCGGTCAACCACTCCGCCCAGTTCTACACCTGGAAGGAGCGCAAGACGTACGTCGACGACGACGTGCAGGCCGCGCTCGACCAGTACAACTACGAGGAGCAGCTCGGCACCGGCAGCCAGCCGACGTCGACGAACGCCTTCCTGTCGGGCAACACCTACCACGCGCCGGACCACAGCCAGGCGTCGGGCATGAACATCATCGACATGCGGATGCACATGAACTTCGGCGACGCCGGCAACGCGTTCCGCAACGGCAAGGATTCCGACGACTCGACCAATGACGCCACCTACAACGTGGTCTACGTCGACTCGCACGACTACGGCCCCAACAAATCCTCCGTACGCTACGCCGGCGGCACCACCGCCTGGGCGGAGAACATGGATCTCATGTGGACGTTCCGGGGCGTACCGACGCTGTACTACGGCTCGGAGATCGAGTTCCAGGCCGGCAAGCAGATCGACTGCGGTCCCACGTGCCCGCTCGCCACGACCGGCCGGGCGTACTACGGCGACCACCTGGAAGGCACGATCACGGCGGCCGGCTACGGCGTGGTCGGCTCGGCCACCGGCGCGGTCGCCTCGACGATGAGCATGCCGCTCGTCCAGCACGTCCAGCGGCTCAACCTGATCCGCCGCGCGATCCCGGCCCTGCAGATGGGTCAGTACTCGACGGACGGGGTGAGCGGGCCGATCGCGTACAAGCGCCGGTACACCAACGGCAGCGTGGACAGCTTCGCGCTGGTCGCGGTCTCGTCGAGCTCGACGTTCACCGGCGTTCCGAACGGCACGTACACCGACGCCGTGACCGGCGACGTCCAGGTGGTGACCAACGGGACGCTGACCGCCACGGTCTCGGCCCAGGGTGACATGAAGGTCTACGTCCTGTCCCTGCCGGGCAACCCGGCACCCGGCAAGATCGGCACCAACGGCCCCTACCTGAACTGATTCCTTCCCGCCGCTTCCTTCCCGACGCTTCCTTTCCGACGCTTCCTTTCCGACGATCTTGCGCGACGCTTCCTTTCCGACGATCTTGCGCGAATGTTCGGGCATTCGTTGCATAAGCCGCGAAATCCGAGACATTCGCGCAAGATCGTCGGAGCGATCAGCGCAACGCCGTCAACCAGTGGTTGACGATGGCCACACCGTCAACCTACAGTTGACGCTATGACGCTCGATGAATTGATCGCAGAGGTCAAGGGGAGCAGCCCCGACGGCACTCCTCTCGACCACCTGGCCGCGGCGACCCAGGTCGCCCAGCACCTCGACGAGCTCGCCGACCACCTGGTCGGGCACTTCGTCGACCAGGCCCGGCGCTCGGGCGCCTCCTGGACGATGATCGGCCAGAGCATGGGCATGACCAAACAGGCCGCCCAGAAGCGCTCGGTACCGGGCGACGGCTCCTACGAGCGGTTCACCGACCGCGCCAAGGTCGTCGCCCTCAAAGCCCAGAACGAGGCCCGCAACCGGGGACACGCCGAGGTGACAAGCCTCCACCTCGTCCTCGGCCTGCTCGCGGAGTGGGAGGGCTTCGCCGGCCAGGCCATCGAGTCAGCCGGCGCCACCAAGGAACAGGTCGCGGCGGCCACCGTCGCCGCGCTGCCACCGGACGCGGAGCCGATCCACTACCACGTGCCGTACTCGGCCGGGATGAAGAAGACGCACGAGCTGATCGTGCGTACGGCGCTGCGCATGGGGCACAACTACGTCGGCACGGAGCACGTGCTCATCGGGCTGCTGGAGAACGACACGGAACCGGGAGCGCGGGTGCTCGCCGGGCTCGGGGTCACGAAGGCCGGCGTGGAGCAGTGGACGATCGAGGCGCTCGCCGCCTACGCCCGCAAGAAGGCCGAACGGCAGCAGGCCGCCCAGTAGCCCCCAAGATCCCGTTTGGATCAGGGTTTCCTCCCGAATCTTGGGCCATGATTCGGGTGATTTCCCTGATCCAAACGGGATCATGAAGAGGCGGGTCAGCCGGTGTAGCCCTTGAAGATGTTGGTGAATTCGTAGGTCGACTGGCTGATGCTGCTGCAGGTCGGCGACACTCCGCCGCCCGGGCAGCCGCCGTTGTCGCGGCCGACCGACCAGAACGCGATCGAGTCGATGTGGTTCGTACGCGCCCACGCCAGCAGCTTGTTCGCGTGCGCCTGGGTGAAGACCGGCCCGGTGTCGTTGCGGCCGATCATCGGCGTGACTCCGAGCATCGCCTTGATCTGGGCGTCGGACTTCTCCGGCCAGACCGTCTTCATCTGGTCGACGACCTTGCCGGCCGCCATGATGACCGAGTCGCCCCAGTCCCCCACCGACGCGCCGTAGTCCATGGTCATCGGGTTGACCGTGCTGACCGTGACACCGTTGGACTTGGCGTTCTTGAGGACGTCGACGCCGAGCGAGTCGATGATGCCGTACGTGTCGCCGACGACCATCAGCGTGAAGCTGACCGTGGTGCCGGGGCGTTCGCTCTGGACCTGCTTGAGCGCCTTGTTCATCTGGTCGATGTTGAACGACGCCTCGATGTCGATGTCCAGGTGCTTGATCCCGGTCGTGTCGATGACCTTCTCGTACGCGGCCGCCAGCGAAGCCACGCTGGAGCAGGATCCTTCGAGATAGGGGGCCGCCGCGCCGCCGAACGAGACCTTGAGGTCGCCGCCCATCGCCTGAATGCCGTGGATGTCGTTGATGATCCGCGAGTCGTTGAGCGCGATCTGCGCGCCCCACTTGGGGTCGCAGCCGGCCGACGAGCCGAGGATGAAGGCCAGCGTGAAGTACTTCTGGCCGGTCGCGTTGGCCACCGACACCATCGACGGCGAGCTGAACGTGATGTCGATGTAGGGCCAGGCGTGCTTGCCACCGGCCGGCGGCGGACTGGTCGACGTCGACGGGGACGGGGACGCCGACCGGGACGGCGAGGCCGACGGAGAGGCCGACCGCGTGGGGGACGCCGCCGGTGACGAAGGTGTCGTACCCGCGCCGTTCAGGGCCACGTCGTCGGCGTAGTAGGTGCCCTGGGCGTACCAGCCGTGGAGGTAGATCTGCAGGCTGGTCTGGCCGGCCGCCGTCGTGAAGGTCGTCGACAGCTGGGTCCAGGATCCCGCGGACGGCGTCCAGGTGCTCACGCCGCCGGTCACGCCGAGGTAGACGTAGGCGCCCTGCACCCAGGCCGTCAGCGTGTAGCTGCTGCTCGGCACGACGGTGACGGTCTGCGTACATTGGGCGTTGTCGGAGGCGCTCGCGGCGCCCTGCAGCGCCTTGGCTCCACTGTGGACGGGTGAGCTGACGGCCGTGCCGAGCGAGCAGCTCCAGCCGGACAGGCCCGACTCGAAGCCGGGGTTGGCCACGACGTTCGCCGCGGCGGCGGGGGTCGCCACGGCACCCGCGGCGATCACCCCCGCCGCCAGCGTCGCCGCGAGACCGGCGAGCCAGGCCCGCCGGGGGATCGTCCCGCGTGCTCTCATCGCTTTCTCCTTAAGGAAGGAAGGATCAGGACAGGCCCGAGTTCACCGCCGTCATCAGGGTGCCGGTGTCGCCCGACATCTCCCAGATCATGACGCCGAGCAGGCCCTTGGACTTGACGTAGGCGGTCTTCTGCCCGAGGGACCAGGCGTCGTCGAAGGTCCACCACTGTGATCCGGTGAAGCAGTAGGTCGAGACGGACTGCGTGTCGTGGTAGACCGTGCAGCCGGGGACGCCCGCGACCAGGTTGGAGTAGCCGCGCGTACCGGCTTCCTCCGCGAATTGGCCCGGCGCCGCGCCGGTCGCGCTCTGCCATTCGCCGTGTACGCCGCCGTCGGCCACCCCTTGCCAGCCCCGCCCGTAGAACGGCAGGCCGATGGTGATCTTCCGAGGACTGACGCCGGCCGACAGGTACGCCTGCACCGCGGAGTCCGCCGAGAAGTGGAAGGAGTAGGGGTCCTGGGTGTCGTTGTACAGGTTCGCCTGGTGCCCGGTGCGGTTCGGTTCCCAGGAGTTGTCGCTGCCCGCGCCGTGGAAGTCGTAGCCCTGCACGTTGGCGATGTCGAGCGAGGTGAAGATGTGCGACAGGTCCCAGCCGGCATTGATCTTCCCGGGGTCGGCTGGAGTGAACGCGGTCAGCAGGTAGTGCTTGCCGGTCGTGGCCCCGTACGCGTCCATCTGCGTACGGAACTCGGCGAGCAGGGCGGTCAGGTTCGCCTTGTCGTTGGCGCTGTAGTGGTTGCCGGCGTGGCCGTCGGGGCTGCCGACCCATTCCCAGTCGAGGTCGAGCCCGTCGAAGATCCCGGCCGCGACGCCCGCGCCGCCCGCGCCGTTGTAGAGCGGCAGGTTGCCCTTGAGGTACATGTCGATGCAGGAGGACACGAACTTCTTGCGGGACGCGTCGGTGGCGGCGGCGTCGGAGAAGTACTTCGAGTACGTCCAGCCGCCGATCGACATCACGATCTTCAGGTTGGGGTACTTCGCCTTGAGCTTCTTCAGCTGATTGAAGTTGCCCCGCAGCGGTTCCCAGCCCGTGTCGGCGACGCCGTCGACCGACTGCGCGGCGGCCATCGGGCGGCCGTAGTCGGCGTCCGCGTCACCGGCACCGGTGCCCTGGTCGGGATCCTGCGGGTTCGCCGTCGTGCCCTTGGTGACGCCGTTCATGCAGGTCAGATTGACCGGGTCGATGTTGGTGAAGGCGTAGTTGACGATGTTCAGCTTCCCGGCCGCGCCCGTCGTGTCGAGGTTCTTCACGAAGTACTGACGGCCGTAGATGCCCCACTGCACGAAGTAGCCGATCTTGGCGTACCCGGAGACGACGTCGTCGGTCGTGACCGAGACCGGAGTGCTCGCGGCCGAGACGTTGTCGTAGGTGTCGCGGGCCTTCACCGTGAACGCGTACGCGGTCGACGGCGCCAGGTTCGCGACGGTCGCCGAGGTGCCGGTGACCGACGCCGCGAGGGTCGAGCCCCGGTACACGTCGTAGCCGAACACGCCGTTGGCGTCCGTCGACGCGTTCCAGGCGAGGCTGACCGTCGTCGAGGACTTCGCCGTCGAGTGCACGTTGCCCGGCACCGTGGGCGGCGTCGTGTCGTTCGCCGGATTGTTGGTGCTCACGGTCAGCGGCGCGCTCGCCGCGGAGGCGTTGCCGTGCGTGTCCTTGCTCTTCACCGTGAACGTGTACGCGGTGTTCGCCGTCAGTCCGGTGATGGTGGCCGACGTGCCGGTGACCGAGGTCGCGAGCACCGTCCCCCGGTAGACGTCGTAGCTGCTGACCGGGTAATCGCCCCCGGCCGCGGCATCCCACGCGAGCGCGATCTGTGTCGTCGTCTTGCCGGTGGCCCGCAGGTTGGCGGGCGCGACCGGCGGCACGTCGGCGCTGCCGTCGCACTTGTTGCCATTGATCGTGCACCCGGTCGGCGTCGCCCCCGAGTTGTACGCGACGAACCACGGCGAGTACGGCTCGGTCGTGGCACCGGCGGCGACCGTGCCGTTGTAGTAGGCGTTGACGAGCTTGACGTGCTGGCCGGTGACCGTCGACGTCGCGTTGTACGCCTGCCCGAAGGTCACTCCGGCGGGCAGGTCGAACTCGATCGTCCAGCCCGTGATCGAGGCCGAGGTGGGGTTGCTGACGACGTACTTGTCGAGGTACCAGGAACCGTTGTTCGCGGCCGAGAACGTGGCAACGAGACCACTGGCGGCGGAAGCGGGGGCAGGGAAGGCCACCGCGCCCAGGGGGACGATCGCCAGGGCGGCGAGAGCTGCGAGCATTCGTCGCATGTGGACGCTCCAGGAGAGAGAGGCGCGAGAACCCCAGGGCTGTTCTCTCGTAGGAGCTTTTAGTTAAGTTTCCTTAACGGTAAATGTCAATGCCTCGAAGGCTCGGTGCCGGCGGCCTCGTCCTCGGCCAGCGCCCGCTGCATGATCTCCATGGCATCGGCGACGACCGTCAGCTCGTCCACCGACAGCCGGCTCAGGATCCGCGTCTGGTGCTCCTCGCCCGCCGTCATCAGCCCGTCGATGAGCTCGTCGCCGGCCGGGGTCAGCTGGACTCGGCGTACGCGGCGGTCCTGGGGATCCTCGCGGCGGGTGACGTAGTGCGCGGCGACCAGCCGGTCCACGATGCCGGTCATGGTCGCGGGGCTGACCCCCATGAGGTGCGCGAGTTCCTGACCGCCCGTGCCGCCGTGCAGGCGCAGCGTGAAGAGGATCTTCAGTTGCTGCATCGTCAGGTTGACCGAGAAGAACGGGCTGGACCGGTCGCGGGCCATCGCGGCCTGAAACCGGCGCTGACCGGCCATGATCCGGGCGATCACCAAGTCCTTGCTGGTCACCGCAGCTCCCGAGAATCTCCGTAACGGTAACCCGAGCGTAACAGTTACCCCGGTTCAGTGCGAAATATTAGCGTAAGGCAAACTAACCGGGTAGGACCCAACCTCCCCGGAGTCTCTGATGTCGTTCTTCTCGAGGCTCAGCCTCGCCAACCGCGGACTGACCGCGCTCGTGGCGGTGATCGTGACCGCCTTCGGCCTCCTGACGATCCCCCAACTGAAGCAGCAGCTGTTCCCTTCCCTCGACTTCCCGGCCGCGTTCGTCTCGGCCACCTACGCCGGCGCGTCGCCCGACGTGGTCGCCGCCCAGGTCACCGAGCCGATCGAGAACGCCCTGCAGGGCACGCCCGGCTTGAAGAGCGTCACGTCGACCTCGCGTGAGGGCATGGCGACGGTCCAGATCGAGTTCGACTTCGGCACGAACCTCGACGACGCCACCGCCAAGATGCAGTCGTCGCTCAACCGCATCGCGGCCACCCTGCCCTCCGGCGTGGACCCGCAGGTCTTCGCCGGCAGCACGGACAACTTCCCGGTCGTCGTCCTCGCCGTGAGCAGCGACACCGACGAGCAACTGCTCGCCGACAAGATCAATCACGACGTCATCCCGGCCATCCAGGGCATCGACGGCGTACGCGAGGCCAGCCTGAGCGGCGAGCGCCAGCAGCAGGTCGTCATCACGCCGCTGCCGGAGAAGCTCGGCCCGGCCGGCGTGAGCGTTCCGGACCTGCTCAACGTGTTGAAGGTCAACGGGATCTCGATCCCGGCCGGCACCGTGCCGGACGGCGACAAGTCGCTGACCGTCTCGGTCGGTACGCCGCTGAAGACCGTCGACGACATCCGCGGCCTGTGGGTCAAGGGCGCCACCGCTCCGGCCCCGGTGCAGCTGTCCAGCATCGCGAACGTGTCCGAGCAACTGGCCCCGGCGACGAGCATCACGCGGACGAACGGCAAGCCGAGCCTGGGCATCCAGGTCCTGGCCACGCCGGACGGCAACGCGGTCGGCATCTCCCACGAGATCCGGGACATGCTGCCCGACCTGAAGTCGAAGCTCGGCGGCAACGCCCAGATCGACGCGGTGTTCGACCAGGCGCCCTACGTCGAGAAGTCGATCGAGGGCCTGACCACCGAGGGCCTGCTCGGCCTCGTCATGGCCATCATCGTGATCCTGATCTTCCTGCTCTCGGTCCGGTCGACCATCGTCACCGCCGTCTCGATCCCGTTGTCGGTCATCGTCGCGCTGATCGCGCTGAAGGTCGGCGACTACTCGCTCAACGTGCTGACCCTCGGCGCGCTGACGATCGCCATCGGACGCGTGGTCGACGACTCGATCGTGGTCCTCGAGAACATCAAGCGACATCTGGCGTACGGGGAGGACAAGGGGCACGCCGTCATCACGGCGGTCAAGGAGGTCGCGGGCGCCGTGACGGCCTCGACCCTGACGACGGTCGCCGTCTTCTCCCCCATCGCCCTCGTCGGCGGCCTGGTCGGCGAGCTGTTCTCCAGCTTCGCGATCACCGTCACGGTGGCCCTGCTCGCCTCGCTCGCCGTGTCGCTGACCGTGATCCCGGTGCTGGCGTACTGGTTCCTCAGGCAGGCGGCCGGCCCCGACGCCGAGGCCGTACGCGAGGCCGCCGAGGCCAAGGAGCGCAACAGCTTCCTGCAGCGGGCGTACGTGCCGGTGATCCGGTTCGCCACGGGCCACCGGGTCATCACGCTGATCCTGGCGGTGCTGGTCTTCTTCGTGACCGTCGGCATGGGCGGCCTGCTGAAGACCAACTTCTTCGACCAGTCCGGCCAGACCACGCTCTCGATCGCGCAGAAGCTGCCGGTCGGCACCTCGATGACGGTCACGGACACGGCCGCGAAGAAGGTCGAGGACGTGCTGTCGCGTACCGACGGCGTGGACACCTACCAGGTGACCATCGGCTCCGGCGGCGGCGCGCTCGGCTTCGGCCTGGGCGGCGGCAACCAGGCCAACTTCAGCGTCACCCTGGACAAGGACGCCAAGGCGCTGGACGTGCAGGACAAGCTGCGTACCGAGCTTGACGCGCTGAGCGGCGCCGGTGAGATCAAGGTCGACGCGGGCAGCGGCGGCGGGTTCTCGGCCAGCGCGCTGCAGGTGATCGTGCAGGCCGACGACGAGGCGGCCCTGAAGACCGCTTCCGACCAGGTACGCCAGGCGATGGCCGGGATCGCGGACGTCACCGACGTCAGCAGCGACCTGTCGACCAGCGCTCCGCAGGTGCGGGTGACCGTCGACCGGCAGAAGGCGACGGCCCTGGGCCTGACCGAGGCGCAGGTCGCGCAGAGCGTGGCGGCCCTGTTCCGGGGCGCGCCGCTCGGCCAGTACACACTGGACGGTCACAAGCAGACGGTCCTGCTCACGTTCGGCGTCCAGGCTCCCGCCTCGGTCGACGAGCTGAAGAAGGTACCGGTCGCCGGTCCGGTGACGCTGGACCAGGTCGCCACGGTCGAGACCGTCGACGGCCCGACCCAGATCACCCGGATCGACGGCGACCGCAGCGTCACCGTCAGCGGCACGGCCACCGGCAGCAACCTCGGCAAGACGACGCAGGACCTGACCAAGGCCCTGCAGGACCTGAAGCTGCCGGCCGGGGCGAGCTACTCGATCGGCGGCGCCAGCTCCGACCAGGCGGACGCCTTCGGCAACCTGTTCCTCGCCCTGCTGGCGGCCATCGCGATCGTCTTCCTGATCATGGCGGCCACCTTCAAGAGCCTGATCCAGCCGCTCATCCTGCTCGTCTCGGTGCCGTTCGCGGCCACCGGCGCGCTGCTGGCGCTGCTGGTCACCGGGACGGCGCTGGGCGTACCGGCGCTCATCGGCATGCTGATGCTGGTCGGCATCGTGGTCACGAACGCGATCGTGCTGCTCGACCTCATCAACCAGTACCGCGAACAGGGCGCCTCCGTACGCGAAGCCGTCATCGAGGGCGGTCGCCGGCGACTGCGGCCGATCCTGATGACCGCGGTGGCGACGATCTTCGCGCTGCTGCCGATGGCGCTCGGCCTCACCGGCCAGGGCGGATTCATCTCGCAGCCGCTCGCGGTCGTGGTCATCGGCGGCTTGATCAGCTCGACGGTGCTCACGCTGATCCTGGTGCCGACGCTCTACACGATGGTCGAGGGGCGCCGGGAGCGGCGGGCCGCCAAGCGGGCCGCGCGGCTGGGCCTCCCGGCTCCGACCCCGGCTCCGACCCCGGCTCCGATCCCGGCGCCGGCGGTCACGCACGTCCCGGTCTCCGCCGGCAAGCAGGGCCACGGCGCCCTGTCGCTGGAGACCGGCGAGTACCCCGCCCCGATCGCCCGCTCACGCCCCACTGAGTAGCAGGGTCGACTAGCAAAGATCCGGTTTGGATCAGGGAAATCACCCGAATCTTGGACCAAGATTACGTGGCGATCCCTGATCCAAACCGGATCATCGAGCCGGGGTGCGAGGGCTGAGGGTCAGCGGGGGTAGCGGGTCAGGCGCTGTTCCAGCGCGGCGCGTACCTCGGGCCATTCGGTGTCCACGATGGAGAAGACGGCCGAGTCGCGCAGGCGGCCCGCCTCCCCCGGCGCCCACGACTGCGACCAGTTCCGCAGTACGCCTTCGAAGCGCGCTCCGACGCTCTCGATGGCCGCCCGGGACCGGGCGTTGCGCGCATCCGTCTTCAGATCGACCCGGTCGACCCGCCAGACCTCGAAGGCGTGGCGGAACAGCATCAGCTTGGCCTCGGCGTTGATCCCGGTGCCCTGGGCGGACCGGGCCAGCCACGTGAAGCCGACCTCGACGGCGTACAGGCGGCCGGAGTCCAGGACGCGGGGGTCCCAGTGCGACGTCACGCCCACCGCCTTCCCGGTCGCGAGCGAGATCTGGGCGTACGGGAGCAGGCGGCCGGCCGCCACGCGGGCCAGGTGCCCGTCGATGTACGCGTCGACCTCGGCGGCCGGCGGCACCCACGTGAATCCGTAGGTTCCACGATCTTCCTCGGCGGCGACGGCGAGGTCCGGGGCGTGCTGGTGGCCGAGCGGTTCAAGACGGACGAGGGCGCCTTCGAGCGTCGGCGCCGATCCGGGAAAACTCATGCGCCCACCGTAGATCATCTCGCGGCCCCGCCCATCGGCTAATCTTCCGCAGGTGAAGGACCTATTCGCGCAGGCGAAGGAGCTCGACGCGGCCGACCCGCTGGCGGAGTTCCGGGACCGTTTCGTGATCTCTCCGGCTGCCGCTCCCCAGAAAGATCTCATTTACCTGGACGGCAATTCGCTGGGCCGGCTGCCGAAGGCGACCCGTGAGCGGATGCGTACCGCGCTGGACGACGAGTGGGGCGCGGAACTCGTCCGGGGCTGGGACCACTGGATCACCCTCGCCCGCGAGGCCGGCGACGCGCTGGCGACCGGCGTGCTCGGGGTGGATCCCGGCGAGGCGCTGCTCTGCGACACCGCGAGCATCAACCTCTACAAGCTCGCCGAGGCGGCCTGCGACGCGCGGCCCGGCCGCACCGTGATCATCACCGACGACGACAACTTCCCCTCGGACCAGTACGTCCTGCAGGGCGTCGCGCAGCGGCGGGGCCTGCGGCTGGAGGTCATCCGGGCGGATCTCGACCGCGGCACCACCACCGAGGACGTGGCCGCGGCGATCGCCCGGTGCGCCCCGGACTCCGTGGCGCTGATCAGTCTCCAGCACGTCGCGTACAGGTCGGGAAACGTCGCGGACATGGTGGCGGTCACGCGGCTGGCCCACGACGCGGGCGCGCTCGTGCTCTGGGACCTGTGCCATTCGGCGGGCGCGGTGCCGACGCCGCTGCGGGAGGCGGCCGCGGACCTCGCGGTGGGCTGCACCTACAAGCATCTGAACGGCGGTCCGGGCGCGCCCGGCTTCCTGTACGTCCGGGGTGACCTGCACGAGCAGCTGCGCCAGCCGATCTGGGGCTGGTTCGGGCAGACCGACCAGTTCGCGATGGGCTTCGACTACCGGCCGGTGCCCGCGATCGAGCGGTTCCAGGTGAGCACGACACCCGTGCTGGCCGGGTACGCGGCCCTCGAAGGCATCCGCGTCACCCAGGCGGCCGGGATGGACCGGATCTGGGCGAAGACCCGGGCGATGGGCGCGTACGCCGAGCAGCTCTTCGACGCCTGGCTGGCACCGCACGGCCTGGAGCTGGCGTCCCCGCGGGGTGACCGAGGCGCCCACATCACGCTGCACCACCCGGCCGCATGGCAGCTGTGCCAGGCGTGGAAGGCCGCCGGAGTCATCCCCGACTTCCGTACGCCCGACCGGCTGCGGATCGGTTTCGCCCCGCTGTACACGACGTTCGCCGAGATCCACGAGGGCTTCGCCCGGCTGCGGACGATCGTGGAATCCCGGTCCTACGAAGCGTTCCCCGTCGAGCGGTCCCGCGTCACGTAAGAGGTTCGACCGCCCGCCACGTGACCGGGCTGGACAGGATCATCGCCGTCGACGGCCGCCCGTACGCGGCCAGCCGGTCGATGAAGTGCTCCAGCTCGGCCATGCCCGGGACGCTGACCACGAGGACGCAGCACGAGTCGCCGCTGACCCGGTGCAGCTGCAGCACCTCCGGCCAGGTCCGCACGGCGGGCTCCTTGAGCAGGCAGGTCGGCCCGTAGCAGTGCATCGTCATGAGCGCGGTCGCCGACCGGCCGGCCTTCTCCAGGTCGATGTGCGCGTGATAACCGGAGATCACCCCGCTCTCCTGGAGCCGGCGTACGCGCTCCGCGACGGCCGGGGCCGACAGGTTCACCCGCCGGGACAGCTCGTTGAACGACAGCCGCGCGTCCTCCTGGAGAAGGGCCAGCAGGTGCCAGTCGACCGGGTCCTTGACGTTCATAAAGCCTTTGTACCCGTTCTCCGTCGATCATGCTGGTCAGCGGCCCGGTTTGGGGTTCGACGGCCCTTCAATCCGGGGCTCCGACCGAGGTTTGATGGTGTCATGGTGTACGGCACTGGCGCCCCCAAGACGACCTTCGACGGGAGTACTCCCTACGCGGAGTACGGGCACATCGAGACGCTCCTGTCGCTGCAGACTCCGCGTACGCAGGCGCCGGCCGAATTCTCCTTCATCGTCGGTACGCAGGTGATGGAGCTGCTGTTCGCGCTCATCCGGCACGAATGGGAGGACGCGCGTACGCGGCTGGACGCCGACGATCTCCGCGGCGCGCTCCAGGCCCTGCGGCGCTCGACCGGCGCCCAGGACGTCCTGATCAAGTCCTGGGACCTCCTCGGTACGCTCACCCCCGCCGAGTTCGCCTCGTTCCGCGACTCGTTCGGGGAGGCGTCGGGCTTCCAGTCGTACGGCTACCGGCACCTGGAGTTCCTGCTCGGCAACAAGCGGTCCGGACTCGTCTGCCCGCACGCGGCCATGCCGGCCGTCGTCGCGGACCTCGACAAGCAGCTGGAGCAGCCGAGCCTGGACGAGACCGCCCGCGCCTTCATCCGGCGCCGCGGCCACGAGGACTGGCTGTCCGTCTACAGAGGACAGGATGACGGGCTGGTTGAGCTGGGCGAGACGCTGCTCGCGGTCGCCGAGCGGTTCCTGCGCTGGAAGCAGCTGCACCTGACGGCCGTCTGGCGGGTCATGGGCGACAAGCCCGGCAGCGGGGGGTCCTCGGGGGCGCGATGGCTGGAGAAGACGGTCCACGAGCGGGCGTTCTCCGAGCTCTGGGAAGTCCGCAACCAGCTCTGAGACATAAGATCACGATCTTCTTGTCCCGGGTTCGTCGATCTCACCTCCGCTCCTCCCGCGGGAGACCGTTCCGCCCCAATCGCTGCGCTCCGGGGCCTCCACTGCCAGGTGAGTGGGGCGACGCATCGTCCACCGCGGATCGGTCACCGTCTCACCCCACCCCCAACCAGCCTCACCCACCCTCCGCCTGGCCTTTGTCCCGACTGTCCGGCTTGCGCCCGTCACGGTCGACGATCTTGCGCGAATGTTCGGGCTTTTCGGGCGTATCGGACGAAATTCGAGGCATTCGCGCAAGATCGTCGACCACCTTGAAGATCGGGGCCACCGTCCGACCCTGGCTGGTTCTGGCTTTGTCGCGACTGTCCGATATGGGTGCTGGGCGGCGGTCGACGGGGTGATCGTTTACGGCTGAGGCGCAGAAACGGCCCGATCTGCATGATCGTTTACGGTTCTGGAGCGCGCTGACCGGGTTCTGCTACACCTGACGCGTCATTGATCATGCAGATCGGGCCGGATTGACACCTCAGCCGTAAACGATCAAGAAATCAGCGCGCCGTGTCCGCCTGACGGAAGATCGTTCCCGCATCACGGACAACGGCTGGAAGCAGGACGGCGTGGACGTGATCCACAACAGCCGAGATGTCAAAACGCGCCCCTCCCCAAGATCAATAGCGGTCGGGATGCAGGAAAACGGCCCCTACCTACATCCCGCCCGCAATGGATCGAGAGGAGGAGCACGGAAACTACATCCCAGCCGCGAACGATCACCGACCAGCCGACCCACCCAACCGCCATATCGGACAGTCGCGACAAAGGCCGGGGGTGAGGGGTGCAACGGTGACCGGACGACGGTGGACGATGCGTCGCCCCACTCACCTGGCAGTGGAGTCCCCGGAGCGCAGCGATAGGGGCGGAACGGTCTCCCGCGGGAGGAGCGGAAATAAGATCGACGAACCCGGGAAATAAGGATCCTGAACTTGATCTTAGAAGCCCCGTTGATCTTAGAAACCCTCAGCGAACACAGAAAAGCTCGTCCCGGCGATCACGGGGGAAACCGTCGGGACGAGCGTTGACGGAACTCTACCGCGCACTCCCAGCCTTCGCCATATCTGTTGACGAGTAAATTTCTCCTTTCCCGCGCGGTTGGCGGCGAGGGTCAGAACGTCCAGACCCCCTTGGTCATCGTGGCCACCGCGAGCGCGTCCGGCGCCAGGCCCGCGTGCTGCTCCGGCGTCACCGTGAACACTCCGCAGACTCCCAGACAGCACAGGCCCTCCAGCTGCGCCCGCGCCGCCTTGCGGTCACGCGTACCGAGGAATGCCTGGTGCACCAACGTGATCGCGTCCGCGCCGAAGCCCGCCGCCGGGGTCACCGGCCCGTTCGCCGTCGCGTACCCGGCCGCGAACCGGCGCAGGGTCGCGACGTTGGGCACGGTCTCCGGCGTACCGGATGCGTTGATCACCCACGGCGCCACCGCTTTCGTCCCCTCCGGCAGATCCGGGAGTACGCCTTCCGGCGAGACCAGGACCGGCCCGGTGAAGCCGGCGTCCTTCAGGGCCTGTACAGCCGGCCCTGACTGGGGTGGCAGCGCGCTCACGAGAACCGCTTCGGGCTTCGCTGCGGCGATCTTCCCGGCCGGGCCGGACAGGTCGGTCGCGTCCAGGGCGAACGTCTCCACCCCGGCGACCTGGAGTCCGAGATCGCTCGCCGCGGCGCCGAGCAGGTCCGGCGCGGCCGCCTTGTCCAGGGCCAGCTGCGCGACCTTGGTCAGGCCCGCGCTCTGCACGTTCCGCAGCGCGGCCTTGACGACCTGCTGCGCCGTCGGCCCGCTCTGGAAGACGAAGGACTCGGTGGGCGGCGTACCCGAGACGGGCAGGACGACCGGCGTACAGGCGGTCTGGCCCATCTCGACGAGGGGCGCGCACAGCCAGGGGACGCTGGCCCCGACGAGCGCGTGGACGCCCTGGTCGAGCAGCGCGGCGGTGGCGTCCTGGGCGGTCTTCGGATCGCCGGCCGCGTCCTGGACGACGAGTTCGATCGGGGGCATGCCGCCGTGGCCGCCGCCGAGTTCGTCCGCCCGGTAGCGCATGCCCGCGAGGAGCCGTTGGGCGTACGGGGCGAGCGGGCCGGTGAGGTCGGTGAGGACGCCGACGCGGACGGGCGAGTCCATCGCGTCGGCGCGTACGCCACCGAGAACGGGTGCGGTGACGAGGGCGAGTACGCCACCGAGCGCGGTACGCCGGGAGAATCCATCCATACGTAAATAATCCGATTTGGTGGATTCGCCCGGCAATACCGCGTGCGAGGGCTTCCTTATCGAGGGGCGAGGGAGTACCAGGTCGGCGCCGACGGCACGATCCGCAGGGTCATGCCGGCCTCGGCCGGGGTGCGGTCGGCCTTGCGCTGGTTGCAGACCCCGCACGCGGCCACGGTGTTGAGCCACGTGTTCAGCCCGCCCCGCGACCTCGGCACGATGTGGTCGATCGTGTACGCCGGCCGGCCGCAGTAACCGCAGCGGTGGCCGTCACGGGCGTGCACGCCCGAACGCGACCAGGCCGGGCCGCGGCTGTGCCGCCACCGGGTCACTACATAGTGGACGAGCCGCACGACGGTCGGCTTCGGGTACGCGCCGATGGCCCGGTCGTGATCCGCCTCGTGCACCACCGCGACCTGCCGCAGCAGCATGCGTATCGCATGCCGGAGGCTGACCCGGTGCAGCGGACCGAGATCGGCGTTGAGAACGAGTACTCCGCTCATCGGGTCGCACACTCCCCTCTATCTGGAAATCGTCACCTTCTTCGGGTCCTTCTCGAGTCGATGGGGTCCGGTGGACGCCAAAACGCCGCCCGTACCCGGCCGGAACCCGGGGACGGGCGGCGTCGGAGCCGCATGCGCTTCTAGCGCTGTTGTCCCATGTCCCGGCGATCGCGCGCCTCCCGATCGGCCATCGGGTACGCCGCCCACGACAGGCCGGGGCGGCACGGCGAACCGGTGCCCAGCAGTCGTGTCATGGCGCGTCCCATCGATCGGGCCGGCCGCGGGACGCGACCGGTACGGAGATCAAGATAAGTGCCGCCGCACGGGTCGGCAATCGGTTAACCGGCGCGTTTCTCCTGGGATCAACCTGTACGGGTCAGGCCGCCGGGGTCGTCGGCGAGTCCAGCCAGGTCGTGATGAGCTTGGTGAAATCCCGGCCGGTGTGCTGGTTCACGAACGCGATGAACATGGCACGGTCGGCCGTACCGTCCCTGTGCTGCTGCGCCCAGTCCTTCGCGAGCGAGAAGAACGCCTGGTCACCGATCTGACGGTGGATCGTGTGCAGCATCGCGGCCGGGCAGATGTAGACGTTGCCCTCGGCGAAGCTGTCCGCCGGCGGCTTCCCGGGCGGCCCGACGGACTTGCGCAGCTTGGCGTCGGTCGCCCGCAGCCAGGTCGTCAGCTGCGCGTCGGTGATGTGCTCCTGCTCGGCCTGCCACAGCAGCTGCGCGTACATGGCCCAGCCTTCGTTCAGCCAGACGTCCGACCAGGTCGTCGGGCCCACGGTGTCGCCGAACCAGTGGTGCGAGTACTCGTGCAGGAGGTCGCCCGCCTCGAACTTGGTGCCCATCGTGATCATCTGCTGGGTCTCCATGCCCGAGGCCGACGGCACCAGCAGCACCCCGCCGGTCGCGAACGGGTACGCCCCGAAGTGCTGCTCCAGCCAGGAGAGGTACTGCGGCGACTTGCGTACGATCTTCATCGCGGCGTCGTCCTTGCCGGGCCGGTACCAGTAGGTCAACGGGATGCCGTGCGGCCCCTTCGCCGTCTCCTGCTGGTACTTGCCGACGGCCAGCGTCGTCAGGTAGCTCGCGACCGGATGCTCCGACGTGAAGTGGAACGTGTCGCCGGTACGCGGCCGCGGCGTACCGCCGGCGATCGCGGTCCAGCCGGCCGGAACCGTCACGTCGATGTCGTAGAGCGCCTTGTCCGAGGGCTGGTCGTTGGCCGGGTACCAGGTGAAGGCCCCGAACGGCTCCTGCATCGTCCACAGTGAACCGTCTGCGGTCATTGTCAGGCCGAGCGGCTCGGCGTCACTGCGGTGTGAGGGCATCGGCGTCGGCTTCGGCGTACCGGCGTACTTCACCACGAGCGTCGCGTACGCGTCCGCGTCCAGTCCCTTGTGGATGGTCAGCTTGTCGGCGCTGTCGTCGGCCTCGGCCGGATATCCGTCGACCGTCACGCCCTGGATCGCGTACGCGCTGGAGAAGTCGAGCTGGATCGAGGAGAGCGCGACCGCCCCGCGGACCTGGACGGTCGCGGTGCCGGTGAGCTTGCGGGTGGCGGGCGACCAGTCGAGGTCGAGGCCGTAGTGCAGGACGTCGAGCCCGGGGTTGCCGTGCTTCGGGTAGACGGTGTCCTTGACCGGCTGGGACCTGCCCGCCGCGAAGGCGCCGTAGTCGAGCGCGGCGGCGGCGCTGGGCGAGGAGGCGGCCGAGGTGACCGGCGCCGGCGTCGGCACGGGGGCGGGCGTGGCGGTGCAGCCGGCCACCGCGAGCAGCGTGAGGAGTGTGAGAGGGGTGAGACGCACCGCGCCACGGTAGCGGCCCCGTCCGACATCCGTCCGCCCTGGAACTCGTCCCGCCGCCCCGCCCCGCGCTCTCGCGCTCCCGGTGCGGCCCAGCCCGTTGATCCCGTTCGGATCAGGGAAATCACCCGAATCTTGGGCCATGATTCGGGTGACAACCGTGATCCAAACGGGATCTTGGAGGCGGGAGGGTGGGGTGTGGGTCAGGCGCGGCGGCGGTTGACGAGGATGAGGCCGGCGGCCGTGATCGCGGCGAGGACCGCGCCCGCACCGATGAGCAGGCCGCTGAGCGCCACCCGCCGCGGGATCGACCCGTCCGCCGCGAGGTCCGCCGAGGCCGAGGGCGTGGCCGAGGCGTACGCGTGCGCCGGCCGGGCCGGTACCTCGCGGGCGCCGGCGACGTGCGTGGCGGCCGCGGAACGGGACGGCGTCGCGCTCGCCGACGGCCTGGCCGACGACGGCGGCACGGCGATCGGGCTCGCGCTCGGCGGCGCGCTCGGTGACGGGCTCGGGCTGGGCGGCGGGGCGGCCGGGCAGGCGTGGTCGAGGCGGAAGGCGAGCCCGTCGGCCGGGTCCCCGCTCACGGTCGCGGTCGCGCCGATGAGCGTCCAGCCGGCGTCGGTGGTGACGCTGGCCTCGTGCGATCCGGACTCCGGCGCCGTCGACACGGTGGTGGCCGTCCCCGAGGTCGTGGTGAACTGCGCCGAGACGGACACGAACGTCCGGCCCGCGTCCGGCAGCGCGAAGAACCACGTGTCCCGGCCCGTCACGGGGCCGCCGTCCGGGCAGCCCCTGGCCGCGGCGGACGCGGTCGCGGGCGCGTCGCCCGCCGCGAGGCTCACCCCCGTGTCGGCCAGAGCGGCCGCGGGCAGCGCGAGCACACCGGCGGCCACGGCGATCATCGCCGCAGCCGCATACACTCTGTCCGCTTTTCTCACTACTTATGAGGGTACGCAGCGCGGCCTGCCCGCCACGTGAGGCGCGGCCGACGGGCACCCGGAATGATGAACCCATGACCGCACCGCACATCATCGTCCTGCTCGGCGTGGCCGGCAGCGGCAAGACGACCGTCGGCAAGGCATTGGCGCAGAAGCTCGGCACGGCCTTCGTCGACGGCGACGATCTGCACCCGGTGGCCAACGTCCGGAAGATGGCGCAGGGCATCGCGCTGACCGACGACGACCGCCGCCCGTGGCTCGCCCGCATCGCGTCCTGGATGGACGCCGAACTGGCCGCCGGGAAATCGGGCGTCGTGGCGTGCTCGGGGCTGCGGCGGGCGTACCGCGACGAACTGCGCGACGGCCGCCGGACCCTGCTGGTCTACCTGCACCTCGACCGGGCCGTGGCGCACAGCCGGGTCGCCGCGCGGGTCGGTCACTTCTTCACCGAGAAGCTGCTGGACAGCCAGTTCGCCACGCTGGAGGAGCCGGCGCCCGAGGAGGACGTGCTCACCGTCGACGCCCGGCTCCCGGTCGACGATCTGGTCGCCGAGATCGCGGCCCGCAGCGTACGCATGGAATGACGGCCGCCGCGCATACTGAGTGCGTGTTCACCCTGGATGAGGCGCGGCGCCGGTTCGCGGCCCTGCGCCCGCGCATCGACGAACTGATCACGGCCCGGGCCGACCTCGCCGAACTGCGGGCCGACCTCGACGCCGACGGCGCCAGCCCGCTCGGCGGGCTCGCGGAGGCCAAGGCCCTGGAGGCGCGGGTCTACGCGACGCTGGAAGAGATCGCCGAGCTCGATGTCCAGGTCAAAGGGTACGCGCCCGTCCTGCTCGACTTCCCCGGCGAGCGTGACGGGCGACCCGTGCTGTGGTGCTGGCTGGAAGGCGATCCCGACATCGGGTGGTACCACCGTGTCGAGTGTGGATTTCCCGGCCGGCGGCGGATCTGACCGCCCGCCGCCGGGAGTGCGACGCGCGGCGCCGACGGCCTGCCGGCCGGAGCGAGGTCGGACCTCACCCCGCCGGACCCGGTCGGACCGGCCCGTTCCCCCCGGGCCGGCCGGCCGTCGTCAGGCGCACTCGGAGCAGATGAGCTGCTCGTCCTTCTGTCGGGCCAACTGGCTGCGGTGATGCACCAGGAAGCACCGCGAGCAGCGGAACTCGTCGGCCCGCATGGGCACGACCGTCACCGTCAGCTCCTCATCGGACAGATCTGCCCCGGGCAGCTCGAAGCCCTCGGCTGCCTCGGTCTCGTCGACGTCGACCGACGGCGAACCCGAAGTCGACCGCCGGGCCTTGAGCTCCTCCAGGCTGTCCTCTTCGAGGTCGACCATAGGGCGACGTGGCGCGTCGTAGTCGGTAATGGTGGCCATTGAAGTGTCCCCCTCCCCTTTTCGTCTGGGTGGCTTAACGAACAAGAACGCCGGCGGGTATGTTCCCCGATCTTGGCGTACCCGATGACCAATTTCTGTGACGTGACTCGCGCCACGCCGATCGGACAATCTGGGACAAATTACCAGTAGCGCCAGGCGTTGCCGCCAGGCCACCCGTGCCCCGAATCCAGCCGTTCATCCCTGCCGAAGCCGGTGGATCGCCCGGGAGTGCGGCCGGTCCGGGGGTACGACAATAACCGTGTTCACGCCGTCACGCTAGGTGTGCCGTGGTCATGTGGTCACTCTAGGTAGTAAACGGCGGATCCGGAGCCGTTCACGCGTCCTCACTCAAGCTCGGCCTCCGCGCCTCCCCCGCGCCGGCGGCACCGGGCGGTAGGGTCGCCCGCATGTCCGTGCAGGAGCAATTCACCCAGGCCCAGGCCGACGTGCAGGGCCTCGCCCAGCGCCCCGACAACGCGACGCTGCTCAAGCTGTACGCGCTGTACAAGCAAGGTACGCAGGGCGACGCGACCGGCAGCCGGCCCGGCGTCTTCGACCTGGTCGGCCGGGCGAAGTACGACGCCTGGAAGGGACTGGCCGGAAAGGCGCCCGAGACCGCCCAGGCGGAGTACGTCGCGCTCGCGAACCAGCTTCTCGGACGCTGAAGAGTCGGCCCCTTTATCGGCAAACTCCCGGTGCGTACCGGAGCGACGTCCTAATCTCTTACGCATGGCAAAAGTGAAAAATGTGCAGGAAATACCGGAAACCGGATATGAGGAGGATGACCTCTTCCATACCGTGATGTTCGGTTACGAGCGCTCGGAAGTCGACGACTACGTCAACGCGCTCTGCGACGAGCTGCGCGTACTGTCCGGCACCGTGCGCCGCCTGCTGCCGGTCGAGGACGAGGTGGTACGCGTACGGGACGAGAACACCCGGCTGCGCCACGATCTCGCGAGCGGCACGACGACGTCGTCGGCGACCACGCGGATCCAGGACATGCTCCGGCTGGCCGAGGAGGAGTCGACGACACTGCGCGACGAGGCGCGGGCCGCCCTGGAGAAGGCGCACGCCGACGCCGACCGGATCCGCCGCGCGGCCCAGGAGGACTCCGAGATCGCCGCCGGCTCCCGGCTGCGCGAGCAACGCCAGAACGCCGAGAAGGTCATGGCGGACGCGCGTACGGAGGCGGCCAAGATCATCGCCGAGGCGCAGGCCCGGGCGGGCGCGTTCGCGGTCGGCCCGAACGGCATGGCCAAGAAGGCGGTTCCGGCGAACGGGACGCCCATGAACGGAACTCCGATGAACGGGGCTCCGGTGAACGGGGCTGCGGTGAACGAGGCTGCGGTGAACGGCAGTGCCGTGAACGGGATGCCCTCGAACAGCGGCCCGGCCGGCGGCCCGACCAAGGCCACGGCGCCGGTCCGCAACCTGGGACCCGCGACCGGACCGGCCGAGCCGGGCGGCAACGGCCCGGCAAAGCACCGCCCACCTGCGAAGAGCTGAAACCAATCCGCCCGTACGCCGTTAGTCAGCACGGAACAATTCGTGCAAATCGGGCGGGCAGATTATGCGGAAGCGGGTGCTGGGCCGCCTCCTCGCGGGCGTCCTGGCGAGCGGTGCGGCGATGACCGGCGGGCTGGGACCGGTCATGCCGGCCCACGCGGTGGTGATCCAGCCGTTCGAGAAGCGGTACGAACAGTCGCTCTACGGCGACTTCATCACCGTCGGCAACACGGTGCTCGCCTGCCCGGCGGCTCCCCCGGCCACCGCGGCCGACTGCGCGAACACCACGGCGGGCATCGGAAGCATGGTGAACAACAACTTCATCATGTCCCGGGCGAACTACGTGCCGCTGCCGGGCGCGTACGACTCCAGTTCGGGGCGGCTGACGGTGCCGGCCGGGGCGACCGTCGCGTACGCCCGGCTGTTCTGGGGTGGGAACAACGGTGAGCTGCGCGGGCCGAGCGGGACGATCCTGACCCGCTGCGACATCAGCCAGACGAGCGGCGTGACGCTCTCGCCGGGCGATCCCGCGACGGCGCCGGCGCTGATCCGCGTGGCCGGTGGCGCGGTGACCGCGGTGCCGCCGCAGATATCGGCGATCGACCCGGTGACCCTCGGCGGGCCGCACTACTACACGGCCGAGGCGGAGGTGACGAGCGCGTTCGCCGGAGCGCCCACCGGTACGCCGATCGAGGTCGACGTGGGGGACGTCTGGGCGGCCGACGGTCTCGGCTGCGTGGCGGGCTGGTCGCTGACGCTGGTCTACTCCTATCCCGCGCCGAACCCGAACGCGCCCGCGCGCCGTGACGTCTTCCTCTTCGGCGGCCACGTGCTGCAGCGCTCGGCCGACCCCGCGACCACGATCCCGATCAGCGGCTTCTACCGCAGCGGTACGCAGACCGTGCACGCGTCCGTGACGGCGTACGAGGGGGACTTCGCCACCACCGGCGACCAGTTCCTGATCAACAACGTGAACATCCCCGAACCGCAGACCGGTGCCACGAACAACTTCTTCAACAGCCACGCGGACGGCGACCTGAATCCGGCGTACAAGAACAATCTGAGCATCGACGCCGAGAACTTCAGCCCGCCGTTCGGCACCCTTGCGCAGGGTTCGACCTCGGCGACCCTCACCTTCCGTACGCGCGGCGACACCTACGTCGCCCAGCAGCTGGCCGTGTCCGTGCCGGTGCCGGATCTCCAGATCACCAAGCGGGCCGCGCAGAAGGTGGTGCACCCGGGCGACACGGTCACCTACGAGATCACGGTCACCAACGTCAGCGCGGTCGACTTCCCGGACGCGAAGCTGAGCGACGACCTCACCGGGGCGCTCGACGACGCCGTCTACGCCGGGGACGCCACCGCGACCGGCGGCCAGGTCACGTACGCGGCGCCGATGATGAACTACGTGGGCGACATCGCGGCCGGACAGACGGTGACGATCCGGTACTCCGTGATCGTCGGCGACCCGGTACGCGGCGACGGCCGGCTGCTGAACGAGGTCGTCGCGGCCAACCGCCGGATAACGAACTGCGATGCCGGTTCGTCCGATCCGACCTGCCTGATCGTCTCCCCTGTGACGAATGTCATCCCGGCCGTGATCCGGCCCTCAGCGTCTGCCGAGCCCGCCGGAACGGCGCTGCCGGCAACCGGTACGCGGCTCTTGCCGGAGATCGTCGGAGCGGTCGGACTCGTGGTGCTTGGCGGGATCTTGATGGCCGCCGGGCGCTTCCGTCGCGGTCCGCGTACGCCGTCGGCCGGCCCGCGGTAGCCGAACCGGTAAACCCGCGTTGACCTGCTGAGTTCCCTCAGGAAACCTACTTAAGGCGACACTTCTGACGCCTTCGGACCGGCACGACGATGTCGTGTAACGAGTTGATGACGTCGATGGCATTTCGCCGCCTCGGCCACCGTCTATCTAATGTAGAGCATCGATCACCGTGACCAGCGGCGTTACCGCTTTGCTGGCCAGTCGGTCAGCAAACGCCGTCCGTTCGCGACGCCGACGGTGACGTTCGCCGGGTGATTCGTGATTGAGCCGTTACTCCGCCGAGATCCAGTACCCAGTAGTTTTTTCCGGAACCAGATCACCGCGGAAGCACCGTCGCAGGTCCGGTTCGCAACGTGTATTCCGGAGGAGGGACCTGCTGTGGAACCAGTGATCACTGGGACCGACCCCATCGCCGAACCCATGGCGCAAGCGGGAACCGCTCCCGGGGGTGTGAAGACGGTCAGCAAGTCGCCGACCCGTATCGCCCTCGCGCGGCTGCGCAAGGACCGCGTCGCGATGATCTGCCTGGGCATCTTCGTGGCATTTCTCCTGATCGCGATCTTCGCCCCGCTGCTGGCGAAGCTGGAAGGTCAGGACTACACCACCCGCAACTTCGATCTGATCGACGACTTCGGCTACCCGACCGTCGGCCCGAGCAGCACGCACTGGTTCGGCGTCGAGCCCCGGATCGGCCGCGACCTGTTCGCCCGCTGGGCGTACGGCGCCCGGCCGTCGCTCCTCGTCGCGATCATCACGACGCTCATCACCACCTTCGTCGGCGTCGTCGCCGGCCTGGTCTCCGGCTTCCTCGGCGGCTGGGTGGACCGGGTGATCTCCTGGGTGATCGACTTCGTGCTGAGCCTGCCCTACCTGCTGTTCGCGATCGCCTTCCCGGCCGTGATCCTGTCGATCATCTACGGCAACGAGGAGGGGGCGACCCCCGAACAGGTCGGCCGGGTCCGGTTCATCTCGCTGATCTCCGTGCTGTCGATCTTCGGCTGGGCCGGCCTCGCCCGCCTCATCCGCGGCCAGGTGCTGTCCCTGCGCGAGCGGGAGTTCATCGCCGCGGCCAAGGTGCTCGGCGTACCGACCCGGCGGGTGCTCTTCAAGGAGCTGCTGCCCAACATCATCGCGCCGATCGTCGTCTCCGCCTCGCTGGCCCTGCCGGGCTACATCGTCGCCGAGGCCGGCCTCACCTTCCTCGGCGTCGGGCTGCTGGAACCCACGCCGTCCTGGGGCGTCACGATCGCCGCCGCGCAGAACTTCTACCGGGCCGACCCGCTGTACCTGTGGCTGCCCGTACTCGGTATCACCATCCTGGTCCTCGCCTTGAGCCTGCTCGGCGACGCCATCCGGGATGCCTTCGACCCCCGGACCCGTCGGTGACGACGGACCGTCCAGAAGAACAACGAAAAATATTGAGGGGAGCAGGTTCGTGAGGCGATTGAACTTGATCGTCGCGGGAGCCGCCGTCGTCGCGCTCGCGGCGACTGGATGCGGTAGCCCGTCTTCGAACAACAACAAGGGGAGCAACGGTCCTTCGTCGGGCATCGGCACGCAGCACAGCGCGCTCGACCCCACCGCGAAGGGTCCGGCGCCGGAGATCGCCGGCGCGAAGAAGGGCGGGACCATCACGGTCTACTCCCAGTCGACGCCGACCGGGTTCGACCCGACGGACACGTACTACGTCGACTCCAACGAGATCGAGAAGCTCGTCTTCCGTACGCCCACCCAGTTCGCGATCCGTGACGGCAAGCCCGTCCTGGTTCCGGACCTCACGGACCTGGGCACGGTCTCGTCGGACAACCTGACCTGGACCTTCAAGCTGCAGCCGAACATCAAGTACTCGGACGGCAGCGCGGTCAAGGTCGAGGACTTCGCCTACGCCATCAAGCGCTCCTTCGCGCACGACGTGTACGCGAACGGCCCGACGTACCAGACGATCTACTTCAAGGACGGCGACAAGTACAAGGGCCCGTACACGGGCGGTGACTCGTACGCCGGTGTGGAGACCCAGGGCACCGACACCCTGATCATCCACCTGGTCAAGCCGTTCTCCGACCTGCCGTTCTACATGACCTTCCCGATGTTCACCCCCATCCCGAAGGACAAGGACACCAAGGAGAACTACCAGAACAACCCGCTGGCGACTGGTCCCTACCAGTTCGACGGCTACACCGCGGGTGCCGAGCTGAAGCTCAAGAAGAACCCGAACTGGGACCCGGCCACCGACGCGGTGCGCCACCAGTACGCGGACGCCTGGGACTTCAAGTGGAACGTCGACGACGTCAAGAGCCAGCAGCAGGTGCTCAACAGCGCCGGTGCCGACGCGGCGTCGCTGAACTACGGCAACGTCGACGCCTCGCTGATCCCGCAGCTGACCGGCGACAAGATGAAGCAGCTGGTCCAGGGCGACAGCCCCTGCAACATCGTCGTCAACCTGGACACCCGCAAGATCCCGCTCGAGGTCCGCAAGGCGATCGCCAAGGCGTACCCGTCGGACCAGATCTGGAAGGCCGGCGGCCTGAACTCCTACATCGCCGAGCCGTCCAGCACGATCCTGCCGCCCAGCGTTCCTGGCTACACCAAGTACGACCCGGTTCCGGACCTGACCGGTAAGGGCCCGGGCGACCCGGAGGGTGCCAAGAAGATCCTGGAGGCCGCCGGCAAGCTGGGCTTCGAGGTCAGCTGGTACTACGACAACACCAAGCCGATCGCCCAGCAGACCATGCAGATCCGCAAGGACGCGCTGGAGAAGGCCGGCTTCACCACGAAGCCGATCGGTGTCGCCACCGCCGAGCTGCGCAAGAAGACGTCCAACTACGACGCTCCGGTCAACATGGGCCAGTCGCCCGCCGGCTGGTGCTCGGACTGGCCGTCCGGCGGTAGCTGGTTCCCGGTCCTGTTCCAGACGCACTCCATCACCGATGGACAGAGCTGGGGCATGCTCGCCGACTCGGCGCTGGACAAGAAGATCGACGACATCGCGGCCCTCCCCGCCGACCAGGCCACGGCCAAGTGGGGCGAGCTCGACAAGGAGATCCTGTCGCAGTACATCGCGATCCCGCGCTACTACGACAAGATGGCGATCATCGTCGGCACGCAGATCGGCGGCGCCGAGGGTGACGCCACGATGGGCATGCCGTTCTTCCCGAACATGTTCGTCAACAGCGCGAGCTGATTTTTAGCACCATCCCGGGTGGCGCCGCAGGGCGCCACCCGGGCCCGCTTCACCAGCACCGAACTCCCCATTCCTGAGCCACCAGTTCCCGAGCCCCGAGGAGAAGCGCCGTGGTGCTCTATATCTTGCGGCGAATCGCAAGCGCGATCTCGGTCATCGTCGTGACACTCATCGCCAGCTTCGGGCTCTTCTACCTGGCGCCCAGCGATCCGGCCGGCGTGATCTGCGGCGCCAAGTGCCCGCCCGCCCGGTACCAGGAGATCGCCGACAGCCTGCACCTTGACCGGCCGGTCTACCAGCAGATCTGGGAGTACCTGCACGGGCTCGTGCTCGGCACCGACGTCGTCTCCGGCGGCCAGACGGTCCACTGCGCAGCGCCCTGCCTCGGCTACTCATACGTCTTCGGGGTGCCCGTCACCACGCTGATCATGCACGCCCTGCCGGTGACCATCTCGATCGTCTTCGGTTCGGCCATCGCATACCTCTGCATCGGCACGCTGTCCGGCATCTTCGCCGCCCGTCGCCGCGGCACCTACCTCGACCGCACGATCGTCGGCGGCACGCTGACCATCGGCTCGGTCCCCTACTTCGTGGTCGCCCTGCTGGCCGCGCTCTACATCCCGACGCTCATCCCGATCGTTCCGCAGGCCAAGTGGGTGCCGCTCACCGAAAGCCCGCTGAAGTGGTTCCTGGGCCTGCTGCTGCCGTGGATCGTGCTGGGCATCGTGAACTCCGCCTCCTACACGCGGTACTCGCGGGCCTCCATGATCGAGTCGCTGAGCGAGGACTACGTCCGCACGGCGCGCGCCAAGGGCATCAGCGAGCGCCGGGTCGTCTACCGTCACGGTCTGCGCGCCGCGGTCACGCCGCTGGCGACGATCTTCGGCCTCGACGTCGCGTTCGCCCTGACCGGCGCCATCTTCACCGAGCAGATCTTCGGCCTGCCCGGGCTCGGCGTCGTGACGCTGCGCGCGTTCGACAAGTACGACCTGCCCGTGCTCATGGCCGGCGTACTGATCGGCGCCGTGGTGCTGGTCATCATGAACCTGCTCGTCGACATCCTGTACACCATCCTCGACCCGCGCGTGAGGCTTTCATGACCGACATGTGGGGTGACGCGGTCGACGCGTCCCAGATCGCCAACGGGCCGGCCGCCGTTCCGGCCGCTCGCGGCCCCCAGACCGTCACCCGTGGCCAGCGCACCCGTGGCGCGGACGCCGAGGGCGACGCGTACCTGACGGTCAGCGACCTGTCGGTGGCCTTCCCGACGGCGGACGGCATCGTCCACGCCGTGCAGGGCCTCAGCTACTCGCTGCCGCTGGGCAAGACGCTGGCGGTCGTCGGCGAGTCCGGCTCCGGCAAGAGCGTGTCGAGCATGGCCATCATGGGCCTGCACGATCCGAAGTCGACCCGCATGACGGGCTCGATCCGGGTCGGCGGCCGGGAGATCATCGGGCTGTCCCAGCAGGAACTGCGCAAGCACCGCGGCGGTTCCAGCGCGATGATCTTCCAGGACCCGCAGTCGTCGCTGCACCCGTTCTTCACGGTCGGCAACCAGATCATGGAGGCGTACCAGGCGCACAACAACGCCTCCAAGCGCCAGGCCAGGCAGCGCGCGATCGACCTGCTCGGCCGGGTCGGCATCCCGAACGCCGCCCGCCGGCTCGACGACTACCCGCACCAGTTCTCCGGCGGCATGCGCCAGCGCGTGATGATCGCGATGGCCCTGGTCAACGACCCGAAGCTGCTGATCGCCGACGAGCCGACCACCGCGCTCGACGTGACGGTGCAGGCGCAGATCCTCGATCTGATCCAGGACCTGCAGCAGGACTTCGGCTCGGCCGTCCTGTTCATCACGCACGACCTCGGCGTGGTCGCCGAGATCGCCGACGACGTGCTGGTCATGTACGGCGGTCGCGCGGTGGAGCACGGCGCGGTCGCCTCGATCCTCGGCTCGCCGCTGCACCCCTACACCTGGGGCCTGCTGGAGAGCATCCCGGCCGTCTCCGGCGAGCCGACCCGGCTGCACCCGATCCCGGGTTCGCCGCCGAGCCTGCTCTCCCTGCCCACCGGCTGCTCGTTCAACCCGCGCTGCGAGTTCCGCACGCGCGTACCGGACGGCCTGTGCGAGAAGGAACTGCCGGACCTGGCGGCCCGCACGGGCGACGCCTCCCGGGCGTCGCGCTGCCACCTGGTCCACCCGGACGAGATGTTCCAGTCCGAGATCCTGCCCCGGCTGCCGTGAGGGACGAACGATGACCACCACCGCCACCGAATCCGCCGCGCGCTCGCGGATCCCCGCCGTCCCCGGCGCCCCCCTGCTGGAGCTGCGTGACCTCGTCATGCACTTCAACGTCAAGGGCGAGGGCATGCTCATCCGGGCCAACAACAAGGTCCGCGCCGTCGACGGCGTCTCGCTGACCCTCGGCGAGGGCGAGACCATCGGCCTCGTCGGCGAGTCGGGCTGCGGCAAGTCGACCACCGGCCGCCTGATCACCCGGCTGCTGCAGCCGACCGCCGGGCAGATCCTCTACCGGGGCCACGACATCGCCAAGCTGTCCGAGCCCAAGCTGCGGCCCTACCGCCGCGAACTCCAGCTGATCTTCCAGGACCCGTACTCGTCGCTGAACCCGCGGCACACCGTCGGCACGATCATCGGTACCGCGCTGCGCGTACACGATCTGGTGCCGAAGGGCGAGGAGCTTCCCCGCGTACGCGAGCTGCTGGACATCGTCGGCCTGAACCCGGAGCACTACAACCGCTACCCGCACGAGTTCTCCGGCGGTCAGCGCCAGCGCATCGGCATCGCCCGGGCGCTGGCGGTCAAGCCGAAGGTGATCGTGGCCGACGAGCCGGTCTCGGCGCTCGACGTGTCGATCCAGGCGCAGGTCATGAACCTGCTGGAGGATCTGCGCAAGGAGTTCGGCATCGCCTTCATCTTCATCGCGCACGACCTCGGCGTGGTACGCCACTTCTGCGACTCGGTCGCCGTCATGTACCTCGGCCGGATCGTGGAGCAGGGGGCCCGGGACGTCGTCTACGGCGCGCCGCAGCACCCGTACACGCAGGCGCTGCTGTCGGCCGTGCCGGACCTCGGGGTGGCCCGCGGCACGCCGCCGAAGGCGCGGATCCGGCTGAGCGGCGACGTGCCCAGCCCGATCAACCCGCCGTCCGGCTGCCGGTTCCGTACCCGGTGCTGGAAGGCCGAGGACATCTGCGCCCAGGTGGAGCCGAAGCTGGAGCGCAAGGCCGACGGCCTGCTGTCCGCGTGCCACTTCGCGGCCCCGCCGGCGGGATCGCTGACCGCCCAGGTCGACTGAGATACCCGAAACACCCGACTGCGGCACATTCGGTTCGCGGCATGACCGTGACCTGAATGTGCCGCATCGTTTGACGGCACGGGGCAAACTGGGCGTATGCCAGCGTTCGTCCCGGGCCTTCGGCTGAACGACCGCTTCGTTCTCGTGGAGCGGATCGGCAGCGGCGGCATGTCCGAGGTGTGGCGGGCCCAGGACGACGTGCTCGGCCGCCCGGTCGCCGTGAAGGCGCTCAGTCCCGCCACCGCGGCCGATCCTGCCCTCTGGCAGGCGGTGCTGCGGGAGGCCCGCGCCGTCGCCCAGCTGTCGCACCCGAACGTCGCGCAGGTCCACGACTACGGCGAGACCGGCGACATCCCCTATCTCGTGCTGGAGTACGCGCCGGGCGAGGACCTCGCCGCCCGGCTCAAGCGCGGCCCGCTGCCCTGGCGCGAGGCCGCCACCGTCGCCCGCCAGGTCGCCGCCGCCCTCGCCGAGGCGCACCAGCGCGGCATCCGGCACCGCGACGTCAAGCCGGCCAACATCATGCTCACGCCGACCGGCGTCAAGGTCCTCGACTTCGGCATCGCCGCGTACGGGCCCGGCCCGGAGGGCCCGCTCTACGGCACGCCGGGCTACGCCGCCCCCGAACAGCTCTCCGGCACCGAGGGCACACCCGCCGACGTGTACGCGCTGGGCATCGTCCTGCACGAGATGCTCACCGGACGGCCGCCGTGGCCGGTGAACACGTGGGAGGACGCGCGGTCCCTGGCCACGACGCCGCGACCGGTGCCGCCGCTGGGCGTACCCGCGCCGACGTCGTTGGACCGGTTGCTGCGGGCGTGCCTGCAGCCCGATCCCGCCCAGCGGCCGGCCGCCGTCCAGGTGGCCGCCCTCGCCGCCGAGATCGCCGCGCAGCCCGGCACCACGGCGCACCCGACGGTGACGGCGACCGCGGCGATCCCCACCGCTCCGATGCCGGCCGCTCCGAACGCGACCTCGCCCCACCGGCCCCCGCCGGCGGCGCCGAAGCGTACCTCCATTGTGGACTACACCCGGCCGGTACGCCGTCGCCGCCGCGGCCGCTTCCTGCCGACGTTCCTGGTGACCGTGATCGGGGCGGCCGCCGTCCTGGCCGTGATGGGGGCGTTGTCGGGCGGCCCGTCGGGCTCCACGGGCACGGCGAAGCCGCCGGCCGCCACGAGCCCGTCGGCCAAGGCGAAACCGCGGACCTCGCCGAGCCCGTCGAAGAATCCGGCCACTGTGGCCGACGTCATCGGCCAGTTCGAGAACGTGCTCGACACGGCCGATCTGGCCGGCGCGGTCCGCGACGACGCCGCGCACCAGTTGCGGGACAAGGTCTCCGACGTTCGCAAAGAGCTGGACCGCAACGGATCCCGGCTGCCGAAGCAGGTGGCGGACCTGCGCGGCAAGATTCAGGATCTGGCCGACCAGGGCAAGCTGAACCAGACCACGGCCCAGATCCTCATCGCCCTGTTGGATCGCATCTCCTGACCGAAAAGATGCGCGGGGCGCACGGGCGAGGTATGTTCGCGTTCGTGGTCTCCGCGCTGTCCGCTCGTCCCGCGCGCCGTCTGGCGCGGGTGATGGCGCGACTCGTGAGCCGGTTGCTGACCGGACTGGCCACCGCCACCCTCGCTGTGGGACTCGCCGCCGGTCCGGCGACCGCCGCCCAGAATCCCACCGCCACAAGGAATGCGGCCGTCGTCGCCGTGCGCCTGGCGAACGTCGCGGCCGACCTGGAGCCGGCCGTCCCGTCCGGACGGACCGCGGAGCCGGCCCGTCCGTCGTTTGTGGACCTCAAGAAGACCGTCGCGGGCATCGCCGTCGCGGCATGGGGTGTCAGGGGACCTCCGGAGCGCTGAGCAGCTCCCCTTCATGCACGTCCCCCTTGTCACCGCACACCCCTTCACCCCTTGAGGTCTTCGCCATGACGCGTACTCTCGTCCACCAGTTCCTGCTCGGCGTACCCGGTCTGGCCGGGCTCTGGCTCCTGCTGCTCGCCGTCGCGGCCGTCGGCATCGCCGGCATCGTCGTCCCGCTCCGCCGCAACCGCGTCACCGTGCGGCCGGTGACGCCGGATCTGGAGCGGCTGGCTACGCGTACACGGGAATGGGAGCGCTATGCGGAGGAGATGACGGCGGCCGCGGACCGGGCCACGACGGGCGCGCGCCTGCACCGTGGCAAGTGGCTCGCGGCGCAGGCGGACGTGGAGCGGGCGTGGCGGGTCTTCGACGCCGCCGACCGCGCGGCGGGGCGGCTGACCGCGGCGAGCCGGCTGCCGGTGCCGCGGACCGCGCGCACTCCCGCGGAGTACGCGAGCCGCGAGCGTTTCCTGCACCGCGCGGCGATGGCGGCGTGCTCGCGCAACGAGCTGCCGCTGTTCGCCCTCAGCGACGCCCTCGCCGGCCGCAACGGATGGAACCCGAAGCTGCACCCGGTCGAGCAGGAGCGCGTCCTGCGCCTGGCCGTACGCGACGCGGCGCGCAGCGCGCACGCGGCGAGCATCGAGCGGGAGCGGGCCGCATGGACGGCGGCCGAGGAGGCGCACGAGCGGGCGGTGGGACTGCGCGCCGAAGCCGCGGCGGCGGCGGAGAACGCGCGGGTGCTGAGCCCTCGGCTGCGGGCCTTTACCTTGCCCCTGGGGCAGGGTCGAGGCTTCGTGCATGCCTGAGAACTACGCCGGACACTCCCGTTTCAGCGACCCCGGCCCGTACGCCGGACTGCTCGCAGCCGCCCCGGCCGACCTGGCCGGCGCGTCGGCCGTGGCCCGCAACATCCTGCTGCACTACGTCGGATCCCAGGTCGCGCTGTCACCGGAGCGGCTCGCCGAGATCGACAACCGCTGGGTCAGCCGGATCCTCGCGACCGACCAGGCCCGGCACGCGTACGCGCTGGACGTGCCCCGGCCGCTCGCCGACCGGGTGGCGGGCTGCTGTCGCGATTTCACCCTGCTGACCGTCGCGATCCTGCGGGCGCACGGCGTACCCGCGCGCAGCCGGATCGGGTTCGCCGACTACTTCGAGGCCGGCTTCCACCACGACCACGTGATCGCCGAGGTCTGGGACGGCGACCGCTGGGTACGCGCCGACCCGCAGCTCGATCCGGCCGGGGACTGGGATTTCGACCCGCAGGACATGCCCCCGTTCGGTACGCGTTTCGCCACCGCCGCGCAGGTGTGGCAGGGATACCGGTCCGGCGCCCTCGACCCGGCCCGGTACGGCGTCTCGCCCACGCTGCCGCATCTGTGCGGGGTGTGGCTGATCGGGATGTACGTGTACCTCGAAGCGGCCCACGTGATGCGTGACGAGACGCTGCTCTGGGACGGCTGGGGCGCGATGCCGTCGCCCGAGGACGGCCCCGGAGACGTCGACGGGGAACTCCTCGACCGGCTGGCGGACCTGCTGGTCGCGGAGAAGTACGATGAACTGGGCGAGTGGTACCGGGCGGATGAGCGGCTACGCGTACCGGCCACTGTGGAGTGTCACTCCCCGGCCACCGGCCCCCGTATCGACACCCTGACTCCGCTCTCTTGACCCCGCTCCCTTGACCCCGCTTCTTGAGCCCGCTCCTTGATCCCGTTCGGATCAGGGAAATCACCCGAATCTTGGCCCAAGATTACGTGCGAAAACCTGATCCAAACGGGATCTTGGAGGGGCGCGCCCGGAGGGCGAGACGCGGGGGTCAGGCGCGGGTGGGCCAGTACCAGAGAGGTTCGTCGAGGCGGCCCTGGCCCTCGACGAGCGTCCGGCCGCCCTCCTTGACCAGCTCCCGCAGGGCGAGGTCCACCCCGGCCCGCTCGGCCTCGACCTCCAGCGCCGACGCGAACGCCCGCGCGTGGGTCACCACGAACAGCTGGGTGGTCGCGGCCGCGCCGGCGACCAGCCCCGCCAAGGGCCGCAACAGGTCCGGGTGCAGGCTCGTCTCCGGCTCGTTCAACACGAGCAGCGCGGGCGGCCGCGGGGTCAGCAACGCCGCCACCCACAGCAGGTAGCGCAGCGTCCCGTCGGACAGTTCGGCCGCCGAGAGCGGCCGCAGCAGCCCCGGCTGGCGCAGCAGGAGTTCGAAGCGGGCGTCGTCGGCGCGTACCTCGACCCGGCTGCCGGGGAAGGCGCGGTCGACCGCCTCGTCGAGCGCCGCGTGGTCGCCGATCTCCCGGATCGTCTCCCAGGCCGCCGCGAGATCCGCACCGTCGTGGCTCAACACCGGCGTACGCGTCCCGATCCGGGGTACGCGGGCCGGCGCGTCGCGGTCGGTGCGTACATGGTCGTAGAAACGCCAGGACCGCATCCGCTCGCGTACGCGCAGGACGTCCGGGGCGTTGCCGGGGTCGGCCAGTTCGCTGAGGATGCTGTCGAACAAGGGGACGCGGAGGACTCCCTTGCGCCACGCGCCCTTGTCGTCGCGGAGGCGTACGGACGTGCCGGTCCGCTCGGTGAGCAGGGTCGCCGGCCGCAGCACCGGCCCGGCCCAGATCGACTCGCACTTGATCTCGGGGTCGAGCGCGAAGGCGGACGCCCCGCCGACCGGCGGGCCGAGGTCGAGGGCGTAGCCGAAGTCGTCCCCGGCATAGCCGAGCAGCAGCCGCACCGGCCCCGTACGCACGGTGCCCTGTGCCCGTTTCCCGTCGCGGACGGGCTGTTCCGGGCCGGCCCACAGGGTCGACGGGAGACCGCCCTCGGCGGCGAGCGCGGCCACGGCACCGTCGCGGGCGGCGTCGGCGAGCAGCCGGAGCGCCCGGTAGAGGCTGGACTTGCCGGTGCCGTTCGCGCCGGTGACCACCGTGAGCCGGCCGAGCGGCAGGACCAGGCGACGCAGCGACCGGTAGTTCTCGACCGCGAGGGTCTTGATCACCGGTACAGGTTATCCGGAGTTCTGCCATCACGTCTGTCCGGTTTCATCTATTTTGATGGCATGACGCCGCTGACTACGCGCTTCCGGCCGAACCCGCACGCATGACGGCCGCCGCCGCCCCCGTCCGCTCCACCGCCCGCCGGCTGCTCGCCACCGCCCCGGCGGCGCTGGTCGTCGGCGTCGTCAGCAGCCTGGTACTGCTGCTGCTCACGTACGTCGCGGACAAGATCGAGCACGTGCTGTGGGACGGGCGCGAGGCGTGGTGGTGGCGGATCATCCTGCTGACGGTCACCGGCGCCGCGGTCGGCCTGGTCGTCGTCTTCCTGCCCGGTCACGCCGGACCCGACCCCGCGAAGGAGGGGCTCGGCGGCCCGCCCGTGCCGGTGGGCTTGGTGCCGACGATCCTGCTCGCCGCGGTCCTCGCGCTCGCCGGCGGCGTCAGCCTCGGTCCGGAGAACCCGATCACCATGGCGAACGTCGCGCTCGCGTGCGCGGTCGGCGTACGCCTGACGGGCAAGGACTCGGTCCAGGGCTGGATGGGCCTGGCCATCGCGGGCACCGTCGGAGCGCTGTTCGGCACGCCGGTCGGCGCCGCCCTGCTGCTCTCCGAGATGATCGGCGGCGACCGCAAGCAGCCGTTGTGGGACAAGCTCTTCGCCCCGCTCGTCGCGGCCGGGGCCGGTGCCCTCACGACCGATGTGCTGAACGCTCCCACCATGTCGGTGTCGTTGCCGCCCTACGACACCTTCCACTTCGCCGACCTGCTCACGTCGTCGGTGGTGGGCATGGCCGGGGCGCTGCTCGGTCTCGGTCTCGTCTACGCCTTCCCGTACGCGTACCGGCTGTTCGAGAAGGTGCCGAACGCCTTGCCCCGGCTGGTGGCCGGCGGGTTCGTGCTCGGCCTGCTCGGCGCGGTCGGCGGCATGATCACGCTCTTCAAGGGCGAGGAGCAGATGGGGCAGCTGGTCTCCGGCGCGGCCGGGTACACCACCGCCGGCCTGCTGCTCATCCTCGCGGTCAAGACCGTCGCCCTGCTGACGGCGGCCAGCTGCGGTTTCCGGGGCGGGCGCATCTTCCCGGGCGCGTTCATCGGCGTCGCGCTGGGCCTGTTCGCGCAGCGGCTCATCCCGTCGATGCCGCTGGCCGTGGCGGTGGCGAGCGCGCTGCTCGGGGTCACCATCGCGATCACCCAGCAGGGCTGGCTCAGCTTCTTCCTCGCCGTCGCGATCGTGCAGGACATGAAGCTCATCCCGCTGCTGTGCATCACGATCCTGCCGGTGTGGCTGCTCGTCACCGGCAAGCCCGAAATGATCATCCCGCCTTCGCCGCCGGCCCGCGCCGAACCCCTGGCAGCCGCCGCGGGCAGGCCCGAGGCGCCGGGATGAGCCGCCGGTCCAAGCTGCACACGTTCTTCTCCACCGTGCTGCTGGTGGTGGCGTACTTCGTGGTGCCGGTGGACCTCAGCGGCGGGCCGATCGCCCTCGTCGCCCGCGGCCTCATCACGTGCGTGGGCGTCGCGTTGGCCGCCTGGCTCACCCTCCGCCAGATCGGGCGCCAGCTCGACGGCGGCGACGCGCCCCTGCTCGGCCTGCTGCTCGCCATCATCAGCAGCGTCCTGGTGTTCGCCCTCGCCGACTTCGTCGTCGCCACGACCGAGCCGGGCGAGTTCGCCGAGCTGAACACCCGCATCGACGGCCTCTACTACGCGCTCACCACGCTGGCCACCGTCGGGTACGGGGACGTGCACGCCCAGGGACAGTTCGCGCGCGGACTGATGTGCGTACAGCTGGTGTTCAACGTGGCGATCATCGCGACGGCCGCGAGCGTGCTGGGCCGCCGGCTCTCGGAGAAGGTACGCCGGCGGCGCTCAGGCCAGAACGGCTCGGGCGCGGACGGCCCGGGGTGACCCGCCCAGCTCGCGGCGGCAGGCTTTGTTGAACGCCTGAAGGTCGGGGATCCCGACCGTCGCGGCGATCGCCGGGATGGAGAGGGTCGACTGGCGCAGCAGGTGCCCGGCCTGTTCCAGTCGCCGCCGCCGGACGTACGCGACCACGGTCTCGCCCGTGGCCGCCCGGAACAGCCGCAGCAGGTGGGTCTGCGAGACCCCGGCGTGCCGGGCGATCCCCGCGACCGTCAACGGCTGCCCCAGCCGCGCCTGCACGTACGCGATCGCCACCGCCACGGCCGGATGGGTCTCCGCGCGCTCGGGCGGGACCGCCGGAAGGGTGGCCACCCGCCAGAGCGCGGCCCAGATCTCGGCCGCCACCTGCGCCGGGCGGCGCCCGAACGCTCCGATGGCGGCGTGGAACGCGGCCGACAAGGTCGCGGCGACCGGTCCGGCGTCCTGCATCACCGGCAGGCTTGCCGTCTCCGGTGCGGTCGCCGCATCGCAGACGCCCGGCTGGAAATGGCAGAAGAGATGCTCCGACCGTCCACGATAGACGAAGTCCACCCGCGTTCCCGGCGGGACGAGGCTGACATGGCCGGGCCGGATCGCGTACGCGGTGCCGCCGGCGGTCAGGGTGCCCTCGTAGCTGTAGAGGTGCAACTGCCAGTGCTGCGGCAGCAGGTACGTGTCGCGGTCGGAGGTGACGCCGTGCAGTCCCACACCGACCGCGCTCACGACCGGCGGCCCGGCCAGCGGCAGCACACTCATGGTCGAAAGTTACCAGTAGTGGTGGCTCCAACCCACGCCTGACAGGGGTGCGCCGGGCTAGCGTGAGCGATCACAACCAGACGGGAGCACGAAGATGACCATGCAGAACTGGTTCGCCGAGGCCAAACTGGGCATCTTCCTGCACTGGGGGATCTACGCGGTCGAGGGCGTGGCCGAGTCGTGGTCGTTCTACCTCGGCCGGATCTCCTTCGACGACTACATGCGCCAGCGCGAGGGCTTCACGGCAGCGAAGTACGACCCCGCCGCCTGGGCCGAGCTGTTCCAGCGGGCGGGCGCCCGGTACGCCGTCCTCACCGCCCGCCACCACGACGGGTACGCGCTGTGGCCGACGGCGTACTCGGACCGGCACACGGCGGCCGATCTCCTCGCCCCGTACGCGCAGGCGTTGCGGGACAAGGATCTGAAGGTCGGCTTCTACTATTCGCACTCCGACTGGGCCCACCCCGACTACGCCTCCGTACGCCACGCCGACCCGGCCCTCGTCGTCGACAGCCCCTACGTCACCCCGGCCGGCACGGACGATCCCGAGGCGTGGCAACGGTTTCTCGCGTACCGCGACGGTCAGGTGGGTGAGCTGACGCGCGCGTACCGGCCGGATCTGCTGTGGTTCGACGGCGAGTGGGAGCGGGCCGAGAGCCAGTGGGGTCTCGGCAAGCTGGCGGCCGACATCTACGCGGTACGCCCGGACACCGTCCTCAACGCGCGCATGCTGAGCCACGGCGACTACGCGACGCCCGAGCAGGGCCTGCCGATGCGCGCGCCGGACGGCCCGTGGGAGCTGTGCCTCACGGTCAACGACTCGTGGGGCTACCAGCACGCGGACACCAACCACAAGTCCGTGCGCATGCTCGTGCGCTACTTCGCCGAGACCATCGGCATGGGCGGCAACCTGCTGCTCGACGTCGGCCCGCGCGAGGACGGCACGATCCCGCAGGAGCAGGCCGATCGCCTCATCGGCCTGGGCGACTGGATCCGCCGGCACGACAGCGCCGTCTTCGGCACGGTCCGCGGCCTGCCGCCGGGCCACCACTACGGCCCCAGCACGCTGTCCGCCGACGGCCGCACCCTCTACCTCTTCTGCTTCGATCCGGTCCGCGACGCCCTCGCCCTCCGCGGGCTCCGCACGGGAGTACGCGCGGCCAGCGTCCTCGCCACGGGTACGCGACTGGGCCATCGGGTGACCGGCGGGCACGGCGAGGTCCCCGGGCTGACCTGGATCGACGCTCCCCCGGCGGCCGACGTCGATCCGCACGCGACCGTGATCGCCGTGGAACTCGACGGCCCGCTGGACCTCTACACCGGCCAGGGCCGGGACAGTTGAACAACCGTCTCACACGAACGTGCTAACCTTCCCGGATGGGCAACCGCGAAGATCTCCTCGAAGGCGCCAAGCGCTGCCTCTACGACAAGGGGTACGCGCGGACGACCGCCCGCGACATCGCCACCGCGGCCGGGGTCAGCCTGGCGGCCATCGGCTACCACTACGGGACGAAGGACGCCCTGCTGCACCTGGCGCTGACCGAGGCGCTCGCCGAGTGGGGCGAGGATCTGGCGCGGCTCATGGCCCGGGAGACCGACCCCGTGGCAACCCCGGAGCAGCGGTTCGAGCACGCCTGGGCGGCCGTCCTGGCGTCCTTCGAGCGCAACCGTCCGCTGTGGAAGCTCCAGTTCGAGCTGATCCCCCAGCTCGACGCGAACGAGGAGTTGCGGCAGGCGTTCACGGCCGCCACCGAGGCCGGCCGCCTCGGCCTGGTCGAGCTGTTCGGCGCGTACGGGACCGAGGGGGCGGACCGGTTGCGGCTCGGTGCCCTGTATCAGGCGCTGCTCGCCGGGGTCGCCGCCCAATGGCTGCTCGACCCCGGCGACACCATCACCGGAGCACAGATGCTCGCGGCGATGCGTACGCTCACGCCGGCTCCGCGACCGACTTCGTGATCCCGGGCTGATCCGCCTCGCCGTCGGGCTGGTCGGCCGCCTTCAGGTTGACCGACCACTTCTCCTCGATGCGCAGGAACTTCCAGGCGGCCAGCGCGATGATCCAGGTGACGACGAACAGGCCGACGATCGCGTACCCGACGAAGTTGAGGTCCAGGTCGGCGATCGTGCGCAGCGGGCCCGACTCGATACCGATCTTGTCGGCCAGGATCGAGAGCAGCTCGATGCCGCCGATGATCAGCGCCACGGCCACCGACAGCGCCGTGATCGTGATGTTGTAGTAGACCTTCCGCACCGGCTTCGAGAACGCCCACCCGTACGCGAAGTTCATGAACGAACCGTCGATCGTGTCGAGCAGGCTCATCCCGGCCGCGAACAGGATCGGCAGGGTGAGGATCGCGTACCAGGGCAGCTGGAAGGCGGACGCGCCGCCGGCCAGGACCAGCAGCGAGATCTCGGTCGCGGTGTCGAAGCCGAGGCCGAACAGGATGCCCAGCGGGTACATGTGCCACGGCTTCGAGACGGCCTTGGTCATGCCGCCGAGGATCCGGTTCATGAAACCGCGCTTGTTGAGGTGCTCCTCCAGCTCGGCCTCGTCGAAGTCGCCCTTCTTCATCCGGAAGAAGACGCGCAGGATCTGCTTGAGCACGACCAGGTTCAGGATCGCGATCAGGGTCAGGAACACGCCCGACACCGCGGTGCCGATGAGGCCGGTGGTCTGCTGCAGCGACGACTTGTCGTCGGAGACCTCCCCGGCCAGCGCGCGCACGCCCATCGACAGCAGCAGGCACAGGCCGAACACGACCGACGAGTGGCCGAGCGAGAACCAGAAGCCGACCGAGAGCGGCCGCTGGCCGTCGGCCATGAGCTTCCGCGTGGTGTTGTCGATCGCCGCGATGTGGTCGGCGTCGAACGCGTGTCGCATGCCCAGCGTGTACGCCGTCACGCCCAGCCCGATCCCGAAGACCTGGCCGCCGACGTTGTACTTCTCGGGCGCGATGATTCCCACGAGGGTGAACCAGCCGACGATGTGCAGCGCGGCGATGAACAGCCCCATCCCCCAGAGGCTGCGCTTCTCCGCCCCGCCGAGGCCGCGTACGCGGGCGCGCGCGGTAGGTGGCGCGCTTGTTGTGGTGGTCACGACGATTTCCTCCCCGGAGAAGTCCCCCCTCGGGCACTTCTCATCTTATTGCAACCTAGTGGCAATAGCATTCGAATCGCAAGCGTGTTCGAACGAACTTCACCGGCTGGTTACTCTTGGCGGGTGCTCCCGGAACCGCCGAGTCGCCGGTCGATCGCGTTCGACCTCTTCATATCGATCGGAGTCGTCGGCCTGACGACGCTCGGCGTCTTCATGCGCCAGACCCCGCGTACGCTGATGTGGGCCGGGTTCGTCATGGCGGCGGCGCTGCTGCTCCGGCGACGGCATCCGATGTGGACGATGGCGGCGATCTCGCTGGCCGCGCTGTCCCAGGTGGTCTTCTTCTCGGCGTCCACCGACCCGCTCCCCTATGACCTGGCCGTGCTGATCGGCATGTTCAGCGTGGTCAAGTACGCCCGGCGGCTCGCGGGCGGCTACGTGGCCGCCGTGGTCGTCGGGATCGGCATCGTCATCGAGGTCGTCCGGCACGGCAACGAACAGACCTGGTGGCTGCTCGCCCTCTGGTACCTGGGCGTGTGCGGCGGGGTCTGGCTGATGGCGTACACGATGAGGCAGCGGCGCCTGTACGTCGCGAGCCTGGAGGAGCGCGCGGCGACCTTGGAACGGGAGCGGGAGCATCTGGCCCGGATCGCGGTGGCCGACGAGCGGGCGGCGATCGCGCGGGAGCTGCACGACGTGATCGCACACAGCCTGGCGGTGATGATCGTGCAGGCCGACGGCGCCCGGTACGCGCTCGACGGCGACCCCGACCAGGCGCGCACGGCCCTGACGACGGTGGCCGCGACCGGCCGGGGCGCCCTGGACGACATGCGCCGCCTGGTCGGCGTGCTGCGCGGCAGCCGGCCGGCCGAGGCGGAGGCCGACCGCCGGCGGATCACGCTGGCCGAGCTGACGACGCTCGTCGACGGCGCCCGCTCGGCGGGGCTGAGCGTGGACCTGGACGCGGAGCTGGCCCGGCCGCTGCCGCCCGCGATCGAGCTGGCGGTCTACCGCATCGCCCAGGAAGGGCTGACCAACGTGCTGCGCCACGCCGGCCCGGGGGCCTGCGTGGCGCTGTCCCTCCGGCATTCGGCAGACTCGGTGACCGTGAGCGTCACCGACGACGGCGGCACCGCCGAGATCCCCGCTCCCCGGCTCGCCGAAGGCACCGGGCACGGCCTGATCGGCATGCGCGAACGGGTGGCCGTGCACGGCGGCACGCTCGACGCCGGACCGCGTACCGGGCGGGGCTGGGCGGTCCGGGCGCACATCCCGGTGCTGCCCTCGGAGGTCGCGGCATGAGAGTCCTCCTCGTCGACGACCAGGCGCTGATCCGTACCGGGCTGGCCATGATCCTGTCGTCGCAGCCGGACATCGAGATCGCCGGGGAAGCCGCCGACGGAGCCGCCGCCCTCCGCGAGATCGCCTCCCTCGCCACCGCCGGTACGCCCGTCGACGTCGTGATCATGGACATCCGCATGCCGGTCATGGACGGCGTGACGGCGACCCGGGAGCTGAGCCGCGTACCGGGAGCGCCGAAGGTGATGGTGCTGACGACGTTCGACACCGACGAGGACGCCTTCGCGGCCCTCCAGGCGGGGGCGAGCGGCTTCCTGCTCAAGAACGCCCCGCCCGAAGACCTCCTCAGCGCCGTACGCACGATCGCCTCCGGCGACGCTGTCGTGGCGCCCCGGATCACCCGGCGGCTGCTCGAACGGTTCGCCGGCCAGCTCACCCCGGCCCGCCCGCCGGCCGGCCTCGACCAGCTCACCGAGCGCGAACACGAGGTCGTCCTGCTGGTGGCGGCCGGGCTGACCAACGCCGAGATCGCCGGCAGGCTCTTCCTCGCCGAGGCGACCGTCAAGACGCACGTCGGCCGCGTCCTCACCAAGCTGGACCTCCGCGACCGGGTGCAGATCGTGGTCCTGGCCTACGAGTCCGGCCTGGTCCGCCCCGGCACCCCGTAACCCTGCACCGCCCCGGGCTCCCTCGGGGATTGTGAGGAAAGGGCGGGCGGGGACGGGTGGGGGCGCCAGGGGCGGGCGGCCAGGGCGGCCAGCGCGGCGCCGGTGGCGTTCAGCAGCACGTCGTCCACTGAGGACACACGGTCGAGCCGGAACGCGTACTGGGCCACCTCGACCAGGATCGACAGGGCCGCCGCGAGCGCCAGGACCCGCCATACCGAGGCCAGCGCCCGGAACCGGATCGGGCCGAAGAATCCCAGCGCCGCGAACACCAGCAGGTTGCCGATGATCTGCCGGGCCGCCAGCGGCGGCGGCCCCACAGCGATGATCTTCGACAGGTCGTGCAGCGGCACCAGGCTCACCCGCCCGGTGGCCGCCCCGGCCCGGTGACCCGGGAGCAGGATCATCCACACCCACGGCACCGTCCCGTAGACGATGGCGACCTCCGCCAGCGACAGCCGGACCGCGTACTCGACGCCTCGGGCCTTCCGGCGGCGGGCCAGGGCCCACACCGTGGTCACGGCCACCGGCAGCGCGGCCACGGTGACGAGCACTATCGCGGTGAAGGTGACCATCAGACGTCCGCCAGCGCCGCGACGATCGAGGCGCTGGCCGCCTTGCGGGCGGGCAGCACCGCCGCGAGGCAGCTCGCCAGCGCGGCCAGCGCCATCAGTCCGGCCAGCCACGCCCAGGGCACCACCACGCGCGGATCGATCGCCCGGAACGCCGTCGCCACCACCAGCGGACCATAGATCATCCCGTACGCGATGCCGACGACCGCGCCGACGAGTCCCATGAGGACGGCCTCGACGAGCAGCGTCCCGCGCAGCTGCGCCCGGGTGAGGCCGACCGCGCGCAGGGTCGCCGACTCGCGCGTACGCTCCACGACCGACAGGGACAGCGTGTTCGCGACGCCGAAGAGGGCGATCACGACGGCCGTGCCGAGCAGCCCCGCGAACAGCCCGATCAACCCGTTGACGGCCTTGTCGAGATCGCTGCTCAGGTCGGCGACGCTGTTCACCTGGGCGAGCGGGAACGGCCGGGCCACCGCGTCGATCGCGTCCCGGGAGGCCGTCGGCGCCACGCCCGACGCGGCCTTCGCCATGACGACCGCGTCCGCCGGGCCCGCACCGAGCGCGGTGAGCTGATCCCAGGAGACGAGCGCGGCGAGCTGCCCGGAGCCGGGTATGGTCGTTTTCGCGGTGCCGACGACGCGTAACGAGGTCGCCCGGCCGCCGGCCGTCACGGTGATCGACGGCTGCGGCGTCCCGGGCGGGATGATCACCGTTCCGGTGCCGAGGGCGCCCGCGTCGCCGGTGGTCATGTCGAGCGTGATCAGGCCGCCCAGTGCCGCCGCGTCGACCGCGCCGATCCGCGCCGGTCTGCCGTCGATGCGGACGTCGAGGACGCGTACCTCGGCGACGCCGGCGAACTCCGGGCGGGCGCGGAGGGACCGGGCGAACTCCGGCGGCAGATCGGCGCGCTTGCCATCCTCATAGGACAGTCCGGTCACTGCGTAGTCGACCGGGTAGTGGCCGGACAGCTGGTCCCGGGCGGTCGCCTTGATGCTGGCGAGCACCACGGCGCACAGGCACATCAGCCCGATCGCGATCATCAGCGTGGCCGTGGTGGCCGCCGTACGCCCCGGGTTGCGCCGGGCGTTGGCCACCGCGACGCGGGCCGGGGTGCCCGCGATCCACCGCACCGGTACGCCGACCGCCGCCGTCAGCCGCCCGACGAACAGCGGCGCCGCGACGAGCAGCCCGAGGAAGGCGACGATCCCGCCGGCCACCACCAGGAACGTGCCGGCCTGCGAGTCGGCCGAGTCGTGCCCGGCGACCGTGACGGCGGCACCCGCGGCGACGAACAGGACGGCGACGGCGAGCCGCACGATCCGGCGTACGCGGCCGGTCTCGGTCAGGGGCGCCAGGTCCCGGAGTGCCGCGAGGGGTGCCGTACGCGTCGCGCGTACCGCCGGGAGGAGTGCGGCGAGGACGGTCACGACCACGCCGAGCGTCAGCCCGGCGAGCACCGGGGCGGGCCCGAGGACGATGGAGTGGGCCGGCACGCCGGCGTTGAGCACCCCGTTGAGCAGCGCGAACAGGCCGTAGGCGATGCCGACCCCGGCCAGTACGCCGAGGAAGCCGCCGCCGAGACCGACGACGGCCGATTCGAGGACGGTGGCCCCGAACACCTGCCCGCGGGTCGCGCCGACGCAGCGCAGCAGGGCCGTCTCGCGTACGCGCTGGGCCAGCAGGATCGCGAAGGTGTTGTAGATGACGAAGACGGCGACGACGAGGGAGACGGCTCCGAACACGAGCAGGATGATCGAGAACTGGGTCGCGACCGACGTGGCGTCGTTGGCGAGCTGCTCGCGGCGTTTGTCGCCCGTGGACACCTTGGCGCCCTTGGCCACCGCCGGGCGCACCGAGCCGGCGAGCTTCCCGGGATCGGTGCCGGCGGCCGCGCGTACGACGATCTCGTCATAACCCGTGGCGCCGGTGAGGGCGGCGATCCGCGCGGCCGGCAGGCCCACGACCGACCAGCCGGAGTAGGTCTTCGACACGCCGAAGTCGAGGAGGCCGACCAGGGTGAGCGGATGCCGGGCGCCCGCGCGGTCGAGAACGGTGATCGTGTCGCCGACGACGAGATGCTGATGCCCGGCCGTCTCCTTGTCCAGCAACGCCTCCCCGTCCCCCGCCGGTACGCGTCCCACCACGTCGAACGGGCGCAGGAGCGGATCGCCGTCGGTGGAGACCGCGTACCCGGCCCGGCTGAAGTTGGTGACAGGCTTGCCCTCGCGGTCGAGCAGGGCGAGGGAGTCCGCCAGCCGGCCGTCCGCGGCGGCGACTCCGGCCAGCGCGCGTACGCGATCGAGGTCGGCGAGAGGCAGCCGCTGCCCGCCGGCGAGCACGGACACGTCGACGTTCTTGGCCGTACGCGCGAACGTGTCGAAGAACCCGGCGCGGGCGGTCGCGGTGAAGATGAGCGTGCCGGCGACGAAGCCGACGCCGAGGACGACCGCGATGGCGGTGGCGAGCAGCCGGCGCAGGTGCGTACGCAGCCCGGCGAGGGTGGTGCGGATCATCACGCCCCCAGCCGCTTGAGCCGGTCGAGGACGCTGTCCGCGGTCGGCCGGGCGATCTCGTCCACCAACCGGCCGTCCGCGAGCAGCACGACCCGGTCGGCGTACGCGGCGGCGGTCGGGTCGTGCGTGACCATGACGACGGTCTGGCCGAGCTCGGCGACGCTGCGCCGCAGGAAGTCCAGCACCTCCTGGCCGGTCTTCGAGTCGAGGTTGCCGGTCGGCTCGTCGGCGAACACGACGTCCGGCCTCGCCAGCAGGGCCCGGGCGCACGCGACCCGCTGCTGCTGGCCGCCGGAGAGCTGGTTCGGCCGGTGCCCCAGCCGGTCCCGCAGGCCGAGCACGTCGACGACGGTCGCGTACCACTCGGGGTCGGGGCGGGCGCCGGCCAGTTCCAGCGGCAGCGTGATGTTCTGCGCGGCGGTCAGCGTCGGCAGCAGGTTGAACTGCTGGAAGACGAAGCCGATCCGGGTACGCCGCAACTTGGTCAGCGCGGTGTCGCCCAGGCCGGTCAGGTCGGTCGCCTCGCCCCGGCCGTCGAACAGCTGCACGGTTCCCGAGGTCACCGTGTCCAGGCCGGCCGCGCAGTGCATCAGCGTCGACTTACCGGAGCCGGACGGTCCCATGATCGCCGTGAACCCGCCGGCGGCGAAGGTCACGCTGACCCCGTCGAGCGCGCGTACGGCGGTGTCACCGGTCCCGTAGACCTTCGTCAGGTCGGTCACGGCCACGGCCGGCCGCACAATCGTCTGCATCCCGCCGACGCTAGGCAGCGCGGCCGTCCCCGTCGTCGGGCCTGAGTCGCGATCCTCGTACGCCTCAGGTAGCACGCGCCCCGCGGGCTCTACAGGTCGCGGCCCATGCTGACGACGCCGTCGGCGTCCTTGTAGTGCCCGAAGTGCGGGATCGGCTGGAATCCGAGCTTCGTGTACAGCGCGATCGCCTCCGGCTGCTTCGCGCCCGTCTCCAGGACCATGCGGGTCCGGCCGTGGTCGCGGGCGTTCGCCTCGACGGCCGCCATGAGCGCCTGGGCCACGCCCGTCTTGCGTACCTCGGGGGCGGTGTAGAGGCGCTTGAGCTCGGCGACCTCCTCCGAACCCTCGTGGCTGCGCCAGCCCACGCAACCGACCGGCTGCCCCTGCGCGTACGCGACGAGGAAGCCGCCGTCCGGCGGGTCGAATTCGAACGCCTCGACGACCGTTGCGTCCGGGCCGCCGTAACGCTCTGTTTGGTCCGCGTAGATCGCCGCGACGAGTCTTTGCGCTACTGGCGAGCCATAACGCATCGGACGGATGTCGAGACCGGTTCCAAGATCGCTCACAGAGTGTGAGGGTAGCGCCCGGTCAGCCGCGATGGAAGTGGTCCCAGCCCCGCGGTCCGGACCATTCCCGGCCGTCGACCGTGACCCCCTCGCCCCGCGACACCTTGCCGACCGCCCGCCAGCCGTCCGGCAGCTCGACGTCGGGCGGGAAGGTCGCCGCCAGCGCGTGGTCGTCGCCGCCGGCGAGAATCCACCGGTACGGGTCCACGCCCAGGGCCAGGGCCGCGTCCTTGAGCTGGGCCGGCAGCGCGAACGCCTCCCGGGACAGGTCGATGTGCACCTTGCTGGCCTTGGCCACGTGCCCGAGATCGGCGATGAGCCCGTCCGAGACGTCGATCATGCTGCTCGCCCCGGCCAGGGCCGCCTTCAACCCCGCACCGTACGCGACCACCGGCCGCCGGTACGCGTCCACGAGCACCTTCGGCGTACGGAAGCCGCGGGACAGCACGGTGTAGCCGGCCGCCGCCACCCCGAGCCGGCCGGCCAGCGCGACGATGTCGCCGGGATGCGCGCCGGAGCGGACGACCGGCCGCCGGCCCTGCAGGTCGCCGAGGGCCGTCACCACGATCACGAGGACCGGCGAGGAGGTCGTGTCCCCGCCGACGACCGAGGCGCCGACCAGGTCGGCCTCCTCGGCCAGCCCCTCGGCCATGTCCTCGATCCAGTCCGCGGCGAGGTCCGCCGGGGCGCACACCGCCACCAGCAGGGCGGTCGGGACGGCCCCCATCGCGGCGATGTCGGCCAGGTTGGCGGCGGCCGCCCGGTGCCCGACGTCGACCGCTTCGCACCAGTCGCGCCGGAAATGCCGGCCGTCGACCAGCGCGTCCGTGCAGGCCACGACCCGGCCGTCGGGCGCGCCGACCACGGCGGCGTCGTCGCCGGGGCCGAGCAGGCTGGTCGGCCCCTGCGGCAGCCGGGCCGTGACCCGGTCGATCAGGCCGAACTCGCCTGTGCCACTCAACCGGACACCCGAAGATGTCCGCCGGTCGCGTGCGGTAGCTTCAACGTCGTGGTCCACGCGTACATCCTGATTCAGACCGAGGTCGGTCGGGCCCGTGACGTGGCCGTCGAGATCGAGTCGATCCCGGGTGTCGTCCGCGTCGACGCGGTGACCGGCCCGTACGACGTCATCGTGCTCACCGAGAGCCAGAACGTCGACGAGCTGGGCCGCCTCATTATCAGCAAAGTGCAGGCGGTGTCCGGCATCACCCGCACGCTCACCTGTTCGGTGGTCAAGCTGTGAATCCTCGTGTGCTCGCGACCGTCATCGCCCTGCCGGTCGCGGTACTGACCGGCGTCGTCGTCTTCAATCTGGGCACACCGGGATCTTCCGCACCCCCTGCCACTCCCAACGCTCAGGCCACCACTCCGGTCACCGTCGACGCGCCACCGCTCGACGACAGGTCCGCGGTCGTCTGCCGGGCGCTCATCGCGAAGCTTCCCGATCGCGTACGCGACGCGGTCCGCCGCCCCGTGACGGCCGGGACCGAGCAGAACGCCGCGTACGGGGAGCCGGCCAAGATCGTGCAGTGCGGGCATCCGGCAGCCTCGTTCGACTCGACCGACGACGTCTACCTGCTTGACGGCGTCTGCTGGCACGCCGTCCAGCAGACCGGCGGCACCGAGTGGACCACGGTCGACCGGCAGGTGCCCGTCAAGGTCAGCATCCCGGGCGACCCGAACGGCGCCGCTCAGTGGGTCATCGGCTTCTCGGCCACGGTCGCCGCCAGCGTACCGAGCGCGAAGGCGCCCGCCGGCTGCACGACCGCCGCCTCCTGAGCCAGTTTTCGCGCGTGCCCGTAGGCGAACAGCAGCGGCACGATCCCGAACACCCCGAACGAGATGTCGATCACGGTCCACCAGCCGGGTATGCCGCGTACCGGGCCGGCGATGAGGGCCAGCGGGACGATGCCTACGCAGGCGACCATCCCCCACTGCAGCGTCCAGATGTTGCGGACGGGGTCGCGCAGCGGGCCGAGGAACGCCACCGCGATCACGAGATGGGCGAAGGCCAGCCAGTCCGTCCCGTACGCCATGAAGGGGTAGCGCTCGCCGGTCTCGGTCACACCGGTGGTCACACGGTCGATCCAGGCCACGAGGGCCGGCAGTCGATCTCCGACCGACCAGGAGTGCAGCGTGTCGTGCAGCAGCCGGACCTCGGACACGAGCGGGAACGCAGTGATGCCGGACAGTACGAGTCCGACCAGGAACAGCACCAACCAAACCCGCGTACGCCGCAGGCGCTGTCGAGGGGTCACGCGGCCGAGCGTACCTGAACGTGTTCAGTTTGCGTCTACCGGCGCCTCGACATGATCCAGGAACACAAAAAAGGTATGGTCGGCCCGTGAGCGAGAGCCCCCGCAAGATCCGGGTAGCCGTCGTATTCGGCGGCCGGAGTACCGAGCACGCCATCTCGTGCCTCAGCGCCGGCAGCGTCATGGCGGCGCTCGACCCGGCCGAGTTCGAGATCGTGCCCATCGGCATCACCCGCGAGGGCCGCTGGTTGCTCGCCTCCGCCGACCCGTCGCAGCTGGCGATCAACCGCGACGGCGACCGGCCGCGGCTGCCCGAGATCACCGCCGCCTCGGGCGAGCAGGTGGTCCTCGCGGCCGACCCGACCGGCTCCGCGCTCCTCTCCGTCACCGGCGGCGACCTGCGCACACTCGAACCGACCCACGGCTCCAGCGCCTTCGAGGGGATCGACGTCGTCTTCCCGGTGCTGCACGGCGCGTACGGGGAGGACGGCACGATCCAGGGGCTGCTGGAAATGGCCGGCATCCCCTACGTCGGCGCGAACGTCTTCGCCTCCGCGGCCGCCATGGACAAGGAGTTCACCAAGAAGCTCGCCATCGCGGCCGGCATCCCCGTCGGCGCGTACGCCGTCCTTCGGGCCGGTCAGTCGCTCAGCGAGGCCGACAAGGAGCGCCTCGGCCTCCCGGTCTTCGTCAAGCCTTCCCGGGCCGGATCCAGTTTCGGCATCACCCGGGTTGCGGACTGGGCCGACCTCGACGCGGCTGTCGCGACCGCCCGGGCCATCGACCCCAAGGTGCTCGTCGAGGCCGCGATCTTCGGCCGCGAGGTCGAGTGCGGCGTCCTCGAAGGCGAATTCGGCGGCGCCCCCGAGGCGTCCGTCCTCGCCGAGGTACGCGTCTCCGCCGACTACGTGTTCTACGACTTCGAGGCGAAGTACCTGGAAGACGCCACGGAATTCGACATCCCGGCCCACCTGCCCGCCGAGGTCGCCGCCCGGATCCGCGAGTACGCGACGCGTACGTTCACGGCGCTGGACTGCGCGGGGCTCGGCCGGGTGGACTTCTTCGTCTCGAACGAGGGGGAGATCTTCCTCAACGAGATCAACACGATGCCGGGGTTCACCTCGACGAGCGTGTTCCCCCGGATGTGGGCGGCGACCGGCGTGGACTACTCGAAGCTGGTCACCCGCCTGGTGAAGACCGCCCTCCGCCGAGGTGTCGGCCTCCACTAACCCCAAGATCAATAGTCTATAAGTTTCTTTTAAGGCATTTTGTCCCGGGTTCGCCGATCTCACCTCCGCTCCTCGCGCGGGAGACCGTTCCGGCCCCTCCGCTTCGCTCCGAGGCCTCCACTGCCACCCGAGTGGGGCGACGCATCGTCCACCGTCCTCCGGTCACCGTTTCGCCCCAACCCCCGACCGGCCCTTGTCGCGACTGTCCGATATAGGCGCTGGGCGGGGGTCGGCGGGATGATCGTTTACGGCTGTGGTGTGGAAATGGCCACCCGATGCATGATCGTTTACGGTTCCGGAGCGCGCTGACCGGGTTCTGCTACACCTGACACGTAATTGATCATGCAGATCGGGCCGGATTGACACCCCACCCGTAAACGATCAAGGAACCAGCACGCCGTGCTCACCTGGCGGAAGATCGTTCCCGCATCACGGACCATGGCTCTCGGCGGGACGGCATGGGAGTGATCCACAGCGGCCGGAATGACGGTCTCCCGCGGGAGGAGCGGAGGTGAGATCGACGAACCCGGGACAAAATGCCTATAAAAGGTCTTGATCTAGAGCTGCAACGCCCTCCCGAAGTCCCGGATCAGATCTGCTTCGTCCTCGATGCCGACGCTGAGGCGGATGAAGCCCGGCGCCGTCCGGTCGCCCCACTGGGCGCGGCGGTCCGCGCTCGTGTGCGTCCCGCCGAAGCTGGTCGCCGCCGCGACGAACTCCGCCTTCCGCAGGAATTCCGCCGCGTGCTCCACGCTCGGCAGTTCGAAGCCGAGCAGGCCCGGGATGCGCCGCATCTGCCGCTTCGCCACCTCGAACGACGGGTCGCCGGGCAGGCCGGGCCAGCGGACCGCGCGTACGCCGGGGTGCTGCGACAGGTACGCGGCGAGAGTGGCCGCCGTGGCGCTCTGCTGGCGGAGCCGCAGGTCCAGGGTGGACATCGAGCGGCGGGCGAGCCAGCAGTCGAAGGGCGCGGGGATGGCGCCGGAGAGCGTACGCCAGGAGGTCATGGTCGCCAGCAGTTCGGCGTTCCGGGTGGACACGTAGCCGATCAGCAGGTCGGAATGGCCGCTGATGGCCTTGCTGCCGGAGGCGAAGGAGACGTCCGCGCCGAGGTCGAGCGGGCGCTGGCCGAGCGGGGTCGCGGCGGTGTTGTCCACGGCGACGAGCGCGCCCGCGGCGTGGGCACGGGCGGCGACGTCGGCGATGTCCACGACGTCGAGCGAGGGGTTGGCCGGGGTCTCCAGCAACACCAGGCGTACGCCGTCGAAGCTCGGGTAGGGGCCGGCGGTCGGGGCCTCGACGATGGTGACCTGGAGCCCGGCGAGGAACTGTTCGCCGAACGTACGCACGTTGTAGTACCCGTCGCTGGGCACCATCACCGTGTCGCCGGGGCGCAGCACGGACAGCAGGACCGCCGTGACGGCCGCCTGGCCGCTGGCGAAGGCGAGGGTGTCGCCGCCTTCCAGTTCGCCCAGGGCGGCTTCGAGGACGCGCCGGGTCGGGTTGTCACCACGGCCGTAGCCGTCGACACCGGGCTGCCAGCCGGCGGGATCGAGATGGTACGGCGCGGCGAAGACGGGACCAGGCATCAACGGCTGGCCGGGAACGGCTGCGGGCTGGCCCGCGTGGACGCACAGCGTGGAATCGCCGAGGTGATCACCCATGGCCGGGACGATACCCAGCAGGCCGCCACGTTCGAAGAGCCACCGGGCGCAAAGCGGCCTGGATTACTCCGGCTTGGTCTCGCGCAGCATCAGCGCCGACACCGCCGTACGCGGATCCACGCCCTCGTGGCACACCCGCTCGACCTGCTCGGTGATCGGCATCTCGACCCCGTGCGCACGGGCCAGGTCCCGGATCGACAGGCAGCTCTTGACGCCCTCGGCGGTGTACTTCGTCGCCGCCGCGGCCTGCTCAAGGGTCTTGCCGTGGCCGAGGTGCTCGCCGAAGGTCCGGTTGCGCGACAGCGGCGAGACGCAGGTGCCGACGAGGTCGCCGAGGCCGGCCAGGCCCGCGAAGGTCAGCGGGTCGGCGCCGAGGGCCACCCCGAGCCGGGCGATCTCGGCCAGGCCCCGGGTGACGAGGCTGGCCTTCGTGTTGTCGCCGAGGCCCATCGCGTGCGCCATCCCGTACGCGAGCGCGATGACGTTCTTCACGGCGCCGCCCAGTTCGCACCCGATCACGTCGTCGTTCGTGTAGGGCCGGAAGTACGGGGTGAAGATCGCCCGCTGTACGCGGGTCGCCCGGTCCATGTCCTCGCAGGCGACCACGGTCGCGGTCGGCTGACCGGCGGCGATCTCGGGGGCCAGGTTGGGCCCGGTCACGATGGCCACGCGGTCCGAAGCGATCCCGGTCACCTCGACGATGACCTGGCTCATCCGCTGCAGGGTGCCGAGCTCGATGCCCTTCATCAGGGAGATCAGGGTCGCGTCGCCGTCGATGTGGGTCGCCCAGGCCGCGAGGTTGCCCCGCAGCGTCTGCGACGGCACCGACAGCGCGACCAGTTCGGCGCCCTTGAGCGCCTCGGCGGCGTCGGTGGTGGCCGTGACCCGCTCGCCGAGCCGGTACTCGGCGAAGTACTCGGGGTTGGAGCCGGTCTCCCGGATCGCTCGGGCGATCTCCTCGCGACGGGGTACCAGCGTCACGTCGTTGCCGGCGTCGTTGAGGATCTTGGCGAACGCGGTGCCCCACGAACCGGCGCCCAGGATGGTGGCCCTCACTGCGCCGCCCCCGCCGGCTTCTGCGCGGCCGCGGAGTTGCGCGCGGCCGGCGTGTACAGCGGCGGCGGGGTCGCGCCCCGGATCTCCCCCACGAGTACGCGGATGTGGTTCATGATCTCGTCCGTCATCTCGTTGAGCACGGCGGCCGTCGGATCGGCACCCGCCCACTTGCTCAGGTCGACCGCCGGGCCGGCGTAGACGGCGGAACGCGTACGCCAGATCCGCAGCTTCTTGGTCCGCGGGTCGAAGAGGCGCTCGGCACCGAACTGGCCGATCGGGATCACCGGGGCGCCGGTCGCCAGCGCGAGCCGGGCCACACCGGTCTTGCCGCGCATCGGCCACAGGTCCGGTTCACGGGTCGTCGTGCCCTCGGGGTAGATGACGACGCAGTCGCCGCCGCGTACCGCCGTGATCGCCGCGTCGAGGGCCCGGGCCGCGTCCACCGTGCCGCGGCTGACCGGGGTCTGCCGGCACCAGATGAGGATCTTGCCCACCACCGGTACGCGGAAGACGCTCTCCTTGGCCAGGAACTGCGGCCACCGGCCGGCGTCGTAGACGTAGTGCGCGGACGTGAACGGGTCGGCGTGCGACATGTGGTTGAAGGCGAGGATCACGCCGCCGGTCTGCGGGATGTGCTCCATCCCGCGCCAGTCCCGCGCCGTGAGCACCGTCATCAACGGTTTCACGATGCACACCGCGAACCGGGGCCAGAACCCGATCTTCCGCACTTGCTCAGCCTCCCACCGCCAGGGCGCCGCCGGCCGCCCGCCGGAGGAAAACCTCACCGGGACGACGAGCCGCCGACGACATCATGCCTGCCCGACCCGCCGGCAGGCCAGTCAACGGGCGTCCGGCACACTTCGACGAGTGGGATGGACCGTACTGGTGCCGCTGAAGAACCTCGCCTCGGCGAAGTCGCGGCTGCGCGCCGGCCGGCCCGGCGGTCCCGGCGAGCACACCGCCCTCGTCCTCGCCATGGCGTACGCGACCGTCAGCGCGGCCGCCGCCGCGGAAGGCGTGGACGAGGTCGTGGTGGTCACCGGCGATCCCCTGGTCCGCGAGGCGCTCCGGCCGACCGGCGCCCGGTACGCCGTCGACCCCGGGGGCGGCCTCAACGCGGCTCTGCGGTCGGCGGCGCGGGACGACGCGTACACGGCGGCGCTGACCGGTGACGTCCCGGCGCTCCGGCCGGCCGAACTCGCCGACGCCCTCCGGTACGCCCGCGGCGGCCGCAGTTTCGTCCCCGACGAGCCCGGCACCGGGACGGTTCTGCTGGCCGCGCCGGCCGGCGTACCGCTCGCGCCGCTGTTCGGGCCGGATTCGGCGCGCGCGCACGAACTGTCCGGGGCCGCCCGGCTGGAGAAGGACTGGCCGACCCTGCGGCGGGACGTGGACACCGCGGCCGACCTCGACCGGGTCCTCCTTCTGGGGTGGAAGGCACCAGCCGTTCGGGCATAGGGTCGGAAGATGGCCGAAGAGGAACGCAAGTACGCGGTGCCCCCCGCCTTCCGGCTGCCCGAACTGCGCGGCCTGCGCGTACGCGCCGCCACCCCGCGGACCCTCACCGCCACCTACTACGACACCGGCGACCTCCGGCTGGCCCGTTCCGGCGCGAGCCTGCGCTACCGCAGCGGCGACCTGGAGCCGTGGACCGTGAAGCTGCCGACCGCCACCACCGGCGTACGGGAGGAGATCTCGTTGCTCGGGCCGGCCGACGCCCCGCCCGAGGACCTCGTCTGGCTCGTCGCCTCGCTGTCCCGGGGCGCCCCGCTGGCCCCCGTCGCCACCCTGCGCAGCGTCCGCCGGGCGCACGAGGTCCGCGACGGGAACCGCGTCCTGGCCGAGATCGACGACGACACCGTCAGCGTCCTGGACGGCCGCCGGGTCGCCCGCCGGTTCCGCGAGATCGAGGTCGAGCGCCGCGACGGCTCCCGGCGCGCCCTGGACCGCATCGAGGACGACCTGGTCGCCGCGGGTGCGCGTACCGGCGCGTTCGTGCCCAAGCTGCACCGGGCCCTCGGCGATCTCGGGCCGCCCGACCTCGTGCCGCCCGGCGACGTCGGACCCCACCCCACGGCCGCCGACGTGGTCGCCCTCTCCGTCCGCGGCGCGGTCGACCGGTTCCTGCGCAACGATCCCCTCGTACGCCTGAAGCAGCCGCTCGACGACGGGGACACCCCGGTGCACCGGATGCGGGTCGCCTGCCGGCGGCTGCGCTCCGATCTGCGTACCTTCAGAAGGCTCCTGGACGCCGACTGGGGCCGCGACCTGCGCGCGGAGCTGAAGTGGTTCGCGGACGTGCTCGGGCACGCGCGGGACGCCGAGGTGCTGCGCGCCCGCCTGCACGCGACGGCGCGGGCCGACCCGCTCGCGGACCTGGCGGTGGCCGACCCCGGCGGGATCGCGGCGCTGGACGCGGCCCTGCGCGACCGCGAGGAACGGGCGCTGGCCGGCGTGGACGCGGCGATGCGCGCGCAGCGCTACCTGGCCCTGGTGGAGCGGCTCACCGTGGCGACCGGGCAGCTGCCGCTGCGGGAACTCGCCGAGGACCCGGCCGAGGCCGTGCTGCCCCGGCTGGCCCGCCGTCCGTGGCGGGACCTGGCCGCCGCCGCGCCGATGCTGCGGGCCACCGCGCCGGACGTGTTCTGGCACGAGGTCCGCATCCTCGCCAAGAAGGCCCGGTACGCCTTCGAAGCGGTCAGCCCCGGCGTTCCCGGCGCCGGCCGGGCGGCCAAGAAGATCAAGAAGGTGCAGGCGCTGCTGGGCGAGCACCAGGACGCGGCCGTGGCGGAGTCGACGTGGCTGGAACTTTCCGGCCCCGCGCCGGTGACCGCGGGCCGGCTGGCCGAGCGGGAGCGCGCGGCCGTCCGCGGTATCCGGGCCGCGTACCCTCAGACCTGGGCCGACTGCGGTTCCGCCCGGCTCACGGACTGGCTACGCTGATCCGATGCAGGGCACTGTCTCCGAGTTCGACCCGCACGACCGCAGCGGCGCGGTCCTTCTCGACGACGGCGAGCGCGTCCCGTTCGGGGGCGCGGCGTTCGTGGCCGGCGGTCTCCGGCTCGTCCGGCTGGGCCAGCGGGTACGCCTGGAGAAGGACGGCAACGGAGTCGTCGTACGCGTCACCATCCCCACGCTTCCCTGAGCTCGCCGGCAACCGGCGAACTGCTTTCCTGATCCCGTCGGCAACCGGCGGACTGCTTCCCTGAGCTCGCCGGCAACCGGCGGACTGCTTTCCTGATCCCGCCGGCAACCGGCGGGAAATGGGAAGTTCACCATCGCATCACCCTGAACTGGAAACAATATGCAGGTGAGCACCTCCGACCGGCCGGACAGCCCCTCCAACGACCGGCAGCCCGATCTGCCCGACGACCGGTTCTTCAACCGCGAGTTGACGTGGCTCGACTTCAACGCGCGCGTCCTGACCCTGGCCGAGGATCCCGCGACGCCGCTGCTCGAACGGGCCAAGTTCCTCGCCATCTTCGCCATGAACCTCGACGAGTTCTTCATGGTCCGCTTCGCCGCGCTGCAACGGCGCTGGCAGACCGGCCTGCCGCTGCGCGGGGTCGACCGCAAGCCGCCCCGCCAGCAGCTGGACCTCATCACCCAGAAGGCCTCCGACCTCGTCGCCCGGCACTCCACCTGTTTCGAGCAGCACGTGCGCCCGCTGCTGGCCGATGCCGGCATCGTCTTCGAGAGCTGGGAGAAGCTCTCCGAGTCCGAGCAGGAGAAGCTGCACACGTACTTCGCGGAGTACCTGTTCCCGGTCCTGACGCCGCTCGCCGTCGACCCCGCCCACCCGTTCCCGTACATCTCGGGTCTCTCGCTCAACCTGGCCGTGGTCGTCCGCGACCCGGACGGCGGCCCGGACCTCTTCGCCCGGGTGAAGGTCCCGGCCAACGTGCCGCGCTTCGCGACCGTCTCCCCGGGCCGGTTCATCGCCGTCGAGGAGCTCATCGCGGTGCACGTCGACCGCCTGTTCCCGGGCATGTCCATCGTGGACCACCACCTGTTCCGGGTGACCCGCAACGCCGAGGTCGAGATCGAGGAGGACCGCGACGAGGACCTCCTGCAGGCCCTGGAGCGGGAGCTGGCCCGGCGCAAGTTCGGCCCGCCCGTACGCCTCGAGGTCGCCGACGACATGACCGCCGAGATCGAGGAGACGCTGATCCGGGAGCTGGACGTCGACGGCCGCGACGTGCAGCGCATCCCGAGCGTGCTCGACCTCTCCGCGCTGTGGCAGGTCTACGAGGAGTCCGACCGCCCGGAGCTGAAGGAGCCGCGCTTCGTCCCGGAGACGCATCCGCGCCTGCGCGACGGCGACCGCAGCGTCTTCTCGGTCATCCGCGACGGCGACATCCTGCTGCACCACCCGTACCACTCGTTCTCGACGAGCGTCCAGCGCTTCATCGAGCAGGCCGCGGCCGACCCCAACGTGCTCGCCATCAAGCAGACGCTCTACCGCACCAGCGGCGATTCGCCGATCGTGGACGCGCTCGTGGACGCGGCCGAGGCGGGCAAGCAGGTCGTCGTCGTGGTCGAGGTGAAGGCCCGGTTCGACGAATGGGCCAACATCGGCTGGGCGCGCACCCTGGAACGCGCGGGCTGCCACGTCGTCTACGGCCTCGTCGGGCTCAAGACGCACGCCAAGATCGCCCTCGTCGTACGCCAGGAGGGTGCGATCCTGCGCCGCTACTGCCACGTCGGCACGGGCAACTACCACCCGAAGACCGCCCGCCTCTACGAGGACTTCGGCCTGCTGACGTCCGCGCCGGAGGTCGGGTCGGACGTGACCGAGCTGTTCAACCGGCTCACGGGCTACGGCCGGCCGCCGTCCTACCGGCGGCTGCTGGTGGCGCCGGAGGGCGTACGCGGCGGGTTGCTGGAGCTCATCGACGGCCAGATCAAGCGCGGCCGCCGCGGCCTCATCCAGATGAAGGTGAACTCGCTCGTCGACGACGAGATGGTCGACGCGCTCTACGCCGCCTCCCGGGCCGGTGTCCAGGTCGACCTCGTCGTCCGGGGCATGTGCACGCTCAAGCCGGGCGTGAAGGGGCTGTCCGACCGGATCCGCGTACGTTCGGTGCTCGGCCGGTTCCTGGAGCATTCCCGGGTCTTCCGGTTCGGCCAGGGCGCCGTGGCCCAGTGGTGGCTCGGTTCCGCCGACGTGATGCTGCGCAACCTCGATCAGCGGGTCGAGGCCCTGGTCAAGGTGACCGACCAGGTCGCCGTACAGCAGCTGTCCGACGCGATGGAGCTGTACCTTGCGGACACCTCCGGCGGCTTCGAGCTGCGCGCCGACGGCAGCTGGGTACGCCGTGAGGGCGCCGACCCGCAGCTGGTCCTGCTGACCTCCTGAGTTCTCCGCGCCCCGGCCGGGTTCCGGCCGGGGCCGGGCGGCCTAGAAGCGGCCGATCGCCACGAAGACGGCCAGCGCCAGCATGACGATGTTGACCGGCAGGACCTTCAGCTCGCCGTGGCGTACATGGTGGACGATCGCGCCGACCTGGACGACGGCCAGGCCGACGGCGGCCACCGGCGTCAGCCAGCTCGCGACGTCCAGGGCCCACGGCAGGATCAGGCCGATGCCGCCCAGCAGCTCCGCCGTCCCGATGAGCTTCACGGAGCCGGCCGAGTAGTGGTCGACCCAGGGCATGTTGGGGGCCAGCTTCTCCTTGGGCTGTGTCGCCTTCATGAGACCGGCCAGGATGTAGGCGGCGCCCAGCAGGATCTGCACGATCCAGAGCACGACGTTCACGGTGTCACCTTGTACTTTCACGGGTCAGGGGCTAAGTGGTGGGTATCCTCCGGTTGTTGAGCGTACAACAACCGGAGGAGATCCTCCAGATCCGCTGATAAGCTGGGCGGCATGAGCGAGACGCCGCTGCGCGCCGATGCCGCCCGCAACCGCGAACTGCTCCTCGACAGTGCCGTACGCCTCTTCGCCGCACGGGGACCGGACGCGCCCCTCGAAGACGTGGCGGCCGCGGCCGGAGTGGGCGTCGCCACGCTCTACCGCCGGTTCCCCACCCGCGAGGATCTCCTGCTGGCCGTGGCCGACCGGAAGATGGACGCGTACGAACAGGTGCTCCGGACGGCCCAGGCGATCGCGGACCCGTGGACCGCGTTCGCCTCCTACGTCGAGAACTTCTGCGCCGCCCAGGCCGCCGACGGCCGCCTCGCCGACATCCTCACGATGGTGTTCCCGGCGGCGCGGGAGTTCGAGGCCCGCCGGATGGCGCTCTACAACGGCTATCTCGCCCTCGTACGCGACGCCCAGGCGGCCGGTGCGCTCCGGGCGGACTACTCCCCCGAGGACCTGCCGGTGCTGCTGATGGCCAACGCCGGCGTACTGCGGGCGACGGCCGAGACCGCTCCGGGGGCGTGGAAGCGCTTCGTCGCGTACATGTTGCAGGCGTTCTGCGCCTCCCACCAGCGCGAGGACCTGCCGCCGGCGCCGACGCCGCGGCAGATGATGCGTTCCATGCAACAGGTAACGGCCTGCCACGGCCGATCTGCGCCCGACGCCCGGTGAGCGGGTTCCGGCCCGGACCGTCCGAACGCGACACGCCCGCCGGGCTTGGTCCGGCGGGCGCGTCTTCGGGGGTCGTCTAGCGGCGTGCGGCCTTTTTGGCGGGAGCCTTCTTGGCCGGAGCCTTCTTGGCGACGGTCTTCTTCGCGGCGGCCGCCTTGGCCGGAGCCGCCTTGGCGGTGGTCTTCTTGGCCGGAGCGGCCTTCGTAGCGGCCTTCGCCGGCGCCTTCTTGGCGACGGCGGCCTTCTTCACAGGCGCGGCCTTCTTCGCGGGAGCGGCCTTCTTGACGACGGCGGCCTTCTTGGCCGGAGCCGCCTTCGCGGCGGTCGCCGTCTTCTTCGCCGGCGCCGTGGCGGCCTTCTTCGTCGGGGGCGCCGTCTTCTTCGCCGGCGCCGTCGCGGTGGCCTTCTTGGCCGGGGCGGTCTTCTTCGCGGCCGCCGCCGTCTTCTTGGCCGGTCCGGCCAACTTGCCCGACGACACGGCGTCCTTGAAGCCTGCGCCGGCCCGGAACGCCGGAACCGCCGTCTTCGGCACCTTCACCGCCTCGCCCGTACGCGGGTTGCGGGCGGTCCGCGCGGCACGCTGCCGCTTCTCGAAAACGCCGAAACCGGTGAGCGACACCTTGTCGCCACGCGTCACGGCGGACTCGATCTCCGCGAGTACGGCGTCGAGCGCGGCGGTGGCGGTCTTCTTGTCCCCCAACCGGGCGGCGAGCGCCTCGATGAGCTCGGCCTTGTTCACGGTTCCCTCCAAGTGTTTCTCACTGGACTTCTACCAGTCATTCTTCGCGCACGCTAAGCCCTGGTATCACCATTTCCAAGCAGGTGACGGAAAAAGAGCATTTGTGTCGCGCGTTGGCCTTCATCTCGCAGTGTGCAACAGAAAACGGGTCCGCGCTCGTTGAGCGCGGACCCGAAGTCGTTGTGGCGTCAGGCGACGACCGGCCCGAAAGCCTTCCGGGAGGCCTCGAAGGCGCTGATTTCCTCTACATGCAACAAGGTCAGGCCGATGTCGTCCAGGCCCTCCATCAGGCGCCAGCGACTGAAATCGTCGAGCGAGAAAGCCCAGGTGGAGCCGCCGGCGCGGACTTCACGCGCGGCCAGGTCCACAGTCACCGCGGCGCTCGGATCCTTCTCCGTCAGCGACCACAGCTCCTCTACCGCATCGATCGGCAGCTCCACAGTCAGCAGGCCCTGCTTCAGAGAATTCCCCCGGAAGATGTCACCGAATCGGGGAGCGATCACCACCCGGAAGCCCCAGTCCCGCAGGGCCCAGACGGCGTGCTCGCGCGACGAACCGGTGCCGAACTCCGGCCCGGCGACCAGGATCGTGGCCCCGGCGTACGCCGGATCGTTGAGCACGAACGCGGAATCCTCGCGCCAGGCGGCGAAGAGCCCGTCCTCGAAACCGGTCCGGGTGACCCGCTTGAGGTACACGGCCGGGATGATCTGGTCCGTGTCCACGTTAGAGCGGCGCAGGGGCATCGCGGACCCGGTGTGCGCGGTGAACTTGTCCATGTCCGGTGTCCTCAGTTCAGGTCGGCCGGGGCGGCCAGGTGCCCCAGGACGGCGGTGGCGGCGGCGACCGGCGGCGAGACGAGGTGGGTACGCCCGCCCTTGCCCTGCCGGCCCTCGAAGTTGCGGTTGGACGTCGACGCCGAGCGCTGACCGGGCTTCAGCGTGTCCGGGTTCATGCCGAGGCACATGGAACAGCCGGCGAACCGCCATTCCGCGCCCGCATCGGTGAAGACCTGGTCGAGCCCCTCGGCCTCGGCGGCCGCGCGGACGGCGGCGGAACCGGGCACGATCATCATGCGTACGCCCTCGGCGACCTTGCGGCCCTTGATGACGCCCGCGGCGGCGCGCAGGTCCTCCAGGCGGCCGTTGGTGCACGAGCCGACGAAGACCACGTCCACGGCCACGTCGCGCAGCTTCTGACCCGGAGTCAGGTCCATGTACGCCAGCGCGCGCTCGGCGGCGGCCCGCTCGGCTTCGTCCTCAAACGACTCCGGCGCCGGTACCTCGCCGGCCAGCGGCGCGCCCTGTCCCGGGTTGGTTCCCCAGGTGACGAAGGGCGTGACCTTGCTGACGTCCAGCGTGATCTCGGTGTCGAAGACCGCGCCGTCGTCGGTACGCAGCGTCCGCCAGTACTCGACGGCGGCGTCCCAGGCGTCGCCCTGCGGCGCGAAGGTACGCCCCTTGAGCCACGCGAAGGTGGTCTCGTCCGGCGCGATGAGGCCGGCCTTGGCGCCCCACTCGATCGACATGTTGGAGATGGTCATCCGGCCCTCCATGGAGAGCTGCTCGATGACCGGTCCGCGGTACTCGACGACGTGGCCGCGCCCGCCGCCCGTGCCGACCTGCGTGATGAGGGCCAGGATCAGGTCCTTGGCGGTCACGCCCGGCTGCAGGTCGCCGACGAAGTTGACGGCCATCTGCTTCGGCGTGTTCTGCGGCAGCGTCTGCGTCGCGAGCACGTGCTCGACCTCGCTCGTACCGATGCCGAAGGCCAGCGCGCCGAAGGCACCGTGGGTCGAGGTGTGCGAATCGCCGCAGACGATCGTCATACCCGGCTGGGTCAGGCCCTGCTGCGGACCCATGACGTGCACCACACCCTGCTCGGGATCGCCCAGCGGGTGAAGTTTCACGCCGAATTCCGCGCAGTTGCGCCGCAGCGTCTCGATCTGCGTACGGCTCACCGGGTCGGCGATGGTCAGGAGGTTGTCGGTCGGCGTGTTGTGGTCCTCGGTCGCGATCGTGAGATCGGTCCGCCGAACCGTGCGCCCCGCCACCCGCAGCCCGTCGAAGGCCTGCGGACTGGTCACCTCATGGAGCAGATGCAGGTCGATATAGAGAAGATCCGGTTCCCCAGCGGCCGACCTGACGACGTGCGCGTCCCAGACTTTCTGGGCAAGCGTCCTGTCCTGACCGCTTTCCTGGCTCTTGGCGCCAGCGCTCATCGGTGTTTCTCCCACCATCTGGACATCCCAAGTTTTGGGAGGTATGTTTCGGTGTGTGGGACACAGTATGTCTGGCGTGGGCGTCCTTGACAAGGCGGTAGTGATACTTGCCGCCTGTGTCGACGGCGCCAGCCTCGCGGAACTCGTCGATCGCACCAAGCTGCCGAGAGCAACGGCGCACCGGCTGGCGCAAGCGCTGGAAATCCATCGGATGCTGGTTCGGGACACGCAGGGACGCTGGCGTCCGGGTCCCCGGTTGGGCGAATTGGCCAATGCCGCGCCCGACGTGCTCCTCACCGCCGCGGAGCCCCTTCTCGCCGCGCTGCGCGACAACACCGGCGAAAGCGCGCAGCTCTACCTGCGCCGCGCCGACGAGCGCATCTGCGTCGCGGCCGCCGAGCGCGCATCCGGCCTGCGGGACACCGTGCCCGTCGGCTCGATACTGCCGATGACCGCCGGGTCCGCGGCCCAGGTGCTGCTGGCCTGGGAACCGCCCGAGGCCGTGATGCCTCTCCTGCCGCGCTGCAAGTTCACCGGCAAGACCCTCGCGGAGGTACGCCGCCGCGGCTGGGCCCAGTCGGTGGCCGAGCGGGAGGCGGGTGTGGCGAGCGTCTCGGCGCCGATCCGCGACCGCACCGGCCGGGTCATCGCGTCGATCAGCGTCTCCGGGCCGATCGAGCGGCTCGGCCGGCGCCCCGGTGACCGGCACGCGATGGCGGTCGTCCGCGCCGGACAGCGCCTCTCCGGCCTCTGACACCGACCGCGTCTGTTATCGACGAAAAGCGGCCCGTCCCGGCGTACCGGGGCGGGCCGCTGTGTTTTCGGGCCGCTGTGTTTCCGGCCGCGGTGTTCGCGGAACGTCAGTGCTGTTCCCACGAGGTGAGCCGCAGCGTCACCTTGTCGTTGTCCAGCGACTCCACGTAGAGCAGCGTCAGCCGGACCGGTACGCCGTCCGCCTTGGCCTGGTCGACCGACGACAGGATGCACAGCTTCGTGTCCCGGGACGCCGCGATCGTCGTATTGATGTTCAGCAGGGAGGTACGCAGCGCGTCCAGGCAGTCGGCGGCGCCGGCGCTGTCGCTGGGGGCCAGGGCGACCTGGACACCGTCCTGGAACGACAACGACGGCGTATTGCTGCTGTAGCTGCTGTTCAGCCCCACCTCGGAGCCGCTGCGGTCATGCTGGATCTTCGGGGTGTCGAGGTCGATGTACGCCGTGTTGCCCGACGCCGTCGGCATCAGTTCCTTGTTGGTGTAGTGCTCGCCGAAGACCGCCTTGGGGTCCAGCGGATCCCCCGCGCTGGCCGAGGGGGCGGGCGAAACCGTGCCCTGCCCGCCCGAGGTCGGCGAGGACGCCGGTGCGGGGCTCTGCGCGGCCGCCGACGGTTCCGGCCGCAGTCCCGCCGCGGCCAGTGTCTTGTCGAGCTTGTCGGTCGCGTCGGACGCCTTCTTGGCCGCGTAGACGGCGACACCGCTGGCGACGATGGCCAGCAGCACGGCCACGACCGCGACGAACAGCGCGAAGCCACCGCCGCGCCGCGGAGCCTCCGTCATGAACTGGCCGGTCGGCTCGGGCGCCGGGGTGGGCGGCGGGGTCGCCTTGCCGGCGGTGAACTTCGGGCTCGGCTGAGCGGGCGCCGGGGCGGGGGCCGGCGGCATCACCTTCGTCGGCTCCGCCGAGTTGTCGGGGGTGGAATCGGTCATCGCGCTCTCCTGATCCGGCGTTCCTGTCGCGGCATTCTCCCCCGGAGATCCATGCCCGGGCACGCCGTACCGAGTCGGATATCCGCTATGGTGCCGATGTTCCGCTTTCATCGACTCCGGTGACAAAATCGCCCCGCCGACCATCTCCGAGCAGGGAAAAGCGTGTGACCGACAACCCTTCGTCCGCCCGGCCGGCCGAGCGCTGGACCGCTCTTCTCATCGCCGGCGTCACCGCGCTGGCCGCCATCGGCGGCACGGTCGCGGCCTTTCTGGCCCTCAAGAAGCCCGACCATCCCGAGACAGTGGCGGTCACCTCCTCCTCGGTCGCGGCCGCTCCGTCGTCCCCGGCGGCTGCGGCATCCCCGACCGTCTCGGCAGCCCCGTCCGGCCCGGTCTCCCCCGCCGCCTCCACCGATCCGGCGATCCCTTCCGGCGCGGTGTTCCTCGACGGGGCGACGCCCGAACGGGGCGCAGGGAACCTGAAGCAGCTGCCGTCGGCGTACCGGGGGAAGCCCGGATTCGAGCACGCCCTCGCGGTCGCGTGTGTCTCACCTGGACAGAAGTACGCCGAGGTCGTCTACGAGATCCGCGGCGCGTACGCGAGATTCGGCACGACCATGCTCGGCGTACCGGCCCGGTCGGGCGACCTCGGCGCCAGGATGCAGCTGTGGGTCTACTCCGATCCGCGCAAGGACGACGCGAACACGCAGACCAATCCGCCGCCGGTCAGCCGGGAGTCCACCGCCGGCAAGGCCGTGCCGGTCGACGTGTCGATCGAGGGCGTCTGGTCGCTGCGGCTGCAGATCCGTTGCGACTCCACGACGGATCTCGTGGTCCTGCGCGACCCCTGGCTGCTGGCGAGCTGACGGGTTCTTCAGCCGCCGGGCGGCGTACCCGTAATCTCAGGACATGGACGTCGTGATGCCGGTGGCGATCCGGGACATGGTGCACGCGGACCTGGCGGAGTGCGCCTGGTCCGGCAGCCCGGCGCACCTGCGGGCGGTGGAGAAGGAACTGCTCCTGGCCGCACGCGACCGCGCGGACTACTTCGTCGCGTGCCCGCCCTCGGGGCTGCCGGTCGCCAAGGGCGGGATCACCTACCAGCTGGCACCGGGCAGCGGAACGATCTGGCAGCTCGCCGTTCATCCAGCCCTGCAGGGGCTGGGGATCGGGACACTGCTCATCGGCGCGATGGAGGACCGTATCCGCGAGCGCGGATGCCACAGCGCCGAGATCCGCGTAGAGGTGGACAACCCCCGGGCCCAGGCGCTGTACGCACGGCTCGGGTACCTGGCGTTCGCGGAGGTGCCCGAGTCATGGGAGACCGACGACGGGCTGTACGAGACGACCCTCACCGTCATGGCCAAGCACCTCGGATAACCGGGAACCCGCGGGCCCTGACGGTGAGGCAGGCCCTGATCGCCAGACGGCCGGGAAAGGAAAACGGCGGGCCACCGATGGTGACTCGCCGTGAATTCGCTGTAGCCCCGACCGGATTCGAACCGGCGCTACCGCCTTGAGAGGGCGGCGTCCTAGGCCGCTAGACGACGGGGCCCTAGAACTCTGCTCGCGCAGATCTTCCTTTTTCACACTTGTGCCGCCTCGCGGCGGCGTCTGAACCTTACCAGATCCAGGTCTCCCACAGTAAATCGTGGTCAACGCTGGGGTACCAGGACTCGAACCTAGACTAACTGAACCAGAATCAGTTGGGCTGCCAATTACCCCATACCCCATCGGCGCCGCTCACGGAGGCTTTACCCGAAGGCTCACCGCCGCTCGCCGTGCCGAGGTGGAACTTTACCCGACCGGCCCGGGCAGCGCCAAACCGGTATGCCATTACGCTGCTCGCGTGGCGGAGTTGATCCCGGCGTGGCTGCGGAAGACCGATGGTGAGCACCGGTGGCCGGCGGCTGTGACCGTCCTCGTCATGATCTCGTTGCAGATCATGGTCGCGGACGCGCTCAATCTCGAGCCGGGCTGGCTGATGCCGGTCGTCGAGGGGGCGCTGCTGCTGTTGCTGCTGGCGCTGGACCCGGGCCGGATGAACCGCGAGGAGAAGTACCTGCGGGTGCTCGGCCTCACGTTCGTCGGCGCCGCCGCGATCGCCAACGGGTACGCCGCCCTCGAACTCATCTACGGCATCGCGACCGGCAAGGCGCCGGTGCACGGGATGAGCCCGTCCGACCTGCTGCTGACCGGCGGCGCGGTGTGGCTCACCAACGTGATCGTGTTCGCCCTCGTCTATTGGGAGCTGGACTCGGGCGGGCCGGCCGCGCGGGCGAACGCCCGATGTGACCGGCCCGACTTCCTGTTCCCGCAGATGACCGCGCCCGATCTGGCCCGGCACGACTGGGAGCCGGGGTTCATCGACTACCTCTACGTCGCGTTCACCAACGCGACCGCGTTCAGCCCGACCGACACCATGCCGATGACGCGGTGGGCGAAGCTGACGATGATGTTCCAGTCCAGCGTCTCCGTGGCGCTCATCGCGCTCGTGATCGCCCGGTCGGTGAACATCCTCAGCACCTGAGCACCTGAGCACCTCAGCACCTGACCACCGGCACGGGATCGGAGCCGGCGCGGATCAGAGCTTCAGGACCGGGTTGGTGAGCGTACCGAGGCCTTCGACGGTCACGGAGACGAAGTCGCCCTCCGTGAGCGGGCCGACGCCGGCCGGCGTACCGGTGAGGATCACGTCGCCCGGCAGGAGCGTCATGACGTGCGACACGTACGACACCACCGTCGCGACGTCGAAGATGAACTGACTCGTGCGGCCGAGCTGGCGTACATCCTGGTCCTGGGGGGCGGGACCCACCTCGCAGCGGACCTCGAGGTCGGACACGTCGGCGCCGGTGGTGATCCACGGGCCGAGCGGGCAGAACGAGTCGAAGCCCTTGGCCCGGGTGAACTGGACGTCGGCCTTCTGCAGGTCGCGGGCGGTGACGTCGTTCGCGCAGGTGTAGCCGAAGACGGTCTTGAGGGCGTCGGCGCGGTCGACGCGGCGCGCACCCGTGGCGCCGATCACGACGGCGAGCTCGGCCTCGTGCTCGACCTGGTGCGACTGCGGGGGCAGCCGGATCGGGTCCATCGGGCCGATGACCGACGTGGTCGGCTTGAGGAAGAGCAGCGGCTCCTTGGGCACCTCGTGGCCGAGCTCCGCGGCGTGCGCGGCGTAGTTGCGCCCCACGCACACGACCTTGCTGGGCAGGATCGGTGAGAGCAGGCGCACATCGGCCAGCGCCCAGCGCTCGCCGGTGTAGTCCAGCTCCCCGAAGGGATGCCCCTTGATCGCGGCCACCGTCAGCGCCTCCGGGCCCGCGCCCGCCTCGCCCTCCACGACGCCGAACGACATCCCGCCCGAATGTACGAAACGCGCGATCCGCACGCCCACTCCCCTCACGCACCGTTATGCCGCCCCCAATCTATCCCCGTACGCTGGTGCGGTGAGCGAGACCGTCCTGAGCACCGGCGAGTGGCGCGCCCGGCGGGCTGCCCACGAGAGCCGCGTCGACTCCTGGGTCGGCGGTCATCTCACCCGGCGGCAGGGCGGCGTGAAGCATCCGGTCGAGGACTTCCTCTTCACGTACTACTCGTACCGCCCCGGTCAGCTGCGCCGGTGGCATCCCGGCCACGGAGTCGTGCTGGCGGGCGGCGAACCGGACAAGGATTACGTACGCGTCCCGGACGGCGTCACGCTCGACCCGGCCCTGAGCGCCCGGCGGGCCGGCACCGTGACGTGGATCCGCGATCTGCTGGCCGCCACGGCGTCCCGCCCGGCGCAGTTCGGCTGTTTCGGGCTGCACGAGTGGGCGATGGTCTACCGCCAGACCCAGGAGCAGGTACGCCACAACGCCTGGCCGCTCCGGCTGTCCGCGTCGGCGACCGCCGCGGTCGTCGAGGAGCGCGGCGTGCGGTGCTCGCACTTCGACGCGTACCGGTTCTTCACCGAGCCCGCCCGGCCGTTGAACGTGCTCGCCCCGACCCGGGACCGGCAGGCGGACCTCGAACAGCCGGGCTGCCTGCACGCCAACATGGACCTCTACAAATGGGCGTACAAGCTGTCGCCGCTGGTGCCCAGCGAGCTCGTGGCCGACTGCTTCGAGCTGTCGCGCCGCGTCCGCGAACTCGACATGCGGGCCAGCCCCTACGATCTCGCCGATCTCGGCTACGCCCCGGTACGCATCGAGACCGCCGACGGCCGGGCGGCGTACGCGGCCGAACAGCGCGCGTACGCGGAGGAGGCGGCCCCGTTGCGGCACCGCCTCCTGTCCTATTGCGACGCTCTCCTCAGCGAGACGGCCGTCAGCGCGTAGCGCTCGGTCCGGGGCTGGGACTCGCGCTCGGGCCGGCACTCGGACCCGCACCGGCCGACGGGCTGACCGACGGGCCGGGAGCCGGAGAGCCAGCCGGCGAGCCGGTCGCCGAGAGGTCCGGTGTGGGGAAACCGTTCTGGCCCCGCAGCCGGGCGCAGTACTGGGCCAGCGCCGGATACCGCCAGCTCCAGTCGTCCTGGGACAGCAGGCCGGCCGCAATGCCGCCGTCGTCGCAGGTGTAGACGCGTACCGCCGCCCAGTCGCCGGTGTCCAGGTCGAGCACGCGTACGCCGGTGACGAGGTGGCCCTGCGCGTCGACCAGGACCACGTTGGAGGTCGACGACTGCTCCGCGTACGCGGGGGCGGGCCGGCTGCCCGACAGGTTCCCGTCGGCGTTGAGCAGGTAGACGAATCCGAAGAGCGCCGTGACGGCGGTGGCTATCCCGCCGAACACCCGCAGTCCCCGGCGCCGGTTCACGGCTGTCGTCCGGCCCAACCAGAGGGATCCGAGGACGCAGCCGGCGGTCAGCACGAGTCCCCCGAGCAGGCTGCTGCCCAGCCGGGGAATGAGCGCCTGCGGTCCGCCGCCGCCGAGCGGCGCGGCGAGCAGGAAGGCCGCGAAGTATCCGCGCAGGATCCACCAGGCCGGCCGTAGCAGCACGGCGAAATCGGTGAACCGTTCGTGCCCGAAGAGCGGACCGAGCCGCCGGTCGACCGGTCGCCACCGGGCCAGCAGCGGCTCGACGGTGAACCGGTGCCCCCGTGGCACCGGTGCCAGGGTGGCCCGCAGCTCGGCCGCGTACGCCGTCGGCGTACCGAGCCGGTCGACGAGGGAGCCGCCCTCCGAGGCCACTTCGGCGAGGTGGGCCGGCAGGTCTTCGAGCAGTTCCTCCCGCTGGGCCACCGGCAGGTCGGACAGCGCGGCGGTCACGGCCGCGGTGTATCGGGCGATGTCCTCGTTCATCAGCTCTCCTGCAACAGACTGTCCATGGTGGAGGCGAATCCCCGCCAGATCTCGCGGCCCTGCTTGAGCTGGCTGCGACCGGCCGGGTTGAGGGCGTAGTACTTGCGGTGCGGCCCCTCCTCGGAGGGGACGACGTACGTCGTGAGATAGCCGGCGGCGAAGAGCCGCCGCAGGGTGCCGTAGACCGAGGCGTCGCCGATCTCCTCCAGCCCCGCCGCGCGCAGGCGCCGCAGGATGTCGTAGCCGTAGCCGTCCTCCTCGCGGAGGACGGCGAGCACGGCCAGGTCGAGGACACCCTTCAGCAGTTGGGTGGTATCCACGCATCGCACACTACTGTGCAAACCGAAATACCGTCAACACACCACCCCGTACGCGAAGATCCCGTTTGGATCAGGGAGATCACCCGAATCTTGGCCCAAGATTACGTGCGAAAACCTGATCCAAACGGGATCTTGAAACCTGGTGCGGAAGCGGAAAGTTTCAGAGGACGCCGAGGTAGCGGCGGCGCTCGTAGGGCGTGACCTCGCGCCGGTACTCCTCCCACTCCGCCCGCTTGTTGCGCAGGAAGAAGTCGAAGACGTGCTCGCCGAGCACCTCCGCCACCAGCTCCGAGCCCGCCATCACGTCGATCGCCTCGCTGAGGTTCTCCGGCAGCGTCTCGTACCCCATCGCCTTGCGCTCCGCGTTGGACAGCGCCCACACGTCGTCCTCGGCCCCCGGCGGCAGCTCGTAGCCCGCCTCGATGCCGCGCATGCCCGCGCCCAGCAGCACCGCGTACGCGAGATAGGGGTTGGCCGCCGAGTCGAGCGAGCGGACCTCGACGCGGGCGGAGTTCGGCTTGCCGTAGGCCGGCACCCGCACGAGGGCGGACCGGTTGCGGTGCCCCCAGCAGACGTACGCGGGCGCCTCGGTGATCCGGTCCGGCAACTGCTGCGGGAACAGCCGCTTGTACGAGTTGACCCACTGGTTGGTGACCGCGGTGAACTCGCGGGCGTGGGTGAGGATGCCGGCGATGAAGGAGCGGGCCACATCGGACAGCTTGTAGGGGTCGGCCGGGTCGTGGAAGGCGTTGCGCTCGCCCTCGAACAGCGACAGGTGGGTGTGCATGCCGCTGCCGGGCTGCTCGGTGAACGGCTTGGGCATGAACGTCGCCTGTACGCCGTGCGACAGCGCCACCTCCCGCATCACATGCCGGAAGGTCATGATGTTGTCGGCCGTGGTGAGCGCGTCGGCGTAGCGCAGGTCGATCTCCTGCTGCCCGGGCGCGACCTCGTGGTGGGAGAACTCGACCGAGATGCCGATCCGCTCCAGCGCGAGGACGGCCTGGCGGCGGAAGTCGCGCGCGACGGCGTGCGTCGTGTGGTCGAAGTAGCCGCCGGCGTCGACCGGGATCGGCGCGGAGCCGTCGTTCGGCCGGTCCTCCAGCAGGAAGAACTCGATCTCGGGGTGGGTGTAGAAGGTGAAGCCCTTCTCGGCCGCGCGCGACAGCGACCGGCGCAGGACGTGGCGCGGGTCGGCCCAGCTCGCGTTGCCGTCGGGCAGCAGGATGTCGCAGAACATCCGGGCGCTCTCGCCGCTGGCGCCGCCCTCGAACGGGAACACCTGGAAGGTCGTCGGGTCCGGCATCGCGACCATGTCGGACTCGTAGACCCGGGCGAAGCCCTCGATCGCCGAGCCGTCGAAGCCGATCCCCTCGTCGAAGGCCGCCTCCAGCTCGGCCGGGGCGACGCTCACCGACTTCAGGGTGCCGAGGACGTCCGTGAACCACAACCGGACAAAACGGATGTCGCGCTCCTCCAGCGTACGGAGCACGAACTCCTGCTGACGATCCACTGTCTCAAGACCCCTCTGGTGCTGCCGTCCGTATCGCGCCGAGTCAACACCGATGACGTTACGCGTGTGTTACATCGGCCGCTCGCACCCCATGAACACCATCGCACGTTGATCGTGATGTGTCCGCCCGCCTCCTGCCGCCGGCCCGCCGCAACGCGGCCCTCACCGGCGCCGCCGCCGGGGTCGTCGGGGTCGCCGCCCTGAGCGTCCTCGCCGCTGTCGGCCTGCGCCCGCACGCACCGCCGCCCGTGGTCGGCGCACCGTCTGCGGGGCCGACCCGGCTGCGTACGGCACAGCTGGAAGGGTCGGTCCTGGCGGCCTCGTCCCGGCCCGCCGCAAGCCCTCCGCCGGTACGCCGAAAGCCGGTCACGTCGCCGTGCGAGCGGCTCATCGCGGCCCCCGACGAGGTGCTGAGCTGGCTGCATCCGGGGGCCAGCCCGTCGCCGGGACCCGGGCGCGCGACGCAGATCCTGCTCGGGGGCGGTGCCGAGGAGGCCGTCACCAAGCTGCGCCAGACCGCCGAAGCGTGCCGCTCCTTCACCGCCCGACGGCCCGACGGTTCGCGCGTACGCGTCCGGCTGACCGCGGTCGACGCCGGGGACCTGCTGCTGGGCGAGGCGTACACGGTGCGGATGACGATCGACGGGGACGATGCGGGATTCCTGGCGGTCGGCCGGGTCGGCGACGTGGTCTCGGTGCTGCGGGCCGGCGGCCCCGAGACCGGCCACAGCCTCCCTGATCTGCAACGTGACCTGCACGATCTGCTGGACGGAACATTGCGTGACGTCCTCGGAACGGGTGCCGGAAATCTGGCCGACACGGGGCACCCCACGGAGAGCCGATCACCCCTACGATGACGGCACTCACGCCGAACGAGCGTGCCTGAGCAAGGTGTGTGGGCCATGACGATGCTGCCGACCTGGAACCGGCGAATCCCGCTGAACGCGGCCGGTACGCGTCCCGCCGCGACCCATCTCGCCACCGGCGTACTGCTGCTGGCGACCGGGGTCTTCCTGACGGTCTACGGCGTACTGCTGGCGGTGCTTCCGTCGGTCACCGACATCGCGGCCGCGCATCCGGTCGCCGGGTCGCTCGTCGCCGCGGCCGGTCTGGTGACGGCCCTCGTCGGCGTCTTCATCCTCGACGAGCAGCGCCGCCGGGCCGCCGCCCGGGCCCTGAGCGCCCGCCGGGCCGCCCGCCGCCCCGAGATCCGCGTACGCCGGTTCGACGGTTTCCGGCCCGAGTCGCACGAGCGGATGGCGTCGCTCGTCGGCGCCCGGATGGACGCCGACGATCTGCACTACGTCATGTACTGCGCCGGGCATCGGAAGGTCTTCGCGGTCGACCTGCTGGAGGACGGCCGGGTGGGCGCGAGCGACGTCGCCGGCCGCCGGACGGCGTACGACGACAGCGGAGCCCGGATCGAGCGGGCCCTCGACGGTTTCGTCGGCACCTTCGCGTCGCCGCACTCCGGCCAGCTGGAGCGGCTCGTCCTGGACGGCGAGGACGCGACCCTGTTCTTCCAGGTCGTCGACCGGCAGGCGGGCCGCTACCTGGTCGCCGCGACCGTGGTCCGCGACCGCGTGCGCACGACCGACGCGAAGCTGGCCCTGCTCGCCGACGACCTGCGTGAGGAACTCGGCGTCCAGCGCTGAACGCACGATACGCGAGGGTTGCCGTATTCCTTCGCTAATGTGGGTCTATGGTGGTAAATCCACCTGACAGGCCAATCTGAGTGACTTTGGGCACCTGCCGACTCCGGCCCCCAGCGGCCGGATCGGCGGCAGAATGTAGCCATGCCGGCACTGCGCGTCGCCCTCGCTCAGGTGAACCCGACCGTCGGCGACATCTCGGGCAACGTCCATCTGGTCCGGGAGTGGTCGGCGCGGGCCGCCGAAGCCCGGGCTCACCTGGTCGCGTTCCCCGAGATGATGCTGACCGGGTATCCCGTCGAGGACCTGACCTTCCGCGACTCCTTCGTGCGCGCCTCGCGATCGGCCCTGGCCCAGCTCGCGGCGCAGCTGGCCGACGACGGGCACGGCGAGCTCGGGGTGGTGGTCGGCTATCTCGACGCCGACGGACCGGCCCGGCTGGGCGCCGACACGGTCGCCCGGCACGGCCCCCGGGATTCGCTGGCCCTGCTGCACCGGGGCGGGGTCGCGGTCACCTACGACAAGTACCACCTGCCCAACTACGGGGTCTTCGACGAGAGCCGCTACTTCGTCGCCGGCGACACGCTGACCGTCGTGCGGGCCGCGTACGCCGACGGGAGCGCGGTCGACGTCGCCTTCACGATCTGCGAGGACATCTGGCAGCCGGGCGGGCCCTTCGCCGCCGCCGGGGAGGCCGGGGTGGCCCTGGTCGTCAACATCAACGCCTCCCCCTACGAGCGCAGCAAGGCCGACGTACGCCTGCCGCTCGTCACCCGCCGCGCCGAGGAGGCGGGGGCCGCGGTCGCGTACGTGAACATGGTCGGCGGCCAGGACGAACTCGTCTTCGACGGCGACTCGATGATCGTGGCGGCCGACGGGACCCTGCTCGCCCGGGCCGGGCAGTTCGCCGAGCAGCTGCTCGTGCACGACGTCGACCTGCCCGCGGCCGACCCCGACCGGCGTACGCCGGCCGCCGCCCTGGGCCTGGCCCTGCGCCGGGTCCACCTGTCGACCGGCTGGAGCGCGCCCGGCGTACGCGTGGACGGCGGCGTGGCCGAGCACCTCTCCGACACGGCCGAGGTGTGGTCCGCCCTCGTGCTCGGCCTGCGCGACTACGCCGAGAAGAACCGCTTCCGCTCCGTCGTGCTGGGGCTGTCGGGCGGGATCGACTCCGCCGTCGTGGCCGCGATCGCGGTGGACGCCCTCGGTCCCGAGCACGTCGTCGGGGTGGGGATGCCCAGCGCGTACTCCTCGGATCATTCTCAGGACGATGCCGCTGAGCTGGCTAAACGTACGGGCCTGGACTACCGGGTGGTGCCGGTGGGGCCGATGGTCGACGCGTTCGCGAGCAACCTGAACCTCGCCGGCGTCGCCCTGGAGAACCTGCAGGCGCGGTGCCGCGGGGTGGTCCTCATGGCCCTGTCCAATCAGGAGGGGCATCTGGTCCTGACGACCGGCAACAAGAGCGAGCTGGCGGTGGGCTACTCGACGCTCTACGGCGACAGCGTCGGCGGCTTCAACCCGCTCAAGGACGTGCCCAAGACGCTGGTCTGGCAGCTGGCCCGATGGCGCAACGCGGCCGCGGCCGCGGCGGGCCGGCTACCACCCGTCCCGGAGAACTCGATCGCCAAGCCACCGAGCGCGGAGCTGCGCCCGGGCCAGCTGGATTCCGACACACTGCCGGACTACCAGGTTTTGGACGCGATTCTCGCCGGGTATGTCGAACGTGACCTTGGCCGGGACGAGCTCGTCGCGGCCGGACACGACCCGGCGACCGTCGACCGGGTGCTGGGCCTGACCGACGCCGCCGAGTATAAGCGGCGCCAGTCCGCCCCCGGCACCAAGATCAGCTATAAGGCGTTCGGACGCGATCGCCGCCTGCCGATCACGAGTCGCCGGAGAGAGGGCAGCTGACCTGCGAGTCCATAGGGCGGACAGGAATAAATAGGACAAGATCGCCACGATAGGATCCTTGGTATGACGGGACAAAGCTCGTTCGTGGTGGTCGCTAATCGACTACCGGTCGACGAGATGCCCAGCGACGAGTCGGGTGAGCGCCGTTGGCGTCGCAGCCCGGGCGGCCTGGTCACCGCGCTGCATCCGGTGCTGGTCCAGCGGGACGGCACCTGGATCGGCTGGGCGGGCTCGGCCGGCCCGGCACCGGCGCCATTCATGGTGGACGGCATCAACCTGCATCCGGTGCCGCTCGACGCCGACGAGATCGCCCGCTACTACGAGGGGCAGTCCAACTCGACCATCTGGCCGCTGTACCACGACGCCGTGGAACCGCCGATCTTCCGCCGCCGCTGGGCGTCCTCGTACCGCGAGGTCAACGCGCGGTTCTCGGAGGCCGCGGCGGAGGTGGCCGCGCCCGGCGCGACCGTGTGGGTCCAGGACTACCAGCTGCAGCTGGTCCCGGACATGCTCCGGCGGTTGCGGCCCGACCTGCGCATCGGCTTCTTCCTGCACATCCCGTTCCCGCCGATCGAGCTGTTCATGCAACTCCCGCAGCGCGCGGAGATCATGCGCGGCCTGCTCGGCGCCGACCTCGTGGGCTTCCAGCAGCGGCTGGCCGCCCAGAACTTCGTCCGGCTGGCCCACCACGTGCTGGGCTGCCAGACCTCCGGCAGCGTCATCGAGCACGAGGGGCGACGCGTCAAGGCGGCCGCGTTCCCCATCTCGATCGACATCGAGGAGATCGACCGCCTCGTCGACAACCCGCTCATCCTCACGCGGTCCGAGCAGATCCGCGCCGAGCTGGGCGATCCGAAGACCATCATCCTGGGCGTCGACCGCCTGGACTACACCAAGGGCATCGAGCACCGGCTCAAGGCGTTCCGCGAGCTGCTGGAGGAGAACCGGGTCGGCGTACCCGACACGGTGATGGTCCAGGTGGCCACGCCCAGCCGGGAACGCGTCGAGCACTATCAGGCCCTCCGCGTCAAGGTGGAGCGGGAAGTGGGTCGGATTAACGGCGATTTCGGCCGCGTCGGCGTACCCGCGGTGCATTATCTGCACCAGTCGTACAGTCGCAGCGAGTTGGTGGCGCTGTATCGTGCGGCTGACGTCATGATGGTCACTCCCCTGCGGGACGGCATGAACCTCGTCGCCAAGGAATACGTCGCCGCCCGCGGTGACGCCGGCGGTTCGCTCGTGTTGAGCGAGTTCGCGGGCGCGGCCTCCGAGCTGCGCCAGGCGTTCCTCTGTAATCCCCATGATCTCGACGCAGTCAAGGACGCGCTGGTGCGGGCCGTCCACGTCGATTCGGACGAAGCTCGCAAGCGGATGTCCATCATGCAACGACACCTGCGCCGCAATGACGTGTCCCATTGGGCGCGATCGTTCCTCACCGAGCTAGGCAGCCTGACATGAATTCTGCTCAAACCATCGTGGACGGATTCGACCCCGATCTGCGAGCGGCGGTGACCCGGATCGCCCGGGTGCCGCTGCTTCTCGTCGCCTGCGACTACGACGGCACGCTCGCGCCGATCGTGGAGGACCCGACGGCGGCGAAACCCCTGCCCGAGGCCGTGGCCGCGATCCGGTCACTGGCCGCCCTCCCGCAGACGACAGTTGCCGTCGTCTCCGGCCGGGCGCTCCGCGATCTGGCGGCGCTCTCCCGATTGCCCAGCGAGGTGCATCTCGTGGGCTCGCACGGATCGGAGTTCGACGTCGGCTTCGTGCAACGGCTCGCCCCCGAGCTCGTCGCACTGCGTACGCGATTGCAGTCGGAGCTGACGGCCATCGCCCAGAAGCATCCGGGCATCCGGCTGGAGGCGAAGCCCGCGTCGATCGCCGTGCACACCCGGGGCCTCGACCCCGCGGTCAGTGCCGCCGCGCTGGACGAGGTCCGCAATGGACCCGCCGCCTGGCCCGACGTGCACGTGACGTCCGGCAAGGAGGTCATCGAACTGTCGGTGATCTCGACACACAAGGGCACCGCGATCGACGCGCTGCGTACGCAGCTGTCGGCGAGCGCCGTCATCTTCCTCGGGGACGACGTCACCGACGAGAACGCCTTCGCGCACCTGCACGGGCCGGATCTCGGCGTGAAGATCGGCCCCGGCGAGACCAAGGCGCACTTCCGGGTGGCCGATCCGATGCAGGCGGCCCGCGTACTCGGGCTTCTGCTGGAAACCCGGCGGCACTGGCTGTTCGGCGAGCGGGCGGTGCCGATCGAGCGGCACTCGATGATCGCCGACGGCAACACGGTGGCCCTGGTGACCCCGGATGCCCGGGTTTCCTGGCTGTGCCACCCGCGGCCGGACTCCTCGGCCATCTTCGCCGATCTCGTCGGCGGTACGCCGGCCGGACATTTCTCGATCGCGCCGCAGAAGGGCGGCCTGCCGCTCGGGCAGCGCTACCGGCCGGGCACGATGACGGTCGAGACCCGCTGGTCGGGCCTGACCGTGACGGACTGGCTGGCGGACGGCTCGCTGCTGCGTCGGCTGACCGGAAACGTTCCCGTGGTGATCGAATTCGCGCCGCGGCCCGGTTTCGGGCAGGTGGCCGTGAGCCTGCAGCCCGTCGGCGACGGCGGCCTGCTGGTCCTCGGCTCGAACGAGCCGTCGGCCCTGCACTCGCCCGGGATCGACTGGGAGATCGACGACGACCGGGGCGCCGCGCGGGCCCTGGTCGACCTGGCGGCGATGGGCGGCGACGTCCTGCTGGACCTCCGCCTGATCTCCACCAAGGTGTCCGAGATGCATCCGCTGGGCGTGAACGACCGGCTGGAGTCGGCCGAGCGGCCGTGGCGGGAGTGGGCGGCGACGCTGAAACTGCCGACCAAGCACCGCGACCTGACGATGCGCAGCGCCCTGACCCTGCGCGGGCTGTGCCACAAGCCCACCGGCGGCATCCTCGCCGCGGCGACGACGTCGCTGCCCGAGGAGCTGGGCGGCGTACGCAACTGGGACTACCGCTACTGCTGGCTGCGGGACGCCTCGATGACCGCCCGCGCGCTCGTGGACCTCGGCTCGCTGGAGGAAGCCGAGGCCCTGCTGCGCTGGGTGGACGGTTGCGTGGAGCGGACCGGCGGGCACCCCGAGCGCCTGCACCCGCTGTACGGGATCGACGGCCTGCCGCTGGGGCCGGAGGCGGTCATCGACACGCTGCCGGGCTACGCCGGTTCCCGCCCGGTACGCGTCGGCAACGCGGCCGACGCGCAGCTGCAGCTCGACGTGTTCGGCCCGATCGCCGACCTGCTCGCGGCCGTGGTCGAGAAGCGCGGCAAGGTACGCGACGAGGAGTGGCGGGTCCTGGAGGCGATGGTGCAGGCGGTCGAGCGCCGCTGGCACGAGCCCGACCACGGCCTGTGGGAGGCGCGTATCGCCCCCCGGCACCACGTCTACTCGAAGGTCATGTGCTGGATGACGGTCGACCGTGCCCTGGCGGTCGCCGCGCACTTCGGCGAGCAGGACACGAGCGAGTGGGTCGCGCTCCGCGACAAGATCGCCGAGAACGTCCTCACGCAGGGGTGGATGGAGGAGGCCGGGGCCTACACCGTGGCGTACGGGCACCCGGAGATGGACGCCTCGTCGCTGTGGATCGGGCTGTCCGGGCTGCTGGCGGACGACGACCCCCGGTTCCTGTCCACGGTCCTGGCCATCGAGGCCGACCTGCGCAGCGGCCCCGTCGTCTACCGCTACCGGTGGGACGACAACCTGCCGGGCCGGGAGGGCGGCTTCCACATCTGCACCGCCTGGCTCATCGAGGCGTACCTGCGGACGGGACGGCGTACCGACGCCGAGGAGCTGTTCGAGTTGATGGTGGACACGGCCGGGCCGACGGGGCTGCTCCCCGAGCAGTACGACCCGGACTCCGAGCGCGGTCTCGGCAACCATCCGCAGGCGTACAGCCACCTGGGACTGATCCGGTGCGCGATGTTGCTTGATGCTTAATCTGCCGGTTCGGGATACATATCCCTTTTGAGTAACTAGTGTGGTGAGGCGTGCGCCGCCTCACCACACTTTTCGCTCTCGCCGCCGCTCTGCCGCTCGCCGCGTTGCCGGCGGCCTGCTCGAAGCCCGCGGACCGCGCGCCGAACACGGCCGTCGCGGTCTCCGTCGCGCCGAGCCCCAGTCCGAGTCCCAGCGGACCATTCAATGTGTACGCCGCGGCCGAAGCCGGCCGGATCCGGCCGGACGTCGCCCAGGACAAGGCGCTCATCTACGTGCCGGACACGCTGAGCGACGACGTCTACGTCATCGACCCGGCGACCTACAAGATCGTCGACCACTTCGCGGGCGGGGGCGAGCCGCAGCACATCGTGCCGTCCTACGACATGCGGACGCTCTACGTGACGGCGAGCCGCGTACCGGGCGGGTCGGTCCGGCCGATCGATCCGCGTACCGGGAAGCCAGGGAAGATCATCCCGGTCGAGGACGTCTACAACCTCTACTTCACCCCCGGCGGCAAGTACGCGTGGGTCGTCGCCGAGGCGTACCAGCGGCTGGACTTCTACGACCCGACGACGTGGAAGCGGGTGAAGTCCGTGCACTTCCCGGCCTGCGCGGGCATCAACCACATGGACTTCTCGGCGGACGAGAAGATCGCGCTGGTCAGCTGCGAGTTCGCGAACCGGATGATGGTGATCGACGTGGCCACCGGCAACCTGATCCGGGAGATCCCGCTGGACGTGGTGGCCGACGGCATGCCGCAGGACACCCGGCTGCTGCCGGACGGCTCGGCCTTCTTCACCGCCGACATGCACGCCAACGGCGTCTACGTCTTCGACAACCAGGCACACAAGCGGACCGGCTTCATCCCGACGGGAGCCGGGGCGCACGGCATCTACTTCAGCCGGGACGGCAAGCGGGTGTTCGTGTCCAATCGCGACGAAGGCACCATCTCCGTCATCGACGTCGCCACCCGCAAACCCGTCACCAAGTGGGTGATCCCCGGCGGCGGCTCGCCGGACATGGGCGGGGTCTCCGCCGACGGCAAGACGCTGTGGCTGGCCGGCCGCTACAACGGCGAGGTGTACGCCTTCGACACGACCACCGGTCATCTGAAGGCCCGCATCCCGGTCGGCGACGGCCCGCACGGGCTGCTCGTCTGGCCGCAGCCGGGCCGGTACTCGCTGGGGCACACGAGCAACATCCGGTGATCCCCCCAGTGATCCTCCAGTGATCTCGGTACGCCGGGCGGCGGGCGTCCTCGCGGCCGGCAGTGCCGTCTCCCGCGTCACCGGTTTCGCCCGCACCCTCGTCATCACGGCGGCCGTCGGCGTGGGCGCGGCCGGGGACGCGTACGCGACCGCGAACGTGCTGCCGACGGTCGTCTTCGAGCTGCTCCTCGGCGGCATGCTGGCCGCGACCGCGGTCCCGTTGCTGGTGCACGCGTCCACCCGGGACGCCGACGGCGGGGTCGCGTACGCCCAGCGGCTGCTGACGCTCGTCACGGTCGCGATGGCAGCCGTGACGGTGATCGCGATCCTCTGCGCACCGGCGCTGGTCCGGCTTTACGGCATCACCGGAAACGCCGATCAAGTAGCCCTCGGTACGCTGCTCGCCCGGCTCCTGCTGACGGAGATCGTGTTCTATGCGATCGGCGGTCTCGCCGGGGCGGTCCTCGCCAGCCGCGGGTTGTTCGGCCCGGCGGCGTGGGCTCCGGTCGCCAACAACCTCGTCGTCATCGCCACGGGCGTCATTCTCCTGCGGAGGGGTGACATTCCGAGCCATGGCAGCGGCGCCTGGCTGCTCGGCCTCGGAACGGCTCTGGGCATCGGGATACAGGCGGCCGTCGTCCTGCCGTTCCTGCGGCGGGCCGGCGTGCGGTGGCGGTGGCGCTGGGACTGGCGCGGCACCGGACTCGGCGAGGCCGGCCGGCTCGGCGCCTGGGTGCTGGCCGACTGCGCCCTGAGCCAGCTCGGCTTCCTCGTGCTGACCTATGCCGCCAACACGGCCGGCCGCGCGTCGGGCACGGGTTCGGCCGTGTACGCCAACGCGAACCTGCTGTTCCAGATGCCCTACGGCGTTCTCGCGGTCGCCCTGCAGTCGGCCCTGCTGCCCCGGATGAGCCGGCACGCGGCCGACGCCGACGCCGAGGCGCTGCGGTCGGACCTGCGGCGCGGCGCGGCCTGGTCGGCTCTCGCCCTGCTTCCCGTCACCCTCGTCTTCGTGACGCTCGGCCCGTGGCTGGCCGAACTCGCCTTCGCCCGCGGCCGCGTCGACGCCGGGCAGGCCCGCTCGGTCGGCGTCACGCTGGCCGTCGCCGCGTTCGGCCTCGTCCCGCTGGCTGTCAGCACCCTGCAACGGCAGGCGCTGTACGCGCTCAAGGACGCGCGTACGCCGGTCGTGCTCAATCTCGTCATGACCGGCGTACGGGTGCCGCTGTTCCTGGCCGCGCCGCTGCTGCTGCCGGCCGGCTGGGTCGTGCCCGCCCTCGGCGCGGTGACGGGATTGTCCACAGTGGCCGGCTGGTACGCGGGGAATCTCGTGCGGCCGCTGCGAGGAGCGGCCGGGCCGGCGGCCGTGGCCCGAGCCGTGGCGGCTGAGCTGGGCGTACTCGGCCGTCGATTCCGGCGCGCCCAGCCGCAAGAAATGGACAATTCGCATTCTTTGCCACAGAATCTCCGTTTGTGATCGCCCGTTACCGCGAGGCCGTGGCCGACCTGCTGCTCGACCTCGCCCCGCACGCGGCGAGCGGCGACCACCACAAGATCGACATCGTCGCCCGCGACCGGGTCGAGGACACGGCCGAGCTCGCCATCGTCCTCACCGCCACGCCGGGCGGCGCCCTCGCCGCCCTCGACCGCCTCGCCACCGAGGTACACGCCTACCAGCCGAACCGGCGCAGCTCCGCCGCGGATCTCCTCGCGTTCCTGCGGATCTGGTGGTACGCGCAGATCGACGCCGCCTGGTGGGGCGACGTCCGGCCCTACGCGACGGACGACGAGATCGCCACGGCGGCCGAGCTGACCGACATCGCCCCGCTCCGCGCGCGCGGGATCGTCCACTATCGACGGCAGCCGCGGACCTACGCCGGGCGGGCCGTCCGCGCCGTCGCCCGCCGGGCCCTCCCGGACCACACTCCGCGGACTTCGGGGCTGCTGTCCACGCGTACGCGGATGGAGGTCGCGGAGCTGGTGGAGCAGATGGCCGCCGCCTTCACGCGGCCGCTGTGGGTGACCAGCCTGACCCGCAGCCTGGAGCATCAGCAGCGGCTGAAGAGCCTGGGGTACGCGGCGCTGTCGCCGAGCGCGCACTGCACGGGATACGCCGCCGACCTGGAGATGGCCTGGTACGCGCGCCTCGGCGTGGCCGGCGAGCTGGCCGCGGTGCTACGGGAGCGGCAGGCCGCCGGCGACCTGAACGTGATCGACGAGGGCCAGGCGTGGCACGTGTGCGTGAGCCCGGACGCGGCGGCGGCGCTTGCCGGCGGGAAGGCAGGAGCCTGACATGTGCGGAATCGCCCTCGTCCTCGGGGCCGGCGCCGACGCGGACCTCTTCGACCGCATGCTCGGCGCGCTCGCGGCCCGCGGCGAGGTCTCCGAGGTGGCCTGCGCCGACGACCTGCTCGCCGGTACGCAGCGCCTGCGGATCGTCGACCGTGAACACGCGGTGCAGCCGTGGACCTCGCCCGACGGCACCTGGCTGCTGTGCTTCAACGGTGAGATCTTCAACCACCGTGAGCTGCGGGCCGACCTGACCGCGGCGGGCCGGCTGTTCGGCACCGAGAGCGACACCGAGGTCGTGCTGGAGGCGTTCCGGCACTGGGGCGCCGAAGCCGTGCGCCACTTCCGGGGCGAGTACGCCTTCGCCGCCGTCGAGCGCCCGACCGGCCGCGTCTACCTCGCCCGGGACCCGTTGGGCGTGAAGCCGCTGTACTGGTCGCGCACGGGCGACCGGCTGCACATCGCGTCGGAGGCCAAGGCCCTCGTACCGGCGGGCGCCCCGATCCGGGAGGTGCCGCCCGGCCACCACGGCTGGGCGTCCGCGGTGGACGGTCCGGCGCTGGCGCCCTACATCGACCTCGGCTTCGACGAGCCGCTGATCGAAGATCTCGACGAGGCCGTCGCGCTGGTCCGCGCGGCCGTCGTGGACGCGATCCGCGTACGCGTGGACACCGATCTCACCGTCGGCGTCATCCTGTCCGGCGGGCTCGACAGTTCACTGACCCTGCACGAGGTGCGCAAGGTCCACCCCGACTGCGTGGCCTTCACGATCGGGGCGCCGGACAGCCCGGATCTCGCGTACGCGCGGCGGCTCACGGCCGACCTCGGCGTACGCCACGAGATCATCGAAGTGCGCCCCGGCGACATCCGCCTGCCCGACATCCGGGAGGCGATCCGGCTCGGCGAGCTGACCGAGTACGGCGACATCATCAACGCGGTCGTCTCCGTACCGCTGTTCCGCCGGGTCCACGAGGCCGGCGTCAAGGTGGTGCTCACCGGCGACGGCTCCGACGAACTGTTCGGCGGCTACTCCATGTACCGCCGCGTACCGCCGGTGGCCGCCCGGCGGCTGTTCCTGCACAAGATCCGCAACTTGTCGCGTACCGAGCTGCAGCGGGTGGACCGGGCGAGCATGGGCCAGGGGGTGGAGGCACGCGTACCGTTCCTCGACCTCGCCCTGGTACGCCTCGCGCTCCGCCTCCCGGTCGACGTCAAGGTACGCGACGGCGTGGAGAAGTGGATCCTGCGGCAGGCGTTCCGGGGCGAACTGCCGGAGTACATCCTGAACCGGCCCAAGAACCCGATGTCCTACTCGTCGGGGCTGCACGAACGGGCCCGGCTGTACAAGCCGCTGTTCGCCCGGCTGCACCGGTCCTACGGCTACGACCTGCTCGAACCGGTACGCCGGGACTTCGACACGCTGCTCGCGCGGAGCGGCTACGACCTCGACCGGCTCGCGACGGTGGCGCCGGACTACACGGTCTGGGAGCACGCCCGGGACCTGCTGGGAGCCTTGCGCTGGAACGCCTTCCCGCCCCGCCGCCCCTCCTGACAGCGCCCCTCCCGCTCCCATGATCCGGCTTGGATCAGGTTTTCCACCCGAATCTTGGTCCATGATTCGGGTGATTTCCCTGATCCAAACCGGATCATCAGGGCGGCTATTGCTGGCCGGCGTGGAGCGGGAGCTGGATGCCGTAGAGCTTCGGCGGGTCCACGCCGGGCGGCAGCGCCTCCAGGTGGAACCGGGCCACGAAGTTCGGGAGGATCGTGCGGAGTGCCGCCACGCTCTGCGAACGGTTGCCCCCGCCGTCGTGCATGAGCACGATCGAGCCGGGGTGGGTGTCACCGAGGATCGTGGACAGGATGCTTCCGGTGCCCGGCTTCATCCAGTCCCGCGGATCGACCTGCCAGTGCAGCGGCGTCATGCCGAGCCGGGTCGCGATCGCCACGATCCCCGGCGTCCAGGCCCCGCCGGGTTGGCGGTAGTACGAGATCTTCGCGTCGGGCGCGGCCGCGTGGATCGCGTCGCTCGTCCGCCGCAGGTCCGCCTGGATCCACTCAGGAGTACGCGTACCGAGGGCGATGTCGTGGATCCAGCTGTGGTTGCAGATCGTGTGGCCTTCGGCGACGATCCGGCGTACCAGCGCGGGGAACTGCACGACGTTGACCCCGATCAGGCAGAACGTCGCCTTCACGTGGTAGCGCGCGAGCAGGTCGAGCACCTGCGGCGTCCAGTCCGGGTCGGGCCCGTCGTCGAACGTGAGCGCCACGTCGGGGTAGCCGGTCGTGATCCGGCTGCCGTACGGCCCGCTGGGCTCGCGCGGCAGCGGCGGGTGGTCGGGTCCGGTGATCGGAACCGACCGGGGTGCGAGCGGCGGCGCGGCCACGAGCCGGGGCTTCGCCGCCTCGGGTTGCCGGGCCGTGTCGGTGATGCCGTCGGCGGTCGCGTTCCTGTGCGTACCGGCGGCCGGCGGCTTGGTGCGCGACTTGGACGACATCTGCCCCAGCATGTGCCCGCTGCCGAGCAGCACCGCGATGATCGCGAGGACACCGCCCCACTTGAGCCACCCGAGTCTGCGCACCGCGCACGCACCGCCTCACACACCCCGCAACGCCATTCGTCGCCCTTAGTGTGTTATATCGGACTTAACGGTGAGAGTTCCCAGACTTGGATCAAACTCGCAAAACCCGCACGCTCACCCCAGGACCGTCACGACCTCTCCGATGACCGTGACGACCGGCGTACGCAGGTCGGCGGCGGCGCTCGCGATGCTCGCCAGGGTCCCGCGGACGACCACCTGCTGGGAGGTGCTGCCCTCCTGGACGGCCGCGGCGGGGGTCTCCGGATTCCGGCCGCCCCGGATGAGCACGTCGGCGATCTCCGCCAGGTGCCGCAGGCCCATGAGCACCACGATCGTCCCGCGCGCCCGGGCCAGCGCCGGCCAGTCGACCAGCGACTCGGGCGACGAGGGGGCCACGTGCCCGGACAGCACCGTGAACTCGTGGGTCACGCCGCGATGGGTGACCGGAATGCCGGCCAGGGCCGGAACCGAGATCGCGCTGGTCACGCCGGGCACCACCAGCACCGGTACGCCGGCCTCCGAGCACGCGATCGCCTCCTCGCCGCCGCGGCCGAAGACGAACGGGTCGCCGCCCTTGAGGCGTACGACGAACTTGCCGGCGCGGGCCCGGTCGACCAGGGTCTCGTTGATGAAGGACTGGGCGGCGGCCGCGCCGTAGGGCAGCTTCGCGACGTCGAGCACCTCGACCTCGGGCCGCAGCTCGTCGAGCAGTACGCCGGGCGCCAGCCGGTCGGCCACGACGACGTCGGCGGCGTTGAGCAGGCGGCGGCCCTTGACGGTGATCAGTTCGGGATCGCCCGGGCCACCGCCGACGAGGGCCACGGTCCCGGCCAGGCGGTCGGCGGAGATCTCGCTGAGCAGGCCGGCGATGCGGTCGCGTACGCCCATCGACAGGCGAGGTGATCCGCCGCCCAGGACGGCCACGGTCACCTGGCCGTGCCGGGTGACGGCCGGAGTCCACGCCGTCGCGGCATGCCGGTCGTCCGCGCGTACGCAGAAGATGCGCCTCTCCTCGGCGGCGGCGGAGACGGCGGCGCCGGCGGTCGGATCGTCGACGGCGCAGTGCACGAGCCACGCACCGTCGAGATCGGACGGTGTGAAGACGCGCTCGTGGTAGGTGAAGCGGGGCAGGAGGCCCTGCAGAGCCGGGCTGAGGGCGGGCGAGACGAGCACGACGTCGGCGCCCGCGTCGAGCAGCGCCGGTACGCGCCGGGTGGCGATCGCGCCGCCGCCGACCACGACGACGCGGCGACCGGCCAACCGAAGGCCGAGAGGGTAATCGGGGGAACTCACTCGCTCACTCCGGTGTCGAGAGGGGCAGTCGTACGAAGCCGCACCCGGACGTCATTTCTCGCTGACGCCCGCGGTGTCGAAGGTGGCCACCTCGTGCAGGACCCGGACGGCCGCGGCGGCGATCGGCAGCGCGAGGACCGCGCCGGTCCCCTCGCCGAGCCGCAGGCCGAGGTCGAGCAGGGGTTCGAGGTCCAGATGGGACAGTGCGACGGTGGCGCCCGGCTCGACCGAGCGGTGCCCGGCGACGAGGGCACCGAGCGCGGCCGGGGCCAGGGCGACGGCCGCCAGGGCCGCCGAGACGGCGATGACCCCGTCCAGCACCACCGGTACGCCACGCGCCGCGCCGCCGAGGATCAGCCCCGCGAGGGCGGCGTGCTCCAGGCCGCCGACCGCCGCGAGGACGCCGACCGGATCGGTCGGCTCGGGCGAGTGCAGGGCCAGCGCCCGGCGGACCACGTCGATCTTGGTCGTGTGGGTGGCGCTGTCGATACCGGTGCCGAGACCGGTCACTCGGCCCGGGTCGACGCCGGTGAACGTGGCGATGAGCGCCGCCGACGGCGTGGTGTTGGCGATGCCCATGTCGCCGGTCAGCAGCGCCCTCGTCCCCGCGTCGACGAGCTGGTCGGCGACCGTGATGCCGACCTCGATCGCCTGCAGGGCCTCCGCCCGGGTCAGCGCCGGTTCGACCGCGAGGTCGCGGGTGCCGGGGCGTACCTTGGCGAGGATCAGGCCCGGGCCGGCTTCGAGAGTGGCCGCGACGCCCACGTCGACGACGGTCACGTGCACACCGGCCTGCCGGGCGAACGCGTTGACCACCGCGCCGCCGGCCAGGAAGTTCGCGACCATCTGCGCGGTGACCTCCTGCGGCCACGGCGTGACGCCCTGCGCGTGGACCCCGTGGTCGCCCGCGAACACGACGACCGTCGCCGGATCCAGCAGCGGCGGCGGGCAGGTACGCGCCAGCCCGGCGAGCCGGATCGACAGCTCCTCCAGGACGCCCAGCGAACCCGCCGGCTTCGTCAGCCGCCCCTGCAACGCCCGGGCCGCCTCCATCGCGGCGACGTCGGGCGGCACGATCGACGCGATCGTCCGGTTCAGCAACTCGCTCGTCGGCTCAGTCATCCGCCATCACCCTCTTCAGGACCGCGAGGAACGCGTCCGTCGTCGCAGTGTCGCGTACCGCGATGCGCAGCCAGTCCGCGCCCAGCCCTGGGAATGTATCGCCCCGGCGGACGGCCCAGCCGCGTACACGCAGCTCCGCCCGGATCTGTTCGGCGCCGGGGCGGTACGCCGGCACGAAAGAGCTCGCGGGTTCGCCCGGGACGGTGATACCAATGTCACGCAGTCCTCCCACGAGGTGGGCACGCTCGGCCACCAGACGGACCGCGTACGCGTCGGCCGCCGCGAGCGCGTCCGGCTGGGAGCAGGCGACGGCGGCCGCGAGGGCCGGCGTACTCACCGGCCACAGGGGAGCCATGCGGCGCAACGGTTTCAGCAGTTCGGGCGCGCCGAGCAGGTAGCCGATGCGCAGCCCGGCCAGGCCCCACGTCTTCGTCAGACTCCGCAGCACCAGCAGGCCGGGGATGTCAGCTCGGTGCGCCACGGACGCGGCCTCGCCGGGGACCGTGTCCGCGAACGCCTCGTCCACCAGCAGCACCCGGCCGGGCCGGGCCAGCCGCTCGATCGTCTCGACCGGGTGCAGCACCGAGGTCGGGTTGGTCGGGTTGCCGAGCACCACCAGATCCGCCTCGTCCGGCACCGCCGCCGGGTCCAGCACCCACGGCGGCTCCAGCACCAGCCGCCGCACGTCGTGGCCCACCGCGGCCAGCGCCGCCTCCGGCTCCGTGAACTGCGGATGGACCACCAGGGGTACGCGTACCCGCAGAGCCTGAGCGACCAGCGTGAATGCCTGTGCCGCGCCCGCGGTCAGCAGCACCTCACCCGCCGCGCGCCGGTGCCGGGCGGCCACGGCCTCGCGCGCCGCGTCGTCGCGGGGGTACGCCGAAAGCTGCGACAGGGATCGCAGGAGCGGTCCGGACAGCCAGTCGGGCATTGGCTCGGTACGCACATTGACGGCCAGGTCGATGAGACCGTCGCCGACCTCGGCGTCACCGTGATGGTGGAGATCCACGATCGGAGGGTAACCAGATGCTGTGTCGACAAGTTGACCCAGGCGTTGTTTCCTCCGCGCCGTTTGTCGCTTTCAATCACTTCATACCGTGACATGTCCTACCTTGGACGAGTGATGAAGCGCACCCTCGCCGCTGGCGGCCGACTAGCTCCCATCCTCCGCGCCGGCCTGATCTCGGGCGTGATCGTCGCCGCGGTGACCTACCCGCTGGCCGCGGTCGGCGGGCTGGGCGTGAAATCCGGTGTCGACTGGTACACCTCGCTGCCGAGCGACCTGCACGTCCAGCCGCCCGCCCAGACCACCTACGTGTACGCGAGCGACAACAAGACGCTGCTGACGACGTTCTATGAAGAGCACCGGAAGTACACGTCGATCAACGACATGTCGGAGAACATCCAGCATGCGATCGTGGCCGCCGAAGACGCCCGTTTCTACGAGCACAACGGCGTCGACGTGAAGGGCATCGCCCGCGCGTTCGTGGCCAACCACAACAACGGCGAGGTCACGCAGGGCGCGTCCACCCTGACGATGCAGTACGTCCGCGCGACTCTCCGCGACGGGGCGCAGACGCCCGAGGAGGTCAAGGACGCCACCGAGCAGACCTCCGGCCGGAAGATCCGCGAGATCCGGCTCGCCATCGAGCTCGAGAAGCAGCTGAGCAAGCAGGAGATCCTCGAGCGGTACCTGAACGTCGCGTACTTCGGGCACCGCGCGTACGGCATCTTCGCGGCGTCGCAGATCTTCTTCTCGAAGAGCCCGAAGGACCTCACCCCGTCCGAGGCGGCGACCCTGGCCGGCCTGGTGCAGGCGCCCTCGCTCTACGACCCCGCGAACTCCGACCCGGGTCCGGCCACCGAGCGGCGCAACTACGTCCTCAAGCGCATGGTCGACCTCGGCTACCTGCAGGCGAGCGAGGCGACGGCGGCGGAGAAGCAGCCGATCAAGCTGAAGATCACGAACCCGCCGAACGACTGCGTCTCGATCCCCAACAACATCAACAGCTTCGGCTACTTCTGCGACGTGTTCAAAGAGTGGTGGATGGAGCAACCGGCCTTCGGCAAGAACGCGGCCGAACGCGAGAGCAACCTGCGCCGCGGCGGCTACCGCGTCGTCACGAGCATCGATCCCAGGATCCAGGCGGCCGCCCAACGCAACATCGGCGTCAGCAAGAGCAGCGTGTTCGCGAACGGCGTGGTGCTGGTGGAGCCGCGTACCGGGCTGATCAAGGCGATGGGGATCAACCGCTACTACTCGCTGGACCAGTCCCAGAACGGCACGAACTCCGACTACAACAAGGCGAACGCCAACATCAAGGGCAACTATCCCAACACCGTGAACCCGCTCGACGGCGGTGGCCTGTCCCCCGCCGGATACCAGGCCGGTTCGACGTTCAAGATGTTCACGATGCTCGCCGCGCTGCAGTCCGGCATGAAGCTGACGCAGTCGTTCTACGCGCCGAACACCTATGTCTCCAAGTACTTCGCGGGCTGGGGTGAACGCGGTTCGTGCGGCGGCGGCCACTGGTGCCCGTCCAACGCCTCCGCGGCCATGACCGGTACGCAGAACATGTGGACCGGCTTCGGCAAGTCGGTGAACACGTACTTCGTCCAGCTGGAACAGGCCGTCGGCGCGGACAACGTCGTGAAGATGGCCGAGAGCCTGGGCCTGACGTGGCACAACGACGTCGACACGATGATGGCGACCTACCCGCGCAGCCGGACCTGGGGCGCGTTCACCCTGGGCGTGGCCGACACGACGCCGCTCGAGATGGCCACCGCGTACGCGGCCGTCGCCGGGGACGGCCTCTACTGCAAGGCCCGCCCGGTCATGGAGATCTGGAAGCCGGACGGTACGCCGGCGACGTACACCAACGCCGACGGGGATTCGGTGATGGCCGCCGCGCCGCAGTGCAAGCAGGTCGTCGACCCCCAGGTCGCCCGGGCCGCCACCGACGCCGCCCGCTGCGTCACCGGCTACGGCGCCGCCCGCGCCAGCTGCGGCAGCTGGAACACGACCGGCAGCCTCCCGTACAACCTGCTCGGACGGCCGATCGCCGGCAAGACCGGTACGACGGACGACACCCGGGCGGCGTGGTTCGTCGGGTTCACGCCGGAGCTGGCGGCGGCGAGTTTCATGGCCGACCCGGACAATCCGTTCAACGTCGTCGGCGACTGGAACTACAACGTGCCGATCAACGCGGCGGTCCTGACGCTCAAGGACGCGCTGGCGAACACTCCGGTGCACTACTTCACGCCGCCGTCCGGGGCGATCGTCGGCGGGGCCAAGTATGTCGAGGCGCCCAAGTCGCCGGCCAAGCCCAAGAAGAAGCCCAGGTAGTCCGAAGACGGCCCGAAGACGGCCCGAAGGCAAGATCCCGTTTGGATCACGGTTGTCACCCGAATCATGGCCCAAGATTCGGGTGATTTCCCTGATCCAAGCGGGATCTTGGCGTACGCGGGGTCGGGCGTACGCGGGGTCGGGCGTGCGCGGGGTCGGGCGTGCGCGGGGGTCGGGCGTGCGCCGGGGTTACTTGAGGTCGGCGGCGACCAGGGACCAGACTTCGAGGTCGACCCGGCCGCTGTGGACGAAGCCCGCGTTGCGCAGCAGCCCCTCGTAGATGAAGCCCGCCTTCTCCGCCACCCGGCGCGAGGGCAGGTTGCCGGGCGCCACTCGCAGCTCGATCCGCTGGAAGCCGTGCTCCAGGACGAGCGCGAGGCTCAGCGCGTCCACCGCCTCCGGTGCGAAGCCGAAGCCGCGCATGTCGGAGGAGATCGCGTACGAGACCTCGGTCACCCGCGACGCCCAGTCCGTGCGCTTCGTCCACAGGCAGCCGATGAAGGCGCCGTCCTCGCGCCGGACGATCCCGTAGTGGTCGCCCTGGCCGCTGTCGCGCCGCTCGGTGGCCAGTTCGGTGCACCACGCCCGGCCCTCGATCTGGCCGAACTCGCTGGGGAACGGCAGCCACCGCTGGACCAGTTTGTCGCCGAACACCTCGCCGACGGGCTTCGCGTCGTCGGCGTCGAGGGGGCGCACGTCCAGCCGTGGAGTCGCCACCGTGAGGGTGGGGAAGCGCCTGATCGCAACTTCCGACATGCCAGCTCCGATCGCTCGGGGTGCGCCGTGGGCCGCCAGGCCGTTGATGGGTGACGCTGTACGCCCATGACTTCGAGTGGCCTCGAAGACCCGTCGGGCCTTGGCAGACCGGCGACCTGGGAGGCCACTGGGCACCTTACCCAACTGTTCCGGACGATGCCGGTAGGTCAGCCTAAGGTGCGCTGTGAGAGTACTGGCAATCGGTGATACGGGTCACATATCTCGACGTCTTGACGGCCGAGCCCTGGCACCGTCCGGCAATTTCCGGCGTGTCGGTACGCTCGACCGGTGCGTACCTTGCTGACCCCCCGGTGGCTCGGGCTGCTGCTGGCCGCCCTCGCGCTCGCCGCGACGATGGTTTTCCTCGGCCGGTGGCAGCTGCACCGCTACGAGGAGCGGTCGGCGATCAACGATCGGATCCACGCGGGCGAGACCGGCGCGGCCGTCCCGGCGGACCGGTTGCTCCCCCGCCCGGCGGACGGGCCCGGTTCGGTCGGACCGGCCCTGCCCGACGACGCGGCCTGGCGGCGGGTGACCGTCACCGGCACCTATGACAGTGCCGGTGAGCTGCTCGTCCGCAACCGGACGGTGGACAGCACGGTGGGCTTCGAGGTGATCACACCGCTGGTGACCGCCGACGGTACGACCTTCCTGGTCGACCGGGGCTGGATCCCGCCGAGCCCGAAGGGGCCGACCGTCGCGCCCTCGGTCCCGGCGGCGCCGACCGGGTCCGTGACCATCACCGCCCGGGTGCACCCGTCCGAGAGCGGTGGCACCGACACGGTCCAGGTCGACGGCCGGACCGAGATCCGCCGGGTGGCGACCGGACCCGTCGCCCGGTTCCTCGACAAGTACGCGGTCTACGACGGCTACCTCCTGGCGGTCGACGGAAGCCCGGGCGCGACGTCGCAGCCGATCCCGGTCGACGACGAGAACGCCTGGCAGAACGCCGCGTACGTGGTGCAGTGGTGGCTCTTCGCCGGCCTGACCCTGTTCGGGTTCGGCTACCTGCTGCGCAAGGAGCACCTGGAAGGTCTCGCGGGTACGCCCACCGAGGCCTCTCGCACGGCGGCGCCCGTCGCTTAACCTGTGAGGCATGCCCGAGCCCACCCTCCCGCTGCCCACCGAGCCGATACCGCCGTCGCACGGTGAGCCGCACGGGCACCTGCCACCCCAGGACCCGTACGCCGACACGATGCCCGCGTACGCCATCGGGCCGTACGCGCCGCCGCCGGCCGCACCGGTCGCACCCGTACAGCCGCCGGCTCCGCCCGTGCAGCCGCCGGCTCCTGCCGCCCCGCCGCCGGCCCGGCCGTCGAACGCGATCGTCCCCGCACCGGTTCCGGCACCCGGCACGCCGCCGCCGATCGTGGCGCGGATCGGCGAGATCGCGGTCAGCTCGACGACGATCTACACGCCGGCCGGCGAGATGCCGCTGCGCCGCTCCCAGTGGCTCGTCACCGACCAGCGCCAGGCCCACACCAAGATCCCGACCTGGGCGATCGTGCTGACGATCCTCACGTTCTTCTGCATGCCGCTGCTGAACTTCCTGTTCCTGCTGGCCCGGGAGACGTACTACACAGGACAGTCGGTGGTCAGCGTGACCAGTGGCGGGCGGCACTACGTCGCCTACATCCCGGTCGCGAATCAGGCGCAGGCCGCGAGCCTGAACAGCCAGATCAACTACGTGCGGTCGCTGGCCGCCCTGTAGACGCGGCGAGCCCGGTCCCCTCCACGAGGGCACCGGGCTCGGAACGCTCGCGCGTCAGAGCGCCGCGACGTTGCGCAGCAGCATGGCCTCGGCCAGGCAGACCTTCTCGAACTCACCGAGGTGCAGGCTCTCGTTGGGGCCGTGCGCCTTGGAGAACGGGTCCTCCACACCGGTCACCAGGACCGCCGCGTCGGGGAACGCCTCCTTGAAGGTCGCGATGAACGGGATCGACCCGCCGACGCCGATGTCCACCGGCTCGGTGCCGTCCCACGCCGCCTTGAACGCCGAGCGGGCGGCGTCGTAGGCCGGCCCGGTCGCCTCGATCACGATGGGGTCGCCGTCGTGCTCGAAGCTCACCGTCACCCGGGCTCCCCAGGGCGCGTGCTTCTCCAGGTGCGCCTTCAGAGTCGCGTACGCGCGGCGGCGGTCGTCCCCCGGCGCGAGGCGTACGCTGATCTTGGCCTTGGCCGTCGGGATCACGGCGTTGGGCGCGCCCGCGGTCGGCGGCGCGTCGATGGCGAGCACGGAGATCGCGGGCTTGGTCCACAGCCGCTCGACGATCCGGCCGGTGCCGATGAGCTCGACGCCGTCGAGGATGCCGGTCTCCTCGCGGAACCGGTCCTCGGGGTAGTCCAGCGGCGCGGCGGAGGTCGACACGAGACCGTCGACGGCGACGTCGCCGTTGTCGTCGTGCAGCGTGGCCAGCAGCCGCGCGATCGTCATGAGCGCGTCCGGGGTGGCGCCGCCGGCCATGCCCGAGTGCACGGCCTGCTTGAGCACCTTGACCTCGACGAACAGGTTCACGATGCCGCGCAGCGAGGTCGTCAGCGCCGGTACGCCGATGTCCCAGTTGCCGGAGTCCGCGATGACGATGACGTCGCTCGACAGCGTGTCCTTGTGCGCTTCCAGCAGGTCCGGCAGGGACGCGGAGCCGAACTCCTCCTCGCCCTCGACGAACACCACGACCCCGACCGGTACGCGATCGTCGGCCGTGCCGCAGCCGAAGGCGCGCAGCGCCGCCACGTGGGCCATGATGCCGGCCTTGTCGTCGGCGCAGCCGCGGCCGTAGAGGCGGCCATCCCGCTCGACGGGCTCGAACGGGTCGCTCTCCCAGCGGGACAGGTCGCCGACGGGCTGGACGTCGTGGTGGGCGTAGAGCAGCACGGTCGGCGCGCCGGGCGGGGCGGGCTTGACGCCGATCACGGCCGGGTGGCCGTCACCGATCCGCGCGATCTGGGTCTGCAGGCCCAGCCCGCGCAGCAATTCGGCGACCGCCTCGGCGGACCGCTCGAGCGGCGTGAAGTCGAAGCCTTCGAAGGCGATGCCCGGGATACGGGCCAGCCGTTCGAGATCGGCGCGGACGCCCGGCAGCTCGCGGGCGATCGCCGTGCGCAGCTCCTCGTCGCTGAAGGAGGGTGTTGTCATGACCTCGATCCTATGGGGTCGGCCTTCGCCGTTCATGCGGCAACCTGGCATCGATCATGACGTCTACCTCCGGGAACGTCCCGTCGGCGGTGAAGAAGGGTCCCTCGGCCGCCTTCCACGCGCGCAGGAAGGGCAGCGCGTCGGCGGGGTCCCGCGCGATCAGGCGCTCCCAGGCCAGCTCGGCCGGGATCTGCAAGAAGACGGTGAGGTCGGCGACCGCCCGCATGGCCGCCCGGGACACCGAGACGCCCTCGACGATGACCACGTCGGCGGCCGCCACCGTGGTCGGCTCGTCGACGAACCGGCCGGCGATCCAGTCGTAGCGGAAGTAGTGCCCGGCGTGGCCGGCCCGCAGCGGCGTCAGCACCTGCACCACGAGTCGGTCCCAGAAGGTGAACTGGTCGTCCCAGCCGTCGAGCAGGTCGTCGGTGTGTACGACGTCGACGGTGTGCCCGCGGTCGCGGACGGCGGCCGCGAGATCGGCGGCGAAGCGCGTCTTGCCCGCGCCGCTCTGGCCGTCCACGGCGACGATCCGCGTAAGCCCAGCCCGGGGCGGTTTCGCGAGGACGTCCTCCGCGAGGCGGCCAGGCGTCTCCGGACCCAGGCGGAGGACATATCTGAACCAGCCCGGACCGGTCATGCCCGGCCCTCGCCCGCGCCACTGTGAACGGTGGTCTGTGTGGCGCCCGGTGGCAGGGCGGGCATCCCCGCCGGTGCTCCCTGCGCGATGAGCCGCCACAACGCGTCCGTGTCGAGATGCTCGGCCACCATGTCCCCCAGCCGGTCCACGGTCGCCTGCCGGGCCGCGGCGAACGACACGTCCGCGGCCGCCACGAATCCCGGCCGGCCCGCCAGCCAGGCCGCCAGGCGCAGGAACTCCCGGCGGAACGCGTCGGACTCGAAGGCGCCGTGCCAGTGCGTACCGAAGACGGATCCGTCGGTGGTGCCGTCCTCGCCCACGAAGGGACTCAGCCCCTCCCCGATCCGCACGACCCGGCCGTGGTGGATCTCGTAGCCCGCCACCGGTACGCCCAACGCCTCGCCGTGCGGCCGGCCGAGCACCTTGCGCTCCTCGAAGGTGACGTCGACGTCGAGCAGGCCGAGCCCGCCGACCTCGCCCGCCCGGCTCTCGACGGTGTCGCGGATCGTCCTCGCGAGCATCTGGTAGCCGCCGCAGATGCCGAGCACCGGTTTGCCGGCCGCGGCGTGCTCGCGTACGGCTGCGTCGATTCCGTTGGTCCGCAGCCATTCCAGATCGGCCACTGTGGACTTGGAACCGGGCAGCACGACGAGGTCGGCCTCGGCGATCTCGGCCGGCTCGATCGTGAACCGGACGCTCACCCCCGGTTCGAGCGCCAGCGCCTCGGCGTCGGTGGCGTTGGAGATGCGCGGAAGGCGTACGACCGCGACGCGCAGCCACTGGTCGCCGACGGGTGCGGCGGGCCGGCCCAGCACCCGGCCGTACGCGAGCGAGTCCTCCGCGTCCAGCCACAGATCGAGGTCGAACGGGAGCGTACCGAGGACCGGGCGGCCGGTGAGACTCTCCAGAGTGGACAGACCCGGCCGGAGCAGATCGAGCGCGCCGCGGAACTTGTTCACCACGAAGCCGGACACGAGCGCCTGATCCGCCGCGTCGAGCAGGGCGAGCGTGCCGTAGAACGAGGCGAAGACGCCGCCGCGGTCGATGTCGCCGACGACGATCACCGGCAGCCCGGCCTCCCGGGCGAGACCCATGTTCACGAAGTCCGTGTCGCGCAGGTTGATCTCGGCCGGGCTGCCCGCGCCTTCGCAGACGACCACGTCGTACTCGGCCCGCAGGCTCGCCAGCGTCTCGAACGCCGTACGCGCGAGCCGCGGCCTCAGCTCCCGGAAGTTGGCCGCGGTGATGTGGTCGACGGCCTCGCCGAGCAGGACGACCTGGCTCGACAGGTCACTGCCCGGCTTGAGGAGCACGGGATTGAAGCGCACATCCGGTTCCAGGCCGCAGGCGGCCGCCTGCAACGCCTGCGCCCGGCCGATCTCGCCGCCGGTGCCGTCCGCGCCGATCGCGATGGCCGAGTTGTTGGACATGTTCTGCGCCTTGAACGGGGCCACGCGGACGCCCTGCCGGGCCAGCCAGCGGCAGATCCCCGCGGTCACCACGCTCTTGCCCGCGTCGGACGTGGTCCCGGCGACGAGCAGCCCGCCGCTCATCGACCGCTCCGCCGGCCGCCGAACAGCAGGCGTCCCGCGACCGCGACACCGAGTGCCGCCACGCCGACCGCCGCGCTGAGCCGGGCGGCCCGCCGGGCGTCGCCGGCCGCGGGCTTCCCGCCGTCGCCGAGATGCGGCCGGGTCTCCGTCCGTCCGAAGTAGACGTTCTCGCCACCGAGGCGTACGCCCAGGGCGCCGGCGAAGGCCGCCTCGCATTGACCAGAGTTCGGCGAGGGATGCCGCGACCCGTCCCGCAGCCAGACGTCGGCCGTCCGGCGTACGCCGCCCCCGACCACCGGCGCCCGCAGCGCGGTGAGGACGGCGGTCAGCCGCGACGGGATCAGGTTCGCGGCGTCGTCGAGTCGCGCGGACGCGGTGCCGAAACGCGCGTACCGCTGGGATCTGTGACCGACCATGGCGTCGAGCGTGTTGACGGCGCGGTAGCCGACGAGGCCGGGCAGGCCCGCGACCGCGCCCCAGAACAGCGGCGCGACCTCGGCGTCGGAGGTGTTCTCGGCGACCGACTCGACGGTGGCCCGGGCGAGTCCGGCGGCGTCGAGCGCGGCGGGATCGCGGCCGACGAGGTGCGTGATGCGCTCGCGGGCGGCGGCGAGGTCATGGCCCTCCAGGGCGTCGGCCATGTGCTCGGCCTCGCGGCGCAGTGATCGCCCGCCGAGCACGGCCCACGTCGTGGCGGTGACGAGCACGAACCGGGCCACCGGCCGGTGGCGGGTCGCGCGCGCCGCCGCGACCGCGGCCAGCACCGGTACGCCGACCGCCACCCCGGTGAAGATCGCCCCGTCGGCCTGGCTGGGCGCGTAGAGCAGCCGCTCCAGCGCGGTCGCGGCCCGCCCGTACCCGGCGACGGGATGGTAGCGGCGCGGGTCGCCGACGAGGGCGTCCAAGGCGTACCCGGCGGCCATTCCGGCGGCGTCGACCGTTCGCACGACGGCTCTCCTCTCGTTCGGCGATCAGGCGTTCCCAGCGATCGGCCGTTCCTCGTGATCAGCCTACGGGCGGCAGCTCCGAGCCCCGGCGGGCGCCACCCGTAGGCGATCCGGGCCGGCGAGGGAGCACTCCGGCCCGGCGCGTCCGCTAGACCCGCGCAGGCGTACGCCTGCGTCGCGTACCGGGTCCCGCGAACGCGTCGGTGAGGTGGCCGGCGTGCAGGAGGTCGCCGTCCGCCTCACCTCCGCCGTCCCCAGGGGTGTCGGTGTCCCCGGGGACGTCGTCGCTGTCGTCGTCCGTGTCGTCGTCCGTGTCGTCGTCACCGTCGCCGGACACGTCGCCGTCGTCCGTGTCGTCGGCGGTGTCGCCGGTCATGCCGCCGGTCATGCCGCCGATCGCGCCGGCGCCGGTGGCCGCGTTCAGGCCGGCCAGGCTGTCCGGCGTACCGAAGCCGCCGTCCCGCAGGATCGCGGCCGGGTCGAACTCGGCCAGGTCGTCGCCGAGCGCGTAGCCGCCGAATCCGGGCTCGTCGAGCGCGTTCAGCGGATCGTCCGGCGCGAGGCCGATCCGCTGTTCCGGCGCGGCTTCCGTGTCCTGGCCGCCCAGGCGCAGCGGCTCGGTGGGGTCTTCCTCGACGGCGCTGGCGGAGACGGGCCGGTTGCGGGCGAAGCGGGCGCGGCCCCGGGCGAGGTTGTGCCCGACGGCGAGCGCCTCCATCTCGTAGAGGGTCCGCTTGACCCCGGCGGCGTCCACCCAGTCGCGGGTGAACATCTGCCCGTAGACGATGACCGGATCGCCGACCATGACGCTGGCAGCCACCCCGCCCGCGAGCCCCCGCCAGCAGGTGACCCGGATCCGCAGCCCGTGCCCGTCGTTCCACTGCCCGGTGTTCCGGTCGAGCCGGCGCGTCGAGGCGGCCACCTTGAAGCTCGCCACGAGCTGCCCCGACCCTGTCGTACGCCGCCAATCCGGTGCGGTGAGCGCGTTCCCGCAGAGCGTTACGTAGGTTTCATTCATGCCGATGAGCCTGGCGTACCGGGGCGGCTGACGAACAAGTGACGATCATCGAAATTGTGGACGACGGACGCGTGTGGAGAACTTCATCGCTTCAGCCGGCGGTACCGTTGACGACGTGGAGACCGACATCCTGGGCGCACCCTACGAGCAGCACACGATCGAGCTGCCCGACGACGACGAGGGCCAGGTCGTCGCGACCCTCGTGCGCCACCGCGCCCCGGGGCCGACCGGCCGCGCGGTCCTCTACGTGCACGGGTTCAACGACTACTTCTTCCAGACCCACCTGGCCGAGTTCTACGCCGGCCTCGGCTACGACTTCTACGCCTTGGACCTGCGTAAATACGGTCGCTCGCTCCGCGGGCACCAGACCCCCAACTACGCGCACAGCATGGCCGACTACTTCCCCGAACTCGACGAGGCCGTCCGGATCGTGCGCGAGGAGGACGGTCACGACGTCGTCCTGCTCAACGGCCACTCCACCGGCGGCCTCATCGCCTCGCTGTACGCCCACGCCCGGCGTACGGCCGGCCTGATCGACGGGCTCTTCCTCAACAGCCCGTTCCTCGACTTCAACATCCCCTGGCTGCTGCGCCGCCCGCTCGCGCCGGCCATCGCCGGCCTGGCGAACACCGGCGTCTACCGCGCGCTGCCCGGCAAGACGGTCAGCGTCTACGGCCAGAGCCTGCACGTCGACCATCACGGCGAATGGGCGTACAGCCTCGACTGGAAGCCGGTCTCCAGCTTCCCGGTCCGCCTCGGCTGGCTGCGCGCCATCCGCAACGCACACACACGCGTACGCGCAGGACTGCGTACCGGCGTACCCATCCTCGTCGCCACATCCGACGCGACCTACCGGGGCGCCACCTTCACGGACGCGGCCCACGACGCCGACGCCGTCCTCGACGTGGACCACATCGCGCGCTGGGCCCCTAATCTCGGCACGCACGTGACCCTCGTCCGCATCCCGGGCGGCAAGCACGACCTGACCCTGTCCCGGGAGCCCGCCCGCGCCCGGCTCTTCGATGAGCTGGGCCGCTGGATGGGCGCCTACCTTCCTACTGGCCGGGATGGAACAGTTCCCACCCCTGCCGCCACACCAGCAGATCACGGCTGAGCAGGTTCGTCCCGCCCGCGAAGAACAGCCGGTCGACCGCCCGGTGTACGCGTTCCAGCCCCGGCGGCGACGCCGACCCGGTCACCATGACCACGTCCCGGGCCGGCACACCGACCACGAGTTCCCCGGGAACGTGGCCCGCCAGCCTCTCCCAGAACTCGCCGATCAGCAGCATGCACGATTCCCAGCCGCCGAACGAGAGCATCAACGCCGGCGGCTGCCCGACGACCTGAGCGTCCGCCGCGAACTTCGCCAGGCACTCGAAGGCCCGCCGGTGCAGCTCCATCGGGTGCGCCTGCACGGCGTACAGCTGCTCCCATGTCACCAGTGCCTCGAAGGCCGGCCCCGGCAGAAAGCCGATCGACAGGTCTCCCAGGAACTGCTCCAGGACGACGTCGTCCGCAACGGCCTCCCGGGCGACCAGCACCGGGAGATATGTGGTACTCATCACGTCCACGCGGGCTAACCTAGCCTGGCCGTTCGCCCCAATCAACCGTCCAGCGGAAGGGCACCAATATCCTTTTCGGTACGCTGATTGCGTACACGCGCCCGTAGCTCAGCGGATAGAGCAGCTGCCTTCTAAGCAGTTGGCCGCAGGTTCGAATCCTGCCGGGCGCACTCCCCGCCGCCGGACGCGGACACGAAACGGCGGGCCCTCCTGGAGAAGGCCCGCCGCGTACTCAAGAGACGATCACTTCACGGGATGATCAGCGTCCCTGGAGCGACTTCACGTTGTCGCCGAACGTCCAGCTCTTCGACCCGTCCCAGTTGATCGACCAGGTCATGAGTCCCTTGAGCTGACCGCTGAACGAGTTCCACGACTGCGACACCAGCGACGGCGCCATGTAGCCGCCGCCCGCTCCCGACTGCGCCGGCAGGCCGGGGACCTGCTTGTCGTAGGGGACGCGGATGGTCGTGCCCTGGATGACCAGACCGTTGTTGAGGCACGTGGTCTGAGCCACGAAACCCTGCACCGTGCCGGCCGAGTACGAGTCGCCGGAGCAGCCGTACATGCTGCCGTTGTAGTACTGCATGTTGAGCCACCACAGCCGGCCGTTGTCCGCGTACTTCTTGACGATCGGCAGGTACGCGCCCCAGATCGAGCCGTAGGTGACGCTGCCGCCGGTCACGTAGGCGGTCTCCGGCGCCATCGTGAGCCCGAAGTTCGACGGCATCGCGGCGAGTACGCCGTCGATGATCCGGATCAGGTTGGACTGCGACGCCGACAGGGTGCCGATGCTGCCGCTGCCGGTCAGGCCGGTCTCGATGTCGATGTCGATGCCGTCGAAGTTGTACGTCTTCAGGATCGGCACGATCGTGGCGACGAACTTGTCGGCGACCGTGCTGGAGGACAGGTCGATGCCGGCCGCGGCACCGCCGATCGACATCAGGATGGTGGCGCCGGCCGCCTTCGCCGCGCACATCTCGGCGGGGGTGGCGACCTTGACTCCGGCGTCCATGCCGTCCTCCCAGAGGACGGTGCCGTCCGAGCGGATCACGGGGAACGCCGCGTTGATGACGTTGTACCCGTGGGCCGCGATCTGGGTGTTGGTGATCGGGGTCCAGCCGAACGGCGGGTGTACGCCGTTGGACGAGCCGTCCCAGTTCTCCCAGTAGCCCTGGAGGACCTTGCCGGCCGGGCGGGACTTGACCGCGCACGTCGTTCCACCGGGGGAAGTGGAGACCGACGGCGACGGGGAGGCCGACGGTGACGCGGAGGGGGACGTCGACCGCGAGGGGGACGCGGACGGCGAGGCGGAGCGCGACGGCGAGGGGGACGCCGAGCGGGAAGCCGAGGGCGAGGGCGACGTGGTGCCGTCGCAGGCGCCGAGATCCTTCCAGAGGGACGGCGTGGCGGCGGGGTTCCAGCCGGCGCCGACGTAGGCGGTGTGCGCGACGAGCGCCTCGTACGCACGACCGTTGTAGGTGACCCTGTCACCCACCTTGTAGCTGGTGCCTTCCGCCCATGCGGGGTAGGAGCAGGCGACCTGGACGGAGGCGCCGGCGGCCTGCCCGTTGGGCACCGAGACGAGCGCCGCCGCCGCGAACGTGGTGGCGACGCTCGCCACCACGGCGACGATCCAGCGCGCCGACGATCGGCGCGCCCGAGGGGGTGTGTTCGACATCTCGTAATTATTAAGAAAGCTAACTGTAAATGTCCATGGGTGCGAGGGTGTCAATGTGCGTGATCAAGGCGCGTGCCCTGCGGTAGGAAGAACACATGAAGCCCAGCGCCGACCCGCACCAAGACCTCAACCACGCCCGCCAGGCCGCCCGCGAATGCCACCGGGTCGCCGAGCAACTCGTCGAGTACGCCGATCGCCTGTCCAACGTGATCGGCCCCGCCGAGATCGCCGAGTACGCCAACCTGCTCACCCGGGACGCCGCCGCGCTCAGTGCCCGGGTCGAGGCGTTCGACCGGCTCGGTCTCGGCATCGCCAGCATCGAAGGCACCGACATGGCCGACGGCGACTGAGAGCGGACGACGACTGAGGGCGGGCGGCGGCGTCCACACGCCACGGTCACGCCGCCGCAATAGGAATGCTGCGCAACGCGTACGCCGGGTAGTTTCGGATGGTGACCCGAGACCTGAGACTGGACCGAGCGCAGGAACTGTACGAGGACGCCGTTTTCAAGGGCGAGGCCGCGGCGGTGGCCGAGGCGGCCCGGGACCTGGACGCGCTGGAGGCGGACCTCGCGCTGGCCCGCGGCCGCATCCTGCACGCGGACTTCCTGTTCACCCGCACCGAGGACCCGGGCGAGCTGCCCGCGCTGGAGCGCGCGGCCGAGCTGTACGAGCGGCTCGGCGACGAGCGCGGCCTGGCCGAGGCGGAGTTCTGGATCGGCTGCTTCCACCAGGTGCTGCACCAGGACGGGGTGACCGCGCTGCCGCATCTCGAACGCTCCGCGGAGCTCGCGCGCAAGGTCGACGACCGCCTCACGCTTTCCTATGCCGTACGCCATCTCGGCTTCGCCGCCCAGTACGAGGCGAAGGATCCCGAGACGGCGCAACGGTTCCTGACCGAGTCCGTGGATCTGCGGCGCGAGCTGGAGTTCTGGCCGGGGGTCGCGGCCGGCCTGCTCGCGCTCGGCGACCTGCTGCACGAGCAGGGCCGCGCCGGCGAGGCGGCGGACCTGCTGGACGAGGCGACCCGGATCGCCACCGAATGCGGCGCGGCCGGGACGCTGCGCTGGATCCAGGAGACCCGCGCCGAGCACGCCGCATCCGCTGTGAAGACCGAGCCAGCCGCATCCTCTACAAAGGACGAACAGGCGTGAGCGATCCCGCCGAGATGATGGCCGCCGACCGCGCTTCCCAGGCATTGGGGATCGCGGTCCGGCGGCTGTCGCCGGGGGCCGCGGAACTGTCGATGACCGTGACCGCGTCGATGGTCAACGGGCACGACATCGCGCACGGCGGCTACATCTTCCTGCTCGCCGACACGGCCTTCGCCTGCGCCTGCAACTACCCGGGGCCGGCGACCGTGGCCGCGTCCGCCGACATCACGTTCGTGAGTCCGGCCCGCCTCGGCGACGAGCTGATCGCGATCGCGGCGGAACGCGTACGCTATGGGCGGTCGGGGATCTACGACATCACCGTCCGATGTGGAGACAGAGTCGTCGCCGAATTCCGCGGGACGAGCCGGACACTGCGTTAGTCACAACCCCCGGAAAGTCCGCCGGTACGCGCTCGGCGCCACCCCGACCGTCGCGTGCAGCCGCTGGCGCAGCGAGACGGTGGTGCCGAAGCCGGCCTCCCGGGCGACCGCGTCGACCGACAGATCGGTGCTCTCCAGCAACTTGCGCGCGTGCTCGACCCGTTGGCGCGTCAGCCATTCCGCCGGGCTGACCCCGGTCTCCTCCCGGAACCGCCGGGTGAACGTGCGTACGCTCATCCGGGCGTGGCGGGCCATCGAGCGCAGGTCCAGCGGTTCGGCCAGCCGCCGCAGCGCCCATTCCCGGGTCGGCGCCGTACTCGTGTCGCCGGGCGAGGGGACGGGCCGCTCGATGAACTGCGCCTGCCCGCCCTCCCGCCACGGCGGCACGACGCACTTGCGGGCCGCCCGGTTGGCCACGTCGCTGCCGAAGTCGGCGCGGACGGCGTGCAGGCACAGGTCAATCCCGGCGCCGACACCCGCCGAGGACAGGATGTCGCCGTCGTCCACGAACAACACGTCGTGGTCGAGCTTCACGTCCGGGAACAGCTGCCGGAACTGCGCGGCCCAGGCCCAGTGGGTCGCCGCCGGCCGCCCGTCCAGCAGGCCCGCCGCGGCCAGCACGAACGCGCCCGTGCAGATCGACATCAGCCGCGTGCCGGGCCGCCGCCGGTTCAGCGCGGCCGTCACCTCCGGCTCGTTGCGCCCCTCCATCAGCGCGCTCCCCCGGTGCACTCCCGGCACGATCACGGTGTCCGCGCCGTCGATCGCCTCCGGCCCGTGGTCCGCCACGATCGAGAATCCCACGGATGTACGCACGGGGGCGCCGTCCGGCGTACAGACGGCGATGTCGTAGAGGTGCTGCTCGTCGGCGTCCCGCGCCACCCGGAAGATCTGCGTCGCGACGCCCAGGTCGAAGGGCACCACACCGTCGAGGGCCAGAATCGCGACCTTGTGTCGAACGTTCATGGCCTGATTCTTTCACATAGTGGCTCTCGGGCCACTCGTGATCCGCCGCTCATATCGGGACGATGATCTCGTGACGACGACAGCAGACGCGCGTACCGACGCGTCCATCACGCCGGGCCCCCGGCCGCCCCGCATCCACCGCGCCTGGTTCGTGGCCGCCGTCGCCTTCGTGGCGATCATCGGAGCGGCCGGATTCCGGGCCACTCCCGGCGTACTGATCACGCCCCTGCAGGAGGAGTTCGGCTGGAGCCGCGGCCTGATCTCGGGCGCGGTCTCGGTGAACCTCCTGCTCTTCGGCCTGACCGCGCCGTTCGCGGCGGCCCTGATGGAACGGTTCGGCATCCGCCGCGTGGTCGCCCTCGCGCTCCTGCTGGTCAGCGTCGGCAGCGGCCTGACCGTCTTCATGGACGCCGGCTGGCAGCTGATCCTCTGCTGGGGCGTGCTCGTCGGCGTCGGCACGGGCTCGATGGCGCTGGCCTTCGTCGCGACGATCACCGGCCGCTGGTTCGTACGCCACCGCGGCGTGGTCACCGGCGTCCTCACCGCGGCGGGCGCGACCGGTCAGCTGATCTTCCTGCCGCTGCTGGCCCAGCTGTCGGCCGCGCACGGATGGCGAACGGCCGCGCTGGCCGTGGCCGGAACGGCTCTCGTGGTCGTGCCGCTCGTCGTGCTGCTCCTGCGCGACCACCCCAGCGACGTCGGTCTGACCGCGCTGGGTGCCGAGTCGACCGAGGTGACGCCCCCGACGCCGCCGACCGTGAACGCCGCCACGCGGGCGATCGGCGCGCTGCGGACGGCCTCGAAGACGGGCACGTTCTGGGCCCTGGTCGTCGGCTTCGCGATCTGCGGCGCGAGCACCAACGGCCTCATCGGTACGCATTTCATCCCGGCCGCGCACGACCACGGCATGCCGGAGACGACCGCAGCCGGCCTGCTGGCCCTGATCGGCATCTTCGACATCGTCGGGACGATCTGCTCGGGCTGGCTGACCGACCGGATGGACCCGCGGCTGCTGCTGGCCGGGTACTACGCCCTGCGCGGGTTCTCGCTCCTGCTGCTGTCGCACCTGCTCGACGCGACCACCCATCCGAGCATGCTCTTCTTCATCGTGTTCTACGGCCTGGACTGGGTGGCGACGGTGCCTCCGACGATCGCCCTGGCCCGCAAGTACTTCGGGGCGGACGGCCCGATCGTGTTCGGCTGGGTCTTCGCCTCCCACCAGATCGGCGCGGCCGTGGCGGCGGTCGGTGCCGGCGTGATCCGGGATGCCCTGGGCAGCTACTCCCTCGCCTGGTACGTCGCCGGCGGCCTGTGCTTCGTGGCGGCCGGGGTCTCGGCCGCGGTCGGCACCCGCTCCGCCACGCCGGCGCCGACCCCGGCCTGATCCGCCGGCGGCCGGCCGGACGGATCGAACCGGCTGGACGCGTCCTCCTGGGCCATCCGGTGCAGCGCGACGAACATCGCCTCGCCGAGCAGCGTGCCGGTGACGACCGACTCCACCATGGACGGCCGGTCCGGCTGGGCCATCACCACGGCCACCTCCGGGCCGGCCAGCTGCTCGGCCGAGGCGACGTAGTGGTCCATCAGGCCGAGGATGTCCTCGTGCCCCAGCGCCCGGAGGGCGGCCATCGCGTCGGCGAGCTGGTCGAGCCAGACGCTCTCCTCGTGAACGTTCCACCCTTTCGCGCGTACGAGCGCGAGGGCGTCGACCCGGGCGGACCGCCACTGCGCGGTGGAGCGGTCGGTACGCGTGGGCCGGGCGAGATTGAAGTGCGCGAGCCCGCGGACGTCGTGGCCGGCCTGGTCCGGGTCGTCCGCGGCGCGCAGGATCTCGCGGACGGCGGTGATCGGCAGGCCGCCGACGTCGACGAGGGCGCGGATCACGCGGAGGCGGCGCAGGTGCTCCTCGCCATAGGCGGCCTGATTGCGGCCGGTGGCCTCGCCCGCCGGGAGCAGGCCTTCCCGCAGGTAGAACTTGACCGTCGGCAGCGGTACGCCGCTGCGCTCCACCAACTCGCCAACCTTCATCCGGCATCCCTCTTGCGCGTCGGACTCTTCAGATGGATAGTGACACTATCCGCTATCCGAGATCTGGAGACCATCATGGCACACGTCGTCCCCGGCCGCATGACCGCGAACATCGACGGCGACTTCGTCGTCTTCATGATCGGCATGCGCTTCAACAAGAAGTGGAAGATCCACAAGTGGCTGCCGATGATGTCGGCGATGCCGCGCATGATGAAGGAGCTGTACGCCGACCCGAACTCCGGACTGCTGGGCCACACGCTGGCGATGACCGGCAGCGGCACGCTGACCGTGCAGTACTGGCGGACGGTGGAGCAGTTGGAGAAGTTCGCGCGGGACCCGCGGTTCACGCACCGGCCGGCCTGGAAGGCGTACAACAAGGCCGTCGGTGGCAGCGGGGACGTGGGCGTGTGGCACGAGACCTATCTCGTCTCGGCCGGCCACTACGAGACCCTGTACGCGAACATGCCCCGATTCGGCCTGGCCCAGGCGGGCGAACACCTTCCCGTGGCCCGCAAGGGAGAAACCGCCGCAACCCGCCGCGGCGCCCCCACCCCGACCCACTGACGGCGCGCCCTGCCCCACACCCCGTCGTGCGCGCGCCCTTGCGCGTCCGGGAAACCTTGCGGCGATCTTGCGCGGCCGGGAGCCTTGCGACGATCTTGCGCGAATGTTCGGGCATTCCGGGCAGATGCGACAGAATTCGAGACATTCGCGCAAGATCGTCGAGACGATCGGGCCACGGCGGCAGGTGTGCCGGGTGGGTGGTGCCGAGGTTGGGGTCAGCGCTGGCGGGCGGCGGCGCGGCGGCGGCCCAGCACCGTTCCGAGCGCGACCGCGACCACCGCGAAAGCGCCGATGATCACCCAGGTGGCGACGCTGGTGCCCGCGGGCGAGTTCGCCTCGGCCGCGGCCTTGTCGGCCGTCGTCGAGGGCGACGGGACGGTGGCCGACTCGGTCGACGGGCTCGCCGCGGCGGACGGGCTGATCAGCACGGCCGGCTCAGGCGACGCGCCGGGGGCGGCGGCCGCGAGCTTCAGCAGCGGCGCCGGGTGGTCCGGGCTCGGGTCGCCCGCCGTCGGCAGCTCGATCCACCGGTCCACCGCATTGTTGTCATAGGTGACGAGCGTCTTGAAGGCCACGCTCGCCGCCGCGGGCAGCTGCCGGATCTTGATCGCGTACGCGGCGTCCTTGTGCACGGCCAGCGCCTTGCCGGACACGGTGTAGCCGTCGGCGGTGGCGGCGAAGGTCCAGCCGGCCGGGCCGGAGACGTAGGTGACGTCGGCCGGCGCGATGCCGGTGGGCAGCACGACCCGGACCGACTTGATGCCGGCGGAGCCGTTCTCGGCCTCGGCGGAGAAGCTCACCTGCGCGTTCTTGGCCAGCGCCTGCGCGGGCTTGCCTTCGACCTCGACGTGCGCGAAAGCCGATCCGGCCAGCGCGACCCCACCGATGACGACACCGGCCACCCCGGCCGCGATCCTGCGTGCGAGCACCGCTCTCCCCCTCACTCCGGCCACCGTGGCCGCGTACGCCTTCGTAGTCGGCCAGCCCGCAAGGTTAGTTCCCGCCGACCTGAATCGGCGTGAGCAGACGCCAGAGGGTGATGGATGCCTCCCGCGCGGACGGGCGGTTGGGCGGACTCTTGTCCATGCAGGCGCGGACGAGATCGGAGAGGGCGGTCGGCAGGCCCGGAACGGCGAGGACCGGGACCGGGGCGAGGCTCGCGGGGATCAGCCCGCGACGCGGCCGGCCGATGCTGCGCGTCTGGTACGGCGAGCCGCCCGTCAGCATGCGGTACAGCAGCACGCCCAGCGCGTACACGTCGTCGGCCCGGCTCACACCGTCGTCCGTCGACCGGGCCAGCCCGTAGTCGATGATCTTCACGGCGGCGGGGGTCAGCATGACGTTGTCCGGGTTGAGGTCGCGATGGGTGATTCCGCGCCGATGCGCCACGGTGAGGACGTCGGCGATGCTGGCCGCGATGCGGGTCGCCTCATCCCAGCTCAGCAGGATGCGGCGCTCCATCCGAGCCGACAGCGACTCGCCCTGGAGCAGCTCCAGCACCATGAACCCGATCGTCGAGCCGTTGGGCAGGGCGACGTCGCCGTAGTCGTAGACCCTCGGCACGTTCGGGTGCCGGAGGCGGGTGGTGATCATCGCCTCCCGGCGTACCAGCTCGGGGACGGCGTTGCGCTGATGCGCGCGCCCGGACAGGCATTTCACTGCCCGTGTCACGCCCTGCACGGTGTCGACCGCCCGGTACACGTGCGACACGCCCCCCATGGCGAGCGGACCGGTCAGCACGTAGCGCCCACTCAGGGCCGTACCGACGGGAAGCCACACGGAGGAGAGTGTTCCGGACACATCGACGCCAGACAACCGGCCTGGCGAAGGAGTTTCGCGACTGTGGCCCGCGCCGCAGGTCACGGGTTTGCATTGTGCACAACCAAAGTAAATCTTAATGTGGTGGTCATGAGTGGTGAACGCGGCGCCGAGGAACTGGCCCTGCGCAACCAGGTCTGTTTCGCCCTGTACTCGGCGAGCCGGGCGGTGACGGCCGTCTACCGCCCGATCCTCGACCGGATGGGCCTGACCTACCCGCAGTACCTGGTCTTGCTGGTTCTCTGGCAGGCGGATCCGGACGGCGTGACCGTCAAGGCGCTCGGCGAGGCCCTGATGCTCGACTCCGGGACGCTCTCGCCGCTGCTGAAGCGGATGGTCGCCGCCGGCCAGGTCGTCAAGGAGCGCAGCCCGGACGACGAGCGCAGTGTCGTGGTGTCCCTGACGCCGGCCGGACGACGGCTGCGCGCCGCCGCGCTCGGCGTACCGGGGCAGCTGGCGGACGCGACCGGACTCGATCCGGCCGACCTGCGGCGGCTCCGGCAGACCCTGCAGGACCTGGCCCGAACCCTCGCCGACGCGTAATGCCCGTCCCCGAAAGGAAACCCATGCTCTCCCGCGAGATCCACCTGGCCGCGCGCCCGAACGGCTGGCCGACACCGGCCGACTTCCGCCTCGTCGAGACGGACGTCCCCGAGCCCGGCCCCGGCGAGGTACGCGTCCGCAACCTCTACATGTCGGTGGATCCGTACATGCGCGGGCGTATGAACGACGTGAAGTCCTACGTGCCGCCCTTCGAGCTCGACCGGCCGATGGACGGCGGCGCCGTGGGCGAGGTGGTCGACTCGGCCGCGCCGGGACTGTCCCCCGGCGATTTCGTGCTGCACGGTTTCGGCTTCCGGGACCTTGTCACCGCCCCGGCCGACCGGTTCCGGAAGGTCGACCCGGCCCTCGGCCTGACGCATTACCTGGGCGCGCTGGGCATGCCGGGCCTCACCGCGTACGCGGGCCTGCTGGAGGTCGGCGAGTTCCGGCCGGGCGACGCCGTCTTCGTGTCCGGAGCGGCGGGTGCGGTCGGCAGCCTCGTCGGCCAGTTCGCCCGGCTGAAGGGCGCGTCCCGGGTCATCGGATCCGCCGGTACGCCGGCCAAGGTCCGCCATCTCACCGAACGCCTCGGTTTCGACGAGGCGTTCGACTACAAGGCCGCACCGGTCGCGGAATCCCTGAAGAAGGCCGCCCCGGACGGGATCGACGTCTACTTCGACAACGTCGGCGGGGACCATCTGGAGGCCGCCATCAGCCGGCTGCGCCTTCGTGGACGGGTCGTGCTGTGCGGGGCGATCTCGGCGTACAACGAGGACCAGCCGGGACCGCGCAACCTCGCGCTCGCCATCGGCAAGCGGCTGACACTGCGCGGAATGATCGTGAACGACCACTCCGCGCTCATGCCTGACTTCCTCGCCGAGGCCGGATCGTGGCTGGCCGACGGGCGGCTCATCGCCGAGGAGACCGTCGTGGAGGGCCTGCAGAATGCCCCTGCGGCCCTCATCGATCTGATGCGTGGTGCGAACACCGGCAAGATGCTGGTCGCCCTCTGACGGCCCGGCCGCCGCGGGGCTCGACCGTCACATCTCGTCGAAGTCCCCGGCGGCCACCCCGGCCCGGAAGACCGCCCACTCGTCGGCCGTGAGGCTCACGACCTTTTCCGGCTCCAGGGAGCTGCGAATCTGAGTCGTCACCCCGTCACGCCGTACCTCCGCGCACGAACTCGACTCACATTCGCGCGCCCGCCGCCACTCCCCCCGTTTCGGCAGTTCCTGTCTGGACATCGACACCACCTTTGCCTGTTTCGTCGATGTCCCGAGTGTTACACGGCTCCGCTAGCGGTATTCGGAGGCGACCTTCGCAATGAACGTGAGTGAATCGGTGGGCGACATCGCCGATGCGACCAGCTTGTTGTACGCCGACCAATAGGGCGCCGGGTCGCTGCGGTCCAGCATGGCGGTGTGGGCGATCCCGCTCTCGTAGTAGACGACGTCGGGATCGTCGCCGGGGAACCGCACGATGATGAAGGAGCTCATGGCGACGGCCACGCCCGCCTCGAACGGCAGCACCCGCAGGGTGATCAGCGGGTCGTTGCCCAGCCCGGCCAGGTGCAGCAGCTGATCCCGCATGACGGCGGGATTGCTGGCGACCCGGCGCAGCGCGGACTCGTCGATGACGGCGTCGATCTTCGGCCGCCGCGGGCCGGACAGCAGGTGCTGCTGGCGCAGCTGACGGACGCGGACACGGATCGGCTTGTCGGCGTCGGCCAGGTCCTCGGGCACCCGGTTGCGCATGACGTCCCAGATGTACGCCTCGGTCTGGAACAGGCCGGGAATGTAGAGCGGCTGGAAGAACATCAGGTCGCTCGCGTCGGCCTCGATCGCGACGTAATCGGCGAAGCCCTGCGGAAGCTGGTCGCGGTACTCCGCCCACCAGGCCCGCTGCCGGCTGGCCCGGGCGAGCGCCGTGAGCTCGTCGACGCGGTCGATCTCGCGTACGCCGTAGAGCTGAAGGAGCGCCTTCACGTCGGTGACGGTCGGCTTCACCTTGCCGTTCTCGATCCGGATCATCTTCGAGATGGACCAGTCGAGCGCGCCGGCGACCTGCTCCTGCGTCTGGCCGGAACCGTCCCGGGCCGCTCGCAGAGCGTTGGACAACCGACGGCGGGCGATGGTCGGTCCCTGAGCGACAGGTGCCATCGCGTCTCACCCCCAAGCCGAAGCCGTCTTTCCAGATGCGACCAAGTCCATCTGCGGCGTTCCGCAGATCCGACGGCGTCCGTTCGCAGTGGCGGCAGATGGCCACCTGGCTAGTTGACGCTATCTGACAGCTGTTGACGAAAAGCCTACCTCGCGCACGGATGGTTGTCACTGTGTGGATCTATATGCTCACACGGCGCACCAGGTGCATGCTCGGATCCGATAAGGATCATCCCTGATCAGCGACGGTACCGCGAAGCGCGCCGGGACCCTGATCGCCACCTGGCGCATCGCCGCCTGGCGCCTTGACATCTTTCATCCCGGCGTCTGTACTTGTGTCTTTGCATATGGCAGTAGACCGGCATATGCGAGGAAAACCTACATAGTGGACCGGGAAAGGAAGCAGCGTGACCGCAGAACGGGTCACGGCCTGGCGACGCAGCACGAAGTGCGAGAGCGGTTCCTGCGTCGAAGTGGCCGAGCTGGATCTGGAGAACGTCGGCTTGCGCAACTCGAACATCCCCGAGCTGTCCATCAGCCTCGGCGTCGAGTCCTGGCGCGAGTTCGTCGCCGGCGTACGGGCGGGTGAGTTCGACCGACCGGCGAGTCTCTAGAGACAGACGGCACCCGGGCGGTCACCCGGATGCCGTGGAAGACCGTCCGCGCCCGCTGAAGCCGCTTCCGAGTCCACTGTGAACATACACACCACCGAGGGTCGGCCGCAGGCAGCCCCCTGCCCCGGCATCACTGGTCGTGAGCATCTCCCCAGCTCAGGGGTACGCGAGCGATAGCAACTATGTCTACCTAGTTGCCTAAAACAACATCGTTTTGATTACTCCGTGTCACTCGTACCGGGGAGATGGCAACCCGGAGCCGCCGTCAGCGCGTCTATACCGCAAGAGACAGCGCACGGAAGGGCCGACGTGACCGGGATCGCAGGTACGCAGTGACCTGGGTCGCTGTGCCGTCGACCCCGATCAGGTGGAATGGAACAGGCGAACACGACGTTGAGCTGAGCGCCGGTCCGGGTGGTGGACGACGCAGCGTACCTCGCTGATCAGCGAAGTCGCATGTGCCTTTCAGGGGTTTCACAGTTAGCTGTGACACTTTCAGATCGGCGAGAAGGAATCAGCTCCGTCGGTCATCTGTTACGCAGATGTCAGTACCGCAGACCGCTGCGGCAATTACGGGGGAGGGGCCCGAACGTGGAGAACATGACGATCCTGCGCACCGACCAGGTGGCCGAGGAGCGTGACCTCGTCGGCGTCTACCTGCACGAGATCTCCCGTACGCCGCTGCTGGACGCGGCGCAGGAGGTAGAGCTGTCGAAGTCCATCGAGGCCGGCCTGCTGGCCGAGCACTGGCTGGAAGAGGGGCAGCAGCCGAAGGGCGTCGGCCGCGAAGACCTCGAACTGCTCATCACCGAGGGTAACCGGGCGAAGGACCTGTTCATCCGGGCGAACCTGCGACTGGTGGTCTCGATCGCCCGCCGCTACGTGCGCTCCGGCATGCCGATGCTCGACCTGATCCAGGAGGGCAACACCGGCCTGGTCCGGGCGGTGGAGAAGTTCGACTACATCAAGGGCTACAAGTTCTCGACGTACGCGACGTGGTGGATCCGCCAGGCGATCAGCCGGGCGATCGCCCAGCAGGAGCGTACGGTCCGGCTGCCGGTCCACCTGGTGGAAGACGTCAACCGGATGCGCAACGTGGCCCGTCAGCTCACTCGTGAGCTGGGTTCGGAGCCCGAGCCCGCGCAGATCGCGGCGGCCCTGCAGGTGCCCGTCGAGCGGGTGACCGAGCTGATCCGCTGGTCGCAGGACACGGTCTCGCTGGACACGCCGGTCGGCGACGACGGCGACACCAACCTGGGTGACCTGGTGGCCGACTCGGACGCGCCGAGCCCCGAGGAGATCGTGCTCTCCGCACTGGAGCGGCAGCGCATCGAGGGCCTGCTCAACCACCTCGACGACCGGTCCGCGGGCATCATGCGCGCCCGCTACGGCCTGGAGGACGGCCGCGAGCACTCGCTCACCGAGGTCGCCTCACGCTTCTCGCTCTCCCGCGAGCGCATCCGCCAGCTGGAGATCCAGGCCCTCGGCCGCCTCCGCGAACTGGCCCGAGCCGAAGGCCTCCAAGCCGCCTAAACATCCTGTCCGCAATGGCCGCTGCCCGTGGGGGTGGCGGCCATTCGTGGTTCAGGCCATGGGTGGTTACTTCCCCCGGTGGTTGCGGCCACCGATGGGCGCGCTTCCCCCCGGGGTGGTTGCTGGGAAGGTTATTGCCCGTTCGCCCTTCGGGCGAGACGAGGGCACATCGGCCCTTATGCGACGTCCGGCAGTGCAAGATCCTCAAACGCTTCGCGCTTGCGGATCTTGCACTGCCGGACGTCGCGGCCGAGTGCGGGTGCTTACGCTCTGACTCGGCCAAAGCCGTATGGGGTCATCATGTTGACGCTGGCCAGGCGTACGTGGTCGCCGAAGGTGGGGGCGTGGATCACCTGGCCGCCGCCTACGTAGATGGCCACGTGTCCGAGGCTTTCATAGAAGACCAGGTCGCCTGGTTGCAGTGACGATCTGGGGATGTGGGCGACTTCGTCCCATTGTGTGGCCGCGTTGTGGTACAGCGAGACACCGGCGGCCCGCCAGGCGGCGAGGACGAGACCGGAGCAGTCGTAGCTGCTCGGGCCGTCCGCCGCCCATTCGTAGGGCTTGCCGATGGCGTTGTACGCGTACCGCACCGCGATGCCGGCCTTGCCCGAGATCGCCGGGATCTTGCCCGTGTAGCGGCCGCCGCCGGAGCTGGTCGCACTCCCGTACAGCTGCTTCTTCTGGGCTTCGAGCTTCTTGAGGTCCGCCTGGATCTGGGTCTTCATGGCCGTGAGCCGGGCGACCTCGGCGTTGCGGTCGTTGAGGGTCTGGTCGAGGGCCGCCTTCTGGGCGTCGTATTTGTCGCCCGCGTCCCGCGACGCGTTGATCACATCGGTCTGCTCCACGGCGATCTGCTGGAGCGTGTCGAGGCGATCGAGCACGGTCGTCGGCGAATCGTTGCCGAGCAGGGCGTTGACCGTGGCGAGTTCGCCGCTGCCGGTGTACGCCGAGACGGCCACCTGCGTCACGGCTGCCCGGGCGACATCGCGCTGCTGCAGCAGCGGCCCGAGACTGGTGTTGAGCTGGTCGAGTTGCTTCTGTGCCGCCTTGACCTGCTCGGTGCTCTTGTCGTAGAGCTCGACGGTCTGTTCGAGCTTCTTCGATGCCTGGTCGATCTGGGCCTGCAGCTCTGCCGCGGAGGGTGCCGCCTGCGCCATTCCCGGAATGAGGAAGAGCGCGAGCGCGGCGAACAGGGGTACGGCGAACCGCAGACCCCGTCGTTGGCTTCGCAAAGGGTCGGCGACCTTTCTTCCTGAGCCTGCGCGGACGCGTGGCTCGCCGTCTACCGGAGGAGGCCGCGATGGTCCTGGCGGCCCGGGGCGGAAGTTGGCACTACCACCATCGGTGGATTCGCCCCGATTACTGGGTTCCCCGGTTCACACTGTGGCCCTGGCCGTACTGTGATCGCCCGGTGTGCCACCGTCGGTGAGGCGACGGCGCGGGCCAGGTGCCGCCCGGGGGTGGGCGATCGGGGTCCCTGACCAGCCTCGACACCGTAACTCGCGGTAGCGGCACGACGGTAGGCCGGAATGCACCACGCGTTGGCGTACGACCGGGAATGACCGGAAAATTCCACAGCTCCGAGTCGCTGGGGGCGGCGGCTGATGTCCCTCGTTGGGGCGTTTCAACCGGCCACACGCTGGGCGCTGGCATGCGAAGTGCCAGTTGGCCAGGTGGCAGATTGAAACAGTTCCCTACGATGGCAGTCACTTAGACAATGTGCTTATCGAGATGCGCCACCGTGCATCGAGATCAGGCAGCTTCACCCACTCCGCCAGCCCCCTTCAGCCGACAACGGAGGCAACCCATGCACCCCACCCGTCGTGCTACCCCTTCCGGGCACGGCACCCCGCTGGCCGGCGAGCACCTGAACCTGCCCGGCGTCCGAGTCACCGACCGGTGGTTCGTGGTCGGTCAGCGCCGGTTCGACGTCACCGAGTTGCACAACCTGCGCACGGTGCGCGGCCCCCACCACCCGATGGCGCTGCGTGCCGGGGCCTGTGCCGCCGGCGGGATCGCGCTGACCGGGCTGTTCGCCCGCGAACTGCAGCCGGGTGGCGTACTCGGCGCGATCGTGGCCGTCGTGATCCTGGCCGGGGTCGCCGTCGGCTTCTTCCTGCGGCGTCCGCGGGCCTACGAACTGTGGGCCGACTACCGGGGCCTGACCATTCAGCTCTACTACTGCGACGACGAGCGCCGCTACGGTGCCGTCTCCCGGGCCATCATCCGGGCCCGCGAGAGCGCCTGGCGCGTCGACTCCGACGTCGCGTTCCCGTCGGCCGCGTCCTCGATGCAGGCCTGGTACACCCAGGCCGCCTGACCGGACCGGCCGGCCCGGAGCGCGGCGACCCTCGCGGGGCACCAGGGCGGGACCGAGCGCACAGCATGTCCGACCCCGCCCGGCGGAAACATGGATCAATGTCGGCATGGCCGAGATTCACCAGTTCGCGTACGGGTGGCTCACTCCGGTGCTCGCCGTCGTGCTCGGGTTCGCCGGCTCACTCACCGGTCTGACCTGCACTTCGCGGGCGCGTACGGCTGCCTCCCGGGGCCGGCGGTTCCGCTGGCTGACCCTCGGCACCCTGGCGATCGGCGGGGCCGGCGTCTGGCTCATGCACTTCATGGCCCTGCTCGGCTTCGACGTTCCCGCCAGCCCGTTGCGCATCGCCACCGGCCCGACGGCGGCCAGTTTCCTGCTGGCCCTCGCGGCCGTCGGCGGCGGCCTGTTCCTCGTGGTGAACGGGCGGCCGCGAACCAGCCGGATCGTGCTCGGCGGCTTCTTCACCGGCACCGGCCTCATCGCCACCCACTACATCGGCGTGTACGCCGTCCACGTCGCCGGCCAGGTCAGCTTCGACGGCCCGCTGGTGATCGCGTCGGTGATGATCGCGGTGGCCGCGGCGACCGTGGCCCTCTGGTGTGCCGTCTCCGTACGCGGCTGGCGCCCGTTGCTGATCACGTCGTTCCTGATGGCGCTGGCCGTGGCCGGCATGCACTACACCGCGATGGCGGCCGTACGCGTCACCCTGGACCGCACGGTCGTGCCGCCCGGCGCCGGGCTGACCCCGGCCGTGCTGAGTGTGCCGACCTTCGCCGCCGCCGCGGTCCTGATCCTGGCGCTGGCCGTCAGCGCTCTGCAGGCGATGACGCAGGAGGAGTTCCGGGGCGGCCCGCTCCCACCGGTCGTCCGCGTCTCCGCCCGGCCGCCGCGGCCGCGTACGGAGGAACGGAATCTGCCGTCGCCCCGCTGACACCGGTGAGACGCATCGAGCGATGATCCGGTATACAGCAGGGCATGGTGGACACCCCTGGCGCCCCCGGGCGAGCGCTCGCGACCATGCCGCTGCATGCCGTCACCGAGGTCTACGGTGAGGCCGGCCTGCGAGGCCGGTTCGCCCTGGAGATCGCCGACCTGCCCGAACACGACCGCGCCCGGCTGACCGCCGCCCTCGACCTCGCCGCCCGCCTGCACGCCGAGCAGCGGCGCATCCGGGAGCCCTACCTCAATCACCTGCTGCGCGTCACGATCCGGATCAAGCACTACTACGGCATCGACGATCCGGACGTCCTCATCGCGGCTCTCCTGCACGACTCCGTCGAAGATCAGCCGTACGCGCTGGCCGGCGTACCCGTGAACGGTGAACCGCCCCGGGAGGCCGCGCTCGCCCGGCTGGCCGGGGAGTTCGGGCCGCGCGTCGCGACGCTGGTGGCCTCGGTGACCAACCCGCGGTACGCGCCCGACCGCGACGCGCACGAGCAGTACCGGGAGCATGTCGCCGCGGCGCTGGACCGGGACCCGTGGGCGCGGGTCATCAAGATCTCGGACTTCACCGACAACGGCGTGGGCGTCATCCACGCGACCGGGCCGAAGGTGGTGAGTTCGGCGCGCAAGTACCGGCCGCTGGTGCCGATCCTGCGGGAACTCGTGGGGCGGCCGGACACGCCGCTGAGCGCGGGCGCGAGGGAGCACATCCTCGATCAGCTCGACCTGGCCGAGGTCCGGTTCGCCGCGATCCTCGACGAGTCCTGAGCGGTCAGGAGGTGCGGCGGAGCTTGGTGAGGTCCAGGACCTCCTCGGCCCGGCTCTCCTCCTGCGCCGACTCCAGGAAATCCTTGGTCGTCTCGGAGATCAGCATGAAGAAGAGCGCTCCGGCCCCGACGAGCAGCGCCGCACCGGTGAGCCAGTGGACGATCGAGAACCAGACCGGGATGAGCAGGCTGTTGACCTGGCGGGCGGCCTCCGGGCCGAAGCCCGTGTTGGGCGACATCGCCTCGCCGGCGGTGAGGTTGGCGCTACCGACGAGCAGCCACACCTGCACCGAGACGAGTACGGCCGCCGCGACGAGACCGAGCGGCCGGGCGACGGAGACGCGGCGCCACAACAGGAGCAGGACGAGCCCGAAGACGACCGCGGCCGCGCCGCCGAGGACGAGCGCGGGCTGGCTGTCCTCGTGGATGCCGGCGAGCAACGCGGGTGTCTGGTCAGGAGTGAGCAGGATGTCCAGCAGCCGCGGGGACACGGCGTCGGCGTGCCGCCAGAGGACGAGGATCGCGGCGATGTCCAGGAGACCGGCGACGACGATCCCGAGCAGGATGCGGTGGGCGCGCCGGATGGAGCGGGGTGGTACCGAGGGCATGGCGTCAACGTAGCAGCGGGTCGGCGCCGGGGCCGACCCATTTCACCACCGGTTGCTGCGCGGGGGTACGCAACAGAGTCATCCGTTCACCTACAGGAGTTCTCCATTTCGGCTACAACCGCCACTAGAAAGGCCGAGGGGCCTCCCGTACGCTCGGCCGGGTGGGACTACAGTTCCGCCTGCTCGGGCCGTTCGAGGTCCGTGACGCCGACCGGCCCGTGGCGATCAACGGTGTGAAGCCACGCCAGCTGCTGGCGACCCTGTTGCTGCAACCCGACCGGCCGGTGTCGGTGGACCGCCTGATCGAGGTGCTCTGGCCGGCCGATCCACCCCGGTCGGCGGCCGCGAACATCCAGACCTACGTCAGCGGACTGCGTACGAGTCTGGGCGACGATCACGTGGTCCGGTACCCGCCCGGCTACGCCGCCGTCCTCGGTGCCGCCGAGCTGGACGCGGCCCGGTTCCTGCGCGACACCGACGAGGCCGCCCGGCTGCGCCGCCTCGGGCATCTCGCCGAGGCGCTGCGTACGGTCGAGAGCGCCCTGCGGCTCTGGCGTGGGCAGCCGCTCGCCGACCTGCCCGCGAGTCCGGTCTGGCGGGTCGAGCTCGATCAGCTGGCCGAGCGCCGGATGGGTGCCCTGCAGGAGCTGTTCGATCTGCGTATCCGGCTGGGCGACACGGCCAACGCGATCGCCGAGCTACGCGGGCTGACCGCCGAGCATCCGCTGCGGGAAGGGTTCTGGGCGCTGCTGATCCGGGCGCTCATGGGTGCCGACCGGCAGGCCGACGCCCTCGGGGTGTACGCCGACGTCAGCCGTACGCTCGCCGACGAACTGGGCGTCGGGCCGGGACCGGAGCTGCGCCGGCTGCACGCCGAGCTGCTGGCCGCCGACACCGCCGCGGCCGTGCCGATCGCCCCGCCCAACGCCCAGCAGCTGCCCGCCGAGGCGGCCGTGGTGCTGCGCGGGCTGGCCGCCTTCGGCGAGACGACGATGCCGGCCTGGTTCGCCGGTGCCCTGCTGAACTCCGGCGAGGATCAGCTCGGCCGGCTGGTGCCCGCCCGGCTCGTCGCCGACGCGGGCACCGACGATCTCGGTCAGCGCCGATATCGCGTACCCGTGCTGGTGAGAATGCTGGCGGACGCGCAGCCGGGACAGCTCGACGGACAGGGGCTCGCGCGTGTCCTGAGTGGACTTCTGTGCCTCGCGGAGCGCGCGGCGCGGACGCTGCCGCCGAGCCCCTTCGGGCCGGGCGTGGTGGTCGCGCCTCGATGGTCGCCGCCCGTGCCGGCGCCGGTGGACGGCGACGCGTGGTTCGCGGCCGAGCACCGCACGCTGCTGACGGCGATCGAGATCGCGGGCCGGCTCGACCGCTCGGACCTCGCGTGGGAGCTTGCCCTGACCCTGCTGCCGTGGTGCGACCTGGGCGGGCACGCGGACGTCTGGCAGGCGTCGCACGCCGCGGCGCTGGAGATCAGCCGCCGCGTCGGCGACCAGCTGGGGACCGCGGTGACCCTGCGCGGCCTCGGGCAGCTGCACCTCTACCGCGACGAGTACGCGAGTGCCGACGCGGCGTTCGGCCGGGCCCGGCTGCTGTTCGCGCAGCTCGGGCGCCCGGCCGGAGTGGCCGCCGCGCTCTCCGGCCTCGGCACGGTGCACCGTATCCGGGGCGATCTCGACCTGGCCGCCGAGTACTACGGGCGGGCGCTGGAGTCCTATCAGGAGAGTGCCGACCTCGGCGGCGAGGCGTACGCGCGGGGGGCCATCGGGCAGGTCTGGCTGGCCCGGGGCGAACTCGATCAGGCCGAGACCTGGCTGCGCGAGGCGCTCGTGCTGGCCGAGAAGTCGGGCGACCGGCATCGGCAGGCCCACCTGCACCGGCACCTGGGTGTCGCCGCCCGCAAGGACGCCCGGGCGCAGGAGGCGATGACGCTGCTCACCTCCGCGCTGGACTACTTCGCGGCGATCGGCGACCGGCACTGCGAGGCGTACGCGCTGGTGGAACTCGGCCGGCTCGACCAGCCCGCGGAGGTGGCGGCCGACCGGCTGCTCCGGGCGCTGCGGATCTACCAGCGCCTCGGCGACCGCCGCGCCGAAGCCGACACGGCCGAACAGCTCGGCCGGCTGCATCACGCGGCGGGGCAGCGGGAACTCGCCTCGGCGTACCAGGACGAGGCCCGCCGCCTCCGGGCCGACATCACACCCGCTTAGGCCTGATGACGGCTCAGACCTTGGTGATCCTCAGCGCGTCCGCGATGACGTAGCCGGTGCCCGAGGTCCAGCGGCTGACGGCCACGAGATCCTGGGCGCCGGCGTTGAACGAGAAGGTGCCGAGGCTGTTCCACTTGCCGCCGTTGGCGGTCTGGTTCACGGTCACCGTCTGGTTGCCCGTCGACGCGAACACCACGTGCGGCGTGGTCGCGTTGTAGCCGCTGTTGGCCGCGTACCAGACTTCGAGCTTGTAGCTGCCGGCGCTGGGCAGGGTCGCGCTGAAGTAGGCCGCGTCGCTGGCGGGGGTGGGGTTCGCGTACCGGTAGTCGGTCCCGTAGCGCTGCGTGGAGTAGGTCGACGTGCCCCAGTTGGCGCTGGCCCGGAAGCCGCTCGACGTGTTGTCGACGGTCAGCGTCCACGCCGCGAGCTTCGCCGCCACGTCCAGGCGCAGCTGCGGGAGCATCGGGTAGAACGCGTCGCCGGGACAGTCCGTCGCGTAGAAGTCGCGGTGCCCGTAGATCTCCGTCGGCGCGATCCCGTACTTCGTGCAGATGTACGCGCACATCTCCACCGACTCGTTGTACAGCGCGGCGGGCGGGGTCACCGTCATGTAGGTGCCCTCGTGCTCGATGCCGATCGCCTGCGTGTTCTGCCCCGGGCAGTGCGCGCCCTGCACCATGCCGCTGCCGGCGGTCAGCTTCGACAGGCTGTAGTGACGGCCCTCCATGACATAGCCGCCGCGCGAGATCGTGAAGTGCTGCCCCGTGTCCGACCAGCCGTTCGTGTCCATGTGGTAGTTCTGGATCGACCGGGCGAGCGCGTACGCGGCGGCCTGCGAGGTGTCCGACTGGTTCGGGGTGTCGGTGTGGTGGATCAGGATCTTGTTGGGGTTGTTGCTCAGCAGGGTCAGCGCCGACGAGGGATCCCGGGCGCCCCAGGTGGCGCAGCTCGCGATCGTCGGGGTGGCGACGGCCAGGGCGGGGGCTCCATCGAGGAGTTCCAGTCCGCCGAGGGTCGCGCCGGTGCCGAGCATGACGGCGTTGCGCATGAGAGAACGACGAGACAGCATCGATTTCCTCCGAGGAAGAAGGGGGTGATGTGGTCCCGCGCAGCAAGATCTTTCTAGCAGGGGTTTTCATCTACGTCAATGACCCTTGCCGCCGCCCACCCGGGATCCGAGCGGGATCAGGGCGGCGCGTACGTGGAACGGAGTCAGTCCATCCAGCCGGGGCGGACCAGGCCGGCCTCGTAGGCGGCGACGACCACCTGAGCGCGGTCGCGGGCGCCGAGCTTGATCATCGCCCGGGACACGTGCGTCTTGGCGGTCAGCGGGCTCACCACCAGACGGCGTGCTATCTCCTCATTGGACAGACCGAGGGCCACCAGCGTGACGACCTCCCGTTCGCGGTCGGTCAGCGCGTCCAGGTGGCCGGTCGGCGGGAGGGGCGCCCGCGAGCGGATCGCGTACTCGGCGATGAGGCGGCGGGTCACCCCCGGGGAGAGCAGCGCTTCACCGGCGGCGACGACGCGTACCGCCCGGACGAGGTCGGCCGGTTCGGTGTCCTTGACGAGGAAGCCGGCCGCGCCGTCGCGCAGCGCCGTGAAGACGTATTCGTCCAGCTCGAAGGTGGTCAGAATGATGACCTTCACGTCGGCGAGAGTCGCGTCCCCGGCGATGCGGCGGGTGGCGAGCAGGCCGTCGAGCACCGGCATGCGGATGTCCATGAGGACCACGTCGGGCTTCAGCTCGCGGGCCAGGTCCAGCGCCCGCGCGCCGTTGTCGGCCTCCCCCACCACGGTCACGTCCGGCTGGGCGTCGAGCAGGGCCCGGAAGCCCGCGCGTACCAGGGCCTGGTCGTCCGCCAGGAGCACCCGGATCATGAGGGCATCATCGCCAGTACGCGGAAGCCGCCGTGCCCGTCCGGCTCGGCGGTCGCGGTGCCGCCGAGGGCGCGTACGCGTTCCCGGATGCCGATGAGACCGTTGCCGCCGCCGGGTTCGGTGGCGGGCTGGGCCGGGCCGGGATCGGCGACTCCGATGCTCAGCATCTTCTCTCCATAGTGGATGACGACGTCGGCCGCCCGGGCCGCGCTGTGCCGCATCACGTTCGTCAGAGCTTCCTGCACCATCCGGTACGCGGCCAGTTCGACGGCCGCCGGCAGCGCACGGCGTACGCCGACGGTCTCGACGTTCACGCTGAGCCCGGCCGCCCGCGCCTGCAGGACGAGATCGTCCAACCGCGACAGGTCCGGGGCGGGCGTACGCGGCGCCTGCCCCCCGTGCAGCCCGGCGAGCACCGAGCGGACGTCGGTCAGCCCGTCCCGGCTCGCCTGCTTGATCGCTTCCAGCGCGGGGCGCACCTCGGCGGGGTGCGTTTCGAGGATCTCCAGCGCGACCGAGGCGCGGACGTTGATGAGGGACAAGCTGTGGGCCAGGATGTCGTGCAGCTCGCGGGCGATGCGTACGCGTTCGTCGGCCTCCTTGCGCCGCCCCTCCTCGACCCGGCGGAGCTGCTCCTCCGCCTGCCACTGCCGGTACGCCTCCCGCCGGGCGCGGGCGATCGGCCCGACCACGGCGACGACGGTGCTCGGCAGCAGCGGCTGGATCGGGACGTGCACGAGCACGGCGGTGACGTCGATCGCGGCGATGATGGTCGCCGCCAGGAACGGCCGGTGGAACGTCATACGCAGCGCGACCGGGCCGGCGACGACGAACGCGACCTGCGGCCACGTCACATGGGTGCCGAGGTGCCAGGCGAGCATGGCGGCGATGGCGAGCTGCACCAGGATCAGCCCGAACGGCCAGCCGAAGCCGAAGCGGTGCCGACGAGATCCTGTCACGCCCACCATCCTGCCTCGCATGTACGCCCGTCCCGCTACCGAGGGTTCGCCGGCGGCGTGTTGAGCACGGCCAGCCGCTCGGTGTACTCCTGCTCGCTGATCTCACCGCGGGCGTACCGCTGGGCGAGGATCACACGGGGATCGCTCTCGCCGCCGTGCCAGCCCGGCCCCCAGCCGTAGCCGTGGTGGTGGCGGTGCCGCCGCCAGAACAGCCCCCGGATCACGAAGAAGATGAGAAACCAGAACGGGATCCAGAGCCACGGTGCGAAGAACCACCAGCCGCCGCCGTGATAGGCGTGGGTCGCGAACGCGGTGATCATGTTTCCTCCCTCGATATGCCTTCGATACATCGAGAGTGGCGCGGGAGGGTGGGGGTCTGCGTCGTCCCCCTGGCGTCTCTTCGCCGTACTCCGACGGGAGTAGAGCAAGATCATTTTATGGACATGTGGCCCGGGTTCGTCGATCTCACCTCCGCTCCTCCCGCGGGAGACCGTTCCGCCCCTATCGCTGCGCTCCGGGGACTCCACTGCCAGGTGAGTGGGGCGACGCATCATCCACCGCGGTTCGGTCACCGTCCCACCCCACCCCCACCCAGCCTCACCCCACCCTCCGCCCGGCCTTTGTCCCGACTATCCGACTTGTGCCCGTCACGGTCGACGATCTTGCGCGAATGTCCGGGCTTTTCGGGTGTATCGGACGAAATTCGAGGCATTCGCGCAAGATCGTCGACCACGTTGAAGATCGGCGCCACCGTCCCACCCTGGCCGGTTCCGGCTTTGTCGCGACTGTCCGATATGGGTGCTGAGCGGCGGTCAGTGGGGTGATCATTTACGGATGTGGTGTCGAAACGTCCACCCGGCGCATGATCGTTTACGGTTCTGGAGCGCGCCGACCGGGTTCTGCTACACCTGACGCGTCATTGATCATGCAGATCGGGCCGGATTGACACCTCAGCCGTAAACGATCAAGAAATCAGTGCGCCGTGTCCGCCTGACGGAAGATCGTTCCCGCATCACGGACAACGACTGGAAGCAGGACGGCATGGACGTGATCCACAACAGCCGAGATGTAAAAACGAGCCCCTCCCCTCGATCCACATCGGTCGGGATGCAGGAAAACGGCCTCTCTACATCTCGGCCGCAATGGATCGAGAGGATGGGCCCGGAAACTACATCCCAGCCGCGAACAATCACCGACCAGCCGACCCACCCGGCCGCCATATCGGACAGTCGCGACAAAGGCCGGGGTGAGGGGTGCAACGGTGACCGGACGACGGTGAACGATGCGTCGCCCCACAAACCTGGCAGTGGAGTCCCCGGAGCGAAGCGATAGGGGCGCAACGGTCTCCCGCGGGAGGAGCGGAAGCGAGATCGACGAACCCGGGACAAAAGCCTTTGAAAGATCTTGAAATTGATCTTGGTTGGCCCTCAGGAAGCCGCGCTCTTGGGGAGTTTGGCGGGGCGCTGGGACGGCACCCGCCCCCGTCGCGGCGGGGCCGTACGCCGCAGCGGCGACAGTCCTCCCACGATGGTCTCCACGATCTCCCGCGCGTACGCGCCGTCGGGGTCGTGATCGGGGTCGAAGACGGTCAGCTCCAGGCCCAGGCACTCCGGCGAGGCCACGAGGCCGGCGATGAGCTGTTCGAGTTCGGTGAACGCGATGCCGCCGGGGTCGGGCGCGTCCACCGCCGGCATCACGTCCGGGTCGAGGACGTCCACGTCGATGTGCACCCAGTAGCCGGCGCAGCCGGACAGCTGTTCACGGGCCCACTGCGCGGTCTTGGCCGGTCCCGCGGAGCGCAGCACGGTCGCCGTACGCACGGCGAACTGCCCGGCGGCCAGGTCCATCCGGTACTCGTCGCGCTCCCGGATGCCGAGCACGACCACGTCCGCGTCGCGTACGTAGGGGCGGCGGGCTTCGATGCCGGCCAGTTCCATCTGGCCCCGGCCGGTGACGAGGGCGAGGTCCTCCCCCGCCGCGGCGCCGACGTAGGGCGCGTTGCCGGGGTGGCGGAAGTCCGAGTGGCCGTCGACGAAGACGAGGCCGATGCGCCCGCCGACCTCCGCGCCGAGCCGGTTCATCGCCACCATCGAACCGAGCAGCACCGAGCAGTCACCGCCCAGGACCAGCGGGAACTCGCCGCCGTCGACGATCGCCCCGATGCGGTCGGCCTGGCGCAACGCGTACGCCGAGATCTGGGCCGCCTGTGCCACCCCGTCGCCGGGACGCCAGTCGCCCGGGTCGTACCGGGGCGGCGTCAGGCAGCCCGCGTCCCGGGCGTCGAGCCTGCTCAGCAGGGCTTGATCGCGGAGTGCTCCGGGCGCTTTCGCGCAGCCGGGCACCGACGTGGGTGTCGGTGGACGCAGGCCGAGGTTCGTCGGCGCGTCGAGCACGGCGATCCGGCGCATCAACCGAGCGTAGCCATCAATGTCACCTTTAATAAAGGGCGCCGGCCAGAGCGCGCCGAGCGGCGATCACCGCCTGATCGTCCGGCCCTGCCATGGTGAACAAAGAGACTAGGTGGCGGCGTACCTTCTCGCGGTCCTCACCGAAGTTGCGGCGGACCACGGCGACGAGGCGCGCGTACGCCTCGTCGGCCGAGCCGGACATGACGAGCACGTCCGCCGCGATCAGCTGCTTCTCCAGGTCGTCGGGGTTCGCGTCGGCCTCGGCGACCGCGCTGGCGTAGTCGACGCCGACGAGCCGCTTGGCCACGCCGACCTGGGCCAGGCCCGCCTCGGCGGCCGCGTCGCGGGGCGATTCGTTGAGGATCTTCTGGTACGCCCGCTCGGCCGCGTCGAGGTCGCCGCTCATCAGGAGGTCGTCGGCCTCGTCGAGGCGCGGGTCGACCGGCGTGGCCACCTCGACGCCGCCCGCGCGGAGCACGGCGTCGAGCCATTGCCGCAGCTGGGCCTCCGGCAGCTGGCCGGGTACGCCGTCGATCGGCTGCCCGCCCACGAACGCGAAGATCGTCGGCAGGGACTGGATCCGCAGGGCCTGAGCCAGCTGCGGATCCGTCCGTACGTCCGACCGGGCGAGCAGGAACGATCCGTCCGCCGCGAACTGCTCCAGAGCGGGATCGCCGGCGTACTGACCGCTGGCGATGAACTCCAGGACGACCGGGATCGTCTTCGACCGCTCGACGACGTCCTGCTGGAACGTCGCCACCGTCACGTCGAGCGCCACCGAGCTGCCGAAACGCGGCGTACCGGTGAACTCCGCCGGTGCTTCGTCGTCCTCGGCCGGCGCGGGCGGCGGGCTCGCCGGGCGCAGGGCACCGAGGTCCACCGCGCCGCGCGTGAAGATCGACGGGTTGCGGAGCGGGTCGTTGCGGGGATCGGTCATGGCCCTAGTTTACGGACGCCCCCACCACCAGCGTGACCGTGCCACCGTCGGCGTGATCGATGGTGAACAGCGTCCCGGGCGGGAACTCGTCGAGCACCTCCGGCGGCAGCTGGACGGTGCCGTCCCCGGCGACCACGGCGAAGTCCTGGCCGTTGCGGCCCTCGGCGCCGACGCGGCCGTCGCGGATCGTCACGACCCGGCCGAGCCGGGCGCCGACCTCGCCGTCGTGGGTGACGACGACCACAGTCGTTCCGCGTTCGGCGTTGATCGTCTCCAGGGCCGAGATCACCTCGTCGCGGCCGGCCGTGTCGAGCTGGCTGGTCGGCTCGTCGACCAGGAGCAGGCCCGGCGAGGCGGCGATGCCGACGGCCAGGGCGGCCCGCTGGCGGGCGCCCGGCGGCAGGTCGCTCAGCCGCGCCTTGCCCTGCCCGGGCAGGCCGACCAGGTCGAGCACCCGCTCCGGATCCTCGAGCGCGATGCCGGAGGTCGCGGCCGCCCGCCGTTGGGCCAGCCACACGTTGCGGTAGAGCGAGGCGTACGGGAGCAGGTTGCGGGCCGCGCCCTGCAGGACGATGCCGATGCGGGTGCCCCGCAGGCGGGAGACCTCCCGGTCGGTCAGCCGGCCCATGTCGTAGGTGCCCACGGTGACCCGGCCGGCCGACGGCCGCAGCAGGCCGCCGAGCAGGGCGATCAGGGTGGATTTGCCGGAGCCGGACGGCCCGACGAGGGCCACCATCTCCCCGGGTGAGATCGTCAGATCGACACCCGAGAGGGCGACCACGTCGCCGCCCTCACCCCGGTAGATCTGCACGACGCGACGGCAGGCGACGGCGAGTCCAGCGTGCTCAGTCACTTCTTCTCCTTGAGGGGACGTGCCGATGAGGTGCGGCGCCCCGCGAACACAAGGTAGATCGCGAGCGCCGGAAGCGCTACGGCCCCGATCAGGGGCGGCAGGACGGAGGCGGGGGCGGGCCAGCCGGGCACCGGCAGCCAGGGCGTGCCCTCGACGATCGGCAGCGCCGACCGCGCCACCGCCCAGGCGACCGCCGCGGCGGCCAGGCCCAGCGGCACCCCGGCGGCGAGCACGAACAGGTGGGCACGGCGGACCGCACGGCGTACGGTGCGCTCGGGCAGGCCGGCCACGCGCAACGCGGCCAGCTCCGGCATCCGCCGGTCACCGGCCGCCGCGCTGGTCAGGGCCACCACCAGCAGGACCAGCGCCACCAGCACCGCGAGCATCTGCATGCGCAGGGTCAGGGCGGCGGGCGTACCGTCGGCGGCCGCCTGCACCGCGGCGCGATCCTCCTGCCCCACCACGGGTACGCCGAGCGCCGTCAACCGGTCCGCGACGTCGGCCGGCGCGTCGGCGGTCAGCCACACCTGCATGCCGGTCGTGTACACGCCGCCGACCGAGGCCCGCAGGGCGGTTTCGAGATCGAGGAGGACTCCCTGCGTACCGATGCGGGGGAGGGCCTGCTCGGCGACGGCCCCGGTCACCGGGGTGCCCTGCCGGTCGGCGCCGCGGATCGGCAGGACCAGCATCTTGAGCGTCGCCTCGTCGGCACGCGCGTACGCGACCGGCAGCTGCACGGGCACATCGGCCGGCAGCATCCAGCTCGACGGCGCGCTCGCGAGGTCGCCGATCGACCAGGCCATCGGGTCGCCCGTCTGCCCGGGAAGGTGCCAGCCGGACAGGTCGGCCTTCCGCCCGCCGACGGTCAGCGTCTCCAGGGAGACCTCGGCCCAGGCGCCGCCGCCGAGCGCGACCGCCCACAGCCCGGCGATCCGGCAGCCGCCCTCGCACTCGTCGGGTACGCGGCCCGTGTAGGTGGCCGTGCCCTTCCGCAGTACGCCGAGCGACAGGTCCCGGAAGGTGTGCTTCGACGTCTCGACGGCCATGCTGAGCACGATGGACGCCTTCGGCGAGGCGGCACCGGGAACGTTGGTGACCGCCCGGAGGAGCACTTCGGCACCGGGCTGGACGGCTTCGCCGCTGTCGGTGGCGGCCCCGGCGGCCGTGCCCACCCGCCCCGCCTCCGGCCAGTCGATCAGTCCGCTGCGGCTCAGGTCGACCGCCAGCGTCCCGCTTCCCGTGCCGATCGTGCCGGCCGCCACCGCGTACTTCCCGTCCGGGTCGAGCGTGCGTACCGCGGTGAGGACCTGGGCGGCGTCGCCCTGGACCTTCAGGACGCGGGCCGAGCCGACGGAGAGCATGACCTGGCTGTCGCGCGCGGTGGCCGCCACGTTGACCGCGCTCACGACCAGCGCGAACAGCGCGGTGACGGCGCCGGTGAGGGCCAGCAGCTGCCGGCCTGACGGGCGGCGGGTGAGCACGACGAGCGCGAGCCCGCGGACCAGCCGGCCGCGCCGCAGCGAGCCGCCGGCCAGCGGCCGGGCGAGCACCGCGAGCAGGCGGGCCGCGATGACGGCCAGCGAGACCGCGAGCAGCGTGGGCGCGAAGATCCCGATACCCGTCGTGTCGCCCGAGGCGTGCTGCGCCAGGCTCGCCGCGGTCAGCGCCAGCAGCAGCACCTCCAGGACCGGGAACCGCAGGCCGCGCGGCGAGCTCAGCCGGCGCAGCGTGTCGGCCAGGCCCGAACGCAGCGGCCCGCTGGTCGCCAGGATGATCACGACCACTTCCGCGGCGTACGCGAGTCCGGCCGCCCGGAGCATCTCGGTGTCGAAGCCGCCGGTCGCGATCGCCGCGGCCAGAGCGCCGAGCGGAGTGGCGATCGTGACGGCGGTCAGCGGCGCGCCGACGGCCAGCCACCACCGGCGGCCGACGGGCAACCCGCGCAGCGCCGACAGCCCGCTCTCGGGGCCGTCCGCGCGGACCCGCGTACCGATCGCGAGGAAGAGGACCCAGCAGCCGAGGCCGAGGACCGGCAGCACGACGGCCGGCGTCATGATCTCCACGAACGTCCGCTTCGCCGCGATCCGCCCCATCAGCTCGGGCAGGCCCTTGCCGGTCAGGACGATGCTGCCGGAGCCGACCCGGTGCTCCAGCGCGGCCCAGTCCCCCGTGATCAGCAGCGACCGGCCGGGCTGGACGTCCATCGTGTAGCCCTCGGCGGCGTGCGGCACGATGCCGAGCGTGTCGGGCAGGGTGAGCAGCGGGCCACGCGTACCGAGGCGGGCGTCGGCGCCGAAGACCCGCTGGACGCCCCAGTAGTCGGAGCCCGGGTCGATCGGTTCGTAGACGCCGACGACGTCGACGGGCTGCGTACCGAGGTCGCCCGGCAGGGCCTGGCCCTTCTCGCCCAGCTGGGCCTCCAGGAGGTCGAGCCGGGTACCGACGGTCTCGTGCAGACGGTCCGCGTCGCTCGCCGGGACGATCACCTCGCCGGCACCGCGCGGGCACCGGCCGGCGGTCAGGTGTACCCGGGCGCAGAATCCCTCGCGGTACATGAGGACGGCCGGCAGCTTCGGATCCACCCCGAACACCTGGAACGAGGCGCCGTAGACGGTCGTGAAGTCCGGCAGCGCCCGCGCGGTCTCGGCCAGGTTCTGGAAGGTACCCTCGCCGCCGCCGAGCTTGTCCGCCGTGAGCAGGAAGGACCGGTCGGCGAGCGGTGCGGTCGAGATCTCGGCCGCGGCGATCCGGTCGGCCACCGTACGCGGATACGCCGCACCCACCGCCGCCAGTGCACCGATGCCGCAGGCGAGCGCGGCGATCATCGCGTACGCCCCCCAGCGGGCACGTAGCGCCGCCGCAACGATCGCGATCATCGGACTCCTCGCACTCCGGGAACGGACGCCCGGACGAGCCGCCGGGCCGAGTACGCGAGCGCGGCCGCCACGACGATCGCGGCCGCCCCCGCGGCGAGCCAGAGACCGGCGGCGGTCGCGCCGGACGGCGGACTCAACACCTTCCAGTCGTCGGCGAACAGCGGTGGCGAGGTCGCGGGCAGCCAGCCGACCGCGGCCGCGGCGATCATGCCGCCCACGATGCCGATGAAGGCCGGTACGGCGTACCCGAGGATTCCCGACCGGCGGACCTCCCGCAGCCGCAACCCCTGTACGCGCAGCGCGGACAGCTCGCGGGCCCGGTCGGCGCGCTCGACGCCGGCGGCGAGCAGCAGCGCGACGGCGGCGATGAGGACGCCGAGGGCGAAGACGCCGAGCTGGAACTGGCGGATGCGGGCGGGCGCCTGGTCGAGCAGGCCGTGCTGGATCGCGCCGACCGTACGCTCGCCGCGTATCTGCAGGCCCGCCTGCCGCAGTGAGTCCACTAGGGAGTTCGGGGCGCCCGCGGCCAGCCAGACCTCCATCTGCTCGCCGGGAGCGGTGCTCGGCAGGGCCGCGTCGAGCTGGGCGAGGTCGACGAGCGCACCGTCGGCGCCGACCCGCGGCAGGGCAGGCGCCCGGCCGGCGACCTCGACCGGGATGCCGCCGGATCCGGACAGCTTCAGCACAGGAGTGGCGTTGCGGCCGCTGCGGCCGACGGGTCCCGCGACGACCGCGGCGAGAGGTGCGGCCGGCCGGAGGACGGACAGCGGGCACGCGCCGCGCGGGCCGCAGCCGGGCGGGACGGTCAGCGCGAGGCCGCTCGCGGTCGCGGCGATCTCCAACGCCTGGGCGCCGGTCGCGGCCGGAGCGCTCCACGCGGTCCGATCGGTGAAGGCGGCGGCCGGGAAGAGCGGCTTGCCCGCGGCCGCCAGGCCGTGCAGCACGACCTGCGTACCCCAGGGCGCCTGGACGAACCCGCCCGCGTGCTTCGTGAACAGCGCCAGGTCGACGAACCGGCAGCCCCCGCCGCAGCCCTCGACCTTCGCCGCATACGTCTCCCGGCCCGATGCGAGCGGCCCCCACGCCACCGAGAACGGTTCCCCGGCGGGTCCGACGAGATCGAGGCGCACGTAGACGTCGGCGTCCACGTGCGACGGCGGCGGGATCGGCGTACCGAGGACGCTGGGATTCTCGCCGGGCTTCATCAGCAGGCCGTCCGGTCGCGTACGCGGGTCGAAGGAGGCGTCCAGCGTCACCGGCCCGTCCGGCACGATCACGCCGGGGTCGGGCGCGTCGGCCGCCGCCGGACGCGGACCGTACCCGGGAAGCCACGCGGCCACGTTCGCCAGGCGGGACGAGTCCACCGCGATCAGCCCGGCCGAGAACCCGGTCGCGTGCGGGAAGGCGCTGACGGCCATGGCGTACCGGCCGTCGGGATCGGCCTGGCGGACCGCCGCGAGCAGCGCCGACCGGCTGGGCGCACCTACGGAGAGCACCCGGTCGGCGCCGAGCTGCTGCTCCGCGCGTACGCGGGCGGTCGCGTCGGCGCGCATCATCTCGCCCGCGGCCGTGGCCAGCCCGGCGACCGCCACGACGATCAGGGTCACCACCCAGCGCAGGGTCGGCCGGCGGCGTACGGTCAGCCCAGCGAGCGCGATCGCCAGCGACCCGGTCCGCATCGCACCCCGGCCGGCCGCCCCGGCCAGCCACAACACGAACCGCGCGGCGATCAGGCCGGCCGCGATGGCGACCAGCGCGGGAACCATCGTGGCGGCGACGCTGCCGCCGCGGTTCCCCGCGGACAGCTGCCAGACGGCGATGCCGAGCAGCAGGGCGACGATGATCTCGGCGATGTCGGCCGCCCGGCGGCGAGCCCTCGGCGGGACGTAGCGCAGCAGCTCGACGACCGGCGAGCGGAGCGAGCGCAACTCGGAGAACCAGGCCAGCAGCAGCGCCGCCGCGAGCACCCCGCCGAACAGGGCGGCGCTCTGCGGCAGCGCGAGAGCGAGGTCGTCGGGACGGCGTACCGGGCCGACGAGCAGCCAGACGCCCGCCACACCGAGCGCCGTGCCGGCCAGCGCCCCGCTGAGCATCGTGGCGAACGCCTGGCCCAGGGTCAGCGTCCAGGTCCGCCATCGGCGTACGCCGCGCAGCTTCACCAGGGCCAGATCGTGCCGCCGGTCGGTGACGGTGTGCCGGACGACCACGAGCAGCGCGAACCAGGCGAGCAGCACGAACCGCCCGGTCGCGCCGACGACGGCGGCGCTGACGGTCCCGGCGGCCTTGGCGGCCCGGACGGGCACCTCGCCGACGGCCGTGTCCACGGTCAGCTTCCAGCCGTCGGCCGTGCCCGCCGAATCCCGCAGGCGCGGCCCGAGACCGTCGGCGTACGCGCCGGGGGTCAGCCAGAGATCGACGATCGTGACCGGGGTGACCGACGGAACGGCGGCGATCCCCTCGGCGGTGGTGAAGACGGGGTCGAGCTCGGTGTCCGGATGCGCCCACACCCCCGCCCAGTACGCGTCCGTGTCGGCGGCGGGCCGGTAGATCCCGGTGATCCGGTACCGGCCGAGCACCTGGTGGTCCTCGGGCTTGAACGAGAGGAAGTCGCCGACCGCCATCCCGCGTTCGCGGGCGAAGGCGGTAGTGATCATGGCCTGATCCGGCCCGGCCGGGCACGCGCCCTGCACGACGACCTGGTCGCAGACGCCGTCGCGGGACAGCAGGCGGGTCGGGACCGGGGCGTCGTCGCCGGCCGCCGCGGTGCCGGCGTTGATGACCTTGCCGGTGAGCTCCCGGCCGGCCCAGACCGGCCCGGCGTGGCCGCCCACGATCGCGTCGACCCGGGCCCGGACGTCGTGCGGGTCGACCGGCCCGTCCCCACTCGTACGCTCACCGCGCAGGTGCACGACGCGCTCGGCGACCGGCGCGTCGGCGACGTACCGGCCGGTGAGCTGCTCCGCGGTGGCGAAGACGTACCAGGGAGCGGCGGCGGCGGTCCCCACGGCCAGCCCGGTCAGGGCGAACACCGTGGCGGCCTGGGCCCGGCGGCCCCGCAACGCCTCCCACACAAGTCGGATCACGCGAGCATGACCACCGAACCGGCTGTTCACGTTCGCCTGTGACCAGTGATCGTTATGGACCCGTGATCCCCGCCACAGCGGGCTTCCTACCCGCCGGTTTACTTCGCCTTAGCGATCGTTCAGGACTCTGGACTACCATCCGCTCATGGACGCTGACGAGATCGCCGCCGGCCGTGCCCGCTGGCAGGCTCGCTATGACGCCGCGCGCAAGCGCGACGCCGACTTCACCACGCTCTCGGGTGACGTCGTCGAGCCGGTGTACGGGCCGCCGGAGGGCGGCACAGTGCCTGGTTTCGACCGGATCGGTTGGCCGGGCGAGTTCCCCTTCACCCGCGGCCTCTACCCCACCGGGTACCGCGGGCGTACCTGGACCATCCGCCAGTTCGCCGGCTTCGGCAACGCCCACCAGACCAACGAGCGCTACCACCAGATCCTCAACGCGGGCGGCGGCGGCCTGTCGGTCGCCTTCGACATGCCCACCCTCATGGGCCGCGACTCCGACGACCCCCGTTCGCTGGGCGAGGTCGGCCACTGCGGCGTCGCCATCGACTCCGTCGCCGACATGGAGGTGCTCTTCGACGGCATCGACCTCGCCGCCGTCACCACCTCGATGACGATCAGCGGTCCCGCGGTCCCGCTCTTCTGCATGTACCTCGTCGCCGCCGAACGCCAGGGCCTCGCCGACACCAGCGTCCTGGACGGCACCCTGCAGACCGACATCTTCAAGGAGTACATCGCGCAGAAGGAGTGGCTCTTCGCCCCCGAGCCGCACCTGCGCCTCATCGGCGACCTCATGGAGTACTGCGCCGAACGCATCCCGCGCTACAAGCCGCTGTCCGTCTCCGGCTACCACATCCGGGAGGCCGGTTCGACGGCCGCGCAGGAACTCGCGTACACGCTGGCGGACGGGTTCGGGTACGTCGAGCTCGGGCTGTCGCGCGGCCTCGACGTCAACCAGTTCGCCCCGGGGCTCAGCTTCTTCTTCGACGCCCACGTCGACTTCTTCGAGGAGATCGCCAAGTTCCGCGCCGCGCGCCGGATCTGGGCCCGCCGCCTGCGCGACGTCTACGGCGCCACCAGTGAGAAGGCCCAATGGCTGCGTTTCCACACGCAGACCGCGGGTGTCTCGCTCACCGCCCAGCAGCCCGTCAACAATGTCGTACGCACAGCGCTGGAAGCCCTGTCGGCGGTCCTCGGTGGCACGAACTCGCTGCACACCAACGCCCTCGACGAGACGCTGGCCCTGCCCTCCGACGAGTCGGCCGAGATCGCCCTGCGTACGCAGCAGGTGATCATGCACGAGACGGGTGTCACGAACGTGGCCGACCCGCTCGGCGGCTCCTGGTACGTCGAGGCGCTGACCGACAGGATCGAGGCCGAGGCGGAGGAGATCTTCGCCCGGATCACCGCCCTGGGCTCGGACGGCTCCTTCACCCAGGGAATCCTGCGCGGCATCGAGAACGGCTGGTTCACGGCCAACATCGCCGACTCCGCGTACGCGTACCAGCGGGGCCTGGAGAGCGACGTCAAGCACATCGTGGGCGTCACGCGGAACACCGACACCCTGGCCAAGCCGCTGGAGATCATGCGGGTCTCGCACGAGGTGGAGACCGAGCAGGTCGCGGCGCTCAAGGAGCGGCGGGCCGCGCGTGACCAGTCCGCTGTGGACGCCACGCTGGCGAAGCTGAAGGAGGCCGCGCGGGGTACCGGGAACCTGGTGCCGCTGCTGCTGGACGCCTGCCGGGCGGAGGCGTCGCTGGGCGAGATCTGCGACGCGCTGCGCGACGAGTGGGGCGTCTACCGCGAGCCCGCCCGCTTCTGACCGATCCGCTCCACCCGCCCCGACCCGCAATGCCAAGATCCCGTTTGGATCAGGGAAATCACCCGAATCATGGCCCATGATTACGTGCGAAACCCTGATCCAAACGGGATCTAGGCGTTGGTGCGGTCGGCGGGGTGACGATCGGGGTCAGGCGACGTAGTCGGCGGCGCGGGCCTGGTCGTTGCCGACCGGGCCGTCGTCCTCGATGTGCACGTCGTCGACGATGACGTCCACGCCGGTGACCTCCAGGCCGAGCAGGTTCTCGACGGAGTTGATCACCTTGACCCGGACGGTGTCGGTCACCGAGTGCACGACGTAGCCGAACTCGATGACGATGACGACCTCCACGGACGCGGTCGCGCCTTCGAGGATCACCTTCACGCCCTGGTCCGCGTCGGCCTCGCCGAGACCGATGCGCTCCTTGACAGCGCTGAACACCCGGGCGACGTCGCCACCCAGGTCGTACACGCCCGGAACCTCGCGGGCGGCGATGCCGGCGATCTTCTCGACGACCTCGTGCCGGATGGTCGTACGGCCCCGGTCGGCCGGCAGCTCGGCGTTGTTGCGCAGCCGGCGGGCGGCGTTGGTCGCGAACTGCTTGGTGGCGTCGACGGCCCGGTCGGCGGCGTCGCTCACCTGGTCGGCGGCCTGGCTGAGGGCTTCCTTGCCCTGCTCGGCCGCCTGGCCGAGGGCTTCGCGACCCTGCTCGGCCGCCTGGCTGAAGGCCTCGCGGCCCTGCGCGGCGAGGTCGGTCGCGCCGGCGCGGATGTTGTCCATCGTGGAGTTGTCGTCCGCCGCCGGCTGGGCGGGCGCGGCCTCAGCGGCCTGCGCGGGCACTGCCACCGGGGCGGTCTGGCTGATGTCGGTCATGATGGTGCTCCCCTGGTCGTGGTTCGCCCGCCGGTTGGTGAGCGTCTGCCGGCCCAGATCGCAGGCCAGGTCAGGCGAGTCGTACCCGGCGGTGACGCGGGCAGCATAACCGCCGTACGCCCGCCCGACGATCACCTAGCCGACCGAACTCCCCGGTCCGCGGGACGGCGCCGACGCGCGTCCCGCGGTCCGTTCGAACCCTGTGGCCTGGGAATGATCAGCGGACGACGGTCGCGACACCGTCGACGAGGTGGATCTCACCGTCGCACGCGGCGGCCGCCTGCGGGTCGTGGGTGGCGAACACCACGGCGGCGCCCCGGCGGGCCTCGGCCTGCAGCAGGTCGATCACCTTCTGCCGGTTGGCCGCGTCGAGCTCGCTGGTGACCTCGTCGGCCAGCAGCACGTCGCCGCGCAGCGCGAGCCCGCGCGCGATGGCCGTACGCTGCTGCTGACCGCCGGACAGCTCCTCGACCAGCTGATCCGCCTGACCGGCCAGGCCGACCTGCTCCAGTGCCTCGGCGGTACGCCGGCGGGCCTCGGCCGGGGCCGTGCCGTTGGCGATCAGGGCGACCTGGACGTTCTCACTGGCGGTGAGGATGGCGGCGAGCCCGTTCTCCTGCGGTACCAGCACGACACCGTCGGCCACGGCCTGATCGCGGTCGGCGACGGCCTTCCCGTTCACGGTGACCGCACCGCCCTGCGGCTTGACCAGACCGGCCATCGCCCACAGCAGCGTGGTCTTGCCGGCTCCCGAGGGCCCGGTCACCGCCAGCACCCGTCCCGGCACGGCCATCGCCGTGACGTCGCGCAGCGCCGGGCGGTCCTTGCCGTAGGCCACCGTGATCCGGTCGACCTGCACAGTCGCGCCCATCAGCGCTCCTCTCCGTAATAGTCGGCCGGTCTGCGGCCGGTGTGCACGCCATCACCCACGGTCGGGCCCGAACCGGTGCCCGGGAACTGCCGGGTGTCGCTGTTCCATTGCGAGGGAACGCTCTGGACCGGGTAAGAGGTTGCCGTCTCCGGCAGCCGGTGCGTATCGCCCGACGGGTAGCGCTGCGGCAGCTCGGCCGGGACGTACTCGCCCGGCGCGTACCCGGTGGGGGCGTAGTCGGACGAGACCTCGGCGGCGGCCACCGCGGCGGCGGAGTCGGCCGGCACCAGCAGCGCAGAGCCGTCCTTCTGCGGGATCACCCGCAGGTACGTGCCGGGCGGCAGCATCTCCAGGACGTCCGCCGGCAGGTGCACCGAGCCGTCCCGGCCGACGACCGCGAACTCCTCGCCCGAGCGGCCCTCGCCGCCGACGCGGCCGTCGCGGATGGTGACGGTACGCCCCATCCGCGCGCCCACGTCCGGGTCGTGCGTGACGACGATGACGGTGGTTCCGTTGCGGTGCACGGAATCCAGGGCGGCCAGGACGTCGTCGCGGGCGTTCGTGTCGAGCTGGCTCGTCGGCTCGTCGGCCAGCAGCAGGCCGGGCCGGTTGGCCAGGGCCACCGCGAGGGCGAGGCGCTGCCGCTCGCCGGGCGTCAGCTGCCCCGGCTTGAGCCGCATCCGGCCCCGGCCCGCCATGCCGACGAGGTTCAGCACCTCACGGGCGGACGGCGGCTTGGGACCGCCACGGACCGCGCCCCGCTGGGCGAAGCGTACGTTCTGCTCCGCGGTGAGGTAGGGCAGCAGGTTGCGCTGTGCGCCCTGCAGCGCCACGCCGACCTGCGCCGAACGCATCTTGGCCAGGTCGGGCTCGCCGGCCTTGGCCAGGTCCACCTCGCCCACATGGGCCCGCCCGGCGGCCGGGCGCATCAGGCCGGCCAGCACGGACAGCAGGGTGGACTTGCCGGAGCCCGACGGGCCGAGCAACGCGACCGACTCGCCGGGCGCGATGTCGAGGTCGACGCCGGCCAGCGCGACGACGTCGTATCCCTCCAGGCGGTAGATCGAGACCAGCCCACGGCAGGTCACGCCGATGGCGGCCATCAGACATCACCACGCAACAGCTCAGGGGCGGCCCGGCGGACCAGGCGCACCGCGACGACGAGGGCGACGATCAGGCAGAGCAGTCCGGCCACGGCCGCGCCCGCGAGGGCGCCGATGGTGGGCGTCCACTTCACCGGGCTCACCTCCCCGACCGTCACCAGGGGGAACCCGGGCAACATCAGGACGGCGCTGCCCACGCCGACGACGAATCCGGCCAGGATCGGCAGGCCGATGAGGGCCATGTGCTCTCGGCGTACGCCGCGGCGCAACACCTTCGCCTTGACGCCGGTGACCCGCAGGGCGGCGAACTCGTGCCGCCGGGCCGCCGCGCCGAGCCGGGCCACCAGCAGCACCAGGGCGAGGGCCAGGGCCGCCGCGACGACGCCGGCCAGCAGGTACAGCCGCCAGGCCAGAGCGGGAGCGCGCCGGCCGAGCTGCTCGTCGAGCCCCTCGATCGTCTGCGTACGCGTGACCGTCACACCGGCCGCCGCCAGCCGTTGCGGCAGGTCGGCCGGGGCCGCCGAGTTGGCCCAGACCTCCGAGATCATCCGGGTGCCGTCGGTGGGACCCGTGGTCGCGTCGGCCCGGCGCAGCGCGTAGTCGAGGTCGACCAGCATGCCGTGGACGCCGGCCCGGGGCAGCCCGTCCGCGGTACGCACGACGGCGAACTTCTGCGGGTCCTCGGCGAACGCCAGGAAGGTGAAGGTCTTCGCGTGCCGGTCGTCGTCGGGGGCCTCGCCCGCCAAGGCGACCGGGAGAGCAGCCGGAGTGTCCAGGTAGGACACCACGAAGTCGGCGTTGCCGGTCGCGTCGACGTCCAGCTTGAGCGACCCGTCGGCGTTCACGGTGATGCCGTCGTCGCGTACGGGCTGCCAGAGGCTGGGGTCGCCGACGTCCGGCTCGGAACCGTCCGAGCGCAGCGACTCGACGTCCATGGAGACCTGGGCCCGCCCGCCGTCGGCCGCGTCGCGGACCAGGGCCAGCCCGACGAACCGTCCTTCCGGGACGGTGCCGGTGTAGTCGTGCGTGCCCTTCTGCAGGTGGCCGAGCGACGTGTAGAGCGGCGTCTGCCCCGGCCGGGCGATGAGCACCTCCAGCTGCAGCAGGGCCGAGCCGAGCTGGTGCACCGTCACGTGGGCGGTCAGCCGGCCGGAGACCTTGACCTGCTCGCCCGCCTTCGGCCGCAGCTTCGTGCCCAGCTCGGTCAGCTCGGCCGAGCTGTGCCCGGGCCAGGTCGCCACCTTGCCGAGCTGGTCGGCCGGTACGCCCACCACCGAGACGAGATCGTCGGCGTACCGCTCGCTGCGCCGCACGACCGGCATGGCCGAGCCGTCCGGGGCCGCCTGGCGTACCGCGGCGATCAGGGCCTGGGTGTCGGTGGCGTTGACGGTGTAGACGCGGGCCGCGCCGAGCGTGAGGGAGGCCTGCGTGGAGCGGGCCTGGGCCGAGACGTCCCAGGCCGTCGCGGCGAAGCCGAGCAGGGCCAGCGCGATCGTCACGACCATGACCACCCGGTGCCGCCCGGGGCGGCGGGCCAGCTGCGCGGCGGCCAGCATGGTCGCCACGTTGCCGCGGTGGCGGGCGAGCCGCAGCCGCACGGCCGAGAAGACCCGCAGCAGGCGGCCGACGATGATGCCCGCCACGATCGCGAACAGCGGCGCCGCGAGCAGCGCGAGCGGTGAGGACCGGTCCTGCCAGGCCGCGACCAGCGCCGCCGCCGCGAGCGCGACCGCGATGCCCTCACCCGCGCTCGCCCGCCAGCCGGTCCGGTGCGGCACGCGGCGCAGCAGGCTCAGCACGCCCGACTGCACCGTCCGCCGCGACGCGGCCCAGGCGGCGACGAAGGCCGCGATCAGCGCGGCCCCCGCGGCGGCCAGGGGCAGCGTGTCGGTCACATCCACGTGTACGCCGGGCGCCAGCACGGTACGCGCGGCCAGCTCGGCCGCGCCGAGGCCGGCGGCCAGGCCGATCGGTGTCGCGAGGGTGATCAGCAGCAGCACCTCGCCCAGGCCGAACCGGGACGCCCGACCGGCCGGGTAGCCGCGCAGCTTGGCCAGCGCGATCTCGGGACTGCGCTCCTCGGTCAGGGTGGCGACGAGCATCATCAGTACGCCGACCACGAGCAGCAGCAGCGGCACCGCGACGACGGGGATCGTGCGGGAGATCTCGGCCTGGTCGTGGCTGACCTCGTCGAGGATGCCGGGCAGCTGGGTGTTGAGGGCGAGGTCGCCGCCGGCGATGTCGACGGAGGCCGAGGCGATCTGGTCCCGCAGCGCGGCCACGTCGTCGAGCTTCACCGAGCCGACCGCGACCGGGTAGACGATCTCCATGTTGAGCGTGGCGGAGGGGACGGCCTTCACGTCCTCCTCGGCCCCGGCGAACATGGCGTCGGTCGGGTAGCCCTTCTTCTCCACGGAGTTCGGATCGGCGATCACGCCCTCGGTGAAGTAGACGTGCGCACCCCACTCCGAGCCGACCGGGTCGCGCGGGGTGTACGTGCCGACGATCTCGCGTACCTGGGGGGTGCCGGCGCCGAGTTCGATGGAGAGCTTCTGGCCGACCGCCCAGTTGTGCGCCTTGGCCGCCCGGTCGCTCACGATGATCTGACCGGTGTCCGACGGGCACGCCCCGGTGACCTTCAGCAGCTTGCAGGCGCCCTGCCGGTACACGTACCGGAAGCCCCACGTGTCGCTGCCGATCTTCAGGCTGGCCGGCGTGTCGACCGCCGCGGTCGGACGGGAGATCAGGCTCTTGATCAGCGGCCGGTGGCCGAACGCCTGGTCGCCGACGAGCGTGGAGTCGGGCAGCGGTTCACCGGCCGGGCTGTTCACCGGGCCGACCGCGCTCACGGTCAGTGACGTCGAGTACGCCGGCGCGTCGCGCAGCGAGTCGGTCAGCACGGACTGCCGCGCCGCCTTCTCGTACGCGGGCGTCAGCACCGCCGCGGTCACCGCTATGGCGGCCAGGATGAGCACGACCAGGGATCGCCCGGCCCGGTACCTCATCCCGCGCAGCAGCACGGTCCAACCCGTCAAGGTCTTCCTCCGGTTCTGTCCCCGCGTGGTTCGCGCGGCGAACCGGAGTGTGCCCGGCGCGCCGCCAGACACCATAGCCTCAGCCGGTGACAGACTGGAAGGTCACCTCTCAGACGAGATCAGACAGCAACTCTTCGGCCGCGGCGTAAGGGTCGACCGCCCCTGCCGCCACCTTCACGGCGAGTTCGGACAGCGCGTGCCCGCCGCGCAGCGTACCCATCCGGGCGCGCATCCGGCCGAGCACGAGCGCCTCGATCTCGGCGGCCGCGCGCTCCTCCCGGCGGCGCCGCAGTTCGCCACTTTTCTCCAGGTACGCCCAGTGGTCGCCGATCGCTTCCCGGATGTCGTCGATGCCCTCGGCCCGGGCCGCCACCGACTTGACGACGCGCGGACGCCACTGGCCGGCGGCCCGCTCGCCGAGCGCGATCATGCCGTTGATGTCGCGTACGGTCGCGTCGACGCCGTCCCGGTCGGCCTTGTTGACGACGAAGATGTCGGCGATCTCCAGGATGCCGGCCTTGACAGCCTGGATCGCGTCGCCCATACCGGGCGCGAGCAGCACCAGCGTGGTGTCGGCGAGGCTCGCGATCTCCACTTCGGCCTGCCCGACCCCGACCGTCTCGACGAGCACCACGTCGCAGCCGACCCCGGCGAGGACGCGTACGGCGGCGGCGGTCGCGGCGGACAGCCCGCCCAGATGGCCCCGGCTGGACATGCTGCGGATGAAGACGCCGTCGTCGGTGGCGTGCTCCTGCATGCGTACGCGGTCGCCGAGGATCGCCCCGCCGGAGAAGGGGCTCGACGGGTCCACCGCCAGCACCCCGACCCGCTTGCCGTCCTGCCGGTACGCGCGTACCAGCTCGTTGGTCGTGGTGGACTTGCCGACGCCGGGCGAGCCGGTGAGGCCGAGGATGTGCGCGCGCTGGGCGTCGCCGCCCAGGGCCGCCGCGATCTCGGGCAGTTCCGGCGCCCCTCGTTCGACGAGGCTGATCAGGCGGGCCGTGCTGCGCGCGTCCCCATCGCGCGCAGCCGCGACCAGCCGGTCGACCTCGCTCAAGACTTCGCGACCTTGATGATCAGGGCGTCACCCTGCCCGCCGCCGCCGCAGAGGGCGGCCGCGCCGACACCGCCGCCGCGCCGGCGCAGTTCCAGCGCGAGCGTCAGGGCCAGCCGGGCGCCGGACATGCCGATGGGGTGGCCGAGCGCGATGGCGCCGCCGTTGACGTTGACGATCGCCGGGTCGACCCCGAGCTCGCGGGTGGAGGCGATGCCGACCTGCGCGAACGCTTCGTTGATCTCGATCAGGTCGAGGTCGGCGGCGGTCAGGCCCTCCTTGGCGAGCGCCTTCTTGATCGCGTTGGACGGCTGCGCCTGCAGCGAGCTGTCCGGTCCGGCGACCATGCCGTGCGCGCCGATCTCGGCCAGCCAGTCCAGGCCCAGCTCCTGCGCCTTCGCCTTGCTCATGACGAGCACCGCGGCCGCGCCGTCGGAGATCGGCGACGCCGAGCCGGCCGTGATCGTCCCGTCCTTGGTGAACGCCGGCTTCAACCGGGCAAGCGTCTCGACGGTGGTGTCCGGGCGTACGCCCTCGTCCTCGGCTAGCACGATCGGGTCACCCTTGCGCTGAGGCACGCTCACCGGCGCGATCTCCTCGGCGAAGACGCCGTTCTTCTGGGCGGCGGCGGCCCGCTGGTGCGAGGCGGCGGCGAACGCGTCCTGCTCCTCGCGGGTGATGCCCCATTTCTTCCCGTCGTTCTCGGTGGCCTCACCCATCGGGATGCCCTGCCACGCGTCGGTCAGGCCGTCCAGCGCCATGTGGTCCTTCAGGGTCACGTCGCCGTACTTGTAGCCCTGGCGCTGGCCCACGAGCAGGTGCGGGGCGTTCGTCATCGACTCCATGCCGCCGGCCACCACGATCTCCGCCTCGCCGGCCCGGATGAGCTGGTCGGCCAGGGCGATCGCGTCGAGCCCCGACAGGCACACCTTGTTGATCGTCAGCGCGGGCACGTCCATCGGGATCCCCGCCGCCACGGCCGCCTGCCGGGCCGGGATCTGCCCCGCGCCGGCCTGGAGCACCTGGCCCATGATCACGTAGTCGACCGCCTCCGGCGCGACACCGGCCCGCTCCAGCGCCGCCTTGATGGCCACGCCGCCGAGCTGGACCGCCGAGAAGTCCTTGAGGTTGCCGAGCAACCGTCCCATGGGCGTACGCGCACCCGCGACGATGACCGAACTCATGAGGGCCTCCCTGCGACCTTAGCTAGCGTTCAGGTAAGACTAACCACATGTCTGTTGTTCACGAGCAGTCGGCTATGTCACAGGGCATCGGCCTGATCCGCATCGATCACGTGGGGGTCGCGGTCGCCGATCTCGACGAGGCGATCTCCTTCTACGAGCGCGTGTTCGGGATGACCTGCGTGCACGTCGAGACCAACGAGGAGCAGGGCGTACGCGAGGCGATGATGGCCGTCGGCCCGACCGCCGCCGGCGGCTGCGTCCAGTTGCTCGCCCCCCTGTCGGCCGAGTCGACCATCGCGAAGTTCCTGGACCGCAACGGTCCCGGGGTGCAGCAGGTCGCGTACACGGTCGAGGACGTGGACGCCGCGTGTGCCGCGCTGCGCGACCGGGGCGTACGCCTGCTGTATCCGGAGCCCCGGCGCGGCACGGCGAACTCGCGGATCAACTTCGTGCACCCGAAGGACGCCGGCGGCGTACTCGTCGAGTTGGTCGAGCCGGCGACCGGGACCGCCGCGGAGCACTGAACAGCGCGCTGGGAGCGCTTTCCGAGCAGCTCCGAGCAGCGGCCGGGCCAACCCGGTGCAGAGCCGGTGGACTATTTCACAGAAGCGTTCCACCCCGAAGCTACCCGACGGTAACCTGACGCCACGGCCTCAACGGTCGTTCAGGTGTGAATGGACGGAGGGGCTCCGGTGGACCGTATCCTCGAAGCGATCATGTCGGCCGAGAACGCTGCTGACCCGGCGCGGGCACTCGCCGGCGTCGCCGGTCTGGACGTCCCGGAGTCCTATCTCGGCGTCGCGGTACGCGCCGACGAAGTGTCCATGTTCGACGGTCAGGCCACGAGGGACAAGGACCCGCGCAAGTCCCTGCACGTGCAGGAGGTCCCGACGCCGGAGCTGGGCCCGGGCGAGGCGCTGATCGCCGTGATGGCCAGCGCGATCAACTACAACACGGTGTGGACGTCCATCTTCGAGCCGATGTCCACCTTCGGGTTCCTGCAGCGGTACGGGAAGCTGTCCACCCTGACCAGGCGCCACGACCTGCCGTACCACGTCGTCGGCTCGGACGCCGCCGGCGTGGTGCTGCGGGTCGGCGCGGGCGTGACCAAGTGGCAGCCCGGCGACCAGGTCGTCGCGCACTGCCTCAGCGTCGAACTGGAGGACGCGGCCGGCCACGACGACACGATGCTCGACCCGCAGCAGCGCATCTGGGGCTTCGAGACCAACTTCGGCGGCCTCGCGCAGCTCGCGATCGTCAAGACCAACCAGCTCATGCCCAAGCCCGCCCACCTCACCTGGGAGGAGGCCGCCGCGCCGGGCCTGGTCAACTCGACGGCGTACCGGCAGCTGGTGTCGCGGCACGGCGCGGACATGAAGCAGGGCGACGTCGTGCTGATCTGGGGCGCCAGCGGCGGTCTCGGCAGCTACGCGACCCAGATGGCGCTGAACGGCGGCGCCATCCCCGTCTGCGTGGTGTCCAGTCCGGAGAAAGCCGATCTCTGCAAGCGGATGGGCGCCGAGCTGGTGATCGACCGGACCGCCGAGGCGTACCGGTTCTGGAAGGACGACAACACCCAGGATCCGGCCGAATGGAAGCGGTTGGGGGCCCGCATCCGGGAGCTGACCGGCGGCGAGGACCCCGACATCGTCTTCGAGCACCCGGGCCGGGAGACGTTCGGCGCCAGCGTGTTCGTGGCCAAGCGCGGCGGCACGATCGTGACGTGCGCGTCCACGAGCGGCTTCGAGCACCAGTACGACAATCGCTATCTGTGGATGCATCTGAAGCGGATCGTCGGCAGCCATTTCGCCAACTACCACGAGGCGTGGCAGGCCAACCGGCTGATCGATCTCGGCCTCGTGCACCCGACGCTGTCCAAGACGTTCCCGATGGAGCAGACCGGGCAGGCGACGTACGAGGTGCACCGCAACGCACATCAGGGCAAAGTGGGCGTACTGTGCCTCGCCCCCGAAGAAGGACTCGGCGTACGCGATCCGGAGAAGCGTGCCCGGCACAGCGAGGCGATCAACCGTTTCCGGGGCGTCTGACCGCGTACGCGCGGATGCCCTGTGTGGGTGACCCGGTACAGGCTCAACGACGCGCCTGTACCGCTCCATCGGTGGCATTTATCACCCGAAGAACGGGCAATAGCCACAAAATTTACAACTCCCGCAAGTTGACCATGCCTTTGTCAGCGAAACAGGGCCCATGCTCTTGCGAAACACCCCGGTACGTCTGTCAGGATGTCCCAATGCCCCAGCCGCAACCTGATGTCGCGCCGTTCCTCGACGGCGCGTCCCACGCCAGCGATTTCACCGTCGTCCTGCGCGGTTACGACCGCGAGCAGGTCAACCGGGAACTTTCCCGGCTCAACGCGCAGCTGATCCAGTCGGACCAGGCGCGCGGCGAGTCCGAGCAGCGCATGAACGACGCCCAGCGCCGCCTGCGCCAGGCCGAACAGCGACTCAACTCGGTCGAGCAGAAGCTCACCGACACCAATAAGCAGCTCGAAGAGAACAGCCGGCCCACCCTCTCGGGTCTCGGCACGCGGGTCGAGCAGATCCTGCGCCTCGCCGAGGAGCAGGCCAACGACCACCGCGGCGAGGCCAAGCGGGAGGCGGAGGGCATCCTGTCCGCCGGCCGCCTGGAGGCCCGCGAGATCACCGACAAGGCGCGGGCCGAGTCCGCCGCCATGAAGGCGACCGCCGAGCGCGAGGCCACCAACGTCCGCACCGCCGGCGAGCGCGAGGCCGCCGAGGTGCGCGTCCAGGCCCGGCGTGAGGCCGACACCCTGCGCGCCGACGCCGACCGCGAGACCAAGCAGCTGCGTACGGCCACCGCGCACGAGGTCGCCGAGCTGAAGGCCACGGTCGAGCGCGAGGTCGCGACGCTGCGCGCCACCGCCGAGCGGGAGATCACCCAGCTGCGGGCCAAGGCCTCCCGTGAGGCCGAGGAGAAGCGCGCCGAGGCGTCCAAGATGCTCGCCGACGCCCGCGACAAGCGCGACAAGGACCTCCAGGCCCTGCAGCTCGAGCTGGCCGAGCGCCGCGAGAAGACCGAGCGCGAGGAGTCCGCACGGCACGCCGCGCAGGTCGCCGCCACGCAGAAGATGGTCAACGAGGCCGAGGAGCGCGCCCGCGCCGCCGAGGACCGGGCCAAGGAGATCGAGCAGCGCGCCGAGACCCGCCGGGTCGAGTCCGAGCGCACCGCGACCGAGACCCTCGAGAAGGCCAAGGCGGCTGCCGAGAAGGCCGTCAGCGAGGCCAAGGCCGAGGCGCACCGACTGCTCACCGAGGCGCGTACCGAGGCGGAGCTCACCACCACGCACGCCCGCCGCGAGGTCGAGGACCTCACGCGCCAGAAGGACGCTGTCACCACCCAGCTCGGCCAGATGCTGTCCGGCCTCGCCGGCATCGTCCCCGTGCAGGCCGCGCCGGCCGACAAGGGCAAGAAGAACGACGAGGAGAAGGCTTCGGCCTGATCTGTTCATCCGGGGCATCCTCGGGTCGCCGGTTCCTCCTTTCTGGAACCGGCGGCCCGTTGTATCGTCTCCCGTCCTGGGGAGACTCCTGAGCATCTCCTGTGACTGCGGAGAGGCGGAGTGCGGGAGTAGACGAGACATGTGAGGATTGGCCCCATGTCGCAAGGCGGAGATCTGTTCGCGCTCGGTGAGGGCGTAGCCACCCAGCCCGGTTTCGAAGGAGCTCTGCGGGGCTACGACAAGAGACAGGTCGACCGGTACGTCGTCCAGGCGGAAACCGAGATCGCCACGCTCGCCGCCGAGCGAGAACAGGCGTACCAGCAGATGCAGGCGCTCGCCGGCCAGGTCCAGCTCCTCCAGGAGGAGATCGCCGAGCTGCGCCGCCGCGGCCAACTGCCGCAGAAGATCTCGTTCCGGCACCTCGGCCCGCGGGTCGAGCAGATCCTCGCCATGGCCGAGGAGCAGGCCGAGGAGATCATCAAGGACGGCCACCGGCAGGCCGCCGACGACCGCGCCGAGGCCGAGCGGATGCTCGCCGACGCCCGCGAGCGCGCCACCGCCGCCATCCGCGACTTCGAGGTCGCCCTCTCCGCCCGCCGCTCCGACGAGCAGCGCGCGGACGCCGAACGCCGCGAGCAGGCCGCCCAGACCCTGGCCAGCGCCCAGCGCGACGCGGGCACGCTCCGCGACACCGCGACGCGCGAGGCCCAGCAGCAGCGCGCGGCGGCCGCCACCGAGCTCCAGCAGCAGCGTGAGGCGGTCACGGCCGAGATCCAACTGCTCCGGGACACCACCACGACCGAGATGCAGCAGCTGCGTACCGCCACGGCGGCCGAGGTCCAGCAGCTCAAGGACGCCGCCGCCGCGGACATCCAGGCCGCCCGCGCGGCCGCCGAGCGCGAGGCCACCGAGGCCGCAGCCCGGGCCGCCGCCGCCGAGCAGGCCCGCGTACGCGCCGCCCAGCTCGCCGAGTCCGAGCAGCGCGCCGCGGCAGCGGCCCAGGCGACCCTGCTCGAACTCGAACAGAAGGTGGCCGTGGCCCGGTCCGAGTCGCAGGTGGCGACGGAAGGGCTGACGGAGGTACAGCAGCAGTTGGCCGCCGGGCGCAAGGAGCTGGCCGAGATCCAGGAGGCCACCCGGCAGATCCAGCTGCAGAGCCAGGAGGCGAACCGCGGGCTGGACGCGGCGCGACGCGAGTCCGACGAGGTCAAGGCGCAGCTCGACAAGCTGCGTGAGCAGGCCGCCCGCGAGCAGGCCGCCCGTGAATCCGCTGCCCGTGCGCAGGCCGCCGCGGCGGCTGCCGTGCCGGAGCAGGCCGGGAGCGCCGACAAGGCCGACAACGCCGAGCAGCCCGCGAGTGTCGACCACGCCGAGAACACCGTGCGGATCGCGCAGCCCGCCAAGGCAGGGCAGCCCGCCAAGACCGAACAGTCCACGAAGGCCGACCAGTCCGCCCAGGCGGAGCAGCCCGCGAAGGCCGAACAGTCCACGAAGGCGGAGCAGCCCGTCGCGGCCGAGCAGGCGGAGCCGCCGACCGAGCCGATCCCGCCGCAGCCCGTCGCCGAGGAGGAGAAGACGGCCGTGCTGCCGGTCCCGGACGAGGCGACCGTCGCCCACTGATCGCGTACGCAGGAAAAAGGGGCGCCTCCCCGAGCAGGCGCCCCTTTTTCCGTATCTCCTTCCGTGGTTCCGGTCAGGCGGCCGGGACCACCTCCGCCGGCGCGGCGGGGACCGGGGCGCTCAGCGGACGGCTCGTGCGGCGGTACGCGTACCAGAGGATGAGGACGGCGACCACCGCGAAGATGATGTGGCTGACCAGGTTGACGACAGCGGTCGCCTCGCCGATCGGGTGCATCAGGAACGAGTGCCAGGTGTAGGTGAGCAGCGAGCCGGCCGCGACGGCGAAGCGGTGCCACCGGCCCCAGCCGGCGCGGGCCGACCAGAGGGCGGTGCCGACGACCGCGAGGACCAGGCTCAGGGCCATGACGGCGACGCCGGGCCAGGTCGGCAGGGCTTGCGCGGCGAAGAAGACGATCCCCGTGGCCAGGGTGAGGCCGAAGACGACCCAGGCTCCCGGCACGCCGCCGGTACCCGCGGCGGGACGGCGGCGCGGCAGCGCGAAGGCGGCGACGACCAGGGCGACCACGGCGACGACGCTGGCGATGAGCTGCGCGGGTGTGGCCATGAAATGGCCGTCCCCGTAGGACACGGCAAAGGTGAAGACGGTGCCGAGGAGGAACAGGACGGCCGTCACCACGAGGCCGGGCGTGCGCAGCCACGGCTGCTCGCGGCGGTCCCGGGTGGACTCCTCGACGATCGCGATCGGCGTGCTGATGCTCCAGATCACGTGGATCGCGAGTACGAAGATCGTCCACGGGACCGCGATACCGAGCGCGGGCACGAACCCCTGGTCGAGCAGATGTGCGTCGACGTAGTTCGGATTGAACAGCGACTGCGTCGTCAGCCCCTCCTCCAGCACCCCGTACGCGAGTGCGAGCAGCGCCATCGTCGGCCAGCCGCGCCCGGCCCGGCGGGTCACCTCGCGGATGAGCAGCGCCCCGCCGCCGTACATCAGCGAGAACGGGAGGATCAGGAAGATCATCGTGACCGGGAAGTCACCCAGCAGGAACTCCGCCACGAACGGAGCGAGGAAGTAGAGGGCGAAGGCCGGTGCGAGACGTCGCATGGCGGGTGCCACCTTTCGGAATCGTCGTCCCCTTCAGGGTCGCGCGTCACGGTGTTCGCGGGCAGATCGCTCCATACGCACTTCCGCAGGACGAATGTCATATTCGCTGTCGGTACATCCGTCCGGGTCCTAGGCTCCCGACGTGCATTCGTCTGAGCTTCCGCGCCTGAGCCACGACGTCGAGGGCGGCGGCCCCACCGTGGTCCTGCTCCACTCGTCCGTCACCGACCGTCGCATGTGGAACGAGCAGTGGCGGCTCCTGCTCGACGCCGGCTTCCGCGTCGTGCGCTGCGACTTCCGCGCCTACGGCGAGACACCCTTCGGCACCGTCGGCTACAGCCCCGCCGAGGACGTCACGGACCTCCTGGAGTCGCTGTCCATCAGCGAGTACGCGATCGTCGGCGCCTCCTACGGCGGCCGGATCGCCCAGGAGATCGCCGCTCACCGGCCGGACCGCGTCACGAGACTGGCCGTGGTGTGCGGCGGGCGTACGGGGTATCCGGAGACGCCCGACGTGCTCGCGTTCGGCGAGGCCGAGAACGCGTGCATCGAGGCCGACGACCTCGCGGGCGCCGTGGAGCTGAACGTGCGTACCTGGGTGGGGCCGGCGGCGTCCACGGAGACCAGGGAATTCGTCGGCGCCCTGCAACTCCACCAGTTCACGGTGCAGAAGGACGCCGCCGACGTCCAGGTACGCCACGAGCCCTACGACCCGGCCTCGATCACGGCTCCGACGCTGGTGGTGTCCGGCGCGTACGACCTGCCGTTCTTCCAGGCGATCGCGGATTCGCTCGAAGCGGAGATCCCGGACGTCCGCCGCGTCCACCTGGACTGGGCCGGCCATCTCCCGAGCCTGGAGTCCCCGACCCGCTTCAACCCGCTCCTCCTGGACTTCCTCCGGTCCGATGTGCGGAGTGCGTAAAGATCTAATCAAGATCAAATTCATGTCCCGGGTTCGTCGATCTCACCTCCGCTCCTCGCGCGGGAGACCGTTGCGCCCCTATCGCTGCGCTCCGGGGACTCCACTGCCAGGTTTCCGAGGCGAAGCATCGTCCACCGTCGTCCGGTCACCGTTTCAACCTTCACCCCAGCCTTTGTCCCGACTATCCGACTTGCGCCCGAGGCGGTCGACGATCGGGGCTACCGTCCGACCCTGGCCGGTTCTGACTTTGTCGCGACTGTCCGAGATGGGCGCTGGGGCGGCGGCTGGTGGGGCGATCGTTTACGGCTGAGGTTCGAAAACGGCCACCCGATGCATGATCGTTTACGGTTCTGGAGCGCGCTGACCGGGTTTTGCTGCACCTGACGCGTAATTGATCATGCAGATCGGGCTGGATTTACACCCCAGCCGTAAACGATCAAGAAAATAGTGCCCCGTGTCCATGTGACGGAAGATCGTTCCCGCATCACGGGCAATGGCCGTCGGCGAGACGGCGTGGATGTGATCCACAGCGGTTGAGATGTCAAAACGCACCCCACGCCCAAGATCTACAGCGGTGGGGATGTAAGAAATCGGCCTTTACCTACATCCCGGCCGCATTGGATCGAGGGGACGGGGTCGAAAACTACATCCCCACCGCGAACGATCACCGCCCAGCCACCCAGCCGATCCGGCTAGCCGGCCACAGCGGACAGTCGCGACACAGCCCGGACCAGCCAGGCCCGGATGGGGACCTCGATCTTCCCTGCGGTCGGCGATCTTGCGCGAATGTCCGGGCATTCCGGGTACACCGGACGAAATTCGGGGCATTCGCGCAAGATCGTCGGACATCTTGGGGCACAAGTCGGACAGTCGCGACAAGTGGCGGTGAGGTCGACGAGCCCGGGACATCATGGTTCTAATGATCTTGAGGTTGCCGGCTGACGCGGACGGCCAGCAGGATCAGGGCCAGGATCTGGGCGGCGGTGAGGATCCGCTCGGCCGCCCCGATCATCACCCGGTGGCCGATCTCGGCGCTGACGAGCATCGCCACCCCAGCTGTTCCGGCGACCGCGGTCAGCACCCGCAGCCAGGCGGCCTCACCGAGCCGGCGGCCCAGCGACACGCAGGCGATCACGAGTGCCACGAACGCGGTCACCGACGCGTACCGGTGGATCTGGCCGTTCATGCTGAGTGGCTCGCCGAGCGGATCCGTCGGCACGTACGCGGCGATGAGCAGGCCGGCTGACCAGACGCCCATGCCGGCGGAGGCGAGCCAGGTGAGCGGCTGCCTGGCCAGGTGCAGGGCGACCAGGAGCAGCAGCGAGGACAGTCCGCAGAGGAACATGCCGGTCTCGACCGCTCCGCCCCGGTCGGCGGCGGCGTAGTCGCTGATGGTGGCGCCCCAGGCGGTGAGCCCGGGGTCGGCGGCCAGGTGGCCGGCGAGGGTGCTGACGGCGGCCACGACGAGGCCGAGACCGGCCAGGCGGGCGAGGCGGCGGGCGGGGACGATGACGGGCGGCAGCTCAACGATCACGAAATGATCTTCAGCGCCGCTCGGGCCGATCTCCTCGCCGCGAAGGAGGAACCGGCCCGGGTTCCGGAGGCGGGGTTCACCCCTGGGTGGATCCGGGGTCCGACTCGCTCAGGACGCCCTCGCTCTCCACGTACTCCGCACCGGTACGCGGGCACACGAACAGCCCGTCGCCCTTCTCCTCCAGCGGGAAGCCGGCCTTGCCGACCCAGCGTACGCGTCGCGCCGGAACCCCCACGACCAGCGCGAAGTCGGGCACGTCCTTGGTCACCACGGCACCGGCCGCGACCAGTGCCCAGCGCCCGACGCGGACCGGGGCGACACAGACGGCCCGGGCTCCGATCGATGCGCCGTCGCCGATCTCGACCCCTACGGCGTGCCAGTCGTCGCCGTTCTTGAGACGGCCGTCGGGGGTGACCGCGCGGGGGTACTCGTCGTTGCTCAGCACCGCCGCCGGTCCGATGAACACCCCGTCGCCGAGCACGGCCGGCTCGTAGACGAGGGCGTAGTTCTGGAGCTTGACGTTGTCGCCGATCCGCACGCCCGGTCCCACGTACGCGCCCCGGCCGACGTTGCAGTTCTCGCCGAGGGTCGCATCCTCCCGGATCTGGGCGAGGTGCCAGACGTTCGTCCCGTCTCCGATCGTCGCGCGCTCGTCGACGTCGGCGGTGGCGGCGATGCGTACTGTCATGGCGGACTGTTCCTTCCAGCGGACCCTCAGCGGGCCTTCCCAGCGGATCCTCAGCGGACCGGACCGAAGATACCGGCCCCGGATCAGCCGCGCGAGCAGCGGAAAGTGTCGTTTAGCCGTCTGTCGGACGAGGGCCGCGGCCCGTAAGGTTGGGTCCCATGTACGTCTCGGTCCGTGACCGGCCCGGTCAGACCGAGTCCGGCGCAGCCCCCGCTGCCCGTCGCGTGGCCACCACGGTCGTGGTGCTCGGCCTGGTGAGCCTGTTCACCGACATCTCCTCGGAAATGGTCAACGCCGTCCTGCCGGTGTACCTGACCGCCGAGGTCGGCCTGAGCCTGGTCGCGTACGGGCTGGTGGACGGGGTCTACCAGGGCGTCAGCGGACTCGTCCGGCTGGTCGGCGGCTTCGCCGGGGACCGGGGCGAGCAGCCGAAACTGGTCGCCGTGATCGGCTACGGCGTCTCCGCGCTCAGCCGGCTCGCCATGTTCCCGGCCCACGGCCTCACCGCCATCCTGGGCGTGATCAGCGCCGACCGGCTCGGCAAGGGGCTGCGTACGGCGCCCCGGGACGCGTTGATCGCGGCGAACTCCGATCCGGCGAACCTGGGTCGCTCGTTCGGCGTACACCGGGCGTTGGACACGGTCGGCGCCGCCGTGGGACCGATCGTCGCCTTCGGCATCCTCGCCCTGCTGCCGGGCAGCTACAGGTCCGTCTGGGTCGCCTCGTTCGCCGCCGCCCTGATCGGGGTGGCCGTGCTCGTCCTGCTGGTGCCGAACCGGCGTACCGCGAGCGGCGCGAAGAAGCCCGGCATCGGGGCGCTGCTCAAGATCGCGACCGGCCGCGCGATGCGCAAACCGGTGCTCGCGGCCGCGCTGCTCGGCCTGTTCACCGTCGGCGACGGCTTCCTCTACCTGTCCCTGCAGCACCGCGACGACTTCGCCGCCCAGTGGTTCCCGCTGCTCTACGTGGGCACGAACATCGCGTACCTGGCGCTGGCGATCCCGCTCGGGCGGCTCGCGGACCGCATCGGCAAGCCGGCCGTCCTCATCGGCGGGCACGTCGTGCTGGTCGCCGTCTACATCACGGCCGCCGTCCCGGTCACCGGCCTCGCCTGGACGATCGTCACACTCGCCCTGCTGGGCACCTTCTACGCCGCGACCGACGGCGTACTCTCGGCGCTGATCAGTCGCCTCATCCCCGAACAGGGACGCGGCACCGGCCTCGCCGCCGCGCAGACCGTCCAGGTCTTCGCCCGGTTCGCCTCGTCGGTCGCCTTCGGCTCGCTGTCGGTCGCCCTCGGCCCGGCCCGCGCGCTCACCCTCGTCTCGGTGCTCCTGGCGATCGTCATCCCCGTGGCGGCCTGGCTGCTCGCCACGCGTACGCCCGTGGAGGCCGTGTGACCGAGACCCTCACCCGCGGCCGGCTCCTCGCCCTGGCCGCGGTCGTCGTCGTGGCCGTCGGCGGCACCGTCGCGTACCTCGCGCACGTGCACGGGCAGCAGGCCGACGCGAAATCCGCCACGACCACCGCCACCTCCACCGATCTCGCCGGCTACCTGGCCGCGCCGCACCTGGTCTTCCGCAACACCGCCCTCGGCGACGGCTACGGCCAGGTCGCCGTCACACCCCTGACGAACGCCGACGGCCCGCGGGCCGTCACCCCCGCCACCTGCGATCGGGTGTACGCGCAGCGCGGCGCCGCGATCTGCCTGTTCGCGACGCGGGGACTCGTCACGTCGTACAAGGGGCAGATGCTCGGGGCGGATTTCCAGCCCACCGCCGACCTGTCGCTCTCGGGACTGCCGAGCCGGGCCCGCATCTCCCGCGACGGCACGCTGACCAGCACGACGACCTTCGTCTTCGGCGACTCCTACGCGAATCCGGGGCAGTTCTCCACGCGTACGCTGATCAGCCGCTCCTCGGGCCAGGTGGTCGCGGACGCGGAACAGTACGAGTTGCTGGTGGACGGCAGGAAGATCACGGCCACGGACCGCAACGTGTGGGGCGTGACCTTCGTGGACGACGACGCCTTCTACGCGACGGCGGCCTCGGGCGGCAAGACGTGGCTGGTCAAGGGCAGCATCGCGGACAGGCGCCTGGTGAGCGTACGCGGCGACGTGGAGTGCCCGTCGCTGTCGCCGGACGGTACGAAGATCGCCTTCAAGAAGCACGGCGACCTGCCGGCGGGGCACTGGCGGCTGGCGGTGTACGACCTGGCCAGCGGCAAGGAGACCGTGCTCGCCGAGGAGCGCAGCGTCGACGACCAGGTGGAGTGGCTCGACGACAAGACCGTCCTGTATGGACTTTCCCGGGACACGGCCGGTACGGCGACCAGCGACATCTGGCAGGTCCCCGCGGACGGCTCCGGCAGCCCGTCGGTCCTGGTCCACGACGCCTGGTCCCCCGCCGTCATCCGCTAGCCAAGCCCCCCAAGCCGGCTCCCGGGTACGCCAAGATCCCGCTTGGATCAGGTTTTCCACCCGAATCTTGGTCCATGATTCGGGTGATTTCCCTGATCCAAACGGGATCTTGGGGGTGCCGTGAAGCGGCGTTACAGGGCGGTGGTCAGCACCGAGACGACGCGTTGCTGCTGCTCGGGCGTGATCTGCGGGAACAGCGGCAGCGACAGGATCTCCGTCGCGGTCTTCTCCGCCACCGGGAACGCACCGGGCCCGTAGCCGAGACCCGAGAACGCCGGCGTCAGGTGCACCGGGTACGGGTAGTGGATGCCCGCTCCGATCCCGGCCGCGTTCAGCTCGGCGAGCACCGCGTCACGGCGGGCCGGCGTGCCGTCGCCGGGTACGCGTACCACGTAGAGGTGCCAGACGTGCTCGTTGCCGTCGAGGGTGACCGGGGTGACCACGTCCAGGCCGGCGAGCAGCTCGTCGTAGCGGGCGGCGGCCGCGCGGCGCAGGTCGTTCCAGTGGGCGAGGCGGGCCAGCTTGGCGCGGAGCACGACCGCCTGCAGCCCGTCGAGCCGGCTGTTGAAGCCGATGACGTCGTGCCGGTACTTGGCCAGGCCGCCGTGGCTGCCGATGGTGCGCACCAGCCGGGCGAGGTCCTCGTCGTCGGTGACCACGGCGCCCGCGTCACCGTACGCGCCGAGGTTCTTGCCCGGGTAGAAGCTGGTGGACGCGATACCGCCGGAGCCCGCGCCCTTGCCGAAGCGGGTGGCGCCCTGGCACTGCGCCGCGTCCTCCATGATCGGCAGCGCGGTGCCGGCCCGAAGCTTCTCGACCGGCGCGAGCTGGCCGTAGAGGTGCACCGGGGCGATCGCCTTGGTGGCCGGGGTGATCGCCGCGAGCGCGGCGTCGGTGTCGATCAGGTAGGTCGCCGGGTCGCAGTCGACCAGGACCGTACGCGCACCCGTCCGCGCGATCGCCTCGACGGTCGCGACGAACGTGTTGGCCGCGGTGACGACCTCGTCGCCGGGGCCGATGTCCATCGCGCGCAGGGCCAGCTCGATCGCGTCGGTGCCGTTGGCGACGCCAACGCAGTGCCCGACGCCCGAGAAGGCGGCGTACTCCTGCTCGAACGCGGTCACCTCGGCGCCGCCGATGAACGCCGTGTCGGCGATGATGCGCTTGAAGCCGGTCTCGACCTCGGCGGCCACCTCGGCGTGCGCCGCGGCCAGGTCGACGAGCGGGATGTTGCCCATGAAAGCGGTCTCCTCTAGGCCAGGGTACGCAGGACGCCGACGATCCGGTCCTGGTCCTCGGCGGTCAGCAGGTGGTGCAGCGGGAGGATCAGCGAGTGCCGGGTGAGCCGCTCGGTGTTCGGCAGATCGGCTTCGACACCCGCGTACGCGGGCTCGAGGTGGGCCGCCATGATGCCCCGGCGGGCCGAGATCCCGGCGTCGGCCAGGATCCGCAGGACGTCGTCCCGGTCGGTGGCGAACTCCGCGCCGAACAGGATCCAGTACGACTGGTAGTTGCTCTCGGCGTACCCGGGAACGGTGACGGGCGTGACACCCTCGATGCCCTTGAGCAGCTCGTCGTAGCGGGCGGCGAGCTCGCGGCGCTGGGCGACGAGGCCGTCCAGCCGGTCGAGCTGCACGAGGCCGACGGCCGCCTGGATGTCCGTCATCCGGTAGTTGTAACCGGTCTCCAGGTACGCCTCCAGCACCGGCTGGGTGGCGGCGTGCCGCTCGGCGGCGGAGACGTTCATGCCGTGCTCGCGCAGGCGGCGCAGGCGGACCGCCCACTCGGCGTCGTCGGTGGTGATCATGCCGCCCTCGCCGGTCGTGATGACCTTGCGCGGGTGGAACGACCAGGCGGCGATGAGCGCGCCCTCCCCCACCGGCCGCCCGTACGCGGTCGAGCCGGCGGCGCAGGCCGCGTCCTCGACGAGCGCGACGCCCCAGCGGGTGGCGGCGGCCCGCAGCGCGCGGGTGTCGAACGGGTTGCCGCCCTGGTGGACTGCGATGATCGCCTTCGTCCGCTCGGTACGCACCGCGTCGATCGTGGCCTCGGTCAGGTTGCCCGTGGCCAGGTCGACGTCCGCGAAGACCGGGGTGGCGCCGACGTAGCGGGCCGCGTTGGCGGTGGCGATGAACGACAGCGACGGGACGATGACCTCGTCGCCGGGGCCGACGCCGATCGCGACGAGCGCCAGGTGCAGGCCGGTCGTGCAGTTGCTGACCGCGATGCCCTCGGCGGCGCCGACACGCTCGGCGAACGCCTTCTCGAACGCGGTGACCCGGGGGCCTTGGGCGACCCAGCCGGAGCGTACGGCTTCTGCGGCGGCCTGGGCCTCTTCCTCGCCCAGGCACGGCAGCATGACAGGGATCTTCGCGTTGCTCACTGAGAGACCGCCTTCGCCGCGCCGGGGTCGTCGCCCGCGATGCGCTCCGCGCGCCACCACTCGACGAGGCCGCGCAGGCCCTCCTCCATGGTGATCTCGTTGCGGAAACCGATGCGGCTCGCGGTGTTCTCGATCTCGGCGAGCCGGCGGGTGACGCCGTTGACCGAGCGGGCCGGACCGAACTCCGGCTCCAGGTCGGACTTCATGACCGCGCTGAGCGCGGCGGCCAGTTCCCGCAGGCTCGTCTCGGTACCCGACGCGATGTTGAACACGTCGTCGGTGACGTCCGCCTCGGCGGCCAGGATGTTGGCCCGCGCGATGTCGGCGACGTGCACGAAGTCCATGGTCGCCAGCCCGTCGCCGAGGATCAGCGGCGGCTGCCCGCTCTCGATGCGCTCCATCCAGCGGATGAGCACCTCGGTGTAGAGGCCGAAGACGTCCATCCGGGGGCCGTAGACGTTGAAGTAGCGCAGCGCCACGTAGTCCAGGCCCTTCATGGCCTTGAAGCTGCGCAGCATCCCCTCGTTGAACGCCTTGGCCGCGCCGTAGAAGGTGTCGTTGTTGTACGGGTGGTGGCGCTCGGTGGTCGGGAACTGCTCCGCCAGGCCGTAGACGCTCGCCGAGCTGGACGCGATCACCTTGCGTACGCCGGCGTCGGCGGCCGCCTCGATCACGTTGAAGGTGCCGTCGACCAGCACCTCGTTGGCCAGCCGCGGCTCCTGGGCGCACTGCGTGATCCGCAGCGCCGCCAGGTGGAAGACGAGATCCATGCCCTCGGTCAGGTCACGTACCAGGGCGGCGTCGCGGATGTCACCCTCGACCACCCGGACGACCCCGGACGGGAGCGACTCGCGCAGGTTCGCCAGGCGCCCGCGTACCAGGTTGTCGAGCACGATCACCTCGGTCGCGCCCCCCTGCACGAGCAGGTCGACGACGTGCGAGCCGATCGTTCCGGCGCCGCCGGTGACCAGCGCCCGCGATCCGCTCACGGCAACCGCTGCACTCACGAGATTCCTCCATCGGTGTCCAGACGCACGGCGACGCCGCCGGCCCGCAGGCTGGCCGAGGCCGCTTCCAGGATCCGCAGTACGCGCAGCCCCGCGCGCCCGTCGGTGAGCGGCGGCGTTCCGGTGCGGATCGCGGCCGCGTACTGGGCCACCATAGTGCTCAGCGCCTCGCGTTCGAGGAGCGCCGGGGCCACCATGTCCCCCGATCGATACGACACGAGCAGGTTTCGCCTGGCTTCGTCCCCGAGTTCCTCGGGTGCCGCGACGTCGACGCCCCGGTCGTAGATCGCGAGGCGGGTGGTCGGGCTGAGGTCGTCCCAGACCAGGGTCCGCTTCGAGCCGCCGATGATCGTGGTACGCACCTTGATCGGTGAGAGCCAGTTCACGTGGACGTGCGCGATGGCACCGGTCGACAGCTGGAGCGTCAGGTAGCCGATGCAGGCCCGGCCGGCGCCGATCGGGTCGGTGCCGTGCGCGCTGACCGAAACGACCTCCACGCCGGCGGGCAGGATGAAGTCCAGGATCGACAGGTCGTGCGGGGCGAGGTCCCAGAGCACGTCGATGTCGCGCTGGACGAGGCCGAGGTTGATGCGGACCGAGTCGAGGAACTGCAGATCGCCGATCTCGCCCGAGTGCACCAGCTCACGGATCCGGGTCACGACCGGCGTGTAGCAGAACGTGTGGTCGCACATGAGGATCAGGCCGCGGCGCTCCGCCTCGGCCACCAGTTCCACACCCTCGGCGTACGTGGCCGCGAGCGGCTTCTCGACGAGGACGTGCTTGCCGGCGGCCAGCGCCTGCATCGCCACGTCGAGGTGCGTGCCGGCCGGTGTGGCGATCGCCACGGCCGCCACGTTCTCGTCGGCGAGCACGAGGGCCAGGTCGTCCGTCGGCTGGACGGTCGAGTAGCCGCCGAGTACCTTCTTGGCTCGCGCGACATCGAGGTCGCACAGCCAGGCAAGCCGGAAGTCCGGGCTGGATTGGAAATTGCGAACGAGATTGGGGCCCCAGTAACCGGCCCCGACGACAGCCACGCCAATGGGCTCGTCAGAGGTCAACGACACCCGGGCAGGCTAGCCGGACGCCCTGGTCAGCCGGTATGCCACTGACGGATATCTGGCAGACCGCACCGTAAATACCCCTCACATACCGAGCCTGAGCTGTGCTTTTTCTCCAAGGTCGAACCTTTCCGCCTCCCTACGTCGCCAAAGGATGCCAGGTCATCGGCCGTTCGGCCGTACTAGTCCGGCATCCGGACCAGGTTAGCTGGGCACTGGCGGAAACCGCCCTTATTCATGGATCACTGTCGAATTCTCACTGTCGGAATACGGATTGAGCGCATGACCGATAACCTGCCGGCCGCCCGGATTCTCCTGGGCGGCACCGTCGTGCATCTGCTCGAGCTGGACGGGGTCGTCGGCGCGGTCCGCGACCGCCTGACCGCCCCGGCTCAGCCCGCCCGGCCGCTGGCCATCGCCTCTGCCAACGTCGATCACATCCACCACTTCGGCAGCGCCGGCCAGGGCCGCGTCGACTTCGAGGCCGCCGGCCCCGCGAGCCCCGACTGGCTCGTCCTGCTCGACGGCGTCCCGCTCGTACGCCGCGCGGCCCTCCTGACCGGCCGGGACTGGCCGCTGCTCGCCGGGTCCGACCTGCTGCCGCTCCTGCTGGGCGTGGCCGAGTCGGCCGGCGCCACGGTCGGCTTCCTCGGCGGTACGCCGACCGGCCACGAGCTGCTCCTCGCCGCGCTCTCCGAGCAGCTGCCCGCGCTCAAGATCTCGGGCACGTGGGCGCCGCCCCGGGCCCAGCTGACCGACCCGAAGGGCGCCGCCGAGCTGGCCGCGACCGTGGCGGGTACGCGTACCGAGCTGCTCGTCGTGGGGCTCGGCAAACCCCGCCAGGAACGGTGGATCGCCGAGTACGCGCAGGCCAGCGGGGCTCGCGTACTGCTCGCCTTCGGGGCGGCGACGGACTTCATCGCCGGCACCGTCCAGCGTGCTCCGGCCTGGGTCCGCAAGGCGGGTGTCGAGGGCGCGTACCGGCTGGCCCGGGAGCCCCGCCGGCTCGCCCGCCGCTATATCGTGCAGGGCCCGCCCGCGCTGTACCGGCTCCGCAAGAACTCCCGGCTGGCCACCGAGTCCCCGGCGACCACGGAGGACAAGTGACCAACCCGATGCGTACGGCCGGGTTCGAACCGTCGGCGACGGTCGCGGTCGACTGCACCGTGATCACGGTGACGTACAACAGCGCCGACCGGATCGCCGGTCTGCTGGACACCCTGCCGGCGGCCGCCGACGGCCTGCGCGTACGCGTGATCGTCGTCGACAACGGCTCGCGCGACGACCTGCCTGCGGTGATGGCGAAGTACCCGGACGTGGTGTTCCACCCGACCGGGCAGAACCTGGGCTACTCCGGCGGGATCAACGCCGGGCGCGAACTGCTCGGCGAGACCGGCGCGGTGCTGATCCTCAACCCGGACCTGGAGCTGGCCCCGGGCAGCGTACGCAAGCTGCTGGCGGCCCTGCACGAGGACGGTGTCGGGGCGGCGGTGCCGCGGTTCGACGACGAGAACGGCGAGCCCTACCCGTCGCTGCGCCGCGAGCCGTCGATCGGCCGGGCGCTCGGCGACGCGCTGCTGGGCAAGAAGTGGCCGGACCGGCCGGCCGGGCTCTCGGAGATGATCTGGTCCCGGGCGCCGTACGAGCGGCCGGGCGACGTCGACTGGGCGACCGGCGCGGTGCTGGCGATCGCCTGGGCCGCCGACGAGCAGATCGGCGCCTGGGACGACGAGCGGTTCTTCCTCTACAGCGAGGAGACCGACTACGCGCGCCGCCTGCGCCAGGCCGGCTGGGCGATCCGTTACGTGCCCGACGCCGTGGTCACCCACGAGGGCGGCGCGTCCGGCGCGAGCCACGGCCTGGTCGCGCTCAACACGGTCAACCGCGTGCGGTACTTCGCGAAGTACCACGGCCGGTTCGCCACCTCCGTCTTCCGCGCCGTCGTCGCGCTCAACGAAGCTCTCCGCATCCACCGGCCCGCCAACCGGTACGCGCTGCGCGTACTGCTGTCGCGCAAGCGCTGGGCGGCGCTGCCCGGCGGCGACCGGCCCCAGCAGAAGGGACTGCGGTGACCCTCGCCTCGGTCGTCATCCCGGCCCACAACGAGTCGGCGGTCATCGCCGCCTGCCTCACCGAACTGCACCCCGCCGTCCTCGACGGCCGCCTGGAGGTCGTGGTCGTCGCCAACGGCTGCACCGACAACACCGCCGAGATCGCCCGGCGCTTCGCGGGCGTACGCGTGCTGGAGCTGGCGGAAGGCTCGAAAGTGCTCGCGCTGCGCGCGGGCGACAAGGCGGTACGCGCGCTCCCGCGGATCTACCTGGACGCGGACGTGGTGCTGCCGTTGCAGTCGGCGCTGACCGTGGCCGACCGTCTGACGCCGGAGATCCCAGGCGAGCAGCGACCGCTGGCCGGCCGCCCGCCGCTGGTCTACGACTCGGCGAAGTCGGTCGCGCTGGTCCGCCGCTATTCCCGGGCGCGCTCGCAGATGCCCGCCGTCCTCAACTCCCTCTGGGGCGCGGGCGTGTACGCACTGTCGGCTGCGGGTCGCGCCCGGTTCGACGAGTTCCCCGACCAGGTCGCCGACGACCTCTTCGTGGATCAGCTGTTCGGCACCGGTGAGATCGAGATCGTCGACTGCCCGCCGGTGACGGTCGCGCTGCCGCGGCGGGTACGCGATCTGCTCAAGGTGTTGCGCCGCACCTATCGGGGCAAGGCCGAACACCACCGGACCAATGCCGCCACCGCTCGGGAGACGTCCGGCGGGGCAGCCCGCGACGTGCTCAAACTGGTCCGCCAGGGACCCCGGGGCGCCATGGACGCGGCCACGTACGCCGGCCTCGTCGTCACCGCCCGGCTGGCGTACCGGGCCGACCGCAACGCGTCGTGGGAACGCGACGACTCCACCCGTTCCGGGACCGGTTCCGGGACCGCCGAAGGGTCACACTGAACACCATGGCCGACCGCCTCGCCGTCGTCACCCCGAGTTTCGCCGGGGACTTCGAGCTCAGCCGGGACCTGAACGCCTCCGTGCTCGCGTACGCGCCGCCGGACGTGCACCATCACCTCATCGTGCCGCGCCGCGACCTGGAACTGTTCGGATCGCTGAGCGGACCGCGTACGCACGTGCTCGACGAGACGGACTTCCTGCCCCGCTCGGTACGCCACCTGCCCGGCACGAAGTACTCGCTGAACCTGCGCCGGCCGTTCCCGCCGCTGCGGGGCTGGATCATCCAGCAGATCGTGAAGCTGGCCAGCGGAGCCGTCGACGCGGACACGCTGCTCCTGGTCGACTCGGACATCAGCTTCTGCCGTCCCTTCGGCCCTGACACCTTCGTCCGCGACGGCGTCGCCCGCTTCTACCGCAAGCCGAACGAGATCGACGACCGGCTGCCCCGGCATGTGCTGTGGCACAAGGCCGCCCGCGAGATGCTCGGCCTGCCGGCCGCGCCGCCGCCCTACCACGACTACGTCTCGTCGATCCTGGCCTGGGACCCGGCGATCCTGACCGAGATGTTCGCCCGCATCGAGAAGACGACCGGCAGCCCCTGGCCCACGGTCGTAGGCTCCCAGCTGCACTTCTCCGAATGGACCCTCTACGGCGTCTTCGTCGACGAGGTCCTCGGCGCCCGGGCCACGTCCTTCGCCTCCGACGACGCCCTCTGCCACACCTACTGGGACGACACCCCCCTGGACGACCAGACGGTACGCGACTTCCTCGGCAAGCTGTCCCCGACCGACGTCGCGGTCATGATCTCGGCCAAGTCCCGCACCCCCTTGGAAACCCGGCGAGCAGCCCTCAAGGAGTTCAACGCATAACCACGGCCGCAACCGCACCGCACTCGGCCCGCGACGTCCGGCAGTGCAAGATCAACAAATACGAAGTAATTGTTGATCTCTGTGCTGACGGACGTTGCACTATGGGGCCGAGTGCCCGGCACCGCCCGAAGGGCGGGCCCAGCAACAACCTTCCACCCCTAGCCCGAAGGCCCGGACCCCCAAAGGCCCGGACCCCCAAAGGCCCGGGCCGAAAACCCCGCTAGTAAGCGCCGCAGCTGGACCCGCCGTCGATGCGGTAGATGTGCACCGCGTTGGAGTTGGCGAACGTGTCGGAGAACGTTCCCCCGCTGATCGGGATCGACCGCCCCTCGTCCAGGACCGTGGCGTTGGCCGTCTTCCCGATGCAGGGCAGCTTGAACGTCTGCTTGCCCGTCCCCCCGTTGGACCCGGCCAGCAGGTAGAAGTTGCCGTTGTACCACTTCAGCGAGACGTCGACCCCCGCGCTGCCCTTCACCACGTTGTCCGCGAACGGCGCGTTGAGGACCGGCGCGAGCGCCTTGACCCGGGCGTTGACGGCCGTGACCGACTGCCGGATCGCCGAGTAGCAGCTGTCGCGCAGGGCGTGCTGCGTCTGGCAGTCGCCGGCGAAGCTGTGGTTGAAGTAGATGATGCCGCGGGCGCCGTGGATGAGGCTGCTCCAGACCGCCGCGGTCGCCTGCGCGCCCGTGATCGACGGCCAGTCGCCCTCGGTGAACGGGTGGCCCAGTTCGACGAAGGCCCACACCGGCTTGCTGCCCTTGGGCGACACCAGCGACCGGACCCGGTCGATCGTCTTGCCGTAGTTCGAGGCGCGGTGGCACTCGGCCGACGACAGCGTACGGTCGCCGAAGAGGGAGCCGCCTTCGGTCGGCGTACAGATGTTGTTGTCGGTGAACCAGTAGTTGTCGGCCGACAGCAGGTCCTGGTACGTGTTCACGAACTTGGCCGCCTGGCTGTCGCTCTGCCAGAACGTGATGCCCTTGCCGTAGTTGGCGTAGCGCATCCGCTTGTCGGCCGGCAGCTTGCCGCGCAGGGTCGACTGGACCGTGTACCCGCAGGACGCGTTGCCCGGGTTGCAGATCGTCCCGTCGCCGGGGTACTTGCCGGTCCAGGTCGCGCTGCCGGGGCCGCCCCACATGTCGGCCTCGTCGCTGAGCAGGTGGCCGACGAGCGCGTCGCCCGACCAGTTCTCCTGGTCGGTGATCGCGTACATGCCGGCCGCCTTGACGACGTCCAGCCGGCTGGAGTCGGTCAGCTCGACGTAGGTGTTCAGGCCGGCGGCCTTGTCCTTGGCCGTGTCGCCGCTGTCGCTGACGCTCTCGAACCACACCGCGACCGGGAAGAACGACGCGCTGGTCGGCAGGCCGGGCGAGAACTTGCCGTAGTAGCCGGTGCCGCCGTCGACCCCGCGCAGCTTGACCCCGGTGCCGCCCTTGGCCGCGGCCGTCTTCGACAACGAGGCCGCCGACGGTGACGGTGAGGCGGACGGTGACGCGGAGGCGCTCGGGCCCGCCGATCCGGACGGCAGGACCCCGCCCGGCGATCCCGGTACGCCCAGCGACGAGTCGCCGCCGGTCGCCGAGCGGTCGGCGTTGCCGTCGGACCGGTTGACCGCGAGGACGACGACGGTGGCGCCCGCGACGACGGCCGCGATCGCCGTCGTGATACCGATCATGCGTCCCATGCGTCGCCGGGGGCGTGGCTTCTTGTACGTCCACGTCTCGTTGGACATGACGACCCTTCGGTGAGGTACGCGAACGGCGTACGTGATCACAGACTTCGTCGGGCACATTTGATCACTGTGCGTCATCGACCTGGGCGCGCGAAGACTAGCAAGTCCAGCGTCTGGCGCGGAGCCCCCTTGACCGATTTCTGGCACTACCCGAAGCCGGATTCAGTCTTCCGTGCCTCCATGCTGGGCCGGTCGACCGGTTGCGCGGCGGACAGGCGGTGCGCCCGCTCACGCGAGCCGTGCTTCCAGTTCGGCGATCTTCGCCAGCAGGTCGGCCTGGCGCAAACCCAGCGTGACCTTCACCGACCGGATCAGGTCGCCCGCCCGGTGGCGTTCGCCGCGCAGGCGTACCTCGTGCAGGCGCAGGACGCCGTCGCCGGTGAGGACGTCCACCCAGCCGCCGGCCGCCGATCGTCCGACCACCCGGCCCGGGATCCGCCCGTCGAAGACCGGGGCGTCGTCGCGCGGCTCGGCCCGGTCGACCACCAGCTGCTCCAGCCCCAGGTACGTGTACGCCCCCGGGAACGGCGCGGTCAGCGCGCGGACGAGCCGGTCGGCGGCCACGGTCGGGCCGGACCAGTCGATCTCGCCGTCGGCGGGCAGCCGCGTACAGGCGTAGGTGGCGAGGTTTTCGTCCTGCTCGACACCGGTGTCACCGGCGATCCGGCGCAGGACCGCGTCGCCCAGGGCGGTCTCCTGCACGGCGTTGAGCCGGTCGTAGAGCTCGGTGACGGTGTCGCGCGGCCCGATCGGCACGTCCTGCGCGAACAGGATGCCGCCCGCGTCGAGCCCGGGGACCAGGCAGTGTACGGAGATCGTCGCGCTCGGCTCGCCGTTGATCAGCGCCCAGTTGACCGTGGCCCGGCCCCGGTAGCGCGGCAGCGGGGCGTAGTGCACGTTCACGAACGGCCGCCCCTCCAGCACCTCCGCCGGCAGGATCCGGTCATACGACGACACGACGACCGCGTCCGGCGCCAGCTCGTCCACAAAGGACTTCAGGGCGGCCACGGACGTCTCGGCGCGGACCGGGATGTCCAGCTTCCGGGCGGTCTCGACCACGGTGTCGTCGCCGGGCCGCAGCAGCCCCACGACCGAGCACCGCGCGAGCAGGCTGTTCAGCGCCGTCTCGGTGGTGGGGCCCAGGCCCACGAGTAGAACGCGCACCTCAGAGCTCATCGACATACTCCAGATCCGCCGCCGTCCGCTCGGCCGCCGGCTTCAGCAGCACCTCGCCGACCTTCAGCCCGCCGGACTGCAGGCGCACGATCGGCTCCGGCCCGACCTCCGAGGGCAGCACCGCCATGTGCCCGGCCCCGGGCGCCGTCGCGGGCCACACCGGCAGGTCGTACCGCGCCAGCTCCGCGCGGTCCAGGTCACCCCAATACTGCGCCACGAGTACGCCGGGCCAGCCGCTCGCGAGCCGTTCGACCTCGGCCGCCGAGAGCACCGATCCACCACGCGGCTTCTGCGAGACGAGCAGGGCGTCCGGAGCGTCCTGGTCGAGCAGGCCGGCCAGGGAGGCGGCCGAGGTGACCGTGGCGCCCGCACCTTCGAGGCCGCGGACGAGGTAGTCGTGGAACGGGTTGTCGCAGAGCACCGCGATCCGGCTCCGGTACGCCGGAACGCCCGCGTCGAGCAGCAGCTTCACGGCCATCAGGCCGAGGTAGGAGAACACGTCGACGTTCGGGTGCCGCTCGTTCGTGCCGTGGATCTGGACGCCCTTGGCGCGCAAGGCGGTCAGGTCGAGGTCGCTGCGCCCGGCTTCGGCCTCCCACGCCTCGAACATCAGCGGCACGACCGCCGTCGGCTTCATCGCGTCGATCAGGGCGCGGTCGATCGGGCGTACGTGGCCGGAGTTGGTGATGACGTCGGCGCGGGCCACGTCCGCGAGATCACGGGTCTCGGTGACGGTGATCCGGTCCGCGACGCCCGCCTCCTTGGCCAGGGCCATGGTCGTCGCCGCGATGTCGGCCGCCGTGCCGTACCGGGTGGTCTTCGTCCACGCCACGACCTCGGCCCCGGCCAGCGCGGCCAGGATCGGCGTCACGACGTACGGTCCGGTGGCCGCCTCGGTGAGCACGACCCGGCCGGCGAGGTCGAGCGAGCACTCGGCCACGGCCCGCCGCATCAGGCGCAGCAGGCGCGCGGTGGACAGGCCCGGCCGGTGCTCCGGCGCGGGTACGGCGTTCGACATGCGGTGTTCCTCCTGAGCGGTGACGGCGGCTACCGGACTAGGAGTGCCGGTGGCCGACCTCGGTGTCGTGGACGGTGGCCTTGGCTGCGCAGACGGCGTCGGCGGTGTCGCCGGTGACCGGCACGAGCGCGTGCACGGTGATCGTCTGCGCGGGCTTCACGAAGTTGCCGTAACTCAGGTTGGTCCCCAGCGGCGTCGTGCCGTGCGAGACACGCAGCAGCACCTCGTAGTTGTGCTCGACGACGTCGTCGTTGCGGATCGTGAAGTCGACCTGCGCGGCCCCGAACGCGCTCAGGTCGCACGCCTGCACCAGGGTCGTCACCCGGTCCGGATGCGGGGTGCTGTCGGGCCACAGCAGCACCCCGAGCACCGTCGCGAGCACGAGCACGAGGCCCTCGACGGCCAGCGGGCCGGCCCACCTCGGAAGGCGGACCGGCTCGCTGTCAGAGATGCGCTGGTCAGGCATGCTTGAAGACGACCGTCGCCATGAGCCAGACGGTAGCCGGGCCGGTGCCGGTCCCCGGTTGCGGGGTCGCGCCCGAGGCCACCGTCGCGTCCTGGATCAGCATGTCCCAGTTGCCGTTCGGGGACAGGTTCGTCCGGGACGCGTACGCGGCGTCGGCGGACAGCGCGGTGCCGAAACCGGAGTCGCCGTAGAAGGAGATCGCGAGTTCCCCGGCGGCCGTCGTCGGAGCAGTGGCGGCCGCGCGTACGGTGGCCGCTCCGCTCGTCGTGCCGGTGCCGGTGGCGAAGACGTCCACCGAGCCGGTGCCGGTGGCCGTCGACAGGCCGGAGTACTCCGCCACGGCGATGCCCAGGTCGGCGGTCTTCGGCGCGGTCGCGGTGATCGTCGGCTTCGTGCCGCCGGTCGCCACCACCGCCGTCCAGACGCTGATCTGCGCGTGGTCGCTCGCCGTGAACGAAGTGACCAGGGTGAACGTGTCACCGGCGTTGTCGGTGACCCCGGTGATCACGCTCGACGACGAGTTCCAGATGCCGACCTCGACGACGATCCGGTTGCCCGCGGTCGTGTTGTTGGTCATCGTCACGCCGAGGGTGGTTGCGCTGCCCGACTGCGTGGACTTCGCCTGGACGAAGGCCGGTGCCGGCACCGAGACCGTCGGCGTCACCGCGGCCGAGGCGGCCGAGGCGGGGCTGGTCCCGACCGCGTTCGTCGCCGTCACCGTGAACGTGTACGCCGTCCCGTTGGTCAGCCCGCTGATCGCGGCACTGGTCGTCGGGGGCGTACCGGTGACGGTGGTCGGAGTCTGCGCGGTGGAGCCGATGTACGGAGTCACCGTGTAGGACGTGAGCGCACTGCCGCCGTTGTTCGGGGCCGTCCACGTGACCGTCGCCGAGCCGTTCCCGGCGGTCGCCGAGACGCCCGTCGGGGCGCTCGGAGCCGTGGGCGCGCTGGTGGCCGCGGGCTTGAAGATCAGCGTACCGAGCAGCCAGTAGGTGTTCGGGCCGGTGCCGACGGCCGCGTTCGGGGTGTCCCCGGCCGCCACCGTCTTCTCCTCGGTCAGCAGGTCCATGTTGCCGTTGGGCGACATGTTGCCGCGTACCGTCCAGCCGGAACCGCCGGTCAAGCCGGTGTTGAAGCCCGAGTCGGCGTAGAAGCCGAGCGCCAGCGAATTGCTCGACGACGCCCCGGCCGTCGCGCCGGACGACACCGATCCGGCCCCCGACGTGAGGCCCGCGTTCGTGGTCTTCTGGTCGACCGCGGTCGCGTCGGCCACTGTGGACAGACCCGCGTACTCCAGGGCGCTGACGCCGACGTCGGCCGTCCCGGTCGCATGTGCGGTGATCTGCGGCTTCGTGCCCGCCCCGGCCGTGATCGGCGCGGTCCAGACGCTCTGCTCGGTCTGATCGCCCGCCTTCCAGCTCGCGACCTTCGTGAACACGTCGCCGGCGGTGTCGGTCACCGAGCTGATCGTCGCGTTCGTCGAGCTCCAGACGCCCGCCTGCACGATGAGCCGGTTGCCGGCCGTCAGGTTCGCCGTCGGCGTCACCGACAGGACGCTGGCCGCCCCGTTCTGCGTACTCACTTGTTGGATGAACGTGGGCGGTGGGACCGAACCGGGCGTCACGGCATTGGTGGCCGCGGAGGCCGGCGAGGTTCCGACGCCGTTCGTGGCGGTGACCTTGAAGGTGTACGCGGTGCCGTTGGTCAGCCCGGTGATGTTGACGCTGGTCGCCGGCGGCAGGCCGGACACCGTGGTGGGCGTCTGCGCGGTGGCGCCGATGTAGGGCGTGACCGTGTAGCCGGTGATCGGGCTGCCGGTGTTCTTCGGCGCGGTCCAGGCGACCGTGGCCGAGGCGTTGCCCGGGATGGCCGTGACGCCGGTGGGCGCGGCCGGCGCGGTCGGGTTGGCGGCGATCTGGATCATCTTGGCCATCGCCGGTACGCCCGCGCTGTTGAGCACGAACAACATGTAGTACCCGGGCGGGGCGAGGCCCGCCGAGGCCGGCGCGGTGACGTCGAGCGTGCCCGAGCCCTTGGTGAAGTTCAGCGGCACGAAGTGCTGGTTCATGTCCAGCTGGTGGGTGTCCGCGCCGAGCGAGACGAGGTTGACCGCCGAGATGTCGGCGGCGTCCGGGGTCCCGACGGAGAACGTCGAGCCGTAGGTGGTCCCGGCCGGCGACGAGGTGATGGTCGGGCGCGGCCCCGCCGACAGGTACGCCGGCGAGTAGTACTGCGCCGAGAACTGCCCGGGGTCACTGGCCTGGAACGGGTGCCCGCCGCCCGCGACCAGTACGCGCCCGTCCGGCATCAGCAGCGCGGTCGAGTGGTAGTTGCGGGAGACCGCCATCGTGGCGTCGTTCGTCCACGTCTGCGTGGCCGGGTCCCAGATCTCGGTCTGGAGCTGGCCGGTGGTGATGATGTGCTGGTCGGTGTCGGACGCGCCGCCGACCGAGAGCACCTTGCCGTTCGGCAGCATCGTCAGCGTGTGGTAGATCCGCGCGGAGTTCATCGGCGCGGTCTGCTGCCACTGCGGCGTCGCGGCGTTGAGGTCGATGACCGACGTGGTCTTGTACGACGGGCCGGCCGAGTTCACGTCCGCGCCGCCGCCGCTGTACATCACCTTGCCGGGCAGGTACATGACCGACGATCCATTGTGGATGCCGCTGGCCCCGCCGACCGGCGTCCAGGTCTTGGCGTTCACGTCGAGCAGGAACGAGTTGTCCTCGTTGGTGCCGATGGTGAACAGCTTGCCGCTGGGCAGCAGGTAGGTGAACGGGTACTCGGTCTCGTGCACCTGCGGGGTCGAGACGCCGGTCAGCAGCGTCCAGGTGTTGGTCGCCGGGTCGTAGATCTCCGGGGTGTCCGCCCAGTGCGTGTTCAGCGTGTCGTTGCCGCTGATCGCCACGTAGCGGCCGTCGGCCGTCTCGGTCACCGACGGGTACCAGCGCGCGTAGTGCATGTCCGCGACGCGGGTCCACGAATTGTTGGTGTAGTCGAAGATGTACGTGTCCGCGATGCCGAGATTCCCCGTCGTCGGTACGCCGTACCCGCCGGCCACCAGCAGCCGCCCGTCCGGCAGGCTGGCCGCGCCGTCGCAGAAGACGCTCGTCGGGGCGTTGAACGTGGTGAAGTTCGAGGGCTGCGCGGGGTTCCACACGACCGTCGGCTGCGGCTGCTGCCAGCCGTCCCACGCGACCGTGTTGCCGTTGGGCAGCAGGACGTTGCTCAGCGCCACGATCGGCCAGCTCTGCAGGGCCGCGAAGGAACCCGTGGTGCTGACCGCCGGGGTCACCGCCGCGGAGGCCGCCGACGCCGGGCCGGTGCCGATCGCGTTCGCGGCCGTCACCCTGAACGTGTACGCGGTCCCGTTCGTCAGCCCGGTGACCGTCGCGTTGGTGGCGGCCGGCGTACCGGTGACGGTGGTGGGGGTCTGCGCGGTCGAGCCGATGTAGGGCGTCACGGTGTAGGAGGTGATGGTGCTGCCGTTGTCGGCCGGAGCCGTCCAGGACACCGCCGCCTGCTTGTCACCGGGGGTGGCCGTCACGCCGGTCGGGGCGTCCGGCGCGGTCGCCGCCGCCGCCGGTACGCGGAACACCACGACCGCCGCCAGCCACACCGTGCTCGCACTGGTGCCGAAGGTGGCCGCCGGGGTCGCGCCGGTGTTGACGACGGCGTCCTCGACGAGCATGTCCATGTCGCTGACCTGCTGGACCTTGGCCCGCTGGGTGTAGCCGGAGCCGGCGGTCAGGGTCGAGCCGAAGCCCGAGTCGGCGTAGAAGCCGACGGCCAGCTCGTTCGAGGCGCTGACCGCGGTCGTCGCCGACGAGCTGACCGTGCTCGCGCTGCCGGTCGTCCCGGTGGCGTGCGACTGCCGGTCCACGACGCTCGCATCGGCCACAGTGGACAGGCCCGAGTACTCCAGCGCGACCAGGCCGATGTCGGCGGAGGCCGTCGCCGTGGCGGTGATGACGGGCTTGGTGCCGCCGGTGGCGACGACCGCCGTCCACACGCTCAGCTCGGTGTGCTCGGAGGCGGTGAAGCTCACCAGCTTCACGAAGGTGTCGCCCGCGTTGTCGGTCACGGCGGTGGCGGTGGCGTTGCCGGAGCTCCAGACGCCGACCTCGACGATGATGCGGTTGCCCGCGGCGGTGTTGGCGGTCATCGTCGCCGCGCGGGTCGCGCTGCCCTGCCCGTGCGCGGAAGCCTGCTGAACGAAGGCCGGTGCGGCCGCCTGCGCGGGGGTCGCGGCCACCAGCGAGGCGCCCACGAGGGCGGCCGTCGCGAGCACGACCGTGCCAGAACGGATCAAAGGAACCATGAGGGGGTTCGCTCCAAAGATGAGGAGGCTGTGGAAGATGCGCAGGGGTTCGCTGGCAGTCTGCCGTGAACGACTTCGTTGATTGATCTAACTGCTGATTGCCGACACCAGATCGCCCCCCGGTGTCGAGGTCCGGCCGTCCATTGCGCCGCGCGGGTTTGTCCGCGCGGCGGGGCAGCCTCCTCCGATCAGCTCCAGCCCTCTCCGATCAGCTCTACTGGAGGGAGAGGGCCTTCGCGAGGCGGTCCGCGCGGGCCGGCCAGGAGTGCCCCTCGGCGTACGCGCGGCGGGCCTCGAACAGCTCCGGCCGGGGATCGGCGACGGCGGCCACGACGGCCGCGGCGAACTCGGCCGGACCGGTGGCGACCTGGATGAACGGCGTGTCCAGCCAGCGCGTCGCGGGCAGGTCGGTGCTCACCACACTCCGCCCGGCGCCCAGGTACTCCAGCGTCTTCAGGGGGAAGGAGGCCCGGTTGAACTGGGTGTCCGCGTAGGGGGTCAGGCCGACGTCGATGACCTTCAGGTACGCGGGCATCTCCTCGTAGGGCTTGCGGCCGAGCCAGGAGACGTTCTTGCGCTCGACGAGCGCGGCGAAGCGCTCCGGCTCCCAGCGCGGGTCGACGGGACCGACGAGGAGCAGCGAAATGCCTTGCGCCGCAACGGCTTCGAGCAGATCCATGTCGATCCGGGCGGAGAGGTGGCCGACGACCCCCGCGATCGGGCCGGGAAGGTCCACATCGGCCGCCGGGGGCACGTTCGCCAGATCCGCGTACGCGGCCGTGTTGACCCCGTTCGGCAACGCGAAGACATCACGGGCACCGAGGGCCGCCCAGTGCTCCTCGACCAGCGGCGAGACGCAGGCGACCAGGTCGGCGAGGCGGGCGGACTTCGCCTCCAGGGTCCGGACGTGCTCGACGTCCAGCCCCATCAGCTGCGCGCCGGCCACGAAGTCGTCGGTCGCGTACAGGACGTCGCGGACGCCCTCGCCCCAGCCGCCGAGCAGGCCGCCGAGGCGGCAGTCGACCACGGCGTACGGGCGGCGGTCCAGTTTGGACAGCGCCCAGCCGATCTGGCGCCGCACGATCGGGCCGACCGCCTGGCGTACGCCGACCCGGGTGTGAAACGGCGGGACGACGGTCACGAGATGGCTCATGGGCTCGCCGATCCCGGTCAGCTTCGGGGTGAGCTGGCCACCGGAGCGCAGCACCGACAGCGGCGGGTCGACGAACAGCACGTCGGCGTGGCGCAGCAGGGCCGTCGCGAGCAACCGGTCCGAGCCGGCGAGCCCTTCCCACGGCGTACCGGCGCAGAAGACGAGGAGGGGGCGGGCCACCGGTCAGACTCCCGTCCGCAGCCAGCGCCGGTACGCGGCATCGCGGCGCAGCCGCCGGACGGCCACCGTCGCGACGAACCCCGGATTGAGCGGCGCCAACTTGGCCCCCACGAGCTGCCGCCGGCGCAGGGCCCGCCACTGCGGCAGCCGCTGGGCGTCCGGCGACGTCTCCAGGGCGAAGGCGATCAACTCGTCGACGCCGTGCTGCTCGGTCAGCCCCCGGTCGTACGCGTGCGACGCGCTGGTCAGGGCCTCGGCGGCGAGCGTACGCCGGGACAGGTCGTGCAGGGCGGGGCCACCGGGCAGCCGGCCGCCGGGGCCGCCGAAGACGGCGTCGAAGACGGTCCGGCGCTCGCGCAGGTCGAGCAGCAGGCCGCCGCCGTCGTTCACGCTCATGCTGCCCGCGTGGTCGCGGTGGAACGCCTGGTCGGCCCCGTCCACCCGGCCGACGTCCGACACCGAGGCGGTACGCAGCCACATCTCCATGTCCTGCGCGTACTTCAGGCGGGTGTCGAGGGCGCCGACCTCCTTCATCACGCTGCCCCGGACCATGGCCTCGGGCGTGGTGATGCAGTTGACGCCCAGCTTGCAGCGCCGGGCCACCCAGTCCACCCCGGCCCAGACCGTCCAGCCGGTCGGCTCCTGCCGGGAGGTCTCCGGCACGTCGGTCGTGAAGTGCACCGGGTGCCCGTACACGAGCCCGACGTTCGGGTGCGCCTCGAACAGGGCGGTCGCCCGGGCCAGGGAACCCGGCGTCAGCAGGTCGTCGGCGTCCAGCCGGACGATGTACTCGCCGGTCGCCACCGCGTACCCGTTGTTGAAGGCGACGACGTGGCCGGTGTTGCGCGGGTTGTGCACGACCTTGACCCGGGAGTCGGCCGCGGCCAGCTCGTCCGCGATCGCCCCGCTGTCGTCGGTGGAGGTGTCGTTGACGATCACGAGTTCGACGTCCACCCCCTCCTGCGCCAGTACGCTCAGCGCGCTCGCCCGCAGGAAGTGGCCGTAGTTGTAGCACGGGGTGATGACCGACACGAGCGGCCGGCGCCCGGCGGGCAGGTCCGGTACCGGAGCGGCCGCACGGACGATCGGTTCGAGGCGCGTCACTGGAAGATCCCTTCAGATCTCGGCCGTGGTCGGCTGCTGCCGGGGGTCCCCCGACTGCGGTGGGATACGGGCGAACTCGACGGTCTCGTCGAGGCTGGGCAGGGGCTCGGGCTCCGGTGCGGGCGCGGCCGCCGCGGCGGCCTTCAGGTCGCGGAGACGTCCGCGCAACCAGGGCAGCATCGGCACCGCGTACAGCAGGAGAAGGACGGCGCCGCCGACGAAGAGCGCGACGAACCGGTTGCTCAGGTGGTGGATCAGGGGGAGGCCGACGCCGAGCGAGAGGGCCGCGCAGAGCGCGGGCACGATCAGCTGGCGCAGCACCGGGCCGAGGCGGATGCCGTGCCGGCGCAGGGCGAAGAAGTACATCGGGGCGATGGCGACCGCGGCGACCACGACGTGCGCCCAGCCGGCGCCGGCGAGGCCCCACTGCCGCGTGCCGACGGCCATGGCGGGCACCAGCAGGATCAGCCAGCCCGCCTGCAGGAACAGGATGGACTTGCTGCTGCCCTTGGCGATGAGGAAGGTCGCGGCGAGGTCGAAGATCACCCGCAGCGCGCCGAAGAAGGCGAGCCCGGCGAGCGCGGCCGTCGCCGGTTCCCACTTCTCGCCGTAGACCAGGGTGATCAGAACCATGGCCAGGCCGGACAGCCCGACGCCGACGCCGAGCGCGGCGGCCCAGCCCAGCGCGGTCGCCGCGAGGAACCCCGACAGCTGCCGGCCCGCGTCGCCCAGCTGCGAGAACGCCGGCAGCGCGACGCTGCGGATGGCGGTGCCGAGCGAGTTCAGCGGCCACGAGGAGATGTTGAACGCCAGCGTGTAGAAGCCGAGGACGACCGCGCCGGCCGTGCTGCCGACGACCATGTAGTCGACGTTGAGCACGATCCAGGCGAGCAGGTTCGCCGAGGCGAGCGGGATGCCGAACTTCAGGACGCCGCGCGCGATGTCGCGGTTGAAGCCGATGCTCGGCAGCGACTTCGTCAACGCGAACTGCAGTACGCACGCGCAGCCCTGGGAGACCACGCGGGCCACGGCCAGCGCCATCGCGCCCATGCCGAGCGGCACGAGCACGAGGATCACCAGCACGTTGACGATCAGCGTGGTCGCGTCCACCGCGAGCTGGGCCGACTGGCGGAACTCCCGCTGCATCTTGGCGTACGGGACCGTGGACAGGCCGCTCAGCAGCAGCGTGAACGCCATCACCCGGACGACCGGGGCGGCCTCGCCGCTGCCCAGCGCGCTCGACACCGGACCGGCGAAGACGGCCATGATGACGGCGAGAACACCGCTCACCATCAGCGCGAGGGTCGTCGTGGTGGCCGCGCGGCGCTCGACGTCGCCGTTGCGGATCAGGTCCACGCTGATGCCCGGATCGGCCAGCGTCACGATGATCGACTGCACCGTCAGCGCGACGGCGAAGACGCCGAACTCCTTGGGCGCCAGCAGGTGCGCCAGCAGGATGCCGACCGCGAAGCTGCCCGCCCGCAGGGCCAGGCTGTTGATCGTGCTCCAGGCCAGCCCCTTCTTGACCTTCGAGGCCATGGCGGAGTCGGTCATGGTCTCGCTCATGCGGGTTCCTCCAGGCGCGCCGCGCGGCGGAAGACGGCATAGCCGGCCTCGGGCTCGTGGGCCACGAGCAGGTACCAGGGGTCGTCGGCGTACTCGGCCGCGATCCGGTAGCCCGGCTCGCTGTTCAACCCCTCGATCAGGACCAGGCCCGCGTCGCGCACGCTGCCCGGGATCGCCGCCGCCTCGCCGCCGCCCACCATCACCACCATGTCGTACGCGACGGCGTGGCGGTCTACTTCGGACAGATTTGCGACGGCGGCGAGCGGCGGTCGGCCCGGATTGTCGGCCAGCCCGTCGACCAGGTGCTGCCGGTGCGGCCAGTGCGCGGGGCCGGCGTACAGGACCGACGCCAGCTGCTCGTGCTGGGCGAGATCGCGGACCACCGCGGCCAGTCCGGTCAGCGGGGCCGGGGCCGAGCGCTGGCGCAGCCGGTACTCGACCTTGCGGCGCAGCCGGGTCGACGACAACCGCAGGCGCAGCCGGACGCTGGGGCTTCCCGGCTGCTCAGGCGCTTTTGGGGCGAGCGTCACCGGCGCCGTCGTGAACGCCCCCGTCCGCTCGCGGAGCAGGTCGGCGAGACGCTGCTGGCCACAGGCCGTCAGGTGCGCCGCGAACTCCGCGAGCCACTCCGGCAAAGCCTTGTCCGGCAACGGGTGCAGGCTCGCCCGGCGGTTCTTCCCGTCGGCCGGCAACGCGAGCCGGTCGCCGTTCGCGAGCAGGCGGGCGACCGCGCGTACCCGGTCGAGCTCGGGGTGGTTCAGGCCGGGGAACTCCCCCGCCTGCCGGGCGGCCTCGTCGGCCTTGCCCCGGCAGAGCAGCGTACGGATGAGGAAGGCCCATTCGACCGGGTCGGGTTCGAGCGCGTTGTGCGTGATCAGCGAACCCTCGATCGTCTGGTCCAGCCAGTGCGCGGCACGGTCGGGCTCGCCGAGCGCCAGCGCGGTCCAGGCCAGCCGGAGCACCGGTTCGGCCATGAAGTGGAAGTTCAGGCAGCGCAGGTAGAACTCGCGCGCCGCCTGGTGGTCGCCGGACAGAAGCTTCTCGTCGCCCTGGGCCAGCAGTACGCGGTCCCGCCCGAAGCTGGTCGGGTGGTGGTTGCCCTCGGTGCCGGTCGTGACGGTGAGCGCCTGGAACGGGCCCGGCTGCACGATCCGCTCGCCCGGCCGCAGGTTCTTGCGCAGGTCGTACCACTGGCGGAACTGGGCCCGGTGCGCGGCGGTGTGCCGGTCGTGCACCAGGGCGTGCCCGGCGTCGGTGATCCGCTGCAGCTCGTCCGGGTTCGCGAAGAGGTGGTCCAGCTTGTCGAGGACGTCGTGCTCGTCGGCGAAGACGACGTTCTGCATGTCCACGAACCCGGCGGCCGCGAGCCCGGCGGTCGGCTCGGCGATCAGGCAGGTACGCGCGGCCGGGATCTCCAGGTGCTTGCGGACGACCTCCTTGGCGATCGTGCCGCAGGCGGGCACGAACTGCGCAGAGTTGATCATTCGGGCATAGGGCTCGCCGTGCACCATCCGCGACGAGCGCTGCCGGTCGAACCAGCCGGCGTGCGGGGCGGTCAGCGTCGGGTAGCTCTGCCCGACGACCCGGCTGACGGCGTTGCGCCAGGGATAGTGGATCGCCTGGCTGCCGGTGAAGAGGACCGGCGTCGATTTCGGCATGCCGTAGTCGCGGTACAGCTCGGGGTCGACGAAGTTGGGCCAGACGAACAGCCGGTCGGCGATCTCCGGGGTGTACTCGGCCAGCGAGGCGGACATCGTGAAGATCGCCTCGACGCCGTAGCGCTCCATGTCCGCGATCGACGCCGACCGGGACAGGCAGTACGCGTCCGAGTGGATGAAGCCGAGCCGCGGGATCTGCTGGTACGCGCCCAGGTTGGTGATCCGGTGCCGCCGGGTGTAGACCCCGGTCTCGAAGACGACCAGGTCGGGCCGGTGGCGGTCGCAGAACTCGGCGTAGTCGCCGTCCTCGCCGACCACGGTGACCTCGAACCACCGCTCCAGGCAGCGGGTCTGCTCCTCGATGTGCCGCAGGATGAACCCCGGCAGGTTGTCGTGGATCCACCGGAAGAACAGCAGTCTCGGCTTGTCCATCGGGCCTTTCGTCTCCCCCCAGGCCTGTGCACGGCGCGGTGCGCCGGTCGATCATGACCGGCGCACCGCCATCGCTATCGGATCCGCCGGTCAGACCGGCTGGAACACGACGTCCACCCAATAGTTGCTCGCGTTGTACGAGCTGGTCGGGAAGCCCGTAGCACCGTACAGGAACAGCCCGTTCGAGGTCGCCGGAGCGCTCAGCGCCCCGCTCGTGTAGGCCGACGCGAAGTAGTTGCTGTCGAGCGAGTAGTGCCCGGCCGGCTCATAGACGGAGACCACGTACGTCGTCCCCACGGTGAGCGTCACCGGTGCACTGAAGGTGACCGTCTGCCATCCGGAGGCCGTCTCCCCGCTGAAGGTCGCGGAAGCCAGCTGCGTACCGGTCGAGCTCCACAGGCGCGCGGTGTGCGTACCGGTGTTGCCCGTGCCCTTGTAGAACTGGACCCCCGTCACCTTCCCGGCTACGGAAGACTTGAACTGTACGCCCACCTCGATGGGGCCGTTGTCGTTCCAGGTCGTGTTCGTCGGGACGGCGGTATCGGGAAACAGCCCCACCGTAGCGGCGGGACTCCCAGTGGCCGAAGGGCTCGGGCTGGGGCTGGGGCTCGCCGGCGCGGACGGCGACGGGGACGGGCTCGGGGCGGGCGCACCCGTCCCTGCCACGAACACCGGGTCGACCCAGTAGTTCGTGGAGTTCCACGAATCCGTCGGGAAGGCGTCCGAGCCGTAGTGGTAGACGCCGTTCGTCCCGGACGGAGCGGACAGGTCGCCGTTGGTCAGCGCCGACGCGAAGTAGCCGCCGTCCGCCGCGTAGTCACCGCTCGGCGCGAAGTACGACGCGACGTACGTCGTCCCCGGCGTCACCGTGACCGGCGAGCTGAACTGGACGTACTGCCAGCCCGAGGCCGTCTCGTTGGTGAACGTGGCGCTGGCGAGCTTCGTGCCGGTCGACGACCACAGGTTGCCGATGTGCGTACCCGTGTTGCCGTTGTCCTTGTAGAAGCGGATGCCCACCACCTGCCCGGCGGTCGACGAGCTGAACTTCACACCCAGCTCGACGGAGTTCGAGTCGCTCGTGCCCGGGTTGGTCGGCACCGCGTTGCTCGCGAAGAGCGTCTGCGTGTCGCCGGCCGCGCTGGTGGTGAAGTTCCACACGGCCGGCGCGGCCATCGAGTGGCCCAGGGTGTCGTCGGCGTCGACCGTCGCGGTGAAGGCGGTGCCCGCCGCGAGGTTGGCCGACGGCGTGAAGGTCGCCGTCTTGCTGGCCGCGTCGTAGGTGGTCGTGCCGGCCACCGGGGTGTCCGACCCGTCCGAGACCTCGAAGCTGATCGTCGCCGGGTTGACCGCGATGTTGAACGTCGCGGTCGGCTTCACCGACGCCGCCACCATCGTCGAGCCCGAGGTGGGTGTGGTCGCGATCACCGTCGGCAGCGTGACGCCGCCGGCCGAGAACAGCACGTCCACGTAGTAGTTGGTGTCCGAGTACGACGAGGTCGGGAACCCGTTGCCCGCCCGGTAGAGCCCGTTGGGGCTGCTGCCGAAGGACCGGGTGGCCGTCAGCGGGTACGCGGTGTAGTCGCCGTAGCTGAAGTACCAGTTCTGCTCCGCGTAGTGGCCGCTCGGGGCGTAGTACGAGGCAACGTAGGTCGCGCCGGCCGTCACCGACACCGGCGTGGAGAACGTCAGCGTCTGCCAGCCGGTGCTCGTCTCGCCCGTGAACGTCCCGGTCGCCAGCTGCGTACCGGTGTTGGACCACAGGGTGCCGACGTGCGTACCGGTGTTGCCGGTGCCCTTGTAGAACCGGATGCCCGTGATCGTCCCGTTCACCTGCGGCGTGAAGCGTACGCCGAGGGTCAGCGCCGAGCCGTCGACGTCCGCCGGAGTGGTCGGTACGCGCTGGCCGAACAGCGAGGACGCACCCGTGATGGTGAACGCCCGCGAGGTCGGGGTCGGCTGGATGTTCGCGCTGTCGTCCATCGCCCGGACCAGGACCGTCTGCGTGGTCGTGCCGGCCGCGTAGTACGCGTACGACCAGGACGCCTGGCCGGTGGCCGCGTGCCAGGTGCTGCCGCCGTCGGTGGAGACCTCGACGCCGGCCACCACGCCGCCGCCCGCGTCGGTCGCGGTGCCGCTCAGCGTGACCTTGGCGCCGTTGGCCATGCTCGCGCCGGCCGCCGGGGAGGTGATGGTCGCCGTCGGCGCGGTGCCGTCGGCGCTCGCCGTCGCGGCGTGCAGGGTGCCCATCAGGCTGGTCGGCTGGACGTGCATGTCGGCGAACAGGTTCACCGTCGACTGCTGGATGCGCACGTCGGCCGGGTCACCGGGGCCGTCGTGGTCCTGGTCGAGACCCCACGTGTACTGGATCGAGCCGGCGCTGAAGACGAGCGCGCCCGACGGCGCCTTGTACAGCGTCATGTGGTGCGTGGTGGTGCCCGGCTGCACGTCGTTGCCGAAGTCGTGCAGGTACTGCGGCACCGGTGCGGTCGTGGTCGTCAGCCAGATCAGGCCGCCCGGCCGGAAGCCGTTGTCGAGGTCCTCGTCCGACTCGTAGCCGACGGTGTGCGCGGCCAGCGTGGCGGTCGTGCCGGCGGTCAGGTTCTCCACCGTGGTGTAGTTCCAGAACCGGTTCAGGCCCTGCTGCTGCGTCACCTGCATCGCGATGTCGTCGGAGTTCGACACGTACGCCGTACCCGTCAGCTGGTTCTCCGGCCGCGCCCCGTTGGAGGGCGGGGTGAACCGCGGGTCCCGCCACGTGCCGGTCCACTCGCTGGACGGGTCGATCTTGGCGTTGGCCCAGGTCTCCTTGTAGCTGACCATCGTGCGGTTGGCCGTGTTCGTGCCGTCGACGCTCGGCTCCCAGCGGGTCTTCCAGTAGACCTCGTTGCCGCTGAAGAAGGCGAGGTTCACGCCCGCGTCCCGCGCGTGCTCGACGTTGGTACGCGCGTCGCCCGCCCAGTACTCGTCGTGGCCGACCGACAGGAAGACCTTGTGGTTGGTCAGCAGGTTGCCGCGGACCGCGGTGTCCAGACCGGAGATGTAGCTCACGTCGTACCCGTTGCGCTCGAGGAACCGGATCATCGGGTACTCGTTGGCGAACAGGAAGTCGCGGCCGTTGTTCTGGCCCCGCGTCGTGATCGGGCGGTTGTAGCTCAGCTTGTACGCCCGGCCGTTCGCCGCGCCCTGGTAGAAGTCCGATCCGCCGTACGTGTTGTACGCGTGCCAGGTCGTGTCGGAGGTCTGGAAGACCATGTCCGAGTGGCTGGTGTCGTCGCGCACGATGAACGGGATCAGGCTGTCGCCGCTGTTGTCCGTGCGGATCAGCTTGGCGATGTAGACACCGGAGACCGCCGTGCTCGGCACGTTCCAGGTCGCCGAGACGCCCCAGTTGCCGCAGTCGTAGATCTCGGTCGCGGGCGAGGTGATGCAGGCGGGCTGCGTCTGCGGGAGCGTCGCGCTGACCGGCACGGTGTCGATCTGCCGGGCGCCGTCGCCGTTGTACCAGCCGAGCCGGTAGATCGTGATCGTGTACGCGTGGGCGTCGGTCTTGACCTTGAACTGCTCCTGGCCGCCCGGGGTGACGCTGATCTGCGTCGCGAAGCCCTGGATGCTGGGGTCACCGCTGCCGACGACGTCCCAAGTGGACTCCGGCACGCCCGGCTTGGCGTTCTCGCATGCCACCGGGTTCGGCAGGCAGCTGTCCGCGGCGGCAGGGATCGACCCGCTCACGACCAGACTGGCAGCGGCGAGTAGCACCAGGGCGACCGCGGTGGCGAATGTCTTACGCCGACCCGACGCCCCCCGCCAGCGGCCGATAGCGCCGGACGAAAGTCGAGAACTCTGGTTTATCTGGTCGCCGCGCACGGCTCTACCTCCTGAGAGGAAAAATGCACCCCCGATGCCATCGTCGGTGGCTAGCGTGTGACCTTAGTGAACTTGGGCGTTGAGCAACAACCGCCCTGTCTGTAGAACGAGGCACCGCCCGGCCGACGGTACGTGACCGAAGAGCCCATGTGTGTTGGGTAGGCGACAGAAGCTCCCAGGCGACGCCGAGCGCGCCCCTGACCTGCTATGACGTGATCAGTTCTCGCGCACCTTGGACAGCGGGAGGATGATCGTACTGTCGTCCTCCTGGCCGGGCGGCTGACGCCATTCGAGAAGCACCGGCATGGTCTTCTCGACGTCCGGAATGGCCGGCATGCTGGGGGTACTCGGGACCGCGGTCCCGTTGTAGCCGCCGTTGACCGCGGTGCCGTTGTAGGTCGTCCCGTTGTACGCCGGTACGCCCGCGGTGCCGGTCGGCCGCTGCTCCAGCTGGCGCGGGGGCTCCGGCGCCGCCAGGGTGTCCAGGCCGGCGCGGCGGCGGCGCCACGGCGCGATCGCGTCCGCGATGGAGATCAGTGCGAACAGGAGGATCAAGCCGGCGACCGTCACGGCGATGACGGAACGCATCGTCACCGTCACCTTGTGCAGGGGTTCGGCGGACTGTGTGACCGGAATCGCCTTGATCAGGTAGCGCTCGTCGGCCCCGTTCACCGTCTGCATGTCGTGCAGCTCGCTCACCATCTGGTCGACGACGATGTCGCGGGTGCGGTCGGACTCCTCCGGTGAGTGGCCCGTACCCGTGATCTCGATCAGCTGCCCCGAACCGATCGCGTTGGTGGTCGCGATCGCGTAGTCCTGGTCCGCGCCCTTGGCGATGAGCTTCTTGCGGGTCTCGTCGGCGCCGACCCGCTGGGCCAGCACGTCGGTCACGACGGACAGGGTCGCCACCCGCAGGTACGGGTTGTTGGCGTTGAGCTTGGCCAGCGAGGGATTCTTCTGGATCTCCTCGTCGGTGGGCGGGGGCGGCGGCGGGCTGAGCAGGTACTGCGCCTTCGACTCGTACTGCTGCGGCAGCCCGTAGACCACGAACAGGTCTCCACCGATCGTCAGCAGCAGGACCATCAAGACAATGATCTTGTGCCGGCGAAGGCTGGAGAATACTGCCACCAGATCCATCAGAGGCTCGTTTCTTTCCGGAGGGAACTCAGGTTACTCGGCTTGCCGACGATTTCCGGACCCCCTGCGGGGACCAGGATCCTGGTCTCGATGACGGCCGGCCCCGCCGACGACGCGCCCGCCGGAGACGCCCCGGCGACCTGCGAGTCTGACAGACGGGCGCGCTGTGCGTACAGCCAGACCGCTCCGCACAGGCCCAGCATCAGCGCGTGCGCCGACGTGAACTGCGGGAAGGAGAAACCGTCGAAGGCCGTGCAGCCGACCGCCGCGGCGAGACACCCGCCGGCGAGGGCCGCGCACAGGCCGCGGAACGCGTCGTCCTTGTGGCTCGCCCGGGCGATGAGCGCCGAGATGGCGGGCACGAGGAAGTAGAGGATGAGCGCGAAGACGCCCACGAGCCCGAGCTCGATCGACGTCTTCAGGTATTGGTTGTCCAGGATCTTCGTGGCGTCGGCCGGCAGGAACGTGCCCCCGCCGTGCCCGAAGTACGGCGACTCGGAGACGAGCGCCGCCACCCGCGGGTAGTTGTTGGTGCGGTTGGTGATCGACGGATCGTCCCCGCCCATGCTCGTGAACGAGACCATGGTCTTGAGATAGCCGGGCGTGACCGCCATGACGCCCACCGCGGCGAACGGTGCCACGCCCAGGATCCACACGCGGAAGCGGGCGGGCAGCAGGGCGACCATCAGGCCGATGGAGATCAGCACGGTCAGGATGGCCGAGCGCGAGACCGACAGCGCCAGGCAGACGCCGATCAGCCCGGCCGGCGCCCACCGCTTCACCAGCGACCGCTCCCGGTCGAAGAAGCCGAGCCAGATCGCCAGCGGCAGGACCATCGCCGCGGTCACGCCGAACTCGATCGGATGGTTGGCCGTGCCGGACACGCGCAGCAGGGCGTCGCGGGGCGTGAGGCTGATGTCCGCGCCGCCCGAGTTGAACCCGATGAGCACCATCCGCAGGTACGGCTTGATGTCGAAGTGCGCGAAGAACTGCAGCACGGCGACGAAACCGGAGAAGGCCGCGCCGTAGACGAAGGCGCGGACCACGCGGAGGATGTCGCGGGGCGCCCGCAGGTGCTCGCCGGCGACCAGGATGATGCCGGACGCCGCGATCAGCAGCATCAGCCACCGGTCGGCGCTCAGCCGCTGCGTCGGCGAGGGCCCGAAGAAGGGCATCGCCACATAGGAGATCAGCGATGCGACCCAGAGGAAGGCGAGCGCGCCGCGTACGGGGTAGCGGCTGTGGATCGGGTCGTGCAGACCGAACAGCGCCGTGATCAGCCAGGCGGCGAACATCAGCATCGCGACGAGGGCGGCGGCGTAGCCCTGGGCCCCGATCACCTGGATCGCGGCGTCGGTCGGCAGCACGAACATCGCCACCACGTACGCCTGCAGCAGCCAGGACGCCTGCCGGCTGCCGCGCGGGCGGACCCAGCGCCGCTTGCCCGAAGGGGACCACTTCAGCCGGACGTAGTCGTCGGCGGGCTCATGCCGGTAGGCGAGGTCGAAGAAAGAACCCGGTGGCACACCCGGGTCCTTGACGACGCTCGCTTCACGCATTGCTAGGTTCCTCACGAAAGCCCTCGACGATGCGTGCTCGGGCACAAACGACATTACCGGTGCGGGCCGAGCGACGACTTCGGCCGTATGGACGACGATTGCGGTCGGATTCCTGTCACCAGCAACGATGTGGCGTAGGAATCACTGCTGAAGCGGTCCGAAGGCGGCCGTCGTGCGGTCGGCGTACGCGGTGGCGTCACCGGCCTCCATCGAACCCTCCCACGTCTGAGGAAGCGGCGTCGGTGTCGAAGGTGTCACTCTGCGTACAATTTCGTCGAGGGCCCGCTCGGCCTGGCCGACCCACAGGTGCTTACCGCCCTCGATGCCGACCACCTCCGCCTGTGGAATCGCGGCGAAACGGGCGGCGGCTTCGGCCGGGCGCAGGTAATCGTCGAGTTCGGGCACGAGCGCCACGACAGGTTTGCCGGATTCCGCCCAGTTTCGCAGGTCCGCCTCGGTGGCGTACCGCAGCGGCGGCGACAGCAGGATCGCGCCCCGCACCCCCGGCTCCGCCCCGTATCTGAGCACCAGATCGGTGCCGAAGGACCAGCCGACGGCCCAGATGTTCGGCAGGTCGGCGAACTCGGCGTACTCGATGGCGGCGGCGACGTCGAACCGCTCGCCGTTCCCGCCGTCGAAGGCGCCCTCGCTCGTGCCCTGGACGCTCGTCGTGCCCCGCGTGTTGAAGCGCAGCACGGCCATCCCGGCCAGCGCCGGCAGCCGCCACGCGGCCTTGCGGTAGATGTGGCTGTCCATCATGCCGCCGTGCGTCGGCAGCGGATGGAAGCACACGATCGTCCCGGCCGGCTCCCGGTCCAGCGGGACCGCCAGCTCCCCGATCAGCTTCAGGCCGTCGGCGGTGTGCAGCTCGATCGGCGTACGCCGGGCGGGCAGGATCGAGTTGGCGCGGATGTCGGCCATGCTCACCAGAGGCCTTTCAGCTGGTCAACGTAGGTGCTTCGGGGTCGGACGGCGCCGGTCGCGGGCCCGCCAGCAGGCGGTGTGCCAGTGCCGCCGGTCGGACGCGTCGCCCCGGCCGTCGGCGGGCCAGGCGACCACGTGCGCGACCCCGGCCGGGATCTCATGGTCACAGCCCGGGCACCGGTACGCCTTCGTCGCCCCCGCCGCGGTGATGTGGCGCACGTTGAAGTCACCGTCGAAGCCGTCACGGCCGTACTCGAGTTCGACGCCACGCCGCGACGACGTCTCGTCGATCTCGGTCTTGCCTGGCTGCCGGTTGTTTCGCCGCGGACTCACGCCTACCAGGTTAGCCAATCGGTACGCGGTCCCCGCGCTCAGCGAGTGTGGTCACGGAAGCCCCGGCCGGTCTTGCGGCCCAGGTACCCGGCCGTCACGAGGTGCTCCAGCAGCGGGGCCGGAGAGAAGCCGGGCTCCCGCAGTTCCAGGTACAGCTCGCGCTGGATGGCCAGCGACACGTCCAGCCCGACGACGTCCAGCAGCTCGAACGGCCCCATCGGGTAGCCGCAGCCCAGCTTCATCGCGTGGTCGATGTCGTCGGCCGTCGCGTACGAGGCCTCGAGCATCTTCACCGCGTCGTTCAGGTACGGGAACAGCAGCGCGTTGACGATGAACCCGGCCCGGTCGTCGCAGCGTACGGCGTGCTTGCCGAGGCGGGCGACGACGTCGAGGGCGGTGGCGACGGTCGACGGCGAGGTACGGATCGTCCGGACGACCTCGACCAGCTTCATCGCCGGCGCGGGGTTGAAGAAGTGCAGGCCGATGACGTCGGCGGGGCGGCCGGTCGCCATCGCGCACTCGACCACCGGCAGGCTCGACGTGGTGGTGGCCAGCACCACACCCGGCTTGCAGATCTCGTCGAGGCTGGCGAAGAGCGCCTTCTTGACCGACAGCTCCTCGACGACCGCCTCGACCACCATGTCCACCTCGGCCAGGTGTTCCAGGTTGGTGGACCAGGTGACGCGGTTGATGATCGCGTCCCGCTCCGCCTCGGTGAGCCGGCCGCGGACGACCGATTTGCCGAGGGAGAGCTTGAACGCCTCGCAGAGCGCCGCCGACTTCTCCCCGCCCCGCGTCACGTTGGTGACCTCGAAGCCGGCCTTGGCGAAGACCTCGATGATGCCGGCGGCCATCGTGCCCGAGCCGACCACGCCGACCGACCCGATCGCGCGGGCGCCGTCGACGGCCGCCGTTCCCGACGGGGTCAGCTCGTCCGCCACGACGACCGGCGAACCCGGCTTCTCGTAGGTGTAGAAGCCGCGGCCGGACTTGCGGCCCAGCAGGCCCGCGGTCACCATCTGCTTGAGCAGCGGCGCGGGCGCGTGCCGGCGGTCGCGGCCGCCCCGGCGGTACATCGTGTCCAGGATCTCGTACGCGGTGTCGAGGCCGATCAGGTCCATCAGCGCCAGCGGGCCCATCGGCAGGCCGCAGCCGAGCCGCATCGCGTCGTCGATGTCCTCGCGGGTGGCGTAGTGCGCCTCGACCATGCCCACCGCGTGGTTCAGGTAGCCGAACAGCAGGGCGTTGGCGATGAAGCCGGCCCGGTCGGCGATGGTGACGTCCACCTTACCGAGGCGTACGCACAGCGCCTCGACGTCGGCCACCACGTCCTCGGCGGTGACGACGGTCCTGATCACCTCGACCAGCTTCATGACCGGGGCGGGGTTGAAGAAGTGCACGCCGATCACCCGGTGCGGCCGGTGGGTGGCGACCGAGATCTCGGTGACGCTGAGCGAGCTGGTGTTGGTGGCGAGGATGGCCTCGGGCTTGCAGACCTTGTCCAGCTCGGCGAAGATCGCCTGCTTCAGGTCCAGGTGCTCGGGCACGGCCTCGATGACGAAGTCGACCTCGCTCAGGGCGGCCAGCCCGACCTGGAAGTCGACCCGGGACATCAGGGCGTCGCGGTCCTCGGGGGCGAGCTTGCCCTTGGCCACGGCCCGGTCGGTGGAGCCGGTCAGGTTGCCGCGGCCGCGTTCCAGGGCGGCCTCGGCGATCTCGACGGCCACGACGTTCAGCCCGTTGCGGGCGAAGACCTCCACGATGCCGGCGCCCATCGTGCCGAGCCCGACGACGCCCACCGTACTGATCTCCACCACAGCCTCCTCGAACGACCGTTCAGCCGTGATGAGTCTGCCATGGCGCGGCGGAGCCCAGGAAGCGGCGCCGGGTGTGAGAAGTTACCCGCCGGTCACCACTTGCCCAGGGGTGCGCTACCGCCGTCTCGGCGACGTCGCCCGGATCAGTACGCGGGTCTCCAGCGTGGCCGCACCCAGCTCGACCAGGCGCCGGAACGTCGATCCGAAGGCGCCCGAGATCGTACGCCGGGTGAAGGTCCCGCGGAACGTGACCGTGTACGTCGTCGGCTTGTCCGGACCGTCGACGGCGTGCGTCTGCCCCTGCCCGTCCGACCACTGGAGGTAGGTGTAGACCACCGCGTTCGCGTTCTGCGGCGAGGGCGCGCTCAGCGTCACGGTCGAGCCCTTGATGACCGTCAGCGTGAACGGCGCGATCTTCGTGACCGAGCCGACGGTCACCATCCGGCCGGCCGGGACGCTGTTGACCGTGATGTCCACGGTCGCCGGGTCGAGCCGCCGCACGACCGAGGTGGTCAGGCCGTCGGAGTTCGTGGCGTCGAGTTCGAGCTCCAGATAGGACGGATACTCGTGGTCGGGGGCGGTGAACGAGCCGCTCGCCACGCCGTCCCATTCCTGCAGGTAGTGCGTGTGGCAGTTGTTGAGCGTCTCGCAGTGCTGCAGGCGTAGCTTCCAGTGCAGCCCCGACACGGGCAGCGCGGCGTCGCCGTTCGTACCGTGCCCGCTGAAGGTGACGGTCTGGTCGGCCGACCACTGCATGGTCGCCACCGGAGTGTCCATGAACGCCGTCGGGACGTTGTCGCCCACCATGATCGTCGTGGTGGCCGACGCGCTCGCGCCGAGCGTGTCCGTCACCGTCAGTTTCACCGCATGCGAGCCGTTGGTGGTGTACTGCCAGGTCGGATTCGGGTCCGTCGAGTCGTCGGTCGCGCCGTCGCCGTCGAGGTCCCAGGCGTACGTGAGGCGGCCCGCGTCGGACGCGTCGAGGTCCACCGAGCCGCTGCCGTCGAACTGCACGTTCAGCGGCGACTTGCCGCCCGTCGGGGTCGCGGCGATGACGGCCGTCGGGGGGCGGTTGCCGGAGTAGTACCGGATCCGCCGGACCGTGCCGGTCATGTCCACGTAGTACAGCTCGTTGCCGGGCCCGACCGTCAGGTCCACCGGTGCGGACGCGTTCTGCTCGAACAGCGTGACGTTCGACGGCGACGGGTCGGCCCCCGGCGTCGGCGCCCGCATCGCCCAGATGCAGTTGCGCGAGTAGTCCGCGAAGAAGAGCGCCCCGTTGTACGCGGCCGGGTAGGGCCCGCCGCTCGCCGGGTAGAACGCGACACCGGTGGTCGAGTCGCCGCCCTTGCCGCAGTTCTCGCCCGGCACGACGTCGGCCGCGTGGTTGTAGGTGAGGTACGGCCCGGTCGTGTTGCCGGCCGCGTACAGGCTGGTGCAGATCGGCAGGTCGGCGCTGGAGTAACCGGGCGTCTGCGCGCTGCCCTCGTAGCAGGGCCAGCCGAAGTTGGTCAGCGACGCGGTGGGATTGGGGATCCGGTTGATCTCCTCCCAGGTCTGGTACCCGACGTCGCCCACCCAGATCTCGTTGCTGCCCGGCCGCATGGTGAAGCGGAACGGGTTGCGCAGCCCGTACGCGACGATCCGCTTGGCGTTCGCGTCACTCGCCCCGATGTTCGGGTTGCCCGCGGCGGCGGCGCCGGTGTTCGGGTCGACCCGGATGATCGTGCCGTCGAGGCCGACCGGGTCGCCGCCGGTCGAAAGGTCCTGGGACCGCAGCGCGCCGCCCTCCTTGGCCGGGTCGTCGCACGGGTTCAGGTTGGAGTTGGTGGGCAGCTGGCCCCAGTCGGTGGTGGCGTAGCTCGCGCCGTCGCCGGCCGAGACGTAGAGCATCCCGTCCTGCCCGAAGTGCAGGTCGCCGATGGAGTGGCTGGAGTACTGCTGGCACCAGTCGTTGATGAGGACCTTCTCGCTGCCCGCCAGCATGTGGTTCGTCGTGCCGTCGACCGTCAGGCGCGACAGCCGGGCCGAGATGACGCAGCGCCCGCCCGTACCGCCGCCGGTCGCGCTCGTGCAGTCGTTGGAGACCACCGGCATCCGGGAGCCGAGCGGGTCGCCGTAGTCGTAGAGCACGTAGACGTACGGGTTCGCGGGGAAGTTCGGCGCCAGGGCCAGGCCGAGCAGACCCCGGTCGAAGACGCCGACCACCTCGTCGGTGAGGTCGGCGAACAGGTCCGGGGTGTTGTCCGCGAGGTCGTCGAAGACCTTGATCCGGCCGCCCTTCTCGGCGACGAAGACCCGCCCGTCCGGCGCGAACTCGATGTTCGTCGGCTGGTTCAGGCCGCTGAAGAGGATCTGCTCCTGGAAACCGGACGGCAGGCTCGGCGTCGTCGCGGCCTGCGCGGTCGGTGCCGTGGACAGGGGCATGAGCACCCCGGCGACGAGCAGGGCGGCAAGCGTCGCACGCCGGAAACGGCGGCCGCTGCGGACCATGACTTCCTCCCCACGGGGCCCGTCGCAGCGACGGCGTCCCCGAGGGGGTTACCTTAGTGACCGTTCCTCGGAGGACGCCACCTGTGCCGGTGTCGCGTATGGGATTTGACCGATTGGTCAGGCCGACCGGCCCGATCAGGCAGCCGCCGCGCCGCGAATCGCGGCTATGACGGCTTTCGCGCCCCGCTCCCCCATCAGCACCGTGTAGTGATTGACATCGTCGATCGTCGACTCCGCGACGCCGGGCAGCCAGTGCGTCGCGTCGCCGGGCGCGTACATCGCCGGGAGGCCGCCGAGCATGCCGAACTCGGCCCGCAGGAACACCCCCGGCACCGGCAGGGCCCGCGGTTCGGTGCCGGCCAGCGCGTACAGCTCCTGCGCGTCGCGTACCGCCGCGGCCAGGACCGCCTTCGTCGCCACGCCGTCGCCGGCCGGTGTCACGTCATATTCGGCGTACGCCTGCAGCAGCGGAGTCCATTCCGTCAGCGCCGGATGGCCGCGCCACAGCGAGACGGCCGACTCGACGTCCGGGAAGGTCATCGTCAGCCGGGCGAAGGCCGTGCCGACCGTCTGCTCGACCGCCGAGCGCAGATCCGCCTCGGACGCCCGCGCCGGTACGCCGTCCGGCAGCGGCAGCGGCGCGCCCCCGTCCACCAGGACGAGCCGCTCGACGAGGTCGGGCCGGCGGTGCGCGGTCTCGACCGTGACCCAGCCGCCCATCGACTGGCCGGCCAGGACGATCGGGCCGCCGCCGAACGCCTCGATGACGGCGGCCACGTCCTCGGCGTGCCGCGCCATGCCGTAGGGCCCGGGGAGATCCCGGCTGTCGCCGCGGCCGCGCAGGTCGACCGCCACGAACCGGTGGTCGCGGCCGAGATCCTCGCCGACCAGGGTCCAGGCGAGATGGTTGGACGTGATCCCGTGCACCGCCACCACCAGCGGTCCCGTCTCGCCCCACACCCCGACGGCCAGTTCGCCGCCGCCGACCGCCACCGTCTGCTTCGCGTACGCCATGGCCCGGCATGCTTGCACAGCTCCGACGGCGTACGCCAGGTGTGCCGTCACTACGATGGGACGAATGCATGTGGTGATCACCGGTACGTCCCGCGGCCTCGGCGCCGCCCTCGCCGACCAGGTGCTCGGCGAGCCCGGTGCCCGGGTGCTGGCCCTGGCCCGCGGCTTCACGGCCGAGCAGGAGGCCGACCCCCGGCTCACCCCGTACGCCTGCGACCTCGCCGAGCTCGGCAGCCTGCCGGGCCGGGCCGCACTGGCCGGGTTCCTCGCCGGAGCCCGGGAGGCCGCGCTGGTGCTCAACGCCGCCGTCGTCGAACCGATCGGCCCCGCCGTACGCCTGGACCCCGCGGCCGTCGAGCGGGCGGTCGCCGTCAACCTCACCTCCGCCGTGCTGCTGACCGGCGCGGTGCTGGCGGCGCGGCCGGACGGCGTACCGCTGAAGATCGTTTTCGTGTCCACGGGCGCGGCGCATCACGTGATCGACGGCTGGTCGGTGTACTCGGCGACGAAGCGCGGCGCGGAGGAGTTCTTCGCCCACGTGGCCGCGGAGTGGGCCCACGATCCGGGGGTGACGGTCTCGGTGGTCAACCCGGGGGTGCTCGACACCGGGATGCAGGAGATCATCCGCGGCGCCGACTTCGCGGAGCGGGACCGCTTCATCCGCCGTCACGCCGAGGGTGAGCTGCGGCCGCCCGCGCACGTGGCAAAGGAAATCTTCGATGAATATCTGGCCGTTTAGGCGGCCTTGGTTACCAGTGAGGATCTTTCGCGTTCGCCTGAACGCGCATTAGACTTCGCGCCGTGACCACTACCAGCGACCCGCTGCAGACCGACCGTGCGGACCTCCCCGTGCCTGGCGCGAGCCGGGTCGCCGACGGCCGCCTCATCTCGACGAACCCCGCCACGGGCGAGGAGGTCGGCGCCTTCCCGGTGGCGAGCGCCGAGGACGTGGCCGCGGCCGTCCGGACCGCGCGCGAGGCGGGCGCCTGGTGGGAGTCGCTCGGCTTTCCCGAGCGCAAGCGCCGCCTGCTGCGCTTCCGCGCCCTGCTGACCCGGCGCATCCCGGAACTCGCCGCGCTCATGACGGCCGAGGGCGGCAAGCCGCGCATCGACTCCACGCTCGAGACGTTCGTGACCATCGAGCACATCGCCTGGGCCGCCCGGCACGCGCGCAAGGTGCTCGGTCCCCGCCGCGTCGGCGGTTCGCTGCTGCAGCCCGAGTTCGCGGGCCGCCTGGAGTACCGGCCCTACGGCGTGGTCGGCGTCATCGGCCCCTGGAACTACCCGCTGTTCACGCCCATGGGTTCCATCGCGTACGCGCTGGCGGCCGGCAACGCGGTGGTCTTCAAGCCCAGCGAGTACACCCCGGCCGTCGGCCAGTGGTACGTCGACCTGTTCCGCGAGGTCGTGCCGGAGCAGCCGGTGCTGCAGATCGTGCACGGTCTCGGCGACGTGGGCGCCGCCCTGTGCCGCTCGGGCGTGGACAAGGTCGCCTTCACCGGCTCGACCGCGACCGGCAAGAAGGTCATGGCCGCCTGCGCCGAGAACCTGGTGCCCGTGCTGGTCGAATGCGGCGGCAAGGACGCCCTGATCGTCGACGCGGACGCGGACGTGAAGGCGGCCGCGGACGCCGCCCTCTGGGGCGCGATGACCAACGCCGGCCAGTCGTGCGTCGGCATCGAGCGCGTCTACGTGCACGAGAAGGTCTACGAGCCGTTCCTCAAGGCGCTCGTCGGCGACGCCGAGAAGCTCACCTACGGCACCGATCCGGGCGAGGACGTCGGCCCGATCACCATGCCCGGCCAGCGCGAGATCATCCGGCGGCACATCGACGACGCCCTGGCCCGCGGCGGCACGGCGGTCCTCGGCGGCCCCGACTCCGTACGCGGCCCGGTCGTCCGGCCGACCATCCTGGTCGACGTGCCCGAGGACTCCGCCGCGGTGTGCGAGGAGACCTTCGGCCCGACGATGACGGTCGCCAAGGTGGCCTCCATGGACGAGGCGGTCGCCAAGGCCAACGCGGTGCCCTACGGGCTCGGCGGGGCGGTGTTCTCCAAGCACAACGGACTGAAGATCGCGCGCCGGCTGCGCGCCGGAATGGTCGCGGTGAACTCCACGTTCTCCTTCGCCGTCCTGCCCGAGCTGCCGTTCGGCGGGGTCGGCCAGTCCGGCTTCGGGCGTATCCACGGCGCGGACGGGCTGCGGGAGTTCGGTCGCGCGTCGTCCATCGCCCGGCGCCGGCTGCCGTCGGTGGTGCCGCTGCTGACGTTCCGGCGTACCGAGAAGAGCGTCGCCCTCGGCCACAAGATCGTCCGCATCATGCACGGGCGCTGACCAGACCCCACCCCCAAGATCCCACCGGATCCGCCCCAAGATCCCGCTTGGATCAGGGAAATCACCCGAATCTTGGTCCATGATTCGGGTGGAAAAGCTGATCCAAACAGGATCTTGGCGCTGCAACGGGGACGGGGCGGTCAGCGCTTCAGGAACGCGCGGATCGCCTCGGCGGTCGATTCGGTGGGGATGCCGTGGTTCTCGCCGCCCGAGACCTCCTCGCGGGTGGCGCCCGGCAGCCGGTTCGCCAGTTCCGTCGCCCAGTCCCGCAGCCGGGGCCAGGTCTCGGCACCGTTGAGGATCAGAACCGGCACCTTCACGGCCAGCATCTCCGGAGTGGGCAGGCGGAGTTCCCGGGCGACGACCGCGTCGTAGACCACGCTCTGCGTCATGGCCGCCAGCCCCGCGAAGAACGGTGCGTGGCGCATCTGCTCGACGACCTCGGCCGGCATGCCGATGCCGTCGATCTGGAACGTGGTCACGACCTCGTCCGGCTTGCCGGCATCGAGCAGCGCCTGCAGCCGCTCCGGCAGGTCGTCCGGGTCCGGCGCCGGTACGCCGAACGTGAACGGCGGCTCGAACAGCACGACCTCGCTGATCGGCGCCCCGGCCGCGGCGGCGTGCAGGACGAGGTTCGCGCCCGACGAGAAGCCGAACACCGCCGCCGGTCCGCCGACTGCCTCGATCACGGCGGTCAGGTCCTCGACCTCGCGCTGGACCGCGTACGGGCGGGTGTCGCCGCTGGCGCCCCGGGCCCGGCGGTCGTAGGTGACGGCGGTGAACCCGTCGGCCAGCGATTCCGCCACCGGTACGCACTTGTGCCGGTCGTTGAGCGCCCCCACCACGAAAATCACCGGTGTCCCCGTTCCCACCGATGCGTACGCGATGGGCGTACCGTCGCGGGAGATCACTTTCTGGATCGTGCTCATCAGGTCTCCTGACAATCTGGAATGCTTGTCCGCCCCTCGGGGCACACCATGGACGAACGACCCGGCGAGATGAGGACACCCGTGCGCTATCTCTTGATGATCAGTGCCGACGAGCAGGTGGCGGCCGACGCCATCGCCGAAGGCGCCTTCGCCGACTTCACGGACTGGATCGAGGACCTTCGCCGGCGGGGTGTCCTGCGCGTGCACGAGGGCCTGCGGCCCAGCCCCACAGCCACCACCGTACGCGTCCGCGACGGCGAGGTCCTGCTCACCGACGGTCCGTTCATCGAGGGCCGCGAACAGGTCGGCGGCCTGGCGATCGTGGAGGTGGCCGACCTCGACGAGGCGATCGCGATCGCCGCCGGGCACCCGGCGACCCGGATCGGCCAGGTCGAGATCCGCCCGCTGCGCGACGGCACCGGCGGAACCCGCGCCGCATGACGACCCCCGAGGAGGCCTTGGAGCAGGCGTTCCGCGACGACTGGGGCCGCATCGTCGCCACGCTCATCGGCGGCACGGGCGACTGGGACCTCGCCGAGGAGTCCGCTCAGGAGGCGTTCGCCCGAGCGCTGCCCGCGTGGCGCCGCGACGGCGTACCGGAACGGCCGCGGGCGTGGCTCACCACCGCCGCCCGCAACCACGCCGTCGACCGCCTGCGCCGCGCCAAGGTCGGCGCGGACAAGCTCCGCCTCCTCGCCGTCCAGACCGCGTCGGACCCTCCCGGCCCGATCGCCGACGACCGGCTGCGGCTCATCTTCACCTGCTGCCACCCCGCCCTCGGCTTCGAGGCACAGGTCACGCTGGCGCTGCGTACCCTGTGCGGGTTGTCGGTCGCCGAGATCGCCCGCGCGTTCGCGGTCAGCGAGGCGAGCATGGCCAAGCGGCTCGTGCGTACGCGCAAGAAGATCGTGACCGCGCGCATCCCCTACCGCGTGCCGCCCGCGGACCTGCTGCCCGCGCGGACCGCCGCGGTCCTGGGGGTGGTCTATCTCCTTTTCAACGAGGGGTACGCGGCCACGAGCGGCCCTGACCTGCTGCGCACGGACCTGTGCGCGGCTGCCGTACGCCTCGCCGCCGCAGTGGCGGAACTGTTGCCCGGCGACCCCGAGGCCCAGGGCCTGTACGCCCTTCTCCTGCTGCACCAGGCCCGAGCCGCGACCCGGGTCGACGCGGCCGGCGGCCTGATCCCGTTGGAGGAGCAGGACCGGACCCGCTGGAACCGGCCGATGATCGAAGACGGCCTCGCGCTGCTGCGCCGGGCCGCCCTCGCCGGACCGCTGGGCCCGTACCGCTTGCAGGCCCTGATCGCGGCCTGCCACGCGACCGCACCGATCGCGTCGGCGACGGACTGGCCGCAGATCGCGGGCCTCTACGACGACCTCATGGTCCTCGTACCCTCCCCGACCGTACGCCTCAACCGCGCCATCGCCGTCGGCATGGCAATCGGCCCGGAAGCCGGCCTCGCCCTGCTCGACGAGCTGTCCACGGCGGACGTCCCGCTGCGCGAAGCCGCCCGCGCCGACCTGCTCCGCCGGGCCGGACGGATGGCGGAGGCGGCCGAGGCGTACCGGCGGGCGATCGACCTGACCCGCAACCAGGCGGAACAGCGCTACCTCCGGGGCCGTCTGGCCTCCCTCGGCTGACCTTGCGGACAAGCCTTACGGTGCGGACATGAGTCAACCCACGGGGCCCTATCCGCAGCCGCAGTACGCGCCGCCCGCACCGGCCAAGAAGTCGCACACGCTGCGTACCGTCCTGATCGTCGTCGGGATCGTCGCCGTGCTCTGCTGCGCCGGGGGGATCTTCGGCGGCATCAAGCTGTTCACCACCGTCAAGGACGCCGTCGCCCCCGTGACGAACGTGGTGAACGAGTTCGCCGACGACCTGGAGTCCGGCAACACGACCGCCGCCTACACCCTGCTGTGCAGTGTCACGAAGACCATGTTCCCGCTCAACGCGTTCGAGGTCCTCGCCTCCGACCAGGGCATCCAGTCGCACAGGATCACCGGCGCACACGTGCTGACCAGCAACGGGCGGACCACGGCGACGGTCGACGCCGAGCTCACCACGGCCGCCGACGGCACGGAGTCCCACACGTTCATGCTGGTCAAGGAGTCCGGCGAGTGGAAGATCTGCGGCGCCCCCTACTGATCGCCGCTACTTCAAGATCCCGTTTGGATCACGGTTGCCACCCGAATCATGAGCCAAGATTCGGGTGATTTCCCTGATCCAAACAGGATCTTGGGACGGGGGGATGAGGCTGGGTGGTGACTAGAAGAGGGTCCACTCGTCTTTGACGACGCCGCGGAGCCGGTCGTAGTCCACGACCACGCAGCGGATCCCCCGGTCCACCGCCAGTACGCGCGCCTGCGGCTTGATCTCCTGGGCGGCGAAGATCCCGGCGACCGGCGCCAGCAGCGGGTCGCGGTTCATCAGTTCGAGGTACCGGGTCAGCTGCTCGACCCCGTCGATCTCGCCGCGCCGCTTCACCTCGACGGCCACGTGCGCTCCGGCGGAGTCGCGGCAGAGCAGGTCGACCGGGCCGATGGCCGTCATGTGCTCCCGGCGTACGAGGGAGTAGCCGTCGCCGAAGGTCTCGGGCTGGGCGGCGAGCAGTTCCTGCAGGTGGGCCTCGACGCCGTCCTTGCGCAGGCCGGGGTCGACGCCGAGCTCGTGGCTGGAGTCGCTGAAGATCTCCTCCAGGGTGATCCGCAGCTCCTCGCCCGCCTTGTTGACGACCCGCCACACGCCGGGTGCCTCTTCGAGCCGGCAGGGCGGGCTCATCCAGTTCAGCGGCTTGTACGCCCGGTCGTCGGCGTGGATGGACACCGACCCGTCGGCCTTCACCATGATGAGCCGGTTGGCCGTGGGCAGGTGGGCGGCGAGCCGGCCCACGTAGTCGACCGAGCAGCGAGCGATAACCAGACGCACCGCCCGAGCCTATCGGCCGAGCGGGGGTGGATCACACCTGGCATGCTGAAGGCGTGCTCGAAGCGCTCACGGGAACAGGACTGGCCGGCGCCGCCGGCCTCAACGCGTACATCCCGCTGCTCGCCCTCGGTCTGCTCGACCGGTACACGAATCTGATCACCCTGCCGTCGGGGTGGAGCTGGCTGAGCAACGGGTGGGTGCTGCTGATCCTCGCCGTGCTGCTGGCGATCGAGCTGGTCGCGGACAAGATCCCGCTCATCGATCACGCCAACGACGTCATCCAGACGGTCGTGCGCCCGACCGCCGGCGGTATCGCGTTCGGTGCCGGTTCGGAGTCGCAGACGGTCACCGTGACCGACCCCGGCAGCTTCTTCGAGTCGAAGCAGTGGGTGCCCATCGTCGTCGGCATCCTCATGGGACTCACGGTCCACGGCGTCAAGGCGACCGCCCGCCCGGTGATCAACACGTTCACCCTGGGCTTCGGGGCGCCGGTCGTGTCCACGGCGGAGGACGCCACCAGCGCCACGGTCTCGGTCGTCGCGATCGTGATCCCGATCCTCATCCTGCTGTTCGTCGTGCTCTTCTTCTGGTTCGCCTGGTGGGTACTCACCCGCCGCCGGCGGGCCCGCGCCCGCGCCACGGCCGCCGCCCAACGCTCGATGTGAGGCCGGCCAGCCCCGGAAAATGATCCGCCCCGAAAGTCCGGTCGCTTCGTTGTACAAGCGACACGCCGTACACATGCGGCTACAGAAATGGACTTAACGGGATAATCAGGACAATCCGCGGCACACCAGCATGTCCCGCCGCGGCCGCCCCCGGGAGGTGCCGTGGCGAGCGTCGCCGAGGTCAAGGCGGCAATCGATGCCGCCATGCTGCACGTGCAGGAGAGCCAGGACGCCGTACGCGCGGCGAACCACAAGCTGGGCGAGGCGCAGATGAGTCTCGCCGTGGCCGTCGAGGGGTCGGGGCACGATTCGGTGACCGCCGCCCAGGCGGCCCTCGCCCAGGCCACGAACGAGCTGGACGAGTGCCTGTCGGCCACGCTGGCCGCGGTCGATCAGGCCCAGACGTATGTAGCGGGGTTGTGATGAGTCTCGTCCAGGATCTCGCCGACCAGATCCGGGTGGCCCGCGACGAGCTGCCGGTCGCCGAGGTGACGGCGGCCGCCGAGCGGCTGCGGATGGCGGGCGGGCTGCTCGCCTGGGTGATGCACGCGACGGGCGATCCGGCTCGCGTACCGCAGTTGGCCGGGGCGACCGAGCGGCTGGAATCGGCTGTCGGGCTGATGCGCGGCGCTCAGGACGCGTTGGAGGAGTACACGGTCGCGCTCGGCATCGCCGCCGACTCCGTCCCCGCGACGAACTCGTGGGCCGCCACGGTTCCCACGCAACGCGCCGACGGCGGGCGGCAGCTGACCGACTGGTGGGCCGAGCGCGTACAGGTGCTCGCGGACGGGCCCGTCGACGAGCCGTCCGACCCCGCCGACACCAGCACCGAACTGCTGCGCCGCTGCGCCTCCGCCGCGCTCGACGAGCATCCCGCGCGGCTGCACCGCGAGCTGGCGGGCTCGGGCGCCGCGGTCGGCCTCGGCCTCGCCGCGGTCGCTCCCCCGCTGCTGCGGTTCCTCGCGGCCGATCTGGTGGGTCACCCGCCCCGGCTGGAAGACCTCGCGAGAGTACGCCGGGCGGCGCTGTCGTCGATCGGGCTGCTGCCCAAGTTGTCGGCCGAGGCCGCCGACGAGATCATCGCCCGGGTCTGCCACGCCGCGCCGCAGCGGCGTACGGACTCGGGGCCGACGCATCCGGTGGACTCGGCGGCCGCGGCGGCTCTGCTGGTCGCGGGGCTGCTGCGGGCGACCGGGCGCGGTGCGGCCGAACTCCACGCGGTCGTCGAGGAGGAGCAGCGGCGCCGGTCGGCCCTGGCGGAGGCGCACGCGAAGCGTACGGCCCTGCGGGTCGGGGACGGCAGCCGCCGACGGAGCGCCGTCGACGCGCTCGCCGGCGGCTCCGATGCGCCGGCCGGTGGCTGAGCGCGCCCGCGGGCCCCTGGTCACCGCGGTACGCAGAGATCTCGCTGCCGCCCGGGCAGCCGTCCGGGCGGCACTGGTCGCCGCGACCGTGGCCCATACCGAGGCGCGTACGCAGTCCGAAGCGGTGCGGTCGAAGGCGCCGGACCGGCACCGGGCGCTGGCCGCCGAACGGGACGCGGTACGCCACGCGGCCGAGGAGAAGCTGGCCCGGGAGACGGGCACGGTGGCCGCCGCCCTCGCGGAGCTGGCCGGCCAGGCCGCCCCCGGTGCGGCGGGCGCGACCTGGCCGGTGTGGCAGCCGTCCCAGACCGGTACGCCGACCCTGCTCCGGATCGGCTCGCTCGAGTTCGACCCGCCGCTGCCCGCCCTCGTCCCGCTGCTCGACGCGGCGCACCTGTCGCTCACCGGACCCGATCCGTCCACTCTCGACGGCTGCGTCGCGGGACTGCTGCTGCGGATGCTGGGCTGCGTACCGGCGGGCGGGGTGCGGTTGTGGATCTACGATCCCGGCCGGCTGGGCGGGGCGCTCGCCGGATTCGCCCCGCTGGCCGGCGCGGAGATCGCCGGTGGCGCGGGGCCGATCGCGACCTTCGTCGGGCCCGGCGGGCTGGCCGCCACCTTGGACGAGTTCGCCGCGCACATCCAGCGGGTGAACTCCGTCCTCGCCGGCGAGTACGCGACCGTCGCCAAGGCCGCCGCCGCCCTCGGCCGCCGGCCGGAACCCTGGCGGGTACTGGTCCTGCTCGGCGACCCCGGCACCGAGCTGTCCGCCGCGCAGCGGGCGCAGCTCGACCGCGTCACGCGTACAGGCGTCGCGGCAGGCGTACACCTGATGGTCCGGGGTGTGGATCTGGAGCCGCACCCGACGGTGCGAACGGTGACGGTCACGGAGGGGTTCCTCGCACGGACCGGGCTGACGGGCGACCTGACCGTGGTGCTCGACCCGCCGCCGCCCGCGGAGCTGGTGACGGGGTTCGGCAAGGAGCTGGCCGCGGGCCGCCCACCGGCCACACTGGACAGTCTGCTGCCGGCGGAGCGCTGGACCGCCTCGGCGGCGCGCGAGCTGCGCGCGCCGATCGGCGAGGGCACCGACGGCGAGCTGGTGGAGCTGACGCTCGGCGACGACCCGCCGCACGCGCTCATCGGCGGCCCCTCCGGCTCGGGCAAGACCAACCTGCTCTACTGCTGGCTCGCGGCCCTGGCCACCCGGTACGGCCCGGACGAGCTGGAGCTGCACCTGCTCGACTTCAAGGAGGGCGTGTCGTTCGCCCGGTTCGCGCCCTCGCCGCGCGACCCCAGCTGGCTTCCCCAGGTACGCGTCGTCGGCGTGAACGTCAACGCCGACCGGGAGTTCGGCCTGGCCCTGCTGCGCCACCTGGCCGAGGAGCTGAAGCGGCGGGCGGCGGCGGCCAAGCAGCACGAGGCGACCAAGCTGGCCGAGCTGCGCACGGAGGATCCGCAGGGGCACTGGCCGCGGATCGTCGCCGTGATCGACGAGTTCCAGGTGCTGCTCGGCGCCCGGGACCAGGTCACGACCGAGGCCGTCGGGCTGCTCGAAGACCTCGCCCGGCGGGGCCGCTCGCAGGGCATCCACCTGGTGCTCGCCAGCCAGGACGTCAGCGGCATCGAGGCGCTGTGGGGCCGCTCGGCCCTGGTCGCCCAGTTCACACTGCGCATCGCGCTGCCCAAGGCGCGGCGCATCCTGGCCGAGGCCAACCTGGCCGCCGAGCTGATCCCCCGCCACCACGCGGTGGTCAACGCCGATTCCGGTGCGGCCCCCGCCAACCAGGTCGTCCGCCTGCCCGACGCCGGCGACCGCGCCCGCTGGCAGGCGATGCAGGAGGAGCTGTGGGGGCGGGCGGGCGTACTGGCGCAGCCGCCGCGGCTGTTCGACGGGGACGCGGTCCCGCCCTTCCCCGAACTGCCCTCCTCGCCGCCCACCTTCGCCAAGGAGGGCGCGGTCGCCCTGCTCGGCGAGACCATCGACGTCGGCCGCCGGCCCGCGACCCTGCGCCTGACCCGGACCCCCGGCCGCAACCTGGCCGTCCTCGGTACGCGTACCGAGGAGGCGTGCGCGATCCTGGCGTCGGCCGGGCTGGCCCTCGGCCGCCAGCACGAACCGGGCTCGGCCGCGTTCGCCGTGGCCTGCCTCGACAGCGACCCCGAACCGTCGGCCAAGGCGCTCGCCCGGGAACTGCCGGGGTGCCGCTGGATCACCGCCGGCGACGTCGTGCCGTTCCTGGCGTCCCTGGTGGACGACGACTCCGGCCGGCCCACCTACGTCTTCGCGTACGCGCTGGACGCGGCCGCCCCCGTCCTCGGCGCCCGGCGCGGACCCGGCGAACCGACCGGCCACGAGTTGCTGCGTACGCTGCTCGGCCGGGGCCCCGAACGGCGTACGCACGTGCTCGGCTGGTGGCGTACGGTCGCCCGGCTGCGCGACGACCTCGGCGGCATCGGCGCCCGGCTCGACGCCATCGGCGCCTGGATCGCCCTCGACGTGCACGGCAACGAGCTCGCACCGCTGTCGCCCCAGCCCGGTGGTCCGGTGTGGTACCCGCGCCCGCAGCGAGGTCTCTACTTCGACCGGGCCACGCACCGGCACCCCGAGATCGTCATCCCGTACGAGGTGAACCTGTGAGGCGCTGTGGCTGCGGCGGATGACTACGGCCGGCTCGTCGGCGAGCTGGCGGCCGCCACCCGGCGGCGGGACGTGTCGGTCGCCGGCGCGACACAGTCCTATCTGGACGGCATGGCGGTCGTCACCCAGGACGCCAAGGCCGCCCAACGCATCCAGCAGGCCTGTGCCGAGGTCGTCGCGGCCCGGGAACTCGCCGTCGTCGCCGTCGACCAGCACGCCGAACGCATCTGGTCCGAACTCGTCGCCGGCAGCGGCTGGCGGGGGCGGCGGGCGGGCGGCGTACCCGCACCGGCGACCGGTCCCGCCGCCGGCGAAGCTTCCGACCACCTCGCGGCAGCCGCGGCCCGGGTCGCCCGCGCCCGTCGCGGAGCCGAAGCGCTGCCGCTGCCACTACTGGCCTCACTCACCCTGGTCGGCGCGGTCGCGGCGGCGGTACTCTGCCTCACCGCGTCGGCGTTCTCGGACATCCACTGGATCAGCTGGCCGTGCTTCGTCCTCGCACCGTTCGCGGGGATTCCCCTGGCGGCGCGGTGGGTGGACCACTGGGCGGCCACCCGCCTGGACACGGGAGCGGTGGGCCTCACGTTCCTCGGCGGCATGCTCGCCACCTGCGCCCTGGCGGTCTCCCTCTAGACCCGGGCATTCATTCAAAGTCACATTCAGGAATACGCCGACCGGCGCCGACCGTGTCGGAGGACGTCTCCGATCACGGGCGAGTGGCCACTCACCGCCGCTCCGCCGGGCCTGCCGCGTCAGAGAGCCGCGCGGACTACGTCCACCAGGGCGGACATGATGTCGGCGAGGGCGAAGTCCTTCGGGGTGAACACTGCCGCGACCCCTTGGGCGAGCAGCACTTCGGCGTCTTCGGGCGGGATGATCCCGCCGACCACCACCGGTACCGCCGACCCCGCTTCGCGCAGGCCGCGGAGTACCGCCGGGACCGCCGACAGGTGCGAACCGGAGAGGACGGACAGCCCCACCAGGTCCACGTCCTCGGCGATCGCGGCGGCGACGATCTGCGCCGGGGTCAGCCGGATGCCCTGGTAGATCACTTCGAACCCGGCGTCGCGGGCGCGTACGGCGATCTGTTCGGCACCGTTGGAGTGGCCGTCCAGTCCCGGCTTGCCGACGAGGAACCGGGGCGGGTGCCCGAGTTCGGTGCTCAGTTCGGCGACCCGCCCACGCACGGTCGGCGTGGCCGGGGACGGGGCGACGCCCGACAGGCCCGTCGGCGCCCGGTATTCGCCGAACACCTCCCGGAGGCAGGCCGCCCACTCTCCGGTGGTCACGCCGGCGCGTACGCAGGAAAGGGTGGCGGGCATCAGGTTCACGGAGCCGGCGGCGTCCGAGCGGAGCCGGGCCAAGGCCTCACGCGCGTCCTCCGTGGAGCGCAGCGCGCGCCACTCGGCGACGGCGGTGACGGCGGCCTTCTCCACGGCGGGGTCGATCTGCTCGATCGCCCCGGCGCCGGTGAGCGGCGACGTTTCGGTCTCGGTGAACCGGTTGACGCCGACGACGGTGTCCTCGCCGGACTCCAGCCGGGCCCGCTTGGCCGCGAGCGACGCGACGAGCGAGCTCTTGAGGTAGCCGCTCTCGACCGCGGCGACCGCGCCGCCGAGGTCGAGGATCTTGTCCAGCTCGGCCCGCGCGCCGGTGACGATCTCGCCGACCAGGCCCTCGACCACGTGCGACCCCTCGAACAGGTCGGGGTACTCCAGCAGGTCCGACTCGAACGCCAGCACCTGCTGCAGGCGCAGGCTCCACTGCTGGTCCCAGGGCCGCGGCAGGCCCAGCGCCTCGTTCCACGCGGGCAGCTGCACAGCCCGCGCCCGCGCGTCGCGCGACAGCGTCACCCCGAGCATCTCCAGGACGATCCGCTGGATGTTGTTCTCGGGCTGGGCTTCCGTCAAACCCAGCGAATTCACCTGTACGCCGTAGCGGAAGCGCCGCTGCTTCGCATCGCTGACGCCGTAGCGTTCGCGGGTGATCTCGTCCCAGAGCCGGCCGAACGCCCGCATCTTGGCCATTTCCTCGACGAAGCGTACGCCGGAGTTGACGAAGAAGGAGATGCGCGCGACGACGTCGCCCATGCGTTCGGCGGCGACCTGGCCGCCGTCGCGGACCGCGTCCAGCACCGCGACGGCGGTGGCGAGCGCGAAGCCGACCTCCTGGACCGGCGTGGCGCCGGCCTCCTGGAGGTGGTAGCTGCAGATGTTGACCGGATTCCACTGCGGAGTGTTCCGCACGGTCCAGGCGATCATGTCGGTGGTCAGCCGCAGCGACGGCCCGGGCGGGAAGATGTACGTGCCCCGGGACAGGTACTCCTTGATGAGGTCGTTCTGCGTGGTCCCGGCGAGCTTCTCGACCGGCGCGCCCTGCTCCTGCGCCACGACGACGTAGAGGGCGAGCAGCCACATGGCGGTCGCGTTGATCGTCATGGAGGTGTTGGCCCGGCCGAGGTCGATCCCGTCGAACAGCGCCCGCATGTCCCCGAGGTGCGCCACCGGTACGCCCACCCGCCCCACCTCGCCCGCGGCCAGCTCGTGGTCCGGGTCGTACCCGGTCTGGGTGGGCAGGTCGAAGGCGACCGACAGGCCGGTCTGCCCCTTGGCGAGGTTGCGCCGGAACAGCGCGTTGGTCGCCGCCGCGCTGGAGTGCCCGGCATACGTACGCATGACCCAGGGTCGGTCCCGCTCGGGGAGCCGGCTTTCGGAGGCCGCCATGGTCAAAGTCTAAGTGACCGTTAAGTAACCTGGGCCGGTGAGAAATGTCTCGGGCCTGGTCTATGGTGCTCGCGTGACTGCTGCTGCCGACCCCGCGATCTCGGTCTCCGGGCTTCGCAAGTCCTACAAGGACAAGACGGCCGTCGATGGTGTGGACCTGGTGGTGGCGCACGGCGAGATCTTCGCCCTGCTCGGGCCGAACGGCGCGGGCAAGACCACGACCGTCGAGATCCTCGAAGGCTTCCGCAAGCGCGACGCCGGCGAGGTGTCCGTGCTCGGCACCGATCCGCAGCAGGCCGACGGCCACTGGCGGGCCAAGGTCGGCGTGGTCCTGCAGGGCACCGGCGAGTTCGACGAGCTCAAGGTCGACGAGGTCGTGCGGCACTTCGCCCGCTTCTACCCCGACCCGGCCGATCCCGACGAGGTCATCCGGCAGGTCGGGCTGGCCGAGAAGGCCGGCTCGCGTACGCACACGCTGTCCGGTGGCCAGAAGCGCCGCCTCGACGTGGCGCTCGGCATCATCAACCGGCCCGAGCTGCTGTTCCTGGACGAGCCGACGACCGGGTTCGATCCCGTGGCGCGGCGCGAGTTCTGGGAGCTGATCCGGGGCCTGCGCGACGGCGGCACCACGATCCTGCTCACCACGCACTACCTGGAAGAGGCCGAGGAACTGGCCGACCGGGTCGGCGTGATCGCCGCCGGCCGCATGATCGCCGTCGCCGCCCCGGCCGAGCTGGGCGGCCGCAACACCGCGAAGGCCCGGGTCACGTGGCGGGGCGGCAGCGAGGAGACGGACACGCCGACCGCGGTGGTCCAGCGCCTCGCGGCCGAGTTCGGCGGCGAGGTGCCGGAGCTGGCGGTGCACCGGCCGACGCTGGAGGACATCTACCTGCGCATGATCGCGAATGGGGAGAAGGCATGATCGGCCTGGTGCTCCGGCAGGGCGGGATCGAGTTCAAGCAGTTCGTCCGCACCCGCGAGTCGTTCGTCTTCACGCTGCTGTTCCCGGCGATGATCCTGCTGATCTTCGGCTCGATCTTCCAGGGCACCATCGCCGGCGTACCGTTCAAGCAGTACTTCGCGGCCGGCATGATCGCGTCCGGCCTGCTGTCGTCGGGCTTCCAGAACCTGGCGATCTCCATCCCCATCGAGCGGGACCGCGGCGTCCTCAAGCGCTTCCGCAGTACGCCGATGCCGAAATGGGTCTACTTCGGCGGCAAGTTCCTGCAGGTGTTCGTGATCGGCGTACTGGCGACCGCGCTGCTGTTCGTCATCGGCGCGTTCTACGGGCTGAAGCTGCCGAGCACCGCCGACAAGTGGTTCACCTTCATCTGGGTGTTCGTCCTCGGCCTGCTCGCCTGCACGCTGCTGGGCATCGCGTTCTCGGCCGCGGCGCGTACGGGTCGGTCGGGTCCGGCCGTCGTCACGCCGGTCGCCCTGATCCTGCAGTTCATCTCGGGCGTCTACTTCCCGTTCGGCTCGCTGCCGCACTGGATGCAGCAGATCGCCGCGCTCTTCCCGCTCAAGTGGATGTGTCAGGGGATGCGCTCGGTGTTCCTGCCGGAGTCGTTCGCCGCGCAGGAGCCGGCCGGCTCGTTCGAGCTGGGCAAGGTGGCACTGGTGCTGGGCCTGTGGTGCGTGGCCGGGTTGGTGCTGAGCCTGCTGACGTTCCGCTGGACGACCAAGCGCGACGGCTGAGCCGTCCAGCGGGGCCGCAGGACGGCTAATAGGAGTAGAAACCCTTGCCCGTCTTGCGGCCGAGATCGCCGGCGGCGACCATGCGCTGCAGCAGCTCCGGCGGGAAGAACTTGGGGTCGGCCGTCTCGGTGTAGATGTTGCGGGCGGCGTGGGCGAGGATGTCCACGCCGGTCAGGTCGGTGGTCGCCAGCGGGCCCATCGCGTGGCCGAAGCCGAGCCTGCAGGCGATGTCGAGGTCCTCGGCCGACACCACGCCGTTCTCGACCAGCTTGACGGCCTCGACGACCAGCGCCGCGATCAGGCGGGTCGTGACGAACCCGGCGACGTCGCGGTTCACCACGATGCAGGTCTTGCCCAGCTCCTCGGCGAACGTACGCGACGCGTCCAGCGTGGCGTCGCTCGTCTTGAGTCCGCGTACCAGCTCGCAGAGCTTCATCATCGGTACGGGCGAGAAGAAATGCGTACCGACGACCGCTTCGGGGCGGGCCGTCACGGCGGCGATCTGCGTGATCGGGATGGCGCTCGTGTTGGTGGCGAGAATGGCGCCGTCCTTGCAGATCTTGTCCAGCGCCTTGAAGACGTCCCGCTTCACGTCGATCGACTCGAACACCGCCTCGACCACGATGTCCGCGTCGGCCGCCGCCTCCAGATCGCTCGTGGGCGTGATCCGCGCGAGGGCCGCATCGGCGTCTTCCTGGCTGATCGTCCCCTTTGTGGCGAATTTGCCCAGCGAGGCGCGGATGCCGGCGATCCCCCGGCCGGTCGCCGCCTCGTCGAGGTCCCGCAGCGTCACGTCCCAACCGGCCTGGGCCGCCACCTGGGCGATGCCGGAACCCATCAGGCCGGCGCCGACCACCGTCAACTTCTTCGTCATGGGCCCACCTTAACGAGCGGTCAGCCGGTACGCCGAACCGCATCGAGCCACCCCAGCCAGGCAGAAGGAGAACGGTTCTCGCGAATGGGTGCGCAGGGCGACGAACCGGTGGCAGACTGTGGCCATGCTCGCTCTCGACGGCCCTTACGTGATCGGTCCAGTGATCGCTTTGACGGTCGCCGGCGTGCTGGCCCTCCTCCTGCACCGCTCGCTGACCCGGCCCGAACCGCCGGCGGCGGCGGTCGCAGACCCGCATCCGGACGACTTCGGCCTCCTCGTGCCGGTCGCCACCTGCCGTGACCAGGTCGATGCCGACCTGGTCCGGGAACACCTCAGATCCGCCGGCATCCGCTCGACGCTCGCGGTCGGCCCAGCCGGCAAGATCCGGGTGATGGTGTTCAGCGACGCTCTCGACAAGGCCCGCAAGCTCGTCTGAACTCCGGACCTCGGCCTCTGGCCTGAGCCGCGGGCCTACGGCTTTTCGCGGCGGCCCGCGGCGGCGCGGGTGAAGACCGCCCGCAAGCCCGATCGCCGCTTTCCGCCCTCGTCCGCATAGGCCACAAAGGCTTCCAGGGACGGTGTCCGGACCCAGAGCGGCGCGCCGATGAGCACCCGGCGGTAATCGCCCTGCCGGGTGGTGCGCTCACCGAAGTCGACGTCGTGGTAGATCTCCATCATCCATTCGCCCACCTCGGCGAGGTGGCCGTAGGTGAAGCCGCGGTCCGACGGCTGGTTGACGTCGCCGCCCTGCTGACAGGCGATGGCCACCGCCGCCTCCGCCAGATCGAACTCGTCGGCGATCAGCGCCGACCGTCCCTCGTGGCGATCGCGGATGAACCGGTGCACCTCCGGCGCCGCCGACGAGGACCAGCCGCGCCGCGCCGGCGTCGAGTCGGTCACCATGTCCGCCAGGTTGTCCCGGCTGCCGAACATGCACACCGCCATCCGGCCGGGTCCCGCCGCCGACTCCGTGAAGATCGAGATCGTGTCCTGGGCTTCGGCGCCTCCGCCCGCGTACTCGGCGAAGACTGTGGAGCCGGTTCCCCGGGCGAACCGGAATCGGCCGCCCTGCCCCGTGAACGTCGCCTTGGCGAGATGCCGCTCGACCCGCACGGCCAGATCGTGCCGGGTCGGCGTACGCGCGGGGCGGTCCACCTCGGCCTGGGGAAGGAACGGCCCCGACGGGCTGCGCAGCTTCAGCGAGCCCTGGGACGGTTCCGTGCCCGCGCCGATGTCTTCGAGGATGGCGCGGACCCGCCGCTGCGACCAGTAGAGATACCGCCGCACCTCGGTCATCGCACACCACCTGATCCTTGAACGGAGACAAGGAGCGGCCGGTCCCGACCGCACCGAGGACATCGCACGCCGCCCTGCGGATCGGCCTCGTACGCCGTCCGGCACGTCCAGGACCGGCAACGCACCAGCCACACCGGTCCCCGCGGGAACATCGACTCGGCGAAGGGGTCGACGGTACGCACGTTCGCCGCCGTCAGGGTGGCCACGTTGTAGTCCGCGGCGTGCCAGCGGCGCACGGGGCCGTTGATGACCGCCGACAGGTCCTCCACCGTGACGGCCTCGGACGGCCGCCCCGGCTGGAGGCGCTCGACCACCTCGTCCTCGGACCCGAGCGCCGGTGACCGGCCGGCGGCCGAGGCCGCGAACTCGGCGTACCGGCGGGGGAAGTAGCGGAACCAGGCCGTTTCGTCGCCGGAGAGTTCCGGATGAACCGTGGTGAGCGCATCGACCATGAGGTCATCCTGGGCGCCCGCCGCGAAACCTCGCCCGTCGGCCAGTTCACCGATCACGACGACCCTGCCCCGGTGCGCGGGGGCGAAGATCCGGACATGGCTCAGGACACCGTCGCGGTTCACGAAGATCATTTCATCGGTCATGGTGGTGGCGTCATGCGATGCCGACGCATCCCGCACCCGCTTGTCCAGCGCCCGCAGCTCCACGATCGCGAGTTGTCGATCCGCCGACGCCAGATGCTCGACCGCTCGCGGCCCCGGATCCTCGGTCAGGTAGTGCGCGGGCCAGTCGGCCCCGTGTTCCGTCGCCACGTCCCACGCGTAGCGGTCGACGACGCGCATGAGCGAGGCGATGACGCGCCGCGCCGACGCCACCCCGCGGCTCGCCGTACGCGAATGCCTCGGCCCCTCCCGCCACACTCCGCCACGGTGAGCCAGGGCGCGCAGCCGGAGCGCTCCGATGCACAACTCGTCCACGGCCGACGTCTCGCGCGTACGCCGGGATCCGGTGGACGCGATGCGGTCGAGTTCGAGCAGCCGGGCCAGCTCTTCGACGGCCCGGCGGCTGAGGTGGATCGGCTCCCCGCTCCCGAGGACGCCGGTCAGCCGCACCTGGACGCCGGGCCCGTCGCCGGCGCCCCGCTGTCCGGCCGCCCATCTCGACAGGTGGTCATGGAGATTCCTGAGCTCGCCCACAGACGGCGATTATCGTCGATGCGCGCAAGCCGTGGCGACTCGCGCGCATCTCGATCCGCGTACGCCTGACGGTCAGCCGAAGCTGTACTCGGGATCGGCCGGCGCCTCGGCCCGCCGCGCCTCGATGCCCAGGGACTTCAGGTCCGCGACGAAATCCGGGTAGCCCCGGTCGATGTGGTGCGCGTGGCGTACCGTCGTCGTGCCGTCGGTGCACAGACCCGCGATCACCAGGCCGGCGCCCGCGCGGATGTCGGTGGCGCGGACCTCCGCGGACGACAGCGAGGGCCGGCCGCGAACGACGGCGTGGTGGCCGTCGGTCTTGATGTCGGCGCCCAGCCGGACCATCTCCTGGACGAACATGAAGCGGCCGTCGAAGATGTTCTCGGTGATCATCGAGACGCCGTCGGAGACGGTGGCGAGGGCGATCGCCATCGGCAGCAGGTCGGTCGCGAAGCCGGGGAACGGCAGCGTGACGACGTCCACCGCGCGCGGGCGGTCGGCCATGACCACCCGGAACGAGTCCTCGCGCATCTCCACCAGGCCGCCGGCCTGCACGATCTTGTCGAGGGCGATCTCCAGGAAGTGCGGGTCGATGCCGGTGACCGTGACGTCCCCGCGGGTCATCGCCGCGCCGAAAGCCCAGGTCCCGGCGACGATCCGGTCGCCGACGGTGGCGTGGCGCACCGGCTGGAGCGCGTCGACGCCCTGGATGACCAGCTTCGAGCTGCCCGCGCCGTCGATCTTCGCGCCCATCTCGGCCAGCATCCGGCAGATGTCGATGATCTCCGGCTCCCGGGCCGCGTTGTCGATCACCGTCGTCCCGCGCGCCAGCACGGCGGCCATCAGCAGGTTCTCGGTCGCGCCGACACTCGGGAAATCGAGCCAGATCTCCCCACCGGACAGGCCCGCGGGCGCGTGCGCCACGACGAACCCGTGCTCGCTGGTGATCTCCGCGCCCATCCGCGCCAGGCCCGAGACGTGCATGTCCAGGCCCCGCGAGCCGATCGCGTCCCCGCCCGGATGGGCGACCCGCGCCTGCCCGCACCTGGCCAGCAACGGCCCGAGTACGCAGATCGACGCGCGCAGCCGGCGTACCAGGTCGTAATCCGCCTCGGGAGCGAGAACGGCGGGCACGTCGATCGTGACCGAGCCGCTGCCGTCCGCCTCGGTGCCGAAGCCCACGTCCGCTCCGAGCCGCCGCAGCACCTCGCCCATGAGGGCCATGTCGGTGATACGGGGCACGTTCGTGATGGTGCTCGTGCCCTCGGCGAGCAGGGCCGCCGCCATCAGTTTCAGGGCGGAGTTCTTCGCTCCGACGACCGGGACCGTTCCGGTCAGCCGCGCCGGGCCTTCTACCTCGATGACGTCCACGTCCGCCATCGTAGGCGGGGCGTCAGGCGTGAGTACGCTGCTGTGCATGGCCGTTCACCTCACCCGCATCTACACGAAGACCGGCGACGCCGGCACGACCGGACTGGGCAACTTCGAGCGCGTCGCGAAGACCGATCCGCGGATCGTCGCGTACGCGGACGTCGACGAGTGCAACTCCGCGATCGGCGTGGCGCTCGCACTGGGCGACCTCGACTCCGAGGTGCGCGACGTGCTCCGATCGGTGCAGAACGACCTGTTCGACGTTGGCGCCGACCTGTGCAACCCGATCACCCCCGACCCGAAGCATCCGCCACTGCGCATCGCGGAGGCGTATGTCACCCGCCTGGAAGGCTGGTGCGACGAGTTCAACGCGCGGCTGTCCCCGTTGGATTCGTTCGTCCTGCCCGGTGGATCGGCGGGGGCGGCACTCCTGCACACCGCCCGTACGATCGCGCGACGGGCCGAGCGCTCGACCTTCGCCCTCCTGGCCGTGGACGCGCAGCGCACGTCGGCGCTGCCCGCACAGTATCTCAACCGGCTCTCCGATCTGCTCTTCATACTGTCCCGCGTGGCGAACGAGAACGGGGCCGCCGACGTGAAATGGGTGCCCGGCGGCGACCGCTGAGCTTTCCCGCGCCGGCCTCGGCTAAACCCGATACTTCGGGCATTTTTCCCCGGACACCGGTCCCGCTCGCTAGTTTGGGGTCGTGAGGGAGTCGTGACCGGCGCGGGCACCGCCATCATCGCGGAGGGCCTGGTCAAACGCTACGGCGACGTGCACGCGCTGGACGGGCTGGATCTGCGCGTACCGGAGGGAACCGTGCTGGGCCTGCTCGGCCCGAACGGCGCGGGCAAGACCACCTGCGTACGCGTGATCACGACCCTGCTGCGGCCGGATGCCGGACGGTGCTCGGTCAACGGCCTCGACGTGCTGCGCCACCCCGACCAGGTCCGCAAGATCATCGGAGTCAGCGGCCAGTACGCGGCCGTCGACGAGTACCTGACCGGGTACGAGAACCTGGAAATGATCGGACGCCTCTACCACCTGGGCAAACGGACGGCCCGCCGGCGAGCTGGCGAGTTGCTCGAGCGGTTCAATCTCAGCGACGCCGCCGACCGGCCGGTGAAGACCTACTCGGGCGGTATGCGCCGGCGGCTCGACCTGGCCGGGGCACTGGTCGTGTCCCCGCCGATCATCGTCCTCGACGAGCCCACCACCGGCCTCGATCCGCGCAGCCGCCTCGGGATGTGGGACGTGATCAGCGAACGCGTACGCGCCGGGGCCACTCTGCTGCTCACCACGCAGTACCTGGAGGAGGCCGACCAGCTGGCCGACGACATCGTGGTGATCGACAAGGGCCGGTCGATCGCCCACGGTACGCCCGACGAGCTGAAGCGGGAGGTCGGCGGCGAGCGGCTGCGGGTGACGCTCGGCAGCCGCACGGACGCACAGGCGGCCGCGGAGATCCTGAGCAGGGTGTGCGACGGTCCCGCCACCTTCCCCGATGAATCGGAGCATCTGGTCGAGGCGCCCGTGACCCGCGGCGCGAGTGCCCTCGTCGAGGTCGTACGCGGTCTCGACGCGGCCGCGATCGAACCCGTGGACATCGGCATCCACCGGGCCAGCCTGGACGACGTCTTCCTCCAGCTGACCGGCGCGTCGGTCGACGCCGTCGCCGAGGAGGTCTCATGAGTGCCGTGGCGATGGCGCTGACCGACGGATGGATCGTCGCGAAGCGGAACCTCATCAAGATCAAACGCATCCCGGATCTGCTGATCTTCTCGACCATCCAGCCGATAATGTTCGTGCTGCTGTTCGCGTTCGTCTTCGGCGGCTCGATCCAGATCCCGGGCGTGACCTACCGCGAATACCTGATGCCCGGCATCTTCGTGCAGACGGTCGCGTTCGGCGCCGGCATCACCGCCATCGGGCTCGCCGACGACCTCCAGAAGGGCATCGTCGACCGGTTCCGCTCGCTGCCCATGTCCCGGGCGGCGGTGCTGGTCGGGCGTACGACCTCGGACCTGCTGAACAACGTGTTCGTGGTGATCGTGATGTCGCTGACCGGCCTGCTCGTGGGCTGGCGCATCCACACCGGGTTCGGCGAGGCTGCCGCCGGCTTCCTGCTCCTGTTCGCCTTCGGGTACGCGATGAGCTGGATCAGCGCCGTCATCGGCCTGTCGGTGAAGTCGGTCGAGGTGGCGCAGAGCGCCGGATTCATCTGGATGTTCCCGCTGACGTTCCTGTCCAACGCGTTCGTCGCCACCAACACGCTCCCGTCGTGGCTGCAGCCGATCGCGGACTGGAACCCGATCTCGTCGGTGGCACTCGCGCTACGGGACCTGTGGGGCAACGCCTCGACGGATCCGGCCTTCCGGGGCAGCGGGTTCCCGGCGGATCACCCGATCCCGCTGGCGGTGGGCTGGATCCTGCTCATCCTGATCATCTTCATCCCGTGGTCGATCGCCAAGTACCGCCAGGCCGCCTCCCGCTGACCCCTGGGTCGGCCTCTCGCGCGCCTTGCTCGCCCTGGACCGGGCTCGCTGTTGATCCCGTTTGGATCAGGGAAATCACCCGAATCTTGGGCCATGATTCGGGTGAAAACCGTGATCCAAACCAGATCTTGGCGGCGCAGCGGGCGCCGGCGAGCGCGGCGCGAGACGGGGGCGCGGCGGTGTCAGGTGAGGTGGCTGGGGCCGGGCGGTGCGGACTCGTACCAGGAGAGGAAACCGGTCACCACCATCGGCGACATGGCCATCTCGACGAGCTTCTCCTCCGGACCCATCGGATCCGTCGACCGGGACGGGCGCAGCAGGCGTACGACGATCCACTCCGCGGGGACGAGCACCTGCTCGGCCGGGCTCGGCGGCCGGCGCCCCGCGACGGTCAGCTCCCGCCGGTGCAGGACGCGCCGCGGCCGCAGCGAGAACGAGAACATGCGGTACCAGCGCAGCTCGTCGCCCGCGAAACGAGCGAAGCCCGGCGCCCAGCCCCGCCCCTCGACCGTCATGCCCAGTCGCATGTAGATCTCGACGGTGCCGCCACGCCGGGCGAACCACTCGCGCCTGCCGAACAGGCCGGCGAGCAGAAGAATGCAGATGACCAGGCCGATCGCGATACCTTCGAGGATCCCCATCGGCTGTGCGGTCGTTCGGATCAGTGCTTGGCGTCGGCCGTGGCCGGAGCGCAGGATTCCGCGAGGACGGTGACGCCCTCGCCGGTGACCGATACGAAGCCGCCGCTCACGTCGTAGACGATCTCGTTGCCGCCGGCCTGCTTGATGCGTACCTGGCCGGGCTCGGCGAGCTGGCCCAGCATGGGCGCGTGGCCCGGCAGAACACCCAGTTCACCCTCGGTCGTACGCGCGCTGACCAGCTCGGCCGTGCCGGTGAAGACACGCTCCTCGACGGCGACCAGCTCGACGCGAAGTTCCTTCGCCACCGTCACTCCTTTCTCAAGGTGGCCAGTGCCCGATCAACGATCGGGGGCCCCGTGAGGGCACCCCCGATCGTCAGCCGGACTACTTGGTCAGCTCGTGGTAGTTGCGCTCGAGGTCGTCGAGGCCACCGCACATGAAGAAGGCCTGCTCCGGGACGTGGTCGTACTCGCCCTGGGAGATCTTCTTGAACGCCTCGACGGTCTCCTTGACGGGGACCGTCGAACCCTCGACGCCGGTGAACTGCTTGGCGGCGTACGTGTTCTGCGAGAGGAAGCGCTCGATCCGGCGCGCGCGGGCGACCGTGACCTTGTCCTCTTCGGAGAGCTCGTCCATACCGAGGATGGCGATGATGTCCTGCAGGTCGTTGTACTTCTGCAGGATCCGCTTGACCTCGGAGGCCACCGCGTAGTGCTCGGCACCGACGTACTCCGGCGCGAGGATCCGGGAGCTGGACGCCAGCGGGTCGACCGCCGGGTAGATGCCCTTGTCGGACACCTTGCGCTCCAGGTTCGTCGTCGCGTCGAGGTGCGCGAACGTCGTCGCCGGGGCCGGGTCGGTGTAGTCGTCGGCGGGCACGTAGATCGCCTGCAGCGAGGTGATCGCGCGACCGCGGACCGACGTGATCCGCTCCTGCAGCTCGCCCATCTCGTCGGCCAGAGTGGGCTGGTAACCCACGGCCGACGGCATGCGGCCGAGCAGCGTCGAGACCTCCGAACCGGCCTGCGTGTACCGGAAGATGTTGTCGATGAAGAGCAGCACCTCCTGGTTCTCGACGTCCCGGAAGTACTCGGCCATCGTCAGGGCCGACAGGGCGACGCGCAGACGCGTACCCGGCGGCTCGTCCATCTGGCCGTAGACCAGGGCGGTGTCCTTGATGACGTTCGCCTCGGTCATTTCCTGGATGAGGTCGTTGCCCTCACGCGTACGCTCGCCGACGCCCGCGAACACGGAGGTACCGCCGAAGTTCCGGGCGACACGGATGATCATCTCCTGGATGAGCACCGTCTTGCCGACGCCGGCACCGCCGAACAGACCGATCTTGCCGCCCTTGACGTAGGGGGCGAGGAGGTCGATGACCTTGACGCCGGTCTCCAGCATCTCGGTCTTCGGCTCCAGGTCGGCGAAGGCCGGGGGCTTGCGGTGGATCTCCCACCGGTCGCTCACCTCAAGCTTCTGACCCGGCTCCAGGTTGAGGCAGTCGCCGATGACGTTGAAGACCCGGCCCTTGGTGCCGTTGCCGACCGGCACGCTGATCGCCGCGCCGGTGTCCCGGACCTCGGCGCCGCGGACCATGCCGTCGGTGGTGCCCATGGAGATCGCGCGGACGACGTTGTCGCCCAGGTGCAGCGCGACCTCGAGGGTCAGGGTCTTCGTGCCCTCGGCGAGGGTCACCTCGGTCTTCAGTGCGTTGAAGATATCGGGCATCGCGTCACGCGGGAACTCCACGTCGACGACCGGGCCGATGACCCGGACGACCCGCCCGACGCCTGTCTTGGTGTCTGTGGTCATCTTTCACTCCCCGCCGCCGCGAGCGCGTCCACGCCGCCGACGATCTCACTGATTTCCTGGGTGATCGCGGCCTGTCGCGCGGAGTTCATCTCGCGCGTCAGCCTCTTGATCATCTCTTCCGCGTTGTCCGTGGCGCTCTTCATCGCCCGCCGACGCGAGGCCGACTCGCTCGCCGCCGAGTCCAGCAACGCCGCGTAGATCCGCGTGTTGATGTACTTCGGCAGCAGCGCGTCGAGCAGCGCGTCCGGGTCGGGCTCGAACTCGTACGCCGGCAGCAGCTGGCCGTGCTCCTCGGTCGTGCGCTCCTCGACCTGCATCGGTGCGAGGAACGTGGCCGTGGCCGTCTGCGTCATGAGCGACTTGAACTGCGTGTACACGATGTGCAGTTCGTCGACGCCCAGAATCCCGTCGGCACCCGCGTGGTCGTCACCGTCATCGGCACCGGCCACGAACGCGCTGATCAGCGTCTCGCCGACCTCCCGCGCGTTGTCGAAGCGCGGCTGCTCGGAGAAGCCCGACCAGGTGCCGGCGAGCTCGCGCCCGCGGAACCGGTAGTACGAGATCCCCTTGCGGCCGATCACGTAGAGGGCGGTCTGCTTGCCCTCTTCGCGCAGCTTGGTGAGGAGCTGCTCGGCGGTCTTGATGGCGTTGGCGTTGTAGCCGCCGCACAGACCCCGGTCGCTCGTCACCAGCAGGACGCCCGCCCGGCGCACGTTCTCACGCGGCACGAGCAGCGGGTGGTTGACGTTGGCGTTGCTCGCGAGCGCGGTCAGGACACCGGTGATCGCCCGCGCGTAAGGCAGCGAAGCGGCCACGCGCTCCTGTGCCTTCGCGATGCGGCTGGTCGCGACCAGCTCCATCGCCTTGGTGATCTTCTTCGTCGAGCGGGTCGCGCGGATCCGCCGACGAAGTACCCGTACCTGTCCAGCCATGAGCTACTTCTTCTTCGGGGAGGGAACGACCTTGGTCACCTTCTCCGCGCCCTCGCCCTCCAGGGCGTCGGCGGGAGCGTCGTTGACCTTGATCGAGTCGTCACCGGCGAGGAACATGCCCTTGAACTTGGTGATCGCCTCGTCGAGCGCGATGACCTCGTCGTCGCCCCACGATCCGGCCTGGATCGCTTCCAGCGTCGACTTGTTCGAGTGCCGCAGGTACTGGAGGAACTCGGTCTCGAAGCGGCGAACCTCGCCGACCGGGACGTCGTCCAGCTTGCCCTCGGTACCGGCCCACACCGAGACGGTCTGCTCGGAGGCGGGGTACGGCGAGAAGGCGGGCTGCTTGAGCAGCTCGACCAGGCGCGCGCCACGGTCCAGCTGGGCCCGCGAGGTCTTGTCCAGATCGGAGGCGAAGGCGGCGAACGCCTCCAGCTCACGGAACTGGGCGAGGTCCAGACGCAGGCGGCCGGCGACCTTCTTCATCGGCTTGTCCTGCGCCGAGCCACCCACCCGGGAGACCGACGTGCCGACGTTGATGGCCGGGCGTACGCCCGAGTTGAACAGCTGCTCCTCGAGGAAGATCTGGCCGTCGGTGATCGAGATGACGTTCGTGGGGATGAACGCCGAGATGTCACCGGCCTTGGTCTCGATGATCGGCAGACCGGTCATCGAACCCGCGCCCAGCTCGTCGGAGAGCTTCGCGCAGCGCTCCAGCAGGCGGGAGTGCAGGTAGAAGACGTCACCCGGGTACGCCTCGCGGCCCGGCGGACGACGCAGCAGCAGCGAAACCGCGCGGTACGCCTCGGCCTGCTTCGACAGGTCGTCGAAGATGATCAGGACGTGCTTGCCGGCGTACATCCAGTGCTGGCCGATGGCCGAACCCGCGTAGGGCGCGAGGTACTTGAAGCCGGCCGGGTCGGACGCGGGCGACGCGACGATGGTGGTGTACTCCATCGCGCCGTGCTCCTCCAGCGTGCCCTTGACGGACGCGATGGTGGAGGCCTTCTGGCCGATGGCGACGTAGATGCAGCGGACCTGCTTCTTCGGGTCGCCGGACGCCCAGTTGGCACGCTGGTTGATGATCGTGTCGAGCGCGACGGTGGTCTTACCCGTCTTGCGGTCGCCGATGATCAGCTGGCGCTGGCCGCGGCCGATCGGGGTCATCGAGTCGATGGCCTTGATACCGGTGTGCAGCGGCTCGTGCACGCTCTTGCGGGCCATGACGTTCGGCGCCTGCAGCTCGAGTTCGCGGTAACCCTCGTTCTCGATGTCGCCCAGACCGTCGATCGCCTGGCCGAGTGGGTTCACCACGCGGCCGAGGAACTTGTCGCCGACCGGCACGGACAGAACCCGGCCCGTACGCTTGACGGTCTGACCTTCCTCGATGCCCTTGAAGGCACCCAGGATGACGACGCCGATCTCGCGGACGTCCAGGTTCAGTGCGACGCCGAGCGTTCCGTCGGCGAACTCCAGCAGCTCGTTGGCCATGGCGGAGGGCAGACCCTCAACCTTGGCGATGCCGTCACCGGCCTCGGTGACGACACCGACCTCCTCACGGGAGACCTCCGGTGTGTACGAGGAGACGAAGCGCTCCAGCGCTCCCCGGATCTCCTCGGACGAGATGGTCAGCTCGGCCATCCTCAGCTTCCTATCGGTGTCGTGGTGCTCGAAATACGAATCGTTCGCCCGGCCATCGGGGCGCAAGCTACGTGGACGCGGATCTGGCGATCGACGTTTACTTCGCCGCCAGCGAAGCGCGGACGTCCGACAGTCGCCGGAAGACGGTGCCGTCGTAGAGGTCGGAACCGACGCGTACGCGTACGCCGCCCAGCACGTTCGGGTCGACGATGACCTTGAGGGCCACCTCCCGACCGTAGCGCTGTGCCAGCGCCGCGCCGAGCCGTTCCTCGTCGGCGTCGCTCAGCGGCTCCGCCACCGTGACGTACGCGACGCTCCGGGACCGTTCCTCGGCGGCCAATTCGACCAGCCGGGTCAGTGCCCCGGAGAAGGAGCGCCCGCCGAAGCCGCGGACGGCCTCCTGCGCGAGGCGTACGGTGGCCGGCTTGGCCTTGCCCTCCAGCAGCTGCGACGCGATGGTCTCGCGCGCGGCGGCGGGCTTGGACGAGTCGCCGATCGTGGCCGCGAGCCCGGGGTCGCCGGCGACGATCTGCCCGAACCGGAACAGCTCGTCCTCGACCTCGCCCAGGTCGCCGGCCCGGTCGGCCGACACGATGAGCGCCTCGACGCCGAGCCGCTCCACGCCGTCCCGCAGGTCCGACGCGCTCGACCAGCGGCCGCCGACCAGCGTGGCCAGCAGATCCTGCGCGACCGCGCCGATCTTGCCGGACAGCAGCCCGGTCAGCAGCGCCGAGCGCTCCTCGCCGGATCGGGCCGGGTCGGAGACGGCCCGGCGCAGCCGGGGCTCGGCGTTCAGCAGCCCGGCCACGGCCAGGATCTCCGCCGACGCCGTGGCGAGCGCCCCGGCGTCGGTCAGACCGTCCAGCTGAGCGCGGGCCGCGGCGTACGCCTCTCGGCTCGCCCCCTGCATCAGCGGGCCCCGGCCAGGTCGGACAGGAACCGGTCGACGGTGCCCTTGCGACGGGCCTCGTCCTCCAGCGACTCACCGACGATCTTGCCGGCCAGGTCCACGGCCAGCGTGCCGATCTCGGCGCGCAGCTCGTTGACGATGGTCTGGCGCTCGGCCGCGAGGGCCTCCCGCCCGGCCGCGATGATGCGGTCGCGCTCCTGCTGGGCCTGGGCCTGGATGTCCGCCCGGATGCCTTCGGCGTCCGCGCGGGCCTCGTCGCGGATGCGCGCGGCCTCCGTGCGAGCCTCCGACAGCTGCGCCTTGTACTGCTCCAGCAGCGCGTTCGCCTCCGCCTGGGCGGCCTCGGCGCGCTGGATGCCGCCCTCGATCGCGTCCACGCGGGCCTGGAAGGTCTTCTCCATCACGGGGAAGACGAACTTCATCAGAACCCAGCACAGCACGAGGAAAGCGATGGTGCCGACCACCAGCTCCTGCCAGATCGGCAGGATCGGGTTGTGCGCTTCTTCAGCGATGATCATGATGACCTCCGGTCAGTAGGCCGGTAGAACGTCAGAGACTCGCGCCGGTGCCCGAGAAGACGAACGCGAGGACCAGGCCGAACAGTGCGAGCGCCTCGGAAAGCGCGAAGCCCATGAACAGGTACGGGCGGGTGAGGCCGGCCGACTCAGGCTGGCGAGCGGTTGCCTGGATGTAGGCGGCGAAGACGATGCCCACACCGATGCCCGGGCCGATCGCGGCCAGGCCGTAACCGATCGAGCTGAGCGAACCGTAGACGCCGGTGCCTGGATCAGCAGCGAGAACAGTCGACAACATGTGGTTTTCCTCCTGATATGCGCGTGAACCGCCACGCGTGGCTTGCGAAAGGTGGGTGGAACCTGAAGATCAGTGTTCGTCCGCGAGCGAGCTCTGCACGTAGCTCGCCGTCAGCAGGACGAAGACGTACGCCTGCAGCAGCGCCACACCGGCCTCGAACAGGGTCATGACGAGCGCCATGCCCCAGGAGACGACGCCGACCGCGGCCAGGCCGATGTTGCCGGTGCCCAGCAGGACGAAGCCGCCGAGGGTGAAGACCAGCAGGATCAGGTGACCGGCGAACAGGTTGGCGAAGAGCCGGACGGCGAGCGTGACCGGGCGGATGATCAAGATCTGCGCCAGCTCGATCGGCAGCAGGATCGGCTGCACCCACCACGGTGCCGGCAGCACGATGCTCGTCTTGATGTAGTTCAGGAAGCCGTGCTTCTTGGCGCCCTGGTACCAGTAGATGACGTAGCTGAGCAGCGCCAGGATGATCGGGAACGCGATGTGCGAGCTCGGCGAGATCTGGAAGCCCGGGATGATCGCGAAGATGTTCAGGAAGGAGATGAAGACGAACAGGGTGGTGAGGTACGGCGCGAAACGCGGCCCCTCGTGCCCGATGACTTCCTTCGCGATCCCGTTGCGGACGAAGCCGTACATGGATTCGCCGATCCACTGCGCCTTGGTCGGAACGATCTTTGGGTTCCGCTGCGTCAGCACGAAGAAAAGAATGATCAATGCGACGGCGATCCAGACCATGATCGTGAACTTGGTGATCCAGACGGACCCACCCACACCCGGGGGGAAGAACTCGTCCACGCTCGGAGGCCACGGCACGTCGGCCACTGGCGCAAGCTGAAGGCTCACCAGTCCATCCTTTCGATCATGTCGATCAAGTACCCAGTCGCTTGACGATCATGTAGATCGCGCCCGCGCCACCCACCAGCATGCCGACCATCACCCCGAGCCCCATGGGAATCCCGAGCCACCGGTCGACCAGCCAGCCGACGCCGCCCCACACGCCGATTCCGGCGATCAGGTAACCGATGGCAGTCCAACCGAGGTCGGCGCCCGAGGGGGGGCGCTTACGAGGGGACTGGTCATCGGCCATGACGCGCGAACCTTATCAGGCGTTACGGCGGTGTGTCGTAGCGGCCCCCTCGCGGACCTGTCCGGTAGTGAGCAAGACAGCACAATCCGTCAATTTCACCATTGCGCGCGAGGCGCTCGAACCTGTCTCATGGAGGCAACCCCGAATCCCCTTGAGGTGGTGTCCGAAGATGCCGCGTCCCATCGTACCTGTCGCCCTGCTGGTGGCCTTTACGCTGGTCAGCGCCTGTCAACCGGCCGGCAGCGGTCGCAACGAGACCGCCGGCAAGCCCGTGCACTGCACCGTCATCGTCGACGGGCCGAAGAAGGCGGACGGCGCCGAGCACATCGACGGGCGTGCCCGTTTCCGTTGCGCCGAACCCGGTGCGACCTCGCTCACACTCAAGATCCAGCTCCAGAAGGAGTCCGGCAACGACAACTGGAAGACCGTCTCGGCCAAGAGCTACACGATCACCGGGAAGTCGACCATCGCGGCCGAGCTGAAGTACCAGACCCGGCTCGCGTCGCTGTCCTGCCAGACCGGCACCTTCCGGACCGTGGTCGACTGGACGCGTACGTCCAAGGGGAACAAGGAGGGCGACAACCTGGTCAGCGGCAGCGTCAAGGACCCCTGCAAGTCGCTGTTCACGTCCTGAGGTCCGCTCAGACCTCCAGCGTGAACCGCCCCTTGTAGGTCCACCACACCTGGGCGCCGGTCCAGGCCAGCACACCGACCAGGACGCCGATCGCCATCGGTACGCGCCCGTCCCAGCCCGTCCTCGTGACCCAGCCGACGAGCAGGAAGAGCAGCGCGAACTTGATCGTGTAAGTGGCCAGGCCGGTGACCAGCAGCAGCTTGGGGTTGACCTTGTCGGTCCAGTAGATGATCAGCGTGGAGATCACGTAGCTGACCATGACCAGGGCCACGCCGGCCAGGAAGCCGAGCGCGCCGGGCCAGCCCCGCAGTATCCCCATGACGATCGCCCCGACGACGGCGGCCACGGCGCACGCGATCGACGCCGGCTTGATGAACCCGAGCGGCTTGCTGATCACGCGTCGACCCCGGTTCCGTCGGCGGCTTCGCCGGTCAGCAGGGCGGCGGCGAGCGGGCGTACGGTCGCCTCGATCTCGTCGGCCACCCGGGAGAAGGTCTGGTCGCCACGGCCCCACGGATCGTCGAGATCGTCCTCGCGCAGCGGGTTCGCCTCGCCCCGGACCGCGTCGACCGCTTCGACCAGGGCCTCACCGCGTACCTGGACGGCTTCGGCGGAGCCGTCGGACGCCGGGAGGGCGCCGAGGTCCACCTCGCCGAGCAGCCGGCCGAACTCGCCCAGCACGAACGTACGCCCGGCGGCGTCCGGCCGCAGCGCCGTCACGTACTCGGACTGGTCGGCGGTCGCCGTCAGGATCAGGTCGGCCGCGTCGATGTGCTCCGCGCGCAGTTTGCGGGCCGAGAAGTCGCCCGGGTCGGCCCCCCGCGCCTTCACCTGCCGCGCCGCGGGCGGGTTCATCTCCTCGCCCTCGTGCCAGCCGCCGGTCCCGGCGCTGTGCGAGTGGACGACGTCGTCGGAGCCGCCGCTCTCGCGGACAGCGTGGGCCAGCAGGCGCTCCGCCATCGGCGAACGGCAGATGTTGCCCATGCAGACATGCAGGACCGTGAACGGCGTCAGACCAGGCATCACTGCTCCGCCGTCCGCACGTTCGGGATCACCGTACGCAGGTCCTCGATGGAGATCGCGCCGGTACGCAGAAGGATCGGCGTCTCCTGGGTCAGGTCGACGATCGTCGAGGGCACCGGATCCGGGCACAGGCCCGCCTCCAGGTACACGCTGACCTTGTAGCCGAGCTGGTCACGGGCCTCGTCCGCGGTGGTGGCCGCCGCCTGGCCGTGCAGGTTCGCCGACGACACGGCCATCGGGCCGGTCTCGCGCAGCACCTCCAGGGCGACCGGGTGCATCGGCATGCGTACCGCGACCGTGCCGTCCGTGTCGCCGAGGTCCCACTGAAGGCTCGGCGCCTGCTCGACGACGATCGTCAGTGCCCCCGGCCAGAATGCCTCGACCAGGTCCCGGGCCTTCTCCGGCAGCCGGGAGACCAGGCCGTCGAGGGTGTGGCGGGAACCCACCAGCACCGGAGGGGGCACCTGCCGGCCGCGCCCCTTCGCGTTCAGCAGGGCGGTCACCGACCAGGACTTGAACGCGTCGGCGCCCACGCCGTACACGGTGTCCGTGGGCAGGACCACGAGATCGCCGCTCTTCACCGCCGAGATCGCGGCCTCAACACCCTGGTCGCGCTCGGTCACGTTGCGGCAGTCATAGAGCCTCACGGCAGCCATCCTGCCATCCCCGCCCGGACATCCGCCGCTCCCTCCCACGCGCGCCTTGAGTAACACCGCATTTCCCTACCTATATGCAGATACTGCATGTAATGGATCAACAGCTCAGCGCGACTGAAACAGGGTTACTGCACGCGAAAGGTGCGGCGTGTCGGGAGATTGAGTAGCGTGCACCCCCGAGAGGAGGAGACGATGACCAGCGTGCTGGAACCTACGGACAAGCTTCAGGCCCTGGTGGTCACTCCTGAGGAATACGAGGCGCTGCCGGAGAACCGGCTCCTCGAACTCGTGGACGGAGTGGTTCGCGCCATGACCCCTGCAAATCTCCTTCACCAGGAGCTCGTCGACGGGCTCAAAGGGCGGCTTCGACAATTGTGCCCGCCCGAGCTGAAGGTCGTGCGTGAGCAGGAACTACGGATACGCGATGACCTTCGGCGCGTCCCGGACCTGATGGTGATCGCGGCCGACGAGTACGCCCTCCAACGGTATTGGCTTCCGCCCGAGGCGGTCACGCTGGCGATCGAGGTGGTCAGCCCGACCACCCAGACCGCGGACCGGGTCCACAAGCCCGGCGAGTACGCCGCCGCCGGCATCGAGTTCTACTGGCGCGTCGAGCCCCGCCCCGTCCTGGAGATCCACACCTTCCAGCTCGGCCCGACCGGCACCTACGCCTTCACCGGCAGGTTCGTCGAGGGCGACGTCGTCGCCGCACCGGGTCTGCCCTGGGCCAAGGTCCCGGTCGGCGAACTGCTCACCTGACGAGCGTTCCCACGGTGAAACGCGGCCGTCCGGCCAGGTCCGGGAGGCCACGCACGTCGTGGAAGAACCCCCGCAGGATCTCGGCGACCTCGTCCGGATGCGATTCGTCGTGTTCGACCCCGACCCGGCCGCCGTCGCGCAGCAGCCGCGCCGCCGTGGCGGCCAGCGCCGGGATGAGGTCCAGCCCGTCGGCCCCCGCGAACACCGCCTCACGCGGATCCGCGAGCACTTCCTGGGGTACGCGTACCGAGTCCGGCACGTAGGGCGGGTTGGCCAGGACGAGGTGGGCCGGCGGGGCGGGCAGGTCGACGTCGCGCACATCGGCCGCCACGACCCGGACTGGCGAGCCGGAAGCGTTGCGCCGCAACCATTCCAGCGCGGCCGGCGAGCGCTCGACGGCGTACACGGTGGCGTCGGGGCGGGCGTGGGCGACCGCGAGGGCCAGGGCGCCGCTGCCGCTGCAGAGGTCCACGACGACCGGCGACGGTACGCCTTTCACCTGCTCGATCCCCCAGGCGGCCAGGACCTCGGTCTCGGGCCGGGGGATGAACACCCCGGGGCCGACGGCCAGGTCGACGCCGGCGAAGTGGGCCACCCCGAGGATGTGCTGCAACGGCTCGCGGTCAGCACGACGGTCCACCAGGGACTCGAAGCGCGCGACGTCGTCCGGCGCGACGGAGTCCACGAGGAACAGTCCCGTCCGGCTCACCCCGAGCACGTGGGCGAGCAGCAGTTCGGCGTCCGTACGCGGTGACCCGACCCCCGCCGCGCGCAGCCGGCCGGCGGCGGAGAGCAGGAGCGTACGGGGGTTCACTGCCGGGACAGCTCGGTCTCGCCGGCCAGCCGGGCGGCGCGGTCGGCCGCCGTGAGCGCGTCGAGGACGCCGTCCAGGTCCCCGCCCAGCGCCAGATCCAGGTTGTACGCGGTGTACCCGATCCGGTGGTCGGTGATCCGGTTCTGCGGGAAGTTGTAGGTCCGGATGCGCTCGGACCGGTCGACCGTCCGGATCTGGGCCTTGCGGGCGTCGGAGGCGGCCGCGGCGGCCTCTTCCTCGGCGGCCTGGGCCAGCTTGGCGCGCAGCATCCGCATCGCCCGGTCCTTGTTCTGCAGCTGCGACCGCTCGTTCTGGCAGGTCACGACGATGCCGGTGGGAACGTGGGTGATCCGCACGGCCGAGTCGGTCGTGTTGACGGACTGGCCGCCGGCCCCTTGCGAACGGTAGACGTCGATACGCAGGTCGGCCGGGTTGATCTCGACCTCGGTCTCCTCCGCCTCGGGCGTGACCAGCACACCGGCCGCCGAGGTGTGGATCCGTCCCTGCGATTCCGTCACCGGTACGCGCTGGACGCGGTGGACGCCGCCCTCCCACTTGAGCCGCGACCAGACCCCGTACCCGCCCTCGGGTACGCCCTTCGTCTTGATCGCGACCGCGACGTCCTTGTAGCCGCCGAGATCCGAGTCCTGCGCGTCGAGGACCTCGGTGAGCCAGCCGTGCCGCTCGGCGTACCGGAGGAACATGCGCAGCAGATCACCCGCGAAGAGGGCGGATTCCTCGCCGCCCTCGCCCGCCTTGATCTCGAGGATGACGTCTTTGGCGTCGTTGGGGTCGCGCGGCATGAGCAGCTCGGCGAGGCGTTCTTCCAGGTCGGGCAGGCTCTGCTCGAGCTGGGCCGCCTCGGCGGCGAACTCGGGGTCGAGCGCCGCGAGCTCGCGGGCCGCGGCGAGGTCGGCGCGGTGCTGCTCCAGTTCGGCGGCGGTCTTGTGGATCGGGGTGAGCTCGGCGAAGCGTCGCCCGACCCGCCGCGCGGCCGACTGATCGGCGTGGATCGCGGGGTCGGCCAGCGTCTTCTCCAGCTGGTCGTACTCGGCCAGCAGTTCACTCAGACGGTCCGTGCTCATGCGCCACTCTCCCGAAACCCGACAAACAACCGATGGATCCGCCAAAACCCGATGAATACGCCAAAAAAGGTGGCACCCCCGCCGTGCGGGGATGCCACCTGATGTCGTGCTACTTGGCGGCCTTGCCGACCTTGGCGTACTTGGCCTGGAACTTGGCCACGCGACCGGCGGTGTCGAGGACACGCTGCTTGCCGGTGTAGAACGGGTGGCACTCGTTGCAGGACTCCGCGTGGATGGCGCCGCCCTTGGCGGTGCTGCGGGTGGTGAACGAGTTGCCGCAGGAGCACGTGACGGAGGTCACGTTGTACTCCGGGTGGATACCAGACTTCATAGCCTCAAGGTCCTTTCACATGGCTGCGCACTGGGTCGCCGTCAGCACACGCCCCTCCGATGAGGGAACGCGCTCGGGCGTGAACCAGCGCCCCGACGGGTTGCCGGGCCGGTGTACCAGTCTGACACATCTCGATTACGAGGTGCGATCCGGCTGACGTGATCTGTAACGTGAGCGCACCTCAGCTCATTCCCGCCTTCTTCACGGGGGGCAGACCTTTTCCGAGAGGCAGATCCGTGTTCACGCCCGACACGCTGGCGGCGGTGATCGACGCCGGCCACGTACGCATCCAGACCCATCCTTCGCTACCGCTGGTGATCTACAACTACACCGAGCAGTGCGCGTACGAGGGCGCCTGGAACGACGTCACCCTGGCCTGCCGGGGCCTGATCATCGACTCGGTGACGGGGGCCGTCGTGGCCCGGCCGTTCGCCAAGTTCTTCAACCACGGGCAGGCCGGCGCGCCCTCGATCGCGCTGGACGAGCCGGTGACGGTCACCGACAAGGCCGACGGCTCGCTGGGCATCGTCTACCCGACGCCGGCCGGCCCGGCCGTGGCGACCCGGGGTTCGTTCGCCTCCGCGCAGGCCGAACGGGCCACGACGCTGCTGCGTACGCGCTATCCCGGCTGGACTCCGCCCGCCGGCGTCACCGTTCTCGTCGAGATCATCTACCCGGAGAACCGGATTGTGATCGACTATGGGGACATGGCAGACCTCGTCCTGCTCGGCGCGGTCGAGATCGCGACCGGCCGCACGGTCGGCGTACGCGACTGGCCGGGCCCGGTGGTGGAGACGTTCGCGTACCGGACGTTCGGGGAGGCGCTGGCAGCACCCGCCCGCCCGAACCGTGAGGGTCTGGTCGTGCACGTCCCGGCGACCGGCGACCGGGTGAAGCTCAAGTACGAGGAGTACGTCCGCCTGCACCGGATCGTCACCGGGCTCACCTCCCGCACCATCTGGGAGGCGCTCGCCGCGGGCACCCCGCTCGCCGACATCTGCGCGCCGCTGCCGGACGAGTTCCACGGCTGGGCGCGGGAGGTCGCGGCCCGGTTCGAGCGGGAGATCGCCGATCGGCTGGCCGAGGTGGAGCGCACCTTCACGTCGATCGTGGCGAGCCTGCCCGAGGGCCACAGCCGCAAGGACTTCGCCCTCACCGCGGCCCGGCACGACCTGCGCGGCCTGCTCTTCGCGCGCCTCGACGGCCATGACCTCCGGCCGGCGATCTGGCAGCAGATCAAGCCGCCTCCGGGCGAGACGCCGAACAACAGGCTGTTCGACGGTGAGTGAGATCCTGCTGCGCGGCGTGGTGGGCTCGACGGCCTACGGGCTGGCGGGGCCCGGGTCGGACATCGACCGGCTCGGCGTCTTCGCCGCCCCCACCGCCGCCTTGCTCGGCTTCCACCCGCCCCGCGAGTCGGTGGTCAGCCACGACCCGGACCTCACCCTGCATGAAGCCGGCAAGTACTGCCGCCTCGCGCTGTCCGCCAACCCCACCGCCATCGAGCTGCTCTGGCTCGAAAGCTACGAGATCGCCACCCCGCTCGGCGAGGCTCTGGTCGGCATCAGGTCCGCGTTCCTGTCCGGTCCGCGCGTCTCGGACGCCTTCCTGGGGTACGCGAGCCAGCAACTGACCCGTCTCGCCCACAAACGCCGGACCGGAAACTGGATCGACCGCCGGGTGGACAAGCACGCCCGGCACATGCTCCGCTTGATCGACCAGGGCCTGGCGCTCTACGAGACCGGCGTCCTGCCGATCCGGCTCGCCGATCCCGAGCGCTACCACGAGTTCGGTCGCCGGGTCGCCGAGGATCCGGCCGCCGCCGAGACCGTCCTCGCCGACGCGCGGGAGCGGTTCGCGGCGGCGCGTACCGTGCTGCCGGACGGGCCCGACGAGGCGACCGTGGAGCGCTGGCTGCTCGACGTCCGCCGACACTACTGGGAGAGCTGACAGGTGCCGAAGTTCATCCTCACCCGCGGGCTGCCCGCCTCCGGCAAGACGACCTGGGCCAAGGCGCAGCCCGGCTTCGTCCGCGTCAACCGCGACGATCTGCGTACCATGCTGCACGGCGGGCTGCTCGGCACCGGCTGGGCCGAACAGCAGGTCACCGTGGCGCAGCGGGCCCAGATCGACGCCCTGCTGCGGGCCGGCATCAACGTGATCTGCGACGACACCAATCTGCGCAGCCGCTACGTACGCGAACTCGCCGAACTCGGCCTCGCCGCCGGTGCGGCCGTCGCGATCGAGGACTTCACCGGCGTACCGCTGGAGGTCTGCCTGGAACGCGACGCGAACCGGCCGGACAGCGTGGGCGAGGACGTCATCCGCTCGATGCACGGCCGCTACCTCGCCGGCCGGCACGCACCCCTCGACCTGCCCACGGTCGCGGTCTCCTCGGTCTACGTGCCGCCCGAGGGCAAGCCGTCAGCGATCATCGTCGACATCGACGGCACGGTCGCGATCATGGGGAACCGCTCGCCGTACGACGTGACCCGCGTACACCTCGACACCCCGCACGAAGCCGTCATCCTCGCCGTACGCGCCATGCACGCCGCCGGATACGCGGTCATCTACTGCTCCGGGCGCACCGACGACGGGCGTACCGCCACGGAGAAGTGGCTCGCGGAGCACGTCGGCATCGAACACTCCGGCCTGTACATGCGACCAGTGGGCGACCAGCGCAAGGACTCCGTCGTCAAGCGGGAGATCTTCGAGCGGCACATCCACCCGGACTGGCGCATCGCCGCCGTCTTCGACGACCGCAACCAGGTCGTCCGCATGTGGCGGGAGCTCGGCCTCCCCGTCTTCCAGGTAGCCGAAGGCAACTTTTGACGGGATGGCCCACGTAAGCCGCAGCCGACCCGCGGCGAAGGACAACATGATGCTGGAAAGCCGAAACGGCCCGCCGGATGCCGGCGGGCCGTTTCTACGCGGAAGAACTCATTCCCCCGGCGTGGTCTTGGCGATCTGCATGAGGAACTCGATGTTGGTACGCGTCTGCTTGAGCTTGTCCAGCAGCAGGTCCAGCGCCGCCTGTGAATCGAGCGAGTGCAGGACCTTGCGGAGCTTGTGGACGATCGCGAGCTCTTCGGGCGCGAGCAGGATCTCTTCCTTACGCGTACCCGACGGGTCGATGTCGATCGCCGGGAAGATGCGCTTGTCGGCGATCTTCCGGTCCAGCTTGAGCTCGGCGTTGCCCGTGCCCTTGAACTCCTCGAAGATGACCGTGTCCATCATGGAGCCCGTCTCCACCAGCGCCGTGGCGATGATGGTGAGCGAGCCGCCGTTCTCGATGTTGCGGGCCGCGCCGAGGAAGCGCTTGGGCGGGTAGAGCGCGGTCGAGTCGATACCGCCGGAGAGGATGCGACCGCTGGCCGGTGCGGCCAGGTTGTACGCGCGTCCCAGCCGCGTGATCGAGTCGAGCAGCACGACGACGTCGTGGCCCAGTTCGACCAGCCGCTTCGCCCGCTCGATGGCGAGTTCGGCGACGGTCGTGTGGTCCATCGGCGGCCGGTCGAAGGTGGAGGCGATGACCTCGCCCTTCACCGAGCGCTGCATGTCCGTGACCTCTTCGGGCCGCTCGTCGACGAGCACGACCATCAGGTGGGTCTCGGGGTTGTTGTGGGTGATCGCGTTGGCGATCGCCTGCAGCACCATCGTCTTACCGGCCTTGGGCGGGGAGACGATGAGCGCGCGCTGGCCCTTGCCGATCGGCATCACGAGGTCTATGACGCGCGTCGTGAGGATGTGCGGCTCGGTCTCCAGCCGCAGGCGGTCCTGCGGGTAGAGCGGCGTCAGCTTGTAGAACTCGGGGCGGCGGCGCGCCTCCTCGGGTTCCATCCCGTTGATGCTGTCCAGGCGGACCAGCGGGTTGTACTTGTCGCGGCGGCCCTCGCCCTCGCGGGCGGAGCGCACGGCACCGGTGATCGCGTCACCGCGACGCAGGCCGTACTTCTTCACCTGCGACATCGCGACGTAGACGTCGTTCGGGCCGGACAGGTAACCGCTCGTGCGGACGAACGCGTAGTTCTCCAGCACGTCGATGATGCCCGCGACGGGGATCAGCGGCTCGTCGTCGCTGACCTGCGGCTCGCGGCGGTTGCTGCTGCCTGCGCTGCTGCTGCCGCTGCCCTCCTCGCCGTCCCGCTCGCCCCGGCCGCGACGGCGGTCCCGGAAGCGGCTGCGACGGCCGCGGCGGCCGCCCTCGTCGTCGTCGTCGAAGCGGTCCCCGCCCCGGTCGTTGCGGTCGTTGCCGCCGCGCTCGGCGTCGGAGCTGTTGCGCTCGCGACGGCCGCCCTCCTCGGCGGTACCCCGCTCGTTGGCCGGGCGGTCGCCCGTGGCGCGCTCGCCGCCGCCGCTCCGGTCGCCCCGGTCGGCGTTGTTGCGCTCGCGGCGGTCCCGGCGCTCGCGGGGGGCCCGGACGGTCTCGCCCTCGCCCTCCTCACGCGCCTGGGGCTCACGCGCCTGGGGCTCACGGGTCGCCTCGCGCTCGGCGGAGGCGGGCGGGCCGGCCGGTCGCGAGGCGGCCCGGCGGGCCGGGCGTTCGCGCTGGACCGTGCCCTCGGCGTCGGAGGACGCCTCACGTACTTCGGCTCGCACCTCATCGCGGGTCCCGGCGGTGGCGGCGACCTCGGCGCGCGGCCGCGGCGCGGACCCCGCCTGGTGCTCGGTGATCGCCGAGATCAGCTCGCCCTTGCGCATCCGGGCCGTGCCCGAGATGCCCAGGGAGGCGGCCATGCTCTGCAGCTCAGGGAGCAGCATCGCAGTCAGCCCGCTACCCGACCGGCGACGCCGGCCGTTGGCGGCGGATGCGTCGTCAGCGACGGTGGAGACATCCGACGTGGTGTCGGTGGTGTCGCTCAATGGATTCCTTCCCTCGATGGGCCGAGCCGTCCGGGTGCGCCGTGGACTGGATGTCCCGATGCGGCGCCGTTGGGTGGCCGGGCGGCCGGGCGATACACCCGCCTCGACCGGCCACCGACTCGTCGGCACCGTGAGGCGAGAGTTTGTCGCGCAGCCGAGCAATTTCTTTTGCGCAGTACGGCTTTGCAGACGGGGATTGACGGAGAACCCGCCGTAACCGTGGGGAAAGCCGAACCGCCGAAGAACGCTGTCTCGCGGCTGTGCTAGCTCAAGAGCCTAACCAACTCTGAAGACCTGCGGCAATAGGGTCCCGCTCGGCGTGTCCAGCCTACCTCGTCAGCCGTGCTCCGGCCAAGTCGAACCCCAGCTTGTGGCGTACCCATCCGGGGCCGGGTACGAAACCGGACGGTACGCCGGTCAGGGCCAGTACGGTCGGCCCGGCGCCCGATACCACGGCGGCCACGCCGGCCGCGCGGAGTTCGGCGACGAGCCGTGCGGTCTCCGGCATGCCGCCCGCCCGGTACGCCTGGTGCAGCCGGTCCTCGGTCGCCGCGTGCAGCAGGCCGGGATCGCCGGCCAGGGCGTACACGAGGAGGGCGGAGCGACCGGCGTTGAAGGCGGCGTCCCGGTGCGGGACGGTCGGCGGCAGAGCGGCCCGCGCCTCCGCGGTCAACCCGAGCGTACGCGGAACGAACACGACCGGCTCCACGCGAGCGTCCACCGAAGTCGACACCGCATGTGCCTGATGCTCCTCGTCCAGCCAGGCGATCGTGAAACCGCCGAGAACGCAGGGCGCCACGTTGTCGGGGTGCCCTTCGATCTCGCCCGCGATCCGCAACGCCTGGGCCCGGTCGGGCATTCCCGCGAGCGCCTGGGCCAGGGTCACGCCGGCGACGATGGCGGCGCTGGACGAGCCCAGGCCACGCGCCTGCGGGATCCGGTTGACGCAGCGCAGCCGGATCCCCTTCGGCTGGGCACCCAGATGCTCGAAGGTCGTACGCATCGCCCGGACGACCAGGTGGCTCTCGTCACCGGGCAGCTGCCCGGCGCCTTCCCCGGCCACCTCGACGGTGGTGTCGCTGTCGACGATCTCGGCGGTCACCTCGTCGTAGAGGGTCAGCGCGAGGCCGAGGGCGTCGAAGCCGGGTCCGAGATTGGCACTCGTGGCCGGCGCCCGGACCGTCACCGGGCCGGACGGGAAATCGATCGGCACACGATCATGCTAGGCCCCGTCGTCCGGTGGGGATTCTCTGGGGATCACGCCCAGGTCACGGCCGGACGGGCCGGTCGGTCGCTCCCACGTGGACAGCCTGCGCGGCGGCGGGCCGATACCATCGACGACGGCCTCACCCCTCAGGAGGAAGACTTGCGTTCCCTCGAAACCGCCGACTTCATCGCCGTCATTCCGGCGGTGCTGAGCCTGTTCGCCTTCGGCGCCGGCGCCGTCGTCGTCCTCGTCCTGCGGTCCCGCGTCGGCGGTGGCGCGAGCTCGCTGGCCGCCGCCGGTCTGGGCCTGCTCGTCCTGCTGTCCATCTGGGACGTCTTCTGGATCATCGTCGGCGCGCCGAGCATCCCCGAGTTCATGCAGAACCACCACATGTCCTACTCGGAGCTCAATACCCTGATCGCGGTGATCACTCTCGTCACCGGGATCCTTCACCTGATCGCCGTCGGGCTCCTGCTCTTCGCGGTCTTCGCCGGCCGCCGCCCGAAGGCCGCCGCGCCGACCGCACCGCTCACGCCCAATCCCATCCAGGGTTACGCGCCGCAGCCCGGTTTCGCACCGCAGCCGCCGCAGGCGTACGGGCAGCAGCCGCCGAGCGCCTAGACGGGCAGCGGTTCACGCCGTTCGATGCGCCGGGTGACCAGCCGCCACCCGGCCGCGTAGCTCAACGTCGTCAGGGCACAGCAGGCGATGAGTACGCGAGTGTCCAGCGAATCGACGAACACCCCGGCGACGAGCTGCGAGGCGGTGACGGCCAGCATGGCGATCATCGTGTCCGTGGCGCCGACGCGGCCGCGCAGCTCGTCGGGGACGACCCGCTGGATGGCGTACGAGCTCATCATCCAGTTGCCGCCGCCGGCCGCGTGGGCGATGAAGATGCCGAGCAGGGCGACGGGGAACCAGTCCAGCACGGCGACGGCCAGATAGGACACGCCGTACGCGGCCATCGAGATCGACAGCCCGGACAGCAGCCAGTCCGGCCGGTTGAGTACGCGCCGCAGGACGAACGGGCCGAGCAGGGAACCGAGGCCGCGGACGGCGTACATGAGGCCGACGCCCATCGCGCCGACGCCATAGTGGACGGCCAGCAGCGGGAACGCCACCAGCAGGCCGTTGCCGACGCCGACCGCCGCCTTGACGGTCACCAGGGACCTCAGCCGCGGCCGCGGACGCAGGTAGCCGAGCGCCTCCCGGATCGCGGGCCAGGCGCTCGGGTGCTCGTGCTCCGGTTCGCGGGCGGCCTGCGTCGGCTGGCGGATGCCCGCCGACAGCAGCGCCGAGCCGGCCAGGAGCGCGGCGATGACACCGAAGCAGGCGTACGGGGAGACGACGCTGGCCACCACGCCGCCCAGCGAGGAGCCGACGACGGTCATCGTGCCCCAGGTCGAACCGGCCACCGCCATCGCCGCCGAGAGGTCCTTCGCCGGGACGAGGTTCGGCAGGGCGGCGTTGGCGGCCGGTCCGTAGAACGTCTTCGCCACGGCGAGCACGCCGACCGCCAGCGCGGCGAGCGGGCCGGCCTCGCTTCCGCGTACGAGGAAGAGACCGCCCACGGCCACGGCGCCGACGAGGTTGGCGACCACCATGAGCCGCTTGCGGTCGAGGCGGTCGGCGACGGTCCCGGCATACGGCAGCAGCAGCGCCTGTACGCCGGTGTCGACCGCGAGCGCGAGCCCGCCCCAGAAGCCGTGCCCGGTCAGGTGGGTGAGCAGCACGAGCAGCGGAACCATGAGGAACCAGTCGGCGCTGAGGGTGATCAATTGAGAGAGGAACAGCCGACGGAAGTCACGATTCTGCGTAAGGAGCGCTCGCACGCCGAGATGTTACATAACGATGTCGGGCCAGGTCGAGGGCGTACGCCGGTCCGACCATCCCGAGGTCACGCCAGATCGAGGGCGTTCGCCGCGGCCTGGACGTCGAGCGCGACCGTGGTCGGCGCCGGCGCGGTGGAGATCGCCCACTCCGGGTCCTTGAGGCCGTGCCCGGTGACGGTGCAGACGATCGTCGAACCGGCCGGCAGCAGGCCCTTCTCGGCCGACTGCAACAGGCCCGCGACGCTCGCCGCGCTGCCCAGCTCGACGAAGACGCCGACCTCCCGGGCCAGCAGCCGGTACGCGGCCAGGATCTCCCGGTCGGTCACGCTGCTGATCAGGCCGCCCGACTCGTCCCGGGCGTCGACCGCCTTGGTCCACGAGGCCGGGTTGCCGATCCGGATCGCGGTGGCGATGGTCGACGGGTTCGGCACGACCTCGCCGAGCACGAGCGGAGCAGCCCCGGCGGCCTGGAAGCCGTACATTTTCGGCAGCCGGGTGGAGTTGCCGGCCGCGACGTCCTCCTTGTAACCCATCCAGTACGCCGAGATGTTGCCGGCGTTGCCGACGGGCAGGCAGTGGATGTCCGGTGCGTCGCCGAGCGCCTCGACGATCTCGAAGGAGGCCGTCTTCTGCCCGTGCAGCCGGTCGGGGTTCACCGAGTTGACCAGCGCCACCGGGTAGTCGACCGAGAGCTTGCTCGCCAGCGACAGGCAGTCGTCGAAGTTGCCGTTGACCTGCAGCAGCCGGGCGCCGTGCACGAGCGCCTGGGCCAGCTTGCCGAGGGCGATCTTGCCCTGCGGGACGAGGACCGCGCAGGTGATCCCGGCCCGGGCCGCGTACGCCGCCGCGCTCGCGCTCGTGTTGCCGGTCGAGGCGCAGATGATGGCCTTGGCACCGCTCTCGACGGCCTTCGAGACGGCGACGGTCATGCCCCGGTCCTTGAAGGAGCCGGTCGGGTTCGCTCCCTCGACCTTCAGGTAGACGTCGCACCCGGTTCGGCTCGACAGCACGGGCGCGGGGACCAGCGGCGTGTTCCCCTCGTGCAACGTGATGACCGGAGTGGCCTCCGACACGGGAAGCCGGTCACGGTACTGCTCGATCAATCCACGCCACATGCTGGTTCTCCTCACGCAGAGTCACTGGACAGCCTGCCCTGTCAACGCGCCGGCCACCAGTCGGTTCCACCTTGCGGGAACGCGTCACAACGGCGTGACGTCCTGCTCCGAGAAGCCGGTGTACTCACGGAAATGATCGATGACCGCCGCCGGATCACCCGGATCCCGCTGCAGGAGTGTGACGTTGTGCACACCCGGCTCGGTCGAGCCGATCAGCGCCAGCGTCTCCCCGCTGCCGATCCGGAAGACGAGCACCGGCAGGCTCCGCTCCCCCACCGGTACGCCACGGAACATCGAGCGCAGGAAGTTGCCGACGCGTACGGTCGACCAGTCGATCCGCGCGATGGCCTTGGCCTGGCCGAACGTCTCCCACTGGGACACGTCCAGCATCACGTAGCGCGGGGCGGCCCACGGCTTGCGGGCGTCCAGCGCGGCGGCCAGCCTGCCGAGGAACTCGCGGACGGCCGGCTCCGCGTGCGGCTGCGGCACGGCCTCCGGCCCGAGCAGCACGGGATCGCCGAGCGCGGCGTCGATCGCCGCCCGGTACACCGCCGGGCCGTCCGGGAAGAAGTCGTGCTGGATCATCCGCTCGGCGAACGCGGCGGCATCCTCGTCGGACAGCTCGTGGGCGTGGTTGGCCAGATACAGGATCTGGTTCAGCGTGCCCCGCCAGGCGTCCTCGGTCACGGTCCCCACCACAGATCCTCTTCCATGTTCGCGCCGGGCTTCAGGCCCTGCGCCAGCAACTCGTCCCGGCCCTGGTAGTAGTGCGACGGCGTCGGCTTGTAGTGACCGCTGCCGTTGTTCATCTGGGTCACGACGCCTTCCTTGACCGTGATCTCGCCCGCGCTGGCGACCGGCTGGCCGCCCGTGAAGCTCGAGTGGTGGAACGCGCCGACCTGGTGATAGTTGCTCGCGTACAGGTTACCGTTCTCGTCCATCACGTAGACCGCGCGCGGCCTGGCACTGTGCGCCGAGGTGCCGTCCGCCGTGTCGAACAGAGTCCCGTCGGCGGCGCTGCGCAGCTTGCCCTCCGAGTCGACGTACAACCGGAACTGCTCCCGCTCGGCGGCGGTACGCGCGTACCAGACGCCGTTGCTCGGGCGGTTGAACAGCCGGGAAGCCGTCGCGGGGTCGGTCTCGCCCAGATAGTGCGGGTCGAGTCCGCGCGGATACAGGTTTCCGCCCGCCGGCCCCGTACGCGCCCCCGGTATGTCTCCGCCCGGTGGATGCGTGCCGCCGGGCAGCTCCGGTTCGTCGCCGCGCCGGAGCGGGTTCGACCGGCCCAGCTTCTTCAGCAGTTCCTTCAGCTCGGTCATCAGCTCGCCGAGCTTGTGCACCATCGGCCGCAGCCGCTTGAGCGAGTTCAGCAGCGCCCGGACGAACTTCTGGATCTTGTTGACCCACGTCGTCACGAGGGTGGCCACCTGGCCGACGACGACCGGCGTACCGAGGCCGAGGGTCAGGCCCTCCTCCGCCAGCCACATGGGCAACCGGGCGGCCAGCGTGCCGATGAACTGCGCGATCAGGTCCCGGACGATGCCCCGGACCAGGCCGACGAGCAGGCCGGCGCCCTGAACCGCGTACGAGATGCCGTGGGCGCCCTTCTGGATGCCCTCCAGCGCCGACAGGTGGATCCCGGCGTGCTCCCGGTACGCGTCTCCCGAGTCCCCGACCCATGGGCCGGTCTGGGCGGCGACGGCGTCGCGGAACTGCTGCCGTGCCTCGTCGACGAACTTGGCGACGTTGTCCCACGTCTGGGCGTGCGCGGCGATCTCGTCGGGGTTGCCGGCCAGCCAGTCGAGCGCGTCCTTGAGCGGCTTGAGGTGCTCCATCAGCCAGGAGACGCCCCACGAGACCAGCGAGCCGATCGGGTCGATCGCCATGCCCAGGATGTCGAGCGCCCCGCCGACCGTGCCGAGCGTCCCGTCGACCCAGCTGTTGTTCTGGATTCCGTTGCTGACCTGGGCGACGTCTTCGACGAGGCCCAGGCCCGTGTACCACGTGGTGGAACTCTGTGCCTGTGCGACGAGCGGGTTGGTCACAGCGGCAGGTTCAATCCGGGATGCTGGGCCGGTATCGCGGCCGTCTGCTGGCCGGCCTGGACGTCGGTCGACTGCGTCGTCGACGCGGCGGTACGCAGCTTCGTGGCCGTCTCCTGCAGGGACCCCACAGACTCGTGGAGCGCGTCGACGGCCAGCCCGAAGACGGGGCTCAGGATCGCCGGCAGGAACTGGCACAACTGCCCGTACGCCTGCGTGTCCATGCTGACCTCGTGCACGGCCGACCGCGCCAGCTCGACGGCATCGGCGACCTGGTCGACGGTGCCCGCGTGCTGCCGGACGATCGCGACCGGGAACTGGATCTCAGCGCCCACGGTGGTCACCGCCCTCGCGCTCGTCCTCGTCCGGCTGCTCGGGGAAGCGGACCTCGAAGGAGTTGATCACGGCCCGGCCCGTCTCGGTGTCGGCCCCGACGGTCGCGGCCACCTCGGCCGAGACCTGCTTCGAGAGCGTCGCCTGCGCCCGGCGCATCACGCCGAGGATCTCCCTGGCCAAATCCGCGCCGGCCAGCCGCTGCACCCGATCGTCGAGCTCCAGCTTCTCCACCTGGCCCGACGAGCCGACCGTCACCCGGATCGAACCGTCGCGGCTCTCGGCCTCACCGCGCAGGCCCGCCACTCGGCTGGACAGCTGCGCCGCCCGCTCCGCCTGCGCGTTGACGCTGGCGGTCCAGGAGTTCAGCCAGTCCTCCGCGGCCTCGATGTCGTCCACCATCGCAACCTCCCCCTTGGGCCATCAAGTTCCGCCTTGACCCTAGGCAGGCGCGTACGGCGGCCGCAAACACTTCGGCCGCCCCTGTGGATAACTCCACCGCCCCCGACCAGCATCTTTATGTCGACAGTGGACCGTCCGCGCGCGAGCGTCTCACCCTTCACCCGGACCTTTGTCGCGACTGTCCGACTTGCGTACTCGGATTACCGACGATCTTGCGCGAATGTCTCGAATTTCGTCCGGGATGCCTGGAATGCCAGTACATTCGAGCAAGATCGGCAACCGCCGCCTTGCGGCGCTACTCGCCTTCGACGCGCAGGACGCTGGCGATCGAGCGGACGAACTCCAGTCCGCGCAGTTCCTCCACCGTCGCCGCGAGCGCCGCGTCGGGCGCCGAGTGCGTGACGATGACCAGGACCGCGTCGCTGCCCCGGCCGCTCTGGTTGACCGTCGCGATGGACACGTCGTGGCGGGCGAACACCCCGGCCACGAGCGCCAGTACGCCGGCGCGGTCGGCCACGTCGAGCGAGATGTGGTACCGCGTACGGACTTCGCCCATGGAGCGGACGGGCAGGTCGGCGTACGCGGATTCGGAAGCGGCCCGGGTGCCCGAGAGGCGGTTGCGCGACACGGCCACGAGGTCGCCGAGGACGGCCGACGCGGTCGGGGCGCCACCGGCACCGCGACCGTAGAACATCAGCTGCCCGGCCGCCTCCGCCTCGACGAACACCGCGTTGAAGGCGTCGCCGACGCTGGCCAGCGGGTGCTGCCGCGGGATCATCGCCGGGTGCACGCGGACGCTGACGCCGCCGTCGGGCGTACGCGCCGCGATGCAGAGCAGCTTGATCGTGCAGCCCATGGCCTTCGCGCTGGCCACGTCGGCCGCGCTGACCTCGGTGATGCCCTCACGGTAGACGTCGGCGGCCCCGACCCGGGTGTGGAACGCCAGCGAGGCCAGGATCGCCGCCTTGGCCGCCGCGTCGAAGCCCTCGATGTCGGCCGTGGGGTCCGCCTCGGCGTACCCGAGCTGGGTGGCCTCGTCGAGGGCTTCGGTGAAGCCGGCGCCGGAGCTGTCCATACTGGACAGGATGAAGTTGGTGGTGCCGTTGACGATGCCGGTGACCCGGGTGATGCGGTCGCCGTGCAGCGATTCGCGCAGCGGGCGCAGCAGCGGGATGGCGCCGGCGACGGCGGCCTCGTAGTAGAGATCCGCGCCGCCCTGGGCGGCCGCGTCGTGCAGCGACCCGCCGTCCTCGGCGAGCAGGGCCTTGTTGGCGGTGACCACGCTCTTGCCCGCGCGCAGCGCCTCGACCAGCCAGGTCCGCGACGGCTCGATGCCGCCCACGACCTCGATCACGACGTCGACGTCATCGCGCTTGACCAGCCCGAGGGCGTCGGTCGTGAAGATCGCCGGGTCGACCGGCAGGCCGCCGCGGTCGCGGCCGAGCCGGCGCACGGCGATGCCGACCAGCTCGACCGGCGCGCCGATCCGCGCCGTGAGGTCGTCGGCCTGCTCGTGCAGCAACCGGACGACTTCCGCGCCGACGTTGCCGCACCCCAAGAGCGCGACCTTCACAGGCTCCTTCACGACACTGACCCCTCAGCCGACATCCAGGGCGAGCAGATCGTCCTCGGTCTCCCGGCGGACGATCACCCGCGACTGCCCGTCCCTCACCGCGACCACCGGTGGCCGCGGCACGTGGTTGTAGTTGCTCGCCATGCTCCGGCAGTAGGCTCCGGTACCCGGCACGGCGAGAAGATCTCCGGGCCGGACGTCGGCGGGCAGGAATTCATCCTTCACCACCACGTCGCCGGACTCACAATGTTTTCCCACCACGCGGGCAAGGATCGGCGGTTCGTGTGACGCACGCGACGCGAGCGTCGCCGAGTAGGAGGCGTCGTACAGCGCCGCGCGGATGTTGTCGCTCATCCCGCCGTCCACGCTCACGTACGTGCGCAGGCCCGGCATCGGCTTCACCGTGCCGACCTCGTACAGAGTGAAGATCGCCGGTCCGATCAGCGCCCGGCCCGGCTCCACGCTCAGCCGCGGGCGGGAAAGGCCCGCAGCCGCGCACTCGTCGTCCACGATCTTGTTCATCCGCGCGGCCAGGTCCGCCGCCGGTTGCGGATCATCCTGACTCGTGTACGCGATGCCGAAGCCGCCGCCGAGGTCCATCTCGGGCAGTTCGGAGCCGAGTTCGTCGCGTACGCGCTGCTGGAGGCTGAGCAACCGGCGGGCGGACAGCTCGAAGCCGGACGCGTCGAAGATCTGCGAGCCGATGTGGGAGTGCAGCCCGCGCAGTTCCAGGACGTCCTCGGCCAGTACGCGCTGCGCCGCCCGGAAAGCCTCGCCGCCGGCCAGGGAGAAGCCGAACTTCTGGTCCTCGTGGGCGGTCGCGATGAACTCGTGGGTGTGCGCCTCGACGCCGACCGTGACCCGGATCAGCACCTTCGGGCGTACGCCCCGGGCGCGGGCGAGCTCGGTCAGCCGCTCGATCTCGGCGAACGAGTCCAGCACGATCCGGCCGACCCCGGCGTCCAGCGCCCGGTTCAGCTCGGACACCGACTTGTTGTTGCCGTGGAAGCCGATCCGTTCGGGGTCCATCCCGGCGCCCAGCGCGGTCGCCAGCTCGCCGCCGGTGCAGACGTCCAGGTACAGGTCCTCCTCGGCGAGGATGCGGACGACCGCCTTGCAGAGGAACGCCTTGCCGGCATAGAAGACCTCGGAACCGGCGAAGGCCTCGCGGAAGGACCGGCAGCGGGCCCGGAAGTCCTCCTCGTCCAGGAAGTACGCCGGCGTCCCGTACTCCTCGGCCAGCCGCGTGACCGGTACGCCGCCGATGTGCAGGACACCCTCGGCGTCCTTCGTGGCGGTCTTCGGCCACAGCTCCTTCATCAGGGCGTTGACGTCGGCGGGCGGGCGCAGCCACATGGGCGGCTGACCGAAGTCCGCGTGCAGGGCTCCGGCTTCGTGAGCGCGCATCGAATTACATCCGTTCCGGGGCGGTGACGCCGAGCAGGCCCAGGCCGTTGACGATGACCTGGCGGGTGGCGTCGTTGAGCCACAGCCGCGCGACGTTGCCGCCGTCGATGGGGGCGTCCCCCTGGGGCAGCACGCGGCAGGCGGGCTCGTCGTAGAACCGGTGGTAGACACCGGCGAGAGTCTCGAGGTAGCGGGCCACCCGGTGGGGCTCCCGCAGCTCGGCGGCGGCTTGCACGGCCCCCGGGAAGTCGCCGATCTGCTTGAGCAGGTCCAGCTCCTTCGGGTGGGCGAGCAGCGCCGGGTCGAACTCGGCGGTCTGCCGGTTCAGCCCGACGTCGGCCGCGTTGCGCGAGACACTCGCCGTACGCGCGGCCACGTACTGCACGTAGTAGACCGGATTGTCGTTCCGGGCACTCGTCCACAGGTTGATGTCGATGTCGATCGGCGAGTCCGACGAGTACCGGGCCAGCGCGTACCGGGAGGCGTCGACGCCGATCGCCTCGACCAGGTCCTCCATCGTCACCACGGTGCCGGCCCGCTTGCTCATCCGCAGCGGCTGGCCGTCGCGCAGGAGGTTGACCATCTGGCCGATCAGGATCTCCAGGTGCTGGTCCGGGTCGTCGCCGAAGCAGGCGGCCATGGCGCGCATCCGGCCCACGTAGCCGTGGTGGTCGGCGCCCAGCATGATCACGACCCGGTCGGCGCCGCGCTCCCGCTTGTCGAGGTAGTACGCGCAGTCGGCCGCGAAGTAGGTCCAGTCCCCGTCCGACTTGCGCAGCACACGGTCCTTGTCGTCGCCGAACTCGGTGGTCCGCAGCCAGGTCGCGCCGTCGGCCTCGAAGACCTGGCCCTGCGTACGCAGCCGGTCGAGGGCGTGGTCGAGGGCGCCCCGGTCGTGCAGGTCCTTCTCGTTGAAGTAGACGTCGAAGGTCGTCCCGAACTGGGCGAGCGACTCCTTGATCTGCTCGAACATCAGCTCGACGCCCTCGACCCGGAAGACCTCCTGCGGATCGGCGCTCTCCAGCGCGTCCGGCCGCTTCGCGAGCACCGTCTGCGCGATCTCGGCGATGTACGCGCCGCCGTACCCGTCCTCGGGCGTCGGCTTGTCCTCGGCACTGGCCAGCAGCGACTGGGCGAACCGGTCGATCTGGGAGCCGGCGTCGTTGAAGTAGTACTCGGTGGTGACCTGCGCGCCGGACGCCTTGAGCAGCCGGGCCAGCGCGTCGCCGACGGCCGCCCAGCGGACGCCGCCGAGGTGGATCGGGCCGGTCGGGTTCGCCGAGACGAACTCCAGGTTCAGCCGCTCACCGATCAGAGCGGTGTTCTCGCCGTACTTTGTGCCATTTTCCACCACGGTACGCGCCAACGTCCCGGCCGCGCCGGCGTCGAGCCGGATGTTCAGGAAGCCCGGGCCGGCGACCTCGACGGCGGCGACCCCGTCGGCCGAGCCGAGCGCGGCGGCCAGGGCGGTCGCGAGTTCGCGGGGGTTGGCCCCGGCCTTCTTGGCGACCTGCATGGCGAGGTTCGACGCGTAGTCGCCGTGCTCCGGGTTGCGGGGTCGCTCGACGGTCGTCACTCCCGGCAGGATCGAGTGATCGAGGCCACGCTCGGCGAACACGGCACGGGCGGCGGCGAGGACGGTCTCTGCGAGCTTCTCGGGAGTCACTGTTCCATGGTAATCGCGCTAGACTCTGGGCCTTGACGGGCCGCCACGCTCGTCGAGCGTGATTTCCTGCTCACCACCCACTCCACCAGAGGCAATCGATGAGCGTCAGCACCCCCGGCGAGAAGCGCCAAGTCAACGTCGTCAAGTCCGGCAAGTCGACCGCGGACGGCAACAAGCCCGGCGGCTCGGCCAAGACGGGCGGCGGGGCCGGCAACGGCCGGCCGGGCGGCTCCGGCAAGGGACGCCGGCCCGTCACGCCCGTCAAGGTCACCCAGCAGCGCGCCTGGGGCCCGATCATCGTGCTGAGCGCGGTCATCGCGCTCGCGCTGGCGATCGTGGGCTTCGGCGGCTACTTCATCTACAAGGACTACGCCACCGGCAAGAAGGCCCGCGACAAGCAGGCCGCCGAGTCCAAGCTGGCGGCCGAAGAGGCGAAGACCCCCTGGCAGGACCGGGCGGCCAAGATCCAGGGCATCGTCAACTACAACGCCCAGAAGCCGGCCTGGCTCACCGCCAACCACAAGCAGGGCAAGCTGACCTACCAGGTGTTCCCGTCGGTCGGCGGCGACCACAACCCGGTCTGGCAGAACTGCATGGGCGACGTCTACGACGCCCCCATCGCCCAGGAGCACGCCACGCACAGCCTCGAGCACGGCGCGATCTGGGTGACCTACGACAGCAAGCTCGACTCGAAGCAGGTCGAGAAGCTGGTCGAGCGGGTCAAGGGCAACGAGTACACGTTCATGAGCCCGGTGGACAACCTCGGTACCGCGGTCAGCCTCCAGGCCTGGGGCTACCAGCTGAAGGTCGACAACGCCGACGACTCGCGGATCGACGCCTTCATCCGGGCGCTGCGCAAGAACGACTCGCAGGAGCAGGGTGCGTCCTGCTCGGGCGGCATCACCCGGACCGGAACCACCCCGTACGACGCCGGCAGCGGCATGACGCAGCAGCAGTGAGCTGAGACTGGAAGATCATGATTAACCGCAAATGGCTGGTCACCGGCGGCGTCACCCTGGGCATCATCCTCGCGCTGATGCTCGGGTACGCCATCGGCCGGTCCGTCGATCCGGGCACCGTACCGGTGGCGTCCGCCTCCGCCGCGACCCCGGGTGACGACTCGGCCGAGGCCGGCTTCGCCCGCGACATGTCGACCCACCACGCGCAGGCGGTGGACATGAGCATGATCGCCGCGGCGAAGGCGACCAATCCCAATGTGCGGCAGCTCGGCTACGACATCGCGCTGACCCAGGAGAACCAGATCGGCATCATGCAGACCTGGCTCAAGGACTGGGGCCTCGACCCGACCGGAACCCAGCCGAAGATGGCCTGGATGCCGGAGGGCACGGCGGCGCTCAAGGACGGCCTCATGCCGGGCATGGCGACGCAGGACCAGATGCGGCAACTGCAGAGCGCGTCGGGCAAGCAGGTGGACATCCTCTATCTGAAGCTGATCCTCGCCCACCATCTCGGCGGCATTCACATGGTCGACGGCGTACTCGCGAAGACGACCGATCCGGATGTCAAGGAGCTGGCGGAGAACATGAAGGCCGGCCAGCAGAAGGAGATCACGGTCGTCCAGGACCTGCTCAAGGACCTCGGCGCGGCCTGACCCGTATCGATAGCGCAGATCGGGCCACTCGCGAGAGCGTGCCCCTGCGCTATCGATATTGGCGCTCCCAGCAGGCTAGACGGCTGACTCATCATCCGTTGATACGCCGGATTCGCGCAGGATTATCTTCGCCAAGCCGGCAAGGGTTCCTTCGCCGGGAATCTGCCATCGCGACGTCCCTTGCGCCGCTACCGGAGCCGCATTCCATTCCGCAAGTTCCCACATGTGCATGACAAGGCCCGAAGGCGAGTAACGTTTTCCGTCCATGGCCCAGAGCAGCGGTTGCGTACGACTGTTCACCCATGTTGCGAGTCCACGACGTTCATCCTCTGCTAGCCAAGCACGCATCGCCTCGCGCTCCGGGCCGGTGGTTGCAGCGAAAAGCAGCGAAGTTCCATCTTTAATTCGACCAGCATCGATCAATACTGGCACCGCATTTCTTTGGCGCTTCTTAGAAGCTGGTGAGGCCGGCCGGTACCCATCAGCCAGATCCGGCACGGCATCGCCCGCCGAGAAGTGGCGCGATACAAGCCTAACAATCTCTCGCAAGCTGTCGCCATTTCCCAGAGTTGTGGCCAGAAAGGCGCCCTTATACTTCAAGTCCAGCTCAAACATGAGCCAACACAACACCTCGTCAACCTTGGCCGGAACTTGATCTAGCACGGCTTTCCAGTCATCCTCACCATTATCAATGCCATCTCGGCCGATCTGCTGAAAAACGATATGGGCAATGATGAGATTTGCTTGCTCTGCCACCGCTCGCGCGCGGCCTTTCAAGTCAGCATGACGCTGATGGAGCGCATTCCTTACCGAGCGAAGCAGCAGCACGGAATTCCAAATCTGTATCGCTGTGGGCCGCACTCCAAAGATCTGACGGTACGCCCCCTTTGGCCCCTCTTCCCAAAGGAGCTCCTCGCTTTGGCGAGCCCGCCACGCAAGATCAACGCTTGCATTGGCGCACGCAAGCGCGATCGCAGCCTCGCGGACCGTACAACCACTCTCCGGCGATGGCTCGAACTCGGTACGGCGAATTGAATAGGTAAGGTCGAGACTCAGAGAGAAGTCTTCCCGAATGGCAATCTGCGCGGGATCAAGCGCGACAAAATCACGTCGCTCAACATGATTCTGCGTGTTCGTTGCCTTAGTTATTTGAGCGCCGACCTCGGCGTCCGTACTCTCGATGATCCGAATTCCCACCAGACCTTGCGCCGCAATCGAATCAATCGATACAGCGCGTGCGATTGCAGCGACCGTTTGAGCGCCATTGACTATACTTGCCGCCCGAACATCTACTCTTGCAGGCCCATGCGGCGCGCTCCGGCTGTTCGGGTGCAACTGCAGCTGATCGCATAGCATGATAATTCCGTTATTCCGATACCAGAAATCGGCGGGCTCTTCCCTCAGAGACCTGGCAATTTCGGCGTTCACCTGCGTCACGCCGAGTGACTCTCGGAGGTTCTTGTCGAAGAGACGGTTACCGTGGTCTTGGTACCATTCAGCGACGTCGCCCGCCCGTACGACTGCATTGACAGCTCGCATGGGCGTGCTCACGTCAAACCAGCGGTCGACACCGATCGATAGGGAAATTTCAGCCACGGCTGCAGTTCGCCGCACCATGTCCCATATCTCGCGGATGGTGACGATCTCGAAATCCAAAAAATCACCATGCTGATTGAAGTCCCGCTTTACCTCATCCAAACGCTTCAAGATGTTGTCGTGGAGAGGGTCCTTCCGCATTACCGCTAATACAACGGTGATTCGACAGTAGCGATCATTGTGAATAGCCTTGATCTGTTCTGCAAACCTCTGAAGCTTAGAGTTGAATCTCTCGTACTCTTGATGATCTATACGCTTCAGACCGTCCACGACGGACATGACATCGCCCTCGCCGAGGCGCCCTTCAGCCTTATCATTCCACTTTGTCTGCACCAGCCATAGCCGAGGGACTCCCGGCACTATCCCTACTGCGTCGATGCCGAAGTCCTGGCCGCCGTCGGTTATCGAATTAGCCGCCACCTTTTCGTCACAGCCGACACGATCCTTGATTACGAGAGCCGCCAGGCAGCGGGTCAGTAGTGCGCGGCGCTTCTCATCGTCATTTTGATTCAACACATCGGAAGTGTCGATCAAGTTGGCGTAGTCTTTCAGCAGGGCATTGGCTATCGTGCCGACTTGACGGATCGTCTCGTTGTTGCTTGGTGCCGGCATCTCACAGTCCTTCGGGGTCGCGCTACAGCACAGATCAGCAATTGTTCCACCGTGGAGGCTCGGACCTGTTCGACCAATCAGACAGCATGATCCGCAGTTGCGTCACGGTGACGGCATTCAGCTAAGCACGCTCTCACCTGTCAAGTAAAGGACTATTGATCGCCGACCCCCTCCGAGCTGGCCGTTCTCTTAGCAGGCACTTCGGAGGCCTGACGCCAACCTCGCCGATGGCCACCGTGGACAGCCGTCGCGTGCTCAACCTCGCGCTTTGCTTCTCGGTGGTGTCACCGTCAGGAAGGCGCCCCCGAACCAGAAGGTTGATCAGCGTCACCTCGGCGAGATCGTCACCAAAGCTCGGTAGTCGCTCAGAGACGCCCTTCGGTCATAGGTGAAGGCCTGCAGCCTTCGCATTCACATCGTGGATGAACGGTCTATCGATAGAGGTATTCACGCATTCACACTCTTACTTCATAGGCGATTGTGGGATCCCATGAGCCCATGCGACCCATACCGTTCCTCGCCACGGGCCTCCTGGTCACGCTGACGCTGGCCGCTCCCACGCCCGCGACCGCACTGGCCCTCGCCGAGGCGAGCACACTCACGAAGTCCGCCCAGAACGTCACGTCCCCGGGCGCCGACCCGGCCAACCACGGGGACGTCATCAACTGGACGCTCGCGTACGACGACAAGGCGACGCCCGGCTCCGCGACGATCACGGACGCGCTGCAGGCCGGCCAATCGTTCGTGCCGGGCTCACTCAAAGTTCCCCCGGGCTGGTCACCGGCCTGGTCCACGGACGGGACGACGTTCACCGGCACCGAGCCGGCCTCGGGCGTCGCCGCCGTCCGCGCGACCAACCCGACGGCCCGCGACGGCGGCACCAACCTCACGCACTTCCTGCTGCCGCCCGTGCAGACCACGGCCACCGCGACCGGCGGCGACGGCTTCACCCCGATCATCTACCGCGACCAGAACGGCGCGGTCGAGTCGTGGAACATGTACCACCATCTCGCCGCGGCGAACGCGAAGCTCGTCTGCGTCGACCTGCTCACCAATGCCCTGTGCGCCGGCGGCCCCTGGCCGCGCCCGGTCAACACCACGCCCGGCCCGCTCGGCACCGGCAGCACCGGCAACATCCAGAGCACCCTGGAGCCGGTGTACGCGCGCGATCCCGCCCATCCCGAGCGGGTCTACTACCCGGCGGTGACCTCGACCGGCGTGGGCGCGGCCTGCCTCGACCTGGAGGCCAGGGCGAACTGCGGTTACGTGGAGCTCGAAAGCCGCGCCTCGACGCCGGGCCTGACCGGGCTGGAAGGCTTCGTCAACGTCGGCGGCAACCTCTACGGCGCCTCGACGACCGGTGACGTGCTCTGCCTCAACCTGGCGGCGCTGACGCCCTGCCCCAGCCAGCCGTACGCGCCGGTCGCGACCCCCACCAGCAACGGCGGCCTCTACCAGGGGTCGGTGGCCACCGCGAACGGGCTCGTCTTCATCTCGTCGTCGCCGTCCGGCGGTCCCGCCCGGCTGGGCTGCTTCGACCCGGCGACCACGGCCGCCTGCACGGGCTGGGCGACTCCGAAGATCGCCGGACCGGCCAGCAGCTCCACGTACTCCGCCTTCGCCTCCTACACCACCGCCGGTACGCCCAACGGTGCGTGCGTACCGGCGAACAACGGGGGGACGCCGGCGGTGACCTGCTTCGCGTTCGACGGGTCGGCGCTGACCGCACCGGTGTTCGGGGCGCTGCCGAACGGCGTACTGACGTTCAATCCGGAGACGGTGACGGCGCCGAACGGCCACCTGCAGAGCTACTTCCCCTTCTGGGGCGGCAGCCTGGCCGGTGGAACCGGTTGCTACGACTGGACCTCCGCCGCGATCTGCGCCGGCTTCCCGTTCCCGAAGACGCATCCGACCGTCAACGGCGGCGCCACCCGCGACTACGGGTACGCGTACGACGCGACGACCGAGTGCCTCGTCGGGCTCGGCGACGCCGGTTATCTGTTCTCGGTGGACCCCGCGACCGGTGGTACGCCGTGCATCCGCAGCGGCGCGTCGGTCACCCTGAACCCGGGGGCGTTCTACTGCGACGGCAAGCCGCACACGCAGGCGTACACGAAGGCGCGGCTGACGGACATCACGTTGTCCAATGTGGATCTCGGCGCGTCGACCGCGACCGTGACCGACCCGGGCGGCAACGTCCTCGCCACTCCGGCGTTCGCGCCGGACGGCACGCTCGACCTGTCGGGCATCTCGCCGGCGGCCCAGCCGAGCATCACGGTCAACGCGCGGCTCGTCCTGCTCAGCACGGCCGACTTCACCGGCGGCAACCAGCCGTCGCTGGTCGTCGAGTACACCGGGGACGCACCGCAGGTCTGCTTCCGCACCACGCTGAGCACCACGTGCAGCGTCACCGCCGTCAGCAACACCGGCACCGGGCAGGACCCGGGCGGCCAGCTGACCTCCAACACGGTGAACCTGCCGATCGCGCCCGGCCAGAACTGCCGGCCGGACGTCTCGGTGAACAAGGAGATCTGCGCCGACCTGCGGGCCTCGCACTGCGGTCCGAGCGGCCCCGGACCCTGGGTGAAGAACTCTCCAGCCGGCCTGCTCGGTCTGCTGGGCAACGCGTACTGGCGGATCACGGTGACCAACAACGGCCAGGTGGCCGCGACGAACGTGACCGTCAACGACAGCGTGGCGCCTGGTTGTGCGAGCGCGGCCGGGACGTTCACGCTCGCGCCGGGGGCAAGCAAGCAGGTCTTCTGCTCCACGTTCCTGCTGGTGCTGCCCTTGACCAACACGGCGAGCGCGAGCTACGGCGGGGCGAACTTCCCGCCGACCACGTCCGCGCCCTCCTCCGCCACGGCCTGCTCGCTGGTCTGCATCCTGCTTCCCCAGGACCAGCGCTACTGACCGGACGGTACGCCTGCGGGCCCGAAGCCTGACAGGTGTGGGGATCGCGGCACCGGCAATCCGGTGCCGCGATTCCATAATTCCTTGCGGGACGCGGGCGCCCGCAATCACGTTCGGCGCACACACGTGTGGCCGATCCGGTCCTCGCGGGACGCAGGCCCCCCGCAATCACGTTCGGCGCACACACGTGCGGCCGAGCCGCAGCGGTAGACTGGCGCCGTGACCAGCCCGGATCCGCGCCTGCGTGAGCTCGCGTCCCTGCGGCGCGTGCGCGACCGGATCGACCGGGAGTACGCGCAGCCCCTGGACGTGGCGGCGCTCGCGACCGGTGCGCACATGTCGGCCGGGCATCTGAGCCGGCAGTTCCGGGCCGTCTACGGCGAATCGCCCTACAGCTACCTCATGACCCGGCGGATCGAGCGCGCGATGACCCTGCTGCGCCGGGGCGACCTGTCGGTCACCGACGTCTGCTTCGCGGTCGGGTGCTCCTCCCTCGGCACCTTCAGTACGCGCTTCTCCGAACTGGTCGGCATGTCGCCGAGCGCGTACCGGAAGGCCGTCGACGAGAACGTCGCCGGGTTGCCGACATGTGTGGTCAAACAGGTCATGCGCCCGATCCGCAGGCGCGACGGCGTCGCGGCGTCGTAGGTTGTTCGCGTGAGCGTCATCATCCAGAACACGTTCCTGCCCGCCGACGACCCCGAGAAGTCGCTGGCCTTCTACCGCGACGCGCTCGGCTTCGAGGTACGCAACGACGTCCGCTACGGCGAACTGCGCTGGATCACTGTCGGCCCGGCGGGCCAGCCGCAGACCTCCATCGTGCTGACCCCGCCGGCCATCGATCCCGGCCTCACCGACGACGAGCGGCGCACGATCGTCGAGCTGATGGCGAAGGGCAGCTACGCGACGATCGTGCTGGCCGCCGACGACCTGGACGCCACCTTCGAACGCCTGCGCTCAAGCGGGGCCGACGTCCTGCAGGAGCCGACCGAGCAGGCGTACGGACTGCGGGACTGCGCCTTCCGCGACCCGGCCGGCAACCACGTACGCATCAACCAGATCCGCTGAGCGTCAGCTCGCCGCCCGCTTCACCAGCTCGGCGATGCGCTTCTCGTCGGCGGCGGTCAGCTTCGTCAGGGCGAACGCGCTCGGCCACATCGCACCGTCGTCGAGGTTGGCCTCGTCGCTGAAGCCGAGGGTCGCGTACCGCGTCTTGAACTTCGAGGCGGGCTGGAAGAAGCAGAGCACCTTGCCGTCCTTCGCGTACGCCGGCTGCCCGTACCAGAGCCTGGGCGCGAGGCCGGGTGCGTTCTTCGTGACGATCGCGTGGATCTTCTCGCCCAGCTCCCGGTCCGGACCGGGCATCTCAGCGATCTTGTCGACGACGTCCTGCGCCGCGGCCTCGGCCTCGGCCGCCTTGTCCTTGCCGCGCCGCGCCGACTTCTTCAGCTCGGTGGCGTGATCCTTCATCGCCGCCCGCTCGTCGTCGCTGAAACCCTCGAACGACGCCGCCTTCTTCTTCGCCTCGGCCACGCTGATTCCCCCTCGCACGCTCGTCTAGATCATCTTCATCCTAGAGACGGCGGCGATCTGAGACTTCTCGAAAACTGACCGATCGCGTGTAATAACCACCTCCGCTCTCGGACTACCTGCTGACGACACCCCTTCGAGGAGAAGGAGCGTTCCGTGACGCCCGAGGACAAATTCACGGCAATCTATTACGAGCATCACCACCAGGTGTACGCGTACGCCGTCGGACGGGTCGGCCGCGACCTCGCCGACGACGTGGCCGGGGAGACCTTCCTCGTCGCCTGGCGCAAACTCGCCGAGGTCCCCCCGACCCCTTTGCCGTGGCTGCTCGGCGTGGCCCGCAACGTGGTACGCCAGCGCTACCACGCCGAGATCCGGCAGGCCGCCCTCGCGGCGGAACTGCGTACCTGGGTGGACGAGGCGTACCTCGACGTGGCCGAGGGCGTGACCGAGAAGGCCGCCACCCTCGCCGCCCTCGCCCAGCTCGGCGAGGAGGACCGGGAACTGCTGACCCTCGTGGCGTGGCACGGCCTGCGTCCCCGCGACGCGGCCAAGGTGGTCGGCTGCTCGACCGCCGCGTACGCCGTCCGCCTGCACCGCGCCCGCAAGCGTCTCCAGCAGGCGCTCGCCCAGCCGCCGCTCCCGCAGCGCCGTTCCGCCAAATCCGTTGCCGGTTCCGTCGCCAGTTCTGTTGTCAGTTCTGTTGTCAGCAAGGAGTTCAGCCGATGAGCACGCACCGCGACACGCTCCGCACCCTCACCGAGGCGCGCCCCGCCCGTCTCACCGCCGACACCCAGCCGGCCGACCCGACCGCGCTGATGGCGTACCCGCGGGAGACGGCCGCCCGGCGTACGCCGCCGGTCCGCCGCCTCGCCTTCGCGGGTGGCGCCCTGGCCGCAGTCGCCGCCGTCGGCGTGGCCGTGGCCACCCTGCCGGCGAACTCCCCGCACGCCCCCACCGCGGCCAACTCCGCCTCGTCCCCCGCCGCGGCCCAGCCGAAGACTGCCTCGGACTGGCTGCTGGTCGCCGCCGAATCCAGTGTCACCGCCACCGCGCACACCGGCCGCTACTGGGTCTTCCGCACCGAGGTCGGCGAGGCCGACCACCCCGCGCTCACCATCGAGCAGTGGCTGGCCACAGTGAACGGCGCGCCGAGCGCCGGCTACTTCTGGGACGCCACGCAGAACAAGTGGACCCGCCGCGACATGCAGGGCCACACCGCCAAGAACAACTTCCTGCTCGCCGGGCAGGGCCGGTCCGCGGCCGCCATCGCCGCCCTGCCCACCCAGCCCGACCAGCTCAAGGCCAAGCTCCTGGCCTGGGAAGGCGAGCGCCTGGAGGGCGACCAGGCCCAGTACCTCTTCTACGCCGCCGCCGCCCTCGTCCTCGATCTCCCCGCCACCCCGGAAGTACGCTCAGCCGCGTACCGGATGCTGGCCGGCGTACCCGGGATCACCAACCTCGGCATCGTGACCGACGCGACCGGCCGCTCCGGCCTCGGCGTGGCGATCCGGCACCGCGGCGACTTCGGCTCGGCCGGCGAGACCCGCCTGATCATCGACCCGGCCACGGGTGTCGCGCTCGCCCAGGAATCCTGGACCAACGGCGTACGCAGCAGCTACACGGCCCTGCTCGCCTCCAGCTGGTCGGACGGCAACCTGCCGGCCGCCACCGAGATCCACTGACACCGCTTCATCCGCCCGGCCGGGTACGCCCCGGCCGGGCCCTTCACGTGATTCGACCGCCTCAAGCCTTGGGACGTCTAGCGATCCGACCCCGTGACGGCGCATGATCCTACGGTGATGACCCACCTCGCCGGCCTCACGGTCGAGCTCATTCCGCACTGCTCTTCCGTTCCGCGCCAAGGCTGGCGGGGCAGCCACGACGAGCGCCCGCTCACCGATGCCGGCCATGAGCAGGCCAAATCACTCGCCCAGAGCCTCGGGAACGTCGACGCCATCTACACCAGCCCCGCCGTGCGCTGCCGCCAGACCGTACAACCGCTGGCCGAGACCGCATCCGTACCCGTCGAAGTGCTCGACGACCTGCGGGAGGTGGATCGCGTACCGGGGCCGGAGGCCTGGGTGAACGGCGTACTCGCGGATTTCGCGCAACCGCTCGGCGGCGCCTGGACCGGCGGCCGCGGCCTGCGGGCGCTGCTGACGATCGCGGAGCGCAACCCGCGGCGGCGCGTCGCCACCTGCTCACACGGCGACACGATCCCGCTGCTGCTGTCGGTGCTGTGCGCGGTGTACGACACGCGCGTCCCGGTGATCCCGGCGCGGGGCGGCTGGTTCCGGCTCGACTTCGGCTACGACACCCTGACCGTCGAATCCAAAGGTACGCCGTTCCGCTGACGCGTCAGCCCCGCGACCGGGCCTTGATGATCGCGCGGACCGTCAGCAACGCCGCCACCACCACGATCTGACCACCGATAATGACCTTGTTGACGTCCACCGCCGGCCGCCAGCGCACATCGCCATTCTTGATCACGAAGACGCCGAGCGGCTTGGCCGCGACCCCCACGCCGCCACCGAATCCGCTGGCCACGGCGTCGTCACCGGCATCCTCCGCCGCGGGCCCGGTGCCACCACCGCCTCCGCCGCCGCCGCTGACCCGCGCGACCGGCAACACGGTGAGACCGTCCTGCATGATCGGGGCGCCGAAGACACGGTCTGCGGCGGTGCCCTGAACAACCTCCCGAACCGTGTCCAACGGCGAGGTTCCATTGACAAGCGTACGCGGCATGAGGTTTTCGCCTCTTCCTGGATCTTGACGTTGGGCGGCCGAACAGGCCGCAAGTGCCACGCTACGGTCAGGCGGAAGGCGCTGAGGAGGTTATCCGCGAACCGGAAACGCCAACCGTGCATCCGCTCTTTCCGTCCCGATCGTCCTGTCGTCACCCGCCACGCGGCAGATAGTCTCACCGGGCCGATCTCCCGGCTCCCACCCCGAGCCGGCTCCCTTCCGACCGGAGGCCCTCTTGCGCCGCATTCGTGCCGCGTTCGCCGCGGTGCTTGCCATCCCCGGCCTGCTCGTCATTTCGCCCGTCACAGCCTCGGCCGCGAGCGCGCCGGCTGTTCCGGCGGCGCCGTACAACCTTCTCGAGCTTGACGGCGGGCCCGGCACATCGTTGATGGTCGAAGGCCAGACCCTCATCGACGACAACAACACCCCGGGCTTCACCATCACGCCCAACGGGGCAGGGTTGACGTTCACCGGCCCCATCAATCCGGATACGCCGGACTACTGGCTGTATCTTCAACCGCCCACCGGCGCCCAGTTCCAGGCAGCGACGTCCTACGCCGTGGCGGGCAGCGCCGATGTGACGCACGCGAGTCTCGCAGGCGCGATCGGCACCTCCCTGAGCGGAACCAGCGGAACGCTGAACGTGCTGGAAGCGAGTTACAGCGGCGGGTCTCTCACGTCGTTCGCCGCGACCATCAGCTTCTCCAACATGGGCGCCCCGGCCAACCCGGTGAAGGGCGAACTGCGATTCGCCTCGACCCGTCCATACATCGCCGGTCGCTCCACGGTGCAACAACTCTTCGGCGAGGTGCCGGTCGGCAGGCACAGCTCGCCGAAGACCATCACCATCACCGGCGCCGGGGTCACACCGGACGTCCTGGGCACCGCGTCCCTGCAGAACGACCCCAACGGCATGTTCTCCATCACCGCCGACACCTGTTCCCACGCGACTCTCGCGTACGGGCAGACCTGCACGGTGTCGATCACGGCCGCGCCGACCCAGGCAGAGTCGATCACCGCCAGTCTCGTCGTGCCGGATCAGTCCTTCGGCGGCCAGCGCCGCTCCCAGCTGTGGGCCACCGCGGTGATCAGCACTGCCGGCACGTACCGGCCGGCGGGACCGCTACGGATTCTGGACACCCGCAAGGGCTTGGGAGCGTCGGGCGCGGTCGGCGCGAACAAGACGATCAACGTGAAGGTCGCCGGGGCCCAGGGGCTGCCGGGTTCCGGCATGTCCGCGGTGGTGATGAACGTGACCGTCACCGGGGCCACGGCCAACAGCTTCCTGACCGTCTACCCGTCGGGCCAGGCGCGTCCCACCGCGTCCAACCTGAACTTCGTCGCCGGATGGACCGGCGCGAACCAGGTCACCGTGCCGATCGGGCCGGACGGCACGGTGAACTTCTACAACCTCACCGGCTCGGTTCACGTGATCGCCGACGTGGCCGGCTACTACGTCACCGACGGCTACCCCCAGATCGGCTACGGCTACCGCCCGCTCGCCGCGCCGACCCGGCTGCTGGACACGCGGTCGACGCACAGCCTCGCCGCCCACGAGAAGATCACGGTCATGTTCGACCTCGGCCAGTTCCAGTACGCGGGCGCCGCCGCGGTCAACATCACTGCGACCGGCGCTCAGGCGCCCGGCTTCCTGACAGCGTGGAACGGCTCGCCATTCGCGCCGGAAGCCTCGACACTGAACTTCACACGCGGTTCGACCGTCGCCAACATGGCCACGGTCCCGACGGGCGACTGCGCGTTCGTCTTCTCCGATCATTCGATCTGCGGCGACCACCTGCACGCCGCCGAGCTCACGCTCCAGAACTTCTCCTCCGGTCCGGTGGACGTGATCATCGACCTGATGGGCGAGTACGACGCCACGCAGATCCCCGGCGGCCTGCGGTTCCGGCCCGTAGCACCCACGCGGATCGTGGACTCGCGTACCGGCCTGGGTCTGACGTCGGCACTGGCGGCGAACACGACCGGCACCGTCTCCGTTCCGGCCGCCATCGCCGGCGCTGACAGCCGCGCCCTCGCACTCAACGTGACCGCGGTGGCTCCAACCAAGGCCACCTACCTCACCGTGTGGCCGTCGGGGTCGCCCCGTCCCACCGCCAGCAACGTCAACCCGGCCGCCGGAAAGACCGTGCCCAACAGCGTCGCGGCACTGCTCGGCGGCGGAGCCGTCAACGTCTACAACGCGGCCGGCACCACCAACGTCGTCGTCGACGTGGACGGCGTCTTCGACCACTTCGCGTACGCGTACCCCGGGGTGTCCGGTCCGGACCAGACCGCGACCGTCGCCACCACGTGGATCTACCGCTGGCCGTGAAGTAGCTGGTCGTGAGACCACGGACTGCCGCACTCCTTGAGGGGTGCGGCAGTCCGCCTTTCACGGGTGGACCGAGCCGGTGACAGCCGGACGGATAGCCGAAAGCCTCGACCGGATTTCCTGGTCGAGGCTCTTTTTGCAGCTCAGAAGTGGTGCCCCCGGCGAGTCCCGTCGAACATGGGAACGTCCTGATGCGCCTGGCGACGTGGCGATCATCAGCAGTTCCTGGTCACTGTCGTAGTCAGCAGCGGACTAACATTCGAGTTAGCCCGTATCAGAGATATCGGGCGAACTCGAATCGATCGACCCGATGTGGCACAACCCGAACCGCATTCACACTGCTCAGGGGCCTGTCCTGGCCATTGCGGCGCTGGGGCGACGCACGACGTGAACCGTTGTGCGGGGCGCGGCCCAAAGGCGCCCCGCACACGCAGCGCGGCAACCAACGCAATTGGGTTCCCTCAGCCATAGTCTATCCCCGTGACGACGGAGATTGAGCTTCGCGACTGGCGCTGCGGCCCCATCGTTGCCGAACGTCTGGCTGCCGACCTGCTCCAACTGGACGGCTATACCGAGGTTGATCCGCAGGCAACGCTGGACGGACCGGACGGCAAGAAGGACATCCTGGTCCGCTACCGAGGACAGCTCATGGTCGTCGCGGTCTACTTCCCCCCGACCCAGCCGTCGTTCGCGGAGATCAAGGCAAGTATAACCATGATCGAGTAGGTGTGTCCGCAGCCCAAGCCACGGGCTGGTGTTTGTTGTCAACCAACAGCTGACCACCGGTCAGCGCCGGACGCTCCTCGGCGAGAACCGGGACATAGACCATCTCTATCACCTGGAGCGAATCCGGTCGCTTCTTGATTCGCCGCTAGGCTACGGGCTCCGGCTTGAATACCTTCGCCGCCCGATGACCGCCGAGGAACAGGTCGCATTCGTCAACGCCCGTAAACGAGACGCTGTGCTGCGAATGATGATCGACAAGGCGCCGAATGACCTGGTGGCCGCTGAGGCTCGCTCCGCAGTCGCTCAGCTGAACGTCTGGAACCTTCGCCTCCTCCACCGCACGCTCATGGAAGCGTCCGGCCTGCGACACCGCATCGGTGGCCAGGTATGAGAAGTGTCCTGGACGTACGGGCGATCTACGGACGGCTTGGCGCCACCGCCTCCGAACGAAGTTCCAGATCCAATCATCGAGCATCTTGCCTGGTAGCGGACCGCCTACGCGGAGGCCGTCACCAGCGACACCCGTACAGTCCTACAGATTCTGGCCCGGTTTCTACATGGGCTGGTCTCAATCCAGCCGTTCATCGATGGCAACGGTCGGCTAGGGCGGATACTCATCGACCAGGCCGCAGAGGAGCTGCTTGGAAAGCGAATCGCTTCGGATCTGATCACTGACTACCCGACCTACCTTCATGCACTCCGAGCCGCGGCGATCTGAAGGTGCTCACCGATCTGATCCGGGTCGCTCTCGAGTGACGAGCCCGGCTCGGGTACTAATTCATCCCGCCTGCGCCGGCGAATCTTCTGTAGTCCCGCGATGGCTGTCGGGCCTCCGGCCGCCACCACATCAATTGAGGTACGTACGGAGCCCAGTCGCGTAGTCGACCAGTAGTTCACCCAGGCGCTCATCGATCAACTTGGCATCTGCCTCGCTCAGCTCCAAGAGAGTGCGCCGTAGGTAGGCGCTCCAGCTCTCCGGCTTGGGAAACGCATCCATCGAGTGGACGAGCGGTTGCAGCTCTAGCCCACTTCGATATGGCGCGACACCAGAGATCCGCAGTGTGCACCCAGAAACGAACGTCATTCCGGCGATCTCGACCGGATCGTCGAGACTACGAACAGCGCTCGTGGCGATCGCAGTCCCGATAACCCGGCCTCGATCTAAGCTCGGACTGTTCCATGCGCTGCGCGTCGTGTACAGGAAGAGCCGGTCGCCAGGAACAAGTGCGCGAACCTCCGCGCGAGGCGTGGCGGGGAACGCCATCCGCTGATGCTGCAAGACCCAGCGGATCGCGTCGCGATGCCCGAGAACAACTAGGTATGCGCGGCTCATGTCGATGAGGATAGCGTCGTCCTGACGGATGGCACGTCATCCGTCGCGGGCTGACCGAGGAGCAGGCGTTGCCCTGATCGCGCTGATGGTCCGCTGCAAAGCACGGTCTTGGCGACCGTATTAGGCCCCCGTCCCATCGGGCACCGGTTCACCAAGAGCTTCGGCAATCGCCGCAAACTCCGCAAGGGCAGCCTCTAGATCGTCGACGATTTCGCGTGCAATCGCTCCTGGGGGAAGGAGGCTGTCCGTATCGTCGAGAGCCGGGTCCTGGAGCCAGGCGATGTCGAGGTTGACCTTGTCTCGTTTGAGTAGCTCCTCCACCGAGAACGCGCAGAATCGGTCCGTCTCGACCCGCTCATTGCGGGGTTTGCCGGGTCGGTAGACGCTCACGAAATCATCGAGGTGCGCTCGGCGCAGTGGCTTAGTTTTCAGAGTAAAGTGCTGCCCGATCCGAAAGTCATAGACCCATAGTGCTGATGTCCACGGCTGCCCGTCCGTGCGCGGAGGCTTCTTATCGAAGAACAGCACGTTAGCTTTGACTCCGCCAGCATAAAAAATGCCCGTCGGCAGGCGAAGCAGAGTATGGACGTCAAATTCCTTGAGGAGTCTGCGCCTAATGGCTTCTCCCGCCCCGCCCTCAAACAGAACGTTATCGGGTAGAACCACAGCCGCCCGACCATCAACTTTCAGCGCCGACATGATGTGTTGAACGAAGTTCAGCTGCTTGTTGGTGGTCGTAGAGCGGAAATCCGTGCGATCGTAGGAGATATCTTCCTTATCTAGGCGGCCATCAGTGCCGTAGACGGTGATGGACGACTTCTTTCCGAATGGCGGGTTGGCGAGGATGAGCGACACCCTCTCATCGCCGGTCGGCTGCTTGGCCAAGGCGTCGCGAACCTCGATCAATGAAGGACCGTCGCTAGCGCCGACGCCGTGCAGGAGCATGTTCATCGCCGCGAGACGCGCAGTTCCAGCCACCAACTCCACGCCACGGATCGCACCACTCGACAGGCGCTCGCGCTGTGCCTTGGTCATGTGTCCCTTGTGACGGTTAGCGATATATGCGTGAGCAGCAATGAGAAAGCCGCCCGTACCACACGCTGGGTCAAGGATCGTGTCGTCCGGGGTCGGGTCAGTCACCTCGACTATGGCTTCGATCAAGGGCCGGGGCGTGAAGTACTGACCTGCGCCAGTTTTGATGTCTTCAGCACCTTTGGCCAATAGGCCCTCGTAAGCATCGCCCTTAATGTCTATCCCGGCCGCAGCCCATTCTTGCCTGCCTATAAGATCAACGGCGAGCTTCTGCAGCTTCGCAGGATCAGCGATCTTATTCTGAGCCTTCGCAAAGATTGTCCCCAAGTTTGTATGAGGATACTTGGCCAATTCGATAAGGACATGTCGGTAGTGGCGTTCGAGTTCTTCCCCCTGCTTTGCGATCAGCGATGACCAGTCCAAGTTTTCGGGGACGATCCGCTTCGGGGCGTCGCTGAGGTCGTTTCGGTACTGCTCATCCGCGATCTTGAGAAAGAGCAAGTACGACAACTGCTCCACATAGTCGATCGTGGAAAGGCCATCGTCACGCAGTACGGTGCAGTAGTTCCACAGCTTTGCTACCAGGGAATTTGTCTCAGCCTGAGCTGTCATCACGCTAGTCTCGCCGTTCATAGCGGCAACTCCTCCTGAAACCCGGCCGATTGCCCAGAAGGCTTTCTCGGTGCCAAAACGGGTGATCGTCTAGCGCCACGTCGAGACAACGAAGTGCCCCGCTGCTCCGTCTCGATTTTTTCCAAAAGTTCACGCGCACACTCATCTGAGGGATTTTGCTTCGCAAGTTGACCTTTCAGCGCAGCTTCAAGCAGCGCTTGGCGAAGATGCACAGCGCGCTGCCGGGCCTTCGCCAGAGCCGCAGCCAACCGATCGACACCGCTGAGCAGTTCCTTGGTGGAGGCGACGATTTGGAGTTGCTCATGAATTGGCGGGATCGGGAACTCGACCGACTTGAAGCGACCCGCCGACAAGTGGGCGATGTTTGTCGTGATGCGGACCTCTTCGACAAACCTCCTGGCGTGCATATGGCGCCGGAAGACAAGTAAGGCCCACTCTGGGTCGACACCGTCGTTCGCCCGGAACCGCAAGAGGCTATTAGTAAAAGCGACGTCGCGTGGCAATCCGCGATACATTGCCGGTCGCCCAAGATACTCAGGACTTTGACCCTCGTTAAGCAGAATATCGCCTATGCGAAGGCGGAACCGCTCAAAAAGTTCATCCGGAAAGTGCATCTCCATAACGTCATCCACATCGATGCGATCCTCGAAGACATTGGCTACGCGGAGATACGGCCGCATACTATCGCCGGTGTGCCAGTCAGGATGACGCTGCCGACCGAGATCGACTGCACCTCCTTCCGCGACTGTTACCACTTGCCAATGTTCCGGAGCAGGAAGGGGCACCGCACTAATGATGATGCGCTTTGCAAGCATCACTGCTCGACGCTGATCGGCCACCACGGCAGTTTCGGCAGCATCGAGCCTCGACAGATGATCTTCAACTGCTTCAACAATGCGCTTCTGTTCGACGGCGGGCGGCAGCAGAAGTTCGACGTCGGCGAGCGCACTCTGAGATATGTTTCGCATCGACTCCTGGGCGCCCGTGGACTTCGCAGAGATCTGACGCCGAACAGTCGGCGACGCTAACGCGTATACGAGCCACCGTGGGTCAATATTTGATGCGGGCTTTAGACGTAGGCTTTTGTCTGAAAGGAGCAGCCGTCTGCGGCACTCGCCAACTAACACCGGGGCACCGACGTATGCTTCGGTATTGGCTCGACTAACTAGGATGTCGCCAGGACGGATCTCGTACCGGGGGTCAGGCTCGCGATGGCTAGGGAGTGCCTTGTTCTCATCCTCTTTGAATGTTCCCCAGGTCATCGCGCTGACCTTGATTACGCCCCACTCATCGAAGTTTGCGGGCCGCGGCTCGCAGGTGAACGACTTTCCGGCTTCGATACCGAGCAAGATGTCGCCCAGTTTGACGCGAGCCCAACCCTCCGGCAGTCCTTCGCTCAAGCTAGTTCTCGATCCAATTCGATGACTATGTTCCGGGCGCGGTCTTTACCACCGAATTGTCTGACTAGTCCGGCTTGGCCCCCGCGCTCGGTAAAGGGTATGTCATTGATGTCCTCGACCGTGATACCCACCCCGATGGCGATGGTGTCGCGGATGTGATCCAGCCACCATCGCTGGTCAGCGGTGAAGCGGGCTCCGGCCTGTTCCTGGCGAAGCAGCCAGCCGGCGAAGCGTTCTTCGACAACGCTACGGTAGGGCCGTAGATCGCTGTCGAGACCGAGTTCATAGCGGATGAGGCTAACGAGATCCGGCAGTCCGGCGTCGCCGTCTGGCGAGGCTACGGCCGTGTCGAGGGTTTCGTAGGCGTCCCAGAGGATCGCAGGGGTCCAGGTGAATGGAGGACGGCGGATGCGGGCGGCGAGTTCGCCCAGTTTGGCTAGGGCATCCCTGCCGCCACCCCGCCTGCTGTTGAGAACCTGGATCGCGGTGATCTCGTCGTGGTGCTCCTCGAGGTAAGCGCGCCAGGACCCGACGACGGACGCGGCACGTTCTTCCCGTGGAACGAGTTCGAGCCGTGTGATCTCGTCGGTGCTGGTGGCGTCGTAGGTGATGTCGTGGTCGCGGCGGATCTCCATGATCCGGGCTCGAAACGCTGGGTTGCTGGTCAGCGGTGCGATGGCCTGCGCAACGAGCCGCCGGGCGGCGGGATTTCCGCCGATAAGCTGGGCTTGTTCCTGCGTGTCAGGGTCGATAGCGGAGACGATCTGCCGGGCGAGTGAGGCGATAGTGAGCCCGCCCACGTTGGCGAGTTCGTTGCGCTCTGCGGGGGTGATCTGCTGGTTGAGCCGGGATAGCCGTCCAGCGAGGGTCGCGGCTTCGGTGATGTCGATGGACAGGCTGGCGCACTTCTGGAGCAGCTTGTCCAGGCTGATCTGCTTCTCGCTCGCTGCGGTGAGGGGTTTGGCGTCCACGAGCCGGGAGTCAGTGACGCCGGCAGCGTCGAGCAGGATGAAGCGAGTCTTCGCCACGTCAGGTCCGGCGCCGGGGGTGACCTCGCGGAGTTCGTCGCTGTCAAGGGTGCGGGCAGCGCGGCCTTTCATCTGCTCGAACAGCACTGCACTGCGTACAGCGCGCATGAAGATCACGCATTCGAGGGCGCGGACGTCGGTGCCGGTGGCGATCATGTCGACGGTCACCGCGACCCGTAGAGCGGGGTTATGGCGCAGGTCGTTTATGAGAGTGTCGGGGTTCTTCCCCGCGGCCCGGACCCTGTAGGTGATCTTCGTGGCGAAATCGTCGCCTTCGCCGAAGACGATTTTGACGTGCTGAAGGATCTCCTCGGCGTGGTTGTCGTCCGCCGCGAAGATCAACGTCTTGGGCACCACGTCCCGGCCGGGGAACCAGGCCCGCCAATTGTCGCGGTACGTGGTGAGCACCGTGCGAATGTGGTCCTCGGCGATGACAGACCGGCCCAACTGCCGCCCAGTGTAGATGAAATCGTCGTCGAGCTGCTCGTAGCGCTGGGCACGGGTCGCCCGGTTGCGGACCCTGACGGTGGTGCCCTCGTCGATCAGCGAACCTTCGGTGCCGATCTTCGTCGACAGGCGAACCACGTCGAAGTCGACGTTGACCGCGTCGGCCACTGCCATCTCGTAGGTGTACTCCGAGACCAGGTTCTGATGGAAGAACCCCAGGGTCTGCTTGGTCGGGGTCGCGGTTAGGCCGACGATGTGCGCGTCGAAGTAGTCCAGCACCCCACGCCAGAGTCCGTAGATCGACCGGTGGCATTCGTCCACGACGATCAGGTCGAATGACTCCGGTGGTACACGCGGGTTGTAAGTCACCTCGACTGGCGCTTCGGCGGCGTAGGCTTCATCGCTGGCGGCCATGCCAGTGGTGTCTTCGGCGTCGTCGGCTGCGTCGTCGGCTGCGATCGTCTCGCCGCGCAGCAGGGCGTACATCTTCTGGATCGTGCAAATCACGACACTGGACGAATCCTGCACTGCGTCACCGGCGAGGCGCTCGGCGTTGTAGAGCTCACCGAACTTGCGCCCGTCGTCTGGCGGGACGTAGTTGCGGAACTCGCCGAGGGCCTGGCGGCCAAGGTTGTTGCGGTCGACCAGGAACAGGACCCGCCTGGCTCTGGCGTGCTTGAGAAGCCGATATACCTCAGTCACCGCGGTGAACGTCTTGCCCGCGCCGGTCGCCATTTGGATCAGGCCACGGGGCATGTCGCGCGACAGAGAAGCCTCCAGCCCCGTGATCGCCTCGATCTGCGCCGGCCGCAACCCGCTAGTCTCCAGCACTGGCAACGCTCGCAACCGAGCCCGGTACGTGGGTGCCTCAGGGTGTTCCTGGGCATGGAGCATCCACCAGGCGATTGTCTCGGGCCGGTGGAACGAGAACACCTGGCGACTGCGCGCATGCGGGTCGAGACAGTTCAAGAACATCGTCTCGGTACCCGTGGTGGCATAGCGGAACGCCAGGGGTTCGTCACGGCTCCACACGGCTAGGGAATGTTCCTTCAATACGCCCTGGGCGTAGCGGGCGTTCTGCGTCTGGGCGGCAGTCAATGACTCGCCTTCCCGCTTTGCCTCGATGACTCCGACAATCATGCCGTCGACATACAGCACATAGTCCGCCGGTCCAGATACGAGCCGGAACTCCCGGACCGCGACACCTCGCCCGGCCAGGGGGTTGAGATCCTTCCCGTCCTGAACGATCCAGCCTGCATCGGCGAGCATTTGATCGATGACTCGGCGTGCCTGCGTCTCGGTCAGCGGGGCGGGTAGAGTCGCCCGCTCGACCATCGTTTCCCGTATAGCGGCCGAGACCCGGGCTGGCTGCTCCTTTACCGCAGCGAATGCGACCCGCTGCGCCGCCCGTAATCCTTCCAGCTCCGCCAACAGAGCCTCGTTGCGAGCTCGCAACTCCTCATGCAGAGCCCTAGACACCGCGACTAGTGACTCAGCCTCGACCAGTGCCCGCTCGTGCGCCTGCGCCTGATCGACCGCATCGCCCAGCCGCAGTTTCGACTCGGCCAGCGCCTCGCGGTCCCGTGTTAACGTCTGCCGCAGCTGCAACAACTCCGCCGGATCTGTGACCACCGGCTCAGCGGGAGGAACAAACCCCTCCACTGTGCGGTCGCCCGACAGCGCTCGGTGCAGCCACACCCCCAGCTCCCACGCCAGCCGAATAGCCTCAAGCGCACGAGCAGTGTCGAACACATGCCGGTGCGCCGCCTGGTTGCCAGAAGTGCGCAAAGTGTCGAATGCGGCCCGAATCTTGGGGGTCAGCATGCCTGCGTTGCTGAGCACGGCGAGCCGATGAATTTGGAGATCCCCGTGAACCCTCAAACCTGCGCGGGTGATCAGCTCCTCGGCCAAGACCTCACCGAACTGTCGCATATGTACCAGCGCAGCATTGGCGTCGGTGAACGCTACAGCCTCGGCCTGCGCTCCATACATCGCGAGCAACGGTTGATACCCAAACAGGCGCCCGAAGTTCGCTGACGACCGCGCCAGATCCGCCAATCGATCGTCCACCGCGCCCCCTCGCATCCGCGTCACGACATCCTACGTGGATAGCCTCGCCTATCGATACGGTTTGCTATTGGGCACCTTGTTCGTCTGCTGGTGGCTTTTCGGCCGTTCTCGCCATCCGCGATCTGCTGCGGCCCACATGAGCGCATCAAGGACGGCGGCTCGCTGAACCCGGGCGAGCGCCTTTCCCTCTTCGCCGGGAACCGCGACGATTTCGAGCTGGAAGCTGGGCTGGTGTTGGTTGGCCCTGTCTGACCGATGCTGTCCTCGCGGCGGTGGTGAGCTTTCATCTCCTGCTGCAGGTCTCGTCATGCACAACTAACGATCGATCATGAACGCTGACCGCCGAGGGTATGGATCGAACCTGCGCGCACGGTACCTGTTATGACCAGCTAAACCCAATGCGGGCTCAGGATAGGGAAAGTACGCACGGGCCGGTAAGCAGCCCGCTAGCAGCACAAATGCGAATTGGGTTCATAGATTAAAAGTGCCCCCGGCAGGATTCGAACCTGCGCCCCCGCCTCCGGAGGGCGGTGCTCTATCCCCTGAGCTACGGGGGCTCAGTGACCGACAAAGATTACCAGGTCCCCTGGACAACACCGAATCGGTATCCCCGCCACGCCGCCACCAGCCCCGACTCTGGGAACACGCCGGGAAGGCGCCGCGTCACACCGCCCGGATGAACCCGTCGAGCAGCCAGTCCAACCCGGCCTGGAACCCTCCCCGCTGCCCCGCGAGCCCCGGCGCTCCGAGCCGGCCGGCCTCCTCGCCCCCTTGAAGGCTGGAGAAGTAGGCTCCGGCCGATGCCAGCCATTCTGTCTGGCCGAGCCCGTCCCGCAGGCGCATCGCCCGTTCCGCGAGTTCGAAGGTCCCATACCCCATGGTGTACGCGTCCACGGCCACCAGCAGTGCGGAGGTCCGCTCCCGGTCCAGCCCGAGCGGTGCCACTGCGGCGAGGGACTGTTCGCGTTGGCGTACGGAGTTGGGGCCGATCGCGGGGGCGAGGGTGACCGCGGTCATCAGCCAGGGGTGGCGGTAGCCGACTTCGAGGGCGCGCCGGGTGATCGCGTGCAGCGCGGTACGCCAGTCGGCCGGCACCTCGTCCAGCAGCATCTCCGCGATGACGCGGTCGACCATCAGCTCGATGAGGTCGTCTTTGCGGTCGATGAAGGTGTACATCCGCATCGGCCGGACGTCGAGCTCGCTTGCCACCTTGCGGAGGGTGACGGCGTCGAGGCCGCCGAGGTCGGCCAGGTCGACGGCTTTGGTGAGGATCTCGTCGAGGCTGAGCGGACGGGGCTGCGCCGGCACGAATCGGGTCCAGACCGATCCGCCGGCGGAACCGAGGGGCCCGGCGGGGAGGGGGTTGCGAGGCACTGGCCCACTGTATGCCGCACGCTGCGCGGGTACGGCGGATCGACGAAGGTACGCCGGATCGATTATCGGCGCAAAAGCCTCGCATCTGCGAGGGTCAAGGGTTCAGGAAAGGGTCAGACGCAAGAGGGGCAGCGACCGGCCGCTGGACGACGAGATCGACTCCCCGATGCGTACGGCGCCGAGGTGCAGGTAGAACTCCTCGGCTTGGGGATCGGCCTCGATCAGCAGCGAGACGAATCCGGCCGCGCGGGCGCGGTAGGCGGCGTCCTCGAACAGCCGGCGGCCGACGCCGGTGCCGATCGCCCACGGGTCGACGAAGAGCAGGTCGACATGGCCTTCGGGCGGCGTACCCAGGAGGGTCACCAGGCCGGCGGGGCGGCCGTCCCGCTCGGCGACCACGGTGCTGGCGATCTGGTCCGGGCGCACGGTCAGCTCCGGGCGTACGCGGTCGAGAAAAGCCTGGTCGTAGCCCCAGTGGGCCTTGGACCGCAGGACGAGCTCGGTCAGCTCGGCCGCTTCGCCGGACCGGGCGGCGCGCAGTGTGATCTCCACGCCGCCCAGGGTAGGCCGGTCGAGCGCTCGGTCGCGAAGGATTAGACGCCCGGCACCGGGAAGGCCACCGGGCTGCGATGCCCGTCCGTGTCCACCGCGCGTACGCCGAAGAACACGTTGTCCTTCGACAGCGGGATCCGGATCGACGTGTCCGTTCCGGCCGGGAGCACGAACTGCCAGTCCGGCGCCGTGGTCTCCCGGTAGACGATCTCGTATCCGGCCAGGTCGGCGGCGGTCGAGGCGGCCCAGTGCAGGGTCGTGTTGTTGGTGAGGTCCGTCGTGACGATCGTGGCGGCCTGCGGCGTACCGGGCGCCTGCGCGAGTGACCAGAGGACCGCCGCGTTCACCTTCGCGACCCGGGCGATGTACCCGAAGTCGCAGAACTCCGGCAGGTCGCCGTACTGGACGCCGTCGACGACGCGTACGTCCTGGTGCTGGTGGGCGAAGTTCTCCGCCGGTTCGGTGAAGCGGGCCGCGGGGAAGCCCTGGGTGAGGAAGGAGATCTGGTCGCCGCCGCGCAGGTAGCGGTCGCGGCGGTAGACCACCCGGAGGTTCATGTCCGTCGCCGGGTTCTGCGCGACCGCCGTCGCGAACCGCGCGAGCTGCCGCGCCGGGGAGTCGTTCTCGCCCCCGACCGCCTGGCGGGTCGAGGCCTGGGCGGGTGTCTCGGCCGTGGGCACGCCTTCGGCGAACAATCGCAGCGTACGCGGATCCCGGTGGCCGTTCTCGTCGGTGGAACTGCCGACGATGTCGTTGGTGAACATCCCCTGTACGCCGAGTCCCGCCGCCTTCATCTGCGCGGCCAGGTACCCCGAACCGTAGAGTCCCTGCTCCTCTCCGGCGACGGCGGCGAGCACGATCGTCGCCTCGGTACGCCGGGTCGCGAACAGCCGGGCGAGTTCGAGGACGACGGCCACGCCGGACGCGTCGTCGTCGGCCCCGGGGGCGTCGGAGGTGAAGTCCATGACGTCGGTGCAGCGCGAATCGTAGTGCCCGGACAGGACGTAGACCCGGTTCGGATCGCCGTCTCCGGCCAGGGTCGCGACGACGTTGGTGATCACGGTCGGCGTCGGTATGCGAGACGCCACCGGCTGCACGAACGACTGCTTCTCCACCGTCATCCGACCCCCCGACGCACTCGCGTACGCCGACAGCTGGTCGAAGATCCAGTCTCGGACCGCGCCGATGCCGCGTACCGGATCATCCTGACTGGACAGTGTGTGGCGGGTACCGAAGGCGGCGAGCCGGCGTACGGTCGCCTCGATGCGGTGCGGGTCGATCTGCCGCAGCAGGTCGCGCAGCTCGCGGTCGGGGTTCTGGTTCTGGATCGGCAGGCCGGGGCCCGGATGGGCGGCGGCCGGAGTGGCGGACAGGCTCGGGGCGACGGTCGCCGCGGCGACGGCGACGGCGGGCGCGGCCAGCAGCGTGCGACGGGTGGGCCGGGGTACGGCGCGCGAATCGCTGGAATCCATACCAGTGATTGCACGCCCGCCCCGGCCCTTTGTCCATCGATACTATTCAGTGCCGTTCAGTTCTTGAGCGTCCTGAGGTACGCCTCCAGCGCCGCGTAGGACTCCCGGGCGCCACCCTCCATGCCGGAGGCGACCATCCCGTCGCGGTCCTCCCGGTTGGCGAACGTCGACGTGCCGGTCAGCAGCGTCTTGCCGTCCTTCTCGCTGAAGACCAGACGCTCGACCGAGATGTGCCCGGGCAGCCCTTCCCACTCGAAGGTCTGCACGATCAGCTCGTGCTCGACGATCTCCCGGATCTCGCCGCGGAACGCCCAGCGCTCGCCCTCCGGGCCGTGCTCGACGAAGCGCCACGTCCCGCCGGGGCGGAAGTCCAGCTCGGCGTCCATCTCGTGGCCCCGGCCCCACCAGTGCTTGAGGTGCTCGGCCTTGGTGTGCACCTCCCACACCAGCGCCAGCGGCGCGTCGACGAGCCTGGTCATGACGATCTCGGTGTCCCCCTGGACCTCGACGGTCATGGTGTCGGTCCCGCTCATCTCACTTCTCCTTCGGAAGGGGGCTTCGGCCCCGGTCGCAGATCCTTCAGATAGGTGTCGAGCCGGTCGTAGCGCTCATCCCAGAAGCGCCGGTACTGCTCGGCCCAGGCGGAGATCTCGCGCAGCGGCGCGGCCTCCAGCTTGCACGGACGCCACTGCGCGTCCTTGCCCCGGGTGATGAGTCCGGCCTGCTCCAGCACCTTCAGATGCTTGGAGACGGCCTGCAGGCTCATCGGGAACGGCTCGGCCAGCTGGTTGACGGTGGCGTCGCCGTCCGCGAGCCGGGCCAGGATGGCCCGTCGCGTCGGGTCGGCCAGGGCCGCGAACACCGCACTCAGCTTGTCCACGGCGCCTCCAGTGTATTCAACCAACCGGTTTATCAACTTACAGGTTGAGTATGCACCTCACGGCAGCCCTCCGCAACCGGTTGTCACATTTCCCCGGCGCGATCCGTCAACGAGGCATGAGCCGCTGCCCCACCTGGCAGCATGAGACCCATGGAGAATCCGATGATCAAGACCGTTCTCTACCCCGTGAAGAACCTCGACGCCGCCAAGGCGCGCTTCACCGCGCTCATCGGCTCGGCCCCCGTCGCCGACTCCCCGTACTACGTCGGCTGGAACCTCGAAGACGGCCAGCACGTCGGCCTCGTCCCGGACAGCCCCACGCCCGGCGCGGCGTACTGGCACGTCAGCGACATCAACTCCAGCCTGCAGGGGCTCGTGGACGCCGGCTCGACGGTGGTCCAGGACCCGCGCGACGTCGGCGGCGGACGCCTCGTCGCGCTCGCCGAGGACCCGGACGGCAATGTCATCGGCCTCGTCCAGGACCAGGCCTAATTCAAGATCTTCTTTAGGACCTTGTCCCGGGCTCGTCGATCTCACCTCCGCTCCTCGCGCGGGAGACCGGGAGGCCCCGTCACATAACGTGACGGGGCCTCCCTGCCAGGTGAGTGGGGCGACGCATCCATCACCGCCGCCCAGTCACCGTCTCACCCCTGCACCCCCGCCCTCACCCCTGCACCCGCGCCCTCACCCCTGCACTCCCGCCCTTTGTCGCGACTGTCCGACTTGTGCGGCTGGTCGATGGCCGATGGGGTGATCATTTACGGCTGAGGTGTAAAAACGGCCTCCTGCTGCATGATCGTTTACGGTTCTGGAGCGCGTTGACCGGCTCTTGTTACACCTGACGCGTCATTGATCATGCGGGTCGGGCGGGATTTACGCCTCAGCCGTAAATGATCAAGAATTCAGTGCCCTGTGTCCGCATGACGGAAGATCGTTCCCGCATCACGGCCAGGGTCAACAGTGGGACGGCGTGGCCGTGATCCATAGCGGCTGGGATGTAGAAATGCGCCCCTCGCCAAGATCCAACGTGGCTGGGATGTAGGAAATCGACCTAGAGCGACATCTCGGCCGTAGTGGATCGAGGGTACGTGCCCGAAAACTACATCCCAGCCGCGAACGATCACCGCCCAGTCGATCCGCCCAGCCGCCATATCGGACAGTCGCGACAAAGCCA
>NZ_AUAX01000008.1 GCF_000428945.1 Hamadaea tsunoensis DSM 44101 | reverse complement strand
GCGATCCAGAACGGTCTGACCCGGGTCGAGCAGGGCAAGCAGACCCCGGACCAGGCGTGGGAACAGTCCATGAAGGACGTCAAGGCGCTCCTGTAACCGCTGACGCGGTGGCGGCCACCCGACCGGCGTACGCGCCGGGGCCGCCACCGCGCTCCGCCGTATCCTCCTAAAGGACCCTCCTCATGCGCAGAAGCTTCCTGCACCGGCTCGATCTCAAGGGATCGCCGTACTTCTACATCGCGCCGTTCTTCCTGCTCTTCGCCGGTTTCGGGCTCTTCCCGCTGGTCTTCACCGGCTGGGTCTCGCTGCACAAGCAGAGCCTGATCTCCGACACGAGCACGTTCGTCGGCATCGACAACTACACCAAGCTGCTCCAGGACCCTTACTTCTGGAACGCGCTGCGCAACACCGCGCAGATCTGGATCCTGTCGACCGTCCCGCAGCTGGTCTTCGCGCTCTTGCTGGCCACGGTGCTCAACACCCGGCTGCGGGCGCCCTCGTTCTGGCGGATGACGGCACTGCTGCCGAACATCACGTCGGTCGCCGCCGTCGCGCTGATCTTCGGCCAGGTCTTCGGCCGGGACTACGGCATGGTCAACTGGGTGCTCGGCCTGTTCGGGGTCGGGCACATCGAGTGGCAGGCCGGCACGGCCTCGTCGCAGATCGCGATCTCGGTGATGATCATCTGGCGGTGGACGGGCTACAACGCCCTGATCTACCTGGCCGCCATGCAGGCGGTCCCGGCGGACCTCTACGACGCGGCGTCCCTCGACGGCGCCACGGCCTTCCAGCAGCTGCGGAAGATCACGGTCCCGTCGATCCGGCCGACGATCATCTTCACCGTCATCATCTCCACGATCGGTGGCATGCAGGTCTTCGCCGAGCCGCTGCTGTTCGGCGGGAGCAGCCCGACCGGCGGCTCCGACCGGCAGTTCCAGACGCTGGGCTACTACCTGTACGAGATCGGCTTCGGGCGCTTCGACTTCGGGTACGCCTCGACGATCGCCTGGGCGATGTTCTTCATCATCGTTCTCGTCGCCGGCCTGAACTTCTTCCTCACCAGCCGCCTGCGGAGGTCCTGATGACCGCGACCATCTCCGTGCCGGTGCAGGACACCGCCGACGCCAAGCCCGCCACCCGGCGCCGCCGTGGCAGCGGCGTACGGCGGCGGCCCGGTCCGCTGCTCTACCTCACCCTGACCGCCCTGGTCTTCTTCTCGGCGTTCCCGCTGTACTACTCGATCGTCGTGGCGAGCAGCACGAACTCGGTGCTCTCCGACGTGCCGCCGCCGTTCCTGCCCGGCGGGCACCTCCTCGAGAACCTGCGCCGGGCGTTCGACACCGTGGACTTCGTCAAGGCCTTGACGAACTCGTTCATCGTGTCCGGCTCGATCACGATCAGCGTCGTGTTCTTCTCGACCCTCGCCGGGTTCGCGTTCGCGAAGCTGCGCTTCCGGGGCTCGAACGTCGCGCTCGTGATCATCATCGCCACCATGATGGTGCCGACCCAGCTCGGCATCATCCCGCTCTACATGACCATGCAGAAGTTCCACCTCATCGGAACCATCGCCGCGGTCATCGTCCCGTCCCTGGTCAGCGCGTTTGGCGTGTTCTTCATGACGCAGTACCTGCGTACGGCGGTGCCGACCGAGCTGATCGAAGCCGCCCGCGTGGACGGCTGCCACACACTGCGCATCTTCTGGCATGTCGTCGTCCCTGCGGCCCGCCCCGCCGCGGCGGTCCTCGGCATGCTGACGTTCATGAACGCCTGGAACGACTTCTTCTTCCCGCTGGTCGTCCTCACCCCCGAGGACCCCACCGTGCAGACGGCGCTGTCCAACCTGGCCAGCGGGTACGTCCAGGACTTCTCGCTGACCCTGACCGGCACGACGATCGCCACCGTTCCGCTGCTGATCGTCTTCGTCGTCCTGGGCCGGCACATCATCGGAGGCATCATGCAAGGGGCGATCAGGGAATGACCGTAGTCGAGGAAAAGGCCGAGCCGCGCGTACTGCGTTTCCCCGAGGGATTCCGGTGGGGGGTGGCGACCGCCGCCTATCAGATCGAGGGGGCGGCCACCGCCGACGGCCGGATGCCGTCCATCTGGGACACGTTCGCGCGTACGCCGGGCAAGGTCCATCGGGGGCACACCGGTGACGTGGCCTGCGACCACTACCACCGGTACGCCGAGGACGTCGCCCTGCTCTCGGAGCTGAGCATCGGCACCTACCGCTTCTCGCTGGCCTGGCCGCGGATCAAGCCGGACGGTTCCGGTCCGGTCAACCCGCGGGGTCTGGCGTTCTACGACCGGCTCGTGGACGAGCTGCTGGCCGCCGGCGTCGAGCCGATGGTCACGCTCTACCACTGGGACCTGCCGCAGACACTGGAGGACCACGGCGGCTGGACGAACCGGGACACCGCGCTGCACTTCGCGGACCTGGCCACGGCGGCGGTGAGCAAGCTCGGCGACCGCGTACGCACCTGGACGACGCTCAACGAACCCTGGTGCTCGGCCTTCCTCGGGTACGGCAACGGCGTACACGCGCCGGGCCGGGTCGACGCTCAAGCGGCGTACCTCGCCACGCACCACCTCAACCTCGCGCACGGGCTCGGTGCCCAGGCGCTGCGGGCGGGTGGCGCGCAGGAGGTGTCGCTCACGCTCAACCTGACGAGCGTCCGCCCGCACGATCCGGGCGACCGGCACGACGCCGACGCGGCCCGCCTCGTCGACGGCCTGCAGAACCGGATCTGGCTGGATCCCGTGCTGCGCGGCCACTACGCCGACGACATGCTGGCCCTGTTCCAGCGGTTCGACGCGGCCGGCGCCATCCTCGACGGCGATCTGGAGATCATCTCCACTCCGATCGACCTGCTCGGCGTCAACTACTACCAGCCCGCGCTGGTGGCGGCCCAGATCGGCGCGCCGGCGAATCTCGCGTACCCGGGCAGTGAGGGCATCATCTACCCGGACCAGGGCAAGCCGACGACGGCGATGGACTGGCCGGTAGACGAGACCGGGCTCACGGACCTGCTCGTGCGCCTGTCGGTCGACTACCCGGGCACGCCGCTGATGGTCACCGAGAACGGCGCCGCGTACACCGACGTGCCCGCGGGCGACCGCGTGGCCGACCCGGAGCGGATCGGATACATCGACGCGCATCTGCGCGCCGTGCACGCGGCCATCAGCGAGGGCGCCGACCTGCGCGGCTACCTGGCCTGGTCGTTCATGGACAACTTCGAATGGGGCTACGGCTACGACAGCCGGTTCGGCCTGATCTACGTGGATTACGCGACGCAGCGGCGGGTGCCCAAGGACAGCGCCCGCTGGTTCAGCGACGTGATCCGGCGCAACGGCTTGGAGTAGGCCTCGAACAGAGGACCTGGGGAACAACGGCGGCTGGGCGCGAAGCCCGGCCGCCGTTGCCTTACGGTGAGCACATGCTGCAGGCCGCGTATCCCGCCAAACCCCAACCCGGTGACAAGGTCGCGATCCTCTCGCCCTCCTGGGCGGGTCCCGGTGCCTTTCCCGAGGTGTACGCCCTGGGCCTGCACCGTCTGCGCCACGAACTCGGCCTCGAACCGGTCGAGTACCCGACCACGCTCGTCCAGGGCACGCCGGCGGAGCGGGCCCGCGACATCCATGCCGCTTTCGCCGATCCTGAGATCAAGGCGGTGTTCGCGAGCATCGGCGGTGCCGACCAGATCACCGTGCTGCCCCACCTGGACGGCGACCTCCTGGCGGCGAACCCGAAGCCGTTCTTCGGCTACTCCGACAACACGAACCTGCTGCACTACCTGTGGCGGCGGGGGATCGTCGGCTACCACGGCGGGGCCGTCCTCGTGCACCTGGCGCGGGGCGGGCGTACGCATCCGGACACCATGGCCTCCCTGCGGGCGGCCCTGTTCCGGCCGGGCTGGTTCGACCTGTCGGCGCCGCTGGCGTTCAGCGAGCAGCACGGCGAGTGGACCGACCCGGCGACGCTGACCACCGAACCGCCGGTACGCCCCGCGCCCGGCCGCTGGGACTGGCACAACCCCGATCGGGTGATCGAGGGCACGATCTGGGGCGGCAACCTGGAGATCGTGACGTGGCTGCTGATGGCCGACAAGGAGGTCCCGACCGCCGACGAGCTCGCCGGGCAGGTCCTCGTCCTGGAGACCAGCGAGGACATGCCGTCCGCCGCGGACGTCGGCTACTGGCTCGTCGCGATGGGGGAGCGCGGGCTGCTGTCGGCGCCCGCCGCGCTCCTGGTCGGCCGGCCGAAGGCCTGGGACCGCAACCACCAGCTGGAACTGCCCGAGCGGGACGCGTACGCGGCCCTGCAGCGGGCGGCGATCCTGCGGGCGATGGCCGTCTACAACCCGGCCGCGACCATCGTCTTCGACGTGGACTTCGGGCACACCGATCCGCAGCTCGTCCTGCCCTACGGCGGCCGCGTACGCGTCGACGGCCCGGCCCGCACGATCTCGGTCCACTACTGAGCCCTGGTTCCTGAGCACCCTGGTCCGCCGCCATCCCGGCCGAACGGCTAACGTCGCTGCATGCGACGGTTCCTGACGGTCTCGGCCACGCTGGCCGTGGTGGGTCTCGCGGCGGCGTGCGGCCCCGCGACGGTGACGCCTGACGACGCCGACCACACCCGGCTGGCCCAGCTGCGTACCGAGGGGGTGCTGAGCGGTGCGTCGGCGGTGACCGAGCACCCGGGCAGCACGGTGAAGGGCAAGATCGGGGCGGTCCCCGACGTCGTCGAGGCGACCCTGCCGGCCGCGGCGGACGGCGGCAAGGCGCTGCTGGCCGCGCTGCGCTCCGGCGGCTGGACAGTCACCGGCGCCGAATGCGCGGCGGGCAAGACCGTGCTGGGCGGCTTCCGCCAGGACGGCGCCCTCCCGCGCACGGTACGCGTCGAGGTCACGCCGGCGGGCACGACGGTCACCCTCATGGCGCCCTTCCACACCGATCACACGCCCTATTTCGGCGGTGTCGCGCCGCAGTCGCTGACGTCCACCTGCGTCGAGACGGGCGAGTCCGGACGGGCCGGAACCTTCCCGTCCCTGGGCGGCCAATAATCGCGCCGACAACGGCTTGCCCCTGCCGACGGTCGTGCGTATTGTCTTCGTCAGCCGAATGGTCAATTCGATGGAGAGGAGTGCGGAGAGAAGTCCCTTTTTCGCCCGGGACCTCCGCATAACATAGCCCTCTCATTGTTCATTTCAGAGCTGTCCGGCCTTCATGCGGGCCTATCTTCCGTTTATCTCTGGCCCGCGAGATTACTGCTCGGTTACGCCGCTGCCAGCTGGCGTCGAGCGGTCGTCCGGGAGGCCGAGAGTGTCTACGCCGCGATTCTTGTTCGTGGCCCGAGCGGGGGCGACGGACAGCGCCGGATTTCTCTGGCGACTCATCTGGTCGAACAATCGCGAATTGGGCCGCGGCGGGTATTCCGCGCCTACATTCGGCGCCTGCCGCGAAGCCGTTCTGACATTGCGGGCACACTACACGGAGGCCGTCGGACGCCTCATTGTGGACGAGGCGACCGGCCATTGGACCTGGCGCCTGGAGGCCGACCGGGTCGTGCTGGCCACCCGGGGCCGTGAATACCTGCGCGAACGCGAATGCCGGGCGAGCCTGCGCACGTTCCTGGAAGCGGTTCCGATCGCGCTGGTCTCCGATCACGCGGTGGCGATCGAGCCGCGGATGGTCCGGCGATGACGGCCGGGCAGATCTCCACCCAGCGCTCGGCCGTCTCGACCACCGACAAGATCTTCCGCGGCACCGTACGCGGCGGCGGCGTCACGGTCCTCGTGATCATGATGCTCATCGGCGGCTTCCTGCTGCTGCGCGCGTTCACCGCGCTGCGCGCGGACGGCTGGTCGTTCGTCGTCACGCAGGCCTGGGAGCCCGACAGCCACCACTTCGGCATCGCCGCGGTCCTGCTCGGCTCCATCTTCGTCGCCATGGTCGCGATCGTGGTCGCGCTGCCGCTCGCCGTCGGCACGGCCCTCTACATCACCGAGTACGCACCGCGGGCGCTCAAGCCGTGGCTCGTCAGCGCGGTCGACCTGATGGCGGCGGTGCCCAGCGTGGTCTACGGCATCTGGGGCGCGTTCTTCCTGCAGTGGGAGGTCATCCACGTCTCCCGGTGGATCACGACCTACTTCGGCTGGATCCCGATCTTCAAGGTGACGTCCTACGACCCGGACGACCCGCTCGCGACGCCGACCATCTTCACCGCCTCGACGTTCATCGCCGGCCTGGTCGTGGCCCTGATGGTCACTCCGATCGCCTGCTCGGTGATGCGCGAGGCGTTCTCCCAGGCCCCGGCCGGCGAGCGGGAGGGCGCGTACGCGCTGGGCTCCACCCGGTGGGGCATGGTCCGCGCGGTGGTGCTCCCGTTCGGCAAGGGCGCGATCATCGGCGGCACGATGCTGGGCCTCGGCCGGGCGCTCGGCGAGACCATCGCGGTCGTCCTGATCATCTCGCCGGTCTTCGTCATCCAGCCGCACATCCTCGAACAGGGAACCAGTTCGGTGTCCTCGCTCATCGCCCTGCACTACGGCGACTCCAGCGCGTTCGGCATCTCCGCGCTGATGGCCGCCGGCCTCGCGCTGTTCCTGCTGACGCTGATCGTCAACTTCGTGGCCTCGACCATCGTGGCCCGCAGCCGCTCCGGGGCGGTGAGCGACGCATGACCCCGGACCTTCGCCCCCGGCGGCGCGCCGGCGCCTGGCGTACCACGGACGTCCTGTCCTTGATCGGAGCCGCCGCGACCGCGGCCGCGATGACCTGGCTGCTGTACGCGCGCCTGGCGCCGTTCAGCGGCGTGGTGGGCATGGCGGTGATCTGGTACGGGCTGTTCCTGGCCTGCTACGCGGTCCTGGTCGGCCTGGACGAGAGCGGCCCGGCGGTACGCGACCGCGTCGCCGCGGTGGCGGTGCACGGCCTGGCGCTGCTGCTGCTCTCGGCGCTGGCGTTCATCGTGGCCTACACGTTCTGGCGGGGCTGGCCGGCCCTGCGCCACCTGAACTTCTACTTCCACGACATGTCGGTGACCTCCGGCCTGACGCCGCTGGACGTCGGCGGCATCATCCACGGCGTCGTCGGCACGCTGATCGAGATCGGGATGGCGCTGGCCATCACGGTGCCGCTGGGCCTGCTCTGCTCGATCTTCCTCAGCGAGCTGCCCGGCCGGTTCACCCGCTTCGTCCGCACGATCGTCGAGGCGATGACCGCGCTGCCGTCCATCGTGGCCGGCCTGTTCATCTACGCCGCGGTGATCCTCACGACGCAGAACTGGATCGTGCCGATCGAGAAGTCCGGGTTCGCGGCGTCGCTGGCGATCAGCGTCATGATGCTGCCGATCATCATCCGGGCCTCCGACGTGGTGCTGCGGCTGGTGCCCGGCACCCTCAAGGAGGCCTCGTACGCCCTCGGCGCGACCCAGTGGCGTACGGTCTGGCACGTCGTGCTGCCGACCGCCCGGTCCGGCCTGACCACCGCCGTCATCCTCGGCACCGCCCGCGGCATCGGCGAGACCTCGCCCGTCCTGCTGACCGCCGGCTACACGGCGTCGAAGAACCTCGACCCGTTCCACGGCCCGATGCCGTCGCTGCCGCTGCTGACCTACACCCTCATCCGGTTCCCCGAATCGGTGCAGGTCGCCCGCGGCTTCGGCTCCGGCGCCGTGCTGATGTTCCTCGTGCTGCTGCTGTTCGGCCTGGCCCGGATGATCGGCGGCCGGCCGGTGGGGCAGGCCCGCGTACGCCGCCGGCGGCGACTGGCCGACCCCGCGATCTGGGCCGCGCCGGTCGAGACCGCCGAAGAAGAAGACGCCACCGTCCCCGATCCCCGGACGGAAGAAGACCTCGTGAAGGAGCCGGTGTGAGTCGATCCCTCTGGCGGCTGGCGGCGGCCCTGCTCTCGCTCGCCGTCGTCGCCACGTCCCCCGTGGTCGCGGCACCGGCCGCGCACGCGTCGGCGTACGTGCCGATCAGCGGCGCGGGCTCGACCTGGAGCTCCAACGCCATCGACGTGTGGCGCGCCAACGTCAAGCAGTTCGGGCTCACCGTCAACTACGCGGCGACCGGCTCGTCGGACGGCCGCAACCAGTTCAAGAACGGCACCGTCGACTTCGGCGTCTCCGAGATCCCGTACAACCTGACCGACAACGGCGTGCAGGACCCGCCGCCGGCCCGGCACTTCGCGTACATGCCGATCGTCGCGGGCGGCACGTCGTTCATGTACAACCTGAAGATCGGCGGCAAGCGGGTCACCAACCTGCGGCTGTCCGGCGAGACGCTCGTGAAGATCTTCACCGGTGTCATCACCAACTGGTCGGACGCCGCCATCGCCGCCGACAACCCCGGCCTGACGCTGCCCGCGCGGCGCATCGTCCCGGTCGTCCGCTCCGACGGCTCGGGCACCACCGCCCAGCTGACCACCTGGATGTCCAGCAAGTACGCGTCGCTGTGGAACGCGTACTGCGAACGGGCCGGCCGGCGTACGCCCTGCGGACTCACCTCGTTCTATCCGGTGGTGCCCGGCTCGGGCTTCGTCGCGCAGTCCGGCTCGAACAGCGTGGCCGGATACGTGGCGCAGAACCAGTCCGAGGGCGCCATCACCTACGTCGAGTACTCGTACGCGATCGCGGCCGGCTTCCCCGTGGTCAAGCTGTTGAACGCGGCGGGCTACTACGTGCTGCCGACGGCCGAGAACGTCGCGGTCGGCCTGCTCGGGGCGCAGATCCAGCAGGACCTGACCCAGAAGCTCCTCGGCGTCTACGACAACCCCGACAAGCGCGCGTACCCGCTGTCGAGCTACTCGTACATGATCATCCCGACCCAGGTCGAGGGCAACTTCAACACCACCAAGGGCTACTCGCTGGGCGTCTTCGCCTACTACTTCCTGTGCCAGGGGCAGCGGCCGATGAAATCGCTCGGCTACTCACCCCTGCCGATCAACCTGGTGACCGCCGGTCTCGACCAGGTGAAGCGCATCCCCGGGGTGGACGTGCAGTCGATCGTCATCAAGAACTGCAACAACCCCACCTTCTCGACCAACGGCACGAACACGCTGGCCGTCAACGCGCCGTACCCGAGCGAGTGCGACCACAAGGGCGTCGTGAGCTGCACCGGCGGTGCCTCGCCGTCGCCCGGGGCGAGCACCGGGACCGGGACCGGTACGGGAACCGGCACCGGGACGGGCACGGGTACCGGAACGGGAACCGGCACGGGCACGGGGACGGGCACCGGCACCGGTACGCAGATCGATCCGGACACAGGCCAGGTCATCGGCGGCACCGGCGGCGGTGACGGCAGCACGACGACCCAGGTGAACGGCGTACCGGTGAGCCTGCCGACGCAGGGCTGGAGCCAGGCCACGATCCTGATGTTCGTCGCCGCCGGGCTGCTGCTCGGCGTGGTCCTCGGCCCGCCCCTGCTGGCCCGCACTCTTTCCCGCCGCCGGGGCATCCGATGATCAAGCTGACGATGTCCCGCCGGCCGACGCTCGCCGGGATGGCGCTGCGGACGCTGTTCGCGGCCGGCGCGCTGCTGGCGATGACCGCGGTGATGCCGCAGAACGTCGTCGAGGCGCAGACCACCGACACGTCGGTGACGGTGCACGGCACCGGCGCGTACGCCGGCCTCGCGGTGACGGTGAGCCAGACCGAGGATCTGATCAACCAGATCGTGACCGTGACCTGGACCGGCGGTACGCCGACCCAACCGTCCACGGGCGCGTTCAACATCGACTACCTGCAGATCATGCAGTGCTGGGGCGACGACCCGGCCGGACCGGACCGGACCCAGTGCCAGTTCGGCGGGTTGGTGGGCGACAGCCGCGGCGGCCCGCAGACCGCCTCCCGGCAGCTCGACTACGGCAGCACCCTGGTCGACCCGGCGGAGACGATCAAGGCGCCCCCCGGCAGCCACGACAGCGTCTACGCGCCCTTCCACTCGGTCGACGGCAAGGTGCTCAGCGGCGACCAGAAGTCCAACGACCTGTTCGACGGCAACACGACCAACGAGCAGCCGTTCGGGTTCACCCGTGCCGACGGCACCGGCACCGACTTCTTCGAGGTGCAGACCGGCCGGGAGGCACCGGGCCTGGGCTGCGGGCAGGCGGTCACCGGCCCCGGCGGCACCACGATCGGCCGGCCGTGCTGGCTGGTGATCGTGCCGCGCGGCAACACGGAAGTGGACGGCAGCGTACGCCAGGCGCGCCAGGACAACCAGCTCGTCTCGTCCCCGCTGAGCGCCACGAACTGGGCCAACCGGCTCGTGGTGCCGCTGAAGTTCCTGCCGCTCGGCCTCGTCTGCCCCATCGGCTCGGCGGAGCGCCCCACCCTCGGCCAGGAGCTCATGTCGGAGGCGGTGCTGCGCTGGCAGCCGGTGCTGTGCCAGCAGCACGGTGCCGTCTTCGGCTTCACCCAGACCTCCGACGACGTCGCGCGTACGCAGCTCGAGGACGACGATCCCGGCCTGGACTTCGTGACCGGACCGCTGGCCGACCCGGCGGCTGACCGGCCACCCGTGTACGCGCCGGTCGGCGTCTCCGCCCTGACGATCGCGTTCGACATCGACAGCCAGGCGATCTACGGAGCGCCGGACGACGTGAAGGCGCGCGAGGGCGAGCGCATCACCGACATGAAGCTCAACCAGCGCCTGGTGGCCAAGCTGCTCACGCAGTCCTACCGGCTGGCCGTGCACCCGAGCGCGCAGTACCTCGCCGGCAACCCGTTCGACATGGAGCGCGATCCGGAGTTCATCGCCCTCAATCCGAACTTCGACCACCTCGCCTTCGCCGGCGGCATGGCCGACCTGCTGCTGCCCTACGGCCGCTCCGACGTGGCCAACGAGGTGTGGACGTGGGTGCTGTCCGACCCGGCGGCCAAGGCGTTCGTCAACGGTACGCCGGACGAGAACGGGATGAAGGTGAACCCGAACTACCAGAACCTCTCCCCGTCGCCGTACGACTACCCGAAGAACGACCTGTTCTGCACCGAGGCCAACCCGCCGCTTCCCCCACTGTGCACCATGGACGCCCACCCGTACGCGGCCGACATGCACTCCGCGGCCCGGGCGGCCAGCCGCGGCGACACCCTCGGACACTCCACATCGGACCCGAACTCGATCCCCCCGAGCTGGGCGAAGAACCCGTTGCAGCACAGCGGGGCCCGGTCGCTGATGGCCGTCACCGACGCGGCCAGCGCCCGCCGGTACTCGCTGCCGATCGCGCAGCTGCGCAACGCCAGCGGGGCGTACGTGCTGCCGACCGCGGACGCCCAGCTGGCCGCAGTCGCCCAGATGCCCACCTCCAGCCCGGAGGACGTGCTCCAACCGGATCCGGCGACGAGCGCGCCGACGGCGTACCCGCTGACGACCGTGAGCTACGCCGCCACCGCCCCGGCCCAGCTGACCAAGGACGAGGGCCGGGACTACGCCAACTTCATCCGGTACGCCGCCGGCGACGGCCAGACCCCGGGACTGGCCGTCGGCCAGCTGCCGTTCGGCTACGCGCCGCTGCCGCAGTCGTTGCGTACCAAGGCGGTCGCCGCCGCGCAGAAAATCGCCGACGAGGCCGGCAAGCCGGTGGCCGGCCCGTCGCCGTCGAGGAGCCGGACCGCGTCGCCGACACCGTCGCGGTCGGCCACGGCGTCGCGTACTCCCGGTACGGGAACCGGGACAGGTACGCAGACCTCGCCGCTGCCCTCGGTCTCGGCCGCGCCGACCGGGCATCCGTCCGTCTCGGCCCTGCCGAGCCCCAGCATGAGCAACGCGGCGGCGCCGACGCCCGGCCAGGAAACCGGGCTCGCGCAACACCTGCTGCTGTGGGTTCTCGGCCTCGGTGGCCTGGCCGCGATCTGCGGGCCGGCTCTTTCCCGTGGCGGTGGCGGGTGGCGGCCGTCGCAGCCGCCGGAACGCGCGTGATGACGCGCCCCAGACCTGGGTGGACCTCCACCCGGCCAGCCGGCCTGGTCCGCCGGCTGGGCACCACCGGCCTCGCCCGCCTATCGGCAGAGCGGCGGGAGAAGCCGTCACCCGGTACACCAAACAACACGGAGGGTACAACACCGTGAACGTCCACACCAACAGACGTGCGGGCGCGATCCTCGCGCTGGGCGTCTGCCTGGCCGCGGTATTCGCGGCGGGACCCGCCCAGGCGGACCCGTCGGGTGCGCCGACCTACCGTCAGCTGGCGGGTGTCGGTTCCGACACCACCCAGGGCGTCATGAACGCGATCGCCAACTCGGTCACCATCGGTGGCACGAAGGTGCTCGGTTCGTACGACGCGACGGGCAGCGCCACCATCACCACGAAGGACCCGGCCACGTCGCCGGGCTGCTCGGGCATCGCTCGCCCGAACGGCTCGGGGGCCGGCCGGAACGCCCTTCTGGCGTCGCTGCAGCCGGGTAGCGCCACGGCGGGGTGCATCCAGTTCTCCCGCTCGTCCAGCCTCAACGTTGCGACCTCGTCCCCGAGCCTGACCTACATCCCGTTCGCCACGGATGCGGTCACGTTCGCGATCACCAGCTCCAGCTCCGTACCGCGGTCGCTGACGCTGGCGGATCTCACGGCGATCTACAAGTGCCAGATCCCGGGCATCACCCCGATCCTGCCGCAGGCCGGCTCGGGCACCCGGTCGTTCTGGGAGACCACCGTGGGCATCGCGGACTCGGACGTCAACAACGGCGTCTACCCCTGCATCGTCAACGGCAAGGACGCCAACAACCAGGTCATCGAGGAGCACGACGGCCGCGTGCTGAACAACTCGTCCGTCGTTCCGATCTCCGTCGCGCAGTGGGTGGCCCAGGCTTCGGGCACGCTCACCGACATCCGCGGCCGTTCGGTCCTCGGTGTCATCAACGGCACCGGACCGCTGCTGATGAACCCCAACCAGGCTGTCACGCGCAGCGTGTACAACGTGGTGCCGACCAGCCAGGTGACCGATCCCACGATCAACCAGGTCTTCGTCGGCTCGGGCTCGCTGGTCTGCCAGTCGGGCACCATCATCCAGCAGTACGGGTTCGCCCCCACGGCGACCTGTGGCGACACGACCAACCACAGCTAAGGGAGAGAAATCGTGAAGATGTCGATCCTCAAGGCCGGTGTCGTGGTCGTCGCCATGACCGCGATGGGACTCGTCCTGTCGCCGGCCGCCGCTCAGGCAGCCACCGTCGGAACCGCGACGGTGACCCCCGCGACGGGTACCCCCGATGCCACGCGCGCCAGCGTCGAGGCTTCGGCGGCCTGCCCGGCCGGTGCCACCAACGTCATCACCCGGATCTTCGGCAGCGGCTTCCCGGCCGCCGGTGAGATCATCGCGCCGAACCAGCCGATCGGGAACCTGTCCACCAACGGCGCCGGCGGCGTCGTGGTGCCGGTCTCCGACGTGTTCCGGACCTTCGCCAACCTGCAGAGCCCGCCGGCCGTTCTGAACGGCAAGTACGACATCACCATCAGTTGCATCAACAACTTCGGTACGAGCAACTTCGGTGACTACACCGGCTCGATCTGGTTCGTGAACAACACCGCGTACCAGTCGACCGACCCGGCGGGCACGGCCACCACCACCACCCTGACCACCAACCCCGTCAGCCCGGTCACCACCGGGACGAACGTGACCCTGACGGCGACCGTCGCTCCGGCGGCGGCCACCGGCTCGGTGCAGTTCAAGGACGGCGCGACGGTCCTCGGCACGGGTACCGTGTCCGGCGGCGTCGCGACCTTCTCGACGGCGGGCCTCGGCCAGGGTACGCACTCCCTGACAGCGGTCTACACGCCGGACTCGGGTACCTACAAGACCTCGACGTCCTCGGCCGTGTCGTTCGTCGTCAACAAGGGTGCCGCGATCGGCACGACGACCTCCCTGGTCGTCAGCCCGGCCAACACCGCGGCGGAGCACTCCAACGTGGCCCTCACCGCGACGGTGACGCCGTCGAACGCGGTGGGCTCGGTGCAGTTCAAGGACGGCGCGACCACTCTCGGCACCGTTCCGGTGTCCGGTGGCGCGGCGGCCCTGACCATCAGCACGTTGGCGCTCGGCGCGCACTCCCTGGTGGCGAGCTTCGTCCCGACCGACGCGACGGACTTCACGTCGTCGGCGTCGGCCGCGGTCGACTACCAGGTCACCCCGTTCACGGGCGCCTCCACCGCGGAGACCATCACCACCACGGTGGACGCGGGCGCCCTGGTCATCAGCGTCGACGACAGCCAGGTCGTCCTGGCCAACCCGACCCTGAACAGCGCGGGCGACCTGTTCGTGACCTCCGGCGCGCTCAAGCCGGTCACGGTCACCGACACCCGGGCGGGCAACTTCGGCTGGACCGTTTCGGGCCAGGTCTCCGACTTCGTCAGCGGCGGCAACTCGATCAACGGCGCCAACCTCGGCTGGGTCCCGAGCGTGGTCGACCACGCGACGGCTCAGACGGTCACGGCGGGCGGTTCCGTCGCGGCCGGCAACGGCGTGGCGCCCGGCGTCGCGTCCGCCGCGGGCCTGAAGGTTTCGCGCACCCTGGCGGTCGGCACGGGTCTGGGCACGTCGCACCTTGGTGCGGCGCTGACCCTGAACGCGCCCACCTCCACCCTCGCGGGCACCTACACCGCGACGCTGACCCTGACCGTCATCTGACGTTCGGGTAGCGACATCACCCGTGGTCGGACAGCCGGCCACAGCACGGCGGTGGGACGGGGGCCAGCCCGTCCCACCGCACCTACACCCAGTAACCCCAACCTGACGGATCCCTCGACCCGACGCGCATGTGCTACCCGCCCTGCGCGGCCGGGAAACGCACAGGACGGTGCACCCATGACTGCTTTCGACCGCGGCCGGCGCCTGTTCGCCACCGCGTGCCTGCTCCTGGTGAGCGCCGTGACACCGGCCGCGTTCGGCGCCGCCGCCGCCCCGGCCGCCGCCGCCGCCGTTCCCGCGGCCCTTCCTCCGGCGGCGGGCGGGCTCAGCGCTCTCGCCCGGGCCGGCGACGGCCGCCTGACCTTCGGCATCCAAACCGCGACGGCGAAGAAGGTGGACACGCGGCCGGCCTTCACCTACAGCGCCACCGCCGGCGCGATGGTGACCGACTACGTGGGCCTGCTGAACTACGCCGACCAGCCGGTGACCCTCAAGGTGTACGCGTCCGACGCGTTCAACACCAACGCGGGCGGCTTCGACCTGCTGCCGGCCGACAAGACACCGCATGACGTGGGCGCCTGGGTGGGACTCGGGCAGACCGCCGTGACGGTGCCCGCGAAGGCGACCGTGATCATCCCGTTCAAGCTCGCGGTGCCGGCCGACACCACGCCCGGCGACCACGCCGGCGGCATCGTCGCGTCCGTCACCACCCGGGCCACGGACGCCAAGGGCAACGTCGTGAACGTCGAGCAGCGCGTCGGCCTGCGGGTCTACCTGCGAGTGGCGGGCACGCTCGTGGCGAAGCTGACCATCGTGAACGCGTCGGCGACGTACCACGGCACGCTCAACCCGTTCGGCACCGGCCGGATGGACCTGCAGTACACCGTCCGCAACGAGGGCAACGTCCGGCTGGCCGGCCGGCAGGCGGTGCGGCTGAGCAACGTCTTCGGCACGACGCTGCGCGGCAGCGGCTTCGAGTCGCTGCCGGAACTGCTGCCCGGCAACGAGTACACGGTGCAGGTCCCGATCAGCAAGGTGCTCCCGGCCCTGCGCTCGTCGGCCTCGGTCACCCTCGATCCGGTCGCGATCGTCGGCGACAAGAACCCGCCCGCGCCGCCGGCCACCGTCCGCGCCGCGTTCTGGGCCGTGCCGTGGACCCTGCTCGCCATCATCGCCGTCGTCGTGCTGCTGGTCGTCGGCTTCATCATCTACTCCCGCGTACGCGCGCCGCGGAAGGGTCGGCCGGGCGGCACCGCGAAGAAGCCGGGCGCCCACGTGGCGAAGGTGGGCGCGGCCGCCGCTCTGCTGGCCGTCGCGCTGCTCGGCACCGGTGTGCTGCCGTCGGCGCGGGCCGATGCCGCGCCGCCGAAGGGTTCGCTGCTCGTCCAGCCCTACGACGGTCTCGACACCAGCCCTCCGCAGGTCGTGACGTCGGGACCGTGCCCGGGCGGCGACAGCATCATCGCCCGGATGAAGGGTCCCGGTTTCCCCGCGGAGGGTGCGGTCGTGCGCAACAACAGCCCGATCTCGCTGTACCAGCGGACCAGCGCCGGCGGCCTGGTCATCCCGTTGAGCGACACGTTCAAGAACATCGCCGGGGACCAGAACCCGCCGGTGAAGCTGACCGGCACGTACACGATCACGGTGGCGTGCATCCAGAAGCTGATCTTCGGCACCAGCCTCGGCGACTTCACCGGTACGCTGAAATTCGCGAGCCCGACCAAGTACTCGTACGTCGGCACGCGACCCTCGCCGGAGCCGTCGCCCAGCCTCTCGGCACCGCCGGCGACCGAGGGCGATCCGGCCCAGACGTTCGCCGCGCCGCCCTCACCGGGCACTGTGGACCTGGCCGGCTCGGGCAGCACCCATGACGAGGGCGGGCTCCTGGCCGCTGTAGTGATCTTCGCGGTCGTCGCGACGGTCGTCGGCGGCCTGCTGTACTTCCGCCGGCGGCCGGAGAGCGAGCCGTCGTGACGCGTACGAACGTGGTGGGGGCGTCGCTGACGATCCTCGCCGTGCTGCTGCTCGGTTTCGTCGCCGACCTCGCGTTGATCGGCGGGATCCGGCATGAGCGGGACCAGCACGTCGCCTACGCGACGCTGCGCGAGGAACTGGCCAACGCGACCGCCCCGACGGGGCAGACCGACGGCGACGGCAAGCTGCTGCCGGCCGGTACGCCGATCGCCGTGCTGCAGATCCCGCAGATCGGCCTGAACGAGGTGGTGTTCGAGGGCACCACGGGCAGCGTGCTGGCCTCGGGTCCGGGGCACCGCCGCGACACCCCGCTGCCCGGCCAGGCCGGGGTGAGCGTGATCATGGGACGCCGGGCGGCGTTCGGCGGCCCGTTCAGCGACATCGCCGCCCTCGTCCGCGACGACCGGTTCACCGTCGTCACCGGACAGGGCCGGCAGGTCTACCGCGTGCTCGGCGTACGCGTGGCCGGTGATCCGCAGCCCGCGCCGCTCGCCGCCGGAGCGGGCCGGCTGACCCTGGTGACCGCGGACGGTTCGGCGCTCGCGCCGAGCGGGGTGCTGCGGGTGGACGCGGCGCTGGAGTCGCCGGTGGTGCCCTCGCCGAGCCGGCCGATCGGGCCGGGCGCGATCACCGAGGCCGAGCAGCCGCTCGCGGCCGACACCAGCGAGTGGATCACGGCCGTGCTGCTGGGGCAGGTGCTGCTCATCCTGTCCGCCGCGACCGTCTGGGTACGCGCGCGCTGGGGCCGCTGGCAGACCTGGATGGCGGCGAGCCCGCTGCTGGTGGCCCTGGGCCTAGCGCTGGCCGACCATGTGGCGTTCCTGCTGCCCAACCTGACCTGATGACCGACCGTCTACAAGGGAGCACTACCGTGCCCGACACCTCCGTCGCGGGCGGCCTGCACGCCCAGTCCATCTCGGCCTGGTTCGGTGACCGGCAGGTCCTCGACCAGGTCACGCTGAGCATGCCGGCCGGCGCCGTGACCGCGCTCATCGGGCCGTCCGGCTGTGGCAAGTCCACGTTCCTGCGCATCCTCAACCGCATGCACGAACTGGTGCCCAAGGCGACGCTCGCCGGCGAGGTGCTCCTGGACGGCCAGGACATCTACGACGCGCAGTGGCGGCTGACCGACGCGCGCCGCAACATCGGCATGGTGTTCCAGAAGCCGAACCCGTTCCCGGCGATGTCCATCGCGGAGAACGTGACGGCCGGGCTGAAACTCACCGGCCGCCGCGCCTCCCGCGGCCACCGGGAGGAACTGGTCGAGGAGTGCCTGACCAAGGCCGGCCTGTGGAACGAGGTACGCGACCGGCTGCGCCAGCCCGGCGGCGCCCTGTCCGGCGGCCAGCAGCAGCGGCTGTGCATCGCCCGGGCCCTCGCCGTACGCCCGCGCGTGCTGCTGATGGACGAGCCGTGCTCGGCGCTCGATCCGACCTCGACGCGGCGGATCGAGGAGACGATCGGGGAGCTGAAGCACGAGGTGACCATCATCATCGTCACGCACAACATGCAGCAGGCCGCCCGGGTCTCCGACCAGTGCGCGTTCTTCCTGGCCGAACAGGGTACGCCGGGCGCGATCGTGGAGCACGGGCGTACCGAGGCGATCTTCAACACCCCGCGGGACCAGCGAACTTCCGATTACGTGCACGGGCGCTTCGGCTGACCCCGGTGCGTACGCGTACGTAGTCAATTCAGGCGACCTCCGGAGGGTGTACTCGATTCGCCGGAGCGGGCGAAACCGGTATGTCCGGCGCGCGGATGGGGAAAGATGGCGGGTGATGTGCGGGCACGTCGGCGTGCCCGCGCCTGGGCCAGGGGTGATGGACATGAAGCCCGTACAGCATCCACTCGCACAGTCAGCACAGTGGCGTAAGAGTTCGCGCAGCAGTCCCAGCGGGGACAACTGCGTCGAAGTGGCGTTCCTCGGCGAGGCCGTCGCGGTACGCGACTCGAAGGCGCCCGACGACGGCACGATCGTCTTCGGGGCCGCGGCCTGGCGTGAGTTCATCGCGGCCACCAAGGCCGGGGAGTTCGACCGCGCCTGACGATCACGGGGCCCGGGATCCGTCCCGGGCCCCGGACCACCTCATCCGGCAGCGTCGATTCATCTGCCGTTCACTATGCGTTCATTCTATTTTGCCTTGTCACGACCTGATACCAAGGGAATCGTTCGTGCGGTCCGGTGCTTCGCCGGCCGTAGGGAGTCGAGACCCTTGGGAGGGGCACCGTGCGGGTGCGCGCACTCGTCATGTTGGCCGCGGTGGCGGTAACGGCACTGGCCGGCTGCACATCGGACGACAAGGACCAGCCGCAGAGCGGGCGATCCGGATACGTGGCCGATCCGAAGGTGCTCAACCTGGTGGCCGGTTCGGAGCAGCAGAAGATCCTGGACACCGTGGTCGGCCCGTGGTGCAAGAGCAAGGGCTACGACTGCCGGTTCAAGACGCTCGGCTCGGTCGACCAGGCGCGGCTGCTCAAGTCCGGTGACACCGACTACGACGCGTACTGGTTCGCGAGCTCCGTCTTCTCGCAGATCGGGGACACCGCCAACACGCTGCAGGACGTCAAGCCGATGTTCCTCACGCCGATCGTGTACGCCGGCTGGAAGAGCGAGATGGACCGGCTCGGCTTCGTCGGCAAGAAGGACGTGCAGATCTCCGACATCCTCACCGCCGTCGAGTCCGGACGGACGAAGGTCTGGGTGACCAACCCCACGCAGTCGAATTCCGGCGCGACCGCGCTGTTCGCCTTCATGAACTACTTCGCGGGCAACACCACCGGGCAGTCGCTGACGCAGGCGCAGCTGGACTCGGCGAAGGTCGACGACGGCATCACGCGGTTCATCCGCGCGATGGACGCCACGCCCCCCTCGACCGGGACGCTGATGGACCAGTGCCTGGCCAGTCCGGCCACCTGCAAGACTGTCTTCACCTACGAGGACCTGGTCATCGAGAAGAACCAGGAACTCGTGGCGGCCGGCAAGGAACCGCTGTACGCGGTCTACCCGCGGGGCTCGCTCGCGATCAGCGACGCGCCACTCGGCTTCCTGCCGCACCACGCCGACGCCGACGCCGGTAAGCGGGCGATCGTCGACGACCTGCAGAACTACCTGCTCACCGATGCCGACGCGAAGGCCAAGCTGCTCGGCCTGGGCCGGCGGCCGGCCACGAGCATCGGCCTGACCCTGGACAACCCCGACCCGAAGGTGTTCAACCCGGGCTGGGGCATCCAGGCGACCATCAAGGAGCAGGGCATCCAGTACCCGGCCGCGGCCGTCATCACCGCCGCGCTCGACCGGTACCAGACCCATTACCGCAAGCCGGTGAACGCGTACTACTGCCTGGACGGCAGCGGTTCGATGGGCGACAACCAGGGCTGGGACGGCGTCAAGGCGGCCGCGCACCAGGTGTTCGACCAGGATCAGGCCACGCTGAACTTCCTGCAGACCGGCCCGCAGGACCGGACCACGGTCACCGTCTTCAACAGCGGCATCACCAAGGGCCCGTGGGTCGTCGACGGCAACGATCCGGCCAGGCTGCACGACGTCACGACGAAGATCAACGCGTACAAGCCGGGCGGCGGCACCAACATCTACGCCTGCCTCTCCGACGCCGCGGCCAAGCTCGCCGCCGACACCGACGCGTCCCGCAAGAAGCTGATCATCCTGATGACCGACGGCATGTCCGACACCGGCGACCGCGCGGCCGGCCTCGACGCCGTGAAGGCGCTGGGCGTACCGGTGATCTCCATCGCCTTCGGCAGCGACGCCGACCCCGGCCAGCTGAAGGAGATCTCCGGCGCGACCGGTGGCGCGTTCGTCCAGCAGAACGACATGGTGGCCGCGCTGCGGCAGGCGGCGGGCTACAAGTGAGGCATCGCATCGCGACGCCGGCGGCGCTCCTGGCCGCCGTCGGCGTCTTCGCCGGGGTCTTCCTCGTCACGGGCAGTGTGCTGTGGTCGCCCGTCCTCGCCGCACTCGCCGCCGTCGGCGTCTACCTCATGGTCGACGACCGGCGCGCGGCCCAGATCAGCGACGACGCGTACGCGGCCGACGCCGAGGAGAAGATGGACGACGTCCTCAAGGTCATTCGGGAGATCCGCCGGCAGGCCAAGGACGTCCTCTCGCCGACCGCCAAGCACCTGCTCCAGCAGTCCTGCGACTACGTCCCCGAACTGCTCAACCGGGTCAAGCAGCGCTCGCCCAACAGCCTCTACTCGAACGCCAGCCAGCTCGGCGCGCACCTGACCAGCCTGTCCGGCGCACTCACCCAGTACCTCGACATCCAGCGCAACCCGGCCTTCTACACCGACCCCGCCGCCCTGCTCCAGGGCGGCGAGGAGGCGTTCGGGCGGTTCGCCGAGTTCACCGTGGACAGCCTGCGCCTGGTCAACTCCGGCGACCTCGCCCAGTACCAGGCCAACCTCCAGACCGTCGCCCCGCCCAAGCTGCCGCAGCTCGGGTCCTAGGAAAACCGCCAAGGAGTACGCAGTGAGATTGAGTCCCCGGTTCCTCATCGGGCTCGTCCTCGTCCTCGTTGCCTGCGTGGTGGCCGCGCTCGTGCTCACCCGCAACAAGGACGCCAAGCCCGGAAACGGCGGGAACACCGCGGCCGACCAGGTGACCGTGAACTGCGTCGGCGGCTCGGAGAAGTCGGAGCTGATGGCCGACGCGCAGGTGAAGAGCATCCTGCACGACAAGTACGGCGTGACGGTCACCTTCAACGCCCAGGGCTCCTACGACCAGGTGCAACTGTCCACCGACGACCTCAAGTCCCGCAAGGTGGACTGCCTGTGGCCGTCCAGCGCCAGCGCTCAGGGCGTCTTCGAGGCCCAGCACAAGGGGGCGTTCCCGGCGTACCGGGCCGAGACGGTGCTGCAGTCGCCGGAGGTGATCTACGCCGGGCCGGCCGGCACCGCCGCGCTCACCAAGGCCGGCATCGTCCAGCAGCGCGGCAGCCTCTACTACATCGTGGACATGAAGAAGCTGCTGCTGGACTATATCCTCGCGCACAAGACGTGGGACTCGATCGGCGCGACGGACCTGCACGGGCCGATGAGCGTCTCGTCGACCGACCCGGCCCGGTCCAACAGCGGGTTCACGCTGACGCAGCTGGAACTCAACATCATCGCCACCGCCGACGTGTTCCAGGCGCCGAGCCGCGAGCAGGCCGGCAAGGCGCTGCCGACGATCCGGGCCCTCTACGACGCGCAGGGCCTGCAGGCGGCCAGCTCGGACTCGGGCTTCCGGCAGTGGCTGACCCAGGGCGCGGAGTTCCACGCGCCGCTGTACGCCGGCTACGAGAACCAGCTCATCCAGCAGGTCGTGCAGCTGGGTACGGGCAGCAAGGACGTGCTCAAGAGCGTCAACGTGCTCTACCCGGACCCGACGATCTACAGCGACCACCCGATCCTCGCCCTCGACGCGGCGGCCGGGCGGTTCATCGACGCGATGAAGGACCCCGACGTCCAGAAGCTGGCCTGGACCAAGTACGGCTTCCGGTCGAGCGTCCAGATCGGCCTCAACGACGTCAAGGACTTCCCCGACCTGAAGCTCGCCGAGCAGATCCGCACCACGACCCCGCCCAACGCCGAGGTCACCCTCGCGCTGCTGGCCTGTGTGAAAGACGCCAAGGAGTGTCACTGATGTCCCAGCCGTCCACCGAGCTCCAGATCGACTTCGGCAGCATCGTCGGCGGTCCGGCGCAGCCCGCCGCCGGCACCGCTGACAGCGCCATCGCGAACGTCGTCGGCTCCGTCGTCGGCTCGACGGAGCCCAAGACACTGGTCTGCGCCGACCTGCTGACGCCTGCCCAGCGCGAGCAGGCCGAGAAGGCCGCCCTGCAGCTCTACCCGCAGATGCTGGCCAACACCGACGCGCTGGCCACCTTCGGCACCAGCGCCATCGACGGGGTCAACGCGCAGGTCCAGCGGATCTTCCGGGAGGTCGGCCCGGTGCGGATCCCGGAGCTGACCTCGATCATGCACGAGATCAACGACCGCATGCGCGACTTCCGGCACAAGTACGACCCCAAGGACCCGAAGGTACGCGAGACCTTCGACAAGTTCATGGACTCGGTCAAGGGGCTGTTCCGCAAGGGCCGCGACCTCGTGGAGATGCTCTTCGAGGAGGCCCGCTCGGTCGAGCAGCAGCTGGACCGGATCGCCGGCACGCTGGTGGAAAAGCAGCAGCAGCTCAAGCGCAACGTGGTGCTCTGCGACGAGCTGTACAAGGCCAACGAGGCCGCGATCGGGCAGCTGATCGGGGCCATCGCGGTCATGGAGCTCATCCGCGACGCCGCCGTCGCCGACGCCCGCTCGATCACGATCAACCCCGGCGACGTCGACAAGCGCGACAAGGAGGAGCGCCTCGCCCGCGTCACCGAGTTCATCCAGGCGATCGAGGTCCGGATCAACGAGTTCCAGCAGCGGCTGTTCGTCGCCTGGTCCACCTCGCCGCAGGTACGCAACATCCGGCTGCTCAACTACGGCCTCGGCCAGCGGCTGGCGCTGCTGGTGAACCTGACCATCCCGACGATGAAGCTGACGATCGCCCAGTGGGGTCTGCTGTTGCAGGCCAACCAGGCGGCCCAGATGCAGCAGGCGGTGGCCGACGGCGCCAACGAGGTGCTCAGCGCGTACGCGAGCGCGGCGGGGACGGCCGTGCCGCAGATCGCCCGGCTGATCCAGACGCCGACGATCCGCCCGGAGACGATCATGGAGGTGGCCGCCTCGATCGACGCCCAGGCCAAGGGCATCGAGGACGCCGTACGCTTCGGGCAGCAGGCGCGCAACGAGGTCGTGACCGCGATCGTGACCGCCCAGGAGTCGATGTCGGCCAGCTCGCAGCAGCTGAGCCGCAATGTCGTCGACCTGGTGACGAAGGCCCGTCAGCCGCTGGCCCTGCCGCCGGCGCCGCAGCTGCCCGCGTCGGTCCTGGAGCAGGCGGGCACCCTGGTCCCGCGCGAGAACGCCTGACCCCAGGTTTGTCCCTCGGAGACAGGCCAAGCGATCGAAGGGCCGGCCCCGGTGCGGGCCGGCCCTTCGCCGTCAGAGCTTGATGTCGACCAGCATGGGCGGTGTCGGTGCGGCCGATCCGCCGGCGGGCTCCTTCGTCAGCCCGAAATCCGTCGCCTCGATGACATGGTCAATCAGCTGTACGCCGTCCGCCGACGTCCCTTCCAGCACCCCGGCCGAGCCCGCCTCGCCGTCGCGTACGAGCCACATCTGGTAGGACTTGCCGGGAGCCGAGGGCAGGTCGCGCAGGGTCACCACCGCCCGCGACAGCGACGGCGAGACCACCACGTTGACCTGGCCGCCACCGGTCGCCGGGGCGGTGTGCAGCTGCGCGTCCGGCGCGGCGAGCACGGCCGCGATGTCGTCCGCACGGGTGCGCTGGTCGCGCAGGCGTACCTGCTGTCCGATGAGGACGCCGACGAGCGCCAGCACGACCACGGCGGCCGCGGCCGCTCCCGCGTACGCGTACCGGCGGCGGGGCAGGGGAGTGCGGAACACCTCGGCGGACTGGCTCGTCTCGGCGATCCGGGCGAGCACGGCCTGGCGCAGGTACGCCGGCGGTTCGACCGGCTCGACCTCGGCGGCCGCCCACAACCCGAGTGTCTCGCGCATCTCGGCGATCTCGGTGACGCAGTCCGTGCAGGTCGCGAGGTGGGCTTCCATCTCCCGGCGTTCGGTGTCGTCCACCGCGTCGAGCGCGTACGCCGCGGTCAGCTCGTGACTCATCGCGCCACCGCCAGGCACTCCTTCAGTCGCAGCAGCCCGTCGCGCATCCGGGACTTCACGGCCGGCAGCCCGAGGTTGAGCTGCGCGGCGACCTCCCGATACGTGTGGCCGCCCCAGTACGCGAGGGTGATCGCCTCGCGCTGGACACCGCTGAGCGCGTCGAGGCACCGGCGGACCTGGCGGCGCTCGTCCACGGCCACGACCGCCTCGGCGACCTCGTCGTACTCCCGTCCGGGCGCGGCGACCGCTCGTTCGCGGCGCGTACCGGCCTGTTCGGCGCGTACGCGGTCGACCGCCCGGCGGTGGGTGATGGTCAGGATCCAGGCGAGCGCGCTGCCCCGGGCCGGGTCGAACCGGGCGGCGGTACGCCATGCCTCGACGAACGCCTCCTGGGTGACCTCTTCGGCCTGGGCGCGGTCGCGCAGCACTCTGGTCGCGACGGCGAGGACGCGCCCGGCCACCTGGTCGTAGAGGCGGGCGAACGCGCGCTGGTCGCCGGTGGCCACCAGGCCCAGCAACTCTTCGGCGGGGGCGTCCGCACCGGCACCGTCCATGCCGCCGAGCTTAGGCGATGCCCGTGGCAGTACGCGGGATGTCCGCCGGTCCTGAGTAGAAGGTGGCGCCGAGCTCGCGGAAGACCGCAGTGCCGCGGAAGATCGCCATGCCGCGGAAGATCGTCACGCCGCGGAAGACGGCCGTGCTCGCGGAAGATCGCTGTGCCCGCGAAGATCGGGGCAAAAGAAGAGTGGTCGGGCACGCACGGGGGAACATGCCCGACCACTTCACGGAGAATAATGACAGCGTCACGTACAGCTGTCAAGAAAGGTTGCCTGGAGTGGGACAGATCACGGAGATTCGGTCTGTCCGTTGAGGATCCACGGCAGGTTCACCTTCCGGAAGACGATCGACCGGTGCGAGGTCGAGTTGCTCGCGGTGTCCTCATTGACCTCCACGAGCATCCCGGTGAAGAAGTCGGCCGTCTTCGCCATGCTGGAGTAGCCGCCTTCCTTGACCGTGCCGGTGCCGAGCCCGGACCACGCGGGCAGCGGCGCGTCCGACAGCGGCCGCGAGTACTTCCACGTGTGCCCGTCGTCGTAGCTGATCCGGATCGCCATCTTCGTACGCGTATCCGTGGCGTTCGAGTTGAGGAACTCCATCCGGGCGGGCGCGCTCGCGTTGTACCGCAACAGCGACGCCTGGCAGATCGGGTCCGGCAGGTGTCCATCAACGACATAGTCAGTGAAGCCACCCTCGATCGTCCCGCGCGTGACCCACCGGTAGTGCTGGGTGGCGGTCGGGTTGTCGGGCCGGTCGCTGCGGTAGAGCGTGCCGTCCATGGCTTCGAGGATCATCGACTCGTTCGTGCCCTCGACACGCGTACCGTCGGCCTTCTTCAGCAGCTCGTACTGCCAGGTCGCGCCGTCGTCGTCGCTGTAGATGTCGCGGCCGATCGCCGGGATCACGAGCCGGCCGGCGTGCGCGCCGAACGTCAGCTGGATGCCGACGCCGGGACCGACCGCGTCCCAGGCCCAGGGCGTCACTCCGTCCGCCTTGGTGTGCGGGGTGAGGGTGGCGGTCATGTCGACCGGCGTACTCCAGGTGAGGCCGTCGTCCGTGCTGGTGGACAGCCAGGTACGCCGATCTCCCCACTGGCTGATCGCGGTGGTTCCGGCGGCGCCGGACTGGCTGTAGCCGGCCGGGTTGGAGCTGAGGAAGAGGAAGATCTTTCCGGTGTTCTGGTCGACCACGGCGGTCGGGTTGCCCCAGGTGCCCTGACCGGAGCCGACGACCTCGGACAGGGCGCCCCAGGTCGCGCCGTTGTCGGTCGATCGCTTGTAGATGAGGTTGATGTTGCCGTAGTCCGCGTTCGAGGACGCGCGGCCCTCGGCGAACGCGATGAGCGTGTCGGCCTTGGTCCTGATCAGCGACGGGATCCGGAAGCTGTGGTACGTGATGCCGTTGAGCACTTCGGAGCCGCCGCCGTCGAAGAGCAGCACCTCGGAGTGGGCGGCGGTGGCCGCGTGGGCGGGCGCGGCCATGGTGGCAGCGGTGAGGGCCCCGGCGACCAGCGCCCCGAGCACTCGCCTCGCAGTCATCCCACGTGGGATGTCCCTATTGCGCATTGAGCCACTTCCTTTGATGGGAGGGATGCGTTACATGGTCGCTGACCGATGCCGTCCGGGCAAGAGGTGTCTTGGCGGGCGAGGGCGTCCCGCCGGGTGGGCCGTTCGGTCGAAGATGAACCCGACATCAAGCCACGAACGGCGTCGTAACCGTCTGTTCCAGCATTTATGCACTTATGCCGGGTGTGAACCTTGGGTTAGTCTTTGCGCTCTACTGTGCCGGCGGCCTCACGGGGGGTCCGGTCGTACGCGGAGGTGACCGGTGGCGATCACGTTACCGCGAGAATGGTGGCCCGCGCGGTCCCTGTCATTGCGGCTGCTCGTCGTGGCCTCGGGCCTGACGGGGGTCGCGCTGATCGCGTTCCACCTCGATCAGCTGAACACCGCGGCGGGGCGTCCCGCCTTCTGGATCATGACAGTGCTGTCGCTGCTGGCCGCCGTGCAGGCGTTCGTGGCGGTCGATCCGCGGGGCAGTACGGTGGTGAGCTGCCCGACGCTGTGCTTCACGTTCGCGATACTGCTCTGCTGGGGCGTCGCGCCCGCGCTGCTGATCGAGGCGATCGCGGTGGCGCTGGTGGCCGCCCGGCTGCGGCACACCGCCGCCCAGACCGTCCTGGTCATCGGCCAGTACGCGGTCGCGTTCGGCGCGGCGTACGCGGTCCTCGTCCTCGGCGATCCGCACCCGTTCACCACCGTCGCGGTGTCGCACCGGCTGCTGGACGCGCTCACCGTCGCCCTCGCGGGCGGCGCCTTCCTCGCCGTCTACTCCGCGATGGTCATGCTGACCGCGCGGCTGCGCCTCGGGCGTACGCGCTGGCGGCGGGTCGGCGAGCCGCTCAAGCACCAGACCCTGTTCAAGGCGTCGCTGGTGCTGCTCAGCCCGGTGCTGGCCGTCTCCGCCCACGTGAACCAGTTCTTCGTGCTGCTCATCCTGGTCCCGATCTTCGCCGTGCAGCGCATGGCGAGGCTGTCGGCCGAACGCGACTTCGCCTCCCGGGTGGACCCGCTGACCGGGCTGGCCAACCGGCGTACGCTGCAGATCCGCTTCGCCGACATGGTCAACGCGCCGGTGCCGGCGGACCAGGCGGCCGCGTCCTCCGTCGCCCTGCTGATGCTCGATCTCGACCGGTTCAAGCACGTCAACGACACCCTCGGCCACGAGGTGGGCGACCGGCTGCTGATCGCGGTCGCCGACCGGCTCGCCCGGCACGAGCCACCCGACGGCGTCGTGGGCCGGCTCGGCGGCGACGAGTTCGCGATCCTCGTCCCCGGCCTGAGCCGCCCCGAGCAGGCGTACCAGTTCGCATCGCAGGTGCTGGCCACGCTGAACGAGCCGATGCACCTCGACGGGCTGCTGGTGGACATCACCGCCTCGATCGGCGTCGCCTGCTACCCCGAGCAGGGCGGCGACTTCGCCACCCTGATGCGCCACGCCGACGTGGCCATGTACGAGGCCAAGCGGCGCGGGGACGCGGCCGTCGGCTACGAGGCCACGGCCGACGAGAACGGGCCGCAGCGACTGAGCCTGCTCAGCGACTTCCGCCGGGCCCTGGAGGTACGCGACCGCGACGAGGTCGCCCTGCACTACCAGCCGCAGGTGGACCTCGCGACGCAGAAGGTGGTCGGCGTCGAGGCGCTGCTGCGCTGGCGGCACCCGACCCGGGGCCTGGTCAGCACCGCCGACCTGCTGCACGTCGCCGAGCACACGACCGTCATGCAGCTGCTCACGATGCGGGTGATCGACGAGGTCGTGGCGCAGGTGGCGCGGTGGCGGGCGGCCGGGCTGACGCTGCGCGCCTCGCTCAACGTCAGCGCCCGCGACCTCTACAACACCGACGTGGTCGCCCAGCTCGCCGGGCGGCTGCGCGACCATCGCGTACCGCCGGAGCAGATCCAGCTGGAGATCACCGAGAGCGCCCTGATGGGCGACGTCGCCCGGGCGCAGACCACCATCGCGCACGTCTCCGACCTCGGGGTGGCCGTCGCGCTCGACGACTTCGGCACCGGCTACTCGTCCCTGCAGCACCTGCGCAAGCTGCCGCTCACCGAGATCAAGATCGACCGGTCGTTCGTCGGCGGCATGGCCGGCAACAGCGACGACGCCGCGATCGTGCGCTCCACGGTGGAGCTGGCGCGGGCGCTCGGACTGCGTACCGTGGCGGAGGGCGTCGAGAACGAGTACACCTGGCGGATGCTGCAGGAGGTCGGCTGCACGGTGGCACAGGGCTACTTCACCGCCCGCCCGATGCCCGGCGCCGATCTGCCCGGCTGGCTCGCCGGCTACTCCGCGGCCAGGATCCGCAAGCCGCTCACTTCTGCGTGATCACGCCGACCGCCACGGCCAGCACGATCGCGTTGTAGAAGAAGCTGACCACGCTGTGCACCATGACGTGCCAGCGCAGCGGCCGCGTGCGTACCGAGACGTCCGAGGCGGCGAACGACACCGCCACCGTGAACGAGAAGTACAGGTAGTCGACCAGCCCGGGCGGCCCGCCGCCGGGGAAGTCGAAGTCCTCCGGCCAGGTCGCGTAGAAGCGCGCGTACCCGATGTGCAGCAGCAGCCAGGCGGAGATCATCGCGAGCACGCCCAGGGCCGTGACCAGCCCGCTCAGGTCGTTGTCGCCCGGCTCGAACAGCACGTCCAGCGCCGCGCCCAGGCCGGTCAGGCTGGCCGCCGCCGACAGGAAGAAGCTCAGCCGCCGGCCCATGCGCGGCTCGGGCCGCGGCGCGCCCGGCCGCCGCCGGTGGCGGGCGATCGCGCCGCCGATCAGCAGATAGAGCAGCGCGACGCACACCCACAGGGCCAGAAACAGCGCCTGCGCGCCCTCGTTGTCGCTGCCCACCAGGGTGTACGCGAGTCCGCCGACGGCGAGCAGCAGCTCGATCGACCGTGCGGCGAACCAGGCGAGGCGCCGCGCCCATTCCATGTCGGATTTATACCGTATAGCCGGACGGGGTTGCGTGTGGGAGCGCTCTCTCGGCATCCTGTCCGACATGCAGAGCGTGACCAAACCCGTGCTGACCGACGACGACGTGGCCCGGATCGTGCGGGACGCGCTCGGCGCCGAGGTCGTCGAGAGCGCCGAGTTCACCGACGGCTACTTCAACGCCGCGTTCGGCGTACGCACCGCGGACGGGCGGTCCCTCGTCGTGAAGGTGGCCCCGCCGGCCGGGCTGAAGCTGCTGCGCTACGAGGTCGACCTGATGCGTACGGAGATCGAGTTCTTCGAGCGCGCGGCGGACGCCGGAGTGCCCGTCCCCGCCGTCCGGTACGCCGACCCCGACGCCGGGATCATCATCATGGACCGGCTGGGCGGCGAATCGTTCAACGACGCCAAGGCGAAGCTGCCCACCGCCGACGTGCTGGCGATCCGGCGGGAACTCGGCGCGATCAGCGCGGGGATCAACCGCGTACCCGGCGAACTGTTCGGCTATCCGCGGCGCGACGGGCGTACCCGGTCGAGGTCCTGGCGCGAGTCCTACCTGGACATCATCGACGACATCCTGGCCGACGCGGTGGAATACGACCGTGAGCTGCCCCTGCCCGCCGCCGGGGTACGCGCGGTGGTCGAACGCCACGGCGCGCTCCTGGACACGGTGACCGAGCCCCGGCTGGTCCATTTCGACCTGTGGGACGGCAACGTCTTCGTCCGCGACGGCCACGTCGAGGGCATCATCGACGGCGAGCGCGCCCTGTACGCCGACCCGCTGCTGGAGCTGGTCTCGCTGAGCCTCAACGGGCCGGAGGACAACGCGGCCGTGCTGGACGGCTACGTCGGCCGGTCGCTGACGGCGGAGGAGGCGACGCGGTTCTGCCTGTACCGCGTCTACCTGTGGCTGATCCTCGTCACCGAGGGCGCGGTCCGCGGCTACCCGCCGGAAGCGGACGGCCTGCGGCAATGGGCGCTGACCCGGCTCACCGAAGACCTCGCGTCGCTGGCCTGACGGTGGTCAGGCGGCCGCCGGCCTGACCGCGATCAGATAGCCGTGCGGCGTCTTCTCGCCGTTCTCGGGAGCGCGGACACCCTGGAAGGACAGCTCGAACCCGGCCGACCGCAGCAACTCCGCCAGGTCGGCCGGCTGCTGGCGGTACCAGTCGATCGCGATCGGCATCCCGAACGCCTCCGTACGCCGTGACACCTCGTCGCCGACCTGGAAGATGAGCATCAGCCCGCCGCCCGGCGCCAGTACCCGGAAGAACTCGGCGAACACCTGAGGCCGCAGCTCGTGCGGCACATGGATGATCGAGTAGCAGGCCAGGATCCCGTCGACCGAGGCGTCGGGCAGGTCGAGGTCCAGCATCGACCCGACCTCGAAGCGCAGCTCCGGGTGGTCGCGCCGGGCCCGCTCCACCATGCCCGGCGCCAGGTCGATCCCGAAGGCGTCCACGCCCAGCCCGGCCAGCAGGGCCGTCATCTGCCCCGGTCCACACCCGACGTCGAGTACGCGCCGCGCCCCGCCGATCCGCCGGGCGAACACGCCGAGCAGGGCGACGTCCCACGGCTGCCGTTCCGGATCGGAACAGATGACGCTGACGATGTCGCCACCGGAGTCGGCGGCGATCAGGCGGCTGTAGGAGTCGGCGGTCTCGGCGAGGAAGGCGTACCCGGTCATCCGGCCAGCCTAGATCATCGATGGCCGACGTTTGCCCAGGCGAACAGGCGTTCGTACGCGTACCGACACGGAATGTCATACCCCGTGGCTACGGTGGTGGCGTTCGGTACTCCTGGATGTCACTAGTCGGTGCGACTATGAATGTGGGGAGGACGCGATGGCCGTGGAGATGCCGCCGTGGTGCGGTGAGTGCGACCCCGACACCCGCCGGTTCGACCTGGGCGACAGCGAACGGCGCTGCGCGCAGTGCCACCCGTACTGGGCCTTCGGTCACGACTCGGTCGAACCCCGCCGGGTGCCCGTGGGCCGGGCCGAGCAGGAGCAGGCGGCCCGCTGGCTGGCGTACGAACTGGTGAGCCTGCGCGCGCTGCCGACCGACGAGCTGCGCCGGCGTACCCGCAAGTTCTTCGAGGCCGGCTGGTCGCCGATGGACATCGTGCACGCCCTCGACTTCGACCCGGACGGCAGCCTGGTCAGGTTCGCGCCCAGCGCCGAAGACCCGGCGGACCGCGTACAGCGGCGGGTGCTGAACCTGCTGTCGGCCTGGTGCGACGAGAACGGAGACCCGTTGCTGTCGCCCGCCCAGCAAGCCGAGGTACGCCGCGAGCGCATGCACTCCCGGCAGCGGGCGCAACAGGAGAAGTGGGCCGAGCTGGCGGCTCGGCGTACGGACCCCCAGGCGTCGGTCCGCTCGGGCGCCCGGCAGATCGCCGCGGCGGCCGCCTTGCGCGCCAAGCAGATGCACCTCGAAGCCCGCCAGCGCGAACGGGCCGCCCGGCTCGCGGACGAACAGCAGCAGCGCCGCCGCGACGAGCAGATCCGCGAACAGCTGTCCCGCCTCCAGGGGATCCCGTTGCCGCGCAACGGTTCCGACGCGCTGGAGGAGTCCCGGACCTGACCGTCCATACGCGACAGTCGCGCCCGCCATACGCGATGGTCACCTCGGCCGGGCGGCAATGGTCACCTCCGCCAGGCGGCAATGGTCACCTCAGCCAGGCGTGATGGTCGCGCCTCGCGGCGGGATGGCGGGACTGTCGCGGCCGAATATGGCGCGCGAAGTGTCGCCGGTCGCCGCTACCGTGATCGCATGATGCGCGGAACCATGGGGGCGCGGCTCGTCCTCGCTCGTTGGCTGGCCGAATGGCAGTCGGCGCACGCTCGCACGGACGGATGGCTGCACCCGGCCGCTCGTCGGGGCGCCCGGTTGCGGCTCGACTCCATCCCTCCACTCCGGACAGGTCTCTTCCCGGTACGCATGCGCACGTCGTCGCGTACCGGCCGCCGCTGATCCCCGACAAGGGTTCGAGAACCTGGATTCGACCGCAGCCCCGGTACGCGTATGTGGGGACGCCGTAGGTCGGGGCTGCGGCACGGTCAGCGTGATCGAATACCGCTATGACGGCACTGCGATGCCGATTCCCTTGATCGAGTACCGCTCATACGGCAGGAGAGCGTTTTCTTGCCGAATTAGCGGTATTTGATCACGCCGAGATGGCCGGGAATGCCGTTATAGCGGAAGACGATCACCGACCGCTGGGGCGTTGGGCTTCATCGTGACGCGAAGGCTTGATCAAGTACCCACATGCTGTCAAAATCGACCCGTTTTTGCAGCTCCCCGGCCCTTGATCAAGCAATGTAGATCAATCACTACAGCTTCCGGGCACTCGATCACAATCGGAACGGGCCAAGCGTGCGGCGACCCGCCCACACGTGGGGCCGGAGAGTCGATGACGACAAATGCCGGGCCTGCCCAAGGCGCGATCGATCGGGATGACCTTCTCAGCGCGGGGTCAGCTTTTCGGCGGGGAACACCGTGCTTGCGGGTGGCGCCCATTATGGACCTCGATGCGAAAATCGATCGGCTTAGCGGGGGCCGTTGATCAAGGGGAGGGAACGTCGATGACGACGGAGAGGGAGGGCGGCGGCGCGCGCTTCGTCCGCGGCCTGCTGTTCGCGGTGCTGATCGTCGCCGTGATCGTTCTGCTGGCGGTGTTCTGGCGGCAGACGCTCGACGGCGCGAAGTCGGTCGGCGGTTTCGTCGGCGACCGGTTCCCCGGTGACACGGGCGGCCGCGTCGCCGTGGTGCTCTACCTGGTGGTCGCCGCCGTCGTGGGCGTGCTGTTCTCGAAGGCCGGCCACTTCACCGCGTACGGGATCGCGCTCGGGATCATTCCGCTGCTGTGGTTCCTGTTCTGGGAGGGCTTCCCGCCCCTCGGCCTGAAGCCGAGCTGGGCCGCGGACGCCGGGTTGACCCACCTCAATCCCACGAACGTGATCGTGTGGGCGGTCGTCGCCGACATCGTGGTCACCCTCGTCTTCGTGCCGCTGGAACTGCGCGAGGGCTGGCGCGCCCGCAAGCACCGCCTGGCCGACGCCGACTAGGTCACCAGACCCGAAGGAGATGCCGCCCGGGACGACCCGGGCGGCATCCGCTCACTCCATCACCAGAACGATCTTTCCGCGCCCGTGGCCGGTCTCCTGGTCGCGGTGCGCTTCGACGACGTCCTTCCAGGCGTACGCGCGGGGTGGCAGGACCAGTTCGCCCCGGGCCGCCAGGGCGACGACCTGCGACAGGCGCTCCGGGGACCGGCCGGCGCGGACGACGCGGATCCCGTGTTCGGCGGCGAGGCGGTCGTCCACAATGGTGCCGATGCGGTGCCGGTCAGCCACGATCTCGGTGGACTGCGCGATGGCGTCGCCGCCGATCGCGTCGAGGGCGACGGTCACCGGGCCCGCGGCCGCGGAAGCCACGCGCGCGGGCAGGCCGTCCCCGTACGCCACCGGAATCGCACCCAGCGACCGCAGGTAGTCGTGGTTGGCCGGGGAGGCCGTGCCGATCACGGTGGCGCCGCGCAACCGGGCCAGCTGGACGGCCACGGTGCCGACGGAACCGGCCGCCGCGTGCACGAGCAGCGTGTCGCCCGCGCCGACGGACAGTTCGTCGAGGGCGCCGGACGCGGTCTGCGAGGCCGCCACCAGCGCGGCCGCCGAGGGGAAGTCGAGAGTGGCCGGTTTGCGCACGACGGTGGCGGCGGGCACGACGACGTGGGTCGCGTACGCGCAGAGCATCGCCGAGCCGAGCACTTCGTCGCCGGCCGAGAACTCCGCGACGTCCGGGCCGACGGCTTCGACGGTTCCGGCGTACTCGTTGCCGAGGCGCTGGGGGAAGGTGGCGGGCATGAAGGCGGACATGGCGCCGGAGCGGAACTTGACGTCGAAAGGCTGTACGCCGGCCGCCGCGACGCGGACGCGTACCTCGCCGGGGCCGGGCTCGGAATCCGGCATCTCGGCGAAGTACAGCACGTCCGGCGGTCCGAAGCGGTCGAAGACCGCGGCAGTTGTCATGACACGAGAGTGCCTCGGCGGGAGTGCTTGAGACCAGGTCCGACCTGTGGGAGATTGGGCGAAGCGAGAAGGAGGTCGATGATGACCGAAGACGCTGATTTCGCCCGGGAAGATCACCTGGTCCTGCGGACCGGGGCCGACCAGCCGTGGGATCCGGTGGACCTGGCCATGGCGAAGGGCTGGGATCCGACGCCGCACAACATCGAACGCGCCGCCCGGGAACTCGCCGAACTCGGCCCCGCGGCGATCGAACGCACCGTTCCCTAACAAAGGCCCGCAGCACAAGGATGAACCCGGTACGCAACGCCGGGCGGGTGTCGTGCTGCCGCCGGAACCGAGGACTACGGTGAGGTCATGGTGACCTTTCCGTCCGTCATCGTCGCCCGCGCAACACCGGGCACCCTGCCGCACTTTCCCGACGCCGTACGCCTCGCGGACGGCCGTGTGCTGTGCGCGTACCGGGAGAGCACCGGTCACGTCCGGGCCGACGGGCGCGTCATGCTCGTCGAGTCCGCCGACGACGGTGCCACCTGGTCGAAGCCGCGGGTGGCCGTCGACGGCGAGCACGACGACCGCGATCCGAAACTCGTGCAACTCTCGGACGGTACCGTCCTGCTCAGCTACTTCGTCCTCGAATGGAAGGCCGAGGCCGGCCGGCCGTTCCGGGTCTGGGGCACCTATGTCGTGCGCAGCGCCGACGGCGGCCGGACCTGGTCGGCGCCGGTGCTCGTCGGCGGCGACCAGATGCGCTGGGCGGTGTCGCACGGCGCGCCCGTCGAGCTGCCCGGCGGCGACCTGCTGCTGCCGGTGTACGGGACCGACCCGGAGCGGCTGCTCGATCCGGCCGCCGAGGTGCACGTACGCGACGCGCTGAAGCTCGAACGGGCGGTCGTCGTGCGCAGCCTGGACGGCGGGCGTACCTGGCCGGCCGAGACCGCCGCCGTCGTCGCGTCCGGGCACGCCTTCCACTTCCAGGAGCCGACCCTGACGGTGCTGCCCGACGGCGGGATCGTCGCGTTGATCCGGACGACGGCGAAGCACGCGTACCTGTCGCGGTCGGCGGATCGCGGGCACACCTGGAGCCCGCCCGCCGAAACCGATCTGCCGGCCTCCTCCCACCACGTCCTGACGCTGGGCGACGGCGGGGTGCTCGTCGCGTACGGGGACACGTCCCGGCGGTTCTCGCCGCGGCGCAACACCGTCGCCCGGGTGGTGCCGCGGCCGGCCGAGACCTGGAACGGGTGGCCGGACATCGAGTTGTACGACTCCGGCCACTACGACCAGGCCAACCCGTCGAGCGTCGAGATCGCCCCGGGCCGGTTCCTCACGATCGGGTTCGACGTGCCGCACGGCACGGTCGTCGGCGTGTTCAGCAGCCGCGACGACTACCCGAGCTCATAGCCCGTTGGCCGCGATCACGTCGCGGTACCACCGGGCGCTGTCCTTGAGCGTCCGCCGCTGCGTCTCGTAGTCGACGTGCACGATGCCGAACCGCTTGCCGTAGCCCAGCGCCCATTCGAAGTTGTCGAGCAACGACCAGACGAAGTATCCGCGCAGGTCGACTCCGGCCGTGATCGCGTCGTGCGCCGCCTTCAGGTGCCCGTCGAGGTAGGCGATCCGGTCGGGGTCCGCGACCCGGCCGTCCGCGGCGACATCGGCGTACGCGGCACCGTTCTCGGTGATCATCACTGGCACGTCGTAATCCCGCTTCAGCCGCGTGAGCAGCTCGAACAGGCCACTCGGGTCGACCGTCCAGTCCATCTCCGTGAGCGGGCCGGGCGTCTTGTGGAAGGCCACCCCGGTCGACCCCGGGAACGGCCACGGCCCGGTCTGCGGTTCGGCGGCGGCACCGACCAGGTCAGGCTGGTAGTAGTTGACGCCGAGCACGTCGATCGGCGTACTGATGGCCTTCAGGTCCGCGTCCTGCACGAACGACCAGTCGGTCACGGTCCGCGTGTCCTCCAGGACATCCTCCGGGTACGCGCCGCGCAGGATCGGGTCGACGAACAGCCTGTTCAGCAGCCCGTCGATCCGCCGCGCCGCATCGAGATCGGCGGGGGAGTCCGAGACGGCCCGGACGGCACCCTGGTTCAGGGCGCAGCTGACGAGCGCGTCGGGGGCGGCTGCGCGTACAGCCAGATTGGCCAGGCCGTGGGCGAGCAGCAGGTGATGCGCGGCGGTGAGACCCGCGGCGCCCTCTGCCCGCGCCGGGGCGTGCGCGCCCGAGGAGTAACCCAGGAAGGCGCTGCACCAGGGCTCGTTGACGGTGCACCACAGGGCGACGCGGTCGCCGAGGCGCTCGGCGGCGGCGGTGGCGTAGTCGGCGAAGCGCTCGGGCGTGGCGCGGGCGAGCCAGCCGCCGCCGTCCTCGAGCGACTGCGGCAGGTCCCAGTGGTAGAGGGTGGCGACGGGCTTGATCCCGGCGGCGCAGAGCTCGTCGACGAGCCGGTCGTAGAAGTCGAGCCCGCGGGTCTCGCCGCCGAAGACGCGGGCCCACGAGATCGAGAACCGGTACGCGCCGAGCCCGAGCTCGCGCATCAGGCCGACGTCCTCGCGGTAGCGGCGGTAGTGCTGGGCGGCCTCGGCGCCGGTGTCGCCGTGGGCGACGCGGCCGGGCTCGGCGCAGAAGGTGTCCCAGATGGACGGTACGCGGCCGTCCACGTCGACCGCGCCCTCGATCTGGTAGGCGGCGGTCGCCGCACCCCACCAGAAGCCCGCCGGGAAGCGCCGTTGCGTCATCGTCCTGCCTTTCGGTCCACTCGGGATCATGCTTGGAGAGCGCTCTCCACCCGCGGTCCAGAGTCGCGAAGCGCACCCCCGCTGTCAACCCCGCCCTTCTCACCCGCGCCTTCGGCGCCGGCCCCATGATCTGGTTTGGATCAGGGAAATCACCCGAATCTTGGGCCAAGATTACGTGCGAAACCCTGATCCAAACCGGATCTTGGCCAGCACGCGGACCGGATCTTGGCGGGGTCGAGGTTTGTGTTACCGGGGATGCGCTGGTCGGGGTGGGGGTGTCTTGACAGCGGCGTTATTTGGGCGTAACAAACGGAGAGCGCTCTCCAACATTGACTCCCACCCCTGTCAGGAGAACCCATGAATCCCCGTTCCCTGGTCACGCGACTGCGTGGGACCAGACACCGGCGGAGCGCCCTCTCCGCCGCCGTCGCCGCGCTGGTCGCGGCCCTCGCCGTGGTGATCGTGCCCTTCACCTCGGCCACCGCCGCCGACACCCTGCTGTCCCAGGGCCAGCCGGTGACCGCCTCGTCCAGCGAGGGGGCCTCGACCGCCGCGGCGTACGCCGTCGACGGCAACACCACCACCCGCTGGGGGAGCCTGTTCAGCGACCCGCAGTGGATCAGCGTCGACCTCGGCGCGACCGCCACCATCTCGAAGGTCGTCCTGCAGTGGGAGGCGGCGTACGCGACGGGCTTCCAGATCCAGACGTCGGCCGACGGCTCGACGAACTGGCAGACGATCTACTCCACCACGACCGGCACGGGCGGGACGCAGACGCTGACCGTCACCGGCAGCGGCCGCTACGTGCGGATGTACGGCACGGCCCGGGTCGGCGGCTACGGCTACTCGCTGTTCGAGTTCCAGGTCTTCGGCTCGATCGGCTCGACCCCGCCGCCCACGTGCGGCACCACCAACGCGGCGCTGAACAAGCCGTCGTCGGCGTCCTCGGTCGAGGGCGGCAACACGGCGGCGTCCGCGTTCGACGGCAACACCGGTACGCGCTGGGGGAGCGCCTTCGCCGACCCGCAGTGGATCCAGGTGGACCTCGGTTCCGTGCAGAGCATCTGCGGCGTGCAGCTGCAGTGGGAGGCGGCGTACGGCAAGTCGTTCCAGATCCAGGTCTCGAACGACGGCTCCACGAACTGGCAGTCGATCTACACCACCACGACGGGGACGGGTGGTACGCAGAACCTGACCGGCCTGTCCGGCTCGGGCCGCTACGTGCGGATGTACGGCACGGTCCGGGGCACCGGCTACGGCTACTCGCTGTTCGAGTTCCAGGTCTTCCTCGGCGGTACGCCCACGTCGCCGTCGGCCTCGCCGAGCACGCAGCCGTCGACCAGCCCGTCACCGTCCGGCAACTGGACGACGGTGTGGTCGGACGACTTCGCCGGCACCGCCAACACCTCGCCGGCCGCGGCCAACTGGCTGCTGCGTACCGGGACGAGCTACCCGGGCGGGGCGGCCAACTTCGGCACGGGTGAGGTGGAGACCGCCAGTGCCTCGACCGCGAACGTCTACCTCGACGGCGGCGGCAAGCTGAACATCAAGGCGATCCGCGACGGCGCCGGCAACTGGACGTCGGGCCGGATCGAGTCGCAGCGGACGGACTTCGCCGCCAACCCCGGCGAGCAGCTGCGCATCGCGGCCGTCATCCAGCAGCCCAACGTGGCCAACCAGCTCGGCTACTGGCCGGCGTTCCGGGCGACCGGGGCGGCGTACCGGGGCAACTACAACAACTGGCCCTCCGTCGGCGAGACCGACATCATGAGCGGGGTCAACGGGCGCAGCCAGCTGTCCCAGACGCTGCACTGCGGATCGGCCCCGGACGGGCCGTGCGGCGAGTACAACGGGCGTACCAGCGGCCTCGCGACCTGCTCGGGCTGCCAGACCGCCTTCCACGAGTACGCGCAGGTCATCGACCGGACCAAGACGGACGAGGAGATCCGCTGGTACCTCGACGGCGTACAGACCTGGCAGGTACGCGAGTCGCAGGTGGGCGTCGCGGCCTGGGACGCGGCCGTGCACCACGGCTTCTTCCTGCGCCTGGAGCTGCCGATCGGCGGCTCGTACGCCAGCGCGATCGCCGGCAAGACGGTGCCCACGGCCGACACCACGTCGGGCGGGGTCATGAGCGTCGACTCGGTGACCGTGCAGAAGCAGACCGGCGGCACGCCGGCGGCGATGACCGACCCGGCGATCCCGGCCGGCCCGAGCGTCGTCAAGGTGACCGGCACCCAGGGCAACTGGCAGCTGCAGGTCGGCGGCCAGCCGTGGGAGGTACGCGGTCTGACCTACGGCCCGCCGCAGCAGGCGGCCGACGGGTACATGCGTGACCTGAAGAACGCCGGCGTCAACACGATCCGCACCTGGGGCGTGGACGACACGAACACCCCGGCGCTGCTCAACACGGCGGCCCGGTTCGGCCAGAAGGTGATCGTCGGGCACTGGCTCAACCAGGGTGCCGACTACGTCAACGACACCACCTACATGGCGAACACCAAGACCGAGATCATCAACCGCGTCAACGCCCTGAAGAACAACCCGGGCGTGCTGATGTGGGACGTCGGCAACGAGGTCATCCTCACCATGCAGGACCACGGCCTGTCCGCCGCCGAGGTGGAGGCCCGCCGGGTCGGGTACGCCAAGTACGTCAACGACCTCGCGGTGGCGATCCACGCGGCCGACCCCAACCACCCGGTCACCTCGACCGACGCGTGGACCGGGGCCTGGCCGTACTACAAGCAGTACTCGCCCGCGCTCGACCTGCTCGCCGTGAACTCCTACGGCGCGATCACCGGGGTCAAGCAGGCCTGGATCGACGGCGGCTACACCAAGCCGTACATCATCACCGAGGGCGGACCGGCCGGCGAGTGGGAGGTGCCCAACGACGTCAACGGGGTGCCGACCGAGCCGACCGACCTGCAGAAGCGCGACGGGTACACGGCCAGCTGGAACGCGATCAAGGGCCACCCGGGCGTCGCGCTCGGCGGCACCGAGTTCCACTACGGCCTGGAGAACGACTTCGGCGGCATCTGGCTGAACACCTACACCGGCGGCTGGCACCGGCTCGGCTTCTACGCGCTGCAGAAGGCGTACACCGGGGTGGCGGCGGCCAACACGCCGCCGGAGATCACCAGCATGACGCTGTCGAACCAGACGGCGGTCCCCGCGGGCGGCACCTTCACCGTCAACGTCGCGGCCAGCGACCCCAACGGCGACGCCATCCGCTACAACCTGATGTACAGCGACAAGTACATCTCCGGCGGCACCGGCCTGAGCAACGTCACGTTCACCCAGACCGGCAACGGCCAGTTCACCGTCACGGCGCCCCAGCAGCTCGGGGTGTGGAAGATCTACGTGTACGCCTTCGACGGCCACGGCAACGTGGGCATCGAGGAGAAGTCGCTGAAAGTGGTCCCGCCGAGCATCCCGGGCACCAACGTGGCCCTGGGCAAGACGGCCACCGCGTCGACCTACCAGCCGACCGGGACGAACGGTCCCCAGCTGCCCGCGTACGCGGTCGACGGCAACTGGACCACCCGTTGGGCTTCCGAATGGGTACCGACCGCCTGGATTCAGGTGGACCTGGGGGCGGTTACGGCGATCAACCATATCGAGCTAGGTTGGGAAGCCGCGTACGCGACGGCGTACCAGATCCAGGTGTCGAACGACGGCACCAACTGGACGCAGGCGTACGCGACCACCACAGGCGACGGCGGCTTCGACGAGATCAACCTGAACACCTCGGCGAGGTACGTACGGATGAACGGAACCGCGAGAGCGACTACATACGGGTATTCGCTCTGGGAGTTCGGGGTCTACAAGCCCTGATCTCCCCGCGGGCAGGCACCGGGCCATCGGTGCCGGCCCGCACCGAGGGGGTCTCTCGGGCGGGGAGACTCCCTCACCACGGCGGCGGGCGGGTGTGCTACGGGCGGTAGCGCACCTGTCCGCCGCTCCCTTTTCGTCCAAATGTGGGGGAGAGCGCTCTCCGGCTGACGTGCTATAAAAGGCCCTATGGCGAACGAGGCCCCCCACACCCCACCGCGTGCCCCCACTCTGGAGGACGTGGCACAGGTCGCGGGCGTCTCCCGGGCGACCGTCTCGCGCGTCATCAACAACACCCGCAACGTCGACCCGGCCCTGCACGAGACCGTGTGGCAGGCGGTCGAGGCCACCGGCTACGTCCCCAACCGGGCCGCCCGTTCGCTGGTCACCCGGCGTGCGGGGTCCGTCGCGCTGGTCGTCTCCGAGGGTGAGAGCCGCAACGAGGACGACCCGTTCTACAGCCGCTTCCTCGGTGACCCGTTCTTCGGCCGGGTCCTCGGCGGTGTCCTCAGCGTGCTCAACCCGGCCGGTGTCCACGTGCCGCTGACCCTCGTCGGATCCGAGACCGCGCGCACGAAACTGGTGGGCGACCTCCGGCAGGGGCAGCTGGACGGCGTCCTCGTGCTCTCCCTGCATCCGCAGGATCCGCTGCCCCGGCTGCTCACCGAGGCACGCGTACCGGCGGTGCTGTTCGGGCGGCCGGCCGAGCCGATTCCCATCAGCTACGTCGACATCGCCCAGCAGACCGCCTCCAAGCTCGCCTCCGAGCACCTGCTCGCCCGCGGCTGCCGCACCATCGCCGCCATCGCCGGCTCCCTCGACATGCCCGCGGGCCACGACCGCCTGGTCAGCTTCCGCTCCGCGATGGCACAGAACGGGTACGCGTACGTGCCGGCCGTGGAAGGCGGCTTCACCCAGGAAGGCGGCGAGCGGGCGATGACCCGGCTGCTCGCCGAACACCCCGACATCGACGGCGTGTACGCGGCCAACGACGTGATGGCCCAGGGAGCCGTGCACGTGTTGCGGGACAGCGGCCGCCGCGTGCCCGACGACGTCGCCGTGATCGGTTTCGACGACAGTTCGGCCGCGGTCGCCAGCCGGCCGCCGCTGACCACGGTCCGCCAGCCGGTCGAGGACATGGCCGCCGAGATGGCTCGGATGATCATGGGTCAGATCGACCACGCGGGCGCCCGGACGACGTCGGTCATCTTCGAACCTACCCTCGTGGTCCGCCGTTCGGCCTGAAGATGCCCGCCCGGCGCGTGCCCGGTGTGCCTCCTTGACGCGCGGGCGCACACTTTCCGGCATGCGCAGGCTGACTTCGGTTCTTCTCGCCCCGCTGCTCGCCGGGGCGGTCCTCGCCCTCGGCGGCTGTTCGCACGAGACCACGATCTCCTACAAGGACACCACCGCGACCGTCCAGCGTGGAGACGCCCTCGTCATCGACTTCGGCAAGGTGAACGGCTCGATCGGGGATTCCTGGTACATCGTGCAGGACGGGGACGGCCGGGTCCTCGCCGCCGGCGAACGTCAGTACACATCGGACTGTCAGGGCAACGTCGCGGGTTGCGGGGGTTCCCTGAAATACGAGTTCGCGGCCCGGAAGGCGGGCGAGGCCGAACTCGTGTTCCAATACTGCTACCGCTCCGGCCCCGACAACTGCCAGCCGATGCCGGACCGCGGACCGGTCGACCCGGTGCGCGTACACGTTATCGTCCGGACATGAAGCTGCGCTCCCTGCTCGCCGCGGCCGCCCTCACCGCCGCGGCACTCGTCGTCCCGAGTCCCGCGTACGCCGACAGCGGCGATTTCGGTCTCGTCTGGGACGCCGTGCCGACCCTGGCCGACCAGTGGTTCACGGCCGGCGGCCGCTCGGCGCACATCGTGCGGTCGGGCACCGGTTCCTACACCGTGACGCTCCTCGGCCGGGGCAACCCCGGCGGCAACGTCCAGGTGATGGCGGTGACCACCGGCGACGCGTACTGCCAGGCGGGCGGGTGGTATCAGTCCGGAGTGGACGAAGTCTTCACCGTCTACTGCTACACGGGCGCCGGCGTGGCCACCGACATCGGCTGGTCCGCGGATTACGTCTACCGCTCCGGAACCGGCGGCCAGTACGCGTACCTGTGGGCGAACCAGCCGACGAACACCGCGACGTACACGCCGTCCCCGCAGTACGCGTACGACTCGACCGGCGGCACGCCGCAGATCTCCCGCTGGTCGGCCGGGCACTACTGGGTCTACCTGCCGGCCAGCGTCGGACTGGGCTGGGTGACCCCGGAATCGTTCCAGGTCACCGCATACGGCTGGACTCCCGCGCACTGCCAGCTGTCCAGCCCGCTGCACGACGACGGGTGGCAGGAGGTGGCCTGCGACGACACGCACGGCAGCCCGGTCGACGCGTACTTCGACGTGCGGTTCGCGTACCACCGGGCGTTCATCGGGGTGACCGGCGTCCCGTACACCTACGGCTACGTCACCGACGACGCCCGGACGCTGTACGCGTACTCGTCGACGGGACTGACCGGCACCTCGGCGCTCACCACGACGCACACCGCGACCGGGCGCTACACCGTCCGGCTGGCCAAGGTGATGACGAGCGACGAGCCGTTCGCCAACGCGTACGCGACCAACGACATCGCGACGTACTGCTCGGTGGATTCGTGGAGCACCGCCGAGACGACCGAGATCCTGGACGTCTCGTGCCGCTCGGCGGTCACGGGGGCGGCGGCGGACTCGCCGTTCTTCGTCAACTTCACCGCCCTGCACCACTAACGGGCGGCTTTGCGGCGCAGCCGGTTGTAGGTCGACGTCAGCCCCATCGCCCGCCGGACGTCCGCCACCGTCTCCCGGACGACCTCGCGCGTACGCTCCGTGCCCTCGACGATCAACCGGTCGACCAGGCCCGGTTCGGCCTCGAACCGGGCCCGCCGGTCCCGCATCGGATCCAGGAACCGGTTGAGCGCCGCCGCCAGCTTCTCCTTGACCTCCACGTCGCCGACCGTGCCCGCGCGGTAGCGCTCCTTGAGGTCGGCGACCTCGCGGTCGTCGGGGTTGAACGCGTCGTGGTAGACGAAGACCGGGTTGCCCTCGACCGTGCCCGGCACGTCCGCGCGTACACGGTTCGGGTCGGTGTACATGCCCATGATCTTGCGGCGTACCTCGGCGGCGGAGTCCGACAGCAGGATGCTGTTGCCGAGGCTCTTGCTCATCTTGGCCTGCCCGTCGGTCCCGACGAGCGTGGGCACGTCGCCCTGGACCAGGTCCGGCACCGGGAAGACGTCGCCGTAGAGGTGGTTGAACCGGCGGGCGATCTCCCGCGTCACCTCGACGTGCGCCGCGTTGTCCTTGCCCACCGGCACCGCGTGCGCCTTCACGCACAGGATGTCCGCGGCCTGCAGCACCGGGTAGCCCAGCAGGCCGTAAGGCATCTCGTCCTTGCCCGCCGCGCGCGCCATCTCCTTCAGCGACGGCACCCGCTCCAGGCGCGGCACGCTGACGAGGTTCTGCAGCAACGTGTTCAGGTCGCCGACCTCCGGGATCGCCGACTGCAGGTAGAAGGTCGCATGCTCCGGTTCGATCCCGGCCGACAGCATGTCCAGCACCATCGTCCGCGCGTTCGCCGCGGTCGCCTCGATGTCCTCGCGAGCGTTCTTCGTCGTCAGCATGTGCAGGTCCGCGATGATGAAATAACACTTGTACGCCGATTGCAGCCGCACACGATTGGCGATGCTGCCCACATAATGCCCCAGATGCAGCTGCCCCGTAGGCCGATCCCCAGTCAGCATGATCTTCTCGCCAGACATGACTTTCCTTTCCGCGCCCTGATAAAGGCGTACACGAATAGCGCTTTGTCCCAAGGACAGAGCGCTGCCAAGAAGGTGGTTTTAAACCAATGGAAAAGTGGGTGAGAGCCACGGCGTCCGGCCGCCGGGCGCAGGTTCTTCAAGATCCGTCAAGCCCGAAGGGCAGGATCTTGAAGGTTCTACAGCCCGGCTAAAAGGCCGGATGCCCGGTCTCGCCCGAAGGGCGAACCCGGAAGCTCAGCACCATCGCGCGCCGGCGCGGAAACGCAGGCCTTGCGCGCGCAGGATGGACCGGGCTACTCGCATGCCGCCACTGTATCAGGCGAGCCCGGCCGCCTGCGAGAGCCAGAATGGCACGTCTTCGACATGATAAGGCCATTCGCTGAGCTCGATGTTGCGGAGGAATTCCGCGTACACGGCCGCATGGCGGAGCGCGACGACCGGCCGCAGCAGTTCCACCGCGCGCTCCGGTTCGCAGCCGGGCACCGTTTCCCGCCACAGATCCGCCCATTGCCCGATGAGCGCGGCGGTTTCCTCGGGACCGGTACGCTCGGTCAGCCGCAGGATGTCGAAGGCGGGATGGGCGAGCGAGCAGTCGCCCCAGTCCAGGATCGTCAGGTGACCGGCGTCACCGCGGGCGTTGCCGGGGTGCAGGTCGCCGTGCAGGAGCGTCTCGGGCACCCCGCAGCCGGCCACCGCCGCGAACCGCTCCGGAAGCCCGGCGACCAGGTCGGTCAGCCGGGGATCGTCGCCGTGCTCGTCGACGACCGCCGTGATTACCTTGATCAGCTCCGCCGACCGCCGGTCCGGTACGCCGAGCGCCAGCAGTTCGTCGGCGGCGTCGAGGGCGACCCGCTGGATCGGGTGGACGGCGGCGACGATCGCCTCGCGTACGCCGGGTCCGGCCGAGTAGAGATCCTCGCCGGGAATGTCCTCGAGGAGCATCCGGTGGCCGTCGACCGCGACGAGGCGGGGGACGGCCGGGCCGAAGCCCCGGTCGGCCAGCCAGCCGAGCATCGCCGGTTCGTGGCCGAAGAACCCGGGTACTTCCTTGATCCAATAGCGGTGGCCGTCGGCGGTGTCGAGGCGCCAGATGGCCGACAGGTTCCAGGTGCGGATCTGCCGCGCCTCGAACGGGCCGATCACGCCGCGCGCCCAGTCCAGGGTCCGGGCCGGCCCGCCGATCTCCGCGTACGCGGTGCGGCGGGGGTCGGACGTGAGTTCCAGATCCACTGGGGACAGTCCCGGGACCGGTGCCGCCGACTGGGCCAGGTAGCGCACCGCGCCGCCGGGCGGGGCGGGCCGGTCGCCGTCGAGCAGGCGCAGCACGGTCACCTCCGCGCCGTGCAGTTCCCTCGCGCCCGCGACGAGTTGGGCGGACTCCTGCCACCAGGGCAGCTCGACCTCGAAGGGAGGCAGGGCGCCGAGCACCCGTCCGGTGGCATCGGCGAGGACCAGGGTCACGGTACGCGGCACGGCGGCAGCGTACCGGCGCGGCGAGCCGGGCGCACCGGGATTTTCGCGGCGGCCCGGCCGAAGCACGGGAAACCCGCAGGCGCGGTCATATTCGCGAATCGGCCTCAGCACGCGGGATTCTTCTCTACCGTCGGATGTGTCACCTCACTCGGCTCCTGGGCCGCAGCGAAAGGACGCATCCCATGCTGAGCACACGCTTCCGGGCACGGGCCGCCCTCTCGATCGCCGCCCTCGGGACCGCCGCGGTGCTCTGGTCGGCGCCGGCGTACGCGGGCGGGGCGCAGGTCTCGCCGTCACCGGTCAAGGCGGGTGACGAGGTCGACATCGTGGCCCAATGCGACGCGAACGCGACGAGCGCCTCGATCTCGGCCGCGACGCTGGGCGGCGCCTCGAACGTACCGATGCTGGCGTCCACCAAGAACCCCGGCGAGTGGACGGTGACCCTGACGGTGCCGATGAACACGCCGCCGGGAACCTACGACCTCGGCGGCACGTGCCAGACCGGATCGGGCTTCACCGCGACGGTCGTCGTGGCGACCACCACCGGGCCGATGGGCGGCGGCGGCTGGGCGATGAACGGGCCGGACCACCGGCTGCTCGTGCTCGGCATGGCCCTGCTCGGGGCGGCCGGCGCCGGCGGGCTCGCCCTGCTGCGCCGGCGGGCATGACGATCTACCGTACGCGCGCCCGCACCCGCCGCTTCGCCAAGTCCGTGCTGTTCGTGACGGCTGTGGCCGGCGTACTCTGCATCGCCCTGGCGCTGCTGCTGATGCCCAGGCGGCCACCGGCACCGGGTTTCGGCGACGCGCCGGCCGGCTACCTGCGCGACTCGTACGGGCGGCTGCTGACCCGCTCGACGCCGGTCGAGATCCAGATCCCGAAGATCGGCGTGGACGCGCCCGTCGTGCCGACCGGCGTGGCGGACAACGGTTCCATCGAGGTGCCGCCGCTGAGCTCGCCGGGCTTCGCGGGCTGGTACCGCTACGGGCCGAGCCCCGGCGAGGCGGGCAGCGCGATCATCGTCGGCCACGTCGACACCCGGGCGACCGGGCCCGCGGTGTTCTTCTCGATCGGCAGTCTGCGCCGCGGCGACCAGGTCCGCGTCAAGCGCGACGACGGTTCGACCGCCCTGTTCACCGTGGACGGTGCCGAGGTCGTCCCGAAGGACCGGTTCCCCGCCGCGGAGGTCCACAAGGGCGGCCCCGCCGCCCTGCTGCGGCTGATCACCTGCGGCGGCCGCTTCGACTACCAGGCCCGCTCCTACCTGGACAACATCATCGTGTACGCGACGCTCACCGGCCGGAACTGAACCTGTGCGGGAAATGTAGCTGTTCGTCGGATATGCACCACGACCGGCGGGACGTCACGCTAGTGAATCATGCAGGGGCTCTTCGGTTACGGCTACCTCTCCGGCGACGGCATCGCCCTGCCGGACACGCCCTACGTCGTCATCGACCTCGAGACCACGGGTCTCGCCGCCGACGAGGACCGGATCGTCGAGATCGCCATGGGGCGGGTCGAGAACGGCGTACTCGTCGATGAATGGGCGACCCTGATCGATCCGCAGCGTGACCCGGGGCCGACGTTCCTGCACCACATCAGCGCGGGCATGCTCGACGGCGCGCCGACCTTCCGGGAGATCGCGGGGGAGATCCTGGCGCGGCTCGACGGCGCCGTCGTGGTCGCCCACAACGCGGCGTTCGAGGAGGGTTTCCTGCAGGCGGAGCTGGCCCGGATCGGGGTGACGCCGCCGCCGATCCCGGCGCTGTGCACGCTCATCGTGTCCCGGCTGGTGCTCGCCTCGCCGAACTACCGGCTCGCGACCTGCTGCGAGATCACCGGTACGCCGCTCGACGACGCCCACACCGCGCTCGGCGACGTCCGGGCGACCGCGATCCTGCTGCCGAAACTGCTGTCCGGCGGGGCCAGCCCGCGCTACCCGGTCGCCCCGGTGCCGCTGCCGAAGGTGCCGTCGAGCCGCGGCCCGCGTACGCGGGTGACGAACCTGCGCAAGGGCGAGACCGGCTGGATGAGCTCGCTGCTGGCGAAGCTGCCGTACTCGATGGACGACCATGACCCGGTCGGCGCGGAGCCGTATCTGGACGCGCTGGGCGAAGCGCTCGCGGACGGGCGGCTGACCGGCGAGCAGACCCGGCGGCTGGGCCGGCTCGCGGGCCGGGCCGGGATGGGCGCGGCGCAGGTGGCCGGGCTGCACCAGCGTTTCCTGGACGCGCTGCGGGACGCCGCGCTCGGCGACGGGCCGCCGACCGCGTCGGAGTACCGCCAGCTCACCACGGCCGCGCAGCTGCTGAACCTGCCCGACTACTTCGCCGACGTGCTCGCACCCGACGGTGCCGACGTGGTCGAGAAGCGCCGCCGGGGTCCGCGCGTCTGGTGCAGCCCTCGCGTCCCCGCCAAGGTACGCACGCAGCTGGAGGACGCGGGCTACCTGTTCGCGGTGAACATCACCCGCACCGTCGTCGCCGCGGTCGTGGCCGAAGGAGACGAGCGGCAGCCGAAGGCCGTGCGCTCCCAGGAACTCGGCGTACGCGTGCTGACGCCGGAGCGGGCCGCCGAACTGCTGCGCCTGGCCGAGGAGGAACGGGCGCCGCTCGACCTGCCCGCGCCGAGCGCCCCGGCAGGCTGGTACCCGGACCCGACCGGCCGCAACATGTACCGCTACTGGGACGGTACATTGTGGACGGCCCAGGTCTCGCCCGGCTCCGGCGCCATAGTCGCGGATCCGCTCTCCCGCTGACGCCGCTCGCGTACCGCGCCCGTACTAGGGGAGGGGAAGCAGCGGCAGGTCGAGTTCGTGCTCGGCGGTGAAGCCGAGCAGGTCGCGGGCCGGCTGGAGGTCGATCGCCACCGTCCGCCCGGGCAGCTCCGCCCGCCGCTCGACACCGGGATGGAAGCGGTCGAGCAGGTCGGCGGTCGCGTACGGGACCATCGTCCGCGGGGCGGCCACGTAGACGACGTGCGCACCGGGCACCTCGACGCCCAGACCGAGCAGGGCGGCCCGGGCCGCGTCGCGGGTCTCCAGGTAGGACCACATGTCCCGGGCGCCGAGCTCCGGATCGGCGGCGATCCGCGCCGCGAACGCGGGCAGCCGGTCGGCGAAGCCCCCGATGTAGGGATAGCGCAGGGCGACGACGGTCGAGGCGTACCGGCGGGCGACCATCCGGGCGGTCAGCTCGTCGGTCAGCTTGGACAGGGCGTACGGGTCCTCGGCCAGGTCCGGCAGCTCCGGATCGACCGGCAGGTACGCCGGATGCAGCAGCGTACGCGCGAAGGGCAGCCCGGTCGCGCTGTAGCTGCTCGCGATCACCGCGTTGCGTACGCCCGCCCGGCCGGCCTCGTCGAGCACCGTGAACGTGGCGGTCACGTTGCCGCCGAACACTTCCAGCGGCGTACCGTGATGCGGGTCGGGGATCGCGGCGAGATGGATCACACCGTCGACTCCGATGAGCGCGGCGCGTACGAGATCCGGGTCGGCCGCGGTGCCGGCGAAGACCGCCTCGGCGGCCAGGTCGCCGGGGTCCTCGAGGACGAGCGCGTGCGCGGCGACACCGGCCCGCGCCAGCGCGGCCAGTACCGCCCGTCCGATCCGCCCGGCCGCCCCCGTCACGAGCACGCGCGTCACACTCATACGCGGTAGCCTCGCACGTCGGGGCCCGGCCCGGCCGGGGTGGGGTTATCCCCAGGGCGAAGAGGCCAGCGGGCAGGATGGGGTCCGGGCCCGTCGAAATCTAGCGTGGAGCACATGACGATCATCCGCCGGCTCGGCATCGACTTCGCGTACTGCTTCCTGGGGCTACCGCTCGCCGTGGTCAGCTTCGGCATCCTCGTTCCCTTCTTCGCCGCGAGCATCGGCACCCTGGTCGTCTTCGTCGGTATCCCCCTGCTCGCGCTCACCCTGCTCATCGCGCGCGGCTTCGCCGATCTGGAACGCGTACGCCTGGAGCATCTGACGGGCCGGGTGCTGCCGCGCCCGCGCTACCGGCCGGCGCCGGAGGGAGCCGGGTGGTTCCGGAGGGTGACCACCCCGATCCGGCAGGGGCAGGGCTGGCTCGACCTGCTGTACGCGGTCATCAACCTGCCCATCGCGATCATCACGTTCGTGTTCCCGGTGGTGTGGTGGGCGCTGACGCTCGGCGGCCTGACCTACTGGATCTGGGGCCGGTTCATCCCGTACGGCCCGGACCAGCACGACATCGTGCTCGAGAAGCTGATGGGCGCCGACACCGAGCACAACCGCGTGATCTTCTACACCTTCATCGGCGTGTTCGGTCTCCTCACCGTGTACGCCGTCCAGCGCGGCATGGCCGCCCTGCACGGGGCGTTCGCCCAGGCGATGCTGACCCGGCTGGCCCAGCTGCAGGGCCGGATCGAGGACCTCACGACCAGCCGGGCCGCCGCGGTCTCGGCCGAGGCGACGGCGCTGCGCAAACTGGAGCGCGACATCCACGACGGGCCGCAGCAGCGGCTGATCCGGCTGGCCATGGAGCTCTCCCGGGCGCAGAAGCAGCTGCGCGACGACCCGGCGGCCGCCTCGGCGACCCTGGACGACGCCCTCGGCCAGGCCCGCGAGACCCTCGACGAGCTGCGGGCCCTGTCCCGGGGGATCGCGCCGCCGATCCTCACCGACCGCGGCCTGCCCGCCGCGCTGACCACCCTGGCCAGCCGCTCGACGGTGCCGGTGGAACTCGCCGCCGACGTACCCGGCCGGCTGGCTCCGGCGATCGAGAACGCGCTCTACTTCGCGGCGGCCGAGGCGCTGTCCAACGTCGCCAAGCACAGCGGCGCGACCTCCGCCCAGATCACCCTGACCCGCCGCGACGGCAAGATCTACCTGATGGTCACCGACGACGGCGCCGGCGGCGCGCACATCGCCAAGGGGCACGGCATCGCGGGCCTCGCCGACCGGCTCAGCGCGATCGACGGCCAGCTCGCGGTCGATTCGCCGGCGGGCGGTCCGACGGTCGTCATCGCCGAAGTCCCCGAAGCCTCCTGACCGACCATCCGTCAGCCGGCCGGGTACGGCTCGACCGGCGGGGCGGTCAACGCAGCGGTGATCCCGCCGGCGAGCTGTCGAAGCTCGCCGGCGGCCACGTAGTACAGAGCGGTCCCGTATCCGACCGCCTCCACCAGGCCCGCGTGCTCCAGGCTCCGGATGTCCCGGATGGCCTGGTCCCGAGACAGCCCCTCCGCTTCACGGTAGGTGTCCCGACGAAGCTGGTCGGTCGCGGCCGCGTACAGCGCGGACACCGTACGGTCGTGCAGGCCGAGCCGGACGGCCAGCTCTTCGGCCGCCGTCCATACGTCCCGCCCGAGCCGGAGCCGCTTACCCACCAGCTGGGCCTGGAGGTGATGGGCCCGCAGGCAGAACCGCACCCACGTGCCCGCGCTGAGGCGCGGCTGGTAGGAACCCTGGTTCGTCTCGCGCAGGACGCGGTAGTAGTCGAGCGTGTTGATGTCGTGGCCCAGCCACTCCTCAATGGAGCAGAACTCGGGAGACACCCGGCCGCCCCGCGCGATGACCAGCGTCTGAAGACATCGGGACATACGCCCGTTCCCGTCCCGCCAAGGGTGGACCGCCACGAGGTTGAGGTGGGCCATCGCGGCCCGCACGAGCAACGGGGCGTCGAGGTCGCCCTCGTTGAGCCAGTCGGCCAGCTCGCGCATGAGGACCGGGACCTCGTCGGCATCAGGACCGATGTACGCCGGCACGAGTGGATCCGAACCGGTGACGACGATGCCCTTGCGGCGGTACCGGCCCGGTGACTTGTCCTTCCAGAACCTGGTCATCATGAAGTGCAGCGCGGACAGCACCATCTCGCTGTGCACGAAGAAGCCCATGTCGGGCGTCTGCATGACCCAGGTGAGCGCGTCACGGTAGCCGGTGACGGCCTCTCTGGATTCTTCCGGGACGCTCGCCGGAACCGGTGCGCCGCTGACGATCGCGGAGGCGGTGCTCAATTCGACGGTGTAGCCCTCGATCGTGTTCGAGCCGCGGATCGCTCCGGCGACCAGGCGTTTGCGGACGCCGCCGAGCCACTCACCGGCCCGCGATCCGCCCGTGGAGCGGTGGAAGTCGGCGTAGAAATCATCGATCTCGGCCAGAACCCGCTGGTCGTCGGCCGTGAGCGTGGGCGTCGCGTACAGCATGCCTTGATGCTACGACGATCGTGGCATTGTCGCAAACCCGCCATTTTGATCTTGCAGTTTGACGGGTGTCATAGGGTTGGCCGATGCGCATAGTCGTCGCCGACGACGGGGTCCTCCTGCGCGAGGGTCTCGTACGCCTGCTGGCCGAGGCCGGCCACGAGGTCGTCGCGGCCGTCGGGGACGGGCCCTCACTCGTCGCCGCCGTCGCCGAGCACCAGCCGGATCTGTCGGTCGTGGATGTACGCATGCCGCCGTCGCACACCGACGAGGGCCTGCGGGCGGCCGTCGAGATCCGCCGCACCCGGGGGCGTACGCCGATCCTGGTGCTGTCGCAGTACGTGGAGCTCGCCTACGCCGACGATCTGCTGGCCGACGGCGCGGGCGCGATCGGCTACCTGCTCAAGGACGCCGTGGTCGACGTCGACGCGTTCCTGGACGCGCTCGACCGGGTCGCGGGCGGCGCCACGGTGCTCGATCCGCAGGTGGTGGCCCAGCTGATGATGCGCCGCCGCAACGATCCCATCGCGTCGCTCACGCCGCGGGAGCGGGAGGTGCTGGGGCTGATGGCCGAGGGCGCCTCCAACACCGCGATCGCCAAGCAGCTCGTGGTCAGCGACGGTGCGGTCGAGAAGCACGTGACGAACATCTTCACGAAGCTGCAGCTGCCCCAGGACGCCGATCAGCATCGCCGCGTCCTGGCGGTGCTCGCCTACCTGCGGTAGCCGGCATGCTGCGGATCTACTTCACGAGCGACGACATCGCGCGTACGCGCCTCGCGACGGCTCCCGATCCGTTGTGGGAGCTGGTCCTCGCCGTGCACATGCTCCGCGGCCAGCCCGGCGACCTGCTGTACACCGACTGGCGGCGGGCGACGGCCACGGCCGTGCGGCAGACGCCGTTGGGTGGCGGGATGGGCCTGCTGTCGGCGCTCACCCCGACGATGGGCTACTTCCCGGACTTCCTGAACCCGGTGACCCCCGACTTCCGCCTGGAGACCGGCCTGGAGCGGATCCGCCGGACGCCGATCGGCACGCTCGAGCGGGACCTCGACCGACTCGCCGACGCTCTCGGATACGGGGTGCCGTCCGCGATGCGCGCGCTCGCGGCCGGGGAGCCGGACGCGTTGCGGCAGCTGACCGCCACGATGCACGCCTTCTACGACGTGGCCGTCGTGCCGCACCGGCGGGTCGTCGACGCCGCCGTCGAGCACGATCGGCGCCTGCGCATCCGGGCCATGGCCGCCTGCGGTGTCGAGGGCCTGCTCGCCAGCCTCCGGCCGCACATCGAGTATTCGGACGGGGAACTGCGCGTACCGAGCCACCCGGATCAGGAGATCTTCCTCGGTGGACGCGGACTGCTGCTGGTGCCCGCCTACTTCTGCGTCAACCACCCGATGACCATGTTCGACGACGACCTGCCGCCGGTCCTGGTCTACCCCTCGGAGCGCCCGCCCGACCTGCTCGCCGGCCTGCCCGACGGGGCCGCCCGGCGCAACCTCGCCACCCTGCTCGGCGCCACCCGGGCCGCCATCCTCGCCGCGATCGCCGAGGGGCGTACGACCACGGACCTCGCCCGGCGCATCGGCATCTCGGCCGCCTCCGTCAGCGAGCACACCACGATCCTGCGCGACTCCGGCCTCATCTCCAGCCGTCGCGACGGGAATCGCATGGTCCACCATGTCACTCGTCTGGGGACCGCCATCCTCGAAGGAAAATCCTGAAGCAGGCCGCCCAACAAGCAGGCCGCCCAATAAGCAGGCCGCCCAACGATCTTGCGCGAATGTCTCGAATTTCGTCCGGATTACCCGAATAGCCCGGACATTCGTGCAAGATCGCCGCGAAGCCTGGGAAATCGGACCGCTTTGGATCTTGGATAAGGGTGCGACTTCTGCATCTCGGCCGCTGTGGATCCTGACTGAGCCGCCCCAGCGCCAGCTGTCGTCCGTGATGCGGGAACGATCTTCCGCACGGTGGGCTGCGGCTGCCGATTTCCTGATCATTTACGGCCGAGGTGTGAATCCGGCTCGATCTGCATGATCGATTACGCGTCAGGTGCAGCCATGGCCGGTCAACGCGCCCCAGAACCGTAATTGATCATGCGGTCGGCGGGCATCTTCACACCTCGGCCGTAAATGATCACTGTGCCCGCCGCCGCCGAGTACACAACTCGGACAGTCGCGACAAGGGCGAACTGGACCGCCGCTCCACCCCTGAGCGTTGCGACGATCTTGCACGAATGTTCGGGCATTTGTAGGTGTTCCGGACGAAATTCGAGACATTCGCGCAAGATCGTTGGAAGGCCGCCGCGCGAGTCGGACAGTCTCGACAAGGGCCGAGGAAAGAAGTGCGAACGGCGACGGGAGTCGGGGCGGGGACGGGGCGGGGAGGGGGGACGGGAGAATGGCGGCGTGACGGATGGCGTGGAGTTGGGGCGGATCACCTGCCCCTCCGGTGAACTGGTGCTGATCGACGGCGGATATCTGCGGCTGTGGTCCGGTGATCGCGCTCCCGAGGCGGAGCGGCCGGCCGACTTCCCGGCCGCGGTCGACCTGGAGATCGTCGGGCCGGACGCCGTGATGGCGGCGCGGACCTTCGGGCGGCAGACCGGCACGATGCTGTTCGACATCCCCGTCGACCGGGTCGCTGAGATCACTGGGTCGTTCGCGGAGCACTGCGCCGCCCGCGGTCGCGATGCGAGCCTGCGGTTGCTGGACCGGCAGGTCCCGCACCGGGAACGCGTACGCGCGGCCCTCGCCCGGGGTGATCGGCGGCTGTCGGTCAACGGGGTGCCGGTCGTGGTGATGAACGGCCTCGTCACCGATCGGCCTTCGCCGGTCGTCGGGATACCCGGCGACGACGGGGGCTGGCTGCGTATCCGGGTCGAGGTGCGGCCGGGGCGGGCGGCGTACTGGAAGGACGCGGGATTCCTCGGCGTCGATCACGCCCGGTTCGCCGTCGCCGACGCGGACGCGCTGAACTCGTGGGTGCACTCGCGGTCGCTGGACGGCCTGGCCGACGTCGTGTTCTGGGGACCGGGCGCCGAGGAGGTGGGCGGGGAGCCGGTGGACGAGGACAGTTTCGGCCGGCTCGACCTGCCCGTCGAGGAGGCGGCCGCACTGGCCCGTGACCTGGACGGCCGCGGGATCGAGGCCGACTTCCGGCCGCATTCGCATCACTGGCGGGTGATGGAGGACGTACGCGATTCCGCCGACGAGGCCGCCACGATCGAGGTCGGCGGCGCGTCGGTGCTGTTCGCGATGACCTCGGCGGACGACGGCTTCTTCCCCGTGCACGCCGAGTACGCCGAGAACGGCGACCTGCTCGCCATACAGATCACGATCTCGGAGGAGTGACCCCTCACGATTTCGGAGGAGTGATCCCGAGCCAGTCGTGCAGGATCTCGGCCCGGTGCTCGTCGGGCTCGGCGGGCGGCCGGGACAGCGCGGCGGGCGTGCCCGAGAACCGGGGCGCCGGCGCCGGCTGCAGGACGCCGTCGTGCTCGACGTACGTGCCGCGGGAGGCGAGGTGCTCGTCACGCGCGGCGGACCGCATCGGCAGCACGGGTTCGACGCAGGCGTCCGACCCGGCGAACACCTCGGCCCATTCCGCCTGCGTACGCGTGCCGAAAGCAGTCGACAGCGCGGACCGCAGCACCGGCCACCCGGCAGGGTCGAGATAGGACGGTTCGGCGGGCAGTCCGAGCCGGGTCATGAACTCGGCGAAGAACTGGGGTTCGAGCGGGCCGACCGCCATGTGCCGGCCGTCGGCGGTCGCGTACACGTCGTAGAAGGGCGCGCCGGAGTCGAGCAGGTTCATCCCGCGGCGGTCCCGCCAGGCGCCGCCGGCCATGAAGCCCCAGAGCATGGTCGACAGGTGGGCCGCGCCGTCCACGATCGCGGCGTCCACGACCTGGCCGCCACCGCCCCAGAGCGCGGCCAGGACCCCGGCGGCCAGGTACATAGCGCCGCCCGCGAAGTCGCCGAGCAGGTTGACCGGGATCTGCGGCGGCCCGTCGGCGCGCCCGATCCCGTGCAGCACACCGGAAACGGCCAGGTACGTGATGTCGTGGCCGGCGGTCTGCGCGCGGGGGCCGTCCTGGCCCCAGCCGGTCATCCGGCCGTAGACCAGTCGCGGTTGGCGGGCTAGGCACGCGTCCGGCCCGATGCCCAGCCGCTCGGCGACACCCGGGCGGTAGCCTTCGAGCAGCACGTCGGCGCGGGCCGCCAGGTCGAGGGCCACGGCGAGGTCGGCCGGCTCCTTGAGGTCCAGCGCGATGCTGCGCTTGCCCCGGTTGAGCAGGTCGAGCCGGGGCGGGACGGGGCTGATGCCGGGGCTGCGGCGGCGGTCGACGCGCACGACGTCGGCGCCGAGGTCGGCCAGGAACATGCCGCAGAACGGGGCGGGTCCGATCCCGGCCAGCTCGACGACCTTCAGCCCGGAAAGCGGTCCAGTCACGCCCGCATGCTACTGGCCGGTAAGCGATCGGGCCAGGACCGGATCACGCGGCGCCGGCCCGGCGGCGCGTCCGCCACAGCCCGTAGAGGGCAAGCCCCGCGGTGACCAGCAGCGGGCCGCCGTCACGGACGACCGCGTCGAGGCCCAGCAGGAACGCGCACAGGCTCAGCTGGACGACCAGCGCGAACGCCGTCAGCGCGACGAGCATGAGCCGCGGCCAGCGGCTGCCCCGGACGAGGAAGAACGTCGTGAGCCCCATGAAGTACGCGGTCACGAAGCCGGCGAGGAACCAGCCGACGATGATCGGCAGGGCAGCGGGCTTCCCGTGGAACAGCACGCCGACCGCGACCGCCGCCGCGACCAGCATCAGCGGCCCGTACGCGAGTCCGGCGACGCGTACGGTGAGCAGCCAGCCGGGGATCGGGGGCCGTTTCGGGGCGACCTCGCGCAGCTGGATGCCGTCCCGGTCGAACGTCAGCCGCCGCGGGTGCCGTTTCAGGTACGCCTCGACCGCCGGGGACTTGTAGAGCATCAGCATGACGGCGGTGCACAGCCCGAGCAGCAGGACGAATCCGAGCACGCCGACGACGCCGGGCAGGCCGTGTTTCGGCACGACGAGCCGGGCGACGGCGAACAGCGTCGTCACGCTGAGGATCAGCCCGAACGGTCGCGCGCTCGCCCGGCCGATCCGCACGTGCCTGATCAGCAGCAGGAAACCGAGGGCCCGCAGGACCGCCCAGCCCGTACGCACGGACATGCCGTAGTCGGCGCCGTCGGCGTACCACCAGATCAGGACCTCGACCACGACGGTGGCGGCGGCCGTGACGGCGAGCAGCCAGGACAGCGCCCGGACGGCGGGCGGCGCGGGCGGTTCGGGATTCAGCTGTGACACCCCGACTCGCCGGTGGGCTCGCCGTACTTCACGACGGTGAGGGTGATCTTCGTGGTGGGGAAGGCGGTCGAGCCGGCCGCGGCCGACTGTCCTATCACGACCCAGTCGCGGTCGAGGATCTGGTGCCGGTCGCCGAGCGCGTCCTTGGACGACAGCAGGTAGAACCCGGCCGACTGCAGGGTGTCCTGCGCGGCCTGCAGGTCCATGCAGACGACGTTCGGCACGACGCCCTTCGCGACGGTGGACGGGCCGACGCCGTCGGTCGGCTTCGCGACGTCCAGCGTGACCGGGTCGCCAACGGCGATCTTCGTGCCCTCGGCGGGCGTCTGGTGCCGCACGAACCAATTGTTGGGGTCGATCACGATCCGGCCCTGGCCGGTCGCGTCGGTCGTCTTGACGGTCTTGATGCCGGCCCCTTGCAGCACGGCTTCGGCTTCGTTGAGCCGCTTGCCGGTCACGTCCGGCACGCTGAGGGCGGCGATCCTCGACGCCGACCCCGACGCTGCGGGCGTCGGGGTCGCCAGGGTCACCGGACCGCAGCCCGCGAGCAGGGCGGTCGCCGTCACGGCGAGGCCGAGGCGGACCAGGATGGCGCGCATGCTCCCGAGCGTACCCATGCCGGGCCAGGGCGGCCCGTCAGCGCCCGTCGCGCTCGGCGGCCACCCCGAAGAAGTCGCCGCCCTTGCTGCGCGGATCGTCGCTGCCCCAGTCGCGCCGGCCCTCGGATCGCTTCTGCAGCCGCGGGATGTGCTTGCGGCAGTGGATGTACGCCTCCTCGACGCGTACGACCACCCAGCGCTCGGCGCGCCGGCCCGGTACCGGATCGACCGGTACGCCCGGCAGCTCGTCGAGGATGTCGGCCCGCCCGTTGACGTGCAGCCCGACCGTGTTCTGGAAGAAGTCGACGAAGAACAGCCCGACGTGCGGATTCTCGGTCAGGTTGCCGAGGCTCGCGAGGACGCCGTTGCCGCGGTACTCCGGCCAGGCCAGCCGGTGATCGTCCAGTACGTGCACGAATCCCGGCGGTCCGGCCCGGAACGTGCAGTCGCACTCGCCGAGGCTGTCGGCGGTCGCCACGAACAACATCTCCTGGTACGCGATGAACTCCCGCATCCTGCGGTTGAGATGGTCGAGGACCTGTCCGTCGTAGAACCGGCGCGCCCGCGTGGTGCTGCCGGTGGCCTCCTGCAGCAGTCGTTCCCCCGTCGATCCCCAGAATCTCGTCCGCATGGTCGCCTCCCGTGGGCAGGCTCCCATGCCCGAGTCGCGCGAATGCGCACACGGCGTGCGATTTTCCGTTCCGCCACGCCGTATCCGTTGCTCTCACTAGGATTCTCTGTAGACCGAGGCCCGAACGCGGTCCCGGAACACGGGGGTAGGAAATGGGCATCACGGACAAGATCAGTGATATGACCGACAAGGTCACGGACAAGCTCGGCGGCTCCGACAAGGCCAAGGAAAAGGTCGATCAGGGCACCGACATGGTCAAGGACAAGACCGGCGGCAAGTTCGATGACCAGGTCGACAAGGGCGGAGACATGGCCAAGGACATGGTCGACAAGTCCGATAAGCCCGATATGTAGACCTGCCAGGGGGCGGATCGCTGCGCGGGCGGCGATCCGCCCCCTTTCGTGTGCGCGGGGCCGGCCGGGCTCAGCGGTGGCGGGCGTCGAGGCGCAGCGACTGCCAGGATCCGTCGGCCATCCAACCGCCGTCCACCGACAGGGTGATGCCGTTGACGAAGGCGGCCTTGGCGGGATCCGCGAGGTAGGCGACGGCCTGCGCGATGTCGTCCGGCGTGGCGAAACGCCCGAGCGGCACGTGGTCGATGATGTCGCCGTCGACGTAGGCGCCCTCACCCTGCGACGCGTCGTCCATCGGCGTCTTCACCCAGCCGGGGCAGACGGCGTTGACGCGTACGCCGCGGCCGCCCCATTCCACGGCGAGCGTCCTGGTCAGCCCGATGAGCCCGTGCTTGCTGACGTTGTACGCCGACCGGTCGGCCACACCGGACAGCCCCGCGACCGAGGCGATGTTGACGATCGCACCGGAGTTGGTGGCCAGCATCTGCCGGCCGAACGCCTGGCACATCAGGAACGGCCCGGTCAGGTTCACCTCCATGACCTGCCGCCACATGTCGGCCGGCGTCTCGTCGGCCGGGCTGATCAGGGCGATCCCGGCGTTGTTGACCAGCACGTCGATCCGGCCGTACGCCTCGTTCACGGCCCCCGCGAAGGCCAGCACGTCGGACTGGTTCGCGACGTCCCCGCGTACGCGTACCGCGTCCGGGAACGCGGTGATCTCCTGGCGGTCGAACAGGGCCAGCCGGTAGCCCTCGGCGGCGAGCACCTCGGCGATGCGCTCACCGATGCCCTGCGCGGCACCGGTGATGGCGGCTACCGGCGCGCTGTCCGGGGAGGCGGCCGGGGACGGATCTGAGTCGGCGGTCGAAGTCATGCGCGAACGGTAGCCGACCGCCGGGGTGTCGCGACGGTTTGAGTGTCAGGGGTGACGGGTAGCCTCGGCGGCGATGCGATCACTCTTCAGCTTCCTGCGCTCCTTCCGCGGTACGCGACGGCTGCGTGCCGCGGCGCGTACCGACTTCGGCTGGCCGCGGCTGCGTCCGGAGCAGCTCACGGCGATGAAGGCCCTGCTCGGCCGGCAAGACGCCCTGGTCGTGCTGCCCACCGGCGGCGGCAAGTCGGCCGTCTACCAGGTCCCGGGCTCGCTTCTCGACGGTCCCACGATCGTGATCTCCCCGCTGCTCGCCCTGCAGCAGGATCAGATCGGCAACCTCAACGACCGGGGCGTGCCGCGGCTGCGGGCGGTCCGGATCAGCTCCGCCGAGACCCCCAAGCAGCAGGCGGCGGCCCTGGCCGACCTGCGCGAGGGCCGGGCGAGGTTCCTGTTCACCACGCCGGAGTCGCTGGCCAACCCCGAGCGGCTGGCCGAGATCAAGGCACTGCGGCCGGCCCTGGTCGCGGTGGACGAGGCGCACTGCATCTCGGGCTGGGGCTACGACTTCCGGCCGGACTACCTCGACCTGGGCGATCTGATCCGGGAGCTCGGCCGGCCGCCCGTCGTCGCGCTGACCGCCACCGCCAGCCCGCCCGTCCGCGACGACATCGTCGCCCGGCTGGGCCTGCGCAAGCCGCGTACGGTGGTGTCCGGGCTGGACCGGGCGAATCTGCTGCTGCACGTCGGCTACTGCTCGGACGAGAACGCCCGGTACCGGCGGCTGCTGGAGTTCCTGCGCGAGGAGGAGGGCCGCTCCGGCATCGTCTACGTGCCGACCCGCCGCGCGGCCGAGGAACTGGCCGGCCGGCTGAAGGACGCCGGGTTCAAGGCCGACTTCTACCACGGCGGCATGGCTTCCGGCCCCCGCGAGCAGCGGCACGAGGAGTTCCTCGCCGGCCGCATCCCGGTCATGGTCGCGACCTCCGCCTTCGGCATGGGCATCGACAAACCGGACATCCGCTGGGTGGCCCACGTGGCGCTGCCCGACTCGCCCGACTCCTACCTGCAGGAGATCGGCCGCGCCGGCCGGGACGGCGAACCCGCGCGTACGCTGCTGCTCTGGCGGGCCGAGGACGAGGCGCTGCAACGGTTCTTCGCCGGCGGCGCGCCCGACGAGCGGGAGCTGCGCGACCTGGTGGCGCTGCTGCGGGCGATCGAGGCCGAGGACACGAAGGTCGCCAAGCGGGCCCGCGCGGCCGGCGTGACCAAGTCGGAGCTGCGCGAGCGCAGCGGCCTGAGTCAGCGCAAGCTGAGCCAGCTGCTCAGCCTGCTCGAAGAGGTCGGTGCCGTGCGCACGCTGCCCAGCAACCGCCTCGGTACGCCGAAACACGCGCCCGATCCCGTCCCCGCGGCCCAGGCGGCGGTGGCCGAGGTGGCCCGCCGCCAGGCGGTCGAGGCGACCCGCCGGGAGATGATGCGCGGCTTCGCGCAGACCCGGGCCTGCCGCAGCCAGGCGCTGCTGGCGTACTTCGGCGAGCACATGGGCACGGCCTGCGGCCACTGCGACAACTGCCGCCGGGCGCCGGTCGCGGCCCAGCCCGCCGAGCCGGCCTCCGACGCGACGCCGTTCCCCGTGCACAGCACCGTCCAGCATGGAGAGTGGGGCAGCGGCATGGTCCTCGGCTACGAGGGGGAGAAGATGACCGTGCTGTTCGACGAGGTCGGGTACAAGACCCTGTCGGTGCCGGTCGTCCGCGCGCAGAAGCTGCTCACCGTCGTGCGGTGATCACCGGGGTCCGTTAGATTACGCACGTAGTGCCAAGTCAGAGGGGGAACACACCGTGACGGAACAGCCGGTCTTCGCCGAACTGGGCTTCTCGGACGCCGAATGGGGTCTGCTCGTCGGACTCCCGCAGTCGGTCCTGCTCGCGGCCAGCGCCGTCGAGCCGGACGGCACCCGGCGGACGGCGGCCGAGAACGAGGCGGGCATGGAGGCGATCACGGACGGCGTCGAGTCGCCGAGCAAGCTCGTGTCCTCCGTCGCCGCCGAGATCGTCGGCCGGCTGCACGAGGCCGAGCTGCCCGTGTTCACCCCGGCCGATCCGCAGAGCCTGGTCACGGACGTTCTCGACCGCTCCCGGGCCGCGCTCGACCTGCTGGCCGGCAAGGCCGAGGCGGCCGACGCGAACGCGTACCGGCACTGGTTGGTGACCATCGCCGAGACCGTCGTCGAGGCGGCCTCCTCCGGCGGCGTGCTCGGCCTCGGCGGCACGGTCGTCAGCGAGGCCGAGAGCGCGTTCGTCGCCGACCTGTCCCACCTGCTCAAGGACTAGGGACCGGGCCGAGCGGGGTCCAGCCGAGCAGCCGGGCCGCCTTCTCGACGCTCCACAGGCGCGCCTTCCGGTCACCGGACAGCGTGAACACGTCGCATCCGTCGCGGTGGTCGAGGGCGGCCAGCACCGCCCTCGCCAGGTCGCTCGCCGCGGTCGCCTCGATCACCTCACCGGCGGGCGAGACCAGTGCCTCCGGCTCGCCGTGCCGGGTCCACTCCGGCCAGTCCTCGTCCGAGGTCGGCCAGACCAGGCGCAGGATCGTGACCGTGACGCCCCATTCGGCGTACGCGGCCCGGCACACCTGCTCGCCGAGCCGCTTCGTCAGCCCGTAGAGGTCGGTGGCGTCCGGGACGTCGTCCTCGGCGCACGGCCGGTGCATCAGGTCGTCGAAGACCGACAGGCTGCTGAAATGCACCGCGTGCGGCACTCCCGCCGCGTGCGCGGCCAGCAGCGTCAGGTGCACCGACTTCACGTTCACGTCGTACGCCTGCGCGACGGCCGCCGGCGTGCTCCAGTCGATGTCGCCCATGGCGCCGTGCAGCACGACGTCGATGCCGTCCATCGCCGCCAGCAGGGCTTCGTAGTCGGTGGCGTCGCCGCGGAGGAACTCCGCCTCCGCGAGGTCCGGATCGGTCCGGTCGAACACGCGGATCTCGTGCTTCCGGGCGAGCAGCGGGACGAGGAAGCGGCCGACGTAGCCGGCGCCGCCGATGTAGAGCACCTTCATGGGGTCGATGGTCGCACCGCCGAGCTTGAACCGCTCGGCCGATGGATCATCGGCGGCGGTGTCCGCACGATGCGGGGATGGCCTCGATCCTGACGACCGCCGACGCGTGGGCACTGCGGGACGCCGCGCCGAGCCGGTGGCGGGCACACGTGCTGCGCTGGGCGATCTTCTTCGTCGGCTGCGCGGCGACCGTGATCACCGTCAACGCGCAGCCGGACGTCCCGTGTACCGAGGCGCGGCCGTGCGGCCCCGAACCGGTCAACGTGATCGCCCTCGGACTGTTCGTCGGTTCGTGGCTGATCCTCGGCTGGTCGACGCCCCGCCTGGCCGCGCTCGCGGCCGCGGTCGTCGCCGTCGCCGGTCCGCTGTGGGACCAGTTCCACCCGGCCGATGCCTCCCTGGTCGCCGAGCTGTCCCTGATCGCGTACGCGCTGGTGACGATCCTGCTCGCGTGGCTGCGTACGCGCAGGTCCCCGTCGCCGGCCGAGCGGGAGTTCGCCGACCGGACACCGCGCGGGAACCTGACGGCCGTCCGGCTCACGCCGCGGCGGGGCCGGATCCGGATCGGTCTCGGCCTGGCCCTGCTGCTCGTCGGCGCGGCGGTGAGCACGGCCGGCGTGCTGCGGCAGTCCACGATGGACGCCCGGCAGGCCGCCGCCCGGACCGAGTCGGCGGCGATCACAGCCGTGGACGCGACCGGCTACACCGTGACGGTGGCCGACCCGACGCGGGTCATCGACGTCGTGTCGCCCGCGAGCTATCGCGTCGGCGGCGAGATCCGGCTGCGGGTCGACGACGGCGGGCTCGCCCAGCCGCTCGCCGAACCCTACGACGCCACGCCCTGGCAGCTGCTCGCGGTGCTGCTCGCCCTCGGCGCGCTCGCCCTGATCACCACCGGGTACGCCGTCCGCAGCCGCCGGATGCTGAGCGGCGCGTACCCGATGACCGAGGCGTACTACCAGGACGGCAACCTGTACGCCGGCGACGCCCTCGCCGGGGCCGAACCGCTCGCCCGCCTGGACCTCGGCGAGGAGGCGCTGGTCCGCGACGGGCAGCCGCACCGGGAGGACATGGGCGGCCTGGCGACGCCGTCCCGGTGGCAGGATCAGCGGATCACGCTGTACGGCGTACCCGCTCCCGGCGCGACGGTGATCGTCGGTATCGCCGGCGGCCCGGTCGTCGCCACGGCCCGCGTACGGCCGCCGTCGGGGCTCGGCAGGTTCCGCCCCGTGGCGGGTGGCGACCACGGCACCGGGCCGGCTCCGGACCAGCCTCGGGGGGCGCTACCCGGACAGGTCGCCGCGCTCGTACCGGCCGCGGAGTTGACCGCCGCTCCCGAGCAGGTCTTCCGCTACCGCAAGCCCGCCCTCATCGGGTACGCGTTGAGCGCCTGCCTCCCGCTCGCTCTCGTCGAACTCGTCCGGCGGCTGCCGACGACCCCGGCCTTCGTCCTCTCCGTGCTCCTGACCCTGGCGTCGTTCGCGGCGGGCTACCGCATCTGGCTGCGACCGGCCGCGGCCTGGAACGGCGGCGGGATCGCGGCCCGCGGCGTGCTCGGCTCGGTGCGTTCGTCGTGGGCGGACGTGACCTCGGTCAGCACACAGGACGACTCGGTGGTGGTCGTGGCCGGACCGGCGGCCGTACTGCTGCCCGCCCAGGCCCGGCGCGGTGGCCGCACGGCCGCCTCGCTGACCGCCGGCCTGCTGCACGCCCGTTCGCGGTACGCCGATCGGGTCGACCCGCCGCCCGCCCCGCCGATGCGGCTGCCGGTGTTCTTCCTCCTGCTCTTCCCGGTGCCGGTGGCGATCCTGATGGCGATGCAGGCCGTCTCGCACTGAGCCGCTGATCCGTCCACCACGGAGATGCGGATTTCGCGGCCGCTGAGCGGTTCGGGCCCGCGTACGGCCGATCATGAGGCATGCTCGACGGGTGGGGGAGCGCGCGGCGACCTGGCCGCCGGCTGTCGCGCCGATGCTGGCGACGGCCGGTTCCGTGCCGTCCGGGCCCGGCTGGGTCTACGAGTTCAAATGGGACGGCATCCGCGGCATCGTGACGACCAGCGACCGGGGCGGGCTGCGGATCACCAGCCGCAACGATCTCGACATCACGTCGAGCTTCCCGGATCTCGGCCCGCTGAGCGGCTACCGGTCGCTGACCCTCGACGGGGAGATCGTCGCGCTGGATCCGCGTACCGGGGCGCCGTCGTTCGCGCTGCTCCAGCGGCGGATGCACATCCGCAATCCGCCCGCCGCCCTGGTCGCCGCGGTCCCGGTCCGGTTCTTCGCGTTCGACCTGCTGCACCGCAAGTCGACCAGCCTGCTCGATCGGCCCTGGTCGGTACGCCGGAAGCTGCTCGACGACTCCGGTGTGGACGATCTGTCCCCGGCCTTCGACGGCGACGGGCAAGACGTGCTCGAAGCGGCGCGTACGCAGGGTCTCGAAGGCGTGGTCGCCAAACGGGTCGACGGCTTGTACGAACCCGGCCGGCGGTCGCGTACCTGGATCAAGACGCCGCTGTTCACCACGACCGAGGCCATCGTCTGCGGCTACACGCTCGGGGAGGGGCGCCGCGCGGGCACGATCGGGGCGCTGCTGCTCGGCGCCTACGACGAGGACGACCAGCTGATCTTCTTAGGGCACGTCGGGACGGGCTTCACCGACAAGGTGCTCGACGACCTGTACGCGCGCCTGACCACACTGGAGACCTCCGCTTCGCCCTATGCCGGCCCGGTTCCCCGCGAGTACGCCCGCAAGGCCCACTGGACGCGGCCCGAGCTGGTCGGCGAGGTGGTCTACCGCAACGTGACGCCGGACAACCGGCTGCGCCATCCGAGCTGGCGGGGCCTGCGCCCGGAGCGCGGCCCCGCCGAGGTGCGCTGGGATCAGCGCGGCTGACCGATGTTGACCATCCAGTTCACGCCGTACTTGTCGGTGAGGGCGCCGAACTCGTCGCCCCACATCTGCTTCTCCAGCGGCATCGTGATCTTGCCGCCCTCGGCGAGCCCTTCGAAGTAGCCGCGCAGGGTCGGCTCGTCGCCGCTGAGGCTGATGGTGATGTTGGTGCCGGGCTGGTAGTCCATGCCGGGGGCCAGGTCGGAGGCCATGATGGTGTAGCCGGCCGGCGTCTCCAGCTGGGCGTGCATGACCTTGTCGGCGATGGACGCATCGGTCTGCCCGTACTCGCCGAACGTGTTCACGTTGAGTTCGCCGCCGAGGATGCTCTGGTAGAACTCCATGGCTTCCCGGGCGGTGCCGGGGTAGTTGACGTACGGGTTGAGGCGCGAGGCCATGTTGGATTCCCCCTGCTCAAGGTGAGTGATTCTCGGATCGCCGATCGAATTCGGCCGACCTTCCGCAGCCTAAGGCCGGGGTCTGACGGTTGCGGGCCGAATCACCCATCGGGAGCGAATATCGTGGGCGGGTGCGCCGCGACCCCATCGTCATCGTCCCCTACGACCCCGCCTGGCCGGAGCTGTTCGCCCGCGAGGCCGCCCGCGTCACGGGCGCGCTGCGACCGTGGCTGGTCGGCGACGTCGAGCACATCGGCAGCACCGCGGTGCCGGGCCTGCCCGCCAAGCCGATCGTCGACATGCTCGCCCGCGTACGCGCCTTCGAACCGGCCGCCGAGGCGCGGGCGGCGCTGGCCGGGATCGGCTGGGTGGCCGCCCCCGAACCCGGCGACGCCGACCGGCGCAAATACTCGTACTGCTTCCCGTCGGTGGAGCACCGTACGCATCACCTGCACGTCGTCGAGCGCTTCTCGCCCGACTGGCCGACCTGGATCATCTTCCGGGACCGGTTGCGCCAGGACCCCGAGGCCACGGCCGCGTACGCGCGGATCAAGCAGGAGCTCGCGGCGGCCGACGCGGAGGACCGGCCGCGCTACCGGGCCGGGAAGGCCCCGTTCATCCGAAGTGTCATTGATCAGTCCACAAAAGACTGAACGGCCTTCCCCGGCAGGTTCGCACGGCCCTAAGCTGCGGGTCCGTACGAGCAGCACACCGGGGGACCATCGATGCGCCGATTCGCCGCCGCCACGATCCTCGCCGCCGCCGCGGCCCTGCCCGTCGTCGGTCTGGCCACCGTGCTGCGCGGGCACGTCGGCACGGCGGCCGCGGTAGCCGGAACGGTCGCCTGGGAGTTCGGCGTACTCGTGCTGGGTTTTCTGGCGAAGGTGGGCGGCGAGCTGCGCGACCGCTGGGCGGCCCGGCTGGCCGAGGTGGCCGACGCGGCGCTGCGGCGCACGCTGTCGGGGTACGGCCGGCACTACCGGTACTTCCTCTCCCGGGTGCACCACGACGTGGACCTGCGGGGACTGTCCACCTGGGGCATGCACACGCTGGCCATGAGCGAGGTCTTCGTCGACCTCAGCCTGATGCGGCAGGTGCCGCACAGCGTGCCGGGCGGCCCGGTGGACGCGGCGGCGGCCGACAACGGCCGCCGGCAGACGATCTGGCAGCTGCTCGACGCGCACGCCGAGGAGACCATCGCGATCCTCGGGCCGCCCGGCAGCGGGAAGACCACCCTGCTGCGGCACGTGACGCTCGCGCTGTGCGGCCGCGCCCCGCTCCCGCGGCAGTGGCGGCGGCACACCCCCGTGCTCCTCGCCCTGCGCGAGCACGTCACGGCGATCGTCGCCGACCCCGGCGTCACGCTCGCCGCGGTCGTCCGCTCGTCGCTGTCCGGCCTGCGGCGCGCCGAGCCCGCCGGGTACTGGGAGCGCCGCCTGCGCGGCCGCTGCGTCATCATGCTCGACGGCCTCGACGAGGTCGCCCGCCGCGAGGACCGCGCCGTGATCATGAAATGGGTCCGCGACCAGATCGACCGCCACCCCGGCAACCGCTTCCTGCTGACCTCGCGCCCGTTCGGCTTCCTCGACCCGCCGCTGCTGCGGGCCACGGTCGTCGGCGTCCGCGGCTTCACCGACGCGCAGATCGACCGGTTCGTCCGCGGCTGGTACCTCGCCGTCGAACGGCGCGACGCCGACCGCTCCGACATCGGCGTACGCGAGAAGGCGCGCGACGGTGCCGAGAAGCTCCTCGGCAGCCTCTACACCACCCCGGTGCTGCTCGCGTTCGCCACGAATCCGCTGCTGCTGACGATGATCGCCTCGGTGCACCAGTTCCGCAGCGCCCTGCCCCGCAACCGGGCCGAGCTGTACCACGAGATCTTCCTCGTCTTCCTGGCCCGCCGCATCGAGATGAAGGGCCTGCCCAGTTCGCTGACGGTCGAGCAGAAACTGCTGGTGCTGCGGCATCTCGCGTACGCGATGATGGAGGCCCGGATCCGCGTGATCCCGCGCGAGGACGCGTGGGCGGTGGTGGCGCCGCTGCTGCGGCGGGTCGGCCACGAGGGCGGCGGACTCGCGTTCCTCACCGAGATCGGCCAGACCTCGGGCCTGGTGCTCGAACGCGACCAGGACCTGTACGCCTTCGCCCATCTGACGTTCCAGGAGTACCTGGCGGCCGTCCACGTCAGAGAGACGGGGACGGGGGAGTTCCTGCTCGCCAGGGTGCACGACGTGTGGTGGCGGGAAGTCGTCCTGCTGTACGCCGCCTCGGCCGACGCGACCGAGTTCGTCCGTGCGGTCCTGGCCGGCGCGGAGTCGGCCGAGCAACGGTCGGACCGGCATCTGCTCGCCGCCGACCTCGTCGAACAGGCCCGCGAGGTGGACGCCGGCGTACGCGCGGAAGCGGTCGCGATCCTGGCCGGCTATCCGGTCGTGCGGCTGGAGCGCAAACTGCGTACCGTCGTGCGGGCGCCGAGCGGCGGCTTCCTCTGCCCGGAGCCGTTGACGGTGGGGGACCTCGCCGCGATCGCCGATCTGGACGCGTTCGGGTATCGCTGGCCGGACGCGCGGCTGCCTGATCCGCCGCCGCGAGCGGACGAACCGTCGACGGGCATCTCGCCGGCGCGTACCCGCAGCGTCCTCGACCTTCTCCGCCGGCACGGCATCGACGTCTCGCTGCCGTCCGCCGGAGACCTCCAGGTGCTCGCCGCGAGCCGGCCCCAGACCGTGGACCAGGTCTGGATCCAGGCGGACGCCGGCATCGAACTGCGCCCGTGGCCGGGTACGCCGGCCTCGGTGTCGCCCGACTACGCGCACTACCTCGAACGCCAGATCCGCGAACGGCACGCCCGTGACCTCGCCCTGATCCGGTCCCTGCCGATCGAGTACACCGTCCGGTGCGACTCGCGGGGCGACGAGTGGAGCGCCGCGATCAGGTCCGGCCAGCTGGGTCCGGCGCGGGTCTGGCTGGAGAACCTCGTCGGCGAGGACTTCCGGAACCGGAGCGCCCGGGACGCGGCCTGCCTCGCGGCGCATGTGCTGTACAACGCGCTCGCTGCCGGGGGGCCGGTGCCGCCGGGCGAGACACCGCAGCCCGGAACTCCTCCGGAGCCGCCGGACGCGGGGGGACCGCTGCACCCGGACCTCATGGAAGCCGTGGTCGATCTGCTCGCTCGCGGCGTGCTGTGGCGCGACCAGGCCCCGCTGGCCGGGAACCAGTACTTCGACGCGTTCGACGAGTGGATGGGCCACCGGCTGGTGGCCGAACTGGTCGGCGACGCGGCACGGGCGCTGCACCGCGTACTGCTCGCGAGGGCGCTGGACGATCTCAACGGCCCGCGGATGTGGGGGCGGGTCTCGAAGCGGTATCTCCCGTCGATGCCGGCCTGCCTGGCTCTGCTGGCCCACTCGCACCTCGGCGAACTGCGCCGCGAAGGACGCCTGCCCCAGACGCAGGGGATGATCCTCAAGCGGGGCTGAGTGCCGACAAAAGGGGCAGAACGACACGCCGGTCATGCTGTGAGCGAAACCCCGTTGAATGAGCGAGCACTCACTCAGTAGACTCGCCCCCGTGCAGACGATCTCCACACCTGACGGAACTCCCGCCCGGCGGCGACGCGTACCGGCCATGGCGCCGGAGGATCGTCGGGCCGCCCTGATCGAGGCGACGATCCCGTTGCTGCGCGAGCATGGCCTGCTCGTGACCACGCGGCAGATCGCCGAGGCGGCGGGAGTGGCCGAGGGAACCATCTTCGGCGTCTTCCCGGACAAGCCCACGCTCGTCCGGGAGGCGATCTTCGCAGCCCTCGACCCGACGCCCTCGCTCCGGAGCATCCGGGCCGTCGACCCGGAGGCGAGCCTGCGGACGCGGCTGACCGACGTCACGCGGATCATGCAGCGCCGGATCGAGGAGAACGGGCAGCTGCTGCACCTGATCCGGGGCAACTCCAAGTCGCACGTCGACGAGGACGCGGGCGCGATCCGCGAGCGGTTCATGAACGCCCACGTGCAGAACGTCGAGGCGATCGTCGACGTCATCGGGTCCGACCGCGACCAGTTGCGGCTGAGCCCCGAACGCGCCGCCCAGTACCTGCTCAACCTCATCTTCGGCGTGTCCCGGCGCGGGTTCGGCCCGCACGCGGGGGGCGACGAGCCGGCCATGTCCCCCGAGCTGATCGTGACGCTGCTCCTCGACGGCCTCCTCCTGCCGGTCGAGCGCGAGGACACCGGCACCTTCGACTCGATCATGAACAACGTGTTGAACGAGCACCTGCGCGAGCAGGCGTTCGGCATCGCCATCCGTCCGAAACCGGGAGAACCCGACTGATGCTGATCAGACTCCTGCGTGCGCACCTGCGGCCCTATCGCGGGGACATCACCCTCGTGGTGCTGCTGCAGTTCGTGCAGACGCTCGCCACCCTCTACCTGCCGACCCTCAACGCCGACATCATCGACAAGGGCGTGGTGACCGGCGACACCGGCTACATCCTGCGGATCGGCGGCTACATGCTGGCGATCACGCTCCTCCAGATCACCTGCTCGATCGGGGCGGTGTACTTCGGCGCGCGTACGGCCATGGCGGTCGGCCGTGACCTGCGCGGTTCCATCTTCCACCGGGTGCAGACGTTCTCCGCCCGCGAGGTCGGCCAGTTCGGCGCGCCGTCGCTGATCACGCGGACGACCAACGACGTGCAGCAGGTCCAGATGCTGGTCCTGCTGACCTTCACCCTCATGGTGTCGGCGCCGATCATGATGGTCGGCGGCGTGATCCTGGCCCTCAACCAGGATGTGACGCTCTCCGGCCTGCTGCTGGTCATCGTGCCGGTCCTGGTCGCCTTCGTGACGCTGCTGATCATGCAGATGCGCCCGCTCTTCAAGACCATGCAGGTACGCATCGACCGCGTGAACCGGGTCATGCGCGAGCAGATCACAGGCATCCGCGTGATCCGGGCGTTCGTCCGCGACGACCACGAGCGCGGCCGGTACGGCGAGGCGAACACCTCGCTGACCGACGTGTCGCTGCGGGTCGGCAAGCTGATGGCGCTGTCCTTCCCGACGGTGATGCTGGTGGTCAACATCTCCAGCGTCGCGGTGCTGTGGTTCGGCGGCCACCGGATCGCCGGCGGGCACATGGAGATCGGCGCGCTGACGGCGTTCCTCAGCTACCTGATGCAGATCCTCATGTCGGTCATGATGGCGACCTTCATGTTCATGATGATCCCGCGGGCCGAGGTCTGTGCCGAGCGCATCGAGGAGGTGCTCAACACCTCGTCGAGCGTCGTGCCGCCGAGCAAGCCGGTCACCGAGCTGCCCGTGCACGGCGAGCTGCGGCTCAACGGCGTCGAGTTCCGCTACCCGGGTGCCGAGCAGCCGGTCATCAAGAACGTCGACCTCGTCGCCCAGCGCGGTGAGACGACGGCGGTCATCGGCAGTACCGGCAGCGGCAAGACCACGCTGCTCAACCTGGTGCCGCGATTGTTCGACGTGACCGGCGGCGAGGTGCTCGTCGACGGCGTCGACGTCCGCGACCTCGACCCCGCCCTGCTGTCGAAGACCGTCGGGTTCGTGCCGCAGAAGCCGTACCTGTTCTCCGGGACGGTCGCGTCGAACCTGCGCTACGGCAATCCCGACGCGACCGACGACGAGCTGTGGCGGGCACTGGAAGTGGCGCAGGCCAAGGACTTCGTCGCGGCGCTGCCCGAAGGGCTCGACTACCCGATCGCCCAGGGCGGCACGAACGTCTCCGGTGGACAGCGCCAGCGCCTGGCGATCGCGCGTACCCTCGTGCTCCGGCCGGAGATCTACCTGTTCGACGACTCGTTCTCGGCCCTGGACTACTCGACCGACGCCGCCCTGCGCGGGGCGCTGTCCACCGAGATCTCCGACGCGACCGTCGTCATCGTGGCCCAGCGGGTCAGCACCATCCGCGACGCGGACCGGATCATCGTCCTCGACGAGGGCGAGGTCGTCGGCGTCGGTACGCATGCCGAGCTGATGTCGGACAACGAGACCTACCGGGAGATCGTGCTCTCCCAGCTGACGGAGCAGGAGGCGAACGCGTGAGCTCCCCCAACGGGCAGAGCCCCAGTCCGAACGGCCACGGCCCCAACGCGAAAGCTCCGGTGGAGCGGCCTGAAGGGGAGGCGCCCGCCGCCGCCCCGGTACGCCGTCCGCAGCCCCCCGCCTTCGGCCCCGGCCGGATGATGATGGGCGCCGGTCCGGCCGAGAAGCCGATGAACTTCGCCGGCTCCATGAAGCGGCTGCTCGGCATGCTGAAGCCGGAGCGGGCGGTCATCGCGGCCGTGCTGGCCTTCGGCATCGCCAGCGTGTCGATGTCGGTGCTCGGCCCGAAGATCCTCGGCAAGGCGACCGACGTCATCTTCGGCGGGATCATCGGCGCGAAGATCCCGGCCGGCGTCACCAAGGCCCAGGCGATCGACCAGCTGCGCGCGACCGGCCAGGACAAGCTCGCCGACATGCTGGCCAACACCCCCGACGTCGTAGCCGGCCAGGGCATCGACTTCCACCGGCTGGGCACGGTGCTGCTGTGGGTGCTGGGCATCTACGTGTGCTCGTGGCTGTTCGGCGTGATCCAGGGCCGGCTCACCACCTCGGTCGTGCAGCGCACGATCTACCGGCTGCGCGAGCAGGTCGAGGTGAAGCTGGGCCGGCTGCCGCTGAGCTACTTCGACCAGCAGCCGCGCGGCGAGGTGCTCAGCCGGGCGACCAACGACACCGACAACATCGCCCAGACGCTCCAGCAGACGCTGGCCATGCTCATCACGTCGCTGCTGATGATCGTCGGCGTCCTCGTGATGATGTTCGTGATCTCGCCGCTGCTGGCGGTGATCGCGCTGGTCACGGTGCCCGTCTCGGTCTGGCTGACGGCGAAGATCGGCAAGCGCGCGCAGCCGCAGTTCATCAAGCAGTGGGCGACCACGGGCAAGCTGAACGGGCACATCGAGGAGATGTTCACCGGGCACTCGCTGGTCAAGGTGTTCGGCCGGCAGAACGAGGCGGAGGAGACCTTCGCCGGGCACAACAAGTCGCTGTTCAACTCGTCCTTCCGGGCGCAGTTCATCTCCGGGCTGATCCAGCCGGCGATGTTCTTTATCGGCAACGTGAACTACGTGCTGGTGGCGGTCGTCGGCGGCCTGCGGGTCGCCTCGGGTTCGCTGTCGCTGGGCGACGTGCAGGCGTTCATCCAGTACTCGCGCCAGTTCACCCAGCCGCTGACCCAGGTCGCGAGCATGGCGAACCTGCTGCAGTCCGGTGTGGCCTCGGCCGAGCGGGTCTTCCAGCTGCTCGACGCCGACGAGCAGACCCCGGACCCGGTCGAGCCGGCCCGTCCCGCGCAGGTACGCGGCCGGGTCGCCTTCGAGAACGTGTCGTTCCGGTACGTCGAGGACCGGCCGCTGATCGAGAACCTGTCGCTGACCGTCGAGCCGGGACACACCGTCGCGATCGTCGGCCCGACCGGTGCGGGCAAGACGACGCTGGTCAACCTGCTGATGCGGTTCTACGACGTGACGGCCGGGCGGATCACCCTCGACGGCGTCGACATCGCCGAGATGTCCCGCGAGGAACTGCGCGAGAACATCGGCATGGTGCTGCAGGACACCTGGCTGTTCGGCGGCACGATCGAGGAGAACATCGCGTACGGGGCCGACGAGCCGACGCACGAGAAGATCGTCGGGGCCGCCGAGGCCGCGCACGCCGACCGGTTCATCCGTACGCTGGCCGACGGCTACGGCACGGTCATCGACGAGGAGGGCTCGAACGTCAGCGTCGGCGAGAAGCAGCTGATGACGATCGCCCGGGCGTTCCTGGCCGAGCCGTCGATCCTCATCCTCGACGAGGCGACCAGTTCGGTCGACACGCGTACCGAGGTGCTGATCCAGCGGGGCATGAACACGCTGCGGGCCGGGCGGACCAGCTTCGTCATCGCCCACCGGCTGTCGACCATCCGCGACGCCGACACCATCCTGGTGATGGAGAACGGTGCCATCGTCGAGCAGGGTACGCACGACGAGCTGATCGCGGCCGGCGGCGCGTACGCGCGGCTCTACTCAGCCCAGTTCGCCCAGGCGCTGGCCGAAGTCGACTGAGCGGACCGGCCGGCCGTCCACCATGGAGCAATTCGCCTGGCAGGACGGCCGGCCGGCGACACTGACGACCAGGGCGAGATAGCTGACGGGGTACTCAAGACCCGGTCATTTTTCACTCACAAGCTACACAGCCTCACCCGAACGGGTAATGGCGTTGATCTATGCGGAGCGGCAGCCTTCGGCGTGGACTCAACCCAGGGGAGGCACGAGTGAACATGCGCAGGCTCGCCACGGCGGCCCTCGCCCTAGCGCTGCCCCTGGCGGTCGCGGCACCGGCCCACGCCCGGGAAGCCGCCGGCGGCGACGGGAAGGGCTACGTCCGGCTGGCCCACCTCTCGCCCGACACCCCCGAGGTCGACGTGCACCTCAAGGCCCTGTCGGGAACCATGAAGGAGCAGGTCTTCCGGGGTGTCGGCTACGGCGTGATGTCGGCGTACCTGGCCCTGCCGGTGGGCGGCTACGAGGTCGGGATGGCCCCGTCGAAGCCGCCGGGCTCGCCGGTCATCCTGACCACGCTGGTCACCGTCGAGCCGGGCGGCGCGTACACGGTCGCCGGCGTCGGCAAGTACGCCGATCTGGGTCTGCGCGTCCTGCGCGACGATCTCTCGATGCCCCCGGGCGACCAGGCCAAGGTACGCGTCATCCAGGCCTCCGTGCAGGCACCCGTGCTCGGTGTGTCCCTTCCGGACGGGCAGACGATCGCCGACAACGTCGCGTTCGCCACCACGACGGCGTACCAGACCGTCCGGCCGGGAACGTTCAACCTGGTCATCCACCCGGCGAACGGGCGGTCCGACACCGGCGTACAGGCGGATCTGGCGGCGGGGAACGTCTACTCGCTGCTCATCCTGGACGGTGCGGCGGGCGCTCTGAAGACGGAGCTGCGGACCGACGCGACGCGTGACGGCGTGGTTCCGGCGGGCGGGGTGGCCACCGGAGCGGGCGGGCTGGCGGGGTCCGGCGCGTGGCCGCTGTACGGCGGCGCGGCGCTGCTCGTGCTGGTAGCCGCCGGTGCCGCCTGGGGCATCCGGCGACGCCTGAAGACATTGTGAACCGGCGGTCGCGAGCCCGCCTCGCGGTCGCGGCGCTGGCCGCCGTGGCCGCTCTCGCCGCGGGGGGTGCGGCGGGGCTGGTGCGCGCGGGCCTGGCCCGGCAGGTGCCCTTCGTGGGCTGGCTGGCCGGGCCCGCGCGCCCCGGTGAGCTGCCGGTGGGCGCGCCGGGCGGGACCGGGCCGCGGCGCCTGCGCATCGCGGCGATCGGCGTGGACAGCCCGCTGGAGGCCCTGCACCTGGATCACACCGGCGCTCTGCAGGCCCCCGTGGAGTACGCCGAGGCCGGCTGGTTCGCCGACGGGACCGTCCCCGGTGACGCGGGGCCCGCGGTCATCGCCGGGCACATCGACTCGCGGCTGGGCCGGGCCGTCTTCTACGAGCTCAGCCGGCTGCGCGCGGGAGACGCCGTCGAGGTGCAGCGCGGCGACGCCTGGCTGCGGTTCGTGGTCACCGCCACCGGCCGGTACGCCAAGACGGCGTTCCCCACCCACGCGGTCTACGGTCCGACGCCGGACGCCCAGCTTCGCCTCATCACGTGCGGGGGGACCTTCGACCGGGCGGAGGGTTCCTATGTGGACAACTTTGTCGTGTACGCGACCTTGGCCAGAACAACGTCCGGGCAGGGCTGAGGTATGCCCATGAGTGGTCTACGGTGGAGTTCTCACCCCCCGACACCCCCGAAGAGCGGCCATGACGGTTGAGCAGGCCCTGATCGCCGGGCGGTACGTGCTGCGGCGCTCCGTCGGCAGCGGTGGCATGGGCCGGGTCTGGCTGGCCCGCGACGAGCTGCTGCACCGCGACGTGGCGATCAAGGAGGTCGTGCCGCCGAAGTGGCTGACCGAGGCCGAGCGCGGCGAGCTGCGGGAGCTGACCCTGCGCGAGGCGCGGGCCGCGGCCCGGCTCAACCACGCGAACGTCGTCAAGATCTACGACGTCGTGCACACCGAGCAGTGGCCGTGGATCGTCATGGAGTACGTGCAGTCCCGCTCGCTGCAGGCGGTGCTGGAGGAGGAGGGACCGCTGGCGCCCGAACGGGTGGCGGGCATCGGCCTCGCCGTCCTGGACGCGCTGCGCTCCGCGCACGCGGCCGGCGTACTGCACCGCGACGTCAAGCCGCACAACGTGCTCATCGGCACCGACGGCCGGGTGGTGCTCACCGACTTCGGCCTCGCCTCGCTCGACACCGACAACGCCGTCAGCCGGCCGGGCCTGATCGCGACGCCGCAGTACCTCGCGCCCGAGCGCGCCCGCCGGGGTGTGTCCACTCCGGACGCCGACATGTGGTCGCTGGGCGCCACCCTGTACGCGGCGGTCGAAGGGCGTACGCCCTATGGCCGCAAGACGGTCGTCGAGACGCTGACCGCCCTGGCGACCGAGCCGCCGAACCCGGTGACCCGGGCCGGTGCGCTCAAGCCCGTGATCGAGGGCCTGCTGCGGCGCGACCCCCGCCAGCGGATGGCCCCCGCCGAGGTGGAGCGGATCCTGAAGTCGGTGGCGGCCGGCTCGTCCCCCGCGGCCGGGGCGATCCGCCGGCACCGCCGGCTGATCGTCATGACGACGGCCGTGGCGGCGATCCTCGTCAGCACGGCGGCCGTCGCGGCCAACCACCTCGGCTCCACCGGTACGCCGTCCACATCGAACAGCCCGGCCGCGGTGACGGTCCCGCTGGGCGTACTGGGGTGCGAGCAGCCGGCGACGATCACCGAGTTGGTGACGAAGACGTCCATGGCGGGAGCGCCCGGCAACTGGATGCCGCCCCGCGACTGGACCTGGTACGCCGGCCCCACCGGCTTCTGGATCGCCGTGCCGGTCGGCTGGAAGCACTGGAGCGACGGCTCGACGCAGTGCTTCTCCGATCCCCGGGGCGGCCGGGTGCTGGCCGTCGACCCGGCCGGGCCGCCGAAGCAGGATCCGGGCATGGCCGCCCGCGACGAAGAGCGGCGGCTGCTGGGCACGGGGCGGCTGCCGGCGTACGAGAGCGTCGGCGTCAAGCGGCTGACGTACGGGCCGCCGTCGGTGCTGTGGGAGTTCACGTTCGGCTCGGCCGAGCGGCGCCGGCACGCCGACGCGCTGGTCGTCGTGCATCCGGTGAACACCTTCGTCGTGTACTGGGCCACCGACGAGCTCGACTTCCAGCCCAGCACCTCGCTGTTCGACCTCGTGCACGTGAGCTTCCGCCCGCCGCCCCCACCGGCCGGCGCGCCCCAGCCCGATGGGCAGGGCAATCCGCCGCCGCAGCAAGGCTGAGCGGCTTTTTCGTCCGTTGTGGACTCCTCTTGACCGGCCGATCCGGCGGCGTCTAGCATCGATCGGCGTACGTCAGTAAGTCAAGCTTACTAACAGTCGGACAGGAGGAGCTGTCAGTGCTCGTCAAGAGATCCCCCCGCGCTCCGCGCCTGGTCACCGCCGCTGTGGCGACGGCCGGCCTGGCGCTCAGCATGCTCCTGCCCGCCTCGCCCGCGAGCGCCGCGCCCACGCGCTACGAGGCGGAGAACGCGACCATCTCCCAGGGAGCGGTCGCTACCAACCACACCGGATACTCCGGGACCGGCTTCGTCGACGGCACCAACATCGCCGGAAGCTACACGCAGTTCACGGTCGACGCGGCCACGGCGGGCAGCGCCACGATCGCCATCCGCTACGCCAACGGGACCGCGGCCAACCGGGCCGCGGACATCGCCGTGAACGGGACCACGGTGTCGGCCGCCCACGCCTTCAACGGCACGGGCAGCTGGGACACCTGGACCACCGACACGATCACGGCGACCGTGAACGCCGGGTCGAACACGATCCGGGTCACCGCGACCACCGCCGACGGCAACGCCAATCTCGACTACGTCGACTTCGAGGTCGCGAGTACGCCGCCCCCGGCCACCGAGTACCAGGCCGAGGACGCCGCGATCTCCCAGGGCGTGGTGGAGTCCAACCACACCGGGTTCACCGGGACCGGGTTCGTCAACTACGACAACGCGACCGGCAGCTACGTGCAGTTCGCGGTGTCGGCGGCGAACGCCGGCAGCACGAACATCGTGCTGCGCTACGCCAACGGCACCACCGTCAACCGGCCGATGACCATCGCGGTCAACGGCGTGAACGTGGCGACGAGCGTCGCGTTCAACTCCACGTCCACCTGGGACACGTGGGCCACGGCGACGGTGACCGCCACGCTCAACGCCGGGTCGAACACGATCCGGGCGACCGCGACGACCGCCAACGGCGGCCCCAACCTCGACCGGATCAACCTCACCGCGGGCGGCGGTGGCGGCGGCGCCCCGACGGCCGCGCAGCTGCTGGCCAAGGTGAGCACCTGCAACCAGATCTCCAACGGCAAGTACAAGACGGACGAGGACGTCGCGACCGCCACCGTCGCCGTCTGCCAGAAGACCGGAGCGGTGTTCTGGAAGGGCGACATGGACATCGACTGCGACGGCGTACGCACGACGCAGTGCAACGAGAACACCGACTGCTGCTTCCAGGCGGACACCTTCTGCCACACCTCGGGCGACAGCCCGCTGAACGCGGCGAACCTGCCGTACGTGGTGGTGCCGAGCGCCAGCAGCATCTGGGACTACCGCAACTACTCGATCGGCTGCGGCACCGTGGTGGCCGTCATCTACAACAACCAGGTGGAGTACGCGGTGGTCGGTGACACCGGACCCACGGCGATCATCGGCGAGTCGAGTTACAAGACGGCGAGCGACCTGGGCATCAACCCGGACCCGAGCAACGGCGGCACCGATTCCGGGGTCACCTACATCGTGTTCCAGGGTTCGCAGCGGGTCTCGCCGATCGAGAACCACACGAACGCCGTGACGCTCGGCCAGTCGCTGGCATCGACGTTCCTCAGCAACAACTGACACACTGATCCCGAAGTACCGCCCGCGTCCTCCGTGGAGGGCGCGGGCGGCCGGATCGCCGGGAGGTGCCCCGATGCCCGACCTCGGTACGCGTCGCAAGCTCGGCGTCGCGCTGGTGGCCGCCGCGGGGCTGGCCGCCGGGTTCCTCGTGATCGTCCTGGTGGTCCGCCATCCCGGGGTGACCGCGGCCGGAACGAGCCCCAGCCCCGCGACCATCGACTCGACCGCCCCGAGCAGCCAGGCGAACGCCACGCCGAGCCCTGGAACCAGCGCGCCGGCGAGCCCCGGATCCGAGAGCGATCCCCGTGTCCACTCGGTACGCGGCAACCTGTGCGCGGCCGTCGACTTCACCCTCGCCGACCCGTTCGGCGGTTCACAGGCGCCACCGGCCGGCGACCACAGCGACAAGACGGGCTACGTCGCGTACACCTGCGACCGGCACGCGGACGGGGTGCGGCTGACCGTCAGCGCCCTCGTCTTCGCCCGGGCCGACGCCGCCACCGCCCGGTACGCCGACACGACCGCCCACCCGCCCGCGAACGTCGACACGGCGGCGATTCCGGCGCTCGGCGAGGCCGCGACCGGTTTCACCGCCCCGACCGGCCTGGCCATGATCTGGGTACGCGACGGCAACCTCGTCCTCGGCGTACGGCTGGATGTTCCCGGTGGACAGCCGGCGGTGCTGGCGGCGGCGGCGCAGCATATCGCCCAGACGGCGCTTTCCCGTCTTTCCGGGTAGGTAGCACGCGGATTCGGTCGTCACTCTTGCGACATGAGTCGTCACGTTATGTAAGGTGGTGGCCTTGCGCGGGCCCAACGGGGGGTCGCGGACGGGGGAAGACGACGATGCGCGACACGCACGGACGGGGCACGATCGCGGCGACGGCGGCAATGAGCTGCCTCGCGGCGCTCGCCGTGGTGGCGGGGCTGCTGCTGGGCGACGGCCGGGACCGGCCGCGCGCCGCGGCGGCCGCCGCCCCGCTGGACGAGCGGACCGTGACCTTCGACGGCGTGGACGGCATCACGTTCGGCACCGCGAAGGCCGACCTCGTCGCGCGGCATGGGCTGAGCCCACAGCAGGGCTGCAACCAGCCGTTCGCCGACGTGGCCGGGGCCGGGCCGGTCTTCCGGGACGGCAAGCTGGTCCTGCTGTGGGCCCACGCGCCGCTGCACACGCCGGAGGGCATCGCCGAGGGCAGCGCGGTCGGCGCGGTGCGGACCGCCTACGCGAACGAGGTCGAGCTGAGCCCGCCGGCCGGCAGCCACACGTATCCGGGCATCCTCGTCGAGAACGGCGACCGGGCCTTCCTGTTCCTGCACGACGGACAGACGGTGAAGAAGGAGGTGGCGGGCTACGCTGTGGATGTCCGGCGCCTGTTCGAGACGGGGTTCGGCGCCTGCTGACGACAGCTCCTGCTGACGACAGTGCCTGCTGACGACCACGGGAGGTCCGCATGGGCGCGCCGTTCACCGCCGACGACTTCGCGCTGCGCATGGAGAGGGTCGCCCGCGCGGCGGCCGGCGCCGGCCTGGACGGGCTGATCGTCACGCCCGGCCCGGACCTCGCCTACCTGTGCGGGTACGAGCCGCCGATCAACGAGCGGCTCACCGCGCTCATCGTCTCCACCGGCGCCGAACCCGTCCTCGTCGTCCCGCGGCTCGAACGCCCGGACGCCGAGAAATGCCCCGGCGGCTCGCAGCTGCGGCTCGTCGACTGGCCCGACGGCCGCGATCCCTACGCCGTCGCCGCGCAGATCCTGCCGGGCACCGGCGGCTTCGCGATCTCCGACTCGGCCTGGTCGCTGCACCTGCTCGGGCTGCAGGCCGCGGCGCCGGGCGTCGCGTACACGTCGATGACCCGGGCCCTGCCCATGCTCCGCGCGGTCAAGGACGACGCCGAGCTCGCGCGCCTCGCCGCCGCGGGGGCCGCCGCCGACGCCGCGTTCGCCGACATCCTGGGCGTACGCTTCGCGGGCCGCACCGAACTGCAGGTCGCCGCCGATCTCGGGCGGGCGCTCGTCGAGCACGGGCACTCCTCGGTGGACTTCACGCTCGTGTGCTCCGGGCCCAACGGCGCCAACCCGCACCACCGGCCCGGCGACCGGGTCATCGCCGAGGGGGACGCGATCGTCCTCGACTTCGGCGGCTCCTACCAGGGCTACGGATCGGACACCACGCGTACGGTGTCGGTCGGGGAGCCGTCCGCCGAGGTGGCCGAGGTGCACGCCGTCGTACGCCGGGCCCAGCAGGCCGCGTTCGAGGCGGTCCGGCCGGGCGTACCGAGCCAGGAGATCGACCGCGTCGCCCGGGCGGTGATCCGCGACGCGGGCTTCGGCGACCACTTCATCCACCGGACCGGCCACGGCATCGGCATGAGTACGCACGAGCCGCCCTACATCGTCGAAGGCGAGGAGCGGCCGCTCGTGCCCGGCATGTGCTTCTCGATCGAGCCGGGCGTGTACCTGAGCGGGCGGTTCGGCGTACGCATCGAGGACATCGTCACGGTGACGGAGACCGGCGGCGCCCGGTTCAACAACTCGCCGCGGGATCTGGCGATAGTGTCGTAGGCGGTGGCTAGGGTCCGCGGCATGGACCTCGTCGTGGCCACCGCCGCCCTCGCCCGTGTCGCGTCGCGTACCGACCGGCTGCTGCCCGGGCGGTCCGCGGCGCCGCTGCACCTGTCGGCCGGCACCGGACTGGAACTGGCTGCCGGCGACGGTGACCTGCGCGTCCGCGGCTCGGTTGCGGCCCAGGTGCACGCGACCGGTGCCGCCGCCGTGCCCCGCCGATCCTTCGCGACCGTCCTGGCCGGGGTCGAGGCGCCCGAGGTGCGGCTGTCCGTCGAGGGCTCCCGGCTGGCCGTGCGTACGCCGTCCGGCCGCTTCGCGCTCCCGATCGTTCCCGCCCCGGCACCCGCGCCCGGCTGGCCGGCCGCCGCCGGGACGGTCCCGGCCGAGCGGTTGCGGCCGGCCGCCCTCGCCGTCTGCGGTGCCGCCTCCCGGGACGGGCTGCCGATCTTCACCGGTGTGCGGCTGCGGTCGGCGGACGGCGTACTGCGCCTGGTGGCGACCGACCGGTTCCGGATGGCCTCGGCGGCCGTCGCGTACACGGGGCCGGGGATCGACGTGCTGGTGCCGGCCGGGATCCTCGCCGACGCGGTGCGGAGCGTTCCCGCCGCCGGTCCGGTGACGCTGCGGGCCTCCGGCGGCGCCTTCGGGCTGGACTGGCCCGACGGCGGCCTGGCCACCTCGTCGCTGGCGCTGCCGTTCCCGGACGCCCAGATCGACCGCCTGCTGACCGTCTCTCCACTGTGTACGCTGACCGTCGACGCGCCGGCCCTGCTCGCCGCCGTCGCCCGGGCGGCGGCGTTCGCGACCGCGGTGACGCTGGAGGCGACCGACGGCGTGGTGGTGGTCCGGGCGGGCTCGGAGGAGGCCGGGGAGTCGCGCGAAGAGGTCAAGGCCGACGTCCAGGGCGACCGGCTGACCGCCTCCTACCAGGCGCACTATCTCCAGGACGGGCTGCGGGCGTTCGACGGCGAGGTGGCGGTCGCCCTCCAGCCCGGCATCGCCCCGACCTCCTTCGCGGCCACGGACGATCCGGCCGGCCTCGCCTATCTGGTCGTGCCGCTGCGGGGCTGACCGCGGTGCGACCGGGCGGGTCAGCTGATGTCGCGGCGGCGGTTGAGCACGATGCCGACGGCACCGGCCGCCACCGACCACCCGAGCATGACGAGCGCGCCGACCCACCACGGCGCGGCCTGCGGATACAGCTTCTCCGGCGTGACCATGACCTCCGACGCGATCGTCGGGACGCTCACCGCGGACGTCAGCACCCAGTCCCCGTGGATCAGGTGGGCCCGGATGAAGCCGAACACGCCGATCGCCCCCACGAAGCCCACGAGGTAGACGATCATCGAGGTGACGACCGAGCCGATCTGGCTGCGCAGCAGTGTGCCGAGCCCGAAGCCGAGCAGCGCCCACAGCAGGTACGCGATCAGGTTGAAGATGATCGCCCGCTGGACCGGCCACTCGCCCAGCGCGTTCGTCAGGCCGAGGTTGTGGAAGAACAGCAGTCCGACCACGAGCGAGACGATCCGGGCCACCAGCCAGAAGACGATCCCGAGGCCGAGGACGGCGATCAGCTTGCCGAACACCACCCGGGTACGCCGCGGCGTCATGATGAAGGTCGCGGTCGCCGTCTGGTACTGGAACTCGTTCGTGATGACCAGGACGCCCAGCAGCATCACGAGCAGCAGGCCGAAGAACTGGCCGCTGGTGAAGATGTTGCCGGCCGCGTTGACCACCTGGAGATGAAGGTCGTGCTGCTGCGCGAAGGCGGCTTTCGCCTCGGCGATCTCGGCCGGGCTCAGGCCGCGGCCCGGCTTGAACACCTCGGCGGTGTCCCGCGCATGGGAGATGTCGTCCGACGCCTGCGCCGTATTGATCAGCAGGGCGAAGGCGGTGAACGCCAACGAGGCGATGCCGAACAGCCACCACGCGTTGGTGGTGGTGATCTTCCTGATCTCGCTGCGCACGAGCCGCAGCCCCGGTACGCCGACGTGCGGGATCACCGGGCGGCCGGTGGCCGGGGGTGCCTGGACGGTGGTGCTCATCGGATGTCCGCCTTTCCGGCCGTCAGCTGGAGGAACACGTTCTCGAGGTCGGGCCGCTCCACGGTCAGCTCGTGGATCTCGGCGCCGGCCCGCATCGCCGCCGCCCCGACCGCCGGCCCGTCCGCGCCCACGATCCGCAGCGCCCCGTCCGCCGTCCGCGTCACCGTGACCGCGGTGCCCAGCTCGGCGAGGAGCTCGTCCGGGCGCGGTGTGCGTACGCGCAGCTGCGCGCCGCCGGTCGCGTCGACGATCTCGGCCATCGGACCCTGCCGGACCAGCTTGCCGGCCGCGATGATGACGACGTCGTCGGCGAGCAGTTCCATCTCGGACAGCAGGTGGCTCGACACGAGGACCGTGCGGCCCTCGTCGGCCAGCGACTTGAGCAGCTCCCGCATCCAGCGGATGCCCTCGGGGTCGAGGCCGTTGGCGGGCTCGTCCAGGATGAGGACGTCGGGATCGCCGAGGAGCGCCGCGGCGATGCCCAGGCGCTGGCGCATGCCGAGCGAGTAGCCCTTGAACTTGCGGTTCGCGGCCGGTGTCAGGCCGACCATGGCCAGCACGTCGTCGGCCCGGCCGGCCGGAATCCCCGCCGCGTCGCAGAGCATGCGCAGGTGGTTGCGCCCGGTGCGGCCGCGGTGCGCGCCCGAGGCTTCGAGGATCGCGCCGACCTCCCGGCTGGGGTCGGCGAAGTCGGCGTAGCGCCGCCCGCCGATGGTCGCGGTTCCCGCCGTGGGGCGGACCAGGTTGAGCACCATGCGCAGCGTGGTCGTCTTCCCCGCGCCGTTGGGCCCCAGGAAGCCGGTGACCCGGCCGGGGCTGACGGTGAACGACAGGTCGTCGACCGCGCGCACGTTCTTGTACAGCTTGGTCAGTCCGCTGACCACGATGCCGTCGTCGGCCATCGGCAAGCTCCCCTTCGACGAATACCTAGAAGCGTTATGCATCGTAGTGTTAGGTATCGGCCGCGCACAACAGCCGGCGGGGTACCCGATTAGGCTGGGCGTTCGTGGTCGCCTCGAACCCCCTTGATCATCGTTACCGTGGCGAGAATCCCCTGCGGACCGTCGGCTACCTGCTTCGCGAGGACCGCTGGCGGTTGCTGGGCGGCGTCGGCGCCTTCATCGTCAAGCACAGCCCGACCTGGATGCTGCCGCTGGTCACGGCCAACATCATCGACGTCGTCGTGCAGCACAAGCCGGTCGCGCAGCTGTGGCTCAACGCCGGGCTGCTGGTCGTCCTGCTGAGCCTCAACTACCCGTTCCACATCCTGTTCGTCCGCTGCCTGTCCGGCTCCGTACGCCGGATGGGCACCCGGCTGCGCTCGGCCCTCTGCCACCGGATGCAGCAGCTGTCGATCGGCTACCACGCGCGGACGAACGCGGGAGTGCTGCAGTCGAAGGTGATCCGGGACGTCGAGAACGTCGAGCAGATGGTGCAGCAGGCCGGCGACACCGGGCTGGCCGCGACCACGATGCTCGTCGGCGGCCTGGTCATCATCGGTTTCCGGGCACCGGCGTTCCTGCCCGTCTTCCTCGTCGTCGTCCCGGTCGCCGCGATCCTCGTGGTACGCCTGCGTACCCGGATGCGTACGGACAACGAGAGCTTCCGCCGGGAGGTCGAGAAGCTGTCCTCGCGGATCAGCGAGATGACGACCCTGATCCCGATCACCCGCGCGCACGGGCTGGAACGCGACGCGCTGCGCCGGGTCGACGGCACCCTGGCCCGCGTGATGACGGCCGGCCTGCGGCTCGACATCCTCAACGGCCGGTTCGGTGCGCTCGCCTGGACCCTGCTCAACGTGCTGGGCGTCGGCTGCCTCGCGGGTGCGGCCCTCACCGCGTACTACGGCTGGGTGCCGATCACCGCCGGCGACGTCGTCATGCTGAGCGCGTTCTTCGGCACCCTCACCGGCTCGATGACCACCCTGATGAGCCTCGGCCCGGTGATCGTACGCGGCCTCGAATCGGTCCGCTCGGTCGGCGAAGTGCTCCAGGAACCCGATCTGGAGGACAACGCCGGCAAGGCGCCCGTCACCGCGGTGCGGGGAGCGTTCCGCTTCGAGAACGTCGGCTACTCCTACGGCGTACGCGATTTCACCCTCGACGTCAGCCCCGGGGAGACGATCGCGCTCGTCGGCGCGTCCGGTGCCGGCAAGTCCACCGTCCTCAACCTCGTCAACGGCTTCCTGCGCCCGGCCCGCGGCCGCATCCTGCTCGACGGGGCCGACATGGCCGGCCTGGACCTGCGTACCTACCGGCGCTTCCTGTCCATCGTCCCGCAGGAGCCCATCCTCTTCGAGGGCAGCATCGCCGAGAACGTCGCGTACGGGCTGGACGGCGTACCGCCCGAGCGCCTGCGCCAGGCCCTCGTCGACGCCAACGCCTGGGAGTTCGTCGAGCGCCTCCCCGACGGCCTGGACACCGTGGTCGGCGAACGCGGCGCCCGCCTGTCCGGCGGCCAGCGCCAGCGGCTGGCCATCGCCCGCGCGCTCATCCGCGATCCGCGCGTCCTCATCCTCGACGAGGCCACGTCCGCCCTCGACGCGCACACGGAGGCGCTGATCCAATCGGCGCTGGAACGACTGGTCCACGGGCGCACGGTGTTCGTCGTCGCCCACCGGCTGTCGACCATTCGCACCGCCGACCGCATCGTCGTCATGAAGGACGGCGTCATCGAGGAAGTCGGCTCCCACTCGTCGCTGGTCGCGGCTTCCGGAGCGTACGCCCGCCTCCAAGCCGCCCAGCTCGCCTGACGATCACGCCCGATCACACCCGATCCCGGTCCAAGATCCCGTTTGGATCAGGGTTTCGCCCGTAATCTTGGCCCAAGATTCGGGTGATTTCCCTGATCCAAACGGGATCTTGGGTCATGGCTGTGGAAATGACCGCGACGATGGGGGCGGGGGCGCGTAACTTTCATCGGATGGAGATCTTGCCGTTCCGGCCCGGCGATCCCGCTCGGATCGCGGCCGCGTTCGCGCCCCTCGGCTGGCCAGGCAAGGACGAGGCGGCCTTCCGGAGATACCTCGACCAGCAGGAACAGGGGGAGCGGGCGACCTTCTTGGCCACTGTGGACGATGCCGTCGCCGGTTACGTCACGGTGCTGTGGCGCAGTCGCTACGCGCCGTTCCGGGAGCGGGATGTTCCGGAAATCGCTGATCTGAACGTTCTCGACGGTTTTCGCCGCCGCGGGATCGGCAACGCCCTGCTCGACGCGGCCGAGGCGGCGATCGGTGAGCGCGGGCCCACGTCCGGTCTCGGCGTCGGCCTGTACGCGGATTACGCCGCCGCGCACCGCATCTATCTGGCCCGGGGCTACCGGCCGGACGGGCTCGGAGTCGCGTACGCGCACGTGACGGCGGAACCCGGGCAGAGCGTACGCGTCGATGATGATCTCAATCTGATGATGACGCGCGAGGTGCGGTGAGGAGCCGGCGCCACGACGGACGCCGGCTCCTCCGGGTGGATCAGCGCCGGCCGGCGAAGATCAGATCCGCCTTGAGCGTGTTGTACGCGCGCTTGGGCTGGTAGTTCTCGTCGTAGAGGGTCGCCATGCCCTCCAGCGGGTCCTTGAACCAGCCGGGCACCCAGGAGTGCTTGTCCGTGAAGCCCCAGACCGTGAACGAGATGCACCGCCGGTTGGCGAGGCACCCCTGCATCAGGGCGCTGAAGTCGGCCGCGGCGGCCTGCAGGCGGGGGTTGATCTCGTTGGAGTCGCCGGCCTGCACGCCCGCGGTCATCTGGCTGCGCACGTCGACCTCGGTGAAGGCGACGTCGAGGCCCAGGTCGGTGAAGCGGTTGAGGGTGTCGTTGATCTGCAGCGCGTCGTAGTCGCCGTACTGGGTGCCCAGGTGGCCCTGGCTGCCCACGCCGTCGATCGGTACGCCGTCGTGCTTCAGCTGCTTGACCATGTTGTAGACGAACTGCGTCTTGTCACCGGGGCCGCCGTCGCCGAAGGCCTCGATGTTGTAGTCGTTGTAGAACAGCAGCGCCTTCGGGTCGGCCTGGTGCGCCCAGCGGAAGGCGTCGGCGATGATGCCGCCACCGAGGTGCTGGGTCCAGAAACCCTTGTAGTGGATGGTCGACGGCGAGTCCCACGGGTCGCTGGCCGCCTCGTTGACGACGTCCCACTGCCAGATCTTGCCCTTGAAGTGGCTCACCGTGTCGGTGATGTGCTTGTGCAGGATGTCGCGCAGCTGGTCGTCGCTGATCGTGCCGTTGTTCACGCCGTCGGTGAGCCAGGCCGGCAACTGGTTCTGCCAGACCAGCACGTGCCCGCGTACGCGCTGCTTGTTCTGCTTGGTGAAGGCGATCAGCTCGTCGGCCGGCGCCCAGTTGTAGGTGCCCTGGGTGGGCTCCAGGACCTCCCACTTCATGACGTTCTCGGGGGTGACCGAGGAGAACTGCTCGGCGACGAGCTTGCGGTACTGCGGGTCGGTGGTGTCGTCGAGGGCGGCCATGTCGACGGCGGTACCGATGGCGAGGTCGCTGCGCTGGCCGAGGGCCCGCAGGCTGAGGTCGGCCGGGCGCTCCGGGTGCCCGGCCGACGCGGGGACGGCGTTGAGCGCGCCGGCGGCGACCAGCGCGACGGTGGCGACGAGGGCGGATCGTCGTAACTTCATCGGTGTCCTTTCTGGACGGAAAAGAAGAGATCACCCTTCCCGGTAGGTGGCGTGGTCGAAGTCGGCGTACGCGCCGTCGCCGCCGAGGTCCTGCACCCACAGGCCGAGGAAGGCGCCGGTGAAGCCCCAGGCTTCGGGCTCACCGTCGATGAAACGGGCGGCGTGCTCGTCGGACAGGATCGTCGCGTCGAGCTCGACCGGCAGGGCGTGCCAGTCGCCGGTGGTCCGGTACGCGAACCGCAGGGCCGGGCCGTCGAAGCTCACCCGCAGGCCCACACGGGGCTCGCCGGTGACGTCGACGGAGATCTCCGGGTACGTGATGCGCCGTCCCGAGTCGCAGCTGAGCAGCTCCAGGACGGTCTTGCCGTCGTCGGAGCGGGTCAGGTAGAGGTAGTGCCAGTTGAGCTGGTTGTAGTACCCGGTGATCCCGGCGAGCTGCCGGTGGTCGGCCGGGGTGAACTCGACGGCGGTCTCGAGTTCGCAGCGCACGTCGCCGACCCGGCGGGCGACGAGGCTGGGGCTCTGCCGGCCGACCGGCGACTGGCCGCCGCGTACGCGCAGGAAGCCGGGGCGGGCGGTGAGGTCCGTCCACTCCGGGCCGGCCGGGCGGCGCAGGGTCGACCAGTGCGGGCCGAGGGCGGGGGCGTCGAAGTCGTCCGTGGCGGGCTCGGCCGGCCAGGGGTGCGCGGGCAGGTCCGGTGCGGGGAACTCGTCGGCCGGGATGGCGCCGGCGATGGACGGCCAGCCGCCCTCGGGCCACTCCACGCGCTGGAAGGCCGTCTCCCGGCCCAGGACGCAGTTGCCGAGCGGGCTGTACGGGCGCCCGACGAGGTGCGCGAGGTACCACTCGTCGTTCTGCGTGCGCACGAGGCTGCCGTGGCCGGCCTTCTGCAGGGTGAGGTCGCTGCGGCCGAGCGAGGTGAGCAGCGCCCCGGCCGGGTCGGCCTCGTACGGCCCGAGCAGGTGCCGGGAGCGGGCCATCGTGGCCTGGTGCTCCCAGCTGGTGCCGCCTTCGGCGACGAGCAGGTAGTACCAGCCGTCGTGGCGGTAGATGTGCGGGCCCTCGGTGAGCCCGGCCTTGGTGCCCTCGAAGATGATCCGGGTCGGCCCGACGAGCTTGCGCTGCGCCCGGTCGTACTGCTGGATCTCGATGCCGGCGAACCGGTCCCGGCCGGGCCGCCAGTCCGCGCTCATGGCCAGCAGCCAGCTGGTGCCGTCCTCGTCGTGGAACAGCGAGGCGTCGAACCCGTGACCGTGCAGCGGCACCGGGTCGGACCAGGGCCCGTTGATGTCGGTCGCGGTGATCAGGTAGTTCTGCGGGTCCCAGTAGCCCGCGGCGAAGCTGGCCACGTCGCTGTAGACCAGGTGGAACTCGCCATCCACGTAGGACAGGTCGGGTGCCCACACGCCGTTGGAGTCGCCCGCGCCGCGCAGATCGAGCAGCCGGCGTTCGGTGATGATGCCGCCGAGGGCCCGCCAGTGCACCAGATCGCGGGAGTGGTGTACGCGTACCCCCGGGTACCACTCGAACGTCGAGGTGGCCAGGTAGTAGTCGTCTCCCACGCGCAGGATCGACGGATCGGGGTGGAAACCGCTCAGGATCGGATTGCGGATCGCCTGAGCGGCCGGCGCATCCGGGTGCTGACCCGCCACGCCCGCGAGGTCGGTCGACATGTGTGCTCCTTCGATGGGCTCGGCTCCGAGAAAGTTCCGGAAGTTTCGCCGGTCGCCGCTGAATTTTGCCCACGATAACCGTTCGGCCTCTTCGGCAACAGCCCCTTGACCAAGCCTGTACTGGCGTCGTAACGTGCCCGCCATCCATTAGAAAATACCGACCGCTGTTCCGAAAGTTTCGGCGGTCAGTATCCGCATCTGAGCACCTGGCATCCATCTCGAAGGGATGGCTCATGACTCACCTCGCCCGAAGGTCACTGTTGGGGCTGGCTGGCGCCGGCGCCGGCGCGCTCCTGCTCGGAGCCTGCGGAAAAGACGAACCCAGCACGTCGAGCGGCCCGCAGACCATCAACTGGTGGCACGTCAGCAACACCGACCCGATGCTCGGCATCTGGGCCAACATGGCGAAGGAATACCAGAACGCGCACAGCGACGTCACGATCAAGATCCAGCCCCTGGAGAACGAGGCGTTCAAGGCGAAGCTGACCACCGCCACGCAGGCCGGCGCGCCGCCGGACCTGTTCCAGTCCTGGGGCGGCGGCGTTCTCAAGCAGCAGGTCGACGCCGGCCTGGTCAAGGACATCACCGCCGACGTGCAGCCGTGGATCGACACGCTGCTGCCCGCGGCGGTCCAGCCGTACACCATCGACGGGAAGATCTACGGCATCCCGTTCGACGTCGGCATGGTCGGCTTCTGGTACAACAAGGAACTCTTCGGCCGCGCCGGCGTCACCGCGGCGCCGACCACGTGGGCCGAGTTCCTGGAGGCCGTCAAGAAGATCAAGGCCGCCGGGATCGTCCCGATCGCGCTGGCCGGCAAGGAGAAGTGGCCCGGCCACTTCTACTGGGCTTACCTGTCCATGCGGGTCGGCGGCCTGGCCGCCCTCAAGCAGGCCGCGGCGGACAACAACTTCGACACCCCCGACTTCGTCGCGGCCGGCCAGCACCTCAAGGACCTCGTCGACCTGTCGCCGTTCCAGAAGGGATTCCTGGGAGCGGCGTACACGGCCCCCGACGGGCAGTCCGGGATCATGGGTAACGGCGGCGCGGCCATGGAGCTGATGGGCCAGTGGGCGCCGAGCACCGAGGCCGCTCAGTCGACGAGCAAGAAGGGCCTCGGCGACAAGCTGGGCTTCTTCCCGTTCCCGGCGGTCGACGGCGGCAAGGGCTCGGTGTCGGAGGCGTTCGGCGGCGGTAACGGTTTCGCCGTCGGCAAGAACGCGCCGAAGTCCACGACGGACTTCCTGAAGTACATCATGAGCGCGGACAACCAGCGGAAGGGTACGGCCTCCGGGTCCATCCTCCCGACGGTCAAGGTGGCGGCCGACGCCATCGCCGACCCGAACAACAAGGTCGTCGCGTCGTCGCTGGCCGCGGCCACCGGCTTCCAGCTCTACCTCGACCAGGCGTACGCGCCGGCCGTCGGCCAGCAGGTCAACGACAGCGTGGCGGAGCTGATCGCCGGTACCAAGGGACCGGACAAGATCGTCAAGGACATCACCGCGGTGGCGAAGAGCCAGTGAGCACGGCGACTTTGACCCGCACCCCGGCGGCCACGCAGGAGCGTGGCCGCCGGCCCCGCCGTCCGGGGCGGGGCGTACTGACGATCGCGGGCTTCCTGCTGCCCGCCCTGGTCCTGTTCGTACTGCTGGTCATCGTCCCCATCGTGGTGGCCGGCTACACCAGCATGTTCAAGTGGAACGGCTTCGGCCTGCCCCAGAACTTCGTCGGCGCGGACAACTTCACCCGCGCCTTCGGGGACCCGATCTTCCTCGGCGACCTGCGTCGCGGCGGCATCCTCATCGTGTTGTCGCTCGTGCTGCAGCTGCCCGCCTCGCTGGCGCTGGCCATGCTGCTCAACCAGAACCTGCGCGGCCGCGCGGTCTACCGGCTGATCTTCTTCGCACCGTACGTGCTGAGCGAGGTCACCACCGCGGTGCTGTTCATGATGGTGTTCTCACCGGGCCAGGGCCTGGGCGACACGATCTCGAGCATCCTCGGCGCGACCGGCGGCGCGGCGTTCGCCGACCCCGACACCGTCCTGTACGCGTTGTTCCTCGTCATCTCGTGGAAGTACTTCGGCTTCCACATGATCTTGTACTTGGCGGCCCGGCAGAACATCCCGCGGGAGCTGACCGAGGCGGCCTCGACCGACGGCGCCAATCCGTGGCAGATCTTCCGGCACGTGACCCTGCCGCTGCTCGGGCCGACCATCCGGATCAGCATCTTCCTGTCCGTCATCGGCACGCTCCAGCTGTTCGACATGGTCTGGGTGATGACCAGCGGCGGCCCGATCCACGGATCGGAGACGATGGCCGTGACGATGTTCCAGTACGGCTTCCGCCGCTTCGAGGTCGGCTACGCGAGCGCGATCAGCATCGTGATGTTCGGGCTCAGCCTCATCTTCGCGCTCTTCTACCAGCGGCTGGTCATGCGCCGCGACGTCGAGGGCGCCCTGACCACCCGGGGAGTCCAACGATGAGCCGACCCACGCCCGCCGGGGTACGCGTACGCCACCTCTCGCTGCACGTCGTCTCGATCATGATCGGCGCGGTCATCATCGTGCCGGTCCTCTTCGGCGTGCTGGGCGGCTTCAAGGACAACGGCCAGCTCGCCACCAAGCCGCTGGCCCTGCCCGACCCGTGGCACCCGGAGAACTACACCGGCATCCTGACCTCGAGCGTGTTCTGGCGGCAGCTGTTCAACAGCACGTTCATCGCCGTGGCCACGACCCTCGTCGTGGTCGGGACCGCCGCGATGGCCGCGTTCATCTTCGCCCGGTTCGCCTTCCGCGGCCGGGAGGCGCTGTTCACGTTCTTCTCGATCGGGCTGATGTTCCCGTTCGCGGTCGCGATCCTGCCGCTGTTCATCCTGCTGCGCTCGCTGGACCTGCTGGACAACCCGTTCGGCGTGATCCTGCCGCAGGCGGCGTTCGGGCTGCCGGTGACCATCGTCATCCTGCGCGGTTTCTTCCGGACCATCCCGGGCGAGATCGAGGAGGCGGCGACGCTGGACGGCTGCGGCGCGTTCGGGTTCTTCTGGCGCATCCTGCTGCCGATGGCTCGGCCCGCCCTGGCCACGGTCTCGGTCCTCGCGATCGTGTCCAGCTGGAACAACTTCATGCTGCCGCTCGTGGTCTTCACCGATCAGAGCTGGTGGACGCTGCCGGTCGGCGTACAGGCCTTCCAGGGGCAGTACGTCGCCGACACCGCCCGGATCCTGGCGTACGTCACGCTGTCGATGGTTCCGGCGCTCGCGTTCTACGCCATCGCGGAGCGGCAGCTGATCGGCGGCCTGGCCGGTGGGGTCAAAGGGTGAGAAAGATCTGCCCGTAGGCTGAGCAGCACGTTGAGGAGGGAGCCGCCCGTGGTAGCGGAGAACAGTCGCAAGGTGACCATCGCCGCGATCGCGCGCGAGGCCGGGGTGTCCGTGCCCACCGTCTCACGGGTGATCAACGGGCGGTCCGACGTCTCCGCCGAGACCCGGGAACGGGTCGAGGAGCTGCTGACGCGGCACCGCTACGAGCGGCGGGCGACGGCGGCGCGGCGGACGACCGGACTGATCGACCTCGTGTTCAACGACCTGGACAGCCCGTGGGCGGTCGAGATCATCCGCGGGGTCGAGGACGTCGCGCACGCGGCCGGCGTCGGCACCGTCGTGTCGGCCATCCACCGCCGGTCGACCTCGGCCAAGCAGTGGCTGGACAACCTGCGGGCGCGGACCACCGACGGCGTCATCTTCGTGCTGTCGGAACTGGCCCCGCCGCTGCAGGCGGAGCTGCGCCGGCTGCACATCCCGGTCGTCATCGTCGACCCGGCGGGCGTACCGGCGCTGGACGCGCCGACCATCGGGGCCGCGAACTGGTCGGGCGGCCTCGCCGCGACCGAGCACCTGATCGGCCTCGGCCACCAGCGGATCGGTTTCATCGCCGGGCCGCCGCACATGATGTGCAGCCGGGCCCGGCTCGACGGGTACCGCACCGCGCTGGAGGCGGCCGGCCTGCCGTTCGAGGAGAAGCTCGTGCACGCGGGCAACTTCTATCACGTCACCGGATTCGAGGGCGGGATGCGGCTGCTCGACCTGCCCGACCCGCCGACGGCCATCTTCGCCTCGTCCGACCAGATGGCGCTCGGCGTCTACGAGGCCGTCCGGCGGCGCGGGCTACGCGTACCGGACGACGTCAGCATCGTCGGCTTCGACGATCTGCCCCAGGTGAGCTGGTCGTCCCCGCCGCTGACGACGGTACGCCAGCCGCTGTCGCAGATGGGGATGCTGGCCGCGCGGACGGTGTTGCGGCTCGCCCAGCACGAGAAGATCGAGAGCCCGCGGGTGGAGCTGGCGACGGAGCTGATCGTCCGGGACAGCACCGCTCCACTGAACAAGTAGGACAGTCCACGGGGGAGACCCGGCCGGCCACCGATCCGTCAGCGGTGGCCGGCCGGGTTCGTACGCGGTCAGCCGGCCCGACGGCCGACCGCGGCTCGATTTCCCGTGCGGGCGGGAATCCCGGTGGTGTGGCGAGCCGGGCGGACTCGCCACACCGGGAGCGGGTCCGGCCGGGCGGGCCGGCATTCCATCCGTGAGCATCATTCTGTAAAGAGTCCCGTAAGAGCGTCAACAACTTCCGGAAAACTATCGGAACAGTCTGATCGCCGAGAAACCGTCCGGCCTGGACTGATGCGGTTAAGTCGACCCGAAGATCGTGGCCCGGTGCGGACGTCCGAAGGCGTTGTTCCGTAAGCTTCAGCGGTGAACCGCGAGCTCATCGTCCTCGGCACGGCCAGCCAGGTGCCCACCCGCCAGCGTGTGCACAACGCGTACCTGTTGCGGTTCGACGCCCACGGGATCCTGTTCGACCCCGGCGAGGGCGCCCAGCGCCAGCTGCTCCTCGCGGGACTGTCCGCATCGGACGTCCACCGCGTCTGCGTCACGCACTTCCACGGCGACCACTGCCTCGGCCTGCCCGGCATCATCCAGCGCATGTCGCTCGACGGCGTCCGGCACCAGGTCCCGATCCACTATCCCGCCAGTGGTCAGGCCTACTTCGACCGCCTGCGGCACGCGAGCGCCTTCGACGACCACGCTCCCGTCGTACCCTCGCCCGTCGCCGGGGACGGGCTCATCGCTACAGAGCCCTTCCACCTGTACGCGTACCGGCTGCGACACCCCGTCGAAGCGTTCGGGTACCGGCTGGTCGAACCGGACGGCCGGCGCATGCTGCCCGACCGGCTCGCGGAGCGGGGGATCAGCGGCCCCGGCGTCGGCCGGCTGCAGCGGGACGGGTTCCTCGACACGGCCGCCGGACGCGTCACGCTGGAGGAGATGAGCGTCCCGCGCCGGGGCCAGATCGTCGCCTTCGTCATGGACACCGGCGAGTGCCCGGCCGCGTACGCGTTGGCCCAGGACGCCGACCTGCTCGTCATCGAGTCGACGTTCCTGGAGTCGGAGCGGGAACTCGCCGACGCGGCCGGTCACCTCACGGCGGCACAGGCCGGGCGGATCGCCGCCACGGCCGGCGTACGCAAGCTCGTGCTGACCCATTTCTCCCAGCGCCACCCCGACAGCACCGTGTACGCCGAGGAGGCCGCCCGCCACTTCGACGGCGAGATCGTGCTCGGGGCGGAACTGGAACGGGTCGCCCTCCCGCCGCGACGGTGAGAGGGCGACCCGGTCGCGCGTACGCTCAGCCGACCTTCTCGGCCTGGCCGCGCGCCTTGACGAAGTTGGCCTGCACGGCCGAGACCTTCTTGTAGTAGAAGCCGACGATGCCGAAGCTGCCCTTGTCGCTCCAGAGGCAGACGGCGAAGTCGATGCCGCTGGCCTTGGCGTCGGCGCAGCTGGCGACGCCGCCCAGCGGGCCGGGGGCGACGTCCTTGAACTCGCCCGCGTTGAGGCTGGTCTTGAGGCCGGTCTGCATGCCGGACATGAAGAGCTCCGGCTGGTCGATCGGCGCCGCGACCGCGATGAGCATGGTCAGCTGCTTGTTGGCGGGCTTGCCGTAGAAGCCCGACACGGCGTCGGTCGCGTTCGGCGCGGACGACTTCATCTCGTCGGTCACCTGCTGGGCGAGCGACTTGAGCTGCTTGTCGTTCAGCTTCGGCTGGCCGAGGAGCGTGGCCGGGGCGACCACCTTGACCGAGGCGGCCGTCGTGTCGCCGCCGCCACCGGCACTGGGGCTCGGGTCGGCGCCCGAGGCAGTCGGATCGGGCGTCCGGCCGCCGGCCGGGGTGCTCGGGTCGGCACCGGTGCCGGTCGAGGTGAGGTTGTCCGCGTTGCGGAAGATGAAGACGCTGGCCACACCGCCGCCGAGGCAGAGCACGAGCAGCAACGCGCCCAGCCCGATCCACAGCCCGGTACGCGACTTGCGCGGCGGGGTCGGCGGCATGCCCGGGAATCCGGGCGCCGGCTGCCCCACGGCCGGGTACGCGGCCGTCGGATCCGCACCGGGACCGTAACCGGGCTGTCCGTAACCAGGCTGTCCATAGCCCGGCTGCTGCCCGTAGCCAGGCTGCCCGTAACCAGGCTGACCGTAGGGCGAGCCCGAGACCGGCGGCTGGCCGTAGGCGGGCTGGCCCGACGAGGGCTGCGCGTACGGCGTGCCGGACGTCGGCTGCTGCCCGTAGGGCTGCCCGTACTGCGGCTGACCCGACGTGGGCTGCCCGTACTGCGGCTGACCCGACGTGGGCTGCCCGTACTGCGGCTGGCCGTAGGCGGGCTGTCCCGAGGCAGGCTGTCCGTAGGGCTGGCCGTAGGCGGGCGTGGCCGTCGTCGGGTCGGCGAAGGGGTCGCTCGGCGCCGGGTGTCCCTGCGCGGGCTGGCCGTACTGCGGCTGCCCGGGTTGGGGCTGCCCGTACGGCGGCTGCGGGTTCCAGGGTTGGTTCGGGTCGGACGGGGACGGCGTCGATTCGGCCATCACGGCCTCCAGGGGTGAGTCACATTGATCGTCAAGAGGAAGTTCTGAGCCTAACCGGCCCGCACCAGCCAGGTCGTCCCCGTATCGCGGAATCACCCCGGCCGAGCGCGCGTACCGGCTGCTGGCTCCGGGTCGGTGGCATACCTCACAGGGGCTGTCGGGGAAGCCGGGGGGAAGCGTAGGTTCGGGTACGGAACGGTTTCGTACACCACCGGGTTTCGTGCACCACGGTGTGAACGCCACGGTGTGCGAGCCACGGTGCGCGAGCCTGACGGCTGCCGACGGGGAAGGGGAGAGGCGATGACCGACACACAGGCATCGACCCGGCGCCCCGCCCGGCGTGGCGCGGACCGGCGCGAGGCCATCTGTGAAGCCGTGTTCAGCCTGCTCGCCGAGGTCGGCTATGACAGGATGACCATGGACTTCGTGGCGGAGCGGGCGCATGCGAGCAAGGCCACGATCTACCGCACGTGGCCCGACAAGCCGCAGATGGTCGTCGAGGCGCTGATCCAGCACTTCGACGGCGGACCGCAGATCCCCGACACGGGATCGCTGCGGGAGGACCTGCTGGTCGTTCTGACCCACGCGTGCGCGGTCGCCGACAGTGTCGACGGCGATGTCATCAGCGGTGTGCTGACCGCGGCGCGACGGGAACCGACCCTCAACTCGGCCCTGCAAAGGTGCATCGTCGACGAGAAGCGGGCATTGCACGAGGTGATGATCGAGCGCGCGGCGCGACGGGGGGAGATCGCCGCCGACACCGATCCCCTGGTCCTGCAGGAGGTCATGCAGGCCATGGTGTTCAACCGCAAGATCTGGCAGGACGGCCCGCTGGACGCCGAGTTCGTCCGGCACGTGGTCGACGACGTACTGCTGCCGGTTCTGCACGCCCGTTCGCGCTGACAAGACGCGGAGAATTCCCCAGCGCGCAACGGGTGGGAAACGCAGACGTCGAAAAATGCTGATATATGGCCACCAAAATGTCGGTGGCCGGTCGTAGTCTTCGCGCGGGTCCGATCAGCCTGATCGGGACCCCGGGGACACGACTCTTCGGGAGGGGAATCTCAATGTCGGAAACCACAACTCGGTCGACCTCGTCGACCAGTCCGGCTTCCATCGTTTCAGGAACCGCCGGTCATCCGCCGGATCCGAAGCGGTGGCTGGCCCTGCTGGTGATCCTCATAGCCCAGCTCATGGTGGTGCTCGACGGCACCATCGTGAACATCGCCATGCCGAGCGCCCAGGTCGCGCTGGGCATCGACGACGCGAACCGGCAGTGGATCGTCACGGCGTACACGCTGACGTTCGGCGGTCTGCTGCTGCTGGGCGGCCGGATCGCGGACTACGCCGGCCGTAAGCGCATGTTCATCATCGGCCTCGCGGGCTTCGCCCTCGCGTCCGCGCTCGGTGGTGCCGCGCAGAACTCCGCGATGCTGTTCGCCGCGCGTGGCCTGCAGGGTGCCTTCGGTGCGCTGCTGGCGCCGGCGGCACTGTCACTGATCACCGTCACGTTCACGGACGTGAAGGACCGGGCCAAGGCGTTCGGCGCCTTCGGTGCGATCTCGGGTGTCGGCGCGGCGATCGGCCTCATCACGGGCGGCCTGCTCACCGAGTACGCGAACTGGCGCTGGTGCCTGCTGGTCAACATCCCGATCGCGTTCGCGGCGATCCTGGCGGCCATCCCGATCGTGCGGGAGAGCAAGGCGCAGGGCAACACCCGCTACGACATCCCGGGCGCGCTGCTGGCCACGGGTGGTCTGGCCACACTGGTCTACGGCTTCACGAAGGCCGCGTCGGACGGCTGGGGGTCGGCGGTGACGCTGTCCTTCTTCGCGATCGCGGTGGTGCTGCTGGTCGGATTCGTGGTGGTGGAGCTGCGCAGCAAGAACCCGCTGCTGCCGATGCGGGTCGTGCTGCACCGCAACCGGGGCGGTTCCTACCTGACCTCGGTCACGCTGGGCGCGGGCATGATGGGCATGTTCCTGTTCATGACCTACTACTTCCAGCTCACGCTGCACTACTCGCCGCTGAAGACGGGCATCGCGTACCTGCCGTTCTCGGCGGCCCTGATCATCACGGCGATCATCGGCAGCAGCCTGCTGCCGCGGCTGGGCCCGCGGGTCATGATGACCGTCGGCGGCCTGTTCGCGACCGCCGCGATGGTGTGGCTGACGCAGCTCTCGGCGGACTCGTCCTACCCGGCGATGATCCTGCCGGCGCTGTGCATCATGGCGATCGGCATGGGCCTGGTGTTCGTGCCGCTCGGCAACACGGCGCTCACCGGTGTGGCCAACCACGACGCCGGTGTCGCCAGCGCGATGGTCAACACGTCCCAGCAGATCGGTGGTTCGCTGGGCGTGGCGCTGCTCAACACGGTCTTCACGACGGCCGTGGCGAACTACGTGACGTCGCATGCGCGTACCACGCCGCCGCAGGAACTGGGTGGTCTCGCCGCGATCCACGGCTACAACGTGGCGTTCACGATCAGCGCCATCCTGTTCGCGGTCTCGACGCTCATCATCTTCACGATGATCCGGAAGGACCCGCGGATCGACATCGAGAGCGAGGCGCGCCCGGCCGTCCACATCGGCTGATCGCGTAGTTCTCCGGCCGGGGCCGGTGTCCCTCGTGGACACCGGCCCTACGCCGTGTCGGAGAAGTGACATAGTTGCTTCGTCGAAGGCGTGATGATCCTTCCATGGATCGCCGTACGCTCCTCGGCGCCGCCCTCGCGGCCCCCCTCGCCACCCTGCTCGTTCCCGGCCGGGCGCTCGCCGACCCGCCGGCCCCGCCCAGCCCGCAGTTCGCGCCGCCGCTGGAGATCTGGGCGCAGCCCGCCGTGGGGACGGGGCTGGCGTACCTGCCGTTGACGCCGGTCGCCTACGGGCAGGCCGAGGGCTCGAAGGTCGTCGCCCATCTCTTCCTGCGCAACACCGGTGCGGAGCCCGTCCACGTCACCGGCGTCTCGGTCGTCTTCCCCGGCCTCGCCCAGCCGGTCTTCGCCATGGGCGGCGTCGAGATCACGCTGGCCGATCCGATCGCGCCCGGCGAGGTCCGGGAGTGGACCAACGTCGACTGGCTGGGCGCCGACCAGATGTTCCACTCGAACGAGATCTACCTCGCCACCTTGCCCTCCGCCACGGTACGCGTCGAGATCAGCGCCGACGGCTACACCGAGGCGGCTACGAAGACCTGGGAACTCGTCGCGTACCCGGTGGGGCGGCCGGTTCCGTTCGCCGCCAAGGATCTGCGCCAGGACGAGTACGCCTCGGCCGTCGGCCGCAACAGCAGCGGCGGCGCGGACGGCGGGCGGGTGTGGGCGTACCAGATCGGGCTGACCGGCTACGCGTCCGGCGAGTGGAGCGACCTGCTGCCCGGCACCGACGGCACGCAGAACGCCGACTTCCGCGCCTGGAACATGCCCGTCCGGGCGGTCGCCGACGGCGTCGTGATCCGGGTGGCGAACGACGTCTACGAGAATCCCCATCCGCACAAGGCGGTCTTCGACCCGGGGCAGGAGGAGGGCAACCTCGTCCACCTGCGGCACGCCGACGGGACCACGACGGCGTACCACCATCTGATGCACGGCAGCGTGACCGTCGTGAAGGGACAGTCGGTGACGGCCGGCGCGGTGCTCGGCCGGGTCGGCAACTCGGGCGGGAGTTCGCTGCCCCATCTGCGGGTCCAGACCGCGCTCGACAGCCCGGTCGAGGCCGAACGGTACGCCCGCCCCTGGCCGGTACGCGACGCGTGGCTCGTCGAGCGGCTCGACCTCGCCCCGTGGGACATCGTCACGAAGGTCGGGCCGACGGCCGACCGGGGAATACCGGACGTCCCGTCGCTGATCTGGCCGGACAAGCAGCCGCCCCACTACCTCTGGCCGCATCTCGGGCAGTACCTCGCCATCGACTGGCCGCCGAGGCCGTGGCTGTGGGGGATCGACGAGGCGCGCCCGCTCGGCTTCGGTCCCGTCGCCCTGACCGCGCGGGCGGACGGCGACGGTACGCTGACCACCGCGGTCCTCCGCCCGGTACGCGACGACCGCACGGTCCTGGCCGATCTCGAAGCCGGGGCGTTCACCGAGGCCCTCGCGCAGGCCGCCCGATCCGGCCGGTACCCGATCGCCATCAGTTCGCACGCGGTTGCGCGTACTATCCGATATGGAGCGATTCTGGCGGCGGGCGCCGTGACGGCAAGCGTGGTGGGCGTGCGACCGGAGGAGTTCGGGCGACGGGCCGCGACGCTGGCGGCGGACGGCTACCAGCCGCTGAGCGTGGCGGTCGCGGGCGGGCTCGTGGCCGCGTGCTTCGGGCGCTCGGCGGCGACGGCGACGGCGCTGCTGGATCTCGACGGCGACACGTTCGACCGTGCGGTCGACGGCTGTGCGGTCGGTCAGCTGAGCGTGGCGGTCGTGGACGGCAAGCCGCGCTACAGCGGGGTCGTGAGCCGCGGTGAGGCCAGGGTCCTGCGCGACCTGACGGAGACCGGCCTGCGCGCCGCCGACCTCGCGCTCCAGTCCGAGGGCGCGTTCCTGACCGCCGTCGCCGGCTACACGGTGGACGGTGCCGCCCGCTTCACCGCCACCTGGTCGTAGCCGCCCGTAAACCCCAAGATCCCGCTTGGATCAGGGATTTCACCGTAATCTTGGCCCAAGATTCGGGTGATTTCCCTGATCCAAACGGGATCTTCAGAGACCGCGGAACAGGAGCGCGGAGGGCTACTTCGTGTAGACCTCCAGCTCGTAGAGGGAGTAGCCGTAGGACGTGCCGCGCGTCACGCCCTGCATGCGGACGTACCGCGCGGTGACCGGGGCGAAGGTGTCCACGTCGAGCCCGCCGTCACCGACCGAGGTCGACCACACCGTGGTCCACGTGCTGTTGTCGTTCGACACGTCGATCCGGTACGCCTTCCCGTACGCCGACTCCCAGTGCAGCAGTACGCGCGAGAAGCTCTGCGCCGAGCCGAGGTCCACCTTGAGCCAGTTGCTGTCGGAGTAGGAGCTGCTCCAGCGGCTGGAGTCGCTCGCGTCGACGGCCTTGTTCGCGGTGTTGCTCGTCAGGAACTGCACGCTCGACGCCGTGGCGGTCTTGCCGTTGGCCAGGTTGGCGAGGTTGTCGCCGCGGTGCGCCGGGAACGACACGACCTGCTGGTAGGTCGGCCGGTTCTGCCAGCCGATGATGTCGTCGGTGATGCCGCCGAGCGGGGACTGGATGACGCTGTCGGCACACCACTGGTCACCGGCCGAGCAGTGGCTGTCGGCCGGATAGGTGGTCGCCGCCGGGGTCGCGTACGCGGTGCTGAGCGTGGACAGCAGCATCGACCGGCAGGAGGCGAGGCTGCCGCCGCCGCAGTAGGTCGAGGCGAGCGGGTTGCTCACCGGCTGGCCGAGCACCTTGCGCAGGTCCTTGCTGACGTAGCCCCACCAGCCGTGCTGGAACGACGAGCCCTTGTGGCCCTGCGTGTCGTTGAGCGACCCGCCGCTGCCGGCCGCGTCCTGCTGGCCGCCGGACGGGGACTCGTTGATCTGCATGGCCCCGACGAGCGAGTTGTACAGCGAGTCGCCGAGCGCGCTCTTGAACTCGCCGGACACCAGCAGCGGCCACCACGCGTCGAACGTGCGGATCGTGTCCGCGTACGCGTAGGTGTGGCTGCCCGAGGACGTCTCGATCCGGTGGCCGCCGGAACTGAGCCACGTCTGGAGTCCACCGACGACGGACGCCTGGGTCGGGTCGGTGACCGGCTGGCTGTTGATGACCGACAGCATCAGGGCGAGGGTCTCGGTCGCCCGCAGGTCGGTGTTGGCCGCGTTCTCCATGACCTTCACGACGTCGGCGCGGGAGACCTTGTGGCCGCCGGCCGTCGCCGCCCGCACACCCGAGTCGAGCATGTCGACGCGCTGCACCGGGCCGAAGCTGAAGTTGCCGTCGGCCGCGCTGAAGTCGGCCGCCTGCTTGTTGTTCCAGCTGACGAAGAAGTCCTGGTTCACCGCCTGCGGGTGGGCGCTCGCCGCGGTGTACGTCGCCGTGTTGTTGGCCGGGTTCCAGCCCGTCCACTCGTGCGCCGCGTCACCGCGCTGCGGGAGGTTCGGGTCGGCGCCCGCGGGGCGTACCGGGTTGGCGCCCGAGTTGAAGTACGCCGCCTGCGTGTTGTTGACGTAGAACCAGTTGAACGCGTACCCGACGTTGCTCGCCGAGTTCATGAACGCCGCGGCGTCGCCCATCTGGGCCGGGTCGTTGAACATCTGGAACCCGATGGCGGAGTCCGCCTCGTGCCGGTAGGTCGAGCGCAGCGACGTGAACGCCGTCGGTACGCCGCCCACGAGCCCCCGGTGGGTGACCAGCCCGTAGTTGGTGCGATAGGTGATCAGCGAGTACGAGCCGGCCGGGGTCGAGTCGGCCGTGGTCGGCGTCCAGCTGTTGTTCACCTGCAACTTGTCCATCGCCGTGCACGTGCCGTGATACAGGTACGCGAGCGAGTTGACCGTGGCGGCGCTCCCGTTGGTCTCGCAGAGCTGGACGGCGTACGTGTCGGTGATGTCCTGGCCGGCCGACGTGGCGCTCCACGCGTAGTCCTGGCCGCGGCCGAGCTGCACGTAGAGGTTGACGCCGGCGAAGGCGGCACCGCGCGAGCTGATCCCCGGGCCCTGCAGCTCCTCCAGCATCAGCAGCTGCGGCGAGAAGTAGCCGGTCTGCGGGCCGAAGACGGCGATCGGGTTGCCGGACTGCGTCAGCGCGCCGGACACGACGACCGCGTTGGACATGCCCTTCTGCTTGGTGGCCGGGGCGATGGCCGCCGCGCTCGTCCCCGCCGAGCCGGTCGCGTTGTACACCACCGGTACGCCGTTGGTCGTGCCCCGGTCGGGCAGCACCACGCCGGTCGGGCTGGCGGGTGACTGGCCGTACGGGAAGCTCTGTCCGTTGTGGAGGGTCAACACGGTCTCCGGGTCGTTCTGCTCCCGGAACGCCTGCCACACCTGGTCGCCGACGGCCACGCCGTACTTCGCCTCGGCCTCGACGCGTACCAGGGCGGAGGCCATCTCGCCGCCGCCACCGCCGCCGAACAGGCCGCCGACGACACCCGAGATCGCGACGAGGTCGGTCGGCGAGAAGTGCACCGGCCCGCCCGCGCCCGTGATCGCGTCGAGGTGCCCGGTCAGCACGTACTCGCCGGGGCAGTCGATCGGCGACTGCGACATGCAGTGGTCGATGTACGCGTTGATGCCCGCGATGTAGGCCACGATGTCGTCGTAGAGCTGGGCGCCGCGCGTACCCTGGCCGTGCAGGTAGTCGACCTGGGCCTGGAGGTCCGCCTCGGTGTAGGGGGAGTTGCGCCAGACGCTCTGCTCCAGCGACTGGTTGCCGGGCGACCCGCCCGCGAAGCCGGTCAGGCTGCCCCGGCCGACGTGCCGCATCAGGTCCATGAGGAACAGGCGGTCCTGGGCGCCGGCGTACCCGGCCCCGAACATGGTGCCCGAGCGGGTGGTGCCGTAGACGTGCGGGGAGCCGGTCGCCTTGTCCCGCACGATGCTCACGTCCGACCGCGGCGAAGTCGTGCTCTCCACCTGCGACGCCGGTACGCCGAACGCCGAGTCGTTGTAGAACTGCCCGATCTGCTCGTCGTTCAGTCCGGTGTACGCGTTGAGCAGATTCGCGTACTTGCCGAGCTGGTCGGCCGAGTGCGCGGGCCGGGTGCCGAGCGTCTGATGGGCGAGGATGCCGGCGAGGGTGGCGTTGCCGTTCTCGCCGGGCGGCAGGATGTCGTTGCACTGGTCGAGGCAGTAGTCGGTGCCCGTCAGGTACGCGCTCGCGGCCGCCGCCGGGGCGGCGTCGAGGAACGTCACCGACGCGGCGGCGAGGACGAGGGCGACCCCGGCGCGCAACCACCGCCCACGGGACGGCGCCGGGGTTTGCGACGAGTTGGACATGGGCAGTGTCCCTTCACGACGAAGCGTGGGCGCGAACATATTTCGCGTTTACCGGACAGTAACGTCCGGGACGCTCGATGTGAAGGGGAGGAATATAGATGTTCGCCAAAATCGCCGCGGTTCTGTTTCTGATCGCACTGCTCATCGAGTTGCTCCCGGTGGACAGCAACAAATACATCAACGCCACGACCATGACGACGGCCGGCCTGCTGTTCGTCGCGCTGCAGCTGTCCGGCTGGGGCGTCGGTGGCAACTGGCGGGGCCGGCGGCGCTGATCTTCGCGCAGTGCCCTGCCGCACATGAAGGAAGCCCCGGGCGGATCGCCCGGGGCTTCCTTGTGGGAACCGATCAGAGTGGGAACCGATCAGAGATCCTGCGGCCGGGTCTTCCGGCCCGACAGCACATCGCGGATCTTGTCCACCGCACCCATGGCCGGATCGACGATCTTGTTCAGCGGCGGGGTCATCGGCGTCTTCGGGTGCGGCCGCGTCGGCGCCGCCTCGGCGAAGATGTCCACCCGGTTGCCCAGCCGCACCTGCTCCTCGCGCGTCATCCGGCGCCGCACCTCCGGATGGATGTCCTCGTGCGCGGCCGAGATGTGCCGGCGGACCTGCAACTGCGTACGGGCCAGCAGCGCGTCGAACTCCTCGCTCGTCGCGTCCGCCTTGTGCAGGGCGGCCAGCGTGTGCAGCAGCTCCACGTCGGCGGCCAGCTCCGCGTCGATCGTCGACTCCAGATCCGGCGCCGCCTTGCGGGTCGCCGGCAGCAGATCCTGCTCCTCGGCCGAAAGGTGCCGCGTCAGCGACGAGATGAACGCGTCCGCCACGTCCCGCCGCCCCTGCTTCGCCGCGTCCATCGCGACGACGTCGGACAGCAGCCGATCGATGCGCTCATGCTCGTCGGCCAGGATGTCGGCCACCCCGCGGCCGCCCCACTCGCCGGTGTCCCAATCCTTCGCATCGGTCACGCTCACGACTCCTCCTCCGCTCGCCCCGTCGGTTATCGTCCAACTGCCCGCGGCGCTCTCGGGCGAAACCTGGTGCCACGAAAGGGGAGACGTGATGGTGATCGCTCAGACGCTTTCGAAGGCGTCCAGCGAGTCCGGTTTTCTCAGGGTCGTGGGGCTCGCGATCGGCATCGCGGTGGTGATCGTCGCGATCCGGTTCATCCTCGGCAAGAAGAACTAGCCGAAATTCATTCAAGGGCTTTTCATACCTTGACCCCCTTCACCCTCTTGAACCTCCTTCACCCACTTGCCTTTGTCGCGACTGTCCGACTTGTACGCAGGAGTGCCCGACGATCTTGCGCGAATGTCTCGAATTTCGTCCGGACTACCCGAAATGCCCGAGCATTCGCGCAAGATCGCCGCCCGCCTCGAAGATCAGGGGCACACGGGCGCGTTGGGCATTGTCCCGACTGTTCGATATGGGCGCTCGGTGGTGGCCGGTGGGGTGATCGTTTACGGCTGAGGTGTGAATACGGCCGCCGGTTGCATGATCGACTACGGTTGCGGAGCACGCTGACCGCCGCTGGCTACACCTGACCCGTAAACGATCATGCAGATCGGGCCGGATTTACACCTCGGCCGCAAACGATCAAGAAATCGGTGGCCGTGGTTCATCTGGTGGAAAATCGTTCCCGCATCACAGGAGGCGGCCGATCCCGGCCGCAATGGATCAAGCGGGCGGACCCGAAAACTACATCCCACCGCGAACGATCACCGACGAGCCGGGCCGCCCAAACCCCGTATCGGACAGTCGAGACACATTCGAAGCGGGCCAAGTCGAACAGCGCCACTGCTCCGCAAGGCTGGATCTTGGAGATCGGCGCAAACGGTAAATCGGCACATGAAAATGTCGAGAAATGCCGATCTCCTCTTGAAAATCTGTACCGGCGTCTGCTCCAATCTCGAAAGAGTTTCACAGCCTCTTGGAGGAGGACAGATGCCCACACCCCGGAAACTCCTGTCCCGCGTCACCCCCGTCGCCCTGGCGGTCATCGCCGCCGTCACGTTCACCGGCACCGCCTCTACGGCCGCGCCCGCCGGCGTACAGGGCATGGACGTGTCCAGCTACCAGGGCAACGTCAACTGGACGGCGGCCTGGAACAACGGAGCCCGGTTCGCGTACATCAAGGCGACCGAGGGCACCTACTACACCAACGCCTACTTCACCCAGCAGTACAACGGCTCCTACAACGTCGGGATGATCCGCGGCTCGTACCACTTCGCGCGGCCCGACACCACCTCCGGCGCTACGCAGGCCGACTACTTCGTGAACCACGGCGGCGGCTGGTCCAAGGACGGCAAGACGCTGCCCGGCGCGCTGGACATCGAGTACAACCCGTACGGCGCAACGTGTTACGGCCTCTCGCAGGCGTCGATGCGCAGCTGGATCACCTCGTTCGTGAACGAGTACCACGCCCGGACGACGAGGTACCCGGTCATCTACACCACGACGAACTGGTGGAACTCCTGCATCGGCGCGTACAACGCCTGGTCGGCGAACGTTCCGCTGTGGATCGCCCGCTACTCCAGCTCGGTGGGCACGCTCCCGACCGGGTACTCGGTGTACTCGTTCTGGCAGTGGGCCGACTCCGGCACGTTCCCGGGCGACCAGGACGTCTGGAACGGCACCCTGGACCGCCTCAAGGTCATGGCCTGCAACGGTACTTGTTAGTGACCGTGCGCCGGGCCCAGACGGCGACCGGCGGCGTTTGATCTTCTCCCGCATACGTCCGTATGGCGGGGGAAGGTCAAGCCTTGCCGGACGCCGCCTGGATCCCGGCGCACTGGCTGACCGCGGTGCCAGGCCAAGGATCGAGAACATCGATACCGAGTAGGGACGGCCTGGGATCGATGGGCGTACCGTGTGGTCATGATCGGCGAGAACGGATCGACCGCCGGCTGGGACGCCATCGACGCCGCCCTCGACGCCCTCTACGGCGACGCCGTACCCCTGCACGTCGCTCCGGAGCTGCCGAGCTATCTCGGCGGCACCGAGACGCTCGACGGCATCAGCATCTTCGTCCGCGACGAGCCCGTGCCGCACTGGCACCTCGTCAGCTACGGGATGTCCGATCTCTACGGTGCCGGGACCGGCCGCAACTTCGAGTTCACCCTCCGGGCGGTACGCCGGCCCGACGCGGTCGAGCCGCCGGCCTGGGCGGTGCTGCTGGTGCAACAGCTGTCGGCGTACGTGGTGGGGACGGGGCAGCGGTTCGAGCCGGGGCAGACGCTGCGGCCGGGCGTGCTGACCCTCGGGCCGGGGCCGACCGAGCTGTCCACCCTGGCCTTCGTCGAGGACGCCGAGCTGGCCACGGTCGAGGGTCCGGCCGGGCCGTTGACCTTCATCCAGATCGTCGCCCTGACCGCCGGCGAGTACGCGGCGGCCGACGGCGACGCGTCCGCGGTGCTGGACCGGCTGGCGAAGGAGATACCCCTGCACGTGATCGACCCCGCGCGCGGTTCCCTGTTGTAGCGGAACCGCCCGCGGGGCCGGAGGTCGAACAGGGATCAGGCGATGTCGCGCTTGCGCAGGATGAGCGTGCCGATGACGCCGGTGACCGCCGCCCACGCGATCAGCACGAGCGCGCCGACCCAGTAGTGCGGCTGGCCCGGGAGGTCCGTGCCGGAGGTCATCAGCCCCGACGCGATCGAGGGCATCGCCCACTGGATGTTGTCCACCCAGTTCCAGTGCAGCACGTTCTTCAGGACGGTCACGATGATCGAGACCGCGATCGTGCCGACGGTGTAGACCACCATCGCCGTGATCGTCGCGCCGATCTGGCTGCGAATCAGTACGCCGATCCCGATGCCGATCAACGCCCACAGCGCGTACGCGACCCCGTTGAGCAGCATCGCCCGGATGACGTCCGGGTCGCCGAACTTCGGCGTGATTCCTTCCCCGTTGAGGAAGATCGCGGTGGCTGGGATCGTGATCGCGGTCGTGATCACCCACAGCAGGACGCCGAAGAACCCGCCCGCGACGGCCTTCGCCACGATGACCCGGGTGCGGTGCGGCGTGGTGAGGAACGTCGTCGTCGCGGTCTGGTGGTAGTACTCGTTCGTGACCGTGATGATACCGAGCAGCATCACGAACATGAGGCCGAAGTACTGCCCGGACGTGACCATGTAGGAGGTCAGCGCGACCGGCGTGGCCAGCGCGGCGAGCTGTGCGCCCTCCTCCGAGTTCGGGTCGACGCCACCGCCGTCGGGCTGGTGGAGCACGCCGTAGTGCATGTTGAGCGCGTTGATCGTGAACGACAGTGCGAGCAGGACGAGGGCGCCGATGGCGAACAGCCACCACACGTTCGTCGTCCGGATCTTGCGGAACTCGCTGCGGATGAGGTTCATCGGATCGCCTCCTTGCCGGCCGTGAGGTCGAGGAAGACGCGCTCCAGGTCGGGCATCTCGGCGACCAGTTCGTGCAGGGCCACGCCGGCCGCGAGGGCCGCGTCGCCGACCTGTTCCGCGGTCACGCCGGACAGCAGCAGGACGCCGTCCTCCGGGCGTTCCGCGGTCGCCCCGGTCAGGGCGGCCAGCAGCGCGTCCGGCTTCGGCGTGCGTACGCGTACCTTGGCGACGGACGACGCGTTGCCGATGATCTCCTCGACCGAGCCCTGCGCCACCAGCCGGCCCGCGGCGATGATGACGACGTCGTCGGCCAGCAGTTCCATCTCCGAGAGCAGGTGGCTGGAGACCAGGATGGTCCGCCCCCGCTTCGCGAGTGCCTGCAGGAAATCGCGCATCCAGCGGATGCCTTCCGGGTCGAGGCCGTTGGCCGGCTCGTCCAGGATCAGCACCTGCGGGTCGCCGAGCATGGCGGCGGCGATGCCCAGCCGCTGCTTCATGCCGAGGGAGTAGCCCTTGAACTTCCGCTTCGCGGCCGGGGCCAGCCCGACCAGTTCGAGTACCTCGTCGGCGCGGGTGTCCGGCAGGCCGGCCGCCGCGCAGAGGACCCGCAAATGGTTGCGGCCGGTCCGGCCCTTGTGCGCGCTCGACGCCTCGAGCACCGCGCCGACCGACTGCAACGGGGCGGCGAGGTCGGCGTACCGGCTGCCGCCGATGGTGGCGGTGCCCGCCGTAGGAGTTACCAGGTTCAATACCATGCGCAAGGTGGTCGTCTTGCCGGCGCCGTTCGGCCCGAGGAAGCCGGTCACGCGACCTGGCTTCACCGTGAACGACAGCCCGTCGACGGCCCTGACCTGTTTGTAGTGCTTGGTCAGGCCGGAGACGACGATTTCACCGTCCGTGATCTCACTGCCCATCGGCACAGTGTGTACCAAGCCGTCAACCGCGACCATCCGGGGATACCCTCACCATGTGTGATCATCCCCGCCCCGCCGACGCGCTTCGACGCGCTCATCGCGGCCGGCCGTCCAGGCAGAACCGCTCATCCGCATTTCGTAAGGAACGAATCGCGGCCGGCGACCATAGGATGCGGGGAATGGAGCGGTTGAAGGTCTACGGCGCACCCTGGTGCCCGGACTGCCGGCAGGCGAAGAAGTTCCTCGGCGAGCATCGCGTCCCCTACGACTGGACGGACATCGACCAGGACGCCGAGGGCCTGCGCATCGTGCAGGAGCGGCAGAACGGCGGCCGGACGATCCCCATGGTCGTCTTCCCGGACGACAGCATCCTGCTGGAACCGTCCAATGACGAGCTGGCGACCAAGCTGGGCCTGACCCTGCAGGCCGAGCGCGAGGTGTACGACCTCGCGATCGTCGGCGGCGGCCCGGCGGGCCTGGCGGCGGCGATCTACGCGGCGCGCGAGGGCATCGACGCGGTGGTCATCGACAAGAGCTCGCTCGGCGGTCAGGCCGGCGTGACCGAGCGGATCGACAACTATCCCGGATTCCCGGACGGCGTCGGCGGGGCGGACCTGGCCGAGCGGTTCGTCACGCAGGCCCAGCGGTACGGCGTCGAGCTGCTGTCGGCGGTCTCGGTCGCCACGATCGAGCCGGACGACGGGCACGTCGCGATCACTCTCGGCACCGGTCAGCAGATCGAGGCCACCGCTGCCATCGTGGCGACCGGATCCACGTACCGGCGGATGGGGGTGCCGGGCGAGGACGACCTGATCGGCGCCGGGCTGCATTTCTGCGCCACCTGCGACGGGCCCTTCTACAAGGGCGCGCACGAGCTGCTCGTGGTCGGCGGCGGCAATTCCGGCCTGGAGGAAGGGCTGTTCCTGGCCCAGTTCGCCGACCGGATCCGGATCGTCCAGCGTGGACCCGCGCTGACCGCCTCGCAGCTGCTGCAGGACAAGGTACGCGCGCACCCCAAATTCGAGATCCACACGAACGTCGAGGTCGTCGAGGTGATCGGGGCCGGGGGCAAGCTCACCGAGGTGGTGGGCCGCGACCGGGCGACCGGCGAGGAGCTGCGGTGGCGGCCCGAAGCGGCGTTCATCTTCATCGGCCTCGACCCGAACACGGGCTTCCTCGACGGCAGCATCGACACCGACGAGTGGGGCTTCCTGCGTACCGGGGACGATTTCCAGACGACCGTGCCGGGCGTGTTCGCGGCCGGCGACGTCCGCGCCGGATCGACCAAGCAGCTCGGGTCGGCCGTCGGCGAGGGGATCGCGGCACTGCTGCAGGTACGCGCGTACCTGCAGCACCATCACGAGATGCGTACGCTGTCCATCAACACCTGAGCGTCAGGCCGCGCGGGCGGCCAGGGTGACGGTCGTCGAGTCGCCGGGGCCGAAGAGGCAGCCGCCTTTGCAGGTCCCGTGCGGCGTCAGCTTGATCGTCGCCGATCGCGTACCGGCCGGGACGCTGAAGTACACCGTGGCCCGGCCGGCGTCGGTCAGCGATCCGGTGAACCCCGGTGTGACGATGTCCGCCACGGCCGGGTACGCCTTACCGCCGGCCAGCACGGTGAGGCTGCGCCGGACGTCGACCTTCTCGTCGTCCTCGTAGCCGATGATCTGGTTGAAGCTGGCCTCGTAGACCAGCCAGCCCCGGCCGGCCGCCGCCCAGCCGTGCTCCTGGGTCCACGGGACGAGGGTCAGGCCGCCGGCGACGGTCAGGTCGCCCTTGCGCGGATCGAGGCGGACCTCGGATTTCAGCCACACGGACTTGGCTTCGAACGTGGGATAGAACCCCGCGATCGCGTCCGCCGCCCGCTTGCCCGTACGCAGATCCAGGGTCTGCGTACGCTGCTTGTCGGTGACGGCGTAGCGGACCGGCGCACCTGCGGGCACCGCCACGATGTAGGTCGCGTCACCATAGGGGACGGTCCCGGCGAGCGTACGCGTGTGGTCGCCGACGGTCAGCTTCACGGCGGCGGGTGTGGTGTCCGGTACGCCGAGCGTCTTCGGCTGTTCCTTCGCGAGGTGGGCGAGGAAGAGCTCCTGCCCGGCCGGAGCTTCGATCGGCCCGTCGAGCCGGAGCGACACGGCGTCCTCGGCTCCGATCCGGGGCACCGTCGCGGTCCAGTCGAACCGGGCGGCGAAGGTCGGTCCGATCAGCGTGGCCTGCTGCGGGTCGATGCTCTTCTGGGCGTGGGAGACGTCGCTGGTGGCCTCCGGGCGGCCCGACGTCACCTGGAGGAAGTCGCCCGCGACCACCGTCGCGGGCGATGCCGACGGCGACGCGGTGAGATGTGGTTCACCCGGGTCCGAGGTGCAGGCCGTCAGCAGAAGCGCCGCCGCCAGCCAGGTGATCCGCCGCATCCCCGTAACGCTCCTTCGCCGTCGGCGGGCGTCGCATGTGGACGCCTGGTCGCCGGGAAGGATAGTAGCCGCAAACGCCTCGCGCGGTGGGTCCCACCGAAGGGAGCCACCGCACGAGGCGTTCGAGCTATAGGGGTTGTCGCTGAAGGGGTTTACGTCACTTCTGAGCGGCGTTGATCGCCTTGACGACCGCCGTCGCGTTGCCCGTGTGCTGGGCGTACGCGTCCGGGAAGGCCGAGCCCTGCACGGTCTGCGCGGCCACGGTGATCGGCATGTTCTGCCAGCCACCGACGCCCTGCAGCGCGCGGTAGAACTTCTTCGCCGACTCGCTGGGGTTCATGATGCTCTTCACAGTGCCCCAGCCGGTGGTGTACCGCTGCTGGAACAGTCCGACGGAGTCGTAGTCCGCGCCCGTGCCCTCGTGGGCGTACTTCAGGGACTCGGGGACGACGTAGCTCGCCAGGTTGTACAGCTTGCTCTCCTGCATCGCGGTGGCGACGGCGACGATCTGGCCGCGCTCGGGGATGCCGAGCTCCTGGCCCGCCTTGACGATGGCGATGGCGTTCTTCATCTGGGTCTGGTCGAGACCCGCGACAGGGGCGATCGTCGTGGGAGTGGCCTTGGCGGTCTTCGCCGGGGTGGCGGCCTTGGCGGTGGCGGGGGTCTTGACCGTGGCGGCCCGCTGCGAGCGGTCCGCTGCGGAGACCTGCGCACGGGCGGCCTCGGCGACGGTGGTCGCCTTCGTCGAGTTGGTGGCCTCCGCGTTCGCGGGAGTGCTGTGGGACAGGGCGCCCACAGCGGCGAGGCTCACGAGGCCGAGGATGACCGCGTGCTGCGGCTTGGCCCGCTGGCGCAGGGCGACCGCGTTCTCCAGGTTGAGGTGCTCGCGCAGGTTGGTGGTCAGGGTGGACCGAAGGCTGGCGAACTTCTGCGTAAGAATTCGCGTGCGTCCGGCCTGGACGTCGTTGTCTTGGCGCATTGGTCGAGCTTAGACGGGCGATAAACCCGCTGCCCACCTGCATTTAATGGCATGCGTCACTGGTATGGCTGTCTATTTCTTCGTACTCGTGGCCGATCAGGTTGCGCCAAGACGACGACGGTACGAAATAGGCAATTCATACATTTAGGGTGCCGCGGAAGTGATACCCCCAAACCAGCACATCACTCGTTACCACAGAGCGTAACACGGTCATTACGCAGAGCGCTACCCAACGAGTCGGCGTACCAGTCGGAGGCCCTGACCCGCTGTCATGTGCGGCAGGTACGCCCGCCCGATCGCATTGCCGATCGCCGGCAGCGCGGCCGGATCCGGGTACGCCATGTACAGCGGTTCGTACGCCGGCTGGAACTTCGCCTTGAACGCGAACAGCGAGCGGAACCCGTAGACGGGCTCGAGCGCCTTGCCCGCTCCGTCGAGCAGCTTCTGCAGCGGGCCGAAGTCCTCGCCCCTGTCGAGGCGGGCGAGCGGAGCGCCGGAGAGGCTCAGGAACTTCGCTCCTTCCTCCTGCGCGCCGAGCCCGGCGGAGGCGATGAGGAACTCGACGACGCCGCGGAACCCGTTCGCCCGGCGGCGCATGAAGTCGAGAGTCCAGCCCGTGACCATCCCGTCAGCATAGACCGGTAACCAGCTGGTTACTCCGTGTACGGTCCGCTGCTCGTCGAGGGCTATGAGGCAGCGCACATCCGGATCGTTCAGCTCGTCCAGTCCGCCGAGCGTGAAGCCCATCTCCGGCATCCCCTTGTCGGCGACCCACTCCTCGGAGATCGCGCGTACCTGGTCGGTGATGGCGAGCGGCGCCTTGGGGTAGGTCCACCACTCGGCGGTGATGCCCTCCTTCTTCGCCTTGTTCAGGGCGGTACGCACGTCCTGCCACTTCTTACCGGTGAAGGCGAGGTCGCCGAGCGGGATCACGGTGTCCTCGGCGACCTGCACGGACTTCCAGCCCAGCGCCTCGGCGGCGGCGCGTATGGGCTGGGTCACACTGTAGAAACAAGGTGTCCAGCCGTTGTCCCCGCAGAAGGCGGCGAACCGGCCGACGGCCGCCGCCCGGGCGTCGGGTTCGCCGAAAGGATCGCCTGTGGTGACCGCCACGCCGCCGACCACCCGGTACGCGACCGCCGCCCGCCCGTCGGCCGCGAACCAGTAGGTGTTGCCGGGCCAGGTCGTCATGTACGACAGCGTCGAGCCGCCGCCGGAGGCGAGCAGCGCCCGGGCCTTCGTCTGGGCGGCGGAGTCCTGAGCCGTCCCGGCGCGCGTGAAGGCCCAGAGGAGCCCGAGGAGGACGGTCAGCCAGAAGATCAGCCCGCCGTACATGTAGATCGCCTTCGGCAGCCCGCCGGTGGGCACGACCGGTACGCGTACCAGGTCGGAGTAGAACGGTGGGAGGAGCCGGGCCGGCAGCCCGCGGACGAGCTTGCTCAGGGTGGCGACGGGGTCGAACTGGTGGCGCAGGAACCAGCCTGCCACCAGGTGCAGCACGATCAGCGCGGCCAGTACGACGCCCGAGACCAGCGCGATCCGCCGGCCGCTCGATCGCGGGACGGGCCGGTCGAAGTGACGGCGGGTGAGCAGCAAGACGACGATGGTGCCGACGGGGAGCAGGAGCGGTTCGAGGTTGTTCCAGAGGAAGCCGGAGTCCTGCTCGTCGGGCGGTGTGACGAAGATCCCCCCGACGACGAGGACGAGGACCGCGGCGTTGAGCGCCGCCGCCACCCACCAGGCCAGCCGCTTGCCGCGCCGCAACCCCTCGGCCGCCACCAGCAGGAACAGTGCGGGCATGACCGCCATCAGCCGGGGCGGGTACGCCGCGAACAGCCGCTCGGTACGCAGCGACCGGCAGTAGCCGGCGAGCGACGGATCCGCGCACACCTCGTTGACGTGCTGCACCGATTCCGGCCGCGCCGCGAAGAAGTCCGAGTACGCCGACAGCGGCCCGACCGGGAACGGGACGAAGGTCGCCGCGAGCGCGCCGATCCCGGCCGCCGCCACGACGAGCGCGACGAGGACGCGTACCTCGGTGTGCGACGAGCGGTGCGGGACGGAGCGGTCGCGGACGCGCCGGAAGAGCAGGGCGCCGAGGCCGAGACCGACGAGCCCGCCGAGCAGCCGGATCAGGTCCTGCAACTCGCCGATGTAGAGCGCCAGGATGGCCAGCGTCAGGATCATGAACAGCCGCAGGCGCCGCCGCCACAGCGTCGGGTACAGCGCGCTCGCGGCCAGCGCCGCGCCGATCGGCCCGGTCGAGCCGCCGACCGCCAGGGTCGCCGCGATGCTGGTGAGCCACCAGTCCCCGAAGCTGCCGACCTTCGCCAGCCCCACCGCCAGCAGGACGCCCGCGATCTGGCAGGCGAGCAGGACGCCGAGCGTACGCAGCGAGCCGATCCGCCGCTCGGCCGGCGCGCAGACGAGGACGAGGATCAGGGTCGTGGCGATGTACGCGGCCAGCGACGCGCACCAGAGCCCGGAGGTGATCGGTGTCCACCAGCGACCGAGTTCGAGCGGGATGACGCCGGCCCCGTACCGGGCGAGCAGTGCCTCGTCCGGACCGCGCAGGCTGCCGGTGACCGCGCCGATCACCCACAGCGCGGCGAGCAGGCCCAGGGACACCGGCGAATGCCAGAGGACGTCGGCGAACCACGCCACCAGCGCCCGCCAGCGCGACACCGGCTCCGGTGCGGCGGGCGCCGCCGGTTCGATCTCCTCGACGGCCTGGTCGGTCACGCCGCCCTCCTCGGCTCGGTCGGTCGCTTCCACGGGGACTCAGTGGGACTCAGTTGCTCAGCTGGGCCCGGGCGGCGAACCACGGCAGGGCCTGGGCGATGGCCGGTCGCCAGACGCCCCACGAATGGCCGCCCGGCAACTCGTGGTACTCGGCGGCGAGGCCGGCCGACTGGCAGGCGGCGTACATGGCCTGTTGCTGTGGGCGGTAGGTGGAGTCGTGGTCGCCGACGGCGAAGTAGCCCGCGGTCGCCGGGAACCGGACCGACTTCAGGATGTCGGCCGGGTTCACCTTCGCGAACGCCGCCGCGTCCCCGCCGAACGCCTCGTTCACGGTCCGCTCGCGCGAGCCCAGCGTCGGTTCGTCCTGACCGGAGATGTCGATGAAGGACGCGAAGGTGGCCGGCGCGTACAGGGCGGTCTGCAGGGCGCACGTGCCGCCGAACGAGTAGCCGCCGACGCCCCACCCGCCCCGGTCCCCGGCCACCTGCAGGTTGTCCTTGATCCAGTTCGGTACGTCCTGGGTCAGGTAGGTCGCCGCGTGGCCTCGGCTCGTGTCGGCGCACAGAGTGTTGGCGAACGTCGACCCGGTCGCGTCGGGCGCGACCACCACCGGAGCGAGCCCCTTGTGCGAGCGCGCGTACGCGTCGAGCGTCTTCGTGATCTGTCCTGTGTCGAACCAGTCCGACGGACCGCCGGGCTGGCCCGGCAGCAGCATGAGCACCGGCAGCTGCGCCCGCGGCTGCACCAGGTACGCCGGCGGCAGATATACGTACGCCGGCCGCGCCGGGAATCCGGAGATCGTGCCGGGGATCGGCACCTCCGACACCGCGCCCTGGGCCGGCATCCCCGCCGGGGGCGACCAGACCTGGCTGAGCGTACCGCCGGGCGGCGGCGCGATCAGGGTGACCTGCTTGCCGTTCACGTCGCCGAAGGCGGTCAGCTCGGGCGCGTCCGTGCCGAACAGCGACCCGAGCGTCGGGTACTGCGCGTAGAACGAATTGATCTGGGCGCCGCAGGCCAGGATCACCAGCAGCGCGGCGACGATCGAGGCGATCCACGCGTACCAGCGCGACCCCGGAGCCGGGGAGGGCTTGTCCCGAGCCGCCAGACGTGCGGTCGGCCGCATGACCGCCAGCAGCAGCGCGAAGACGGCCACGCCGAGCCAGACCAGCACCTCGGTCGGCAGCGGATCCGGGAACAGCTGGAACACGTTGTTCACCAGGTACGCCGCCAGCAGCACCAGCCCGGCCGAGACGGCCGCCGCGACCGGGACCTGGACCAGCCACCACCGCCGGCTGCGCCGCGCGAGCAGGTAGACGAGCGCGAGCGCACCGATGATCACGACGACCCCGGGGACGACCCCGGTGACGAGTGACCAGTCGCGCATGTCCTGAGGCTACGGATTCCATGAACGCAAGATGCGTGGATTGCCCAGAATTGAGGGATGGGGGAATGGTTCCACCAGCACATCGTGGCGACCGGCCGACTGCCGCTGTTCTGCTTCTTCTGCGGGGTCATCGTCGGCTTCGGCTTCATCCGGCTGTCGGTCCGGCTGATCCGCGCGAACGTGAGCTGGTGGCCCGGCAACGTCACCCCCGGCGGCCTGCACATCCACCACGTCGTGTTCGGCGTGGTCTTCATGCTCGTCGGCGGCGTCGCCGCGATCGTCCTGCCGAACACCCAGACCGCCGCGCTCTCCGTCGTCGCGGCGATCTTCGGGATCGGCTCGGCCCTCGTCCTCGACGAGTTCGCCCTGATCCTGCACCTCGACGACGTCTACTGGTCGGAGAAGGGGCGTACCTCGGTGGACGCCATCTTCGTCGCGGTCGCCGTCTCCGGCCTGCTGCTGCTCGGCTTCCAGCCGATCGGCGTGTCCGATCTGGTGGAAGCCCACGACGAGGGCGGGGGACCGCTGCTCTACGCGACCGGCATCATCGGCGCGGTCCTCAACCTCGTCCTCGCCCTGATCACGCTGCTCAAACGCAAGATCTGGACCGGGCTCGTCGGCCTGTTCATCCCCGTCCTGCTCATCATCGGCGCGATCCGCCTCGCCCGGCCCGACTCACCGTGGGCGCGCTGGCGCTACCACGCGTACACCGCGAAGGGCCGCAAGAAGATGGCCAAAGCGCAGTGGCGGGAGCGGCGGCTCCGCCGCCCGCTCATCCAGGGAAAGATCAAACTCCAGGAGTTGCTGGCGGGCCGCCCCGATCGCGACTCCTGACTCCCCGTCGCCACCCGACGATCTTGCGCGAACGCCTCGAATTTCGTCCGGAGTACCCGAAATGCCCGGACATTCGCGCAAGATCGCCGAGAAGATCAGGGTCGTTGCGGACTGGGCTGGCGGCGGAGCGGCTCGGGCGTGATCCACAGCGGCCGAGATGTAAAAATCGCACCCTCGCCCAAGATCGAAAGCGGTTCGGATGGAGGAAGTCGGCCCGTAGCTACATACCAACTGCAGTTGATCGAGGGGATGGGCCGAAAACTACATCCACACCGCGAACGATCACCGATGAGCCGGCCCGCCGAACCTGTATCGGACAGTCGCGACAAAGTCCGACCACGCCAAGCCGAACAGTGCCCCCCCAACCCGCAACCCTGCCGACGATCTTGCGCGAATGTCCGGACACATCGGGCATTCCGGACGGAGATTGAGACATTCGCGCAAGATCGTCGGACGTCCGCAGGTGCAAATCGGACAGTCGCGACAAAGGCTAGGGACGGGGAGATCGGTCAGTGGGTGGATTGTTCGCCGGCGGTGACGGGGAAGGGGAGGCGATTCTCCGGGGGAGCGACCGGGCAGGTCGCGTACTCGGTGAAGGCGCAGGGCAGGTTGTAGGCGCGGTTGAAGTCCAGCGTCACCCGCCCGCCCGCGTCCGGCGCCGCGACGGTCAGGGTGCGGCCCGCGCCGTACGTCGTGTCGCCGCTGGTCGCGTCGCGGAACAGCACGTCCAGCGCGCCGTCGCCCCCGTCCAGGGCCACCAGCGAGTACGCGTTCCCGGCGTACTCGAAATGGATCACTCCGGTCTCGTTGTCGGGCTGGCTCAGGCCGTCCACGACGGACGGGACGAGCACCGGTTTCGGCTGCGCGTACGCCGAGAACCGTCCTTCGAGGACCCAGTCGCCGCTCGGAGCGTACGCCGGAATGCCGGTGAAGGAAGCGCGGGTGGCCGAGTGCGGATCGCGGACGCGCAGCCCCAGCCAGCCGCCGCGCTCGATGACCTCGATCCGCCGCTCGCCGAGCATGACCGGGTGTTCGGCCTCGCCGTCGGTGGTGGCGATGCGCAGCGAGCCGTCGAGGAGGGTGCCGCCGTAGGCGAGCGCGGCGTCCGCGGCGGCCTCGACCACGACGGCGCCGGCGTCGGTACGCCACACTCCCGGCAGCCCGTCGACGGTCAGCGGATCCGGCCCGAGCCAGTGCAGCCCGGTGAGGCTGAGCCAGCCGTAGGGTGCGCGCAGCCGCTGTTCGCGCCGGTCGTGCCAGGCGTGCCAGCGAACGGTGAAGTCATCGGTCATGCGGGGGAGGCTACGCCTCGGGCGCGGACACCTCGCGGCGGAGGATCTTGCCGGTGCTGGTCTTGGGCAGCGCCTCGACGATCCAGACCCGGCGGGGGTACTTGTAGGGCGCGATCCGCTCCTTGACGAAGGCGCTGAGCTCCTCGGGCGTCGCCGACGCGCCGGGCTTGAGGGCCACGGCCGCGCCGATCTCCTCGCCGAGGGTGGCGTGCGGCATGCCGACGACGGCGGCCTCGGCCACTGCCGGGTGCTCGTAGAGCACCTCCTCGACCTCGCGCGGGTAGACGTTGAGACCGCCCCGGATGATCAGGTCCTTCTTGCGGTCGACGATGAAGTAGTAGCCGTCGGCGTCCTGCCGGGCGAGGTCGCCGCTGCGGAACCAACCGTCCGGAATGGACTGCTCGGTGGCCTCCGGGTTGCGCCAGTAGCCCTTCATGATGTTGTGGCCGCGGATCGCGATCTCGCCGACCGGGCTCAGCCCGTCCGGGTCGCCGTCCGGGCCCGGTCCCGCCGGGATGTCGCTGCCGTCGAGGTCCACCAGCTTCATCTCGACGCCTTCGATCGGCGTACCGATGCTGCCGGGCTTGCGGGGCTTGTCCGGGTGGTTGAACGACGCCACCGGCGAGGTCTCCGACAGGCCGTAGCCTTCCAGGATCGCCGCCCCGAACGCCTGCTCGAAGCCGTGCAGGATCTCCACGGGCAGCGCCGATCCGCCCGAGGCCGACAGCCGCAGCGAGCTCAGGTCGGCCTGGGCCCGGTCGGGGTGGTGCAGCATCGCCGCGTACATGGTGGGGACGCCCTCGAAGATGGTGACCCGGTCGCGCCCGATCACCTGCAGCGCCTTGGCCGGGTCGAACCGGGGGATCAGGGTCAGCGCCGCCCCGGCGAGCACGGCGGTGTTCATGCCGCAGCTCTGGCCGAAGGAGTGGAACAGCGGCAGGCAGCCCATGATCACGTCGTCGGACGTGAGTTCGAAGAGCGTACGCGCCGCGACCTCGGCGTTGCGGCCGAGATTGGCGTGGGTCAGCTCGGCGCCCTTCGGCCGGCCGGTGGTCCCCGACGTGTAGAGGATGACGGCCGTGTCCTCGTCGTCCCGCTCGGTCACGTCGCCCGCCGGCTCGCCGCCCGCCTCGATCCCCGTCACGGGGTGGGCGATCAGCAGCGTCGTGCCGGCCGCGTCGGCGCCCGTCTTGGCCTCGGTCGCGGCGTCGGCGTACGTGATGAGGATCCGCGAGCCGGAGTCGCTCAGGTAGTACTCGATCTCGCGCGACTTCAGCAGCGGGTTCATCGGCACGACCACGCCGCCGGCCCACAGGATCCCGTAGTACAGGGCGGGGAAGGCGGGCAGGTTCGGCAGCATCAGCCCGACTCGGTCACCCGGCCGCACACCCAGCTCCCGCAGCGCGCCCGCGGTCGACCGGGCCTGGGCGGCCAGGTCGGCATAGGTCACCGCGAGGTCGTCGAGGCGTACGGCGACGTTGCCGGGCAGGCGCTCGGCGGTCGCGGCGAGGTTGCGGGCGAGGTTCGGCATGTCGGCTCCGGACGGCTCTGTCGGACTGTGCGCTTCGTGTGACGGGCGTCACGCCTGCGACGATAGCGCGTGCCCGGCGGCCATCCAAGATCCGTCCGGCCGGTTCGGCGGGCGATCCGAGGGTCCCTCCGAAGGCCCTTCCGGGGGAATGAACGGGTACACGGTGCGTGACTTCGGCGGCCGCGGGGTAGATTGCGCCCATGGCACACAGCCGGATCAGTGTCGATCCCCTGGTCATGGGGGGCGCGCCCTGCGTACGCGGGAGCGTGCCGGTGAGCTGCGTGGTCGCGATGGTGGCCGACGGGATGACGCCGCGGGAGATCCGCGCGCAGCTGCCCGACATCAGCAAGAGGGACGTCGTCGCGGCGCTCGTCTACCACTACGGCCAGTTGCGCGAGCGCGGGGGACCGCTGCGGGCCCGGGCCTCCCGGCCGCTGACCCGCCCCGGCACCGTCCTGGTCCGCGCCGGCGTCTCGGTTCCCAACCGCCGCTGGTAGGCGGGGCGATCCCGGGCGTACCGGCCGTTCCGGGGACGCCGGACGGGTGACGGGTGGCAAGTACGCGATCGGAGCGGTAACGTCCCAGTCGGCCTCGTGCCCGCCGCGGACCTCGCAGATCATGGATTCGGCCCAGGGTGAATCCGCAGATCAGGGACATCCTCCGGATGGGGGATCAGTTCTCACCCACTAGACGAGGGATCCGTGCAAGCCACTTGCACGCTGATGCATTACGCTTGCACACATGACGCGCAGACTTGCTGAGGTAGCAAAGTACGTCGGGGTCAGTGAGGCCACGGTGTCCCGGGTGCTGAACGGAAAGCCCGGCATCTCCGAGGCCACACGTACCGCCGTGCTGACAGCGCTCGACGTGTTGGGTTACGAGCGCCCCACCAAGCTGCGTGGTGAGCGAGCCCGCCTCGTCGGCCTGGTCCTGCCCGAACTGGGCAACCCCATCTTCCCCGCCTTCGCCGAGGTCGTCGCCGACGCCCTCGCGCGCCGGGCGTTCACCCCGGTGCTGTGTACGCGTACCACCCACGGCGTGTCCGAGGGCGACTACGTGGACATGCTCCTCGAACAGCACGTGTCGGGGGTGATCTTCGCCGGCGGCAACTACGCCCAGGCGGCCGCCGAACACGAGCACTACCACCGGCTCGCCGATCGCGGGCTGCCCGCCGTGCTCGTGAACGCCGCCATAGAGGGGGTGAAGTTCCCCCGGGTCTCCACCGACGACATCCACGCGGTCGAGCAGGCGTACGCGCACCTGGTCGCGCTCGGCCACGAGAAGATCGGTCTGATCGTCGGCCCGGAGGACCACATGCCCTCCATGCGCAAGCTGGCCGGGTTCACGCCGAAGGCCGCCGATCCGGAGCTGTACGAGCACACGATCTTCTCGCTGGAGGGCGGCCACGCCGCGGGCAGCCGCCTGCTCGCCAAGGGGGCGACCGGGCTCATCTGCGCCTCCGACGTCCTCGCCCTCGGCGCGATCCGGGCGGCCCGCCGGCTGAACAAGTCCGTTCCCGGCGACGTGTCGGTGGTGGGATACGACGATTCCTCGTTCATGACGTGCACGGACCCGCCGCTGACGACCATCCGCCAGCCGATCGAGGCGATGGGGCAGGCGGTCGTGGCCCTGCTCGTCAGCGCGATCGCCGGCAACCCGGTGCCCACCGACGAGTTGCTGTTCGAACCCGAACTGGTGGTACGCGGTTCGACCGGGCCGGCCCCGTCGGCCTGAGCGCCTTCCTCCTGTCCGGTGGCTTGACGCACGACCCTGTTCCTGCCCCACCCCGGTTCTTGCACGAGAACGCTTTTCCTTGCACCACAGCCGTAACGGCCCGCTCCCGTCGAGGTGTCTCCCGGAGCGGGCCAAGGCCGACAGTAAGAATCTTGCAGTGTTCTATGGATTTCTTGCGGGCCAAGTTCTACGATTTGCGAACGGGCTGACGCTCGGCTGCCCCGCCGTCCCTTCCTCGACGGTGCGGCCGCGTCGCGTCAGGCGTACCCGGTTCGCCCCTTTTGCTGCTTGAGGTCATCGCGCTGAAACCGGTCCTGCGCAGCTAGACCCTGCCCTGGCCGGGTCCGTAACCCAGTCGTCGTGACCGAGTCGTAATTTTGCATAAGGTTGTCAGACTATTGCCGTCGTGAGTCGAGATAGTTACAGTGACTCCACTCAGCGACAAACCCGTTCCCCGAAGGGATGGATAGATGTTGTCCGTACCGCGATACCGCAAGGTCGCGAGCATCGCGCTCGTGGCCGGCGTGGGATTGGCCCTCGCGGCCTGTTCCACGAAGGGTGACAGCTCCACGGGCGCCGACGGCAAGGTGACCATCACGGTCGACTGCCAGCCCGTCGGTGCGCAGAAGGATCTGCTGCGCGACTGGAACGCCGACGTCGACGCGTTCCAGAAGCTGCACCCGAACATCACGATCAAGAGCGTCTCGGTGGGCGCGCAGTGCGACAACCCGCCGGACTTCACCGCCCGGCTCGCCGGCGGCACCGTGACGGACGTGTTCTACGGCTACATGACCGACCTGCAGCAGGTGCTGGACTCGGGCCAGGCCCAGGACATCACGCAGTACGTCACCAAGGACACGATCCCGACCTGGGACAGCATCAGTGACGGGGCCAAGGGCGCCTTCACCGACGGCGGCAAGATCTACGGCATCCCCACCAAGAACTACTCGATGGGTCTGCTCTACAACAAGAACCTGTTCCAGCAGGCCGGCCTCGACGTCAAGAACCCGCCCAAGACGTGGGCCGAGGTTCGCGACGCGGCCAAGAAGATCGCCGCCCTGGGCAACGGGATCGCCGGTTACTCCGACTACAGCGCCGGCAACACCGGCGGCTGGCACTTCACCGCCGAGCTGTTCTCGCAGGGTGGCAACCCGGTGACGGACGACGGCAAGAAGGCCAACTTCAACAACGCGCAGGGCAAGCAGGTTCTGCAGAACCTCAAGGACATGCGCTACACCGACAACAGCATGGGCTCCAAGCAGCTCCTGCAGTGGCCGGACCTGCTGACCAACGCGGGCGCCGGCAAGGTCGGCATGTTCGTCGGCGCGCCCGACGCGACGACCGCGATCGTCACGCAGTTCCAGGGCAAGTACCAGGACTGGGCGATGGCTCCGCTGCCCGGCCAGGACGGCGCCGCCAAGGGCACCCTGGGCGGTGGCGAGGGCTACTTCTTCAAGAAGGGCCTGTCGGCCGACCAGGTCAAGGCCGGCCTGATGTGGCTGGCGTACGAGAAGCTGACCCCCGGTAAGGGCCAGTTCGACTACGTGCGGTCGAAGCCGGAGAACAACCCGGTGGGTCTGCCGCAGCCGCAGCTCTTCACGCCCGGCAGCGACGCCTTCAAGCAGGACAACGACCTGAAGATGGCGAACGCGAACGTCACCGTGGAGGACTTCGCCCTCTTCGCGAACAACCCGGTTCCGATCAAGTTCGAGCCGGCCAACGCGCAGGCGATCTACGCGATCCTCGACGGCGCGATGTCGGCGATCCTCACGGACCCGAACGCGAACATCGACGACCAGCTCAAGAAGGCGTCCGACAAGGTCGACCAGGCCCTCGCCGCCGCCAAGTGATCCCCGGTGGGGGCCGGCCTCGCCGGCCCCCACCCTCACCTGCAGGAGCTTCTTCGATGACGTCGGCGACGATGCACCACGAGACCACGCTGCCCGCGGACCCCGCGGTGCTCAGGCGCCGGTCCCGTTCCGGCAAGACCCGGAACAACCTCACGGGGTACGCGTTCCTCATCGGCGCGATCATCTGCTTCGCGCTGTTCAGCTGGTGGCCGATGATCCGCGGGATCATCATGAGCTTCCAGCGCACCCGTCGCGGCGTGACCACCTGGGTCGGCTGGGACAACTACGTCCGCATCGTCCAGGACCCGAGCTTCTGGACGGCCTGGAAGAACACGGCCTACTTCACGGCCCTCGCCCTGATCCTCGGGTACGCGGTGCCGTTCGTGGTCGCCATCATCTTCAACGAGTTCCGCCACGCCCAGGGCTACCTGCGCGTCCTGGTGTACCTGCCGGTGATGCTGCCGCCCGCGTCGGCGCTGTTCCTCTTCAAGTACTACGCGTACGACCCGAGTGACGCAGGTCTTTTCAACGCGATCCTCCGGTTCTTGCACCTGCCGACGTCGCAATGGATGCAAGACCCGAAGATGGCCGTGCCGGCGATGGTTCTCGCGTCCACCTGGATGAACATGGGCGGCGCGATCCTCATCTACCTCGCCGCGCTGCAGAACATCCCGGGCGACCTCTACGAGGCGGCCGAGTTGGACGGCGCCGGCCTGTTCAAGCGGATCCGGCACGTCACCATCCCGCAGACCAAGCTGATCCTGTCGCTGATGGCGATGCTCCAGGTCGTCGCGACGATGCAGCTGTTCATCGAGCCGCTCATCCTGGCCAACGGCGCCGGATCGCAGGACTCGGCGACGTCGGTCGCGTACCTGATCTACCAGCACGGCTTCTTCCAGAACGACCTCAACGGCGCGGCCGCGCTCGGCGTCATCATGCTCCTGGTGCTCGGCGGCTTCTCATTCGCGTACGTGCGGCTGAGCGCGAAGCAGGACTAGGGGACCGACGTGGCTACCAAGAAGAACATCGACCGCTACATGGGCACGCGTACGCTGATCTCGCACACCCAACTGACCCGGGGCAAGGGTCCCGTCGTCTACTGGGTCCTGCTGATCTCGATCGTGCTGATCTTCACCATCGCCTTCATCGGCCCGCTGTACTGGATGGTCACCAGCGCGCTGAAGACGGGCCAGGAGGTCGCGCAGACGCCGCCGTCGTTCTGGCCGGCGCACCCGAACCCGCAGAACTACAGCGACGCCTGGAACAACCTGAACCTCGGCAAGCTGCTGTTCAACACGATCTACTACGCCGGCGGCGCGCTGCTGTTCCAGCTGGTGCTCGACACCGCGGCAGCGTACGCGCTGTCGAAGCTGCGTCCCCGGTTCGGCAACGTCGTGCTGGGCGCGATGCTGGCGACCCTGATGATCCCGGCGATGGTGCTCATCGTCCCGCAGTACCTCACCGCGATCGACGTGCCGTTCCTGCACATCAGCCTGCTGGACTCGCCGTTCGCGATCTGGCTGCCGGCGGTGGCGAACGCCTTCAACATCTTCCTGTTGAAGCGCTTCTTCGACTCCATCCCCGAGGACCTGCTGTCGGCGGCGGTCATCGACGGTGCGGGCCCGCTGCGGGTGCTGTGGTCGATCATCCTGCCGATCTCGCGGCCGATCCTCGGCGTGGTGTCCATCTTCGCGGTGACGGCGGTGTGGAAGGACTTCCTGTGGCCCAAGCTCGTTGAGCCTTCGCCGGAGACCCGCACGATCAGCGTCGGCATCTTCGCCTTCGCCGGCGGGACGCCGCAGAACGTGGTGATCGCGGCCGCCGTCATCGCGGCGATCCCGACCGTCATCTTCTTCCTCATCTTCCAGCGCAGCATCATGGCCGGCCTGACCACGGGCGGTCTCAAGGAGTAGCAGAACGGTTCGACCCCCGGCGGGCGGCATGGGCGCCGCCCGCCTCGTGCACAGTCACGTTTCACGCCCTTATCGTGGGATCGCTCCCATGTCCGGGCCGACGACCAAAGGAAGAGGTCAACCGTGGACGACACCGCCGCCTGGTGGCGCTCCGCCGTCATCTACCAGATCTACCCCCGGAGCTTCGCCGACGGCAACGGCGACGGCCTCGGCGACCTGAGGGGCGTACGCGCGCACCTGGATCATCTGGCCGCACTCGGGGTGGACGCGGTGTGGTTCAACCCGTGGTACGCCTCTCCGCAGGCCGACGCCGGCTACGACGTGTCGGACTACCGCGCGATCGACCCCGTGTTCGGCAGCCTCGAAGAGGCCGAGGAGCTGATCCAGGAAGCGCACGCGCTGGGTATCAAGATCATTACGGATGTCGTGCCGAACCACTGCTCCGACCAGCACCCGTGGTTCCAGGAGGCGCTGCGTACCGGGCCGGGCTCGGCCGCGCGGGACCTGTTCTGGTTCCGGCCCGGGCGCGGCGCCGACGGCGAACTGCCGCCCAACGAGTGGCAGTCCATCTTCGGCGGTCCCGCGTGGACGCGTACCAAGAACCCGGACGGTACGCCGGGCGAGTGGTACCTGCACCTGTTCGCCGCCGAGCAGCCCGACCTCAACTGGGACAACCCGAAGGTCCGCGAGGAGTTCGAGGACGTCCTGCGGTTCTGGTTCGACCGGGGTGCCGACGGCGTCCGGATCGACTCGGCCGCCCTGCTGCTCAAGGACCGTACGCTGGCCGACTTCGACCAGGCCGACCCGCCGAACCCGCATCCGTTCGAGGACCGGGACGAGGTGCACGACGTCTACCGGGTGTGGCGGGAGATCGCCGACTCCTACCCGGACAAGCGGGCGCTCATCGGCGAGGTGTGGCTGCCGGACGCGGACCGGTTCGCGGCGTACATGCGGCCGGACGAGTTGCACACCGCGTTCAACTTCGCCTTCCTCGGCTGTGCCTGGCAGGCGGACGCGCTGCGTACCGTGATCGACGAGACGCTGGCGGTGCACGCCCCGGTCGGCGCTCCCGCCACCTGGGTATTGTCCAATCACGACGTTCCCCGGCACGTGACCCGCTACGGCCGGGCCGACACGTCGTTCACGCTGGACTACCGGCAGCTGGGCGCGTACACGGATCGGGAGCTGGGACTGCGCCGCTCCCGGGCGGCGCTGCTGCTCAACCTGGCCCTGCCCGGCTCGGTCTACCTGTACCAGGGCGAGGAGCTCGGTCTGGAGGAGGTCGAGGACATCCCGGACGAGCTTCGCCAGGACCCGATGTTCTTCCGTACGCACGGTGCCAACCCCGGCCGGGACGGGTGCCGCGTCCCGCTGCCGTGGTCGGGTTCGGCGGCGCCGTTCGGGTTCAGCCCGGCCGACGCCACCGACTCGCCCTGGCTGCCGCAGCCGGCGACCTGGGCCGACCGCACCGTCGAGGCGCTGGCCGGCGACCCCGACTCGATGCTCGGCCTCTACCGGCGGGCGATCGCACTGCGGCGTACCCTCGCGGTGCTCGGCGACGGACCGATGAACTGGCTGGCCGCCCCCGCGGGCGTGCTGTCGTTCGAGCGGCCCGGCGCGGAGCCGGTGGTGTGCATGGTCAACCTCTCCGAGGGACCGGTGGCGCTCGCGCCGCACGCGGAGATCCTGCTGACCAGCGGACCGCTGACCGCCGAGGGTGAGCTGCCGGTCGACACGGCGGTCTGGCTGCGCATCGCCTGACCGCCGGGGCCACCGTCAGCTCCATGATCCCGTTTGGATCAGGGATCGGCACGTAATCTTGGACCAAGATTCGGGTGATTTCCCTGATCCAAACGGGATCACGGCGTCGGGATCACGGCGTCGGGATCACGGCGTCGGGATCACGGCTTGTGGGGAGTGGGGGTTCCGGGGCGGGGGGCGTACGTGACGACGGTCCCGAAGGCCATGTCCAGCAGGGAGCGGCGGCGCTCGTCCCACAGCACCGTCACCATGGCCAGCAGCCAGACCGGGGCGAACAGCAGGCCGATGAAGGCCCGCAGGACGGCCCGGATCACGCCGATGCGGCGGCCGTCCGTGCGGCGTACGACGGTGCCGAACAGGTAGCCGCCGATGGTCTCGCCGGTCAGCCGCCACGCCCCGGCGAAGTAGACGAGCGGCGCGAAATCGGCCGCGTACCGCAGCACGGTCTGTACCCAGCCGGGCAGCTCCCCGGCGACGAGCTTCCACAGCTCCGGGATCCCCTTGGCGATGACGGCCACGAGGACGGCGGCGATCAGCGCGTCCACGATCAGGCCGCCGATCCGCGACACCAGGCCCGCGTACGCCGAATGTCTCAGCGTGACCCCGGCGGTGCTCACGCGTTACCGGGCGGCCGAGAGGTGGAAGATGCGGCGGAAGCCGGTCTCCAACCGGTCGTCGGCGGCGGCCGTGCTGTCGCGCAGGTCGCTGGCGGCGTCGGCGACGACGTCGCGGCTCTGTTCGGTGATCAGCTCGCGCAGCTCCTCACTCTCGGCGAGGTCGGCGATGACGATCGGGACGACCTTCTCGCGGATCTGCGGCAGGGCCGCGTCGATCATGCGGGGCAGGACGCTGCTCGTCAGGTAGGGCATGAGGTCGTCGACGACGCGCGGCACGATGGTCGTCTCGACCCAGGTGAGCTGGGCCTCGGCGGTCGAGCGCAGCTTGGACAGGCCGGCGTCGCGGCGGCGGTAGAGGTTCTGCACGGCGGTGTCGCGGGCTCCGGTGACGGCGCGGCTGCCGGCGCCGATGGTGCCGGCGACCGTTTTCCGCCCGGCCGCGACGGTACGCCGGGCGAATCCCGACACGGCCTCGCTGACCGTGTCGGCGGCGAGCACGGCGCCACCCAGCGCCAGCTCGGGAAGGGACGCACGATTGCTCTCGGACATAAGCCACAGTTTAGGGCGGGTAACGCTTTTATTCGGTGTGAATCGACGTCTCGACCAAGATCAAATCCAAGATCAAATTGTCCTGGGTTCGTCGATCTCACCTCCGCTCCTCGCGCGGGAGACCGCTCCGGCCTCTCCGCTTCGCTCCGAGGCCTCCACTGCCAGGTGGGTGGGGCGACGCATCGTCCACCGCGATCCGGTCGCGGTCTCAGCCTGAACCTCGACCGGCCTTTGTCGCGACTGTCCGATATGTGCGGCAGGTCGGGCCGCGTGTACGGCATGATCGCGCCGAGGTCCTTGATCATGTGCCGCTATAACGGCGGGAGAGCGCTTTCTCGCCGAAATGGCGGTACATGATCAAGGAAATATGCGCCCCGCTGCCGAAGTAGCGGTACATGATCAAGGGGTCGCGGCGCACCCCGCCGTACATGTCGGACAGTCGCGACAAAGGGCCAGGCGGAGTCAGGGCGGCACCTTCGACGTCCCCATGATCATGTGCTGCACATACGTCGTCGGGCGCGGGTTTTCGACGTATACGCATCACATGATCATGGCCAGGCGGCCGCGGAACCCGAAAGTCCGGACAAAGTCCGGTGCACGTCCCACCCCTCGGAAGATCCATAGCAGCCGCCGGGCGACGGCGGACGATGCTTCGCCTCACTCGCCTGGCAGTGGAGGCCTCGGAGCGGAGCGGAGAGGCCGTAGCGGTCTCCCGCGCGAGGAGCGGAGGTGAGATCGACGAACCCGGGACATGAAATTGATCTTAAAGATCTTGAAGTCGGCCTGATATCGTGGATTCTTCGCACCGACATATCGATCTGGGAGGGAACGTGCGCACGACCGCGAACCCGATGAACCGAGTCCCGCAGGCACAGCCGCGGCCGGTAGTCGAGGTATGCGGCGTAGGCGTACGCCGAGTACGGACCGCCGGCTGACCCCGGCCTTCGTACAGCGCGCCGAACTCGCGCGCATTTCCTGACAACCCAAGATCGAAAGGTGCACACAATGCATCTGCCTGAGAAGCCGGCCCTGGACGGGATCGGCGAGAAGTGGGCGGCCCGGTGGGCCGCCGACGGCATCTACACCTTCGACCGGTCGGCGCCGCGCGAGCGCGTGTACGCCATCGACACCCCACCGCCGACGGTGAGCGGCTCCCTGCACATGGGGCACGCGTTCTCCTACACCCAGACCGACGTGATCGCCCGGCAGCGGCGGATGACCGGGCGGGAAGTGTTCTACCCCATGGGATGGGACGACAACGGCCTGCCGACCGAGAAGCGTACGCAGAACGTGTTCGGGGTGCGCTGCGATCCGGGACTGCCCTACGACCCGGACCTGAGCACGCCGGGAACGCTGGAGAAACCGGCCAAGGCCGGCGACCGGCTGCCGGTGAGCCGGCGCAACTTCCTCGAACTGTGCGACGCGGTGACCCACCACGACGAGCGGCACTTCGAGAACGTGTGGCGCGCGGTGGGACTCAGCGTGGACTGGTCGCTGAAGTACCAGACGATCGGCGAACGCTCGCGGGCCGTCGCCCAGCGCGCGTTCCTGCGCAACGTGCTGCGCGGCGAGGCGTACCTGGCCGAGGCGCCGACTTTGTGGGACACCACGTTCGGCACGGCCGTGGCCCAGGCCGAGATCGAGTACCGGGACGCCGACAGCACCTTCTACGACCTCGCCTTCGAGGGGCCGGACGGGCCGCTGACGATCGCCACCACCCGCCCCGAGCTGCTGGCGGCCTGCGTGGCGCTGGTGGCCCACCCGGAGGACGAGCGGTATCGGGGACTGTTCGGGTCGGCTGCGCGTACGCCGTATTTCGGGGTGGAGATCCCGATCCGCGCGCACCGGGACGCGGACCCGGCGCAGGGCTCGGGCCTGGTGATGGTGTGCACGTTCGGTGACCTCACCGACGTGGTGTGGTGGCGTGACCTGGACCTGCCGATCCGCAACGTGATCGGGCGGGACGGGCGGCTGCTGCCCGACGCACCGTCCGGTGTGGACGGCGACCGGTACGCGGAGCTGGCCGGGCTGACCGCGAAGCAGGCGCGGCGGCGCATGATCGAGCTGCTGGGACCGGCCGTGACCGGGCAGCGGGCGGTGCGGCACGCAGTGAAGTACTACGAGCGCGGCGACCTGCCGCTGGAGATCGTGACGAGCCGCCAGTGGTACATCACCAACGGTTCCCGCGACCCGGAGCTGCGCGCGCGGCTGCTGGCCCGCGGCGCCGAGCTCACCTGGCACCCCGCGCACATGCGCGCCCGCTACGAGTCGTGGGTGAACGGCCTCACCGGTGACTGGCTGATCAGCCGCCAGCGTTTCGCGGGCGTGCCGATCCCGATCTGGTACCCCCTCGACGACCAGGGCGAACCCATCTACGCCAAGCCTCTCACGCCCGACGACGACCAACTGCCCGTGGATCCCCGCGCCGACACCCCCCGGGGGTACGCGGAAAACCGGCGCGACCGCCCCGGCGGCTTCACGGCCGATCCCGACGTGATGGACACGTGGGCGACGTCGTCGCTGAGCCCGCATCTCGCCGCCGGGGACCACGACGTGTTCCCGATGGACCTGCGGCCGCAGGCGCACGAGATCATCCGTACCTGGCTGTTCACGACGGTGCTGCGGGCCGAGCTCGAGCACGGCGTGCTGCCCTGGAAGGACACCGTGATCTCGGGCTGGGTGCTCGCCGAGGACAGGACGAAGATGTCCAAGAGCCGGGGCACGATCGCCCGGCCGCTCGACGCGATCGAGGCGTACGGGCCGGACGCGCTGCGCTACTGGGCGGCCTCCGGGCGGCCCGGCGTGGACACCGCGCTCTCCGACGAGCAGCTGCGGATCGGGCGGCGGCTGGCGACGAAGCTGCTCAACGCGGCCAAGCTGATCCTGTCCCTGCCCGCCGTGGACGTGCCGGCGACCGAACCCCTCGACCTCGCCATGCTGGCGCGGCTGGACGGCGTGGTGGCCGAGGCGTCGGCGCTCTTCGAGAACTACGACTACACCGGTGCGCTCGGCGTGGTCGAGAAGTTCTTCTGGGAGTTCTGCGACGACTACCTCGAACTCGCGAAAGCCCGCGCCTACGGCGAACCGTTCACTCCCGCCGCGTCGGGATCGGCGGTGACCGCCATGCGGTCGGCCCTCGACGTGCTGCTGCGGCTGTTCGCGCCCGTCCTGTCCTTCGTGGCGGAAGAGGTGTGGTCGTGGTGGCGTACGGGGTCGGTGCACCGGGCCGCCTGGCCCACTGCTTCGCCCACGTCCGCCGGCCCCGGTGACGCCGCTCTGACCGCGGCCTCGACGGTGATCGCGGCGGTCCGGAAGACGAAGTCGTCGGCCCAGGTGTCCCAGAAGGCGGCCGTGTCGCTCGTGTCCGTGCGCGGATCGGCCGCCTTCCTGGACGCGCTGCGTACAGTGTCCGACGATCTCCGCGCCGCCGGGCACATCGCGGAACTGGATCTCGCCGACGGGCCGGACGCGATCACCGTGACGCTGGCCTGACCGCCGCCCTGCCCCGGCCACCGCGCTTTGGGGGCTGCCGTGCTCGTGGGGCTGCCCGCGTTTGGCATGCGGCGGCCGGGGCAGGTGTCTACGATCACCGATCATGGAGTTCACGCTCGGCCCCGAGACGGAGCCGCCCAAGCACCTGGCCGATCCCGCCGAGCTTTTCGAGGCGTACCTCGACTTCTACCGGCAGGTCATCCTGCGCAAGCTGGAAGGACTGTCCGAAGAGGAGCTGCGGGGCAGCCGGCTGCCGTCCGGCTGGACGCCGCTCGGCCTGCTGTGGCACCTGCGCTGCATGGAACGCCGCTGGTACGAGTGGGGCTTCGCCGGCCGCCCGTTCGACGACCCCTGGGCCGACCACGGTCCGGAAGACTCCTGGGCGATCCCGGCCGACATGAGCAGCACCCAGGTGTTCGCCGCGTACGCCGCTCAGCCCGCCCGGTCGCATCTCGCTATCGCCGGTGCGGATCTCGCGGACACCGCGGCCCTCGGCGGCCGGTTCGCCACCGCTGCCGAGGCGCCGACCCTGGCCTGGATCCACTTCCACGTCCTGCAGGAGTACGCCCGCCACGCCGGACACCTGGACATCGCCCGCGAACTGGCGGACGGGGCGGTCGGGGAGTAGTCTCGCCGCGTCATTTGGGTGACGCGTCAACTATAAGGATGCGAGGGGTCTCCGGGGACCGCCTCGACGATGAGCTGCGACGATGAGCTGCGAGGGGTGTCCGGTGACCGCCGATCCGCACAGCGAGCTCTACCGGCGCCTGCAGCAGATCTACGTGCTGCTCGACGACGGCGACCGGCGGGCGCTGCGGGCGGTCGGGCTGACCCCGACCCACTTCACGCTGCTCGGCCTGCTCGACCCGGCCGGGCAGGCCGGTGTGACCGTCACCCGCCTGGCCGAACTCATGCTCTGTACGCGCGGCAACGCGACCCGGCTCGTCCAGCGGCTCGTGGAGTCGGGGCTCGTGCGTACCGGCCCGGACCGGGAAGACCAGCGGCTGGTCAAGGTGTACCTCACCGAGACCGGCGCGGACCGGCTGGCGGCGGCGAAGGCGTACCACGCCGCGGCCAACCGGCTGCGCTTCTCCGGACTGCCCGAGGCCGACCTCGCCCGGCTCAGCGAACTGGCCGGGGCCCTCGCCGACGAACTGGGCAAGCACCTCGACTGATCCCAGCCGGCGGTCGAAGAGCGGGCGGCCCTACTGCCCGAAGACCGGCACCAGGAATCCGCGGGCGATCGTGGCGAACGTCAGATTGAAGCCGACCACCGCCGGAGTCGCGTCCGCGTCGACGTCCGTCAACGGCGCCTTCAACGCGTGCACGGCGAAAATGTAGCGGTGCGGCTCGTCACCGGCCGGCGGGAACGGGCCGCCGTAGTCACGCTCGCCGTAGTCGTTGCGTACGCAGAACGCGCCCTCGGGCAGCGGACCGCCGGCCGGCAACTCCGTGACGCCCGCCGGGATGCCGACCACCGACCAGTGCCAGAATCCGCTGCCGGTCGGCGCGTCCGGGTCGAGGCAGGTGACCGCGAAACCGGCCGTCTCGGCGGGGAAACCCGACCAGCGCAGGTGCGGGCTGCGGTTCTCACCGCCCAGCCCCGGATGCACGTGCACCATCGCCATCGCGTCGCCGGCCCGTACGTCGTCGCTGACCACCTCGAACGCCGGCACCTCGGGCAGGGCGTCGTAGGGAAACTGTGCCTTGGCTCGCATGGAACCTCCAGAAGTCCTGACAGACTCTGCCCACCCTAGTCCCGGTACCGTGTTCCGCATGCGATTCGGACTGGTGGGCACTGGTTACTGGGCGGAAAACGTGCACGGCCGGGCGCTCGCCGCCCACCCGGAGGCCGACCTCGTCGGCGTGTGGGGCCGCGACCCGGCGAAAGCGGCCGGGGTGGCGGACAAGCTGGGCGCCAAGGCGTACGCGGAGATGGAAGCGCTGCTCGCGGACGTCGACGCCGTCGCGATCGCCCTGCCGCCCGCGGTCCAGGCCCCCCTCGCGGCGCAGGCCGCCAGGGCCGGTCGCCACCTGCTGCTGGACAAACCGCTCGCGCTGACGGTCGCCGCGGCCGAGGACGTGGCCGCGGCGGCCGGCGAGACCAACATCGCCAGCGTCGTCTTCTTCACCGGCCGGTTCGACCCCGCGATCACGGCATCCCTCGACGAGGCCGCCGCCACCGGCGGCTGGATCGGCGCCCGGGCCGCCATGATCGGCTCGATCCACCGCCCCGGCAGCCCGTACGCCCAGTCGCAATGGCGCCACGAGTTCGGCGGCCTGTGGGACGTCGGGCCGCACGCGCTGTCGCGGGTCCTGCCCGTCCTCGGCCCGGCCACCTCGGTGACAGCTTTCCTCGGCGCGGCGGCAACGGCCCACGTGCTCGTCGCCCACGAAGGCGGAGCGGTCAGCGAGCTGATGCTGTCGATCGACGCGCCGGCCGACCTCGGATTCTCCGGATCCTCGTTCTTCGGCGGCACCGGTGTTCTCGACGTCGCGGATCCGTCGGTGACGGCCGTCGAGGCGTACGCGAACGCGGTCGACCAGCTGATCGCGGCCAGTGGGGAAGGGGTGCCACGGCATCCTTGCGACGTCGCGTTCGGGGTCGAGGTCGTCCGGGTGCTGGCAGCCGCGGAGGAGTCGATCGCGTCGGGACGAGCAGTGTCGCTGTAGGACACCTGCTCGCGCGGCTCGGCCGGCGCTCGATGATCAACAGCGTCTGGGCTGTAAGAACTGCCATTTCGTCATGATCGATAGCGTCCCCCATGCAGGATCGGGCTCTCCCATGCATGTGCGGCGTTATCGATCATGGCGAACGGTCGAAAATTACAGGACAGCCGCTGTCGATCGTGGGCCGTCCCGTCGCGTGTCCAGGATTCGCTGGGTCTCCAGGCGGACCGCTGCCGGCGTGTCGATGAGTCGGCGATAACTGAACCGTACGACGAGAATGCCCCGGGTCGCGAGCGCCGCGTCCCGTCGAAGGTCTCGTTCACGCTGGTCAGATCGTGCGTGCCAGCTCGCCCCGTCGATTTCGATGTTGACGCGTTCGGCCTCGGCGTAGAGGTCGAGGTAGTGGGTGCGGCCGCCGATCGTGATCGGGGCCTGACGGCGGAGTCCGGGCAGGCCGTGGAAGACCCGCTCTGCTCCGAAGATCTCCAACGGGCTCCGGCAGCCGCCGGCCAGCAGATCGATGATGCGCCGCAATGCGTGGCGGTCGGGCAGGTGGGGAGCTCCGGCGAGCGCGGTGGCGAGTCGTAGCGCCGTCGTCCTACGGGAATTCACCGCTTCCACGACCACTCCCGTACGCCACGGTTCTGTACCGAGGGGCCAGGCCGCGACCAGCGAGTCTTCGATATTGGTCACGACGAAACCCTTGCGCCGGACCACCCACGGCGCTTCGACCTCGAAGTCCTTGCGACTGTGGACGACGATCAGGTCGGAACCCTGAAGGCGGACCCGGGGCGGCACCGTCACGTGCACTCTCCCGTCTGCCAGTGTCCATCCGAACAGGCCGAGTGCGGTCGTGTGGCTGACGGCGCCACGTCCGTCCACATAGGCGGCAGCCGCCCGGACCAGATCCGGAGTGGTTCCGGCGGCGGCGAACACGCCGGGAAGGACGCGGACGACGTGCCCGGCGCGGACGGCGTTCGTCAACGCCCAGCCGGGCATGTTCGCCGGTAGGGAGGCCGCGCGTACTGGGCCACGGCTGAGTGCGGTGGCGAGGGCGGGGTGCATGCCGTGAGCCTCGTCCGGCCGTGGGCCGGTCGCGAGTCGGCAGAAGATCGGGGTGTGGACGGCCGCCGAATGTGGAAAGCGGCCCCGGGAACCCCGGGGCCGCTTCCTGCCTTACCCGTTCTCCCTTACGAGAGCGGCGGGTACGCGTTCGCCATCAGCTGCTGGAACTGGGCCGAGAACCAGGCACCCGAGATGGGGGCGTTGGGCAGCGAGCCGGTCAGGCTGTTGCCGTTGCGGTCGTTGCCGGTGTAGGTCGGGTCGCACATGCGGTCGAAGCCCTTGCCCTGGTCGTTGGAGATCAGGCTGCTGGAGCCGTCCGACTCGCCCGGCGGCTTGATCCACACGTACGCGTCGATGCCCGTGGCCGGGTTCGCCCGCGGCCGCTCGCCGAGGCCCGCGCCGGCCTGGTTGCACCAGTTGCCGGCGTGGATGCGGCGGTCGATCCGGGACTCGGTGACGAACGTGTCCACGTTGGTGGACGTGCTCGCGGCCGTCGGCCGGGTGGTCTGGATCGACTGGCAGGGGCTGACGACACAGTTGCCCCAGCCGTTGCGCGAGGTGTCGATCAGCATGCCGATGTTCGAGGAGAAGCCCTCGGACACCAGCTTCGTGCGGAACGCCTGGGCGAACGAGAGCTCGTCCACGTAGTCGTTCCAGTCAACCCACTTCGACTGCCGGACGGTCGTCCCGTTGACCGAGGTGGTCGCCGAGAAGTACGGCTCCTGCAGGGCGGAGTAGTTGGCCGTGTTGACGATGAAGCCGTCGACACTCGCGTACCCGGCGGTGGTGCCGCGGGCGGTCGAGGCGAGCAGGTCGGCGGTCGGGCCGAAGTTGGAGCTCCAGCCGATCCAGCCGTGGTGCGCCGCGTCGATGTAGGTGTAGACGTTCGGGATCGCGTGCAGCTTGTTCAGGGCGTACTGGATGCCCTGGACGTACGCGCCCGACGACTGCGCCTCGGCGCAGGCGGCGATGCCGGTGTTGGTCACGAGGTTCGGCAGCGAGTCGATCTCGATGACCGTCACGATGCGCAGGTTCGCGTACGCCGACTGGGACATGAGCGCTGCGATCGGGTCGATGTACAGCGTCTTGTACTTGTTGATGCCGTCGTTCGCGACCGTGAGCTCACCGTTCGACGCGAGTGCCGAGCAGTCGCGGTTGGGCAGGTCGTAGATCACGAACTGGATCGTCAGCGGGGTGCTGCCGTTGGCGGCGTCCTGCGTGACGGCCGCGTCCAGGTGCGCCTTGAGGCCCATCGAGGTGCTGCTGCCCGCGATGGCGGCGATCCGGTCGAGCCAGACACCCGTGGAGTTGTTCGCGACGCGGCTTCCACCGGTCTCGGCCTGGGCGTGCGCCTTCCACTCCGGGTTGACGTAGCCGGTGGCGCCCACGTACGGGTTGTCCACGTGGGTTCCGGGCGGCGGGGGAGAGGTGCTGACGCTGGGCGACGGGCTGGCGCTGGCACTGCGGCTCGCGCTGGCCGACGGGCTGGCGCTCGCGCTACGGCTCGCGCTGGCCGACGGGCTCGCCGAGGCGCTCTTGCTCGCGCTCGGGCTGGTCGTCACGCCGCCGGTGCAGACGACACCGTTCAGCGTGAAGCTGGTCGGGACCGGGTTGCTGCTGGTCCAGAGGCCGTTGAAGCCGATCGACGTCGACGCGTTGGTGGCGAGGGCCTTGTTCCAGTCGAGGCTCGCAGCGTTGACGTGCTGGCCGGACTGGGTCCACGTGGCGCTCCAGCCCTGCTGCACGGCCTGGCCGGCCGCCGGGAAGTCGAACCCGAGGTTCCAGCCGTTGGTGATCGCGTCACCGAGGTTGGTGATCGTGACGTTGGCGGTGAAACCGCCCGGCCACGAGTTCTGGTTGTTGTAGGTCACGGAACAGCCGGCGGCGGCGCTGGCCGAGGTGGCCATGGCGACGACACCGGCTGAGCTCAGCGCGATCACGCTGGCCACGACCACTGCGCGGCGAACGGGAGAGCGCAGGGCTTGCCGGACCTTTCCGCGGAGGGGGACTGATCTCATGTGGACACTCCTAGGGCGTTGTTCCGCCACCGCACCCTGTGGCACCTGGGCGGCGGCGGATCAGGAAGTGACCGTCATCATGGCATGGGAACGCTCCCATAGCAACAGTGGTGTAACTTCATCGAAACGATAGTCACCATTGTCCTAGGTGCGCGGCCTTCGGCCGTGATCAATGCCGTGGCGCGAGAGCGGCCGCGAGGCCGGTGGCGAGGAAGGCGTACGCGCGGGTCGCGGCCGCCACCGCCGCCGGGTACCGGTCGTCGGCGGTGATGCCGTCGGTGAGGGCCTGCCGGTTCTCGTCGGCGAGCGCCCGCTGCACGGCGAAGATCTGGTACGCCGCCACCCGTCCCACCCCGGCGTCCGGCTGGATCTCGTCCAGCGCGGCGGCCAGCGCCCGTTCCGCGTCGAGCTGGTAGAGCAGCAGCCGGGCCTGCAGTGACGGGGTCGCGAGCACCATGGCGACGAAGGCCAGGACCTGCGGCCGGTCGTCGAGCCCGGTGATCGGGTCGCGCCGGGCGAGCGCGTCGAGGAAGTGCTCGCGCAGTGCGGTCAGCGGATCCTGGCCCGGGGGCCGGCCGGCCACCACCCGTGCGTTCTCGTCCTGGTGGTCGGCGAACGAGCCGACGATCAGGTCCTCCTTGCTCGGGAAGTACTTGAACAGCGTGCGCTTGGACACCTCGGCCGCGGCCGCGATCTCGTTGACGCCGACCGCGTCGAAGCCGGAGCGCAGGAACAGATCCGTTGCCGCGTCCTGAATCGCCTGCTGGGTACGCCGCCGCTGCCGCTCCCGGAGTCCGACCTCGTCCACCATCCGGCTAGAGTACACCGGGTTGAAAAGTATACCGAGTTTACCTAAGCTGGCGGCATGAAACATTCACAGCACGAGATCGAGTCGGCCGACGGTACGCGTATCGGCATGCGTGTCTACGGCGAGACCGGACCCGGCATCGTGGCCCTGCACGGCGGGATGAAGAGCGCCCGGGACTTCGACCGGCTGGCCACCGAGCTCGCCGCCGACTTCCGTGTCTACGTGCCCGACCGCCGGGGCCGGGGGATGAGCGGGCCGCACGGCGACGGCTACGGCATGCACAAGGAGGTGCAGGACGTCTCGGCGATCCTCGCGGCGACCGGCGCCCGGCTCGGGTTCGGGCTCAGCTCCGGCGCCCTGGTCCTGCTGCGTACGGCGCTGGCGGACGCCGGTGCCCTGGACCGGATCGCGCTCTACGAGCCGCCGCTGCAGATCGCCGGCGGGATCCCCGTCGACTTCATGGCCCGCTACGAGCGCGAAATCGACGAAGGCCGCAACGCCGCCGCGCTCATCACCGTCCTGAGAGGACTGGAGGCCGACCCGTTGTTCACCCGGCTGCCCCGGGCCGTGCTGACGCCGATGATCGCCGTGGGACTGCGGCTGGACAAGACCATCGGGGAGCTGGTCCCCACCGAGCGCTACGACTTCCAGCTCATCCGCGAGATGGCCGACACCCAGGCCGAGTACGCCGGTCTGACTCCGCGCGTACTGCTCCTCGACGGCACGAAGAGCCCGCATTTCCTGCGCGAGCCGCTCGACACGCTGCAACGGGTGCTGCCGGCGGCGGACCGGGTCAGCTTCGACGGGCTGACCCACGAGGGGCCCGAGGACGACGGCGGCCCGCTGCTGGTCGCGCGTACGCTCCGAGGGTTCTTCACCGCGCCCTGAGGAGCCGGATAGAGTTCGACGGTGACGATTGGTACGCCGCCCGTGGCGCCGAAGAAGCGCGATCCGCTGCCGTTCATCATCGCGGGGGGCGTCGTCGCCGTTCTGCTGAGCGTCTGCTGCATCGGCGGCGGGATCTTCGTCATCCAGCGGCAGAACGACAAGGACCAGGGCGACGTGCCGTCGCCGCGGCCGAGCGCGACCGGGCCCGGCGGGCTGCAGCCCTCGGCCGCGCCGACCGGCGAGGTCTCCTCGGAGGAGCCGTTGAGCGGGGCCGCGTGCCTGGTCGGCACCTGGCGGGAGACCTCGCACACCGGTTCGGCGACGATCAACGGGGTCGACGTCCAGCTGAAGACCAGCGGTCGCATCCAGAGGTTCACCGCCGACGGCAAGATCACTTTGGACATGGGGCCGACCGGCAGCACCCAGACCGGCAAGGCGAACGGCGACACCTACACGGTGATCAACAAAGGCAAGATCACCTGGAGCTACCGTACCGAGCCGGGGATCATCTTCTACGCCGATCCGAAGGGGTCCGGCACCACCACCTGGAAGCGCAACGGGCATCAGATCGACTCGGAGCCGCTGCGGGGCTCGGTCGGGCCGGAGTACTTCGCCTGCAACGGCGACAAGCTCGTCGAGAACACCCAGGACTACGCGATCGAGTTGACCCGCGTCCTCGGATAGGCGGGCCGCTCAGGCCAGCAGGCGGCGGCGCAGCGCACTCGACCGCAGCAACCGCAGGATCTCCGGGGCGAGCACGTCGGCCGCCCCGGGCCGGTCCACCGTCCGCAGCATCGCCTGGCACACGTCGGCGAACGGCTGCTCGCGTACGGTCACGATCATCTCGTCGGCCAGTTCGGGGTCGCCGAGGGTCCGGGCCCGGTCCCACATCCGCAGCGCCCGCTCGACCGCGGTCCGCGCCGCGAGCCGCCCGCGCGTCAGCACCGGCCGGTTCAGCCCGCACACCTCGATCGTCGCCGCGCCGCGGTCGCTCAACGGGGCGTACGCGCCGACGGTCAGCGACAGCCGGATGTGGTCGAACGGATCCTCGGCCGTCGGATCGACCAGCAGCGGCGTACCGTCGGCGGCGAGCGGATAGCGGTCCCGCTTGTAGTGGCTGTTGCAGATCGAGCAGGCCAGCAGATGATTGAGCCAGTCGAAGGTACGCAAAGGGTTGCGCGACAACGGCTCGAAATGGTCCACATCGGACCCCTGGTTGTCGCCGCAGTACATGCAGCGCTCCAGGCCCGGCGCCATCTCGGCCAGCCGGGCGCGGATGACCGCGCGCAGCGTCCGGTCGCCGCTCCACATCTTGCGGGCCGCGGCGGATCGTCGCTGGTGGGGGATTCCGGCGATCTCTCCGGTATGGGTGGTCATGCGGGTGGTCGCGTCGGCCGGCAGGGCCAGCCGCTGCAACCTGATCATCCGGTCCCGCCCGGTCGACCGCCCCGCGACGCCGCCCGCTGCCGCAGCCGCGCCTTCACCTCTTCGGCCCGCGCCGACGGCGAACTGGTCAGCAGGGCCTGCAGGTCGCGGAATCGCTCGCGCTGGATGCCGTCCGCCGTGCCGTCGAGCACGGCCATCTCCAGGCGTACGAGCTCCTCGCGCAGTTCGCGGGCGGGAACGGAGTAGGGCGACGCCAGGCCGAACAGATCCGACAGGGCGGCGTCGTCCCCGCTGCCGTACGCCGCCCGCGCCCAGAGATCGTCGTCGGCCACGTAGGCCGGATCCAGCCGGACGATCACATCCGCCGCCTGGCAGACGTAGGGGCTGTGCGTACTCACGATGAACTGCACGGCGGGGAAGCGGGCGGTGAGCAGGAAGCCGACCTCCTGCTGCGCGGAGAGGTGCAGATGCGCCTCGACCTCGTCGATGAGCACGAGCCCGGCGGGCTCCGCGGCCAGCCGGCGGGCGATGTCGTCGGACAGTGCCGCGAGGCGGTCGAGGCCCGACAGGTGCCGGTCGTCGCGGTAGAACAGCGCGGGACCACCGCCGCCGGCCAGTTCCACATCGGCCGCGCCGGCCGCGATGTTCTCCAGCAGCACGCTCTTGCCGGCGCCGTTCGGCCCGACGATCGCGACCCAGCCCGCCGGAACGCCGCCCGGCCCGGTCAGGTCCAGCCAGCGGCCGGTGCCCGGCGGGCGGATGCGTGCCGCGTACATGATGGAGAGCGTATCGGGGGACATCAAGATCTTTTCAGGCACCTTCGAGATCCCACTGCCGGCACAGTGGGGCGACGCATCGTTCACCGTCGCCCGGCGCCGACTCGCGACCCTTTGCCGGCCGAGTTCACCATGACCAAAGGCTGAACCGCCCTCGCTGCCGATGATGCGGCCGTCGATAGTTCGCTCCGAGCTCTGTCGCGAGTGTCCGACATGCATATCGGACAGTCACGACAAAGGGCCGGGCGGGGTTGGGTTGGAGCAGTGACCGAACAGCGGTGGATGATGCGTCGCCCCGCTCACCTGGCAGTGGAGTCCCCGGAGCGAAGCGAGGGGGCGGAGCGGTCTCCCGCGGGAGGAGCGGAGGTGAGGTCGACGAACCCGGGACATAATGATCTTAAAAGGATCTTGAACTTGATTGACGGATCTTGGGATTGGCCGCCGACTTGTATCGTTCAGCGCATGGCTGAAGTGAGGACGCGCGCGGCCACCGCCGCCGAAGTCGACCAGTGGCAGGACCTGTGGCAGCGGCGGATCGAGGCGATGCTGGCGCCGTGGGATCAGGACGCGCGGATGGAGCAGCGGTTGCGCCGGCGGGCCGACGCGGTGGACGCTCCCGTGCTGCGGCTCCTGGTCGACGGCGAGCCGGTCGGTTTTCTCGCGTTGTGCCAGGGCGAGGACATGGGTACGCCCGAGGCGCGGCTCGACGACGTCCACGTGGACGAGGGTCACCGGCGGCAGGGCATCGGGCGGGCGGCGGTCGGGCTGGCCGAGGAGTGGGCGCACGAGCGCGGGCTGCCGCTGTCGATGTCGGTCAACGGTGGTGATCCTGTGCATCAGGCGCTCTTCGCCGCCTATCCGGTACGCGCCCAGCGCATGATCAAGAGCCTGACGGAGGTTCCGGCGCTGGCCGACGGCCTGGTCTCCCGCCCGATGACCGACGAGGAATACCAGGGCTGGTACGCACAGGAGGTCGACGGGTACGCGGAGTCGTTCGTGCTCAACGGGCTGATGACGCCGGAGGCCGCCCAGGCGCATTCCGAGAAGCAGTTCCACGAGCTGCTGCCGGAGGGTACGCGTACCGAGGGGCAGTCGATCTGGACCATCGCCGACGGGGACACCGCGGTCGGCTCGATCTGGCTGAAGCACGCGTACTCGCCCGGGACGGCGTGGGTGTTCGGGGTCGAGGTGAAGGAGAGCGCGCGGGGCAAGGGCTACGGCCGGGCGGCGATGCTGGCCGGCGAGCAGCGCACGATCGAGGGCGGCGACCGGCGCCTCGCGCTGAACGTCTTCGGCCACAACGAGGTCGCCCGGCGCCTCTACGAGCGGCTCGGCTACACCACTCTCGACCAGTCGCGCTCCGAGGACCCGCTCCCGGCGTGACTCCCGCCGCCCCGACCGTTCCCGCCCGGGACCGCCGAAAGGCGAGGGGCACCCCACGGGCGCGTCGCGTACCGGATGATGGACGGTCGGGACGGTCTCCAGGCGGGAGCGACAGGTGTTGCAGCTGATCACGGAGGCGGTGACCGACCGCGGCGCGCACGGCATCGCCGCCGCGGTCAGCCGCCTGATCCACAGCGGCGATCTGCCGGCCGGGACGCGGCTGCCCACGGTCCGCAGCATCGCGCGCGAACTGGGCGTCAGCCCCACGACGGTGAGCGAGGCGTGGACGTCGCTGAGCCGCGCCGGCCTGATCTCGACCCACGGCCGGTCCGGCACGGTCGTGCTCGCCGGCGACCGGTTGCGGGCACGGCTGCGCTACACCCGGATCTCACCGGGGCTGACCTCGCTGCCGACCGACCTGTCGACCGGCGTACCCGACCACGATCTGCTGCCGGATCTCGCGGAGACGCTGCGCCGGCTCGGCGACGGCACCAAGGTCCGCACGACCAGCTACCTCGACGATCCGGTGCTGCCCGTGCTGGAGACCCTGCTGCGGGAGCGCTGGCCGTCGCCGCCCGAGCAGGTCACCGTGCTGGACGGGGCGCTCGACGCGATCGACCGGATCGTGCGGTCGTGCGTACGCTTCGGCGATCGCGTACTGGTCGAGAACCCGTCGTTCCCGCCGATCCTGGACCTGCTGGAGGCCGTCGGCGCGACGCCGGTCGGCCTGCCGCTCGACAAGCAGGGCATCCAGCCCGCCGCGCTGGCGGAGGCGCTGGACCTGCGGCCCGTGATGCTGATCCTGCAGCCGCGCGCCCAGAACCCGACCGGCGTCAGCATGACCGCGACCCGCGTACGGGACCTGGCCTCGGTCCTTGACGGCCATCCCGCGGTGGTCGTCGTCGAGGACGATCACGCCGCCGAGATCACCAGCGCGCCGCCGGTCTCCCTCGGCACCCACCTGCCCGGCCGGACGCTGCGCGTCCACAGCTTCGCCAAGAGCCTCGGCCCCGATCTGCGGCTCGCCGCCGTCGGCGGTCCCACCGCGCTGCTGGCCCCGGTCATCGACCGGCGCATGCTCGGCCCCGGCTGGTCCAGCCGCCTGCTGCAGCACGTCCTGCTCGACCTGCTCACCGCGCCGTCCACCGCGCTCCTTCTCGAAGAAGCCCGCTCCGAGTACGCGCGGCGGCGCCTGGCGCTGCTCGCGGCCCTGGCCCAGGAGGGGGCGGCCGCCACCGCCGACGACGGCATCAACCTCTGGCTCACCGTGGCGGACCAGCACGCGGCCATGGTCAGCCTGGCGGCCCACGGGATCTCGGTGGCCCCCGGCGACCCGTTCGAGGTGACGCCGCTCGCGACCGACCACGTCCGCGTCACCGTCGGCCTGGTCCGCGACGGGTTCGCCGAGCTGGCGCGGGTGCTCGCGGAGGCGGCGCGGGCCGGCGCGTCGGCCCGTCCGTCAGCCCGGCGGGGCCGGGCCCGCCCCCGCGCGACCCGCTGACCGCGCCTGTCCCGCCGTCCCGCCCGTCCCGCCGTCCCGCCGTCTCGCCCGTCCCGCCCGCAAGATCCCGTTTGGATCAGGGAAATCACCCGAATCTTGGGCCATGATCACGTGCGAAACCCTGATCCAAACGGGATCTTGCGGGCCGGTCAGGTGCCCTGGGCGGTGCCGGAGACGGTGCCGTCCTGGGTGCCGTTCTGCCCGGTCCCGTTCTGGCCGGTGCCGTTCTGGCCGCCGGGGAAGCCGGGGAAGCCGCCGCCGGTCTGGCCGCCGAAGCCGCCGCCGTTCTGGCCGAAGCCGGGGAACTCTCCGTTGGTCACGCCGGCGGGGCCGCCGTTCACGCCGCCGTTCACGCCGTTGCCGTCCGTACCCTGGGTGGCTGAGGAGGTGGCGAAACCGGCGCCGAAGGCGACCGCCAGCCCCGCCACTCCGACCGCCACTTTCACCCAGAACGGCCGGCGGGGCGCGGTCCGCGGGGCCGGATCCTCGCCCAGGTTCGGGCTCTGGGCCGGATCCGTGTCCGCCCGCGGCGTCTGCAGCGATGCGATGTCGCCATAGGGATCGGTAGTAGTCATACCGGCGACGATATGATCCACTTGTCCGAATGGTGTCAGTGCCGCCTGTGAGCTGCCTGAACCAGCCAGACGACGGCGTACGCGCCGAGGCAGACGGTCGCCTCGCCGTCGGGGGCCGCCCGGACGCTGCCGAGGTTGCCCAGGCCGGACCCGCCATAGTGGACGGAGTCGGTGTTGACGACCTCGGTCCACGGGCCGGCCGCGGGCAGCCACAGCCGGTAGTCCGGGTGCGGGCAGCCGGAGAAGCTGGCCACGCAGACGATCCGCGAGCCGTCCGGTCCGCGCCGGGCGAACGCGACGACGTTGGCGTACGCGTCCGAGCGCAGGAACTCCCAGCCGCTCGGGGTGCCGTCGAGCTCCCAGAGTTCGGGGGAGTCCCGGTAGACGCGGTTGAGGTCGCCGACCAGCCGCCGCAGGCCGCCGCTGAGCGGGTCGCCGAGGACCGCCCAGTCGAGCCCCCACTGCTCGCTCCACTCGTGTTCGACGCCGATCTCGCCGCCCATGAAGAGCAGTTTCTTGCCCGGGAACGCCCACATGTACGCGAGCAGCCCGCGCAGCCCCGCCATCCGCTGCCACCGGTCGCCGGGCAGCTTGGCGGCCAGCGACCGTTTCCCGTGGACCACCTCGTCGTGGCTGAGCGGGAGCAGGAACTGCTCGTCGAAGGCGTACAGGCCGGGCAGGGTGAGCTCGTCGTGGTGGTCCCCGCGCCACAGCGGATCGTTGACCGCGTACGCGAGGGTGTCGTGCATCCAGCCCATGTTCCACTTCAGGCCGAAGCCGAGGCCGCCCCAGTCGACCGGGCGCGAGACGCCGGGCCAGGCGGTGGACTCCTCGGCGATCATCGCGACACCGGGGTGATCGGTGTAGATCGCGCTGTTGAGCTGCTTGAGGAACTCGACGGCCTCGAGGTGGGTGTTGCCGCCGTAGATGTTCGGCACCCACTGGCCCGGTTGCCGGGAGTAGTCCAGGTAGAGCATCGAGGCGACCGCGTCGACCCGCAGCCCGTCGGCGTGGAACTCGGCGCACCAGTAGCGGGCGTTGGCGACGAGGAAGTTGCGCACCTCGTTGCGCCCGTAGTCGAAGACGAGGCTGCCCCAGTCCGGATGCTCGCCCCGGCGCGGGTCGGCGTACTCGTAGAGCGGCGCGCCGTCGAACCGGGCCAGCGCCCAGTCGTCCTTCGGGAAGTGCGCCGGCACCCAGTCCAGGATCACGCCGATCCCGGCCTGGTGGAACCGGTCGACGAGGAAGCGGAAGTCGTCGGGCGTACCGAGCCGGGCGTCGGGGGCGTAGAAGCCGGTGACCTGGTAGCCCCAGCTCGGTCCGAACGGGTGGGCCATCACCGGCATGAACTCGACGTGCGTGAAGCCCAGCTCGGCCACGTACTCGACCAGGTCGTCGGCCAGTTCCCGGTAGGACAGTCCCGGCCGCCACGAGCCGAGGTGCACCTCGTAGATGCTCATCGGCTGCCGGTGGTGGTCGCCGGCGCGCCCCTTCATCCAGGCGTCGTCGCCCCACTGGTAGTCGCTCGACCAGATCTCCGACGCCGTGTCCGGCGGTGTCTGGGCGCGCTGCGCCATCGGGTCGGCCCGGTCGGTCCACGAACCGTCGACGCCGTGGATCTTGTACTTGTAGCGCTGGCCGATGCCGGCACCGGGCACGTGGCCGAACCAGACCCCGCTCGTGCCCAGCGGTTCGAGCCGGGTGCCGTCGCCCTCGCCCCAGCCCGAGAAGTCGCCGAGTACGCGTACCTCGCGGGCCTGCGGCGCCCAGACCGCGAAGTCGCAGCCCCCGCCGGCGGGATGCGCGCCGAGGACGTGCCACAGCTGTTCGTGCCGCCCCTGTGCGAGCAGGTGCAGGTCGAGGTCGGACGGCCTCATGCGTACAGCAGATTGCCGGAGGGAACCGTGAGCTGCGCGAGCCCGGTGCGGACGCCGACCCGCACGGACCTGCCGCTCGCCCGGTACGCGGCCGCGGTGCGCGCGGCGATGCCCCGCCACCCGTAGCGTTGCGGGAGCAGGCCGCGGGCGTGCTCGGCCATCCGGCGGGCGGTGGGCTGATCGGCGAGCAGGCGGCCGACGGCGCAGGCGAGCGCGTCGGTGTCGCCGTGCGGGAACGTCAGGCCGCTGACGCCGGGCTCGACGATCTCGGCGAGCCCGCCGGTGGCCGCGACGGCGAGTGGCGCGCCCGCGGCGGCGGCCTCCAGGGCGACCATGCCGAACGGCTCGTAGAGGCTCGGTACGACGGTGGCGTCGGTGGCGCCGAAGACCGCCGGCAGCTCGCGTTCGCTGAGGAAGCCGGTGAACACGACGGTCGCGCCGAGGTGCAGCTTCGCGGCCTGTTCCTGCAGCTCACCCCGGTACGGCCCGTCGCCGGAGATGACGACGCGCAGTCCGGGGTGTTCTTGGCGCAACCGGGGGACCGCCTCCACGAGGTGCTGTACGCCCTTCTCGTAGACCAGCCGCCCGGCGAACCCGACCAGCGGGCCCTTGCCGGCCAGCCGCCGCCGGGCCTGGGCGATCTTGTCCGGCGGCGCGTACCAGGCCCGGTCGTCGACGCCGTTGGGGATGACCTCGATCCGGTCGTCGGCGGGCGACCAGAGCTTGGAGATCTCCCACTTCATGTACTCCGAGCAGCACAGGACGCGGTCGGCCTCCTGGGTCAGCCACCACTCCACGGAGTGGATGCACTTGTTCATCTCCTCCGGCAGCCAGCCCTGGTGGCGGCCGGCCTCCGTCGCGTGGATCGTCGCCACCAGCGGTACGCCCAGGTGCTCCTTCAAGGTCACCGCGGTGTGCGTGACGAGCCAGTCGTGCGCGTGGATGACGTCGTAGGGCTCGTCGCCCTCGGCGGCCTTGAGGGCGGCCCGGGTCAGCGTGTGGTTGAACGCCATCGTCCAAGCCAGCAGCGACGGGGTCGCCAGCGGGAAGGTGACCGGATCCTCGGGCGCGCGGACGATGCGTACGCCCTCGGCGATCTCGGTCAGCGGCGAGCCGGGCGCGTGCCGGGTGACCACTGTGACGTCGTGGCCGATGGCGGCGAGCGAGGTCGCGAGGGCGTGGACGTGCCGGCCCAGTCCACCCACGACGAGGGGCGGATACTCCCAGGACAGCATCAGGATGCGCAGGCTCGACTGGTCTCCGGGCGCCACCGGCGGCAGCGGAGGCATCGCCGCGAACCGGGGTTCCTGGAAGGTCGGTGTCAACGACGCGGCCGTCGCTGTCAACGACGGCGGTGGAGGGGAGGTGGACAAAACAATCGACATTCCGGCCCCCGGTCTGCTCGACCCCGCGCGGCGACGCGCCGGTCACCCCAGCAGGTGCCGGCCATATCAACGGGGTAGTTCCCATCCTTGCGGATGCACTGCTATCTGCGACGACGTTCTGGTTTCCGACTTGTAACGTTCATCTTGCCTGTCCGCTTCGCGGCATTTCTACGAGGGTGCCATGTCGCCCGCTTTTCCGGTCGCCATTCCCCGATCCTGCCCTCCGCCGACCCCCTTCTTTCTGACGATCTTGCGCGAATGTTCGGGCCTATCCGGCAAAGTGGACGGATTTCGAGACATTCGCGCAAGATCGTCGAGGGGTGGCCCCGCGCGGCGGGCGGCGCGGCCCGGCGCGGTTCGGCGCGGCGGGAGCGGGGGGTCAGGTGAGCGACTCCGTGATCCGCAGCAGCTCCGCGACCGACCAGGCCTGGAACGGGCAGCCCGTCCCCTCGTGGGGCGCGTCGCCGTTCGCCGTCTCGCTGACCGACCCGAGCCCGTACTCGCCGAGGTGCGCGTGCAGGCCGTCGAGCAGGGCGCGGTCGAGCGTCCCGCCGGCCGCGTCCCAGAGCGGCCCGATCAGCCACGGCCACACCGTCCCCTGGTGGTACGCGGCGTCCCGCACGGCGGGCGGCCCGCTGTGCGTACCGGTGTAGGCGGGGTCGCCCGGGGCCAGGCTGCGCAGCCCGACCGGGGTGAGCAGGGCCGACGCCACCCGGGCCGCGGCCGCCGGGTCCGGGCGCAGCGGCGCGAACGGCAGCGACCACGCGAGCAGCTGGTTGGGCCGCAGCGACGGGTCGGCCTCCCCGGCCGGCGTGATCACGTCGTAGAGCAGCCCGTCCGGCCGCGTGAACACCTTGCCGAAGGACTCCCGGGCCCGCTCGTGCAGGGCGGCGTACTCGTCGGGCCAGCGGTCGGCCAGGCCGCCCAGGGCGTTGACCCACAGCGCGTTGATGTCGACCGCCTTGCCGGCCCGCTGGGTCACCGGCCGCCCGTCCACCCGGGCGTCCATCCAGGTCAGGGCCTGCCCGTCGGCGCCCTGGCTCAGCAGCCCGTCGGACGGGTCGGCGGCGATGCCGAACCGCGTACCGCGCAGGTGGGCGTCCACCACGGACTTGATCTGGCTGCGCAGGTGCTCCGGCAGGTCCGGGTCCCCGGCGATCCGCGCGTGCCGGTCCACCGCGTGCAGGAACCACAGCGTCGCGTCGGCGGTGTTGTACTCGGTCTGCCCGCCGTCCGCCGTGTTGCCGATCATGCCCTCGGACAGCGTCCCGGCGTAGTGCGACAGCAGCGCCCGGCCCTCGGCGTACCGGCCCGTGGTCAGGAAGAGGCCGTGGTAGGAGATCATCGTGTCGCGGCCCCACGCGCCGAACCACGGGTACCCCGCGACCACGTCCGGCCCCGCGATCACGAACTGGTCGGCGGCCCGCCGCAGCCCGGTCAGCTTCCGGGCGCGCGTCGCGGCCACGATCGCCGTCGCGGGCGGCGGCTGCGTGCCCAGGTCACCCGTCGCCGTCACCTCCAGGACGTCATCGAGTACGCCGTGGAAGCTCCCGGCCAGCCACAGGTCCTCGGAGTCCGGCAGGCCGCGCTCGGCCTCGACGCGGTAGCGCACGCCGCGGTACCACTCGCCGGCGGGCGTCCAGTCCGGTCCGCGCAACCGGTACGCGCCGTCGACCACGGCCCCGTCCGCACTGGACTCCACGACGGGTGCCGGTCCGGCGGCGGTCCGTTCGCCGTGCGCGTCCCGCCAGGTGCACAGCGCTTCGAGGCGCAGGGTGACGGGCGGCCCGGCGATGCGGCGGTGCACGATCGCGACGCAGGGCGTACCCGGCGTCATCGCGATCTCCCGTTCGATGACGACGTCCCCGATCTGCCACCGCCAGCGGGGTACGCCGTCCGTCAGGTCGAACCGGGCGAGCAGGGTGTGCCCCCGGGGCTCGATCGCGCCGCCGGCCCACTCGTGGACGCCGAGGCGTACCTCCGCGCCGGAGGGGAGCACGACGACCGCGTCGAGCGCGGCGAGTCCGAGATGGCGGCGGGCGGCCGGCCGGCCGGACACGATCAGCAGACCGTGATACCGGCGTGTACGCAGCCCGCTGACCGTTCCGGTGGCGTAGCCTCCGAGACCGTCGGCGATCAGCCACTCCCGGTTGCCGCCCTGTACGAGGTCCCCGCAGATCTGGGTGCCGAATGACATCTCCACGCGGGTGATTATCCCGCGATCCGGTTTGCGAAACGGACGTTCCACGAGACAGTAGAGCGAGAGCCGCACAAACCCGCCCACACCGGCGGGGGAGGAGCTGCCATGGGAACCGCGCTGACCATCGTGGCCATCGTTGTCGGGGTACCCGTCGCCGGGTCGTTGCTGATGTTCGGCGGCGTCCTCGGCGGGCGGGCCGCGATGCGTACCGCGATCGCCGAGGGGCGTGCCCGCCCGTCGTGCCCGAACAGCGACTGCCCGTTCCGTGCCGAATCGGCAATCCCGGTCCAGCGCACGATGACGGAGCAGGTCGCCGAACCGACCCGGTCCGCACGCGAGGACTGAGCCGCTCCGGTGATCAGCCGGCCGCCGGGAAGCGGTCGGCGAAGGCGTCGTTCACCGGCGGCCGCGTCACGTCAGCCGGCCGCCGCGTACTTGTCGGCGAAAGCGTCCGGTCCGGGCTCCGCCTTCCGCTGGAGCATGGGGTTGAGTCTGATCAGGTCCTCGATGAAGGCCGGGTGCGCGTGGTCGACGACGACGCGATCGCCCGGCCCCAGGCGGGGATACTCGGGCAGGGCCCAGCGGCGGATGGCCGTGACGGTGCTCAGGACGACGATGAGGATCACCAGCACCGAGGCGGCGAGGATGTCCACGGCCAGGATCCGGTCCGACGTCCCGAGCAGGATGCTGTCGAGACCGCAGCTCATGGCGAACCACAGCGCGACGGCGACGCCCAGCAGCTTCTGCGGGACGACCGCGAGGACGCTCACGATCTGGAAGAGCACCCGGTTGCCCCGCAGCACGGGAATCAGCACGCGCCGCGAGCTGAACCAGCGCCATTCCGGATACGGGCGGACGCTCAGCCAGACCATGTCCGGCGAACCTTCCGCGATGGAGACCGGCGGCTTGACCAGGTCCTGGTCGTAGAGCCAGGGCCAGGAGACGGTCACGTGCCCGTCCGTCTGCGGTCTGAGCCCGATCGGAGCGTCCTCAGCAGCCATTTCTTCCTCCCCGTACGAGATGCCGAGGCCACAACTTAGTGATCGAACCGGCGGGGCGGTAGCGGCCGTCCGTTGTGAACTCTGTGAAAAACATGCGGCGTTGATTCGGCGTTCAGCGGTCGGACAGGGCAGGATCATCCCGATGGGTGCTGAACGGGAGAGGCTGCGCGAGGCGGATGCCGGCGCGGCCGCGTGGCGTGGCTGGGGTCCGTATCTGTCCGAACGCGCCTGGGGCACGGTCCGTGAGGACTACAGCGAACACGGTGAGGCCTGGGACTACTTCCCGCACGACCACGCCCGGTCGCGGACCTACCGGTGGAGCGAGGACGGCCTGGCCGGCGTCAGCGACGAGCACCAGGTCTTCTGCTTCGCGTTCGCGTTCTGGAACGGCGCGGACAACATCCTCAAGGAGCGGATCTTCGGTCTCGGCGGGCCTGAGGGCAACCACGGCGAGGACGCCAAGGACTACTGGTGGTACCTCGACTCCACCCCGACCCACTCGTACATGCGCTGGCGCTACCACTACCCGCAGGCCCGCTTCCCCTACGAGCAGATCGCCCAGGAGAACCGCGAGCGTACGCGGGAGGACACCGAGTTCGAGCTGATCGACACCGGCGTCTTCGACGAGGGCAAGTTCTGGGCGATCGAGGTCACGTACGCGAAGGCCGGCCCGACCGACTACTGCGTGGAGATCGTCGCGGCCAACCGGGGCGAGGACGAGGCGACCCTGCACATCCTGCCGACGATGTGGTTCCGCAACACGTGGTCGTGGGGCCAGCCCGGCCGCGACGCCCAGCCCGTCCTGCGGGGCACCGCCGAGGGCGGCCGGCTCGAAGGACGCCACCAGACGCTCGGCCAGATCGTGCTGGAGGCCGCGCCGGGGCCGGACGGCGTACCGCCGCCGGCGCTGGTCTGCGACAACGAGACCAATGCCCGGCGGTTGTGGAACCTGGCCGGGCGCTCGGCGTACCCGAAGGACGGGATCGGCGAGCATCTGATCAACGGCCACGACTCGGTGAACCCCGAACTGACCGGCACCAAGGCCGCCCTGCACTACGCCGTCACCGTGCCCGGCCGCGGCGAGGTACGCCTGAAGCTGCGCCTCGCGTTGACGGCGCCGCCCCCGGTCGAGGCGCCCGCGCCCCGGCTGGACCTGGGCGGGGAGCACGACCGGACGATGGCCGCGCGCAGGGCCGAGGCCGACGAGTTCTTCGCCGAGCTGATCCCGCCCGGTACGCCGCCCGCCGAGGCCGAGGTCGTCCGCCAGGGCGTCGCCGGTCTCATGTGGTCGAAGCAGTTCTACCACTTCGACGTGCAGCAGTGGCTGAGCGGCGATCCGGCGTCGGCGCCGTTGAAGCCGGAGCGCCGCAAGGGCCGCAACAGCGCCTGGCGGCACATGAACTGCTTCGACGTGATCTCGATGCCGGACCCCTGGGAATACCCCTGGTACGCCGCATGGGACCTGGCCTTCCAAGCGATCGCCATCGCGCATGTGGACCCCGGGTTCGCCAAGAGCCAGATCCTGCTGCTGATGCGGGAGTGGTACCAGCACCCCAACGGGCAGATCCCGGCGTACGAGTGGGCGTTCGGGGACGTCAACCCGCCCGTGCAGGCGTGGGCGGCGCTGCGCGTCTTCCAGCTCGACGGCGGCCGGGACTTCGAGTTCCTCAAGCGCGTCATGCACAAGCTGATGATCAACTTCACCTGGTGGGTCAACCGCAAGGACGTCGACGGCAACAACGTCTTCGAGGGCGGCTTCCTCGGGCTGGACAACATCGGCCCGTTCGACCGCAACGACGCCCTGCCGACCGCCGGGAAGCTGGAGCAGTCCGACGGCACCGGCTGGATGGCCACCTACGCGCTCAACATGCTGGAGATGGCGACCATCCTGGCCCTGCACGACCGCGCGTTCGAGGACATCGCGACCAAGTTCTTCGAGCATTTCGCGTACATCGCGGCGGCCGCGGCCAAGCTGTGGGACGACGAGGACGGCTTCTTCTACGACGCGCTGCACCTGCCGGACGGCAGCCGCCTGCCGTTACGGGCCCGCTCGGCGGTCGGCCTGATCCCGCTGTGCGCGACGACGACGATCGGCACGGTCATCCTCGGCCGGCTGCCGGAGCTGACCAACCGGATCCGCTGGTTCCTGCAGAACCGCCCCCAGTACGCCGACGTCGTCGGGGCCCGCCGGATCGCCCAGGGCGGCCAGCAGATGCGCCTGCTCAGCGTGGTCGACCCCGACCGGCTGCTGCGGATCCTGCGCCGGCTGCTGGACACCGACGAGTTCCTGTCGCCGTACGGCGTACGCAGCCTGTCGAAGGCGCACGCCGACAAGCCGCTGCAGATCGAGCTGGGCGGGCAGAAGTTCACCCTGGACTACGAGCCGGCCGAGTCGACGAGCGGCACGTTCGGCGGCAACTCCAACTGGCGGGGCCCGGTCTGGATGCCGGTCAACTTCCTCATGATCGGCGCCCTGCGCGAGTTCGCCGAGTTCTTCGGTGACGACCTGCGCGTCGAGTACCCGTCGCGGTCGGGCACGAAGCTGAGCCTGAACGCGGTCGCCGACGACCTCTGCGACCGGCTGATCGCGCTGTTCGTGCCGGACGCGCACGGCCGGCGGCCGATCTACGGGATCGCGGAGCTGTTCCAGACCGATCCGGACTGGAAAGATCTGATCATCTTCCCGGAGTACTTCCACGGCGACAACGGGGCCGCGCTCGGCGCCTGGCACCAGACCGGATGGACGGGACTCATCGTCGACATCATCATCTCCCGCCACAAACGATGACGCCGGGCCACGTTCATTGGGCGGCGGGCCCGTCTCGGCCTACTATCGGTCGGTGCTCAGGCCCGCGTACCCGATTTATACGGCTCGGCTGACGCTGCGGCCGTGGACGGCGGACGACTTCGACGACCTGTACGCCGTCCAGTCGCACCCGGACGTGCCGCGGTACCTGTACTGGTCGGTACGGGACGCCGCCGAGGTCCGCGAGGACCTCAAGATCAAGTCGACGCTGTCGGCGATCAGCGAGGTCGGCGACACGCTCTCCCTGGCGGTGGTCTACCGGGAGGCCGAGCGGGTCGTCGGCAGCGTGAGCCTGCACTGGCTGAGCCGTGAGGACGGCGGCGGCGAGGTCGGCTACGTCTTCCACCCCGACTTCGGCGGCCGCGGCCTGGCCACGGAGGCGGCCTCGGCCGTGCTCCGGCTGGCGTTCACCGCCCCGATCGACGGCGGCCTCGGCCTGCACCGGGTGATCGGCCGGATCGACGCCCGCAACACCGCCTCGGCGCGGGTGCTGGAGCGGTTGGGCATGCGCCGCGAGGCCCACTTCGTCGAGAATGAGTACGTCAAGGGCGAGTGGACCGACGAGGTGGTCTACGCCATCCTCCGCCGTGAGTGGGCGGCCCGCCGAGCCCAGCCGCGGATCTAAGGAGAAGACCATGGCGCTCGGACGTGTCGCCCAGATCCACATCTCGGTCACCGACCTCGACCGGGCGGTGGCCTTCTACCGCGACATCCTGGAACTGCCGCTGCTCTTCGTCGTCCCCGGCCACAGCGACACGGCGCCCGGCGCGGACCTGGAGGCGCCCCGCTCTGCGAGCCGGCCGGGCGGCATGGCCTTCTTCCAGGCCGGCGACGTCCGCCTCTACCTCGGCGTCCCCGAGGCGCCGGAGTTCCGGTCGCACACCGTCGTCTACTACGAAGTGGCCGACATCGACGCCGAGTACGCGCGCCTGATCACGCTCGGCGTCGCGTTCCTCGACGAGCCGCACGTCGTGCACCGCGACGAGGCGGGCGAGCTCTGGATGGCGTTCCTCAGCGACCCCGACGGCCACCACATAGCCATCACCCAGCAAAAATAGGGCACCGTTAACCAAGATCAAGATCAAGATCATTTCGTGATACGCGTTGCGGTGTGCTCGGGTTCGGAGGACGGCTCGGTTTCGGGAGTGCCCGGCTCGCGGCGGCGGTGTTGCCGGTCGGGTGGTGGAGTGCGTCCGAAATCGATCTGGCGAGAGTGGACGGTGCGCGCCACACTGTCCGGGTGACTCAGCCCACGGGGGACCGCGCGCCGCGCCCGTTCGCGTACCGGCCGGTCGGCCTGATCGCCACGGTGGCGGCGGTCGTGATGTTCGTCTTCAGCAGCCGTTACGGTTTCCACCGCGACGAGCTCTACTACATCGTGGCCGGGGGGCACCCGGCCTTCGGCTACGACGACCAGCCGCCGCTCGTGCCGCTGTGGGCCGGGCTGAGCCATCTGATCGCCGGTTCCTGGCCGGACGTGCTGCAGCTGATGCTGCTGCGGCTGCCGTCCGATCTCGCCGTCGCCGGGGTGGTCCTGCTCGGGGGCGCGTTCGCCGCGCTCATGGGCGGCGAGCGCCGGGCGCAGATCATCGCCGCCGTCACCATGGCCATCGCGCCGGTCGTGATGATCTCCGGCCACCTGCTGTCCACCACGATCTTCGACATTCTCGCGTGGTCCGGGTTCGCGTACGTGGTGGTCTGGTGGGTGGTCACCCGCATCGACCGGCACCTGTTGTGGCTCGGCCCGATCGCCGGAGTCGCCCTCCAGGTCAAGACGCTCCTGCTCGTGTACGCGCTGGCGCTCGTCCTCGGATTGCTCATCTGCGGTCCCCGGGGGGTTCTGATCCGCTGGCAGCTCTGGGTCTCGGCCGGGGTCGCCGCCGTGATCTGGGCGCCCAACGTGTGGTGGCAGGCGGCCCACGGCTGGCCGCAGGTCGAGATGACGGCCGTGATCCGGTCCGACGGCGACTTCGGCGGGCGTGTCGGCATCCTGCCGTCCCAGTTCCTGATGATCGGTCCGGTCGCCGCGCTGGTGCTCATCGCCGGCCTGTGGCGGGTTCTTCGCGTCCGGGACGCGCGACCGTTCAGGTTCCTCGGCTGGGCGTACATCCTGGTGGTCGTGATCGTCATCGCCACCGGCGGCCGTGAGTACTACCCGTCGGGTGCGTTCACGGCGCTGGTGGGGGCCGGCGGCATCGCGGTGGACGGCTGGATCTCGCGCGGCGCCGAGGCCGTCCGCCTGAGCACGGTACGCACGATCGCGGTGATCTCGGCCGCGATGACCGCGATCCTCGGCCTGCCGGTGTACCCGGTGGCGTGGCTGCACGCGACGCCGGAGGCGGCGGTGAACTACGACGCGGGCGAGACGGCGACCTGGCCGAGCTTCACCGCGCAGGTGGCCGCGGTGTACCAGGGGCTCGGGCCGGGCGTGGCGGACACGGCGGTGATCATCGCGGGCAACTACGGCGAGGCCGGAGCGCTGGAGCACTACGGCGCGAAGTACCACCTGCCGCCGGTCTACTCCGGACATCTGGCGTTCTGGCGCTGGGGCCCGCCGCCGGACAGCCGCACCGGGCCGGTGATCATCGTGTCGGAGAGCGACCTGGCCGCGGACCTGGCGACGTCGTGCGGGAGCTGGACGCTGGCCGGGCGCATCGACAACGGCGTGGATCTCGACAACGACGAGCAGGGTGCGCGGATCTACGTCTGCCGCGATCCACGCCGGTCCTGGTCCCAGGCTTGGCCCGGCCTGTACCGCATGTGAGAGTAGGCGGGTGACGCAGACCGCGGCCCCCCACGTCCTGCAGGCGGTCCTCGAACGGATCACGTACGCCAACGAGGAGACCGGCTACACGATCGCGCGGGTGGCGACCGAGCGCAGCGGCACCGACCTGCTGACCGTGGTCGGGCCGCTGCTCGGCGCGCAGCCGGGGGAGAGCCTGCGGCTGTCGGGCCGCTGGACGTCGCATCCGCGCTACGGCAAGCAGTTCGAGGTGTGGTCCTACACGACCGTGCTGCCCGCCACGATCCAGGGGATCGAGCGCTACCTCGGTTCGGGACTGATCAAGGGGATCGGGCCGAAGCTCGCGGAGCGGATCGTCGCCCAGTTCGGCGCGGACACCCTGCGGATCATCGAGGAGGAGCCGGCACGCCTCGTCGAGGTGCCCAAGCTCGGGCCGAAGCGAACCAAGATGATCGCGGCGGCCTGGGACGAGCAGAAGGCCATCAAGGAGGTCATGCTGTTCCTGCAGGGCGTCGGCGTCTCGACCTCGCTGGCCGTCCGCATCTACAAGCAGTACACCGACGCGGCCATCGCGGTCGTGAAGAACGAGCCCTACCGGCTGGCGGCCGACGTGTGGGGGATCGGCTTCAAGACGGCCGACACGATCGCCCAGGCGGTCGGCATCCCGCACGACAGCCCCGAACGGGTGAAAGCCGGGCTGCAGTACACGCTCAGCGAGGCGACCGACGCCGGGCACTGCTTCCTGCCGCAGCCGAACCTCGTCGCCGACGCCGTGAAGATCCTCGAGGTGCCGGCCGAGCTGGTGCGCACCTGCCTGGACGAACTGGCGGCCGCCGAGGGCGTCGTACGCGAGGACGTGCCCGGACCGGCCTCGGCGGACGGGCCGGCCACGATCCCGGCCGTCTACCTCGTCCCGTTCCACCGGGCGGAGACGTCGCTGGCGAACTCGTTGCTGGCCCTGCTGAACACCGCCCGGGACCGGCTGCCGGCCTTCCAGACGGTCGAGTGGGACAAGGCCCAGGCCTGGCTGGCCAAGCTCACCGGCAACGAACTCGCCCCCGAGCAGGAACAGGCGGTACGCCTCGCGCTGACCGAGAAGGTGGCCGTGCTGACCGGCGGCCCCGGGTGCGGCAAGAGTTTCACCGTCCGGTCGGTGGTCGAGCTGGCCCGGGCCAAGCGGGCGAAGATCGTGCTGGCCGCGCCGACCGGCCGGGCCGCCAAGCGCCTCGCCGAGCTGGCCGGGCACGAGGCGACGACCGTGCACCGGCTGCTGCAGCTGCGGCCGGGCGGCGATCCCAGCTACGACCGGGACAACCCGCTCGACGCCGACCTGGTGGTGGTCGACGAGGCGTCCATGCTCGACCTCATCCTGGCCAACAAGCTCGTCAAGGCGGTCGCTCCCGGGGCGCACCTGCTCTTCGTCGGCGACGTCGACCAGCTGCCCTCCGTCGGCGCCGGGGAGGTGCTGCGCGACCTGCTCAACGCGGACGTGATCCCCCGCGTACGCCTGACGCGCATCTTCCGCCAGGCGCAGGAGTCCGGCGTCGTCGTCAACGCCCACCGGATCAACGCCGGCGAACCGCCCCAGCTGCGGGGCTTCGGAGATTTCTTCTTCTTCGGCCGGGATCAGCGCGAGGACGAGGAGCCCGCACAGACCGCCGAGGCCACCGCGCGACTGGTCGTCGACCTCGTGCGTACGCGCATCCCGCAGAAGTTCGGCCTCGACCCGCGCCGGGACGTGCAGGTGCTCGCCCCGATGCACCGCGGCGCGGCCGGTGCCGGGAACCTGAACACGTTGCTGCAGGAGGCGTTGACCCCGGGCGGCGACGGGATCCCCGAACGGCGCTTCGGCGGCCGGGTCTTCCGCGTCGGCGACAAGGTCACGCAGATCCGCAACAACTACGAGAAGGGCGCGGCCGGTGTCTTCAATGGAACGCTCGGCGTCGTGACCGCGCTGTCGGCCGAGGAGCAGAAGCTGACCGTCCGCACCGACGAGGACGAGGAGATCGCGTACGCCTTCGACGAGCTGGACGAGCTGACCCACGCGTACGCCGTGACGATCCACCGGTCGCAGGGGTCGGAGTACCCCGCCGTGGTGGTGCCGCTGACCACCGGGGCGTGGATGATGCTGCAGCGCAATCTGCTCTACACGGCGGTCACCCGGGCGCGGAAGCTCGTGGTGCTGGTCGGTTCGCTGAAGGCGCTCGCGGTGGCCGTGCGTACGCTCGGCGCGGGCCGCCGCTGGACGGCTCTGGACCACCGGCTCGGCTCCTAGTGGGCGAGTCTAGGTCCGGCCGAACGTGAGCCACCAGGAGCCGTAGAGGACGGCGCCGACGAACACCAGCCCGGCCAGTCCGATCGCCGCCTTCACCGGCCACGGCTGCAACTGGACCCAGGTCGTCCAGGCCCCCAGCAGCCGCCGCCCGTACGCGAGCAGGTTGCGGGCCCAGGCGAACTCGGCGGCCCAGATGCCGATACCGGCGAACACGATCAGCCAGCCGGGGCCGGGCAGGGGAACCAGGACAAGTCCGACAATCACGACGAGTCCACCTAGGACGGCAATCCCGGTCCGGAAAACGACACTGCCTGTCGGATGCGCCCGTATTGCACGAATAATCCGTGTAATCCGCGCAGGTCTGTCCGGTATCGACCTATCTAGTCCATCCTTCAACCGGTCGTCCGATGGCGCGTCCCCCATGGTCACCATCCTCGCCCGTCACCTCCGATGAGGCGGCAACGTTACGCCAGTGAGTCGACGTTGAACTCGCACCCGGGCACCCGGGCAGGTCGAACACCCGCGGCGAGCTGCGGAGTTTAGCGGAAGTCGGTCCCTGCCGGACTGGTTTTCCACCTGCCGTCCCACTACTGGGTGAGATCATCGTATGACGGAGCGTAACTGCGATGCGCACCTGAGTATGGGGAGTGCGGGGCCGATCGAGCCTCGCTGCGGTGCCGGGGGGAGTACGACATGAGTGCCACCAGACCTACGACTGTCGAAGTCGAGACGTCGCTGCGACTCGTCGCGCCGGATGCGACGGCGCTTCCCGTACGGGCAAGCCTGAGGTATGACCCGGCTGACCCGTACGCGGTCCAAGTCATCTTCCACGCGGAATCGGCCGGCGGCGAGGCGGTGAGCTGGTCGTTCGCGCGTGAGCTGCTCGTCACGGGACTCGACGAGCCCGCCGGCATCGGCGACGTCCGGGTCTGGCCGTGGGCGACGCCGCGCGGCGACTTCGTCGCGCTGGCCCTCTCGTCGCCCGACGGCAATGCGCTCTTCGAGGTCCCGCGCAGCGTCCTGGTGCGGTTCCTGCGGCGTACGTACGTGGTCGTCCCGCGGGGCCGGGAGACCGAGCACCTCGACGTGGACGCGGCGGTCAACCGGCTGCTCGCCGGGCGGTAACCAGCCGAACCGAGACGAACTACGACGTGGTCGACGCAGGGGAAGGCGCCGGCCACTCGTATTTCTCCCGGAAGGCCGCGCCGAGACGCGTCTTGCCGGGGTCCAGGAAGTCGATCAGATCGATGAGCGCGTGCTGCGTACGCACGATCCGGACGTTGTCGGCCAGCGTCTCGTCGCGGATCAACGACACGTCGGTCAGCAGCCGCTCGAACCACCGGCGGAACCCGAGATCGTCGCCGATGCGGCGGACGAATTCCGGGTAGGTCATCGACTCGTGATGCCCGGTCGCGCCGAGTGGCACCATGAGTAGCTCGCCGAGGGCCCGCTGCTGGCCCCGGAACAGCCGGAAGTGCTCCTGCGGGATCTCCTGCGTCGCCAGGGCCGTGGACACCGCCTGCATCCGGTCGTTGAACCGCCGGTTCTCCTGCTCGCCGCCGAGATCGAGGAAGCGCAGCTCGCGCCGGATGATCTCGACCCAGCACAGGTACTCCGCCAGCGTGTAGACCGTGAAGTTGCGCGCGTACTCCGACTGCTCGTCGTCGGAGCCGTCGCGCAGGTAGACCGGCAGGTACTCGTCGCGTACCGCGTTGAACAGGCGCGACTGCAGGCTGTTGGCGGCCAGCAGCAACGGCTCCCGGTACCGGCTGATCAGCTCGGCCGCCTGCTCGGCCTTGGTCTGCTCGTGGCGCTCCCGCTCCAGCCGCGCCTCCATCGCGCGCGTCTTCTTGTTCGACCAGGTGGTCATGACGCCGGCGATGACCGCTCCGATGACGGAGACGGTCGCCGAGAGGATGGCGATGAGGTTGTCCACGCAGCGCAGTGTGCCGCCTCGCCCGCCGCCGCACCAGAGGGCGGACGTCGTGCCGACAGCTGACCGAACTTGCGGGCGGCTCGGGCAAGCCCTCCGGCTGACTGAACTTCCGGCGGCTCGGGCAAGCCCTCCGGCTGACTGAACTTCCGGCGGCTCGGGCAAGCCCTCCCCTCGGGGCTGACTGTGGACAAGCGGGTGCCACTGTGGTGACATTCCGGGCGTGCTAGTTTGCTGCGCCGGAGGCGTGTCGTGCTGAAGAGACGGTCGATCAGGGCCAAGATGGCCGCACTGGTCATCATCCCGCTGGTGGCACTGCTCGGGTTGTGGCTGCTGGCCACCGCCCTGACGGTCGGGCCGGCCCGCAACCTCGCCGACTCGGCGCTGCTGGCCAAGACCGTCGGCGGTCCCGCCCAGCGCGTCGTCGCGGAGCTGCAGACCGAGCGCCGGCTCACCGTCGTGCTGCTGGCCGCGCCCGGCGGCACCACCACCGAGCTCGGTGCCCAGCGCAACGCCACCGACACCGCCATCGCCGACTTCCGCCGGCTCGCCGCCGACCCCGAGGTCGCCGCCCGCGCCGACGAGGTCGTCAAGAAGCGGATATCCGACTTCGCCATCGCGCTCAACCAGCTCCCCGGCTACCGGACGGCGGCGGACGAGGCGTACACGCTGAAGTCCGCGGACGGGCGCGCGGCCGCGATGACCCGCTACACGGGCATCATCGACATGGCGTACCGGCTGTTCACGCCGCTCGCCCAGGTCGAGGACCCCGAGCTCGCGCAACTCTCGCGTACGCTCATCGCGCTCAGCCGCGCCCGGGAACTGGTCGCGCAGGAAGACGCCCTGGTCAGTGCGGTCGGCCGGGCGGGCGTCCTGACGCTGACCGACGTCACCGACATCGCCGGCGCGGTCGGAGCGCAGCGCCAGATGTTCGCCGACGCCTCCGGTGACCTGCCCGACGACGACCGGGCCCGGTACAGCGCGATGATCCGCGGGGACGCCTTCGTCCAACTGGCCGTCATGGAGAACGGGCTGCTGGCCAAGGCCACCCCCGGCAAGGCCGCGCCGATCAACCAGACGAACTGGCGTACCGCCGCGGACACCGTCATGAAGGCCCTGCGCTCGTTCGAGGAGCAGGCCGGCGCCGCACCCGCCCAGCGCAGCGAGGCAGCCGTGTCGGCCGCGTACACCCGGATCGCCGCCGCCGGAGCCGCGGGCCTGCTGGCGGTGGGCCTGGCGCTGTGGGTGGGGCTGCGGGTGTCCCGGTCGGTGGCCGGCCGGCTGCTGCGCCTGCGCGACACGGCGACCGACCTCGCCGAGGCGGAGCTGCCGGCGGTCGTGGCGAAACTGCGCCGCGGCGAGCGCGTCGAGGTGGCCGAGTCCGACCTGTTGTTCGGCGTGGACGAGATCGGCGAGGTGAGCGCCGCCTTCGCCCAGGTACGCCGGACCGCCGTGCAGGCGGCCGTCGACGAGGCGGTCCTGCGGCACGGCCTCAACGAGGTCTTCCTCAACGTGGCCCGGCGCAGCCAGACCCTGCTGCACCGGCAGCTGCGCCTGCTCGACCGGATGGAGCGGCGGGCCAAGGAGCCGCAGGAGCTGGAGGACCTCTTCCGGCTCGACCACCTGTCCACCCGGATGCGCCGGCACGCCGAGGACCTCGTGATACTCGCGGGCGGCGCGCCGAGCCGGGGCTGGCGGCACCCGGTCGCCGCGGTCGACGTCGTGCGCGGCGCGGTCAGCGAGATCGAGGAGTACGTCCGGGTCGCCGTCGACAAGGTCCCCGACCTGGCGATCGCCGGGCGGGCCGTCGGCGACATCATCCATCTGCTGGCCGAGCTGATCGAGAACGGCACCTCGTTCTCCCCGCCGCAGACGCGGGTGCAGGTGACGGCGCAATGGGTCGGATCGCCCGCGGAACGGGGCGAGGCGCCGCGATCCGACCGGGCCGGCGGGTCGGCGATCGGTCTGGCGATCAGCATCGAGGACCGGGGCCTCGGCATGACCGTCGACGCCCTGGCCGAGGCCAACGCCAAGCTCGCCACCCCGCCCGACTTCGACCCGGCCGACAGCGCCCGGCTCGGCCTGCTCGTCGTGGGCCGGCTCGCGGCGCGGCACGGCATCACGGTCACGCTCGGCCGGTCGGCGTTCGGCGGCGTGGCCGCGGTGGTACTCGTACCGGCGGTGCTGATCTCGGCGATCCCCGTGAAGGCGAACGCGCCCCAGCCCGGCGACGCACCGGCCGCCCTGCCGGCCCGGCCCGCCTCGCCCGCCGCGGGGTCCGCCGCGGTCGGGTCGGCTGCTGTGGGGTCGGCTGCTGTGGGGGCTGCGGCTGTGGGGGCTGCGGCCGTGGGCCCGGCTGCTGTGGGCTCTGCTGCTGCGGAGACGGCTCCGGGGGTGTCACCCGTTCCGGGTGCGCCTGCCGCCCCGGCCACCCCATCGGCTCCGGCCGCGCCTTCGGTGTCGGCTCGGCCGTCCGTGCCCGACGCCGCCGATGCGGCGTCACCGGTGTCTGCCGTGGACGTCGGCGGCCTGCCCCGGCGCAACCGCAACGCCGAGCCACCGTCTACTGTGGAACCAGTCGCCGAGGCGAGTACGCCGTCAGGTGGGCGAACGCCGCAGCGCGTCCGTGCCAATCTGGCGGCGTTCCAGAAGGGTATCGCCTCGGGCCGGGCCTCGGTCGCGACCGACCCGCCCGCGGTGGTCGAAGAGCGGGCCGCCATCGGTGATAATGGGCCGTCGGCGGGAGCGGACGGCACCGCGCGCCCGGCGAGGGCCACGGGCACGGCACCTGTCCCACGCCCGCCGGTGGAGCAACCGGGCGGGGCGACACCCGGGACCGGACCGGCCGCGGCGGCGAACGAGGACGAGGGGGACAGGCCATGACGTCCACGCTGGGCCATGCCGAGCCGCCGGACGGGGCACCCACCGGGCTCGGCTGGCTGCTCGACGACCTCCGCGAGAAGGTGCCGGCCGCCCGCAACGCCGTACTGCTGTCGGTCGACGGTCTCGTGATCGGCCGCGACGCCACCATGGACCCCGACGAGGCCGACCATCTCGCGGCGGCCGCCGCCGGCCTGGCCAGCATCGCCCGGGGCGCCGGACGCCGCTTCGACGGCGGGGACGTCCGCTCGACCGTCATCGAGTTCGACAAGGCGTACCTGCTGATCTCCGACGCCGGCCACCGGACCTGCCTGGCCGTCCTGACCGACTCGTCGACCGACCTCGGCATGCTCGCGTACGAGGCCGAGCTCATGATCACCCGGGTCGGCGAGCACCTCGCGACTGGAGCCCGGTGAGCACGACGGACGGGTACGCCGGCGCGTCGGACTGGCTCGACGACGACGCCGGTCCCGTCGTGCGCCCGTACGCGATCACCGGCGGGCGTACCGACCCGGCCGGCTTCGACCTGATCGCCCACGTCGTGGCGACCGCGGGTGAGGCCGCCATCGCCGGCCGGCCGCCCGAACAGCGCGCGATCCTCGCCGTGGCCGGCAACCCGGTCGCGGTCGTCGAGGTCGCCGCCTCCGTCGACCTGCCCCTCGGTGTCGTCCGCGTCCTGCTGGCCGACCTGCACTCCGAGGGCCTCATCGAGCGTTACGACCCGCCGGCGACCCCGGACGGTCCTAACGAACAACTGCTCCAGGCGGTGATCCATGGCCTCCGGGCGATCTGACCGGGTTCCCCAGGCACTCAAGATCCTCATCGCGGGCGGGTTCGGCGTCGGCAAGACGACCATGGTCTCCTCGGTGAGCGAGATCAGCCCCCTGCGTACCGAGGAGGTGCTGACCACCGCCGGCGCCGACACCGACGACCTCGCCGGGGTGGAGGGGAAGCGTACGACCACGGTCGCGATGGACTTCGGCCGGATCACGATCGCCCCGCACATCGTGCTCTACCTGTTCGGCACGCCCGGCCAGGACCGCTTCATGTTCCTCTGGGAGGAACTCGCGGCCGGCAGCCTCGGCGCGGTCGTCATGGCCGACACGCGGCGCCTCGCCGACAGCTTCAACGTGATCGACTACTTCGAGCGCCGCGGCACGCCGTTCATGGTCGCCGTCAACTGCTTCGACGGGGTGAAGAGCCACACGGCGACCCAGGTACGCCACGCGCTCGACCTCGAACAGCACGTGCCGGTGGTGCTCTGCGACGCCCGCGAGCGCGAGTCGGTCAAGGAGGTGCTGATCACGCTGCTCGAATACATCCTCAAGTCGGGCGGCAAACCCAGCAGCAACGGCCATGCGCCTTCCTGAGGATCGAGCCCGCTCTACCTCCGTCACCCGTCTTGCCTTCGTCGCGACTGCCCGGCTTGCGAGCTCACCTATTCGACGATCTTGCGCGAATGCCTCGAATTTCGCGGAGAATGGCCGAAATGCCCGGACATTCGCGCAAGATCGCCTTGGATCATGGCGAGGGGCGGTTTTTGACATCTGAGCCGCTGTGGATCACGTCCGAGCCGTCCGGAGTCCGTGATGCGGGAAGGATCTTCCGTCAGGTGTAGCCGGAGGCGGTCGGCCCGCTCCAGAACCGTAAACGATCATGCGCAAGACGGCGATATTTACACCGCAGCCGTCAACGATCACCCTGTGGGCGACTTATCGAGCGCGCGTACCGGACAGTCGCGACAAAGGCCGAACGGGGCTGGCCGAAACACATCGTGAACCTGAAGAAAAAAGATCCCGCCTGGGCGTGACGGCGCAGGCGGGATCTATGAATCTATTCCATATCAGACGGTGTTGGTGGCGATGACGTCCGCGTAGTAGAGCGCGCTGCGCTTGGCGATGCGCTGCTGCGACTCGTAGTCCACGTAGATGAGCCCCCAGCGCTGCTCGAACCCTTCCTGCCACTCGAAGTTGTCCATGAAGGACCAGACGTGGTAGCTCTCGAGGTTCACGCCCGCCTCGATGGCCGCGTGCGCGGCGGCGAAGTGGTCGCGCAGGAACTCGACGCGCGCGGAGTCGTCGACCTTGCCGGTCGCGTCGAGGACGTCGCCGCAGGGCAGGCCGTTCTCCGTGATCGACAGGGGGACGTCGCCGTAGTCCTCCTTGACCCGGACCAGGATGTCGGTCAGGCCCTGGGGGTAGATCTGCTGCCAGAACGCCTCGGTGAGCGGGTGCTTCTGGACCGTCTCGCCGGTGGCCGCGACGTAGATGGGCGTGTAGTACTGCACGGCCAGCAGGTCGATCGGCGACGAGATGATCTTCAGGTCCTGGTCCTGGACGTACTTGGCCATCGGGCTCATCGCGTCGATCGCCTCGAGCGCGTCGGCCGGGTACTCGCCCTTGAAGATGGGGTCGAGGTACAGCCGGTTCTCCAGCCCGTCCATGAGCAGCGTCTGCGCGGCCGCCTCCGGGGAGTCGTCGGCCGGGTAGCAGGGGTGCAGGTTCGGGGCCGGGCCGATCCGGGCGGTGTCGAGGTTCGGGCGCATCGCCTGCACGGCGAGCCCGTGCGCGAGCAGCAGGTGGTGCGCCACCACGTACGCCTTGGCCGGGTCGGTGAACCCGGGGGCGTGGCCGCCGTTGAGGTAGCCGTTCTGCACGACGGTCTTGGGCTCGTTGAGCGTGAGCCAGGTCGGGACGGCGTCGCCGAGCGCGGCGGTGACCGCGGCGGCGTACTCGGCGAACCGGTACGCGGTGTCGCGGTTCTCCCAGCCGCCCTCGTCCTGCAGGGCCTGCGGGGTGTCCCAGTGGTAGAGGGTCGCCATCGGGGTGATGCCCCGCTCGTGCAGGCCGTCGACGATGCGGCGGTAGAAGTCGAGGCCCTTCTGGTTCACCGGACCCCGGCCGTCGGGCATGATGCGCGGCCAGGCGATGGAGAACCGGTACGAGCCGAGCCCCAGTTCCTTCATGATGTCGAGGTCGCCGGCGTAGCGCCGGTAATGGTCGGCCGCGACGTCACCGGTGTCCCCGTTGCGTACCTTGCCGGGGGTACGGCAGAACGTGTCCCAGACGCTGGGCGAACGTCCGTCGGCGGTGGCGCTGCCCTCGATCTGGTAGGCCGAGGTCGCGGCACCCCAGACGAAGCCGGTGGGGAAGGTCAGGCCCAGCTGGGGCTCCGGGCCGCCCTCCAGCAGGCTCCGGCGGGTGAGCACCGGCATGGTCGACTCCTTAGGTTGACGGATAACACATAGTGACACACGGCGTGGGAACGCTCCCACGTTGGGCTGAACGCCACCCTTACTCGGGTGGGGTCGCCTGGAGTGGGCTGCGCCTCCGCCTCACCACTCCGTCGTGGGAGCGTTCCCATCGGCATTGTGGAGGACTGTATCTCGTCGGCGGCGACCGAGGGAAGACCCGACCTGCCATCGACCGGCATCACACCGACCGGACCAGCGGATTCCCGTCACGCCGTGTTCGAATTTCTGGCTAATAGCCGGATCCGGGCAACGTCGGCCGCTCCTATCGCGTCTATCCAATGCGGACATCCACGCAGTGGTGGATGTCATGACGTGAATGGGGGAGGTCATGCAACGAAGCCGACACGTGGGCGGCGCCGTCCGATCCGGACTCGCGCTCGCTTTCACGGTGGGGTTGCTACTGGCGGGAGTACCCGCCGGTGCGACGCCGGCTCCGGTGGGTCACGCGGGTGCCGCGGCGCCCACCGCGGCCGCCGTGGCGCACGCCGGGCAGGTACGCCGCGTCACACTGATCACCGGGGACGTCGTCGAGGTGAGCGGTGCCCAGGCCGAGCACCTGTCGATCCACCCGGCCGCCGGGCGCTCGAAGATCACCTTCGACACGTACCGGCTGCGGGGACACCAGCACGTGGTCCCGGCCGACGCCCTGCCGATGCTGCGCTCGGGCCGGATCGACGCGCGTCTGTTCGACGTCACCGACCTGCTGACGTTCGGCTACGACGACCGGCGGGCCGACCTGCCGCTGATCGTCGCCGAGCCGAGCGGGGCGGTCACCGCCCCGGCCGACGCCGGGCTCACCTTCGGGCCCGCGCTCAAGGCGGTCAAGGGACACGCCGCCAAGGCCCGCAAGGACAAGCACAGCACGCTGTGGAAGAGCATCACCGGCACGGACAAGCGGTCGCTCGCCAAGCCGCTCACCGGAGCCAAGATCTGGCTGGACGGCGTACGCAAGCCGGCGCTGGACGTCTCGGTGCCGCTGATCGGGGCGCCGGACGCGTGGGCGGCCGGTTACACCGGGGCGGGCGCCAAGGTGGCCGTGCTGGACACCGGCCTCGACAGCACCCATCCGGACCTCGGCGACGCGGTCCTCGACAAGAAGAACTTCGTCACCGACTTCCCGGACGAGAGTGACGACCTCGACCACGTCGGCCACGGTACGCACGTCGCGTCGATCATCACCGGCAACGGCGCGGCGTCCGGCGGGAAGTACAAGGGCGTCGCTCCCGACGCGAAACTGCTCATCGGCAAGGTCTGCGTGCAGTACGGCTGCGACGAGTCCTGGATCCTCGCCGGCATGCAGTGGGCGGCCGAGTCCGGCGCCGACGTGGTGAACATGAGCCTCGGCGGCGGCGACAGTCCCGAGATCGACCCGCTGGAACAGGCCGTGAACGACCTGACGGCCGCGTACGGGACGCTGTTCGTGATCGCCGCCGGCAACGACGGCGACTTCGGCGACAGCACCCTCGGCTCGCCGTCGACCGCCGACGCGGCCCTGTCCGTGGCGGCGACCGACAAGTCCGACGCGCTGGCGAGCTTCTCCAGCCGCGGGCCCCGGGTCGGCGACTACGCCGTCAAGCCGGACATCGCGGCGCCGGGCGTCGACATCACGGCCGCCCGGAGCAAGGACGGCTTCCTCGGGGAACCGGGGGAGATGTACATGAGCCTCAGCGGTACGTCGATGGCCACCCCGCACGTGGCGGGCGCGGCCGCGATCCTGGTCTCCGAGCACCCCGACTGGACGCCGGCTCAGCTCAAGGCGGCGCTGATGGCGTCGGCCAAACCGCTCGACGGCGTCGGCGCGTTCGGCGACGGGGCCGGCCGGGTCGACCTGACCCGGGCGATCCACCAGCAGGTCACGGTGGACGAGCTGTCGCTGAGCTTCGGCCTCGCGCAATGGCCGCACTCCGACGACCCGGCGGTGACCAAGACGGTGACCTACCGCAACTCCGGTACGGCGGCCGTCACGCTGAACCTCGCCGTGCACTCGGTCGGCCCGGACGGTCACGCCGCCCCGGCCGGCATGTTCACCCTCAGCGCCTCGACGGTCAGCGTACCGGCGGGCGGGACGGCGTCGGTCACACTGACGTCGAACACGGCCGTCTCGGCGAACGACGGCCTCTACAGTGGACAGCTGGTGGGCACCGCGGACGGCGTCAGCGTCAGCACGCCCTTCGGCGTCGACCGCGAGGTGGAAAGTTACGACCTCACCATCAACCACACCCAGCGCGACGGTGCTCCGAGCGAGGACCACCTGACCATCCTGGCCTCGTACGACGGCCCCTTGCAGTACCTGTTCGGTTCGGGGGCCCGCCAGACCATCCGGGTGCCGGCGGGGACCTACGTCCTCAACAGCTGGATCAACGACGGCCTGCCGTCGGTCAGCATGCTGGTCAACCCCAAACTGGTCGTCTCCGGCGACCAGACCATCGAGGCGGACGCCCGCAACGCGAAGCCCACGTCGATCCGCGTACCGTTCAAGGGCCTCACGCCGGCCCTGACCGCGGTCGACGCGACCGTGACGGGCAACGGCTGGACGTCGGGCTTCAGCGCGCTCGCGGACGACCCGTCGGCCGTGTTCACCCAGCAGCTGGGCGGCAGCGCCCCGCTGCCGAACCTGATGAGCTCCATCAGCCTCGCGTACGCGAAGACGGACGCCGACGGCAGCTTCCTGAACACGCCGACGGTGGCCGCGATCGCGTACTTCACGCCGGGGACGTTCTACACCGGTATCACGAAGAACGTGACCATGAAGTCGCTGGCGACCCAGCGGCAGACCTTCCACGTGGGCCGGCCCGGCGCCCAGGGCAGCTTCATGGTGATGCCGACCTGGAAGCAGGACCCCTTCTCCGGAAGCTGGTCGGCGGGCTTCTACCTCAACGCGCCGAACCAGCGCACGACCTATGTGAACACCGACGGCGACGCCGCCTTCCAGGCCAACTACGAGGAGTTCAACGAGGACTACTCGTACGACATGTGGCTGACGGACGCGATCCAGAGCTACCAGGGCGGCAAGACCTACCCGCAGGACTGGAACGCACCGGCGTTCGGGCCGTCCTTCGCCGCCAAGTCCCTACCCTGGGACTACGCGACGCGGGAAGGTGACGCGCTCAACCTCAACGTGCCGCTGTTCTCCGACGGGGCCGGGCACGCCGGCTTCGGCGTCTACACGGCGGGCTACGCCCACCTCTACCGCGACGGCACGCTGCTCGCCGCGGACGAGGAGAACCCGTTCCTCTACGCCGAGGCGCCGCCGCAGGACTCGGCGTACCGGCTGGAGCTGGGCGCCACCCGCGACGGAACCAAGTCGCCGAAGGTGTCGGGGGTCTGGACCTTCCGGTCGAAGCACGTGCCGGCCGGTGACGGCAGTCTGGGCAGCGGTGTCGAGCGGCTGCCGCTGACGGCGATCGGCTTCGCGCCGGTCGTGGACGGCCAGGGCAACGCGTCGGCGGCCTTCCTCGCGCCGGTGCCGGTGACGGTCTCGACGCAGGGCAAGCCGGCGACGCTGGCCAAGCTCACCGTGCAGGTGTCCACCGACGGCGGCACCACCTGGCGGGACGTGGTGCTCGTGCACCTCGGCCCGACCTGGCTGGCGTTCGTGCCGCAGCCGAAGGGCGCCGACATCTCGCTGCGTACGCACGGGGTGGACAAGGCCGGTCAGACCGTCGACGAGACGATCATCGGCGCGTACCACGTGAAATGAGCGAGATGAAGTGATCAGGTAGGCAGCAGGAGCGGGTCGTGGGTGGCGACGACGATCGCCACCCCGGCCCGCGCCGCCGACCGCAGGGCCCGCGCCACGATCTCCGCGTGCGCCTCGTCCTGCTGGGAGGTCGGCTCGTCCAGCACCACGACCGCCGGCTCGCCGATCAGCGACCGGGCCACGGCCACCCGCTGGCGTTCGCCGCCGGACAGGGTCTCGACCGGCCGGTGCCGGAAACCGGTGAGGCTCAACGCTTCCAGGAGGGCGGCCAGCCGGTCCGGGTCGGCGGGCAGGCCGCGCGCCTCGCGGGCCACCCGCAGGTTCGCCGTCACGTCGAGCGTCTCGACCAGCGCCGTACGCTGCCCGGCCACCCCGAAGTAGCGCCGCCGCAGCCGGGCGAGGGCGGCCCGGTCGAGCGTGGCCAGGTCGATCCCGTCCACCGTCACCCGGCCGGTGTCCGGCCGGGCCAGGCCGGTGAGCATCCGCAGCAGCGTCGTCTTGCCCGAGCCCGACCGTCCCTTGAGGATGGTCCAGACGCCGGCGCGTACCTCGAACGAGACGTCGCGCAGCACGACACGGTCGCCCAGTGTCACGCTCACCGACTCGACCGCCGCGCGTACCGGGCCGGGGTCGGGAGCGGGCAGCCGCCTGGCCTGTGCCGCCGCGGGGGGCGGCTCGACCGGCCGTAGGAGCAACCCGTCCGGCCGCGCGTCGGCGTGGACCCGCCGCAGCGGGGCGGGGATGCGTACCCAGCCGCGGTCGTCGACCACGAGCTGCTCGGGGCCGCCGGGCGTCCACTCCTCCGACAGGCGGCCGTCGCGGATGCGTACCACCCGGTCGGCGATCCGGGCCGCGCGGGCGTCGTGGCTGACGACGAGCAGCGCCGCGCCCACCGCCGAGGTCGCGGCCACCAGCAGGTCGTAGACGGCGTCGGCGGCGGCCCGGTCCAGCTCGCCGGTGGGCTCGTCGGCCAGGACGAGGGCCGGCCCGTGCGCCACGGCCGCGCACACGGCCACCCGCTGCGCCTCGCCGCCCGACAGCGACCCCGGCGCGCGCCCCGCGAGGGCGCTCAGGCCCAGCGTCTCCAGCAGCTCCCGCGCTCGCGACCGCGCCTGCGCCGCCGGCCGCCCGCCGACCCGCGCCTGCAGCGCGATGTTGTCCACGACCGACAGTTCCGGTACGAGCGTCTTCTGCTGATCCACCATCCCGAGTACGCGTGAACGCAGCCGTGCGGTCTCACCGGCAGCGGCGCCCACCAGGTCGACGCCGCCGACGACGACCGTGCCGGCACTGGGCGCGACCTCGCCGGTCAGGACGCGCAGCAGTGTCGTCTTGCCGGAACCGTTGGGGCCGTGGACGACCAGCCGCTCGCCGGCGGCCAGGTCGAGCGTCAGCCCGCGCAGGGCCGCCACGAACCCCCGTTCCGCCGGTACGCGGTACAGGCAGAACAGGTCGTGCACCCGGACAGGGCTGGTCATCACAGTGCCTCCGGGCGGTCCGGCAGGGGAGAGCGGAACGAGCGCCAGCAGATGAGCCCGGCCGCGAGCAGGCCGACGCCGAGCCCGGCGCCCAGCACGGCCGCCAGGGTGCCCGGCGACGTGGCGAGCGCGAGCGGCGGCCGCGGGGTCGCGCCGACCGCCGTCACGAGGACGAGCGCGGTCGTCAGTCGCGTGAGGACGATCCCCAGCACGATCCCGCACGGTACGCCGACCGCCACGACCCCTGCCGCGCGCGCGAACAGCAGCCCGCGCAGGGAGCCCGGGGTGAGCCCGTCGCTCTCCCACGCGTACAGCTCGGCGGCGTCGTCGCGCCGTTCGGCGAGCACGAGCAGGATCAGGGTCAGCACGGCGACGCCCAGGGCGATCAGGGCACTCGTGCCGAGCAGGCGGCCGGCGCCGGCCGCCAGCGGGTCGGTGGCCAGCCGGTCGTGGATGCGGGCCCGCAGGGCGACGTCGAGCTGGTCGAAGGGTGCCTGGCCGAGCCGGTCCGCCAGCGCGGCCGGGTCCGGCGAGGAGATCCACACCTCGGCGTACGCGGCGGTGCCCGGTTCGCGCGCGTCCAGCACATCGGCCAGCGCGCCGATGTCCGCCACGACGAACCGCTCGCCGGCCCCCGGGAAGCGGGGCAGCACCTGCGCGATCCGGGCGGCGATCGGCGCGTTGGCTCCCACGATCAGCTGGACGAGGCCGTCGGTGGCGCTGGCCGCGGTCGCGGGGTCCACGAGCACCGGCACCGGAGCCTCGGCGGCCGGCGGGTCCAGGGCGACCACGACCTGCGCGCCGGTCAGCTCGTAGTCCTGCTCCACGGTACGGCCGACGGCAACGCCGTCCACAGTGGTCTTCGCGAACGTCAGGTGGCCGCTGAGCACCTGGTTGTCGCTGCGGCCCTCACCGGTGTGGTGCTGGCGGCGGCGCGCGTACTCGGCGTCCTCGGCGAGCGTGACCGCGTAGAGGCGTACGCCGCCGGTGAGCGCGGGCAGGGTGCCGGCCAGGACGTCACCGGAGCGGGTCAGCCCGACGCTGGTGTCGTGCCCGTCCGCGTCGCGCAGCCAGGCCCGGAAGACGACGTTGTCCATCGGCCCGGTGACCGTGAGGGCGACGGACTTCGCTCCGGCCGGCAGTTGCCAGCCGCGGCCGCTGGGAGCCTCGATCAGCCTGGCCGAACGGGCCGGGTCGGCGGCTCCGGTGAGGCGCTCCCAGGACGGGATCCTCGTCAACGTGGCCGGTTCGAGGCCGACGACTTCCGCCGCGCGGGCCTCGGTCGCGCTGACGCGTACGCCGGCTGAGGTCCGCAGCACCGGGGTGACGACCGCGCCCGGGGTCAGGCCCGTGTAGCCGGCCAGGGTGGCGGCATCGAGCGGGCGGGTGAGCGTACTGCCGGTGGTGACGGCGGCGTCCAGCGGCACGGCGAAGGAGGCCTGGTCCTCGGCGCCCTGCGCGAGCGTGGAGCGGTAGCCGCCGGCGAAGATGACCACTCCGGTCGCGGCGGCGAGGAACGCCACCGTGGCGACCGCGCGCAGCGGGCGGCGGACCGCGCCGGCGAGGCCGAGCCGGACCGGCAGGCCCGCGGGCCCGAGCCGCTGGGCGGCGCGCACACCCCAGGGCGCGACGAGCGGGAAGAGGCGACCGGCCAGCAGCCCGCCGCAGACGACGACGAGCACGGGCAGGGCGACCAGCAACGGGTCCGTACGCGCCTGCAACCCGCTGACGGTGACCGCGCCGCGCGCCACGGCGACCAGGGCGACGACCGCACCGGCGAGCACCACCCCGTCGACGAGCCGCCACGGCCGGTCGGGCGCCCAGCTCAGCGCGAGCGCGAGGACGAGCGCGGCGGCGGCCGAGGTCGCTCCTATCTGGACGAAGGTGGCGCCCGGGATGCCGGTGAAGGCGAGCCCGGCCGCGAGCCCGACGGCGGTACCCAGCAGGACCGGAACGATCGCCGTCACCGCCGTGTACGCGACGAGCCGGCCGTTCGCCGCCCCCCGCCGCCGCAGCAGGCCCAGCACTGCCCGGTGGTCCCGGCGGGCGCCGATGGCACCGATGACGGCGAAACCGAGAAGCAGCGCGACCGAGGCGCCGTCGAGCAGCCCGAACCGGCGGGTCGAGCGCTGCGCCCGGTCATAGGAGGTGAGCACGACGTCGTCCGGCGCGGTCAGCACCAGCCCGTCCTGCACCTGGTACAGCGACACCTCGGTACGCGCGCTCTCGGCCACGTAACCCGGCGGATCGGCCGCGACCCGGTCGACGTCGAGGGCGGCGACCCAGCCGAACTGGCGCTGGAACGCCGACAGCGCACCGATCCGGGCCGCCGCCTCGGCCCCGTCGGCGATCAGCAGCGGCCGCCCGGCACCCGGGTCGAACGTCCCGCTGAGCAGCAGGGGATCGGTACGCACGGCGGTACCCACGATCTCCACGCCCAGCTCCGGCGGCAGCCTCGGCGGCGTCTGTCCGATGAGGACCATCTCGCAGTGCTGCGGCGTACACTCCGCGGGCATCCGGCCGCTGGTCAGGCGTACGGCACCGGCGAGATCGTCGGCGCCGGCGAGCACCATGATCGTCCCGGACTCGTCCGTCATCTGGTGGTACGTCATCTGCGTGCGCACCGGACGACTCGTCAGGCGGGCCAGTTGCTCGCGTACCCCGTGGTCGATCGAGGTCAGCTGCGCGGGGGTGACGGCGATCGTCGCGTACGACACGATCAGGCTCTGCTCGCCCGGCGGCAGATCCGCCAGCCCGGTACGCAGCGCGGCGGCCGCCGTCGAGGCCGCGGTCGCCGCCGACACCACCGGCAGCAGCGTGGCCACGGCGATCCCGGCGACCATCAGCAGCCAGCGGCCGGGACCGCGCCACAGCCGCGCCAGGGCAAGCGTCAGGACGGCTGTCACCGGGCCCCCTTCTAACCGGTAGAGTCAGGTTCAGAGGTTAGTGATCGGTCGAGGGGAAGGCAATGGCCTCGCTGGAGGTGGACGGCGTACGCATGCCCGTCCTCGTCGCCGGACATCCCGCCGTCGAGATCTGCAACACCCGGGCCGGCTGGGGGGCGCCCACTCCCAAGGAATACCTGCTCAGCTACCGCCACCTGGCGATCTGGGCACGACACGCCGGGCTCCTGCCGGTGGTGGTCCCCGGCGACGCGCCGGCCGTGCTGCGCCGGGTCTTCGCCGTGCGCGACGAACTCCACGCGATCTTCCGGGGTACGCCGATCGGCCTGTCCCACCTGGACGCGGAACTTCGCCGGCTCCCCGCCGGCCTGACGCCCGGGTCGCCGCCTCGATGGGACTACGGCACCGACGTCGAGGCCCCCCTCCGCGCCATCGTGCACCTCGGCGCTCAGCTGTTGGTTTCCTCGGCGGCGGGATCGGTCGGGGTGTGTCCGGGATCGGGCTGCGGGTGGGCGTTCTACGATCCGCGCGGGAAACGGCGGTGGTGCATCATGGCGATCTGCGGGAACCGCGCCAAAGCCGCCCGCCACGCGGCGCGTACTCGATCCTGAGAACAATTCAAGATCAAATTCAAGATCTTCTTGTCCCGGGTCCGTCGATCTCACCTCCGCTCCTCGCGCGGGAGACCGTTCCGGCCCCTCCGCTGCGCTCCGAGGCCTGCACTGCCAGGTGAGTGGGGCGACGCATCGTCCGCCGCGGCCCGGTCACCCGCGGCCGTCCACCATGATCATGTGATGCGTATACGTCGCCAGGCAGGGGTTTTCGACGTATACGCATCACATGATCATGGTGGACGTCGGGGTACCGCTGTGCGTCCGCCTGGCCTTTGTCGCGACTGTCCGACATGTACGGCGGAGGACGCCGTGACGCCTTGATCGTGTACCGCTATTACGGCAAGAAAGCGCTCTCCTGCCGTAATAGCGGTACACGATCAAGGACGCGGGTGCCGTCCTGCCGTAATAGCGGTATTCGATCACGCCGATCCGAGCCGCCCCCGACGCGTCACCCGACCCGCCGCTGTGGACCGCCGACTTCAAGATCTCCCGGCGAAGTACAGAGCCGCAGGACGGGGTGGAGAGTGACCGGACCGCGGCGGACGATGCGTCGCCCCACTCACCTGGCAGTGCAGGCCTCGGAGCGCAGCGGAGGGGCCGGAACGGTCTCCCGCGCGAGGAGCGGAGGTGAGATCGACGAACCCGGGACAAGAAGATCTTGAATTTGATCTTGAACTTAAAGGCCCAGGACTCTTTCCAGGTAGGGGTTGGAGAAGACGCGGTCCGGGTCGAGCGCGTCGCGTACCGCTACGAAGTCGTCGAAGCGCGAGTAGCGCTTGCGGAGGCTGTCGGCGTCCTGGTAGTGGATCTTCCCCCAGTGCGGCCGTCCCTCGTACGCCCGGAAGATCTCCTCCACGCCGCGGAAGTACTCGTGCTGGTCCTCCTTGAAGTACCGGTGGACCGCGATGTAGCCCGTCCGGCGCCCGTGCGCGGTGGACAGCCAGATGTCGTCCGGCGCCGCGATGCGGATCTCCAGCGGGAACGAGATGCGCCAGCCCTTGCGTTCGATCAGTGCCGAGATCTCCCGGAGCACGTCCGGCACCACCTCGGCCGGGAGGGCGTACTCCATCTCGCGGAAGCGTACGCGTCGCTCGGTGGTGAAGACCGAGGTCGAGATGTCGGTGAACGCTCGGTGGCCGGTGAGGTGGCTGGCGAGCCGGTTGACACGGGGGATGAGCGACGGTGCCGCCGTGCCGAGGCCGCAGACCCAGCGGAACACGGTGTTCGACATGAACTCGTCGTCGAGCCAGCGCTTCGCCGTGCCGAGCGGGCGGCTCTCGGCGTCCATCGGCAGGCGGGTGTTGGTCTTGGTGAGCGCCGTGGTGGTGTGCGGGAACCAGTAGAACTCGAAGTGGTCGGGCGCGCCCGCCCGTTCCAGCCACGTGTCGAGCAGTTCCGACAGCGGCTCCGGCTTCTCCACGGCGGACAGCTTGAACGCCGGTACGCATTCGACCGTGATGTCGGTGAGCACCCCGAGGGCGCCGAGGCCGAGCCGGGCGGCGTCGAACCACTCGTGATGCTCGTCGATCCTCAGCAGCCGGCCGTCGGCGGTCGCCAGCGTGACGGCCCGGATCTGGCCCGCGAGGCCGGTGAACGCCGCGCCCGTGCCGTGCGTACCCGTGGAGGTGGCTCCGGAGATGGTCTGCGCGTCGATGTCGCCCATGTTCTGCAGGGCGAGGCCGAGCGGGCCGAGGAGCGCGGGAAGCTGGTGCAGGTGGGTGCCGGCGGCGAGGGTGACCCGGTTGCCGTCGACGGCGAGTACGCCGGACAGCGCGCCCATGTCGAGCTGTACGCCGGGCGCGACCGCGATGCCGGTGAAGCTGTGCCCGGCGCCGACCGGCTTGACGGCGAGGCCGTCGCGGCGCGCGTCGGCGATCACCGTCACCACGTCGTCCGGTGTGGACGGACGGGTGACGCGGACGGGGCGGGCGGACTCCGAGCGTCCCCAGTTCTGCCAGTGGGTCACAGGAACGCCTTTCCCTCGCCGCGGTAGGTCGGCACCGTGCCGGCCACCGTGTCGCCGTCCACGATGGACAGCTCGTTGACGTGCTCGCTCAGCTCGCCCGCCTTCGTGTGGCGCAGCCAGACCCGGTCGCCGAGGGCGAGCCGGGCCGCGGGCGCGCCGACGAGCGGGGTCTGCACCTCGCCGGCCGCCTCGCGGGCGACCATCTTCAGCCCCTGCGGCCAGACCACCTGCGGCAGCCGGTCGGCGGCCGGCGGTCCGGACGCGATCCAGCCGCCGCCGAGGACGGTGACGCGGTCGGCCTGCGGACGGCGTACCACCGAGAGGGCGAAGGCCGCGGCGGGCGCGGGGGAGAAGTGCGCGTAGTTGTCGAACAGGTGCGGCCCGAACAGGCCCGAGCCGGCCGAGATCTCGGTGACCGACGGGTCGCTCCCGGTCGCCTCCAGGCTGCCCGTGCCGCCGCCGTTGACGAACTCCAGGTCGGCGAGCTCGCGTACGGCGGTGACGGCGGCGGACCGGCGTTCGATCAGCTCGGCCATCGAGGCCTTCTGCAGCGCCTGGATGACCCGGCCGCGCAGCGGGTTGCCCTTCGGCGCGTTGCCCAGCCCGGCCACCTGCGCCTCGTAGCCCATCATGCCGACGAGCGTGAATCCCGGGCGCCGCGCGATCTCGGCGGCCAGCGCCGACGACTGGGCGGCCGTGCGGACGGGCGAGCGCCAGACGCCCACGTGGCCCATCAGGCGGCTGCGGTAGGACGAGTCGATCTCGATGCACAGCCGCAGCGTCTCGCGCGCCGCGGGCGGGATCGCGCCGTCGATCAGGTCCAGGTGCGCCACCGAGTCGACCATCAGGGTCACCCGCCGCGCCAGGTCCGGGTCGCGGCCCAGCTCACGCAGTGCCGCGCGGTCCGTGGTCGGGTAGCCCACGACAACGTCGTCCACAGTGGAGGCGAGCCACATCGCCTCCGGCAGCGTGTAGGCGAGCACGCCCGCGTACCCCGGCAGGGCCAGCAGCGCCGCGATCACCTCACGGCTGCGGATCGACTTCGAGGCCACCCTGATGGGTACGCCGTGCGCCCGCCGCAGCATGTCGTGCGCGTTGAAGCGCAGCGCGCCGAGGTGGGCCACCGCGAACGGCGGGTCCAGGTCGGCGGTCGCCTTGTCCAGACCCGTCCAGTACGCCGCCGGATCGGTCCAGGGCCGGCTGTCCGGCACGGGCCGCAGGTCGACGGTCATCGCACACTCCTCACGGGCATGACGGCGAGCGCCCCGATGATCGAGGTGACGCCGGCCGCCAGATACAGCGCGGAGAATCCCCCCGCGTACGCGACGACGAACGCGCCCAGCAGCGGCCCGATGGCCTGCGGTACGGCCGTCGCGATGTTCATGATGCCGAGGTCCTTGCCGTGCGAGGCGGGATCCGGCAGGACCTGGGTGGCCAGTGCCTGGTCGACCGACAGGAAGCAGCCGTAGCCGAGCCCGAGCAGCCCCGCCCCGAGCATGGCCACCGGCAGCACGGGGAAGAAGGCGAGCAGGATCGCGGCGAGCGCCTGGCTGGCCGAGGCGAGGATGACGAAGATCTTCCGCCGCCCGATCCGGTCCGAGAGGCGCCCGAGGAACAGCGACGCCAGGATGACGAAGAACATGTAGATCATCGTCAGGTAGATCAGCGTCGTGTCCGGGTCGTCGACCTTCACCTGGAACTTGAGGAAGTACAGCAGCAGGGTCGTGCCGAGCGCGTTGCCGATGTTCACGACGGTCCGGCTGAACAGGGTCCAGCCGAAGTCGGGGTGCTTGCGCGGGCTGATCCAGAACCCGGCCGCGAGCGCCCGGAAGGTGAACGGCGGCCGCTCCGCCCGGTTCAGGGTCGCGTCCGGCGTGTGCAGGACGAACGGCACCACGAGACCGATCAGGAGCACGGCCATGCTCGCGTACCCGAGCAGGCGGCCGGTGAACAGCGTCGTGACCAGGACGAGGCCGAGGATCGTCCCGATCGCCTGCGGCGCGGAGATCCAGCCGGAGACGTAGCCGCGTTGCGACACCGGAACCTGGTCGGAGATCGTCGTGGTGAGCGCCGACGTGAGCACGCAGAAGCCGACCGACGCGAGGACCCAGCAGACGGCGACGCCGACGATGTTCGACTGCAGGCCGAGCAGCAGCAGGGAGGCGGCGAACAGCAGCGCGCCGGCCAGCATCCACGGGCGGCGGCGGCCGTACCGCGACGTCGTGCGGTCCGACAGCGCCCCCGTCAACGGGTACGCGACCAGCGAGAAGAGCCCGGCGATCCCGGAGATCACGCCGAACGCCATGACGGTGCCGACCCAGTCGGAGCCGGGCAGCTTGGCCTCGACCTGCTCGGGCAGGAGCAGTTGCACCGGGGTCAGCTGGGCCATCCAGATGCCCAGCCACGCGGTGGCGAACAGGCTGATCCAGCGGCCGGAGACCGCACGGACCGGTTCGGCGTACGGCGCCGTCTCGACGGGTGGAGCGAGCTCGGTCATCCCTGGGAACCTTCGGAAAGGGCCGCGATCGCGGTCGCGGCGAAGTCGGCTGTGCGGAGGGTGGCGTCCCAGTCGCGGTGCACCAGCCAGCCCAGGGTCAGGCCATCGGTGAGCGTCACGAGGAACCGGGCGACATCGTCGACCGGGCGGGTCCAGGTCGCCCCGGTGAGTTGCGCGGCGGCGTCGAGGATCGCGCCGGCCGCCTTGTAGTACGCCGCGTACTGGGCCCGGGCGGCCGCGCCCAGATCGCCCGTACGCAGCGCGTACAGCGTGAGTTCGAGCATGGCCTGCTCGCGGGCGGGATCGGCGGCCAGCAGCCGCAGGAACGAGTGCAGCCCGTCCCGGATGGTGGTGGGCAGGTCGGCGCCGGGGGTGAGGGTGGCGACGGCGGCCGTGCTCTCCTCCTCCACCACGTACGCGATCAGCTCCGCCAGCAACTCGTCCCGCGACTGGTACGCGTAGTGAAAGCTGGCCAGCGACATCCCCGCCTCGGCGGTGATCGCCCGCGTGGTGGCCGCAGCGACCCCGTGCGTGGAGATGACTTTCAGGGCGGCCGACAGCAGGGCGGCCCGGCGCTCGGCAACCGCCATCCGCGCCATGCGAAGCCCCTTTCCGCTGCTCAACCGCTGAACTGGGTCAAGTGACCCAGTCTTGTGAGGTTGAACTATGGCACGGGTCACGTCCGCTCACAAGAGTGAGTGAACCGCGGCGAAGGATGCTCGCCCCACTGTGCCGGCAGTGGAGGCCTCGGAGCGCAGCGGAGGGGCCGGAGCGGTCTCCCGCGGGAGGAGCGGAGGTGAGATCGACGGACCCGGGACATGAACTTGAACTTGAACTTGATCTTGAACCTGCTTTTCTCGATCTCGGGTAGGAATTTATGCTGCTGGCGTGCGTTATGTGGCGGCGATCGACCAGGGCACGACTTCGTCCCGTTGCATCATCTTCGATGCGAACGGCCGGATCGTCGCCGTGGACCAGCGGGAACACCGGCAGATCTTCCCCCAGCCCGGCTGGGTCGAGCACGACCCGGAGGAGATCTGGGTCAACGTGCGCGAGGTGGTCGGCGGCGCGCTCGACCGCGCGGGGCTGACGCGGGCGGACGTGGAGGCCGTCGGCATCACCAACCAGCGCGAGACGACGGTGGTCTGGGACCGGCTGACCGGCCGCCCGCTGCACAACGCGATCGTCTGGCAGGACACGCGGACCGACGCCTTCCTGCGGGACCTCGGCGACCCCGACCAGTTCCGGCCGCAGACCGGCCTGCCGCTGGCGACCTACTTCGCCGGCCCGAAACTGCGCTGGCTGCTGGACAACGTCCCCGGCCTGCGCGAGCGCGCCACCTCCGGCGACGTCCTGTTCGGCACCATCGACTCGTGGCTGATCTGGAACCTCACCGGCGGTCCCAAGGGCGGCCGGCACCTGACCGACGTCACCAACGCCAGCCGTACGCTCCTGATGAACCTGTCCACACTGGACTGGGACGACGCCATCGTGGCGTCGCTCGGCATCCCGCGCGAGATGCTGCCCGAGATCCGCCCGTCGGTCGAGGTCTACGGCGAGGCCCGCGGCGAACTGGCCGGCGTACCGGTGGCCGCGGCGCTCGGCGACCAGCAGGCGGCCCTGTTCGGCCAGGCGTGCTTCTCGCCCGGCGAGGCCAAATGCACCTATGGCACCGGCTCGTTCCTGCTGCTCAACACCGGTACCCGCCCGGTCGTCAGTGCCCACGGCATGCTCACCACCGTCGGCTACCAGATCGGCACCGCGCCCGCCGTGTACGCCCTCGAAGGCTCGATCGCGGTCACCGGTTCCCTCGTCCAGTGGCTGCGCGACAACCTCGGCCTGATCTCCTCCGCCGACGAGATCGAGGCGCTGGCCGCCTCCGTCCCCGACAACGGCGGCTGCTATCTGGTCCCCGCCTTCGCCGGCCTGTTCGCGCCGCACTGGCGGGCCGACGCGCGGGGGGTTCTGGCCGGACTCACCGGGTACATCACCAAGGCGCACATCGCGCGGGCCGCGCTGGAGGCGACCGCGTGGCAGACCCGTGAGGTGGTCGACGCCATGAACGCGGACTCAGGGGTCGACCTCACACAGTTGCGTGTGGACGGCGGCATGACGGCCAACGGATTGCTCATGCAGTTCCTGTCGGATGTCCTCGACGTCCCGGTCGTGCGGCCCGAGGTGGCCGAGACGACCAGCCTGGGCGCGGCGTACGGGGCCGGGTTGGCGGTGGGGTACTGGCCGGATCTCGCCACTCTCCGTGCACAGTGGACGGAGTCGGCGCGCTGGGAGCCTTTCATGGCGGGGGAGATCCGGGAGCGGGAACTCGCCCAGTGGCGCAAGGCGGTCCAGCGCACCCTGAACTGGACGCCGTGACGGTAGGGCTGGCGTCCTGCGCTCTGACCTTTGTCCCGGCTGTCCGAGATGGCCGGGGCCGGTGATCGTTGGCGGGTGGGATGTAGTTGCGGGGCCTGCGGCCTCGATCATTTGCGCCTGGGATGTAGGTGGAGGCCGGTTTCTGCATCTGGACCGCTTTGGATCTTGGGCGGAGGCTGGATTTCTACATCGCGGCCGCTGTGGATCACGCCCAAGCCGCTCCGCTGCCGCCTGTGGTCCGGGCTGCGGGAAGGAGCTTCCGGCAAGTGGACCGAAGTCGCCGTTTTCTTGATCGTTTACGGCTGAGGTGGTGGTTTCTGAAGATGGCGCATGATCGGCTGCGGTTCCTGAACGGGAAACGGTCTCATCCCGTGCGCCTCGTCTGAACGGTCCGTCTCGGAGATCGAGGTATCGCGGTATTGACGTGCGGCGTTCCGGGTGGTCTTATCTCCGAGAACAGTTAGGCAATCTTCCTAACAATCCGAGGTGAGAGATGAACAGACGGACCGCCGCGGCGCTGGTCGCCGCTTCCGTCGCGGCCTCCGGGGCCCTGGGTGCGACCGTTTTCCTGTCCGGAGGCGCGTACGCCGCCCCGACCCGGTACGAGGCGGAAAGCGCGACCATCAGCCAGGGTGTCGTGGAGTCGAACCACCTGAACTTCTCCGGGACCGGTTTCGTCAACGGCGACAACGCCGCGGGCAGCTACACCGAGTTCACCCTCAACGCCGCGAGCGCCGGGACCGGGACCATCGGCATCCGTTACAGCAACGGCACCACGGTCGACCGGCCGTCGACGATCACGGTCAACGGGGCGGCCGTGGCGACGGGGGCGAGTTTCCCGTCGACGACCGACTGGGACACCTGGACCACCAAGACGGTCACCGCGCCGGTGAACGCGGGCGCGAACACGGTACGCCTGACGGCCACCACGGCGAACGGCAACCCGAACCTCGACTACGTGGACTTCGACGTGGCGGTGGCGTCCAACGTGTACCAGGCCGAGGACGCGACGCTGTCGCAGGCCGCGGTCGCCACGAACCACACGGGCTACACGGGGACCGGTTTCGTCGACTACACCAACGTGACCGGCTCGTACACGCAGTTCGGCGTGACCGTGGCGACGGCGGGGACCTACACGCTGACGCTGCGGTACAGCAACGGGACGACGGTGGACCGGCCGATGACGATCGCGGTCAACGGCACGGACGTCGCCACCGGGGTGAGCTTCCCGGCGACCACGAACTGGGACACGTGGGTCGACAAGGCGGTCACCGTCACCCTCGCCGCGGGCGCCAACACGGTCCGCGCCACCGCCACCACCGCGAACGGCGGCCCCAACCTCGACAAGATCACCGTCGCCGCCGGCGGCACCACGAGCCCGTCGCCGAGCCCGTCACCCAGCCCCACTTCGGGTACGCCGGGCTTCGCGGTCGCGCCCTACGAGTACTTCGGCTGGGGCAACCCGCAGAACCCGACGAGCGTCATGTCGGCGACCGGGGTCAAGTGGTTCACGCTGGCGTTCATCCTGTCCGACGGCACCTGCAACCCGGCCTGGGACGGGTCGCGGCCGCTGACCGGCGGGGACGACCAGGCGAAGATCAACGCGATCCGGGCCGCGGGTGGCGACGTCATCCCGTCGTTCGGCGGCTACAGCGGTGCCAAGCTCGGTGAGCACTGCAGCTCGGCGTCGGCGCTGGCCGGGGCGTACCAGAAGGTGATCAACGCGTACAGCCTGAAGGCGATCGACATCGACATCGAGGACACCGAGTGGGCGAGCGCCACGGTACGCCAGCGGGTCATCGACGCCCTGAAGATCATTAAGACCAACAACCCGGGTATCAAGACGGTCGTCACGTTCGGTGTGGCGACCAGCGGGCCCGACTCGACCGGCGTCGACATGATCACGCGCGGGGCGAACTCCGGCCTGGCCAACGACGTCTGGTCGATCATGCCGTTCGACTTCGGCGGCCACTCCGGCTCGATGGGCTCGGTCACCGTCACGGCGGCCGACGGCCTGAAGAACGCCGTCAAGTCCGCGTACGGCTACACGGACGCGGTCGCGTACGCACACATCGGCATCTCGTCGATGAACGGCAAGACGGACGAGACGGACGAGACGGTGTCGACGGCGGACTTCACGACGATCCTGAACTACGCGAAGTCCCACCACATCGGACGGTTGACCTACTGGTCGATCAACCGGGACCGGCCCTGCGGCACCGGTACCGACGGCGACTCCTGCAGCGGCGTCTCCCAGTCGCAGTACGACTTCCTGAAGATCTTCGTGCAATTCACCGGCTGAGTCACTGGCTCAGGGAAATGACGCGACCCTCTATGCAACGCCCGTCGGCTTCAGAGATCCTCGACTTCGTCGCGGATCTTGTGCGCCGCCGGGCGTCGCGGGTCGCGTCATTTCCCTGAGCGTGGCCGGCCTGACCGGTGGTGGGGTCCGTGGCGCCGCCTCACGGGCGGGGTGGGGCGGTGGATTCGCGTACGACGAGGCGGGTTTGGAGGATCTCGGCGCGGCTGAGCTCCTGTGGCCCGGCGAGCAGTTGGGCCACGAGCGTCAGGGCCGCCCGGTTGCCCTGCTCGGCGGCGGGCTGGGCGACGGTGGACAGCCCGAGTGCCGCGGCGAGGTCGTGGTCGTCGATGCCGATGACGCTCACGTCGTCCGGTACGCGCAACCCCTCCGCCCGCAGCGCGCGGATGGCGCCGAAGGCCATCTCGTCGCAGGCGGCGAAGATCGCGGTGGGCGGATCGTCCTGGCGCAGCAGTTCGACGGTGGCGGCCTCGCCGCCGAGCACCGTGAAGTCGGCGTCGATGACGAGGGTGGGGTCGACCGGCAGGCCGGCGCGCTGCAGGGCCTGCTCGTAGCCGCGGCGGCGGTCGAGGTGGGTGGTGAAGGCCAGCTCGCTGCTCGGGTCGCCGGAGATGTGGGCGATCCGGCGGTGGCCGAGGTCGAGCAGGTGCCGCATGGCCGTACGCGCCGCGCCGACGTCGTCGATCCGGATGCTCGGCCAGCCCGCGACAGGTGTGCCCGAACTGACCGTCACCCCCGGTACGCCGAGCCGCACGACCGCGTCGCAGTCGTCGGGCGTGAGCGGGGTGGCGACGAGCATGACGGCGTCCACGCGTTTGTGCAGGGCGTACCCGCTGAACAGGTCGCGCCGGGCCTGCTCGCGCCCGCCCAGGTTGTACAGCAGCAGGTCCCAGCCGGCATGGTGCAGGGTCTCCTCGGCCGCCTCGACGACGGTCGCGAAGAACCAGCGCGTGATCCGGGGTACGACCAGCCCGACGTTGCCCGTGCGGCCGCCGGCCAGCCGGGACGCGTTGGGCGACGCGACATATCCGAGTGTGGTGGCGGCGGCCGCCACGCGCTGGCGGGTCTCCTCGGAGACCATCGGCAGGCCGCGCAGGGCCCGGGAGACGGTCGCCGTCGAGACGCCGGCGAGCCGGGCCACATCGTCGATCTTCGCCATGGTGCCTCCCTAGGGCCGCTCGCCCGGACCACGAATGATCCGCGAGACGGGCCCTGACGGTTCGCGCGGCCGGACCGACCGGGTGCGGTCCGGCCCCGCGAACACGGTCAGCCCTTGACCGACCCGGCCAGCAGGCCGCGGACGAAGTACCGCTGCAGCGAGAAGAAGACGATCAGCGGGACGACGATCGAGATGAACGCGCCCGCTGTCACCACCTCCCAGCTGCGGCCGAACGAGCCCGCCATCTGCGACAGGCGTACGGTCAGCGGGGCCACGTCCGCCGTGCCGCCGACGAAGGTCAGCGCCACGAGCAGGTCGTTCCAGGTCCACAGGAACTGGAAGATCGCGAACGAGGCCAGCGCCGGCGCCGCCAGCGGCAGCACGATGGTCCGGAAGATCTTGAAGTGGCTGGCCCCGTCGACCTGTGCCGCCTCCATGACGTCCCGGGGCAGCTGGGCGATGAAGTTGTGCAGCAGGAAGATCGCCAGCGGCATCGCGAACATCGTGTGCGCGAGCCACACCGGCACGTAGGTGCCGCCGAGATTCGGCGCCGGGATGATGGTGACGCTGCCGATGTGCGCGCCGCCGTTGAACAGCTGCAGCAGCGGGATGAGCGCCATCTGCAACGGCACGATCTGCAGCGCGAAGATCGCGAAGAAGATCGTGTCGCTGCCCTTGAACCGCACCCACGCCAGCGCGTACGCGGCCATCGAGGCCAGGGCCAGCGGGAAGATGGTCGCCGGGATGGCGATCGCCAGCGAGTTCACCAGGTAGGGCAGCATGCCGCCGCTCGACCCGAAGCTGCTCTCGAACAGCACCTTGTGGTAGTTCTCGAGGGTGAAGGACGGGTGCGTGAAGACCGTCCACCAGCCGGTCAGCGCGACGTCGCCGGCCGGGCGTACGGACGTGACGAGCAGGCCGATCGTCGGGATCGTCCACAACACGGTCACGACGATCATGAAGATCGACGCGAGCGGGCTGGAGAACGCCTTGCGTACCTTGCCGGAGCTGGTGGCGGGCTGCGCCGGGTCCGGGGCGGCCGTGGGCTCCTCGACGGTGGTCATCGGTTTCCACGCTCCTTCCGCAGCTGGACGATGTTGTAGCCGACGAGCGGCAGGACCGCGACGAACAGGATCACCGCGAGCGCGCTGCCCCGGCCGATGTTGAACTGCACGAACGACTGCGAGTACATCTCGTTGGCGAGGATCTGCGTACCGAAGTTGCCGCCGGTCATCGTGCGGACGATGTCGAACACCTTGAGCGTCGTGATCATGACCGTGGTCAGGACGACGATCAGGGTGTTGCGGATCATCGGCACCGTCACGCGGAAGAACAGGTTGCCGCCGCGCGCGCCGTCGACCTTCGCCGCCTCGATGATCTCCGCCGGGATCGCCTTGATGGCGGCCGACAGCACGACCATCGCGAAGCCCGTCTGGACCCAGATCATGATCACCATGAGCAGGAAGTTGTTCAGCGGGTGGCTGAGGATCCAGTTCGGCGGGTGCTTCCAGCCCAGCGCCATGACGGTCTGGCTGAGCAGGCCGATCTGCGGCTGGCTGGAGTCGCGGGTCTCGTAGATGAAGCGCCAGATGATGCTCGCGCCGACGAACGAGATCGCCATCGGCATGAAGATCAGCGACTTGTAGACCGCCTCGTTCTTCAGCCGGTCGACCAGCAGCGCGATGCACAGGCCCAGCGCGGTGGTCACGATCGGCGCCACGATGATCCAGAGCAGCGTGTTCAGCAGCACCTGGTGGATCGAGTCGGAGGTGAACGCCCACGTGTAGTTCTTGGCGCCGAGGAAGCGCGTACTGTCGTCGCTCTTCGTGCTCAGCCAGATCGTGCGGGCGGCGGGGATGATCAGGCCGATCAGGATCAGCAGCACCGCCGGGCCGAGGAAGACCAGGATGGTCAGCGGGCGGGAGATCTTGCCGGTCGCGCGGCCCGCCGCGTAGAAGACGATCAGCAGGATCGCGAGGAAACCAGCGACCGCGCCGAACGTGTTGAGCAGTTTCGTCACCGCGTCGGACAGCGTGGAGGCTTCGAACATGGTGTGGATGCCGGGCATCAGACCGTACCTCCTTGTCGGCCACGGCGCCGGGTGAGGGGAGTCGAACTTCTCATGAGGGAAATGCCGCGGCCCGGCGGGGCCGGGCCGCGGCGAATCAGATCACATCAGGCGGCTGGTCAGTTCGGCCAGGCCTGGTCGATCGCCTTGGTCACGTCGGTGATCGACTTGCCCTCGGCGAACCACGCGGTCATCTGCTTCCACTCCTCGCCCGCGCCGACCGCGGCCGGCATCAGGTCGGAGGCGTCGAACCGGAAGGTCGCGCTGGAGTCGGTCAGGTACTTCGCCGACAGCTTGTCGATCGGGTCGGTGTACGCGCTCTGGTCGGCGCCGTTGTTGGCGGAGACCCAGCCCGTCGCGACCTTGATCCGGCTGGTCGCCCACTCGGGGGTGGACAGGTAGTTCTGCACGGCCTGAACCTCGGGACGGTTCGAGAACGCGGTCACGAACTCGCCGCCGCCGATGACCGGGGTGGTGACGTCGCTCTTGATGGCCGGCAGGTAGAACGCGAAGACGTCGCCGTCCTCGGCCACCTTGGTGCCCTTCGGCCACTGTGCGCCGTAGAAGGACGCCTGCTGCAGCATGTAGCACTTGCCGGTCAGGATCGGCTTGCCGGCGTCCTGGAACGTCGTCGTCGCGATCGACTTGACGTCACCGAAGCCGCCGTTGACGTACTTCGGGTTGAGCATCCAGTTCTGCATGGTCTGCATCGACCCGGTGATCGGGGCGTCGCTGAACTTGACCTTGTGCGCCACCCAGTCGTCGTAGACCTGGCCGCCGTTCTCGCGGAGCACGACCTGCTCCAGCCAGTCGGTCGCCGGCCAGCCCGTCGCGGTGCCGGATCCGATGCCGCCGCACCAGGGCTTGACGCCCCCGCCCTTGGCCGCGATCTTGTCGCTGAGCGACATCATGTCGGCCCACGTGGTGGGCACCTGGTAGCCGGCGGCGGTGAACGCCTTCGGCGAGTACCACACCAGCGACTTCATGTTCGCGCTCATCGGCGCGGCGTAGAAGGTGTCGTTGACGGTGCCGTACTGCTTCCAGGCCTTGTTCCAGTACTTGTCGACGTTCGCCACGGTCTCCGCCGACGGCTTCGCCACCTTGCCGGTCTTCACCATCTGCTGGAGCAGGCCGGGCTGCGGGATGACCGCGAGGTCCGGCGGGTTGCCGCCGCTGACGCGGACCGGCAGCTGCGACTCGAAGTCGTTCGAGCCTTCGTAGGCAATCGAGATCCCGGTGCACTTGCTGAACTCGTCCCACGACTTCTGGAGCGAGTCCGACTCCGGGCTGATGATCGACGCGAACATCGTGACCTTGGTGCCCGCGTGGCCGGCGTACGCCTGGTACTTGGCGCAGTCACCGGTCAGCGTCGGGACGGGGCTTGCCGAGTTGCTGCTCGGCGTGTTGGAACACGCGGCCACGAGGGCCAGCGCGGCTGCCGGCGCGAAGAGCGCGAGCGCCCGGCGGCGTGCGGAAATATGCATGTGCGTTGTCCTCCTTGCCAGGGCGGACTGACTCGCAGGTCGGTCAAACCCAGTACGACCGCGGGACGACCTGCGATCCGATGCCCGAACGAAGGTGCGGTCAAGACCATGTAAGCGCTTGCGGCCGGTCCTGTCCAGCGCTATCGGGAGATCACGAATGTAACGGTTCGGAAAATGGACCTTGACCAGCCTGTTAAACCCGGGAACGCTCCCACGCCCCTGGCGCGGGCGTACGATGGCGTGATAGAAACAAGACGTACGTACGGTTTGTTGAACCGGGAGGAAATGATCATGTGGGACCCCCAGGTCTACCAGCGTTACGGCGACGAGCGCTCCCGTCCCTTCTTCGACCTGATCGGCCGGGTGTACGCCGAACGCCCCGCCCGTGTCGTCGACGCCGGCTGCGGTCCCGGCACGCTGACCGCCACCCTGGCCCGGCGCTGGCCGGCCGCCCGGATCTCGGGGTTCGACTCGTCCGCCGAGATGATCGCCGCCGCCCGCGAGCTCGGGTCCGATGTGGACTTCGCCGTGGCCGACGTGCTCGACTGGACGCCGGACCCGGACGTCGACGTGATCGTGTCCAACGCGGTCCTGCAATGGGTGCCCGGCCATCGGGACCTCCTCGCCCGCTGGGCCGCCGCGCTGAAGCCGGGCGGGTGGATCGCGTACCAGGTGCCGGGGAACTTCTCGGGGTCGTCGCATCTGCTCGCGCGGGAGCTCAACGAGTCGCCGGAGTGGCGGCCGCGGCTCGGCCCGGCCGTCCGGGACGACATCCCCGTCGCCGAACCGGCCGAGTACGCGCGCGACCTCCTCGCGTACGGGCTGGCGGGAGATGTCTGGGAGACGACCTATCTGCACCAGCTGCCGGCCGCCGACGACGTGCACCCGGTCCTGCGATGGATGGAGGGCACCGCGCTGCGGCCGGTCAAGGCGGCGCTCGGCGGGGACCCCGGACTCTGGCAGGCCTACCGGGAACAGCTGACCGGGAAGCTGGAGAAGGCGTACCCGGTGGAGAGCGGAGTGGTGATCTTCCCGTTCCGCCGGATCTTCGTCGTCGGCCGCAAGGGCCTGTAGCGAGAGCCTGTAACGAGGGCGGGTGAATGACCGCCGCCGCCATGGCCCACGCCCGGCGGCGGCGACTACTGTGACACCGTGCCGGAGAGGGCCGCGGTCGAGGAGCGCATCCGCGTCTACCGCGGCGAGATGATCTTCCAGGCGCACCTCTTCCCGGAGATCTACGCCCGTTACCAGGAGTACCGCCGCCGCGACGAGACCGCCGCGTCGCTCCGGGAACTCCAGACGGGACGGTTGCGGGCGATGCTGACGCACGTCGCGGCCGCCGTCCCGGCGTACCGGGGGCGGGTGGGGGATCCCGGCGATCCCTGGGCGGCCCTCGCCGCGCTGCCCACCGTCGCCAAGGCCGACCTGCGGGCCGGGTTCGCCGACCACTGCGACGACGGCATCGACCCGGACCGCTGCCGTTCCGTGCAGACCTCGGGCACCACCGGCGAACCGCTGCGGATCGTGCACGACTTCGAGCATCTCGCCCACGCGTACGCGCTGGGGATGGTGCGTACGCACGACCACGGCCTGCCGCTCGACCGGCGCGTCCTGTACCCGTTCCACTCGGCCCTCGACCGGTGGTTCGAGTACACCGCGCCCGCGTACGGGCTGTCGCGGATCGCCGAGTTCGGGGCGGTGGGCGACGAGGCGTACTGGGTGGACGTCGTCGACCGCGTCCGCGGCTACCGGCCGCAGGCGATCGTCGGCCACGCCACCCGCTGCCTCGAGCTCGCCGACCTGCTCACCGCGCACGGCGGCCGCGGTTTCCCCGCCCCCGGGATCGTCTCCACCTGGGGCGAACGGCTCACGCCCGCGGCCGCCGAGCGGCTGGCCGCCTTCTTCGAGGCACCCGTCCGCGACTCGTACGGGATGGGCGAGGTCGGCACGATCGCCGCCCAGTGCGCCCGCGGCGCGTACCACATCGAGGGGGAGCGGCTCTGGGTCGAGGTGCTGGACGAGGCCGGCGCGCCGGTGCCCGGCGGCGGCATCGGGGAGATCGTGGTCACCAACCTGATCAACCGCGCGCAACCCCTGCTGCGCTACCGCACCGGGGATCTCGGCGCGCTCAGCGCCGAGCCCTGTGCCTGCGGGCGCCCGCACCGCGCGTTGCGCCTGGTCGCCGGGCGCGAGCCCGGACGGCTGCGGCTGGCCGGCGGGATCCTGCTGGGCGTCCGCGCGCTCGCGCTGCCGCTGCTCGCCGTGCCGCTCGCCCGCTACCAGATCATCCAGCGCCGGCCGGACCTCGTCGAGCTGATCGTGGCGCCGCTGCCGCAGACCACGGCCGCCGCGCTGGAGAAGGCCCGCGATCAGGCCGCGGCCGCGGTCCACGCCCTCGATCCGGGAGTACGCGTGGAGCTTCGGGCCGACGGCGCGTTCGTCCGGCGGGGCGCCCGGAAGATGGAGGAGTTCATCTCCCTGGTGGACGATTCGCTGGTGGACGAGCCTGAGGGTGCTTCGGGCTGAGCGGTGCCGCGTCCGCGCGACACCGCTCAGGAGGGGTCGTCAGAAGCCGGGACTTCGTCGGGGAACGAACGGTGTCAGAAGACCGCGTCGGCGGACATCTCGATCTTCTCGATCCGGTCGATCCGTTCCTGCTTGGACTGATCCTGTGGCGACTGCTCCTGTACGGTCATAGGGGCGCACCTCCCCGTTACTCGTGGGCTGTTACCCGGGGACGGCCTTTTCGTCCCTGACAACGACGATAAGGGCGGTGGCGGTCGTCGTAAACCGGGGCGGAGCGGGCGGCGTACACGGTGTGCGACGTGCGCCTGAGCGGTGTCCGGGGGTCCGCATATGATCGCCTCATGCGGGAGTTCATCGCCGGCCTGCCCAAGGCAGAGCTGCACGTGCACCATGTCGGTTCGGCCTCGCCCCAGACGGTCGCCCGGCTCGCCGCCCGGCACGAGGGCACCTCGCCGGTCCCGGCCGACCCGGACAAGCTCGCGGAGTACTTCAGCTTCACCGACTTCGGGCACTTCATCCAGGTCTACCTGAGCGTCGTCGACCTGATCCGCGACGCCGCGGACGTGCGTACGCTGACCTGGGGCGTCGCGCAGGATCTGGCCGCCCAGAACGTCCGCTACGCCGAGCTGACCGTGACCCCCTGGTCGAGCGTGAAGCGGGGCATCCCGGCCGAGGCCTTCTGCGAGGCGATCGAGGACGCCCGCGCGGCCGCCGCCCGCGACCTGAACCTGACCCTGAACTGGTGCTTCGACATCCCGAGCGAGGCCGAGGGGATGGGTGCCGGCCAGGGCACCCTGGCGATCGCGCTGGAGCAGCGGCCGGACGGCCTGATCAGCTTCGGCCTCGGCGGACCGGACGGCCCCCGCGCGCCCTACCAGCGATACTTCGACCAGGCCCGGGCGGCCGGCCTGCACAGCAACCCGCATGCCGGGGAGACCACCGACGCCCAGGCGGTCTGGGACGCCGTACGCCTGCTCGGCGCCGAGCGCATCGGCCACGGCATCCGGGCGGCGCAGGATCCGGCGCTGCTGGAACACCTGGCGGAGCACCAGATCCCGCTGGAGATCTGCCCGACGTCCAATGTGTGCACCCGCGCGGTCGCCTCGCTGGACGAGCACCCGCTGCCGCAGATCGTCGCGGCCGGCGTACCGGTCAGCATCAACACCGACGACCCGCCCATGTTCTCCACGACCCTCGGCGACGAGTACGCCGTCGCCGCCCGCCTGCTCGGCCTCGACGAGTCCGGCGTGGCGGACCTGGCCCGCGCCGGCGTACGCCAGTCGTTCGCGTCCGACGCCGCCAAGTCGGCGATCCTGGCCGAGATCGACGCGTACGCGGGTGGACGCTGACCTCCAGGCGCGGCTGGTCCGCAGCGCCCAGGCGGGCGACCTGCCGGCGCTGGACGAGCTGATCACGGTGCTCACGCCGTACGTCGGCCGGCTCTGCGGCCCGATCGCCCTCGCGGACGGCCCGGACGCCGTGCAGGAGACGCTGATCGTGGTGCTGCGCCGGCTCGGCGAACTGCGCGAGCCGGCCGCCCTCTTCGGCTGGGTACGCACGATCGCCGTCCGCGAGGCGGTCCGGGTCGCCCGCCGTTCCGCTCGTGACATGCCGGCCGAGCTGACCGAGCTGCCCGAGCCCGGCGACACGACCCTCGCCTCGGACGTCCGCGACGTGCTGGGCCGGCTGTCGCCGGAACACCGGGCCGTCCTCACCCTCCGCGATCTCGAAGGGCTGGACGAGGCCGAGGCGGCCGAGCAGCTCGGCGTACCGGTGGGGACCGTCCGATCACGACTGTTCCGGGCCCGGCGCGGCTTCCGGCGAGCCTGGGCGGAGGAGCCATGACCTGGCCGGTGGCCGAACTCGACACGCTGCGGCGCCTGCGGGTGCTGCACGGCGCCCTGCCCGGCACCCTGTACGCCGAAACCACCCTCGCGCAGCCGTTCGACGAGGTGTGGGCGCAGCTCAGCGACGTCGAACGGACCTTCCCCGGACTCGTGCCGGACGTGCGGAGCATCCGCCACATCGGACCCGGCCGCGTCCTCGTCCACGGCTACTCCGGCCTGCGGGCGCCCTTCGATCTCGTGCTGCGCCCCGGCTGGTGCCTCATGCAGAGCAGGCTGCTCGTCTTCGGCATGGCCCTCGCCCCGGCGGCCACGGAGGGCACCCGGTTCGCGTATCTGGCCGGGCTGCGGCTGCCCGGCCGCCGGCTGCTACGGCCCCTGCACGGCCGGCTGGCCGCGCGTACCCTCCACCGTTTCGAGAAGCGCTTCGGCGACGTGTGACCGTCCTCACGGGATAGTGCGGGCCGTCTTGCCGCCTCTGTCGGGCATGGAGATCACGCAGACCGCGGCCCTCACCGCCGCCGCCATCCTGACCGCCGACGCCCTCGTCCACGTCTACTGGCTGACCGGCCGCACCTGGCCGGCCCCGGACACGAAGACCCTGTCGCACGCCGTCCTCAACGCCGACTATCCGTTCACGCCACGCGTACTCATCACGTTGATCGCCATCCTGACCGGGGGAACGGTGCTGCTGGCCGACCGCGCCGGAATCGGCCCGGCGGTTCCCCACTGGATCACCACGACCGGCGCGTACGCCGTCGCGGCGGGCGCCGGACTGCGAGCACTGGCCGGTTTCGTCTGGGCGGCCGGCATCGGTTCGCAACGGGGCACGATCTTCCACCGTCTCAACATCGTCGCGTACACGCCGCTCTGCCTGGTCCTGGCCGGCGCAGCCCTCCTGGCAGCCCACTGATCCCTTCGCCCCCTCTGGCCTTTGTCGCGACTGTCCGATCCGCCGGCTCGCCGCGACCCGCCGGCCCTCCGCGCCCCGTCCGACCTGTCCGGCCCTGCCCGACGATCTTGCGCGAATGCCCGGAGTTTCGTCCGGAATACGGGAAATGCCCGGACATTCGCGCAAGATCGTCGCGGCTGGGGGGCGGACATTCGTGCAAGATCGTCGCCGATGGAGGATCGAGGCCTCACCCCGAGCTGCCGGCTTCACCCTCGGGTCGCCGGCCTCACCCTCGGGTCGCCGGCGTCACCCCCGGTACGCTGCGGCTTCGCCCCGGTCGCTGGCCGCGCTTCTGTCGCTGTCACCGTGTTCGGCGTCTCGCATCCCTATGCGACTTTGTCGTGACTGTCCGATATGGGTATTCGGGGGTGGTCGATGTGGTGGCCCATCGGGTCGGGGATCTTGACGGATGTCCGGTTGTCGACGTCGGAAGAGATCAACTGCGGGGGCAACCGGACATCCGTCAAGATCGCCCACGGATCGGCGACCTGACCGCACTGCACGGCGGCGCCGAATCAGGGCTGCGGTGATCGTTTGCGGGTGGGATGTAGTTTTCGGGCCGCTCCCTCGATCCAGTCCGGCTGAGATGTAGCCGTGGGCCAGTTTCCTCCATCTGAACCGCTTTGGATCATGGGCGAGAGGTGCGTTTCGACATCCGGGCCGCTGTGGATCACGTCCGAGCCGTCCGGCCCCCGGTCGGGGTCCGTGGTGCGGGAACGATCTTCCGCCCAGTGGACAGCCGTCGTCGACCTGCTGATCGTTTACGGCTGAGGTGTAATTCCGGCCCGATCTGCATGATCGATGACGCGTCAGGTGTAGCCGGATCCGGTCAGCGCGCTCCGCAACCGTAAACGATCATGCGCAGGGCAGCCATATTTACACCGCAGCCGTCAACGATCACCCCGTTGGCGGTGCCGCCGGCGCACATGTCGGACAGTCGCGACAAAGGCCGGGGTGAAGGGGTAGACGGTGACCGGACGACGGTGAAGGATGCGTCGCCCCACTCAGGTGGCAGTGGAGTCCCCGGAGCGAAGCGATAGGGGCGGAACGGTCTCCCGCGGGAGGAGCGGAGGTGAGATCGACGAACCCGGGACAACGTCTTTATAGAGAGAGTGATCTAGACATTGTGGAGGCGGCGGACCTTGCGCCAGATGGTGGCGTCGAGCAGCCCTGCCTTGTCCTCGAAGGACGAAGCCTGTACGCGGATGGGACCGGTGAGATCCAGCCAGCTGTTGTGGTCGGCGCCGGGATCCCAGGCCTTCGTGGGGATCTGGACATGGTCGGTGCGGTCGCTCTGGTCCTGACTTGTGATCTTGAGGACCTCGAACGACTTCCCGCCGCCGCGCAGGACGAGGCAGGGGCGGATCTTGTGTCCGGTGCCGTCCTCGTAGGGAACGTCCGCCCACCAGATCTCCCCAGGCCGGGGCGTGCCGACGAGGGTGGGGGCGCGCCTCGGCGGGGCGGGCCGCCGCGGGGGTGCCTTGGGGACCGGTCGACGGCGCGAGGTCGCCGGTCGGCGCAGCAGGACGACAGCGACGACGATCACGACGACGGCGAGGAGAAGCCACCAGATCATGGCGGCACCCTATCGCTACGCCGCGAACAACGTCCCGCAAAGCTGGCGGGTGACGTCCCGGCAGAGCTTCTCGCCATAGGACTGCCCGTACGCGACCGGGTAGCGGGTCAGGACCGACAGCACGATCCGGTCCGACGAGCCGGTCGGCGTCCACTCGGCGAGGCAGTTGAGGTTCCACAGTCCGGTGGCGCCGTGCGCGGTCCAGCCGTTCTTGACCGCGGGCTTGGCCTGGGGGTCGAGTTCGGCGAGTACCTGCGCGATGCCGAAGGCGTCGCCCGGGTCGACGGAGCGCATGAGGTCGTCGACGAGCCACGCGGTCCAGGGCGAGGTCTGGCTCCGGTTCAGGATCGTGCGCAGCATCTTCGTCGCGTCGTACGCCGTGATCTGTGTCTTCGACCACCAGTCCGGCGTGACGGAGGTGTTCGTGAGGCCGCAGTCGGCGATCAGCCGCTCGATCGCCGCGTCGCCGCCCCGGCGCTGCCACAGGGTCTGGGCCGCGGCGTCGTCCGAGGACCGGATCATCTTGGTGATCAGCGCCTTGTCGGCGGCGCCGAGGCTCTCGCCGGCCGACTCCAGCCCGGCGATGTAATCCGCGCCGAGCCAGGCCTTCACCATGGACTCGGTGTTGTTCGTCTCGGTACGCGCGTTCGCCGACCCGTACGCCGCACCCGTCGTGAGGTTGACCCACTGCCAGGCGTACCAGGTGTCGGACTGGGTGGCCGGGTTGACGACGGGGTGCACGGCGGGTTGCTTCGGCACGGCGCTCGCCTTCGTCGACGTACCGGCGACGGGTTCGGCTGTCGAGGAGGGGGCGGCCGAGGGGCCGGCGGCGTCGCCCCGGCGCTGCTCGAAGATGCCCACGCCGCCCACGGCCGTGGCGGTCAGGCCGCCGGCGACCAGACCCATGAGACGGCGACGGCTGAGGCGGGGGTGCGTGGGGTCCTCCATGACGCTTAGCCTCGTCCATAGCTCTGAGCGATCCCTGGCCGCAACCTGGTAGCTCCCTGAACGCGTCCCCGCGGCGTCCCTGCCCCGGCCCTCACTCCGCGGCCCCGGCCCTCACTCCGCGGCCCCGGCCCACACCCCGCGGCCCCGGCCGACACCCAGCGGCCCCGGCCCACACCCAGCCATGATCGCGCTTGGATCAGGGAAATCAGCCGAATCTTGGGCCATGATTACGTGCGCAACCGTGATCCAAGCGGGATCACGGCGGCGCTAGGCGGAGTCACGGCGCCGGGTCACGGGCGCCGGGTCACGGGCGCGGAGTCAGGGCGACACGGCCGGATCGCGGCGGCGTGTGGCGGGCGGATCGGTGGGACCGGGTGAGGCGGGGCGGAGGGCGGCGCGGGGCGGGCGATAGCATGGCGCGGGGCCGGGAATGTCCGGTCCAGCCCGTGCCGATCTTCTTCTAGGAGCACACCGTGAGCGCACCGACCGTACCTGCCGCCGGCCCGAGCGGAGACCTCGTCACCGTGGCCGCCGGCACGACGGCGGCCGCCGCGGTCGCCGCCGCCGGGCTGCCGCAGAACGGCCCCAAGGCCATCGTCGTCGTCCGCGATCCCGAGGGGAACCTGCGCGACCTCGACTGGGCGCCGCAGGTCGACACCGCCGTGGCCCCGGTGAGCATCGACTCGCCCGACGGTCTCAACGTCCTGCGCCACTCGACCGCGCACGTGGTCGCCCAGGCCGTCCAGGACGTCTTCCCCGAGGCCAAGCTGGGCATCGGCCCGCCCATCGACAACGGGTTCTACTACGACTTCGGCGTCGCGAAGCCGTTCCAGCCCGACGACCTCGCCAAGATCGAGGCGCGGGCGCAGGAGATCGTCAAGCAGGGCCAGACGTTCAAGCGCCGCCGCTTCGACTCCGCCGAGCAGGCCAAGGCCGAGCTCGCGAACGAGCCGTTCAAGCTCGAACTCGTCGACGTCAAGGGCGACGTGGACGCCGACGTCATGGAGGTCGGCGGCGGCGAGCTGACGATCTACGAGAACTTCGACCCGAAGACGGGCAACCGCTGCTGGGGCGACCTCTGCCGGGGTCCGCACCTGCCCAGCACCCGCCACATCGGCGCCTTCAAGATCATGCGGTCGGCCGCGGCGTACTGGCGGGGATCGGAGAAGAACCCGCAGCTGCAGCGCATCTACGGCACTGCGTGGCCGACCCGGGACCAGCTCAAGGCGTACCTCGCGCTGCTGGAGGAGGCCGCCAAGCGCGACCACCGCAAGCTGGGCGCGGACCTCGACCTGTTCAGCTTCCCGGACGAGATCGGCTCGGGCCTCGCGGTCTTCCACCCCAAGGGCGGCATCATCCGCCGGGAGATGGAGAACTACTCGCGGCAGCGCCACGAGCAGGCCGGGTACGAGTTCGTCAACACGCCGCACATCACCAAGGCGAACCTGTTCGAGACGTCCGGGCACCTGCCGTACTACGCGGACACGATGTTCCCGCCCATGCAGCTCGAGGGCGCCGAGTACTACCTCAAGGCCATGAACTGCCCGATGCACAACCTGATCTTCCGGGCCCGCGGGCGGTCCTACCGGGAACTGCCGCTGCGCCTGTTCGAGTTCGGGACCGTCTACCGGTATGAGAAGTCCGGCGTGGTCCACGGCCTGACCCGCGTACGCGGCCTGACGCAGGACGATTCCCACATCTACTGCACCAAGGAGCAGATGCCGGGCGAGCTGTCGACCCTGCTGACCTTCGTGCTGGACCTGCTGCGCGACTACGGTCTCGACGACTTCTACCTGGAACTGTCCACTCGCGACGATTCGCCGAAGTTCATCGGCGCCGACGAGGACTGGGCGGAGGCGACGGCCGCGCTGGAGACGGCGGCCCGCGGCTCCGGCCTGGAGCTCGTGCCGGACCCGGGCGGCGCGGCGTTCTACGGCCCGAAGATCTCGGTGCAGGCGCGCGACGCGATCGGGCGTACGTGGCAGATGTCGACGATCCAGGTGGACTTCAACCAGCCCGCCCGCTTCGGCCTCGAATACCAGGCCGCCGACGGTACGCGCCAGCAGCCCGTCATGATCCACCGGGCGCTGTTCGGCTCGATCGAGCGGTTCTTCGGCGTACTCACCGAGCACTACGCGGGTGCGTTCCCGGCGTGGCTCGCCCCGGTGCAGGTCATCGGCATCCCGATCCGGTCGGCGGCCGGCGAGAACCAGGCGGACCACGTCGCGTACCTGGACGAGTTCGTCACCCGGCTGCGCGCGGCGGGCATCCGTGCCGAGGTCGACGCCTCGGACGACCGGATGCAGAAGAAGATCCGCAACGCGCAGGGGCAGAAGATCCCGTTCATGGCGATCGCCGGCGACCAGGACGTCGCCGACGGCACGGTCTCCTTCCGCTACCGCGACGGCTCGCAGCGCAACGGCGTCTCGCTGGACGAGGCGGTGGCGCACGTGGCCGAGATCGTCCGGTCGCGGACCAACGTCCCGCCGTCGGCGGCCGAGCCCGCCGAAGCGGCCTGATGGGGGAGCCCGACGGCCTCGAACGGCTGTGGACGCCGTGGCGGATGGCGTACGTGCAAGGCGGTGACCCGTCCGACACCGGGTGCCCGTTCTGCGTGGCGCCGGAGAACGACGTCCACGGCCTGGTCGTGGCCCGTGGCAAGACCGTGTACGCCATCCTCAACCGGTTCCCGTACAACCCGGGACACCTGTTGATCTGCCCGTACCGGCATGTCGCCGACTACACCGACATCGACGGGGCGGAGACGGCCGAGCTGGCCGCCTTCACGCAGACGGCGATGAAGGTGGTCCGGGCGGTCTCCGCCGCGCACGGCTTCAACCTGGGCATCAACCAGGGTTCCGTGGCCGGGGCGGGGGTCGCCGGGCATCTGCACCAGCACGTGGTGCCCCGCTGGGGTGGCGACGCCAACTTCATGCCGGTGATCGGGCGTACGAAGACGCTGCCGCAGCTGCTCACCGAGACCCGGGACCTGCTCGCCGAGGCCTGGCCGGCGTCACCGTAGCGACCCGGCCGGCCGCACCCGGGCGACGGCTGTCACCCGACCGGGTTGTCCTGGGTCACCTTCTCGATGAACTTCCTTCACCATCCGTTCGGATGGCTCAAGATTCACTTGAAGAACGATCCGCGCCGCCTCGAAATCCTGCGACGCTGCCATGGGGGAAGCTCGACGGGGGGAACGGCTCGATGGGGGTTTCACGACGCTCGATGATCGCCGGCGGTGTCGGCGCGGTCGGCGGCGCGGCGGTGGGGGTCGCGGCCGAGGGCGCGCCGAAGCTGTTCGGCCCGCACCGGCTGCCCATCGACGGGGGGTACGCCCCGGCGGGCAACCCCGACGTCTACAGCGCCAGGGGCAGCGTGCGCTGCGTCTACCACGTCCCGACCACGGAGAAGCTGGTCGCGTTGACGTTCGACGACGGGCCGATGCCGGACTGGACGCCCAGGGTCCTCGCCACCCTGCGCGAGGTGGACGCCCCGGCGACCTTCTTCCTCATCGGCGAGCACCTGCGGGCGTACCCGCAGCTGGCCAAGGGCGGCCTCTACGACGGCCACGAGGTCGGCAACCACACCTGGACGCATGACGACCTGGCGATGATGGACCGGGACGCGGCGCGTACCGAGATGCGCCGGTGCCACGACCAGATCGTGCAGACCCTCGGCCGGGCACCGAAGATCATGCGGCCGCCGTGGGGGCACATGGCCGGCTCGACCCTGATCGCCGCCGACGAGCTGGGCTACGACGTCATCCTCTGGTCGCAGCGGATGCCCGAGAACGAGTACGTGCACAATCCGAGCGGCATCGTCGACCGGACGGTACGCGACGTCCGCCCCGGCGCGATCATCCTGGCGCACGACACCGGCCCCAGCGACCGGCTGGTGACGATCGCGAACCTGGCCGGGATCGTCAACGGCCTGCGGGCGGCGGGCTACAAGCTGGTGACGGTCTCCCAGCTGCTCGCGTCCGCCCCTGCACCCGTCTGACCCCCGGCCCAAGATCCCGCCCGGCTCAAGGCCCCCGGCTGGCTCAAGATCCCGTTTGGATCAGGGAAATCACCCGAATCTTGGCCCAAGATTACGTGCGAAACCCTGATCCAAACCGGATCAAGCGCGCGCCCGGGGCGCGGGTCAGGGGCGGGCGGCGCGGGTGACGGCGTCGGCGAGTGCGCGTGCGCCTGCTTCGTCGAACGGCTGGTGCTGGAACAGGATCCGGTACCACATCGCGCCGAAGAACAGGTCGGCCAGCACGTCGTCGGGGACCGCCGGATCGATCTCGCCGCGTACGCGGGCCCGGCCGAGGATGCCGCGCAAGGCTGCCCGGCGCGCCTGGATGTGGCGTTCCCAGAGCTGCTCGCGGAATCCGGGGTCGTGCAGCGCCTGGGCCATGAGCGCCCGGTTGACCTCCCCGTCCGGCCCGGCCAGCCGTTCGAAGGACTCGATCAGCAGGTCGGTGAGGTCGCCCGGCAGTGATCCCGTGTCCGGTACGCCGAGCGCCCGCCCGGAGGTCGCCGCCGCGTCGAGCAGCGCTTCGCCCTTGGAACGGTAGCGGCGGTAGACGGCCTGCTTCGAGACGCCGGCGCGGGCCGCGATGCCTTCCATGCTGACTCCGCCGGCCCCGTGTTCGGCGACGAGTTCCAGGGTGGCTTGGTGGATCGCCGCGTCCGTCGCGGGGTCCCGAGGTCGTCCGGTCATGATCTGGATCATACCCACTTGCAATACGGTGCGTTGCGTATAGGCTCAGAAATACGCAACGCACCGTATTGAAAAGAAGGTCTGCCATGCGGACTCGGACCGCCCCGGCTCTCACCGCCCTCGCCCTCGGCTACTTCGCCCTCGGTACCACCTCGCTGTCCGTCGTCGGGCTCAACCGCGCGCTCGGCGCCGCGTACGGCGTACCGGCGGCGAGCATCGGCTTCCTCGTCACCTTCTTCGCCCTCACCTTCGCCGTGGCGGCGCCGCTGGCCGCGGTCCTGCTGCGCCGCTCGGCCCGGCGACGCGTACTGCTGGCGGGATTGACCCTGCTGACCGTCGGGTCGGCGGCCGCCGCGCTCGCTCCGACCTACGCGACCATGGCCGGCGCCCGGGTGCTCGCCGCGATCGGCGCCGCGATCTTCGGCCCGGCCGCGTCGGCGGCAGGCGCTGCGCTGGTCCCGCCCGAGCGCCGCGGCCAGGCGCTCGCCGTCGTCTTCGGCGGCATGACCGCCGCGACCGTCCTCGGCATCCCGCTCGTCTCGCTCCTCGGCACCCTCGTCAGCCGCCGCGGTGCGCTGGGCGGCGTCGCCGTCCTGGCCGCCGTCTCGGTCCTCCTGGTCTTTCTCCTGGTACGCGACGTGCCGGCCGGTCCGGCCCCGACCCGGGAGGCGTACCGGGCGGTGCTGCGGTCACCGGGCGTGCCGCGGATGGTGGCGACCACCCTGCTCTTCATGGCCGCCCAGTTCACGGTCTACGGCGTCGCCGGGGCGTACCTGGCCGCGCGGTTCGGGGCGGCGGACGGCGTGGTGTCGGCGGCCCTGCTCGTCTTCGGGATCGTCGGCGTCCTCGGCAACGCCGTGGCCGCGCCGGTCAGCGCCCGGCTGGGCGGATACCGGACGGTCGGTATCACCCTCGCCGGACTGGCGGCCGCCTTCGCCGGGCTCGCCGCCGCGCCGCGTACGCCGGTCGCCGGGGTCGTCCTGTTCGCGGGCTGGGCCTTCTTCAGCCAGCTCTACCAGGTCCCGCAGCAGGCCCGGCTGGTCGGCCGGGCGCCCGAGTACGCCGGACTGACCCTCGCGCTCAACGCCTCGGCGCTCTACATCGGCATGAGCGTCGGCAGCCTGGCGGGCGGCGCGCTGCTCGGCCGAGGCGCCGCGCTCCTGCCGCCGGTCGCGCTCGCGGTCCTCGCCGCGGCCGCCGTCGTCCACCTGTCCACAAGGGAATCAACGCACAGGAAGGCAACCACCATGCAGCCCAACGCTCAGCTCGTCGCCGACTACCTGGAGATCGTCTGGAACCAGGGGCGCACCGACCGGGTGGCGGAGTTCGTCGCCGACGATCTCGCCCAGCACAACCCGAACCTGCCCGACGGGCGTACGCCGCTGGCCGAACTGGTCGACGGCATCCGGGAGAAGATGCCGCAGGGCCGCTTCGAGCTGCGCCGGATCGCGGCCGAGGGTGACCTCGTCTTCGCCCACTCGCACTTCACCGCGGGGGAAGGCGACCGGGGGACGGCGGTCGTGGACGTCTTCCGCGTCGAAGGCGGCCGGATCGCCGAGCACTGGGACGTCAAGGAGGACGTCCCCGAGACCACCGCCAGCGGCCGCCCCATCATCTGACCCCCGCCCAAGATCCCGTTTGGATCAGGGAAACGCACGTAATCATGGGCCATGATTCGGGTGATTTCCCTGATCCAAACGGGATCTTGGGCGTAGCCAGGACCGGTTGCGGTGTGGGTCAGTGGGTGTTGGCGTGTTCCTTGCGGGCGGACTCGGCCAGGTGCTGGGGCATCGGCTCGAAGCGGCTGAACCGGCGCCGGAACGTTCCCGCGCCCGACGTCATCGCCCGCAGCTCGATCGCGTACCGCAGCAGCTCGGTCGCCGGGACCTCGGCCTTGACGACCGTCCGTCCCTCGTGGACCTCGTCGGCCTCCGTGCCGAGGACGCGCCCGCGCCGGCTGGACAGGTCGCTCATGACCGCGCCGACGTACGTGTCCGGCACCCGGATGTCCACCTCGTCGACCGGTTCGAGCAGCGACATCTGGGACTTCTCGGCCGCGTCCCGCAGCGCGAGCGCGCCCGCGGTCTGGAACGCCGCGTCGGACGAGTCCACGCTGTGCGCCTTGCCGTCGACCAGGGTGATCCGCACGTCGATCACCGGGTAGCCCGCGACGATCCCGCGTTCGGCCTGCGTACGCACGCCCTTCTCGACGCTCGGGATGTAGTTGTGCGGGACGGCCCCGCCGACGACGCGCTCGGCGAATTCGACGCCGGTACCCCGGGGTAGCGGCTCGACCTCGATGTCGCAGACGGCGTACTGGCCGTGGCCGCCGGACTGCTTGACGTGCCGGCCGTGCCCCGTCGACGAGGACGAGAACGCTTCGCGCAGCGCGACGCGTACGGGCTCGGTGGAAAGCTCGACGCCCCCGGCGCGCAGGCGGTCGAGGACGACGTCGGCGTGGGCCTCGCCCATGGTCCACAGCACGAGCTGGTGGGTCTCGGGGTTGCGCTCCAGGCGCAGCGTCGGGTCGCCGGCGGCGAGCCGGGCCAGGTTCTTCGCCAGGACGTCCTCGTCGGCGCGGGTCTTGGGGACCACGGCGACCGGCAGCAGCGGCTCGGGCATGTCCCAGGCCTCGATCAGCAGCGGCCGGTCCTTGGCCGAGATCGTGTCGCCGGTCTCGGCGGCGGTCGACTTGGTGATCGCGCAGATGTCGCCGGCGATGCAGCTGGTGACCTCGCGGAGCTGGGCGCCGAGCGGCGAGTAGATGTGGGCGATGCGCTCGTCGCTGTCGTGGTCGAAGTGGCCGCGCTCGGCCAGCCCGTGCCCGGAGATGTGGATCGCGGTCTCGGGCTTGAGCGTGCCGGAGAAGACCCGGACCAGCGAGACGCGCCCGACGTACGGGTCGATCGTGGTCTTGACGACCTCGGCGACCAGCGGGCCGTCGGGGTCGCAGGTGATCGCCTCGGCGGGCCGGCCGTCCACGGTGGCCACGGCGGGCAGCGGATGCTCCAACGGCGTCGGGAACGCGCTGGTCAGCAGCTCCAGCAGGGTGTCCAGGCCGACACCGGAGGGCGCGTTGACAGGGATCACCGGGTAGAAGTGGCCGCGGGCGACCGCCTTCTCCAGATCGGCGACGAGCACCGCCACGTCGAGCTCCTCGCCGCCGAGGTAGCGGTCCATGAGGGTCTCGTCCTCGCTCTCCGCGATGATCCCCTCGATCAGCTCGTTGCGGGCCTCCTCGATCGCCGGCAGATGCTCCGGGTCGGGATCGCGTACCTCGGCCGGGTGACCGTTGGTGTAGTCGTAGACCCGCTGGGTCAAGAGTCCCATCAGGCCGACGACGCTCTCGCCGTCGTCGCCGTGCATGGGCAGGTAGAGCGGGATCACCCCGTCGCCGAAGACCCGCCCGCACAGCGCCACGACCTCGTCGAAGTCGGCCCGCGGGTGATCCAGCCGGGTGACCGCGACCGCGCGGGGCATCCCGACCGCGGCGCACTCCTCCCAGAGCGTGCCGGTGGCGGCGTCCATGCCGTCGACCGCGCTCACCACGAACAGGGCGGCGTCGGCCGCGCGCAGGCCCGCCCGCAACTCGCCGGTGAAGTCGGCGTACCCGGGAGTGTCGAGGAGGTTGACCTTCACTCCGTCGTGCATCAGGGGCGCGCAGGCCAGCGCGACCGAGCGTTGCTGGCGTACGGCGGCGGGATCGTTGTCGCAGACCGTGGTGCCCTCGGTGACCGTACCCGCCCGGCCGATCGTCCCCGTCGCGGCCAGCAGGGCCTCGACCAGGGTCGTCTTTCCGGCACCCGAGTGCCCTACGAGCACCACGTTGCGTACGTTGACGGGCGTATCCACCGCCGGCGCGGAGCCGGCGAGCCCTTTCTCCGGGTTTTTCTGGGCCATTTGGACCTCCAACGACGAGAGTTCACCGCGATGTGGTGTGGCTCACATACTTAGATCCCACACCTGTCGCCCCGACTTAACAACCCCGACACACACAGTCGGCAGCGCCTCTGATTATCTTTAGACCGCTATGGCGAAGATCTTCAGCGTCTCGGTCAAGACGGTAGTCGTCCGTCTCTTCGAGCCCATCGTGCGCGGTCTGCTGCGAGCGGGCGTCACTCCCAACGCGGTCACGGTCGCCGGAACGATCGGCGTCCTGATCGGCGCGATCGGCTTCGGCGCGCGCGGCCACTTCATCATCGCGACGGTCGTCGTCACGCTGAGCGCGCTCACGGACGTGATCGACGGGGCGATGGCGCGGGCCCGCGGCAGCTCCTCCAGATTCGGCGCGCTGCTGGACTCGACCATGGACCGGGTCGCCGACGGCGCCGTGTTCGCCTCGGTCGCGTTCTTCTACCGCGGCGAACCGTGGACGCTGGTCGCGCTGCTGATCAGCCTCGTGGCCGGCCAGGTCGTCTCCTACGTCAAGGCCCGCGCCGACAGCCTCGGCCTGCGGGTCGACGTCGGCCTGGTCGAGCGGGCCGAGCGGCTCATCCTCACCGGCATCGGCGGCCTCGCCACCGGCTTCGGCCTGGGCTGGGGCATGCCCGCCGCGATGTGGCTGCTGGCCGCGGGCTCGGTCTTCACCGTCGGCCAGCGCATGCTCGCCGCGGCCCGGGCCGACCGGGCGGCGGCGGCCGCATGAAGGACCGTCTCACCGACCTCGGGTTCGCCGCCGGCTGGCGGGTCGTGCGGGCACTGCCCCAGCCGGTCGCCACTGCCGCCTTCCGCGCCGGCGCCGACCGCTCCTTCCGCAAGAAGGGCCCGGCAGTACGCCGGCTCGAGCAGAACCTCTCCCGCGTACTGCTCGGTGCTCCGGTCCCCGACGAGCTGCTCCGGGCGGGCCTGCGCTCCTACGCCCGGTACTGGATGGAGGCGTTCCGGCTGCCGTCGCGTACCAGGGCGCAGCAGGCGTCCGGGTTCGTGCTGGACCGGGGCGAGGAGCTCGCCGCCAACAACAAGCAGGGGATCGGCTCGATCGTCGCCCTGCCGCACGCCGGCAACTGGGACGCCGCCGGTGCCTGGGTCGCCGCCACCGGCCTGCCCATCACCACGGTCGCCGAGCGGCTCAAGCCCGAGGCCTTGTACCAGCGGTTCCTCGCGTACCGGCAGAGCCTGGGGATGAACATCATCCCGACCGAGGGCTCGACCGCCCCGCCGACCGACCTGCTCGTCCAGGCCCTGGGCGCCGGGCACGTCGTCCCGCTGCTGGCCGACCGCGACCTGTCCCGGCGCGGCATCGAGGTGAAGTTCTTCGGCGGGCGTACGCGGATGCCGGCCGGCCCGGCCCTGCTGGCGGTCCGCACCGGTGCGCCGTTGTACGTGGCGAAGATGTGGTTCGACCCCGAACGGCCGCACGGCGCGTTGGTGGGCCCCCTGCCGGTGCCGACGGGCGGTACCTTGACCGAGCGGATCTCGGCGCTGACCCAGACGGTCGCCGACGAAATGGCGAAGGGGATCGCGGAGCACCCCGCCGACTGGCACATGCTGCAGAAGCTCTGGCTCGACTGAGGGAGGCCCATGCGCATCGGGATCGTCTGCCCGTACTCGCTGGACGTCCCCGGTGGAGTGCAGCTGCACGTACGCGACCTCGCCGAGACCCTGATCGGGCTCGGCCACTCCGTCAGCGTCCTCGCCCCGGCGGAGGAGGAGGCGGAGCTGCCGGACTACGTCGTGCCGGCCGGCCGCGCCGTGGCGGTGCCGTACAACGGCTCGGTCGCCCGGCTGTCGTTCGGCCCGATCTCGCTGGCCCGCGTACGCCGGTGGCTGTCGACCGGCCGGTTCGACGTCCTGCACGTGCACGAACCGGTCACGCCGAGCCTCTCGCTGCTGGCGGTGATGCTCGCGGACGGCCCGGTGGTCGCCACGTTCCACACCGCGATGGGCCGGTCCAAGGCGATGGCGGCCGCCCAGCCCGCCCTCCAGCTGGTGCTGGAGCGGATCACCGGCCGGATCGCGGTGAGCGACCTGGCGCGTCGCGTACAGGTGGAGCATCTGGGCGGGGGCGGCGTCGAGATCCCGAACGGGGTCGCCGTCGCCAAGTTCGCCCACGCCGAACCGCTGCCCGGCTGGCCCGGCGAGGGCGGCGCGGTCGGCTTCCTCGGCCGCTTCACCGAGCCCCGCAAAGGCTTCGCCATCCTGGTCGACGCGCTCGACCGGATCGTCGCCGACCGTCCGGGCCTGCGGCTGCTCCTGGCCGGGCCGAGCGACCTCGCCGAGGTCGCGCTGCCGGACCGCGTACGCGAGCGGCTGACCTTCCTCGGCAAGGTCTCCGAGGCCGACAAGGCGAGGATGCTGCGCAGCGTCGACCTGTACATCGCGCCCAACACGGGCGGGGAGTCGTTCGGGATGATCCTCACCGAGGCCATGGCCGCCGGTACGCCGGTCGTCGCCGCCGACCTCGACGCCTTCCGCCGGGTACTCGACGGCGGGCAGGCGGGAGCACTGTTCCCGAACGGCGACTCGGCTGCTCTGGCGCGTACAATATCGACGCTTCTGGATGATCCGGCCGCCCGGCGGCGGCTCGCGGACCGGGCCGGCGCGGTGGTGGGGGAGTTCGACTGGCCGGTGGTGGCCCGCCGGGTCCTGGAGGTGTACGCGACCGCGATCGACGCGAGTCCGGACCTGTCGGAGAGCGCCCGCGCGAGCCGGGATTTCGATGAGTACATGCCCGGGGAGGGCGTCGAGCTGTAGACCACTACCATGCACGACGTGGCGTGGGTGGTGGGAGTCGTGGTGACGGTGGTGCTGGTGGGCACCTACGTCACGTGGCTGGCCGCCCGGCTGGACCGGCTGCACCTGCGCGCCGCCGCCGCCCGTCGCGCCCTGGAGTCGCAGCTCGTACGCCGGGCGGCGGCCGCCGCGGTGCTGGCCGAGCAGTCCGACAGCCCGCAGGACGACCTGTACCTGGCCGCGCGCGGCGCGCTCGACACGCCGGGCGGTGACCGGGAGGCGGCCGAGAACGACCTGAGCCGGCGGCTGCGCGAGCTCGACGTGGCCGCCGCGAAGGCGGAGCCGGCGCTGGTCGAGGCCGTGGAGGCGGCCGGCCGGCGGGTCGTGCTCGCCCGGCAGGTCCACTCCGACTCCGTACGCGACGCCCTGGCGCTGCGCGAACATCAGCTCGTACGCTGGCTGGGGCTGGCCCGCCGGCACACCCGGCCCGCCTACTTCGACATCGACGTCTAAGCGCTCCACCCGCGGAGCGAGCCCGGCAGCGTTGCGCCTGCGGCGTCCGGCGGTGCAAGATCTGCAAGCGCGTAGCGGTTGAGGATCTCTGTGCCGACGGACGTTGCATAAGGGGCGCAATGCCGGCATCGCCCGGAGGGCGAGCCCGGCAGCGTTGCGCCTGCGGCGTCCGGCGGTGCAAGATCTGCAAGCGCGTAGCGGTTGAGGATCTCTGTGCCGACGGACGTTGCATGAGGGGCGCGACGCCGGCATCGCCCGGAGGGCGAGCCCAGCAATACTGTGATCTGGCTCACGTAGCTGGCCACCCGGGATCGATTGGCTGTCGGCCACCCGCCGCCCGCCCCGTTAATCTTGCTGGTGAAGCCCTTCTTTCTTACAGGAGTGATAGCGCCATGTCCGAAAACGTGACCACTGCTGCCACCGGGACGTCCCGGGTGAAGCGCGGGATGGCCGAGCAGCTCAAGGGCGGCGTGATCATGGACGTGGTCACCGCGGAGCAGGCCAAGATCGCCGAGGACGCCGGTGCCGTCGCGGTCATGGCGCTGGAGCGGGTGCCCGCCGACATCCGTGCGCAGGGCGGCGTGTCCCGGATGTCTGACCCGGACATGATCGACGGCATCATCGACGCCGTCTCGATCCCGGTGATGGCGAAGGCGCGGATCGGCCACTTCGTCGAGGCGCAGGTGCTGCAGGCGCTCGGTGTCGACTACGTCGACGAGTCCGAGGTGCTCACCCCGGCCGACTACGCCAACCACATCGACAAGTGGGCGTTCACCGTGCCGTTCGTCTGCGGCGCGACCAACCTGGGCGAGGCGCTGCGCCGGATCACCGAGGGCGCGGCCATGATCCGCTCGAAGGGCGAGGCCGGCACCGGCGACGTCTCGAACGCCACCACCCACATGCGCCAGATCCGCGGCGAGATCAAGCGGCTGACCTCGCTGCCCGAGGACGAGCTGTACGTCGCGGCCAAGGAGCTGCAGGCGCCGTACGAGCTGGTCAAGGAGGTCGCCCAGACGGGCAAGCTGCCGGTCGTGCTGTTCACCGCGGGCGGCATCGCCACCCCGGCCGACGCCGCGATGATGATGCAGCTCGGCGCCGAGGGCGTCTTCGTCGGCTCCGGCATCTTCAAGTCGGGCAACCCCGCCCAGCGTGCCGCCGCGATCGTCAAGGCCACCACCTTCCACGACGACCCCGACGTGCTCGCGAAGGTCTCGCGCGGCCTCGGCGAGGCCATGGTCGGCATCAACGTCGACGACATCCCGGTCCCGCACCGGCTCGCGGAGCGTGGCTGGTGATCATCGGAGTCCTCGCCCTGCAGGGGGACTTCCGCGAGCACTTGGCCGCGCTCGCCGAGTGCGACGTCATCGCCCGGCCCGTACGCCGGCCCGAGGAGGTCGCCGAGATCGACGGGCTGATCGTCCCGGGTGGCGAGTCCACCACGATGAGCAAGCTCGCGCAGGAGTTCGGCGTCTACGAGCCCATCCGGAACCGGCTGCGGGCGGGGATGCCGGCGTACGGGACGTGCGCGGGGATGATCATGCTGGCCGACGAGATCCTCGACGGCCGCCCCGACCAGGTCGGTTTCGGCGGCCTCGCCCTCCAGGTACGCCGCAACGCCTTCGGCCGCCAGGTCGACTCGTTCGAGTCGCAGGTGGAGATCGCCGGGGTCGAGGGCGGCCCGGTGACCGCCGTCTTCATCCGGGCGCCGTGGGTCGAGAAGACCACCGGCGAGGTAGAGGTGCTGGGGCAGGTGGGGGAAGGGCCGGACGCTAGGATTGTCGCGGTCCGGCAGGGGAACCTGCTCGCGACCTCGTTCCACCCGGAGCTGACCGGGGACCTGCGGCTGCACCGCCTCTTCGTGGAGATGGTGCGCGCGGCCTCCTGAGCCGCCTTCTGTCGAAGTCGGCCCGGCTCCCGCGGCGGTGCAGTGCCATCCGGCCGGCTCGGGGCCGGGTCCGACGACGACGGAGGGGTTATGTCCGGCCACTCAAAGTGGGCTACCACCAAGCACAAGAAGGCCGCCATCGACGCGAAGCGCGGCAAGCTCTTCGCGCGCCTCATCAAGAACATCGAGGTCGCGGCGCGTACTGGTGGGGCGGACCCTGGCGGAAACCCCACCCTCTTCGACGCCATCCAGAAGGCGAAGAAGAGCTCCGTCCCGAACGACAACATCGATCGGGCGGTCAAGCGCGGTTCGGGCCTCGAAGCCGGCGGTGCCGACTGGCAGACGATCATGTACGAGGGCTACGGCCCCAGCGGTGTCGCGCTGCTCATCGAGTGCCTGACCGACAACCGCAACCGCGCCGCCACCGAGGTACGCGTCGCGCTCACCCGCAACGGCGGCAACCTCGCCGACGCCGGTTCGGTGTCCTACATGTTCTCGCGCAAGGGCCAGGTCATCGTGCCCAAGGGCGGCCTGTCCGAGGACGACGTCCTGGGCGCGGTCCTCGACGCCGGTGCCGAGGAGTGCAACGACATGGGCGAGTCGTTCGAGATCATCAGCGAGGCGTCCGACCTGGTCGAGGTGCGTACCGCGCTGCAGAAGGCGGGCATCGACTACGAGTCGGCCGAGTCGACCTTCGTGCCGAGCGTCCAGGTCCAGCTGGACGAGGACGGCGCGCGCAAGATCTTCAAGCTGATCGACGTGCTCGACGACTGCGACGACGTCCAGAACGTCTACGGCAACTTCGACATCTCCGACGAGGTCATGGCGGTCATCGACGCCGAGGAGTGACCACCGCGGTCGCGACACGAGGCCCGGGCGCCGTATTCGGTGGCCGGGCCTTCGTGCGCCCTGGGATGATCTGGGCATGCCGCTGGTGCTGCCGACGTCCGCTACCGGGACTCGTTCCTCGCCGCCGTACGCGAATTCGCCGCCGACGCCCCGATCTCCTGGTTCGTCCGGGGACTGGAGCCGGACGTGCTGGAACGCCCGGCGAACTTCCAGTCCTACGTGGACAGACTGCTGGCGGACCGGTTCGAGGAGACGCCCCGCGCGGCGGACTGGGTGCCCTGCACGACGTACTGGTGGGTGGACGACGCCGGCTTCGTCGGGCGCCTCGCCATCCGGCACCGGTTGACCCCGGACCTGCTGGAGGTCGGCGGCCACATCGGCTACGACGTACGCCCGTCGCGTCGCAGGGAGGGCCACGCCAGCCGGATGCTGGCCGAGTCGCTGCCGCTCGCGTACGCGCTGGGCATCGATCCGGCCCTGCTGACCTGCGACGACACGAACACGGCGTCGCGGAAAGTGATCGAGAAGAACGGCGGCGTGCTCGAAGACCAGCGCGGCTACAAGCTCCGCTTCTGGGTGCCCACCTCAGCCGTGTAGATCCAGCACCTCCTGCGCGCGGCGGCGGATCAGGTCGCGGAGTTCGGGCGGCGAGACCGCTTCGATGCCGCCGATCCGCAGCAGATCGGTCGCGGCGGCGGCCGGCGACTCGATCGGGATCGTCGCGGTGATCCACCCGTTCGCGTCGGGCTCGCCGTCCCGGACGGCCGCCGACATCGCGTCGTGCTCGACGTCGCGCAGGCGTTCGCGGGCGGCGGGGGAGAAGCGTACGACGGCGGTGCCCGTCCAGCGGCGGCCCTCGAAGTCGGCCAGGTATTCCTGCCAGTAACCGCCGAGGTCGAAGTCGGGCCGCTCGAACGTCTCCGCCAGGATCTCGGCGGCGAGCAGGTTCGCCACCCGGTACGCCACGGCCCCGCCCCGACCGCCGAGGGCGATCAGATACCAGCGGCCCGCCTTGAGCACGAGCCCGAGCGGCGACACCTCCCGGTCGACCTCGCGGGGCGCCTCCCAGCGGCGGTACCGGATCCGCATCCGGCGGTCCTCCCAGACGGCGTCGGCGGCGGTCATCAGCAACGGCACCTCTTCGGGCCGGCGGTACCAGCCGGGCGCGTCGAGATGGAAGCGTTCCCGCATCCGCTCCGCGCGTACGCGTTGCTCCGGTGGAAGCGCGGCGGAAAGCTTGAGCTGGGTCGCGGCGAGTTCGGCGCCGAGGCCGAGTTCGGCGGCGGCACCCGGCAGCCCGGTGAGGAACAGCGCGCCCGCCTCCGGACCGGTGAGCCCGGTGAGCCGGGTGCGGTACCCCTCGACCAGCCGGTAGCCGCCGTCGTGGCCGGGCTCGCCGTAGATCGGGATGCCGGCCGCCCCGAGCGCCTCGACGTCGCGGTAGACGGTCCGGACGGACACTTCGAGCTCGTCGGCGAGTTCCTGCGCGGTCAGCCGCCCCCGGTTCTGCAGCAGCAGCAGGAGGTTCACGAGCCGGCTAGCACGCACCCCCGCATCCTACTGACACAACCTGTCAGCAAACCCGCCCACGCCCCGCAAGATCCCCGCTTGTACGCGCCAAGATCCCGCTTGGATCAGGTTTTCGCACGTAATCATGCCCCATGATTCGGGTGTTTTCCCTGATCCAAACGGGATCAAGCAAGCCCGTGGGACCCGCGCTCGGCCGCGACGTCCGGCGGTCCAAGATCTGCAAACGAAGTTTGAGGATCTTGGACCGCCGGACGTCGCATAAGGGCCGACGTGCCCTCGTCTCGCCCGAAGGGCGAACGGGCAACTCAGCAGATCAACTACCGCTACCCCGGTAGTTCCCCAGCGCCGCGAACCCGATGATCCAGCCGACGAACAGCCCGTACATGGCGCCGCTCCCCGCCGATTGGAACGCCCCCAGCAGCGACGGATTCGACTTGATGAACGTCGTGATCAGCGCCGCGAGCCCGGCCGCGAAGATGTACGACGACCATCCCGCGAACAGCTGGGCGAGGGTGCCCCGGGCCCGGGCGAGCTGCTCGCCCACGGTCAGCTTGAGGAACAGCCAGGTCAGCACGACGACCAGGATCGCCTTGATGTCGTTGGCCAGCACGTCGCCCAGGGAGTCGTTGGTGTTGAAGCTCCACGCGGGCCAGGCGAGCAGCCGGAGGAACCAGCCGCCGGCTGTTCCGGCGCTGGTGTGCGCGGCCGCCCAGTCCCGGTACCAGGGGCTGCCGAAGATGAGTACCAGGAGGAAAGCGGCGAGCGTACCGGCGCCCGTCGCGCTCCTGTAGCGGGAGAATGCTGCCATGCCGCGCGCCATACCCGTTGGTTGATGAACGATAAACGTTCAGGCGATCTCCAGATAGGACCCGGCCGCGGTCGCCGCCCGCATCGGGTCGCCCGCGTGGATCGCCGCGATCAGCTCGCTGTGGTCGCAGTAGGTCTCCGGCGTCAGCTTCCCGTTGAAACTGCGCAGGATGCTGGCCCGCAGGGCCGCGCCGAACGAGCTGTACAGGTCCGCGAGCATGTCGTTGTGGGCGGCGCGGACCACGATCATGTGCAGCTGCGCGTCGACCTCGACGAACTCCGCGGCGTCGCCGGCCTGCCACGCCTCTTCCCGCGCCGCGAGCGCCGCGTCCATTGCGGACAGATCTTCAGGTGTACGCCGGAGGGCGGCCAGCCGGGCGGCCTCGACCTCGAAGGCGCGGCGGACCTCGATGGCCTCGCTGGGGTGCGCGTCGGCGACGGCGCGGCTCAGCGGTCCGGTCAGCTCGTCGGCGGCGGTCACGAAGGTGCCCGAGCCCTGCCGCCGTTCGAGGACCCCGGCGTGCACGAGCGCGTTGACGGCCTCGCGGACGGTGTTGCGGCCGACGCCGAACGCGGCGACCAGGTCGGTCTCGGTCGGGATGCGGCTGCCGACCGGCCACTCGCCGGCCGCGATCTGCGCCCGCAGCTGCTCGGCCACCTGGGTCACGAGCGGCTGGCGCGAGGCGGACTGCAAGCTCATGCCGGACATCATCCCCCGTCGGTCTGTCAGTGGTCCGCGGCGTGTCCCCGGACCGGTCGCTGTGGCGGTGCTTACAAGACGCTCCGCAAATTCATCCCATCATTCTACGATCGGATGTATGTCCGCGCCAGCCGTACCCGCGCACCGTGCCTCCGCAGTACCTTCGCACCGCGCCGCCGCCGCCCCCGCCCTGATCCTCGCCGGCATCCTGCTGGTCGCCCTGAACCTGCGCGCGGCCATCACCAGCCTCGGCGCCCTGCTCGACGAGGTACGCGTCGGCCTGCACCTGTCCGGCACCCTCGCCGGGATCGTGACCACCCTGCCGGCGCTCGCCTTCGCCGGATTCGGCGCGCTGACCCCCGCACTGACGCGGCGGTTCTCGGCGTCACGCGTACTGGTGGGGGCGATGGGTGCGCTCGCGGCGGGCGAGGTGCTGCGGGCGCTCACCGATTCCGCGGTGCTGTTCGTGCTGCTCAGCGCGCTCGCCCTGGCCGGCATCGCGGTCGCCAACGTGCTGCTGCCGATGCTCGTCAAGACCCACTTCCCGGCCCGGGCCGGTCTGGTGACCGGGGTCTACACGATGACCCTCGTCGCGGGGACGACCGCAGCCTCGGCCGCGTCCGTCCCCATCGCCGACGCGTTCGGCTCGTGGCGGGCCGGGCTCGGCGTGTGGGCCGTCATCGCCGTCGTCGCGATGTTCCCCTGGCTGCGGGAGGGATTCCGGCGCTCGGCCGGCGGCCGTCCGGCACCGGTCGCGGCGGTCGACCGGGTCCGCCCGGGGCGTACGCGGCTCGGCTGGGCGATGGCCGTCTTCTTCGGCGCCCAGGCCCTCAGCGGGTACGCCACCATGGGCTGGCTCGCGCAGGTGTTCCGGGACTCGGCGTTCACGCCCGCGCAGGCGGGGCTGCTGCTGGCCGGGGTGACGGCGGTGGGCGTACCGCTGGCGCTGTTCATGCCGACGCTCGCCGGGCGGATGAGGGACCTGCGCTGGCTGGTGCTGCTGACCTCGGCCGCGATGATCGCCTCGTACGCCGGCCTCGCGCTCGCGCCGCACGGCGGTGCGGTGGTCTGGGTGGTGCTGCTGGCGCTCGGTCAGAGCGCGTTCCCGCTGGCGCTGGCCATGATCGGCATGCGGGCACGGACGGCGCAGGGCACGGTGGCGCTGTCGGCGTTCGCGCAGAGCGTGGGTTACCTGATCGCGGCGCTCGGCCCGTTCCTGGTCGGGGTCCTGTACGACGTGACCGGCGGCTGGGCGGTCCCGATGGTGCTGCTGGCGATCGCGGCCTGCGTGCAGGCGGTGACGGGGATCTTCGCGGCCCGCCCGCGCTTCATCGAAGACTGAGCTGGGCTATTCCCGGTCGTGACCGGGGACACAAATGAAACGGAACGGTTCCGTATCGCATCTGCGGGGAGTAGCGTCTCCGCTATGCGAGACGGGACCGTTCCGTTTCGTAAAGGTTAAGCAATCCTGGGGGAAACAGTCGTGGAGACACAGACGAACACCGGGCACCCGAGGCGATGGGCCATCCTCGCGGTGCTGGTTGTCTCACTACTCGTGGTGGTGCTCGACAACACCGTTCTCAACGTGGCCCTGAAGGTCCTCGCCGACCCGCAGCACGGCCTCGGCGCCAGCCAGAGCCAGCTCGAATGGGCGATCAACTCCTACACCCTGGTCTTCGCCGGGCTGCTGTTCACCTTCGGCGTCCTCGGTGACCGGCTCGGGCGCAAGAAGGTCCTCGTCGCCGGCCTCGTGCTGTTCGCGCTGACCTCGCTCGTCTCGGCGTACGCGAAGGATCCCGGCCAGCTGATCGCGGCCCGGGCAGCGATGGGTCTCGCCGGCGCGGCCATCATGGCGACGACGCTGCCGATCATCACCAACGTGTTCGACCCGAAGGAGCGGGCCAAGGCCATCGGCGCCTGGGCCGGCGCGGTCGGCATCGGTGTGGCCGTCGGCCCGATCGTGGGCGGCGCGCTGCTGGAGAACTTCTGGTGGGGCTCGATCTTCATGATCAACCTGCCGATCATCGCCATCGGCCTGATCTTCGTACTGTGGATCGTGCCGGACTCGAAGAACCCGCAGCCGGGCCGGATCGACTTCCTCGGCGTACTGCTGTCGATCGTCGGCCTCGCGGCCCTGGTCTACGGCATCATCGACGGTGGCCAGTCCGGATTCGACACCCCGAGCGTCTGGGCGTGGACCGCGCTGGGCGTGATCACGCTGGGCGTCTTCGTCTGGTGGGAGTCGCGTACGCAGTATCCCGCGCTGGACGTGTCGCTGTTCAAGATCCCGCGGTTCGCCGCCGCGGTGAGCCTGGTGGGCATCTCGTTCTTCGCCGCGATGGGCGTGTTCTTCTTCATCTCGTTCTACATGCAGCTGGTCCGGGGCTACTCGCCGCTGCAGACCGGCCTGCTGATGCTGCCGTTCGCGGCGGCTCAGATGATCTTCGCGCCGCTGTCGGCGGGCATGGTGAAGCGGTTCGGCGGCAAGCTGGTCAGCGCGGTGGGCATCTCGATCGTGTCCGTCGCGACGCTGGGCTACCTGCTCGTCGGCACCGACAGCCCGATGTGGATCCTGCTGGTGATGTTCTTCGTCTTCGGCACGGGCATGGCCAACATCATGCCGCCGGCGACCGAGGCCGTGATGGCGTCGGTGCCGCGGGAGAAGGCGGGCGTCGGCTCGGCCGTCAACAACACCGTCCGCCAGGTCGGCGGCGCTCTCGGCGTCGCGGTGCTCGGCTCGGTGCTGTCGTCGGTCTACCGGAGCAACATCAGCGACACGGTCGCCCAGGTTCCGGCGGGCGCCCCGGCGCCGGCCAAGGCCGCCATCAGCGAGTCGATCGCCGGTGCCCACGCCGTCGCCGAGAACCTCGGCGGTACGCCGTTCGCCGGCTTCGCGCCCGCTCTGATCAAGGCGGCCGACAACGCGTTCGTCTCGGCCGTGCACGCGGCGGCCATCGGTTCGGCGCTCGTCGGCCTGGTGGGCCTGATCGTGGTACTGCTCTGGCTGCCGGGCAAGGCGAAGACCGCCGCTCCGGCCGCCAAGGCACCGGCCAAGCCGGACGAGGAGCTCAGCCCGGAGCTGGCCCTCGAAGCGGTCGAGATCGGTTGATCAGGGGTAAGGTTTAGTTCACCATGAACGACCTCGCTTTGGGTGCTCCGCGGACGGCAGGCCGGCCGCGGAGCACCCGTGCGCATGAGGCGATCATCGACGCCACGCTGGATCTTCTGGCGGAAGGCGTCCCGATCGCGGAGCTGTCCATCGAGGCGATCGCCGCCCGGGCCGGCGTCGGCAAGGCCACGATCTACCGCCGCTGGGCGGGCAAGAACGAGCTCCTCGTCGAGGCCGTCAGTACGCTCAAGCAGCCGGTCCCGCTCGTCGAGGGCGCGACCGTCCGCGAGGACCTGATCGCCGGGCTGGGTTCGGTCGGCGCCAGCGATCCCCGGGCGACGCAGGTGTTCCCGTGCCTGCTGCCGGAGGTCTCGCGCAACCCGGATCTGCGCTTCCTCTACCAGTCGTTCGTCGAGCCGCGCCGGGAGCGTACGCGCGAGGTGCTCCGGCGGGGGATCGAGTCCGGCGAACTGCGGCCGGATCTCGACATCGAACTCACCACGCTGCTGCTGACCGGTCCCGTCGTCATGCAGCGCATGTTCGGGTGGAACCCCAACGTCGACGACGAGACGCTTCCGGAGCGGGTCGTCGACGCGCTGCTGGAAGGGCTGGCCGCCCCGGCGTACACGGCCCGGGACGACGAGCGCGTCGTGCGGGACGGCGACCGCCGGCAGGCCCGCTCCGACCGGGAGCAGGCCCGCCGCCAGGAGCGCTCGGCGCGCTGATCACGCCACCGGGGCGTACTTCTTCAGGAAATCCACGACCGACTGCGCGAACGCCTTGTCCCCGATGTACGGGTCGGTCAGCGCCAGTCCGTGCGAGGAACTGCCGGACACCATGGTCACCGTGTGCGGCACGGACTTCGGGATCGCGTCGCCGATGTCCTTGACGTAGCCGGGATAGTCGGGCTCGTACTCGCCGCAGGCGATCAGCGCGGGCATCGTCAGCCGGGCCGCACCGGAGATCGAGTTGTCGCTGTCGAACGAGATCGGCGGCGACAGCGCGACGACCGCCTTGAGCGGCGGCTTGATGTCCGCCGCCACCCCGAGCGTCGTGGTCGCCCCCATCGAACCGCCGACCAGCGCCACGTCGGCCACCCCCTCGCCCCGCAAGGTCGCCACGGCGGCCGCGACCTGGTCGTCGCGCGAGGCGCCGGCCGCCGTCGAGACGCCGAAACCGGCGAAGTCGAACACCAGCACCCGGTAGCCGTCGCCCGCCAGCACCTTGGCGAACGGAGTCGGCTGGCAGACGTCGTCGCCGTACATGTGCAGGATGACGATCCCCGTCTTCCCCGTGCCGAAGACGAGGCCGTAGAGGTCGGCGCCGGCATCCTTTCCGAAGTGCACGGGCTTGCCGTCGGCGGTCAGCTCCTCGCAGTCGAGTCCCGCCCTGACCGCTGGCGACGGACTCGCGGCGGGCTTACCTCCGCCGCACGCTGTCAAGGCGAGACCGGTGGCGAGGAGGGCGACGAGGGATCTTGTGAAGCGCAGCATGCGCACAAGAACGCGCCGGGCCTCCACTTAGGTTGCTTGGGAGCGTGCCCATGATCTTAAATTTAAGATCAAATTCTGGTCCCGGGTTCGTCGATCTCACCTCCGCTCCTCCCGCGGGAGACCGTTCCGCCCCTATCGCTTCGCTCCGGGGACTCCACTGCCACCTGAGTGGGGCGACGCATCCTTCACCGTCGTCCGGTCACCGTCTACCCCTTCACCCCGGCCTTTGTCGCGACTGTCCGGTATGTGCGGCGGCGGGCCGTCGAACGGGGTGATCGTTGACGGCTGCGGTGTAAATACGGCCACCCCGCGCATGATCGTTTACGGTTCCGGAGTGCGCTGACCGTCTCCGGCTACGCCTGAGGCGTCATCGATCATGCAGATCGGGCCGGATCTACACCCCAGCCGTAAACGATCAGCAGGTCGACGACGGCTGTCCACTGGGCGGAAGATCGTTCCCGCACCACGGACCCCGACCCGGGGGTGGACGGCTCAGGCGTGATCCACAGCGGTCCAGATGTCCAACCGCACCCCTCGCCCATGATCCAAACGGTTCAGATGGGGGAAACCGGCCCATAGCTACATCTCGGCCGCACTGGATCGAGGGAACGTGCCCGAAAATTACATCGCACCCGCAAACGATCACCGCGGCCAGATTCGGCGCCGCCGAATGTCCATATCGGACAGTCGCGACAAAGTCGCAAAGAGTGCGAGACGCCGAACACGGCGACAGCGACAGACGCGCGGCCGCCGACCGGGGGTGAGGCCGGCAGCCCGGGCCGAGGCTGGCGGCCGGGGGGTGAGGCTGGCGGCCGGGGCCGAGGCCGGCGGCCGGGGGTGAGGCCGGCGGCCGGGGGTGAGGCTGGCGGCCGGGGGTGGGGTCTCGATCCCCCGGCGGTGACGATCTTGCGCGAATGTCCGCCCCCAGCCGCAACGATCTTGCGCGAATGTTCGGCTCTCCGGTTGCCTGTGTGGGTGATCCGTCGGGGCCGACAACTTCGTCCCCACCCGCGACACGATCACCTTGATCAAGTACCGCTATAACGGCATCGCGACGCCGATTTCCTTGATCAAATACCGTCATTACGGCGGGCGGGCCCTCCTTTGCCGAATAGACGGTACTTGATCAAGGCTATCTGCCGCGTCCCGCCGTAATAGCGGTAAATGATCACTCAGGACAGTGATCGCCCCATCAGACGTGCAGGCATGATCGAGCAGACGTGAAGGCATGATCAAGTTCCCAAATCCTGCAGAAAACAGGCAGAATCCGCAGCTCCAGGGAACCTGATCACGCCACAGAGATCCACTACTACAGCATCCGGGTACTGGATCGAGGCCCAGCGACACCCCGACCCATGAGAGAGCCACACCCCGGACGCATCGGACAGCCTCCATACCGGACAGCCGCGACAAAGCCCAGGCCCGGTCCAGGCCACCTGCGAGGATCCGACGCGATGGATCGCTCCCCCCGCATCAGGACCCGGCCAACGACCAGGCGAGCACCGGCGGCCACATCGCTGAGACCCTCGATCATGCAAGCCACCTCGATCATGCAAGAGATGCGGTGACAGGAGCGCCGGGGGAGTTACGTGGTGCGGAGGCGGTGGAGGCGGAGGGCCAGCTGCACTTCCAGGGCGCGTTCGGGCCGCTGCCAGTCGGTGCCGAGGAGTTGGGCGACGCGGTCCAGGCGCTGGGTGACCGTGTTGACGTGGACGTGCAGCTGCTCCGCCGCGCGGGCGAGGCTGCCGCCCGCGCCGAAGTAGCATTCCAGGGTCTTGACCAGCGCCGTACCGCGGCGGGTGTCGTAGTCCACGACCGGTCCGATGGCGTGCTGCAGGAACTTCGCCACCCCATGGTCACCGCCGTCGGTCACCGCTCCCAGCAGCAGGCCCACGAAACCAAGCTCCGATGTGGACGATCCCTCGCCCGCCCGGCCCAGTGCCAGCAACGCGGTCACGCAGCGTTCCGCCTCCTTGTACGCCTGAGCCAGCGCACCGGGCCCGCGCGCCGGACCGCAGGCGCCGGCGGTGACGGGCGTACCGAGGATGCGGCCGAGGTCCTTGGCGATCGCGCGGGCCGCACCGCCCGCGTCCGACCCGGGGAGCATGAGGACGAGGCGGCCGTCGCGGGCCGCCGCCAGTCCGGAGCGCGTGGCCGCGTAGGTCGCCGCCCATGAGGCCGCCCGTTGCCGGGCCGCGCCGGGGGAGACGGTCGCTCCGGCGAAGGAGTCGTCGCCGACCGCCACGAGGACGTGGTCGGCGTCGAGATCCACGCCGATCCGGCGGGCGCGCGAGCGGAGGGCTTCGGCGTCGCGTACCGGGCGGGCGATCAGGTCGTCGAGGAGCTCTCCGCGTACGCGGCCCTCGGCCTCGGCCACGTTGCGCTTGAAGAGCAGGACGAGCGCGGTCACCAGCGCGGCCCGCTCCAAGATGTGCTGGTCGGCGTCGGCCAGCGGGCTGCCGGGGCGGAACACCAGCGCGCCCAGGTTCTCGGTGCCGGCCACGACCGCGGCGTACCAGAGGTCGGATCGGCGTACGGCGTGGCCCTCGGCGCGCGACGCGGACACCGCCTCGGCCAGGGCCCTCGGTTCCGGGGCGGGCAGGTCGCCGGCGAGCGTACGCCCGTCGGTGTCCAGGACGAGCAGGGTGCCGCCGAGCGTGGCGGTGACCGCCGCGGCCACGTCCTCGACGCCGCCGCCGCGCAGGACCAGGGAGGTCATGCGGTCGTGCGCCTCGGCGGCCCGCTCGACCGACTCGGTGTGGGCCCGGATCACCTCGTTGGCGGCCGACAGCTCGGCCAGGGCGGCCTGCGTCTCGGCGAGCAGCCGGGCGGTGTCGATGGCCACCGCGGCATGCGCCGCCAGCGAGCCCAGCAGGGCCATCTCCTCGCGGGCGAACGGCCGGGCCGTCCGGTTGGCCGCGAAGAGCACGCCGATCACCCGGGCGCCCAGCCGCAGCGGTACGCCGAGGATCGCGACCAGCCCCTCTTCGCGTACACCTTCGTCGACGTCGCCGAGATGCCGGAAGCGCGCGTCGGCGGCGTAGTCGGCGGTGGCGTAGGGCGTGCCGGTCTGCGCGACGAGCCCGCCGAGGCCGCCGCCGAGCGGCAGGCGCAGCTGCTGGAAGCGCGCGGAGATGGAGCCGTCGGTGACCCGCATGTAGGTGTCGCCCTGCTCGGGGTCGTTGAGCGTGAGGTACGCGGTGTCGGTGCCCAGCAGGATGCGCGACCGGTGGACGATCGCGGTCAGGACGCTGTCGAGATCCCGCAGGCCGGCGAGGTCGCTGGCGGTGTCGTAGAGCCCGGACAATTCGAGTTCGCGCCGTCGCCGCCGCTCCAGCAGCGCCCGTACGCGCAGCGCGCTGTTCTTGGCCGCCTCCAGCTCGGCGGTGGCGGTACCGTCGGCGCGGGCCCGCAGGAGCGGGGCCTCGAACTCGACCGGGCTCGCCTCGCGTTCGAGCAGTTCCAGGAGGTGCACCAGCGGCGTCATGCGGGCAATTCTCAGTGCGCCGTCCATCCGCCGTCCATCGCGATCGAGGTTCCGGTGATGAAGGAGGCGGCCGGCGTGCAGAGGTATGCGACGAGTTCGGCGACTTCCTCCGGTTCGATCAGCCGCTTGATGGCCGCCCGCTCCAGCATGATCTTCTCGACCACCTCGTCCGCCGGGATGCCGTGCGCCCGGGCCTGGTCCGCGATCTGTGCCTCGACCAGGGGCGTACGCACATAGGCCGGGCACACGCAGTTGGCCGTCACGCCGTGCGGGGCGCCTTCGAGCGCCGTCACCTTGCTCAGGCCCTCCAGACCATGTTTGGCGGTGACATAGGCGGCCTTGAACGGCGACGCCCGCAGCCCGTGCACCGAGGAGATGTTGACGATCCGGCCCCAGCCGGCGGCGTACATGTGGGGGAGGGCCCGGCGGATCATCAGGAACGGCGCCGTCACCATGACCCGCTGGATGTACGCGTACCGGTCGGCGGGGAAGTCCTCGATCGGCGACACGTACTGCAGCCCGGCGTTGTTCACCACGACGTCGACCGCCGCGGGAACGGCCTCGACGGCGTCGGCCTCGCTCAGGTCGACCTCCAGCGCGGTGCCGCCGATCGCCCCGGCCGTCGCGCGGGCCGCGTCGCCGTCGCGGTCCAGCACCAGGACGTGCGCGCCGGCCGCGGCGAGGCGGGTGGCGCAGGCTCGGCCGATGCCGCTGCCGGCGCCCGTGACGAGGGCGGTCCGGCCGGAGAGGTCGAGCTGGACGATCGAGGTCATGGCGGTGAACCTACGAGCGCGTCCCCGGATCGGCACATGTGTCCGCCCGACACACCTCAGGGGGTATCGGTGTGGAACATCGGCGTACCGGGTGTCGCGGCGGGCGCGGTGTCCGGGACCGCTAAGGTGTCGTACAGGCGTACGGCAGGGGGAGGAAAACGTGCGGGTGCTCGGCGTCGACCCGGGGCTGACGCGGTGCGGCGTCGGCGTCGTCGAAGGCGTACCCGGCCGGACCTGCACACCGATCCACTACGAGGTCGTGCAGAGCGAGCCCGATCTGGAACTTTCGCTGCGCCTGCTGAACCTCGACAACCGGCTGACCCAGCTGATCGCCGAGTACCAGCCGCAGGGCGTGGCCGTCGAGCGGGTCTTCAGCCAGCACAATGTGCGTACCGTCATGGGCACCGCCCAGGCGGGCGCGGTGGCGATCCTGGCCGCCGCCCGCGCGGGCCTGCCCGTGAGCCTCTACACGCCGAGCGAGGTCAAAGCGGCCGTGACCGGCTCGGGCACCGCCGACAAGGCGCAGGTGACCATGATGGTGACCCGCCTGCTGAAGCTCGCCGCGCCGCCCCGGCCGGCCGACGCCGCCGACGCGCTGGCGCTGGCCATCTGCCACGTCTGGCGCGGCGGCACGAAGGATAAGGTGGCCGCGGCCGTCCGACTGCAGAGAGGTGCCCGATGATCGCGAGCGTGGCGGGTCAGGTCGCGTCGGTCGGCGCCGACCGCACGGTGATCGAGGTCGGCGGGGTCGGACTCGCCGTGTTCTGCACGCCCACGACCCTCGCCGGGCTGCGCGTCGGCCAGGCCGCCCGGCTGTCCACCAGCCTCATCGTCCGCGAGGACGCCCTCACCCTCTACGGTTTCGCCGACGACGACGAGCGCGAGCTCTTCGACCTTCTCCAGACCGTCAGTGGTGTCGGCCCGCGGGTCGCGCAGGCTGTCCTCTCCGTGCACAACCCCGACGTCGTACGCAACGCGATCGCCTCGGGCGAGCTCGGCGTACTGACGAAGGTGCCCGGGATCGGCAAGAAGGGCGCCGAGCGGATCATCCTCGAACTGCGCGACAAGGTCGGCCCGGTGACCCCCGGTGCGGCGGCCGGCGTACCTCGCCAGCTCGCCTGGCAGGACCAGGTCCGCCAGGGGCTCGTCGGGCTCGGCTGGACGGCGAGCCAGGCCGACCACGCGATCACCTCGGTCGCCTCGTCGCTGGAGGACGGCCCGACCCCGGCCGTGCCCGTGCTCCTCCGGCAGGCGATCAAGCTGCTCGGACGGGCCCGATGAGCGAGTCGCTCGTCAGCGCGCTCGCGTCGCCGGAGGAACGCGACGCCGAGGCGACCGTCCGGCCGAAACGGCTGGCCGAGTTCGTCGCCCAGGAACGCGTACGCGAGCAGCTCGAAGTCCTCCTGCACAGCGCTCTGCGCCGGGGTTCGCCGCCGGACCACATCCTCTTCTCCGGCTCGCCGGGGCTGGGCAAGACCACGCTGGCCATGATCGTCGCGGCCGAGCTGGGCGGGAACCTGCGGATGACCAGCGGCCCGGCGATCGAGCGCTCGGGCGACCTGGCGGCCATCCTGACCAGCCTGGCCGCCGGCGACGTGCTGTTCATCGACGAGATCCACCGGATCGCCAAGCCGGCCGAGGAACTGCTCTACTCCGCGATGGAGGACTTCCGGGTCGACGTCATCGTCGGCAAGGGGCCCGGCGCGACCGCGATCCCGCTGGACGTGGAGCCGTTCACGCTGGTCGGTGCGACCACCCGGGCCGGCCTGCTGACCGGGCCGATGCGCGACCGGTTCGGCTTCGTCGGGCACCTGGAGTTCTATTCGGGCGACGAGCTGGCGACCCTGCTGCACCGGTCGTCGAAGATCCTCGGAGTGCCGGCCGAGCTGGACGGGATCGTGGAGATCGCCGGGCGGTCGCGGGGCACACCCCGGATCGCCAACCGGCTGCTGCGGCGCGTACGCGACTACGCCGAGCTCCGGGCCGACGGCGTGGTCACCCTGGCGGCGGCGAAGGCGGCCCTGCGCGTCTACGACGTCGACGATCTCGGGCTCGACCGGCTGGACAAGGCGGTCCTGGCGGCCCTGGTCGAGACGTTCGGCGGGGGACCGGTCGGCCTGTCCACGCTGGCCGTGGCGGTGGGCGAGCAGCCGGAGACGGTCGCCGAGGTCTGCGAGCCCTTCCTGGTCCGGGCCGGCCTGCTCGCGCGTACGCCCCGGGGGCGGGTGGCGACCCTCGCGGCCTGGCGTCATCTGGGCCTGCCGGCGCCGGCCGTGCCGCCATTGACAGCAGGTTCACAGGCTGTTGGTCATTCAGCTGTAAATGGTATGTTTTCCGGCGGCTCCGGAGCATTGCCGGACCTGTTCAGTACCGAGGGCGAAGCCGACAACGTGCCGTGATCGTAATGTGATCGCCACGGGGGGTGTGGCGTTTGGCGCCATACCGACTAGACTCGCCGCGGTCCGGACGGACACATTTTCGCCAGTGCCGACGTATCGCCGCTGGCTAACGGAAGGTCGACACCGTGCACCTCGCGGCAGGTTCCTCGGGCGGCAGCGCGCTGCCCACGCTGCTCTTTCTCGGCCTGATGGCCGCCCTGATGTACTTCATGATCATCCGGCCGCAGAGCAAGCGCCGCCGTGAGGCCATGGAGCTTCAGCGGAACGTGTCGGTCGGCGATGAAGTGATCACCATCGACGCCATGCATGCCACCGTCGCCGCCATCGACGGCGACCAGATCTCGCTGGAGATCGCTCCCGGTGTCGTGGCCCGCTTCGAGCGCGCCGCCGTCGCCCGGGTGGTCAAGGCCCCCGCCGCCGAGCCCGAGGCCGAGACGGCCGAGGAGACCGACGCCGACGACGCCGCCGCGCACGTCGTCGAGCAGGGCCGCTGACGCTCGCTTGAGACCCCTCCCCGGCGCCGCCGCCCCTGGCGCCGGGGTTCACCCACCTGACCCTGTCATCCAAGGAGACCCGAGCCGTGGCACCACCACAAGGACAGATGAGGCCCGGACGGCAGCTCGCCGTTCTCGCCGGCCTCTTCGTCCTCCTCTACCTGATCGTCTTCCTCGGCGGCTCGGGCAGCTGGCACAACCGGCTGCACCCCCGGCTCGGTCTCGACCTCGTCGGCGGCCTGCAGATGACGCTGGAGGCGCAAGGCAAGGCGCCCAGCTCGACCGAGTTGGAGCAGGCGCGCCAGATCATCGAAGATCGCGTCAACGGCTACGGCGTCGCCGAGGCCGAGGTGGTGACCGAGAGCAACAAGAACATCGTCATCTCGATCCCCGGCAACGACAGCACCAACCTGAACGACGTCGGCCAGCCCGCGCAGATGTACTTCCGCAAGGTGCTCAACGTGACGCAGGACTACGCCGACGCCCTCGCGGCGGCCACCGCCTCGCCGAGTGCCAGCACCTCCGCGAAGCCGAGCGCCTCGACGTCCGCCAAGCCCAGCACCTCGGCCTCGGCCAAGCCGAGCACGGCCGCCTCCGCCTCGCCCAAGGCCAGCGCCTCCACCGGCGGCCAGGGTGGCGGCGCCGCCGCCTCCGCGTCGGCGAGCCCGGCCCCGTCCGCCTCGGCCGCGCCGAGCACCTCCGCCTCCCCGGAGCCGGTGCTCGACCCCGAGGACGCCGCCGCGCAGGCGAAGGTGAAGGCCAAGGTCGGCGACGCCGCATGGAACGCCGCGATGGCGCTGACCGCGCCGGTCGACCTCTCGACCGACCCGTCGGGCGCCGCCCCGTTCGCGAACTTCGCCAAGCTGACCCCCAACGAGGTCGCCATCCTGCCGGCGAAGATGCAGTTCAACGTGCCGCAGATCGGCTGCACCGCGCTGGACAAGCGCCCGATCGGCTCCATCAACAAGGCCGACCAGCAGGTCGTGGCGTGTGACAGCGGCGCCAAGGAGATGCTGGACGTCGCGAAGGTCAAGGGCACCGACATCGGCAGCGCCCAGGCCGTGGCGCCGAACTCGCAGCAGCCGGAGTGGACCGTCAGCCTCAAGTTCAAGGGCGACGGCCAGGACAAGTGGACCAACCTGACCAAGGAGTCGGTCAACAAGACCGGCGCCACCTGCGAGACGGCCGCCCTGGGCGGCACCAAGCAGAACTGCCGCGTCGCCGTCGTCCTGGACAACCAGGTCATCTCCGCGCCGGAGATCCTGGACGTCCTGTCCGACAACTCCAGCATCACCGGCAACTTCACCTCGGACACCGCGACCGACCTGGCGAACAAGCTGAACTACGGCGCGCTGCCGATCACCTTCAAGGCCGACCAGGCCGTGCACGTGACCGCGACGCTCGGCCAGGCCCAGCTCAAGGCCGGTCTGCTGGCGGCCGGCATCGGCATGCTGCTGGTGGCGGTCTACGCGTTCTTCTACTACCGCCTGCTCGGCACGGTCATCTTCCTGTCGCTGATCCTGTCCGGCCTGCTGACCTTCGGCATGCTGGTGGTCCTCGGCCGGACGATGGGCTTCACGCTGACGCTCGCGGGCATCGCCGGTTTCATCGTCTCACTCGGTGTCGCGGCGGACTCGTTCGTCATCTACTTCGAGCGACTCAAGGACGAGATCCGCGAAGGCAAGACACCGCGTTCGGCCGTTCCGCGGGCCTGGGTCCGCGCCCGGCGTACGATCATCACCGCCAACACGGTGTCGATCATGGCGGCCGTCGTGCTGTTCCTCTTCTCCGCCGGTGCGGTGAAGGGCTTCGCGTTCGCGCTGGGCCTCGCGACCCTCATCGACCTCATCGTGGTGTTCCTCTTCCGGCACCCGATCATGGCGATGTTCGCGCGTACGAACGCCTTCCTCTCGCCGCGCGTCAGCGGTCTGGGCCGGGTGCTGCATCAGCAGAACGAAGACGATGACGAGGCCGCCCCCGGCGAGACCCGTCGCTACCGGGCCAAGGAGGCCTGACCATGGCTAAGACGGGTTTGGCGACACGCCTCTACCGCGGTGAGGCCGGCCTCAACATCATCGGCAAGAAGAAGGTGTGGTTCGCGGTCGCCGGCACGGTGCTGCTGATCGCGCTGATCAGCTTCTTCGCCCGGGGATTCACGGCCGGTATCGAGTTCAAGGGTGGTGTCGAGTACACCATCCCCGCCAGCGCAGGCTCGATGACCACGGTCTCGGACAAGCTCGGCGAGCAGATCACCAAGGTCGACCCCGAGGCGAAGGTCGGCACCGCCCAGCAGCTGGGCGGCGGATCGCCGGCGTACAAGATCCGGACCACGCCGATGGAGACCGGGCAGGTCGACACCGTCAAGGCGGCGCTGGCCAGCGAGCTCGGCATCTCCAAGGACACCATCAGCACGGACATCGTGTCGGGTGCCTGGGGTCAGCAGGTCACGGAGAAGGCGCTCCTCAGCCTCGTGATCTTCCTGGTCGTGGTGATGGTCTATCTGGTCATCCGGTTCGAGTGGCGGATGGCGGTGGCGGCGCTCGCGTCGCTGGCCTTCGACCTCGTCACGGCCGCGGCGGTCTACTCGATCGTCGGCTTCGAGGTGACGCCGTCGACGGTGATCGGCTTCCTGACGATCCTCGGTTTCGCGCTCTACGACGTCGTCGTGGTGTTCGACAAGGTCCAGGAGAACACCCGCAGCATCACCGGCAGCAGCACGACGACCTACGCCGAGGCGGCCAACCTGGCCGTCAACCAGACCCTCATGCGGTCGATCAACACCGGCCTGGTCTCCCTGCTGCCCGTCGGCGGTCTGCTGTTCATCGGCGCCGGCCTGCTCGGCGCCGGCACGCTCAAGGACCTCGGTCTGGTGCTGTTCATCGGTATGGGCACCGCGGTCTACTCGTCGATCTTCTTCGCGACCCCGGTTCTCGTGACCCTCAAGGGCTACGAGCCGCGGATCGCGACGCACACGCAGCGCGTACTGGCGCGGCGCGAGGCGCTGAAGTCGAAGGGCCTGTCCGACACCGCCCCGGTCCAGAAGGCGGGCGAGGAGCCGGCTCTGGCCGGTACCGCGGCACCGCGTCCGGGCGCCCGGCCGCAGGGCAAGAAGTCCGGCAGCGGCAGCGGCAAGGGCGGCGTACGGCCGTCGGCACCCAAGCGGCGGTAACCCGCCACGAAGTTCCCTCGAAGCGCCCCGGGCCCGGTGCCCGGGGCGCTTTCGTACGCGGACGCCGGCGGCCGATAGAGTTGGCCCGTGACGGAAACAGTGCAGTACCGGGGCGACAGCGGAACCGACGTGGCGAAGCTGGTCGCCGAGGGCGTCCTCGACGTGTCCGACTTCCCCAAGTCGGGCATCCTGTTCAAGGACCTCACCCCGCTGTTCGCCGACGGCGACCGGTTCCGGGCCGTCATCGACGCGATCGTCGGGCACTACGGCGCCACCGGTGATCGGGGCTTCGACGTCGTCGTCGGAGTGGAGGCGCGCGGCTTCGTCATCGCGTCCGCCGTCGCGTACGCGGCCGGTGTCGGGGTCGTGCCCGTCCGCAAGGCCGGCAAGCTGCCCCGGGTCGCCTACTCCGCCGCGTACGACCTCGAATACGGGCAGGCGGTGCTGGAGGTCAGCGAGGGCGCGTTCCAGCCCGGCCAGCGGGTCCTCGTCGTCGACGACGTACTCGCCACCGGCGGGACGGCCGAGGCGACGCTCAGCCTCGTCGAACAGGCGGGCGGTGCCGTGGCGGGTCTCACTGTGCTCATGGAGCTCGCTTTCCTGCACGGCCGGGACCGACTGGCGGGGCGGCCGTTGCACGCGCTGCTGACCGTCTGACGGGTCACAACGCCACACCCCGGTGTACGCCGTGAATCGGACAGACGACGCGGAAGTGCCACCTGGGAACCGGCCACCGGCCGTGTAGTCGGCAGGAAGGCCTCCGCTGGGTAAGATGGGGTCCTCGCCTGGGGCATCGTCGAACGGCGACAATGCCGGGCGAGGTGTGAGGAGCGGCTGGTGTCCACCGATCCTGTCGATGCCGTGAACGCCCAGGAGCAGGTCAGCGCCCAGAACGACGACGTCGTGCCGGTGCGCCGACCCAGTGCCCAGACGCTGGCCACGATCGCTCCGGATCCCGATCCGGCGGTCGCGGCGGGGCGTAGCGCGCTCGAACCGGTCGACGCGGAGACGACGCAGACCAACCCGCTGAGCATTTTGAACGGTGCTCCGTCGGGTCGGCGCGTGCGCGCCCGCCTGTCCCGGTTCAACGCGCCGTGGCAGTCCACTCTGGTCGCCGAGGAACTGGCCCCGCTGATCACGGAGCACCGGCGCTGGCACCCCAAGGCCGACGTCCGGGCGCTGCAGCAGGCGTACGAGACCGCGCACAAGTGGCACGAGGGGCAGTACCGCAAGTCGGGCGACCCCTACATCACGCACCCGCTCGCCGTCGCCGGGGTGCTCGCCGGTCTGGGCATGGACACGACCACGCTGGTCGCGGCCCTGCTGCACGACACGATCGAGGACACGCCCTACACCCTGGACGGCGTACGCGCCGACTTCGGCGAGAGCGTGGCGCTGCTGGTCGACGGCGTGACCAAACTGGACAAGGTGAAGCTCGGCGACGCCGCGAAGGCCGAGACGATCCGCAAGATGGTCGTGGCCACTGCCAAGGACCCGCGGGTGCTCGTCATCAAGCTGTCCGACCGCCTGCACAACATGCGTACGCTGAACTTCCTGCCGGCGCCGAAGCGCGAGCAGAAGTCGAAGGAGACGCTGGAGATCCTGGCCCCGCTGGCGCACCGGCTGGGCATGAACACGATCAAGTGGGAGCTGGAGGATCTCGCGTTCGAGCAGCTGTTCCCGAAGCGCTACCACGAGATCAAGCGCCTGATCGACGAGCACCAGCCGCAGCGGGAGGCGTTGCTGCGCCAGGTGACCAACAAGGTCACCGGCGACCTGCGGGCGTCGAAGATCAAGAGCGAGGTCACCGGTCGGCCGAAGCACCTGTACTCGGTGTACCAGAAGATGATCGTGCGGGGCCGCGACTTCAACGACATCTACGACCTGGTCGGCGTGCGGATCCTGGTGGAGACGGTCCGGGACTGCTACGCGGCGCTGGGTGTGATCCACGCGAACTGGCAGCCTGTTCCGGGCCGGTTCAAGGACTACATCGCGATGCCGAAGTTCAACATGTACCAGTCGCTGCACACGACCGTGATCGGGCCGAGCGGCAAGCCGGTGGAGATGCAGATCCGGACGAACGCGATGCACCGCACCGCGGAGTACGGCATCGCGGCGCACTGGAAGTACAAGGAGAACAAGGCGGCGACGGTCGTCGGCCCGCCCGCGCATATCGACGAGATGACCTGGCTGCGGCAGCTGCTGGACTGGCAGCGAGAGGCGAGCGACCCGAGCGAGTTCCTCGACGCGCTGCGGTTCGACCTGTCGAGCCAGGAGGTCTACGTCTTCACGCCCAAGGGCGACGTGCGGGCGCTGCCGGTGGGCTCGACCCCGGTCGACTTCGCGTACGCGGTGCACACCGACGTCGGCCACCGGTGCATCGGCGCGCGGGTCAACAGCAAGCTGGTGCCGCTGGAGTCGGTGCTGTCCAACGGCGACGTCGTGGAGATCTTCACGTCGAAGTCGGAGAACGCCGGCCCGACCCAGGACTGGCTGGGCTTCGTCAAGTCGCCGCGGGCGCGTACGAAGATCCGGCAGTACTTCAAGAAGGAGCGCCGCGACGAGGCGATCGAGCAGGGCAAGGAGGCGCTCAACCGGTCCCTGCGCCGGGAGGGCCTGCCGCTGAAGCGGATGCTGACCGCCGAGGCCCTGATGGCGATCGCCCGCGAGCTGAACCTGCCCGACGTCGCCTCGCTGTACGCGGCGGTCGGCGAGAGCCAGGTGTCCGCCCAGTCGATCGTGGCCCGCCTGGTGACCTCGTTCGGCGGCGAAGAGGGCGCGATCGAGGACATGGCCGAGACGGCCGTCCCGACGCGGCCGTCGCGCAACCGGCAGTCCAATCAGGACCCGGGCGTGGTGGTGGTGGGCGTCAGCGACGTCTGGATCAAGCTGGCCCGCTGCTGTACGCCGGTCCCCGGCGACGACGTGTTCGGCTTCGTCACCCGGTCGGGCGGGGTCAGCGTGCACCGCATGGACTGCGCCAACGCCAAGGATCTGCAGGACCAGCCCGAGCGGATGGTGCAGGTGACGTGGAAGCCCAAGGCGGGCTCGACGTTCCTGGTCGCCATCCAGGTCGAGGCGCTCGACCGGCAGCGGCTGCTCGCCGACGTGACGAAGGCGCTGTCGGAGGAGCGGGTCAACATCCTCTCGGCCGTGGTCACCACCACCCGTGACCGGGTGGCGGTCAGCCGGTTCAGCTTCGAGATGGCCGACCCGAAGCACCTGGGCCACCTGCTGAACGCCGTCCGCAAGGTCGACGGGGTGTTCGACGCGTACCGGGTGACGTCCGGGGCCTAACGGCCACAGACAAGAAAGAAACCGCCCCGGACCAGTGGTCCGGGGCGGTTCGCGTTGTGCGGGGCGGGATCAGCTGGCGCTGACGGCTCCGGCGGTCACGGTGTCGAACTTGATCGTGTCCTTGGGGGCGCCGTCACCGGTCGCCTTGCCGTCGGCGCCCACCGCGCCGTCCTTGACGACCTTGTCCAGGATGTCCAGGCCCTTCGTGATCTTGCCGAGCACAGTGTACTGGGCCGGCAGGTTCTGGGCCGAGATGTCCGCGTCGATCATGAAGAACTGGCTGCCCGTGGAGTTGGCCTCCTGGGTCTTCGCCATCGCGACCATGCCCCGGGTGTAGGTCGGGTTCTGGTTGACCGGCAGGTTCTCCTCGGCCATCTTGTAGGTCGGGCCGCCGGAGCCGTTGCCGGCCGGGTCGCCGCACTGCAGGATCTTGAAGCCCTCGGTCACCAGCCGGTGGCACTTGGTCCCGTCGTAGAACTTCATCCCGGCCAGGTACGCCATGCTCGCCGAGGTGCACGGCGCGCCCTTGACGTCCATCTGGATCTCGATCTGGCCGAGGTTGGTGTTGAGCGTCAGGGTCTGCGTACCGGCCTTGGCGACGGAGGTCGGCGGCGTGCCGACGTCCTTGAGCGCCGGGTTCTGCGACGCGTCGTCCGGGATCCAGGTGCAGTCCGGCGCGGCCGCGGCCGGGGCCGGCTTCTTCTCCGGCCGGGTCAGTGCGTACGTGGCGTACCCGCCGCCCACGAGGAGGATGAGGACGGCGAGACCCGCCCCGACGTACGCGTTGCGCTTACGCCGCACCTGCGCGGCCTCAGCACGAGCGGACATCTCCCGCTCCAGGCGGGCGCGGGCCGCCGCGCGCTGGCGTTCCCTGGTGGGCGTCATGGCTGGATCCTCCGAGCGGTTTATGGCGTATGGGTGTCGGTACGTCGGTACGGGGTCAGGACGCCGAGGCCGTGGCGCTCGGCTGGGTCGACGGCGCGGCGCTCGGCGACGGGCCGTCGGCGACCGTCAGCGTCTGCACGGTGACGGCGTTCTTGGGCTTCACGTCGGCGCCGGCATCGTTGTTCACGGTGCCCGCCTTGGCGATCGTATCGATCGCCTCCAGGCCCGAGGAGACCTGCCCCACGACGGAGTAGTTGTGGGTCGAGGTGTCCAGCGTCGAGTCCTTGTAGAAGATCATAAACTGGCTGCCGCTGACCGACGGGTTCATCACGACGGTGCCGGCCTTGTAGAAGGCGTACGTCGCGGGGGCCGCGGAGGGGGTCGCGGCCGCGCTGGCCGAGGCGGACGCCGCCGCCGACGGCGCGGTGCTGGCCTGCGGGGCGACCTGCTCGTTGTAGAACGTGTAGGTCGGGCCGCCGGTGCCCTTGCCGGTGTGGTCGCCGCAGGTGAGCGCGTAGCCGTCGGCCGCGGAGTGGGTCAGCGAGAAGCACGGCGTGTTGTCGAAGTAGCTCTTGGTCGCCAGGTACGCGAGGCTGCCCGCGGCGCACGGCGAACCGGCGCGGTCGAGGCTGATCTTCACGGTGCCGGTGCTGAGGGTGACCGCCATGACCCCGGTGCCGGTGTCGGGCAGTCCGGTGACCGGCGGCTGGCCGACGTCCTTGAGGTCGGCGTTGGCCTCCGTCGACTGCGTCGTCCAGGCACACTGGGCCTGGGGCGTCGGGGTGACCTTCTTGTCGAAGGCTCCGAGGAGCCACGCGGTTCCGAGGCCGGCGACGGCGAGGGCGAGAACCACGGCCAGACCGGCCTTGACCTGTCGGCCACGCCGCTGCTGATCGGCACGCCGGGTCATCTGCCGGTTGAGCTTGGCGCGGGCCAGCTTGCGCGCGCGGGTTCTGCTGGAAGCCACGAGAGCTCCCCTCCTTGTGTGTCTACGCCGATCGGCACTCGGTGGGTCCATCGACCGTTTCGTACCGGAGTGTGCCACGCCACTCCCGCACAGTCCGTGCGAGTGTACGGAAAGTCGCTGTGTCCTGCCAGATAGGCTCTCCCTACGCGAACCGGATGCACCGTCGTGCGCCGGTCATTGTGCTGCGGCTGTCTGAAAAAGCCCTGGGAAAGCCGAAGGAGAAGAGCGTGCTGGTCGCGGGGTTCCCGTCGGAGATATTCGGCACCAATTGTTATGTCGTGGCCACCGGGCCGGGCGAGCAGTGTGTCGTCGTCGACCCCGGCATCGGCGTAGTGCCACAACTGGACGAGGTTCTCGCCGAGCACCGGCTGCACCCCGTCGCGGTCCTGCTGACCCACGGCCATCTCGACCACACCTTCTCGGTCGCGCCGGTGTGCGACGGCCGCGGGCTGACGGCGTACATCCACCCGGCGGACCGGGAACTGCTCGCCGATCCGGCCAAGGCGCTGTCGGTCGATCTCAGCTCCATGTTCGGCGGCCGCCTGCCGTACGCCGAACCCGCCGACGTCGCCGAGCTGCCCGACGGCGGCGTGATGGAGATCGCCGGCCTGAGCATCACGGTCGACCACGCGCCCGGCCATACCGGCGGGTCGGTCATGTTCCGGGCCCCCAGCGCCGACGGGCCGCTGTGCTTCAGCGGCGACGTGCTGTTCGCGGGCTCGATCGGACGGACCGACCTGCCGGGCGGCGACACGGATCGGATGATGGCGAGCCTGCGGGACAAGGTCCTGCCGCTCGACGACGCCACGATCGTGCTGCCCGGCCACGGACCGCGCACGACCATCGGCCGCGAGCGTGTGAGCAACCCGTACCTGCGGGAGCTCGTCCCCGCTCCGCACCGCGGCCTCTAAGACACGACATCTTTCGGAGACTTCCATCATGAGCAAGATCGCTCCCATCTCCGGTTTCCCGGAGTGGACCCCGGCGCAGCGCGTCGTCGAGCAGAACTTCCTGGACCACATCCGGCGTACGTTCGAACTGCACGGGTTCGCGTCCCTGGAGACCCGGGCCGTCGAGCCGCTGGACACCCTGCTGAGCAAGGGCGAGACGTCCAAGGAGGTCTACCTCCTGCGCCGGCTGCAGGCCGAGGCCGATGAGCCGCGCGGCGCCGGTGACGGGCAGCTCGGGCTGCACTTCGATCTCACGGTGCCGTTCGCCCGGTACGTCGTCGAGAACTCCGGCAAGCTGAACTTCCCGTTCCGCCGCTACCAGATCCAGAAGGTGTGGCGGGGCGAGCGGCCGCAGGAGGGCCGCTACCGCGAGTTCTTCCAGTGCGACATCGACATCGTCGACCGCGACACGCTGCCGGCGCACTACGAGGCCGAGATCCCGCTGGTGATCGGCGACGTCTTCGCCGGGCTGCCGCTGCCCAAGGCCGTCATCCAGGTCAACAATCGCAAGATCCTGGAGGGCTTCTACCGCGGTCTCGGCATCGCCGACCCGATGGCGGCGATGCGGATCGTCGACAAACTCGACAAGATCGGTCCGAAGGGCGTACGCGAGGAACTGGTGAAGGGCGGAGTGTCCACGGAGGCCGCGGAGAAGTGCCTGGCGCTCGCGGAGATCTCCGCCGCGGACGCCTCGTTCGCCGACGACGTGGCCAAGCTCGGGGTGAGCGACCCGCTGCTGGACGAGGGCCTGGCCGAACTGGTCGCGGTGGTGGAGACGGCGGGCGCGCACGCGCCCGGCCTGTGCCGCGCGGAGCTGAAGATCGCGCGCGGCCTCGACTACTACACGGGGACCGTCTACGAGACGCAGCTGTCGGGGTACGAGCGGTTCGGCTCGGTCTGCTCCGGCGGCCGCTACGACAACCTGGCGAGTTCGGGCACCGAGCGGTTCCCCGGCGTCGGCATCTCCATCGGGCTGAGCCGCCTGCTGGGGCTGCTGTTCAAGGACGACGCGCTCACGGCCTCCCGGGCGGTGCCGACGGTCGTCCTGGTGGCGCTGAGCGCCGACGAGGACCGGCCGGCGGCGATGCGCACGGCGACGGCGCTGCGGTCGCGGGGGATCGCCGTGGAGGTCTCGCCGACGGCCGCGAAGTTCGGCAAGCAGATCAAGTACGCCGAGCGCCGCGGCATCCCGTACGTCTGGTTCGCCGGCACCGGCGACGGCGACGGCGGCGACTCGGTCAAGGACATCCGCTCGGGCGACCAGATTCCGGCTCTGGCCACGACATGGCAGCCCGCCGCGGAGGATCTTCGCCCGATCGTTTCCGGTCCGATCGGATGAGCGTGCGGGCTATCAATAAAGAAACTTAAAGATTAGTCTGCGTGGCATGGACCAGGTGCGTATCTGGGCCGACGCCGTGCTGCAGCCCGGCTTCGTCGGCGTGACCCCGCCGGAGTGGCTGGAACGCCGGCTGGACGAGGGACTCGGCGGTGTTGTGCTGTTCTCGCGCAACATCGTCGACCTCGACCAGCTGGCCGGGCTGACCGCGGCGTTGAAGGCCCGCAACCCCGCCGTCACCGTCGCCGTGGACGAGGAGTCCGGCGACGTGACCCGGCTCGACGTCGGCAGCGGGAGCACCCGCCCGGGCAACCACGCGCTCGGTGCGGTCGACGACCCGGACCTGACCGCCACGGTCGCGGCGGACATCGGCGACCAGCTCGCCGCGGCGGGCGTGACCCTGAACTACGCGCCCACAGTGGACGTGAACAACAACCCGGACAACCCCGTGATCGGCGTACGCTCCTTCGGCGCCGACCCGGAGCTCGTGGCCCGGCACGCCGCGGCGTGGGTCACCGGCCTGCAGTCGCGGGGGATCGCGGCCTGCGCCAAGCACTTCCCCGGGCACGGGGACACCGATGTGGACTCCCACCACGGGCTGCCCCGCGTCGTCGCCGACCTCGACCGGCTGTCGCGTGTGGAACTGGTTCCCTTTCGGGCCGCCATCGCGGCGGGCGTACGCGCGATCATGACCGCGCACCTCCTGCTGCCCGCGCTCGACCCCGACCTGCCCGCCACCCTCAGCCCGCGCATCCTCACCGACCTGCTGCGCAACGACCTGGGCTACACGGGCCTGATCGTCACCGACGGCATCGAGATGGCCTCCATCCGCGCGCAGTACGGCCTCACCGGCGCGGTCGTACGCGCCATCGCGGCCGGGGCCGACGCGGTGTGCGTCGGCGGCGAGACCGCCGACGAGGAAACCGCTGTCCGCCTGCGCGACGCGCTCGTCGACGCCGTCCACACGGGAACGCTGGCGGAGGAACGGCTCGCCGAGGCGGCCGGCCGGGTGGCGGCCCTCGCGGACTGGTCGGCCAAGCAGGCCGGCGAGCGTACCGAGGCCGGGCGCCGCTGGCGGGCCGGCCACCTCGACCGGCCCGGTCTCGCGGCCGCGCGGCGGGCCGTGCGTACCTGGCGGTCGGCCGACGCCGCGCCGGTCACGAAACCGCCGCACGTGGTCGAGTTCACCACCGAGGTCAACATGGCCATCGACGGCGCCACTCCCTGGGGCGTCGGCGGCCCGCTGAGCGCGATCCTGCCGGGGACCACAGTGGAGCGTCTCGACCGGGCCGCGGCCACCAACGGCGGGCTGCCGCTCGCCCTCTCGGCCGCCTCCGGGCGGCCGCTCGTGCTCGTGGTCCGCGACGCCCACCGCCACGTGTGGCTCGGCGACGTCCTGCGGGCGGTCCTCGCCCAGCGGCCGGACGCGTACGTGGTGGAGATGGGCGTGCCGGGCGGCGACCCGGTCGGCGCCATGCACGTCGCCACCCACGGCTCCTCGCCCGTCTGCGGCCAGGCCGCGGCGGAGGTCCTCACCGGCGCGCTCTGAGGCATACGTCCGCTTCCCGGGTTCCCCACCCCGGCGCCCCGGCGTGGGGAGACCCTGGAAGAATGGGCGAGTCGTCATACGCCGAATGGAGAGCCACCGTGATCCGCACCCATGCCGCCGGCACCCTGCGCACGTCGCACGCCGGTGAGGTCGTGACGCTCGCCGGATGGGTGGCGCGCCGGCGCGACCACGGTGGCGTGACCTTCATCGATCTGCGGGACGCCTCGGGCATCGCCCAGGTCGTCTTCCGGGACGAGGAGACGGCGCACGCGCTGCGCAACGAGTTCTGCGTCAAGGTGACCGGGACCGTCGCCGAGCGCCCGGCCGGCAACGAGAACCCCGAGCTGCCCACCGGCGGCATCGAGGTCATCGTCACGGACCTGGAGGTGCTGTCCACCGCCGCGCCGCTGCCGTTCCCGATCGACGACCACGTCGAGGCCGGCGACGACATCCGCCTGCGCCACCGGTACCTGGACCTGCGGCGTACCGCGCCGTCGAAGGCGTTGAAGCTGCGCTCCCGGGCCAACCAGATCGCCCGCGAGATCCTGCACCAGCGCGACTTCCACGAGATCGAGACGCCGACGCTGACCCGCTCGACCCCCGAGGGCGCCCGCGACTTCCTGGTCCCCGTCCGCCTGCAGCCCGGCAACTGGTACGCGCTGCCCCAGTCGCCCCAGCTGTTCAAGCAGCTGCTGATGGTGGCGGGCATGGAGCGGTACTACCAGATCGCCCGCTGCTACCGGGACGAGGACTTCCGCGCCGACCGGCAGCCCGAGTTCACCCAGCTCGACATCGAGATGTCGTTCGTCACCCAGGACGATGTCATCGAGCTGGCCGAGGCGATCGTCCGGGCGCTCTGGAGCGAGCTGGCCGGGCACGAGATCAGCACGCCGATCCGCCGGATGACCTTCGCCGAGGGCATGGACCGCTACGGTTCGGACAAGCCCGACCTGCGCTTCGGCTGCGAACTGGTCGACCTCACGGGGTTCCTGCAGGGCACCGAGTTCCGCGTGTTCCAGGCGCCCTACGTCGGCGCGGTGGTCATGCCCGGCGGCGCCGCGCAGACCCGCAAGGAGCTGGACGGCTGGCAGGACTGGGCCAAGTCCCGCGGCGCGAAGGGGCTCGCGTACCTGCTGTTCGACGCGGAGACCGGCGAGCCCAAGGGCCCGGTCGCCAAGAACCTCTCCGAGGCCCACCTGAACGGCCTGGCCGACGCCGTCGGCGCCAAGCCCGGCGACGCGGTCTTCTTCGGCGCCGGCACCCAGCGGCGTACGCAGGAACTGCTCGGCGCGGCCCGGCTGGAGATCGGCAAGCGGGCCGGCCTGATCGACCCGGCCGCCTGGGCGTTCTGCTGGATCGTCGACGCGCCCATGTTCGAGGCCGTCTACGACGACAAGGACCCCGAGAAGCAGATCGGCTGGACGGCGCTGCACCACCCGTTCACCTCCCCGAACTCCGACTGGCTCGCCGGTTTCGACGCCGACCCCGAGCACGCGCTGGCGTACGCGTACGACATCGTCTGCAACGGCAACGAGATCGGCGGCGGATCGATCCGTATCCACCGCTCGGACGTCCAGGAGCGCGTCTTCACCCTGCTGGGCATCACGCCCGAGGAGCAGCGCGAGAAGTTCGGCTTCCTGCTCGACGCGTTCGCGTACGGGCCGCCGCCGCACGGCGGCATCGCGCTGGGCTGGGACCGCGTCTGCATGCTGCTCGCCGGCGCGGACTCGATCCGCGAGGTCATCGCGTTCCCGAAGACGGGCGGCGGCTACGACCCGCTCACCGGCGCACCCACGCCGATCACCGCGCAGCAGCGCCTCGAGGCCGGCATCGACGGCAAGCCCAAGGCGTGATCCTCCTCGTCGTCGGCGCGTCGGGCCACCTCGGCGGCGAGGTCGCCCGGCGTGCCCCGGCCGCCGGCTTCCAGGTCGTCGGCACGGCCCGGCAGGCGCCGTCGTGGGAACCCCTCGACGTCCGCGACCCGTTCGCCGTGCACCAGCTCTTTCAGCGGGTACGCCCGGCGGCCGTCGTGAACTGCGCGTACCAGCGGGGAAGCTGGACGGCGACGGCCGACGGGGCGGCCAACGTGGCGGCGGCCGCGGCGGCGACCGGCTCCCGGCTGGTGCACATCTCGTCGGACGCCCTGCACGCCGGCCGCCCGCGACCGTACACGGAGGACGACGAGCCGTCGCCGGTGCACGCGTACGGTGCGGCCAAGGCGGCGGCCGAGACGGCGGTACGCGCGCTCGACCCGTCCGCGGCGGTCGTGCGTACGTCGCTCATCCTGGGGCCGGAGCACACGCCGCAGGTGAAGTTCTGCCTGGACGTGCTGCGCGGCGAGGTGTCGGGGTCGTTCTTCAGCGACGAGATCCGCTGCCCGGTGGCCGACGCCGACCTGGCCGACGCGGTGCTGGAACTGGTCGGCAACGACTACGCGGGGATCCTGAACGTGGCGGGGGCGCAGGCGCTGACCCGCCCGGAACTCGCCCGCCTCGTGGGCGACGCGTACGGACTGTCCACTGCCGACATTCCCGTGAGTACGGTCGCGGCGTCGGGCCTGGTGCGGCCGGCGGACGTGAAGCTGGACATCTCGCGGGCCGCCGGCGTCCTCAAGACCCGCCTGCGCTCCGCCGCGGAGTTCCTGGTCTCCTAGCGCGGCTCAGCGGTGCTCCATGACGAGCACGGCCCAACTGCCGGGTTCGAGGGCCTCGTACGAGTGGTCGATGTCGCCGGGGAACGACGCGTAGTCGCCCGGCCCGAGCTCGACCGGCTCGTCGGCGGGGCCCGAGCGGAACCGTCCCGCGCAGACGATGAGGTGCTCGACCGTGCCGGGGATGTGCGCCTCGGCCTTCCGGTCGGCGCCGGGCTCGACCCGCAGCACGTAGATGTCCCGGGTGACGTGCCGGGGCCCGGTGCTGAGCAGGGTCCCCGTGAAGTCCGCCTGCGTGCTCGGGTACGCGACCCCCTCGCCCCGCCGCAGGACGCGTACGCTCGCCGCCGGCTGCTCGATGAGCCGGCTGAACGGCACGTCGAGCGCCACGGCCAGCGACCAGAGCGTCTCCACGCTCGGGTTGCCCTGGGCCGACTCCAGCTGGGACAGCGTCGACTTGGCGACCCCGGCCCGCTTGGCGACCTCGCTGAGGCTCAGGCCGCGGTGTTCCCGTTCGCGGCGCAGGTTCGCGGCGATGATGGCGAGCGGGGGGCCGTCGGCGGTCATGTTCGCTCCACAGGTCGAATCGTTCGATTTGACGAACAGGGCTCTCGTGTTCGATATTCTATGTCATGCGTACGGCATATCGAACGCGACTCGTCGGGGCGGTCGACCGCGACCTGATCCGCGACACCCTGGCGCTCGGCGCCGCCTCGGCCGTGGTCGGCCTGTCCTACGGTGCGATCAGCGTCGCCCAGGGCATGCCCGCCTGGGTGCCGATCGTCATGTCGCTGGCCGTCTTCGCCGGCGGCTCCCAGTTCCTGGCCGTCAGCCTGTTCAGCGCCGGCAACCCGGTCGCGGCGGTGCTGGGCGGCCTGCTGGTCAACGTCCGGCACCTGCCGTTCGGGCTGGCCATCGGCGGTGCCATCGGCGACACCACCGCGGCCCGCCTCATCGGCTCGCACGTGCTCATCGACGAGAACACGGCCTTCACCCTCGCGCAGGACCGGCCCGAGCGGCGGCGGCACGCGTACTGGCTGGTGGGCGGGGCGCTGTTCGTGCTCTGGAATCTGGGGACGGTGGCGGGCGTGCTGCTGGGCGGCGTCGTCGGCGACCCGGACCGGTTCGGCCTCGACGCGGCGTTCCCGGCCGGCATGCTCGCCCTGGTCCTGCCCTCCCTGCGGGACCGGACCACCCGGATCTCGGCGGTCACGGGCGCGGTGATCGCCGTCGCGGCCACCCCGTTCCTGCCCGCCGGCCTGCCCGTCCTCGTCGCCCTGCTCGGCGTCGCCGCCGGCAGGATCGCGGGAGCCGGCAGGACCACGGACGTCTCCCGGACCTCGGGTGCCGCCCAGACTTCGGACATCGACACGACCGCGGGCACCGACGAGGTCGCGGCCGCCGGAAAGGGTGCCACGCGATGACCACGCTCCTGATCGCCATCGCCTGTCTGGCCGTCGGCACGTACGCGATCCGGGTGAGCGGCGTACTGCTGCGCGGCCGCCTGGTCCTGCCGGTCTGGCTCGGAGATCTGCTGCCGGTCGCCGCGACCACGCTGCTCCTGGCACTGATCGCGACCGCCGTGTTCACCACCGCGGGGGAGCTGTCACTCGGTGTCGCCCGGCCCGCGGGCGTGCTCGTCGGCGCGGTTCTGGCCTGGCGGCGGGCGCCCTTCGCCGTGGTCGTGGTGGCCGCCGCCGCGACCGCCGCACTGCTGCGATTCGCCGGTCTGTCCTGAGGGCCGCGTGAGGGCTACGGTGCCCGTGTGGAGACAGACATCCGCACAGAGTTCGTCGTGGTGGTGACCACCACCGACTCGGCCGACGCGGCCCACGAACTGGCCCGGTCCGCGGTCGTCGCCCGGCTGGCCGCCTGCGCCCAGGTCCTCGGCCCGATGACGAGCGTGTACCGCTGGGAGGGCGCCGTCGACGAGGCGCGCGAATGGCGGGTCGAGTTCAAGACCACGGCCGCCCGGTCGGCCGAGCTGCGCGATCACCTGCGCGGCGTACACAGCTACGACGTTCCGGAGATCGTCTGCCTGCCCGTGGTCGGCGGCGGTCAGTCCTATCTGGACTGGATCCGGGCGTCGACCGCGTAGCCGGGCCGGCGCGGCCGTGGCAGACTCGGGCGCATGACGAGTCTCGGGGAACCCGTCGCGAAACGCCGTGTCTTCGGCCAGGGCGCACTCATCGTTCTCGGCTGGTGCACGATGCTGGCCGCCGCCGGGGTGACCGCGTCGGCGTCCGTCCCGGCCCGGCCGTGTGACGGCGAGGGCCTCTGCTTCGACGGGCGCGAAGAGGTCGTCCTCGGTCTCATGATCGCCGTCGTCCTGGCCGGCGTCCTGCTGGCCCTCGGGCTCGGCCTGCTCGCCCTCCTCGTCCGGTGGGTACGCTCACCCGTCTGGGCGGGGGTCATCGCATCCGTGGGAGTCACCGCGCTCGGCGGCTGCGTCTTCGCGATCTCCCTGGCGTCGCCCCGATGAGCGTACGGCGGATGGTGCTCGGGACGCTCTTCTTCACGTGGCTGTACACGGCCCCGTTCGCGCTGATCGTCGGGCTGATCCGGCGTACGACGAGATTGAACTGGATGAGCGTCGCGGACGCGGCCGCGCAGGGGAGAGTGACCGACGTGTGGCTGCGCGCGGGTCTGATCATCGCGATCACCGTGCCGCTCGCCGGCGTGGCACTGGCCGGGGTGCTGCGGGACCGGGTGTGGACCCGTAGGTACGCGATCGCGGTGGGCGGCGGTTTCCTGATGCTGCTCGGTTTCGCGATGGTCGGATCGCTGGCGACCGGTCCGCTCATCGGGCACTATCCGGGGCCGCCGCGACCGGCGCCGGCGGTGACGCAGTGCATCCCCCGCAGCGGCGGCCACGGCTGCCCGGGCGGCTGATCAGCCGAAGGTGTTGCACTGCTTCGGGTCGCCGGTCTGGTAGCCCTGGCTGAACCACTGCTGGCGCTGGGCGGCGCTGCCGTGCGTGAAGCCGGACTCGTTGATCTGCTGGCCGGCCTTCTGCTGGATGGTGTCGTCGCCGACCGCGGCCGCGGCGGTGAGCGCCTCCTGCAGATCCTGCGTGGTCAGGCTCTTGAAGATCGGTACGCCGGACGAGTCGGTCGTGCCGCTCGCCGCCTTGGCCCAGACGCCGGCATAGCAGTCGGCCTGCAACTCCATCGCGACCGAGTACTTGTTGGCGTTGGCGGGATCGCGCTGCTGGGCGCGGCGTACCTGGGCCTCGGTGCCGAGCAGGTTCTGCACGTGGTGCCCGTACTCGTGGGCCAGCACGTACGCCTGCGCGAAGTTGCCCGGCGCGCCGAACCGGCTGGCCAGCTCGTCGTAGAAGCTGAGATCGATGTAGACGCGCTGGTCGCCGGGGCAGTAGAACGGGCCGACACCCGAGGTCGCCCCGCCGCAGGCGGTGTTCACCGAGCCGGAGAAGAACCGCGTCGGGACGATGGCGTACGGCTTGCCGTAGACCTGGGGGAGTTCCTTCTGCCAGAACGCCTGGATCGAGTTGATGTACGCGAGGTTGCGGCAGGCCGGGTCGTCGAACCGGTTCGGGTTGCTCTTCGAGCAGGTCGACGCCAGGCTGGAGTTGTTCGGGCTCGGGTTGGACCCGCCGCCGGTGAGCCCGCCGAGATCGCCGAGGCTGCCCAGGTTGCCGCGGCCGAGGCAGCAGATCAGGCCGACGCAGACGACGAGAACCAGCACGATGATGAGCAGGGTGCTGCGGCCCTTGCCGCCGCCCTGACCGCCCTGACCGCCGCCTCGGAAGATCATCGGGAGGAGGCCGCCGAGGCAGCCGGCCGCGCCGCCCATCCCGGGACCCATGCCGCCGCCCCCGCCGCCCCCGCCTCCGCCGCCGGGGAGGTTGAGGCCGGGGAAACCACCGCTGCCGCCGCCGCTCCCGCCTCCGCCGGAGCCGCGCATGTCCTCGACTTGGCTCGGGTCGAGGTCGGCGTTCTCGTTCAGCGACATAGAGCCATTCTTACCGCAAATGTCCGAGCTTGAGCGCTTTCCTGCCGACTCGCCCGCCCGCGCCCGCACCTCTGCCTGCGCCCCGGCCTCTCGCCCGGGCCTGCGCCCGGGCCTGCACCCCGGTCGCGCCCCAAGATCTGGTTTGGATCACGGTTCCGCACGTAATCATGGGCCAAGATTCGGGTGATTTCCCTGATCCAAACGGGATCTTGGGTGGGTCCAAGCGGGATCTTGGGTGGGCGCGCGCGGGCCTCGGGGTGGGGCCAGCGGGATCCCGAGGGTGGCTCGGCGGGGGTGCCGGAGGTGGGCCGGCGGGACCAGGGGAGCCGGGGAGGGTGCGGGAGTGGCGCGAGACACCCGTTCGGGCCCGAAAACGGATTCCTCCGCCCCGGTACGATGGCAGCACCATGATTACCGCAACCGGGCTGGAGCTGCGCGCCGGCAGCCGTATTCTGCTCTCCGACGCCCTCCTCCGGGTGCAGCCCGGCGACCGGATCGGCCTCGTCGGCCGCAACGGCGCCGGCAAGACCACCACGCTCAAGGTCCTCGCCGGTGAGGGGCAGCCCTACAGCGGCAAGCTGGACACCCGGGGGCCCGTCGGCTACCTGCCGCAGGATCCGCGTACGGGTGACCTCGAGGTGACCGCGCGGGACCGGGTCCTGTCCGCCCGCGGGCTCGACGCCCTGCTGCGGGAGATGAAGGAACTCGAGACCGAGATGGCCGACGGCGACGACAAGGCCGTCCGGCGCTACGGTCTGCTGGAGGACCAGTTCGCCGCGCTCGGCGGGTACGCCGCCGAAGCCGAGGCCGCCCGCATCTGTGCCAACCTCGGGCTGCCCGACCGCGTCCTCGCTCAGACGATCGGAACCCTCTCCGGCGGCCAGCGCCGCCGGATCGAGCTGGCCCGCATCCTGTTCCGCGACCTCGGCCAGCCCGGCGGCGGCATCCTGCTGCTCGACGAGCCGACCAACCACCTCGACGCCGACTCGATCACCTGGCTGCGCGGCTTCCTCGCCGGCCACAAGGGCGGCCTCATCGTCATCTCCCACGACGCCTCGCTCCTCGAAGCGGTCGTCAACAAGGTCTGGTTCCTCGACGCCAACCGGGCCACCGTGGACGCGTACAACGTGGGCTGGAAGGCGTACCTGGAGCAGCGGCAGACCGACGAGCGGCGCCGCCAGCGCGAGCGGGCCAACGCCGAGAAGAAGGCCGGCGCCCTGATGGCCCAGGCCGACAAGCTCCGGGCCAAGGCCACCAAGACCGTCGCCGCCCAGAACATGGCCAAGCGCGCCGAGAAGCTGCTCGGCGGCCTGGAGGACGAGCGCGCCTCCGACCGGGTCGCGAAGGTGCGCTTCCCGACCCCGGCCCCCTGCGGCAAGACCCCGCTGACGGCCCACGGGCTGAGCAAGGCGTACGGGTCGCTGGAGATCTTCAGCGGCGTGGACGTGGCCGTGGACAAGGGCTCCCGGGTCGCGATCCTCGGCCTCAACGGCGCCGGCAAGACGACGCTGCTGCGCATGCTGGCGGGTGTCCTCACCTCCGACACCGGCGAGGTCGTCGCCGGGCACGGCCTGCGGATCGGCTACTACGCGCAGGAACACGAGCAACTGGACATCGAGCGGACGATCCTCGACCACATGCGCTCGGCCGCGCCCGACCAGACCGACACGGACCTGCGCCGCATCCTCGGCGCCTTCCTGTTCAGCGGCGAGGACGTCGACAAGCCGGCCGGCGTCCTGTCCGGCGGCGAGAAGACCCGGCTCGCGCTGGCCACGCTCGTCTGCTCCGGCGCCAACGTGCTGCTGCTCGACGAGCCCACCAACAACCTCGACCCGGTCAGCCGCGAGCAGGTGCTCGACGCCATCGCCCGCTATCCGGGCGCCATCGTCCTGGTCACCCACGACCCGGGAGCGGTGACGGCGCTCAAGCCGGATCGCGCGATCCTCCTCCCCGACGGGGTCGAAGACGCGTGGAGCGACGACCTCCTGGAACTGGTCGAACTCGCTTAAAGATCAATTTGAAGATCTTTTTGTCCCGGGTTCGTCGATCTCACCTCCGCTCCTCCCGCGGGAGACCGTTCCGGCCCTGGGGGGCCTCCACTGCCAGGTGAGTGGGGCGACGCATCCTTCACCGCGGTCCGGTCACCGTCTACCCCTTCACCCCGGCCTTTGTCGCGACTGTCCGACTTGTGTGCCGGGCGTATCGCCGACGGAGTGATCGTTGACGGCTGCGGTGTAAATATGGCCGCCTTGTGCATGATCGTTTACGGTTGCGGAGCACGCTGACCGGATCCGGCTACACCTCACGCGTATTCGATCATGCAGATCGGGCCGGAATTACACCCCAGCCGTAAACGATCAGCAGGTCGACGACGCCTATCCACTGGGCGGAAGATCGTTCCCGCACCACGGACCCCGACCGGGGGCCGGACGGCTCGGACGTGATCCACAGCGGCCCAGATGTCCAACCGCACCGCTCGCCCATGATCCAAAGCGGTTCCGATGGAGGAAACTGGCCCACGGCTACATCTCAGCCGGACTGGATCGAGGGAGCGGCCCGAAAATTACATCGCACCCGCAAACGATCACCGCAGCCCTGATTCGGCGCCGCCGTGCAGTGCGGTCGGGCCGCCGATCCGTGGGCGATCTTGACGGATGCCCGGTTGCCCCGCAGTTGATCTCTTCCGACGTCGACAACCGGACATCCGTCAAGATCCCCGACCCGATGGGCTGCCGCGTCGGCCACCCCGAATGCCCGTATCGGACAGTCGCGACAAGGTCGCAAAGGGTGCGAGGCGCCGAACACGGCGACAACGACACACGCGCGGCCGCCGCCCGGGGGTGAGGCCGGCGGCTCGGGGGTGAGGCCTCGATCCCCCAGCGGCGACGATCTTGCACGAGTGTCCGGTCCCCAGCCGCGACGATCTTGCGCGAATGTCCGGGCATTTCCCGTATTCCGGACGAAACTCGGGGCATTCGCGCAAGATCGTCGAACGGGGCGGGGGTCAGGTGGTGGTCGCCAGGACCGCCTCGACGATGATGGCCGTGATCGCTCCCGCCGCTGTCAGCACGATGGGGGCCGGCGGGATGGGGCCGCCGCGTTCTTCGGGGGCCACCGCGGCGATGGTGAGCCAGGGGAAGAACGGCAGCCAGGCGTGTTCGACCCCGCCACGGGCCAGGCCGGCCAGGATCGAGAACAGGACGGCCGCGCCGGCGCCGGCGAGGAAGGCCCAGGCGGGGGTGTTGCGCATCTTGCGTACGCCGGTCACCAGCGCGGGTCCGGCGGCCAGCAGGAGGGCGACGAGGCTGATGCCGGCCCACGGCAGGGCGGGGCGGACCGGGTCGACGCGGGCCGTGAAATCGTTGTGGGCGCTCAGTAGTCCGTCGAACCAATTGAATCCCGCGGCCCAGGCGAGTAAGACGGGAATCAATGCGCCGAATCCGGCGGCCCAGTTGAGCGCGGCGCGGCGGCGGGCGAAATTGAGACACACCAGCGAGAGTCCGAGCCAGGCCGCCGCATAGGAGAACAGCGCGGCGAAGCCTAAGAGGACTCCGGCGGACAGCGCCCAGCCGCCCGCCTTCCATCTATGTTTCGATGTGGCCCGTACGCCTGCCGCGATCGCGGCCGCCCCCAGCGTCGCGACCAGCGCGTCCATCGAGACCGCCAGCCAGACCGCCCAGGTGGCGAGGATCAGCAGCGGAGCGTAGCTGCGGGCGGCCGCCTCGCCGCAGACGTCGCGTACGGTGCTCAGGACGAGGGGGGCGACGAGGGCGCCGAGGGCCGTCACGGCGAGCCCGAGGAGCAAATGGTTGGTGATGCCTGCCTTTTCGGCCGCCCACAGCAGGAGAACGGGTGCCGGCGGGTGGCCGCGAGTCGCGAATGACTTCTCCGCGGCTGTCGCCGTGAAGGTGCGCAAGTACTCACCCGGGTGATCACCCACTGCGGTGACATCGTTCAGGTAACTCTCGGGACTGAGCAGTGCCCGGGTGAAGCCGTCGGCACCGTCCACGAAGGCCAGTGCGGCGGACCAGAGCAATAATCCGCAATAGGAAACGATTACAAGTAATGGCCACCGTGCGGTGTGGAACCAGCCCCGTTGCGCACACACGAGGACGGCCATGGCAATGAGCGGTGCCAAAACGCTTCCGGGTCCGATCTCGACTCGATAACGGCCGAGGAATGGCGCACTCGCCGTACCGAGACCGGCGCCCGATCGCACCGCCCACCACGTCGCGAGTGTGCCCACGCCGACCAGGACGACCCACCGGAAAAGGTCGTCACGTTCGCGTCCACGGGCCGCCGCCACGTCATCGCTCACCACGGCACATCAGGCTATCGGGTAGCCGACAGTGCCGTGCGTGTCGGTTGGCGTGTAGTTGATATCTAGCGCATGATCGTTCCAGGCGGTCTAATAGATGAGACCGCACAACCGCACCAATTTTTCGGACGTGAGGGATTCACGATGGCAGCCACCGGCACAGCTACCACCACTGAGAAGGGTCGCCGGATCGTCGGGACCGAGCGGCAGACGCTGGCGAAGGATCTCGTCAAGCGATACACCTCCGGGGAGAGCATCCGCGCTCTCGCCTCGTCGACGGGCCGCTCGTACGGCTTCATTCACCGGGTGCTCACCGAGGCGGGTGTCCAGCTGCGCCAGCGCGGTGGGGCCCGGCGTCGCAAGAAGGCCTGACCTCCTTCTCGACAGCGGATACGATCTACAGGCATGACCTCGCGATCGCCACAGGACGTGCACCCGGCCGGCGAAACCCCGCCGGCCGGTGTACGAACGGAGGCAGAAAAAAAGCCATTCTCCGGTGACGTACGCCTGGAGGTGGACGGTCCGATCGCGACGGTGATCCTGAACCGTCCCGCTGTGCTCAACGCGCAGACGGCCGACATGTGGTCGACCCTGCGTGAGATCGACTCGGCGTTGACCGCCGAGACTCGGATAGTGGTGCTCCGCGGCGAGGGGCGGGCCTTCTCGGCCGGATTAGACCTCGCCCAAGCCCAGGCCAGTCTGGCCGGGCTCGCCGCGGTGCCCCCCGAGCAAGCCGAGGACGTCATCGCGGGCTACCAGCGGGCGTTCTCCTGGCTGCGCCGCAACGACCTGCTCACCATCGCGTCCGTACGCGGGCACGCCATCGGCGCCGGCTTCCAGCTCGCGCTCGCGTGCGATTTCCGGGTGGTGGCCGAGGATGCCAAGTTCGCGATGAAGGAAGTGACGCTCGGGCTCGTCCCGGACCTCACCGGCACCAAGCGCCTCGTGGACCTCGTCGGCTACTCGCGGGCCCTCGAACTGTGCGCGACCGGCCGGGCCGTCACCGCCGACGAGGCCGTGCGGATCGGGCTGGCCACGGTGAGCGTACCGGGGGAGCAGCTGGAGGAGGCCACCCGCGACCTCGCCGCCGCCCTGCTGAGCGCCGACCGCGACGCCCTCATCGAGATCAAGGCGCTGATCGCGGGGGCCGGCGGGCGTACCGCGGCGGAGCAGGAGCTCGCGGAGCGCCAGGCCCAGGTACGCCGGATCCGCACCCTCGCGGGCCTGTCCGAATAGCGCCGTTCAGCGCTCGGCGTAAGGCCAGGACGGGGAATGTCGGCCTTACGGAGTAGGTTGTGCCTGCCGGACGAGAGCGACGAACGGGCAGGCGAGCGAACAGATGTCGATGATGGGCGGGGGCGGCGGCGGGTGGAGCACCATGCGTGCCCTCCGCGAAGAGGAGAACGTCAAGAAGCACAAGCTGACCCAGGGCACGTTCCGCCGGGTCAAGCGGTTCGCCGGGCCGTACCGGCGGGACATCGTGTTCTTCCTGATCACGATCGTCGTCGCCGCGGTCATCGGGGTCGCGACCCCGGTCCTCGCCGGTGACGTCGTCAACGCCATCAGCAGCAAGGACCCCACGGCCGGGGCGACCGTCGTCCGGCTCGCGATCATCATCGCCGGGCTCGCCGTGGCCAACGCGGGCCTGTCCGTCGTGCAGCGGTGGTACTCCGCCAAGATCGGCGAGGGCATCATCTTCGACCTGCGCAGCCAGGTCTACGACCACGTCCAGCGCATGCCGCTGCAGTTCTTCACGCGTACGCAGACCGGCGCGCTCGTGTCCCGGCTCAACAACGACGTCATGGGCGCCCAGCGGGCGTTCACCTCGACCCTGTCCGGTGTCGTCAGCAACGTCATCCAGCTGGCCCTGACGGCCGGTGTGATGCTCAGCCTCAACTGGCAGGTGACCGCGCTCTCGCTGGTGCTGCTGCCGCTCTTCGTGCTGCCGGCCCGCCGGATCGGCCGCCAGCTGGCCGCCATCACCAAGGAGTCGTACCAGCTCGACGCGACCATGAACGCGACGATGACCGAGCGCTTCGGCGTGGCGGGCGCGTTGCTGGTGAAGCTGTTCGGCAGCCCGCGCGCGGAGTCCGAGCGGTTCTCGGGGCGGGCCGCGCGGGTCCGCGACATCGGCATCCGTCAGGCGATGTACGGCCGGACCTTCTTCGTCGCCATGCTGCTCGTCGCCTCCCTGGCCCAGGCGCTCGTCTACGGCCTCGGCGGCTGGTACGCGGTCCACGGCGTCATCTCCGCCGGTACGGTCGTCGCCCTGGCGATGCTGCTGCTGCGCCTCTACGGCCCGCTGACCGACCTGTCGAACGTGCGGGTCGACGTGATGAGCGCGATGGTGAGCTTCGACCGCGTCTTCGAGGTGCTCGACCTGCCGCCGGCCATCTCGGAGAAGCCGGCGGCGGTGGCGATTCCCAAGGGCACCAGCCGGGTCGAGTTCCGCGACGTCTGGTTCCGCTATCCGTCGGCCGCCGAGGTGTCGCTGGCCTCGCTGGAGGATGTCGCGTCGCTGGACCGCAAGGTGTCCGAGCCCGTGCTGCGGGGGGTCAGCTTCACGGTCGAGCCCGGCCAGCTCGTGGCGCTGGTCGGCCCGTCCGGCGCCGGCAAGTCGACGACCTCGATGCTGGTGAGCCGGGTCTACGACGTGACCGACGGCGCTGTACACGTCGGCGACGTCGACGTCCGCGACGCGACGCTGGACTCGCTGCGGGACACGATCGGCGTCGTGACGCAGGACGCGCACCTGTTCCACGAGACGATCGCCGAGAACCTGCGGTACGCCAAGCCCGACGCGACCGACGAGGAGATCTGGGCGGCGCTGACCGGGGCCCAGGTCGCCGACCTGGTCCGCACGCTGCCCGACGGCCTCGACACCGTGGTCGGCGAGCGCGGCTACCGCTTCTCCGGCGGCGAGAAGCAGCGGATCGCGATCGCCCGGCTGCTGCTCAAGGCGCCGTCCATCGTCATCCTCGACGAGGCGACCGCCCACCTCGACTCCGAGAGCGAGGCGGCCGTCCAGCGGGCGCTGTCGGTGGCGCTCGCGGGGCGTACGGCGCTGGTGATCGCGCACCGGCTGTCGACCGTCCGCGAGGCCGACCAGATCCTCGTCCTCGACGGCGGCACCATCGTCGAGCGCGGTACGCACGAGCAGCTCGTCGCCGCGGAGGGCCTCTACTCGGACCTCTACCGGACGCAGTTCGCCGACTCCCCGGCCCGCGCCGCCGCGACGTTCACCGAGGCCGCATCCGCCTGACGCCGACCCGACCGCGTGCCGCCCGACGGGTTAGGAAGCCGCGTCCGCACGTCTGACCGGCTAGCGAGGCCGCGTCCGGGTGACGCCGCCGCGGACCGGCGAGACGGCACCCGCGTAGAAGGGGCGGCGGGACGGGGACCAGGCCCGTCCCGCCGAACCGGAACCGGCCCGCGTACGGGCCTTCATCGCAGCCCCGCCTCCGCGGCCAGCTCGTCGACGATCGCGTTCTCGTCCACACCCGACAGTCCGCGGGCCTGGAACCAGGTGAGCACGTTGTGCACGTCCCGGGCCAGGAACTTGCGGCCGTTGGGATTGGCCACGATGTCCACGATCTGCGGCAGGTCGATGACGACCAGCCGTCCTTCGTGGACGAGGATGTTGTACGGCGACAGGTCGCCGTGGGCGTACCCGGTGCGGGCGAGGATACGCAGGCCGAGGACCAGCTGCTCCCACAGGTCGAGCAGGTCGGCATCCTCGGTACGCAGCGCGGCCAGTCGGGGCGCGGCCACGCCGTCGGGCGTACCGATGAACTCCATCAGGATCTCGGTGCCGAGGATCTGCACCGGGTAGGGCGTGAACGCGGGCGCCCCGAGCGACGCGGCCGCCTCCCACAGCGAGCAGAGCGCGCCGAACTCGGCTCCCGCCCACTGCCCGGCGATCGCCTCCTTGCCGAAGGCGCTCCGGGAGGTCATGGCCCGCATGACGCGGCTTTCGCGTACGCGACGTCCTTCGAGGTAGCCGGCGTCGCGGTGGAACATGCGGTGCTCGGCGTCCCGGTAGCGTTTGGCGGCCATGAGTACGCCGATCTCGGTGCCGGGAACCTCGCGGGAGACGAGGAAGACGTCGGCTTCCTTGCCGGTCTTCAGCATGCCCCGCTCGATGTCCACCGCGGCGAGTTCGGTGACGACCCACTCGGGGTGCGGCAGCGGGCCGCGCTCGGTGGGGGAGGACAGGTCCCATGTGGACCATCGGTCGCCGGTGTCGGGACCGTCGGGATTCTCATCCCATGTATCAGGTTGATCGAGGAACTTCTCGAAGGACGGGTCGTCGGCTACCGAGAAATCGTCGTCGTCGAACTTGCGCTGCTTGCGCACTTCAGCGGCTCCTTGAGCGAAAGCGGAAGGGGAAGGACTGTGAACCGGGCACGGGTCATGACAAAGACGGCCATCGGTCTTCCCTCCCTTCGCTTCGCGCGGCTCCGCAGTGGAGCCCGCCGCTGGTTCGGACCGCACGGAGGCGGTCCTTGATCAAGACGCGGAAAGCATAACGAGCGCACCCCGCCCCGTGTCAACCGGTTTTCCGCCCCGCCTTCCCGCGCCGCCCGCCCCAGCTCCTGACGATCTTGCGCGAGTGTCCCGAATTTCGCGGCGAATGCCCGAATGGCCCGGACATTCGCGCAAGATCGTCGGAAATGGGGGGGGGGTGGGGGTCAGGGGCGTTTGCGGACGGCTTCCTCGACGAGGTCGAGGACCGGGCCGAGGTCGCCGGCCGGCCGCCCCATCGCCAGGTGCAGCACCAGCCCGTCGTACGCCAGCTCCAGGAACCGCATCAACGCCGGCAGCGGCACGTCGTCGCGCAGCACCCCGGCGTCGCGCTGGCGCTTGAGGCGGTCCGCCGTGGCGCTCTCGATCGCGCTGATCCGCTGCGCCCAGCGGGCCGCGAAGTCCGGGTCCGTGCGTACCCGGCGGGACACTTCGAGCTGCGTGCCGAGCCAGCCGGAGGAGTCCGGGTCCGCGGCCTGCGCCAGCAGGTCCCGCATGACCTGCACGAGGCCGTTGCGGGTGACGGTGGCGACCATCTCGGCGGCGTCGTCCTCGGCCACCGCCAGGAACAGGGAGTCCTTGTCGCGGAAGTGGTGGAAGATGGCGCCGCGGGACAGCCCGGTCGCCTCCTCCAGGCGCCGCACGGTCGCGCCCTCGTATCCGTAACGGGCGAAGCAGGAGCGCGCGGCGCTGAGGATCTCCTCGCGGCGCGCGTCCAGCTGGTCCTGGCTTACCCTGGGCACACTCGGATTTTCCCAGGTCACCTCCGGTAATGCAATCCGTACGTACGGCTTGCTGGAAGCAGGGCAGCATGCAGGACCTCATCGTGGCCGCCATCCAGGCGGAATCGACCCCCGGCGATGTCGTCGGCAACGCGCGTACGGCCGCCCGGCTCGTGGGCGAAGCGGCCGACCAGGGCGCCCGGCTCGCGGTCCTGCCGGAATTGTTCCTCTGCGCGTATCACCCCCCGGCCCTGGCGGACCCGGCCACCGACGTCCACGCCGACGCCGCGGGGGTCGTCGCCGACGCGCGGCTCGATCCGCTGCGGGCCGTGGCGCGCGACCGGCAGGTCGTCGTCGTCATAGGCGCGGCCGTACGCACAGCCGGGCAGGACCGGATCTGCGCGGCGCTCGTCGTGGCGGCCGACGGGACCGTGCGATCGGCCTACGCTAAGGAAAATTTGTGCGGTGACATAGAACGTGACCTTTTCGTGCCGGGCCGGCAGGGCGCCACGCTGCACGTCGCCGACGGCTGGCGGTTCGGACTGGGCATCTGCTACGACGGCTGCTTCCCGGAGCACGCGCGCCAGGCGCAGGCCGATGACGTGCACGGAATGCTCTATCCGGCGGCGTACGTGACCGGTTCGGAGCACCGGCGCGACGTCTATTACGCCGCCCGCGCGCTCGACAACACCGGCTACGTGATCTACTCGAATTGCGTCGACGGGACCGATCCGTGGCTTTTCAACGGTGGCGCGGCGGTCTACGACCCGGAAGGCCGGGCCGTCGTGAAGGGACCGAACACGGGTACATCTGTGCTGGTGGCGGCCCTGTCCGCGGACGAAATCGCCCGGACACGAAGTTCTCATCAGATGCTTATAGATCGTCCGAAGACTATTTTCGCCGGTGGAGACGGTTGTCGCGAGCAGGTCTATACGTGAGGGCCCTTTCGCAATGAGGTGCAGGTCACGTATTGTGCGGCCGTGCCACTGCTTCTCCTCGACCTCGACAACACCCTGATCGATCGGACCGGGGCGTTTCGGGCGTGGGCCGGCAGGTTCCTCGCCGAGGCCGGCGCGCCCGAATACGACGTGGACTGGCTGCTCGACGTCGACGCCGACGGGATGACCGACCGGTGGGACGTCGCCGAGGCCATCCGGGACCGCTACAACCTCCGCGTCTCGATCGTCGACCTCGTGGACGAGCTGTTCGAGGGCCTGATCGAGAACACCCGGTTCGACCCGATGGTGGGCGCCGCGCTGCGGATCGCCGAGGACGCCGGCTGGGTCCCCGTGATCGTGACGAACGGCGCCGTACGCACGCAGGAGGCGAAGATCCGGCGTACCGGGCTCGACCGGTTCGTGGCCGACTGGGTGATCTCCGAAGAGGTCGACTGCCGCAAGCCCAATCCGCGCATCTTCGAGATCGCCGCCGAACGGGCGCGGCTGCGGCTGCGCGGCGCCTGGATGATCGGCGACAGCCCCGAGGCGGACATCGGCGGCGCGGCCGGGCTCGGCCTGCCCAGCGTCTGGATCCGGCGCGGCCGGGAGTGGTCCGAGCGCCGGTTCGCCCCGACGAAGGCGGTCAACGGCGTCATCCAGGCCGTGGCGGCGGTCATGTCCCTGTCGCACTCGGTGCGCTGAGGCCCCGGAGAGCCGAGGCCCCCGAAAGCTGAGACCCCGGAGAGCTGAGGCCGGAAGGCTGAGGCGCCGGAAGGCTGAGGCGCCCCGGGAAGGGTCCCAGGGCGCCCCGTAGCGCGTCAGAAGGCGTACGAGCGCGCCAGGACGCCGATGTCGGCCTGGTCGGTGAACAGGCCGTCGATACCGGCCCGCAGGAAGGCCACCTGCTCGTCGATCGCCCGCCCGTACGCGTTCGGGTCGACGGCGGGCACGGTCCCGGTGGGCACCCGGTAGTCGGCCGGCAGGAACTGGTTCTCCGCCCGGAAGGTGTAGGGGTGCAGCACTAGCCCGACGTCGTGCGCGTTGGCCACCAGCGGGGTGGGCTGGGCGAGCGTACCGTCGGCGTTGCGGGGGATGATCATGGACTTGTCCGGCCCGAGACCGTTGATGACCTTCGAGATCTCGGCGAGCCCGGCCGGCGACACGTAGTCCGCGTACGGGCGCGGGTCGCTGAACGGCGTACCGGCGGCGCTCTGCAGGAACACCAGCGGCGCGCGTACACCGGACTGCTGGCGCAGCGCCTTCAGGTTCGCGTACTCGAAGGACTGGATGAAGATTGGCGCGTCGCGGTGGTCGAGGTCGTGCTTGCGGACCGCCTTGATCAGGGCGGGTTCGAGCGCGAGACCGATGGCGCGGTGGTAGGTCGGGTGCTTGGTCTCCGGGTAGACGCCGATCTCGCGGCGCAGCTCGCGGGAGAGGCGCTCGCGCAGCTGAAGGACCTCCTCGAAGGTGGGCACCTCGAAGAGGCCGTCGTACATGGTGTTGCGCTGGCGGACGGCGGGCAGCCGCTCGACGGCGCGCAGGGTCTTGATCTCGGCGAGGGTGAAGTCCTCGGTGAACCAGCCCGTGACGGAGACGCCGTCGAGCAGGACCGTCTTGCGCCGGCCGGCGAACTCCGGCCGCTTCGACACGTCGGTGGTGCCGCCGATCTCGGGCTCGTGCCGCGCGATGAGCACACCGTCCTTGGTGGACACCAGGTCGGGCTCGATGAAGTCGGCGCCCATCCGCGCGGCCAGCTCGTACGAGGCGAGGGTGTGCTCGGGGCGGTAGCCGGCCGCGCCGCGGTGGCCGATGACCAGCGTGCGGTGCCGGGGCTGCTCCCGGCCGTCGTGGGCCGACGCCGGGGTGGCGGCGGCGACGAGCGGGATGCTGCCCGCCGCGAGCGTACCGATCTTCAACAGGCTTCGTCTGTCTGCCATGGAATGCTCCCGCGGCCGGCGCGGGCGACCATCGCCCGGCGGGCCCGCAACAGTCCAGCGCGGGAGCGCGACCACTGGCCGAACATCCCATGACGCAAGCCCGAAGATCCCGTTGGGATCAGGGAAATCACCCGAATCTTGGTCCAAGATTACGTGCGGATCCCTGATCCCAACGGGATCAAGACGCTCGGCGTTCGTCAGTTGAGCGGCTGGGTGGGAGCGTCACCGGTGGCAGGCGGCTTCGGCGTACCGGACTGGAACTTGGGCAGCTGGCCGCCCAGGGAGGTGAAGACGCGCAGCACGGCGAACGCCGCCAGCAGCATCAGGCCCAGCTCCAAGGCCCCGAGCACCACGTGGCTCAGGTAGTTGACCGCCTTGGCGGCGAAGTTCGAGCCCCCCGGCCCCCACAGCAGGCTGATCAGGAACGTCAGCGCGCCGAAGAGGAGCGCGAACGCGTACTCGCCCAGGGCGACCATCGCGATCAGCTTCGCGCCGCGCAGCGCGGGCTGGATCTGGGTCGCGATCAGCACCGCCACCAGCGGCAGCACGATGGTGTACAGGCCGACGAACCCGGCATTCGCCGAGCGGGCCGCGAACGAGCCGTAGTCCGAGTTCACGATCCAGCTCAGGAACGAGAAGAACAGCCGCAGCGCGGTGTACGCGAGCAGCGCCCAGGCGAACAGCGGGCGCAGCCCCTTGACGGCGTCCGACGGGGACGACGCCTGTGGCGAGGGGAATGTCATGCGGCGCAGGATAGCGCCGGTCGACGGGACGCGCATGGCGAGAGCGGGGGCACGGACCCGTAGACCCGCGCCCCCGCGTCCGGCCGGAGGTCAGCCGAGGCCGTTCTTCATGGCGGTGATCAGCTCACCGCCGGTCGTGTCGCCGGTCATCTCCCAGAAGAAGGCGCCGCCGAGGCCCTGCGAGTTCGCGTACGACATCTTGCCGTTGATCGTGCTGGGCGTGTCGTAGCTCCACCAGTTGCTGCCGCACTTGGCGTACGCCGTCCCGGCGATGGTCCCGGTCGACGGGCAGCTGGTCTTGAGCACCTTGTAGTCCTCGATGCCCGCCTCGTAGGTGCCGGGGGCGGCGCCGGTGGCGGTCCCGCCGGGGGTCGCCTGGGTGACACCCGTCCAGCCGCGCCCGTAGAAGCCGACGCCCAGCAGCAGCTTGCCCGCCGGTACGCCCTTCGCCTTCAGCTTCTGGATGGCCGCGTCGGCGTAGAAGTTGGCCGTCGGGATGCCCGTGTACGAGTACAGGGGCGAGTGCGGGGCCGTCGGACCGGTCGGGTTGAACGCGCCGAAGTAGTCGTACGTCATCACGTTGAACCAGTTGACGTACTGGGCCGCCCCGGCGTAGTCGGTCAGGTCGATCTTGCCCCCGCTGGTGCCGTCGGCCGTGATCGCCGAGGTGACGATGTAGCTGGAGCCGAACCGCGTACGCAGCGCCGACATCAGGGTCTTGTACGCGTTCGGGCCGCTGCTGTCGCAGGACAGGCCGCACGCGTTCGGGTACTCCCAGTCGATGTCGATGCCGTCGAAGACGTCCGCCCACCGCGGGTCCTCGACGAGGTTGTAGCAGGAGTTGGCGAAGGCCGTCGCGTTCGCGGCCGCCTGGCCGAAGCCGCCCGACCACGTCCAGCCGCCGAACGAGTAGATCACCTTGAGGCCGGGGTGCTTGGCCTTCAGCTCCCGCAACTGGTGGAAGCTGCCGCGCAGGGCACCGGTGTCCCACGTGTCGCTCGTTCCGTCCACACTGGACGCGGCGTCGTAGAAGCGGTCGTAGTCGGCGTACGAGTCGCCGATGGCGCACTGACCGTTGGTGACGTTGCCGAACGCATAGTTGATGTAGCCGATCTTGGCCGCGGTGCCGCTCGTCTCGATGTTCTTCACGTGGTAGTTGCGCTGGTAGACGCCCCAGTCCACGAAGTAGCCCATCAGCTTCTTCCCGCCGGGTGGCGGCGGGGAGGTGGATACGCTCGGACTCGGGCTGGGGCTCGCGCTGCGGCTCGGGCTGGCGCTCGGGCTCGCGCTCGGCGTGGCGCTGCGGCTCGGGCTGGTCCCGGTCGACGGGGTCGCCGACGGCGACGGCGTTGTGCCGCCGGGCCCGCTGACGCTCAGGTCGTCGGCCCAGTAGCTGCCGGTGCCGTACCAGCCGTGCACGTTGACGGTCAGCGACGTCTGGGCCGCGCCGGTGGTGAACGTCGTCGACAGCTGCGTCCACGCGCTCGCCGTCGCCGGGTTCCAGGTCTCGGCGCCGCCGGTGACGCCGAGGTAGACGTAACCGCCGCCGCCGTTGACCCACGCCGAGATCGTGTACGCGGTGTTCGCCACCACGGAGACCGTCTGGCTGCACTGAGCCGTGTCCGAGGACGACGCGGCGCCCTGGAGCGCCTTGGTGCCGGCGTGGACGGGTGAGGAGACGACACTGCCGAGTCCGCCGGAGCAGGTCCAGGGGGACAGCGTGCCCGTTTCGAGGCCAGGGTTGACGAGGAGGTTGGTCGCGGCGTTGGCCGTGGTCGCCAGCGACAGCGTGATTCCGGCCGCGAGCACCGCCGCGGCGGCCGCGGCGGTAATGCGCAGCCGGGGAGTGCTTGCACGAGCCGCCAGAAGTGCGGTCAGCCGGGGGGAGAGATGTCTCATGGGATAGCCACCTGCCTGGGGGAGTAGGGGTTCAGCGCAGATGTGCCTGTCCTGCGGTGGGTGCACGACATTGAGGCAAAGATAAATTAACGTTTCGCGATAAGTAAAGAGACCTTCCAGCTGGCGTTCGGAGTGCCGCCGGGTTCGGTCCTTACTCTTGATCTACTCCGGCTGCGGGGCTATGTGCAGTAGAAATGCAAGATGCACCGCGCAGTTGTCACTCAGGGCAGTCTAACAATCGCGAAGCGTGAGTTTTCTCGGCTGAGAATCTTCCACATATTTGAGTTGATCTCTATAGTCAAGTCAACCGTTAGGGCGGACATGAGTTGGAGGTTCTCATGACTGCTGTAGGAACGCACTTCGAACTGATCGGCGGTACGCCGGCCGTCAAGGAAGCGGTCACCCGCTTCTACGACCGCCTGCTCGCCGATCCCGACCTCGCCGGCTACTTCAGCGGCGTCGATCTGCCCACCCTCAAACGGCACCAGGTGGAGATGATCTCGATGGTCCTCGGCGGACCGTCGAACTACACGGGGCGCGATCTCGGTACGGCCCACGCGGATCTGCACATCGACGCCACGGCCTTCGGCAAGGTCGGCGACCATCTGGTGGCGGTGCTGCGCGAGCTCGGCGTACCGGAACACGTCGTGGAGTCGGTCGTGGCGACGCTGACCTCGGTCGCGCCGCAGATCGTGACGGCCTGACCCGCCATCGCAACGCCAGGAGGGCCCCGCGTCGCCGCGGGGCCCTCCTGTGCGGACGGTGCTTCGAGCTCAGGACTCGAGCATCTTGCGCAGCACGTACTGCAGGATGCCGCCGTGCCGGTAGTAGTCGGCCTCACCGGGGGTGTCGATGCGCACGACCGCGTCGAACGCGACCCCGGTGTCGGTGGTGACCTTCAGCGTCTTCGGCGTCGCGCCGTCGTTGAGCGCGGTCACGCCCTCGACCGAGAACGTCTCCTCGCCGGTCAGCCCGAGCGACTCCGCCGTCTGCCCAGCCGGGTACTGCAGCGGCAGAACGCCCATGCCGATCAGGTTGGAGCGGTGGATGCGCTCGTAGGACTCCGCGATCACGGCCCGTACGCCGAGCAGCGCGGTACCCTTCGCCGCCCAGTCCCGCGACGAACCCGAGCCGTACTCCTTGCCGGACAGGATCACCAGCGGCGTACCGGCGGCCTGGTAGTTCACCGAGGCGTCGTAGATCGTGCTGACCGGCGCGCCCTCGACCGTGAAGTCGCGGGTGAAGCCGCCCTCGGTGCCGGGGGCCACCTGGTTGCGCAGGCGGATGTTCGCGAACGTGCCGCGGATCATCACCTCGTGGTTGCCCCGGCGCGAGCCGTACGAGTTGAAGTCCCGCCGCTCGACGCCGTGCTCGGCCAGGTACTTGCCGGCCGGGGAGTCGGGCTTGATGGAGCCGGCCGGCGAGATGTGGTCGGTCGTCACCGAGTCGCCCAGCTTCGCCAGTACGCGGGCACCGGCGATGTCCGTCACCGGCGCCGGCTGCGCGGCCATGCCCTCGAAGTACGGGGGCTTGCGGACGTAGGTCGACTCCGGGGCCCACTCGAACGTGTTGCCGGTCGGGGTCGGTAGCGACCGCCAGCGGTCGTCACCCGCGAAGACGTCCGCGTAGCCCTTGCCGAACATCTCGGAGTTGATCGACGCGTTGATGGTCGCCTGCACCTCCGCCGGGCTCGGCCAGATGTCGCCGAGGTAGACCGGCTGGCCCTGCGGGTCGTAGCCGAGCGGGTCCCGGGCCAGGTCGACGTCCATCGTGCCGGCGATCGCGTACGCGATGACCAGCGGCGGGGACGCCAGGTAGTTCATCTTCACGTCCGGGTTGATCCGGCCCTCGAAGTTGCGGTTGCCCGACAGCACGGAGACGACCGCGAGGTCGTTGGCGTTCACGGCGGCGCTGACCTCGTCGATCAGCGGGCCCGAGTTGCCGATGCAGGTGACGCAGCCGTAGCCGACCAGGTTGAAGCCGAGCTTCTCCAGGTAGGGCGTGAGGCCGGCCTTCTCGTAGTAGTCCGTGACGACCTTCGAGCCGGGCGCCAGCGTCGTCTTGACCCACGGCTTGGCGCGCAGGCCGCGCTCGACCGCGTTCTTCGCCAGCAGCGCCGCGCCGATCATGACCTGCGGGTTCGAGGTGTTGGTGCAGGAGGTGATCGAGGCGATCACGACCGCGCCGTGGTCGATCTCGTACGCGGTCCCGTCCGACGTGGTCACCGGGGTCGGGTTCGACGGCCGGCCGTAGGCGCGTCCGTTCGACGCGGGGGAGTCGGAGGCGGGGAAGCTCTCCTCGCCCTCCTCGTCGGTCTCGTCGTCGCCCACGTAGTCCGGCAGCACCGAGCGGAACGCCGTCTTGGCGTCGGTCAGCGAGACGCGGTCCTGCGGACGCTTCGGGCCGGCGATCGACGGGACGACCGAGGCCAGGTCCAGCTCCAGGTACTCCGAGTAGGACGGCTCGTGGGCCGCGTCGTGCCACAGGCCCTGCTGCTTGGCGTACGCCTCGACGAGCGCCAGCTGCTCCGGCGTACGGCCGGTGAGGCGCAGGTAGTCGATGGTCTCCCCGTCGATCGGGAAGATGGCGCAGGTCGAGCCGAACTCCGGGCTCATGTTGCCGATGGTGGCCCGGTTGGCCAGCGGGACCGCGCTCACGCCGGTGCCGTAGAACTCGACGAACTTGCCGACCACGCCGTGCTTGCGCAGCAGCTGCGTGATGGTGAGCACGAGGTCGGTGGCGGTCGCGCCGCTGGGCAGCTCGCCGTGCAGCTTGAAGCCGACGACGCGGGGGATCAGCATGGAGACGGGCTGGCCGAGCATGGCCGCCTCGGCCTCGATGCCGCCGACGCCCCAGCCGAGCACTCCCAGGCCGTTGACCATCGTGGTGTGCGAGTCGGTGCCGACGACCGTGTCCGGGTACGCCTGCCCGCCACGATTCATGACCACGCGGGCCAGGTGCTCGATGTTGACCTGGTGCACGATGCCGGTGCCCGGCGGGACGACCTTGAACTCGTCGAAGGCGGTCTGGCCCCAGCGCAGGAACTGGTAGCGCTCCTGGTTGCGGCCGTACTCGATCTCGACGTTGCGCTCGAACGCGTCCGGCCGGCCGAACACGTCGGCGATGACGGAGTGGTCGATGACGAGCTCCGCCGGGGCCAGCGGGTTGACCTTGGCGACGTCGCCGCCGAGGTCGCGGACGGCCTCCCGCATGGTCGCGAGGTCCACGACGCACGGAACGCCGGTGAAGTCCTGCATCAGTACGCGCGCCGGCGTGAACTGGATCTCCACGCTCGGGTCGGCCGACGGGTCCCAGCCGCCGAGCGCGCGGATGTGGTCGGCGGTGATGTTGGCGCCGTCCTCGGTCCGCAGAAGGTTCTCCAGCAGGATCTTCAGGCTGTAGGGCAGGCGCTCATGGCCCGGCACCTTGTCGATCGTGAAAATCTCATAGCTCGCGTCGCCGACGTCGAGCTGGCTGCGCGCACCGAAGGTGTCGAGGCTGGCCACCGTCGCACTCCTTTAACCGTCTCCTGCGGGGCAGGCACCCCCGCTACAAGGGCAAGTCTTCCGCACCGGGGCGTCCGGGGCTCGGATAAGGGCCGCCTAACCGAAGCGGTGTCGCCTCAGGGGAACCCACATCCCATACCGTACGTCCGTCTTGTTTAAATCGCAACTTCGCTCTAGGCTCGCTTCCATGATTCACCACGTGCAGGTCGCCTGCCCGCCGGGCACCGAAGAAGCCCTCCGCGCCTTCTACGTCGGTGTCCTCGGCCTGACCGAGAAGCCCAAACCTCCGCTGCTGGCCGTACGCGGCGGCTGCTGGTTCGTCGACCCGTCCGGTGCCGAACTCCACCTCGGTGTCGAGGAGGACTTCCGCCCGGCCCGCAAGGCCCATCCCGCCCTGACGACCGCCGACCTCGACGGCCTCGCCGACCGGCTGACGGCCGCGGGATATCCGGTGACCTGGGCGGACTTCGCCGAGACCGGGCAGCGCCGGTTCCACACCGAAGACTGCAACGGCAACCGCATCGAGTTCCTCCCCGAATAGCGGCTGACTGAAGCGGGCCGACCGGAAGAGCGGGCGACCGGAACAGCCGCTGACCGATCAGCGCGCGGAAACCGCCCGTTCGGCGCGGGTACCCGCCCCCACGCGGCGTCGTAGATCATTTAGGCTCCCCGGGTCTCGACCTTGGGAGGAACCTGTGCGTACGCAGGGGAGGCGCGGCCGCCTGCTGGCCGCCGCCGTGATGGTGCTCGCGCTGGCCGCCGGCTGCTCGTCGTTGCCCGCGGGCGTGGACGGCCGGCTGGTCGACGGCTGGCCGATGCCGGCGGAAGCGGAGCAGACGCTGCCAAAGGCGGGCGACTGTCACTCCTATGTATACGGCGAGGAGGCGCGGAGCGACGCGGTCGGCGATCCCGTGCCCTGCGACGGCCCCCACATCCGGGAGACCGTCTACGTCGGCCGGTTCACCGGTGCGGCCGCGCAGCTCGCCGAGCCGCCGCCGCTGTACACCCGGGCGACCGCCGAGGTCGCGAAGGCGCAGAGCGACGCCTACCTCGACTGCAACGCCCAGGCGAGCAGGTACCTCGGTCACCCGTGGTACGACCCGCGCCTGCGGCTGCACGTGACCCTGCCGGTCCGGACCGCGTGGCAGGCCGGCGTGCGGTGGTACCGCTGTGACATCGAGGAGATCAAGTACGACTCCAGCACCGAGATGACCGGCGGCCAGCAGATCCAGCGGACGGCGAGCCTGCGCCGGGACTGGCCGGCCACGCTCTGCGTCGAGATGAACATCGACGGCTGGCCCGAGCGTCCCTGTACGGCCAAGCACAGCGGCGAGTTCGTCGGGGCCTTCCTCATGCCGGTACGCACGACGCTGCCCAAGGGCGACAAGGACTTCGCCCCGTTGCACGCGGTGTGCGAGTTGATGATCTCCAAGTACACGGGGATCAGCCTGTCGAAGCTCGCGTGGGGCGACGGCGTGTCCTGGCAGGAGGGCCTCGACTACTGGAAGTCGGGCCGGCGGGTCACCGAGTGCTACGTCTGGTCCGGCGAGAAGTCCACCTTCACCAAGAGCGTCAAGAAACGTGCGTAGCGGCCTCGCGGCCGCAGCCGTCCTCGCCGTCCTGCCCGGCGGCCGCGGTATGCAGGTGAGGCGAGGGCGCTAGACTCCGCGTCGATCCGGAGGAGGTCGCGTGCGCAGAGTCGGTTGGGTGGCCGGTGCGGCGGGTGCCGTCGTGGCGGTGGCCGTGGCGGCGCTGGTGTTCTGGCCGGGCCCCGGCGGCTCCGACGGCGACCTGACCGACGACTGGGCCGCGCTGTCCGCACCGCAGAGTGTCACCCCGAAGGCCGGCGAGTGCCACGCGGACCTCGACGAGCAGGTGTCCGCGACGGTCGCGCCGGTCGACTGCGCGGCCGAGCACGTCGCCGAGACCGTCTACGTGGGACGGTTCGAGGGGACCGTCACCCAGGCCGCCGACGCGCCGCTGCTGCGGGAGAACGCGACCGGGGCGGACGCCGAGGCCCAGTCCCGCGCGTACGCCGAGTGCAGCGACCGGGCGACGGCGTACCTGGGGCATCCGTGGTTCGACGTCCGGCTCGACCTGGACGTGACGTTGCCGACGGCGGCCGCGTGGCAGGCGGGCCTGCGCTGGTTCCGGTGCGACCTCGTGCAGACCGGCTGGGGCCTGGCCGATCCGGTGGCCCGCAAGGGCAGCCTGAAGGACGCGTGGCTGCCGACCGCCTGCGCGGACCTGAGCGGCGCCGACTGGCCGCAGGTCGACTGCGCCAAGAAGCACGACGGGGAGTACGCCGGCGCGTTCCTGGCCCCGGCGGCCGCGAAGAAGCCGGCCGGCAAGGCGATGGATCCCTTGCACGACAAGTGTTTCGACCTTATCGCGCCGTACCTCGGGGTGTCCCGGGCGAAGGTCGACTACACGGTCGGGGACGCCCTGTGGTTCGCCGACGACTTCGCGTACTGGAGTTCGGGGCGGCGTACGGTGCACTGCTTCATCTGGCTGGACAAGCAGACGACGACCGGTTCGCTCAAGGGTCGCGGCAAGGTCTGACGCGCGCTAGTACGCGGCCGCGAGGCCGTCGGCGCGCGGCTCGGAACCGGCCACGTAGTCACCCGACGGCAGCCGCCAGATCGCCTGGCCCATGCCGAACGTGCCCGGCTCCGGTTCGACGACGACGTCGTGGCCGCGGGCCGACAGCTCCGCCGCGCCCGCGAAGTCCGGCTCGACGAGCACCCGCAGGCCCTTGTCCCAGTACCAGCGCGGCCGCGCGAGCGCCGCCTGCGGGTCGAGCCCCTCGTCGAGGGTGGCGCTGATCAGCTGGAGATGGCCCTGCGGCTGCATGTGGCCGCCCATCACACCGAACGGGCCGACCGGCGCGCCGTCGCGGGTCAGGAAGCCGGGGATGATCGTGTGGAACGGCCGCTTGCCCCCGGCGGCGACGTTCGGATGGCCCGGCTCCAGCCGGAATCCCGCGCCCCGGTTCTGCAGCACGATGCCCGCCTCCGGGATCGTCACGAACGAGCCGAAACCCATGTAGGTCGACTGGATCAGCGAAACCATCATGCCGTCCGCGTCGGCCGCCGCGAGGTAGACCGTGCCGCCGCGCATCGGGTCGCCCGGCGCCGGCAGCGCGGCCCGCGGGCCGATCAGCTTCCGCCGTTCCTCTATATAGGAGGGTCGCAGCAGGTCCGCCGGCGCGCCGAAGGCCGGATCCGCCACGTGGGCGTGCGCGTCGGCGAAGCCGAGCTTCATCGCCTCCACCTGCTCGTGCAGGCCCGCGCCCGGCAGGCCGTCGAGCAGCGCCAGCGCCTGCAGGGCCGCCACACCCTGGCCGTTGGGCGGCAGCTCGTGCACCTCGTGCCCGTGGTACCGCGCGCTCAGCGGCGTCACCCACTCCGACTCGTGGGCCGCCAGATCCCCACCGGTCAGCAGCCCGCCGGTCGCCCGCGCGTACCGGGTGATGTGCTCCGCGGTCTCACCCGTGTAGAAGTCCCGGCAGTAGGTCCCGGCCAGGCGGCGCAACGTCCGGCCGGCCGCCGGGTTCGCGTACCGCTCCCCGGGCGCCGGGGCACGTCCGTCCACTGTGAACACTTTCGCCCACTCGCCGGTCTCCCGGAGACGCGGGAGTACGCGTACCGCCGCCGACCAGTGCCGGGACGTGACCGGGGAGACCGGGTAGCCGCCCTCGGCGTACTCGATGGCACTGGTGAAAAGGCGCTCGAAGGGCAACCGGCCGAACCGGGCGTGCAGGTCCGCCCAGCCGGCGGGGGCGCCGGGAACCGTGACGGACGGCCAGCCGCGACCCGGCGCGGTGCCGGCGAAATGGCCGAGCGTGAGCGCGGCGGGGGAGCGGCCGGAGGCGTTGAGGCCGTGCAGCCGCTCGCCGTCCCACACGATGGCGAACAGGTCGGAGCCGATGTCGTTGGAGCCGGGCTGGACCACGGCGAGCGTGATCGCGGCCGCGACCGCGGCGTCGACCGCCGAGCCGCCCTCGCGCAGCAGGGCCAGGCCGGCCTGGGCGGCGAGGGGCTGGCTGGTGGCCACGACTCCGTTGCGGGCGTAGATCGGTGAGCGCACCCCTACACTGTCGCACCCCACGCGATCCGGTGATCGACAACCCAGGCCGTCGAGGGCTTGCGGGCCTCCCGCCGGAAGACCAGCGGCAGCATGGCGTCCCGGACGATCCGGCCCACCGGCCCGGGCATCTTCTCGCCGCTCTTCTTGTTGCCGTCGGCCACGATCTTCTCGACGCGGTCGCGGCGCGCGGCCTCGTAGCGGGTGAACGCCTCGGGCACCGGATGGTCCCGCAGCGCCTGGGCCAGCACGAGCGCGTCCTCCATCGCCATCGAGGCGCCCTGCCCCGAGGTCGGCGAGGTGGCGTGCGCGGCGTCCCCGATGACGATCATCCGGTCCCGGTGCCAGTGCGGTACGCGCGGAAAGTCGTACGTGTTCCAGGGAGCCAGGATGTCCCCGGTCGCCTGGATGATCGTCGTCGCCGGTACGCGGTCCGGCGCGAACGTCCTCAGCAGACGGTCGCGCCACCCCTCGTTCGCCACGGCCAGCTGGGCCGGGGTCAGCTCGGCCTGCTGCGGCACGTTGGCGAACCACCAGGTCTGCCCGCCGGGCGCCGCCATGTAACAGAAGAACGCCTCGCGCCCGAAGACCATGTGCATCGTGCCGGGCTCGGCGCCGACGTCGATCCCGGCGTAGCCACCGGTGTTGAGCAGCGGAACGTAGCGCGGCCGGGGCGCCCCCGGATCGATGAGCGTACGCATCCGCGACAGCAGGCCGTCGGCGCCGACGAGAACGTCCGCCTCCGCCGCCGTTCCGTCGGTGAACCGGGCGGTGGCTCGGTCGGCGTGCTCCGTGTCCTTGTAGCTCTCCGGGCGGTCGCCGTAGCTCGCCAGGCGCTTGCCGTAGTGGATGCGGACGCCGCGGCGGCCGGCCTCGTCCCGGAGGGCCTGATACAGCTCGGCGCGCCGGATCGTGCGGGTGACGAGCCCGTCGCCCCGGCTGCCCGTGGTGTCCATGCTGCCCAGGAGCTTGCCGGCGCCGGAGTGGAAGGTGAAGCGGGGCGTGTCGAAGCCCAGCCCGTCGATCGCCCGCAGCAGGTCCAGCTCCCGCAGCACGGCCAGCCCGTTCACCTGCACGGTCAGGTACGCACCGACCCCGTCGGCCGAGTAGTCGTAGGCCTCGTAGACGTCGGCCTCGATGCCCGCCTCCCGGAGGGCGATCGCGGTCACGGTGCCGGCGATCCCGCCGCCGATGACGGCCGCCGTCCGGGTACGTTGAGTCTTAGTCATGCCATGACTATACATGACATGACTAAGTGTCGCCCAGTGCTTCGTGACCAGGCCCGTAGGATGTCCGCATGGCTGCCGAACGGCGTTCACCCCTGGCGATGGTCGTGCTCGCGCTGCTCGCGGAGGAGCCGATGCACGCGTACCGGATCCAGTCGAAGATCCGCTCGCGGCGCCAGGACGAGATCGTCAACGTCGCCCAGCGCAACAGCGTCTACCAGGCCATCGAGCGCCTGGTCCGGGACGGGTACGCCGCGGTCCGGCACACCGATCGCGAAGGCGGCCGGCCGGAGCGCACGGTCTATGAGATCACCCCGGCCGGCCGGGCGATGCTCATCGACCGGCTGCGCGCGATGCTGTCGACGCCGGCCCGGGAGTTCCCCGAATTCCCGGCCGCGCTGGCCTTCGTCATGCTGCTGGACGCGCAGGACGCCCGGGTCCAGCTGGAGAAGCGGGCCTCGGCGCTGGCCGCCCGCCTCGCCACCCTGGCCGGTGACATCGAGACGAGCGACCGGATGGGATTGCCCCGCCTCTTCGTGCTCGAAACCGAGTACGCGCTGGCGGCGACGCGTACGGAACTGGACTTCGTCCGGGGTGTGGCCGGGGACCTCGCGGCCGGCCGGCTGACCTGGTCGCCGGAGTGGCTGGCCGACATGGCCGCCCACTTCGAACCCTGACCCTCCCCCTTTTCCGACGATCTTGCGCGAATGTTCGGGCATTCCGGGCATTGCCGACGAATTTCGAGACATTCGCGCAAGATCGTCGGAATCGCGGGGGAGGTGGCGGGAGGGGAAGGGCGGGGGCGGGGTCGCATAGGATGCGGGCGTGGAGCTGCTGCATTCAGGCAAGGTCAGGGACGTCTACCAAGATGGCGACGACTTGATTCTCGTCGCCTCCGACCGCATGTCCGTCTTCGACGTCGTTCTGCCGACCGCGATCCCCGACAAGGGCGCCATCCTCACCCAGCTCTCGCTGTGGTGGTTCCGGCAGCTCGCCGACCTGCTGCCCAACCACGTGATCGACGAGAACGTGCCGGCCGAGTGGGCGGGCCGGGCGATCCGCTGCAAGAAGTTGCAGATGGTCCCGGTGGAGTGCGTCGCCCGCGGCTACCTGACCGGGTCGGGGCTGCGGGACTACGACGCGACCGGTGTCGTGTCCGGTGTGGAGCTGCCGGCGGGCCTCGTCGAGAGCTCGAAGCTGCCGGAGCCGATCTTCACGCCGTCGACCAAGGCGGTCATGGGTGAGCACGACGAGCCCATCACCTATGCCGACGTCGTCGCCAAGGTCGGCCCGGAGACGGCGGAGCGGCTACGCGACATCACGCTGGCGGTGTACCGGCGGGGCGCGGAGATCGCGGCCGAACGCGGGATCCTCATCGCGGACACGAAGATCGAACTGGGCTGGGACGCCGACGGCACCCTGATCCTGGCCGACGAGGTGCTGACGCCGGACTCGTCGAGGTTCTGGCCCGCGGACGCGTACGCGCCGGGGAAGGTCCAGGACAGCTTCGACAAGCAGCCGCTGCGGGACTGGGCCGTCGCGAGTGGATGGGACAAGACCGAGCCCGGCCCGGTGGTGCCGCCCGACGTGGTGGCGCAGACGCGGGCGCGTTACGTAGCGGCGTACGAACGCCTGACCGGCCAAGCCTGGACGTAACCCGCCCCCACCTGGCGCCGCCCCGACATCGATCCCCAAGATCCCGTTTGGATCAGGGAAATCACCCGAATCATGAGCCAAGATTCGGGTGGGAACCCTGATCCAAGCGGGATCTTGGCGTTTGCGGCGACGGGCCGGGCGCTGGGCGGCCGGGGGCCAGGTCCTGCAAGGTTTGGAAGGTGTTGCAAGACTGCTGCCGGATTCTGAGCAAGTCTTGCGGTGACCTTTCGGTTACGCGTATGTTGCGGCGGACTGTAGTGCCTTGCGGAGCGCGAGCGCCCCGCAATCACGTTCGGCGCACACACGTGTGGCCGAGCCGATGCGTGCCACCGAACCCCGAGGGACACCATGCGCACTTCTCGCATCCTCAGCCAGGCTGCGGCCGCCCTGATCGTTCTGGGTGTGCTGACCGCGCCGGCCGAGGCGAAACCACAGAACACAGCTCCCGCCGACGGCGTCGTGTCGTGGAGCTCGGAGCCGTCCGACAGCGCGCTCGCGTCGCGCGCATCGAACGACGTGCCCCACGAGCAGTTCTACTTCGTCCTGCCGGACCGGTTCGCGAACGGCGACAAGTCCAACGACAAGGGCGGGTACGCCGGTGACCGCCTGTCGACCGGCTACGACCCGACCGACAAGGGCTTCTATCACGGCGGCGACCTGCAGGGCGTGATCGACAAGCTGGACTACATCCAGGGCCTGGGCACCACGGCCATCTGGCTGGCACCCGTCTTCAAGAACAAGCCGGTGCAGGGTTCGGGCGCGGACGCGAGCGCCGGGTACCACGGTTACTGGATCACCGACTTCACCCAGGTCGACCCGCACTTCGGGACCAACGCGGACCTGAAGCGGCTGGTGGGCAAGGCGCACCAGCGCGGCATGAAGATCTACCTGGACGTCATCGTCAACCACACCGCCGACGTCCTCCAGTACGCCGAGAACAAGTACGACTACGTGGACAAGAAGACGACGCCGTACGTGGACGCCGCCGGGCACTCGTTCGACGACGCGAACTACGCCGACGGCACGCAGGGCTTCCCGAAGGTGGACGTGAACTCGGGCCCGTACACGCCGGTGTTCCCGACGGCCGCCGACAAGACGGCCAAGAAGCCGGCCTGGCTCAACGACCCGACGATGTACCACAACCGCGGGAACTCCACGTTCGCCGGCGAGAGCGACACCGACGGCGACTTCTACGGCCTCGACGACCTGTGGACCGAGCGGCCCGAGGTGGTCGCCGGGATGACCAAGGTCTACCAGGACTGGATCGGCTCGGCCGGGGTCGACGGGTTCCGCATCGACACCGCCAAGAGCGTCGACATGCAGTTCTGGCCGCAGTTCACCCGGGGGATCACGACCTACGCGGCCGCCCACGGCAAGCCGAACTTCTTCATGTTCGGTGAGGTGTACACCTCCGACGCGACGAAGACGTCGGCGTACGTGCGGCAGGGGAAGCTGCCCGCGACGCTGGACTTCCCGTTCCAGGCGGCCGCCCAGTCGTTCGTCACCAACGGCAACGCCCAGGCGCTCTCCGACATGTACGCGTCCGACGCCCTCTACGCGTCCGGCAACACCGACGCGAACGCGCTGCCGACCTTCCTCGGCAACCACGACATGGGCCGTGTCGGCGGATTCATCGAGAAGTCCGGTGTGGACGCTTCCACCTACCTGGACCGGGACAAGCTCGCCCATGAGCTGATGTTCCTCACCCGCGGCCAGCCGGTCGTCTACTCCGGCGACGAGCAGGGGTTCACCGGGCCCGGCGGCGACAAGGACGCGCGGCAGGACATGTTCGCAAGCTTGGTCGCCGACTACCTCGACGACGACCTGATCGGCACCGACCGGACGCACGCCGTCGACAACTACGACCCGAACCACCCGCTGTACCGGACGATCGCCGCCCTGGGAGCTTTGCGCGCCCAGGAGCCCGGCCTCGCCACCGGTACGCAGACCACCCGCTACTCCGGCGACGGCGTGTTCGCGTTCAGCCGGATCGACGCCGCCCAGCGGACCGAGTACGTGGTGGCCGCCAACAGCTCGACGACGGCGAAGACGGTGACGATCCAGACCTCGTCGCACGGCGCCTTCGCGCAGCTGTATCCGACCGCGGGCAGCGGACCGGACACCGACGCCGACGGGAAGATCACGGTCACGGTCCCAGCGCTGTCCACCGTGGTCTACAAGGCCGCCGCCCCGATCGCCCCCGCCGCCGGTACGCCCACCATCACGATCACCTCGCCCGGTGACGGTGCCGCGGTGGCGACGCAGGCCAAGGTGAGCGCGACGCTCGGCGGTGCGGACCCGGCCGCCACGGTCACGTTCGCGGCCCAGGTCGGCGGCGGCCGCTGGCAGCTGCTCGGCACCGCCCGGCAGCCCGACGCCGACGGCAGGTACAGCGTCTACCAGGACCTCGACGGCATCGGCGGCAAGGTGCCGATCCGCTACAAGGCCGTCGTGTCCAGCGGCGGGCACCTGGCGAGCGACGAGTCCCAGATCTCGGTGGCCACCCCCGTCCAGGGCGCCCAGCGCGAGTACGTGCTCGTGCACTATCGGCGTACGGATGGGAACTATGCGGGCTGGGGCGTCTACAACTGGGGTGATTCGGACCCGTCCTCGCAGCACGACTGGCCGACCGGGCAGCCGTTCGCCGGCGAGGACTCCTACGGCCGCTTCGCCTGGGTGAAGGTCAAGCCCGGCGCCGCGAACGTCGGCTTCCTCGTCGTCGACTCCCACGGCACCAAGGACGTCGAGACCGACCGCAGCGTGGACCCGGGCAAGACCGGCGAGATCTGGCTCAAGCAGGGCGATCCCGCGATCTACTCCTCGCCCGCCGCGGCACTCGGCCACCAGACGATCCACTACCACCGCGCCGACGGCGACTACTCCGGCTGGGGCCTGCACCTCTGGGGCGACGCCGTCGCCTCCGGCACCGACTGGGGTACGCCGATGCCGCCCACCGGCACCGACGGGTTCGGCGCGTACTGGGACGTGGCGCTGAAGGACGCGGCCAAGCCGGTGAACTTCATCATCCACAAGGGAGACACGAAGGATCCGGGGCCGGACGGCTCCGTCGACCCGACCCAGGCCGCCGACGCCTTCGTGACGAGCGGTGACACCACCGTGTACGCCTCGGAAGCGGCCGCCTCACACGTCGCCGTGCTGCACTACCGGCGTACCGGCGGCGACTACTCCGGCTGGGGACTGCACCTGTGGGACGGGGCGGCCACCGGCACCGACTGGGGATCGCCGATGCCGCCCACCGGCACGGACGCGTACGGCGCGTACTGGCGGGTTCCGCTCGCCGCCGGCGCCACCGCGCTCAGCTACATCGTGCACAACGGCGACGGCAAGGACCTGCCCGACGACCAGCGCCTCGATCTCGCCAAGAACGGCAACGAGGTCTGGCTCCAGCAGTCCACCCCCGGCTACCTGCGGCCGCTCGTCAAGAGCGCGCCGCACGACATCGACCTGAACCACGCGTACGCGCAGTGGATCGACCGCGGCACGATCGTGTGGAACAAGGCCGACAACGACGGCAAGGTGTACGCGCTGGCGGTCGCCCCGGCCGGCGGGCTGTCCATCGTGGACGGCAAGCTGTCCGGCGACTTCACGTCGGTCCCGCTGACCGCCCGGCCGGACGGCTTGACGGAGAAGCAGCGGCAGGCGTACCCGCAATTGTGGAACTACGGCGGCTTCGCGGTCGGGGCGACCGACGTAAAGGCCGATCTGCGGGCGCAACTGGTGGTCACCGAATCCGACCACCTGGGCAACCTGCTGTCCGCGACCTCGGTGCAGACTCCCGGCGTACTCGATGACGTCTATGACGCGAGCCACGTGCGGCTGGGGCCGGCGATCGGCCCGGTGAAGGCGGGTGTCGCGGTGTGGGCGCCGACGGCGCGCGGCGTGCAGCTGGAGCTGATGGCGGCGCCGGACGCGGCGCCCACGCTGGTTCCCATGCAGCGCAACGACACCACGGGCGTCTGGACGGCGACCGGTACGCGTGCCTGGAAGGGGATGTACTACCGGTTCCGGGTGGACGTGTGGCAGCCGGCGGCGGGACGGTTCGTGACGGCGAGCGTGACCGACCCCTACTCGCTGGACCTGTCGGCGAACTCGACCGCGAGCCGGCTCGTCGACCTGAACGACGCCGGGTCGAAGCCGGCGGGCTGGGACCGGCTGCGCAAGCCGACCCTGACCGGCCGCCCGCAGATCCAGGAAGCCTCGGTACGCGACTTCAGCATCGCCGACCAGACCGTTCCCGCCGCCGAGCGGGGCACTTACCTGGCGTTCACCGAGCCGTCCTCGGCCGGCATGACGGAGCTGAAGTCGCTGGCGTCGGCCGGGGTGACGCACCTGCACCTGCTGCCCACGTTCGACTTCTCCTCGACTCCCGAGAAGCGGGCCGACCAGGCCCAGCCGGCCTGCGACCTCCCGTCGCTGCCGCGCGACTCGGACCGGCAGCAGGCGTGCGTCGCGGCCGTGCAGAACACCGACGGCTACAACTGGGGCTACGACCCGCTGCACTACACCGTGCCCGAGGGCTCGTACGCCGTCGACCCGGCCGACCGGGTCGAGGAGTACCGGCGGATGGTCGCCGGGATCAACGGTGCCGGGCTGCGCGTCGTCGCCGACGTGGTCTACAACCACACGTCCGCGGCGGGCACCGACCCGAACTCGGTCCTCGACCAGATCGTGCCCGGCTACTACCAGCGGCTGCTCGACGACGGCACGGTGGCCACCTCCACCTGCTGCGCCAACACCGCCCCCGAGCACGCGATGATGGGCAAGCTCGTCGTCGACTCCGTGGTCACGTGGGCCAAGGCGTACAAGGTGGACGGGTTCCGGTTCGACCTCATGGGCCACCACCCGAAGGCCAACATCCTGGCCGTACGCGCCGCCCTGGACGACCTGACGCCCGCGAAGGACGGCGTCGACGGCAAGTCGATCATCCTGTACGGCGAGGGCTGGGACTTCGGGGAGGTCGCGGGCAACGCCCGGTTCGTCCAGGCGACGCAGAAGAACATGGCCGGCACCGGGATCGCGACGTTCAGCGACCGCCAGCGCGACGCCGTACGCGGCGGCGGCCCGTTCGACGGCGACCCGCGTATCCAGGGGTTCGCCTCGGGCCAGTACACGGATCCCAACGGCGGTCCTGCTTCGTCGCTGTCCGCGCTCGGCCACAACACGGATCTGGTGGAGCTGGGCCTCGCGGGGAACCTCGCCTCCTACTCCTTCCGGGGTTCCGACGGCGCGGTGCACTCCGGTTCGCAGGTCGACTACAACGGCTCACCCGCCGGGTACGCCGCCCGGCCCGGCGAAGCCGTGACCTATGTGGACGCGCATGACAACGAGATCCTGTTCGACGCGCTGGCGTACAAGCTGCCGGACGGGACCTCGGCGACCGACCGGGCCCGCATGCAGGTACTGGCCCTCTCGACGGTCGCGTTCTCGCAGGGCACCGGATTCGTGACGCTCGGCTCGTCGCGGCTGCGGTCGAAGTCCCTGGACAAGAACAGCTTCAACGCCGGCGACTGGTTCAACGAGATCCGCTGGGACTGCGCGTCCGGCAACGGATTCGGGGCCGGCCTGCCGATGGCGGCGGACAACCAGTCCCGCTGGGCGTACGCCCGGCCGCTCCTGGCCGACCCGGCCATCGTCCCGTCCTGCGCGGACATCGCGATGGCGGACGCGCGATTCGCGGAGCTGATGCGGATCCGGTCGTCCTCGCCGGTGTTCTCGCTGACCACGGCGGCCCAGGTCCAGCAGCGGGTGTCGTTCCCGCTGTCGGGCACGGCCTCCGCGGTTCCGGGCGTGATCACCATGGTCCTGGATGGGACCGGTCTCGGCGGAGCCCACCGGCAGTACGTGGTGGTGTTCAACGGATCCCCGTCGGCGGTCACGCAGCAGGTGGGTCTGTCCGGGCTCTCGCTGGACCCGATCCTCGCTTCGTCGGCGGACCCGGTCCTGCGTACGGCCACGGCGTCCACGTCGGGTTCGCTGTCGGTACCAGCGCGGTCGGTGGCGGTCTTCGTCCGCTGACTGGCGGAGTGCCGCACTAGATCTTGAATAGAAACTGTTGTTCCGGCAGCAGTTTCTATTCAAGATCTCTTTGCTTCGTCCGCATCCCGACGGTGACCGAGCCGCCTTCAAAAAGTGTGATGGGGCGCCCGCAAAGACGCGGGCGCCCCATCTTTCACCAGTGCGGATGCCACCAGCCGCCGAGCAGTCCGTGGACCAGGTGACCGACGGACCAGAGCAGCTCTCCGACCAGACCCATTGCGTACTCCTTCGGTAACGGACCCCAGGCCGAGATCGACCCTATGAGCCCGAACCGCCAGAGCGGGCTGAAATGGGAAAAATCAGGACGGAAGCCGGAAACCCTGCTCCCGCTGCGTTCCCAGCCAGGCCTCCACCTCGCCGCTCGTCCGCGGCAGCCCGTCCGACAGGTTGACGCAGCCCTCGGCGGTGACCAGGACGTCGTCCTCGATGCGTACGCCGACGCCGCGCAGTTCCTCGGGGACCAGGTCGTCCTCGGCCTGGAAGTAGAGGCCGGGCTCGACGGTGAGCACGTAGCCCTCGCCCAGCTCGCCCTTGTTGTAGTTCTCGGACCGGGCGTTGGCGCAGTCGTGCACGTCGATGCCAAGCATGTGGCCGAAGCCGTGCAGCGTCCAGCGGCGGTAGAGCATGGAGTCCTTCTGCATGGCCTCCTCGACCGGCACCGGCAGGATGCCCATGTCGTGCAGGCCCTCGGCGAGTACGCGCATGCAGGTGGTGTGGACGTCCTCGAACTTCACGCCGGGCTTGATGAAGTCCATGCCGGCCTGCTGCGAGGCGTACACGAGGTCGTAGACCTGCTTCTGCAGCGGGGTGAAGGACCCCGACACCGGCACGGTACGCGTCACGTCGGCGGTGTACAGGTTCCGGTTCTCCACGCCCATGTCCATGAGCAGCAGGTCGCCGGGGTTCGTCCGGCCGTCGTTGCGGATCCAGTGCAGGATCGTCGCGTGGGCGCCGGAGCCGACGATCGAGGAGTAGCCGACGTCGTTGCCGTCGTGGCGGGCCCGCAGGCCGAAGACGCCCTCGATGAGGCGCTCGGAGACCGGCCGGTCGCCGGGGATGACGCGGGCGGCGTCCTCGAAGCCGCGGACCGTGGCGTCGATCGCGTCCTGCAGCTGGGCGATCTCCCAGGCGTCCTTGACCAGCTTGTGCTCGGAGATCGTCCAGGCCAGCTCGCGGTCGCGCTCGCCCCACGGCAGGACCGCCGCGTCGACGGTGTGGTCGAAGCCGCGCAGGACCCGGGTGCCGCGCGGGGCCAGGCCCGACAGGACGTCCGGCAGGTCGGCCAGGTTCGCGGTGGCGATGCCCAGCTCGGCGGCCTTCTCGTCGAGGGTGTGCCGGCGGCCGATCCACAGCTCGCCGTACATCCGGTCCTTGAAGAACTCGTCGGTGTCCCGCGGGGAGCGGGGGCGTACGAACAGGGTCGCCTCGCCGTCCGGGCGGATGATCAGCACGCTCTCCGGGTCGAACTCGCCGGTGAGGTAGAAGAAGTCGCTGCCGGGCCGGAAGTTGTAGTTCGTGTCGTTCGCCCGCACCTGCTCGTGCCCGCTCGGGACGATCAGGGTCTCACCGGGGAAGGCCGCCGCGAGCCGGGCGCGCCGGGCCGCGTACCGGGCCGCGCCGTCGGCCGCCTGCGGCGTCAGCTGCGCGTCCCGCCAGCCGGTCCGCATGAACTCCAGGTACTTCTGCGGGTAAGCCGGGTCGTGGGTCTCGGTCTTGGCGCCGTCAGCCTCGCTCATGGCGGGTCACACCTTCCTCGTCGTGGGGTTCCACCGACCCTACCTGCCGGTACGCGTACCCAGGCGGTCGGATCGCGTCGGGTGGCCCTTGCACCCACCCTTGGATCATCGCCGTGACAAGATGGGGTCCATGTGCGGCATCCTTGCGTTCTTCAGCTCCCACGGCGACGCGTACCGACACGACCAGGCGCTCGCCGAGGCCCTCGAATGTCTGCACCACCGCGGACCCGACGAGACGGGCATGGAGCAGGTCGGCGTGGACGCGATCTTCGCGCACAAGCGCCTGTCGATCATCGACGTGGCGCTGTCCCACGAGCCGATCCCGTACCTGCACGGGCGGTACGTGCTGACCTTCAACGGCGAGATCTACAACTACCTGGAGCTGCGCGAGGAGCTGACCCGGGAGTTCGGGGCCGAGTTCGCGACCCAGGGCGACGGCGAGGCGATCGTCGCCGGCTTCCACTACTGGGGCGAGCGGGTCGTCGACAAGCTGCGGGGCATGTTCGCCTTCGTGATCTGGGACCGCCAGGAGCGCCGCGCGTTCGGCGCCCGCGACCCGTTCGGCATCAAGCCGATGCACTACCTGGAGACGGGCGACGGCCTCTACCTGGCCAGCGAGAAGAAGGCGCTGCTGCCGTTCGCGCAGTCGGCGTACGCCGGTGACGCCGGGGTGGACACCGCCAACCTGTCCCACTACCTGACGCTCCAGTACGTGCCGGAGCCGCGTACCCTGCACAAGGGCATCTCGCGGATCGGTTCGGGTGAATGCCTGACGTGGAGCGCCGAGGAGGGCGTACGCACCCGGCGGTACTACCGGCCCGTCTTCCGGCCCACCCCGACCGACAACCCCGAGGCGCTCTTCGCCCGCATCCGCGACACGCTGCGCGAGAGCGTACGCATGCACATGCGCTCGGACGTGCCGGTCGGCGCGTTCCTGTCCAGCGGCATCGACTCGACCGCGGTGGTGGCCCTGGCGCGGGAGTTCAACCCGAACATCCTGACCTTCACGGTCGGCTTCGACGTCGACGGCTACTCCGAGATCGACGTGGCCCAGGACTCGGCCCGCCACCTCGACGTGACCACGATCCCCACCAAGATCGGGCCGCGCGAGATGATGGAGACGCTGCCCAAGATCGTCTGGCATCTCGACGACCCGGTGGCCGACCCGGCGCTCGTGCCGCTGTACTTCGTCGCGAAGAAGGCCGCCGAGCACGTCACGGTCGTGCTGTCCGGCGAGGGCGCCGACGAGTTCTTCGGCGGCTACACGATCTACCGCGAGCCGCTGTCCCTCGCGATGGTCAACGACCTGCCGGACCCGCTGCAGAAGGGCCTGCGGGCGGTGTCCAAGGTCATCCCGCAGGGCGTCAAGGGCAAGAGCTTCCTGGAGCGGGGCACCACGCCGATCGAGGCGCGGTACTACGGCAACGCGCGGATGTTCAACGAGGCCGAGAAGCAGCGGCTGATGCGCAACTACGACCCCTCGGTCCGCTACACCGACGTCACCGCGCCGATCTACGCCGAGGCGCTCGACCTCGACGACGTGACCACGATGCAGTACATCGACCTGTACACCTGGCTGCGCGGCGACATCCTCGTCAAGGCCGACCGCATGTCCATGGCCCACTCGCTGGAGCTGCGCGTACCGTTCCTGGACAAGGAGGTGTTCGACGTCGCGGCGACCGTCCCGGTGGACCTCAAGCTGCCGCCGCGCTCGGAGATCACCAAGTACGCGATGCGCATGGCCCTGCAGCAGGTCGTCCCGCCGGCCATCGTCAACCGCAAGAAGCTCGGCTTCCCGACCCCGACCCGGGTCTGGCTGGCGGGGGAGATGTACGACTGGGCCCGCGAGATCTTCGCGACGTCCGGCGCGGGCTCGCTGCTCGACCTGAACTACGCCGACAAGCTCCTGCAGGAGCACAAGGCCGGCACCGCCGACCACTCCCGCAAGATCTGGACCGTCCTGGTCTTCTGCATCTGGCACGCCATCTTCGTCACGCGTACGCTCGACCCGGGCATTCAGCGCAACCAGTCGGCCCTGCTGACCAAGCCGGTCGTCGGCTCGATGGTCTCCTAGGCATCGTCTCCTAGGCTTCACGGCATGCCCCTCGCAGTCGTACTTGGAGAAGCGCTCATAGATCTGCTGGAACAGCCGGGCGGTGACCTACGCCCGGCTGTCGGCGGTGCGCCCCTCAACGTCGCCGTCTGCCTGGCCCGCCTCGGTACGCCGGCCCGCCTCGCGACCGCCGTCGGCACGGACGCGTTCGGCGACCGGCTGCTGGAGTTCGCGGCATCGTCCGGTGTGGACGTCTCCGGCTGCGAACGGGTCCCCGGGCCGACCCCACTGGCCGTCGCGACCTTCGCCGCGGCCGAGCCGCAGTTCTCGTTCTACGGGGACCCGCCCGCGTACGCCCGGCTGTCGGCGGCCGACGTCCCGCCGGAATCGGTCCTCTACTGTGGATCCATCGCGCTGCTGAGCACCCCGTTCGTCGACGTCGCCCGGGCGGCCTGGCGTACCGAGGGCGTGGTACGCGTACTCGATCCGAATCTTCGGCCCTTCCTGCTCGGCACGGAGCGTGAGCGGGCGGACTGCCGGGCGCTGATCGAGGAGTTCGCGGCAACCGCGGACCTGGTGAAACTGTCGGACGCCGACGCCGAACTGCTCTACGGCCGGACCTCGCCGTCGGCCGCGGCGTTGCGCCTGCGGGCGCTCGGCGCCCGGAACGTGGTGGTGACGCTCGGCGAGGGCGGTGCGATCCTGGCCCGACCGGATCGCGGCTCCCGGCCCTCGGCCATGGCCGCGCACGCCATCCACCCCTCCGACCGGGTCTTCGGCCTGCCGATCTCGCCCGGACCGGTGAGCGACACGACCGGCTGCGGCGACTCGGTGACCGGAGCGCTCATGCACGCGCTGGCCGCGGGCCTGGCCGATGACGACGACGCCTGGATCGACGCCCTCCGGTACGCCCTGCGCGTCGCCGCCTGGGTGGCGCAGCGCCCGGGCGGAGCGACAGCAATGCCTTTCGCCAGCGACCTGTGACCGCTTCAGCTGCCCAGCCCTGATCATGTGATGCGTATACGTCGAAAACCCCTGCCTGGCGACGTATACGCATCACATGATCATGACGGCATCGAACCGGCGAGCCTTTGCCATGATCATGTAACGCCATTCCGGCGACGGAGACTACTCGACCTTGATCATGTGCTGCCATATCGGCAGGAGAGCGTTTTCTTGCCGAAATAGTGCTACATGATCAAGAGGATCAGAGTGATCTTGCCGCATTCGGACGGGCTGCCCGGACTTCGTCCCGACTGTCCGATATGGAAGATGCGGGAACGCTCTTCCGCTAGGTGAATCGCGCCCGTAAGTCGGACAGTCGCGACAAAAGCCGAGGGCGAGGGGTGAAACGGTGACCGGACGACGGTGAACGATGCTTCGCCCCACTCACCTGGCAGTGGAGTCCCCGGAGCGCAGCGATAGGGGCGGAACGGTCTCCCGCGCGAGGAGCGGAGGTGAGATCGACGAACCCGGGACAAGAATTGATCTTGAATGATCTGGATGTGAGTTTAAAGGGCGGCGTCGAGCTCCAGGAATCCTCGGGTGACCGCGTGCTGGGCTTCGATCAGGCCGCGCTCGCCGAAGCGGGTCAGCGACGCCTTCGCCGCTACCTGGGCCGGGTCCGCCCCGTCCCGGTGCCCCTCGCGGATCAGCCAGGACAGCGCGGTGAGCTCGTCGTGCTGGGCGCGGACGAAGCCGAGGTCCACGACCGTCCCGTGGCCCGGTACGACCCTCGTCGACGGTCCGACCAGGGCGAGCAGGCCCGCGAGCGTGTCCGGCCACGAGATCGGGTACGCGTCGCCGAACCCCGGTGCGGCGCCCTCCTCGATCAGGTCGCCGGCCACGACGACGGCGGCGTCGGGGATCTCGGCGACCAGGTCGCCGTCGGTGTGACCGAGGCCGAGGTGCCGCAAGGTGACCGCGCGTCCGCCGACGTCTAGTGTGGACTCGGTGTGGAAGGTGTGGCCCGGCGGCACGATCGTGACCCGGCCGAGCGCGTCGGCGAAGGCGAGGTCCGACGGCAGCGCCTCCTCGTACCACCCGCGTTGCAGGACCGGCCCGCGTTCGCGCAGGTGGCGGGCGGCCGTCTCGTGTCCCCAGATCGGCGCGCCGTCGGCGGACAGCACGGCGTTGCCGAACGAGTGGTCGAAGTGGTGATGTGTGTTGACCAGCGTGAGCGGGTATGGCGTCACGGTGCGTACGCCCTCGAGGAGCTGCCGCGCGTGATCGTCGATCGAGAGCGTGTCGATCACGAGCGCCTGACCGTCGCCGACCACGAGTGTCACGTTGACCCGGAGCATCGGCTCGGTCGCCAGGTAGACCCGGTCGGCTATCTCATGGAAGGTGATCATGCGGTGGTCGCCTTCTCCACGAAACGATGACGGTCGACGAGGATTCGTTCGACCCGGCCGTCGGCGACGAGGAGGTCCCCATCGTGCACCGTCACGTCGAAGGTGAGGCGTCGGCCCTCCACCTCGACCAGGCCGGCCCGCGCGACGACGGTACGCCCGACGGGGGTCGGCGAGCGGTGGTCGAGCTCGACGCGTACGCCCACAGTGGTGCTTCCGTCCGGCAGGTGACGGGCGGTCGCGGCGACCGTGGCGGCCTCGGCGAGCGCGAGTACGCGGGGGGTGCCGAGCACGGGGACGTCGCCGGAGCCGAGGGCCTGGGCGGTGTCCGCGTCACTCACCCGCAGCTGGACCTGGGCGGACAGGCCGACGGTCAACTCCATGGGGCCAAGGATATCCAACGTCCCCGCCTCTTGGTGCTGGACGGACTCCGTCTGCTGGCCGCGCTGGCCGTTCTGTCCTGGCATCTGGTCAGCTCGCCGTCGGCGGGCTGGGGGCAGCCGCTCAGCCCCGTCGGCCGGTTCGGCTGGCTCGGCGTCGAGCTGTTCTTCCTCATCTCCGGGTTCGTGATCTGCATGTCCGGCTGGGGGCGGCCGGTCGGGGACTTCGCGGCGTCCCGGGTGGCCCGGCTGTATCCGGCGTACTGGGTGGCGATCGTGATCTCGGTGCCGGTCGTGCTCCTGGCCGGTACGCGCGAACTCACCGGCGCGCAGATCGCGGCCAACCTGACGATGCTGCAGAACCCGCTCGGCGTACAGGACGTCGACCCGTCGTACTGGACGCTCGGCGTGGAGCTGCGCTTCTACCTGCTGTTCGCGGTCGTGCTGGCGATCGGGGTCACCTACCGGCGGATGGTCTACTTCTGCGCGCTGTGGCTCGCGGCGGCCGCGTTCGCGAGCGGCCTGCCCTGGTTGAACTGGCTGATCTCGGCCGACAACGCGCCCTACTTCGCGGGCGGGACGGCGCTGTACCTGATCTACCGGTTCGGGGCGACGCCGCTGCTCTGGGCGCTGGTGACGACCAGTTGGCTGCTCGCCCTCTACCGGGTCCAGTCCCACATGGCCGCGACGATCCACTCCGACGGCGGCCGGGACTGGGTGATCGCGGCCGTCCTCATCACCATGATCTACGCGCTGATGGCGGCGGTGGCGACCGGAAGGCTCACCGCTGCGCGGCTGCCGGTGCTGACCACGGCGGGCGCCCTCACCTACCCCCTCTACCTGCTGCATCAGAGTCTCGGCGTGGCCGCGATCCACGCCTGGCACGACGACGTTCCGCCCGGCGTCCTGCTGGGGCTGCTGATTCCGGGGCTGCTCGGGCTGGCCTGGCTGGTGCACCGCTACATCGAGCGCCCGGTGTCGGCCTGGCTGAAACGCGCGTCGAGATCCTCGCTCGCGGCGATGCGGCGGGAGAGCTGACCGAGCGCGCGGGAGCGTCGGTGACGCGGAGTATTCTTCTGCCGATGGAAGCCCACCCGGACGGTCTTTTCGCGCTGCCGGCGTCCGGCGCCCCGGCCGTGGGCTTCGATGATCCCGGACCCGACGCGCCGCTGGCCGTACGCATGCGGCCGGCGAACGTCGACGAACTCGTCGGCCAGGACCACCTGCTCGCCCCGGGTGCACCGCTGCGCCGGCTCGTCGGCGGCGGGCCGCCACTCTCCGTAATCCTTTGGGGACCGCCGGGTAGTGGGAAGACCACGATCGCGCACCTCGTCGCCCGCGCCAGCGACCGCCGCTTCGTCGCGATGTCCGCGCTCACCGCCGGGGTCAAGGACGTCCGCGCGGCCATCGACGTCGCCCGGCACGAGCGCCGCCGCGGCGGCCCCGCCACCGTCCTGTTCCTCGACGAGGTCCACCGCTTCTCCAAGGCGCAGCAGGACTCGCTGCTCGCGGCCGTCGAGGACCGCACGATCACGCTGCTCGCGGCCACCACCGAGAACCCGTACTTCTCGGTCATCTCGCCGTTGCTGTCGCGCTGCGTACTGCTGACTCTCAAGCCCCTCGACGACGACGGCGTGCGCGGCCTGGTGCGGCGCGCGACCACCGACGAGCGCGGTCTGGGCGGAGCGGTCGCCCTCTCCGCCGCCGCAGAAGATCATCTTGTACGCCTCGCGGCCGGCGACGTCCGCAAGGCGTTGACGGCGCTGGAGGCGGCCGCCGGGTCGGCCGCCGAACTGGGCGTGACCGAGATCGACCTGGCCACTGCCGAGAAGGCGGTCGACACGGCCGCCCTGCGTTACGACCGGGCCGGGGACGAGCACTACGACGTGGTGAGCGCGTTCATCAAGAGCATGCGCGGCTCCGACGTCGACGCGGCCCTGCACTATCTGGCCCGGATGCTGGTCGCGGGCGAGGACGCCCGGTTCATCGCCCGGCGCATGGTCATCTTCGCGTCCGAGGACGTGGGCATGGCCGACCCGGTGGCGCTGTCGGTGGCCACCGCGGCCGCCCACGCGGTCGAGTACGTCGGCCTGCCCGAGGCGCAGCTGAACCTCGCCCAGGCGTGCGTACATCTGGCGACCGCGCCGAAGTCGAACACGGTGACGACGGCGCTCTTCGCCGCCATGGCGGACGTCCGCGCGGGGAAGGCGGGCAGCGTCCCGCCGGCGCTGCGGGACGCGCACTACTCCGGTGCGGCGAAGGTCGGGCACGGCAAGGGCTACCGCTATCCGCACGACGACCCGCGCGGTGTCGTGACGCAGCAGTACCCTCCGGACGAACTGACCGAGGCCGACTACTATCGCCCAACCGAGCACGGAGCGGAGCGCACGATCGCGGCGCGACTGCCTAAACTCCGTGCGGTCGTCCGCGGCAGGTCCGCGGCAGCCACGGCCGAGACAGGGGAGGAACAGTAGATGGCGCGTGACGATCGGACCGAGGACGGTCGAGGCCGTCGCAAGGCCCGGAGTGGCGAGCCGATCGAGGTCCCCCAGGAGGAGACCGGCTGGCTCGACGACCTCCGGCAGGCGAAGGAGTCGAAGACCGAGATCGGCCCGGGTACGCCCCGCCGCGAGGAGCCGGCCGCCGAGCCGGCGGGTCGTGACGCCCGCTGGGCCGGACTGCGCGGTGAGGAACCCGGCGCCGCCCCCGGTACGCCGCCCGGCCGCCGTCGCTCCGCCGACCCGGAACCGCCCGCCCGCGCCGCCCGCCGTGCCGCGGAGGAACCGCCCGGCCGTCGCGCCCCGGACGAGCCGACCGGCCGCCGCGCCGCGGAGGAGCCGACCGGCCGCCGCGCCGCGGAGGAGCCGACCGGCCGCCGCGCCGCCGAAGAGCCGCCGGGTCGCCGCGCCGCCGAAGAGCCCACGGGTCGCCGGGCCGCCGAAGAGCCTGTGGGCCGTCGTGCGGCCGAGGAGCCGCCGGGTCGCCGGGCCGCCGAAGAGCCTGTCGGCCGTCGTGCCGCCGAGGAGCCCCCGGGCCGCCGGGCCGCGGAGGAGCCGAGCGGGCGGCGCTCGCTGGACGATCTGCTGGGACGGCGTACCCCGGAGGAGCCGGCTGCGGGCGGTCGCCGAAGACTGGACGACGAACCCGTGACCGGCGGCCACCGCCGGGTCGACGACGAGCCCGTGACCGGTGGGCACCGCCGGGTCGACGAGGAGACCACCGGCCGGCGCCGGGCCGAGGAGGAATCGCGTACGCAGGCCGGACGGCGGCGGGCGGACCGTCCCGGCGGGCCCGAACGCGATCTGCTGGGCAACCCGCGATCCGATCGGCCAGTCGGCCCGGACCGGGAACCGCCGGCCGCCGCCGCGCGTACCGACCGTCCCGGCGGCGCCGACCGGGACCTGCTCGGCAACCCCCGGGAGCCGGAGCGTGCGCGTACCGCCGACCGTCCCGGAGGAGCCGACCGCGACCTGCTGGGCAACCCGCGGGAACCCGAGCCCGAACGCCGCCGCGGCGGCCGGGCCGATCGCGACCCGCTCGGCAAGACGCGCGAGCCGGAGCAGCCCGGCCGCGGCGGTGAGACGCCGCCCGCGCCACCCGCGACGCCGCGTCCGCCCGCGCGCAACCCGATGACCGACACGCTCGGCGCGCGGTTCCGCCCGCTGATGCAGCGGGACAGTGCTCCTCGCAATACGCAGCCGGGCGACGGCGGCCCGCGCATGGGCGACAACGCCTCTGCGGTGCAGCCCCCCGACGCCGATCCCGGCCGAGGCCGCCCCGGCGGTCCCGCGTCGCCGGCCCAGCCGGTGTCCGGCCCCGGTCGCGGTCCGGCATCCGGCCCGCCCGGCGCGGGCGGCCCACGCGGCGGTGTCCAGGGGGCGTTCGGCGCGGCCCAGGGAGCGCTCGGCGGCCTGCTCGGCCGGCGTCGCGGCGGCCCTGGTGCGCCCGGTGCTCCCGGCGGCCCGGGTCCCGCCGGTTCGGCGGGCCCCGGTTCCGGCGCGGGTGGTCCAGGTGCCGGCGGTCCCGGTTCGGGCGGCCCCGGCTCCGGTGGGGGACGACCCGGTGGCTTGGACGGCCCGGTGTCGGGTGGTCCCGGCCTCGGCGGCCCGGCGGGTCGCTCCGGCGCCGGCGGGCCCGGTGGGTCCGGTCCGGGCGGTGGTCCCGGCATCGCCGGTGCACCCGGTTCGGGCGGCCCCGGTCTCGGTGGTCTCGGCAGTGGCGGTCCTGGCAAGGGCGGCCCCGGCAGGGGCGGACCCGGTAGCGGCGACCCCGGTGGTCCCGGCTCCGGCGGCCCCGGCCTGGGCGGTCCCAGCGGTGGACCCGGTGGCGGCGGCCCTGGTAGCGGTGGTCCGGGCGCAGGCGGTCCGGGCGGCGGCGGCCGCGGGCGCGATGCCCTCGCCGGTCCCGGCGGACGTGGCGCGGGTCCGGCCGGACCCGGCGGACCGGGCAAGAGCGGTGGCCCCGGCCTCGGCGGTCCCGGTGCGGGTGGTCCTGGCGTCGGCGGTCCTGGTGTCGGTGGTCCTGGTGCCGGCGGCCCGGGCGCGGGCGGCCCCGGCCGTCCGGGTGCCGGTGGTCCCGGTCCCGGCATGGGCGGACCCGGCGGTCCCGGTGCCGGTGGTCCGGGTGGTCCCGGTGCGGGCGGTCCGGGCAAGCCGGGCGGCCCTGGTGCTCCCGCCGGCCCTGGTGGTCCCGGCGGCCCGGGTATGGGCAAGCCCGGCGGCCCCGGTCTCGGCGGCCCCAACGGCCCGGGCCCGCACGGTCCAGGTCCCGGCGGCCCGGGCATGGGCGGCCCCGGCATGGGCGCGCCCGGTATGAACCCGCCCGGCATGAACGCGCCCGGCATGGCTCCGCCCGGGATGCCCCAGCAGGGGATCCCCGAACCGCGCCCCGGCATGTCCGGTCCGGACGGACGCCCGCAGCCGCGCGGCGCCCGCGCCGGTCTGCAGGCCGGCATGGGCGCGATCCGGGGCGCCCGCTCCGAGCTGCGCAAGCAGATGCGTGAACAGCAGCGGCTGCGGATGCTGACCCTGATGGCCGTCATCATCACCGTGCTCGGCGCGCTGCCGCTGTTCCTGGTCGTCCGGGCGGCCACCAAGGATCCCGTGTTCACCTCGCTCAACTCGCTCGAGGTGCCGGCGTGGGCGGCCGGCCAGACCACCGACGAGGTGTCCGGCAGCCGCTGGTGCATCATCGAGTGCCGGTACCGGGAACGGGACGTGGCCTCGGAGAAGTCGCCCGACGAGACCAACGCGGCGTACGTGCAGGCGTTGGAGAGTTCCGGCTGGGTCCGGTGGAAGGTGGCGAACTGCCCGCCGGCCAAGGGTGTCAGCGGGCACTACACGTGCTGGCGGCGCGACGAGTACACCTTGGACTTGTGGGTAAGGGACAACCCGTGCGCCAACGAGCTCCTGTCGAACCGGCCGACGACCAACGCCGACCAGAGCCAGGCCGCCCCGCAGTGCAAGGGCTCGCTGGTGTCGTTCAAGGTGTACAACGCCATCGCCGACGACCGGCTGAACCAGCCGCCGGGGGACGGTTCCGCACCGCCCGACGGCAACGCGCCGCCCGCCGACGCGCCCGTACCGGGTATCGGCTCCTGACCGCCGGGCGGCCGGGGACGACGACCCCGGCCGCCGACAGCGGGGCGCAAGCGGCTCAACGTGGCTGAAAAGGTAAGGTCTGCACGTCGGGCTGAGTCGAGGGGAGCCGCGCCATGCGTGGTTGGGAGATCGCGGCACTGGTGGCCGCCGGTGGATTCGCGGTGCTGATGCTCGCGTTGACCGTGCCCGTGCTGCGATTGCGCCACACGATCGACGCGGCCACGCAGACGCTGCGCGACGTGCAGGTGCGTACGGGTCCGCTGCTCGACGAGGTCCACGGGACCGTCGACAACGTGAACACCGCGCTGAGCCAGGCCCAGGTGACGCTCGACGGCGTCAACGTGCAGCTGGCGAAGGTCGACGTGATGACTTCGCACGCGCAGGCCGCCACGGCCAACATCGCGAACCTGGTCGGCGTCGTCTCGTCGGCCGCGGCCAGTCCGCTGGTCAAGGTGGCCGCGTTCGGCTACGGCGTACGCCGGGCCAACGCCGCTCGCAAGGGCGCCGAGGACGACAAGGCGGCGCGCGCGTACCTGAAGGAGCAGAAGAAAGCCCAGAGGGGGCGGTAGGCCATGGTGAAGCGGCTGCTCTGGCTCGGCATCGGGATCGGCGTCGGCGTGGTCGTCGTACGCATGGTCACCAAGAAGGCCCGCCAGTTCACCCCGGCGGCGCTGGCCGGCTCGGCGACGGAGGGCGTACGCGGGCTGGTCGACGAGGCCCGCGACTTCCTGGAGGACGTCCGCTACGGCATGGCCGAGCGGGAAGATGAGATACACCGGGCGTTCGCCGACGGCGAGGCGCTCGACGGCGGCGCGGACCTGTCCTGGGCCCGCGGCGTCGGCCAGAAGTTCTACAACAGCGAGATCGTCCAGCGACAGCAGGAAGGGTGACGCACGAGGATGCGTACCGCGGAAATCAAGCGGCGGTTCCTGGCCCACTTCGAGGCGAACGGGCACACGGTCGTGCCGAGCGCCCCGTTGCCGGCCATCGATGACCCGAACCTGCTGTTCATCAACGCCGGCATGGTCCAGTTCGTGCCGTACTTCCTCGGGCAGCAGGCGGCCCCCTTCAAGCGCGCGGTGAGCGTGCAGAAGTGCATCCGTACGCCGGACATCGACGAGGTCGGCAAGACGTCCCGGCACGGCACGTTCTTCCAGATGAACGGCAACTTCTCGTTCGGCGACTACTTCAAGGCCGAGGCCGTCGCGCTGTCCTGGGACCTCATCACGAAGCCGGTCGACCAGGGCGGGTTCGGCATCGACGGGGACAAGGTCTGGGCGACCGTCTACCTCGACGACGACGAGGCGATCGAGTACTGGCGCGGGGTCGGGCTGCCGTCGGAGCGGATCGTCCGCCGGGGCAAGGCCGACAACTTCTGGTCGATGGGCATTCCCGGCCCGTGCGGACCCTGCTCCGAGATCTACGTCGACCGCGGGCCGGCGTACGGGCGCGAGGGCGGCCCGGAGGTCGACGAGGACCGCTACATGGAGATCTGGAACAACGTCTTCATGCAGTTCGAGCGCGGCCCCGGCACCGACAAGGAGAACTACCCGATCCTGGGCGAGCTGCCGGCCAAGAACATCGACACCGGCATGGGCCTGGAGCGCATGGCGTCGATCATGCAGGGCGTCGACAACCTCTACGAGATCGACGAGGTCCGCCCGCTCATCGACAAGGCCTGCGAGCTGACCGGCAAGCGGTACAACGTCACGCACACGCACACCGCGAGCGAGTCCGCGCCGGACGACGTGCGGCTGCGGGTGATCGCCGACCACGTGCGCACCGCGCTCATGCTCATCGGCGACGGCGTCACCCCGTCCAACGAGGGCCGCGGCTACGTGCTGCGCCGCATCATGCGCCGCTCCATCCGGGCCATGCGGCTGCTGGGCTGGCAGGAGGCCGCGCTGCCGCACCTGCTCCCGGTCGCCCGGGACGCCATGGCGCCGTCCTACCCCGAGCTCGCGTCCGACTTCGACCGCATCTCCCAGTACGCGTACGCGGAGGAGGAGACGTTCCTGTCGACCCTGCGGGCCGGCACGACGATCCTCGACACGGCGATCGCCGACACGAAGCAGCAGAACCGCAAGAGCCTGTCCGGCGACAAGGCGTTCCAGCTGCACGACACCTACGGCTTCCCGATCGACCTGACGTTGGAGATCGCGGCCGAGCAGGGCCTGTCGGTCGACACCGAGGGCTTCAAGTCGCTCATGTCCGAGCAGCGCAAGCGGGCCAAGGCCGACGCGCAGGCCCGTAAGACCGGCCACGCGGACCTCTCGGCGTACCGGTCGTCGCTGGAGGACGGCGGCGAGGTCGAGTTCACCGGGTACGCCGAGATCGCCCGCGAGTCCCGGGTGCGTACGCTGCTGACCCCGGCCGGCGAGGTCCTGCGGGCGGCCGGCGAGGGTGACGTGATCGAGCTGGTCCTCGACGCGACCCCGTTCTACGCCGAGGGCGGCGGCCAGCAGGCCGACACCGGTCTCATCACGGTCGGCGGCGGCAAGGTCCAGGTGCTCGACGTCCAGAAGCCGATCCCGGGTCTGATCATCCACAAGGTACGCGTCGTCTCCGGCGAGGTACGCCCCGGCGAGGAGGGGTACGCCGAGATCGACGTGGCCCGCCGCAAGGCGATCTCCCGGGCGCACACCGCGACCCACCTCGTGCACCAGACGATGCGCAACTTCCTCGGCGAGGCGGCCACGCAGGCGGGCTCGCTCAACGCGCCGGGCCGGCTGCGGTTCGACTTCAACACGCCGAGCGCCGTGTCGGCCGGCGTCCTGGTCGACGTCGAGCAGCGGATCAACGAGGTGCTGCTGGAGGACCTGGAGGTACGGGCTTTCCTCACCTCGCAGGCCGAGGCCCGGGCGATGGGCGCGATGGCCCTGTTCGGAGAGAAGTACGGCGACGTCGTGCGGGTCGTCGAGGTCGGCGAGTACGCCCGCGAGCTGTGCGGCGGTACGCACACCGAGCGCTCCGGGCAGCTCGGCCTCGTCAAGATCCTGTCGGAGTCGTCGATCGGTTCCGGCGTACGCCGGGTCGAGGCGCTCGTCGGTATCGACGCGTTCTCCTACCTGGCCAAGGAACACCTGCTCGTGTCGCGCCTGGCCGAGCTGTACCGCGTACCCAACGAGCAGGTCGCGGACCGGGTGGAGCAGACGGTGGCGCAGCTGCGCGACGCCGAGCGGGAGCTGGAGAAGCTGCGCGCGCAGATGGTGCTCGCGGGCAGCGCCTCGATCGCCCAGGCGGCGCGTGACCTGAACGGCGTGGCGTTCGTCGCGACGGAGGCGCCGGAGGGCGCGGCCGCCAACGACGTGCGCACGCTCGCGCAGGACGTGCGCGGCCAGATCCCGGCCGAGAAGCCGGCGGTGGTGGCCGTGGCGAGCCGGGCCGGCGGCAAGGCGTCCCTGATCGTGGCGGTCAACGCCGCCGCGAAGGCCCGCGGGCTCGAAGCGTCCGCGCTGGTCAAGGGCGCGCTCTCGGGCCGGGGTGGCGGCAACGCCGACCTGGCGCAGGGTGGTGGCGTGGCCGCGGAGGAGACGCCGAAGCTGCTCGCCGCCGTCGAGGCGGCCGTCCGGCAGGCCGCGTGACGGCAGGCTGGGTCCGGGGCGTACGCCTCGGTGTCGACGTCGGATCGGTGCGCGTCGGGGTCGCCGTGTGCGACCCCGACGGCATTCTCGCCACTCCCGTGGCGACCGTGCCGCGCGATCAGTCGTTCGTCCTGCCCTCGGAGCGCGGCCCGGCGGGCGCCGAAGCGTCCACCGCCGGCGAACGGGCTTCCATCGCCGGCGAGGGGGGCGAGGGAGTATCCACTGCCGACGCCGTACCGGGAAAACGGGTCAAGGCCCGGCACAAACGACCCAAGCCCACTACGGACAGTGACGACCACCAGCGGATCTCCGACGGCGCGTCGGTCATCACGCCCGGTAACGTCAGCGACCAGGTTGCCGGGCCGGAAATTCCGCCTATACCCACCGATATCGCGGAGATCGTGCGACTCGCGCACGAGTATGAAACCGTCGAAGTCATCGTAGGGTTACCGGTCGACCTCTCGGGAAAAGAGGGTCTGGCGGCGAAAAAGGTCCGCGAATATGCCCGAATTTTGGGTGAAGCGCTGGCGCCTGTCCCAATTGTCATGGCGGACGAGAGGATGTCAACCGTTACGGCAGCCCGTAGGCTCTCCGATCGAGGCGTCAAGGGAAAGCGCCAGCGCAGTGTCGTCGACCAGGCGGCCGCGGTGGAGATCTTGCAGCAGTATCTGGAGAGTCGACGGAGGCAAAGATGATCGACGACCTGAACCTCGATTTCGAGGATCATGATCGCGGTCGCGGCCGGCGCCGTCGGGCTGAGCGTGCCGACGAGCGCGCCGCTGATCGTGGTCAGGGAAGCTGGGACAGCCGGCAGCAGTACGGCCGCGAAGCCCAGCCCGATCCGCGGGAGCAGACCTGGAGCGGGCGCGGCGGTCAGCCGCCCGAGCGTTACGACACCGGCGGCCAGCCCCGCTTCGACACCGGTGGCCAGCCGCGTTACGCCGACCCCCGCTACGACGAGCGGTACGACACCGGCCGCCCCGACACCGGCGGCCAGCCGCGCTACGACACCGGTGGCCAGCCCCGGTACGACACCGGCGGCCAGCAGCGGTACGCCGACCCCCGGCAGGAGCGGCAGTACGACCCGCGGTACGAGCAGGGCGGCCAGCGTTACGACACGGGCGGGCAGCCCCGCTTCGACACCGGCGGCCAGCAGCGGTACGCCGAGCCCCGGCAGGAGCGCCAGTTCGACCCGCGCTACGACACCGGGTCGCGCCGCTACGAGCAGTTGGCCGACGACCGGTACGACCCGCGCTACGACACCCAGGGCGGTGGCGGCGGTGGCGGTGGCGGCGGGTTCTTCGACGACGGTTTCGGCGGCGGTGGCGGTGGCGGCACCGGTGGCGGTGGCGGTGGCGGTGGCGGCGGTGAGGACGGCGGGCGCCGGCGCGTCAAGAAGTCCAAGAAGAAGCGGCGGGGTCGCAGCTACCTCGCGCTCTTCCTCACCCTCGTGCTGCTCGGCGGCCTCGGCGGGGCGGCCTACTTCGGCTACAACAAGATCTCGAACTACTTCCTGACCCCGGACTACGACGGCAACGGGACGGGCACCGTCCAGATCGAGGTCAAGCAGGGCCAGTTGCTCGCCGAGATCGGCAACACGCTGGTCAAGGCGGACGTCGTGAAGAGCGCGAAGGCGTTCGTGTCGGCGGCCGAGGCGAACAAGGACTCGACCAAGATCCAGCCCGGCTTCTACACGATGCACAAGCAGATGAGCGGCAACGCGGCGGTTCTGGCGATGCTCGATCCCAAGAACCGCCTGACCAACGCGGTCACCATCCCCGAGGGTCTCATCGCGATTCAGATCTACTCCCTGCTGTCCGAGAAGCTGAAGCTCCCGCTCGCGGACTTCCAGAAGGCGGCCGACCCGGTCAAACTCGGCATCCCCGACTGGTGGTACAAACGCACCGACGGCAAGAAGGTCGCGGGTGGCGTCGAAGGTTTCCTGTTCCCGGACACCTACGCCTTCCCGCCGAACGTCACCGCCGAGTCGGCGCTGAAGACCATGGTCGACCGGTTCCTGACGGTCACGGGCAACCTCAACTTCGCCGACACCGTGCAGGGCAACCTGCACATCTCGCCCTACGAGGCGCTGGTCGCCGCGTCCATCGGGCAGGCCGAAGTGGTGAAGGCGGCGGACTACCCCAAGGTGGCGCGGGTGCTCTACAACCGCGTGTACACCGACAACTTCCCCTGCAAGTGCCTGCAGATCGACAGCGCGGTCAACTACTGGCTGCGCACGACCGGCAAGGTGCCGAAGGACTCCAGCCAGATCCTGCGCGGCGAGCAGCACAACCCGAAGGACCCGTACAACACCTTCGACGCTCCGGCCGGTTCCGGCATGCCGATCGGGCCGATCAGCAACCCCGGTGAGGCGGCGCTCAAGGGCGCCATGTCGCCGGCGACCGGACCGTGGACCTACTTCATGACGATCGACAAGGCCGGCACCATGGGCTACGCGACCGACTGGAACGGCCACTGCGCCAACTACGCCAAGGCGGTCAAGGCCGGGATCCTCAACGGCACCTGCAACGGATAGCGCTGTGCGCGAAGGGCGGTGGGCCGATGGCCTGCCGCCCTTCCGCGTACTCTGATCGCTCATGCGGGACGAGACGATCCGGCGGGCCGCGGTTCTGGGCAGCCCCATCACCCATTCCCTGTCGCCGGTCATCCACAACACCGGCTACGCCGCCGCCGGCCTCACCGGCTGGCACTACGACCGCATCGAGGTCACCATCCCCGAGCTGCCGGCCTTCGTCGCCGGTCTCGGCCCGGAGTGGGCCGGCCTCTCCCTGACCATGCCTCTCAAGGAGGCCGGCCTCGCGCTGGCCGGGCACGTCGCGCCCGTCGCGGCCGCGCTGGGAGTCTGCAACACCCTGGTACGCCGGCCGGACGGATCCTGGCACGCGGACAACACCGACGCTCCCGGGATGCTCGACGCGCTCGGCTGGGCCGGGATCACGGGCGCGGACCGGGTCGCGGTGCTGGGGGCGGGCGGCACCGCACGGGCGGCGCTGGCGGCCGCCGCCGGGCTGAAGGCGTCCGCCGTCGAGGTGCACGCCCGGCGTACCGAGGCGGTGGACGAGTTGCGGCCGGTCGCGGAGCACCTCGGGCTCGCGGACCTGGAACACGTCCCGTGGCCGTCGGCGGCCCGGCTGTCCGATGTGGACGTCGTCTTCTCGACGCTGCCGTTCGGGATCGCCGACGAGCTCGCCGTCGACTGGAACCCGGCCACCGTAGTGTTCGACGCGGTCTACAAGCCGTGGCCGACCCCGCTGGCGGCCTCGGCACTGGCGGCCGGCTGCCCGATCGTCTCCGGCCTCGACCTGCTGCTGGCCCAGGGCGTACGCCAGTGGGAGCAGTTCACCGGGCGGACGGCACCGGTCGAGGCGATGCGCACGGCCCTCTACGCAGCCGCCTGAACCGGCCGGGTCAGCACGCTGACCGTCACCAGCGACACGGCCGCGAAGCCGAGCATGACCGCCGCCATCGGTACGCCGGTCGCGGCGCCCAGCGACGCCACCAGCGGGCCGGCGAATCCGGAGATCAGCGACTGCAACGCGCCGAGCAGGGCGGCCGAGGTCCCGGCCATCTCCGGGTACTGGTCGAGGGCGAGCGCGGTGCTGTTCGGGAAGACGACACCGAGGCTGGCGACGAACAGGAACATCATCGGTATCACCAGGGCCAGCCGGTGCAGGCCCGCCCCGGCCAGCAGGATCACCGTCGCGCCGAGCCCGACGAACAGCGCGGCGAACAGCAGCCGCCGAGGCGTACGCCGGGTCACGGCGCGGGCGCTCAGCTGCCCCGCGGCCACCAGGCCGACCGAGTTCAGGCCGAAGATCAGCCCGTACGCCTGCGGGGACACGCCGAACCCGTCCTGGAGCACGAACGAACTGCTCGACAGGTACGCGAACAACCCGGCGAAACTCAGGCTCTGCGCCAGGGCGTACCCGAGATAGAGGCGGTCGGAACCGAGCCGGCGGAAGCCCGCGACGATCTCGGCGGCACCGCCGGTGCGACGGCGTTCGGCCGGGAGGGTCTCGGGCAGCAGGCGCAGCACGACGAACGTGATCAGCACCCCGTACGCCGACAGCAGCAGGAAGATGCCGCGCCAGCTCGTCACCCGCAGCACGGCTGCGCCGACGGTGGGCGCGACGATCGGGGCGACGCCGAAGGCGAGCAGGATGCGCGAGAGGTAGCGGGAGGCCGCGGCCCCGGAGTAGAGGTCGCGGACGACGGCGCGGGAGACGGTGGTGCCGATGCCGCCGCCGAACCCTTGCAGCAGGCGCAGGATCACGAAGACCGCGATGTTCGGGGCGACCGCGATGAGGGCGGACGCGACGGCGAAGACGACCGTGCCGGCGAGTACCGGCGCGCGCCGCCCGTAGCGGTCCGACAGCGGGCCCGCGACGAACTGCCCGAGGCCGAGGCCGACCAGGGCGGCGGTGAGGGTGAGCTGAACCTGGGCGGCGGGCACGTGCAGATCGGCGGCGATCGCCGGGAACGCGGGCAGGTACATGTCGAAGGAGAACGCGCCGAAGGCGGTGAGCCCCCCGAGGATGGAGACGAGGACGGCGGGGCGCGGCAGCTGATGCACGTCGTCAAGCCAACACGGTCGGCGCGGCTGTCACGCCTCGGCCCGCGCGACTGTGACGGGGCGCGCGGAGGAGAGCGTGACGGTGCCCTTGACCAGGAACACCCCGTACGTCGAGGCAATCAGGATGATAACTGCGCCGATGGAGAACGCGCCGTACCCGATCGAGCTCGCGATGAGCGGGGCGACCGCGATCGCGATGGGCTGCAGGGCGAAGTTGCCGATCGACTCCAGCGAGAAGACCCGCCCCTGCACCTCCTGCGGGAACTCGGTCTGCAACGCGGTGAACCACAGCACGAAGAAGATCCCGATGCCCGCCCAGGACAGGGCCATCACCGCGCACCACACGGCCAGCGGCACCGGCAGCCACAGGCACAGCGGCAGCAGGGTGCAGGGCAGCAGCGCGTTCATCGCCCACAGGCCGGGCCGTTTCGTCGAGATCTTCCCGGCCAGCGCGGAACCCGCCATCATGCCGATGGAGCCGGCCGCCGTGATCCAGCCGTACGCCTGCGGGCCCCACCGCTCCTGGCTGACGATCGGCACCAGGGTGAAGTTCGGCGCGAACAGGAAGAAGACCTGCACGGTCCCCTGGATCATGATGACGAGGGCCCAGGGGCGCAGGCGTACCTCGCGGATGCCCTCGCGCGCCTCGGCCAGCACCGCCCGCACGCCGCCGCCTGCCGTCGCCTCGGTACGCACCGAGGGCAGCCGCAGCCACAGCAGAGTCGCCAGGCTGACGGCGAAGGTCGCGAGGTCCACGGCGAACGCGCCCTTCGCCCCGACCGACACGACGAGCAGCGCGCCGAGCAGGGCACCGGCCGCCGAGCCGAGGCGCTTGGTGGCCGAGTCGAGCGCGTTCGCCTTCTGCAGCAGCTCGGTCCGCACGACCTGCGGCATCGCCGCCCGGTGCGCGGGGTTGTAGAGGGCGCCGCCGATGCCGACGAGGCACGCGGCGAACATGACCGCCCACAGCGGCCCGGCCTCGGCCAGCAGGATGAAGCCGGTGATCCCGCCGACGCTGAGCACGTCGGAGACGGCCATGACGGCGCTGCGCGAGTACCGGTCGGCGATGACCCCGCCGAACAGCAGCAGCAGTACGCCGGCCAGCGCGTCGGCGGCGACGACGAGCCCGAACGCCCCCGGGCCCCGGGCGGGCAGGATCAGCGCGGGCAGGGCGATCAGGGAGATCGCGTTCCCGGTGACGCTGGTGACCTGCCCGAGCCAGAACGCCCGGTAACGGGAGTCGGCGAGCAGTTCGCGGTAGGTCGGGGCGGCGGTCACGGTCACGGCGTACATCCTGGCCCGCCGCCATGGTCCTTACAAACGGATTACGCGTTGCGCACAGCCAGCATCCTCAGCCAGTCGCGGCGGTGGTGGTGGCGCCGGACCTCGACGACCGCCAGCCCGTGCGCGGCCAGCAGTCCGCCCAGCGACTCCTCGGTGTGGTACGCGAACCAGCGCCGCCCGTCGCTCCCGTAGGCGAACTCCTCCCAGCCCTCGCCGGAGCCTTCGGCGACCGCCAGGTGCACCGCCCCGCCGGCGCGTACGCAGCGGGCGAACTCGGCCACGACGGCCGGCGCGTATCGGTGGGGGATGTGCAGCAGTGCCGCCTGGCACCAGATTCCGTCCAGCGCCCCGGTACGCACCGGCAGGTGGCGCATGTCCGCCTGGGCGACCCCGGACCGCCCGCCGACGCGCAGCATCGCCTCGGTCAGGTCGAACCCGACGGCCCGCATTCCCGCCGCCCGCAACAGAGTCAGGTCTCTTCCCGGACCGCAGCCGACGTCGGCGACGAGGAGTGCGGGCGGAAGCATGCGCGCGAATGAATCGATGTCATGTCGCAGTTCGGGATGGCCTTCGGCCTGCGCCCGGGCGAACTCACCCGCCACCACCTCGTACGTCGATCGGGTGTCGCGGATCTCCAGGTCCATAGCGCGGAGAGTACGCGGGAAGTTACTGTTGCCGCCTGCCATCGGAGGGTGCCATGGAAGACGAGGTGTCGCGGCTCAGCCAGATAGTTTCGGGCGTTCTGGGAGCCGCTCCGGTCGACGTACTGACCTATCCGACGGGCGCTGTCGCGATCACGGTCTCCCGGGAGGGCCGGGTGGCCGTGCTCGACGGGATGGCCGACCGGTCGCAGTGGGGCGTGACCCTGATCCGCGACCGGGGCTACTTCATCGCCGGGTACGACGAGATCTTCGAGAAGCTCGACGAGGCCCTGGAATTCCTCGCACAGCGCCTGTGACCGTGCCTCCGGGGTGCGGCCCGGATGCGCGGATCGTGGGACGCGCCACCACCCGGAACGGGCCGCCGCCCCAGCGTGACAGACTGATCGGATGTTGCGTTGGCTCACCGCGGGAGAGTCGCACGGACCGTCGCTGACGGCCGTGCTCGACGGCCTGCCCGCCGGAATCGAGATCACGAGCGCCGGTATCGGGCGCGACCTCGCCCGTCGACGGCTCGGTTACGGCCGCGGGGCGCGGATGTCCTTCGAGCAGGACGTCGTGACGGTCACCGGCGGTGTACGCCACGGTCTCACCCTCGGCAGCCCGGTCGCGATCGAGGTCGGCAACTCGGAGTGGCCGAAGTGGGAGACCGTCATGGCGGCCGACCCGGTGGACCCCGACCTGCTGGCCAGCCTGGCCCGCAACGCGCCGCTGACCCGGCCCCGGCCCGGCCACGCCGACCTGGCCGGCATGCAGAAGTACGGCCACACCGACGCCCGCCCGATCCTGGAGCGCGCGAGCGCCCGGGAGACCGCGGCCCGCGTCGCGGTCGGCGCGGTCGCGAAGGCGCTGCTGCTGCAGGGCCTCGGCATCGAGATCGTCTCGCACGTCGTCGAGCTGGGCCCGGTCGCCGCCAAGCCGGGACTCGTGCCGGTGCCGGCCGACGCCGAGCGCATCGACGCCGACCCGCTGCGCTGCCTCGACCCCGAGGCGAGCGCGCTCATGGTGGCCGAGGTCGACGCGGCCAAGAAGGACGCCGACACCCTCGGCGGCGTCGTGGAGGTGCTCGCGTACGGGGTGCCGCCGGGCCTCGGCAGCCACACCCAGTGGGACCGCAAGCTCGACTCCCGGCTCGCCGCCGCGCTGATGTCGATCCAGGCGATCAAGGGCGTGGAGATCGGCGACGCGTGGACCCAGGCCCGTTCCCGGGGCTCGGTCGCGCACGACGAGATCTTCCCCGGTCCCGACGGCGTCCTGCGCAGCACCGACCGGGCCGGCGGCCTCGAAGGCGGCATCTCCAACGGCCAGCCGCTGCGCGTACGCGCGGCCATGAAGCCGATCTCGTCGCTCAACCGGGCGCTCAGCACGATCGACGTCACCACGGGCGAGCAGGCGACCGCGATCAACCAGCGCTCGGACGTCTGCGCCGTGCCGGCCGCCGCCGTCGTCGCCGAGGCCATGGTCGCCCTGGTCCTCGCCGAGGCCGCGCTGGAGAAGTTCGGCGGCGACTCGATCGCGGAGATCCGCCGGAACGTCGCCGGCTACCTCGAGAACCTGGTCGTCCGATGAAGCCCGTCGCGGTCCTCGTCGGCGCGCCCGGCAGCGGCAAGTCCACCATCGGGCCGCTGCTGGCCGAGGCGCTCGGCGTACCGTTCACCGACGTGGACGAGCTCATCGTCGAGCGGGCCGGCAAGCCGATCCCGGAGATCTTCGTCGACGACGGCGAAGACCACTTCCGGGCGCTCGAACGCCAGGCGGTCGCCGACGCGCTGGAGTCCGCCGAAGGAGTCGTCTCGCTGGGCGGCGGGGCGATCCTCGCCGCCGAGACCCGCGCGGGGCTCGCCGGGCACACCGTCGTCTACCTCAGCGTCGAGTTCACCGAGGCGATCAAGCGGATCGACCTCGGCCAGGGCCGGCCGCTGCTGTCGCTGAATCCGCGCGCGACCCTCAAGGTGCTGCTCGACCAGCGGCGGCCGCTCTACGAGGAGGTCGCGGTGGTCACGGCGAAGACCGACGGGCGCGAGCCGGAGGAGATCGTCGCCGAACTCCGGGACGCCCTCACCACCGCGTAGCGGGGCATCCCGGAGCGGGGCTCACGGACAGGATTTCTCGACGAGCCCGGGCTTCGGCCAGATCCCGGGGTCCATCAGGTCGAAGAAGGCCGTCGTCGCGCCGCCGTGGCACCACGGCGGCGCGAACGACACGCGCTTCACGATCGTATTGGTGCCCGTCCCGGTGACGGTCAGCGATCCGCGCTTGCCGCCGCCCGCGCTGCCGACGCCGCCGATGAAGTACTCGGCGCTCGCCGTTCCGTAGCCGGTCGTCTTGACGGTCACGGTCACCTGGAAGGTCGATCCCGAGAAGGCTGCGGTGACCTGCACAGACTTGACGACGAGCTTCCCCTTCGGGGACGGCTTCGGCTTGGGGGAGGCGGGCCGGGGCGACGCCGCTGGCGACTTCGAGGGTACGCCGCTGGGGCTCGCCGCCCATGCGCTCGCACTCGGGGACGCGCTCGCTGCGAGCGACGCGGGCGGGCTGGGATCGGCCGAGGCCACGGTGGCGGCGATCGTGGGGGCGGAAACCGCCGGTTCGTCGGGCCCGCAACCGGTGAGGGCCAGGGCTGCCAGCGCCGCGACGGCGATCGTGGCAGCCCCCGTGAAGAATGTCCTACGCACGGTCGGACACGCTAGGACCGACCGATACGCGGGACAACCCGCGCGCGCCGATCTTGATGATCATGTGATCGGATAGGCTGTACAGCGATGGAAAACACGGTCATTCCCGTTGGCGGCGAGCAGCCCTACGACGTTCTCGTCGGCCGCGGGCTGCATACCGAGCTGCCCGCGCTGGTCGGCAAGGCGACCCGCGTCGCGGTGGTCTTCACGCGTACGGTCGAGCACTACGCCCAGCACGCGACGCACGCCCTGATCGAGGCGGGCTACACCGTTCTGCCGATCGAGGTCGCCGACGCCGAGGCCGGCAAGACGATCGCCACCGCCCAGCAGTGCTGGGACGCGCTCGGCGCGGCCGGGTTCACGCGTACGGACGCGATCGTGGGGGTCGGCGGGGGAGCCGCGACCGACCTGGCCGGCTTCGTCGCCGCCTGCTGGCTGCGCGGCGTGCCCTGGGTGTCGCTGTCGACCAGCATCAACGGCATGGTGGACGCGGCGCTCGGCGGCAAGACGGGCGTCAACCTCGGCGCCGGCAAGAACCTCGTCGGCGCCTTCCACCCACCGGTCGGTGTCCTGTGTGAACTGTCCGCACTGGACACCCTGCCGCCCGCCCAGCTGCGCGCCGGGCTCGCCGAGGTGGTCAAGGGCGGCTTCATCGCCGACCCGGTGATCCTGGACCTCGTCGAGGCCGATCCGGCGGCCGCCGTCGACCCGGCCGGGCCGGTGTTGCGCGAACTCGTCGAGCGCAAGGTCCGCGTCAAGGCCCACGTGGTCGCCGAGGACCTCACCGAGCAGGGGCTGCGCGAGATCCTCAACTACGGGCACACCCTCGGCCACGCGATCGAGCGGGTCGAGGCGTACCGGTGGCCGCACGGGCACGCGGTCGCCGTCGGCATGGTGTACGCGGCGATCGTCTCCCGGCGTACGGGCAGGGTGGACGTGGTGGAGCGGACCCGGCGGATCCTGACGAGCCTCGACCTGCCGACCACCTACCGGGCGGACGCCTGGGACGACCTGCTCGCGGCGATGCGGGTGGACAAGAAGGCGCGCGGAGCCGCTCTGCGGTTCGTGCTGCTCGCGGACGTCGGCAAGCCGGAGACCGTGGCGGTGGACGACGAGGAGCTGCTGCGCGCGGCCTACGAGGAACTGACGCGGGAGCCGGCGGCATGAAGGTCTACGTCTTCAATGGGGTCAACCTGGGCCGCCTCGGTACGCGCCAGACGAACATCTACGGCCTGACCTCGTACGCCGACCTGGTGAAGAACTGCGTGGCGGACGGCGAGCGGCTCGGGCTGGCGGTCGAGTGCCGCCAGACCGACGACGAGGCCGAGCTGATCCGGTGGATCCACGGCGCGGCCGACGAGGGCGCGGCGGTCGTGCTGAACCCGGGCGCCTGGAGCCACTACTCGTACGCGTTGCGCGACGCGTGCGCCCAGCTCACCGGGCCGCTCGTCGAGGTGCACCTGTCGAACATCCACGCGCGCGAGGAGTTCCGGCACCACTCGGTGATCTCCGCTGTGGCCGCCGGTGTGATCTGCGGACTCGGCGTCGACGGGTACCGGCTGGCGCTCGAACACCTGGCGATCCGCCTCACCAGCGCGGCGTGAGGCGCCGGTCACGGCCGGTGATCATGCGCACCCTCGGCTTGGGGCACCTGATCAGACCCCGGTAAACTGGTTCGACTTGTTCGTTTTCAATCTCCAGCGCGCGGGCTCAGCCCGGCGGGATCACATTCGGGAGCTTCGCAGTGGCCAGCACGAACGATCTCAAGAACGGCTTGGTGCTCAACCTCGACAACGAGCTGTGGACCGTAGTCGAGTTCCAGCACGTGAAGCCAGGCAAGGGCCCGGCGTTCGTGCGTACGACGCTCAAGCACGTGCTGTCGGGCAAGGTCGTGGACAAGACCTTCAACGCCGGCACCAAGGTCGAGACCGCCAACGTCGACAAGCGGGCGATGCAGTACCTCTACCCGGACGGCGACGACTTCGTCTTCATGGACCTCGACACCTACGACCAGATCCACGTGCCCTCGGCGACGGTCGGCGACAACGCCAACTACATGCTGCCCGAGGCCGAGGTCGTGGTCGCGACCCACGAGGGCGTCCCGCTCTACGTCGAGATGGCGACCTCGGTCTTCCTCGTGGTCACCTACACCGAGCCGGGCCTGCAGGGCGACCGCTCGACCGGCGGCACCAAGCCCGCCACGCTCGAGACCGGCGCGACCATCCAGGTTCCGCTGTTCATCACCACCGGCGAGAAGATCAAGGTCGACACCCGCGACGGGCGTTACCTGGGTCGCTCGTAATGGCCTCGCACACCGCAGGGGTGGCTGATGGCTGAGGCTCCGAAGTCGCAGATGCCCGCCCGCCGCAAGGCACGCAAGCGGGCACTGGACGTCCTCTACGAGGCCGACCTGCGCGACCGCAACATCGCCCGCACGCTGAGCGAGTACGTCGAGCGACTGGAACACCCGCGTCCGGAGCATCTGCCGTACGCGGTGAGTGTCGTCGAGGGCGTCGCCGAGCACCTGGACCGGATCGACGAGCTGATCGCGAGCTACGCCGAGGGCTGGACGATCGACCGCATGCCGGTCGTCGACCGCAACCTGGCGCGCATCGCCGTCTACGAGATCCTCTACGTCGAAGAGGTGGACGACCCGGTGGCGATCACGGAGGCGGTGGAGCTGGCGAAGGAGCTGTCCACGGATGACAGCCCGCGCTTCCTCAACGGCCTCCTGGGACGTATCGCGGACTACTCCCACTAGATCAAGATCAAGATCCTTTTATAGGCATTTTGTCCCGGGTTCGTCGATCTCACCTCCGCTCCTCGCGCGGGAGACCGCTCCGGCCCCGCCAAACCCGGGCGGGGCCTGCACTGCCAGGTGAGTGGGGCGACGCATCCTTCGCCGCGGATCGGCGCGACACGAAAAAGCCCGCCACCGAAAGGTGGCGGGCTTTCGACGTTCACGTCGCTGGACCACGTCGGCGCTCGGCCGCGACGTCCGGCGGTGCAAGATCCGCAAGCGCGAAGCGGTTGAGGATCTCTGTGCCGACGGACGTCGCATAAGGGCCGAGTGCCCTGCTCCGCCCGAAGGGCGGGCCATATTACTGCTGCTGCTGGTTGGCGAAGAAGGCGCGCGGGTCCGGGACGAGCACGCCGAGTTCGGCCAGGCGGTCGGTCAGCTCCGAGGGGCTCTTGTCGTAGACGATCGCGAGGGCGCGCATGTCGTCGGCGCGGATCGTCAGGATGCGGCCGTTGTAGTCGCCGCGCTGCTGCTGGATGGCACGGGCGTACCGGGCCACGAAGCCGAGCTCCTCGTTCGAGGACTCGTAGAGCTTCTCCAGGTCCAGCACGATCTTCTGGGCGCGCTCCTCGGACTGCTTGACCTCGGCACCGTCGGGCAGCAGCTCCGAGACCGGTACGCGGTAGAAGTCGGCGAGTTCCGCGAGGCGCGACACGGTGACGGCGCGGTCGCCGCGTTCGTAGGAGCCGACGACCACGGCCTTCCAGCGCCCGTTCGACTTCTCCTCCACGCCCTGCAGGGAAAGGCCCTGCTGGGTGCGGATGGATCGCAGCCGGGCACCCAGTGACCTGGAGTATTCCGTCGACATCGAGATCCCTCCCACAGTGCTGACTGCAAAGTCCGACGGCCCGGGCGAGGTGGTCTCGCCGCCGGCCGGTGATCGCTACGCAGCGTGACGGTATCCGCGATTACTGCCCGTGGTCAAGTGCTGCTAGGCCAGTTGTTGGAAGCGCCATGGCCGAACGGCTGGCGTACGTCCGCCCGAATCGCCGGAGCGCCCCGACTCGGGGCTGGTCAGCGCCGTTTGATAGGGTCATCTGGCGAAGATCTTGAGGATGGCTCGCGTCCGGACTCGGGATCCTCGACCATTCCGTAAAGCCGTTTCCTTTAAGACCCGTCCCGTGAGGCGGGGAAGGAGAGGTGCGCTTTGGCGTACAAAGTTATACTCGCGGAAACCGACATTCATCGCGTACTCGACCGGATCGCTCATCAGATCCTGGAGAAGACGCAGGGCGCCGGGGACGTCGTCCTCCTCGGCATCGCGACCCGGGGCGTGCCGCTGGCCCAGCGCCTCGCCGAGCGCATCCTCGCCTTTGAGCAGCAGCCGACCCCGGTCGGCACGCTCGACATCACGCTCTACCGCGACGACCTGAACCGTCACTCCACGCGAGCCGTGGGCCACACCGAGCTGCCGACCGGCGGCATCGATGGACGCAGAGTAATTCTGGTCGATGACGTGCTGTTCTCCGGGCGTACCGTCCGGGCCGCACTGGATGCGCTGAGTGACCTCGGCCGGCCGGCCGCCGTCCAGCTCGCCGTCCTCGTCGACCGCGGCCACCGCCAGCTGCCGATCCGCGCCGACTACGTCGGCAAGAACATCCCGACCGCGCTCGCCGAGCAGGTCCGCGTCCTGCTCAAGGAGACCGACGGCACCGATGAGGTCCGGCTGACCGAGGGGACCCCGGCATGATCAAGCACCTGCTCAGCGCCGCCGACCTGGACGCGCCGACCGCCACCCTCATCCACGACATCGCGGCCGAGATGGCCACCGTCGCCGGCCGCGAGGTCAAGAAGCTGCCGACCCTGCGCGGCCGCACCGTGGTCAACCTCTTCTACGAGGACAGTACGCGGACGCGTACATCCTTCGAGGTGGCGGCGAAGCGGCTGAGCGCGGACGTGGTGAACTTCTCGGCCAAGGGGTCGAGCGTGGAGAAGGGCGAGTCGCTCAAGGACACCGCCTGGACGTTGCAGGCGATGGGCGCCGACGCGGTCGTCATCCGCCATCCCGCCTCCGGCGCGCCCAACCGGCTGGTCAACTGGGTGCACGGCAGTGTCCTGAACGCCGGCGACGGTACGCACGAGCACCCCACCCAGGCGCTGCTCGACACGTACACGATGCGCTCGCGGCTGGGGACGGTCGCCGGGCTGAACGTGGCGATCGTGGGCGACGTCCTGCACAGCCGGGTCGCCCGGTCGAACGCGCTGCTGCTGCACACGCTGGGGGCGAAGGTCACCCTGGTGGGGCCGCCGACGCTGGTCCCGCCGGTGTTCGAGACCCTGACCCCCGACGTACGCGTCGGCTACGACATCGACGCCGTGCTGCCCGAGGCGGACGTCGTGATGATGCTGCGGGTGCAGAAGGAGCGGATGAACGCCGCGTTCTTCCCGTCCTGGCACGAGTACTCCCGCCGGTACGGGCTCGACGCCGCGCGCGTACGCCGGCTGCCGGACCACGCGATCGTCATGCACCCGGGCCCGATGAACCGGGGCGTCGAGATCGCTCCGGACGTGGCCGACTCGCCCCGCTCCACCATCGTCGAACAGGTCGCCAACGGGGTCTCGGTCCGGATGGCCTGTCTCTATCTCTTGCTCGGAGGCCGCTCGTGAGCTATCTGATCCGCAACGTCTCCGTGCTCGGCGGCGACCCCACCGACCTCGTCGTCCGCGACGGGCTGATCGGCGGAACCCCGACCGGTGACGAAGAGGTCATCGACGGCACCGGCCTGATCGCCCTGCCGGGCCTGGTCGACCTGCACACCCATCTGCGCGAACCCGGCCGTGAGGACGCCGAGACGGTGCTGACCGGCTCCCGCGCCGCGGCGCTCGGCGGGTTCACGGCCGTCTGCGCGATGGCGAACACCACCCCGGTCGCGGACACGGCCGGCGTCGTCGAGCAGGTCTGGCGGCTCGGCCGCGAGGCGGGCCTGGTCGACGTGCAGCCGATCGGCGCCGTCACCGTGGGCCTGGCCGGCGAGCAGCTGGCCGAGCTCGGCGCGATGGCCGAGTCGGCGGCGCGCGTACGCGTCTTCTCCGACGACGGCATGTGCGTGCACGACCCGCGCCTCATGCGCCGCGCGCTGGAGTACGTCAAGGCGTTCGACGGTGTCATCGCCCAGCACGCCGAGGAGCCCCGGCTCACCCAGGGCGCGCAGATGCACGAGGGCGAGGTGTCGGCCCGGCTCGGGCTGACCGGCTGGCCCAGCGTCGCGGAGGAGGCGATCATCGCCCGGGACGTGCTGCTCGCCGAGCACACGGGCGCGCGGCTGCACGTCTGCCATGTCTCGACGGCCGGCTCGGTCGACATCATCCGGCAGGCGAAGGCCCGCGGCGTACGCGTCACGGCCGAGGTCACGCCGCACCACCTGCTGCTGACCGACGAGAAGGCCGGCGGCTACGACCCGGTCTACAAGGTCAACCCGCCACTGCGTACGCAGTCCGACGTCGACGCCCTGCGGCAGGGGCTCACGGACGGGGTCATCGACATCGTGGCCACCGATCACGCCCCGCACGCCGGGCACGACAAGGACTGCGAGTGGGCGTACGCGCGCCCGGGCATGCTCGGCCTGGAAACCGCGCTCGGGATCGTCTTCTCCGTGCTCGGCCCGGACTGGGAGCTGATCGCCGACCGGATGTCGCGTACGCCGGCCCGGATCGCGGGGCTCGCCGAGCACGGGCACACCCCGGCGGACGGCGCGCCCGCCACCTTCACGCTCTTCGACCCGCAGGCCCGGATCACCGTCGATCCGGGCGCCCTCGCGAGCCTCAGCTCCAACACCCCGTACGCGGGGATGGAGCTGCCCGGCCGCGTGGTGGCGACGTTCCTGCGCGGCGTACGCACGGCTTTCGACGGAAAGGCAAGCCAGTGAGCAAAGCGATATTGGTCCTCGAAGACGGGCGGACCTTCACCGGCGAGGCCTTCGGTGCCATCGGCGAGACGTTCGGCGAGGCGGTGTTCACCACCGGCATGACCGGCTACCAGGAGACGCTGACCGACCCGTCCTTCCACCGCCAGGTCGTCGTGCAGACCGCCCCGCACATCGGCAACACCGGCGTCAACGACGAGGACGACGAGTCGGACCGGATCTGGGTCGCCGGCTACGTGGTGCGCGACCCCTCGCGGGAGGCGTCGAACTGGCGCTCCACCGGGGAACTGGAGGACCGGCTCAAGCGCGAAGGCGTCGTCGGCATCGCCGGCATCGACACCCGGGCGCTGACCCGGCACCTGCGCGAGCGCGGCGCGATGCGGGTCGGCATCTCCAGTGTGGACACCGACCACCTCGCCCTGCTCGCCAAGGTACGCCAGTCGCCCGAGATGGCCGGCGCCGACCTGTCCGCCGAGGTGAGCACGCCGACGGCGTACACGGTGGAAGCGGTGGGGGACAAGCGTTACACGGTCGCGGCGCTGGATCTGGGCATCAAGCGGAACGTGGCGCGGCGGCTCGCGGCGCGCGGCGTGACGACGCACATCATGCCGGTGTCGTCCACTCTGGACGACCTGCTCGCGGTGAACCCGGACGCGGTCTTCTTCTCGCCCGGACCCGGCGACCCGGCCACGGCCGACCACCCGGTGGCGCTGGCCCGCGAGGTCATGCGCCGGGGCATCCCGCTGTTCGGCATCTGCTTCGGCAGCCAGATCCTCGGCCGCGCGCTCGGCTTCGGCACCTACAAGCTCGGCTACGGCCACCGCGGGATCAACCAGCCGGTGATGGACCGCACCACCGGCAAGGTCGAGGTGACCAGCCACAACCACGGCTTCGCCGTCGACGCGCCGCTGGACATGGTCGTCGACACCGACTTCGGCCGGGTCGAGGTCTCGCACGTCTGCCTCAACGACAACGTGGTCGAAGGCCTGCGGGCGCTGGACGTGCCCGCCTTCACCGTGCAGTACCACCCCGAAGCCGCGGCCGGTACGCACGACGCCGACTACCTGTTCGACCGGTTCGTGGAGCTGGTCGAGTTCGCCGAGGGGAAGCGCTGATGCCGAAGCGGGAAGATCTCAAGCACATCCTGGTCATCGGCTCCGGCCCGATCGTGATCGGCCAGGCGTGCGAGTTCGACTACTCCGGTACGCAGGCGTGCCGCGTCCTGCGGGCGGAGGGGATCCGCGTCTCGCTGGTGAACTCCAACCCGGCGACGATCATGACGGACCCGGAGTTCGCCGACGCGACCTACGTCGAGCCGATCACGCCGGACTTCGTCACGAAGGTGATCGAGCGGGAGCGCCCCGACGCGATCCTGCCGACGCTGGGCGGCCAGACCGCGCTGAACACGGCGGTGGCGCTGCACGAGTCCGGCGTACTCGAGAAGTTCAAGGTGGAGCTGATCGGCGCGAACATCGACGCGATCCGGCGGGGTGAGGACCGGCAGCTCTTCAAGGAGATCGTCGCCAAGGCCGGGGTACGCACGGGGCTCGGGGCCGAAGGGCTCGTGCCGCGCTCGCGGGTGTGCCACTCGATGGAGGAGGTCCGCGAGACCGCCGACGAGCTGGGCCTGCCGGTGGTCGTGCGGCCGAGCTTCACCATGGGCGGCCTGGGTTCCGGCATGCCGCACACGCCCGAGGAGCTGGAGCGGATCGCGGGCAGCGGCCTGGCCGCCTCGCCGGTGCACGAGGTCCTCATCGAGGAGAGCGTGCTCGGCTGGAAGGAGTACGAGCTGGAGCTGATGCGCGACAAGCACGACAACGTCGTCGTCATCTGCTCCATCGAGAACCTCGACCCGATGGGCGTCCACACGGGAGACTCGGTCACCGTCGCCCCGGCGATGACCCTGACCGACCGCGAGTACCAGGTGATGCGCGACCTCGGCATCGCCGTGCTGCGCGAGGTCGGCGTGGACACCGGCGGCTGCAACATCCAGTTCGCGATCAACCCGGTCGACGGCCGGATCGTCGTCATCGAGATGAACCCGCGGGTGTCGCGGTCCTCGGCGCTGGCGTCGAAGGCGACCGGCTTCCCGATCGCGAAGATCGCGGCGAAGCTCGCCATCGGCTACACCCTCGACGAGATCCCCAACGACATCACGCTGCAGACGCCGGCCGCCTTCGAGCCCGCGCTGGACTACGTCGTCGTGAAGATCCCGCGCTTCGCCTTCGAGAAGTTCCCCGGCGCCGACCCGGAGCTGACCACCACGATGAAGTCCGTCGGCGAGGCGATGAGCCTGGGCCGCAACTTCACCGAGGCGCTCGGCAAGGCGATGCGCTCGATGGAGACCAAGCAGGCCGGCTTCTGGACGGTCGCGGACGCGTACTTCGACGCGGACGCGGCGCTGTCGGCCCTGAAGACCCCGCACGACGGCCGGCTGTACACGGTGGAGGCGGCGCTGCGGCTGGGCGCCACGGTCGAGCAGGTGCACCAGGCGTCCGGCGGCATCGACCCGTGGTTCCTGACCCAGATCGAGTCGCTGATCCGGCTGCGCCGCGACGTCGAGGACGCCCCGGTCCTCGACGAGGAGCTGCTGCGCCGGGCCAAGCGGGCCGGCGTGTCCGACCGGCAGCTGGCGGCCCTGCGCCCGGAACTGGCCGGCGAGGACGGCGTACGCACGCTGCGCCACCGGATGGGCGTGCGGCCGGTCTACAAGACGGTCGACACCTGCGCGGCGGAGTTCGCCGCGAAGACGCCCTACCACTACTCGACCTACGACGAGGAGACCGAGGTCGCCCCGTCGGACCGGTCGAAGGTGCTCATCCTCGGCTCGGGCCCGAACCGGATCGGGCAGGGCATCGAGTTCGACTACTCGTGCGTCCACGCGGTGATGGCGCTGCGGGCTGCGGGCTTCGAGACCGTGATGGTCAACTGCAACCCGGAGACCGTCTCGACGGACTACGATACGGCCGACCGGCTCTACTTCGAGCCGCTGACCTTCGAGGACGTGCTGGAGGTCTACCACGCCGAGCACACCTCCGGCCTGGCCGCCGGCGGTCCCGGCGTCGTGGGCGTCATCGTCCAGCTGGGCGGGCAGACCCCGCTCGGCCTGGCCCGGCGGCTCAAGGCGGCCGGCGTACCGATCGTCGGCACCAGCCCGGAGTCGATCCACCTCGCCGAGGAGCGCGGTGCGTTCGGCGCGGTGCTGGCCAAGGCGGGCCTGCGCGCCCCGGCCCACGGCACGGCCACCTCGTTCGACGACGCCAAGCGGATCGCCGACGAGGTCGGCTACCCCGTCCTGGTACGCCCGTCGTACGTGCTCGGCGGCCGCGGCATGGAGATCGTCTACGACGACGAGACGCTGGCCGGCTACATCCAGCGGGCCACCGACATCTCGCCGGAGCACCCGGTGCTGGTCGACCGGTTCCTCGACGACGCCATCGAGATCGACGTGGACGCGCTGTGCGACGCCGACGGCGAGGTCTACCTCGGCGGCGTGATGGAGCACATCGAGGAGGCCGGCATCCACAGCGGCGACTCCTCGTGCGCGCTGCCGCCGATCACCCTGGGCGTCCAGCACATCAAGGCCGTCCGCGAGTACACCGAGAAGATCGCCCGCGGGGTCGGCGTCAGGGGCCTGCTCAACGTCCAGTACGCGCTCAAGGACGACTCGCTGTACGTGCTGGAGGCGAACCCGCGCGCGTCGCGTACGGTGCCGTTCGTCTCGAAGGCGACCGCCGTCCCGCTGGCGAAGGCGGCCGCCCGGATCATGCTCGGGGCCACGATCGCGGACCTCCGGGCCGAGGGCATGCTGCTCGCCGAAGGTGATGGTGGTCTCACCCCGGAGCACGCGCCCATCGCCGTCAAGGAGGCGGTGCTGCCCTTCAAGCGCTTCCGTACGCCGGCCGGCAAGGGTGTCGATTCCCTGCTCGGGCCGGAGATGAAGTCCACCGGCGAGGTCATGGGCATCGACATCGCGTTCGGTCAGGCGTTCGCCAAGTCGCAGGCGGCCGCGTACGGGTCGCTGCCGACGACTGGCAAGATCTTCGTGAGCGTCGCCAACCGCGACAAGCGGGCGATGATCTTCCCGGTCAAGCGCCTGGCCGACCTCGGTTTCGAGATCATCGCGACCGAGGGCACCGGCGGGGTGCTGCGCCGGCACGGCATCGCCTGCGAGATCGTCGGCAAGCACTACGCCGGCGACCTGCGCGACGCGGTGGCGCTCATCACCGGTGGCGAGGTCGCCCTCGTCATCAACACGCCGCAGGGCTCCGGTGCGCACGCGCGCTCCGACGGCTACGAGATCCGCTCGGCCGCCGTGGGCGCGGACATCCCGTGCATCACCACCGTGCCGGGCGCTGCGGCCGCGGTCATGGGCATCGAGGCCCTGATCCGCGGTGACATGCGCGTACGGCCACTGCAAGAGCTCCACGCGGCGCTGCGTCCCGAGCTCGCCGCGTAAGGAGGTCCCACCCGTGAGCTTCTTCGAGAACTTCGTCCGACCCGCCCTGTTCCGCATCGGAGGCGGCGACGCCGAGGCCGCCCACGAGGCCACGCTGCACCGGCTCGCCGGGGTGGCGCCGCGCCCGCGCGTCCTGGAGTCCCTGCGCAAGCGGTACGCCGTCGCGGCGCCCCGGACCGTCTTCGGGGTCGACTTCCCGAACCCGGTCGGCCTCGCGGCCGGGATGGACAAGAACGGCGTGGCGCTCGCCGCGTGGCCGGCCCTCGGCTTCGGCTTCGTCGAGGTCGGCACCGTGACGGCCCAGGGCCAGCCGGGCAACGAGAAGCCGCGGCTGTTCCGGGGCCAGGCCAGCGAGGCCGTCGTCAACCGGATGGGCTTCAACAACGAGGGCGCGGCCGCGCTCGCCGAGCGGCTGAACACGCTGCTCGGCGAGCCGGCCCGCCGGCCGGGCGTACCGGACACGGCGGCGACGCTGCTGCGCCACCGCACGGCCGCCGGCCACGCGCCGATGGCGGGCGCGCTGGGCCTGCGGGCACCCCTCGGCATCAGCCTCGGCAAGACCAAGCTGGCGCCGCTCAACGACGCCGTCGGGGACTACGTGACCAGCCTGCGGATGCTGCGCCCGTACGCGGACTACGTGGCGATCAACGTGTCGTCGCCGAACACGCCGGGGCTGCGGGAGTTGCAGGGCCGGGGGCACCTCAACGACCTGCTGCAGGCGCTGGTGGCCGAGGCGGCCGGTACGCCGGTCCTGGTGAAGATCGCGCCGGACCTGACCGACCCGCAGATCGACGAGGTCCTGCAGGTGTGCTCCGACCAGGGTGTGGCGGGCCTGATCGCGACGAACACGACGCTGGCCCGCGACGGCCTCGACCCGGCCGACGCCCAGCTGGCCCAGGAGGCGGGCGGCCTGTCCGGCCGGCCGCTCACCGAGCGGGCCCGCAAGGTCGTCTCGTTCGTCCACCAGGAGACCGGCGGCCGGCTGCCGATCATCGGGGTGGGCGGCATCATGTCGGCCGACGACGCCGAGCGCATGTTCGACGCGGGCGCGAGCCTGGTGCAGCTCTACTCGGGCTTCATCTTCCACGGCCCGAGCCTGGTCCGGGCGATCGCCGCCGCCGGGCGCTGAGGAGCCGCCTTGGACGCCGACGAACTGCTGGCGCTGGACAGGGCGCACGTGTGGCACCCGTACGGGCCGATGCCCGGCCGGGTGGAGCCCTACGTGGTCGCGTCCGCGGCCGGCGTACGCCTGACCCTGGCCGACGGCCGGGAGCTGGTCGACGGCATGTCGAGCTGGTGGGCGGCGATCCACGGCTACCGGCACCCCGTGCTGGACGCGGCCGTCGCCGACCAGCTGGGCCGGATGAGCCACGTGATGTTCGGCGGCCTGACCCACGAGCCCGCCGTACGCCTCGCGAAGACCCTCGTCGACCTGGCCCCCGACGGGCTGGAGCACGTCTTCCTGGCCGACTCGGGCTCGGTGAGCGTCGAGGTCGGCATCAAGATGGCACTGCAGTACTGGCGGTCCCTGGGCCGGCCGGCCAAGCACCGGCTGCTCACGTGGCGCGGCGGCTACCACGGCGACACGTTCCACCCGATGAGCGTCTGCGACCCCGAGGGCGGCATGCACGGCCTCTGGAGCGGCACCCTGCCCCGGCAGATCTTCGCCGGCCTGCCGCCGGCGTCGTATGACGAGTCATACGTGGACGAGCTGCGCACGGCGCTCAAGGAGCACGCCGACGAGGTCGCGGCCGTCATCGTCGAACCGCTCGTGCAGGGGGCCGGCGGGATGCGCTGGCACCATCCGGCGTACCTCGGGGTGCTGCGGGAGCTGTGCGACGAGTACGGCGTGCTGCTGATCTTCGACGAGATCGCGACGGGGTTCGGGCGTACCGGCGCATTGTGGGGTTCACGGGGCGTGACACCTGACATCATGTGCGTGGGCAAGGCGTTGACCGGGGGATACCTGACCCTCGCGGCCGCGCTCTGTACGCCGGGCGTGGCCCGGGGCATCTCGCGGGGCGAGGTGCCGGTGCTGGCCCACGGGCCGACGTTCATGGGCAATCCGCTGGCCTGCGCGGTCGCCAACGCCTCGATCGGGCTGCTGCTGGAGTCGGACTGGGCGGCGAACGTCGCCCGGATCTCGGCGGGCCTGACGGCGGGTCTGGCCGGTGCCCGCGACCTGCCCGGAGTCCGCGACGTACGCGTTCTCGGGGCGATCGGAGTGATCCAGCTGGATCATGACGTCGACCTGCCGGCGGCGACCCGCGCGGCGGTGGCCGCCGGGATCTGGCTGCGCCCGTTCCGCGACTTGATCTACACCATGCCGCCCTACGTGACCTCTGACGACGACCTCGCGATGATCACCGCAGGGATGTCGGCGGCCGCGGCGGCGGCCTGATTCGTGCCAGGAAGGGATCGACATGGAGACTTTCGGCGAGCGACTGCACCATGCGACGGCCGACCGCGGCCCGCTGTGCGTCGGGATCGACCCGCACGCTTCGCTGCTACTCGAATGGGGCTTGTCCGACGATGTTGAAGGCCTGTCCCGGTTCAGCCAAACGGTGGTCGACGCACTAGCCGAACGGGTGGCTGTCTTTAAACCTCAGGTTGCTTTCTTTGAGCGGTTCGGCTCGCGCGGGGTGGCCGTCCTTGAGTCAACTATCCGACAGTTGAGGGATGCCGGAGCACTCGTCTTGCTGGACGCAAAGCGCGGTGATATCGGCTCGACGATGGCCGGGTACGCTGACGCGTACCTGAATCCATCGAGCCCTCTCTATGTAGACGCGATCACGGTGACCCCCTATTTGGGGTTCGGCTCCCTTCGGCCCGCCTTCGACGCGGCCGCCCGATTCGGCGGCGGAGTGTTCGTCGTGACCCTCACGTCCAACCCCGAGGGGCCGCAGTTCCAGCACGCCCGAACGGCCGATGGACGTACCGTCGCTCAGTTTATTTTGGATGAGATTTCCCAGCTCAACGCGGGTGCGGGGCCGCTGGGAAGCGTCGGCGCGGTGGTCGGCGCGACGATCGGCGACACCGGCCACGACCTCACCCGGACCGGCGGGCCGTTCCTCGTTCCGGGGCTCGGCGCGCAGGGTGGCGACCCTGCCGGACTCCGGGCGATCTTCGGCTCCGCCATCGACGCGGTTCTCCCTTCCTACTCACGCGAGGTGCTCGCCGGCGGACCCTCGGTGAGCGGGTTGCGGGACTCGTCGGGCCGTGCCCTCGATGCCGTCGTCACCGCATTGCGGCACGCCGTGTGACGCCACTCAGGGCGTAACCATTCTGTGATCATGCGTGCCGACGTTGCCGAAAACGGCTCTGACCGCTAGTTTTCCCCGCGACTGGGAACCACATGAGTCACACGTGACCCAGGACGGCTGCACGAAGTCCCGCACCCCATCCGGGGTGGCGGGATACCAACGAACGAGCGACGGTCACCCCTTGACCGCCGCGTGGGACCTGAGGAGAACTGGTGCCGCTCCCCACACTGAGCCCCGAGCAGCGCGCTGCCGCGCTCGAGAAGGCCGCAGAGATTCGCAAGGCCCGGGCTGAGCTGAAGGAACAGCTCAAGAAGGGCCAGACCACGCTCGACGCGGTGCTGAGCCGTGCCGAGGCCGACGACGTCGTCGGGAAGCTGAAGGTGTCGGCGGTGCTGCAGTCGCTGCCCGGCATCGGCAAGATCCGCGCCACCCAGATCATGGAGAAGCTCAAGATCGCCGACAGCCGCCGTCTGCGCGGCCTGGGTGAGCAGCAGCGTAAGGCTCTGCTCGCCGAGTTCGCCGGCAACTGAGCTCCCGCCGCCGCCAGGCGGCGCTGGCGGTACGCGCCCGAGGCTCGCAGCGTTCGCGCTGCGAGCCTTCGGCGTCTCAAGATCCCGTTCGGATCACGGGTTTCACCCGGATCTTGGTCCAAGATTCGGGTCATCTCCCTGATCCAAACGGGATCTTGGTGCGAAGCGTGGGACGGTGCGTCAGGATGTGGGACAAGGGCGGGACAATCCGTCCCCCGATCGTGCGTCACCCACGGAAAGGGTCGAACCACCCGCCGTAAGGATCGCAGGTGACCGCGCGTCGTACCGATGCCTGAACCGTTGACTGAGGTGAGCGCCGTGTTTCCGCTGTGTGATCTGTGCCGGGCGGGCGCGACAAAGATCAGCGGAGTTCGGTAGAAAGAAACAACAAGCACCTGGCCTGAGGAGTAGCAGTGACCGACGATCTTCGTCCGCCGGCCCGCCTCAGCGTGCTCTCCGGCCCGTCGGGCGTCGGCAAGGACAGCGTCATCGAGTGGATCAAGCCCCGGGCGCCCTGGGTCTGGTTCTCCGTCTCCGCCACCACGCGCAAGATGCGCGAGGGCGAGGTCGACGGCATCCACTACCACTTCGTCAACCGGACCCAGTTCCGCCATCTGGAGGCGTCCGACCAGCTCCTGGAGTGGGCCGAGTTCGCCGGCAACCTCTACGGGACGCCGCGGGCGGGCGTACAGGCGCGGCTCGCCGAGGGCATCCCGGTGCTACTGAAGATCGACATCCAGGGGGCCCGCCAGGTCCGCGCCGCGATGCCGGAGGCGCAGCTGATCTTCCTGGCGCCGCCGAGCGTCGAGGAGCTCAAGCGGCGGCTGATCGGCCGGGGCACCGAGGACGAGGACACGATCCGGCGCCGGCTGGCCCACGCCGACGAGGAGCTGGCCTCGCAAAACGAGTTCGACGTGACCGTCGTGAACGACTCGGTCGAGCGCGCCGCGGACGAGCTGCTAGGCTTACTCGGTTCACGGCAGCTCGCCCCGGTGCGCGCGCACGGCTGAGGGCTCTTCTAGCGCAGTGCTGCCGGACGTGAAGCATTCGACTCAGATTAGGGACAGTGATCGTGGCCGCTACCGTCGCCAACCCCGAGGGCATCACCAACCCCCCCATCGACGAGCTGCTGGAGAAGACTTCCTCCAAGTACGCGCTCGTCATCTTCGCGGCGAAGCGGGCCCGCCAGGTCAACGCCTACTACTCGCAGCTCGGCGAGGGCCTGCTGGAGTATGTCGGGCCGCTGGTGGAGACCACCCCGCAGGAGAAGGCGCTCTCCATCGCCATGCGTGAGATCAACGCGGGGCTGCTCGTCGCCGAGCCGACCGCCGAGGTCTGATCCAACGTTGAACGGGGCACGTCGTTGAAGATCGTCCTCGGCGTGGGCGGCGGGATCGCCGCGTACAAAGCGTGCGAGCTGCTCCGCCTGTTCACCGAGGCCGGTCATCGCGTCCGCGTCGTGCCCACCGAGGCCGCCCTGAAGTTCGTCGGCGCGCCGACCTGGGAGGCCCTCTCCGGCCAGCCCGTGGCGACCGGGGTCTTCGAGGACGTCCCGCACGTCCCGCACGTACGGCTCGGCCAGGAGGCCGATCTCGTGATCGTCGCGCCGGCCACGGCGGACCTGCTCGCGCGGGCCGCCCATGGCCTGGCCGACGACCTGCTCACCTCGACGCTGCTGACCGCGCGCTGCCCGGTCCTCTTCGCGCCCGCCATGCACACCGAGATGTGGGAGCACGCGGCGACCGTCGAGAACGTCGCGACACTGCGGCGGCGCGGCGTCGTGGTCCTCGAACCGGACGTCGGCCGGCTCACCGGCGCCGACTCCGGCAAGGGCCGGCTGCCCGATCCCACCGCCATCTTCGCGATCGCCCGGCGGGTGCTGGCCGGGCGTACGGCCGCCGATCTCGCCGGGCGCCACGTGGTGGTCACCGCCGGCGGCACGCGCGAGCCGCTGGACCCCGTGCGCTTCCTGGGCAACCGCTCCTCCGGCAAGCAGGGGTACGCGTTCGCGGCCACCGCGGTCGCCCGGGGCGCGAAGGTGACGCTGATCGCCGCCAACGTCTCGCTCCCGACGCCCGCCGGCGTGGACCTGGTCCGGGTGGGCAGCACGGCCGAACTGCGCGACGCGGTGCACAGTGCGGCCGGGACCGCCGACGCGATGGTCTTCGCCGCCGCCCCCGCCGACTTCCGCCCCGCGCAGTACGCCGATAAGAAGATCAAGAAGTCGGCGGACGGTTCGGCGCCTACCCTGGAACTCGTCACCAACCCCGACATCGCGGCGGAGGCCGGTGCCGCGAAACGGCCGGGCCAGGTGCTGGTCGCGTTCGCCGCGGAGACGCACGACGCTCTCGCGAACGGCGAGCAGAAGCTGCGGAAGAAGAACGCCGACCTGATCGTCGTCAACGAGGTCGGCGTCGACCGGGTCTTCGGCCAGGACGACAACGCCGTGACGGTCCTGGGCGCGGACGGATCCTCGACGCAGCTGTCGAGCCGCCCGAAAGAGGAGATCGCCGACGCGGTCTGGGATCTCGTCCGGCAACGCTGGACGGCGCCGTCCTAGACCATGAACGCCACCACTCGCCGTAGTTGTCCAAGTTGTGAACTCCCGGCCGGTCGCCATGCCCTGGCCGGGCCGGGGTGACTAGACTCCCGCCCATGACCGGCATGGGCGATTCTGTTACCACCGTGCGATGACCGCGCGGCACAGCCGAGAAGACCGCCGAGACACATGCCGAGAAACGTCGAATCATAGGGAGCACCGTGGCACGCCGTCTGTTCACCTCCGAATCGGTCACCGAGGGACACCCTGACAAGATCGCTGACCAGATCAGCGACGGTGTCCTGGACGCCCTGCTCGCGCAGGACAACCGCAGCCGCGTGGCGGTCGAGACCCTCATCACGACGGGCCAGGTGCACGTCGCCGGCGAGGTGACGACGAAGGCGTACGCGGACATCCCGACGATCGTGCGCGAGACGATCCTGAACATCGGCTACGACTCGTCGAAGAAGGGCTTCGACGGCGCGTCCTGCGGCGTCAGCGTCTCGATCGGCAGCCAGTCGCCCGACATCGCCCAGGGCGTCGACTCCGCGCTGGAGCTGCGCGAGGGCGGCAACGACCTGCTCGACTCGCAGGGCGCCGGCGACCAGGGCATGATGTTCGGGTTCGCCTGCTCGGAGACCCCGGAGCTGATGCCGCTGCCGATCGCGCTGGCGCACCGGCTGGCCCGCCGCCTGTCCGCGGTCCGCAAGGACGGGGTCATCCCGTACCTGCGCCCGGACGGCAAGACCCAGGTGACCATCGAGTACGACGGCCTCAAGCCGGTACGCCTGCACACCGTCGTCGTCTCCTCGCAGCACGCTCCGGACATCTCGCTGGACTCCCTGCTGACCCCGGACGTCCGCGAGCACGTGATCGCGCCCGAGCTGGACGGCCTGGGCCTGGACACCGAGGGCTACCGGCTGCTGGTGAACCCGACCGGCCGCTTCGAGATCGGCGGCCCGATGGGTGACGCCGGCCTCACCGGCCGCAAGATCATCGTCGACACCTACGGCGGCTACGCCCGGCACGGCGGCGGCGCCTTCTCCGGCAAGGACCCGTCCAAGGTGGACCGTTCGGCCGCGTACGCGATGCGCTGGGTGGCCAAGAACGTCGTCGCCGCCGGTCTGGCCGAGCGCTGCGAGGTGCAGATCGCGTACGCGATCGGCAAGGCGCACCCGGTGAGCCTGTTCGTCGAGACGTTCGGCACCGAGGTCGTGCCGGTCGACCGGATCGAGAAGGCCATCGGCGAGGTGTTCGACCTCCGGCCGGCCGCGATCATCCGCGACCTGGACCTGCTGCGCCCGATCTACCAGCAGACCGCCGCGTACGGCCACTTCGGCCGGGAGCTGCCGGAGCTCACCTGGGAGCGGACGGACCGGGTCGCCGACCTCAAGTCCGCCGCCGGGGCCTGAAACGTCGGTCCCGTCCGGTAGAACTGCTCTATGACCAAACGCGCCGACCGGCAGCCCGCGATGCGGCTGCCGGTCGCGCGTATCTGCGTCGACGTGGCCCTTCCGCACCTCGACCGGGTGTTCGACTACCAGGTGCCCGAGGATCTGTCCGAGGCGGCGCGGCCCGGCACGAGGGTGAAGGTGCGGTTCAGCGGAAAGCTGCTGGACGGCTGGCTGCTGGAGCGGGCCGACGCCACCGAGCACGCGGGCAAGCTCGCCTGGCTGGAGAAGGTGGTGTCGGGCGAGCCGGTGCTGCGGCCGGAGATCGTCCAGCTGGCCCGGGAGATCGCCGATCGTTACGCGGGAAATCTCACCGACGTGCTGCGCCTGGCGGTGCCGCCCCGGCACGCGGCGGTCGAGAAGGGCGCGGCCGTCAAGAAGGCGGTCGCCCCGGCGGAGCCCGATCCGGTCCCGCGACCCGAGATCGTCCCTGACGCGCCCGCGGTCGCCGAGGTCCACAACGCGCCGTCGGTCGTGGCCCGCAGCCTGGGAATCGCCGTGTCCCCTGTGGACACGAAGTCGCCGGCTCCGGGTTCCCAGTCGGCGGCTGGTGAGCAGCGCCCGGCGCCCGCCCGCGAGCAGCCGTCCGCGGCGCCTGCGCCGGCCGGACAGTCCAGCCGAGCGCCCGAGACGCCGGTGCGGGCGACCGGACAGGCCGTGCGGGCGACGGGGCCGGCGGCCAAGGACGCGCGGCCCATCGCGCAGGGCGGCTGGGGACACTATCCGTCCGGCCAGGCCTTCCTGCGCGCCCTCGCCGACGGCAAGTCCCCGCGGGCGGTCTGGTCCGCGCTCCCCGGTGAGCAGTGGCCGGCGCGGATAGCGACCGCCGTCGCCGAGACCGTCGCGAGTGGACGCGGCGCCGTCGTCGTGGTCGCCGACGCCCGCGACCTCGACCGGCTCGACGCGGCGCTCACCGCCGAACTGGGGGAGGGCCGGCATGCCGCGCTCAGCGCCGCCCTCGGCCCGGCCGAGCGGTACCGCCGCTTCCTCACGCTCAGCCGCGGCGAGATCAAGGTGGCGATCGGCACCCGCGCGGCCGCGTTCGCCCCGGTCGAGGACCTCGGCCTGGTCTGCATCTGGGACGACGGCGACGACCTGCACGCCGAACCCCGCGCCCCGTACCCGCACGCCCGCCAGGTGCTGCTCAGCCGCGCCCAGCTGACCGGCTGCGCCGTGCTCGTCGGCGGCTTCGCCCGCTCGGCCGAGGCGCAGTTGCTGCTCGAAACGGGCTGGGCGAAGGAGATCGCCCCCGTCCGCGAGGCGCTGCGGGTGGTCGGCCCGCGCATCGTGACCGCCGACGACCGCCAGCTCGGCCGCGACCCCGGCGCCGTCGCCGCGCGCCTGCCCAGCCTCGCCTGGCAGGCGGCCCGCGAATCGCTGCACGCCGGCAACGCCGTCCTCGTCCAGGTGCCCCGGCGCGGCTACGTCCCCGTCGTGTCCTGTCAGGACTGCCGCGAGCGGGCGCGCTGCGTACAGTGCTCGGGGCCGCTGTCGCTGCCGGGCCAGAACCGCCCCGCGGCCTGCCGCTGGTGCGCCCGCCCCGCCGCCGATTTCACCTGCCCGCGCTGTGGCGGCCACCGGCTGCGGGCCGCGATCACCGGCGTCCGGCGTACCGCCGAGGAACTCGGCCGGGCCCTTCCCGGCGTACCGGTGCGGACGTCGGGCGGCGAGACCGTCCTGGCCAGCGTGCCCGACGAAGCCTCCCTCGTGCTCGCGACCCCCGGCGCCGAGCCCGTCGTGGACGGCGGCGGCTACGGCGCCGTCCTGCTCCTCGACACGTGGGCCCTGCTCACCCGGGCCGACCTGCGCGCCGCCGAGGAAGCACTGCGTCGCTGGATGACCGCCGCCGCCCTCGCCCTGCCCGCCAGTCGCGGCGGCACCGTCGTGGTCGTCGCCGACGGCGCCCTGGTCCCCGTGCAGGCGCTGCTCCGCTGGGATCCCGGCTGGCTGGCCGCCCGCGAGCTCACCGACCGCCGCGAGCTGGGCTTCCCGCCCGCCGCGCGGATGGCCTCGCTCACCGGCTCACCGGCCGCGCTGCAGGATTTCCTCGCCGCGACGGACCTGCCCGCCGGCTCGGAGCAGCTCGGCCCGCTGGAGCTCCCCGAACATCAAGAACGCCTTCTCGTACGCGTGAAGCGGTCGGACGCGGCGTCGCTGGCGCACGCGTTGCACGCGGCCGCCGGAGTGCGCAGCGCCCGCAAGGCGCCGGAACCGGTCCGAGTCCAGCTCGACCCGCTCGACATGCTCTGAGCCCTTTCAAGATCTTTTTAAGGGCTTTGTCCGGGGTTCGTCGATCTCACCTCCGCTCCTCCCGCGGGAGACCGTTCCGCCCCTGTCGCTGCGCTCCGGGGACTCCACTGCCAGGTGAGTGGGGCGAAGCATCATCCACCGTCGTCCGGTCACCGTTTCGCCCCAACCCTCGCCCGGCCTTTGTCGCGACTGTCCGACTTGTGCGCTCGCCCGGCGTCCGGCCGGGTGATCGATGACGGCTGAGGTGTAGAACGGCCACCTGCCGCATGATCGTTTGCGGTTCCGGAGCGCACTGACCGGCCTTTGCTACACCTGACGCGTAAGCGATCATGCAGATCGGGCCGGAACTACACCCCAGCCGCGAACGATCCTTAAGGATCTTGAAGATCAGTCGGCTCGGCGAAGGAGGGCCAGGAACATCGCGTCGGTGCCGTGGCGGTGCGGCCAGAGCTGCACCGTCGGGCCACCGCCGAGGCCGGGCATCCCGTCGGGAAGGAAGGGACGGGCGTCCACGAAGTCCATCGTGATCGGCGAGCGCCGGGCGGCTTCGACCACGCTGACCTGTGTCTCCACCGTGTGCGGCGAACAGGTCACGTACGCGACGAGCCCGCCGGGGCGTACGGCGCGGAAGGCGGCGGCCAGCAGTTCGCGCTGGAGGCGGGTCAGCGGGGGCAGGTCCGACGGCTGCCGGCGCCAGCGCGACTCGGGACGGCGGCGCAGCGAGCCGAGACCCGTGCACGGAGCGTCGACCAGTACGCGGTCGAACCCCTCCTCGGGCAGCTCGTCGATCTCGCCGACCTGGCGGCCGTCCGCGCAGACCACGGTCGCGGGCAGTCCGCGTACGGCCTGTTCGACGAGGTGGGCGCGGTGCTCGGTGATCTCGACGGCGGTCAGCCGGGCGCCCCGGCCGGCGGCGATCGCGGCGAGCAGGCCGGCTTTGCCGCCGGGGCCGGCGCACAGGTCGAGCCAGCGCTCGTCCGGCCCGGTCAGGTCGGCCGTGGCCAGGGCGGTCGCGACCAGCTGCGATCCTTCGTCCTGGACGTGGGCGCGCCCGTCGCGGATCGGGGCGAGGTCGCCCGGCGCGCCGCTGTTGAGGTAGACCGAGTACGGCGAGAACGCGCCGGGTACGCCGTCCGCCAGATCGGCCAGCTCCTGCGGATCGATGAGGCCGGGCCGGGCGCACAGGTGCACCGGCGGCCGTTCGTTGTCCTCGGCCAGCAGTTGAGCGGTCTCGCCCAGGTCGCCGCCGAGCGCCTCGGCGAACGCCCGGACGATCCACTGTGGATGGGACCAGGCCGCGGACAGGTACCCGACCGCGTCGGTCTCGCGGTCCGGGGCCACTTCGGCGATCCACTCGTCGTAGGTGCGCTCCGTGATCCGGCGCAGGACCGCGTTGGCGAAGCCGATCGCGCCCGGGGCGACCTCGCGTACGAGATCGACCGTCTCCGCGACCGCCGCGTGCGCCGGGACGCGCGTGTGCAGCAACTGGTACGCGCCGAGGCGCAGGGCGTCCCGCGCGGGCGGGTCGATGCGATCGACGTCGCGCTGGGCGGCCTTGGCGATGATCAGGTCGAGCGTGCCCAGGTGGCGCAGGGTGCCGTAGGTGAGTTCGGTGGCGAAGGCGGCGTCGCGGAAGCGGACGCCGGTCTCGCGCAGGATCTGGGGCAGGACGATGTTGGCGTACGCGCCGTCCCGCTGGACCGCGAGCATCGCCTCGTACGCCGCCCAGCGGGCCTGGTCGATCTGGCGGTGGCCGCCGGACCAGCGTTCGGTCGTCGCTGAACGTCGCACTTCTAGACCAGCCTGTCTTCCGAGCCGGGCCGGACGCCGCGCGCCCAGTCCACGGCGGACATCGCCTTCTTGCCGGCCGCGCGGACCTCACCGAGGATCACGGGGTCGGTGGTGGTACCCACCAGGACCTGCTTCTTGTCCACGAGGAGGTCGCCGGGCGCCAGCTTCGGGCCGCCGGGCAGCGGGGACACCGGGCCGAGCTTGACCCGGTCGCCGCGGAACGTGGTCCACGCGCCGGGAGCCGGGGTCGCGGCGCGGACCAGCCGGTCGACCGCGAACGCCGGGGTGTCCCAGCGGACCTGGGCGTCCTCGACGGTGATCTTCGGGGCGAGGGAGACGCCGTCGGGCGGCTGCGGCACCGGTGTCACCGCGCCCTCCTCGATCGCGTCCAGGACCGTCACCAGCAGGCCCGCGCCGTCGACGGCCAGCCGGTCGAGCAGGTCGCCGGAGGTGTCGGCGGGCTTGATCGGCTCCACCAGCGTGCCGAACACCGGCCCGGTGTCCAGACCGGCCTCCAGCTGGAACACCGAGGCGCCCGTGACCTCGTCACCGTGCCACACGGCGTGCTGCACCGGCGCCGCGCCGCGCCACGCGGGCAGCAGCGAGAAGTGCAGGTTCACCCAGCCGAACCGCGGTATCTCCAGCGCCGCGGGCGGCACCAGCGCGCCGTAGGCCACCACGGGTACGCAGTCCGGCGCGATCGCGCCCAGCCGCTCCAGGAACTCCGGGTCGCGGGGCTTGGCGGGGGTGAGCACCTCGACGCCGTGCTCGTCGGCCCAGGCCCCGGCGGGGGAGCGGACCAGCCGCTGGCCCCGGCCCGCCGGCGCGTCCGGGCGAGTGACGACGGCCACGAGCTCGTGCCGGGACGCGGCGATCGCGTCCAGCGACGGCAGGGCGACCTCGGGTGTGCCGGCGAAGACGAGACGCATGCCGCCGCTCCTAACGGGCCAGTCCGAACGGGCTGGGGGCGCTGTGCGGGCTCACTTTCACCCGGGTGTTGGTCGGGTCGTACCACTCGGCGCGGCGGATCTCCTTCAGCGCGGCCTTGCGGCCGGTGTTGTCCAGCCGGTCGATGAAGATGACGCCGTCGAGGTGGTCGGTCTCGTGCTGGATGCAGCGGGCCATCAGGCCGGTGCCGACGAGCTGCATCGGGTCGCCGGACTCGTGGAAGCCCTTGGCGATGACGTTCTGCCGCCGCTTGGTGTCGAAGTACAGGCCGGGCAGCGACAGGCAGCCCTCCGGACCGTCCTGCTCCTCCTCGTCCGGGAACTCCAGCACCGGGTTGACCATGTAGCCGAGCACGTCGTCGACGTCGAAGGAGAACACCCGCAGGCTCACCCCGATCTGGGGAGCCGCCAGACCCGCGCCGCCGGCCTTCTGCATCGTGTCCTGCAGGTCCTTCACCAGCCGCCGGAGCTCCTTGTCGAACGTCACGACCGGGTCGGCCGGCGTACGCAGGACGGGGTCGCCGAAATGGCGGATGGGCTGCACGGTCACGACTCGGGACTCCTCACTCCACGGTTGTGCCCTTGAGTCTATGCTGCCGCCGTCCGGCGGTTAGGCTGAGCGCGTGACGCCGATCATCGCCCCCAGTCTGCTCGCCGCCGACTTCTCCCGCCTCGCGGACGCCGCGGCGGCCGTGCACGGCTCCGCCGACTGGCTGCACGTCGATGTCATGGACAACCACTTCGTGCCGAATCTCACGATCGGCCTGCCCGTGGTGCGCAGCCTGCGCGGCGCGACGGACCTCCCGTTCGACGTCCACCTGATGATCGAGGCGCCCGACCGCTGGGCGCCCGGGTACGCCGAGGCCGGCGCGTACAACGTGACCTTCCATGCCGAGGCGGCGGCCGACCCGGTCGGGCTGGCCAAGACCCTCCGGTCCGCCGGTGCGCTGGCCGGGCTCGCGATCGACCGGGACACGCCCGTCGAGCCGTACCTGGAGCTGCTGCCGCACTTCGACACGCTGCTGATCATGACGATCAAGGCGGGCTTCGGCGGCCAGCGGTTCATGCCGGAGATGCTCGCGAAGGTGCGTACCGCCCGGCAGCACGTGAACGCCGGCCACCTCCAGGTACGCATCGAGGTCGACGGCGGCATCGCGGACGACACGATCGAGGCGGCCGCGACCGCCGGCGCGGACGCGTTCGTGGCGGGCACGGCGGTCTACGGTGCCGCCGATCCGGCCGAGGCCTGTCGCCGCCTGCGGGCCCTCGCCACCCGGTGAGGTAGGGGTCCGGATCGACCAAGTTCGCAAGGGACTGTCCGAGATCCGACTCCAGACGATCAGCCGAGAGTACGTATGTGAGTACCTGTCGTAAACTTCGAACCTTCTCGGGTTTCCGGGTCGGTATCTGGTGACTGGCGCTTTCAGACGGTTGGGGTCGGCTGGGTGAGCTATCCGGGTCAGGACGGCAGCGCGGAGGTCATTCTGGTCGTCGACGACGACCGTGACATCGTGCGGTTCGTCGAGGTCAACCTCCGGCTGCACGGCTTCGACGTGATGACCGCGTGCGACGGCGAGGCGGCCCTGGAGGTGATCGAGACCCGCCGGCCCGATCTGGCCATCGTGGACCTGACCATGCCGCGGATGGACGGCCTCGGCCTGACCCGGCGGCTGCGGGCCGACCCGATGACCGCGGCGCTGCCGATCATCATGCTGACCGCCCGCGCGATGACCGCAGACAAGGTGCTCGGGTTGTCGGCAGGGGCCGACGACTACCTCGTCAAACCGTTCGACACCCTCGAACTGGTCGCCCGCGTACGCTCCACGCTGCGGCGCAACCAGGAGTACCGCGAGGTCTCGCCGCTGACCGGACTGCCCGGCAACACCCGCATCCTGCGGGAGATCAACGACCGCGTCCACAGCGGCGTCGACTACGCCGTCTGCTACATCGACGTGGACCGGTTCAAGGCGGTCAACGACGCGTACGGGTTCGGCCGGGGCGACGATTTCATCACCGCGCTGGCCCGGGCCTGCCACCGCGCCGTCGTCGAGGCCGGCCTGCCGCCCGTGTTCGTCGGCCACGTCGGCGGCGACGACTTCGTCCTCGTGCTCACCCCCGAGCAGGTACGCCCGGTCACCACCCGCGCGGTCGAGCTGTTCGAGTCGGCGGCCGACGAACTGTACGACCCGGTCGCGGCGGCCCGGGGCTATCTGGAGATCACCGACCGGCGGGGCAACGTGCAGCGGGCCAACCTGGTCACGCTCTCGATCGGCGTCGCGCTGTCGACCTCGCGGGTGTTCACCGATCCCCGGGAGGTGATCGCCGCCGCGTCCGAGATGAAGTCGGTCGCGAAGACGCAGCCGGGCTCCTTCGTGGCGATCGACCGCCGCCGGGCCGAGGAGGACGACGAGCCGTTCACCCCGCCCTACGGCATCCCGCTGCAGCGTGCGGTCAGCGAATACGGCAGCGACAGCACTCCCGGTTCGTGATCCGGTTTGTGATCTAGGACGCCGCGACCCGCCTGGGCTCACCCGGCCGCAACGCGTACGCGAAGATGACTTCATGACGGAGGCCACACCCGCCGAGCACGCCGCGATGGCCCGGGCGATCGAACTCGCCGCCCGCGGGCTCGGCACGACCAGCCCCAATCCCGTGGTGGGCTGCGTGATCCTGGACGCCGAGGGCGACGTGGCCGGTGAGGGCTTCCACGCCTACGCCGGCGGGCCGCACGCCGAGATCGTCGCTCTCGCCCAGGCCGGTGAGCGGGCCAAGGGCGGCACGGCGGTCGTGACGCTGGAACCGTGCAACCACACCGGGCGTACCGGGCCGTGCAGCCAGGCGCTCATCCGGGCCGGGGTCACCCGCGTGGTCATCGCCGTCATCGACCCGACCCGGCCGGCCGGGGGCGGCGTGGACACGCTGCGCGAGGCCGGCGTCCAGGTCGTCACCGGCGTACGCGAGGCCGAGGCCAGCCGCGGCAACATCATGTGGCTCGCGTCCGTCCGCCGTCAGCGCCCCTACCTGATCTGGAAGTTCGCCTCGACGATCGACGGCCGGTCGGCGGCGGCGGACGGTACAAGCATGTGGATCACGTCCGAGGCGTCCCGGATGGACGTGCACGCGCTGCGCGGGACCGTGGACGCGATCATCGTCGGGGTCGGCACGGTCATCGCCGACGACTCCCGGCTGACCGCCCGCAACCTGCGCGACGGCAGTCTCGCGATCCGGCAGCCGCTGCGGGTGGTGGTCGACAGCTCCGGGCGTACGCCCGCCACCGCCAAGGTACGCGACGGCGCCGCCGTCACCTGGATCGCGACCGCGGCCGAGGTGGGCGCCGACGAGCACGGCCAGGTCGACCTGACCGCCCTGAGCGAGCAGCTGTACGAGCGCGGCGTACGCAGCGCCCTGCTGGAAGGCGGCCCGACGCTGGCCGGAGCGTTCCTCGCGGCCGGGCTGGTCGACAAGATCGTCGGGTATGTCGCGCCGAAGCTGCTCGGCGCGGGTCCCACCGCGCTGATGGGGGCGGGTGTGAGGACGATCACCGAGGCGATCGAACTCGATGTGACGGATGTTGACCGGGTAGGACCCGATCTGCGGATCACCGCCGTGCCGAAGAGGGAGAATTAGCCGTGTTCACCGGCATCGTGGAAGAGCTGGGCGAGGTCGTGGAGCTGACCTGGAAGGGTCAGGGGGCGAGGCTGGGCATCCGGGGTCCGGTGGTGACCGCGGACGCGGCCCACGGCGACTCGATCGCCGTCAACGGCGTCTGCCTGACCGTCGTCGAGAACCTCGGCGACACCTTCACCACCGAGGTCATGAAGGAGTCCTTCGACCGCAGCTCGCTGGGCGGCCTGGCGGTGGGCGACCGGGTGAACCTGGAGCGCGCCGTGAAGGTCTCCGACCGGCTGGGCGGGCACATCGTGCAGGGTCACGTGGACGGCGTCGCGACCATCACCGGGCGGACACCGGGTGACCTCTGGGAAACCGTACATTTCACCCTTCCCAGGGATCTTGCCCGCTATGTGGTTGAAAAGGGCTCCATCACCGTGGACGGCATCTCCCTGACCGTCGTTGAGGTGGGCGACGCCTCCTTCTCGGTGAGCCTCATCCCCACCACCCTCGAGCTGACCACGTTGGGCCGCAAAGGCATCGGCGATGCTGTCAACATCGAGGTGGACATCGTGGCGAAGTACGTCGAGAAGCTCGTGGCGCCGCAGACCGGTGCACTCAAGGGAGAACAGGCATGACCCTGTCGACGATCGAGACCGCCATCGCCGAGATCAAGGCCGGCCGGGCCGTCGTCGTGGTCGACGACGAGGACCGCGAGAACGAAGGGGACCTCGTCTTCGCGGCCGAGCACGCGACCACGGAACTGCTCGCCTTCACCATCCGCTACAGCTCTGGCTACGTGTGCGCGCCGCTGCCCGAGGAAGAGGCGGACCGGCTCGACCTGCCGCCGCAGTGGCACACCAACCAGGACCGCAAGGGGACCGCCTTCACGGTCACCGTCGACGCCCGCGAGGGCGTCACCACCGGCATCTCGGCCGCCGAGCGGGCACACACCATCCGGCTGCTCGCCGACCCGGCCACCAAGCCCAGCGACCTGTCCCGCCCCGGGCACGTGGTGCCGCTGCGCGCCCGGTCGGGCGGCGTCCTGCGCCGGCCCGGGCACACCGAGGCGGCCGTCGACCTCGCGACCCTCGCCGGACTGCGGCCCGCCGCGGCGATCTGCGAGCTGGTCAACGACGACGGCTCGATGATGCGGCTGCCCGACCTCACCCGGTTCGCCGAGGAGCACGGCCTCGCCCTGATCTCCATCGCCGACCTGATCGAGTACCGGCGGCGTACCGAGCGGCTGGTCGAGCGGATCGCGGGGGCCCGGCTGCCCACCGAGTTCGGCGAGTTCACCGCCGTCGGCTACCGCGCCGCCAACGACAACACCGAGCACATCGCGCTCGTCTACGGCGACATCGCCGACGGCCGCGACGTCCTCGTCCGCGTGCACTCGGAATGCCTCACCGGCGACGTGTTCACCAGCCTGCGCTGCGACTGCGGACCCCAGCTGCACGCCGCCATGGAACGCGTCGCGCAGGAGGGCCGCGGGATCGTGCTCTACATGCGCGGTCACGAGGGCCGGGGCATCGGACTGCTGCACAAGCTGCAGGCGTACCAGTTGCAGGACGACGGCCGCGACACGGTCGACGCCAACCTCGACCTCGGCCTGCCGGCGGACGCCCGCGACTACGGCACCGGCGCGCAGATCCTCTACGACCTCGGCGTACGCACGATGCGGCTGCTCACCAACAACCCGGCCAAGCGCGCCGGGCTGGAGGGCTACGGACTGGCCGTCGTCGGCCGCGAACCGCTGCCGGTACGCGCCCACCCCGAGAACCTCCGCTACCTCCAGACCAAGCGGGACCGCATGGGTCACCTGCTGGAACTTCCGGGCGAAGGGACGGTCTAGAGCATGGCCGGATTCGGTGAACCCGCGCTGCACACGGTCGACGCGACCGGGCTGACGATCGGCATCGTGGCCACCCGGTGGCACGCCGAACTCGTCGACACCATGCTCGCGCGAGCCCGGGAAGCGGCGCTGGCCAGCGGCATCAAGCCCGAGGACATCACGGTCGCCCGGGTCGCCGGGTCGGTCGAGATCCCCGTCGTCGCCCAGGCGCTGGCCCGGGCGTGCGACGCGGTGGTGGCCCTCGGCGTCGTCATCCGCGGCGACACGGCGCACTTCGACTACGTCTGCCGGTCCGTCACCGACGGGCTCACCCGGATCGCGCTCGACGAGCACACGCCGATCGGCCAGGGCGTCCTGACCGTGAACACGCTGGAGCAGGCGCGGGAGCGGGCGGGGCTGCCGGAGTCCAAAGAGGACAAGGGGTGGGCGTCGACGGTCGCGGCCCTCGACGCCGCCGTCGCACTGCGCGACATCGGCTGACCGCGCGTCTTCCATCTTTCCGACGGCCGTTCCATCTTTCCGGCGGCCGCTCCGGTCTGACCTTCGTCGCGACTGTCCGATATGGACGCCCGTCGGTGGTCGGTGGTCGGTGGGCCCGGTGGGGTTGATCGTTTACGGCTGTGGTGTGAATACGGCCGCCCACTGCATGATCGTTTACGGTTCTGGAGCGCGCTGACCGCCTCTGGCTACACCTCACGCGTAAACGATCATGCAGATCGGGCTGGAATTGCACCCCAGCCGCAAACGATCAAGAAATCGGCGGCCATGGTTCACCTGGCGGAAGATCGTTCCCGCATCGCGGGCGACAGCCGACGCCGTTCCGGCGAGAAGACGCTCGCCCGCCGATATGGCGCTACATGATCAAGCCCAAGCGGCACCCATCGCCGGAATAGCGCTACATGATCATGAGAGCGGACCTGCCCCGAGGCCCGTATCGGACAATCATGACAAAGGTCGAACGCAATCGGCCGAAACCGTGAAGGTGGTTCAAGGCCGGAAGCGCGCCCCAAGTCGCGCCGGTGGAGAATGCCGGTCATGACTGGCCGCCGGCTCACCGCCGCCCTCCTCGCCGTCGCCCTCGGTGCGACCGCCTGCTCCCCGAAGTCCGGCACCCTCTCGGCGACACAGGGCCCGTCGCAGAGCGCGACACAGGGTGCGGAGGGGGCGGTTCCGGTGTATTACGGCATCGACGACGCCGGTACGCAGAAGCTGGTCCGCGAGTACCACTCCAGCGACAAGACCGGTGCCGAGGACAAGGCTTCGTTCGCCGTGTCGGAGATGCTGGACCAGAACGCCGTCGACCCGGAGTACCACAGCCTGTGGCCGGAGGGTTCCCAGCTGGCGGGCCTGTCGATCAGCGGTGACACGACGACGGTCGACATCACCGGCGGTGAGACTCCGGAGCCGATCGCGCTGCAGGAGCTGGCCTGGACCGTCACCGCGGTGACCGGCAAGCCGAAGGTCCAGCTCAAGGACGGCCCGCTGCTGACCCGGGCGAGTGCCGTCGACACGCTGTACCCGGTGTGGGTGATCTCGCCGCAGGAAGGTGACCAGGTCGGCGGGGACGTGCGGATCCATCTGGCCGGGATCGTCTTCGAAGCCACGATCAACTACGACGTGCTCTCCGGTGCGCAGGTCGTCAAGCACGACGTGGTCCACCTGGACAAGGGCGCCCCGGACCAGGGCGAGGCCACGCTGACCCTGCACCTCGACGCGGGCAGCTACGTCATCGAGGCGTACGAGGTGTCGCAGAAGGACGGCAGCAGGCAGCACGTCGACACGCACAGCTTCACCGTGGGTTGAGCACACCCCGGGGACCGGCGCTATGTCGGTCCCCGCCACAGCGATCAGGCGTACGCGGGGTCATCATCGGGTCCATGAAGATCCGCGCTGGTGGCATCGAGCAGAACGTCCTGGTCCGCGGCCCGCTGGACGGCCCGCCCGTGCTTCTGGTGCACGGGAACTGTTCGTCGGCAGACTTCTGGCTGCCGCTCCTGCGGCACCTGCCCGAGCACTGGCGGATCGTCGCGCCTGACCTGCGCGGTTACGGCACGACCGACGCGGCCCCCGTCGACGCCACCTGCGGGCTGGGCGAGTTCGGCGCCGATCTGCTCGCTCTCCTTCCCCACGTGTACGCGCAACCGGCCCGCCCGGTCGTCGTCGGCCACTCGATGGGCGGCGGGGTCGCCATGGATCTCGCGATCGCCGCGCCGGACCGGGTCGCCGCGCTGGTGCTGGAGTCGCCGCTGTCGCCGCGCGGCTTCGGGATCGGCGGCGCGGGCAGCGTCAACGCCGACTTCGTCGCCCGCCTCGCCGCCGGGGACCGGGGCGAGGACGCCGCGAGCCCGCGTACGGTGCTGCGGACGTGTTACGTCGCGGATCCGGCTTCGCTCGGAGACGACGAGGAACTCCTGCTCGACACGGTTCTGTCCACCGTGGTCGGTGACGGCAACTACCCCGGCGACTCCGTCGCGTCCGGGGACTGGCCCGGCGTCGCGGCCGGTACGCGCGGCGTCGCCAACGCGATGGACCCGGCGAACCACGACATCGCCGACGCTTTCGCCGCCCTGCCGGTGAAGCCGCCCGTCACCTGGGTACGCGGCGACAAGGACGTGATCGTGTCCGACACGTCGCTGTTCGATCTCGCGTACCTGGGTCAGCTGGGTGTGGTGCCGGGCTGGCCCGGTGCCGCGAGCCGCCCGCCGCAGCCGATGGTGACCGAGACGCGGGAGGTGCTCGACCGTTACGGCCCCTACGAGGAGGTCGTGTACGCGAACGTGGGGCACAGCCCGCACATCGAGCGCCCGCTGGAGTTCGCCGATCTGCTGCGGCAGGTCGTCGGGGCCTAGAGTTCGACGCTGCCGCCGACCGGGATGCGGGCGTACTGCGTGTTCGCCTTCATCTCGAACCAGCGGTCCGCGCCGGGCTGGCCGATGTCCTCGCTGAGCATCCGGTCGTGGATCGGGTACGCCCGCGCGGGTTTGACGGCCCGCGCGAAGTCGAGGCCCTCGGACAGCTTGAACCAGGGGGCCGAGACCGGCACGAGCAGCGTCTCGACGTCGGCCTCGGGCACGAACAGCGAGTCGCCGGGGTGGTAGACCGCGCCGCCGGTCGAGCCGGTGACGAGGTAGCCGACATTGGCGCAGCCGGGCAGGCCCTCGTAGATCTCGGCGTGCGCGCCGCCGACGACGTTGACGCTGAACCCGGCCGCCTCGAACCCGTCGCCGGTCGTGACGGTCGTCACCGTGTCGCCGAGCAGATCCCGCAGCTCGGACGCGATCGGATCCGGCGCCCACACGCGCAGCGCGGAGTTCCTGCGGGCCGCCGCGGCGAGGGTCTCCGGGTGCACGTGGTCGAAGTGCTCGTGGGTCACCAGCACGTCCTCGACACCCTCGTACGCCTCCGGTTCGGTCCAGACGCCGGGATCGAGCAGCAGCGAGCGCCCGCCGTCGTGCAACCGTACGCAGGCGTGCGTGAACTTGATCAACTCCATGGGCACAACCCTACGCCGCCGGGTTCTCAGCGGGTGGAACCCGTCACCGCGGTGGGAAAAGGAGTTCCAGACTCGGGCAGAATGGGCGGCGTGAAGACGTTCGAGGAGCTCTTCGAGGAACTGGCGGCCAAGGTCGCCGCGGGGGATCCCGCCTCGGGGACGGTTGCCGCGGTACGCGCAGGTGTGCACGGCGTGGGCAAGAAGGTCGTCGAGGAGGCGGCCGAGTCGTGGATGGCGGCGGAGCACGAGGGGCCCGAACGGGCCGCCGAGGAGATCTCGCAGCTGCTCTACCAGGCGCAGGTGCTCATGCTCGCCACCGGTATCACGCTGAAGGACGTCTACCGACATCTCTAGGTCGCGCCACCGCCCGCCCGGTCCGACCCTGAGAGGAACACCACCCGACATGCTCCGCATCGCGATCCCCAACAAGGGGACCCTGTCCAAACCCGCCATCGAGATGTTCCGCGAGGCCGGGTACGCGCAGCGTACCGACGACCGTGATCTCGCCTGCCTGGACACCGCCAACGACATCGAGTTCTTCTACCTGCGCCCCCGCGACATCGCCACCTACGTCGGCTCCGGCGACCTCGACCTCGGGGTGACCGGCCAGGATCTGCTGATCGACGGCGGTTCGCCGGTCGCGCAGCTGCTGCCGCTCGGCTTCGCCGGGGCGACCTTCCGGTTCGCCGCGCCGGCGGGCACCATGACCGACCTGTCCGGCCTGGACGGCAAGCGGATCGCCACGGCGTACCCGGGGCTGGTCGAGCGCTACCTGGAGGAGCACGACCTGAAGGCCCGGGTCGTCGAGCTGGACGGCGCGGTCGAGAACGCGGTACGCCTCGGCGTCGCCGACCTGATCGCGGACGTGGTGGCCACCGGTGCGACCCTGCGCCAGGCCGGCCTGGTCCCGATCGGCGACCCGATCACGGTGTCGGAGGCGGTGCTGATCCACCGCGCCGGCGAGGACGCCTCGGCCGGCCCGGTCGCCCAGCTGATCCGCCGCCTCCAGGGTGTCCTGGTCGCCCGCCGGTACGTGATGCTCGCGTACGACTGCCGTGCGGACCGGCTCGAGGACGCGGTGGCGCTGACGCCGGGCATCGAGTCGCCGACGGTGTCGCCGCTGCACCGGGAGGGCTGGGTCGCCGTGCAGGCCATGGTCCAGCGGTCCGAGGTGCACCGGATCATGGACGAGCTCTACGAGATCGGCGCCCGCGCGATCCTGGTCTACGACCTGCACGCCTGCCGCCTCTGACCCCGCTCGACCCCGCGGCACCGCCTCGACCCCGCGGCACCGTCGCTTGATCCCGTTCGGATCAGGGAACTCACCCGAATCTTGGACCAAGATTACGTGGCCATCCCTGATCCGAACGGGATCTTCGGTTCGGGCGGGAGCCCCGGGCCAAGGGGAGCGTCGATGCAAGCCGGATCTTGGCGTATTGACCTGCGTTTATAGGCGAACTGGAGTGAGCCTGGAGCGGCCGCGCCCATTCTGTGCCCCTCGCAATGACCGAGGGGAGAAACGATGTTCAAGATGCGTCGCGGCGCCGCGCGGATCGGCCTCATTGGCGCCTTCGCCACCGTGGTCGTCGCGCTCGGGGCCGGCACCGCCTTCGCGGCCACCGGCACCGTCCACACCGACAGCGGTGCGGCGCTCAACGTGCGGTCCGGCCCGCACACGTCCTCCAGCGTCGTCGGCAGCGTCGCCAGCGGCGCGACGGTGACGATCACCTGCCAGACGTACGGGGACACGGTGACCGGCAAGTACGGCACCAGCAACATCTGGGACAAGATCTCGTCCGGCTACGTGTCCGACACGTACGTCTACACGGGATCGGACGACCTCGTGGCGCCGCTCTGCGGCTCCGGCACCCAGTGCTCGACGAGCGGCCTCGGCGACCCGAAGAGCTGCTCGCAGGCGGTCACCTGGGCGATCAACCACGAGACGACCACGTACCACTCGGAGTACTACAACCTGTGCGACCACGTCGCCGGCCTGGCGTACGGCTTCCCGGCCAGCGGGTCGACGACGGCGTACAACCACTGGCTGGCGGTGCCGGCGGCCTACAAGCACGCCGGGGACACCAACGTTCCGGCCGGCGGCCTCGCGTTCTTCTCGGGCGGTTCGGGCCACGTGATGATCTCGATCGGCGGCGGCAAGTTCGTCTCCAACGACATCCACGGCAACGGGACGCTCACGGAGACCACGATCGCCGAGATCAAGAACACCTGGGGCAAGCCGTACCTCGGTTGGACCCAGCCCTGGTTCCAGTACAACCACTGATCCTGTTCCCCCGCCAGCCGTCCGGTCCCGCGTGCTCAGCGGGGCCGGACGGCGCCTTGTCCGCACTGTCCACACTGGTGAGATGGAAATGCTGTCGACGACCGAGCGCGCGGTGTGGGACGCCTACGCACAGGGAGAGATCCTTGATCTCGCGGCGGTGGCGGACCGGGTCGTCCGCGCGTCCGTCCTGCGCCGGCTCGTCCTCGACGAGGGGGCGAACCCCGCCACCGCCCGGCTGCGGCTGCGCAGCGCGGACATCGACGGCGCGCTGGACCTCACCGACGTCGGCGTCGACCGGGTGCTGCGCTTCGACGGCTGCCGGTTCGCCGAGACGCCGCGGATCAACGACAGCCGCTTCCGCCACGTGAGCTTCAGCCGCTCCCGGCTGCCGGGCCTGGAGGCGTACAACACCGTCATCGACATCGACCTGCGCCTGCACGGTACGCACATCGACGGCTGTGTCGGCGTCGACGACGCCCGGATCGGCGGCACGCTGGCGTTGGACGGCGCCCGGATCGAGGGCTGGGACGGCGTGGCGATCGCGGGTACGCGGCTGACCGTCGGCCGGGACATCCTCGGCCGCGAGGGCTTCACCGCCACCGGAGCGGTGCTGCTGAACGACGCCGACGTCGGCGGCTCGATCCGGTTCGCCGGCGCCCGGATCGCCCACCCCGGCGGCCGTGCCCTGTCCGCGCCCGACCTCAGCGTCGGCGCGATCTGCGATCTCTGCGACGGCTTCACCGCCGTGGGCACGGTGACGCTGGCGCACGCGCGGGTCCACAGCAAGCTCTGCTTCGACGGCGCCCGCATCGACGACCTCGATCTGCGGCACGTCCGGACCCGGGAACTCGTCCTGCGCGGCCCGTCCGCCGTCGATCTCCGCCACGCCGAGGTCGAATCCCTGCGCGACGACCCGGCGACCTGGCCCGAGCGGATCAGCCTCGACGGCTTCCGGTACCGGACCCTGTCCGGCGGGGCCGACCGCCTGCCCTGGCTGCGCCGGGATCCCCAGGGCCACCGGCCGCAGGCGTACGCGCAACTGGCCGGGGTCCTGCGCGAGAACGGCCAGGAGCCGGCGGCGCGTACGGTGCTGCTGGCGGGGGAGCGCCACCGGCGGGACTCGGCCGGCCGGCTCGCCCGCTGGTGGGGCTACGTGCAGGACGTCGCCGTCGGCTACGGCTACCGGCCGGGCCGGGCGGCGGCCTGGTTCGCGGTGCTCGCCGCGATCGGCACCGCGGCGTTCACCCGCTGGCCGCCGGTCGCCGTCCAGCCCGGCCAGCCCGTCGCCCTGCACCCGCCCGTGTACGCCCTCGACGTCCTGCTGCCGATCGTGGACTTCGGACAGGAGCGCTCGTTCGCCGCGGTCGGCTGGACGGTGTGGCTCGCGTACGCGTTGTCCGCCGCCGGCTGGGTCCTCGCCACGACGATCGCCGCCGGGGCGACGCGTACGCTGCGCAAATGATCGTCAGGAAGCCGGTTTCTGGCCCATGAGCTGGCCGAGCATGGCCTGGAGGTCCGACGGGCCGGGCATCTGGCCGTTGGGTGTGGCCGTGTCGACCAGTTGCGGCAGGACCTGCGCGAGCTGGTCCGCGGCCTGGTCCGGGGCGATGCCGGCCTGCTGCGCGACCTGATCGAGATTGTCGGCGCCGAGCGCGTCGGTGAGCTGCTGCCCGGTGACCGGCTGGTTCTCGCCGGTGCCGACCCACGATTGCACCTGCTGTCCGAGGCCGGCCGAGTTCAGCTGGTCCATCAAGCCGCCGAGCTGGCCGTTCTGGCCGCCTTGCGCGCCGCCGAGCTTGCTGAGCACGCCGGAGAGCATCTGGCGGACGTTCGGGTCGTTGAGCAGCTTCATGATCTGGCTCAGGTCAATGGTCATAGGCCGGATTCTTCTCGAAACGGGCAGGTCCGCGCCCGGTTTTCCGGTCAAAAGCGCTGGTGGCAGGATGAAGACGTGACCGGCTCCCCCGAAACCCTCGATGTACGCCCCCGCAAGGTACGCCGTGTCGCGTACGTGTCGGCGGCGGTCATTCTCGTGGTGTTCGTCCTCATCGCGACCGCCCTGACCGGTTCGACCGGTGAGGGCACGGCGGTCTTCCAGCCGGGGGACCAGCTGGCGATGATCGGCCTCGGTGTGTGCGCGGCGCTGGGCGCGCTCGCGTTCGCCCGCCCGCGCGTCAAGGCGACGGCCGACGGCGTCTGGGTCCGCAACGTGATCGGCAGCTACGACCTGCCCTGGTCGGCCGTCCGCTCGGTACGCTTCGACAAGGGTCATCCGTGGGTGACGCTGGAGATGATGGACGACGACACCGTGGCGGTGCTGGCGGTGCAGGCGACCGACAAGGAGTACGCGCTGGCGGCCGTCCGCGGGCTGCGCAAGCTGCACGGCGCGGCGCACGGCGCCGAGATCCTGTCCGATTCGCACTCCTAACGGCGACCTGGTAAAGTTTCTTCGTCGACCTTGCTGATGCCGCATTCCATCCGGATGTAGCTCCGCCCAGATGCGGAGATGTATCCACCAGGACGCGGCGACGGCAGAACGAAGCGGAGCGCCTGCTCCCACCCGGACGCCCCAGAGCGCCCCGGGTCCGGTCACCACGGCGAGAGCGCCGGCCGTAAGGCTGTGCGACCCTCAGTGTGGTTCGTGCGCCTGCGTGCGTGGACCGGTCGAGCGGGCCCTGGCATGCGCCGGGGCCTTCTGCTTTGGCCCGACGGTGCACCACGCGCTCGCGCGGGGAACGCCGGAACGGGTCGCTGGGCACGCCCCAGGTCGGCATGGACACTAACTGAGGAGGCCACATCAGCGTCGAGCCACGCGTGAACGATCAGATCAGGGCACGGGAAGTCCGCCTGGTCGGCCCTGAGGGTGAGCAGGTCGGCATCGTTCCGATCGAGCGCGCTCTGCAGCTGGCCGCGGACGTGGACCTGGATCTGGTCGAGGTGGCGCCGATGGCCCGCCCGCCCGTCTGCAAGCTCATGGACTTCGGCAAGTTCAAGTACGAGAGCGCGCTCAAGGCGAGGGAAGCCCGGCGTAACCAGCAGCAGACCATCATCAAAGAGATGAAGCTGCGCCCGAAGATCGACCAGCACGACTACGAGACCAAGAAGGGTCACGTCGTGCGATTCCTCAAGGCCGGGGACAAGGTCAAGGTGACCATCATGTTCCGCGGCCGCGAGCAGAGCCGGCCCGAGCTGGGCTACCGGCTGCTGCGCAAGCTTGAGGAAGAGGTCTCGGAACTGGGCTTCGTCGAGGCCGCCCCCAAGCAGGACGGCCGAAACATGATCATGGTGCTCGCACCCAACCGCGCCACCAAGGCCGCCGCACCTTCGCGCGCGGCGAAGCCGGGCGAGGCCGAGGCGGATGACGCCGCCGCGGGCGAGCCCGAGCAGGAGGCGGTCGTCGAGGCCTGACCGGCCGCGTACGACCACACGAGCACTGTTTAGTTACAGGGAGATACTTCGTTATGCCGAAGATGAAGAGCCACACCGGCATGGGCAAGCGGGTCCGGGTCACCGGTTCCGGCAAGATCGTTAAGCAGCAGGCCGGCCTTCGCCACAACCTGGAGAAGAAGGCTTCCAAGGTTACGCGCCGCCTGACGGGCACCGTCGTGGTTGCCAAGGTCGACGTTCCGCGAATCAACCGCCTGCTCGGCCGCTGACGCGCGCCAGACCCGAACTGAAGGAGTAATTCGAGATGGCACGCGTCAAGCGGGCGGTCAACGCCCAGAAGAAGCGCCGTACCCTGCTGGAGACCGCGAGCGGCTACCGCGGTCAGCGCTCCCGCCTGTACCGCAAGGCCAAGGAGCAGGTGCTGCACTCGATGCAGTACGCGTACCGCGACCGCCGTGACCGCAAGGGCGACTTCCGCCAGCTGTGGATCACGCGTATCAACGCCGCGGCCCGCGCCAACGGCATGACGTACAACCGCCTCATCCAGGGCCTGAAGCTGGCCGAGATCGAGGTCGACCGCAAGATCCTGGCCGACCTGGCCGTCCGCGACGAGGCCGCGTTCGCCGCGCTCGTCGAGATCGCCCGCAAGGCCGTCGCGGCCGCGCAGGCCTGATCCAAGGCACAAGGCACATGCAGCGACCCGGGGAAGCCCCGTTCACACGGCGGACTCCCCGGGTCGTTTCTGCTATCAAGCTGCAGAAGCGCAAGGACCGCGACGCGACGCGTACCTTCCTGGCCGAAGGGCCGCAGGCGGTCACCTCCGCCCTCGCCGCCGGCGTGGTCCGCGAGATCTTCGCCACCGCCGACCGCGCCGCCGACTACCCCGGCGCCTCCGTCGTCACCGACGACGCGATGGCCGCCCTCGGCGAAACCGTCCAGCCCCAGGGCGTCGTCGCCGTCTGCGACACCGTCGACATCCCGCTCGAACAGGCCCTCGCGAACCAGCCCCGGCTCGTCGCCGTCGTCTGGGAGACCCGCGACCCGGGCAACGCCGGCACGATCCTGCGTACCGCCGACGCCGCGGGCGCCCAGACCGTCGTCTTCGCCGGCGACTCCGTCGACCCTTACAACGGCAAATGTGTACGCTCCAGCGCCGGCAGCCTGTTCCACCTCGACGTGGTACGCGTACCCGACCCGGCCGACCTGATCACGTCGCTGCGCTCCGCGGGCCTGCGTACCTTCGCCACCAGCGGGTACGCGCCGCGCGACCTGGACGAGCTGACGGACGGCGGGGGGCTGTCGGGGCGTACCGCCTGGATCTTCGGGTCGGAGGCGCACGGCCTGCCCGCAGAGGTCCTCCACGCGGCCGACGAGTCGGTCCGCGTCCCGATCTACGGCGGCGCCGAAAGCCTCAACCTGGCCGCCGCCGCCGCAGTCTGCCTCTACGCCTCCGCCCGAGCCCTCAGATCTCAAACCTTCTAGGGACTTTGTCCGCTCTGGGGTGATTCCGGCGGTGATGCGCCGGTCAGAGCAGGAACGCCGAGGCGCGTTCGGCGACCGCCGGCGCGGTCTTTCCCTCCGGGCCGAAGTGGCTTAGGCCTGGCATGGTCTCGGAGGTGGCGCCCGGGAGTGTATGGCTTAGGGCATCGAGTTGCGTCCGGATTGCGGCGGCGGTGCGGCTGCCATGAAGCACCAGCACCGGGACGGTGATGGCCGCGTACTCCGCGAGGTGCCCCCGGCGGGCGGCGATCTGCTCGTGTTCGGCCAGGTTGGCTTCGAGGAGCGGCCGCATGCGCTGCCAGGCCGCGCCGCGGAATCCGACCTGCATCGCGAGGCGCAGGTACCAGTACGGCATCTTGGCCACGGCGGCGGGCGCTCCGCTCGAACCGCGGATGAAGTGCGCGAACGCCCCGTACGGGTCTCCGGCCGCCAGCCGTTGCCGGTACGGCTCCATCCATCCGGTCGCGATCGGCTCGCACGGCACCCCCGGTTCGTAGAGGGCGATGCGGTGGAACACCGCAGACCGCAGTGCGGTTTCCACGAGGGCGAAGCCGCCGAAACTGTGTCCGAACGCCAGCCGGGCGCCGGTCTGCGCCTGGACGGCGAGCAGGTCGTCGACCTCCCGGTCCAGCGAATAGCCGGGCCCTTGCGGTCCACTGGCCCCGCGGCCGCGTCGCTCGACGAGGTGGACGGTGCATCGGTCGGCCAGGGCGCGGGCCAGCGGAACGTAGTCCTCGGAGGTCCGCAGGGCGCCGCCCACGACGATGAGGCCCGGGCCGGTGCCCATCGTGCGGTAGGCGATTCGCGTGCCGTCAGGGGAAACGGCTGCGCTGCGCTGCTGCGCTGGGGCGGAGACGGTGGCGCTCATGGAGTCTTCTCCTGTTCGATGCGGTCCAGGGTGCTCAGCAGCCGTTCGGTGTGCTCGGCGTACTGCGCATACGGCACGCCGCTGTGCTCGACGAGGCCGGCCAGCCGATCCTCGAAGTCGCGCCGGACCGCCGTCACCAGTTGCCGGCCCTGGTCAGTGAGGCTCAGCCGCCGCCGGTTGCCCCCGGCGGGGTCGGCCTCGACGTTGAGCAACCCGTCGGCGGCCAGGACCGCGGTCATGCGGCTGACTGACGGCTCTGTCACGCCGAGCTCGTCGGCGAGCGCGCGCTGCGTCGACGCTCCCAGTTCGCCGACGAAGACCAGCGCCAGGAAGCGGCGGTAGGAGATCCCGTGCTGAGCTCGCAGAAGCCGGTCACCCATCCGATCCAGACGGGCGGTGAGCACGTGCAGAGCAAAGCTGAGGTTGTGGGGCACCTAGCTAAGATAGCATGCTATCTTAGCTTTGCAAGTCTGTCTCCGCCGAGCCGGCCCGGTGATGCCGCGGTGATGGATGCTTCGCCCCACTCGGCTGGCAGGTAGGCCCCCCAGGGCCGAGCGGTCTCCCGCGGGAGGAGCGGAGGTGAGATCGGCGAACCCGGGACAAGATGCTCTTGCCCTTGACTGCCCTTAAATTTGATCTTCAAATGCCCCCACCTAGACTGTTCGGGTCAAGCGACTGGAGTTCTGATGACATATCGCTCTGATCCCTACGACCCGAAGCAGGTGGCCTTGCTCTCGCCCGAATCCCTGCAGGCCGCCACCGCGGAGGCGCAGACCGCCTTCGCCGGCGCGTCCGACCTGGATGCCCTGGTCGCGCTGAAGCCGCAGCATCTCGGCGACCGGTCGACGGTGTCGCTGGCGCGGCGGGAGATCGGCGCGCTGCCGCCGGCCGCGAAGTCCGACGCCGGGCAGCGCGTGAACGCCGCGCGGACGGCGATTCAGGCCGCGTACGACGCGCGGCTGGCCGTGCTGGAGGAGGAGCGGGCGTCGCGCGTGCTCGTCGAGGAGCGCGTGGACGTGACGCTGCCGGGTGACCGGCGGCCGCGGGGGGCGCGGCATCCGCTGACGACGCTCATGGAGCGGGTCGCGGACATGTTCGTGGGCATGGGTTACGAGGTCGCCGAGGGGCCCGAGGTCGAGTTGGAGTGGGCGAACTTCGACGCGCTCAACATCTCCCCGGATCATCCGGCGCGCGGGCTCATGGACACGTTCTGGGTCGCGGGCCAGGACCAGGCGCAGGCGACCGAGTCCGGTCTGGTGCTGCGTACGCACACCAGCCCCGTCCAGGCGCGCACGATGCTGAGCCGCAAGCCCCCGATCTACGTGGTCGTGCCGGGCAAGGTGTACCGGACCGACGAGTTGGACGCGACGCACTCCCCGGTGTTCCACCAGGTCGAGGGGCTCGTGGTCGACAAGGGCATCACGATGGCCCACCTGAAGGGCACGCTGGACCATTTCGCGCGGCAGATGTTCGGGCCGGACGCGCGTACGCGCTGGCGCCCGCACTACTTCCCGTTCACCGAGCCGTCGGCGGAGTTCGACGTGTGGTTCGCCGAGCACCGCGACGGTCCGCAATGGGTGGAGTGGGGCGGCTGCGGCATGGTGAACCCGAACGTGCTGCGGGCCTGCGGCATCGACCCGGAGGTCTACTCCGGTTTCGCGTTCGGGATGGGGATCGAACGTACGCTCATGTTCCGCAACGGGCTCGCCGACATGCGCGAGATGATGGAAGGCGATGTGCGGTTCACCCGCGCGTTCGGCATGGAGGTGCACTGAGATGCGGGTGGGTCTGTCGTGGCTGCGTGAGTACGCCGCCCTGCCCGACTCGGTCACGGCCGAGGAACTGGACGCGGCGCTGAACAACCTCGGCATCGAGGTCGAGCACATCGTCGACCAGCGGGCGACGGTGAAGGGTTCGCTCGTGGTCGGCAAGGTGCTGACGATCGAGGAGCTGCCGGGCTTCAAGAAGCCGATCCGGTTCTGCACCGTGGACGTCGGCCAGGCCAACGGCAGCGGGGCGCCGCAGGAGATCGTCTGTGGGGCGACCAACTTCGCCGAGAGCGACCTCGTCGTGGTCATCCTGCCCGGCGGCGAACTGCCGGGCGGTTTCCAGATCGGGGCGCGCAAGACGTACGGCCACATGTCGGCCGGCATGATCTGCTCGTCGCGGGAGCTGGGGCTGTCCGACGAGCACGACGGCATCATCGTGCTCGACCCCACGGTGGTCAAAGCGGTGCCGGGCGTCGACGCCCGGCCGATCGTCGGCCTGGACGACGTCATCGTCGAGGTCACGATCACGCCCGACCGCGGCTACCAGATGTCGGTGCGCGGCCTCGCCCGCGAGCTGGCCCAGGCGTTCGGCGTCGCGTTCACCGACCCGGGCCTGGCCCCGGCGCCGGGGAAGACGGCCGAGCCCGCCTGGCCGCTCACCGTCGAGGACCCGGTCGGCTGCGACCGTTTCGCGGCGCGGCTCGTCCGCGACGTCGACCCGAAGGCCGCGACGCCGGACTTCATGCAGCGGCGCCTCACCACGGCCGGCATCCGTACGCTCGGCCTGCCGGTCGACATCACCAACTACGTGATGCTGGAACTCGGGCAGCCGATGCACGCGTTCGACGCCGACCGGATCTCCGGCGCCCTCGTGGTACGCCGGGCCCGCGACGGCGAGCAGCTGACCACTCTGGACGGTGTGAAGCGCAAGCTGGTCGCCGAGGACATGGTGATCTGCGACGAGTCCGGGCCCATCTCGCTGGCCGCCGTCATGGGCGGGCAGACCAGCGAGGTCGTCGACGACACCACGACCGTGCTGTTCGAGGCGGCGCACTGGGACCCGGTGATGGTCGGGCGTACGGCGCGGCGGCACAAGCTGTTCTCGGAGGCGGCCAAGCGCTGGGAGCGCGGCGTCGACCGGGAGCTCTGCCTCGTCGCCGTCGAGCGCGCGGTCCGGCTGCTGGAGGAGCACGGCGGCGGCCGGCCCGGCGACGAGATCCTCGACATCGACCACCGGCCCGAGGCCCGGCACATCACGATGAACCCCGGCCTGCCGTCCCGCCTCATCGGCGTGGACTACTCGGCCGACCAGGTGACGGACCTGCTGACCAAGGTCGGCTGCTTCGTCGCGCAGTACGACGACCGGCTCGACGTGACGCCGCCGAGCTGGCGGCCCGACCTCGTCCAGGGCGCCGACCTCGTCGAGGAGGTCGTGCGGCAGGGCGGGTTCGACCGCGTACCGAGCACGCTGCCGATCGCGCCGCCCGGCAACGGGCTCACCCCGAGCCAGCGCCGCAAGCGGTCGGTCGGCCGGGCGCTCGCCGAGCAGGGCTACGTCGAGGCGCTGACCAGCCCGTTCGTGTCGGCCGGGGTGCTGTCGGCACTCGGCCTGCCGACCCAGGCGGTGCGGCTGGCCAACCCCCTGTCGGAGGAAGAGCCCTACATGCGTACGTCGCTGCTGCCGGGTCTGCTCGGCACGCTGCGGCGCAACGTCGGCCGGGGCAACCGCGACGTCGCCCTCTTCGAGCAGGGCCTGGTCTTCCTGCCCGCGCCGGAGAGCGGCACGCCGCCGCGGATGGGCGTCGACCGCCGTCCGGCCGAGGAGGACTGGACGCTGGCCCAGCGCTACGTCCCGGTCCAGCCGTGGCACGTCGCCGCGGTCCTCGCGGGCTCGCCGCTGGAGCCGGCCGGCCGCTGGGGCGCGGGTCGCCCGGCCGACTGGTCCGACGCGATCCAGGCCGCGCGCGACATCCTCGCCGCCGCCGGCCTCGCCGCCACGCGGGTCACCGTCGCCGCGGGGGAGCGGGCCCCGTTCCACCCCGGCCGGTGCGCCGCCGTCGCGGTCGACGGCACCGTCATCGGGTACGCGGGTGAGCTGCACCCGGCCGTCTGCGCCGGACAGGATCTGCCGAAGCGTACGTGCGCGCTGGAGCTCGATCTGGACGCCGTCCCGCTGCCGGGGGTCACCCCGCCGCCGGTGCTGTTCAACTTCCCGGCCGCCCTCATCGACGTCGCCCTCGTCGTCCCGGACGGTACGCCGTCCGCCGAAGTCGAGGCGGCCCTCCGCGAGGGTGCGGGCGACCTGCTCGAAGCGGTACGCCTCTTCGACGTGTACACCGGCAAGGGCGTCGAGGACGGGCACAAGTCGCTCGCGTACGCGCTGGTGTTCCGGGCGAGTGACCGGACGCTGACGGTGGACGAGGCGGTCGCCGCCCGGGACGCCGCGGTGGCCGTGGCCGCCGGGCGCTTCGGCGCGACCCTGCGCGGGGCCTGAGCGGTTTCGTGGACGCGCCGCCGGCCCCGGGTCGGCGGCGCGTCACCGGGCCGGCCGGACCAGCCCGGACTCGTACGCGACGATCACCAGCTGGGCGCGGTCGTGCGCCCCGAGCTTGGTCATCGACCGGTTCACGTGGGTCTTCACGGTGTGCGGGCTGACCACGAGCCGGGCGGCGATGTCGTCATTGGACAGGCCGGCGGCCACGAGTTCCAGCACCTCGCGCTCCCGCTCGGTGAGCGCGTCCAGCAGTCCCGCCGGATAGGCCGGCTCGGGCGCGGCCAGGAACCGGGCGATCAGCGTACGCGTGGCCGCCGCCGACAGCAGCGCGTCACCTCGATGGATCGTGCGGATGGCCGCCAGCAGTTCCCCGGGTTCGGCGCCCTTGCCGAGGAAGCCGCTCGCCCCGGCGCGCAGGCCCTGGAAGACGTACTCGTCGATCTCGAAGGTCGTCAGGATCAGCACCCGTACGCCGGGCAGCTCCCCGGTGATCGTGGCGGTGGCGGCCAGCCCGTCCAGGTCCGGCATCCGGATGTCCATGAGCACGACGTCCGGCCGATGTAGGCGGGCCTGCTCGATCGCGCCGCGCCCGGTGGCCGCCTCGGCGACGACCGCCATGTCCGGCGCGGCGTCGATGAACACCCGGAAACCGCCGCGTACCAGCGGCTGATCGTCGGCCAGCAGGATCCGCACGGCCGTGTTCACGGTGTCACCGGCAGGGCCGCCGCGACGAGGAAGCCGCCACCCGCGCGGGGACCGGCGGCGAGTGTTCCGCCGAGGGCGGCGACCCGCTCGCGCATGCCGGTGAGGCCGTGACCCGGGCCGTCGGCGGCCGGCGGCGCAACGGGCCCGGGCTCGTTGGCGACGAGGATGTCCAGCCGCCCCGGCCGGTATTCGAGCGTGACCGCCACCGCCGTCCGCCCCGCGTGCCGGCACACGTTCGTCAGCGACTCCTGCACCACCCGGTACGCCGTCACGTCCACCGCGGCCGGCAGCGGTACGGGCTCGCCGGTCTCGTGCAGCGCGATGCCCAGACCGGACTGGCGGAAGGTTGCGTACAGGGCTTCGAGACCGGCGAGGCCGACGGTCGGCTCCAGCGGGGCCGGGTTCTCCCCGGGCGCGCGCAGCAGCCCGACCGTGTCCCGGAGTTCGCCGAGCGCGACCCGGCTCGCCGTGCGTACGTGCCGCAGGGCGTCGAGTGCCTGGCAGGGATCGCTGCTCAGCGTGTGCGCCGCGACGGCGGACTGCACGTTGATCACCGCGAGCTGGTGGCCGAGCACGTCGTGCAGGTCGCGGGCGATCCGCAGCCGCTCGTCGGTCAGCAGCCGGGCGGCCTCCGCGTCGCGTTCCTCCTCGGCCCGCCGGGCCCGGGCCTCGACCTCGGCCAGGTACGCGCGCCGGTTGCGGGCCGCGTCGCCCATCGCCATCGCCACCGCGCCGAGCGCCACGAGCGTCAGCGTGCCCGCGCCGACGACCGAGCTCGGCCGCAGGATCAGGTGCAGGACGGCCAGGAAGACGCCGGCCACCCCGGCGCCGATCAGGTGCCCGCGCCGGTCGCGGGCGTCGGCGGCGGCGTACAGGGCCAGCAGCGGCGCCGCGAAGAGCACGACCGCCTGGTGCTCGTCGTACTGCGCCAGGAAGGCCTCCGCCGCGACCGCGCTCACCGCGAAGGACCAGGCCGGCCGGTGGCGGCGACCGAGCAGGGCGGCGCAGGCGACCACGATCGCCGCGCCCTCCCCGAGGGTCAGCGCGTGCCCGCGCGGCGGCAGCACGGCGAACCCGACGGTCGCCGCGAGCACCGCCGCCGCGAGCATCGCGTCCGTCCGTGCCACGACGCCTGTCATCCACCGCACGGCCTCAAGATAGTGCGGCGCCGTGGTGGTCGTCGTCCGCGGGCGGGAGTACGCGTGATACCGCGACCGCGGTACGGCACGACACCGCGGCCGGGCGATGTGCCGGGGCGCCCGGCGGGGCCAAGGTTGCCGCCATGACCAGTCCGACCCTCTCTGTTCCCCCGACCGTGTCGGTTCGTGGCCTGACCAAGCGCTTCGGCGCCGTCACGGCCGTCGACGACCTCTCGTTCGACCTGCATCCCGGCACGGTGACCGCCTTCCTCGGGCCGAACGGCGCCGGCAAGACGACCACGGCCCGCATGCTGCTCGGCCTCGTCCGCCCGACGTCCGGCACCGCCCTCGTCGACGGCCGTCCGTACGCGGGCCTGTCCCATCCGAAGCGCCGCGTGGGTGCGGTGCTGGAGGCGACCGCGTACCACCCCGGACGGCGGGCGCGGGAGCATCTGCGCATCGCGGCCCGGGCGGGCGGCGTACCGGCGGCCCGGGTCGACGAGGTGCTGAAACTCGTGGACCTCGGCGACGCGGCCGACCGTCGCGTTCGCGGCTACTCGCTGGGCATGCGTCAGCGGCTGGGCCTGGCGACGGCCCTGCTCGGCGATCCCGGCCTGCTGATCCTGGACGAGCCCGGCAACGGTCTCGACCCCGCGGGCCTGGCCTGGCTGCGCAACCTGCTGCGGGACCTGGCCGCCCAGGGCCGCACGATCCTCGTCTCCAGCCACATCCTGGCCGAGGTGGCGCAGACCGTCGACCGGGTCCTCGTCGTGGCCGGCGGCCGCAAGCGGTTCGACGGCGACCTGGCCGAGCTGGCCTCGGCCGGGACCTCGATCGAGGCCGCGTTCCTGCGTCTGACCAGCGCCGGGAGTGCCCGATGATCGTCACCGAATGGCTCAAGCTCCGCTCCGTACGCAGCACCTGGCTCCTGCTCGGCGCCGGGTACCTGCTGGTGATCGCGGGCGTGTCGGGGCTGCTCGCCCGTAGGACCGGTGACGGCGCCGGGCTGGTGCCGAAGGCGGTCGGCCACGTCGGCCTGATCGGCACGCTTTCGTTGCTGCTGGGCGTGCGCGTGATGGCGGGGGAGTACCGGCACAAGACGATCTCCGAGACGTATCTCGCCGAACCCCGGCGGCTGCGCGTGCTCGCCGCCAAGGTGACCGTCGCCGCCGGGCTCGCGGCCGCGTACGCGCTCACCGCCGCTCTGGTCGCGCTGGCCACCACGGCCGTGTGGCTCGGCGACGTGCCGTTCTCGGCCGACCTCTGGCGTACGCTCGCCGGCGCCGTCGCCTGGAACGTGCTGTTCGCCGTCGTCGGCGTGGCCGTCGGGGCGCTGCTGCGCAATCTGGTCGGCGCGGTGGCCGTGGTGCTGGCCTGGATCGCCGTCGTCGAAGGTATCGCCGCTCAGCTGCTCGGCGACTCGCTCGCGAAGTGGCTGCCGTTCCAGGCCGCGATGGCCCTCGGCGACATGGGTGCCGGCGGCCTTCCCCAGGCCGGTGCAGGTCTGCTGCTCGTCGCGTACGCGGCGGTGTTCGGGGGTGCGGCCGTTCTCGTCACGCGCCGGGCGGACGTGGAGGGTTGACCAGGCAGAACGGGTGACCGGCCGGGTCCGCCCACACGTCCCCGCCGAGGTGCACGCCGCCGAGCTCGCGTACGCGCTGTTCGGCGGCGGCCCGGTCGGCGACCCGGAAGTGCAGGTGGAACTGCATGGAGGAGGTGTCGTCCGGCCAGACCGGCGGCACGTGCCCCGGTGCCCGCTGGAAGGACAGGTGCCAGGTGTCGCCGGCCGGTCCGATCGACACCCAGTCGTCGTTGTCGAACGCGGTCTCCCAGCCGGTGATCTCCGCGTAGAACGCGGCGAGCGCGCGCGGGTCCCGGCATTCGAGGGCGATCCCGCTGAAGGTTCCGAATCCCGTCACACCGCTGATCATCCACCCAGAGTGTGACCGCCGCCACCGCGTGAATGACGGAAGACTCCTTTGCATGAACATTCTGCCGCCTGTATGCTCATGACTGCATAAAGTTGCGGAGGTCGGTATGGGCATCACAGTGGCAGTCGCCGGAGCCAGCGGGTACGCGGGCGGCGAACTCCTGCGCCTCCTCGCCGGGCACCCCCAGTTCGACCTGACGGTGGCCACGGCCCACTCGCAGGCCGGAGCGCCGCTGGGACGCGTACACCCGCAGCTGGCGAGCCTGGACATGACCCTCGGCTCGACGGACGTCGAGACCCTGAGCGGCGCTGACCTGGTGTTTCTAGCGCTGCCGCACGGCGAGTCGGCGGCCCTCGCGGCGCAGCTGCCGGCGAGCGTGAAGATCGTGGACCTCGGCGCCGACCACCGGTTGATCGACGGTTCCCTCTGGACGAAGTACTACGGCGGCGAGCACGCCGGCACCTGGACCTACGGCCTGCCGGAGCTGCCCGGTCAGCGGGAGCGGATCGCGCGGGCCGACCGGGTCGCCAACACCGGTTGTTATGCGGTCGCGACCACGCTCGCGCTCGCGCCGCTGATCGCCTCCGGGCTGATCGAGGCCGAGGACGTCGTGGTGGTCGCCGCGAGCGGCACGACCGGGGCGGGCAAGTCGGCCAAGGTCCACCTGCTCGGCTCCGAGGTCATGAGCGACCTCAGCCCCTACAAGGTCGGCGCCCACCAGCACGTGCCCGAGATCAAGCAGGCCACCGGGGCCAGGACCCTGTCGTTCACGCCGGTCCTCGCGCCGATGCCGCGCGGCATCCTCGCCACCGTCACCGGCCGCCCGACCAGCTGCGACATCACCAGCGCCGTCGTGCGCGAGGTGCTTTCCGACGCGTACGCGGCGGAGCCGTTCGTGACCGTCCTGCCCGACGGGGCCGTGCCGCACACCTCGGCGACCCTGGGTTCCAACAGCTGCCACCTGCAGGCGGCGGTCGACGTCGACAGCGGTCGCGTCATCGTCGTCAGCGCCATCGACAACCTCGGCAAGGGCGCGTCCGCCCAGGCGGTGCAGTGCGCCAACATCATGCTCGGCCTGCCGGAGTCGGCCGGCCTGACCGCGTTCGGAGTGCGCTGATGAGCGCTCGCGCGAATCTTCGGAGGCTCTGATGTCTGTTACCGCTCCCAAGGGCTTCCGGGCCGCCGGCGTCGTCGCCGGGCTCAAGGCCTCCGGCAAGCCCGACCTGGCCCTGGTCGTCAACGACGGACCCGACGCGACCGCCGCCGGCGTGTTCACGGCGAACCGCGTCCAGGCGGCGCCGGTGCTGTGGAGCCGCCAGGTGCTCAAGAGCGGCGTGCTCAAGGCCGTCGTCCTCAACTCCGGCGGCGCCAACGCCTGCACCGGCCCGGCCGGCTTCCAGGACACGCACGCCACCGCCGAGCACGTGGCGGCCGCCCTGCGCAGCCCGGGCGCCAAGCGGATGCTGCTCGGCGCCGGCGAGGTCGCGGTCTGCTCGACCGGCCTGATCGGCGAGCGGCTGCCGATGCCGAAGCTGCTGTCCGGCGTGAACCTGGCGGTCAAGTCGCTCGGCCGCGACAGCGGCGGCGGGCTGGAATCGGGCGGCGTCGCCGCGGCCGAGGCCATCATGACCACCGACACCGTGGCCAAGACCGTCATCGTCGAGCGGGACGGCTGGAAGGTCGGCGGCATGGCGAAGGGCGCGGGCATGCTCGCCCCGGCGCTGGCCACGATGCTTGTCGTGCTGACCACCGACGCCATCGCCGGCTCGGCCGCGCTCGACGAGGCCCTGCGTGCGGCGACCCGGGTCACGTTCGACCGGCTCGACTCCGACGGCGCGATGTCCACCAACGACACCGTGCTGCTGCTGGCCAGCGGCGCGTCCGGGATGGAGCCGACGCAGGAGGAGCTGACCGCCGCGGTCACCGCCGCCTGCCACGATCTGGCCCAGCAGCTGATGAACGACGCCGAGGGCGCCACCAAGCAGGTCGCGATCGAGGTCGTCAACGCCGCGGACGAGGACGAGGCGGTCGAGGTCGGCCGCGCGGTCGCCCGCAACAACCTCGTGAAGACCGCGCTGTTCGGCAACGACCCGAACTGGGGCCGCATCCTGGCCGCCGTCGGCACCACGAAGGCCGCCTTCGAGGCGGACGAGCTGAACGTGGCCGTCAACGGCGTGTGGATCTGCCGCGGCGGCGCCGCCGCCGAGGACCGGTCCAAGGTGGACCTGACCGGTCGCGACGTCCACATCACGATCGACCTCAACGCCGGGATCGACACGGCGACGGTCTGGACGAACGACTTGTCCCACGGGTACGTGCACGAGAACTCGGCGTACTCGTCATGACGTTGTCCGCGCAGGAGAAGGCCGGCGTCCTCGTCGAGGCGCTGCCGTGGCTCAGCCGGTTCCGCAAGTCCACGATCGTCGTCAAGTACGGCGGCAACGCGATGGTCTCCGAGGAGCTGCGCGCCTCGTTCGCCGCCGACATGGTCTTCCTGCGGATGGCCGGGCTGCGCCCGGTCGTCGTGCACGGCGGCGGCCCGCAGATCTCGGCGATGCTCTCGCGGGTCGGGCTGACCAGCGAGTTCCGCGGCGGCCTGCGGGTCACCACGCCCGAGGCGATGCAGATCGTGCAGATGGTCCTCGTCGGCCAGGTCGGCCAGGACCTCGTCCGCGAGATCAACGCGCACGGCTCGTTCGGCGTGGGCCTGTCCGGCAGCGACGGCGGCCTGTTCACGGCCGAGCGGCGCCCGGCGATGGTCGACGGCGAGCCGGTGGACATCGGCCTCGTCGGCGATGTGGCCTCGGTGCAGGCGACGGTCGTCGAGAAGCTGCTGTCGGCCGGGCAGATCCCGGTCGTGTCGACGGTGGCGCCCGATGCGAACGGCGTGGTGCACAACCTCAACGCCGACACCGCGGCGGCCGCCCTTGCCGTGGCGCTGGGCGCCCGCAAGCTCGTCGTGCTGACCGACGTCCCCGGCCTGTACGCGAACTGGCCCGACACGTCCAGCCTGATCTCCCAGCTGACGGCGACGCAGCTGGAGAAGCTGCTGCCGGACCTGTCGGCCGGGATGGTGCCCAAAATGGAAGCCTGCCTGCGGGCGGTACGCGGCGGCGTACCGGCGGCGCACGTCGTCGACGGCCGCACCCCCCACTCGGTACTGCTCGAGATCTTCACTGAAGCCGGCCACGGAACGATGGTGACCCCATGACCTCCCTCATCGCGCGGTGGGAACAGTCCCTCGCCAACAACTACGGGACCCCCTCGGTCGCACTCGTCTCCGGGCAGGGCGCGGTGGTGACCGACGAGAACGGCAAGTCCTACGTGGACTTCCTGGGCGGCATCGCGGTCAACGCGCTCGGCCACGCCCACCCGGCCGTGGTCGCCGCGGTCACCGAGCAGATCGGCAAGCTGGGGCACGTCTCCAACTTCTACGCCGCCGAGCCGCCGATCGCGCTGGCCGAGCTGCTGCTGGCCCTGACCGGCCGGCCCGGCAAGGTGTTCTTCGGCAACTCCGGCGCCGAGGCCAACGAGGCCGCCTTCAAGATGTCCCGGCTGACCGGGCGTACGCACGTGGTGGCCTGCCGCAACGCGTTCCACGGGCGGACGATGGGGGCGCTGTCGCTGACCGGCCAGCCCGGCAAGCGCGACCCCTTCCTGCCGCTGCCCGCCGAGGTGACCCACATCCCTTACGGCGATCTCGCCGCGATGGAAGCGGCCGTCACCGACGAGACCGCGATGGTCATCCTCGAACCGATCCTCGGCGAGGGCGGCGTGATCGTCCCGCCGGCCGGGTACCTGGCCGCCGTCGGTGAGATCGCGGCCGCGCACGGTGCCCTGTTCGTCCTCGACGAGGTGCAGACCGGCGTCGGGCGTACCGGGCACTGGTTCGCGTACCAGGCGGAGGGCGTGCAGCCGGACATCATCACCCTGGCCAAGGGGCTCGGCGGCGGCCTGCCCATCGGCGCGGCGGTCGCGTTCGCCGACGGCCCGTTCGCCCGGCGGCACCCCGGCGGGGCGGCCGCGCTGTTCGGCCCCGGGCACCACGGCACCACCTTCGGCGGCAACCCGATCGCCTGCGCCGCCGGCCTGTCCGTGCTGCGGACGATCGCCGGCGAGGGGCTGCTCGACCACGTCAAGCGCACCGGCGAGCGGCTGCGGCGGGGGATCGAGGCGCTCGGCCACCCGCTCGTCGGCTCGGTACGCGGCGCGGGCCTGCTGCTCGGCGTACAGCTGACGAAGCCGCTGGCCGCCGAGGTCGTGGTGAAGCTGCGCAGCGCCGGGTTCATCGTGAACGCGGCCCAGCCGGACGTCATCCGCCTCGCGCCGCCCCTGATCATCTCGGCCGACCAGGTCGACGCGTTGCTGGCCGCGCTCCCGGCTGCCCTGGACGGGGCGGAGAAACTTTCGTGACCAGGCACTTCTTACGCGACGACGACCTGCTGCCGGCCGAGCAGCTGGCCGTGCTGGAGCTGGCCGCGCAGATGAAAGCCGACCGGTGGAAGCACCGGCCGTTGCAGGGCCCGCAGTCGGTGGCCGTGCTGTTCGACAAGCAGTCGCTGCGTACGCGGCTGTCGTTCGAGGCCGGCATCAGCGACCTGGGCGGCCATGCGATCACGGTCGACACGCAGCTGACGCACCTCGGCCGGGGCGAGTCGCTGTCCGACACCGGCCAGGTGCTCTCGCGCTACTGCTCCGCGATCGTCATGCGGACCTTCGGCGACGACCGGCTCGCCCAGATCGCGTCGCACGCGACGGTCCCGGTGGTCAACGCGCTGACCGACGGCTTCCACCCGTGCCAGCTGCTCGCCGACCTGATGACGGTCCGGGAGCGGTTCGGGCGTACGCAGGGGCTGACGATGGTGTTCCTGGGCGACGCGGCCAACAACATGAGCGCTTCGACGCTGCTGGCCGGGGCCACCGCCGGCATGCACGTACGCGTCTGCGGCCCGGCCGGGTTCGACCCGGACCCGGCCGTGGTGGCCGACGCGGAGAAGATCGCGGCTTCGACCGGCGGTTCCGTCGCCGTGGTACGCGATCCCGTCGCCGCCGTCACCGGGGCGCACGTCGTGGCCACGGACGCCTGGACCTCCATGGGACAGGAGAACGACGGGCTCGACCGGGTCGCGCCGTTCGTCGCGTACCAGGTGAACGAGGAGCTCGTGGCCCACGCGGACCCGGCGGCGATCGTGCTGCACTGCCTGCCGGCGCACCGGGGTGAGGAGATCACCGACGGCGTGCTGGACGGGCCGCACAGCGCGGTCTTCGACGAGGCGGAGAACCGGCTGCACGCGCAGAAGGCGCTGCTGGCCTGGCTGGTGGCGCAGTGACCGCGCCCGCGACGCGCACCGCACGGCACGCCCGGATCGAGGAGCTGATCCGTGCCGGCGCCGTACGCTCCCAGACCGAGCTGGCCGAACTGCTCGCCACGGACGGGGTGCAGGTGACCCAGGCGACGCTGTCGCGGGACCTGGAGGAGCTGCGGGCGATCAAGGTCGGCGGCGTCTACCTGATCCCCGAGGACGGCACCAAGGCGCTGCGCGCGTCCGAGCAGGCCCAGGTACGCCTGATCCGCCTGCTGCGCGAGCTGCTGACCGGGACCGATCACAGCGGGAACATCGCGGTGCTGCGTACGCCGCCCGGCGCGGCCCAGTTCCTCGCCAGCGCGATCGACCGCGCCGGACTGGCGGACATCGCCGGGACGATCGCCGGCGACGACACGATCTTCGTCGTCGCCCGGGAGGCGATCGGCGGGGCCGGTCTCGCCGCCAAGCTCGCGGCCTGGGCCGCGATCACCGACCAGGACACCTGAGGCCTGGACCGCAGGTTACAACCATGACAACCAAGGAGCACGATCATGACTGAGCGGGTCGTACTGGCCTACTCCGGCGGTCTGGACACGTCCGTCGCCATTCCCTACCTCGCCGAGAAGATGGGCGCCGAGGTCATCGCCGTGGCGGTCGACGTGGGCCAGGGCGGCGAGGACATGGAGGTCGTCCGCAAGCGGGCGCTGGCCTGCGGCGCGGTCGAGTCCGAGGTCATCGACGCGCGCGAGGAGTTCGCGGCCGACTTCTGCCTGCCGGCGATCCGCGCCAACGCGCTCTACATGGACCGCTACCCGCTGGTCAGCGCGCTCTCCCGGCCGCTGATCGTCAAGCACCTCGTCGAGGCGGCCCGCAAGCACTCCGGCACGATCGTGTCGCACGGCTGCACCGGCAAGGGCAACGACCAGGTCCGCTTCGAGGTCGGCATCGGCGCGCTCGCCCCGCACCTCAAGGTGGTCGCCCCGGCGCGGGACTTCGCCTGGACCCGGGACAAGGCCATCGCGTACGCCGAGGCCAAGGGCCTGCCGATCGACCAGTCGAAGAAGTCGCCGTACTCGGTCGACCAGAACATCTTCGGCCGGGCCGTCGAGACGGGCTTCCTCGAGGACATCTGGAACGGCCCGATCGAGGACATCTACTCGTACACGCAGGACCCGTCCGTCGCGCGGGACGCCGACGAGGTCGTCATCACCTTCGAGGCCGGCCGTCCGGTCGCCATCGACGGCGAGACCGTGACGCCGTTCCAGGCGATCGCCGAGCTGAACCGGCGCGCGGGCGCCCAGGGCGTCGGCCGCATCGACATGGTGGAGGACCGGCTCGTCGGCATCAAGAGCCGCGAGGTCTACGAGGCGCCCGGCGCGATCGCGCTGATCACCGCCCACCAGGAGCTGGAGAACGTCACGGTCGAGCGCGACCTGGCCCGCTTCAAGCGGTCGGTCGACCAGCGCTGGGGCGAGCTGATCTACGACGGCCTCTGGTTCTCGCCGCTCAAGCAGTCGCTGGAGGCGTTCATCGACGAGTCGCAGAAGCACGTCACCGGCGAGATCCGGATGACGCTGCACGGCGGCCGCGCGGTGGTCACCGGCCGGCGCTCGGAGACGTCGCTGTACGACTTCAGCCTGGCCACCTACGACGAGGGCGACCTGTTCGACCAGTCGCTGGCCAAGGGCTTCGTCGACCTGTGGGGCCTGCCGTCGCGGCTGGCCGCCGCCCGGGACACCCGCCTGTCCTGACCCCCTTCCGGCGACCCCGTCGCCGGGCCCCGCTTTTCCGACGATCTTGCGCGAATGTACCGGTGTTTCCGGCATAAGCCGCGAAATTCGAGGCATTCGCGCAAGATCGTTGCCAACAAGACCGTGTGAGAGGTAGTTCAGTGAAGCTCTGGGGTGGACGGTTCGAAGGCGGCCCCGCCGAGGCGCTCGCGGCGCTGTCCGTCAGCGTGCACTTCGACATGCGGCTGGCCCCCTACGATCTGGCCGCGTCGAAGGCGCACGCCCGGGTCCTGGCCGACGCCGGCCTGCTCGAACCGGACGAGCTGCGGTCCATGCTCGCCGCGCTGGACGAACTGGCCGAGGAGGTCGCCGAGGGCGCCTTCGTCGCGACCGTCGCCGACGAGGACGTGCACACCGCGCTCGAACGCGGCCTCGTCGAGAAGCTCGGCACGCTCGGCGGCAAGCTGCGCGCCGGCCGCTCCCGCAACGACCAGGTGGCCACGGATCTCCGCCTCTACCTGCGCGACCACGCCCGCGGCCTGGCCGCCGACGTGGCCGACCTCGCGACCGCCCTGGCCGAGCAGGCCGCCGCACACGTCTCGACGCCGGCCCCGGGCATGACGCACGTCCAGCACGCCCAGCCGGTCACCTTCGGCCACTGGCTGCTCGCGCACGTCCAGCCGCTGCTGCGCGACCTCGACCGGCTGCGCGACTGGGATCGGCGTACGGCGGTGAGCCCGCTGGGCGCCGGTGCGCTCGCCGGATCGTCGCTGCCCCTCGACCCCGAGCGGGTCGCCAAGGAACTCGGATTCCACTCGTCGGCCGCCAACTCGATGGACGCCGTCTCCGACCGCGACTTCGTGGCCGAGTTCCTGTTCGTCACGGCGCTGCTCGGCGTACACCTGAGCCGGCTGGGCGAGGAGATCGTCCTGTGGACCTCGCAGGAGTTCGGCTGGGTCGAGCTCGACGACGCCTTCGCGACCGGCTCGTCGATCATGCCGCAGAAGAAGAACGCCGACATCGCCGAACTCGCCCGCGGCAAGGCCGGCCGGCTCATCGGCGGCCTCGTCGCCGTGCTCACGATGCTCAAGGGCCTGCCGCTCACCTACGACCGCGACATGCAGGAGGACAAGGAGCCCGTCTTCGACGCCCTCGACACCCTCCGCCTCGTCCTGCCCGCCATGACCGGATTGATCGCGACGATGCGCGTACGCGCCGAGGTGCTCGCCGCGGCGGCCCCCATCGGCTACTCGCTCGCCACCGAGGTAGCCGACTGGCTCGTCCGCAAGAACGTCCCGTTCCGCGAGGCCCACGAGATCACCGGCCGGCTCGTCGCGCTCTGCGCCGCCCGCCGCATCGAACTCCACGAGGTCACCGACGAGGATCTGGCCGCGGTCTCCGACCACCTCGATCCCGGCGTACGCGACGTGCTGACCGTCGAGTCGGCCCTCGCCGCCCGCAAGACGCCCGGTTCGACGGGGCCGGAGGCGGTCGGCGTACAGCTCGGCGCGGTGCAGCGCGAACTCAAGGAGTGGCAGGGCTGGGCAGCCGGCAACGAATAGTGATCTCCTTATGGGCGTGACCGCTTGGTATGACCTGCCCGCTTCGCGGGTGACCGAGGCCGCCCGCGACCTGCTCGGCTGGCGGCTGGCCGGCGCCGACGGGGTCGTCGTGCGGCTGACCGAGGTCGAGGCGTACGCCGGCCAGGGGCTGGACTCCGCTTCGCACGCGCACCGGGGGCCGACGCCCCGGACGAAGGTCATGTTCGGGCCGGCCGGGGTGCTGTACGCGTACTTCACCTACGGGATGCACTGGTGCCTGAACGTGGTGACCGGGCCGGTCGGCGAGGCGTCGGCGGTGTTGCTGCGGGCCGGGGAGGTCGTCGAGGGCGAGGCCGTCGCGCGTACGCGTCGCCCTGGTGTGAAGGCCGCCCGGGAGCTCGCGCGCGGACCGGCGCGGCTGGCGACGACGTTGGGCGCCGACGGGAGTTTCTACGGGACGAACCTGTTGGACGGGACCGGGCCGCTGCGCCTGCTGCCGCCGCCGGCTCCGGTCGATCCGGCGGGGATCGTGGCCGGGCCGCGGGTCGGGGTGAGTTCCGAGCACGACCGGCCGTGGCGGTTCTGGCTGCGCGACGATCCGACCGTGAGCGTCTACAAGCGACATACGCCGCGGCGGCGGGCGGGGGAGCGGTAGGCGCTGCCGCCGAAGCCCGGCTGTAGTTTGAGGGCCATGCCGCAGACCCGGGCCAGCTATGACAAGGTCGCCGAACACTACGCCGCCGAGATCGGCAGGGAACTGCGCGGCAAGCCCCTCGACCGGGCCCTGCTGGACACGTTCGCCGAGCTGACGGCCGGGCGTACCGTGCTGGATCTGGGGTGCGGACCCGGTCATGTCGCCGCCTACCTGGCCGGCCGGGGCGTACGCGCCGCCGGGCTCGACCTGTCCCCGGCCATGTGCGTCATCGGGCGGCGGGACACCGGGCTGCCGTTCTGCGCCGCCGACATGACCGCCCTGCCGGTACGCGACGCGGCCCTCGGCGGGATCGTCTGCTTCTACGCCGTCATCCATCTCGACGAGCGGCAGCGGGCCGCGGCGTACCGGGAGTTCGCCAGGGCACTCGCGCCCGGTGGCCATGCGCTCGTCGCCTTCCACACCGGCGATCTCGCGTACGCGACGGGGACGGCGCAGGTGCTGCGGCTGTGGTGGGACGAGGAGGTCGACCTGACGTTCCGCTACCTCGATCCGGTGGTGGAGATCGACGCGCTCGGCCGGGCCGGGCTGGAGCTGGTCGCCCGGCTGGACCGGATGCCCGATCCCGCCACGGAACACGCGAGCCAGCGGTCGTACCTGCTCGTCCGCCGCTCGGCCGGGGATTAAGGTGCCCGATCATGGACGATCTGGCGGATCCGTCATGACCGGGCACGAGGACGGCTACACGGACGGCTACACGGACGGCTACAAATACGGTTACGAGGACGGCTACCAGGTCCGGCCCGAGACGCCCGGCGACGCGGCCGCCGCGGAGCGGATGGCGTACGAGGCGTTCGGCGACGACCCGCTGATCCCGGAGCTGATCCGGCGCCTGCGGTCGGCCGGGGCGCCGCTGCCCCCGCTCGGCTTCGTCGCGGTCGCCGGCGAACTGGTCGTGGGGCACGTGCTGCTCAGCCACGGCCGCCTGGACGCGCCCCGCGAACTCGTCGACGTGTACACCTTGTCGCCGCTGGCGGTCGCGTCTGACCATCAGCGGCGCGGGCTGGGCGGCCGGCTGGTGGCGACCGCGCTCGCGGCGGCCGACGCGGCCGGCGTACCGCTGGTGTTCCTGGAGGGTGCACCGGACTACTACGGCCGGCTCGGGTTCGAGCGGGCCAGCGCGTTCGGCTTCCGGTCGCCGTCGCTGCGCATCCCGGACCCGGCGTTCCAGGTCCGCCGGCTGCGGGCGTACGCGCCGTGGATGACGGGCACGCACGTCTACGCGCAGACCTTCTGGGACCTCGACTGCGTGGGGCTGCGCGACCCCGCGATTTGAGTGGTGACCACTCATGCGCCGGGGTGCCCGGCTCGCCGATCATCGGCGCATGAGAAGGTCTCCTGCCCTCGCCGCGGTGGCACCCCTGGCCGCCGTCCTCCTGTCCGCGTGCGGACCGACCGGCACACCGGCGGCGGCCCCCGCGACGACCGCGGCCGCGCCGGCCGCGAGTACCGCGGGCGCCGCCGCGAGTCCGAGCGCGGCACCGGCCGCGGCCGGCGGAAAGGTCACACCGGAGCAGATCTGCGGGATGATGACCGTCGCCAAGGCCGCCGAGATCTCCGGTTTCGCCGTGAAGACGGCCACGCCGAGCCTGTCGGGCGACGTCGCCGTGTGCACCTACGAGGAGGCCGGCGGGGTCGGCAAACTGATCACCGAGTGGCAGCCGAACGCCAAGACGATGTTCGACATGACCAAGTCGCAGGGCGAGCGGGTGGCGGGGCTGGGCAAGGAAGCCGTCTACTTCACGTCCTCCGGCCAGCTGACGGTACGCCTCACCGACGTGGACCTCTTCCACTGCTACGTGCTCGACGTGCGGATGCACCACAACAACCCGAAGGCGGGCGCGATCGAGGTCGCCAAGTTGGTGACCCCGCAACTGCCGAGTGCGTAGCCGGGTGTGCGCGCGGGGTACATTCCCCCGCGTGCGTGATCAACACAGGTCCGTCCGGTCCGCCGCGGTGCCCGGTCGGGCCGCCGAGGCCGCGCGGGCCCGGGCGTACCTGGACCGGACCGGGAGCGTGCTGCTGTCCGGTCCGGCCGGCGTGGGCAAGACCCACCTCGCGCGCGTCCTGGCCGGTCCGGGCGCCGAGTGGATCGCCGGCACGCCGGCGGCCGCCGCGATCCCGTTCGGCGCCTTCGCCCGCTACCTCGGCGGACCCTGGCAAGGCCCCGGGGTGGCACCGGCGGTCGTCCTGCGCGAGCTGCTCTCCCGCTTCGCGGACATCCCCGCCACCGTCGTGGTCGACGACGCCCACCTGCTCGACGACGGCTCCGCGGCCGTCCTCCACGAACTCACCCGCACCCCGGGGGTACGCCTGATCGCGGTCGCCCGTGATCGCGTACTCCCGGATCTGCCCTGTGTACGCCTGTCGCCGCTGACGTCCGACGGCGTGGCGGACATGGCCGCGGAGCTGGCCGGCGGTGCGCTCGAACCGGCGGCGGCCGCGGCGCTGTACCGGCTGACCGGCGGCAACGCGCTGGCCTGCGTGGAACTCGTGGCCTCGGCGCTGGCCGACGGGGTGCTGCGGCCCGGGCAGCGCGGCTGGCGGTGGCACGACGACGGCCGCGCGGGCGGGGTGACGCAGGTGCTCGCCGACCGGCTGGCCGCGGTGACCCCGGCCGAGCGCGAGGCGCTGCTGGTGGTGGCGCTCGGCGAGCCGGTGGATGCGGACGCGCTCGGCGCGCTGTGCGGCCCGGAGCTGGTCGAGTCCATGTGCGAGCGGGACTGGCTGCACGCGTCGGCCGCCGGGGACGAGGTCTGGCTGCCGCATCCGCTCTACGGCGAGGTGCTGCTGGCCGGCGCGGCGTCGGTGACCCTGCGGCGGCTGCGCCGGGCGCTCGCCGCCGAGCTGACCGGCGACCGCCACCTGCTGCGCCGGGTGACCCTGCGGCTGGCCGCCGCCGACGTGCCGGACGACGCCGAACTGCTGGCCGCGGCGGCCGAGGCACTGTCCCGGATGGACGGTACGCTCGCCGCCACGCTGGCCGGATCAGTCCGCGAATCCTCCCCCCGCCGGGCCGAACTGCTGGCCGGTGCGCTCGTCCAGCAGCACCGGTACGCCGAGGCCGACGCGGTGCTCGCCGCGTTCGCCGACCGCCCCGAACTGGCCGCCGCCCGGGTCGCCAACCTGGTACGCGGACTGCGCCGCATCGACCTCGCGATCGCGTACCTGGAGGGGTTCGGGGAGCCGACGACGGTCATCGAGGTGCAGCTGGCCACCCTCCGCCGCCGGTACGCCGACGCCGCCGCGGCCTGTGCCGCCGACCCGCTGCTGTCGGCGGTCGAACTCGCCGGCCCCAGCGGATACGCCGTCCACCAGCTGGCCGGCGCGTACTTCCAGCTCGGCCGGGTGGACGAGTGCGCGGCGATCCTCCGCCACCACGACCGGCCGGGCCAGCCGGCGGATCTGACGATGTCGCTGCGGTTCGGCCTGACCGGCACGCTGCTCGCGGCGGGCCGACCGGGGGAGGCGGCGGCCCTCGCGTCGGCCCTGCGCGACTGGGGTTCGAGCTCGTCCGGCGCTTCCGGCACGGTCGGCTGGCCCGCCGCCCGGGCACTCGGGTTCGCCGCCGCCGCGGGCGTTTCGGCGTACCGGGGCGACTATGCCGCCGCCGCGGCCGAACTGCGCGCGGCCGACGGCCCCGAGGTCCGGCCGGGCACCCGGCACTGGATCGCCTGCCAGCTGGCCGTCGCCGAGGCCGCCCAGCAGCGGATCGAGGCCGCCCGGACCGCGCTGGCCACGGCCGTCGAGATCCGGGTCGGCGGCTCGGTGCTGTTCGCCGAGGTCGACGAGGCCCGCGCCGAGGCGTTCGTCCTGGCGTGCGCCGGAGCGGCCGGCGAGGGTGCGGCGCTCCTGCGCCGGCTCTTCGACGACCAGCTGACCTGCGGCGCGTACGCGGTGGCGACCGAAGCGGCCTGGCTCGTCGCCCGCTTCCACGATCCCGCCGACGGGTTGGCCCTGCTCGACCGGCTGCCCCCGCTGCCCGGCGCGTACGCCGTCCACGCCGCGTTCGTCCGCGCGCTTGCGTCCGGCCCGGCGGAAGAACTGCTGGCGGTCGCCGACGCGTACGAGGAGCTGGGTACGCCGGGGCTGGCCGCCGAGGCGTGCGACGCGATCGTCCGGCTCCGCCGGGGCACGCCGAAGACCGTGTCGGCGGCCGCCTGGCGGCGCGACCAGCTCGCCGCGGCCGGTCCGGCGACCCGGCTGCCGTGGTGGTCGCAGCAGGCCCCGGCCGCGTTGAGCCGCCGGGAACGGGAGATCGCGGCGCTGGTGGCGAGCGGTCTGACCAACCCGGAGATCGCCGCCCGGCTGGTGCTGTCGGTCCGCACGGTCGAGAACCATCTCCACCGCGTGTACGCCAAACTCGGCGTCACCGGCCGCGCGGACCTCGGCCCCGCCCTCGGCTGGCGCTGACTGCGCCCACCCACCTGTCCGCCCCGCCGCCGGCCTGGCCGGTCGGTCGCCGGCCGCGCCAAGATCCCGTTTGGATCAGGGAAATCATCCGAATCATGGCCCATGATTACGTGCGAAACCCTGATCCAAACCAGATCTTGGGGGCGGTCAGGGGCGGCGGCGGGCGCTGCGCCAGGCGACGACCAGGCCGATCACCGCGACCACCGCGCCGATGATCGTCCACTTCGGATCACCGGTCATGCTGCTGCCGCCGAGCGTACCGACGCCTTGGAAGATCCAGACAAGGCCGGTCAGCACCAGCAGGAGCCCGACCACGAGCCATACCCAACGCATGCGCGAACGGTAGTCCTAATTCTCGGCGAGCACCACGATCCGGTCGGCGTCGGTGAACGTGATCGGCTCGTCCTTGGGCGGGTTCAGGCGTACCCCGAATCCCGGCGTCTCCTGTGTACGCGAGTCCAGCCGGTAGCCGAACGCGGTCTCGCCCCGCCGCAGCGCCGCCTCGATGACGGTGGCGAACGTGGTCTGCGTGCCGGGCAGCACGTACTCGGCCACCGGCTTGAGGTACACGTCGGACCCGCCGGGCTCGAACAGTTCGGCGAAGACCGCGCTCAGGTGGCCGTTGCAGGCGAGCTGGGTCAGCAGCAGGCTGATCATCTTCTGGCTCACCACGAAGTCGTCCGCCCGGGTCACCTGGGCCAGCCGGCGGTTGGCGTCGTCGTTGAGCTCGCCGACGATCGCGTACGAGGCTTCGCCGCGTTCCTTGAGGTCGCGCAGGTGCAGCAGCGTGACGAGGCTGTGCGCGTCGGCCTGGGCCGGTTCGAGGTTGTCGTCGGCCAGCACCACCACGTGCTCGAAGCCGTGCGGGCCGAGTGCTTCGAGGGCCCGGCGGCTGGTCGGGTCGCACTGCGAGGACGTGAGGACCAGGCGGTTGACGCCTTCCACGGTGAAGTCCGCGTCGAGCCGGGTGGCCGCGATGTGCAGGGTCGAGCCCTCGGTCAGGTACCGGTCGAGCAGCCGCACGATCGTCGGGCCGCGGTCGTTCCAGCCGAGCACGAGCGTGTCGTCGGCGCGTACCTTGGTCTTGCCGTTGCCGCTGATGGTCGGCTCGGCCACGGGGGCGGGAGAGTCGGCGAGCCGGATCGAGGCGCTGTTCTCGGCCAGCACGACCATCTCGTCGTCCGGGCCGATGACCGTGTCGGCGGGCGGGTTCACCTTCGTCCAGCCGTCGACCGGGTGCCGGACGCCGATGACGGCCGACGTCGCGTACGCCTGAAGTGCCTCGCCGTAGGTCCGGCCGGCCAGCGAGGGCGCGGCGATCATGTGGATCTCGACGCCCTCGAAGCCGAGCAGGTCGGTGCAGACCGCGGACAGGCCGGGGTGGCGGCGGGACTGGACGAGCAGGCGCGCGGTGATGTCCTCGGCGTCGATGATCGTGACGCCGGTGCCGCCGGCGAGCGTCGCGGCGGGCATGTTGGTGGTGTCGCGGATGACGGCGACCGACGGCGGGCGGCCCTTGGGCCAGGCCACCTGGCGCAGCGCGAGCAGCGTCTTGACCACCTGGATGTCGGCGTTGTCGCCGGCCGGCGAGGGCAGCATGAGCACCCGCGCCTCCTCGGGCCGGACGATCGCGAGATCGGCGGGATCGGCCGGGTTGCCGGTACGGCAGACGATGCGGACCTTGCCGTGATCGCGCAGGCGGGTACGCAGTTCGTCTTCCATGGCGACCTTGTCCCGGTCGGCGAGGATCGCGACGCGGGTGGTGCCGTCGTCCGCCAGGGACAGTTCGCGGATGATCGTCGGCAGCTGGTCGGACCAGCCGAGCACCACGACGTGCCCCTTCTCCAGCACCATCGAGCGGCCCTTGCGCAGTTCGACGAGCCGGTCGGACAACCCCGTCGTCAGTACGCCGACCAGCGCGCTCAGGATGAAGATGCCGCCCAGCGTGGCGAGGAACATCAGGACCACGTAGACCGGCTGGTCCTCCGGGTCGCCGCCGATCGCGCCCGAGTCGAGCGTGTGCAGGAAGTCCTTCCACACGGCGTCGCCGGGGCTGTTGACCGCGCCGGGCGCGAAGATCTCCACCAGGACGGCGATCACGAGGACGAGTCCCAGCGTGATCAGCCCGAGCAGGCCGGTGAGGGCCGGCGTGCCACGGGACATCACATTGTCGAACCAGTAGCGCAGCCTTGCGGAGATCACGGGGGTGCCTCACATCTATGCAAGAGAGGGGTAGGCACATGCTGCCAGACGCCCCCGGCGCACCTCAGGGCAGGACGCGGTAGCGCAGGTAGCGGCCCAGTTCCCGGTCCACGGTCCCGTCGAGCACCAACCCCACGCGCTCGGCGACCTTGATGGACGGCGTGTTGTCCGGCCGGATGAGGGCCAGCACCGGCTCACCGGGCGCCTGCCGTTTCGCGTTCTCCAGAGCCGCGCGCGCCACCTCCTGCGCGTACCCGTGGCCCCAGGCGGACGGGCGCAGCCGGTAGTAGAGGTTCATGCCGTCCTCGCCGTGGCCGCTCGGGCGGACGCCGCCGAAGCCGAGGATCTCGCCGGTGTCCGGGTCGCGCACCGTCCAGTAGCCGAAGCCGAACTCCCGCCAGTGCCGCTCCCACACCGCCAGCTGCACCGCGCTCTCCGCCGGGTTGGTCTGCGGACCCGCCGGATTGTGCACGTTGGCCGCCGGGTCGCCGTGGATCGCGAAGTGCGCGTCCGCATCGCCGCGCTCCGGGCGGGTCAGGAGCAGCCGCGCGGTGCGTACCTCGCCGCGGCCCAGGCTCGCGCCGCCGCCCACCGGCAACGACCCCAGCAACCGCACCCCCGGCGGCCGTCCCAGGTCGCGCGCCATCGAGATCACGTCATGCCGCGCGTCACCGTCCGCGACCCCGTTCGCCCATTTGCCTGTACGCGTGAAGCCGCACCCGGCGTACAGGTCGATCGCGCCCCGGTTGTTGCCGCGTACGTCCAGGGTGAGCAGCTCGACCCCGTGATCGCGGGCGTCGGCCGCGGCGGTCTCGATCAGGGCCTTGGCCAGCCCGAGGCCGCGGGCGGCCGGGGCGACGCTGACCTTGTTGATCTCGGCCATCACGCGCCGGGTGTCGTAGACGGAGCGCTGCCACTGCACGGTGCCGACGACGGCGCTGGTGTGGTCGACGGCGGCGAGCAGGCCGGCGTCGCCCTGGTCGATCCGGGTGAGCAGCCCGGCGATCCGGCCCAGGTACGCCTCGACGGTGACCGACGGCAGCAGTCCCACGGCCTCCTCGCGGCGGGCGGCCTCGACGAGGACCTCGGCGACCCCTCTGATGAGCACTTCCTGATCGGTACGCAGACAGAGTACGAGCGGTGACGTCACGACTCCACGGTAGTTGACGCTTGACTGACGTCATCAGCGGTGGCATGGTGCAGTCATAACGATGCCATGATGACATCACCTCACGGGAGAGCTGACGCCATGCATTTCGCCCCGCTTCGCCGTCGCAACTTCGCCCTGCTCTGGTGGGCCGGCCTGATGTCGATCGCCGGGGACTGGACACTGAGGATCGCGCTGCCGTTCTACGTGCTGCGCCTCACCGGCTCCCCGCTGGCGACCAGCGGCGTCGTGGCCGCCGGCCTGGCCGGTGTGCTGGTCGTGGGCGCGGCCGCGGGGGTCTACGTCGACCGGTGGGACCGGCGGCGGACCATGGTGATCGTCAGCGTCCTGCAGGCGGTGTCCCTGCTCCCGCTGCTCGCGGTCCACTCCGCCGGCAGCATCTGGATCGTCTACGTGGTGACGTTCGCCGAGGCGGCGCTCGGCCAGTTCTTCGCACCGGCCGAGAACGCGCTGCTGCCCAAGCTCGTCGGCGACGACCAGCTGCCGGCGGCCAACGCCCTCAACACGCTGAACAACAACATCGGCCGGCTGACCGGGCCGGCGCTCGGCGGTCTGCTGGCGGCCTGGCTGGGGCTGCACGGCGTGGCGCTGGCCGACGCGGCGTCCTTCCTCCTCGCGGCCGGGATGATCGCCCTGATCACCGGCGACCACCAACCCCCGGCCACCGAGAAGGCGGGCTTCCGCGCCGAGTTCGTCGACGGGCTGCGCTCGATCGCCCGGTCGCCGCTGACCATCGCCCTGCTGGCGATCATCACCGTGCTCTCGGTCGGCGAGGGCGTCATGGGCAGCGTGTTCGCCATCTTCGTCACCGGGCCGCTGCGCGGCGGCTCCGCCCAGATCGGCTGGCTGATGTCGGCCCAGGCGGCCGGCGGTGTCCTCGGCGGCATCGCCGGTACGCCGATCGCCGCCCGGCTGCGCCCCGGCCTCCTGCTGTCCGCCGGGCTGATCGCGTTCGGGCTGGTCGACCTCGCGATCTTCAACTATCCCCGGTTGTCCGCCGAGATCTGGCCCGGCCTCGTCCTGTTCGCCGTCGTCGGCATCCCCGCGGTCGTCACGTCGGCGGCGTTCATGACCCTGCTGCAACGGGAGGTCGGCGACGCGTACATGGGCAGGGTGTACGCGGTCATGCTGGTCGGCCAGTCGCTGGCCGGCCTGGCCGGCGCGGGCCTCGCGGGCTGGCTGACCGACCGGGTGGGCGTGCTCACGATGCTGACCGTCCAGGGCGCGTGCCCGGTGCTCTGCGGCGTCGGCTTCGCCCTCTTCCTCGCCCGCGTACGCCCGCTGGCGGCTCGCGATAGGACGGCAGTAGTCTCGGCTGAGTTGGCGCCGGTGGGCGACCCTTCCTGAGCATTGTTCACACGGTCCGGGTTCATGCGGCCCGAGTCAGATATCGAGGAGCGTGCACATGGCAGCGAGCAAGGGCATCGGCGTCGGCGACGTCGCCCCCGACTTCACGCTGGCCGACCAGAACGGCGAGCAGGTGACGCTCAGCGCGTTCCGCGGCGAGAAGGTCGTGGTCCTGTACTTCTACCCCAAGGACGAGACGGCCGGCTGCACCGCCGAGGCGTGCGCGTTCCGCGACTCGTACGAGGACTTCACCGAGGCCGGCGCGCAGGTGGTCGGCATCAGCTCGGACTCGGTCGCCGCGCACGACAAGTTCGCCCGCAAGCACGGCCTCCCGTTCACCCTGGTCGCCGACGCCGACGGCACCGTACGCAAGGCGTACGGGGTGTCGGCGGCGATGTTCGGGCTGATCCCCGGCCGCGTCACGTACGTCATCGACCGCGAGGGCGTCGTCCGGCACATGTTCAGCTCGATGAGCAACATCGGCAAGCACATCCAGGGGGCGCTGGAGATCGTGCAGAGCCTCTCGCAAGGAGCGGCGGCCTGAGGTGCGGGCGGTCTGGATCGACCGTGCGTTCGACGGTCGCTACGACGAGCAGGTCGACGCCACACCCGGGCTGTTCCGGCACGCGTTCGGCGACATCTCACCGGTGGCGTTCGCCGTGGTGGCCTGGCAACTGGCCATCCCGCCCGTGCTCGATCCCGGCCTCGTCCGCTGCCATCGGCGGATCCTGTCGGTCCAGTGCTCCCGCAACTCGTGGGACGGCGGCCTGACCGCGTACGCGCAGATCGCCGCGCCGCTGCCGGCCGGGCTGCGGACCAACCGGTCGTGGTGGCAGGACCGCGGCTGGCAGGACTGGCCCGAGGTGTTCGGCCAGTACGTCGAGCCCGCCCCGCAGGACCTCGCCAAGCACCCGTTCCTGCGGGCGTCGCTGACGATGCAGGCGCCGCTGCCGCTGTCCGGGCTGCCGCCCGCGCCGGCCGGGCCAGGGGCGGAATGTCTGGTTTCGGCCCGTCGCGCGGTCGCCGTGATCGCCCAGCACGTCAACGACCTGCTCGCCCCGGTCCTGCTCCAGCTCGAATCCGACGATGGTCGATACGCCAGCGAGGCCCCTGAGCAGGCCGGATGATGATGGCATGACGACTGCGAAGGACATCATGCACGCGGGCGTGGAATGCGTACCGGCGCACGAGACGCTCGACCGTGCCGCGGAGATGATGCGGGACATGAACGTCGGCTCGCTGCCGATCTGCGGGCCGGACGACAAGCTGACCGGCATCCTGACCGACCGCGACATCGTCGTGAAGTGCATCGCCATGGGCCACGACCCCGCCACGGTGACCGCCGGCGAACTCGCCGAGGGCAAGCCGTTCTGCGTCGACGCCGAGGACACCGAGGACGAGGTGCTCCGGCTCATGGAGAGCAACATGATCCGGCGCGTACCCGTGATCGAGGAGCACATGCTCGTCGGCATGATCAGCGAAGGCGACCTCGCCCAGCACCTGTCCGAGGACAAGCTCGCCCACTTCGTCTCCGCCATCACCAAGGCGCCGCCGAGCCCGGGACAGCAGACCTCCTGACGCCTGCCTAACCGGCGTGCGTCCCGCCGGGCGGATGCGGAACAATCGACGGCGTGACCCATATCCTCGACGACCTGCACTGGCGGGGCCTGCTCCAGGACTCGACCGGCCTGGACGAACTGCGTGAACATCTGGACTCCGGGCCGGCGACCTTCTATGTCGGCTTCGACCCGACGGCGGCCAGCCTGCACCTCGGGCACCTGACCCAGATCCTCACCGCGCGGCGGCTCCAGCTCGCCGGCCACCGCCCGCTGCTGCTCGTCGGCGGGGCGACCGGCCAGATCGGCGACCCGCGCGAGACGGGCGAGCGTACGCTCAACCCGCCCGAGGTCACGGCCGGCTGGGTGGTCAAGATCCGGAACCAGGTCGAGCCGTTCTTCGACTTCGACGGGCCGGTCGCGGCCACGATGGTCAACAACCTGGACTGGACCGAGCCGATGTCGGCCATCGAGTTCCTGCGGGACGTCGGCAAACACTTCCCGGTCAGCAAGATGCTGGCCCGCGACGTCGTGCGGACGCGGCTGGAGAGCGGGATCAGCTTCACCGAGTTCGCGTACCAGCTGCTGCAGTCCAACGACTACTACGAGCTGCACGTACGCCACGGCTGCACGCTGCAGTTCGGCGGCTCGGACCAGTGGGGCAACATCACCGCCGGCGTGGACTTCATCCGCCGCCGCGGCGCGGGTCCGGTGCACGCCTTCACGACACCGCTCGTGACGAAGGCGGACGGCACCAAGTTCGGCAAGACCGAGGGCGGGGCGGTCTGGCTCGACGCCACCCTCACCAGCCCGTACGCGTTCTACCAGTTCTGGTTCAACACCGAGGACCGCGACGTCCTGCGCTACCTCAAGTACTTCAGCTTCCGTACGCGGGAAGAGCTGGAGGCGCTCGAGCAGGAGACCGCGGAGCGGCCGTTCGCCCGGGCGGCGCAGCGCGCGCTGGCCGAGGAGCTGACCACGCTGGTGCACGGCAAGGACGAGACCGATCAGGTGATCGCGGCGTCGCAGGCGCTGTTCGGCCGGGGCGGTCTGGAAACCCTGTCGCCCGGGACGCTGCGCTCGGCGCTGTCCGAAGCCGGCCTCGCGACCGTGCCCGCGCTGGGCACCTACGCGGCCCTCTTCAAGGAGTCCGGCCTGGTGGCGGGCCTCGGTGAAGCGCGCCGGGCGGCGGCCGAGGGCGGCCTCTACGTCAACAACGAACGCATCGGCGACGCTGACGCCGAGGTGTCCGTGGACTCGCTTCTGCACGGAGAATTCCTCGTGTTGCGCCGGGGCAAGAAGACCATCGCCGGAATCCAGCTCCAGAGCTGATGCTCTGACCTCTCTTTATAGGCAGAGATCAACCATGTGACCGGGGCCGCGTCCGCTCGATTTGCCAATCGGCGGTCCGGCCCCGTAATGTTCTCCAGGTCAGAGCGGAACGGACAAAAACCGCAAAGACCAACCCGTTGCGAAGCCGGCGGGCCGATTTGACGGCCTGGAGGTGCGCGGGTAGAGTAGTTCAGGTTGCCCCAAGAATGGTCCGGTGAATTCCGGAGGATGCTTGGTGTGTGCTTGTTCTTTGAGAACTCAACAGGGTGCTTGTAATGCCAGTGCCAAGTTATTGCATCCCTCGTGGATGATTCCTTTGGTGATACCTCTTTGGAGGTTTGCCGGGATTTTTGAATTCTTTTTTGGAGAGTTTGATCCTGGCTCAGGACGAACGCTGGCGGCGTGCTTAACACATGCAAGTCGAGCGGAAAGGCCCTTCGGGGTACTCGAGCGGCGAACGGGTGAGTAACACGTGAGTAACCTGCCCCTGGCTCTGGGATAACTGTCGGAAACGATGGCTAATACCGGATATTCACTTGGGATCGCATGATTCTGTGTGGAAAGTTTTTCGGCTGGGGATGGGCTCGCG
>NZ_AUAX01000007.1 GCF_000428945.1 Hamadaea tsunoensis DSM 44101 | reverse complement strand
TCGCCCCACTCAGCTGGCAGTGGAGTCCCCGGAGCGTAGCGATAGGGGCGGAACGGTCTCCCGCGGGAGGAGCGGAGGTGAGATCGACGAACCCGGGACAAGTATGTGATCTTGAAGCTGATCTTTACGCACCCGGACTCTCGCGCAAGTTCTCCGCCGGTCAGCTGATCATGGAAGCGGGTACGGCGAGGTCGGCGGTCGCGTACAGGGCCGCGACGCTCTCGGGTTCGGCCTTGAGGCACACCTCTGCCACCTGGTCCATCAGCTCGTCGTAGTCCGGACCGGTACGCCCCGCGTACGAGTCGGCCATCCGGCCCCACTCGTCCCACGGGAGCATCTCGATGCGGTGCAGCGCGGCCAGGTCGCGGATCGCGTTGCCGCGGATCTCGCCGATGCCCCACGCGTGCGGTTCCCCGCCGACGCCGAACTTCTGCGGGTCGGCGTCCCCGGCCCGGAACCGCTGCCAGGCTTCGCCGCCGGTGAGGAACTCGCCCTCGGCGACGTCGCGGCCGATCTGCGGGTCGGTACGCACCCACCCGCCGCCGTCCCAGTACTCGGTGACCCAGTGGTCGACGTGCAGGCCGGGCTGGAAGTAGTCCGCGAAGCCGACCCGCGCCCGCGCCGGTACGCCTTTCGCCCGCAGCAGCGCCGTCGCCAGCGTGGCGAAGTGCCGGCAGGTCGCGACGAGCCGGCGCTCCACGGGCCGGACCACGTGCAGCGGGGCCGGATCGAGGGCCAACAGGATGTCCAGCGACCGGTTCATCGGGCGGATGTGCCGGTGGTCGCCGAGGCCCGCGCCGGCCTCGGACGGATGAATGATGAGGCCGGCCACCGCGGCGCAGACGCCGGCCGGGTCGTCCGGCAGCCCGGCGAGCGCGGGCAGCTGGGCGGCGTCGAGGGTGGTCAGCGGCCCCGGGGTCGCGTACGCCAGGCTCATCCGGGCAGAGTAACGCCGGGATACGACAGTCCGCGACGGCAACTATCCTGAGGGCGGTCTGATTTTCAGGCCGGCCTCAGAGTGAGCAAGGCCCCCTACTCAGGAAAGGCACGGGTGTGAGCGAGACCCTGGAGTTTCAGGCCGAGGCGCGTCAGCTGCTGCAGCTGATGGTCCATTCGATCTACTCCAACAAGGACGTGTTCCTGCGCGAGCTGATCTCCAACGCGTCCGACGCCCTCGACAAGCTGCGCATCGCGTCGCTCGTGGACAAGGACCTGGACGCCGACACGACCGATCTGCACATCGCGCTCGAGACCGACAGGTCCGCCCGCACCCTGAGCGTACGCGACAACGGCATCGGCATGAGCCGCGAGGACGTCGTGGGGCTGATCGGGACGATCGCCCGGTCGGGCACCGCCGAGCTGCTGCGCAAGCTCAAGGAGACGCAGGACGGCACGGGATCGCCGGAGCTCATCGGGCAGTTCGGGGTCGGCTTCTACGCGACGTTCATGGTGGCCGACAAGGTGACCCTGACGACCCGCCGGGCCGGGGAGTCCACCGGTACGCGCTGGGAGAGCGCGGGCGAGGGCACCTACACGATCGAGGAGGTCGAGGGGCTGCCGCCGGGCACGACGGTGACGGTGCACCTGAAGCCGGAGGACGCCGAGGACAAGCTCTTCGACTACACGGCCGAGTGGAAGATCCGGGAGATCGTCAAGCGGTACTCCGATTTCATCTCGTGGCCGATCCGGCTGACGACCGAGCGGGTCGGCGAGGACGAGGCCGTCGTCTCCGAGATCCAGACGCTCAACTCGATGAAGGCGCTGTGGGCCCGCCCGCGCGCCGAGGTCGACGAGGCCGAGTACGTCGAGTTCTACAAGCACATCAGCCACGACTGGGCCGAGCCGCTCGAGACCGTCCACATGCGCGCCGAGGGCACGTTCGAGTACGAGGCCCTGCTGTTCCTGCCCACGCACGCGCCGTTCGACCTGCACATGCGCGACGGCCGCCGCGGCGTCCAGCTCTACGTCAAGCGTGTGTTCATCATGGACGACTGCGAGGCCCTCATGCCGCACTACCTGCGGTTCGTGAAGGGCGTCGTCGACGCGCACGATCTCTCGCTCAACATCTCGCGCGAGATCCTCCAGCAGGACCGCCAGATCCAGAGCGTACGCCGGAAGCTGGTCAAGAAGATCCTCACGACGGTACGCGACCTGATGACCGCGGCGCCGGAGAAGTACACGACGTTCTGGACCGAGTTCGGCCGCGCGGTGAAGGAGGGTCTGCTGGAGGACCCCGACAACCGTGAGCTGATCCTCGACCTGGTGTCGGCCGCCTCGACCCACGACGCGGACGCGCCCACGACGCTGCGGGCGTACGTGGAGCGGATGAAGGACGGCCAGAAGGACATCTACTACATGACCGGCGACTCGCGGTCGATGATCGAGAACTCGCCGCACATGGAAGCCTTCCGCAGCAAGGGTTTCGAGGTGCTGATCCTGACCGACCCGATCGACGAGGTGTGGGTCGACCAGGTCATGCAGTACGACGGCAAGCCGCTGCAGTCCATCGCCAAGGGCCAGGTCGACCTGGACGCGGGCGCGGAGAAGTCCGAGGCCGAGAAGCAGGAGGAGGAGACCCAGCGCGAGCACTTCGGTCCCCTGCTGGGCTGGCTCGGCGAGACGCTGGCCGACCAGGTCAAGGAGGTACGCCTCTCGGCCCGCCTGACGACCTCGCCGGCCTGCATCGTCGGCGACACGATGGACATGACCCCGACGCTGGAGAAGATGTACCGGGCGATGGGCCAGGAGGTACCGCACGTCAAGCGGATCCTGGAGATCAATCCCGAGCACCCGCTCGTGCTGCGCCTGCAGGCCGCGCAGGCGGCGGGCAAGGACGAGACCGAGGTCGCCGAGCTGTTGTACGGGACGGCGCTGCTGGCCGAGGGCGGCGAGCTGGCCGACCCGGCCCGGTTCGCCCGGCTGCTCGCCGACCGCCTCGCGACGACGCTCTGACCGACCGCACCCGCGACCGCCTCCTGCTCTTCTGCTTCGGCTGCGCCCAGCAGGACGAGCAGGAGGTGTACGCGATCCTGCGCGACGACCGCATCCCCTGATCCGGCCGGGCCGTCATGGAATGAGCCCGGCCGATCCGCGGGGAGAAGGATCAGGGCCGGCCGTCGAGCAGGGCGCTCAGCTCGGTGGCCAGCGCGCCCAGGTCCTCCCCGTGGTAGACGCCGGCGAGCTCGGCCAGCAGACTGGCCGCGACCGCGACCTGGGCGGCCGTCAGCACCGCCGATCCCCGATCCTCCGCGAGCCGGGCCCGCAGGGCGGCCGCGTACTCGTCGCGGTTGAGCGGGTTGCCGGCCTCGTCCCGGGCCGCCGCCGTGGGGCGCGGCGGGATCACGCCGGACACGACCGTGCTGAGGTGGGCGTGCTGCGGACAGAAGTCGGCCTGGCGCACGGGATCGAACGTCCAGCCGGCCGCATGCTCGCGGGCGAACGCCAGGGCGTCCGTGTCGCTGCGCCAGCGCTCGATGGCCGCCGGCTCCAGCTGGACCGGACAGCCGGCCGCGTCGCAGCTGAGCACGACCCGCCGCTCGGAACCGCGCGCACTGGACAGGTGGATGCTCATGGACGCTCGCTCTCCCGGGCTTTCACCCCCGCCTGCACACGCCACGAGCGTCGGCTGAGTGGCCGCATCGCAGGATGTACGCCCAGCCTACGCTTGCCCCGCCAGCGGCGGCGAGGTGCACGCACATTGGTCAATACCGTCCGGTTTGGTATGCTCCCCTCATCGCGGTGCTTCCGCGGTCGGCCGCCGAGGGGCGCTGCGACGGATCACGAGCGATCATGGTCCGCCACGCTCGGCCACCGACTACCCGTTTCAAGGGCGCCTCCCATGTGTGGAGGCGTACCGGGAACCATTTCCCCGCCTCCCTTCGAGGGAAGTGAGGTAGACGCCGTGGGCGTCCAGCTCCAGCAAGTCAACGGCATCGAGTTCGCCGTCGCCGACCTCGGCCAGGCCGACGCGGGCCGTACCCAGATCCGCCTCGCCGAGCACGAGATGCCGGGCCTGATGGCGATCCGCCGCGAGTACGCGGACTCCCAGCCCCTGCGCGGCGCCCGCATCGCGGGTTCCCTGCACATGACGGTGCAGACGGCCGTGCTCATCGAGACCCTGGTCGACCTCGGGGCCGACGTCCGCTGGGTCTCCTGCAACATCTTCTCCACCCAGGACGAGGCGGCCGCGGCCGTCGTCGTCGGGCGTACCGGCACCGTCGAGGCGCCGGCCGGCGTACCGGTGTTCGCCTGGAAGGGCGAGACCATCGAGGAGTACTGGTGGTGCACCGACCAGGTGTTCCGCTTCGCCGGCGGCCTCGGCCCGAACGCCATCGTGGACGACGGCGGCGACGCCACCCTGCTCGTCCAGAAGGGCGTCGCCTTCGAGGCGAAGGGCTCCGTCCCGGATCCGTCCGACGAGGACTCGCACGAGTACCGCGAGGTGCTCGCGACGCTGACCCGCAGCCTCGCCGAGGACGGCCAGCGGTTCACCCGCATCGCCGCCGACATGCGCGGCATCTCCGAGGAGACCTCGACCGGCGTCGCCCGGCTCTACCACCTCGAGCGCGACGGCGAGCTGCTGTTCCCGGCGATCAACGTCAACGACTCGGTGACCAAGTCCAAGTTCGACAACAAGTACGGCATCCGCCACTCGCTCGTCGACGGGATCAACCGGGCCACCGACGTCATGCTCGCCGGCAAGCTCGCGGTCGTCTGCGGCTACGGCGACGTGGGCAAGGGCGCGGTCGAGGCGCTGCGCGGCCAGGGCGCCCGCGTCGTGGTCACCGAGGTCGACCCGATCTGCGCGCTGCAGGCGGCCATGTCCGGCCTGACCGTGGTACGCCTCGAAGAGGTGATCGCCGACGCCGACCTCGTGATCACCACGACCGGGAACACCGGCATCGTCCTCGTCGAGCACCTCGCGGCGCTCAAGCACAACGCGATCGTCGGCAACGTCGGGCACTTCGACGACGAGATCGACATGGCCGGCCTGGCCAAGGTGCCCGGCATCGTCAAGACGGAGATCAAGCCGCAGGTCCACGAGTGGACGTTCCCGGACGGCCACGCGATCATCGTGCTGTCCGAGGGCCGGCTGCTCAACCTCGGCAACGCCACCGGCCACCCGAGCTTCGTCATGTCGGCGTCGTTCACCAACCAAGTGATGGCGCAGATCTCCCTGTTCACCGAGGAGTACGCGATCGGCGTACACCGGCTGTCCAAGCAGCTCGACGAGAAGGTGGCCCGGCTGCACCTCGACGCGCTGGGCGTGCACCTGACCGAGCTGCGGGCGGAGCAGGCCGCGTACATCGGCGTGGAGGTCGAGGGGCCGTTCAAGCCGGAGCACTACCGGTACTGAGCGATCGTGCTGACAAGGGCCCGGCGGCGACCGACCGCCGGGCCCTTTCCCGTCCGCTACACGAAGAGCCGGTCGAGGTGATAGGTCAGCACGGCCAGGGCGGCGGCGCCGTCCCGCTGGCCGCCGAGCACGCTGGAGCCGAGCCCGTTCGTCATCGCGAGGAGTCCGGCCGCGACCGTGGCCGACTCGTCCGGCGCGCACGCCCCGCCGGCCGCGAGCTGCTTGGCCAGGAACCGTTCCAGCAGGTCGGGGTACGCCGTCCCGTGCTCGGTCGCCATCCCCGGCGTGGCCAGGACCAGCGTGTAGTACGCGGCGTACGTCCGGGTCAGCCGGCGGCTCTCCTCGTCGGTGGGCAGGATCGCGGTGAGGGTGCCGTAGACCATGCCGCGCGGGGTCGGGGGCGTGCCGAGGGCGCGGATGTGGCTCTCCACGCGCGCCGACAACTGCTCCCCCAGGTACGCCAGGCCGGCGACGAGCAGCTCGTCCTTGGTGTGGAAGTAGTACTGCACCAGGCGCAGCGACACCCCCGCCTCGGCCGCGACCTCGCGCATGCTGGCTGCCTGCAACCCTTTCGCGTACGCGATGCGCAGCAGGGCTTCGCCGATCTCGCGGCGGCGTACGTCGTGGTCCACTCGTCTCGGCACGACATGATGGTACCGCTTGATGGTACAGTCGTACCATGAAAACGGTGGGAGGCTTCACCAGCGAGCGGGCCCAGGCGAAGTTCCTGGCCGCCTACGAACAAGCACTCGACCGCTGCTGGCCCGGGCGGACCGTCCGCGACGTGCCGACGGCCTACGGGCGTACCCGCGTGCACCTGGCCGGTCCCGAGGACGGCGTACCGGTGCTGCTGCTGCCGGGAGCCGGCGGCAACTCCCTGATGTGGCACCGCTACGTCGGCGAACTGGGCAGGGACCGGCGGGTGATCGCGGTCGACCCGGTCGGCGAGCCCGGTGGGTCCACACAGGACCGACCGATCGAGGGCGCGGCGGACCTGTGCCGGTGGCTGGACGAGGTCGTCGAGGGCCTCGGCGGCCTCGGGCCGGTGGACATCCTCGGCTGCTCCTACGGCGGCTGGACCGCGATGCGGTACGCCGCCCACCGCCCGGCGGCGGTGCGGTCGCTGACGCTGCTGGACCCGGCCGGGTTCGGCAAGGTCGGCGGACGGTTCCTGGCCTGGGTCATCGTGGGCGGCCTCGCCGGTTTGCTGCCGAGACCCCTGCGGCACCGGGCCGCGGGGTGGCTGCACAACGCGACGCTGCGCGACGACGACGTGATGGGCCTGGCCGGGGCGATGATGGGATTCCGCCGCCGGCTGCCGGTCCCGCCCGCGATGACGGACGACGAACTGCGGGCGGTCACGGTGCCGGCGCTGGTCCTGCTCGGTGAGCGCAGCCAGCTCTACGACGCGGCCGCGGTGGCCGACCGGCTGCGCGCACTGACCGGCATGGCCGTCGAGGTCGTCCCCGATGCGGGCCACGACCTGCCGATGCGGTGCCCGGAACTGGTCCTCGACCGGATGGCCGCCCGGCACGCGGAGATCGGCTGACCCGCGCACAGCGCGAGCACCCCGGTCCGGCGTGGCATCCCGGCCGGGGTGCGGCACTCAGCTCTGTACATTCCTAGATCCCGGCCCGCATACTGTCGACTGTTTCGTGCAAGAAACAGACGAGGAGTACCGCGGATGCCTGCCGAGATCGTCCGACGCTTCGACGAGGCGGTACGCCGCCACCGCGACCTGCCCGCCCTGGAGCTGGCCGGCGAGACCGTCACGTACGCCGACCTCGGCCGGCGGGTGAACGCGGTCGCCGACCGGCTCGCGGGCGCGGGTCCGCGGGTCGGCGTACGCGTCGGGAAGAGTCTCGCCGGGCCGGTCGCGTACCTGGGGGTGCTCGTGTCGGGGCGGTCGGCCGTGCCGCTGTCGCCGCAGGCACCGGCCGGGCGGCTGGCGACGATGCTGGCGGCGGCCGGGATCACCACCGTCGTCACGGACACACCCTGGGAGCACGAGGGTGTCGAGGTCGTCGACGCGAGCAGCCCGGACAGCGCGGACGGTCCGAACAGCGCGGACGGCCCGAACAGCGCGGACGGTCCGAACAGCGCGGACGGTCCGAACAGCGCGGACGGTCCGAACAGCGCGGACGGTCCGGACGGCGCCGCGCGTGCCGAGAGCGGGACCGAGGCGTACGTGCTGTTCACCTCGGGGTCGACGGGGGTGCCGAAGGGCGTGTGCATACCGCACCCGGCGGTGAGCGCGTACGTGAAGCACGTGGTGAAGCGGTCGGAACTCGGGCCGGGCTGCCGGATCACGCACAACTTCGAGCTGACCTTCGACCCCTCCGTCTTCGACCTGCTGGCCGGGCTGACCTCGGGGGCCACGCTCGTCCTGCCCGAGCCGCACGAGGCGGCCAACCCGGTCGCGTACGCCACCGGCCGGCGGATCACGCACTGGTACTCGGTGCCCTCGGTCGTCTCGGTCGCGCGGCAGATGCGGCTGCTGGCCCCGGGCTCGATGCCGACGCTGGTCCGCAGCTGCTTCATCGGCGAGCCGCTCACCTTGGAGCAGGCGCGCACGTGGGCGGCGGCGGCACCGGGCACGGTCCTGGAGAACGTCTACGGGCCGACCGAGCTGACCGTCAGCTGCACCGAGTACGTACTGCCGGCCGATACCGCGAGCTGGCCGGCTCCGGGCAACGGAACCGTTCCGATCGGCGACGCGTACCCCCATCTTGAATGGTGCCTGGTGGACGACGGCGCGGTGGTGGCCGGCGAGGGCGAGCTGTGCATGCGCGGAGTGCAGCGGCTGACCACCTACCTGGACCCGGCGGACAACGCGGGGCGGTTCTTCGTCATCGAGGACGGCGTGGCGCGCGGGTACGACGGTCCGGCGCCGGTGCCGGACGGCTGCTGGTACCGGACCGGCGACCGGGTGCGGGTGGCGGACGGCCTGCTCGTCCACATCGGACGCCTCGACCGCCAGGTGAAGGTACGCGGTTTCCGGATCGAGCTGGGCGAGGTGGAGCAGCACGTACGCGGCCTCGCGGGGATCGGGGACGCGGCGGCGGTCGTCGCGGACGGCGCGCTCGGCAAGACGATCGTGGCGTTCTACACCGGCGCCGAGCGGCCGGCGTTCGAGCTGCGCGCGCAGCTGGCCGCCGCGATGCCCGCCTACATGGTGCCGGAGCGGCTCGTGCGCCTGGCCGACCTGCCGCGCAACGACCGCGGCAAGACCGACTACCGCCGCCTCGCGACGCTGATCTGAGGGAACGCCATGGACATCGCCCGCACCACGGCCGCGCTGCGCGGCGCGCCCCGGGTCCGCGCGGCCGCCGTCCTGCACGCGGGCGGCGAGCTGGTCGCGTACGTCGTTCCGGGCCACAACACCGCCGCCGTCAGCGCCTGGCGCGACGCCTTCCGCGAGATCTACAAGGAACCCGCCGCGCCGGACGGCTTCGACGCGCGCGGCTGGGTCTCCAGCATCGACGGCAAGCCGCTCGCCGAGCAGGACATGCGCGCCTGGCGCGACACCACCGTGGCCCGGCTCCTCGCCGCGCCGCCGGGCCGCGTCCTGGAAGTGGGCTGCGGCAACGGGTTGCTGGCCACCGAGCTGATCGGGCCGTGCGCCGCGTACACCGGCACCGACATCGTCGCCGAAGGCCTGCCCTCCCTGCGTACGCGTCTGCAGCCGCTCGGTCCCGGCAAGGCGACGCTCGTGCGGGCCGAGGCGACCGACCTGCACACGCTGCCGGGCGAGTACGACCTCATCGTGCTCAACTCGGTGATCCAGTACTTCCCGGACGCCCGCTACCTCCTCGACGTGCTCGACCAGGCGGTCGCGAAGCTCTCCCCCGGCGGGCGGCTGTTCGTCGGCGACGTGCGGCACTCCGGGCTGGCCGAACGGCTCTACGTCGAGCGCGCGTACGCCCGCCTCGCCGAGCCGACACCGGAGAAGGTCGCCCGGCTCGTCCGCGTATCGTCCACGGCAGAGGGTGAGCTGCTGGCCGACCCGCGGTTCTTCGTCGCGTACGCGCACCGCCTCGGCCCGGACTGGTACGCCGACGTCGAGCCGAAACGGGGCCGCTACGACAACGAACTGTCCCGTTACCGGTTCGACGCGACCCTCGGGCGGACGCCCGTTCCCGGTGCGGCACCGGTCGTGCGGTCCTTCGGCGACCTGCCGCGCCTGCTGGCCGGACACGTCTCCCCGATCGTGCTGCGGGACCTGCCCAACGCGCGGCTCGGGTCCGGCGGCGTGCACCCCGAGGACGTGTACGAACTCGGCGCGGCCCACGGGTACACCGTCCGGCTGGACTGGACGGGCGGCGGGCCGGAGTTCGACGCGTACCTGTCGCGGGACGGGCGGGTGGCGCCGCTGCGGCTCCCGCCCGACGGGACACCCGCGAGTCACGTGTCCGCACCCCGGCTCGGCGGGGCGAACGAGCGGCACGCGGCGGAGGTGCTGGCCCATCTGGGCGAGGTGCTGCCGGCGGACCTGATGCCCGCCCGCATCGAGATCGTCGACACCCTCCCCACCTGACCCCTGGCCGCTCTGCGCCGCCGACCCCGCCCCGCTTCAAGATCCCGTTGGGATCAGGGAAATCACCCGAATCTTGGCCTAAGATGACGTGGCGATCCCTGATCCAAACGGGATCTTGGGGGCGCGCTACGCGAGGATCGCGCGGAGGGCGTCGAGGTACTGGGCGGCTTCGCGGCCGTTGATCACCCGGTGGTCGTACGCGAGTCCCACGTACGCGACCCAGCGCCGGGCCACGTCGCCGTCGTCGGTGAGGTAGAGCTCCGCCTGCGGTGTCGTCAACGCGAGCGCGCACACCTGGCCGGGGAAGATGAACGGGATCGCCAGGACGACGTCCGCCTCCGTATGCAGAGTGACGCCAATGTTCGCCCCTTCCAGCTCGGCTGGGCGGAACGCGCCTTCGGCGGCCCGCGTACGCAGGTCGGCGAGCCGGGTCGCGATCTCCTCGGTGGACAGCCGGGCGGCGTTCCGCAGCACGGGCACGAACAGGCCGGTGCCGACGTCGACGGTGACGCCGATGTGCGGTGCCTCGGCCGGGATCACGGCCGAGCCGTCGGCGGTCAACCGGGAGTAGAACGCCGGGAACCGCCCGTGCAGCGCCGCGACCGCCTCGATGAACAGGTTCGCGATCGTGACCGGGCGGCGTACCTGGCGGATGAGGCGGCGGGCCCGCTCCTGCGCCGCCCCCATGTCGATCTTCGACACCGTGTACGCGGCCGGGATGGTCGTGTGCGACGTGGACACCGCCCAGCCCACGGCACGCTGCACCCTCGACAGCGGCTCGCCTTCCACCGGGTCCGCCCGCACCGATGACGGGGATGCCGCGGACGGCGAGCCTGCCAGCGTCTCGATGTCCGCGCTGCGTACCAGTTTCACGGGCAGGGCCAGTACCTGCTCCTCGGTGACGCCGAGCTCTGCCATCCGTGCCCGCGCCGGCGCGGTGATCAGCTGACCGCCGCCGGCCTGATCCTCCGCAGGGGACCGATCCGGGACGGGCACGCCCGGGACCGCCGCGCCGGCCGGGCTCGCGGACACCCGCGCGATCACCTGTCCGGGCTCGACCTCGGCCCCGGCGGCCACCGCGTGCGCGACGTAGCCGTCCTGCGGCGCGGGGATCTCCTCCACCGCCTTCGACGTCTCGACCTCGGCGAGCCCGGCGCCGGCGCGTACCGGTTCGCCGTCCTTGACCAGCCAGTCCACCAGCACGTACGCGCTGTCGTTGGCGTTCAGCTTGGGCACCCGTATCTCGGCCACGGTCCCCGGCTCCCGTCCGTCCCCTTGGGACCTCCGGCGTCCGGCCGCGCACACCCGGGGCCGAACATGATCCGGAAGGTCTCGTGCAGATTCTTGACGCAAAGGGTGGCACGAACCGACAGATGTCTGCAATATTTCAATCTACTGAGTCGCGGAGCGCGAAACGGAAACTCGGGGGTAACTCATGGCGCTACCGGCACGCACCGGCCCGTTGACCTGGGCGCAGCGCGAGTGGTACGCCGACCTCGGCGACGAGGCGGAAAACTCCTCGTCAGCGGCGACCAATGCGGCTGTCGAGTTCCCCGGGCACGAGCTGCCGGTCGAGGTGGCCACCGCCGCCGTCCAGGATGTCCTGAGCCGGCATGAAGGACTGCGTACGCTCATCGAGCGTCAGCCGGACGGTCAGCGCTTGCAAACCGCTTGCACAGTGGACGGGGCATCCCGTGACACGTATCTGCGGATCGTCGCGGACGGACCCGAGGCGCAGGCGGCGTACGCGACCGCGCGCGACACCCCGTTCCGGCTCGCCGCCGAGTGGCCGGTGCGGTTCGTGCTCGCCACCGGCGACGGCGTCGTGCGTCGCATCGGGACGGTCGTCGACCACGCCGTGATCGACGCATGGGGCTGGAAGGTCCTCGGCGCCGACCTCGACACCGCGCTGCGGGTGCGGGCCGGTGACGGCAAGCCGTGGGAGGCCGACCCGGAGCAGCCGCTCGACACCGCGTTGTGGGAGACCGGCCCGGACGGCGCCCGGTACGCCCGCCGCGCGACCGCCTTCTGGCGACGCCAGTACGAGACCCTGCGCGACGGACTCGACGGCTGGACGCCGCCGCCCTCGCCCCGAGCGGGAGAAAAGACGCTGCACGCCTTCCGGCTGGCGTCGTGGAAGACCGCCGATGCCGCTGAAGGGCTGGCGGCGCGCGGCATCCGCCCGGCCACGCTCTACCTGACCGCCTTCGCGGACGCGATCGGCGAGGTCGAGGGCACTGCTGTCGTCGGCGTCCAGACCCTGAACGCGAACCGGCTGACCCAAGGTACGCAGGCCTCGGTCCGCAAGGCCGTCATGCCCGCCCCGGTGGTGATCAGGCGCGGCGCGGACCCGGCCGGGATCGGCGCCCAGCAGCTCGACGGCGCCCGGTTCGCCAACCTCGACCCGGCCGTGGCCGCCGGCCTGGCCACCGAACTCCTGGGCGCCTACGCGCATCAGGGTCCCACCGCGGCCCGGTTCAACTTCCTCGACAACTCGGTCGTGCCGGGCCACCTCAACACCACGTCCCTGGGCGGCGAGGGCATCCGCTTCGTCGACCCGGCGGTCCAGGGTGCCGTCACCGAGGACCCGCCGCGACCCGGCGGTTCCCGGTTCATCCTGTCCGTCCAGCACCAGCCCCTCGGCGCGCTGCTGACACTGGCCTGCCACGCCGACACCGCGTGGCGGGCGGCCGGTCCGGACATGCTGCGCCACATCGAAGCCTTCATGGTGCGGGCCGCGGCCCGCTGACATACACGAGACAAGGACACCCCCATGCCCGGACTGGTGCCCGCCGACTGGTCGGCGGGAGACGCCCGCGCCCTGCCGCCCGTCACCGTGCTCGACCTGTTCGCCGCCCGGGCGGCGACCGCGCCGGACGCGGTCGCCGTCCATAGTGGAGATACCACGCTGACCTACGCCGAACTCGACGCCGCCGCCGGGTCGATCGCCGGCCGCCTGCTGGCGTACGGGGTGGAGCGGGGGGCCCGGGTGGGCGTCCTGGTCGACCGGTCGGCGGGCCTGCTCGCCGCCCTGCTCGGCGTCTGGCGGGCCGGCTGCGTCTACCTTCCGCTCGACGTCGAGCATCCGGCCGACCGCACCGCCTTCCTGCTCGCCGACGCCCGGGCCGCCGCCGTGGTCGCCGACCGCCCGGTCCCCGCGCCCCTGCCGGTGGTCGCTCCCGACGAGCGGCACACCCCGGGAGTACGCGTGCCCCAGCCGTCGGATCCGGCGTACCTCATCTACACCTCCGGGTCGACGGGGCGGCCCAAGGCGGTCGAGGTGGACCACGCCGCGCTGCTGAACGTCGTCACCGAACTCGGGACCGTGCTGCGGGTCGGGCCGGGCGAGCACTGGCTGAGCATGGCCCCGCCCACGTTCGACATCTCGCTCGCCGAGCTGTGCGTACCGGTGGCGACGGGGGCCACGCTGACGATCACGACCCGCGCCGAGGTACGCGACGCCGCCCGCCTGGTCCGCCTGATCACGGCCGGCCGGCCCGCGACCGGTGGCGTGACCCGGATGCAGGCCGTCCCGTCGCAGTGGCAGGCCCTGGTCGACGCCGGCCTGCACGCGCCGGACCTGATCGGCATGACCGGCGGCGAGGCGCTGCCGGCCCGCCTCGCGACCGCGTTGACGCAGCGCCTCGGCGGCCTCGTGAACGCGTACGGGCCGACGGAGACGACGATCCTGTCGACGGTGTGGCCGGTACCGGCCGAGCCCGGCGAGATCCGCATCGGCCGGCCGATCGCCAACACCCGCGTACTCGTGCTCGCCGAGGACGGGACCGAGGCCGCCGTCGGGGAGCCGGGCGAGCTGCACATCGGCGGCCTCGGCGTCGCCCGGGGGTACGCGGACGCGCCCGACCTGACCGCCGCGGCCTTCGTCGAGCACCCGCTCGGCCGGCTGTACCGGACCGGCGACCGCTGCCGGTGGCGTACCGACGGGAACCTGGAGTACCTCGGCCGGTCCGACAGCCAGGTGAAGATCCGCGGCCAGCGGGTGGAACTCGGCGAGGTCGAGGCCGGCCTGGAACGCTGCCCCGAGGTCGCGGCCGCCGTCGCCCTCGTCCGCGGCCAGGAACTGATCGCGTACGTGATGCCGGCCGACCCGGACGCCCCGCCCACGCCCTCGGCCGTCCGGGACCACGCCGCGCGGACGCTGCCCTCCGCGATGACGCCGACCTCGATCCTGGTGCTGAAGGAGTTCCCGCTGACCGCCAACGGCAAGATCGACCGGGCCGCGCTCGCCGAGGTGAACCCGGTGGCCGCCGCGGCGCCGGTCGCGCCGGCCGGCGCCGACCCGTTCACCACCGAGTTCTGCGCGCTCGTCGCCGAGGTGCTGGGCGCCGGGCGGGTCGGTCCCGCCGACGACTTCTTCGAGGTCGGCGGCCACTCGCTGGCCGTCATGCGGGTGGTGGCGGCGATCTCCGACCGCTGGGGGGTCGAGGTCGCGTCGGACGTCTTCTACGACACCGAGACCGTCGCCGACCTCGCCTCGGCCGTGAGCGCCCTGCGGAGCGCGCGATGACCGCCCTGCACGAGGTGGCCGCGTTCGTCCCGCCGTCGGTGCCGCTGGCCTCCCTCGGCGACCACCTGGGACTGTCCCCCATGGACGTACGCGTCTTCGAACGCCTGCACGGCCTGCGGGACGTCGCGATGGCGACCGGGACCGACTGGCCCGACCAGGTCCTGGCCGCCGCCGAACGCCTCACCGGCCTGCCCGCGTACGCCGACCGGATCCGGTATGTGATCGCGGCCCGCAGCGAGCTGCCGATGGCGTACACCCGGCCGTTCCCGCTGCATGACATCGCGGCCAAGCTGGGGCTGCCCGACGACGTGATCTGCTTCGCGCTGGCCGAGCACGCCTGCGCCTCGGGCCTGCTCGCGGTGCACACCGCCGGCCGGCTGCTCGCCCGCGACGCGGTGCCCGGGGGCCTCGCCCTCGTCCTCACCGGCGAGAAGGCGAGCCTGCCCGAGGTCCAGCACATCCCGAACCAGACCATCATGGCCGAGGGCGCCGCCGCCGTCGTGGTGGGCGATGGCGGGGACCGGGACCGCGTGCTCGCGTACGCGTCGCGTACCGGCGACGGGGTCGTGTCCTATCAGGACTCGTATCACGACGTGTTCGTGGACGCGATGAACGAGGCGGTCGCGACGGCCGGGCTTACCTGGGATGACATCACGGTCGTCCTGCCGCACAACGTCAACCGCGTCTCGTGGGTACGCATCGCCCGGCAGCTCGGCCTCCCGATCGAGCGGATCTTCCTCGACAACGTGCCGAAGCAGGCGCACTCGTTCTCGTCGGACGCATTCATCAACTATGCCGATGTGACGGCCGCGGGCGGGCTGCGGCCCGGGGACGCGTACATGATGACGGCGTCGGGGGTCAACACGGTCGCCTCGGTCATGGTCCTGCGGCACTGACGATGAGCGGCACCGACACCCTCGCCGCCGTCCCCGTCCGCGACGGCCCGGGCTACCGGCGGATCGTCGCGCTGGCGACGCCCCTCGCGCTGGCGAACGGCTTCGCGCTGAGCGCCCAGTGGCTCATCGTCGTGCTCATCGGCCGTTTCGGTCCCGAGGCCCTCTACGTACGCTCGCTCTACCTACCGGCGTCGTTCATCCTGTCGGCCTTCCAGGTCGGCATCGACATCAGCACCCTGGTGGCGGTGGCGCGCGCGGGGACGGCTCCCGGCGCGGTCGGCCGCACGGTCCGGCCGCTCCTGACCGCCGGCCTGACCGCGATCGGCGCGGCCGCCGCGCTCGTGGCGGCCGCCGCGGCCCCGCTCGCCGCCGCGCTCGGCGCCCACCCCGGAACTTCCTTCGTCCCGTTCCTGCGCCTGATGTGCCTGGTCGTCGTCCTCGAAGTCCCGTGCATGATCCTCACCGCCGCGCTCCGCGCCACCGGCCACCCCGGCCAGGCGTCCGGCGTGGCGGTCACGGTCATGGTGATCCAGGTGGCCGGAGTTGCGGTCTTCGGCGGCGTACTGGGCCTGGGATTGAACGGCTTCCCGCTCGCCGTCGCCGCGTCGGCGGCTGTCGGCCTGGCGGCGGCTGCCGTCCTGCTGCAACGGCACGGGCTGCTGAGCGCGATCATCCACACCCGACACACCGATCACGGTGGCCACGGCGAAGCCTGGAGAGCACTGGCGGCGGTCGGCGTACCCGTGGGCGGCACCTTCGTCGTCCTCTTCCTCGCCAACAGCGCCACCATCCGCGTCCTGGCCAGGTTCGGCGAAGCAGCGGTCGCCGGCTACGGCATCGCCAGCACCACCCAGATCGTTCTGATAGTCCCCGCGATGGGCCTCGGAACAGCAGTGGCGATCCTGGTGAACCAGGACCGGAGCACCCCGCCCATCACGACCGTCCGCCGCGGAGCGGCCCTGGCGACACTCATGTACGCCCCGATCAGCGTATTCCTGTGGTTGTTCGCCGGAAGAATCGCGGACCTGGCGGCGCCCGATGCGGAGACAGCCCGCGTGACCTACGAGTTCCTGAAAATCACAGGTCCTTCACTCGCCTGCGTGGGGATCATGCTGACCCTGCTGACGGTGCTGGAGCAGACGGGGTCGGGGTTCGTCGCACTGAGCTTCAACCTCTGCTACTTCGCGGCGGCGATCGGCGTCGGCGCGGTCCTGGCCCGGCACGACTACGAACCGCTCTTCACCACGATGGCCGTCGTGAACGTGCTGGCCCTCGCCTGCGCGGTACCGATGGTCCGGCGCCGCATCCGATGAAAGGAAGAGACATGCCCACCTTGGAGAAGATCGTCTGCGACGTACTGGAGATCGACCCCGCCACGCAGGGCGAGATCAGCCACACGACGCACGGCGAGTGGACGAGCATCAAGCAGGTCCAGATCATGATCTCCCTGGAGGACGCCTACGACGTGACCTTCACCGGCGACGAGATGGCGTCCGGCACCTCGGTGGCGCGGCTGCGGGAGATGCTGGCGGGCAAGGGCGTGGCCGCCTGATGGCGCACCCGGCACCCCCACTCGTCGTCGCCCGGGCCGATCTCGCGGCGCTGCTGTTCATCCGGCATTTCGAGACCGCGCTGCTGGAGCTGTTCGCGCAGGGCCGGGTCGCCGGAACCACGCACACCTGCCTCGGCCAGGAGTACATCCCCGTCGCGCTGGCGCCGCTGCTCGCCGGGGACCACGTGTTCAGCAACCACCGGGGACACGGCCACTACCTCGCCCGGTACGACGATCCGGCGGGCCTGCTCGCCGAGATCATGGGCCGGGCCGGCGGGGTCTGCGGCGGGGTGGGCGGCAGCCAGCACCTGTGGCGGCCGGACTACCTGTCTACCGGCGTGCAGGGGCAGAGCGTGCCGGTGGCGGCCGGGGTGGCGCTGCACCTGCAGCAGTCCGGGCGCGGGCAGCTGGCCGCGGCGTTCGTCGGCGACGGCACGTTCGGCGAGGGCGCCGTGTACGAGGGGCTCAACCTGGCCGCGCTGTGGCGGCTGCCGCTCGTGCTGTTCGTGGAGAACAACGGCATCGCGCAGTCCACACCCACCGACCGGCAGCTCGCCGGAACGATCGCCGGGCGCGCGGCGGCGTTCGGGATCGCGTACGCGGGTGTCGACACGGACGATGTCGGCGAGATCCGGTCGGCCGTCGGCCCGCTCCTCGCGGCGGTACGCGACGGCGGCGGTCCGCTGATCGTCGAGTTCCGCACCCGGCGGCTGGGCCCGCACAGCAAGGGCGACGACTCGCGTACGCCGGCCGAGCTCGCGGCCCTGCGATCGGCGGACTGGTACGCCCGCACGCGCGCGCTGGACCCGGTCACGTTCGACGAGATCGACGAGCGGCAGCGGGCGCGGATGGCCGCGGTCCTGGCGGACGTGGCGAACCGCGAACCCGCCGGGCAGTGGGCCGGCACGCAGTGGGCCGCCGCGTGAACCGCGTCGCGGACGACCTCAACGCCGCACTGCACAAGCTGTTCGAGGCGGACCCCTCGGCGTACCTGCTGGGCGAGGACGTGGCCGACCCGTACGGCGGCGCCTTCAAGATCACGAAGGGGCTGACGACCCGCTTCCCGGGCCGCGTCCGCGCGACGCCGATCAGCGAGGCCGGCTTCACCGGCGTGGCCTGCGGGCTGGCCCTGACGGGGAACACGGTGATCGTCGAGATCATGTTCGCCGACTTCCTCTTCCTCGCGCTGGACCAGATCGTCAACTTCGCGGCCAAGTCCGTCAGCATGTACGGTCGGCGGCTGCCGATGCGCCTGATCGTGCGCTGCCCGACCGGCGGCCGCCGGGGCTACGGCGCGACGCACAGCCAGAGCCCGCAGAAGCACCTGATCGGCGTACCGGACCTGGCGATCTACGAGCTGTCGCCGCTGCACCCGGCCGCGGCGGTGTTCGCCGAGATGACCGCGGCGGCGATCCCGTGCCTGTTCGTCGAGGACAAGTCCCTCTACGGCGAGCGGCTGCCGGCCGGCGACCGCCTCGACGACCTGTTCTCCTTCGACCGCCTCGGCACGCACGCCCGCGCGTACGCCGACCGGAGCCTGCCCGTGGACCACCTGGTCCTCGCGCCGGGCGGGATGCTCGGCCGGACGCTCGCGGCGGCCCGCCGGCTGCTGCTCGACCGCGAGGAGAACACCCAGATCGTGGTGCCGTCCCGGCTCTACCCGCTCGACCTCGACCCGCTGCTGCCGCTGCTGACCGCCGCCGGCCGGGTGTCCGTCGTGGAGGAGAGCACCGCCGGCGGCACGTGGGGCGAGCACGTCGCGGCGCGGATCAACGCGGCCGTCCGGCTGCGGCACCCGGTGACCCTGGTCAGCTCGGCGGACTCGATCATCCCGGCCGCCCCGCAGCTCGAAGCCCAGGTCGTGGCGGGCGCCGACACGATCTACGCGGCCCTCGCCACGGGACCGCTCGCATGAGACACGCCGACCTCGCCACCGGAGCGCTCGCATGAGGGACGCCGTCCTCACCGAGGATCAGCTCGCGTTCCGCGACACCGTACGCGCGTTCGTCCGCCGCGAAGTCCTCCCGCACTATCCCGCCTGGGAGGAGGCCGGCCGGGTCGACCGGTCCGCCTGGCTGGCCGCCGGCCGGCAGGGCCTGCTCGGGCTCGACATGCCGGCCGAGTACGGCGGCGGCGACTGCGCCGACTACCGGTTCGCCGCGCTGATCACGGAGGAACTGGCGCGTACCGGGACGGCGGGGTTCGCCCTCGCGCTGCACAACGACATCATCGGCCCCTACCTGCTCGGCCTGGCCGATCAGCAGCAGCGCGGACGCTGGCTGCCCGGCTTCTGCTCCGGCGGGACCCTGGCCGCCCTGGCGCTCACCGAACCCGGCGCGGGCAGCGACCTGGCCGGCGTACGCACCTCGGCCCGCCGGGACGGCGACGACTACGTGCTCACCGGGTCCAAGACGCTGATCAGCAACGCCCTGCAGGCCGACATCGTGCTCGTCGCGGCGGTCACCGATCCCGCCCGGCAGACCCGCGGGCGGCTGACCCTGCTCGTGGTCGAACGGGACATGCCCGGCTTCACGCGCGGACCGGCCCTGCGCAAGATCGGGCTGCACGCCCAGGACACCGCCGAACTGTTCTTCGACGAGGTACGCGTACCGGCCGCGAACCGGCTCGGCGACGAGGGCGGCGGCTGGCAGTACCTGATGCGCCACCTGCCCCGGGAGCGGCTGAGCATCGCGGTCGCCGCGGTGGCCGCCGCCGAGGCGGTGCTGGCCGAGACGATCGCCTACTGCCGCGACCGCCGGGTGTTCGGCCGGACCCTCGGCGAATTCCAGCACGTACGCTTCGAGCTGGCCGAGATGTCCACCGAGGTCGAGATCGCCCGCACGTACGCCGACCAGTGCGTCCTCGACCACGTCGCCGGCCGGCTGGACGAGGTCGGGGCGGCCCGGGCGAAATGGTGGACGACCGACCTGCAGCGCCGGGTCGTCGACCGCTGCCTCCAGCTGCACGGCGGCTACGGGTACCTGGTCGAGTATCCGGTCGCACGGGCGTACATGGACACCCGCATGATGCCGATCTACGGCGGCACCAACGAGATCATGAAAGAGATCATCGGCCGCTCCCTGGGCCTGTGACCGCCCCGCCCCCGCCCTGCCCCCGCCCTGCCCGTCGGTCCAAGATCCCGCTTGGATCAGGGAAATCACCCGAATCTTGGGCCAAGATTACGTGGCGATCCCTGATCCAAACCGGATCTTGGGGTGGGGGGCGAGAGCGGAGACCGACGCCTCCCCGGCGCCGGAACTAGTCCAGCGCCGGGACCGCAGGCGGGCGTCCGATACAGATTCGCGACGATAGCCGTCCGCGATATGCCCATTGTCCGTCGCATGCGGACGCTGCGTGAGCGAAACCCGTCAGTAGCTTGGGCAATCCGATCAGTAGCCCACCACCCGGTGGACGCGGATGAAGGTCTCCTCGAAGCCGAGCGCCGGCCAGGCTCGCGACGACAACAGGTTCGTCACGCGCCAGTCCGTGACGACGCTGGTGAACCCCGCATCCCGGGCCCACACGCACACCGTCTCGCCCAGCGCCCGTCCGGCGCCGAGTCCGCGGGCGGCCGGCAGCACCGCGGCGAATCCGAGGAAGCCCGCATTCTCGGTACGCGCGAGCGCCGTGTGCGAGCCGGACTTGCTCAGTGCGCAGCCGATCGCGGAACCGATGACGGCACCCTCGTGCTCGGCGACGAAGACCGCGTACTCGGGATCGTCGAAGTCGGACTCCCACTCGTCCAGGGCCTCCTGGAGGTCCGGTGTCGAGCCCGCCGAGAACACCGGCGACCGGCCCTGGTGGTGCGGCAGTTCGAGGTCGAGCTGAGCCAGCAGGGGGATGTCGGCGCGGACGGCCGGGCGTACGGCGACCTTCGACGGTGTAACTTCCACGGCCGTGTCCCGGATCCCGTGGGCATGCTGCTGGCCGAAGCCCAGGCGGTACCAGGAGTTCAGCAGCGCCGGATCGGCCGGGGCGAGGGCGTAGTGCGCGGTACGCCCTTCGTCGACCCAGCGCTGGGCCGCCACGGCGTACAGGTCGCGGAGGTCTTCGGGGTCGGTGCACGCGTGGCCGGCCGACTCGACCCAGACGTTCGGCCCCCACAGCTCGCTGCCTTTCGGGGCGCCGAGGACGAAGCCGGCCGGCTGCCCGTCGCGTACGCCGAAAGCCCCGGAGGCATCGGGTTGCGCGAAGGCGGCGGCGACGGCCTGCGCCGCGACCGACGGGTCCTCGAAGGAGGGCGACAGCAGCGGCGCGGTACGCCGGTGGGCGCGGTGGCGCGCGGCGAGCAGGCCGGCCGCGGCGTCGATGTCGTCGGCGGTGAAGGACCGGACCTGGATGCGTGACATGCCGGTCAGGGTAGGCAGCCGGCCGGGCCGCGGCATCCGAATTTGCGGGGCGGGACAAATGCGGGTCTTCCCAAAATCGGATGGGGGCGGTTGAATCAGCCCAACGGATTGTCCCGTCTCGATTCTGGGAGCGCTCCCAGAATCGGTGCTCGGGCCGGCCGGAAACCCCTCCGCGTGGTTCGCCCAAGCCACCGGCGGCGGCAGGGCGACGACCGCGCTCCCGGCGGCCCGGCGCATCCGGCCGCATGATCCCCGCCGCGCCCGGGCGCGCCCGCGACCTCCCACGGACCACAGGAGAGCCGCATGCCCGCTCCCGCATCGAGACGTTCGCGACGGCTGATCGCCGCGGGCGCCACCCTCGCGGCCGTCGCCGCGGGGCTGACCGGCGCCGTCACGGCCACCGCGCCCGCCCACGCCGCCGTCACCTACAACTACGGCGAGGCCCTGCAGAAGTCGATCTGGTTCTACGAGGCCCAGCAGTCCGGCACGAAGCCGAGCTGGAGCCGCGTCTCCTGGCGCGGGGACTCCGCCCTGACCGACGGCTCGGACGTCGGGCTGGACCTGACCGGCGGCTGGTACGACGCCGGCGACAACGTGAAGTTCGGCTTCCCGATGGCCGCCTCGACCACGATGCTCGCCTGGGGCGCCGTGGAGAACCGGTCGGCGTACGCGAGCTCGGGGCAGCTGACCAACCTGCTGAACAACCTGCGCTTCGTCAACGACTACTTCATCAAGGCCCACCCGTCGGCCAACGTCCTCTATGGACAGGTCGGCAACGGCGGCACCGACCACGCGTGGTGGGGCCCGGCCGAGGTGATGAAGATGGCGCGGCCGGCGTACAAGGTCGACGCCAGCTGCGGCGGGACGGAACTGGCGGCGGAGACGGCCGCCGCGATGGCCGCCAGCTCCATCGTCTTCCGGCCGACGGACAGCGCGTACGCCGACAAGCTGCTCACCAACGCGACGCAGCTCTACACGTTCGCCGACACCGTCCGCAAGAAGTACAGCGACTGCATCACCGACGCGGCCGGGTACTACCAGTCGTGGAGCGGCTACAACGACGAGCTCGTCTGGGGCGCGCTGTGGCTGTACCGGGCCACGAACCAGCAGTCCTACCTGGACAAGGCCGAGGCCGGGTACGCGAACCTGAGCACCGAGCCGCAGTCGACCACGCACTCGTACAAGTGGACGCAGGACTGGGACGACAAGACGTACGGCTCGTACGTGCTGCTGGCCAAGCTGACCGGCAAGCAGCAGTACATCGACGACGCCAACCGGTGGCTGGACTACTGGACGGTCGGCGTCAACGGCGCGAAGATCACCTACTCCCCCGGCGGCCAGGCGTGGCTGCAGCAGTGGGGCTCACTGCGCTACTCGGCGAACACGGCGTGGGTGGCGCTCGTCTACTCGGACTGGCTGACCGACGCCACCCGCAAGGCGCGCTACCACGACTTCGCGCTGAGCCAGATCAACTACATTCTGGGCAGCAACCCGAACAACCGCAGCTACGAGATCGGGTTCGGCAACAATCCGCCGATCAACCCGCATCACCGTACCGGGCACGGGTCGTGGACCGACAGCCTCACCAGCCCGACCAACAACCGGCACGTCCTCTACGGCGCTCTCGTGGGCGGTCCCGGGTCGGCCAATGACGCGTACACCGACGACCGGTCCAACTACCAGATGAACGAGGTCGCCGACGACTACAACGCCGGCTTCACCTCCGCGCTCGCGCGCCTCTACGGCGAATACGGCGGTACGCCGCTGGCGAGCTTCCCGCCGACCGAGACGCCGGACGACAACGAGATGTACATCGAGGCGGGCGTCAACGCGACCGGCTCGACGTTCACCGAGATGAAGGCGACCGTCTACAACAAGTCGGCGTGGCCGGCCCGGAAGCTGACCAACGGCTCCTTCCGGTACTACTTCACGCTCGACGGGACGACGACGCCGAGCCAGATCTCGCTGACGTCGGCGTACAACCAGTGCTCGGCGCCGACCGGGCCGACGCAGTTCAGCGGGAACGTGTACTACGTGACGGTGTCCTGCTCCGGTCAGGTCATCGCCCCGGCGGGCCAGTCGGACTGGCGGCGTGAGGTCCAGTTCCGCATCACGAGCGCGGGCACCTGGGACCCGACCAACGACTGGTCGTACCAGTCGGCGATCGCCCGGGACGCGCACATGACCCTGTACGACGGCTCGACCCTGGTGTGGGGTACCGCGCCCGGGCCGCAGACGCCGGACACCACCGCCCCCACCACCCCGGGTACGCCGGCCGCGTCCTCGATCACGTCGACCGGTGCCACGCTGACCTGGACGGCCTCGACCGACGCGGGCGGCAGCGGCCTCGCCGGGTACAACGTCTACCGGGAGGCCGGAGCGACCGACGTGCTCGTGGGCTCCCCCACCACCAACACGATCACGCTGACCGGGCTCACCGCGTCCACGTCGTACACCTACTACGTGGTCGCCCGGGACGGCGCCGGCAACCTGTCGACCGCCTCGACGCCGGTGACGTTCTCCACCACCGCCCCGCCGACCGACACCACCAAGCCGACCACCCCCGGTACGCCGGTCGCCAGCGCGATCACGTCCACCGGTGCGACGCTGACCTGGACGGCCTCGACGGACTCCGGCGGCAGCGGCCTGGCCGGCTACAACGTGATCCGCCAGCAGGGCGACGCCCTCCAGATCGTCGGTACGCCGACCACGAACACGTTCGCGCTGACCGGCCTGACGGCGTCGACGTCGTACACGTACTACATCGTCGCCCGCGACGGTGCCGGCAACGTGTCGGCGAACTCGCCCACGGTCACGTTCAGCACCACCGCTACCGGAGGCGGCGCCGGCTGCGACGTCGCGTACGTGATCGGCAACGAGTGGCCGGGCGGGTTCACGGCGTACATCACGATCAAGAACACCGGGACGACGGCGCTGTCCAGCTGGTCGCTCGCCTGGACGTTCCCGGCCGCCGGTCAGGCCGTGGGCCAGGGCTGGTCGGCCACGTACGCGCAGACCGGCGCGAACGCGACGGCCACGAGCCTGTCCTACAACGGCACGATCGCCGCGGGCGGGAACGTGCAGATCGGGTTCAACGGCGCCTGGACCACGGCGGACCCGGAGCCGACCGCCTTCACCCTGAACGGCTCCGCCTGCACGGTCTCCTGAAGCACCACCCCATAGATGCCCGCGGCGGGATCTCCCGCCGCGGGCGCCCCACCTCGCTCGGGCCGCCCGTTGGGGCTACCCGCCTGCCTCGCGCCCGTTGGGCCGCGCATGATCCCGTTGGGCCGCGCGGCGGGATCAGGGCTTAGGGGGCGGCGGGGGCGCGAATTGGGGGGAGAGTCAGGGGCGTGATCGCGGGACGCGGTGGCGCCGCCGGGGCATGCTGGACGCATGGCCAACGAGTGGAACGAGATCGGCGAGCGCCTGCAGGGCCTCGGCCTCAAGCTGAAGCTGCACTACGAGCAGTCCGGCCCGAGCGAGATGCCGGACGCCTTCAACAAGCTGGGCACCGCGCTGGAGGACCTGTTCAAGACGGCCGGCAACGCCGTCAAGGACGACGCCGTGCGGACGGACCTGAAGGACGTCGGCCACATGCTCGCCGACGCGGTGACCAACAACCTGAACCGGGCTAGCAACGAGGTCCGGGACTGGATCAACAAGGACAAGCCGGAGTCCCCGAAGGAAGAACCCCCCAAGAGCGAGTAGCTCACAGGCCGCCCAGGAACTCCAGGAGCCGCCGCCACGCGTCCGCCGATGCGGCGAGGTGCTCCTCCTGGTGCAGGTCGAAGAAGCTGTGCGGCGCGCCGGGGTAGGTCACGAGGTCGTGGCGCACCCCGGCGGCCGCGAGCGCAGCGCCGAACCGCGCGACCGCCTCGGCCGGGATGCCCTCGTCGGCTCCGCCGAACAAGCCCAGGACCGGCGTACGCAGATCCGCCGCGAGCTGGATGGGTCCGGGTGCCCCGTTGATCGGGTCGAGGGCGCCGTAGAACCCGGCGACGCCGGCGAGCTCGAATTCGGGCCGGCCTGTCAGGAAGGCGAAGCGGCCGCCGACGCAGAACCCGACCGTCGCGACGGGCCGGTCGGACAGCCGGCGCACGTGGTCGATCCCGGTCTGGATGTCGCCGTAGAGCGTCTCCTTCTTGAGCCCCATCAGATGCGGCATCAGCGTCGCCAGATCGTCGAACCCGGTACGCGACGCGTACTCCAGCCCGGCCGTACGGCTGTAGTAGTCGACCGCGAGCGCCCAGTGCCCCTGCTCGGCGAGGCGTACGCACAGCTGCTCGTAGAAGCCCGACAGCCCGCGGTTGTCCGGCAGCACGACGACGGCGGCGCCCGACGGCTCCCGCGGAGCGGCGAGGTAGGAGGCGAACGGCTGCCCGTCCACGGAGGTCAGTACGCCACCGGCGGCCGTGACGGCGCTGACGGGCGGCCCGAAGACGGGCGGGGAGGCATCGGAGTCATGACACATGCGGCCGATGCTAATTGTGGTATCCGGGCATGATACCACAAAAACGATCTTGATACAAGTACCCGCCGGGCAGAGAACGCTCGGCCGGACGGCCTGGCTCTGCCGCCGCTCCGGCCCCGGCGCGTACGGTGTCCGGCATGAAAAACCGCGTACGGTGTCTGGCATGAAGGTCGTCGTCTTCGGAGCCACCGGCATGATCGGCCAGGGCGTCCTGCGCGAAGCCCTGCTCGCCGACGACGTCGAGGCGGTGCTGACCGTCGGGCGCAAGGCGACCCGGATGCACCACGCGAGGCTGACCGAGATCGAGCACGCCGACCTGGCCGACCTGAGCCCGCTGGCCGACCGGCTGGCCGCGTACGACGCGTGCTTCTTCTGCCTCGGCGTCTCCTCGGCCGGGATGGCGGAGGACGCGTACCGGAAGGTGACCTACGACCTGACGATGGCGGCGGCCCGGCCGATCGCCCAGGGGAACCCGGACGCCACCTTCGTCTACGTCTCGGGCGCCGGCACCGACGGCACCGAACGCGGCCGGTCCATGTGGGCGCGGGTCAAGGGCAAGACCGAGAACGACCTGTTCGCGCTGCCCTTCCACGCGTACGCCTTCCGGCCCGGTTACATTCAGCCGCTGCACGGGATCACCTCGCGTACCCGCCTCTACCGCGCCCTGTACGCGATCACGACCCCGCTGTACCCGGTGCTGCGGCGGCTCGCCCCGAAGTTCGTGACCACGACGGAGATCCTCGGCCGGGCGATGCTGACCGTGGCCCGCGACGGCTGGCCCGACCGCGTTCTGGAGGTACCCGCGATCAACGAGGCGGGCGCCGGTGCCTGACCGGCTGCTGACGATCGGGGCGTTCGCCCGGCGGTCCCGGCTGTCGGCGAAGGCGCTGCGGCTCTACGACCGGCTCGGCCTGCTGCCACCGGCCCATGTGGACGATGCCAACGGGTACCGCCGCTACGACGAGTCGCAGCTGGCCGACGCCCGCCTGATCGCCCTGCTGCGCCGCCTGGACATGCCGCTGGCCGAGATCGCCGAGGTGCTCGCCGCGCCCGGTCCGGCCGGGGCACGGTTGCTCGCCGGCTACTGGGCGCAGGTCGAGACCCGCATCGCGCACCAGCGGGAACTCGCGGCGTACCTGCGGCGGCGGATGGACGGCGAACCGGTCCCGGACTTCACCGTCCACGTACGCGACGTCCCCGAGCAGGTCGTGCTCACCGAGCAGCGCCGCGTACGCGTCCCGGAACTCGTGGACTTCATCGGCTCGGCCAGCGAGCGGCTCTACCGCCACGCGGAGAAGCTCGGCGGGCCGGCCGGACCGTCGTTTGTGATCTATCACGGCCAGGTCGACGAGGACAGCGACGGCCCCGTCGAGATCTGCCTGCCGGTCGGCGTACCCCTGGCCGAGGCCGGGCCGGGCGCGCGGCTCGAACCGGCCCGCGTCGAGGCGTACACGCGCATTCGCAAGGCGCAGACCGCGTTCCCGCAGATCCTCGGCGCGTACGAGGCGGTCGAAAGATGGCTGGACGAGCGCGGCCACGAGATGACGGCCTCGCCGCGCGAGGTCTATTTCACCGACTTCGCCGCGGCCGCGGCGGACAACGACGCCTGCGACGTAGCGTTTCCCTTCGCGACCTGACAGAGTCTCCCCAACCGTTCGGCCCAGGGGGAACACATGCGCAGAACCCTCCTCTTCGTCGCCGTCGCGGTGCTGGCCGCGGGCTGCAGCCTCGGCGACATCCTCAACGCGCCCGACGACTCCCGCTGGGCCGACCTGTCCGGACCGGAACTGGTCGGCGTCTGGCAGGGCGACCACGGCCACCGGTTCGAGTTCACCGCCGACGGCGAGTTCTACGGCAAGGATCTCGACTATCTCTTCGCCGGTGACGACATGCGCGACGCCGTCGACATGACACAGGGCGCCGGCATGGCCTCCGGCCGATGGCAGCTCGCCCGGCCGCTGTCGGACGGCCGGCACTCGTTCGGCGAGGTGACGTTCGACGTCGTCGCGAACCAGCCGGTCGCCATCTCGCTCAGCACCTTCCTCGCCATCAACACCGACCAGGGCCTGCGCCTGTCGGTCGACATGGGCCGCCAGTCGCCCGGCGTCTTCGAGAGCTTCGCGAAATGCGGCGACTGCCCGCCCGTCGCCCCCGGCCGGCCGAAGCCCGGCAAGCTCACGGCGGCGACGGATCTCGCCGGGACCTGGCGGGACCAGCACCGCACCGCCCTCGTCCTGCGACCGGACGGCACCTTCACCGCGGAGGACGTGCGGTGGGCGTACGTCGCGACGGGGCGGCTCCTGCCCTACAACGTCACCGAAACGGATCCGATCACCGCGACGGGAACGTGGAAGACCAGTCCTCCGCAGCACGACCCGAACGGCGCCGCGACGTCGGTGGTCCTCGCATTCAAGACGGTCGCCGGCAAGCCGTCGTTCGGCGTCCGCTCGCTGCTCATCTACCAGTCGGGCAAGGAGCTCGTCCTCGCCACGCTCTCGACCGACCCGGAAGTCCTGGAACAACACCTTTTCATCGCCCATGAGCGCCCCTGAAGGTCCCAAAAGATCAAGAGCCTTTTGTCCCGGGCTCGTCGATCTCACTTCCGCTCCTCGCGCGGGAGACCGTTCCGGCGCGGGGCGCCTCCACTGCCAGCACAGTGGGGCGACGCATCCTTCACCGTGGTCCGGTCGCCGCTTCACCCGTCACCCCCGGGCCTTTGTCGCGACTGTCCGACTCGTACCCGACAGGCTCGACGATCTTGCGCGAATGTCCCGAATTTCGTCCGAAATACCAGGAATGCCCGGACATTCGCGCAAGATCGTCGATCGCCACCCAGCCGCTGGCGATCACCGGCGAATCGACCTGCCCAGCCGTCATTTCGCTGTCGTGACAGTTACTGCTGGAGCAGCTAGTGTGAGCTCATGACCGACATCCCCATTGCCCTCGTTCTCGGCGGCGGCTCCCTGCTCTACCAGATAGGCCGCGAGCTGGCCGCCGCCACCGACCGCCGGCTCGCGGCGCACGATCTGACCATGCAGCAGGCCGCGCTGCTGGTGTACGCCCACCTCGAATCGAGCCCGAGCCGGCTCAAGGACGACATCGGCACCGACACCGCGGGCGTGACCCGCCTGCTGGATCGGCTGGAGGCCAAGGGTCTCCTGCGACGCGAGCGGCACGGCACCGACCGCCGTGCCGTCGTCGTCGCGCTCACCGACGCGGGCAAGGCGCTCGTGCCGCACCTGCCGCCGCTGTTCGGCGAGGTCTCGACTCGGGCCTTCACCGGCTTCAGCGCCGCCGAGGTCGAGCAGGTCAGGACGCTGCTGCGCCGCATGCTCGCGAACCTCACCGAGTAGTACGCGTCACCGCACCCCGCGTACGCGGAACTGGATGCTGATGCGGGGGCCCGCCGGCCGGGCCGTCTTGGGGATGGCGTGCTCCCACGTGCGCTGGCAGCTGCCGCCCATGACGATCAGGTCGCCGTGCCCGAGCTCGTAGCGCAGCGTCTCGCCGCCGCCCCGGGCGAGTTCGGGCCGCGGCCGCAGGGCGAGGGCGCGGGGGTCGCCGACCGACAGGATGGCGACCATGGTGTCGTCGGTGCCGCCCCGGCCGACCGTGTCGCCGTGCCAGGCGACGCTGTCCTTGCCGTCGCGGTAGAGGCACAGCCCGGCGGTGCGGAACGGCTCCCCCAGCTCGGCCGCGTAGTACGCGTCGAGCAGCGCCTTCGCCTCGTCGAGCGACGGGTCGGGCAGGGCCTGCCCCTCGTCGTAGAAGCAGAGCAGCCGCGGCACGTCGACGACCCGCTCGTACATCTGCCGGCGTTCGGCCCGCCAGGGGACGTCGCGCTCCAGCCGCAGGAACAGCTCGTCGGCGCCGGTCATCCAGCCCGGCCGCAGGTCGATCCACGCCCCGAAGCTCAGCGGCACGCGCTCCACGGCGCCGTCGAGCGGGCCGAGCCGGATCTCCTGCCCGACGTCGAAGAGCGAGCCCTGGAATGCGCCGGTCATCCCGGCAGCATACGCCCCCTTCGTACGCACGTGCGACTCCACACCTTCGGTGGGTCGTCGGAGCCGCTCGGCGGTAGTGGTGGGACGAGATGGCAGCTGATGGGATGGTCATGGGTCAAGTCGCGGAAAGACCGGCTGCGGGGTCGGGACCTGTCGCCCTTCACCCAGCTGCGCGGCGAGTTTGGCCGAGCCCGTGGGCAGGAAGGGCGTCAGCTCGTGGGTGAGGATGCGGCACGCGGTGATCAGCGTTGTGAGCACGGCGTCAAGCCGCTCGCCGGCGACGTCATCACCGGCCTGCTCGCGTCGCGCGAGTTCCCATGGCCGTTCCGCTTCGACGAGGCGGTTGGCTGCTGCGACGACCACCCAGATCGCGTCGGTGGCGGCACGGAGGTCGAACGCTGCCAGGGCACGGTCGATGTCGGCGGGTAGCTCAGCGCACAGGTGGATGAGGTCGCTCCCGACGTCGACTGCGGGGCTCTGGTCGCCGACGGTTCCGTGGCGGTACTTGTGGATCAGTGACACTGTGCGGTTGACGAGGTTGCCCAGGTCGTTGGCGAGGTCGTGGTGGTACCGGGCACGTAGCCGCTCCTCCGTGAAATCCGTGTCGCCGAGGCCGGCGACCTCGCGCAGGAGCCACCAACGCAGTGCGTCGTCGCCGTATCGCTCGACCAGATCGACCGGGTCAACGGCATTGCCGGCGGTCTTGGACAGCTTGGCCTTGTCCACGGTGAGGTACTCGTGCACGAAGATGGCGTCGGGCAAGGGCTGACCGGTGGACAGCAGCAATGCCAGCCAGTACACGGCGTGGAACCGCACGATGCCCTTGCCGATGACGTGCACCCGTTCCGCCGCCTCGACCCACCACTGCTGGTAGGCCCGGTCGTCGCCGCCGTAGCCCAGCGCTGTCACGTAGTTGGCAAGCGCGTCCCACCACACGTAGACGACCTGCTCAGGGTCGCCGGGCACCGGGATGCCCCAACCCGCGGCGCGCGCCGCCGGCCGCGAGACGCTGATGTCCTGCAGCCCGGCACGCACAAAGGACAGCACCTCGTTGCGCTTGGCCGCGGGCTCGATGCGTACGGCTCCGGACTCGAGCGCGTGCAGGATCCTGTCACCGTAATCGGAGAGTCGAAAGAACCAGTTGGACTCGGCCACCCGCTCAGGTACGACGCCGTGCTCCGGGCACCGGCCGGCCGGAAGCTCCGCCGGCGGGTAGAACTGTTCACAGCCCTGGCAGTACAAACCGTCGTAGCGGCGCCGATAGAAGTCGCCTCGGGCCGCGCTCTGCAGCCACAACCGCTGCACCCCTGGCGCGTGACGGCGGTCGCTGCTCGTGCGGATGAAGTCGTCGAACGACAGCTCCAGCACCTCCCGGAGCTCGGCGAACCGGTCCGCGTTCGCCGCCACGAAGGCTGCGACGTCCAGTCCCGCGGCCTTCGCGGCGGTCACGTTCTTCAGCGCGTTCTCGTCGGTACCGGTCAGAAACCGGACGGGCTGACCGCGCAGGCGTCGATGCCGGGCGAGGACGTCCGCCTGCACCAACTCCAACGCGTGACCGAGATGCGGTGCGGCATTGACGTACGGGATGGCCGTGGTGACATAGAAACCGTTGGCCTGACTCATGACGATCTCCGATCCGCGCCCGCTACGCAGGGACAGATCGCGCCCGACAGCCCCTGCAGCAGGGGCTGGTAGTGGCGGGTTAACGCACGCCGACAGGCCCCGTGACGGGGCGCATCATTCCCAGGAGGTACGGCGGCATGGGCCCATGATGCCAGACGCCGGCTGACTGCCGCACCCCGAAAACAGCGACGCCGACGGGCGCGTCCACCTGCTCAGCGCACACCCGCCCACGGGCCCGGCAGCGGGTCAGACGGACTTCGGGAACCCGAACGGCCCGGTGAACTCGTCGCCGAGGAACGAGGTGATCGCCGAGACCCGGTCCCCGCGTACGGTCAACACGGTCAGCGCGAACGCCGTGTGCTCCGCTTCGGGGCTCTCCCCCACGTAGAACGCGATCGCCGGTTGCCCGTTCGCGCCCGCGGGCCGCCATCGCCAGCTGGGGCACAGCGTGAACGGCATCCGGGCGGCGAAGTCGGCCACGGCGGCGCGGCCGGCGTACCAGGCGGTGAGCGGCGGCATCGACCAGGTGACGTCCTCGGTCAGCAGAGCCACCAGCGCATCCGTGTCGCGCCGCTCGAACGCGTCGGCGAACGCGGTGACGAGTGCGCGTACGCCGGTGTCGGTGAGGGTCCGCAGCGCCCGCTGCCGGCTGATCTCGGGGCTCTTCTCCGCGAGGACCCGGCGGGCGCGGGCCAGTGCCGAATTCACCGCAGTGGTCGACGTGGCCATCATCTCGGCGATCTCGGCGGCCGAGAAGCCGAGCACCTCGAACAGCAGCAGCACCGCGCGCTGGTTGCCCGGCAGGTGCTGCAGCGCGGCGACGAACGCCAGCTCGACCGTTTCGCGCCGCTCCGCGGCGAGTTCCGTGTCCGGGTACGCGGTCAGCCAGGCGATCTCCGTCGCCGGACCCTGGTCGAGGACGGCGTACGCGCTGGCGGGGCCGAGGTCGGCGGGCAGCGCGCGGCGTCCCCGGGCGGCGATGACGTCGAGGCTGCAGCGGGTGGCGACGGTGTACAGCCAAGCGCGCAGGGAACCGCGGCCGGCGTAGCCGTCGAAGCCGCGCCAGGCGCGCAGCAGGGCTTCCTGCAACGCGTCGTCGGCGTCGTGCACGGAGCCGAGCATGCGGTAGCAGTGCGCGCGCAGCTCTCCGCGCAGCGGGGCGACCAGCTCGGCGAACGCGTCGTCGGAAAGTTTTTCCGTCACGAGCGACGATTGTGCCGCACGGCGCGAGTCACATCCGGTGTGAGTGATCAACGCATCGAGGAGGCACCCTTGTCCGTCACACCCGGCTGGTTCGACATATCGACGCCCGACGCGCCCCGCGCCCGGGGTTTCTACGGTGACCTGTTCGGCTGGCCCGTCCAGGTCCTCGACGACACGTACGCCCTGGTCGGCGGGGACGGCGGCGCACCGGTCGGGGGCATCGGCCAGGCGGGGCCGGGCAGCCCGTACACCGGGCTCGTCGTCTACTTCCGGGTGGACGACGTCGCCGAGGCGCTCGACCGGGCCGAGAAGCTCGGCGCGACGCGCGTCATGGCGGCGCAGGCCACGCCGACCGGCCGGATCGCGGCCTTCACCGACCCGGACGGCAACACGGTCGGGCTGATCAGCGCCTGACCTGCTGAAGTCCTCATCCGCGGCCCCGCGCAGACCGGGGCCGCGGATGCCGGGCCCCCCGTCAGCCGAAGCGCCGGTCGGCGTCGGCGATGACCGCGGCCGCCGCGTCGGCCGCCGCCCGCAGATCGCGCACGGTGAAGGCCGCCTCCTCCCCCGCCCGCCACCGGACCGCGCGTTCCGCGAGGTCGCTCCACTGTGGAAAGAACTCTCCGAGGTACGCGGCCACGCCCGGTTTCCCGACGATCGCCTCGTACGCGAGGGTGTAGTGCAGCCGCCCCGGACCGAGGATCATCCAGTCGACGCTGTCCGCCGGAACCGATTCGCCGTCGTCGACGCCGTCGGTGGCCGCGCGTACCTGGGCGGCCAGCGGTTCCCAGTACTCGTGCAGGTTGGTCAGGTTGTACCGGCGCAGCGCCGCCGCGTCGAACGGGATCGCGAGCTCCGCCGGGGCCGGACCGCGTACGCCGATGCCGTGGCGGGCCAGCAGCAGCCACAGCACCGGATGCAGCTCGCCGCACGGCCGGTCGGTCACCAGCTCGCCGCCGACGACGAACGGGACCACCGGCTGGTCGGCCGGGAACCGGTCGAACGTCTCGCGGTCCAGGTAGACGCCGTCGAAGCCGGTGTGCGCCGCGCGTACCGGCTCGATGTCGCCGGCGCCGAGCGGACGGCTGGTGACGATGACCGTGTCGATGTCGCTGCGCCCCGGCCGGTACGCGTCCAGCGCCACCGAACCCGTCACATACAAGCCTTCGACGAGGCCGGGCCGGGATGCGTCCACGGCCGACAGGTAGCGTGCCAGCGTTCCCGCGACGGCCTTCGGCAGATTCATGACGCCTATCCCACCACCCGGCTATGAGATGAAGCGACCGGATCGTGCCCCCGGCGAGCAGCGACCGTCCGGGCGAACACGGATGCCGGACCCCGGTTGAGCGATCTACCGGTTCTCGACCTGTTTCAAGGTGAAAGTCGCTATTGTTCGTTCATGTCCGATCCGGTGATCTTCCGTCGCCTGATGCCGGCGACCCTTCCGGCCCTCACGACCCTTCTCACCACCGTCCTCACGATGTTCGCGTACGCCGCCCCGGCCGGGGCCGCCGCGATCTACCAGTCCCAGGCCCAGGTCGAGTTCAGGCTCGCGGCGGCCGGGATCACCTGGTGGTCCTCGGGCAACTGCTCCGACCGGGGCAACCCGAACTGCACCTCGTTCCAGTACCTGCGGACGAGCACGCTGGACGGCGTGATCACGCTGAAGCAGGCGAGCGGCTGCCCGATCATGATCACGGGCGGCACCGAGACCGGGCACGGCAACGGCCCGGGATACACGCACTGGAACGGCTGGAAGGTCGACATCGCGCGCTGGGCGTGCGTGTCGGCGTACATCCGGCGGTACTTCGCCGATCTCGGCTACATCGCCGGGTGGGGCGAGCAGTTCCGGGCGCCGTCGGGGAACCTCTACACCGACGAGGGGTCCCACTGGGACATCCTGTACTACACCTGCGGCGGCTGCGGCCCGGCGCTGAGCGTGTCGCCGACAGCGACTGCGACACCGAAGCCCAGCGGGGTCGCCCGGGCCGAGGCGGCACCCGTGCCCGAGCCGGCGACGATCCAGGATCGCGTGGACGAGCTGCGGGAACACGCCGATGCGCTGCGGGCGCGGTGGGACGCGCTCCGCGTACCGGTGAAGGAGAAAGGCGAGCCGCCGGCCTTGCGAGGGCCGCGGCGCGAAGCCACCAGCGGCCCGGCCGCCCGTGGTTGATCGTTAAAGTGTGTCCATGGCGAACGGGTGGTCGGCGCACACGGCATGGACGCGCAACGTCGACACACCGCTGCGGCGGTTCCTGCGGACGGAGACGGGTGGCGCGGCGATCCTGCTCGGCGCCACCCTCGTCGCCCTGCTGTGGGTCAACATCGACCAGCACTCGTACCAGGCGGTGTGGGAGACGCACTTCTCGCTGACGCTGGGCCGGTGGAGCGTGGGCATGGACCTGCGCGAGTGGATCAACAGCGGCCTGATGACGTTCTTCTTCTTCATCGTGGGGCTGGAGGCGCGGCGCGAGTTCGACATCGGCGAGCTGCGGGAACGGCGGCGGTTCGCGCTGCCGATCGGCGCGGGCCTCGCCGGCATCCTCATCCCGATCGCCGTCTTCCTCGTCTTCAACGGCGGCAAGGACTCCGCGCACGGCTGGGGCGCGGCGATGTCCACCGACACCGCGTTCGCGCTGGGCATGCTGGCCCTCGTCGGGCCGCGCTTCCCCACCCGGCTGCGCGCCTTCCTGCTCACCGTCTCCGTGGTGGACGACCTGCTCGCGCTGTGCGTGATCGCGTTCGCGTACAGCAGCGACGTCCAGCTCGGGCCGCTGCTGTTCGCGGTCGGCGTGCTCGTCCTCGCCCTCGCCGCGCGCGCCGGTCGCGTCCGCTACGGCCTGCTCTACCTGCTGCTCGGTGTCACCGCGTGGATCGCGGTCACCGCGTCCGGCGTCGACCCCGTCGTGGTCGGCCTCGCGATGGGCCTGCTGACGTACGCGTACCCGTCGTCGCGGTCGGAGCTGGAACGCGCGACCGACCTGTTCCGCACGTTCCGGGAGCAGCCGACACCGGAACTGGAGCGCACGGCCCGTTCCGGGCTCGCGTCGGCGGTGTCGCCCAACGAGCGGCTGCAGGCGCTGTTCCACCCGTGGACGAGCTACGTCATCGTGCCGCTGTTCGCCCTGGCCAACGCCGGAATCGCGATCAACGGCTCGTTCCTCGCGGCGGCGTACGCGTCACCGATCACGATCGGCATCATCGTCGGCTACGTCCTCGGCAAGCCGATCGGCGTGGTCGGCGGCACGTGGCTGGTGACGAAGCTGTCCCGCGGCCGCCTGCGTACGCCGGTCGGCTGGGTCGCGGTCGCGGGCGCCGGGACGATCGCGGGCATCGGGTTCACGGTGTCGCTGCTCATCTCGACGATCGCGTTCTCGGGCGAGCAGCTGGAGCAGGCGAAGCTCGGCGTGCTCACGGCGGCGCTGGTGGCCTCCCTGCTGACCTGGGTGGTGTTCCGGGTGACGAGCATGCTCTCGCCGCGGCGGCGGGCCGAGGCGCTCATCGGCCAGGCGGAGTCCATCGTCGACCTGGAAGTGCAGGTCGACCCGGAGCGCGACCACATCCGGGGCCCGGTCGACTCCCCGGTCACCGTGGTGGAATACGGCGACTTCGAATGCCCCCACTGCGGCCAGGCCGAACCCATCGTCCGCGCGCTGCTCGCCGACTTCGCCGACGTCACCTACGTGTGGCGGCACCTGCCGCTGACCGACGTGCACCCGCGCGCCCAGCTCGCGGCCGAGGCCGCCGAGGCCGCCGCCGACCAGGACGCCTTCTGGGAGATGCACGACGTGCTGCTGACCCACCAGGAGGATCTGACCCCCGAGGACCTCGCCGGGTACGCCGCCGACCTCGGCCTCGACGTCGACCGCTTCGAGAAGGACCTGCAGCAGCGCAGCGGGGCCGCCCGCGTGGCCGAGGACGTCGACTCGGCCGACCTGAGCGGGGTCTCCGGAACGCCGACCTTCTTCATCAACGGCCTGCGCCACCACGGCGCGTACGACATCGAATCGCTGACGTCGGCGGTCAAGTCGGCGAAGGCCCGGGCCTTCATCGGCCGGCCCGCTTAGCCTTTCCGGTGGCCGGGTCTCTCAGGCGGCCGCATCTCAGGGCGGCTGCGTTCTTCGGGGCGCCTGTTCCTCAGGGCAGGCGCTTGTGCAGGCGTACGCTCGTGCCGGTCGACGAAGTGCGGATGCGCACCAGGTCGCACAGCTGCCCGGCCATCCACAAGCCCCGGCCGCCGAGCTGTTCCAGTCCGGGACGATGCCGGCCGGGGCGGCGCTGGGACGGCATGCGGCCGCGGTCGCGTACCTCGCAGACGAGGAAGCCGCCGTCGATCCAGAGCAGCACGGTTCCGCTGCCGCCGCCGTGGGCGAGGCTGTTCGTGGCCACCTCGTTGACTGCCATGACGAGATCGTCGGCGCCCTCGGCGGACAGGCCGACCTTGAGCGCGTACCGCTTGACGATGTCGCGCACGCCCCGCAGTGCGTACGGCTCGGTCCCGAAGGTGACGATCTCGGCGTCGTCCGGCGCCGACGGCGGCACGGGCATCGACTGCGGCGGATCGCCGAGCGTCCAGCCGTGCTCTTCTTCCATCACGTCGGGCTCCCGCCGTCGCCTCGGTGTCCTCGGGGCTGGTCACCTTGGTGCCCGGACTATACGCCCAGTGGGAGCCCTCCCGAAGTCAATGAAGCGACTCTCAGAAGTAGGTCCGGATCACCCCGGTGACCGTGTCGTCGGCCGCCACCAGCGGGATCGCCGACCATCTGTCGAATGCCGTACAGGGATGGGAGATCCCGAAGCCGACGAGGTCCCCGGGCGCCAGTTCGAGGGGACCGGCCACCGACACGTACGCGTGGTGGTCGTTGAGGCGCAGCACGGACAGTCCGGTCGCCGCCTCGACCGCCCCGGACGGGCGGCGTACGCGCAGCGGCACCGGCAGTCCCAGGTCGTAGGGCGCCTCGCGCTTGCCCATGCCGACGAGGGCGAGACCGGGTTCGGGAGTGGAGGTGACCTGCGCCCAGATCTCCAGCGCGGCGGTCAGCGACCCTTCCCCGGCGAGCCGTCCGAACGGCGTGGTCTGCGCGTAGTGCTCGTGGTCGTGCGAGATGTACGCCCCGCTGCGCAGCACCGTCCGCAGTGGACGGCCGCCGATCCGGTCGCCGGTCAGGCGCTGGAGGACGACGTCGAAGAAGGCGCTGCCGCCGGCGCTGAGGATCGCCTCCTCGCCCTCGAAGTGGTGCGCGATCTGCTCGGCGGCGGCCCGCAGCGACGCCGCGAACTCGTCGGCCGCGGCCAGGTCCGGCAGGCTGCCCTCGAATCCGGCCACCCCGGCCAGTTGCAGGCCGGGTGCCGCGGCCACCGCCTGCGCCACCGCCGTCAGCTGCTCGACGGTGCGGCAGCCGGTGCGCCCGCCGGCGTACCCCCACTCGGCGAGCACGCGCAGCGGCCTCGATCCGGGCACGGTCGCCATCGCGTCGGCCAGTGCCGCCACGCCCGCCACCGAGTCCGCGTAGCACAACAGGTCGAAGCCCGCGGCCACCTCCGCGGCGAACCACCGCAGCACCACCGGGTCCAGCACCTCGTTCGCCAGCAGGACGCGCGGCACACCCCACGCGCGGTAGGCCAGCACCTGGTTCGCGGTCGCCGCGGTGATCGCCCACGCGCCCGCCGCCAGCTGCGCGGTGAACAACGCGGGCGCCATCGTGGTCTTGCCGTGCGGCGCGAGGCTCAGCCCGTGCCGCTCCGCGAAATCCGCCATCGTACGCACATTCGCGTCGATCGCGTCCCGGCGGGCGATCAGGACGGGCCAGGTGAACGCGCCCCCGAACAGGTTGTGCCGCGCGGCGGCGAACTCCTCGTCCGGGACGGGCGGTCCGGGGTTCCAGAAGCCCTTCGTACGCCAGTCGATCTCGCCGGTCACGCCGTCCCCACTCTCGTATGCTGCTCTGCGGGCGCCTGCGTCCGCCCGGCTCGGCCACACGTGTGTGCGCCGAACGTGATTGCGGACGCCTGCGTCCGCCCGGCTCGGCCACACGTGTGTGCGCCGAACGTGATTGCGGACGCCTGCGTTCCGCAAGGTACTACAGCCCGACGGGAGTCAACCATGCGCTTCGACCTGCTGCTGCGCGGCGGTGAGGTGATCGACCCCGGCGGCCGGTCCGCCGCCCTCGACGTCGGCGTGCGGGCGGGCCGGATCGCGGCGGTCGAACCCGGTCTGGATCCGGCCGGTGCCCGCGAGGTCGCCGACGTCTCCGGTCTCGTCGTCACCCCGGGCCTCGTCGATCTGCACACCCATGTCGGGATCGGCTACTGGGGCATCGACCCGGACCCGGTCGCCTGGTGCACCGGGGTCACCACGTGGGTCGACGCCGGTTCGGCGGGCGCGTACACGTTCCGGGCCTTCCGTGCGTACGCGCAGACGCGACGCGTACGCACGCCGGCGCTGCTCAACGTGGCCGGGCCGGGACTGGCCGGGCAGACCGGCGAGGGGCGCGATCCCGCCGCGCTGGACGTCGACGCCGCGATCGCGACCGTCCTGGGCAACCGCGACGTGATCGTCGGAGTGAAGGCCCGCCTGGACAGCGGCGCGGCCGGCAGCCTGGAACCGTTGCGGCGCGCGCTCACCGTCGCCGAGGCCGGCGGCCTGCCCGTCATGGCGCACATCGGCGTCGCTCCCCCGCGCGCGGACGAGGTGCTGGACCTGCTGCGCCCCGGCGACATCGTCACGCACTGCGCCAGCGGCCTCGCCGAAGGGCTGCTGGACGGTGGCCGGCCGAGCCGGGCAGTCGTGGACGCGTACGCCCGGGGGGTGCTCTTCGATCTGGGCCACGGTGCCGGCGGCTTCTCGTTCGCGACGCTGGACGCGCTGCTGGCGGCGGGCCTGCCGCCGCACACGGTCTCGACCGACCTGCACGCGCGGTCGGTGTTCGGCCCGGTGTTCGACCTGCCCACGACGATGGCGAAGCTGCTCGCGGCGGGCCTGCCGCTCGCGGACGTGATCGCGGCGGCGACCGTCCGCCCCGCCCGCGCGCTCGGCCTGCCGGGCGGAACGCTGACGGTCGGCGGGCCGGCGGACATCGCGGTCTTCGCCGTGACCGAGGAGCCGTTCGACGTGGCCGACGTGCACCTGACCGTACGCACGGCGCCGCGGCGGCTGGCCAACGTCGCGACCTATGTGGACGGTGCACTGCTGCCGCCGCTGCTCCCGCCCGGCCCGCCGCCCTGGATTCCGCTGACCGGCGCCCAGCGGGCCGCCCTCGACGCGCGTACGCGGATCTTCCGCGACCTGCTCACCCAGCCGCTCGTGGCCGCCGACGGCCTCGACGAACAGTTCCGCCGACAGGAGTGACAAGCATGCCCAAGAAGATCGTGTCCACCGAGAACGCGGCGCTGCCCGGCGGCCCGTACTCCCAGGCCGTCATCGCCGGCGACCACGTCTACCTCGCCGGCGCCTGCCCGGTACGCCCCGACGGCACCTGGGTCCGGGGCGACTTCACCGACCAGGCGCACGCCGCGTTCACCAACCTGAAGAACGTCGCCGAGGCCGCCGGCGGCTCCCTCGACCAGGTCGTACGCGTCGGCGTCTACCTGCGCGACTGGGCGGACTTCCCGGCCATGAACGAGGTCTACGTGCAGTACTTCGGGCCGGAGGGGCTGCCCGCGCGGACGACGATTCCGGTGGCCCTCAACGGCTTCGACATCGAGGTCGACGCCGTCCTCTACCTCGGCTGAGCCATGACCGCCGACTGGCTCGCCGACACCAGGACCTCCTACGACACCGTCGCGGCCGATTACGCGACGATCGTGCGGGGGATCTTCGGCACGGACGCGTACCTGCGGGGCGTGCTGCGGCTCTTCGCCGACCTGACGGCCGGCGGCTCCGACGGCGGCGGGCCGGTGCTGGACGCCGGCTGCGGGCCGGGGCACGTGACCGCCCACCTGGCCGGGCTCGGCGTGGACGCGTTCGGCGTCGACCTGTCCCCCGGGATGATCGAGGTCGCCCGCCGTGACCATCCCGGCCTGCGGTTCGAGGTGGGCACGATGACCGCGCTCGACCTCCCCGCCGCCTCGCTGGCCGGCCTGCTCGCCTGGTGGTCCCTCGTGCACGTGCCCGACGAGGCGCTCCCGTCGATCATGGCCGAGTTCCGTCGCGTCGTGCGCCCCGGCGGCGTGGTGCTGCTCGGCTTCCACGTGGGCTCGGGTTCGCGGCACAAGACCGAGGGGTACGGCGGGCATCCGATGGACGTGCACGTCTACCGGCGCGGCATCGCCGAGCTGTCCGGCCTCCTGGTGTCGGCGGGCTTCACGGTCGAGACGGAGATCGCCCTGCAGCCGCTCAGCGAGCGTCCCGGCGGCATCGTCATCGCCCGGTCCTGAAGCCTTCTCTGAGGACCGCCTTCCGGGCCTCGGTCACGAAGCTCGGTTGCGGGCTTACAGGTAGGCGAGCACGCCGCCGCTGACCGATCGGCCGGTGGTCCGCTGGTAGCGGCGCACGATCTCGGCCGAACGCGATCGTGCGCCCCACCGGCGGTCTGCCCGCAGGAGGGCGTTGCGGTGCGGCGGCGGGAACGCGTCCCGCAGCGCGTCCAGCGGCTCCCGCGCGTCGACGCCGAGCCGGCGCATCACCCACGCCGCACCGGGATCGAGGGCGAGCAGCGTCAGGACGAGATGCTCCACCCGGTGCTCGCCTTCCCGGCGGGCCAGCGCCAGCCGCAGCGACGCCTCGTACGCGGCCTGCGCGTCCAGGCCGAGCGGCGGCTCGAAGCGCGCACAGCGGCGGCGGGCGCGGGCGGAACCCCACGGCAGCAACGGTTCCCGCCGGATCATCCGGTCCAGCGCGGCCGGACCAGCCGGTCCCACCAGCGCCGCGACGTCGATCCCCAGCGGTGCCAGGGTCTCCCGGTCGGCCGCGAACCCGGCCCCCATCGGGGCGGCCTCGCGTACGGCGACGAGAACGGCGTCCCTGGTCAGGCCGTGCCGGGCGAGGAGTTCGGCGACGTCGCCGGCCGTCGTCGACGCCAGCAGCAGGTGCTCGCTGCCCGTACGCGGATGGCCGAGATCGCGGGCGGCGGCGATGGAACGGCCGATCACCCGGTCGACCTCGGGATGGTCACCTCGGAACACGATGCCCCCTTCGCGGCCGGCGGAACTACCGGGACTGCGGGCGGTGCTTGCGGTGGACGGTCTGCTTGGTGACGCCGAGCCGCTCAGCGATGTCCTGCCAGGACCAGCCCGCCCGGCGGGCCGTCGCGATCTGCTCCGCCTCCAGCTGCTCGACCAGGTGGCGCAGCCGGGCGACCGCCCGCAACGCGGCGTCGACATCGCCGCTGTAGACGGCCGGTTCGAGGTCGGTGAGCGCGGACATGTCGTCAGCATATGCTGACAGGCCCGACCACGTCAACAAAAGCTGACGACGGCGGGAGAAGTGCTACAACGATGGACATGGACCTCTCCGAACTCGAACGCCGCATGGCCACACTGGACGCCGCGTACCGGCCGGTCAGCACGGGGCCGGTCGACCTCGGCGCGCTGGACACCCTCGGCGAGCGGGTCACCGCCGAGCTCGCCGCCCTGGGCGTCGACGAGCAGGCGCAGGTCGTCCTGCGCGCCGTCCTCGACCTGTACGCCTCCGGTGACGAACGGACCCGGAGCAGCCTGCGCGGGCTGTTCGACCGCTACACGGCGTTCCGCTGGGCCGCCCACCTCCCGTCCACCTGGGACAGCCCGGAGGAGTTCCGCGCTCACCTCATCCACCTGTCCGTACGCGACCAGGGCGCCGACACCCGCGACGAGATCCTCGAACTGCAGGGCCTGTGCGAGCAGGCCCGCCGGGCCGGGATCGATCCGCGTCCGGCGCTGGCGGAGGTGGCGGCGATGTCGAGCGACGAGAACCGCTACGGCATGGGATCCATGCGCTCGATCTTCCTGACCTACGGCGGCATCGCGGAGACCCGCTGATCGCGTCAACCCTCATGATCCGCTGGTCGTTCTCCGCTCTCGGCGTAAGCCCTCGCCATTGCAGCTGTAATGGCGTAATCATGTAATCATCCTTCGCACGACCAGCGGGAGAGGAGAGGCAGGACATGATCAGAGTTGCCGGGCGCGGCGAACCGCCCACCGCCGACGACGCCCCCGCGTGGATCACCGGGCTGCTGCCCGACGAGTGGTTCACCGGACGTCCCGACGTCACCATCGATCGCGACGAGATCCTCATCATCGGTACGCTCGCCGAACCGGCCCACGCCGCGGAAGCGACCGAGGCCGACCGGGCCGTGGCCGAACGCGGCCGCATCTCCGGATTCCGGGAGACCACCCGGGAGCAACGCATCCGGTACGCCCGCCAGATCGAGCACACCTACCAGCGGAAGGTCGCCTGGGGCGCGAAGGCCGGCGGGACGACCGAGTTGTTCACGACGCTGTCGGCGCCGGTGATGACCCGGCTACGCCAGCCCGAACGGCAGGTGCTCGACACGCTCGTGGACGCCGGGGTGGCCCGGTCCCGGTCGGACGCCCTCGCCTGGTGCGTACGCCTCGTGGGCGAGCACGCCGACGAGTGGCTCACGCAGCTGCGGTCGGCCATGGGCGCGGTGGACGACCTCCGCCGCCAAGGCCCGACCCTGTAACCGCACCCACCGCACCCGCACACCCGCACTCGCCCGCGCTCCAAGATCCCGCGCGGGCGCGCCCCAAGATCCCGTTTGGATCAGGTTTTCGCACGTAATCATGGCCCATGATTCGGGTGATTTCCCTGATCCAAACCGGATCTTGGGGCGGGGCGGGGCGGGGCGGGGCGGGGGAAAAGTTAAGGGAGGCGGGTGAGCCAGGCGGGGCCTACCTGGTCGAACGGTTCGCGGCGGGCGGTGACCTCGGCCATCAGCCACGCCGCCGCCTCGGCCGCCGACGCGATCACCTCGGCCGGGTACGCGTACCGCACCTGGTGTTCGGCGAACTCGTCCTCGTCGTCGAGGATGACGCGGCCGTCCGGCCGGAGGCGGATCACGTCGAGATCGAGGTCCACCATGGTGACCTCGCCGGTCGACGGCCACTGGACGGGCGTCGTGATGTCGCAGTAGATCTCGGTCTGGTGAGTGGCGGACGGAGCGTTGAAGGCCGCCGTGTACCAGCCCTCGTGGGGGCACAGAATCACATGGTCGAAGCCGAGCTCGACCAGCGGCCCGTCATGCCCCTTCTGCTCGATCAACCCGGCCCGGGCGCCGAGCCAGACGCCGTACGCGTCCTCGCCGAGCCGGTGCATCCTCTTGTGCCAGTGCAGGGAGCCGTCGTACTTCGTGTAAACCACGCGCGTGTCACCCGTCATGACGAAACGGTAACCGCGTGTAAACTGTGCGCGCGACCGAGTTACCGTGCGGTTCTACCCTCCGGTACTGCCCGTCCTGAGTGGACATTGAGGCTTCGGCAGGTCGTCATGTTCTCGTCACTAGATCACCCTGGCAGCCGGCGACCGCCGCGCGATACGGTGGCTCGGTATAGATACCAAGCAATCTAGCGGAGTGTCACGTTGCCCGGTCATCCTGCACGCTGGTTCCATCCCGCCCTCGACGAGGTGCCGCCTGGGCCGCGAGTGTTCTGCTTCCCGCATGCCGGCGGCAATCCGCGTACGTTCCTGAGCTGGCAGCCGCTGCTGGAGAGCCCCGGCGACGGATGCACACCCCGGATCGTGGTCGTCGGCATGCCCAGCCGCGGCCACCGGGCCCACGAGCTGCCGACCACGAGCGTGACCGATCTGGCCGACGGGGCGGCCGAGGCCATCGCCCGGGTCGCCGGCGAGCATCCGGCCTACCTGTTCGGCCACGGCCTCGGCGCCGTGGTCGCCTTCGAGACCGCGCGGCGGCTGCGCGGCGTACCGGGGGTGCGGCACCTGATCGCCTCCGGCTGCCTGGCGCCCTCGTCGCTGCCGTCGAACCGGACGATGCGGACCGCCGGGCTGCGCGGGCGGGAGTTCGCGGACGCGGTCGCGCTGTCGGGCGGGCTGCCGCCGGAGATCGTCGCCGCCGAACAGCTGCACGACCTGCTGCTGCCGGGTCTGCAGGCGGACTTCCGGCTCGCCGCCGAGTACGAGTACCGGTCGGCCTCGCCGCTGACGATCGGCCTCACCCTCATCAATGGGCAAGACTCGGGCACCGACCCGGCCGCGCTGCTGCCGTGGCGCGACGAGACCGTCGAGACGCCCGCGTACCATTGGGCGCCCGGCGGGCACTTCTACTTCCAGCAGCGCCCGCGGGCCGTGGCCGACCTGCTGCGTACGCTCACCGCGTCGGCACCGGCCCACCATGTGGAGCTGATCTAGGGTCTCCGGTCGGCGGCTCAGCGGCGAGCCGGGCCGCCGGACCCGCGCACCCGGAGGTAACGCCCGTGAGTACGCTGCGCCTGCTCGTCTCCTGCCCGGACCGCCCCGGCATCGTCAGCGCCGTGTCGGGATTCTTGTTCGAGCGCGGAGCGAACATCGTGCACTCCGCGCAGCACACGTCCGACCCGGCGGGCGGGACCTTCTTCCTGCGCATGGAGTTCGACCTGCCGGACGGCGAACGCGGCGACCTGCTGGACGCGTTCGCGGCCCGGGTGGCGATCCCGTTCGACATGAACTGGCACATCGCCGACTCGGCCGTCCCGAAGCGGATCGCGGTGCTGGCCTCCAAGGCCGACCACTGCCTCGTCGACCTGCTCTGGCGCTGGCGGCGCGGTACGCTCGGCGCCGAGATCGCGCTGGTCGCCGCCAACCACGACGACCTGCGGGGCGAGGTGGAGCCGTTCGGCCTGCCCTATCACCACGTCGCGGTCGAGTCCGGCCGCAAGGACGACGCCGAGGCGCGCCTGGCCGATCTGCTGGAAGGCTGCGACCTCGTCGTCCTCGCCCGCTACATGCAGATCCTCTCCGGGGACTTCCTGGCCAAGATCGGCGTACCGGTGATCAACATTCACCACTCCTTCCTGCCGGCGTTCCCCGGTGCCGGCCCCTACGAGCGGGCGCGGCAGCGCGGCGTGAAGCTGATCGGCGCCACCGCGCACTACGTCACCGAGGACCTCGACGAGGGGCCGATCATCGAGCAGGACGTCATCCGCGTGACACACCGCGAGAACGCCCAGGGCCTCGCCCGGCTCGGCGCCGACATCGAGCGAACGGTGCTGGCGCGGGCGGTCCAGTGGCACTGCGAGGACCGCCTGCTCCGGCACGGCAACACGGTGGTCGTCTTCTGACGCAAATCAAGATCATGTAAAGAACCTTGTCCCGGATCCGTCGATCTCACCTCCGCTCCTCGCGCGGGAGACCGCTCCGGCCTTGATCATGTGATGCGTATATGTCGAAAACCCCAGTCCGGCGACGTATGCGCATCACATGATCATGCAGGCCACCGAGTCGTTTACGGCTCGATCAGGCGGCAGTCGATGCCCTGGGCGCGCAGGGCGTCGAGCCAGCGATCCGCGTCGGCGTGGTCGGCGAGGGCCTTGTGCAGGCCCGGGGGCGTGCGCCCGTCGAGGATGTCGGCCACGCCCAGCGCGAGCGGCACCGACACCGTCTTCGCCATCGCGTTCTCTCCACCGTCCTTAGCCGCGGTGCCGACCATGTCCAGCAGGTACGCCCCGGACCAGTCGGCGCCGCCGTCGACCTGGACGCGCAGGGCGACCGACAGCACCACGCGGTCCCGGTCGGCGGCCGTGGTCGGATAGGTGGCGGCCAGGTCGGCGGCGAGCGCGTCGATCAGGCTGCCGTCGCCGGTCTTGAGCACCTCGAAGACCGGCGCCCAGGCCGCCCGCCAGCCGTCGAGCCGCAGGGTCCCCCGGACGAACTCCCGCGTACGCCAGCCGGCCGGGAACGCGTACTGGGCGAGGAAGGGCAGGCTGTCGCGGTTGGGGTAGACCTCGAAGGTCTCGCCGCCCAGCACGTGCGGCGCGGTGGCCTCCCAGGGCCGGGCCGCGACCGTGGCCTCACCGTCCACGATGGACCGCGCGGGTGAGCAGAGGGCCGACAGCACCCCGCGCGGCGCCCAGCTGAACCGGTAGCGGAAGTCGTTCGGCTCCGCCGGTACGCCGCCGCAGTACGACGTGAACCAGGCCTGCGCCGGCCCGTCGCCGACCGCCGCGCGGGCCCGGGCGACGAGCGAGTGCGCCAGGATGTGGTCGATGCCCGGGTCGAGCCCCGCCTCGGTGAGCACCACGACGTCCGCCCGCACCGCGTCCGGCGCGTACGCCGCGATCTCGTCCGAGGTGTAGCTCGAACACGCGAAGTGCGCGCCACGGCTCAGCGCGAGGCGTACCAGGGCGGGGTGTTCGGTGGCGGGCAGCATGGAGACGACCACGTCGCCGGCGCCGACGGCCTGGTCGAGGTCTTCCAGCGCGCCGACGGCGGCGCGGCCGGTGAGGCCGTTGCGCTCCAGGCAGGCGGCGGCCTTCTCGGCCGTGCGGCCCCAGACCGTGACGTCCGCGCGGTCGCACAGCAGGGCCAGGCCGCTGCCGGTGGACAGCCCCGTGCCGATCCAGTGCACCTTGCCGCTAGCGCTGGGCATCGCCATCCTCCTTCATTCCTTGCAGGACGCAGGCGCCCGCAATCACGTTCGGCGCACACACGTGTGGCCGATCCGGGCGGGCGCAAGCGCCCGCGTCACATCTGTGCATTCTGTGCCTTGCGGTACACAGCCTCACACCGATCCCAGACCGGATTGCCGAGACTCAGGAGCTGCTCGGTGAGTTCGCCCGAGAACGCGACGCTCGCCTCCGCGGGCAGCAGCGACGGCAGGTTGTCGATCGCGATCAGGTCGACGCCCTCGCGCAGCCGGCGTACCGGCTCCGGCCAGCTGGTGACGCTGGTGTAGATCGGCAGCACGTTGAGCGCCGAGGTGACGTCGCAGGTCACGTCGCAGATCAGCGACAGCCGCGGGCCGGTGTCCAGGTCCTCGGGGGTCACGAACGGCGGCACCGGGCGCGTGGTCAGCACCGTGTTGACCAGCACGTCGTGCGCCAGCAGCGCGGCCTTGTCCAGGTCGCGGGTCTCCGCGACGTCCCAGCCGGTCGGCGTGATCCCGGCGACCTCCAGCGCCGCGCGGGCGCCCTGGCCACACCGCCCCAAAGCCCCGATCACGAGTACGCGCGGCTGCGGACCGGCCGCCCCGCGGGCGAGTTCGGCGTCGAGCTCGGCCTGCGACCGGGGCGCCAGCGGAACCGTGAGCTCGCCGCGGCTCTGCAGCACGGCAAGGGCCGCGCCGACGTATCCGGCCCAGTAGCCGAACGCCGCCAGCCGCCGGCCTGCATCGTCGACCAGGTACTCCATGTCCAGCAGGGTCCCGCCGCCCGCCGCGAACCGGCCCAGCAGCGCGGCCGCCCCGTCCTGCCCCTTGTACGCGTGCCCGAAGAACACGTGCCGGTGGACCAGGGCGTCCGGGGTGTCCGGCAGTTCCTTGAGCCCGACGATGATCTCGTCCCGGCCGGCGTCCGCCCAGGATCCGGCGGGCACGATCCGGCAGCCGGCGTCGGCGTACGCGCTGATCGGGAAGGCCCGCTGGGCGGACTCCTCGACCGTGACCGCGAACCCCTTGCCGACCAGCCGGCGGGCGTCGTCGGGCACGACCGGGGCCCGGCGTTCGGTCGGCCGGGTCTCGTGGCGCACCCACAGGCGCGGCTGCTGGCTCATGCGTTCTCCGTCGTTTCCCACAATGCGTTGACCTGAGCGTACGTGCGCACGCCGGGGGCGAACGAGAAGGTCCCCGAGTTGTGGATCTCGGTTGCCGCGTCGATCATGGCACTCAACGCGACCCGTGCCAACGCCGAGCCGAGGCTGACCCGGCGTACGCCCGCCGCGGCCAGGTCGGCGACGGTGACCGGGGCCGACCCGCCCGCCAGCGCGTTGACCGGCCGGCCGACCGAGGAGCAGACCCGGCGGACGGCGTCCAGCGGCAGCCCGGGCGCGTAGAGCACATCGGCCCCCGCCGCCTCGTACGCGCGCAGCCGCTCGATCGTGTCGTCGAGATCGGGCCGGCCGTAGAGGAAGTTCTCGGCCCGGGCGGCGAACGTGAACGGGAACGGCAGCGCCCGGGCGGCCGCCACCGCCGCGCGTACGCGTTCGACGGCTTCGGGCAGGTCGAAGATCGGCCGCCGCGGGTCGCCGGTCGCGTCCTCGATGGAGCCGCCGACGGCACCGGCCGCGGCGGCCAGCCGGATCGTCTCGGCGACGTCGGCCGAGTCCGGGCCGAAGCCGCTCTCCAGATCGGCGGCGACCGGAAGGTGGGTGGCGTCGGCGATCGTGCGGATGTTGGCGAGCGTCTCGTCGCGGCTCACGAGGTTGGCGCCGTCCCGGCGGCCGAGTCCGAAGGCGAGCCCGCCGCTCGTGGTCGCCAGCGCCGGAAACCCGAGCCCGGCCAGTACGCGGGCCGACCCGGCGTCCCACGGGTTCGGCAGCACGAACGTCGGCCCGTCGTGCAGGGCCCGGAACGCTTCGGCGCGCGTACGCTGATCGGTCATCCCGTGATCCTCACACGATCCGGGGTCCCAGGTGGACATGTCCCCCGGCGGGTTCCCGGGGTCCGGTCGCCGGGCGTCTGCGGGTAGGGTTTCGGCATGGACGAATGGGCCGGCCCTGCGACGCTCCCCGTGCCGGGGGCCCGCGTACCGGCGGGAACCTGTCACGTGTGGCCGATCTCCATCGCCGACCGGCCACAGTGGACAGCACTGCTGCCGCCGGACGAGCTGGAGCGGGCGACACAGTTCCGCGTACCCGGGCCGCGGCAGATCTTCACCACCTCGCGCGCGGCCCAGCGCCTCGTCCTCGCCCACTATCTCGGCATCGACCCGCACGACGTGAAGATCTCGCGCGGCTGCGAGCACTGCGGCAAGGACCACGGCCGGCCGCGGATCGAGAACGCGCCGCTGGACTTCAGCGTCTCGCACAGCCAGCGCTGGCTGCTCATCGCCGTGGTGGGCGGCGGCCGGGTCGGCGTCGACCTCGAAGACCTCGACGCGCGCCGGTCGCTGGACGACGTCGCCGCGCACACGCTGAGCCTGCGCGAGAAGTACCGGTTCAGCCAGGTCCCGGAGGCCGAGCGCGGCCCCTGGTTCCTGCGGCTGTGGACGCGCAAGGAGGCCACCGTCAAGCTCACCGGCCACGGCCTGGCCACCGAGCTCGACCGGCTGGACGTGATCGACGACGTCGCGGAGATCACCGACCCGCCGCGCGGCTGGCCGGCCGGCCCGATCCACCTGACCGACCTGCCGACCGGGTCCCGCCAGCCGGCGGCTCTCGCGTCGACGGCGCCGGTCACCGAGATCGTCCGCTGCGAGCTGCCGGCCGCCTGACGCCGTACGCTGGCGGGATGACGCTCTCCGGCGCCGTCTTCGTGATCGGTGCGACCCTGGCCGCGCTGAGCACCGGTGTGATGTTCGCCTTCTCGTTCGCGGTGACGCCCGGGCTCGCCCGGCTCGACGATCACGCGTACGCGGCGGCGATGCGCTCGATCAACCGCGTGATCCAGAACCCCGTGTTCCTGACGGCGTTCCTCGGACCGGTGATCCTGCTGCCCTGGGCGGCCGTGGCGCACGACGGTGGACGCGTACCGCCGATCGCGGCCGCGGTGCTCTACATCGTCGGCGTGGTGGGGGTGACGATCTTCGGCAACATCCCGCTCAACAACCGCCTCGACGCGACGGAGGATACGGCCGGGTTGCGGGACTGGTTCGAGAAGCCGTGGCGACGCTGGCACGGCGTCCGCACCCTCTGCGGTACGGCCGCCGTGGTCCTGCTGTTCGCGTCCTGAGGACGAGCGGCCGGCGGATCAGCCGGTCGTGCTCGGCGAGGCCGACGGCGCGCCCGACGGATCGGCGGACGGTGGCGCCGGCGGCGCGTACGGGATCGCGCTGCCCTTGACGTACTCGTCCCACGGCCGGTCCCAGTCGGTCCAGCCGTTGTTCCACTGCAGCGCGCGGGCCGTGCCCTTGACCGTCAGCGGCGAGCCGATGAGCGTCTGCGAGAACAGCCACTGCGCGTTGGCCAGCGACATGTTCACACAGCCGTGGGACACGTTGCGCTTGCCCTGGTCGGACACGGACCACGGCGCCGCGTGGATGAACTCGCCGCCCCAGGTGAGGCGCTGGGCGAACTGGATCGGCGTCTTGTAGCGGTTGGCCGGGTTCGGGTCGTCCATCGTGTCGAAGACCGTGTTGGCCAGCTTCTCGATGATCACCGTCGTGCCGCTCGACGAGGGCATGGTCGGGCGGCCGAGGCTGACCGGGATCGTCCGGATGGTCTTGCCGTCCTTGATGACGTGCATGACCTTGGGCTTCGCCCGGTCGTCGATCGTCATGACCAGCGACGGGCCGATCGTGCAGTCGAGGGTCAGGTCCGAGCGGCCGAAGTAGCCGCCCCCGACCGGCGCGCCGCCGATCCGGACGTCCACGAAGACCTTGGTGCCGGCCTGCCAGAACTCCTTCGGCCGCCAGTGCAGCTCGGTCGCGCTGTACCAGGTCCAGGTGCCCTCCTGGGCCGGGGTCGTGGTGACCAGCAGGCGGCGCTGCACCTCGGCCCGGTCGCCGGACTCGATCGCCCGGCTCAGCCGGATGATCATCGGCATGCCCACGCCGACGACCTGTCCGTCGGCCAGGAAGCTGGAGAAGCCCACCGTCTTCGACGGCTTGGCCATCGTGGCGAACGCCGAGGTGCCGATCGTGGTCTTGCCGTCGGCGTCGGTCGCCGTGACCGTCACCTTGTAGTTGGTGCCCCACTGCAGCATCTTGGCCGGAATCCAGCTGGTGCCGTCGGGGTGCATGTCGCCGTCGACCGCGTTGCCCTCGGCGTCGACCAGCTCCACCTTGGTCGAGGACGCGTCCTGCGCGGTGAAGACCACGTCGAGCCCGGCGGGCGCGTCGTCGGCGCCGTCCTTCGGACTGGTGATCGACACAGTCGCCTTGCCGTTCTTCACCTCGGTCGGCGAGGGGGCGGCGCTGCCCGACGGGCCGACCAGCGTCGGGGAACCGGACTTGCTGGTACATGCGGCCAGCCCGGTCACCGCCGCGCCGGTGAGGCCCAGCGCGCTCAACGCGCGCCGGCGGGTCCAGGGGCGGGTCATCGATGCGTCAGGAGAGGGCGCTGCGTCTTTCGAGGGCATCGATTCATCCTACCCGGGTCCCACCGGCGCTGCGATCTCGCGTACGCGCCGCTGTGCGGAAGCTATGCGGCGTACACCTCGAATTCACTGAGCTGGCCCGCCGGCCATCCGGTGTTGGCCGTGAAGATCAACCGAACGTAACGGGCAGTAGTCACGGTAAAGCTGATAGTGACGGAGTTACCCGATGGGTTGAACGCGTAGCCGGCCGACGCCTTCAGGGTCGAGAACGACGACCCGTCCGTGCTCCCGGTCACCGACAGGGTCTGCGTACGCGCGCCCCAGGCCGCCGGCAACTTCAGCACGACGCGCCCGACCGCGGTCGCCGAGCCGAGGTCGACCTGCAGCCACTGCGGGAAGGCGTTGTTGGCCGACTCCCAGTAGGTGTCCTGGTTGCCGTCGACCGTGTTGCCCGACGCGTACGCCTGGGTGTGGCTGCTCTCGGACGTGGCCTTGCCCCGCGCGAGGTTGGTGTTGGGCGCGGCGTCGGTGGTGGCGGTGGCCGTGTTCGAGGCGCCGGAGGTGTTGCCCGCGGCGTCGGACGCCGTGACCGTGAAGCTGTACGCGGTCGACGGGTTGAGCCCGCTCACCGTGAAGCTCGTCGCGGCGGTGGTGGCGACCACCGACCCGCCCTGCCGCACCTGGTACGCGGTGACGCCCACGTTGTCGGCCGAGGCGGTCCACGACAGCGAGACGGAGTTCGCGGTGTGCCCGGTGACGGTGAGGTTGCCGGGCGCGCTGGGCGCCTGGGTGTCGCCGCCGGTCGTCGGCCCGTAGACCTCCAGTTCGGACAGTTGCGCCGCCGGCCAGCCGGAGTTGGCCGAGAACGTCACCCGGATGTAGCGGGCGTTCGTCTGCGTGACGGGCAGGTTCACGGCGTTGCCGGCCGCCGGGTTGAAGGAGTAGGTGCCCGACCCGGCGAGCGTGCCGAAGGTGCCGCCGTCCGTGCTGCTGGTCACGGTCAGCGTCTCCGTACGCGTACCCCAGCCGGACGGGAGCTTGAGCACGATCTTGTTGACCGCGTAGACCGCGCCCAGGTCGACCTGCACCCATTGCGGGAACGTGTTGTTGGCCGATTCCCAGTAGGTCTCGGCGTTGCCGTCGACGATGTTCGCGCTGGCGTACGACTGATTGTGGCTGCTCTCGTTGGTCGCCTTGCCCCGGGCCAGGTTGCCGGTCGGCGGCGGGGTCGTGCCGCCGTTCGGCTGGGTCGGGCGGGTGGCCGTCAACGCGATCTGGCCCTTGAGCATCCGGCCGCCGTCACCGGTCAGCCGCAGGTAGTAGTCCGACGAGCAGGCCGTCCCATCCTCGTCCAGCCCGAGCAGGCCGGAGTTGGTGGGGATGAACGCCTGCGACTCGGCTGTCTTGAGGATCTGGTTGCCCTCGTTGAACTCGTCGTACATGGAGATGTAGATGCCCTGGGCGCCGACGCGTACCAGGTTGTAGAACTGCCGCCACATGAAGTCGCCGTGCTGCCGCTGGCGCGCGGTCACGTCGCCGGGCAGGCAGCACGGCTGGTAGTCGATCCCGCTGGCGTTGCACTCCGCCTGGTCGGGCGTCTGGACGTTGGCATAGAAGCTGTCGACGTCGCCGACGTTGCCGATCCGGCCGACCATCCACGGCGAGATCATGTTGAACGCGTGGTAGACCGCGCTGAACCCGGCCCGCGAGTCGTTGATCCCCTGCCGCCAGTAGGTCGGCACGCCGCCGATCACGTAGCAGCCCTGGGCCTTGAACCAGTTCACCACGTCGAGGCAGTTCGCCGCGGCGAACGGGCGGGCGTCGTCGGCGAAGCCGAAACCCCAGATGCACACGACCGGCTTGCCGTTCTGGCGCGCGTACGCGCTGCTCGCGGTGTGGGCCGACATCTTGTTCGTCCAGTCGGTCTTGATCTCCGACTGCATGTTCGTCCAGTTGGTGACGTCGTACATGATGTAGAACTTGCGGCTGTTCGCCTCGGCCGCGTTGCGTACCTTCTGGGCCATCGCGTCGCGGGTCGCGCCCTCGCCGCCGTTCGGGTTGAACCGCTGCAGGGCGGCCGTGTCGATGTTGTTCTGCTGCATCCACAGGAAATGCGTGTCGACCGTCTGCTGGTCGTAGGACGAGAACAGGGTCGCCGGCTGGCCGTTGCCCAGGTTCGCGTACGCGGTCTGATACCCGTGGGTGTACTCGCGCATGTCGGGCCACGCGCGCAGGGTGCCGTTGTTGCTCGGCGACGGCGCCTGGCCCCAGTTGCTCGACCAGTGCCACCAGCCGTTGATCGGGGCGCCGTCGCCGATGCAGGCGAACCAGCCCTGGTAGCCGACGGTGATCTTGCCGACGACGTCCCCGGGCGGGCTGGCGGCGGCCGCGACGGAGGCTCCGGCGGGCAGGAGCTCACCGGCGGCGGCGAGGGCGGTACCGGACGCGACCGAGGCCACGAAGCTCCGGCGTGAGATTGCCATATGGACACTCCCCTCTGGTTCAGGTGGCCGTCATACTTCCAGTCAGCGACACATTTCTGCAATACTTAGATTTCTGTACGCAACAAGCTGATGATCACATCGCAAAGAATGTGCGTGACGTGCGGCGGGGTGGGTGGCGCCGCGGCCGGTCCTGGGCTTCGTGGGGTGTGCACGGCAGGACCGGCCGCGCCGCGACCGACCCCTGCCCGCACGCCGGACCGCCCCGCCGGGGCGGCCCCCGGACGCCAAGATCCCGTTTGGATCAGGGATCGCCACGTAATCTTGGGCCAAGATTCGGGTGGTTTCCCTGATCCAAACGGGATCTTGGGGCGGGGCCGGGGTGCGGCAGGACGGGAGGTGCGAGGGGTTACGCGCTGACGGGGTCGGCGACGGCGGGGGCCGTGCCCAGGCCGCGGGCGGCGGAAGCGAAGTAGGCCGCGCTGACCATCGACACCAGGCCGCCGACGAAGAACGTGACGTCGATCCGGCCGAACCGCAGGCCCAGCACGTGCCAGTCCAGTCCACGCAGGACGGTGCTGACGAGCAGGCTGCTGACCCCGACCGACACGATGAAGCCGAGCCGGTTGGCCGGCGTGATCACGGCCATCACCCGGCCGAGGAACTCGCGCGGCACGGCCGCGAGGACCACCGGCACGATCGCCGCGTTGAGGGCGCCGAGGAAGAACCCGACCAGCGCCAGCACCGGCAGGGCCGGCCACACCGACCCGAGCCGCGAGTACACCGCGAACATCAGGCCCATCCCGGCGAGGCCGGCCGTGACGACGCGTACGTTGCCGAGCCTGTCGCCCAGGACGCCGCCGATCGACGCCCCGCCGAGGACGCCGACCGCGAACGCCCCGTTGAGCAGGCCGAACCATTTCGCGGCGGCGTGCAGGTTCTCCGAGACGAAGTAGAGGTCGAGGGCGATGATCGTGCCGAGGCCGAGGTTCACCACGACGGCCGTGACGAGCACGGCACGGACGATCGGCTCGCGCACCATGTAGCGCAGCCCCTCGACCAGGTCCCGCCGCAGGGTCCGCTCCCCCGACACCGGGGCGGCCGGTTCCGCCACCGGTACGCGGATCGCCCGGATCAGCGAGTACGACAGGAGGAAGGACACCGCGTCGATCGCGATGGCCCACGGGACGCCGACCCCGACGAGCAGCGGGGCGGCCAGCGGCGGCCCGACGATCCCCGCGAGCGCGCCCGCCGACTGCAGGTAGCTGCTGGCGCGGCCCTGGTGCTCCGCCGGCACGATGTCGGCGATCATCACCATGCGGGCGGGGCCGAAGAACTGGGACGCGGCCGTGGTCCCGGCGACGATCACCCCGATGATCGCGATGGTCACGCCCAGCGGCAGGTGCCGCGCTTCCAGGCTCACGACGATCAGCAGGCCGACCAGCCCGGCCCGGATCAGGTCGGTACGCATCATCGTGCGCTGCTTGCTCCACCGGTCCACGAACACGCCGGCGACCGGGCCGAGCCCGATGATGACGGCCGACGTGATGACGAGGACCGTGCTGGAGACCGCCGGGGCGTACGCGCGACCGGCCAGGAGGACGCTGCCCACCCACAGCAGGAGGGTGGTGTCGAAGACCTCGTCCCCGACCACGGAGATCGTCTGGCCGAGCCAGAGCCGGCGGTAGTTCCCATTGATCAGCACAGGGGATCACCATAGTTATCCACAGGCGATCCTGGGGGGCGGGACGAAATGGACTATCGGGGTTAGGCTCGGCCGCATGCCACCCCCCGAAGTACGCGCCGACCCCGTCGAGCTGACCCGGCTGGCCGACACGATGCTGACCGCCTCGCAGCACATCTCGGACGCCTGGCGGGCGGCGCAGGCGGCGATCTCGCTGAGCCAGGCCGCGTTCGGCGACTCCGCCGGGGCCGCGGGCGTGCACAACGCCCACGAGGGCAGCGCCGACGACGCCGACCTGGCGATCGGCCGGCTGGTCGCCGTCCTCGAAGGCGACATGGACCGGTTGTACCGCATCGCGTTCGCGTACAAGAAGGCCGACGACGACGCCGCCCGCAAGGCCCAGCAGTCGATGCCCCACGGGCACAACATCCCGTTCTGAGCCGCAGTACAGACCCGAGAAGGAGTCTGGCGATGATCCCGCCGGAGCCCACCGTCCCACCCGCGCAGATCATGACCCCCGACGTCTGGGATCTGCACCACCGCGCCGACCAGGTCGACGCCGCCGCGGCCGCCTGGCGGGCCGCCGCCAAGGCGGTCAAAGGTGCCGCCGACGACGTGGACGCGCCGTCCAAGGCGATCGTCAACGGACCTTGGGAGGGTCCCGCGGCGGACTCCTTCGACGCGCATCGCAAGCATCTCGTCGCGCACCTGGACGACATCGAGGCGCGGGCGGACGACGTCGCCGGTGCGCTGGAGAAGGCCGCGGGCTCGATCCGCACGGCGCAGTCGCACCTCACCGACGAGTGGGGCAAGGTCGTCGCGGTCCAGCTCACCTACGACCAGCCGAAGCATCTGCTGTTCAGCCCGAAGGACGACGCGCAGACGAAGATCGTGACCGACTCGATGAGCCGGTGCTCGGCCATCCGCGACGATCTCGACAAGCAGCTCGCCGACGATGTGGTCCTGTTCGAGAAGGCCCGGGCGCGTTTCCAGCAGATCGCCGCGGCCTGGGAGGACATCGCTCTCGGGATCCTCGACCCGTTCACGATGCCGGCCGAGACGGCGGGAACGTCGGTCATCTACGACGGCGACCACGTCATCGTGAACACCGGCACCGGCAACGACGACGTGCAGATCAGCATCGACCCGAAGACGGGCCTGCAGGTCGTCACGGTCAACGGCCAGCAGTACTTCTTCCCCGCGGGCGCCGACATCGTGGTCCGCGGCGGCGAGGGCAACGACAAGATCACCGTTGCGCCCGGGACGAACGTGCACGTGACGCTGATCGGCGGCATGGGCGACGACGAGATCCACGGCGGTGGCGGCAACGAGACCGTCCTCGGCCTCGACGGCAACGACCGGCTCTACGGCGGCGACGGCAACGACCGGATCTCGGCCGGCGCCGGCCGGGACTATGTGGACGGGCAGGGCGGCGACGACGTCCTGTCCGGCGGCATGGGCGACGACACGGTCTACGGCCTCGGCGGCAACGACCAGATCAGCGGCGGCGAGGGCCAGGACTACCTGGAGGGCGCCGAGGGCAACGACACCGTGTACGGCAACGCGGGCAACGACATCATCTCCGGCGGCCGCGGCGACGACACGATGCGCGGCGGTGCCGGGGACGACGTCGTGTACGCCGGCCGGGGCACCGACCTGTCCGACGGCGGCTCGGGTACCGACAAGGTGTTCGGCGAGAAGGGCGACACCTCCGTCGGCGCCGAGCAGAACGTGACCGTCGAGATCAAGGACTTCCAGACCTTCATCAAGGTCGAGGGCTCGCCGGAGTTCCAGGCGCGGGTCAACGCCGACCTCGACATGCTCGCGTCCTCGCCGCGCGGCCAGGAGATGCTGACCCAGCTGCAGCAGGGCCACGACCAGGGCGAGGGCGGCTGGTGGCTCTGGCACCACGACGGCGACTCGCTGACCATCAAGGAGTACGACGACCCGTCGGATCCGAACAACAGCACCGCCACGCACAGCGGCCGCGACAACACGATCGCGTACAACGTGCATCTGGACAACCTGTCGCTCGGGAACGGGACCACTGTGGACGGTCCGCCGGTCGCCGTGCTCTACCACGAGATGGCGCACGTGTACGACTACGAGCACGACACGCTCGCGCCGGGCGACTACCACGGGCCGGACGAGGACGTGCCGAACAAGGAGCGCGAGGCGGCCGGCCTGCCGATCGACGAGGACAACGACCCGAAGACGCCCAACCAGATCTACTCCAAGCACCCGTACGACCTCACCGAGAACGGACTCCGCGATGAGATGGGCGCGCCGCACCGTGATGCGTACTAGGGCTTTGCTGGCGGCGGGGCTGGCGCTGGCCGTCGGGTCCGGCGGCTGCGCGGCGAAACAGGGCGAGCCGGCGGACCCGCAACCCGCCGGCACCGCCCCGGCGGCCGAGTTCAGCGCCGACGTCACCGTGGGCGACGGGGCGGTCAAGGTCGCGTACACGCTGGTCAACCGGTCCGGCGGCACGCTCGTCGTGCTCAGCCGGGTCGACCCGGCGTACGTCGTGGGTCAGACGTCCGGCCGGGTCCAGATCGGGCAGCGCGCGTTCACCATGCCCGAGGGCGGCAAGACCTGGAGCCACCCGAACTTCGCCGACGGCGTACGCGTGAAGGACGGCGACCGGATCGAGCGGACGCTGACCGTGCCGCTGCCCCTCAAGCGCAACCACCCGTACGGGGACGACTACGGCGACGGGACGATCGCGCTGCCGGACCCGGTGCGGGAGGTGGTCTTCTGCCTCGGCGCCGTACGCGAGACCGAGGTGAAGGCGACCCTGGCGGCGGGCGACGAGGTGCGGCTGCCGCACCTGTCCTCGACGACGGCGGTGCAGCACCTGTACTGCTCGGACCCGGTGAAGCTCAGCTGAGCACCAGGTCCCCGGAGCCGGGCAGGCGCGTCACGAGATCCGCCCCGAGCAGTTGGGACGGCGTGTACGCGCCGCCCGCCGGCCGATCCGCGAGGAGCGCGTCCACCGCCGCGAGCGCGCCCGCGACCGTCAGGTCGTAGCCGTTCGCGGTGGTGATCCGGGCGGTGCGGCGGGCTCCGGCGGCGTTGACGGCCTCGCCCCAGACGAACGTGGTGTGCCGCGCGCGCTGCTCGGCGCTCGGCCCCGGCACCGTACGCTCGACGCGCCGCTGCAGGAAACGGCGTACCGGGCCGAGGCGCAGGATCGGCCGGGCCGCGTTGGCCAGGCGCATCGAGCGGACGCGCTTGCGCGAGGTCGGGATGAACACCTCGATGTTCGGGATCCCCGTCGTCCGGTACGCGCTGGCGACGTCACCCCACGGGATGGCGGCCGCGTCCTTCTCCCCCGCCCCGAAGTCGACCCGCCGCACGATCCGGCCGTGGCCGACGCGGACGATGCGCCCGTCACGGCGTACGCGTCCGGCGGTCCCGATGCCCTCGATCGAGGTCTTGAGCGTGCCCGGGGACATGCCGGCCCGGGTGTCGAAGCCGAGCGCGAGATGCGTCGCGTCGGGCAGGGACTCGGCCAGGGCGGCGGCCACGCAATCGGTGGGGATCACGTCGAACCCGACCCCCGGGCACAGCACGACACCGCTGGAGCGGGCCCGCTCGTCCAACGCGTACGCGTGCTCGAACACGTCGATCTCGCCGGTGATGTCGAGATAGTGCACGCGCGCCTTCAGGCAGCCCTCGATCATCGGGGCGCTGGTGGCCGAGAAGGGGCCCGCGCAGTGCAGCACGAGACCGATCCCGTCGAGCTCGGTGGCGATCCGCGCGGGGCTGGCCAGGTCGAACGCCCGCCAGCGCAGGCCCAGTTCCCGGGCGAGCGGCTCGACCTTGCCGACCGAGCGCCCGGCCAGGACCGGCGCGAGACCGCGCTCGGCCGCCGCGCGGGCGATCAGCTCGCCGGTGTACCCGTTGGCCCCGTAGATCAGCCAGTCCCGGATGTGCGCCATCGCACTATGAGAGCACAGCCTTCCTGCCGCCGACGACTCGACCTTGCGCCGTCCCAAGATTCCGTTTGGATCAGGGAAATCACCCGAATCTTGGGCCAAGATTACGTGCGAAAACCTGATCCACACGGGATCTTGAGAGCAAGCGACTACAGGTCCTTCACGAGGAGTTCGAAGCGCAGGTCGTCGCGGCGGGGCACGCCGAACCGCTCGTCGCCGTACGGGAACGGCGACATCTCCCCCGTACGCCGGTACCCGCGCCGCTCGTACCAGGCGATGAGTTCGTCGCGTACGGAGATGACGGTCATGTGCATCCGGGCCACGTGCCACTCGTCGCGGGCGAAGCGCTCGGCCTCGGCCATCACCGCCCGGCCGAGCCCGCCGCCCTGCTCGGTGGGGCGTACCGCGAACATCCCGAAGTACGCGTACTCGCCCCGGTCTTCGAGGTGGCAGCAGGCGACGATCTCGGCGTCGCGGACGGCGAGCAGCAGCCGGGCCAGCGGATCGTCGATCAGGGCGGCGACCGCCGCGGCGTCGGTACGCTGGCCGTCGAGGATGTCGGCCTCGGTGGTCCAGCCCGCCCGGCTGGCGTCGCCCCGGTACGCCGATTCGACGAGGCGTACGACGGCGGGCACGTCCTCGGCGGTGGCGGTGCGGAACAGCAACGTTTCCATGAGTATCCCCGAATTCACTGTCGTGAGTAGACGGTCTGGCCGGCGGCGAGCGTACGCTCCACGGCCGCGGCGGCGACCGGTGCGCTGAAGACGTCCCGGTCGAGCAGGACGAGGTCGGCGGGCCGGCCGACCGCGATCTCGCCGGCGCTCGCGTCCATCCCGTTGACCCAGGCGGATCCCTGGGTGTAGCCGGTCAGCGCGGTCGCCAGGTCCAGCCGCTGCTCGGGCAGGAACGGCCGGCGCTGCACCGGATCCCCGGTGTCCCCGCTCGGCGGGACGGTCCGGTGCACGGCCACGTGGACCGCCTGCAGCGGGTCGGGCGAGGACACCGGCCAGTCGCTGCCGAACGCCAGGCGTACGCCGGACCGGGCGAACGAACCGAAGGGGTACTGCCAGCCCGCGCGCTCCGCGGTGAGGACGGGCAGGGTCAGCTCCGTCATCTGCGGTTCGTGGCAGGCCCAGAGCGCCTGGACGGTCGCCGCGACGCCGAGCGTACGGAAGCGGGGCAGATCTTCGGGGCGCACGACCTGGACGTGCGCGATGTGGTGGCGCAGCATGGAGTTGTTCGCGGAGCGGGCCGCGGCGACCGCGTCGAGCGCGTGGCTGACGGCCCGGTCGCCGATGGCGTGGAAGTGCACCTGGAAGCCGGCGGCGTCGAGCGCGGTCACGTATCCGGCGAGCTCGCCGGGGTCGATGAAGTCCAGGCCCTGGCCGCCGTGGCCGACGTAGGGCTCGTGCATGCTCGCGGTGAACGTCTCGCAGACGCCGTCGAGCATCATCTTCACGGCCGTCGCCCGGAACCGCCGCCCCTCGGTCGCCCGCCGCCGTTCCAGCAGGAACGGCAGCTGGTCGAGCCCCCGCTCGCGCTCCCACCACAGCGCGCCCACCACGCGCCCGGTCAGCTCGCCCCGGTCCTCCAGCTCGCGGTAGGTGTCGAAGACGTCCGGCAGGCTGTCGTACGCGCCGACGATGGCGTCCTGCCACGCGGTGATCCCGAACGAATGCAGTACGCGCTGCCCCTCCCGCAGCCCGTCGAGCAGTTCGGCCGGCGTGGGTTCGCCGACGAGCCGGCCGACCAGCGCGGCGGCGCCCTCGTGCAGCGTGCCGGTCGGCCGCCCGTCGGGGTCGCGTTCGATCCGCCCGTCGGCCGGGTCGGGCGTACGCGCGTCGATGCCGGCCCGGCGCAGCGCCTCGGAGTTCACCCAGACCGCGTGGTGGTCCCGGTTCGGCAGGAACACCGGCCGGTCCGCCACGATCGCGTCGAGGTCCTCGCGGCGCGGCGTACCGCCCGGGAACTGGTCCATCGCCCAGCCGCCGCCGAGGATCCACTCCCGGCCGGGGTGCTCGGCCGCGTACGCGCCGATCGCGTCGAGGTACGCCGCCCTGGTCCGGTACGCGGACAGGTCGCAGCGCAGCCGTTCCAGCCCGGCGCTGCCCGGGTGCACGTGCGCGTCGACGAAGCCGGGCAGCAGCAGCCGGCCGGCCAGTTCCACGACCTCCGTACGCGTGCCGGCCAGCGCCTCGGCGGCCGGTCCGAGCGCGGCGATCCGGCCGCCCGAGACCGCGACGGCGCCGGCCGGGATCACGGTGCCGGCCGAGAACACCGGACCACCGCGGAAGAGCAGGTCGGCGGGCGCGTCGGCGGAGATCACCCAGCGAGTATGCCCGACGCGTCCCGGCCCTCGTCCACGGCTTCTGCGATCATCGGTGCGGAAGGGGGTCGTCGTATGAAGTGGGCCGCGCTGCGCAAGTACTGCCTCGGCAAGCCGGGCGCCTGGGAGGATCAGCCCTGGGAGGGCGACTTCGTCGTCAAGGTGGGCACGTCGGGCAAGATCTTCGCGTTCCTCGGCGGCCGGGACGCCGCCCACGCCTCGGTCGGCCTCAAGTGCGGCCCGAGCCGCGAGATCGCCGACGAATGGGTGCTGCGCTATCCGGACGACGCGGCCGTGATGGCGTACATCGGGCGGTCGGGGTGGAACACGCTGCGCACCGGCGGGGCGATCCCGGACGCCGAGATCCGCGAGGCGATCGACGACTCGTACGCGGCCATCGTCGCGAAGCTGCCCAAACGGGAGCGGCCCACCGTGTAGGGCGAATCCTGGGTACGATCCCCGACGTCCACAAGCGACACATTCGGGGGATGACGATGCGCAGGTACGCCGGGTTGACGGCTGCCGGGTTGACGGTGCTGCTGCTCATGGCGTGCGGTACGCAGAATCCGGGGCCGGCCGGGCCGCCGTCGCCGCCGGGCGACCTGCTCGACGCCGCGTACGCCAAGGTGATCGGCGGCGAGCCGGCGGCCGACGGTCCGGTCGCGGGCGTGCGCCGGGCCTTCGATCCCGCCCAGGCGCTCCTGATCGGCCCCACGTACGCGACCCGCTACGACTGGACGGCGACCACCGACCGCCTGACGGTGGACGACGCCACCCGGCTGGGCTTCCCGCGCCCGGTGGCCGCCCCGGCGGGACAGGAGATCTTCCTGGCCCACGTGGCCGAACGGCAGCCCGGCACCCTCAACATTCCGGCCGACTTCCCGGGCGCCACCGCGAACCTGCTCGTCGACGGTCACCCGCGCCCTCTCGACGGGGCGGCCCCCGACCCGGAGCGCACGCTCGTCGCGGTCGTCCCGAAGGGCGCCCCGATCGCGCTGGCCGTCACCGACCAGGGCCGTACGCAGACCCTCGACCTGCGTACCGGCCAGCGGGCGGCGGACGCGGTCGACCTGTTCTACCACCCGTTCGCGGGTGACGAGATCGAACTGCGCTCGGTCGGCGGCGGCGGCAACCTCGTCCTGCACGGGCCGCTCCGGCTGGTCCCGTGGACGCCGAAGGACGGCTGGGCACCGGCCGGGCAGGCGTTCGCCGTCCTCGACACGAGTCTTCAGCGGTACTCCGGCCACGTCACGGACTCCACTCTGGACGCACGGCGCAGCTTCACCCTGGTCGCGGGCGGGCACGCGTACCCGGCGCAGGCGCGGGCCCTGCCGCTGTACGAGTTCGGCACGACGGGCGGCTCCGGGACGCTCATCGCGTTCGCGGTGCCGCCGACCGTGCGTACGGGGACGATCCGGCTGACGCCGCACGCCGCGTCCTGCGCGGGCTGCCGGTTCGGCCCCGGCGCCTCGGCCTCCTTCACGCTGGCCGCGGCGACCCCGTGAGGAATGCGCGATCTTGGATATGACCTGGGATTCTGTCGCCGGGGGTTCTGTCGGCTGTTGGTCAGCAGGCTGCCCGGCCGTCACCTGACCGCTCTAGGATGCGCCGGTGTGCCGCCGCGACCCCGCGCGGCCCGGTTCGACGACGAACAGGAGACTCCCATGCTGGGACTCGAGAAGAAGCTGATGAAGCAGTGGGAGGGCAAGTCGGCCCAGGAGCTCGCGGAGGCCCCGGTCACCGCCCTCGAGGGACTGACCAAGGAGGACGCCGAGTTCCTCGACAAGGCCTTCGGCATCAAGACCATCCGTGACCTGGCGAAGCAGAAGCACTTCAAGTGGGCGCAGGCGATCGTCGCCCTGGCCGACTGATAACGGGGCTACAACCGGCAGGGCCGTCCGGGGCACCGGGCGGCCCTGCCGTCGTCTGCGCACCGAGCCGCTTCTGGGGGATCCGCGATCACACGTACGGTGACCGGTCGTGGCCCCGATCCGCGTCGGCGACGGTGGGCGGGGCCACGACCGCGGTCATTCGGCGATCACGAACTGGGCGCTGCTCGTGGTGTCGTAGCTGACGCCGTTCTTCTCGGCGTGGTGACTGCACGTGACGGTGACCGTCCGGGACGCGGCGGGTACGCCCGAGGTGGGTACCTTCGGCGACCAGAAGTGGACGTCGACGAGCGCGCCGTTGTTCTCGGAGTCGTAGTCGGTCGTGGAGTAGGCGAGCACGTTCGCGTAGCACCGTACGTTGATGTAGTCGGCGTCGATACGGTCGTTGTTCGCGTTGGCCAGCCGGGAGTAGCCGCGGATCTGGATGGTGCCGAGCCGGCTCGGCCAGGCGCCCTCGTGCGCCTCGTCGATCTTCTGGATGACGCCCTGCAGGACGTAGGTCGGGCCGCCCCCGCCGCCGGGCGGGGGCGGGAGCTCGCCGCCACCGCAGCCGTCGAGGGGGCAGTCCGGCTCCGATGCCAGGGCCGGCGTCGCCGTACCGGCGATGCTGAAGGCCATCATCAGGGCGAGCACGACTCGTGCGGTACGCGTCACCGCGTCCTCCGTTCGTCCAGCACGGGGCGGCCCGATGCCTCCCCGTGACCAACTGGTGGCCTACGGTAGTGGCGGCGGGGCCGGGCTCGGCATCGTCCGGCTGTCCATTGATCAATGGACATGCGTCAACGAATGCGGATCGTGATGCCGGTTTAGGGAGTCGGGCGGCCGAACTCCCACACGGACAGGCGGCCGCACATGCCGTTGCGCGGTTCCGCCGGCCGGGCGTCGTTCACCGTGGACCGTCGCAGGTGGTCGTACTTCCCCGCGGCCAGGGCGGTCAGCTGCTCGTCGGTCCGCTGCGCCTGGTCGAGCACCCGCTCCCGCCACAGCTTGCGCCACTCTTCCGTCCTGTCGCCCACCAGCCGGGCCGCGGCCGCGTACAGGGGGTCGAGGGCTTCGGGGCCGCGTTCCTGGACGGCCGAGCGCAGTTCCAGGTAGCCGGCCAGCGCCAGGTCGCGCCGGGCCCGCGTCTCCATGACCTTCTTCTCCGCGTACGCGCTCGCGTCGGCGAGGATCTCGGGCGGGAAGGTGAACACCGCGTCCCCCGCCTCGGGCAGGCCGGCGTTCTGCATGACGACCAGGATGCGCAGCTTGCCGTCGCCGTTGACCAGCCGGTGCACGGTTCCGGGGGTGAACCACAGGACCGTGCCCTCGGCCAGCGGGCGCTCGGCGTACCCGGCGGAGCTCAGGGTCTCCAGGGTGCCCGAGCCGCCGAGCACGACGTAGCCCTCGGCCGACGCGGTGTGCAGGTGCGGCGAGCCGCCGAGATGGCCGTCGACCGCCGGCCAGTCGTAGACGGCGACCACCGACACGGCGGTGCCGCCGGGGAACCAGTCCATCACAGCTCCACGGGCCGGATCAGGGCCTGCTCGCCGATCTTCGCCAGCGCCTCGGCACCGGCCAGGCCGCCGTCGCCGTCCGCGACCACCACCGCGTACGCGTACGACAGCGATCCGCCGTCGGCCACGGGGACCTCGACGTCGAAGAACGGGGCCGGGCACACGGCCGCGAACGGGGTCGAGCGGACGAACCACTTCGCCGGGGTGTCCGGGTTCTCCGGCGCCTCGACGAAGACCAGTGTGGACGATCCCGTCTTCTCGTCGTGGTCGCCGGCGAAGGCCAGCCACGGCGCGCGTACGCCCATGAGATCGTCGCCGCCCTGCTGACCGGGGACGTAGACGCGGCCGCCGGTGAACGAGCGCGGCCCCCGCCAGAACAGGCCGCCGTAGCCCGCGTTCTCCCGGCCCTGCGTCGTCGGGCTGCCCATGACGACCTCGGCGCCGGACACGTTGCGGAAGGTCGTCGCGAACGCGAGGGTCCACGCGCCGGCCGCCTCGTCGGCCGTCACCGCGATCGAGCGGATCTCGGTGAACCAGTGCTCGCCCTGCTGCGTGACCCAGATCAGGCGCTCCTGTACGCGTACCCCCGCGTCGTCGGCCTCGAGCACGTCGAAGCCGGTGTGGACCATGGCGCCGTCGTTGGGCAGTTGCACGTAGCCCTGGTCGCGGACGTAGGTGACGCCGCCCCAGAAGTTCGCGTCGCCCACGTTGGGCAGCGAGAGGGCGATGCCCTTGTGCCACACGTGGTCGTGCGGGCGGTAGAGGCTGACGACGTCGCCGGTGAGGGTGCGGATCGGGTGGAAGTAGGGCCGGGGCGACTCGCGCTGCGCGTCGTGCGGGACGTAGACGTAGCGGAAGAGTTCCTGCTCGCCGTGCCGGACGACGAGTTCCTCGGGCCGCGTGTCGAGACTCAGGGTCATTGCCAGGGTGCTCCGGTTCCATCGAGACGGTGGTAGAAGGGCGAATCTGGACCGATCGACCCGGCCGCGACCGGCGTACGCGTGAACGCCGAGGCGTAGATCGAGGTGACCAGGTCGAGGGTGGCGCGGGCTTCGGTGGCCGCGACGGGGACGGACGCGCCGGTCTCCAGGGCGGTGAAGACGGCACCGAACTGGGCGGTGTGGCCGCTGTTGACGCCCTGCCGCCCGGCTTTCCACACCTCGGCGACGTCCTCGTGGCCGGGCGCGCCGGTGACCGTCCAGTTGTCGTCGCCGTACCCGTAGAGGTGGCGCAGCTCGACGGTCGCGTGCCGGTAGTCGAACCGCAGGTAGCTCTCCTCGCGGGCGGACAGCAGGCTGTTGACGACGGTGGCGACCGCGCCGGACGCGAAGGTGACGATCGCGGCGGACAGGTCCTCGGTGGCGGTCGGCCGGTCCCGGCGGGCGGCGACCGCGACGACCTCCTGCCACGGGCCGAGGACCGACAGCAGGAGATCCATCTGGTGGATGCCGTGGCCGAGGGTCGGGCCGCCGCCCTCGATGTCCCAGTTCCCCCGCCACGGGACGGCGAAGTACTCGTCCGGCCGGAACCACAGCGTGTCGCACACGGCCGTCATCGGCGCGCCGAGCACCCCCGACCCGGCCAGCGTACGCAGCTGGGCGGCGCCGCCGCCGAACCGGTGCTGGAAGACGGTGGCGAACCGGTCGCCACCGGCGGCGACGATCGAGTCCAGCTCGGCCAGCGTGACCGTCGGCGGCTTCTCGCACAACACCGTCGCCCCGGCCGCCAGGGCGGTGGTCGCAAGCGGGAGGTGCGTGCCGGGCGGCGTACACAGGCAGATCAGGTCCGGTACGCCCGCCGAGAGAAGGTCGTCGAGGGACGCGTACCGGTGCTCGACGCCATGAAGATCACCGAACGCGGCCCGCCGGTCCTCGTCGGGCTCGGCGATGGCGGTCAACCGCGCGCGTTCCGGCCAGGCGGCGACCGCCTCTGCGTGCGCCCGGGCGATTCCACCCGTACCGACGATAGCGACACTGATCACGCAGTCCTCCAGGAAGTGCGGGACTCGGTGGGGAAAGAGCTTGCTTGGAAAGCGCTTGCCGCGAGGAGCGTACCGCGCCCCACGATCGTGAACGAGACCCGAATCCGTCGGGCCCGGATGCCGGCGAAGCCGGTGATCGTCGGCGGGCGGGATGCAGTTTCAGGTCTACTCCCTCGATCAATTGCGGCTGGGATGTAGGTAGAGGCCGGTTTTCTACATCTGGAGCGCCTTGGATCTTGGGCGAGGGCCAGACTTCTACATCCCGGCCGCTGTGGATCACATCCGAGCCGCTCCGCCGATGTCCGATGTCCGCGATGCGGGAACGATCTTCCGGCAGGTGAACCGCAGCCGCCGTGTTCTTGATCATTTACGGGTGGGGTGTCATTTCCGGTCCACACCGCATGATCGTTTACGCGTCTGGTGCAGCCAGGAGCCGTATGCGCATCCCGGAACCGTAAACGATCATGCACTAGCCGGCCGTTTTCACACCTCACCCGTAAACGATCACCACTGGTAGACCTCGCCAACCCACACCCGCCAGCGGAGAGCCGTATGCCTGGTTCTTCGTCTCGATCATGCAGATGGGCTGCATCTTGCCCGGTTTGTCGGGACCTCGATGTCCGTACGCCGTTCACTTCATGATCAGCGCGCTGATCACAGTCGCCATAGGGGTGCAGGGACACCCAGGACGCGACTCCGACCAGCGCACTGATCATGCGACGGCGACCCGGCGACGGCGGGCGATGCTTCGCCCCACCCACCTGGCAGCGGAGGCCCTGGAGCGAAGCGGAGGGGCCGGAGCGGTCTCCCGCGGGAGGAGCGGAGGTGAGATCGACGAACCCGGGACAAAATGCTCTTGAAGATGACCCGAAAATGATCTTGAACTTGATTTTGACGGGCGGCAGGATATCGTTTCTGCTGTGACGGTGGACGACGGGCGGGTGACGATCACCGCCATCGCGCGGGAGGCGGGCGTTTCGGTGCCCACGGTCTCGCGTGTCCTCAATGGACGGATGGACGTCTCCCCCGCCACCCGCCAGCGCGTCGAGGAGCTGCTGCGCCTGCACGGCTACCGCCGCCGCGGCGCCCGGTCGCGGACCACCGCGGCCCTCATCGACCTCGTGTTCAACGACCTGGACAGTCCCTGGGCGGTCGAGATCCTGCGCGGCGTCGAGGAGGTCACCCACGCCGCCGGGGTCGGCACCGTCGTGTCGGCCATCCACCGCCGCTCCGACTCGGTCCGCCAGTGGCTGCAGAACCTGCGCGCCCGCGCCTCCGACGGCGTCATCCTGGTCACCTCCGCGCTCGACAGCCGGTTCTCCGCCGAGCTGCGCAGCATGTCCGTGCCCGTGGTCGTGGTCGACCCGGCCGGCGGCGCCTCGGCCGACGTGCCGACCATCGGCGCCACCAACTGGGCCGGCGGCCTGGCCGCCACCGAGCACCTGATCAAACTCGGCCACCGCCGGATCGGCTTCATCGCCGGCCCCCGCCAGCTGCTGTGCAGCCGAGCGCGCCTCGACGGGTACCGGGCCGCACTGGAGGCGGCCGGCGTCTCCCTCGACGAGGAACTCGTGCGGCCCGGCGACTTCTACCACCAGTCCGGCTTCGACTCCGGCGCCGCCCTGCTCGACCTGCCCGACCGCCCCACCGCGATCTTCGCCTCCAGCGACCAGATGGCCTTCGGCGTCTACGAGGCCGTCCGCCGCCGGCGGCTGCGCGTACCGGAGGACGTCAGCGTGATCGGCTTCGACGACCTGCCCGAGGCCCAGTGGTCCTCGCCGCCGCTCACCTCCGTCCGCCAGCCGCTGTCGGAGATGGGGATGGTGGCGGCGCGTACCGTGCTGCGGCTCGCGGCCGGCGAGGCGGTGGAGAGCCCGCGCGTCGAGCTCGCCACCCACCTCGTCGTCCGCGACAGCGTCGCTGCGCACCATTAAGACAGCTGCTTCTCGAATTCCGCGCGGACCTGGTCGCCGCCCGCCGACTTCCACTGCGCGATCGTCTGGTCCCACGCGGAGATCGGCGTACGCCCGGCCAGCACGTCCCCCTGCGCCGTGTTGACGATCGTGTCGAGCGCCGCCCGCTTGCGCGACCAGGTGTCGGAGAACAGCCCGACGGTGGGATCCTTGACCGACGTCGGAATGATCGACTTCTGGTACTCGTACGACGTCTTCGTCGCGCCGGCGTTGCCCGGCACGAAGATCACATCGGGGGCGTCCACGATGTACCGGATGCCGAGTACCGTCTGCGTGATGCCGGCCTGCGTCTGCACCGGGCTGCCGTCGACCATGTTGTAGTGCGTGCCGGCGACGCCGAACCGGCGGAACAGCCACTCCTCGCTGCCGAACGGCGCCGCCATCCAGTTCGCGATGGCCAGCAGGTCCCGGATGCGGCCCTTGTCGGCCTTCTTCAGCGCGGTGAAGTTGTTCGTCGGGTCCGCCTGCCAGGTGCCGGCGAAGCCGCCGCCGTCGTACTTCGGCGGGCGCATGCCGCTGATCTTGAACGTGGCGCCCGCGATGTTGTCCGCGTAGTACTGCGGCCAGGCGGTGTAGCGGTCCGGGTTGAGCACGATGTTCCCGGCGTTGAACCACTTCTTGACCGGCGCGTTCGCGATGTTGCTGTCCGGGTGGGCGAGGCCGTCCTTGACCATCGCGGCCACGTCGGACAGCGCTTTCCGAAACTCGTCGGTTTCGGCCACGAACGTCAGCTTGCCGCCGTCGACCCGCCACTTGTTCGGCGCGCCGGCCATCTGCTGGACGAACGACATCAGGCCGCCGCTCGTCGCCGCCCACCGGCTCTTCTTCGGATCGGTGACCGAGGCGCAGAACTGGCGGAACTCCGCGAAACTCGTCGGATCCGGCTGCACGCCCAGCTGAGCGACGAGGTCGTCGCGGCGGAACAGCAGCGTACCGCCGACGCCGCGGGGCACCGGCAGGCCGTAGATCCCTCCGTTGTAGACACACGTCTTCCAGGCGGCGCTGGGGATGTTGGCCAGGAACGGCCACTCCTTGATCGCGTCACCGGAGAGGAACTCGGTCAGGTCCTGGCACTTCGCCGACAGCCACTGCGGCAGGTTGCCGATGCCCGCGCCCAGGCCCGTCGGCGTGAACAGCGCCGGCACGATGAAGTCCGGCAGGTCGTCGCCCGCCACCAGGGCGGCGAACTTCGTCGCCATGTCGCCGCTCGGCGTGATCGTCAGCTTCAGGTCCACGCCCAGCCGCTTGTTCAGTTCCTGCCAGTACGCGTTCGCGTCCACTCCCGGCGGGATCGGCGAACCGGTGAGCACGAACGCCGAGACGGTGCCGCCCTTGCCGGGCGGGCCCGAGGTCAGCTTGGCGGGCGGGTCCGGATACTTCGTGTACGCGTCCAGCAGCCCGTCGGCGTTGCCGGGCAGGTCCGCTTGCGCCCCCGCGAACGGCGTGTAGGCCGGCAGCTTCACCTCGCTGTTCTTGGCCGCGGTGTTGGCCGGCGGGGTGTCGGAGGAGCAGCCGGCGAGCAGTCCGGGCGCGGCGGCCCCACCGGCGGTGAGCAGGGCGGCGCCGAGCAACCGGCGCCGGTCGAACGTGTATGTCATCGCTTCCCTCCTGGAACGGGTGTGGATCTGGACGGGGCGGGACCCTCGCCCGCTATCCCTTCACCGCGCCGATCAGGACGCCCTTGGCGAAGTGCCGCTGGACGAACGGATAGACGAGCAGGATCGGCAGGATGGACAGGACGAGGATCGCCATCTGGATCGCCTCCTGAGGAGGCAGCTCGGCGCCGGACACTCCCACTTGATCGACGCCGAGCTGGTTCGGGTTGACCACGTACGTGCGCAGCACCAGCTGCAGCGGCCACATGGTCGAATCGTTGAGGTAGAGCAGGGCCGCGAAGAACGAGTTCCAGTACGCGACCGCGTAGAACAGGCCGATGACGGCGAGCGCGGCCCGCGACAGCGGCAGCACGATGCGCCACAGGATGGTGAAATCGCCGGCCCCGTCGACCCGGGCGCTGTCGAGCACCTCGTTCGGCAGTTCCATGAAGAAGGCCCGCAGGACGATCACGTTGAACGCGTTGATCATTCCGGGCAGGATCAGCGACCAGTAGCTCTCCAGCAGGCCGAGGTCCTTCACGACGAGGTAGCTCGGGATGATCCCGGGGGTGAACAGCAGCGCGAACAGCACGATCATCAGCAGCGGCCGGTGGCCGAAGGTTCCCCGCCGGCTCAGCCCGTACGCGAGCAGCGCGGTCGCGGTGAGGCTGAGCAGCGTACCGGCGCCGGTGATGAGGAGGCTGACGAGCACGGCCCGGGTGACCACGCCGCCCGACAGCATCGCCTGGTACGCCGCGAACGTGACCCGCTTCGGGAAGAGTACGAACCCGCCCGCCTCGGTGACCTGCGCCCGGTCGGAGAGGCTGGTCGCGAGGATGCCGAAGAACGGGATCACCACGGCCGCGCAGCACAGCAGCAGGATGAGGCCTTTGCCGGCCCGGACGGCGTACCTCATCGCTGGTAGACCCCCTGCTCGCCGAGGCGGTGGGCGAGCGAGTTGGCGCCGAGCACGAGGACCAGCCCGACCAGTCCCTTGATCAGGCCGACGGCCGCGCTGGAGCCCCAGTCGGCGGCGAGGATGCCGTTGTTGTAGACGTAGGTGTCGAGCACTTCGCTGGCGTGCTGGCCGACCGCGGGCTGCTGCAGGAGGATCTGCTCGAAGCCGACGCTGAGCGAGTCGCCGAGGCGCAGGATCAGCAGCAGGACGATCAGCGGGCGCAGCCCCGGCAGGGTCACGTGCCACAGCTGGCGCATCCGCCCGGCGCCGTCGACCGCCGATGCTTCGTAAAGTTCCGGATCGATTCTCGACAACGCGGCGAGGAAGAGGATCGTCGCCCAGCCGGCGTCCTTCCACAGCACCTGGCTGGTGACGACCGCCTTGAACAGGTCGGGGTTGCCCACGATGCTCAGCGTGGCCAGGTCGTGCTGGCGCAGCACCGTGTTCAGCAGGCCGGCGTTGCCGAACATCTCCTGGAAGACGGCGATGACGATCACCCAGGACAGGAAGTGCGGCAGGTAGAGCACGCTCTGCGTGAGCCGCTTGAGCCGTTCGGAGGCGAGGCTGTCCAGCAGCAGCGCCAGCGCGATCGGGACCGGGAACACCACGACGACCTGCAGCAGCGTGATGAGCAGGGTGTTGGTGAGCGCGTTGCGGAACGCCGGGTCGCCGTCGACGAGGACGTGGAAGTTGTCCAGGCCGACCCATGGGCTGTCCTTGATGCCCAGGTAGGGCTGGTAGTCCTTGAACGCGATGATGTTGCCGAGCCACGGCAGGTAGTGGAAGACGAGCAGGACCAGGACGCCCGGCACCGCCACGAGCACCAGTACGCGATCACGCAGCAACCTGCGGTGCCAGGGCATGAGCGCATCGCCTCCCGCGAAATTACCGGAACACTTCCGGAACTTTACGGGGACGGTAGGGCCTCCATAGGTTGATGTCAATTCATGAGCACCTAAGGCAACAAGGTCAACAACTCACGTCGGAACCGTCCCGCCCCGGTACGCGCGGCCGGCTGTCGGACCCGTCGGTTATCGTCTGCGCATGATGCGGCTGCCGACCCTGCGTGCCACCGAGGCCAGCGGCGACTCGTGGGACGACCCCGAGCCCGACAAGCTCGCCTCGCTCGTGCGCGACCTCGACGAGGCGAACCGGTTCCTCATCCTGGAACGCCACGACGGCCCCAGCCTGTGGCAGTTCTACATGCAGATCTACCGCAACGACGACGGCAGCTACGCGGTCGAGTACCGCGCCGGCGGTCCGGACAGCCACTTCCGCGCGGGCGTACCCACGGCGGAGCGGGCCGCCCAGGTGCTCACGGCGTGGGCGGCGGACGAGCCCGGCTGGCGGGACCTGCTCCCCTGGCAGGCCTGGGCCGACCAGCCGTAGCCGCCGTTCTGCCCGCTGTTCCTACTTCGGCGGCCAGCAGCACCACACGCCGTCGGCCCGCGCCACCACGTCGGCCGTCGCGGACCCGGTCCCCGCGCCCGCCCGGCCGGCCCCCGGCACGGCTCCGGACAGCGCGGCTCCGGCACCGGACAGGGCGACGGCGAGCAGGGCCGCGAGCAATACGCGCGTGGGTCTCATGACGACTCCCGACTGTCGTGAACGGGCTACACTGCCCGGTAAGTCAGGAGAGCACCCTTGAGTGAACCCAGTCAATCGACTCCCCTCGAGTTCTCGCGGCGGCTGCGGGCCCTGCGCCAGGCGCGCGGCATCACGCAGCGGGAACTCGCCGGTGACACCCTCTCGGTGAGCTACGTCTCGCTGCTGGAGTCGGGCCGCCGGCAGCCCGGGCCCGAGGTGCTGCGCCAGCTCGCCCTCCGGCTGTCGTGCACCGTCGAGGAGCTGCGCGGCGACGTGGAGACGGCGGCGACCCGGCCGTCCACCTTGTCCGTCCGCTTCGGACAGCTGGCCCTCGAAGCGGGCAGCCCCGAAGAGGCGATCGAGCACTTCACCGTCGCCCTGCGCGCCACCGACCTCGATCCCCTGCTGCGTTCGGACGCGCGGCTCGGCCTCGCCCGCTCGTTCGAGGCCCGCGGACGGCTGGAGGAGGCGGCGCGGGCGTACGAGCAGCTGGTGCAGGAGGCCATCGACGCGCCGACCTACCTCGCCTCCCTCGGCGTCGTCCTGAGCTGGTGCGGCTGCCTGTTCGAACTCGGCCAGCTGCACCGGGTCGTGGAGGTCGGCGGGGGCGCCATGGCCCAGTTCGACCGGCTGGGCGCCTGGGACTCCGACGGCGCCATCCAGCTGCTCGCCACCGTGGCCGCCGCCCATTTCGAGCTCGGCGACCACGACCAGGCCGAGCGGCTGCTGCGCGAAGGGCTCGACCGGGCGACCCGGCTGGGCTCGGCCCGCGCCCGCGCCTCCGTGCTGTGGAACGCCAGCCAGATCGCCAGCGAACGCGGCCGCCACCGGGAGGCCCTCGATCTCGCCGAGGAGGCGCTCGCGTACTTCCGGCACGGCGCGGACCGGCGCTCGGCGGCCCGGCTGCTCGGCGCGTACGGGCATCTGCTGCTGCGCCAGGACCCGCCCCGGCCGCAGGAGGCCCGCGAAACCCTGCGCGAGGCGCTCGACTCGCTGACCGACTCCGGCCGCGGCTTCGACCGCGGCACGATCCTCGTCGACCTGTCGCGGGCGTACCTGCTCGCCGGGGACGCCGACGCCGCGGCGGACGCCGCCCGCCAGTCGCTGGTGGAGGCCGGTCCCGAGGCCGCCATGCAGGGCGCCCGGGCGCGGACCGCGCTGGGCGCCGCGCTGGCCTCGCAGGGCGACGCCGACGGCGCGACCGCCGCCTTCGCGGACGCCGCCGCCCTGCTGTCGCGGGCCGACGCGAACCGGGAGGCCGCCCGCGCCTGGGCCGAGCTGGGCAACGTCCTCGCCGAGGCGGGCGACCCGGCCGGTGCCGTACGCGCCTTCCAGCAGGCGACCGCCGAACTGCGCCTGGTGCAGCCCAAACGGCTGCCGGGCGGCTCCGGCCGGGGCGTCGGGTGAAAGTTCCACGGCGTACGCCTTTCAGCGTCCCGCGTCGGAACCGCGCGCGTACGCGGTGACCGTCGCGGGGATCGGTTGCCCGGCCGGCCCGTTCGCGGGCAGGTTCAGGGTGATCCGCTTGTCCCCGTGGAAGGTCAGCGTGGCGGTCGCGATCGTCGAGACCGGTCCCGTGTAGGCCGTTCCGGTGCCGACCGCGAACGACGCCGTGCCGGCCGGCGGGATCCGCAGCGTCCCCGCGCCCGGGTCGGGTACGGCGTACAGGGATCCGTGCTGGACGACCACCTCCGCGTTCGGGACGTCGTGACCGTCCCGCCGCACGTGGAAGTCCTTGAGCTGGGGGTAGCCGGCCAGCAGGCACGGTTCGTCCGTGGCGTTGGTCAGCTTCACGATCACGAACGGCTGGCTCGCGTTCGCCTGGACCTGGCCGGTCTCGACGTCCATGAAGGACAGATTGCAGGTGGGCAAGGCGCCCGGCGCCGTCGAGGGAAGCCCGGACAGCGTCCCGGAAACCGCCGGGGACGGCGAAGCCGCGGGTCGCACCGGTCCGCCACCTCCGCGCAGCGCCGCCGCCGGTACGCCGATCGCGACGACGGCCAGCAGCGCGATCCCGGCGACGCGTACGTTGCGGCGGCGGCGGACGGTCCGGCGGACCGGGTCGAGACCGGCGGGCCGCACCCGCGGCAGGATCTCCCGGCGGAACGCCGCGAACGCCGCGTCCACCTCAGGTGTCACGAATTCGGGCTCAGACATGGTGTGCACTCCCCTCGTCCGTGTCGGCACCGTCGATGAGCAGGGCGGCCATGGCGGTCCGGCCGCGATGCAGCCAGACGCGTACCGTCGCGGGGGCGACACCGTCCTGCGCCCCGATCTCCTCGGCCGTCAGCCCGGCCAGGTAGTGCAGCACCACCGCCCGCCGGTGGTTGGCCGGCAGTCGCCGCAGCGCGGCCACCAGCGCGACGTGGTCGGGCTCCGGCCCCGCCACCGTCGCCGGCCGCTGCACCACCAGATGCGCCGCGGCCGTGCGCAGCCGCCGCCACCGGCTGGTCGCCACGTTCCAGGCCACCCGCCGCACCCACGCGGCGGGATCGTCGTAGCGCGAGATCCGCTCCCACCGCGGCAGGGCCCGGCAGAACGCCTCCTGCACCGCGTCCTGCGCCGCCGCGAAATCCCCGGTGTACGCGTACAGCTGCAGCGTCAGCTCGCCGGCCGCCGCGGCGTACAGCTCCGATATGTCCCCGGTCACCGTTTCGCTCATCCTCTCGACGGGAACCCTGTCGAGCACTACACGCGCGGGTGGGCGCCAACGTTACAGCCGCTCCCGCCGCCGATTTGCCGTCACCCGACGGCCGGTTCCGTGGGATCGTGAACCGGTGGACACGGCGTACCTGCGGGCGATGTTCGGCTGGTCCGGCGAGGTCGCCGCGACACCCGGGGCACGCGGCGCGACGGCCCGGATCTGGCGGCTCGACGTGGCCGGCGAACGCTTCGCCCTCAAGGAGATCCTCGGCGAGCCGCCCACGGACGCGGCTGTCCTGTCCGAAGTGGAGTATGTCGGCCGGGCGGCGGCTCTCGGCGTACGCGTGGCCCTGCCTTTGCCCGATCGCACGGGCCGCTACCTGGTCACGGACCCGGACGGGCGGGTGCTGCGCCTCTACACCTGGATCGACCTGCGGCCGGTGGTGCCGTCGCAGTGCGCGGCGGCGCTCGGCGCGCTGCTGGCGCGGCTGCACCGAGCCGCACCGGCGACCCCGGACCGACCTTCATCCTGGTACGAGACCGCTCCCGAGGTGTCAGCCCTGATGGCTGCGGCGCCGGCCGCGCGGCCGGAGTTCGCGCCGGACCCCGGCGAGGTCGCAGAGCTTCTGGCGATCGTGGCGCCGTCCGCGCCGGACCGCCTGCGCGTCTGCCACCGCGACCTGCACCCGGAGAACGTGCAGGCCGATCCGGCGGGCGACCTCGTCGTCCTCGACTGGGACGACCTCGGCCCCGCCGACCCGGCCCGCGAACTGGCCCGCGTCCTGTTCGACTGGTTCTGCGACGGCCCGTCCGTCGATGCCGCCGCGATCCGCGCTCTGCTGCGCGCGTACGCGGCGGCGGGCGGGCCGGCCCGGATCACCGGCCGGGCCGACTTCTCCCTGCTGATCGCGACCCGCCTGAACTTCCTGCGCAGCCAGTACGCCCTGCTCGGCGAGCCGGACCGGCGGGACTGGGCGTACCGCGAGATCGAGGAGGGCGTGCGCCTGCTGCCGACCCGGCGGCTGATCGACGAGGTCCTCGCGACCGCACTAAACTCATGATCATGTACGTGCCCGCGCATTTCGCCGCCACCGATGCCGACGTCGCCGACCTGCTGCGCCACCACGGCGCGGCCGACCTGGTGACGCAGACGGACGACGGCCTGCTGGCCACGTTCCTGCCGTTCGTCCACGACGAGACCGCCGGCACCCTGCGCGGCCATCTCGCCCGCAACAACGACCAGTGGCGTACGCCCGCCCGCGGCGACGCCCTCGTCATCGTGCGCGGGCCGGACGCGTACATCTCGCCGTCCTGGTACGCGTCCAAGCGCGAACACGGCCGCGTGGTCCCGACCTGGAACTACGTGACCGCCCACGTCTACGGCGAACTCGTCGTGCACGACGACCCGGCCTGGGTCGAGGAGGTCGTCCGGGCACTCACCTCGAAGCACGAAGCCGGCCGTGAGCAGCCGTGGAGCGTGGACGACGCCCCGGCCGCGTACCTCGCCGGTCAGCTGCGCGCGATCGTCGGCGTGGAGGTACGCATCCGCCGAGTCGAGGCGAAGTTCAAGCTCAGCCAGAACCGGCCCCCGGCGGACATCACGGGCGTCGTCGACGGCCTGGCGTCGTCCGGCGACGAAGCGAGCGCGGCAGCGGTACGCGACCAGCAGAACCGATCCTGAACAGAAACCGCTGCCGACGCTCATGACCGGAAACGCCGTCACTCCTGGCCGAACAACGCCCGGATGTTGCTGACCAGTTCCCTGGTTGCGATCTCCTCACGGGTCAGGAACAGCATCGCGAGCCCCTCACCAAGGATGACGTCTTCCTGGCGGGCACCGGTGCTGCCCTCGAACACGTGGAAGCGGACCCCGACTCCGTCGGCACCGACCTGCTCCACCACCCGGCAGGGCTCAAGGGCGGCGGTCAGCCCGGTCTCCTCCAGCAGCTCACGGTGAGCAGCGGTCTGGGCGTCCTCCCCGGGCTCGACCAGTCCACACGGCGGCCCCCACCGATCCGGCTCCACATGCTTGTCAGGGCCACGGTGTTGCATCAACACTCGCCCAACCCGGTCCGTGAGGATGACAACTGCAACATCGACCTTGATCTCCATGCGCGGCACCCTAGACGGCACATACGACATCCCACCCAGCCACAGTTGATCACGGTGATAGGGCCGGAACTGCCGTCAGAACGGCAAACGATCACCGGCCGCGGGCGTGCTCGACTTGATCGCGGCACGAAAGCTTGATCGAGTACCCGGATGCTGTCAAAATCGGCCCGATTCTGCAGCTCTTGGGCTCTTGATCAAGCAATGGAGATCCACCACTACAGATTCCAGGCACTCGATCACCGCCACGCGCAGCCGATCCAGTACCCAAGATCACCCGCTGAAGGCGGGCGTGACCGAGCCGCGGCGAACGATGCCTCGCCCCGCTCACCTGGCAGTGGAGGCCCCCCAGGGCCGGAACGGTCTCCCGCGCGAGGAGCGGAGGTGAGATCGACGAACCCGGGACAAAATGCTCGTGGCCTGTGGTTGTGATCTGACCGCCCTATCCTGACGGGGTGATCGTGGAGTTCAGCGGCGAGGTGTGGTTCTGGAGGGGGCCGGCCCCGTGGCATTTCGTCACCGTTCCGGAGCAGGACTGCGGCGCCCTGGAGTCGGCGGCCGGCCTGGTCACCTACGGCTGGGGCATGATCCCCGCGACCGTACGCGTCGGCGGGACGCAGTGGCCGACCGCGTTGTGGCCCAAGGACGGGCGGTACATCGTCCCGTTGAAGGCCTGGGTACGCAAGGCCGAGAAGATCGAGCTCGGCGACACGGTCCGGGTCCGGCTCACGGTCGATGTCTGAGCGACCCGATACTCTGTCGCTGTGCCCCCGAACCCCCCGTTGCTGCTGACGCTGGACGGCAACAGCCTGCTGCACCGGGCGTACCACGCGGCGGCGGGGGATCCCGGTGACCGGGCCGCGTGGGGTTTGCAGGGTCTGGTCGGCTATCTCGCCCGGGCCGCCGCCCGGCTGCGGCCCGACGCCGTGATCGTCGGTTTCGACTGCTCGGTGTCGTCCGCCCGGCGGTCGGTCTTTCCGGACTACAAGGCCCATCGGCCGCCCAAGCCGGACGAACTGGTCGCCCAGCTGGCGGCCGCGCCCGAGGTGCTGGCCGCCGCCGGGATCGCCGTCGTGGTCCCGGCCGCGTACGAGGCCGACGACGTGCTGGCGAGTTCCGCCGCCGCGGCCCGCCAGGCCGGCTGGCGCAGCGTCCTCATGACCAGCGACCGCGACGCGTTCGCCCTGCTCGACGCGGGCACGTCGGTGCTGCGGGTCCGCAACGGCGGCTTCGACCAGGCCGTCCTCGTCACCCCCGAGGAGCTCGACGCGGTCTACGGCGTCGCCCCGGCGCAGTACCGCGACTATGCCGCGCTGCGCGGCGACCCCTCCGACAACCTCCATGGCGTACGCGGCTTCGGCTCGGCCACGGCCGCCCGGCTGCTCGCGTCCTTCGGCACCGTCGACGCCGCCTGGTCGGCCTGGGACGGCGGCCATCACCAGCGCGTACGCGATTGTGTCGGCGACCGCGCGGCCGAGCAGTTCGGCGCCCCGGCCGCCCGGGCGGTGGTGGAGCGGAACCGGCAGATCATGGCGATGCGCGACGATCTGGACCTGCCTGCGCTGCCCCAGATCCGGCGGCAGCTCAACGTCGCGGCGATCCGGTCGGCTCTGATCGCGCGGGGCATCACGCCGCCGGGGTCGTTGTGGGCGCTGACCCGGAAGGCCGTGGCGGCCGCCGCGACGCCGGTGCCGCAGCAGTGGAGCCGGTGGCGTGGCGCGCAACGCCGCCGCGAGCCGATCCCGGGCCAGCTGAGCCTCTTCTAACGGCGGCCGCGGAAGGTCCGGCGGAGATCGTCGACCCAGAGCTCCGGGATCTCCCACGGGATGAAGTGCCCGCCGCGCTCGTGCACGGTCAGGTTCACGTGGTTGTACCAGGCGCCCCGCTCACCCTCGGTGAAGTTCTGGACGCGCTGCTCCGTCGTCACCCCCGGCGGGTTCTCGTACGCGACGAACGTGATCCCGGTCGGTGCCTCGATCACCGGCCACCGGTCGTGCGACGGCGTCCACGGGTAGCGGTTGTTGTTGGCGTACGTGCGGATCGAGGTGCCGATCGTGTTCGTCGCCCAGAAGATCGTCGCGTGGGTCAGCAGGTCGTCCCGGCTGAACACGGTCTCGATGTCGCCGCCGTCGTCGCTCCACGAGACCCATCGGCGCAGGATCCAGGCGAGCATTCCGGCGGGCGAGTCGCTCAGCGCGTACGCGAGGGTGCTCGAATCCAGCACGTGCGCGGCCAGGTGCACGGCGAACCGCCGGTCGAACTCCAGGATCCGGTCGTGGACCGCCGCGGGCAGCCCGTCGGGGATCGGCCGGCCGCCACTGAGGTCCCAGGCCCGGTCGCCGGTGAACATGTCCAGCTTCTGGCCCGATCCGATGTGGATGGCGTACAGCTCGTCGGCGTACTTGTGGCCGAGCTGCCCGGTCACGAGGGCGCCGACGTCGCAGCCCGCGGCCGCGTACCGCTCGTGGCCGAGGACGCCCGTCATGAGGGTGTGCCAGAGGTCGGCGACCTTCCAGTAGTTCATGTCGGGGTGCCCGGGCAGCGGGCCGGAGAAGCCGAAACCGGGGAACGACGGCACGATCACGTCGAAGGCCTCGGCCGGGTCACCGCCGTACGCGCCCGGGTCGGCCAGCGGGTCGACGACCTTGGCCCAGTGCCAGAACGTCCACGGCCAGCCGTGCGTGAGGATCAGCGGCGTGGGGTTCGGTCCGACGCCGGGCCGCCGCATGAAGTGCACGGGTACGCCGTCCACGGTGACCCGGTAGTGCTCGTACGCGTTGATCTTCTTCTCGGCGGCCCGCCAGTCGAACCCGGTACGCCAATAGTCGACGAGCCCTTGCAGGTAGCCGCGTTCGACGCCGTAGTACCAGTCGGCGTTGCCGGCGTCGTCCGGGAAGCGGGTCAGGTCGAGTCGGAGCCGCAGGTCGGCCAGCACGTCGTCGCTGACGTGGATCGGCGCGGGCGGCAGCGGGAAGTCGTTCATGGTCACTCCCTCGTCTCGCTGCCTCCATTCGATCACGGAGAAGTCCGTCACCGTTCCTCGGCCGGACCCGGCAGCAGCCGCACCGGCAGGGCCGCGGTCGACAGCTCCGCCGCCAGTACGCGCGCCCCGGCCTCGTCGTAGCCGCCCACGATCTGGGCCGGTCCGGTGATCACGCCCTGCACGGTCGGCGCGCTGATCACGTCGTCGTCGACCAGGATCGCGACCGCGCAGTTGCCGCCGCCGACGGCCGCCGCCCGTTCGGTGCACGGCTGGTCGCCGGTGTTGCCGAACGCCTGCCGGGTCAGCTCGGTCCAGCGCGACTGGCTCTCGGGCGTGAACGACAGCAGCACGCCCCACACCCCGTTGTCCTGCCGGGCTTCGGCCTTCGCGACGTCGGCACTGGTCACCGCGGCGGCCGACAGCGAGTACTTCTCCAGGTCACCGCAGGCCACCGCCGGGGCGGCCGGGTCGGTGGCCTGCGGCCGGACGCCCAGCTGCGCGCACGTCACGTCGTTGACCACGAACTGCACCCGGGGTGGCAGCGTCGCGACCTCGGCCCCGGTCAGCGTCGCGAACGGGGGCAGGTCGTTGGCGGGGTTGCCGGCGGTGTCGGGCGAGAGCGCCGCCGCGGCGGCCATGGCCCCGGCCAGCTTCTCGCGTACCGTGTCGGCGGTGGTCCGGCCGCCCGGCTCGGCGGCTCCGCCCGGCTTCGCGGGCACCACGTCGAGCACCTTGCGCATCGTCAGCCGTCCCGGCTGGACCAGCCCGGCGATCTGCGTACCGCCGTGGTGCCCGGGTACGCGCAGCTCGATCGTGCCGCCGTCGATCTTCGTAACGGTCGGGCGGCCCCAGCCCAGCTGCTGCGCGCGCTGGTCGAGCAGCTTCACCGTCGCGTCCAGCTGCTCGCCGGTCGCCTGTCCGTCCACGGTGAACTTGACGACCGTCTCACCGGACTGGTCCGCCCCGGTACGCGTACATCCGGAAAGGACAACGAGCAGCAGGAAGCCGGCGGCATATCGACGCATGTGCCACAGACTAGTTGATGGAGTCATGCCCCCACGGGCCTGGATTCGCGAGGTCCGGCGGTATCGGCTCGGCGGGCGCGTAGACGAGCGGCGCGTGGCCGTCGGCGACGGCGGCCGCGGCGTCGGCGAGCCGGAAGCGGTCGCGGACCCGGCCCATGAAGTCCATGTCGGAGATGCGCGCGAGGCGGGCCCGGTGCGGCGCGGCGTAGACGCTGACCCAGTCGCCGGGTTCCAGGACGCCGCGCAGCTGGCCGTCGATGGAGACGGCCACGCGGCCGGAGCGTTCCAGGACGAGGACGGCGATGCGCTGGCTGCGGGCGTCGAGCAGGATGCTGCGGTTGAACGCCATGTGCGGCGCGACCGGGGTGAAGACCAGCGCGTCCAGCTGGGGCGACACCACCGGGCCGCCGGCCGCGAAGCTGTACGCGGTCGAGCCGGTCGAGCTCGCCACGACGAGCGCGTCGGCGGAGTAGGAGGCGAACAGCCGCCCGTCGATGTAGACCGCGAGGCTGGCCTGGCGGTCGCGGGCGAGCTTCTCGAAGACGACGTCGTTGAGCGCGACCACGTCCAGCGGTACGCCCCAGCCGACGATTTCGGCGGTGCCCAGCCGGGTCTCCGGCGGGGGCAGCGCCGGGCCGCGGCCGATCTTGAGATAGGACTCGATGTCGGCCGGGATCGTCAGCTTCCGCGAGGCCCGCATCGTCAGCGTCAGCCGCGGATCGATGGACGCCTCCCCCGCGTGCACGACGTCGAGCGCGCGCTCCAGGGCGGCGGTCTCGACCTCGGTCAGGAAGCCGAGCCGGCCGGTGTCGATCCCGAGCACGAGCGCGTCGATCGCCATCGCGACGCGTACGCCCCGCAGGAAGGTCCCGTCGCCGCCGACCGTCACGATGAGGTCCGGGTTGCCGGCGTGCTGCGCCTCGGCGTGCCCGTGCCGGCGGGGCGTGCCGCTGGGCAGGTCCCACACGTCCACTTCGGTGCAGGCGACCTCGTGCTCCTGTGCCCACGCGCGTACGCGGGCCGCCGCCTCGACGGCCTGCCGGCGGCCGCCGTGCACGACGAGTCCGATGCGTCCGATCATCGGGCCTCAGCCTATACGGCCACCGGCCCCCTCATCTGCTGACAGCAGATCTGCTTGGTGTGTCCGGTTCCGCGCTCGCATCGTGGGGGCCAGACCACTCACAACCCTTCGGGAGGGGACATGCACGACCCATACCGTGCGAGCGTCACGGCCCTGGCCGCCGGCACGCTCGACGACCAGGTCGCCCATCGGCTGCTCGACCAGCGGATCATCGTGCTGGGCGCGGAGGTCGACGACGCGATCGCCAACCGCCTGTGCGGCCAGCTCCTGCTGCTCTCCGCCGAGGACCCGCGCAGCGACATCAGCCTCTACATCAACTCGCCCGGCGGCTCGGTGAGCGCGGGCCTGGCCATCTACGACACCATGAAGCTCATCCCCAACGACGTCAGCACGCTGGCGATGGGCATGGCCGGCAGCATGGGCCAGGTGCTGCTCACCGGCGGCACGGCCGGCAAGCGGTTCAGCCTCCCGAACGCGGAGATCCTCATGCACCAGGGCTCGGCCGGCTTCGGCGGCACCGCCGCCGACGTCGAGATCTACGCCGAGCACCTCGACCGCGTCGGGCGCAAGATGCTGGAGCTCATCGCCCGGCACACCGGCCAGCCGGTCGAGATCGTCGAACGCGACAGCCGCCGCGACCGGTGGTTCACCGCCGAGGAGGCCCGTGACTACGGGCTGATCGACGCGATCGTCGAGCACGTCGACAGCGTCCGGCCCGCGCTCAACCGCCGCATGGTGGGGGTGGGAGCATGAGCCAGTACACGATCCCGACGGTGATCGAGAAGACCCCCAACGGCGAGCGCGCGTTCGACATCTACTCGCGCCTGCTGTCCGACCGGATCATCTTCATCGGCACCGAGATCGACGACGGCGTGGCCAACGTGGTGATGGCCCAGCTCATCCACCTCGAATCGGCCAGCGAGCAGGAGATCAGCCTCTACATCAACTCGCCCGGCGGTTCGTTCAGCGCGCTCACCGCGATCTACGACACGATGAACTTCGTCCGCTGCGACATCGCCACGTTCTGCATGGGCCAGGCGGCCTCCGCGGCCGCCGTCCTGCTCGCCGCGGGAACCAAGGGCAAGCGGGGCGTCCTGGCCCACGCCAAGGTCATCCTCCACCAGCCGTCGTCCCAGTCCCGGGGTACGCTGCCCGACCTGGCCGTCCAGGCCAAGGAAGTGGCCCGGATGCGGGCGGAGATGGACGAGATCCTCGGCCGCCACACAGGACATCCGGCGGAGAAGATCCGCGCCGACACGGATCGCAACATGACGCTGTCGGCGGCGGAGGCTGTCGCGTACGGGCTGGCCGACCGGGTCATCACCAGCCGCCCCCGCTGACAGTTCCACCGGTGGGTGGTCGGATCAGAATCAAGATCATATTCTTGTCCCGGGTTCGTCGATCTCACCTCCGCTCCTCGCGCGGGAGACCGTTCCGGCGCAGGTCGCCTCCACTGCCAGGTGAGTGGGGCGACGCATCCTCCGCCGCCATTCGGTCACGGTTTCACCCCGTCCCCGCCCAACCCGCGCCCGTCCCGTGCTACCCCGGCCTTTGTCGCGACTGTCCGATATGGGGCCGGGGCGGGTGGTGGGCGTGTCCAGTGACTTGATCGTGTGACGCTATTCCGGCGGCAGGACTGTCCTGGCCTTGATCATGTGACGCCAGTTCGGCGAGAGAGCGCGATCTCACCGAACTGGCGTTACATGATCAAGGAGATGGCCGCGATCATGCCTGGCCGGTGACCGGATCCACCAGACGTTTGTCTCGACTCTCCACAAGGGGAACTCCGACACCGTCAGCCGGTCACGTCGATCATGCCCGGTGTCCACTGCGGGCGGTCGCCATCCGGATTAGGGGATGAGCCTTCCCGACAGTGAGACGCGCGTCGGGCTTTGCCCCGACCTTGCCGTTTCCGGAACACCCAGCCTTGATCATGTGATGCGTATACGTCGCCAGGTAGGGGTTTTCGACGTATACGCATCACATGATCAAGGGGGCCGTCGAACCCGCGAACCTTCTGCTCGGTATGTCCGACGATCGCCAGGGCGGCCTTGATCATGTCGCTGGTATATGTCGAAGTGGATGGCCAGACCTTGATCATGTAACTCGTATATGTTGCAGCGGCCGTATTTCGACATATATGGGCGACATGATCAAGGTCGAGAGGTGGCGGCCTGATGGGAACGCCGTGTGGGCGGCCGGGCCGGTGATCGTCTGCGGTGGGGAGGTAGGTGCATCCGGGGCTGCCGTGGGTCATGTCCGAGCCGTCCTGCCGCCGCCTGTGCTCGGCGAGGCGGAACGGTCTTCGCTAGGTGAACGACTGGCGCCGGTAGCCCGCCCAGTCCCGTCGTAGTCCGGTCTTTGTCGCGACTGTCCGCTATGCGCGCTGGGCGGGCCGCTATACGCGCTGGAGGCCTCGGAGCGAAGCGGAGAGGCCGGGGCGGTCTCCCGCGCGAGGAACGGAAGTGAGCTCGACGAACCCGGGACAAAAAGATCTTGAATTTGATTTGTCTCGACATGCGCAACCCGCACATCGGACCGGCGGTAGCGTCTCTCCCAGTTCGTCGGGGCCTCGATTCTCGTGGCGCGACCGGGAACCTTCCGGCTCAGGCGGCGAGCAGGACCACGTCGCCGGAGCGGTGCGGCTGCGGCGAACCGTTGCGCCGCAGCGAGTTCCCCCGCCCGCGGGCCGTTTCGGTCCGGGCCGGCTCGGTGCGGGTCAGTTCGATGCGGATGCGCTCCGCGCGCGCCGCGGCCAGCGAGATCACCACCGCGCGGTCCTGGGCCTTGCGGGCGGCGACATACTCCTGGCGTACCTCGCCGAGCAGGTCGGACAGGTCGATCCGGAGCGCACCGCAGACGGCGGCGAGCACCTCGGAGCTGGCTTCCTTGCGCCCGCGTTCCACTTCGGACAGGTACGGGACGGACACCCGCGCCGCCCCGGCCACGTCGGCGAGCGTGCGCTTCTGCTCCTGCCGCGTACGCCGCAGCACGTCACCGACGATCGTGCGCAACAGGGGCCGGCGCTTCGGCTCCCGGCCGCCGGGGCCGATGTACGTCACGTCCGCCATGCGGTCACGATAACGGTGGCCGGTCGCGTACAGGGGCGGTTTCGCGCCCAGCGTATTCGCGCCTCCGGGAACACGCTCACCAGTCGCGCCACCTTCCGGCCAGCTCGAACCGTTCGACGCCGCACCGCTCCTCCAGCGCGCGGACGTCGATCCCCTGCGCTTCGAGTGCCCGGTCGATGTACGCGCAGAGCTGCTCCCGCTCGTCGGTCTCGATGCAGCCCCCGCTACGTTCGTCGATGCCGTTGAGGTCGACGACGACCCGCTCCACTGCCGCCAGGATCTCTGCGTCGTCCGGATCGTGCAGCGATCGCAACTCCGCCTCGTAGGCGTCGAGCGCCGCGTCCACGTCGGCGGTGAAGGTCACGGGCCAGAGCTCTTCGGCGTACGCGTCCTCGGCGGCAAGCGTTCCGGCGGCGAGGGCGGCCCGCTGCTCCCGCACGCTGTCACGCCATTCGACGGTGGGGCGTTCGATCATGCGAGGAGGATAGGCCGGGGTTACGTCAGGAATCGGTGCGGTGGCGGGTCAGGCGTTGCGCCAGCGCCGCCAGCTCCTTGAGCAGCGCCCGGTCGCGGTCGCGCTCCCCCGTTCCCCCGGCCGCGAGGAGCGCCTTGTCCACCGTGACCGCGCCGGCCTTCGCGACCGCGTGGGGGATCTCGGCGCCGATGCGTACGCGGGTCCGGCGCCGGTCGGCCGGATCGGTCCACGTCTCGACGACGCCCCGGTCGCGCAGCCGGGCCACGGATTCGGAGACGTAGCTCTGCGGCAGGCCGGTACGCGTCGCGATGTCGCCGATCGTGCTGCCCGGCTCGGCTCGGACGTCGGCCATGATCAGGCGCAGGCCCGCCGGGGTGGCCGGCGCGCCGGCACCTTCGCGCATGGCCGCCTCGGCGATCTTGGTGAGCTCCCGCCCGAGCACGAACAGGTCATGGGCCTTCATGCCTCCAGGGTATATCGTGGCCGATGCATCGGTAGCGATACAAATGAGGTGAGGGCGTGCGCTGGCACGGAGTGGTCTACGACGTGGGACGGAAGATGACCGGCTGGTCGGCGAACTGGCGCCCGGACTACTCCCCCGCCCTCGTACGCCGGGAGCTGGAGATCATCCGTACCGACCTCGGCGCGAACGCGGTACGCCTGGCCGCCCGGGATCCGCGCCGGCTGCTGGACGCCACGGCGTACGCGCTGGATCTGGGGCTGCACGTGTGGGCGGGGCCGGAGCTGTGGAACGCGACCGCGAGCCGGACGGCGGCGTACCTGGAGGAGGTGGCGCCGCTGATGGAGAAGGTACGGCGGCGCGCGCCGGATCGCCTGGTGTTCGTCGTCGGCAACGAGCTGACGTTCTTCCTGCGGGGCATCGTGCCCGGGCGTACGCATGCGCACCGCACGCGGCTGAAGGAGGTCGGCCCGATGATCCGCGCGGGCCGTCACCAGCCGCCGTTGCGGGCCGCCCTGGCCGACCTGGTGAAGGCGGTACGCCACGCCTACGACGGCCCGATCACGTACGCGTCACTGCCGTTCGAGCAGCCCGACTGGGGCCTGTTCGACATCGTCTCCGTCAACCACTACCGGAACGCCCGCAGCGCTGCGACCTACCGGGCGGTTCTGGACCGGCTGCGGGCGTACGGGAAGCCGGTGGCTGTGACCGAACTCGGCTTCGCGGCCTGCACCGACGCCGACAATCCGGAGTTCCTCGGTTCGCTCAACGTCTCGCCGCTCGGCATGGCCGCCGCCGTGCTGCCGGGCGTCGGCCGTCTCGTCGCGCCGCGCGTACGCGAAGTGCATGAACGCGACGAGCCGCGGCAGGCGCGGCTGCTGACCGGGCAGCTGGCGGACCTGGAGCGGTGGGGTGTCGACGGCGCGTTCGTGATGAGCTTCAGCTTCCCGCTCGCGCCCTACTCGCCCGATCCCCGCCGGGACGTGGACGCGACGGCGCTCAGCATCGTGCGCCACCTCGGCCGCGGCCGGGGCCGACGCTTCCCCGGCCTGCCCTGGGAGCCCAAGGAGTCCTTCGACGCGCTCGCCGAATACTTCCCGCCCACCCCTGATCCCAGCCGCCCACTCCCGGCCGCGGCCCCGGCCCCAAGATCCCGTTTGGATCAGGGAAATCACCCGAATCTTGGGCCAAGATTACGTGCGAAAACCTGATCCGAACGGGATCTTGGAGCGGGGAGCCGCGAGCGGGTGGGGTGAGGTCAGCGGGTGGCGAGCGTCCGGCCCGCCTCGGCCGCCGCCTCGTGCGCGCTCTTCTTCATGACCGCGGCGACCTCCGCGAACTCGTCCAGCGCGGGGTTGACCCCGACGAGCGTGAACTCCCGCTCGACCAGCGTCAGGTCCGCGCCCCAGATGTCCGCGACGATCCTTCGCAGGTACGCGGTGTTGTGGTCCCACCCGTCGCGCGGAGTGCCCGGGCCGTAAGCGCCGCCGCGCGTGGTCAGGACGACCGTCGGCTTGCCGTCGAGCAGCCGCCCGTCGCCGGCCGACCCGGCGATGGCGAGGTCCATCCACGTCTTGACGTGCTGCGAGACGCCCCAGTTGTAGAGCGGCAGGGCGAGGATCGCCGCGTCGGCCGTACGCAGTTCGGCGGCGATCCGACCGGCCAGCGCGTACGCGGACCGCTGCTCGTCGGTGCGCTGGTCCTCCGGGGTGGCCGAGGCGTGGATGGCGTGCATCCAGGCGTCGGCGGGCAGCGGCTGGGCGGCCAGGTGGCGGCGCACGACGGTCTCGTCCGGGCGGGCCGCCGTCCACTCGGCCTCGACGAGGTCGGCGAGTTCGCTGCTGGCCGAGCGCGGGCCCTGGATGCTGGCGTCGATGCGAAGGATGGTCACGATGACCTCGTTCCTGGGTGGCGTGGAGTTCCTGGGTGGCGTGAGGTTGAATGTTCAACTCGACCCTAGCCCGCCCGGCTTGAACATTCAAGTCGGGCCGTCCGCAGGTATCGTGTGGGTGTGAGCGGCCCCACGGCACCGTCGGACGACAAGGCCACGCGTTTCTCGGACGACGAGCGCGGGGCCTGGATGGCGCTGTCGGCGATGCTGGTCGCCCTGCCCGCGGCGATCGACGCCCAGCTCAAGCGGGACACGGGCATCAACTACTTCGAGTACTCGATCCTCGGCGCGTTGCAGCGCGCCGAGAACCGGGCGATGCAGATGAGCACCCTCGCCCTCCTGGCGGCCGGATCCCTCTCGCGCCTCTCGCACGCCGTGACGCGGCTGGAGAACCAGGGCTGGGTCCAGCGCCGCCAGCAGAGCATCGGCTCGATCCGCTGCACCGAGGCCGTGCTCACCGACACCGGCGCCACGATGCTCGACTCCGCCGCGGCCGAGCACGTCCGCGAGGCGCGCCGCCTCGTCTTCGACAACCTCACCCCCGACGAGGTACGCCAGCTCGAAACGATCAGCCGCCGCCTCGTCCTCGCGGCCGCCCCGGATACCGGTGCCGCCCTCGGCGCGGCGATCCAGAACGCGTGCACGCAGCACGGAACCTGCTGACGGCCGCGCTCGGGCCCAGCAGACGGTCGGACTCGGCGGACTGTCGGACCCGGCTGGCATGCTGTGGTCGTGAGTTTCTCCTTCGAGGCCGAGATCTGGCTGTGGGACGCCCGGCGCCTGGACAGCTGGACGTTCGTGAGCCTGCCCGAAGACGTCTCGCAGGAGATCCGCGAACGGACCGACGGCCCGCGCCGCGGCTTCGGGGCGGTCCGCGTACAGGTGACGATCGGCGCCACCGCCTGGAAGACGTCGGTGTTCCCCGACAGCGGCAGCAAGTGCTACGTCCTGCCAGTCAAACGCGCCGTACGCAAAGCCGAGAGCCTCGGGGTCGGCGAGATCGCGGCCGTCACGCTGGACCTGCTGGACGCCTGACCGGACCCCCGGCCGGCCGTCCAGTGTGGATCATCTCGCACGGCGCGCATCGGACCGGACCCTTCTGGGTAACCTGGGGCGCATGAGTACCACCGCGTGGTTCGCGCTCCCGATCGTCGTCGGCGTGGTCGCGCTGATCGCCGTCATCCTGGTCGCCGTGATCGGCGTCAGGCGCAGCGGTCGCGGCTGACCGGCCTGGTCATGATCGTGGTCCGCGGCGGCACACCGCCCGGCGGGCGCGCTCCCGGACCACGGGAACCCCCATGATCGGCTATACTTGGGGAGTCGCCATGATCACCTCGGGGAATCATCATGATCGCCTCAGGGAATCATGGCGTATCTTGCCGGACCCCGCGCCCCGACCGACAAGGGTCGGCGCCGGGCGCCCCGGTTCCTCTACGTTCGGAGAATCCATGGCGGTCGACCGCCCCTATACGACCTTCACCGAATTCGGCGTGCCCCAGCCGCTCAGCACGTGCCTCGCCGCCCAGGGCATCACGATCCCCACTCCCATCCAGGCCAGCACCCTTCCCGACGCCCTCGCCGGCCGGGACGTGCTGGGCCGGGGCCAGACCGGCTCGGGCAAGAGCTACGCCTTCCTGCTGCCCCTCGTGGCGCGGCTGGCCGAGAGCACGTCGCCCCGGGCAGCGCACCGGCCCCGCGCTCTCATCCTCGCCCCGACCCGCGAACTGGCCGCGCAGATCGAGGCGTCGCTGGCGCCCCTGGCCAAGGTGTCCGGCCTGACGACCGCCACCATCTTCGGCGGCGTCGGCGCGGGCCCGCAGATCGCCGCCCTGCGCCGCGGCGTGGACATCGTCGTCGCGTGCCCCGGGCGGCTCAACGACCTCGTCGAGGGCGGTCACGCCAAGCTCGACGCGGTCGAGATCACCGTGCTCGACGAGGCCGACCACATGGCCGACCTGGGCTTCCTTCCGGTGGTCCGGCGGCTGATGGAGCGTACGCCGCGCAAGGGGCAGCGGCTGCTGTTCTCCGCCACCCTCGGCGGCGGCGTCGACGTGCTGGTCCGCCAGTTCATGAACCGGCCGGTGACGCACAGCGTGGACACCGCGCTCTCGCCCGTGTCCACCATGGAGCACCACGTCCTGCAGCTGCGCCAGGAGGACCGCCTGCCGGTCCTGGCCGACCTGGCCTCCGCGCCCGGCCGCACGATCGTGTTCACCCGGACCAAGCACGGCGCGAAGAAGCTCGCCCGGCAGCTGAACTCCTCCGGCATCCCGGCGGTGGAGCTGCACGGGAACCTGGCGCAGAACGCGCGCAACCGCAACCTGCAGGCCTTCGCCGACGGCACCACCGGGACCCTCGTCGCGACCGACATCGCGGCGCGCGGAATCCACGTCGACGACGTCGCACTCGTGATCCACGCGGATCCGCCGACGGAGTACAAGGCGTACCTGCACCGGTCGGGCCGCACCGCGCGGGCCGGCGCCGCCGGAAAGGTCGTGACCATCGCGACCGACGAGCAGCTGCACGACGTCCGGAGCATGACCAAGAAGGCCGGCGTCACACCGACGACGACCCGCGTACGCCCCGGCGACACGATCCTGTCCACGCTCGCCCCGGGTGTCCGCCACCGGGTCGAGCCCGCCCCGACTCCGGGACCGGCCGAACCTGGTTCCCCGACTCGACGCCGCCGCCGGCGCTGAGTCCCGCCTGCGCCTCGGGGACATCTCGTTCGTCACTCCGCAGGCACGAGCCCACCGAAGCCCACCCCTTCCTTGAGGATGCCGACGTGCCATTCGACGATGTTCCCCCCGCCTGCCCGAACCTGAGCCCCACGATGGAGATGACGCACGAAGCGATGGTCATGCTGTGGCAGCAGGGTCTGGTGACCCCGATGTCCTCCACGATCAACACCTTCGCCAAGACGGACGGCAGCTGGTGGACCGCTGCCGACGACCGGTGGCTGCGCGTGTCCGAGCCCGCCCGCAACGAGCAGCTCGACTACCACCACGGCCGGTTCCAGTCGAGCAAGCAGGCCCAGGGCCCGATGACCGCGGTGTCGCCGTGGAGCAGGCCCGGCGTCTGATCGGTCCCGGCACGCCCCGCTGACACGCGCGGGGCGCATCTTCTCGTGCGCGGCCGGCGGATTTCCGCCGGCCGCGTTTCGTGCTGCCCGTCCTGAACCAGCAGCCCAGAGCCGTCGGCGATAATGTCGGCGTGGAGTATGTGTCCAGGGTGCCCGGCGCGCCGCTGGACGGGCTGATCGACGACCTCTACTACCTGGAGGGCGCCCCGCCGTACTCCCGGTTGCTGCTGCCGGCGGCGCCCGCGCCGTTGCTCATCGTCAACCTCGGGGCGCCGTTTCTCCTCCGCGCGGGTACCGACGTCGACGCCGTGGAGTACGCCGACGGCTGCGCGGTTGCCACGCCCACACGCGCGTGGGAGTTCAGCTACCCGAACCCGACCCGGTCCGTGGGCGTCCACTTCCGGCCGTGGGGCCTGGCACCGTTCCTGCCGATGCCCGCCGCCGAGTTGTGCGACCGGCCTGCGACGGTGGAGCAGATCTGGGGCCGGCCCGCCATCGCTGCACTGCGACACCGGCTGGCCCTGGCCGACACACCGCACGAGATGCTGACGTTGCTGGAGGCGGAACTCGTCCGACGGCTGCGGGTGATCGACGGTCTTGACCTGGTCCGCCAGATGAGCATCGCCGTCGCGGCCACAGGCGGGACGGTGCCGATCGGCGACATCGGCGTGGCGGCCCGCGCCAGCAGCACGTATGTGGCGAAGCGGTTCAAGGCCGTGGTCGGTGTGACGCCGAAACGGCTGGCTCGCAGCTACCGCTTCAGCTCCACCGTGCTGGCGCTCGACGTCGCCGCACCGATCGACTGGGGAGAGGTCGCCGCCGGCGCGGGCTACTTCGACCAGGCCCACTTCGTGCGCGAGTTCCGGGAGTTCACCGGGCTCACGCCGACCCGGTACGCCGACGTCCGGCGGCGATTCCTGCGCGATCATCCCGACCACGTCCTGGACGGCTGGCCGCTGCCGGCCGATTGATTTCGTACAAGAGCGACAGCTCACACCGCACAAGACTGGGACTCCGAACAGAGGAGGAATCCATGGGGAAAGTGGTCATGAACGCGTCGGTGTCGGTCGATGGTTTCATCGCGGACGAGAACGACGATCCCGGCCCGATCTTCGAGTGGCTGGTCAGCGGTGACGTGCCGTTGGACGACAGCGGCGTGCTGAAGGTGTCGCAGGCTTCGTTCGACTACGTCCGGCCGTACTGGGACGAGGTCGGGGTGACCATTGCCGGCCGTCACGCCTTCGACATCACCGACGGCTGGGACGGGACGCCGCCGAGCGGGATCGACCATGTGGTCGTGGTGAGTCACCGTGGTGCGCCCGAGGGCTGGGACCTGCGGGCGCCGTTCCACTTCGTCGACGGCATCGAGGCGGCCGTGGCCAAGGCGCGGGAGCTCGCGGGTGACCGCACTGTCGAGTTCGCCGCCGGCGACGTCGGCGGCCAGGCGCTCGCGGCAGGTTGGGTCGACGAGGTACGCATGGACGTCGCACCCGTCGTCCTCGGATCCGGCAAGCGCTACTTCGGCTCCGTCGACGCGCAGCACCTGCTGGACGGCCCGGACGTGGTTGTTCAGGGCAACCGGGTGCTGCACCTGCGCTATCGGGTGCGCCGTTGACCGATCCGCGTGGGTACGACCGCGGCGCGGTGACCCAAGATCGAGGCGACTCCGGGCCTCAAATAACAGATGATCCGGGCATGGTAAGAATCTGGTAACACTCTTCACTAATCCTTCGTCCCATGGCCGTCCTGACCGCCGCGACCGTCTTCACCGTCGCGCTGACCCTCGTCAACCTGCTGCTCCTGCTGGGCGTGATCAGGCGACTGCGTGAGCCGTCCGCGGCCGGCCCGGTCAGCGGAGCGCTCGTGATGGCCCGCGCCGGCTCCCGGCCCGCAACCGTCACGGCGTACGCGGTGGACGGCACGGTCGTGTCCCACGATGATCTCGCCGGGAAGCTTCTCGGCTTCTTCACGCCGGGCTGCCCCGCCTGCGTGGAGCGGTTGCCGGAGTTCCTCGCCCGGGCCCGTCGACGGAGCCCCGACCAGGTTGTCGCCGTGCTGGTCGGTGAGCCTGAGGAGCTCACGGACATGGTCGGCCGGCTGCGCGGGATCGCCCAGGTGGTCGTCGAACCGCCGCAGGGGCCGGTGGCCGAGGCGTTCGAGGTCCAGGGATTCCCGGCCGTGGCCCTGCTCGACGCGGCCGGCACGGTCGCCTTCTCGAGCACCGACTTCCGCGGCTTTCCCGCCGAGGCCGCCGCCCCGCACCACCCCGTCCCAGTGGGTGCTCATGACTGAGCCGCGGCTGGGCGAGGAGCTGCGGCTGCGCGACGTCCTGCGGCACGGTCGGGCCGCCGCGGTCCTCGCGTGGCGGGTCGCTCCGGGCCTGCTCCTCGGGTCGCTGCTGCTGACGGCGGCCGCGAGCGCCGGGCCGATCGCCCTCGCCTGGCTGACCCGCGCCCTGCTCGACGCGCTCAGCACCGGACGTCCGCCCCTCACCGTGGCGGGCCTGCTCGCCCTGACGAGCCTCGCCACGGCGGCGACGCCGCACGCCCTGCAGTTCTGCGCCGCCGAACTCGACCGGCGACTGCACCTGTCCACACAGGACAATCTCTTCGCCGCCCTCGGCCGGCACGTCGGCCTGGGACGGCTGGAGAGCCCGTCGTTCCAGGACCGGCTGCAGCTGGCCGGGAACACCGGACGGGCCGCCGCGTCGCAGATCATCGCCGGAACGCTCGGCCTGGCATCGTCGCTCGCGCTCTCGGCGGGCTTCCTGGCGACCCTGCTCAGCCTGCACCCCGCGGTCGCCCTCCTCGTGACCGCGGCCATCGCCCCGGCGCTGTGGCTCAACTTCTCGCTGAGCCGCAGCGGCGCGCGGATGCTCCTCGGCACCAGCCAGGCCCATCGCCGCCAGATCTTCTTCGCCCGCCTGCTGACCAGCCCGCAGGCGGCCAAGGAGGTACGCCTCTTCGGCCTCGGCGACTTCCTGCGCCGCCGCATGCTCGGCGAACTGACCGCGGTCAACGCGGCGGAGCGTACGCTCGACCTGCGCAAATTCCGGATGCAGGTGCTGCTCGGCGGGTTGAGCGCAGGGCTCGCGGGGGCCGGTCTCGTCTGGCTCGCGGCGGGGTCGGGCGCCCACGGCGTCGGCCGGGTCTCGCTGTACCTGCTGTCGGTCGCCGGCCTGCAGAGCGCCATCGCCACCGGGGTCCACAGCCTCGCCTCGACGCACCAGGCGCTGCTGCTGTTCGACCACTACGCGGCGGTCACCGGCGCCGAGCCCGACCTGCCACGGGCGGACGGCCGACCCGTTGCGGTCCTCCAGCACGGGATCCGCCTGCGTGACGTGTGGTTCCGCTACGGCGAGGACCAGCCGTGGATCCTGCGCGGGCTCGACCTCAGCATCCCCGCCGGGCGGTCGACGGCCCTCGTCGGGCTCAACGGCGCCGGCAAGAGCACGGTCGTGAAGCTGCTGTGCCGGTTCTACGACCCGGTACGCGGCAGCATCACCTGGGACGGGGTCGACCTCCGCGACGCCGACCCCGCCGGGCTCCGCCACCGGATCAGCACGGTGTTCCAGGACTTCCAGGACTACGACCTGTCGGCGCGGGAGAACGTCGGGCTCGGCGACCTCGACGCGCTGCCCGACATCGGGCGGATACAGCAGGCCGCGGAACTCGCCGGCATCCACGCCACCCTGGCCCGCCTGCCGTACGCGTACGAGACCCAGCTGACCCGGATCTTCGCGACGGGGCAGGGATCCGACGATCCCCGGCAGGGGGTGCTGCTGTCCGGCGGCCAATGGCAACGGGTCGCGCTCGCCCGCGCCCTGCTGCGCTCCGAAGCCGACCTGCTGATCCTCGACGAGCCGAGCTCAGGGCTGGACGTCGAGGCCGAGGCCGAGCTGCAGGCCACGCTGCGCGTACACCGGCGGGGGCGTACCAGCCTGCTCATCTCCCACCGCCTGAACACCCTGCGCGACGCCGACCAGATCGTGGTCCTCGACGACGGCCGGGTGGCCGAGCACGGCGGCCACGACGAACTGGTACGGCTGGACGGCATCTACGCGCGGCTGTTCCGCGTACAGGCGGATGGTTATGCGGGGGTGCCGGGATGATCGCGGCCGCGGCGCTCCTGACGATCGGAGCGGTCCTGCTCTGGATGCGGCGCTCGCTCATGGTCATCACGGTGACCGGGCGCAGCATGGAGCCGTCGCTGCGGGCCGGCGACCGCGTCCTGATCCGGCGGGTCCCCGCGTCCTCCGTCCGAACAGGACAGGTCGCCGTCCTGCGCTGGCCCGGCGAGTCCCCGGCGCCCGGGCCGGGCTGGATGGTCAAGCGCATCGCGGCCGTCGCGGGCGATCCGCTGCCCGACCCCGTACGGCCCGTCGCGGACGGACTCCGGCACGTGCCGGAAGGCCGCCTGGCGGTGCTGGGCGACAACACCGCGCTGAGCCACGACTCGCGCCAGCTCGGCCTGCTCGACACCCGACTGCTGCTCGGCGTGGTCATCCGCCGCCTGAGCACCCAAGACCCCGGCCGAGCGGCCGGTCCGTGGACACACCGTCCACACACGACAAAGGAGAACAGAGATGCGCAAGCTCCTTGAGCGCGCGGCGGACCGCGCCCTGTCCAGGCTCGTCCCGCGCGGCACAGCGGCGGCCTCCTGCTTCGTGCAGAACTACTGCACGAGCGTCCGGTGCGACTCGACGAGCGGACGCCGCTACCGCACCTACATCATGTTCGACTGCTCCACCTACTCGGTCTGCGACGCCTGCTGAGAGGGTGGGCGGGGCTGTATGCCCCGCCCACTCCCGCGCCGCCGTTCGTTAGAACGATCGCGGAGCGATCCGCGTCCCACGTTCGGCGGCACGGGAACCCGGAATCCCCGCGCGGATGCAACACTGTGGACCGATCACGGTGGACGACGGTGTGACTCTGGGGAACGGGGGTGCCGCAGCATGGCGGGCACGGGGGACGAGAACAGCGCCGGCCCGGCGGCACCGCCGTCATCACCGCGCCCGGGGCGCAGTCGTGGCGTCATCGTCGCCGTGACGGTCGTGCTGCTGCTCCTCGGCTGCGTGGTCGGCCGGAATCTGATGAATTCGTCGCCGCCGACCACTCCCCGCGAGGCGGCCGCCTCGTCGACGACAGCACGCAGCACTCCCAGCGCGAGCCCGTCGGCCGCGCCCAGCGCGACGCCCGCCCAGCAGGGACCCCAGGCCAGCGAGTACCCCGCGGGAGACGTCACCGATCTGGCCCGGGTGTGCGACGTCGACGTCTACTATCCGCAGTCGCCGAAGCGTACCGGGGGTGCTCCGCATCCGGTGGTGCTGCTCGAAGGCGTCCCCGGCAACCGCTACCAGAACCGTACCTACTATGACGTCCTGGGCGGCTCGAAGACGCTCGACCGGACGTGGGGGCCGACCGACGCCGGCAAGGTGCAGCTGATCGCGTGCCTGGACTATGAGAGCCCCGGCTCCCAGATCCGCAGCTGTACCTACACCCGGCCGGCCGACCTCACCGTCGCGCTGATGCGGGCCACCTACACCCTCCGGGTCTACGAGGTCGCGACGGGCCGCCAGGTCCTGCGCAAGCAGATGGCCGGCGACGACCCGAAGTGCCCGGAGGTGGTGCTGGTCGGGTCGCAGAACCTGACCCATGCGAAGCCCACCGACAAGGCGATCGTCGCCGCCCTCCGCGGCCTCGTCACGAAATAGCGAACTACGCCGCTGAGGGCAGTTGCTCGCCGGCTTCGACGGCGAAGGGCAGGATGTTCTCCGGGGGCGGCAGCGGGCAGGTGCTGAACTCCGTGAACGCGCACGGCAGGTTGGCCGCCCGGTTGAAGTCCAGCCGCAGCGCTCCCCCGTCCGGCGGCACCTCGGCGATCAGCGAGCGTACGCCGCCGTAGGTGGTCACTCCGCTGGTCGCGTCCCGCAGCAGCACCTGGACGGCCGACGGGCCCGCGTCGAAGGCCAGGACCGAGCGTTCGGCGCAGTCCACGGTGAACTGGATCCGGCCGCGTACGCGATGGGTCGGCGTGTGCCCGTCGACGATCGAGGCGCCCACGTACGAGGATGCCGACGGGACGAAGGTCGCGTCCAGGACCCAGCGGGGATCGAACGGATACGACGGTACGCCGGTGAACGCCTTCAGGGCCGGGGCGCCCGGATCGCGCAGGCGCAGGGCGTACCGGCCGGTGCGGCGCAGGACGTCGACGAGCTTGTCCTCGAAGCCGAGCACGGTCGCGCCGTTCTCGTCGGGGGTCAGCGTCACCGAGCCGACCAGGGGCAGGCCGTCGGCGAGCAGGCCGTCCGCGCTGTCGACGGTGACGCCGGCGGGGCCCGCGCTCCATTTGCCGGGGATCGGCGGGTACGCCTCGGCCTGTTCCCCGAGCCAGTGCAGCGACCGGAAGCTCAGCGGGCCGTGGGGGTCGCGGAGCAGGTCGGCGCGGGCGGACCGCCAGCGCTCCCAGTCCGCGTACTCGTTGGTCATGTCAGTCCTTCCGCAGGCGGGTGAGGGCGAAGGTCGTCCGGCGGCGCAGCCGGAAGCCGAGGTGTTCGTAGAGGCGCACGGCGGTCGTGTTGGTGGCCGCGGCGTGCAGGAAGGGCAGTTCGCCGCGGCGGCGGATGCCGGCGGCGACGGCGCGCACGAGCCGGGTGGCGAGCCCCTGCCCGCGGTACGCGGGATCGGTGCAGACGGCGCTGATCTCGGTCCAGCCGGGCGGGTGCAGGCGTTCGCCCGCGACGGCGATCAGGGCGCCGCCGCGCCGGATCCCGAGGTAGGTGCCCAGTTCGATCGTGCGGGGCCGGAACGGCCCGGGCTGCGTACGCGCGACCAGGTCGAGGATCTCGGGGACGTCGCCGGCGGACAGCCGGACGGCCTCGGGGTCGTCGGCGACGTCGAGGAGTTCGCCGGTGAGCTGCACGCCCTGGCCGATGTCGAGGACCTCCCAGGTGGACGGCGGGGTGAGGGTCGGGCTGGTGACCGCCACGTCGACGCCGGGGCCGACGAGGACGCCGAGGTCCGCCCACGCGGCCGGGTCGGCGCCGTCGCGCAGCGCGGCGAAGGGGGCGACGTCGTCGGGGTAGCGGGCGGCACCGCCGTGCCGGTGCGCGAACCGCGCGTGCTCCCCCAGCAGCGCATTCCACGCGGGATTGTCCAGGACCTCGACGGTGGCCGGGGTGTCGGGAGCGCCCACCGCCGACCGGCTCTGGGCCCGGTCGGAGGTGAGCGGCTCGGCCGTCATGCGTCCAGCCCGAGATGCTCGCGCAGTGTCGTGCCCGTGTACTCCGACCGGAACACGCCGCGTTCCTGCAGCAGCGGGACCACCCGGTCGGCGAAGTCGTCGAGGCCGCCCGGGGTCACGTGGGGCACGAGGATGAATCCGTCGGCGGCGTCGTTCTGCACGAGGTCGTTGATCGTGTCGGCGATGGTGGCCGGCGAGCCGATGAGGTCCTGCCGGCCGCCGACGGCGATGACCAGTTCCCGGACGGACAGCTTCTTCTCGTCGGCCAGCGCCCGCCACTCGGCGACCGTCGCCTGTGGATCGCGGAACATGCGTACGCTGGCCCGGCCGCGGGCGACGGTGTGCTCGCCGAGGACCGGGTCGACGTCGGGCAGCGGGCCGTCCGGGTCGTATCCGGACAGGTCGCGGTTCCACACCTGCTCCAGGAAGCGCAGCGCGGTCGGTCCGCTGATCTGGGCCCGGCGTACCTCGTGGGCCAGCTCGTTCGCCTCGGCGTCGGTGTCGGCCAGGATGAACGTCGCCGCGGGCAGGATCAGCAGCTGGTTCTCGGTCCGGCCGTACTTGGCCAGCCGGTCCTTGACGTCGCGGTAGAACGCCCGGCCCTCGTCGCGGGTGGCGTGCCGGCCGAAGATGGCGTCGGCGGTGGCCGCCGCGAACTCCCTACCCTCGTTGGAGTCGCCGGCCTGCAGGATCACCGGGCGGCCCTGCGGGCTGCGCGGCACGTTGAACTGCCCGGCGATGTCGAAGAACGCGTCCTGCCGGCGGAACTTTCCCGGCCCCGGCTCCCGCAGGAACCGGCCGCTCTGCGCGTCGGCCACGATCTCGTCGCCGTGCCACGTGTCGAACAGCTCCCACGCCGTGCGCAGGAAGCTCTCGGCGCGCGCGTACCGGTCCTCGGCCGCAAGGTAGCCGCCGCGGCGGAAGTTCTCGCCGGTGAACGCGTCCCACGACGTGACGACGTTCCATCCGGCCCGGCCGGCCGACAGGTGGTCCAGGCTGGCGAACTGCCGGGCCACCTCGTAGGGCTCGTTGAAGGTCGAGTTGATCGTCCCGGTCAGGCCGATCCGCTCGGTCACCGCCGCGAGCGCGGCCAGCACCGTGAAGGTGTCGGGCCGCCCGACCACGTCCAGGTCGTAGATCTGCCCGCCCTGCTCACGCAGGCGCAGCCCCTCGGCCAGGAAGAAGAAGTCGAACTTGGCACGCTCGGCGGTCCGCGCCAGGTGGGCGAACGAGGCGAAGTCGATGTGGCTGCCCGCCTTCGGGTCGCTCCACACCGTCGTGTTGTTCACGCCCGGGAAGTGGGCGGCGAGATGGATCTGCTTCACGTCTCCTCCTCAGGCCGGCGCGTACCGGTTGGCGGGGCGGGTCAGGCCCAGGTGTTCGCGCAGCGTGTTCGTCGCGTACGCGCGGCGGAACGCGTCCCGGCCCTGCAGGACGGGGACCAGGCCGCGGGTGATCGCCGTCAGGTCGCGCGGGATGCTCGCCGGTCGCAGGCGGAACCCCGAGATCCCGGCCGCCTGCCACTCCTGGAGCAGGTCCGCGAGCCGCTCCGGCGTACCGGTGAAGATCTTCGCGTCTGATGTGAAGGAGTAGCCGGCCAGCTCGTCCAGGCGGGCGTGCCGGTCGGCGGCGGCGGCTTCGGTCTCGTCGAGCAGGACGACGAGGTCGGCGAAGACGTGCACCGTTTCGGCCGCGCGGCCGGCGATCGCCTGCTGTTCGCGTACCTCGGCGATGGTCGTGCGGGCCTGGTCGGCGTCGGCGGGCGTGATGTAGACGACGTCGGCGGCGCGGGCGCCGAGCCGGTACGGGACGGCGGAGTGGGCCAGGGCGGTGACGACCGGCTGGCCCTGCGGCGGGCGGGGCGTGATCGACGGCCCGCGGACGCTGAACTTGGGCCCGGCGAAGTCGATGTAGTGCAGCTTGTCGCGGTCGATGAAGCGGCCGGTGGCGACGTCGCGGATCTCGGCGTCGTCCTCCCAGCTGTCCCACAGCCGCCGCACGACCTCGACCGCGTCGGCGGCCTCGTCGAACAGTTCGTTGAACAGGTCCAGCGTCGCCGGCGCGTCGAGGTGCGCCGGGTCGATCGCCGGCACCGTACGCCGGCCGAAGTGCGCGGCCTCGTCCGGCTTGCCGGACACCTGGACCCGCCAGCCGGCGCGGCCGAGGCTGACGTGGTCGAGCGTGGCGAGCGCCTTGGACAGGTGGAACGGCTCGGTGTGCGTGACCGTGGCGGTCGGGACGAGTCCGATGTGGCGGGTCACCGGGGCGACGCGCGCGGCGACCAGGACGGCGTCGAGCCGCCCGCGTACCTGGTCGGTACGCTCGTCCGGCGCCCCGAACAGCGTGGACTGCAACGCCACGGCGTCCTCGATCGTGACGAAGTCGAGCAGCCCGGCCTCGGCCTCCTGGACGAGCCCGGCCCAGTACGCGGCCGTGAGCAGGTGGTGCGGTTCGGCGGTCGGTTCGCGCCAGGCCGCCGGGTGCCAGCCGGCCCCGTCGAGCGCTACGGCGAGATGAAGGTGGGGCATCGTGGTCACTTCCCGTTGATCGGCAGGCCGGGCGGGTTGATCTCGGAGGTCGGCGTGGCCTCGTTGGTCAGGTTCCAGCGCGCGAGGATCTTGGCGTAGTCGCCGGTCTCGATGAGGTGGTTCAGTGCGGCGGCGAGCGCTTTGACCAGACCGTCGTCCTTCTTGGTGGTCAGCGCGATCTTCCCTTGCAGGGCCGCGCCGGCGCCGGAGTAGGTCCCGGCGACCTCGGTCTGCCCCGAGACCGCCACGTGGTACGCGACCCCGGGGTTCGGCCCCAGGTACGCGTCGATCTGCCCGGAGCCGAGCGCGAGGTAGACCGCCTGGTTGGTCTGGTAGTACTTGATGTCGACCGGGGCCAGGCCGTCGCGCTTGTCCTGGTCGCTCCACTCGACGAGGATCTTCTCCTGGTTGGTGCCGGAGCCGACCGCGACCTTCTTGCCGGCTACGTCCTTCGGCGAGGCGATCTTCCAGCCGGACCCCTTGCGTACCTCGAAGCCCAGGTTGTCCAGCCGGTAGGTGGCGAAGTCGTACTTCTGCTTGCGCGCCTCGGTGACCGTGATGTTCGAGGCGCCGACGGCGTACTTGCCGCTGTCGAGGCCGACGAACAGGTTCTCCCAGGAGGTGTTCTCCACCACCGGTTGCAGGCCCAGCACCCCGGCCACCGCGTACGCGATGTCGGGCTCGCTGCCGATCAGCGTGGTGTTGTCGGTGGCGGTGAAGGCCAGCGGCGGGAACCCGGCACCGGCCGCGCCGACGCCGATGGTCAGCTTCCCGCCGGCGCGGATGTCGTCGGGCAGCAGGGCCGCGATCGCGTCGACCTTCGCCGGGACGATCCGGTTCTGCTGGGGGCTGTCGTTGATCGTGACGGCCGCGGCGGCGCTCGGGTCGCCGGCCACCGCCTTCGGTTTCTCCTCGGGCGCGGCGCAGGCGGCCAGCGCGAGCGACACGGCCGCCACGGCGGCGGGGAGGGCGAAGCGAGCACGCATGGTCATCTCCATAATGGATGGTCAGACGAGATGATGGATGGTCAGACGAGGACTTTGGCGAGGAAGGCGCGGGTACGTTCGTGCCGGGGCGCGTCGAGGACCTCTCCCGGCGGGCCGTGTTCGAGGATCCGGCCGCCGTCGAGGAACACCACCGTGTCGGCCACCTCGCGGGCGAAGCCGATCTCGTGGGTGACGACGACCATCGTGGTGCCCGCGTCGGCCAGTGACCGGATCACGTCGAGCACCTCCCCCACCAGCTCGGGGTCGAGCGCGGAGGTCGGCTCGTCGAACAGCACCACCGCCGGGTCGACCGCGAGCGCCCGGGCGATGGCGACGCGCTGCTGCTGGCCGCCGGACAGGTGGCGCGGGTAGGCGTCCTCCTTGTCGGCCAGCCCGACCCGGTCGAGCAGCCGCCGCGCGGTCGCGTACGCCTCCGCCTTCGGGCGGCCGAGCGCCGACAGGGGCGCCTCGGCGACGTTCTCGATCGCGGTCAGGTGCGGGAACAGGTGGAAGTTCTGGAACACGAACCCGATGCGTACGCGCTGCTTGAGGATCTGCCGCTCGCTCAGTTCGTGCAGCCGGTCGCCGACCCGGCGGTAGCCGATGAGGTCGCCGTCGACGCTGATGAAGCCGCGGTCCACCTTCTCCAGGTGGTTGATCGCGCGCAGCAGCGTGGACTTGCCCGAGCCGGACGGGCCGAGGATCGCCGTCACGCTCCCGGCCGGCAGGGTCAGGTCGATCCCGCGCAGGACGTCGTTCTTCCCGTACGCCTTGTGCACGTCCCGGATCTCCACGACGGCACCCCGGGCGGCCTGGCCCGGCCCGGTGCTCATCGCGTCGCTCCCCGGCCGAACCGCTTCTCCACGCGGTGCTGAACGAGCGAGAGCAGGGCGGTGAGGATCGCGTACCAGACGGTGGCGACCATGAGCAGCGGCACGACCCGGCCGGTCCGCCCGTAGACGACCTGTACCTGGTAGAACAGCTCGCCGATGGCCAGCACGTACACCACCGACGTGCTCTTGAGCAGGTTGATGAGCTCGTTGGCGGCGCTCGGCAGGATGGCGCGCATCGCCTGCGGCAGCAGGATCCGGCGGAACTGCCGGCCGCGGGGCAGCCCGAGGGCGGCGGCCGCTTCGCGCTGCCCGGCGTCGACCGACAGCATGCCGGCCCGCACGATCTCCGCGGCGTACGCGGCCTCGTGCAGGCTGAGGCCCAGCAGCGCCGCGCCGAGGGAGCTGACCAGGTGCAGCGTCTGGAACTCGTGGAAGCCCGGGCCGAACGGCACGCCGACCTGCAGCGTGCGGTAGAGGTAGCCGAGGTTCGCCCAGAACAGCAGCTGGACCAGCAGCGGCACCGACCGGAACACCCAGACGTAGCCCCAGCTGACCGCCTTGAGGACCGGGTTGTGCGCGAGCCGCAGGGCCGCGAGCACCACACCGCCCGCGAAGCCGAGGACCGCGCCCGCGAAGGTCAGTTCGAGGGTGATCAGCAGGGCGTCCATGATGGACTTCTCGAAGAAGTACCCGGCGAACGTCTGCCACTCCCAGCCCGGATTGGTGGCCAGGCCGTGCACGAACTGGGCGAGCAGGACGAGGACGGCGGCCCCGGCGACCCAGCGCCAGGGATGCCGGGCGGGCACCACGACGAGCCGCTCCGGCGCCTCGGCGGCGGCCGGCAGGCTGGGTGCGGTGTCGAACGGCGGCGCCTCGGCCAGCGGCGACGGCAGCGCCCACGCCTGTTCCGGGGCGCTCACCCGTACCACTCCTTGGCGAGCAGTTCGAACGAACGCACCCGCGCCCCGTGGTCGTGGGTCGCGGTGGTGACGATCAGCTCGTCGGCGCCGGTCACGCGCTGCAGGGTGGACAGGCGCTCGGCCACCGTCGCCGGCGCTCCCACGAACTGCGTCCGCACCCGGTCGGCCACCAGCGCCCGGTCCTCGTCCGTCCACTCGTGCGCCGCCGAGGTCGCCGCCGTCGGGAACGGGACCGCGCCGCCGCCCGCGCGGATGCTGCGTACCCAGAGGCCGTAGGGTTCGGCCAGTTCGCGCGCGGCCGCGTCGTCGGGCGCCACGACCACGTCCGCGGAGACCATGACGTGCGGCTCGGCGAGGACCGCCGAGGGCTGGAACGCCGCCCGGTAGGCCTCGACCGCCTCCAGCACCGTCGCCGGTGTCACGTGGTAGTTCGCGGTGAACGGCAGCCCGAGCGCCCCGGCCACCCGCGCGCTCTGCCCGGCGCTGGAGCCCAGCAGCCACACCTGCACCGCCGCGCCCTCACCGGGCACCGCGTGCACCTCGACCCCGCCGCCGTCGAACGTCCCGGCCAGCAGGTCCAGGATCTCCTTCACCTGTACGCCGAAGTCGGCCGACTGCGCCCCGTCCTGCTGCAGCAGCCGCTCGTAGACGGCGAACCGCTCGCTCGCCAGCAGCTGCGCCGGGTTGTACGCGCCCGGCAGCAGCAGCCCGTCCACGACCCGTTCCGGCTTCGGCGGCGGCGGGCCGGCGGTCTTGGCCGCCGACAGCGCCTCGGTACGCCGCTGCCCCGACCGCCCGAGCCCGAGGTCGAACCGGCCCGGGTGCAGGGCGTCGAGCATGCCGAACTGCTCCACGATGGACAGTGCGGTCTGGTGGCCGGTCTGCACCGCCCCCGACCCGAGCCGGATCGTGGACGTGACCCCGGCCAGGTGGCCGAGCAGCAGCGCCGGCTGCGAGCTGGCCACGCCGGGCGTGAGGTGGTGCTCGGCCACCCAGAACCGGGCGTAGCCGAGCTGCTCGGCCCGCTGGACGAGGTCCGCGCTGTCGCGCAGGGCCCGGGCCGCGGTGCCGCCCTCGACGATCGGTGCGAGGTCCAGAATAGACAGTGGGACGGGCATCACGCCTCCTGCGATACGAGCGGGGGAAGGAGCGGGGAACCGAACGGGCGGCTGGGGATCCGCGTACGCAGCACGGGTGCGATCTCGCTCTGGAACAGTTCCAGCGACGCGCGGTGCTGCGCCGGGGTGAGCCCGTCGGCGTCGGCGGGCAGGTGCATCACCTCGTGGCCGAACCGCTCCCGGTAGCGCAGGATCTTCTCGGTGATCTGCTGCGGGCTGCCGACGAGCAGCGAGCTGCGCTCGATCGCGTCCTCGACCGTCGGGAACACCACCGGTACGCCGAGCCGCGCGAACGCCTTCAGCCGCGCCTCGAAGATCGGCCGGTACGCGGCCACGGCCGCCTGCGAGGTCGACGCCGCGTAGTACCCGGCGTGCCCGGCACCGACCAGCGCCTCGGCCGGATCGTGCCCGTAGTACGCCCAGCGTTCCCGGTAGTGGTCGACGAGTTCGGCGTACGGCTCGATCGGGTTGCTGACGTTGGCCGAGAACAGCGGGTCGCCGTAGAACGCCGCGAGGTCGACCGAGGCCCGGCTGGTGGCGCTGCCGTGCCAGACCCGGATCGGCTGCTGCAGCGGCCGCGGCCAGGTCTCGGCGTCGGTCAGCGCCGGGCGGAACGCCCCGTCCCAGGTGACCCGGTCCTCCCGCCAGAGCCGCCGGAACAGCTCGTACCCCTCGCGGTTGCGGTCCCACTGGTCCTGCGCGGTGACGTGGAACAGCTGCGCCTGCGCCGAGCCGTTGCCCTTGCCGATGATGAGTTCGAGGCGCCCGCCGGACAGGTGGTCGAGCGTCGCGTAGTCCTCGTAGGCGCGTACCGGGTCGAGCAGGCTGAGCGTTGTGACCGCGGTGAACAGCCGGATCCGGCTGGTCTTCGCCGCGATGTGGCTCAGCACCACCGGCGGCGAGGAGGAGATGAACGGCCGCTCGTGCCGCTCCCCCACGCCGTAGCCGTCGAATCCGAGCTCCTCGGCCAGGACCGCGTTCGCCACGACCTCCGCGAACCGCTGCGTCGTGGGCACCCGGACCCCGGTGACCGGGTCGGGCAGGTGGGTGATCAGGGTGATCAGCAGAACCTTCATGACGGCACCTCCTCCAGCGCGGGCGCCTTCGCCCAGGAGGGCACGGCCGCCAGCAGTTCCTTCGTGTACGCGTGCCGGGGCGCTGTGAACACGTCGTGCACCGGTCCCTGCTCGACGACGGCCCCTTCGTGCAGGACGAGGACCCGGTCGGCGAGGTGGTGCACGACGCCGAGGTCGTGCGAGATGAACAGCAGCGCCGTCCCGTCGGCCGCCCGCAGGTCGGCCAGCAGGTCGAGGACCTGGGCCTGCACCGACACGTCGAGGGCGGACACCGGCTCGTCGCAGATGACCAGCGCCGGTCGCGGAGCCAGCGCCCGGGCGATCGCCACCCGCTGGCGCTGCCCGCCGGACAGGGTCACCGGCCGCCGGTCGCGTACCGACGACGGCAGGCCGACCCGGTCCAGCAGCTCGCGTACGCGTTCCCGGACGGGTTCGCCGGGCGGCACGGCCTCGGCGACGATCCGCTCGACGGTGTACCGGGGGTCGAAGGAGGCCAGCGGGTCCTGGGCGATGAACTGCAGGCCGCGGCGGTCCGGCCGCCGGTCGCGTTCGCGGACGCCGGCCCAGTCGCGGCCGGCGAAGGTGACCGTGCCGGCGTCCGGCGCCACGGTGCCGAAGAGGATGGCGGCGACGGTGGACTTGCCGGAACCGGACTCGCCGACCAGGCCCAGGGTTTCGCCGCGGCCGATCGTGAACGAGACGTCCCGGACGACCTCGTGCTGTCCGTAGCGTTTGGACAGTCCGGCGGCGGTGATCACCGGCGTGGCCGGGTCCGGGGTGTGCGCGGGCACCGGCTGGGCGTCCACCGACAGCCGCAGGCCCCGCGTCGCCGCTGAGGGGACGGCCGCGATCAGCCGCCGCGTGTACGCGTCGCGGGGATCGCCGAGCACCTCGCCCGGCGTACCCTGCTCGACGACCACGCCGTCCTTCAGGACGAGGATGCGGTCGGCCAGCCGGGCGACGACCGAAAGATCGTGGCTGATCAGCAGCAGCGCCGCGCCGGCCGCCCGCTTCTCGTCGAGCAGCCGCAGGATCTGGGCCTGCACCGTCACGTCGAGCGCGGTCGTCGGCTCGTCGGCGATGAGCAGCCGCGGCCCGCCGGCGACCGCCGACGCGATCAGCGCCCGCTGGCGCAGGCCGCCCGACAGCTCGTGCGGGTACTGCCGCGCCCGGCGTTCCGGCTCCGGCACGTGCACGTCGTCGAGCAGGCCCCGAATCCGGGCGGCCCGGTCGCGGCGATCGCCGATCCGGTGCGTGCCCAGCACTTCGCCGATCTCGTCGCCGACCCGGCGCAGCGGATCGAGGGAGCCGAGGGCGTCCTGCAGGACCAGGCCGGCGAACGCCCCCCGGATCCGCCGCCAGTCGCGTTCGGCGAACCGGGACGCGTCCCGGCCGTCGACCTCGAACTTCGCCGCGCGTACGCGGGACCGGGGACCGGCGAGACCGACCAGCGAGCGGGCGGTGACGCTCTTGCCCGAGCCGGACTCGCCGACGACGGCGACGCACTCTCCCGGGTGGACGGTGAGGTCGATGCCCCGCACGACCTCGGCGGCGCCGAAGTCGACGCGCAGATCCTCGACGGCGATCAACGGAGTACTCATGCCCGCCGCCCTTCGAAGAAGCGCTGGAGCCGCCGGCCGAGCACGGTGGCCGACAGAATGGTGGCGGTGACGGCGAGACCGGGGAACACCGGCGCCCACCAGGCCGCGTGCAGGTACGCACGCCCGTCGGCGAGCATCGCGCCCCACTCCGGCGCCGGCGGCTGCGCGCCGAGTCCGAGGAAGCTCAGCCCGGCCGCGATGAGGACCGCCTCGCCGAGCCCGATGACGGCGAGCACCGGGACCGGCCCGAGCACGTTCGGCACGACGTGCCGCAGAGCCAGCCGCCCGCGTCCCGCCCCGAACGCCACCGCGTGCGTCACGTACGCCGCCCGCCGCACCACGAACGTCTGCGCCCGCACGACCCGGGCGTAGTGCGGCGTCATCGCGATGCCGATGGCCACGACGAGGCTGCCGGGCCCGGTGCCGGCGATCGCGATGATCAGCAGCGCCAGGAGCATCAGCGGGAACGCCGACACCGCGTCGAGTCCGCGGCTCAGCGCCTCGTCGGCGTACCGGTGGGCGAGGCCGGCCGTCACCCCGAGCAGGACGCCGAACACGACCGCGACCAGCGTGGCACCGACGGCGATGCCGAGCGACTGCCGCGCCCCGAAGACGACCCGGTCGAGGACGTCCCGGCCGAGGTAGTCGGTGCCGAACCAGTGCGCGCCGCTGGGCGCGGCCAGCGCGTTCAGCGGATCGGCCCGCAGCGGGTCGCCGGCCAGGAGCCCGGGCGCGACGACGGCGACCACCAGCGCCCCGACGTAGAGGGACGCGAGGACGAGACCGGGCCGCGCCGCCCACCGCCGGCCCGCTCGGGTCGCTTGTGGACGATCGGCGACGGGCTCGGCCTGGACCGGCTGCGCTTGTGCCGCCTGCGCTTGTGTCGACTGGGGGGACGCGATCGACGTCATGCCGCCACCGCCGTCCGCAGGCGCGGATCCACCACCGCGTACAGCGTGTCGGCGAGCGTGCTCACCGCGACAAAGACGGCCGCAGACAGCATCACCACGGCCAGGACGACAGGGAGGTCCTGGCTCGTGACGGCGGTGACCGCGATCTGCCCGAGCCCCGGCCGCCCGAACACCTGCTCCACGATCACCGCGCCGCCGAGCAGCCCGCCGAACACCCAGCCGGCGAGCGTCACCACCGGCAGCAGGGCGTGCCGCAGCGCATGCCGCGCCACCACGGCCCGCTCCCGCAGCCCCCGCGCCCGCGCCGTCACCGCGAACGGCTCGTCGAGCGCGCGCTCCAGGCCCTCCCGCAGCACCTGGGTCAGCAGTCCCGCGATCGGCAGCGCCAGCGTCACCGCCGGCAGCACCAGCGCCGCGATCCCCCGGTCCCCCGCCACGGGGAACAGGCCCCACCGGAACGAGAACACGTTCAGCAGCACCATCCCCACCAGGAACCCGGGCGTGGACACGAACGCCAGCTCCACCGTGCCGCTCACCCGCCGCGCCCAGGCCCCGCGCCCCGTCGTCACCAGGGCCAGGACCACACTCAGCAGTACGCCGAGAGTGGCGGCCGCGACCGCCAGCTGGACGGTCGACCCCAGCTGCGCGCCGAGCACCTCGGAAACGGGCCGCTGCAGCAGGTACGACCGGCCGAGGTCGCCCCGCACGAGCCGCCCGAGATAGGCCGCGTACTGCACCAGGGGCGAGCGGTCGAGGTCCCATTCCCGCGCGATCTGCGCCCGGATCTCGGGGCTGTCGGCGCCGTCCCCGATGATCGTGTCGACCGTCGAGCCGGGCGCGGCCAGCAGCGCGAGGTAGGTCGCCGTCGCGGCCACCCACAGCACCACGACCGCGGTCCCGACCCGCCGAGCGAGCACTCGAAGGACGCTCACTTCGCGACCCAGAGCCCATAGGCGCTGGCCGGTACGCCGGCCGCCACCTCGAACCCGGTGCCGCCGACCGAGTCGGTCGCGGCGACCTGGTCCTGCGGCGCGTACAGGGGCAGGATGACGGCCTGGTCGACGACCGTGAGCTTCTGCACCTGCGCGTACACGGCGGTGCGCTTCGCGAGATCGGTCGAGGACTGGCCGTCGACCAGCAGCTGGTCCAGGTGCGGATCCTTGTACTGGCCGCGGTTGATCGCACCCGACGAGGCGAGCAGCAGGTTCAGCGCCGTGCCCGCGTCGGTGTCCAGGCGGGAGTTGTCGAACACCTCGTACTGGTTGGTCTGCAGAGCCTGGTTCGCGGTCGCCTGGTCCACCAGCGACACCTTCAGGTCGATCCCGGCGCTCTGCTTCACGGCCGCCTGCACCGCCTGCGCCAGGATGTCGCGCCGGTCGCGGACGAACGGGGCCGACTGGACGAGGCGTACGGTCAGGCGCTGGCCGTTCTTGGTACGGAAGCCGTCCGCATCGCGCTGCGTCCAGCCGGCCTCGTCGAGCAGCTTGTTCGCCGCCGCCGCGTCATTCCCGTACGCCTTCTCCAGCGACTTGTCGTAGAACGGGCTCGCCGGCCCGACGACGCTCCACGCCCGGGTGGCCGTCCCCCGGTAGACGCTCTTGAGCACCGTGTCCACGTCGACCGCGTCCTGGAACGCCCGGCGTACGCGGATGTCGTCGAACGGCGCGTGCGTGACGTTGAGGTAGTACGAGTACGCGGTGCCCGCGTTGAGCTGCCGGTTCAGGGCCAGATGCGAGTTGGCGGAGATCAGGTCCTGGTCGGTCGCGGGTACGCCCTCGACGACCTGCGCCTGGCCGGAGGTCAGCGCACCGACGCGGACCGACGACTCCTTGAGGAACCGGTAGGTGACCTCGTCGAGATAGGCCGGGCCCTGGTGCTTCGCGGTCGCCGGCGCCCAGTTGTAAGCGGGATTGCGGTGGTAGTGCACCTCCTGGCCCGGCTGGTAGCGGTCGAGGACGAACGGTCCGGTGCCGACCACGTCGACCCCGCCGGCCTTCAGGTTCTTGGCCTCCCGCAACGACTTCGGCGAGATCTGGCCGCCCTGCGGCGAGGCGAAGAAGTCGAGCACCAGCACGTCCGGCGCCTTGAGGTGCACCACGATCGTCTGCGGGTCGACGACCTGCGCGTCCTTGAAGTTGCGCAGCTGGACCGCGGTGACCGACGGGGCGTACCCGGTCACGAACAGCTGGTCCAGGTTGGCCTTCACGGCGTTCGCGTCGAACTTCTCCCCGTCGGCGAACGTGACCCCCGTCCGCAGGTGGAACGTGTACGCGAGCCCGTCGGCCGCCACGTCGTACCCGGTGGCGAGCCAGGGCACGTAGCCGCCCTTGTCGTCGTGCGCGATCAGCGCGTCGAACGAGTTCCACACGAGCAGCCGCGCCTTGGCCTGCGCGTACAGATGAGGGTTGAACGTGATCGGCTCGGTCTCGACGGCGAACGTCAACGAGCCGCCACTGACCGGCGTCCCGGCGCCCGGCGCGGCGGGCGCGGGGCTGGAGCAGCCCGCGACCAGCAGGGCGAGCGCGAGGAGAACGCGGGTACGCGACATCGACAACTCCTGTCCACAAAGGGAGTCACAAAGGGGAGTTCACACAGGAAAGTCGTACTGAGGGTGCGGCGAAGCGCGCGCCGCCACGATGCGGCGCGCAGGGTGGAACGCTTACGGGAGAAGCGAAACGACCGGGACGGTCGGCGCGGGCGCCGGTGCCGAGGTCAGGCCGGACAGGAGCTCGACCACACCCGGCCGAAGTCGATGTGGGAGCGCGTGATCAGACGCAGCTCGCGAAACATGCCCCTAGTCAATCCGGATACGTGCAGGGGCGTCAATCCGACGGTCTACTATCCCACATTCAACCAATGAACCATTGTGCATATCCTACTTCACCCGTAGGATTTAAGGGTTTTCCGGAATCACCTTCGGCCGGCAGCACGGGCGCGCCCCTGAGATCCGGGTGGACCTCAGGGGCGCGCATCGAGCACAGACGATGGTATGGGCAGCCTCAGCGGGGCGGCCTCAGTGGACGTCCTCGGCGCGCGGCGTGGGTTCGCCGATGCAGGACGGAAGCTGGTGGACCACCATCGGGCGGACCAGCGTCACACGGTCCCCCGGCTTCTGGTGGATCGCGTACCCGAAGACGAGGATGTCGCCGGGCGGGATCTCCCACGGCCGCACGACGATGCCGACGCCGTCCTCGCGCGGGCGGTAATCCACCGGCAGCCGCACACCCGGCGTGGGCCGCGGCGTCGGGCAGTCGGCCTGCGACACCATCCTCATCACGACCGTACGCGCTCCCGCCCGGGCCAGATCGCGGTTGAGCCGGCCGGGATCGCCCAGCCGGGCGGCGTCGAACGAGACGGCCACCGTTCCGTCCGACTGCTTCTCCACGGCGTAGGCAGCCGACCAGGGCGCGCTGACGAACAGGACGGCGACGGCAGCGGCGACGGCGGTACCGGCGGCGGCCCACCGGCGACGGGGCGAACGCAGCCAGGACCGGCGGGCGGGCTCGGCGGCGATCTCGGTGAGCAGGGCCGGATCGGGCACCGCGGACGGTACGCCGGGATCAAGGTCCGCGGCGGGATCGGCGGCCCGGAGACGGGCCAGGGCGGTGGACTGGTTCATGACGGACTCCCCTGGGGAACGGTCGTGGCGAGGGCGACCGGGGCCGCCGCTGATTCGGTGGCGGCCAGGCGTTGCGCGAAGCGGCGCCGGGCGCGATGGAGGCGTACCTTGAGCGCCGTCCGGCTGCAGCCGAGCACCAGCGCCGCCTCGGTCACGTCCAGCCCCTCCCATTCGGTCAACCGGAGGACCTCCTGGTCGGCCGGGGACAGCTCGGCGAGCACCGCCCGGACGCGTACGCGCTCGTCGACCTCGGTGGCGTGGTCGTCGACGTGGGCCGGGGCCGCAGCCGACGCGCGGGCCGAGAGCCGGTCGCGACGCGTACGCGCGCGCAGTTCGTTGGCGATGACGAGCCGGGCGGTGGCGAACAGCCAGGCCCGCGGGTGGTCGGCGGGTATCTCGGACAGCCGGCGCCAGGCGACGAGGAACGTGCCGGCGACGACGTCACCGGCCGTGTCGGCACCGACCCGGCGGGCCGCGAAGCGCGTCAGCTCCGCGTAGTGCGCGCGGTAGAGCTCCTCGAAGCGGAGGCGCTCAGCGGTGACCGGTTCGGCACTGATCGGTTCGGCGGGTTCGGCTCGGGGGCGTTCGCCGCTGACGGGTGCAGCATCAGCCGCGTCTTCATCGTTCATATCAGCGACATGTCCGGCAGCGGCCGCGCGGTTACCGCCGCCCGGGCGCTCATTGTCTGCGGTGCCGGCCGCCGACGTCGCGGCGCAGCTGCTGGGCCGCGGACGGGCCAAGCGCCACGACGACGGTCAGGCCGCCGCCGGGCGTCCGTTCCAGATGCATCGCCCCACCGGACGCCGCCGCGGTGCGGTGCACGATGTCCAGGCCGAGGCCGGTCGAGCCGCCGGAGCTGCGGCCCCGGCCCGGCTGCCAGTCCGGACCCAGCCCCGGGCCGCGGTCCGCCACGACCAGCGTCGCGCCGCCGGAGTCCGCGTCCCGGTCGAGGGTGACCAGCAGCGGCGTACCGTCGGGGGTGTAGGCGAAGATGTTGCCCAGCAACGCATCCACGCACGTCGCCAGGCTGTCGCCGTCCAGCCCCACCACCAGCGGTACGCCGGGCAGGCTCACCTCGAACGGGCGCTCCTCCTCGTCGGCGAGCGGCGACCAGAACTCGGCGCGCTCACGGACCACTGTCGCGGCGTCGCAGACCCGGGCGGTGATCGGCACCGGCGGGCGGCGCGCGAGCCGGATGACCTCGTCGACGGCCCGGCCGAGCGCGTCGACGTCGGCCGCGAGCACGGCCCGCTCCGCGGGATCGGACAGCCCGTCGACGTCGATGCGCAGCGCGGTCAACGGCGTACGCAGCCGGTGCGACAGGTCCGCGACGGCCTCCCGCTCGTGCGCGAGCAGGCCGCCGATCCGCTGCGCGAGACGGTTGAGGCCGGCGGCGAGCTGGCGTACCTCACGGGAACCGGTCACCTCCGCGCGGGCGGCCAGATCGCCGGTAGCCAGCTGCTCGGCGAGCACGGCGACGCTGCTCAGCGGGCGGATCATGCTGCGCGCGAGCCGGTCGGCGACGATCATGCTGACCAGCAGTACGCCGCCCCCGAGCAACGCCAGCGTCAGCCACGCGCTGCCGACCCCCTCGGTCAGCTCGTCGTCGGTGACCTCGGTGCGGATCACGGCCACGCCGTCCGACCGCCCCGCCACCGCGACCAGCACTTCCTTGCCGCCCGGCAGGTCGGCGCTGAGGCTCTGGCCGGCCTGCGCCTCGCCGACCGCCGCCGACCGGGGCGCGGGCGCGCCGACCTGCGTACCGTCGGGCAGGAACACCGTCATCCGGTGCGCGGCCCCCGCGTTGGCCTGGTCGACCGTGCGGCGCAACTGCTCCGGGTCGGTGCCGGCGACGGCGGGCACGAGCGCCTGCGCCTCCATCGAGGCCGCGCTGACGGCCCGGTCGGCGGCGGTCGTGCGTACCAGGAGAGCGAGCGGGACCAGGAAACCGGCCAGGACCAGCGCGCTGGTGGCGACGACCAGGAGGATGACGCGGGCGCGCACGGCTAAGCCGGCTCGGCGAGACGGACCCCGACGCCGCGCACGGTATGCAGGTAGCGCGGCGCGCGGGCGTCCTCGCCCAGCTTGCGCCGCAGCCACGACACGTGCACGTCGAGGGTCTTGTCGGTGCTCGCGAAGGGCTGATGCCACACCTCCGCGAGCAGCTCGCGCTTGCTGACCACCTCACCCGGCCGCCGCATCAGGTACGCGAGCAGGTCGAACTCGCGCGGCGACAGCTCGACGCGCGCCCCGGCCAGGCTGACCTCCCTGGTCGCGGGGTCGAGCCGCAGCTCGCCGACGACGATCGGCTCCCGCGCCCGCCCGGTGTCGCCGCGGCGCAGCACGGCGCGGATGCGCGCCTCCAGGTGGACCGCGCCGAAGGGTTTGTGCACGAAGTCGTCGGCCCCCAGGTCGAGCGCGTCCACAATGGCCTGCTCGCCGTCGCGCGCGGTCGCCACGATCACCGGCACGGCACTCACCGACCGCAGCATCCGCAGCACCTGGTGCCCGTCGACGTCGGGCAGGCCCAGGTCGAGCACGACGAGATCGGGCCGGTCGTCGAGGACCAGCTGCAGGGCGGCCAGCCCCGACGGGGTGCTGCTGACGGTGTGGCCGCGCTCGGTGAGGGCCCGGATCAGGGCACGGCGGATCTCGGCGTCATCCTCGACCAGCAACAACCGCGCCACGGCGAACACCCTAGTGGCCGAGCGCGGTTTGTACGAGAGTGGTGAGGGACCTTCACATCCCGCCTTCCGCCGACGGTGACCATCCCGGGGAGAATCCGATGAACAAGCCAGCCCCTCCGCGGTGGACCGACCGGGCCCGCCGTGTCGCCGACGCCGCCGCACAGCACGCGGCCGAACTGGGCCATGATCAGATCTCGCCGGAGCACTACCTCATCGCCCTACTCGACGGCGTGTCGCCGGAAGAAGGCTGGTTCGGCATCGTCGGGCAGGTGCTGGCGAACCTGCGCATCCCCGTGGCCGACCTGCGCTCCCAGACCCTGGCGGTCCTCCAGCGGGGTGGGACGCCGGACTCCTCGCTCGGACGCGTACTGCGTGCCGCCGAGGTGGAGAGCCGGCTGACCGGAGGTGAGCTGCTCGGCACCGAGGATCTCCTCCTCGCCCTGGTCGTCGAGGGAACCACCCCGGCGGCACGCCTCCTCGTCGAGGCGGGCGCCCGCCCGGATCGCCTCCGCGAGGAGATCGATCGCGTGCTCAGGGTGCACGGGGGTGGAGTCGCGCCTGAGCACGAACCGGTCCATCGGACGAGCCTTCCTGATCACCTGCGCGACCTGCAGAACGAACTCGACGCGGTACGCAGGGCCAAGGAGGCGGCGATCGACAGCGGCGACTACGTGACGGCCGGCCGCCTGCGCGACGAGGAGAAGGAGGTGCTCGTACGCCGCGCGGCCGCGGTGACGGCGTGGGCTCCCACGGTGGACACGCTCCGCGTGGTCCGCGAGGTCGAGTACCTGCGAGCGGAGGTCCAGCGGCTCACGCAACTCCTGGCCGACCACGGGATCGGGGTGGACGACGAGTCGCCGGTAGCGGACGGTTGCGCTCCGGGCAGTCCATGATCAGGCACGGCGACCGTGGGCCTGGCGCGCCATCATCCTTTCCCGTGATCGAGGTGGATTTGCGGTCGTGCAGCGAAGATCGAGGTGGCCGTCCGGCTGTCCTGAGGACCAGAAATCCGCCTCGATCTTCGTGGCGCGACCACATTCCCGCCTCGATCATGAGAGCCGCACCGTGGACGAATCGGGCCGCGGCTACTTAACCGTTCCTTATCGCGCTGTACGCCCTCCCCTTATCGTGCCGTGTGGCATCATGCCCCCGTGCAGCGCGACGTTCCTGACGTGGACATCCGTCCCGGCGAGCCGACGTGACCCCTGCCCCGGGGAAGCGGACGGCCGGCCTGCGCAGGGTCGTGGCCGGCGTGTTCGCGTGGGCCGCCGGTGCCGCTGCCGCCGCCGCGGTCGGCGTACTGGCGTTGTCGCTGATCGGGGACGCGCTGGTCGATCGGGCCCTGCCGCCGTCACTCACCGTCGAGCAGGACGTGTCACCGTCCCCGCTGCCGTCACCCTCCGTCATCCTGTCACCGACTCCGTCGCCCTCGCCGTCCGCGAGCCCGTCACCGTCGGCCTCACCCTCGGTGCGGGCGAGCCGCAGTCCGTCACCCGCCGCGGCCGGCCGCATCCTGAGCACTCCCGCCGGTTCCGTCGTCGCCCGGTGTACGCCGGGCGGCGCGTACCTGGAGTCGTGGAGTCCGGCCCAGGGCTACCGGGTCGACGACGTGTGGCGCGGTCCGGCCGATCCCGCCCGGGTCGTCTTCGACCGCTGGGGCCGGCATGAGACCGTCCTCGTGCGCTGCTTCAACGGCACGCCGCAGGCGTTCTACCACTGGTCGGATTCGCGGTAGGGATCCGTCATCCCAGGACGGGCAGGCCGTCGGAGGCGTACGCGCGGCCGTCCTCGGTGATGACGGCGGACTCGTAACCGTCGAGCCTGCCGAGCCAGGCCAGTCCCGCCCGGCCCATCGCGAGGGCGGCGGTCGCGTACGCGTCGGCCAGGGCGAGGTCCGGCCCGACCACGGTCACCGAGCGCAGCTCGTGCGCGCCCTGCCCGGTGAACGGGTCGATGACGTGCAGGCCGCGCTCGTAGGTTCCGGAGGTCGCGACGGCGGTGTCGGTGACGCCGAGCACCCAGGCCAGTTTCCGCTCCTCCCAAGGATGCCGGACGCCGATCCTCCAATATGGACCGGAGTCGTCGCCGTCGTCGCCGTCGTCGCCGTCAGTGCCAGAGGGAGCGGCAGGCCGGCCGCGTACGCACACGTCGCCGCCCGCGTTGATGCAGTGGTCCAGCGCTCCGGCGGCCGCCAGCCGGTCCGACGCCGCCTGCACCGACCAGCCTTTCACGTAGCCGGACGGATCGAATCTCCCCGTCGCGTACGCGTCGAAGTAGCCGCCGGTGAACTCCCACAGCCGGGCGCACGCGTCCTGGACGTGGCGCAGGTCGTCGGACCGCTCCGATGCGGGGATCCGGTCGATCCGGCTGACCTCGCTGGCGGGCTTGTAGGTGGAGAACCGCGCGTCGACCTCCCGGAACCAGGCGAACGCGGCTTCGATCAACTCCGCGACGTCCTCCTGCGTATCAGCAGGAGATACCACGTCGATGCTGATCGCGGTGCCCATGATCTGTTCGACGCGTCGCACGCCGGGCCGCCGTTCAGGTACGCGCGGCGTCGACGGCCGCGGCGAGCGACTGCGCGTACGCCGTGCTGGTGTAGGTGGCACCGGACACAGACGCGACGGTAGCACTCTGAGCGGCCAGGACACGCGGATTCAGCTTGCCGAAGGCGTTCTGGCTGATCGACTGGGACTGGCCGGAGCACGCGCAGGTCGCGGCGGCCTGCGCGATCCGGCCGCCGGACACGGTGATGGTGACGGTGATCGACCCGAAGCGCTCGCGGACGGCCGGGCCGGTGTAGGTGCCGTCCTTGTACCGCGCGGACGGGCGGGTGGACGGGGAGGGCGCAGGGCGGGAGGCCGCGGGCTTGCTCGTGGCCGGCGGTCTGGCGGACGGAGAACCTGCCCCAGCGGCCGGGGTCCCGGTACTCGCGGGAGTCGCGGACGTGCCGGGATCGGGCGCGGTGCCCGCGTGGACGTCGTCCGCCGCCGGCGCCGCGATCTCCTGCGTGTTCGCGGCGTGCCCGAGCTTCGCCCCCACCATCAGGCCCGTGCCGAGCACGGTCGCGACGACCGCCGTCACCCCTCGTCGCATGCGCGCCTCCTCTGGCTGGGGACCCCGGGCCGATACCGGCCCGGGTCAGAACTCGAACGGGTCGAGGTGGATCTGCCGTCTGCGGACGCGCAGCTTGCGCAATGTCTTGCGGGCCGCCTCCACCAGGCCCGGCGGCCCGCACAGGAACACGTCCCGGTGCGCGACGTCGGGCACGAGCTCGCGCAGCCCGCGCGGCGTGAACAGGTGGCGCGGCCCCGGGTCGTCGCGTCCCCCGAGCACATAGCAGATGTACGCGCCGCGATGCGTGGCCAGCCAGTCGAACTCGTCCCGGAAGAGGACCTCGGCCGCGGAGGCCGCCCGGTAGATCATGATCGTGCCGCGGGGCAGATCCTCCAGCAGCGCCCGGATCGGCGCGACACCGCTGCCGCCCGCGATCAGCAGGGCCCGCCGCCGCACGCTGCGGTCCGCGGTGAACACTCCGGACGGGCCTTCGGCCAGGACGCGTACGCCGGACCGCAGCGCTTGAAGGTCCCGCGTGTGGTCGCCGACGACCTTGACGGTCAGCCGGAGCCAGCGCGCGTGGGGGGCCGCGGAGAGCGAGAAGGGATGGGCCTGCCACCAGCCGCGGCGGGTGAGGAACCGCCAGCGGAAGTACTGCCCGGCGCGGGCCGGGAGCCGGTCGAGCGCCCGGCCGCCGATGTAGATCGACATCATGCCCGGCGTGTCGCCCTCGCTCACCACGTCGACCACGCGCAGCCGGTGCCGCACGTTCAGCACGAGCGGCGCCACGACACGGCCCCACACCAGGCAGCCGAGGACGAACGCGTACAGGCCGCGCCAGTACCACGGGGCGAATCCGTCGCCCATGAACTGCTGCCCGGCCGTGAACTGGTGGAAGTACCCGAGCACCACCACCGCGTACGCGGACAGGTGCAGGTAGTACCAGGCTTCGTAGGACAATCGCCGGCGCAGCGACCGCAGCGCGAGGACGGCCACGCCGACGAGGATCAGCGTGCCGATCGAGGCGAACACCATGTCCCGGTACGCGGTGGCCATGTTCCACAGTTCCGGCAGGATGGGCTCGCCGAGCTGGAGGGCGTACCCGGTGACGGAGGCGGCGACGTGCCCGAGCACGGCCAGCAGGACGTAGACGCCCAGTTCGCGGTGCCAGGCCAGCAGGGCGTGCGCGCCGATCCAGCGTTCGAGCCAGCCGACCCGGCTCATCAGGAGCAGTTGCAGCAGCAGGACGAAGCCGCCGAGCAGGCCGGTGATGCGGCCGACCGCCAGCCACACGTCCGCCGGCGCGGCGAGCGATCCGGCCGGCGTGTCCAGCCACCAGAGTTCCAGGCTGGTCGCGAGCGCGAACCAGCACAGGATCACGAAGAGCGTACGCCCGGCGCGGTCGGACTCGGCGGCGTCCTTCCACGGCGCGACCGCCTGCGCGGGCTGAGCTGCCTGTAGGGGCTGGGCCGCCGGGCCCGCCGGGACGTACTCGAAGTGCCCGTCGCGCCAGTACGCGTCGCGGCTGCGATCGGTCGGTTCCGTCCATTGTGGAGAGGCAAGCAGCGCGGTCCACTCGTCGAGCGGATCGTCGCCCACGGAACGGGCGCGGCGGGCCACCGTGGGTCCGCCGCGCCGGAGTCCGTCGCGTCTCATCGTGTCCGTGGTACCAACAGGTTCGGCGTGTCCACAATGAGCGGCGCGAGTCTTGTGGCTGCCTTAACCTTCCCTTGACCCGGGACTCGCCCGCCCCTGGGACATGGGCTCACTCGGCGGCGAACCCGCCGCGGAGCTCCGCGAGCACGTCCTCGACCGCCGCGAACTCCTCCTTGCTCAGCGGCCCGAGCTCCAGGGCGCCCGCGTTCTGCTCGACCTGCTGCACGGACCGGAAGCCCGGGATCGGGATCGCCGTCTCGCTGCGCGCCCACAGCCACGCCAGCGCGCCCTGGGCCGGCGTACGCCCACCGGTCGCAAAGATCTCGCGCAGCCGTTCGACGCGGGCGACCCACTCGGGCGCCCCGGCACCGGCCTGGAAGTACGTCATCCAGGGCACGTCCATCGCGCGGATGTCGTTGGCGGCGACGGCGCGGCCGTCGGCGTACTTCCCGCTCAGCAGACCCATCGCGAGCGGGCCGCGGATGATGCCCGCGAGGCCGAGGCGCTCGCTGGTCTCGACCATCGCGGGCCGGTCGGCGAGCACGGACATGTCGTACTGCACGGCCACGCAGTGCGGCCCCGCCTCGGCGAAGGCGGCGGCGCGCTCGGGGTCGTCGGTGCTCCAGCCGTAGCCGCGCAGCTTGCCCTCGGCGACGAGCTCCTCCAGCGGCTCGATGAATTCCAGCGCCTGCGGGATCGCCATGTCGCCGATGTGCAGCTGGTAGACGTCGACGTAGTCGGTACCGAGCCGCCGCAGCGACCCCTCCAGGCACGACCGCAGGTACGGGACGCTGTCGTCCATCCCCAGCGCGGTCCGGCTCGCCTCGTCGAACGTGTAGCCCCACTTGCTCGCCACCACGACATCGGCCCGAACGCCGCCCAGCGCCTGCCCGAGGACGACCTCGCTGTGCCCGGCGCCGTAGCTGCTGGCCGTGTCGAAGAAGGTGACGCCGAGTTCCAGCGCCCGGCGTACGCCCCGGATCGACTCGGCGTCGTCCACGTCGCCCCAGCCGTAGTGGGAGGTGCCGTCGCTGTACGGGCCGCCGATCGCCCAGCAGCCCATGCCGAGCGCGCTGATCTCGACGCCGGACCGGCCCAGCGTGCGCTTCGTCGTTTCCATCCTGAAAATCCCTCCGTGGTCGGTGTTCCGGCCCAGGATTCAACCTGGAGCGCGCTCCAGGTCAAGCCGCTATCTTTGGCACGGTGAGCACCTACACCCCCTCCGGCGCCGCGACCCGTAGCGGCTTCAGCCTCGACACTCTGCGCTACTACGAGCGCATCGGCCTGCTGAGCGGGGTCGTGCGCAGCTCGTCCGGCCACCGCGTCTTCACCGACGGCGACCTCGAGTGGCTCGGCGTCCTGCGCTGCCTGCGCGACACCGGCATGCCCATCAGCGACATGCAGCGGTACGCCGAACTCGCCCGGGACGGCGAGCAGACGCTGACCGAACGGCTGAATCTGTTGCGGGAGCACGCGAAGGCGGTCGAGGAGCACCTGGCGCTGCTCGCCGACCAGTACCGCCACCTGCAGGCGAAGATCGGCTGGTACGAAGGCCAGCTGCCCTGACGCCCCGCGTGGTGATCATCACGTAGCCCCGGCGGCCCGCCCACTGCCAAGATCGCGTCATGTCGGCCAGCAGCAGAACCGGTGAGACCCTGTACTACCTGGAGGTCCGCTCCCCCGAGGCCGTACGCGCCTCGCGCCGCCTCCCGGCCGATGTGACCATCGTGGAGCAGACCGATCCCCGCGTCGTCCGCGACACCACCGTGGCGATCGGCGCCCCCTGGGACTGGCCGACGGGTCACTGGACCGACCCACAATGGGCCGAGTACGCGACCCGCGCCGACACCCGCCATTGGACCCTGCACCGCGGCGGGGTCCTCCACGGCCGCACGGGCACCGCGATCGGGCTGGCGTCGCTGCGGTTCGCCGTGGACGAGGCCGGCGCCGACGAGGTCGAGCTGGAGACCTTCGGCCTGGTCCCGGCCCATGTCGGCGGCGGGGTCGGCGGCCCGTTCCTGGTCGAGGCGGCCCGGATCGCGTTCCGCGAGGCGCCCGCCGCGACCCGGTTGTGGCTGCACACGTCGAGCGCCGACCACCCGTACGCGCTGGAGAACTACCTGCGCCGCGGCTTCGACCTCTACCAGACCATGCCAACCCGATGACCGGACCTGCGGTGTGACCGTGCCGTACGCTCGCGCCGCCTGCTGAGCCGCTTCCCGCGCCCCGGAGTCCGGTGGCCGGGGCTGCTGCCGTTCGCAAGCGCGCTGATCATCAGCGTGTTGGGTGCGGCCACCAGGTACCAGGCGGTATCCGCCTTGACCTGAGGCACACCGCACGCCGGCAGCAGACAGCTCAGGCTTCCTGTGCCATCGCTCGCACGCAGAGAACGCCGCCAAGCAGACGATCGACTTGCCCGCTGGTCAAGCCCGTCATAATCTCCACCCGCGACGGCCGGTCGGCGAGGATCTCCTGTGTGGTCACGAGCCCACCGGCCGTTGCGTCCACTCAGGACGAGTCGCTGGCCGATCACGGCACCACCGGCGACTCCATCGAAGATCATTGAACGAATAACGCTCTTGACCCGCCGTCAAGCGGTTCAGGATGGTCCGGGCCAACGCGGCAAGCTCGCTGCGCAGTCCATCGTCGGCCTGCCCGCCGAGGACGTCTTCGAGACGCATGGCCAGCTCGGGGAGCCCGAGTTCGGAGACCACCGCCGCGAGGCGCCGATTCGCGCTGTGTGCCGGCAGGCTCCGAGCCGACTCGGAGGCGAGCGCCGTCACGGCTTCGCCGTCGACGCCGGCCACCAGCAGATCGCAGGCCAGCATCACCGCGTAGTGCGGCTCGGCGTGGTCGAGCAGCGCCCGGGCCTGTTCAGTCCGAAGCCGGCGAAGAAGGTCGTCATTCACCATCGGGCTTGGACCTCCAAATAGGTGTGCTCGACGAGCCGGTCACTCAACAGCCGACATTCACAGCAGGTGGTCGGTATGGGCGATCTCCACCACCGTCAGCGCCTTGAATGTCGTGATGGCGCACGACGGAACGCCCTCGTACAGCAATGACGCCGGCAATGCTTGGTCGCCCAGCAGCGTACGCAGTAGATCGACGGTGACGCCGCCATGCGACACCGCTGCCACGGGGCCGGGCTGATCTGCTACCTCTCGCAAGAATTCGGCCATTCGGGAGCCCGCCTGCCGCGACGAGTCACCCGCTCGTGGCACGAAGTCGCGATCGTGCACGCAGCGGGTCCAGTCGGCCATGAACTCCTCCAGCGGCTGAGTGCCGTCCCAGTTCATGCGTTCGCGCAGCCGTTCATCGGGGCGAACCGTCAACCCGTGCAGCGCGGCGATCGGCTCGGCGGTCTGCCACGCGCGACGCATGGGACTGCTGTAGACGGCGCGCAAGCCCAACCGGCCCAGCCATTGGCCCGTCCTTGCGGCCTGCCGCTCACCGGTGTCGGTCAGGCCCGGGTCGCCTGGCTCGGGTTGCTTGTGCGCGTGCTGCACCAGGTAGACCAGGGCCATCCCGACAGTTTCGCCGAACGTCGGCTGTCCGACGATCGAATAACCCTCTACGAGCTGATAGCTATGGGGCTGGCGGGTACTCCGTCCAACAACAGCGCGCGCAGAAGAGCGGGGAACCCTGGTGGTGCGAACACGGCGGGCCCGGAATACTCGTGCAGCTCGCTCAGACTCCACCAGCGAAATCCCATGAGGCACTCCTGAGCCAGCTGTTCGTCGGTCATCGAGCCGCGAGGATCGAATGCACTGGTGCGCACCAGGAAGTAGTCGTTGCGAACGCCGTCGAAGCCGTTGTCGCGGTGCGGCCAGCGGACCTGTTGATGCCATACCTGCGGCGGATCGGCGGTCAGGTGAAGCCCTACCTCCTCATCCAACTCCCGCTGCAACGCGGTCATCCTGTCCTCGCCGGGTTCCACTCCGCCGCCTGGAACGGTCCAAACGACGACGTCGCGGCCCGACTCCGCAAACTCCAGCCGGCATAGCAGCACACGGTCTTCTTCATCTACCAGGATGGCGCGGACCGCCGGTCGGAATCGGGCCATGGCGGTGACCCTCACTCTCGCCTCGACACTCACGGGTTCGGGGGAATGTGGACCCGCGCCATCGAGATCGGCCTGCGCAGCCGGAACCCGAGCCGCTCGTAGAGCGCGATCGCTTCGACGTTGTCGCCTTCGACGTGAAGGAACACGGCGTCGCCACGCTCGTGGATGCCGGCGACGAGCGCGAGGACCAGCCGGGTGGCGAGACCCTGACGGCGGTACGCGGGGTCGGTGCACACGGCGCTGAGCTCGGACCAGCCGGCCGGACGCAGCCGTTCACCGGCCATCGCAACCAGCGCACCGCCGCGGCGGAATCCCAGGTAGGTGCCGGTTTCCAGGGTGCGGGGCGGGAACCGGCGCCCGTTGCGGTGGCGGGCGACGAACTCGACGATCTCGGGCACGTCAGCCGGTCCCAGTCGCACGGCCTCAGCGTCGAACCGCGGTCGGACGCGGTCCTCGACGAGCTGAAGCCCTTGGCCGACGGAGCTGAGCAGCCAGTCGGCCGGCGGCGCCACCACGACCCCGACTCCCACCTGCTCCGGTCCGGCCCACGCGGCCGCTTCGGCCCAATCATCTGCTGTGGCCGGGTATGGGATCGCGACGAACTTCAGGACGTCGGGCGGGTAGCGCATGACTCTGCCACGCACTTCGGCCAGATGGGCGTGCGGTCCGGTGAGCGCGGACCGCACGGGATCGTCGAGCGGATGACTGGTGGCGTTCACGCCAGTGTCAGCCTCACCCATGCACCCACGATAAGCGGACCGAGCATGCACCCGTGGTGTCGGCGATCTCAGCCGGCCGCAGCGCCTGACGGTGCCGCCGGTCGACAGGCCTCAGAGACCGTGGGCCGTGGGATGCGCCGGCTGGTAGATCCCCATGGGCGACCCGCTGGGCAGCCGGATCTCCGCGACGACGCCCCACCGCTCGCGGCGCGGCTCGCCGTTCACCTCGACCCCGCGCGCGGCGAGCCCGCTCAGCGTCACGTCGAGGTCGTCGCACATCAGGAACAGCTCGTGATGCGCCGCGGGCCCGTCGGTGGCGGGCTCAGGCGCGGCAGGCTCGGCCGGCGTCTCGGGATGCACCGCGATCTCGCCGGGCGGAGACTTGAAGATGAGCCAGCCGCCGCCGGCGTCGACGCTGTCGAGGCTGAGCACGTCGCGCAGGAAGACGCGGTCCGCCTCGGCGTCGGAGCTGAACAGAATCGTGTGCACCCCATTGATCACCGCGTGATGGTACGCCGCCACCACCCGTCCAGGCAGGCGCACCGCGCCAAGGCCCGCCGTGTGGGCAGGGTCGACCTCAGCGCAGGAGGAAGCCACGGCCGACGGGGTCGCGCGGATCGAGCGTGAACCGGTGCTCCCCGGTCCGGTACGCCATCCCCTCGACCTCCGGCAGTACGGCCGGGCGTCCCTCGACCTCGGTCGTTCCGGCGACCCTGGCCGTGAACGTGGAACCCACGATCGAGTCGTGCCGCAGCACCCGGCCCGAGCCTGCCTCATGGCTCCCGTGGACGGGGCCGAGCCGGCCGTCGGCGGCGAGCAGCGCGACCCGGGCGGCCGTTCCGGAGCCGCACGGCGACCGGTCCACCTCGCCGTCCGCGAAGATCGTCACGTTGCGCTGGTGCGGGTTGCCGCCGACCCCGCCGAGGTCCGTGTCGCCGAGGTCGTCGTACAGGATGGTGCCGTAGATCCCGGACAGCCGGTCGTCGCTCGGGTGGCGCGCGACCTCCGAGTCCGCCAGCGCGTTCTTGACCTCCCGCCCGGCCGCGATCAGCGCGTCGTGGTGCTCGGCGCTGACGGTCAGCCCGAACGCCTTCGCCGGAACGCTGGCGTAGATGGCCCCGCCGTAGGCGACGTCGACCAGGACGGTCCCGCGTGCCGTGCGTACGGGGACGTCGCGACCGAGCACATAGGACGCGACGCTCACGAACGTCACCGACTCGATCACTCCGCCCCGGCAGGCCACCCGCGCGGTCACCCGACCGGAGGGAACGTCGATCACCACGTCCGTCGTACCGTCGGGCGCCGCGGGTACCAGCCCCGACTCCACCGCCCACGCGCCGAGCGCGATGGTGCCGTGCCCGCAGGCCGTCGAGAACCCGTCCTTGTGCCAGAAGAGCACGCCCAGATGCGCGCCGTCGTCATCCGGGGGCACCGGGAAACATCCGTACATGTCCGAGTGCCCGCGAGGCTCGTGACACACGAACCGGCGTACGGCGTCGACGGTCCGGCTGTTACGCGCGTACTCGCGGCGGTCACGGACAGTGGCACCACGAATCTCGGGTACGCCGGACGTCGCGATCCGGAACGGTTCGCCGCCGGTGTGGTAGTCGATCGTCGTCACGAGCACACCCGCGATTCTGCCCGACGCCGGGGCCGTCCGGACCACGCGTCCCACTGGCGTTCGGCTCGAACCGGCGGCGGAGCGGTCCGGCGTCGGGAGTGTCCGGCGTCAGGCGCCGAAATAGTGCCCCTGGTCGAGGTCGGCGAGCAGGCCGGGCTGCTCCGGCCGCCAGCCGAGCAGCTTCCGCGTGAGCGCGCTCGATGCCGGGCTGTCCAGCCCCACGAAACCGGCGAGCCACGTGAAGTGCGCCGCGGCGTCGGCGGCGGGGATCTCGGCCACGGGAACGTTCAGGTGCCGGCCGAAGACCTCGGCGATGTCCTTCATCCCCACGCCCTCGTCAGCGGCCGCGTGCAACGTGGAACCCGCGGGCGCCTCCTCGATCGCGAGGCGGAACAGGCGGGCGGCGTCGAGCCGGTGCACGGCCGGCCACCGGCTGCTCCCGTCCCCGAGGTAGCCGGCGACGCCACGATCGCGGGCGACGCGTACGAGAGTCGCCATGAAGCCCTCGTCGCCGTCTCCGTGCACGGTCGGGGCGAGCCGCACGACCGACGAGCGTACGCCCTGCTCGGCAAGTGCGAGCGTGAACTCGGCGGTCGCGTGCCGCTGACGCGGACCTTGTCCCCCCACGACCGTGCCGTGACCGCCGAGCTCGGTGACGGTGGTTCCGGAATCGCCGTGCAGGCCGAGCAGACCGGAGGCGATCGCGAACGGACGGTCCGAACCGGCGAGCGCGGCGCCCATGGCCTCCACGGCGAGGCGGTCGGCCGTCGCGGCGGCGTCGAAGCCGCCGGAGAACGCGATGTCGTGCTGGAACGCCAGGTGGATCACGGCGTCGGCGTCGCCCGCGGCGGCGCGCAGGAGGTCCAGATCGGCCAGCGTGCCGCGCAGCGCCTGGGCGCCGCCGGCGGTCAGCGCGTCGGCGGACGCCTCGGAGCGGGCCAGACCGGTGACGGTGTGGCCGGCGGCGAGCAGGTCCGGAACGACGGCGGACCCGATCCAGCCGGACGCGCCGGTGACGAAGACGTGCATGGGATGACCTCCGAGGTGACGACCGGCCCTGGTCCGCGCTGTTCAGCCGTGCTGCCGATCTGTGGCCGCGAGCCGGCCGCGGATGCCGGTGCTTGATGTCAGTTACTGTCATCAGCCTAGCACGTGATGTCAGGGACTGTCATCGCGTACCATTCCGGCTATGGGTCGATGGGAGCCGAACGCGCGTACCCGGCTGGAACAGGCCGCGCTGGAGCTCTACGTCGAGCGCGGCTACGAGCAGACCACCGTGGCCGAGATCGCCAAGGTGGCCGGCCTCACCGAGCGCACCTTCTTCCGCCATTTCGCGGACAAGCGCGAGGTGCTGTTCTCCGGCTCACACGTCCTCCAGGATCTGCTGGTGGGCGCGATCTCGGCGAGCCCGGCCGGTACCCCGCCGATCGAGGTGATCGTCGACGCCTTCGCCGCCGCCGGCGAACTGCTGGAAGAGCGCCGCGCCTTCGCCGAGCGACGCCAGCAGGTCGTCTCCGCCCACGCGGAGCTGCGCGAGCGCGAACTGCTGAAGATGGCCGCTCTCTCGTCCGCCGCCGCCGAGGCCCTGCGCGACGCGGGTACACCAGAGCCGCACGCGAGCCTGGCCGCCGAGGCGGGAGTGGCGGTGTTCCGGGTCGCGTTCGAGCGCTGGATCGGCAACCAAGACGGCCCCCGGCTACCCGACGTGATCAGGGAGACAGCACAGCTACTCCAGGCGGTCGTGGCGGCCTGACATCGACATCACCACATTCCTGACGTCCGGCGCCGTTGCGCCTGTTGGGATGCGGGCACTCGGCGGCGGTTGGGCGACACGGCGTCGGGTAGGGTCGGCCGCGTGGATCTGGAAAGCGCCGTGAACGCGGAAGACGCTGTGGGCCTGGAGAACGCTGCGCACCCGGCGGAGGTCGCCGCTCGACTCGGCGTACCCGTCGAAGAGGTCGAACGCGTGCACGAGCTCGCCGGCGACCTGCCCTCGGCGCCGTTGCCCGCCAAGGCCGACGCTCCCGCGATCCTCGACCGCCTCCAGGTGCCCGCGGACGACGCGGCCGAGATCATGGCCGGCTGGCCGGACGCCGACTCTCCGCTGTGGACTCCGGAACTGCGCTGGCTGCTCGACCGTACGATCGCCCTGGTACGCGCCGATCTCGGTGGCAGCGGCTGGCTGCCGCCCGGTCCGGAACTGCCGCGCGAACGGGGCCTCGCCTGGCGGCACCTCTACGTGTACGCGTACCTGGCGCTGGTCGACGTCGTCATGGAGTATCACCGCGACCACGGGATTTCCGAGTCGGTATCGTGGGCGACCCTCGCGGACCTGGGCCGCAACCTCGGCGTCGACCGGCGGATGAACGGCGAGGGCTGGCCGGTCATGCAGGCGTGGCTGACCTTGCACGCCCGCGGCGGCCTCTACGAACTGGGCCGGCTGCAGCATCAGCGCGGCAGCGTGGAGATCGGCCTGCACATCCCCGACGCGGGTCCGCTGACGCCCGAAACGGTCGACGCGTCGCTCGACGAGGCCCGGGCGTTCTTCCCCCGTCACTTCCCCGACGAGGCGTACACGGTGTTCTCCTGCGGCTCCTGGCTGCTCGACCCGCAGCTGCTCGAATACCTGCCCGCGAGCTCCAACATCGTCAAGTTCCAGCAGCGGTTCGAGCTGGAGGCCTACGAGGAGCCGGAAGGGATCGACGCCGACGTCGAGGTACGCCGGTTCGTCTTCCGCAATCTCACGACGCCGCTCGACCAGCTGCCGCGCGACACGGTGCTCCGGCGGGCGGTCATCGACCACCTGAACGCGGGCCGCCACTGGTTCTGGCGCCGCGGCACGTTCCCGATCTGACCGGCACGGCGAAGCCGCCGCACCCGGTCCGAGCGGTCAGCGTCGGAGGAACCTCAGGTAGAAGGCGCCGAAGACGAGGACGATTCCGATATTCACCATCAGCCGCAGCCACGGCTGGTGTCGGAAGAACAGGACGTCCACCGTGATCACGACGGCGACCATCGCCAACGCGTACAACACGCGCACTGCCCCACTTGCCATCCTTCTGTACCACCAGTAGTCGCCTCAGGTGCGCGCCACCGACGTCGATCGGCCCGACCGTCGGTGTTGACGCTCGGTGCGATCATGACGCGTGGCCACTGTCGCGAACCGCCGCGTCGTCGGCGTCCTCCTCATCGTGATCGCCGTCGCCGGCCTGGGGCTGGCCGCGTACCAGCTGCGTACCTGGGCGTGGGACTCCGTCGAGGGCAAGGTCGAGTCGTGCCAGCACCACTCGGTGGTACGCAAGAAGACTCGGTCGGACACGCAGAACTGCATCGTGCACTGGACAGCCGAGGGCGTCCCGCATCAGGCGACGATCGACTTCCCGGGGACACTCGACCGGACCGGGACGACGCAGCGGCTGCGGGTCAGCGGGCAGTCCGCGGAACGGGATGGCGACCGGACCGGCACGCTGGCCTACGCCGCCATCGCCATCCTCTTGCTGTTCGCCGGAGCCCATCATGTACGCAAGGTCGGCGGTACGGTCTCAGCGCTGTAACCGGTCGAACCCGGCGGCCGGGTTCACTCCACCGTGCGCATCCCCGCGAGCCGCAGGCACTCCCCCATCCCCGTCTGGTTGGACGTGAACACCGGCAGCCCGAGATCCGCCGCCAGGGGCTCGATCACCTCCACCGCACGGAACCCGCTTCCGGCGATCACCACGGCGTCCGCGTCGGCGGGCAGCTGGGCGCGTACCTGGCGGTAGACGTCCTCCGGCTGGACGGCGAACTGGTTGCCCGCGTCCCAGCGTTCCCAGGGTTTCAGGTCACGCCAGCCGGGTCCGGGGTCGAACCGGTCCACCCGGACCGGGGGCGATCCGTGTTCTGTGAGGTACGCGTCGGCGGCCACCAGGATCTCGTCCTTGAACCACGGCGGTACGAGGACGTAGGGGCGGCGTACGCCGGCAGCGCTGAGCGTGCGGGCGACCGACCGGGCGGTGGTGGTGACGGGTACGCCGCCGGTGACCTCGACCGCGGTGGCCGTGAAGGACTCGTCGAAGGCCGCTCCGCCGAGGAAGCTGCTCGTCACGAAGCAGACGCAGACGGCGTCGAGCCGCATCCGGCCGAAGTACGCGAGCCCCTGGCGGATCTCCGGGGACTCCGCGACGCGGCGGGCCGCCTCGGAGTAGTCGTCGGTGCCCGGCGTACGCGGGCTGGCGAAGCGGGCGGCGTGGACGGTGACGCCGGGCGGGGCGAGCGACCAGAACTCGGCCTCGGCCACCGGGTCGGTGTCGATGACCAGGATCCCGAGCCTGGCCCGCCAGCCCCAGCGGTGCTCAGCGGTCGGCATCGGCGCCGCCCGGGGCGGGGGCGGGCTCGCGTGGCGCGGTGTCCGCTGCGGGGGCCGGGGTGTGGCGGGCGAGCAGGGCGGCCCGGTTCTCGGCGACGGCGAGTCCCACGAGGACGATCGCGACGCCGGCCCACATGTTCCAGGTGGACGAGTCGTGCAGGACGATGGTGCTGATGAGCAGGGCGGCGACCGGGACGAGGTAGTTGACGGCGGCCGCGGTGGTGGCGCCGAGTTCGCCGATGAGCCCGAAGAACAGCACGTACGCGATGCCGGTGCCGAAGATGCCGAGCAGGGCGATGGCGACCGCCACCCGGCTGGTGATGTGCGGGGTGTCCCAGTGCAGGAAGGGCGTGATCACCGCCTGGAGGACCAGGGCCACGATGAGCTGGGCCGCGGCCAGGGCGAGCGGCGGGATGCCCTTGGGCGACAGGAACCGGCGGACGTAGACGGTCTGCAGCGCGTAGCAGACGCAGGCGCCGAGGACGGCGAGTTGGCCCTTGAGGGAGCCTGCGTCGCTGCGCCAGGGCGAGATGACGAGCACCACGCCGGCGAAACCGATCAGCAGGCCCACCGTCTTGCGGCCGGTGATCTTCTCGGTGGACAAGGCGACCATGACGACGCCCATGGTGACCAGCGGCAGTGCGGCGATGACCGTGCCGGCCACCGCCGCACTGGTGTAGTGCTCGCCCCAGGCGAGCAGGAGGAAGGGAGCGACCATGCCGAGCGTCGCGCTGATCACGAAGTGGCCCCACGCGGCGCCCCACGGCGGCAGCGGCACCCGGCGGACGAGGGCGATGAGCAGCAGGGTCACCACGCCGAGCAGGATCCGGCCGAGCACCACCTGGCTCGGGGTCAGGCCCTCGTTGCCGACCTTGATGAGGGTGTAGCTGCTGCCCCAGATGCAGCCGAGCAGGATGAAGCGGAACAACGTGGCGCCGGTCATGGACGCTCCTTCGCGGTCGGTTCGGGCCTCAGACGGCGATCGGCTCGGGAATGCTGGCCAGGCCGCGCGCCACCGCCTCGTCGTCCAGCGAGTCGTCGGCCAGGGTGCCGGCGAGGTACGCGTCGTACGCGGCGAGGTCGAAATTGCCGTGCCCGGACAGTCCAAAGAGGATGGTACGCCCTCGGCCCTCGGCCTTGGCCGCGAGCGCTTCGTCTATCGCAGCACGGATCGCGTGCGTGGACTCGGGAGCGGGCAGGATTCCCTCCGTCCGGGTGAACAGCATCCCGGCCTCGAAGCACTCGACCTGCCGCAGGGCGATCGCCTCCATCTGGCCGTCCTCGACGGCGCGGCTGATGAGCGGGGCGATGTTGTGCGCGCGCAGGCCGCCGGCGTGCACGGGCGGCGGCACGAACTTGTGCCCGAGGGTGTGCATCCGGAACAGCGGGGTCAGGCCCATCGTGTCGGCGTAGTCGTAGGCGATCCTGCCGCGGGTCAGCGTCGGGCAGGCGGCCGGTTCGGCGGCGAGCAGGCGTACGGCGGGGCCACCGGACCGGGCCTGGCGCAGGAAGGGGAACGCCAGACCGGCGAGGTTGCTGCCGCCGCCCGAGCAGCCGATCACCACGTCCGGGTGCTCCCCGGCCAGTTCCATCTGCTGGATCGCCTCCTGCCCGATCACCGACTGGTGCGCGCACACGTGGTTCAGGGCGCTGCCGCGCGCGTACCCGAGGGTGGGGTCGGCGTACGCCATCTGGAGGGCCTCGGATTTCGCGGCGCCGAGGCTGCCGGGGTGGTCGGGGTTCTCGGCGAGGATGCTGCGGCCCGCCGCGGTACGCGTGCTCGGGCTGGGGATGCACTCGGCGCCGAAGGTCTCCATGAGGGCGCGCCGGTAGGGCTTCTGCTGGTAGCTGACGCGGACCATGAACACCTGGACGTCGAGGCCGAACAGGGCGCCGGCGAAGGCGACCGCGCAGCCCCACTGCCCGGCGCCGGTCTCGACGATCAGGCCGCGCTTGCCGGCCAGCTTGTTGTAGTAGGCCTGGGGTACCGCCGTGTTGGGCTTGAAGCTGCCGGTCGGCGCGACGCCTTCGTACTTGTAGTAGATGTGTGCCGGGGTGTCCAGGGCCTTCTCCAGGCGGCGGGCCCGAAACAGCGGGGTCGGCCGCCACTGGCGGTAGATCTCGCGGACCTCGTCGGGGATCTCGAACTCGCGGTCGGTGGACAGCTCCTGACGCACCAGGGCCTCGGGCATCGAGCGGGTCAGCTCGTCGAAGCCGACCTCCCGGCCGGACTTCGGATCGAGGATGGGCGCGACGCTGGCTACGTCGGCCGCCGGGTTCCACCACGTGGTGGGGATGTCCTTCTCACTCAGCTCGTATTTCACACGGTCACTCATGGTCGTCCCTTTCTGCCTCGGCGACCAGGGACCCCGAGGTGGTGCGGTCCCCGCTCGCCGCCAATTTCGGATGGGCGCTGCGGATGCCGCCGACGACCAGGTCGTAGGGGAAGTCCGCGAAGTCGCCGTGCTCGGTGACGAACTCCATGTGCCGGCGTCCGTCGAGGTCGTACGGGTGGTAGAGGCTGTCGTGGACGCCGTCGAACTCCAGCGGGCGCATGCGGTACAGCCGGCAGAGCAGCTTGGTGAAGACCGGCGTCGACTTGATCCACCGGCCGTCCAGCCCGACTAGGGTCAGGGCGTGGAACCGGAACAGGTTGCCGCCGACCAGGTCGCGCAGCCGGTCCGAGGCGAGGTGGTTGACGACGTCGCCGTAGAACAGCCGGCTCGGTACGCCCGCCCGGCGCAGCACGGCGGCGTACACGAGGGATTTGTGGATGCAGAAGCCGGTGCCGGCGCGCAGGATGGCGCTGGCCTTCATGCCCTCGCGGGACAGGTCGGCGCCGTAGACCTCGTAGTGCAGGCCGTCGCGGACGGCGTAGTAGAGCTTGACCGCACGCTCGCGGGGGTCGTCGCCGGGGTCGACGGTCTTGTCGACGAAGGCTGCGACCTCGTCGGAGTCGTGGTCGAGGAACTCGGTGGCGGCCAGTTCGTCCGGAGTGGACATGGTGGGCTCCTCACAGTCCGAGCATCGAGGCGATGCGCGTCCGCTGGATGTCGGAGGTGCCGGAGTAGATGGTGCCGCCGACCGCGTTGCGCAGCTCGGCCTCCAGCCCGTACTCGGCGGTGTAGCCGTTGCCGCCGAAGATCTGCACCGCGCCGAGGGCCGCGGCCAGGTTCGCCTCGCTGGCCAGCAGCTTGGCGACGGCCACCTCGGTCGTGGCCTCCTGGCCGGCGTCGAGCAGCTCACCGGCCCGGTAGAGCCACATCCGGGCGGTGTCGACCGCGATGCGCAGGTCGACGATCCGGTTGGCGACGCTCTGGAACTTGCCGATCGGCTGGCCGAACTGCCGGCGCGTCCGCGCGTACTCGACGACGCGGGCCAGCCGGTGCTCGGCCTCCCCGATGTTGACGATGAACGAGCAGAGGATCTCGCGTTTCATCACGTGGTCGAGGACCCGGAAGCCGCCGCCGACCCGGCCGATGACCCGGTCGGCGGGCACCTCGCAGTCGTCGAGGAACACCTCCGCGAACGGCGAGCTGCGCAGGCCCAGCTTCGGGATCGACGGGCCGACCGTCAGCCCGGGCGTACCCCGCTCGACGAGGAACGCGGTGATCCCGAGCGGCCCGCCACCGGGGTGCGTACGCGCGTACACCACGATCAGGTCGGCGATCGGGGCGTTGCTGACGAAGCTCTTCGATCCGCGCAGCCGGAACACGTCGCCGTCGCGGGTGGCGGTGGTGGTCATCGCGAGCGCGTCCGAGCCCGCCTCGGGTTCGGAGATGGCGTGCGCGCCGATCGTGGCGCCGGTGCAGACACCGGGCAGGTAGCGCTCCTTCAGCGCCGCCGAGCCGAACCGCTGCACCGGTACGCCCGTGCTGACCATGTGGGAGGTGATGCTGAAACTGAGGCCGCCGTCGCGGCACGCCTCGCCGAGTCCTTCCAGGACGTACATGGTGGTGAGCAGGCTCTGGCCGAGGCCGCCGTGCTCCTCGCCGAACGGCAGTCCGAACAGGCCGCTGCCGGCGATGAGCTTCCACTTGTCCGGGTCGAACCGCGCGTCGCGGTCGCGTTCGCGGTGCCCGTCGGAGAGCGCCTCGCCGTACCGGGCGACGCCTTCGCGCAGCGCCTGCTGCTCCTCGCTCCATCGCATGGTCGCATCCCCTCCCCCGCGGCCGTTCAGTAGGCCGACGACGCCTCGCCGAGGCTGTGGCTCTCGTCGCCCTGCAACGCCGGCGCGAAGACGCAGACCAGCCGCAGATCCTCGTCGGCCGCGGCGCACAGGTAGTGGGCGTCGTGGTTGTCCAGCGCGTACAGGGTGCCGGGCGTGATCTCGTGCACCTTGCCGTCGAGGTCCACCACCTCCCCCCGGCCTTCGATGCAGTAGCACGCCTCCAGATGGTTCGCGTACTCCAGATAGGACCGGGTGCCGGCGGACACGATGGTGTCGGTGACCGTGTAGCCCATGCCGTCGGCGGCCAGCAGGAAGCGGCGGCTGAGGCCGTTGCCCCAGTGCACGGTCTTCACCTCGTCGAGGTTGCGGATGATCACGGCGTTACACCTCTCCTTGCGGCGCGCCTGAGGTGTGGCGCGCGACGAAAGCGTCGATCTCGTCGATCGAGCGGAAGTCGTCGGGCGACAGGTCGAGGTCGTCGACCGGCAGCCCGAACTCGCGTTCCAGGAAGCTGATGACCTTCAGCAGGCCCAGGCTGTCCACCACGCCCCCGGCGAGCAGGTCGTAGTCGCCGGCCAGCCGGTCGGGCGCGATGTCCGGGGCGAACTCGCCCACGATGTACTTCCTGATGACGTCCACGCGGCTCACACGGCCTCCTTCAACGCGGTACGGACAGGTCGGTGCGGATCTGGTTGCGGTCGACCTTGCCGGTCGAGGTCCGGGGCAGCGCCGCGTCGCCGATCGAGAACCAGCCGGGAATGGCGGCGCCCGGCAGCCGCTGCGCGCAGTGCCGGCGCAGCTCCAGGCTGTCCAGGCCGCCCGGGCGCCGGCGGACCGCCGCGTACAGCCGGTGGCCGTACCGCTCGTCGCGCACGGCCACGACCGCGGCTTCGGTCACCTCGGGATGCGCCAGCAGGCACGCCTCCACCTCCTGCAGGTTCACCCGCTGACCGGCCACCTTCACCTGGAAGTCCGTGCGCCCCACCAGACTCAGCTCGGCCCCGGACCGCCGCACGAGGTCACCGGAGCGGAAGTAGCGCACGCCGTCGCGGACGGCGAACTTCTCGGCCAGCGCCCCGTGCAGGTAACCCGCCGTCTGGAACGGCGTCGACACCCACAGCTCGCCCTCGCCGTCGCCCGCAAGCGCCCCGCCGTCCGTCATCACCAGCGCCTGTACGCCGGGAAGGGTCGATCCGAGCACGATCGGCACACCGGGATCCAGCGGGCCGATGAAGCTGTCGTTGGTCTCCGTACAGCCGTACACGTTGTACCGGGCGGCGTTCGGGAACATCTCCGGCAGCCGCGCCAGGCACTCGGCCCGGATCGCGTCCCCGGTCACGATCACGTGCTCGACGCCGGGGGCGACCGTGCCGGCCGTGGCGAGCAGCTCGAACAGCAACGGCACGCCCTGCACCACCTGCACGTCGCCCACCAGCCCGGCCAGCTGCCGCGGATTGGTCGCCTGCCGCTCGTCGACGAGTACGCAGCAGCCGCCCGCGGCGAGGGTGCCCCACACGTCCAGCAGGCACAGGTCGAAGTTGAGCGGCGCATAGTTGAGCACCCGCCGCCCGGGACCGAGCCCGAACGTCTCGTCGGCCCAGCGGGCGAAGGCGTACGTGGCCTGATCGGCCAGCGGCACGATCTTCGGTACGCCGGTCGAGCCCGACGTGGTCAGCAGCAGCCCCGGCGCCACCTCCGTGCCGCCTCCCGGCCCGGCCCGCCACCCGTCGCCGTCGGCGATCACGGCACAGCCGGCGCGCTCGACGATCTCGGCGATGGTCGGCTCGGGCAGCGTCGGCGACAACAGCAGGACCGGCCGACGCGTACGCAGTCCGGCCAGGACGGTCGCGACGGTGCGCGGGGACTTCACCGCCGGCACGGCGACCGGGCCCGCGGAATGGCCGGCGAGCCGATCGGCAGCCGCGGCCACGAGCCGGTCAAGTTCACCGTAGGTGACCGTCGACGCCCGGTCCGCGAGAGCCGGCGCGTCCGGCGTACGCCGTGCGTGATCACCGAAGCCCGTGACAATGGAATCGATCGTCATCGACGACTCACCGCCGCAGCGGAGCAGCGATCGACGCCCGGATACGTTTTCCGGCAAGCGGAAACGTCGTTCATGACAGCCTCCCCGTGTCAGCTACCGGAGAGAAGCTACCAACATGAACATGTTTCCATCAAGTGAAACTCATAGATCTTTTGAATCAATTTACATTTACCACTATCAATTACTTAGGCTACGTTGTCACTGAGGGGAAGTTACGAAGCGTAGTCGCCGATCGCCTCCGGACCGCGTCCGCAGGCGTGTTCAGGCGTCGTTGTCTCCCGGCGCGACCAGCCCTGTCTCGTACGCGACGATCACCGCTTGTACGCGGTCGCGCAGCGCGAGCTTCGAGAAGATCCGCGCCACGTGGGTCTTCACCGTGGCTTCGCTGAGGTGCAGGGTGTCGGCGAGTTCGGCGTTGGACAGGCCCCGGCCGATCAGGGTGAGCACCTCGACCTCGCGTGGGGTCAGCGCCGCGAGATCCCGGTGCGGTGCGGGCCGGACCGGCGGGGTCGAGTGTGGAGTGTGCTGGCCGGTCGCGTAGCGGGCGACGAGTCGGCGGGTGATCGACGGCGCGAGGAGCGCGTCGCCCGTGCTGACGAGCCGGACGGCCGCCACGAGATGCTCGGGCGTGACGTCCTTGAGGAGGAAGCCGCTGGCCCCGGCGGCGAGCGCGGCGTAGACGTATTGGTCCAGGTCGAACGTGGTCAGCATGAGGACCCGGCACTGCGGGTGGGCGGCCAGGATGCGTTTGGCCGCCTCCAGCCCGTCCATGTTCGGCATCCGGATGTCCAGCAGCACCACGTCGGGACGGTGTTCGCGCACGGCGGCCAGGGCTTCGACCCCGTCGGCCGCCTCGCCGACGACGGTCAGACCCCGTGCGGTGAGGATCAGGCGGAAACCCGTGCGGATCAGAGTTTGATCGTCGACGATCAGTACGCGCAGCCGCCGTTGCTCGGTCATCCGCGATCCAGCGGAAGCTTGGCGCGTACGCGGAAACCACCGCCGAGCCGCCGGCGGGCGTCGAGTTCGCCACCGTAGACGGTCACCCGCTCCTTGAGCCCGATGAGTCCGCGCCCTTGGGCGTCGCTCCGGGACGGTGGTGCGGGGGCGTTGCCTTCCGACAGGACGCTGGGTCCCGAGTTGAGCACCTCTACTCTCAGCTGATGATCCGCGTAGCGCACGGTCACCTCGGCCCGCGTCCCGCCGCCGTGTTTCAGCGCGTTGGTCAGCGCCTCCTGGATGACCCGGTACGCGGTGAGGTCGATGCCCGTCGGCAACGGCCGCGGCTCGCCGATGATGCGGACTTCGACCGGCATCCCGGCGAAGGCCAGCCGGTCGATCAGCGGGCTGAGCCGGCTCAGGCTGGGCGGCGGGGCGAGGGCCGATTCCTCGTCACCGGCCGCCGGCGGCGCCAGCACCCCCAGCAGATGACGCAGTTCCCTCATCGTGTCGCGGCCGGCGGTCTCGACCGCGCCGAGGGCGGCGACGACATCCGGGTCGGCGGCGTCGGCCCGAACGCCGAGCAGCTCCCGCGCGGCCCCGGCCTGGATCACCATGACGCTCACGTTGTGGCTGACGATGTCGTGCAACTCGCGGGCGATCCGCGCCCGCTCGGCGTCCACCGCGGCCGCCGCCGCCGTCTCCCGCTCACGTTCCAGCAGCCAGCCGCGCTCGGCGAGGGCCGCACGAAACCGGCGCCGCGTACGGGCGAGCAGGACGCCGAGCCACGTGGCGACGACGACGGCGCCCCCGGCCGCCGCCAGCGCCGCCAACCCCAAGGTGGATCTCCACACGGAGCAACCTTGGCAGGTTGCGGCCACCGTCGCATCCATCGGCAGGACCACCCCCTACATCCACGGGATGACGCGGCGCGTCCACTACGTCCCCGGGCTGATGACCGATCCGCGTCGACGTCGGAGAGTTCCCTTCATGACCAGCGACAGCACTGACGCCGCCGCCACGCCCGCCGTGGTGGTGCAACTGACGGATGTACGCAAGGAGTACGGGGACTCCGTGGCGCTCGACAACGTTTCGCTGCGGATCCGGGCGGGCGAAGCGGTGGCGGTGATGGGTCCCTCGGGCAGCGGGAAGTCGACGTTGCTCAACATGGTGGCCGGCCTGGACCGCCCGGTCAGCGGGTCGGTCGTCGTCCACGGCGAGGACCTGGGTGCGCTCAGCGAGCGGGGACTCGCGCTGTTCCGGCGCCGGCGGATCGGCATGATCTTCCAGTTCTTCAACCTGCTGGACGACCTGCCCGCGCTCGACAACGTCGCGTTGGCCGCGCAGCTGACCGGCGTACCGGCGGCGCAGGCCCGGCGCCGGGCGGCCGAGCTGTTCGACGAGCTGGGCATCGCCGACCGGGCGGACAACTATCCCGCCGTGCTCAGCGGGGGCGAGCGGCAGCGCGTCGCGGTGGCGCGGGCGTTGATGAACCGCCCGACGATCCTCCTCGCGGACGAGCCGACCGGAGCGCTGGACAGCCGGGCCGGCGAGCAGGTGATGGACCTCCTGCTCGACCTCAACCAGATCGGCCAGACGCTCCTGCTCGTGACGCACGATCAGCGCCTCGCCGAACGGTGCGCCAGCCGCGTGGTCGAGTTCGCCGACGGCAGGATCGTCGGCGAGCGGGACATGGAGTCCGTCCGATGAGCGCGGTGTGGACGGTCACCCGCGCGACCCTCCGCCGCCGCAAGGCGCAGGCGCTGGTCATCGGGCTGGTATTGACGATCTCGAGCGCCACCGTGGCACTGGCCGCCGGCCTGCTCGTGGCCTCCTCCGCTCCATTCGAGCACGCTTTCGCGCAGCAGAACGGCGCGCACCTCACCGTCAACTTCGACGGTACGAAGGTGACCGACACCGAGCTGGCGGCCACCGCTCAGAACCCGGCGGTGACGGCCGCCGCCGGCCCGTACGCCGAGGCGGCCCTGAACTTCTCCACCCCGGACATGCCGGAACTGTCGGCGGCGCTGCATCTGGTCGTGGTCGGCCGGGCGACGCCGGACGGGGCGGTGGATCGGCTCACGCTGGACGACGGCCGCTGGGCGAACGGTCCGGGCGAGATCGTGGTCGACGGGCCACTGGCGCTGGGGACGACGCTGAATGCCCCCGGCCTCGCCCCGCTGACCGTCGTCGGGCATGCCACCAGCGTCACCGAGAGCGCCAACGCCTGGGTGACACCGGAACAGATGGCCGCGCTGCATCCGACGGGAACCGAGATGTTGTACCGGTTGCGCGACGCCGCGACCAGCGATCAGGTGAGTGCCGGGCTCCGCGCGACCACCTCGGGCCTGCCCGGCGACGCGGTACTCGGCTCGCAGTCCTACCTGGCCGTCAGGGATTCCGTGCAGGGCCGGCTCACCGCGTTCGTTCCGTTCCTCGTGGCGTTCGGCGTGCTGGGGCTCGTCGTCGGCATCATGATCGTCATCAACGTGGTCAGCGGCGCGGTCGTCTCCGGATTCCGGCACATCGGGGTACTGAGAGGGTTGGGGTTCACCACCACCCAGGTGGTGGCGATCTACCTGCTGATGATCTCGGTCCCGGCGGTCATCGGCTCCGTCGTCGGCACCATCGCCGGCGGTGCCCTCTCGGCGCCCCTGCTGACCAGCGCGTTCGCGAGCCTGGGCGGCACGGTGACGACGCCGCCGTGGATCGAGTTCGTGACGGTCGTCGGGATGCCCGCGATCGTCGGCGTCGCGGCGATCGTTCCGGCTCTGCGTACGCGACGGGTGTCCACCGTGGAGGCGCTCAGTGCCGGCAGCGCGCCGCGACGCGGCCGTGTCTCGACGGTGCAGCGGCGGCTGAGCGGCACCCGGCTGCGGCGTTCGGTCAGCCTCGGGCTCGGCCTGCCGTTCGTGCGGCCGGGGCGCAGCCTCCTGACGATGGCCTCGGTCGTGCTCGGCGTCACGGCCGTCACCTTCGCGATCGGCCTCACCAGCTCCTTGACGAGGTTCCAGGCCGCCGACCCGCAACACCACGTCGAGGGTACGCAAGTCACCGTCGTCGCCGGAGTCGACGGCCGGCCACCCGCGTCGGGACGCACCGACGAGCAGATCGAGTCGCTCCTGCGGTCGCTGCCGCACACCCGGCAGGTGATCACGGAAGGCAGCATCGCGCTGAACACCGTCGGCGACACCCGCCGGGTCATCCTGGACGCGTTTCGGGGGCCGCCGTCCCTGCTCGGCTATCAGATCGTCCAGGGCCGGTGGTACACCTCGCCGCAGGAGGTCGTGATCTCATCGCGGTTCCTGCACGAGCACCAGATGAAGCTGGGCGACTCGGCCGTGCTGGCCGCCAACGGCGAGCAGCGACGCGTCGTCGTCGTCGGCGAGGTCATGACCGGTGGCGCCGACGAGATCTACGGCGACTGGGCGACGCTGCGCGCGCTGACCCCGGCCACCGCCGTACCCGTGGACGCCTATCACGTGTTCCTCGTCGACGGCACGGACATCGCCGCCTACGTGAACGAGGCACACGCGCTGGATCCCGATCTACGCCGGGGATACACCCCCAGCACCGGATCCTTCAACGCGATCGTCATCGGTTTCGCGGCGCTGTTCACGCTGCTGCTGAGCGTCGTCACGGCGCTCGGCGTCTTCAACACGGTCATCCTCGACACCCGCGAACGGCGCCGTGACCTGGGCATGCTCAAGTCCATCGGCATGACCCCCGGACAGGTGACCACCATGATGGTGACCTCCATGGCCGCGCTCGGATTCCTCGGCGGGCTGCTGGGCGTACCGCTCGGCATCGTGACGCACCGGCTGGTCATGCCGCTCGTCTCCCAAGCCGGGCACATCGACGTCCCGCCGTCACTGATGGACGTGTGGGGCGTACCGACGCTCGCCCTGCCGGCTCTGGCCGGAACCGCGATCGCCGCACTGGGAGCGTTTCTTCCCGCGCGCCGGGCGGCCTACCTGTCGATCGCGGAGGTTCTGCACGGCGAATGACCGACGGCTCGCCCGGGTCGCGACCGGGGCGAGCCGGATGCTCCGAGCTCAGTTCATGGATTCGGCGGCGGCGGCCGCCAGGCCGATACCACGCAGGGCGTTTCCGGCGGCGGCCACGGTACGCGCCGTGCCGATCACCGGGGCGACGGCCACCAGCACCGACTGGATGTCCTCGGCGGTCACGCCGGACTCGGCCGCCACGCCCAGGTTCGCCATCCAGGAGGCGGGGCCGGCGTCGGACGCCGCGAGCGCTGCGACCCGGACCATCAGGTAGGTGCGGTCGTCGAGCCCGGAGCGCTCCGCGCTGTCGAGGGTCATCCGCAGCACCTGGTCGAGCACCGGCATCTGGCCATCGGACGCACTCATCTCAGGCATGACAACTCCTCATAAGAAAGGCAAAACGGAACACTCGTCGTAGGGACGCTACCGCAGCACCGGCCGCCGGGAATCAGGATTGGCCTCATTTGCCTCCGCGTGGGACCGCGGCGCGTACAGGAGCATGAACAGCGGCACGGTGGCGGTGAGGGCCTCGATCGCGCATGGTCTCGTCTGCTGCGCGAGCTGCGGCCCTGGCGAGCAGTCCGACGTGGGAACCCGCCCCGACGATCTCCCCGTTCGCGATGCGCTCGGGGACCTGGGAGTGGTGCGACGGCCTCTCCTCGGCCGTGTAAGGCTAGGGAGAGGCCGTCGGTGGTGGTCACCTGCCGAACAGCACCCGTCCGGCGTGCGCGGTGTCGGTGTACTCCTTCACGGTGGCGATCTGCCCGTCGCGTACGGTGAAGACACCGAGGCACTGGTTGTCGTATTCCAGTCCGGTCGCGGTGGTGGCTTTCGCGGTCCATTCGGCGACGACGGTGTCACCTTCGGCGATGACGTTGGTCAGCACGATGGCGGGCGCGGTGCGGAAGAAACCGCTACCGATCCCGCCGAGGAAGTCATCGAGGATCGCGGTCCGCCCGACCCAGGTCCCGCTCAGCGGCAGGTCGCCGGGGTAGGTCCAGGTGGCGTCGTCGGTGAAGCTTGCTTCGATCGTCGCCAGGTCGCCGTTGGCGACGGCTTCGACGTAGCGGATGACGGTTTCGCGGGCGGTCAGGGCGCTCATCGGTTGTGCTCCAGGGTGAGTACGGCGTTGCCGCGCAGCTGGCGGTCGCGCAGGGCGGCGAGGACGGTGGCGGTGTCGGCCCAGTCGGCCACTCGCCCGATCTCCGGGTGCAGCCGCCCGGCTTCGACGAGGCGGACGAGGGTGAGCAGGTCGGGTCCGTCCGGGCCGTCGTGATCGGCGTAGTGGAAATGCTGGATGGTGGCCGACGTCGGCCCGGCGAACAGGTCGAAGAAGTTGACGGTCACCGGCTGCTGCGACGCCTGCCCGAACCAGATGAGGGTGCCGCGCCGGGCGAGCTTGGCCAGGGCGGCCGGGAAGGCGTCGCCGCCGGTCGATTCGAGGACGACGTCGAAGGGCCCGACTGCCGCGCCGACGTCGGCGACCACGGTCGCGCCGAGTTCGCGCAGGCGGTCGCCGCGGGTCGAGACGGCCGTGAGGTCGGCGCCCGCCGACACGGCCAGTTCGGTGAAGTAGTGGCCCACCCCGCCGGAGGCGCCGGTGAGTAGTACGCGCCAGCCCGTCAACGGTCCCGCCTGCCGTAGCAGCCGCAGCGCCGTCAGCCCGGCCAGCGGCAGCGCCGCGGCGGTGACGGTCGGCACGGTGTCCGGCAGCGCGACGAGCGCGTCGGTGCCGATCGCGGCGTACTCGGCCCAGCCGGCACCGGCCGTGTGACCGACGACCCGGGTGCCGGCGGCCGGGCCGGTGCCGTCGGCGGCCGGCTGGACCACGAGCCCTGCGACGTCCTTGCCTGGCGGCAACTGCGGATTCCAGCCGAGCTGGAAGATCTCGCCGCGATTGGGAGAGAAGGCCGCTACCCGGATCAACGCCTCATCCGGTGCGGGTCGTGGTTCGTCCCGCTCGGCGAAGGCGACCAGTTCGTCCTGGCGGCCGGTGGCGATCAGCGCTTTCATGTCGTTCCTTTCGGTTGCCCCGTACGGGAACCAGTTGATCGCGTCCGGTTGTGGTGCGGCCAACAACCGCGACCTCGGCTTGACAACCGATCGTTGTCGAAGCAGCCTGGGGCCGGTGGAAGAGCTCGCGTTGGATCTCGCCCAGGTCGCTGCGTTCGCGGTCACCGCGCGCACACTGCATTTCGGTCAGGCCGCCGCCGAGCTGTCGATCAGCCAGCAGGCGCTGTCCAAACGCATCGCCCGCCTGGAACAGCTCCTCGGGGTGCCGCTGCTGGTACGCGGGCACGGCGCGGTGGAGCTGACCGAGGGCGGTCGGCTCTTCCTGGAACCCGCTCAGCGCGTACTCGCGGCGGGGCGGGAAGCGGTCGCCGCCGTGCGCGGCCAGGACCGCCCGCTGCGTCTGGATGTCTGGGGTCATCTCTACAGTCCGACGCGATCGGTCGCTGACGTGCTCGCCGCGGACCCTGGGCTGCGGGTGCAGGTCGGCCCGATCCGGGATCTCCCGGCCCTGCTGGCCGCGCTGGGTCGAGGCGAGACGGACGCGGGTTTCGGGCGCGTTCCTGCCCAGGCCCCGGCCGGGCTGCGGCACCGCCTGGTCCGCCTGGAGCCCGTCGACGCCGTCCTCAGCGAACGCCACCCGCTCGCCGGCGCCGACACGCTGCGACCCCGGGAACTCGCCGGCTCGACGATGTGGTTCCCCGCTCCACCGGACCGGGTGGACTACCTGAGCCGCTTCGCCGACGAGTTCGGCATCGCCGCGCGGCTCGGCGGCCCGAACCTCGGCCTCGAACACTTCGTCGAGCACCTGCGTACCGATCCGCTGTGCTTCTCGCTGTTCCCTGCGGACGCGCCGCTACCGCCTGGACTGCGATCGATTCCGCTGGTCGAACCGACCCCGCTGTATCCATGGTCGCTGGCCTGGATCGAGCGGCCACCCGGACTCGACAGGCTGCTGGAGGCGTTCGCCGCGTACGGGCGCGACCGTCGATGGCTCGAATACGACCCGCGCCGAGACTGGCTACCCGCTTGAGCCGTGCTCAGTTGGCTTCGCAGCGACGGTGACAGATGAGGAGGCACGTGATCGCGGCGAACGCTTGAAAGTGTTGGGCAAGGTGTTAACGCTGACAGCAGCCGGGTAGACGACTGGCCACGCATCGGCGGTCCCGGAAGTTTGCGGCCGCCGACAAACTATAGGGATGGAAGCAGATCAATGGGCTGCGTGGGCGGCCGTGGTGCAGGCGGCAGCTGTCGCACCGGCGCTGATCGTGGCCACGGCCGCCCTGCGGGGAGAACGCAACGACCGGCAGGTCGATCGAGTATTGGCCCTCCACCAGGAGTTGGTTGCGGGCGACCTGGGCGAGGTGCGCCTGCGGTTGTCGGAGCGTGTTCGCCGCGAAGGTCCCGGCCGTGGCGAGCCATTACGTCGAGACGAGCTGGACAGCTCGGCGCGAAGGGATCTTGCTCACCTCTTGAGCTACTTCGAGCGAGTAGAAGCAGCACGGCTTGCCGGTTCCGTCAACCGTGAGCTCCTGACGGAGCTCATCGGTAGGCATGCCGCGTGGTTCGACATCGGCATCGCCTATGACAACCGCAAGATCCGTGAAGCACTCCACAGTCTCGCCATGGCGGTGAATGAGCATGCCTGCGCCGGCATGGACCGGCGTGTCCACCTCTCCGACTGGGGAGCCAGCCGGCGCAGTGACTTCAGCGAGCTGACGCGGGAGCGGTATCGAGATCTCTGTGTGCTAACAACGCCCGGAGCGGCTCGCTGGGAATGGTTGAACGGGCCATCGAAACCACGCGTGGCCTCGGCGTATCGCGGAGATCCAGGCTGAGCACCCGGCGACGCCTGAGTCGGACCCGTTCGCACGGCGGGCGCAGGCTCCCACTCCTACTCCCGCACCCCGACCTCCCCGATGCGGATAGCCTGGTCGGTGAGCACAGCAGGAAGGTGGATTCATGAGCGAGAACGCCGCCGGCGTACGCGAGCTGGCTGACGGGAACGAGTTGCCGGTTCTGGGCCTGGGCGTGTGGCAGGTGCAGGACGGGCGTACCTGCGTCGACTCGGTGCGCTGGGCACTGGACGCGGGCTACCGGCACATCGACACCGCGCAGGCGTACGGCAATGAGGAGAGTGTCGGGCGGGCGCTGCGTGACAGCGGGGTGCCGCGCGAGGAGGTGTTCATCACGACGAAGTTCTACCCCGAGGGCGGCGACCCGGTCGCGGAGGCGGAGAAGAGCCTGCGCCGGCTGGGTGTGGACCAGGTGGATCTGTACCTGGTGCACTGGCCCGCGGGCGGTCCCACCCGGGCGTGGGCGGGGATGGAACGGGCCCTGGAGCGCGGCTTGGCGCGTTCGATCGGGGTGTCGAACTTCAGCGCCGCCGAGCTCGACACGGTGATCGCCGCCGGTTCGGTGGTTCCCGCCGTCAACCAGGTGCTGTTCAACCCGTGGCACCGGCGTACGCGGCTGGTCGAGGCGTGCGCCCGGCACGACGTGGTGGTGGAGGCGTACAGCCCGCTGGGAACCGGCCGCTACCTGGACGACCCGACGGTGTCGAAGATCGCCGGAGCGCTGGGCCGCACGACGGCGCAGGTCCTGCTGCGCTGGGCGGTGCAGCACGGTCTCGTGGTCCTGCCGAAGTCGACGCACCAGGACCGCATCGCCGCCAACGCGCAGATCTTCGACTTCGCCCTGTCCGACGAGGACATGGCGGTCCTGGACGGGCTGGACGAGACCGGCGGTACCGAGCAGGCCCACGAGAACAAGTGGTGGTGACAGCCGGCGAGTGAACGAGGCCGGGCCCTGACCGTGCGCGGCAGGGCCCGCCCTTCGCCGATGGCTACAACAGCCGCCAGTGCCCCTCCGACACCACTTCGAGGTTCCCGACCATCCTGACCGCGGTCTCGCACCGCATGGAACGCCCGACACGTCCGGCGGAACGATCTTGCGTGCTCCGCAACCGAAGCGCGGTGCCATCCGTGTTTACTGACGCGACCGGCCCCGTCCTGCACGGGTACGCGCGGGACACCGGCGCGCCAGTGGTTCGGCTGACGGGGAGACGATGGGCGGCACTGACGAGTTCGACGAGTTCTATCGGGCCACGGTCCGGCGCCTCGTGCGGTACGCCTTCGGACTGACCGCCGATCTGGTCGAGGCGCAGGATCTCGCGCATGAGGCGTATGCCCGGGCCTGGCAGCACTGGTCGCGTGTCCGGGCGTACGACGCGCCGGAGGCGTGGCTGCGCACCGTTGTGACGCGGCTGGCCACCGACCGCTGGCGGCAGATCAGCATCCGCTGGAAACGTCCGCCGCAGCCGCCGGCATCGCAACCGCCGCCCGGCGACGACCGCCTGTTCGTCGCGGGACTGCTGGCCGGTCTTCCCCTCGATCAGCGCCGGGCGCTGACGCTGCATTACCTGGTGGACCTGTCGGTGGAGCAGGTTGCTGCGGAGATGGGGGCCAACCTGAACACCGTCAAGTCCTGGCTGTCGCGCGGACGTACCGCGCTCGCCGCCCGGCTCACCGAACAGGGGGAGACCGATGTCCGCTGACCTGGACGAGTTCTTCGCCCGCGCCCGGGCTGCGGCTGACTCCCTCGACGCTCCCCTGGCCGCGCAGGCCCGCCGCCGCGGCGATCAACGCCGCCACCGCAGGATGGCGCTGGTCGCCGTCGCCGTGTTCGCGCTCGTCGCCGCGACCCTGGGCACCGTCACGCTGACCACTCGCCACCACAGCCATCCGACCCCGGCCACCTCGCCGTCACCCGCCGCGTTCCCGTCCGGCTTCGCGCCCCTGCACCGGGTCGGCACGGCCCTGGACTTCGGTTCGGCCGGGCGGGCCAGCACCGGGCTCACGCTGGCATACGGCGATTCCGTGTACGCCGCGTGGCAGACCCGCAACCAGGACAGTCTGCTGCTGGCCCGCACGGATCTGCGGGCTGACGCCGCGAAGCGCTGGGGTCCTCAGAAGATATCGATGGTCGGTGAATGGCAAGGGCTCGCCCTGGCGCCCGACGCCGACGTTCTGGTGGCCACCGTGCTGGCCAATGAAGGCGTGGCGCATCCGGAGCGCCAGTATCTCTTCGACGCCTCCTCGGGGCGGCCGCTGTGGCACACCGGCGCGGCGACGACGTACTTCATCACCGGTGACGTGCTGGTCGCCAAGGAGGGCAGCCGGCTCGTCGGCCGGGATCTGCGTACCGGCCGCCGGCTCTGGCAGCAGACTGTTCCGCAGCGCCTCGCCGTGACGGCCGCTTCCGCCACCGAACAGCCGTCGATCGCCGGCGGCCCGCGCGTCCTCAGTGCGGGTGACATCGCCACCCTCGACGAGGAAGGCGTACTTGACGTCTTCGACGCGCACAAGGGAAGCATCGGTCTGGCCGGAACCCGGGGATTCGCGCCTGGCAGCCGGCTCGTGGGCGGAATACGCGCGGAGGTGTATGTCGCCTCGCCTCCGGGCAAGCCGTTGACGATCCAGGGCGTCAACGCGCACGGCGGTCGGACCGTCTACAGCGGACAGGCGACGAGCGACCAGTACCTCGCCGTCACCGCGTGCTTCGACACCTTGCTGTGTTTCCCGGAGGGACAGTCGCTGGTGGCGGTCGACCCGAGCCCGCAGCAGCCGGTCGTCGCCTGGCGAAGCGCGCTGAGTTTCGCACCCACCGGCGTCCTGGGCCAGGTCGGCGCGGGCTTCATTCTCGTCGGCCCCTCGTTCGGCGACGACGAGCCCTACGTCCTGCTCGACCGAGACGGCCGGATCGTGCGCCGGCTCCCGGTAACCCGGGCACCGCACCTCGACAGTCTGCACGATGGAGTGCTCCTCGGCCCCAACGGCGGCTACGCCCGCAGCCAGCCGCTGCCGATCTCGGTCGTGACCCGCGACGGTGCGACAGCCTCGCTGGGCCAGATCAGCGCCGGCGGCTTCTGCTCAGCCACGGACGATCTTCTGGCCTGCCTCGACGACACCGGAGTCGCCCTGTGGTCGTTCCGCTGACGCCGCAGCGTGTGCCTTCCATAGCCCGAGAAGGCGGTCATCCGTCGGCGGACGGCACCTGCTGTCGCCAGTGGGCGAGCTGCTGCAGGGTCTCGCGGGTGTGCACATGGTCGGCGCCGAGCACCCGCTCCCGGTCCGGCAGCAGCTTCGCCAGCCCGGCGGCCGCGGCGGCGGGATCTCCCGCCTCACCCCGCAACCGGGCCAGCTCGTGCCGGGTCAGCAGGGTGTGCGGGTGGTCGGGACCGAGCGCCCGGCGCTGGTCGGCGAGCAGCTTGCCGAGCGCTGCCGCCGCCCCCGCCGGGTCACCGGCATCGCCCCGGCTGCGGGCCAGCTCGAGTCGGGTGTTGAGGGTGTCGGAGTGGTCGCGCCCGAGTACGCGTACCTGATCGGGCAGCAACGTGCGGAACGCGGCCACCGCGCCGGCCGGGTCACCCGCCCGGCCCCGCCAGTAGGCGACGTTGTGGCGGGTGTTGAGGGTGAACACGTGGTCGGCGCCGAGCACCCGGACGACCGCCGGCAGCAGCTCGTCGAACGCTTCGGCCGCGCCGCCGGGGCTGCTCACCCGCCCTCGCCACGAGGCCAGGTCCGCTTTCGTGTAGAGCGTGCTGGGATGATCGGGGCCGAGAACCCGCAGCTTGTCGGCCAGCAGCTGCTCGCACGCCTCGGCCGCGCCCGCCGGGTCGCCCGCGGCACCCCGCCAGTACGCGAGATTGTGCCGGACGTCGAGTGTCTGCGGATGCCGCCGGCCGAGAACGCGTACCTGAACGGCGACCAGTTGCTCCAGCGCGGCCGCCGCTCCCGTGTAGTCGCCCGCCTGGCCCTGCCACAGCGCGGCATCGCAGCGGATGACGAAGGTGGCCTTGTGGTCGGAGCGGAGGTGCCGCCGGGCGCTGCCGAGAAGATCGTCGAAGTACGCGCGCGCAGCCACCACCTGTCCGGCCTCGCCGAGCGTGAATCCTGCCTTGACCAGGACAGGATGGACGCCGTCCTTCTTTGTCCACAGTGGTCCGGGATGGTGGCGGTGCAGGATGACCGTGCACGCGCGGGAGGCCTGGGCGAGTTCGCCGTTCTGCGGACCGTCGGGCCAGGCCGCGTACAGGGCGTCGGCTGCTGTCCGGGCCGACAGGGCGAGATCATGGCGCGGTGTGTGCTCGCGGATGGCCCGCTGCACCAGCGAGTGCATCCGGATTCGCCCTTCCTTGACCGTGATCAGGCTGAACCGGCGCAGGCAGGCCACCGCCTCCTCGACCTCCTGAGCCGGCGCGATGACCAGGATCGGCGCCCGGGTGAACCCCCACGGGAGCCCGAACGCACCCCATCGGCGCATCCAGCCGGGGTTCTGCGCCAGGACGAGCTGATGCCGGGCAGCCGTTGAGGTGAGAATCCGCTGCGGGATACCGTTCGGGTCGAGCAGACTCAGCAGCTGCATCAGCGGCCGGGCCAGTCCGCGGGTCAACCCGTCGGCGGTCTCGACCGAGATGGACCAGGTGGCGTCCACCGTGGCCTGCTGCCCGTCGGGGAGAAACCGGTGCCCCGGCGTGAGTCCCGCCAGCGGCCGCGTCGCCAGCTCCTGCCGATACCGCGAGCAGCTCCAGCCCAAGGCAACCTGGTACGCGGTCGCCTGCGCCAAGGCGATCGGCAGCCGTCCCAGGTCCTCGGCCAACTCGTCGACCTCGTCCGCCAGCTCGGCCCGGTCGCGCAACCGCCGGCCCACATAGTCACGGGCCTGCTGCTCGGTGTACCAGCCGACGCGTACGACCTCGCGATCATGGCCGTGGAGCGCGGGATCGTCGAGCCGGGTCGTCACCACGGTCAGCTGCCCGGCCCGCGCGACCGGCGGCCACCAGCCGGCCAGCACGTCCGGCGTACTCAGATCGTCGAGCACGACCAGCCACGGCCGATCGGTCTCGGCCAGGAACTCCAGGAACCGCCGCGCCGCCACCTCACCAGACTCCCCCCGGTGTACACCGACCCGGGCCGCGGCGTCGGCGTACACGGCCACGATCTGGTCCGGCATGCCGGCGCTCGCCCACACCAGCAGCTGCACCTGCCCGGCACGCCACGTCCGCTGCGCGTGCGCCGCCGCGAGTTGGGTCTTGCCCACACCGCCGAGGCCGGACAGCACGACCGTGCCGCCCCGGCGCTGCGCTTCGGTGAGCGATGCCTCCTCGGACCGCTGCTGCCAGCAGTCGGCCACCGGTGCGCCGAGATTCACCCGGACCGGCCACTGCACCGGCGCCTGGTTCACGGTGATGGAGACCTGGTTGCCGTCGCCGATCACGACACCCTGCGCGTACGCCGCATCGACGTGAGTCACAGGTTGAGACGGTTGTCGGCGGGACGGCATCGGCTCGGACCCTCGCTTCAAGATCGACTTCCATGGATGGCACTCTCTAGTGTGGAGCATGCGGAATGGATCAAAGGACGAGGTGGACCGGATGGAACCGATCACGCTGGTGGTGACCGCCCTAGTCGCGGCGGTCAAGGCGGGCGTGGCCAAGGTCGGCGAGTCGGCGGCCGTCGAGGCCTACCAAGCGCTGAAAAGGCTGGTCGTCGACCGTCTGCACCGCTCGGGAACAACCGAACCCGACGGTACGCGCCTGGTCGAGCGGGTCGGCGAGTCCGACGGCACCAAGGCCGCCCTGTCCGAGGCGCTGACCAGCGCGGACCTGGACCAGCCGGTGATCGACGCCGCGCAGCGGTTGCTGGACCTCCTCGACCGGGGCGGCAAGTTCGTGGTCGACGCCTCGCACGCCACCGGTGTCATCATCGGCGACCACGGCGTACAGCACATCACGATCCAGCGACCCTGAACGAGTGAAAGTCAGGCGGTCTGCCAGCCGACCGGGAACAAGCCCGCGCGACGGAACGGCGCGACGCTGCCGTGCGCCTGCCGCCGAGCGCACTTTCGATCATTGACTGTCGTGGAATGCCGTCATTGCGTCATGCGGGCGAGCGCCTCGGACAGCGGGATGACGTCGGCGTACTTGGCGTCGAGGTCGAAGAGGTTGGCCTCGTGCGGACCGGCGGCCCGGTCGGCGCAGGCTTCGCGGACGACCATGGGCCGGAAGCCGTTCTGCAGGGTGTCGACGGCGCTCGCCCGGACGCAGCCGCTGGTCGAGTAGCCGCCGAGGACGACCGTGTCCACGCGGTGGGCGGTCAACCAGGCCGCTACGGACGTGCCGGCGTACGCGCTGGCGTGGTGCTTGCGGAACACCGGTTCACCGGGACGGGGGGCGATCGGGGCGGGGATGCGCGCGTACGGGCTGCCTGCGGCGAAGGCGGACAGGGCCGGGACCTTCGCGGCGAACAGCGGCGCTTCCGGGCACGTGCTGTCGGCGTACTCGACGGTGGTGAAGGCGATCGGGAGGCCGCGGCGGCGGACGGCGGCCAGCAGCGCGGACATCGCTTCGAGGGCGGCGGGCGCGGTGGCGCAGTGCAGGGGCGACGCGGGGTCGGTGTACGCGGTGACGGGGTCCACGAGCAGCAGGGCGGGCCGCTCGCCCCAGCCGAGCCGCCGGGCGAAACCGGCGGCGGCGTAGTCCTCGGTGATGTCCATCAGATGATCCCGCGCTGACGGAGGTCGGCGAGATCCGACGTGGACAGGCCGAGCCGGCCGTAGATCTCGTCGTTGTGCTCGCCGAGGGCCGGCCCGGCCCAGCGGACGGAACCCGGCGTGGCGGACAGCCGCGGCGCGACGTTCTGCATGGGCAGCTCGCCGAACTCGGGGTGCGGTACGCGCACCACCGCCTCGCGCGCGGCGACGTGGGGATCGGCGAGGATGTCGGCCGCGGTGTAGATGCCGCCCGCCGGGACGCCGGCCTCGTGCAGCCGGTCGAGCAGCGGGCCGGCCGGCTGCTCGGCGGTCCACGCGGCGATCAGCCGGTCGAGTTCCTCCTGGTGCTCGCCGCGGGCGCCGTGCGTCGCGTAGCGCGGATCTGTTCCGAGGCTGGGCGTGCCCATGACCTCGCAGAGCCGGCGGAAGACGGTGTCCTGGTTGGCCGCGATGAGGATGTCGGTGCCGTCGGCGGTCGGGTACGCGTTGCTCGGCGCGACGTTCGGCAGGATCGCGCCGGTGCGTTCGCGCTGGTAGCCCGCCACCGTCCACTCGGGAAGGAGGGACTCCATCATCGCGAGGACGGCCTCGTAGATGGCCGAGTCGACGACCTGCCCGACGCCGGTACGCTCCCGCGCGTGCAGCGCGGCCACGGCTCCGTACGCGGCGAACGTGGCGGCCAGCGAGTCGCCGAGGGAGATGCCGGAACGGGACGGGGGCCGGTCGGCTTCCCCGGTGACGTAACGCAGGCCGCCCATCGCCTCGCCGATCGAACCGAAGCCGGCGCGCGGGGAGTACGGGCCGGTCTGGCCGTAGCCGGTGACGCGGACGAGGATCAGCCGTGGATTGAGCTCCCGCAGCCGGTCGTAGCCGAGGCCCCAGCGTTCCAGGGTGCCGGGGCGGAAGTTCTCCAGCAGGATGTCGGCGCCGGTCACCAGGCGGCGGAGCAGGTCCTGGCCCGCCTCGGTACGCAGGTCGCAGGTGACGGACTTCTTGTTGCGCGCGACGACCGGCCACCACAGCGACTGCCCGTGGGGTTTCTCGCGACCCCATTGGCGCATCGGGTCGCCTTTGCCGGGGTCCTCGACCTTGACGACCTCCGCGCCGAAGTCGCCCAGCAACTGGCCGCAGAAGGGCCCGGCCAGCAGGGTGCCGGTCTCGATCACGCGAACGTCGGAGAGTGCCGTCATGCGCGCATCGTATGCTTTGGAAACAGTGTTTCGCCAGAGGAACCGGAGGTGTCGTGGAGATCGTCGAGGTCGGCCCGCGCGACGGGCTGCAGAACGAGAAGACCGTGCTGAGCACCGAGGTGAAGCTGGCCTACGTGCGCCGCGCGCTCGCGGCGGGCGTACGCAGGGTCGAGGCGGTCGCCTTCGCGCATCCCGCCCGGGTCCCGCAGATGGCCGACGCCGAGGCGGTCGTGGCGGGGCTCCCGGCCGTCGAGGGCGTCTCCTACATCGGCCTCGTCCTCAACGAGCGCGGTCTGGACCGGGCGCTGGCCGACACCGTCGCCGGCCGGCTGCACGAGATCAACTACGTACTGGTGGCCACGGACGAGTTCTCCCGGCGCAACCAGGGTATGTCCACTCAGGAGTCGCTGGCGCAGTGGGAGCGGATCCGCGTACGCGCGGCGGCGGCCGGGTTGCGGACCACGCTGACCGTCGCGGCCGCGTTCGGCTGCCCGTTCACGGGAGAGGTTCCCGTCGAGCGGGTCGCCGGACTCGTCGCCGCGGCCGGGTCGCCGGACGAGATCTGCGTGGCCGACACGATCGGGGTCGGCGTACCGGGGCAGGTGACGGAGCTGGTCGCGGCCGTCCGGCAGGCCGCACCGGACGCCGCGCTGCGGGCCCATTTCCACAACACCCGCAACACCGGGTACGCGAACGCGATGGCGGCCGTCGCGGCCGGGGTCACCGCGCTGGATGCGAGTACGGGCGGGATCGGCGGCTGCCCGTTCGCCCCGGCGGCCACCGGCAACATCGCGTCGGAGGATCTGGCGTACCTGCTGACGCGGTCGGGACTGCTGGCCGGGATCGACGTCGCGGGCCTGGCGGACACCGGCACGTGGATAGGCGCGCGGCTCGGCATCGACACGCCGGCCCTCCTCGGCCGGGCGGGCGGGTTCCCGCCGGCGATGTGAGAGCGACTCTTGCGCACCGGATGGAAACGGTGTTTCCATTACGCGCATGGTCCTCCCCGCCGGCCTGTCCATCGCGGGTGGCGTACGCGAGTTCGCCCGCGCCACCCCGCAGGCGGTCGCTGTGGTCGACGGCGACCGCCGCCTCACCTACGCTGAACTCGGCGACCGGTCGAGCCGGTTCGCCCAGGCGCTGCTGGCCCGGGGGCACCGGCCCGGCGACGCCGTCGCGGTGCTGCTCGGCAACCGGCTGGAGTACCCGGAGATCGCGGCCGGGCTGGCCAAGGCGGGCCTGGTCATGGTCCCGCTCAACCCCCGGCTGACCGCCGCCGAGATCGCCTTCATCGTCGAGCACGCCGGCTGCCGGTCGGTGATCGCCGACGAGGCCCTGGCCGTCCTCGCCCCCGATGTCGAGGTGCTGGCGACCGGGGACGCCTATGAGGACGCGCTGCGGCGCGCGGACGCGGCCGACCCCGCGGTCCCCGTCGACGAGTACGCGCCGTTCTGCGTGGCGTACACGTCGGGGACGACCGGGGACCCCAAAGGCGTGCAGATCTCGCACCGGTCGCGGGTCCTCACGTTCTACGCGACCGCCCTCGAATACGGGCTCGGGCCCGGGCGCCGGACGATCGCCGTGGCGCCGATGTACCACGGTGCCGGGTTCGCCTTCGCGTACGCGGCGGTGTTCTGCGGCGGCACGGTGAGCATGCTGCGCTCGTTCGACGCGGGCGGGGCGCTGGAGATGATCGCCCGCGAGCGCGCACAGTCGGTGTTCCTCGTCCCGACGCACGCGCAGCTGATCCGCAATCTGACCGAGGACCCGGCCGCGGCCGCCGATCTGTCCAGTCTGGACACTCTGTTCTTCAACGCGGCGGCCCTGCCGAAAGCGCTGAAGGAGTGGGTGCTCGACGCCCTTCCCGGGGTCGGCGTGCACGAGCTGTACGGGTCGACCGAGGCGGGTGTCGTCACGAACCTGCGGCCGCCGGACGCGCGGCGCAAGGCCGGCAGCGTCGGGCATCCGTGGTTCGCCACCGAGGTACGCGTCGTCGACGCCGACGGACATCCAGTGCCGCCGGGCGAACCGGGCGAGCTGTACAGCCGGTCGCCGTACCTGATGAACGGCTACCTGCGCAACGACGAGGCGACCGCGGCGTGCACGACCCCGGACGGGTTCCTCACCTCGGGCGACGTCGTGGTGGTGGACGACGAGGGGTTCATCACGATCGTCGACCGCACGAAGGACCTGATCATCACCGGCGGGGTCAACGTCTACCCGCGCGAGGTCGAGGAGGCGCTGGCCACCCACCCCGCGGTCGTGGAGGCGGCGGTCGTCGGCGAACCCGACGACCGCTGGGGCGAGCGGATCGTGGCGCACGTCGTGTGCCGGGCCGAGATCGCACCCGCGGACCTCGACGCCCATCTGCGTACCCGGCTGGCCGGCTTCAAGCTGCCGAAGGCGTACCTGTTCACCGGCTCGCTGCCCCGCAACGCGGCCGGCAAAGTGTTGAAACGACAGCTGAGGAGCGGCGGACTGTGAGAGCGCACGTCGAACTGATCCACGAGGACGACTACATCTGGCACGCCGGCGAGCTGCCGTTCGGCGAGGGCAGGGCCCTGGAGCGGCGGCTGTCGGTCGACGAGGAGGACGGCTCGTCCTCGCTGTCGCTCAGCTTCCCCGCCGACTGGGGACGCGCGGGCGGCGTACCGCACGCGGACACCGAGTTCTACGTGGTGTCCGGGTCGCTGCTGTACGGCGGCCGGGAACTGGGTCCGGGCGGGTACGTGCAGGTGCCGAAGGGCGTACCGATGGACTGGATCAAGGTACGCGAGGGCAGCCACGTCCTGCACTGGCGCGAGTACGGCGACTGCGGCTTCGATCCGGACGCGGCCCGGCACGCCGACGCGGTGGGCGAGGTGAGCGTGGTCGACGCCGACGCGATGCAGTGGACGGCCGCGCCGACCGTCGGCCCGATCACGCCGCTGTACATCAAGCTGCTGCACCGGGACCCGAAGACCGGCTTCTACACCCGGCTGATCCGCGCCGAGCAGGGCTGGAGCGACCACCGGCTCGCCCACCACCCGTGCTACGAGGAGTTCTACACGCTCGGCGGCAAGATGGCCTACAACTTCGGCGACATCGACGACGGGACCTACTGCTTCCGGCCCGCCGGGGTCAAGCACGGCCACTTCGTCGCCGAGACCACCATCGACTGGATCATCCGGTCGGACGGCGAGCTGATCAACTGGTACACCACCGAGGAATGGATCAAGTGGGGCGGCCACCCCGAGAACTACGACGAGCACGACCACGCCCCGGTCGTCTCGACGCTGCCGGTCCGGTCGCGCTCGCGCGGTCCCTGGTCCGGCGACGGCATGTGATCCCTCGCCGTGCTCCCGGCCCGGCGCCCCTCCGGTTGGGCGCCGGGCCGTCGTTTCCCTCACCGGGCGAGGAACTCACCGCGTGGCGCCCCCACGACCTTCCCTTCCCGGTACGCGACTCGGCCGCGCAGGACGGTGGCGATCGGCCAGCCCCGAACCACCCGGCCCTCGAACGGGCAGTGGTCCTGGCCGGACTGCAGCAGCTCCGTCGTGACGGCCTGCTCCAGTTCCGGGTCCACGACGGTCAGGTCGGCGTCGGCCCCGAGCATGAGACTGCCCTTGCGCCCCGCCAGCCCGTACGCGGCCGCGGGGTTGGCCGCCGCCAGTTCGGCGATCCGGCGCGGACTCAGCCCACGCTTGTGCATGCCCTCGCTCAGCAGGACGGGATAGAGCAGTCCCGTGCCGCCGAAGCCGGGCAGCGCCGGCCACAGCGCGTTGCCCTTGTTCTCCTCCAGGCAGCACGCGTGATCGCTGGCCACCCAGTCGATCGCACCGCTGCGTACGCCTTCCCACAGCGCCTCGGTGTCGGCGACCGCGCGGATGGGCGGGTTCACCTTGGCGCCCAGACCGCCCCGCTGATCGAGGGTCTCGTGGTCGAGGCAGAGGTGGTGCAGCGTGACTTCGAGACGCATGTCCAGACCGAGGGCCGCCTTCGCGGTCGCGGCCGCGTCGAGGGCTTCGGCCGACGACAGGTGCAGCAGGTTGACCGGGCACCCCGTCGCCTTCGCCAGCGTGGTCGCCTCGCCGATCGCCACCCGTTCGGTCAGCGGCGGCCGCGCGTCCGAGTAGGCCTTCAGCGTCTGCGGGTCGCCGTTCGCGCGTACGCGGTCGATGAACAGCCGCATCAGCTCGGCCTGCTCGCAGTGCAGCGACAGGGACACACGGCGGTCGCCGGGCTGGTTCGCCGCGACCGCCTCCATGATCTGGTAGAGGTGGCCGAGGTCGTACTCGTCGCTCATCGTGAACGCCTTGGCGTCGCGCGAATCGGCCGACAGGTTGAAGCCTTTGTAGAACATGTAGTACTTGAAGGAGCTGATCCCGGCCGCGCCGACGAGCGCGGGGATCTCGCCGACCTGGGCGGTGTCCATGGGCGCGAGGTGGAAGCCGTAGTCGGTCCACGCGTGCCCGGCGACCGCGGCGCGCACCTCGGGCAGGATCTCGGCGTACGGGCCGGTCCTGTTGAGGTAGTGCTGCCCGGTGCGGAAGTAGGACAGCACCGTGCCGACCCCGCCGACCAGCGACGAGCGGGTCTCCTCGGCGGCGTCCACCGCGAGCGGCCGGTAGATGCCCAGGTGGTAGTGGGCGTCCACAGCCGCCGGGAAGACCAGCTTCCCGGTCGCGTCGAGGACCTCGTCCGCCTCGGCCGGATCGAGGTCGTCGGCCAGGGCGGCGATGCGGCCGTCGCGGGTGGCGAGGTCGCCGCGCACCTCGCCGACGTAGGGCAGGACCAGCGTCCCGTTCTTCACCAGCAGCTCATACCGCGCCACGGCGCACCTCCCAGGGTCAGCGTTTCGCACACTGTAACGGGGTTTCCATTTTGCCGACAGACCCGTTACCCTTCCCGCATGCCCGCCCCGCTCTCCGGCATCACCGTCGTCGACGCCGCCACGCTGTTCGCCGGGCCCCTCGCCGCCACGATCCTCGGCGACTACGGCGCGGACGTGATCAAGGTGGAGCATCCGGCGAAGGGCGATCCCGCGCGCGGGCACGGTCCGGCGAAGGACGGCGTACCGCTGTGGTGGACGTCGCTGGCCCGCAACAAGAAGACCGTCACGCTGAACCTGTCCGATCCGGACGGTGCGCAGTTGTTGCGGCGCCTGCTGTCCGGCGCCGACGTCCTCATCGAGAACTTCCGGCCGGGCACCCTGGAGCGCTGGGGTCTCGGCCCGGACGTGCTGCTGGCGGCCAACCCCCGCCTGATCGTCGCGCGGATCACCGCGTTCGGCCAGTCCGGCCCGTACGCGCACCGGCCCGGCTTCGGCACGCTGGCCGAGGCGATGAGCGGATTCGCCGCTATCACCGGTGCGCCGGACGGGCCGCCGACCCTGCCGCCGTTCGGCCTCGCCGACGGGATCAGCGCACTGACCGCCGCCCAGGCGATCGTCACCGCCCTCTATCACCGGGACGCCCGCGGCGGGACCGGCCAGGTGATCGACCTCGCCATCGTCGAGCCGATGCTCAGCGTCCTCGGCCAGCAGGCGATGGTCTACGACCAGCTCGGGCGCGTGCAGCGGCGTACCGGCAACCGGTCGGTCAACAACGCTCCCCGCAACACCTACCGCACCCGGGACGGGCGCTGGGTGGCGGTCTCCACCAGCGCCCAGGCCATCGCGGAACGGGTACTGCGGCTCGTCGGGCACCCCGAAGTCGTCGCCGAGCCGTGGTTCGCCACCGGAGCCGGCCGCGCCGAGCACGCCGACCTGCTCGACGGCCACGTCGCCGCCTGGGTCGCCGAGCGGGACCTCGGACCGGTGCTCGCCGCCTTCGACGAGGCCCAGGCGGCCGTCGCCCCGATCTACGACATCGCCGACGTGTTCGCCGACCCGCACTTCGCGTACCGGGACTCGATCACCACCGTGGACGATCCCGTGCTCGGGCCGGTACGCATGCCCAACCTGCTCTACCGGATGTCGCGTACGCCGGGCGGGATCCGCTGGACCGGCCGGCCGCGAGGGGCCGACAACGAAGCCGTGTTCGGCGCGCTCGGGCTGTCCGGCGAGGACCTCGACCGGCTGCGTACGCGGGGAGTGATCTGATGCTCTGGGAAGCCTTGCGCGGCAAGACGATCCTCGACCTCGCCCAGCCGATGCGCAGAGGGATGCCGCAGTCGCCGAACCATCCGCCGTTCCGGATGGCGCTCGAACGGCGGCACGGCGACCTGAGCCGGCCCGACGGCGGATCGGCCGCGAACGAGATCGTGGTCACCGGCGGCCACGTCGGTACGCACGTCGACGCGCTCGCCCACGTGTCGCACGAGGGACTGCTGTACGGCGGGGTGGCGGCGGCCGGGCTGCAGAGCCACCTCGGCTTCAGCGACCTCGGCATCGACACCTTCCCGCCCTACGTCGGCCGGGCGGTCCTGCTCGACGTCGCCGCCGCGCGCGGGGTCGACGTCCTGCCCGCGGGCTACGAGATCACGCCCGCCGACCTCGACGCGGCGGCGGCCGGTGTGGACATCGAGCCCGGCGTCGTCCTGCTGATCGGCACCGGCTGGTCGCGGCGCTGGTCGGAGCACGACGCGTTCATCGGCCAGCGCGACGGTACGCCCGGCCCCGGCGAGGCGGGCGCCCGCTGGCTGGCCGCCCACCGGCCGGTCGCCGTCGGCGGGGAGACCATCGCGTTCGAGTGCATCCCGGCCGGGAAGGGGCACGCGCTGCTGCCGGCGCACCGCGTACTGCTCGTGGAGGCGGGGATCAACATCGTCGAGACCATGAACCTCGCTCCCCTGCTCGATTCCGGCGCCCGGGAGCTGCTGCTGGTGCTGAACCCGCTGCCCATCGTCGGCGCGACCGGCTCCCCGGTACGCCCGCTGGCGGTCCTGCCGTGACGGCCGTCGAGGACCTGGCCGCGTTCGCCGTCGGCTGCCGGGACGACGGGGTGCCGGCGCTCGGCGTACCCGGGAGGATCCTGGACATCCTGGGGCTGTGCCTGGCGGCCGCCGACGACCCGGCCGCCCTCGCCACCCTGCGCGCGACCCGCCGCCTGGCCGGTACGCCGGAAGCGACCGTGGTCGGGTTCGGCGACCGGCTGCCCGCACCGAGCGCGGCGCTGGTGAACGGAGTGCTCGCGCACGCGCTCGACTTCGACGACACGCACCTGCCGTCGGTGCTGCACCCCAGCGCGGGCGTGGTCCCGGCCGCGCTGGCCGCCGCCGAGGCGACCGGGGCGAGCGGCGCGGACCTGATCGCGGCGGCCACGGCGGGCATCGAGATCTGCAACCGGCTGGGCCTGGCCGGATACGACCCGGAACAGCGCAACTCGATCTACTTCGACCGCGGCCTGCACGCCACCTCGATCTGCGGCACGATCGGCGGGGCGGCCGCCGCGGCGCTGCTGTACGGCCTCGGCGCGGACGGCGTCGCGGACGCGATGGGCGTGGCCGCGAGCATGGGAGCGGGGCTGATCGAAGCCAACCGGACCGGCGGGCTGATCAAGAAGGCGCACTGCGGCTGGGCGGCGCACGCGGCGGTCACCGCGGCCCTCCTGGCGGCCGAGGGGCTCACCGGACCGCCGACCGTCCTCGAAGGGCGCTTCGGCTTCTTCGCCGCCTACACCGGTGGCTGGTACGACGAGGACGCCCTGCTCGGCGACCTCGGTACGCGCTGGGAGGTCGAGCGGACGGTGTTCAAGCCGTATCCGGCCAACCACTTCACCCACCCGGGGATCGACTGCGCGCTCGCCCTCCGGGCTCGGGGACTCTCGGCATCCGATGTGGACTCCATAGAGCTGGGCGTGGCCGAGCCGGTGCTGCGGACCATCGCGGAACCAGCCGCGGAGAAGGCGTCGCCGCGCAGCGGGTACCACGGGAAGTTCTCCGGGCCCTACACGGTCGCCGTCGCCCTGCTCGGCGGGGGCGGGCTGGGGGTCTCCTCCAGCGACTTCGCGGAGTTGAACCCGGCCGCGGTGACGCTCGCGCAACGGGTGCGGTGTTACGCGGACCCGGTCGCGACCTCGCTCTTTCCGACCGCGTTCGCGGGGGTGCTGCGGGTCCGGACGTTCTCGGGCGCGGTCTTCGAGCATCGGGTGGACGCTTCGCGGGGCAGTGCGGGCTATCCGTTGAGCGCCGCGGAGCTCACACGGAAGTTCCGCGCCAACGCGGCCGCCCTGTCCGACGAGCAGGCGGCGGCCTTGGCGTCGCTGACACTGGGCGGGGGCAGCGCTGGGGACATCGCCCGGCTCACCGTGGCAGCTTGATCGGCTTTCCTTGATCATGTGATGCGTATACGTCGCCAGAAGGCCGTTTTCGACGTATACGCATCACCTGATCAAGGGGCGAGGGGCGTGGGTGGGGCCAGGGCGAGGAGGCGGCGGGCCGACCGGGCCACGGCCTCGTCGATGAAGCGGCCGTGGGCGTCCACCGCCACTCCTCCGCCCGCCGCCGCGAGCCGGTCCAAGACGTCCTGGGCTGCCGCGACCTGCTCCGCGGAAGGCGTGAACACCTCGTGGACTGCCGGCAGCTGCGCCGGGTGGATGCAGGCCCGCCCCTGGAAACCCAAGCGGCGCAGGGATTCGGAAGACTCTCGCAGCCGGTCGAGGTCGCGGAAGTCGGTCGACACCGGCCCGAGCGGCGGCGCCAGGCCCGCCGCGGCGCTCACCGCCACCACGTGGCTCCGGGCGTAGAGCAGTTCGTCCGGGCCGGGCGTCACGCCGAGATCCGCCGCGAGATCCGCCTCCCCCAACTGCATCCGGTGTACGCGAGGCGCCCCGGCCAAATCCAACGCCCGCAGCAAGGCAGCGGCGGACTCGATCAGTGGCGAGACCTTGACGTGGCCGGGGGTCAGACCGACGAGTTCCTCGGCCCGGGTCAGCACCTCGTTCAGAGCGCGGAGTTCGTCGGCGGTCTCCGTCTTCGCCAGGCAGATGCCGGAAAGCCACGGTCCCGCGACCGCCTCGGCGTCGGCGAGTCCGGCGGGGCCGGGGTTGACGCGTACCCAGAGGCGGGGGGCGGGGTCGGTGACGGTGGCGAGGAAGGCGGCGACCGCGTACCGGGCGTCTTGCTTGGCTGCGGGAGGGACGGCGTCCTCCAGGTCGATGATCAGGCTGTCGGCTCCGGAGGCGAGGGCCTTGGCCAGTTTCGCCGGGGCGTCGCCCGGTACGTAGAGCGCCGACCTCATCCGATCCGGCCCTTTCCGCCGAGCAGCGCCCGGGCGATCACGATGCGCTGGATGTCGTTGGTGCCTTCGCCGATCATCATCAGCGGGGCGTCGCGGTAGAGCCGCTCGACCCCGAACTCCGGCGAGTAGCCGTAGCCGCCGTGCACCTGCATCGACAGCAGGGCGCACTCGACCGCCGCCTCGGACGCGTACGCCTTGGCCATGCCGGCTTCGAGGTCGACGCGGTGACCGGCGTCCGCGCGACTCGCCGCCCAGTGCACCAGCAGGCGGGAGGACTGCACCCGCATCGCCATGTCGGCCAGTTTCAACTGGATCGCCTGGAACTCGCCGATCTTCTGGCCGAACGCTTCGCGCTGGCCGGCGTACGCGAGGGCGGCGTCGTAGGCGGCCTGGGCGATGCCGAGCGCGCGGGCGGCCACGTTGATCCGGCCGATCTCCAGTCCGGAGAGCACCTGCTGCATGCCCCGGCCCTCGACGCCGCCGAGCAGGTTCGCGGCCGGTACGCGTACGCCGTCGAAGACGATCTCGCAGGACTCGGTGCCCTTGTAGCCGAGCTTGGGCAGGTCCCGCAGCACCTCGAAGCCCGGCGTGCCGGCCTCGACGAGCAGGACGGACATGCCCTTGTGCGCCGGGGTGGCGGCGGGGTCGGTCTTGCAGAGCACGGGCAGCGGGTCGGCGTGCCGGGCGTTGGTGATCCAGGTCTTGCGGCCGTCGAGGATGTAGTCGTCGCCGTCGCGGCGGGCGGTCGCGCGGATGCCCTGCAGGTCGGTGCCGGCGTCCGGCTCGGTCAGCGCGATCCCGGTCCGGCGGCGGCCGGCGGCGAGGTCGGGCAGGTAACGCTCCTGCTGCTCCGGGGTGCCGTGCCGGGCCAGCAGCCAGCACGACAGCGAGTGGCTGCCGAGGATGCCGGCGATGCCCATCCACGCCTTCGAGATCTCCTCGAAGACGATCGCGAACGAGACGAGGTCGACGGCGAGCCCGCCGAACCGCTCCGGCACGGTCAGCCCGAACAGGCCGAGCTCGCGCATGGTCGCGACGATCTCCTCGGGATAGCGGCCGGACGCCTCCCACTCCGCGGCGACCGGCCGGATCTCCCGGTCGACGAACACGCGCATCGTGTCGCGGAACAGCTTCTGTTCCTCGGTCAGCTCGAAGTCCATGGGCTCTCCGGGTCGGGGTGGAAGACCGGCAGGCGCCGGCCGTCGGGCAGCGGTCGCCAGGCGAGGCGTACCGGCTGGTCGCAGTGCGGCTCGGCGGTGCCGGTCAGGTGGGTCAGCAGGATCGGGCCTTCGGCGAGGCGTACGCGCGCGAGCACATACGGAACGGCGGTCCCCGGTACGGCAGCACGATGGACGACGGTGAAGGAGTCGACGATGCCGGTGCCGGTCGCCTCCTCGAACGACAGGTCGCCCGCGCCGCAGGCGGTGCACAACAGGCGGGGCGGGTGCTGGGCGCAGGCGCAGCGCGTACAGCGCTGGAGGAGGAGGCGGCCGTCGCGGGTCGCGTCCCACCAGGGTGCGGTGACCTCGTCCACCGGGATCTCGTCTTCGGTCACGGGCGGACTCCCAACAGGACGGTCGCGTGGCTGGACCCGATGCCGCCGATCCCGTGCACCAGCGCGGTACGCGCCCCGGCGACCTGCCGCGCCCCGCACTCCCCGCGCAGCTGGCGTACCGCCTCGACGAGCAGGAGGACGCCGAGCTGGCCGGGATGGCAGTAGGACAGCCCGCCGCCGGTGGTGTTGACGGGGACGCCGGTGAACGCGGTCCCCTCGCCGGGCGCGCAGAAGCCGAGCTGCTCCAGGGCGAGCGGCACGCTGACGGTCGCCGCGTCGTAGATCTGCGCGACGTCCACGTCCGCCGGTCCGAGGGCCGCCCGGGCGTACGCGCGGGCGCCCGCCTCGGCCGCCCCGGTCGCGAGCAGGTCGTCGGGACTCGCCATCGCGCTGTGCGTCACAGCCTCCCCGTAGCCGAGGACGAGCACCGGCTCCCGGCGCAGATGCCGGGCGCGGGCGGCCGAGGTCAGCACGATCGCCCCGCCGCCGTCGGTGACGAGACAGCAGTCCAGGACGCCCAGCGGCGACGACACCATCGGCGCGCCCAGCACGTCGTCGACGGTCAGCGGCGGCTCGGCGTACCGGAAGGCGGCCGGATTGAGCCGGGCGTACGCGCGCGCCCGCACGGCGATCGACGCCAGGTCGGACCGGTCGAGGGCGTAGGTGTGCAGGTACCGCTGAGCCAGCAGCGCGTAGTAGGACAGCGGCCAGAGCGGCTGGTACGGCTGCTCGAACTGGGCTTCCGGCGTGGCGGGATCGTAGGCGCCGCCGATCGACCGCGACCGGGCCGACCGCTGGTTCGACGCGTACGCGATCACGACGACCGAGCACTGGCCGGCCTCGATCGCCTGCGCGGCCCGGGCGACGTACATCTCGAACACCGCCCCGCCGGCGGCGGTCGAGTCCGTCCACGCGGGACGGATGCCGAGCTGGTCGGCGAGCTGCGTGGCCGGGAAGCGGCCGAGCCCGGTGGTCGCCAGGCCGTCGACGTCGCACGGCGACAGCCCGGCGTCGTCGAGCGCCCGGCCGACCCCCTGGGCCAGCAGGTGCTGCGCCGACCGGCCGGTCCGCCCGAGGTCGCACTCGGCGGCCCCCACGACGGCGACGCTCATACCGCCAGCTCCCGTCCCCGCGAACAGGTCCGCAGGCGGGTCCGCGGGCAGATCCGCCCGGCCGTGGAGACGACGGCCGCGCTCACCCGAGGATCTCCCCGGTCGAGGTCAGCAGGCGCAGCCGGGCGAGCCGGTCCGCCGACGCGAGCCCGACCTCGGCACCGGCGGGGCGGACGGCGATCCGGCCGTCGGCGGGTACCTCCACGCGGAGGTCCACCGACACCACGTCCAGGTTCACCGCGGTGACCTGGCCGGTACAGCGGACCGTCTCGCCGGCGTACACGGGGGCGGCGAAGCGCAGGTGCAGCGAGCGCAGCACGGCGCCGGGCCCGGCCCAGCCGAGGACCAGCTCGGCCAGGAGCGCGCCGAACATCTGGCCGTCCACGATCGGGGCGGGCAGCCCGCGCCCGGCCGCGTACGCCGCGTCGTGGTGCAGGCGGTGCCAGTCCCAGGTCGCCCCGGCGTAGGCCACGAGAGTCGAGGGGGTCAGCGCCCAGTCCCGGGTGAAGGCCATCATGCGGCCACCGCCACGTACAGCAGCGTCTCGGTGTTCACCGCGAGGAGGTCGCCGTGCTGGTTCCGGTAGGTCGCGGTCGACGTGACGACCAGCATCGCCTGCCCGGCGCCGGTGACGCGCTCGTCCATGCCGGACAGCCGCCACGTCACCGTGAGGACGTCCGAGGCGCGGGCGGGCTGATGGAACTCGTACCGGTTGCCGCCCCGGACCAGGCGGGTGCCGGGCACGTCGAGGTCCCAGCCGTGGCCGGCGTACCCGTCGGCGTCGGGGGTCCGGCCGGCGTACTGGTTGGTCTCGCAGATCAGGGTCGGCGGCGCGATCGGGTCCGGTCCGGCGTACTCGGGCCGGGTCGAGCCCACGGCCAGCGCGAAGTAGCGGATCGACGCCGCGCCGAGCTCCTCCGGCGCGGTGTAGACGAGTTCCCGGCCGATCTCGGCCCGCAGCTCTTCCGTCAGCAGCTTCACGGCAGCACCGCCCGGGGAACGACCTCGATCAGGAACTCCGGGCGCAGCAGCCCGTCGCAGACCACCGACGTCACGGCCGCGTCCGGGAAGCGTTCCCGGCGCAGCGCCGCTAGGCCGCCGTAATCCGGGGCGCCGGCGGGGGTCACGTACTCGACGAGCGCCACCGCCCGTGCTCCGCCCGCCGCCGCGAGGACCGCCGCGATGTTGTCGTAGACGAACCGCGCCTGCGCGAGCAGGTCGCCCGCGTGCACGGCCAGCTGCGTACCCGGGTCGAGCGCGCCGAAGCCGGAACCGAAGACCTCCCGCCCGGCCACCACCGCGGGTTTGTAGGTGAGCGTGTCGTACCGGTCCCAGCCCGGGTTCACGGCCCGCAGGTCGCCCCGCGCCGCGAGCACGTCGAGCGCCACGTGCGCGCCCGGTGCCAGCGGATGGTCGGCGAGGATCCCGGCGGCCCCCGGATGCACCGGCCCGTCGCCGAGCAGGTCGCGGCGCGGTCGGCCGCAGCGCGCGTACTCGCCGCGGGTGGCGGTCGCCGTGTAGTCCACAGTGGAGACCAACGAGCGCAGGTCGAGGCCCGCTCCCGCGAGCAGCTGTCCGGCCCGCTCCAGGCACCACCGGTACTGGTCGCGGAACTCCCCCGCCGCCGTCCACAGCGAAGGCAGATGCACGATCCCACCGGCCTCGCGGAGAATCTCACCGTCCACGTCGATCAGAAGACCACCGCCGGCGTACGCCGAGAGCCCGACTCGATACGCCTCAGCGCTGCCGGGGAAGCCGCGTACGGGGATGCGGGACACGGGCACCCGGTGGCCGCCGAGGAACGCGACCCGGTCGGCGGCCACGGCGGCGGGGTCGGCCGCGGGCGTGACGTATTCGGCGACATGCACGACGTCCGCAACAGCGACACCGCTCAGCTGCGCATAGCCGCCGGTCGCCGGGTGATGGGCGAAGGTCATCCGAGGCTCCTCACGATCTCCGCCACCGTGGCGGCGGTGTCCAGCGCGTCCGACAGCCGGGCGGCCCGGCCGGGCCCGAAGGCACCGATCGCTTTACGGCGCACCAGGTCGGCGGCGCCGGGATCGTCCGGCCCGCCGCCGCTGCGATCGACTTCGGTGGTGACGGTCCGGCCGTCGGTCAGCGTGGCGACGATCCGGCCGGGCGCGTCGGCGGCCACCGTCGGTGCCGGTCGCGGCTCCACGCGTACGCGGGAAAGGAGCGCGAGGACGTCGGGACGGTCGTGGGCCGCGAAGCAGTCGGGTTCGAGTGTTCCGTCGAGGAGCATCGCGGCGACGCACCAGGCGGCGGAGAACTTGGCGGCGTACGCGTCCGCGGGCGCCGCGGTGCCGCCCACGATCGGCAGCGCGTCCGGGTGCAGGGCGATCGACAGGCTCGCCAGGTCGGCGACGGCGATCCGACCGCGCAGCCGGTACGCGGCGTCGACGGCGGCGTGGCTCAGCTGGCAGGCGGCGTAGGGCTTGATCGTGATGCGGGCCGCCTCCCATCGCGTGCCCAGGCCACCCGCGAGCCGATCCTCATCCGCAGTGGCCCCGGCGAGCGCGGCGAAGAGCCCGGCCCGCCCGGTCAGCGGCGCGGCCGGGCCGGTGCACCCGGCGGCCGCGAGCCGGGCCGCGAGGATCCCCGAGTACGCGCTGAACCCCGGGTGCAGCTGCTTGGTCGACGATCCCGAGTGGAGGAATTCGAGCAGGCCGCTGGAGCCACTGGCGGCGATGCCGATGGCGGCGGTCAGCCCGGCGGCGTCGAGCCCGGCGAGCCTGCCCGCGGCGACGGCGGCCGCGATCGTCCCGCAGGCGGACGTGGCATGCACTCCGCGGCTGTGGAACGCGTGCGGCGCCGCGGCCCCGAGCCGGCAGACCACCTCCACTCCCGCCACGTACGCGGCCACGAACTCCGTACGCGATGCCGAGAACTGCTCGGCGACGGCCAGCGCGGCCGGGGCGACGGCGACGGTCGCGTGCACGAGGCCGCCCGCGTGGGTGTCGTCGAAGTCGAGGGCGTGCATGGCGACGGCGGTGGCGAACGCGGCGGCCGGCGCCCCCACCCGTCTCGGCTGCCCGCGCCCATCCGGCGACGCGAGGGCTTCCGGCGTGCCCGAGCCGAGGAGGGTCGCCTCGGGTGGCCCGCCGAGACCATCCGCCACCTGCCGCGCGGCCGACGCCGCCGGGGTGGTACGCCCGGCCGCCCAGCAGGACAGTCCGTCGAGCAGATGCCGCGAAGCCGCCGCCCGGACCTCGGCCGGGAGATCGGCGTAGGTCAGCCCGGCCGCCCAGGCGGCGAGCGCGGCGGCCGGGTCCGGCCGGTCGGGCGGTCCAGGCCGGTCAGGCGGTTCAGACCGGTCAGGCGCTTCAGGCAGGTCAGGCACCGAAGGCCCCCTCGCCGGTCAGCCGGGCGATCCGGGCGCTGTCGTAGCCGAGCAGGTCCCCGGTGATCGCGGCGAAGTCCTCGTTGCGCCGGGGCGCCCGGCGGTACTCGGGTGCCTGGCCGCCGACGCGGACCGGCGAGGCGACCTGGCGTACGCGGCCGTAGCGGGGGTGTTCGGTCTCGACGATCATGCCCCGGGCGGCCGTGTGCGGATCGGCGAGCGCGGCGGCGACGTCGTTCACGGGTCCGCACGGGACGCCGGCGGCCGTCAGCAGGTCCAGCCATTGGGCCGAGGTGCCGGTGAGGAACCGTTCTTCGAGCCCGGCCAGCAGTTCGGCGGCGTGTTCGCGGCGGCCGGCGAAGGTCGCGTACCGGGGGTCGTCGGGGAGGTCGAGGACGTCCGCGAGGCGCCGCCAGAACTTCTCCTTGGCGCAGCCCACCACCAGCCAGCCGTCGGCCGTCGGGAACACCTGGAAGGGGACGAGCGACGGATGCGCCGACCGCGCGGTACGCACCGGCGTGAACCCCGCGCTCAGGTGCCACGTCGCCGGGTAGGTGAGCAGGCCGATCGCGGTGTCGAAGAGGCTGAGGTCGCAGTCGAGCCCGACTCCGTCGCGCCGGGCCGCGTGCACCCCGGCGAGCAGGGCGATCGCCGCGACCAGGCCGCCGCAGTAGTCCACGAGGGACAGTCCGGACTTCGCGGGCGGCCCGTCCGGTTCACCGGTCAGGTCCATCCACCCCGCGATGCCCTGCAGGATGTAGTCGTAGCCGGGCTGGGCCGAACGCGGCCCGGTCATCCCGAACCCGGTCAGCGAGCAGCACACGATGCGCGGGTTGAGCGGCGCGAGGTCGGCGTACGCGAGGCCCATCTTGGCCGGCACGTCGCCGCGCAGGTTCGAGTAGACCGCGTCGGCGGTGCGGACGAGGTCGCCGAACACCTCCCGGCCGGCCGCCGTCGTCAGGTCGAGGCTCAGCGAGCGCTTGTTGCGGTTGAAGGTCTCGAAGAACAGCGAGTCCTCGCCGTCGGCGTCCCGGTCGGCGTACGGCGGCACGTAGCGGCCGACGTCCCCGCCGGACGCCGGGTCCTCGATCTTGATGATGTCGGCGCCGAGGTCGGCCAGGTGCAGGCTGCCGAACGGCCCGGCGCCGTACTGCTCGACGGCGACCACGCGGACATCGGCCAGCGGTCTCACGACAGTCCTCCCAGCAGTTCTATCAGCCGGTCCTGCGCGGCCCGGATCTCCTCGGGTGGCAGACCGTAGGTGGGCGGCGAGAGCTTCACGGCGTCGGCGATTCCTTCGTACGCGGACAGCCGCGCGGCCACCTCGTCCGGCGTACCGCTGAGGGTGAAGGCCGCCGCCATTTCGCGGGACACCAGGTGACCGAGGGCCTCCGCGGGCGTACCCGACCGCAGGGCCGTCACGGCTGCCGCGTGCTCGTCCGGGTACGCGGCGAACAGCTCCGCGTAGCTCTGCACCCCGGCGTAGAAGCCGACGGTGGACCGGGCCCGGTCGAGCGCCCGGCCGGGATCGGGGTCGACCGAGCAGCACGCGGACACCACGACCTCGGGCCGGTTGCCCGAGCGGGCCGCCCCCGCCGACAGCCTCGGCAGGATGCGCGTACGCAGGACGTCGGGCGGGCACAGCTCGTGGGACAGCCAGCCGTCGCCGACCTCGCCCGCGAGCGCGGTCATGGCCGGTCCGACTCCGGCGAGGTACACCGGGATCGCGGGCCGCGCCGGTGAGTAGGGTCGCCGCCAGCCGCGTACGGAGATCGATCGCGATCCACTATGGACGATCGGGTCGCCGGTGTGGGCCAGCGCCACGACCCGCCGGACGATCTCGACCGTATCGCGCATCCGGGTCAGCGGCGGCTCGAAGACGGCGTCGTGCCAGGACTCGTTGAGGCGGCGTACGCCCGCGCCGAGGCCGAGGCGGAACCGGCCGCCGCTCAGCTCGTCGAGGTCGAGCGCGCTCAGGGCGGTCACCATCGGGCTGCGGGCGAAGGCGAGGGCGATCCCGGTGCCGATCCCGACGGAGGTCGTCGCGACGGCGATGGCGGCCGCGGCGACGATCGCGCTGCGGTGCAGTTCGGGCACCCACACGACACCGGCGCCGGCCGCCTCCGCGCGCCGGGCGGCGTCGGACAGCTCGGCGAGCGTCTCGCCCCACGGCTGGAAGTCCAGGCGCACGGTCAGCCCCGGACCGGCGGGAGTTCCAGCGGACCGGTCTTCGCCACGGGGAACACGCCCTTGTCGTGCGGGGCGTCCCGCCGGTAGACCATCACCGTCCGCGTCCACGACATGACCTCGTCGCCGTCCTGGTTCAGCCCGCGCGTACGGCAGCCGACGATCCCCGCGTACGGGCGGCTGGCCGACGGGCGGGCCGCGGTCACGATGGACTCGGCGAACAACGTGTCGCCGACGAACACCGGATGGGTCAGCGTGATCTGCTCCCAGCCCAGGTTCATGATCGCGTTCTGACTCATGTCCGACACGGACAGTCCGAGCACGATCGCCACCGACAGGCCCGAGTTCACGATGAGGCGGCCATAGGGGGCGCGCTGCGCGTACGGGGCGTTGAAGTGGTTCTGGTTGGTGTTCATCGTCAGCAGCGTGAACCAGGTGTTGTCGGCCTCGCTGACCGTGCGGCCGAGCGGATGCTGGTACACGTCGCCGACGGCGAAGTCCTCGAAGTAGCGGCCGGCCATGCGGCGACGCTAGCCACCGGCGAGACCGCCCGTCAAGAGCTTGTTTCTCACAGCGAACCGATGTTTCCATTACGCGATGGGACCTCACGCGCACGGCTGGTGGATTCTGCTGCACCTCGTCCTGTTCGTCTTCTGGCTCGGCGGCGACCTCGGCGTGTTCTGGTCGAGCCGGTTCGTGCTCAAGCCGGACCTGCCGCCGGCGGCCCGCGCGACGGCCTTGAAGATCATGGGCGGGCTGGACCTCGGCCCGAAGATCTGCCTCGTCCTGTTCCTGCCGAGCGGCATCACCCTGATGTCCCTCGACCCGCACGGCGCCCGGGCCTTCGGCCTCGACCCGTTCGCGTGGCCGGTCGTCGTGGCGGTATGGCTGTTCGCCGGAGCGTGGCTCGCGGCGACGATCTCCGATCACCACCACCCCGGCCGCCGCCCCTGGGTACGCCGGGCCGACTGGACGATCCGCATCACGCTGGTCGCCGCCCTCGGCGCCACCGCGGTGTACACCCTCGCCGCCGCGCGGCCGTTCGGGGTGGACACGAATCCGCGCTGGCTCGGCGCCAAGCTCCTGCTCTACACCGTGGCGATCGCCTGCGGCCTCGGCATCCGGCTGACCCTGCGGCCGTTCGGCGCGGCGTTCGGCGCCCTGATGACCTCGGGCTCCACACCGGACGGCGAGCGGGCGATGAAACGCGCCATCGACGGCTGCCTGCCGTACGTGTGGGGCATCTGGATCAGCGTCCTGGCCGCCGCCGCGCTGGGCGTCCTGAAGCCCTTCGCACACCTGTAGGCATTGACTACCGTCCACATCGACTCTCATGATGTCTCGCTATGAGAAACAGTGTTTCACTGAAGGAAACGTCCAGGCGCATTCTGGTGGCCGTCGCCGCACTGGCCGCCGTCGTCGCGGGAACGATCGCGGTCCCGGCCCCGGCGCAGGCGGCGTACCACTCGGTGCAGACGTACACGACGAGCGTCAACGGCGACGCCGCCGACGTCTACGCACCGCAGACCTCGGTCGCCCACGACCCGTGGCCGGTGGTGCTGCTCCTGCAGGGCGCCAACGTCGGCCGAGCGCAGTACGCCCAGTTCGCGGCCAAGGTCGCCGGCTACGGCTTCGCGGTCGTGGTGCCGGACCACTTCCAGGTGCTCTACGGCCAGCCCGGCCTGTACGCCACCGGCGACGAGGCCGCGTGGACGGTGGCCTGGGCGGGTGCCGAGAACACCCGGACCGGCTCGCCGCTCTTCGGGCAGCTCGACGCGGGCCGGCTGCTGCTGCTCGGCCACTCGTTCGGCGGGGCCGCCGGGCTCAGCCTGGCGACCGGCCTGTGCACCCCGCCGTTCTGCGCCGTCCCGACCCCGGCCCCGGTCCAGCTGAAGGGCGCGGCGTTCTACGGCGCCAACGCGGGAGGCGCGCCGGTCATCGCCAACACCGTCCCCGTCGCGCTGGTCCAGGGCGACGCCGACGGGATCGCGGCCCCGGCCGCCGGGCTCGCCGCGTACCAGAGCGTGCAGGCTCCGCCCAAGCTCTACGTCCTCGTCGGCGGGGCGAACCACTACGGGATCACGAACACCCAGAATCCGGCGGGCGCCCGGCCGGACCTGTCGGCGCAGACGCTCGACCAGGCGGTCTCCGTGGAGACCGTCGCCCGGTGGAGCGCGTACTGGCTGCGGGCGCAGCTCGGCGACGTCGTCGGCCAGGCCTGGGTCTACGGTCTCGGCGACGCCCTCGACACCGACGTCACCACGGTCTTCGCCGCCCACTGAGCCCAGCGGCCCGCCCCGCCCCCGCCCCCGCCAAGATCCCGTTTGGATCAGGGAAATCACCCGAATCTTGGACCAAGATTACGTGCGAAAACCTGATCCAAGCGGGATCTTGGCGCGGGTGCGGGTGCCGGTGCGGGTGCCGGTGCTGGTGCTGGTGGCGGGAAGATCAGGCCGGGATGTGGCCCAGCTGGGCCGAGACCCGGCCGGCCGCCGCGACGACGGCTTCGGCCAGGGTGTCGTCCTCGTGCTGGAAGCGCATGGCGGGGCCGGCCACCGACAGGACCGCCACCACGTGCCCGTCGTGGTCGAAGACGGGCGCCGCGATCGACGCCGCGCCGATCTGCCGCTCGCCGGCCGAGGTCGCGTAGCCGCGCTTGCGGATGGCGGCCAGCTGCCTGCGCAGCTTGGCGGGGTCGGTCACGGTCTTCTCGGTCACCGCGGTCAGCGGATGCCGTTCGAGGTACGCGTCCACATCGGACTCCGTGCCGAAGGCGAGGAACACCTTGGACGAGCCGCCCGCGTGCAGCGGGTACGGAATGCCGAGCGCGACCTCCATGCGCAGTTCCTGGTCCGGCACCACCTGGTCGACGTAGAGCCGGGTGTCGCCCCGGCGCAGCGACAGCGTGGCCGTCTCGCCGGTCGTCGCCGACAGCTGCCGCAGCTCCGGCGCGGCCATGGCCCGCAGGTCGGTCCGGGCCAGGTACGCCCGGCCGAGCGCGATCGCCGCGTGGCCGAGCGCGTACCGGCGGGTGTTGGGGTCGACCGTGATCAGGTCGCGGCTGCGCAGGGCGGTGAGGATGCGGTGAACCGCGGCCTTCGTGAGGTCGAGCGCGGTGGCGATCTCGGTGACGCCGAGGTCGGGCTGGCCGCTGCGGCCGAACAGCAGCAGCACGTCCATCGCCCGTTCGACGGCCGCGATCGAGCGCGATCCGCTGTCCCCGTCGTCCTCCGCGGCCGCCGGCCGACCGGACGCGTCCCGGGCTGCGGTCGCCTTCGCGGCCCGGCCGCCGGACGCCGTCCTGGCGGTTGTAGTGCTCGCCACGTCCCCTCCTCAGCTGACTTCGCGCCAGTCTAGAGCCCGCACCGGCGCGCGTACGCGACCCTCGGGGGCGTTGACACGGCGCGGCCGATGTCGTTACCTTCACGGTAACAGTGTTTCCTTATGCGAAACGATACTCCGAACCGGCGAGCGGCGGGTGATCCGGGTGGACGGCACGCACCTGCGTACCGTGCTCAGCCAGTGGCCGAGCGGCGTCGCCGTGGTCACCACCGTAGCGAACGAGCCCGCCGGGCCGCGCCCGCACGGCATGACCGCCAGCTCCTTCTCCTCGGTGAGCCTCGATCCGCCGCTGGTCTCCGTGTGCCTCGGCAACCACCTGCCGACCCGCGGGCTCATCGCCGCGCGCGGCGCCTTCGCCGTCAGCTTCCTCGGCAAGGACCAGGCCGAGGTCGGCCGCCGCTTCGCCGGCCAGCACCCCGCCGGCACCGACCGGTTCGCCGGCCTGTCCTGGCTGACCGGCCCGACCGGCTGCCCGGTCCTCGCCGACGCCACCGGCTGGCTGGAGTGCACGGTCGAGCACGCGTACCCGGGCGGCGACCACACCATCTTCGTCGGCCGCGTGCTGGACGCCGGGATACCGCGCGTCACCGCGCCGCTGCTGTTCCACTCGCGGTCCTGGGGGCAGCTCGCCGACCCGCTGCCGGGCGAGATCGTGCTCACCCTCGCCGATCCACCGCTCCTGCAGGTGTACGCGCCGGGCGAGGCGGCCGCCGCCGCCGCCGCAGCGGCCGGCCGCACGGTCTACGTGGCCGACGCGTTCCACCCCGATCGCGAAGCCGACGTGCTCGCCACGCTGGACGCGCTGGCGGCCGTCCCCGGTGTGCGCATCGGCTGCGCCGAGGAGACTCCCGCCTCCCCCTTGCAGGTACGCCGAGTCCTGCAGGACGCCGTCGTCCGCGTACGCCCGCACGAGTTGCGCGTACGCCTGCACGGTCACCACCGTCTCGGCCTGGTGAACGCGCTCGTGGCGATGAAGAGCGGGGTCAGCCGGTTCGACGCGGCCCGGGACGCGGGCGGTGGCCTGCTCGCCGCCGCGGACCTGGCCCACCTGGCGCGCCAGCTCGGTGTGGCCTGCGTGGAAACCCCAGACGCCGAAAACCCAGAGTTGGAAAGCCGAACGGAGAGTGGGCGACGATGAGTGACCGGCTGACCGGCGAACGTCTCGTCGGGGACATGACCGACGCCGAGCGCGACCGGGCCCGGCGCGTCGAGCAGGTGCTGCCCGCGCTGCGCGCGGCGGCCGAGCGGGCCGACGCGGACGGGGTCTTCCCGGTGGAGCACGTGGCGCTGCTGCGCGACGCCGGGCTGCTGGGGCTGGTGGTGCCGCAGGAGTTCGGCGGTCTCGGCGGTACCCTGCGCGACCTGGCCGCCGCCACGTACGCGATGGGCACCGCGTGCCCGTCCACCGCGCTGGCGTACTTCTTCCACAACACGAGCGCCTCGCGCGGGCTGCTGCCGCTGGAGGCGATCGACGCGGGCCTGTTCGACCCGGCCGACGTGCCGACGGTGCGCGCGTTCGCCGAAAAGGTCCTCACGACGATGGCCGGCGGTACGTGGCTGGCGAACTTCGCGAGCGAGGCGGTCAAGAGCGCGAGCGCGAACATCGCCATCGCGACCACCGCCACGCCGTCCACACGCGACGGTGCCGAGGGCTGGCTGATCACCGGCGAGAAGTCGTTCGGCTGCGCCACCGGCGTCGCCGACACCTACCTGGTCACCGCCCGCGTCGACGGCACCACGACCGCCGAGGGCCTGGCCCTGTTCCTGGTGCCGCGGCAGGCGCCCGGCGTGGCCGCCCGACCGGCCTGGGACGGGCTCGGCATGCGCGGCTCGGCCAACCACGGCATCACGCTCGACCAGGTCTGGGTGCCGGCGGCCGACGCGCTGACCGTGCCGGGGGCGTTCGTGAAGATGCTCCAGTGCAGCCGGGGCAGCTTCGTCGGCAACCAGCTCGCGATCACCGCCGTCTACGTCGGCTGCGCGCAGGGCGTCTACGACGAGACCCTGCAGCGGCTCACCGCCAAGACGTTCGCCGACACCGGCCGCCCGATCGCCGAGAGCCCGATGCACCAGGTCATCATCGGCGACATGACCGAGAACCTGCAGACGGCGTACCTGTGGCTGCGCCGGCAGCTGGAACTGGAGACGTCCGAGCCGCCGCTCGTACCCAAGAACGAGGTCTACCAGCAGTGGCGGATGGCGAAGGGGTCCATCTGCGAGAACGCCTTCGCCGTCGCGATGGGCGCGTTCAAGGCGTCGGGCACGTCCGGGGCGACCATGCACGGCACGATGGGCCGGGCGCTGCGCGACCTCGCCATGGGGCTCGTCATGACGTTCCCGCCCGAGCGCGGCCGGCTGGAGGTCGCGGCGATGGTCACCGCCGACCGGGCCAACGACCTGTTCGCGAGCGTGGCTCGATGACCTCGCCGGATCCCGCCGCCGATCCGGTGGCCGGGGTGATGGTGCCGGATCCCGCCGCCGATCTCGTCGCCGGCGTGTGGCGGGAGGCGCCCGCCGGGGACGGCCCGATCCTCGAGAACCCCGCCACCGGCGAGCCGCTGCGGCCCATCGCCGTGACCCCGGACGACCGCGTCGAGGCCGCGCTCGCCCAGGCCGCAGCGGTTCAGACCTGGGCGGGCACACCGGCCGCCGAGCGGGCCGAGGTCCTGGACGCGGTCGCCGTCGCCGTCGAGGCCGCGGCCGAGCGGATCACCACCTGGGAGGCGTACGCGACGGGGGTCCCGGTCCGGCAGACCGCGATCCTCTCGGTGATCCTCGGCGGCGCCTTCCGGCTCGCGGCCGCCCAGCTGCGGGAGGGCTGGACGGCCACCACCGCGGTACGCGAAGACGGCCGCACCGTCCACATCGAACGGTTGCCCTGGGGCCCGGCGGTTTGCCTGGTGCCCTGGAACGCCCCGGCGCCGATGGCGGCGCACAAGGTGGCCAACGCGCTCGCCGCGGGCTGCCCGGCGATCCTCAAGCCGTCCGAGTACGCGCCCTACGGCAGTCAACTCCTGGCGACCGCGATCGACGAGGGGCTGCGCGGATGCGGCGTACCGGCCGGGGTGTTCCAGTTCGTCCACGGCGCGGCGGCGACCGGCGCCCGGCTGGTGGGTGACGACCGCGTCCGCGCCGTCTCGTTCACCGGCGGCCTCGCGGGCGGCCGGGCGGTCGCCGCGGCCTGCGCCGCCGGGATGAAGCCGGTGCAGCTGGAACTCGGCGGCAACAATCCGCTCATCGTGCTGCCGGACGCGGACACCGGCGCGGCCGCGCGGGCCGCCGCCGACCTCCTGACGACGCTGAACGGCCAGTGGTGCCGGGCGCTCGGCCGGCTGATCGTGCCCGCCGACCGGCACGACGAGATCGTGGCGGCCGTGCTCGACCGGCTGGGCGGCCTGGCCGTCGGCGATCCCCTCGACCCCGCCACCGACTTCGGGCCGCTCGTCCACTCCGGACACAGGGCGGCCGTGGCGGCCGCCCGCGACCGGCTCGGCGGGACCGTGCTGGCGCCGGTACGCGTACCGGCGGCGGGCAACTATCTCAGTCCGGCCCTGGTGACGGGGGCGGATCCGGCCGCGACGACCGAGGAGATCTTCGGACCGGTGGCCGCCGTGCACGCGTACGCGACCGTCGACGAAGCCGTGGCCCTCGCCAACGGCACGCCCTACGGGCTGGAGGCGTACGTGCTCGGCACCGACGAGGACGCGGCGCTGGCCGTCGCGCGACGCGTACGCGCGGGCGAGGTGAAGGTCAACGGTTCCAGCATCATGAGCCTGCACCTGTTCACGCCGCGACCGGCCTGGGGACTGTCCGGCCTGTCGGAGGAGGGTACGGCGGAGACGCTGCGCTTCTTCACCAACGCGCGGGTGATCGGGGTGGAGGGCGGCTTCGCGCTGCACGGGCGGTCCGCATGAGCCTGCGTACGCTGCTGGCCGCCGATACGGTCACCCACCTGCCCGGGGTGTACGACCCGCCGACGGCGGCGCTCGCGGTGCGGGCCGGTCACCACGCGGCGCACCTGTCCGGGGCGGCCTGCGCGGCCCTCGACCTCGGCCTGCCCGATCTCGGCTACGTCCACGGCACGCACATCGCCGCCCGGGCCGCGGCGATCGTGCCCCACCTGCGGAAGCGGCCGCTGCTGGCGGACGCCGACACCGGTTACGGCGACGCGTTGCAGGCCGTCTGGACCGCCCGCCGGTACGCCGCCGCCGGTGTTTCCGGTCTGCATCTGGAGGACCAGGTGCAGCCGAAGCGCTGCGGGCACCTCGCCGGCAAGGAGCTGATCGGGGTCGTGGCGGCCGCCCGCAAGATCAGAGCGGTCGCCGAGGCCGGTACGGGTCTCGTCATCGTGGCGCGCACGGACGCCTACTCCGAGCACGGGCTGGCCGAGGCGATCGAGCGCGCGGTCGCGTACACGGCGGCGGGGGCGGACGCAGTGTTCCTCGAAGGCGTCGACGATCCCGCCGACCTGGCCCGGGCGCACGAGGCGACCGGTGCCCCCCTCGTCGTCAACCGCTCCGAGGCGGCGGGCCCGCGCCCGGTCGCCGGGGACGCCGAACTGGCCGCGGCGGGCGTACGCCTGATCCTGCATCCGGTCGCGCCGCTGCTCGCTGCGTTGGCCGCGGCCCGCGACGTCTACGAGAGCCTGGCCGCGACCGGCCGCGTCACGCGGGAACGCCTGCCGTGGCGGGACTTCACGGATCTCGTCGGGCAGGACGAGGCGCTGGCTCTCGACGCCCGCTACGCGACCGAGGCAGGCAGATCATGAAGGTGATCGTCGTCGGGGCCGGGCCGGTCGGGCTCGCCGCCGCCCTGGCCCTGCTGCGCCGGGGCGTGGACGTCCTCGTCCTGGAGGCCGGCGAGTCCCTGGCCGCCGAGTCCCGCGCGTCGACATTGCACCCGCCGACCCTGGAGATCCTCGACGAGCTCGGCGTCATCGAGGACGTGCTGCGGCGCGGGCTGCGGGCGCCGACGTTCGCGTACCGGGACCGGGCCGAGGGGCACGTGGCGACCCTGGATCTCGGGCTGCTGGCGGGCGACACCCGTTATCCGTTCCGCGTACAGCTGGAGCAGTCGAAGCTCACCCCGATCCTGCTCGGCGCGATCCTCCAGGCCGGCGGCGACGTACGCTTCGGCCGCCCGGTCACCGCCGTTGAAACCACCGGTACCGTCCACACCGGAACGGGCACGCATCACGCGGACTGGGTCGTCGCCGCCGACGGAGCGCACTCGGCCGTCCGACGGAGCCTGGGCCTCCCCTTCGAGGGCATGACGTACGCCGAGCGCTTCCTGGTCGCGTCGACCGACGAAGACCTGACGGAGATGCTGCCGGACCTGGCCGCCGTGAACTACGTCTTCGATCCGGTGGACTGGTCGGTGCTGCTGCGCACGCCGGACCACTGGCGGGTGCTGCTGCCGACCCCGGGCGATACCGAGGACGACGCCGAACTGTCCCGGATGGACGGACGGCTGCGGTCCATCGCCGATCCCGGGCGGCCCTGGCGGATCGCGCACACCACGATCTACCGCGTGCACCAGCGGGTCGCGGCGGACTTCCGGGCCGGCCGGGTGCTGCTGGCCGGGGACGCCGCGCACGTCAACAACCCGCTCGGCGGGCTCGGCATGAACTCCGGCATCCACGACGCGATGGCGTACGCCCGCGCGATCGCCGATCCGGGCGCCTGCGGGGACGACGTCTTCGCCGCCGCCGACCGCCGCAGGAAGACCGCGCTGGACTACGTCCAGACCGTCTCGCACCAGAACTACCAGCGGCTGTCCGCCGCCGATCCCGGGCAGCGGCGCGCGTACCTCGACGAGTGGCGGGCGGTCGCGGCGGACCCGGTGCGCGCCCGCGCGTCCCTGCTGCGCTCGTCGATGCTTGCCTCGATGCCGGCGGCGTCGTGATCTCGCGCTTCAATCCCGCCCGGACCCGCGAGCTCGTGGGCACCGTCCGCGTGACGCCGCCGGCCGCGATCGAGCGCATCGTCCATTTCGCCGGGTACGCGCAGCGGGCCTGGACCGCGACGGCGACCGCGGAGCGGTGCGCCCTGCTGTCCACCGCCGCCGACCTGGTCCAGCCGAAGATCGCCGAACTGGCCACCCTGATGGCCCGCGAGACCGGCAAGGTACGCGCCGACTGCGCGGGCGAGATCGGCTTCGCGCTCACGTTCCTGCGCTGGGTCGCCGGGCGCGCGCCGGCCGTCCTCGCCGACCGGGTGACCGACGACGACCTCGGCCGGCTGCTGCTGCGGCGCTCGCCCTACGGGGTGGTGGCCGCCATCACCCCGTGGAACGCCCCGGTGATCCTCACGATGCTCAAGGTCGGCCCCGCCCTGGCCGCCGGGAACGCGATCGTCGTGAAGCCGTCGCCGCTGGCGCCCTTCGCCGTCGAGGCGGTCATGAAGATCATGGCGTCGGGGCTGCCCGAAGGCGTGCTGCAGGTGGTGCAGGGCGACGGGGACACGGGGGCCGCGCTGGTCGGCCACCGGGGCGTGCACAAGGTCGCCTTCACCGGCGGTTCGGCGGCGGGCCGGCTGGTCGCGGCGGCGGCGGCCGGGCAGACGACGCCGTGCGTGCTGGAACTCGGCGGCAACGATCCGGTGCTGCTGCTGCCCGACGCCGACCTGTCCGCGGAGCCGATGCGCCGCCTCGTCATGGCCGCGTACGCGACCAGCGGGCAGGTCTGCATGGCCGCCAAGCGGGTCTACGTGCCGGCCGCCCGGCACGAGGAGTTCGTCGCCGCCTTCACCGAGGCGGCGGCCGGTCTGCTGCGGGTCGGCGATCCGCTCGCCGAGGGCGTCACGATGGGCCCGGTGATCACGGAGCAGGCCGCCGCCCGTGTCGAGTCCCTTGTGGAGGATGCCGTCGAGCGGGGCGGCCGGGTCCATCCCGTCGGGACGGTCGCCCCGGACACCGACTGGGACGGCGGCCATTTCGTGCGGCCCGTGCTCGTCGCCGGCCTGCCCGACGACGCGCCGCTGGTGGCCGAGGAGCAGTTCGGGCCGGCCCTGCCGGTGCTGGCCTACACCGCCGAGGACGACCTCGTCGCGCGGGCCAACGCCGGCGATCTCGGGCTCGGCGCCTCCGTCTGGTCCGCCGACGAGGAGCGCGCGTTCGCGCTGGCCGGACGGATCGAGGCCGGCTTCGTCTTCGTCAACACGCACAACCGGACGGGCATGGCCCTGCGGGCACCGTTCGGCGGGGTGAAGCGGTCGGGCTACGGCCGGGAGTACGGCGACGAGGGCATCACCGAGTACGCCCAGACGCGCGTGCTGCACGCCCCGGCCTCGTTCCGGCCGGGGGCGGCCGGTTCCGCCTCGCCCACCGCCTATCCGTCGTGATCCGCCGGCCGGGGAGCTGACCGAGAGGGGTTGCGGTACCCGCCGGCCGGCGGCAGACTACTTCGATGGTCGAACTATTCGGTCATCGAAGCTGTTGCCGGGGCCGCCGTGTAGTCGACGGCCGTCCGGGCGGACAGGCGCGTCCGCAGCCACGCGCCGACCTCCAGGTGCGCGGGATGCGCCTGGTACGCGCGCAGCCCGTCCGCGTCGTCGTGCTCGCTGACCATGACCAGGTCGCCGGACACCTCGGTCCGCAGCTCGTCGAGGTGCACGCGCAGCGACCGGATCGACGGCACCACCCCGATCAGCGCCTCCAGCCGCGCCTTCGCCCCGGCGGCGTCGGCCGCGTCGGCGAACTTCATCACGACCACGTGAACAAGCACGGCAACCTCCGTCGGACCCCTGTTGCAAAAGTTGTTCGGAGTGTAGTTTCTGGAAACAGCGTTTCGCTAGGGGAACCGGAGGCCCGAGAATGGCAGCCATCCGCGTCGCGGCGGTCCAACTGCAAGCCGGTCAGGACATCGCGGCCAACCTCGCCGCCTGCCTGCGCCTGATCGACGCCGCCGCCGCGCAGGGCGCGCAGCTCGTCGTGCTCCCGGAGTTCTGCAACCACCTCTCCTGGTACGCGTCCCGCGAGCAGGCGCACGAGCTGGCCACCCGGGACGGTGACGACTTCCTGTCCGCCGTCGCCGAACGGGCCGCCCGGCACCGGTTACACGTGAAGATCAACGTCACGCACGCGTACGCGGACGGGCGCACGGGCGGCACGAACTTCCTGTTCGGACCGGACGGCACGGTGCTCGGCCGGTGCGACAAGCAGACGTTGATGGGCGCCGAGAACGACCATCTCGATCCCGCGGTCGAGACCGGCCCGGTGATCGACACCCCGCTCGGCCGCATCGGCATGTACGCCTGCATGGAAGGCGTCATCTCCGAGGTGACCCGGGGACTGGCGTTGCGCGGGGCGCAGCTGCTGCTCAACAGCCTGAACTCGTTCGCCACGGACGAGGCGAGCCTGCACGTGCCGGTCCGCGCGGCCGAGAACAAGGTGTGGGTCGTCGCGGCCAACAAGGTCGGCCCGCTGCTGCCCGAGGAGCACCTGCCGCGCATCAGCGCCGCGCTCGGCGTACCCCCGGAATGGCTGCACGGCGCGGGCGAGAGCCAGATCGTGGCGCCGGACGGCACGGTGGTCGCGCGGGGACCGCGCACGGGCGAGGCGGTCGTGATCGCGGACATCGACCCGGCGCTGGCCGACGCGAAGCAGCGCCCCGACGGCACCCACGTGTACGCGTCCCGCCGCCCCGACCTCTACGGACCGCTCGCCGAACAGCCGACCGGCCGGCTGCGCCCGGCGGGCGTCGAGCGCCTGCGAGTCGCGCTCGTACGCGGACCCGCAGCAGCCGCCGAGGCGCGCAGCGCGGCACTGGACGGCGTGGAACTGGTGGTGGCCGACGGCCTGGCCCCGGTGGATCTGGTAGCCGCGCTGGCGGGGAGCGCCGCCCACGGCGTCGCGACCGGCGGGGCGCACACGGTTCTCGTCGACGCGACGGGCGTGCTGGGCGCGCAGGCGCCCTTGCACCGCCGGGCGGACGAGCGGGCGGGGGCACCGGACTGGACGGACAGCCAGCTGTCCACTTTCGATCTGCCGTGGGGCCGGTTGATCCTGCTGGCGGGCGACGACACCATCTACCCCGAGACGTTCCGGCTGGCCGCGATCGCCGACGCGGACGTGGTCGTGGCCGCGGTCGACCCGCAGGAGGACTGGGAACTCGCGTACGGGCTGCCGGAGCGGGCGGCCGAGAACCGGCTGAACGTGATCGCCGCGGCGCCCGCCGGGAAGCCCGGCGCGATCTACGCCCTCTCCCCCGACTTCACCCTCTGGACCGCCTGGGCGAACCCGTTCACCGGGCGGATCAGCCACCCCCTCGTCACGCCGGTGCCACCGGACGCGAGCGCCGTACGCGCGACCGTCGCGCCCGCGCAGGCGGCCAACCGCAACGTTTCCCGGCAGACCAACCTCGTCGACGGCCGTCCCTGGCGGCTCGTCGGCGCCCTCCTCGAAAGGTAGGCCACGGTGGCCGAGACCCTCCAGCACGTCGAGGACATGGTCGACTCGTCGCCCGTGGTCGACGTGCACGACACGTTCCACCGGTACCAGCAGCTGCTGGCCGAGCTGAAGGCGAAGATCGACGCCCGGTTCGAGACGGCCCGCGATCCATCCACATTGGAACTGGAGAGCTACGGCGGCTATCCGGACGGGCCGGGCGGTTCGCTGGCCGCGTACGCGGGGCCGGAGGTGGACTGGATGGTGCACTCGTGGCTGGGCAATCCCGCCGCCAGCTTCGCCAACCTCCACCTGACCTGCTGGCTCGGGCCGCAGATCAAGGTGCCGCACCTGGGCATCGCCCTGCTCGTCTGGCCGCAGGGCTGGTTCTATCTCGACTCGGTGCCGCGCACGAACCTCATGGTGGACGGCGACTACTACGACCGCTACTACGCCCCGCTCGACGCCGAATGGCTGGAGCTGCGCGGCGACCCCCAGTTCGAGTACTTCGTCAGCCGGGCCGGGTTCATCCGGGCCAGCCTGAGCCCGACGGCGTACTGCTATTCGTTCGAGCGCAGCGAGCGCAACCTCGACATCGTCGCCGCGCGCCTGCACGCCCACGTCGACCGGTGGCTGGGCTGGGTCGACGCCGCCGAACCGGTCCCGGCCGCCGAGCGGGCCGCGCTGGCCGAGACCGACCTGCGCGTGCGGCGCAACATCGCCGAGCGGGACCCGGCCAACGTGATGGGCGTACGCTTCTTCGGCCAGGAGACCACCGACAAGCTGGTACGCGGCCTCTGGGGCGGCGACCGGCAGCTGGCGCGGCCGCTGTGAACTCAGAGACGCCGAGCCCGGTGATCCGCTCGATCTGGGCGGCGGCCGCGGTGCCCGGGCACGAGCCGCCCTACGACACCGTCCACTTGCGAGTGTTCTACCCGGCCGCGCCCGACGGCAGCGACCGCGAGCGGCTGTCGGGCGTGATGGCCGCCGACCGGTCCGGCGCGCCCTATCCGGTGGCGGTCATCGTGTCCGGCGTCAACGTCGGGCAGGAGGCGTACCGGTGGCTGGCCTGCCGCCTGGCCGCCGCCGGGATCGCCGCGGTCACCTACGACTGGGTCGGTACGCTCTTCGGCGGCCTCAACGGCATCACCCCCGGCGTGGACCTCGACGCCGCCCGCCCGGCCGGCTACGGCACCCGCCCGACGACGCCGTCACTGCGGCCGGTGCTGGACGCGGTGGCGAAGCTCGGCGAGCCGCTGGACGGCGTCCTCGACCTGAGCCGGGTGGCCCTCATCGGGCACTCCGCGGGCGGGACGGTCGCGTTGCAGTCGGCGCGGTACTTCCCCGAGGTGAAGGCCGTCGCTACGTACGGCGCGCACACGATGGTCGCCACGATGCTCGGCTGGCCGGCCGGAACCGTGCTGCCCGCCCAGGCCGACTGCCCGGTCCTGCTCGCCGCCGGTACGCGCGACGGCGTCATCCTCGGCTCGGCCGACCGCTACGGCGAGGACGCGGCGACCCGGCGCGACCCGATCGCGCGGACGTTCGACGAGGCCCTGCCGGACCGGGACGGCGCGAACCTGCTCGTCCACCTGGCCGGGGCCAACCACTTCGCGATCGCGGACCCGGTCGACCACACCGCGGCGCGCGCCTTCCTGGACCGCGACGCCGAAGGCGACCCGGAGGCGATCCGCGACCTGCTCGGCGACCTCGTCACGGCGTTCTGCGCCCGCCATCTCGGCGGGGCCGCCGACGCTCTCGACCCGCTCCTCGCCGCCCCCGGCGTCGCAGCACTGCAGCGGAGGTAAGCCATGTTGAAGAACTTCTGGTACGCGGTCGAATTCGCCGACCGCGTCACCACCAAGCCGGTACGCGTCACCGCCCTCGGCCAGCACCTCGCGCTCTACCGCACGCCGAAGGGGCGGCCGGTGGCGCTGTCGGACCTCTGCGTACACCGGGGGGCGGCGCTGTCGGGCGGGACGGTCAAGGACGACTGCATCGTGTGCCCGTATCACGGCTGGGAGTACGAGCCGGACGGCCAGTGCACCAAGATCCCCGCGAACCTGCCCGGCCGGCCGATCCCGCGTAAGGCCCGCGTCGACTCGTACCCGGTGCAGGAGAAGTACGGCTTCGTCTGGGTCTACCTCGGCGACCTGCCCGAGGCCGAGCGGCCGCCGATGCCGGTCTGGCCGGAATTCGACGACCTCGTCGAGAACGGCGGCAGGTTCCGCGCGGTCACCGGCGAGTTCCTCTGGAACGCCAACTACGAGCGCATCCTGGAGAACGGCTGCGACATCGCGCACGCGCCGTTCGTCCACGCGGGCGCGTTCGGCAACCCCGAGCGCCCCGAGGTGCCCGAGTACGAGCTCGACCAGCCCGACGAATGGTCGGCGTTCGCCACGGTCGACCTGCACCCGCCACGCCCGCGCGGCCTCTGGGCGGCCCTCAACCGGGACAAGGCCAAGCTGGCCAACCGGCCGCCGGTGCGCACGTCGGCGGGGTGGATGCTGCCGAACATGATCAAGCTACACGTCCGGCTGCCCATCGGCGACCTCGTCATCTACGACACGAACATCCCGATCGACGACACGCACACGCTCGTGAAGTGGGTGGCGCTGCGGACGTTCTTCACCGGCAAGTGGGCCGACAAGAACGCGGTCCAGCGTACGCTCAAGATCTTCTATCAGGACGCGGCCGTCGTCGACAAGGTGCGCCCCGAGCTGCTCCCGTTCGACCTCGGCGCCGAACTGCACATCAAGAGCGACCTGATCGCGGTCGCGTACCGGCGGCGGCGGCAGGAGCTGGCGGCGCAGGGCTGGCTGCTGTCCGACGAGGACACGATCACCGGTGACGTGCCGAAGCGTACGGCGACGGTCATCCCGAGCCCGGCCCGCCGGGAGAACCCCGAACTCGCCCGCGCCTGGGTGCACAAGGCCCGGGGCGAGCACCCCAGCGTGGCCGACGCCTGGGCGTCCGCCGACACCGCACCCCTTGCCGAGGAGTCCGCATGAGCCTGCCGTTCGACCTGTGCGACCAGACCCTGCGCGCGATCGTCTCGCGCCACGGCCTCACGGAGGTCGAGACGCCGCTGGCCGATCTGGTGAGCCCGATGTCGCCGCACCCGGTCGGGCACACCCGGATCTTCCGGGGTGACGCCGTGGCCAAGCTGGTCTACGTCGGGCTGGTCGTGCCGCCGATCCAGCTGGACAGCCACATGATCTTCGCGTTCACGCCGGCGGACTCGGCCGTGCCGCATTTCACGCTCGACTCCGTCTACGGCGGCTCGTACCACGCGTTCCACCTCGACCTGATCTCCCGGGCCGACCTGGCGACCAACCTGGAGTACCTGGACGCCGCGTACCGGCCGCTGACCGAGACGTTCGAGCGGACGTCCACATTGGATGGGCTGACCCCGGCGGCGGTCGGGCCCCGGCAGCGGGCGGTCATGTCGCCCTGGATGCTGGTGCACCGCGCCACCGAGGAGGCGTTCGGGCAGATCCGGGCGGCCGTAGACGCGTACGCCGGCCATTGGGGCGACCTGGTGGAGAAGGGGCTGCCCGCGCCGGCCGGGACGGATCTCGCCGCCCGGGACGCGGCCGTCCGCGCCAACATCTTCAGCCGCGACGTCGACCCGGTCTGGGCCCAGGTGTCCCGGCTGCTCGGCGACGACACCACCGACGCGATCCGGCGGGAGCTGCTGGCCGATGAGTGAGAGGGCTGTCGAGAACACGAACGGGCCCAGCGAGTGGCAGAAGCGGATCGCGGGCGAGTGGCACGGCCGCCCGTCGCTGTTCGACGCGACCGGGACCTGGTGCGGTTTCGAGGAGATCCGCCGCTCGTCGGTCTTCGCCGACGGCGTGACGACCTACTACATGGACGGCGGCCTCATCGGCGGCGGCCCGCTGGCCGGACAGTTCCGGCTGGGCGCGCCGTTCGCCTTCGGGGTCGTCGACTCCGACGCCGACCGCGTCTACACCGGGCCGGACTTCTACGGCACCGGCCAGCCCTACGGGTCCTTCGTGGACTCCCACTACTACGGTCCGGGCTGGCAGGTCGACCTCAACACCTGGAACCAGGTGCTGCCCGACGGCGAGACCCAGGTCTACTCGTCCACGCTCTACCAGGGCTGGGCCGTCGTCGGCTGCTTCAACGGCGTCTACACCCGCACGACCGACCACGGCGAGAACCCGGCCACGAGGGAACGCGTACGCGCCTTCCTGGACGGGGAGTCCCGCCGGGGGCCGGTCCCGTTCATCCTGCCGACCAAGCAGCGCGGCGCGTACGCCGGGACGCTGGAAGCCTGGGGCGCCGACCAGGAGAAGCGGGGCAGCGTACAGGTGGAGCTGGGGGTGGAGCCCGTCGACCTGCTGCACACGCGGCGGACGGTGAGCTGGCGCGGCGCGATCGAGCGGACGGCCTCGTGCGTCGCGCGGCGCGACGGCAACCGGCACTTCTACGAGGGGCCCGAGATCTGGGGCAACGCGGCCGGATTCGGGCGCGCGGTGTTCGGCTGGTGGCATTTCACCGACGCGGTGAAGGTGAAGACGCGCGAGTTCGCGATCGACAGCGAGCCCGGCATGTCGGCGGGCGGCCGGCTGGCCGTGGTCTACGAGGTGTTCCAGGGCAACGTCCTGGACCGCGTCCTGCACGGAGTGCTCGACTGGGAGGCGCGATGAACAAGGTCGTGGTGGTGACCGGCGGCACCCGCGGCATCGGTCTCGGCCTGGTACGCGAGTTCGCCGCCCGCGGCGCGCAGGTGGTCTTCTGCGGCCGCCGCGAGGTCGCCGAGGCGCAGAAGCTCGTGCCGGGCAGCGTCGGCGTCGTCGCCGACGTGACCGACCGTGCCGCCGTGCAGTCCCTGTGGGACACGGCGATCGAGCGGTTCGACCGGGTCGATGTGTGGGTCAACAACGCGGGCATGTCCCCCGCCCGGCGTCCACTGTGGGAACTCGACCCGGCGGCGATCGACGCCACCGTCGGGCTCAACCTGACCGGCCTGCTGCACACCAGCGCCGTGGTGCTGGGCGGCATGACCGCGCAGGGCTCCGGGGCGCTGTGGAACATGGAAGGCTTCGGCTCCAACGGCATGCGCCAGCCCGGCCTCACCGTCTACGGCGCGACCAAGCGGGCCGTCACCTACGTCACCGACAGCCTCGCCAAGGAGGTCGCGGGCACCGGCGTCACCGTGCACCACCTCTCCCCCGGCATGGTCGTCACCGATCTGCTCACCCACGACTACACGCCCGAGGAACTGGCGAAGGTGCGGAAGATCTTCAACATCCTCGCCGACCGGGTCGAGACCGTGACCCCCTGGCTCGCCGAGCGCGTCCTGCGCGGCGGCCCCAACGGCAGCCGCGTCGCCTGGCTCACCCGCGGCAAGGCCACCGGCCGCTTCCTGACCGCGCCCTTCCGGTCCCGCGACGTCCTGTCATGAACTACCCCGTCGCCCTCGCCCTGGAAGACCTCGTCCCGACCCTCCTGGCCTTCGCCGCCTTCTTCCTGCTCGCCGGCCTTTCCCCCACCCCTTTCCGGGTACGCGCGGGGCGGCTCGGCGCGATCTGCATCGTGGCCGGCGGCCTGGCCAAGTGCCTGTGGAAGCTGCTGGTCTCGGCCGCCTCGACCGACGTGCCGTGGCTCGAAGCCGCCCTCTTCCCGCTGATGGCGCTGGGTGCGCTCCTGCTCCTGTGGGCGCTGTTCCGGTGGCCGTGGTGGCCCTTCGCCGCTCTTGCTCTCCTTGTCTTGGGCGGCGCTCTTCTTTCGATGTCGATGCAGCCTGTGTTCGTTCTGGCGACCGCTGCGGTCACCGCGCTCAGCGTGGCCGGGGCGATCTACGCCGCCCGCCGCGGGCGATGGCCCGCCGTCGCCCTGTACGCCGTCGGCGTCCTGGCCGTCCTCGGCCTGGTTCCCTTGCGGCACAGCGCTTCCCATTCGACTCTGACGTTCCAGTGGATCGAGCAGTCGGTCAACACGGTGGCGCAGGGCGCGCTGCTGCTGGCCGCCTGGCTGACCGTCCGCGCGTACCGGCCTTCCGCATCCGAGGTGATCGCATGACCGACGCTCTCGGCTGGCGCCGCAAGTTCGGCGTCATCGCCCCCTCCACGAACACGATCGTCGAACCCGACTTCTACGCGATGACCGTGCCCGGCGTGACCGCGCACTTCTCCCGCATCCACATCCGCAACCAGGATCTGTCCGACGACGCCAACTTCGAGAACCTGCTCGTGCAGATCCGGGCCGAGATCGGCGCGGCCTGTGAACGCGTACTGACCTGCGAACCGGACTACATGGTCATGGGCATGTCGGCGGAGACCTTCTGGGGCGGCGTCGAAGGCAACCGCGAGTTCGTACGCCAGATCCACGACATCACCGGCCTGCAGGTGGCCACCGGCGCGGAGGCGTGCGAACGGGCCTTGCAGCTGTTCGGCGCCCGCCGCATCGGCATCGTCACGCCCTACCAGCCGGTCGGCGACCAGAACGTCGTCCGCTTCTTCAACGAGATCGGCTTCGACGTCGCCGCCATCGAAGGGCTGCGCTGCCCGACGGCCGTCGCGATCGCCCACGTGACCGAGGACGAGCTGCGCCGCGCCATCCTGGCTGTGAACGCCGACGACGTCGACGCGATCGTCCAGTGTGGAACGAACCTTTCCATGGTCCGATTGGCCGACGAGGCGGAGCGCTGGCTCGGCAAGCCGGTCATCGCGATCAACGCGGCGACCTGGTGGATGGCTTTGCGCGACAACGGCATCACCGACAAGGTGTACGGCGCCGGCGCCCTCCTGCGCGACCACTGACCGCCCCGCCCGTCGCCGGAGCAGCCGGCGAACCGCCTGGATCTTCGCGGCACAGCCGGAAACCGCCTCGATCATGCGATCGTCGGCACCTTGCCCGGATCGTCCGCAGCGGCCGAGCCCGCCGCGACGGGCGCCGTGATCGAGTACCCGAAAGCTGTAGTAGTTGATGTCCCCTGCTTGATCAAGAGCCGGGGATCTGCAAAAACGGCGGGGTTTTGACTGCATCCGGGTACTTGATCATGCTTTCCGGACCGCGATCGCGCCGCCCGCGCGGCGGCCGGCGATCAACTACCGCCATATCGGCAAACCGGGCCTGATTCGCAAGGGGATCAGGCCGCCCCCGACCCATCGCATCGGATCTTGGCCCAGGATGAGGCTCTCCGCCCGTATGCGTGGGCGACTCCTGCGGCGATCGTCCGAATCGGGAAAGGCGCAACCACCTGCATGATCGAGGTGGATTTCCGGTCGCGGCACGAAGATCGGGACGGGCTTCCGGCCAACGGGACAGCCAGGAAGCCACCTCGGTCTTCGCCCCACGACCGGAGACCCACCTAGCGGGCGGTCGCGGTGCGGCGGCGGCGCGGCAACAGCAGGAGGAGGCCGATGCCGGGGAGGGCGAGGGCCGTCCCAGCCAGGATGAGCACCCACCGCTCGTCGCCCGGCCCGGTCTTGGCCAGTCCAGCGCTGCTGGAGGTGGTCGGGGAAGCAACTCGGGAAGTCGCGGGGGTGGGCGACTTCGAGGCGGCCGGCGTACCGAAGGAGATACGGGTGGCCGCCTTGTTGGCCGCGACCTCCGCGGGCGTGGCCGCCGATGGGATGAGCTGGGCGGCGATCACGCACTGGCGCTTCGTGCAGTCGAACGTGGCGAACTTCTTCGCGAGCTTGAGGGTGATCGTCGGGATCTTGCCCGTGGCGTCCGCGTTGACGAACTGGGCGCCGCCCGCGAGGTTGCAGTCGGTCGGTCCCTTCACCTCGGCGATGCACTCGCCGATGGCGATCTGCTTGAGGTTCGCGGTGAAGCCCCGGCCGCTCACGGTGATCCGCTCGCCGTCGGCCAGGCCGCTGGACTTGCTGAGGGTCAGCACGGGCGCCGACCACGCGGGCGGCGGGAGGACGAACACGGCCAGCAGCGCGGCGGCCAGCGCCGCGGCGGCCCGGCGAGTCCAGTTCACACGGTCTCCTTTCCGAGGGGTACGCCGCCCAGGTAGGCGGCGACGACCTCGGGATGGGCGCGGATCTCGCCGGCGGGACCGTCGGCGATCACCCGGCCGGATTCCATCGCGACCAGGCGGTCGGCGAGGCGGGCGAGCAGGTGCAGGTCGTGCTCGATGACGACGAGGGCGACGCCGAGTTCGGCGTTGATCCGCAGCAGCAGATCGGCCAGCGCGGCCCCGTCGGCCTGGGCGACGCCCGACGAGGGTTCGTCGAGCAGCAGCAGGGCCGGTTCGAGGGCGAGCAGGCAGGCCAGCTCGACGAAGCGGCGGGTGCCGGTGGACAGCTGACCGATCGGCTGGTCGGCGACCGTGCCCAGGCCGAGCAGCGCGATCAGGCGGTCGGCGCCTGCGGCCTTGCGGCGGTCCGGGCCGGGCGCGCCCAGCACGGCCGAGACCAGGCCGCTGGGATGGCGGCGCTCACCGGCGACCATCAGCGCCTCGCGTACGCTCAGGGTGGCGAAGAGGCGGGCGTCCTGAAAGGACCGGGCGAGGCCCAGCCGGGCTCGGCGCTGCGGACTCCAGGTGGTCACGTCGCGACCGGCGAACGTCACCGTGCCGCTGGCGGGCCGGGTGAAACCCGCGACGATCTCGAAGAACGTGGTCTTGCCGGCACCGTTGGGTCCGATGATCCCGACGATCTCGCCCGGCCGGACGTCCAGGTCCACTCCGGACACCGCTTGGACGCCGCCGAAGGACCGGGCGACGCCGCGTACGCGCAGGAGGGCCGCATCGGCGGGCGGCACAGGCAGGGTCCGGGCGGGCAGCACGGGTTCGGCGGGCACCTCCGGCGGCGGCGGTGTCCGGCGGGGCAGCAGCCGGCGGCCGAGGCGGGCCAGGGTTCCGCCGAGCCCGTCCGGCAGGAACACGATCACGGCCAGCCAGCCGAGCGTCAGCGCCGCCTGCCCGGCGATGCCGAGGTCGAGCAGGGCGGGCAGGCCGATCAGCAGGATCGCGCCGAGCACGGGCCCGCCGAGCAGGCCGAGTCCGCCGACGACCACCAGGGCCACCACGTCGATGCCGGCCGACGCGGGGAAGCTGTTGACGGTGACCTGCGTCTGCCCGTGGCCGATGACCGCGCCGCCCAGCCCCGCGAGCGCACCGGCCAGCGCGTACGCCTGCAGGCGCCGCAGCGGTACGCCGACGGTGAACGCCCGGGCGGCGTCCTCGTTCTCCCGCAGGGCGATCAGGACCCGGCCGAAGCCGCTGCGCCGCACGTTGTACGTCAGCCACAACGCGAGGCCGAGGACGCCGACGGCGTACAGGTAGTAGTCCTTGGCGAGGTCGAGCGGGTAGCCGCCCCACGACGGCTTGGCCGCGGTCACGCCGTCGCCGAGGAGGATCGGCAGGCGCAGCAGCCAGGCGCTGGTCGCCAGGGCGAACGCGAGGGTGGTGGCGGCCAGCGGCAGCCCCCGCAGCCGCAGCGCGGGCAGGCCGACGAGCACCGCCGCGAGCGCTCCGGCGGCGCATCCGGCCGCGAGCGCCGGGACGAACCGTCCGGTCGCGGCGGCCACGTGCAGGCTGACCGCCGCGCCGATGCCGGCGTACGCGAACTGGCCGAGCGACAGCTCCCCGGCGAGACCGGTGACGATGAGGACCGAGAGCCCGGCCACGGCGAACCCGGCGATCGAGGTGAGCGCCGAGGCGGTGTCGTTGCTGACGGCGTACGCGAGCCCCGCCGCGATCGCGAGACCGGCCAGGGTGACGGCGCGACCGGCCCACGGATGGGCGGCCGGCGGCCGCAGCCAGCCCGGCGCGCCCGCGTCCCGGCGGCCCAGGCGCGGCTGGGAGAGCAGCACGACGAGGACGAAGCCGGCCAGGCAGGCCTCCACGACGCCGGAACTCGCCCCGGCCGCCAGGAGCAGCCGCTCCCCCACCCCGATCGCGAGTGAGGCGGCGAACGCCTTCGGCAGGGACGTCATCCGCCCGGCGACGGCACCGGCGAGGCCGCGCAGCAACAGGTCCGGGCCGAGGGTGTCGACCGACTGCGTACCTTGTGTGGGGGTGACGAGGATGGCGGAGAACGCCGCCACCGCGCCCGCGATGCCCCACGCGAACGACGCCATCCGGTGCGCCGGTACGCCGTTCAGCCGAGCCGTCTCAGGCGCGTCGGCGGCGGCCCGGATGCCGAGGCCGTAGCGCGTACGCCGCAGGAACAGGGCCAGTCCGCCGAGGACGACCGGGGTGAGCAGGGCCATGGCGACGAAGGCCGGTCCGATGGGCGTACGCCCTACGGTGATCGTCGGCAGCCCCGGCGGCTTCGGATAGGTCAGGCCGGACAGCCCGCCCCCGTCGATCAGCAGCGCCGCGACGAGCAGGAACTGCGACAGCCCGAGGGTCACGATCATCCCGGTGACGGGCGGGCGGCCGGCGAGCCGGCGGACGACCCCGGCCTCGACGAGGGCGGCGATCGCGGCCGCGGCGAGCAGTGCGGCGGGAAGCGCCGCCCAGTAGCCGAGGCCGGTCCGGACGAGGACGGCGAGCACGGCCGCGCCGAAGACGCCGATCGAGCCGTGTGCGAAGTTGAGGAAGCGGCTCGACCGGTAGACGAGGACGAGGCCGACCGCCAGCAGCCCGTAGGTCAGGCCGGTGAAGAGTCCGAGGACGAGCGCGTCGATCACGGGTGGCCGCCCAGCATCAGGTCCTGCACGAGTTCGGGATCGCCGGCCAGTTCCGCGGCCGTACGCTCGGCGGCGACCGCGCCCTTGGCCAGGAAGTAGACGCGGTCGGCGACGGACAGCGCGGCCGGGACGGACTGCTCCACGACGACGATCGTCATCCCGGTGGCGCGCAGCATCCGCAGCATCTCCAGCAGGCCGCCGACCACGATCGGGGCGAGCCCGAGCGACAGCTCGTCGACGAGCAGCACCGACGGCCGCTGGACGAGCGCCTTGGCGAGCGCGAGCATCTGGCGCTCCCCGCCGGACAGCGTGGCCGCCGGTTGATCGGCCCGCTGGCGCAGGCGCGGGAACACGGCCAGGGCGGCCTCGACACCGGCCGCGGTACGCGTACGCCCGAGGGTGTAGGCATGGAGAAGGAGATTGTCCACAACCGACAGTGAGCCGCAGACGGCCTGGCCCACGACGGTGGACAGGCCCAGCCGCGGCCGGGTGGCGGCGGGCAGCCCGGTGATGTCGCGGCCGTGCAGGCGCACGGTTCCCGCGGACGGCCGCTGCAGCCCGGACAGGACCCGCAGCAGCGTGGACTTGCCGACGCCGTTGGGGCCGCAGACGGCGACGATCTCGCCGGGCGCGGCCCGCAGGTGGGCGCCGAACAGCACCTGGATCTGGCCGTAGGAGCAGTCGAGGCCGGTGGCGGCGAGCGCGTCAGTGGGCAAACTTCACCTCCGGGCCGCGGTAGCCGAAGCAGGCGCAGCCGTCGTCGTAGGCGAGCACCCGGTAGCCGTCGGCGGCCGCGTGCCGCTCGGCGGTCAGCAGGCCGGCGAACCCGGCGGCGGGCTGGAATCCGGTGCCGAGCCCGGCGGCGGCCCGGGCGAAACCGGCCGCGTCGAGCGTCGTGAGCCCGGCGGCGGCCTTCTGCAGCAACAGGGCGGCGTCGCAGTAGGTGAACGCGACGCGGGCGTTCTCCCGGGCGGCGAACTTCTGCCCCGCCGCCGCGAACAGGTCCACGCAGGTACGCTCCGCATCCGTCGCCGGGAACGCGTACGCCTTGTCGGGCACGTCCTGGCTGGGGTTGAAGCCGATGCCGAGCATGCCGCGCAGCGCCTCGGCCGGGATGGTCGCCGGGTTGTTCACCAGGAAGCTCGGGTTGTCGAAGCTGGAGACGCCGTAGCGGGCGGTGAAGCCCTGCGCGGCGGCCGCGGTGAGGAAGAACGACGCGAGCCGCGCGCCGCCGAGGAACAGGACGCGTTCGATGCCCTGGGCACGGAAGTCGACGGCCGCCTGGTTGAGCCCGGCGTTCAGCGTGCCCAGGTCGGTCGTGTCGATCCAGGCGACCCGCGGCCGCACGCCCGCCTTGCCCAGCGCCGGTTCCGCCAGGGCTTTGTACGCGGCCCGGTTGACCGGCGTGTCGGCGGCCACGACACCGGCCTGCGTGGTGCCGTCGAAGAAGCCCTGCCCGGCAAGGGAACCGACGAAGGCGGTGACGAAGTCGTCGTAGGACGGGAAGCTCGGCGCCCACAGGTACGGCGCCAGCTGCCGGTAGGTCGCCTCGTCGGTGCCGATCAGCGTCGCGTCGAGCACGAGCGTGCGGCGCTGCGCGTAGCAGGGCCGGGCGTTGGCCTGGAACTGCCCGGTCAGCACCACGGCGAACGCCCGGTCGTCCTGCGTGATCTGGTTGCAGAGCTTCTCCTCGGCCGCCGGGGAGTCGTCGCTCGCCTCGTAGCTGCGGAAGACCGCGTCGAGACGGCGCCCCGCGATGCCGCCGTGGGCGTTGACGTAGGTCGCGAGCGCGGCCACCTGCGCGGCCGGATCGCCCGCGGGGACCGTGGTGAACCCGGTCAGCTTGCTGGTGGCGGCGAGGTCTACGCCGACGAACACGACCTTCACCGCGTCGGCCGTCACGCCCGGCGCGGGCGCACCGTCCGCTGTGGAGCGATCGGTCAGCGCGCCGGGCATCAACGCCCCGCATCCGCTGAACGCCACGAGGACGGCCGCGGCGGCGAGCGCGGCGCGGACGACCGTCCCCCGATCCCATCGCGCTTTCACGCCGAGGTCAGCCACGGTGTCTCTCCGGATGGACGTCAGCCACGGTGGCCTCCAGGTGGTCGCGCAGCGCCGCCAGGTCGACGATCGCCTGCGGCGCCGAGGGCTTGTCCAGCAACGTCTTCAGCTCGCCGGGGGCCAGCTGGGCACCGCTGACCCGGGCCAGCCGGCGGGCGATCGGGGCGTCGTCGAACACGACGAACGCGTCCAGCGCGGGCACGCGTACCACGGCGGGCAGGCCTTCCCCCGACGGCAGGGGACGGCGGCGGCGCCGGGCGAGGCCGAGCACGATCAGCGCCAGGCCCGCGAGGTTCAACCCCACCAGCCCCCAGGGGTACGCCTGCAGGCTCGTACCGGCCTGGCCGAGCCCGCCGATGTCGGCGGTCACCGGGTACGCGCCGAACGCCGCGAACGGGACGGTCAGCGGGATCCGAAAGGTCTTCGTCTCGCCGGGGCGGATCGTGCCGGTCGGCGGGACGGGCACCGTCTCCTCGCCCCGGCCGAACCGCACGGTCAGCGGCAGGTCGGTCAGGTCGGTGGCGCCGGTGTTGCGGACGGCGTAGACGAGCTCCGGACGGCGTACGCCGCCGAACCAGCCCGCAAGGGTGTTCCCGCCGGCCAGCCGGGCCTCGACGACCTCGGCGGCGACAGGCGCGACGCCGGGCGTGGGCACGGCGGCCGTGGCGTGCCCCGGAAGGTCGACCGGCGTGTCGACCCGCAGGGCCGGGCCGCTGCCGACGCTCGCGGTGTGCACGACGCACGGGCAGGGCACCGGCGGGTCGCCGACGGTGAGCTCGACGGTGAACCCGCCGTCCGCCCGGGCCACGGTCGCCACCGCCGTACGCATGTCGCACGACGCCGAGCCGGCCAGGGCGAGCTGCCCGCAGGTGACCAGTTGCACCAGCTGCCCGGCCGGCCAGCCCGTGCCGGTGGCGCGGATCTGGGTCCCGACGGCGGCCGACCCGGTGGACAGCACGACGCTGCGCGCGACCGGGGTCTGCGGGTTCGCCAGGCCCAGCAGGATCAGCACGACGACGGCCGTCCTCATGCGACGCTCCGCGGCCGCAGCCGCCGGTACCGGGCCCGGCGCCGCAGCAGCCAGAAGGCAAGCAGGAAAAGGAGCACAGCCGCCGCGATCGCGGGCCACACTCCGATGAGGACGGTCGTCGTCGCCACGGTACGCACGCCGCCGTCCGCGGTCAGCGTCACCTTCGTGGTGACCACGTCGACCGGCCAGCCGGTGGCGAGCGGGGTGCTCAGCCGCGTACGCGCGCCGGGGACGAGATCCACCTTCGGCTGCGGGGCGGCCGGGAGGATCCGGTGGCCGAACAGTCCCGAGGACTCGACGGCGATCTGCGGGACCAGGTGCACGTTGCCCGTGTTGACCACCGTGTACGCGATGCCCCGCCGGTCACCCGTCAGGCCGTCGATCGACAGCCCGGGCCGGACGGCGCCGCTGACGCGCAGGTAGATGCGGGCGCCGACGGCCTGGCGGACCGCGACGGTGGATCCGTCGGCACCGGCCGTCCGTCCACTCGGGAGCGTCTCGGCGGCCACGATCCCGCCGACGTGGTCGCCCGGTGTGGCGTTGGGCGGCACGACGATGGTGAACGGCACGTCGGCCTGCCGCCGCGCGGGCAGCACCACGGTCTGTGCACCGGCCCGCGTCCAGGCCCCGACGTCGGCCTGGTGCGCGTCGGCGTCCCGCAGCCCGAACCCGCCGTCCGCGGCGGTGTTGTACGCGTCGGCCGCGTACAGGCGCAGGGTCAGCGGCTGGTCGGTGAGGTTCGCGAGGCGTACGGAATCGGTGACCGTGCCGCCGGGCGCGGATTCGAGGAAGAAGTAGAGCCGGGGGGTGGCGACGGCGGTCGCGGGCGGCGTCGGCTGCACGGCCCAGCGGCCGTTGCCGGTCGCGTGCGCGGGCGCCGGAAGGGCGAGCACGCACAGCGCGGCGAGCGCGGCGGCGGCGCTGCGTACGGTCATCGGCGTCTCCGGTGCTTGGATGGGGTGGTGCCGGTGGGGACGGATAGCGCCCGCCCCCACCGGTGCCCGTCAGCTCAGCGTCAGCGTGAGCGTGGCGGTGTAGGAACCGGCCGGCTGGTTCGCCGGCACGGTCAGGGCGAGCGCCGCGGAGGCGTCGAAGCTGCCGCCGGTGCCCGTCGCCGCGGCCGGAGCCGAGCACAACGTGGCGCCGTCGACCGGACCGGCCGTGCCCGCGACGGCGGTGACGGCGTTCGTCGCGCCGGCGGTGCCGGTGCAGGCGGGAGTCCAGGCCAGGTTCGCCTTCGCGATGGTGCCGATCGGTACGCCACCGAAGTCGGTGACGGTGCCGACGAGGCTCCAGCCGAAGGTGCTGCCGCGGTAGTCCGTCACCGTGACCGCCGCCAGGGCGCCGGTGCTGGTGTGGACGGTGCCGTCGAGCGTGACGCCCGACAGCGTGATGGTGCTGGTGCCGCTCGCACGGCCCATCGCGAGGTTGCCCGCGGTGACGGTCTGCACGAGGTTGTACGCCAGCGCGCACGATCCGCTCGCCGCCGAGCCGGCCTTGGCGACGCAGCCGTCGGCCGAGACCGTCCAGCCGGCCACGGCGAACAACGTCGACGCGCCGGCCCCCGAAGACGCGCCGACGTACGCGGTCGCCGGATCGTTGACCACGAACGTGCCGCTGATCCCGCCCGACGCCGAGGCCGTGACGCCCACGGGGGTGTCCGCGGTCGGGGCCGGCGGCGGCGGTCCGGCCAGCGCCTTGTAGCCACCGATGGTGACCGCGCTGCCCGGGTTCCAGTTGGTGCCGGTGACGCTCACCGACGTGCCCGCGCCGCCCCCACCGGGGGTGATCGACAGCGAGGGCGTACCGAGGATGGTGATCGGCGCCAGAACCGTGTGTACGCCGTCGCTGACGGCCACCGTCCGGGCGCCCGTGGTCGCTCCCGCGGGGACGGTCAGCGTGCCGGTGCCGGCGCCGGCGGCGTCGGTCGTGCCGCTGGCCGAACCCTCGCCGGTACCCGCTCCGGCCGCATCCTTGAGGGAAGCGCTGAGCGTGGCCGACGGAGCGAGACCGCTGACGGAGAAGGTGACGGCGTTGCCCGCGCGGGCGTGCGTCTTCACCGTCTGGCCGCTGACGGCCGTGATGGCGGCGGAGCCCGCGAACACCGTCGCGCTCTCCGCGATCGTGGTGGGCTGGGGGCTCGCCTTGTGGTCGCGGTCGCCCGCGTCGGAGCAGTAGGTCGCCGCCGTGGTGTTGGCGAACTCGACCTGCCGGACCGTCGCGGTGAGGGTGCCCGCGCCGCCGGCGACGAACGTGCCCGTGGCGGTGACCGGGCCGAGGGGCGTGTACCCCGCGACCGAGCCCGCCGGGTACGCCGCCTGGTGCAGCGTGACGGTGCCGGACTGGGAACCGCTGACGGCCACGGTCACCACGACCGGTACGTCACCGGCGTTGAGCGGGGCCGGGCCGTTGTTGGGTCCGGCCGCCGCGGTGAACGTCACCGTGACGGTCTGCCCCGGCGTCGGCTGGGCCGGGCTGAGCGTCAGCCCGTAGGTGTCGTTCCAGGTGCTGGGTGAGCTGCCGGTGCCGGTGTCACCGAAGTAGAGCCGGCAGCCCAGCGTGTTCGCCGCCGGGCCGTAGGCCTGGGCTGGTGCGCCCGGTACCGCGAGGACCGCGGCCGCGAAGCCGGCGAGCGCCGCCCACTTCCTGCGCATGGGACCTCCCTTCAGTACTACACCGCCAGAGGTGTTTCCCTACGGGAAACAGCGTTGTCTCCAGCGATACGTACATGAAGACAGCGCGGCGACGCCTTGTCAACCGGCCGGATGGCGAAACACTGTTTCGCCCACGAAAACAGTCCCTCCGGCAACGGCACCTCCCGCCTCTTGACAGGCTGCCAATAAGCGGCGGTAAATGTCTCAGAAGGGAAACAGCGTTTCACTTAGCGATACAGAAAGGCGGTCCGCTCCGATGTCCCTCCGCCGCATCACGGCCCTGCCCGCCCTGCTCGTCGCCGCCCTGACGGCGATCGCCGGGACCACGCCCGCGCCGGTCGCCGCCGCGACCGGCTGGACCGAGGTCAGCAACACCGTCGACGTCGCCTGCGCGGCATTCACCTACCACCCGTCCGCCGACTGGTTCTTCCCCGCCGGAACCCCCAAGGCGCTCGTCTACCTGCAGCACGGGTTCTCCCGGTCCAACGGCAACGTGGCCGACCTCGCCGAGCACTACGCCGCGGCCGGCTTCCTCGTCTTCGCCCCCACGCTGCCGTCGGCCGACATCTTCGGCTGCACGGTCAGCAACCTCGGCAACAACGCGCCCTTCCTGAACAACGTCGCCACCTGGCTCGGCCAGGCCGCCACCCCGACGGGGGCGCTGGCCCGCAGCTACGCCGACGCCGCCGCGAAGGCCGGCCGCACCGGAACGAGCCTGCCGGGCGCGTACGTCATCGCCGGGCACTCCGCCGGCGGGGAGGTCGCCGCGTACGTGGCCAACCGGTTGCGCAGCACCTATCCGGCCCAGTACGCGAAGCTCAAGCTCGTCCAGCTGCTCGACCCGGTGAAGTCGGCGATCGGCTCGAACATGCCCACCGGCCTCAACGGCATCGCCCCCACCGGTACGCCGGTCTACGCCGTCTCGTCCCCGCCGTACCTGGCCAACAGCAACGCCAACGGCACAGTGGAACTGGTGAACGACCTGCACCGGCCGTTCCTCGGCGTACGCCTGACGACCGGTTGCCACTGCGACGCCGAAGGGGCCAGCACCGACGGCCTGTGCACGGCGCTGGACGGCACGCCGCAGGCGCAGAACATCGCCGCGTTGCAGACGCTCGCGGTCGCCTGGGCGAACGACGCCGTCGCCGGCACCGTGACCACGTCCTACTACCCTGGCGGCACGTTCTACCAGTCGCTGCTGTCGAGCGGCGTGATCCAGACACTGTCCGGCGCCTGATCTCCACGATCTTGAGCTCCCAGCAGCGTCATGTCCCAGCGGTCTGATCGCCGATCAGACCGATCCACCCACCGGCGGGAAGACCGGGTGTCCGCGAAAGAACCCACACCCGGTCGTTCCCGCAGGTGGATGCCGGTCGGCCGGCACGCCGGCACGCGCACTCCGCACATCATCGGCAAGAAAGGGGCTGGATGGGCGAACGCCTGGGGCCGCAGGGTTCCACGGTCCCAGGCGTCGGACAGGCGACCGCGTCAGTAGGCGACGGTGAATCGCTGTTGCGGGAACAGGTCCTGTTCCATCACGTCGAGCACGGCCGAGGCATAGTCGCCAGTGGAGATGCGCGACTCGCCGCCCGCGTCGATCAGTGGGGTGTCGCCGGCCTCGGTGCGGTACGTCCCGGTCTTGTCCCCGGGGATCAGGTGCACGGGTGGCGGGCTGACATAGGACCAGACCAGGTCGGTCTGCGAGGTGCGCAGAATGTCCAGCGCGGCGGCCTGGTCCATCGCCGTTTCCAGGTACTGCGGCGGGAAGGCGGGCGAGTCGACGAACCGCTGCCCCGACGGCGTCAGCAGGCTACCGCCGCCGCCCAGGAACACCAGCCGGTCCACGCCCGCGGCGGGCAGGGCCTCCAGCAACGCTTGAGCGCCACGCGAAACGGTCTGCTCGGGTCCCTTGATCGCTACCACCACGGCGTCGTGGCCGGCGACGGATTCCTTCACGGAGGCGGCGTCGGTGACGTCCACGTCGGCACGGCCGAGCGCCGTCACTTCATGCCCCCGCGTACGCGCCTCGTGTGCGACCACGTTGCCGAGGTTGCCCGCGGCGCCGATGACGGCGATTCTCATGTCGTTGCCTCTCTCCGGGTACGGTCGATCTTCTGGGTGCGGTCGGTTGTCCAGGTCCGGTCGACGAAGTCGGCGATCAGCGGCGCGATCTCGGGCAGGCGGTCCTCGAGTGCGAAATGGCCGGTGTCGAACACGTGGATCTCGGCGTCGGGCAGGTCCCGCCGGTAGGCGTGCGCGCCCGGTTCGGGGAAGAACGCGTCGTTGCGCCCCCACAAGATCAGCGCGGGCGGGCGGTGTTCGGCCAGCCAGCGCTGCCAGACCGGATACAGCGCGACGTTGCTGTGATAGTCCAGGGCGAGCTGGACCTGCGCTTCCTTACGGCCGGGCCGGTCGAGCAGGTGCTGGTCGAGGGTCCAGCCGTCCGGTGCGACCAGCGCCGGGTCGGCGGTGCCACCCTCGTATTGGTCACGGGTCACGGGCAGGACGAGGATCTGGCGTACGCGGTCCTCGGCCCCCTCCACGCCGGGCTGGTTGGCGATCATGCCCCGCGCGAGATCCGACAGCCCTTCGTCGTAGACGTTGGCGTTCTGGACGACGACAGCGGCGACGGTGTCCGGGCGCCGCGCGGCCAGGCGCATGCCGATCGGCCCGCCGAAGTCGAAGGCATACATGACGAAGCGGTCGACACCGACCGCGTCCAGAAAGCCCTCGACCACATCGGTCAGGCTTTCGAAGCTGTGGACGAATCCCGCCGGCACCTCGGTGTGCCCGAAGCCCGGGTAGTCGGGGGCGATCAGCCGGTAGCGCGTCCCGAGAACGTCGAGCAGGCGCCGGAACTGGTGCGAACTGGCGGGAAATCCGTGCAGGAGCAGGAGCACCGGCGCGTCCGGTGGGCCGGTTTCCCGGTAGAAGACGCAGACGTCGCCCACTTGGACGTAGCGATGGTAGACGCGTGGAACCACGAACAACTCAGGACCTCTTAACGGGAAGCGAATTGCGTTAGCATGGACATCGTGACGCAGTCCCAGCGCTTAACGCAAGAGGGTTCCCGTTTGGCGGGTTCGGTACGCCCCGGCGGGCGGACTTCACGTACCCGCGTGGCCGTCCTGGACGCGGCGATCGCCGAACTCGCCGAGAAGGGCTTCGCCGGCACCGGCCTGGAGAAGATCGCCGCCCGCGCCGGTGTGGCCACCTCCACGGTCTACCGACGCTGGGGCAGCTTCATCGGCCTGCTGCAGGACCTCGTCGACGAGACCACCGTCGACGTCGCGCTGACCGACACCGGCCCGCTCACCGACGACCTCACCCGGGTCGGACGGCTGATCGTCGCCCTCAGCAGCCACCCGGTGCACCGCCAGTGGATGGACGCCGTCGTCAGCGCCGCGGTGTCCGACCCCGCGGCGCGCCAGGTGCTGTCCCAGACGATCGCCCGGCGCATCCAGGCGACAACCGTGATCGTCGCCCGCGCCGCCGAACGCGGTGAGATACCCGCGGACACCGATGCCGCAGAAGTCATCCGCATGCTGGCCGCGCCGTTCTACTACCGCCTGTACATCAGCGCTGAGCCGCTGCCCGACGACCTGCCCGAGCGGGTCGCCGCCGCGGTCGTCAGCGCCGTCCAGGCCGGCGCGCTGCGCGCGGCACCGTAGGCGCCGCCCCGCCAGACTCACGCCTCGTACTGGTCGTGACGGTTGTACAAATCCGTCCATTCCTCGTCCGTGAGCTGACGGCCGCTGTCGACAATGGCCGCGAGTTCCTCGAAATACGGCTCCCGCGGCGCACCCGGAGCGAACAGGACCAACATCGACGCCGCGGCACCCGAACGGTTGCTGAACGCATGCACCCCGCCCGGCGGGACGAGCAGGAAATCACCGGCCGTCGCGTCGCGCCACGTCGCGCCGTCGTAGAGGCTGACAGTCCCGTCGAGGATGTAGAACGACTCGGTGAACGTGCGGTGGAAGTGGCCCCCGGGCAGGCTGTCCGGCGCCGGGGCAGCGGCCATGTCCCAACGGTAGAGACCGAAACCGCCGGCAGTCGTCGCACCGGTCGCGAGGTGCCCGACCCGGGTACGGGTTCCGATCCGCAGATCGACCGGTGCCCCGGCGGGGCGGAAAGTCGCGCTGTTAGTGGCTGAGCTGTCGAAATACTGGCGAGGCGGATAAGTCATACCTCGAACCTACGGACCATATCGGCCCACCAGAAGATCCAATTCTTGCCAACACCACTGGGCCAATCTGATCGTTTCACCGCAGCGGCTCAATAGCGCCAAGGTTCATCCCCCGTCCGACGGGCGCGGCAGGTCCCCGGCCACCCGGATCACGCCAGCTCAGGACGCTGATACCTGTCAGCTGGCGGTATTGACGGACCAGGGCGCGGTCCCGCGGGGGACGCATCTGCCGGCCGCGCAAGCGTCCGGACTCCATGGCCTGCGACAAGGCGTATTCGTCGCAGGCCAACCGGACGCTGCTGCGTTTGCGGGACATCACCACGGTCATCACGGCGCCAACACCCAGATCGCCCGTCGGAAGCAGCGCGGCCGCGCCGGCGGCAGACCGCCGAACTTCGACCGCGCCGCATACCGCAAACGTAACCAGGTAGAACATGGGTTCAACCGGCGCAAACACTGGCGTGGACTGGCGTGGTCCCCTCGGCCCGGGTCAGTCGCGCCCGGCGGCGGGATCATCGCCGGTCGCGCTCGCGTCGTACGACAGCAGCTCCCAGGAGTGACCGTCCGGATCGTCGATGGCCCGGTTGTACAGCCAGCCCAAATCCTGCGCGGGCCGGGGCTCGACCGCGCCGGCGGCCAGCGCCGCCTCGGCGAGCCGGTCCACCTCCTCCCGCGACCCGGCGGCCAGGGCGTTGATCACCTCGACCGGCCCCTGGGCGATCGGCCGCTTGGTGAAGTTCTCGAAGTGTTCGTGGGTCATCAGCTGCACGGCGATCGCCTCGTTCAGCACCACCTGAGCCGACGTGTCGTCGGTGAACTGCGGATTGATCGTTCCGCCCAGCGCCGTGTAGACCCTCGTGCTCACCTCCAGGTCCGCGACCGGCAGGTTCACATAGATCTGCGTGTACGCCATCTCAGCGCCTTCCTTCAACGTCCTCGCGTACCGGTGTCGTCCGGCCGCACCTGCAACGCTAGGGGCGTACCTCAGCATCGGTCTTGTACAGAAGCGACAGCACCTCGCCAGGTTCGGGGCGCTGCAGCCGGGTCGCCGTGCAGCCCAGGAAACGCATCAGCGAGCGGGCGAGGTGCGGCTGGTCGTGATACCCGACCTGCTGGACGACGTCGGTCGCGGTCCCGCCGCCGGCCAGGAGGATCGCCGCCTGGCGAGCCCGTTCGATCTGCCGGACCGAGCCCTGGGTCAACCCGGTCGCGGCCACCACCCGCCGCTGCACGGACCGCGGCGTGACCAAAGTCGTCGTGTCGCCCCGCAGCACGTCGGTGACCAGCGGGTCGCGTACCAGCAGCCCGGCCCGGACCAGGCGGTCGACGAAAACGTCGGCATTGTCGTAGGTCGGCAGCTGCCAGTCGTCGCCCTGCAGGACGAACGAGCGCGCCGTCACGTGCGGGCTCTGCACAGCGGTGTCGACGAGGTCCGGCACCGGCAGCGGCCTCAGGTAGGCGCCGTGCCGGAAGATGATCCCGAAGGTCTCGCCGTCGCCCAGGGGAACGTCCACCACCGCGGGCGCCGTCTCCGGGCCTCGGACCGCCACGCCCGTGACGCCCCGGTGCCGCCAGACCACCAGCTCCCAGTTGGAATTCGCCACCGACCGCATCCGGACCGGCGCCGTCCCCGTCGTCCCGCCGGTCCGATAGAGCCGTTCAATGTACGGAGAGTCGGACGGGCGCTGCTCGACGCCGAGATCCTGATCCAGGTTCCGGCCGCCTGTCATGATCGCAAACGTAGCATGACCAGGGACAGCACCCGGTGTTGTGGGGGACCCGGGTGCCGCGCCCTGGCGTACTCCCCGGGGGATCAAGGGCACATCCGTGGGGTTTCCCCCACTACCTGGTCCACTTCGTGGGCGGCAATCTGGTGACACCGTCCCCGGACGCTTCGGGGGTGCGATGGGAGAGATTGCTGTGAAGAGAGTTCTGACCCGGCTCGGGGTCGTCGGCGCCGCCACCGTTCTCGCTTGTGGACTGGCGGTGGGCATGGCCTCGGCACCGGCACTGGCGGCCGGTTGTATCGGTACCAACAACACGGACGTGGCCGTTCCGGATCTCGGTTCCGCCGACAGCCCGATGGTGATCAGCGGTTGCCCGGGTGCGGCGGCGGTGACCTCGCGGGTAGAGGTGCACATCGTGCACCCTTACCAGGGCGATCTCGTGGTCAGCCTGGTGGCGCCGGACGGGTCGGCGTACGTGTTGCAGAGTCGCGTGGGCGGGTCGGCGGACAACCTCGACCAGACGTTCACCGTGAACTTGTCTTCGGAGGCCGCCGCGGGCACGTGGCGGTTGCATGTACAGGACGCGGCGTCGGGGGACGCCGGGTTCATCAACACCTGGACGCTGATGCTCGCCGCGGCCGCGACCTGTTCGCAGACCAACGCGACCGCGTACACCATCCCGGACAACGGCACCGTGACGTCGAACGTCGCCATCACGTGCACGGGACCGGCGTCCACGGCGTCGACGGTCGCCGTGAACATCACGCACACGTACTCGGGTGACCTTGTCATCAGCCTGGTCGCTCCGGACGGAAGCGTGTACATCCTGCGTAACCGGTCGGGTGGCAGTGCGGACAACGTCGTGCAGACCTTCACGATCAACTTGTCGGGCGAGGTACGCACCGGCACGTGGGGTCTGCGGGTGCAGGACGCCTCGCCGGCCGACGTCGGCCGCATCAACAGCTGGACGCTGTCGGTCTGACCGGGAGGGCCGGCTGGTGGCCTCTCCGTATGGAGAGGCCACCAGTGAGGTTCCCCCGATAACCCGGAGAGTGTGATCTTCCCGTGCTTTCCCGCAGCCGCACCGAAACCCTCCCGACCAGGACTCTGCCGACCACCCGGATCCCCCAACACGCGGCCCACCCACGCCACGACGTCCACATCGTCAGGAAGACCACCATCCCAGCCGACGCGAAGAAGTCAGGCATACGCATGTCGAGGCTGACATGTCCGGCCAGCCATCCCCATCTGTAACTACACTCGCACAGGTGCCGCTCGATCCCGCCCCCATCTCGCGCCCGAGCGTGCGGGTACTGCTGATCGACGACGCCGATCGGTTGCTGCTGTTCTCGTCAGGTGCGCGCGCCGACGGAACCCTTCGCTGGTTCACAGCAGGCGGCGGCGTGCACCCAGGTGAAAGCCATGAGCAGGCGGCACTGCGGGAGATTCGCGAGGAGACCGGTCTCACCGGCGTAACGCTGGGCCGGGAGGTGTGGCGCGGACGACCGTGGAACACGGTCCGAAACGGCGTCACCTACGAAGTCGAGCAGCGCTACTACCTCGCCCGCGTAACAGCCTTCGAGATCGACACATCCAGCTTCGAGGACTTCGAGAGAGCAACCATCACCGGCCACCGATGGTGGACCGTCTCAGAGTTGGCCGCGACGAACGACACATTGCGGCCCGCCGGCCTCCCTCAGCTGCTTGCGCACCTGCTCAGCGACGGACCACCGGACGAACCGATCATCGTTTCCGGCTGATCCTCATTTTCGGTCAGAACAAGCGGCCCAGCATAGCGGCCCGGGTGCTTCCATAAGCACAGTCGAGGAACGGAGAAACCGCAGGTCGGACGTTCGTCGGACTCCTGCGGGAGCCGTGAGATCCAGAGCGGAGCGACCCGCTCGAGACATCGAGGGACCTCCACCACCGCCGGCGGCCACGCCGATTCTCGATGGACGTGGTACACGACACCTCGATCAGGATCGCGGCGACGCGGATGCGCTTCCCACGCGTCGATGATCATCTCGAGGCACGTGGTGAAGCGGCTGAGCTCCTTTCCCAGTTTTCAACAGTTTTGCCGCGACAAGTTGTCGTCTGCGGTTCATGAAGCTGCCGCCGCGAATGCACGTCCTCTTAGGTTCTCCCCAACCTCCGCGCCCGGCGTCGACCAAAGCCGGTCGCGGAGCGTCATGTGGGAGGAGACCACTGTGTTGCAACGCATCCACGGCATCGGTGCCGTGATCTTCATGGCGTTGGCGGCCACGGCCGGCATCGCCACTCCGGCTCAGGCCGCCCCCGAAGGCACCATCCGGTACGCCGACAGCCCCAGCGCCGTCGCCGGCCGGTACATCGTCGTGCTGAAGGATTCAGCGGCGGCCGCCACCGCGGCGGCCATCAGCACCAAGGCGCATGACCTGACCGGCCGCTTCGGCGGGCAGACCCGCCACGTCTACGGCGACGTCCTGCACGGCTTCTCGGTGACGATGTCGCAGCAGCAGGCCAAGCGGCTGGCCGCCGACCCGTCGGTCGCCTCGGTGGAGGCGGTGCAGCGGATCCAGATCGCCGACACCCAGAACAACCCGCCCAATTGGGGTGACGACCGCATCGATCAGGCGAACCTGCCGCTGAACCAGACGTTCACGTACCCGGCCAACCCCGGCCAGGGCGTCACCGTCTACGTCACCGACACCGGTCTCAACGCCAGTCACCAGGAGTTCACCGGCCGGGTCAAGCAGGGCGTCGACATCGTCGACGGCGACAACAACCCCGCCGACTGTCACGGCCACGGCACCCACGTGGCGGGTACCGCGGTCGGCACGACCTACGGCATCGCCAAGAAGGCGAGCCTGGTGTCGGTCCGCGTCCTCGACTGCCAGGGCACCGGCACCAACGACGACCTGATCGCCGGCTTCGACTGGGTACGCACCAACGGTGTCAAGCCCGCCGTCGTCAACTACAGCATCGGTTGCACCAGCCCCTGCACCAGCCAGGCCATGGACACCGCGGTCACCAACCTGATCAACTCCGGGATCCTGGTCGTCATGGCGGCCGGGAACGCCGGCGACAATGCCTGCAGCTACAGCCCGCAGTCCGTCGCCGCCGCCATGACTGTCGGTAACTCCAACAGCTCGGACGCGCGTAACAGCACCAGCAACTACGGCACCTGCCTGGATCTGTTCGCTCCCGGCACCAGCATCGTGTCCGCGTCCTACTCCAGCAACACCGGCAGCGCCACGATGACCGGCACCTCGATGGCGTCCCCGCACGTCACCGGCGCGGCCGCCGTCTACCTCGGGCAGAACCCCAACGCCACCCCCGCCCAGGTACGCGACGCGCTCGTCAACAACGCCACCACGGGAAAGATCACCAGCGCGGGTACGGGTTCCCCCAACCGTCTGCTCTACACGGGCTTCATGAACGGCGGCACCCAGCCGGGCAACCCGTCCGTGACCAACCCCGGCAACCAGAACACGGGCGTCGGACAGTCGGCCGACCTGCAGATGCAAGCCAGTGGCGGCACGACGCCGTACACGTGGACCGCCTCCGGCCTGCCGGCGGGCCTGTCGATCAGCTCGTCGACCGGTCGGATCACGGGCAGCCCGACCACGGCCGGCACGTCGAACGTCACGGTCACGGTGACCGACGCGGCGAGCAAGACCGGGACGGCCACCTTCACCTGGACGGTGACCTCCGGTGGCGGTGGCTGCACCCCGGTGCAGGTCGTCGGCAACTCCAGCCTCGAAAGCGGCACCACTCCGTGGACGTCCAACAGCGGCGTGATCGGCGCCTGGTCGTCCTACGGCTACCCCGGCCACACCGGTACGCGCAGCGCCTGGCTGGGCGGCCAGGGCCAGACGCACACCGACTACATCTCCCAGTCGGTGACCATCCCGGCCGGCTGCACGAGTGCGACCCTGCGCTACTGGGTCCGGATCACGACCGCGGAGAACGACGGCCAGGTCTGGGACCGGTTGACGGTGACCATGGGCAGCACGACGGTCGCGTCCGCCACCAACCTCGACGCCAACTCCGCGTACGTGGAGAAGGTCGTCAACGTGAGCCAGTTCGCCGGGCAGACGGTGACCCTGAAGTTCAACGGGGTCGAGGACCAGAGCCTGCAGACCAGCTTCGTCATCGACGACGTGACCATCAGCGCTTCCTGACCGGCGAGGGCGGCCGGGCTTCGCACGACGAGGCCCGGCCGCTACTCCCATTCCCAGCGCATGCCCACGATGCCCGGCGCCACATCCGAGCCGACCAGATGCGTTCCGTGCGTCGAGCCGATCCACACCTCGCGTACGCCCTGATCCGGGGCGGTCACTCCGCGGCGCTCAAACCGGTAGCACCGGGCCGGCACCGCGTCGCGATGGAACTGCAGCTGCAGCAGATACTCTCCCACCGGTACGGAAAACCCGCGATAGTAGATGTCGGTGGGCGCGGTCGAGCTGCCGAGGAACTCGTACTCCAGCACCACCGTGTCGCCCTGCGACAGCACGCGGTCGAAAATGAACTCAGCGGCGCACAGCCCGCTGCCGGGGTCGGTGCGCACCCGCCCCAGGCGGCAGTTGCGCAGCGGATTGATCTGTACCGGCGCCGACGGATCGTCCGTGTGGAAGATGCCGACCGTACGCGACACCCGGTCGATGTTCGCCCGCATCACCTGACGGCAGGTGAGGCCGATCTCCTGGCGCTGCGCGCCGACCTGGTAGACATCGTGCAGGCTGAGCCGGCTCAGCTCGTGGTAGAACCAGCGGTCGAGTTCGCCGACCATCTTCGAGACGCTGGTCGCATTGGTGAACAACCGATCGATGTCGATCGTCCCCGGCGGCTGCCCCAGCCAGCGACCGCGCGGACGGCGCGGCCCGAGCTGCGCGATCAACGACTCGGCGGGCAGCGACAGAATCTGCTCCAGCAGCCGGACCGCCTTCATCGACTCGGGCCGTTCGGGGCGGCTCCTCCCCCGGCGCCAATAGCTCAACGTGGTCGTACTGACGGTGATCCCCGCGTCGGCCAGCCGCTCCTGGATCTCCTCCAACCGCATACCCCGGTCTTCGATGGCCAGATGCAACACCGCGGAGAACGGTCCGGTACGCAGCGCATGCGCCAGGTCCCGGCCGACCGGGTTCCGGCGAGCCTTCTCCATGAACGGTGAGTATCACCACCATCGGCGGTTTGCGCCACCGGAGTACACGGCGGCCCACTCCGATCGAACGCGGCTTCATGGTCAGCGAGATCGCGGCCGTGATCGCCGTCGCCCGATGCCCGCGCCGCAGGGACGCCGCTCTTGTTGATCTAGAATGACCCGATGGCAAGCCATGTACGCCGTCCCGGTGAAGGTAAGTACGCCAAGCTGGAGTACGAGCGGCGGTTCCTGCTGTCCCGGCTGCCCGCCGACGCCGTCGACCCCTGCCTCATCGAGGACCGTTACGTGACCGGCAGCCGGTTCCGCGTACGCCGGATGGAGCGCGACGGTCAGGTCGTCCACAAGTTCTGCCAGAAGGTACGCCCCGACGGCGGCGGCCCGCTGGTCGTCGCCATCACCAACATGTACCTGTCCACAGCGGAGTACGCGCTGCTGTCCAGCCTGCCCGCGGCGACGTTGAGCAAGACACGCTGGCAGTGGGGCCCGTTCGCGGTCGACGAGTTTCACGGCCCGCTGAGCGGACTGCTGCTGGCCGAGACGGAGCTCGCAGACCCCCACCAGGACGTCCCGGTACGCGATCCGATGACGGCGGAGGTGACCAACGACGAGCGTTTCACCGGCGGGTTTCTGGCCACCGCCGACGCCGAGCAGATCACCGACCTCCTCACGAGCTTTCCGGCAAACCGGTAACCGCACTCGTGGAGAAATACGCTGTAGCCGATCCTGGCTGACAACTGCTCCACTTCGCGTACGACAAGGTCGGCGAACGTGGTGTAGTCGACCCGCCGTGCTCGATCGTCACCGGCATTCCGCTGGTGTCGCCCAGTCCGGCTCGGCCTTCCGGCGGTGCCGGGCGTCGGAGTGCCTGGCGGGGAATGGTCAGCTTGACCTGCACCGTGTGGTGGGGCTGTCGCCCTTGGGCAGACAGTGATGCGGCAATGTTGAGCGACGGGCTGGACATGAAGCCGTCGATGCTACCGGTCGGGCCGTGGGGGCAAGCCGGGACCGCTTGCCGATCTTGGCGCGCTCGCCTCAGAATCGCCAGGCCAGCCAGTTGCGAACGACCAACCCCACATGGGAATAGTCGATCGAGGTACCCAGGCCGACCCGCTGGTGCGCCACCGCGAAACCTGCGGCCAAGCCGACGAAACAGCATGCGATCACGAAGTTGCGCACGGTCTGCCCGTGCCAGAACATCGACAGCTCCATGATCAGCCAACTCACGGCGATCAAGACAATCGCGCTGAGGCCGAGCGCGACAAAGTTGCCAGTACCCAGATGGGGAACGGCCAGCTGCGATACGCCTGCTCCCACGAACGCGTACAGGACCAGAAAGCCGGCAGCCGCGACCGCGGTGGTCAACCGCCAATGACTGGCGTACGCCTCACGGTTGCCGGCTCGTTCCTCGCGCTCATCGAACTCGTACTGACGCAGGCGTACCCTCTCGGCGCGCACCGCGGCCCCCCGCCACTGGGCGATCAGCTGACGCGGCAGATCCATCGACTCCAGCAGCAGCGACGTCGACGACCAGTCGATCTTGTTGTCGGGGTCGCCATCGTAGTCCAGCAGCGTACTCAACTCCCGCACACGGCCGCCTGTACGCCGGCCGACCTCCTCCGCCGCCGGGGAGCCGGCCCGGATCCACGTGCGGGTGAGCGCGGCGTAGTAGTCCCTGGCGGTCTTGACAGCCCGCGGATCAGGCCAGCCCGCCTCGGTAGTCTTGGGATCCTCAGCCACAGCTGGGCGGTCGCCAGCCCAGACCGTCAGGCCGGCAAGCAATGGGCCGGCGACGAAGCCGGCGATCGTCAGGGCCGAGCTTCGATCCAGGTGCGCACGTTGCTCCGCGACCCACCAGGCTGCTGCGAAAAGGCCGAAACCGACCATAGCCATGATCGTAAACTTGGTCGGTCGGCGCACCGCAGCCCCTTCGATCGTCTACATGCTACTCCGGCAGCCAACCATTCCTTCTGATCATCATCAATCAGCGGTTTGGTCGAGACGTCACGACCCTGTGTGCGATAGCTGTTCGAGCCTCGCGCCGGACCTCGTTGCGTCGCCACACGTCCCAGCACTGATCCAGCCATCGAATCATCTCTGTGCGCCGCTTCCATGGGAATCGGCCGACCGGGAAATGCGCACCGGGGCACGGGCGGCTGGTCAGCAGACCGAGCAGAACCACTGGCGCTTCGACGCCTACGCGGATGGGCTGCCGGCTGTTCTGAGTGCGGTGGCGGCGGCTGCGCGTACGCGGCGGTCGGGATCGGTGAGGAGGCCCCGGATGGTGGGCGTGCTGGCGGTGTCGCCGAGGCGGGCCAGTGCTTGCACCGCCCGTGCCCGCACGATCGGGTCTGTGTCGTCGAGTCCTTGGCGGAGGGTGCCGGCGGGCTGCCATTGCGGTTTGAAGCCGAGCAGCCAGATGTAGGCGCGCTTCACTCGGATATCCGGGTTGGGCGGATACCTACGTGGTCCGTCGATGCGGGCGAGTGCTCGACCGGCGGCGTGACGGGTCTGCCGGCCGGGCGCGCAGAAGAACAGGTGCCACAGTGTCGGGAGCGCTCGTTCGTCGGCGCAGTGGATCAGGGCCGCGGCTGCGCGGGCGGCATGGGGTCCGTCGCAGAGTCGCAGGAGCTGGGGTACGGCGCGTTCGTCGGGGTGACGGACGAGTATCCGCGCGGCCCGGTCGCGGACCACGGGGTGAAGGTCGTCGCATGCGGCGATCGCGGCGTCGACGACGCGCGGGTCGTCGAGGTGTGCAAGCGCCCGCAGTGCGTGGTCGCGGATGTCATGGCGTGGGTGTCGAGTCTGCTCGAGAAGTGCGGGAACGGCCCGAACGTCACCGATCCTACCCAGCGCATCCATATAGGCCAGCTTGAACGCAGTCGTAGGCAGGCCTGCGCACAGCGGCCCGACTGCCTGTGCGGTACGTAGATGTGCCAACGCCGCCGGCGCAGCGGCCTGCCATCGCGGGTCGGCAAGCTTGTCGATAAGGACCGGGACGATCGTCGCCTCATGGCGGTTCAGCCACTCCGGATACCCGGCCCACGGCGGCGCCATAGGATTCAGATACCGCTCCTCGAGAGCGCGAGCAGCATCAGGTCCGCCAATCCGAGTGAGGCGTCCGGCAGCCGCACGGTGAGCCCATTGCCATGTCGGTTCGGGCTTGGTGACGATGCGACGCAGGGCTTCGATCTCGGTCTGATCGCCGGGTCCGGTCAGCGCTTCGATCGCGGCCACGACCACCCATTGGTCGCCGGAGCCGAGCTTGGCGCACAGCGCGGTCCGGTCGGCGGGCACGCGGGAGGCGGTTCGGGCCTTGATGGCGACCCGCTCCTCCCAGACAGTGGTGGATGACCACCAGCGTCGGCTGAGGTCGAGGAGCTGCTCGGATGGAACATTCGCCGGCGTGCCGACCAGGGTGTAGACGGCCGATCGAATCTCTGCCAGGCAGCAGGCGGGCCCGCGGTCGACGGTCTCGGCGTAGGCCGCGAGCAGCGCGGGCAGCGCCTGCGGTCCACGCGCTGCTTGGAGTCGTCGTACCACCGGCCCCCAGTGTTCACCGGCGCCGGGTCGCCAGCTCACAAGCTCGCCGATCTCGACCGCCGCTGGCGGTGGCGGGGCGGCGGGCCGCGGGAGCGACAGGGTGTCCGCCAGGCTGATGTGCTCGTAGCTCGTGTACCCGAACCGGTCCGGCCCGGACAGATGCCGATGCCAGTCGGTCAGGACCGCATACCGGACCAGCGCAGCGCGACGGTCACGCCGAGGCCATTGGGAGATCCCGTTGCGGGACGGGTCATGGTCACGCTGGAGCAGGTCCACCATCTCGACTACCCGGACCGAAACACCCCGACGCAGAAGGTCCACCGCGCCCACGCCGGTGGCCGGGACGGCATACAGCCAAGCAGCCTGTATCTGGGCCAGGCTGCCGCCGTATTGCTCCACAAGCTCGACGACGCGCGCCAGATGGTCGGTGAACAGCCCCCCGGATACGAACAGCTGCCCGGCATGGGCGCGTTCGGCGAGTCGGCGGATCTTGGCAGTTCCCACCCGGTGATTGAACCCCACGTTCCCGGCGCCAGCCACCCGCGCAGCAGAGCGCCATACGAAAGTGCGGCCATGCGACGCCACAGCGGCAGGATCTGCGACCGAAATCGCCGACGCTCACCGGTCGCCTCGTCGGCGCTTGTCGTTGACCCGCGGCGCCGCCACCTGCACAGTGCCGGCCGCGGTCATCCCCTTTTCAAGGCTGGGCAACGATCACATGACTACTCATCTGCCGCCGCCGCACGATGCCAAATGAGAGACGTCCCAAACGATTCGCCGAGGATGGGCAAGCAGTTCTGGCTCGGACCTGCCCGCTCCGGGGTGACGGTGACGTTCTGGGCCGACACCGATGTGATCCATCTGCTGATCGGCCGGGCTCGGGTGAAGTCGGTGCGGTCGCACCTGTCCGTGGCCGATCTGGAGATCCTGGCTCGTGACGGTGGCCGTCGTGGCGGGCCTTCGCCACTTCCGCCTCCGGTGGCTGGTGACGTGGTGGAGGTGGACCGGACGGTCAACCGGACCGGATCGGTGTCGCTAGGCCAGCACATGGTCCTCGCTGCCGACATCTTGGGCGGGCGCAGGGTGAGCGTCCGCGTGGAGGAGCACACGCTGATGTTCTTCGACCCGCAGACCCGCGAACTGCTGCGCACCCGCCCGAACCCGCTGAACCCGGCGGAGGTCGCCCGGCTGCGTGGCGCCCGCCCGGCTGGCCCGGCTCCGCAGCCGCTGGATGAGCCGGTGCGGGTGCAGCGGCGGGCCAGCACCAATGGCGTGATCATGGTGGTCGGGCAGAAGGTCGCCCTCGGCCGCGTCCACGCCGGCAAGACCCTCACCGTCGCCGTATCCGAGACGCACCTGGCGGTGGAGTGCGACGACGGCGTGCGCACCGTTCGGCGTACCACCAACCAAGCTGTCACCAGGATCAAAGCCCACCGTCCGAGGCGGGTGGCGTCCGATGCATAGATCGCCAGGTCGGAAACCTGGCGAGCCCCGCCAGCCTGTATGGGTAGGGTCCGGCCATGCGCCTGCACCAGTACGTGTACTTCGCGTTGAAGTCCGAGGAAGTCTCGGCCGCCGAGATGACCGCAAGGCTGGGCATCGAGCCCGACGAGGTGGTCACGCGGGGCAGCCGCCAGACCGACCCGGTTGTGCCGGTGTGCCACGTCTGGAGGGTCGTCTGTCGCAAGCCGCACATGACCGTGGACGAGCAGATCGACCACGTCCTGGATCGGCTGCTGCCTGCCGCCGACCGCATCGGTGCGCTGGCCGCCGAGCCTGGCCGAACCGACGAGCACCCGATCTCCAGTGTCCTACAGGTCGTGCGGGTCTTCGAGCCCACGGACGACGGAGATGAGGACTCGACCACCCCCGTCGACCAGGAGTCGCCGGAGCAGCGCAACATATTCGGCTGGCACCTTGACGCCCGAGTACTCGACTTCCTGAGACGCACCCACGCTGAGCTGGACGTCGACGAGTACGGCCACTGACGGCGCCAGCCGGGCGTCACCGCACAACGACCCCGCAAGGTCGCAACCATTTCCAGGTCATCGGTCAAGCAGCTACTGGGACGGATCGGTCAAGCAGGAACTGGGACTAGACACGAGTGGTAGTCGGCACGGCCGAGTCCGCGTACCGTTCCCGTGAGGGTGTTGATCAGCGATGCGTTGACGCCGAACCGTTCGGTCACGCACACTCAGGGTCCGTGCACGTACAGCTTGATTGCCGGTTGCTCGCCATGCAGGCGGCCGTCGCCCGTACCTTGTCCGACCTCCTGGATTCCCGGCAGGTCGGCGACAAACTCGGCCTGCATTGTTCCGGCGCGCGACCGGAACAGCCGGCCCTGTTGGTCTTCCAGCCGCGACCAGGTCGTGGTCGTGATATCGACCAGCCGGTTACTACCTCGCGCAGGAGATGCTGCCGGACGTTCGGAGACGGGAACAACAACGCCCCGGTCAGCCCACTCCCGCCCACCGCCGGGCGGAGCCATCCGTTTACGGCTGGCCGCCCACGACAGTCGCCGCCACCGATCCGCTCCCCCGCGGCGGCCGAGGCGCTTCGACGATCCGTAACACCTCCTCGCTGGTGAGCGCGCGGCGACAACCCTGCGTTGCCGGTCGGCAACAGGTCAGGCGGACGTTGTCCACGCTTGCGATGACCGGTCCGGCCGTAGAGCCGGACGCCTGAACTCTGCCGATGGAGGTCATCGCATGTTCAATCGGACCATCACCCGAACGCTCCTCGCCGCCGCGGCGACGACGCTGGTCGCCGCAGGCGTGGCAGTTGCGCCGACGCCGGTGTCGGCCGCGGTCGGCGATCTCGTGTGCACCGCGTCGGGAACGACGACGTTCAGCCCCGGGCTCACCCTGACCCCTCGTACGCAGGACATCGACTTCGACATCGCCTACAGCGGCTGCACCTCGACCAATGGTGCGACCGTCACCTCGGGTGGGCGCAGCGGCAGCTTCACCGGCGTACGCGGATGCCTGACCATCCCGCCGTCGGCCTCGGGCACCGTGGTGGTGACCTGGAACGACAGCACGACGAGCACGATATCGGGGACCTCGCAGAGTGTCGACACCGGTGGGCAGACCGTCATCACGCTCACCGGAACCGTCCAGTCCGGACGCTTCGCGGGGGACGAGTTCATCGAGGTGCTCACCCAGTCGTCACTCGATCTGCTGACCTGCGCCACGACCGGCGTCACCACGCAGACCGCCGCAGGGGCGCTGACGCTCGCCTAGTGGGAGACGGTGAGCGTCTGCTCGGGTTCCCGGTGCGGCGAACGCCCGGGAACCCGGCGGACGGGACGTCAGGCGATGATCAGTTCCGAGATTCCGTACGTGCTCGTGATTCCGGTCGCCGTCGCGCAATCCAGGAGGTCGAGCGCGACGCTGGTGATGGTCTCGGTCGCATGCGCTCCGGCGAACACCCCGGAGGTGACGGTTCCATCGAGGGTGACGACGGTCTGGCCTTCGGCGATGGTGACCGTCCGGTCGTACGCGAAGGTGCTGGTGGCGCCGAACGACCAGGTGATGACGTCCACGCCGGTGTTCGCCGCGGTCAGGCTCAGGCACGACAGTGTCGATGTGGACGTGAAGCTGGTCGACCCGGAGAAGGCGAACGGGCTGACGGTGGCGACGCACGGCGTGTGGTTGTTCTGGCCTGAGCGGACCAGGGTCCGCGGAGTGTCGGTCAGCCCGGGGTTGTAGGTGGTGGTCTGGTTGCCGCCGCAGGTGACGAGGAATCCTGACGCCTGGGCCGGTGCGGACGCCACGACGACGGCTGCGATCACCAGCGGAAGGAGCCCTGCGAGGGCGAGTACTCGATGGCGCATGGCCGGCTTCTCCTTATCGGCTCGGGCCGACGTCCGGCCTTCGGCGGATACCGGAGTTCGTCGGCCGACTCCGCGAGCCGGATGTTCTCGCGGCCGCGCGAATCTAACGCGGCTGCCGCTGGTGACGTTGCCGCCAAGCATCGGCATATGCGCCGACCGTGCCGTGGACGTTCACCGCTGCCGTCCGGCAACAACCCGCCGCCGACCGGCGGCACGCTCGTGAGGCGGCCGCCGCCCCGGCGCGCGGCCGCGTCAGATCGCGTCGACAGAGGAAGACGACAGTCGAAGGAGCCGACAGATGTACGAGTGGGACGACCGCATCGTGACCGCGCTGGCCAGGTTCGGTGTGGACGCCCGGATCGCCGGTCCGGACACCACGCTGGACGAACTCGACCTCGATTCGCTGGCGAAGGTCGAGTTCGTCGAGATTCTCGCCGAGCTGTACGACCGGCCGATCGGCACCGATGAGGCAGCCGGTTTGTCCACGATGGACGATGTCCTGACGTTGCTGTCGGCGAAGGGCGTACCGAGCTGATGGGCGCCGCCGTCGCGGTCACGGGAATCGGCCTGGTCACCTCGGCCGGTGTCGGGGTGTCGCGCAGCTGGCCGGTTCTCCTGACCGGAGTCTCGACCGCCGCATCGCTCGCCGAACTGGCCGGCCTACCCGTGACCCTCGGCTGCCAGGTGCCGCGGTTCGATCCAGCCGAAGCGGTCGGTCCCCGGCGGGCCTGGCGACTCGATCGCCATGTCCAGTTCGCCGTGACGGCCGCCCGTGAGGCCGTGACGGATGCCGGCCTCGACCCGGACGGATGGGCGGGCGATCGGGTGGCGGTCGTCCTGGGCAACGGCGGTGGCGGAACCACGACCTGGGAACGCGAGCACGCCACGTTCCTGAACGCAGGCGCCGACAAGGTGTCCCCCCTCGCACTCCCCATGTCCCTGCCGAACATGGCGGCCGCGCAACTGGGCATCGACCTACGTGCCCGGGGGCCGAACCTGAGCGTCGCCACCGCCTGCGCCTCGGGCGCGACGGCCATCGCCGTCGGCCGTGACCTGCTGCGCTCCGGAGCCGCCGACGTGGTCCTGACCGGTGGCACCGAGGCCCTCCTCACCCCGTACAACGTGGCGGCGTTCGCCCGCGCGGGTGCGCTGTCGCGGCGCAACGACCGGCCGGCGGCCGCGTCCCGGCCGTTCGACGCCGAACGTGACGGGTTCGTCCTCGGCGAGGGCGCGGGAATTCTCGTCCTGGAGACGGTCGCCCACGCCCGGTCGCGCGGCGCGCACGTGTGGGCGCGGCTCGCCGGGTGCGGCCTGACGTCGGACGCCTTTCACGTCACAGCACCGGATCCTGACGGCGCCGGCGCCACCGCCGCCATTCGTACCGCGCTCGACGATGCCGCCATGTCGGCGCTCGACATCGATCACGTGAACGCCCACGGCACGTCGACGCCGCTCAACGACGCGGCCGAGGCACGCGTGCTGCGCGACATGACGCAGGGCCGGGCGGTTCCGGTCACCTCGTTGAAGGGCGTCCTGGGCCATGCCCTCGGCGCCGCCGGTGCCATCGAGGCCGCGGGGGCGGTCCTGTCGCTGCGCGAGTCGCTGATCCCGCCGACCGCCAACGTGACCCGTGTGGATCCGGCCGTCGACCTCGACATCGTCACCGGGGTGCCGCGCGTCCTGACCGGCGACACCGTCCTGAGCACGTCCTTCGGTTTCGGCGGGCAGAACGCCGCGCTGATCTTCACTCGCCCCTAGGAGGCGTCCCATGACCGTCGCCACCTCTCCCCCGCTCGCGGGCGAGCTGGCGGACCTTGCTCGTGACAGCCTCTTCGCGTACCGCGACGGGCTGTCCGCCGAGCAGTCCTGCCGGCTGTCCTACGCGCGCCTGCGCCGCATCCACGAGCAGCTGGGCTCCGCCGTCGCGACGGTACGCGATCCGCGCCGGCTGACCGCGGCCATGCAGTGGTCCGCGATGCTGGACGAGACCACGTTCGCCCTGCTCAACATCCATTACAGCCTCGCTCTCGGCACGATGCTGGACCATGCCGGCGACAGCCCGGTCCTCGCCTCCTTCGTCGCCGAACTGGACGACATGACGTCGGTTGGATTGTTCATGGCGACCGAGCTCGCGTATGGCAACAACGCCGTCAACCTGCGGACCACCGCCGTGTACGACCCTGAGACACGCGAGTTCGATCTGCATTCGCCCGACGTGAGCGCCTACAAGTACATGCCGAACGCCGGTCTGGCCGACGTTCCGAAGCTCGCCGTCGTCCTCGCCCGGCTGATCTCGCACGGCACGGATCACGGCGTCATGCCCTTCGTGGTACGCATCAGCGACGCGAACGGGCTGCGCCCCGGCATCGAGGCGGTGCCGCTGGGCGACAAACCGGGATTCGCGCTCGACAACGCGCTGACGAGGTTCCGGCACGTACGCGTACCGCTGGCGAACATGCTCGGCGGAGGCCTGGGGCAGCTCGCCGAGGACGGCACGTTCCATCCCGTCCTGCGCAGCCCGCGCGAGCGCTTCACCGCGGCGATGGGGCGGGTGACCACGGGCCGGCTCTGCCTCACCACCGCCATGCTCGCCTGTGCCCGGGCCAGCTGCGCGATCGCCATCCGGTACGCCCGCCAGCGGCAGACCTTCGCTCCCGGCGCCCGGCAGGTGGCCGTGCTGGCCTACCGCAGCCATCAGCGAGCGCTGTTCGGTGCGCTGGCCGCCACGTACGCGATGACGGCGCTGGCCGACCGGGCCCTGGACGCGTACGCGGACTCGCCCGAGGGGCCGACGGCCGCGACCGGGCACCTGATCTCCGTGACGAAGGTGGCGTCCACCTGGGCCGCATCGGAGATCATCCACAACGCCCGGGAACGGTGCGGCGCACAGGGCATGTTCCGCGAGAACCGCATCGCCGGCTACGTCGGTCTGGCCCAGGGCGCGGTGACCGCCGAAGGGGACAATCTGGTGCTGCTGAGCCTGACCGCCGGCGCGTTGGTCGGGGGCACCGGCGCCCCGGCATGGACGCCGCGCCCCGGCGACCTGGCCGACCTCGGCCATCTGCTCAACCTCCTCCGTGGCCGCGAGGAGACGCTGCGCGCGCAGGCCCGGTCCCGGCTGGTCGGCGGCGACGGCGATTCGTTCGCCACCTGGAACCGCGGCCTCACCACGATGCTGTCATTCGGCCAGGCGGCCGGCGTACGCCTGGCGTTCGAGGAGCTGTACCGGCGCTGCCGGGAGACGGACGGCGCGCTCAGCCGGCTGCTGTGCCTCTACGGCCTGCTGGAGATCGACCGCAACGGCGGGTGGTACCTGGCCCACGGCGCCGTGACCGCGGACCAGGTACGCGAGCTGCCCGATCTCATCGACGCCCAGTGTGAGCGGATCAGTCACGACGTCGACGAACTGGTCGACGGTCTCGCCGTGCCGGACCTGGTCCTACGTGTGCCGATCGGTGGGGACGACTACCTGGCGGCGTTCGCCGGCCGCCACACGACCGCACTACCCGAGCCTTCCGCCGATCTACCTTGACCCGAGGAGGAAACCATGTCCGGCACATCCATCACCGTCAACGTACAGTCGGGCACGACGACGGTACCGTGCAGCACCACTTCCGGCGCGACTGTCAGTGATTTGAAGACCGCTATCAAGAACGACGGAAGGTTCGGCGCCGACATCGCCGGCGACTTCGATCTCGTTCACGGTACGCGGGTCATGGACGCGAGCGGTCACCTGAGCGACTACGGCGTCGCCAACGGAGCGACCGTGACGATAGCGGCCGGCAGCCCGCCCGATAACGAGACGATCAACGCCAAGGCGGCTCTCGACGTCGAGATCGAACAGTTCCAGGCGACGGGCGAGTAGACGCCCACGAGTTCGCGCGGGGCGGTCGACGGCTGTTGGCCATCCTCGATGTACTGATCAGGGCTCGCCGTACCGGATACGGCGAGCCCTGATCGATACGACGCCCGGCCGGGCGGTCACTGCACGGAGGCACCCATACGCGCCTGCGCGTACGTCAGCGGCCGAGGACGTTGACGTCGCTGAAGCCGAGCACGAACGGGGCGAGGCAGGGCGCGAACGCGAGGCGATCCGCAGGATCCTTTTGGCTGTCGACGAGAAACGAGAGGAACGGATGTTGCGCCAGATCGCGCCGGTGACGCCCGAGGGATCGTAGGACGACCAACATGGTCAGGCTCCCTTCGTGGTGGGTGAGTCGGTGGTCGGGGCTCAGATGCCGATCTGCGTCACATTGGCCAGGCTCTGGCGCTGCTGGATACCCGGCGCCGTCAGGCACTGCAGCAGCGGGTCGACGGCCAAGTACGTGATCTGCTCCACGAACGGCTGGCCGGCGAACAGGCCGGCGGTCACCGAGCCCGTGTAGGTGACCAGATCGGTCTCGGCGGCGTCGGTGACGGTGCGGTCGGCGGTCACCACGCTCGTTCCGACGATGGATCCATTGCCGCTACGCCAGACGAGCGAGAAGGCAATGGTGTCGGTCCGCGCGAGCGTCCCGCAGGACTGCACAGCCTGGCCTGATATGTCCATCGTTCCGCTGGCGATGGTGGGCTGGGACAGCGAGAGGCAGGTCTGGTAGTCGGTGTGCACGGTGATCGTCTGGAGCGTGGGGGTGACGGTGACGCCGGGACTGTAGGTGACGACCTGGGCGCCCGTGAGGCACGTGATGCCGGTGAGGTTCGCGGCCGACGCGGTGCCGGACGGGGCCGCGCCGAGTGCCGCCGCCAGCAGGGTCGCTGATCCCAGCGTGATCCACATACGTCTGTTCATGGTGTTCCTCCGAACGTCGACGGAAGGACAATGATGTCGGCGCCTGGAGGTCCGGATGTTGCCGCCGGGCAACGCCGTCGCGGGGACGCGCCGGACGGCTCTCAGCCCTCGGCGTGCCGGTAGCGGTGCCAGATGCCGGCCACCCGGCGCCGGCCGGCATCGGTACGCGTCTGGACGGCCAGCTGGGCGAGGATGTTCGCGGCTTCGGCGCTGCGGTGGGCGTACTGGGCGGCGACCTGCTCGCAGCGCACGAGGGTGTCCAGCGACCGTTCGTGCTCGCCGCGGAGCAGGTGGAACAGGGCCAGGTCGACCAGGAACGCGGCCAGGTACTCCGGTTCCGTGCACAACCGGCCGCCCAGGTCGTGCAGGCGGTGCTCAGCCGCGCGCAGGTCGCCTCTGTGGACGGCGAGGCTGAACCGGGCCTGCGGGACGAGTTCGGCCTCGATGACCGGCTCCGTGGGTGTGCCCGGCGCCGCTTGCGCGGCTCGGGTGGCGCCGCCGAGATGCGCCTCGATCTGCCGGTCGGACAGTACGCCAGCACGACCCCCGGCCACCGCCGCGTGAAGGTGTAGGAGGCCCGCCACTGCCGCGGGTAGTTCCGGCCCGCGCAGCTCGTCCTCCGCCAGCTCGACCGCGCGATCGTCGGCTCGTTGGCGAACCGCCACCACGGTGAGCGCGAGTTGTCCCAGAGCCCGGTACGCGCGATCGCCGGTGTACTCGGCGGCTTCCCGGCATCGATGAGCCATGATCCAGGCGGTGCTGACCTCGCCGGCGTAGCCGAGGACCGCGCTGCCGTCGTAGCACAGCCGGACCAGCGGCCCGGCGACCATGGCGCGCTGCGGCCCGTGTATGTACGCGTGCAGGCTGGTCAATGCCCGGGGCGCCAGGCGGGTCACCGCCCGGAAGTCGCACTGGCGCCGACGTTCGCGTACCAGGTCCACCTGGCACAACGCGAACGACAGCGGGTCCACCGGGGCCGTCGGGGGGTGCTGGAGGGTGGTGCCGATCAGTGACCGCAGCAGGGGTGTCGACGGGGTGTGGCCGGAGCCGACCTCGACCGCACCGTGGGGGCCGTCGTCGTCGGCGATCAGGTCCTGTGTGGCGCAGCCGAGTGCCAGCGCCAGCCGGGAAAGTGTGGTGATGCTGGTGATGCCCCGCACCCCGTTCTCGATACGCGACACCGTCGACGGGTTGAGGTCTGCCCGTGCCGCCAGCTGACGTTGGCTCCATCCGCGTACCGTCCGCAGATATCTCAACCGTGAGGCCAGCTGTGCATCCTGTCCGTCGTCACGCGCCGTCACCGACATCGACCCGGCTTGCGCCATTGCCCGCCTCCTGCCCTCAGGGATGAATGCGACGCTGCCACGGCCGCCAAGCGCGGTGCCAGCGGTTGTTCCATCCGGCGGGACACGCGGTCGGAAACGCTGCCACCCGGCAACGGTCGACACCCGATCGGTTCTGAGATTGATCCATGACACACAGTGACAATGTGGAGGGCCTCGCCGAGAGCCGGCAGGCACGTGGTTACGCCTCGGCGACTCGGCTGGCTGGCGCCGAGACCGTCGAACGGTTCCGTGAGCAGTGGGCCGGCGTCTGCCCGGACCTGCCGGACCTGGTCGCCGAGTTCATCTACGGCGACCTGCACGGCCGGCCCGGGCTCGGCGCCCGCGACCGGCAGCTGGCGACGCTCGCGGCCCTGGTCGCCCTCGGCGGCTGCGAGCCGGAACTGCGCCTGCACATCGGAATCGGGCTGCGCGCCGGCCTGACCGCCGTCGAGATCACCGAGACGATCCTGCATCTGAGCGCGTACGCCGGTTTTCCCCGGACCCTCAACGCGATGGCGGTCGCCCGGGAGGTGCTGGCCGGCGCGGCCGGGTACCGGCAGGAATGAGCCGGGTCATGGGTCGACGCGTACCAGGCCGACCTCGGACACGGCGAGCACGGTCGTTCCGTCCGGTGTGACGGCCCGGTAGCGGTCCTCGGCGGGTGTACCGGTCAGGGCGATCCCGGCCGGGCAGCGGGCCGCCCAGTCGCGATCGCCGCCCAGGCCCGTCAGGTCGATCCGGCCGATCCGGCGCGGTGCGTAGGTACCGCGGCCGCCCGGCTGGTCTTCCACGAGGGCCGCCGTACGCACGGTCGCGCAGACGAGCAGTGCCGGAATCGCCCAGCCGGCGAGGTCGTCGACCGAACCGGGGGCCGGCTTCCACACCGAGTAGCCGGTCCCCCCGTCGGCTCGGGCGCTGCCGGTGTTGTGGAAGAACCCGGTCAGCCGGATGCCCGCCCCGTCCTGATAGTAGGGATCTGCGACCGCCGGCCCCCGCGGGACAGGGACGTCCACTCTCGACTCCATGGATTCCGGGCGGGCGGGCGCTGCGACGATGACGACGGTCGAGAAGTGCTCGACCGGCGGCCGGTACGCGCCGAGCGCGGGCGACGTGCTGCTGATACGCACGGCGACGTTCCGGTTCCCGTCGGCTCCGACCGGTCCGGGCCGAGCCGCGATCAGCAGGGTCATCGGGAAGCTGCCGCTGAACGGCCGGATGAACCGGTCGAAGGCGCTGTCCCGGAAGCCCCGCACCGCGGTCGCCGGCAGCAGGGCCAGGGCGGCCTCGGCGGCCATTTCGAGCATGAAGGTTCCCGGCACGGTGGCCCGGCCACCGACGAGGTGGTCGTTCAGGTACGCGTCGCAGACGCCGTCCAGCGGGCACTCCCACACCGTCCAGTCCCCGTCGGCCCGGGGCCGCGTACGCAGAAACGCCGCCGGCGCCGGCTCGATCGCGCCGGGGTACACGGCGCTGAACCGCTGGCGTTCGATGTCACCGAAGTAGTAGGACGGTCCGTGGCCGCGATGGTGCAGTTCGGCGCGGAACTGCTCGACTCCTTCCTCGTTGTCGACGGCCGTGAGCAGGCGGCGGCGGGCGAGATGTTCCCCGGCGACCGTGCCGGGGCCGGCCAGGCCGGCGCCGCGCCACAGGGGGAAGCCGATCGTCGTCTCGTCCGGGCGGCTCCGGCTGACGCGGGCCAGGACGTCGTTGCCGGCCGCGTAGTCGGGTTCGCCGGCTTCACCGAACGCGCTGACCAGCGATCCGATGTTGCACCAGCGCACCGGTGGCGGATGGTTGAACGACGCCCGCAGGTGGCGATAGCCGAGACTCTTGACGTCGCGGATACGGCAGAACTCCGCCAGGTCCTTCGCCGCCAGTGCACGGGGCCGGTCGAAGCCGGCGGCGTGCACGAGAAGATCGATCCGGTCGTGCTCGGCGTATACCTGCGCGGCGGCCCGCTCCACCGCGCCCGGGTCCGTGACGTCGCACATGACGTAGCGGACGTTCGCCGTGCCGAAGACGGCCCGGAGCCGATCGAGCCGGGTCGCGGACCGGGCGCGGGCCAGTGCCCGGTCGGCCGCCTCGATCGCCTGCGGCAGCGAACGGCCCTCGTCGACGTACCGCTGGATGAGCGCGCTACGGGCGGCGGCGGGGTCGCCCAGGGGCGTACCGCTCCGCTCGCCGGCCAGGTCGCTGGAGCCGAGCAGCCAGATGGCCGGCTCGGTCTCGTGGCGCAGCCCACCCACGAGCAGTTCCGTCGCCACGCCCCCGGCTCCTCCGCTGACGACGATCACCGGGCGGGGCGGCAGCAGAGGTACGCGTCCCGGCGACGGCAACGGTGCCCGCACGAACACTTCGACCCGGCGGGCGGCACCTGTGCGGTACACGACGCTCCCGCCTCCGCCGGCCAGCTCGGCTTCCAGCTGTCGCAGCGCCGACGCCTCAGATTCTGCGTCGGTGACGAGGACTGCTGTGCGCGTACCGGGGCGCTCGACGGCGATCGCCTTGAGCAGGCCGGCGAAGAGCCCGGTGACGCCGCCGTCCTCCGGTGTCCGGATCGCGACGCCGATACTGGCCGCGCTCGCCCCGTCCGGCACGGCTGCGCCTTGCCCCTGCGGCACGGTCGTGGCGGGACCGGTCAGTACGGCCCCGGCGATGAGGAAGGCCAGTTCCTGCAGGCGAGGCGCGGTCGGCGGGCCACCGGCTGCGATGATCCGAACGTGGGGCGTCCGGTCCGCGACCGTTCGCCGTACCGTGGCGGGGAGATCCGTGTCGGGCAGTACGCGTACAGGCGCTTCTGCGGTCGGGCGGCTGGACAGGACGAGCGTCTGCGCCGCCGCGGCGGCATCGGCCACCGCGTCTTCCACCAGCGACGCGTCGGTCAGCAGGACTCCGCCGTGCGCAAGTGCCAGATCGGGCGGGGAAGCCGGCGCCGGCCGGGCCCGCAGGACCGTCACGTGTCGTTCGGTCAGCACGGGGGTCGGTGGCTGGTCCGCTTCGGGCGGCGTTTCCGTCCTTGCCGCAACGACCTTCAGGGCGGGCGTCGCGGGTCCCGCGCCCGCGATCGTCGCGGGGCGGCCCGACTCGACCGCCGCGATCACGTCGAGGGCCTGATCGAGCAGCTGGTCGCGGCCCGCCGACCCGATGGCGGCCGTGGGGCGCAGCTCGGCCAGTTCAGGCCATCCTTCCCGCCGGGCCACCGACCGGCGGGCCAGCGCGAGCAGTGCGGCACCTTCGCGTACGCGGCCGGGGGCCAGGCCGGCGAGCGCGGCCGCCTCCGCACTGCCGGTCGCGCTGACCGCCAGCACCAGCGCGAGATCGAGTTCGCCGGCCGCCAACGCGGTGCCGGCGATGTCCGCCGCCCACAACGTGCTGTCCGCCCCCGCGTCCACCACCATCACGGTGCCGTGCAGGTCGTACCGCTGAGCCACCCTCGACGCCAGCACGTTCGGCAGTACGCCGGGCTGGGTGTCCTCGGTGACCGCGGGCAGCCGCCGGTCGGTGACAGCCAGCCGGCTCGCCAGGGCCGCCGCGGCGGGACCATCGAGGGCCGAACGCAGCCGGTGGGCGTAGCACCGCAGCGCACATTCGACCATCAACTGCGGTACGCCGCTGTGCGCCGCGAACACGCCCGTCGTCTCGGTGACGGTGTTCCACAGTTCCCCGTTCTCCTCGGCGAACCGGTACGCGACGTCGAGGGCCAGCAGCTGACTCGCGTCGATCCGCCGAGCCGTCCGGCCCGGCAGCCGGGTCACGAGCGGGGCCGGGACCGGATAGGGGTCGCCGAACGAGGCAGGCGGCTGCTCGGCCGGACCGGACAGCCACTCGCGTACCGCGTCGCGATCGGCGAGCCCGGGAAGGTGAGCGCTCCATCCCACCAGGACCAGGGTGTCGTCCGCCGGAACATCAAGTCCGGTACGCCGGATCGGGCCGGGCCGGTCGCTGATGAGGACGTGGGCGTTGGTGCCGCCGAAGCCGAACGCGGAGACGCCGACCGTCCGGGGCCGGTCGGGCCGCTCCGGGAACGCCAGGTGGTGGTCGGGCACGGTGACGGCGTCAGGTACGTCGGCGGGCAGGCCGGCGAAGGCGTACTGTGCCGGGATCACTCCGTGGCGAAGGCCGAGTATCGCGTGCGTCACCGACGTCGCCCCGGCCGCCCAGCCGGTGTGGCCCACCAGGGCCTTGGTCGCGCTGACCACCCCGCCGGCCGTCGTCGCCGCCAGGGTCGCGAGCTCCGACCGGTCGCCGGCCGCGGTCGCGGTCGCATGGGCGATCGTCCAGTCCACATCGGATGGTCCGATGCCCGGCGCCTGCCGCGCCCTCAGGATCGCCCGGCGCTGTCCGTCCGGGTTCGGGGCGGCCACCGACTTTCCGCGACCGTCGGCGGCCGACCCGCAGCCGGTGATCACCCCGAACACGGTGTCCCCGTCGACTCGGGCCCGCGTGAGCGTCTTGAGTACCAGGACGGTCGCGGCGTCGCTGAACAGCGTGCCGTCGGCGTCGGCGTCGAGCGCGCGTACGCGGCCGCTCGGCGACAGGCCGCGCAGCTTGGCGAACATGACGGCGATGGACGGGTCCAGGGACTCGGTTCCGCCGCAGAGCACCACCTCGGCCCGCCCGGCCCGCAGGTGCTTGACCCCGAGGTCGACGGTGTTCAGCGACGAGGCGCAGGCGGTGTCGATGAGGACCAGGGCGTCGTCGTCGCCGATCAGTCCCGTCAGGGCCCGGCGCAACCGGCGTGCGGGTAGCGCGTCGGCGGGCAGCGGGTCGGCGTACGGGAGATGCCGGTGCAGGGCCGAGCGGACATCCTCGGGCCGGGTACCCGGGACGGCGGTCTGCGCGACGGCCTCCGCGACCGCCGTTTGCAGCGTCGCCTGGCTGCCACCCGGCCACGCGCCGAGGAAGGCCGCCCGCCGGTGCCCGGGCGTCAGGTGGACTCCCGCCAGCGCTTCGCGGGCAGCCCGTCGCAGCCAGCCGACTTCCAGGTCGTCGCCGTCGTCGTGGATGTAGCCGGCGACGCGGGAGTAGGTGCGGTCGGGCGCGTCGAGGTCCGCGGACCAGAAGTCGGCGAGCGGGAACCTGTCCCCCGGTTCGGTGAACACCGGGCGCGGGTGGTTCAGCAGCCGCCAAAACGCGTCCACATCGGATGCTCCGGGCAGCACGGTGCCCAGGCCGACGACGGCCACGTGGTCGTGATCCGCACCGCCGGTCACCGGGTTCCCTCCCGCAGCAGCGCGGCCAGGGAACGGACACTCGTGTACGCGGTCGGCCGCAGGCTCGACGGGGGCGCGTCCCCGCGTACCCGCTGCCAGATCTGCTGGAAGGGCTCCGTCTGCTTCAGCGAGTCGACGCCGAGGTCGGCCTCGAGATCGAGGTCTTCGGTGAGCAGCTCCGCCGGGAAGCCGAGCTTCTCGGCGTAGTGCGCACGGATCAGCGCGGGCAGGTCCTGGTCCGCATCTGGCGTGGTTGCGTTCGGCACGGGCCCGTCGTTGACCGCGGCGACCTCCGGCCGTGGCGCAGGCACAGGCGCCGGTGCGGATGCCGGTGCGAGTGCCGGTTCGGGCGCCCGTGCTGGTGATGGAGGCATCGGTGCGGGCGCCTGCAGGCGAGGCAGGTGCAGCAGGTCCGCGACCGCATCCATCGTGGACGGTTCCCGCCAGGGAGCGACCGCCGTCACCGGACCTGGGAGCGCCCGCAGTATGATCTTGGCGAGCGTGTCGCGGGCCCCGCACTCGACGAAATCGGTGAATCCGGCTCGCTGCAACAGGAGTATCGCCGGATAGAACCCCACCGGGTCGATCAGGTGCCGCCCCATGATCTCGCGGACGTCCGCCGCCTGCGCCACCCAGCGACCGAGCAGCGGCGAGTACACGGGCCGATCGGGCCGGCGGACCGCCACATCTTCGGTGATCTCCGACAGCCAGTGCTGAGCGGCCGTGAACACCGGGCTGTGGAACGGGTACGCGATCGGCAGCGTCGCCGTCGAGATGCCGGCCTCGGCAGCCAGGCGCTCCGCCAGCGCCAGCGGCTCAGCGGGTCCCGCGATGACGACCTGATCGGGACCGTTGTCGACCGCCACAGCCAGCCGCCCGTCGTCGACGAGTCCGACGAGGTACGCGGCCCGGCGTGCATCGGTCCGCACGGCCACCATCGCGCCGCTGACTCCGCTCGACTGGAGGATGGCGGCCCGCGCGCCGATCAGCCGGATCGCGTCCCGCAGCGACACCGCGTGCGCGGCGGCGAGCGCACCCCACTCGCCGAAGCTGTGCCCGACGAACGCGTCGGCGTGCAGGCCGAGCTCGTCCAGGATCGCCGCGCAGGCCAGTTCGGAGGCGAAGATCGCCAGGTCCGGCGGATCACCGGCAGCCTCCGGGGGACCCACGATGTATTCGTGGACCGGGGGTATGCCGCACTCCCCGGCCACTGCGTCCACTTCGGACAACAGGTCGGCCAGTCGGGGCAGCCGATCGCCGTCCGGCAGGAGACCGGCCAGGTACGCTCCCTGACCGGGGAACATCAACGCGCGCTTGGGCATCAGCTTCTCCATCCTGTCCGGCGATCGTCGTCAAGGCCCGCTCAGGGCAGCCGCTCGTCCTGCGGATCGGGCGGCGGCGCGGGTTCGCTGTGCACCGGCATGGCAGCCGGCCAGGTCAGCCCGACCGAGCCCCAGGTCACCCCGCCACCGAAGGCGGTGAGCACCGTCCGGCCACCCGGGCGTACGCCCGGCGCCTCGGCCATCGCCAGCGGGATGGAGGCGGCCGCGGTGTTGCCGACCTCCCGCAGGTTGCCGATCCGGCTCTGCGGCGCGATGCCGACCCGGTCGGCGACCGCGTTGAGGATCCGCTGGTTCGCCTGGTGCCCGACGAACGCCTCGACGCTGTCCGCCCGCCAACCCGCCCTCGCCAGCACCGCCTGGGTGGACGCGGTCATCTGGCGTACCGCGTACCGGAACACGTCTGTGCCCTTCATGTGCAGATAGCGATGCTGTCGGGCGGTTCCGCCCAGACGGGCCGGGTACCGCGAGCCGCCTTCGACGAGGGTGATCAGATCGTGCCCGCCGCCGTCGCTGCCCAGATCGGCGTCCAGGATCGCGCCCGCGGCGTCCATCGGACCCCGCTCCAGGACGACCGCGCCCGCGCCGTCCCCGAAGATCACCGCCGTGTTGCGGTCGAGGGGATCGACGATGCTGGAGTACGTGTCGGCCCCGATCAGCAACACCCTCGCGTACGCCTCGGCGCGGATGAGAGCCCGGGCGACCACCAGCCCGTAGACGAATCCGGAGCACACCGCGGCCAGGTCGAACGCGGGGACGCCGGCCAGACCGAGTCGGGTGGCGACACGCGGCGCACTCGCCGGGCACAGCCGGTCGGGGGTCGTGGTCGCCAGCAGCACGAGATCGACCTCGGACACTGCGGCCGAGGCGAGGGCGGCACGCGCCGCCGCGACACCGAGATCCGAGGTGGCGGTGCCGGGTGTGACCCGCCTGCGCCGCTCGATCCCGGTCCGCGCGACGATCCACTCGTCCGATGTGTCCAGTCCCGATCGGGCCAGGTCCTCATTGCCGACCACGAGCGGCGGCAGGCATGCCCCCAGCCCGGTGATCACCGCGGTCTGTTCCATCACATTCCTCCGTCCACAGCGCCGCCCACGCACGCTATGGCCGCGGCCGCCCCCGCCGATGCCGCTCGGCAACGCCACCGTCGACGGACGCGGGCGATCCGCCGTTGCCGGTGGGCAACGGGCGGGCGCGGCTCACCGGCCACGATGGAGCTTCACGCGTTTGCCCCGGTCCGCGCGACGCGCCGGGCCTTCGAAACAGGAGCAGCTCATGGCGGAGGACCTCTACCAGCGGATCGCCGACACACTGGTCGGCAAGTTCGACGTCGACCGCCGTGACCTCGGTCCGGACCGCTCGTACGCGGACATGGGCCTGGACTCGGTGTCGATTGTGGAGCTGTTCGTGATGATCGAGGAGTGGTGGGGCCTGGCGCTGCCGGAGGGCACCCCGTTGCCCGAGCTGACGCCGGCGCGGACGGTGGCGCTCGTCGCGGAGAAGATCCGGGCATGACCCCGGACGCCGCGATCACCGGCATCGGCCTGGTGACACCGGCGGGCGGTACGCGGGAGTCCACCTGGGACACCGTCTGCGCGGGGAGACCGACCGCCGCGCCGGCCGCGGGGCTCGCGGGCCTGCCCGTCGACTTCGCCTGTGAGGTGCCGGCGTTCGATCCGGTCGAGGCGACCGGGAACCGGCGAGCCTGGCGCCTGGACCGGTACGCCCAGTTCGCCGTCGCGGCCGCACGGGAAGCGGTCGCCGATGCGGGCCTGGGACCCGCCGGCTGGGAGGCCGGGCGCGTCGGCGTGGTCGTCGGCACCGCCGCGGGGGGCGTAGCCACGTTCGCCGAACAGCAGCAGCGGCTGCAGCGCAACGTGCGGCTCGTGTCGCCGCTCACCCTGCCGATGTTCCTGCCCAACATGGCCGCGGCCCAGGTGGCGGCCGCGCTCGGCGCGCGGGGGCCGTGCCTGCAGACCGGTGCGGCCTGCGCCTCGGGCGCGGTGGCCGTGGCCTCGGCGGTGGACCTCCTCCGCACCGGCGCCTGTGACGTCGTCATCGCGGGTGCGGCCGACGCGATGGTCACCCCGCTGTGCGCCGCCGCCTTCGCCAGCCTCGGCGCACTGTCCCGTCGGCGCGACGCGCCGGCCACCGCGTCGCGCCCCTTCGACGCCGACCGCGACGGGTTCGTGCTCGGCGAGGGAGCGGGCATCCTCGTCCTCGAACGCCCGGCGACCGCCCAGGCCCGCGGCGCCACCGTCTACGCACACCTCGCGGGCTACGCGGCGACGTGCGACGCGTACGACATCGTGGCCCCGGATCCCGAAGGTCGCGGGCTCACGGCGGCCCTGCGGGAGGCGCTCGACACGCTTGACCGGACCGGCATCCCGCCGTCCGGCGTCTCGTACGTCAACGCCCACGGCACGAGCACCCCGTTGAACGACCGGGTCGAGGCCGCGGTCCTCGCCCGGCACCTGCCCGCCGACACGCTGGTCAGCTCCACGAAGGGCGTCACCGGGCACCTGATGGGCGCCGCGGGGGCGGTGGAACTCGCCTTGACTGCCCTGACCATCGCCCGCGGCACCGTGCCGCCCACCGCGAACCTCACCCACCTCGACCCCGCGGTTCACCTGGCCGTGCCGACCGTGGCGCAGGACCGCCCGGTCGCCGCCGCGCTCAGCGTCTCCATGGGCTTCGGGGGCCACAACACCGTCTGGGCGCTCACCCGCTGACGGTCCCGGTTCAGCTCGCGTACGCGGGCACGGGAGTACGCAGCAGACGCTGGGTGGTGATGGCGATGAGGCGGCCGCTGCCCCGCTCACGTAGCGTCACGTCGACGATCTCCTCCGCGGCCCGGTCGCGATGGCGCCACAATGCGATCTCGGCCTCCAGGGTCGAACCCGGATCGGCATTGCCAAGGTAGCAGATCTGGTAATCGAGGATCTGGCCGGCGAGATAGTCACGCTCGTCGCGACCGAGCAGCTGCCAGAGTTTCCACACCGCTCCGTCGACGATGGCGAAGAACGATGCGAAGTAGACCAGCCCCACGCCGTTGAGGTCGCGGGTCACGTCCACCGGATGCACTGCCCGTACGCCGTCGCGTACCAGGACGTAGTCAGGTGACCCGACGTCGCGGAACGTGCCCAGCCTACGGGCGTCGCGGCAGATCCAGCGGGGCGAGTGACGATTCTGGATCTTGGGCAGACGCTCAGGGGAGAAGCCGACCGGGCTGCTCCGGCGCAGATCCGCGTTGCTGTGCGTACGCCGCCGCCCGACCCACTGGTTGAAGGTCTCGACATAGAGGCAGTCCTCGCGGGGCCGGACGTAGAACTCGTCGAGATCCAGCTCGTCGACATCCGGCACCGCGCCGCCGGCCCGGGCGAGGCGATGCAGGGTGAGAACCGACCGGGCGCCGACGTCGTAACAGCCCGACACCAGCGTGAGTTCGTCGCCGAAGGTGAGGCAGCGCGGGTTGATCGTCACACCACCCCGCAGCCGGACATAGTAGAAGGCGAGGTAGCTGGGCGCGCCGCTGCTGTCGTGCGCGGTGTAGGGGTCCACGCCGCAGCGGTCCGCGACCGCCTGCCACGTCCAGTCGCCGGCCGTCGCGGCGAACAGCATGGTGGGACCGCACATCGCGGGCGACACCACCACCCGGCGGGCGGCCCTGGGATCGAGTTCCATCATGCACTCCCGACGGACGACTTCCGCTTGGTACAGGGCCTCGCACGGGTGCTCGGCCGTGGCTTCGTGCCCTGTCCGCCGATCGTCGGTGACGACGGACCGGCCGTGTTGCCGCAGCGCACCGGCCGCCCGTCCGCGGCGCGCGGCCGGACGGCGGCGAGCCGGTTCTCCGCAGCCGGCGCGGAGCAGTGCCCAGATACACGCGGGCACGGTTCCGCGCCGGTGCCGGCCGTCGTCACCGCCCGGCTTCGACAGCGCCGGGATCGGTCACAGTCCGTCGAAGGTGGCCAGGATCGGGCCGGAGTTCGTGGCGACGCCGCTTCCCGCGCACGCCAGCGGGTCGAGATCCAGTCCGGCCGAGGTCTGCGTATAGGCCGCCCCCGCGAACAGCCCGGAGGTCACCGAGCCCAGCACCTGGCTCACCGTCTGCCCGTCCGAGCGGCTGACGGCGTACACAGCAGTGATCGTGCTCGTCAGCCCGTTGTTCCAGTGGATCGTCACGGTGGCCGTCACGGCGGGCGGATTGAGCAGACACGAGGCGTCCGCGGGCGGGGTCGGCCCGAGCGAGAAGCTGCCGGTCAGACCACCGCCGCACACGGCCAGGGTGGTCACCACCGAGAGGCTGGTCGGCCGGGTCGTCAGGGTCAACGGCGGCTGGTAGGTCTGCTGCGACGTGCCGACACAGGTCGTCAGCACCGACGCCGACGCCGGGGCGGGTGCCGTCACGACGGCGGTGCCCACACCCGCCGCCAGTACCGCGCCCAGCACCGCGAGGCGCCGGACCAGAGATCGCGGAATCACGAAATACCTCCTCGACAGAAACCACGCGGACACGCCGTCCGCCCGATCCACGGTCGTGTCCGGCGGGCGAACGTGTTGCCGCGCGTCAACGCCGCTGCCGCCGCGCACCGCGCGGGCCACGAACGGGTACCCCCGATCGGCGGAATCGAAGAGCATCTCATTATTCGGCGGTCGCCGAATAGTTAGAATTCGTCCTATTGCCGAGTCGGCAACGGTCCTCATCAGGCACGCTGCCGATGCGCGTCGGCACCTCCCCGTAGGCCGCCCCATGACCTCCACCGAACAACTGACCGTCACAGCGCGCATGATCGGCGTACGGATCCGCCGGCTGCGCGGCGAGCGGGGATGGACGCTACGCCACCTCGCCGAGCGCAGCGGCGTCGACAGCTCCACCATCTCCCGCCTGGAGAACGGGCGGCGCCAGACGGCGACGGCGAGCGTCGTCGACCGGCTCGCCGCCGCCCTGGGGTGCGCGCCCGCCGACCTGCTCGGCTCCGCCGACCCCGTGCCCCCACCGTCCCCCGGCGACGGACGCGACCTGCTGACCTCGCTGATCGCCACCAGCCTCGACGAGAACGGCGGTCACGCCGATGCCGGGACCGTGGCGGCCGCCGTCCGGCAGGTCCGGCGGCTGCGGACCCGGTGCCGCTATCGAGAGGTCCTCCGCGCGGCCGCAGAGGCCATGCCGCTCGCGCACGCCGGGTTCGGCTCGTCATCCTCGGCCGCCGTCCAACTCGTGATGCTGTGCTTCGACGCCGCCATGGCCGCCCGGGCGACGGGCGACACCGCGATAGCCTGGATCGCCGCCCAACGGGCGCAGGACGCGGCCGAGCGCAGCGGCGAGACCTACCTCGTCCTCGGTGCCGCCTTCGCCCGGGCGCACGTCGCCCTCGCGTACCGGGCCAACGCTCGCGTCCTGCACATCGTCGGGGCCGCCGAGGTGTCGCCACGCGACGCACGGGAGGCCGCGCTGACCGGCATGCTGCGTCTCGTCGCCGCCCAGTCGAGCGCACGGCTACCGGGCGGCGCCGAACGCCGGGACCGTGAGCTGCAGGCGGCGCACCTTCTTCTCCCCGCGGCCGCCGGCGCCCCCGATCCGTTCGCCCTGCACTTCACCGAGGCGAACATCTGGCTCTGGCGGCTGGGCATCAGCCTCGAGGAGGGCGACATTCCCGCGGCCGAACAGGCGGCCCGGCGCATCCGCTCGAACAGGCTGCCGCTCACCCGCCGGACGAGCTACTACGTGGACCTCGCCCGCCTCGCCGCGCTCGCCGGCGACGACCTCACGGCCCGCGCCTGGCTCGCCCGGGCCGAGCAGCAGGCACCTCAGTACCTCGCCGGGAATCGCGGTGCCCAGGCGCTGCTCCGGCGGCTGGCCTAGCCGGCGAAGGCCCGCCCTCGCACGATCGGCCGTCCCGGACACCCCGTGCGGGTGACGTCGCAGCGTTTGCCCGCGAGCAACAACCCCCAGCTCAGGCAGGGCAACAATCGAGAGGCGAGGATGAGCACCGGGGCCGCCGACGCGTGCGTGGCTGATGCCCTCCGGCGGCTCGTCGCTTCTCGACCCAAGGGAGCGATACGTGATGGACAACGCGCTTGCGAAGGTCCCCCTGGTCGCCAGGACTGTGGCGGTCCTGCGGGTCCTGGCCGCGCAGAACCGCCCAGCGAGCCTGGCCGAGATCGCGCGCGAGACCAACCTTCCCAAGTCGAGCGTGCACCGCCTCCTCGGCGCCTTGGAGAACGCCGGCGCGGTGGAGCGCGTCGGAGCCGGGTACCGGATCGGCGGCGGCCTCGGCGACGCGCTGCAGCGCCGCATGCTCACCCAGCACAGCGGCCTGCGCGCCGCAGCCCTGCCGCATCTCGCCGATCTGCACCACCGCAGCGGACTGCCGGCCAGCCTGGCCGTCCGCGACGGCGTCGGCGTCATCCTGCTGGACACCATCAGCTCGCGCGGCGACCGGGTCTGGCTCGTCCAGCAGCCGTACGCGCCGGCCGCTGAGCAGGCCGCGCACGGCGTCCTGACCGCGAACCGGAACGAGGCCGTCCACACGGGAGTCACCCATGCGAATTCCGGGCCCTTGCACGCCATGGCGACGGCCGTCTACGCATCGTCGGGTACTGCCGTCGCCGCCCTGATCCTGACCGGCCGGGAGCCCTACCTCGGCCAGCCCGCACAGGAGACCCTCCTGCGACGCGCCGCGTACGCGACTTCCATGTCGATCCGGCGGCAGGCCGGCTGACCCGTACATCGAACGCCGCGGCCCCGAAGTCACGGCCGCGGGGCCGCGCCATGCCCGCCGCGGGACGGTGGCGATCTCCCCGAAAAATGGCGTTCTACCTGGCGGAATGTCGCGTATCGGGGAAGGCCGCGCTCCGGAACGCTGAGGGACGACTCGTCCCACCGAACTTCGGAGGCTGCAATGCATCGCCGCATCCTGCGCCTGGTCATCGGGGTCGCCGCCGTCGCCGCCATGAGTCAGGCCGCGATCCCCGCGTACGCCGCCACGCCCTACTACCTGTTCGAAGCAGCCCAGGCCGCGTCGCTGCTCACGCCCGACGCACCGCCGCCCGGCGCCAACGACTGGTCCTGCCATCCGTCCGCCGGCCATCCGCGCCCCGTGGTGCTCATCCACGGTACGTTCGCGAACGCCCTGTCGTCCTGGGGCCGGATCTCCGCCGAGCTGAAGAACAACGGCTACTGCGTCTTCGCCCTCGACTACGGCGGCGCGGCCGGAAATCCCGTCAAGGCGACCGCGCACATCCCCGACTCCGCCGCCGAGCTGGCCTCATACGTGGACTCCGTCCTCACCGCGACCGGCGCGGCCAAAGTGGATCTGGTCGGCTACTCGCAGGGCGGCGGGGTCATGCCCCGCTGGTACCTGGCCTTCGACGGCGGGGCCGCCAAGGTCGGCCGGCTCGTCGGGATCTCGCCGAGCAACCACGGCACGACCCTCGACGGGCTCGGCCTGCTCGCGAACGCGTTGGGGCTCGACGTCAGCCTGCTGGCCGGACCCGCCGCGCAGGACCAGCTCGTCGGTTCCGAGGTGAATCAGACCCTCGACGCCCAGGGCGACACGCGGCCGGGCGTCGCGTACACCACGATCGTGTCGCGGCTCGACGAAGTCGTCACCCCGTACCAGAACCAGTACCTGACCGCCGGTCCCGGCGCCACCGTCACCAACTACACCCTGCAGAACTTCTGCCCGCTCGATCTGTCCGACCACCTGCACACGCCTTACGACCCGGCCGCCGTCGCGCTCACGCTGAACGCGCTCGACCCGGCCCATCCGCGTACCGTCAGCTGCCTGTGACCTCACCGGCTGCCGCGGCGCCGGCCGCGGCAGCCCCCGCCGCCCCCAACGCGAGGCTGACCAGCCGAGCTGCCCGGTGGCCCGCCACGTACTGCGGGGCCAGCTTCGCGGCGCGTTCCATCAGGCTGCGGGCCAACCGCTGATCACCTTTCAGCAGGGCCAGGCGCGCCAGGCCCACCTGCAGACTCGCCTTCCGCGCGAGCGGAAGATCGCGTGCCTGGATGTACGCGCGGACGCGGTCGGCCTCCGCGACGTCGCCCCGGTCGAGGGCGATGTTCAGCGCCCACAGCCAGACGTTCGGCGCGGCGAAGCCCAGCGCGAACACGTCGGTGTCCTCGCGGGCGGCAGGCAGCAGACCGCGAGCCGCATCCAGGTGCGCGCCGTACCGGCCACGCGCCACGGAACCGCGCAGCCGCGCGGTGGCCGCCGCGGCGACGAGATGGAGCATGCCGGCGCCGGACGCGGTGCCAACGCCCTTCCGGACCAGCCCGCCCTCGGCGATCTTCAGAGCGCGGTCGGCGGCTCCGTCGGCGAGGGCTGCGAACGCTCTCGCGAACGTCGCGCCCTGCCGCAGTGCGGCACCCCCGTCACGATCGGCGGCCTCCTGCGCGCGTTCGGCGCAGATCCACGCGACCGCGGTGTCGCCGGCGATGCGGGCGGCGATGGAGGCGTCGAAGCACACCGACACGAGCTGTCCCGCAGCGGCGTGGGACCCGCCGAAAGCCGCGTGCGCGGCCGGCAGGATCTCGGTGGCGGCCACCAGCACCTCGCGATAGAGGCACCGCTGGCGCAGCCGGCGAATCTGCGCGACGCCTGATCGCAGATCCCGGGCCCGCATGATCGGACCGGTGTCGTCGACGCTTGTCATGATCAAAGTGGAGAGCAGGTCGCCGGCCGGGTCCCGGACAGCCTCCCCCGGCGGCTCGACGCCCATGATGTCCGACGGGGAGCAGTCCAGGGCAGCGGCCAGGCGCTCGATGACGGCCACCGTCGGCGTGCGGCGCCGCCCGTTCTCCAACCGCGAGATCGTCGAGGCGGCGACCCCGCTACGCTCGGCCAGCCGCTGCAACGTCAGCCGGCGCTCGACGCGCAGCCTTCGAATTCGCAACCCGATCTCCCGGATGCGGGCATGAGAAGCACTCGGTTCCCCCACAGTGGCGATATCCAAGGAGGCCACGCGTCCAGCCATGACGGACGGACACCGCGTGCGGCGGTCGCCCGGGCGGGTGGTGCCGACGTGGGTGATGCCGTGACGCATCATCCAGCCCCTGGTGACGCCTACCGTCCCCGCAGGTACAGGCCGCTCCCGTCGCCCTCGACGGCGGGAAACGAGGTCGCCCCCGGAGGTCGACGATGAAGAAGCTGACGGGCCTGCTCGCGCTGTTGCTGCTCGCGACCGGTTTCACGGTCATGTTGCAGGGACCGGCGCAGGCGGATCCCCTGCCCCTCACATTCCAGATCAGATCTGTTCCGTACGGTAAGTGCGCCGGCACAGACGTCAACCCGCCGTATCCGATGGTCGGCCGGAGTTGTGATCCGACCTCGCTGGATCAGCGGTGGGTCTACGACCCGCTGACCCAGCAGATCACCAACGGCCGACTCAGCACTCTCGGACGATGCCTGAGCTTCGAGAACTCCGACGGCACCGGACTCCTGAAGTACCTGCAGATGGTGGCGTGCGACGCCGCGGACGTCACGCAGAAGTGGTCCCGGGACGGCGACGTGCTGTTGACCGTCTACCAGTACCAGGGCCAGCCCTACCTGCTGAACAACGAAGGGGGCGTGAACTTCAAGTGGTACCTCCGCCGCGGCGAGGGTTCGGCCTATACCTTCCCCGTGCTGTAGGCCTGCCGGGCCGGCGTCCACTCCCGTGCCCGGCGAGCCCGCGAGTCCGGTGTTGCGTCGCGGCAACACCGGCTCGCGGCCGGAGTTCCAATGGCAGGACCGGGCGGCGCAACCGCAGTCTCGCCCGCCGAAGAGAAGGGTCCTGCACATGTCCGTTCGCGCGCTGGCGGTCCTTGCCGCCGTCATCCTCGGGGTCCTGGCCGCACCGTCGGCCGCCCAGGCCGATCCAGTCACGCTGCTCGACTGCACCGGCTGGCAGGATGTGTCGTACAGCCCGCCGCTGACCAACACCGAGACATCCACGCTTCAGTCCGTCGACGCCCGGTTCGGGACGAGCGCGCTGCCGCTCGGTCTGTGCCTCACCGTGGGATCGACCATCACCGGCGGCGGGTACACCACCAGCTTCACCAGCCTCCGGTCATGCCTCGAACTGGCCGTCGCCTCGGGCGAGCCGGTGACGCGTGCCTACTCCTGGAACGATGCGACGACGAGCACGGTGTCCACCACCCGACGCGTCGAACGGACCGAGGGCACGACCGTCATCACCTTCGAAGGAACCGTCACCGCCGGTCATTTCGCCGGCGCGACGATCGTCGAGACACTCGTCGCGGTCAACCCGAATCCGCTGATCTGCGCGACGACGGGAGTGTCCTCGTTGCACTTCACCGACGAGGTCCTCATCCTCTCCGACTGACGGGTGGCCGCTGCGATCCGATCGGAGCGGCCAACCATGGGGCTCCACCTCGCGCGACCGGTGGGCCGTCGATGACGACCACGACAGCCCACCCGTCTGTGCCGCGTGCGCGTACAGGCGGTGGAATGGCGCTGCCGTTCGGCGATGTGCCGCTGGGCCGTCGAAGGGCCGTAGCCCCGGAAGGCGGACCCAGCGGGCTTCCACGCGAGCCACCGCAGCCGGCTCATCCACCGCATGATCACCTTCGAGCGAGCAAGGACGTGCCGAAGGCCTTCGACGAACACAGCTTCGCCGCTCTGGGCCGACCGCGCCGACGGCGGACGGCCCCTGGGACGCTCGGCCCGACCCGCGGGCGACGGCTTTCCACGCCGCCCGCCCGTGGTTGTGCGCCTGCCGCTACCCGGCAGGCGCACAGGAACTCGACCATCAGTCCACTACGAGGTTCGACTTGAACTGGAACAGCGCGGGTGGTCCCGCTGCCTGGGCGGGCGCCGCGAACCCCTGCGTGGCCAGCATCATCGCCCCGGCAAGCGCGGCCAGGCGCGAAATGTCGTCCGAGACATTCGTCCTCCTTGCACGAGGTGTGACGATGATGCTTCGCTCGGTTCGCCGCGAAGCGTTGCCCGGCGGCATTACGCCTGAGTAGGTGACGTATGGGGCGTATGTCGACGTTCGGCAGACTTCGAGGTTGGTGATCGCGCCGACGGTGGCGGCGAAGTTGGCGGTCATCCTCCGGCAGCCGTAGGCCAGGATGCGACCGGTGCTTCCGAAGCCAGACTGAGTCTGGTGTTGTTCTGCGGCAACACCAGTGCTCGACATGCGTTCCAATCGCAGGAACGGGCGACGGATCCATGTCGCCGCATCACGGGCAGGACATGGAGGAACACAATGGTCGGCGAACTACTCTCCCGCAAGCTACGACGTGGTTTCCAGGCCCTAGACACCAATGAAGACGGCACGCTGGACGTCCAGGACTTCGAAGCGGCGGGCCGACGGTTCGTCGATGCGCTCGGCATCGACGTACAGCAGCCTGAAGCGAGAGCCGTCATTGACGGCTGGGTGCAGCTGTGGCGAGACGTGATAGCGCCGATGGACCAGGATCACGACAATCAGGTCTCGTTCGAGGAGTTCAGTTCGGCCCTGACGCAACGCATTGGTGCTGATCCGGACAGCTACAACCGGTATCTCGGGCCGCTGGTCGACGCAACGCTGTCTACGGCGGACAGGGCTCGTAAGGGGTGGCTCACACCGGACGAGTTCCAGCTGCTCTACCAGACGATGTTCCGCCTATCGGACCATGCCACACGGTCCGCATTCGCGCATCTCGACGCGGATTCCGACGGTCGGCTCACCCTGGCCGAGCTGCGTCAGGCTATCGCCGAGTTCTGGGGCACTGACGACGAATCAGCTCGTGGCAACTGGCTATTTGGTCCACTCTAGTACTCCAGCCGCAGGTCGCGTCCACGGGGGTGGTGTACGGCGGGCCTGCGGTTGGGCGTGTCGTGAGGTAGAAGACGGTCATCACAGAGATCCTTTTTCAGACCGCCAAAGTCATGATCAAGGAGAAACTGCGTGATGACCGTTCCCAAGAGTGTGGACCCTGCGAGCTTTCTACGCGAGCAACTGGAGTCGGCGAGTCCGGATCTGTTGCGGGACATGGTGAAGACGTTCGCGGATGCGTTGATGTCAGCCGAAGCCGACGCACTGTGCGGCGCACCGTACGGTGTCCGCAGCGACGAGCGAATCAACTCGCGTAACGGTTACCGGGCAAGGGATTGGGACACCCGCACCGGCACGATCGAGCTGGCGATCCCGAAACTGCGCTCGGGATCGTATTTCCCGGATTGGCTGTTGCAGCACCGCCGCCGGGCTGAGCAGGCTCTGGTCAGCGTCGTGGCCACCTCCTACCTGCTGGGGGTGTCGACCCGGCGGGTGGAGAAACTCGTCGAGCAACTCGGCGTGACCGGGCTGTCCAAGAGTCAGGTCAGCGAGATGTCCACGCATCTGGACGCTCAGGTCGAGGCGTTCCGCCACCGGCCCTTGGACGCCGGCCCGTACATGTTCGTGTGGTGCGACGCGCTGACGATCAAGGTCCGAGAAGGCGGCCGGACCGTCAACGTCCACGCCCTGGTCGCGGTCGGCGTCAACGCCGACGGGCAGCGCGAAGTCCTCGGCTTGGACGTCGCCTCCGCTGAAGACGGCGCCGGCTGGCTGGCGTTCCTGCGCAGCCTCACCGCCCGCGGCCTCGCCGGGGTCCGCCTGGTGGTCTCCGACGCCCACCGCGGCCTGGTCGACGCGATCGGCGCTACGCTGCCCGGCGCGGCGTGGCAACGCTGCCGCACGCACTACCTGCGCAACCTTTGACCAAGGTCCCCAAAACGGCGCAACCATGGGTCGCCACCATGGTCCGAACCGTTTTCGACCAGCCTGACGCCGTCTCGGTGGGCGAACAGTTCACCCGGGTCGTCGACGCGATCGCTGCCCGATTCCCTGACGCGGCAACACATCTGGACGAAGCCCGTGACGACCTCCTGGCGTTCTCGGCGTTCCCGCACGAGATCTGGCGTCAGGTCTGGTCGAACAATCCCCAAGAGCGGCTGAACAAGGAGATCCGCCGCCGCACCGACGTCGTCGGGATCTTCCCCAACCGGGCCGCGATCATCCGCCTCGTCGGCGCCGTCCTGGCCGAGCAGACCGACGAATGGACCGAACAGAGGCGTTATATGGGCATCGAAATCCTCGGCAAAGCCCGACTCACTCTCATCACCGGCGACAACGAGCCCAGCCCGACAGCCCTACCCGACAACACCGCCATCGCCGCGTAACATCAACCGAGATCTCCACGGTGATCGTCTTCTACACCACGCCCGTGGACGCGACCCAGCCGCACACGTAGAGCCTGCCATGAAAGTAGTCCAAGTAGTGTTCGGGCCGAGGCTCACCTTGCCGGTACGCGGTCGGCTGCCGCGGCGTCGCCAATTGCCCGGTGGCGGCCTCGGAAACCTCGAGCCGATTCCATGCCGTCCGGTGAATCACCACCGTGCGCGCGCCATGCTCGACGAACGCGACCGAGGACGGCACAGTGTCGGCGTGATAGTCGCCGCCATCAATGGTTAGGGTCGCATCCCTGGTGCCACGGTCAAGCACCTAGCCGTAGCGGCCGAAGTCGCTGACTACGGCGGCGTACCGCCCGTCAGCGCTGACGTGCAGCCGCCTGCGCAGCAAGGCCCCCTCCGCGGCGGCTTGTGGTCGAGTTCGACAGGTACCGTGCGGCTGCGATGGAGGCAACGTCGATGACCGGCACCGGCAGGGACGTCTTGATGACGAAACGTCAAGCGGTTCGGGCCGCTCGACGATCCCCGGCGTGCCCCACCAACCGACGATGCCCCAGTCCGCGTCCGTCACCCGGGCGACGCAACCCTCGCAGGCGACCATGAGGTCGATCCGCTCGCCGTTCTGGGCTGTTTGATCGCACAGCCGACAGGCACAGGTCACTGTCCAACTGACGCCCGGTGAGCAGTCGGACGCGGTCCTCTGCCTCCGTACCGATCAGATGGGCACACATGCGGCTCGACCCGGGAAGGGCGACATGCCCGCAGGCAAGAGCACCCACGGCAGCGTTCTGCCACCAGCCAGCCGCCAGTATCGCTGTCAGATTGGACGGGCAGGCACTGCCCCGAACCTGTCAACCTCGGCGCCCCGGGTACGCGTTCTCCTTCTCGACCAGATTGTCTCCAGAGGATGAGGTGTCATGATGAGCCGCGACGGCAGCCGGGACTTCGACTGGGAGATCGGCACGTGGACGACCCACGTACGAGTGCTGCGAGGCGCCTTCACCCCCGAGGCGAGCTGGCTCGAGTTCGAGGGGACGTCGGTCGTCCACCCCTTCTGCGACGGTGCCGCGAACCTGGTGGAGCTGGACGTCGCGAACGCGTCGGGCAGGATCCGAGGGGTGTCGCTCAGGCTCTACAACCCTGAGGCCGGCCAGTGGAGCCTGAACTTCGCCAACCTGGGCGACGGCGTGCTGACCTCTCCGACGTTCGGTGAGTTCACCGACGATCGGGGCGAGTTCTTCGGTGTCGACACCCTGCGCGGGCGGGCGATCCTCGTCCGTTTCGTCATCCTGAAGATCGACGACGACTCCGCGCGCTTCGAGCAGTCCTTCTCCGCCGACAGCGGCGCAACCTGGGAGCTCACCTGGGTGGCGACGGACACCCGCACCATCGGATAGGCGCGGCCGAAGGCTGTCATCAGGCCGGTGCGCGCCATCCCGGACTGTGCGCCGGCTGAATGGAACTTGTAGCAGTTCTGTATACCCTCATGTTTGTATCGACGCTCATGAAGACCGTTCTCCGAACTGTCGCGATCGGACTGACTCTCGCCCTCGCCGTCCTGAGTGGCACCACCGCCGTGTCCGCGCAGGCGGGACTCCTCGACGCGGCCGACGAGTCCCAGGACTTCCCGTTCCCGGGCGCCGACACGATCGCCCTGCATGACGGGTCCGACCAGTACATCTCCTACGGTGCCAGCGCGCACGGCCGCAACGTCCCCTACGCGGTCTCCGGCTCGGGCAACGTGGTCGGGACGTCGCCGGTGATCGCCGGTGACGCGATGCCCGCCGGGGGTGGCGCCTGGGTGGAGGACGGCTCGGGCATCTGGACGCCGGGCGCCTGGTATCAGGTGAAGGACGGCGTCGGCCGCTACTACCTGTTCTATACGGCCACCCATCGCAACGACAACGGCCGCAAATGCATCGGCGTCGCCCGGTCGCAGAACCCGTTCGGCCCGTTCAACCCCGAGTCGACGCCGATCGTCTGCCCGGACAAGGGCGACCGCTGGGCCCTCGACGCCGACGTCACGCAGGGGCCGGAGGGTGCGATCTGTGGCGCGACGGTCAGCGGGCCGAGGGCCTGGAGTCGGCGCTGTCGGTGATGATGCTGTCGTTCAACACCGACGGCACCGTCGACCGCAACGGCGACCCGGTCGTGATCCTGCGCAGCGACAACCTCGCCTGGGCGAAGTGGCGTGACACGGGCGGCGTGACCGTCATCGAGAACCCCAGCGCCTTCTACAACAACGGATCCTGGTACCTGTTCTACTCCGGCAACGCCTGGGCGGAGAACTATTACGCGACCGGGATCGCCTACTGCGGTTCCAAGATCGACGACGGGCTGTGCGCACCGATGCCCGGCCCCAACCGGGCCTGGTTCTCCTACTCCGGCCCGGCCGTGCGCCTGCCCGACGACATGCGCAAGTACGGCCTGCCCGGCAACAAGCGCGGTCCCGGGGCGATGGACGTCTACCGGGCCCGCGACGGCAAGCCCTGGGTCACCTGGAACTACCTGGCCGACCAGAGCAGCGGCCGCAACAGCCGCACCGGGCGGCTCGTGATCACCGGCTCGGGCGCCGACGCCGACTTCAAGGTCCAACTGCCGTAAGGAGAACAGCACCATGCGCAGGAGAAACATCGCCCTGATCGCCGCCGCGGTCTTCGCGGCCGGCCTCCTCCCGGCGTCGCCGGCCGCGGCCGCCAACGCCACGTTCCAGGCCGGCACGCTCAACATCCTCAACGAGCTAACCCAGGCTCAGTTCGTCCACGACCTGGAGCTCATCACCTCCAAGGCCGACCTGGTCGGACTCAACGAGGTCGCCAACCGCCGCGACTTCCTGCAGACCTGGGCCGCGGACAACGGCTGGTGGTTCTACTCCCCCACCCCGTACAACGCCTCCGCCGAGGCGCTGCTGGCCAAGAAGAGCATGTTCGACGTCCTGGACAAGGGCTCGGACTTCGTCTGCGACACCAACGGCCCCGGCGACGTCCCACCCGCCCGCTACAACAACTGGGTCAAGTACAGGCACAAGGCCAGCGGCCGGGTCGTCTTCCAGATCAACTTCCACGCCAACTCCAGCATCGAGGACAACGGGCATCCCACCGACATTCCGCGTACGCAGTGCGCCGAGCAGCAGTTCCAGGCGGTCAAGGACCTGGCCGCACGCAAGAAGGACGAGGGTCAGGTGATCGTCAGCGGTGACCTGAACGTCGACTTCGAAGCCGACCGGCGCGTCGGGTACGCCAAGTTCCCGTGGAAGGTGTTCGAGGCCAACGAGCTGCCGAACCTCCGGTCGGTGTACAACATCCTCGGCGTCAAGGCGACCCCGACGCACGACACCCGGCACATCGACTACGTCTACTTCTGGAAGCGCGTACCGGAGTCACAGCTGATGTACATGACCGACTACCGCATCATCACCGGCACCAACTCCGACCACAACGGAGTCGTGGCCGACTTCGCCATCGACATCGCCTGACGGACGTCCCTGCCGCGCTCCCCTCGTCCGCCTGGCTGTGCGCCGGCGTAGTCCCGCTTCCGGGACTGTGTCGGCGCACAGCCGTGACGTCAGGAACCGCGTGCGAACCGTTCCGCGTCTGCAGCCGACGTCGGGCCACCACGCCTTTCGGGCCGACATGACGGGCAGTCGGCGAGAAGGTCGGCGAGGGGTGATGGGGTTGACGTACGGCCACCGGACGGTGTCGGTCCATTTGCCGGCCACCACATGCGGGAACTGTCTGCGCACCGCACCAGGTGGTGTTACGGCCGCGGATCGGACAGCGCCATTCGAGAAATAGTGCATCGATGTCAGCGCATCCCATCCTCGTTGTCCACAGATCAGAAGTCCTACAGATGGATCCGATAGGAGCTAGAACCCCCAGTCATGCACCTGAGGCAGCCGGAGTACTTCGTCGCCGTCGCCGAGGAGCAGAACTTCACCCGGGCGGCCGAGCGGGTACACATCAGCCAATCCGGGGTCAGCGCCCAGATCCGCCAACTGGAACGTGAACTCGGTGCGGAACTGTTCGACCGGTCGGCGCGCACCGCCACCCTCACCGTGGCGGGAAAAGCGCGCTCGAGCACGCCGGCGCCGCGCTCGCCGCCGTGGGAGCGGTCAGCCAGGCGGTGGGTGAGGTGACCGACCTGATCCGGGGCCGGCTCACTGTCGGGATGGTCGTCGGCTGCACACCCCTTGGCGAACCAGCGACAGATCACCCTGCGCGACCTGAGCGGACACCCGATCGTGTGCATGCCGCGTCGAAACACCCGCGCTGCTCGCCCTGATCTGGAAGAGCACGCACAGTCCCGCGATACGTGAACTTCTTGCGCACGCCTGGCAAGCATTCACCATGACCGACCCTGGCAAGAACCGCACCAGCCGAAAAACGGGCCACCTCAGTTGAGCAGGTCATCCGCTGGGCGCCCCGGCGACACCGTGGCGCCGTCGCCGGCTCAACCCCGGCAAGGTCTCAGGCCGACCATGACATGAGGTACGCGACCCCAGATCGCCTGTTCACCCGGGCCTACCACCTAGTACCGAGCTTTGCGGTCCTCGAAAACCCAGTGTCGGTTGCCGGTGTGTGGTGCTACAAAGCCCCAGTGGAAAAGAATCTTGCGTTCGCCGACATGTTGCGGCTGATGGATGAGCGATCGACCGCTTTCCAGGCGGCGGTCGCCGCGGCACCCAGCCTCGACATGCAGGTGCCGACCTGCCCCGAGTGGACTTTGCTCGACTTGGTGCAGCACCTGGTGGAGGGGCGCTACAAATGGGCCGCCATCGTTGCCGCCGGGCCCGCCGACGATCCGGCGACCTTCTCCGTCCCGGCGGCTCCCCAGGAGCGCGAAGCCCTGCTGGCCTGGTTCGCCGCCTCGGTACAGGAACTGCTGGACGCGCTGCGGGAGGCCGGACCGGACCGCGGCTGCTGGACGTGGTGGGGTGATTCGCAGTCACCGCAGACCAGCGGTGCCGTCGCTCGCGACCAGCTCCAGCAGCTCGCCGTGCACACCTACGACGCCCAGGTCACGGTGGGCGCCCCGCAGCCACTGTCCAGCCAGGTGGCGCTCGACGGGGTCGACGAGTTCCTGACCACCCGCTGCGCAGGAACGGAGCCCTGGCCGCACAAGCCGGTGGTCGTCGACTACCACGCCACCGAGGGCCGCTCCTGGCGCCTCTGGGTCTCCGACGGCCACACGCGCACCGCCGAACTCCCGCACGGCCCTGGCGCCGATGAGGCCCTCGAGCCGGCCGACGCAGCCGTCTGGGGCACCGCCAACGAGCTGGTCATGTTCTTCTACGGCCGGATCCCCGTGGAGTCACTGCGTACCGAGGGCGATCAGGGCGTCCTCGTTCAGCTCCACGTATAGAAGCCGGCGGCGTAGAACGCGACGACGGACCCACCGCTCTGCGCCGACCTCGGCCCGGCACACGGCGGTGGGCCGCCACCCGTCACCCGCATCTGCGACGACCCGGAAGGCAACGCCCGCTGATCGGCATGCTCACAGCCGCCCCCGGGTCTCGGCCACCGGCCGCGAGAGCGACCCTCCCTAGGCGATCCGCGGCGTCTTCGCCGCCCGGCACGAGCATGGTTCCGCGCGGGCTCGGTTTTCTCGAAGCAGGTGCTCGGCCCGACGCGGCACGGTCCCGCGCAAGGCTCTCGACGGTGGCCCTCGGCCTGAATTCGGCCCGGGTGCGCGGGCCGTCCGTCCTGTCAGGACTTGCGCGGGTGCGGCTCGCTCGAATACTTGCCGACCCACGCGGCGCGGGCACCGGAATCGCCGATGAGGTAGATGTCGTAGCAGGCGCCGCCGGCCGCGAGGGTGGCCAGGACCATGACGACCGCGGTCACCACGGTCGAGGACGGCGCGAGGATCTTGGCACCCCATTCCCGGGTACGCGCGAAGATGACCGCCGCGACGACGGCCACCGGGATGGCGGCGTAGATCGCGTTCTCGCCGGCCTGCGCGTGCTCGTGGAGCGCGGCGGACCGGGGCACCCGGGCGATGAGCCACTCCCCGGCGTCGGTGGTCAGCGGGACGAGGGCGAGTGTGACGAGGGACAGAACGAGGTTGGACAGGGCCAGCCGGGCACGGGCGGCGGGCCATACCGCTGTGAGCAGGACGAGGACGGCCGACAGTGGCAGCAACACCACGATCGCGTGGACGAGCAGGATGTGGGCGGGTAGGCCATTGATAGTTGTCACATCGATAAGTTCTCATGGACTTCTTAGAGAATTCTAAGCGTATCCACATCGTGGGAGCGTTCCCATAGTCGCTCATCGCCGCTGCGTGCGCTGATCATATTTCACCTCGAGCTCGCCTTCGATCCTCCCGCCGGACCATGAGGACGTCACGCGAAACTCGGCCGGCGGGGTGTCAGGATCCGCCACGTGCGCCGTGCCATGCCTTGACGACTGATCGTGTACGTGGAATGTAGAGATTGTCGCTGTCGGTCGGGCCACGTCCTGGCCAGACTCTGCGGCCATGAGAATGCGATCTCCTTTGGGAGCCCACTCGTTGCGGCCGGCCCGGGCGCTGTACATCGCCGCCGCCGTGACCCTCCTCGCGACCGTGGTCGCCGCGCCGCAGGCTTCGGCCGCCGCCGCGGCCGGCCAGTTCCAGGTCGCCTCCAACGGCGTACCCGATGTCGCGGCCGGTCTGGACAAGGGCCGGCTGCACGACAAGGCGTACCTCGAGGCGCTGTCGAACACCAGCGAAAAGGTCGCCGCCGCCAAGGCGAGGCTCGGCTCCGCGAAGGCCGCTCTCGCCGACGCGGTCGACTTCGGCGTGGCGCCGGCCTCGAACCAGATGATCGTCTACTGGTCCGGCGCCGCCGACGCCCCCGCGTTGCAGCAGATCCGCCGTGAGGCCGCGGCGGACGGGCTCGGCGTACTCGTCGCTCCCCGCAAGGTGAGCCGCGACCGGCTGGCCGTGGCGACCAGCTACCTGGAGACCCACCTGACGGCGTTCGCGAACCGCGGCATCGCGCTGTCGGGGTTCGGCGGGTTCTCCGCCGACTTCGACGGCGTCCAGGTGTACATCGACGCGAACAAGTCCAGGGTGAAGGACATCGGGGTCATCAAGTCCACGCTGGAGGCGGAACTCGGCGTGCCGGTGAACGCGCAGTACGGTGTCGCCCAGACGCTCAGCGGCAAGTACAACGACTCCTCGCCGTACAACGGCGGCGGCATCATGCTCGGCGCGGGCGGCAGCTTCTGCACCACCGGGTTCGGCGTCATCTACGGCGCGAGCGTGTACCGCTACATCTCGGCCCGGCACTGCAACGACGGCCCCTACCACGCGCCGAGCGGGGCATCGATGGGCGGCCAGCAGCTGGTCGGCACCGGCTACAACGGCGCGGCGGTCTTCAGCGCCGCCGGCTCCGACCTCGTGTTCGGCGGGTCCAACGTCGGCAACCCCACCAACGTTCGCTACCTCACCCAGCAGGATCCCGGCATGAGCACCGTGGGCACCGTGGTTTGCCAGGAGGGGGCGAACATGGGTCAGCGGTGCGGCACCATCCGCCAGATCGCCGTGGAGTTCAACGACGGCTTCGGCATCATCCGGGCGAACTACGTCACGAGCACCGATGGCTCCATCATCGCCGCCAGCGGCGACAGCGGCGCGTCGGTCATCAGCCTGCACACTCAGGACCGCGCCTGGGCCGCCGGCATCCTGCAGGCCGGCATCATGAACGCCAACGGCGGCTCCGGCACCGAGTGCCCCGACCGCTACCCGAACGGGAACATCTGCACGGACAACTTCCTGTTCAGCAGCGTCGCGTACGCGCTGTCGGGGTTCTCCGGCTACGGCATCAACTACTTCTGAGGGTTGTGACCCGGCCGAACCCCCGGAATCGGCGGCGGCGCGGCGAACACGTCCGGGAAGTGTTCAGCACACCGATGTGCTGGGGACGGCCGCTGGCCCATGGACGCGGGGCGTGGGGCGTGGCTGTCTGGTCGCGTCTGGCAGGCGAAGGTCACCTGCCAGGCGCGACATCTCGGCGTCACCCGAGTGTCAGCAGGGCTTGAGATGATCTCCACGCCATGAACTCCCATGGAGTACATGGCCGTCGTCACTGTCCAGTATGGTCCGTGTCGGATGCCACGGTGAACGGGTGGCGCAATCGATGCATCGTCACCTCGTCGCTGTCGGAGGTACGAGGCGCGGGCTTCTGCTCCTCCGAAGCGGGCGGAGCAAGGAACGGCGCCGTGCGATCGCGATCCGCAGCGGGGGTCGGGTTCCGGGGCGAAGCGCCGGCGACCGGTTCCTGGTCGTGGCTGAACCCGCCGGGCGTTGTCGGCGTGATGATCACGGTCATGCTAGGCCTTCCTCGATGGCACGTCGCGAAGAAGGCACGGGCCACAGGCCACGGACATCCCGAGAACGAACCTGAACATATGGTCGGCGAACGCCGAACGGCGGCCTGCTGAACCAGTCAGGGCCGCCGTTCGGGAAAGTGTGGATCAGAGCGGGCGGATGTCCGCCGCCTGGGGACCCTTCGGGCCCTGGGTGACGGTGAACTCCACGCGCTGGTTCTCGTCGAGGCTGCGGAAGCCGTTCCCGGAGATCGCCGAGAAGTGGGCGAAGACGTCGGCGCCGCCGTCGTCCTGGCTGATGAAACCGAAGCCCTTGTCGCCGTTGAACCACTTCACAGTACCTGTAGCCATGTCTGCTCCTTCGCAGGCTGTTGGAGACCGCCCAGTGCGGCTCCCACGCCGCTGCGTTGATCACCCGCGTCGGAAACGACACAAACGAAAAAAGCACCTGGATTGGGTCTTGGTTAGACCACCAGGCGCCGAAACGTCTACGGAAATCAAAACTGCAACCCGGCCACCGTAACACAAATCCGTCGTTGGTCGCACCTGCACGGCGCCATCGCTGGTGCTGATGTGAAACTCGCCTCATGAAACCGTCGCGGTGAACGTGGCTGACCGGTCGGCAGCGCCCGCGTCGACAGCGGGCGACGACCTCCTGCGCGAGGTGGCGCCGCCGATGGCAACCTGCTCGAAGGCAGTCGTGCCTTTCAGGCAGCTCGGCAGTGCACTGAACAAGGGTGTCGGCAGGCCCAGGCTGACCGCCAGATCATCGGTGTGGACGACGAGTTCCAGCAGGCACGCGGCGGCGCAGTCGTCGATCGGAAGGAGCCGGCCGAACATCTGGACCGCAACGGTGGGCGACACCGGCACAGCCTGGTCGCGTAGCCGGGCGACGCTGGCCGCGAATCGGTCGGCCAGCACCGCCTGACCTGGCGCAGCCTCCTGGTCGCCGAGTTGGCGGATCCGTCGGCCGATCTGCGAGTCCGGCGGTTCGGGATCGGAGTTCGCGTAGTACGCGACAGCGTCCACCACACCTTCGTCGCTGCCGCGCTGATCGAGTGCCAGTTCGAGATTGAACGCCGACCGGGCGAGATGCCCGGCTAGCCCGCCGTTGGACCACTCCGTCAACGCATACCAATCCCGGACCAGAAGTCCGGGATTACTGCGTTCTACGTACGCTCACTCCATCGCGCGCGGGTCAGGCCGAAGAGGGCGCGGGAGACCCGCTCACCGCGGCGGAGGAGGTGGGACTCCTGGGTGCCTTCGAGGCGAAACCCGGCCCGGTGCAGGACCCGCATCGAGCGGTCGTTGCGAGGGTCGACCCGCGCCCAGACCTTGTGGATGTCGTTGCGGCCGAAGAGCGCGTCCACCAGCGCTCTTACCGCAGCGGTTGCGTACCCTTGTCCCCAATACGCGCGGGCGAAGCCGTAGCCTAACTGCGCAAGGCCGTTGTAGAGATCCAGATCGGCCCGGATCCACCCGACCGCCTCGCCCGTTGATGCGTCGTTGACGATCCGGAAGTCGACCGTCGGCAGTAGAGACTCGGTGATCTGGCACTGGAGCTGCTTCTCGGTGGGACGGTGGTCTACGGCGAAGAACGCGTACTCGTCGTCGTCGTGCAACGTGTCGAGGTATAGGAGATCGCTGTCCATCACCGGCCGGAGTTCGATCATCGCCACAGCGGGAACCTACCAGTGCCGCATCTGAAACGTCCGGCGTAGCCGCTGTCCACGAGGGAGCACCGGCTGCACCGACCCGTACACACCAGTTCATCCGGGTCGCGGAGCGCGCGGACGATCACGATGCGACGTCAACGCAGCTCAGCCAGCGTACGCAGCACCGCCGCGCGGTCGTATCCGGCTGTCGGTAGCGTCGCCGCCTTGACATGGCGAACGACTCCGTTGGGGTCGACGAGGACGGTGCCGGACTGCTGGACAGCCCCGAACACGGTACGCAGGAGGCCGACCTCCTCGTGCGGGCTGCCCTGGGCCCCGGTCACGACGGGGAAGGGCAGTTTCTGCCGGGCCGCCCATGCTCGGGCGGTCGCCGGGCCCTCCGGTACGACCACCACGATGCGTGCTCCGAGGGCGGCGTACTCGCCGATGTGCCGGGACAGGTCGCGTACGTGCCGGACGCAGATCGGGCAGGTGGTGGCCCGCATGAAGTACAGCAGCACGTGCCTGCCGTCGAGGTAGTCGTGCAGCCGGACGGCGGCGCCGTCGCTGTCGACGAGCTCCAGATCGGGCATGGTGGTAGTGACGCCGAGCATGGTGAACTCCTGAGGAAGGGCGAAAGGAAGGCGGAGACAGAGCGGAGGTAGGGCGTTCAGTGCTGCAGCGCGGCCTTGAGGCTTGCGCGCGCCCGGTGCAGGTGGGACTTCATCGCCGCGAGGCTCAGCCCGAGGTGGTCGGCGACCGCGCGACCCGGGTATCCCTGGACGTCACGCAGGATGAGTACGCGGCGCTGGATGTCGGGCAGCGTGGCGATCGCCCGAGCCACCCGTTCGGCCTCCAGCTGCCGGATGACGTCGTCTTCGGGTGATTCCGCTATGCCGGTATCGACGAGTTCGTCCAGGCCGGGCCGGCGCAGCCGGCGTAGGCACTCGTTGCGCACTATGCGGAACATCCACGACGACAAGGCGGTGATCGACCGCAGCGTGCCGACCTTGCGGAACAGGATGAGCAATGCCTCCTGCGCGGCGTCCTCGGCGTCCTGCGGCGTCGCGCACAGCGTGTGGGCGAAGCGCAGGACGTGGGGGTGGGTGTGGGCGACCAGCGTGGTCAGCGACTCGATGTGGCCGTCCCGGGCGGCGGCGACCAGCTGTGCGCTGGCCCAGTCGGCACGGTTCATGGCCGCCCCTCCCGTCTGGCTTGATGCGTAGGACACCCTCATAAGAGTGTGCCGACGGCGAAAAGGATTCACGGATCCGTCGGCGAACACCTGCTCGGGCACCGATGAGTGATCAAGCTCTCCCCCACCGAGCTTCGGACGGCCGGCGGCGGGCCGCCACGGTTGAATCGGGTGAGATGTCCACCGCAGGTCAGGAGACCGATGACCGACAGTTTGTACACCCCATCCGGAATCGCCTACGACGCGAGCGCGCCGCGGGAGGGCGGGCTGCCCGTTGTGCTCATCCATGCGGGCATCGCCGATCGGCGTATGTGGGACCCGATCCTGGGCGATCTGTCGGCCGACCGCACGGTCGTGCGGGTCGACCTGCGCGGATACGGTGCATCGACCACCCGGCCGGAGGGAGTGCTCGATCACGTCGCCGACGTCGTCTCGACGCTGGAGCACCTGCGCATCACGCGATGCCACCTGGTCGGCGCCTCGTTCGGTTCGGGGGTGGCGACGGAGGTCGCCCTGACCCGGCCAGACCTGGCGCAGTCACTGCTGCTGTGCCCGCCTGGAGGCAGCCTCCTGGCCGAGCTGACTCCTGATCTGCGGGCCTTCTTCGATGCCGAGAAGGCCGCCCTGGCCGGTGGCGACCTCGATGCCGCGGTCGAGGCCAACGTGACCTCCTGGGTCGCCGGTCCCGGGCGCGACGTTGCCGAGGTCGAGCCGTCGGTGGTGTCGGCCGTACGCGAGATGCAGCGCAACGTGTTCGAGATCGCCGAGGCGTGGGGCGACGTCGATCAGGCGGAGCTGGAGCCGCCCGCCCTGGAACGGCTCAACGAGCTGGACCTGCCGGTGCTGGTACTCGTCGGCGGCCACGACCTGGACACCACGCACGACGCCGCCCGCCGGGTGTGCGCCGGCGCACCACAGGCTCGGCGGGTGGACTGGGACGATGTCGCCCACCTGCCGTCGATGGAAAGGCCGGCGGAGTTCGCGGCACTCGTCCGCGGCTGGACCACGGAGCACGACCCCTCCTGACGTCTCGCTGCGTCGGGCCCGAGCGCGCGGCCCGGCGAGACCGCCAACCTCACGTGACGTTGGCGGTCTCGCCGCCGGCCGCCGGCGGCTCGCCCACCCGGCGCAGCCGTCGCGCCACGATCGCGGCGACGGCCAGCCCGCCGCAACCCGCGACCACCAGCGTCACGCGGGGGGACGTCAGATCGATCAGGAAACCGCCGAGCACATAGGACAGTCCACCGGCCAGCCCGATGGCGCCGTAGAGGTTGCTGAACACCCGGCCCTGCAAGCCCGCTGGGACAGTACGCTGGATCAGCGTGTCGTGGCCGGTGTCGTTCGCCGACAGGCCCAGCCCGCGTACCGTCTGCATGGCGAAGGCGATCAGCACCGACGCGGCCACTCCGGTGAGAAGGTTGCCGAGGCTGCTGACCGCGTACCCCACGGGGATCAGGGCCAGTGGCGAGAACCGATTGCCGTAGCGCGACAGCAGCGCGAACCCGATCAGCAGTCCGGCGCCGACGCCCGCGTACAAGATGCTCGCGGCGGAATCGCCACCGTGCAGCGGGCCCTTGGCCAGGAAGACGAGCGCGACGTCGTCCACGCCGTTGAACGCCACCACCAGGCAGAAGCCGACCACGATGACGCGCAGCACCCGATGACTCCACAGGTACGCCAGACCGTCGCGGGCGTCGGCGAACATCGACGGCGGCGCGATCCGAGCCGGCGGTAGAGCCGGCAGGCGTACCAGGAGCGCCGCCGACACCAGGAAGCTGAACCCGTCGACGAGCAGCAGCCCGCGTACACCGAGAAAGGGAAGAAGACCGGCGGCCAGGACGGGACCGAGGACGTCGAGACCGTGGGTGCCGGCGCCCAGCGCCGCGTTGGCGCGCGGGAGGTCGTCGGAGGCCACGAAGGCCGGAATGGCGGACCGGGACGCGGGTTGGAAGATGACGGCCAGCGTGGAGCGGGCCGCGACGAGAACGATCAGCAGCGGCAACGGCGGCAGCAGGACGGCGATCACCAGCATCACCGCCGCCTGGCCCAGCTCGCAGGCGACCATGACGCGGCGCAGGTCGAAGCGGTCGGCGACAGCGCCCGCGAAGGGCGACAGCAGCTGCGGCGCGACGTCACCGGCGAGCATGAGCAGGGCGACGGCGAGGCCGGTACCGGAACGGTCCGCGACGTAGAGGATCAACGCGACCAGGCCTATCGAGTCGCCCATGAACGACACGACACGTGCGGACCACAGCCGCCGAAAGGCCGTGTGCGTACGGATGAAGGCCATCGTCACCCCGCGAGGATAGGGGGCGGGGTGGCTCCGGCGGCAACCGATATGCGTCGCCGACCTGCGGCCCGGCGCAATGCCCGACAGCGGTCGCCGGGCGGGAACGTCGGGCCGTCTCGGCGTCAGCGCGGCGGGCGGCCGCGCCGGATCCCCGTCCTCCACCTGGCGCGCGGCTGCTGTGCGTGCGCGGTATCGGTCGCGTCAGCTGTCGAAGTCGTAGTTCAAGGCCGCTCGGTCCGGGTTGTAGAAGAGGGCGGCGTGGGTGTCCGGTGCCGTCCGGTACTCGAACAGCAGGGCGTCTGACGACCCTACGAAGGCGGCCGGCGGATTGTGCCCGCCCATCGGCAGGCCACTGAGGATGTGCGCCTTGGCGAGGTTCCACGTCCCGGCCATGGCGGTCAGGCTGCCGGACAGAATCGTCGCTCCCGGCCAGTCGATTGTCGGGCACGCCCGTTGCCCGACGGCGTACCGGACCAGGGCGGCCGTGTCGCCGCCGAGTGTGTCGAGGATCCGGATCGGCGCGGTTCGCGGGCGGACGACCCATCCGTTCTTGACACTCAACCGGTTGAGCAGGCCGAGTTGCTTCGGCTGCGCCCAGATGCCGGCTAGCCGCGCGATGGCCGACATGAGGAAGGCGTATGCGAACCGGCCTCGGGCGCCCAGGCCCTCGACAAGGTCGTCATCGGTGAAGTCCTCGATGTACCACGGCAGTGTCACGTACTCGTGGACGATGCCCTGCCGCCGGTGGTCGGGTCCCATCGCGGCCCAGTCGAAGCCGAGCTCGGTGGCGGGTATCGCGACGGTCACCTGCCGGCCCGTCCCGGTGACCTTGGCCGCCCCCGGGAAGTAGATGGAATGGTCGACGTTGAACAGTTCCATCTCGTAGGCGCCGTACGGGTTGGGGTTGATTGGTCGGTCCTTGCTGTTCTCGATCTGGAACACCGCATATGCCACCGCGTGTACCCGATGATCCCAGCCCGTGTCGTCGCTCAACTCGGTTGGCGTGGTACGCAACTCGATCGTGTACCGGCCCTGCGTTTCGTTCTCGGCGCCGATGTCGCGGGTGATCTCGAGGAGCACCTCGGTGTCTCCAGTGCGCCGAACGACTCCGAGGATTGAGGAAGCCGCGACGTCCATGTCTACCTTGGCGTCCGACAGTTCCTCCTCGGTCCCCAGCGATATCGAGGTGAACAGTTTCCGGTATCGCTCGTGGCTGCTGCGCACGTCCTCGTCGGCGGTGTTCACGGCGGCGGCCATGGCAAGAATCGCTGTGTTCTGCACCGGATCCAGGTCGCCCGCCGTGTACGGGTCCAGATCGCCAGTGCCGTACAGGTCGTCGAAGTCGTTGTCCGCGAGGAGGCGCCTCAGCTCTTCGTCGTCGCTGTCCAGCCGGTCGCCGAGGTCCGTGGGCGAGATCTCGATCTGCGGGATCTGCGCTTCTTCTCCGCGCTGGGGGTCAGGCTGAACGTGGGGCTGGCCTTCGGTCGTCTGGGCCGTGGTCGTCGGGTCGGAATCCTCGTCGGGATACATGCCGCGCCTCCATCCAGGTGCTCGATGACGGCGAGCCTAGCGGCGTGTAACGGGGCGAACACTTATCGCAATGGGCGCGATAGTCGGACTGATCGATGGTGCCCGATCGGGCCGCTGCGTACACAATCCGACTGCGGTCAGCGGCCCGAGATGTCAGAACGCTCGCAGGCGCACCCTGCCGATTTCCGCGGCGTCTCCCCGGCGCAACGGTAGGCTGCCGCCTTCGCCATCGCGGGTGCAGCGTTTACCACTGCCACCGGCGGGCCGGCCGTCAGGCGGCCGTGACGTCGACAAAGCGGGGAGCACCGGGCTCGAGTTCGACGCGAGCGGTGCGGGCGGCGAAACAGATCGCGTGGTACCACCCGCACAGCAGGGGTATGTCGAGCAGTTGCCGCTCGTCGAACAGTTCCTGCGCGGACTGCCAGAGTTTGTCGTCGACGTCGCAGGAGTCGTGCAGGGCATCCACCATGCGGATGAGCGTGGCTTCCTGGCCGGTCGTCCAGCATGGATCGTCGGGCGAGCCGCAGGTGAGCGAGGTGACCTGGGCCGGCGTGAGCTCGGCACGGTTGGCAAAGACCATCAGGTGGACGCCCCACTCGTATTCGCAGCCGCATCGCGCGCAGGTTCGCAGTATGGCGATCTCCCGCTCGCGGAGGGGCATGGACAGGAAGCGGCCGAGTTCGTACCTGCCCCAGGGGCTCATTGCGATGGTCATCGGCAGGTTCCTGGCGAACGTTCGGAACAGGCCGATTGGAGGCATTCCGGCCGGCATCATCGTGGCGAGCTGCGCTTCCACGTCCAGCGTGAACGGCGGTTCGAGGGCTGGGATGCGAGCCATGGCCACCCTCCGGCGATTCGGATTCAGAAGCACCATACCGATTCGATTTCCAAAGCGCTAGGGAGTGCTTCCAGGGTTCAATCCTTGCCGTCCGCGCTCAGGGCCGAGGACGCTGGAAGACATGTTGTCGCAGCGCTGCCGCAGATCGCGGAACCCGACCGGCCCATGCCGCAGTTCCCAGACGACGCGCAGGTTCCAGCGGCGGCCGAAGAGGTCGAGAGCGGCCATGAGGGGTCAGCACCGACGATGGCGGCCGGCACGCTGAGCCCGGCGCCGATCAACGTTGACGCGATCGCAGCGACCACGATCCGGAATCCGACGACTGCCGGGTGGACAGTCACATGCCGCGACGAGCTTGATCGCCGCGTATCGCTGTGCCGGCCTTGTGTACGAAGTCCGCTCATGGCTGGACATCGATCCTGCGCATAGTCTCTAAGTTGCCGAGATGGGCGGGTGCCTGGTCGTCTGCCGACAAGATCCAGCTGTCGTTACGGCCGCTCCAACGCCGGAGTTGTATCGCGGCCGTTCAGAACCAACCCGTGCAGACCACGGTGGTTTTGCTGGCACACGCCTGTGCGAGGTAGCGACCATCCACCATGTATGTGGCGTTCCATCCGTCCGCCGAACTCGCGTCACGGCCGTTGTCGTCCGGCGCCGAGCTCTTGCTGTAGACCGACACGTGGTGCAGACCACCGCCAGGCGGGAAGCTGATGGTCGCCCAGTTGGAATTGCAGCCGGTGGAATACCACAGCGACACCGAGAAGTCCTCGGCGTACTTTGTCTGCACGACGTACGCCCCATTGTTGCCGCAGTTCGAATACGGCCCGGAGTACGAATAGTTCGTGAACGGCCACACCAGGTCACAGCCTGCCGCCCAGCAGTCGCTGGCCAAAGCCGGCTGAGGGACCACCAGGGCCGCCCCGATCCCAGCGACGACGGCCGCCGCTGTCGCCAACCACCTCTTCATCGTCATGCGACGCAGTCTGCCCGACGCGTAGGGGGCGGATGCCCATTCTTTCCGGTGCAGCCAGGCACGGCAAGAAATCGGGAACCAAACCCGGAGGCTTCGAACTCACTCGTCTGTAGCCGTGTTCCGGCTGCGGCCCGCTGGTAGATGCCGGAACGAGTTGAGTCAGTCGCCGACTCTCGGGGCTCCCCACGTGGACAGGCAGAACGGATGCCCGGCCGGGTCGGCGTACACGAAGCAGTGGTCCGCGTTGGGCTGATACTCGAAGCGGGTGGCGCCGGCCGCCAGCACACGCGCTCCGGTCGCTTCCAGGTCGTCGACGAAGAACTCGAGGTGCATCTGCATCCCCACCTCGCCATCCGGCCAGGTCGGTGGCCGGTAGTCATCGATCTGCTGGAACCCTATGTCGCCGTTCGGGCCTTCCACGAGCGCCCAATGCTCGTCGCCCTTCGCGACCCCGCCGGTGATCTCGGCGTAGAACCGCGCGAGCGCGATCGCGTCGGGCGCATTGACTGTTGTCAGGCTGAGCCTGATCACGTCCGACATCAGCTGATCTCCATCTGCTGGTATGCCGGCGTGAGCTCTTCCCAGCGTTCTTTCCAGCGGGGCGCTCCGGCATCGGAGCTCCAGCCCTCCGGATGGACCGGGCCGTCAACCTCCAGCGACCGACCAAGATCCTCGAGGTGGACCCGCCAACCGGAGGCGTGGAACGGAAGATGTTTCATCGGCAGGCCGCGTTCCTCGACCACCAGCCGGGTCTTGGAGCCCTCCTCGGTCAGCCACGCCTCGATCTGCCCCTCGTCGTCCGTACCCGGCTCCGTCGTCAGCAGCAGGTGGCGGGGCGCATCGCACACCTCGATGCGCGCCGGACCGGTCCAGCTGCTCGTGAAGACGACCTGGATCGTGCCGCCGACCTGCATGTCCCCGTCGACCCGGGCGATCCAGCGGGCCAGCCGCTCGGGCGTCGTACACGCCTGCCAGAGGTCGCCGATGTCCGTGTCGTAGAGGTTCTCGACCCGGACTGCTCCGTGGGTCTCGTCGAGCGTTCGCATCGTCGCGATCGTGGTCATCGTCGTGCCTTCTTTCCTCGTGCGATCTCGGTGTGAAGAGCGTCGAGCCGGTTCTCCCAGAGCCGGCGGTACCCTCCCAGCCACTCGTCGACCTCGACGAGCGCCTCCGGGCGGAGCGTGTAGATCCGGCGCTGCGCGTCCTGGCGTACGTCGACCAGCCCGGCCTCCCGCAGCACGCGGAGATGCCGGGACACGCCCGGGCGAGCGATCGGGAGGGCGTCGGCCAGCTCTCCTGCGCTCGCCGGGTGGTCGCGGAGGATCTCGAGAACCGTGCGCCGGCTCTCATCTGCCAGCGCGTGCAACACGGCGTTCATGACGCTAACGTAACTGCTCGGGTACGTACCCGCAAGGGTACATTCGACGGTGAAGACCGGCTGGATCTGGATCATTCCGCTCTGCCTGCGCCTCATCGTCCGTCGCCGTTGAGGTAGTTTCGCCGTCATGCACATTGCTGTTCTGGGCACCAGCGCGGTCGGCCGAGCCGTCGCGAGCCGTACCGCCGAGCTAGGTCACACCGTCCTCATGGGAACCCGCGATCCTTCCGCCACCGCCGCCCGCGACGAGTTCGCCGCGTGGCACCGCGACAACGAGGCCGTTCAGCTGGCGACCTTCGCGCAGGCCGCCTCGGGCGCGGATCTCGTGATCAACGCGACCGGCGGCGACGCGTCCCTGGCGGCGCTGCGGGCGGCGGGTGAGCTGGCCGGCCAGGTGATTCTCGACATCTCCAACCCGCTCGACCATGCCGCGGGCTTCCCGCCCACCCTGTTCGTCGCGAACACCGACTCGCTCGGCGAGCAGATCCAGCTCGCCTTTCCCGCGGCGCACGTCGTCAAGGCCCTCAACACCATGAACAACGCGATCATGGTACGCCCGCGGGAGCTGGCCGACGGCGACCACACGGTGTTCGTGTGCGGCAACTCCGCCGAGGCCAAGGCACTCGTGACGGGACTGTTGCAGGAGTTCGGCCACCGCGACGTCTTCGATCTCGGCGACATCACGGCCGCCCGGGGTACCGAGATGTACATCGCTCTGTGGCTGCGGATCGCGATCGCTCGGGGCAAGTCGGACTTCAACATCAAGGTCGTCCGCTGATTCGTCGAGCGGCGACGCCAAAGGACCAGGTCGGCAAGTACGTGAAGGTCACGGCCGACGACGGCAAGGTGCCGTGCGTCGGGGCGGACATCCACTCGCCTGGGTGACCGCCTCGTGGACGTCCACGCCGACGATGAGATGGCCGCGATGCCTGCGTACCAGCGGGAACCGGGTCTTCGCGAGTTTGAGCTCCACGCCGTGCAACGACCGGTCGGGCCGGATCAGCGACAGATCGAGCTGGTCACCGGCGACGAGTCCGCGGCGGGCGGACCGCGGTTCGTAGCCCTCTCCGAACATCCACACGTTTGCTTCGAGGATGCGCTGGAAATCCCGCTCCGCGCTGCTCGGTTCCGCTACCGCCCGGACGAGGTCGTCGAGTCCTTTCAGGCGCTGGTGACGCTGGGCGAGGCCGGCGACCGCCTGCGCGTCCGGCAACGCGGCCAGGGCGGCGAGCGCGACCGGGTCGTCGCGCATCGCGTACGCGAGGCTCTTGAACTGGTCGGTCAGGGCGTCGCCGTGGAAGCGGGCACCGTAGTGCGGGCTCTCCTCGCGATCCACGAGCGCCAGTTCCAGGACCCGCGGTTGTGCGTATTGCCGTACCGGCGGAAGGTCCTCCGGTGCGATCGCCGGCCCGTCGGGCACAAGCTGGAAGACCGGGATCCGCTTCGGCACGCGGTGGTCGCCGCGCGGTGTACGCACGGCTTTGTCGGAGCCGGTGTCGATCTCCCGAACGATCGGCTCGGCTTCGTCGATGCGATAGGTGCCGCAGAACTGGTACAGATTCTCCTGTTCGATGAACACACGCAGGGGTACGCCTCGACGCAGGTGCCGCCGGAAGACGTGGTTCTCGGGGACGGGATAGCCCTGCGCTTCCGGCGCGCCATGGACGAGGATCCGCCCGCCGATGCCGCGCTGCCACCTCGCGATGCTCCTGTGACGCCCCTCGTTCCCCGGGAAGATCAGTGCGTTGGGGGTCTCCTGCGCGAAGCTCGCACTGCGGACCGGTGAGCCGCCGAACAAATCATGAACCTCGAACCGGTTGACGACATCGCCGGGATTCTGCTCCCACAGACTCGGCCAGCGGGGACGCCTCGGCTGCTGGATGACGCGTTCCCAGTCCGGCCATCTGTCGTCGGGCAGCACGGAGAACGGCACCTCCCGGAAATGCTGCTTCGCTTCGGCGAGAAGGTCGCTCGCATAGCAGAGATCGAAGGCGCGCTGGCCGGCGGGATCGGCCAGGAACCGCTGCGTGAAGACCACGCTCGACCGGTCCGGTGCGACCCGGCCGTGGCCGACCACACCCCCACCCCGCCCAGGCCGCCAAACGATGACGCGATCGCCGACGTCCGGGAGGGCCGGGTGCAGGAAGCTGACCCGTTCCTGCTCCTGGCTCCGCGGGTCGTCGTACTGGCGCCGGACGCGGTCGCGTACCAGATTGTTGATCGGCTTGTCCTCGGTCTCGACGATCCACATCGGACTTTCCCTCCCCCGTAAGTCACGCCGCCTTCGCGCAGCGTGGACGGTAACCCCCGGATACGACAGTTCATCGCCTGCCGTTCGTGTACGCAGCGCCGGTGCGTGCCTGGTGATCTGGCCGTTCGGTGTCCTGGCCGTCTGTGGATCTGAGAAGCTGGGAGACGAGCAGCATGGGCCGGTAGGGGGCGAGAAGGACTATGCGGCTGGTCCACGAGCGCGAAGCGCCACGGCGACATGGGGCTGGTGTGCGGCGCGTGTCGCCTGACGGGTCGGGCCCGGCCGAGGCGGTGCTGTCGCTGCAGCGCCTGGCCGGCAACCTCGCGGTGGCGCGGGCGCTCGGGAAGCATGCCGGCACCCCGCCGCAGGTCCAGCGCTGCGCTGGTCATACCTGCCCGCCGGAGGGCTGTGAACGCGATACGGCCTTGATCGCGCAGCGCGACGGCGTCGACGTCGCCCTGACCGACGCGCAGGCCGAGCAGCTCGCCCGGCGCCCGAGCCTGGCGCTGACGCGGTGGCCTCAGCTGGGCCTGGACCAGCGCGGCGTGATCGGGTGGAAGATGGCCGCGGCGTACGGCGCCGACTTCACCCTCGACTTTCTGGCCTACGCCAACGGGGCGAAGAAGCCGAACCTGTCCGTGACCGTCAGCAACTCGGCGAGCCTCACCCCGAAGGTGCTCGCGGGTCAGGGATACCGCCTCGCCGGCAATCCGGGCGGGATCGAACTGTGGGTCCACCCGTCCGGGCACGAGATCCAGATGCTTTCCCGCTCCGGTCCGGCGCCTGCGGAGACCGAATGCGGCGATCCCAACGCGGGCACCGACTGCCTCACCGACTCCGACGACGAGGACTCGTGCCGCGAGTGCTGTGACAGCCAGTACGCCAGCGACCAGCCTTGCCGCTCCACCTGCCGGGCGGGCTGCGCCAACAAGCTGTGAACGGCTGAGGCGTCGAGGATTGGGCGGTGCTCGCGGCGATCTTCTACGTTGCGTGTCAGCGCCGCCAACACACGACCGCTGCCGCCGCCCACGACGGCAACGGCACCGGAAGGCGCGTCCCGTCGTTCGCTGAAACCCGGTTCCCGGTCGGCGTGCCGGTCACATATCCTGTCGGGCTGCCCGAAAGGAGATCGATGAGCCGGCCCCTACCCAGCCCTTGGACGCTGACCTGGCCTGACGTGGACCCAGCACGCCGGGAGTTCGACCCGGCGCAGGCTCCCGCGGTCGTGACCGGACTGCCACCAGCCGCCGACGTGCCCCCGCCCGGCACCGACTGGCGGCTGGTCGACATCTGGTACGACCGGATCACCGCCGCGCTGGTCCAGCGGTACGGCGACTGGGCGGTGGGGTGGGCGTACACGGTGGAGATGACCGACACCGCGGAGCACGGGCTGATCCCCTGCTGGCGCTCGGTCGCGCCGGTCATCACGACGGCGGACGAGGTGCTGGCCGGCATCGCCGCCGCCCTGGTGGCCTGGTACGACCTGCTGGTGGAGCTGGCCACCGACCCGCACGGGCGGTTCATACCCGGACGGGCCGCCGACGGGGTGATGGAGGCCGGACCGCCCGCGTGGCGTGCGGTCATGGGGTCGCGGGTGAAGCGACTCGCCTTCCCCGAGCATCCCCGGATGCCCCATCCGCGCGATCTGAGCTGGACGGACGTCGATCCTGCGGGACGCGACCCCGATCCGGAGTCCGTACTCGCCACGGTGACGGCGGTCGCGGCGGCGGCCACGGTGCCCGCCCGCGACGCCGACTGGCGGTTACGGGATCTGTGGCTGGAGACGGTGACCCGGGCGCTCGTCGACCGGTACGGTCTGTGGGCGGTGGGCTGGCGCTGGTCGACCGGCGAAGGCGACCTGGACGGCGGCGTCGTGACCGCCTGGTGCTGCAGTGGCCACTCACTGTCCACACCGGACGCGACCGCGGCCGCGATCACCGCGGCGGTCCTGGAATGGCACGGGTGGCTGGTCGATCTCGCGGATCGGTTCGGCCGCTTTCTCCCGCTGCCCGCCGACGACCCGCTGGACAGCTGGGAGCGGGCGGTCGCCCACCGGGTGACCGCGGTCGGCGACCGGACGTATTACGAGTCCGGCTGGTACAACTGCTGCCGGACGGCGCTCGGCTGGTTCCTCACCGCGGCCGGCGTCGAGTCCGCGGACCGCCCCGGGCTGATCGACCACGCGGTCGGCCGCTTTCGCAGCTGGGCCGAGCCGTCGTCCACGGACGTGCGGACGATCGCCGAACTCCTGGCCGAGCGGGTCGTCCATGGCGCCTGACCATCTCGTCGGCTGGCTTCAGGCCCGCGCACAGGTCGCCTGGCGCGACGTCGTTCCCGCCGGCCCCGGCCCGGTCCGGGCCCGGCGCGACGGCTTCGCCGACCATGCTCGCGTACGCGGGGACGCCCGGCTCCTGGCCGCCCAGGACGCGGTACGCCGGGCGGCCGGCACCGCGACCACGCTGACCCCGGATCTGCTGGCGGGCTGGAACGCGATCACGCTCGGCGTACCGGCGGTGGAGTTCCGGCGCGGGCCTGCGTACGCGAAGGACGGCCGGGAACGCTACGGCCTGCATCCCGACACCGCGTACCGGTTCGCCGCGTGCCTGGCGGAGGCGGCCGACCCGGCTGTCCCGCTCGCCGCGCGGGCCGCCCGGGTCTACCTCGACATCGCCTTCTTCCACCCGTACGCCGACGGCAACGCCCGGCTCGGCGGCCTGGCCCTCCAGTTCGTGCTGCTGCGGGAGCAGACCGAGCTCGACGACGTCGCCCCGATCCTCACCGTCGTACGCCGAGCCGACGATCCCGACGGCGCCGCGAGCCTGGCCCGGCTGGTCTACGGCACGGCCTCAGCCACCCGCCGGCGCTCGACGCCCCCGAATCCGGCACGGACTGGAGGTGAACGAATGTCCGAGGGTGTCGATACGCTCGCCGGATGACCGAAGTCCTGGACTGGCTGCTCGACGGCGACCCGGCGATCCGCTGGCAGGTCATGCGCGATCTCACCGATGCCACACCCGCCGAGGTGGCCGCCGAGCGGGCCCGGGTCGAACACGAGGGCTGGGGCGCCCGGCTGCTGGCCGCCCAGGGCGCCGACGGCCAGTGGGACGGCGGTTCGCTGTTCCCGACCGGCTGGTGGACCGACGGCCGACGCGATGAGCCCGGGCAGCCGTGGACGACCACCATGCACACCCTCCAGACGTTGCAGATCCTCGGGCTCGACCCGGACACCGACGCCGCCCACAAAGCCGTCGATCTCGTGGCGGCGAACTGCCGCTGGGATCATGACGGGCAGCGCTACTTCGACGGCGAGGTCGAGCCGTGCATCAACGGCCGGACCATCGCGGCCGGAGCGTACTTCGGAGTCGACGTGGTCCCCATCGCGGACCGCGTCCTGGGCGAGGTGCTGGCCGACGGCGGCTGGAACTGCGACACCGAACGCGGCTCCGTACGCTCGTCGATCCACACGACGATCTGCGTGCTGGACGGCCTGCTCACGTTCGAGCGGCTGACCGGCGGCTCCCCGGCGGTCGCCGCGGCCCGGCACAGCGGCGAGGAGTATCTGCTGACCCGCGGTCTGTTGCGCCGGGAGAGCACCGGGGAGCTCATCGACCCGGTGTGCCAGGAGTTCGCCTTCCCCTACTACTGGCGGCTGGACGCGCTGCGCGGGCTCGACTACTTCCGGGCGACCGGTGCCGCACCGGATCCCCGCCTGGCGGAAGCGATCCGGCTCGTCGAGGACAAGCGGCGGCCGGACGGGCGCTGGCTGCTCGACCGGACCCACGCCGGCCGGGTCCACTTCGACCTCGAACGCGTCGGTCAACCCAGTCGCTGGAACACTCTGCGAGCGCTTCGCGTCCTCAACTGGTGGCGCTGACCTCGCCCACGACCAGGGCCGCCGGCAGCGGGGCGAAATGGTCGAAGCCCGGCGGCTCGTGGGCGGAATCCTTCGCGTCGTCCCAACGCATCACACCGCCGTGACCTGCTCCATGACCTACGTGTTGAGCTGCCAGACGGCCAGGTTCAACGCCGCGGCGAAGGTGACCCAGGCCAGGTAGGGCAGAAGCAGCACGGCGGCGATTCGGCGTACACGCCAGAACATGGCGGTCGTGGCGAGGATGAGCAGCCACAGGACCGCGATGTCGGCGAACGCGAGACCGTACTGTCCGGCGCCGAAGAACAGCGGCGTCCAGATCGCGTTGAGGATCAGCTGCCCGGTGTAGAGCCACAGCGGACCGGTGAAGCCGATCCGCTGCCAGACCAGCCACCCGGCGAGGGCGATCATTGCGTACAGGATGGTCCAGACCGGGCCGAACAGCCACGAGGGCGGCGCCCAGGCGGGCTGGCGCAGATCGTTGTAGGTGGCGGCGGTCCCGGCGACGCCGAGGCCGCCGATGCCGCCCGCGACGATCACCGCGGCGAGGAAGCCGGCCAGAGCCCACCAACGGTGGGGTTGCGGGGTGGTGCGCGGGACGACCATGCCATGCCGGTTCATGCGATGCCGGTTCCCGGTCCGCCCGCTCGCGAAACGTTGCGTCGAATTCTGCGTCGAAATCTGCTGCGCGTCACGCCGGCCTCAGCGCCGCAGCCACTGCCGGGACGCCACGGCGCCGACGGTGGCGGCGACCTTGTCGGCCGGCAGGGTCGCCGCTGTGGAACCGCCGACCCGGTATTCGCGCCGGCGCGGGTGCTCGGCCGCGTACACGACGGCGTCGGCGGCGACCTCGGGCGGGTAGATCGGCGCGACCGGCTGGAGTCTGCGCGGCAGCCGGGTCTTCAGATATGCGAGCCCGGCCGTTGATGGTCCGCAGAGGACCGGGCGACCTCGGAAACCGAGGGCCCGCCCGGTCCCCTACCTCGTTCAGCGCGACAGGGCCTTCTGCAGTTCGGCCTTGGTCATCGTCGAGCGGCCGTGGATGTCGCGCTCCTTGGCCTCGTTGTACAGCAGACGCGCCAGGTGCGCGACGTTCGCGGCGAGGGTCTGCGTGGCCGCGCCGGTGGTATCCGGTCTCGGTCCGACGTCGGAGTAGTCGTCGCCTTCCCCGGCGCTCATGACGGCTCTCTCCTGGTGCTCATGACGGCTCTTTCCCGCTGCTCATGACGGCTCTTTCCCGCTGCTCATGACGGCTCTTTCCCGGTGCTCAGGACGACGCCGACATCAACGCGAGCGGATCGGCGGGCGCCTTCGGCTTGGCCGCCTGCATCCGCTCGCCGAGTTCCGTCAGGCGACTGCGGCCCAGGGCCTTGCGGACCTCCGGGAACCACTCCTGCTCCTCCTCCTCGATGTGGTGCTCGACGTTCTCGATCAGCACGGTCACCTTGGCGTCGAACGTCTCATCGCTCGGGTCGAGCTTGGCGACCTCCGACATCAGCCACGCCACGACGTGGTGTTCCTCGACCGACTCCAGGACGTGGTCCTCGGTCTCGGGAACACCGGCCCGCGCCGCCGGATAGAAGATCGACTCCTCGATGTACGCGTGGGTCGTCAGCTCCTTGATGATCTTGTCGACGAGTGCGCGCTTCGCCGCCGGCGTCGCCGTCTTGTGCGTCTTCTCGAACTCGCGGAACAGCCGCTTGACCGTCTTGTGGTCTTCCTTCAGCAGCACGATGCCATCCATGGCCGACCCCCTCCTCGTGTAGCGTGACCCGGCCCCGGGACACCGCGGCGCCGATATCGACACATCACGCTGCTACCCCGCACGGCCCGGCCGAAACAGGGTGGCCGGTCACGACAGCGGCTTTTCCCGGTCCGCCGGAGCAGTGAAGCCGACGAGTTTGTGCGTACCGTCGCAGAAGGGCTTGCGCCGCGACTTGCCGCACCGGCACAGGGCCACGGTCGCGCCTTCCTGTTCGATCCGATCCCCGTCCGGGGTGACGATCTCGAAGTCGCCACGCAGCAGCAGGGGGCCGTCCTCGTAGGGGGTGACCGTGGCGCTCACGAATCCAGCTCCCGTCGCAGCGACGTCCGGCCATCGGTCCAGCACCGCATCAGGTGCGTGGCGGCCAGCCGGTCGGCGTACAGGCCCGCGGCGGCGCCGAACATGATGTCGCCGCACAGGCCCGGCTCCTGCGTGGCCAGCGAACCGCACAGGTCGACCGCGGCGATCTGCTCGTGGACCGCGTCCGCCTCGACGTGCACGTCGTAGAAGCGGGTCGCGTCGGCATCGCCGCCCAACCGGCGCAGGCCGTTGCCGTAATGGGTGTTGGGCAGCGAGGAGGTCATCTCGAACGCGGCCAGTTGCCCGCACAACGCGCCCCGCAGCCGCCGCCGCAGCCCGAACATGCTCATCAGGTTGGCCGCCAGCAACGTCACGCCCGGCACGAAGTCGAGGTACGCCCCGTAGGCGGGGTCGAGGTTCAGCGCGGTCATCGTCTGGCCGAACAGCTCGGCATGCATGCGCTCCGTCCGGCCGCCGCCGTACTCGTCGGCCTGTATCTCGACCAGGGCGGCCTTCGGCCGGCCCGACAGCCGGGGCAGCGCGAAGCTGTGCGGATCGGCCTCCTTGAGGTGGTAGATCGACCGGTGCACGACGAACTCGCGGAACTGGGTCAGATCCGCGCCGGTCTGCAGATGCTGCCCCAGCGCCGGGCCGTCGTCGGCGGCGGCGAGTTCGGCCAGCCGGCGGGCGACCTCGCCAGGCTCGACCGGAGCCGGCGGCCCGGTCGCCGCCCGCAGCGCCTCCTCCAGGTGCCGCTCGGCGCTGGTGCGCAGCCGTAGCAGTCCGAGGTCCCACTCCCAGTTCTCGTCGACCCCGTCGAAGCCGCGATAGTGCGGCTCGTAAGCGAGCATCAATGTCAGCTGAAGATCCTCGTCGGTGCAGGGGTCGGCGGCCCCGCTGAACGTCGCCGGAAGCGGTGCGCCGGGCTCGTGGCGTAGGGCGTCGACGACCGCGTCGGAAATCTCGCCCCGCGGCTCGGGAAGCTTCATACACGCTTCCCTACCCAACGGATAACGGTGACAAACCGGACGCGGCAGCGCCACCCGTCAGGACGGGCGCCTGCTCGCGGCCGGCTACCGCGGCTCGATTGCCTCCACACCTTTCCGGGCACCATCACGAAGCTGGAGATCTGCCGCAACCCGTCACCGTCGCCCGCGTGACTGTCTTACTGTCCGCTGGTGAGATTTCGGTTGTGCTGCAACGCTTCTTCGAGCTGGTCTTCGAGGATGATGATGCGGCACGCGGCGTCCAGGCTCAGTCCTTGCGCGCATAGGTCCCGGGCGCGGGTGGCCAGCCGCAGCTGATAGCGCGAGTAGCGGCGGTGCCCGCCCGGCGAGCGCAGCGGTTCGATCAGCTTGGCGGCGCCCAGCCGGCGTAGGAAGTCTTGCGAAACGTCGAGGATTTCTGCGGCCCGGCCCATGGTGTAGGCGGGGAAGTCGTCGTCGTCGAGCATGTCGTTCGGATCACTCATATAGCCTCCACGTCGAGGGCCCCGGCGCGTCGCGCGCCGGGGCCCGAGGGTTGTGGGTGTTCACACCGCCTACCGCGAACGGTGCCGGTAGGCCAGGTCCGCACCAGCCGCGACAAGCGGCCTAGGGTGCGGGGATCGCAAATCTGTAACCGGGAAACCACCTTTCGTCCGATGGAAACCTGCGGTGCCGCACGACCCGGCAGAAAGCCGGTGGCGGGCGATCCTCTGGGTGCTAGCGCCCTCCCTTTCCTCAGCGTTTCCTCATGTCTTCTCGCGGTTCGCCGGCGGCGGAGCCCCTTACTCACCTTCGTGGCCCCACCACGTTCAGCGAACACGCATTCCGGTCAGGCAACTACAGGCCCGGCCGGCTGCGCCCCCGGGGGGCGGACCGTCCGTGTCTTTGCCGGTCTTCGCTTCCAACACGAGATACGTTAGCCACCGGCCAACAGAATGTCTAGCACCACAGCCGAGATTTTCTGGGCGTGGCGCCCCCCATTTCGCGCCGCTGCGTGGCGTACGTCGTCGAGCTCGGGCGGCTGCGCGATCGCAGCTCGCACCTGATACGCGCTCTACCACGACCACTACCGGCGTACGCCAGACCGCTGGCGGTTCGCCGGGCCGAGGTGCGAGGTCCGGTGTGTCGACAGCACGGCCTTAACGGGAGGCGCCCTTCGCATCCGGAGTGCCGTGTGAGGCTCGGTCCCGGCGGTGGCCGGCGGCGACAACTGCGGCCAGGGCCAGCAGTGCCACGGTCGTCACGGCGAGCGCGGCCAGGGCCGGCAGCTGACGCAGCAGCGGTATCAGCGCCAGCGGCACGGCCACCGCCGTCCACCACCACGGGGAAGGAGGATCCCCGGCGGCCCGGCGGCCGATGCCGATCAGGCCGGCGAGGTAGAGGGCAACACCGCCGAGCAACGCGATCAGCGGCAGCCAGCCGAGCGGCTCCGACATGTGCGCATCGAACGAGGAAACGGAGGCTTCACTGCCGGGGACTTCGTGTCCGGAGACGTGCGCCAGCACCTGCTCGACGCCGACGGCGACGTAGAAGATGCCCGCGATGAGCGGGAAATGCAGGAAGGTTCCGGCGTCGCGGGCGAGCCAGGCCCGCTGCGTACCTTCGAGTTCGATCAGGCGGCGCTCGGTAGTCGGTGCGACGCCGCGGAAGTACAGCAGCCACAGCGCGATCGTGAGGAGTAGGCCGAGCGTCGCACCGGCCAGGATCGCGACGGTGATCGGTACGGCGCCGACGCCGGCGCCGACGGCCGCGATGGATTCGCCGAGCGCGATGATGACGACCAGTCCGTGACGTTCGGCGAAATAGCCCGGGCTGCGTACGCGGTAGCCGCCGTAGGCCGAGGTGAGTCGTCCCCCGCCGAAATCGATCGCGAAGGCCAGCGTCCACAACACGATCTGCGCGGTGCCGCCGATGACTGCCCCGGCGAGGAACGGCACGACCGCGACGGCCGGGGGGATCGCGCTGCGCAGGAGCTGACGGCGCAGTCCCTGGTCGTCGCCTGCGGCGTACCGGTAGGTCACGATGTAGAGCACGCGTACGGCGCAGTACGCAACCGCCAGCACCAGCGGCGCCCGGATGCCGCCGGGTGGATCCGACCACGCCTGCGGCAGCAGCAGCCCGACGATGAAGATCGCCGCCATCGCCGCCAGGTCCAAGATCAGGGCCGGACCGGTGTCGGCGCGCGCCTGATTGCCCAGCCAGCAGTACGCCGACCAGGCCCACCACATCAGAACCAGCAGCAGCAGGCCGCGGACGAGCGCGGCGGCGGTCAGGTCCTGGACCATGAACGCGACGATCCGGGTGAACGCGAAGACGAACACCAGGTCAAAGAACACCTCGAACGGTGTCACCCGATGCATGGCATCCGTCGGCACCGCAGCGTTACGAGACATTCCCAGCTGCTCCTTCTGAACCACCAAGGTCGAGATTTTCGCCCCTGCGAAGGTAGCAGCGGCACGGGTCCCGACAGCCCGCACCGGCGCCGACATACAGTCACCACCCTGGACACCACGGACGCTCATGCACCGTCGAGCTGGCCGGCACCTGCCCGGCCCGACCCGGCGTGACCCACGCCGCCACACCCGTGACGGCACCAGGGTCAGCTGGCCAGCCGTGGCCCGCGGTGGGGCCGGGAAGGGCGATGGCTCACTGTTCCCCTGCCTCTTCCGCAGAGACAGGCTTCACTTCACGGTCCCTGCCGGGCAGCGCCACCGCCGTTGACCGGCGAATAGTGGGTCGTGCGGCCGCTCCAGCGAAGGCAGAACGATGACCACCTACGGTCAGCGACGACGACATGCGTGCGGACATGGCCCCACCAAGCCGTACACCGTAGTAATCCTCCACGCCGGTCCCACGTACGGTACGGCGGATGTCGCGCCGGTCCTCTGGGAAAACCGGCGGCGTAACTTCGGCTTGCGCGCCGACGGCGCCTTGAACATCGTGTGCCCGGTCCTCGACGACTCGGACGTGTGCGGCATCGGCATCCTTGACTCTGACCCAGACCCCGCCCACACGATCATGGCGACGATCCGAGGCCGGCTGGATGTCATTGCGGCAGCCGGCGTCGGCAAAGCGGTCATTGCGCGGCACGGCACAGCTGGGTGAGGTGCTCCGGGCTGCACGCGGTGACCAGCTTCGTCCGGGGCGCCATCTCCGATGAGCACGGCGAGGCCAGCGGATCGGCGGTCAACGCAACCAACGGAGGGGTCGTGGTGACGGCCGCATCGCACCAGCCGCACCGAGCAAGGTCATCGGGGCGAGTGTCCGGCCGGTCAGGACGGCGTCGTCTCCGCCACCACAGGAACCTCATAGTTTCCTGTGTACCTGCGGACGGGAACCACGGTCAGTGGCCTGCCGGGCACTCACCGCCCACGGATGCGCTCCGGAGGTGAGCCGCTGGCAGTGTTCCGTCCGCGAGCGGCCGACCCCCGGTCATCATATCGGCGAATACCGATACATGCTCGGCCGTGCTACAGCTGATCGCGACACTCGGCGCGGAAGTGCCACCAGGCCGGCGATCAGTGCGGCGCGACAACGCCCACCGGACTCGCGCCTCGGGCGGGAGCTCTGGCACCCCGCCGACCTCGACGGCGCGGCACGCGAAACCCGCGGCGCGTTCCCCCTTGGCGGCTCCGACGGGCCGGCCGAAGGACGTGGCCAAGGCCGACCTGATGCACCTCGCGCGTGATCTCGACGACCTCAGCCGCGCAGTGAAACCCCCGCAGGCTTACGCACACGGGTACGCCGACGACACCGCTCTCACCGCCGGATGACGACCGGCATCATCCCGGGGGCAGGGCATTTCGCCCCCGAGGAGGCTCCCGACGAGGTCTGGCAGGCGATCGGCCGGTTCGTCACGGGTGGGGTTTCTCCGAATGCGACGGCTTCGGCTTAGGGCCGTTGCCGCCCGGCGTTGAGGGTGCCGTGGAGGAGACCGGTGCCGGGGTCGCGCTCGGCGAAGCCGCAGTCGGCGGCCCGGCCGGTATCGAAGCCGCCGCCGGACCGGCCGGCAGGACCGTGCGTACCGTCGTCGAGGAAGGACGCGCGCCCGGTGCCGACGGCGTCACCAGCGGCTGGCCGCCGGCGGCGAGTACCGTCACCGCGCAGGCGCCGCCGTTGAGCGTGAACGAGACCGGCAGGGCGTGGACGCCTGCGTACTCGCCGGCGAAGGGCACCTCGACGCCCTCGTTCGCCGCGAGGACCAGTGCGCCGGGCTGCGTGCGTACCTGCCGGCCCTGCTGGATCCACAGCCCGTCCATGGTGCGGGCGGGCCGCTCGTCCGGACCGAGGCTGAACGACAGCACGGCCGGGTCGACGGGCTGCCCGGTCAGGTCGGCGACCGTCACCGTCGCGGTGTACGTACGCCCGTCGTCGTGTTGCTGCCGGTACGTCACCGCGCACGAGGCGGCACTCGACGGGGGAAGTCCGGCGGCGGCAGCGGTGCCCCCCGCCGGAGAATGCCGGCTGGTCCAGAGGAACACGCCACCGGCGACGAGGACGGCCGCGAGCCCAGCGACGGCCAGCCGGCGGGTGGCATGGCGGGGCCGCGGCCCGGCCACGCCCGGCACGGCCGTGGTCAGCGCGCCGAGGACGAGATCCTGCAACGCGTCGTCGTGCTCCGGCCGGATCTCGCCACCCAACGCGCGCATGTCCTCGGCCAGGACGGCCGCGGTCGGCCGCGCGGCGGGATCCTTGTGCAGGCAGCGCAGACAGATCTCCGTCAACCGCTGCGGTACGCCGCCGACCGCCGCCGGCGCGGGCGCCGCGAAGAGGTGGGCGTTCAGCATCTCGTCGGAGGTCTCGCCCGTGAACGGCAGCCGGCCGGTGAGCATCCGATACAGCAGTACGCCGAGGGCGTACACGTCGTGGGCCGGCTCGACCGGCTGCCCCCGGATCCGTTCCGGGGCAAGGAAGGCAGGTGTGCCGACCAGCAGACCGTCGGGATCGGCGTCGGTGTCGCCGTCGGCGGCGCAGATCCCGAAGTCGATGACCTTCACGCCGGCCGGGGTGAGCAGCACGTTGCTGGGCGAGATGTCGCGGTGGACGATGCCGCGCTCGTGTGCCACCGCGAGGGCCGAGGCGGCCTGGCCGGTGATCGAGACCGCCTGCCGCCAGCCCAGGCGCATCCCCGAACGCAGCCGTGACGCCAAGGGCACGCCGTCGATGAGCTCCATGACCAGGAACGGCGTACGCCCGGTCGACGGCAGGTACGCCACCGCGCAGTCGTAGACCTCGGCGATGTGCGGATGGCGCAGCCGCGCCAGTGTCTCCGCCTCGACGTGCAGCTGAGCGTGCCCCAGCAGGGCCGGCGACAGCAGCTTCACCGCGACGTCACGTCGCAGCCGCTGGTCGTGGGCCTTCCACACGGTCGACATGCCGCCCCGGGCGACCGGTTCGACCAGCTCGTAGCGGTTGTCGAGCAGGTCGCCCGGCTGGACGGGAGGTTCGGGGAGCGGTTCGGACACGGGCGTGCCCATTCCCCTCCGAGGGCCGATCAAACTCTCGGGACACCGATCCGGCACAGCATGATCAGAAGCGGTTCAGCAGTTCGGTCTCGGCATTGGCGACAGCGTCGGAGTTGTTCGGGTCGACCTTGATGTGCGCGCCCGTGACGCGATACCACTCCGCGGCCCCCTGGTACTGCACCTGCAGTGACACGTCGCCGGCCGCCGAAACGTCGGGCCGTAGGGTCAGGTCGCCGGTGATGGTCCCGACCTCGTCGGTCATGACACCGCCGGTCGGCGCGGTGATGTCCTTGCTCGTCATGTCCGGCCCATACCCGATCCGCCCAGCATCATGCGGCCCCCACGACCACGACTGGCCACTGGGTGCAACGAAAGCTCGGTTGGTACGCGTGCTCAGCGGGTACGGAACATCATCGGTGAACGCGTTCGGAAGGCGGACCGCTGGAGGGAAGGAACGCGATGGCCAGCCCCGAATGGGCTGCTCACCCACCAGGCCTTCCGTCGCCTGGCGGGTGGGTCATGCGACGCCGGTGACCTCAGCGAGGAACCGGTTGGCCTGCCTGCGGCTGGTGAACGTCAGCAGCATGGCGTGCGGGCCGTGCTCGGCGGTCAGGCGGGTGACCTTGGGCCGCATCTGCTTGCGGTAGCCGATGATGTATCGAACGAAGTTCCAGGTGATCCGGTCGAAGACGCCGTCTTGGTGGTGCTGACCGCCGCGGTAGTGCCACCGCCGCTGCGCGATCCCCCATAGACAGGTACGGGCGGGCAGATCCAGGAAGATCACCGTGTCGGCGGCGGCCAGACGGATCGGCAGGGTCGCGGCGTAGCTGCCCTCGATCAGCCACCGTTCGGCGGCGACCAGTTTCTTCTGCGCGGCGGCGAAGTCGTCCTGCGGCAGCGGTTGCCAGTTCTCGTCGTAGTAGACGGCGTCCAAGTGGGTGACCGGCAGGCCGAGCGCCCGGCCGAGCTGCTGGGCGATGGTCGACTTGCCGCTGCCTCCGCAGCCGATGACGGCTATCCGCTCCACAAGGCTCCACGCTATTCGATCGGCCGGACTCAGGGGTGCAGCGTGTGTTCATGCCGCTGGGCGGTAAGCGACGTACGAGCGCTGTAGTGCTCCGTGCGCCGCGTACCGCCCTGTTGTCGGCAGACGAACACCGGCAAGCAGGGACGGCTCTGGCCGCCATGGTCGACAAATGGTGGCGAAGCCGCGCGGGCGATGCAAACACCGCCGGCGGACGTCCGCCGCCAACAGCCGACGTTTGAACCGTCAGGCCCGCCGACGTACGCCTGCGAAGACCACGGCAGGTCCCTGACCAGCGTGACTGCGATTCGGGTTGTGTCACATCGGGTCCGCCCGCAGATCGGATATGTCTGATTGGCGAATGCCCAGCTCGTTCGCGAGCTGGGCTGTCCTGGTGCTGGTGCAGGCAGGTGGTTCGCGTTCGCAGCCGGGGCTACGTCGGACGGTCCAGCGGGGACTGGGCTGAGGCCTTGGATCACGCTCAAGCGGGATCTGGCGAGCCTGGTCCCCGCTTCCGCTGCCGGATGACCTCCGAGCAATCCTCGGCGCCTTGCGAACGGACGAAAGTCCTCCTTCGATCTTCAATCGAAACGTTCTACCGCAAGAGGTTCTGTCCGCGTGCGGGGGCGTCCGTCCGGGCTGGAAGCGTGGCGGCAGCTGGGAATCCGGCGGGGTTGGCGCGGACCTGGTCGGCGAGGTGGTCGGCGAAGGCGACGGTGAGGGGGTCGGGCCGCGTGCGGGTGTAAGCGGTGAGAGTGCGGCGGATCGGGGGATCGGGACGCAGCAGGACACCGTCGAAGTGGGGCGGGACGATGTTGGCGGGCACCAGGGTCGGGCCGAGTCCGGCGGCGGCGAGCAAGGGCGCGGCGGCGGTCTGTTCGGCGCGGATCGCCGCCTGCGGACGGAAGCCCGCCTGGGCGCAGACGTGATCGAGCAGATCGGCGAGGCCGTTGTCCGCGGCGTAGTGAACCCAGGTGCGGTCGGCGAGGTCGATAAGGGCGACACTGCCGGAAGGGCGGTCGGCCAGTGGGTCGTCGGCGGGCAGGACGATCGCGAACTCCTCGACGCCGAGCTCGCGGATCGGTCCCTCCCAGGCGGTGGGCGCGGGGCCGATCGCGAGGTCGGCACGGCCGGAGGCCATGGCGGCCTGGAGCCGGTCGGCGTGCGGATACTCCCGTAGCCGGATCCGTACGCCGGGGTGGCGGCGGCGCCAGCCTCGCAGGACAGGCGGCAGGATGCCGAGGCTGACCGAGTAGACGGTGGCGACCTCCAGCTCACCTCCCTCGAGGCCGGCGGTGCGCTGCGCCACCGTGTGCAGGCGTTCGGCCTCGGCCAGTGCGGCGCGGGCGTGTGGCAGGACCGCCCGGCCCATCGGGGTCAGCCGCACCGAGCGTGGCAGGCGTTCGAGCAGTGGGCCGCCGACCGTGCTCTCCAGGGCCCGCATCTGGTGGGACAGCGCGGGCTGAGTCACGTGCAGCTGCTCGGCCGCTCGGGTGAAGGAACCGGTATCGACCACTGTGACCAGGTATTCGAGCTGCCGGAACGTCGGAATTGCCATGAGCAGATTTTATCGCTGCGGTAGAAAAGAAGCCTTGGACTCATGGTACGAGCCTGAGAGAGGGTCGTGGTGTGGCCGCCTCGGGCAGTGGGCGGCGGCCGATCCCCCGATGACTCGAAGGAGTGAGTTCCTCATGTTCGATGCGACGCCTCTCAAGGGACAGCGGCTTGTCGTGGTGGGCGCAGGTTCGCGCACCGGGCGTGCGCTCGCCAAGGCCGCCTGGGCGGCTGGTGCCGCGCTCGTGCTGGCCGGTCCTGATCCGCGCAAGCTGGAGTGGACGGCCGGTGAGCTGTCCGGTCCGCTCGAGGTGCTTCCGCTCGACCTCGCCGACGAGCGGTCGATCTCCGACTTCGCCGGGCTGGTGGGCGGATTCGACCACCTGGTCTCCACCGCCGCGATGCCGGCCAACGGCCCGCTGAGGGACCTCGAACTGGCCGATGTGCAGCGGGCGTTCTCCGCCAAGGTGATCGGGCCGCTGCTGCTGGCCAAGCACCTGGCCGGGCAGGTGTCCCAGGGTGGCTCGTTCACCTTCTTCTCCGGAGTGGCCGCCTGGCGTCCTGCGCCCGCGCGCACCGTGATGGCCACCACCAACGGCGCGTTGGCTTTCCTGGTGCAGGCGCTGGCAGTGGAGATCGCCCCGATCCGGGTGAACGCGGTCTCCCCCGGCATCGTCGACACCGGGTCCTGGGACGGCCTGGGCGCGGACAAGGAGGCGTTCCTGCGTGGCGTGGCCGAGCGTAACCCGGCTCGCCGGGTGGGCAGCCCGGAGGATCTGATCAAGGCCGTGTTCTACGCCATCGACAACCCCTACGTGACCGGCACCGTGCTGCACGTCGACGGTGGCGGCCGCCTCGCCTGACCGGCACCCCACTTCGGCGGACGGCCTGGCTTCCTTCCCTTGGGCAGCAGCGGCTGCAGCACCGCCCACTGCGCGGCGGTCAAGTCATGCCACCTCGCCGCCGGTATGGTGGCCACGAGGTCTCCGGTCTACGTTCTTCTTGTCGTTGAACGGTCTACCGGAGACCTCGCCGTTCATCGACCAGCGACACGCCGAACCACAGCCGTGGACACCGGCAGGAAGTCTCCACCTGCACCGAGGCGGTTCAGCTGAGCGGCCAAGTCGGTGGGTCATTTGTTGAGGTAGGCCAGGACCGCCAGGACCCGCCGGTTGTCGTCTTCGGAGGCTGACAGCGCCAGCTTGCCGAAGATCGAGGCGATGTGTTTGGTGACAGCGCTGTCGCTGACGTGCAGCTGGCCGGCGATGGCTGCGTTGGAACGGCCTTCGGCCATGAGCCGTAGGACGTCGTGTTCGCGGGGTGTCAGGTCGGCTGTGGTGCCGCGGGCATCGTTGCGGGCCAGGAGCCGGGCGATGACCTCGGGGTCCATCACCGTTCCGCCGTCCGCCACCCGCTTGAGCGCGTCGATGAACTGCCCGGTGTGGGTGATGCGTTCTTTGAGCAGGTATCCGACGGCGCCGGCGCGGTCGGCGAGCAGTTCGCGGGCGTAGAGCTGCTCGACGTACTGGGACAGGATGAGGATCGGCAGGCCGGGCCGCTGTCGACGTGCGGTCAGCGCGGCTTGCAGTCCCTCGTCGGTGTGGGTGGGCGGTAGCCGGATGTCCACGACGGCGACGTCGGGGCTGTCGTGCAGCAGTGCGTGCAGCAGGGCTGGCCCGTTGTCGACGGCCGCGACGACATCGAAGCCGAATTCGTGCAGCGTTCTGGTCAGACCGTCCCGGAGGAGAACTAGGTCTTCGGCGAGGACAACTCGCATGGAATCTCCAGGGTCACGATGGTCGGGCCGCCGGGCGGGCTGCTGACGGCGACGGTGCCGTCGAACGGCGCGAGCCGGTTGCGGATACCGGTCAGGCCGGTGCCGGCGGCGGGATCAGCGCCGCCGTGTCCGTCGTCGGCGATGGTGAGGCGCATCAGCTTGCCGGTCGCCTCGTAGTCGAAGGTGACCACGACGTGCCGACCGCCGGAGTGCTTGGCGGCATTGGCGAGCGCTTCGCTCACCGCGAAGTAGGCGGCGGCTTCGACCGGTGCCGCAGGGCGTCCCGGCAAGTCGCCGTGTACGTCGACGTCGAGAAGGCTGTCCAGGGCCAGGGCGCGGACGGCGTCGCGCAGGCCTCGGTCGGCGAGCACCGGCGGGTGTATGCCGCGGACCAGGTCGCGTAGCTCTGACAGGGCCCGGGTGGAGGCTTGCCGTGCTTCGGTCAGCAGGGTCCGGGCGGCGGCCGGATCCTCGTCGAGCAGCCGTTCGGCGCTGTCGAGGCTCATCCCCATCGCGACCAGTCGGGCCTGCGCGCCGTCGTGCAGGTCCCGTTCGATGCGACGCAGTTCGGCGGCCTGCACGTCGACCGCCTGTGTGCGGGTCTGCGTCAGCCTCTCGACTCGCTCGGCCAGCTCCTCGCGGCCAGGAGCGAGCAGGGCCCTGGTGAGCCGGGCGTGCGTACGCAGCAGCGCCGGGCCGAACCAGACTCCGGCGGCCAGGAACGCCGCGGCGAGAGGAACCGCCGCCAGCGCCCGGCCGGTGCTGTTCACGTGGATCATCGCGTACCAGTTGCTGCCGCCGGCCTCGTCGATCGGCCGCCAGACGAAGGGTTGGACCACGGCGCCGAACAGGCCGAAGACGATCAGTCCGGCCGGTGTCGCCGCGAGGAGGGATCCGGTCAGCGGATCGATCAGTGCCCACCGCACCTCCCGCCACATCGCCGGATCGATGAGGATGGCGTAGCAGATCCGCCAGCGTGGTCCGTCCGCCGTCGTAGCCGCCGGAGCGGGGATGGCCACACCCGACCATCGGCCGGCGCGGTCTCGCGCACGATTGGCGACGGTCCGCAGCCAGCGGGCGGCCGGCGGCAGGAGCACGACACCGACGCCCAGCGGCAGCAGGCAGATCGCCGTGAGAACGGCCGCGGCTGCGGCGGCGGCCGTCACCGACAGCCCGACCAGCGCCAATCCGCGGCCGGGTGCCGCCGACCGCACGGTTCCGCTCGTGGACATCACGCCTCCCGCACGCTGGCTGTGGCATGAGAACCCCGTGTGGCCACCGCGCTGCCATTGCGGGCCGTCCTTGTCCGCGCCACCAGCACGGACACCAACGCGCAGGCCGAGCAAACCATCGCGAACGTCGTCATGGCTGCAACACTGCCGCTCTCCTCGTCAAAGATCATCAGCAGGCCCAGATTAATCAAGGTGTGGAACACGGCTGCGGGCAGCAGGTAGTTTCCGCGCCGGTCGCCGAGCACGACGCCGAGGATCACCGACAGGCTCACCGCCATGGCCACGAAGGCGACGCTGTAACCGACGCCTTGGGCGAACACCGGCACGTGCCAGCCGGCCCACAGGAATCCGACGACCAACGACGCGGGCAGCGTACGCATGCGTGTGCCCAGCAGCGGTTGCAGGAAGGCCCGCCAGCCGATCTCCTCCGCGCAGGCACCAGCGAACTGGGCGACAGCGATCAGCCCGAACGGGGCGACGAGATCATGGGCGGATCGCAGGTGCGGGTCGGCGCCGATGATGGCGTAGCAGCCCAGGCACAAGGCGAAAACGGCGGCCGCGATACCGGCGAGTGTCATGGCCCCGCCCGTCGGCCACGGCCGCACCGCGCTCCAGAGCGACACCGTCCGACGTTCACCTCGCCACAGCAGGCTCGCCACGAGCACTCCGAGCGCCGGCCCGAACTGGGTCAGCTGCAGGATCTCCGGATCGAGCCCGGTCCACGGCTGCACGGCGCCCAGCGCACCCGCGCCCACCATCGCCGTGAGGTAGAAAACCATTGCGGGATAACGAACTCTGCTCGATGTCATACGTCGATCTTGGCCAAAGTCGACGACCCACACACTGGAGCTGCCTGCCCGACGGGGGTGCAGTTTTCTACAGGTGAAGTCGCGTTGAGCTGTTGCGTACACCTGCCAGAGAGTCCAGGGACCACGATCCTGAGCCCCGCCCTTTGCGCCCCCCGTACTCTCGACGAACTCGTCCATCCGATGCCTATTCGCATACAATTCCATACATGAATATTGTTACTGGTCTATGTCAACCAAGAGACGGCATCGGCCGGCCGGTCATCGACGCCGAGGAATGACCGGTGACCGGCACGCCGGCCGGCGCCGCGTACGCCTCGATTCCGGACCCGGGCGCCGCGCGTACGCTGGACGAAGCGGCCGAGGGCCTGCGGGCGCTCAAGGTCTGGGCCGGAGATCCGTCCTTTGAATGGATCACGCAGCGGGTCAACGGCGCGTGGGCGGCCGGCGGCCGGCCGGCCGGGGAGCTGACCAAGCGGGCCACGGTGGTGGACTGCTTCAAGCCCGGCCGCCGCCGAGTGAACGCCGACCTGCTGATCGCGATCGTCGAGGCGCTGCATCCCGACGTCGGATACGTGAACCAGTGGCGGCAGGCGCTGCGCGTGATCGGCGGCGAGGCGCGGGCGGCAGCCCAGGTACGCGTCGCCGGCACGCTGCCACCGGACCTGAACGGTTTCACCGGCCGGGCCACCGAACTCGACCGGCTGCGCCGGGCCCTGGACCGGGCACGCGGGGACGCGGGCGCGACGGTGGTCGCCGCGATCGAAGGGATGGCCGGGGTCGGCAAGACGCAGATCGCCGTCCACGCCGGGCATCTGCTGGCGCGGGAGCGGTCGTTCGAGCGGGTGCTGTTCGTCGACCTGCGCGGCTTCGACGCCGATCCGGCGCAGCCGCCCGCCGATCCGGCCGCGGTGCTGGACGGCTTCCTGCGCCTGCTGGGCGTACCGGGGCAGCGGATCCCGCATGACCTGGACGCGCGTAGCGAAGCCTTCCGCAACCGGCTGGCGGGTATCCGGGTCCTCGTCGTCCTCGACAACGCCACCGGCGTGGAGCAGGTCCGGCCGCTGCTGGCGATGGCACCGGGCTGTCTCACGCTGGTCACCAGCCGCCGCCGGCTCGACGGACTGCCGGCCCGCGTCCGGCTTGCGCTGGACGTGTTCACCCCCGCCGAGGCCGTCGAATATCTGGACCGGGCCGTGGCGCTCGTCCCGGTCGGCGCCGATCCCGCCGCCGCGCGGCGCATCGCCCACCGGTGCGGCTTTCTCCCGCTGGCGCTGGGCCTGGTCGCCGGACACATGCGCGCGACGCCCGGGTGGACCCGCACCGATCACGCCGACCGCCTCGACGAACGCCACCGCGATCGCCGGCTGGACACCGGCATCGAGCTCGCGCTCGATCTGTCCTACCAGCATCTGCCCGCGGAGCAGCGCCGGCTGTTGCGGCTGCTGAGCCTGCATCCAGGGCATGACTTCGACGCGTACGCCGCGGCGGCCCTGACCGATGCCGATCTGTCCGCCGCCGGGGCGGGTCTGGCCGGACTTCGCGACGACCACCTGCTGCAGGATGCGACGCCGGGCCGGCACACGTTCCACGATCTGATCCGCGCCTACGCCGGCACCCGGGCGAAGGACGAGGAGCGGCCGACGGAGCGGCAGGCCGCCCTCACCCGGCTGTTCGACTACTGCCTCGCGACCGCTGCCGCGGCGATGAACACGTTGTACCCCGCCCGCGCGCACAGCCGACCCAAGATCCCGGCGGCGGCCACGCCCGTCCCGGATCTGACCGATCCCGACGACGCCCGCGCCTGGCTGGACACCGAGCGGCCGACGCTGGCGGCCGTCGCCGCCCACGCCGCCGCCCACGGCTGGCCCGGCCATGCGACCCGGCTGTCGCGAACGTTGTTCCGGTACTACTTCGACGGCGGCCACCACAACGACGCCGTCGCCGTGCACGGCCACGCGTTCGAAGCCGGGCGGCGTACCGGGGACCTGCCGGGGCAGGCGCACGCGCTCGCCGACCTCGGCGTCGCCCACCTCGCACTCGGGCGGCACACCGCGGCCGGTGACCACCTGCGGCAGGCCCTCGACCTGTTCCGGCAAGCCGGCGACACGGCCGGACAGGCCCGCGCGCTGGCCAACCTCGGATTCGTCGGCGAGCGGACCGGCCGCTATCAGGCGGCCGCCGGCCATTTCGCGCAGGCGCTGACCCTCGACCGACAGGTCGGCAACCGGACCGGCGAGGCGCGTACGCTGATCAACCTCGGGGTGGTCGAGGCGCGCCAGGGCCGCTACGAGACGGCCGGCAGCCGGTTCGCCGAAGCGCTCGCCTTGAGCCGTCAGATCGCCGATCCGGCGGGCGAGGCCTCCGCCCTGCACAACCTCGGCGAAGTCGAACTGCGATCGGGCCGGTACGCCCCGGCCGGCGACCACCTGCGCCAGGCGCTGACGCTTCTGCGGCAGGTCGGCGACCAGACCGGCGAGGCATACGTGCTGGACAGTCTCGGCACCCTCCACACACGACTGGGCCGGCCCGCCGACGCCGTCGCGTACCACCAAAAGGTTTTGCAGGTCTTCCGGACGACCGGCGAGCGGTACGGCGAGGCGTGGGCGCTCAACGGCCTCGGGGAGGCGGCGCGGACGGCGGGACGACCCGGTGACGCGCTGGCGCACCATGCCGAGGCGCACCTCGTCGCCGCCGAGGCCGGCGACCGGGACCAGCAGGCACGGGCCCACGCGGGCCTGGGCCACGCCCACCGCGACCTCGGCGATCCGGCCCTCGCCCGCCATCACTACCGGCTCGCCCTGGCGCTCTACACGGACCTGGGTACGCCTGAAGCCGAGCAGATCCGCCCCCATCTGGACGCGCTCGACCGGGAGTCACCCGAACCGACCGACGAGTGACCAGAATGCAGGACAGTCCTGTATGGATTCGTACGGGATCCGCCGTCACCGCCGGTCCGTCCGCGACCCTGCTTGCAGAAACTCATCTGCTGGAGGGAGTGAAGACCGTGCGGGACACAGCAAGGCGCACAGGCGCGGCCGTCGCCACACTGGTGGCGGTCGTGCTGTCGGTGGGCGGCCACGGCGGCGAGCCCGGACCTGTCGCCGACAACCTCGAAACCTGGAATGCGAAGATCGCCGCTGTGCCGCAGCCGGCCGGCGCCGGCTGCCTCGCGGCCGACTTCCCCCGGCTGACGTGGCGGCGGGTGGCGTGCGCCGCGGCACCCACCGAGCCGATGGCGCCACGACTGCGCGGTCCGGGCCCGGTGACCGACGTCGGCGCCCTCGGCGGCGGGGCGAACGCCTCCACACCGGCCGGGGAACTCATCGCCAAGGCGAACGGCTCCTTCCAGAACGTCGTCCACGTCCAGCACGTCGACAGCGTGCTGGCGGGCGTGGCGAACGTCGGCGCGTACACCCTCCAGCTCAACACCAACACCTTCGCGGCGACCGTCTGCGGGGTCGGGCACGACCAGTGCAAGGGCTGGAAGCAGTTCCTGTTCGCCAACGAAGGCAGCGCCGCGGCGAGCCGCAGCAGCGTCTACATCCAGTACTGGATCCAGCACTACTTCACGACCTGCCCGGGGGGCTGGACCGAGTACGTTCCGGCCGGGACCGTGCCGCTGCCCGACGACAAGTTCTGCTACTTCACGCCGCCGCTGTCCGGCACCGCCTTCGCGGCTCCGGTGCCCGTCACCAACCTCGCCATTCCCACCCTCCTGCTGACCGGTGAGGCCAACGTGGCCGGCAGCGGCCAGGACAAGGTCACCATGAACGACGGCTTGGGGCACATCGTCTCCGCGCAGACGACCCCGCCGATCATCCCCACGCAGACGATATGGTGGACCGCGGCCGAGTTCAACGTGTTCGGCTACGGCAACACCGCCACGGCCGTCTTCAACGATCCTGGCCGCCATTACGGAGACTTCGGCGACACCAGCCTGCGCGCGAAGACGGAGATCGACTACGGCGGCACGAAGAAGCCCGTGTGCAACAGCGCCAGCTTCAGCGCCGAGTCGAACAACCTCACGGTCGAAAACGTCAAGCTGCCCAACGGTCCCGGCCTGCCGGCGATCGTCCTGCCGGAGCGGCTGACCGGAACGCCGAGCGTACAGGGCTGCATGGCGGCGGCCGTGCTCGGCGACACCCACGAGCAGACGGTCGCCGGCACGCTCTACGACTTCCAGGCCACCGGCGACTTCGTCGAAGCCCAGATCGGCTCCGCGTTCGAGGTGCAGACCCGCAAGGTCTCCGGCGCGCCCATCTGGCCGAACGCGTCCCTGAACCGCTCGGTCGCCACCCGGATGGGTACCACGCGCGTCGCGCTGTGCGACGGCACGCGCCTGGTGGTCAACGGAACCACGACGCCGCTGGCCTCCGGCGCGACCCTGTCGCTGCCCACCGGCGTGACCGTCCGCCGGGTGAGCAACGTCTACCTCGTCAAGGACCAGTCGACCGGCAACAACGTACGCATCGCCGCCAACCTCGGGGCGAACTACGTCTACAACGACGTGCAGGTCGGCGTCGGCGACTGGCCGCAAACCGTGCGCGGCCTGGCGGGCAACCCCGACAACGACGACCCCACGGTGCTCGCCGCCGCCGACGGCGCCCGGTTCTCCATCCCGCTGTCCTTCAACGACCTCTACGGCCGGTACGGCACCAGCTGGCGAGTCAACCCGCTCACCACGATGCTCTCGGCCTGCACCGCGGGCGGCTCCGGCAACCCGGCCACCCCCTTCTACGCGAGCAACCTGCCCAACCAGATCTGGGGACAGGCGTACACGATCTGCCAAGGGGCCGGCATCGTGGTCAAGGAGTGGCTCGACGCGTGCACCCTCGACGTCGGGGTGCTCGGCCCCTCGGCCGCAGCGGCCTACGTCGGCCGGGAGCCCGCCGCAGTCAGCGCCAACCCGATCCAGCCGGCTCCCCCGTGCAGCGGGCCGTCGCCCGGACCGGTCTGCGTACGCGCCGGCCGCACTGAATGAGGCGCTCCACCAACGGTTTCGGGCTGCCCGTGACGGGCGGCCCGAAACTCGAAGCCCTTATGACGGCCGGCTCACGCACGCCCGGCCAGGAGCCGGTGAAGCGATCAATTCGGTTGCTGTGAAATCTTCGACGTGCTCCGCTGTGGCCGTGCTGAGGAAGGGCTGCCGATGAGCGTACTCGGCGACATCGCCAGGGTGAGTACCACGGAGCTCGAGCGACTGCGCTTCGACAGCGACGCCTACGGCTACCTGTCCGGTGCCCAGGTACCCAAGGTCGATCTTGACCGATACTGGGACTGCCTGCGCTTCGTCATGGACGCCGCAGGCTTCCCTGTCAATCCGATCGGCGGCCGCCCATACCCCGATGAAGCGTCGGCCTGGGGCGACGGCACACCCAACAGCAGCTCCTGCACCCGTACCCCAGACGAGGTACGACTGGCCGCGGCATCGCTGGCCGCCACACCGTTCGCAGCGCTGACGAAATACCTACCAGCGGCCAACGCCGCAGCCCTGTATCCCAGTAACTATGACTGGACCTCTCTCGCCACACGGACCAACACCGCACGCCACTACGGTGCGCTCGTGGCATTCTTCCAGCAGGCAGCCGCGGACGGGCAGTCCACCGTCTTCTGGGCCGCCTGAGTCCCCCAGGCGCATCGTCACCGGACTCGCACGGCTCGCCGACGGCCCGTGGCCATACGCAGACGGCGACATTCACGGCAACCGGCCCTATACGACCTTGACCAGCTTGCGGTCACGGCCGTTCAGGAACGTCTCAAATGCCGCCGTGTCCTCGGCGTTCAGCACTCGCTTGGGAATCACCAGGTTGACCTTGTTGGAGGTGAAGGCGAGCGTCCAGGCGTCGCGCGAGGTCACGACCCGGGTCAGCTCCCACACGTGGTCACCGTTCCGCTCGCGCATCGTCCAGCTGTAACGGTCGGCCGTGAGGTGAACGGCGATCGGCGCGCAAAGCGCATTCGCAATCCGGTCTGTGGTCGCGGGGAAGGCCCGCACCAACGCCAGGAAGACCGCACCCACCAGAAGGAGTAGCACACCAACGGCCGCCAGGCCGGCCGACGACTGGCCCCCGCCGATACCGAGCCCCGTCACCAGCAGGATCGCACCGCCGACGATGCCGATGGCGGCGTACGCCCACCAGACAGCACGGGTTCTGCGGGAGTTCTGCACCAAGGCAGCCCTGATCTCGGCCACAGTCGGCTCGAATTGTGCGGTGATGTCCATGGGTATGAACCCCTCCTGTACAGGGCGGAGCGCGCATACCCGTGTCGCCCCCGCGAGCCGGGACAATATCCCATGATCAGAATCGCCATGTCGATCACGGAATGATCACAAGAGCTATCAGGCAAGGACGTGACATGCATGTCTGGGCACGCGCCCAGGCCGGACAGGGAGACACCGGCGAGCTCAGCTGGGAAGGATGCGCGTGGCCTGATACGCGTGCAGCATCCTGCCGTCGGCAGCCAGCCGGCCGAACATGTAGATGTCGGTGACCACCGGGGAACCTTTCACCATTCGGGCGATCAACCGGTAGCGAGCCGCCACCCGGTCGCCGTCGATCAGGACGTCATGCACCTCTGTCTCGATTCCTGCCACCCGTTTGCGAGCCGGGCGCACATGGTCGAGCAGGCGCCGGCGGTCGAGCGCGACCCCGTCGTTGACCATCTCGAATTCCGGTGCGTGATACCGATCGAACACCGCTTCGGCCGGCTCGTCGCCGAAGGTCACCTCCTGCGGATAACGGTTGAGGTATTGGACCACGTCATCTTCCGTAACGATCGCGGCAACCATCTTCTTCCTCCTCCGTGGGCCGGAGCAGCCCACATCGATCTACGGGTACAGGTATCTTAGACACCTACGTCCAAGATAACCCCCGGCTGGTATCATGGACAACCGTGTCAGAGATAAAGACGGCGACCGTCCGCCGCAAGCGACGGGCCGACGCCGACAGGAGCGCGACCGCCGTCCTGGACGCCGCGGTCTCCGTCCTGGGCCAGCACCCCGACGCCGGCGTCGACGAGGTCGCCGCAGCGGCCGGCGTCGTCCGCCAGACGGTGTACGCACACTTCGGATCTCGGCAGGCGCTGCTGAACGCGGTCCTCGCGCGTATCACCGACGAGGTCTCGGCGATCGTGAACGCCGCCGACCTTGACGCGTCAACCCCGACGCAGGCTCTCGCCCGGTGGCTCGATCTGTGCTGGGAGGTGCTGCACCGCTATCCCCTGCTGCTGCATCCCGCCGCGGCACGCGGGGATCAGGACCCGGCAGCGACGCACGCACCGATCCTGGGCCAGCTGCGCAGACTGATCACCCGCGGACGACGCGAGGGCGTCTTTCGCCGGGACCAGCCGGTGCAATGGCTCATCGAAGCCACCATCGCACTCGGCCACACCGCGGCAGCCCAGATCGCCGCCGGTCGGATGAGCACGGCCAGAGCCGGTGCGGCCTTCCGCGACAGCGTCCTGCGCCTATACGCCGCCCACTAAGGCTCGATCGGCCCCGCCGCGTACGTCCTCGGCATGGGTCGCTGTGAACTGGCTCGGGGCCGCGCCGGTGATGCGAGCAGGCAACGGAGTTCGCCAGCGGGATCACATGGCCTGGTTGATCCGCGCCCCGGCGGCGACCACGCGGTGACCATCCCCCTGACGGCGAACACCCCGACAGCGGCCAAGTGCTGTGCCGTGTAGGTAGAGGTCCAGATCCTGATCGAACAGACGCTTTCAAGAGCCTGACCGGATCACGCCCGGAATTCAGTCCGCGCGCTGGCCGATGCGCAGGACGCTCAGGTATCGGCGGGCCACGCGGTCGCCCATCCGGGTGCGGATGCGCTCGGCGATGGCGTCGAGCAGCGGCTCGCGGACGTCGCGATCGAGCCTGAGGTACAGCGACTGCGAGCGCATGAGGTCGGCGAATCCGTCGCCGTCCAACCACTGAACCGTGGGGTACCAGCGCACGATCGTGGGGCCGAACAGGCTGCCGGGATCCTCGACCAGCCCCCAGCCCTCGTCGGTGCTGCGCACCTCTCCCTCCAGCGGCGGGTGTCCCCATGCGGGGTTCCCCGGGGCGAACCGTTCGTGCAGATCGGCAGTTTCGGCGTACACCTCCGGCTCGCCGGACCGGCGGATGACGACGTGGCCGAGCAGCGCCATCCACCCTCCCGGGTGGAGCACCTCGCGGGCCCGCCGCCAGCCGATCGCGGGATCAACCCAGTGCCACGCCGAAGCGGCCACGAGGAGGTCGAAGCGTCGACCTCGGTCGTCCCACTCTTCGAACGTCGATGACTCGACGGTGACGTTGCCGAGGGCGGCGAGCCGTTCACGAGCCAACGCGGCCATACCTGAGCCCGGCTCGACCGCGGTCACCGAACATCCGAGCGCCGCCAGCGATCGTGTCGCCTGACCGGTGCCGCAGCCGACCTCCAGCACCGGTGCCCCTTCGCCGATGCCGGTGATGGTGACGAGGTCGGTGAACAGAGCGTCGGGATACCCCGGCCGGACCCTGTCGTACAGCTCCGGCACCTCGTTGAACACCTGACCGATGCCGGCTCGATCCGCGCCTGCCATCGCACCATCCTCGCCGAGGCCGTCGCCGACATGCCGATTCCGGACAAGCGTACCGATCGACGCATCAGATAATCGGCACCCTGCGGCTCAGGGGGCAAGCAGGTCGGGCGGGCCGGCGCCCCCGCGCGCCGGAACATCGGTCACGACGGCGTGCTCCATACCTGGTTCGCTCCGCCGGTGCAGGTCCAGATCTGCAGCTGGGTGCCGGGGGTGGTGGAGAAGCCCGTGTCGTCGAGGCATTTGCCGGATGCCGGGTTGAACAGCGAGCCGTCGGCACGGTGCTGCCAGGATTGGGCGCCGGTGCCGTTGCAGTCGTACAGCTGGACCTTGGTGCCGTCGGCGGTTCCCGCGGCGGTGATGTCCAGGCATTTGCCGAGGGCCTGCAGGGCTCCGCCGCCCAGCGCCGTCCAGCGCTGAGCGCCGGTCTGGTTGCAGGTGTACACCGTGACCGGGGTGCCGTTGGCGGTCGACGCCGCCTTGACGTCTACGCACAGCCCTTGGTAGCCGACCATCGGGGCGTCGGCGCCGAGGGTGATGCCGCCGGTGAGCCGGATGTCGCGGGACGACGCGCCGACGAGGATCTGGTAGGTCCCGGCGGTGCGGGTCCACGCGTTGGCCGTCCAGGCCTGGAAGCTGCGCGCGTCGAGGTTGACCGTGGCGCGCTGGGTCTGGCCCGGGTTCAGGGTGACCTTGGTGAACCCGCGCAGGTTCTTGGGCGGTTCGCCGGCCGCGGACGGCTGCGCGACGTAGACCTGCGCGGCCTCCGCGCCGGCCCGGCTGCCGGTGTTGGTGACGTCGAACGACACGGCCACCTTGCCGGTGGCGTCGGGCGCGCCGACCGTCAGGTTGGCGTATCCGAAGGTGGTGTACGACAGGCCGTAGCCGAACGGGAACAGCGGTGTCGTGTTGCGCGCGTCGTACGAGCGGTAGCCGACGTTGACACCCTCGGAGTACTGCACGGTGCCGTTCTGGCCGGGCCACTGCGCGGCGGTGCCGGCCGGTACGTCGGCCAGCGACGCCGGGAACGTGACCGGCAGCTTGCCCGACGGGTCGACGTCGCCGAAGAGGAGCGATGCCAGCGCGTTGCCGTACTCCTGGCCGGGGTACCAGGCTTCGAGGATGCCGCGTACCGACCCGGCCCATGGCATGGTCACGGCGGATCCGCTGGTGACCACGACGACGGTGTTCGGGTTGGCCGCCGCGACGTCGGCCACGAGCTGGTTCTGGTCGGACGGCAGGCTGATGTCGGGCAGGTCGCTGCCTTCGGCTTCGAAGCGGCCGACGAACACGACGGCCAGGTTGGCGTTGCGCGCCGCGGTGACGGCCTGGTCGTGCGCGGACGGGCTGCCGGTCACCCGCCAGTTCTGCGCGGTCGTGCCGTTGCACGTGTAGATCTGCAGCTGGGTGCCGTTGGCCGGGTTCGCCGCCGGCACGTCGAGGCACTTGCCCGATGCTGGGTTGACCATCGTGCTGCCCGACACGGTCCATTTCTGGGCGCCGCTGCCGTTGCAGTCGTACAGCTGGACCTTGGTGCCGTCGCTGGTGCCGGCGCTGGTGATGTCCAGGCACTTGCCGAGGGCGCGTACGGTGCCGTCGGTCCCCGGCGTCCAGATCTGGGCGTTGGAGCCGTTGCAGTCGTAGAGCTGCACGTGGGTTCCGTTGGCGTTGCTGGCCGCGGCGACGTCGACGCATTTGCCGGCCAGTCCCACGATCGGACCTGAGGTGCTGCCCGACGCGTACGTGACGGTGGTCGCGCTGCCGGCCCGGCTCGTGATGCCCTGTAACGGGCTGACCGCGCCGGTGGGGTTGACCCCGGCGCTGCCGCCGCCCTGGTACATCGGCGACGCGTCGCCGCCGACTCCGAGGACGGCGATCGACTTGGTGTCCGACCCGATCGGTAGCGTGTTGCCGGTGTTCTTGAGCAGCACGGTTCCGGCCGCGGCGACCTGGCGGGTGAGGGTCGTGTGGGGGGTCGACGTCACCGGTGTGCTCAGGGTGCCGGTCTGGGCTCTGTCGAACAGGCCGGCCTTGAACATCGAGACGAGGATCCGCTTGACGTGGTCGTCGATCGTGGCCTGGCTGACCTGGCCGTTCTGCACGGCGGTGGTCAGCGCCGGGCCGAAGTAGCGGTTGTCGGGCATCTCCATGTCCAGGCCGTTGTCGGCCGACGCGACGGTGGAGTGGGTGGCGCCCCAGTCGGAGGTGATGAACCCGGTGAAGCCCATGTCGGCCTTGAGAATGCTGTTCTGCAACGGCCCGTTCTCACACGCGAAGGCTCCGTTGATCGCCGAGTACGAGCACATCGCGGAGTACGCGCCGCCCTGGCGGACCGAGGTCTCGAACGCCGGCAGGTAGATCTCGCGCTGCGCGCGGTCGGACACGATCGCGTTGTCGGTGATGTTGTTGCGGTTGGTCTCCTGGTTGTAGACCGCGTAATGCTTGACCTGCGCCATCGGGCCCTGGCTCTGGATGCCCCGAATGTCGGCGGCCGCCATCTGCCCGGCCAGGTAGGGGTCCTCGCCGAACGACTCGAAGGCCCTCCCCCACCGCGGATCGCGGACGATGTTGACCGTCGGACCGAGCTCGACGTTGGTGCCCTTGCCCCACTGCTCGGCGCCGAGGACCTGGCCGTACTGGTTCATCAGCCCGGTGTCCCAGGTCGCGGCGCCGGACACCGGCGAGGCCAGCTGGGTGACCCCGGTGACGCCGTCACCGACGCCGGCCGGCCCGTCCTGCAGGTGCAGTGCCGGGATGCCGAGCCGGGTGTTGGCGTCGATGCAGCCGGCGTACCCGCACGAGGCGCCGCCGTGCATCATGGCGAGCTTCTCGGCCTGGGTCATGGCGCTCAGCAGCTCGCCGGCGCGCTGGTCGGCTGTCTGTGTGGTGTCCGTCCAGGGTGGAGTGGCAGCCCAGGCGCGAGGTACGCCGGTGGAACCGAGCGTGGCCACCACCGCGGCGGCGATCAGCGCGTGAGCGGCGCGACGGGCAAGCGGTTGCATCCGCACTCCTCGGGGACGATGCATCGACTCCCGTCATTAAAGGGCGGCCTCGCGCTCATGTCAACGTTGTCATTTCACCCGCGCCCGGGCCTCAGCGGCAGCCCGCCACCCGATGAGAGCCCCTGTGGGGCGGCGTGCTCCACAGACCACGCTGCCTCGCCCGCGGTGGACGGGGCAGCGTGGAGCCTGCGGTCAGCTGACCGAGTAGTTCAGTACGTCGTCCGTGGTGGTCATCGGACGGGTCCCCGGGCTCGGTGCGGTGGCGGAACTCGCGCGCATCGTGACGCCGTCGGCATGACGGACGTAGAAGCCGTACGCGTTGATGTTCGGCCAGATGTTGGCCTCGGGGTAGTAGTTGCTGTACTCGGGCGGGTACTGCCACGCGGCGGTGCTGGGCGTCGTGATCGTGATCTTCACGTTGCTGAGCAGCACGTCATCGATGTGATAGGTCGCAGTGCTGTACGCGGTTCCCGACATCACCACACCGGTGGCGAGGTGTGCGGTCGCCGGATCTCCGGCAGCGGCCGTGATGTCCTCGAACCGCAGACCGCTGATCCATCGATTCGTGGCCGACGAGGTCCGCACGCCGATGACGACGAAGATCGCGCGCAGCGAATCGTCGATGGTGATGCGGCGGAAGGCCGCCTGGGCGATCGTCGCACCGTCGACGTCGGCGAGGGTGATGCCGCCGCGGCTGGTGTGCTTGACGAGGGTGTCCTCGACCGTGACGTCCCGGAAGGCGTTGAAGCTGGCGGTGCCGAGCTTGACGCCGTTGGCGCCCGACCTTCCGACGGTGGCGAGCCGGACGACGGCACCGGTGACGCCGGGCCGGCCCTGCTGCGACTTGAAGCAGATCGAGTCGTCTTCGCTGTAGACCTCGACGCGTTCGATGAGGACGTTCTGGTCGTCCACGACGTCGATGCCGTCGCGGTTGCCGTCGTTGTAGCTGTCGATGGTGACGTCGTTGATGGTCAAGCCGTCGATCTCCGCGGGTACGAGTCCCCAGAGGCCGGCGTCTTGGAGGTGGATGTCGCGTACCGTCACGTCTGTCGCGGAGGTCAGGAAGAGACCGGCCGGGTAGTGGCTGGCCTCGGGGGCAGGCTGGTCACCGTGCCAGGCCGGGTTGGTGCCGTTGCCGTTGATCACTCCGCCGCCTTCGATGGTGAGCCGGGAGGCACCGATCGAGTGCAGCAGGGCGCGGGTGACGGTGCCACCGGCGCTGATCCCGGTCAGCCTGGGGTATCGGCTCATGTCCCAGGTGCCCAGCAGCTCGGCGTCTTGTGCGATGTAGAAGGTCAGGTCGGACTTGAGGGTCAGGGTGCCGCTGAGGAACACCCCGTTCTGCAGCAGGACCGTTCCGCCGACCGGGGCGGCGTCGATGGCGGCCTGGATGGCCGCGGTGTCGTCCGTGACGCCGTCTCCGATGGCACCGGAGGTCTTGACGTCCACGGCCGTGCCGGGCGGAGCCTGGTCGACGGCGGCGAACGCCATCAGCTTGTCGACGAAGAGCGTGCCGAGCTGGCCGGAGCCGACCCCTACGGTGATCCGGCTGATGTCGGTGGCCGTCGCGTCCCGGAAGGGATACGACTGCGGTACGCCGGTGGTGGTCACGGCCGGGAAGCGGCGGCCGTCGACGTAGGCGACGAGTTTCCGGTCGGTGGTGGAGAAGACGAGGCGGACGGCGTACCACTCCCCCGGGCGGACGTCCGGGATCAGCACATAGCTGGTGGTGCCCGTCACGAGCTGCAGATTCGTGCCGGCGAACTGCACAGAAGCGGCCACGGTACCGGCCGAGCCGCGTACGTACAGCGGCATCTTGACGCCCGTCGTCTCGTCGGTACGCACGGTCGCCTGGACGGTGACCCGCCCGGTGAGCGCGGTGGGCAGCGTACGCACGGCCGTCAGGTCGCCGGCGGATGCCGTCTTGGCGAAGGCGAGACTGTGGTCGGCCGTAGAAGGCACCTCGGCCACCTGGACGGTGCCGCCCGAGACCGTGGTCGCGTAGTCCGGGGGAACGGTCCCGGCCGGAACGTCATCGAAAAGATCCTTCGCCTGGTACGCGACGGTGTCGTCCGGTACGCGGCGGACCTGGACGTTGTCCACCCACAGGGATCCGGTGTTGGTGGCGCCGGGGCCGATGGCGAAGGTCAGCCGCCCGACGTCGGTGGCCAGGCTGCTGCGGAAGGCCGCGTTCGCCAGCACCTTCTCGCCGTCGGCGTACAGGTCGAAGGTCTGGGTCGCGGTGCGGGCCCGGACGCGTACCACGTGCCAGCCGAGGGTGGCTGTGCGCAGTTGCTGGTTGGGTCCGGCGTTGTAGTAGTGGCCGGCCCGGATGCCGATGCTGGCCAGCGATGCCCCGTTGGATCCGGCGATGTACAGGACGTCGAAGAAGCTGGTCGCCGAGTCGACGCGTACGCGTGCTTCCGCCTCGACGATCCCGGTGAGCGGCGTCAGCGTACGTTGGGCGCTCACCGACGATGTGGTGTCGGTGGTGGTTTTCGACAGTCGCAGGCTGCGGTCGACGGTGTCGGGCAGGGGGTCGACTCCGACGCTGCCGCCTGAGGTCACCGCGGTCCAGCCGGCTGGGATCAGGCCGGTCGCCGTGGTGTTGAACTGTTCGGACAGTGCTGCCGCCGCCTGCGGTGGCTGGGCCTCGGCCGCGGCGGGCTGGAGCGATGCGGCCAGCATCGCTACGATGGCAAGCGCCGCCTTCCCCCGTGTATTCACTTTGTCCCCTTCACGTCGTCAAGCTCTCCGACTGGCAGGGCGAACCTACCGCGACGGGCGAGGGATCAGCGCGGGGTGAGCAGCCGGGCGGCGTTCCTCGTCTTGTTGAAGTCGACGTTGCCGAAGAACTGCAGCTCGTAGAGCCGACCGTTGGACGTGCCGAGGAAGCTGCGGACGTTGCCCGAGCGCAGCATCGACATCACCTGGTTCGCCTCGGTCGCCTCGGCTCCCCCGCGTTCGACGTAGGTCGCGAGGCTCATCCCGATGTACGCCTCACCGCCCTGCCGGTACCCGCCGAGGATCGCGGTCGTCTCGGGGACGGCGAGGGCGCCGAGACCGCCGGCTCCCTTGGCCTCGCCGATCGCGCGCAGGCCCTGGTTCTCGCCGACGCCGAGGAAGTGCAGGTCGAGGCCCTTGTTGCCGCTGTACTTGAACTGCACCGGGCTGAGCTTCCAGTTGCGCCAGGCCATCATCTCGATGGTGTTGGTCAGGCCGCCCATCTCGGCCGCGCTGACGGCCGCCCCGCTGGCGTCGGTGGTGGCGTTGCGGAAGATCGCCTGATATTCGGTGTGGGCCGCGTTCCAGGCCCGGAACTCGCTGCCCGCCTGGGACATCTGCCGGAACTCCGAGACCCCGTTGAGCAGCGGGCCGGCGAACGCGAGCACGTTGCCGAGCATCTCGCTGCGTACCGAGCCCTCGGGCACCTTCTCGCCGAGCAGGTAGTGGGAGGTGTGGAAACCGAGCCCGCGGGCGTACGCGGAGACGAGCGAGATGTTGCGGACCATCATCGAGCGCTGTTCGGGGCCGGTGAGTTCGGTGCCGTCGTGCTTCTGCGGGGTGCCGGCCCAGAGACCGCCGCCCATGAGCATCGTCTTGAACGACTCCCAGGAGAACGGGTTCGACCGGAACGCCTGCCCCGAGGGGGTGTTGACCTCCTGGGTGGCGTCCTTCGGCAGGTTCACCCCCGACGGTTCGTCCGCCGCCCCGGTGGGGTCGATGACGTTGAGCGGGTTGTTGCCCGCGTACCGGTACCAGGTCAGGCTGCCGGTCGGGAACTGCGGATCGGGCGCGGTCCACCGGCACCGCCAGGGCGCGTAGTACCGCAGGCCGTGATAGGCCAGGCCGCTCTCCTCGTCGCGTTCCTTGGCGGTGAAGCGGTAGCGCTTGGTCGCGTATCCGCCGAAAGAGGTCTCACCGAAAGGCGTGTACTCCTCGCGGTTGAGCACCCTGCCGTCCTCGTCGGCCACCGCGGTCGAGCTCGCGAGGTGGTCGCCCAGGTGGTAGAGCGTCTGCGGGTAGGGGTCGCCGGGCAGCTTCGCACCCCGGCGCAGCACCAGCACCTTGTTCACGCCGTCGCTCACCGGCAGCTCGTCGTGCACGGTCGCGGTCGCCGGGTCCTGCGCGCCGCGGATCAGCCGCTCGAATCCGTCCACATAGACCCAGACGTCGGTACGCGCGCCCCGCCGCACCAGTTTCGTCACCCGCGATCCGGCCGCGTCGTAGCGGTACTGGGCGTAGATCGACGGCTCCGCCGTGCCGGTCTGTACGCGGAAGGTCGCGCACCGGCGCGCGTGGTCCCACTCCCAGCGGCGTACGCCGCCCTCGGCGACCACGTTCCCGGCGTCGTCGTAGGACAGCGCGGCCAGCCGGTTGGATCCGGCCGCGAGGGCGTGGTCGCGGGTGTATCCCGTGGCCGCCCGATGGGTCAGCGTGAGCAGGTTGCCGACGAGGTCGTAGTCGTACCTCTCCGCGTACGCCGAGGCGATGGTGACGTCGGTCGGCGCCGGCTGGTCGCGCCACGGCTCCTTCTCGTCCGGTGGTGGCGCGGTCTTGCGGCCGGTGGCGGCGGTGAGCCGGTAGAGGGCGTCGTAGCCGAAGGCGCGGTCGAGGGCGTCGGGGCCGAGCGGCTGGCCGGGCGCGATCGGCATGCCGCTGCCGGGGCTGCGGTCGGCGAGCGTGAGCAGGTTGCCGACCAGGTCGTAGCCGTACGCGTAGTCCTGCACGACCTCGCCCGCGCGGTCGGTGAACAGGCGCGCGAGCCGGAAGGTGGCGGGGTCGTAGATGTAGCGGGTGGCCAGGCCGTTGCCGAGCCGGGCGTGGACGCGCTGGCCGCGGGCGTTGTAGCAGACTCCGCTCAGCACTTCCTTGCCGTCGGCGGCGATGGCGGAGATCCGGCCGGCCCGGGTGTACGCGTACGACAGCACGGTCCGGCCGCCGTCGGCGTTCTCCGGCGTGGTGGTGGTCCGGCAGCGGCCGAGCGCGTCGAAGTCGGCGTCGATCGCGTAGTCGGTGGGATCGAGGACGGTGTCGTCGTCGACCGCCCAGTCGACCGGGTAGGCGGTGTCCTCCCAGGCGTCCGGCCCGCTCGGCAGCGCCCCCAGCAGCAGGTCCGTACGCAGCACGCGGCGCGTACGGCGCAGCAGGTTCCCGCCGAGGTCGTACGCGTCGGCGGTCAGCCGGCCGGCTTCGTCGTGCGTGACGACGGCGTGCCCGGCGGCCAGGGTGCCCGGCTGTCCATAGGAGACGGTGCCGCGCAGCGTCACTCCCCGGGCGACCGAGCCGCCCCAGCGGGAGACCGGCCGGTGCCGGACGTCGTACGCGCTGAGCGTGACCATGTCCCGGTCGTCGCGGGTCTCGACGGGGCCGCCGAGCGCGTCGAACCAGGTACGCACGGCTCCGCCGTCGATCGTCCAGGCCCGCACGGCGTGCCCGGCGAGGTCGTGGACGGTGGTCGCGGCGACCCGGCCGAGGGCGTCGGTGACGGCGACGACCGCGCCCTCGATGTTCCGCTCGGTCACCGTGACGGCCGGTTCGGTGTCCGGCAGGTGCTCGACGGTCCGCACGACCCGGCCGAGCGCGTCGACGGTCGTGCTCTGCGGGGTGTCCCACTGCTGCGACCAGCCGGCCGAGGCGTCCTTGTGCGTACGCCGGGCGTTGTCGTCGCGGTCGTAGCGGTAGGTCTCCCACGGCGTGGGCCGGTAGACGGTCGGGTCGCCGAGCTTGTCGGGGACACCGGGAACGTGCAGCTCGACGCTGCCGTCGGCGTGGGTGACGGCGACGGCGACACCCCGGGCGTCGTAGGTGGTGACGGCGCTCGCGAGGCCGGTCGGATCCGGCTCCCGGTAGCCGAGTCCGGTGTCGTGGAAGGGTTCCCAGGCCTGGACGACCCGGCCCTTGTCGTCATAGCGGCGCGCCCCGCTGACGGCCACCCGGTCGGAGTCGACGCTGAACGAAGGGTCGTACACCTTCCCCTTCTGGTCGGCGGTGAGACCGAGATCGACGACGACCTGCTCGTCCGCCTGCGTACGCGCCTGCAGGAGGCGGCCGAAGCCGTCGGAGTACTCGGCCATCTCCAGGAACCGCTCGCCGAACCGGTCGCGTTCCTTGTCCAGTGCCGGGAACAGGTCGGCGATCTCCGCATCGGACAGCGGCGGCTTGCCGGCGGCGGCCCGCTCGGCGTTCTGCCGGTCCACGATGGACCACCGGTGGTCGACCCGGCGGATCGTGCGCACCGACAGCGGCAGGTTGACGAGGTCGTAGACGTAGACCGTGCCGGGCTGCTCGACCGTGTCGCCCTCGTTCACGCCGTCGCGGCCGAGCTGCGCGGTCCACGCAGGCTGGCCGAGCGGGGTGTAGCCGACCCGCGTACGGACGCCGGTGACGTCGGTCATCTCGGCCACGGCCAGCAGGCGGTAGTCGTGGACCGCCGAGCGTACGCCGTTCTCGGCGTCGATCACCGCCGCCGGCAGCAACGCGAAGTCGTCGTAGGTCACGTGCACGTCCGCGCCGAGCGCGTCCCGCTGCGTCACCAGCAGACCGCGGCCGTCGTACGCGGCCCGCAGAACGGTCGCGAAGTAGCCCTCGTCGTGCAGGGTGAACCCGGCCAGGGCCGGCACGGTGGCGCGGAACGCGACCGGGTACTCGTCTGTCCACACCGGACTATCGGTCAGGTAGGGCGGCGTTCCGGCCGCCGACAGCTGCTCCGGCGTCAGGACGAGCTGCTCGGCCCGGGTCACCAGGCCGTGCGTACCGATCTCGCCGAAGGGCAGGCCGGTGAAGTCGTCGCCGTCGTAGTAGGTGAGCTCGTGGCCGCGTACGTCGCCCAGCGGTGCCGCCATCAGCTCGGCCGCCAGCTGGGCCAGCGACCGGCCGCCGGGGTCGGCGAGCTGATCGCGCAGCTTACGGGTGGGCCGCGTGATCAGGTAGGCCGTGCCGTCGTCGCGCGTCGCGTACTCGGTCGTGGTCCGCTGGATCAGATGCGGGTCGCCGGCCACCCGCGGCGCGGCGAGCGCGAGTTCCGTACCGACCCGGCCGTAGCCGTCCGGCAGGCCGCTCGCCGTGAGCCGCACCATCGGCTCCACGCCCCGGCTCCACACCGCCGTGCGGGCCAGCGCCGGATGCGCCAGCGCCGAGCCGTCCACCACCATCAGGGTGTACGCCGTGTCGGCCACCTCGTACGGCCGGTCCTGCAACGGCGAACCGTCGAGCGCGTAGGTCTCCCGGCGCAGCAGCACCCCGCGCAGGGCCCGCGCCGCGTCCCGCTGCTCGCGTCGCGTGGCGGTGGCGGGCAGCGTGCTGGTGACGGCCGGGGCGATCAGCGGGTCGCCGGGCCAGTACTCGCCGTGGAACTCGGGCAGCCGCCAGGTGTCGGCCGGGCCGACCGGGCCGGGATGGAACCACGAGCGGATCTCCAGCGGCGCCGAGCCCGCCGGCCCGCCACTCAGCGTGTCGCGCTGCTCGACCCGGGCGAAGCCGCCGAACTCCCGCTCGACGCCGTCCCACGATCCGTGGTGGTACGCGTACTCGGTGGTCAGGGTCGTCCCGGCGAACCGGTCGGCCACCGTGGTACGCGCGAGGACGTGCACCGGCGTCGGCAACGTCGTCTGCCACGGCCGCCCCGCCTCCCGGTCGCGCCGGGCGAACTCGGTGCTCGTGGCGTACTCCAGTGCGGTGACCGCCCCGCGGTGGTTGTCGATCCCGTCCAGCAGGTGCGGTTTCACGCCGCCGGTCAGATCCAGGAAGCGGTACGCGGCCCGCTGCGTGGCGTCCGCCGTCCACAGCAGACCGCAGACGCCCGTGCCGAGGAGATCGGCCAGGCGTAGATGGGTCCTGTTCGTGACGCGCGGCGTGCCGGTGACGGTCCACGGCTCGCCGAAGCCGAGGCCGCAGTTGTTGAGCCACACCGTGATCCGGCCGTCGCCGACGTAGACCACGTCGGCCGTGCCGTCGCCGGTCACATCGCCGACGAGCAGCCGGTCGGGGTCGAAACCGGTGGTCCCGTACGCGCCCGCCTCGCCGAACTTGGGGGCGTCACGCATGACGACAGGGGTGTCGAACCGGCCGCGGCCGAGGCTCGGCCAGTAGACCACATGCCCGTCGTGCAAGAGGACCACGTCGGTGAGCCCGTCGCCGGTCATGTCCGCGAGGCGGACGCGCGGGTCGGCCAGGGACACCGGCGGTGCGTCGCGCAGCGGCCGCAGACCGGTGAACCCGCCGCGACCGTCCCCGTCGGCGGCGTACCAGCGGTCGTCGGAGCGGACCAGGTCCATCCTGCCGTCGCCGTCGAGGTCGGTCAGCCGGGTCAGCGGATCCGACAACGGAAGCGTGGCGGTGGTGCGCACGGGGGTCCCGAAACCGGCCTGGCCGTCGGCGGTCGGGGCCAGGGGCCACGCGTACGCGGCCGGCGCTCCACCCGCGACCAGCTCGGTACGCCCGTCGCCGTCCACGTCCGCGAAGAGCACCCCGGGCTGCCCCAGGCGTACGCCGGCCGGCGCCGCCGCAAGCGACCTCGGTGCCGCGAAGGTCCCGCCGCCGAGGTTGCGCCAGTAGCGCGCCTGCTCGCCGAGGCTGACGAGGGACGGGAGCCCGTCGCCGAACAGGTCCACGAGATCGAGCTCGCCGCCCAGAGCGGTGGGCGGCAGTGGCCCGCCGACCGCGATCAGCCGCCGCCCGTCCGGATTCCACGGCGTGTACGCGAACGTCAGCGGCGGCGCGTCCTGCACGGCGTCACCGTCCACACCGGACGTCCGGATCGTCGCGAGCCGCGACGGCCCCGGACCCGGCGCGTAGCCGAAGCCGACCCGCAGCCCCTCGACCGCGACACCCTTCTCCGCCTCCGTCCAGGTACGCATCCCGACCGCCCGCTGGGTCGTCCGCAGCTCGAAGCCGGGACGGCGATCGGTGACCGGATCGGGCCGGTCGGCGTACGCGAATCCGGCGTGGACCAGGAACCGGCCGTCGTCCAGGTCGACGTAGCGGATCGCCGACAGGTAGCGCTGCGCGGTGCCGTGCGGATCGGCGGCGTACTCGTAGACGAGCCGGTTGCCGAAGGTGTCGGCGGTCTCGCTGAGCTGCCAGGCGAAGATCCCGGCCGGTCCGGTGACCACGGCCGGGTCGGTCCAGTCCGCCGGGGCGCCGTCCGGCCGCGGGGTCCCGTAGCGGCTGCGCAGGCCCTCCCGGGTGTGCACCTCCCAGAAGTCGCCGCGCCCGTCGCGTACGCGCACGATCCGGGCGAACGCCGACTCGACGCGCGGCCGGTAGCGGGTGACGCCGGCCGGGTCGCCGGGCCGGGCCGCGATCGGCCGCAGATCCTCCGCACCGGACATGATGAACACGTCGTCGTCGGTGTAGCGCGGCACGCCCCGCGTGGTGCGGCGGCGTACCCCGGGAACGCTGAGCGACCAGCCGACGCCGAAGACGCCGTTGCCCTGGCCGCTGCTGTAGGCGAGCGTCAACTGCGGCTGTACGCCGGCCCGCCCGGCCGGGGTCCGCAGGGGAACCGAGAAGTTGACCGTCCCGGTGTGCAGGTCGGGCTGGAATGTCTCGCCGATACCCTGCTGGGCGCCGCCGCCCGGGGGCAGCGAGATCAGGTCCGCGGCGTTCTGGTCTCCCACGGGTGACATCTTTAGCATCGCGAGCCGGACTCGCGTACGGGCTGATCAATAAAGCGACACAAGCGAGGAAGGAGGGAGGTCGCGCTGCTTCAATGTGGCGATCTCGCCCCCGGCCTGTTGAGGAGCCTTCCATGTCGGACGCCGTCGCACCGCGCCCGGACGACAACGAGCCCACGCTCGTCCTGCGGGACGGCGACGAGCCCACCACCGTGCTCCCGGTCCACTGGACTCATCCGGTACGGCAGGCGGTGCAGTCCGCCCCACCGGCGGAGACGCCCGCCCTCGCGTCGCCCGACCTCGCGTTGCCCGACCTTGCGTCGCCGGGCAGCGCGGAAGCGCCCGCCAGTGTGGAGGCGCCCGCCGCCGCGGAGTCGCCAGCCGTCGCGGAGTCGTCCGCCATGGCGGTGCGGATGCTGCGGCAGCCGGAACGCCCGCGCGGCGGCACCGCGAACCTGCTCCCGCCGCCCGGCGGCGGTGGCGGCGATCTCCCGGCCGGCACCGTCAACGTGAAGATCACGACCGTGGCCGGGGTCGCGCTGACCGGCGGCACCGCCGCCATCACCGTCGACGAGCCCAGCGCCGCCTTCGTCATCGCCGGAACCTGGACCACCACCTATTCGGCCCAGGTCACCGACGGGACCCTCACCCTGGCCGGAGTGGCGTCCACCGTGCACTGGACCGGCGTGGCCCGCTCGGGCACCTGGAACGCCACCGTGCGGGCGGTGCGTACCGGCTCGAACCCGATCTCCGTCACGCTCAACGGCACCGACGGCGACGAACTCGCCATCAGCGACACCGCGACCGCCACCGTGACCATCGCGTACGCGAGCCCGACGCCGGGGCTGACGATCACCGCGCCCGCGCCGAACACCCAGGTCCCGCTGCCCCTGCCGAACGGCGGCACGGTCACCGTGTCGGCCACCACGACGCCGGGCCACGGCCCGCGTACGTTCACGGCCACCGGCGGCCTGCCGGCGGTGAGCCTGCCCGGCGGTTCCGGGCCGGTCGGCCTCGCGCCCAGCGCGATGGGGCCGCACGTCATCTCGGTCACCGTCACCGACACGCTGACGGGCGCGGCGCAGACCAAGACGGTGACGGTCGTCGGCACCGACGTCACCGCGCCGACCGTGCGCGTCACCTATCCGGCGGCCGGCGGCCAGATCGCCGCGACCCCGCCCGGCTCCCAGACCTGCACGTTCACGCTCATGGGCACGTCCGCCGACGACCAGAGCGGCATGATCGACGGCCAGGCCCAGGTCACCTGGGCGACCACCCCCACCGGTACGCCGACCGTCGCGACCCCGACCGGCCCCGCGACCGCGTCCGGACACCGGGACTTCACCTCGTGGTCGGCCCCGATTACGGTCACCGGGCTCGGCGCCCACACCATCTACGTCTGGGCGCAGGACAACTCGGGCAACGCGATACCGGCGGCCAACCCGCTCGTCGTGCCTTTCCAGGTCGTCTCCGGGTACGCCGCGGCCACCCTCGCCGAACGGCTGGACGGGCGGGCGTACCTGGCCGCGTTGCTGGAGTTCGCCAACGAGCAGGTGACCACGCCCGGCGGCGCGCTCGTCACCGCGGTCGTGGCGAGCGCCCTCGGCCAGCCCGTCGACCGCATCAGCCAGCCGCTGACCCGGGAGGCGGAGGTCAGCCGCCGGGCGACCAACCAGCTGCGCGTACCGGTCGAGGTGATGCGCGCGTACATGGCGGCCAGGGGTTACACCGGCACGACCGGCCAGGCGGCGTACGCGGCCGCGGCGTACACGGCGCTGCTGGCCGCGTACGGGACCACGCCGGCGGAACTGCAGCTGGCCCGCGGAATGACCGACGCCGACCGGCGCGCCCTCGGTACCCGGCTCGGCATCCGGCTGTCCGGCTCCCGCCCCGACGAGCTGGACGCGCTGCTGCTGACCGGTTCCGGCATCACCGAGGCCGAGCTGGAGGCCAAGTTCGGGCTGCCGTCCACCGGCCCCGCCCTGGATCCGTTGCGCGACATCGCCCCGGCCACGATCCTCCAATGGCGACGGACGGCGCAGGCGACCGCGTGGGCGGCGCAGGACGCGGCCCCGGCGGCGACGCGTACGTTCGGCGCGCTGCTCGACCCGGACGTCGTCACCGCCCGGGACGTGGCCGCCGGGGCGGCGTACGGGCCGATCACCACGGCCCTCGGCGTGCGCGCCAACCAGCTCGCGGCCTGGGAAGCCAACCTGCAGATCTCCATCAACACCGGGGCCACCCCCACCGCGGCGCTGGCGAACCTCACCCAGAAGGGGCTGCCCGGCGTCGACCTGGCCGCGCTGGAAACCGCGCAGGGCAACGGAACCGACATCGGCGACCAGCTCGCCGCGGCCGGCCTCACCCAGTCCGGGTTCTCGATCCTGCGCCGCCTCGCCCGGCTCGCGGCCCTCGGCCCGGTCACCGCGGCGGAATGGGCCCAGGCCAAGGCGATCCTCATCGGCGTACGCAAGCAGAACCTCTACCCCACGTGGCGGGCCGAGGAGTCGCGGCTGCTGCCCGGGGCGACCCCGGTCGTCGTCGGCCCCGACCAGTTCGTGGCGGCCGACGCCCCGGCCGCGGTCAGCCCCTACCGGGTGCATCCGGTCGCCCGCGCGGACTGGTCGACCCTCCTGCGTACGCGTACCGCCCAGCGGCAGTCGCTGGCCGACGGGGCCGCCGACGCGGTCGCGCAGGCCGAGCAGGCGGCGCTGCCGATCCTGCGCGACGGTCTCGTGACGGACCTCGCCGCGGCGATGCGCCTGACCGGCGACGCGGCCGAGCAGCTGACCCTGCTGTTCCAGGTGGACGTCAAGGCCGCCGGTACGCTGCGCACCACCCGGCTCGACCAGGCGACCGAGAGCCTGCAGTCGCTGCTGTTCGCGATCCGGTCCGGGCAGCTGCCGACCGGGCACCCGGCCAAACCGTGGACGCTGACGCAGGGGCAGCCCGCGTTCGACGCGTCCTGGAAGTGGATCGGCCAGTACGGCAGCTGGCAGGCGGCCACGCAGACGTTCCTCTTCCCGGAGCAGTACCGCGACCCGACCCTGCTGCTGCCCGCCGGCAACACCCCGTTCTCCGCGCTGTGGCAGGTCATCCGGGGGTCCGGCCAGTTCCGCCCGGCCGACGCCATCGCCCAGGCGAACGCGTACGTGGCGGCCTCGCGGACGGCGAACCCGAGTTTCCCGTCGTTCGCGTACCCGGTGGGGCAGCGCAACCGGGCCGCGCAGAACACCCTCGCCGCCCTGCCCCTGACGGCCGACCAGGCCCGCGAGGCGCTCTGGGCGGTGCCCATGCTGCTGGCCCAGCAGCTGCAGGCGTCGGGCGAGTACCTCGCGGCGCTGGACTGGTACTGGCTGCTCTACTCCTACGACCTGCCGCAGGCGGGCGCGGGCTCGATCCTGGCGGCGATGAACACCGAACTGGCGGCGGTGAACAACCTGCCGAACGCGCCGATCAAGCCGGACCTCACGTTCCCGCCGGGCTGGCTGACCCGCCTGGACCCGTACGCGCTCGGCCGCACCTTCCCGAACCTGCGCGCCACGCTGCTGGCGACGGTCCGCTGCGTCCTCGAGTACGCCGACAGCGAGTTCACCCGCGAGTCGGACGCGTCGGTGGCGCGGGCGCGGACCCTGTACGTGACCGCGCAGCAGCTGCTGGCCCACCGGGCCCTGGCCGCGCTGACCCCGTCGAACCCCGGTGAGGCCGCGCTGGCGCTGCCGGTCCTCGGCGAGCTGACCGCGCGGGCGGGAATCCAGCTGGCCAAGCTGCGCCAGGGCCGCAACATCGCGGGCCTGCCCCGCGTCCAGGCGGCCACCACGGTCACCGGGATCAACCAGCCGACGCCCTACCGGTTCAAGGTGCTGCTCGAACGGGCCCGGCAGCTGTCCGGGCTGGCCGGTCAGGTCGAGGCGCAGTACCTGTCGGCCCTGGAGAAGTACGACCAGAAGACGCTGCAGCTCTCGGACGCCCAGAACGCGCTCGACGCCGCCGGCGCGCAGGTGGCCGTGCACCAGGCGCAGGTGACCGAGGCGGGCGACGCGATCGACGCGGCCGTGGCGCAGAAGACGAAGGCCGACACCATGTCCGCCGACTACCGTACGCGGATCGAGGCCCCGCCCAACCAGTACGAGCAGCAGCTGCTCAGCGCGTACCCGCAGATGCGCGACATGAAGAACGTCATCGCGGTGGCGGACTCGGTGATCGGCGTGGCCAACGCGGCGTCGACGGCGATGAACGTGCCCGGCGAGGTCTTCAGCTTCGGCGCCGTGGCGGGCCTGCAGACGGCGGTGGCCGCCGGCTACGTCGTGAAGGGCGTGGCGACCGGGTTCCTCAACGGCATGGAAGCCCAGATGCAGGCCAACCAGCTGATGGCCGGGATCGAGGACCGGCGGGCCGAGTGGCGCATGCAGCAGGCGTCGGCCGAGCAGGACTCGCTGATCGCCGCCGCGCAGGTGCAGGTGGCCCGCGACCAGCAGGACATCGCGCAGAAGGAGCTGGCGCTCGCCAGCCTGCAGAACAGCCAGGCGCTCGCGACGCTGACCCTGCTGACCACCCAGTTCACCAACGCCGACCTGTACCGCTGGATGTCCACCACCCTCGGCCAGGTCTACCGCAGCCTCCTGCAGCAGGCGACCTCGGTGGCCCGGCTGGCCCAGGCGCAGCTCGCCTTCGAGCGGGCCGAGAACGCGCAGCGGCTGATCGGCGACTCCTACTGGAACGCGCCCGGGCAGACCGTCGACCGCGGCGGCCTGACCGGCGCGGAACGGCTCACCGACGACCTCAGCCAGCTCGACCAGTACGCCTTCACCACCGACCAGCGCCGGATGAACCTGTCGCAGACGTTCTCGCTGAGCGCCCTGATGCCGGCCGAGTTCCTGACGTTCCGGCGTACCGGGGACCTGTCGTTCGCGACGCCGATGGCCCTGTTCGACAACGACTTCCCCGGCCACTACCTGCGCCTCATCCGCCAGGTACGCGTCAGCGTCGTCGGCCTGATCCCGCCCAGCCGCGGCATCCGGGCCACCCTCGCCTCCAACGGGGTCTCCCGCGTCACCGCCCCGACCATGGGCGGCTTCACCGACATCGCGCTGCGCCGCGAACCGTCCCAGGTCGCGCTGACCTCGCCGCTCAACGCCAACGGCGTGTTCGAGCTGGACGTCCAGTCGGAGATGCTGCTGCCGTTCGAGGGGTCCGGTGTGGACACCACGTGGGCGCTGCAACTGCCCAAGGCGGCCAACCCGTTCGACTACGACTCGCTCGCCGACGTCCTTTTCACCGTGGAGTACACGGCGCTGGCCGACTACGGCTACCGCGCCCAGGTCGTCGAGCGCCTCAACGGCGACCGCCAGCGGTCCGCCGACTGCGTCTTCAGCCTCGCCCGCGACTTCCCCGACCAGTGGTGGTCGCTCAACAACGGGGCGCGCACCGTCACCATCACCCTGCGGGACAACGACTTCCCGCTCTACATCGAGCAGCTCGCGACGGCGGCGGTCGGCGTACAGCTGCTGGGCGCGGACGCCGAGACGGTCACCGTCCGGCGGGCGACCGGCGGTGGCGACGCGGTCACCACCAAGGGGTACGCGAGTTCCCGGCTGGCCAACGCGCCCGCCTGGACCGGCCTGGTCGGCACGAGTCCGGCCGGCGACTGGACGATCACCGTCCCGGCCGGAGTGGCCCTCGACGACGTGCTGCTCATCCTCGGCTGGTCCGGCCGCGGCCCCGCCTGGACATAGACTCCTTTCCCAGCCATCACGGGGGTGGACGACATGAGCACGATCGAGCTCGGCGACCTCACCCAGGTACGCGACGAGCCGCCGGCCCGCGGCCGCCCGGGTCGGCGTACCTGGCGGGCGGTCGGGGCCTCGGCGGTGGCCGGACTGCTGCTGACCGCGACCGGCGCCGCGGTCGACGAGCCGGCTGTCGAGGCGTACGTGCTGCCGCACGCGCGTTTCGACAGCGGCGCGACCGGCTGGGGCGATCTTGTCGCCTACATCGACGGTGCCCAGCGAAAGCTCGTCGTGGCCGATCTGGCGCGACACCGGACACTATGGACTCACGACAGCACCCCGCTCGCCTGGGTCGAACACGTCGGCGACAACGTCGTGTTCGGCGAACGCCCCGAAACCGACACGACCGGCTGGGTGGTGACGGTGCTGGATCCGCGTACAGGGGCGGAGCGGTGGCACGAGCGGCTCCGGTCGCTCGCCGTGAGCCCCGCGGGCGACCGGCTGCTCGTCCGGACCGAGACCGCCGACGCCTGGCGGATCGACGGCCGCGACCTCGCCACCGGACGGTCGTCGTGGTCGGTGCGGGTACCGGTGGGAAGCCAGTTCCACTACCCGGACGAAGGCCCGGCCGGACGCGAGTTCCTGGTCGTGCCGCCCGACCGCTACGGGCTCGCCGTCGACTACACGACCGGGGCCGTGACGCCGGTCGGGCGCGTACCGGCGGCGGAGGCGCTGTCCCTCTACGGCGATCAGCTGTCCGTCCTCGGCGGCGAACGGTCGGGCTCCCGCTACGCCATGTACGCCCTGCACGACCTCGCGGGCGGGCCGCTGTGGTCGGTGGACGTCGCCGGCGGATCGGGCCGGCCGAACCCGTGCGCCGGCGGCCTGCTGTGCTACGGCCAGGGGGACGCGGCCGTGCGGGTCGATCCGCGTACCGGAAGGATCGTCGAACACCTGGCCCGGCCCGACGACCTCGTCCTGACCGCCGCGGCCCGCAGCTGGCTGTGGATCGACAAAGGCCCGTACGCGACGGACGAGAGCACCTTCGTCGTCAGCACCCTCGCGCCCAGGGTGCCCGGCCGGCACGCCTGGCTCGGCCTGGCCCACGTCGACGGCGCCGCCGTGACGTTCACCCCGATCACGCCGCTGCCGGCGGAGGTCCGCGAATGCGGTACCACGGAGGCGTGGCTGCTCTGCTCCTTCGCCGAAGGTGGGATGGTGGCCTACCGCCGGGCCGACGTGGACGCCCTCGCCCGCCGGTCGGCCCGCTGATGACGGTCGGCTGCGGTTCGCGGCGGCCTTGGCTGCCGGACGGGCGCTGACCGGTCATCCCAAGTGGGGGCCGGGGTCAGCGGAGAACGAGGTGTTCGGTGTCGCCGGTGCTGAGCACGTCGTCATCGCGGTAGACGCTCGCCCGCGCGTACACGGTGGCGCCGTGGGTCAGCAGGATGTCGCTCCAATGCCAGTCGAGGCAGTACCGGCTGCGAAACGGCCGGCTCGCGTCGTCGGTCGGGCGGTGGATCTCGACGGACAGGTCGAGGGGCCGCTGACCGGCGATGTGGTCGAACGCGTCGCTGCCGATGAACCGCGCCCAGGCGGCGTGCCGGCGCGGGGAGTAGCGCAGCTGGACGACGCCGAAGTGCACATGCCGGTAGCCGCCCCAGACATGGTCGGTCCACAGCAGCTGCCGCGAACTGACGGTGACCTTGTCGGGGTCGCAGCCCGCTCGCACCGGGTCGGCGCCGTCGACCGCCGGCTCGTAGCCGAGCGCCGGCAGTGGCGTGATCGAGACCTCGGCCGCCCGGGTCGCGGCCCAGTGCGACCGCCACTCGACCGGGGCCTCCCCACAGGCTTGGATGAACGCCTCGGCCACCGGCCAGGTGACCCGCCGGCCGGTCTCGGCGTTCGACAGCGTGGCCGCGGAGTAGCCGGCCCGCGCGGCGACCTGGCGCAGGGTCAACCCAGCCCGGTCGCGCAGCCGCCGGAGTTCCCCGGCGAAGGGATCTTGTTCGGTGGGCACGTGAACAGTCCACCATGGAGCTGCGGTCGGCGTCAGCCCCCTGTTCACTGCTGTTCACCGGGGTGCTTCGACGTTGGCACCGTCCCGCGGCAGGTCGATATAACTGGTGCTGCAAGGGCTGCGGCACGACCGTTCGGGTCGTGCTGAACCTCGCCGTCGACCTCCCGTACGCGGCGGTCGACCCGGTCGGCGGCCGGCACCCTGAAACGCCGTGCCCCATGCTCGACATCCGCTACGGAGGATTGATGCCGACACGTCTGGAACGCACCTATCAAGCCCCGGCGGAGGTCGTCTGGCAGATGCTCACGACCGCGACAGGGCTCGACCGGTGGTGGGCTCCCGAGGGATTCGAGACCCAGGTCAGCGAGATCGGCCTCCGGCCGGGCGGCGAAGTGCGCTACACGATGACAGCGACCGCACCCGAACAGGTGAGGTACATGGAGGCGGCCGGACTTCCCCTGTCGAGCGAGCTGTACAAGACCTTCACGGAAGTTGTTCCCCCGGCCCGGCTCGGTTACCGGACCGTTGTCGACTTCGTTCCCGGGCACGAAGCGTACGTGCACCTCACGACCATCGAACTCTTCCCCGCGGCGGACGGTACGCGGCTGGTGATGACGCTCGATCCGCTCCACGACGAGCAGTGGACCCGGCAGCATCACGCGCATCGCGAGAGCGAGCTCGACAGGCTCGGGGCGGCACTCCGCCGGCCTTGACCAGAGGGCGCTCGCATCCGATCACCTCGGTGCCTGCCGCCCAACCCGAATCACCACCACAGCAACGAGCACAGCCTGGAACGGAGCCGTGCCGATGACGCCCCACCCGACCCCGGAGCCCACACCGGTGACGAGACCAGCGGTGGTCACCGTGGCGGTCGTGCTGACCTACGTCGGGGCGGCCCTCGCCGCCGCCTTCGCGGCCGCCCTTCTCGTCACCACGGGCGACCCGACAGATCCTCCCGTGGCCGCGCTTCTCCTGGGGTTGTGGCTGATCCTGGCGACAGCGGCCGCACTACCGGCGATCTTCACGTGGCGGGCCTCCAACGTGGCCCGGTGGCTGCTCTTCGTCCTGATGCTTCTCTACGCCGTGGGCAACCTGGTGCTGTGCGTCGTGATCTACCGGGTGGAGATCGGGAAATTCGCCGGGCCCGGCAAGGCGTATCTGATCTCCACCCCGTACTTCGTCCTCGGCATGGTCGCCGCCCTGGTCGCGGTACTCCTGCTCATGGAGCATCACTTCTTCTCCCCCGCGAACAAGCGGCCCGGCTCTCCCCACGCGGTGCGTCGATGAGCGCGGGCCGGCGCTCGTCGACGTTGAAGGTGCCCGCTATGGCCAAGCGGGGCATCGAGCGAATCTGGTCCAGTCCTGGGCCCGTATGGCAGAGAACCAGCCCGTCGAGTCGACTCGCATCAGCCCGGCCATCCTGGTAAAGACCCACGCGTGCCGTCTCCGGGTGGCGTTCGATCACCGGACGGCGGCGGCAATGACCCGTGCGCAGCTGAGCGGATCGACGTACGTGGTGTCGACCGTGACGTCGTAGCGGACACCTTCGTGGACCAGGTCGGCCTGCGCGGCCGCCATCCCGGCCGTCCGGTCACCACGGGCGGCCTCCCTCGCGGCGGCCACCTCGGCGTCGCAGCGTACGCCGGCCCAGAGGACGTCAAGGCCGGCCAGCGCGTCCCGCCACCGCTGCTGCGACGCCGACCCGCCCAGGAAGACATCGTCGATGATGATGCCGGCCCCGGCCCGCGCCATGGTGGCCACGCCCGCCATCCACGCCGCCTCCAGTTCCCGGAACCGGTCGCCGACGTGCACGCCACCGTCCGCGGCGAACATGATGCCCGACTCTGCCGTACGCAGAGCGGCGGGCATCGCGTCGACCAGCGTGTCCACGCTCAGGGAGAGCCACGGCTCCGGCAGAACGTCCTGTAGGCGACGGGCGATCGCCGACTTGCCGGCGCTCGAACCGCCGTTGAGCACAACCACCCGGGTAGTCATCCCGCCACGCTACTGCGATCAGCTCAGCCGAATGTACGGGCGGGCCGTGCACATCGCGTCCTGCACCTCGGCTGGCAGCAGTGGCTCCGCTCGTGCTCGCCGTCCACGATGAGCACGTGACCGTTGCCCCTGCACCACACCACACCACGTGCGCCGCAGGATCGTGCAATCACCTGCATTATGACGTTCGACAAGGTCGTCGCACTCCGGGCGCCCGCATGAGCACGGATGACCTACGTAGCCTCATGTGAGATGTCGTGGCGGTCACGGTCGTGCGCTACGGGGCGGTGCCACGCCGGGAGGCTCACCTCACCGTCGCAGCGTCTGTCCGATCGAAGGCCGGGTTGCCAATGTCGGTCACTGCGGAACGCGTGACGACAAGGCGTACTGGCTCGCGTTGTGCATGTTGACGTATCGCCAGCGACAGCTTGGGCTCGATGGCTGGATCCATCGGCGTTCGGCGAAGCTGGTCAACGAACGAGCGAGCCAGCCGGGCGCGGCCTTCCAGCAGCCAGAGGGCCGACTGTCCGTGCTCGTCTTGCAGCTCGCGGGCGCGTTCTGGGGGTGGCTTTTCCACCAGGTCGGCCATCGTGAGCACGTCGGCGTCGCGGTGCGCCACGATCACTCCACGGCGGCCGGCTTCGACCGGGTGGTAGGGCCGTACCAGGACTGCCGTCTGGCCAGCGGGTACGGCGGCCAGGGCGAGGCTGGGGTTGTCGTGCGGGTAGAGGTTGTCGGCGAACGCGACGTACACGTCGGTGCTGGTGCGTAGATGGTCGGCGCCGTTGAGGACAGAGGTGACGTCGGCGTACCGGCCCCGCTGCGGGATGAACGTCAGATCGAGCTGCTCGTGCAGCGGCAGATCGGTCCGCGGCAGACCTGCGGCGCGCTGGTAGGCAGCTTGCCCGCCGCGGCCGAGGGTGGTCTTGGCCCAGGCGATGAAGGTCTCGTAGAACGGGTGGTAGACCACGATGACCTGGGCTGGGGCAAGGGCGGTCAGTTCGTCGAGCAGGTGCAGGATGCCCGGTCGCCCGGCCACCGGCGCGAACTCTTTGGGCAGGTGCCGCGCCCAGGGCGACACCCGGGTGCCGAGTCCCCCGGCGCAAATGACGATCTGAGTAGCTGGCTGGCGGTTCATGGCCGCGCCGCCGTGTGGTGATCGTCCGGGATTGTTACGGTCTGCGGGTGCCGATGAATGTACGCGTTACCGCGCTCCTGATCGAAGACGACCAGATCCTGCTGCTGGACCAGGACACCGAGGGCGACCGGTCGTGGTCGTTGCCGGGCGGGAAGGGCGAGACGGTCGAGGAGGCGCTGCGGCGCGAGGTGGCCGAGGAGACCGGTCTGGATATCCAGGTTGGGCGGTTGCTGTACGTGTGTGACGTCGTGCAGGCGCACGTTGTTCACCTCACTTTCGAGTGCCAGCGGACCGGCGGCACGCTGGGGGCGGTCGTGGCCGGGGCGGACACCCGTCCGATCCGGGCGGTGGAGTTCGTGAAGCTGGCGGAGTTGCCGTCGCTGGGGTTCAGCGGACGTTTCCTTGAGCTGGCTCGGGCCAGCTGGCCTGGCGCCGGCTCATACATGGGTCTGAAGGCCAACATCGGCCTGTAGGGCGCGCACGATCGTCATATCAAGGTCGTCGAGGGCGCGGCTGCGGTCGGTGAGGCTGTCGATCCACGTGTTCAGCGCGGTCGACGCTTGGGCGATCGTGGGCCGCGTGAACGGTTGCGGCTGGTCGCGGACGAGCCGCACGCCGACTCCTCGGGACGCACCCAGTAGGTGCCGGGAGCGCAGCCGGTTGACCTCGTCGATGGTGGCCGGGGTGTTCCATGCGGCACCGTGAATCCACCGTTGTACCGGCTGACCATGCGGTGTCGGTGGACCGTCGCCGCACCAGACCTGCACGTTGCCGACTGGGTGATGAATCCCGTACGGGGCCTGCGTTTGGGTGACCTGAGCTGCATCCCCCAGCGCATAGTCGTGATTGGATGAGGTCGTCTCGGCGGCCAGCGCGCATAGCTCGCTGTGGGCTGGCAGGCGCGCGGAGTTTACTGCGGCGAACAGCGCCGCGCCGATCCAGGTGACCCAGTAGGCCGGGTGGTGAGCGAAACCGGGGCTGATAGTCCAGGTCTCGCGTTCGCTTGACCAGTGGATCCGGCCGCCGCGTTCGTGCGGCATCGGAACCAGCAGCAGGTGGGTGTCGCGCTGGGTGTTCGCCACTCCGGCCGCATTTAGCGCGTTGAGCAGTCCGGCGTACTCGGCGTTGCTGACCAGCAGGTTGCGCCACGCCACGCGGTGCAGGTGTCGGTAACTGACCTCGACCGGGGGTGGGCTGGGGACACGGCTGCGACTGCCGGGCGAAGTGGTCGGGCGTCCGGTCACCTCGTAGTGCTCGGCGCCGGTCAGCCACGTCGCGGCACGCTCCAGAACGCTCGGAGCTACCCGGTCGGCGGCGACTGCGAGCGTCTGTGCAGTGCAGGCGATGACCTGGACGGCTTCGGCCGAGGAGAGCTGCGCGGCCAGGCTGGTCTTGTGGTTATTGGTCGCGAATAGGTCATCCCCGCCGGCCGCGGCGGGTCGGGGTGTCATCGGAAAATGTTGGGGCGGTATCAAACTGTCTAGCGCCGCCCAGGCGGCCGGCTGGTCGAGTACGGCGGTCTCGTAGCGAATGTGGGTGTAGCTGCGACCGTCGAGCGCGTCGGCCAGCAGGACCGTGTTGAGCACGATCAGCCGGGTCAGCGCGGTCAGCTCGTCCGGTTTGTCGTCTGGCACCAGCGGAGCGAATCGCTCGTGTGATCCGGCGTCCGTCATGGTGGCCATTTGCCGGTACCGGTCGGCGTACCTCCAGCGGTCGAACAACCTGGAGCGGGCGAAGGAACTGGCCACGCCGAGCGGGCTGCGAGTGAGCACGACCACGGGGGCGTCGGCGAACAACCGCAGCAGCGACCGTGCCGTGAAGAACAGATTGGTCTCCTTGAGCATTTGCCGGACCGGCGAGTATTTGGCCAGTACGAACTCGACCAGGCCGTGCCAGCTCAGCGTGCCGAGCAACGCCTTGGGCATCTGTTCGACCTCAATGCTGTAGGGGTTGACCGGCGAGAGCGGATGCAGACTGCCGAGCTGCTGCCGGAACGGCTCGTTATGCTGCGGCATGATCGGCCGCAATGTGTCCGACAGCCAGTTGGAACCGACTCGCTCGCTCGTGCCCAGCGCGAGCAGCGGCGGTAGCACCGTGACGCCACCGAAGCGAGCCCATGCGCGCAGGTCGGTAACGCGCTGGTCGATCTCGTCCAGGACGTGGTTGAACTCTGTGTCCATACCCGGCTTCACCTCCACGTCCAGGCTGGCTGGCCGCGATCGGCTCGCGGAAGGTGCGACCACCTCTGCGGGGTTGGGCTGGGTTGTGCTGCGTTGCGCGGGGTTGCGCAGCCGTCGACCAGGGTTGATGTCGCTCTATGCTTATGTTGCGTCACCAATGGCCGAGGTTGGGGGAAGCGGCGATGGCGAGGGCGGTCACCAACCACCACCTGCATGCTCTGCTCGCCGAGGCTGGATACGCGCAGGCGCGGTCGGCGTTCGCCCGGCAGGTCAATCTTCGCGGTCAGGCGCGCGGCCTCGCGTTGCGATATGACGCTGCCTCGGTGTACTGGTGGCTGCGTGGTCGTCGCCCCGATGACCCGGTACCGCAGGTCATCGCCGAGGTACTCAGCCGCCGTATCCGGCGTCCGGTAGACGTCGACGAGCTGGGCTTGGCCGCCGGTGGCGCGTCCTCCGAGCTCGGGCTCACTTTCGCGACCGGTCTTGAGCAGACCCGCGACACCGTGGCAAGTCTGTGGCGACAGCAGGTGGCCCGGCAGGACACACTCAGCTCGATGCCCTTCGTCGTTGCAGCGACGACCGACGCCGGCTGGCGCTGGCATTTCGATCCCCGCGACCCGGACGCTTCGCGGCGGCCGCCGCGTCACCCTGTCCGATGTCGATGAGCTACGCGCCTGCCAGCAGCACTTCCTCGATCTCGACCGGCGTCACGGCGGCGGCCGGTACCGCACGGTCCTGGCAGAATGGCTGCACCGCGAGGCGGAGCCGATGCTGCATGGAACCTACACCGACAAGGTCGGCCGGCACCTGTTCGCCGCCGTCGCCGAGCTGACCGGCCAGGTCGCCTTCATGAGCTACGACGTCGGTGATCACGGTTGGGCGCAACGGCATTTCATCCAGTCGTTGCGGCTGGCGAAGGCCGCTGATCACGTCGGCTTCGGCGCGCACATCCTCGCGAATATGTCCACGCAAGCCGTATACCTCCAGCAGCCCGGCGAAGCAGTCAGACTCGCCCGAGCCGCCGTCGACGGCGGACGCGGCCGCGCCCACACCTTCGTCATGGCTCGTCTGTACACGGCGGAGGCATGCGCCCACGCCGTCGCCGGCGACGCCCGCAGCTGCATCACCGCTCTCCGACTGGCCGAAGACGCTACCACCAAGACCAACGGCACCGAGCAGCCGGCGTGGGCCGGCTACTTCACCCCCGCCCACCTTGCGGGCACTGCAATCCGTTGCCTGCGCGACCTCGGCCGCACCACAGAAGCCCTCCGATACACCGCACAGGCCCTCGAGCTCGCCGAAGGCAGCGTACGCACCCGTGCCTTGCACACTGCGCTGATCGCCAGCGTCCACACGACCGGACCGGCCGCCGAGCCCGAACACGCCGGGCAACTCGGCCACGACACTCTCAACCTCGCCGGACGGGTCCGCTCCCGGCGTGTCACCGACCGCATCACCGACCTCGCCCAACGACTGACGCCATACCGGGGCAACCCAACCGTCGACGAGTTCCTGCACCGTGCCCGCGACTATGTTTCACCAGCCCTACGTGGGTAAAGTCACCGAATGACGTGGGTCGAGCCGGAACAGTGGTACGCGCAGCTCGCGGCCTTCCACGCCGCCGCCGCCCTGTTCATCACCGACGAACTCGGCCACGTGCTGCTGGTCAAGCCGAACTATCGCGACCACTGGGCCATCCCCGGCGGCTACATCGACCAGCACGAAACGCCGCACGCCGCCGCCGAACGCGAGCTACGCGAAGAGCTCCACCTCGCCCTGCCCGTCGGCGACCTCCTCGTCGTCGACTGGGCCTCTCCAGCCGCGCCACGGCCCCGGGCCTTGGTCAACTTCATCTTCGACGGCGGCCGAATCACCCGAGAGCACAAGATCGACGTCGATCTCGACGAGCTGGACACCTTCGGATTCCACGACCCCGATCAGTGCCGGACACTGCTGCCGCCGCGCGTCGCACCCCGTATCGAGGCAGCCCTCGCCGCCCGCGCCAAAGGCACCACCATCTACCTCCTCGACGGGCGCACGCCACGCGGCTGATATCGCGAACGACCGGCTGTGACAGGCTCAGGCCGTCACAAATAGAAATCACGCGAGGCCTCAAGCGCTACGTTGTCCGCGAGATCCACTCGACCATGCTCGCCGGCTTCGCAGCATTGACGGCTTGGCAAACATAGGAACATCGCCGAACCCCCGTCGACACCAATCGATGAGCGGGATCATCGGCTGCCGTACTGGTCAGACGTGGCGGCAGCGGTTCTCCGTTGACGTGGGTCATCGCGTACGGGTCGCGTTCCTTGACGGCGTGGAAGAGACCAACCGGCCCGCGTCAGTTCGACGCGATCTGTGCCTCCACCCGCTCCAGCTCGGGGTCACGCAGGCCGACCGTGTCCGTTGTCCAGAAGGCCTCGGGATAGATCAACCGGCCGACCATCCACCGCTGGTACGACGCCAGGAGCGCGACCTGGAACCCCGGGTCCGGGATGCGCGTCGAGGGCCGCTCGAAACCGAGGGCGGAAGCGGAGCTGAACCCGCGGCGCCCGTAGTAGTCCGGGCTGCCCTCAAGGAAGACGGCCGGCGCGCCATGGTCTCCGGCGGTCTCCAGCGCCGCCGCGACCAGCGCGGTGCCGACGCCACGGCCTTGGCGGTCGGGACGCACCGACAGCGGGGAGAGAACCAGCACCTCGACCAGCTCGCGTCGAGCGTCCACCCAGCCGCGCGAGAGTCCCACATGCCCGACGATCTGCTCGTCGATGACAGCGACCAAACTCGCCCGAGCCGCCCCGCCGGCCTCCAGCGCTCGCATCATCTGCACCACGCGCCCGTCGGGCGCCTCACCGAACGCCGCCGAGACGACCTGCTCGACAGCGGGCTGGACGGCCGGTGCCACAGTACGGATCTCCATGGGCGCGACCATAGGCATCAAGCGCCCACGGCGCACCGCAGTTTTCGGGCGCTTCGCCAGCCGGACACGCCTCCCCGATCGCCGGAATCCACCGGCGATGCACATCACCTGCTGCATGGCCTCCCCGCGGGCCCGGCCTGCGATGGCCGGGCGCGTGAGGAGGCGTACGCGTCGGGCGGCGGATCAGTGAGCCATGTCGGCGAATTTGCCGGCCTGGTAGGAGCCGCCCTTCTGGTGCACGATCACGGCCATGCGGTTGGCGGCGTTGATGAGAGCCACCAGGCAGACCAGCGCGGCGACCTGATCGTCGTCATAGTGCTTGCGCACCAGCTCCCACGTCTCGTCCGAGACGCCCTGCCCGGCGTCGGCCAGCCGGGTGCCCTCCTCGGCGAAGGCGAGCGCGGCCTGCTCGGCCTCGGTGAAGACGGTGGACTCGCGCCACGCGGCGACCAGGTGCAGGCGGATCGGGTCCTCGCCCGCGGCGACCGCCTCCTTGACGTGGAAGTCGATGCACCAGCCGCAGCCGTTGATCTGGCTGGCCCGCAGGGAGACCAGCTCCTGGGTGGAAGCCGGCAACGGCGACTGCTGGATCACCAGCGCCGCGTTGGCGAACCGCTTGTTGAACTTCAGGCTGAGCTCGTTGCTGAACAAGTCGAACCGGGTGTCCATGATGACCTCGTCTCGTGTCGTTGCGGTACGAACACGAGACGCCGGCCAGTCCGGCGCTGTGACAGTGACGTGGATCATGGCCGCGTCGCGAGGGCGAACCCCGCACTCTGGTCACGCTGCACTCCTCGGGCTTGCGGTACCGCGTTCACCGCCGGGCCGCGGCCAACGCACCAGGACGAATCACGTCAAGCCGTCACTCGCGTGGGCCGGTATCGCATGGCGACCGCCCCTGACCGGAACTCACGGCGATCCACCAGCTCGAGCTGAATACGCTCGCGCAGACCGGAGAGCAACGTCGGCCCGTGCCCGGCGAGGACCGGCTGCACAACGAACACGTACTCGTCGATCAGCCCCAGATCCGCCAAGGCCAGCGGAAGCGTCACGCCTCCCACGAACAGGCCCTCGCCCGGTTCCTGCTTGAGCTGCCGCAGCGTGTGGCCCAAGTCGCCTTGCACCAGCTCGGCGTTCCAATCGACCCCGCTCAGCGTGCTCGACACGACGTACTTCTTCGCTCGATCGATGGCTTCGGCGAACGGGATCTCCGACTCACCCATCCAGTCGGGCCATATGCCCGTGGCCGGCCGCCGCCACGCCGACTCCATCATCCCGTAGGTCACCCGCCCGAACAGCAGAGCATCGGCCCGTTCCATCTCAGCGGTCCAGTAGCGCATCGACTCCTCGTCCGGCGGGAGCCCTGCCTCGTGATGGCAGCAGCCGTCGAGCGTCACGTTGATCGCGTATCGAAGCGGTCTCATCTCATTACTCTCCCTTACGGACCATCAATGGGCCACGACCGCCTTCAGCACGGCGATCCCGGCCGCGATCGCCGCCGCTGCCAGACCGGCGAGGAGCGTACGCGCGGTGCTGCGTTCGGTGTGCAGCCGCTCTACGACCAGGCCGACGAGCGCGATGCGGACCAGAAGGTAGATCTCGGACGCCACGACCGTGGCGGTCGCCGGGAGCCAGCCCGCCCAGCCGGCCACGAGAAGCAGGCAGGGTACGGTCGCGGACGTCACGATGGGCGTCGAGTTGCGCAGTTCCTGGGTCCACGCCACCCGCTCGCCGGTTCCGTCTCCTTCGCCGGGTGTACTCAGGACGCCGGCGCCGAGCAGCTCCGCGAAGACGTGGGCGAGCAGAGTCGAGACCGAGACACCCAGTACCGCCCAGACCGCCTTCCCCGAGGCGACCGTGTGCTCGGTGAGCGGGACGACCGCGGCGAACGCGAGGATGTTGCCGTATACGTAGGCGCTGATCCGGTCGGCGGCCTGCTCCCGGCTCAGGTGCGGGTCGGCACGGTAGCGTACGACGCGTTCACGCAGGCCGGGACGATCCTCAGTCACCCACACACGGTAAAGGACGTCGCCGGTCAAGCCTTTCGAGACACGGGTACGCGCTTCCGCGTACCCGAGTTGATGTTGTACAGTCGGTGGCGATGATTATCTCCGAGTACGGAACGGGGGTCACGTTCGCCAAGGGTGACTGCTGATGCGGTCTGTGGTGAACGGGGACGAGTCCCGACTTTCCTTCTGGCGGAGCGTGCGCGAGTTCGCCGTGCCGCCGTCGATGATCCGAACCGCGACCGCCCGCCGCAGCGCGGGCGACTGGGCCGGCGCGTGCGCGGCGGCGCGGGTGGACGTCGATCTCCCACTGCGGGCGGTGGCCCGGTCCCACGGCCGCGCGCTCGCCGGCGCGGTACGCGCCGATCTGGTCCATCTCGCTCCTGACCTGTTGCGCTGGCACATGCCACGGATCGCGCCGGACGGTGTCCTGCGACCGGGACTGACCGTGGCGCTCGCGCGGCATGGGCCGTTGTGGCTGGTGGTACGCACACCGCCGCACTGGGCGAGCGCGGGCCAGCGGATGAGCCTGGCGTTGTGGGACCCGGCGCGGCCGGCCGAGGGGGCCGGCGGGCATCCGCATCCGCATCCCGACCGGCGGTTCCGGCTGGATCTGCACCGGCACCTCTGGGATGTACGCCGGGCCGACGACCTCCTGTTCCGCTCCGGTGGCCTGGACTCGTCGGCGGACAACGGTTTCACCGATCTCGACGGCGTCGTCCCGGCCGATGCGGGGTACGCGACGAACCGCTGGGTCGCCGAAGCGCAACGCGTCACGGCGGCGGGGTCGGAGGCGGCTGGATCAGATGCGACCGGGGCAGCTGCGGCCGGGCGGACGGGTTCGGCGGTGACCATCCGGCGGGGATCCCGCGGGCGGCTCCTGCTGGACCTCGACGCCGATCCGCCGAGGGTCACGGCGCTTCCCCGCCGGAGCGCGGCCTGCCAGTACGCCGTGGAACTGCCGGACGCCGCGGTCTGGACCCCGCCCGATGTCGACCTCCTGCGGCACGGCTTGATCGCCCCCGACCGGTTGCATCCACTCGTGGCGGCGGCCCTGTGCCCCGGCGACGACCGCGCCGACGGCACGCGACCCGGCCTCGACCCGAGCGCCCACCGGTCCACCGGCTCCCGTGTCGGAGACCAGGATCCGGAAGCGCCCGGCGACCGGCTGGTCGAGTGCCGCGGCGAGACACATCGGATCGGTGTCGTCGATGGCGTACTCGTTCCGCTGGACCACGATCCCGTGCTGTTGCGGCGTGAGGAGCTGTTGGCCACGCTGGGCGGCCCGCCGGTCCCGTGCCTGCGCGAGATCGATCGGTTGCACCGGGCGCCCGAGGATCTCGACGACATCCGGGCCCGCCTGACGCACGGCGACGCGCCGGGGGCGCTGGCCGTCATCGAGCACCTGCTCGGGCCCCAGGCCGCGCTGCGACCGGGTGGTCTGCGCGACGCGCTCGACGAGGCGACCGCGGGCCGGATCGCGTACGGGATCTACCGTGCGGGGCTCCACGGTGCCGGGCTTCACCGCGCCGGGCGCCACAGCGCGGGGCTGCAAAGCGCGGAGCTCAACGCAGCCAGGCTCGGCTGGTTCCCTCCGGAGCGAACCGGACGCCGGCGGCCCGAACTGCGCGCGCATCCCCGCCACGCGACGGCCCGCTGACCCTCTTCCCGGCACAGCACCCACCGCTACCGCTCCCACCGGCCGCTGAGGCCGGGTGGTACAGCGCCCCTTTTCCCGACACTCACGAATGTCACGGTGATGAATGATGACTTCCTTCCCTCCGGCCGCCCAGCTCGACATCGCGGCCGATCTGCTGAACCTGTTGCGCCAGACCGATTCCGAGCCGCGTACCGATGTGCGGCTGGAGGCCTTGACGCTGGCCGTCAGCGCCGATCTGCCGGTGCTGCTGTGGGGCGAGCCGGGGATCGGCAAGACCGCCGCGCTCACCCACCTGGCCGAAACGCTGGATCTGCCGCTCACCACGGTCATCGCGAGCGTGCACGAGCCCTCCGACTTCTCCGGTCTGCCGGTGGTCGGCGACGATCCGGCCGTGCAGGGCGTCCCGATGGCGCCGCCGGACTGGGCCGTACGCCTGGTCCGGGCCGGGCGCGGCCTGCTGTTCCTCGACGAGCTGTCCACGGCTCCGCCCGCCGTCCAGGCCGCGTTGCTGCGGCTGGTGCTGGAGCGGCGGGTCGGGGCGCTGCGGTTGCCGGACGGCGTACGCATCGTGGCGGCGGCCAACCCCCGCAGCTCGGCGGCGGACGGCTGGGAGCTCAGCCCGCCCCTCGCCAACCGGTTCGTTCATCTGCAGTGGACACACGATCACGAGGTGGTGGTACGCGGTCTCGGCGGAATCTGGCCGAAGCCGGCCTTGCCGGAACTGGACGCGGCCCGGCTGCCGGAGGCCGTCGCGTACGCGCGAAGGGCCGTCTGCGGGCTGCTCACCACGCGGCCGGCGCTGGTGCACAAGCTGCCGGCGAGCGAGGCGCGGCGGGGTACCGCGTGGCCGTCGCCGCGCAGCTGGGAGATGACGCTGCGGCTGATCGCGTTCGCGACGGCCGCCGGGACCTCGCGCGAGGTGCTGTCGCTGCTCGTGCGCGGCACCGTCGGCGACGGCCCCGGCCTGGAGCTGCTGGCGAGCCTCGATCAGCTCGACCTGCCGGATCCCGAGGCGGTCCTCGCCGGCGCCGAACTCCCGCAGCGGGGTGATCTCCGCCAGGTGGTGCTGGACGGCGTGGTGGCGGCCGTGCGCAACCGGCCCGACCGGTCGCGGTGGGACGCGGCCTGGAGCGTGCTGGCGCGGGCGCTCGACAGCGGCGCGCCCGACGTCGTCGTGGTCCCCGCGAGCAGTCTCGCGGCCCTGCGCCGCGACGACTGGGAGGTCCCGGACGTCATCGACCGGCTCGCCGGCGCGATCGCCCTGTCCCAGCGCGCCGACGCCGTCGCCCTCGCCGACGCCCAGCGCACCCTCACGGAGGCACAGCGCCCATGAACACGGCACCCGTCGACAACGCAGCGCCCACGCGCACCCTCACCCTCGATTGGGACAAGCTCTACACCGCCCGCCTGTACGCCGCCCGCGTCCGGCCGTATCTCGCCACGGCACTGTTCGCGCTGCATGTCGTCGAGGCGCCGGACGTGCCGACGATGGGCGTCGACCGGTACTGGCGCTGCTACGTCTCGCCCGCTTTCGTCGCGCGTACGCCGGTGGACGAGTTGGCCGGTGTCTGGGTGCACGAGGTGTCGCATCTGCTCCGCGACCATCACACCCGCAGCGACCGGTACGCGGCCGCGCACGATCAGCATTCGCCGGCCGACCGGTTGCGGATGAACATCGCCGCGGACTGCGAGATCAACGACGACGTCTACGGCGAAGGGCTGACCCGGCCGGCCGGCGCCGTGCTGCCGTCGAGGCTGATGTTGCGCGACGACGAGCTGATGGAGGACTACCTGCGGCAGTTCCGGCTGGGCCGGCTGACGGCCGACTGGGCCTGGCTGGACTGCGGCAGCGGGGCCGACGGCGTGGACCGGCCCTGGGACCTCGGCCCGGACGGCGCGAACGGACTGTCCGAACAGGAGCGTGACGCCGTCCGGTTCCGGGTCGCGCAGGGCATCAACGCCGCGCCGGGCAGCGCGCCGGAGTCGTGGAAGCGCTGGGCGGAGCAGGCGTTCCACGCCCCGCAACCGTGGCGCGACCTACTCGGGGCGGCCGTACGCGCCGCCTCCTGCGCCGGGTCCGCGGACGACTACAGCTACGGCCGGCCGTCCCGGCGCTCGGCGGGCCTGCCCAAGGTGGTGCTGCCCAGCCTGCGCAGGAAGCCGCCGCAGGTGTGCGTCATCATCGACACGTCCGGCTCGGTCAGCGACGCCGAACTCGGTAGCGCCCTGCTCGAAGTGGCCGCGATCGGGCGGGCCGTCGGCGGCCGCCGGGACTGCGTACGCGTGATGTCGTGCGACGCGGCGGCCGGCCTCGCGTACACGCTGTGCCGGGCGGAGGACATCGAACTCGTCGGCGGCGGCGGCACCGACCTGCGAGAAGGGATGGACCGGGCGCGGCGGATGTCACCGCGCCCGGACGTCGTCGTGGTGCTCACCGACGGCTACACGCCGTGGCCGCCGGCATCACCGCCGTTCCGGACGGTGATCGGACTGTTCCCCCGGCCGGTCAAGACGCAGGAGGAGGAGCAGCGGCCGCGGCCGCCGGCCTGGGCCCGCGTGGTGTCCATCGGGTGAGGTTCATCGCGGAAGGCTCAGAGCGGCGCCACCCAGTACGGGCTGACCTCCATCCAGCCGTTGGCCGCCGCGCCGTTGAGGTGGCCGCTGCTGCTCGTGGACAGCGTGTACCAGGAGTCCACGTAGTCCGGGTCGTCGGTCCACCACGAGGTCGGGATCGCCGAGAGGATCGCGTTCACCAGCGGGATGTACGCGCCCTGGTCGGTGATGGTCAGCAGGATCGCCGCGATCGACTGCGCGAGCGCCTGGTAGTTGGTGTCGCCGTCGTCCTCCATCATCACGACGTCGGCGAGGTTGTACTTGTACGCAGAGAAGTGCACCAGCAGCTGGTTCGGGTAGTACGTCGTCCCGTCGTAGTCGAGGTACGGCATCTGCACGATGTCGATCTTCGGGTGGCCGTCCAGCCCGAAGCCGCCGACGATGCTGTAGATCTCGGCGGCACCCTTGATCCACGGCTCCTCGTCGTCGGAGAGGCGGACGGCGTTGACCTTGGTGGCCCAGTAACCGCCGTCGGCGAGCGACGCGACCGCCTGCCGCGCGGCGGACTCGTGGGCGGCGACCGCCTGGCGGACGATGTCGAGGCCGGCCGGCACGGTCTTCGCGGTGTCCACCTCGACGACCAGCACGGGCCGCGCCGGGGCCTGCTTCGCGTCCAGCCACACGACCTGCCCGCCGGGCGCGTACGCGAGGATGGTGGTGATCTTGTCGTCGTTCGGCGCGGCGGCGACGAGCGGCGCCTGACCTGCCGACAGCGCGGCCCGCATCTGCGGGAGGGCGAGCCGGACCTGGACGACGGCGCCGAGCGAGGCGGGCAGGCCCTTCGCGGCGAGCACGGCCTGGTCGGCGCCCGCGGCCGCCTGCCGCAGGCCCGGATCGCCCAGGCTCGCCAGCGGAGCGGGACCGGTGGCGACGGCGCGCCCGATCTCCGCCCGGGTACGCGGATCGGCCAGGCCGTCCGCGAGCCGCCGCGCGAGGGTGTCGAGAGTGGAGGCGACGGTCGCCCGGGGTGCGGCGGCCTGATCGCGGACCACGGGGGCGGCACCGGCAGGCGGTGCCGACAGACCGACGGCGAGCAGTGCCGAGGCAGCAGCGGCCGCGGTGACGGTGGCCGCACGTGCGAGGAAGGGGCTCCGGATGGGTGGCATGGCGGACTCCTCAGGGGTGTAGCGCCGCACGGTGGTACGGCGGTGACACAACGCCATATATAAATTGGCATGCATCACTGGAATCCACAACCATTCCGGCGACCCCGAGGCGTGAGCCCGCCGCCCGGGCCACGGCCCCGGCGAGCGGTGATCTTGCGCGAAGGTTCGGACCTCGATCCAGTGCCCGGATTCTGTAGTAGCGGATCTCCAGGGCATGATCAAGTTCCCTGGAGCTGCAGAATCGGCCCGTTTTCTGCAGGATCCGGGAGCTTGATCATGCTTTTCCCGTCGTGATCGAGCTACCCCGTCGAGCGAGCCACCCCGGGTGATCGTTTACAGCTATTACGGCAGTCCACGGCGGGGCCAGAGCGGGAAGCCCTCAGGCGTGGCAGCGCACCCGGGCGATCAGCGCGTCCGGCGGCGCCGCGTCGAGGTACGCGGCCAGCGCCCGGGCGTGGGCGGCCCAGCCGCGCTCGGCGGTGTACTCGGTGCACCAGTCCCCTTCGAGCGTCACGTACGCGTACGTCGCGAGCGCCTGGTCGCCGGCCTGGTCGACGTACGCCTCGCGGTCCCCGCCCAGCAGGGTCACGGGATCGGCCAGCAGGAGGTTGAAGGAGAAGTAGGGATGCCGCTGGGTGGCGGCGGCCTGGGCGACGGTCTGGACCGCGGGCTGGAGCAGGTACGCCCCCTGAGCCGCACCGGAATCGGCGTGCAGCCGGTCGAAATGTGCCCGGGGCAGCGCGCCGGGATGGGCCCGGGACACCTCCGCCCAGGCGTCCCAGGTGCCCGCCGCGTACTGCCTCGCCTCCGCGCGCATGGCGTCGAAGTCGACCGCGGCCAGCGGGGCGATGACCGGGACCGGGTCGCCGTCCTCCGGCTGCAGGAAGACCGCACCGGCACCCTCGGCGTGCGCCGGCCTCAGGGGCAGGGCGCCGGCCGGGACCAGGTTCCAGCGGTCCCAGGTCGCCCGCGGATCGTACGGCTCACGCTGGTAGTCGTTCGCGTCGAACGGGGCGAGGGCCGCGGTGAGGGCGGCCGGCGCCTGCTCCGGCGGCGAGGCGGGCAGGAAGACGGTCGTCACGAACTGCACGATCGCGGATCTTAAGCCCTCACCCGCTCCCGCGCTGACCCCCAGTCTCACGCCCGTCTCAATCCGCGCGGGCGGACTGTCCCGGAAGCCATCCATTGCTGACGATGGAGAGCATGACCCGACTCCTCACCGCACTCCTTCTCGCCGCCGCGGTCGCCATCGCGCCGGCGGCCCCCGCCCTCGCCGACGCGCCCGGCGACAGTCCGAACCCCTGCAACGCCCGCGCCGCTCTGGTCGTCATCAGCGACATCGGCTTCTTCCCGGCCGACGTCTCCGCCGGCAAGCCCTCCACCGTCGTGATGCGCGCCTGGAACTGCGCCGCGCCGCCGCTGCACGCCTTCGCGACGTGGACGGCGAAGTTCGTCAGCGACCCGTCCAGCTCCACCGTGCCCACCGGCTGCGCGACGATCGACCCCTTCGTGGACCCGCTGAGCTTCGGCAGCTTCGGCAGCGCGATCAGCGCGGAAACCTTCACCACGTCGGCCACCTGCACCGCGAATCAGCTGCGGGCCACCGTCACCATCACCAACGGCCTCGGCACGCTCGCGGTCCGCTCCACAGATCTGATCATCCACCACTGAGGAGTACGCCCCGCGGAGCATCGTGCCGCCGCGGGGCGTACCGGTTCAGGGGACGACGACGGCTCGGCCGCGTACCTGACCGTCGTGCAGGCGCGCGTACGCGGTCGGGGCGTCGTCGATGCCGTAGCGCTCGACCTCCACCGACACCGTGCCGAGCTTGGCCATCTCGACGAGATCGAGCAGTTCGCCGCGCGTACCCCAGTAGGGGGAGGCGACCCGGCACTCGAACGGCAGCGAGCCGAAGCCCACGGGCAGGGCGCCGCCGGCGATGCCGACGATGGTGATGTCGCTGTTGACGGCGGCGGCCGCGCCGGCGAGGGTCACGGTGGCCTGGGCGCCGACGAAGTCAAGCACCACGTCTGCGCCGACGCCGTTCGTGAGGTCGCGGATCTTCGCCGCCGCCTGGTCGTCGGAGACCATGGTGTCGTGCGCGCCGACCTCCTCGGCGAGCTTGAGCTTGTCGTCGTTGAGGTCGAGGGCGATGATGCGGGTCGCGGTCAGGGCCCGCAGCAGCTGGATGCCGACGTGGCCGAGGCCGCCGGCGCCGATGACCACGGTCGTGCTGCCGGGGCGCAGCTTGGGCAGCGACATGCCGATCGCGTGGTAGGGCGTCAGGCCCGCGTCGGTGAGCGGGACCGTCGCGACCGGATCGAGGTCGCCGATCGGGACGAGGTGCCGCACGTCGTCGACGATCATGTACTCGGCCAGCGCGCCGGGCGCGCCGAGGCCGGGCGGCCGGATTCCGCGGGCGGCCGCGTTGAGGCAGTAGTTCTCGCGGCCCTCGGCGCACTGGCGGCACAGGCCGCAGCCCCACGGGCCGTAGACGATGACGGAGTCGCCCTCGGCGACGTCGGTGACGCCCGCGCCGAGCTTGTGCACGACGCCCGCCCCCTCGTGGCCGAGGGTCAGCGGCAGGTCGAAGCCGCGCTGCTCGTCGGTCATGGCCATGACCGCGATGTCGGAGTGGCACAGTCCGGCGGCGGTCACCTTCAGCAGGACCTGGCCCGGACCGGGCTCCGGCGTCGGCACCTCCCGGACCTCGACGGGCTGACCGGTACGCAGATATTGGACGGCCTTCATCGGATATGCCCCCTTCCCCCGCCCAGCTTAGGCAGCCCGGGCCGGGGAAGGGGCAGGTTCGCGTCAGGCCGCCGGTACGCCCACCGGCGGGCACAGCTCCAGCAGATCGAGCGGCTTGCCCAGAACATGGTCGGGGCGGGCCGCGCGCAGTTCCTCCTCGGTCGTCGAGCCCCACACGGCCGCGATCGCCGTGACCGAGGCCGCCCGGGCGCTCGCGAGGTCGGTGACCGCGTCGCCGACCATGACGGCGTTGCGCGGGGCGATGTCCAGCCGGCGCAGCGCCTCGACGACGATGTCCGGCGCCGGCTTGGCCCGGGCCACCTCGTCGGAGCCGATCACGTGTTCGAACTGGTCGATCACGCCGAGCTGGGTCAGCAGCGCCCGGGCCCGCGCCCCGCTCTTGCCGGTGGCGACGGCCAGCTTGAGGCCGCGTGCGCGCAGCTCGTCGAGGAGTTCACGGACACCGTCGTAGAGCGGGACCTGGTGGGCGAGCCGGTAGCTCTCCCGGACGAACGGGGACTGCATGGCCTGCGGGAGACCCATGATCTTCATGATGTCCGGGAAGTACCGGCCGAGGTGACGGCAGTACTCCTCGAACGGGATCGGGCCGTCGCCGACGACCTCGCGGTACGCGATGCCGAAAGCCTCACGCATGACCTCGAGGCTGTCGACGAGCACGCCGTCGAGGTCGAACACGACCGCGCGGGGGTGTACGCGCAGAACGCTGGTGTACATGCTGACGCCTTTCCTTCGGTGGGGCGCGTTCAGACGGGTCCTACAGATGAGCCCTGGAGAAGAGTCCTGGAGAAGAGTCCTGGCGAAGAGTCCTGTTCGGACGGTCAAGCCGGCTGGGGCGTACGCGCCGACGCGTACAGCCGCTCGATGAGCGCGATCGTGGCGGCCGCCTGCTCGACGGCCCGGCCCCGGATCGCCGGGTCGGCCAGCAGGACGGGGATGTCGTCGAGCTGGCGGTCGTACTCGGCGCCGACCGCGTCGGCCGGCAGCTCGACGGGTTCGGTCCGGCCGTGCCGGGTGACGGTCAGGGCAGAGCCGCCGGCCCGGTTCGGACTGAAACCGAACGTGCAGGTCAGGAGGGCTTCCCCGGCGCCGCCGCTGACCCTGATCCGGGTCGAGTCGTAGGTCTCGTGCGACGCCCAACTGGCCCGCAGCGCGACCGAGACGCCGGTGTCGGTGACGAGGAACCCGCGGGCCGTGTCCTCCACGTCGATCGTCCCGTTCGCGGCCGCGTCACCGCGCCAGCCCGCCTCGGCCGACTTGGCGGCGATGAAGTCACCGGAGAACGACGCGGCGGCCTGCTCGATGACGGCCGGGCCGAGCAGCGGCCCGACCGTGTCCAGCAGGTGCCAGCCGAGATCGACCAGCGCGCCCCCGCCGGACCGGCTGCGATCGGTGAACCACCCGCCCGCCCCCGGTACGCCCTGCGCGCGTACCCATTCGGCTTCGAGGTGGCGCAGCGGGCCGAGGGTGGCGGCGAGGGCGTACAGGGCGCCGACGTCGCCGCGGTACCGGGCCGCGCTGCCCGCGAGCAGCACTCCCCCGCCCCGCTCGGCCGCCGCCAGCCGGTCCGCCTCGGCGGAGGTGAGGCAGACCGGCTTCTCGACGAACACCGCCAGGCCCCGGGCCAGCAGTCCACACGCTACGGTCGCGTGGAGGTGGTTGGGCACGGCGACGATCGCCAGGTCGACCGGCGGCAACTCGTCCACCGACGACACCACCGGTACGCCGGGGAACTCGGCCGCGGCGGCTTCGCGTACACCGGAATGGGGTTCGACCGCCGCGACGACCTGGTAGCGCGGGTGCCCCAGCAGGCGGGGCAGCCAGATGGCGCGCCCCGCCCAGCCGAGGCCGACGACGGCGGTCCGGATCGTGGCCACGGTCGTCATTCGCCCAGCGTCTCGGCGACGACCTCGGCGATCGCGTGCATCTGCGCCTCGGTGCCCAGCAGCGTGCGGTGGTGCAGCCAGATCGCGTCGCGGTAGACCTCCTCCGTCGCGGGGCAGGCCTTGGCCAGCGCCTCGACGGTCGTGTCGGGCGCGTTGTACTCCCAGAAGCCGTCGGTGCGGTAGATCGCCCGGAAGGCGATGAAGGCCGGCAGGCCGGCCGCCTTCAGCTCGTCGACGAGCTGGTTGCGGCGCTCCTCGCTGATGCCGGGGACGCGGAACATCGCCATGTAGTGCGGGTTGCGGTCGGCGCGGTCGTCGCCGGCCTGCGGCACGACGCCGGGGATGGCGGCGAGCAGGTCGCGCAGCAGCGGCCAGCGCTGCTCGCGGACGTCGATCTGGCCGTCGAGCCGGGCCAGCTGCGCCCGCAGGACGCTCGCGGAGAACTCGTTGAGCCGGAAGTTCGAACCGGAGGTCTTGTGCTTGTACTGCGTGTCGGTCGGCGGCCGGCCGCAGCTGTGCTTGAGGAAGCCCAGCTCCGCGAGCTCGGCGTCGGGGAACAGCACCGCGCCGCCCTCGCCCGCCGTCATCAGCTTGCCGTTCTGGAAACTGAGCGCCGCGACCGAACCCAGCTCGCCGACGCGCTTGCCCTGCCAGCGCGCGCCGTGCGCGTGCGCCGCGTCCTGCACCAGCGGTACGCCGGCGTCGGCGGACAGCTTCGCCAGCGCGTCCATGTCGGCGAAGAGCCCCGCCAGGTGCACCGGCATGATCGCCCTGGTCCGGTCGGTGACCGCCTTCTCGGCGGCCTCGACGCTGATGTTGTAGGTGTACGGGTCCACGTCGACCGGCACGGCCGTCGCCCCCAGCCGCTGGGCGGCCTGCGACGAGGAGATGAAGGTGAAGGCCGGCACGATGACCTCGTCGCCGGGGCCGACGCCGACCACTTCCAGGGCCAGCTCCAGGGCGTGCGTACCGTTGGTGACGGCGAGCGCGTGCGGAGCGCCGTGGTACGCCCCGAACTCCTCCTCGAACCGGTCGACCTCGCTGCCGCCGATCCGCCACCACTGGCCCTGCTCCAGAGCTCGAATGAGCCCCTCCCGCTCGGTCTCGTCGTACTGCGGCCAGACCGGGAAATTGAGATCTCGGGACATTTTCCGTCGCCTTTCACATAGCATTCTAGGCAATGCGTACACGGCGGTTCATCGTGGCGCACTAATGGTGCCGTCAGCGAAGTTACCGCAGGCAGAACGGCCCGTCATTCCCCTATCGAACCCCCTAGAACCCCCTATGTCGTACGCCTCACGAGCATTTCTCTTGACAGTGGACAGGTTCGGTTAGGCAAGCTGTTACGGCGTGTTGTGAAACACGTCTTTGCCGAAACTTTGCCGAAAGGACAACACCGTGCCGGACCTGTTGCTGATGAACGGTCCCAACCTGGGCATGCTCGGCCGCCGGGAGCCGGAGATCTACGGCACGGACACCCTCGCCGACATCGAGGACGCCGTACGCGACGAGGTCGCCGGACGCGGCTGGAAGGTGGTCGGCGTCCAGCACGAGTCCGAGGGCGAGCTGATCCACGCGCTGCAGGACAACTACGACACGATCGGTGCCATCGTGAATCCGGGCGCGCTGATGATCGCCGGCTGGAGCCTGCGGGACGCGTTCGCGAGCTACCCGCGCCCGTTCGTCGAGGTGCACATCTCGAACGTGTGGAAGCGGGAGTCGTTCCGGCACGACTCGGTGCTGGCGCCGCTCGCGTCCGGCATCATCGTCGGCCTCGGGACGCTCGGCTACCGGCTCGCCGCCCGAGCCCTGCTGACCCTCATCCCGTAACCCACATCCCCCGCCCGCTCCTTGATCCGGTGGGGATCAGGGAAATCACCCGCACCGGGGCTACTGCTGACGAGCTGACCGTTCGAGGGCGACTATCTCGTCGATCGCCGCCGCCTCGGCCGGGTGCTCCGATCGCAGCGCGTCGGCCAGCGGGCCGAGGCGCTCCAGGTTCGCCTGGATCACCCGGTCCCGCCGGGGCGGATCGATCCGGTCGAGCGGGATCAGGTGATCGTGGGCGCGTACGCCGGCCCGACCGAAGATCTTGTGCAGGCACTGGTCCAGCTTCGCCCGGTCGCCGGGGTGGACGCCGTTCTCCCAGCCCAGCGGGTTGAAGGTAGCCGTCGCGAAATGCTCGTAGGCGCCGTCGGCCTCGCTGACGGCCACCTTGACCTCGGCGGTGTAGCGCTCGCCGCCCCGGCCGGTGACCTGCAGTTCCCATGAGACCGGGTCGAGTATGAAGTCCACATTGAACTCGCCATCGGATGTGCCGATCGCGATGTTGCCCGACCAGGTACCGGCGGGAATCGTCGTGCCGCCGACGGTCCACGTCACCTTCGGCGCCTTCACCTCCGGAATGCCGGACCCGCCGTACCCGACGGCGGTCGGCGTGAAAGTCATGCGGGTGGCGATCGTGGAGAAGCCGGTGCGGATGAGGTCGCCACAGGGCGTGACGCCCAGCCCGTTCCACGTCTCGGCGAGGACCACGTCTTCGCGATGAATGTCGACATGCACCGTCCGGTCGAACGCGCTGTCGATCTCCAGGTCCACCCACCGCTGCTGCGGGTCGGCGGCGACGACGCGTACGACCACCGTGGACGCGGCTACCGCCAGGTCGCTGTCCAGCTCCACGGGGACGTTGATGTGGCCGCGGTACCAGGGGCGTACGCCCGCGTTGGCCGCCGAGGTGAGCGTGTGCGCGACGACACCCACCCGGGCGAGGTCGGTGCCGCCCTCGTCGAGGCCCGCGTCCCAGCCGGACCGGTCGCGGTACTCCAGGTAGACGCGACCCTCACCGCTCGCGGGCTCGCCGGCCGGATGGATCGCGATCAGTCGCGTCCCGTGCTCGCGGGCATTCGCGGCCTGGAGGCGTACGCGCACCGGCGCCGCGTTCAGCGTCGGCATCGGCAGGTGGCGGACGTCGGCCTCGGGGATGGCCTTCGGCTCCCAGAGGTGGATGTGCGCCCGAGCCGGGGCCGGACCCATTCCGATGACCGAGTCGGTCGGCGCGTAGTGCGGCCCCCGCCCCAGGTACGCCGAGTCCGGCAGCCGCGACGGCCGACCCGGTGTCCACCAGCCCGCCGGCGGGGCGGTGAAGAAGACCGGACTGCCCCAGTAGGTCGAGACGGTCGGGTCGGAGCGCGTCCCGAACGAGGCCGAGCTCATGACATCGTAAGGATCGCCATAGACGAAGTCGGCCTCGTGCGGCGCCTTGCCGTCCCAGTCGACGCCGTTGTTGAGCAGCCCATAGCTGTGCTCGAAACCGAGGCCGTGGCCCGACTCGTGAAACATGAAGGTCAGGTCGGACGACTCGTAGTTGACCGCGCAGGCCGGCTTGCCGTTCGGCGCGGCCGTGGCCCCGCCGTCGGTGAAGTCGGTCCAGATCCGGTCCGGCTGCTTGAACTGCCCGGCCATCGGGTTGGGGACCCACATCGCCCCCGGATAGATCAGCACCACATAAGAGTCGTACGCCGAGAGATCGTCGCCGAGCTGCGCGCGTACGGCCGCGACGGCATCGGCCACCAGTTGAGCGCGCGCGTTCTTCGGCGTCGCGTACGCCGGGATGTCGACCCAGGGGAACACCGCGCTGCCGAGGAAGTCGAGCCAGCCCTCGGTGACCGTTTGCCAGTAGTGCAGGACCGAGCGGGGCCCGGTCATGAACAGCTGGTTGCAGGCGGCGTCGGGGATCTTCGCCAGTGACGGGTCGTGCCGCGCCCGCACGAACGCGATCTTCCAGCTCCTGCCCATGGCCGCCCTCCGAGTCTGAGAGTCTCCTCAGCGTAAGGTGAACGCGCCAGGGCGCGGGAGAAAACCCCCGAGCGGTGGACGGGTCGTCCCCGCCCATCGCTACAGCCTGCGGCGGCGGTCTTGCGATCGCGGGCGGCCCGGGTTCACACTGCGTACATCGATCGGTGCGCGCGGGGAGGCCACATGGGACAGGCGATCATCCACCGGCCGCGGCTGGCCTGGGACGCCGCCCAGGCGTTCGTCACGTCCGTCGAGCACGGCCGGTACCGGTGGCTGCGCGACCGGGTAGCCCTCTATCTCGGCGACGAGTACGCCGACCGGGTCACCGACACCGAGGTCCGGCTGCGGATGAACCCCGAGGCCGCCAACGCCGAGATGGGACTGTGGCGGGTGGTGCTCGACGAGCTGATCTTCACCGACCCGCGGGTGGTCCCGGTGCTCACCGAGATCGTCCAGGCCGCCCGGACCTGAGGACCCCGGAACATGCTCCGGCGACCGAGCCCGGCGTTCGAGGCCATCCTTGAGCGCGCGTACCGGCGGGCGGTCCGGATCGGGGCGGCGGAGGTCGGCACGGATCTCGTCCTCCACTACGCGTGACACTGACGGAACCGGCGCGCCGCTGGAACCAGGCGGACGTCGTCCTGTCCCGGTACGCGCTGCGGTGGCCGGACGCCTTCCGCGCGGCCGCCCCGCAGCAGGACGGGCCGGCCGAGGACGATCTCGCCGGCCTGCCGCAGCGCGGCTGGCCGGCGCTCCACGAACGCCCAGGCCGACCACGGATGGGACGGTCCGCGCTGACGGCGTTGCGGACGGCCAGCCACACCGCCCGCGATCTCGGCCATCCGTACGCCGGGACGACGCACCTCCTGGTGACGTTGCTGGACGATCCCGCGGGACCGGTCGGGCGGCTGCTCGCCGTGCTCGACGTGGACTTCGACGCGCTACGCGCGGACGCCGTGCGGGTCCTGGGCGCCTTCCCCGAGGCCGCCGACTGATCTTCCATCCGGGCCCGGGGCGCCCGTGCGTCGGCGGAGCCACGGGAGGAACTGGGCGAGGCCGAACACCACCTCGCCCGCGAAGAACACCCAGATCAGCCGGGAGACTCCGTGCGCGAGCGCGTACGCCTGCCAGGACGCGAAGAGCACCCGGGCCGCGCCGTCGAACAGGCCGTGCACGGGATCCGGGCGCAGCAGCCGCAGCAGCGCCCAGACGACGACGACCGAGCCCAGGAGGTCGGCGTACAGCGTCTGCATGGGATCGAGGTCGGGCAGGCGGCCGAGGCCCAGCGTGTCGCCGAGCGCGGACAGTCCGTCGTGGAGGATCGCGTAGGTCCACGGTGTCGCGAAGCCCGCGGTGACGACGAGGTCGTACCAGGCGCTCGCCCGGACGATGCGAAGGTAGCCAGAGGTGTTCACGGGGCGACGCTAAACCCCGGAGTACGCTCCAAGGTCAAGTCTGCGGGAGGGTGTCATGCGCATCGGGGAACTGGCCGCCCAGGCGGGCATCAGCACGGACACGGTCCGGTTCTACGAGCGGATCGGCCTGGTCGAGGGGCGGCGCAAGGCCAACGGCTACCGCGACTTCGGGCCGGAGATGCTGCCGTGGCTGCGGTATGTGCGTACGGCGCAGGGGCTCGGGTTCAGCCTCGCGGAGATCGCCCGCACCGGCGAGGAACTGCGCGGCGCGCCGGACTCCGCGGCCGCGCTGTCGGCGCTGTTCGCCGCGAAGATCGAGGTCGTCGACGCGCGGATCGCCGAGCTGGCGGCGCTGCGGGCCGACCTGGTGGAGCGGGCCGGCACGGACTGTCCCCTCCAGCCCGCCGGCTGAAGGGGACGGGTGCGGCTACTGCTTCGCGCGTACGCCTGCCTCGATCCGGTCGCCGAGCCCCTTGTCGACGTTGTGCCAGTACTCGAACGCGCGCACGAGGACGGGCTCGCTGACGCCGTCGAGCAGGTGGCCGACGATGTTGTCCACCAGGCGCGTACGCGCGTCGTCGTCGAGGACCTCGCGGACGAGCGTGCCGGCCTGCCCCCAGTCGTCGTCCTCGGGATGCAGCGTGTACGCCGAGCGCACCATCTCGCCGTCGGCGTACCAGAGCCCGCCGTCGTCGGTCTGGTCCGGCCGGGCCTGCGGGCCGCCTTTGGAGTTCGGCGCGTACACCGGGTCGGTGGCGTTGCGTACGCGCATCGCCCCGTCCTTGCTGTAGCTGTGCACGTCGACGTGCGGCGCGTTGACCGGGATCTGCCGGTAGTTGACGCCGAGCCGGGCGCGGTGGGCGTCGGCGTAGCTGAAGCCGCGGGCGAGCAGCATCTTGTCGGGTGACAGCCCGGTGCCCGGTACGAGGTTGTTGGGCTCGAACGCGGCCTGCTCGATCTCGGTGTGGTAGTCGGTGACGTTGCGGTCCAGCGTCATCCGGCCGACCTCGTGCAGCGGGTAGTCGGCGTGCGGCCACACCTTGGTCAGGTCGAACGGGTTGAAGCGGTAGGTCCGGGCGTCCTCGAACGGCATGATCTGCACGTGCAGCGTCCAGCTGGGATGCTGCCCGGCCGCGATGTGCTCGTACAGGTCGCGCTGGTGGTAGTCGCCGTCGGCGGACGCCATCTGGTCGCCCTCGGCCTGGGTGAGGAACTCGACGCCCTGGTCGGTCTTGAAGTGGTACTTGACCCAGAACCGCTCGCCGGCGGCGTTGATCCACATGTAGGTGTGGCTGCCGTAGCCGTTCATGTGCCGCCAGCTGCGCGGGATCCCCCGGTCCCCCATCAGCCAGGTGACCTGGTGGGCCGACTCCGGTGACAGCGTCCAGAAGTCCCACTGCATGTCGTGGTCGCGCAGGTTGTTGTCGGCGCGCCGCTTCTGCGAGCGGATGAAGTGCTGGAACTTCAGCGGGTCGCGGATGAAGAACACGGGCGTGTTGTTGCCGACGAGGTCGAAGTTGCCCTCCGTGGTGTAGAACTTCACCGCGAACCCCCGCGGATCCCGCCACGTGTCGGGGCTGCCCCGCTCGCCCGCGACCGTCGAGAACCGCACGAGGGTGTCCGTACGCGTACCGGGCTGGAAAACGGCCGCCCGCGTGTACGCGCTCACGTCCTGGGTGACCTCGAAGAAGCCGAACGCTCCGCCGCCCTTCGCGTGCGGCTGGCGCTCGGGGATGCGTTCGCGGTTGAAGTTGGCCATCTGCTCCAGCAGGTAGTGGTCCTGCAGCAGCAGCGGGCCGTCCGGGCCGACCGTCAGCGAATGCTCATCGCTGGCGACCGGGATCCCGGCGTCGGTCGTCGTCGGCGGGCGGTCGTTGTGCGGGCGATCCGATGGCATGGCGGCGGTACCTCCTCGGGCACGATGAACGGGCAGCTCAGCTCCGCTTACCCCAGTCTTGCCGGTACACACGGCCGCGCGCCGGGTTTCCGCGCAGCCGGACCGGCGTCGCGACTCAGTCCGCGGGCCAGCGGGTCGACGATGGCTCTTGACGCCCCGGTAACCATGGAGTTTCATCTTTCTCACGAGCGATCGTCATTTTTTCGACTTCCTTGAGCAAGTTTGCAACCGCCCCGATCAGGCGATCGCCCGGCACGACCCGCTCAGCACGACCCGCTCCGCTCGGCGCCGGCTGCCGCGTGCTCCCGCGGCCGCTTCCGCCTGCCCGTCTCCGGCCGGGAACTCCCACGCCCGGCCGGAGATCCGCCCGCCTCCGCCAGACCCGCCCGGCCCGGCGGAGGAGAACGCTCAGCTTCCAAGGAGGAGCTCGATGCGCAACAGAACCGGCCGCCTGCGTCTCGGTGGCCTGACCCTCGCCGCGCTACTCACCGGCACCGTACTGTCCGTTGTGGACGCCGGGCCGGCCTCGGCCGACACCGCCGGCGCCACCCTGCCGTTCACCAGCTACGAGGCCGAGGCCGGCACGCTGTCCGGCGGCGCCACGACCGTCGCGCTCACCGCCGCGCCCACCACCCAGTACTCCAGCGCCCCGCTGGAGGCGTCCGGGCACGCGTACGTGCAGCTGACCGCGACCGGCCAGGGGGTGCAGTGGACCAACACCACCGGCCACGCGCTCAGCGCCGTCAACGTGCGCGCCAGCATCCCCGACAACGCGGCCGGCACCGGCACCACCGCCACGCTCGACCTCTACGTCGACGGCACGTTCCGCCAGGCGATCAACCTCAACTCCAAGCAGACCTGGCTGTACGAGAACAGCGGCAACTACAACGGCAACAGCCAGAACCCCGGCGACGGCAACCCGCGCGTCTTCTTCGACGAGTCGCGTACCTTCGTCACGGGTACGCCGATCGCGGCCGGCAGCACGTTCGCCCTCAAGCGGGGCAGCTCGAACACCGCGTCGTTCTACTATGTGGACGTCGTGGACGTGGAGAACCCGGTCGCGCTGACCCAGCCGGCCAACTCGATCTCGATCACAAGCTGCGGCGCGGTCGCCGACAACACCCCGACCAACGGCGCGGCCGACCCGGCGTCGACCGACAGCCGCACGGCGATCCAGAACTGCATCAACCAGGCGCAGTCGCAGGGCAAGATCCTGTGGATCCCGGCCGGCACCTTCTACGTGAAGGGTACGCAGGGCCTGTCCGCGCAGGGCATCACGATCGCCGGAGCGGGCGTCTGGTACAGCACGATCTACCGGGACGTGCCGCTGCCCAACAGCACCCCGCTGCCGGCGCTGTTCAACCTGACCTCGTGCACGGTGCAGAACTTCCACGTCGACTCGAACGCGACCAGCCGGGCCACGGAGGGCGGCGCCGGCGGTTCGATGGACACCACCGGGACGAACTGGGTGGCCGACGGCATCTGGACGCAGCACACGCTGTCCGGCTTCTGGGCCTCCGGCACCGGCGGCACTGTCCGCAACAGCCGCCTGACCGCCATCTGGGCCGACGGCATCAACCTCAACAACGTCTCGCTGAACAACTCGGTCGGCAACAACCTGACCGCCACCAACAACTTCGTCCGCGGCACCGGCGACGACGGCATGGCGATCAACTCGGTGAACTACAACACCGACGGCGCCGGCAACAAGACGTTCTACACGCCGATGTCGTCGATCAACTTCAACCACAACACGGTCATCGCGCCGTGGGGCGGCAAGGGCATCGGCATCTACGGCGGCAGCGGCCAGGACGTGCAGTGGAACTACATCTCCGACACCGCCCGCTACATCGGTCTGGGCTCGGGCCGCTTCGGCGTCAACGGCAACGACCTGCTGTCGGCGACGGTCAGCAACAACACCGTCGTACGCTCCGGCGGGAACGCGTACAGCCAGGGGCAGCCGGCGTTCCACATCGGCAACGGCGGCGACGGGCAGAACACCGGCGTCGTCGACCACGTGACGGCCGCCAACAACACGATCGCCGACGCGGTCTACGACGGCATCGGGTTCTCGACGTCGACGAACACCCTGCTGCAGAACAACACCGTGACGTCGCCGTGGCGCAACGGCATCGCGGTCTCGCCCTCGTTCTACCCCGCCCCGACCGGTTCGGCGACGATCACCGGCAACACGGTCAGCGGGCTGAAGGCGGGCGCGACGGCGTACGTCAACAACTCGTCCGGGTTCACCGCGACGCTGAGCGGCAACAGCTGGCAGAGCGGCCCGCCGCCCACCTCCGGCCCCTACGGCGGTACGCCGGCCGCGGTCCCCGGCACCGTCCAGGCGGAGAACTACGACACCGGCGGCGCCGGATCGGGCTACTTCGTGAACACGGTCAACGGGAACGCCAACGGCTACCGGGCCGACGGCGTCGATCTGGAGTCCACGTCGGACACCGGCGGCGGGTACAACGTCGGCTGGACGAGCACCGGGCAGTGGTTCAAGTACACGGTGAACGTGGCCACCGCCGGGGCGTACACGGTGGGCCTGCGGGTGGCGGCGCCGAGCGCGGTGACGAACGCGCTGCACATCGCGAACGCGTCGGGCACGAACCTGAGCGGCGCGGTGAGCCTGCCGGCGACCGGCGGATGGCAGACCTGGACGACGGTGAACACGCAGGTCACGCTGCCGGCCGGACAGCAGGTCCTGACGGTGTACCAGGACAACGGCGGCTGGAACGTCAACAGCCTCCAGTTCGCCGCCACCGGCAGCGGATCGGCCACCCTGACCGCCACACCGACCTCGCTGACCTTCGGCAGCCAGACGGTCAACACGACCAGCGTGGCGCAGGCGGTGACCGTCCGCAACACGGGCACCGTGGCGGCGACCGTCAGCGGGGTGACGGCGACGGGCGACTTCCACCAGACGAACACGTGCGGCTCGTCGATCGCGGCCGGCGCCACGTGCACCGTCTCGGTCACGTTCACCCCCACCGCCACCGGTACGCGTACCGGAGCGGTCACGGTGACCAGCTCGGCGACCAACAGCCCGACGACGGTCTCGGCGACCGGAACCGGCGCCGGAACGACGAACACCAACCTGGCCGCGGGCAAGCCGACCGGCGAGTCCTCGCACAACGACGTGTACCCGTCGGGCAACGTGACCGACGGCAACCAGGGCAGCTACTGGGAGTCGGCGAACAACGCGTTCCCGCAGTGGGTCCAGGTCGACCTCGGCTCGGCGCAGTCGGCCGGCCGGGTCGTGCTGCAGCTGCCCACCGGCTGGGGCGCGCGCACCGAAACCCTGTCGCTGCTGGGTTCCACGGACGGGAGCACGTTCAGCACCGTCAAGGCGTCGGCGGCGTACACGTTCGACCCGGCGTCGGGGAACACGGTGACGATCACCTTCACGGCCGCGTCGCAGCGGTACTGGCGGGTCAACGTCACCGCGAACACCGGCTGGCCGGCGGCCCAGATCTCCGAGTTCCAGATCTGGGCGTCCTAACTGGATGATCCAGTAGCAGCCCCATGATCCCGTTTGGATCAGGGAAATCACCCGAATCTTGGGCCAAGATTACGTGGGTTTCCCTGATCCAAACGGGATCTTCAGTGCGGGCGAGCGGCCCGGCGGGGCAGGGTCAGAGGGCGGCGAGCAGGACCGCGCCGTGCAGGGACGACAGGCCGCCGAGCAGGGCCGGTTCGATCGGCGGTGCCGGGTGGCCGGGGCGGTTCCAGGCCGCGGCCTTCGTCGCGACCCGATGGGCGAAGCCCGGCAGGCCGGCCGCGAACCCGCCGCCGATGATCGCCACCGACGGCCGGAGCACCTCGGACAGGCTCACCACCGCGATCGCCACCGCCTCGCACGCCTCGTCCAGGGCGCGGACGGCCCACGGTTCGTCGAGGTTGCCTTGGAGCTCCTCGTAGGAGACCTCGCCTCCCCGGTACTCCGACGCGCGGCGCAGGGTGGCCGGGCCGGACGCGTAGGCCTGGACGCAGCCGCGACGGCCGCACGTGCACACCGGGCCGGTCCGGTCGATCACCATGTGGCCGATCTCCGCCGAACCGCGCCGCGTCCCGGGCACCGGCTCGCCGGCCAGGACCACGCCGCCGCCCACCCCGGTCCCGATGCCGAGGTAGATCACGTCCGTGGCGCCGACCGCGCGCGCCTCGGCCAGCGCGGCCAGATCGCCGTCGTCCGCGACGCGTACCCGGGCATGGGGAAGCGTGTCACGCAGCGCGCCCGGGAAGTCCAGGCCGTCCCACCCGGGGCGGGAAGGCCAGGTCACCACGCGGCCGTTCGGGTCGAGGGAGGCCGGCATGGCCACGCCCGCGGCGACGATGGGCTCACCCCACTCCGCCTGTACGCGCACCAGGCACTCGCGCAGTTCGCCGAGGTCGCGGCGGGCGTCGCCGGCGGCGGGCCAGCGGAAGGCGGTCTGGTACGCGGCGCGCGCGTCCCCCTCGACGCGGACGGCGACCTTGGTGCCGCCGATGTCGATGCCGAGCCTGCTCACGCGATCGCCGCCCGTTCGAGGGTCCGCAGCCGGCCGACCTCGGCGGCGCGCTGCTTGAGCCAGGCGGCCGCGCGGCGGTGGCGTTCGGCGCGTTCGCGGCGCGGCAGCTGGGCGTACGCGACCTCGCGGATCCACGTGTGCCGGAAGCGGTAGCTGGTGCCGCGGTCGTCCGCGGCGTGCAACGGCATGCGCTGCAGCATCTCGCGGCGTTCCAGGACCCGCAGGTGGTCGGCCACCTCGCCGCGGTCGCGACCGGACACCGCGGCGACCTCGACCTCGTAGACCTCGTCGCCGAGGATGGAGGCCGCCTGCAGCACCGCCTTCTCCTCGGCCCGCAGGGTGTCGATGCGGGCCGCGATGACCCGGTGGATCGTGCGGGGCAGCGCCAGTCCGGCGTCGCCGCGCAGCTCGCGGACGCATTCCTGGGCGAAGTACGGGTTGCCGCCCGCCCGGCGGACCAGATGCCGGCGCTCCTCCCCCGGCCGGACGCCCTCCCGCGCGGGCTGCCGCTCACCGTCCCGGAGAGACTGCCGCTCACCGTCCAGAAGGGACTGGAGGAGGATCTCCATCGCCTCGTCGGGCAGCGGTTCCAGCCGGATGGTGGTGGAGTTGGCCCGCGCGACCGCCCAGGTCGGGCGGCGGTCGAGCAGCTCGCTGCGGGCCGTGGCGACCACCAGCAGCGGCAACGGCGGCTCCGGGCGGATGAGATCCTCGACGAAGTCGAGCAGGGCATCGTCGGCGCGGTGCACGTCCTCGACCACGACGATCAGCGGGCCGGACTCGGCGGCCCGGAACACCGCGTCACGCGTACGCGCGCACAGCTCCCGCAGGTCCAGCCGGCCACCCGTACCGGGCTGGAGGGCCTGGCCGAGCGAACAGGTCAACGCGGCGGCCACCGCCCGGACCGGTTCGTACCCGAACGACGGCGTCCGCAGCACGACGCAGCGTACGCGGTTGTCGACGACGGCCGGCGCGGCGGCGTACTCGGCGACGAGGCGGCTCTTGCCCATGCCGGGCTCGCCGAGCACGGTGGCCAGCCGTGGATGCCCGTCCCGCACGACGTCGTAGAGCATCGCCGACAGCTGCTGGAGTTCCCGCCCCCGGCCGACGAACGGGACGGCCGAACCCGGCGTACGCGGGGCCGAGGAGCACAGCCGCCACGTCTGCCCGGCGCACCGCTCGTACGCGAACGCGCCCGAGGTGACCGCCCGGGTCGTGTCGCAGACGGTGATGGTGTCGGCGGGCACGGTCGCCAGCTGGGCCAGGCACTGGTCGAGCAGCCCGCCGGTCACCTCCGTACGCGCGCCGTCCCCGAACGCCGCCACGAGGGCCTCCCCGGTCGTGAGGGCGATGTGGACGCTGACCGGTTCGGCCGCGTCCCCGGCGATGCACCGGCGGATCTCGGCGGCGGCCAGCAGCGCCCGCTCGACGTCGTCCTCCCGCGTACGCGGCACCCCGAACTGGACCGTCCACACGGGACCGGCGTCGTAGGGGCGCAGCACGCCGCCGAGGTGGCCGACGACGGACGCGATCGCGCCGGTGAGCCGCTGCCAGATGTCGCGCAGGTCCTCCGGGTCGCGTTCGGGCCCGGTGGGGGTGCCGACGCGGACCATCAGGACCGTGACGGGCTTGCGCTCGACGACCGGGGCGGCCGGGGCGGCCTGCTCGGACGACTGCACGGGTTCGGCGCCGGCCAGCCGCGGATCATGGGCGAGGATCGCGCGTTCGAGATCCTGCAGTTCCCGGCTGGGATCGAGGCCGAGCTCCTCCACCAGCGTCGTGCGCGTACGCCGGTAGACGCTCAGCGCGTCGGCCTGCCGGCCGGCCCGGTAGAGGGCGATCATCAGCTGGGCGAGCATCCGCTCCCGGCAGGCGAAGACGCCCTCGGCGAGCACGGTCTCCAGCCGCTCGATGACCTCGTGGTAGCGGTTGAGCGTCAGCTGCGCGTCGGCATACTCCTCCAGGACCGCGAGCATGCTGTTGTCCAGGGCGGCGGTCTCCGGCCACGCGATGCCGGCCTCGGCGAGGTCGGCGAGCACCGGCCCGCGCCACAGCCGCAGCGCCGCGTCGAACGACCGGACGGCCCGGTCGTGCTCGCCGCGCGCCAGATGGTCGCGCCCGGCGGCGGCCAGCGCGTGGAACCGGCACACGTCCACCGTCTCGGGATCGGTCCGCAGCAGGTAGCCCGGCGAATGGGTGACGAGTTCGGTGCCCGGATCGAGGCCGCCGGCCCGCAGCGCCGCACGGACGCCCGCCACCGCGTTCTGCAGCATCTTGCGCGCGGTCGCCGGCGGTTCGCCCGGCCACATCGTCCTGATCAGCTGGTTGGTCGACACGACCTTGTTGGCGTTCAGCGCCAGCGCGCCGAGCGTCGCACGCTGCAACACCCCCCGCAGCACCACCGGGCCACCGCCGGATTCGACCTCCAGCGCACCCAGCACCCTGAACAGCATCTTCGAGCCCCCATCCAGCGCCGTCACCCCCGTGACCGGCTCGCGCGCGCTCCCCCTTGAGCGGCGGGCCGTGGATCTCGCGCCCTTCCCGATCCCGCCCCGGCCGGCCCCGGCGAAGATCGTGACGTGAACAAGACCATGACAAGAATCATTATGTTCCGCACGAGATTATCTTGCGCTTCACCCAAACCGCGACCGGTGGAACCACCTTTCTGGAACGACACGCGATCTTCCGCCGCGGTTCGGCGACACGACCAGCGCTGTTACAGCACCGTCATCTAATATTTTTACGTCCGTCAATCTTTTGTCTCGGCAACATCCTCATCGGCGTACGCTCGGACTGATCATCCGGACCGGCTGCCCGATCGCCCGGCCCGCATCGCCCGGGCACCGGAATACCGTGGGGCGATGGAGTCCAAGGCCGCGGAGATCGTCGCGGAGCAGGCGTACTTCGACCGCGCTCACCAGGCCCAGGAGGACAGCCGCACCGCCCTCGGCGAAGCCGCCGCAGCGGCCGGGAACGCCGCGGCCGCACGCCATCTGCGTACCCAGGGTCAGGCGCACGCCGACCGGCTGGGCGGCCCCGGGGATGCCGTGGCGTTCGGCCGCATCGACTTCGAGGACAAGGACCTCACCCTCTACGTAGGGCACGCGCTGATCTCGCAGGGTGGCGAGACCCTCGTCGTCAGCTGGAAGGCGCCCGCGGCGCAGCCGTACTACCAGGCCGGCCCCAAGGAGCCCCTCGGCCTGGCCCGCAAGCGCACGTTCACCTGCACCGGCAACGTGATCGACGACTTCGCCGACGTGGACTTCCGCACGCTCGTCGAACTGCTCGAAGGTCCCGACGCGGCGCTGCTGCGCGACCTCGCCCAGGGGCGTACCGGGCGGATGCGCGACATCGTGGCCACGATCCAGGCCGCCCAGTACGACATCATCCAGGCCGCCCTCAACCGCCTCCTCGTGGTCGAAGGCGGGCCGGGCACCGGCAAGACGGCCGTCGCCCTGCACCGCGCGTCCTGGCTGCTGGCCAACCACGACGGCCTCGCCGGCGCCGACATCCTCGTCGTCGGCCCGCACCCGACCTTCACGCACTACATCCGCGACGTCCTGCCCGGCCTCGGCGACGACGACGTACGCCAGCTCGACGTCACCCGCCTCGCCCCGGACAGGCTGCGCCGGGGGCGTACCGAAGACCCCGAGACCGCCCGGCTCAAAGGCGACGTACGGATGGCCGGCTTCCTGCGGCGCGCCCTGCAGGCCCGGATCGGCAGCCCCGAGCCGGCCGAGCGGCTGCAGATCGACGGCCGCTACGTGACCCTCCCAGGCGCCGACCTGGCCGACGCGATCACCGCCTGCCGGACCCTCGACGCCCCGTACGCCGACCGCCGCGCGCGGCTGCGCGTACTGGTCACCGACCTCGCCGCCGCCCGGCTCGGCGGTCTGCCGGCCGGCCGCCACGCCGCCCTCGACAACCTGGTCGAGCGCCTGTGGCCGCAGCAGACCCCGGCGTCGTTCCTGCAGAACCTGCTCGGCTCCCGGGACCGGCTGTCCGCCGCCGCCGGTGACGAACTCACCGCGGCCGAAGCGACGCTGCTGCGCCGCCGCGGCGCCGACCGGCTCACCGACGAGATCTGGAGCCGCGACGACCTGCCCCTCCTCGACGAACTGGACGAACTGATCAACGGCGTCCGGGAGCGGTTCCGGCACATCATCGTCGACGAGGCGCAGGACCTGTCCCCGATGCAGCTGCGCTCGGTCGCCCGCCGCTCCTCGACCGGCTCGATCACCGTCCTCGGCGACCTGGCCCAGTCCACCGGCGCCTGGGCCCGCGACACCTGGGACAACGTGCTCGCGTACCTGCCGGACAGCCAGCCCCGCGAGATCGTCACCCTCCGCTACGGCTACCGGGTTCCCCGCCCGATCTACGAGTACGCTGCCCGCCTCCTGCCGATCGCCGCCCCCGGACTGGTCGCGCCGGAGGTCGTCCGCGACGGCCCCGCCGAACCCGGCATCCACCGCGTCGAACCCGCCGAACGAGCCGGCCGCGCGGTCGACCTCGCCCTCCAGCACACCGACGCCGGCCGGCTCGTCGGCATCGTCTGCCCGCCCGGCCTGCGTACGCAGCTCGAAGCGGCCCTCGCCGCCAACGGCCTGCGCTGGAGCAGCGCCGACCGGGGCGAACTCGGCGAGGCGATCAACCTGGTCAGCCCCACCGAGACCAAAGGCCTCGAATTCGACACGGTCATCGTCGTCGAACCCGAGGACATCGTCGCCGGAGACCGGCGCGGACACCGGCTGCTGTACGTGGCGCTGACCCGGGCGACGGCGTACCTGGAGATCGTCTGCACAGGATCGCCGCTGCCCTTCGGACCGGTACAGCTGCGCCCGGAAGGATCAGGCGGCACCAAGCCTGTAGCTGTTCCCGGGGTGGCGGAGGCGGTCGCCGACCGGCTCCGCGCCCAGGTTCCACCGGACCAGTGGCACTCCGTGCTGGCGGAGGTGCAGGCGCTACTCGGAGTCAGCGGGGCAGACGGCCCATGATCGCGTCGTCCACGAGACGGCTGCCGACCTTCTGCGCCACGATCGCGTCCCGGATCGCCGCGGCGGTCGCGCTCGCCTTGACCGGCACGCCCAGATCCTGCGCCAGCGCAACGATCTGCGGCTTCTTGAGCTTGAGATCGTCGATCATCCGGGCGGCCGCGGCCCGGTCGTCGAGCTTCGCCAGATCGGCCCCGATCTGCGCGGCGTCCACCGGCGCCACGGCCTTCGCCGCCGGCCGGGCGGCCGCGGGGCCGGCGATCCGCGCGCCCTTCGGAACGATCTCCAGCCGCGCCTCACCGGCCAGCAGCTCGTCGACCTTGTCCGGCGAGAGTTTCTTCAGGAACTCGGCCACCCGCAGCAGCAGCTCGGACGAACGGTCGGCCACGTCGCTCACGTGATGCTCCTCAAATCCGGGTCTTGGCGATGAACTCGCTGGTCAGCTGATAAAGGTCGTACGCCACGTTCGCCGGCAGGCCGCTGTGCAACGCCGCCGGCACTCCGCCGTCCCCCGAATTCGCGAACACGGCCTTGCTCTCGCGCAGCATCGCGTCGAACGTCGGCACCTCGATCTCCTTCAGCTGAGCGATATATTGCCTCAGCTTCACCAGGAGATCCGCACCGGCGTACTGCACCATGGTGAAGACGACGCCGACGATCACCGGATTGATCCACTCCGCACCGGTCACGCCGTTGTACTCGTTCGTCAGCTTCCCCAGCCGCTCGCGCAGGTAGCGAATGCCCAGCGTGGACAGGTAGTCCGGCTTCGCGGGAACAACCAGGTAGTCACTGGCCACCACCGCCGTGCGGGTCACCATGTTGAAATTCGGCGGGCAGTCGATCAGGATCACGTCGTACTGCCGGAACTCGTCCGCCGCCAGCGCGTTCGCGAGCAGCCGGTAGAGCTTCACGTAGTCCGGGTGCATGACCTGATGCCGGTTGCCGCCGAGAATCGCGGCGAGATCGAGTTCCACGTCGACGAGCGCCAGGTCCGAGGCGATCAGGTCCAACCGCCCGCCGTTCGCCTGCACCAGCTTGTTGATCGTGGGCGGCGTCGTCACCAGCGGAAACAGCTCCTTCATCTGGTACGCCCAGGTGAAGGAGTCGTACCAGTGGCGGATCGTTCTCGACGGGGCGAGGTCCCGGGCCCACTCGTCCGCGCTGTAGAAGGTGAACGTCAGGCTCGACTGAGGATCGAGGTCGATCAGCAGCACCTTCTGCCCCCGGTTCGCGAGATCCGCACCGAGGTTGGCGGTCAGCGTCGTCTTCCCGACCCCGCCTTTGTAGTTGAGGACCGACACCACACTCACCCCGCGAGCCTTCCACCGGGAAGGCGGTACGCACCTCCCCCGACCGGGCCGAGGGTGCGTACCGAGGTGCTGGCGATCGGGTGCCGACGGCCGGTACCGACCACACGACCCGCTCGATCGACCAACACCCCCTTCGAACATCGGGACTGCCGCGGCGCGGATCGGCGAGCAGGTATCCCTGCGCAAATGACTTGATCAACACGGTCGTGACCGACACGATGGCAAGGTGAGCGATCTTCGATGGGACGAAATCTTCAGGCCCTAGAGTCCCGCAGAGATCCTCGGCGACGTGAGCCTGTTTGAGCTGCAAGGACAGGAGCGCTTGGACAAGTTCTGCACTATCCTGCGCCAACTGGGACAGGCCCTGGGCAAACGAGTCGCCATGTACGCAGAAGGAACTGACGAGCGTTACCCTCCCATACTCGCCTACGAGGTGGACCAGGACCGGGTGGTGTTCCTCGCCGGTCCGTGGCGAGTCTGATCTCGACCGTCGCCGCATGCACCCACGAGACGTGCGTCGCACGCTTCTGCCGCGTTGTGCGCGCTGCGCGGTGGTGCGCTGAGGTTGGACGGGCGGGCATGGATCCCGGCAACGACGGCGAGCTGGGTGCGAACCTGGGCCCGTTCAGCATCCATCCATTTCAGCCGATTGCATAACCTCTCAGACGACCATCCGTCCAGGTTAACCGAGCTGCTGGGTCACGCGTGACGGTGGCCGTGGTGGTAGTAGTCGCCACGCCGCCAGATCATCGCCGCCAACATCGCCGGGAACATGAGCACGTGACCGCCCATCATGAGGCCGTCGGCGGACAGAACCCCGAGCGCGTATGGGATGAGGAGGAGGACGAAGGGGGCGTACATGGCGGCGCACATCTCGGCGATGCGGGGCCAGGAGTGGCCTCGGAGCGCCATCCACGCAGCCATACCGGCGGACATGTCGGTCGCCATCACCATCGCCCCGGCCGCCGGGTAGTCCGCGAGACCCGGGAGGGCGAATGTCCACACCGGACCGAGCGCGAACATGCCGACGAACATCGCGACGACCATCTCGACGTAGTGCACGGCGAACCGCAGATGGGCCCTGATCGGCGTACTAGTGGGAATTGTCATGAGTGGCAGTCTGCGGCGAGTGACCCGGCCGCGGGGAGTGCCGGAAGTCATGCCCGGGGTCATGTCCGGGTCATGATCAGAGCAGGCCGAGCGCGCGGGCCCGCAGCGCCGCTTGGGTCCGGTCGTGGGCGCCGAGCTTGGTCAGCACGCTGGTGACGTGGTTCTTGACCGTGCCTTCGGCCAGAAACAGGGCCGCGGCGATCTCGCGGTTGCTGTTGCCCGCGGCCAGGAGCCGGACCACCTCACGCTCCCGTTCGGACAGCGGGACCGCCGGTTCGGGCTCCTCGGGCGGCAGCTGCGCGAACCGCGCAACGACCTTGGCCGCCACCGACGGCTGCAAGACCGACTCGCCCCGGGCCGCGGCGAGCACGGCCTCGACCAGCCGGGCCGACGACACGTCCTTGAGCAGGTAGCCGACCGCGCCCGCGCGCAGCGCCGCGAACACGTCGGCGTCGTCGTCGAAGGTGGTCAGGGCGATGACCTTCGTCTCCGGATAATCGGCGCTCATCCGCCGGGTGGCGGCGATGCCGTCCAGGACCGGCATGCGCAGATCCATCAGCACGACGTCGGGCGCGAGGTCCGCGACGCGGCGCACGGCCGCGGCGCCGTCGCCCGCCTCCCCCACCACCTCGATGTCGTCGCGCACGCTGAGCAGCGTCGCCAGGGCCTCCCGGAACAAACCTTGATCATCCACCAGGAGTACGCGCACCGCCGCGCTCGTCATCCGGGAACCTCCACCCGCAGGATGCAGCCGCCGGCCGCTACCGACTCGAATGTCATCCGGCCGCCGACTCCGATCGCGCGCTCGCGTACGCCCACCAGCCCGAAGCCGGCCTCGGTCCCGTCCGTCCGGCCGGCGCCGTCGTCGCGGACCTCGATGCGTACCTTCGCCGGCCACGAGTAGTCGAGGACCAACTCGGCCCGGGTCGCGCGCGCATGCTTGCGGACGTTCGTCAGCCCCTCCTGAGCCGCCCGGAACAGCGTCTCCTCCGCCTCCGCCCCGAGCGACCGGGCGGCCCCGCTCACGTCCACCTCCGTCGGTACGCCCGCCGCCGAAGTCTCCGCGGCCAAGGCGCGCAACGCTTCCGGCAGGGGCAGACTGGTCGGACGATCCCGGAGGGCGCTCACCGAACGGCGTACCTCCCGCAGGGCTTCTTCCGCCTGATCCTGCGCCTTCGCCAGCACCGCGTCGGCCCGCCCGGGTTCGGCTCCGAGGACCGCCCGCGCGGCTTTGACCTGCATCTGCACGACAGTGAGCGCATGCCCGAGACCGTCGTGGATGTCGCGGGCGACCCGGTTGCGTTCCTGGACGGCGGCGAGATGCTCGGCCTGGCGAGCGTACCGCCGAAGTTGGTCGTTGGCCTCGGCGAGCGCGGCCCGGGCCTCCTGCTCGCGGACCAGCAGCTTGGTCACAGCCGCCGCGAAGACGGCGGAGGCGAGGAGCCCCAGCCCCTCCCGCAGCCCGGCCGACCACGCCATTCCCATGTGGAACAACGGCAGCGTCACGACGACCACCACGACGGCAGCGAGCGGCAGCAGCAGGACGGTCTGACTGACCAGCACGACAAGCAGAAGCGTCGCCCCGACGGAGGCGCCCGACGCGCCGAACACGGCCCCGCCGAGCGCATACAACACCCCCACGTACGCCCACCGCCACCACCGATCAGCATTCGACCGCCGTTCCACCCAGCCGAAGCCGACGGTGGCCACGAGCAGGAAAGCCGTCCCGGACAGCAGCGAGATCCACGGCCGCGCGCCGCCCGCGACATCCACCACGAGCGTCAGGTACGCCGCCACGGTCAGGGCGGCCAGGGCCAGCTTCACGCCACCACTGTGGGCGTTGCGGCGGTCGCCGGTCAATCGCGGCCGGCGGTCCCAAGGAGCTTCCAGTTCTGCAGATGGGCGATGACGCGTTCGACGCCGGCTCGGCGGGAAGCGATTTTGCGGTTGTGGTCGCGGGCGTTTCGGTCAGAGGCTGGCCTTGGGGTTTGCGGTCAGGTACGCACAGTCCGGTGCCGGTGTAGGCGGTGTCGGCGAAACCTCCTGGTCCGCCGTCAGCATGCATGCGGCCTTCGAACGTTGCGCCAGACCGGACTCTCGCCACGCTTTCGCGTCGTGCATTGAGCCGGGCCTCGGATTGCCGGTCAACACCAGCGGTGCCGTGCCAGGAGCCGACGACCTGGATGTTGAAACCGCAAGCGTGGCGCTTGATGCCCCTATGGTTGTCAAGTCGCTGTAGGCGTGGACGTTGCGATAATGATCTTGTAGATCGTGCGGGCCAGATATCGTTTCAAGCAGCGGATGACTTCCCTCTTGGACATGCCCTCGGTGGTACGGCGACGCAGGTACTCCTGGGTTGCTGTATCCCAGCGCAGTCGGGTGAGCACGGCTCGGTAGAGGGCGGCGTTGGCGCTTCGGTTCCCGCCGCGATTGAGTCGAAGGCGCTGTGTCTTGCCGGAGGACGCTTCGACGGGGCTGACGCCACAGACTGCGGCAAAGGATGCCTCGCTGGTGAGGCGATGAGGATTGTCGCCGGCGGCTATGAGTAACGCCGCGGCCGAGTCGAGGCCGATGCCGCTGACCTCCAGTAGCGCAGGCGTGCTCGCCTTGATCTCGACGGTGATGCGGGCTTGCAGGTCCAGGATCTCGCTCGCCAGGTACTGGATGCGTCGGGCGAGCTGGCGCAGGGTATGCAGTGTTGCGGCCATGACGCCGTCGTGATCTGTGGCGTCCAGTTCGGCGCACCGGGCGACGAGCCGGCGGGTACTGAGCCCGGACAGCGACTCGCGTAGCTCGGGATCGGCGCTGACGATGACAGACTTGAGCTGGTTGACCGCCTGCACGCGGGCTTTCGTCGCCGAGTCCTTGGCGACTTTGAGTACGCGCATCGCCTCAACCGGGCCGTTGAGGGTCTTCGGTAGGGCCGTCGCGGATCCGGAGATGACTGCGCGTGCCGCAGCCTCGGCATCGACGGTGTCGCTCTTGCCCTTGCGCCGCCGAGTCGACCGATCCGGACAGTTGACCTCGATGACGTCGACGCCTTCGGCGAGCAGTGCACGCGTCAGCGCCGCCCCGTACGAGCCGGTGCCCTCGACACCGACGCGACGAACCGTGCCAAGGGACCTCGCCCAGGTGAGCAGCTCGTCGTATCCGCGAGCGGTCGTCGGGAAGCCACGGCTGTCCAATACGGCGCCGAGGGATGACAATGCCACTACTACATGGACGTCCTTGTGTGTGTCCACTCCAAGAACGATGTCCTGATCGCTCTGGCGGCGGGGCTTGCGGGTTACGGGCACGGCTACGAATCTCCTGGCTGCTCGGCATCAGAACGGCCGCCTCGGCCAGTAGAGTGGTCAGGACTGTGACGGCGCGCAAGGCAAAGCCCCTATCGGGACACACGCACTGGTCCGGCGGCAACCACGCCGTCGCGAGACCCGGTCGACAGATCAAACGCAAGGCACCGAGGGCCAACCAGAGTACGAGTCAAACCGGTGCCCGCGACGGCATGCCCATCTTCACAACCGGAGTACATGCCCGAGGTGAACGTGTTCTTGCGCCAGTTGCCCGTGGGGGACGAGAAACCCGTCGACACGCACGATGGAGCGCAGGTCCCGCTTGGCCGCGGCGTCGGCAGTCGGGGTCAGCGCGGCGGTGATGATCGGCATGATCCGGCCGATCAGCCGCGAGACAGTGGGCTGGGAACAGCCGAACAGCTCGGCAATCAGCGCCTGGGACACATTGTGGCGCAGCTTTAGCAGCACGACCAGGACCGCGCGGTACGCGCCGACCGCACGGCTACGCGCCGGATCCAGGCCCCCGCCGGCATATACGTCCGCACGTGCCGGTCGACTTGATCGCTGGCCAGGCCCGTCATAATCTCTACCCGCGACGGCCAGTCGGCGAGGATCTCTGTTGTTGTCATAGACCAGGTGATCTACGCCCGCTCGGCCGTCGTGTCCACTTGAGACATCACGAGTCGATCAACCTAGGGTTCGGGCATCTCACCGAGCAGCGTCGAGTAACGAACTTGAGGTGCGCATAGACCTTGAGCGGTTTCGTGGGTACTTCCTGAGCGACATCGCCATCACCGTCACCAGCGGGCCAGCACGGCGCGCATCACGCTGGTCGCCGCCGGTGGGCGGGTCCCGGGGGTCTACCGACCAGCCGTGCGGGAACACAGACCTTGTCCCCGCACGGCTGGTCGCAAGCCTCGATCCGAGCAGCAGAGACGGTCTTCACGCCGGCTCGGGCCAGGGCGTCGTACAAAGTCCGACTCGGCGAGAGCCAGGACTCGTCTGCATCCCCCGCGATGGGTCTTTTCACGTCTGTAAGTATGCGTACCAGTCGCCGGACATGAACTGCGGAACCAGCGCGATAGTAATCTGGCGGTCCTCCGTGAGGCTCAGGCCCGCCCTCCGGGCATCTGCCGGTGTGAGGTCCCAGAACCACGAGCCTTGCCGGTAGTCCCACCAGGACAGCAGACCCACCTCGACTCCGTCGACGATGACGTGCAGCGTGCCGGGCGTCTGACTACGCGCCTTCACGACCAAACCGCCCTCCCACATGACCTCTGTCGAGTGTGGACCAGACGCCGTCACCATCGTCCCGCTGGCGGAGAGTTCGTTGATCGGAGTGTGCTCCAGCGGCTTGAGGTTCTTCGGGCGGGCGGGCAATGGGTATTGGTCCAACGGCACGGCGACACCTACGGCGACGGCCATCGTGCCCCGCGTGGGCAGCGGACCCTCACTGTCGTACAAGACCAGCGTTCCGGTCACCTCGTCGCCGACCGCATAGCGGTGGTCTGCCAGAAAGCCCGTCAACGGATAGTCGGCCTGTCCCGGCCCGGGTCCCGGAGTGTCGCCGCACTCAGCGCCGCCGATGCGCGACTCCTCGATCTCCAACGCCACGAAGACGCGCGTGGCCTTTGGGTTCAGCTGGCAGAAGTAACGCAGAACGTAGTCTAGAGACTCCAGGCGCCAGGTGATCGTGACTCGGCCCGTTTCGGAGAGCGGCGCGGACTTCATCGCCACAATGTGGTAGCCGCGTTCGTACTCGGAGAACACGCCGATCTTCCGCTCGGCTGGTGGCAAACTCCTATGGAAGACGTCCGGGGCGAGGGCGTACCCGAGGATGAGGGCGAGTACGACAGCGCAGGCCGCACCGATCGTGAGGACTCGAGCCCGGCGGCGCTGCGAGATCCGCTCACGGACGGCAACCACTCGTTCGGTCCCCGCCGGCGCCGTCTCCGGCAGCGCGGTCAGGCTGGGGTCCAGCCGCAGCCGGGCCAGTGCTCGCGAGGAGTGCGTCTTGACCGCCCCCGGTGTGATTCCGAGCAACTCGGCGGTCTGGGCCTCGCTCAAATCTTCGAGGAATCGCAGTACCACGACGGCTCGCTGTTGACGCGGCAACCGCAGCAACGCCCGCCGGACTTCGTCGCGGTCCTCGACGGCGGACGGCGGCCCGGCGGCGACGCGTTCAGGCAAGGTCTCCGTGGGTAGTTCGCCGCGCCAACGTCGGCCCCACCAGCTGTTGAACGTATTGACAAGCACACGCCGGACGTAGGGTTCCGGATCGCCGTTCACCCGCCGCCACGCCGACCACGATCGCGCCAGCGCGGTCTGCAGCAGATCCTCGGCCAGAGCGTGATCCCCCGTCAGCGCGTAGGCCAGCCGCAGCAAGTGGTGTGAGCGTGTGCGCACGAACTCCTCGAACTCCACACCGTCAGCCATGAACCCTCCCCACGTCGACCTCACGAGAAGGTACCGGCTGGCCGCGGCCCCCGGTTGACACGGAATTTCGTTGGCCTCCCGATACGCTGATCACCGTTCCCGAGCAGCTAATCGCCACCTTGCTGAGCATGTACCACTGGCCACCGGCTACCTCCGCCTGCTGTCCGACTTGCCTGCCACCCTCGCCGTGATCACCAACCTGGAGATCCATCGGACATCGACGTAGGTCACCTGAATGTCACTCGAAGTCTTCGACCTTGTACCACGTCGTCCGTTGGTTAGTGCGAGACCAGAACGCGTCACTGCGGGCAGCGACTCCAGACGCGACTACACGCTCTGCAACGCCCGATTCACCCGGCCGATGAGCGCGTCGTCCTCGAACACGCCACCCGCCCGCGCCAAGCCGCCACCGAGTGAACCCTGAGCGCCGCTGTTCACTCGGCGATTGTCGCAGTATCCGGATCTCGGCAGAAGCGAGCGGGTTCTCGAACGATCGGACGGCCTTACAGGAGTTCGTAGGTGAAGCGGTCGGTCCAACCCCAAGTCGCGTCCTGGTCGGCGACCGCTCGCAGGATACGGTCGATTCGGTCGAAAGCCGTTGTTCCCATGGCGCGGCGGCTCTCGTGAGCGCAGCCCAGATCAGGTGCACCGGACGGGGGACATCAGTGCTCAGCCGGTCCCACAATGCATCCAAGTTATGCCCGTAGTAGGGGCCGAAGTCCAGAAGCGCCGCGACGTGCCGATGGAAATCGGCTTCCGTGCGGATCTGGGTCCCGTCGAGCTGCACGCGCACTATTTGACAATAGCCGCGCGACCGCATCGTACGATCATCGACACGTGAGAGCGGTTCATGTGCCGGTGGCCATGAATGCGGTGAGGATGTAGTTGGGGTGGCGGTCGAGGTTTTGCGGGCTCGGTCGTAGCGCATGATGGTTTTGGGGTCGGCCTGGCGGGCGGCGATCTGGACGTCGCGGAGACGGACGCTGGATTCCCCCGAGCATGGTGGTCACGAAGGTGTGGCGCAGCATGTGCGGGTGCAGCCGCGGCATGCGGACTCCGGCCGTAGCGGCGAGGGCCCGGAGCCTCCGGGTGGCGCAGTGGCGGTCCATGCGGGTACCCAGGAGGCTGAGCAGGATCGGCCCGCAGGCGCGGTCACCAACGGCCGTGTCGATGGCTCGGCCTACCGCTGGCGGCAGTGGCATGAGGGCGACTCTCCGCCTTTGCCGCGGACGCGCAGGACGCGGTGTCCGTGTTCATCGCCGAGGTCGGCGATGTCGCTGCCGCATGCTTCGAAGATCTGCGAGCCGAGCAGGCCCAGCATCGCGACGAGTGCGAAGTCGTGCTGGTTCTGCGACGTGCGCCCGGCGACGATCATCGCTTCGAACTGCAGATGCGACAGGCCCAGAGTGGGAGACTCGGCCGGGGCGGAGGGTCGGCGCACGTACGCGGCCGGCGACGACTCCAGCACGGTATCGATCACACAGGTGCGATAGAAGCACCTCACCACCGACACCCGCCGCGACAATGTGGAAGGCTTGAACTGGCGAACCCCCTGCAGCCAGCGCACGAACAGCTCCACATCTACCCGCCGGGCACCCAGCGGCTCGATATTCCGCTCGGCGCACCCTGCCCCACCACGCGACACACGGCAGATCCGCGCGCGCCGAAGCGAGCGCAGGTCGGTGATCTGAGCGCGAGGACACCCGTCAGCGGGCAGTCGGGCGATAGATGAGTTCCTGGGTATGGCCATCGAGCGTCCGGCTCTCGAGCAGATCGAGGTCGAAGTCGCCCGCGCCCCCGAGAATGGGGCTCGTCCCGGTCCGTCCGGAGATGACGGGGAAGATGGTCACCTGGAGGCGGTCGACCAGCCCGGCGGCCATCAGCGCCCAGTTCAGCGAAAGGCTGGCCTGTGAGCGGAGCGGCACGTCCGACTGTTCCTTGAGCCGGCCGACGATGTCCACCGCGTCGCCGCTCACGATGGTCGCGTCCGGCCAGCCGAGTGTGTCCTGCAACGTGGAGGAGATGACCGTCGCTGGCATGCGCATCGTCCGGACGTTCCATTCGTCGAGCGCGTTGGGGTCGACGCCCGAGGACATGATCTCAGCCATCTCCCGGAAGCTGGTGGCCCCGTAAACCATCCGCTGCTGCGTGTCGAACAGGGCAGCGCGGTGTTCGAGCAACTCGGGGCCTTGCTTGCCCCAATAGCCGCCCCAGTCGGCACCCTCGGCGAACGAGCCGTAGCCATCGAGGGTGGAGAAGACGTCCCAGGTGTAGATGGCGGTCATGGCAGTGCCCTCCTGCTTCGCGGTCATAGTGGCTTTCACCTCTACTACGAAGGACTCGTCCCGGATCCGACACGCCCAGAACAATTCTCTGGGGATCCGCGAAAGCGCGCACGATCATTGGCAGATCCGGACACGCTGGTCTTGATCGGTGCCTTCCGGCGAGCAGTCACCGACCGTAACGGCCGCCTGCTGCTTGATCGGCTCAGCCGGCGCCACTACTCGTTCCCGATCGGAGCCGCCAGAGATCGACTTGTGCAGCCGGAACCCGCTCCCAAAGCCAGAAACGCCAACCCCAACCGGCATTGGCCCAACGCCGGTCGCTGCCCAGCCGCCATCGCCAGGCGATCAGTACGAGGCGGTCCGAACACACTCAATCTGCCACGAGTCGTTCGGCTGTGCCATCCACTGAGCCGCTGCGGGTTGCCCAGTGGATGTTGGCAGGCGGGTCGTTTGGTCCAAGTCACGACGATGGCCTGTTGAGCGCGTTGCGTACGTCCGGCTGACAGGTCACCGGTCAGCGGCGGCCGGCGGCCAGGGCGACGAGAAACTGGCCACCGCCGGCCTCGACGCTCGCGGTCACCGGCAGTCCGGGCACCAGCCGAGAGAATCGGTCCACCAGCCAGTCCGCAGTCTCCTGGGCGTCCTTCCGGCTCGGACAGCGGGCGACCAGCTCGCGACCGCCCTTGCGTTCCAGACGCTCCGCAACGGCGATCAGCGGCGCGGGCTCCACCACGTGCAGACGGTCCGGCCATGCGATGACCACCTTGACCGCCCCCTTGCGGGTGTTGCAGGCACGGTGCGCGAGCCGCTCGACGACCTTGGCCTTCCGGTCGGCGGTACGACTGTCGACGCTGGGACCACGCGGGTCGTTCACCGACATGTCGGCATCGACCGGCTCGTCGCACACCCAGCATCGCCAGCCGTCACGCTTCGCCACATCATCAAGAAGACTCATCCCAGCAAATTAGCCTGTCAGCCCTCGACCGATGACAGCCCGGCCGCCGAAACGTCGCCGGCCCGAACAGCTTCACGAAGTTGGAGCTGGACGCTGTGCCCACGTCGGCATCCACACCTTCTCCTCGGTTGCTTCCGCCCGTGCGGAGCCGAGGTAGTCGCGAAGGCTGCTGAGTGCGGGATGCGGGTTGTCGTCGCGCCAGATCAGTGAAATGGGGTAGACCGGTGCCGGGTCGCGTACCGGTATGCGTCGCAGGTCGTAGCTGTCCGGCCACAAGTATCGCGAGCGTTCGCCGACCAACGTCGCCAATCGGGGGGACTCGGCGATCTCGGCCATCAACGCCTCGTTTCCGAAGACCGGCCCGACGAGGTCGATCGTGAGGCCGAACGCGGCGGCGAGTTCGTCATAGTAGGCGGCCCACTCGGTGCCGACGGCCATGCCGGGCATCCAGATGCGGTGGTCGGCAAGCTGTGCGGGCGTGACGGTGCGGGCGCCGGCGAGCGGATGGCGTGGCCCGACGAGGATCTCGTGGTGCTCATCGATCACGCGGGCGGCGCTGATCCCGTCTGGTAGCTGGCGCGCGGGGACGGTGACGGCGTGGAAGGTGGCGTCGACCGCGCCCGCCTCGACGGCGGCGGTCGCGGCATGGACGTCGGCATCGAGGGTCACCACATCGAGCTCGATGCGCGGATGCGCCCGGTGGAAGTCCTGCAGTAACACCGCCGACGCGATCCGTCGACTATGGACGTCGATGCGGAGCGCTCGCCGACCGGGGCGCACGGAAGCGTCGGCGCGCGCTTCCACCCGGAGCAGTTCCCGGGCGTGGGGTAGGAATGCCTGGCCGTCGATCGTGAGTTGGGCGCCGCGGGCCGTACGGGCGAACAGCCGTACTTCCAGGTCCTTCTCCAGCGCGGCGATGCGTTTGGACACGGCCTGCTGGGTGATCGTCAGTGCGGCGGCGGCGTCTTGGAACTGGCCGGCATCCGCGGCGGCGATGAAGGTGCGTACGGCATCGAGATCCACACACCGGAGCCTATTGCAACAACCGTTGGTTGTGGCTCGCGGATCGCTCAGTTGTTTGATCCGCGATACCTGCCCTTGCTTTGATCACCGCGATCAACGGTGAGTTGTTCTCAGCGGGAGGTGTGGGGGCGTGGCGAGACGATCCCTGGGTCGGCAGTTCGGATGGCTGTGGGCGGCGTACGCGGTCAGCGCCTATGGCTCTGGGCTGGGGTTCGGCGCGTTGCCGCTGATCGCCGTGCTGGTGCTGCGGGTCAGCCCCGCTCAGGTGTCCGCGCTGTCCGCGGTGGGTCCGGCCGTGGGTGCGCTGATCGCGCTGCCGCTCGGGCCGTGGGTGGAGTTTCACCGCAAGCGGCCGGTGATGATCGCGATGGACCTGGCCCGGTTCGCGGTCATGCTGACGATCCCCATCGCGTACGCCGTCGGGCGGCTGACCTTCGTGCAGTTGCTGGTCGTCTCGGCCGTGGTCGCCGCTGCGAAGATCGCCTTCAACGCGGCCGGCGGCACCTACGTCAAGGCACTCGTCCGGGCGGATGAACTGCTCCTGGCCAGCGCACGGTTCGAGGCGACCACGTGGAGCTCCATCGCGGTCGGGCCGCCGCTGGGCGGGGCCGTGGTCGGCCTGTTCGGGCCGGTAGCCACCATCGTGGCCGACGGGTTCAGCTACCTGCTCTCCGCGCTGGGCATCACCGCGATCCGTGGAGGTGAGGAACATCCGCGGCGCACCGACAAGCACCGGGTCGGGCTTGGCGAGCTGCTCGAGGGCTGGCGGCATCTCCTGACTCATCCCGGCCTGCGGGCGCTGTACCTCAACCAGCTGGTCGTCGGCGGGCTGATCATGGCCACTGAACCGCTGTTGGCCGTGCTACTGCTCGGCGAACTCGACTTCCGACCCTGGCAGTACGGCCTGGCGTTCGCTGCCCCGTGCATCGGCGGACTCATCGGCTCGCGCCTGGCACCTCGTGTCGTGTCCCGGTACGGCCAATACCGCGTCCTCCGTACCGTCGGTACGCTGCGCGCGGTCTGGCTGATCGGCCTCGCCTTCGTCCGGCCCAGCGTTATCGGTCTCATCACAGTGATCGCGGTCGAGTTCGCGATCATTGTCAGCATGAGCCTGTACAACCCAGTGCTCACGACCTACCGGCTGGAACACACACCCGAAGACCGCACCGCCCGCACCCTGTCCGCCTGGTCGGTCAGCAGCAGCGCTTCCATCGCCATCCTCAGCGCGCTCGGCGGACTGCTCGCCGAAATCACCAGTGCACGCACGGCCCTCGCGGTCGCGGGACTGCTCATCCTCGCCAGCCCGCTGCTGCTTCCCCGCCGCCCGGATTCGGCACCCCTACCCGCGTTTGATCTGGCGACGGCCGGCGCCCATCCGCAGGCAGGCGTTCCACTCGACGCCAAGCAGGGAGGCTACCGACAGCCGGCCGACGCATAGACCCACGACAGCAACAGCAATAGCACCGAGCCACACATCAGATGCCGCGGTCGAACCGCCGCTACCGAGAGGCAGAATCCATGACTGTCACCGCCCTTGACCCGACCACCGCGCTGGTGATCATCGACCTGCAGAACGCCGTCGTCCTGGAGTCAACCGCCAACGAAATCATCGAGATGCTCGCCATTGCCCACACCTCATGACTTCACCGACGCGAACCACGTACTCGGACTGACGGATTACAGGGCGGCCGGCACCTTCTCCACGGTCGAGGAGCCCGACGATGCCGAGGAGGCCGGTACGCGCCCCGCCAGGCTCGTGTCGGAGCGCAGCGTCCAGCCCAGGTACCCCAGGAACGCCACTCCCGCCAGCAGGTAGCTGTTGGCGATGAGCGTGATCAGCCCGTGCGGACCGTACTCGCCGGGACCGCCGTCGTGCGGGGTGAACCACATCGGCGCGAGCGCGTACACGAGGAATCCGAGCGCCGCCCAGCGGTGGGCGCCGCGCAGGAGCAGGACGAGCAGGGCGGGCACGACCCAGATCCAGTGGTGGGTCCAGGAGATCGGCGAGACGAGCAGGCCGGTGACGCCGGTGGCGACCGCGGCGGTGAGCCAGTCGCCGCGCCGCAGGTACGCGCGGGCGACGAGCAGGCCGCCGAGGCCGAAGAACAGCGGGATCGCCAGGTACCAGGAGCCGACGTGCATGTCGAGGAGGCGGTTGAGCGCGCCGAACGGGGACTGGTTGCCGATGTAGGAGGCGCCGACGCGGGTGGTGTCGCGGAACAGGCCGGACCAGTAGAGGCGGGAGGCGGCGGGGGCGGCGAGGTACGCGACCAGTCCACATGCGACGAAGGTCGACGAGGCGATCGCGGCGGCCCGGTAGCGGCGGCCGAGGAGCAGGAAGACGATGAAGATGGCGGGGGTCAGTTTGATCGCGGCGGCCGCGCCGATGAGGAAGCCGCCGCAGCGGCCGCGGGACACCAGCCAGACGTCGGTGAGGATGAGCGCGAGCAGGAACAGGTTGACCTGGCCGAGGAAGAGGGTGTGCCAGACCGGCTCCAGGATCAGCGCCGCCGCCAGCAGCGGCACGACCGGCAGTTGCCGGCCCGCGAGCCGGCCCGCCACGACGATCACCCAGGCCAGTGCGGCGACGCAGGCCAGTTCCCAGGCGACGCGTACGCCGAGGAAGGGCAGGGCCGACAGCGGGTCGAAGAGGATCGCGGCGAAGGGCGGGTAGGTGAACCAGTGCTCGGCCTGCTGCTGGGTGTAGAGGGTGGCGTCATCGCCGACCGCGCGGCCGCCGAGCACGTAGATCCACAGGTCGAGCGGCCGCCACGCGAACGCGAAGCAGGTGACCGCGAGAACCTCGAGGGCGAGTACCGCCGCGGCGACGCGGCCCGGGAACGTCTTGATCTGCACCCGATCGAAGCTGCCCGGCCGGGGCCGCACCGACATCGGACCACGGACCACAGTGGAGACGCGCCGCTGGCCGGCGGTCGTACGCCGTGCGGCCACAGGGAAAACCCCGGTTGACAATCGGCGTACCGGCGGCTGGGGACCCGCCCGCCGGACCGGGTGGTCCGGCGGGCGTACGCCCGTGGGCTATGCGGCCACCGCGGCGAACCGGCCGGTCACCGGGTCGAGCACGTGGATGCGGCTGGTGGCCAGGTCGAAGTACATCCCGACCAGGTGCAGGTCGCCGCGCGCGAGCCGGGCCGCCACCGCGGGGTAGCCGCGCAGGTTCTCCAGCTGCTGCAGCACGTTGTGCTGGCCGGGCAGCACGCCGCCGCCGCGCGCGTGGCGTACGTGGTCGAGCCAGCGCAGCAGGCCCGCCGTCGGTGCGCTGCGCCGGCCCGCCGCCTGCACCGCGCCGCAGTGCGAATGGCCGCACACCGTGATCGTGCTGACGTTCAGCACGTCGAGGGCATAGTCCAGCGCCGCGTGCATCGACGGGTCCGCGGCGGGCTGGGCGTACCGGGCCACGACGTTGCCGATGTTGCGCACCGTGAAGAGGTCGCCCGGCGCGGTCGCCGTGATCAGGTTCGGCACCACGCGCGAGTCCGCGCACGCGATGAACAGGTGGGCCGGTCGCTGCCCGGCGTCGGCGAGGTCCGCGAGAAGCTTCGCGACATGCGTACGCGCGTGCCGGTGGAACGCGTGCGCGCCCCGGATCAGATCGTCGGGCGTACGCGAGGGCGCGGCCGGCCGCCGGTGCACGTCCAGCGGGGCGGGCGCGGTGACCGCCGTCGGCAGGTGCCGCCCGGCGACGGCGTCGCGGTACCAGGCGTGGTGCACCTCGTGGATCGCGACCTGGCCGCCGGACCGTTCGTGGGCGGTGTGCCAGTCGTGCAGGGCGGTGACCGCGGCGTGGTCGAGGTAGTAGGCGTGCAGCTCGACGTCGACCGGTACGCCCGGCGGGATCGCCCGCAGCGCCCGGTTCAACGCCGGCACCGACAGGAACGTCAGCAGGCCGCCGACGGACATCCGCCACGTGCCGTCGTGTTCCTCCACGACCGGGCGTACGCGGGTGAGCCGCCACAGGGCCAGCAGGACGGCCGCGATCACGCCGGCGAGGACGCCCTCCAGCAGCCCGAAGGCGACCACGGCCGCGCCGGTCGCCACGTAGATGAGCGTCTCGCGGTGCTTGCGTACCTGGCGAGCGTGGGCGAGGTCGATCATGCGGACCCCGGTGTAGACGAGCAGGGCCGCGAGACTCGGCAGCGGTACCAGTTCCAGGATCGGCCGGGCGAAGGTCACCAGCAGCAGGATCCAGGCCCCGTGGAAGATCGCCGACCAGCGCGTACGCGCACCCGCCCGGACGTTGGTCGTCGAGCGGACGATGACCCCGGCGACGGGCAGACCGCCGGCGAGACCGGTGACGACGTTGGCGCTCCCCTGCCCGATCAGCTCCCGGTTCAGATTCGTCCGCGGTCCCGAATGCAGCCGGTCGACGGCCACCGCGCACATGAGCGACTCGACGCTGCCGACCAGGGCGATGCTGACCGCCGCGACGGCCGCACCGGCGAGGTCGGACGGCCACGCCGGCCAGGCGACGGTGAAGATCTGCCCCGTCAGGCGTACCCGGGCGATGTCGAGATCCAGGAGCGCGGCGGCCGCGGTGGCGACGGCGATGGCGGCCAGCGGCGCGGGCAGGATCGTGCCGGCGCGGGGAACACGCCGCCAGAGCAGCAGGACCACCAGCGTCAGTACGCCGACCGCGACGGCCTGGCCGTGGTGGCGCATGATCTGGTCCGGCAGGCGGCGCAGGTTGACCAGCGGCGAGGCCTCGGGCGTAGCGCCGAGGACGATGTGGATCTGCGCGAGGACGATGACCGCGCCGAGGCCGGCGAGCATGCCGTGCACCACCGCGGGCGAGACGATCATGGCGATCGGCGCGACGCGCAGGAGACCGAGCGCGAGCTGGACGAGCCCGGCGCCGACGACGATCGCGCACGTGGCGGGCCACCCGAAGGTGACGACGGTCTGGGCGATGATCACGGTCAGGCTGGCGGACGGCCCGCTGACCTGGACGGCCGAGCCGCCGACCGCGCCGGCGACCAGGCCGCCGACGATCGCGGCGACGAGACCGGCGGCGGGCGGCGCGCCCGAGGCGACCGCGATCCCGAGGGACAATGGCAGGGCGACCAGGACGACCACCAGGGACGCCGGGAGATCTCCCCTGGCCGGCCACCGGCGGGCCGTACGCGAGCCGGGCGGATCGTGGTCATGGAGTTCTACGGTTGCGTTCATGATCCGTCTAACGATCATCGACTGAGAGGACACTGGGAGCGGTGGACATCGAAATCGTTCGTGGCGACATCACCCGTGAGCAGGTCGACGCCATCGTCACCGCCGCCAACGAGGCGCTGCTCGGCGGCGGCGGAGTCGACGGCGCGATCCATCGCGCAAGATCCCGTTTGGATCAGGGTTTGGCACGTCATCTTGGCCCAAGATTCGGGTGATTTCCCCGATCCGAACGGGATCTCGGGCCGACGGAGGCTCGCCGCGCTGGGCGGGGGTTGCGACAATCCCCGCATGGCCAACCCCCTCAAGGTCGCCGCGGGCATCGCGATCCGGGGCGTCTCCGACGCCGCGCTGGCGAAAGCGGTGCAGGGAAAGATCATCCTCGTGACCGGCGCCTCGGAGGGGATCGGCGCCGCGACCGCCCGCCGCCTGGGCCGCGCGGGCGCGACCGTGCTGCTCGCCGCCCGGACCCGTGACCGCCTGGACGAGGTGGCGATGGAGATCCGACGAACGGGCGGAACCGCCCACGTCTACGCCGTCGATCTGTCCCGGCCGGAGCAGGCCGAGCGGCTGGGAATGGACATCCTCCGCGAGCATCGGCGGGTCGACGTGGTCGTGTCCAACGCCGGGCGGTCGATCCGCCGCTCCGTCGCCGACACCGCCGACCGGTTCCACGACGTCGTACGCACGGCCGACCTGAACTATCTCGGTCCTGTGCAGCTGCTGCTGACGTTGCTGCCGGCGATGCGTACGGCGGGGGCGGGCCACATCGTCAACGTGTCGACGGCCGGGGTGTTCACGCCCGCCCCGAACTGGTCGGCCTATCTGGCCTCGAAGACGGCGTTCGACGTGTGGCTGCGCTGCGCGGTTCCGGAACTGCGGCGGGACGGCGTCACCGTCAGCACCTTCTACAGTGGACTCGTACGCACCCGGATGAGCGCCCCGACGGCGTACCTGGGCCGGATGCCCGCGATGTCGGCGGAGGAGGCGGCCGGGGCGGTCTGCCGCGCGATCGCCCGGCGGCCCCGGACGTTGCAGGCGTGGTGGACGCGGCCCGGCGAGGTGATCGCCCACGCGTTCAAGGGTACGGTCGAGCGCCTGCTGTCCTGGCAGCCCGCGCGGCCGCCAACGGGTCCCGTGCGGCTGGCCCGGCTGCTGCTCGCGAGCCGCCGCTACGGCTGGACGCTCGCCGCCGCGCTCGCGAGCGGCCGGGACCGCGAGGTCGCCCTCATCGACCGGTTCGGCACGCTCACCCGGGGCGAGCTGCGGGCCGCCGCCCGGGACTGCGCGGGCGGGCTGGTCGAGACGTTCGGCATCCAGGAACGCGACCGGGTGGGCATCCGGTGCGGCAGCCACCGCGGCCTGGTGGTCGCCGCGGCCGCCGCCGGGCTCCTCGGCGCCGACGCGGTGCTCCTCCCCCGCGGTTCGGCTGCCCTGCGGCACGCCTCCGGCGGGACCGGTGCCGCCGACTCGATGTCATCGCCGGACCACCACACCGACGTGCCGGTCGTCGCGGACGATCAGACCTGGTCCACGCTGCACGGTCCGGCACCCGAGCGGCCCCGGGTCCCCGGCCGCCTGACGGTGCTCACCTCGGGGACGACCCGCACCCCGCGAGGCGTACGCGCGGACGTCTCCTGGAGTTCCGTCATCGGCCCGGCCCTGGCCCACCTGCGGCACATCCCGATCCGGCGCGGCCGGCCGATCCTGGTCGCCACGCCCGCCTACCACGGTTACGGGCTGACGTACCTGGCCGCCGGGCTGGCGCTCGGGGCACCCGTCATCCTGGCGCCGGGCAACGATCTCGCGGGCGCGCTCGCCCTCGCGGTCGAGCACGAGCCGACCGCGTTCTTCGCCCTTCCGGAGCAGCTCGCGGTGCTGGCGGCGCTGCCGGGCGCCGACCGGCTGCCCGCGCGTACGCGGATCGTCACGGGCGCCGAGCCGCTGACGGCGGAACTGTCGGCGCGGTTGCTGGAGGTGTTCGGGGACCGGGTGTTCAACCTGTTCGGCTCGACCGAGGCGGGCTGGGCCGCGATGGCGACGCCCGCGGATCTGCGGGCCGCGCCGGGCACCGTGGGCCGGGCGCCGCGGGGCATCCGGCTGGCCGTGCTGGATCAGCGGGGTGACCGGCTGCCGCCGGGCGAGGTCGGCGCCGTCCACGTGGGAGGGTGGCAGCCGGGCGGCGCGCTCGTGCCGACCGGGGACCTCGGGCATTTCGACCGGGCGGGGCGGCTGATGCTCGACGGCCGGGCATGAGACCTGCCGAATTCCCGCGATGATCGTTTCACCGGGTATGAGAACTCTGTACCGGCTGGTCGCGACCGCCGCGCTCGCCCTGGCCACCGTCGTCACGCCCGCCCTGCCCGCCGCGGCGGCGCCCCGGCCCACCGTCTTCCTCAAGATCGACGGCATTCCCGGCTCCTCGGCCGACGCCCGGCACAAGGGCGAGATCGAGATCCTGTCGTACTCGTTCGGTGTCGCCAACTCCGGCTCGAGCACGGGTGGGGGCGGCGGCGCGGGGAAGGCCGTCTTCCAGGACCTGCACGTCACGAAGCACGTGGACGTGGCGAGCCCGAAACTGTTCCTCGCCACCGCGAACGGCACGCACCTCGACCACGTCGTGCTGACCGTCGAACGGGCCCGGCGTACCGGGCAGCCGCTGCTGCAGGTCACGCTGGAGAACGTGCTCGTGTCCTCGTTCGCCAACGGCGGCGGCGCCGGGGCGGAGCCCGTCGAGCAGGTGTCGTTCACCTATCAGCAGATCACGTACAACCGGTTCTGAGGCGCACAATGGGCCGGTGCTGCTCGATCGCGAGGCGCCCCTCGCCTCCCTGGCCGACTACGCCGCCGACGCCGCCCGCGGCGAGGGCCGCCTGGTGCTCGTGTCGGGTGAGGCGGGCGTCGGCAAGTCCGCGCTGATCGAGCGGTTCGCCGAACTGCACGGCGGGGCGTGGTTCTGGTCCGCGTGCGACGGACTGTTCACGCCCCGCCCGCTCGGCCCGCTGTTCGACCTCGCCGAGCAGTTCGGCGGCGAGCTGCTGGCGGCGTGCCGGGCCCGGGCGCCGCGCGAGGAGCTGTTCGGCGCGCTGCTGAGACAGCTCACCGCGACGGTCGTCGTGGAGGACGTGCACTGGGCCGACGAGGCCACGATCGACCTGCTGCGCTTCCTCGGGCGGCGGCTGCGGCAGCTGGGCGTCCTGCTGCTGGTGACCTATCGGGACGACGCGCTGCCGGTCACGCACCCGCTGCGGGTCGCCCTCGGGGAGCTGGCCGGGCAGCGCTCGACCCGGCGGATCGGGCTCGCTCCCCTGTCCCCCGCGGCGGTCGCCGAGCTGGCCGCCGGCAGCGGCGTCGACGGCGCCGAACTCTTCCGGCTCACCAGCGGCAACTCCTTCTTCGTCACCGAGGCGCTGCGGGCCGGCCTGCACGCCGTCCCGCCGTCCGCCCGCGACGCCGTCCTCGCCCGCGTCGCGCCGTTGCGCCCCGAGGCCCGCGCGACGCTCGAGATCGCGGCCCTCATGGGCACCCGGGTCGCGCTGCGCGAGCTGGCCGCGGGCTCCACACTGGACGATCTCGTCGACGCCGGCCTGCTGCGCGCCGACGCTCCCGTGGCCGGCACAGCCACGGCGGGCTTCCGGCACGAGCTCGCCCGCCGCGCCGTCGAGGACTCGATCGCCGGTCACCGCCGGCCGGCGCTGCACGCCCGCATCCTCGCCACGCTGCGCGAGGTGGGCTGCGACGACGACGCCCGGCTCGCGTTCCACGCCGAAGGTGCCGAAGATCCCCACACGCTCGTGTACGCGCAGCGGGCCGCGACGCGCGCCCGGGAACTCTCCTCGCACCGGGAAGCCGCCGCGCAGCTCGAACGGGCCCTGCGCTGGGCGGACGGGAGAGAAGCCGCGGACCGGGCCCGGCTGGGCGACGCGTACGCCGAGGAACTGGCGCTCGTGGACCGCTGGGACGACGCGGCCGCCGCCGGCGAACGGGCACTGGAACTGTGGCGCGAAGTGGGCGACCGGCGGCGCGAAGGGGACACGCTGCGCCGCCTGTCGCGGGCCTACTGGCGGCTGTGCCGGCGCGCGGCGGCGCTGGACGCGGCCTGTCGGGCGGTGGCCGTGCTGGAGCCGCTCGGCCCGGGCCCCGAACTCGCCTGGGCGTACGCGAACCTCGCCAACCAGCACGCCCTCGACCGGGACAACCTGGCGGCCCGACAACTCGCCCGATCGGCCGTCGACCTCGGTACGCGGCTGCGCCTGCCGGCGGTGCTGAGCGACGCGTACAACTCGGCGGCCTGCGCGGCGGCGGCGCTCGGCGAGGACTGGATCGACGACCTGCGCCACTCCCTCGACCTGGCGCTCGACCACGATCTGCCGGCGGCGGCCGGACGGGCGTACACCAACCTGCACAGCCTCCTCGCCGCCGAACGCCGCTTCGCCGACGCGGAGAAGATCCGCGACGAGGGGTACGCCTACTGCGCCGAGCGCGATCTCGCCGTCTACACGACGTGCCTGCTGGGCGAGGAGACAAGCGTCCTGGAGAAGACGGGCCGCTGGCCGGAGGCCGCGACGCTGGCCACCGGCCTCCTCGCCCGGGTCGCCTCCCCTATCAACCGGATCAACGCGCTCACGAGCCTCGGCCTGGTACGCGCCCGGCTCGGCGAGGACGGCGCCGCGGAATGCCTCGACGAGGCGGCGGCCGGCGCGGCGGGATCAGGCGAACCCGAGTGGCTCGCGACCGTCGGGCTCGCCCGGGTGGAGGCGTTCTGGCTGGCCGGTCGCGACGGCGACGCCCGCCGGACCGCCGAGGAACTCGCCGCCGCCGACGCCACCCGCTACGACGCCTGGGAACGGGGTGCCCTCGCCGTGTGGCTGGCCCGCACCGGCTCCGCCGACACCGTCCCCGGCCCGTACGCGCACGCGTACACCCTGATGCTCGCAGGCGATCCGACGCGGGCCGCGCGCCGGTGGACCGACCTGGGCTGCCCCGGCGACGCCGCCTGGGCCCTGTACGACAGCACGGCGGAGGCCGACCTGCGCGCGGCGCTGGAGCTGTTCACGGAGTTGGGCAGCGAACCTGCCGCCCGGCTGACCCGGCGGCGCATGCGCGGCCTCGGCATCACCTCGATACCGGCGGGCGCCCGCGCGGCGACCCGGGCCGACCCGCGCGGCCTGACCCGGCGCGAGCGCGAGGTCCTCGGCCTGATCCGCGCCGGCCGCAGCAACGCCGAGATCGCCGCCGAGCTGGTCATCGCCGTGAAGACGGTCGACCACCATGTCTCCGCGGTCCTCGCCAAGCTCGGCGCGGCCACCCGGACGGAAGCAGCCCGGTTACCGGAAACTAGGTAGCCCCGGGCGCAATATGGGGAACCGTTCCCGATGGCCGGGCGCGCCGCGGCTCATAGCGTGAAGTCATGCCGCTTTACATGGACATCCACACGATCGCCGACGGCGTGAAGATCGACGACGTCGCCCAGGCGCACAAGGCCGACCTGCAGAAGCAGGGCGAGCACGACGTCAACTACCTGCGGTACTGGGTGAACGAGGCCGAGGGCAAGGTCTTCTGCCTCGTCGAGGCGCCGAGCGCCGAGGCCGCCGCCACGGTCCACCGCGAGGCTCACGGCCTGGTCGCCGACGAGATCTTCCCGGTGCAGGAAGGCTCCTGACGCTGCTCAAAGGTCTTTTCCGGGGGGTATGAGAAGGGGGCGCGGTCCCGTAGCCGCGTCCCCTTCATGTTCCGGCGCCGCTACTTTCCGGCTTCGCCGACGTAGAGCCACTCCCCGTTCTCCCGGACGAAGGTGGAGTGCTCCTTCACCGCACCGGGGCGGCCGTCCATCGTGTAGTGCGCCTCGAAGAGGACCGTGCCCTTGCTGTCGAACAGCGAGCCCTGGGCCGTGCGCTGGACGTCGAGGCGTACCCAGCGCAGGTTCGCCTCGAAGTCCACGTGCTTCGGCCGGGTCGACGGGTGCCACGTCCGCAGCAGGTACGCCTCGTCCCGCCGCGCGTACGCGCTGTACCGCGAGCGCATCAGCGTCTCCGCGGTCGGGGCGCCGGACAGCCCGGCGTGCAGGGGGCCGCAGCAGTCGGCGTACGGCCGGTCGGATCCGCAGGGACACTTCATGGGGCCTATTCTCGCTGGGTGCAGCTTCCCTCCGCCGCCCGGGCCCTGGCCGGGGCCGTCGACTCCGCCGTGACCGCCGCCCGCGACTCCGATGCCGAGGCGCTGCGGTCGGCCGCCGCCGAACTCGCCCCGTACGAGGCGACGACCCTGCTGGGCGAGATCGTCCGGCTCCTGCTGGAGGAGGGGCACCCGGACGGCCTCGACGGTGACGACGTCCGGGCCGTGCTCGACGGCTGTACGCGTACCGCGCTGGCCTGGCTGCCGGAGACGTCGCCGGAGGTGCTGCTCGTCCTCGTGGCGGGGGCGCTCGGCATCCATCCCGAGGAGGCGGACGGGATCGACCGGCCGTCGCCGGCCGCGGTGGCGCTGCACGCGCCGCTGCTGATCGCGTACCTGCTGCGGCGGCCGCTGGCGGGGTACGTGACGGCGGCGTTCATGGAGATCGCCCGCGCCGAGACGATGGAAGCCCCCTGACCCCAAGATCCTGTTTGGATCACGGTTGCCACCCGAATCTTGGTCCAAGATTCGGGTGATTTCCCTGATCCAAACGGGATCGAGGGGCGGCCGGGGCGGCGGTGCGGGCGGGGTTAGAGGGTGGCGGCCAGGCGGATCGCGCCGGTGACCGGGGGCTCGGTGAGCAGTCGCGGTCGCGCGTCGGGGTACTCGGCGAGCAGCCGGTCCCGGATCGCCGCCCAGTAGGACGCCACCTTCGTCACCAGTCCCCCGGCGAACACCACGTCCTCGACCGGCAGTCCGCGGCCGGCCAGCGTACGCACGAGGTCCACGATGGCGTCCGCTCCCGCGGCCAGGATGGCGGCCGCGTCGGGCGATCCCTCGGCGGCGGCCGCGGTCACGACGGGCGCCAGGTCGCCCCAGCGTTCCGGCGCCGATCCCCAGCTCAGGGCGAGGGCGAGGTCGCCCGGGGTGTCGACGCCCACGGCCGCCAGCAGCCGCCGGGCCAGCGCGGTCGGCGGGCGGCCCCGGTCGGCGGCGGCGAGGACCGACCTGGCTGCCTCGCGGACGAGGGCGGACGCGCTGCCGTCGTCGCCGAGGATCCAGCCCCAGCCGCCGGCCCGGGTGATGCCGCCGGAGCCGTCGTCGTGGAAGGCGATCGAGCCCGTGCCGACGACCACGGCGATGCCCGAGCGCAGTCCGGCGGCCGGCAGGAGCAGCTGGGCGTCGTTGACGACGAGGACCGGGATGCCCAGCCGGGCCGACAGCTCGGCCCGCAGGGCGGCGCAGTGCGCCGGTTCCTCCGCCCCCTGCGCCCCGACGACCAGCGCGGTCAGGTCCTCGGAGACCGTACCGGCGAGCCGCTCGACGATCCACGACCCTCCCGCCGCGAGCGACCAGCCCTCCGACGGGAAGACCCGGTCGGCGACGACGAGGTCGGGCGGGGCGGCGACGCGTACGTGGGTCTTGGTGCCGCCGATGTCGACGCCCGCGATCACGGCCGGGCTCCGCCGAGCGCGAAGTCCGCCGGGTCGACGCCGCCTTCCTTCGTGTCGTGGTTGGCGAACACGAACGCCTCGGCCGCGATGCCGCGCTCCTGGGCCAGGACGGCCGCGAGTTCCTGCGCCACCACCGTCTCCAGCACGACGAGCACGGCCGGTTCGACCATGGGCAGGCGTACGACGCCGAGGTTCGGGCCGGGCTCGACGGCCGCGGTCGTGACGAGCAGCGTCAGGTGTCCGGCGTTCGCCAGGGTCCAGGCCAGCTCGACCTCGCGGCCCGCGCCGAAGATCACGTGCAGCGTGTCGCCTGCCGACTCCATCTCGCCGTGCAGGTAGGTCCGGGTCGCCGAGGCGGCGGCGGGCACGCGCGGCACCTCGCGCAGCAGCAGCGCCGTCTCCTCCGCCGCGGCCCGCGACGCCCCGGCGGCCACCGCGTCCGCCGCCACGCAGCCCGCCGCGCGGCCGGCGATCGTCGCGAGGACGTCGTCGGCGGCCTGCCGCGCCCGGGTGGTCAGGGCTTCGATCGTGGCCCATTTCGCGTACGCGCCGGAGTCGCCGGCCAGCTCGGCGGCCAGGATGTCCAGGGCGAGCACGGTGCCGGTGAAGCCGACGGTCGACGCGTACGAGTCGGGTTCGTCGCCGAGGTCCACGGTCAGTTCGGCGAGCTCGGCCAGCGGCGAGAGGCTGACGTTGACCAGCGCCAGCCGGGGCATCGACGTGCTGTGGAACGCGGCCAGCGTCTCGGCGCTGCGGCCGCTCTGGGAGACGCCGATGAGCAGGTCGTCGGCGAAGGCGGCCGGATGGTCTGCGACCTCCCCCGCCGTCACCCGGTACGCCGGGACGCCCCGCCCGCGCAGGATCTCGACCGGCACGGCGAGGGCGGCGTACGAGGCGCCGATGCCGCAGAACAGCGGCCGGGCGACGGGCCGCGGGCCGAGCAGCGGGCGGCCGACGACGTGCGCCGCGATGCGTTCGAGGGCGGCCGGCTGGGCGTCGCGCCCGGCGGCGAAGGAGATGCGGGTCATGTCCGTCCTCAGGGGAGAGTGCGCAGGGCAGGGTGTTCAGCGTGGCGCGGCGGCGACGGCCAACAGGAACCAGCCGGTGTGCGGGATCCACTGCTCCACCCAACGCCACGCGTCGCCTTCCGGTACGCCGTCCGGCCGGAACGCGACGTCGTGCTCGTCGGTCCAGCCGGAGGTGACGCCGTTGACGATGCCGCCGGGGATGTTGGGGAAGGCCGACTCGTAGTCGACGTTGTTCCGGCCCCGCCCCTGCAGCATCGACACGTCGAACGGGTTGCGCCCGCAGATCCAGGCCAGCTGGTCGTCCCCGAACTCCGTCAGCCGCAGCCGTTCGGCGGCGGTGACGCCGGAAAGCCCCGCGCAGGCGTACGCGGCCGCGGCCAGGGAGGCGATCGTCGCGTTCTCGCCCTGCCACCAGTAGCCGGTGTCGTTGTCGTGCGGGAAGAAGAACGCGTCGGCCGGTACGCCGCCGGTCGGCTGCACCCGCTGGCGGGCGTACCCGAACGGATTCGGGACGGCCGCCGTGCGGTCCAGCACGTCGGTCATCGCCCGCAGCGCGAGTTCGCGGGCGGGCGCCGAGCCGGTGACCTCGGCGTACCGCAGCAGGGCCAGGATCGGCAGGCCGGCCTCGGCGGCGTGGAAGAACGGGCGTCCGGTCGCGTCGGCGACGAACCATCCGGGGGCGCCCGGAACGTGGCGGCCGAGCAGGTTCGCGTAGCGGCGGTCGGCGGCCGGGCGGGCCCGGTCGTAGCCCGACGCGACGAGCTCGGTCGCGGCGAGCAGCGCGCAGTAATCGTCCACGATGGACTCGACCCCGTCGTGCAGGTACGCGAGGTTGTGCTCCTCCAGGTGCTCGAACGCCTCCACCGCCACGGCGAGGTACCGGTCGCGGCCGAACTCCCCGTCGTCGTCGAGCCGGGCGGCGGCCGCCAGCGCGGCGATCGCGAGCCCGCCGCCCTGCCGATACCCGGCCTGATACCGGTCGGTGCGTACGCAGTCCGGCAGCGGCGCGGTCACGAACCGCTCGTCGAGGTTCTTGGTCAGCGCGTCGAAGATGCCGGTGTAGAAGTAGCCCTCGGGGGCACGGAACCGCACGAGGAAGTCCGCGCCCCACAACGCCTCGTCGCGGACGCGTACCGCGAGGGGGTGTGGGAGGTCGTGGCGCAGCGCGGTCGCCATCGCCCACGCGCACAGCGGGATCTGCTGGGGACTCATCGTCGCCGTATAGGTGAGGTGGCTCAGGAACTTGCTCGTGTCCCCGCTCGCGTCGAGCCAGCCCCCGCGCGCGTCGACCGTGCGCCCGCCGGTGCCGCCCCACAGCGCCGCGCGCCGGTCCTTGCGGTCGATCTCACCGCTGGAGCGCATCGCCTTGAAGTAGGCCAGCACGTCGGACAGCGTCTGGCGGAGCAGCCGCTCCTCGGCGACCTCGAAGGGCGGCGAGCCGACCTCGGCCCCCGTTTCCAGGACCACGCGTACCGCATAGGTGCCTGGAGCGAGGTCGGCGGGCAGCGGGACGCGGCAGTACGGACCGCGGTGCCATCGGTCGACCGCGACCACCGGACCCGGGGTGAGGGCGACGGCGCCGGCCGGGGTCACGAGGGTGACCTCGCGCGGCGCGCGCCCGTCGGACAGCTCGACGACCACGGCCTTGCTCGCGCGCAGGCTGAGGCCGAGGTGCGGAACGAGGACCCGGTGCGTCACGCGGACACGGTAACCCGCTGGTATGCGGTGGTGTCAAACTGGTCTGCGGTGGTATTTTCCTGGGGTGTCCGAACCTCTGTGGGCCGAGACGGCGCAGCGCGTGCTCGACCGCGCCGCCGCCGACGGCCTGACCCCCGGCCGGCGGCTGCCGGGTGAGCGCGACCTCTGCCAGGAGCTGGGCGTCTCGCGGGTCACGCTGCGCCGCGCCCTCACGCACCTGCTGGAGCGCGGCCTGGTCAGCTCCGCGCACGGCCGCGGCTGGTACCTCGCCAGCCCCCCGGCCACCCGCGACTGGCCGCAGGAACTGGAGTCCTTCACGGTCACCGCGCGCCGCAAGGGAATGCGCGCCCGCTCCGACGTCGTACGCCACGAGGTGCGCCCGGCGACGCACGACGAAGGCGACCGGCTGCGCGTACCGGCCGGAACACCGCTCGTCGACCTCGAACGGGTCCGCCACCTCAACGACATCCGGGTCGCCCACGACCGGACGCTGATCCCCGAGCATCTCTCGGCCGGCCTCACCGCGGCCGACTTCCGGACGGCGTCGCTGTTCGAAATGCTCACCGAAGCGGGCGTACGCCTCGGCCGGTCGGTGGTGTCGATCGAGGCCCGGGCGGCGTCGGCGGCGGTCGCGGGGTACCTCGACATCGCGGCGGGCAGCCCGATCCTGGTCCTGGACCAGGTGATCCACACGGCCGGCGGTGATCCCGCGCTGCTGTCCACCGTCCAGTACGTCGGCGACCGCTACCGCCTCCGCACGACCTTCACCCCGGCGTTCTGACCCCCGGCCGCCCCGCCCCCGGCCGCCCCCGGCCGCCCCCGGCCGCCCCCGGCCGCCCTCAAGATTGGGTTTGGATCAGGGAAATCCACGTAATCTTGGGCCAAGATTCGGGTGATTTCCCTGATCCAAGCGGGATCTTGGGGGGCAGCCGGCCGGGTGCGGCGGGAGCGGTGGGGTTCCGCCCCGGGTTCGGATCAGGTGAGACCGGCGCGGCGGAGGATGGCGAGGACGACGTCGCCCTTGGCCGCCACGTAGCCCGCCATCGACATCGAGTGCTCCGCCGCCGCCCGGTGCTTGGCGGACGCGTACAGGTCGCGGTCGTCGGGGTGCTCGCGCAACCAGTCGCGGAAGATCACATGCCGCAGGTACTCGTCGCAGTCCGGTCCGAACACGTGCAGGTTCACATCGTGGTCCGGCGTCCACAGGCAACGGTGCTCGTACCAGTGCGGTTCGCGGGTCTTCAGCGCGTACCCGGCCGCTTCCAGGTCCGGCACGTACGCGTCCTCGTCCGCCGGGTCGGCCACGATCAGGTCGATGTCCAGCCGGTCCTTGGCCGCAAGGCCGGGCACCGCGGTCGAGCCGACGTGCTCGACGACCAGCGCCCGGTCGCCGAGCGCCGCGCGGATCCGGCCGGCGTGGTACGCGTACCGCTGCGGCCAGCCGGGGTCGTAGGAGCTGATCGTGATCGGCCGGGCCACCTCGACCGGGCGGTCCCCGACGGCTCGGGCGGCCAGCTGCTCGGGAGTCAACCGGACGGGCGCGGGCGGCAACGGCGGCGTACGCATGATCCAGCAGGCTACCGGCGGCCGGCCGGTCGTGGGGGGCGCGACGCTGATCACACACGGCTCGGCTGGCCGGGGTTTTGTCACAGCCGGTGGAGACTATGCCGGGCGACACACCACCGGCGTGAGAGGACATGGCGATGCTGAGTTACACCGTGCGCGGCTCCGGCCTGCCGATCCTGGCCGTCCACGGCTGGACGCCCGACCACCGGCTGATGCTCGGCTGCCTCGAACCGCTGTTCGCCGACCGGCCGGGCTACCGCCGCGTCTACCCCGACCTGCCGGGCATGGGCCGGTCGGCCGCGCCCGAGTCGATCGCGAGCTCCGACGACGTCCACGCCGCGCTGCTGGAGTTCGTCGACACGACCATCGGACAGGAGCCGTTCCTGCTCGTCGGCGAGTCCTACGGCGGCTACCAGGCCCGCGCCCTCACCAGGGCCCGCCCCGACCAGGTACGCGGTCTCGCGCTCATCTGCCCGATCGGGACCGCGGTCGAGCACGCGTACCGGCGGCGGCCGGAACACGTCGTCCTGCGGCCCGACCCGGAGCTGATGGCCGGGCTGGACGAGCGTACCGCCGCGGACTACGGCGAACTCGCCGTCGTGCAGTCGGCCGAGACGCTGCGCCGGTTCCACGAGGACGTCCAGCCCGGACTCGACCTCGCCGACGAGACCGCGATGGCCCGCATCCGGCAGCGCTGGACGCTCAGCGAGAACCCGGAGTCCGGCCCGGCGTACACGGGTCCGACGCTGATCCTCACCGGGCGGCAGGACGACAGCGTCGGCTACGAGGACCAGTACGACCTGCTGCCGCACTATCCCCGGGCGACCTTCGCGGTCCTCGACGTCGCCGGGCACAACCTGCAGATCGAGCAGCCCGTCCTGTTCGGCGCGCTCATGCACGAGTGGCTCGACCGCGTGGCCGCCGAGTGAGCACGACCGCCCGGCCGTGGGCCTGGGCGGCGGTCGCGCTCGGCGTCCTGGGCGGGCTGGCCGTCGGCGTGGCGTCCGTCCGCAACGGACTCGCCGGTTCCGGCAACGGGTCCGGCGGCTCCGGCCTCGGCGGCTACGTCAGCGAGGCGGGCGTACCCGGGCGGCCGTTCGCCGGGCTCTACCGGGCCGGCATCCTGGGCCTGGCCGGGGCGGCGGCCGCGCTGGCCGTCGCGTACCGGTCGGTCTTGGTGGTGGCGGTGCCGCTCGCGCTGGCGACCCCGGCGATGCTCGTCTCCGGCACGGTCACCTGTACGCCCGGCTGCCCGCTGCCCCCGTACGAGACCACGACGACCGGGGACCTCGTGCACGCCGTGGGCAGCATCGCCGGAGTCGGCCTGTGCGCGCTGGCGATGGGCGCGCTGGCCTGGACCGGCACCGGGCCGGCCCGGCGGGCGTCGTGGGTGGCCGTCGCGGTCGGCTGGCCGCTGCTGGTCGGCACCGCGGTCGCGATCGCGGCGGTCGGGCGGTCGTCGCTGACCGGCTGGCTGGAGCGGCTCGGCCTGCTCGCCTGCGTGGCGTGGCTGATCGCGGCGGCGCTCGGCCGGGCGATTCCGGCACAGGACCGTGTCCATCGACACAGTCCGCTTGCATGATCGCCACAGTCAATACGCGACCAGGAAAAACACCCTGTTAATTCTTGGTTTCGCCCCACCGTCCGGTGACACCACAGTGGACCGATCGCCTAGACTCGCCCCAGTGACACAACCGTGACAGCGGCGTCGCGGAGATCCTCGGCAGATCGGATCACATGGGCGAAGTCAGGGTGGATGTCGACATTCCGTGGGGGCCGGAAGCACCGACCGCAGCCCGCAAGGCGCTGCGCGCGGTGCTGTCGGGCTGGGGCCTGGCCGATCGCGATTGGCTGGACAACGCCGAACTCGTCGTGAGCGAACTCGTCTCGAACGCGCTCACCCACGGCGACGGCTGCCACGGCGTCACCGTCGAACATCACCACGGTCAGGTCATCATCAGCGTCGCCGACGGCAGCGAGATCGCGCCCACCCGCGCGGCGCACCTGGGCGGCCTGGGCATGCGAATGGTGGTGCAGCTGTCGGCCCGATGGGGTGTCGACCGGCTGTTCCACGGCGGCAAGAGGGTGTGGGTGCAACTGCCACCCTGCCCTCCTAGCGTGCGGCAGCGGGAAGGCCCGGTACGCCACCGGCCGACCGGCCGCCGCAGTACGACCGACAGCATCACTTCATGAGACGCCACCCCGAAACAAGGTGTGGCTCCCGGGCCGGTGCCTGCCCGGGAGCCAGGAGACGACAGGGGGCCGTGGAAAGCCTCCCGCCGGCTCGTCGTGCCGCGCCTCAGCTCTGCCGCAGAGCCGGCAGCGGAATCGGAATGTTGAACGTGCTCGCGGCCACGCCCATGCCGCCTTCGCAGGTGTTCGGCGGCGCAGTGGTCACACCCCGCGTGGACGGCTTCTCGGCCGCCCAGAACATGTAGCCCAGCAACCCGGCCGTGCTGCCCGCCCCGTTGGGCGCGGCGGTCTGCACCCACGAGCTCGTGGTGTTCTGCAGCGACGCGGCGAAGTTGTTGCACTCGGCATGGACCCGGCTGCCTTCGGCCACGTACAGGCTGCCGGTGAACTTGGCCGGTGCGAGCGGCGGGATCGGCGGGCTGTACTGCGCCTTGCCGTCCAGGTGCTCCTGCCAGTTCGCCTCCGCCGACGACGTCGACGGCTGCTTCGACGGGACCATCGCGTTGGCGAAGTCCAGCACCGGCGTGTCGGTACGCAGCCAGTCCGCGGTCGCCTTGCGGCCGATGTCGATCAGCCACCGGTCGCCGGCGGCCAGATCGATCGTCAGCCGCGCCGTCGGATCGGTGCCCGCCGCGTTGTACGGGTGCACCGCCCGGTACGCGGTGACGAAGTTCTGCAGCCCGGTGAGGTTCGCGCCGGTGTTGGCCTCGTAGTCGATCTCGATGCCGACGCCGAGCTGGGTGGCGACCGCGGCCGCCCGCTGACCGAGCAGCGTCCCGTTCTGGTTGAGGGCCGTGGTCCAGTCGTCGGTGTAGGTGATACCGCCGATCGACAGCATCACGCGTACGCCGTGCGACGTGAAGTAGTTGACGATGTCGCTCGTCATCCCCCGAGGTACGCCGTTGAGGTCGCCGGCGTCGGTGGTCTGGTTGAGCAGCCGTAGCGGGTTGACGAAACTGAGCACGACCAGGTTGACGCTCGGCTGCCCGTTGCCGCGGTCGATCAGCCAATGGTTCTGGCTGTCGAACTCGGCCACGGTCCGCACCGCCGACCAGGTACAGGCGTCGTTGCTGCAGTGCCACGCGCCGTAGACCTGGATCGGGGTCGGTGCCGCCACAGCGGTCGTCGCGGGGGCCAGAGCGGTGGCACCGAGCAGCAGCGCGCACAGCGTTGCCAGCCGTCGCATGTGGACCTTCCTTCCGGTGGATCGGTAGCTCAGCTGGGCCAGGGCTTCACCAGCGGCCCGGCGCGGGGGTGCGCCGGCTCCTACCGATCACAGCGCCGCCTCCCCGCAAAACATCACCGGAACTCAAATTCAAGATCTTCATTTCCCGGGTTCGTCGATCTCACCTCCGCTCCTCGCGCGGGAGACCGTTCCGGCGCAGGGCGCCTCCACTGCCAGCACAGTGGGGCGAAGCATCATCCGCCGCGGTTCGGTCACCGTTTCACCCAACCCCACCGGGCCTTTGTGCCGACTGTCCGATTCGGGCTTGACGATTGTGCCCGGGAGTTTCGGGAATCGGTAAGGCAGGCCACGGTAGCCGGTAGCCAGGACAGCGGCGCACCCGCCGTTGCTGGCGGGCGCCAGCGCCGCTAGACACCTTTCGGGGTGGGGGTCTGGGTCGAGTCCACTTTGAGGCTTTTGGGTGATCGCGTGTGTCGTCGTGGTGGGGTCTGCTGGTGGCATGCGATACGGCGACGGCGGTGGGATGGACCAGGCGGAACGGGCCCGGCGTGAGCGGGTCCGGTTGCAGGCGGCGGAGCTGTTCGCTCAGGACCGCTCCGCGGTCGAAGTCGCGGCGGCGTTGGAAGTGTCGACCAAGGCTGCCTATCAGTGGCGGCGGGCGTGGCTGGCCGGTGGTGTGCAGGCGTTGGCTTCCAGGGGTGCTGCGGGTCCGGAGCCGAAGTTGTCCGATGAGCAGTTGGCCAGGTTGAAGGCGCGGTTGGAGCTGGGTCCGGCGGCGGCCGGGCATGGCGAGGACCAACGCTGGACCCTGGCGCGTATTGGTGACCTGATCGCGGTCATGTTCCATGTCCGGGTGGGTGTCACCACGGTGTGGCAGGCGATGCGGCGGCTGGGTTATCCCCCGCAGCAGCCGATCCACCGGGCGATCGAACGCGACGAGCAGGCCATCGCCCGGTGGCGCCGCTATCAGTGGCCGGCGCTAAAAGAGTCGCGACACGGCTGAACGCCTGGATCTGCTTCGCTGACGAGTGCGGTCAGACGCTGCGGGCGGCCAAGGCCACGACCTGGGCACCGCGTGGCGTGACGCCGGTGGTGAAGGTGACCGCGGCCGGTAACGCGCGGGTGTCGGTGGCCGGGATGGTCTGCTAC
>NZ_AUAX01000006.1 GCF_000428945.1 Hamadaea tsunoensis DSM 44101 | reverse complement strand
AGGACCACCGAGAACGGCCGCCGGCGCACCTTCTCCGTCAGCTGACCGCCCTCGTCGTAACCGACATACCCGGGCGGCGCGCCGACCAGACGCGAAACCGTGTACCGGTCGTGGAACTCGGACATGTCCAGCTGGATGAGCGCGTCCTCACTACCGAACAGGAACTCCGCCAAGGCCTTGCTCAGCTCCGTCTTACCGACACCCGAAGGACCGGCGAAGATGAACGAACCACTCGGACGCTTGGGATCCTTCAGACCCGCCCGCGTACGCCGGATGGCCTTGGACACCGCCTTGACCGCGTCGATCTGCCCGACGACCCGCTTGTGCAGCTCGTCCTCCATCCGCAGCAGCCGGGCGGTCTCCTCCTCGGTGAGCTTGTACACCGGGATACCGGTCCAGTTCGCCAGCACCTCGGCGATCTGCTCGTCGTCGACCTCGCTCACGACGTCGAGGTCGCCGGCCTTCCACTCCTTCTCCCGCTGCGCCTTCTGCTGCAGGAGCTGCTTCTCCTTGTCCCGCAGCTGAGCGGCGCGCTCGAAGTCCTGCGCGTCGATCGCCGACTCCTTGTCCCGGCGAACCTGAGCGATCTTCTCATCGAAGTCACGCAGATCCGGCGGCGCGGTCATCCGGCGGATACGCATCCGCGCACCGGCCTCGTCGATCAAGTCGATCGCCTTGTCCGGCAGGTAACGGTCGGAAATGTACCGGTCAGCCAGGTTCGCGGCAGCGACGAGAGCGGCGTCGGTGATCGTCACCCGGTGGTGCGCCTCGTAGCGGTCCCGCAGACCCTTCAGCATGTCTATCGTGTGGTCGACCGAGGGCTCGTCGACGTGTATGGGTTGGAAGCGTCGTTCGAGGGCGGCGTCCTTCTCGAGTTGCTTGCGGTACTCGTCCAGGGTGGTGGCGCCTATGGTCTGCAGCTCTCCTCGGGTCAGCATGGGCTTGAGGATGTTCGCGGCGTCGATCGCGCCCTCGGCGGCGCCCGCGCCGACCAGAGTGTGGATCTCGTCGATGAAGAGGATGATGTCGCCGCGCGTCCGGATCTCTTTGATCACTTTCTTGAGGCGCTCCTCGAAGTCACCGCGGTAGCGCGAGCCGGCCACGAGGGCACCCAGGTCAAGCGTGTAGAGCTGCTTGTCCTTGAGCGTCTCGGGCACCTCACCCTTCACGATCTTCTGGGCCAGGCCCTCGACGACGGTCGTCTTGCCGACGCCCGGCTCGCCGATGAGGACCGGGTTGTTCTTGGTCCGGCGGGAGAGCACCTGCATCACCCGCTCGATCTCCTTCTCCCGGCCGATCACGGGGTCGAGCTTGCCCTCCCGTGCCGACTGGGTCAGGTTGCGACCGAACTGGTCGAGCACGAGGCTCGTGCTCGGAGCGGTCTCGCCGGTGGCACCGGTGCCGGCGGCGGCCGGCTCCTTGCCCTGGTAGCCGGAGAGCAGCTGGATCACCTGCTGGCGGACCCGGTTGAGGTCGGCACCCAGCTTGACCAGGACCTGGGCGGCGACGCCCTCGCCCTCACGGATCAGCCCGAGCAGGATGTGCTCGGTGCCGATGTAGTTGTGGCCGAGCTGCAGTGCCTCGCGGAGGCTGAGCTCCAGCACCTTCTTGGCCCTGGGGGTGAAGGGGATGTGACCGCTGGGGGCCTGCTGGCCCTGGCCGATGATCTCCTCCACCTGCTGGCGGACGCCCTCCAGCGAGATGCCGAGACTCTCCAGCGCCTTCGCCGCGACGCCTTCACCTTCGTGGATCAGGCCGAGCAGGATGTGCTCGGTTCCGATGTAGTTGTGGTTGAGCATCCTGGCTTCTTCCTGGGCCAGGACCACCACCCGACGCGCTCGGTCGGTGAACCGCTCAAACATCTCCGAGCTCCTCACGTTTTCCGCGCTTCGCGGCTTTCTCATCACTCTATCGCTGACCACCGACATGACCGGGGCCCGCGAGCCGTCGTAAAGGTCACCGTTGCGTAAACGACCGGTCACCTTCCGTCTATGACAAAGCGGCCAGATCGGGGTATTCAGCCCCCTGGCCGCCGTTGCCACCGGCATATTGAGCCAACCTCACTCAACACGCAGGTGTTCCATGAAACCGCTCTTGTACGCGGACAGCGAAATCCTGCGCGTCCCCGCTCCCCTCCAGCCGCCGTCCAGCCGACCCCGAGCCGACGGCTGAGCACCTCGCCAGGCTGCTCACCCGCCCGCGGCGCCTCGGCTCACTTGCCGCCGGACTTGAGGTAGGCCTCGATGACCTTCTCCGGTACGCGGCCGCGCGGCTTGACCTTGTGGCCGGCGCCCGGCGCCCACTCGCGTACGCGGGCGTTGAACTCCTTCTGCTCGGCCGCGGCCGCGGCCCGGCGGGCCGGCGCGATCCGGGGCGTGGCGGCGGCCCGGCCGCTCACCTTGGTGCCCGCCTCGATGTACGGCTGCAGGATTTCCTTCAGCTTCGCATGGTTCGCGGGGGCCAGGTCGATTTCGTAGCTCACCCCGTCGAAGCCGAACTTGACCGGGCGGACGCCCTCTTCCGTGCCGTCGAGGTCATCCTTGTAGACGACGATCTGGTGCCTCGCCATTAGTTGCCTCCGTCGTTGTAACCATCCGACCGGTCACGCGACCGCCGCCTTGCCTGACGCCGTGTCCGCCGTCGTGCGATCCGCGTGCCGATGCGTGTGCCGATCCATGGCGCATTACCTGTACGTGTCGAGTGCAGCATAGCGAGAATGGACGCAGTGCGACCAATGGGCAGTGGATGAATTTATGAATTCGTCGCCGGCCGAATGCCATCGTCCCTTCCCGAGGCCCTCGTCAACGCAGTCCGTATTCGAACGCTCGCGCAAGGTGGCACATCGGCAGCCCGCAAGGCTCTCCCAGTTTGTGGGGGACCGTGTCGCCGGCCTTCCCGACGCTGCGTCCCGTGCTCCGGCGGGACTGTCCCGCGCGGTGTCGGCGTACGCGTGCCGCAGCGGCCGCCGGCCGGATCATTCGTTCCGCGCAATAAGACGGAGTGCCGGTCGGCCGCCGTTTGCCGAACGCGTACTGGCGGGGCGGCGGCAAACGGGCCGCGAAAAGGGACGCCGGCGATACGAGTGGTGTACGCGGGTCCTCGCCGAGTACGCATCCGGCGGCCGGGACTCGTCCCGGGGAATGGGAACGGCATTCCCTACCGCGCGCCTGGGTATTCCCTACGGGCGGACACGGATCGAGAGCCTCGCGAGACGGTGTGCAATGCGTTTCGCCGAATGGCGTACGCGCGCCGCGGCTTCCCGGCGTCGCACTGTATGCGCATGTGGACGCCGGGAAAACCTGCGAGTTCAGATGTTCCGCTCGAATATCATCCGCAATCCGATGAGCGTGATCATCGGCTCGTGATGCGTGATCGTGCGGCATTCGGCGACGACGACCGGGGCCAGTCCGCCGGTGGCGATGACCGCGGTGACCGGCCCCAGTTCTTCGATCATGCGCTCGACGATGCCGTCCACCTGGCCGGCGAAGCCGTACACCACCCCGGACTGCAGGCACTCGACGGTGTTCTTGCCGATCACCCGGGCCGGCTTGACCAGCTCCACCTTGCGCAGCTGGGCGGCCCGGGCGGCGAGTGCCTCGACCGAGATCTCGATCCCCGGCGCCAGTACGCCGCCCAGGAACTCGCCCCGGGCGCTGACGGCGTCGAAGTTGGTGGAGGTGCCGAAGTCCACCACGATCGCCGGCCCGCCGAAGAGGCTGAACGCGGCGAGCGTGTTCACCACGCGGTCGGCCCCGACCTCCTTGGGGTTGTCGATCGCGAGCTGCACGCCGGTCTTCACGCCGGGCTCGACGATGACCGTGGGGATGCCGCCGTAGTACCGGCCGAGCATGGTCCGCAGCGAGCGCAGGGACGCCGGCACGGTGGAGCAGGCCGCCACGCCGGTGATCTCGACGTTGTCCGCCGCCAGCAGGCCGCGGAACATCAGGCCCAGCTCGTCGGCGGTGTTGCGGGCGTCGGTCTTGACCCGCCACGAGTGGACGATCTTCTCGCCCTCGAAGGTGGCCAGGACGGTGTTGGTGTTGCCGATGTCGATGCAGAGCAGCACGGTCAGCCCCGAGGTCGCAGGTCCAATGCGATGTCCACGATAGGTGAGGAATGCGTCAGCGCGCCGACGCTGAGGTAGTCGACGCCGGTCTCGGCGTACGCGCGGGCCACGGAGAGGACCAGGTTGCCGGTCGCCTCCAGCTCGGCGCGGCCACCCACCGCCGTCACCACCTCGCGAAGCTGCTCCGGCGTCATGTTGTCGCAGAGCAGGAACGTCGCACCGGCCTCGACCGCTTCCACGGCCTCCGCGAGCACCTCCACCTCCACCTGCACGGTCAGGCCCGGGAAGGCCTCGCGTACACGGTGGTAGGCCTTCGTGATCGAGCCCGCCGCGAGCTTGTGGTTGTCCTTGATCATGGCCACGTCGTAGAGGCCCATGCGCTTGTTCGTGCCGCCGCCCGCGCGGACCGCGTACTTCTCCAGGATGCGCAGGCCCGGGGTCGTCTTGCGGGTGTCGAGCACGGTGGCCTTGGTGCCCTCCAGCTCGTCGGCCCACGCGCGCGTGTGGGTGGCGACGCCGGACATCCGGCTCAGCACGTTGAGCGCGGTGCGCTCGGCCATGAGCAGCACCCGGGTCGGTCCGCTCACCGTGGCGAGCACGTCGCCGCGGACCACGCGCTCGCCGTCGTGCTTCACAAGCTTGACGGACGTACGCGTACCGGAGCCGTCGTCCAGCGCCTCGACCTCTTCGAAGACGGTGGCGGCGACGGCGAGCCCGGCGACGACGCCCGGGGCGCGGGCGACGATGTCGGCGGTGTCGAACTGCTCGGCCGGGATGGTGGCCGCGCTGGTGACGTCGATCCACTCGGGACCGAGGTCCTCCAGCAGCGCGTTCAGCACGATCCGCTGCACGTCCGCGGGGTCGAGCCCCTGGGTGCGCAGGGCGGCGGCGGTCTGTTCCCTCACGGCAGCGGCTCCCAGTCCTCGGTGACGGTTCCGGCGTCGAGCCGGGCCAGCAGGTGTCCGCGCCAGGCGTCCTCGGCGGCCGGGAAGTCCTCGCGCCAGTGGCAGCCGCGCGTCTCCTCGCGCACCGTGGCCGCCCGGACGAGGGCCGAGGCGACGGTGATCAGGTTGGTCAGCTCCCAGCCGGCGTTGCCGCGGGCGGCCGGCACGGCGGCCAGCCGGTCGAGCGTGGCCTCGGCCTGGGCGAGCGACTCGGCGCTGCGCAGGATGCCGGCCCCCCGGGTCATCGCGGTCTGCAGGTCGGAACGCGCCTTGGCGTGGTCGTCGTCGGCGAGCGGCCCGGTCCCGGTCTCCTCGGGGAGCACGGGATCGGCCTGCGCCGGCAGGTCGCGGACGATGTCGGCGCCGATGCGCCGGCTGAAGACCAGCCCTTCGAGCAGCGAGTTCGAGGCCAGCCGGTTGGCACCGTGTACGCCGGTGCAGGCGACCTCGCCGCAGGCGTACAGGCCGGGGATCGAGGTGCGCCCGGACAGGTCGGTCCGGACCCCGCCGCTGGCATGGTGCGCGGCCGGTGAGACGGGGATCAGGTCGTGCGCGGGGTCCACCCCGGCCGCCAGGCAGTACGCCGTGATCGTCGGGAACCGCTCGGCCACCCGCTCGACGTGCCGCGCGTCCAGGTACACGTGTTCGGCCCCGGTGGCCAGCAGCTGCCGGTGGATGCCCTTGGCGACGACGTCGCGGGGCGCGAGTTCGGCCAGTTCGTGCTGGCCGACCATGAACCGCGTCCCGTGCGCGTCCACCAGGTACGCGCCCTCGCCCCGCAGCGCCTCGGAGACCAGCGGTTGCTGGGCGGCCCCGGTGTTGCGCAGGTACAGGGCGGTCGGGTGGAACTGGACGAACTCGACGTCGGTGACGGTCGCACCGGCGCGCAGCGCGAGCGCGACGCCGTCCCCGGTCGACACGACGGGGTTCGTGGTGGAGGCGAAGATCTGGCCCATGCCGCCGGTGGCCAGCACGACCGCACGGGCGAGGATGGCGCCGACGCCGTCGGGCCGGCCCTCGCCGAGCACGTGCAGCGTGATGCCGCAGGCCCGGCCGGTGGCGTCGCGCAGGAGGTCCAGCACGAGCGCGTGCTCGACCAGCCGGATCCACGGATCGCGGTGCACCGCCGTGTGCAGTGCCCGCTGCACCTCGGCACCGGTCGCGTCGCCGCCGGCGTGGACGATCCGGTTGGCGTGGTGGCCGCCCTCCCGGGTCAGCATCAAGGAGCCGTCGGCGTTGCGGTCGAAGTTCGTGCCCCAGCGGATCAGCTCGCGTACGCGCTCGGGACCCTCGGTGACGAGGACGTCCACGGCGGCCGGGTCGCAGATCCCGACCCCGGCCACCTTGGTGTCCTCGGCGTGCGCCTGCGGCGTGTCGAACGGATCGAGGACGGCCGCGATGCCGCCCTGCGCCCAGCGCGTCGACCCGTCATCGATGTTGACCTTGGTCACCACGGTGACGTGCAGCCCGGCCTCGCGCAGGTGCAGCGCGGTGGTCAGACCGGCGACGCCGGAACCGACGACGAGCACGTCGGTCTGTTCGACCCAGCCCGGTGCCGGTGCGGGCAGCCGCGTGGGCCGCCCGACCTGAGTTAACTCCATATGGACAGTGAACCGTTTTGCGGATGTTTCCACTACGGAAACGTTAGCGGCGTCACGCGGACTCGATCACGCGTAGTGGATCGGCAGCGCGCCCGCGCCGGCTCCCTTGATCGACTTCGTCTTCGTGTCCGGCGAGAACCAGGCATAGCAGCGTACGCGACGGTCGCCGCCGTTGAACTCGGTCACCGAGACCGGGTCCCAGAATTCGCCTACCCGGTAGCGCATGTCGCTCGAGTACTTCATCTTCGCGTACGCGGCGATCTGCTTGCGGCAGTTGGTGATCATCGTGTCGCGGTTGGCCGACTGGGCCTGCGAGCTGATCGCGATGCTGCCGACGTACTCCGCGTTGTGCTTGGAGGCGCAGGCGATCGGCTTGAGGTCGCCGCCGCTGGCGTAGTTGAAGCAGCCGAGGTGCACGGCGGAGCCGGGCTTGGCCAGCTCGCCCTTGAGGCTGCCGGTCCGCGCGACGTCGTCGCCGAAGACCTCTTCGAGCTCCGAGACCTCGCAGCGGTACCAGTGCGCGCCGCCCGACCAGGCCGCGTCGCTGGGGAAGGTGAGGCCGATCCAGACCCGGCCGTCGTGCCACTCGGCGCCGAGGAACTCGTTGACCTTGCCCTGGCACTCCTGGAACGCCTTGACCCGGTCGGCGCTGCCCGCGGCCGGCACGGAGGCGGTGGTGAGCTGCCCGACGAAGACCGTCTCGGTCTTGTGCGACTGGCCGCAGTCGATCGGGTTGTAGCTGCTCAGGTAGCCGGTCTCTTCGAACGAGGCGTGGCAGGTGCCGGCATCGGGGGTGAAACCCTGCGGCGCGGCGATCGGTGCCCAGCCGTCGGCGAGTTTCCCGTCGACTCCGGCCGGCAGCCCGCAACCCGCCGCCACGAACGCCACGGCGCCCAAGAGCGCCGCGGCCGAGATCCAACGCCGCATTCTGGTCCCTCCCCAAGGGTGTTAGGCAGGCCACCTTACGGCATGTGGTCAACCATCATGAACCCGACTCGCCTTGACATGATCTCTCTTTTGAGAGTTACTCTCAATTCATGGCTACTCTCACTTCACCCCCGAAGGACGGCGAACGCGTACGCGCGCGGTGGCTGATCCTGGCCGTCCTGGCACTGTCGGTGCTGGTCATCGGCCTCGACGGGACGATCCTCAACGTCGCGCTGCCCAACCTGTCGGCCGCCCTGGGCGCGGGCACCGACGACCTCCAATGGATCGTCGACTCGTACATGCTGGTCTTCGCGGTCGCGCTGCTGCCGGCCGGGCTGCTGGGCGACCGCTACGGCCGCAAGCGCTGGCTGCTCATCGGGCTCGTGCTGTTCGGCGCCGGGTCGGCCCTCGCCGCCACGACCGACAACGTCGCCCAGCTCATCGCGGCGCGTACGGTGATGGGCCTCGGCGGATCCCTGATCATGCCGCTGACCATGGGCGTCCTGCCGGTGATCTTCGATCGTGCCGAGCGGCCCAAGGCGATCGCGGTCTGGTCGGTCTGCGTCGCCCTCGGCCTGCCGCTCGGCCCGATCCTCGGCGGCTACCTGCTCGACCACTTCTGGTGGGGCTCGATCTTCCTGATCAACGTGCCCATCGTGATCATCGCCGTGATCCTGGGCGTGCTGCTGGTCCCCGAATCCCGTGCCGCCTCGACCGGACGCGTCGACCTGCTCGGAGCGGTGCTCTCCATGATCGGCCTGGGTGCCTTCGTCTACGGCGTCATCCAGGCCCCGCTCGACGGCTGGACGCACAGCCTGCCCTGGGTCGCCGGCGGGCTGCTCGCACTCGGCCTGTTCGCGTACTGGCAGACCCGGGTCCGCGATCCGCTGCTCGACGTCGGGCTGTTCGCCGACCGCAACTTCCTCTGGGGCTCGATCTCCGGCACCGTCGCCAGCTTCGGCATGCTCGGCCTGCTGTTCGTCATGCCGCAGTACCTGTTCGCCCGGTTCGGCTACGACGCGCTGGCGGTCGGCGTACGGCTGCTGCCGATGATCGCCGGGCTCGCGGTCGCGGCTCGGATCGCGGCCAAGCTGGCCCCGCGCTTCGGCAACCGGTCGCTGGTCGCCGCCGGGCTCGTCGTCATGGGGGCCGGCCTCGGCCTCGGCGCCGTCACGACCACCACCAGCACGTACGCGTGGGCGGCGCTCTGGTTCGTGGTCGTCGGCATCGGAGTCGGCCTGTCGCTGCCGACCGCCATGGACGCCGTGCTGCGTACGCTGCACCCGGCCAAGACCGGGGTCGGTTCGGCGGCGGTGCAGTCGATGCGGCAGGTCGGCGGGGCGCTCGGTGTGGCGGTGCTGGGCAGCGTCCTGTCCGGCGTGTACGCCCACCGCCTCGACACGGCCGGCCTGCTGGCTGCCCCGGCGGCGGCGGCGAAGGACTCGATCCTGGTCGCGCTGCGGATTCCTGGGCTGGCCGACGATGCGGTGCACGCCTTCGTGGCCGGGATGGACCGCGTACTGCTGACGAGTGCGGTGCTCACCGTGGTGGGCGGTGTCCTCGCGGCGCTCTTCCTGCCCGGCCGGGATGCGCCCGACCCCGCGGCGGCCGCCGGTGATGGCGCAGAATCGTCCCATGAGTACGCCGGGACTGCGTGAACGCAAGAAGGCCAGGACCCGCCAGGCGATCCAGGAGGCGGCGTACCGGCTGATCAAGGAGAACGGCTACGAGGCCACGACCGTCGACCAGATCGCGGCGGCGGCCGAGGTCTCGCCGGCCACGTTCTTCCGCTACTTCCCGACCAAGGAAGACACGATCATCCGCGACGAGTACGACCCGATCATGGTCGAGTCCTGGCGCAAGCACATGCGCGACGGCCGCTCGCCGATCGCGACGGCCCGGCTCGTGGTGGCCGAGACGCTCGGCCACATCTCACCGGCCGACCAGGAGCTGTTCCGCTGGCGTACCCGCCTCATGTACTCGGTGCCGGCCCTGCGCGCCCGGGTGTGGGACAACTTCTCCCAGACGCAGACGGTGTTCGCCGAGCTCATCGGCGAACAGCTGGGGCTGCCGGCGAACGACATCCGGGTGCTGGCCACCACCGGCGGCTTCATCGGCGCGCTGATCAGCGTCTTCGAGTACTGGTCGGACCGGCCCGAGCTCAGCGTCGCCGAGGTCATCGACACGACGCTGAGCGTCCTCGAACAGGGGATCTGAGGCTCACACCCGGCCGGACACGAGGTCGCCGACCATGCCCGGGACCGCCTCGGCCGGGTCGTCGCCCAGCTCGATGATCTCGTTGTCGGCGTTCACGTGCACGATCCGCGGCTGGTACGCCCGCGCCTCCACGTCGTCCATCTGCGCGTACGCGATGAGGATGACGATGTCGCCGGGGTGCACGAGGTGGGCCGCGGCGCCGTTGATCCCGATGATCCCGGTACCGGGCTCGCCCTCGATGACGTAGGTCTCCAGGCGGGCGCCGTTGGTGACGTCGACGATCGCGACCTTCTCGCCGGGCAGCAGGTCGGCCGCCTTGAGCAGGTTCGCGTCGATCGTGACGGAGCCGACGTAGTGCAGGTCGGCCTGGGTCACGACGGCCCGGTGGATCTTGGACTTGAGCATCGTACGCAGCATGTTCACACCTTGCCGAGAAGCCGGACGGGAGCGTTGTCGATCAGGCGGGTCGGACCCACCCGGGCGGCGATCAGCAGCCGGGCGTCGCCCGCCGCCGGGGCCGGCCCGAGGTCGGGCGACCGCAGTTCCAGGTAGTCGGCCTCGACGGGGGCGAGAGCAGCGCTCGCGGCGGCCGTCACGGCCGGTGCGTCGGCGCCCTCGGCGGCGGCGGCCTGCCCGGCCCGCAGCGCCGCCGACAGGTGCAGCCCGAGCACCCGCTGGTCGTCGTCGAGGTAGCGGTTGCGGCTGGACAGCGCCAGGCCGTCAGGCTCGCGGACGGTCGGGACGCCGACGATCTCCACGTCGAGATCGAGGTCGCGGACCATCGCCTTGATCAGGGTGAGCTGCTGGAAGTCCTTCTCGCCGAAGTACGCGACGTCGGCGCCGGTCAGGCAGAGCAGCTTGTGCACGACGGTCAGCACGCCGGCGAAGTGGCCGGGGCGTACGGCACCTTCGAGCAGGTCGCCGAGCGGACCCGGGTCGACGCGGACGCCGGGCTCGCCGCCCGGGTACATGACCTCGGGGTCGGGAGTGAAGACGACGTCCACACCCTCGCGCTCGCAGACCTGGAGATCGGCGGCGAGCGTACGCGGATATCGGGTGAAGTCCTCGTTCGGCCCGAACTGCAACGGGTTCACGAAGATCGTCGCGAGCACGACGTCGGCGTTCTTACGCGCCTCGCGCAGCAGCGTGGCGTGCCCTTCGTGCAGCGCGCCCATGGTCATGACGACGCCGACCCGGCCGGTCGCCGCCGAGCGCGCCGCGGCCAGGTCGGCGCGGTTGTCCACGATCCTCATGAGTGAACAGTCTCCGGCCGGCCGGCGAGAACATCGAGCAGCGACTCGGCATCCGTGGGCCGCAGCCGGCCGACGGCGATCGCGCGGTCGGCGCTGCGCCGGGCCAGCGCCAGGTACGCCGGCACGGAGTCCGGCTGGACGCGGCCGAGGACCGCGACGTGCTTGGCGACCGTGCCCGCGTCGCCTCGCGAGACCGGCCCGGTGAGGGCGGCGTCGCCGGTGACGAGGGCGTTGTCGAGGGCGGCCCGCAGCAGCGGGGCCAGCACCTTCTCGGGCTGGGTGACGCCGGCCGCGCGGAGCATGTCGGCGGCCTCGTTCACGAGCGTGACCAGGTGGTTCGCCCCGTGCGCGAGGGCCGCGTGATACAGCGGCCGGTCCGGCTCGTCGATCCACTCCAGCTGCCCGCCGAGGTCGTCCACGAGATCGTGGGCGATGAGGGCCAGATCCGGCGGCGCGGTCACGCCGAACGAGATGCCTTCCTTGAGCCGGGCGAGATCGGTCTCGGTGCCGGTGAAGGTCATGGCGGGGTGCAGCGCGAGCGGGCGGGCGCCGACGGCGCGGGCCGGTTCGAGCACCGCCAGCCCGTGCGCGCCCGAGGTGTGCGCGACGACCTGCCCGGGGTGCAGGGCACCGACCTGGGCAAGTCCGGCCACCACGGCGGCCAGCGCGTCGTCCGGCACGGCGATGATCAGGAGATCCGCGGCGGCCCGCGCGACCTGGTCGGCGGGGATGTTCTCGGCCTGCGGAAGAAGGGTGGCGATCCGGTGCTTGGCGGCCGCGGATACGCCGGAGGCGGCGACGACGTGGTGCCCGGCGGCGGCGAGGGCCGCGCCCAGCACCGCTCCGACCCGGCCGGCCCCGATGACGCCGACGGTCCAACCACGCAACTCTGCGCTCATGTCCACGATCCAGTCCTCGAAGGTGGGGTACCGGTCCCGTCCAGTATCGCTACCCCATATGCCCCTTGGACAAGCGGTTGTGAACGGATTCACCCCACCGTGATCTTGATTCTCAGGCGTCGTAGTCGATGACGATCCTCGATGAGGACGGCTGTGACTGGCAGGTCAGGACATACCCCGCGGCGGTCTCGGCCGGGTCGAGCGCCCAGTTCGCAGCCATGGTCACCGATCCCGCGAGCACCTTGGCCCGGCACGTCGAGCAGACCCCGCCGCGGCACGCGTACGGGAGCTCGGTTCGGTGCCGCAGCGCGGCGTCGAGTACGCGTTCCCCGGCCGACATGGAGAACGTCGTCGCCCGGCCGTCGAGCACGAGTTCGACCTCCACCTCACCGGCGTCCTCCTCGGCGGGGGGTGCGGTGGGCGGCGTACCGACGTGGAACAGCTCGACGTGCACGGTAGCGCCGGTGGCGGCGACGACCGGCCGGGCTCCCTCGACCATGCCCAGCGGCCCGCACAGGAACCATTCGTCCACCGGGCCGACGAGCGGCAGCAGGTCGGCGACCAGCGCCGGAGTCAGCCGGCCGTGCAGCGAGGCCGACGCCTCCCGGGAGAGCACGTGCACGATGTGCAGCCGGGCCCCGAACCGGTCCTTGAGGTCGGCCAGCTCGTCCACGCCGAAGGCGCTCGCCGAGGAGCGATTGCCGCAGATGACGGCGAAGGTGCTGGCCGGCTCGACCGAGAGCGCGGTCGCGACCAGGGACAGCACGGGCGTGATCCCCGAACCCGCGACCACCGCGCCGTAGCGGCGGGCCCGATCCGGGGTGAGGTCGGTGGTGAACCGGCCCAGTGGCGGCAGCGCTGCCACGGTGTCGCCCGGCCGCAGCCCTTCAGCGATCTTGGAGAACTCCCCCGCCGGCAGCAGCCGTACGCCCACCCGCAGGCGACCGCGCTCGGCCAGCTCCGCCGGCGTGGAGCAGATCGAATAGGACCGGCGCAGCCCGGCGTCGAGGGTCACGTGCTGACCGGGGCGGAACGCGAACCGCTCCCGCTGCCCGTCCGGCACCGCAAAAGTGATCATGAGACCGTCGTCGGACAGTGCGTCGACCGCGTCGACCGTCAGGTTCTCGAACTTCATCTGGATCAGAACTTCCTGACGTGGTCGAACGGCTCCTGGCACTCCCGGCAGCGCCACAGCGACTGGCAGGCCGTCGCGCCGAACCGGCTGATCTGCTCGGTCCGCCCCGACCCGCACCGCGGGCACAGCGGCGGGATCGTGAGCAGCCGCGTCGGCGGGGCGATCCCGGCACCGGCCAGCGCCACCCGGCCCGCCTCCGTGATCATGTCGGTGCTCCACGGCGGGCTCAGCACGGTCACGATCTCCACGTCGGCGTACCCGGCGTCGGACAGCGCCGAACGCACGTCCGCGCGGATCGCATCCATCGCAGGGCAGCCCGCGTACGTGGGGGTGAGCTCTACGCGTACCCGATGATGATCTTCATGAACCGCGCGGAGCACGCCGAGGTCGGCGATGGTGATCACGCGCAGCTCGGGATCCACCACCGCGGCGGCCGCGGCGAGCGCGGTCACCATCGGGCCCCCGGGTGGGCACGGTGCAGGACCTGCATCTCGGCGAGGACGTAGCTCAGGTGCTCGGTGTGCCGGCCGGCGCGGCCGCCGTCGCGCACCGGGCCGTCCGCGGGCCGCGGCAGGGTGGCGCGGGCCAGGACCGGCTCGATCACCGCGAGCCAGGCGGCGCGGTCGGCGCACAGATCATGGGTGTACGCCCAGAGCCCCGCGACGGCGCCGGCCATGCGCTCGTGCGACGCGGCGGTGCCGTCGCCGAGCCGGACCGTCCAGAGCGTCGCGTGATCGAGGTGGTACGCGGATTCCTTCACCGTCTTGGCCGCGATCTCGCCCAGCGGGCCCCCCGCGGCGGCGAGCCGTTCGTAGGTCTGCACCTGGGCGGCGGACAGGAACAGCAGCTTGGCGATGGTCCAGCCGAAGTCGAGATCGTTGCGGGCCGGGCCGTTCGGCAGTTCGACCAGCTGGCAGTTGCGGAAATCGAGATCATCCCGCCCGTACGCGAGCTCGTCCTCGTCGCCGGCGGCGGCGAGGAACAGCCGGGCCGCGCCGAGCTGGTCGAGGGCGATGTTGGCCAGGGCCACGTCCTCTTCCATGGTGGGAGCGCGCGACGCCCACTCGGCGAGCCGCTGCGCGGCGATCAGGGCGTCGTCGCCCAGCGCGAGTGCGTCCATCACAGGTGCGGCGCTCCCTCGGGGACCTCGTAGAACGTGGGATAGCGGTAGATCTTGTCGGCGGCCGGGTCGAAGAACGGATCCTTCTCGTCCGGGCTGGTCGCGGTGATCTCGACGGCCGGCACGACCCAGATCGAGACGCCCTCCTGCCGGCGGGTGTAGACGTCGCGGGCGTTGCGCAGCGCGGTCTCGGCGTCCTCGGCGTGGACGCTGCCCGCGTGCGTGTGCGACAGGCCCCGGCGCGGCCGGATGAAGACTTCCCAGAGCGTCACTGCTTCTCCCTCTTGGCGGCGTACGCGGCGGCGGCGTCGCGTACCCAGGCACCGTCGGCGTGCGCCCGGCGGCGGTGGTCCATACGCTGGGCGTTGCACGGGCCGTCGCCCTTGACCACGCGCATCAGCTCGCCGAAGTCCGGCTGGGTGAAGTCGTGCTGCCCGCGTTCGGCGTTCCACCGCAGGTCCGGGTCGGGAAGCGTCAGCCCGAGCACCTCCGCCTGCGGTACGCACATGTCGACGAACCGCTGGCGCAGTTCGTCGTTGGAGTGGCGCTTGATCTTCCAGGCCATGGAGGCGGCCGAGTGCGTCGACTCCGTGTCCGGCGGGCCGAACATCGCCAGCGACGGGTACCACCAGCGGTCGACGGATTCCTGCGCCATCCGGTGCTGGGCCTCGGTGCCGTGGCTCAGCGTGTGCAGGATCTCGTAACCCTGCCGCTGGTGGAACGACTCCTCCTTGCAGATCCGGATCATGGCGCGCGCGTAGGGGCCGTAGGAGCAGCGGCAGAGCGGGACCTGGTTCACGATGGCGGCGCCGTCCACGAGCCAGCCGATCGCGCCGACGTCCGCCCAGCTCAGGGTCGGGTAGTTGAAGATCGAGCTGTACTTCTGGCGGCCCGAGATCAGCGCGTCGACCAGTTCCTCGCGGGTCACACCGAGGGTCTCGGCGGCGGCGTACAGGTACAGGCCGTGCCCGGCCTCGTCCTGCACCTTGGCCATGAGGATGGCCTTGCGCTTGAGCGACGGCGCCCGTGTGATCCAGTTCCCCTCGGGCTGCATCCCGATGATCTCGGAGTGCGCGTGCTGCGCGATCTGCCGGATGAGGCCCTTGCGGTAGTCGTCGGGCATCCAGTCGCGCGGCTCGACCTTCTGGTCGGCCGCGATCACCGCGTCGAAGTACGCCTGCGAGTCGTCGTGACGCTCCACGGCCGTCGCGGCCGCCGCGATCATCTCGGCCTCGGCCTGCGCCACCTCGTCCAGCAGTCCCTCACCCATGGTTTCAGTGTTACAGCCAGTGTCACTACCGGGCAAGTTCTGTCACACATTCCGAGACGGTTCCGATGCACGGCGTAGCCGAGGTGAAGGAGAGTCGCTAGAGTTCGACGGGCGTCCCCGCGACCCCCCGTCGCCTGCGTCGCCGCACGTCACAGCAGTTACCCCCAGCTGAACACCCCCGGAGTCCCCCTCATATGGCCAGCCGTAGAGCGCCGATAGCCGTGGCCGCCCTCAGCGTCCTTCTGGGCGTCGGGCTGCTGGGCACCGCCGTGTACGCCAAGGCCCGCCCGCGGTCGAACACCTCCGCGCAGGCGGCCGGCAACGGTCAGGCGTCCGTGAAGACCTCGCCGTCCCCGACCCCACCGCCGCCGCCCCCGCCGCCGACGCTCAAGGAGACCAAGCAGGTCTCGGTGAGCATGGCGAAGGGCGGCTTCTTCGCGTGGGCGCTGATGAACCGCAAGACGGGTGACATCACCGGCTCGGACAACGACGAGGCCGCCAAGAACACGACCGAGTCGATGGTCAAGGCGTGGCTGGTCTCCGACTATCTGCGCCGGCAGGCCGAGGCGGGCAAGACGCCCACCCAGACCGCCCTCAACTACGCGTCGACGGCCATCCGCGACAGCAACGACAACTCGGCGCAGTGGCTGTACAAGCAGAACGGCGGCAACGCCTCGATCCAGCGCCTGATCAAGACCTGCAGGCTCGCCGACAAGCCGGTGATCAAGAGCGGCTGGTGGAGCATGACGCAGATCACCGCCGCCGACGCCGTACGCATGGGCGACTGCATCGGCGACGGCACCGCGGCCGGTCCGAAGTGGACGGCGTACGTGCTGAACGAGATGGAGCACGTGCGGGGCACGACGGCCGCCAAGGACCAGCACGCCAAGACCGGCGGCGGCCACTGGGGGATCATCGACGGCCTGCCCGCCGTCCTGCAGCAGGGGACCAGCATCAAGAACGGCTGGACGCTCATCTTCGCCGACGGCCTGTGGCACATCAACTGCCTGGCCATCCACTCCGACTGGGTGCTCGCCGTGCAGATGCGGTTCCCGGGGAAGCTGGGGCTCGCGTACGGGGCCGGCGTCTGCAAGAGCGTGGCGCAGCAACTCGTCTACCAACCCACCACGGCGGAGGGCTGATGTCCCGCAAGAAGTCCTCCTCACGACTCCTGATCTTCGTCGCGGTGCTGGCCATCGCCGGCGGTGTGGCCGCGTTCGTGGCGGCGTTCCCCAAGCACACGACGACCCCGACCGCCGCCGGCACCGGTTCCGGCACGGAGCCGACCAAGGCGACGGGTGACGACCTCCCGGCCTCGCCCAGCGCGCCGGCCACGCCGAAGGACATGTCGGACCTGCTCGTCGGGCCGCACGACGTGAACCTGAAGATCAACGGCTGGTACGGCTGGGCGCTGATGGACACGCGTACCGGCAAGATCTACGGGTCGTCGGACATGCACAAGACGCAGAAGACCGCGTCCATGATCAAGGCGTGGATCGCCGCCGACGTTCTGCGTACGCAGGCCGAACAGGGCAAGACGCCGAGCGACTACCTGCTCGGCCGGGTGACGGTCATGGTGCAGCACAGCGACAACAACGCTGCCGTCGAGCTGTTCAAGCTGGTGAGCAACGGGGCGTCGACCAGGCGCATGATCTCGCTCTGCGACATGAAGGACTCCAAGTCCGACGACAACTGGAGCAACACGCTCGTCTCGCCGTACGACATCGTGAAGCTGGGCAAGTGCATCGCGGACGGGCGCGCGGCCGGTCCGAAGTGGACGCAGTGGCTGCTGACCACGATGCGCGGCGTCAACGGCGGCCTCACCTACGGCGACTTCGGCATCCGCAAGGCGTTCCCGGACGACGTGGCCAAGACCGTCGCCATCAAGAACGGCTGGATCGACCGGCAGGCCACCCAGACCTTCACGGTCAACTGCCTGGCCATCGGCGACCACTGGACGATGGGCGTCATGACCAACTCTCCGCTGAGCTTCAGCCACGACGACACCTACGGGGCGAACGTCTGCAAGCAGGTCGCCGCGGCCCTCCTCAACAAGCCTTAGCGGGGGTCGGAAGCATCGAGCGGAGACCAGTAAAGTGCGCCTGACCCCCGTCGTTTTGGAGTAGACCCCTCATGGCTCGCAGACGTAAGTCCCGCTCGCGCGCGCCGATCCTGGTCGCCGTGCTCAGCGTGCTGCTGGGCGTCGGCCTGCTCGGCGTGGCGGTCTACGCCAAGCTCGGCTCGTCGCCGCTGAGCACGCTCGGGTCGCCGAGCGGGCCGTCCCCCTCGCCTTCGCCGCCCCCACCACCGCCGCCGACCCTCAAGTCCGGACCGGTCAGCCAGGCCACACCCCCGGGCGGCTTCTTCGCGTGGGCCTTCTACGACCGGCGTACCGACGAGATGACGGGATCCGCGAACAGCGATTCGGGCACCAACAGCGTCGAGTCGATGATCAAGGCATGGATGGCGGCCGACTACCTCAAACGGCACGACACCCTCACCGCCGCCGCGAAGACGCACATCTCCGGGGCCATCCGCAACAGCAACAACAGCGACGCGACCTGGCTGTACAAGCAGAACGGCGGCAAGACCGGGCTCACCCGGCTGGTGGCCACCTGCGGGCTGAAGCACATGAAGCAGTCGACGCAGGGCTGGGCGTACACGACGATGACCGCCCAGGACGCCGCGCGCATGGGCGCCTGCATCGGCGACGGCACGGCCGCCGGTCCGCAGTGGACGGACTACCTGCTCGACGAGATGAAGCACGTCCAGGGGCCGGTGACCGACAACAAGATCAACGGCCTGACCGGCGGCGGCCACTGGGGGATCATCGACGGGCTCGTGCCCGAGGTGGCCGAGCAGACCAGCATCAAGAACGGCTGGACGATGCTCTACGCCGACTTCCTCTGGCATGTCAACTGCCTGGCGATCAACCCGGACTGGGTGCTCGCCGTCCAGGTCCGCTACAAGTACAACCAGACGGCCGAGAAGCAGGCGCCGATCACGGCCGCGAACATCTGCAAGTCGGTCGCCCGGCAGTTGTCCTTCCCCAAGGCCAGCCCGTCCCCGTCGGTGAACCCCTCCGCATAGCGGGACTTCAAGACCGCCAGGGCGATCGCTTATGGCTGAGGTGTGAATATGCCCGTCGTTCCCACATCGCTGGCGGCGGCTGGCGGCGGAGTGGCTCAGTCGTGATCCACAGCAGTTGAGATGTAAAAAACGCACCCTCGCCCAAGATCCAAAGCGCCTCAGAAGCAGGAAACCAGCCCACAGCTACGCCCCAACCGCAATGGATCGAGGGAGCAGGCCCGAAAACTACATCCCAGCCGCAAACGATCACCGACGAGCCAGCCTCGCCCAACCCCATATCGGACAGTCGCGACAAAGGTCTGGGCGAAGGGGTCAACGGTGACCGGGCGATGGCGAAGGATGCTTCGCCCACTCAGGTGGCAGTGGAGGCGCCCCGCGCCGGAACGGTCTCCCGCGCGAGGAGCGGAGGTGAGATCGACGAACCCGGGAAATAAGGATCTTGATCTATTCCTCAAGCGCTAGACCTCGAGGAAGGTCGGGCCGGATTCGAGGACGGGGGCCGCGCCTGCCTGGGCCGCGCGGCGGGCGAACTCCCGGATGCCCTCCACCTGCCGGGCGCCGAGGGAGAAGTCGAGCGTCCGGAAGTAGCCGGCGAGGGTGGCCGCGTCGAACGGTTCCCAGCGGGCGGCCGACTCCGCCACCACGTCCAGTTCGGCGAGGGACAGGTCGCGCGAGCGCAGGAACGCCTGGTGCACGTCCTTGACCAGGCCGGGGTGCTCCTCGACGAATTCGCGGCGGGCAGCCCAGACGGCGAAGACCATCGGCAGCCCGGTCCACTCCTTCCATTGCGCGCCCAGGTCGGTGACGGTCAGCCCGCGCTGGGGCGCCTCGTGCAGCGCGCGCAGGGCCACGTCCCCGATCAGTACGCCGGCCGGCGCCTCCAGCAGCATCTCGGTGAGGTCTGGTTCGCTGCGGAAGTAGGTGGGGTGCACGGCGTACCGCTGTTCGAGCAGGAGCTGGGCGAGCAGCACCCCGGTACGCGACGTCGACCCGAGCGCGACCCGCTTGCCGTCCAGGTCGGGCAGGTCCACGGTCGAGACGATGTTGACGCTGAGCACCGGGCCGTCCGAGCCGACCGCCAATTCGGGCAGGACGACGAGCTCGTCGGCGTGCCGCAGGTACTCGACCAGGGAGATCGGTCCGATGTCGAGATCGCCGGCGATCAGCGCGGAGTTGAGCCGGTCGGGGGAATCCTTGACCAGCTCGACGTCGATCAGCGAGCCCGTACGCATCAGTCCCCAGTACAGGGGAAGGCAGTTCAGGAATTGGATGTGGCCCACCCGGGGTCGCCGGATCATGCTCATGTGCCCCGACGTTACTCCTGGGTCCGGGCCACCTTCTCGGTGATCAGGGGTTCCGTGACGCGCGCCGCCGGAATCGCGCCGGACGTGAGCAGCCGCGCCTGTGTGCGTACCCAGGGGAAGATGCCGGCGACGGTGAGTACGGCGACGATGCCGCAGATCAGGATGATCCGGCGCGGGCTGGCGTGCGAGGTGAGCGCGAGTCCGCTCGCGACATAGCCCGCGAGCAGCGCGCCCTGCACGGCGGCCTGCATGACCGCGGCGATGCGGCCGCGGACCTCGCCGGGCGAGCGGCGCGCGACCAGCGTCGTGACCAGGACGTTCGCGGCGCCGTTGAGGAGGCCGCCGATCAGCCAGATCGGCGCGAACCACAACGGCGTCTGCACCGCGGCCAGCAGCACGACGCCGCCGGAGGTGATCGCGAGGGTGAGGAACAGCCAGATCGCGAGCTTGCGGTCGGACGCCTTGCTGGCCACCCTGGCCTGGAACCACGCGCCCGCGACCATGCCGATCGGCCACATCGCCACCAGCAGGCCGTAGGTCTGCGCCGACGCCGCGAGGGTGTCGCGGACGAAGAACACCGCCACCACGTCCACGGCGCTGATCGCCGCCACCACCGCCGCGATGCCGATGAACACCACCTTCAGCAGCGGGTCCGTCGCCTCGCGCGGTGCCGCGGCGGCTGCCAGCTGATCGCTGTCGCGGTTGCCTCGCCGGGTACGCACAAGGAAGCCCGCGATGATCGTGGCCAGGAAGCCGACCGAGGCCCACCGGAGCGTCCCGGGCACCGATCCCGCGGCGTGGTACGCGAATCCCGCGACCGGCGGTCCGATCATCGAGCCGACGACCGCGGCCGACTGGTTGATCGCCCCGGCGTGCGGCAGATCCTCGTCGGTGACCATGACCGGCAGCAGCGCCTGGCGTACCGGCAGGCTGAGCGCGGTGCCGCAGTAGATCAGCGCCACGTACGCGATCCGCAGCGGGGTCGCCTGCGCCACGGAGAGCAGCAGGCATCCGGCGATCTGGATCGCGCCCGCGATCACCAGCAGCATCCGGGAGTCGAACCGGTCGGCGAGGCGTCCCGTCACCGGGGCCAGCGCCACGACCGGCAGGGATGCCGCGATGGTCACCCCCGCGACGGCGAGGCCGCCCGCACCGGCGTCCTGGAGAGCCAGGATCAGCGTGGTGAGGGCGGCGTACGCGCCGATGCCGGAGATCACCTGGGTGCTCGCCACGATCCAGACGTCCAGCCACGCGCTGGTGGGGACGGGAACCGCGGCGGCGCTGGGCGAAGACATGTTCGCGACCGTAGCGAAGTGGGCATGTCCAGCGAAAGGCGGTCGTTCAGTCGGGTACGCGATAGCTAGACAGTCACGGTCACCGGTTCGAGTGTCCCGGCCTCGGCCGTCGCGACGGGACGGCGGGATCGGCGTACGGCGGCACGGATCCACGGGGTGACGGCGATCACGGCCACGACACCGGCCACACCCCCGCCCGCGAGAACGGTACGCGGCGACCAGAACTCCAGCGCCACGCCGCCGACTGCGTACCCGAGCAGGGCCGCGCCCTGGACGGCGCCCATCATGCGGGCGGACAGCCGGCCCCGGGCGTGCTCCGGCGCGCGCCGGCCGAAGACGGTGAACACCTGCGTGTTCTCGGCACCGTTGAGCACGCCGCCGGCCAGCCAGATCGCGACCACCGGGGCGATGGTCGTCATCGTCGAACCCAGCACGACGAGCGCGCTGGTCGCCGCGAGGCAGACGAACGACCAGATGACGATCGCACCGTCGTCCTTGGCCCGGCCCAGCAGCCGCGCGGTGATCCAGGTGCCGCCGATCATGCCGACCGTCCACATGCTCGTGATCAACCCGTACGCGCCGCTCGACGCGCCCAGCGTGGACTTCACGAAGAACACGTCGACCACGTTGACGGCGGCCACCGCGCCGACCACCACCGCGAAGCCGACCGTCATGACCCGCAGCAGGCTGTCCAGGCGTACCTTGTCCGTCGCCGCGGCGACGTGTTCGGGCGTACGCGCCGCGCCGCCCCGGCGGGTCCGGTAGAGCAGGCCGGCGACGACGGTGCCGGCGAAGGCCACGGCCGCCCAGCGCAGCGTCGCCTGCGGGCCGAGCGCGCCCTGTGCGAATCCGGCCAGCGCGGGACCGGCGATGGTGCCGATCTGGCTGGCGGTCTGCGTCAGGCCGCTCGCCTTCGGCAGGTCCTCGCGGGTGACCATCGTCAGCAGCAGCGCCTGGCGGGTGGGCTGGACGACGGCCGTGCCGCAGCACAACAGGGTCAGCAGGAGGATCCTCGGCCCCAGCCCGTGTACGCCGGCCAGCGCGAGGCAGGCCCCGATCTGCAGCGCCCCGGCCACCAGCAGGATCAGCCGGGAGTCGAATCGGTCGGCGATCCGGCCGGTGACCGCGGCGAGCAGCACCACCGGGAGCGATTCGGCGATGATCAGCCCGGAGACGGCCAGGCCGCCCTGCCCCTCTTCCTGCATCGTCAGGATCAGGGTGGTCATGACCAGGAAGGTGCCGAGCCCGGTGACCGCTCCGGTCATCGCCGCGATCCAGACGTCCCGCCACACCGTCATGGGGTTGGCGACAGGAGATGTGAAAGACATGTTGTGAAAATAATGCTTCACATCTGGTCAGCGCAAGCCCCACTCCAAGATTCCAACCGCGAGCCCACCCCAAGATCCCGTTTGGATCAGGGAAATCACCCGAATCTTGGGCCATGATCACGTGCGAAAACCTGATCCAAACGGGATCTTGGGCACACGGGGGCCTAGAGCCCGGCGGCGGAGGGCCGGAGGGCGGGAGGATCGAGGGCGCTAAGGGATGGGGATGGCGCGGAGCTGCATCGACACGGAGCGGGCGCCCTCGGGAAGGTCGCCCGCCTCTTCGCGGCGGTAGCGCCGGTAGGGGCGCATCAGCTCGAAGATCTGATCGGTCAGCCCGCGCAGCTCCTCCGCGGTCATCACCAGCATCGTCTCGTTGAGGACCGCCGCGTCGAACCACTCCGTGGTGTCGTTGTCCGCGTTGTCCCGCCAAGCGCGCAGCCGTGCGTCGGCCCGGGCGAGGAAGGCGGTGATCAGCTGCGCCTCGGCCGCCTTCACCTCGGGGCCGGCATCCCGCTCGGCGGAGACCGTGAGGACGCGTTCGACCGGCGTCTGGTAGACCCGCTCCCGGCCGTCGCCGCGGCTCGGCGCGTCCTGGATGATCCCGGCCTTGGCCAGCGCGCGCAGGTGATAGCTGGTCGCGCTCGGGCTGAGCCCGACGATCTCGGCCGCCTCCGTCGCGGTGATCGCCTTGCCCGTACTCGTCAGGTGCTCCAAGATCGTCAACCGGGCGGGATGGGCCAGCGCCCGCATCACGCTCGGATCCGTGATCCGCGTCTGCGGCTGGGGCTGCGGCTCGGGCGCCGCGCTGGTCGCCGGGTCGGAAGTCCGCGGGGAAACACCTGTCACGCTGCGAATAATAGGTTGGGATCAGTCCCGCGTCCCACAGTAGGATGGTCCGCTCACCCTGCTGATGGCACTGCCGACACTGCCTGCCTGCGCGTACGCGCCGGGGCGGGCGGAGCGCCGGGCGGCCCGATCCGTCCCGCGGAGGACGTCGACGCCATGCCGAACGCTACGGAACCGACCCTCGACCATGAACTGTCCGCCGAGATCCGGCACCTGACCACCAGCCGCGCCGCCCTCCAGGCCATGCGCGAACACGTCCAGGACCTGTTCGCCACCGGCGCCAAGGTCGCCGGCGACCCCTTCTCGGCCGAAACCCTCGGGCGTACGCTCGCCCAGCGGGTCCGGGAACTCGCGGACAACCCGAACACACCGCTCTTCTTCGGCAAGCTGACCTTCGCCGGGGACGCCGCCGACTCCGAGAGCGCCGGACACGCGTTCCACATCGGACGGCGGCACGTGACCGACGCCGTCGGCGAGCCGCTCGTGCTCGACTGGCGAGCCCCGGTCTCCACCTCGTTCTACCGGGCCAGCGCGGCCGACCCGCAGGACATCGCCGTACGCCGCCGCTTCGGATTCCACGGCGGGGAGATCACCAGTTTCGAGGACGAGCGGCTGACCCGGGGCGAGGAACTGGGTACCAAGAGCGCCATCCTGACCGCCGAGATCGAGCGCCCCCGCGTCGGGCCGATGCGCGACATCGTCGCCACCATCCAGCCCGAACAGGACGAACTGGTACGCGCCGCGCTGGAGGAGTCGATCTGCGTACAGGGTGCGCCGGGTACCGGTAAGACGGCCGTCGGCCTGCACCGGGCGGCGTACCTGCTGTATCTGCACCGGGAGCGGCTACGCCGGGCGGGCGTGCTGATCCTCGGCCCGAACCGGGCGTTCCTGCGCTACATCGCGGCCGTCCTCCCGGCGCTGGGCGAGGTCGAGGTGGCACAGTCCACTGTCGACGACCTGATCGCCCGCGCCCCCGTACGCGCCGCCGACAGCCCCGCCGCCGAACGCCTGAAGCACGACGCGCGGCTGGCCGGCGTACTGCACAAGCTGTTGTGGCAGCGGGTGACCCGGCCGACCGAGTCGCTCGTGGTGCCGGACGACTCCTACCGGTGGCGGATCGACGCCGGCGTGCTGGCCCGGATCGTCGACGACGTACGCCGCGCCGAACCCCCGTACGCCCTCGGCCGCGAGCACGTCCGCGCCCGCGTGGTCGACCTGCTGCTGCGCCAGTCGGAGGCGCGCCGGGGCGATTCGCCGGGCGAGGCCTGGCGGCGCAGGATGACCAAGATCAAGCCGGTGACCGAGCTGATCGACGGCGTCTGGCCGGCCGTGACGCCCGAGGAGTTGCTGTTCGAGCTCTACTCCGATCCGGCGGCGTACTTCGACGAGGCGGAGGCCGCCCTGCTGGCCTGGCCCGGCAAGGCCCCCAAGACCGCCAAGTCCGCCCGCTGGACCGCCGCCGACCTGGTCCTCCTCGACGAGGCGGCCGGGCTGCTCGAACGCCCGGCCGGCTTCGGGCACATCGTCATCGACGAAGCCCAGGACCTGTCGCCGATGCAGGCGCGGGCGGTCGCGCGGCGATGCGTACACGGGTCGGTCACGCTTCTCGGCGACCTCGCCCAGGGGACGGCGCCGTGGGCGGCCGCGGACTGGCGGGACGTCCTCGGGCACCTGGGCAAGCCCGACGCCCGGGTGACGCCGCTGACCACGGGGTTCCGCGTACCGGAGCAGGTGGTGGAGCTGGCCAACCGGCTGCTGCCCGCCCTGGAGGTCGCCGTGCCGCCGGCGCGCTCGCTGCGGCCGGACGGCTCGCTGGCGATCCTGGCCTCAGCCGCCGACACCGATCTGATCGCGGCCGTCCGGGCGGCTCTCGCCGAACCCGGCTCGGTCGGCGTCATCTGCGCGGCGCCCGCGGTCGAGCGGGTCACCAAGGCGCTCGCCGACTTCACACCGACCACCCTGGAGGACGACGACCCGGACTCCCGGCTGCTCGTGGTCCCGGCGACGGCGGCGAAGGGCCTGGAGTACGACCACGTCGTGGTGGTCGAGCCGGCCGAGATCGTGGCGTCCGAGGAACGCGGTCTGCACCGCCTCTACGTGGTGCTCACCCGCGCGGTCACGTCGCTGACCGTCCTGCACGACCAGCCCCTCCCCGCCGCCCTCGCCTGACCCCCGCCGGGTCGCCGCCCGCCGCCCGCTCCAAGATCCGGTTTGGATCAGGTTTTCGCACGTGATCATGGCCCAAGATTCGGGTGATTTCCCTGATCCAAACCGGATCTTGGGCCGGGCCGGGCGGGGACGACCAGGGGGCCGTGGGCGCCGGGGAAGACGCGTACCGTCGCGCGGTAGTGGCGGCCGATGATCTCCTCGGTGAGCACCTCGGCCGGCGTACCCGCGGCGACCGTGCGGCCGCCGTCGAGGAGGACCAGGCGGTCGGCGTACTCGCCGGCGACCGCGAGGTCGTGCATCGTCGCGAGCACCGTCAGGCCGTCCGCCCGGCGCAGTTCGTCGACGAGTTCGAGCACCTCCTGCTGGTGGCCGATGTCCAGGGCGCTCGTCGGCTCGTCGAGCAGCAGCAGCGGCGCCTCCTGCGCGAGCGCCCGGGCGAGGAACACCCGCTGCCGCTCGCCGCCGGACAGCGTCGCCAGCGTGCGCCGCGCGAACCGCTCCAGATCGAGCCGGGTCAGGACCTCCGTGGTCACGGCCAGGTCCGCGGTCGATTCCCGGCCCAGGAAACCCATGTGCGGCGTACGCCCCAGCAGGACGTAGTCGAACACGGCCATCCCGGCGGGCACGACCGGGTTCTGGGCGACGCTCGCCACCCGCAGGGCCCGGTCGCGACGCCGGAGATCGTGCGCGCGTACGCCGTCCAGCTCCAGCACCCCGGTGAACGGCAGCTCGCCGCCGACCGCCCGGAGCAGGGTGGATTTCCCGGCGCCGTTGGGCCCGATGACGGTCACCCATTCCCCGGCCGGTACGACGAGGTCGACGCCGTCCACGATCCGGTGGCCGTCGATGTCCACTGTGAACTGTCCCAGCCGGAGCATCGTCACATCCTCGTCGACCGGGTGGTACGCAGCACCAGCACGAAGAACGGCGCGCCGAGGAACGCGGTGACCACCCCGATCGGCAGCTCCGACGGTGCCGCGGCGGTACGCGCGATCAGGTCGGCCAGGATCAGGAAGGCACCGCCGTAGAGCATCGACAGCGGCAGGATCGCCCGGTAGGACGGGCCGGCGATGAGGCGTACGACGTGCGGGACGATGATCCCGACGAATCCGATCAGGCCGGAGACCGCCACGGCGGCGGCGGTCGCCAGGCTCGCCGCGATCACCAGGATCAGCCGCGACCGGGCCGGATGCAGGCCGAGGGTGGCCGCCTCCGCGTCGCCGACGCTCAGCACGTCCAGCTCTCTGCGCAGCAGCAGCACGACCAGAGCGCTTCCGAACGCGTACGGGAGGATGAGGGTGACGTCGCCCCACCCGTCGGTGGCGAGCTGGCCCAGCAGCCACGAGTAGACCTCGCGGATGGTGTCCGAGTGGCGTTGCAGCAGGTAGGTCTGCACGGCCGCGAGGAAGCTGGAGATCGCGATGCCGGCCAGGATGAGCGTGCTCGTGGAGCGGTCGCGGCCGCCCGCCGCGCCGAGCAGGTAGGTGAGCGCCACGGCGGCGAGCGCGCCGCCGAAGGCGAAGAGCGGCACGCTGCCCCGTGCGTTCAGCGCGATCGCCACGGTCGCGCCGAGGCCCGCGCCCGCCGCGACGCCGAGCAGGTAGGGGTCGGCCAGCGAGTTGCGGAAGACGCCCTGGTAGCAGCCGCCCGCGAGGGCCAGCATCGAACCCACCAGCAGACCCAGCACCACCCGCGGCAGCCGCAGCTCGGTGATGATCGCGATCTCGCGCTCGTTCAACCCCGAATGCAGGTGTACGCCGGGAATCAGGTTCAGCAGTTCGGCGGCGACCCCGGCCGGCGGCAGGCCGACGGGGCCGAACGCGATACCGGCGATCACCGCGAGGAAGAGCACCGCGAAGCCGCCCGCCAGCCAGCGGGCGCGCAACCCGGCGGGCCGGGGCAGGTCGGTCATGCGGTCACCGATTCGGCAGGGCCGTGGCCGCCCGGGTGCGGCGGCCACGGCGGCGATGATCAGGCCGGGATCTTGTTCACGGCGTCGGCGATGGTCTGGGCGAGGTCGACCACGCGCGGTCCCCAGCGGGAGGCGATGTCGTCGTCCAGCGCCACGACCTGGCCCTTCGTCACGGCGGTCACGCTCGACCAGCCGGCCCGCGCCTTCACCGTGTCGGCGGACTGCTGGCAGCACTTCGCATCGGCCAGGAAGACCAGGTCGGGGTTGGCCTTGACCACCGACTCGGCGTTCAGCTGCGGGTACCCGCCCGCCTTGCCGTCGGCGTCCGCGGCGTCGGCCACGTTCTTCAGCCCGAGCATCGTGAAGATCGAGCCGATGAAGGTCTTCGAGGTCGCCGAGTACAGGTCGGGCGACAGCTCGTAGAAGTAGCTCAGCGGCTGCGTACGCGGTGTCACGCTCTTCACGATCGCGGTCAGCTTGGTCTGCATGTCGACGACCGCCTTCCCGGCCTCGTCGGCGTGCCCGGTCAGCGTGCCGAGATCACGCAGCTCGGCGTACGTGTCGTCGAGGGTGGCGGCGGCCGCGGTCCGGAACACCGGGATCTTCAGCGCGGTCAGCTGGTCGACGATCTTGTTCGTGTCGTCGGTCAGCACCACGAGGTCGGGGTTCTTCGCGGCGATCGCCTCGGCGTTCGGCTTGAACGCCGACAGGTCGGTCTTCGGCGCGTCGGCCGGGTAGTTCGACTGGTCGTCGACGGCCACGACCTGCTTGCCCGCGCCGATGGCGAACAGCATCTCGGTCGCGGTCGGCCCGAGCGAAACGATCTTCGTGGGCTGCTGGGCGAGGGTGAGCGACCCGACCGTCACCGGGTACGCCGCCGCGGCGGAACCCGCACTGGCGGAGGGGGACGGGGTGGCGGTCGACCCGCACGCCGCAACGCCGAGGGCGATGGCCGCCGCGGCGACCAGCCCGAGGGCACGTCTTCTGATCATGGGAGCCTCCTGTCGGTCGAGGGGTGAGACCGCCGACAGGACCCTGGTACGCCCGCCCGCGAGCCGCCCTTCCTCGAGAGCGTCGTTCGCGACCGCGGTCCAGGCGACCTGGCTCGCCCCGGCGCGGAAGTACGCGGACGGGGATCACAGTTGCGGGACAGCGCCGGATTCGCACCGGCTTCGCTGGCCACGGTCGCCGACACGGTATCGCACCCGGCCACCGTCTGTTCGGTGATACCGATCCGTGCGCCGCGGGCCACACCGTCATCCGATCGCGCGGCGTTTTACCGGGCGTTGCCCGCGACGACACGGAGTCGGTGCGTCCGGGGCGTAAGCTCGTCAGCCGTTGGTGCCTTCACCTCGTCGAGGAGGGCCTTGTGTCATCGCCGAACTTCGGGCACGAGCGGGCTCGCCGCTTCCAGCGCGCGCTGGAGGCGTACCCCCGGGCCCGCACGACCGAGTTGCTGCCGCTCCTGGCCGCCGCCCGGCCGGCGCGGCTCGGTGCGGGGACGGCCGTCGAGCTGGGTTCCGGCTCCGGCTACCTGACCCGCCTCCTCCAGGAGATGTACGCGACCGTCTACGCCGTCGAGAAGTCCGCCCAGATGCTCGAACGGCTCCCGGACGGGGCAGTCGCCGTGCAGGTGGACGGCCTGGTGACCGGGGTGGCTGAACTGCCGCCCGGCGTACGCCCCGACCTCGTCGTCTCCCTGGCCACGTTCCACCACATCGTGGAGCGGCACGCCGAGACGGGGAAGGTCGACGACGAGGCGTCCCGCGTACTGCAGGAGAACTCGGTCGCCGCCTGGGTCGACCGGCTGGCCGAGGGCGGCCGGTTCGTCCTGGTGGACGTCGGCCGCCGCGACGATCTCGACGACACCCGCGCGTACCTCACCCGCGCGGCCGAGCGGCTGTCCGCCGCCGACGGGCCGTCGATGGCGGCCGCCGACGTCGAGGCGCTGGACAAGGCACTGCCCGACTACGGGCTCCGGGCCACCCTGGACGTGCTCGGCCATCCGGACGGCGATCTGAGCCTGGCCGGACTCGCCCGCGCGTACGCCGACGCCGGCTATCCGCTCACCACGAACGGTCCGATCACGCACTTCGACGAGACGGTTCGGACTCACTCGATCGAGGGGCACGACGCCTACTTCTGGTCGGCCGGCGACCTCGCCGCGGGATTGGCCCGCGCCGGCCTTTCCGACGTCACGGTGACGACCCTTCCCACACCCTGGCTTTTCCTCGACAAGCTCGGCGCATATTGGTTCATCAATGAACTCTTCGGCCTGGACCTCGACCCCGAAGAGAGGAGGACGGGCCAGTCGGGCACCGCGATAATCGACCGCAATCTCACCATCCGGAGTGATGCGGATCACGCCATCGTGGACTGGCAGCTCCTCTATGCGACGGGTGTGAAACGTGGCCGACGGGGACGATCCGAAACTTCTGACAGCCCTCCTGCGTAGCCCGGTCACCTGGGGCGTGGCGCTGTCGCTGGTCCTGTCGTTCGTACCCGCGCTCAATCAGAGCAGCGACGACTTCCAGTTCGGCGTCATCATCGGGCTCAGCGGCCTGGCGGTGACCATCCTGGTCGATCAGCAACTGCGGCTGAACGCCCTGCGCCGCCAGATGGTCTCCGGAACCGAGCGCGCCGTACGCGACATCCGGGCGACCGTCACCGCCACCCTGCCGCTGTTGCAGGCGAGCCCCGACTTCCGCAGTTTCGCCGGTCAGGTCAGCGAGAACTGGCAGAAGATCGACGGCAAGCGCAGCCCCTTCCTGCACCGGATCCTGCAGGACCGCGTACGCGAATTCCTCGGCGACGTGACCAGCCTCGGATCCGGAGCGATCGAGATCGAGGCGACCAAGCCCTACAGCTTCCGGTCGGCCAGCCTGACGGAGTTCGCCGTCATGCTGATGGTCCACTCCGACGACCTCGGCTACTGGATGGAGGTACGCGGTCAGCGCTACCTGCGGCGCCAGCGCGACGCCATCGCGGCCGGCGAGCTGATCGTCGAACGGATCTTCGTGCTGGAGGACGAGGAGATCGACGAGGCCGAGGCGATCATCGCCGAGCAGTGCGCCGCCGGCATCTCCGTCAAGGTGGTACGCACCGACGAGCTGACCCCTGGCGAGCGGCGGGAACACGACATCGACCAGGGGGTGATCACCGACCGGCACGGCAGCAAGATGCTGATGCGCCCCATTCCGGAGCTGCGCCGGTCGGGCGGCCTGATGTCGGCCCGCCTCGAACGCCTCTCCTACCTGCCGGGCGAGATCCAGAAGGCGGAGCGGTCGATCTCGTTCCTGCGCCACCACGCGGTTCCGGTGAACCAGGTGTACCCGAACATCACCGGCTGCGACGGCGCTACCGACTGACCCGGCCCGGTCAGGCGGCCGGCTTGGAGCCGCCGGACTGCCCGGTGTCGTGGGACGAGTCCGTCGCGTCGTCGGGCTCGTCCTCGCCGGCCAGCGCCGAGCGCAGCTTCTTCTTCTCGGTCTTGCGGCGCTCGACGGCGTTCTGCAGTTGCAGCGAGTACTGCTCGCGCCAGCCGCGCAGCACGAACCAGCTCAGGGCCATGGAGACGATCAGCGCGATCACGAGCTTGAGGAACAGGCTGATCGGCAGCGGCAGCGTGACCAGGAACGCGGCGACGAACAGGCCGATGCGGCCGAGCGTGTATTTCAATGCGGGACTCACGCGAGCACCTTAAGCCCAGACCTGCTGCGGCTCGCGGCGGCGGTCCGCGGCCGTGACGGGCGCGTCGTATTCGCGCACGACCTGGTAGCGGGTGTTGCGCTCGACCGGCCGGAAGCCGCCGTCCCAGATGAGCTGGAGCAGGTCCTCCCGGTGCATGGTGTGCGGCGTCCCGTACGCGTCCGCGTCGTGCGTGATCTTGTACTCGACCACCGAGCCGTCCAGGTCGTCGGCGCCGAAGTTGAGCGACAGCTGGGCCAGCGACAGGCCGTGCATCACCCAGAAGCACTTGACGTGCTCGAAGTTGTCCAGCATCAGCCGGGAGACGGCGAACGTCTTCAGCGACTCGGCCGGCGAGGCCATCGTCGTCTGGGCCTGGATGCGGTTGCGGACGATGCCGTCCGCGCTGTCGTGGAAGTCGTGCTGGTAGCGCAGCGGAATGAAGACCGCGAAGCCGCCCGTCTCGTCCTGCAGCTCACGCAGCCGCATGACGTGGTCGACGCGGTGCCGCGGCTCCTCGATGTGCCCGTAGAGCATCGTCGACGGCGTACGCAGGCCCTTGCTGTGGGCGAGGCGGTGGATGCGCGACCAGTCCTCCCAGTGGCAGGCGTGGTCGACGATCTTCTGCCGGACCTCCCAGTCGAAGATCTCGGCGCCGCCGCCGGTCAGCGAGTCGAGGCCGGCGTCGATCAGCTCGTCGAGGATCTCGTCGGCGGACAGTCCGGAGATCTTCTCGAACCACTGCACCTCGGTCGCGGTGAAGCACTTCAGCGAGACGCCGGGCAGGGCCTCCTTGAGGGCCCGCAGGACGCGCGGGTAGTACTTCCACGGCAGCGTCGGGTGCAGGCCGTTGACGATGTGCAACTCGGTGAGCTGCTCGTCCTTCATCTCCAGGGCCTTCTCGACGGCCTGCTCGACCCGCATCGTGTAGGCGTCCTTCTCCCCCGGCTTGCGCTGGAAGGAGCAGTACGCGCAGCTCGCGGAGCACACGTTGGTGAGATTGAGGTGCCGGTTGACGTTGAACATCACCCGGTCGCCGTTCTTCTCCGTCCGCACGTGGTGGGCGAGGCGGCCGAGCCAGGCCAGATCGTCGGTCGCGTAGAGAGCCTCGCCGTCGGCACGGGTCAGCCGCTCGCCGGCGTAGACCTTCTCTTCCAGCTCACGCTTGAGTCCCGCGTCCATCAGCCGTGCCTCCGATCATCTGCGCATCCCTGGCGAGCGTACCCGCCGGGCCGCGGCGCCCGGCGATCGCGTACACCGGGCCGTCCGTGGGGGTTGCGCGGCAGCGGAGCCGACCGCAAGATCACGTTGAGCTGTTTGACATCCATCCGCCACCTCGCGCCTGTCGACTTTCGCCAGCGCGTGCGATATGAACGAATACGGCGCCCGTCCAACCGGGACGGCGGCGCGCGGACCGGGGGAGACGGAACATGACGCGACGTGGCGTTGGCGCCGCGCGACTGTCGGCACTGCTGACGGCCGCGATCGTGAGCGGGGTCGCCGGACCGGCCCACGCCGACCCGGCCAGCACCCTGACCGCGCCGGCGGCCGTCCCCGATGCGGGTGCCCGGCCCGTCCCCGACGGCAACCTGGCCATGCCGCTCGGCGTACCGGCGGCCGGTTCGACCGGCACCGGCCTGCAGGCGCTGACCGCGCAGCTCAACACCGCCCAGAACGAGGTCATGCTGCTGGGCGAGCAGTTGAACGAGTTGCGGCAGAACGTCACCGCGGCGCAGAACGAGGTCGTCTACGCGCAGTACGCGTACTACGAGTCGCAGGCCCGGCTGGACAAGGCCAAGCAGGCCCTCGCCGACGCGGCCTCCTCCGTCTACGAACAGTCGGCCGGCCTGCCCGACTTCGGGCTGAGCGGCCTGCACCCCAACGCGTCCGACCCGGTCCACAACAGTGCCGGGGCGGCCCACGCGCTCGCGATCGCGCAGGACGACTTCAACCGCAAGCGCGACGCGTACGACCTGGCGGTGGCGACGCAGAACGACAAGCGTACGCAGTTCGCCAACACCGAGGTCATCTACAAGCAGCGCGACGCGGCCCTCACCGAGCTGAAGAAGCGCAACGCCACCCAGGTCGCCCTGATCCTCCAGCAGGAGGAGCAGCACGACCAGCAGATCGGCAGCCAGTACCTCAACACGGACGCCCTGCAGGGCATGAAGGCCGACCCGCGCGCGATCTCGGCCGTCCGCTTCGCCCTCAACCAGCTCGGCAAGTCCTATGTGTGGGGTGACGAGGGGCCGGACCACTACGACTGCTCCGGCCTGGTCTGGGCGGCGTACCGGTCGGTGGGCCAGTCGCTGCCGCGGGTCAGCCGCGACCAGTTCCAGGGCACGAAGTCGGCGCTCGTCTCGCGGTACGCGTTGCTCCCCGGCGACCTGCTGTTCTTCTCGTCCAGCCCGTACGACGAGGACACCATCCACCACGTCGGCATCTACCTCGGCGACGGCAAGATGGTGCACTCGCCCACGACGGGCGACGTCGTCAAGGTCTCCACCGTCTGGTGGTCGCACTTCTACGCGGCGACCCGGGTGTTCCCGGCCATCCAGGTGCCCACCTCGTCGGCGAGCCCGACGGCGACCGCCACTCCGACGCCCACGCCGTCCTCGACCGGCAGCCCCGCGCCGCACCCGACCGGGTCGACCCGGCCCGACCCCAGCCGCAGTACGCGGCCGTCCAGCAGCTCGAGCCCGTCCGGCTCGCCGTCGCCGGACGACTCGTCGAGCCCGTCGGCGGCGTCGTCACCCGACGCGGGTTCCACGGCCGGTGCGAGCGCCACGGCGGCCGCCGAGAGCCGCAGCGCCAGCCCTGCCGCGGCTACTCAGACGACCACCCCGGACGCCGTCGAGCCGGAGGTCACGGTCACCCCCTGAGGGCCGCCGCCATCCGGCGTACGCCCTCGGTGAGCAGTTCGGGGGACGTGGCGTAGTTCAGGCGTACGTGGCCCGCGCCGCCGCCGCCGAAGACCGGGCCGCGGACGAACGCGACCCGGCCGTGCTCCAGGAAGAAGTCGGCCGGCTCGCCTTCGATGCCGAGATCCCGACAGTCCAGCCAGGACAGATAGGTGCCCTCGGGCGGGATGAGGCGTACGGCCGGCAGGTGCTCGGCCAGCAGGGCCTGGAGCAGCGCACGGTTCTCGGCCAGGCCCGCGAGCAGCTCGTCGAGCCACGCCCCGCCTTCACGCAGGGCCGCCACGTGCGCGATCACTCCACTGTGGCTCGGCCCGTGGCTCACCAGTTCCGGCACGCGCCGCAGGTCCGCGACCGCGTCCCGGCCCGCGATCAGCTGCGCCGCCTTGAACCCGGCCAGGTTCCACGCCTTCGACGCCGACATCAGCACGAGCCCGAGCGGGTCGACCTGCGCGTACGGCGTGAACACCGCCCCGGGCAGCACCAGCGGCGCGTGGATCTCATCGGCCACGACGCGTACGCCCCAGCCCCGCGCCAGTTCCGCGACCTGCTCGAGTTCCGTACGCGTCGGCACCGTCCCCGTGGGATTGTGCGGATTGCACAGCAGGTACGCGCACCGCCGTCCCCCGGATCGGCCGTGCTTGAACGCCGCTTCCAGGACCGCGAAGTCGATGCGGCCGTCCGGGCCGAGCGGTGCCCGGACGATGTGCCGCCCGGCGTGCTCGGTGAAGTCGTAGAACGGCGCGTAGACGGGCGGGTTGAGGACGACGGCGTCACCCGGATCGGTGACCAGGCGCAACGCCTCGGTGATCCCGGTCATGACGTCGGCGACGGACGTCTGCTGATCCGGCGCGAGATCCCAGTCCCACCGCCGGCCGGCGAACTCGGCCAGCGCCTCCGCGTACGCGGTTCCGTGCGGATAACCGGTGTCACTGCTCCGTACGGCGGCCACGATCGCGTCCTGGACAGGTTCGGCGATGCGTACGTCCATCTCGGCGACGAACATCGGCAACACGTCGGGCGGATACTCCCGCCACTTCACGCTGGTACGCTCGCGTAGTTCGTTCAGGGGTACTCCGAGCAGCGGATTGCTCATGAACGGATCATGTCACGCCCGTGAAGTACGCGAAATGGACGTGAGGCGCCCCACTCATGGGTGGGGATTCGGACATGTGGTGACGGGGAACGCGTACACTGTCATGTGAGCGTGCCCCAGATGGGCACGCGTTTTCTGTGCGTGTTCCTGCGAAGAGAGTGCTGGCGGCCAAAAGAGCCGCGCTGACGCGGGGATGCATAGGCACCTGCGTTATCGAGGAGCACTTTACTTGTCCAGCTTTGCTGACCCGAACACGTTCCCGTCCGTCTTCGACTCGGCCGCCGAGGCGAACCCGGCCCTGGCCGACACGGCCGCGGTCGACACGATCCCGGCCGACGCCGCGGAGACGGCCACCGAGACCTCCCCTTCCTTCGCCGACCTGGGCCTGCCGCGCAAGCTGGTACGCGCCCTGGCCCGCGAGGGCATCACCCATCCCTTCGAGATCCAGGCCGCGACCGTCCCCGACGCCCTCGCCGGGCGCGACGTGCTCGGTCGTGGCCAGACCGGCTCCGGCAAGACGCTCGCCTTCGGGCTGCCGGCGCTGGCCCGGGTAGCCGCGAGCGGCAAGGCCCGCCCGCGCCACCCGAAGGCGCTCATCATGGTCCCCACGCGTGAGCTGGCCATGCAGGTCGCCGACGCGCTCCGGCCGCTCGGCAAGGAGCTCGGCGTCTTCCTGGCCACCGCCGTCGGCGGGGTGCCCTACGACCGGCAGATCTCCGGCCTGGAGCGCGGCCTCGACATCCTGATCGCGACGCCGGGCCGGCTCGGCGACCTGATCAACCGGGGCGCCTGCTCGCTCGACGAGGTCGAGATCTCGATCCTCGACGAGGCCGACCAGATGGCCGACATGGGCTTCCTGCCCGATGTCACCGAGTTGCTCGACAAGACGCCCAGGACCGCGCAGCGGCTGCTGTTCTCGGCCACGCTCGACAACGACGTGGACACGCTGGTCCAGCGGTTCATGAAGGACCCGGTCACGCACTCGACCCAGCCCGCCGCGGCGTCGGTCACCACCATGGACCACCTGATGCTGATGATCCCGCCGACCGAGAAGTTCAAGGTCGTGGCGTCGATCGCGGCCCGTGACGGCCGGACCATGCTGTTCGCGCGTACGCAGGCGGCCGTCGACCGGCTCGTCGACCAGCTGCGCGAGGTCGGCGTACGCGCCGGTGGCCTGCACGGCGGCAAGAGCCAGGCGGTCCGCACGCGTACGCTCGCCGAGTTCAAGGAGGGCCGCACGGCCGTCCTGGTCGCCACCGACGTCGCCGCCCGCGGCATCCACGTCGACGGCGTCTCGCTCGTCGTGCACGTGGACCCGCCGAAGGACCCCAAGGACTATCTGCACCGGGCGGGCCGGACGGCTCGCGCGGGCGAGTCCGGGGCCGTCGCCACGCTGGTCCTGCCCAAGCAGCGCCGCAGTACGCAGCAGATGCTGACCAAGGCCGGCGTGACCGACGCGGGCGAGCACCGCGTACGCGCCGGCGACGCCCGGTTGACCGAGTTGACTGGGGCGAAGGAGCCGAGCGGCGTACCGGTGAAGGACGAGCCGAGGCCGGCGCCCGCCGCCCGCCGCGACCGCCCGCGCCGGTTCGACGGCGACCGCCGCCCCGACACCGGTGAGCGCCGCTTCGGCGACCGTGACCGCGCACCGCGCCGCCACTTCGACGACCGGCCGCGCCGGTTCGCCGACGGCCAGCGGCACCGTGAAGACCGTCCGAAGCGGTTCGCCGACCGCTGATCCGACACGGAAAGGGCCCCCTCCACCGGAGGGGGCCCTTTCTTGTGCCCTGCTTCTCATGCCTCTGCACGGCAGTAGGCGCCTCTTCCCCGCATACCCCTTGTACGCGTAGCGGGCGCCGGCGGTGTCCGAGGGCATCTCCTGGATAGGGCGAGTCGCGCGGCCGTCGGGGAACCTACGGCGTCATCGCGCCGGCCCAGCCGGGCAAAAAACATCGGGCCCGGGAAGACCCGGGCCCGATGGTGTGGAAGTACTCAGTCGTCGAGCCAGTCGAGCCGGCGGTCCGAGCGGCGCGACTGATCGTCGTAGCCGCCGCCCTGCTGCCCGTTCTGCTGGCCGTAGCCCTGCTCGTAGCGCTGGGTCGGCTCGTAGCCGTTGGCCTGGCCCTGGGCGCCGTAGCCTCCCTGGTCGGCGTAGCCGCCCTGGCCGCTCTGAGCGCCCTGCTGGCCGTACTGGTCGTAACCGTTGCTCTGGCCGTAACCACTCTGACCGGCGGCGCCGTAACCGCCCTGAGCGCTCTGCTGGCCGTACTGGTCGTCGCCGTTGGCCTGGCCGCCGTAGCCGGCCTGAGCGCCCTGCTGGCCGTACTGGTCGTAGCCGTTGCTCTGGCCGTAACCACTCTGACCGGCGGCGCCGTAACCGCCCTGAGCGCTCTGCTGGCCGTACTGGTCGTAGCCGTTGGCCTGGCCGCCGTAGCCGGCCTGATCGGCGTAACCGCCCTGCTGCTGGCCGTAGCCCGCCTGGCCGGCGCCCGGCTGCTGGCCGTTGTAGCGCTGCGTGGGGTCTTCGTATCCGCCGTAGCCCGAGCCGGACGACTGCCCCGGCCCGTACGCGCTCGACGTCGGCGCGGCCGGCGAACCGTAGCCGCCGCCCTGGCCGTAGCCGGGCTGAGCACCCTGCTGGCCGTAGCCCGGCTGCCCGTACGCGCTGGACGTGGGGGCGGCCGGCGAACCGTAGCCGGAGCCGGCGACCGGCGAGCCGTAGGAGCCACCGCCCGGCGACCCGTAGGCGCCGCCGGTGCCCGAAGCGGGCTGGTAACCGCCGGCCGCGGGGGAGTAGCCGCCGCCGGCGTTGTTGTAGGTCGTGGGCTGGGCGTCCTGGCCGTAGCCGGTCCAGCCGCCCTGCTGCGGCGGCCGGCCGTAGTCGGCGGCGCGCTGCACGGTGGTGGGCGCGTCCGGGACCCGGGCGACCATCGTCGGATCCGCCGACGGCCGCGCGCCGTAGTAACCGCTGGTCGTACGCGACTGTGCCGGGCGGCGGACGGGCTCGTCGTCCTCGTCCTCGTCCTCATCGTCGTCGCCCTTGCGGCGCATCAGGATCAGCACGATCGCACCGATACCCAGCAGCACGAGTACGCCGCCGATGATGATCATCATCCAGGACAGGCCGCCGCCGCTGCTGTCGGACGAGTTCGCGCTGGTGTCGTCGACCTGGCCACCCGCGGCGGCCGTGTCGGTGGCACCCGCGGACGGCTCGTCGGTCGCGGCCGCGGCGTTGGGGTCGACGCTCTCCGCCGTGCTCGGCTCGGTCGTCGGTGCGGCCGAAGCGGAAGCCGAGATCGGTACGAGCGCGAAGCTCACGTCGGTCTTCGACTGGCCGGCGGCGAGGGTGATGCTCTTGGTGCCCGGCTTGTTGTAGCCGTCCTTCTGCTCGATGCCGATGTATATGGTCCCTGCAACGATCGGCTTGTCGTTGGTGCTCGTGAAGGAGAACTTGCCACCGGAGTCGGTCGTCGCGCTGTACTGATGCTTGGGCTGAGCGCCGTCGACGAGGGCTACCAGCACCCCCGACATCTTCGTGCCGGTCGCGGAGTCCTTGACCGTTCCGGCGATCGTCCCGATCGTCGTCGGCTGAGGGGCGGTGACGGTGATGGTCAGGCTGGCGGTACCGGAATTGCTGCCGTCACTGACCGTCACGTTGCCCGTTGACTGACCGACAGGCGCATTGGAGGCCACAGTGATCTTGATGCTCGGCGTTGCCGTGGCACCGGCGGCGATGGGGAAAGTGTTACCGCAGCCCTCGGTGCATGAGATACCGGCAGGGAACGAGCTCAGGGTGACCTGCGCACCGGAGATGTCCGCACCGCTCGTGTTCTTCACGGTGACCGTGACGGACTTGGGCTGAGCGCCTTGCTGGGCGGAGAAGCCGGAGGCTGAAACATCTAGGCCTGCTGCGAGTGCTGGGGCGCCGACTGCAACCACCGCACCGAGCGCGAGGCTTGCGATCACACCCGCACGCAGCAGAAAGGCTCGTCGTCGGTGTGCTGTCACGTTTCCATCCGCCCTTTCGCCTGACTCACCCACACGGCCGTCGCCTTTGTGAATGCACCGCTCGCAACTATGCCTTGTTGTCAGTGCGTTCCGCGACCCAGGGGGCGGGCCAATCGTGTCGTACGCGAGACGTATCGTCCAGTCATGTCCGGACCGAGTGATAAATCCCAGGCACTGCTCACGGCCTTGGCAGACATCGATGACGGGCGGCAACCCGAGCGGGCCACCATAAGGGACGCCGTCCGGTCAATCCTTGCCACCCTGGCGGCTCGCTATCCCGGCCGTTCGGTGGAGGTGCGCTGCCCTCCGTTCGGCGCTGTTCAATGTATCGACGGCCCCCGCCACACCCGCGGTACACCGCCCAATGTGGTCGAGCTGGACGGCATCACATTGCTGCGGGTCGCATCCGGACGGTTGCCCTGGGCGGAGGCGGTGGCGGACGGCCGGATCAGAGCGTCCGGCATCCGGGCGGACTTATCAACCTTCCTGCCGATTGTGTAACTTCTTGGGGCTTTTCCCGATCTTTGTCTTCTGCGACAATCACTAGGTCGCGATTGACGTCGCGATATAACGGAAAGCGCCCACAAGGTGGCTATCCGTTAGCGGCTTGGTTTCGCGTACACTGTCACCGCGAGGCGGAAGCAGTCCTCCTTCTTGAGCGAGAACGCAAGCAACCGCAGGTGAGGAGCAGCAGGGTGCCCCGAGGCGACGGCCGGTTGAGCCACGAACTCGACCCCTACCGGCCCGGCCCCCAAGACGCGTGTGGCGTCTTCGGAGTCTGGGCTCCCGGCGAGGAAGTGGCGAAGCTCACCTACTTCGGCCTCTACGCCCTGCAGCACAGGGGCCAGGAGGCGGCCGGCATCGCGGTCAGCGACGGCACCGGCGTCGTGGTCTACAAGGATCTCGGCCTGGTGGCCCAGGTGTTCGACGAGCCGACGCTCGCGAGCCTGCGCGGGCACATCGCCATCGGCCACGCCCGGTACTCCACCACCGGCGGTTCGACGTGGGAAAACGCCCAGCCGACCATCAAAGCGACAAGCCTGGGCACCACGGTCGCCCTGGCTCACAACGGAAACCTGGTCAACTCGGCCGACCTCGCCGACCGCATCCGGGCGCTCGGTCTGGACGTCGACGGCGCGACCAGTGACACCGCCCTGGTGACGACGCTGCTCGCGGCCACGCCCGACCTCACCGTCGAGGCGGCCGCCCTGCAGGTGCTGCCGACCGTCAAGGGCGCCTTCAGCTTCGTGTTCATGGACGAGAACACGCTCTACGCGGCCCGCGATCCGCACGGCGTACGGCCGCTGGTGCTCGGCCGGCTCGAGCGGGGCTGGGTCGTCGCGAGCGAGGCCGCCGCCCTGGACATCGTCGGCGCCAGCGTCGTCCGCGAGGTCGAGCCCGGCGAGCTGCTCGCCATCGACGAGAACGGCCTGCGGTCGTCGCGGTTCGCCAGCCCCGAACCCAAGGGCTGCCTGTTCGAGTACGTCTACCTGGCCCGGCCCGACGCCACGATCTCCGGCCGCAACGTCTACGCGGCGCGTACCGAGATCGGGCGGCAGCTGGCCAAGGAGCATCCGGTCGAGGCCGACCTGGTCATCCCCAGCCCCGAATCCGGTACGCCGGCCGCCATCGGCTTCGCCGAGCAGTCCGGCATCCCCTACGGCATGGGCCTGGTGAAGAACGCGTACGTGGGGCGTACCTTCATCCAGCCCTCGCAGACCATCCGCCAGCTGGGCATCCGGCTCAAGCTGAATCCCCTGCGCGACGTGATCCGGGGCAAGCGGATCATCGTCGTCGACGACTCCATCGTGCGCGGCAACACCCAGCGGGCCATCGTCCGCATGCTGCGCGAGGCCGGTGCGCTCGAGGTGCACGTGCGCATCTCCTCCCCACCCGTGAAGTGGCCGTGCTTCTACGGCATCGACTTCGCAGACCGGGCCGAGCTGCTCGCCAACGGCCTGGACAACGAGGGCATCCGCCGCGCCATCGGAGCGGACTCCCTCGGATACGTGTCGCTGAACGGTCTCATCGCCGCGACGGAGCAGCCGGCGACCCGGCTGTGCCGCGCCTGTTTCGACGGCCAGTACCCGATCGACCTTCCGGCCGGCGATCTGATCGGCAAGCACGTGCTCGAGTCCGTCGGCCGGCGGGTCGACGCGCGCGAGCACCGGGACGGTGGGGACGTCCCGGCTGAGGGCCCGGCGGCCCTGGAACGCGCCGGAGCCTGAACACGCGTCTGCATGCGGACAGCCGCGTTGATCAACAAAGGGGAGTAGCACCGTGACGCACGTAGCCGAGCGCCCTGCCACCGAAGGCGCGGGCGACCGTCAACTCTGGACGGCCAAGGCGGACGAGGCCGGAAACGGCCGCAAGCGCACCGCGACGTACGCCGATGCGGGCGTATCGATCCACGCCGGCGATCAGGCCGTCGAGCTGCTGAAGGACAAGGTTCAGCGGACCCACCGGCCGGAGGTCATCGGCGGACTGGGCGGCTTCTCGGGCCTGTTCCGGCTCGACGTCACGAAGTACAAGAAGCCGGTACTCGCGTCGTCCACCGACGGCGTCGGCACCAAGCTCGTCATCGCGCAACAGATGGACATCCACGACACGGTCGGCATCGACCTGGTGGCGATGGTCGTCGACGACCTGGTCGCCTGCGGTGCCGAGCCGCTGTTCCTGCTGGACTACATCGCCTGCGGCGAGGTCGTTCCGGACCGGGTCGCCGAGATCGGCGCCGGTATCGCCGACGGCTGCCGCACGGCCGGCTGCGCCCTGCTCGGCGGCGAGACCGCGGAGCACCCCGGCGTCATGAAGCCGCACGAGTACGACCTGTCCGCCAACGGCGTCGGCGTCGTGGAGGAGGACGAGATCCTCAGCCGCGAACGCGTACAGCTGGGCGACGTCGTCATCGCCATGCGCTCGTCCGGGCTGCACTCCAACGGCTACTCGCTGGTCCGCCACGTCCTGATGGGCCAGGGCCGGCTGCGGCTCGGCACGGTCGTCGAGGACCTCGGCGTCAACCACACGCTGGGCGAGGAGCTGCTCACCCCCACGAAGATCTACGCGCGGGACTGCCTGACGCTGATCGCCGAGTGCGAGGTGCACGCGCTGGCCCACGTGACCGGCGGCGGCATCCCCGGCAACCTCAACCGCGTCCTGCCTGACACGATGGATGCCATTGTGGACCGTTCCACCTGGCGCCCGCAGCCCATCTTCGACCTGGTGCAGCGCAAGGGCCGCATCGACGAGCCGGAGATGGAAGCCACCTTCAACATGGGCGTCGGGATGTTCGCCGTGGTCGCCGCGCAGGATGCGGACCGGTCGCTCGCCCTGCTCACGGCGCGTGGCGTCGAGTCCTGGGCGGTCGGCGAGGTCGTCGAGGGCCAGGGCGACGTACGCATGCTCGGGGCCTACACGCGCGGCTGAGGATGACGGCGAGATGTCCTCGCCGTCCTCGCCTCACGGTGCTCCAATGAGTGCATGGTCGACGCAACCGACACCGACGTCCCGGCCGGGGTAGCCCAATACACCGGTATGCGTGGCATCTCGGCCGTACCGTCGTATGTCATCCTGCAGCCGACCACACTGTGCAATCTGGACTGTGCGTACTGCTACCTGCCGGCGCGCAAGTTCGATCGGCGTATGCCTGTCGAGGTCGCGGCCGCCACCGCCGCGACCGTGAACGCGTGGGCGGCCGAGCGCGACCGGTTCTCCGTCGTCTGGCACGGCGGGGAGCCGCTGGCCGCCGGGCGCGAACACCTGGCCGCGCTGATGGCGCCGTTCAACGGGGTCGAGCACCACATCCAGACCAACGCCACGCTGATCGACGACGCGTGGTGCGACTTCTTCCGCGAACACGACGTCCATATCGGACTGAGTGTCGACGGCCCCGAGGCCAGGACCGCGCTGCGCGTCGACCGGGCCGGCCGGGAGGCGTACTCCCGGATCGTGCGGGGCGCGGAGGCCCTGCGGCGGCACGACATACCCTTCGCCGCGCTGTGCGTGGTCTCGGACCCCAGCGCGGAGCTCGCGCGTGAGCTGTACCCCTACTTCCGCGAGTTGGGCTGCTACGCGCTCGGCATCAACATCGAGGAGCACGAGGGGGTCAACGACCGCAGCAACGCGTACGCGGAGGCCGCCGTGCGCGGCTTCTGGGCGGAGCTGACGGCGCAGTGGCGGACCGACCGGGCGATCGAGCTGCGCGACGTGGAGTTCGCCATCCGGTACGCCGGCGCGCTCCTGCACGGTGACGCGGACGCGATCCTGCCCCGCCAGATGGACCCGATCCCCACGATCGCCCACGACGGCGCGGTGACGCTGCTCTCGCCGGAGCTGGCCGGGTTCTCGAGCCCGCACTACGGCGACTTCGCGACCGGCAACGTGCTGCACCAGCCGCTCGACGAGATCGTGCGGCGGGCCGGCGAGGCGGCCTGGATCGGCGAGTACCTGCGCGGCGTGGAGGCATGCCGGGCGGTGTGCCCGTACTTCGGCTTCTGCGGTGGTGCCCATGCGGCCAACCGGTACTTCGAGCACGGCCGGTTTGACGGTACGGTCACGGAACACTGCCGCAACAGCAAGATCCACTTGATGGAGGGAGTGTTGGACCATGCCGCACCGCAGCACCGCGGCGACGGCCGGTGATCTCGCCGACCGCGTACGCGCCGAGGGCGTAGCCGAACTGGTCGGCGAGGCCGAGCAGACGTGGCGTACGCGGGCCGCCACGCCGGGCGGGCCGGTCGCCGGGCCGAGGCCGTTCGAGGACGCGTTCCCGACCTTCTACCAGTTCTCCAACCGGCCCCAGAAGTAAGAGCCGCGGCCCCAGAAGTAAGAGCCGTCCCGAAGCCGCGTCAGCGAGCGGCAGGCTTCCCTATCAGTTCCGTACACAGTGGAGGGAGCAGGTCCCTTGGTGGACCGGCTCCCTCCATCACTGTCTGCCTCCGGGGTGGAGCGCCGAACTGAGCCAGGCTCAGTCGCCTTGGCGCTGCTGCGGGATCTGACCCTGCAGAAGCGCGCGCACCTCCGACTCGCGGTAACGGCGGTGGCCACCCAGAGTGCGGATGGCGCTGAGCTTGCCGGCCTTCGCCCACCGGGTCACCGTCTTGGGGTCGACACGGAACATCGACGCCACTTCGGCGGGGGTCAGCAGCGGCTCGGGTTCGTGCGTACGCGACGCCATGGGTCACTCCTCCACAAGTACCTACAAACGAAGGCCGGGGTCCCGCCGGCCAACGCGACTCCCATAGTCCGGCTCGTCCACGATGTCCGACATGGGCCGAACGGGTGAAGGTCCGTAGATGGACGGATGAGGAATCAATGATATAAGCGCAAAAAGCCGGACAAAATACCCGGCAAGGATGACGGATTGCGCCCCAATTGTGGGCTCTTTCAGGCTTCCTTGATCTAGATAATTCAGTTCGATTCCGGAGCCCGCTCGGCCGATGGTCAGTTGCAACGTTCCATCAGCTGAATGGCACGCCAGCGGTCGACGAGCTTCTCGTACCGCTCGGTAGCGAGTTCGCCGTCACCGTCCGCAAGTGCGGTAAGACCGTCCGCTACAAGTCGGGGCGAATCGTCGGCAAGCAGGTCTTCGTCGCTAAACAGATGGACAAGCCCGCCGTAGTCCAACTCGACCACCGAGCCGGGGTGGAACTCCTCGAGCCAGCGCGTACCCTCCGCGACGGAATCGGTGATCGCCACCTGCCCCATCGTCCGGCGCAGGATGCCCAGCCCCTGATGCGCCCGCCGGCGAGCCTGGCCGATCTGCGTCCGGTAGCGCAGCAGGCGCCGCCCCGGGCCGACGGACACCTCGCGCTCGGCGAAGTCGATGAACAGGAACCAGCGCAGCGGTACGCCCCACGTCGCGACGTGTTCGTGCACCCGCGGCAGGCCGTGGTCGAGGACCTGGGCGCCGCCCCGGAAGTCCGACAGGACCGAGCGGGCGATCCCGGCCAGCGCGGGCGGCACGAAGGCGTCTGCGAGCACCGCCGGTACGCCGTCCCGGGCCGTCAGGGCCGCCTCGGCGACGCGTACGCGCAGGTTCCAGGGGCACACGAGAGCGCCGTTCTCGGTCGTCAGGACGTACGCCTCCTCGGGCAGGTCCGGCAGCCGGGACCAGCCCGCGCCGAGGGCCTCGAGGACCGTCACGCGCTGCCGGCCGGGTCCTTCGGCCGACCCGATCGCCCGACCCTCGTCCAGATACCGGCGCCAGTAACGCTGGCGTTCCCGATCGAACGCGGCCAGCGGCTCATAGACGCGCAGATACGCGGCGAACTGTGACGGCACGTCGCGATCCTCCCACGCATCGGGGGCCCGGCGCATGTACAAGAGCAGGCCTGGTTCTCGGTAGGCTCAGGCGGGAGGATCCGCACCACCCACAGCGGCCTGCCTCCACCGCCAGGCCTCACGAAGGCTCACAGACTCAACGAGGAGTTCCCATGGGCGTCTTCAGCGCCGACACCGGCCACGAACAGGTCGTCTTCTGCTCGGATCGGGCGAGCGGCCTCAAAGCGATCATCGGCGTCTACTCGACCGCGCTCGGCCCCGCGCTCGGTGGCACCCGCTTCTACCCGTACGCCTCCGAGGAGGAGGCCCTGCACGACGTGCTCGAACTGTCGCGGGGGATGGCGTACAAGAACGCCCTCGCCGGGCTCGACCTCGGCGGCGGCAAGGCCGTCATCTGGGGTGACCCGGTCCGGGACAAGTCCGAGGCGCTGCTGCGGGCCTACGGCCGGTTCATCCAGTCCCTCAACGGCCGCTACTGGACCGCCTGCGACGTCGGCACCTATGTGCAGGACATGGACGTGGTGGCCCGCGAGACGCGGTTCGTGACCGGCCGCAGCGTCGAGAACGGCGGCGCCGGCGACTCCTCGATCCTCACCGCCTGGGGCGTCTTCCAGGGCATGCGCGCCGCGGCGGAGCACCGCTGGGGCACGCCCTCGCTCAAGGGCCGCACGGTCGGCATCGCCGGCCTGGGCAAGGTCGGCAAGTACCTCGCCGGTCACCTGATCGAGGACGGCGCGGCGATCGTCGCGACCGACCCGAGCGAGGCGGCCCGCTCCTGGGCCCGCGCCACCTACCCGGAGATCACGCTCGTCGACGACACCCTCGGGCTCATCGCCAGCGACATCGACGTGTACGCGCCGTGCGCGCTGGGCGGGGCCCTGAACGACGACTCCGTACCGGTTCTGCGGGCGCGGATCGTCGCGGGCGCGGCCAACAACCAGTTGGCACATCCCGGCGTGGAGAAGCTGCTCGCCGAGCGCGGAATCCTCTACGCTCCCGATTACGTCGTCAACGCCGGTGGCGTGATCCAGGTCGCCGACGAGATCGAGGGCTTCAACTTCGACCGCGCCAAGCTGCGGGCGACCAAGATCTATGACACGACACGGGAGATCCTCCAGCTCGCCGACGTCGAGGGGGTTTCGCCGGCCACCGCCGCGGACCGTCTCGCCGAGCGGCGGATGGCGGATGTCGGGCGGCTGCGCACGATCCGGGTCTGACCCCGGGTCGCGAACGGCTCGTCTGAACGGTTCATCGGAACCGGGCGTGTGGGTCACGACCGGTTCCGCACAGGACCCGTTACCGTCGCAATTCGGACAGTTCTTCGGCGCCACTCGCAACATGGAGTGGAGCCCGAGGTGCCGAAGACGCCAACACCTGTGTACCGTATGAGCCACGAGAGATGCCTGACGTCATCGGGGCCCGCCTTCGGGCTGCCCCGACATTCATGTGCGAGGGGGTCGGTCCATGGGACGCGGCCGTGCTAAGGCCAAGCAGACTAAGGTGGCGAGGGAGTTGAAGTACCACTCCCCGAACACCGACCTCGCGGCACTGCAGCGAGAACTCGGCGGCGCCGCCATCAAGTCCGACGAGGACATCGACGAGTACGACGAGTACGACGTCGACGACCCGGAGGACCAGGACGAGGACCCGGACCCGGACCCCAACTGGGCCGTACGTCGTCCCTGACGCGCAGAAGATCACTTTCGCACGCTCGGCGAGCAGCTCTCGGCTGCTCGCCGCTGTCGGCGCGGACCAGGATCTCCTGCGTTCACGCATTACCGGGTGCCGCTGGCGACCGCTCGCGAAGACGCCTACCCTCGTGCTCCATGAGTGACACGGAGACGGGTGGCAAGGCGACTCGCGGCGACGAGGAGACGACGCTCGCCACTTTCGACACCGACCACGACGGCCAGCCCGACGTGTGGGTGAAGGACACCGATGGCGACGGCGTCTCCGACCTGGTCGAGCTCGATCCGGACGGGGACGGCGAGGTCAACGTCCGGCTCGTCGATCTCGATCAGGACGGGCGACCGGACTGATTCGCCCGGACGGGTGTGGTCCATAGGCAGGCGGTTCTGGTTTCTCGTACCGGAACCGCCTTCCTCGGGCCCATCGCGCCGCCCTCCTCGGCTGCCGTCGCCATGCCCGGCTAGCTTCCGCCGAGCGCGCGGGCCGCCGAGAACAGCAGCAGGGACGCGAACAGCAGCAGCGCCAGCCACCACAGCCAGCGCCGCTTGCGATGGGCACCGGGCAGAGCCTCCTGGATGCCCAGCGCCGCCAGCCGGCCCCGCGCCGTCAGAACCGCCTCCCGCTGGTGGTCGAGGACGGGATCGCGGCCGGTTCCGGCCAGGCCCACCGCGTCGCGTACGCGGCTGAGCTCGACGGCGTACCGGCACTGGGCGCGTTGCAGGGCCCGGACCGCGCGGGCGCCCTTCGACCCCACGAGCTTCTTGGCGTGCTCCCGCGCCCGGTGGCGCAGCCGGCCGTCCGCCAGGGTCGCGACCTCCTCCGCCGTCGCCACCTGCGGGTCGTGCACCGCTCCGAGCTGCGCCAGGTAGAAGGTCGCCTCGCGCTTGCGGGCCAGCCACGCCAGGCTCAGCACCAGCACCAGCGCGGGCAGGCCCTTGATGAGCAATCCGAGGAGTACGCCGCCCGCGCCGCCCCCGATGCCGTCGGCCAGCAGCGGCGAGTTCCAGAGGAAGTGCAGCAGCCAGGCCCCGGCGAAGCCGAGCAGGGCACCGCCCAGCCGGTTGACCGTCGACCGTTCCCGGTGCACCAGGAAGTACGCGATGCCGCCGCCGACCAGCGCCGAGAAGATGGTGTGGCTCCACAGGCCGGCGATGAAGCCGCGCAGGAACACCGTCGACACGACCGGGCCGACCTCGTCGCCCTGGCCGGCCACGGCGACCGCGTTGACCGCGTACACGATGTCCTCGACGACCTGGAAACCCAAGCCGACCAGCGCGCCGTAGACCATGCCGTCGAGCACGCTGTTGATCTGCGCCCGGGCGATGAGCACGATGACGATCACACCGAGGCCCTTGAGCAGCTCCTCGATCGTCGGCCCGGCGATCGCCGATCCCCAGGCGGCCGCGAACTCCGGTGAGACCAGCTTCGCCAGCAGATCATGGATCGCCTGGTTGCCCGGAATGGCGACCGTCGTCGCGACCGCGGCGCCCCAGGCGAACGCCGTCGCCAGCAGCAGGGGCGGCTCTCGCTCGACGAAATCCATCGAGGCGATGAACAGCCAGAACGGCACCGCGTACAGGCCGAACAGGACAACCGCCGCGACGGTCGCGACCGGGTACTTCGCGTACGCGGTGGAAAGCATCGTGAACAACCGGGCACCGCAGACCAGAAGCAGACCGGTGAGCAGCCAGAACGCCGGCATGCGCAGGGATTGCACGGCCCGCGCCGACCGTGGGGTCGGGCGAACGGACTCCGCTGTCATGGGCCCTACTTCCGCTGGATCGAGGAGACGCTGGCCTCGATCCCGGCCATCTGGCCGGCCAGCTGATCCTCGGTCCCGCTGATGGTGACCTCGATCGAGCTGCCGCCGCTGACGAAGACGGCGTACCGCCCCAGCCGGCCGGGCGCGCTGTAGCAGCCGGCCAGGCCGGGCAGGCCCGTCGACGTGCGTACCGCGGCCTCGTCACCGGTCACCTGGTAGCCGCGGGTAGCGGTGATCTTCTCGCGGAGGCGGGCGGCGGCGTCGCCGAGCCCGCCGGAGAAGGGCGCGACCACGATCACGTAGCGCACCGCGCCGAGCAGGAACAGCACCGTCCCCCGGTCGGCGGCGGGCCGGGTCTTGCTGGGATCGATCTCCGCTCGGAGCGGCGGCACGACACTGACCCCGCCACCCACGGTGTACGCGCGACCGCCCACGATGTCCTTGGAAGCCGGAACCGCCCGGTTGATGGCGGGCAGTCCGAAGGCGACGAAAAGGATCACCGCCAACACGGCCGCGCTGCTGAGCGCATTACGCAGCAGCCGCACCCCATGGGTCGCCATGGAATGACGCTATCGGCCGGACGCGGGCGTTGCCCGACTTATCGACAGTCACCGACCTATGCCAATATCGCCGGAAACTCCACCGGTACGCCCGCGGCACCGCTACTACCGCCGATCGTGACACGATGCACCGATGACCTCCGCGGACTGGGGTGGCAACCGGCGCATCCGCAAGAAGCTGGCGACCCGCCAGGCGCTGGAGGAGGCCGCCCTGCGCCTGTTCGCCGAGCGCGGCTACGAGGGGACCACCGTCGAGGAGATCGCCGAGGCCGCCGGGGTCGCCGAGCGCACCTTCTTCCGGTACTTCGCGTCGAAACAGCACATCCTGCTCGGCGACGTGGCCCAGGGCCGGATCGCCGCGCTGCGTACGGCGCTGTGGGGGCGGCCCGAGGGCGAACCGGTCCTCGACTCGATCGACACCGTGCTGGAAGGGCTCGACCTGGCCGATCCCGAGGACCGCCGGCAGATCCTGGAACGCCTGCGGCTCCTGCGGACGCAGCCCGGCCTGCTCGGCACGTACCTGCTGCTGAACAGGGATCTGGCCGGTGTGGTCGCCGAGTTCGCGGCCGCGCGTACGCCGGGAATGGTGGTGACCGACCTGTATCCGCAGCTGGTCGCGGCGGCCACGAGCGGGGCCTGGGACACGGCGCTGGTGGCGTGGCTGGCCAGTGACGGCCAGGACGACCTGGGCGACCTGCGGCGGGCGGCCTTCGCGGCGCTGACGGCGGGGCTACGCGGGGGAGACCCGCGGATCGACCCCGCCCGCAGCTAGGTCCAGGATCGCGTAGGCGGACTCCGTCAGCCCCACCACCAGTACGCCTTCCGGCGCGAACTCGTGGATCCGGTGCACCTGGTCCGGGATCTGCAGGGAGGCCGCGTCCTTCGGGACGTCGTAGGCCTCCAGCTGCACCCCGGCGTCCTGGAGGCCGGCCTTCATCAGCTCGTCCTTGACCCCCTGGGCGAGACCCTCGCCGTAGGTGTCCTTGCGGTACAGGATGCTCAGTTTGCGCAGGCCGTCCCGCATGATCACGTCGGCGAGGGCGCGCGCCTGGAGCTCGTCGGACGGCGCGGCCCGGAAGAAGTAGCCGTCGTCGTTGATCGAGCTGAGCGCCGCCGAGGTGGCCGACGGCGCGAACAGGATGACATGCTCCGCGGCGGCGACCGGGATGAGCTCCTTGGCGACGCCCGAGCCGCTCGGCCCGAAGAACATCGTGGCGCCCTGGCCCTTCTCGGCCGCCAGGGTGGCCTTCGCCTTGACCGGGTCGGTGCCGTCGTCGCCGTCGAGGAACTTGATCGGCTTGCCCAGTACGCCGCCCGCCGCGTTGAGCTCGGCCAGGGCCAGCTTCGCCCCGGCCCGCTTGGGCGGATTGGAGCCCGAGTTGGTACCCGTGATGGCGGTCAGGCCGCCGATGACCAGCGGGGCGCCGGTGACCGGGACGGAGACCGCCACCGGGGCCGGTCCCTCGCTGTGCGTGGCGGCGTCGGCCGATCCCGCGCCGACGAACTCGGTCAGCTGAGAATTGATCTTGCTATCCGCCGAGAAGTGCAGGGTGCCGTACGAGGTCGTCGACGGCTCGCCGCTGTCCTTGAACCCGGTCTTGACCGTGATCCCCTGGTACTGGAGATCCTGCCCCGCCCGGGCGAGGGTCAGGCAGGCCGCCACGTCGGCGCAGACCTTGCCGCCGGTCGTCACGCCGTCGACGTACTGCTTGACGATCTCGGGCCGGGTCGTGCGGGCCAGCTGGGTCGCCAGCGCCATGATCACGATCGCGTCGTACGACTCGCCCGCATACGGGTAGTCCTTGAGGGCCGGGTCGATGCCGCGCAGCCGCGCCTTGAAGTCGTCGGTGAGCGGCGTCAGCGGGGTGGTGCCCTTCATGCCCGAGATCAGGCCGGGCTGGGCCTTGCCGACCGGCTCGCCGATGGCGTTCTTCATGTTGCCGTCGGCGCCGTAGAGGCGCAGCTGCTGCCGGCTGTCGTCGGACGCGGCCGGTTCGCCGCCGCAGCCGGCAAGCCCGGCGGCGAGGAGACCGAGAACGAGCGTGCCCGACACAACCGAACGGGCGATGGGCCCGCGGTGCGAACGGGCGATGGGCCACGGGCGCATGAGGGGATGACACCTCCAACGATCATCTAGTTCGGCACCTTAGCGTGCGCGCGATCTGTCGGGAAGTGGCCGGGAAGGATGCGCCTGTCCGGGTTGCGTTGACAGCCCGGCGTAGGCTCACCGATGTGACCGGGGATCCCCATCGCGTCTTCGAAGACGCGGCGTTGCTGCTCGATCAGGCCATCGCCGGCGACCGGGCGGCGGTCGCCGAGACCGTCGACAGCGTCGTGGGGGCCACCGGCGTCCCCGGTGCCCTCGGCGTCGCCTGGTGTCTCGCCGGCACCATCGCCGGCGACGCCCAGCCGTCCGGCCCCTGGTCCCTCGACTTCCCCGGCATCGACCAGGCTCGCTACGACGCCCGCTGGGTCGCCCGGTTCATCAGCGCGTACCTCAACGAGGACGAGCAGACGGCCCACGCCCTGATCGGCGCGGCCCACTCCGACGGCCGGCTGCACGACTGCCTGCTCACGCTGACCGGCTCCACCGTCGCCACGCTCAACCACCGCGCCGCCATCTGACGCCGCGCCCGCCGGGCGGTGCGGCATGGCGCCGCAACCGCAGATCTTGCGATGATGGCAGGCATGGCGCAGGTGAATTTCGCGACCACACTGCCCGAGTACGCGCTGGAAATCCTCCACCGCCGCGCGGACCATGACGGTCTGGACCCCGGGGCGTGGCTCGCGGCCATCTACGACAAGGCGACGCGCGACGGCATGCGCGAGCCCGCCGTCCGCCGCGACACGGCACGGACCCGGTTCATCGCCGACACGGAGGCCCAGCGGCTGCTCCGGTTCAGGACCGAGTCCGAGTGAACCGCGGCGTCGTCTGGGACTACAGCCCTTCCGCCGGCCCCTCCGTACGCATCGTCGTGCTCTCCAACGACGTCCACAATTCGGTGTCGTGGCCGGTGTGCGCATACCTGACCCGGCGGGCGACCCCGCTGGTGCCGACCATGGTGCCGCTGGCCGATCCCGACCCGGTCGGCGGGGCGGTGGACCTGACCACCCTCGGCACGATCAATCCCGACCGCCTCTCCGGGCCGGTGGGGATGCTCACCGGCGCGAGCCTCGCCCGGATCGCCGAGGCCATGCGGCTGCTCCTGGCCCTCTGAGGCTTCCCCTACCGGTGCCTCGTCTCGCTGGTCCCGCCGCACAAGACGGCCGCGGGCGGCGGGCCCACGGCCGTCGGCTCAGGGGACCCTCCACGTCCCCGTCCGGTGCGTGCTCTCAGGCGCGGTCGAACTCCCCCGCGCGTACGCCGGCGACGAAGGCGTCCCAGCCGTCCTCGGAGAACGCCAGCATCCGCCGGCGGTCCTTGCTGTCGCGCATGATGACGAGACCCCTGCGGGCGGCGACCTCCACGCAGTTGGTGTCCGTGGACCGCGTGCTCTTCCGCCACACCTCGTCGAGCATCTGTCCTGCCTCTCCTGGTCCGGCCCGCTAGCGGGCGTTCCGCGGCGCCGGTGGCCGCGGCGTCTGTACGGAGACCGAGCCGCCCCACACCCGGCGTGCCCGCGCGGCACCGTCGAGCCAGGTGCGCACGATGTCCCCGTCCGTCCACAACCGATCCGTCGGCCCATAGGGTGCGCACGTCGCCAACATCGGCACCCGCCACGCCTGCACCGCCGCCCGATGCCACCATCCGGCGGGAAACCCGGTGACGGAGGCGGTCACGTCATCGGGACGGTGCAAGGCGTACCCGCCGCTCTGATCGGCGGACAGCAGCCACTCGCACGCGGGCGGCTCGACGTCCACGTCCACGATCATCGACAATCCGTAGTCGCCCATGCAGCGGTCGAAGGCGCGTACCAGGGCGGCCCCGACGTCGTCCACTCTGTACGCGTCGTCCAGCCCGGCGAAGTAAAGCACCAGCACAGCGCGGTCGGACAGGGCCGCACCGACCTCCCGGTGCAGCAGACCCGGCCGGGTCAGCACCGCGACGTCACGCCCCAGGGACTCGCTCAGCGTAGCCACAGGGAGTAATTTGCACTGTAGACGCTATATCGGTCAAATTGCAGCGCCGAGTGATGTCCGGGTCACTGAGAATCACCGCAACCGCATCATCGAACGGGATCCGGTCACGGGCCACCCGGAAACAGAAAACGACCAGGGGAATTCCCCTGGTCGTTGTGAAAGGTGGCCAGGGGCGGGGTCGAACCGCCGACCTTCCGATTTTCAGTCGGACGCTCGTACCAACTGAGCTACCTGGCCGTTCAACACGAACGCCGCGCTGATTCGCGCGGCGTCAGCGTTGGCGGTCCTGACGGGACTTGAACCCGCGACCTCCGCCTTGACAGGGCGGCGAGCACTCCAACTGCTCCACAGGACCTTGCTCTTGCTCCGGAGACTGTACCAGTCTCCGTTCCGTGCCCCCAACGGGATTCGAACCCGTGCTACCGCCTTGAAAGGGCGGCGTCCTAGGCCGCTAGACGATGAGGGCGGCCGAACCATCATCGCACACGCTCTCGCGCTGCATGATGCTGGTTTTGCTTCAGCTCCCATCCGGCCCCGCCGGAGGCTTGCAAAGCATATGCGATGCCCTCCCGGCCCGCCAAATCGACCCCGGCCTAGGGCCGACCTGGCGGTACGAAGATCAGAATCTCAGCCGGTCGGGGTGGGCAGGGCGATGAGCGTGTACTTGGCCTTGAGCGCGGGCAGGATCGTGTGCAGCGCCGACGCCGTCTGGGAGCGGTCACCGCCGCCGTCGTGCATCAGGACGATCGAACCCTTGCGGGTGTGAGACAGGACACGGCTGATGATGGCCTGGGTGCCGGGCCGGTCCCAGTCGGACGGGTCGACGCTCCAGCCGAGGGCCTTCTTGCCGAGCGAGCGGATGACCGCGATCTCGTTGGCCGTCCAGATCCCGCCGGGCTGGCGGAAGTACAGGATCGGTACGCCGGGGACGACCGCGTGGATCGCCGCGTCGGTACGCACGATGTCGGCCCGGATCTGGGCGGTGGACTTGCTGCCGAGGTGCTCGTCGTGGGCCCAGGAGTGGTTGCAGAGGGTGTGCCCTTCGGCGACCATCCGGCGTACCAGGGCGGCGTTGGCCTTCACCTGCTGACCGATGAGGCAGAACGTGGCGTGGACGCCGGCCGCCTTGAGCTGGTTGAGGACGTTGGGCGTCCAGGTCGGCTGGGGGCCGTCGTCGAAGGTCAGCGCCGTGGCCGCCGTACCGGTGTGGATCATGATGCTGCCGGCCGGGGGCTTCGTCGAGGCCGGCTTGGGTTTGGCGGACGGCTTCGGCGACGTGCTCGGTGACGGCGACGCCGAGGGTGAGGCCGAGGAGGCCGGCGGTGGCGGCGACGACGCGTCGGCAGCGGGACGGCCGCCGGCGGAGCAACTTCCGATGACGCCGAGCAGGACGACGACGACCAGCCCGGCAAGCACCACCGGTACGCGTCCGCGCAGCAGCACGTGCCCGCCGGACGAGACGGGGCCGCCGCGTGTCAGCCAGCCGCGCAGGACGACATCGAGTCGCCGGAGGCCGCCGAGCCCGCCACGGAGGTCGGCAGGGAGACGGAGACGCGCCATCGGGTTTCCTCCCCGGGCCGCCGGTGGGGGAGATCGGCGGGCACCGGGGAACAGCCTCGCACGGACACGCGATCAGGGCATCCACCAGTGACGTATGCCCTGGCAGGAACGGCGCGTGCCGGTCAGGGCAGGGCGAGCCGGGTGACTCCGGGCAGCCACGGCGCGTACGCCGAGGGTGACGACGCCAGCTCCGCCCACAGTTCCGTCGAGGCGACCCAGCGCAGCGCGGCGACCTCGGCCGGGTCCGGGCGCGGCCGGAGCTCGTCGGAGTCGACGATGCCGAGCAGCACGTGATCGTGCTCGTACTCGACGCGGCCGGTGGCCGGGTCGTCGGCGCGGTACGCGTACACGCCCACCTCGGTGAGGTCGATGCCGGACAGGCCGAGCTCCTCGACGAGGCGTACGCCGGCCGCGTCCACGACGGACTGGCCGGGGGCGGGATGCCCGCAGCACGCGTTCGCCCAGCGCAGCGGGAACCGGGTCTTGACCGCCGCCCGCTGCTGGAGCAGGAGCCGGCCGTCGGAGTCCAGCAGGTGCACCGAGAACGCCCGGTGCAGCAGCCCCGGCGCGGTGTGCGCTTCGAGGACGGTGGCCTCGCCGACCGGCGCGCCGAAGTCGTCGACCAGCTCGACGAGCAGGTCCTCGCGTACGGCGGCCGGGATCACAGGTGGCCGCCCAGGACCGAGCGGGCGGCGGTGTGGCCGGAGACGACGGCCGCGCGGACGGTCCAGCCGCCGGCGGCGTACGCGTTGGCGTGGCCGGTCGGGGCGGGGCCGCAGAACGGCGAACCGGCGGGCAGTCCGTCGCGGTTCCAGTCGGCGGGAGTCACCACGTGCGATACCTCCAGGTTGATGCCGAGATCCAGGTAACCACGGGCTTCCAGGGCCGCCATCAGCTCGCCGGCGTACCTGCGGCCCATCGCGGTCGTCCAGTTCACCGGTGCGGTCTTCAGGTTCGGTACGGGCGCGAGCACGTAATAAGTGTCACGTCCGGGTGGAGCCACGGTGTTATCGGTGGAAGTCGGATTGGTCACCAGAAGGGAAGGATCCGTCATCAACTCGCCCCGGTCGACGATCTCGGTGAAACTTCGTTCCCACGCGTGACCGAAATACACGCTGTGGTGGGCGGCGTGGGTGAATCGGGCACGGGCGCCGAGGTGCATGACCACGCAGCTCGGCGGCGGCTGCGGGGCCTCGCGGACGGGCAGGACGAACGCGTCCGCCGCGAGCCGCTCACCGTCCGCGGTGAGCACCGCCGTCACCCGGTCGCCGCGCGACTCCACCCCCGTCACCGTCGTGTCGTAGCGCATCGTCACACCGTGCTTGGCCGCCACGTCGGCCATCGCCCCCGGCACCGCGTACAGGCCGCCGCGGGGGTGGTACAGCGACGGCGCCAGGCCCGCGAATAAGGATCTTCCGAACAATCTCCGGGTACGCCGATCGGCGAAGAACTGGTTCGCCCGGTCGGCCGGGGATCCGGCGGCGGTGAACCGCAGGTAGCCGTCGGCGTCCCGGGTTCCGCAGAACTCCCGGATCGCGGCGGCCATCCGGTCGGGGTCCTCGTCGACGTCGAGCGTCGAGCCGTCCGCGAAGTGCGCCCGGTACGCCGGCGTCAGCTTGACCAGGTCTACCCAGTTGGACATCTCCTCGCCGACCGCCGTGAACGCGGCCGTGAGCGCCTCGGGATCGCCGAGAGTGGACGGCCCGGTGTCGAACCGGTACCCGTCGAGCTCGATGTGCCCGGCCCGGCCACCCGGTACGGCCGCCCGCTCGATCACGGTGACCTCGCGGCCGGCTCCGCTGAGGTGCAGCGCACAGGCGAGCCCGCCGATACCGGCACCTACAACTATGACCCGATTTGCCTGACCTGACGCGGTTCGCACGCCTTTGATGGTCCCACGCCCGGGGCCGACCGGATGGCAGCCCGCCACCCGAAAGTCGAGGTGACTATCCGACAGACGGCCGACCGTGACCCCGCACGGCCGCTACGAGATCGAGGAAATCCGTGACACTGCTGGTAAGGCGTTTGTCGTACTTGGCACTGATCAATTCCCCGGATTCCGTGAACGCCTCGTCCGCGGCGGACAACGAGAACATCTCCGGGAACACCCGCGTGCCGAGGTGCTCCAGGGGTACGCGCAGCGCCCACAGCCCGCGGTTGCCGCCGGTCAGCCGGGGTGACGCCGAGGCCAGCAGGGCATGCGTACCCCAGAGGGGCTGCGGCTTGATCCGGGAAACCCAGTCGATCAGGTTCTTCAGGTGGCCCGGCATGCTCGCGTTGTACTCCGGCGACACGATCATGAACGCGTCGGCCGCGCGTACGCGGTCCGCGAAGGCGTACGCGCCGGGCGGGATCCCGTCGGCGGCCTCGACGTCCCCGCCGTAGACCGGCACCGCGAAATCGGCGTAGTCCGCGAAGTCGACGGACGAACCCGAGCGCTCCGCGACGCGTACCACGAGCTTGGCAAGGGTGAGATTCACGGACCCGGCGCGGGTCGACGCGGCGAAGGCCAGTACGCGCATGGGGCCGAGTATGGCGCAGCGCCCGGGGATCATCCCGGGCGCTGCGCGGTGTGTCCTCAGGCGACGGACACCTTTTCCCGCTCGGCGGGGGTGACCACCGGGCGGGCCGGCGCCGTGCCGTGCAGCAGGACGCGGGCGAGCACGTTGGGCGCGAAAAGCGCGGGCGGCGGCGCCATCAGGTTCGCGACCTTGAGGAACGCCGTGCCGACCGCCGGGTACGCGGCCGCGGCGACGTGCAGCCGGCCGACGTAGCCGTTGAGGAACTCGACCTGCCGCGTGCGTTCCCCGGCGACGTGCTCGAAGCGCAGATCGGCGCCGACCGCGATGCTCCACGGCACGTCGATGATCTTCGCGGCGGCCGCGTAGAACCGCTTCGGCAGCCCGGACCGGCCCCGGGCGAGGCAGTCGCGCAGCGCCATGGCCTGCGCGATCGCCGACGTCATGCCCTGGCCGTAGGCGGGGTTGAACGCGCAGACCGAGTCGCCGATCGAAACCAGGCCCTCCGGCAGCCGCCGCAGGTGCTCGTACCGGCGCCGAACGCTGGTCGGCAGCCGCAGCTTCAGCGGCGGGCCGACCGGCTCGCAGGTGCTGACCAGTTCGTACATCGCGGGGTGCGGCAGCCGCTTGGTGAACTCCACGAACGCGTCGATGTCGGCCGGCGGCGCCTGGCCGGGGCCGCAGCCGAGCAGCGTGACCATCCACCGGTCGCCGTCCACCGCGATCGCCACGCCGCCCACCGGGTTGTCCGGCCACGGGCTCTCGACGATCCCCGCGTACGGCAGCGTTCCCGGCGCACGCCGGAATTCGCGGGTCATGTAGACCGTCTGCGGGTCGACGTGCTCCTCGGCCGCCGGCTCGTAGCCGATCGCCGTGAGCCACGTCGAGCCCCGGTTGCCCCGCCCGGTCGCGTCGATCACCAGGTCGGCCGCGAGCTCGACCGGGTCGCCGTTCTTCGGCAGTACGCGTACGCCGGTGACCCGGGTCCGGTCGGCGGAGGTGAGGTAGCCGAGCGCCTCGTGGCGATCCCGGATCTCCACGTTGGACAGTCCGGCCACCCGCGTACGCACGTAGCCTTCGAGCGTCGGCCGGCTGATGCACAGGCCGAGCAGCCCGGATTCGGCGTTCGCGAGCTGGTGGCCGTCGTTGATCCACAGCACGTCGCGCTGGACGTCGATCGGGATCGCGCCGAGCGCGGTCACCTCCGGTATGAAGTCCTCGAAGAGTTCCTCGAGCACTTGGCGGCCGCGGGCGAGCAGGCCGTGGGTGTGCTCGCCCTGGGGTACGCCGCGCCGGGCGTGGTGGCCGGCGGGCAGCTCGTCGCGGTCGAAGACGGTGACCTTCGCGAACGACTCGCTGAGGACACGGGCCGCGGCGAGGCCGGCGATGCTGGCGCCGAGGACGATCGCGTGGCCGTGGCGTTGCTGGGCAGACATGGATGGATCTCCCTTGGTGAGGCGGTGTGCACTCACGGTAGGGACGGCCGTCGCAGTTACGAAAGTGAATACCCGGTCCTGTACGCGACACTGTGCGCCCGGTCACGTGTCATTTAATAGGCCGCTGACCTGCGCTTTTGCCAAGAGGCGTCGGATGCGCGACGCGGACGCGGTCATATTGTTACCGCGTCCGCGTGTCGTTTAGTCCGCGCGTGGGCCGCCTGTGTCGGTCCGCGTCTGCCTGCGTCAGTCTTTCGGCAGCAGGTCCTCGAACGAGGCCGTGAGGGCGAACGGGTCGGCCGGCTTGGCCGGCTCCCGCTGGGCGATCTGCTCGGCGAGCTCCGCGGCCGCCCGCCCGATCCGCTCCCGCAGCGAGTCCGCCGACGCCCCGCCCGACCAGTCCTCGGCCGCCGCGAACACGGCCGTCGGCACCACGACCGCCCGCAAGTACGCGAACACCGGCCGCACCGCGTGCTCCAGGATCAGCGAGTGCCGGGCGGTGCCGCCGCTCGCCGCGATCGCCACCGGCTTGCCGGCCAGCGCGCCCTCGTCCAGGACGTCGAGCAGGGTCTTGAAGATGCCCGCGTACGACGCTTTGAGGACCGGGGTCACCGCGATCACGCCGTCGGCCGCTCCGATCGCCTCCACCTCGGTACGCCACTGTCCGCTCGGGAACCCCGTCAGCACGTTGTTCACGATGTCGTGGGCGTGGTCGCGTACCTCGACGGTGCGCACCTCGGCCGCGATCCCGAGCAGCTTCAGCTCCTCGACGGTCGCCGCCGCCAGCCGGTCGGCCAGCAGCCTCGTGGACGACGGCTGGCTCAGACCGGAGGAGATCACCACGAGCTTCCGGCTGGTCATGCGGGCACCTGCTCCTCGGTCTCGGCGGCCGGCTTGCCGGCCTGCTCGGCGGCTGCCTTCAGGCTCGCGTGGGTGGGCGCGGCCGGCACGTGCGCGGGCCGCAGGGCGGCGAATTCCCGGCGCAGCACCGGCACGACTTCCTCACCCAGCAGGTCCAGCTGCTCCAGGACCGTCTTCAGCGGCAGCCCCGCGTGGTCCATGAGGAACAACTGCCGCTGGTAGTCGCCGACGTAGTCCCGGAATCCCAGCGTACGGTCGATGACCTCCTGCGGGCTGCCGACGGTCAGCGGGGTCTCGCGCGTGAAGTCCTCCAGCGACGGCCCGTGGCCGTAGACCGGGGCGTTGTCGAAGTAGGGGCGGAACTCGCGTACCGCGTCCTGGGAGTTCTTGCGCATGAAGACCTGCCCGCCGAGGCCGACGATCGCCTGGTCGGCGGAGCCGTGGCCGTAGTGCTCGAAGCGCTGGCGGTACAGCCCGATCATCCGCTGGGTGTGCTCCTTCGGCCAGAAGATGTGGTTGGCGAAGAACCCGTCACCGTAGTAGGCGGCCTGCTCGGCGATCTCGGGGCTGCGGATCGACCCGTGCCACACGAACGGCGGTACGCCGTCCAGCGGCCGCGGGGTAGAAGTGAAGGACTGCAGCGGGGTACGGAACTGGCCCTTCCAGTCCACCACGTCCTCGCGCCACAGCCGGCGCAGCAGCGCGTAGTTCTCCAGCGCCAGCGAGATGCCGTTGCGGATGTCCTGGCCGAACCACGGATACACCGGACCGGTGTTGCCGCGGCCCATCATCAGGTCCACCCGGCCGTCGGCCAGGTGCTGGAGCATCGCGTAGTCCTCCGCGATCTTCACCGGGTCGTTGGTGGTGATCAGCGTCGTCGACGTGGACAGCAGCAGGTTGCGCGTACGCGCCGCGATGTAGCCGAGCATCGTCGTCGGCGACGAGGGCACGAACGGCGGGTTGTGGTGCTCGCCGGTCGCGAACACGTCCAGCCCGACCTCTTCGGCCTTCAGCGCGATCGTGACCATCGCCTTGATCCGCTCGGCCTCGGTGGGTTCCCGGCCCGTCGTGGGATCCGGGGTCACGTCGCCCACGGTGAAGATGCCGAACTGCATTCCGTCCTGCCTACCCGACTGCATTGCCCGCTCCTCGGTCGTCCGTCTTCGCTGCGTCACGCTTCTCTGCGCCACAGCTGCCCCGCACAACGATACTTGACGCTTCAACTATTCCCGTCCACAGCCTGTGGATAACCCTGTGGAACACGTGTTCTATTGCAGCTCAGCGACGCTTGCCGATGTGCCCGTTACAGCGGTGTTCGGCTGCCGTTCGACGGCTGGTCAGCGCCCAGTCGCCCGGCCAGCCCATCCAGGACCGCTGCCAGTCCCAGCTCGAAGGTCTGCTCGGGCGAGGCCGCGTACCCGGACGACGCGGTGTCCAGCCGGGGCCGCAACCTCGGGTACGCCGACGCGTACTCGACGGCTTTGGCCATGGCCTCTTTCAGCTGCGCCTCGGCGGACTCGCCCTCACGGGCCAGGCGGCGCCGCACGGCGGCCGCGGCCGACGCACCGAGCGCGTTGCCGAGCACGAACGTGAAGACCGCGGCGGCCGCCTGGTCGGCCTGCGTACCCGGGAATCCGGCCTCCTCGTAGACGGCGAGGCTGCGATCGTCGTAGCGCGCCTTGCCCGGGCCGACGAGGAGGAACGTCCCGAAGGCCTGCAGCACCCACGGATGCCGGCACAGCATGCCGTAGAGGCCGGTCGCCAGCGCGGTCGCGGCCGGGCGCCAGGTGCCGGGCGTGACCTCCGGCAGGTCGATCTCGTTCCAGGCGAGGTCGCCCGCCAAGGCGACGAGGTTGTCCTTGCTGCCCACGTGCCAGTACACGGCGGTGGCGGCGGAACCGAGCCGCTGCCCGAGCGCGCGCATGTTGAGCCCTTCCAGGCCCTCGGCGTCGAGCAGTTCGACGGCGGCCCGCAGGATCTGGTCGCGGCTCAGCGTGTCACGCGGCATGCCCGCACGATAACCAGCACTTGAACGATGTTCAAATGCTATGCGACACAGGATGTCGGGAATCGCTGTGACGATCGGCCCATGACCTACCCGGAACCGCCCCTGGCCGGCGACGAGATCGACACCCTGCTCGGCTCCCTGGAACGCCAGCGCGCCACGCTCGCCTGGAAGTGCGGCGGCCTCGACGCGGCCGGAATCCGCACCCGCCTGCGGCCGTCCGCGATCACCCCTGGCGGCCTGCTCAAACACCTCGCCGCCTGCGAGGACCACAAGTTCACCCACATGCTGCACGGCCGGGACCACCACGAGCCGTTCGCCTCCGCCGACTGGAAGACCCACCCCGACTGGGACTGGCTGGTCGCCGACGACGACACACCCGAGGGCCTCGTAGCGCTGTGGGAGACGTGCGTCGCCCGCTCCCGGCTCCAGATCACCGAGGCGATCACGGCCGGCGGCCTGGAGTTCGCGACGGTGTACACCACTCCGTCCGGGCGGCGGCCCAGCCTCCGCCGCCTGCTGATCGACATGATCGAGGAGTACGCGCGGCACACGGGACACGCCGATCTCATCCGGGAGTCGATCGACGGCGTGGTCGGCGAGGACCCGCCCGGCGGCGCGTACGCGTTCAGCCGCGTTTGACCTGTTCAGGCGCGGTTGAGCTGTTCAGGCGCTTCCGGGCCGCTCAACCTGGTCGGGGCCCGGCCTGAACCGGTCAGCCTTCCTTGATGCCGTTGAGGACGCCGGTGGCGATCACGTGGCCGTCGACCAGGGGCAGCAGTGCGTCGAGCGACTCGACCGGACGGTCCGCGGGGATCGCGGTGTCCAGGGCGTACAGATGGAACCCGTACCGGTGTACGCCGTGCCCCGGGAACGGCCGCGGCCCGAAGTACCCGGTACGCCCGCCGCGGGTCGGTACATAGCGGACGGTCGGGTTGTCCGGGCCCAGCTTCCCCTCGGCGAACCCCGCCACCGCCGGCCCGAACAGCGCCACCGTGTGTACGCCCGGCCGGCTCATCGGCACGTCGATGTCCTCGATGATCAGCAGCAGCTGGCGGGTGCTCGACGGCACGCCGGTCCACGACAGCTCCGGTGACAGGTTCGGGCCGAGATCCATCGAGCAGTGCCGGTCCGGAATCGGTCCGCCCTCCTCGAACGAGGGACTCACGACCTGGATCGTGGCGGGTCCGGCCAACTCGGTGGAGTTGCGGACACTGTGCTCGTCACCGGCACGCTTGTTGCGCAGCAGCCGGCCGAGCGGGGTCAGCACGGTGGCAAGGACACTCATGATGTCCGCCTCTCTCGGCGTACCGGATCAGTCGGGTTCCGAACCTACGGACTGCCGGTCATATGGTCAATCAGGTCAGAAGCCGCCGGTGTCCCCGTCGCAGTGAACGTTCACTTCCAGCATCACCAGCGTCCCCCGGCGCCAGCCGCTCGCCAGATCGTCCGACAGGCCGAACTCGTCAGCGAGGCTGCCGTGGGCGTACTCGGGTTCCTCCCGGGCGAGGCTCAGATGGCAGGAGCCGCCATCGGCGTCGGGCATCGTCGCGGACGCGAGCGGCAGCCAACCGTCCGTCTCCTGCACACCCTGAACCTGCTTCCAGCGCAGATCCGGGGCGACGAAGACGGAGAGCGGCTCGACCGTGCCCGGCCCCACGAACCACCGCTGTACGCAATGGCACGACGGGTTCGCGCCGTCCCCCGGACTCACCTGCCCGAATCCGGCGGTGGTGGAGATCCGGTCGGCGACCGCCCGCCCCTTCTCCGTCGGATCCGGTGTGAACAGAACAAACGCCGCGTACGCGATCCCGCCCAGGAGGCCGGCACTCCCCAGGACGGCGGCGAGAACCATCTCCCGTTTCACGACACCTCGTTCCGGTGGACTCGGGAAAATCTTGGCAGAGCGTGTCGGATCGCGGCGCCCCTGTTCGTAGCAGAGTGTGAGGCGGCCCGAAGGCGGCCGCACGATCCGAGGAGATGATCCCGATGGCGCAGTACCTGATGTCCGTGCTCACCGAAGATCCCGGCCTGGCGACGGACGACGAGATGGCCGCGATCGACGTGTTCAACGACAAGATGCGAGCCGACGGGCACTGGGTGTTCGCGGGCGGCCTCGCGTCGCCCGGCAGCGCCACGGTCGTCGACAGCCGGGACGCGCAGCCGGTGTTCACCGACGGCCCCTACGTGGAGACGAAGGAGTTCGTCATCGGCCTCTGGATCGTCGAGGCTCCGCACCTGGACGCGGCGCTGCGGCTCGCGGCCGAAGGTTCGAAGGCCTGCAACCGCCGGATCGAACTCCGGCCCTTCCTGTAGCCATGACCGGCCTCGACGAGGTGATCACCCAGGTCCACCGCGAGGAGTGGGCCCGGGTGGTCGCCACCCTGGCCCGCCGCCTCGGCGACCTCGACATCGCCGAGGAGATGGCCGCCGAGGCGTTCGCGACCGCCGTCGAACGCTGGCCGGCCGACGGCGTACCGCCGAACCCCGGCGCCTGGCTCACCACCACCGCCCACCGCAAGGCCGTCGACCGACTCCGCCGCGAGGTCAAACGCGAGGACAAACACCGGGAGGCGCTCATGCTGGCCGACACCCCGCAACCGCTCGGCGCCATCGACGACGACCGGCTCCGCCTCGTCTTCACCTGCTGCCACCCCGCCCTGGCCATGGAGGCCCGGATCGCCCTCACCCTGCGCATGGTCGGCGGCCTCACCGTGCCGGAGATCGCCCGCGCGTTCCTCGTCGAGGAAGCGGCCATGAGCAGGCGCATCACCCGCGCGAAGGAAAAGATCAAGGCCGCGCGGATCCCGTACGGCGTACCGTTCCGCGACGACCTCCCGGCCCGCGTCACGGGAGTCCTCACCGTCCTCTACCTGATCTTCAACGAGGGCTACCTTTCCTCCACCCCCGGCAAAGATCCCGTACGCGGCGACCTGACCGCCGAAGCGGTCCGGCTGACCCGGCTCGTCCACGCCCTGCTCCCGGCGGACGGCGAGGTCACCGGGCTCCTGGCTCTGATGCTCCTGACCGACGCCCGCCGGACCGCCCGCGTCTCGGCGACCGGCGAACTCGTCAGCCTCGACGAGCAGGACCGCGGCGGCTGGGACGGCACCCTCATCGCCGAAGGCCACGCCCTCGTCCGCGAACGCCTCGCCGCCGGCGAAGCCCCCGGGCGCTACCAGATCCTCGCCGCGATCAACGCCGTCCACACCGACACCCGCGACATCCGCGACACGGACTGGTCCCAGATCGTCGCGCTCTACGACCAACTGGTACGCCTCGACCCATCGCCGATCGTGCGGCTCAACCGGGCCATCGCCGTCGCCGAACTGGACGGGCCCCAGGTCGCGTTGGCGGAGGTCGAAGGGCTGCCGCTGTCGGCGTACCACGCTTTCCACGCCACCCGGGCGGAGTTGCTGCGACGGATGGGGCGAAGCGCAGAAGCCCGCGAGGCGTACGCGCGGGCGATCGAGCTGTCCGGGAACAGCGGAGAGACGGCATATCTGATCCGGCGCCGGGACCAGCTCGCGGGATGAAGGTGTTGTGGTGGGCCGCCAGGGACTCGAACCCTGAACCTACGGATTCCGGGCCGGAGGGTCGATCATCGTCCTTCATCAGGGATTCGGGCGTCTGACGATCTCTATCGGGCGTCTCCGGTTGCTGGCGTTGCTGTACCTTGCTGCTGTACTTCGACCCTTGACGTCGGCGAGCCCGAGGAGATTAGTTTGTGACCGATCCCGACGACACTCAGTACCTTCGAGAGGTTGAGCGGCTCGCTCACGCCGTGGTCGAGCGGGCTCACGCGGAAGGTTGGCTGGCGTTCGACGCTGCGCGTGAAGTTGGCCAGACGCCGCTTCAGATGTCAATCAATGAGCTAGCGCGGACGCTCCGCTTCCTACACCACGACAACGACGGGTGCCTGGACCACTGACCGTCAGCTTGGGAAAAGTCGGATCACCATCGCGTCATCTGCGTTTCCACAGCTGACATCGTTCCGGGCGTGTCAGCGGAGTACGGCTAATGACCGCCCGAGGAACCGACTACCGGCCCGCATCTGGCCCAGGTCACGTACGTCGATCCTCATGGCCGAAGCTTGCTGGCTTGCGGGTCCCAACAGACCAAGCCGTGCTCAGCGGCGAGGTCTGCCGCCCATGCAGAGATCTCGACGCACCTGCTCCACACCATAGGGAAGTACATCAGCGGTCCCACAGCCTCCCCGAGCAGCGGTGCGGTCGACCAGGGACTGTCGTTCTCCTCATCAGCGCTGATATCCGGATACCGATCGAGCAGCGCCATCGCGTAGGCACGAATGCGCTCGGTGGGCGGCTCCAGTTCGCTCGTCTCGACGTAGCGCTCGTACAAGGCAAGAAACTTCTCGCCTGCGGCCTCATCGCTGGCGGGTCGCTCGCCCTCCCAGACGGCCAAGTCGTAACTCATGCGCGGGATAATCGCATGGGGCCTGGCTCGACGTGGTCCGCCCTTTCGGCGTTGACCGTCAAGCAATCCTTGACACCCGCCACGCGCCGGTAGACCACTCGGCTGTCCCGTCGCTGTCGGCCCGCCCACCGGGGAGCGGGCTTCTCTTTGGGCGCATAGGTGGAGCGCCCCACCGGACGAACGACCTATGCGCCCAAAGAGAAGTCTGCTCAGCTCAGCTCGGGACGCCAGTGACGGGACCAGTCCCATCGAGCTTGACCACCCCTCCAGACCGCCACCGAACCGCGGCCCCATCCTCCTGTTGCCGAGGCCCCCGCCGGAGGCGTGCCTGTCGGCACCGTCGTCCTGGACGTGGCCGCCGCCGGCCAACCGGTCGTCGTGCAGAGGATCAGGCCGAAGTCTCTGGGATCGTCGCCGAGCTGCACCGTGCACGCCAGCCGCCGGGCCGGTCGCCACGAGCCGAAGGCAGAGTGGCGATCCGTGCCCGAGCGAGCAGGCGTGCGCGCCGCGCTTGCGCGGCGCCTTGATCCCTAAGAGACAAAATCGGCAATGTACAGCCATTCCCCGAGGGTGCTGTTACGGGCTCGTCCGTGGGTGCGGTGATCGGGTCCAGTTGCAGGCGTGCTGGAAACTGGATCCGTGACGGAGATAGCCGAGCGCATGAGTGGAGTCCTGGCCAGGACCGCAGGCAATGTAGTCAGCCCCGCAGTAACTGCAATTATGCAGACTGCCGCAGTAACGACCGGTCACATAGACCTGGCCTATTGGGCAACGCCTGCGGGTGCGTTCGCTGGGTCGCTAACAGAAGAAGGCGTGACCCTATTAAGTCGAGCTTGGCGCGATCGTTCAGAGCGAGTGCAAGACTTCCTTAACGCCGTTGCGGATCAGACAGAGGTGCCCATCGACGAGGTTCCTCTCCTTGCCTCCGAGAGTAGGAGCAGTCGAAGACTTCTAGGGAGGACCGTCGAATCCGTAGTCGATTCAGAAAGCCTGTGGAGGATTGATACGCTCGCCCGCATCTTTGTGACTGGAGCGCGGGATGCGGCGCGGGTGGACGAGATGATCTACCTTATTGATCTGCTAAGTGGTGTGGAGGCGCCGGAATCTCGAATGATGGCAATATTTTGCAGTGTCAGGATACTGGAAGGGGATGGCCAAACTCGTACTCATATCAGAAGGATGAGTCGATCAATTCGCGAGGTTTCTGAGGCCGATCCAGGCTTGGCAAACGCGGCACTTCCTATTCTGCTGAAGCTTAAACGTCTTGAGCTGCTTGAGGGCAATGTCACCTCGACAAATGGCAGCCTTTCGCTGTCGGCTACGGGGTTCTATTGTGCGCAGCAACTTCATCGGATCGGGCGCATTCCCGACGTGCAATCGTGACGGACCTCTATTCGCAGGACGGCGGTCCAGTCGTCATGTCCCTTCGACTAGACCGCCGTTCCTCCGGTATCAGCGCTGGCAGGGTGTGCAGGTGGATGCGGGTGCCGCAGGACGCGGCGAGCGGGCCGCGCAACCTTCTATGTATTTTCATCGGTTATTTCGCACAAGGCCCCGATGCTCGGTGCCCACGAGTCCGGCCGTTTCGTCAGCGCTCCTAGCCTCTACGGCATCCTCGAATTGTCGCGATATGCCGCTTGATCAGCTTCCATCGTCTGGCGTATGTGCAGCCATTCGCGATCGAGGATGCTGTAATAGATTGAATCGCGGACGTAACCATCACTTAGAATTCGATGATTGCGAAACACGCCTTCTCGTGTAGCGCCCATCCCGAGAATCGAATTTTGTGAGCGTATGTTACGGCTATCGGTCTTGAACGCCGCTCGAATGGCTCCCATCTCCTCGAACGCGTGCTTCAAGAGAAGATAGACGGCTTCCCTCGATGCGCCAGACCGCCAGTATCCAGGCGAAAGCCATGCCCACCCGACTTCGACACCTCGATGGACGTGCTGGATGTCGATGAGGCTGATACTTCCAATGGCCTTTTCGGTCTCACGATCAACAATCGCGAAAGGAAGCCGCGCGCCTCGACTGTGCTCTTCAATTGCGTCCTGAATGAAACGATCTATCTGGGGCCTCGTGCGGGGCGTTTCTTCGTCTAAATAGGTCCAGATTTGATCATCTGATGCTGCCTGAAGCAGGTCGCCCGCATGTGAAGCGTCGAGCGGTTCGAGGCGGAAAGCCTTGCCTTCTAGGGTCGGCAATGTCAGATTCATCATGCCTCCACCTCGTACAGAAGTACGTGTCGATCTCCGGGAAGGAGGACTACGTACACCTCGATAGGAAGATCATTCTGGTCGAACGAAGTGCGAAGGAGCCTGCCAAGCGGTATCCCGGGACCAAGATGAAGCTTGGCGACCTCGTCGACCGTCGGCATGCGCCACGTAATCTCATCCTCATACCTTGTTGGCGTGTGGCCCAGATCCTCAAGAACCTGGTCGGTGCCCTCGACGACATCCGCAGGATTCATGATCTTGCTGTCCTGGACGATGTCTATCGGGTAGTAGCTGTCGCCGAGCTGTAGCGGCTCGTTGTCGGCGTACATGACGCGTCGGCGGACCGCCACCGTCGTGCCCGCCGACATATTCAGATGACGAGCGATCTCGGCATCTGCCGGCACAACCTCAACGGTGCTGACCTGGCGAGCGGTCCTGCCTTGCCGCTCGATCTGCTGGGTGAAGGTGTCCCGTTGGCGCTCCGCTTCCAATCGCTGGGCTCTCGAACCGGTGAGTGAGGCGTAGTAGCGCGTGGGTGGCGCGGAGCGCACGAAAGTCCCGCGTCCTTGCTGAGAAACAATCAGCCCCTCATTCCGCAGAGCGTCAAGGGCGAGCCGGACGGTGTTTCGGCTGGTGTCGTACTGCGACGCGAGGTCGGCTTCGCTGGGGAAACGCGCCCCGGGTTGAAGGTCACCGCTGGTGATCCTGTCACGCAGCGCTGCTGCGAGCTGTTGGTAGAGCGGCCTGGAGTCGGCCGGGTTCAAGCTGGTCATCACGCATCCTTGAGTGGTGTTGTACCAGCAAGTCTAACAAGTCCTTGACGTCGATGGCTCAGCCTGCTAGACATAGAAGTTGTTGGTACAACACCAACAAGAAGGCCCCGGCGGGCTGGTATCCCGCCGAGGCCAGTGCATCTGATCCCTGTGAGAGGAAACGACGATGCCTGTTCAGAGTACGCGTAAGCCTGCCCGTCGCACTGTCGAGCGGTCGATCGGTCACCCGACGGTTGCGGTCCGGGTGTCCGGCGTCATCGTGGCTCCGCCCCGGTGGAACTTCGCGGGGTTCTGCATGTACTGCGGTGGCCGGTGGTGTCTGGCCGACAAGTGCGTCGGGAAGTACAACGAGTCGTACTGGATCACCTGCGATCAGTGTGAGGGCCGGTTCTCCGACGAGTTCGGGCAGTGCTTCTGCCTGGCGGGGGTGACCGAGGCGCACGCCGGTATCCCGGGTGCGGTCCGCGCGTTCGAGCCGCAGGCGGGTGACCTCGCCCCGGTCGTCGCCCTGCCGACCCGCCCCGAGCCGGTCGCCGTCCCGCTGGATCTGGCGTCGGTGTCGCATGACGAGTGGTGGGCGGCCCTGTACGCGTCGGACAGTTCGACGGACGAGTGGCTGTCCATGACCCCGCAGGCGCTGACCGACCTGGCCGTGCAGACCATCCACCGCCTCGGCCGCGACGTCATCGCCCACACCGCTACCGAAGTCCGGGCGGCGGTCTCGCAGGGCCAGTGGGGTGTGTGGGACTCGCTGATGCCGGTGTTCCCGCGACGGCACTACGCCGACAGCGACGCCGACACCATCGTCCGGCACATCGCCCGCACCTCGACCGCTTCGGGTCGGGCCTCGCTCGCGTGGGCTCAGGCGGTGGCCGCATGACCACCACCCCGACCCCGACCGTGGCTCCGATCGCAGACCTCGTCCACGCCCTGGAGGACGGCGACGACATGCCGGGCTGCATGCCCGACCTGTGGTGGGCGGCCCTGTACGCCTCCGACACCGACAACGCCGACTGGCCGACGATGACCCTCGACGAACTGATCGTCGTCGTCGCGCGGACCCTCGAACGGCATAGCCCGGAAGCCTTGGCGTACCTCGCCGCTGACGCCCGGGAGGCGTTCGCCGGTGGCCGCTGGTTCGGCCAGACCGGCCCCAACCCGGTCCGCGACCGCTGCCGGGAGGCCCTGGTCTACGGGCTGAGCATCTCCACGGCGGTCGCCCTGCGCCGCACCAAGGCGGTGCCCGCATGAACCGCCTGGTCATGACCAACCCCTGCACCTACCGGCAAGCGCGTCTCGCGCGTGGCTGGGATCTGGAGCACCTCGCGCTGCGGATGAAGTTCGTCGCGACCCTGCACGGGACGGTCGTGCCGCCGGTGACGCTGTTGGCGGTGTGGCTGTTCCTCTGGGAACACCAGCGCACCGAACTGCCCGCGTTCTACGACGATCTGCTGACCGCGACGTTCAAGCTCTACCGCCGACCCGCTCCTCGGGTGGTCGCGTGACTCTGACCGCGACCCTCACACCCCCGGCCGCCATCGTCACCCCGGCCGGGGGCACCACCTCACCCACCGACCCCACCCCGACCACGCCCGGCCAGCGTCAAGGAATCCTTGACACCACCGACGCGCCCCGGCCCGGATCACGAGCCGACCGGATGCGCCAGCCTCGGGCGCGTAAGGCGCTCCAGGACGTCGCCGAGCACTACGGCGTCTGCGTCCGGCCCCTCGCCCTGCGGCGGACCGACAAGGTCACCGGTCTTACCGAGATCGTGGATATCCCTTGCGGGGCGCGGCTTTCGTCGAAGTGCAAGCCGTGCGCGGAGAAGAACCGGAAACTGCGTCAGCGGCAGATCCGCGAAGGCTGGCACCTCACCGACGACCCCGAACCGCCCGTAGAGACCCCGACCGAGGAAGTGCGGGCGCTGCTGGAACTGCGGTGCGCGCTGGTGTTCGAGCGCCACGAGGCCGAGCGGATCTCGGACTGGAAGCAGGTCGCCGACCTCGACGCCGGAATCGTCGACCTCGACGAAGAACTCTCCACCCACCGAGTCCGGGGAAAGCTGCCCCGGCCGGCCGAGGAGAGCAAGCCGCGCAAGGCCCGCTCCACCCGCCGCCGCGAAGACGCCCCCGAACTACCGCGGCTGCCGGTGTCGACCCGCACGACCGGGAAGGTGTACACCGGCAAGGACGGCCGCACCTACCAGCCGTCCACCCTGCTCACGATCACCCTCGGGTCGTACGGGCCGGTGCACACCGGTGCCCGGACCCGACGCGGCCACACCATCCCGTGCTCGTGCGGGATCCTGCACGCCGACTGGGACGGGCTCCTGGGTACGCCGATCGACCCTGACTCCTACGACTACCGTCGGGCTGCCGCTGATGCGGTGTTCTTCGCGGCCGGGCTGGATCGGCTGTGGCAGAACCTGCGCCGGGCGGCCGGGTTTGCCGTCCAGTACGCCGGGGCGGTCGAGCTGCAACGGCGTCTGACCCCGCATGCGCACTTCGCCATGCGCGGCACCATCCCGCGTGCGTTGTTGAAGCAGGTCGCGGCGGCGACCTATCACCAGGTGTGGTGGCCGCAGTTCGACACCGCCGTCTACAGCCTGCGCAAGCCCCCCGTCTGGGACGGCGACACCAGCCGGTTCGTCGACCCCGTCACCCGCCAGCCGCTGACCAGCTGGACAGACGCTGTCGACGCGCTCGACGGCGAGGGTGCGGAACCGGCGTACGTGCTGCGGCTCGGGACCGTCGACGCCCGAGGCATCCAGCACGGAACCAAGGACGCCGAGAAGGCCATCCGCTACGTGACCAAGTACGTGACGAAGGACCTGACAGAGCAAGCCGCCCCGAGCTCAGAGCCGCAACGGGATCACTTCGACCGGCTGCACGCCGAGCTCGCCCTCATCCCGTGCTCGCCCAAGTGCGCGAACTGGCTGCTCTACGGCGTCGAACCCGAAGACCCGAAAGCCGGACTCGTCCCCGGACGCTGTTCCGGCAAGGTCCACCAACGCAAAACCCTCGGCTTCACCGGACGACGGGTCCTGATCTCCCGACGGTGGTCGGGCAAGACCCTCGCCGACCTCCGCGCCGACAACCGCGCCTGGGTCCGTGAAGTCCTGGCCGGCGCCCTAGCCGACGACGAACAACCCGACACGGCGGCAGGCCGCTACCTGTTCGAGATCGCCCGACCCACCGACCGCGACGTCGGCTCCCTCGAAAACCGGATCATGCGATCCATCTACCTCCGCCACACCTGGAAAGACCAACTTGAACAGGCACTACGACCACCCGAACCTGTTCCGGCAACCGAGATCAACACCACGACCTCAGGGGAGGAGAAGTGACCACGACCGTGTTCCGGCAGCGGTGGCACACCGTTGCGGAGGTGGCCGAGATGCTCGGCTACGGGCTCTCGAAGACCAAGATGCTCGTGGCGACTGGCCAACTGCGCTCGCTCAAGGATGGCCGCAACCGTCGCATCCTGCCGGAGTGGGTCGACGAGTACGTCGCCCGCAAGGCTCGGGAGGCAGCCGAACTCGCCGGGTGGGCCTCGTGACCAGTCGTCGGCACAACGGCGAAGGCTCGATCTTCCCGTACCGCAACGGTTACGCCGCCTACGTGTGGGTCACCAAGCCGGACGGCACGCGCGACCGGAAGTACGTCTACGGCAAGGACCGCGAGACCGTTCACGACAAGTGGTTGAAGCTGCACCAGCAGGCCAAGCAGGGACCGATTGCCACCACGGCGATGACGGTCGGCAAGTTCGTGGTGTACTGGCTGCGGGAGATCGTCGAGCCGAACTTGTCGCCGGGCACGTACGTGACCTACGAGGGTGCATGCCGGAACTACATCGTCCCGGGATTGGGCGGCAAGCGGCTCGATCGGCTGGCGAACACCGACGTGCAGACGTGGCTCAACCACACCCGGCGTACGTGCCAGTGCTGCGCGCAGGGCAAGGACGCCCGACGTCCGACCGTGAAGCAGCGGTGCTGTGCCCTCGGCAACTGCTGCCAGGACCTTCCATCGGACACGACGGTTCGGGGCCTGCGACGAATCATCCGGGCGATGATTACGTGTGCCATCGACGCGGGCTTGGTCTCGCAGAACGTGGCGAAGAAGACCCGGCTTCCGAAGGCGCGCCGGCCGAAGCGAACGACCTGGACGAGCGCTCAGGCTCGCCAGTTCCTCGAATACGTGCGGGTGGAGGACGAGCGTTTCTACGCCGCCTATGTGCTGCTGCTCGTCCTTGGCCTCCGCAAGGGGGAGATTCTGGGCCTGACCTGGGATCAGATCGACCTGGACTCGGGCGAGCTGGTTCCGAACTTCCAGGTCCAGCGGGTGGGCAAGCAGCTCCTGCGCCGCGAGGTGAAGACGGAGACCTCTGAGCAGCCGCTCCCGCTTCCGGGCATCTGCGTGGTGGCGCTGCGGCGCCACCGTGACGGGCTGGTCGCGGCAGGGAAGCCAGTGGAGCCTGATGATCTTCTGTTCACCACGGTAACGGGCATGCCGGTCGAGCCGCGCAACTTCAACCGGTACTGGGACCGGGCCGTGTGGGGTGCTGGCGTGGTACGGATCACGGTCCGCGCGGCTCGGGCCACGTGCGCGACGCTGCTCAAGGCGTTGAACGTCCATCCCCGGATCGCTCAACGGATCTTGAGACACGCTCAGGTCTCGATCACGATGGAGATCTACACGGACGTGATCGACGACGACACGCGCGATGCCCTCGGCAAGCTCGGTGACCTGCTCGAATGAGCGCAACTGCTGTACTTTGCTGCTGTACTGGCCGCTCGGGGCACCCTCGGGCGGCCTTTGCGGTGCCTGTGAGCTGCGGTATTGGTGGGCCGCCAGGGACTCGAACCCTGAACCTACGGATTAAAAGTCCGCAGCTCTGCCATTGAGCTAGCGGCCCATGCCTGGACAGGCTACCCGATCAGTGCCCCCGGGTCGCGACGGTATCGATCACGGCGAGCGCACCGGCCTGTCGTCGATGTGCCAGGTCACATGGTCTTGTGGTGATCGAACATGTCCATCATGCCGGGCCGAAGAACGCCAGACACTTCAGGCCCCGGCCGTGATGGCCAGGGCCTGAAGCATTCCCAGATGGGGACAGGGATACCAGTCGCCCGCTACGCGACCGGACGGATCACCGGAGCCGGCTGCTGCGGCAGCGGCACGGGCGCCGTGGCCGCCGTCTTACCCGGCGCGAGGAGACCCGGATTCAGCGCGTACCCGTAGTAGGCGAACGTGCCGACGACGTCGACGCAGATGTTGGTGGTGCCGTTGAGGTTGTAGACGTCGAAGGAGCCGCCGGAGACGAGCTCCGTGATCACCGCGTTGGGGACGATCGCTCCGGCGGTCGCGTTGACGCTGCTGACGCCGGGTCGGGCGTTGCCGTGCCGCCAGACCGTGAGGAAGGTGGGCTTGGTCGGTGCGATGGCCGTGACGTTCATGACGAGCCCGCGGGTCTTCGGCCCGGCGAGTGAGACCGGCGGTTTGATCGACACCGTCTGGCCTGCGCCGAGCGCGTGCGGGGTTCCCTGACCGATACGGCTGTCCGCGATGCGTACGGGGTTGACGGGATGGAAGCGGAAGCCGTCGCCGAACGAGCTGTCGTCGTAGAACCCGACGACGTCCACGATGACGTGGGCGGTGGCGCTGGTGTAAACCGCGATGGCGGGCTTGTCGTGCGCGGTGCCGGTGCAGACCTCGCAGACGGCCACCGGCACGATCGCGGCGTTCGAGACCGTGGCGCCGGCGGTGTAGTTCAACGTCGACGCGGTCGGCCGGGCGGCCGTCCCGTCCCACGTGGTGAAGAAGCCGCTCCGGTCGGGGCTCACGACGGTGACGTTGACCGCCAGAGACGTGACCTCCGCGTTGCCGACGTCGCCGAAGTCCACCGGGACGTGGATCGCCGCGCCGCCGGGCACCTTGCCGACCTTGGTACGCGTGTCGAGGGCCCGGAAGGGCGAGTCCATCGGCTGGTACCCACCGCCGATGTACACGGGCTTGCCGGCGACCGGTCCGTTGTAGAAGCCGACGAGATCGGCGATCAGGTCGGTCGTGCCCGTGTTGTTGTAGAGGTCGACCTGGCCGTCGCGGCCGAGGGCGACGGTGACGAGGTTGGCGCCGGTCCAGCCGGCGGTGAAGTTGAGCGACGAGACCGTCGGGCGGGCCGAACCGGTCGGGTAGAGCGACACGAAGCCGCTCGCGGTCGGGCCGGTCACCGTGACGTTGAGGACGACCGCCGACACGCCGGTCGACGGCACGCCGGCCGTGCCGGCGACCTGCAGGTGGACGACTCCGCCGGCCGCCACCCGAGCCTTCGGCGCGCCCAGCCCGGATCTGGTGTCCAGCAGGCGGATCGGGCCCATCTTCACGTACGTGCCGTCGGCGCTGACGTGTCCGGTGACGCGCAGGTCGACGGTGTGCGTACGCGTCGCGGAGTCGTCGGTCACCTCCAGCTGGCCGACGGCCGGGCCGTCCCCGATCGGGCGGGCCCTGACCGAGATCGAGCAGCTGCCGTTAGGCGCCACCGTCTTCAGGTGACAGGTGTCGGCGACGATCTCGAAGTAGTCCCGCCCGTTCGTGATGGCGGTGCCGGTGACGGTGACCGGTTCGACGCCGACGGCGCTGACGGTGAAGACCTGCGTGGCGTCCGTGTCGACTTCCAGCGTCCCGTAGTCATGGGCCGCGGGGTCGATCCGCACGTCGCGGGGGTCGACACCGTTCTGCTGCAGCTGGATGTCCCACTGGGCGGTCCCGTCGACCGAGACCTGCATGAGGGCGTTGTAGCCCCGAATCTCGGCCGGCTTCGGCGTGATGGTCACCGAGCACGATTGTCCATACGTGAGAGTGGCGCCGGAGCAGGTGTCCCCGGTGATCGTGAACGTCTTCTCCACGGTGGACTCGGTGAGCTGGACGTTGCCGAACACGGACGGCTGGCTGCCCTTGGCCGTATAGGTCACGGTCTTCGGCGTACCGGTGTAGCCGGCGAACTGGCGGCCGAAATCGAGCCATCCCGCCGGCCCGGTCTCGGCCGCGTACGCGACGGTCGACTCGGCCCGGATCTCACCGGTGAAGACGCCCAGGGCACCGCCGCAGGTCAGCGAGTACCGGGCGGCCAGCCCGGAGATCGTGCCGGACTGGTCGCGCAGCACCTGGAGCAGGTACAGCGAACCTTGTGTCGCATCGCAGGTGTAGCCGTCCTTGGTGATCTGGACCGTGGCTTCGACGGCACCCGGCACGGTCGACAGGTCGTATTCGCCGACCGCCCAGGACTGCCCGGTCGGTGGCGCGATCTCGATGCTGAGCGACCCCGCCGAACCCGCACCGCCGAAGGTGAAGCGGTCGCCGGCCGAGACGTCGCCGATCAGGTCGTCGGCAGCCTCGAGGACGAGGTTGCCCAGCATCTCCGGCCGACTGTTGCGGTCGAGCTGGGAACCGTTGTAGGTCAGGACGTTGTAGGGAGCGGCCGGCGCGGCCGCCGCCGCTGGGAGTGGTTGGACGAAGACCGTACCGGTGAGGGTGAGGGTCCCCGCCACGATGCCGCCGAGGGCACTTCGGACAGTGCGCACGTATCCCCCATGATGAGCGCGCGAATGATGCGAAACGTCCGCACGGTATCCACGCCGCGCAAGAGTGATCAAGGGCGTGACATCATCCGTTCGCACAGAGAATCGCGTACGCCCGCGTGTCGCGCCGGATTTGCGGCCGGCGGACCGTAGGGTGCGCAGCGCTTACCCCTCGAAGCACTTGGGAGAACACCCCATGAGTAACCGTTACGTCCCCCGGGTCAACGTGATCAGCAGACTCGGCGCCGGAGTGATCGGCGGTGTCGCCGGTGGGGTCGTGCTCGCACTGATCCTGCAGATCCTCGGCGAGCTGCACCTGTACGGCAAGCTGGTCAATCAGGACAAGTGGCAGAACTCGTGGGTGGTCGCGCTGTTCGTCTGCGGCTTCGCGGGCGCGGTGTTCGGCATCTTCCTCGGCCACTTCGTGAGCGGGCAGCTGATCCCGGCGGCCGGCGTGGGCCTCGTCTTCGGCACCGTCTGGTACGCGGCACTGCACCTGTTCATCCTGCAGATCCGCGGTGGCCGGCTGCTCGACATGGGCGACAACGGCCTGATGGTGCTCGGCGCGTACGTCGTCTTCGGGGTGGCCACGGCGATCATCTACTCCGAGTTCGGGCCGCGCCGCGAGTACCGGCGGTACCGGCGGCGGACCGGCGACTACGAGCTGGAGTACGTGCCGCGGTTCCGGCGGCGGGGCGGCGGCAGCACGCGCAGCCGGTCGCGCTCGCGCCGGCGCAGCCGCGAGTACGCCGACGACTGACCACAGCGGACGAAAGGCCCCGGTTCCTGCGAACCGGGGCCTTTGTTGTGAGGTCCGTCAGGAGACCAGCGTCAGCGTCCAGGCGAGCACGAACGCCTCTTCCTTCCAGGCGTCGTAGCGGCCCGACGGTCCGCCGTGTCCGGCGCCCATCTCCGTCTTCAGCAGGTACGCCCCGTCCGGTGCGACCACGCGCAGCCGGGCGATCCACTTCGCGGGTTCGTGGAACAGCACGCGGGTGTCGTTGAGCCCGCCCATGGCGAGAATCGCCGGGTAGCGTACGGGCTCGACGTTCTCGTAGGGCGAATAGCTCTTCATGTAGGCGTACACCTCAGGGGATTCGAGGGGGTTGCCCCACTCCTCCCATTCGGTCACGGTCAGCGGCAGTTCGGGGTCGAGGATCGTGTTGAGCGCGTCGACGAACGGCACCTGGGCCACGATCCCCGCGAACAGTTCCGGCCCGAGGTTCGCGGCCGCGCCGACCAGCAGGCCGCCGGCCGAGCCGCCGCGGGCGACCGTCCGGTCCGCACTCGTCCAGCCGGCCTGCTGCAGGTGGCGGGCACAGGCCAGGAAGTCGGTGAAGGTGTTCTTCTTGGCCAGCAGCTTGCCGTCCTCGTACCAGCGCCGGCCCATCTCGCCGCCGCCGCGGATGTGCGCCACCGCGTACACGACGCCTCTGTCCAGAAGCGAGAGTCGCGCGATGCTGAACCAGGGGTCCATGCTCGCCTCGTACGAGCCGTAGCCGTAGAGGACGCACGGCGCGGAGCCGTCGCGCGGCGTGCCCTTGCGGCAGACCACGGAGATCGGTACGCGTGTCCCGTCCTCGGCGACCGCCCACTCCCGGAACTGCTCGTAGTCGCCGGCGTCGAAGTCGCCGAGGACCGGCTTCTGCTTGCGCAGCACGAGTTCGCCCGAGTCGAGCAGGTAGTCGTAGACCGAGTCGGGCGTGACCATCGAGGCGTAGCCGAGGCGGATCATGCGGGTCGCGTACTCGGGGTTGCCGGCGAGGCCGACCGCGTAGATCGGCTCCGGGAACTCCACCGCGAACGGCGTCCCGTCCTTGGGCAGTACGCGCAGCCCCGTCAGCCCGTCCTCGCGCAGCGACACCACGAGGTGGGTGGCGAACGCATCGACGCCCTCCAGGCGTACGCCGGGGGTGTGCGGGATCAGCGGCGTCCACTCGGCCGGCCGGTCGACCGGGGCCGTGGCCAGCTCGAAGTCCTCCGCGCCCTCGTTGTGCAGGATCAGCAGCCGGTCGCCGTCGGGCTCGACCGAGTACTCGACGCCCTGCACGCGTTCGCGTACCAGGACCGGGGCCGCGGTCGGGTCGGCGGCCGGGATGAGGCGTACCTCGCTGGTGACCTTGCTGTTGGCCTCCAGGATCAGGTAGTCCTCGGACCGCGACAGGTCGACGCCGAGCCAGAAGCGCTCGTCGGGCTCCTCCAGCACGAGCACGTCGGCCGAGCGGTCGGTGCCGAGCGTGTGGCGCCAGATCTTCGACGGCCGCCAGGCCTCGTCGACCGTGAGGTAGTGCAGCGTCGACGCGTCGGCCGACCAGGAGCCGCCGTAGAACACGTCCTCGAGCACGTCCGGCAGGTCCGCCCCGGTACGCAGATCCTTGAACCGCAGCGTGAACCGCTCGTCACCGGTGAAATCGGTGGAGTACGCGAGCAGGTCACCGGACGGGCTGACCTCGAAGGCGCCGAGCTGGAAGAACTCGTGCCCCTCGGCCAACCGGTTGCCGTCGAGGAGCACGTGCTCGCCGGGCAGCGGCCCACCGTCGCCGAGCGGCGGCGTGATCCCGTCGCCGTCGCCGACCGGCACGCGGCACTGGATCGAGTACTGCCGGCCTTCCTCCTGGCGCGAGTAGTACCAGTACGCGCCGTGGCGTACGGGCACGGACAGGTCGGTCTCCAGGGTCCGGCTCTTGATCTCGCCGAAGACGGTCTCCCGCAGCTCCGCCTGGCCCGCCGTCACGGACTCGGTGTACGCGTTCTCCGCTTCCAGGTACGCGATGGTGTCGGGGTCGTCCTTGTCGATGAGCCAGGCATACTCGTCGATCACCTCGTCGCCGTGGTGTACCCGGTTCGCGGGCTTGCGTGGTGCCACAGGCGCCTGCGGATGCCCTGATGCGGGCCCGTCCGGTACGCCCTGAGCAATGGGTTGAGTAGGAGCGTCGGTCACGCGATGAGGTTACCTATCGCCCCACCTGTGTTGCGCCGTCTCCGGCCCGAGACTAGAATATCGAACGTCTGTACGAAGGCCCCGCGCTGGCGATCCGCCCGAGATCCCGGCCCCCGGCGAAGGCGAAGGCGGCTTCGAATGATCACCCTCCCGCGTACGCTCGCGGCCGTCCGTGCCCAGGAGAGCACCGTGCCCATCCGTGCCACCGCGGGCGACGGCCGGTGGTTCACCCGGCCGGCCGGTCTCCGGAGCGTCGCCGAGGTTCTGCGTAGCGCCGCCCTGGAGAACCGGTGCGTGCGACCGCGCGGCGCCGGGACCAAGTCGTCGTGGTTCACCGCACCGTCGACCGTGGACATCACGATGAGCACGGGCGGCCTGGACACCTGGCGCTACGAGCCCGGCGCCACCACCGTCACGGTCGGGGCCGGCGTACCGGTGCAGGTCGCCCAGGTCCGGCTGGCCGCGATGGGCGTCCGCCTGCCGTTCGACCCGCCGTCGCCGGGCGCCACCATCGGCGGCGTCCTCGCCACGAACGAGCGCGGCCCGCTGGCGCTGCACTACGGCGAACCCGTCGACCAGGTGCGCGGCGCCTGGGGCGTGCGCCGCGGCGGCCGCGTGGTCGCATTGGGCGAACCCGACCTGGCCTGCGCGCCGGCGTTCCCGGACTCCGCCGAGCACCACCCGGACCCGGCCGATCTGCGCTGGCTGTCCGGCGGCGCCCTGGTCGACGTGACGCTGCCGGTGCACCGGCTGCCGGCCGCGCGCCGCTGGGTCTCGCACGACGTCGCCTCCCCGCTGGAGATCTTCGATCTGCTCGCGGCGCTGGCGGACGAGGGCGTCTCGCCGGCCGCCGTCGAGCTCGATCTGCCGGCCCACTCGCCGGCCCGGTTCGGCCACCTCGGCCGGCTGACCGTGCTCATCGAAGGATCGGTGACGAGCGCGACCGATCGCGCGGGCACCCTCGCCGACGCGTTCGGGCACACCGCGGACGGATTCAGCGACGAGGCACCCGAGGGCTGGGGTCGCTACCCGTGGCGGCTGGGCGATCTCGGCCTGCGGATGGAAGGCGGCGGCGAGGCCCTCGCGTCCGCCGCGTACGCGATCCGGGACGCGGCGCACATCCCGCTCGCCGTCCGGGGCGGCATCGGCGCCGGCTTCTGTCACGTGGCCGTGCCGGGGAACCTGCCGGTCGACACGATGCGAGCCGTCATCGAGACCGCCGGCGACGTCCTCATGGCCCGGGGCGGGCATGTGACGGTGCTGACAGCTCCGGCCGCGCTGCACGGGCCGCTGTCGGCGTACCTCGCCTGCTGACGGACGCCCCGCCGTGCCGGCGATCGTCCGGGCACGGCACAAGAGCTGCGTGAACACCGTGTTCCGGGAAGACCCCGCGAAGCGAGCCGGATTCGGGGCCGGGGCGGTCCGCCCAGCGCGGAGTGCAAGAATAGGCCCGCTGTGATAGACGTACCGGCCTCTCAGGCCCTCTTCGACCGCGCCGCCGCCATCGTGCCGGGCGGCGTGAACTCCCCCGTACGCGCCTTCCGCGCCGTGGGCGGCACGCCCCGGTTCATGCGGGAGGGCCGCGGCCCCTGGCTGACCGATGTCGACGGCAACCGCTACGTCGACCTCGTCTGCTCGTGGGGACCGCTCATCCACGGTCACGCGCATCCTGAGGTGATCGCGGCCATCCAGTCCGCCGCCGTCAAGGGGACCAGCTTCGGCACCCCGACAGCGGGCGAGGTCGACCTGGCCGAGGAGATCGTCGCGCGTACCGCCGTGGAGCAGGTACGCCTGGTCAACTCCGGTACCGAGGCGACCATGTCGGCGATCCGGCTGGCCCGCGGCTTCACCGGGCGCACCAAGATCGTCAAGTTCGCCGGCTGCTATCACGGGCACGTCGACGCGCTGCTGGCCGCGGCCGGCTCGGGCGTCGCCACGCTGGCCAGTGCCCAGCAGGGTGACGACGCGGCCGTGCCCGATTCGCCCGGCGTGACCGGTGCGTCGGCGGCCGAGACGATCGTGCTGCCCTACAACGACCTCGACGCCGTACGCGCCGCGTTCGCCGCCCACCCGGGCGAGATCGCCGCGATCATCACCGAGGCCGCGGCCGGGAACATGGGCGTGGTCGCACCGCTGCCCGGGTTCAACGCGGGCCTGGCCGAGGTCGCGCACGCCGACGGCGCCCTGCTGATCATGGACGAGGTCATGACCGGCTTCCGCGTCTCACGTGGCGGCTGGCAGGGCGTCGATCCGGTGGACGCCGACCTGTGGACGTTCGGCAAGGTCATGGGCGGTGGACTGCCCGCGGCGGCGTTCGGCGGCCGCCGGGAGATCATGTCCCGGCTGTCCCCGTCCGGCCCCGTCTACCAGGCCGGTACGCTCTCGGGCAATCCGCTGGCCTGCGCGGCCGGTCTCGCCAGCCTGCGCCTCGCGACCGACGAGACCTACGCGACGCTCGACGCGACCGCCCGGCACATCCGCGAGCGGGCGGGCGAGGAGTTGGCGAAGGCCGGCGTACCGCACCGGGTGGCGACGGCTGGCAGCATGTTCTCAGTCTTCTTCACCGACAATCCTGTCGTGAACTACGACCAGGCCCGTGGGCAGGACGTCGAGGCGTTCAAGGCGTTCTTCCACGCCATGCTCGACAACGGCGTCTACCTGCCGCCGAGCGCGTTCGAGGCGTGGTTCGTCTCGACCGCGATCGACGACGAGGCGATGGAGATCATCGAGCGGGCCCTCCCCCGGGCCGCGGCGGCAGCGGCAGCCAGATGACGCTGACCGTCGTCCACCTGCTGCGCCACGGAGAGGTGCACAACCCGACCAAGATCCTTTATGGCCGCCTGCCCGGGTTCCGCCTGTCCACCCTCGGCGAGCGGATGGCCGAGACGGTCGCGAAGTCGCTGGCCGGCCGGGACATCACCTACCTGGTCTCCAGCCCGCTCGAACGGGCGGTCCAGACCGCCACGCCGAGCGCGGCCGAGTTCGGCCTGCCGATCGCCGTCGACGAGCGGCTCATCGAGAGCGCGAACTGGTTCGAGGGCCGGTCGGTCAAGCTGAGCGACCCGCGCGCCTGGCCGCGCGTACTCAATCCGTTCCGGCCGAGCTGGGGCGAGCCCTACCGGGAGATCGCCGCGCGGATGGAGCTGGCGCTGCACGCGGCCCGCGACGCCGCGCGCGGGCACGAGGCACTCTGCGTCTCGCACCAGCTGCCGATCTGGACCCTGCGGCTCGCGCTGTCCGGGCAGCGACTGTGGGGCGATCCGCGCAAGCGCCAGTGCAACCTGGCCAGCCTCACCTCCTTCCGTTTCGAGGACGACGCCCTCATCGGCATCGACTACACCGAGCCCGCGGCCCACCTCGGCCCGGGCGTCGGGCTGGGAGCCTGAGATGAGCATCACCCGCCGGTCCGCGCTGCTCGGCCTGCTCGGTTCGGTCACCCTGGCCGCCTGTTCCTCACCTTCCGCGAGTACGCCGACCGGCGTGATCGGTGCCGGCGACCGGAAGAAGGCACCGGACGTGCGGGGCGACCTCCTCGGCGGCGGGACCTATGACCTGAGCGGCCGCGCCGGCAAGGTCGTCGTGATCAATTTCTGGGCCAGCTGGTGCTCGCCCTGCCGCGCCGAGGCCGCCGATCTGGAGCGGGTATACCAGGCCACGAAGGCGTCGGGCGTCGAGTTCGTCGGGATCAACATCCGGGACGAGAAGGACAAGGCGCTCGCGTTCCACGAGGGCCGGGCGGCGTACCCGAGCATCTTCGACCCGTCCGGGAAGATCTCGCTCGGCTTCACCGACGTCCCCCCGTCGGCGATCCCGTCGACGCTGATCATCGACCGGCAGGGCCGGATCGCCTCGATCACCCGCCGGGACATCCGCGCCGACACCTTCCAGCCGCTCGTCGAGCAGGTGGCGGCCGAGAATGGGTGACTCCTTCGCCGCCACCGTCACCGGCGGCCCGCTCGTCTTCGCCCTGGCCGTCGCGGCGCTCGCCGGTCTGATCAGCTTCCTGTCGCCGTGCGTACTGCCGTTGGTGCCGGGCTATCTGTCCTATGTCACCGGCCTGGTCGGGGCCGATCTGTCGGCCGCCCTCGGCGAACGCGAGGGACCGCGCCGCCGCGGCCGGGTCCTCGCCGGGACCGCCCTGTTCACGGCTGGTTTCGCCGTGGTGTTCATCACGACGACGGTGCTGGCCGCCAGCCTCGGACGCAGCCTGCTCGTCCACGCCCGCGCGCTGGAGATGGTGATCGGCGGGCTGATCATCCTGTTCGGCCTGGCCATGCTCGGCTGGGTGCCGGGCCTGCAACGCGAGGTACGCCTGCACCGCCTGCCCGCGGCCGGCCTGTGGGGCGCGCCCGTCTTCGGCGCGGTCTTCGCGTTGAGCTGGATCCCGTGCATCGGCCCCACGCTCGGGGCGGTCATCGGCCTGGCCACGGTTTCCGGCCAGCCCACCCGCGCGGCGGCCCTCGCGGTCGCGTACTGCCTGGGGATCGGGGCGCCGTTCCTGGCCCTGGGCCTGGGCATGCGGCGCCTCGCCGGGGTGGTCGCCGTCATCCGGCGCAACTCCCGCTGGGTCACCGTCGTCGGCGGGATCCTGCTCCTCCTCGTCGGCGTCGCCCTGCTGACCGGCGTCTGGGGGGACTTCGTCACCTGGCTGCGGGCGACCGTCGGCCCCGGATCGGTGAGCGTATGAAACCCCTCCTGACCTTCGCCTCCGTCAAGCTGCGCAACGGCTGGCGGCAGCTGACGAGCATGCGTACGGCGCTGGTGCTGCTGTTCCTGCTGGCCCTGGCCGCGATCCCCGGATCGGTCTTCCCCCAGCAGAACATCAAGCCCGAGGCGGTCACCCGGTACCTCACCGACCACCCGAAGCTCGGCCCGGTCGTCGCCCGGCTCTACGGCTTCGAGGTGTTCTCCTCGCCGTGGTTCGCCGCGATCTACCTGCTGCTGTTCACCTCGCTGGTCGGCTGCATCCTGCCGCGGTCACGCGACCACGCGCGGGCGCTGCTGCGGCGCGTACCCGATGCTCCGAAGCGGTTGGAACGACTGCCCGCACATCACCGGGGCCGCACCACGCTCGGTGCCGCGGAGGTGACCGCGCGGCTGCGCGGCTGGCGGACGGTGACCCGCGAGCAGGCCGACGGCAGCGTGACCGTCGCGGCGGAGCGCGGGTTCCTCAAGGAGTCCGGCAACCTGGTGTTCCACACCTCGCTGATCGTGGTGCTGATCGGTGTGGCGCTGGGCTCGATGGGCGGCTGGCACGCGAACCGCATCCTCGTGCAGGGCGAGGAGCAGGCGTTCTGCGACACGGTGCAGCAGTTCGACGACTACTCGCTGGGGACCGCGGTGGGCGCGGGCGACCTGCCGCCCTTCTGCCTGGAGCTGACCGGCTTCGACTCGAAGTACCTGGAGACCGGCGAGCCGTCCGCCTTCGCGGGCTACCTCTCGGTCACCGGCTCGGAGACCCGGACCGGCAGCTTCTCGGTGAACCACCCGTTGCGGCTCAAGGACGCCAACGTCTACCTGCTCGGCCACGGGTACGCGCCGATCCTGCGCTACACCAACGCCCAGGGCAAGCAGCAGACGACGGTGGCGCCGTTCCTGCCGACCGACAACTCGACGCTGACCAGCGAGGGTGTCGCGACCTTCCCGGACGCCAACGGCGACCGGAAGAAGCAGGTGGCGTTCTCGGGCCTGTACATCCCGACCGCGCCGGAGACCGGCATGATCGCCCAGTCGATCTTCCCGGCCGAGCGCAACCCGCGGCTGATGCTCACCTTCTACCGCGGCGATCTGGGCATCGACGAGGGCACACCGAGCTCGGTGTACAAGCTGAACCAGGTGAACATCGCCCGCGGCGACCTCAAGCAGGTCGGCGAGGGCAAGGTGCTCAAGGTCGGCGACAGCTGGACCCTCGACGACGGCTCCAAGCTGGAATTCCTCGGTACGCGCCCCTGGGTGGCCCTGTCCCTGCGGCACGATCCGGGCGAGCCGGTGGTGCTCGGCGGCGTCGCGTTCGTCCTCATCGGACTGATGTTGTCGCTGGCCGGGAAGCGCCGCCGGGTGTGGGTGCGTCTGACCCCCGACGGCACGGGGAGTAGCTTGCTGGAAGCGGGCGGGCTCGCGCGATCCGACTACCCCGGATTCGACGACGAGTTCCGTGCCCTGATGGACCGGATAGGAGACTCGGACCGTGAGCCTGTCGACGCTCTCCGATAATCTGCTCTACATCGCGATCCTGGCGTACCTGGGCGCGATGATGCTGCACACGGCGGACTACGCGCTGATGCGCCGGCGTCCGGCCGTGGCCGCGCCCGCCGAGGCGAAGGTCCTCGTCGGCGCGGGCGGCCCCGAGGTCGCCGTGAACCCGATCGAGGACGTTCAGGCCCCGCCGGCGGCGCCGGAGCGGCGCGACTGGGCGCCGCTCTTCGGCAAGCTCGCGGTCTGGATGACCGGGCTGGCCGTGCTCCTGCACTTCACGACGACGGCGACCCGCGGCCTCGCGGCGCACCGCATGCCGTGGGGCAACATGTACGAGTTCGTGCTGTCGGTGACTCTCGTCGGCGGCGCGGCCTGGCTCGTGGTGGCGATCCGCAAGCCGCAGGTACGCCGGCTCGGCATCGTCCTCACGCTGGTGGAGATGCTGCTGCTCGGCTTCGCCGGACTGGTCCTGTACACGCAGGTCAACCCGCTGGTGCCGGCGCTGCAGTCGTACTGGTTCGTCATCCACGTGACCTCGGTCGTCCTCGCCTCCGGCCTCTTCCTGGTCGGCTTCGTCCCGTCGGCCGCGTTCCTGATCCGCGACGGTTACGACGCCGGCAAGCGGCGCTTCCCGTACTCGCTGGGTGGCCGGCTGCCGGCCGCCGACGCGATGGAGCGGCTGGCCTTCGGCATCCAGGCGTTCGCCTTCCCGATCTGGACCTTCGGCGTGGCCGCCGGCGCGGTCTGGGCCGAGGCGGCGTGGGGCCGCTACTGGGGCTGGGACCCGAAGGAGACCTGGGCGTTCATCTCCTGGGTCGTCTACGCCGGCTACCTGCACGCCCGCAGTACGCCGAGCATGAACCGCCGCCTGGTCGCCTGGATCGCGATCATCGGCTGGCTGACGATGCTGATGAACCTGTTCGGCGTGAACTTCTTCTTCACCGGTCTGCACAGCTACGCCGGCGTGCAGTAGCTCTCACCCACTCGCGCGCGTTGCACCGCCCCCTCGGCCGTCACCCCAGGTCGCGGGGGCAGTTACGCGCAGTGTGAAGCTGCTCGCCCTGCCTCGCCTGGCCCTCGCCGCCGTCCTGCTCCTGCCGACCGGCTGGACCCTGTTCTCCGGCGACCCGGCGGTCGCGCTGCCGCTGTGCAGGGCCGCCGCGCAGGCACCAACCCACGCTCCGACGAGTGCGCCGGACCTGTCCGGCCACGACGTCTGCCGGGCCCGGCCCACCAGCATCCAGCCCGTACGCCAGGCGCGCCCGATGCCGAAGTCGCTCGCGCCGGCCGACACCTCCGGGCACTACCAGCATCTCGGGGCCACGACGATGTCCGGCTGGGCCGGGGTGATGGGCCGGATCTCGGTCGCCGACCCCGGCGTACGCAAGGACACGCTCGACTTCACCGCGGCCCGGTTCATGGCACGGCAAGAGACCGCCGACGGCGACACCGCCTGGCTGGAGGCCGGCTGGGCGGAGACGGGCTGGGCGGGCGGCGGCCGGCAGCGGATCTACACCTACGACACCAACCGCAACGCCTGGACGTTCTTCGACGACTACGCGATCAAGCCCGGCGACCGGATCTGGATCTACCTGCAGGCGGAGTCGGCCACCGAGCAAGGTGACACGACCTGGCTGGCCTGGCTCTGGTGGGGCGACCAGTGGCACCTGCTGGCCAGCCAGAACCTGCCGATCTCGGCGGCCGCCACGATCGAGCAGTACGTCGAGATCTACTCGGCCAGCAACGCGCCCAAGTCGTACACCGTGCCGCCGGTCAGCTTCGACAACGTGCAGCTTCTCCCGACGCCCGGCGCCCCCACGCAGTTCTGGCGGGAGGACGACGTGACCTCCACGGCGAACCAGGGCAGCGCCCCCTACTGCGTCACCTGGCTGACCCGATTCGACACGTGGAACGCCGGGGACTGCATCTCGTAGGCCCTCAGCAGGCAGTGCCCCGGGCCGTGGCAGGATGGCGCCATGGCCCGACCGCGGTTTCCCTTCACCGACCTGCGCGAGTTCCTGACCGCCCTGGAGTCCGACGGTGAGCTGAAGCGCGTACGCGTCCCGGTGGATCCGACGCTGGAGATCAGCGAGATCGTCACCCGCACCGTACGCGACCAGGGCCCGGCGCTGCTGTTCGAGCGGCCGACCCGGGGCGAGATGCCGCTGGCCATCAACATCTTCGGCACCGACCGGCGGATGGCGACCGCCCTGGGCGTGAAGGACTTCGACGAGATCGGGGCCCGGATCGGCGACCTCATCAAGCCGGACCTGCCGATGGGCTTCTCCGGCATGATGGACGGCCTGGGCAAGGTCATGCAGCTGAAGAGCCTCCCGCCCAAGAAGGTACGCACGGCGCCCTGCCAGGAGATCGTCCTCAAAGGCCCGGACGTCGACCTGAACAAGCTCCCGGGCCTGGTCACCTGGCCCGACGACGGTGGGATCTTCCACAACTACGGCCTGACCCACACCAAGCACCCGGAGACCGGCAAGCGCAACCTCGGCCTGTACCGGCTGCAGCAGCACTCCCGCAACACGCTCGGCATGCACTGGCAGATCCACAAGGACTCGACCGCCCACCACGCCGTGGCCGAGCGGCTCGGCCGGCGGCTGCCGGTGGCGATCGCCTTCGGCTGCGACCCGGTCGTCTCCTACAGCGCGACCGCCCCGCTGCCCGGCGACATCGACGAGTACCTGTTCGCCGGTTTCCTGCGCGGCGAGCGGGTCGAGATGGTCGACTGCCTCACCGTCCCGCTGCAGGTTCCGGCGCGCGCGCAGGTGGTGCTGGAGGGCTACGTCGAGCCCGGCGAGCGGCACCCGGAGGGCCCGTTCGGCGACCACACCGGCTTCTACACCCCGGTCGAGCCGTTCCCGGTCCTGCACGTCGAGGCCATGACGATGCAGCGCGATCCGATCTACCACTCGATCATCACGAGCAAGCCGCCGCAGGAGGACGGGCCGATCGGCCGGGCCACCGAGCGGATCTTCCTGCCGCTCATCAAGCTGCTCGTGCCGGACATCGTGGACATGCACATGCCCGAGCCGGGCGTCTTCCACAACTGCCTGGTCGTCTCCATCCGCAAGCGCTACCCCAAGCACGCGCAGAAGGTGATGAGCGCGGTCTGGGGCGCCCACCTGCTGTCGCTCACCAAGCTGATCGTCATCGTCGACGACGACTGCGACCCGCGGGACCTCAACGAGGTCGCGTTCCGCGCGTTCGGCAACGTCGACTACGCCCACGACCTGGTCGTCACCTCCGGCCCGGTCGACCATCTGGATCACGCGTCGTACCAGCAGTTCTGGGGTGGCAAGGCGGGCGTCGACGCCACCCGCAAACTCCCGAGCGAGGGTTACCACCGCGGCTGGCCGGATGCGACCGTGATGTCCCCCGAGATCGTCGCCAAGGTCACCAAGCGCTGGAAGGAGTACGGGCTGTGAAGGCATTCCTGCGACTCGTCATGATCGAGCACTCCGTCTTCGCGCTGCCGTTCGCGTACCTGTCGGCGTTGACGGCCATGCAGCGCTTCGACCAGTTCAGCTGGGTCACGCTGCTGTTGATCACGATCGCCATGGTCGGTGCGCGTACCTTCGCGATGGCCGCCAACCGGATCATCGACCGCAAGATCGACGCGCGGAATCCGCGTACGGCCCAGCGGGAACTGGTCACCGGCAAGGTCAGCGTCCGCACCGCCTGGACCGGCGCCATCGTCGCGCTCGTCGTCTTCCTCGGCAGCGCGGCGCTGCTCAACCCGCTCTGCCTCATCCTGTCGCCGCTCGCCGTGATCCCGCTGGTCATCTACCCGTACGCCAAGCGGTTCACCAACTGGCCGCACGCGTTCCTCGCCCTCGCCCAGGCGGTCGGCCCGATCGGCGGCTGGCTCGCCGTCACCGGCACCTTCCACGGCAGCGGTCCGGCCTGGCTGCTCGGCGCGGCCGTCGGCCTCTGGATCGGCGGCTTCGACCTCATCTACGCCTGCCAGGACGCCGAAGTCGACCGGCAGATCGGCGTACGCAGCGTGCCGGCCCGCTACGGCATCCCGTTCGCCCTGCGGGTCTCCACGCTGACCCACCTGGTGACGTTCGGACTGTTCGTCCTCTTCGGGATCTGGATCGGCTTCGGCTGGCCGTGGTGGGTCGGTCTCGCGCTGACGGCGGGGGCGTTCGCGTACCAGCACGTCATCGTCACGCCCACGGACCTGTCCCGGGTGAATCGGGCCTTCTTCACCAGCAACGGTTTTGTCGGAATCGCCCTGTTCGCGTTCGCCGTGATCGCGCTCGCGATCTAGATCCGCGGCGATCTTGCTGGCCGGGGTGGGATCAGGGGCGCTTGAGTCCGGTCCCCGACCAGCGGGTGAAGAGATCGTGGTCGATCTCGCAGGCGTCCAGGATCTTGCCGGCGACGAAGTCGACGAGCTGCTGGGCGGTCGCTTGGGCGCCGCCGCTGTAGAAGCCGGGGGACGCGGGCAGGACCACCGCGCCGGAGTCCACAAGCGACACGAGATGCAGCAGATGCGAGCGGGAGACCGGCGTCTCGCGGGGGACGACGACGACCCGGCGGCGTTCCTTGAGGTTCACCTCGGCGGCCCGCTGGAGCAGGTCTTTGGAGAGGCCGAGCGCGATACCCGCACAGGCGGCGGTCGAGGCGGGGACGACGATCATCCCGGCGGCCGGGTACGAACCGCTGCTGGGGCCGGCCGCGAAGTCACCGGCGGGCCAGAAGCGTACGCGGTCAGCGTCGACGGAACGGCCCAGCCAGCTCTCAAGGTCGGTGTGCCAATGTGCGTCGCGGAACGGTACGCCGGTTTCATCGATGATTGTCAACCGAGCAGCCCGTGACACAACCAGGTCGACAGGATGATCGGCGTCGAGAAGGGCCCGCAGAACGGCCGCGGCGTACGGCGTACCCGACGCTCCGGAGACGCCCACGATCCACGGCCTGCGCATACGCTCAGCCTATCGGTCGTTGACCTTGACCGGTCCGCGCCCTAGGGTCGCGCCATGGCGACCATTCGCATCCATGTTGATGTCGACCGGCCGGTGGAGAACGTCTTCGCGTACGTCGCCGACATCCGCAACGACGTCCACTGGTGGCGAGGGGTCATCTCGGCCGAACGGCTCACCGGGGACGGCGGTCCCGGCACGGAGTACGCGCAGGACACACGACTGTTCGGCGTACGCTTCCCGGCTCGGATGGTGGTGCTGGAGGTCGAGCCGCCCCGGCGTTTCCTGTACCGGTCGACGGATTCGCTGACCCCGTTCACGGCCGAGTACACGTTCACGCCGCTGACGGCCGGGCGTACGCGGTTCACGATGACTGCCGAGCTGGCGGCGACGGGTCCGTTCCGGTGGTTCGGTCCGGTGTTCCTGCCCCTGCTGCGGATCGTGGCCAGGCGCTACTTCGGCAGCCTCCGAACCGCGGTTCCGGCCTGACGACCCGCCACCGACACCGGCCGGCGATACACCGTCAGATCGCGTATTCGCCGATCGCCTCGGTGTAGCGGTGGGCGTACATCCGCTCGTGGAACCGGACGAACCGCTCGACGACCGTCGAGATCCGGCGGTCACCCAGCCGCTCGTCCAGCCAGCCCAGGCCGCTCGCCAACCGTCCACTGTGCTGGGTGTACAGGACGGCGAAGTACGCGAGGCTCTCGCCGAGCGCCCGGAGCGCACCGGCCGCGTCCCCGGCCCGGCGGGCGTTCCAGAGGGCGATGTTGAACTCGTCGTTGACGATGTCCTTCTCCAGCCGGGTCAGCGACACCTCGGTCACGGCCGCCTCGACCAGCAGCGCGAACGCATCCGCCACGGTGGTACGCCCGGTGTCGGCGGCCTGCCGGGCCAACCGGTGCAGCAGGGCGTCCTGCTGGGCGGTCGCCATCCGGAGCAGCCGCGTACCGACGTCGTTCTGCAGGCGTACGAGCAGGGCGGCGTCGAACAGGACGTCGGTGAGGGTTCCGTCGGCCAGCACCCCGGCCAGGTCCGTACCGGTCGTCGCGTCGGCCAGCACGCCGATCCCGTACGCGAGTGTCGGCATCACCAGGATCGAGTGGGCGCCGAGGGTGGCCAGTTCCATGCGGGAGAGGCTGGCCGCCCGCAGGCTGCGGTCGACGGCCCGGTAGCGGCTGCTCAGGCCGTCGCGCAGCAGCGGACCGACCGGTCGGGATGCCATGGCCTCGGCGATGTCGCGACAGGTCTCGACGTTGGTGACGAGCGCGCCCCACAGCCCGAATTCGATCTCGCCGGAGGTGATCCCGGCGCCGTGGCGCGCGTACTCCTCGGCGATGCCGGCGTATTTCGCGGAGGCGAGGCTCTGGTCGAAGGCGGAGACGCGCTCGGCGGCGGCCCGCGGCGCGCCGCTGAGCAGGAGCAGCGCGGGTGTCGCGCGGCCGGGGGCGAGTGCGCCGATCATGGCCCGGTTGAGCGCTGTGACGAGTTCGAGCCGCTCACGGCCGGTCTCGGCCAGGCGGGGCGAGCCGAGGCCCATGGCAACGTTGTCGGAGATCGTCTCGAAGAACTGGTACGCGTTCATCAGCGCGAGGTATCGCTCGACATCCGCCCAGTCGTCGTGCTCGACGAGGCCGGACAGGAGCGTGACGTTCATGGTGACGAGCTGAGTCAGCCCGGTGACCTGGAGATAGTCCTGCCGGCGCGGATTGGCCGGCGAGAACGCCCACAAGGTGAAGTCCCGGTACGCCCCGGCGGGCAGGTATCGCCGCACGGCCGTCGTGATGGCCTCGCAAGTGGCTTCCTGCAGTTGCGCGGCGCGGGGATTAACGGGCATCTCGCGACAATCACCGTCCCATCTCACCGCGTCGTGGACTCGTCCAGTCCCTGGCGGTGGGGGTCGCGCCCTCCCGGCTCCGGCCGGGTCGCCGGAGCAGGCGATCCGGCCGGGCCCCGGCCTGTGGCGCTACGGAGGCGGGGGCACTCCACGATGGATCGCATTCCACGATGGAGGATATGCCCACGCACCCCGTCAATACGATGGGCGCCGCTCGTACGCATCGCTCATGTGCGGGTTGGCGGAATGTCCGCTGGTCGCGGCGCCGCCCGCCTCGGCCAGTTCCGCCTCACCCTCCAGGAGTGCTCGGACTTCCGACTCACGGAACCGGCGATGACCACCCGGCGTACGGATGCTGCCGATCCGACCGGCCGCGGCCCACCGCGTGACGGTCTTCGGATCCACCCGGAACAACGCCGCCACCTCACCGGGTGTCAGCAGGCGATCTCCCGTGTCCACACGCACCTCCTAGTGTCGACGGAGCCCCCATGGATCACGGCCGATAAGCTCGGGCTCCGTGTGGACGTACGATCATTGAATCACCATCAGAGATAGTTATCCCTGAAACTGCCGATTCGTACCATCCACCCAAAATGTCTTGTACTATTTGCGAACCTCCTTCGTATATTCCCTTATCAACGCCCTCTTCGGCACGAGTTAGCCGGAATCCGTCGCGTGATCCTCACCTCCTACCTGCGGTTATTCTGTCCGGATGGAGCAGCTCGACAGATGTTCTGACGACGACCGTGCCTGGGTCACCGAAGCCGTCACCCGCGTCGCGGCCGACGCGCACCGGTCCGCGGACACCCACCTGCTGCCGTTTCCGCTGCCCACGGCGTGGGGGATCGACCTGTACCTCAAGGACGAGTCCGTCCACCCCACCGGCTCGCTCAAGCACCGCCTCGCCCGTTCCCTTTTCCTGTACGCGCTGTGCAACGGCTGGATCCGGCCGGGCACCACGATCGTCGAGGCGTCCTCGGGGTCGACGGCGGTCAGCGAGGCGTACTTCGCGCGGATGCTGGGGCTGCCCTTCGTCGCGGTGATGCCGGCCTCGACCAGCAAGGAGAAGATCGCCCTGATCGAGTTCCAGGGCGGGCAGTGCCATCTCGTCGACGATCCAGCACAGGTCGTCACGGCGGCCCGGCGGCTGGCCGACGAACGCCGCGGTCACTTCATGGACCAGTTCACGTACGCCGAGCGCGCCACCGACTGGCGCGGCAACAACAACATCGCGGAGTCGATCTTCGAGCAGCTGGAACTGGAGCGCCATCCGATCCCGGCGTGGATCGTGGTCGGCGCCGGCACCGGCGGCACTTCGGCGACGATCGGCCGGTACGTCCGCTATCAGCGCCACTGCACCAAGGTGTGCGTGGTCGACCCGGAGAACTCGGCCTTCTACGCGGCCTGGCGGAACGGCGACTGGTCGATCACGACCGGCACCGGCTCGCGGATCGAGGGCATCGGCCGCCAGCGGGTGGAGCAGTCGTTCCAGCCGTCGGTCGTCGACCGGATGATCTCCGTGCCGGACGCGGGCTCGCTGGCCGCGATGCGTACGGCGTCGGAACTGCTCGGACGGCGGGTCGGCGGGTCCACCGGCACGAACCTGTGGGGCGCTTTCAGCCTCATTGCCCAGATGCGGGCGGCCGGGGACACGGGCTCGATCGTCACGCTGCTCTGCGACGGCGGCGAGCGCTATGCCAACACCTACTACGACGACGCCTGGGTACGCGACGCCGGCCTCGACCTGGCCGGGCCGACGGCCACCGTCCGCGATTTCCTCCGGACAGGCGAATGGCGCCCCTGAGCCAGGGACGCCATTCGTTTCCGTCTTCCGTCTTCGGAGCTAGTCCTCCTGGACGACGTTCGTGCTGATGGTCGAGCCGAACAGTCGCGGGAGCGTACCGGTCCAGGCTTCACGCAGTTCGTCGAGCGACACCGAGAACTGCCCCTGTACGCTCAGCGCCGCGCCCTCGGCGGCCACCGTGCCGAGCTTGGTGACGGGCAGCTGCCGCTCCTCGCACAGCGCGGTGAACGCCATCTCGTGGCCCGGCGGAACGGTGACCAGCGCCCGGCCGGTCGACTCGGAGAACAGGTAGACGAAGGGCAGCGTGCCCGTCGACCACTCGGCCGGCAGTTCGACGTCCACGCCGAAGCCGCGCCGGAGGCTGCTCTCGACCAGCGCCTGCGCGAGGCCGCCGTCGGACAGGTCGTGCGCGCTGCGGACCAGGCCGCGGTCGGCCGCCTCGCCCAGCGCCTCGCCCAGCCGGCGCTCGCCCGGCAGGTCGACCTGGGGCGGCGTACCGCCGAGGTGGTTGTGCTCCACCCAGGCCCATTCCGACCCCGACAGCTCCGTACGCGTCGAGCCCAGCAGGAACACGGCGTCGCCCGCGTACGAGAAGCCCATCGGCACCCGCTGCGCCACGTCGTCGTGCACGCCGAGCACGCCGACCACGGGGGTCGGGTGGATGGCGGCCGCGCCGGTCTGGTTGTAGAAGCTGACGTTGCCGCCGGTCACCGGGATGCCCAGTTCCAGGCAGCCGTCGGCGAGACCTCGGACGGCCTCCGCGAACTGCCACATGACCGCCGGGTCCTCCGGCGAGCCGAAGTTCAGGCAGTTCGTCACGGCGACGGGATTCGCACCGGTCACGGCCACGTTCCGGTACGCCTCGGCCAACGCCAGCTGCGCGCCGGCGTACGGGTCGAGGCGGGCGTACCGGGCGTTGCCGTCGAGCGAGATCGCGACACCGAGGCCGGAGTTCTCGTCGATCCGGATCAGGCCGGCGTCCTCCGGCTGCGCGAGGACGGTGTTGCCGAGCACGTAGCGGTCGTACTGCTCGGTGACCCAGCTCTTGTCGCACAGGTTCGGCGAGGCGATCATGCGCAGCAGCAGTGCCCGCAGCCCGTCGCCGTCGGCCGGCTTCGGCAGCGTCTCGGCCCGGTCCGCCTGCAGCAGCGGGAGGTCGTTCGGCTCCTTCAGCGGGCGCGCGTACACCGGGCCGTCGTCCACGAGGCTGCCCGGCGGGACGTCGACGACGGTCTCGCCGTGCCAGGTGATCGTCAGGCGGCCGGCCTTCTCGCCCGGTTCGGGCGCCGTGACGACGCCGATCGGGGTGGCCAGGACGCCCCACAGCTGGGCGATGCCGAGCACCGCGTTGAGCCGCGACGGCTCCACGATGAGCAGCATGCGCTCCTGCGACTCGCTCGCCAGCACCTCGTGCGGCGACATCGACGGCTCGCGCAGCGGCACCGTCTCCAGCTGCACCTTCATGCCGGTCCCGGCGGACGCGCTGGTCTCGGTCAGCGCGCAGGTCAGACCTGCACCACCGAGATCCTGTACGCCGACGATGAGGTCGGCCGCGTACAGCTCCAGGCAGCTCTCGATGAGCAGCTTCTCCATGAACGGGTCGCCGACCTGGACCGACGGCCGGCGCTGCTCGGAGCCCTCGTCGAAGGTGGCGCTGGCCAGGACGGAGACGCCGCCGATGCCGTCGCGGCCGGTCTTGGCCCCCATCAGCACGACGATGTTGCCGGGGCCGTCGGCCTCCTTGCGCTGCAGCCGGTCCACCGGCAGTACGCCCACGCAGAGCGCGTTGACCAGCGGGTTGCCCTGGTAGCAGGGGTCGAAGACGACCTCGCCGCCGATGTTGGGCAGGCCCAGGCAGTTGCCGTAGCCGCCGACGCCCGCGACGACGCCGGGCAGGACCCGGGCGGTGTCGGGGTGGTCGGCCGCGCCGAAGCGCAGCGGGTCCATCACGGCGACCGGGCGGGCGCCCATGGCGAGGATGTCGCGCACGATGCCGCCGACGCCGGTGGCCGCACCCTGGTACGGCTCGACGTAGGACGGGTGGTTGTGCGACTCGACCTTGAAGGTGACCGCGATGTCGTCGCTGATCGCGATGACGCCGGCGTTCTCCCCGATCCCCGCCAGTACCCGCTCGCTGACCGGCTTCTTCTCACCGAACTGGCGCAGATGGATCTTGCTGGACTTGTAGGAGCAGTGCTCGCTCCACATGATCGAGTACATGGCCAGCTCGGACTGGGTCGGCCGGCGGCCCAGGATCTGGCGGATGCGCTCGTACTCGTCGGGCTGCAGGCCCAGCTCGGCGAAGGGTTGCTCCTCGTCCGGCGTCCTGCGGGCCTGCTCGACGGTGTCGAAGTCGATCTCGACCGACGTCACGCCGGCACCTCCTCGGTCGTGGTACGCCGACCCGGCGTGATCGCCTTGAGCACGGACGTGAAGAAGCCGAGGCCGTCCACGGAGGGCCCGGTCAGCAGGTCCACGGCGTGCTCGGGGTGCGGCATGATCCCGACGACGTTGCCCGCCTCGTTGCGGATGGCGGCGATGTCGCGCATCGAGCCGTTCGGGTTCTCGCCGACGTAACGGGCCACGATCTGGCCGTTCGCCTCCAGCTCGTCGAGCAGCTCGGTCGAGCCGACGAAGCAGCCCTCCCCGTTCTTGACCGGGATGACGACCTCCTGGCCGGCCGAGAAGTCGCCGGTCCACGCCGTCGTCGCGTTCTCGATCCGTACGCGCTGGTCGCGGTTGCGGAAGTGCAGGTGCTGATTGCGGGTCAGCGCGCCGGGCAGCAGGTGGGCCTCGCAGAGGATCTGGAAGCCGTTGCAGATGCCGAGCACCGGCAGCCCGTCACGGGCCTCGCGGGCGATGGTCTCCATCACCGGCGCGAACCGCGCGATCGCGCCGCAGCGCAGGTAGTCGCCGTACGAGAAGCCGCCCGGCAGCACCACGGCGTCGACGCCGTGCAGCTCGGGATCGGCGTGCCAGAGGCGTACGGCCTCGGCGCCGGCGTAACGCGCGGCGCGGGCCGCGTCCCCGTCGTCCAGTGACCCGGGGAAGGTCACGACACCGATCTTCACTGCTCTACCCGGACGGTGTAGTCCTCGATCACCGGGTTGGCGAGCAGCTTGTCGGCGATCTCACGGGCCTTGTCCAGATCCACCTCGCCGGAAAAGTCGATCTCGACCCGACGGCCGATCCGTACCGAGGCGACGTCGCTGACGCCTAGGCGGGGAAGGGCGCCGGCGACCGCCTGCCCCTGAGGGTCCAGAATTTCGGGCTTGAGCATGACGTCTACCACGACGCGAGCCACGGGCTATCTCCTGCCAGTTCGTAGCGGGGCCGAGCCCAGCCTACCTGCCGCTATGCGAACACTTCTCCGCGGCCCACTCGCCGGAGAAGATCACGCGAGAGAGACGACCGTCAGTGTGGCCAAGATCGCACAGACGGCCGCGCCGATGTACCGGATGACCGACAGCCGGATCCGGCGCAGCAGCCACCGGCCGAGCAGCACGGCCGCGCCGGCCACCAGAATGAGCGCCACCCAGGAGCCCAGGCCCACCGCGATCGGGTGCCCGCCGCGGGCCACGAGACCCGCCGTCATCAGCTGCGACAGGTCGCCCCACTCGGCGGCGAACAGCACCACGAAGCTCGCGATCGCGGCCCGCCAGCCGGTCTTCGCGCCGGTCGCCTTGGCGGCGTACTCGCGCTCGGTCTCGGCCTCCTCGGCGTCGACGTTGCGGGCGCCGCGGAAGAGGATCACGGCACCGGCCGCGAACATGAGCGCCGCGAAGATCGTGATCGGCATCCGGGGCAGCTTCGAGAGCAGTGCTCCCGCCAGGACCGCCACCGCGCACTGCACGGCGAAGGCGGCGCTCACACCCAGCCAGACCGGGAGCGGGCGGTAACGCGTACTCAGGACGAGGGTGGCGATGAAGGTCTTGTCCGGCAGCTCGACCGGAACGATGAGGATGAACGCGGTGAAAAAGGCGATCAACCACTCACTCACAGGATTGCCCCAGGGACGTACGCGGCAGCGGCGGGATGAGCCTCGACGGCCGCCTCGACCTGGCGGACGATCTCGGCGACCTGGGCCGACGCGGCCCCGACGAAGGCCGCCCGGTCCTTGACGAGAGCATCGATCTCGGCCCGGGTGAGGCCGAGCCGGCCGTCGGCGGCGAGGCGGTCGAACAGGTCGTTGCCGGGCAGCCCGCGCTCGCGCATGTCCAGCGCGACGGCGACGGCGTGCTCCTTGATCACTTCGTGCGCGGTCTCCCGGCCGACGCCCTTGCGGACGGCGGCGACGAGGATCTTGGTTGTGGCCAGGAACGGCAGGAAGCGCTCCAGCTCCCGCTCCACCACGGCCGGGTACGCGCCGAACTCGTCCAGCACCGTCAGCAGGGTCTGGAACAGCCCGTCGAGAGCGAAGAAGGCGTCCGGCAGGGCGACCCGGCGCACGACCGAGCACGAGACGTCGCCCTCGTTCCACTGGTCGCCGGCCAGCTCGCCGGCCATCGACAGGTAGCCGCGGACGACCACGGCGAGGCCGTTGATCCGCTCGCTGGAACGGGTGTTCATCTTGTGCGGCATCGCCGACGAGCCGACCTGCCCGGGCTTGAAGCCCTCGGTGGCCAGCTCCTGGCCGACCATCAGCCGGATCGTGGTGGCCAGGCTGGACGGTCCGGCCGCGGCCTGGGCCAGCGCGGAGAGCACGTCGAGGTCGAGCGAGCGGGGGTAGACCTGGCCGACGCTGACGAGGACGCGCGAGAAGCCGAGGTGCCGCGCGACCGCCTGCTCCAGCTCGGCGACCTTGGTGGAATCCCCATCCAGCAGATCGAGCTGGTCCGCGGAGGTCCCGACCGGCCCCTTGATCCCCCGCAGCGGGTACCGGACCAGCAGCTCCTCCACCCGCTCGTACGCGAGCAGCAGCTCCTGGGCCGCGCTGGCGAACCGCTTGCCGAGGGTGGTGGCCTGGGCGGCGACGTTGTGCGAGCGGCCGGCGATGACGAGGTCGTCGTAGCGCACCGCGAGGGCGGCGAGCCGGGCCAGCGAGGCCACCATCCGATCGCGGACGAGGGCGAGGGAGTCGCGGATCTGCAGCTGCTCGACGTTCTCGGTGAGGTCGCGGGAGGTCATGCCCTTGTGCACGTGCTCGTGCCCGGCCAGGGCGCCGAACTCCTCGATGCGGGCCTTGACGTCGTGCCGGGTGACCCGCTCCCGCTCGGCGATCGAGTCGAGGTCAACCTGGTCGAGCACCCGCTCGTACGCCTCGACGACGCCGTCCGGCACGGCCACGCCCAGATCGCGCTGGGCTTTGAGGACGGCGATCCAGAGCTTCCGCTCGGCCCTGATCTTCTCCTCGGGCGCCCAGATCGACACCATCTCTGCGGAGGCGTAGCGGCCGGCGAGGACGTTGGGAATGGCTGCGGTCACGACCTCATCCTACGGAAGCCGGTCGGCGCCGCCCGGCGCCCGCCCCTTACTTGATGATCATGAGGTGCGGACGGTCAGCCGATCTCGGCCCAGACGCTCTGGCCGAGCCCGTCACGCTCGACACCCCAGCGCCGCGACAGCGCCTCGACGATGGTCAGCCCGCGGCCGTCCACCTCGTCCGGACCGGCCGACCGGGGCAGGGGCACCTCGGCGGCGCCGCCGTCGGTCACGCGTACCTCGACGGCGCGGACACCGGCGAGCTCACGGACGCGCCAGGCGACCCGGACGACCCCGCCGGGCAGGGGTCCGGCATGGCGGACGGCGTTGCCGACCAGCTCGGCGACGACGGCGACGACATCGGCCAGCATGGCCGGCGGGAGGAGCTCGGACAGTTCGGCGGCGAGGCGGTGCCGGGCCTGCTGTGCACCCCGCGCGTGATGAGGGACCACCACGCACCACGCACGCTCAGCGATGGCCATCGTCACGCTCATGCCTCCCCGGACCGAACACGGTCCCCTCGTGGCAGCCGTACCTCTGCGACGGTACCTCCTCCATCTCGTGGACGTAAGGACACCCAACCGTTCTGTCGCTCAATAGTCTTTCGGACGAGATATAGGCCCAGTCCGACCCCGTGCCGCGCGGTGATGTCATGATCCGTGCCCTGCCAGTACCGTTCGAAGGCCAGTTCGACCTCGTCCGGGCGTACACCGACACCCCGATCGGCCACCCGGTAGTAGACGGTTCCCTCATCGGCCCCCGCCGACAGGGTGACCGGCTCGGCGGGCGTCGAGTACTTGTCGCCGTTCGTCACCAGTTCGGTCAACACCATCTCGACGTCGGCGCGCAGCCCCCAGGCCGGCGGAAGGCGCGCGGGCAGCTGCACCACGAGCCGCCGCCGCAGGCTCGCGGGCAGTTCCGAGACCGCCGTACGCAGCGCCTCCACCATGTCGAACGAGGTCAGCGCGGCATCGGCCGGACCGCCGACGGCACTGGTGAGCAGCCGGTCCACGAGACGGGCGAGTTCTCCCGAACGCTGGCCGATGACCCGGATCGCGTCCATCCGCGCCTGGGGGTCGAGCTGGTCCCAGTGATCGTTGAGCGTGTCGGCGTACCCCTTGATCACGGTCACCGGCGTACGCAGCTCGTGGCTGGCCATCGCGATGAACAGCCCGCGCTCGGAGATGTCCCCGGTACGCCCGACGCCCGGCAGGCCGTCGCCGAGGATGGGCAGGCCGACCTGGTCCAGGTAGAGGTGGGCGGCCACGGCGGCGGACCAGCGCATGATCGCGATCTCGTCCTCGGGGTCGCCGCCCGGGCCGCCGCCGAAGACCGCCGTGATCGAGGCGATGACGCGGCCGCGTACCTGCGCCCCGGCGACGAGCAGCCGGTGTACGCCGAGCGCCTTGAGATGTTCGGCGGCCAGCGGCTGGATGTCCTCCACCGCGTACGCGTGCACACCCGAACCGGCCCGCACCTCGTGCGACTTGCTGGTGTCGCCGTCGAAGCGGATGCCGACGAACGGCGCGACGATGCCGCTGGCGGCGATCACGCGACCGTCGTTGTCCACGTACTCGGAGGCGGCGGCGCCCAGCGCGCCGAGCGCGCGATGGCTGGCCTCCAGGACCTCGCCGATGGCGGGCAGGCCGGCGCCCCCCGCGTTGACACGCTCCAGCGTGGCGGTCAGTTCCGCCAGCAGCGACCGCGAGCGCGCTCCCACGCGGTAGATCCTGCCGTCCGCACGCTCCGTGCGCTAGAGCACGCCCCCGAGGAGGTGATTTCGCACCTCGGCGGGACGGTCGGTGATGATGGCGTCGGCGCCGAGCCCGACCACGAGATCCACGTCGGCGAGCTCGTTGACCGTCCAGATGTAGACGTCGTTGCCCCGGGCCTTGAGCCGCCGGACCAGGTCCGGGCGGCGGCGGACGAGTTCCAGGCCGGGGCCGGCGATCCGGGCGCCGAACGGCAGCCGGCTCGGCTTGAGGCCCGGCGGGATCAGGTCGAGCAGCTGCACGCGGGGCAGCGTGGGGGCGAGCGCCCGGACGCGGCGGACGGCCAGCGGCGAGAACGACATCATCGTCACCGCCACCTGCTCGCCGGCGCGCGGCCGGTCCAGCCCCTGCCGGCGCAGCAGCGCCAGCAGCCGCTGCTCGACCGCCTTGCCGTAGCGGTTGGGATGCTTGGTCTCGACCAGCAGCTTCACCGGGCGGCCGGCGCCGCGGGCCAGCTCGATCAGCTCCTCCAGGGTCATCACCCCGGCCCCCCGCAACTCGGGCACCGATCGCCGGGAGACCGGCCCGCGCAGCTCCGTCGTCCGGTCCAGCACCCGGTCGTGCATGAGGACCAGCTGCCCGTCGCGGCTGAGCCGCACGTCGCACTCCAGCCCGTCCGCCCCGTCCGCCAGAGCCTTCTCGTACGCGGGGCGGGTGTGCTCGGGATATGCGGCGGACGCACCGCGGTGTGCGATGACCAGCGGACGCATCGTCAGAGCACCCGCGCCGGCTGGCCGTCCTCGCTGACCATCGGACGACCGGCGGCGGCCCAGTCGAGCATTCCGCCGTCGAGGTTGGCGACGTTGTCGTACCCCTGATGCATCAGGTACGCGACGACCTGCCCGGACCGGCCGCCGGAACGGCACACCACGACCACGTCGCCGTCGCGCGGGATCTCGTCGAGGCGTACGGGGACGTCCATCATCGGCAGGTGGGTGGCGCCCGGCGCGTGCCCGGCCGTCCACTCCTCGGGTTCACGCACGTCCAGCAGGTACGCCCCGTCGGGAACCTGGCCGGCCTCGGTCACAGGAATCTGCACGAGAGCAAGGCTAACGCGTGCGCCGGCAGGCGCCCGGCTCGGCCACACGTGTGTGCGCCGAACGTGATTGCGGGCGCCCGCGTCCCGCAAGGAATCTCAGCCCAGGGGATTGATCCAGTCTCCGTGGGCGGTGGCCCAGGTGCTCAACGTGGCCGACCGCATCGCGGCGAACAGTCCCGCGCTCTCGTCGTCGAGGAAGACGTAGGAGATGTCGTCGACGTCTTCGGGATGGCTCGGCAGGCGTACGCCGGTCAGGCTGTCCGGGCCGAGGTGGCGCAGGCCGAGGAGGAGATCGGGGAGCGACGCGCCGCCCGTGTCCACGGTAAGGGTGTCGCCGACCGCGCGGATCAGGGCGTCCAGCTTCAGCGGGTTGTACGCGACTCCGCCGTCCCCGGCCCGTTTGAAGATCGCCTTGAGCAGCTGCTGCTGGTGGCGCTGCCGGTCGTAGTCGCCGTCGGGCAGGTTGTAGCGCTGCCGGGAGTAGTCGAGGGCGTCGGTGCCGTTCATCATCCGGCAGCCGACCGTGAAGTGCTTGCCGGTGTGGATCGAGGTGACGTCGTGGTCGACGCAGAGGTTCACGCCGCCGAGCAGGTCGATCACCTTGCGGAAGCCCGAGAACTCGATGATCGCCGCGCCGTCGAACTTGACCCCGGTCAGCTTGGTCAACGTGGCCGACAGCAGCTGTACGCCCCGCGGACCGCCGCCGCCGTAGTCGTAGGCCGCATTGATCTTGTCGCTGCCGCCCTCGAAGTTCTTGTAGGCCGGGATGTCCACGTACAGGTCGCGCGGGATCGAGACGAGGTAGACGTGCCGCAGGTCGCGATCCACCTGGGCGATGATGATCGTGTCCGACCGCTGGCCGGCGTCCGGATCGGTCGCCCGCCGGTCCGAGCCCACGAGCAGGTAGTTCAGCGGGCCCTTGATCGTCGACTGGCGGAGCTTGGCCATCGGGTCGGGCGTGTTCGGGTCCGCCTGCCGGGCGGTCGCGTCGAGCAGCTGTCCCCGGTGCACGGCCGCGTCGTACCGGTGGATCATCGCGCGCACGCTGAACGCCCCACCGACCAGCAGCGTCAGCGTCAGCACGACGGCTCCCGCCACGATCAGCGGCCACCTGCTCAGCAGCCGATCCGACTTGTGCGGCCTCACGAAGGCTCCTCACGAACGGTGGGGTGATCCCTGCTCACATTAGGAGAGATCGCCGTCCGTTGAGGACGCTTTGTTGGTTTTCGAGGCGTACCGCAGGGTTTCCGGGTTATCCCGCTGTTTTGTCCAGAATCAGATACTGGGGATTGTCCGAGATGAACTCGCCGAGGCTGTCGTTCTGGGCCGCCGCGAACATCTCCTTCGTCCCCGCTGTGATCCCTTCACCGGAGCCCACCTCGGAGTGCGCGTACGTGCCGGCGTTGGTCTTCAGCGCGGTGAGGTCCGAGCCGGCCAGCGACTTCAACGTGAAGATGAAGTCGTCCAGCGGTACGCCGCGGGTGTCCATCTTCAACGACGCACCGGCCGCCTTGACCAGTGCCGACAGCTTGCTCGGATTGGAGATGACGCCGGCGCTGGCCGCCTTCTTCGCCATCGACTTCAGCAGCTGCTGCTGGTGACGCTGCCGGTCGTAGTCGCTGTTGGGCAGGCCGTAGCGCTGCCGCGAGTAGTCCAGCGCCTCCCAGGGCGCCATGTCCCGGCAGCCCTTCTTGTGGATCCAGCTGTTGGACAGCTTGTGGTCGCCCTTGTAGTTGTAGTACTCGGGATTGCCCGCGTCGTTCTTGACGTAGTGGCTCGACCAGGTGTCCTGCTCGACGCAGAGGTGCACGCCGCCCATGGCCGCGATGACGTTCTTGAAGCCGTTGAAGTCGATGACGACGACACCGTTGAACTGGATGCCGGTCAGGTTCTGCACCGTCTTCAGCATCAGGCCCGCGCCACCCTGCCAGCCCTGCTTGCGCTGGGAGCCGTAGAAGTAGGCAGCGTTGATCTTGTCGTAGGGCTCGCCGGGGAAGCCGGACTTCTCCCAGCTGGGAATGGGCACCTCGGCGTCCCGCGGTATCGAGATCAGGTACGCCTGGTCGTGCGACGCCGGGATGTGCAGGATGATGATCGTGTCGGCCCGGGACACGTCCTCCGCCCACCCGGTACGCGTGTCCAGCCCGAGCAGCAGGATGTTGATCGCACCCTTGAGGGCGTTGCCGGCCGCGACCGGGGCCGGCCCGGTGCCCGACTCGTCGACGCTGCCGGTCTCGATGGCGCTGGTCAGATCGCCCATGAAGGACTTGGCGACGGCCACGCCGCCGAAGCCGATCAGGGCCACCATCGCGCCGAACGCGAGCACCAGTTTGGACCACAGTGGACTGCTCGCCCGCTTCGGCCGCCGGGGCTTCAGCCCGTGGCCGGACTTCGAGCGCACCACCGTGCCGCCAGAACGAAGAGGTGACGGGCCGTCCTGCGCGCTGCCGTCGTCCTGGCCGCCGGCCGCCGGCCGACCCGGGCTCATCCTCGACGGCATGCGACTCCCCTCGTTGAACGCGTACCCACGCATGTATGACGTGGGGAGGCACGCGGCGCGTTGCCCGTAGGCGCAACACCGTAGACAGCGAGTGTTACGCATTGCCACTCCGCCGCGGTGCGCCGGGCGACTTTTCGGGCTTATGCCGGGAATCTCACGAGGTCGCGGACGGCTTACCCGTCGGATGGGCGGCTATGTAGGCGTCCATGGTGTCCTTCGCCATCGCGTCGTACAGCGCGAGCGCGTTGGGCTTGTCCGAGACCACGACACTCTCGCCGTCGCGCGTCTCGCTGCCCAGGTTCGGGCTGGTCATGAAGGCCAAGTTGTTGCTGCGCAGGCCGCGGAACTGCAGCACCATGTCGGTCAACGCGAAGTCCTTGTCCACAGTGACGGCTTTTGTGATGGTCTGTAGGAAGGAGTTCAGTTTGAGCGGATCGGTGAGCGTACCGGCGGACGTGGCCTTGTCCAGCAGGGCGCGCAGCAGGGCCTGCTGATGGCGTACGCGGGCGAAGTCACCGTCGGCGAACTGCTTGCGCTGGCGGACGTAGTCGAGGGCCTGGGACCCGTTGAAGTGGTGGTTGCCCTTGGTGAAGACCCGGTGCGCGCCGTGGATCGAGGTGATCGTCTGGTCGACGTACATGTCCACGCCGCCGAGGGCGTCGACGACCGCCTCCAGGCCGCCGAAGTTGATCGAGACCACGTGGTCGATGCGTACGCCGGTGTAGTTCTCCACGGTCTGCACCGCGAGCGGGAGGCCGCCCCAGGCGAACGCGGCGTTGATCTTCGCGTAGGTGTTGCCGTAGGGGCTGGACTGGCTCTTGGGCACGAAGACGTAGAGGTCCCGTGGCAACGACACCAGGTACGCCTTGTCGTGCGAGGCCGGGATGTGCACGAGCACGATGGTGTCGGCGCGCCACTGGCTGGCGGTGGAGACGTCCGTGTCGGGATCGCGGGAGTCGCTGCCGAGCAGCAGGATGTTGAGCGCGCCGTCCACGGTCTTCACCGGACGGTTGCCGACGATGGACGAGAACGGGTCGGTCTTCTGCAGCTTGTTGTTGAGGTTGTGGCCGTAGAGCCACAGGCCGCCCGCGGTCAGCAGGCCGATGACGAGCACGGCGACGCCGGCCACCAGGGCGATGCGGTCCCAGCGGGGCTTGATCTTGCGCTTGGGCGGCAGCCCGGCACCGGCGCCCGCCGCCGTCCTGCCCGCCGGGGTCCGGCCGGGGCCGCCACCAGGCCGGCCGGCATCCTTCCGGCCGGTGTCCCGGCGGTTGGCCGAGCCGCTGCCGCCGCGCGACCGGCCCGGGCCGCCGACACTCGCGCGACCGCTGGCCCGGCTCCCGCCGCCGTTCTCCGCCGGCGTGCCGTCCGGCTGATCGTCATCGTCGCGGTCCCTGCGCGGACGGCCGTACACGCCCCCGGATGAGTTCGCCATGGCTCCAGGGTACGGAGAAGGGCGACAACCGGCCGCATGATCGACACGTGCCCGACAGTGTGTCCGGCGCCTCCCGCGTACGCGGTGGTGCGGGTCAGGCGTGCGAGCGGAAGTACTCGATCGTGGCGAGCAGGCCCTCGTCCGGTCCGACGGCCGGCTCGTAGCCCAGCTTGGTACGCGCCTGGGTCAGATCCGGCCGGCGCCGCTCGGGGTCGTCCGAGCCGCGCTCGGTGAAGATGATCTCCGACTGGGAGCCGCTCAGCGCGACGATCCGCTCGGCCAGCTCCCGCATGGTCATCTCGTGCTCGGTGCCGCAGTTGATCGGACCGGACTCGCCCGAGTCGAGCAGCGCGAGGATGCCGCGGACCAGGTCGTCGACGAAGCAGATCGACCGCGTCTGCCGTCCGGAGCCGTGGACCGTCACCGGCTCGCCGCGCAGCGCCTGCGAGATGAAGGTCGGGATGGCCCGGCCGTCGTTGGGCCGCATCCGGGGGCCGTAGGTGTTGAAGATCCGCACGATCGCGGTGTCCACCCCGTGGAACCGCCGGTACGCCATCACGGCCGCTTCGCTGAACCGCTTCGCCTCGTCGTAGACGCTGCGTACGCCGATCGGGTTGACGTTGCCCCAGTAGGTCTCCGGCTGCGGGTGCACGAGCGGATCCCCGTACGCCTCGGACGTCGAGGCCATGAGGAACCGGGCCCGGTCCTGCAGCGCGCGGTCGAGCAGGTGGAAGGTGCCGTAGGAGCCGACCTTGAGGATCTCCACCGGCAGCAGCGCGAAGTCCGTCGGGCTGGCCGGGGAGGCCATGTGCAGGACGGCGTCGAACCGGCCGCCGAGGTCCGCCGGCAGCCCCTCGGAGACGTCCGCCTTCACGAGGGTGAACTTCGGATTGTCGGCCTGGTGGGCGACGTTGGCCGGCGACCCGGTCACGAAGTTGTCGACGGCCACGACCTCGCAGCCGCGCCCGAGCAGGGCATCCACGACGTGCGAGGGCACGAAGCCCGCGCCGCCCGAGACGAGAACCCGATGACCTTCGCCGAACCGCTGCTCCACCATGCCCCGACCTTACCCAAGGCCGGCCGTCCGCACGGCCCTGGCCCCTGCCCCGCCCGGCAGCCCGCCCGTACGCCCAAGATCCCGCTTGGATCAGGTGAATCACCCGGATCATGAGCCAAGATTCGGGTGCCGACCGTGATCCAAGCGGGATCTTGAGGACTCCTGGGCCCGCCGGAGCGGCCGGCCCAGGAGGTCCCCCGGAGCGTCAGTGGGCGCCGGCCCCCGTGATCGACCGGACCTCCAGCTCGGCGTACTTCTCGACGGAGCTGGGCTCGCTGGACAGCAGGGTCCCGATCCAGCCGCAGAGGAAGCCGATCGGGATCGAGATGATGCCCGGGTTGGACAGCGGGAACCAGGCGAAGTCCGCGTGCGGGAACCACGACGTGGCTGCGCCCGACACGACGGGCGAGAACGCGACCAGGCCGACGGCCGAGATGAGACCGCCGTAGATGGCCGCGGTCGCGCCGACCGTCGTGAACCTCTTCCAGAACAGGCTGTAGAGGATCGCCGGCAGGTTGCCCGAGGCCGCCACCGCGAAGGCGAGCGCGACGAGGAACGCCACGTTCAGCTTCTGCGCGAAGATCGCGAGAACGATCGACAGCGCACCGATGACCAGCGCGGACACCCGGGCGACCCTGATCTCCTGCCGCTCGGTGGCCTGGCCGCGCTTGACCACGTTGGCGTAGAAGTCGTGCGAGACCGACGAGGACGACGCCAGCGTCAGGCCCGCGACGACCGCGAGGATCGTGGCGAAAGCGACCGCCGCGATCACCGCCAGCAGCGACGCGCCGCCGACGTCACCGCCCAGGAACCGCTTGCCGAGCGCCTCGGCGAGCTGCGGGGCCGCGGTGTTGCCGGCCGCGTCCTGCGCCTTGATCGCCTTGCCGCCCACCATCGCCGCCGCGCCGAAGCCGAGCGCCAGGGTGAGCAGGTAGAACAGGCCGATGATGCCGATCGCCCACAGCACGCTGCGGCGTGCGGTCCGCGCCGTCGGCACCGTGTAGAACCGGATCAGGATGTGCGGCAGGCCGGCCGTGCCGAGCACGAGCGCCAGGCCGAGCGAGAGCAGGTCCATCTTGTTGTAGAAGGTCTGCGTCGCGTTGCCCGCGACCTCCTTGCCGTACCGCAGGCCCGGCTCCAGGAAGGCCGAGCCGCTGCCCGACTTCTCCGCCGCCGCGCCGAGCAGGCTCGACAGATTGAACTTGTACGCCGACAGCACCAGGATTGTCATCAGGATGGCCCCGCCCATGAGCAGGAACGCCTTGACGATCTGCACGTAGGTGGTGCCCTTCATGCCGCCGACGACCACGTAGACGATCATCAGGGCGCCGATGAGGATGATGGTGGCGACCTTGGCCGTGTCCGCCGACATGCCGAGGAAGGTCGAGCCCGGCTTGATCCCGAGCAGCAGGGCGACCAGCGAACCGGCGCCGACCATCTGGGCGATCAGGTAGAAGATCGACACGACGACCGTCGAGAGCGAGGCGGCCGCGCGTACCGGGCGCTGCTTGAGGCGGAACGCCAGCGCGTCGGCCATCGTGTAGCGGCCCGCGTTGCGCAGGAACTCCGCCACCAGCAGCAGCGCCACGAGCCAGGCGACCAGGAAGCCGATGGAGTAGAGGAAGCCGTCGTAGCCGAACAGCGCGATCAGGCCGGCGATGCCGAGGAACGACGCCGCCGACATGTAGTCGCCGCCGATCGCCATGCCGTTCTGGAAGGCCGAGAACGAACGGCCGCCGGCGTAGAAGTCCGTCGCCGTCCGGGTCTGGCGGCTGGCCCAGATCGTGATGCCCAGCGTCACCGCCACCAGGACGAGGAACAGGATGATCGTGAGCGTACGGGCGTTGGTCACTGGTCTCCTCCCTCGATCCGGGCCTTGATCGCGTCGGCCTGGCCGTCGATGTTGCGGTCGGCGAACCGGGCGTACGCCCAGGCGATGAGGAAGGTGCTCAGGAACTGCAGCAGCCCGAAGACGAGGGCCACGTTGATGTTCCCGAACAGGACCTTGCCCATGAAGTCCCGGGCGTACGCCGACAGCACGACGTAGAGGGCGTACCAGAGGAGGAAGGCGACCGTCATCGGGAAGACGAACCTGCGAAGGGCTCGGCGCAACGACTGGAACTCGGGCGACTGCTGGACCGCCGCGTACGAGTCGTCGGTGGCAGGTGGTGCTTCGGGAGGTGGAGCCGTGGTCATCGGTAGATCACCGCCGGGAGCGCGAGGCCCGCAGACGTTCGGGCCGGGTGCCTGCGGACCCTAGGCTGGTCGCGACCGTTGACCTAGGCGTTGACCGGTGGGCGTCGGCCGATGCGCCGAACGGTCGGCCCACTGCGCCGAGTGACCTGAGTCACACCACTGGGCGCACGGTGACCGGCCGGCGACGCCGGGTCAGGAGCGTCAGGGCAACTCCCGGTACCGGCCGCGGTGATACAGCAGCGGCGGCGCGGCCGGACCCAGCGTGATCTCCTCGATCGTCGCCTCGACGAGCAGGCCCCAGCCGAACCCGCGGGCGTCGTCGATCCGGCAGCCCGCCCATGCCGACGCGCTCGCCAGCACCGGCCCGTACGCCGTCTGTGTCCACACAGGATCGAGGAAGAGGCCGCCCGGCGCCGGCAGCAGCCCCGCGAACCGGTCGGCGAGCTGCTTGTCGTCCGGGCCGAGCAGCGCGTACGCGAACCGCCCGGCCGGTCGCGCGGCGGCCCAGAAGTCCGACTCGTCGTCCACGAGGCCGAGGAGCCGACCGGGTTGCCCGTCCGCGACGAGCGCCGACGAGACCGTCAGCCCGGCCCGGCCCGTTCCTTCACCGGCGGTCCACAACGTCACCGCCGCCGCTGCCCGGCCACGCAGCCGGCGTACCGGGGAGCGCTGCTCTTCCGGCGTCGCGAACGGGTCCTCGCTGTGAATCGTCATGTCCCACCACTACCAGCCACGGGCGTCGGCGGGTCGGCCGGGGCCACGGGGACGGGTGTCCCCGCGGCCCTTCCCCCGCCGGGGAGCTACTTGGTGGCCGTGATGGAACCCGCGGCGATGGTCCCGTCCGAGCCTTCCTGGCCCTGGACCGTGACCGAGGCGCCGGCCTTGAGGTCCTTGACCGAGATGGTCGCGGCCGAGGAGATCTTGGTGGTGTCCGAGACCTTCACCGTGACGACCGTGCCGTCGGTCAGCTCCACGTAGACCGTGTTGCCGTCGACCAGCTTGATCTTGCCGGTGGTGGCGTTGCGCGACGAGGCACCCGTACCCGTGCCGCCGTTGCCGGTGCCCGTGCCGCCGAAGCCCGGGAAGTTGCCGCCGCCGAAACCCTCGAAGTTGCGGCCGCCGGTGCCCCGGTTCGCGCCGGGGGTGCTCGCCGCCGTCGAGCTGCCGTTGGCCTTCTGCACCTGCACACCGCCGATGAAGCCGGCCGTGATGAGGACGAGCCCGCCCAGGATCACCGTCGTACGCGTCATCCACTGCTTGCGCTCCGCGCGCGCCAGGCCGACGGCGAGATCGTCGATCGGGGCCGTGTCGTCGATCTCGACGTCGGGCTCGCTGACCTGGCCGGCCGTTGCGTGCTTGCTCATGTCCTGCATCTCCTACTCGTACCGCAGTGCGTCGATGGGGCGCAGTCCCGCGGCGCGACTCGCCGGATAACTGCCGAAGAACAGCCCGATGGCGACGGACACGCCGAGGGCGAGCACCACCGAGCTCGGCACGATCACCGGCGTGATGCCCGTGATCTGGAAGTTCGCGCCGATGAAGGCGCCGGCCACGCCGAGCAGGCCGCCGACGAGCGAGAGCATCGTCGCCTCCAGCAGGAACTGGGTCAGGATGACCCGGCGAGGGGCGCCGAGCGCCTTGCGGATACCGATCTCGCGCGTACGCTCCGTGACGGTCACCATCATGATGTTCGTGATGCCGATGCCGCCGACGAGCAGCGAGATGGCCGCCACCGCGCCGAGCAGTGTCGTGAACGTCTCCGCCGTCGCCGTACGCGTCTCCAGCAGCTGCGAGGCCGACCGGATCTGATAGGGCGTGTTGGAGGTGCTGGTAACGTGCATCTTCGTGTTCAGGATGGCGGTGGCCTCGGCCTGGGCGGCGGACACCGCGTCGGCGCTGACGGCCTCGATGGTGATCGAGTTGACCGGCCCGTAGCCGGTCAGTGCCCGCTGCACGGCCGAGAGCGGCGCGATCGCGGTGTCGTCCGGGTCGTTGAACCCGGTCGAGCCCTTCTTCTGCAGCGTGCCGATGACGGTAAAGATCTGGCCGCCGACGCTGACCTGCTTGCCGAGCGGATCCTCGTTGCCGAACAGCTCCGTCGCGGTCGTCTGCCCGATCACCAGTACGCGTTCCGCCTTCGCCGCGTCGTCCGCGTTGAACGCCTCACCCGTCGCGATCTTGCCGCTCGACGCCTGGATGTAGTCGGTCGAGGTGCCGATGACCGTGGTCGTGTGGTCCGTCGAGCCGTACGTCAGGGTCTGGGAGCTCTGCACGACCGGCGAGACGCTCAGGATGTCCGGCGCGGCGTTCTTGTCCTTCAACGCCTCCACGATGGACAGCGTCAGGTCGGTGCTGTAGGTGGAACTGCGGATCGCCCGGCCGCTGCTGACGGTGAGGGTGTTGGTGCCGAGGCCCTGCAGGCTCTTCTCGACCTCCACCTTCGATCCGTTGCCGACCGCCACCAGCAGGATGACCGCGCCGACACCGATCAGGATGCCGAGCATCGTCAGGCTGGAGCGCAGCTTGTTCGCGCTGATGCCCCGCAGGGCGAACTTGAAGATCTCCATCAGGCCCACGACGGCACCTCGTCCCGCTCGTCCTGGATGGCCCGCTGCCGTACGTCCGACATGATCTCGCCGTCCTTCAGCCGGATCACCCGGCGGGCGTGGTGCGCCACCTCGTCCTCATGGGTGATCAGCACGATCGTGCGTCCCTCCCGGTTGATCTGGTCCAGCACCGCGAGCACGTCCGCGGTCGACTTGCTGTCCAGGTTGCCCGTCGGCTCGTCGGCCAGCAGCAGCGCCGGCTCGCTCACCAGCGCGCGGGCCACGGCGACCCGCTGCTGCTGGCCGCCGGAGAGCTGGTTCGGGTCGTGGTCCGCGCGGTTGCCCAGACCCACCATGTCCAGCGCCGCGAGGGCCCGCTTCCGGCGTACGGACGCCTTGACTCCCGCGTACGCCAAGGGAAGCTCGACGTTGGCGACGGCGCTGGTGCGGGGGATCAGGTTGAACGCCTGGAAGACGAAGCCGATCCGGCGGTTGCGCACGAGCGCGAGCTGGCGGTCGTTGAGCCGGCTGACGTCCACGCCGTCGAGCAGGTAGCTGCCGGAGGTGGGGATGTCGAGGCAGCCGAGGATGTGCATGAGGGTCGACTTGCCGGAGCCCGAGGAGCCCATGATCGCCACGTAGTCGCCGCGGTTGATCGTGAGGGAGACCCCGGCGAGCGCGTGGACCGTGGCCTCGCCCTCGCCGTAGGTCTTCACGAGGTCGCGGACGTCGATGACGGCCTTCATCGGTTGCCGCCGAAGCCGCCGCCACCGGTGCCCGCGCCGCCGAACCCGCCGCCGGGGAACTGGCCGCCGCCGGGGAAGTTCGTCGTCCCGGTGGTGCTGGTGACGGTCGCGATGACGACCTTCTGGCCGACGGTCAGGCCCTCTTTGATCTCGGTGTACGAGTCGCCCTCGACACCGATGGTGACCGGCTGGATCTGCTGCGCGCCGGTATCGGTGATCACGGTGACCGTCTTGATGTTCCCGGCCGACTTGACCGCCGCGGCCGGTACGTAGAGCACGTCCTTCGCCTCGGCGACGACCACGCTCAGCGAGACGGACTGGCCGAGCTTCGCACCCGCGGGCACCGTGTTCAGGCTGACGACGATCGGGTACGAGGTGACACCGCCGCTGGTCGTCGAGGTGGGCGAGATCGAGGAGACCGTGCCCTCGACCGACGTGTTCGCCAGGGCGTTCCAGGTGACCTGGGCGCCCTGCTTGAGCTGCAGGCGGGTCGCGTCCGCCTCCGGGACGCTCGCCGAGACCTGCAGCTTGGCCATGTCGGAGATGACGATGAAGGCGCTCGACGAACTGGACGAACTGGACGAGTTGGAAGACGATCCCGTGCCGCCGCCACCGGTCGAGCCCGTGCCGCCCGAGCTGCTGCTCGACCCGCTGGAGGAGCCGCCCACCGTTCCGCTCAGGGTGGTCACCGTGCCGGCCATCCCGGCCTTGAGCACCGTGCCGTTCTCCGCGCGCTGCGCGCTGTCCACGGCGTTCTGCGCGCTGTTGACCGTACGCTGCGCCTGCTTGACCGCGTCGGCGGAGGTGTCGCCGTCGGCGGCGTCCTTCGCCCGGGTGTAGGCGTCCTCGGCCGCGCTCAGGTTCTCCTTGGCCGTCGCCAGGTCGGCCGCGGCGTCGGTGTCGTCGACCTTCGCCAGCACCTGCCCCTTGGTGACCTTCTGGCCGAGGGCGACGCTGATCGAGGTGACCGTCCCCGAGGTGACGAAATTGTGGTTCATGACGTTGGCACTGGCCACCGTGCCGGAGGCGGTCACGGTCTCGGTGACGGTGCCCTGCGCGACGGTGCCGGTACGCGTCGACGAGGCCGCGGCGGGCGTCGTACCGGTCCCCTTGACCGCCAGGTACGCCCATACCAGCCCGCCGACCAGCAGCACGCCCAGCGCACCGTTGATCAGGAATGTACGTCGTCGCAGGAATCGCATGGCGGCACAATGGCGAATCGCACTCGGAGGCTGCTCGGCCGAACCTCGGAGCCACCTCAAGATGGCTTCCCGGATGCGTACAAACGCAGGTCCCGCCCTGCACGGAGCAGGACGGGACCCGGCGTTGGCACTACCGCGATCAGGAAGCGGAGGTGCCGTAGACCTCGATCTCGGACATGTCCATGAAGTCGCAGCCCGAGTACGGACCCGGGCAGCTCGCCAGGCCGCCGGGAACCTGGGTCCCCCGCAGCCACAGCTTGACGTACTGGACGTTGGACTGGCCGGCGGTCAGCGGGACGCTGTTGAGCCGGTGCCGGTCCGCGGCACCGAAGGTGCCGGTCGCGGCCACGGTGAAGGTCACGCCGTCGGTGGACGTCTCGATCGAGAAGTCACCGGTCGACGCGCTGCCGCCGTCGCCGCAGGTGTTGCCCGGGTCCACCGCGATCGCCGCGATGTTCACCGGCTGCGGCAGCTTGATCGTGACGAACTTCGGGGTCGCGGAGGTGCCGACCTGCTCGACGTCACTGCCCCAGCCGTTGCCGAGGGACTGGTCGATCGCGCTGGTCGGGCCGCAGCCGAACGGCGTGTAGTCGGGACCGTTGAAGTCCACGACCGACCCGCCGCCGCCGAGTGCCGCCCAGTCCCGGCGCAGCGCCCAGTTCTTCACATTGGTGGTGGACCGTACGCTCAGCGTCGTCGTCTGGCTGTCGTACCCGCCCGCGCGCCCGAAGACGGCGGGGTAGGTGCCAGGGAAGATCCCGCTGATCGTGTAGTTGCCCGACGAGTCGGTGATGGCGGCGTAGTCGCCCGGGAACCCGGACGCGTGGCCGCCGAACCCGACGATGGCACCGGCGACCGCGAGGCCGCTGTCCGCGTCGAGCACCTTGCCCGTGAGCGAGCCCTTGGGCGTACCCGGAGCCGGCGGCGTGGAGAAGTCCTCGACCGGGTGGGTGTCGTCACCGTCGACGGCACCGGCGAAGTAGCCCATACCGCGCGACGCGAACACCTGCCAGATCTTCTTGCTCGCCTTGCCACCGTTGACGACCTGGTCAGCCATCAGGATCGCGTTGCGCTCGTCCAGGTAGGACGGGTTCGCCGGGGAGAGCTCCATGGCCCGGGTCACGAGGGACTCGGAGAGCTTCGAGCCGAGAACGGAGCGCAGCTGCCACAGCGTCTCGCTCCAGATCTCGCCGTCGGCGTGGACCTCGGGCGCACCGATGATGGTGCCGAAGTCGCCGTAGGTGTAACCGCCGGAACCGGCCGTCGGCGTGCCGGGGCACTTGGCGGACGTGGTACCGACCGGGCAGTCCAGGGGCTGCGTCCGGATGATGTCGTTGCCCCAGCCGACGTAGTTGCCCATGCGGACGTCGCCCGGCTGGTTCCCGTCAGCCTGGAAGCCCAGGTTGTTCAGGTAGTCCATCGCGTACCAGTCGCTCCACGCCTCGCCCATCGACCCGGCCTGGATGTTGCCCAGGGTCGACTGGCCCAGCGCGTCCACGACGAGCCGGTTGGACAGGCCGTGGGTGTACTCGTGGTAGACGATGTCCGCCTCGTCGCCGCCGTTGCTGGCCAGCCACGGGTCGCCCGGCGTACTCGGGTCCGGGAACAGGTACATCTGCATGCGCGGCGACTGACCGTCCGGCGGCGTGGACATGTTGGCGTTGTCCGCGTGGTTCGGGTCGGGCAGACCGCCCATGGTGTCGGCGCCGTCCATGGCCTCGGCCTGCACGGCGTCGCCGTCCACGGCCTCGAAGTTGCCGGCCGTCCGGTTGAAGCCGATCGGGGCGGCGGCGAGGTGGTCGTGGAACATGCCGATGTAGTAGAGCACCTGCACGGCGTTCTGCGACCGGTTGGCCTGCCACGAGTACGGCGTGCTCGGGTCCCACGTGCAGACGAACGTGGCCGAACACGGCGCGCCCAGGCTGTTGAAGCTGGTCACCGGGTAGGTGAACGACTTCTTGCCGGACGGCGTGACCTCCTCCGACGGCTCCGCGACGTTGTCGTCGTTCACGTCGGTGTAGACGTGCGCGACGTTGCCGGCGAGCCACGGCGAGTTGTTCGGCAGCCAGCCCTTGGCCGTGAAGTTACGGCTGGTCTGGACGCCGCCCTTGGCCGCACCCGGGTAGTAGTCCCAGGCCAGGCCGTTGTCGTAGTCCACGAGGGACTGCCGGTAGAGCACCCGGCCGGTCGCCGCGTCGACGATGTGCGTGTAGAGCTCCTTGCTGCTCGGCGCGGTCAGCGTCTGCCACGCCAGGCGCGGCCCACCCGCGGTCTGGAAGTACGCGAGCTGGGCGTTGTCGCCGTTGCTGAACTCCACCTCCTGGCGCGCCCCGCCGACGGTCTTGGCGGTCGCGTCCTTGGCCTTGCCCTCGACGTCCTTGATCGCCGCCTGGCGGGCGGTGCTCGCGGAGATGCCGGGCGCGGCGGCGGCCGACGGCGTGGCCGCGACCGGGGAGCCGACCACGTTGATCAGCTGGCCCTTCTTCGTCACGTTCGCCTGTACGCCGTTGCCGAAGAACGGGATCCCGCCGACCGTCTGGATGTAGCTGAGGTGGTGGGTGCCCTCGATGTCCACGTAGTCCCGGCGCAGCTGCAGGCGCGATACGCCGGCCGCGTCGAGGCCGAACACGTCCTGGTGGGAGCGTACGTAGTCGAGGGCGATGGAGGTGGCCGGCTTCCTGCTGGCCGCGGTGAGGAAGCCGTCGAGCCGGGAGACCGCACGGGCCGTCCCGGTCAGCGGGTCGATGTCGATGACACCGAGGTTGCCGAGCTCGCCGCGCAGCGTCCGCACGCCCGACTTCGGGCTGGCGGACATCAGCGCCGAGCGCTGCTTCAACAGCTTGGCGACCGCGGGGTCCTGCCGGGAGTCATAGAAACTCGCCTTGTCGCGCAGGTCGTGCGCGCCGGCGTCGGCCTTCTTCGCCGCGCCACCGGACCGGTCGGCGGCCTGGCTCGCGGACGGCACCGCGACGGCCAGGGCCACCGCGAAACCGAAGGCGAGAGCCTTGCGGCCGCCCGGTCTCAGATGGGTAGAGCGTAACGACACTGTTCCTCCCCATTGACATCGGTGCGCTCACGGATCGAGACGCACCACTGGACGAAGGCAGCCTAAAGACGCCCTCGACTCGGTCGCAAGGGAGGAAAGGGTTCGAGAAGGGTTGTCCACCTAAAGTGGATCACGGATGTGGGCTGGGCTTATTTCCTAAGGGAAGGAGGACCCGGAAGGTCGCGCCCTGGCCCGGGGCGGTGACCAGTTCGACCCGGCCGCCGTGCGCGGCCACGATCGCCGCCACAATGGACAGGCCGAGACCCGAACCGCCCTGCGATCGCGCCCGGCCCGGATCGGCCCGGTACAGCCGCTCGAAGATGCGCTCGGCATGTTCCGCCGGTACGCCGGGACCCGTGTCGCCGACTTCGAGCAGCGCGATACGCGTACCGGGGCGCAGATCGGCTCCGACGGAGGCCACGACGGCCGGATCGGGGACGGTCATCGTCGTCTCGGCGACGCGTATCTCGACCTTGGCGAAATCGCCCGTGTGCCGCAGGGCGTTGCTGACCAGGTTGGTGGCGACCTGCCGCAGCCGGTGGTCGTCGCCGGTGACCGTCACCGGATCGAAGGAGGAGAGCGCCACGAACCGGGTGGGATTGCGTACGTGCGCGTCGCTGATCGTGTCCGCCGCCACCGCGAGCAGGTCGACCGGCTGGGCGCGCAGCGGCCGCTCCTCGTCCAGCGCGGCCAGCAGCAGCAGATCCTCGACCAGCAGGCCCATCCGGGCGGCCTCCTGCTCGATGCGCGACATCATCTCGGTCATCTCCGGCCCGCCCTGCGACCCGCTGCGCCGGTAGAGCTCCGCGAAACCGCGGATGGACGTCAGCGGCGTACGCAATTCGTGGGAGGCGTCGGCGAGGAACTGCCGCAGCCGCTGCTCGGAGGCCGCGCGGGCGGCGATGGCGTTCTGGATGCGGCCGAGCATGGTGTTGAGCGCGAGCCCCAGCCGCCCCGCCTCGGTATGCGGGTCGGCGTCCGGTACGCGCCCCGCGACCTGCGTCTGCGAGGGCGGGTCGTCGGCGGCGATGGAGGCCGCGGCGGTCTCCATGCGGGTGAGCGGCCGCAGGCCGATCTTGACGACCGCGGAGGCCAGCAGCGCCAGCACGAGCAGGGCGAGGCCGCTGACTCCCATGCCGACGAGCATCAGCTGGTTGGCCGTCTGCTCGATCTTGTCCATCGAGCGCGCGGAGACCGAGTAGTAGACCTTGCCGGTGTTGTCGGCGTTCTGCATGACGGCGACCCGATAGCTCGCCTTGGTACCCACGGCCGTGAACGGCGCCTGGCCGGCGTGCGTCTTGAGCTCCTGGAAGTCGCCCAGGATCGGCAACTCGGTCGAGGTCACGCTGCCGAAGTTGCCCCACGGGGCCTTCGTGCCGGTCGCGTCGTACCGGATGAAGGCCACGCCCTCCTGCGCCCACGCCGGCAGCCCTCTGAACTGGCCGTCCCCGGTACGCGTCGGGTCGTACTGCTGCTCGGGGTCCGGCCGCGGACCGCCGCCGCCGAACCGGGTGAGCTCGGTGTCCAGCTTGTCGGTCAGGTAGCCGCGGATCAGCGTCGCGGCCACGATGTTGACCACGATGAGCGCCACCCCGGCGAGCGCCACGATCGACACGACCATGCGCGACCGCAGCGTCCACTGCCCCCAACGGCGGATCCTCAGCCGGCGCATGCTCAGGCCGCCTGCTCCGCACGCGGCAGGCGCAGGGCGTACCCGACGCCGCGGACGGTGTGGATCAGCGGCGGGTCCAGCTTGTCGACCTTCTTGCGCAGGTAGTACACATAGGATTCGACGATCCGGCCGTCGCCGCCGAAGTCGTAGCTCCACACGCGGTCGAGGATCTGCGCCTTGCTCACCACCCGGCCCGCGTTCACCATCAGGTAGCGCAGCAGGTTGAACTCCGTGGGGCTCAGCTCGACGAGCTTGCCGGCCCGGCGTACCTCGTGCGCCTCCTCGTCCAGCTCCAGGTCGGCGTAGCGCAGGATGCCGTCGTCGTCACTGGGCGTAGCCAGTTGACTACGGCGCAGGATCGCCCGGATCCGCAGCACGACCTCCTCCAGGCTGAACGGCTTCGTGACGTAGTCGTCGGCCCCCACGGTCAAACCGGAGATCCGGTCCTCGACCGACTGCCGCGCGGTCAGGAACAGCACCGGCGTACCCCGGCCGTCCGCGCGCAGCTTGGAGGCGATCTGGAAGCCGTCCATGTCGGGCAGCATGACGTCGAGCACGACCAGCTCCGGCTGGAACTCCTCGGCGATGATGAGCGCGTCGCGGCCGTTCTCGGCCACGCGTACGTCGAACCCGGTCAGGCGCAGCGTCGCCTGCAGCAGCGCGCAGATGTTCGGTTCGTCGTCGACGACGAGTACGCGCGTCGGCCGCGCGGGCGCCTCACTGTTGGTCACGTCATCTCCTCCATCAACCGGATGTCACTGTTTTAGCGGCCCAGCCTTGGAGAAACCTCGGAAGGACCTGCAAGGTTCTCAGGGTCCGCCCAGGTCAGCCGGGCACTCTTGCGCGGTGCACAGTCGAAAGTCATTCATGTACGCCGTCGGAATCGTCGCCCTCGCCGCGGTGGGAACGCTGGGAGTGGGCGTCGCGTACGCGCATCATGGCCGTTCCGTGGCTGCGGACACACAGGCTGTGACGAAGTCTGATGTGGTCTCGTCCACATCACCCTCTGCAATCGGGTCATCACCCTCCGCATCAGGCGCTGCCAAGGCCGACACCGCCACCGTCACCGCGGCTGTCCGCGCGTACGTCAAGGCGGAGGGCGGCAACGTCTCGGTGGCCGTGTACGACCGGGCGACCGGGGCGTCGATCAGCGTGAACGGCACGGCGGAGTACCAGACGGCGAGCATCGTGAAGGTGGACATCATCGCGGCGCTGATGCTGCAGCACCAGGACGCGGGCACGAGCCTCACGGCCCAGGAGAAGCAGTGGGCCGCGGCGGCGATCGAGCGCAGCGACAACGACTCCGCCTCGGCGCTGTTCGACGCGATCGGCGGGACGGACGGGCTGGCCGCCGCGAACGAGCGGCTCGGCCTGACCGAGACGACGCCGTCGGACGCCTGGGGCATGACCACCACCACGGCCGACGACCAGGTACGCCTGCTCAAGAAGATCAGCGACGGGAACGGCCCGCTCAGCGCCGCCAACCGCGGGCTCCTGCAGGGCTGGATGAGCAACGTCGTCAGCGAGCAGCGCTTCGGCGTGACGGCCGGCGCGGACGACGCCGCGACGGCGGTCTACCTCAAGGTGGGCTGGGTCGATCTCGACGACGAGAACGGCCAGTACGCGACCAACTCGATCGGGCGCATCGTCGAGGACGGCCATGACTGGGTGATCGCCGTGCTCAGCGACCACAACGACACGTTCGACGCCGGCAAGTCGGTGGTGAACGGGACGGCCGCGAAGGCGATCGGCGAGTTGCGGCAGGCGTTCGGGTCGGCGGGCTGACCCGCACTCTCCACAAGCGACACATTGGCCGCGGCGGGTGCCACCCGGGCAGGCTGCCGAACGCTGTCCGGCAGGCCGGGGAAGAGATCCGGCCGGCTGTGGAACAGCCCCGCAGGCTGCGGAAATGGGCCTGCCCCGGCAGGCGCAGCACGGGGGAACCGGGCCTGTCGGGGCAGGAGCTTAGTGTGTAGCGAAACGCGACCGGCGCGCAAGTGTCAGTTTGACGGGGCGGCGCTCGGCCGAAGGACCGAACACGTCTTCATGGCCTCGACCACCTTGGGGTCGGCCGTGTTGAGCTGCTGCCCCTGGTTCATGGTGACGCCGTGCTCCGTCAGGCAGTTGCGGTACGCCGCGTTGGCGCCGCCGCCGCGGTTGCCGCCGAAGCCGGGCTGGCCGCTGGGTCGCAGGCTCGCGCAGACCTGCTCGGCCTTGGCGAACTCGCTCGACTGGGCGCCGGGGAAACCGCCGAACCCGCCGCCGCCGTTACCGTTGCCGCCGGAGGGGCGTACGGTCGGGAAACCCGAAGGGAAGCCGGACGGGCGGCCGGACGGGAAGTTGCCGCCGGGCCGGCCGGAGCCGCGGGCGAAGTTGCTGGGCAGCGTGACGCCGTTCTTCGCCAGGCAGTCCCGGTACTGCGACGCGGCGTCCGTCCCGGTGCTGCTCGATCCGGTGTCGTCGCCCTTGCCACCGCACCCGGCAAGGCCCGCGATCGTCACGGCCGCGATCGCGGCCATGGCGGCGATCCCCATGCGGGAGCCCATACGCAGTTTCATCCTTGGCACCTCCGCACGGCAGCCTGGCGGCGACTGCTCCGGGAGTACTCAAGGGAAACTCAAAGAACGCTCGCAATCGGGTGCCGCATTGGCATCGTCATTCTGAGGTGGCTCCGAGGTTGCGCCGAGGACCGGCCGATGTCGCCTGACGAGACTGCCGCTCCATGCGAGGAAATCGGATGCGTTGGATCGTGGCGGTCGCCGCCGGAGTGGTGGCGCTGGCCGTCGCCGGTGGCCTGCTCTGGTACGCCGAGAGCGGCACGCCCCAGACGAAGCCGGCGGCGCAGACGGTTCAGCGGGTCGCCGCCACGGGCGTGACCGCCAAGGGCACCGTACAGCCGGTCACCACGCAGTCACTCAGCTTCTCCGTCAGCGGCACCGTCACCGCGGTCACCGTCAAGCCCGGCGACATGGTCACCACCGGACAGGTCCTCGCTCGCATCGACCAGGCCGACGCCAAGCTGGCGGTCGCCGACGCACAGTCCGCGCTCGACGACGCCCAGGCGGCGCTGGACGACGCGTGGGCCTCCGCCAGCGCCAGCCCGTCCGCCCAGACCTGCAACCAGGGTGGCGGGAGCACCGGCGGCGGGAGCACCGGCGGCAGCACGGGTGGCGGCAGCTCGACCGGTTCCGGCTCGACCGGGCATTCGTCGTCGGCCAGCCCCGCACCGAGCGCGTCCGAGACGGCGGCTTCCACTGCCGCACCGGCCTCCTCCGGGGTGGTCGCGCACCTGGTCGCGTACACGGCACCGCAGGGTTGCAGCACGGCCGGGACGACCGGGCGGCAGGGCTCCGGCGGCAACGGCGGCGACGCGATCCTCAGCGCCCAGCAGACGGTCAACAACGACAGGGCGGCGCTGGCCAAGGCGCAGCGCGAACTCGACGGCACGATCGTCACCGCACCGGCGGCCGGCAAGATCCTCACGGTCACCATCAAGGTCGGCGACACCGCCCGGTCCAATGTGATCACGCTCGGCGTGGTCTCCACGATGGTCGTGAAGGCCTCCTTCAGCGAGGCCGACGTGGTCGCGCTGACCGTGGGGCAGCAGGCGCAGATCGCCCTGCCCGGCAAGGACGGCGAGACCTACACCGCGAAGATCACGCAGATCGCCGAGACGGGCACGATCTCCAGCAACCTCGTCACGTACCAGGTGATCCTCACGTTCGACCAGGTCCCGCAGGGAATCCTCGTCGGGCAGAGCGCCAACGTCACGGTCGAGACCGCCTAGATCCGCCGGCAGACCGGCCCGCGCCCATCCGGCGCGGGCCTTTCAGGCCGACTGATCCTGGTGGGTCCGCCAGACCTCGCCGTGGAGCTGGCGCTCGGCGCCCAGCCAGATCGCGCCCATCATCCGGGTCGCGACCCGCTCGGGGTCCTCCTGCGGCGTGTCCACGAGCCGGTCGGCCAGGGACTCCCCGGCGCCGACCAGGGCCAGCGCGATCGACTCCAGCTCCTCCGCCGGCACCGAGCGGCCGTGACCGGCCAGGGCCAGCGCCAGCCGCTCCGCGATGACCTCGACCATCGCCCGGCGCATGGCGGCCAGCTCGCTCGCGAACGGCTCCCGGCTGCGGGCCTGCCGGTAGAGCACCGCCCACCCGTCGCGATGCTTGCCGACGTACGCGAAGAAGCCCCGCAGTCCCCGCCAGAGCTGCTGGTCCGGGGGCAGGTCCGAGTCCACGACCCCGGCGACGGCTTCGAGCAGCCGGCCGGCCTCGCGGCGCAGGCACGCCACGAACAGTTCGTCCTTCGTTCCCAGGTAGGCGTACACCATCGGTTTCGACACGCCGGCGCGCTCGGCGATCGCGTCCATGTTCGCGGCGTGGAATCCGTGCTGGGCGAACTCACGGATGGCCGCGTCGAGCATCTGTTGCTCGCGGACGCTTCTCGGCAGTCGTTTCCCCACGCTTGCCACCTTACCTACTCCCGCGTAATGTTACGCGCGAGTAAGTTATGTCGCATATCCCAGCACCGCGACATGCGCCGCACCCGATGGAGGGACCTCATGGCCGACTTCGACCTGTCCGACTTCACCTCGTTGGACCCGAGCAACTTCGCCCAACTCGTCAAGTCCGCCTCCGACGCGCAGATCGCCGAGGTCATGAGCGGCGACGCCCGGCCGAAGGTGCTCGACGAGATCTTCCGCCGGATGCCGTCCCTGTTCCGGCCGGAGCGGGCGGGCAACACGAACGCCGTCATCCACTGGACGATCACGGGTGCCCCGGACGGCGGCGCCGACACTTACGAGCTGGTCATCGCCGACGGCGCCTGCACCCTCTCGGAGACGCCGAGCCACGACCCGAAGCTCGCCCTGACCGTCGGCCCGGTCGACTTCCTCAAGGTCGTCTCCGGCAACGGCAACCCGGTGATGATGTTCATGACCGGCAAGCTGAAGGCCAAGGGCGACCTGGCCCTGGCGTCCAACATCGCCAACCTGTTCAGCATCCCGAAGGCCTGATCATGGCCGCTGAGTTCTCCCTCGATCTCAGCGAGGAGCAGACCGACCTGCGCGACTGGGTGCACGGCTTCGCCGCCGACGTCGTGCGCCCGGCCGCCGCCGAATGGGACGAGCGCGAGGACACCCCGTGGCCCGTCATCCAGGAGGCGGCGAAGATCGGCCTGTACGGGTTCGAGTTCCTCGCCAACACCTGGTCGGACCCGTCCGGCCTGTCGCTGTGCCTGGCGAGCGAGGAGCTCTTCTGGGGCGACGCCGGCATCGCGATGTCCATCATGGGCACCTCGCTCGCGGTCGCCGCGATCTTCGGCAACGGCAGCCCCGAACAGCTCGCCGAGTGGATCCCGCAGTGCTTCGGCACGGTCGACACGCCCGCCACCGCGGCGTTCTGCTCGACCGAGCCCGAGGCCGGCTCCGACGTCGGCGCGATGCGTACGCGGGCCGTCTATGACGAGGCCGCCGACGAATGGGTCCTGAACGGCCAGAAGGCGTACGCGACCAACGGCGGGATCGCCAAGGTCCACGTGGTCACGGCGTCGGTGGATCCGTCGCTGGGCAGCCGCGGCCAGGCCGCCTTCGTCATCGGGCCGGACACGCCCGGACTCCAGGCCACGAAGAAGCTCAAGAAGCTGGGCCTGCGCGCCTCCAACACGGCCGACGTCTTCCTCGACGACGTCCGGATCCCCGGTTCCCAGCTGCTCGGCGGCCGGGAGCGGCTGCTGGACCGGCTCGGCAAGGCCCGGTCCGGCGAGCGTACCGGCGGCCAGGCGTCGATGCGCACGTTCGAGCTGTCCCGGCCGACCGTCGGGGCACAGGCGCTGGGCATCGCCCGGGCCGCCTTCGAATACGCCCTGGAGTACGCCAAGACGCGCGTGCAGTTCGGCCGCCCGATCATCGAGAACCAGGGCATCGCCTTCCAACTGGCCGACATGAAGATGGAGATCGACGCCGCGCGCCTGCTCGTCTGGCGGGCCGCCTGGATGGGCCGCAACAACCGGCCATTCCTGGCCGGCGAGGGCTCGATGTCCAAGCTCAAGGCCGGCGAGGTGGCCGTCGACGTGACGAGCCGGGCCGTGCAGATCCTCGGCGGGGCCGGTTTCACCCGCGAACACCCGGTCGAGCGCTGGTACCGGGACGCCAAGATCTACACCATCTTCGAGGGCACCAGCGAGATCCAGCGGCTGGTGATCGCCCGCAACATCTCCGGGATGGCGCTGCGCTGACCGTCCTCGGGCCGTACCGACCTGGGCCGTACCGACCCCACAAGATCCCGTTTGGATCACGGTTGTCACCCGAATCATGGACCAAGATTCGGGTGATTTCCCTGATCCAAGCGGGATCTTGGCTGCTAACCGGCGGGATCTTGGCGACGGGCCCCAGCGGGATCTTGGCTGCTGCCCTTGTGATCACGGGGGGCCATACGTCATGTTGTTACTCATCGGTATTACCAGCAAGTAACTATTCTGGTGCTCATCGGTGAAGAGGAGACGCGTGTGCTCTGGGTACTGGCGAAGCGGGGACTGCTCAATCCGGGGCCGCCCGGCAAGATGGTGGCGCAGCTCAACGCCCTGCGCCGCTGGGGCTTCTCGCTCGCCGGAGAGCTGCGCTCGGCCGCCGACCGCTCGCCCGACCACGCCGCCGTCATCGACTCCAGCCCCGATGGCACCGACCGGACGACCACCTACCGCGAGCTGTGGAGGCGTACCGAGGCGCTGGCCTTGTCGCTGCGCGCCCGGTACGGGATCGGCGTCGGCAGCAAGATCGGCGTACTGGCGCGGAACCACGCGGGCATGATCGCCTCGATGGCCGCCGGCTCGGCCCTCGGCGCCGAGGTCGTGCTGCTCAACCCCGCCCTCTCCGCGGCCGCCATCGACGCCGTCGTGCACGAGCAGAAGATCGAGCTCGTCCTCGCCGACAACGACCTGGTCGAACTCATCCCCGGCGTACCGACGCTGACCGAGACCAACGCCGAACGCCTCATCGCCGCGCCGTCGCCCGGCGATCTGCGCCCGCCCACCCGGGCCGGCCGGCTCATCGTGCTCACCTCCGGCACCACGGCCGCGCCCAAGGGCGCCCGCCGCCGCAATCCCAGCAGCCTCAGCCCGCTCGCCTCGGTCCTCGACCGCATCCCGCTGCGCGTCGGCGAGCGCATCTTCGTCGCCGCGCCGCTGTTTCACACCTGGGGCCTCGCCGCCCTCCAGATCTCGCTCGGCCTGCGCGCCACGCTTGTCCTGCAGCGGAAATTCGACCCCCAGGCGACCGTACGCGCGGTCGAGCAGTACGAGTGCCCCGGCCTGGTCGCCGTGCCCGTGATGCTGCAACGGCTGCTGGAGACGGGCGTGGTGCCCGATCCCCGGCCGCGGGTCGTGGCGCTCAGCGGATCGGCGCTGCCCGGCGGCCTCGCCACGCACTTCATGGACGTCTACGGCGACTGCCTCTACAACCTCTACGGCAGCACCGAGGCGTCCTGGGTGTCTATCGCGACGCCGGCGGATCTGCGTACGGACCCGCGGACGGCGGGGCGGCCACCACTGGGGACGGTCGTCGAGATCCGCTCCCGGGACGGGCGGGTGCTCGACGCGGGCCAGGTCGGCGAGATCCACGTACGCAACAACATGCTCTTCGAGGGCTACACCGCCCAGCGCGAGGCGACCCCGGAAGGGCTGCTCGGTACGGGTGATCTCGGCCATTTCGACACCGACGGACTGCTCTATGTGGACGGCCGGGCCGACGACATGATCGTCTCCGGCGGGGAGAACGTGTTCCCCCGGCCCGTCGAGGAGCTCATCGCCCAGCTCCCGCAGGTACGCGAGGTCGCCGTCATCGGGGTCGACGATCCGTCCTTCGGCCAGCGGCTGGCGGCGTACATCGTGCTGCATCCGGGCGAGCGTCTCGATCCCGAGTCGGTACGCGAGTACGTGCGGCACTATCTCGCCCGGTTCTGCGTACCCCGGGACGTGGTGTTCCTGCCGGAGCTGCCGCGGACCGCGACCGGGAAGGTGATCCCTAGAGCCCTTCGGCTACCGCCGCGGCGACCTTGACCCAGGCCGCGGCGGTGGCGTCGGAGAGGCGGGCGTAGCGGATGGGTTCGCCGCTGTCGATGACGCGCTCGAACGGCACCCGGATGACCTCGCGCGTACGCGCCGCGAAGTGCCGTTCGATGGCGTCCACGTCGAGATCGCGCTGGTTGGCCGGCATCGACACGACCGTGACGGCCTGCCGGACCGCGCGCGTACGCCCGGTCTGCTCGAGATGGTCGAGCATGCGCGCGGCGGTCTCGGCGGAGTCGTTGCGCGCGGACATGGTGACGACGAGCTGGTCGGTGGCGTCGACGGCGGCCTGCCAGTTGGGCGCGCGGACGTTGTTGCCGGTGTCGACGACGATCACCTTGTAGAACCGGCTGACCACGTCGCGGATGTCGCCGAAGGCGACGTCGGTGAGCATCTCGCCGGCCGTGGCGGACTCGTCCGAGGCCAGCACCTCGAACATGCCCTCGCCTTGCGCGCGCACGTACTGCGACAGGTCGCCGACCCGCCCCGAGGCGCCGGTGAAGAAGTGCAGGTCCCGCAACAGATCCCGGACGGTACGCGCGTGGAAGTCCTGCTGCGCGCGCATGCCGAGGGTGCCCTGCGTCTCGTTGTTGTCCCAGGCCAGCACGTAGCCGCCGCGGCGCTGGCCGAACGTCATGGCCAGCATCAGGACGGCGACGGTCTTGCCCGCGCCGCCCTTCGGGTTCACCACGGTGACCTGCCGCAGGCCGCCGAAGTTGCGCCGGATCAGCTCGACGTTGTGCCGGTGCTCCCGCTCCTTCTTACCCGGCCCAGGGCTCACCAGGCCGAACGTCGAACGCCGGAGAGCGGCCTGCACACCCATCCGGGCCTCGGGCTCGGGCTGCCGGGCGGCGCGGCGCCGGGCGAACTCCTCCGCCGTCGGTACGCCGGGCGCGAAGCCGTCGACGCGCCGGGCCGGATCGCGGGAGGGCGTGAAGTCCGCGCCATTGTGGACGGTGCCCGGCGGAACCGGACGGACGGTCGGCCCCGGCAGCGCGGGCGGGCCGTCCGGCACAGGCGGATGCTCGAAGGAGTGCCGGCCCGGGGCATCCCCGGTCCCGGTGGCGGGCAGATCCGCCGGCCGCTCGTACGCCCCGTCCGGCTGGCTGTCGGCGTCGAACTCGTACAGCGGAAGGTCCTGGTCGGCGGCCGGGGTGGGGGCGGCGGTCGGCGGCTCGAACACCCGGGTCGGCCAGGAGGGCGGCAACGGCGGCGGCGCGATCTCGGCATCATGGACTTCGGGCGCGTCGGTACCAGCGCCGAATCCAGGCGCGTGGGTGCCAGGGCCGAATCCAGGCGCGTGCGTACCGGCGTCTTCAGGTGCGTGGGTGCCGACGCCTGCAGGTGCGTGGGTGCCGGCGTCGAAGAAGTGCCGGTCGTCGTAGTCGTCGTAGTAATCGCGATCACGGTGGTCGGCGTACCCGCTGTCCCCATGGGACTCGACGGTGTAGCTGGACTCCTCCGCCTCCCGGGAGGACGTCGGAAAGGTCCCGGTGAAGTGGAACTCGTGCGTCACCGGTGGCGGCGCGGGGCGTACGGTCGGGCCGGTCTGCGCGTACCAGGCGTCGTCGTCGTACGCCGACTCGTGCGCGGTGAGATCGTCGTCCGGCCAGCCGTCGGCCGGAAGCGCGGGCGGGCGGCCGGGCAGGACCGGGTGCGGCTCCGGCGGCTCGGCGGCCCGGGGCAGCGGCGCGGGCGGCACCTGGTGCGGTACGCCGTGCAGCGGTTCCATCCGTTGCACCGGGACCGGCGGCGTGGCGGCCTGCGCGGGTGTGACGGTGGGGAACTGCGCTGTCGGCGGACGCGCCCAGGCGGACTCCGGCGCCTGGGGCAGATCCTGCGGCATCGGCCGGGCGGGCACGCGCGGGGGCGGCGCCGGGACGGAGTCGGTGGAGCGCGGCGGCAACTGCACCGGTACGCCCGCGACGGCGGTCACCCCGTCGACCGGACGCGGTGCGTAGATCGGTTGCCGTGCCGGGTCCGGAGTCTTCGCCGGCACCGCGATCCGACGCTCCGCCGGCTCCGGCGCGGGCGCACCCTTCTCCCCCGTCGTACGCGGTGCGAGCGCGGGGGCGCCGTCGACCTCGTCCTCGGGCCAGAAGTCATCCGTCACGCTGGCAAGAGTAGCCACTTCACTCTGTAACGCCAGGCCCCCGACCAGCCATTCCACAACGGACACATAGATGGATCTTGCGCGAAAGTCTCACTGGCTGCCCGGATATGTCCGAGAGGCCCGAACATTCGCGCAAGATCGCCGGAAGACGGGGGCGGGCGGTGGCGGTCAGGCGGTGTAGACGGCCCAGGCGGCGGGCTCGGTCCACCAGGACCGCTTGCGGGACGGGGCCAGCTCGCCGGTCACGCCGTCCTCCACGTACGGCAGCCCGGTCACGTTGTCCGGGTGCGGCGTCACCGACACCGCGCGGCCACGGACCCGGCGTACCTCGATGCGCAGGGTGTCGCGGCCGAAGGCCCTCTTCACCACGACCGGCACCGCGATGCCCACGTCCACCAGGCCGTCGGCCGGGTTCGGCGCGTCCACCAGGTCGATGTCGTCGACCTTCGCGTACCCGTCGGCGACCGCGACGGCGCAGGCCAGCACCGGATCGTCGCCGTCGGTCAGCACGTGGTCGTCCACCTCGACGCGCCCCTTCCAGGCCAGCGCCTGTCCCGCGCCGTCGACGGCACCGAACAGCGCCCCGTCGATCGTCACCGTGCCGCCGTCGTTGCGCATCAGATCGAGCCGGCGTACGCGGTCGCCGAGCACCGCCCGCGCCACGTCGGCCGGCGCCAGGGGCAGGCCGAGCCGGGTGGCGTACGCCGTGGTGTCGGATTTGTCGAGCAACAGCACGCCCAGCGGCGGCAGGTCCGGGACCGTGCGGTTCGACGGCAGGTCACCCGGGCGGCGGGACGGCGGCGGCGCGTACCGGCGGACCATCCGGTGCACGACATGCCGCAGCTGCGCGTCGTCGGCGATCGCCACGACGAGCCGGGTCTTCGTGTCAGGGTCGGGCCGGCGCAGCCCGTCGGCGTCCGGCGGCGCGTCGAAGCGGGCCAGGACGTCGTCGATGCCGGAGTCGTCGTGCGCGGTGACCGCCTCGGTCCGAGCGCCGGCCGCCGTCAGCGCGTCGATCAGGTGCAGCACGGGCGTACGCGGCCGGGTCGAGCAGGCGTCGCCGCCGCCGCACCCGCCGCACGACGAACCGCATGCGCTGTCTTCCAGCGTGAGGACCACGACGTCGAACATGATTCTCCCTGTGGCCTGTGCCATGGCCTGTGACACCGCAGACCTGATCGACTTGTTAGCCTGACACCCCGGGGCGGGGCGCAGTCGCGTCTTACCTGGGTATATCGCCGTAGGAGGCGAACAGATGCCAGCGATAGTGCTGATCGGCGCGCAATGGGGCGACGAGGGCAAGGGCAAGGTTACCGACCTGCTCGGCGATCGTGTCGACTACGTGGTCCGCTACTCGGGCGGGAACAACGCGGGTCACACCATCGTGACCCCGGACGGGCAGAAGTACGCCCTGCATCTGATGCCGTCGGGCGTACTTTCGCCGTCGGCTCAGATCGTGATCGGCAACGGTGTCGTGATCGATCCGAAGGTGCTGCTGGCCGAGGTCGACGGGCTGACCGAGCGGGGCGTCAACTGTGACCGACTGCTCATCTCCGCCGACGCGCACCTGATCATGCCCCACCACCGCGCCCTGGACCGGGTCGTCGAGCGGTACCTCGGCTCCGGCCGGATCGGTACCACCGGGCGCGGCATCGGGCCGGCGTACGGCGACAAGGTCTCCCGGATGGGCATCCGCGCTCAGGACCTGCTCGATCCGGGCATCCTGCGCAAGAAGCTGGAGCTGGTCCTGCGGGAGAAGAACCAGGTCCTGGTGAAGGTCTACAACCGCAAGGGGATCGACCTCGACGCCGTGTACGCCGAATACCTCGGGTACGCCGAGCGCATGGGTCCGTGGATCACCGACACGCGGGCGGTGCTCTGGGACGCGCTGGACCGCGGCGACACGGTCTTCATGGAGGGCGCCCAGGCCACCATGCTCGACCTCGACCACGGGACCTACCCCTTCGTCACCTCGTCGAACCCGATCGCGGCCGGCGCCTGCGTCGGCACGGGCATCCCGCCGACCCGGCTGAGCCGGGTGATCGCGGTGGCCAAGGCGTACCTGACGCGGGTCGGGTCCGGGCCGTTCCCGACCGAGCTGCACGACGAGATCGGCGAGCGGATCCGCAAGATCGGCGGCGAGTACGGCACCACCACCGGGCGGCCCCGCCGGACCGGCTGGTTCGACGCGGTCCTCGCCCGCTACTCCGTCCGCCTCAACGGCGTCACCGACCTGGTGATCACCAAGCTGGACATCCTGAGCGGGCTGGACCAGGTGCCGGTGTGCGTCGCGTACGAGATCGACGGCAAGCGGCACGAGGACATCCCGATGACGCAGACCGACTTCCACCACGCCGTGCCGGTCTACGAGTACCTGCCCGGGTGGTGGGAGGACATCTCGGAGATGCGCTCCTACGAGGAGCTGCCGGCCAACGCGAAGGCGTACATCGAGCGGCTCGAAGAGCTCTGCGGTACGCGGATCAGCCTGATCGGCGTCGGCCCCGGCCGGGACGCCAACATCATCCGCCACGACCTGCTGGGCGCCTGAAGGATCACGCTGACCGCCGCCGGCCTGCCGGGCCCATGCCCAGCAGGCCGGTCGCCTGAGTGGTACGCGTGATCAGAGCGCACGGGCGGTGATGTCGCCGTGCGAGGTGGTGGCGTGGATGTTCAGCTCCGGGGTTCCGGCGTTGCGCAGGTTGCTGCTGATCCGGCCGAAGCTGGTACCGGCGTCCAGGACGGCCGACACACCGGTGGCGGCGCCGACCGAGATGTCGCCGGACTGCGTACGCAGCACCACCGAACCGCGTACCGCCTCGGTGATCCGGATGTCGCCCCGGGCCGTGGTGATCTCGGCCGGGCCGTTCAGCCGGCCGATCTCGACGGTGCCGTCGACCGCGGTCAGGCGTACGCTCGCCGCTTCGTCGATCTTGATCTGCCGGTACGCGCCCTCGAAGACCACGTCCCCGAGCCGGCCGACACCGCGCAGCTCGGAGCCGGCGGTCCTGCCCTCGACGTGGGACCCGGCCGGCACCTGAACGGTGATCTCCACCGATCCGGTCGCGCCGATCAGGCTGTTGCGCGGCTCCGGAGCCGAGATCCGCAGCACCCCGTCGGCGTACGCGACGGTGGTCTGCTCGGCGGTCTGGACGTCGCGGTTCTTGCCCGGGTCGGCCGGGCGGACCTCGACGGTGGTGTCGGCGCGCTCGGCGGCGATGACCTGGATGCGGCCGGCCGGGATGGCCAGGACGGCGGAGATCGGGGCCGGGCTGTCGAACTTCTGCATCGTGCTCTCCCATGTTCGGGTCGGTGTTTCTGACATGGGAAACGCTACGTTGCTTTCTAGATTGCGGCAACAGCTTCGTTGCACAGCATCGGCATTTCAGCACGTAAAGTTGCTGATTTCGTTGCAATGGATCAGAGATCAAGGCAACGCGAGAATGCGCCGACGTTGCAATGGATAGCGAGTGAACGCTATGGTGACCCCGCGCGGTCCCGCGACACGAACACAAGACACGACCACAACCAGGGAGACCACGATGCCGGGCGGCCGACTCACCCAGTCCGAACGCCAGCAGATCGCGGTGGGGCTGGCCGACGACCTTCCCTACGCGGAGATCGCGCGCCGCCTCGACCGTCCCACCTCGACGGTCACGCGGGAGGTGATGCGCAACGGCGGGCCGACGGCGTACCGGGCCGAACTGGCGCACCGCGCCACCGAACGCCGGGCCCACCGGCGCCGCCCGGCCGCCGCCCGCCCGTCCGGGTCGGCGGCGCCGCAGGACGGGCGCGACGCGGCGGCACTGGCCGAGTACGAGGAGACGCTCACGACCGTACTGATGGCGTCGGGCCTGCCCAAGATGTCCGCCCGCGTGCTGACGCTGCTGTTCGTCACCGACGCGGGCAGCCTCACCGCGCCCGCGCTGGCCCAGCGCCTCCAGGTCAGCCCGGCGTCCGTCTCCAAGGCGATCGCCTTCCTGGAGAGCCAGAGCCTCGTCCGGCGGGAGCGCGACGAGCGCCGCCGCGACCGCTACATCGTCGACGACGAGCTCTTCTACCAGGCGACGATCTCCAGCGCCCGGGCCAACGACCAGCTCGTCGCGATCGCGCGCCAGGGCGTCGGCCTGCTCGGCGCGCAGACGCCGGCCGCCCACCGGCTGGAGAACATCGCCCGGTTCCTCGACTTCATCAGCGAGAGCATCACCCGCGCCGCGGAGCAGGCCCGCGAGATCCTGCGCAGCCGGCCCCTCACGCCGGACGGGGCGGGCGAGGAACCGCCCGCCCCGCCGAGTCGTCCCTGATCAGCAGTAGGTCACCGACACGCTGCCCCACGAGCACGAGTCGATCGACTTGCCCGCGGAGTTGCGCACGTACGCGCCGTCGCCGGTGTTGTTCCAGACGTACCAGCCGAGGCCCCAGTAGCGGTTGGTCGAGGTGTTCGCGCCCTTGCCGGTGTGCAGGGTGACGGACTTGCCGGCGCCGAGCGTGAGGCTGCCGAACGTGTAGACGTGGTTGCTGCGGTCCCGGACCGTCCAGTGGTTGAGGTTGATGCTGCCCCGCGTCGTGTTCTTGAGCACGATGTACTCGCGTACGAGCTGGGAGTTCGCGGTCGTGTCGGAGCCGGACGGGTTCACCAGCACCTTCGTGATCATGATGCTGGGCGTCGCCGCGCTCGCCGGGGTGGCGGTCAGCGCGGCCGGTACGACGGCGGCGGCCAGCAGGGCGAGCAGGACGGGCAAGCGTCGGAGCATGACGGAACCTTCCGTTGGGGTTCGGGGCTGCGACCCATGCTTCCTACCGTCCTGACCTGGGCATAGTCCCCACTCCGTGAATCACCTCCGGGCGGTCACCCGCGCCGGCGTCCACCCTCACCCGTCGGTGGCAAGATCACCCCTCGTCGGCGGCAAGATCACCACCGTCGGTGGCGGGGGCACCCCGAAGGATCACACCCTCCCGGCCGTGTCGCCGTGGCCCGACACCGCTTCGGTAGGCTCGGCAGACATGCGCGTACTGCTGATCGGCACGGGTGGGCGGGAGCACGCCCTCGCGGCGAGCCTGGCGAAGGACCCCGCGGTCACCGAACTCATCGCCGCCCCCGGCAACCCTGGCATCGCCCAGGTGGCCCGGCTGGCCGCCGTCGACCCGATGGACCCGGCGGCCGTGGCCGACCTCGCCGTACGCGAGAGCGCCGATCTCGTGATCGTCGGCCCCGAAGCCCCGCTGGTGGCCGGAGTCGCCGACGCCGTACGCGAGCGCGGCATCCCCGTGTTCGGCCCGGGCCGGGCGGCTGCCCGGATCGAGGGTTCGAAGACGTTCGCGAAGGACGTGATGTCCTCGGCGGGCGTGCCCACCGCCGGCGCGTACACCTGTGAAACGCCGGAGGAGGCAGCGGCGGCGCTGGACAAGACCGGCAGCCCCTACGTGGTGAAGGACGACGGGCTGGCCGCGGGCAAGGGCGTGGTCGTGACCGACGACCGCGCGGCCGCGCTGGCGCACGCGGCGGCGTGCGGCCGGGTGGTGATCGAGGAGTACCTCGACGGTCCGGAGGTGTCGCTGTTCGTGGTGACCGACGGGACGACCGCCGTGCCGCTGCAGCCCGCGCAGGACTTCAAGCGGCTGCGCGACGGCGACGAGGGCCCGAACACCGGCGGCATGGGCGCCTACAGCCCGCTGCCGTGGACGAGTCCGGACCTGGTGCCGGTCGTGCTGCGCGACGTGGTCGAGCCGACCCTCGCCGAGATGCGCCGCCGGGGCACGCCGTTCGCCGGCCTGCTCTACGTCGGCCTCGCGATCACCACCGACGGCCCCAAGGTCATCGAGTTCAACGCGCGCTTCGGCGACCCGGAGACCCAGGTCGTCCTCTCCCTGCTGGAGACGCCGCTGGCCGGCCTGCTGCTCGCGGCGGCCACCGGCACGCTCGCCGCCCACCCCCCGCTCGCCTGGTCCCCGGGCGCGGCGGTCACCGTCGTGGTCGCGGCGGCGGGCTACCCCGGCCAGGTCCGCTCGGGAGACGTGATCACCGGCGCCGAGGCCCCGGGCATCTTCCACGCGGGCACGGGAGTACGCGACGGCCGGCTCGTCGCCGCCGGCGGCCGGGTACTCGCGTGCACGGGGACCGGCGCGACGCTGGCCGAGGCCCGCGAGCAGGCGTACGCGAAGGTGCGGAACGTGCACCTGGACGGCGCCCAGTTCCGCACCGACATCGCGGCGAAGGTGGCCTAGTTCCCTTTATCCGGCGCTGATTCCGGCTCGGTCGCCGGTCAGCCGGCCAGGGCGTCGGCGGCGACCGGGTCGCAGTCGCGCAGGAACTGGGCGCAGCGGGCGGCCTCCTCGGCCTCCCCGATCGCGTCGGCGGCCTCGGCGAGGGCGCTCAGGCAGCGCAGGAAGCCCTGGTTCGGCTCGTGCGACCAGGGCACCGGCCCGGATCCCCGCCAACCGGCCTTGCGCAGCTGGTCCAGCCCCCGGTGATACCCGGTACGCGCGAACGCGTACGCCGGAACGGGCTGCCCGGCGGCGAGCGACCGGACGGCCAGCGCCGCCCAGGCGGCCGAGAACGTCGGGAAGTCGGCGGCGACCTGGGTCGGGTCTTCGGCGGCGGCCAGCGCGGCGGCTGCGGGCTCGTTGGCGGGCAACAGGGTCGCGGGAGGCTCGGGGAGCAGGTTCTGCATGCCTCAACGCTATACCGGGCACCACTGGTTCCTCGCGCCGAACGGAGTTGCGCCGAACGCGATCGGGTGAGCCGAGCGTCCCGCTTGCGGCCACTATTGCGACGAGGTTGATGAGCGTATAACTGGAGGTCCGGAGCCTCCCCAGGACCCGGTAACGCGGGGTCCGGTGCGTGAGCGCCGGGCCCCGTCGGGCTTCTCGGGCGCGTCTCGCCGATCTCGTGGTCCGGCGGCGGGCCTAGGATTTCCGTCGTGCCCCCGATTCCCCGGCCCGAGGTCATCACTCCGATCGACCACAGCCCCCACGAGGTCGAGTCGCCCGCCGAACTCGCCGACCACCTGAGCCGCCGCAGCCTGGCCGGTCTGACCGTGCAGGGCCTCGATCTCACCGCCGTCGAACTGTCCGCAGTGGACGTGACGGGGACCCTCCTCGTCGGCTGCCGGTTGACCGACGCCCAGATCGCCGCCCTGATCCGCGGCGGCGCCCACGTGGTGCCGATCTTCGTCGACACGCCGTACCCGACGCAGCCGTCCCACCTGTACACGCCCGAGGACCTGGCGGCCGGCTTCGAGACCGGCGGCGTCGCGACGATGTACGACGCGGTGGTCTACCGGCACTACGTCGAGCACGGCGGGGCCACGCCGGACCTGCGCGAGGCGCTCGCCCAGCGGATCCACGACCACGGCATCGACAACGCCCTCGCGGCCGAGACGGACTGGTGGGTCGCCGAGAACGGGCCGGCCGCCATCGTCGGGATCATGGGCGGGCACGCCGCCCGGCGCGGATCGGCCGGCTACCGCGACGCCGCCCGGCTGGCGTACCGGCTGGCGGGGGCGGGGCGGCTCGTCGTGACCGGTGGCGGCCCCGGCGTGATGGAGGCGGCCAACCTCGGCGCGTACCTGGCCGCGCGGCCGGCCGCCGACCTGGGCGCCGCGATCGACGAACTGGCCCTGGTCGACGACTTCCACCAGGCCGACCCCTACACCGCCGCCGCCCTCGCCGTCCGCGCCAAGTTCGCCGCGGATCCCGCCACGAGCTGGGAGAAGCGCGGGGGTCTCGCCATACCGACGTGGTTCTACGGGCACGAGCCGGCCAACCTGTTCGCCGCCCAGATCGGCAAGCTGTTCAGCAACGCCTCGCGGGAGGAGCTGATCCTCAAGCTCTCCCGGGGCGGCATCGTCTTCGCCGAGGGCCGCGCGGGCACGGTGCAGGAGGTGTTCCAGGCGGCGACGATGACGTTCTACGGCATCGAGGAGCACTCGGGCCCCTTCGTCTTCCTCGGCCGCGACTTCTGGACGCGCGAGCTGCCCGTGGCGGAGCTGCTGGCACCGCTGCTGCGCAGCTCGCCGCTGGGCGACCTGGCCGGGCTGATCCACATCACCGACTCCGTCGACGAGGCGGCCGACCTCCTCCTCAGCTGACCCCCTCGCTGTGTCTCGATCCCGTTCGGATCAGGGAAATCACCCGAATCTTGGGCCATGATTCGGGTGACAACCGTGATCCAAACCAGATCTTGCGGTGCCCGCGGGAGAGCGGCCGGAACGAGGTTGATCAATTCACCTGCGGCAAACCGGGCGAACGGGGTATGTCTTGGATCATGAGCGGAGACGACCTGCGCTGCCCGCGCTGCGGATCGGATGATCTCGAAGAGACCCGCCGCCCGACCGAGGAGCTCACCGTCATACGCGGTACGCATGGCGATGCCGAACGCGTCACCGGGATGACCGGTCACTACAAGTGCGAATCGTGCGCCTGGGCCGGCGACCTGGAACTGCCGGCCGCGTACTGGCCCGGCAACCTGCGGATCTGATCCGGCGTTCGCCGGATGTTCGCCCGGTTCTGACAAACTCCGGCCACCCTGCGACCATGGGGATCCCCGCATACTTCCGGAGTCGTCGATGAGTGAGCCGGCCGGCCACCCCGCGTTCGCGTACCCGCCCGCGCCGCAGTCCCGCCGTCCAGGACCCGGGCGCTGGCTCGCCCTGGGCGCGGTCGTGCTGGTCCTCGTGTGCGGCGGGCTCACCGGCGGCTCGCTGATCGCCCGCCAGCAGGCGGCCGGCGAGGATCGGCCCGCGATCCCCTCGGTGGTGATCTCCGACCGGCCGGGGTCCGCCTCGCCCGTCGCCGCGTACGCGCTGGCGTTGCCGGCCAAGCTGATCAACCGGTCGCTCAGCACGGACAAGTCGCTGCGGAAGCTCGCCGATCAGGCGGCCGCCGAACGCCGGGCCCAGTCGCCGAACGCCGAGGTCATCGCGGGCTACTACGGCAGCTTCGTCCACAAGAACCTGCTGTTCGTGCTGGCCGTGCGTACGCCGACCGGCGAGCCGGCCGCGGTGCTGGCCCAGATCCGGGCGGGTATGCAGACGCGGCAACCCGGTCTCGTCCTCGCCACCGTCGCGCCGGGGCCGCTGGGCGGGGTGGCGTCGTGCGGCGACTCGACGTCCGACGGGAACGCCATGGCCGTGTGCGTCTGGGTCGACGCGGGCAGCTACGGCTTCCTCCAGTTCTTCGGAGCGACCGCGAAGAACGTCGGCGACCAGTTCCGGACCGCGCGCGGTCAGCTCGAACGCCGGCTCTGACGCGGGTTGCGGCGGCGTTCGCCGTTCAGGCGACGGGGATGCGGGTCCAGCGCCCGACCGGAAGCACCACTTCGGACTCGCCGGAGATGCCGTTCTCGTCCATGGCGTTGAACAGTTCCAGGCGCAGCCCGTCGAAGAACAGCTCGACCGAGTGCAGCGCGGTGGGCCGCCAGTGCGCCGGCATGACCCGCTCGATGATGTTGACCTGGCGCAGCGTACGCCCCCGGGCGGCCTGCACGGTGGGATGCGTGTCGCTCCACCAGTCCAGCCGCAGCCCCGGATAGTCGAGCGGGGCCTGCATGTCGATGGTGTCCCAGCTGATCGCGCACTCGTCGAACTTGCGGTGGGTGATCTCGATGTTGGTGTCGGGGAAGCCGAGCACCACCGGCCCGCCGGTGAACCACGCCTGCGCGTCGAGATCCCAGACCAGCCAGGAGCCGATCAGCGGCTGCCCGATGACCTGGGCGAAGCGGTTGCGATGGGCCACCGCCAAGGCCCGGGCGTCGTGGTGCCAGATCGGCTCGTAACCCTCGATGCCCAGCACGACGGCACCTTCTCCTCGACGGACTCCGGACAGTAGATCGGACGATCGTACCGAATCGGGCACGAAAAACGGGGGCCGAAGCCCCCGTTGGTACAGCCATACTTCTCGCTTCTTACTTCTTCAGCGAGGTTCCCACGGAACGCAGCTGCTGGCAGGCCTCGACGACGCGCTTGGCCAGGCCGTTCTCGGCGAGCTTGCCCCAGGCGCGCGGGTCGTACGCCTTCTTGTTGCCGACCTCGCCCTCGACCTTCAGCACGCCGTCGTAGTTGCGGAACATGTGGTCCACGACCGGACGGGTGAAGGCGTACTGGGTGTCGGTGTCGATGTTCATCTTCACCACGCCGAAGTCGACCGCGTCGCTGATCTCCTGCGGCAGCGAGCCCGAGCCGCCGTGGAACACCAGGTTGAACGGCTTCTCCTGGCCGTACTTGGCGCCGACCGCGTCCTGGATCTCCTTGAGGATCTCCGGGCGCAGCTTGACGTTGCCCGGCTTGTAGACGCCGTGCACGTTGCCGAAGGTGAGGGCGGCCATGTAGGTGCCCTTCTCGCCCAGGCCCAGCGCGGCGGCGGTGGCCAGGCCGTCCTCGACGGTGGTGTACAGCTTCTCGTCGATCGCGCCGACGATGCCGTCCTCCTCGCCGCCGACGACGCCGATCTCGACCTCGAGCACCACGTTGGCCGCCTTGCACAGGGCCAGCAGTTCCTCGGCGATCTCCAGGTTCTCGGCCAGCGGGACCGCCGAGCCGTCCCACATGTGCGACTGGAACAGCGGCGTACCGCCCTTGGCCACGCGCTCGGTCGAGATCGCCAGCAGCGGCCGGACGAACTTCGCCAGCTTGTCCTTGGGGCAGTGGTCCGTGTGCAGGGCGACGTTGACGTTGTAGTTCTTCGCCACCTCGTGCGCGTACGCCGCGAAGGCGACCGAGCCGGTGACCATGTCCTTGATGGTCGGGCCGGACAGGTAGTCGGCGCCGCCGGTGGAGACCTGCAGGATGCCGTCGCTCTCGGCCTCGGCGAAGCCCTGCAGCGCGGCGTTCAGAGTCTGCGAGGAGGTCACGTTGATCGCCGGGTACGCGAACGCGCCGGCCTTGGCGCGCTCCAGCATCTCGGCGTAGACCTCAGGTGTGGCGATAGGCATCTTAAGAATGCTCCTTGGGTGCGCTGAACTGCGGCTGGACCTCGCTGTCCTTCGTAACAGGAGTATTGCCCATCACAGATCCGAGCGCGCACCCGGGCCGAGATCCCGCCCGCCTCGCCCGGCCCAGCCGCGGCGAAACGGGCGGGATACCGGACTACAGGCCGGATTCCGGATGGCGGGCGTAGAACTCCGCGATCTTCCCGGCCGCGAGGGCCGCGAGAAGTTCCCGGCCGCCGGCGGAGATGCCTTCCATGGCGCCTTCCCCGTCGGTGTAGCCGTCCTGCAGGGCCAGCGGCACCGTCCCGTCCACGTTGACGTTCTTGAGCTCCCGCGCCAGATCGACGAGGCCGGCCGAGCCGGTGTCCACGCTCACGCCGGCGGTGTGGGCAAGGCTGACGATCTTGGTGGCGTCGGTCAGGATGTCGAGACCGGCGACCTTCTTCGACAGCCCGATCAGGTACCGCTGGGTACTGCGATCGCGGCCGTACGCGCCGCTGGGCAGGCCGAAGCGCTGCCGGACCAGGTCCAGGGAATCAGTCCCGTTCCGGGTGAGGCAGCCGGCGGCGAGCGTCCGGGCGTCCGCGGGCGGCTTGCCATCCTGACCGGGTACGCCTCTGTAGACGGTCACCGGCCGGGGCAGGCAGACCTCGACACCGCCGAGGGCATCGGTGACCGACTTGACCGCCCGGAAGTCGACGGTCACCACCGCGTCGAACTTGGGTATGCCCGACAGCGTCGCCACGACCTGGGCCATCAGCGCCGACCCACCGGCCCGTCCTCCGCCGTTCTCCGCGCCGTAGTAGAACGCGGAGTTGATCTTCTGCTTGCCGTGGCCGGGGATCTCCACCCCGATGTCCCGTTCGATCGAGACGAGGTACATACGGCTGCGGTCGACCGGAACATGGATGATCATGATCGTGTCCGCCCGTGCCTGGGTCGGATCGACCCTGCTGGGGTTGTCCGTACCCAGCAGCAGGATGTTCAGCGCTCGCCCCGGCGCGACCGGTGCGGTGCTCTGCCCGGCCGCCGGCACCCCGGCGGCGGCGTGGGTCCGGCCGACCAGGTAGACCGGGACGGCGATCGCCAGCGCGACCACCGCCGCCAGCGTTCCCGAGAGCACGGTCGTGCGGCGCCGCCGTCGTCGGCGTACCTCCTTGTTGATGCTGGCGTGCAAGTCGTCCACGTCGGGCGCCTCCGCTTCATGGCGGGCGAACGCGGCTCTCAGCTCGTCCTCGTTCACCGGGTTCCTCCTGTGATGAGGCCCGGAACCATCCGGGCGCGGAGGGTGGCGAGGGCCCGCGAGATGTAGCCGCGCACCGTGCCGACCGAACAGCCCAGCGTGTCCGCGATCTCGATGTCCGGAAGATCCTCGTAGTACCGCAGCACCAGCGCCGCCCGTTGCTGGCGGGGCAGTCCGGCCAGGGCCGTCCACACCAGGTCCCGGTCCGCGGCCCCTTCGGCGACATCTCCGGGTACGCGCAGCCCGGCGCCCGGGTCGGCGTGCAGCAGGATCCGCTTCCACCAGGATCCGCGCCGCCAGTCGACGTAGATGTTCACCATCATCCGCTTCACGTACCGTTCGGGCGATTCGGCAGCTTCGACCTTCTTCCACTGCAGCTGGGCGCGGACCATGGTCTCCTGAACGAGATCCTGAGCACTGTGGGTGTCGCCGGTCAGCACGACGGCATAGCGGGCGAATGCCGCCAACCGCGTACGGGCGAACTCCTCGTAGGTCACTTCCACCTCCCCGACCCTTTAGACGGGCCGCACAGGGCGGAACATTGCCCGGTACCCTTGGTCGGCGTGAACACCATCGACCGGGCGCGCTCCTTCGCCGACTCGTTGAGCTTCAATCCGCTCAACCCCCTCGACTACCTGAGCTGGATGGGGCCGCGCTTCGCTCTCATCGGCGTACTGCTGATCCTGTTCGCCGAGACCGGTCTGATGGTCGGCTTCTTCTTCCCCGGCGATTCGCTGCTCTTCCTCACCGGCGTGGCCGCCTCGTCGGTCGCCAACGAGGTCGTCGGCTGGCAGATCCCGATCGTCCCGCTGCTGATCGGCGCGCCGCTGTTCGCCATCGCCGGTGCCCAGTTCGGCCACTGGCTCGGCGCCCGCTACGGCCAGCGGCTGTTCAACAAGCCCGACTCGCGGCTGTTCAAGCGGGAGTACGTGGAAAAGGCCGAGCACTACTTCCACAAGTTCGGCCCGCGCAAGGCGGTCGTCCTGGCGCGCTTCATCCCGATCGTGCGTACCTTCATGAACCCGGTGGCCGGCACGCTGGAGATGCCCGCCAAGCAGTTCTTCATCTGGAACGCGGTCGGCGCGATCCTGTGGACCGACGGCATCCTGCTCGCGGCGTACTTCTTCGCCCAGAAGATCATCGACGCGATCGGCGGGCCCGACAAGATCGATCACTACATCCTGCCGTTCGTCTTCCTGATCGTGCTCATCTCGCTGATTCCGGTGTTCATCGAGATGTGGCGCTCGCACCGCGAGAAGAAGCGCGAGCGGGGAGAGGCCGGCAAGCACCGCTCCCCGTCGCGCGTCGGCTGAGATTCCTAGGCCAGCAGGGCCTGCAGGAAGATCCCGCTGAGTTGCCGGGGGTCGGTGAGCGCGAAGGCGCCGCCCCCGGTGATCTCGGCGATCTCCTTGAGCTGTTCCAGATCGGCCGCCGGGCCGATGCCGAGCAGGACCACCCGGATCGGGTGCGCCACGTCGGCCAGCGTCTCCAGCTCCCGCTTCATCTTGGTCAGCGTGAGCCCGTCGGGCACGTTGCTCTTGCCGTCGGTGAAGACCACGATCGTGTTGGAGCGCTCCGGGTCGAAGTTCTCCTTCATGATCTTGTACGCCGCCAGCAGCGACTCGAACAGCGGGCAGACGTCGGTCGGGCTGGTCCTGGCCGAGGTCATGGTCCCGTCGAGCTTGGCCCGCTGCGCCGCGTTGAGCGTGCCCATCGGGACCAGTTCCTTGTAGCCCGGGCCGGCGAAACCCCACAGGGCGAGCTGGCTGTCGGACGTGAACAGGTCGAGCCCGTAGTGCGTGGACAGCTGCATGAGCTCCAGCCGGGTCATGCCCCCGCCGGCGGAGTTGTTCAGCGATGACGTGCTGTCCACCAGCGTGATCACCCGGGACGGGGTCTTGGCGGCCACCCACACGTTCAGCGTCAGCTGCACCGAGGCCATGTCGGTCACCGGCTGCACGTGCGCGGCGGCCGCGGTCACCCCGTGGCCGACGGTGAAACCGGGGCCGGCGGCACCGGCGGGCGTACGCAGGCCGTGCCCGGCCAGGATGTCGGCGTAGAGCTCGCCGCTGACGGCCGCCCGGAACGTCTCCGCGGCGTCCTTGACCTCCCGCGACTTCGCCGACAGGACCGCGTACGGGAAATCGAGCGTGGGCTGCACGGCCAGCGGCACCGCGGCGATCTTGGCCGCCGGGTTGGCCGCGTTGAAGTTGATGATCGACTGCTCGCTGAGCGGTGCCGCGCCGAGCCCGCTCGCGAAGCCGGCGAAGACCGCCGCGGTGTCGGCGAAGGAGGTTCCGACGTTCACCCGCTGCCGGTACGCCCCGACGAGCTTGGGCAGGTCCGAGTCCTGCGTGACGACGACGTCCTTGAGCAGCATGGCGCCGACGAGGCTGGCGGTGTCCCGGCGCGGGTCCGCCATGCCGAGCTTGATCCTTCCATCCTGGAGCAGCGCGCCGACGGAGGCCGCCGTGAGCGGGACCGTGCCGCCGAGCTGCCGGGCGACCGCCTCGGGCATGCCGACGACGACCGGGCTGACCGCCGTGGAGGTGACCTGCGACTCGAAGGCGTTGCGGTCCACACCGCGGACGCGGCCGATCCAGGCGCTGGAATCGGGGATCCAGACCCCCGGCAGGTCGGCCTCGGCCGGGGTGGGTTCCGGCTTCGCGCCGATGTCGACCGCACCGCCGCCGAAGGTGCCGAGGCTGTTGGCCATCTCGGCGGACTTGCGGGCCTGAACCTCCACGCGTACGCACGTGGCGTCCTTGTGTTGCGATTTCTGCCAGCGGTCGGCGATCTCGGTGATCGCCGGTGCGATCGCCGGATCGGCGGCGACCACGAGCCTCGTTCCGTTGGTGGTGCTGCAGCCGTCCGCGTCCGCGGTGACCGTCTTCACGACGATCCCGGCCCCGAGCAGGACCACGGTGGCCGCTGCCACGGCCAGCGTGACCTGGCCCGCGCCGCGTCGGGGGCGATGCCGTCCAACCATGTCTCACCTCTCGCGCGTCTGACCGGCCGGCCGCCGGCGGACTCAAGTCCCGCATTCGACGGGACAGGGTCGGTATGCGCAATGTCCCGACAGCTTAGAGGCGAATGAAATTCGCGCAATAGGAGGGCGGTGGAGGTCGGCACCGGGATTTCCAGGTGAGTCACCTGGCGAAAGCGCAGCGTGACATCTCGCTAAACGTGATGGGGAGTACCCATTCGGGCACTCCCCATTCGCTGACTCTTCTTCCGGCCGTGCGGGCTTCGCCCGGACCGTCCGGAATCGTTTGCAGGCTTCGCTTTCAGCGAGCCTTCTTGGACGCGCGCTTGCGCGGCGGCGTCAGCAGCTCGGCAACGGTACCGATGGCCGAGGGCACCAGGCTGTAGTAAGCCCACACGCCGCGCTTGTCCCGGTTGAGCAGACCGGCCTCGGTGAGGATGCGCAGGTGGTGGCTGACGGTCGGCTGCGAAAGACCGAGCGGGGCGGTGAGGTCGCAGACGCACGCCTCGCCCTCCGGGGCCGACTGGATGAGGCTCAGCAGCCGCAGGCGGGCCGGGTCGGCCAGCGCCTTCAGCACCCCGGCGAGGCGCTCCGCGTCAGCCTTCTCGATCGGCTCACCGGCGAGCGGTGAGATAGCGGGCAATGGGGTATCCACCAGGGCAGTTCCCACTTACTCCATCCTTCCAAGTGAACAATTGACTTGTCTGCATATTAGCAGGTCCAAGTCTAAAGATGTGCTACCGACTCAAACCAAGGTCGGTCAGGGTGAAGGCGGCCCGGTACGGCAGACCTGCTGCTCGCACCGCATCGCCGGCGCCTCGATCGACAATAACCGCGACGCCGACCACTTCGGCACCGGCCTCCCGCAATGCGTCCACTGCGGTAAGAACGCTACTGCCAGTAGTGGAGGTGTCCTCCACAGCGACTACTCGACGCCCCGAAATGTCGGGACCTTCGATGCGTCGCTGCAATCCGTGCGCCTTTCCGGCCTTACGGACGACGAATGCGTCCACCGGTCGGTCGGTTTTCGCACTTGCATGCATCATCGCCGCGGCGACGGGATCTGCGCCCAGTGTGAGACCGCCCACAGCGGCGCAATCCCAATCACTGATCAGGTCCAGCATCACCCGCCCCACAAGCGGGGCACTCGCGTGGTGCAGGCAGATGCGGCGCAGATCAAGGTAGTAATCCGCTTCGGCTCCCGACGACAGGATCACGCGCCCGTGGACCACCGCAAGGTCAGTGATGAATTTACGGAGGTCTTCGCGATCCAGCATGCTGCCGACTGTACCGCATGCCACCAGCGGCTGTTACTCGGCGTCACCAACGGTCCGGCCCATTCGCCGGGCACCACGCGACAGTACGCGGTGCAACACGCTGCGTGGCATCAGCTTGAGCCCCGCCACGGCGACCTTGTAACGGGCGCTCGGCACGCTGACCAGCTTTCCTTTCGCCAGATCCCGCATCCCTTGGCGGACAACGGCATCGGCTTTCAGCCACACCCAATCGGGCATCTGGGCGGCGGCGATGCCCGCCCGGTCATGGAATTCGGTACGCGTGAACCCCGGGCACAGCGCCATGACACGTACTCCCTTGGGGCGCACCAGCAATCCGGTGGACTCGCTGAAGTTGGTGACCCATGCCTTGGTCGCCGGATACGTCGAACCCGGCATGGTCGCGGCGAACCCGGACACCGACGAGACGTTGACGATCGCGCCCCGGCCGCGGCCCACCATGCCGGGAAGGGCCGCGTGGGTCAGCTTCATCACCGAGAGCACGTTGAGGTCGAGGAGGCTCTCCTCATCGTCCACATCGGACTTGAGGAACGACTTGTTGAGGGAGCGCCCGGCGTTGTTGACCAGCAGATCCAGCGGCTGTTCGCGGATCACGGCGGCCACCTTCGCCACGTCCGCAGGGACCGTGAGATCCGCGGGCAACGGCTGGGCGCGTACGCCGAAAGTGGTGGAAAGCTCGGCGCACACGGCGTCGAGCCGGGCCGCGTCGCGGGCCACGAGGATCAGATCCTGACCGGCCCGGGCGCGGTCGCGGGCGAACGCCGCGCCGATGCCGGCGGTGGCGCCGGTGATGAGCGCGAGCCCGGAGCCGGTCATGATCTTCCTCCTGTGAATATGCTGTGTATTTCAGACGGTCGGGTACGCCGGCGGCGTGAACTGCTGCGCAGCGGCGGGCTTGCGGAAGTAGGGGTGCGACGTCGGCAGCGCGAGCAGGACGACCACCGCGATCGCCGCGAGCACCATGATGCCGACCAGCACGAGCTGCGTCGGGTGCACCCAGCCCGGGGTCTCGGCCTCCAGCACCCGCTTGAGCGCATCGCTGTCCACCGTGGCGTTGCCGCTGCCGCCGCTGAACGAGGCGTTCATGCCGTTGCCGGCGAGGCTGGATCCCTGGCAGCACAGCACGAGGCCGGCGACGACCCAGGTGATGATGCGGGCCGGCTGCTTGCCGGCGAGGTCGAGCGCGGCGAGCACGCCGAGGCCGATGGCGAACAGGACCGCGAGGCCGACGCCTACCGCGATCGAGACGGTCGCGATCGTCCCGGCAGTGTCCGCCATCTGGCTGTTGTTCTTGTACGCGGCCGCGAAGGCGTCCTTGTACGCGGAGTAGCTCGCCAGCGTCGGAATGATGGAGATCAGTTCGAGCGCGGCGATCAGGAACATGAGCACACCGGCGAACGTGACGGTGGCGGGACGGGCGGGCCGGCCGGAGACCACCGGGTTGTACTCGGACGGCGGCGGCATGGGCGGCTGCATGGTCATGAGCTGGCTTCCTCTCAGCGGACGTCGGGGCACACCGTACCCCGATCGCGCACCCCTGAGTGGATCAAGTCCCGGCGCGGTTCAGATGTCCGCGAGAGCCGCCCGCCCGGCCGTGTACGCCGTGACGACATCGCGTACCGGTCCGATGACGAGATCCTCGGCGACCCGCGCGTACTCGGCGCGGACGCGGCGGTCCCGGCCCTCCTGGTTCCGCTTGCCGACCCCGGGGACCACCGAACCGAACGCCTTGCGCCAGCCGCTGCCCTTGTCGAACGCGTTGGCCCGGTCGCCGGCCCGGTCGAGCGCGGAAGGCAGCTCCGGTACGTGGGCGACGGCCGCCTCCAGCACCGCCACCAGCCACGGCTTCGGCAGGCCGGACGCGGTGTGCTGCGCGTACTGGTCCACGGCGGCGGCGATGCGCTCCCTCGAACCGCCCGCCTTCATCAGCGCCTCGATCAGCACCGAGGGGCTGACCGCGGCGGGCGGCCCGGCGTACAGCTCGCGCAGCTCGTCGATGGCGATCGACAGGTCGATGTCGAGCCGGTCCAGGACGGCCCGCCGGCCCACGACCGCGGGCTCCAGGAGCTCGCGCAGCTGGCGGATGCCGGTGAAGCCGGCGATGCCGGCGCCGGACGCCGCCAGCGGGCCGAGCCGTCCCGGCGCGGGCTTCGCCCGGAACGTCGTCCGCGGCTTGACCACCGCCGGCACGGGACCGGGCACCTCGCCGGTCGCGGACGTCGCGACGAGCGGGATGTCGGCCAGGTCGCCCTCGTCGAGCAGCCGCCGCAGATCGGCCGCCACCTGCGGCAGGTTCGCCGGCAGCAGCCGGTCGGTCTGGTTGAGCGCCACGATGAAACCGCCCCGCTGGCCGGACATCCGGCGCAGGTATCCGTCGTGGACGACGAGGTCGGCGTACTTCTGCGGGTCGGTGACCCACACGACGACGTCGACGAGGTCGAGCAGCCGGTCCACCTCGGCGCGGTGCGCGGGCTGGATCGAGTCGACGTCCGGCAGGTCCATCAGCACCATGCCGCGCAGGCCCACCTCGTCGTCGCCGTCCAGGGCGCTCTCGCGGGTGAACCGCCGCCGCGGCTGGACACCCAGCCAGTCCAGCAGCGCCTCGCCGCCCTCACGGTCGCCCCACACGCAGGCGTAGGCCTCGGCCGTCGTCGGTCGCAGCACGCCCACCGGCGAGCGGTCGAGCGAGGTGAAGGCGTTGAACATGCTGGACTTGCCGCTGCCGGTGGTACCGGCGAGCGCCACCGTCGTGTGCGACAGCGACAGCTCCAGGCGCGCCTCGGCACGGGCCGCGGTCGCCCGGGCGACCGACAACCGCTCCGCGGGCAGGACGGAGCCGGCGGAGTCCAGCACCGCCCGCACCGTGTCCACCTTCGCGTGCACCGACGACGGGGTCACCGGCGGGGCGTCGCCGCTCCGCGCGACCTCGCGCGCCTTCCTCTTACTCATAGCTTGACAGTGTCCCCGACCAAGGGGGTTGTCCGAAAGCGGCCCGCGCCATCCCGGCCGGCCGCCTCCTTGTCACCCTCGGCCTCACCCTGGGCGTCGCGCTCGTCGCCGACCGCTTCCCCCGACTCCGGCGCCGCGTCCGTTCCGGCCTCGATCTCCTCCGCCGCCGGCGCCGCGTCCGGTTCCGCGTCTTCCGCCGATACGCCTTGCGGAGCGCTCGATTCCGCGACGTCCTCGTCTTGCGGGGTGCCCGGCTCATCGTCGCCGGACGCCACCGGCGCCGCCTCCTGCGATGTCTCCGGTTCCGCCGGCGCGGCCTCCTGCGAGGCTTCCGGTTCTAGCGGCGCTTCCGGATCCACCGGCGCTTCCGGTTCCGTGACGTCCTCGGCCGGAGCGGCGCTTTCATCCGTGTGGGTGGCGCTCTCCTCCGGCCGCGGGCCGTCCTCGGGCAGCCGCGCGTCCTCCTCGGGCTCCGCCGTGAAAGCGGCACGGTCGCGTGCGGGAGTGAAGGCGGAGAAGGGAACGGAGGCCGCCGCGACCTCTACCGCCGCCGCGGCCCGTTCGATCGCCGCCGGGTCGATGCCCGAACCGGCGCCGAAGCCCGTCCGCGGCTCCGCGGCAGCATCCGGAACGGTGTCCGCTCCCGGGGTGGTGTCCGTACGCGGGGCGGTGTCCGTAAGCGGGGCGGCGTCCGGGGCCGGATCCGCGATCGCGCCGGCTTCCGTCCTCGGAGCAGAGTCCGTGGCCGGGGCGGCTGCCGCTATCGGGACGGCCACGTGGGCGCGGCCGACGGCGGGCGGCTCCGGCGGCGCGGGCGGGCCGGCGACCACGGCCGCCAGCCAGGCCCGCAGCGGCGCGACCTGGCGTTCGGTCAGCATGCCCTGGCGGTCGAGTTCCGACTCGGGCACCACGAAGATCGGCGGCTCGGGCGGCCCGAGCAGGTCGCGCAGGTGCCTGATGATGTCCGGCGCCATCTCCGGCTGCACCCGGTCGAGCACGATCGCGAGCGCGACCCGGCGGGCCCGGGCCGCGTGCAGGTGCCGCCAGGCGGCCGCGTCCGCGTACCGCGTGGCGGTCGTCACGAACAGCCACAGGTCGGCGGTCGCGAACAACTCGTCGGCGGTCGCCCGGTTGCTCTCCTCGATCGAGTCGATGTTGGGCGCGTCGATGACCGCGATCCCCTCGGGCATGAGGGGCGCGCAGATCGGCCGCAGTCCGTGCCGGTCGACCGAGGCCGAATCGTAGGGATTGCACACCAGCACCGGCGTACGCGTGGTGGGCCGGAGCACCCCGGCTGCGCTGACGGGTGCCCGGACGAGGCTGTTGAGCAGCGTCGACTTGCCCGCGCCGGTGGGTCCGCCGATCACCGCGAGCAAGGGGGCCTTGGCTGCGCCGTAGGTCACCGCACCAGATTAAACTGCCGACCGCGATAGTGACTTGACTGTGAAAGACTCAACCCTCGGCTTGACGGTTCGACCCGGCGTGGCAGAATTGAGTCCGCTCCACTCAACTTAGGAAAACGGGTCTTGGCGCCAGACCCCGGTGACCCGGGGCGCGGCGCCCGTCAACTGGAGGAAGACAGACATGGCACGTGCGGTCGGCATCGACCTGGGGACGACGAACTCCTGTGTGAGCGTCCTGGAGGGCGGCGAGCCCACCGTCATCGCGAACGCCGAGGGCTCCCGCACGACCCCTTCGATCGTCGCCTTCGCCAAGAACGGCGAGGTGCTCGTCGGCGAGGTGGCCAAGCGGCAGGCGGTGACCAACCCGGACCGGACGATCCGTTCGGTCAAGCGGGAGATGGGCACCAACTGGACCATCGACATCGACGGTAAGAAGTACACCCCGCAGGAGATCTCGGCGCGGGTGCTCATGAAGCTCAAGCGCGACTCCGAGGCGTACCTCGGCGAGAGCGTGACCGACGCCGTGATCACCGTTCCGGCGTACTTCAACGACGCGCAGCGCACGGCGACCAAGGAGGCGGGCGAGATCGCCGGCTTCAACGTCCTGCGCATCGTCAACGAGCCGACCGCGGCCGCCCTGGCGTACGGGCTGGACAAGGGCTCGAAGGAGCAGACGGTCCTGGTGTTCGACCTCGGCGGCGGCACGTTCGACGTGTCCCTGCTGGAGCTCGGCGAGGGCGTCATCGAGGTCAAGGCCACCGCCGGCGACAACCACCTCGGCGGCGACGACTGGGACGACCGGGTGATCGACCACCTGATCAAGACGTTCCGCGGCCAGCACGGCATCGACCTCGGCGCGGACAAGATGGCCATGCAGCGCCTCAAGGAGGCCGCGGAGAAGGCCAAGATCGAGCTGTCGGCGGCCCAGACCACGAGCATCAACCTGCCCTACATCACGGCCGGCTCCGACGGCCCGCTGCACCTGGACACCACGCTCACGCGCTCGGAGTTCCAGCGGATCACCCAGGACCTCCTCGACCGCTGCAAGTCGCCGTTCGAGCAGGCCATCCGGGACGCGGGCGTGAAGGTGGCCGACATCGACCACGTCATCCTCGTCGGCGGCTCGACGCGCATGCCGGCCGTGACCGACCTGGTCAAGCAGCTCACCGGCGGACGCGAGCCGAACAAGGGCGTGAACCCGGACGAGGTCGTCGCCGTCGGCGCCGCGCTGCAGGCCGGTGTCCTCAAGGGCGAGGTCAAGGACGTCCTGCTGCTCGACGTCACCCCGCTCAGCCTCGGCATCGAGACCAAGGGCGGCATCTTCACCAAGCTCATCGAGCGCAACACGACCATCCCGACCAAGCGCTCGGAGATCTTCACGACGGCCGAGGACAACCAGCCCTCCGTGCTGATCCAGGTCTTCCAGGGTGAGCGGGAGATCGCGGCGTACAACAAGAAGCTCGGCACCTTCGAGCTGACCGGGCTGCCGCCGGCGCCGCGCAGCGTGCCGCAGATCGAGGTCACCTTCGACATCGACGCGAACGGCATCGTCCACGTCAACGCCAAGGACCTCGGCACCGGCAAGGAGCAGTCGATGACGATCACCGGCGGCTCGGCGCTGCCGAAGGACGACATCGACCGGATGATGCGCGACGCGCAGGATCACGCGGACGAGGACAAGCGCCGCCGGGACGAGGCGGAGACCCGCAACGTCGCCGAGCAGCTGCAGTGGCAGACCGAGAAGTTCCTCGCCGAGAGCGGCGAGAAGCTGCCGGCCGAGGCTCGCGAGAAGATCAACGATGCGCTGACCGACCTGCGTTCCGCGCTGGGCGGCACCGACCTCGAGAAGATCAAGACCGCGCACGAGACCCTCGCCCGGGTCTCCCAGGAGGCCGGTTCCCTGCTCTACGGCCAGAACGCCCAGGCCGGCCCGGCCGGCGGCGAGTCGGCCGGCGGCGCGAGCGGCGGCCCGTCGACCGGCACCGGCAACGGTTCCGGGCCGAACGACGTCGTGGACGCGGAGATCATCGACGAGGACGGCTCCAAGAAGTGAGTGACGCAAACGGTGTCCCGCCGGCGGAGAAGTCCGGCGGCGGGACGGCCGGCGGGTCCGCGGAGACGCCCGCGCCGGCCGCCGAGCGGATCGTGATCCGGGACAAGCGGAAGGTCTCCCCGATGGGCGACGCCGCGCGGCCCGACGAGCCCGCATCGCCGACGAACGGAGCGAACATGGCCAAGCCCGAGGCGCCCGGCCAGCCGGCGACCCCGGCCGACGAGCCCGAGGTGGCGGCGAGCGCCGAGGCCGTCGACGACCCGGCCGAGACGACCGAGGAGCTGGTCGTCGTCGGTGAGGTCGTCGAGGCCGAGCCGATCGCCGAGGCCGAGGACGCGGCCGGGCCGGCCGAGGAGTCCGACGACGAGGAGATCCAGCCCATCCGGGTGTCCGAGCAGGACGGTGCCGGTCCGCTCGGCGCCGAGCTCGAGATGCTGCGCAAGCAGCTGGACGAGGCCCAGGTGGACATCAAGCGGGTCGCGGCGGAGTACAAGAACTACCGCGACCGGGTGAAGCGCGACCAGGCCGCGGCGGCCGAGACGGCGACGGCGGCGGTGCTCACCGCCCTGCTGCCGGTCCTCGACGACCTCGACCGGGCTCGCGAGCACGGCGACCTCACCGGCCCGTTCGGGTCGGTGGCCGAGCAGCTGCTCACCGCCACCGGCAAGTTCGGCCTGACGGCGTTCGGGTCGAAGGGCGATCCCTTCGACCCCAACCGGCACGAGGCCGTCGCGCACCTGCCCTCCGCGGATGTCACCGAGGAGACCTGCATCGACGTGATGCGCCGGGGCTACATGCTCGGCGATCGCCTGCTGCGACCCGCTATGGTCGCAGTCGCCGCGCCACAGGAGTGACGCGGTCGACCAAGCCGAGTGGACGGGGACGCGGGTCCAGGCCGGACCCGCGTCCCCGGTCTCGAACTAGTGGGGAGGGGGAAACGAGTGAGCTCCAAGGACTGGCTGGAGAAGGACTTCTACGCCGTTCTCGGTGTGGCCAAGACGGCCACCGCCGACGAGATCAAGCGTGCCTATCGCAAGCTGGCCCGTGAGCTGCACCCGGATCACAACCCCGGAAACCGCGAGGCCGAGGAGCGCTTCAAGAGCGTCTCCGAGGCGTACGCGGTGCTCTCCGACGACAACCAGCGGCGCGAGTACGACGAGATGCGCTCGCTGTTCGAGGCCGGCGCGTTCCGGCGGGGCGCCCGCGGCGGCACCGCCCCCGGTGGCGGAGCGTCCTTCGACGACATCTTCGGCGGCCAGGCCGGCGACCAGCGCTTCGGCGGGGCCGGCTTCTCCGACCTGTTCAGCACGATCTTCTCGGGCGGCGGCGCCGCGCCCGGCGGGGCCCGGCGCGGACCGGCCCGCGGCCGCGATGTCGAGACCGACGTGATCCTGGAGTTCCGGGACGCCGTCAAGGGAACGACCAAGCCGGTCACCGTACGCTCGCCGGGCGTCTGCGACACCTGCCACGGCAACGGCGCCCGCCCCGGTACGCGTCCGCGTACCTGCCCGAACTGCGGGGGCAACGGATTCGTGTCCCGGGCGCAGGGCGCGTTCTCGTTCTCGGAGCCGTGCCGCGACTGCCAGGGTGTCGGGACGATCGTCGACGAGAAGTGCCCCGAGTGCCACGGCACCGGCGGCGTGACCAAGACGCGTACGCTCAACGTCCGCATTCCGGCCGGTGTCGCGGACGGTCAGCGGATCCGGCTGGCCGGCCGGGGCGAGCCCGGTGACCGGGGCGGCTCCGCCGGCGACCTGTACGTGCTGGCCCGCGTACGCCCCGATCCGATCTTCGGCCGGTCCGGCGACGACCTGACCCTGACCGTGCCGATCGCGTACTGGGAAGCCGCTTTCGGGGTGGATCTGCGCGTGCCGACCCTGGACGCGCCCGTGACCCTCCGCGTCCCCGCCGGTACGCCGAGCGGCCGCACCCTGCGCGTACGCGGAAAGGGCGTGGCTCGTAAGGACGGCCGGGTCGGCGACCTGTTGGTGACGGTGGAGATCGAGGTGCCGAAGGATCTCACGGCGGACGCGCGCGCGGCCCTGGAGAACTACGCGCACTTCGCGCCGCGGCCGGCCCGTCACCATCTGGACGCCCACCTGCACGAGCCGAGCGACGGAGGAGTCCACTATGGATGACATCGACGCCAAGGTGCTGATCATCTCGGTGGCCGCCCAGCTCGCCGGCATGCATCCCCAGACGCTGCGCCAGTACGACCGGCTGGGCCTGGTCCAGCCGGGCCGGGCGCCCGGCGGCGGCCGGCGCTACAGCCTGCGCGACGTTCAGCTGCTGCGCGAGGTGCAGCGGTTGAGTCAGGACGACGGGGTGAACCTGGCCGGCATCAAGCGGATCATCGAGCTGGAGCACCTCGTGGCCCAGCTGGAGCAGGACGTGTCCGACCTGCGGGAGATCGCGCAGCACGCGCTGCAGCGGGTCGCCGAGCTGGAGGCGATGTCGCCGTTCCCGCGCCGGGAGCTGCTGCCGAGCCCGCGCAACTCCACCGCGCTCGTGGTCTGGAAGCCCGCCCCGAAGCAGTGAGGGTCAGAGCCGGCGGCCGGACCGGACCAGCCCGCCCTCGCACCACTCGTGGTAGTCGAACAGCTCCTGGCGCGCCATCAGCATGCGGGTGTTGTGGGCCCAGGTGTTCATCAGCTCGTCGCCCTCCTCCTCCGCCAGCTCCACCAGCTTGCGGAGCTTCTTGCGGGGATGGGCCTTGAAACCGGTCCGGATGCCGTCCGCGGCGTAGATGTACACGCAGTGCAGGGCGAACCGGCGGGCCGGGCAGGCCTGGTCGAGCGCGAGGTCGAACAGCGTGTCGATGAGCCGGTCGTTGGCGACGAGCAGGTCCCAGTCGGGCGGCAGGGCCTGGAGCGACACCGAATCCGGCGCGTACGCCCAGGCGTGCAGCTCCGCCGGACGCGGATCGACCGGATTCGTAAAGCCGCGGAACACGACTACCTGTTGAACGCTCACGCTTCGCTCCTCGAGGGTTGCCGCGTACCCCCAGCCTCGATGCTGCGGCGACACCGTAGCGTGTCCTCGCCGTTACTGGGAATGGCCGATGCGAAGCCGTTATCTGGAACCACCCGGAGGTCGGAACGGGTCCGGGTGTAGCGACTCAGGGTTGAGTCGACTAGACTCAACTCCCGATGGACACTCAACGCCTGACCACGAAATCCCGCGAGGTGATCGCGGGTGCTGTCGCCATCGCGGGGCAGCGTGGCCACGCCGTCGTCGAGGCGTGGCACCTTCTTCTCTCCCTTCTGGACACCGGCGGGTCAACGGCCGCCGGACTCCTGCGCGCGGTCGGGGCGAACCCGGCCGACGTTCGCCGGGCCGCCGCGCGGGCGGTCGAGCAGTTGCCCACCGCGCACGGCTCCAGCGTGGCCGAGCCGACGCTCGCCCGGGAGTTCGTGAACGCCCTCAACGCCGCCGAGCAGATCGCGCGGCCGCTGGGCGACGAGTACGTGTCGACCGAGCACCTGCTCGCCGGGCTGGCCAAGGTCGGCGGCGCCGTCGGCGACCTGCTGCGCCAGCACGGCGCGACCGAGGACAACCTGGTCGCCGCCTTCCCGTCGATCCGCGGCGGGGACCGGCGGGTCACCAGCGCCGATCCCGAGCAGCAGTACCAGGCGCTCGAGAAGTACGGCATGGACCTGACCGCCCGGGCCCGCGAGGGCAAGGTCGACCCGGTCATCGGCCGCGACGCCGAGATCCGCCGGGTCATCCAGGTGCTGTCCCGGCGTACCAAGAACAACCCGGTGCTCATCGGCGAGCCCGGGGTCGGCAAGACCGCCATCGTCGAGGGGCTCGCCCAGCGCATCGTCGCCGGCGACGTCCCGGAGTCGTTGCGCGACAAGAAGCTCGTCAGCCTCGACCTCGGCGCCATGGTCGCCGGCGCGCAGTACCGCGGCCAGTTCGAGGAGCGCCTCAAGAGCGTCCTCGAGGAGATCACCGGCAGCGACGGCCAGATCATCACCTTCATCGACGAGCTGCACACCGTCGTCGGCGCCGGCAAGGGCGAGGGCTCGATGGACGCCGGCAACATGCTCAAGCCCATGCTCGCCCGCGGCGAGCTGCGCATGGTCGGCGCCACCACGCTCGACGAGTACCGCGAGCACATCGAGAAGGACCCGGCCCTCGAGCGCCGCTTCCAGCCCGTCGTGGTCGGCGAGCCGTCGACCGAGGACACCATCGGCATCCTGCGCGGGCTCAAGGAGCGTTACGAGGTCCACCACGGCGTACGCATCACCGACGCCGCCCTGGTCGCCGCGGCCACGCTCAGCGACCGGTACATCGCCGACCGCTTCCTGCCCGACAAGGCGATCGACCTCGTCGACGAGGCCGCGTCCCGGCTGCGTATGGAGATCGACTCGCGGCCCGTCGAGGTCGACGTCATCGAGCGCGCCGTACGCCGGCTCGAGATCGAGGAGATGGCGCTGGCCAAGGAGAGCGACCCGGCCTCGGTCGAACGCCTGGCCCGGTTGCGGGCCGAGCTGGCCGACAAGCGGGAGCAGCTGGCGGTGCTCAGCGAGCGCTGGAAGACCGAGAAGTCGCACATCCAGGCGATCTCGCAGGCCAAGGAGGAGCTGGAGACGCTGCGCGGCGAGGCCGACCGGGCCGAGCGCGACGCCGATCTCGGCCGCGCCTCCGAGCTGCGCTACGGCAAGATCCCCGAGCTGGAGCGCACGTTGGCCCAGGCCGAGCTGGAACTCGCCGGTCTCCAGGACCACGGCGCGATGCTCAAGGAGGAGGTCGGACCGGACGACATCGCCGAGGTGGTGGCGAGCTGGACCGGCATCCCCGCCGGCCGGATGCTCGAGGGGGAGACCGCCAAGCTGCTGCGCATGGAGGAGTCGCTGACCTCGCGGGTCATCGGCCAGCCCGAGGCCGTGCAGGCGGTCAGCGACGCGGTCCGCCGCGCCCGGGCCGGCATCGCCGATCCGGACCGGCCCACCGGCTCGTTCCTGTTCCTCGGCCCCACCGGCGTCGGCAAGACCGAGCTGGCCAAGGCGCTCGCCGAGTTCCTGTTCGACGACGAGCGCGCCATGGTCCGCATCGACATGAGCGAGTACGCCGAGCGCCATTCGGTCGCCCGGCTGGTCGGCGCCCCGCCCGGCTATGTCGGCTACGACGAGGGCGGCCAGCTCACCGAGGCGGTCCGGCGGCGGCCCTACTCGGTCGTCCTGCTGGACGAGGTCGAGAAGGCGCACCCGGACGTGTTCGACGTGCTGCTGCAGGTGCTCGACGACGGCCGGCTCACCGACGGCCAGGGGCGTACGGTCGACTTCCGCAACACCATCCTGATCCTCACGTCCAACCTCGGCTCGCAGCTGATCTCCGATCCCACGCTGGGGGAGGAGCAGCGCCGGGACGCGGTGATGGCGACCGTGCGTACGCACTTCAAACCGGAGTTCCTCAACCGGCTCGACGACATCGTGGTGTTCCACGCGCTCAGCCAGAACGATCTGGCGTACATCGTGGGGATCCAGATCGAGCGGCTGCGCCGCCGCCTCGCCGACCGGCGGCTGACCCTCGACGTGTCCGAGGAGGCGCTGGCCTGGCTGGCCGGGCACGGATACGACCCGATCTACGGGGCCCGGCCGCTGCGCCGGCTCGTGCAGTCCTCGATCGGGGACCAGCTGGCCCGCCGGCTCCTCGCGGGCGAGGTCCGCGACGGCGACACCGTCCATGTGGACCGCGAGGGCGACGGGCTCGCGCTCAAATAGCGTCCGAACCCGAAGACTCCCTGCTCCGGGCTGCGCGAGCAGGGAGTCTTCGGCTACAGTCCGCGGCCGTGACCTCTCTCATCAACCCGGTCGAGGACGTGGCGCGCGTACGCCGCCCGGGCTCCGTGACCGCCGCCGGCGTGCTGATCGGCGTGATCGTCGCCGCGGCGCTGATCGCCGTCGCGGCCGCCTGGATGTCCTACGTCCAGTACGACGGCTGGATCACGACGGCCGCCAAGCTGTCGTTCGCCGCCGCCGACGAGGTGGCCGACGAACGGCAGTACAACCTGTACGGCGCGATCGGCGGCTCGGTCCTCGCGCTCGTCGTGCTGTTGTGGTTCGCGATCCCGTTGCGCGCCCTGCTGCGCGGTGGCCGGGTCGCCCGCGTCTTCGCGCTGATCGGCGCCTTCGCCGGGCCGGGCGTCGTCGCACTCCTGGTCATCGGCAGCTGCGTGCTGGGTGGCGCGCTGATGGCCATGGTCGGCGCCGGGGGCGGCTTCGACAGCGGCTCGCCGGACGGCCTCGGCGACCTCGACCCGGTGCTCACCAGCCCGCTCCAGGCCCGGCTGAGCGCGATGGAGGAGACCGAGTACGGCTGGTCGAACGTGGGCGCGTACGCGGTGCTGGTGATCCTGCTGGCGATGGTGGCCGTGGCGATCCTGCTCGTCGTGGGGCCGTCGAACCGGTTCTTCAACCCCCGGCGGGCCTACCAGCCCTTCGCACCCGGCTACGGATACGCCGCACCGGGCTACGGGTACGCCTACCCCAACCCGCAGTACCCGGGCCAGCCGTACCCGAGCCCGCAGTACCCGGGCCAGCCGTACCTGGGCCCGCAGTACCCGGGGCATCCGTATCCGCCGCAGGCGTACGCCGATCCGACGGCGCTACCGCAGCCCCCGCAGCCCCCGCAGGCTCCGCAGATCTAGCGACGGCGGGCAGTCCGCGCGGCCGGACCCCGAGCGCACCCGGTCGACCCCGGCGCGGATCCGCTGGCGCAGCTGCGTCAGCGAGCGCGCGGCCGAGATCCTGTGCGCCCGGACCGGCCCGGTGTCCGCCGGCCACTGCGCGATCGGCCACTGCGCGACCGGAGGCATGTCCCCAGCGGAGTTCGCCGGTATCGAGGTCGTCGTGCGCCGGGCCGGCTGTTTCGGCGTACGCGCGGAGTGCTTCTTCTTGGGCGTCTTGCGGGCCACGTGGTGGGCGACCGGTCGCTCGGCCGGCACCTGGACGGGAGCGGTGCTCTCCTCCCGGCGTACGGCGGCAGGGGTTCGAACGACAGCGGCCTGGGGGTGCGGTGCGAGCTCGACCGGGTGGGTGCCGCGCGTGTAGTGATGCGGCGCGCGCGGCTGCGCGGCACGGACCTGGACCGGCGGGGGCGCCGCGGGGTCGGTGAAGACGACGATGCCGGTGGGCGCGGAGAGCGCGGGCGCGGCGTCGGACAGGCCGGTGTGCAGGACCGCCCAGGTGGGCAGCGAGGCGAGCCCGACCAGGGTCGCGACGATCAAGCCATAGCGCCGGGGCGTGCCGGCGAGGCCGTGGCCGCCGCGCAGAGCCTGGCGGATCCGCGGCCCGACCACCCCCGGCAGGTACGCGTCGCGCGGGTCGGCGGGCTCCGCCTCCTCGGCGGGTGCCTCTTCCTCCTGGAGTACGGAGTCCAGGAAGGTGTCTTCCTCATCTGGCATGAAGGGCTCCAAACGCTCATAGCGGGGGAATCTGGACAGAATGCCGCATTCGCCCGCTGAAGCGACGGAACCCACGCCGAGAAGGTCGCGGGAACTACCTGAGTGACAAAGATGATCCTGACCACCCTGTGAGGGGCGCCACGGATACGGCAGGATATGGGTAATGGCGGCAAGGGAGCCGCGGGTCCTCCGTGACATCCTGTCGCCGTGCCTACCCTGGCGGGCAGCACGCAAGGCCGCCCGGGTCGGCGACCTCCCGCCGCGCGGACAGCTCCCACCGGGGCGAGGCGCGGCGCCGACCGCTGCGACGGCAGGCCAACCCCGCCGCCGGGCACATCAGAACAGGGAGATACGGATGACCAAGGGCGAACCCGCCCCGCGCCGGAGCGGGGCCACCCGCGCCGGCAGAAGCGGTGGCACTCCCCCGGAGCCCGAGTACGTTCAGTTGCTCACCCCCTCCGGGGAGCGCGTGAACCACCCCGAGTACTCCGTCGACTTCACGGCCGAGGAACTGCGCGGTCTCTACCGCGATCTGGTGACCGTTCGCAAGCTCGACACCGAGGCGACCGCCCTGCAGCGCCAGGGCGAGCTGGGGATCTGGGCCAGCCTGCTCGGCCAGGAGGCCGCCCAGGTGGGCGCCGGCCGGGCCATGCGTACGCAGGACATGGCCTTCCCGACCTACCGCGAGCACGGCGTGCTGTACACCCGGGGCATCGACCCGATCATGCCGCTGAGCCTGTTCCGCGGGGTCGACCAGGGCGGCTGGGACCCGGTGGCGAACAAGTTCAACCTCTACACGATCGTCATCGGGGCGCAGACCCTGCACGCGACCGGGTACGCCATGGGCGTCGCCAAGGACGGCAAGGTCGGCACCGACGACGGCGAGGCGGTCATCGCGTTCTTCGGCGACGGCGCGACCAGCCAGGGCGACGTGAACGAGGCGTTCATCTGGTCCTCGGTGTTCCACGCGCCGATCGTGTTCTTCTGCCAGAACAACCAGTACGCCATCTCGGAGCCGCTGGAGCGCCAGACCCGCATCCCGATCTACCAGCGCGCGGCCGGCTTCGGCTTCCCCGGCGTACGCGTCGACGGCAACGACGTCCTCGCGGTCTACGCGGTCACCCGGGCCGCCCTCGACAACGCGCGGCTCGGCCAGGGCCCGACGCTCATCGAGGCCTACACCTACCGGATGGGCGCGCACACCACCTCCGACGACCCCACCCGCTACCGGGTGTCGTCCGAGGTCGAGGCGTGGCAGGCCAAGGACCCCATCGCCCGGCTCAAGGCGCTGCTGGTCAAGGAGAAGGCCGCCGGCGAGGACTTCTTCAAGCAGGTCGACGAGGACGCCCGGATCGAGGCGGTGTCGCTGCGCGAGCGCGTGCTGTCGATGCCCGATCCCGACCACAGCCAGATCTTCGACCACGTGTACGCCGAGGGTTCGCCCCTCGTCGACGCGGAGCGCAAGCAGTTCGAGGCGTACATGGCATCTTTTGAGGGAGGTCACTGATGGCTACCGAAACCCTGACCATCGGCAAGGCCCTCAATACCGGGCTGCGGCGCGCCATGGAGCGCGACGACAAGGTGATCCTCATGGGTGAGGACATCGGCAAGCTCGGCGGCGTCTTCCGGATCACCGACGGCCTGCAGAAGGACTTCGGCGAGGAGCGCGTCATCGACACGCCGCTGGCCGAGGCCGGCATCGTCGGCACCGCGATCGGCCTGGCCCTACGCGGCTACCGGCCGGTCTGCGAGATCCAGTTCGACGGGTTCGTCTACCCGGCGTACGACCAGATCGTCTGCCAGGTCGCGAAGTTCCGCTACCGCTCCCGGGGCAACGTCACGCTGCCGATGGTCATCCGGATCCCGTTCGGCGGCGGCATCGGCGCGGTCGAGCACCACTCGGAGTCCCCGGAGGCGTACTTCGCCCACACGGCCGGGCTCAAGGTCGTCTCGTGCTCGTCGCCGGAGGACGCGCACTTCATGATCCAGCAGGCCATCGCCTCGGACGACCCGGTCATCTTCTTCGAGCCGAAGCGCCGGTACTGGGAGAAGGGCCCGGTCGACACCTCGCTGGGGCTGGACGCGGCCGCACCGCTGCACAGCTCGCGGGTGGTCCGCCCGGGCACCGACGCGACGATCGTCGCGTACGGGCCGATGGTGAAGACGTCCCTGGACGCCGCCACCGCCGCCGCCGAGGACGGCCGCTCGCTGGAGGTCATCGACCTGCGCAGCCTGTCCCCGCTGGACATGGGCCCGGTCTACGACTCGGTACGCCGCACCGGCCGCCTGGTCGTCGTCCACGAGGCCCCCGGCAACATCGGCCTCGGCGCGGAGATCTCCGCCCGGGTCACCGAGGAGTGCTTCTACTCGCTGGAGGCGCCCGTCCTGCGGGTGACCGGCTACAACACCCCCTACCCGGCCTCGCGCCTGGAGGAGGAGTACCTGCCCGACCTCGATCGCGTGCTCGACGCCGTCGACCGCTCGTTCGGCTGGTGAGCGCGACCATGACGATCAAGGAATTCGCGCTGCCCGACCTGGGCGAGGGCCTCACCGAGGGCGAGATCCTCAAGTGGCTGGTCGGCGTCGGCGACGTCATCGAGCTCAACCAGCCCATCGTCGAGGTCGAGACGGCCAAGGCCGCCGTCGAGATCCCGGCGAAGTGGGCGGGCAAGGTCGTGACGATCCACCACCCGGAGGGCACGGTCGTCGAGGTCGGCTCGCCGATCATCGCCATCGACACGGATCCGTCCGGTTCCTCCTCCCCGGCCCCCGCGCCTTCCGCGGACTCGGCCGAGCCCGAAGCCGGACTGATCGGCGGGCCGGCGCCGGGTGGGCGTACGGCGGTGCTGGTCGGCTACGGTCCGAAGACGACGGAGGCCAAGCGGCGGCCGCGGAGCACGTCCGCTCCGGCCGCGGCCCCGGTCGCGGCTCCGGCTCCGGCTCCGGTCGTCGCTCCGGCGCCGGTGGCGAAGGCACCTGCTCCGGCGCCTGTGGCCGCCGCACCCGCGCCGGCGAACGGCGTCCACGTGCTGGCCAAGCCGCCGGTCCGCAAGCTCGCCCGCGACCTCGGCGTCGACCTCGCCACCATCGCCGGGACCGGCCCGCAGGGCTCGATCACCCGGGACGACATCGAGGCCGCCCGCTCCGCACCCGCCCCGGCCCCGGTCCGCGCGACCGCTGCCGGCCCGCGCGAGCAGCGCATCCCCGTCAAGGGAGTACGCAAGCTCACGGCGGCCAACATGGTGGCCTCGGCATTCACGGCCCCGCACGTCACGGAGTTCCTGACCGTGGACATGACCCGGGCCATGAAGGCGCTCGACCGGCTCAAGACCAACCGCGAATGGCGGGACGTACGCGTCTCGCCGCTGCTGGTCGTGGCCAAGGGCGTACTGATGGCGCTGAAGCGGCACCCGATGGTCAACTCGTCGTGGGACGAGGCCGCCCAGGAGATCGTGGTGAAGAACTACGTGAACCTCGGCATCGCCGCCGCCACCGAGCGGGGCCTGATCGTGCCGAACATCGCCGACGCGCAGGACCTCTCCCTGCGGGAGCTGGCGGACGCCATGTCGGGCCTGGTCGCCACGGCCAAGTCGGGCAAGACGCCGCCGGCGGCGATGACCGGCGGCACCTTCACCATCACCAACGTCGGCGTCTTCGGCGTCGACACCGGTACGCCCATCCTGCCGCCCGGCGAGGCCGCCATCCTGGCGCTCGGCACGATCCGGGAACAGCCGTGGGCGTACAAGGGGAAGATCAAACTGCGCCAGGTGACCACGCTCGGCCTGTCGTTCGACCACCGGATCATCGACGGCGAACTCGGCTCGAAGTTCCTGCGGGATCTCGGCGAGTTCCTCACCGACCCGGAGGCGGCACTGCTCGCCTGGGGCTGACGGTTCGCTTGATCGAGGCGGATCTGCGGTTGTTCTAACAGCCGCAGGTCCGCCTCGATCATGTGTGGTTCGTCCACAGGGGATGGATCCGGTTCTCGCCGCCGTCCATCGTGAACCCATGGACGCCCTCGGCCCCGTTCTCCTCCGGCAAGAGCGCTTGGCGCACGTCGACCAGCTGATCGCGGCGGGCTACTCCCGTGCGGCGATCCGGTGGCGGGTCAACCGGGGGACCTGGCAGCGAACGCTACCGAAGGTCATCGCGACGTTCTCCGGGATCCTCTCGCGCAAACAGCAGCTCGTGGCGGCCGCACTCTACGGTGGCGCGGAAGCTCAGATCGCCGCGATGACGGCACTGGAACTGCACGGATTCCGCTACGCCCCAAGGGACCGGCGAGTCCACCTGCTGGTGCCGACCGCTCATTCTCTCGCCATGTCGTCGCGGCTGCGGATCATCCGGACCAGCCGTCCCGACGCTCGTGCGGTGCGAAACGGCCTGCTGGCGGTGTGTTCGCCCGCTCGCGCGATCGTCGACTCCTTCCGGGAAGACTCCGATCGCCGCGTGATCCGAGCCGTCCTCGCGGAGGCCCTCCAGCGGGGCCTATGCTCGGCCGACGAGGTCGCCGAGGAGCTTGGCTCCGTACCACTCGACGGGGCCGGCGTCGTGCGCGAGCTCCTCGAGGAGGTGCGCGAGGGCGTCAGGTCGGCGCACGAAGCCGAACTCCGAGCCCTCGCGGCCCGTAGTCCCATCCTGCCGCGCATCCGATGGAACCCACTGTTGCGCGCCGAGGGCGGCACGGCCCTTCCGACGCCGGACGGCTACCTCGAGGACGCCGCGATCGCCATCGAGATCGACTCGCGGGAGTTCCACCTCAACGCACGGAGCTGGCCCACGACGATGCGGCACCACGATCGCCTCACCGCCGCGGGGATCCTGGTTCTGCACACCACACCGGCACGCATTCGCACCGAGCCGCTGGCGGTACTGGCACAGATCGAGAGCGCCTACGTCCGACGTGTCCAGGGCGGACCTTTGCCGAGGATCCAGGTCTCGTGATCAGCGTTCCAGGATGGCGACGACTCCCTGGCCGCCGGCCGCGCAGATCGAGATCAGCCCTCGCCCGCCGCCCCGCTCCGCCAGGAGTTTCGCGAGTGTGGCGACGATCCGGCCGCCGGTCGCCGCGAACGGGTGGCCGGCGCCGAGCGAGCTGCCGCGTACGTTGAGCTTCGTTCGGTCGATCTTGCCCAGGGCGCCGGGAAGGCCCAGCTGCTCGACGCAGAACTCGTCGGACTCCCAGGCGGCCAGGGTCGAGAGCACCTGCGACGCGAACGCCTCGTGGATCTCGTAGAAGTCGAAGTCCTGCAGCTTCAGGCCGTGCCGCGCGAGGAGCTGGGGTACGGCGTAGACGGGGGCGGTGAGCAGTCCTTGGGGATGCGCGGAGGACGGCGTGAAGTCGACCGCCGCCGTCTGCGCGTCCACGAAGTAGGCCTGCACCGGCAGCCCGTGCGCGGCCGCCCAGTCCTCGGTGCCGAGCAGGACGAGCGCCGCGCCGTCGGTCAGCGGGGTCGAGTTGCCCGCCGTCATCGTGTCGCCGTAGACCGGCTTGAGCGCGGCCAGCTTGTCCAGTGTGGTGTCGCCACGCAGGTTGCCGTCCCGGGTGAGGCCCAGGTAGGGGGTCATCAGGTCGTCGAAGAACCCCGCCTCGTACGCGGCCGCGAGATTGCGGTGCGAGTCGAGGGCCAGCTCGTCCTGGGCCTGCCGGGTGATCCCCCATTCCTTGGCGGTGACGGCCGCGTGCTCGCCCATCGACATCCCCGTACGCGGTTCCGCGTTGCGCGGCAGCTCCGGCCGGAACGGCTGGGTCGGCCGCAGCCGCATCGCCGCCGACAGCCGTCCGCTGAGCGAGCGGGCCTGGGAGAGCTCGATCAGCGCCTTGCGCATGTTCTCGTTGAGCGCGAGCGGGGCGTCGCTGGTGGTGTCGACACCGCCCGCGATCCCGGAGTCCATCTGCCCGAGGGCGATCTTGTTGGCCGCGTACACGACTGCTTGCAGGCCCGTGCCGCAGGCCTGCTGAAGGTCCACGGCCGGCGTACGCCCGTCCAGTCGGGAGCCGAGAACGACCTCCCGGGTCAGGTTGAAGTCGCGGCTGTGCTTCAGGACGGCTCCGGCGGCCATTTCGCCGAGCCGTTCGCCGGCCAGTCCGAAGCGGGCGATGAGGCCGTCGAGCGCGGCGCCCAGCATGTCGGAGTTGGACGCCCGGGCGTACCGGCCGTTGGAACGGGCGAACGGGATGCGGTTGCCGCCGAGCACGGCGACCCGTCGAACCGAAGGCGCGGACGCTTCGTTTGTCATGCGTCTAACTTACTCTGGAGTAGGCTCGGCTACATGTCGGACCGATACGCGTCGTTCGCGCGCAGCGCACCTGGTCACACGCTGGTCAAGCAACTCGGGTTGCCCGTGCCGCCCCGGTTGCGGCGAGGGCCGGCCATCGACGGGCCCGTCGTGGTCGCGGGCGAGGGCCGCTTCGCCGACACGGTCAAGGGCTGGTACGCCGGCGACACCGAGGAGGCCGACGCGAAGATCGGCGGCCTGATCCTCGACGCCAGCACCCTGCGGACGGTCGACGATCTCCGGGCGCTCTACGACATCGTGCAGCCGATCGCGCGCGGATTCCGCCCCGGCGGCCGGGTGATCGTGATCGGACCGACCCCCGCCGAGGCAGCCGACGCGCAGCCCTGGAACGCCCAGCCCGCTTCCGCCCTGCCCGGAGACGCACAGCCCGGCGAGGAAGCGCCCGGAATCACCGGCGCCGACAGCGCCGGGATCAGGGGCGCCGAGGCCGCCGCGGTCGCCCAGGCGTTGGAGGGCTTCACGCGCAGCGTCGCGAAGGAGTTCGGCCGCGGGATCACCGCCCAGCTCATCCGGGCCGCGGCCGACGCGCACGCGGACGGTCTGCGTACCACGCTCGACTTCCTCCTGTCGGGACGGTCGGCGTACGTGTCGGGGCAGGTCGTCACGGTGGGACCGAACATCGGCCCGGCCGGCGACGCCACCCTGGACGGGAAGGTCGCCCTGGTCACCGGGGCCGCCCGGGGGATCGGAGCCGAGATCGCCAAGATCCTCGCGGGCAAGGGCGCCCAGGTCGTCTGCCTCGACGTCCCGGCGGCCGGCGACAGTCTCGCCGCCGTCGCGAACGAGGTACGCGGCTGGGCGTACCAGGTGGATCTGTCCGGTGAGGACGCCGCCGCGCGCGTGACCGAGCACCTCAAGGAGCGCTACGGCCACGTCGACGTGGTGGTGCACAACGCGGGCATCACCCGGGACAAGACGCTGGCGAACATGAAGCCCGACCAGTGGGACCAGGTGCTGGGGGTGAATCTCGGCGCGCCGATCCGCGTGACCGAGGCGTTCCTGGCGGCCGGGCTGATCCCGGCCGGCGGTCGCGTCATCGGCGTGTCGAGCGTGGTCGGCCTCGCGGGCAATCGCGGGCAGACGAACTACGCGACCTCGAAGGCGGGTGTGGCGGGCTGGATCCGGGCGCTCGCGCCGCGGATCGCGGGCCGGGGGATCACGGCGAACGCGGTGGCGCCCGGCTTCATCGAGACCGCCATGACCGCTCACCTCCCCCTCGTCGTACGCGAAGGCGGCCGCCGGATGAACTCGCTGGCCCAGGGCGGCCTGCCGATCGACGTGGCGGAGACCATCGGCTGGCTCGCCGAGCCGGGATCGGCCGGCGTGACCGGCAACGTCGTCCGCGTCTGCGGCCAGCAGCTCCTGGGGGCGTGACGATGTTCCTGCGGGCCGCCGCCACCCTGCTGCCCAGGCCGAGACCGGGCGCGCTGCCGACGCGTACGGTGACGTTCACGGGGCAGGCGACCGTGAACGAGGTGGCCGCCTACGACGCCGTGTGCGGGTTCGCCCTCACCGACCGGCTGCCGCCGACCTATCCGCACATCCTCGCGTTCGCCGAGTCGATGAGGCTGATGTCGGCGGGGGACTTCCCGTTCCCCGTCGTCGGCCTGGTCCACACCGCCAACACGATCACCCAGTACGCCGAGATCCCCGTGGCCGCCCGGCTGTCGTTCGAGATGTGCGTGACGGACCTGCGCCCGCATCGGCGCGGCCGGCAGTTCGATCTGCTCACCACGGCCTCGCTCGACGGGGTGACCGTGTGGCGGGAGACCTCGACCTACCTCCGCAAAGAAGGAGGCACCGGCGCCTCGGTCCCCTCCGCTCCTCAAAGCGACGCGGCTCCCCAGGGCGACGCGGCTCCCGAAGGCGACACGCAGCCGCTCACGGGAGAGCCTGTGGCGGTCTGGCGCATCCCGTCGTCCACCGGCACCGACTACGCCCGGGTCTCCGGCGATCGCAATCCCATCCACACGTCGTGGCTGGGCGCCCGCGCCTTCGGCTTCCCCCGGCCGATCGCGCACGGCATGTGGAGCCTCGCCCGCGTCCTCGCCGCCGTACGCCCGGTCGCGCCGTTCACGGTGAACGCCGTCTTCAAGGCGCCGATCTTCCTCGGCGGGCGGGTGGCTCTGCGTACGGCCGGGTCGCGGGCGGACCTGAGCAGCGCCAAGCTCCACCTGACCACCGAGATCGCCGCACCGCTGTAGGCTCATCCGCTGTGAGTAAGCGTGCCCGCACGGCGCAGAAGGCGCCGAAAGTCCGTGACGTCTACGTTCCGCTGCCCTTCGCCGGCCTCGCCGACGAGCCGGAGTGGATCGCCCTGCGCGAACTCGTGCCGGCGGCCACCGCGCCGCTGAAGCTGAGCCCGCAGCTGGTCGAGAAGTACGGCGAGCGGGAGATCACGCTCGCCACGATCCTGCCGATGGCCTGGCCGGCCATGGTGAAGCCGGACGGGCGCATCCTGCTCGGCCTGCAGCGGCACGTGCAGTCCGGCGACCCGAACCGGGACCTGACGGTCGCGCTGCTCAACGCGCTGGAGACCGCGCCGGGTTCGCAGGTCGGCGTACCGGCGCTGCCGGGACAGGGCGAGCGGCTGGCCGACGTGCTCGCCGACGAGCCGCTCGACATCACGATGCACGAGACGTTCGGCTTCTGGCTGGACGAGGACCAGGGCGACGACCCCAACGTGGCGGCCTCCATGGAGTCGGCCAACGCCGCGATCGCGCCGACCGTGAAGCTGACCTCGGCGAAGGCCGCGTACTGGACGCGCATGGGGGAGAAGTCCCACGTCCGCTGGGTGCTTCCGGACGGCGAGAACGAGGCCCTCAACGCGCTCTCGCTGCTGTCGGCCGCGGGTGAGCTGACGCTGGGCGAGGACACCAAGTTCGCGGGCATGTTCCGCGCGCACGGCCGCCTCGTGCCGGTCTGGGATCTGCCCGGCGAGACCGAGCCGCTGTCCTGGGACGAGCCGCTGGCCGCGTTCGCCACGCGTTACGCCGGCGTGCTCGGCGCGGATCTCACCGCCGAGGCCCGCAAGGCCAAGCAGGGCCTCATCGGCCGCCAGCTCACCCTGCGCTGATCATCCTGATCGTCGCGGCGCGGCCTTCGGGCCGCGCCGCGTTCATTCCGCCCGTGCCGGGTCGAGCGGTTCGCGCGAGATCGGGCAGGACATGCAGCGCGGGCCGCCCCGGCCCGAGCCCAGCTCCGACCCGGCGATCCGGATGACCTCGATTCCTGCCCGCTCCAGCTGCGCGTTCGTCTCCACGTTCCGCTCGTACGCGACGCAGACCCGAGGTGCGATCGCCAGGGTGTTGTTGCCGTCGTCCCACTGTTCGCGTTCGGCGGTGACGACGTCGAGTCCGGTGTGGATGGTGCGCAGCCGGTCGACTCCCATGGCCTTCGCCGCCGCCACGAGGAACGGGTCGGGCCCGTGGACGACCGGATCCCCCTCGTCCCCCTCCGTCAGCGTGTACGCGACCAGGTCGTCGGCCACGTTGGGATACATGAGGACGGTGTCCACGTCGACCATCGTGCAGACGGTGTCGAGATGCATGGTCGCGCGTTCCTGAGCGATCGGGACGGCCAGCACGGTGTGGGCGAGTCCCGCGGCGAACACCGCCCGCGCCAGCCGTTCCGCTCCCGCCGGCGTCGTACGCTCACCGACCCCGACGGCCAGCACGCCCGGCGAGAGGAGCAGCACGTCGCCGCCTTCGAGCGGCTCGAGCCAGGGATCGTAGGCCGTCTCGGTGCCGGCGAACCGCGGATGGTGCTCGTAGATCGCGTGCGTGATGCTGGTCTCCCGCCGCCGGGCGCTCATCGCGAGCGACGTGACGGCCGCGTGGTCGCGTACCCAGAACGACGAGTCGCGGGTGAACAGCAGATTGGGCAGCGGATCGACGACGAAGTCACGGCGGTCCATCATCCGGTAGACGAGCCCCGAGCCGGGCGTCATCTCGTCGTGCGCCAGCCCCGCCGTGAGGACCCGCGTCAGCCCCGCCGGGTCGAGATAGCCGAGATGGTCGCGTACGCGCCGGCGCAGGGTGTCGCCGAGGCGGATGTCGGCCAGCACGGCGTCCACGAGTTCTTCGCGGGCCTGCTCGATCTGGAGCACCTCGGTCAGCAGGTCCGTCAGGTAGAGCACCTCGACGCCGCGCGTACGCAGTTGGTCGGCGAAGCGGTCGTGCTCTTCCTGGGCCCGGCCGACCCACGGGATGCCGTCGAAGAGCAGGCTGTCGTTGTTACGCGGGGTCAGCCGGGCCAGCTCGGGACCGGGCCGGTGCAGCAGCACGGCCTGGAGGCGGCCGACTTCGCTGTCGACATAGTGCACTCGCTCAGCCTAGGTGTCGCGAGGCCGCCCCGCTTCTTATCCGGATATTTCATACCCCGACATATTCATGCGACATGAAACTTCTATCATTCCGGCATCGACACTGTCGCATGCCCCGTCCAGTCACGTACTGTCACTAATACAACTCAATGAGTGTCCGCAGCCCGGATAGCGCGGAGTGCCGGAGGCCCATCATGACCACCATCCCCGACCGCCTCGTACCCGTATCCCCGCCGACAGAGCCCTCTCTGGACGCGCTCAAGGAAAGCCCGCTGGAGTGGGTACGCCGACGGCGCGAGGCGCAGGCCCGCAACCGCCATGAGCAGGCGGGCTCGCGCGCGGCGAATCATCTGGGGCAACTGGGTCCGGCGTGGCATTTCATCGAGTGGCCGCACGCGGAGCTGTCGGCCGTACAGGGCTCCGCGCCGCAGAGCCGCAACGACGAGAGCCACGGCGGCTTCCTCGCCATCGGCCCGGGCGGCGTGTTCTCCGTGTCCGTTGTGGACATCGGCTCCCGGCGGGTCATGATCGCCGGTGACGTGGTCCAGATCAAGGGCCGGCGGCCGCCGTACATCGCCTCCGCCCGCAAGGACGCCCGCCGCGCCAGCAAGGCGATGTCGAAGGCGGTCGGCCACCAGATCCCGGTCGTGCCGGTCCTCGCCCTCATGGGCCGCGGCGTCGTCACCGTCTACGGCGTACCGCGCGACTGCGTCATCACCACGTACCGTGAGCTGCACCGCACACTGCTCGGCGGCGGCGAGCGGATCTCCGCGTTCACGGCCGAGAAGCTGTCCGAGATCGCCCGCGACCCGTGGACGTGGATCAACGAAGCCGGCGGCATACCGGCCCAGCGTGGCGGCCACACCGAGTGACAAGAACGCGACGCGGGAGTAGCGTGCGTGTAGCCCGTTCGGCTCGCGAAGGGAGACACGTGTGACGCATGTCGAATTGTCGCTGTCTCCCAGCGTCACCCCCGACTGGCGTCCCCCGGTGTCGATTCCTGCGGAACTCGATCGCTGGGTCCGGGCGGTCGTCGAGTCCGGCGAATCAGCGCTGGTCATCGACGCCTCCGCGACCATCATCGCGACCACGCCCAGCTGCGCGACCCTGCTCGGCCTGCCCGAGCCGTGGGCCGGCGAGCGGCTGCCGGACGCGCTGCACCTCATCGACTTCACCGCCGCCGGCTCGGAGCTGCCCGACGCCGAACGCGAGCTGATCCCGCCCCTGCTCGCCGTCGCCTCCGGCCGCCTGGCCCGGGGGCTCATCCGCGTCCGCGCGGAGGAGCAGGCCATCGAGCCGCGTACCTTGGACGCCATCGCCACCCCGCTGCACGCCGAGGGTGTCGCCGTCGGGTCGCTGACGTTCTTCTGCGAGATCTGAATCCTGCGATTCCGCCCACTTCTCTGGTGATCGTCGCTGCTTTCGGCGTACCGGCCCGCTAACCTGCGTGGCATGACCAGCGTTGGCGCGAGCGGACCCGCGGGAGCCGTCCCCGGTGTCTTCGCCGTCGTCGACCTGCTCCTGCTGCCCGAGCAATACGCCGTCTGCCGGCTGCCGGCGGGCTCGCCGATCCCGGCCGAGGTGCTGCCGTCCTCGAACCGCCCGGGCGCCCGGGCCCGTTCCGCCGCCGGCGGTGTCGAGGATCCCGGCGTGGTCGCGGTGACCTGGACGTCCGACGAGACCTCGGTGATCTGCCGGGTCGACCGCGTACCGGCGGGCGCCGTGGTCCAGTCCGGCTGGCGCTGTTTCAAGGTGGCCGGCCCGCTGGACCTGGCCCTCACAGGGATCCTCGCCTCGATCGCCGCCCCGCTGGCGCAGGCCCGGGTGAACATCTTCGCGTTCTCGACGTTCGACACGGACTACGTGCTCGTCCCCGGCGTACGCACGGCGGCCGCGGTCAGCGTGCTGTCAGCCGCGGGGCATAGGATCACCGAGCCCTGACCCGCCCCCTCGGGAGGATGTCGTGCGCCGACTCCGGACGCTGATCGCCCCGGTCGCCCTCACCGCTCTCGTCGCCGCCGCGCTCGCCGGTTGCGGAATGCCGCCGGACATGAAGGAGAACGGCCGGCCGATCCCGAGCCCGCAGCCGGTCGTGTCGGCCACGGGGCTGCCGCCGGTCCTGGTCTCCACACCCCCGTCGGCGAGCGCCTCGCCGTTGCCGTCCGGCTCCGCACCCGGCACGGGACCGTCGTTCTCCGAGGCGTACTACGTCAACTGCCTGGGGCAGCCGAGCGGCGACCAGGTCATCGCCACGATCCGGGCCAAGACCAGGTTGCTGCCGAAGACCGGCGCCGTGCTGACCACGACCGGGCCGCTCTGCTCCGGCGGCTGGCAGTACACGATCGTGCAGGCCACCGGCAAGGATCCGCTGGTCGTGGTGACCAAGGGGCTGCCCACCGCGCTGACGATCGTGACCGCCGGATCGGACGTGTGCACCATCTCCGTGCGTACGCAGGCACCGGCGGGTCTCCTCGCGGCCGCCAACTGCTGAGTACGCTGAGCGGCATGCCCGGCGTACCTCCGACGCGTTTCGTCTATCTCGGCCCCGAGAGCACCTTCACCGAACAGGCGCTCCTCACCATCCCGGCGGCCGCCCGCGGCACGCGTACGCCCGCTCGCAGCGTCCCGGAAGCCCTGGACGCGGTACGCGACGGCGACGCGGACGCGGCTCTCGTGCCGATGGAGAACTCGATCGGCGGCCAGGTCGGGGTGACCCTCGACGAGCTGGCCTTCGGCGGGCCGCTGGTGATCACCCGTGAGGTCGTGATCCCGGTGGAGTTCGTGCTGGCCGCCCGGCCGGGCACGACCCTGGACAGGATCGGTGCCGTGGCCGCGCACCCGCAGGCGAGCGCCCAGTGCCGCGCCTGGCTGCGTGCGCACCTGCCGGACGCGACGGTGATCGACGTCCTCTCCAACGGCAAGGCCGCCCAGGACGCAGCCGCGGGCGCCGTGGACGCCGCGATCTGCGCCCCCATCGCGATCGACCGCTTCCGGCTCGCCCTGCTCGCGGACAAGATCGCCGACCACCCCGACGCCGTGACGCGGTTCGTGCTGCTGTCCCGCCCGGCGACGCCCCCCGCGCCCACCGGCGACGACATCACCTCCCTCGCCGTCTCCATCGCCCACGACCGGGTTGGCGCCCTGCTGGCCGTCCTCACCGAACTCGCGGTCCGCGGCGTCAACCTCATCCGCATCGAGTCCCGCCCCACGGGCGAGCAACTCGGCCGGTACGCCTTCTTCCTCGACTGCACCGGCCACGTGGCCGAGGCGCGGCTCGGCGAGGCCCTGCAAGGCCTGCGCCGGATCTGCGCCGACGTCCGCTTCCTCGGCAGCTATCCGCGTGCCGTCCCGCCCGGCACCGTCCCCGAGACCCCGGTACGCCCGCCCGCCGGCCTGGCCGACACCGACTTCGACGACGCCGCGGCCTGGCTGCACCGGCTGCGTACCGGCGAGGCCTAGGCCCGTCATGGCCGTCGAGATGTCGCGTACGCGCTTCGAGGAACTGGTCGGCGAGGCGCTCGACGAGGTACCCCAGGAACTGCTCGACCTCCTGGACAACGTGGTGATCCTGGTCGAGGACAATCCGCCGCCCGGTGAAGACCTCCTCGGCCTCTACGAGGGCCACGCGCTCACCGACCGCGGCTGGGACTACGCCGGCGTCCTGCCCGACCGCATCACCATCTACCGCAACCCCACGCTCGGCATCTGCGACACCGAGGAGGAGGTCGTCGAGGAGGTGGCGGTCACGGTGGTCCACGAACTGGCCCACCACTTCGGGATCTCCGACGACCGCCTCCACGAACTCGGCTGGGACTAGATCAAGATCTTCATAATCAAGATCTTTTTGTCCCGGGTTCGTCGATCTCACTTCCGCTCCTCCCGCGGGAGACCGTTGCGCCCCTATCGCTGCGCTCCGGGGACTCCACTGCCAGCTTTCTGGGGCGACGCATCCGTCACCGCGGATCCGTCACCGTTTACCCCGTTCACCTCTGGCCTTTGTCGCGACTGTCCGAAATGGCGGCTGGGCGGATCGGCTGGGCGGTGATCGTTCGCGGCTGGAATGTAGTTCCGGGCACATCCCCTCGATCCATTGCGGCCGAGATGTAGGTAGGAGCCGTTTTCCTACATCTCGACCGCTATGAATCTTGGAGATGGGGTGCGTTTTACATCTCAACCGCTGTGGATCACGTCCACGCCGTCCCGCCCACGGCCGTTGTCCGTGATGCGGGAACGATCTTCCGCCAGGTGAACACGGCGCGCTGATTTCTTGATCGTTTACGGCTGGGGTGTCAATCCGGCCCGATCTGCATGATCAATTACGCGTCAGGTGTAGCAGAACCCGGTCAGCGCGCTTCAGAACCGTAAATGATCATGCATCTGGTGGTCGTTTCCACGCCACAGCCGTAAACGATCACCCCATCGACCGCCACCCAGCACCTATATCGGACAGTCGCGACAAAGCCAAAACTGGCCAGGTCGGACGGCGGCCCCGATCCTCAAGATCGTCGACCGCAAGATCGACGAACCCGGGGCACATGAATTTGATCTTGGAATGATTTGGATCTTCATGTTGGAGAAAGCCCCCTTGAACCGCTCGCCTAGGCTGGATCAAACCCCTGACCCCTGAGGAGCCCCCATTGCGTAGCCAGCTTTTCGCCGCCGAGAACCTGGAGAAGGAGTCCGCCGAGCCGGGACTGCGTCTGCAGAACTCCAAGATGCTGAAAGTCGAGCTGAACGGCGACGTGATGGCGCGGACCGGCGCCATGGTCGCCTACCAGGGACAGATGCAGTTTCAGGCGCTCGGTTCCGGCGGCGTCGGCAAGTGGATCAAGAAGGCCGTGACCGGCGAGGGCGTACCGCTGATGAAGGTGTCCGGGCGGGGCGATCTGTTCCTTGCCGACCGGGCCGCCGACATCCACCTGATCGATCTGGACCAGGGCGACGCCCTGTCCATCAACGGCCACAGCGTGCTGGCCTTCGAGTCCACGTTGGACTATGACATCAAGCGCGTGCAGGGCATGGGCATGCTGTCCGGCGCGGGCTTCTTCAACTGCGTGTTCAGCGGCAAGGGCCGGATCGCGATCACCACGAAGGGTACGCCGGTCGTGCTGAGCGTCGACGCTCCCACGTACGCCGATCCGCAGGCCGCGATCTGCTGGTCGGCGTCGCTGCAGACCGGTTATCACCGGGCGGACCAGCTCGGCCTCGGTACGCTGATCGGCCGCACGACCGGTGAGGCGTTCACGATGAGCTTCACCGGGCAGGGTTTCGTCGTCGTGCAGCCGTCGGAGGAGCCGCCCGGCGGGCTGGTGGCCGGGCACGGCTCGGGCCAGCAGGCCGGCGGCGGCGGCGTGCTCGGCGGGCTGCTGGGCGGCTGACGGCCACGAAGCAGTGCGGGCGCCGTCCACGGGGCGGCGCCCTTTGCGTACGCCCGGCATGATGGGCGGATGTCTGACGACGTTCTCGAATGGGGCGACGAGCCGACGGCCCGGCGGCGGCCCAGCCTGGTGATTCCGCCGGTCGCGCCCTACATCGCGGCGGGTGCCGGGCTGCTGGCCTTCCTGTTGTCGCTGATGTACCCCTGGCAGACGCTCAACGTCGTCGAGTCGGGCAATCAGGACGGCGGCTTCGACGAGTCGCTGTCGGTGTGGCCGAGTTCGAGTCCGATCGGGACCGGATATCTCGTCGGCGTGCTGGCGTTGTGCGGCCTGGCGGCCGTCACGGTGGCGGGCAGCCGGCGGGCGCGGCGCACGGCGGGGATGTCGGGCGGAGCGATCGGCCTCGGACTCGTGGTCGTCCTGCTCGCGGTCGTTCTCACGCATGGCCGCGGCTACCTCGCCCTGAACATCGCCGACGACCGGGTGAAGATCATCGCCGCGACCGAGAAGGGCCTGCTGTTCGCGTTCGCGGCGGTGGTCCTGCTGGCGGGCGCGTCGGTGTTGGCCCTCGTCACCGCACCGGCCCGGTCCCACCCGCGGGTGCCCGCGGAGGAGCCGGACGAACCGGAGGACGAGCTGGAGCTGACGGTGACGGCGGCCTGACACCACAATCCGGGAAACCGGCAGGAAGCAGATCAACCCCGCTCGGTACGCTGAACCCATGATTGATCTGCGCCTGCTCCGGGAGGACCCGGACCTGTTCCGTGCCAGCCAGCGCGCCCGTGGCGAGAGTGAGTCGTCCGTGGACCGCCTGATCGGTGCGGACGAGGCGCGCAGGTCCGCGCTCACCCGGTTCGAGGCGGTGCGGTCGGAGCAGAAGACGCTCGGCAAGCAGGTCCCCCGGTCGCAGGGCGAGGAGAAGGCCGCCCTGCTGGAGCGGACCAAGGAACTCGCGGCCGAGGTGAAGACCACCGAGGCGGCGGTCGCCGAGGCCGAGGAGGAGCTGCGCCTGGCCCAGCTCGCGGTGCCGAACCTGGTCGAGAGCGGTGCTCCGGCCGGCGGCGAGGACGACTACGTCGTGCTGAAGGAGATCGGCGCGATCCCCGACATCCCCGAGCCGCGTGACCACCTGGCCCTGGGCGAGATGCTCGGCGCCATCGACATGGAACGCGGCGCGAAGGTCTCGGGCGCCCGGTTCTACTACCTGACCGGCATCGGGGCGCTGCTGGAGAACGCCGTTCTGCAGCTCGGCATCCAGCAGGCCGTCGAGTACGGGTTCACGCCGATGGTGCCGCCGGTGCTGGTGAAGCCGGAGTCGATGGAGGGCACCGGGTTCCTCGGCGCGCACGCCAGCGAGGTCTACTACCTGCAGAACGACGACCTGTTCCTGGTCGGCACCAGCGAGGTGCCGCTGGCGGCGTACCACAAGGACGAGATCCTGAACCTCGACGGGCAGCCGCGCCGCTACCTCGCGTGGTCGACCTGCTTCCGCCGCGAGGCCGGCTCCTACGGCAAGGACACCCGCGGGATCATCCGCGTGCACCAGTTCAACAAGGCGGAGATGTTCTCGTACTGCCCGCCGGACCTGGCGCACGAGGAGCACCTGCGGCTGCTCGGCTTCGAGGAGGAGTTCCTCGCCAAGCTCGAACTGCCGTACCGGGTGATCGACACGGCCGCGGGCGACCTCGGCAGCAGCGCCGCCCGCAAGTACGACTGCGAGGCGTGGCTGCCCAGCCAGCAGCGCTACCGCGAGGTCACGAGCACGTCCAACTGCACGACCTTCCAGGCGCGCCGGCTCAACGTCCGCTACCGCGACGCGGAGGGCAAGACGCAGACCGTGTCGACGCTCAACGGGACGCTGGCGACGACCCGGATGCTGGTGGCGATCCTGGAGAACCACCAGCAGCCCGACGGTTCGGTACGCGTACCGAAGGCGTTGCAGCCGCTCCTCGGCCGGGATCTGCTCGAGCCGGTCGCGTGATTCCGAAGCTGGTCGTCACCGATCTCGACGGCACCCTGGTACGCGACGACGGCAGCGTCTCGGCGCGTACCAGGGATGTCTTCGCGAAGGTGAGCGCGGCCGGGGTGCCCGTCGCGGGTGCCACCGGCCGCGGTCCCCGGCTGACCGGCATGTCCCGCGGCGACCTGCCCAGCGCGGACTACTTCGTGCTGGGCGGCGGCGGCCGGGTCCTCGACCTGACCGGCGAGACGCCGCGGGTCCTGCTGGATCTGCGGTTACCGGGCCGGGTCCTGGAAGAGCTGATGCCGATCCTGGAGGCCAAGTTCGGGCCGCTGCAGTTGACCGTCGAGGTCGAGGACTTCGAGAGCGCGCCGCTGTGGAGCGAGTCGGAGCAGTGGCCCTACCCGGACCCGATCGTCCTGCGGCGGCGTGCCGACATGTTCGCGGCCCGGGTCATCAAGGGTTTCCTGCAGGTGGCTCCGGAACTGGGCCACCGGCTGACGGAGGCCGTGCACCACGCGGACGTCGAGATCATCCAGTCCTGGCCCGGGTTCGTGGAGATCCACCCGCCGAAGGTGGACAAGGCGTACGGGCTCACGGTCGTCACCGAGCTGCTGGGCATTTCGCCGGCAGAGGTGCTCGTCTTCGGTGATCAGCTCAACGACGTGCCCAGCTTCGCGTGGGCGGGCCGCCGGGTCGCCGTCGCGAACGCGAACCCCAAGATCCTCGACATGGCGGACGAGGTCACGCTGAGCAACAACGAGGACGGCGTGGCCGTCTACCTCGAAAAGCTCTTCGGACTCTGAGAAGTCACAGCCAGCCCTGGGACCGGGCTGCCTGGACGGCTTCCATGCGGTTGCGCGTACCGGTCTTGCCGATCGCCGCCGACAGGTAGTTGCGTACGGTGCTCTCGGACAGGTGCAGCCGCTGCGCGATCTCGGCGATCGTCGCGCCGTCCGCGGCCACTGACAGCACATCCCGTTCCCGTTCGGTGAGCGGATTCGGGCCGGCGGTGAGCGCGGCGGCGGCGAGGGCGGGATCCACCACCGTCTGGCCGGCGAGCACCCGGCGGATCGCCGAGGCGAGATCTTCGACGGGACCGTCCTTGACCAGGAATCCGCGGGCCCCGGCGTCCATCGCCCGGCGCAGGTAGCCAGGGCGGCCGAAGGTCGTCAAGATCATGACCCGGCAGTCGGGCACCACCGTGCGCAGCTCGGCCGCCGCGTCCAGGCCCGACTTGCCCGGCATCTCGATGTCGAGCAGGGCGACGTCCGGCTTGTGGTCGCGCGCCGCCGGCACGACCAGGTCGCCCCGCTCCACCTGGGCGACCACCTCGATGTCCGGTTCCAGGCCGAGCAGCAGCGCCAGCGCGCCCCGCATCATCCCCTGGTCCTCGGCCAGCAGCACACGGATCATGAAGTCTCCTTCGCCGACGGCACGCTCGCCTGGAGCGCGAATCCCCCCGCATCCGATGTGCTCAACGCGCCACCCAGCTTGGTGAGCCGTTCGCGCAACCCCCGCAGCCCGTTGCCCTCGTCGCTCGCCGAGGCGCGGCCCCGCCCGTCGTCGCGGACCGTCAGCGACCACGCCGATCCGTTCTCCAGCATGATCCGGCAGGTACGCGCACCGCTGTGCTTGATCACGTTCGTGGTGGCCTCGCGTACCACCCAGGCGAAGGCCTGATCGACGTCGGCCGGAAGATCGGCCGCCACCCGCCGGACGACGACCTCGACTCCGGCGTCGGCCAGCGCGCCCCGGGCGTTCTCCAGCTCTTCGGAGAAGCAGCGCTCCCGGTAGCCGGTGACGGCCTCGCGTACCTCGGCGAGGGCTTTGCGGCCGATCTGCTCGATCTCGCCGGCTTCGCGGGCCGTGGCGGCCGGATCGCGTTCGGCCAGCCGCCGGGCCACCTCGGCCTTCACCACGATCAGCGAGAGCGTGTGGCCGAGCAGGTCGTGCAGGTCCCGGGCGAACCGCAGGCGCTCCTGCTCGACCGCGGACTGCGCCAGCCGCGTACGCGTGGAATCCAGCTCGCGAATCAGCCTGATCATGTTCCGGACGACCATGACCAGCGCGGCGGCCAGGACGGCGTTGAAGACGACCGAGCCGATGTCGTCGAAGGTGTCGTGCCGCGCGACACCGATCACGACCATGATCACGACGGTGCCCGCGAGCCAGTAGTACGCCGCGGGAGCGGGGAAGGTGGCCATCCCCGCGACCCCGACGTAGAGCAGGGTGACCAGCGCGCCGGTGTTCGTGCCGCCGGTGAAGCCGAGGGCGAGGGAGACGCCGAGGGCGGCGAAGAAGAACAGCGCGAGGATCTCGATCCGGCTCGGCAGCAGCTCGCGGCGCGCGAACCCCTTCATCACCACGAACAGGTAGAGCGCCAGGTACGCGACGAACAACGGCAGTGCGAGCCACGGTGCGCTCGTGGCTCGCACGACGTCGTCGGCCTGGCTGACCAGCGGGAAGGCCCAGACGCCGGACCAGATCAGCCCGACCAGGCGACGCTTGCGCAGTTCGCCCAGGGTCAGCGGCTTGCTGAGCCGGCGCCGTTCCTCAGCCGTCATGAACGGGGCCAAGAGGTTCATCGCGGATTATCTTGTCGCAGCCGTACGCCGGTAGGCCAGCGCCGCGCAGGCTCCGAAGATGACGAACCAGGCCGCGATGATCAGCCAGCCCGTCGCCGACTGCGTGTGCTTCTGCAGGACGTCGTAGCCGGCCTGGGTGAAGCGGTAGCTCGGCGTGTAGTGCACGACGTTCTGCATGGCCTTGGGCAGCGATTCGGTCGGGATGAAGATGCCGCCGGCGAAGGCGAGCGTGAACGACACCAGGAAGCTGGCCGGCTGGGCCAGGTTGGCCGGCAGCAGGAAGCCCACCGCGAGGCCGATCAGCGCGAACGGGATGCTGCCGAGCCACATGAACAGGGCGAGCTCGCCGAGCTGGCCGACGCCGAAGTCGACGCCCTTGAGCATGCCGACGACGCTGACCACGAGCACGGCCGGGATCGCCACGAGCGAGCAGGCGATCGCCTTCGCCACCACGACCTGCACCGGCGGGAGCGGCGTGATCCGCAGCTGCCGCAGCCAGCCGACCGTACGCTCCTGCGAGACGCCGACGCCGCTGGAGAACGTGCCGAGCAGCGCACCGTACGCCGCCCACGCCACCATCAGGTACGCGTGGATGTCGTCGGTCTCGGCCGGGTTGGCCCCCTTGACCGTCGGCGTGATCGCCAGGAAGAGGATCACGGGCATCGCCACGGTCAGCACGAGCAGGCGCGGCTCCCGGAACATGCGGCGCAGCTCGAACTTCAGATAGGCAAACATGATCACGCCTCCTGGGCGGTTTCGGTGAGCGCGAGGAAGGCCTCTTCCAGGCCGGCGCTGACGATCTCGAGGTTGCCGAATGCCCGGCCGCTGGTCACGAGCGCGCGGACGGTCGCGTCCGAGTCGTCGGTACGCAGCACGGCGCGGTCGTTGCGTACCTCGACCACGGTGACGCCGGGCATCCGGTCGAGCCCGTCGGCGGCTCCGCCTTCGAGGTCGAAGCTGAGCGTACGGCCGCCGACGACCTTCTTGATCTCGTTGCCGGTGCCGTCGGCGATGATCCGTCCATTCGCGACGACGATGACGCGATCGGCGAAGTCGTCGGCCTCTTCGAGGTAGTGGGTCGCGAAGAGGACCGTCTTGCCCCCGGCGGCGTACGCCCGCATCGCCGCCCAGAACTCCTGGCGCGCCTTGACGTCCATGGCGGACGTCGGCTCGTCGAGCATGAGCAGGTCGGGGTTGCCGGCCAGGGCGAAGGCGAACCGCGCCCGCTGGGACTGGCCACCGGAGAGCTTGTCGATCCGGCGGCCGGCGATCTCGGTGAGGTCGGCCGCGGCGAGGATCTCGTCGGTGGGCAGCGGGCGGGGGTAGACCGCGCGGGCGAGGTCGATCAGCTCGCGGACCGTCGCGTTGGCGACGAAACCCGCCTCCTGCAGCATCGCGCCGACGCGACCGCTGCGAACCGCCTGGGTAGGGGACTGGCCGAAGACCTCGACCGTGCCGGAGGTCGGCTCCAGCAGGCCGAGCAGCATGTTGATCGCCGTCGACTTGCCGGCGCCGTTCGGCCCGAGCAACGCCACCGTCTCCCCCGGGGCGATCGACAGGTCGATCCCGTCCACCGCCCGCACAGCGCCGAAGGTCTTGACCACCCCGGTCAGTTTCAGTGCTTCCGTCATGGTGATCACGTTAGGTGGTCGGGGCGCCGCCCTTCAGAGCCGCGGATACCGAGATGGGCAGGACATATGTCCTGCCCATCGAAGGATGTACCGGTGATGTCCGCGTACGCGCCTGTCAGAGGTACTGGCCGGTGCCGCGGCCCTCGCCGGGCGTGGTCGACTGCTGCTGGTCCGGTGTGCCCGGCATCACGGGCAGCCCCGACGGCAGCGCGGGACGACCCCGCATCTGCTCCAGCTGCATGCGGGCGGCCATCTGCTGGGCCACCAGGGTCGCCTGGATGCCGTGGAAGAGCCCCTCCAGCCAGCCGACCAGCTGAGCCTGCGCGATACGCAGCTCGGCCTCGCTGGGCGTCCGGTCGGCCTCGAACGGCAGCGACAGCCGCTCCAGCTCGTCGCGCAGCTCCGGGGCCAGCCCGTCCTCCAGTTCCACGATGGACCGGTGGTGGATGTGCATCAACCGCTGCCGGCCGGCCTCGTCGAGCGGCGCCGCGCGGACCTCCTCCAGCAACTGCTTGATCATGCTGCCGATCCGCATGACCTTGGCCGGATGCTCGATCATGCGAGCGGGATCCTCGTCACGGTCGTCATCGGCCGAGGGCACGTCCATGGTGCCGATCGGACTTCCGTCCGGTCCGACGACCACGACCCTCTGCGCCTCTTCAGACCCGGACGCGCCGGGCTTCTCCTCCGCCATGATCCCTCCGCGTTCGCTGATGACGACCTCTCATGCCTATCACACCGCGGCCCGGCGGGCTTCACGCGCACCGTCGGCGGCAACGCATGATCAAGCATTGACCTACACTGACCCGGGCGATAAAAGCCCGAAGGGACCTCCGGGTCCTTTTTCGTGGGATCCATTACACCATCAACTGAATCATCAACTCGGACACCACTGGCACGAGACAGCGCGCGGGCGGCGTACCCGGGGATCACGGGGCCACCGCGCTTGGGGAGGGTACGTGACAGGCAACGTCGGCCCGCTACTTCCACGCCGTTCCGCGTTACGCGCACTGGGCGGCCTGGCTCTGGGCGGCATGGGGCTGGGCACGCTCGGCGCGTGCTCGGCGACACCGTCCTCGGCGACACCGAGCGCCACCATCGCCATTGGACTGATCGTCCCGGACACCGACGCGTACAAGTCCATCGGGGCCGACATCCTCGACGGCTTCCAGCTCTACACCGACCTCAACCGGCCGTTCGGCCGCTATGACGTCAGCATCGTCACGGCCGAGGAGAAGGCCAAGGGCGGCGACAACGTCGCCATTGTGGACGGTCTGCTCAAGCACGGGGTGTCGGCGATCGTCGGAGTGGCGGCTCCCACGACCCTCCTCGCCGTCCGCGAGAAGATCGAGACCGCGCACGTGCCGTTCATCGGCGCCAACCTCGCACCCGCGTCGCTCAAGAGCGTCTTCTGGATGTGGAACACCGCCGGCGTCGCCGGGGACCCGGGCGAAGCCCTGGGCGGGTATCTGCGTACGAACAACCGGACCGTGGTCGTCGTCGGATCGTCGGCCCTCGCGAGCACCGACGCCGTCGACGGCTTCCGCAAGGGGTACCAGACGCAGATCCCGGCGAGCCGGATCCTGCGTACCGAGGCGATGTCGCCGGGGGCGATCGCCGACAGGATCGGCTCGATCGACCCGGGCGCGATCTTCCTCGCCCTCAGCGGCGACGAGGGCATCGCCGTCCTCAAGGCGCTCCGCGGTTCGCACATCACCACCGAGGTGTACGCGCCGGGCGACCTCACCGAGGGCGCGGCACTGGACGACGTCATCGAGGCGCTCGGCGAGAAGGGCGCGGCCGGGATCTACACCGCCCTGAACTACGCGGCCGACCTGCAGAACCCGTCGAACCAGCTGTTCACGTCCCGGTTCCGCAGTGCGAGCCAGGGCCGGGCACCCTCGGTGTACGCGGTGGCCGGCTGGGACGCCGCGCAGGCGATCGACAAGGCGATCCGGGCGGCCGGCCAGGACTCCGTGACCCGCGAAGTGCTCAACGCCAAGCTGGGCAACCTCGGCCAGATCGACAGCCCGCGCGGCGCGATCGCGTTCAACCAGACGCGTACGCCGTTGCAGAAGTGGTACCTGCGCCGGGTGATGAAGGACGGCCCGAAGCTCGCCAACGTCACGGTGCGGACGTTGGCGACCTTGGGTTAGCCGACTTTACGGCCGCAGTTCGGCCACGCAGCACTTCACCGAGCCGCCGCCGCGCTTCAGCTCGCCGAGGTCCACCTGGACCGGGCGGAAGCCGGCGGCGGCGAGCTTTCCGGCGTACGCCCCGGCCTCGGTGTTCAGCAGCACGTTGCGGCCGTCGCTGACCAGGTTCAGCCCGAACGCGAGGGCGTCTTCCTCATCGGCGAGCACGGCGTCCGGGAACAGCTGCTCCAGTACGCGGACCGAACCGGCCGAGAAGGCGCCCGGGTAGTACGTGATCCGCTCGTCGTCGAGCACGGCGAGGGCGGTGTCGAGGTGGTAGAAGCGCTCGTCGACGAGGCGCAGCGAGATCACCGGCCGGCCGAGGACGTCCTGGGCCTCGGCGTGCGCCGCCGTCTCGGTCCGAAAGCCGTGCCCGGCCAGGATGAGCTTGCGCCCCGGCACGTACGCGAAGTCGCCCTCGCCCTCGTTGACCTGGGTCGGCGCGACGAACTTCCAGTCGGCGGACCGCTCCTCGTAGAAGGCGCGGTGGGCGTCGGCCTCGGCCGAGCGCTGCGGGTACTTGAACCGGGCGCCGTAGACGACCCGGTCGACGCTGAACGCCCCGTTGGCCGCGAACACCATGTCGGGCAGCCCGGCGACGGCCGGCAGCACGTGGACCTGATGGCCGAGGTCGAGCAGCGCCGTACGCAGCCCGTCCCACTGCTTGATCGCGAGTTCCCGGTCGACGGGCTGGTCGAGCCGCATCCACGGGTTGATCTGGTACGCCACGGTGAAGTGCTCGGGCGGGCTCATCAGGTAGATCACGATCACCTACAGTAAGCATGCTGGGGAGACTCGAACAGTCGTGAACCATGCGTCTGAGGAGCGGAACGTTGCAGCTTGACGACGTCGACAAGCGAATCATTGCGTCCCTTGTCTCCGACGCGCGCGCGTCCTACGCCGAGATCGGCGCGATCGTGTCGCTGTCCGCCCCGGCGGTGAAGCGCCGGGTCGACCGGCTGCGGGCGGCGGGCGTGATCAAGAACTTCACCGCCGTGATCGATCCGGCCGCCGTCGGCTGGACCACGGAGGCGTTCGTCGAGCTCTTCTGCACCGGGCGGACCACGCCGGCCCAGATCGCCATGGCCGCCAAACGGCACCCGGAGGTCGTCGGCGCGTACACGATCTCAGGACGGGCGGACGCGCTCGTGCACCTGCGGGCGGCCGACATCGGCCACCTGGAGCAGGCGCTGGAGCGGTTGCGCGCCGAGCCCTTCGTCACGAGCACGCACAGCATGATCGTGCTGTCCCGGCTCGTCGACTGAGCTACAGATACATCCCCGTACGCGCATCGGGACCGTTCAGGGCCGGCTTGTCGCCCTCGCTGAAGAAGCGCTTGCCGCCGAACTCGCCCTGCAGGCGGTCGTCGAGCTCGTCGGCGAGACCGGTCATGACCTGGATGGCGAGCACGAGATGGGTCGCCTGGAAGCGGCGGCCCATGACCGGCACCGAGGCCCACACCGTGCCGTTGGTGAGGTACAGGCGACCGATCGGCATCCGGTTGGTGAGATCGGACAGCCGCGCGAACAGCTGCTCGCTCGGCTCGACCTCGGTCAGCAGCGGGGAGAAGACGTCCACGAGCGGCGGCTCGCTGCGTACCTTGACGAACACCATGGCCGAACCGGACCGGATGCCGATGTCGCCGTCCTGGTCGACCGTCAGCTCCTCCGGCGTCGTCTTGAGCAGCGCGGCCACCACGGTCTTCACCCGCTCGCCGAGTTCCAGCCCGTCGTCCTCGTCCCCGGCGACCTCCAGGTCGGCCTCGCTGAGCTCGAGAGTCGACTCGTGCCGGGCGGTGCCGAGGCCGTTGAGGGTGATCGTCTCCTCGTCCTTGTCCCGGGCGCCGTAGACCACGAAAGCCGGGTGCGGCGCGCCGTAGACGTCGCGGAGCGTACGCGTGACGACGACCGCCAGCTGGTCGGCCTCGGCCGGAACGGCGGTCTGGCCGAAGTGATCCCGGGATCCGGCGATCACACCGGGAGGCGCCCAGCCGAGGGCGATCATGGCGGCGACGGCGGCCCGGTCGAGGCGGTAGCCCTCCGGCAGCAGCCCGTTGCCGACGGCCAGCGCCGACAGCGTCCCGTCCGCACCCACCTGCACACCGACCGAGTAGACGACGTCCCCCGTCCCGTACGCGGTCGGGTCGACGGTCAGGAACAGCTCGGACTCCGCCGGCAGGCTCGGAAGGGCCTCGGCGAGCGCGCCCGCGAAGTCCCGCCACGCCTGAGCGACCTTCGCCGCCAGGTCGGACGTGCTGGGCTCGTCGAGCAGGTGGAACTCGGTCATCGGGCGTCCCTCCGATCAGTCTGGCCAAACCCTATCCGGAGGGACGCCGGTGACGGGCCGCACAGTTGGCTGCCCGACACCGGTATCTTCGGCTGGTGGCGTACGCGGCCGTGATCCTCGCCGGCGGAGCCGCCCGTCGCCTCGGCGGAGCGCCGAAACCGCTGCTCACCGTGGCCGACGAGGCGCTGCTCAGTCGCGTACTGGCGGCGTTGGCCGCGGCGGATGCGCGGGTGGTGGTCGGGCCCGCCTCGCTGGCCGCGGACCTGCCCCAAGAGGTGCTGTTGACCTGCGAAGATCCACCCGGTGGCGGGCCGGTCGCCGGTCTCGCGGCCGGTCTGGCGATGCTCCCGCCGGATGTGACGCAGATCGCGGTGGCCGCCGCCGACCTGCCGTTCGTCACCGCTGCGACGTTCGCCGACCTGGCCGCCGACCTGGCCGGACACGATGTCGCGCTGGCGGTGGACCCGAGCGGCCGCCGCCAGCATCTCCTCGGCGTCTGGCGCGCCGACTATCTGAGAGCACTGCTCCCCGCCGGCGGAGACCACGCCGGGAAGGCGCTCAAGCACCTGCTGAAGGACGCCCGCGTGGCCGAAGTCCGGCTGCCTGACGACGCGCTACCGGCCTGGCTCGACTGCGACACCCCGGAAGAGCTCGCCCACGCCCGCGCGATAGCCCGCCCCCACCACTGACCCGCCCCGCCCCCTGCCCCCGGGCCGTCCTGCGACGATCTTGCGCGAATGCCTCGAATTTCGTCCGAAGTGCCCGAAAAGCCCGGACATTCGCGCAAGATCGTCGCAAGCACTCCGGGGGCGTGGGGACGACGGGCGGGTCAGAAGCCGAGGGCTTCCAGCTCGTCGAGGACGGCTTGGCGGTAGCCGGAGCCGAAGATCGCGGTGTGCACGAGCATCAGGTGCAGCCGGTGGCAGGGCAGCCAGGCACGCCACTCCGACGGCAGCGGATGCACCTCCTCGTACGCGTCCAGCACCCGCTGCTGGTACGCGACCCCGCCGAACAGCCCGAGCGTGGCGAGATCGGTGATCCGGTTGCCCCCGTGCGCCGCCGGGTCGACCAGCCAGCCCTGACCGCCGGCGTCCCAGAGCACGTTGCCGGGCCAGAGGTCGCCGTGCAGACGGGCCGGGGGTTCGCCCGCGTCGAAGTCGGACAGCCGCTGGGTGAGCTGCTCGACCCGGGTCACGTCCGCGCTCAGGAGAGCACCGTTCTCCTGCGACCGGATCGCGTACGGCAGGAGGCGCTGCTCGCCGAACCAGGTGCTCCAGGGGCCGGGACTGGGATCGTTCGGCATCGGCAGGGAGCCGATGTAGCCGGGCCAGGGCGCCCCGAACCAGTCAGCGCCGGTGGCGTGCAGGCGGGCCAGGTTCCGGCCGAAATCGTCGGCGCCGGCCTCGGTCGGGTCGCCCGGCTGCACCCATTCGATGACCAGCAGGTTCGGCAGTTCCACCAGCACCTCCGGCACCGGGATCACGCCGGGTTCGCGCAGCCAGCGCAGGCCGGCCGCCTCGGCGGCGAAGAAGTCCTGCGGCGGTGTGGAGTTCTCCGGCCACTCCTTCGCGAACACGGAGTCGCCGTTGTCGAAGGTCAGCCGGGAGGCCGCGCTGATCGACCCGCCGCCCACCGGGGTCTGCCGGATGCGCTGGTGGGTCAGGAAGGTCGGCAGCAGGTGAGGGTGCGCCCGAAGGTAGGCCAGATCCACGGTATGACGCTATAGCCTCCGGCCCCCGCCGGCCGTCCCGCCGGTCGGCGAGGCGTGCCGGATCGCCTCCGCCGGCCAGGAGCCCAGCGCGTCCGGCGGCAGCCCCCGCAGCAGGGCGTCCAGAAGAAGATTCGCCATCCCGTACGCGGGGGTGACGGCCAGTGCCCGTTCGAGGGCCACGGTCGCGAGCGGGCCGTTGCCGTCCCGCCAGGCGGCGAAGGCGAGCAGGGAGGCGACGGGAGCCACGAGACTCGGGTACGCCCGCCGGGTCAGGTCGGTCCACAACGACAGCTGCCATTCCTCGTGATCGGTGCTCTCCCAGGCGTGATCGCGTACCGGGAGGGCGTGCAGGAGCAGGGTCAGGTGGGCGACCGCCGCGTCGTCCAGCCGACCGCCGGACCGGTATGTGCGCAGTGCGCTGTCGACGGCGTCCCGGCCCTGGCCGACCAGCGTCTCGATGCCGTCCGGGTCCTGGCGGCTGCGCGCCCGCAGCCGCGCCCGGCCGAGCTCGACGTCGGCCCGGGCGACCGCCGCCTCCATGGCCAGTGCCGCGGCCCCGCCGACCGGCGCGACGAGCCCGGCGAGATCGGCCCGGCTGGGCAGTGCGCTCAACCCGGCGAGCACCGCCTCCGCCGCGATCCGGCCGCCCCGGTCGTCGAAGCGCGCACCGCCGGGTGGCGTACATCCGTCGCAGAGCTCGCAGAAGCAGCGGTCGCCGGCCACCCGCAGCGCGCACAGCACGGGTGGCGCCAGCCGTACGCACAGCGCCGCCACGGCCGCCCGCACCTGGTACGCGTCGCCGTAGCCGACCAGCAGCACACCGTCCACCGCATCGCCGACGAGCCCGGCGACGGCCTCGGCCAGCCCCTCGGCGTCGGCGTCGAGTTCCCAGCGCTGCACGATCACGGCCGCGTTCCCGCGAAGGCCGAGGACGACCAGGCCGTCGGCCGGATGGAAGCCGAGGAGATAGGGCACGGCGGCGGCCACGTCGCAGGGGTCGCGCAGCGTCAGGTGCGGTTTCATGCCTTGAGGATCCCGGGACGGCGGGGCCGGGTCGACGAAAGTCGATCATGCTGTGGACAACTCCGGGTTTTCCACAGGTCGGACCCGACGGCCCTCGTCGTGGGCTCGGCGAGATACCGTCAAGAGCGTGATGACGGGATTGCTCGACCGGTTCGGCCGGCGCGCCACGGATCTGCGCGTGTCGCTGACGGACCGCTGCAATCTGCGGTGCTCCTACTGCATGCCGCCGGAGGGGCTGCCGTGGCTGCCCCAGCCCGACGTCCTCACCGACGACGAGGTGGTCCGGCTCATCCGGGTGGCCGTCGAGCGGCTCGGCGTCACCGAGGTCCGCTTCACCGGCGGCGAGCCGCTGCTGCGGCCGGGCCTGGTCGAGATCGTCCGGTCCGCCGCCGCGCTGCGGCCGCGCCCGCGTATCGCGCTCACCACCAACGGCATCGGGCTGGACCGGCGGGCCGCGGATCTGCGTACGGCGGGGCTCGACCGGGTCAACGTCTCGCTCGACACGCTGCGCGCCGACCGGTTCGTCCGGATCTCCCACCGCGACCGCCACGACGACGTGCTGAGCGGCATCACCGCGGCGGCGTCGGCCGGGCTGACCCCGGTCAAGCTGAACGCCGTCCTGCTGCGCGGGATCAACGACGACGAGGCCGGCGACCTGCTCGCGTACGCGTTGGCGCACGGGTACGAGCTGCGTTTCATCGAGCAGATGCCGCTGGACGCCCAGCACGGCTGGACCCGGGAGGGGATGATCACCGCCGACGAGGTCGAGGCCGCCCTGCGTACGCGGTTCGGCCTCACCCCCGACCCCGGCCCGCGAGGCGGCGCACCGGCCGAGACGTTCCTGGTCGACGGCGGACCGGCCAAGGTCGGCATCATCGCGAGCGTCACCCGCCCGTTCTGCGGCGACTGCGACCGGACCCGCCTGACGGCCGACGGCCAGGTACGCAACTGCCTCTTCGCGACGCAGGAGAGCGATCTGCGTACGGCACTGCGGTCGGGCGCGGACGATGAGGAGCTGGCCGAGCGCTGGTCCCGGGCGATGTGGATGAAGAAGGCCGGGCACGGCATCGACAATCCGGACTTCCTGCAGCCCGCCCGGGCGATGTCGGCGATCGGGGGCTGAGTGATCACCGTTCGGTACTTCGCGGGCGCCCGCGCGGCGGCAGGAGTCGCCACCACCGAGTTCCCCGCCGGGTTGAGCATCGCCGATCTCGTCGAACGGGCGTCCCCGGAACTGGCCAAGGTTTACGGCGCGGCGAGCTTCCTCGTCGACGGACTGTCCTGGAAGGACCGCCACGAACCCCTGCCCACCGGCTGCACGCTCGACGTTCTGCCGCCGTTCGCGGGTGGCTGAGGGCGCACAGGAACACCCGCTACGCTTCCGCCCGTGGCGAAGATGGCGATCGACCTGATCGTGACGTTCCTGGGCGCGTGCCTGCTGCACTACTACGTATGGCGGCGCCTGGTCCGGAACACGACCCGGCCGGGCGGGCGGGGCCGGCGCATCGGCACGGCATTGATCATGCTGGCCGTCCTGGTGCTGACCAGCGCGCTCGTGTTCGCCAGCATCGACCCCGACCTGCATGCCCTGGCGATGGTCGGCTACCTGTGGCTGGCCGTGCTGTTCTACCTGATCATCGTGCTCGTGGTGCTGGAGATCCCGGCGTTCTTCGCGCGCCGGGCCGCCGGGCGAGCCGCCCCGGACTCCGGCGCCGTCGCGGTCGGCGTGCCGGCGGCCGGGGACGCGCGGACCTCGTCGAACGAGCCGGAGAGCACCGCTGCGCGTACGACGAGAAGGCTCTTCGTCGCGCGGAGCGTGGCGGCCACCGCGGGCCTGGTGTCGGTCGCGACCGTGGGCTACGGGATGACGCAGGCGCTCGGGGCGCCGCGGCTGAAGCGCCGCGCGATCACGCTGGCGAAGCTGCCGCGGGCGATGGACGGGTACCGCGTGGCGCTGGTCTCGGACATCCACCTCGGACCGATCTCGGGGCACGCGCACACGCAGCGGATCGTGGACACGATCAACCGGTTGGACGCGGACATCGTGGCCGTCGTGGGCGACCTGGTGGACGGGTCGGTCGCGCAGCTGGGCCACGCCGCCGAACCCCTGCGCGGGCTGCGCAGCCGGGACGGCGCGTTCTTCGTGACGGGCAATCACGAGTACTACTCGGGCTACGAAGAGTGGATCACGGAAGTGGCCGAGCTGGGGATGCGGCCGCTGCGCAACGAGCGGATCGCGCTGCCCGGCGGGCTCGATCTCGCCGGGGTGAACGACCGGACCGGCGGGGCGTACGGCGACGCGCCGGACTACGCGAAGGCGCTCGCGGACCGTGATCCGGCCAAGGCCGTCATCCTGCTGGCCCACCAGCCCGTCCAGGTACGCGAGGCCGCCAAGTACGGCGTCGACCTGCAGCTGTCCGGCCACACCCACGGCGGCCAGCTCGCCCCGTTCAACTACGTCGTGAAGCTGCAGCAGCCCGTCGTCAGCGGCTACGACACGATCGACGGTACGCAGATCTACGTGACGAACGGCGCCGGATTCTGGGGACCGCCGGTACGCGTCGGCGCCCCGCCGGACATCACCTTGATCGAACTGCGGTCCGCGTAGCGGAGCCGCCGAGAGCCCCCGGAAGTTGCGCTCCGCTTAGTCGATCAGAACGCGGTGTAGCGCTCAGGAGTCACTCATCTCACCAGACAGCGTGGCGGCGCGCGCGGTGTCGTACCGGCATGCCAGGATCGCACCGTGCCCCCGCTCGCTGCCGACCCTTCCCCCACGTGGGTCGCGGATCTGCACATCCATTCGCGTTACTCCCGGGCCTGCAGCAAGGACCTCGATCTGCCGACCCTGGCGTGGTGGTCGCGCCGCAAGGGGATCACCCTGCTCGGAACCGGTGACGTCACGCATCCGGCCTGGCGGGAGCACCTGCGGGAGTCCCTGGTCGAGGCCGAGCCGGGCCTGTTCCGGCTGAACCCGACCGATGAGGCGGAGGTCCGCCGCAAGCTGCCGCCGAAGCTGTCCGCCGAGCCCGACGCCCGCTTCATGCTGAGCGTCGAGATCTCCACGATCTACAAGGCCGGCGAGCGTACGCGCAAGGTGCACCATCTGATCTACCTGCCGTCCCTGGACGCCGCCGATCGGTTCGCCACGCGCCTCGGCCGGGTGGGCAACCTGGCCAGCGACGGGCGGCCGATCCTGGGCCTGCCGAGCCGGGACCTGCTGGAGATCACGCTGGAGGCCGACCCGGACGCGTACCTGGTGCCGGCGCACATCTGGACGCCCTGGTTCTCCGCGCTCGGCTCGAAGAGCGGCTACGACGCCATCGCCGACTGCTATGAGGACCTCGCCGGGCACATCTTCGCCGTCGAGACCGGACTGAGCAGCGATCCCGAGATGAACTGGCGGGTCTCGTCGCTGGACGCGTACGCGCTGGTCTCGAACTCCGACGCGCACTCGCCGCAGGCGCTGGGCCGGGAGGCCACCATCCTGCGCGGCCCCCTGGACTACTTCGCCGTCCGCGACGGCCTGCGCGACCGCAGCGCCCTGGCCGGCACCCTGGAGTTCTTCCCCGAAGAGGGCAAGTACCACGGCGACGGTCACCGGGCCTGCCGGGTGAACTGGACGCCGGCGCAGACCCGGGCGGCCGGCGGCACCTGCTCGGTCTGCGGCAAGGCCGTCACGGTCGGCGTCCTCGCCCGGGTCGAGGAGCTGGCCGACCGGAGTGCGGGGGAGCAGCCCGTGCGGACGGCGAACGTCGAGCACCTCGTGCAGCTGCCCGAGATCGTCGGCGAGATCAACGGCGTCGGCCCGAAGACCCGCACGGTCGACGGCAAGGTCGGTACCCTGGTCGCCGCGGTCGGCTCCGAGTTGCACATCCTGCGCCAGGCGCCGCTCGACGAGATCAAGGCGGCCGGCGGCGAGCTGGTCGCGGAGGCGATCGGCCGGCTGCGGTCCGGCCAGGTCCGGCGCATCCCCGGCTACGACGGCGAGTACGGCGTCATCAGCCTGTTCGAGCCCGGCGAGCTGACCCGGGCCGACGCCCTGTTCGAGGTGCCGGCCGTGCCGGTGCCGAAACCGCGTACGGCACCTTCGAAGGCACCGCGCCGGGAACCGGTCGCCAAGCCGGTGTCGGCACCGCCACCGGCCGCCGTACCGCCGCCGCCACCGCCGCCCGTCTCGCCGCACGAGCCGTTCGAGCCGATGCTGGCCGGGATGGAAGAGGTCGGGACCGGCCTGCTCGACCGGCTCGACGCGATGCAGCGGGTCGCCGCCAGCGCGCCCGGCGGACCCCTGTTGATCGTCGCCGGACCGGGCACCGGCAAGACGCGTACGCTGACCCACCGGATCGCGTACCTGTGTGCCGAGATGCACGTCTTCCCGGAGCAGTGCCTCGCGATCACCTTCACCCGGCGGGCCGCCGAGGAGCTGCGGGAGCGGCTGAAGGCGCTGCTCGGGCCGGTGGCCAAGGAGGTCACCGTCTCGACCTTCCACGCGCTGGCCCTGACCCTGCTGCGCGAGCAGGACCGCAATCTGTCCATCGTGGAGACCCCCGACGGTGTCGGTGTGACCCTCGACGAGCTGGTCCCGCGTCTGGTCGCGCTGCTCACCGAGCGCCCCGACCTGGCCCAGCAGCTGCGCCGGCGCTGGCGCTGGGTCTTCGTCGACGAATACCAGGACGTCGACGCCGACCAGTACGAGCTGCTGCGGCTGCTGGTGCCGGCCGACGGCAACCTGTGCGCGATCGGCGACCCGGACCAGGCGATCTACTCGTTCCGCGGGGCCGACGTCCGGTTCTTCCTGCGGTTCGCGCGCGACTTCACCGACGCCCGGGTCGTCCGGCTGACGCGCAACTACCGGTCGACCGCCCCGATCATCGCGGCCGCGGTGCAGGCGATCACGCCCTCCTCGCTGATGCCGGGGCGCCGCCTCGATCCCGCCAAGGTCGACCCCGACTCCCCGGTCCTCGGCCGGTACGCCGCGGCCGCGCCGGGCGACGAGGCCGACTTCATCGCGCGTACGGTCGACGAGCTCGTGGGCGGCGTCTCGCACCGCAGCAAGGCCGCCGACACCCGGGGCCTGCAGTCCGTCGCCGTCTCGTTCGCCGACATCGCCGTGCTCTACCGGACCGACGCCCAGTCGGCGTACATCGTGGAGGCGTTGCACCGGGCCGGCATCCCGGTCCAGAAGCGCTCGCACGACCGGCTGCGCGACCGCCCGGCGATCGTCGCCATCGCCGGCGAGCTGCGCCTCGCCCCCGCCGCCGGGGCCGACCGCGCGGGCCTGCCGGAGCGCGTCAAGCTGGCCGCGCAGACGCTCGCCGAGCGGCCCGCCCTGGACAGCACGCTGACCCCCGAGGATCTCTGGTCCGCTGTGGACCTGCTCGGACCGCTGGCCCGCCGCTGCGAGAAGACCGGCGGCCTGGAGACCTTCCTGGCCGAGATCGCCACCGGTGCCGAGGTCGACGCCCTCGACCCGCGGGCCGAGGCGGTCACGCTGCTCACCCTGCACGCGGCGAAGGGCCTGGAGTTCCCGGTCGTCTTCCTCGCCGGCTGCGAGGACGGCCTGCTCCCGCTGCGCCTGCCCGGGCAGTCCGCCCGGTTCACCGCCGAGGAACTGGCCGCGGCGGAGGCCGAGGAGCGCCGCCTGTTCTTCGTCGGCATCACCCGGGCCCAGAAGCGGCTCTACGTCACCCACGCCGCCAAGCGCTCGCGCTACGGCGCCGAGCGCGAGGCCGGACCGACGCCGTTCCTCGACGTCATCGACGCCGGCCTGATGGAGTGGTTCGGCGAGACCGCACCGGCCCGCCGGCGCGACCTCCAATTGCGCCTGATCTGACTCTTCGGTACGCATCGTTGCCGAACCGTCACACAAACCCGGGATTACGGTGCTCGCAGGGGTGGCGCAAGTCCCCTCGATACGGCAGGGTTTGTGAAGCAAAACGCTGATCCCGCGCCGCGACGGAGGGACGCCTGATGTCGGTTCGACTGGTCACTGTGGACTCGGTGACGCTGGTGCGCCTCGGCTACGCGGCTGCCGTCTCGGCGTACCCGGACATCACCCTGGCGGGCCAGGCAACCGGCGTCAGCGAGGCCCTGGAACTGGTTCGGACGCTGGAACCCAACGTGGTCACGGTCGACACGCAGCTGGCGGACGGGGACGGCGTACAGCTCGCCGTGAAACTCCGCGCCGAATTCCCCCACCTCGGCATCGTCCTCACCGGTCCCGGCGAGGACGAACTCATCTTCCGGGCACTGGAGACGGGCCTGTCGGCGTTCCTTCCGCGAACGGCCACAGTGGAGCTGCTCATGTCGGCCGTCCGCCACGCCGCCGTCGCGCCCGCCTCGTTCACCGCGCCGAACCTCGCCGCCGCCCTCGCCCGGCGCCGGGCCCGCGCGGCCGCGCTCAGCCCGCGCGAGGAGGAGATCCTGCGCCACCTCAACACGGGCTCGTCGCTCGCGTCGATCGCCGGGCAGCTGCGCCTCACCGAGTCGACCGTACGCACCTATGTCGCGCGGCTGTACGACAAGCTCGGCGTACACAACCGGGCCCAGGCGCTGATCGTCGCCGCCCAGCACGATCTGATCTGATCCACACCGGACGGCGGCTGGCCGCCCGGACGGGCGGTCAGAAGACGGAGTCGAGGATGCGGATGACGCCCGGCCCGAGGACGATGACGAACAGGGCCGGCAGCAGGCAGATGACCAGCGGGAAGACCACCTTGACCGGGACCTTCGCCGCCGTCGCCTCGGCGTTCTGACGGCGCTTGACCCGCATCTCCTTGGACTGCTCGCGCAGGACGTCCGTGATCGGTACGCCGAGCTCCGTCGCCTGCAGCAGCGAGGTGGTGATCGCCTTGAGCTCGAGGATGGTGGTACGCCCGCCGATCGCCCGCAGCGCTTCGGCCCGGCTCATGCCCATCTGCATCTCGTGGAGCATGCGGGCGAACTCACGGGTCAGCGCGCCGGGCATGGTGGCGACGATGTGGGCGATGGCCGCCTCGAAGCCCAGGCCGGCCTCGACGGCGAGCGTGAGCAGGTCCATCGCGTCGGGCAGCTGGCGGCGGATCTCGTGCTGGCGGCGCAGGCCGAGGTCGTAGACGACGATGAACGGCAGCCAGAAGCCGATCGCCGCGAACAGCAGCGTCAGGAAGATCAGCCAGACGATGTCGGTGCCGAGCAGGAACGCGAGCAGGAAGCCGACGACCCCGCAGAGCAGGAGCGAGATTCCCTGCATCTCCAGTACGCGTTCCGGCGGCCACGCCGCCGGGTTGCCCGCGTAGTCGAGCCAGCGCTGCAGCCGGGCGGTCGCGCTGCGCGGGGTGAGGTTGCGGCCCATCGAGGTGACCTGCTGGATCGCGGGACCGAACGTGCCGTCGCGGCCGACGATGGAGCGGTCGCGCGGGTTGGCCGCGTACATGGTGTCGATGGTCTTGATCGCCTTGTCCACACCGGTCTGGCTGGCCGCGGCGAACAGCGAGTACACGCCGACCGCGATGGCGATGAAGATCGCGGCGACCCCGATGACGAGCAGAAGCGTATGGGTGTCCATCTAGACCTCCACTCTGATGGTCTTGAGCATCCAGAAGGTCCCGACCGCCATCTCGAGAATCGCGAAGACGGTCATGAACAGGCCGATCGGCGTGGTCAGCAACGGCAGCAGGTAATCGCCGCGGACCACGAGCATGTACAGCAGGAGGAGCACGGGCAGCGACACCAGCACGTACGCCGACAGCCGGCCCTCGGCGGACAGGGCGCGTACCTGGCGGTGCAGGGTGGCGCGTTCGCGCATCGTGGCGGAGGTCGTCTCGAGAACCTCGGCCAGGTTGCCGCCGATCTCGCGCTGCACCCGGATGGCCACCACGACGAACGCCAGATCCTGGCTCTTCATCCGGACGGCGACGCGATCGAGCGCGTCCTCCATCTCGGCGCCGAGCCGGGTCTCGCCCAGCGCCCGGCCGAACTCGCCGGCGAGCGGCTCGGCGAACTCCTTGGTCATGGCGTCGACGGCCTGGCTCAGCGCGAATCCCGAGCGCAGCGAGCCCACGATGAGCTGGAGCGCGTCGGGCAGCTGCTCGGCGAACGTCGCGAGCCGCTTGGACGCCCGGGTCCGATGGAAAAGGGCGGTGGAGCCCCAGCCGAGGACGACGCCGAGGAACAGTCCCAGTCCGACCGGCCGGATCAGCACCGTGAGCAGCGCGACCGAGCAGCCGAGCGCCAGGATCCGGATCAGGAGCCACTCGTGGGGTCGCAGTCGCAGGCCGGCACGGTCGAGCTGCTGGGCCAGCCGGCCCTCGACGTTCGCCTGCTCCATCACCCGGTGCGACATCTCCAGGGCCGCCTGCGTGACCTTGTTGTCCGCCTCCACCGGCGCCGCGACGACGCGGCGGCGTACGGCGAACTGCTCCACCTGCGCCACCCGGCGCCGCCGGTCGGTCACCCGCAGCAGCGGCAGCACGAGCACGATGCCCAGGGCGAGGATGCCCAGGAAGATCACCAGGCCGACCGCCGGCAACAGCCAGGGGGCCAGCCCATTCGAGTACGCGCCGCGCAGCGGGGCCGCCGCGCCGCTGCCGGCGGCCAGGCTGACCGACAGATCGGTGCTCACCGTCGAGCCGCCGAACGTCGCCCCGACGACGAGGCGTACATCCTTGCCTTGCAGGGCGGCGGGAATCGTCACGTGCACCAGGACCTGCGGTGTGAACTCGTCGGCCGCCTTCGCGTACGCGGATTTCACCGCGTCGGCGTCCGCCGCCTGGTACGCCTTCCCATGCGTCGCCGACGACAGATCCGCGAGCGCACCGGTGACCGTGTCGTCCGCCGTGTACGCGACGGTGTCGACCGGGATGTCGCGGACCGCGTCGGTGGCGTCCTCGGGTTGCGTGGCGGACGCGGTGTCGGCCGAGCCGGCCACGAGGACGATCCGCCGCTCGGTGAACCCGGCCTTGACCAGGTCGCCGGCCGCGCGTACGCCGTCGTAGAAAGCGGTCCCGCCGGCCGCGGCCAGGGCGCCGATGGCCAGTTTCGCCTTGGCGTGGTCGGCCGTGGGCGGCAGGACGGTGGTCGGCGGTACCCCGGCGGTGACCACGGCGACCTGCACGTCCACCGGCATCGCGTCCACGTACGCCGAGGCCGCCGCCTTGGTCGCGTCCAGCACGGCCCCCTTGGCGGCGGTGGACGTGTCGAGCACGAGGACGACCGCGCGCTGGGGTGCCTGGGCCTGGCCGCCCGCGCTGACCGGCGTCACCTTCGTGGCCAGCTTCTGGTCGGAGGCGAGGACCTGGATCGACTTGTCCGACAGGGTCGCGCCGTCGGGCAGCTCCCGACCGGACAGGAAGAACTCGACGAAGCCGGGCTCCTGGCGTACCGAGGAGACGGACAGGCCCGGGTCGGCGGCCGCCGGGGACGGCCACGCGAGCGCCCCGGCCGCCACCGCCGCGAGCACCAAGGATGTACGCCGCACGGTCACGAGCTCCTTCCGATCCGGCCGAACTGCTCGGCCGCGATCACGACGCCGTGGTCGGCGAGCGTGTCCAGGAACCGCGGGCGCAGGCCCGTGCTCAGCAGCTCGCCCTGATGGCGGCCGTACTGGTCCAGCCCGGCGCGGTAGTCGAAGGTGAACAGGTCCTGCATGGTGACGATGTCGCCCTCCATGCCGGTGATCTCCGAGATCTGGGTGACGCGACGCGTACCGTCGCCGAGGCGGCTCAGGTGCACGATGAGGTCCACCGCGCTGGCGATCTGCTCGCGGATCGCGCGGATGGGCAGGTCCATGCCCGCCATCAGGACCATGGTCTCGAGGCGCGCGATCGAGTCGCGCGGCGAGTTGGCGTGCACGGTGGTCAGCGAGCCGTCGTGACCGGTGTTCATGGCCTGCAGCATGTCCAGCGCGGCACCGTCGCGGACCTCACCGACGACGATGCGGTCGGGGCGCATACGCAGTGCGTTGCGGACGAGATCGCGGATGGTGACCTCGCCGCGGCCCTCGATGTTGGGCGGCCGCGCCTCCATCCGCAGGACGTGGTCCTGCGCGAGCCGCAGCTCGGCCGAGTCCTCGATCGTGATGATGCGCTCCTCGGCCGGCAGGAACGTCGAGATCACGTTGAGCAGCGTGGTCTTGCCGGTGCCGGTACCCCCGGTGACGAGGACGTCCAGCCGGCCCTCGACACAGGCCCGCAGGAGATCCGCCACGACCGGGCTGAGCGTGCCGAACCGGACCAGATCGTCCACCGTGTACGGCTCGATGGAGAACTTCCGGATCGTCAGCGCCGCCCCGTCGAGGGCGATCGGCGGCACCACGGCGTTGATACGCGAGCCGTCGGGCAGCCGGGCGTCGACCATGGGGCTCGACTCGTCGACGCGCCGGCCGACGCGCGACACGATCTTGTCGATGACCCGGCGCAGGTGGTTCTCGTCTATGAAGGCGGCGTCCGCCTCGTGGATGTGGCCGAAGCGCTCGACGTAGATCCGGTCCCAGGCGTTCACCATGATCTCGGTGACGTCCGGGTCACGCAGCATCGGCTCGATCGGCCCGTGGCCCAGGATCTCGTCGATGATCTGCCGGAAGGCCAGCGTACGGTCGCCGGCCGTGAGCGTCGTCTCCTCTTTGGACAACACCTCGGGCAGCGCCTCGCGTACGCGTCGCGCCAGTTCGTCATCGTCGTCGACGGTGTCGTAGAGCTGCGGACCGAGCAGTTCGAGCAGGGCTTCGTGCGCCCGCCGCCGGACGTTGGCCAGCGGGTCGTACGCCCGCCGGGTGTTGCGCCGGGCGTTGGAGACGACCGACGTCACGGGAATGGCCGACACCGACGCGAGCGCGGCGTCCCCGGCGGCCGCCAGCCGATCCTGCAGCCCGTTTCCGGCGGCGGCGGCCGGGCGCTGACCGAGGCGATCCTGCAGGCTCATGGCGGCTACCTCGCCCCCTTGCTGAACAGGCCGCGCTTCGGCTTGGCCGAGCCGTCCTCGAACCGCTTGGCCGCGAACTCGCGCAGCGCGGTCGGCACCGGATGGTTCGGATGCGAGACCGCCAGCGGTACGCCGACGTTCGCCGACACCGGCACGTCCCGGCTCGACGGGATGTGCCCGGCGATGGGCATGCGGATGACCTTCTCGACGTCGCCGTGGGTGAGCCCGACCTTGGCGTCCGACCGGTTCAGCACGACCGTACGCGCCTCGCGCCGGTAGTCCAGCAGGTCGAACATGTCCAGGGCGACCCGGGTGTTCTTGAGCGCCGGGATCTCGGGCGTGGTCACGAGCACGTAGTGGTGGGTGGCGTCGAGCGCGGCCAGGATGTGCTCGGTGAACACGCTCGCGGTGTCGATCACGACGTAGTCGAACTCCTCGCGGGCCATCTGGATCAGCTCGCCGATGAGTTCCCGGCCGATCTCCTCCGCCTGCTGCGGCTGCACCGGTGCGAGCAGGACGTCCACGCCGGCCCGGTAGGGGGTGAGCAGCGTACGGAAGCCGGTCTCGTCGATGCGGTCGGCCACCGGGATGGCGTCGGCGATCGTCCGCTCGGGAGTGAGCTGCGTGAGGATCGCGACGTCGCCGAAGGACAGATCCAGATCCATCAGGCAGACCTTGCGCCGCCCGTTCTCGGCCAGGGTCAGAGCCAGGTTGATGGCGATCGTCGTCTTGCCGACCCCGCCCTTGGCCGAGAACACCGAGATGACCTGGCCTTCGCGCGAGGAGCCGATCAGCGGCGCGCCGCTCGCCGGCAGCGCATGCCCGTTCGTCCGCGGCTTCGAGGCCAGCTGCCGGGAAAGATCCTGCGACCGGGCGCACGCGGCCAGCACCGCGGCGGGGTCGCCGGAGTCGACGACCTCGCGTACACCGGCGCGCAGTGCCTCCGACATCACGTTCACGTCGAGGAACTGCCGCAGCAGCACCACCCCCAGCGCGGGTCTGCGTAAGCGGCACTGCTGCGCGAAACCGACCGCCTCGGCCAGCGGCGTACTCGGCCCGAGCACGACGAGATAGTCGTCGCGGTCGTTGTTCACCCGCTCGACCAGTTCGTCCGCGGTGCCGACGACGTGCGTACCCTCACCGAGCAGGGCCACCAGCTGGTCGGCCTGCTGCTGCCACTGCTCGTACAGGATGGTCATGGACATGCCCTCCGTGCGATCTTCGGTCCCCGAGGAAGAATCACCGCAGAGGTGCGCCGTTGTCTATCGCCCCGCCGACTTGAACCACCGACGAATCGGTGAGCAGGGCCAGTGTCAGGTTGCAGTTCTGATCGGTGGCGTGCACGAAGCGGGTCGCGTCGTCCTGGGCCGCGGCGATCGTCACGATCAGGCTCACATTGCCCTCGGAGTCCAGCTGGGCCTTCACGTCGGCGTCCGTCGTGGACGTCTGGCCGTCCTCGCCGTACGCGCCGACGGCCAGCACCTCCACCCGGGGCAGCAGGACGAAGGTGGAGCGGCGGGTCTCGTCGTACTTCTTCTTGAACTGCGGGTCGAGGATGTCGCAGGTGGCGAAGACGGCGATGGTCGAACCCGGCCGCACGAAGCCGCCGACCTCCCGCTCGGCGGTGAACTTGCCGCTGATGGCGATCATCTTGTCCGGCACCGCGATGCCGCCCGACAGCTTGGTCGACTGGCCGAACATCCCCTTGAGCAGCAGTTGCCGCGGCTGGAGGTCGGAGGTGAGGACCAGCTTGTCGAAGTCGACCGAGATCTCCGGCATCACGTCGTCGGGCAGGGCGGAGCGCGGCATCACCACGTCCTCACTCAGGCCCTGGTCGCGGATCGTGGCGCCGCTGGTGCCGGCGGAGATGCGGACCTTGGCGATGCGTACGTGCACCGCCTCCTGTCCCTTCGCGACGGTCTGGTTGGCGTTCACGAGATACAGCAGGACCGCGCCGGTGCCGACGACGGCGAGGACGATCGCGATCAGTACGCCAACGATGCGGCGGGTCATGGGTCGCTTCCTTCAGGTCCGGGGCCGGCTCACACCGGCGGGTCGTACGCGGGTCGGCTTCGTCAGCCGACGGTCTTCACGGTGGCGGCACCATAGAAGCGCGAGGTGGTGCCGAAGTTGCCGGTCCATTCGGAACCGGGCGTGATGGCCTGGGTGAAGTAGCCGGCGACGCAGTGCTCGCCGGGGCAGGGGTCGTTCCCGGTCAGCGTGGACGGCTGGTAGGTGCCGTCGCGCAAGCGGTATCCGGTGACGACGAACGCGGCCACACCGTCGAGACGGTAGGTCGGTCTACGCCTGCCCGTGCTGCTGAGGATCGGGATGGCCAGCGGCTGCCCGCTCGACCGGGCGAGTTCCAACTGGTTCGTGCAGGGGCCCGGCGGCGTGTCCGCCATCGTCGGCCGGCTGATCGCGCCGGTCAGCTTGACCTCGCACGGATCGGCGGCGTTCGGGGCCAGCCAGCCGGCCTCCGAGGTCAGCCCCCAGTTGGTCCGGCTGCCGCCGGAGGAGCAGCCGCTGCTCGGCTCGTCGTCCAGACCGACCCACCACTCCTTGCTCGCCGGCGGACGAACGGGCGGCGCGGCGACGAGGCCACCCGTCGACCGCAGCATGAAGTTGAACTCGCCGGTGCAGACCGCGAGCGGGAAGCCGATGGTCGGCGTACCCCAGGCGACGCGAGAACAGGCCCGGACATCGGTGCCACTTCCGCCACCCGCGATGGCCTGCGAGAACGTGGGCGGCAGGATGAACCTGTCGTTGCTTGTGAGGACGCGCGTGTGCACCTCGACGTATCCGTACGTGTTCGTCGGAACGGCGCCGATGCAGTCGGTGAGATCGCCGGCGGACCTTCGGGAGCAGGCTCTCAGCCACGACGAGGTGTCGCCCGGGAGAGGGCGGGCCCGGCCGCAGACCGACACGACATCGGTCTTGCCGTCGAGGGCGTTGGCGTTCGCGTACTGGCGGGCGGTCGCCATGTAGTCGTCCCGGCACTTCTCGGTACGCCGGTTGGCGCAGTCGAGGGCCACCGACATCGCGGCCGCGTCGGCTCCGGACTGCTGGGTCTCCCGCTCGGCGTAGATCTGGCCGACGTCGACGACGAGCGCGCCCACGCCGAGCAGGACGCCGGTGGACAGCAGGATGCCGAAGAGCACGGCCACCCCGCCCCGGTCCTGCCGACGGCCGCCCGACAGCCGCAGCCGTACGCGCCGCAGGCCCGCCCGCGGGGTGCTCAGGCGCGGCATGGCATGACGCCCTTGCCGTGCAACGGCATCGTGCCGCCGAAGCCGTGCGAGCCGAACATGCCTGCGAGATCGCCGATCGGGGTGATCCAGGTGAAGTTCTGTGACGTCGCGACGTACGCGTCTTCGTCAGGCCCGGGCGTCCTGGAGCAGAAGGTGCTGGTGCCGTCGACCGTGATGATGCCGGTCCCGCCCGCCACCTCGTTGACGCGCCTGTGCGCGGCAGAGCTGCGCCTGCCCGTGTCACCGGGGGTCACGGCGGCGGCCCGGGCGCCTTCGCGGGCCGCCTCGGTCAGGGTGATCTGGGCGTTGAACAGCCGCCCGAAGTCGATGATGCCGAAGACGAGGAGCAGCATGACCGGCGCGACGAGGGCGAACTCGACCGCCGACGCGCCGCGGTCACTCACCCGGCGCAGCCTCACGCGCTTCACGCGTACTCCTCATGTTGTCGAGCGGACGGCCACGAGCCGGAGCGTCGAGGGTGGCCGGAGCAGTCCGTCGCTCCGCCCACCCTCGGCAAGTCATTACTTGCAGGTAGCGGCCTTGCCGTCGCCGACCGTCTGCGCGACGCAGTCGAACTTGTTGCTGAGGTTGGTGCCGAGCGTTCCGACGGCCACCACGATGGCCACCACGATCAGCGCCACGATCAGGCCGTACTCGACCGCCGTCGCGCCCTGGTCCTTCTTCGCCCGCAGCGCACGGGCCTTCTGAGCGAGCTTGAGCATGTGCTGATGCACCCCCTGGCTGGCCGGGCGAGCACGTCGACCGGGCATTGTGGAGACTCGTCGACCGATTCCGCCGACTGCCAGGCAGTTTCCTTCCCCGCGGTGGGACGCGTCAGTCCCTCGATCCGTTGGCAGGACACTCCGCTCAGCCGGACCGGTACGCGAAAGTACGAGGTGGACATTCGCCGATCGATCGGTCAGACGAGCTGATCATCGTAGGTCCACGGTTCGATGCCCACCCTCATATATGGACAAGAGGTGATAATGCCGTTGGCCTTCCGCCGCGCCCCGCGATGATCATCTGCGCCTCGCGGGCCGAGTCGGTTTTGTGACAAGCTCGCCCTACCGGGGAGCTGTCAGCACGATCGCGAGGAGCGCCCCGACGAGCATCGCCGGGCCGAACGCCGACAGCGCGCCGCGGCCTCGGCGTATCAGGGCGATCATGGCGGCGGGGCCGTTCACCAGGAAGGCCAGGAACAGCCCGAGGATCAGGGTGGGCCAGCCGAGGTAGCCCAGCACGAGGCCGAGGACGCCGGCCAGTTTCACGTCGCCGAACCCCATCGGGGCCCCGGGCAGGAACGCGAACACCAGGTACGCGCCGAACGCGGCGGCTCCGCCGAGCCAGGCACGGGCGTACGCGGACCAGTGCCCGGTCCAGGCGGCCTCGGCGGTCAGCAGCAGCACGGTGCCGGCGAAGCAGGCCAGCACGATCGGGTCGGGCAGGCGCAGGACGCGTACGTCAATGGCGCCGAGGAGCACTCCGGCGACACTCAGTAGGAGGGCTGCCAGCAGTAGGAACGAGGGATGCAGTGCCCACGCGAGCAGCCCCGCGCCCAGCCCGCCGGCCAGTGCCGTCCACACCGGGCGGACGCCGACCGGCCGGCCGCACGAACCGCAGCGGCGCGTCACGCGTACCCAGGAGGAGATGCCCGCCTCGCACTCGCCGCAGGCCGACCGCGGCGGCTCGCCGTACTCCACGCTCAGCCGGTACGCGGGCCAGGCGGTCAGGGTTCCGGCCGCCGCTCCGGTGAGCGCGGCCGCGACGGCGAGTGTGCTGGACGACACGGCGGCACGCTACCTTCTGACTGCGGCACGGGGAAGGCGGCAAAGGGGCGAGGGTGTGCGGGCGAACCGGGCATTGCTGATCGTGGCGGGCGTGCTGGCCGTGCTGGGGGCTGGCGCGTTGGCGCTGGTGGCCCTGACGCCGGGCGCCATCGAGACGCCGGCTCGGCAGGGATCGACTCGGCCGAGCGCGACCACGGTGGCGGTGGGGGCGCGCTTCGCGCAGAAGGGCGACTGCCTCGTCAACGACGGTTCGGACGCGGAGCCGCTGTTGCGGCTGGTCAGCTGCGGCCCGGAGGTCTACCAGGTGATCGCCCGGTTCGAGGGCACGACCGACGCCGACAAGGCGTGCGCGCAGGTGACGGGCTACCAGTACAACTACTCGTACGACAGTCCACTCGACAACAGCCTGGATTTCGTCCTTTGCCTCAAGAGTGCGGAGGAGTAGGGCAAAATCGCCCTTATGGCACCCGTACGCAGTATCGCCCGCGCCCTGCTCGGCGGGGTCTTCATCGCCTCCGGCGCCCAGGCGCTCCTGCGTGCCAACCGGTACGCCCACCGGGCCCAGCCGCTGGCCGACCAGGTCGCGCCGCTGATCAACCGGATCGACGAGCGGCTGCCGACGAGTGCCGAGGCGCTGGTCCGGGTCAACGCCGCCGCGCAGCTCGGTGGTGGTCTGCTGCTGGCCACCGGGACCGCCCCGCGACCGGCCGCAGCCCTGCTCGCCGGGACGCTCGTGCCGGCCACGATCGCGACGCACCCGTTCTGGCGCGCGCGTACGCAGGCGCCGCGGCAGGTCGAGATGGTCCACTTCGCCAAGAACATGGCCATCCTCGGCGGGCTGCTGCTGGCGATCGTCGACACGGGCGGGGCGCCGAGTGTCGGCTGGCGCGTACGCCGCTACTTCGCCGAACGGTCGGCCGCCGCCGAGGAGTGACGCGCGGCGGGGCAGCCCGACGTGACGAGTGCCACGGTCCGAATTCCCCGGAACGTTCCAGAAATGACGCCTCCGCGAAACGGACTCTCAGGAACCTTTCACCTGGGAGGTGTGTAGTGGAGCCCCGGCGGGGGTACCAAGACCCGTCCCATCAGGCCTTTGGGCAGCTAGCCATCTATATGTGGGCCGAATCACCTTATCCGGCCAGGCTGCGTTAACCAGCTAGAAATGTCGCTAAACAGCGTGGGATCGGACACAGCCTGATAACGCGGGAGGTACGGGAGTGGCTCGTGGTTTTAGGCTGCTCGACGGACCTGGACCGACAAGTGTCAGCGAGCAAGATCTGGACGGGAGTGCCGAAGCCATGCCGACCGGCGTGCGCGACCGCCTCCGCTTCCTGCAGGACCAGCGCATTCGTGGTGCGGCCCTCCGCTGCGGCATCGTTGCCGCCGCCTTCGTTCTCGCGTGGTACGCGGTCGAGGTGTTCGGTCGGCCTTACACGTTCTTCGATCTGAAGATCTATCACGGTGCGGTGGCCTTCTGGGCGGACGGCGGCAGCCTGTACGACTATCTCGACCCCGACGTACCCCTTGGCTTCACGTATCCGCCCTTCGCGGCTCTCGTGATGCTGCCCATGGCCCACCTGTCGATGAACGACGCGGGCTGGGTGAACGTCTTCGCGAGCATAGGTGCGCTCACCTTCGTGCTGGCCGCCCTGGTCAAGCCGATCGCCGACCGGTGCGGCTGGAAGCACCCGTGGTTCGCCGTGGCGCTGTGCGTACCGGTCGCGGGCGCACTGGAACCGATGCGGGAGACGTTCGGCTACGGACAGGTCAACGTCCTGCTGTTCGCGCTGATCATCGCGGACCTCGTCGGCCTGCGCTGGCTGTCGCGGCGTGGCCAGCGGCGCTCGGTCGACCTGGGCAGTCCGACGCTCAACCGGATCGCCCTCTTCGTCCTCAACGGCCGCTGGGCGGGCGTCGGCATCGGCCTCGCCACGTCGATCAAGCTCACCCCGGCGCTGTTCATCATCTACTTCCTGGTCAGCCGCCAGTGGCGGACCGCACTCACGGCGATCGGCACCGCCATCGGCGTGACGCTGGTCGGCTTCGTGTTCGCCCGCCAGGAGTCGATCGCGTACTTCACCCGGGTCGTGTTCGAGACCAACCGGGTCGGCCAGGCCGACAGCACGCCGAACCAGTCGCTGGCCGGCCTGCTCGCGCGGCTGTACGACGTGTTCAACGCGCCGACCCTGCTGTGGATCACGTTCACCCTGGTGATGCTGGTCGTCGGGCTCTCCCGGGCGGCCCACGCGCACGGCGAGGGCGACGAGCTGACCGCTTTCACGCTCATCGGACTGACGGCCAATGTGGTCAGCCCGATCTCGTGGTCGCACCACCTCGTCTTCATCGTGCCGGCCGTGGTCGTCCTCGCCGACGCCACGCTGCGTCGACGAGCGGCCAGCCGCGGGCTCTCCCGCAGGCGCGGTGGTTCGTCACCCTCTGGAGTCACGGTCACGCACCTTCGCGAACCGATCTGGTTCCCGGCCCTGGTCGGTTTCCGGCACGGTGTCGCGGCCCTCGCCCTCTACGCGTTGTTCCTGGTCTCGCCGATCTGGCCGTACGAGCACCAGCTGCCGGCCACCTCGCACTACGCGGACGGGCTGATCGGCGTACTGGGCGAGAACTCGTTCGCCATCGCGCTGATCGTGCTGGTCGCGGCCCTGCCGTGGCGACCTGGCGCCGAGCCGGTCTTCACCCAGGACGCGGTCGCCGTGCCGGCCGCCCGCCGGGGCGAGCCCACCGTCGAGCGCGAGCGCGTCGAAGTCTGACGATATCCGTTCACCATGGCTTCCGACGGTCGACGACCCTCGGAAGCCATGGTCATCCGGGGCCGCTCCGGTCGCCCCGGCCGGTCGCCCGACCGCTAGGCTGAGCTGTGTGGACCAGCTGACACACGTCGACGAGACCGGCGCCGCCCGCATGGTGGACGTCTCCGGCAAGGCCGTCGGCGTGCGTACCGCGACCGCGGCCGGCCTCGTGCGTACCACCGCCGAGGTCATCGGACTGCTTGCGGTGCAAGGGCTGCCGAAAGGCGACGCGCTCGGGGTGGCCCGGCTGGCCGGGATCATGGCCGCGAAGCGTACGCCGGACCTCGTCCCGCTCTGCCACCCGATAGCGATACACGGAGTAACCGTGGAGCTCGTTCCGGGCGAGGACAGCGTCGCCATTACCGCTACCGTGCGTACAGCCGACCGGACCGGCGTCGAGATGGAGGCGCTCACCTGCGTCGCCGTCGCCGGACTCGCGCTCATCGACATGATCAAGGCGGTCGACCCCGGCGCGAGCATCGAGAACGTCCGCGTCCTGCGCAAGGAGGGCGGCAAGACCGGCCTCTGGACGCGCGACCCGGCAGCCGCCGAGGCTCGGGCGACCCCGCTGGCCGGCCGCCGGGTCACGGTCCTGGTCTCCTCGACCCGGGCCGCCGCCGGCGTGTACGCCGACCGCAGCGGCCCGCTGCTCACCGAGGGCCTGCGCGATCTCGGTGCCGACGTGGGCCCGGCCCGCGTGGCGGCCGACGGCGAGCCGTTCCGGGCCGAGCTGGCAGCGGCCCTGGCAGAGGCCCCGGACGCGGTCGTGACCAGCGGCGGCACCGGTATCTCGCCGACCGACCGGACTCCGGAGATCACCCGCGAGTTCCTCGACCGCGAGGTGCCGGGCCTGGCGGAGACGCTCCGCGCCCGCCCCGACCTGCCGACCGCGGCGCTGTCGCGCGGGGTGGCGGGTGTGGCGGGCCGGACCATAGTCATCAACCTCCCCGGCTCCACCGGTGGCGCGAAGGACGGCCTGGCCCTGCTCGGCCGGGTCCTCGGTCACGCCATCGATCAGGTCAACGGCGGCGACCACGCCCCCGCACCCGGTACGGCGGGAGAACCTTCATGAGCACACCGATCGCCTGGTCCGACGCACGAACGGCGGTCTACCGGCGCGCCCTCGCGCAGGCCCGGATGAAGGCCGCCGAGGTGGCCCTGTCCGACGCCGACGGGCTGACACTGGCCGAGCCGCTGGTCGCGCGTACGCCTCTGCCGGCGTTCCCCACGGCCAGTGTGGACGGCTGGGTGGTACGCGGCACGGGGCCCTGGCGGGTGGTCGACCGCGTCCTCGCCGGACACCGGGCGCCCGACCTCACCGAGGACGGCACCGCGATGGAGATCGCGACCGGCGCGATGGTCCCCGCCGGCGCGACCACGATTCTCCGGCTCGAACACGGCGATCTGCGGGGCGACGAGGTCGCCGGATCCCCGAAGACCGAGCCCGAGTGGCGGCTGCCCGGCGACGAGTGCGCGGCGGGCGAGGAACTGCTCCCCGCCGGTACGCCGATCAGCCCCGGCGTCCTCGGCCTGGCCGCCAGTTGCGGCTACGACACGCTGCTCACCCGGCACGCCCCGCGGGCGACGACCGTGGTGTTCGGCGACGAGCTCCTCGATTCCGGCCTGCCCGGCGACGGCCGCGTACGCGACGCCCTCGGGCCGTCGATCCCGGCCTTCCTGCGGCGGCTGGGCGCGCGTACGGACGGGTTCCGGCGGGTGCAGGACACCCTCGCGGCGCACGTCGACGCGCTGCGCCAGGCGGTGGCCGGCGGCAGCGAGCTGATCTGCACGACCGGCGGGACGATGCACGGCCCGGTCGACTATCTCCACCCGGCCCTCGCCGAGCTCGGCGCGTCCTACGTGGTCAACACCGTCGCCGTCCGCCCGGGCTTCCCCATGCTGGTCGCGGAACTGCCCGGCGGTCAGTTCGTCGCCGGCCTGCCGGGCAATCCGCAGTCCGCCATGGTCGCTCTGGTCAGCCTGGTCATGCCCCTCCTGGCCGGCCTGCGCGGCCGGCCCTTCCCGGCGTCCGAGCAGGTCACCGTGGGTGCGACGATCGCGGACCGCGGCGACTACACCCACCTTTCCCTGGTACGCCGAGACGAGCGCGACGGTCTCGTCTACCCGGTCGGCCACGTCGGTTCGGCGATGTTGCGGGGATTGGCACAGTCGACAGGTTTCGCGGTCGTGCCGCCGGGTAAAGCCGCTCACCCCGGCGACCGAGTCGACCTTCTGGAGCTTCCGTGATCACACGGGCGGCGATCGGTACCGAGCCCTTGCTCGTAGCGGAGCACGAGGCGCTCGTCGCCGACGCGCGCGCCGGAGCGGTGGTCTCGTTCGCCGGCGTCGTACGCGACCACGACCACGGCCGGGGCGTCACGGTCCTGGAGTACGAGGGGCATCCGTCCGCTGAGGACGTGCTGCGCGAGGTCGCCGCCGAGATCGCCGCGGACCCCGACGTCGTCGCGGTCGCCGTCTCGCATCGCATCGGCCGGCTGGAAATCGGCGACATCGCCTTGGTTGCGGCGGTTTCCACAGCTCACCGAGCTGCGGCCTTCGCGGCGTGTGCCCGTTTGGTTGATCGGGTCAAGGAGAAACTGCCGATCTGGAAACACCAGATCTTCACAGACGGCTCAGACGAGTGGGTCAACTGCCCCTGAGGTCGGTTGACAACACTCCGCATACATCGCGTGCCGTTGGGTGCACGTTGCACCATGAGAGATGCACACGGTGTAGTGATCTCCTGACATGTAGTGATATTTCGGACTATCGACGTGCAGGTGCGACTCCTCCACTTTTCTTTTGAACTGCCGGAGAATACAGTCGGTTCAGTTCCAAAGCAATAGATGAGCACGAAAATGTGCCAGATAAGCGGAGGTGAACCATGGGTTCGAACATCAACGTGCGTCGTAGCAACGACTGGAGCTGACCGTTCCCTGCGGTTAGGCTGAGGTCACGCCAGACACCTCCTTCACCCCCGAGGATGAGCGTGACGTCACAGGACGCGACTCGTGAGACCGACCAACGCCTCAGGCTGATCGTCGGTCTCCTGTCGTTTCTGACCCTCATCATTCTCATCGTCCAGGCCACGAAGCTGACGGCACCCGCCCCCGACGAGTGGCGGACGGTCATCACCTTCACCATCCTCATCGGACTCGGCAATCTCCTGACCGTCACGATCCGGCGCGAGTTCTCGGTCAACTGGACCGACGCGGCCGTTCTGGTCGCGGCGGCCACGTTGCCGGCGCCCTGGCTGGTCCTGTCGACCGCGCTCAGCGTGCTGGTGGCGAAGTCCATCCAGCGCCGCGCGCCCATCAAGCTCGTCTTCGCCGTCGCCAAGGAGACGCTGGTGGCGACGGTCGGCGGCGTCATCATGTCGACCGCCACCCTCGGCCACCTGACCGCGACCAATCAGCTGCACGACTTCCCACGGCTGCAGACGCTGGCCATCGCCTTCGCCGCGATGGTCGTCCTCGACGAGTTCCTGACGACCCCGGTGATCGCCATCTCGTCGGGCAAGCCCGTCCTGCGGGCGCTGCGGGAGAACGTGAACCGGAGATTCCTGCTGTCGGTGATCCGCTTCGCGGTCGCCGTCGCCGCGCTGGTCATCCTGCTGTTCGACCCGCGGCTCATCGTGGCGATCCCGCCGCTGGTCCTCAGCCTGCACTTCATGCACAAGAACCGGCTGCGCGAGCGCGCCGAACGCGACGCCTGGCAGCGGCTGGCCCGGGCGACCGACGCGCTCAACGAGGTCGACCTCGCGAAGGTCCTGCGGGCCGCGGTCGACACCGGTGTGACCATGTTCGGCGCCGAATGGGTCGAGGTCGAGGTGAGCCTCCCCGGGACGGCGCGCACCTACTACGGCGACCGGACCGGCATGCTCGGATCCGTTCCCGATCCCGCCCGGGTCGAGGGCAGGCCGACCGTGGTCGTGCTCGAAGGCCAGCGGGGCAGCGAGGACGTCGGCGAACTCCGGCTGTACTTCGCCCGGCCGACCATGCTCGCCGAGCGCGAGACCTTCCTGCTGAGTTCCTTCGCCGCCGCGCTCGGAACAGCGATCCGCAACGCGCGTGCGTACGGGATGCTGACCAGTGTCGCCGACCGGCACGCGCACGACGCCCAGCACGACCAGCTGACCGGGCTGGCCAACCGCCGCCGGCTGGTCGACGTGGGCACGGCGGTGCTGGAGGAGCACGGCGGCGGCGGCACGATCGCCCTGCTGACCGTCGACATCCACCAGTTCAAGGAGATCAACGAGAGCCTCGGATACCACGCCGGCGACCAGACGCTGGTCGAGATCGGCCGCCGCATGTGCACCGCCGCCGGCGACGACGTGCTCATCGCGCGGCAGGGTGCCGACGAGTTCGCGGCTCTCTACACCGGACTGCCGACCCCGGCCCTGGCCGTGCACCGCGCCCGCGAGCTGCTCCAGGCCGTGGCGGCCGACTACGAGGTGGACGGCGTACCGATCACGCTCGTGCTGCGGGGCGGGCTCGCGGTCGCCCCGGCGGACGGCGACATGGAAGAGCTCCTGCGCCGGGCCAGTCTCGCCCTCATCGAGGCGAAGCGCACCGGGCAGCGCCTCGTCTCGTACTCGCGCAGCCTCGACCGCACCGACCTGGACCGGATCGAGCTGGGCGGGCAGATCTCCCGGGCCGTCGCGGCGAGCGAGTTCACCATCGAGTTCCAGCCCATCGTGGACCTCGCCACCGGCAAGACCGTCTCCGCCGAGGCGCTCGCCCGCTGGCACCACCCCGACTACGGCAACCTCGACCCGCGCCGCTTCCTCGACACCGTGGAACGCTCCGGCCAGCTCACGCCGTTCACCGAGGCCATCCTGGACCAGGCGCTGAGCGCCGCGGGCATCTGGGCGGCGGCTGGGCACCCGATTCCGGTCGCCGTCAACGTGTCCCCGCGCAGCCTGCTCGACCGCCGCTTCCCGGCGCTGGTCCAGGAGGTCCTCGACGAGCGCGGCATGTCGCCCGACTCGCTGGTGCTGGAGCTGACCGAGTCGCTCACGATCAGTTCGATGGACATCGTCGACCAGGTTCTGGCCGGGCTCGGCCGCATCGGGGTCGCCATCGCGCTGGACGACTTCGGCACCGGATTCTCGTCGATGACCGCGCTGGCCCGCGTACCGGTGAAGGAGCTGAAGATCGACCGCAGCTTCGTCACGGACATGGACTCCTCCGCGCAGGCCCTGGCGGTCGTCCGGTCCACGATCGAACTCGGCCGGGCGCTTGGCCTGACCGTGGTCGCGGAGGGGATCGAGCGGGTCGACCAGCGCCGGACGCTGTGGAACCTGGGCTGCCACCTCGGCCAGGGCCACCTGTTCGCGCGGCCCCTGTCCCAGCAGCGTTTCGTGGCCGCGCTCGTCCGCGGACAGTTCGCCGAATCGTTGCACGAAGAGGGTTCCGTGGTACGCCTGCCCCGGCCGGGCGAGCATTTCGGGCAGGTCCGGCGGGGGAGTCGTTCTCCCGAGTGACCGCCCGTCGTTGCAGTATGCCCCATTTCGGCGTTTCACAGTGATATAGGCGGATTGACCGGCACACTGCGAGAATGCCGGTCCCGCTCACGCCGCGGCCAACCCGTTCCGCGCGAGAGGTGACGGAGCGGCTGCTCGCCGTCGGTCGCTCGGCCGACGTTCTCATCTACGCCGTATCGGCGTTGTTCGCGGTGCTCACGTGGCGTTGGTCGGTCCTCGCCCCGCACCGGGCCTGGGCATCGGTGGCCGCCTGGGGCTACCTGGCCGCCGCGATCATCGCCGTCGGACTGCGTACGCGACCCGCCCGCACGGTTCTCACCGGACTCACGTGGACGGCGACCGCTCTGCTGCCCCTCGTTCTCCAGGCGCACGAGAGAGCGGCCGGGCGGGCCGACCGCGCCCAGGAGGAGGTGCTGGTCATCGAGGCGGCCGGCGTACGCATGCTGCACACCGGTACGCCTTACCTGGACCGGGCCGCCATCGCGGCCGTACCGAGCCCGTTGCGGCTGGCCGACTACCTGCCCTACCAGCCGGGGATGGCGATCGCCGGCCTCCCCCGGGCGATCGGCGGAGTCGCGTGGTGGACGGATGCGCGGGTCGGCATGACCCTGCTGAGCACCGTGGCCGTCGTGTGTGCGCTGCTCCTGCTGGGCGGCACCCGTACGCCGTTGCGTACCGAGGCCGGTCTTCGGGCGCTGCAGGCGGTCACGGTGCTCCCGTTGGCGGCGCTGACCCTGGCCACGGGCGGGGATGACGTGCCCGTCGTCGCACTGGCGCTGCTCGCGTGCGCGTTGTGCGTACGCGACCGCTGGGTGGCCGCCGGGGTGGTGATCGGCTGTGCCGGCGCCCTGAAGCTGACGGCCCTGCCGATCGCCGTGGTGCTGGGCGTGGTCGTCTTCGTCCGCGCCCGCCGCTTCCTGTACGCGTACGCGAGCGCCGCTCTCGCCATTCCGTTGCTGGTCCTGGTGCCGATGCTGGCGATCAACACAAGCTCGGTGGTCGAGAACATCGTCCGCTTCCCGATGGGACACGGCCTGGTCACGAGCCCGGCCGCCTCACCGCTGCCCGGCTACCTGCTCTCGGTGCACCTGCCTGACGGCCGCCAGCTCGTCATCGCCTTGCTGCTGTCGTCGATCGCCGGCCTCGGTGCCGCCCTGGTCCACCGGCCACCCACCACAGTGGCGAGAGCGGCGCTCTTCGGTGCGGGCGGGCTGCTGATCGCGATCCTGCTGATGCCGGCGACCCGGTTCGGCTACCTGCTCTACCCGGTCGTCCTCGCCGCGTGGGCGCCGCTGCTGCGGACCACGTACTCCACCGCCGAACGTGGGCTGGCCAGGACCGGGACCGTCAGGTCCGCGAGATAGTCCAGCGCCGGCGCCATCGACGCCTGAGCCAGCACGACCGCGTCCACGTCCGGCGCGACCCCGCGTACCCGGGAAGCTATGGCCTGGTGATAGGCGGGCAGGTCACCGGCCTCGAACAGGGACCACGCGTCGAGGCACGCGACCTCGACCAGCGCGGGCGCGGTGCCGGCCCGCGCGGCCTCTTCCCGGAGCAGGCGCTCGGTCGGCGCCAGCGTGCTGGCCAGGGCCGCGACCACCGCGACCCGTGGATAACGCGCGGCGCGGGCGGCCATCGGGCGGTCGACGCGGATCACGCGCGGGTCGGCCGCCTCGGCGTGCGCACCGATCGTCGAGCAGGTGCACACGATCACCGTCGACCCCTCCAGGCCGTGGATCGCCTTGGACAGCTTCCCGGTGTACGCCATGCCCGCGCGCGCGTCGGCCAGCATCGACTCGTCCACGACGTGCCGCACCGGCGTGCCCGGGGCCACCTCGGCCGCGAGCCGGTCGAAGGTCGGGACATGCACCGGCGAGGTGTGCAGGAAGCCGATCATGATCAGCACTCTACCGAGCGTGACCTCAGTTCATGGCCATGTCGACGAAGCGCGAGAGGTGCAGCTGAGCCGCGACGGTGACGGTGTCGGTCGGGCCGTTTCGGTGCTTGGCGACGATGAAGTCCGCCTCGCCCGCCCGCGGCGATTCCTTGTCGTAGTAGTCGTCGCGGTGCAGGAGGATGACGACGTCGGCGTCCTGCTCGATCGAGCCGGACTCACGCAGGTCGGACAGCTGCGGTCGCTTGTCCGTACGCTGCTCGGGACCACGGTTCAGCTGACTGACCGCGATCACCGGGCACTCGACCTCCTTGGCCAGCAGCTTCAGGCCACGAGACAGGTCGGCGACCTCCTGCTGGCGGCTCTCGGTACGCTTCGGCGAGGTCATGAGCTGGAGATAGTCGACCACGATCAGCTTGAGATCGTGCCGCTGCTTGAGGCGGCGGGCCTTCGCCCGGATCTCCATGAGGTTCATGTTGGGCGTGTCGTCGACGAAGATCGGCGCCTCGCTGATCTCGCCCATCCGCCGCGCGAGCTTGGTCCAGTCGTCGTCCGAGAGCTGGCCGGACCGCAGGACGTGCATGGGTACGCGCGCCTCGGCGCTCAGCAGACGGGTCACGATCTCGACCTTGGACATTTCCAAGGAGAAGATGGCGCTGGCCAGGTTGTGCCGGATGGCGGCGCTGCGGGCGAAGTCCATGCCGGCCGTCGACTTGCCGAGACCGGGCCGGCCGGCCACGATGATCAGCTGTCCTGGATGCAACCCGTTGAGCAGGCGGTCCAGGTCGGAGAAGCCCGTGGGGACGCCGGACATGACGCCGCCCTGCGCGCCGACCGCCTCGATCTCGTCGAGGGTGGGCTGCAGCAGGTCGGCGAGGACGGCGAAGTCCTCGCTCACCCGGCGTTCGGTCACGTCGTAGATGGCCTGCTGGGCGAGGTCCACCACGTCGTCGACGTCGCGGCCGGCGCCGGCGGCCGAGCCGTAGCCCAGCTGGACGATCTTGGTGCCGGCCTCGACGAGCCGGCGCAGGATGGCACGCTCGTTGACGATCCGGGCGTAGTACGCCGCGTTGGCCGCCGTCGGTACCGAGTTGAGCAGCGTGTGCAGGTAGGGCGCGCCACCGATCCGGCTGAGGTCGCCGCGGCTGTCCAGCGCGGCCGCCACCGTCACCGCGTCGGCGGGCTCGCCCCGGCCGAACAGGTCGACGACGGCGTCGAAGATCGTCGCGTGGGCCGGGCGGTAGAAGTCGGACGAGCGCAGGATCTCCACCACGTCGGCGATGGCGTCCTTGCTCAGCAGCATGCCGCCGATCACGCTCTGCTCGGCCGCCACGTCCTGCGGGGGCGTGCGCTCGTACGCGGGCGTACCGCGCTCCGCCTGCGCCGGCGCACCGGACACGGGGAACTTCGCCTGGTCGCGTACCTCATCGATGGACATAGCACCCCACCCCGCCACTCGCATCGCGACTCGGTATGGGCCGGCCGCCCTGATTCTCAGGCACAGAAGACTTGACGTTACGAACCCCGTGCCGCAAAGACAAACACCCCGGTGGACAGAGCTCTGGACAACCTGTGGACAACTGGGCTGGACCTGTGGGTAACCCTGTGCACAGCTTGTGGATAACTGCCGACCGGCTATCCACATTGTGCCCCTGAACTGCGAAAATGGAAATCACAGGGTGTGTGTGGCAAAAACTTGGCCCGGCGTGTCGAATCCGCTGTGGACGCCGCGGGCCTTCCGGACGTTCCCCGCCGCTGGTCACAGCCCGAGATCGATACGGTCACGGCGATTGCGTTCACATTGCGCTACGGACACGAACGGAGCGTGCGGGAACTCCAGCCGTCGAATCCGGCAGTTTCCTCGACTCACGATGACCTCAGACTCACGATGACCTTCACGGGATGGAGTAGGCCATGAGATTCACCCGGGGTGCGACCGTCTTCCTGGCCGGTGTCGCCCTCGCCGGGCTCGCGCTGGCCGGCTGCTCGTCGTCGGACAGCGGCTCGAGCAACGGTGTCAACAAGCCCGCGCAAGGCGGCGACAACCGCGGCGGCGGCGAGATCAGTCCGCAGACGTCCGCCGACCGCCCGTCCACCTTCGCCCTCGACGTGGACACCGCCTCTTACACGTACGCGTTGCAGCAGCTCAAGGACGGGCGCTGGCCGGACGCGTCGAACCCCCGGCCGGAGGAGTTCGTCAACGCCTTCGACATGGACTACCCGCAGCCGGCCGGCGACGGGTTCACCGTCAACGTCGACGGTTCCGCCATGCCTTCGGCGCACCACGAGGACGAGGTGGACCGCGTACGCCTGATGCGGGTCGGCCTGCAGACGCGGGCGGACACCGGCGGCACCCGGCCGGACGTGGCGCTCACGTTCGTCATCGACGTCTCGGGTTCGATGTCGGAGACCGGCAAGCTCGACCTCGTCCAGGACGCCCTGCACTACCTGGCCCGCCAGCTGCGCCCCACCGACTCCGTGGCGCTGGTGACCTTCAACGACCGGGCGACCGTACGCCTGAACATGACGCCGGTGAGCCGGCTGGAGGACCTGGACAAGGGGATCGACTCACTGCACGCCGGCGGCAGCACCAACCTCGAATCAGGCCTGACGACGGGGTATGAAGTAGCCCGGGACGGGTTCCGCCCGCAGGCGTCCAACCGGGTGATCGTCCTGTCCGACGGGCTCGCCAACGTCGGCGACACGGAGGCCGACCCGATCCTGCGCAAGGTACGCGCCGAGGCCGACAAGGAGATCACGCTGCTCGGCGTCGGAGTGGGCTCGGACTACGGCGACAGCCTCATGGAACGGCTGGCCGACAAGGGCGACGGTTTCGTGGTCTACGTCGGCAACCGGGCGCAGGCCCGTGACGTCTTCGTCCACCGGCTGCCCGCCAACGTCTCGGTACGCGCGATGGACGCCAAGGCCCAGGTCACCTTCACCTCGGCGGTCGAGTCGTACCGCCTCGTCGGGTACGAGGACCGGAAACTGGCCGCCTCCGACTTCCGCAACGACACGGTCGACGGCGGCGAGGTCGGCCCCGGCCATTCCGTGACCGCGCTGTACGTCGTGCGGCTGGCGGACGGCGTGGCGGCGGGGGACACGATCGCCCGCGTCCAGGTGCGTTGGCAGGATCCGAAGACGCACGAGGCCGCCGAGCAGGGGTCCACCGTGCTCGCCCGGCAACTGTCGGGTTCCTTCGCGGCGGCGGATCCGCATCTCCGGCTCGCGTACGCCGCGGGGTACTTCGCGGAGCTGTTGCGCCGCAGCCCCTACGGCAACGAGATCGCCCTCGCGCGGCTGCAGGAGATCGCCGGTGGCGTCGCGGACGAGCTCAACGACCGCCAGGTGGACGAGCTCGTCGACGGTATGCGGCTGGCCGCCCGGAACGGCAGCTGACCTTCGTCGGGAATGGAAACGGGGGCCGGTGCAACCGCACCGGCCCCCGTTCGAGTCCGTACGCCTACTTGGCGGCGACCACGTTCACGGAGAACTTGGCCGTCACCTCGGGGTGCAGCTTGACGTGCACCTGGTATGCGCCGAGGGACTTGATGTGCCCGGGCAGTTCGACCCGGCGGCGGTCGAGGTTCGGACCGCCGGCGGCCTTCACCGCGGCGACGACCTCGACCGGCGTGACCGAGCCGAAGAGGCGGCCGCCGTCGCCGGCGCGCGCGCCGAGCCGGACGTTGAGCCCCTCGAGCTGGGCCTTGACCTCGTTGGCGTGGCCGAGGTCGCGGATCTCACGGGCGTCACGCGCCCGCTTGATCAGCACGACCTGCTTCTCCGCACCCTTGGTCCAGGCGATCGCGAAGCCCTGCGGCAGCAGGTAGTTACGGCCGTAGCCGTCCTTGACCTCCACGATGTCGCCCGGGGTACCGAGGCCGGTCACCTCATGAGTCAGGATGATCTTCATAATGGTGCCTCCCCTCAGCGCCCGGTGCTCGTGTACGGCAGGAGCGCCATCTCACGGGCGTTCTTGACCGCACGAGCGATCTGGCGCTGCTGCTGGGTGGTCACACCCGTCACTCGGCGCGCGCGGATCTTTCCGCGGTCCGAGATGAACTTGCGCAGCAGCGCGGTGTCCTTGTAGTCGATGTAGGTGACCCCCTCCTTCTCGAGCGGGTTCACCTTCTTCTTCGGCTTGCGAAGCGCGGCAGCCTTAGCCATTGCTCAGTGCTCCAGTGATCTTTAGAACGGTGGCTCGTCGTCGAAGTTGCCACCCGAACCGCCGCCGGCCGGTGCCGCGGTAGCCCACGGGTCGTCGGCGAAACCGCCGCCGCCCCCGCTGTTGCCGCCGCCGGAGCCGGAGCCGCCGCCGAAGCCGCCACCACCGCCGCCTCCGCCGGAGCGCGACATCTTCTGCACCTTCGCCGTCGCGTACTTCAGCGAAGGGCCGATCTCGTCGACCTCGAGCTCGAAGACGGTACGCTTCTCGCCCTCGCGGGTCTCGTACGACCGCTGGCGAAGCCGGCCGGACACGATCACGCGGGCGCCTCGCTGCAGCGACTCGGCGACGTTCTCCGCCACCTGCCGCCACACCGAACACTGCAGGAAGAGCGGCTCGCCGTCCTTCCACTGGCCGGAGTCCCGGTCCAGGGTCCGCGGCGTGGAAGCGATGCGGAACTTGGCGACGGCGGCACCCGACGGGGTGAAGCGCAATTCGGGATCATCGGTCAGATTGCCGATGACGGTGATGATGGTTTCTCCAGCCATGACTCGACTCCTTGGCCTGGCTACTACCTTGGGCATCTGCGTTCTGTCGACAGGCTCTCACGGGCCTACGACAGTCGCTGGCTAGCGGTTCTGGGTGTCCCCGGAAATCGCTGTCAGCGAACTTCCGGGCGGATGACCTTGGTACGCAGCACGGACTCGTTGAGTCGCAGCTGACGGTCCAGCTCGGCCACGGCCGCAGGCTCCGCCTGCAGGTCGATGACGGCGTAGATGCCCTCGGCCTTCTTGTTGATCTCGAACGACAGGCGCCGGCGGCCCCAGACGTCGAGCTTCTCCACCGAACCACCCGACGTCCGGATCACGTTCAGATACGTGTCGAGCGACGGGGCGACGGTGCGCTCCTCGAGCGAAGCATCGAGGATCACCATGATCTCGTAATGACGCAAGACGTGCTCACCTCCTCTGGGCTGACGGCCGCGGTCCTTCCGCGGCAGGAGGTCGTGCGTCGCCGTCTTCCGCAGGGAGCGGAAGACGAACCGGGCAATCTTACAGGGAGGACTTGATCTACTCGGGGGCGACCCGCGACTTCGGGCTGGTGACGCCGCCCACGCCGGCCGCGGACCCGCGGGCGGCGCAGGCGGACCCACGGGCGGGGCGCAAAAAGCCGCGAGGCGCTCTCATCCAGTTCTGCTGGGTGGGACCTGGGGAGGAACGACCACACCGACGAGGTTGGATGAGAGGCGCCTCGCGGAGCCTGTTATGTACTACATTCTACGCGGCGTTTTCGGGTACTAGGCGAACTCCGCCCGAGTTGCCCGCTGGCTGACGATCACCCGGATCGCGCCGACTGAAACGCCTACGACGCATACTGTAGCAATAATTGCCAGAAGTCCGATTGGTCCCTTATCCGTCGGCGTGTCGCCCGCCGTCAGCGAGGTCACCGGAGTGCCGTCGGGCGCGACGGCCGGATCGGTCGCACCGAAGTCCCCGGACGGGTCGGTGGTGCCGTCGCTCGGGTCGAGCGGCAGGAGCGGCGCGTCCAGCGAGGCCTCGGCGGACGGGGTCGCCGCGGCGGCCGCGGCGGACGCCGACGACCTGGGCTTCGGCGAGGTACGCGGCTTCACCGTATGCGGTGAGCTGGCCGTCTTTCCGCCGGACGGCGAGGCCGACGTCACATTCACCGTGACGGGTTCGTACGATCCGTTGCCGCCCAGGTCGAGCAGGCAGTCGGGGACCATCGCGACCGCGACCGGGCCGCGGTGGAACTGCACCTCGACCGCCTGGCCGTCGGTGATGGGGCCGCCGTTCTCGCCGTCGATCTGCAGGGTCGCGCCCTGGCCGAGGTTGTTGACGAAGACGACCTTGCTCTCCGACTTGATGGTCACCGCCGAGGTGTTCGGCCGGGAACCGCACAGCAGCAGGCCGAGGCCGCCGCCGTTGAACTCCACCTGGGTCTGCCCCTCGTCGCCGGCGGCCAGTGCCGGCGCCGCGAGCAGAGGCAGGCCCAGCAGCAGCCCGAGGCCGATGCCGGCGGCCAGACGTCGTGCGGATCGCATCGATTCACTCCCCAAACGTTTGTGCCCCCGCGGGGTGCGACGGGCGGACCGGGACAGCGCCCCGATCAGTGCGAATACGTGGGTACGGAGAGACCAACGACCACTGGTAAAGCCGGTGACGCGGGCATTTCGTGTCGGGGCGGGGTACTAGGCTCTGCCGCATGCGTATCGGAGCCCACGTCGATTCCGCCGATCCGTTGGCCGAGGCGGCGACCCGCTCGGCCGACGTGGTGCAGTTCTTCCTCACCGACCCGCAAGGCTGGGAGAACCCTGAACCGCGCGCCGACGCCGCCGCGATCAAGGCCGCGCCGACCGAGGTCTTCATCCACGCGCCGTACCGGATCAACGTCGCCACCACGAACAACCGCATCCGCATCCCGAGCCGCAAACTGCTGCTCGCGCACGCGGCCGGCGCGGCCGAGGTCGGCGCGTCCGGGATCATCGTCCATGGTGGACACATGCAGAAGGGTGACGACCTCGCGACCGGCTTCGACAACTGGCGCAAGACCTTCGCGTACGCGCAGGAGCAGGGCGGGTTCGCCGTCCCCGTCCTGATCGAGAACACCGCGAGCGGGGATCTGGCCTGTGCCCGCAGTTTCGAGGCGCTGGCCCGGCTGTGGGACGCGGTGGGGGAGTTCGGCGTGGGATTCTGCCTGGACACCTGCCACGCGCACGCGGGCGGGGAGGATCTGGTCGGAGTGGTGGACCGGGTGATGGCGATCACCGGCCGCATCGACCTGATTCACGCCAACGGTTCACGCGACGAATTCGACTCCGGCCGCGACCGGCACGATAATCTTCAATCCGGAATGATCGATCCGAAGCTGGTGGTGGCGGCGATCCGCGCGAGCGGGGCGCCGGCGGTCGTCGAGACTCCTGGCGGCCAGGACGGCCAAGGTGCCGACATCGCCTACCTGCGGGCAGAGTTGGCGAGCTAGGCGGACGAGGAGCGGTGCACGAGCATGACGGAGCCCACGATGACGCGTGACACCCCGCCCGAGCCCCGGCCGGGCGAGGAGCCGGCGCCGGAGCAGGCAGCCCCACCGGCCGCGGCCGCCCCGCCGCCCGCCGAGGAGCCGCCCGGCCAGATGAAGGTCGAGCGCAAACCGCCGGAGTTCGACAGTTTCGCGCCGGCGGCCGAGCCAGCGCCGGGCCGCGGCCGGCGGATCGGATCCGCCTTCGGCCGGGGGCTGCGCCACGAATGGACGTGGGCGGCGGTCTTCGCCGTCGCACTGTCGGTGGTGATGACCTGGCCGACCATGCGCTACCCGCTCTACACCATCCCCAACGACGTCTGGGATCCCACGCTCCAGGCCTGGCAGATGGCGTGGTCCGGCCACGCGATGCTGCACAACCCGCTGGGCGTCTGGGATTCCAACACCTTCTTCCCGGAGGACAACAGCTTCGCGTTCTCCGACACGCTGCTCGGCTACTTCCCGGCCGGGATGATCGGCACCGGTCCGGTCGCCGCCCTGCTGCGCTACAACATCATGTTCGTCCTGGTCTTCGCCCTCGCCTTCTTCGGCGTCTACGCCCTGGCCCGCCAGCTCGGCTCGCGGATCCCCGGTGCGGTGGTGGCCGGCGCAATCTGCGCGTACGCGCCGTGGCGCTGGGATCAGGCCGGTCACATGCACGTGCTGTCGACCGGTGGCATCGCGCTCAGCCTCGCGATGCTGGCCCGGGGCCACGGCTACTCGTTGCGCCGCGGCTACCGCCCCGAACTGCGCAAACCCGGCTGGGTCCTGGCCGGCTGGCTCGTCGCCGCCTGGCAGATCAGCCTCGGCTTCGGCATCGGGCTGCCGTTCGCGTACGTCATCGGGATCGTCGCGGTCACCGGAGTGATCGCCTGGCTGCTCGGCCGGTTCTTCTTCTGGTCCGAACCGAAGCCGTTCGGCTGGAAGCTGCTCAGCTTCGACCTCGTCGGCGGCCTGGTGTTCGCCGCGGTCGGCGTACTGATGGCGATCCCGTACTTCCAGGTCGTCAAGGACCACCCGTACGCCGAGCGCAGCTTCGCCGAGGTCGGCCTCTACTCGCCGCCGATCCTCGGCTTCTTCACCGCTCCCGGCAAGGACTGGCTGTGGGGCGACGCCCATCAGGTCGCCCGCGACTCGCTCAACAGCTGGGGCGGCGGCGAGATGACGCTGCTCGTCGGCTTCACCGCGTACGGTCTGGCGGTCGCGGGGCTCATCTACTCGTCGTGGAAGTGGTGGCAGCGCGTACTGCTGTTCCTGGGCGTGGTCGTCAGCGTCACCCTCGCGATGGGTACGCGTTTCCTCGACGGCAAGGTCTACCAGGTCCTCTACGACAACCTGCCTGGCTGGAACGCCATCCGTACGCCCGGCCGCCTCGTCGTCTGGACGACGCTGCTGCTGGCGATCCTGGGAGCCGGAGCCGTGACCGCGTTCGGGGACCGGGCCGCGGAGATCGCCAGCGAGCGGGACACCCACCGCAAACCGCACCCGGTGATCGTGGCGGCGATGCTCATCCCGCTGGTCCTCGTCCTGCTCGAAGGCCGGCAGCAGATGGACTTCCCGACGGTCCGCACGCAGCCGGCCGCGATGGCGACGATGCGCGGCCCGGCCTTGATCCTGCCGAGCGACCAGCTCAACGACGAGAACATCATGCTCTGGTCGACCGACCGCTTCGAGAAGATCGTCAACGGGGGCAGCGGTTTCACGCCGCAGTCGCTGGAGCAGACCCGCGAGATCGTGAAGACCTTCCCGGACCAGCCCAGCGTCGACTACCTGCGCAACCTGGGCGTACAGGAAGTGATCGTGCTGCGGAACCCGAGCACCGGCGCGGCGCCCGACAGCGCGCTCAACGCGACCGGCGACGGGCTCGGCATCAAGCGCGAGGATCACGGCGACGAGATCGTGTTCTACCTGAACCCCTAGCGATTCCCGGCACGAGGCAGCGAAAGGGCCGCACACCGAATGGTGTGCGGCCCTTTGCGTTCGCGCGTACGCGATCAGCCGCGGCCCCGCCCGCGACCGCCGCCGCCGTTGCCGTTCCCGTCTCCGTTGCCGGGGCAGAAGATGATGAACCAGCAGTTCTGCTTGGGCCCCTGGAGGCCGGGCTCGGACTTGCTGGGATCGCCCACGTTGGCCTTGGGCGGGAAGCTGATCTCGTCCATGCCCTTGCTCGCGGCGTTCATGAACTTCTCCCAGATGTTGCCCGGGAGGCCGGCGCCGCTGATGTCCTTGCCGCTCTTCTCGTAGACCGGCTGCTCCTTGCCGACGTTGCCGACCCAGACCGCGGCGGCGATCTGCTTGGTGGCGCCGACGAACCAGGCGTGGCAGTTGTGCGAGGTGTTCTGGCACTGCCAGGTGCCGGTCTTGCCGGTGACCGGCCGGCTGCTGCCAAGGGTGTGCCCGTTGGACTTCGGGATCTCCTGCAGCACCGCGTTCACGTCGTCGGCGATGTCGCGGTCGATCTGCTGCTTGCCGCCGAGCTTCTCGCCGCCGACCGCCTGGTACTTGTCGGTGCCGGGGATGTGCTGCTCGACCTTGAAGACGAAGTGCGGCTTGTTGTAGATGCCGCGGTCGGCGAAGGTCGCCACACCGCTCGCGTGGTCCAGGACCGTGATCGGGTACTGGCCGAACGCCGCGTGGTAGTAGAACGGCGAGTTCTCGGTTTCGTGGAAGTCCGGGCTCGCGATGTCGTACGGCTTGCCGTCACCGGTGTTCCACATGGTCCTGATGCCCGCCGCGGCCGCCATAGAGGTGATCTTGTCGACCCCGATCAGCTTGCCCAGCTTGTAGAACGGCACGTTGTAGGAGTGCACGGTGGCCCACTCCAGCGTGCAGTAGTTGCCGCAGGAGGAGTCGACGTCACGGCCGGCGTTCTGGATCCGGAACTGCCCGTCGGTGAACTCCGCCGGGTCGAAGTGCGACTGGAGGGAGTAGCCCTCCTTGAGCGCGGCGGCCAACGTGTAGATCTTGAACGAGGATCCGGCCGGATGCCCGCCGGTCAGCTGTCCGTTCTCCATGTTCAGGCCCGCGTAGTCGTGTCCCGTGCCGTCGTCGCCGCCGTAGTACGCCAGGACGCGGCCGGTCTTCGGGTCTATCGCGACGATCGCGGCCATCACGTTCGTCTTCGTCCCGTTGAGCAGCGAGCCGGTGGCGCCCCGGCGGGCCGCCTGCTCCGCCGCCAGCTGGGTCTTGGCGTCGATCGTGGTGGTGATCCGGTAGCCGCCGGTCTTCAGGTCGCCGATGTTGTACGGCTTCCCCTCCAACTCGTCGACCACCTGGTTCACGACGTTACCGGAGGTCAGACCGCTCGGGCCGACACCCTTGATGCCCCACTGGGCGTTGCCGGCGTCCTTGCGTACGGGCTGGATGGCGGGGTACTGCTGCTTGCCGCGATCGCCGTCGCTGAGCCACTTCGCGTCGACCATGTTGTCGAGCACGTAGCCCCAGCGGCCCTTCGCCGCGTCGGGATTGACCGCCGGGTCGTAGCCCTTGAAGGAGGTCGTCGGCTCGGGCTGGCGTACGACGGCGCCGAGGACGGCCGCCTCGGCGACAGTCAGGTCCTTGGCGTTCTTGTTGAAGTAGGTACGCGCCGCCACCTGTACGCCGATGGCACCCCGGCCGAAGTAGACGTTGTTCAGGTAGAACCCGAGGATCTGCTGCTTGTTGTACTTGTCCTCGAGTTTGCGGGCGAGGACGGCCTCACGGAGTTTGCGGCCGACCGACATCTCCATGTCCTTGGTCGCGATCTTCACGTACTGCTGGGTGACCGTCGACGCGCCCTGAGTGTCGCCACCGGTGACGTTGTTCCAGGCGGCCCGGATGATGCCGCTGAACGAGACGCCGTGGTGGTTGTAGAAGTCCTTGTCCTCGCCGGCGATCAGCGCGTTCTTGACCGGATCGGGGAGGATGCTCATCGGGATGTCTTCCCGGTTCTCCGTACCGATCTGGGCGATCTGGGTCTTGCCGTCGTCGGCCATGATCTTCGTCGGCTGGGCCGCCTGCAGGTTCTCCGGGCGGATCTCGTCGACGCTGTCGACGAACCAGGTGAAGGCGATGGCCGTGGTGCCGAACAGCATGATGAAGGCCGCGAACGCCACCAGCAGCTTCTTACGCCGCCGGGCTTCCTTCAACCGCCGCAGCCGACCGCGGCGGGTGGGCCGCTCGGGCGGTTCGGCGGCCGGCTGGGGCGGTGGGGGCGGCCCCTGCCACGGCGGGAGGTCTTCGAAATCCGCCGGTACGCGCGGCGCCTCGGGGACGCGGGCACGCCCCGTCACCCCGGGCTGCGCCACCTCGGGACCGGCGGCGTAGGGGTATGCGCCGTCGTTGACCGCGACCGGGGGCGGCCCGGGGGGATAGTCACCGTACGAACTCATGCCCACCAAGGTAGGCGCTCATCGGGATCCGCGCATGACCCGGCCGGGTTGCCACCGGGTCATGCGCGGCCTGGTCAGACCGCGAGCGGGTCGGATTGGCGTACCACGTCCCGCTTCGGGTGCCGGATGTCCTGAATCACCAGTACGCACAGCGCGGCAACCGTCACCCAGCGGAACGTCGATGCGAGAACGAACACACCTTCGGGCATGACGTTCTTGCCCGACGCGCCCAGGAGCTCGCCGTAGAACGCCAGGAAGTAGCCGAGCTCGGCGAACTGCCAGAGCAGGAACGCGCCCCAGCGCGGCCGGGCGAGGATCGCCAGCGGCAGCAGCCACAGCGTGAACTGCTGCGACCACACCTTGCTGAACAGCAGGAAGAACGCCACGATCAGGAAGGTCAGCTGGGTCAGCCGGGGGGCCGCCGGAGCCTTCTGGGCCAGCCAGAAGACGCCCGCGCAGGCGCCGAGGAACAGCGCGTAGCAGATGAAGTTGAGCAGCGACCGGTTCTCGTCCCGCGACAGGTACTGGAACAGGCCCGAGTCGCCGGGCGCCCCCGACCAGAACTTGCTGTCGAAGTAGCGGCCGACGTACCACAGCACGCCCCAGTCCACGCCGCGCTCGTTGCTGTTGCGGAAGAACTCGTTCCAGCTCGCGAAGTTGGCCATCATGACCGGCACGTTCACGATCAGCCAGGTGACCACCGTGGCGCCGGCCGCGATGAAGAACCTGCTCAGCTGCCGGTTGCGTACGGCGACCGCGAGGATGCCGCCGAGCAGGAACAGCGGCCACAACTTGGCCGAGGCGCCGAGTCCGAAGAGGACACCCGTGACGACCGGCGGGAGCCAGGCCCAGTCCCATCGGCGCGACCAGGCGTAGATGCCGCCGACCGCCAGCACGATGGCCAGGAAGTCCCAGTTGACCGTGGCCGTCACGAGCAGGGCTGGGGAGAGCGCGAACATCGCCGCGTCCCAGGGCCGGCGATTGCGCAGGGCCACGATCATCGCGGCGGTGATCAGGGCGAACGCGCCCAGCACCAGCGCGGTGAGGTCGTAGAACCCCTGGTACTGGTTGAACTCCGGGTGGGTCTGGCCGTACTTGTGGATCGGCAGGCCGATGACACCCATCATCGCGCCCGTGAGCACCGGGTACTCGACGGCGTGGTCGACGTAGGGCACCTTGCCGTCGGCCAGGCCTTCGGCGCCGTACAGGGCGAGCACGTCGGTGTAGCAGAAGTGCGTGTACTGCTTGTTGTCCGACCAGGCGCCGTCCCGGCAGGGCGACTTCTGGACGAAGTGCAGGGCCAGCGTCAGGAACGTCAGCCCGAGCACGATGAGTCCCACGAACCGCACTGTGTGGCGTACCGGCGAGGCGTGGTCACCCACCTTGCCGCCGAGCAGTTCGGCGAGGCCGCCGACGAAACCATCCGAGCGGGACGGGGAATCCATAGGAGTCCCTGTCCCGCTCGGACTTACGTTGTCGTCGGCCTCGGATACCGCTTCGGTGTCCGTGTCGACTCGGATCATGTCAGCCTCCAGGCCGGGGCGATTTCGAGGTCCTCGGCGACGCGGACGGATCGGGACTCTGCGGGCCGCCGGGGTCGGTAGTGGGACAGGTCACGAGGGGAATGCAGTTGGGGTCGCCGGTTCCGCCCGAGGGCAGCACCGGCAGGCTCGGCGTCGGGGAGATCCCGTTCGCCAGAGGGCTGTCGTCGTCGCCGACGTGCGACGGGTCAGCCAGCTTGAGCTTGTCGGTGCCCTTGGTGTAGCCCTGGAAGATCTGGTTCCAGATCCGGTAGGGCGCACTGCCCGACGTGATCGTGCTGTTGGTCTTCGGGTCGACGACGGGCGTCTCACCGAGGACGTTGCCGGTCCACACCGCCAGTGCCGCCTGCTTGGTGAAGCCGACGACCCAGGCGTGCGCGTTGTCGCTGCTGGCGACGACCCTGCCGTTCTTGACGGTCGCGCCTTCCCAGGTACCGGTCTTGGCGGCGATCTGGTGCCCGCCGGCGATCGACGGCCAGCCGTGGTCGTCGAAGACCTTCTCCATCGCGTACGTGACGTCGTTGGCGACCTGGCGCCGGATCGTGGCGGTCGGCGCCAGCTTCTCGCCGGCACTCGTCACGATCTTGTACTGCCCGGTCGTGATGTCCTTCTTCTCGACCTTCAGCACGAAGTGGGCCTTGTTGTAGACGCCGCCGTTCGCGATCGTCGCCACACCGTTCGCGTGGTCCAGCACCGTGATCGGGTACTGGCCGTAGCCGACCTCGCGGTCGAACGGCGCGCGGTCCTGAGCGCCCTGCATGTCCTTCGTCAGGTCCACCGGGGCGCCGTCCGTCGTCCACATCGTGCGTACGCCGGCCTTCTCGGCCATCTCGACGACCTTGCCCGGACCGATCTGCCGGGCGACCCAGTAGAACGGGACGTTGAAGGACTTCATGAAGCTGTACTCGAGCGTGCAGTAGTTGCCGCAGCTGGCGTTGTTGTAGCCGGCGTTACCGATCTTGTGACCGTCCTCGGTCGTGAACGGGTTCGCCTTCCAGCGGGTCTGCAGCGAGACACCCGCCTCCAGCGCGGCCGCCAGTGTGTAGACCTTCATGGACGATCCGGGCGCGTGGCCGCCGAACTCGCCGTGCGCGCCACCGGTGTTCAGGCCGGCCAGGTCGGTGCCGGTGCCGTCGAGGCCGCCGTAGTAACCGAGCACCCGGCCGTTCGACGGGTCGATCATGACCGCCGCCGCTTCCAGGTCCTGCGTCTTGGTCACCTTGCGGCCGTAGATCTGCGAGGTCTTGAGGTCGGGCCGGGCGGCCGTCTCGACGATCTTCTGCGCGTTCATGTCGATCGTCGTGGTCACGCGGTAGCCGCCGGTACGCAGCTCGTCGGGGCTGATGCCCTGGGCGGAGAGCTCCTGGGACACGTAATTGATCACATTGCCGGTCGCCTTGCCGGCCGGGTCACCAGGGTTGATCTTGATGCCCCACTGCGCCGTGGTCGACACGGTGGCCGCCTTGCGTACCTTGTCGACGGGGAACTGCATGGCGGCCCGGTCCGTCGCCGGCAGCCAGCCCTTCTCGACCATGTTGTCCAGCACGTAGCCCCAGCGGACCTTGGCGGTGTCCGGGTGGAACTCGGGATCGTAGGGGCTGCCGCCGGCGCCGCCCGAACCGTAGGGGTCCTTGATGACCGCGCCGAGCACGGCCGCCTCCGGCACCGTCAGGTCCTTGGCGCTCTTGTTGAAGTACGCCTGCGCGGCTTTCTCGATGCCGACCGCTCCCCGGCCGAAGTCGACGGTGTTGAGGTAGAAGCCCATGATCTCGAGCTTCGAGTACTTGTCCTCCAGCTTGCGGGCGAGGACCGCCTCGCGGAGCTTACGGGCGTACGTGATCTGCGACTGCTGGGTCGCGATCTTGATGTACTGCTGCGTGATGGTCGAGGCGCCCTGCTTGTCGCCGCCGGTCACGTTGTTCCAGGCCGCGCGGAGGATGCCGCTGTAGGAGATGCCGTGGTGGTCGAAGAACTCCTTGTCCTCACCGGCGATGAGGGCCTTGCGCACCTGGTCCGGGATGATCGACATCGGGACCGTGATGCGGTTCTCCGTACCCAGCTGGGCGATCTGCGTCTTGCCGTCGCTCGCCATCACCGCGGTCGTCTGCGCGGTGGGGATGGCGTCCGGCAGGTACTCGTCGACGGTGTCGAAGTAGTAGGTACCGCCGATGGCGCCGACACCGAAGAGGATCAGGAACGCCGCGACCGAGGCCGTAATGATCTTGATGCGGCGCGACTTCTTGGCGTTCTTGGAGCGGGGGGCGCCCTTTCCGCCGCCGCTGCCGCCGTCCCGGCCGCGGGGACCGCGGGGGCCGCCGGGACCACCGGGGCCGCGGTCAGGACCGTCGAGTTCGTCCGGGTCGACCGGCCGTACGCCGGCCCGACCGGCACCCGGCGCCGGTACGCTCGCCCGCCCGGCGGTGCCCGGGGAAACGACGCCCGCGCGGCCGACCGAGGCACGACCCACCGGGGCGGACCCGCTCGCCGGAGAGGTCGGAACGGAAGCGGAGCCCACCGACGCGGAGCCCACCGACGCGCTGCCCACGGGCCGGCCGTAGCCGCCGCCCGGGTTGTTGTAGTCGTCGTAGGAGGCGGCCGGGCGGCCGGCGTCGTCGTCGTACTGGTAGCCGAAATCGTCCCGGTTCACCTGCGCCCGGCCGCGGCCGGGCTGCGGTGCGGACGCTCGGCCCGAGGAGGGCGCTGCGGCGCCGTAGCCGCCGTCGTAACCGGCACCGTCGTAGCCGGCACCATCGCGGCCGGCCTCGTTCCAGTGTCCGGCGCCGGCGTTGGGGTCGCCGTACGAACTCATCTCTTTACACCGTTCCGGTCACGGCGGGGGGACCGCCTGGTCGGACTGTCACATCGCCTGGCGGCGACGTGACGTCGAGGACCTCCGGCCCGGGGCGGCCGGTGCGGTCCCCGTCGTAGCTTCCGGCGTACCGGCGTCGCCCAGGAGGAACTGCTCCACCAGGTGGTTCCACTGGCACCCGCGGCAGACCTCCACCACGAACACCTGAAACTCGCGCAACGTCGTCGCCAGGCTGGTCAACTCCGCCAGGGTACGCGCCTGACCAGCAGATTGCTTCAGCTCATCACCATAGATGTAGTGGACGCGGGTCAAAAATTCGCGTCGGCAGATCGGGCAGAGGTCCTCGGTCGGCTCGCCGTGGAAGCGGGCCGCCGTCCGCAGATAGGCAGACGCGTCGCAGACCTCGCGGACCGCCACTCGACCGGCGTAGACATCCCGCAGCAGCGCCCGGCGCTGGAGCGCGAAATCGACCACCTGCCGCTGCGTCCGCATGCTTAGGAAGGGTAACGGGTCATCTTGACCCTCGCGACCTCCGTCACTGTCGGTGATCAAGGCCACCGGCCCGGTTGTCTTGCCCTGAAGTATCCGGGCGTTCTAACCTACAGATGTATCGGCCCGATACATCGAGTGGCGGGAAGGTGGCGAAGTGCTGGACATGGCGATCCTCGGCATCCTGCACGAGGCCCCTATGCACGGCTATGAGCTGCGTAAACAGCTCGCGCTCAAGATCGGGGCGATGCGCGCCGCGATCAGCTACGGCTCGCTCTACCCGACCCTCCGGCGGCTGCAGGCCAGCGGCTGGATCACCGAGGCAGGGGAGTCCCTGCCCGACGACGAGTTGGTCCCCCCGTTGACCAGCCGGCGCGGCCGGGTGGTCTACAAGATCACCGCAGAGGGCAAGGAGCGCTTCGAGGAGCTCCTCGCGCAGACCGGACCGGAGAGCTACGACGACCCCGGTTTCGGGGTCCACTTCGCGTTCTTCGCGCGTACCGACACGGAAATCCGGCTGCGCATTCTCGAGGGGCGCCGCCGCAAGGTCGAGGAGCGCCGGGAGGGACTGCGCGACGTGCTCGCGCGGGCCGCCGAGCGCGTCGACGCGTACACGCTGGAGCTGCAGAGGCACGGCCTCGACGCGGCCGAGCGTGAGGTGCGCTGGCTCGAGGAGTTGATCGCGAACGAGCGGTCCGGCAGGCCGCCGGCGCAGCGCGCGTACCAGCCGGGTGACCCCGGCACGGAGACTTCCGCGGCCCAACCGGGCCACGAAGATGACCCGCCTGGCCAGACGCCGAGGCGGCAGTGAACAGTAAGGAGGCACCCACGATGGGTTCCGTCCGCGTAGCCATCGTCGGCGTCGGCAACTGCGCCTCGTCCCTGGTCCAGGGCGTCGAGTACTACCGCAACGCCGACCCCAACGAGCGCGTACCCGGTCTCATGCACGTCGACTTCGGCGGCTACCACGTTCGTGACGTCCAGTTCGTCGCGGCCTTCGACGTCGACGCGAAGAAGGTCGGGCAGGATCTGGCCGAGGCGATCGTGGCCAGCGAGAACAACACGATCAAGTTGTGCGACGTGCCGCCGGTGGGCGTGAGTGTCCAGCGCGGTCCGACGTACGACGGCCTGGGCCAGTACTACCAGGAGATGGTGCAGGAGTCCGACGAGCAGCCGGTCGACGTCGCGCAGGCGCTGCGGGACGCGCAGGTCGACGTCGTCGTCTCCTACCTGCCGGTGGGCTCGGAAGAGGCCGACAAGTTCTACGCGCAGGCGGCCATCGACGCCGGGTGCGCCTTCGTCAACGCCCTGCCCGTCTTCATCGCCTCGGACCCCGTCTGGGCGAAGAAGTTCGAGGACGCGGGCCTGCCGATCGTCGGCGACGACATCAAGTCGCAGGTCGGTGCGACCATCGTCCACCGGGCGCTGGCCAAGCTGTTCGAGGACCGCGGCGTCGAGCTGCTGCGCACGTACCAGCTCAACTTCGGCGGCAACATGGACTTCATGAACATGCTGGAGCGGACCCGCCTGGTCTCGAAGAAGATCTCGAAGACCCAGTCGGTCACCTCCCAGGTCCCGCACGAGCTGGCCAAGAGCGACGTCCACATCGGGCCGTCCGACCACGTGCCGTGGCTGTCGGACCGCAAGTGGGCCTACATCCGGCTGGAGGGCCGCGCGTTCGGCGACGTTCCGCTGAATGCCGAGCTCAAGCTCGAGGTGTGGGACTCGCCGAACTCGGCCGGCGTCATCATCGACGCGGTCCGCGCCGCGAAGATCGCGCTCGACCGCAAGATCGGTGGCCCGATCCTCTCGGCGTCGAGCTACTTCATGAAGTCGCCGCCGGTCCAGTACAGCGACCACGACGCGCACGAGTCCGTCGAGGCCTTCATCCGCGGCGAGGTCGAGCGCTGACGCGTTCGGGCAGCTGACACCGACTATGAGCCGTTCCTGTGGGACGGCTCATAGTCGTCTATGGCATCAACGAGGGTCGCCAGGTATTTACCTCCCCGTGGGGCGCCTGTCACAGTGGGCTTATGGCTAAGGCATACGTGCTGGACAAGGTCGACGTCGATGTGGCGCACGGCCGTACCCAGCCCGCGATCCAGCGCTTGAGCAGCCTGGTCGCGGTCCATCCGCATGACCTGGATCTCCGGCACCGGCTCGCCGCGGTGCACCGCATGACCGGTAACGCCATCGAAGCCGGTCGCTGGGACTATCTCTCGCAGGGCACCGAGCCCGCCGAGATCTCGGCCTTCGAGCGCGCCTTCCCGTCCGCCGCGCAACGGTTGCGCGCGCTGCGCTGGGAAGGCTCGGCCGACCTCGCACCGACCGACCACGCGCGTACGCGACTCGCCGAGCTGGCCGCCGCGGCGGCTGCCGAGCTGCCGGTCGGCGTACCGGTGGCGGTCCCGCAGCGGCGGCCGTTTCTGGTCAGCGCGGCCGCCCTGGTCGGCGGGGGAGCGGTCCTCGCCCTGGCGGTCCTCGGTGTGATGACCATCGTTGGCTGGCTGACGTAGGCGTCGCTCCGAGACATCGGCGTCTCACGTTGCGGTTTCGTTACATGGGCACCTGGCGCGCACAGTCGCGAGCCCAGATCATGTGTGGGTGGCCAAAGCCGACGTCCTGGACCGGGTGAAGCGGGATCTCGCCGCCGGCCATACCCATCTCGCCGCACAGCGCCTGCGTACGCTGGTCGCGTCCTATCCGGACGATCTGGAACTGTTCCGCCTGCTCGCCTCCGTCTACCGGCAGACCGGCAACCTGACCGAGGCCGGCCGCTGGGGATTCCTCACCGACGAGGTACGCCCGGACGAGCTGACCGCCTTCCACCGCGTACACGCGGATCCGTGGGCGCGAGTCCGGCTGCTGCGCTGGACGGGCGACCCGGACGCGTTGTCGGCGCCGGCCCGCAGCCGCCTCGACGCGCTGGTCGCGGAGGCGGAGCAGTCGGGGCCGCCGGAGATCTGGGTGGGGTCGTACCGCGCGCCGGCGAAGACCCGCGGCGCGGGCATTCCCTGCTTCTACACGGTCGTCGCGATGGTGATCGTCGGCGCTCTCGCGGCGGTGGGCCTGCTCCGCATCCTCAAGTGGGTCCTCGCCTAGCGACCGTCGCGGGCCGATGACGGCGAACGTTCAGTGAACTTCCAGTAAGGGCACAGCACCCTGAATGCGGACACGGGTGGTCTGATCCCCGCGTATTCGGCGAGCCGGGCGACGGTCACTTACTCTGGTCGGGTGCCGCCTCCCGCGACGTCCGCCGCTGTCAACGCCGACCTGCAGCGCAAGGTCGACGGGCACTACCTCAAGGCGATCCTCAGGTCGCGGGGCTTTCGCAACCTCCTGCTCGTCCGGCTGATCTCGCAGCTCGCCGACGGCTGGTTCCAGGCCGGCCTCGCCGGATCGCTGCTGTTCAACCCGTCGAAGCAGTCGAGCCCGCTGGCCATCGCCACCGGCTTCGCCATCCTGCTGCTGCCGTACTCGCTGCTCGGGCCGTTCGTCGGCGTCTTCCTCGACCGCTGGGACCGGCGCGCGTCGCTCGCGCTGGCCAACCTCGGCCGGGCGCTGCTCGTGATCCCCGCCTTCTTCCTCATCTGGACGGGCGACCAGGGCCCGCGGTTCGCGCTCGCCGCGCTTCTCGTGATCGCCGTGAACCGGTTCTTCCTCGCCGGCCTGTCGGCCGCCCTGCCCCGGGTGGTCGAGGACGCCCGCCTGGTCACCGCCAACGCACTCGCCACGACCGCCGGCACGATCATGTTCTCGGTCGGCCTCTTCTCGGCCGCTGCCATGATCGCGACCTCCATGGTCCACACCACCCAGCACGGGTACGCGTGCATCGCCGGCATCGCGGCCGTCGGCTACCTCGCGTCGGGTCTGCTCGCGTACGCGACCTTCCGCAGTGGCCAGCTGGGGCCGGACGAGGAGGAGCGGCCGCGGATCGGCGTCTGGACGGCGGTCGTCGACGTCGCGCGGGGGATGGTCGGGGGCCTTCGCCACCTGGCCGCCCGGCCGCGGGCCGCCCGGGTGATGGTGCTGACGGCCGGTCACCGCCTGCTCTACGGCTTCCTGACCTTGGCGGTGCTGCTGCTCTACAGCCGCTACTTCGGCCGGCACACGCCCGACGGCACCTCGCGGTCGCTGTGGTCCCTGGGCCAGGTCGTGATCGCCGGGGCGGTCGGCGCCGGTCTCGCCGCCGTGGTCACACCGGCGGCGACGCGCCGCTTCGGCGCCCAGCGCTGGATCACGATCATGCTGGCCGGCATCTCCGTCGCAATCCTGGTCCTCGGCCTGCCGTTCATCGCCGGGCTGCTCCTGGTGGCGGCCGCGGTCATGAACATCGCCTCGCAGAGCATGAAGATCATCGTGGACGCCACGCTGCAGCACGAGTGCGAGGACGACTACCGCGGCCGGATCTTCAGCCTCAACGACACCGCGTTCAACCTGTGCATGGTGACCGGTCTCTTCCTCGCCGCGCTCACTCTTCCGGCGGACGGCAAGTCGGCCGTCGCCCTGATCGGCGTCGCCGTCGGGTACGCCGCCCTCGCGTTCTGGTTCGGCCGTCCCGTCAGGCATTAGTGCCGACCCGGTGGTTCGACACCGGCCCTGACCGGCGAAGCGCCCGGATGCCGAGGGATGTCCCCAGGCAGGCGGCCTTGTAGAGTCGCTCTGCACAATGCGCCGGCGATGGCCGCGATGCGGCACGGAGGTAGTCCAGTGAGCACCGTTCTCGACGCGCCCGATACCAGTGCGGAAGCGGACCTCACCTCGCCGGCTGGGCGTACCGGTGGGACGGGCGCGCTGGTGTGGGTCGCGCGTACGCTGCCGTGGCTCATCGTCGCCGCGGTCACGGTCGTCGGGCTGCTCTGGTCGAACACCCCCGCCACCGACATCGCCCGGTACGCCGCGTACTGGGCCGGCTGCGTGGTGCTGCCGGGAACGCTGATCTTCCGGGCCCTCCGTGGGAGCCGGGGCAACCTGCCGGAGGACATCGGCTTCGGCGCGATCACCGGTCTCGTGGCCGAGCTGCCGATGTGGGCGCTCGGCGTCGGCACCGGCCAGCAGCACTGGCTGTGGGCCTGGCCGATCCCGGTCGTGGCACTGTTCGCCGGCGTTCCGCGGCTGCGGAGGTTCTGGCGGATCGAGGAGCCCAGGCCGCTGCCGATCGCGTTCTCCTGGTCGGTCGCCGGGATCATGTCCCTGATGGTCGGCTGGTTCGCGGTCGTGTTCTGGGGCAACAACCCGCTGCCGCCCGCGACCCACAGCCTCTTCGAAGACCTCTACTACCACTGGGCCAACAGCGCCGAGCTGAGCCGGACGATCACTCCGCAGCAGCCGCAGATGGCCGGCGTCGCGCTGCACTACCACTGGTTCTCCGACGCGCACCGGGCCACCGCGCACCTGATCAGCGGCGTACCGATCTCCACCGTCCTGCTGCGCCTGTGGTGGGCACCGGTCGTGCTGGCCGGCGTACTGGTGATCTGCGGCCTCGCCCGGCAGGTGACCGGCGCGTGGTGGAGCGGCCCGCTCGCGGCCTCCGCCGCCATGCTGTTCTCCGACACGGTGATCTGGCCGCGTTTCAGCAGCTACCCGGTACGCCTCCTGGCCTCCTACAGCCCGACGCTGACCTACTCGATCCCGGTCCTCGTGGTCACGGCGAGCCTGCTCGTGGACGTCGCCCGGGGCAAGCGCATGGGCCGGGCATGGGTTCTGGTCCCGGTGTTCCTGCTCGCCTCGGCCGGGTCGAAGTCCAGCTCGATCCCTGTTCTGCTGTGCGGCGTGGTGACGGCCGCCGGCGCCGCCTGGATGATCCACCGCCGGCCGCCGAAGGGACTGCTCGTCGCGCTGGCCGCGACGGTCGGCGTACTGGCGCTGGCGGCTCCGATCATCGCGGGCGGCCTGCCCGGCTCCGGCCTGCAGCTCGGCGCGGCCTTCACGTTCAAGGCGCAGTACATCAACGTGATCGGGTCGAGCTCGATCCCCGGCACCGGGGGCTTCCTGCCGCCGAGCCTGCAAACGGTCGGCTCGCTGACGAAGCTGTTCTTCCCGCTGCTCATCGTGAGCTTCCTGATCAGCCAGCTGCCCCGGCTGCTCGGCCTCGTCGCGCTGCTGCGGCCGCGGATCCGCCGCGATCCGGCCGCCTGGCTGCTCGCCGGCACCAGCGTCGGCGGGCTCGGAGCCGCGCTGCTGGTCAGCCACGTCGCCAATGGTGAGCTGTACTTCTGGTACTCGGCGGTCGCCGCCGGCTCGGTGCTCGGCGCCTGGCTCATCGTCGACCTCGCCCCGGCCCGGCAGCGCCGGATCTTCGTGATCGGCGGACTCGTCGCCGGTGGCCTGCTCGCCAAGGTGCTCTACTCCTACGGTCCGGGCGGGCGCGGCAGCTGGAAGCACGACTGGGCGTACCTGCTGGGTGCGCCGCTGGTCAGCCTCATCGCGATCCTCGGCCTGGGCGCGCTGGCGTGGCGGGTCCTGCCCCGGCTGACCCCGCGGGCGTCGGTCCTGACCGGCAAGGGCGCGGTCGTGATGGTCACGTGCCTGTTCGGCCTCGGCTTCTTCAGCGCCGGATACGAGATCTACTACACGGTCAAGCCGGCTGTGCAGGGCCACGGACCGAGCGCCGGCAGCAAGGGCTCGTTCTGGGTGACCGCCGAGGAGATGCGTGCCGCCCAGTGGCTGGCGGCGAACGCCCCGGCGAACGACGTCGTGGCCACCAACATCCACTGCGAGAACCTGGTCACCGAGCCGAACTGCATCAACCGCTCGTTCTGGGTCTCCGGCCTCACCGAACACCGCGTGGTGCTGGAGGGGTGGGCATACCAGGAGGCGACGCAGGCCGCGCACGGCAAGGACGGACTGCCCTACTTCAAGCAGCCGGCACCTGACCTGGAGCGGCTGAGCATCAACGACCAGGTCTTCACCAACCCGACCGCGGAGGTCGTCGGCCGGCTCCAGCAGCAGTACGGCGCCCACTGGCTGTACGCCGACGACCGGGCCGGCGCGGTCTCACCCGACCTGACCAAGTACGCGCAGGTCCGCTACCACGAGGGCACGGTCACGGTCTACGAGCTGACCGGCGCCTGATCAGAGGTTCTCCGTCGCCCAGGCGCGCAGCTCCGACTCGGCTTCCTCCCGGGTCAGGGGCCCGCGCTCCAGGCGTACCTCCTTGAGGTGCTTCCAGGCGCGGCCCACCACCGGGCCCGGCGGGATGTCGAGCAGCTCCATGATCGCGTTGCCGTCGAGGTCGGGCCGGACCTTCGCGAGATCCTCCTCCTCGGCGATGCGGGCGATCCGCTCCTCCAGCGCGTCGTAGTCGGCGCTGAGCTGCGCGGCCTTGCGCTTGTTGCGGGTCGTGCAGTCCGACCTGGTCAGCTTGTGCAGCCGGGGAAGCAGGTCTTCGGCGTCGTGGACGTACCGGCGGACCGCGGAGTCGGTCCACTCGCCCCGGCCGTAGCCGTAGAACCGCAGGTGGAGCGCGATCAGTCCGACCACGGAACTGATCACCTCCTTCGGGTACTTCAGCGTCTTGAGCCGGTGCTTGGCCATCCGTGCGCCGACCAGCTCGTGGTGGTGGAAGCTCACCCGGCCGTCCGCGTCCACTGCCTTGGTATCGGGCTTGCCGATGTCGTGCAGCAGCGCGGACAGGCGCAGCACGAGGTCCGGGCCCGTGTCGGCGGTGTCGAGGTTCACCGCGTTCTGCACGACCGTCAGCGTGTGCTCGTACACGTCCTTGTGCTGGGCGTGCTCGTCGATCTCCATCCGCAGCGCGGTCAGCTCCGGCAGGAAGATCTCGGCCAGTCCGGTCTCCACCAGCAGCCGCAGCCCCGTCACCGGGTCCTCGCCGAGCATCAGCTTGCTGAATTCCTCGCGTACGCGCTCGGCGGTGATCCGGGTCAGCTGACCGGAGAGGTCCGACATCGCCCGCATCACCGGCTCGTCGACGACGAATCGGAGCTGGGCGGCGAACCGGGCGGCGCGCAGCATCCGGAGCGGATCGTCGCCGAAGCTCTGCTGGGGCGTGCCCGGCGTACGGATGATCCGGGTCTGCAGGTCGTCGAGGCCGCCGAACAAGTCGGTGAAGTGGTGGTCCTGGAGGCTGACCGCCATCGCGTTGATCGTGAAGTCGCGCCGGCTCAGATCCTCGGCCAGGGTGCTGCCGTACTGGACGGCCGGATTCCGGCTCACGCCGTCGTAGGACTCCGCGCGGTAGGTCGTGATCTCCAGGCGCAGCCCGTCGCGGAAGGCACCGATCGTGCCGAACTCCCGCCCCGTCTCCCAGGTCGCCTCGGCCCAGCCCCGCACCGCGCGCAGCGTCTCGTCGGGGTGTGCGTCGGTGCAGAAGTCCAAATCGTCGCCGAGGCGGCCGAGCAGCGCGTCGCGTACCGAGCCGCCGACGAGGTGCAGCTCGAATCCGGCGTCGGCGAACCGGCCGCCGAGCTCGTCGGCGACAGGGAAGCGCGCCAGCAGCGCGGCCACGGCCTCGCGCTGGGCCACGGTCAGGGCGTTTGAGTTCGACATCGGTCAAGCAGCTTATCGGGCACGGCCGGGCGGCAGGTGCGCGGTGGCCGGATCACTTCGCAATGAAGATCCACATCAACGCCTGGTGGATCTTGACAAGGGCCCCCGCCTCGTCTCGCCGCGGCCGTGAACGGGCAGCTAGTGTATGCGCGGTGAGCAGAGATCCGGAGCAGGACTGGTTTCCCTGGGACGACCCGACGGGGGCATACCCGCGGGTGGATCCCGACGCGACCATGATGCTGCCCCAGATCGTCGGCGAATCGCTTCCGGGTGCCGAGACCGAACTGGCGGTCGAGCGTACGGTGCGGTTCGGTCCGGTCCCCTCGATGAACGACGCGACCACCGTGCTGCGCCCGATCGACGACGCCACGACGATCCTGCCCGCGGTCGGGGGAGACACGACCGTCCACCTCCAGCCGCCGCCCCGCCCCGCCCCGGACACCGCGCCCGGTACGCCGACCGGCCCGGCCGAAAGCGGACAGCCGCGGGAGAACACGGCCGCCGGCAACTCGGCGATCATGGCGATCGGGTCGCTGGTCAGCCGCGGAACGGGCTTCCTGCGGACGGCCATGATCGCGGCGGCCCTCGGCGGCGTCGCGCTGGGCCTGGGCGACGCGTACACGACGGCGCAGTTCTTCCCGGGCATGGTCTACGAGTTCCTCATCGGCGGCGTCCTGTCCAGCGTCGTCATCCCGGTGCTGGTACGCGCCCGGCGCAACGACGCCGACGGCGGTGAGGCGTACGCCCAGCGGCTGATGACCCTGACCGCGCTCGTGCTCGGCGTCGCGGCGATCCTGGCCACGCTGGCCGCACCGCTGCTCACGATGATCTACACGAAGTCCGGGACGGGCGACGACTACCGCAACCTCGTCACCGCCCTGTCGTACTTCACGCTGCCGGCGATCTTCTTCTTCGGCGTCTCGGCGGTGCTCAGCGCGTACCTGAACACGCGCGGGGTGTTCGGGCCGCCGATGTGGACGCCGATCCTCAACAACATCGTCGTCATCGCCACCTGCGTGCTGTACATCGTGTTCTTCGGCGCGGTGAGCCGGGAGGCCGGCGACGTCAGCCCGGCGATGGTCGCCCTGCTCGGCGGCGGCACGCTGCTCGGCATCACCCTGCAGACCGCGGGGCTGCTGCCCGCGCTGCACCGGGCGGGGTTCCGCTGGAAGGCACGGTTCGACTTCCGCGCGCTGGGCCTGCGCGAACTGGCCCACCTCGGCGGCTGGATGTTCTGCTACGTCGCGGTCAGCCAGGTCGGCGTGCTGGTCATGCTGCGCCTGCTGAGCGGCAACAGCCTGCTCATCTACAACAACGTCTACCTGCTGATGATGATGGCCCACGGCATCGTGGCGGTCTCGATCATCACCGCGCTGATGCCGCGGATGTCCGCCGCCTCGGCCGCCGGTCGCCTCGCGGAGCTGGTCAACGACTTGGCGAAGGGCGTACGCACGACCAGCGCCATGCTGGCTCCGATCGCGGTCGTCTTCGTCTTCCTGGCCGGGCCGGCCCTCGTCTCGCTCTTCGCCCGGGGCGCGTTCACCGAGCACGACGCGAGTCGCGGCGCCTCCGTGCTCATCATGGCCGGCATCTCGCTGATCCCGTTCTCGCTGAGCCAGCTGTTCACGTTCGCGTTCTACGCGCTGCCGGACACGAAGACCCCGGCGCTGCTCAACATCCCCGTCGTCCTGATCCGGATCATCGCGCAGTGGGTGCTGTTCACGATCGGTCTCGAGGCGGCCGGCGTCATGCTCGGCAACGGCATCTCCTACGTCATCGCCACCGCGCTCAGCATCTGGCAGCTGCACAAGCGGATCGGCTCGCTCGGGCTCGGACGTACGGCGTGGACGCTGGCCCGCATCGTCGGCGCGATGGTCGCCTCCGGCATCCTCGGTTACCTCACCGTGCTGGTGCTGCGCAAGATCGGCATCGAGAGCTCGTGGATCCAGCTGGTCCTGGGCGGCGCGGTGATCCTGGCCGGCTATCTCGCCGTCGCCAAGGGCCTGCGGATCGAGGAGATCGACGACGTCTTCGGCCTGCTCGGCCGGGTCCGCCGCAAGCTCCTGCGCCGCTAGCTCTTCTTGCTCCTGCGCGCGGTCCCGAAGATCCCGCGCACGATCGCCGCGCCGGCCGCGGCGGCCGCACTTTTGATCAAAGTCTGGGTCGTACGCGACTTCAGCACCTGGTCGACGATCCCCGGCTCGGCCTTGGCCGGTTTCGCCGCCTTCTCCGGTTTCGGGGCGGGGGCCGGGGCTTCCGCCGGTGGTGGCGCCGCCGGGGCCAGCCGGGCGGCCAGCATCTCGTAGGCCGACTCCCGGTCGACCGGGGTGGCGTACTTCGCGTACAGGAGGGAATTCGCGGTCGTCTGCTGGAGAAGCTCGGCGGGTGCGGCGGCCATGAGAGATTGCGGTGCGCGGAGCCGGGTCCAGGCGACCGGGGTGGGCGCGCCCTTCTCGTTGAGGACGGTGACGACCGCCTCGCCGGTGCCGAGCTGGGTGAGCAGTTCCTCCAGGTCGTAGCCGGACTTGGGGAAGGTGGAGGCGGTCGCCTTGAGCGCCTTCGCGTCGTCGGGCGTGTACGCGCGCAACGCGTGCTGGATCCGGTTGCCCAGCTGCGCGAGGACGTCGGGGTGGACGTCCTTGGGCGTCTGCGTGACGAAGTACACGCCGACGCCCTTGGAGCGGATGAGCCGCACGGTCTGCGTGATCGACTCCAGGAACTGCTTGGACGCGTCCTTGAACAGCAGGTGCGCCTCGTCGAAGAAGAAGCACAGCTTCGGCTTGTCCGGGTCGCCGACCTCGGGCAGATCCTGGAAGAGGTCGGCGAGCAGCCACATCAGGAACGAGGAGAAGAGCGCCGGCTGCTGGACCACGCCGGGTAGTTCCAGAATGGACACGACGCCCCGGCCGTCCGGGGTCGTCCGCAGCAGGTCCTGCGAATTGAACTCGGGCTCGCCGAAGAAGTCCTCGGCACCGGCGTCGGCGAACGCGATCAGCTCCCGCAGGAGTACGCCGGCCGTCTGCTTCGACAGCCCGCCGAGTTCCTTGAGTTCGGCGGCCCCCTCGTCGGAGGTGAGGAACTGGATGACCGCCCGCAGGTCCTTGAGATCCACGAGGGGCAGGCCGGCCTTGTCGGCGTAGTGGAAGACCAGGTTGAGCGAGGACGACTGCACATCCGTGAGGCCGAGCACCTTGGACAGCAGGATCGGGCCGAACGCGGTGATGGTCGCGCGGATCGGCGTACCAGTGCCGCGGCCGCCGAGTGTGAAGAACTCCACCGGGTACGCGGCCGCCACCCACTCCTGGCCCAGCTCGCTCATCCGGCCGGTGATCTTTTCGTTCGGCTCCCCGGCGACGGCCATGCCGCTCACGTCGCCTTTGACGTCGGCCAGGAACACCGGTACGCCGGCCGCGCTGAGCTGTTCGGCCATCACCTGAAGGGTTTTCGTCTTGCCCGTGCCGGTGGCCCCCGCCACCAGGCCGTGCCGGTTGAGCATCGCCATCGGTACGCGTACCGGCGCGTCCTTGTCGGCGTCGCCGCCGGCCAGAACCAGTGCGCCGAGGTCGATGGCGGGTGTGGTGAAGGCGTAGCCGGTGCGTACGGCGTCGTCCGGTGCGGTGCTCACCAGCTCAGTTTTCCGGATAAAAGTCACCGATCATGGGTAAATACGACATCTGCTGATCACTTGGGTACGTCAAGCCGTGTGACCACCGTGTCACTTGAGGTTCAACCACATCGCAGTGTCGCGAGTTTGTTTCAGAGCGGTAAGGTCGCACCCAGCGCGCGCCCGGAACGCATAGGCTAGGCGTGGAAACGCTGCGCGCACCACACCGAGGGAGGACGGGGTGACCCACGTCGGCGAAGGTCAGCCGGTGGCCGAGAAGGAGCACCGAACCGCTGACCGGCCGTCCCTCGGCGATGTCACGGGCCCGGACCCAGGCAGCGCTCCCTCAGCGTCCCCGACCGACCGGGCGGGCACGGTCGGCGAGGTGCTCGCCGACCGCTACCGGCTCGAAGAGCACATCAACGACGACGCGGGCGGCCGGCAGGTCTGGCGCGGCGTCGACATCATGCTGCTGCGCCCGATCGCGGTGGTGCTGCGAGCCCCGGGCGGTCCCGCCGCCGAGGAGATGCTCGCCGCCGCCGTCACGGCCAGCCGGGTCGTGCACCCGCACCTGATCGGCGTCTACGACGCGATCGACGAGGGCCACCGGGCGTACGTGGTGCGCGAATGGGTCGAAGGCGTCTCGCTGCGGCAGATCGTCGAGGGCGAGGGCCCGCTCGATCCCGACCGCGCGGTGAACGTCGTGCACGCGATCGCCGAGGCGGTCAGCGCACTGCACGCGAGCGGCATGGCCCACGGCAACGTGCACCCCGGCACCGTCCTGCTCGGCGACGACGGCCGCGTCGTGCTGACCGACGCGCGCGCCGGCTCCGCCACCAACGACGGCGACGTCCGGTCGATCGGCGGCATCCTCTACTACGCGCTCACCGAGCAGTGGCCTCGCAAGGAGGCCGGCGCCCTCGGCCTGCCCGACGGCGTACGCGACGAGAACGGTGTTCTCGCCACGCCGAGGCAGGTCCGGGCAGGCGTACCGACGCACCTCGACGATCTCGTCGGCGACCTGCTCAACGAGCGGGTCACGCTGCCCAGCGCCGATGTGCTGGCCGCCGAACTCGACCGCCTCGACGTGGCGGGGGAGGAGCGCGGCTACGGCCCGCTGCGGTTCAGCGAGACGCTGCCCGAGCCGCCCCGGCAGCGGTCGCGCCGGCTGATCTACGGCGTGGCGGCGGTGGTCGTGCTGGCCCTCGTCGGCCTCACGATCAGCGCCCGCGCGCTCACCTCGAACAACCAACCCGGCGACAAGGGCGGCAACACGGTCTCGGCCCAGCCCAGCACGTCGGCTCCGAGCGTCGCCGAGCCGGTGGCCCTGACGCTGAGCGGCGGCCAGGTCAACCTGTTCGACCCGCAGGGCGACGGGACCCAGAAGGCCAATCTCGACAAGGCCGTGGACGGCAAGAACACCACCGGCTGGAAGAGCGAGCACTACAACCAGAACTTCGGACCCGGCGGCCTGAAGGCCGGCATGGGCATCTGGCTCGACCTCGGTACGCCGCAGTCCATCGCGGACGTCCAGGTCGTCCTGTCGGGCAAGCCCGTCTCGGCGAAGCTGCTCGGCGGCGCCACGGTTCCCGACTCCAGCGCGCTGACCACGTACAAGCAGATCGGCAACGCGTTCGACGACTTCAACGGCACCAACATGGTGTTCAGCCAGTCGGACGACGGCGCCGAGAAGGTCCGCTACCTGCTGCTGTGGATCACGAGCATGCCGCGGGACACCGCGGACTCGGCGCAGCGCTTCCAGATCGGCGTGCAGGAGATAACGGTCAGGGTGGCGTGATGCTGTCCCTCTCCGACGAGGAGCTGCTGGCCGCTCACGTCGCCGGAGACAGGGACGCGTTCGCCGAGATCGTCCGGCGGCACCGGGACCGGCTGTGGGCGGTCGCGATGCGTACCCTCCACGATCGCGAGGAGGCCGCCGACGCGCTGCAGGACGCGCTGCTCAAGGCGTACCGGTCGGCGGCGGGGTTCCGGGGCGAGGCCGCCGTCACCACCTGGCTGCACCGCATCGTCGTCAACGCCTGCCTCGACCGGGTCCGCCGGCGCCAGGCCCGCCCGACCGTCCCGCTGCCCGGCCAGGGCGAGCCCGAGGGACACGCCCGGCCCGAGCCCGCCTCACCCGTCGTGGATCATGACACCCATCTCGTCGTACGCGACGCGCTCCAGCAGTTGCCGGAGGAGCAGAGAGCAGCGCTCATCCTGGTCGACGTGCAGGGCTACTCGGTCGCCGAGGTCGCCGTGATCTTGGGCGTCGCCGAGGGTACGGTGAAGAGCCGCTGCTCACGGGGGCGGGCGCGATTGGCTGTGATGCTCGGCCACCTGCGGAACCCGGCTGGTCACGGCGGCGTCTCAGACCCATCACGGGCCGGACTAGATCAGACGGGAGGACGGCCGGTATGAACCTGAGCCAGCCCGATCTCGATCTGCTCGCCGATTACGTGGGCGGCGCCCTCGCCGGAACTCCCCAGGAAGCAGAAGTACGCGACCGTGTCGCCAATGATCTCGTCTGGGCGGCCGCGCACGTCGAGATGTCAGCGGCACTCTCTGAGGTGAGCAGCGCTCTCGCAGGCTTGGACGAGGACCCCGGCCCGATGCCGGACGACGTCTGGGCAGGCCTGCGGTCGGCGCTGGCCGACGAGACCCCGCCGGTGAACGAGATCACGGCGGGAATGCCGACCTATCCGCGGCAGAGCGGTTCGCCCGCCGACAACCGCCCGGGCGGACGACCGCAGCGTCGCCGCCGGCGCTGGGCGGTACCCGTGCTCGCCGCCTTCGTCGTGCTGTTCGCCCTGGCGGTGGGCATTCCGGCGCTGCGGCACCAGAGCCAGGACCAGGCCGGCAGCGGTGCCGCCGACACCGCGGCGGCTCCCATGTTCGGACCGTTCGAGCAGGTCGCCACCGGTCGTGACTACAACCGCGACACCCTCGTCCTCGCGACCGACTTCGGCGAGACCCGCATGTACGCCTCGTCGTCGGTACCCGCGAAGACGGCGAACAGCGCCCCGATGCCCACCGCTTCGGTGCCCAGCAACCTCACGCCCCTGGCGGGCGGCGGCAGCAGCCTGGCCGACTGCCTCAGAGCCGTGTCGGCGCTGGTTCCGGGCCAGGTCGTGGGCGTCGACTTCGCCCGCTACCTCGGCGACCCGGCACTCATCGTCGTGATCCGGACGGCCGACGACGGGCGTACGGTCGCGGTGGCCCGGCCGGACTGCGGCAAGTCAGGCGCCGACCTCGTGTTGTCACAGAAGGTGTCCTGAGAAGTCCCATCCTCCGGTGACCTCGCGCACGCCTGCGCCAGGCGGGAATCAGTCGTCCGTACGATGACGTTCTCACCATGTAGTTCCGGCGCCGCGGTGCCGCCCGTCGGCGGTGCGCCAACGCCGGAGGAACGCCTGAGGAGCAACAGTGAGCGACGTTCGCAACGTCATCATCATCGGTTCGGGGCCGGCGGGCTACACCGCGGCCACCTACGCGGCACGGGCGAACCTCCAGCCTCTCGTCATCGAGGGCTTCGAGTCCGGTGGCGCGCTCATGACCACGACCGAGGTCGAGAACTTCCCGGGCTTCCCGGACGCCGTCATGGGTCCCGAGCTGATGGACCAGATGCGCCGGCAGGCCGAGCGGTTCGGGGCCGAGTTCGTCACGGACAACGCGACCCGGGTCGAGCTGGCCGGCGACGTCAAGACCGTCTGGGTGGGGGAGAAGGCGTACCAGGCCAAGGCCGTGATCCTTTCCACCGGCTCGGCGTGGCGCCCGCTCGGCGTACCGGGTGAGCAGGAGCTGCTCGGTCATGGCGTCTCGTCCTGCGCGACGTGTGACGGCTTCTTCTTCCGCGGCCACGACATCGCCGTGATCGGCGGCGGCGACTCCGCGATGGAGGAGGCGAACTTCCTGACCAAGTTCGCCGAGACCGTCACGATCGTGCACCGCCGGGAGGAGTTCCGGGCCAGCAAGATCATGGCTGACCGGGCACTCGCCAACCCGAAGATCAAGGTCGCCTGGAACACGGTCGTCGACGAGGTGACCGGGGCAGACGGCAAGGTCAACGGACTCAAGGTACGCGACACCCAGACCGGCGAGAACCGTACGCTCGACGTCACCGGCGTGTTCATCGCGATCGGCCACGACCCGCGCAGCGAGCTGTTCAAGGGCCAGGTCGAGCTGGACGAGGACGGCTACGTGCTCACCGAGGGCCGGTCGTCGCGGACGAACGTCCCGGGTGTCTTCGCCGCCGGCGACCTCGTCGACCACACCTACCGCCAGGCCATCACGGCCGCCGGCTCGGGCTGCGCCGCGGCCCTGGACGCCGAGCGCTGGCTGGCCCACCACCACGGCTGAGCCGCCGTACCGACTTCCCCGTACCGATTCACCGAACCCCCGGCGCACAAGGCCCCGCACACAAGGGAGAGAACATGGGTTCTGCCAAGATCGTCACCGACGCCACCTTCGTCAGCGACGTGCTGCAGTCCGACAAGCCCGTCCTGGTGGACTTCTGGGCCGAGTGGTGCGGCCCGTGCCGCAAGGTCTCCCCGGTACTCGAGGAGATCGCCGGCGAGATGGCCGACCAGGTCACCATCGTCAAGGTCAACATCGATGAGAACCCGGAGACGACGCGCGCGTACCGGGTGATGTCGGTTCCGACCCTCACGATCTTCAAGGGCGGGCAGCCGGTGCAGTCGGTCGCCGGCGCGAAGCCCAAGGGCGAACTCGTCCGGCTCATCGAGCAGGCGCTGTAGCCACCGCCTACGCGAGAACATCCGGCCCCATCGGCGCACAAGCCGGTGGGGCCGACACATGCGCGGCCGAGGCCTGTGAAAGCCTGAGGGCGGTACGCTCCCGAGGGCTTGAGCGACGAAGGCCGGCGGCTTTCGTGTGCCGGGCCGGGTGTGTGTGGGTACTGGGGAAGCTTGCCGACGGTGGAGGTGATCTGTGCGTCCGATCTGTCGAGGTGATCGGGGTGCCGCGGTCCTCGAGATCCGCGCGATCCTGACGGGCATGCAGCTCGTGCCGCCGTCCCCCGAGCCGGCCGAGGACGGGGTCTTCGACCATGCGCTCGAACGGGCGGTGCGCACGTTCCAGCAGAGCCGCGGCCTGTCCGTCGACGGCGAGGTCGGCGACGAGACCTGGCGCGCCCTGCTGGCCGCCCAGTGGCACCTCGGCGCCCGCACGCTCTACCAGCAGATCCCGGACGCCCTGATCGGCGACGACGTACGCCAGCTCCAGGAGCGCCTGCTCGAAATGGGCTACGACGTCGGCCGGGCCGACGGCGTGTACGGCGCGCGTACGGCCAAGGCGGTCGGCCAGTTCCAGCGCGAGGTCGGCCTGACCCCGGACGGCGCCTGCGGACCCCACACCCTCAACGCGCTGCGCCGGCTCGGCCGGAAGGTCGTCGGCGGCTCCCCGCAGCGGCTACGCGAGGAGCAGGTGTTCCGCGCGTACGGACCGGTGCTGGTCGGGCGGCAGATCGTCATCGACCCCGGTCACGGCGGCCCCGACGATCCCGGCGTCTACGTACCCGACGGCCCGCTGCGCTGGTCCGAGGCGGATCTCGCGTACGACATGGCGAGCCGGTTGGAGGGTCGTCTGGCGGCGGCGGGGATGCGCGTACACCTGACCCGCGGGCCGCATCCGGCTCAGGCCCCGTCCACGCTGGAACGCGCGCAGCTCGCCAACGACCTCGGCGCGGATCTGCTGATCTCCCTGCACATCGACGGGCACCCGAATCCCGAGGCGGACGGCGTCGCGGCGTTCCACTACGGCACCGACAACGGCGTCACCTCGACGATGGGGGAGCGCCTCGCCGGCCTGGTGCTGCGGGAGATCGTCGCGCGTACCGGGCTGCGCAACTGCCAGGTGCACGCCAAGAGCTGGGACATCCTGCGCCTCACCCGCATGCCCGCGGTACGCGTCGACATCGGCTACCTGACCTCGCCGACCGACCGTGCCCGGCTGACCGACCCGCGGTTCCGTGATCTCGTCGTGGAGGCGATCGTGGCGGCCGTCCAGCGGATGTACTACCCGCTGGAGGCCGACGTGCTCACCGGTTCCATCGACGTACGCGAGCTGCGGGCGGCCCTCGCCGGGGCCGAGTTCAGTTCCCCGAGCTGAGGGACCGGGTCGCCGGGCGTACCGGCCGGAGGAGGCCTTCGGGGCTCATCGAACCGAGGAGCTTCTCCAACGCGTACTCGACGTCGCTCTTCCAGGAGAGGGCGGTACGCAGGTCGAGCCGCAACCGGGGGAACCGGTGGTGCGGCCGGACGGTCTTGAACCCGACGGCGAGGAAGAAATCGGCGGGGGTGACGCAGCCCACCGGGCCGAGCGTCTCGTCGAGCTCGCCGAACTTGGCGTCGCCGAAGGCCTCGATCGCCTTGATCCCGCGCTTGGTGAGGTCCCGCGCCATGCCTTGGATGAGCATCCGGCCGAGCCCACCGCCGGCGAAGGGCGGCACGACGTTGGCGGCCATGATCACGACAGCGTCGCCGGAGACCGGCGAGGTGGGGAAGGCGTTGCTGCGGGGGACGTAGGTGGGCGGCGCGTACATCACGAACCCGGCCGGCATGCCGTCGACGTACGCGATCTTGCCGCAGGAGCCCCATTCGAGCAGCGCCTGCGAGACCCACGCCTCCTTCTCGAAGCCGGCGTCGCCGTTCGCGCAGGCCTTCTCGGCCGCGACGGGGTCCAGCTCCCAGTAGACGCAGCCGCGGCAGGAGCGCGGCAGGTCTTCCAGGGTGTCCAGGGTCAGATTGACGACGCGTCGCGACATGCGTGTGACCGATCTGCGAAGTAAGGGCCCTCGTTTCGCTAACCACTCGACCTTACGCGCAGTGACCGTCATCTGGGAGAGTAAGGAAGGCAAACCCGCCGCCGGGTACCGTGGAATTTCCCGTGCGCCCGGCGCACGGCGGGGCACACTGATTCTCCGGCCCCTCATCGGGCGGGCGAACACCGAGGTCAGGGAAGCGAGGCGGGTCATGAGCGGCGGCACCACGCTGGACGACTACACCGGCCGATACGCGCAGCGGATCGGCGGGATGACGGCGAGCGAGATCCGAGCTCTCTTCGCCGTGGCCAACCGGCCAGAGGTGGTCTCCCTCGCCGGCGGCGCTCCCTACACGGCCGCCCTGCCCCTCGACGCCGTCGGCGAGATGCTCAAGGACCTGATGAGCAAGAACGGCGCGCAGGCGCTGCAGTACGGCATCGGCCAGGGCCTGCCGGAGCTGCGCGAGCAGATCTGCGAGCTGATGGCCGACGTCGGCATCGATGCCGCGATGGGCGCGTCCCCGGACGACGTCGTGGTCACGATCGGCGGCCAGCAGGCGCTGGACCTCGTGTCCCGGCTGTTCCTGGACCCGGGCGACATCGTCCTCGCCGAGGGCCCCACCTACGTCGGCGCGCTCGGCGCCTTCCAGGCCGCGCAGGCCGAGGTCGTCCACGTCGCGATGGACGCCGACGGGCTGATCCCCGAGTCGCTCGAGGCCGCCATCGCGCACCTCGCCACGCAGGGCCGCAGCGCCAAGTTCCTCTACACGATCCCGACGTACCAGAACCCCGCCGGCGTGACCCTCTCCGAGGAGCGCCGCGAGCGCGTGCTCGACATCTGCGAGCGCGAGGGCCTGCTGGTCATCGAGGACGACCCCTACGGCCGGCTGAGCTTCGGCGGCCAGGCCCCCAAGCCGCTGCGCGCGCGCCGCCGCGAGGGCGTCTTCTATCTGTCGACCTTCTCCAAGACCATCGCCGCCGGCCTGCGGGTCGGCTGGATCCTGGCGCCCCACGCCGTCCGCGACAAGCTCGTCATCGCCACCGAGGCGCAGATCCTCTGCCCACCCCATTTCTCGCAGTACGCGGTGAGCACGTACCTGTCGACGATGCCCTGGCGCGAGCAGATCAAGACGTTCTCGCAGCTCTACTCCGAGCGCCGGGACACCCTGCTCGACTCGCTGGCCGACCTGATGCCGCCCGGCATGACGTGGACGCGTCCGGACGGCGGCCTGTTCGTCTGGGCGACCCTGCCCGAGGGCCTCGACGCGAAGGCCATGGTGCCCCGTTCGATCGCCGCCCGCGTCGCGTACGTGCCGGGGACGGGGTTCTACGCCGACGGCACCGGCCAGCGCCACCTGCGCCTCAACTTCTCCTTCCCGCCGCCGGACCGCATCCGTGAGGGCGTACGCCGTCTCGCGGGCGTGATCGAGCAGGAGATGGCGATGCGGGCCGTCTTCGGTTCCGGCGTCGGCAACTCGGCCGGGTCGGTCTGGCCGGGAGCGGACAACCCCGGGCTGGCATGATCGTCATATGAGCCGAGTTCTCGTCCTCGCCGGCGGCCTCTCCTACGAACGCGACGTGTCGCTGCGCTCCGGCCAGCGGGTCATCGACGCGCTCAAGGCCGTGGGCGTCGACGCCGAAATGCGCGACGCCGACCTGCACCTGCTGCCGGTGCTCCGCGAAGATCCGCCGGACGCGGTCGTCATCGCCCTGCACGGCGGCATCGGCGAGGACGGCTCGCTGCGCGGCGTACTGGACCTGTGCGGCGTGCCGTACGTCGGCTGCGACGCGCCCACGGCCCGGCTCGCCTGGGACAAGCCGTCGGCCAAGGCCGTGCTCGCGGAGGCCGGCATTCCGACGCCGGAGTGGGTGGCACTGCCGCACGAACGCTTCTCCGAGCTCGGCGCGCAGGCCGTGCTCGACCGGATCGTCGAGCGTCTCGGCCTGCCGCTGATGGTCAAGCCGGCCCAGGGCGGCTCGGGCCTCGGCGCCTCGGTCGTGCGTACGCCGGACTCGCTCCCGGCCGCGATGGTCGGCTGCTTCGCGTACGACCAGACGGCCCTCGTCGAGCGGTACGCCGCGGGCGTGGACGTCGCCGTCTCTGTCCTCGACGTCGGCGACGGCCCGACCGCGCTGCCGGCCGTCGAGATCGTGCCGAACAGCGGCGTCTACGACTACGCCGCCCGCTACACGGCCGGGGTGACGACCTGGCACGCCCCCGCCCGCCTCGATCGCGGTGTCGCCGCCGAGGTCGCCGAGGTGGCCCTGGCGGCGCACAAGGCACTCGGCCTGCGCGATCTGTCCCGGGTGGACCTGATCGTCGGTGCCGACGGTGAGATCACCGTGCTCGAGGTCAACGTCGCGCCCGGCATGACCGAGACGTCACTGCTGCCGATGGCCGTCCAGGCCGCCGGCCTCGACTTCGGCCAGGTCCTCGCCACGCTCGTCCAGCGCGCGATCGCGCGCTGACCGCGTACTGACCGCGAGCAGGGCTCCCGCCACGGCGAACAGCGCCGCGCACACCTCCACCGGTACGCGATAGCCGCCGGTCAAGCCGTGCAACGCCGCCACACCCAGCGGGACCGTGGTCGTGCCGATCGCGATCGAGGTGTTCAGCATGCCCGCCACCGTGCCGAACCGGGCGGTCCCGAAGTGCTCGGCGACCAGCGCCGGCCGGGTGATCGTGGCGAGGCCGAAACCGAGCCCGACCGTGACGACGCAACAGACGGCTCCGGTACGCGTACTCCCGAGGTAGGGAAGCAGGCCGAGCGCCACGGCCTGGACGCCGAACAGCGCGCACACGGTACGCACGGGGCTGGTCCACCGGGCGAGCGCGGTGATCGCGAGACGGCCGGTGACCGAGAGTACGCCGATGAGGCCGGCGATGGTCGCGGCGACGGCGGTGGAGTGCCCGAGTTCGCGCAGAATGCTGACCAGCTGTACGCCCAGCGCGGTGATCACGGAACTGTGTGCGGTAAACGCGACGGCGTAGAGCCAGAAGCGCGGTCGCCGAAGCGTCTGGCTGATGTGGCCTTTCCCGGGTGCCGCTTTCCTGTTCTCGTCTTCCGGGGATTCCTTGTGGACGGTGCGGGTACCGGCGGGCCCTCGGGGGATCGCGAGGAGGTGCAAGGGCACCGTGGTGACGCCCAGGATGACCGCCAGCCAGACCAGCGCCGTACGCCAGCCGAGATCACTGACGAGCGCACCGGTGAGCGGCAGGAAGACGGTGCTCGCGAAGCCGCCGACGGCGGTCACGACGAGGAGGGCGAGGCCACGGCGTTCGGGCGGCAGCCGCGGCACGATCACCGCGAACGCCGGCTCGTACAGGACGAGCGCCCAGGTCACACCGATCCCGGCCCAGACCGCGTACAACTCGACCACATTCTGTACGCGCGACGCTACGTAGAGCAGCGAAGCCGCGGCCACCGATCCGACCGCCATGAGCGGCCGGCCACCCCGAATGTCGATCCAGCGTCCCACCAGGACCGCACAGACAGCGGAGCCGAGCGTGCACAAGGTGATGGAGAACGAAGCCTGGGTCGTGGAGATCCCGAGATCCCGCGCGATCGGCCCGAGCAGCACCGCGTACGCGTAGAACAGGCAGCCGTAGCCGACCAGAGAGGTGACGGCGAGAGCGCCGACGGTGGTTCGGGCTCGCGCGACCATGAACACGAGGTTGCCAGGGGGAGTGGGGTCGCGTCAGGCCCTGTATGGCCAAGATCACCGGACTTCTTCGCTACCTGTTCTGGGTCTGCCTGTTCTGGGTCTGCCTCTGCGTGTTCTCGGTCTGCCGGGGTTGCGGTCCGGCGGCGTCTCCGTCCGACGGAGTGCAGACGGCGGCGGGGCGGTCCGGGATGGACTGACGCAACACCTGCATCGCGGCGTACGAAGGGCTGCCCGGCTCGGTGGCGTAGATGACGAGCCGCTGATCCCGGTCGGGGATGAGCAGGACCTGGCACTCGAAATCGAGCGGCCCGACCTCCGGATGCTTGAACTCCTTGCGGATCGTACGCCGCACCGCCACATCGTGATCCGCCCACATGCTCGTGAACTCAGGGCTCATCCGGTGCAGATCGGCCACCAGCTCCGCGATACTCGGATCATCGGGATACCGGCCCGCCGACGCGCGCAGATCGGCGACGCCGGAGCGTACGAACTCGCTGTGGGACTCGTCGCGCAGGTACTCGTCCAGGAACGGTGAGCCGAACAGCCACCGCAGCATGTTGCGTTCCGTCCCGGCCACGCTCAGGTCGCCGATGAAAAACACCGCCAGGTCGTTCCACGCCAAGATGTCATACTTCGCGTCGATCACGTACGCCGGCGTCTCGGTCAGGGTCGCGAGCACATGCCTGATGCCGGTGGGCACATCCCGATCGAGCCGGCTCGCGGGCGAGACCGTCTCACCCGCCAGATGAAACAGATGCTCCCGCTCATCCATCGTCAGCATCAACGCCCGGCCCAGCGCGTTGAGGATCTGCCGCGACGGCCGCGGCCCCCGCGCCTGCTCCAACCGGATGTAGTACTCGACGGACATACCCGCCAACTGCGCCACTTCCTGGCGACGCAGCCCCGGTGTACGCCGGCGAAGCCCCTCCGGAAGGCCGGCCTCAGCGGGCCGGAGCCTGGCCCGGCGAGCGCGCAGGAAGGCGGCGAGCTCCTGACGGTTCATTCGTCCCCCTGTCATCCTGTGGTTCCAGCATGCCCGGCCCGGGCTGCGCTGTGGAGGTACCGCCGATACCACCCTCGCCCAGCCCCTCCACAGCGGCGAACCCCCACACCACCCTGGTACGCATGACAAAGATCGCGCTCATCACCGGAGCCAACAAAGGCATCGGCTTCGAGATCGCCCGCGCACTCGGCCGCGACGGCAATACCGTGCTCCTGGGCGCACGCTCGCCTGAACGGGGAACCGCGGCAGCCGACGCCCTCCGGAACGAGAACCTCGACGCCCACTACCTCCACCTCGACGTCACCGATGACGTGTCCGTCACCGCAGCGGCGAAGCGGATCGAACAGGAGTGGGGACGCCTCGACATCCTCGTCAACAACGCCGGAATCGCCCGCCCCGACGGCGGCCAGCGCTCCCACGACCCGGCCGACTGGCTGCCCAGCCGGCAAGGAGTCGACAGCATGCGCAGCGTCTTCGAGGTCAACGTCTTCGGCGTCGTCACCGTGACCAACGCGATGCTGCCGCTGCTGCGTACCGCGGCGGCCGGCCGGATCGTCAACGTGTCCAGCGAAGTCGGCTCCATGTCGGTGATGCTCGATCAGACCGGACCGCTCTGGCCGATGGTGAACCTGCAATACCCGGCGTCGAAAGCAGCGCTGAACATGGTCACCGTCGCGTACGCCAAGGAACTGTGGAACACGGAGATCAAGGTGAACGCGGTGTCGCCCGGGTACACGGCGACCGACCTGAACGAGCGGACCGGATACAAGACGCCGGAAGCGGGAGCGGCGATCGCGGTACGCCTGGCGCTCGTCGGGGAGGACGGACCGACGGGAGGCTTCTTCGATGATGCCGGAACGATCGCCTGGTGATACCTCGCCAATCGCTGGTACGACGTCGTCGGGGTTGAAGTCGCCGATGTGAGGTGCCGATGTGAGGCCGCTGGGTGGGGAGCCTCCGTTTGAGGTCGCTGGATTCGGTGGCGGGTCAGGCGGGTGATTGAGGCTCAGCTAGTTCAGGCGCGGGTCGGGTACGGCCGGTTTCGGCGCGTGTTGGTTGGGTTGAGTTGATTGGGTTGGTTGGGTTGCTTGAACCATGACGGCTAGCTCGAAGTTGTTGGGGGCGCGGTCGGTTTCACGTGAAACTGACCGCGCCTTGTTTGGTGTCGAACGGGTCGGGGTGGGAGTGAGACTGTCCCGGAGTGGGGTCGCGGTGCGGGCGGTCGTGAGGGCTCGTCGCGGTGCGGGCGGTCGTGAGGGCTCGTCGCGGTGCGGGCGGTCGCGGTATTTGCCTGCAGAGTCACCGTCGCGGTGTCGGCGATGCCCTCGCACTGTCTGCGCTGCGGGGCCGGTTGTTGCTGGTGCGGGTGATCGTGGTGTGACTGACCACCGTGCAGACGGTCGCAGTGCAGTGGCGCGCCCATCACCATCACCATCACCACCATCACCGTCGCTGTCGTCGGGAGTCCACCAGTGGTCTTCTGGAATCCAGCCCGCGCCTGCCACCCATGCCTGTCAGTCACTCGATCCCGGCATCGTCCCTACCTGCCGCCCTCGCCTGTGGTCGTCGCCCGTCTCCGTGGTCGCCGCCCGTTCGGCGAGGTCTACGGTGCGGCGCCGGAACCGCCGTGGTCGTCGCCCGTCTCCGTGGTGTCGCCATCTCCGTGGCGTCGCCATCTCCGTGGTCGTCACCATCTCCGTGGTCGTCACCATCTCCGTGGTCGTCGTCGCCCGTAGTCGTGGCCGTCGTCGGTGACGCGTAGCCGCAGGAAGGGTGGAGGCCTCCGGGAAATGTCCCGGCTCTTGTCCCGGCTTGTGTCCGGTCCGCCGCCGGGGCTGTGTCCGCTCTGCCTGTCCGGCAGCGAATCCGGTAGGTCTCCCGGCAGTTCTCACCTTGACCGGCACTCGACCTGTCCGAGCGTCACCTGGTACTCGATCTCATATCAGCTTCCATGGCCTGCTCGACCCCGTTGCCGCCGCCGGATCAGCCGGCTCCTCGGTCGGTCGGGGCAGGAAGGTCGACACCTACCGAGCTCGCGGCGGAGCCGGTTCCTCGCCCAACCCACCACGGGACGGGTTCGTGTCCGGCAGCGCAACAAGGCGATCGCCTGCCACGACGGGATGGGCAGCGCTGCGCTCGCCAGACATGTCGGTGGCGGAGCTGGTCCTTGCCTAGTTGTGCATCCGCTGGAAGGCGGCACCTGCCTCGTCAGTGAAGTCCAAGTAACGGGGGATCGGTGACGCCCGTCTGTGAGACAAGAGGGGCGGCGATGTTCTGCTCGGCAAGAGGACTTGCCGAGCGGCGCCGGCAACGAAATCGGGAACGTCGAACCGCACAGCCATCTACTCCAAGGTAGGAGCCGACCGCACCGTGGCTCGCGGTGCCCGAAGGATGCACGTCGCCGGTGTACCTCGTTGCTGCTGAAGCAGTACTCGGCTGGATGCGCCAGCCGCAGCTTGGCGAGACCCGGGCCGGCTATCGCATCCCGCGCTACGTGGTGGCCGCTAAAGACATCCTTCGCGTGCCGCGCTCCGCCACGCAGCGGTGTATGCCGTCGCATTCGACATCGTTGCGTCGCCGCTGAATGTCGGCAACGTTGATCGAGATCCGGGTCGGTCCGTCCCCGCGGCCGAGATTGCCGACGGCTTGATCCGGGATGGGACATCGCGACTCAAGCTGACCGCGCCCCCGCTGGGGTCGGAACGGAGAAGGCCCCGACACCCGATCCGAGCGCTCGCAGCACACAACAAACGGCTCCGGTTTCACGTGAAACCGGAGCCGTGGTGAGCGACGTGGCTGGACCGACTTAGGAAACGTTGGGCGTACCGGTCGCGGGTTCCAGCTTTGTCGGCTCAATGTGGGCCGCCACGATGGGAGTCGCCGGACTGGGAGCGGCTACCGGAGACGTCGCTGCGGTGGGCTCCTCCGTCGCGGTTCCCGCAGCCGCGTTGGGCGCGACGCCCGCACTGGGCACGATGCCCGTACTGTGCCTGGTGGTCTCGGGTCCGGCAGTCGTGCTGGGGCCGGCATGCGCGTTGGATCCAGCATCTGCATCGAGTCCGGCCCCGGACTCCAAGACCGAGGCGCTCGGCACCGAGGCCCGTCCGATCACCGGCTCAGGCGAAAGCTCGCTCTCACCCAGGAAACGCGAGGGCGCCTGCCACTCAATCTTCGGCGGCTGCGCGTGGGCCGTACCTCCAAACGCTTCCAACCAGGCGGCGATGTGCGCGAGATTCTCCCGCCACTGCGACTCGGGTACCGGCGGCAGGATGTCGTCCCACATCGGCAGGAACGAGCCGCGCAACTGGAGCTGGCCCTTCGGCCGCCCCATGAACCAGAGGTGCAGGTGCGCCGCTCCGTCTCCCCAACGGTTCACGTGTACGCGTGCCACCTCATCCAGCGACCGGATCGCCCGCTCGACGCGTACGGTCAGTACGCCGAGTTCGGCTGCGAGAAGATTCGACAAGTCCCCGATGTCGAGATGCGACCGAGGTTCCAGGATCAGCACCATCGGCAGGCCCGTCGGACGGTCCATCGCGCGTACCCGCCAGCGCTCATTCACCCAGATGTACGAGTCGTCGCTTGCCTGGCATGCCTTGCATTCTGCGATCTCCTCACCCTTGCGGGCGGGCTCGTCGGCGACCGGCGGATCCAGAGTCTTAACGTTGAACGTGCCTTCGAACGGGAACGTGTCCCACGTCGTGAAGGCGGGCAGGGGGAGGGGTGCGTCAGCCACCTGGGAACCCTAACGCCCGAGGGTATCGGCTGTCTTCCCCCTGGCGTGGCACGTCGGAGGTGGGCTCATCCCAATGCGGTCTCGGACTCGTTTCACGTGAAACGACCGACCGACTTTCTCCACAGAAGATCCCGCCGCCCTGTGGATAACTGTGTGGAGAAACTCAGTGCGACCCAGGGCACGATCGGCGTACGCGATGTCACGTGAATGTCCTGGGGTACTCCTCGGCAGCACGTTTTACGTGCTCACGATCGGCTCCGGAGGGTAACTGCGCGACTTGCACGACTCCGTTTCACGTGAAACGAGGCCTGAGGAAAACTTCATCAACTCTGTGGATAACTTCATCAAGTCTGGGGATTCAGCAGGTCGCAGCCTTGCCCCCATGCAGGACGCCCGTCGGCGATGAGATCCACCGTTAGATGCCGCCCCCTCGGGCGACGATACGGACTTCATAGCGGCTCGTACCCGGGGTCCTGGCTGGTCCTTGTGGCCCAAGACGGCGGCGTTCATAGTGACCGGGCCGTTCTGGCGCTGCGACTGCGGCCTCTCGCGGAGCCTGGATCTCCCGTGCTTCGCGGTCGGTGCGGGGCTTGGCTTCGGCGTCGACGGCTTCGGGGCGCGGGACATCAGCCCATCACCTCGAAATCGGCGCGGAGAGGCCGGCCATAGCTGGCAAGGCTGCGCTGTTCGACATCGGCGACAGCACCGCGCTGGGCGTACCACGCTCAACTGTGTTCGGCGCACCTGGCTGGTTCGTCGGCATGGACCGGTCGGTGAGGGTCTGACGCGGCGCCCAGCTGCTTTCATGACGGGCGACCGGCTGCCTTGCGGACGACCCGTCACCGCGCCGAGGTCGGCAACGACGTCGAGAAGCCGGCCGGTCGCAGACGGATGCAAGGCGCAGTCACAGGTCTCGGCCATCACCTGTGGTCACGGCCGAGGCGGACCTGGTGCTGCCTCAGCCGGCGACGGCGCGACAGGCAGCAGAGGACTACGGGCGGCAGGACGACGTCGCGGTCCGATCGGCATCGAGGCGGTCGACCGGGCACTCGATCCGGCGGTGAGCCGCTCGTTGGGGCGGGTGAGCCAGACGGTGAGCTGGCCGTTGAAGTCGTACGGTGTGGAGAACACCCGGCCGCGCAGGAACGACATCTCCAAATAGCCGGTGGCGTGTTCATCCGGCTCTGGACTCCGGATCCCGCGGCCGCAAACTGCGCGACTTCAACGGCGAGAGTGCCGTGGAACGACTCGAAGTTCCACAGCAACGCTGGACGCTTCGATGACCCGGCCGCGGGACTCAATGTCCCAGACCAGCGCCCCGGCGATCACGCCAAGTCGGTCAGGTAGCGCCTGGTGTCCGGCGATCAGGTCGTACGCCTGACGCGAGGGCAGCATCCGGCCAACAGCCGGCGGGAGCAGCCCGACACGATCAGCGGAAGCGGCACCAGCACCGGCCGCCAGACATTCCGCTCCGCTCCGATCGGAACGTCAGACTGAATGGTTCGCCGGCGAGGCGAGATCGGCGAGATGCAGGTTGGTTAGGCAATGCAGGTTGGGGAGCGCCCTGCAGCTGGGCGAGTCGATGCGGCTCCGCCCGCTGCCCGGTGAATGCTCTCGGCAAGCCGCCGCGTGGATGCCCTCGGCGGAGGTCATACACGCTGGAACGCGCCCGTCTGGCTTAGCGATACGTCGGCCTCCTTTACAGCCACTGCGACGAACACCTGATTGCGGAGCTGTTCAGCGCAGCGTTTTGCATCGGCTGGCCCCGTGCCGGGGCAATCCGTCGGCTCTGGCAGAACGCCCTGGAGTTCCCTGGCTGCTGCAGTGAGCAGTGAACACGAGCAGCGAATGGCGGGGGAGCGATGAATGGCGGGGGAGCGGCGAACAGCGGCAAGCCTTGCGAACCGCAAAGTGGAGATGGTCCGCTCGCGTCGTGATCACGGACCGTCGCCCGACGTCTACACCATCTTTTGACGTGCGGACGCCCATACGAGGCCCCAGGACCGTGTAGTCCGGCAGTCTTGGCGACCTGCAAATCGAGTGGCACATGCCGCGTGGCAGCGCCGTCATGCTCAAAGTGATCAACCCGACCGGTGCTGCAGCGCGCACCTGCTACAAGACCGCGCTGTGTCGGACTGCCCGCCAAGAGCCGGCGGACTCGCCAGATGATGTGGACCAGGCTGGCGTGGCGAGGTTCAAGTAGCTCACCGAAGATGGCTGGACGGCACGAACGCAACGATAGGGTCGGCCTCTCCTAGGGACGCGACGATCGGGCACGCAGCCGCCAGGCCGGTGATGAGACCGAAGCCTCGGCGAGCAACTCAGTAGCGACGCTCGAACGGTCATCGCCTTACTCCTCGGCAACTTGCGACCGGGTAAGCCCGCAGGAACTCAACCCGAGCCACATGTCCGGCGTCAGCGCATCCATCACAGACGGGTTGGTCCAAGCATTGGACCGATTGTGAGCGGCCAAGCCGCCACTGAGACACCGCAGTCGTACCGATGATGCGGCCACCTATGCACGCCGACGGTCGCTGGGCCCATGTCAGATACAGGGAGAGAGCGGAAGCCCTCGGTCTAGCGACAACTCTCAGACCCTCCGGCGGTTCGGGCGGCTCGACTCAAAGCAGGTCTCCTCCTAAGGCGAAGGTCGGCGCGAGGTTCCACCCCGCGACACCACGCCGGCGCCACGGATCCGGGCCCGCCGCCGGGAAGCGAGGCCGACCTTCGGAGATGCGAGGGCGTTCGGCCGACCCTCAGGGAATGGCCTTACCTCGTCCTCTTAGAGGCTCCGGGTCAGCGTCACAGCACGTCCCGACACCGTGTCTGCGGAGAGGCATTCCGGACGGTCAGGTGGCCTCACGCCGACGGTCGACAGAGGCTCTACGTCGCTACCAGGTGCCTCGTAGCGCGTGGCATCTGGGCCACCCCGGTGCTCACAGATCCGGGACTCTGCCGAGCCACGGTCGGGGTGTCTCACCCCAAGCCGCTGGCATCTCAGCCGTCCGACGGGAAGCCGATGGGACTGTCCTGGCCAACTCGGCGAGCTGGGGCGCCACCAAGGACGGCTCCATCGCTGACGCGCTCCGAGCGCTTGACGCCCTCCCGGGCATGCGCCGCTCACGGCAGCCAGCTCGGAGTGCCCACCGAATCGGGAGACGTGTTGTTGACCCTGCCGGCAATGACCCAGGGGAGAGCCCGCTACAGGGAGACCGGGAGTAGGACGGCGACGCCGGGCCGCAGCGCCCGTGCCGGGCACCTACCCGGGTGCTCGGCGTACGCCATTGATCTTCGTGTTTCACGTGAAACACGAAGACGCCCGCCCCCCGTTTCACGTGAAACACGAAGATCAAAAGAGAAGAGCCCGCTCGCACGAGGCGAACGGGCTCTCTACTTCGGCGTCGGCGCTACTGTGCTTTGTCGACCCCGATGATGCCGACGATGCGCTCCAGGTCATCCACGGTGGCGAACTCGATCGTGATCTTGCCCTTCGACCGACCGATGTCCACCTTCACGCGCGTGTCGAACCGGTCCGACAGGCGGTCAGCCAGATCCGTGAGGGCCGGCGCGTGAGGCTTCGCTCGGCGGGCGGGGGAGTTCTTCTCGGACGGGGCGCCATCCGAGAGCGCCAGCGTCACGAGTTCCTCGGTCGCGCGTACCGAGAGGCCCTCCGCGACGATCCGGGTTGCCAGCTCCTCCTGCTTGCCCGCGTTCTCAAGGCTGAGCAACGCGCGAGCGTGTCCGGCGCTCAGTACGCCTGCCGCCACCCGGCGCTGGACCACAGCGGGGAGGTTGAGGAGTCGAATCGTGTTGGAGATCTGAGGCCGGCTGCGGCCGATGCGCTTGGCGAGTTCCTCGTGCGTCGCCCCGAACTCCTCCAGCAGCTGCTGGTACGCGGCCGCCTCTTCGAGCGGGTTCAGCTGGGCCCGGTGGATGTTCTCCAGCAGCGCGTCGCGAAGCATGTCGTCGTCGCGGGTCTCCCGGATGATCGCCGGGATGAGGTCCTTGCCGACAGCCTGCGCCGCGCGCCAGCGCCGCTCGCCCATGACGAGTTCGTACTTGTCGGCGCCGAGGTCGCGTACGACGATCGGCTGAAGGAAGCCGACCTCCCGGATCGAGGTCTTCAGCTCCTCCAGTGCCTCGTCGTCGAAGACCTGCCGCGGCTGCTTCGGGTTCGGCACGATCGAGTCGACCGGGATCTCAGCGAAGCGCGCACCCGGAACCGGGGCCAGCTCGATCTCCGGCCCGCGCTGCACGGGTGCCGGGGTTTCGATGGGGGTGATCGGCTCGGAAGCGGTGCCTTCCGTGGACGCTGTACGCGACAGCGCCGGCTCAACAGGGGTGGGCGCGGGCCCGGTCGGGATGAGCGCACCCAGGCCGCGACCCAGGCCGCCCTTCGTCTTCGGGGCGGGGCTCATGCGGTGACTCCGATCCGGGCGCCGCGCTCAGCGATCTCCTGAGCGGCCTCGAAGTAGCTCGTCGCACCTCGCGAACCGGGGTCATAGGTCATGACCGACTGTCCGTAGCTCGGCGCCTCGGAGACGCGGACGTTCCGGGGGATCACCGACGTGAGCACCTTGTCGCCGAAGTGGTTGCGGACGTCCTGCTCCACCGCGTCGGCCAGGCGCGTGCGCCGGTCGTACATGGTCAGCAGGATGGTGGAGACCTCGAGTTGCGGATTCAGGTGCGCCTTCACGAGGTTGATGTTGTTCAAGAGCTGGTTCAGCCCCTCCAACGCGTAGTACTCGCACTGGATCGGGATGAGGACTTCCTGAGCCGCACAGAGGGCGTTGACTGTCAGCAGGCCGAGCGACGGCGGGCAGTCGATGAAGACGTAGTCGAACTCTTGCGGGTACGCCGTGATCGCCCGGCCGAGCCGGGATTCACGGGCGACTACGGAGACGAGTTCGATCTCCGCACCGGCGAGGTCGATCGTGGCCGGCACGCAGAAGAGGTTCGGGATGCCCTCAACCGGCTGGGCGACATCCGCCAGCGGCACGTTCTCGATGAGGCAGTCGTAGACGTCCGGGATGCCGGCGTGGTGCGGCACGTTGAGGCCGGTCGACGCATTGCCTTGCGGGTCGAGGTCGACCACGAGGACTCGGTTGCCGTGCAGGGCGAGGGCCACGGCCAGGTTGACCGTCGTGGTGGTCTTACCCACGCCGCCCTTCTGGTTGGCAACGCACATCACGCGCGGGCGGGCAGGGCGCGGCATCGTGATCTCGCCGCTAGGGTTCAGGATCTGCACGGCTCGCATGGCCTCCATCGCCAGGGGCGGATCATCCTCCTGCGGCTCACCGGCCGCAGCATTCTTTGCAACGTATGTGTTCGCCACAGGTTCCTCGGTTTCGACATCTACAACGTCAGGAGATCCAGCCTGACGCTCCTGCTCCACGCTAGGGTCAACGATCGAGCTGACCTTGGCCGTTCCGACAGCCGGCGTTACAGGAACGGCGCTGACCGGACGAGGTGACGGGCTCGGTCGGGGCGCGGGCGACGGGGCGGTGGCAGCGGCGGAACCGGACGTAGCAACGTGACCGGCCGCCCCTGGCGACAGGTCGGCGTTCTCCTCGGGGACCGGCGCCGACGCATTCGCTGACCGGTATTCTGTGCCCTCCGACTGGCCCTCGCGGCCGCCTTCCTGCTGCGTTGCCTCTGCTGCGTACTCGGGCGCCAAGAAAGTCGGTGTCCGCGGCTGCGGCACCGATGTTTCACGTGAAACATCGTTCTGCACGGTCACATCCCTGCCCCTGGTGGATGACGGCTCGACCGCGTCGCCGGCCCACTCCGATTGGGGGTCCACACAAACGACGCGCGGCCAGCCTACGGCGCCCGCGCTCGCGATTCCAGTTGAGTCCACCGGACGGGCAGAAGAGATCACAACATTCGGTGGAGTGAAGACGAAGATCCCGGGCACGAGGCGCAGCCTGCCGCCCATGTGTGGAGTTGGGGTACGCGGCCAACCCACGGAGTGCCAATTCTGTGGCGTACCAACGGAAGGGCGTGTCGCGCCGGCGGATTCGTCGACCGCGGGCAACCTTGGGAGCGGCCATGGCGGGGGACCGTCGGACTCGGCTTCCGCCGTGGTCGGCCACGATTCCGATACACCCTCATGTTCATCGAGTCCGGCGGGGGAGCGGCCCGGGTCTTGACCTACAGGCCCGACGCGGGGTTGGCGTCGCGACCTGCCTTTGCGCTTCCTACTCCCGAGCTTCTTCCGATGAGAGGTATCGCCGGCAACCGCGGAGTCTTGGCCGCCCGGGGGAGAGCGATCAACGGCCTGGGCGACTGTCACCCGCCGTTCCTGGTCCTCCCTTGCGATATCGGGGCTACGACCGATATCGGGGCTACGACGCCCTTCACGCTCAGGCATGTTGTATCTCTTCTCGCTGGGCCGGCCGTTCTCGTTTCGTCCGCTCCGCATCCGGCCTCGTCGCTCCGGGGCTCGCCTCGCGAAGCCGTGCCGCCCGGGGAAGCCGTGCCGCCCTTCGACGCCGTGCCGCCCCCGCGAAGGCATGGCTTCCCCGGGCGGAATCTTCTAAGGCCGAGCACTCGGAGGCGAGGCTCTCGAAGCCGGCAAATCCGGGGCAGCGCCCCTCGGAGCACGTATCGCTAGGGGAGTGGCCTTCAGGGGACCAACGCCCAACCTCGTGACCTTCAGATCCGGGATCCTCAGGTCCGGGATCCCCAGTACTGAGCTCCCTACGGCTGGCATTCCCGGAGGACTGATTCCTGCGGACAGGAACTCCCGAGCAACAAGTCTGCAGACAGTCAGCCCCAGAGCCGGGATCACCGGGCGATTGATCTCCAGGGACAAGATCTTCGCGGCAGGATGCCGCCAGCTCGTCACCGCGGTCGCCGTCTCGCTCACAGGTACGATGCCAGGCGCCGTCGGACTCAGCATCGTCGTCGGACTCAGATCCATCGCCATCGGACTCGGATCCGAGGAATGAATGGCCGACCTGTACGCGCCGACGAGTTGGAAGGTCACGGTCGGCCGCCCTCGCGGTGGTGCCGCCAGTCTCGCCGCCGCCGTCCGCGGCCCCTACATTCGCCCCACTTCCGGCTGCGCCGTCGTCTCCCACACTCCGGGGAAAGGGAGCGTCGTCCAGGAGCGGGTCGCCACCTAATAGTGGGTCGCCGCCTAGTAGCGGGTCGCCGTCCGGAACGGGAGCACCGCCCGGAAATGGGCCGCCACCCCGAAGCGGGGGTCTTCCCGGAAACGGGCCTCCGCCCAGAAGCAGGGAGCCGCCCCGAAGCAGGGAGCCGCCCGGAAACAGGCCTCCACCCAGAAGCGGGTCACCATCCGGAACGAGGTCCCTCGGAGTGGTGATGCGAGGAGCAGCGGCATCCGAGACAGCCGCAGGAAGAACCAAGCCGACACCAACCGCGCCAAGAAGCCCTTCAGCGCCCGAAACACCACTACCCAAGACCGCACTACCCACAGCTGTGCCACCCAGAGCAGTGCCACCCGAAACTAAGCTATCCAGCGCTGCGTGTCCCGAAGCTGAGCCCTCGGAAGCGAAGCACTCCGAGGCAGGGCTTCCCGCGAAAGCGACCCCGCCTGACGCACCACCCACCGGCGCGCTACCGACCGAAACACCGCTGACTGATGGACCGCCGAGACTCTCCAGCAGAGCAGCATCAGCAGGTTCGGAGGGACGACTCCCGCAGTGGGGCGTGGCATCCACACGGCCCGCACGCCCACCGTCTCCGGCGTAAGGGAGGGAGCCGTACGGGAGGGGAACGCACGCGAGTACGTCGGCGAGGCTTACGGGCCGACCGGTTCCCACCACACCCCCTGCGCATTTCGCGTCCGGGGGTCAGCGGCGGCTGCGACCCCCCGGGCGTGCCGCCTTGCGCGACGGCTTCGACCGGACGTGCGCGACGCACTCGATCGACACCACCGTCGTCGGCGGGTCGATCAGCCCTTCGCCGCAGCGGACCACGGTGGCGGGGCCGCCGCCGAGGCGGGTGACCGCCGGTTGGTGTTCGACGATCTCCTCCTCGGCCGAGGAGCCCTTGAGCGCCAGGAGCCGGCCGCCCACCCGGGCCAGTGGCAGACACCAGCCGGCCAGTCGGTCGAGGGGAGCGACGGCTCGCGCGGTGACCACGTCGGCCTGCGGTCCGGTCGCCTCCTCGGCCCGCCCTCGGTGGACGGTCACGTTCGCCAGGCGCAGGGCGTCGACCGTCTCCGTGAGGAAGGCGGTGCGTCGCGCCAGCGGCTCGATCAGGATGACCGAAATGTCCGATCGAGCCACTGCGAGCACGATACCCGGCAGACCCGCACCGGAGCCCACATCAACGACCGTTTCCCCGGACGAAATCAATTGGCTCACCGCGGCGCAGTTCAGAAGATGACGTTCCCAGATGCGTGGCGCTTCGCGGGGACCGATGAGGCCGCGGACCACACCCTCTGTGACGAGAAGCTCGGCGTACGCCGTGGCGAGCGGGAGCCGGTCGCCGAACAGCACGGCCGCGGCGGGCCGGAGCGCGTCCGGGACGACAGACGAGACCCCGCCGTCCGAGTCGATCGGAGCGGCGGGGTCTGGTGTCATGGATTCCATTATTCAGGGTGTGCGACGGGTCAGGCCGGGTGAACCACGATGCGTCGGTTGGGCTCGACGCCCTCGGACTCGCTCTCCACACCTTCGGCCGCATTGACTACGTCGTGGACGCATTTGCGCTCGAACGCCGACATGGGGTCGAGACGTACCGCCTCGCCGTGTTCGCGTACCTTCTCGATGGCGTTCTTGGCCAGGGCCACAAGTTCCTTCTTGCGGTTGGCCCGGTAGCCACCGACGTCGAGCAGCAGCCGGCTGGGCGACCCGGTCTCGCGGTAGACCGCCAGACGTGCCAGTTCCTGCAGCGCCTCCAGGGTCGCGCCGCGCGGGCCGACCAGTGCGCCGAGGCTCTTGCCGACGACCTCCACCATCGGACGGCCGCCCGAGACCAGCTCGTCGATGTCACCGTCGATGTCGAGGATGTCGAGCAGACCCTCGACGTAGTCGGCCGCGATCTCGCTCTGGTGGAACAGTTCTTCGTCGGACGCGGCCGCCGGTGCCGGCGTGTCCTCCGCGGGCTCGTCCGCCTGGACCTCATCGGTCTCGGTGATGGACGCCTCGGTCTCGATCTCGGTCACGCTCATGTCTCCGTCGTTGTTCTGCTGCGGGCTTGTGGGACGCTCAGCCGACCTTCGGCTTCTGGCCCTTCTTCGGGGCGGCGGGTTGATCCGCCTTCGCCGGGGTGGCGGCCGGCTGCGCCTTCGCGGGGGAGGCGGGCTGGCCCTTCTTCGCGTTCACCGGCTTGGCGCCGACCTTGGGCGCGAGCTCCTTGCGCTTGGCCTCGATGAGCTCGACGTCCTCCGGGCTCTTCGGCTTCGGCTGCACCGGCTTGCCGTTGACCATCGGGGGGTACTTCTTGAGCACCCAGAACTGCTGGCCGAGGGAGAAGAGGTTGGTCGTCGTCCAGTAGAGGATGAGACCGAGGGGGAACGCCGACACCGAGATGATCATTGTGGCCGGGATGCCGTACAGCATGATCTTCTGGACCATGCGCTGCTGCGGGTCCTCGTTCCAGCCGGTCTTGAGGATCATCTGGCGGCTGGTCATGTACGTGGTGGCGATCATGATGACGCCGAAGATGACGCAGAGGACCGTGGCCGCGCCGCCCTGTCGCAGGGTCGCGCCGATCGAGACGCCGAAAAGCTGCGCCTGGGTCGCGCTGGTGAACAGGCTCTCGGTCCAGCCGTAGAGGTTGGGGTCGTGCGCGCCGCCGTCCAGACGCCGGATGACGTGGAACACACCGAGGAAGACGGGCATCTGCAGGACGAGAGGAAGGCAGCCCATCAGCGGGTTGGCCTTCTCCGTCCGGTAGAGCTCCATCATCTCCTTCTGGAGCGTCTCCCGGTCGCCCTTGTGCTTCTCCTGCAGCGCCTTGAGCTTCGGCTGGAGCGCCTGCATGGCACGCTGCGAGCGGATCTGCTTGACGAAGAGCGGGAAGAGGATCGCCCGGACGGTCAGCACGAGGAAGACGATGGACAGCACCCAGTCCCAGTTGGTGCCCAGCCACTCACCGAGGCCCAACTTGTCCCACACCCAGTGCCAGCCCAGCATGACCTGGGACACGGCCCAATAAATCCAATTCAGCATTAAGGTCGTGCTCCAGTCGCCTCGTTACGGTGGACCGCCGGCGGTACCGGGTCATACCCACCAGGGTGGAAGGGGTGACACCGTCCGATCCGCCGCACCGCGAGCCAGCTTCCGCGGATCGCCCCGTGGAGCGACAGCGCCTCCAGCGCGTACGCACTGCAGGACGGGTGGAAACGGCAGCGGGCGGGAAGGCCCGGACTTATCCAACGACGGTACGCGATGACCGCCCATGCCAGCACGCGACCGGGGAGTGTCGCAGGTCGCTCGACGTTCGGCAGGGTCTTCACCGGCGCGCCTCCGTACGCCGTGGCCGCTTCGCGGCGTCGAGGGCCGCGTCGAGATCCCGGGCGAGGTCGGCGTACGCGGCACCGGCGGCGGCCGGCAGCGCGCGGACGATCAGAGTCGTGCCAGCCGGATAATCATGCAGTCTCTCCGCCACAAGGTGACGAAGGCGGCGCTTGACCTTGTTCCGGACAACCGCCGGGCCGACCGCCTTGGATACCACAAATCCGGCACGGGGGGCAGGCACGACGAAGCCCGGAAGCTGCTCGCCTCCGGGCTTCGTTGCTACGTTCACATGGACGACGACGGCACCACGGCCGACACGTCGGCCGCTGCGTACGGCGACGGCGAAATCACTGCTGTGACGCAGTCGGTTCGCGGCCGGCAGCATGCGGCACCCGCCCTACCCAGGCTCAGACGGCCAGGCGGGCGCGACCCTTGCCACGGCGGGCGGACAGGACTGCACGGCCGGCCCGGGTGCGCATACGCAGCCGGAAGCCGTGGGTCTTCGCGCGCCGACGGTTGTTCGGCTGGTACGTGCGCTTGCTCACGTCGGGTCTCCTGCGGTCATCCCCGGGCACGCGGCCCCGGCGGGGTGGTCTACTCGGCCGCCACCCTAACATCCCACGGGAACGGGCTGGGCAGCGGTGCAACCGTTCCAGGGTACACGCTGCGTCGATCCGGACCCAAGTCGATCTGGCAGGCACGAGATGTGGTCCTCCGGGCGTTGCCTCGTTATCCTGCTGGGACTCTCCTGGGACGGTCACGGCACAATCGGCGCTGCGCCGCCCACTCTGTGTGACGCGCCATCCCCGGGGCAACGCGTACACAGGGTTGTGGATAACTTATTCGGATGCCGTCGCGCGATCGCGCGTATCCGGCAAACCGGGGGCGGGAAGGTGGGGGGTGAGAGACGTGGGTGACCTCGACGCGGTCTGGCTGAACGCGGTCAACGACCTGGCGGACCAGATCATCTCGGCGCAGCAGCGGGCGTACCTGCAGCTGACGCGGCTGCGTGCGATCGTCGAAGACACCGCGCTGCTGTCCGTGCCCGACGCCTTCACCCGGGATTTCATCGAGACCCGGATGCGCCCGGCGATCACCGACGCCCTCTCGCGCAACCTCGGCCGGCCCATCCAGGTCGCCGTGACCGTGCGCCCGCCCGAGGACGGCGCGGCCCGGACGCCCTATCAGGTCGGCTACGGCGGCACCCCGTCGCCGGGAACCGGACTGCTTCCGCCTGCCCCGGCCGGCGTACCCGTGGAGGATCCCGCGCCGGAAGCGCCCGCGCACGTCGCGTACGCGTCGGGGGCCTATCCGATCGTGGCGATGGCGCCGCCGGCCGACGACGAGGACGCGCTCTTCGGGGTTCCGGCGCAGCCGCCGCACCGCGAGCCGCAGGACGACGGCGCACCGGAGAGCGGACCGGGCCGGCTCGGCTCGCCCACGTCGCCGATGGGCATGGTGCCGCCGGGTGTGGCACCCCAGAACTTCCCGCAGCAGGGCTACGGCCAGCAGAACTTCGGGCAGCAGACGTTCGGCCAGCAGAACTTCGGGCAGCAGGCGTACACGCCCGCGGGCGAGCAGCGGGTCGGGCCGCACAATCCGACCGGCCGCCAGCCGGCGCCGGAGGGCGGCAACAAGCTCAACCCGAAGTACATGTTCGAGACTTTCGTCATCGGCTCCTCGAACCGGTTCGCCCACGCGGCCGCCGTCGCGGTGGCCGAGTCGCCGGCGAAGGCGTACAACCCGCTGTTCATCTACGGCGGTTCGGGTCTGGGCAAGACGCATCTCCTGCACGCCATCGGGCACTACGCGCAACAGCTGGGCAACGCCCGCGGCGTGCGCTACGTCTCGACGGAGGAGTTCACCAACGACTTCATCAACTCCCTGCGCGACGACAAGCAGAGCGCGTTCCAGCGCCGCTATCGGGACGTGGACATCCTGCTGATCGACGACATCCAGTTCCTCGAGAACCGGGAGCGTACGCAGGAGGAGTTCTTCCACACCTTCAACACCCTGCACAACGCGAACAAGCAGATCGTCATCACCTCCGACCGCTCGCCGAAGCAGCTGGCCACTTTGGAGGACCGGCTGCGTACGCGGTTCGAATGGGGCCTGCTCGCCGACATCCAGCCGCCCGACCTGGAGACCCGCATCGCGATCCTCCAGAAGAAGGCGGCCCAGGACCGGCTGTTCGCCCCGCCGGAGGTGCTGGAGTTCGTCGCGTCCCGGATCTCGAACTCGATCCGGGAACTGGAGGGCGCGCTGATCCGGGTCACCGCGTACGCGTCCCTGTCGCGGTCGCCGGTGAGCCTGCAGATCGCCGAGGAAGTCCTGCGCGACTTCATCCCGGACGGCACCGCCCCCGAGATCACGGCCGACCAGATCATGGTGTCCACGGCCGACTACTTCGGGGTGAGCCTGGAGGACCTGCGCGGGCACTCGCGGTCACGCGTACTCGTCAACGCCCGTCAGGTGGCCATGTACCTGTGCCGGGAGCTGACGGCGATGTCGCTGCCCCGGATCGGCTCGGCGTTCGGCGGCCGTGACCACACGACGGTGATGCACGCGGAGCGGAAGATCCGCCAGCAGATGGCGGAGCGGCGGTCGCTGTACAACCAGATCGCCGAGCTGACGAACCGCATCAAGCAGACGCCCTGACGGCTCGTCCACACCCTTCGCCGCACCGGACACGCGGGTTTCCCACGGAGGCCCGCGTGACGTTTCTCTACATCCGGTTGTGGAAACCCAGCTCTGTGTATACGCCTGTGCACGCACCGACCGGCCGGGCCGCGCACTGTCCACTCCGGTACGCCGCAGGTCACGCGAGTATCCCCAGGTTTGTACACAGGCTATCCACAACCTAGGTGGGGAAAAGGTGCAACCGGGACGGGGTTATCCCCAGATCGTGGATAACGTATGTGGATTCGCTGTGGACAACTGTGGACGAAAAATTTCCCCTGTGGATTCGATGTGGACAACGGTCCAAGATCTGTGCACAGTCGGGGAAGTGCAGTGGATAACCTTGTGGGCAAAGGGTTCCGGCTGAACCCACAGGTGGGGGAAAACCCGGTGGATATCCTGTGGATAGCTTGTGGGTAGCCGCGGACACAATGTGCACAACGAACGGCCTGTGGATGAACGGCCGAGTTATCCACCGCTTCATCCACCGTCTATCCACGGCGATTAAGTGGCCGTGAGCTGGGAAAACGTTAGTTATCCCCAGTTTCCACAGGCCCTACTATTACGACGGGTTATCTCTCTAAGAAGAGAAAAAACAAATCTTCGCGGTGTGGATGATCAAGCTGCCGCCGGGCCGCACCCCCTCGGGCGCCGAAGCACCGGAGGCCCTATCGTGGCCAAGGCGAAACTCGCAAGGGTCCGTTGCGTCGGGCCGCCGATGAACGAACCGCCCGGGCGCAGGCCGTCACACCTCGGCGCTAGGGTCGATAGTCCAGAAGAAGTTCCCCCCGTCCGCCGACGCCGAAACACCTCCTGAGGAGGGCCTGGCATGAAGTTCCGTGTGGAGCGCGACGCGCTCGCCGACGCGGTCGCCTGGACCGCGAAGAGTCTGCCCAGCCGGCCGTCCGTGCCGGTGCTCGCCGGCGTGATGCTGCGCGTGGCCGACGGCCGCCTGCACGTCTCCGGTTTCGACTACGAGGTGTCCAGCCAGGTCGACGTCGAGGTGCAGGCGGACGCCGACGGCGCCGCGCTGGTCTCCGGCCGCCTGCTCGCCGAGATCACCAAGGCTCTCCCGGCCAAGCCGGTCGAGATCGCCGCCGTCGGTTCCCACCTCGAACTGGTCTGCGGCAGCGCGCGGTTCACCCTGCCGACGATGCCCGTCGAGGACTACCCGACCCTGCCGGACCTGCCGCAGAGCGCCGGCACCGTCGACGCCGCGACCTTCGCCTCGGCCGTCGCGCAGGTCGCGATCGCCGCCGGCCGCGACGAGACGCTGCCGATGATGACCGGCGTACGCCTGGAGTTGAACGGCTCGACCCTGGCGCTGCTCGCGACCGACCGGTACCGGCTGGCCGTCCGGGAGATCACGTGGTCCCCGGCGGACGAGGACGTCGACACCACCGCGCTCGTTCCGGCGCGGACGCTCGCCGACACCGCGAAGACGATGGGCCCGCTCGGTGGCGAGGTCACCATCGCGCTCGCCACGGCCGGCGCCGGCGAAGGCATGATCGGTTTCGCCGGCGGTCCCCGGCGCACCACGAGCCGGCTGCTCGACGGCCAGTCCTACCCGCCGGTGCGGTCGCTGTTCCCGGCGTCGTTCAACGCCGAGGCGCGCGTACCGGTGAGTGCGCTCGTCGAGGTCGTCAAGCGCGTGTCGCTCGTCGCCGAGAAGGCCACCCCGATCCGGCTGACGTTCGGCGAGGACGGCCTCGTGGTCGAGGCCGGCGGCACCGAGGAGGCGCGCGCGAGCGAGGCGCTCGAGGCAGCCTTCACCGGTGACGCGCTGACCATCGCGTTCAACCCGCAGTACCTCATTGACGGGCTGGGCGCGCTCGGCTCGGCGACGGCCCTGTTCGGCTTCACGGACTCGTTCAAGCCGGCCGTGCTGATGCCGTGCGGCGACGACGGCGAGGCCGTGCCGGGTTACCGCTATCTGATCATGCCGATCAGGGTGGGGCGTTAGCCTGACGGTGAAGGCCGCACCGGGCACGCCGAAGACCGTCGTGCCCGCCTCCGGCGGCACCAGCGACTTCTCGACTGGGAGTGAGCATGCAACTCGGACTCATCGGCCTCGGCAAGATGGGCGGCAACATGCGCGAGCGGCTGCGGGCCGCCGGGCATGAGGTCATCGGCTTCGACACCAACCCGGATCTCTCCGACGCGTCGAGCCTGGAGGACCTGGTCGCCAAGTTGCAGGCGCCGCGAGCGATCTGGTCGATGGTGCCGGCCGGCGTCACCGAGGCGATCGTGGACCAGCTCGGTACTCTGCTGAGCCCGGGCGACGTCGTGATCGACGGCGGCAACTCGCGGTTCACCGACGACGGCCCGCGGGCCGAGCGCCTCGCCAAGAACGACATCGGCTACCTCGATGTCGGCGTCTCCGGCGGCGTGTGGGGCAAGCAGAACGGCTACGCCCTCATGGTCGGCGGCTCCGAAGAGGACGTACAGAAGCTCATGCCGATCTTCGAGGCGCTCAAGCCCGAGGGCGAGTTCGGCTTCGTGCACGCCGGTCCGGTCGGCGCCGGCCACTACGCCAAGATGGTGCACAACGGCATCGAGTACGGGCTGATGCACGCGTACGCGGAGGGCTTCGAGCTGCTGGAGAAGTCCGAGTTCGTCACGAACGTGCCCGAGGTTTTCCGGTCCTGGCGCAAGGGCTCGGTCGTCCAGTCCTGGCTGCTCGATCTGATGGACAACGCGCTCACCGCCGATCCGCACCTCGACCAGCTCAAGGGCTACGCCGAGGACACCGGCGAGGGCCGGTGGACGGTCGAGGAGGCGATCCGCCTCGCGGTGCCGATGCATGTGATCGCCGCGTCGCTGTTCGCCCGGTTCGCGTCCCGCCAGGACGACTCGCCGGCGATGAAGGCGATCGCCGCGCTGCGCAACCAGTTCGGCGGCCACGCCGTGACCAAGAAGTAGACGAAGAAGTCGATGTACGTCCGCCGGCTGGAACTCGTCGACGTCCGCTCGTACGCGCGCGTGGGCGTCGACCTCCAGCCGGGACCGAACGTCCTCGTCGGCCCGAACGGCGTCGGCAAGACGAATCTCATCGAGGCGCTCGGCTACGTGGCCACGCTCGGCAGCCACCGGGTCGCCACGGACGCCCCGCTCGTGCGGGCCGGTGCCGGCAGTGCGGTGATCCGCTGCGCGATCGTGCACGAGTCGCGGGAACTGCTGGTCGAGCTGGAGATCGTGCCCGGCCGCGCCAATCGGGCCCGCCTGGGCCGTGCGCCCGTACGCCGGGCCCGCGACATTCTCGGTGCGCTCCGCTTGGTGCTGTTCGCACCCGAGGACCTCTCCCTGGTCCGGGGCGACCCCGCCGAACGCCGACGGTACCTCGACGATCTCCTCGTCCTCCGGCAGCCGCGGTTCGCCGCCGTGCGGTCGGACTACGAACGCGTACTGAAGCAGCGGAACGCTCTGCTGCGGTCGTCGTATCTCACCAAGCGCGTGACGAAGACCGCCGGTGATCTGTCCACTCTCGAAGTCTGGGACCAGCACCTCGCCGAGCACGGCGCCGTCCTGCTCGCCGCCCGGCTCGCCCTCGTCGATGCGCTCGCCCCGCACCTGTCCAAGGCGTACGACGCGGTGTCCGCGGGGGAGGGGGCGGCCGCCATCGCGTACCAGGCGACGGTCCCCGAGCCCACCGCCGACGCCGTGCTCGCCGCATTGCGCGCCTCCCGGCCTCAGGAGGTCGAGCGCGGCGTCACGCTGGTCGGCCCGCACCGGGACGAACTCGCCCTCACCCTCGGACCACTACCCGTCAAGGGGTACGCGAGCCACGGCGAATCGTGGTCGTTCGCCCTCGCGCTGCGGCTGGCCGCGTACGAGTTGCTGCGGGCCGACGGCATCGAACCCGTGCTGGTCCTCGACGACGTGTTCGCCGAACTGGACACCGGTCGGCGGGAGCGGCTGGCGACGCTGATCGCCGACGCCGCCCAGGTCCTCATCACCTGCGCTGTCGAGGCTGATGTTCCTACCAGGCTCTCCGGCATCCGATACACCGTCCGGCCCGGGGAGGTCGTCCGTGAGCAGTGAGCAACCCGCCGCAGAGAACACCGGCAAAGCAGGTCAAGACAAGAGCGGTGACAAGAAAGGTCCCGAACTCGCCCGGGCCGTACTCGACGCGGCTCGTGCGAAACGGGTCGAGACTCGGCGTACGGCGGAGAAGAAGAGCGGGGGACGACCGCGCGGTTACAGCGGCCCGGGGCCCGACCCGCGTGACCCGGCGCTCTTCGGGGACGTGCTGGCCAAGCTGATCCAGCAGCGGAACTGGGCGAAGCCCGCGGCCGAGGCCACGGTTTTCGGCGCCTGGGAGAAGGTCGTGGGACCGGACATCGCGGGCCACTGCCGGCCGGTGAAGCTGGAGGAGAAGGAGCTCACGGTCGAGGCGGAGTCGACGGCGTGGGCGACGCAGCTGCGGGCGATCGCGGCGGAGATCATCCGGCGGATCGCGGCCGAGGTCGGTCACAACGTCGTCGTGCGCGTACGCATCCACGGCCCCGCGGCACCGTCATGGAACCGCGGCCCCCGCCGGGTACGCGGTTCCGGCCCCGGCGACACCTATGGCTGAGCCGGGGCCGGAACCTCAGAATTCGGCGTAGACGGCGAACCCGCGGTCGGCGCAGCGGCGGTAGAAGCTGGCCAGGACGGCGAGCTCGGACAGCGGGAAGCTCCACTGGGGCGCCCCGCCGTCCTCGTCGCGCAGCGAGTCGAGCCGGCCTTCCAGCCACTTGAGCTGCTGCTCGGCCAGGCGGCCGTCGGCGAGGGCCTTGCGCAGGACGTCGGCGACCGTCTCGAAGGTGACGGTGGGGCCGAAGTCGGCATGTCCCGTGACGAACTTCTCCAGACCGCCCGCGATCCACGCGCAGGTGTCGGGGTCGATCACCGGGTCTTCGTCCTCGGCCGAGGCCTCAGTGGCGTAAAGCACACCGGTGAGGCCGAGCAGCAGATCGACGAGTTCCGTGTACGCCGTCCCCCGCACCGAACCGGTGCGCGCGATGTGTCCGGCGAGCGCGGCGGTGGGTGCCGCCGTCGACGGGGTGTCGGCGATCTCGGCGAAGTCGACGAACTCCGCCGGTGCGACCGGATCATAGAACCGGCCGGTCGCCGGCCACTGCACGGCGACGTTGTCCAGCCCCATCTTCTGTCCCTCCAGTCTCGGTGTCGCGGTGGCAACCTACGACATGGGGCCGACACTCCGCTATCCCGCTGGAGGCTTCCGTTTGGGTGGCCGACGCCGCGGGCACGTGGGCACGGCGGTGGTCTCGGTCAGGACCGGGGGCGCGTGGGGGGAGTTGCGGACGGGCGTGTTCGGCCCGCTACGAGGCTGTCAGATACCCGCGCGTGGGCATTCAGTCGCCGTACCGGGGTGCCGCGCAAGCGAAGTGTCGGGGGTACCCAGTAAGATTGCCGAGGCGGTGGAGCGTTCTCGCCGACGACGGCTCCGCCGGGGTGATGCGCGGTGTGGCCCCCCGGTCGGGACGGAGCGTCCCGGAGAACCCCGCCGGCGAAGACTGGCAAGCACTGACGGAAGGACGAGCGTGGCCGAGTCGAACAAGCAGGACTACAACGCCGGATCACTCACCGTTCTCGAAGGCCTCGAAGCGGTGCGCAAGCGGCCCGGCATGTACATCGGCTCGACCGGTGAGCGGGGCCTTCACCACCTGGTCTGGGAGATCGTCGACAACGCGGTGGACGAGGCGCTGGCCGGCTACTGCGACACGATCGACGTGGTGTTGCTCGCCGACGGCGGCGTGCGCGTCACCGACAACGGCCGAGGCATCCCGGTCGACCTGCACCCCAAGCTGAAGAAGCCCGGCGTCGAGGTCGCGCTGACCGTGCTGCACGCCGGCGGCAAGTTCGACGGCAAGGCGTACGCGGTCTCCGGCGGTCTGCACGGCGTCGGCGCGGCCGTCGTCAACGCGCTGTCCGTGCGGATGAGCGTCGAGGTGCACAAGAACGGCTACGTGTGGCGGCAGGAGTACAACAACTCCAAGCCGAGCCCGCTGGTGCAGGGGGAGGCGACGACGCGTACCGGGTCGGCGTTCACGTTCTGGCCGGACCCGGCGATCTTCGAGACGACCGAGTTCGTCTTCGAGACGATCTACCGGCGCCTCCAGGAGATGGCGTTCCTCAACCGGGGTCTCACGATCCACCTGCGCGACGAGCGCAAGGCGGACGAGGAGGCCCGCGAGGTCACCTTCCTCTACAAGGGCGGCATCAGCGACTTCGTCCGCCACCTCAACGCGACCAAGACCCCGATCCACAAGACGGTGGTCGAGTTCGGCGCCGAGGGTGAGGGGCACGCGCTCGAGGTCGCGATGCAGTGGAACGAGTCGTACGGCGAGTCGGTGTACACCTTCGCCAACACGATCAACACCCACGAGGGCGGTACGCACGAGGAAGGCTTCCGGGCCGCGCTGACGACCGTGGTCAACAAGTACGGCGCCGACAAGAAGATCCTCAAGGGCGACGAGAAGCTCTCCGGCGAGGACATCCGCGAGGGCCTGGCCGCGATCATCTCGGTGAAGGTCGCGAACCCGCAGTTCGAGGGGCAGACCAAGACGAAGCTCGGCAACACCGAGGTGAAGAGCTTCGTGCAGAAGGTCTGCAACGAGTGGCTGGCCGACTGGCTGGAGCGCAACCCGGCCGAGGCGAAGGTCATCATCACCAAGGCCTCGCAGGCCGCCCGGGCCCGGATCGCCGCCGCGCAGGCACGCAAGCTGGCCCGGCGCAAGTCGCTGCTGGAGTCCGGTTCGATGCCCGGCAAGCTGGCCGACTGCCAGTCCACCGACCCGCGGCAGTGCGAGCTGTTCATCGTCGAGGGCGACTCGGCCGGCGGCTCGGCCAAGCAGGGGCGCGACCCCCGGATCCAGGCGATCCTGCCGATCCGCGGCAAGATCCTCAATGTCGAGAAGGCCCGTATCGACCGGGTGCTGAAGAACAACGAGGTCCAGGCGCTGATCACGGCGCTGGGCACCGGCATCCACGACGACTTCGACATCGAGAAGCTGCGGTACCACAAGATCATCCTGATGGCCGACGCCGACGTCGACGGCCAGCACATCCAGACGCTGCTGCTGACCCTGCTGTTCCGCTTCATGCGGCCGCTGGTCGAGCTGGGCCACGTCTACCTGGCGGCCCCGCCGCTGTACAAGATCAAGTGGAACAAGAAGGGCGACGACGCGCAGTACGCGTACTCCGACCGGGAGCGGGACGGGCTCATCGCCCTGCGCCAGGAGAAGCGCGCCAACGCCAAGCCGGACGACATCCAGCGGTTCAAGGGTCTCGGCGAGATGAACTACCCGGAGCTGTGGGAGACCACCATGGATCCGTCGACCCGGACGCTGCGCCATGTGACTTTGGACGACGCGGCCACCGCGGACGAGCTTTTCAGCGTCCTGATGGGCGAGGACGTGGAGTCGCGCCGCTCGTTCATCCAGCGCAACGCCAAGGACGTGCGGTTCCTGGACATCTAGTCCACACACCGTGCCGGGCCGGAAGGCCCGGCACGGTCAGGTCTTCCCACCGACTCGCTGGTCTGACTATTTCTCAAGGACATCGCAGAAGTGACTGAGACTCCGTTCGAAGAGGGCGCCGAGGGCGCCGAAGAGATCACCGACGCTCGCGGCCGCGTCGAGCCCGTCGGGCTCGAGGTCGAGATGCAGCGCTCCTTCCTCGACTACGCGATGAGCGTCATCACGAGCCGAGCGCTGCCCGACGTCCGTGACGGCCTCAAGCCCGTACACCGCAAGATCCTGTACGCGATGTACGACTCGGGCTACCGGCCCGACCGCGGCTACGTGAAGTGCTCCCGTGTCGTCGGTGACGTGATGGGCCAGTTCCACCCGCACGGCGACTCGGCCATCTACGACACCCTGGTCCGCATGGGCCAGCCGTGGTCGCTGCGCTACCCGCTGATCGACGGCAACGGCAACTTCGGTTCGCCGGGCAACGACCCCGCGGCGGCCATGCGTTACACCGAGGCGCGCCTCTACCCGCTGGCCATGGAGCTGCTCCGGGACATCGACGAGGACACCGTCGACATGATCCCGAACTACGACAACCGGACCACCGAGCCGACGATCCTGCCGGCGCGCTTCCCGAACCTGCTGGTGAACGGCTCCGAAGGCATCGCGGTCGGCATGGCCACCAAGATCCCGCCGCACAACCTGCGGGAGATCTCCGCCGCCGTCCAGTGGTGCCTGGCCAACCCGGAGGCCGACGAGCCGACCACGCTCGACGCGCTGATCGACATCGTCAAGGGCCCGGACTTCCCGACCTACGGACTCATCGTCGGCCTCACGCCGATCGAGGAGGCGTACCGGACCGGTCGCGGGTCCATCCGGATGCGCGCCGTCGTCGACGTCGAGGAGGACAAGCGCGGCCGGCCGTGCCTGGTCGTCACCGAGCTGCCGTACCAGGTCAACCCGGACAACCTCGCCGAGCGCATCGCCGAACTGATCAAGGAGGGCAAGCTCGCCGGCATCGCCGACATCCGCGACGAGTCCTCCGGGCGTACGGGCCTGCGGCTCATCCTCGTCCTCAAGCGGGACGCGGTCGCCAAGGTCGTGCTGAACAACCTCTACAAGCACACGCAGCTGCAGGAGACGTTCGGCGCCAACATGCTGGCGCTGGTCGACGGCGTACCGCGGACGCTCAACCTCGCCCAGTTCCTGCGGCACTACGTGGCGCACCAGATCCTGGTGATCCAGCGCCGGACGGCGTTCCGGCTGCGCAAGGCCGAGGAGCGCGCGCACATCCTGCGCGGTCTGGTCAAGGCGCTCGACATGCTGGACGAGGTCATCGCCCTCATCCGCCGGTCGCCCACGGTCGAGGAGGCCCGCAACGGCCTCATCGCGCTGCTGGACATCGACGAGATCCAGGCGACCGCGATCCTCGACATGCAGCTGCGCCGCCTGGCCGCCCTGGAGCGCCAGAAGATCATCGACGAGCTGGCGAAGATCGAGATCGAGATCGCCGACCTCAAGGACATCCTGGCCAAGCCGGAGCGGCAGCGGCAGATCATCTCCGAGGAGCTCACCGAGATCACCAACAAGTGGGGTGACGAGCGGCGTACGAAGATCGTCCCGTTCGACGGTGAAGTCTCCATGGAAGACCTCATCGCCCGCGAGGACGTCGTCGTCACCATCACCCGGACCGGGTACGCCAAGCGTACGAAGGCGGACCTCTATCGCTCCCAGAAACGTGGCGGAAAGGGCGTCTCCGGCGCGAGTCTGCGGCAGGACGACATCGTCAGCCACTTCTTCGTCTGCTCGACGCACGACTGGATCCTGTTCTTCACCAACAAGGGCCGGGTCTACCGCGCGAAGGCGTACGAGTTGCCGGAGGCGAGCCGGGTCGCGAAGGGCCAGCACGTGGCGAACCTGCTCGCGTTCCAGCCGGACGAGCAGATCGCCCAGGTCATCGAGATCGCGAACTACGGGGTCGCGCCGTACCTGGTGCTGGCCACGCGCGACGGGCTCGTCAAGAAGACGTCACTGGCGGAGTTCGACTCGAACCGGTCGGGCGGCATCATCGCGATCAACCTGAAGGACGACGACGAACTGGTCGGCGCGGCCCTGCTGGCGGCCGAGGACGATCTGCTGCTCGTCAGCAAGCACGCGCAGGCGATCCGGTTCAACGCGACGGACGAGGCGCTGCGCCCGATGGGCCGGGCCACCTCGGGCGTCATCGGCATGCGGTTCACCGAAGGTGACGAGCTTCTGGCCATGGAAGTCGTCCGGGACGGCATGAATGTGGACGTTCTCGTGGCCACAGGCGGCGGGTTCGCCAAACGAACGCCGATCGACGAATATCCTGTACAGGGCCGCGGCGGCAAGGGAGTTCTCACCGCTAAGATCACGGAACGCCGTGGCGGTCTGGTCGGTGCGGTCGTTATCAGCCCGGAAGACGAACTCTTCGCCATTACGAGCAACGGTGGAGTTATCCGAACTCCGGTGAAGCCTGTACGGCGGACGCGCGATCGGAACACAATGGGTGTGAAGCTCATGGACCTGCCAGAGGGCGTAAGTATCGTCGCTATTGCTCGCAATGCCGACGAACCGGACGAACAGGACTAGTGCATGACGGAGACACAAGCGATGTCGGGAGCCGCGGGGGCCTCGGCGAATCCGGTCGAAGATGGCGACGCGGAGAGCACTGCGTCTGCCAATCGTTCGGCCGTCGGTCGCGCTACAGTCCCCGCGGACAGCCCCGCCTCGAACGGAGACGCCAACGCCGACGCCCCCGCTGAGGCGCGCGACGAAGTCAAGGCCCCGACCCCGGCTCCGGCCGCGGAGCCGGCGAAGGCCGACGCGATGAGCAATACGTCCACGTTCACGAGACCGCCGGGCATGACCCCGCCGGCCGAGCGACCCTCCGCGGCCGCCGCGCCGGCGAAGGGATCCGTCTCCGTCGGGCGTACGCCGCTGAAGTCCGTTCAGGCGGCCGGCCAGCTCGGCGCCGCCCGGGTGACCGAGGCCGTTCGTACGGCGCGGTCGAACGTCAGCGCGGCGGCTTCGCGGGGTCCCCGCCGGGCACGTCTGGCGATCAAGCGGATCGACCCGTGGTCGGCGATGAAGTTCTCCTTCGCCGTCTCGCTGGTGCTGTTCCTCGTCGTGATCGTGGCGACGTCGGTGCTGTACCTGGCGTTGAACGCGATGGGCGTCTTCGACTCGATCAACAGCAGCCTCGGCGATCTGGTCAACTCCAGCGGCGGTACGCAGTCCGCGAGCGCATTCAAGATCACTGCTGGTGGGGTGATCGGGACGTCCGCCCTCATCGGCGCGGTCAACGTCCTGCTCTTCACGGCGCTGGCGACCCTTGGGGCGTTCATCTACAACGTCTGCGCGGACCTGGTCGGCGGCATCGAGGTCACGCTCGCCGAGCGCGACTGACGCACGTTCTCCCGCTTCGGGCGCCGGTCGGTGTGACCGGCGCCCGAAGTGTTTTCGCAGGTGCCGCCCTGCCGGTAGGCCTCGCCCGAGATTCGTCGGCGTGGCGAGCGGCATACCGATTTGGGAAGGGCAGACCGGGTGCGGTAAGGTTCGTTGTCGCTGAGGGGCTATAGCTCAGTCGGTTAGAGCGCAGAGCTGATAACTCTGAGGTCGCTGGTTCGATTCCAGCTAGCCCCACTCTCACCCCATCAGACGAGCGAGTCTCGCAGAGCGCTTGAGGTGGCCACATCATGTGGAAGAAGCTTCTGATCGTCGCAACGGTCGTCGGCGCCGCGGTGTTCATCGCCAAGAAGGTCAAGGACGCCAACGACGAGCGCGCCCTCTGGCACGAGGCCACGACGGCGCCTGACCTCCGCTAGGCGGATCGCGGCCCCGGCCGCGTACCGCACCGCTGTGGTAGAAATGGTCACAGCGTCGGGGCCTTAGCTCAATTGGCAGAGCACCGCCTTTGCAAGGCGGGGGTTAGGAGTTCGATTCTCCTAGGCTCCACTCCTCTCCGTCCTGGTCGGAGGCATCGTCAGCGATCTTGTTAGTTGACGACCTTCCATCGGATTGATCAAAACTCGGCATTTCCTCGGCGGCAGGCCCGAACGTCTCCCGCACGCGCCGGTCGTAGTCAGTCGGAGCGTGCGTGTAGAGGTTGAGCGTCGTGGTCGCCTTCTCATGCCCCATGATCCGCTGCACGACGTTGACGGGCAGACCATCGAGCACGAGCCACGTGGCGTACGAGTGCCGGAGATCGTGGAAGCGCAGGCCGCCCGCCGCCTTCTGGGCGATGAGCGTGACTGCTTCCCGCTCGGTGCGGAACTCCGCCGACCACTCGGTGCCCCTCAGCGTCCGGCCAGTGCGCAACATGCTGGTGAGCGCCGCTCTCCACGATCCGTCCGAGCAGGCCCGCCCGGACGAGCAGCGGTCGCCAGACTTGACGCCGGAAGTTGGACCGACGGTAGGCCGTGCCGTTGGTGGTGGTGAAGACCAGTTCGGCCGGCGACGGCTCGTCCCGATCCACCAGGAGGCTGCGCAGCGCGGTGACCACGAAGGCCGGGAGCGGAACGGTGCGAACTCCCGCCCGGCTCTTCGGATACGGCTTGATCGAGATTTCCTCGGCGGTCTCGACCGCCACCTGCGACACCCGAAGGGTCGCCGCGTCGAGGTCTACGGACCGCCAAGGCAGGCCCGCCAGCTCGCCCCAGCGCAGTCCGGTTCCGCCTGCCGTTGCCACGAGCGGCCGGTGAGTCGGTGGCACTGCCGGAAGAAGCTGGCCCAGGAAGACGTCCCGGGCGATGGCGGTCGCCGTACTGGACGCGCCGCCGGTCACCTTGACGCCTTCGCACGGGTTCGCGGCGATCAGACGCGAGCGGACGGCAGCCGTCATGATCCGAGTCATGACGCTGTGCGCCTTGCGGACCGTCGCGGGGGACAGCTCATGCCCGAGTCGATACTGGGCTCATGGAGGAGGACGAGCTGGTACGCGACGATGACCGGCCCGCGTGGGCTCAGCGGATTCGCGCTGAGCGCCAGACACGGCGATGGTCGCAGAGCGATGCAGTACGGGCACTACAGGCTCATTCAGAGAAGCCGTTGCCCGAGGCTGCAAGCCTCGCGCGCAACTGGAAACGTTGGGAGGCAGGCGACTCCGAACCCGACGACTTTTACAAGTCGTTGATCGCGAAGACGTTCGGCACCGTCACCGCCGCCATCTTCCCTCGCCCGAGTCACCGCAGCGGGGATGACGAACTCCTCCACGGCACCGGCATGGACACCCTGGAACTACTCTCGCGTGTCCGGGCGTCCGACGTTTCGCAGGCCACGCTTGACGCACTTCGCATCACCGCCGACCGACTGTGTTGCGAGTACCCCTACATGCCATCCGGCCAGCTACTCGTCGAGGGCCAGGCGTGGCTCCGACGGATCACGGGCCTTCTGGATCGGCGCCTCACCTTGGCGCAGCACGAGGAGATCTTGTCGCTTGCCGGATGGGTTGCCCTGTTGCTGGGCTGCGTCGAGTACGACATGGGTCAACGTCACCAGGCCGAGGGCACCCGCAAGGCCGCCCTATCGCTCGGCCAGGAGGCGGGGAACCTCGACATCCAGGGCTGGGCTCACGAGATGCGAGCCTGGTACGCGTTGACTCAAGGTGACCTTCGCGGCGTGATCGCCGCCGCTGACACTGGCATCCTCATCGCGCCAGGCCGGAGCGTCGCCGTGCAACTCGCGGCACAGAAGGCGAAGGCTTGGGCGCGCATCGGCGATCGTCGCCAGGTGGAGCTTGCGCTCGAAGAGGGTCGCGAGGTGCTTGAGACGCTGCCGTATCCCGACGATCTCGACAACCACTTCGTCGTTGATCCGGCGAAGTTCGACTTCTACGCCATGGATGGCTACCGCCTCGTCGGCGAGGACGGACGGGCGAGCCTGTACGCACGCGAAGTCATCCGGGCTTCGACCGATCCGAACGGCATCGAGCGCAAGCCGATGCGAATCTCGGAGGCTCGCCTTACCCTCGCGGTCGTGGCCGGCCGGGCCGGAGATCTGGAACGCGCAGTTTCGTTGGGCCGCAAGGCTCTCACTGGCGACCGAAAGTCGCTGCCGTCGCTTCTAATGGTCTCCTCGGAGCTGACCTCTCTCCTACGCGACCAGTACAAGGACCAGCCCGAGGCCAAGTCCTTCCTCGACGACGTCCGGTCACTCGCCGCTGGATCAGCTGATCAAGCCTGAGCTGACTTCCGGCCCCCGACGCCGGGCCGAGGACGCTTCTCGTGCCACTCGATGATCTGCTGAGGCCGCCACACGTGCGTTCGGCCGATCGTCTGCGCTGGCTGCGGCATCTGCTCCCTACGGCGATAGTTCGCGACCGTTGACACCTGCACACCGAGGTACGCCGCCACATCGGTAGTCGTCCACCACTCGGCGGAAGGGTTCGGCGCACTCGTCACACCGTCATTTTGCACCCTGGCGGCGACACGTCCATTCTCCGGGTGAGCGTATGCGTACGACGTGTTCACGAGCTCACGATATGCAACCGTCAACGCCTGTGCGGCTCAATATTCATGGCGCCGGTGTTCTAAGCATCAACTCCCCTAAGCCGTCTCAGGTCTCCGACGACACCGGTCGACCGAGCGATGAATCCTCGAAGCTCTCAACCTCGACCTCCTCTTCCGGGGTCGCGTCGGCCGCCAATCGCCGAGCATTCTCGTATTCTTGGACCTCGATTAGATGTGCTGGCATGAAGAAGTCGTTGAAGACTCGCTCGTGAGTATCGCCAATGATGTCGGTCACTGTAATGCGAATCGACAAACTCTCAATGCAAGCGATCGTTCGCCAATTTAATGTGAGGAGATGTAGCCCTTCTAAAGGATTCACAATGGGAGGTAGCGGTGCAGAACCTATCCGGGCAACAAAGTAGTCTCGGTCTTCTCGTAGCCCAGCAGCACGCAATGCGCTGACCAGGGTTCTTCTAGGTTGCCAGCTGCTTTCGTCATGGGACAGCCCGCCAGATAGCGCACAAGAGGCCAGGCGAAATTGGTAACTGAGATCTTGAACAATGCAGGTGCTGGAACCAGCATTGTAAGTGTAGAAGCTGCCAACCGATGGCTCACCTTCCGCTGCAACCACGTTACCTCTTGGCGGAGCGTAGCGTGAAAACCTCCCTGCGACGTACGGTCGAATAGTTCGCGCGTATTGCGTTCGGGCTATAACCGCGCCACTGATCGCGATGATGAGGGTCGAAGTAGTATTAGCGTCGAGAAGAATATAGGTGGTCTTACTTCTTGCGATGGATGCCACATCCCAGACTAGATTAGATAGCAAGAGTGCGAGCATACCGATCGCGGCAGCGACAAATGATCGCGATCGCCGTACAACGCGCTGAGATCCCCACCCGTGCTTTGAGCGTTGGCGAAGGGCCATAGAGACAACTTAGCGGTGCCACTCAGTACGCGCCATGACCCGGCCGCTTACGATCAACGGCGTGCACCGCATATATGCCCCTCGACCTCAAGGACAGCCAGGCTGAAGCGGTTCAGGGCTCAAAGTAGTTTGCCGATTTTGTCTCTTGGGGATCAAGGCGCCGCGCAAGCGCGGCGCGCACGCCTGCTCGCTCGGGCACGGATCGCCTTGTGCCTTCGGCAACGGCGACCGGCCCGGCGGCTGGCGTGCACGGTGCAGCTCGGCGACAAACCCAGAGACTGCGGACCGATCCTCCGCCCGATGACCGGACCCCCGTCCAGGACGACAGAGCCGAAGAGCATGCCCCTGGCAGGGGCGCTCGGCAACAGGAGGGTGGCGACCGTGGTGCGCTGCGAGTCGGGAGAGTGGTCATGCTCGGTGGGACTGGTCCCGTCACTGCCGACCCGGGGCGAGCCGACACGGAACCTGGTTGGCCGGCAAGGTCGTTCGTCCGGTGGGGCGCTCCACCTTGCCGGCCAACCAGAACCCGTGTCCACGGTGTGCGGGCCGACAGCGATGGGACAGCCGAGTGGGTCCCCGGCGCGTACGGGTGTCAAGGCGTGATTGACGCCGCCGGGTCTGCTCCCTGGCGGTCGGTCTAGCCGGATGGGCGTATGCGCGACCACATCTCGTGGAGGCGTGGGGGAAGCTCGTCCACCAGCCCGTAGCCGGGCTCTGTCGGCCAGGGGAGCCTCCAAAGGAAGCTCGTCCCGATCACCACGTTAACTTCCTTGTCGCCCTGGCCGACGTGCTTGTCGAGGAACGCTAGGAACCTCCGCCAGTCCAGCCCCTCCGGTGAGTCCTCGATGTAGGCCGACACGACTTCGTCGGTGATGCCACCGCCGATACCGAAGATCACGTGAGCCAGAACCTCGCCGTTGTTCTCGACCTCGGCTTCGTAAAGGTCCTGTAGCTCGGGGAACGCTGCCACGAGTTGCTGCATGAACGCGACTTGGCCGCTCATCTCTAAGATCCCCATCTCCGGGCGAAGACTGCCGTAGACCTCGCAGGCCGCAGTTGAACTGCCAGCCGAGACTCATGATGCGGTGAGCTCGGCGTGGCAGCTAGCGGTTTCCGCGCGGCTACGGGCCAGCCACGGGCCAGAAGGTCAGTCCACGACCGGTCGCGAACGGTCATGAGCGGACGCTTCTCTGGCTAGGTGACCTGCGTGAACAGGCATATCCGATGATCACGACGACTTTTCCCAAGCTGACGGTATTCCCCGCTCAGAGCACCGGCATGGGTGGGCAGACCGGGGGCTGGGAGAGTGACCCGCCGCCGTCCGGCAACGCGTAAAGCATCACTCGAAGCGTTCATAGAGGTCTCGTTCAGGCCAGTCGTCTTGGAAGGACTCCAGTACGCGGTGGTACAGGAGCACTTGGTCGGGGCCGGCTGCCGCCTTCAGCTCGACCGTCTTGCTGCGGATCTGCTCCCATCGCAGCTCATGCATGCAGTACCCGATGATGACGACGTTGTTGTAGTCGATGGCTTCCAGTAGCGCTTCCAGCCGCTGGCTCACCACGGGCCAGCAGTGCGGCCTGTGGTGAATCCGGTTGAGCAGGTCATCCAAGAGCGGCTCGACCTGATCGACACCGACGGCGATCCGGTTCACCACAAGAAGAAATTCGATCTTGTCAAGGATCAACGCGCAGTCTTCGTGAACCGCTTCCACGTGGGTCTCCTCTGGTAGCCCAAAGTCGCCCAGTTCCTCCAGCAGTTGGTCGCGTGCTGCTTCGAGCAGCGCAACGTAGTCTGGATGGAACGGCTCCGCCAGAGACTTGTCCAGTGTGCCTTCGATGCGAAGCAGAGCTGACCACACAGCGCGATCATCAACCAGACGCTTGAAGACCTCGTTCCCCTCGACCCGTTCGAGCCAGAGCGACAAGACCAGAGCTTGATTCTTGGTGAGCCTGATCATGACGTCATCATTTGCCACGGCAACAACCTAGTCCGGCATGCTTGCAGTACAGCAGCGAAGTACAGCAACGCCAGCAACCAGGCACGGACGCCGGAGGCCGCCAGAACCCTCACGGTCAGGTCCGGAGCCATGATCGACCGCTCGGCCAGGAATCCGTAGGTTCAGGGTCCGGATGGGTGGCCGGTCGAACTCAAACCGACGACAGCGTTGGGTTACCAGCCAAACGCTTCGGCTCTCACAGCCTCTGGCGCTAGATTGCCCTGCTGGACCAGTTCAGCGACGGTGTGGAACTTAGCGAGGGTGGTTGCCGTGAAGCTGTCTTCGGTGACTTCCCAGGTGTTGATAACGATGACGCCCCTGTCCGAGTCCGTTTCCTCGAACATCTCGACGGCGAGGGTTAGGCGGCTGATGCCGCTGTACGGCGGAGCCTCGGCTGCTAGTTCTGCCATGACGTCACGGATGGTGAACCATAGGTTCAGCACGCCAGGCTCCACGTCCACGTCAACCTCGCTGACGTCGTCCGGATCCTCCGGCTCGTACTCGATGCCCATCAGGTCAAGCCACTCGAAGAAAAGATCGCGCGCCGTAGCCTGGACTTCATGGATCGGTGCGTCGATCGCTGCTCGTAGCACGGATAACGATCTTTGAGACAGGTCTCGACCGTCGGCGCGATTTCGGTCGCCGTACAGGCGGCCCATCTCGGTAGCCATTACCCATGTCGCCGCCAGGTACTTCGGGTAGTCGAGTGCCTGTACGGTCCGCAGGGCCGCCAATCCAAGATTGAGAACCCTCACGCGAGACCCACCTCGATGCATCTCACCGCTCGCCATCATCGGACGCGACTCGTGCGGCCCAACGTCGGCAGTCCTCAAGTAGCCCTTCTGGATCACTCCCGGTCACATCGACCCTGCGACCAGACCGGTCCATTCCGCCGACGCGGTAAGCCCCGGCAGAGAGTTCATCGGTATAGAAGATCCAGCCAGGCAAGTCTGGAAACGCCTCTTCCACGGTGAGAGCGTACCTGGGTCGTCGCCCAGCCCCGGCCGGGCCATTCACGGGCCATTCAGGCGTTCCGCATGCGGGCTTGAGCGGTCGCGAAAGGTCGCCAGAGTCGGCGCACTGCACGGCATAACGGACAAGTGGAATCATTGCGAGCGCACTTCCAACCTGAAGATGCGATGTCTAGCTGGCGACGCATCACGAGATCATCAGGGCATGAATGTGCAGGCGTCTCTATGGCAGGCGGGGAAGCAGCTGATCGGGCTGCCCGACCCCGCTGGCGGGACGTTTGACGCGGCAGGCGACTTCGATCGACTGCTAGGGAGGGAAGACCCCGGCTTGCCCCTGCTTAGTCGTGTCGATCCCTACGGCGAAGTGCAGTTCATGCCGTCCGATATGCCGCAGCTTCTCGCCGAGATTGAGAGGCTGTTGCCATCCGCGCGGCAGGGGCCGGAGCGCCGTGGCCTAGAGAGGCTGCGGACTCTGGCTGAGGCGTGCGCCACGATGCCGGACGCATCGATAGCGTTCGAAGGGGACTGACAATGTGACGGGCTGGACCCAGCGTGCCATAACTCAGCGATAGTAGGGCGAGGGACTCGGCGAAAACTCGGCAAGAGGGTCGCCGAGCGCCCGCGACTGACGACAGCGGACGACAACGGCGACCCAGTGCCAGGTACCCGAGGACGCCGAGCGATCATGGCGACCGGAGGCGATCATCATTTGCAAGGCGGGGGTTAGGAGTTCGATTCTCCTAGGCTCCACCACCACACCGTGGCTGCACCATTCCGGTCTTCCTGACCGGTCTCGCCGCGCACGCCCGCAGGCTGTCAGCCGCAGAGGTGAGCGGCTCCGGCGCCTCGCCCCTTCATCCGAATGGCTTTCACGAAAGATCGACCGGGCTATGGCGCGTTCGCCGTCCTCGATGTTTCTTGAGAAGGCTGATCGCTCGGACGGGGGAAGTCGTGCGTCGTCATCTCATCACCACAGTCGTTGCCGCCTGCGTGGCGGCGTTCTTCGTTGCGCCACAGCCCGCTGCCGCCGCGCCCGCCGGGCCCGGCCAGGTGTGGGCCGCGCAGGAAGCCATGAACCTCGCCGTCACCTGGGCACCGCCGGTCGACCGTACCGGCGTGACCGGCTACCGGGTCACGACCTCACCGGCTACGACCAGCGTGGACGTGCCTGTCGGCACTGAGCGCGCCGTGCTGCCGCACGTGCCGTTGGGGACCGCGTACACGGTCCGGGTCGCGAGTCTCGCGGGCGCCGCGAGTTCGGCCGCCACGGACGCGCTCGCCCCGGTCACGCTCAAGCCGCTCGGTGGGTCGCTGCACGCGATTCCGCCTGTACGCATCGCGGATACGCGTACCGGGGTGCCGTCGACGGGGCCGACGAACTCGATTACCGTTCCGATCACCGGGGCGCACGGCATTCCGTCGAGCGGAGTGGGATCGGTCGTTTTGAACGTGACCGTGACGGGGTCGAATCGGGCCGGCTTCGTGACCGCGTACCCGAGCCAGACGACGCGGCCGGAAGCGTCCAACCTGAACTATCTCAAGGGGCAGACCGTCGCCGGCCTGGTCGTGGTGCCGGTCGGCGCCGACGGTGCCGTCACGCTGTACTCGTTGGGCGCGGCGCAGCTCGTGGTCGACGCCGACGGCTGGTTCAGCACCGCCGACACCTCTTCCCAAGGGGAACTGTTCCACGGTCTGACTCCGGCCCGGCTGATGGACACCCGCAGCGGGCTCGGTGCCTCCACGCCAGGGGCGGGTGCCACCATCGACCTGAAGGTGACCGGGGCCGGCGGCGTACCGACGATGGGTGTGGGCGCGGTCGTCCTCAACCTCACCGTGGCGGGTTCCACCGCGGCGGGCTTCGTCACCGCCTATCCCAAGGCGGACAACCGGCCGCTCGCCTCCACCCTCAACTTCGCGGCGGGCCAGATCGTCGCCAACCGCGTCATCGTCCCGGTGGGGGTCGACGGCAAGATCAGCCTTTACAACCTCGCCGGGCGTACGCCGCTCGTCGCGGATGTCACCGGCTGGTTCGGGGACGGCTCGGACCCGGCCGCCGGCGGCGCGTACTTCGTCGGCGTGACCCCGACCCGGGTCGCGGACCTGCGGACGGCCGGCGGGCCGCAGTCGATGCTGCTGCCGGGCCAGACCGCCACGGTCACCGTCGCCGGGAACGATCTGATTCCGACGGCGCTGGACATCACGCCGCCCACGGGCGTGATCGCCACGCTGACGGCGATCGCCGGGAGCCCCGGATTCCTGACGGCCTTCCCCTCGGACAAGTCTCGGCCGACCGCCTCGGACGTGAACTTTCCGTCGAACGCCAACGTCGCGAACCTCGTGATCGGACGGCTCGGTCCGGACGGGGCCACGAAGATCTACAACAGCGCCGGCTACACCGGTGTGCTCGTCGACGTGTCCGGCTACTTCGTCGGAGACTCCTCGCCGTCGGCCCACCTGAGCCAGAATGCCGTCGACGGGTATGGCAACGCGGTGGCCGCCGACGGCGCGGGACATCTGTGGGCCAGCTCGATCAGCAAGTTCGGCGTCCGGTCGACCCGCGACTGGGCCACGGTGAACTACTGGAACGGTACTTCGTGGTCGGCGAGCCTGCTGCCGGAACCGGCGGGAGCCCTGGCGACCCGAGTGGCCGCGGTGGCCGTCGCCGGACCGTCGGACGTCTGGGCCGCGGGCAACTACCAGACGATCATCGGTACTACGTACGTCAACAACGTGCTGATCGAGCACTGGGACGGCACCGCCTGGCACCTGTCGGCCGCACCCTTGGGCGGCAGCACCTACAACACCGGGATCAGGGGACTGGTCGCGCTCGGACCCGACGACGTCTGGGCGGTCGGCTCCGAGCGGACCGGCACGCAGGACGACGGCCTGGTCCTGCACTGGAACGGTTCCACCTGGACTCAGGTCGACGTGCCGGACTCGATCAGCCACTACGAGTCCGTGGCCGCGGATCATCAGGGCGGAGTGGTCGCGATCGGCGAGGCGGACAACGGCGCCTACGTCGTGACGGTGCTGGGCCGCGACGCCGTGCTGCCCGTGCCCGCGGAGAGCGCCGGTACGCCGCCCTGGCTGTTCGGCGTGACGATGACCAGCGCCACCGACGGCTGGGTGGTCGGCGAAGAGGGTACGACGGCGTTCCACTGGACGGATGGCGCATGGCAGAAGGTGAGTCTGGCCGCCGCCGGTTCTGATCTGGACCTGCGTGGCGTCGCGGGCACCGGGCCGACCGACGTGTGGGCGGTCGGCGCGGCGATACCTGAGGGTTCGGGCCAGTTCGGCCAGTTCCAGGCCGTCGCCGAGCACTGGAACGGCAGCGCGTGGAGCACTCTGGCCGTACCGCGGAAGGGCACGTACACCGCGCTGAACTCCGTGGCCGCCATCGGCGGGAACAACGTCTGGGCGGTTGGTGGGACGAGCGACGGCTACCACACCCAGGGGTACGCGGCGCATTGGAACGGCACGGCCTGGACGACCGCCGTGCTGCCGCTGCCGACCGTGACCCGGTGACCTGGTGATCAGGTGGTTATCCACAGGGATGTGGATAACCACCTGGGGATAACCTGCCGTCGGAGAAGATCAGCCACGGAGGGAGCACCATGCCCGAGGACGAGTCGGTACTGAGTCGCGCGGCGGAGGCTCCGACGCGGACGGTCGCCTATGGCGGCCACCCCGACCAGGTGTTCGATGTTTTCCCCGGAGCCGCCGAACGGACCGCCGTGCTGCTGCACGGCGGATTCTGGCGGCCGGCGTACGACCGGGTGCACCTGTATCCGATGGCCAACGCGATGCAGGCGGCCGGCTGGACGGCGATCACGGTGGAGTTCCGGCGTATCCCGGGCGACCCCGGTGCCACCGTCGAGGACGTACGCGCCGCGCTGTCCGCCGTCGGCGGCGAGGTCGTGCTGCTCGGACACTCCGCCGGCGGACATCTCGCGCTCCACGCGGCCGCCACCGCGCCGCAGCACGTACGCGGAGTCGTCGCCCTCGCCCCCGTCGCCGACCTGGCCCGGGCGAGCGCGCTGGGGCTGAGCGGCAACGCGGTGGCCGCATTCCTCGGCGACCACGACCCGGCCGGGTTCGATCCTCGGCTGCTCGCGCCGCGGCGACCGGTGACGATCGTCCACGGGTCGGCGGACGAGACGGTACCGATCGAGGTGGCCGAGTCCTACCGGGACAGCCACCCCGACATCCGATTCGTACGCCTCCCCGGCGAAGGCCACTACTGCGTCATCGACCCGCTCACCGGGCCGTTCCAGGTGGTTCTCGACGAAGCGGCGGCGCTGGGCTGACGGTGGTGCCAGTGTCGGAAGAAAATGCGGCCCGGCGGCAACCTCGACAGGGGGCCCCGCGTCTCCCAGGATGAAAGCACCGGTAACCCTCCCGGGAAGGTCTGAGAGCCGTGACCCAGCTGGCCGACGCACCGATCGCGCGTGACCTCCGCGCCGGTAACCTCGCCGAGTTCGACGCGTTCGTCCGGGCGCGTAAGCCTTCCCTGATGCGGGCGGCGTACCTGCTGACCGGCGATCACCAGTTGGCCGAGGACCTCGTGCAGTCCGCGCTCGCCCGGACGCACTCCTCCTGGGACCGGCTCGCCGAGAGCTCCAATGCCGAGGCGTACACCCGCAAGACCATGTACCACCTGCAGGTGAGCTGGTGGCGGCGGCGCAAGGTGGCCGAGGTGCTGCCCGGCGACCTGCCCGACCGCCAGCGCAGCCGGCTCGTCGAGGATTCGGGCCAGATCACGCTGCGGATCACGATGCGGGCGGCGCTCCTGCGGCTCACTGCGAAGCAGCGCGCCGTGCTGGTGCTGCGCTTCTTCGAGGACCGCAGCGAAGTCGAGGCGGCCGAGTCGCTGGGAGTCAGCGTCGGCACGATCAAGTCGCAGACGTCGAAGGCGCTGGCCCGGCTGCGCGAGATCGCGCCTGAACTCGAGGGTTTGATGATCGGCTCGGCGAAGTGACGGATGTCGACACCGTCCGACTGCTGTTGAGAGATCTGGCCCAGGAATCGACGCGTCCCACCATCCGGCGGGCCCGTCCCTTCACCCGAAACGGCCGCGGACAAGGCGGGTTCCCGCAGCGGCGTACACATGGCACAGTGACCGTCATGCAGTCACAGATCGTCTCGCGGATCCTGGTCGGGATCTCGATCCTCTTCGGTGCGTCGGTAGCGATCCTCGCCGTCCTGGGCTACGACCACATCGGGCCCTACGCCGCCATCGGCGGTGTGGTGGTCGGTGCGTTGTGGGCCATGAAGGTCCTGTTCAAGCCGCTCGATCGGAACGACAGGCAGCCTCCGGCCGCCTGAACCGGTCAAGCCCCAGGGCGAATACGAGACATGTGGACGGCCACCCGTATCAGGGGTGGCCGTCCACATGCATATTTAGTAGAAGATCATCTATGTCGTTTCACGTGAAACATAGATGACTAAGTAGCCTATAAGGCTAGATCTCGCAGCTCTCGTCGGTGCAGACCGCACCCTGCGGGGTCAGCACCGTCAGCGGGGAGCGGCCTTCGCGCTGGAGGACCTCGTCGAGGACCTGGCGGACCGCCGACGCGTCCTGCGCGCCGCTGATCATGTACTTGGCTGCGAAGATGAAGCTCGGTACGCCGGTGATGCCCAGCTCGCGGCCGGTCTCCAGTTCCCGGTCGACCTCGCCGAGACCGCCGGGGGAGTCGAGGAACTCGCGTACCGCGACGGGATCGTGGCCGATCGAGGCGGCGACGTCCACCAGTACGTCGGTCGAGCCGATGTCCAGGCCCTCGGTGAAGTGAGCCTTGTGCAGGGCCTCCACCATGTCGCGCTGGTTCGCGCCGGTCGAACGGGCCCACCAGATGAGCCGGTGCGCCTCCAGCGTGTTCGCGCTGATCGCCCGCTCGAAGTTCATCTCCAGGCCGACCTCCGCGCCGACCGAGGTCACCTGGCCGAACATGCGGCGCGCGGTGTCCTCTCCGCCGTAGCGCTTGCCCAGCCACTCGACGAGCGGCTGGCCCTCCGAGGTCGCCGTCGGGTCCAGCTGGAACGCGCGCCAGCGCACGTTCACCGGTTCGCCGGTGTCGGCGGTGAAGCCCTCGACGGCCTGCATCAGCTTCCGCTCGCCGATCCAGCACCACGGGCACACGACGTCGGAGAAGATCTCGATATCCACGCCACACTCCAACCACCCGGCGTACGCGCCGATTCCCCGGTGTGGGACAAACTACTTTCCGGTACTAACGACCGGCACGTCACTCATGTCCGCGAGGAGTGTGCACGGATGGCCTGGCAGCGCTACGTCGCCCTGGGAGACAGCTTCACCGAGGGGCTCGACGATCCCGACCCGCGCGCCGACGGCGTCTTCCGTGGCTGGGCCGACCTGACCGCGAGCGTCCTCGCCGCCCAGGTGGACCACTTCGAGTACGCCAACCTCGCCATCCGCGGCCGGCTCTACGACGCGATCGTCGCCGAGCAGCTCGAACCCGCTCTGGCGATGAAACCGGATCTGATCAGCTTCGCGGCCGGCGGGAACGACGTGCTCCGCAAGAACTGCGATCCGCCGACCCTCATGGCCCGCTTCGAGGAGTCCGTGCGGCGGCTGCGCGGCGACGGCGCCGACGTTCTCGTGTTCCGCTTCGCCAACCTCGTCGACCGGCTGCCGGGGGGCAAGCTCATCGCGCCGCGGGTGACCTACCTCAACGACGCCGTCGGCCGGATCGCCGTCGAGCAGGGGTGCCGGCTGGTCGACCTGTGGGACGACGACGCGTACGCCAGTCCGGCGATGTGGAGTGTCGACCGGCTGCACATGTCGGCGTACGGGCATCACCGGGTGGCGGCGCACGTGCTGACCGCGCTCGGCGTACCGGTGCCGGAGGGCTGGTGGGACGTGCCGGATTGGCACCGCCCGTCCTGGGCCCGGGCCCGGGTGAACGACATCCACTGGGCCGGTACGCACCTCGCGCCGTGGATCAAGCGGCGGCTCACCGGACGGTCCTCGGGCGATCACCTGGAGGCGAAGCGACCGGTCCCCGGACCGGTGAATTCCTGACGGCAACTCCTCTCGGTGCTGCCCTGTAAGCGGGCCGTGACTGACGGGAATGCGCCATCCACAACCGCATTACGCGGGTGCGCGAATGTCCTTGCTCGTCGGTACCCTCCGAGCGTGAGCCATTCCTTCCAGGTCGACCTGCGCGGCATCGTGGATCTGCTCAGCCACCACCTGTACGCGAGCCCGCGCGTCTACATCCGCGAGCTGCTGCAGAACTCGGTGGACGCGATCACCGCACGTCGCGAGGGGCAACCTCACGCGCCCGCGTCGATCTGGATCGAGACGCCGAAGCAGACCGCGGACGGGACGCTGCGTGTACACGACACGGGGATCGGGCTGACCGAGGCGCAGGTGCACGAGCTGCTCGCCACCATCGGGCGCAGCGGCAAGCGCGACGAGCTCGGCTTCTCCCGGCAGGAATTCCTCGGGCAGTTCGGCATCGGCCTGCTGTCGTGCTTCCTGGTCGCCGACGAGATCCGCGTGCAGACCCGCAGCGGCGACGCGCCGACCGTCTACTGGACCGGCTACTCCGACGGCCGTTACACCGTCGAGCCCGGGCCGGCCCGGTCGGAGACCGGCACCACCGTCACGCTGACCCCGCGACCGGACGCGTACGACTGGCTGGACGGGGAGCGCGTCACCGACCTCGCCCGGATCTTCGGCGAGATGCTCCCGTTCCCGATCCGGGTCGACGGCGAACCGGTGACCGTCGACACACCGCCGTGGATCGCCGGGCGCGGAGCGCTCATCGCGTACGCGGAGAAGACCTTCGGGTTCACGCCTTTCGACGTGATCGAGCTGAAGGTTCCGCAGGCGGGCCTGACCGGCGTGGCTTTCGTGATGCCGCGGGCGGCGAACCCGGCGGCGCGCGCCGGCCACCGGGTCTACCTCAAGCGCATGCTGCTCGCCGAGGGTGCGGAAGGGCTGCTGCCCGAGTGGGCGTTCTTCGCGCGGTGTCTGATCGACACCTCCGAGCTGCGGCCGACCGCCGGGCGTGAGGCGCTCTACGAGGACGGCCTGCTCGAATCGGTCCGCGAGGAGCTGGGCGATCAGCTGCGGGGGTGGCTGGTGAACCTCGCGCGGCGCGAGCCCTACCGGCTGCAGCAGTTCCTGAGCATCCACCACCTGGGCGTGAAGACGCTGGCCCTGCACGACGAGGAGATGCTGCGCCTGGTCGACGAGTGGTGGCCGATGGAGACGAACATGGGGCAGATGCCGCTCGCCGAGTTCCGCGAGCGCTTCGGGACCGTGCGCTACTGCGCCTCGATCGACGAGTTCCGGCAGCTCGCCGCGGTGGCGGCGGCCCAGGACCTGGCCATCGTCAACGCGGGCTACACCTACGACGCCGAGATCATCGAGCGGTTGCCGCTGCTGCACCCCGAGATCCTGGTCGACCGGCTCGACCCGAGCGACCTGTCCACCCGTTTCGACACCCTCGACCCGGCCACCGAGCTCGCCCTGCGGCATTTCGTGTCGGTCGCCCAGCGCGGTCTCGACGCCCTCGGCTGCGAGGTCGTCGTGCGCGCGTACGACCCGCCGGGCCTCGCGGCCCTCTACCTGGTCGACCGCGAAGCCTCGTTCCAGCGCCGGCTGCGCGAGACGCAGCAAGTGGTCGACGACGTGTGGGCCGGGGTCCTCGCGGCCTTCGAGCGGGCCGAGGCGGCGACGCGCCCCCAGCTCGTCCTCAATCACCGCAATCCGCTGGTACGCCGGATCGCCGCGCTCGGCAGCGACGAGCTGATGCGCCTGGCGGTCGAGGCGCTGTACGGCCAGGCGCTGCTGCTCGGCCACCATCCTCTGCGGCCGGCGGACTCGGCCCTGCTCAACCGCTCCTTCTTCGGGCTGCTGCAGCAGGCGGTCCCGGGCTTCACCGAGCCGGAGACCGGACCGGCGGAGGCCGCGGCGCCGGACCCGGCGGATGAGGGTACGGTGCGGGAAGATCCTGGGGAGGACCGATGACGACGGCCAAGGAGGTGCGGGAACTCCTGCACCAGGTCTGGGAGGCGCCGGACGGGCCGGCCCAGATCGCACTCGCGGAGGGTGCGCTGCGGCAGGCCGAGGCGCTCGGTGATCCGGACGTCGCCTTCGCCGCGCGGATGGCCGCGACCAACGCGTTCCACCGGGGCGGCGAGCCGGCCAAGGCGTTCGTGACGTTCGCCCGGTGCCTGGCCGACTACGACGCCGACCCGTCCGGGCGTACCGCCGAGGACGAACGCCTGCTGCTCTGGTACTTCAAGTACGTCATCTCGTCGATGGCCCGGTTCCCCGAAGTGCCGTTGGAGCGTACGCACGCCGTCCTCGACGACATGGAACGGCGCTACCGGTCCGGCGGGCACAGCCTGCACGCCGTGTACGCGTACCGGCACACGATCGCGTCGCACGTGGGCGACGTCGAGCTGGCCGACCACTGGTACCGGCAATGGGACAGCGCCCCGCGCGACGAGAACTCCGACTGCGCCGGCTGCGACCCGACGTCGAAGGCGTACCACCTGGTGTGGCGGGAACGTTACGAGGATGCGATCGCGCTGGCCGAACCCGCGCTGGCCGGCCGGCTGAGCTGCGCCGAGCAGCCGCACTCGATCCTGACCGCGCTGATGATCCCGTACCTGCGATCCGGCCGGCTCGACCAGGCCCGGGACGCGCACCGGCGGGCGTACCGGGCGTTCCAGAACAACCCCGCCGACCTCGGCTCGGTCGCCGAGCACGTCGAGTTCTGCGGGCTGTCCGGCAACGAGATGCGCGGGCTCGAACTGATCGAGCGCCACCTCGCCTGGCTCGACCGGCCGCCGACACCCAAGTCCGAGATGGAGTTCGCCTCGGCGGCCGCCCTCGTGCTGCGCCGCCTCGTCGCCGCGGGCCGGGCCGACCTCGCGGTACGCACCCGGCAGGGCCCGGCCACCGTGGGGGAACTCGCCGACCGGCTGGCCGCGCGGGCGACCGCCATCGCGGCGCGCTTCGACGAGCGCAACGGCAACGCGTACCAGAGCGAGCGGATCGCCGCCAAGCTGACGGCCGAGCCGCTGGTCGGGTACCTGCCGTTGTCGATCACGGCCGCCTACCGGCAGCGGGTCGCACCGCCCTCCGTCGCCCCGGCCGCCGAAGAACCCGATCTGTCGGCCGTGCCGGTCACCTTCAGCCTCGATCAGCAGCTCGATCTGGCCGAGGCGTGGTACCAGGCCGACGAGGAGGAGCGGGCCAAGGCCCTCGGCGCCCGGATCATCGCCGGGTTCCCGGACGGCGGTGACACTCCGGTCCACCGCGGCCGGCTGGCCCGGCTGCGCGCGTACCAGGCCGACCGGCAGGACACCGCGACCGCGGAGCGCGAGTTCGCGGCGGCCGTCGACGCCTTCGTGGAGGCCGGCGCGCTCGAACTCGCCCTCGCGGCCCGGATCCAGCTCGCGATGGCCCGGCTGGAGCTCCGGTCCGACCCCGCCGACCTCGACGAGGGGCTCGCGGCGGCCGAGGCGCTGATGACCGAGTCCACCGATCCGAACCAGCGGCGCACGACGATGCTGCGCGTCGCGTACCTGCGGGCGATGACCGGGGACGAGAGCAGCGCGCTCGAAGCCCTCGAACGGGCCGACGCGGAGCCGGGGGAGGCGCCGCCCCGCCGCCGGGCCCAGGCGCTGATGCTGCGGGCGGGCCTGCTGCACCGGCTCGACCGGATCCCGGAGACCGTCGAGGCGGTCCGGGCCGCGATCGAGCTGCTCCGGCCGTACAGCCCGAACGACCAGCTGGGCTCCGCCCTGGTCATGTACGCCAACCTCATCGCCGGCGCCGGCGACCACAAGGCGGCGCTGGCCTCGTTCGAGGAGGCCGCCGCGAGCTCGGTCGACCCCGAACTGCGCCGCAACTCCCGGGCGAACGCGGCGTTCATGCTGGTGAACACCGACCGGGCCGGCGAGGTGATCGACGACATCGTCGAGCACGTCTGCATCATGGCCGCCGAGGGCGAGGACCGTGCGGCCGCGTACACCCGGCATCGGCTGGCGGTGGCGCTCGCGACCACGGGCCGTATCCGGGAGGCCGCCGAGGTCGCGGAGGAGGCGCTGGCCTGGTTCAGCCGCATGGCCGACGCCCGCGAGGGCACCGACGAGCTGTTCATGGCCGACGAGTGCCGCGACCTGCTGGCCCGCGTCTACGACGAGATGGGGGAGCCCGGTGCGGCGCTGGCCCAGCTCGAAGCACTGACTGGCAGCCGCAACGGTTATGACGACTCCCGCCGCCGGGCCGACCTGACCGAGCGGATGGCGGAGGTGCTCTACCGGATGGACCGTGACCGGGAGGCCGCCGGCAAGTACGCCGAGGCCGCCGCCGGTTACGGAGCAGCCGACGATCTCCCGGCGACGGCCAGGGCACTGCGCCGGCGCATCCTCGCCCTGCACTACGCCCGGGACGCCGAGGGGTCGGCGCAGGCGATCCGGGAGGTCGAGGCGCTCGTCACCGGGGCCGACCCGGACAAGGAACCGGGCGTCGTCTGGGAACACGCGATGGCTTGCTACGACGCGGCGTACGTGCTGTCGGACCACGGGGACTACGCCGGTGCCCTGCTGCGCAGCGAACGTGCCCCGGACCTGTTCCGTTCGATCTCGGCGTACGAGGAGGCGGCCCTGGCCGAGCTGCGGTACGGCGAGGTGCTGGTGGCCTCGGGTGATCCCGAGCGCGGCGAGCGGGTTCTCGTGCACGTGCTCGAAGGCCTGCCCCGGGATCATCGGGCCCGGCAGGAAGCGGCGTGGTGGCTCGCCCGCGCCTTCGATGCGCAGGGCGAACATCAGAAAGCCGCCGACGTGCGCAAAACGTACGATCTACCCGAAAGTAACTAAACGGGCGTTAAGGTTCTTGGTTGACTGGCGAGTAGGCTAAGCGCGTGACAATCGAGCAGGTAGGCACCCCCCGCGTGCGAGCTGACCGGACTTCCGAAGCCTCGGGCAAGCCTCGCAAGCGCAGCCGGCGCGACGAGATCCTCGAGATCGCGGTCGGACTGTTCGCGACGCGCGGCTACCACGGCGTGTCCATGGATGACATCGGCAAGGAAGCCGGCGTCACAGGGCCCGCTCTGTACCACCACTTCGCGGGCAAGGACGCCATGCTCGTGGCCGCGCTCAATCCCGTCAGCGAGGGCCTGCTCTCGGGCGGACGGGAGCGGGCCGAGGCGCACAAGGACGATCCGCGGGCCGCGCTGGAGGCGCTGGTCGACTTCCACGTCGAATTCGCGCTGGCCAACCCGGCGGTGATCGCCCTGCACTTGCACGAACTCGACCGGCTGCCCGAGGAGCCCCGCCGGGAGATCCGCCGGCTGCAGCGACGCTACGTGGAGGAGTGGGTCGGCGTACTCACCGCTCTGCGGTCCGGACTGAGCGACGGGGAGGCCCGTGTTCTGGCGCACGCCGTGTTCGGCCTGATGAACTCGACGCCGTTCCTCGGCGGCGAGGTGGACCGGCAGCGCAGGGCGGCCCTCCTGCGTGAGGCGACCCTCAGCGCGCTCCTTGCCTGACCGAAGCCTGATCGAAGCCCTCACCGAAGCCCTGATCGAACCTGAAGGAAATCGCACCTCAGCACGGGGGGAGGCCGATTTCCTGAGCGATCGTTCAGGCCCGCCGTCGCGCGCGTCCGGCCGACCCGATAACGTGCGAAAGGTGTCTGAGAACCCAGTCATCGAGTCCCTGCTGGTGGCCAACCGCGGTGAGATCGCCCGGCGCGTGATCCGCACGGCGAACCGCCTCGGCATCCGGACCATCGCCGTGCACTCCGACGTCGACGCCGGTCTCCCGTTCGTCCGGGAGGCGGCCGAGGCGGTCGAGATCGGTCCGGCCAATCCAGCGCTCAGCTACCGCAACGCCGAGGCGATCCTGGCGGCCGCGAAGCAGACCGGCGCGGCCGCGATCCATCCCGGCTACGGCTTCCTCTCCGAGAACGCCGGATTCGCCCGGGCGGTCGCCGACGCCGGCCTGATCTGGATCGGCCCGTCGGCCGACGCCATCGCGGCCATGGGCGACAAGATCAACGCAAGGAACCTGATGGCGGCGGCCGGCGTACCGGTGGCTCCGGGGACCACCGAACCCGCGGGCAGTCTTGATGCGGCGCTCGCCGAGGCCGAGCGGATCGGCTTCCCGGTCATGATCAAGGCGTCGGCCGGTGGCGGCGGCATGGGCATGGCTCCCGCGTACGACGATGCCGCCTTCCGTACCGAATACGAGAAGGTACGCGGCTTCGCCGAGCGCATGTTCGGCGACGGCTCGGTTCTCATCGAGAAGTACTTCCCCAGCGTGCGCCACATCGAGGTGCAGATTCTCGGCCTGGCCGACGGTCGCGTGGTCGCGCTGGGCGAGCGTGAGTGCTCGGTGCAGCGGCGCAACCAGAAGCTGGTCGAAGAATCGCCGTCGCCCGCGAGCATGCTGACGCCGCAGCGGCGGGCGGCCCTGCACGCGGCCGCCGTACGCGCCGGCGAAGCGGTCGCCTATCGCAACGCCGGAACGGTCGAATGCCTGCTGGACCCGGCGACCGGAGACTTCTTCTTCCTGGAGATGAACACGCGCCTGCAGGTCGAGCACCCGGTGACCGAGGCCGTCTTCGGGCTGGACCTGGTCGAGGCGCAGCTGCGGGTGGCGGCCGGCCTGCCAGTGGAGGTCCCGACCCACCCGGTCGGGCACGCCATCGAACTGCGGATCAACGCCGAGGACCCCAAGCGCTTCCTGCCCGGTCCCGGAGTGATCTCCACGTGGGTCGAACCCACCGGGGAAGGCGTACGCGTCGACTCCGGGTACGCGTCCGGCGACACGGTCACCCCGCACTACGACTCGCTCATGGCGAAGCTGATCGCGTACGGGGCGGATCGGGCTGAGGCGGTCGAGCGGGCCAGGGCGGCGGTGGCGGGATTCGCGATCGCCGGGCCGAAGAACAACCTGCCGTTCTTCACCGAACTGCTGGCCAACGAGGAGTTCCTCAGCGGCGACTACGACACCGCCATCGTCACCCGCATGCGCTGACCGCCCTCACCGTTCCCGCGCCGCTCAAGATCGGGTTTGGATCAGGGGTTCGCACGTAATCATGGTCCAAGATTCGGGTGAGTTCCCTGATCCAAACCCGATCTTGGGGGCGAAGCGGGGGAGTGAGCAGGAGTGGGTGGAGATGGAGGTGAACGAGCGTTAAGCTCGACGGCATGACGACCATCTCGATCCGTGAGGTCGGCCCCCGGGACGGGCTGCAGAACGAAGCACCCGTCCCGGCGGCCGCCAAGGTGGAACTGATCGACGCCCTGAGCGCGACCGGCGTACGCCGGATCGAGGCGGTCAGCTTCGTGCATCCGAAGGCGATCCCGCAGATGGCCGACGCCGACGAGGTGTGGGCGAAGATCGCGCGCGATCCCGACGTCCGCTACAGCGCGCTCGTCCCGAACGTACGCGGAGCCGAGCGCGCCCTGGCCGCCGGTTTCACCGAGGTCGAGGTGGTCGTGTCCGCCTCGGATACGCACAACCGCAAGAACATCAACCGCTCGACCGAAGAGTCCCTGGCGGAGCTGCCGGCCCTGATCGAGTTGCTGCACGCGGGCGGGGCCTCGGCCGAACTGATCATCGCCACCAGTTTCGGCTGCCCTTATGAGGGTGACGTCGATCCGGGTCGCGTCGCCGGCATCGTCGAGCGGGCGATCGGGATGGGCGTCGACAAGGTGTCCTTCGGCGACACGACCGGCATGGCCACCCCGCGGCGCGTACGCGACGTGCTGACCCGGGTCGCCCGGGAGCGGCCGCTGCTCTGCCATTTCCACAACACCAGGGGTACCGGCCTGGCGAACATCCTCACGGCGCTGGAACTCGGCGTGACCCAGTTCGACGCGAGCGTCGGCGGTCTGGGCGGCTGCCCGTACGCCCCCGGTGCGACCGGGAACGTGGCGACCGAGGAGGTCGTGCACATGCTCGCGGACATGGGTTACGAGACCGGCATCGACCTCGACAGACTCGTCGAGGCGGCCGAATTGGCGCAGCGGATCGTCGGGCGTGAGCTGCCGAGCGGGGTGCTCCGGGCGGGTCCCCGATATCGGACAATTGCTTGATTTTTAGCTTTAGCCACGTGTCCGGCCTTTCCGGGAGTCGTTGTCCAGAGCGGAGTTCAGCCACCCGCTTGAAGGGCGATCATGACCGCGAACCGGAACGGCAAGGCCAGGCGCGCAGCACTGCGCGTGGTCGCCGTGGCCGGGTTCGCCGCCGCGGCCTGGTTCCTCGGCGGAGCGGCCGCACACGCCGACGCCCCGATCGCACCGGCCCAGCACGACACCGCCCAGGGCCTGCTCGGTAGCCTGCTGCCCGCCGATCTCACCGCCGCCGTCGGGCTGCGGCCCGTGGTCGAACAGCTCGACACCGTCCTCATCGGACAGACTCCGCCAGAACCGGATCCCCGGCCCGGCCTCCTTCCGGCGGTCACCCAGCCCCTGCTGGACACCGTCCAGGCCGTGGTCCGGCCGCTCGTCCGTCCGATCACGACGGTCGCCGCGCCCCTGGCCCGCCCGGCGATCACCGCCGCCGAGCCCCTCGCGGGCAGCGTCACCGCCGAGGTCGTCGCGCCGGCCGCGCATGCGATCGACGCCGTCGCCGGTCCCGCGCTCACCGCGCTCCCGGTCGGCGTCCGCCCACTCCACCATCTTTCCCTTGTACGCGAGAACACCGTGGACGAGTCCGTCAGCCCGATGGACACTCCCCATCTCGCGCCACCGCACCGGTCGGACGGCGACCCTCGGCGTATTCCCCTGATGGCGGAATGCCCGAACGGTATGACGCCGACGGGCGGTGAGAACCGCGGATCCGGCGCGCCCACCGCGGCCCTGGGCGCGAGTTCGGTGCTGGTCCTGACGCTGGCGCGGGGCTTGCGCCGGGCGGCGGACAGCGCGTTGCGGCGGTTCGACGCGCCGCGCCCCACCAGCTCACCCGACTGAGCGATCTCTGCACATCTCCGCACCTGTTGCGGTCTCGTTCCCGCGAGCCGCGCCGGGACGCCGGCGTGCGCCCGTGGCCGCCCAGCACTTTCGCTCCTGGGCACTGCACGGCACATCACTGCACCTCAGACCCCCCGGTCTGAATCTCCGAAAGGCAATCTCCACCATGAACTCGTGGGCTCGAAAGTCCTTCAAGGTCGGCATGCTGTCGGCCGGATTCCTGATCGCCGGCGCCGGTGCCGCCCACGCGGCCGCCGACACGACCTCGGGTAACGCCGGCATCGGCAACGGTACGCAGGTCGACGCCAAGATCCAGGCGCCGGTGGACGTGTGCGGCAACGCCGTCTCGCTGCTCGGCACCGCGTACGCGGGATGCACCGGTGGCGCCTGGGCGACCGACAACGGCGTCGACGGCGACCTGACCAGCACCCAGAACTTCGGCCTGCTCAACGGCACCCAGCTGCGCGCGCTGCTGCAGGCCCCGATCGACGCCTGCGGCAACGGCGTCGGCATCCTCGGGACCGCGTCGGCGTGGTGCACGGGCGGCTCCTGGGCGACCCACACGCCGGCACACCACCCGACGCCCCGGCCGTACGACGTACACCCGGACAAGATGCGTACCGAGGCCGCGCAGTACGACACATCGCACAACGTCGGCGTCCTGAACGGTACGCAGGCCGTCGCCCCGATCCAGATCCCGATCGACCTGTGCGGCAACGCGATCGGGCTGCTCGGCTCGGCCACCGCGAGCTGCACCGGCGGCGCGCACGCGACCCTGGGCGAAGACGGCCTGCCGTCCGCGTCGACCGGCCTGAACGTCGGCCTCGGCAACGGTACGCAGCTCCTGCCGATCCTGCAGATCCCGATCAACGTGTGCGGCAACGCCATCGGCATCCTGGGTACGGCCGAGGCGCACTGCCAGGGCGGCTCGGACGCGACCATCGGCGAGCCCGCCCCGGCGCCGTGGCCGACGCCGCAGCCGTATGGCGACAAGAACGCCCAGCACGGCAGGAAGCACGGCCACCAGAACCAGCACGCCCACAAGAACCAGCACGTCAAGAAGAACCACGACGGCAAGCCCCACGCGCAGAAGCACCACGCGAAGGGCGAGGGTCTGCCGCTGGTCGGCGGCCTGGCCGGTCTCACCGACCTCGGCGGCGTCACCGGCAACCTGCTCGGCGACGGCCTCCTCGGCGGCGACCTGCTGGGCGGCGGCGATCTGACGGGCAGCGCTGCCACCGACCGTCACTTCGCCCCGACCACCAGCTCGTGCGACCTGCACAGCGGGGCGAACTTCGGCGTACTGAACGGCACCCAGGCTCTCGTGCCGGTCCAGGCGCCCGTCGACATCTCGGGCAACGCCGTCGCCGCCCTCGGCGGCCCGGCCACCGCGTCCAGCACCGGCGGCGCCACCGCCACGCTCACCTGCTGACGGATCTTCCTTCCCGCCGCGCCCACACGTGAGGGACGGCGTCTACATAAATGAGGCCGGCACTCTTTCGGGGTGCCGGCCTCGCTGGTGGAGATTCCCCCGGTGGAGATTCCCCCGGTGGAGATTCCCCGGGTGGAGATTCCCCGGGTGGGCGCTGGAAAGGTTGCTGATGGGCTCGTCGGGCGCTCGGAACCCCTAGTGCAACGCCCGTCGGCTTCAGAGATCCTCGACTTCGTCGCGGATCTTGTGCGCCGCCGGGCGTCGCGGGTTCCGGCTTCCTCCTCGCGTGGCCAGGGTCCGTGGTGGGGGAGGTAGTCGCGCCGGATTGCGCTTGCATGGGTCGCGTTCGGGGGACTTCACCCCCACGGGTGTTTCCCCCAACCCCAAATGAGGTAGCCTAACGAGCGTTTAGGTTAACGGTCGTTAGGGGGACTGGGTGGGCTGGGACGAGGTCAAGGCGCGCGTCGAGGCCGGTGGGGCTGCCCGCTACCACGAGGCCAACGCCGCCAAGGGCAAGCTCTTCGCCCGTGAGCGGATCGCCCGTCTGGTCGACAACGGTACGTTCGTCGAGGACGGTGCGTACGCGAACGCGCAGGCCGACGGGCTTCCCGCCGACGGGGTCGTCACCGGGACCGCCGAGATCGACGGCCGGCCCGTCTGCCTGATGGCCAACGACTCGACCGTCAAGGCCGGCAGCTGGGGCGCGCGTACGGTCGAGAAGATCATTCGGATCATCGAGCGGGCCTACGACACCGGCGTCCCGATGGTGTATCTCGTGGACTCGGCCGGCGCCCGGATCACCGACCAGGTCGACCTGTTCCCCGGCCGCCGCGGCGCCGGCAAGATCTTCCACACCCAGGTACGCGCTTCCGGCTCGATTCCGCAGGTCTGTGCGCTGTTCGGGCCGTCCGCGGCCGGTGGCGCGTACATCCCGGCCTTCTGCGACGTCGTGGCGATGGTCGACGGCAACGCCTCGATGTATCTCGGCTCGGACCGCATGGTCCAGATGGTGACCGGCGAGAAGACGACGCTGGAGGAGATGGGCGGTGCCCGGGTGCACTGCGAGGTGTCCGGGGTCGGGCATTTCCTGTGCGCCGACGAGGACGCCGCGCTCGAGGTCGTCCGCAGGCACCTGTCGTACCTGCCATCGAACTGGACCGGCGCGCCGCCCGCTGTCGAGCCGAAGGCCGCCCGGGGCGGTCTGGCTCAGCTGATCCCGGACAGCGAGCGGCGCGCCTTCGACATGCGGCAGCTGGTGAAGCGCCTGTTCGACGAGGGCACGTTCTTCGAGATCCACGAGCGCTGGGCGAAGGAGCTGACCATCGGGTTCGCCCGGCTCGACGGCCAGGTCGTCGGTGTGGTCGGGAACAACTCGATGCACAAGGGCGGCGTGCTGTTCGTCGACTCCGCCGACAAGGCCACCCGCTTCGTCCAGCTCTGCGACGCGTTCAACGTTCCGCTGGTCTTTCTGGCCGACGTGCCCGGCTTCATGGTCGGAACGGCCGTCGAGCGGCAGGGCATCATCCGGCACGGCGCGAAGATGATCAGCGCGATCAGCGAGGCGACCGTGCCCAAGTTCTGCGTGGTCGTCCGGAAGGCGTACGGGGCCGGGCTCTATGCGATGGCCGGTCCCGGGTTCGACCCGGACGCCACGATCGCGCTGCCCACCGCCAAGATCGCGGTGATGGGCGCCGAGGCCGCGGTCAACGCCGTGTACGCGAACAAGATCGCCGCGATCGCCGACGAGACCGAACGGGCGGAGTTCGTGGCCGCCAAGCGGGCCGAGTACGAGACGGACATCGATCTGCTGCGGCTGGCCAGCGAGCTGGTCGTGGACACCGTCGTCGAGCCCGAGGACCTGCGCGGGGAGCTGGTACGCCGGCTGGCCGCCGCGCGTACCAAGGATCGTTCCTTCTCGCGTCGCCGCCACGGCGTCACGCCCGTCTAGGAGAACTGATGGACCACTTCGGCCTCACCGACGAGCTCGCCGACCTGCGCGAGACCGTCGCCGCGTTCGCCCGCGACAAGATCGCGCCGGTGATCGGGGACTTCTACGCCCGCCACGAGTTCCCCTACGAGATCGTCGCGCAGATGGGCTCGATGGGGCTGTTCGGCCTGGCCCTGCCCGAGGAGTACGGCGGCATGGGCGGTGACTATCTCGCGCACTGCATCGCGATCGAGGAGCTGGCCCGGGTCGACTCGTCGGTGGCGATCACGCTGGAGGCGGCGATCTCGCTCGGCGCGATGCCGATCCACAAGTTCGGTACGCCCGAACAGAAGGCCCGCTGGCTGCCCGACCTGGCCGCCGGCCGTCGCCTGGGCGCGTTCGGCCTGACCGAGCCCGGTGCGGGATCGGACGCCGGCGGTACGCGTACGACGGCCCGACTGAGCGACGACGGTTCCGAGTGGATCATCAACGGGAGCAAAGCCTTCATCACCAACTCCGGTACTGAGATCACCGCTCTCATCACGATCACGGCGATGACGGGACCGGACGAGATCTCCACGATCATCGTCCCGTCGGGTACGCCGGGCCTGGTGGTCGCGCCCGGCTACGACAAGGTCGGCTGGTGCGCTTCGGACACGCACGAGCTGTCGTTCACCGACGTCCGGGTCCCGGCGGCCAACCTGCTCGGCGAGCGGGGCAACGGCTTCCGCCAGTTCCTGGAGATCCTCGACGAGGGCCGGATCGCCATCGCCGCCCTCGCGACCGGGCTGGCCCAGGGCTGCGTCGACGAGTCGGCCGCGTACGCCCGGCAGCGCGAAGCGTTCGGCTCGCCGATCGCCGCGTACCAGGCGATCCAGTTCATGATCGCGGAGATGGAGGTGGCCGCCCGGACCGCGCGGCTGGCCTGGCGGGACGCGGCCGCGCGCCTGGTCGCGGGCGAGAACGTACGCGTGCCCGCCGCCGTGGCGAAGCTGCAGGCGGGCGAGGCGGCGATGGACAACGCGCGGAAGGCGACGCAGGTCCACGGCGGGTACGGGTTCATGAACGAGTTCCCCGTGGGCCGGTTCTACCGCGACGCGAAGATCCTGGAGATCGGCGAGGGGACGACCGAGATCCAGAAGATGGTGATCGCCCGGAACCTGGGCATCGCGGCCTGACCAGCTCATATCGAGGATCAGCCGGGGGCATTACCATGCCGTGGTGCCCCCCTCGCCTGTACGCCGGCATCGCTGGCCGGTCATCGTCGTGTGGACGCTGCTCACACTCGCGGGCGGTGTTCTCGGCGGTGGCGTCTACAGCCAGGCGCAGACCGTCCACCAGCTCGCGGGTTCGGCCGAGTCCATGCGGGCCGGCCAGCGGCTGCAGGAGCTGATCCCGGAGGGGCCGACGGTCTTCGCCGTCGTGCGGGGCATCCAGGTGTACGACCCGGCGATCGTGCAGACGGTCTCGGACGTGGCCGCGGATCTGCGGCAGTGGCCGGCGGTCAAGGAGGTCGGCGACCCCTACACCGGCGCGGCCAACAGCGGCATCGGCGACGACAACGCCAGCATCCTCGTACGCGTCGAGCTGCGGACCGGATCCTCCGACGCCGACGTGGCCGCGGTGGCCGCCGAGCTGCACAAGATCAAGGCGACGAACGTGCTGGTGGGCGGCCAGCCACTGGCGGAGAAGGCGTTCACCGACCAGGCCGTGGCCGATGCGGCGCTGGGGGAGGGCATCGCTCTGGTCGCCCTCGCGATCCTCCTGATCGCGCTGCTGCGCTGGGGTGCCGTGGTGCCCCTGGCGGCGGCCGCGGCGGCGGTCACCACCACGCTGCTCGTGCTGACCGGGCTCGCCCGGGTGACGGCGGTCAGCGACTTCACGGTCAACATCGTCACGCTGCTCGGCCTCGGCCTCGCCGTCGACTACGCGCTCGTCCTGCTCTGGCGATACCGCGAGGAGCTCTCCCTCGGACGAGATCGCGTCGAGGCTCTGGCGACCGCCGTCCGCACGGCCGGGAGAGCGGTGCTCATCTCCGGCGGCATCGTCGCCGCGGCCATGGCCGGGCTCGCCACCTTCTCCCAGCCGCTGCTGGCCGCGATGGCGCTCGGCGGGCTCGTCGTGGTCGTGGTCTCGACCGCAGTGGCGCTCACCCTGAGCCCCGCCCTGATCGCCGTCCTCGGCCGCCGGATCACGCCGAAGGCCCCCGCCGTCACGGGCGGCGTCCTCGGCCGGCTGACCGGCGTCGCCCAGCGCAACGCCGGAACCGTCGCGCTCGCCGCGGTGGCCGGGCTCCTGCTGCTCGCCGCGCCCTTCGCCTCGGTCGCCCTCGGCAATTCGGATGTACGCGCGCTGCCGGCGTCCGCGGAGAGCCGGCAGGCGTACGAGGCGTACTTCCGGCTGTTCCAGCGGGAGCATCCCGACCCGGTGACGGTGGTGCTCGACGGCGACGCCGCCGGCGAGCGGATGCGGGACTATCTCGACCACCTGAACCGGCTGCCCGGTGTCGCCCAGCTCCAGCTGAGGTTCGGCACCCCGGCCGGCGCTACCGTCGTGGATCTGCGGCCGGCGACAGCCGAGGGCGCGACCGCCCTGGTCCGGACCGTTCGAGGCGTACCCGCGCCGCATCCGGCCCTGGTCGGCGGCCCGGCCGCGGAACTCGTCGACTACCAGGACTCCGTACGCGAGCGCCTCCCGTACGCCTTCCTGATCCTGCTCGCCGCCGCCGGGGCGCTGCTGTTCGCCCTGACCCGATCCGTCGTGATCCCGGTCAAGGCGGTGCTGCTCAACCTGCTGACGCTGGCCGCCTCGCTCGGCGTACTGGCGGCGGTGTTCGGCGGGCGTCTCGACCTGACCACGCCCGTGCTGCTGTTCGTGTTCATCTTCGGGCTGTCCACCGACTACGAGGTCTTCCTCCTCGCCCGGATCACCGAGGAGCACCGGGCCGGCGCTGCCACCACCGAGGCGGTACGCCGTGGCGTCGCGCGTATCGGGCCGGTGGTGACGTGGGCGGCGACGGGGCTCATCGTCGTGTTCCTCGGTTTCGTGGCCGGCCGGCTGGTCTCGGTACGCGAGATCGGCGTCGGCATGGCGGTCGCCATCTTCCTCGACGTGACCGTCGTACGCGGACTCCTCCTGCCGGCCTCGATGGAGTTGCTCGGCCGCTGGAACTGGTGGCCGGGCGGGCGTCCGGGCCGGCCCGCCGGACGGGTGCCCCGACCGTCCCCGGCAGGCGATGGGAGCGCGTCCATCGATGTTACAAAGATCACGGAGCCGTAACAGGGTCGGACAGCCGGGGACGTTTGTGTCGGAATACCGTTCGACCACAGGTCAATGGGCCGACAGCGACCTATCTACGGGATCAACTGCTGGTTACTCTTCGTGGCCGTGGGGCCCGATTCGGAATCGCGGGAACCGTCCGCTGCGGACGGTTTCGGTGCGCTGCTGCGCGGCCACCGTCTCGCGGCCGGCCTCACCCAGGCCGAACTGGCCGCGCTGGCGGAGGTCGGCGTGCGTACCGTGCGCGACCTGGAGGCCGGCCGGTCGGTACGCCCGCAGCGGTCCACGGTGGAGCTGCTCGGTCAGGCCCTCGGCCTGCGCGGACGCGAGTTCACGGTCTTCGTGGCCGTCGCGCGCGGGCGTACGCAGCCGCCGGTCCTCATCGCCGAGCCGCGGACACTCCCCGGCGCGGGTACGCTCCTCGGCCGCGACGCCGACCTCGAAGCGCTGATCGAGCACCTGCGGCGGACGCCGGGCGTCACGTGTCTCGTCGGCCTGGCCGGTGCCGGAAAGTCCGTGCTGGCCCTGGCGGCCGCCGACCGGATCCGGCTGGTGCTGCCCGGCGGCGCGGTCGGCGTGAAGGTGGCCCCCGACGACACCGAGTCCGCCCTGCTCGACAGCGTGTGCGCGGTCGCCGGCGTGGCCACCCCGGACCAGCTGGCCGAGGCGTTCCGGGCGCCGGCGATGCTCCTCGTGGACTCCGTGGACCGCTCCCGGGCCGCGACCGCCGCCGTGCTGGCGCGGTTGCGCGTACTCGCCCCGGAGCTGCGCGTCCTCGCCGCCGGGCGGGCACCCATCGGGCTGCCGGGGGAGCAGGTGTGGCCGGTCGCGCCGCTCGCCCTGCCGCCCGAATCGGCCACGACCGTCGGCGACCTGCAGCGGTACGCGGCCAGCGCCCTCTTCCTCGACCGCTGGATCCGCCACAGCGGACGGCTGCCCACCGACGCCGAGGTGGGTGCCGTCGTCGACCTGGTACGCCGGCTCGCCGGCCTCCCGCTGGCGATCGAGCTGGCCGCGGCCCGGGGCAGGGTGCTCGACCCGAGCGAGATGCTGGCCCGGTTCGGCGACGTCGGATCGGTGGTGGACGCCGCGGAGGCTGTGCGTACGGCGGTGACGGCCAGCTACCGGCTGCTGACCCCGATCCACCGGCAGGCGCTGCGCTACCTGGCCACCTTCACGCACCGGTGGTCGATCGAGCTGGCCGAGGACCTGCTGGCCGAGGTGACGCCGGACGTCGTGGTGCTCCTCGACCGCCTGACCGACCTGGGCCTCGTCACCGTACGCGGCCAGGGCGCCGCCCGGTTCGTCGTCCTCGACTCCGTCCGGGAGTACGCGATCGAGCAGGCGGAGGCGGCCGGCGAACTGACCCGGGCGCGGCGCCGGCACGCGGTCGTGTTCGCCCGGTACGCGGCGCGTACCGCACCGATGCTCAGCGGGCCCCAGCTGACGGCCGCGGTCGCCCGGCTGGACGACGTCGCCGGCAACCTCTGGTCCGCACTCGCGCACGCGGCGACCGACGATCCGCACACGGCCCTCTGCCTCGCCTCGAAACTGCCGCGGTGGTGGCGTTTCCGCGGCCGGGATGTGCAGGGCCGGACATGGCTGCGGCGGCTGCTCGACGACCCGCGTACGCTCGACGCCGATCCGGTGATCCGGGCCTGGGCGCTGCTCGGGGTGGCGCAGCTGGCCAACGAGCACGGTGCGGGGCCCCGGGAACTGCCGTCGGCCCGCGAGTCCGTCCGGCTGTTCCGCGAGAAGGGCAGCATCACCGGCGAGATCACCGCCCGGACCGTCCTGTTCGCGCTGTGCATGAGCATCGGGGACTACGACGCCGCGCGTGAGCAGGGCCAGGAGGTGCTCGTCCTGGCCGGCCGCACCGGCCGCGTCCGCGACATGACGATCGCGCAGTCCAATCTCACCTGGCACGACATCCGCACCGGCGACCTCGCCGCCGCCCAGCGCCGGCTCGCCGACGTCGACCGGCTCACCGCCCGCAGCGGCGACCTGCGGCTGCGCGTCGTCGGCCGGATCAACCTCGCCGAGGTGCTGCGTCTCGCCGGCCAGTTCACCGAGGCCGTCGTCGTCGGCACGCAGGCCCTCGACCTGCTCGGCGAACTGGGCGACCCGAGCCACCGGCGGCGCGTACTCACGACCGTCGCGCTGGCCAGGGCCGAGGCCGGGGAACCCGCCGAAGCCGACAAGATCCTGGTCGAGCTGCGCGCGTCGACGCCCGGCCCCGCGGGGGACGAGGACGCGTCCTGCGCGGTGGTCGAGGCCGCGACCGCCCTCGCCCGCGGCCAGCGCATGCTCGCCTTCTCCTGGTACGCCACGGCCGCCGACGCGTACGCGGGCGGGCACGACGTCCGTGACGTTGTGCAGTGCCTCGTCGGCATGGTGGCCGCCGCCGACCACGAAACCGACCGGCAAGCCGCCCTGGACCGCCTGTACGCGTTGACCGAGCGGGCCGGCATCGTCCTCACCGACCGCGAGCGGGCGCTCGTCGACGGGCGCTAGCTGGCGGCCACCGACGGTGCGGCGCTCGACGACGCGGGGGAGGGCGCCGGGCTCGACGGCTGCGGCGCGCGGGCGACGATGAGGCGCACCGACTGGCCCGGCGACATCACGCTGTCGGCGGTCGGCGACGTGGCCAGCACGTATCCGTCCGGCTGCTGGGTCGAGTCCTGGTAGTCGATCGTCCACGTGAGACCCAGCGTGGTGAGCTGGCTCGTGGCGTCGGCGAGGCTGTGCCCGACCAGGTTGGGGACCACTACGGTCACCGACGTCGGGCCGGCCGAACTCGGCAGCGGGCTCGGGCTGGGGCTCGGCTGCGGCGACGGGCTCGCGGGCGCGGAGGAGGCGGCGGCCGGGGTCGACACCACCGGCGACGGCGTCTCGTCGGAGTTCCGCCGGACCAGCACGATCGCCAGGATGATCGCGATCACCACGAGCACGCCGATGATGCCGATGACCAGCGGCAGCCACCAGCGCCGGCCGGATTCGTCCTCGGCCCACTCCTCGCCGGCGGGCTCCTCGCCGGGTCCGGCCGGGCGTACCTCGGCACGGCCGGTCCAGGCGTCCTCCGGAAGGCTCACGCGGGTGGCGTCGTCGCTCCAGCCCGCGGCGCCCGGCAGCACGGTCGTCGGCTCGCCCGCGGCACCGGTCTCGACGGGCGGCAACGCCTGCGTCGGATCGGCGGCACCGGCCGGCGGCACGACCTGGGTCCGATCGTCCGCGTCGTCGACCGCCGGCATGGCCTGGGTCGGTTCCGCGTCCGGCCGACCCTCGCCGCCGGCGCTCGTCGCGTCCGCGTCGCCACCCGCACCTGGAGCGCCACCAGCACCGGTGTCAGCGTCCGCATCGGGACCGCCGTCGGGCGGCAGGGACGGCATCTTCTCGGTGGGGACGTTCGGGTCATCGGGCTGAGGCGTCTGGTCCGACATGGTCCCGTCCTATCACACCGATCATTCCGGCGGTCGCGCCGCGCCGCCCCGGGCTCAGCGCCGGGCGACCGCGCAGTACACGGTCACCTCATCGTTCCAGTGCGCGGTACCGGTTCCGGGCTGGGGATCCTGCCGGACGACCTGGCCCGTCTTGCCGGTCGCGTACTTGACGGTGAGGCCGTTGTCATAGAGGGGGCCGTGGATCGAGCCGCACGGGCTGCCGGCGAGGTTCGGCACGTCCGTCACGATCGGCGGGCCGGCCACGTAGACCTTGACCGTCACGCCGTTGTGCACCAACGTCCCGGCCGGCGGGTCCGTCCGCGTGACCTGCCCGCCCGAGGCGCTCTCGTCGAAGTACGCGACCACGCCGAGCTTCAGACCGCGCAGCTGCGTGAAGTAGGCGCGGAAGTCCTGCCCGGCGCCGGGCGGCAGCGGCGCGTCGACGACGGGTGCGGGCGATCCGGCCGAGGCCGAAGGCGCCGCGCTGACCTCGGCACTCGGGCTCGCGTCCGGCGACGGGGAGTCCGCCGTGGACGGTCCGGCCGCCGGCGACGTGACGGAGGCGGACGGCGTACTCTTCGGATCGGCCGAGGCCAGCAGGTAGCCGCCGGTGGCGCCGATGATCGCGAGCACGGCGACCGAGGTGGCGATCGCTGCGATCATCGCGGGGTTGATCCCCTGCCGCGGCGGCGCGCTGTCCACTTTGGTCTCCCAGGGGTCGGTCATCGTTCCTCAGTTCTCCTGTCCGGTCCGGGTACGCGACTGTGAGTGTGCAACCCCGCCGCGACCCGTCACACACGGCCGGGCGGAACTGACGCCAAGTTGACACCTCGCGCGGACCTCCGGCATCGGCGATACTCTGCCCCGGAACGCAGGACCGGGGGAGTACGCGCGGACGGGAGCTTGACATGTCGGCACGAGGCTGGGCGGGATCGGTCGCACAGGCGATCGGCGTGGCCGCCGCCACCGGAGCCGCGCAGCTCGGCATCGGCTACGGCCTGGGCATCATCGGCTGGCTGGGCGATCCGAGCGGCTGGGCCGCGGCACTGGCCTGGACGCTGTGGGTGGCGGCCCTGGCCGTCGTCTTCGGCGCCGTGCTGGTACGCCGGCGCACGGGACCCGGTGAGGTCGAGAGCGGCTGGGCACGGGGACTCTGGCGGGCGGTGGTCGCGTGCGCGGCGGCCGTCGGCGCGGGCGCGGTCGTCCCGCTGACCGCGTTGCCGGCCCGGCAGGTGTCCACGGCGGCCACCTTCGCGCCGGCCTGGATCGTCGGCTGGTACGCCGCGGTCGGCGTACTCGTGGGACTGCTCTTCGCGATTCTGGCGCTCGCGGCGCGTTCCATGGCCGCGAACCTGATCGCGACGGGTGTCTGGTGGTGGCTCGTGGCGGTCGTGACCGTGCTGGACTCGGTGGCCGGGGGAACCGGGCTGGTGCCGACGCAGCTGGGCGTGTGGCGGTTCGCGGGCCTGGGCCGCGCGAGCGCGGACGGCGAGTTGAGCGCGCTGGCGATGCCGGGCGAGTCGTGGTGGCACGCGATCTACCTGCCGGGCATGGCGCTGACGTTGGCGGCGGCGTTCGTCATCGGCCTGCTGGCGGCGGTTCCGGCCGCGCGCCGGGGCGAGGCGCGGGTCGCGGTCGCGCTGTCGGGCGCGGCGGGTCCGCTGCTGCTCGCGGTGGCCATGGTCCTCGCGGCCCCGCGGCTGGGCGGCGCGCCGGTGGAGCAGCTGTCGGCGTTGCTGGTCGCGCCCTACACGGTGGTGGCGGGCGTCCTCGGTTCGATCGTGGCCGCGCTCGTCTTCGGCCGCGTACGCCGCGACGAGGAGCCGCCGACCGCGTGGGTGCCGGTGGAGATCGAGCCGCAGCCGGTGGGCGACCCGTTCGGAGCCATCGAGCCGGTCACGCCGCCGCAGGCCCAGCCGGTCGTGCCGCGGCCGCGCAAGAGCCGGCCGGCGCCGCGCGCGCCGCGCGAGCCGGAGGTGAAGGTGCGGACCGAGGTCACCGATGTCGTCACGTCGGTCGCGGTGGACGCGTCGCCTGACGAGCCGCGGGCCGAGGAGCCGGCGGCCGGAGGATCGGGGAAGCGGCGCCCGAAGCGCGGCTAGACGGTTCTGCGGTTCGGCAGCGCATCCGGCGCGGGCGGGTCCGGGATGCGATCCCGCCCCGCCCGCACACGGAACGCCCGGTATGACGCCCGCCGCGGGTGCCCTGGTAAGCCCCGGCATCGACGCGCCATACCGACCCCCCTGGTGTCGCCCCCGCGAGACCGGTATGCGGGAAACGCTACCAACGCTGTTCTTCGCCGTCTGTCCTTTTTGTTCGGATAATTGCCGGTCCACTGATGCGGTGGACCGGTTCTGCCGCCGTTTCTGCCTGTCCCGCCCCATGTCCCGGATATCGCTGGCCCCGGCTGATCGGCGGTCGCGTACGCGGGCCGGAAAGGGGCCAATGGTCCTAGCACCCGATGCCACGGAAGTCCGTGCGCCGTAAGGTGGAAGCTCAACGCGACGGATCGGTTACCCAGAGGCATACTCACGCGATCGGCGCAGGCCGTCGCGTCGCGGGGAAACCCGACCGCGCTGAGATCCCGGGGAGGGGACCTGATGGGCAAGGACGTCTCGGAGTCGGCGTTCACCAGTGCGGACAGGATGCGCTACCGGCAGAAGGTACGCCGCTGCCTGGACACGTTCGCGCTGATGCTGGACGACTTCGGCTTCGACGCGGACGCCCCGACGACCGGTCTGGAGATAGAGATAAACCTGGTCGACCGGGATTACCAGCCGGCCATGCGCAACGCCGACATCCTGGACACCCTCGCCGACCCGTACTACCAGTCGGAACTCGGCCAGTACAACCTCGAACTCAACGTGCCGCCGCGGCTGATCGGCGCCGACGGGTTCGTCGCGTACGAGAAGCAGCTGCTGGCGAGCCTGGCGCGGACTGACGACAAGGCGGCCGAGCACGACGCTTCCCTCGTCCTCATCGGCATCCTGCCCACCCTGACGACCGAGCACGCGATCCTCGACAACCTGTCGGTCAATCCGCGCTACCGCGTCCTCAACGAGCAGATCCTCAACGCCCGCGGCGAGTACATCAGCCTCGACATCCGCGGTACCGACCACCTGAAGCTGCAGACCGAGTCGATCGCGCCCGAGGCCGCCTGCACGAGCGTGCAGTTCCACCTCCAGGTGTCGCCGGAGTCGTTCGCTAACTACTGGAACGCGGCGCAGGCGATCTCGGCACTGCAACTCGCGGTGGGCGCCAACTCGCCGTTCCTGTTCGGCCACCAGCTCTGGCACGAGACCCGGATCGCGCTGTTCAAGCAGGCCACCGATACGCGGCCGGACGAGCTGCGGGCCCAGGGCGTACGCCCGCGGGTCTGGTTCGGCGAGCGCTGGATCACGTCCATCTTCGACCTTTTCGAGGAGAACGTACGCTATTTTCCGGCGCTGCTGCCCATCTGCGACGAGGAGGAGCCGCTGCAGGTGCTGCATTCCGGCGGCGTACCGCACCTCGGCGAGTTGCGCCTGCACAACGGGACCGTCTACCGGTGGAACCGGCCGGTCTACGACGTGATGAACGGGCGGCCGCACCTGCGGGTGGAGAACCGGGTCATGCCGGCCGGACCGACCATCGTGGACATGATGGCCAACGCGGCCCTCTACTACGGCCTCGTACGCCACTTCGCCGAGCAGGATCGTCCCATCTGGACACAGCTGAGCTTCAGCGCGGCCGAGGACAACTTCCACGCGGCGGCCCGGCGGGGGATCGCGGCACCCGTCTCCTGGCCCCGCATCGGCGAGGTACGCGCCACCGACCTCCTGCTCGACGTGCTGCTCGCCAACGCGGCCGAAGGGCTGGACGGGTTCGGCGTCGACGCCGCCGTCAGCAACCACCTGCTCGGCATCATCGAGCAGCGCTGCCTGACCGGGCGTACCGGCGCCACGTGGCAGATCGAATTCGTCCGGGCGGCCGAGCGCCGGGGCGCGACGAGGGACCAGGCGCTGCGCGAGATGCTGGTCCAGTACATCGAGCTGTCGCACACCAACCAGCCCGTGCACACCTGGCCCGTCGCCTGACCCGTACGCGAACGGGGGCCGCGGCTGGTGACGGCCGCGACCCCCGTTCGTCGGATATGGCGGGTGTTACAGGTCGAACTCGCCGTCCTTGGTGCCGTCGACGAACGCGTCCCACTCGTCGGGCGTGAACACCAGGAAGCCGGCGGACGGGTTCTTCGAGTCCCGGACCGCGATGGCCCCGCCCACGAAAGCGACCTCGACGCAGTTGTCGCAGCTGGGGCTGGAGCGGGTGCTCTTGCGCCAGACCGCCTGACTCATGTCGAGGTGGTACCCCTTTGACGTGATCTCCACAGTGGCTCCTCCACTAACTTCCGAAGCCGGGCGGCGGACTGCTCCGGTCCGAGTGCCGTCCGGTGGATGTTCTCGAAGAGGGTCAGATATCTTGCCAGCTCATCCCGTTTCTCGATGAACAGTCCCCCGGTCGCGTTCTCCGCGAACACCACCGACTGATCGCCGGGCTCGGGAAAGTCGAGGATGGCAAAAGTTCCGTCCATACCGGCATGTGCGCCGATCTCGAACGGCAGCAGCTGAATGGTCACGTTCGGTCGCTCGGCCGCCGACAGCAGCCGCTCGATCTGTTTGCGCATGACCTCGTCGCCGCCGACCGGACGGCTCACAGCCGACTCATCGAGCACCACCCATAGTTCAAACGATTCTCCTTCGTCCAGCAACGATTGCCGCTTCATGCGGACACGGATGCGCCGGGAGATTTCGTCCTCGTTCTGGCGGGGCAGCGTACCCATCATGGCTCGCGCGTACGCCTCTGTTTGCAGCAGCCCCGGAACAACCTGCTGCTCATAGGTGCGTACGCGACTCGCCTCGGCTTCCAGCCCGACGTAGGCGCTGGACAGAACCTGGCTGTACGGGTGCCACCAAGCCTTCTGGCGGGCATCGCGAGCGAGGTCCGTCAGTTCGAGAATCTCCGCCTCCGCGGCGCCGAAGATCGTCAGCAGGTCGCGGACGTCGCGGACATTGACAGATGTATGACCGGTTTCGATTCGGCTGATCTTCGACTGGGAACATTCCAGCCGTTCGGCCACGGCCTCGAGGGAGAGCCCGGCTCTCTCCCGTCGATCGCGCAGCTCAGCTCCGAGCCGGCGACGGCGTACCGTCGGGCTCTTTCGGGCGATGGTCACGGCGCACCTCCGCGACGATGATCGGTGTCGGCGTCAAGTACGCCCTGGATCAGGGACAACCTCCCCATTGTCCGGAGTCTGCCCCGAATGAAACCGCACTTCAACTGTCCGAACGCGCACATGGCGTCCGACCGGTCGATCACCTGAGGATGGCGGATTTCTGCGCCGTCACGCCTAAGTGACAATCTCGGCGTGCAACTTGCATTGATCTTCCTGATGCTGCACAGTGAGTGGGAAATCGGACACCCATCGTGATCATCGTTGGTGCGGGATGCGTCTGATGAGTGGATCCCTGGCATCAGTCTGCGAAGACCATTACTTCATCAACGACTCACACCGTATGAGGATTCCGGGAGGGACAGTGACACCGAGAGCCGGCGACATCCTCCATGTCACCCGTGACGCGAGCGTCCAGTTCGCGACATCCATCTTCTTCCGGGTCATCCGCGTGCATGACTGGCCCACCTACGACGGCTGGCTGTGGCTGGACGGATACCAGCTCAACGCAGCCGGCGACGCCGTCGAGCGCCGGTCGATCTTCGTGCGGGCCGGTGGCCTGCGCATGGTGAGGCAGAACGCACCGGCCGGTCCGGGCGTCGCGGCCCAGCAGGCCTCATCCGGCGCGGCCACCAGCCGCGCGAACCTCCAGGATCGACCCGCGCGCCCCGTGCGACCGCGGGCAGCCGTGCACCGGACGCCGGCGGTCGCCGCCGGCTGAGCGGCGCGTACCGGCGAGCCGCCCCTTGGCCCGGGCCCGACCGACTCCGCACGCCGAGCGGAGGAAGTCGCGTACCGGCGCCAGGGGGCGGCTGTACGTCAGTCCGGCACCCGGGTCGCTTGAGCGTCCATCGTGGTACGCCGGCGCGCGGCCACCGTCTCCCGGGCGGTCCGCAGCCAGTCGGGGTTCCCGCCGGGCGTACCGAGGCCGAAACGGAACCAGGCCGGCGGGTGGGCGAGTCCGGCGTACCCCTCGATCAGGTCGTCGATGATGCCCAGCAGCTCGCGGCGGGCGTTACGGCCCGCGGCCAAGGTGACCTTGTGCTCGCCCAGGTACGCCGCGCGGGCGGCGGCCGTCGAGCGGAGCCGGTCGACCGTGTCGGCGGCCCGTCCTCGCTGGACGGCGGCCATGACGGCGGTGGCCCGGTCCCGGCGGAGCTGGCGGGCGACCGCCGCCCGGTACGCCGGCCGCAGCCAGGACGAGGCGCGGGAGAGCAACCGCTGCGCCGTGCGGATCTGCAGCTGGATGCGTTCCTCGAAGGCCATGGCCTGCACGAGCGCTTGCTCGGCCGCGGCGAGCAGGGCGGGATCCGGCACGGCGGGAGCGCCTTCGACGGCCCGGTCGGCCTCCTCGACCAGCCGCCAGAGCCAGGCCTCGTCGTCGGAGACCTCGTCCAGCTCGGCCCGAGCCCGCGACCGCACCGCGTCCTCCCCGGTACGCGCGGCGGGGACGTTGGGGGCGTACCGCCACAACGACGGGGTGGCCGGCGAGTCCGTGGCGCAGTGGCGGCATTCCGCCGAGTGGCACCGCTCAGCCGGCGCAAAGCGCGGATCCGCCACGTCAACTCCCGCACATGTTCGAAGGTGGTCCGAAAAGTGGGACGGCGAGCGCGGTTGCGGGGAAGACCGTCGCTCGGCCTCATCCGCCTCGTTGTATCAGACAGTGCGGCCGTTGCCTCGAAGACCCGCCGCGTGAACAGGGATTTCTCCCCCGCGGCGCGCGGCTGGCCTCCCGACAGGAGGGGATCAGGCGATGACCATCAGCCAGGAGAACGCCGGCGCTGCGAACGCGGAGCGCTTCGTCAGCCCGCTGCCGGGGTACGCCTCGGCGCCTACTCAAAGTACGCACGCCAGTCCGGAATCCGACAGCGTGAAGTCCAGCGTCGCGCTCACCTTCGACGGCCTGACCGAGCCGGTGTACCCGCCGGCGAGCTGGCTGACGGAGCCCGGGCTGGCGGACCACCCGTTGCTGCGCGGACTGCTCATGGAGCTGCCGCCGAAGGGAGCCGCCCCGTCGCCGGAGTGGCTCAACCGCTGGTTCGAGGCGACCCGCGCCATCCTCGAACTGATCTACGTCAAGTAGGCGGAGTGCGCGGTGCGCCCCGGACCCGTCCGGGGCGCACCTTCGCCTGCTCGGAGAAGACCTGCCGGAAGCTCAGACCGGGAACGTCGCCGGCGCGTCCCGGCTCGGCTGCGGCGGCGCGGCTTTCCAGACGCGTACCTTCTGGGCGGCGAGGCGGGCCAGGTACTCGGGGTTGAGCAGCAGGTAGCGCTTCCAGAGCCGCTTCGGCTCCAGGCCCAGCCGCCACAGCCACTCCAGGCCGGCGCGCTGCATCCACGGCGGCGGCTTGCGCAGCCCGCCCGCGTGGTAGTCGAACGCGGCCCCGACCGCCAGCAGCGGCATGCTCAGGTGCTCCCGCAGCGCGTGGGTGAAGATCTCCTGCCGCGGGCAGCCCAGGCCGACGAGCACGATCCGCGCGCCGGAGGCCGTGATCCGCTCGGCGATCCGCTCGGCCTCGCCCGGCTCGACGGCTCGGAACTTCGACGCCTCGACCCCGGCGATCTTGATGTCGGGGAACATCGTCCGCAGCGCCGGCACCAGCCGGTCCAGCGTCGGCTGCGTGGAGCCGTAGAGGTAGATCGGCAGACCGGTCGCCGCCGCCCGCTCCAGCACCTTCAGCGTCAGCGTCGGGCCGTAGACCCGGTCGTCGAGCCCGGCGCCGTACAGCAGGTTGAGCGCCCAGCGTACGGGCTGGCCGTCCGGGGTCACCAGGTCGAAGCTGTTCAGCCGCGCGCCCAGCGCCTTGTCGTGTACGCCTTCCATCACGCCGTGTACGGCGAGGGCGGTGACGGCGAACGGCCGGCCGCTCTCGGCGGCGTCGATGATGCGGCCGGTCGCGTCCGCGTAGGTCGTGGCGTCGACGAGGACGCCGAGCACGCTGCGCTTGGTCACTGGTGCGTCCACTTGCCCACGTTGGCCTCGTAGATCTCGCGCAGGATGGCCGGGACGTCGTAGGTCATCCGCCAGTCCGGGTAGTGCCGCGAGAAGCGGCCCATGTCGCTGATGTACCACTGGTGGTCGCCGATACGCGCCTGCTCGACGTAATTGATCTGCGCCTCGTGGCCGGTGATCTCCTGCGCGATCGCGAAGGCCTCGATGTGCGAGCAGTTCGAGAAGCGGCCGCCGCCCAGGTTGTAGACCTCGCCGCTGCGGGGGGCCCGGAAGAACGCCTCGAACGCGGTCAGCACGTCGTGCGAGTGGATCGCGTCGCGGACCATCTTGCCCTTGTAGCCGTACAGGTTGTAGGTCCGGCCCTCCATCACGCAGCGCATCAGGTACGCGAGGAACCCGTGCAGCTCGGCGGCGGAGTGGGCGGGGCCGGTGAGCGTACCGCCGCGGAAGCAGGCCGTCTTCATCCCGAAGTAGCGGCCGTACTCCTGCACGGCGACATCGGCCGCCACCTTCGACACGCCGAAGATCGAGTGGAGGCTGCCGTCGATCGACATCTCCTCGGTGATGCCGTCCGCGAACGGGTGCGACGGGTCGATCTCCCAGCGCGTCTCCTGCTCGACCAGGGGAAGGCGGTTGGGCGTGTCGCCGTACACCTTGTTGGTCGAGGTGAAGATGAAGGCCGCCTCCGGGCAGTGCTGGCGGGTGAACTCCAGCATGTTGACCGTGCCGACGGCGTTGACGTCGAAGTCGGTGAACGGCTCCTTGGCGGCCCAGTCGTGGCTGGGCTGCGCGGCGGTGTGGATCACGAGCGAGATGTCGGAGCCGTACCGCTCGAAGATCTTCTGGAGCATCTCCCGGTCGCGGATGTCCACGTCATAGTGCGTGTACGCGTCGCCGAGCTCGCTGGTCAGCCGGACCAGGCTCCAGGCGGTCGAGCCGTCCTCGCCGAAGAAGTACTTGCGCATGTCGTTGTCGATGCCCACGACCTGCAGGCCCAGTTTGGCGAAGTGGCGGGCGGCCTCGGATCCGATCAGCCCGGCCGAACCGGTAACTAGCGCGACACTCACCGTGAGAACTCCTGGCCTGCTTCTTTTCGGCTGGGGGACACCGGACAGCATAGCCGCGCGGGCTGCTCCGGCAAGTTCCTCCAGATGCTCGTCCACGCGCTGGGGGGCCTCGGGAGGACCGACACGCCGTAGGAAAAGATCGAGGCCGCCGAACACTTGTTCGGCGGCCTCGCTATGGTGGGGAAGGAGGGAGTTGAACCCTCACGCCCTTTCGGGCACACGGACCTGAACCGTGCGCGTCTGCCATTCCGCCACTTCCCCAGAAGTGAATAGCCGGCACAGCTTACGCTATGTCCTGCTATCACCGCCAATCGGATACTGATCCGGAATCTCCCGGTCAGCCCGCCTGGCGGCGCGGACAGAAGACTAGCACGACCCCGGCGAGGGGGCCGCATCCGGGCGGGTCGAGGTGCTCGTGCCCATCGGGGCGCAGACGTGACGGGCGGAGGACCGATAGCATCATGTCCTCGGAACCCGAGGAGGACCGGTGAGCGTGCTGCAACGCTTTGAGAAGAGGCTGGAAGGCCTGGTGGAAGGCGCCTTCGCGAAGGTGTTCAAGGGGGTCGTCCACCCGGTGGAGATCCTGAACGCCATGCAGCGGGAGGCCGAAGCCCACAAGGCGATCCTTGCGGGCGGTCGCACGCTGGTGCCCAACCGCTATGTGATCGATCTCTCGCCCTACGACCACAGTCGTCTGGCGCCGTACGCCGCCGCACTGGCCCAGGAGCTGGCCCAGTCGCAGGCGGAGTTCATCGGCGAGCAGGCCTGGACGGTCTACGGCGACGTGATCGTGGAGATCGAGCGGGGGGACGGCCTCGACACCGGAATGTTCCGGGTGACGGCCGAAGTCTTCACGGGAGCCGAGCCGGGAGGCGGCTACGACGCTCCGCCGCCCGCGTACCCGGCGTACGAACAGCCTGGCGGCTACGGGCCGCCCGCCGGTGGCGGCGGGCAGCGCAACGTCCGGCTGGTCTCGGCCGACGGGCGTACCTATCCGCTGGCCATCGGCTCGACCGTGATCGGCCGGGGCGACCAGGCCAATCTGCGACTGCCCGACGTGGGCATCTCGCGGCGGCACGCGCGCCTCGACTTCGACGGCGGCCAGGTGGTGCTGACCGACCTCGGTTCCACGAACGGAACCATGGTCAACGGCCAGCGCATCTCCGCGGTCGCGCTGAACCCTGGTGACATGATCCAGATCGGGACCACCACGCTGACCTTCCGCGTGGACGGTTAGCGGCCGTGCCGGAATTCGTTCTCGCCGCCGCCCGGTTCGGGTTTCTCGTCCTTCTGTGGATCTTCGTGTTCACGGTGGTCGGCGTCATCCGCCGGGACCTCTTCGCCGGGGCCCGCGCGTCCCGGCTCGTCGCCGCGCCCCGCGGGGTGGGTGCGGCGGCGGCGGGACAGTCGCGCCCGGCGAAGGTCAAGAAGGGCCGCGCCGCGCACCAGTTGGTGGTGACGGCCGGCGCCCTCGCGGGTACCCGGCTGACGCTGGGCGAAGCCCAGATAACAATCGGTCGGGCGGAGGACTCGACCCTGGTCATCACCGACGACTACGCGTCGGCCCGGCACGCCCGGCTGGTGCCGCGCAACGGACAGTGGTATATCGAGGACCTCGGTTCGACGAACGGCACCTACCTGGACCGCACGAAAGTGAGCGGCCCTACCCCCGTACCCCTCGGCGTGCCGATCAGAATCGGCCGCACTGCCCTTGAGTTGCGACCATGACCCTCACCCTGCGCTACGCGGCCCGCAGTGACCGCGGCCTCATCCGAGACGGGAACCAGGACTCCGTCTACGCCGGGCCGCGGCTGCTCGCCGTCGCCGACGGCATGGGCGGCATGGCCGCCGGTGACGTCGCGAGCAACATTGTCATCGGTGCGATGGCCCCCCTGGACGAGGACGTACCGGGCGATGCCCTGGTCGACGCCCTCCGGGGGGCCGTGGACGCCGCCAACCAGCAGCTTCGCGACACGGTCGACGCCAATCCCCACCTGGAGGGGATGGGCACGACGCTCACCGCGATGCTCTTCTCAGGTTCCAAGGTCGGCCTGGTCCACATCGGCGACTCCCGCGCGTACATGCTGCGCGACGGGGACTTCACGCAGATCACCAAGGACGACACCTACGTGCAGATGCTCGTCGACGAGGGCCGGATCTCGGCGGAGGAGGCGAGCAGTCACCCCCAACGCTCGCTGCTCACCCGCGCGATGGACGGCCGTGACGTCGAGCCGGAGTACTCCGTCCGCGAGGTCAAGGCGGCCGACCGCTACCTGATCTGCTCGGACGGCCTGTCCGGCGTGGTCAGCGCGGACACGATCGGCGAGACCCTGCGCGAGTACGTCGACCCGTCGCAGTGCGTCGACCGGCTCATCGCCCTCGCGCTGCGCGGCGGCGGTCCGGACAACATCACGGTGATCATCGCGGACGCCCACGACGAGGACATCGTCGAGGACGTACCGGTGGTCGGCGGCGCGGCCGCCCGCGACCGGGGAATGTCTCAGGCCACCGCCTCGGAGTCGACCCCGGCGGCCCGGGCCGCCTCGCTCACGGCCGGCGCCGCTCCGCGTCCGGCCACCCCCGAACCGCCCAGCCAGCCCGAGGACGACGCCCGGCCCAAACGGCACCCGTGGCGTACGGCGGGGCTGCTCGTGGTCCTCCTCGGAATCCTCGGCGGCCTGCTCTGGGCCGGCTGGCACTACACCCAGTCGCAGTACTACGTGGGCCTCACCGACGACGGGTACGTGGCCGTGTTCCGCGGCGTACCCGGCTCGATCGCCGGGGTGGACCTCTCCCAGGTGGACCTGCGCAGCACGCTCAAGTCCGACGAGCTCACCCCCGTCGCGCAGGAGCGTGTCCGCAAGGGGATCGTGGCGGCCACGCAGACCGACGCCCGTCAGATCCTGGCCGGCCTGACCGAGGACAGCCCGACGAACACGAACCTGCTGCCGGAATGCACGCCGTCGGCCGTGCCGTCCGCCTCGCCGAGCGCCTCCACCGCGGTCACCCCCAGCGGCCTGCCCAGCGCCTCGGCCGCGCCCTCCGATACCGCCGTGAGTCCGGCGCCCTGCCGGTCCTAGACCCCGATCGTGAGAGTGCCGTGACCGTTGCCGCCGTCTCCCCGCCCGCCGTCGCCTCCCCGGCGGTGGGCAAGCGGGCGCGTCGCGCTCGGCGTACGGAGCTGATCCTGCTCCTGCTGGGCATGCTCGTCGTCGCGGGCTATCTCGCCGCCGTCGAGGCCAACCTGCTGGACCAGGTCACCCCGGACTTCTGGGTGCCGGCCGGCATCCTCGCGGTCGTCTACCTCGCGATGCACATGGTCGTGCGGCTGCGCGCCGCGTACGCCGATCCGGTCATCCTGCCCGCGGTCGCGACCCTGAACGGACTGGGCGTGACCTTCCTTCGCCGGCTCGACCTGGGCAAGGCGAAGGCGGGCGACCGGGCGGACTACCCGATCCTGTCCGGCGAGGGCGGCAAGCAGCTGCTCTGGACCGCGATCGCGGTGGGGCTGGCCGCCGCGCTGCTCTGGTTCCTGCGCGACCACCGGACCATCTCCCGGTACGCCTGGACCCTCGGCTTCGTCGGCATCATCCTGATGATGCTGCCCGCGGTGCTGCCGGCGCGGTTCTCGGAGGTCAACGAGGCCAAGCTGTGGATCAAGTTCGGCTCGTTCTCGATCCAGCCGGGTGAGTTCGCGAAGCTCATGCTCGCCTCTTTCTTCGCCTACTACCTGGTACGCAAACGCGAAGTTCTGGCCCTGGCCAGCCGCCGGGTGCTCGGCATCGACTTCCCGCGCGGCCGGGACCTCGGCCCGGTGCTCGTGGTCTGGCTGCTGAGCCTGCTCGTCCTCATCTTCGAGAAGGACCTCGGCACCGCGCTGCTCTACTTCGGCATGTTCATCGTGATGGTCTACATCGCGACCGAGCGCGTCAGCTGGCTGATCATCGGTCTGGTGCTGTTCTTCGGCGGCGCCGTGCTGGCGTACGTGCTGGGCGGGGCGATCGGCGGGCCGTTCGCGAACTTCTACGACCGGGCGAACATCTGGCTCGACCCCTTCTCCGGCGATCGGGCCTACAACGAGGGCTACCAGCTCGTGCAGTCGCTGCTCGGGCTGGGCACCGGCGGCCTGTTCGGCACCGGCCCGGGCGCGGGTTCGCCGAGCCAGGTACCCGAGGTGCGCAACGACTTCATCTTCGCCGGCATGGGCGAGGAGATCGGGCTGTTCGGCCTGACCGCGCTCCTGGTGTTGTACCTGCTCATCGTCGTGCGGGGGATCCGGGCCGCGCTCGGCGTACGCGACTCCTTCGGCAAGCTGCTCGCCGGCGGCCTGGCGTTCACCCTGGGTTTGCAGGTGTTCGTCATCGTCGGCGGCGTGAGCAGGCTGATCCCGCTGACCGGGCAGACGACGCCGTTCCTGTCCGCGGGCGGCTCGTCGCTCATGGCCAACTGGCTGCTGATCGCGATCCTGCTGCGGATATCGGACAACGCCCGGGCTCCGCTCGGCGCGCCCGGCGGGATGATCCGCCCGCCGGTCGCAGCGGCCCCGCCCGCGCGCCCGCCCGTCGGCACGGCGGCGGTCCCGGCCGGAAGCGTTCGGCCCGCCCCGCCGAACCGTCCCGCAGCCGCGGCCCCGGCCGGGCCGAGCGTGCCGCCAGCGCCGGACGTGCCGGCCGGGCCGACCCAGCCGGTCGGGCCGCAGCCGCTGAACCCGACGGCCGAACAGCCGACGGTCCGAACCCCCGGCAACGATGTGGCCGCCGCCGACGTCTCAGACGATGACGACCACGACAGCGGCCCCGACGACAGCGCCCTCGACGACGAGGCTCTGGGCGGCGAGGCCCCGCCCACGGAGAAGATCGACGTCAACGCGCCCGCACCGAAGGAGAACTCGTGAACGCCCCGCTACGCCGTGTCGGCGTGGTCGCGATGGTCCTGTTCGGCCTGCTCTTCGCGAATCTCAACTTCGTGCAGTGGCAGCGGGCCAACGACTACCGCACCAGCCAGTACAACGGGCGTAAGCAGGTCGCCGAGTACGACCGGCAGCGCGGCGTGATCCAGGCCGGCGGCAAGGCGGTCGGCCAGTCGATCCCCACCGACGACAATCTGAAGTACCTCCGGCAGTACCCCTACAAGCAGGCGTACGCGCACCTCATCGGCTACAAGCCGGTCAACGGGGCGCCGACCGGCGTGGAGTACCTGGAGAACGAGTTCCTCGCGGGCACCAGCGACCAGCTGTTCGCCGACCGGCTGCGCGATCTCTGGTCCAACCAGAAGACGCCGGGCGGCAACGTGGTCACCACGCTCTCGCCGAGCGCGCAGGAACTCGCGTACAAGCTGCTGGTGAACAACAACAACGACGCCAAGGTGGGGGCCGTCGTCGCGCTGGACCCGACCACGGGCGCGATCAAGACGATGGTCTCGATCCCGAGCTATGACCCGAACACGCTGACAAGCCACGACACGGGTGCGGCGGCCGACGCGTACGACAAGCTGGCGAACGACCCGACGCAGCCGCTGCTGAACCGGGCGATCAGCGAGCGGTATCCGCCGGGTTCGACCTTCAAGGTGATCGACTCGGCGGCGGCGCTGGAGCGGGGCTACACGATCAACACGTCGATCCCGGCCGGACCGAGCTACACGGCCCCGGGTACGACGCACGCGATCCACAACGCGGCCGACTCGATCTGCCCGGAGAGCCAGGTGACCCTCATCGAGGCGCTCACCGAGTCCTGCAACACCGGGTTCGCCCAGCTGGGCGTGACGCTCGGCCCGCAGGCGCTCACCGACACCGCGTCGGCGTTCGGCTTCGGCGACGATTCCCTGCGGATCGGCAAGCCGGACGCCGACGGCGGCCTGCCGGTGGCGGCGAGCCAGGTGGGCACCTTGACGACGGCCAGCGGCCCGGACAACCCGGTGATCGCCCAGTCCGCTATCGGACAGGCCGACGTCGCGATGACCCCGTTGCAGGGCGCGATGATCGCCGCCACGGTGGCCAACGACGGCCGGCAGATGCGGCCCTACGTCGTCGAACAGCTTCTCGGGCCGGACCTGACGACGAACTACTACAAGGCCACACCGAAGCAGCTGCGGGTGTCATGTTCCGACAGCGTCGCCCGCAACCTTCAGGCGATGATGGTCAGCGTCGTGCAGAACGGCACGGGCAAGAAGGCTCAGATCGACGGCTACCAGGTCGGCGGCAAGACGGGCACCTCGCAGAACGGCGACGGCCAGAAAGATCACGGCTGGTTCATCGGCTACGCCATGAAGGACGGCAAGCCGGTCGCCGCGGTGGCCGTGTTCCTCGCGAACGCGGGATCCGGCGGCAGCAGCGAGGCTGCGCGGATCGGCGGGCTGGTCATGAAGGCCGTCATCACTGACCGGGGAGGTAAGTGATGGTGTCCCCAGGCACGCTGCTGTCGGGGCGGTACCGCCTCGACGAGCGCATCGCCACGGGCGGCATGGGAGACGTGTGGCGCGGAACCGACGAAACACTCGGCCGCACCGTCGCGATCAAGATTCTGCTGCCCGCCCTCCTGGAGGAGGCGGGATTCTCGGAGCGCTTCCGCCAGGAGGCGCGCACGATGGCCACGATCAACCACCCGGGCGTCGTGGACATCTACGACTACGGCAGCGACCAGCAGGTCGCGTACCTGGTCATGGAGTACGTCGAGGGCGACGCACTGTCGCGTACGCTCTCCCGCGTCGGTCGGCTCACCCCCGCCCGGACCATGGCGCTCATCGCGCAGGCCGCCGAGGCGCTGCAGGCCGCGCACACCAAGGGCATCGTCCACCGCGACGTGAAGCCCGGCAATCTTCTGGTACGCGCGAACGGCACGCTCGTGCTCACCGACTTCGGCATCGCCCGCTCCGCGGTCGCGGCCCAGTTGACGGCGGCCGGAGCGGTGCTCGGCACGGCTTCCTACCTGGCGCCCGAGCAGGCGTCCGGCCAGACCGCGACGGCCGCTTCCGACGTCTACTCGCTGGGCGTGGTCGCGTACCAGTGCCTGTCGGGGCGGCGGCCGTTCGAGGGGGACAACCCCATCGAGATCGCGATGAAGCACGTACGCCTCGCCCCGGCCCCGCTCCCGCCCGATGTTCCGCCGGCCGTGCGGGCGATCGTCGAGCGGGCGATGGCCAAGGACCCCGGTGCCCGGTGGCCGAGCGCGGCCATCTTCGGCGCGGCGGCCCGGCAGGCGGCGGCGGTGCTGAGCGGCGACCAGTCCGGCCGGGCGCCGGTCGGTTCGCCGGTCTCGCCGATGCCGTACTCGCCGGCGCCCGTGTCGCCCGGCCGCGCGTCCGTGGCCACCGGCAATCCGACGCCGACTCCGGCCCAGAAGGGCGCTCCGCCCTTGTCGCATGTCGGGGCGCCCAACGGCGGCGGGTTGCCGAATCGCGTACCGGCGCAGGTCAGCGGGCAACCGGGTCCGTCCAGCGGAGGCGGTGTCGGCGTACCCGGCCCCACCCCCGTACGCGCCACGGAAACGAAGACCGCCGTGCAACCTACGGGCGGGGCATGGCGTACCTTTTGGATGATTTTGCTGGTTTTTGTGGCTATGGCGGCCATTGTTGCGTGTGCGGGGTACATCGGGTACAGCGTGACGCGAAATTCGGTCTGGGGTGGTTCCGGTCACATCGACGCGCCCCAGAACGTGACAAGACCGGCGGGGATTTGGCAAGCTGACTCGGCCCGGGTAAAGCTGACGGAGTTCCGGGCGACGAGCCCGGAGCCGACGACCGAAGGACGACGGACGAGATGACGCAGGCCCGGCTGCTGGGTGGCAGATACCAGGTCGGCGAGCTGCTCGGCTACGGCGGCATGGCCGAGGTGCACCGCGGGCGCGATCTGCGCCTGGGGCGCGATGTCGCGATCAAGATGCTGCGTACCGACCTGGCCCGGGACAACACCTTCCAGATGCGGTTCCGCCGCGAGGCGCAGAATGCCGCCGCGCTGAATCATCCGGCGATCGTCGCCGTCTACGACACCGGCGAGGAGCGCGGGGCCACCAACGAGGTCCTGCCCTACATCGTCATGGAGTTCGTGGCGGGGCGCACGCTGAAGGAGGTGCTCGCCGCCGAGGGCCGGCTCATGCCGCGCCGCGCGCTGGAGATCACCGCCGACATCTGCGCCGCCCTCGAGTTCAGCCACCGGCACGGCATCATCCACCGCGACATCAAGCCGGGCAACGTCATGCTGACGCCCAACGGCCAGGTCAAGGTGATGGACTTCGGCATCGCGCGGGCCCTGGCCAGCGGCGCGACCACGATGACGCAGACCTCGGCGGTCATCGGCACCGCCCAGTACCTGTCGCCGGAGCAGGCCCGGGGCGAGGCGGTGGACGCCCGTTCCGACGTCTACGCGGCCGGCTGCGTGCTGTTCGAGCTGCTCTGCGGGCACCCGCCGTTCGTCGGCGACTCGCCGGTGGCGGTGGCGTACCAGCACGTGCGGGAGGATCCGCGGCCGCCGTCGACCAGCAACCGCGACGTCACGCCGGACATCGACGCGATCGTGCTCAAGGCGCTCGCCAAGAACCCCGCCAACCGTTACCAGTCGGCCGCCGAGATGCGCGCCGACCTCCTGCGCGCCGCCTCCGGCCGGCCGGTCCTGGCCACCCCGGTGCTGCGCGAGGAGGAGACGGTGCCGATGACGGCGGCACCGCGTACGAACGGCAACCGCAACGGCGCCCGGGTCGGCAACGGCAAGCGGAAGCGGACCTCCGGGGCCGCCATCGCCGTCCTGTCGTTCCTCGGCGTGCTGGCCGTGGTCGCCGTCGCCGCCGGCCTGATCCTGCTCAACCAGCCGACCAAGGTGGACGTGCCGCGGGTCGTCGGGATGACGAAGGACCAGGCCGAAGCCATGCTCAAGCACGACAACTTCGGGATCGCGTACGGTGCGCCGGATACGAGTGCCGACTGCGACAAGGACCGGGTCGTGTCGCAGACGCCGCCCGGCGGGCAGAAGGCCGAGGAGCGGTCGACCGTGACCGTCGTGCTGTGCACCGGTCCCGGTACCACCAAGGTGCCGCCGCTGGTCAACCTGAGCCGGTCGGACGCCGAGGCGGCGCTGGCCGGAGCCGGGCTGCAGGCGAAGTTCGTGCCGGTCGACAGCGAGAAGCCCAAGGACCAGGTCCTCTCCTCGAACCCGGCGCCCGGCACCAGCGTGGAGCGGGGGTCGACGGTCGAGGTCGCGATCTCGCTCAACAACAAGGTCGCCGTCCCGAACGTCATCGGCATGACCCAGGAACAGGCCATCAACACCCTCAAGGGTTACGGGCTGGAGGCTCAGGTCGTCCTGGGCCAGGAGGTCGCCCCCGAGGACGCCGGCAAGGTCAGCGACCAGACCCCTCGCAAGGACACGCTGGTCCTCAAGAATTCCAAGGTCAAGATCTCGGTGGACTACGCCGCGACGACGAGCCCGTCCCAGTCCGCCTCGCCGGAGCCGACGAACACGCCGTAGCGCGGACGCGTACCAGCTAGTCAAGATCCGCAAGCATCGCTTGCGGATCTTGATGTTACTGGGCGAAGGCGGCCAGGCGGCGGCTGTCCACCTCGGCGGCGAGGGCCGGTGCCAGCTCCCGGGCGTCGGGCCGGCCGCACGCGGCCAGCCAGTTCGCGAGCATGATGTGGCCGCCCTGCGTGAGCACCGACTCGGGGTGGAACTGCACACCCTCGATCGGCAGCGTGCGGTGCCGCATCGCCATCACCACGCCGCGGCCCGAGCCGCTCGCCGGCAAGGTCCAGCCGGTCACCTCGATCTCGTCCGGGATCGTCGACTCCACGACGGCCAGCGAGTGGTAGCGCGTCGCGGTGAACGGTTCCGGCAATCCTTCGAGTACGCCGACCCCCAGGTGCGTGACCAGTGACGTCTTCCCGTGCAGGAGTTCCGGTGCGCGGTTGACCGTCGCCCCGAAGGCGGCTCCGAAGGCCTGGTGGCCGAGGCACACGCCGAAGATCGGGACGTCGCCGCCGCAGGAGCGGAGCACGTCGAGGCAGACCCCGGCGCTCTCCGGCGCGCCCGGCCCGGGGGAGAGCAGGATGCCGGCCACGTCCAGCCGGCCGATCTCGGCGAGCGAGACCTCGTCGTTGCGGCGTACGTCGCACTCGACGCCCAGCTGGCCGAGGTACTGGACCAGGTTGTAGACGAACGAGTCGTAGTTGTCGATCACGAGTACGCGCATGTCCATCACCCTGCCACGGAAGCGGACGGCTGTGGCGTGCCGGGTTGGGAGTTGTCCACGGTGGGATACGGCACGACGTCCTGGCCGGGCACCACGTCGACGGGGTTGCCCACCTGGACGTCGTCGAAGGGCAGCAGCGGTTCGGCCCACGGGAACGCGAAGTACCACAGCAGCGCGACCACGCCGCCGGTCAGGGCGAACGCGGCGGCCAACCGGGCCCACCAGGGGCCGGGCAGGCGGCGCCAGATCCAGGCGTACATGCGTCAGCCTCCCAGCTCCGGCGGCGGTCCGTCGGCCCGGGACTGCTGCCCGACCAGGGACGCGTGGATGATCAGGCGCTGGTAGTTGTCCCATTTCGGGTTGCACGTCGTCAGGGTCAGCAGCTTGCCGGGCTCGACCCCGGGCGGCGTCGGCGAGACGACCTCCACCTGCGTCGGCTTGACGATGCGCTCCTTGACGACCGCGTACACGTACCAGGTCGACCGGGTCTCGACGACGATCTTGTCGCCCACCTCGACCTGGTCCAGGTCCCAGAAGACCGAGCGCATCCGGTGCCCGGCCATCGCGAAGTTGCCCTCCTCGCCGGGCATCGCGCTGTTCGGGTAGTGGCCGGGGGCGTACCGGATGTCGTCGGGTGCCACTCCTTCGACGACGACCCAGTGCTTGTTCAGCCGCGGGATGTAGAGGCGGCCGATCGCGTCGCCGGGCGGGGGCGGGAGCTCCTTGCCGCCGGGCGCCGACGGCTTGGCCGAAGGCTGGTCCCAGTTCTGGGCGAGCTGCTGGTTCAACGTGTCCTGGTGGGCGTCGACGATCGCGGTCTTGCCCCACACCTCGTACGCGGCGAACAGCAGCACCACGAGGCCACACGTGATCATGATTTCGCCGACGGTACGCAGACTCGTCCGCACCACCGACCCGACGGTGACCCGGGTGTAGTCCGAGTACGCCGACGCGTACGCGCCCTTCATGCGTACCGCGCGGATGGGTGCGCCGGAGGTGTCGCGGCGCCGGGGCTTCGCGTCCTCCGGCTCGGGGGCGGGAACATCGGGGATCTTGCCGATCAGCCCGGTCGGCTCCGCCCACGCGGGTTCGGCCCCCTCCGCCGGTACGCGTGGCAGCGTGGCCGTGGCGTCCGCTTCGATCCGGGGAATGGTGGCCGTGGCGTCGATGTCCGGCGGCGGAACCGCCACAACCGGAACCGCCACAACCGGAACCGGTCCGGGAGCTGGAACCGGGGCCGGAACGCCGTCCTCGATGCGCGGAATGACCCCGGTCGCGTCGAGATCCACGGGCGGTGCCGCCGGCGGTCTCGGTGCCGGCCGGGCCGGCGGCGTGGCCGCGGTCGGTACGCCGTACGGCAGGTAGGTCGCGTTCCGGTTGTCCCCGCTCGGCGGCGCGAAGCCGGGCTCCCCGATCATCGGGGGATTCGCCGGCGGGATGAACGGCCGGCTGTCGGGCCAGCGGGCGGAGCCCAGCGGGAGGAATTCGGTAGAGGCCGGCGCGGAAGTTTCAGGACTTTCAGGCCCGGAATCGTCGGAAGGCGCCGCATCCGTCACGGGCGGGATGAACGCCGTCTCATCGGTCGGGGCGGCCGGCGGGCGGCCGGGCGGAGCGACCGGCGGAGCCGAGATCGGCACCTGGGTCGCGGGCGGCGCCACGGTGTGCACCGGCTCGTCCGCCTCCGCGCCCGGTGGCGCCGCGGCCTGCGGTGCACCGGCCGGTCGTGGCCGTCCCTTGGGCTTCGGCCGCGACTCCTGCGGGCCGTCACCGACCCGGGGAATGATCGAGGTCTCGTCGTTCGGATCGGAGGCGCGATGCCGGCTCACTTGGCCACCTCGGCGTGGCTCAGATCGATGGAACCGGTGTACGCCGGCGCCACGATCTTCGACTCGTCGGACACCTGGTAACCCAGCCCGAAGTCGCGTACCGCCTGCTCGAAGGCTTGGACGCCGGGGTCGGCGGAGAGCGCCGCACGCATTCGGCCGGGATCGCCGATCGCCTTGATCACGAATGGCGGCGAGTACACCTGGCCCTGCAGCAGCAGCGTGTTGCCGACGCAGCGGACCGCACTGGTGGAGATCAACCGGATGCCCATGATCGTCATAGCCTCCGCCCCGCCGGCCCACAGCGCGTTCACCACCGACTGCACGTCCTGCTGGTGGACGACGAGATCGTCGTTCGACACCTGGTCGGAGCGGCTGCCCTTCTGCGGGGTGGGCGCGTCGTTGAGGCGTACGGTCAGGCCCGGCCCCTGCAGGGCGGTCAGCCCGGCGGCCTGCAACGAGGCGTCACCCCGGGCCCGCGCCTGGGCGAGCGGGGTGTCGGTGCCCGCTAGGCCCGCGGTTTCTTGATCAACATCGTTGCGCAGGCTGCGGGCGGTCTGTTCCTCGGCGGCGATCCGGGCCTGCTGCTGCTGGATGACCTGGGCCATCTGCGGCCGCCGGTCCTCGCGCAGGGCGGTGCCGGAAGCCGTATTGGCGCTGGTGGTGAAGAGCACACCGGCCGCGATCATGATCGCGGGCACGCCCAGCGACCATCCGATCGAGCGTCCCGGACGCCGGGACGGGCGCAGTACCCCCACGGCTCGACGGACTGCTCGCCGCCACGACGAAGAGCCGGATGTGTACTCCACCACTCCCCCTTCTCGTCTTGTCGCGTCGATGTGACTACGCTAGCTGTTGAACATTATTCAGGCCGGTCCGCGTCGGCATCCTCCGGTGCGGTGACCCGGTCACATATTTCGGGTCAGACCAGCCCAGGGAGAACTTTCGATGCCCAAGTCGCAGGTACGCAAGAAGAAGGTTTACACACCGCCGACCGACGTGCGGCCGACCGCCGCGATGGCGGAGAAGCGTCCGAGCCCGGTGTGGCTGCCCGTGACGGCGGTCGTGCTGATCGTCCTGGGCATCGCGTGGCTTGTCGTGTACTACCTCTCCCAGGGCGAGTACCCGGTCATGAGCTGGCAGTACTGGAACATCGCGGTCGGCTTCGGCGCCATGGTCGTCGCGCTCGGCCTGCTGTCCAAGTGGCGCTGACGCGTTCGCGCTGAGGCAGCCGGCCCCATCCGGCCAGAAGTCACCAGTACGCACGTCAAGACCAACGAAGCCGCGGCCCGAGTGGACCGCGGCTTCGTCGTGTCGAAAGGTGGTCAGCGCCGGGTGTGTCCCGCCGGCAGGCAGACCGGGCGGCCGCCCGAGTAGGTCAGCGTCTGGCACGACGTCGGCCCGGTGGTGCTCATGAACAGCGTCGTCCAGTCGCTCGGTACGCCTGCCCCGCTGACCGCGCGTACCAGAACCGTGTAGTTGTACGGCGGGGCGTTGGTCACGGTGAGCTCCGAACCCGGGGCGAACGTGGTCGGCGCGCCGGGGATCGGCGGGGTGAACTGAACCTCGAAGTGGTCGACGGGGTCGCCCGACACCGAGTAGCCGCCCGCGTCACCGACGCCGTAGACCGTGGTGACGCCGACCGTGCCCGTGCCGCCGTCCAGGTACGCGTACCCGGCGGGGGCGGAGGGGCGGGCCGCGCACTGGTAGACCCGGAAGTCGTCGACGTAGAAGTCCAGCCCGCCGCTGCGGTACGCGCTGGGGGCCACCGACTGGAGCCGGAACCGGAACTTCACCGACTTGCCGGCCAGCGACGAGATGTCGAGCCGGGTGGCGTTGTAGCCGTCGAGTTCCGGCATCGCGCCGCCGCCGCCGAACGCGAACCCGTCCGCGACCGGGAAGGCCGCTCCGGTCCACGCCCCGCCGTTGACGCTGTACTCCAGGTACGGGATGCCCTGGCTGTCCCGGGTCAGGGCGCCTGCCATCAGGCTCAGGTAGGTGGAGCCGGCCGGCACCGTGACGGCGTTCTTCATGGTGGCCGTCGCCCCGTTGCCGGCGCCCGCGGTCGTGGTCCAGCCGTTGAGCGAGCCGGCCCCGGTGTACGCGTACTCGTAGGGCGCGATCGGGTCCGGCAGGGTCAGCCAGTAGGGCGCGTTGGTGACGTCCCAGGTGCCGGGCTTCTCGAAGCCCTCGTAGTACACCGTGTTCAGCGGCTGGTTCGACTGCGGGCAGAACTTGATCCGGGTCGGGAACGAGCCGCCGTCGACCGTCGGGTCGAGCATCTTCGTGGTGGTGATCGCGTTGGCGACCACGCCGCAGTCGGCGAGCGTGACCCCGTAGTGGCCGATGAGCTGGGAGCAGGCGCTCGCCAGGGTCGAGCCGAGCAGCGGGTAGTCGGCGCCCGACGGCAGCAGGTGCTGTACGCGGTACCACAGCTGGGCCGACTTGGCGTTGCCGTCACCGGACATCCCCGTCGCGATCAGGTACGCCGCGTAGTTGGCCGGGCCGGAGTTCGTGTGTACGCCGCCGTTGTCCAGCAGCTGCGGGTCGGTCTCCCAGTAGGTGCAGCCGTAGCAGGACGGCTGGCCGTAGAGCTCGGGCTGCTTCATGCTGCGGATCGCGCCGATCGGCAGCGTCTCGCCCATGAGCCACTTGTCGGCCGCGGACTTCGACGGGTTGTCGGCCTGGTCGATCAGTTCGCCCATGATGTCCGAGAGCGCCTCGTTGATCGCGCCGCTCTGGTAGGCGTACATGAGGCCGGCGGAGTGCTCGGTCACGCCGTGCGTGTACTCGTGCGCCACCACGTCGTCGGTCGCGAAGCCCTGGCCGAAGACGAACTGCGTCCCCTCCCAGTACGCGTTCTGGTACGGGCAGCTGCCGCTGGTGTGGCAGGCGCGGACCGTGGCCCGGACCTGGGCGCCTTGGCCGTCGAACGAGTCCAGGCCGAACTTCGCCCGGTAGAAGTCCTCGGTCTTGCCGATCATGGTGTAGACCGAGTTCACGTCGGCGACCGAGGAGGCCGCGCCGCCCTCGGTCCGGGTCGTCGACTGCAAACCGAGGAAGCTCGTGGCGGTGCACAGGTAGTTGGCGCTGGTGTTCAGGTTGACCCGCCGGTTGGCGAGATCGCAGATGATCCGGTTGTTCGCGTACTCCCGCTCGTTGATCGTCAGGCGGACGGTGCCGTCGACCGCGTCGACCAGCACCTGCGCCACGTCGCCGCCGTTCTCGTCGGTCACCGACACCGACCAGGTCGGCCGGGCGCCCGTCGGGCCCGCGGGCGCGCCGATCAGGGCCGGGTCGTACAGCCACAGCTTCGTCTCGCCGGCCCGCAGGCCGGCCGCGTCCAGCTGCAGCTTGTCGGCCGCCGGGGGGATCGCCTTCGCCACCGCGTCCGCCTCGGACAGCTTCGCGCCGCCGCCCGGCTTCTGCTGCGTCGTCTCGGCCACCGCCGCGCGTACCGCCGCGCCGCGGCTGGTCACGATCACCTCGCCGCCGAGCACCGGCAGGCCGCCGGCCGTCTGCGCGTACCGGGTCACGGTGTCGCCGCCGGGCAGCTGCCGGGTCTCGCTCTTCTTCAGGGAGTACGCGTCGCTCAGGCCGAACGATCCGGCGTACCGGCCGACGAACTCGTCGGTGCCGGACTTGCCGAGCGTCTCGCTGGGCTGCGCCGTGACGGTGCGGATGGCGCCGCTGGGCGCGAGCACGATGCTGGGCTTCTTCGTCCCGCTCGTACGCAGTTCGGAGACGCCGGTGGCGGCCGGGAGCGCGCCCTTGGGCGGCTTCGCCGGTACGCCGGCGGCGCCGGTGGAGGAGGCCGGGCTGGGTGCCGTGGTCTGGGCCACGGGGCGTCCCGGCAAGAGGCCCACCACGGAGGTTCCGGTCCCGCCGAGTACGGCGGTGACGGCGACAGCGCTCAGCGCCACGCCCGCGGCGATGATCGCCACGCTGGTGCGTGTCTTCACGAGAGTCCTGGGGGTGTGAGGGAGGGAGGAGCAGTCCCGAGTCTATGAACCGGTGCGCGACCATGCTGCCCCGTCCCCGGCCGCTCCGCCGTGCGCGGCCCGTAGGCTGACCGTAAGCTGTGGCCAAGCCGATATTACTCAGCGGTAACCTAGGCGTTAGGCTGAGCGGAACATCGACGTTTCGAGGAGTTGCGCATGGGCGGCGTGCAGATCGTCACCACGGTGCTGGCCTTCGCGATCACCGTGGTCGCGGTGGTGCTGGTCTGGCGGGCGGTGGTCCGCATGCTGGCGGTGATCAAGCTGGGCCAACCCGACCCCACGCGTACGCGTGACAAGGGTGCCCGCCTGAAGGTGATGCTGGCCGAGACGGTCGGGCACACCCGCATGCTCAAGTGGACACCCGTCGGCATCGCGCACTGGTTCGTGATGGTCGGCTTCGTCCTGCTGTCGTCGCTGGTCCTGGAGGCCTACTTCGAGGTGGTCTCGCCGACCGGCGAGCTGCCCGTCATCGGCGGCTGGGGGCTGTTCGGCTTCGTCACGGAGTGGGTCGGCGTCCTCGGCATTCCGGCCATCCTGTATCTGATGTACGTCCGGCTCACGAATCGGCCCAACCGGGCAGGCCGCCGCTCGCGCTTCGCCGGCTCGACGATGTGGCAGGGCTACTTCGTCGAGTGGGTGGTCCTGCTCGTCCTGGTGTGCGGCATGCTGATCCGCGGCTTCAAGGCGGCCAACGGCCACCTGCCCTATCCGACGTGGGCCGCCCCCGTCTCGCACGCGCTCGGCGACATCCTCCCGGCGTCCGCGAACGCGGTGTCGATCGTCGCCCTCGTCAAGATCGTGATCTCGATGACCTGGGCCATCGTGATCGGCCTGAACGTCACGATGGGCGTGGCCTGGCACCGGTTCGCCGCGTTCTTCAACATCTTCTTCAAGCGCTCCGGCTCGTCCGCCCCGGCTCTCGGCGCGCTCAAGCCGATGACGGACTCCACCGGTCAGCCGCTGAACTTCGAGGAGGCCGACCCGGAGAAGGACCTGTTCGGCGTGGCGCAGGTCGAGCATTTCACGTGGAAGGGCCTGCTGGACTTCACCACGTGCACCGAGTGCGGCCGCTGCCAGTCGCAGTGCCCGGCCTGGAACACCGCCAAGCCGCTGTCCCCGAAGCTGCTGATCACCAGCCTGCGCGACCACGCGTACGCGAAGGCGCCCTATCTGCTCGCGGGCGGCGGCAAGGACATGGCGGGCGAGGAGAAGGCCACCCAGGAGCAGCTGGCCGGCGTGAACGTGCTCGCCCTGGCCGAGGCGGAGCGGCCGCTGATCGGCGGCGTCGACCTCAACGGCGTCATCGACCCCGACGTGCTGTGGTCGTGCACGACCTGCGGAGCCTGCGTGGAGCAGTGCCCGGTGGACATCGAGCACGTCGACCACATCGTCGACATGCGTCGCTACCAGGTGATGATCGAGTCGTCGTTCCCGGCCGAGGCCGGCGTCATGCTGCGCAACCTGGAGAACAAGGGCAACCCCTGGGGCGCGCCGCCCAACACCCGCGAGGACTGGACCAAGGGCCTCGACTTCGCGGTGCCGCGCGTGGCCGACGGGGCGGAGTTCGAGTACCTGTTCTGGGTCGGCTGCGCCGGCGCCTTCGAGGACAAGGCGAAGAAGACCACCCGCGCGGTCGCCACGCTGCTGAACGAGGCCGGCGTCCGGTTCGCCATCCTCGGCAACAACGAGACGTGCACCGGCGACCCCGCCCGGCGTATCGGCAACGAGTTCGTCTTCCAGATGCTCGCCCAGCAGAACGTCGAGACGATCAAGGAAGCCGGCGTCCTCAAGATCGTGGCGACCTGCCCGCACTGCTTCAACAGCATCGGCAACGAGTACAAGCAGCTCGGCCTGGACGTCGAGGTCGTGCACCACACCGAACTGCTCGCCCACCTGGTCAAGACCGGCAAGCTCACCCCGGTCGCACCGGTCGACGGCGGCCTGACCTACCACGACCCGTGCTACCTCGGCCGGCACAACCGGGTCTTCACCCCGCCGCGCGAGGTCCTCGGCGCCGCGCTGGGTACCAAGCCCATCACGGAGATGCCCCGCAACAGCGAGCGCTCCTTCTGCTGCGGTGCCGGCGGCGCCCGCATGTGGATGGAGGAGCGCATCGGCAAGCGGATCAACGTCGAGCGTACCGAGGAGGCCGTCGCGACCGGTGCGGCCACGATCGCGGTCGGCTGCCCGTTCTGCTCGACGATGATCACCGACGGCGTCAACGCCACCGGCAACACCGACAAGGTCGAGGTCGTGGACGTCGCCACGGTGCTGCTGCGGTCGGTGAAACCGGAGCCCGCCGCGAGCTGACGAGGCCGGTGGGCGTGGGTGCGGACGACCTGATTCGCGCTCGCGCCCGCCGGGTAAGATCACCGCATCGACGACCTATTGCTCTCCCTGCTGTTGCCGTTGTTGCTGTTCGTGCTGCTCACGGCGGGTAACGCCTTTTTCGTCGCGGCCGAGTTCTCGTTGGTCACGGTCGACCGGGCGGAGATCGACGAGCTGGCCGAGGCCGGCGACCGCAGGGCTCGGACCGTCCGGCGCGCCCTGCGGGCACTGAGCTTCCAGCTGTCCGGCGCCCAGCTCGGTATCACGATCACCGCCCTGCTGACCGGTTACATCGCCCAGCCCGCGTTCGACGTGCTGCTGCGCGGCCTCGGGCTGCCGGCCGGCGCCAACCACGCGATCGCACTCGCGCTGGCGACCCTGTTGTCGATGCTCTACGGCGAGCTCGTGCCCAAGAACGCCGCGCTGGCCAAGCCGATGCCGCTGGCCCTGACGACGGCCGGCCCGCTGCGGGTCTTCTCGCGGATGTTCACCTGGCTCATCGCGGCCCTCAACGGCAGCGCCAACTTCCTCGTCCGCCGCCTCGGGATCGAGCCGCAGGAGGAACTGGCCAGCGCCCGGTCGCCCGAGGAACTGGGCCTGCTCGCGGCGATCTCCGCCCGGGCCGGCGCCCTGCCGACGGACACCGCCCTGTTGCTCCAGCGCACCGTACGCTTCGGCGAGAAGCGGGCCGCCGAGGCGATGACGCCGCGCGTGGACGTGGTCGGGCTGACGGCGTCGGACACGATCGCGGAGCTGATCACGACGTCGATCGAGACGGGCTTCAGCAGGTTCCCGGTCTACGTCGAGACGCTCGACAACATCACCGGCGTCGTGGCGATCACCGACGCGCTCGCCGTCCCGCCCCACCGGCGTGCGGTGACCAGCGTGAACGCGGTCGCCCGCGAACCTGTGCTGGTGCCGGAGTCGCTGGACCTGGACGCGGTCTGGGCCGCCCTGCGCGCCGGCCGATCGGACCTCGCCGTGGTCGTCGACGAGTACGGCGGCACCGACGGCGTCGTCACCGTCGAGGACCTGATCGAGGAGATGGTCGGGGAGATCGCCGACGAGCACGACTCCGAGGCGGACGCGGTCGAACTGGGGCTGACGGCCCCGGCCGACGCCCGCGAGCACCTGGTCGACGGCGTACTGCGGGAGGACGAACTGCGCGAGCAGACCGGATTCCGGCTGCCGGAAGGCCCCTACGAGACGCTCGCCGGCTTCCTCATGGCCCGCCTCGGCCACATCCCGAGCGTCGGCGAGACCGTACGCGAGAACGGCTGGGAGTTCACCGTCGTGGAAACGGATCGGCACCGGGTCGAACAGGTCCGCGTGGTCCGCCCCGAACTGCCCGAGGACCACGAGGACGAGGAGGACACCGCGTCATGAGCGGCATCCTCGTCATGTTCCTCCTGCTGCTGGGCAACGGATTCTTCGTCGCCGCCGAGTTCGCGCTGATCGCGTCGCGGCGTACCGTGCTGGAACCGCGGGCCGGGTCGTCGCGGCGCGTACGCTGGGCGCTCAGCGCGATGGGCGAGATCCCGCTCATGATCGCCGGTGCGCAGCTGGGCATCCAGATCTGCTCGATCCTGCTCGGTGCCATCGCCGAACCCGCCCTGGCGCACCTGATCCTGCCGGTGTTCGAGTTCGTGCACCTGCCCGAGCAGTTCGTGCACCCGGTGGCCTTCGTGTTCGCCCTGACCATCGTGGTCTACCTGCACACCGTGCTGGGCGAGATGGTGCCGAAGAACATCACGCTCGCCGGGCCGGAGAACACCGTCGTGTGGCTCGGCCCGCCGATGCTGCTCTTCTGCACGGTCACCAAGCCGCTGCTCGTGGTCATGAAGTGGCTGGCCCGCAAGACGCTGGCGCTGTGGCGCGTACAGGCGGTGGACGCGGTGAAGTCCGTCTTCACGGCCGAGGAACTCGCCGGACTGGTGACCCAGGCCCGGCACGAAGGACTGCTCGCGCCGGAACAGCACGCCCGGATCTCGGGCGCGCTGGCGATGCACGAGCGCACCGCGGCCGACGCCCTGCGCCCGTGGGCCGAGGTCGACCTGGCCACCGACGACACCTCGCCGGCCTCGCTGGAGGTGCTGGCGACGCGTACCGGGCGGTCGCGGTTCCCGGTGGTGCAGCGCACGACGCGTCGCGTACTCGGGTTCGTGCACATCAAGGACGTCATCGGGATGAGCGGCGCGGCCCGCCGCGGTCCCATCCCGGCCGACGTCATCCGGCCGCTCGCCGTGGTGCCGCCCGACCGGAGCCTGGCCGACCTGCTGCTCGGCATGCGCCGCGAGCGGCGGCACATGGTGCTGGTCAGCGACGGCCGCCAGCCGCTCGGCGTGGTGACCCTCGACGACGTGCTCGCGGCCGTCTACGGGCGGGACGAGCGCCGGCCGGACCGTGCCGTGCCGGCCGCGACCGGCGGAAACCGTGCGTGAACGCCCGTGAGCAGGGTGAAGTTTCCTCGCGATGAGGTTGCTTTCAACTAACACGCCCCCCTAGGGTTGTGAGCTGTGCCTCCCCTCCGCACCGTCTATCGTGGACTGATCGCGCTGCTCGGCGCCGTAGTCATCGGCCTCGCGCCGACTGCGGTGTACGCGGCCCCCAGCGTCTCCGAGATCGAGAAGCAGATCGACGAGGAGTGGCAGAAGCTGGAACCGCTCGTCGAGCAGTACAACAAGGTCCATACCGCGCTGCAGAAGAACCAGAAGAAGGCGTCCGATCTGAGCAAGCGGATCGCGCCCCTGGCCCTGCAGGTCGACGTGTCGCTCGGCCAGGTCGGCGACATGGCGAGCCAGTTCTACATGGTGGGCGCCGCGTCGCGGCTGACGGCCCTGCTGAACGCGAAGTCGCCCGACCAGTTCCTCGACCAGCTGGGCTTCCTCAACGAGATCGCCTCGCAGCAGCAGGAGGCGATCGAGGGCGTCAGCAAGCAGAAGAGCGTCTACGACGGGCAGAAGGAACAGCTCGACGCCCTCATCGCGCAGCAGAAGCAGCAGGACGCCACGCTCGCCGCGCAGAAGAAGGTCATCCAGGCCGAGATGGACCGGCTGCAGAAGCTGCGCATCCAGGCGTACGGGACGTCGACCGTGGGCGGCAGCCTGCGCATCGGGGTCTGCCCGCCGGTGCTGCCCTCGGGCAAGCGCGCCACGGCGGTCAAGAAGGCCTGCTCACTCATTGGCAAGCCGTACGTCTGGGGCTCCGACGGGCCGAACTCCTACGACTGCTCCGGCCTGACGAAGGCGGCCTGGGCGGCGGCCGGGATCTCGCTCGACCACTTCACCGGTGATCAATGGGGCCAGTCCCATTACGTGCCCAAGGCCTCGCTGCAACCCGGCGATCTGGTCTTCTTCTACGGCGACCATCATCATGTCGGCATATACATAGGCAACGGGCTGATGGTGCACGCGCCACACAGCGGTGATCAGGTACGCATGGCGTACATATCCAACATGCCGATCACTCCGAGCGGGACGAGATCGGTGCTCTGAGCCGGACCGACCCGACCGCGGCGGCGACCAGCACCCCCAGAACGATCGTGAGCAGGCCGGAGATCAGCAGAGTCCGCTGACCTCCGGCCGCTTCCGTCAGCGGGCCGCCGATCAGCGTGCCGAGCGCGGTGGCCGGTGTCGTCAGGGCCGTACGCGTCGCCAGCACCCGGCTCAGCAGATGGGCCGGGCTCAGCCGCTGGAACAGCGAGGTGCAGATGGCCGTGAAGGGCCCGTAGATCAGCCCGCCGAGGCCGAACCCGATCAGGCCGGGCGTCACGGTGTCGCTGAGCCCGAGCGGCAGCAGGGCCGCGCCCCAGCCGACGATGATCGCGACGACGATCACCCACAGCGGCCGGTGCCGCAGCGCGTTGGCCGACAGCCCGCCGGCGACCGCTCCGACACTGAACACCGCCCAGTACGCGCCCAGCAGCCCCGACGATCCGTGCAGCTCGCGGGCGACGTGGATCGGCAGGGCGACCTCGACCGGCCCGTAGAGGAAGAAGAACACGCACGTGACGGCGAGCAGCCCGACGAGCTGCGGTTGGCCGAGCACGGTACGCCATCCGCCCGCCGTGTCGACCTCGGTCGGCACCGGCGGGACCCGGTTGGCCTGGCGGGCCGCGGTGGCGGCGAGGACGGCGAAGCTGACCGCGTCCACCCCGATCACCCAGCCCGGCCCGGACACCGCCGTCAGTACGCCGGCCAGCGCCGGCCCGATGATCCAGGCGGACTGCTGGAACGTGGCGACGAGGGCGTTGCCCGCGACCCGGTCCTCGTCCGGCAGCACCTCGGCGACCAGCGTGTACGCGCCGGCGTTGCCCCACGCGTGCAGCAGCGACGAGCCGGCGAGCAGCAGGACGTAGCCCGTCGGGCTCAGCGCGCCCGAGATCGCGAGGACGGCGACCGTGCCGAGCGCGACCGCCCGCAGCGCCGAGTCCACGACGACGAGCCGGGCCCCGGAGAAACGGCGTACCCAGCGGCCGAGCAGGGCGGCGCCGACCGTCGACGGAAGCGCGTAGGCGGCCACGGCCAGACCGGTCCACACTCCGGCCTGCCCGGCGGGCGCGATCTGCACCGGCAGCCACGCGACCGCGACCAGGCTCATCCCGTCGCCGAGCGCGGACACCGCCATCGCCGGCAGGATCCGCCGCAGCACAGGCTGCCGCAGCACGCGGCCGTAGCTCCCCGAAATCACCCCACGATCATGAACACCGGTGTACGCGACCGGCAACCGCCCTGCCTGCGGGAAATCCGGACGTTAATTGTGCAGAATTGTCCGAATGAGACGAGTACGCCTCGGCGCCGCCCTCGCCGTCGGCCTACTGACCTCGGTGCTCGCCTTGCCGGGCCAGGCCGCCGCGCCGACCGGACCGACGGATCCGAGCGCCCCGGCCGGCGTACCGGCGAATGTGAGTGTGCGATACCACTTCGACGCGGGAGTCGGGCCGGCGGTCTGGGACGACGCGCGGCTGCTGCGTTTGCGGGCGTTGGGCGCCCGCGACGGTGCGGTACGCGCACAGCGGCGCGGAACCGGCTACGCGGCGGCCTTCCCCGCGCCGTGCCGGACGGCGGAGCCCGAGTGCCCGCGGGCGATCCTGGAGAGCGACCCGGCCCCCTGGCTGAACCCCGGCGTACGCGACGTGCGTTGGGGTGCGCAGGTGGTCCTGCCGCCGCAGTCGACCACGGACGGCGAGAACGTCGTGCAGAAGGGCTTTTCCACGCAGGGCACGCAGTTCAAGCTCCAGGTCGACCATTTCGGCGGACTCGCCAGCTGTGTCGTGGCCGGCCCCGATGCCGGACTCAACCAGATCTACGTGGCGCAGTGGAACATCTCCGTCGCCGACGGCACCTGGCACAAGCTCGACTGCGTACGCCATTTGGGTAACCTGTCCCTGTACGTTGACGGACAGTTACGGGCCGGGGTGACGGTGCCGGTGGCACTCTCCATTGTGAACCCTGATCCACTGCGTTTGGGCGGAAAAGGAATCGGCCCCTGGAACGATCAGTTCCACGGTGAGCTGGACGATGTCTACGTCACGGTGGGTTAGAACCTTGACACGTATCGAAGTGCATGGTAGCCGTGGGTTGCGGTTCGATAACGCCGCTTCTACTCTCACTAAGACGCCGTGAATCGGCCGCCCAACCAGGACGGCCTCGGCGTCGCCGCCGAATCGACGGTCTCGCAGGTCGCGGGCCCGTTGAACCGGGGAACCAGGTCAGGCGAGGCAACCGCCTCAGGGGGTGAATCCGCGGGCGACCGCGGTAGCGCTATCTTCCAGCGCGAATCCGTCAGCTAACCCGGTAGGCGGTGGGGACCTCCGTCCCCAGTGGGAAGAGGAGACCGGTGGTCAGCCATACCCGCTCGGTCCGCCGCTCGCGCGCCCTGATCACGCTCGTCCTGAGCGTGGTCGCGACCATGGGGATGCTGCTGAGCAGCGAGGCCGTCCGCGCAGATCCGTCGATCGGCGATCTCGAAAAGCAGATCGACGCGACCTGGAACAAGCTGGAACCCCTGCTGGAACAGCACAACGCGACCAAGGCCCAGCTCGCGAACGAGCGCAAGAAGGTGGACGCGCTCGAGAAGCAGCTGGACCCCCTCAAACTCCAGCTCGACCTCGCGATGGCGCGGGTCGGCGACTTCGCCTCATACCTCTACGTCGGCGGCGGTGCCTCCGAGATCAACGCGATGCTGGACGCCAAGTCACCCGACGACGTCACCAATCAGCTCGTGCTGCTCGACCAGTTCTCCCGGATGCAGCGCGAAAGCCTCGCCGCGGTGATGGCCAAGCGCGACGACCTCGAAGCGCGCAAGAAGCCCATCGCCGACAAGGTCGCCGCCCTCGACGCCGCCGAGAAGGACCTCGCCGCCCAGGCCGCCGCCTTCAATGCCCAGATCGACAGCCTGCAGAAGCAGGTCACCAAGCTGTACGCGAGCACGGGCGGCCTCGGCAGCCTGCGGCCGTCGCCGTGCCCCTACACCTACCCGGGTGGCAAAGCCGGTATCGCGATCAAGTACGCGTGCGCCCAGATCGGCAAGCCCTACGTCTGGGGCGCCGACGGGCCGGGCAGCTTCGACTGCTCGGGCCTGGTGCTCGCGGCCTGGGCGCAGGCCGGGATCTCGTTGCCGCACAACGCCCGGCAGCAGTGGTCTTCCGTCCAGCACGTCTCACGGGCGAACCTGAAGATCGGCGATCTCGTCTTCTACTACAGCGACATCCACCATGTGGCGCTGTACGCCGGAGACGGCTGGATCGTGCACGCCTCGATGGCCGGCGTACCGATCCGGATGCGAGACATCGACGCGGCCTCGATCTACGGATACGGGCGGCCCTACGGCGCCTGACGACTCCGGCCCGGCTCTGCTACGCGGAGCCGGGCCAATCCGTCGCCTGCCGCACCCCGGCCCGGTACGCCGAAGCCGCCTCCGCCACCACGATCGCGGTGATCTGCGGATTCTTCTCCGGATGCCGGTCCAGCAGGAAGTTCTCCAGGTCGGCGTACCGTTCCTCGGTGGTGATGAAAGTGGTCGTCCACTGCTCACCGGCGAAGAAGTCGCCCAGCTGCCAGGCGGCCACCGCCACCGGGCCGACAACGTGAGCCGAAGCGGCCAACCGGGCGCGTACGGCATCGTTCGCAAGCTTGGTCGCCGAGTCGGGGGTCTCGGTCGTGGTAGTCACATTCAGCAGGCCGGTCACCATCGCAGGTTAGGACAGGCGGCGGGAGTTTGTCCGGCGGGCAGGGCGGTGGCGGGACGCTTCACCCTGTCGTCTTCCACACAGTAAGACGACCAAGTTCAGCGAATGCATCCCGGAAAGCTTCACCACTCCGACATGTGCCGGACTCTGAGGTGGGGAAACAGTGAAGCCCTGTCCATCAGATCACTGATGAGCAGGGCCTTTGTGTTGGAGCGGGTGACGAGAATCGAACTCGCACTGTCAGCTTGGGAAGCTGATGTTCTGCCATTGAACTACACCCGCGGGCGTCGCCGACTCTACCAGGTCCGCCCCCGCGGCACGCAACGACTAACCGGGCGTGCCCGAGCGCGGTAGGTCAGGCCGCGAGCGCCGGAACGTGCCCCCGTCGCCACTCCCGGCGGCGGGGGCTGGGTCGCGCATAGCCGGCGGTACGCCAGACCTGCGCGACGCCGGCGCGGGCCCGGCCGTCTGATGTGGGACCGAGCGGAGAGTGCAGCATCGCGGTGTCGATGCGCAGTTCGAAGAGCCGCCAGGAGAGGGCGGTGGTCGCCCCGGCGCGGACGACCACGCGGGCGATCGTCGCCGCGTCGGTCACGGGCACCGCGTGCCCCGTCAGGTACGCCTCGACGTCGCTCTCCTCGGCCGGAAAAGCGTGCAACGCGTACCGGCCGTCGCGTTCGATGTCGCGACGCTTGGGGGAGTCGATGAGGAAGCAGTAGAGGCCCTCGTCGGTGATGACGGGGGAGACGGGATGCACCCGGGGGCCGCCGTCGGCCCGGACCGTGGCGAGGTAGCCGAGGCCGGGGCCGTACTGGTGGAACAGCGCGCGGATCTGTTCCGCGAGCTGCGGTGAGGCGGCGGCGAACTGGTTCCAGGTAGCCATGCGGCCACTGTATAGAACAAATGTACGATTCAATAGCGGAAACGCCGCCGCGGGTGAAACCTTCGCGAAGGGTGCGATGAGCGCGACGGAGTGTGATAGCGGAAACCCAGCAAAACCGGCGAAACACGGGAAACCCGAGCAGTGGCGTCACGCAGTAGAGACGGTAGTCTGCTCAGGTGCTGCTCTCGGATCGCGACCTCATGCTGGAGATCAAGAACGGTCAGCTCCAGCTGGAGCCGTTCGACCACGATCTCGTGCAGCCGTCGAGCATCGACGTTCGGCTGGACCGGCTCTTCCGCGTGTTCAACAACCATCTGTACACGCACATCGACCCCGCGTTGCAGCAGGACGACCTGACCTCGCTGGTGGACGTCGCCGAGGGGGAGCCCTTCGTGCTGCATCCCGGCGAGTTCGTGCTGGCCTCCACTTTGGAGGTCGTCACGCTCGGCGATCAGCTGGCCGGCCGCCTGGAGGGCAAGTCCTCGCTCGGCCGGCTCGGGCTGCTCACGCACTCGACCGCAGGCTTCATCGACCCCGGCTTCTCCGGGCACGTCACGCTGGAGCTGTCCAATGTGGCCAATCTACCGATCACGCTGTGGCCGGGCATGAAGATCGGCCAGCTCTGCCTCTTCCGGCTGTCGTCGCCCGCCGAGCACCCGTACGGTTCCGCCGTCTACGGATCGCGCTACCAGGGGCAGCGCGGCCCGACGCCGAGCCGCTCCTGGCAGAACTGGCGCACCTGGCCCACCCGCTAAGCCTTCGGCTCCAGGCCGAACATCGGCAGGCACGGCTCCAAGCCTTCGATCTCCACGGGTACGCGTACCACGGCGCGCCAGTCCGCGAGATCGAGCCGGAGCCGCTGGGTCCGGGCGGCCACACCCCGCCGCGCGTAGATCTCGATGCCGTCGGGCCGGTAGCCGAGTTTCTCCGACACCCGCAACGACGACGGATTGTCCTCGAACGCGGCGGAGCGGGCCGAGGTGGCGCCCAGGCCGTCGAAGGCGAGGGCGAGCAGGGCGGCGCGCATCTGCGTACCGAGGCCGCGACCGTGGTGGCGGCGGCCCATCCAGGATCCGGTGTGCACCTCGCGGATGACGGCGAAGTCCTTGGCGGACATGGTCTGCTTGCCGACCGGCGCACCGTCCGAATAGGCGACCATGTCCAGGTGCCAGTCCCGCGGCGTCCAGGCGCCCAGCGTACGCAGATAGTGCAGGACGATGCCCCGGCCGGGGTTCGGGAACTCGGTCCAGGGCACGAAGAACGGCATGAACGCGGGGTCGTGGACGCCGTCCTCCGCGACGGCGCCGAGATCACCGAGCTCTGCCATGGTGGGCAGGCGCAGTTCGAGATCCGGTGTGCGCAGGCGTAGTCCGAAGATCGGTACGAGATCGGCGAGCATGGCGACCATGGTGTGCGGCAGGGCCGATCCGGACAAGCGCTTTTCATGGGGACCCTCCTCCGGCCGGTCAGATTCCGGTCGTCTGTCGGGCCAACCTCATCGTCGTTGCGGCCCCGATCCGGCATGCTGGTTCGCGTACTCGAACGACTGCTGTGGTCGACTCGACGGCCACTGACCCCAGGGACCCGCGCCGGTGTCGGCGCGGCCGTCGTCCTGCTCATTTTGCTGTCCCTGATCGAGTACGCCGACGGTCCCGAGTCGCACTACATCGGCCTGATGGCGACGGCGCCCTTCCTCGCGGCGGCGTTCGCGCCATGGCGGTCGGTGCTGGTGGCGGGTGGTCTCGCGACCGCGGCCGGGCTCGCCTTCGCGATCTGGAGCCGCCCGCACGGCGGGGCGACCATGCTGAACGTCATCGGCATCGCGCTCGCGACCGGTCTCGCCGCCGCGGCCGCCGCGGTACGCCAGCGGCAGGCCGAGCGCATCGCCGAGCTCTCCCATCTCGCGACCATCGCGCAGCAGGCCGTCCTGCGTCCGCTGGGCCCGATCGTCGGCGGCCTGTCGGTGGCCGGCCGCTACATCTCGGCGACCGCCGCGGCCGACATCGGCGGCGACCTCTACGAGGCGGTCGAGACGGCGTACGGGGTGCGGATCATCGTGGGCGACGTGCGGGGCAAGGGCCTCGACGCGGTACGCCTCGCGAGCATCGTGCTCGGCTCCTACCGGCACGTGGCGTTCGACCGGGCCGACCTGCCGGCGATCGTGCGCGACCTGGACCGGGCGGTCGCCCGCAGCGTGAGCGAGGAGGACTTCGTCACCGCGGTCCTCGTCGAGGAGCGCGGCGGGACGCTGACCGTGGTCAACTGCGGCCATCCCGCGCCGCTGCTGCTGCGCCGGGGCGCGGTGATCACACTTGAGCCGCCCTCGCCCGCGCCGCCGCTGGGCTTCATGCCGTCGGCGAAGCCGCGGGTGGAGCGGCTGGAACCGGGCGACCGGCTGCTGATCTTCACGGACGGTCTCGCGGAGGCCCGCCGCGACGGCGACTTCTTCCCGATCGGCGAGCGGGCCTGGCGGCTGCTCGGCCACGGCAAGGTCGGCGACGGCCTGGCCTCGATCGAGGCCGCGCTCATCGAATGGGTGCACGGCCGCCTCGACGACGACATCGCCTTGGTACTCATGGAGTACACCGGCCCGCAGGCGTCGGGACCCACGCCGAGCTGGGAGACGGGCAACGCCCCGTCCGGACCCAGCGCCGCCAGTCCCGAGGGCGCGACGACGCCGTAGCGCCGGATCAGGCGGCCTTCGCCAGTCGTGCCCGTCGCAGCGTGGTCATCGACAGCGCGGGAAGACTGCTCGGCGCCCGGTGGCGGCCGATGTAACGCGCCGGGTACCGCGGCTCGAACAGTCGGTTGATGATGACCTTCATGGTTATTCCTCCCCCTTGGTGGCCGGGTGCCCTCCCGAGTCACCCTGGGGAACGACACCGACACAGGAAGGTGACGCAAAGGCGGCGTGTCGGGTTGCCCTGCGATCGGATCTGCTACTCACTTATCGCCACAAGTAGCTTCTAAATGGACAAAATTCTCGCAATTTCCGAGTACGGGTTACCCGCGGGTAATAGTCACGCGCTACAGTCGAGGTTACCGACCAGTAACGAGTCTTGGGGAAGCGATGACGCACTACAAAAGCAACCTTCGGGACCAGGAGTTCAACCTCTTCGAGGTGTTCGACGTCCCCTTCGGCACCGGCCCCTACGCTGACGTCGACGCCGACACCGCGCGCAGCGTGCTCGCCGAGGTCGACCGCCTGGCGCGCGTCGATCTGGCGGCCAGCTTCGCCGAGGGCGACCGTACGCCGCCGGTGTTCGACCCGCAGACGCACAGCGTGAAGGTCCCGGACGGCTTCAAGAAGTCGTTCGCCGCCTTCATGGACTCCGAGTTCTGGCGTCTCGACCTGCCCGCCGAGGTCGGTGGCACACTCGCCCCGCGCGGCCTGTGGTGGTCGCTGGCGGAGATGATCCTCGGCGCGAACCCGGCGATCTGGATGTACTCCTCCGGTCCCTCCTTCGCGCACACGCTGCTCATCGAGGGCACCCCGGAGCAGAAGAAGTGGGCGCGGCTGTTCATCGACCGCCGCTGGGGCTCGACGATGGTGCTGACGGAGCCGGACGCCGGCTCGGACGTCGGCGCGGGGCGTACCAAGGCGATTCCGCAGGCCGACGGCTCCTGGCACATCGAGGGCGTCAAGCGGTTCATCACCTCGGGCGACCAGGACATGACCGAGAACATCGTGCACTACGTACTGGCCCGGCCGGTCGACACGCCCGGTGCGGGCGGCCCCGGCACCAAGGGCCTGTCGCTGTTCGTCGTGCCGAAGTTCCACTTCGACGCGGAGACCGGTGAGCTGGGCGAGCGCAACGGCGTCTTCGCCACCAACGTCGAGCACAAGATGGGCCTCAAGGTCTCCGCGACCTGCGAGATGACCTTCGGCGGGCATGGCGTACCGGCGAAGGGCTGGCTGCTCGGCGAGGTGCACGAGGGCATCCGGCAGATGTTCCTGATCATCGAGAACGCCCGGATGATGGTCGGCACCAAGGCGATCTCGACCCTGTCGACCGGCTACCTGAACGCCCTGGAGTACGCCAAGGAGCGCGTACAGGGGTCGGACATGAAGAGCATGACCGACAAGTCGGCGCCCCGGGTCACGATCACCCACCACCCGGACGTCCGGCGGTCGCTGATGCTGCAGAAGGCGTACGCGGAGGGCCTGCGGGCGCTCTACGTCTACGCGGCGCAGTGGGCCGACAAGGCGCGCATCGCCGAGGCCGCCGGTGACGAGAAGGCGACCGCCAAAGCCACCAAGATCAACGATCTGCTCCTGCCGCTGGTGAAGGCGGTCGGCTCCGAGCGGGCGTTCGAGCTGCTGGGCTCCGAGGCGCTGCAGACCTTCGGCGGCTCCGGCTTCCTGCAGGACTACCCGCTGGAGCAGTACGTCCGCGACTCGAAGATCGACTCCCTGTACGAGGGAACCACCGCGATCCAGAGCCTCGACCTGTTCTTCCGCAAGATCGTGCGGGACAACGGCAAGGCGCTGCTGACCGTGGCCGGCGAGATCTCCGAGTTCGTCACCGCCGAGAACGAGAGCGGCGAGCTGAAGGAGGAGCGCGAGTCCCTGGGCCGCGCGGCCACCGAGATCCAGCGCATGCTGGGCACGATGACCGGGTGGCTGGCCGAGGTCGGCGGCGGCGACGGCGACGCGATCTACAAGGTCGGCCTGCACTCCCGCCGGTTCCTGCTGGCCCTCGGCGACCTGCTCATCGGCTGGCTGCTGCAGCGTCAGGCCGCGGTCGCCCTGGCTGCCCTGCGCGGCGAGGTCTCCGACGCCGACCGGGCCTTCTACACCGGCAAGGTCGCGGCGGCGCGCTTCTTCGCCACCGAGGTGCTGCCGCGTATCGGCGCCGACCGCCGGATCGTCGAGAGCGCGTCCACCGAGCTCATGGAGCTGGACGAGGCGTCGTTCTGACAAATCTGATCGAGGTGCCGGGGCGGGCTTGGGCCAGCCTCGGCACCTCTTCCTTCGCCACCACCGCGATCACCGGATAGCCCCCGGTGGTGGGGTGGTCGCTCAGGAAGATCAGCGGCTTGCCGTCCGCGGGTACCTGCACCGCACCGGTCACGACCGGCTCGCTCGGCAGTTCCCCGGCCTTCGCGCGGGTCAGGGCCGGCCCTTCCAGTCGCGCGCCCACCCGGTCGCTCATCACACTCACGGTGTACGCGTCGCGGAGCAGCCGGTCCGGTTCGGCGAACCAGTCGTCGCGCGGCCCGAAGCGGACCCCGATCGTCAGCTCCGCGGGCGGCACGCTGACCGGCAGCCAGTCCACACCGGACGGAAGCCCGGCCGGATCACCCACCGGCAGCACGTCGCCGGTCTTCAGCGGTTCCGGCCCGAGCCCGCTCAACGTGTCCGTACTCCGCGACCCGAACACCGCCGGAACGTCAAAGCCGCCCGCCACAGCGAGATAGCGGCGCAGCCCGGAAGCCGCGAGGCCGACCGAGAACCGCCGACCGCAGACGGGCGTACAGAGCGGTGCGGGCCGATCGTCCACTGTCAACGGGCCCGGTGCGCCGGTCAGTGCCACGACGACGGGCGCAGCCGACGCGAGGATCAGGCCGCCGACGGTGATCTCCAGTCCGGCCAGCCCCGAAGGGTTGCCCACCAATCGGTTGGCGGCGGCGAGGCTCGGCCCGTCGACCGCCCCGGACGGGGGGATCCCGAGATGCGCCAGTCCGGGCCGGCCCTGGTCCTGCAGACTCGTCTGCCCCGATACGCGTATTACGGAGATCTCATTCATCGACGAACCGAACGACGGTGCCTGGCGTCAGCGGCGGGGTCTTCTCAAGATTGAAGAGGGGAAACGATGTGCTGCCGAGAAGGTGCCAGCCGCCGGGAGTCGCGCGGGGATAGATCCCCACCCACTCGCCGGCGGTGGCGACGGAGCCGGCCGGGACGCGGGCCCGGGGCGTCGCGCGGCGCGGAAGCCGCAGCTCCACCGGAAGGCCCGCCAGGTAGGCGAATCCCGGCGCGAAGCCGCAGAAGGCGACGGTGAAGACGGTCTCGCGGAGAACGGCGGCCGGATCGCGACCCCACAGCGCGGCCGTCGCAGCGGTATCGTCGCCGTCCCAGCGGACCGGGATCTCCACCGCGGTCGCCTGAGTCTCGATGTCGGCAGGTTCAAGGTCGCGGAGCACCCGAAGCGTCCGGCCGAGATCGGCGATGCCGTCGAGGAGGACCGTCGACGCGGCGGGAACGATCTCGACGCAGTCGAACTCGCCACGATCCCGGGCCGCGCACAGCGCCACGAACCAGCGGTACGGCTGGGCGACCTCCAACAGGAGGCCACCTTCACCCACCCGCCGGATCTCCATCTCAGGCCTGGGCGAACAGCGCGCTGACCGACTCTCCGTTGTGGATGCGGCGGATCGCCTCGGCCAGCGCGGGCGCGATCGACAGCACGGTGGCCTTCTTGGGCCGGTCCTCGTGCGGGATGGGGACCGTGTTGGTGCAGACGATCTCCAGCACGTCGGGCTCGGCGGCCAGCCGCTGCAGCGCCCCTGCCGAGAAGAGGCCGTGCGTGCAGGCGACGCGTACGGAGGCGCAACCGCCTTCGCGCAGGCGATCCAGGAGCTCGATGATCGTGCTGCCCTTGGCGATCTCGTCGTCGAGCACGATGATGTCGCGGCCGGCCACGTCGCCGACGATCGCCCCGATCTTGACGACGTCGTCGGGGAAGCGCTGCTTCGCCCCGAACGCCACCGGTACGCCGAGCAGCCGCGCGAAGGCCGCGGCCTCCTTGGCGTTGCCGAGGTCGGGCGACACCACGGTGGTACGCGAGAGATCCAGCCCGCGGAAGTGCCCGGCCAGTTCGCGCAGGGCGTGCAGATGGTCCACGGGAACGGAGAAGAACCCGTGCACCTGTGGGGAGTGCATCGTCATCGTCAGGACGCGGCCCGCCCCGGCGGTCGCGAGCAGGTCGGCGACGAGCCGGCCGCCGATCGAGATCCGGGGCATGTCCTTCTTGTCCGACCGCGCGTACGCGTAGTGCGGCATCACCACCGTGATCCGCCCGGCCGACGCACCCCGGGCGGCGTCGCACATGAGCAGCAGTTCGACGAGGTGCTCCTGGACCGGGGCCACCAGCGGCTGGATCAGGTAGACGTCGCGCTCCCGGCAATTGGCCTGCAATTGCACTTCGAGGCAGTCGTTCGCGAACCGGTTGACGCGGACCGGGGACAGCGGCGTCCCCAGTTGCGTACAGACCTCGTCGGCGAGTTCGGGGTGGGCACTTCCGCTGAACACGGCGATGTCGCGCACGTCTGTCATCGTAGGGGAGCCCGGACCCCCACTCGGTGTCGGCGTCCCAAGGGGTATTTTTTCCGGCCTTTCGCCCTATTCTCGGCGGCTATAACCGGCAATACGGAAACTGTTCCACGCTCGAAATCAGCGTCCGCCGGTTGCCGGCAATTCGAGCGGCCGTCCCGCGGAGGCGTCGCGAGGGTGCTGCGAGGGTGCCGCGATGGTGGGAGTAACGAAGTTCACCGCGTTCCTACTTGCTAGTAACTTACGGTTCCGTAACCTGGAGGCATGACCGTCGAGGCTCCCCGCCGTCTGCGCCCCGTCGACATCGGCAAACCGCGCCTGCGCGGGTGGCTGCACGCGTACGCGTTCTTCGTCGCGCTCGCCTGCGGTGCCGTGCTCATCACGCTGGCCGCGTTCCGGCCGGGAACCGCCCCGGTGGTGAGCGTCGCGATCTACAGCCTCACCGTGTGCGGGCTGTTCGGGATCAGCGCGCTCTACCACCGCCGCGTCTGGAGCGAGCGCGGGTACCAGCTGATGCGGCGGCTCGACCACGCGATGATCTTCATTTTCATCGCCGGGACCTATACGCCGTTCTGCGCGCTGCTGCTCCCGTCAGGCGAGGCGACCCTGCTGCTCAGCCTGGTCTGGGCGGGCGCCGCCGCGGGCGCGACCGTGTCGATCGTCTGGCCGCACGCCCCACGCTGGGTCTCCGCGCCGATGTACATCGCGCTCGGCTGGGTGGCGATCGCCGTCCTGCCCACGATCCTGCACAACGGCGGGGTCGCGGCGCTCGTCCTGCTGCTCGCCGGCGGGGCCGCGTACACGGTGGGGGCGGTGTTCTACGCCCTGCGCCGGCCCAATCCCTGGCCCACCGTCTTCGGCCACCACGAGTTCTTCCACGCCTGTACGCTCATCGCCGCCATCTGCCACCACATCGCGATCTACTTCGCGCTCTACTCGTGAGGCCCGCCTAGGCTGGGCGCATGGATCTCAACGCGGACCTCGGCGAGGGCTTCGGCCAGTGGAGCCTGGGCGACGATGACGGCCTGCTCGCCCTCGTGACCAGTGCGAACGTGGCCTGCGGCTTTCATGCGGGGGACGCCGGGATCATGCGCCGGGTCTGCGCCGGCGCGGCCGAGCACGGGGTCGCCGTCGGGGCGCAGGTCGGCTACCGGGACCTCGCCGGATTCGGCCGGCGGAAGATCGCGTACGAGCTGCCGCAACTCCGGGACGAGCTCATCTACCAGGTCGGCGCGCTCGTGGCGGTCGCGCGTACCGAGGGGGTCGCGGTGCGGTACCTCAAGCCGCACGGCGCGCTCTACCACTCCGTCGAACACGTGCCCGCCATCGTCGAGGCGGCCATCGAGGTCGGACTGCCGGTGCTGTGCGCGCCCGAATCCGTGCTGGCCACGGCGGCCGGGGACGCCAACATCCGGGTCGTGTTCGAAGGGTTCGCCGACCGGGCGTACCGGCCGGACGGAACCCTGCTCCCGCGGGACAAGCCGGGCGCGGTGATCGGCGACACCGAGGAGGTCGTCGCCCGAGCCCTGATCATGGCCGTCGACCAGCGCGTCATCGCCGTGGACGGCACGGTCGTCCCGCACAACGTCGACTCGATCTGCGTACACGGGGACACGCCCGGAGCCGTCACCATCGCCCGGTCGGTACGCGCAGCGCTGGCCGCGGCCGGCGTACCCCTGGAGAATTTCAGTGGGCGAGAAGCGCGAGCGGCAGGCGGTCCGGAGCGTCCGCGGAGATCGTGACCGGTACGCCCCAGTCCTGCCGGGTGAGGTGGCAGGCGGCGTGCTCGATGTCGGCGTCGCAGGTGGCGGCCTGGGCGACCACCTGGAGGATGCCCGAGGTGATCTCGGGATTGACGACGAGCCGGCGGGTGAGGTCGGTCGTGACGCCCTGGCCTTCGAGCAGCAGCTCGGGCGGGGCGGCGGAGATCTCGAGGCGGGTCGACGGGCCGTAGGTGTCGTCGAGCTTCTGACCGGGCGGCGGGCTGAACAGGATCTCCAGCGTGACCTCCCCCGCGCGCAGCGGCGTCGGCGGCCGTTCGACCTGCAGGCGGCCCTTGTCGATCGAGGCGACGACGCCGGGCGCGAGCCGCGTCAGCTGATGCGCGGCCGACTCGACGACCAGCACGTCGCCGGCGGCCGTGACGATCACGTCGCTCGGCTCGGCCAGGCCGCTCGCGACGGTGGTGACCTCGCCGTCGGCGAACCGGCGGACCGCGCCGTTGTAGGTGTCGGCGATCAGCACCGAGCCGTCCGCGAGCGCGCAGACCCCGAGCGGGTGCTGGAGCAGGGCGTCGGCGGCGATGCCGTCCACGTGGCCGAAGTCGAAGAGGCCCTGGCCGACGGCGGTGTGCAGCTGCCCGTCCTCGACGAACCGCAGCGCGCTGGACTCGGAGTCGGCGAACCACAACCGGCGCCCGTCCGGCGTCACCGACAGGCCGCTCGGCTGCGACAGCCAGGCCTGCTGGGGGTCACCGTCCTTGAGAGACTCGACGGTCGTGCCCGCGTACGCGCCGGCCGTCCGCTTCGCCGGGTCGAACCACCAGAGCTGGTGGATGCCGGCCATCGCGATGATCACGCGACCCTCGTAGTACGCGACGTCCCACGGCGAGGACAGGTCGACACTGAGCGCGTCGTGCGCCCGGAAGTCCACGGTCGAACGCCACTGCCGGCCGCTGCCCGCGATCGTGGTGACCACGCCGGTCGCGGTGTCGATCCCGCGCAGCAGGTGGTTGACGGTGTCGGCCACGACGACGTCGTACCCGACCTGGCCGGCCAGCTTCTCTGGCAGGACGCAGAGGCCCTGCGGCTCCGAGAACGAGGGCTCGGCGCCGTCGGTGCGGCCACGCTCGCCGGTGCCGATCCGGCGTACCACGGTTTCGGCGTCGGGGGCCAGCTCGACGATCGAGTGTCGCGCCGAGTCGCTGACCAGGATGTTCCCGTTCACGAGGGCGAGTGCCTTGCCGGGGAACCGCAGCGTCGTGGTGCTCGGCGGCGGCGGCACGTACGGTCCGTCGCCCCGGTGCAGGGTGCCCTTGGCCTCGTGCTCCTCGACGATCTTGTCGATCAGCCGGGCCAGGCCCTCCGCGTGGCCCTCGCCGGCCATGCTCGCGACCAGGTAGCCCTCGGGATCGACGATCGACAGGGTCGGCCACGCCTTGGCCGCGTACTCGTTCCACATCAGCAGCTGCGGGTCGTCGAGAACGGGATGGGCGACCTCGTAGCGCTCGACCGCGGCGACCAGCGCGTCCGGGTCGCGCTCGTGCTCGAACTTCGGCGAGTGCACGCCGACGATCGTGAGCACGTCGCCGTACTTCTCCTCCAGCGGCCGCAGCTCGTCCAGCACGTGCAGGCAGTTGATGCAGCAGAAGGTCCAGAAGTCCAGCAGAAGGATCTTCCCGCGGAAGTCCGCGAGGTGCAGATCCTTGCCGCCGGTGTTCAGCCAGCCTCGACCGCGGAGCTCGGGTGCGCGTACTCGTGCCACACGATCATTCTGCCCGGCCCGGACCGGGGCCGCCCAACGGGTGTGACCCGGAGATCTTTTCGTGTCACGGCATCGATCGGGCGATCGCCACCGGGCAGGCCGCGTGCTGGAGGACGGTCGCGCTGACGGTACCGAGACGCGTACCCGGGAGGAAGCCGGGCGTGTGGGCGCCGAGCACCACCAGTGCGGCCGTGTGGCTCGCGTCGATCAGCTCGTACGCCGGCCGGCCCTCGATCAGCACGGGAACCACCGCCACGCCGGGATGGCGGTGCCGGGCGGGCTCCAGCGCCTTGTCGAGAGCCTCTTCCCCGGCATCCCCGCCCTCGAGCAGCAGATCCGAAGGGCCGGTCGGCCCCGGGCCGGCCTGGACGGCCCGCAGCGGTACGCCACGCAGCTCGGCCTCCGCGAAGGCGAACTCGACCGCGTCCTGGTTGGCCGGGGTTCCATCGACACCGACGACGATCGTGGTGTGCGCCGGTGCCGCCTGACCCCGGGTGACCACGACCGTGCACGCGGCGTGCGCGGCCACCTTGCTCGCGACCGAACCGAGGAGGAGCTGGGGAAACCCGCCCCTGCCCCGGTGCCCGAGGAACAGCAGATCACTGCTCTCGGCGGCGGAGATCAGCACCTTCGACGGTTCGCCCGCGATGATCTCCGCCGTCACCGGTACGCCGGCGTCGACCGCCCGCTCGGTGACCGCCCGGATCGCCAGCTGCGGTTCGGATTGGGGATCGGGATCCTGGTTCGCCCAGGCGGCATGGCCGGCCCACGGATCGGCGTAGACGGCGCGTACGGGTCGGCGGCGCAGCCGGGCGGCGGCCACCGCCAGGTCGAACGCCTCCAGGCTCGGCGGGGAGCCGTCGACCCCGACGAGAATGGCGGGTGCGGTCACGGCGTACTCCCTCGGCGTCGGTCCGTCTACCTGCGCCAACGTGCGACATCCGCCGGGGTGACGCCCGGATCAGGCGCCGACGCGCTCCGGTCGGGGATCCGTGTCCGCCTCGCCGACCGCGGGTCCACTGCTCGGGGATCCGCCGGCTCCCGGTTCGGTGGTGACGATCGATGCCACGCGGCCGTCCTGCTCCGGGGTGATGAGCCGGCGCAGCGAGAGGGACAGCAGCGAGGCCAGCAGGCAGCCGCCGACGATCAGTGCCAGCCAGATGCCCGAGTGCCCCGGGCTCCTGCCGTCGCCGATCAGAGGCGCGGCGGTCACCGGGCCGACGATGCCGGAGATGCTCCACACCATCGAGCCGAGCGCGTTGAACCGGCCGCGCAGCTCGTCCGTCGCGAGCGAGTTGAGCAGGGTCGGGTTCACCGGCGACAGGATCGTCTCGCCGCTGGCGAACACCGCGGCACAAGCGATGACGGCGGCGGCGGAGATCACGGCGTTGCGGCCGTCGACCGCGCCCGCGATGCCCAGGATCAGCCAGGAGAAAGCCATGATCAAGCCGACGACGGCCAGCATCCGGGTCCGGCTGCGGCCCTCGATCAACCGGAGCACGAACAGCTGCGCGATCACGATGACGAGCGTGTTGGCCGTGAACGCGAACGCGATCACCCGCGGGCTCACGTGCGCCACGTTGATCGCGAAGGCGTTGAAGCCGACCTCGATCTGCGCGTACCCGCTGATGGTGAGCACGATGCTGAACAGCAGCAGACGGCGGAAGCCGCGGTGGGCGAAGACCTCACGGTAGCCCGGCTTACGGACGGTGTCGGCGACCTGCGCCGCGGCCTCGGAGATCACTCGCAGGCCGACGCGGCGCATCGTCAGCAGATTGAAGAACGGCACGAGGTACATCGCCGCGTCGATGAGGTAGATCAGCTGGAAGGTGCCCGGCCGGTCGAGGTCCACGATCGATCCGGCGATCACCGTTCCGGTGCCGATACCCAGGTTGAGCAGGGCGAAATTGAGTCCGAAGGTCTTCTGCCGCTCCTCGGCGGAGGTCACCGAGGAGAGCAGCGTCGTGAACGCCGCCCAGATGACACCGCCGCCGACGCCGATCAGGGTCACCGATCCGAACGCCTGCCAGGGGTCGCGTACCAGGCTCATCGAGGCCACTCCGCACGCCTCGACGAGCAGCATCGGCAGGATGATCCGGCGTACGCCGAACCGGTCCACCGCCCAGCCGCCGATCGGCCCGATGACCAGGGAGCAGACGGCCATCCACGCGATCACCAGGCCGGCCGTGGTGGCGGAGAGGTCCCGGACCTTGGTGAGATAGATGAACATGAACGGCAGCGTCAGCCCTCGGCCGGTCGCCGAGAACAGGGTCGCGAAGAGGATGCGTCGAGCCTCTACGCGCCGGGGGAGCAGGTTGTGGACCATGGCCCCCATCCTGACGAGGGGGTATGACAAAGGGCCACCCATTTACGTAAGGGTGACCCCAGCCACAGATGCCTTACCTTTGCCGGTCGGTGCGACCGGCTCCGCCAGGCGCGCCTACTTGTTCGGTTCCTCCAGGCAGAAGACGTCGCTGCCCTGGACGAGCGCGCGGGCCTGGGGGTCCGGGCAGTCGTTCTGGTCCGCGACCTTCTTGACGATCTTGAGGCTGCCCGCCGCCGTGCAGTCCACGACGACAGCGGTGGAATCCTTGGGCTGCACGCACTGGCCGACCGCGAGAGCGGGGCTGCCGCCGCCGACGAGCTTGCCGACGACCCACAGCGCGCCGAAGGCGAGACCGATGAGCAGTACGCAGGCCGCGATCACCATGACCAGGACCTTCGCCGTGCCGCCGGACTTCGGCGGCGCCACCGGGTCGGCCTCCGGCTTGAAGCTGTCGAACCGGTTCTGGGCCGAGTCCCCGGCCGGCTGCGGCTCACGCTGCGCCGGGATGGCGGGCGCGGTCGCCGCGGGCTGCGGGGCGGCCGGCGTCGGGGCCGGTCCGAGCAGATCGCTGTACGCCGACATGCCGGCGCCGCGGCCGGACGGCTGCTGCGTACCGGTGCTCGCCGGCGGCGCGAACGGGCTGGTCGGAGCCGGGGCCTGGGCGGCCGGTTCGGCGGGCGCCGCGGCCGGCGCGGAGCTGCCGTACACGGTGGACCTCGGCGCCTCGCCGCCACCGGCGGGCGCGCCGTAGACCGTGGGCTTCGGGGCCTCGGTGGTGCCGGCGGACGAACCGTAGACGGAGGACTGGGGCGCCTCACCGTTTCCGGCGGGCGAACCGTAGACCGTCGCCTGCGCGGGGCGGCCGTAGACCGTGGGCTGTCCGGGCTGGGCGGGTGGCGGCACCTCGGCCGGGGTGACCCGCCCGACGGAGACGCTCGCCCGCGCCGAGGCCTGCGGCCGGCCGGTCGACTCGGCGGCCGGCGGCTGCGCCTGGCTCGGGATCGCCGGCGCGGCCGGGCTGACCTGGCCGACCGGGGCACCACTCGTCTGAGCCGCCGGCGCGCCACTCGTCTGAGCGGCGGCGTACGTGCTCGCGGGCGGGTAGGTCGCCGGGGCGCCACTCGTCTGCGCGGCCGGCGTCTGCACCGAGGACGAACCGTAGACCCGGCCGCCCGTCGCGGGGCGGGTCGTGGCAGGGCTCTCGGACGGCGGAGCGATACGGCTGGCCACCGGCACCGAAGCCTTGGCGACCGCGGCGACACCGGCCGGCGTGGCGGACGCGGGCGGCTGCACCGGCTCCGGCGCGGCGGCGTACGCGGGCTCGGCGGAGACCGGCTCGGCCTGGTACGCCGATTCCTGATAAGCCGACTCCTGATAGGCCGGCTCGGGCGGGGCGCCGTACGGGGCGTCCGCCTGCGGGTACGTGGACTTGGCCTCGGCGAACGGCGACTCGCTCGGCGCGTACGACTCGGCCGCCGGCTGATAGGAGTCCGCCTTGTACGAGTCCGCCTGGTAGGAGTCCGGCTGGTACGAATCCGACTGGTAGGACTCAGCCTGGTACGAGTCCGAAGCCGCGTACGCATCGGAAGCCTTGTACGAGTCCGCCTGGTACGAGTCTGCCTTGTACGAGTCCGCCTGGTACGCGTCCGACGCCGGATACGACTCGGCCGCCGCCGGCTCGTAGGAGTCGGCCTTGTAAGAGTCTGCCTGGTAGGAGTCGGCCTTGTACGCGTCCTGCTGGTACGACTCGACCGACGGGTAGGTCGTCTTCGCCTCGGCGAACGGCGACTCCGGCTGCGGCGGCGCCTGATACGACGGCTCGTACGCCGGCGGCTCGCCGTAGACCGAGGAAGGCTCGGTACGCGCGGGCTCCGCCGGGGCGGCCGCGGGCGTGTCGAAGACCGACGTGTACTCGCGCGGGGCGTAGTCCTCGGCCGGCGGGCGCGCGGCCTCACCGCCGCCGCCGAACGGCGACCAGCCGCTGCTGTTGGCCTCCGGGATCTCGAACGCCCAGCTGCCCGTGCGCGGCTCCTCGACCGGCGGGGCGCTCGGCGCGAACGACTGCCACGAGGGCGCCTGCTCGGCCGGGCGGGACGGCTCCGGGGCGGGGGGCTCGGCCGGCGAGGTGCTCTGCTGGCTCGGGAACGGCACGACCGCCGGCGCCGGCACGTAGACCGACTCGCCCGGCTGCGGCGCGAACGAGGTGTGCTGCTGCGGCGGGAACACGGGCTCCTCGGCCACGTCCGGCGGGAAGCCGCCGAACGCCGGGGGCGGCGTGACCTGCTCGTATCCAGGCGGGGGCGTCACCTGCTCGTACGCGGGCGGCGGGGTGACCTGCTCGTACCCGGGCGGCGGCTGGGTACGGCCGGCATTGTCGTACCCGGTGCTGTCATAGCCGGCGTTGTCGTACGCCGAGCTGCCCGGGGAGTCGTACCCGGAAGAGCTGTCGTACGCCGCGGCTGCGGGTTCGGCCGGGGCCGGTTCCTCCTCACCGAAAGTGGGGAACGGCGAGCGTGCGACCGGCGTCGACGGCGTGAAGATCGGAAAGTCGTCGGGTACGGCCGGCGGTGGTTCGAACACGCCGTACCCACGATCGTTCGTTGCCGCGTCGCTCGGGCGGGTCTCGGGGTAGCCCTCGGACGTCATTCGCGCGCCTCCTTCACGTACGCGTCGTACCGTACCGGTCCGCAGCCCCGACCGGAACCCGGGTAGCTGGCCAACATAGTCAGTTGCCGGGGTTGGCCTGGTGGAACGCGTACACCCGAAAGTGCCAGGTCGACTCAGTCGCGTGGGGTGACCGCGGCCAGCAGTTCAGGGCCTCGCCGGTCGGCGGCGTCGCCCGCGATCTGGATGCCGAGCAGCACCGCACCCAGCCCGTACGCGAGCCCGACCGGCAGGGCGATCCAGCGCCAGATCTCGCCGAGAACCAAGGCGCCCAAGAAGAGTGGAGCCGCGAGCCCCAGCGAGGCGATCAGCGCACCGATGCCGAGCAGGCTCTTGGCGAAGCCGCCGCCGGTCTTCACCGCGAACGGGTTGGACGTCTCCGGCAGCGAGTAGGCGCCGTAGACGCTCAGCGTCAGGTTGACCGCTGCGCCGACCCCGAAGGCGCCGAGCAGCGTACCGAGCCGGAGGCCGAGGTCGCCGAGGTCGCCGGTGATGAAGCTCACCGCTACGGAGATCAACAGCATCAACGGGACCATGTACAGGGAGTAGCCCGCCACCCGGGTGCGCATCTCCAGCCGCCCCGGTACGCCGGCCGTCAAGTGCAGCGCGTACGCCGTCCCGTCGTAGCCGAACTGGTTGGCCAGGCCGACGGCGGCGATCACCCCGACCGAGATCATCGCGATGCCGCGCATGCCGGGGCCGGCGGCGGTGAACGTCGAGAACCCGGTGCCGGTCGAGAAGGAGCCGCTCGAACCCGCGAAGTTCAGCACGACCGGCAGGAACACGCCGATGACGGAGAAGGTGATCAGGTTGGCCCGGCGGCGGGCGTCGCGCCACCAGTAGCGCGCTTCGCGTACCACCATCGCGCCGGTGGCGTTGGCCGGCAGCCAGCGCAGGCGGCCGTAGAGGCGGGCGACCGGCGCGACGCCGTCGACGACGCGGCGCGAGGTGCCGTTGGACGTGGCGCCGACCATGGCGGTCTCGATGGTGTGCGACCACCACCGCAGCAGGAGAACCACGGTGGCGGCCGCGATGAGCAGCTTGGCGGCGGCCGCGACCCAGTGGCCGCGGCTGGCCTCCACCCCGACGGTCCAGGGTGCGCCGAGCGGGGTCCAGCCGACCACGGCGGCGAAGTGCCGCAGCTGGCCGAAGTCGGCCTTCTGCACGGCGGCGACGCCGAAGATCTGCAGCGGGCCGACCAGGGCGGCGATCAGGGCGAGCCCGACGGCCGCCAGGTCCCGGACGCGACGCGACCGCAGCAGGTTCGCGAAGGCGCTGGTCATGGACCGGGAGAGGGCGACGCAGACGAAGACGCCGAGCAGGACGCCGGCCAGGGCGGCCAGGGCCGGCCCGATGCCGTACCAGATGCCGGCGCCGATCGCGAGGCCGGACGTGGCCAGCAGGGTCGCCGCCGCCGGTACGCCGATCAGCGCCGCCGCGAACAGCCCCCCGATGAGCGTCCGGCGGGGCAGCGGCAGCAGCGCGAACCGGGCCGGATCGAGGGTCTCGTCGACGCCGAACCAGACCAGCGGCCCGAGCAGCCAGCCGATCGTCAGCAGCGCCCCGCCCAGGGCCGGGATCAGGTCGGTGAGCTCCGGGTACTTCGGCGTCATCGAGCTGACCATGGCGAGGCAGCCGAAACCGCCGAACCACACGCCGAGGAAGATCGACAGGACGAACATGACGATCCGGACGGTCTTGCCCCGGAAGCCGTTGCGCAGGACGCGCAGTTTCATCCCGGCGAAGATGCCCGGGCCGATCCGGCGCTGCGGTTCGGCGGCCTGCTCTACAGCCACGACAATTCCTCACCGGTGGCCGTGCGCCCGCCGACGACCTCGACGAACACCTCTTCCAGCTCGCGCCCGCCGGTGACCTCGGCGAGCGTACCGACGGTCTTGATGGCACCGTCGGCCATGATCGCCACGTGGCTGCAGAGCCGCTCGACCACCTCCATCACGTGGCTGGAGAAGATCACCGTCCCGCCGCCGTGCACGTACCGCTGCAGGATGTCGCGGATCAGCGAACCGCTCACCGGGTCCACCGCCTCGAACGGCTCGTCCAGCACGAGCAGCCGCGGCGCGTGCAGCAGCGCGCTGGCCAGCCCGATCTTCTTCTTCATGCCTGCGGAGTAGTCCACCACCAGCGTCCGGCCGGCGTCGGCCAGCGCGAGCACGTCGAGCAGCTCCTTCGCCCGCTGGTCCACCACCGCGCGATCCATGCCCCGCAGCATTCCGGTGTACGCGAGCAGCTCCGCGCCGTCGAGGCGGTCGAAGAGGCGTACGCCGTCGGGCATGACGCCGAGCAGGCGCTTGGCGGCGACCGGGTCGGCCCACACGTCGTGGTCGAGGACGACCGCGGTGCCGGCGTCCGGCCGCAGGAGGCCGACGGCCATGCTGAGTGTGGTGGTCTTGCCGGCGCCGTTCGGGCCGAGCAGGCCGAAGAAGCTGCCGGTGGGCACCTGGAGGTCGATGCCGGCGACGGCGACCTTCCGGTCGAAACGCTTGACGAGGCCCCGAAGTTCGAGTGCGGTCACGCTTGCAGACTACGATCTCAACGCATCCGGGGCATGCAGCCGGAACATGATCTGACCGACATCCATCGGTACGCGCCGCGACGTCGCCAGCGAGACGGTCACCATCACGGCGAACGCCAGCGGCACCGTCCACGCCGCGGGTTCGGCGATGAGCTCGCCGGCCGCGCCGGTCAGCGGCGGTCCGAAGACGGTCACGAGCACCGAACCCGCCGCCGCGCCGCCCCCCGCCAGGATGCCCGCGGCCGCACCGAGATCGGTGAGTCCGCGCCACCAGGTGCCCAGGATGAGCAGCGGGCAGAAGCTGGACGCCGCCACGGCGAAGGCCAGTCCCACCACTTGCGACGTGTTCAAGCCGGTGACGTGCAGGGCCAGCGCCAGCGGTACGCCGCCGCCCAGGACCGCCGCGATGCGGAACCCGCGTACGGAGTCGCGGCGCAGGACGTCGGTCGCGAGCACCCCGGCGACGGCCGTCAGCAGTCCGGACGCGGTGGACAGGAAGGCCGCGAACGCGCCGGCCGCCACGAGCGCGCCGAGGAGCTGGCCGAGCGGCCCGTCGCCGAGCGCCCGGCCGGGCAGCAGCAGCACCACGGCGTCGGAGCGTCCCTCGATCAGTTCCGGCGTCCAGATCCGCCCCAGTACGCCGTACAGCGTGGGAAAGAGGTAGAAGGTGCCGACCAGCCCCAGCACGACCAGCGTCGTACGCCGGGCCGCCGCGCCGTCGGGATTGGTGTAGAAGCGTACGAGGACGTGGGGGAGGCCCATGGTGCCGAGGAACGTGGCCAGCATCAGGGAGTAGGTGCTGAACAGTCCACGATGGCCGCCCTCGCTCGGCAGCAGCCATTCGAGCGGCGCGACCACGCCCGGGTGCCCGACCGACCGCCAGTGCATCAACAGCAGGATCGCCGGCAGGGCCAGCGCGGTGAGCTTGAGCCAGTACTGGAACGCCTGCACGAAGGTGATCGCCCGCATCCCGCCAAACGCCACGTTGGCCGTCACGACCCCGCCGACCAGCGCCGACCCGACCCACTCCGGCGCACCGGTGAGAGTGGACAGGGTCAGCCCGGCGCCCTGCAGCTGCGGTACGAGATAGAGGAATCCGATGAACACCACGAAGCCGGTGGCGAGCTTGCGCAGTCGCCGCGAGCCCAGCCGCAGCTCGCAGAAGTCCGGCAGGGTGAAGGCGCCCGACCGGCGCAGCGGCGCGGCCACGAACAGCAGCAGCGCCAGGTAGCCGGCGGCGAACCCGACCGGATACCAGAGCATGTCGACGCCGTTGCGCAGGATCAGGCCCGCGACGCCGAGGAAGCTGGCCGCGCTGAGGTACTCGCCGCCGATCGCCGCGGCGTTCCAGGTCGGGCTGATCACCCGCGACGCCACCAGGAAGTCGCTGGTCGTCCTGGCCAGCCGCAGTCCGTACGCGCCGATGGCCAGCGTCGCCAGGGTCACCGCACCGATGGCCGGCAGCACGTACGGGTTGGTCATGCCTTCTCCCGCTGGGCCGGCAGTTCCCGCCGCTGCAGGGCGGTGAAGTCGTGCTCGTTGCGGTCGGCGAGCCGCACGAAGGCCACCCCGACCCCGATCAGGAACGGGTACGCGAGCACGCCGAGCAGCACCCACGGCAGCCGGAATCCGGCGATCTCGACCTCGCCGAACTTGGGCGCGAGACTGAACAGGAGCGGCAGCGAACCCAGTCCGGCGAGCACCACGGCCGCCAGGCGCAACGCGAGCGCGAGTTGGGCGCGTACCAGGCCGCGGATCAGGACGTCCTCGACACCGGGGCCACCGGCCGGGGCCGCACTGTCGTCGCGCGGGATCTCCGACAGGACGATCCGCGTACGCTCCGGCGGTTCCGGGGGTGGCATCGCCGCATACTATCGACGATCACCACCCCCGGCGAGACCTCGCGTCCGGAGGCCGAGACTTCTTTACCTGGAGGAATAGTCGTACGGGCGGCGGCCGGTGCACTTGCCGAGGCCGTTGGGGAAGTCGCTCGCGAGCACCTTGCGGGCGTTCTCGCGGGCCCAGTTCCACTGGTACCACTCGTCCGGGCTGTCGCGCAGGTCCGTCCGCAGCCGCCCGAGGACGCAGTTGCGCGGATCGTCGGGCAGGTTGACCAGGGCGGGAACCGCGTCGGCCGTGAGCGCCGACAGGTAGTAGAGGTCGATCTTCTCGCCCGCCTTGTAGCGGTCGATGTTGTGCTGGGCGATGTACCGCTCGGGGTTCATCACGCACGCGCTCACCAGAATGAGGACGCCGACGCCGAGGACCGCCTGGGGCAGCCACGGCGCCTTCATCTTGATTCCGGCCAACAGGACGAGCGCGAACATCGCGGCGAGGAAGAGCTCCAGCATCGCGACGGCGAACCGCATCCGGGTCAGCCCGTACGTGTCCACGTAGAGCTGGAGCCGGGTCAGCGCCGACACGACGATGACGATGCTCAGCCCGCAAAGCCCGCCCAGCAGTACGCGCAGCGCCAGCCGGTCGCCGCCCGTCTCCTTCCGGCCCCACCGGGCGGCCACGCCGACCACGATCAAGGTCAGGATGGCGACCGCCACGAGCTGCTTGAAGCCGCTGACCGCGTACGTGGAGTAGTTGATCTGGGAGTGCTTCAGGACGTAGTCGTTGCCGCCGAACAGGGCGGTGAACTGCACGGCCACGAAGCCGACGAACAGCAGCAGGAGCCCGCCCAGCGGCAGGACCAGCAGGTCACGGCCGAGAGTGGACTTGGCCTGGGTCTCCATGCCGCGCAGGTTCGGCGGCCGGGTCGCCAGGAAGACGCCGCCGGCCGTCATGATCACACCGACGCCGAGCAGGAACAGGCGCAGGATGATGTTGCCGGCGTCCGCGCTCGGGAACAGCTTGCCGATGCGGCTGAAGAACGCGCCCAGGTAGTGGGCGAACACGGCGTCCGCGGAGGCGAAGAGCGCGCCGAAGACCACCAGCAGGACCACTGTGATCACCACGGACAGCGTGAGGCGGCCGCGCCGCTGGCTGCGGGCGATCATGGCGGCCTTGGCGTCCGCCCCGCCACCGGCGGCCGCTTCCGCGCGGGCCCGGCGGGCGGCACCGAGCGCGCCGATACCGGCGGCGATCCACGGCAGGCTGCGGAAACCGGCGATCGGCGCTGCGATCAGGCCGAACAGCAGCGCCCGCAGCGAACGTCCGCCGGCCGCGGCCAGCGAGGCACAGCCGATGGCGGCGAGGACGCACCAGAAGGTCAGCAGGCCCGAAGACCGGATCGCGCTGAAACTCAGCAGGACGATCGCGGCGACGCCCCAGACCGCTCGCATGATCCGGTCCCAGGTGGACACTTCGGCGTCGCTGCGGAAGGCCGCGTACCCGACGGCGAGGGCGGCCAGCAGACCGGCCACCGGCCAGCCGATGCCGGGCCGGTCCGGCGGCAGCGTGAGGGCGAACCCGAGGCCGCCGATCAGAATGCCGATCAGGGCACCGATCGAGGCCGGGCTCACGGGCGCCGGCCAGCGCGTCTGCAGGAATCCCGGCGGGGCGGGCCGGCGTACCAGGACGGGCTGTGGCCCGTAGCCGGGCTGAGCCGCGTAACCCTGCGGCACCCCCCGGTACGCGGGCGGCGCGTTCCCCGCTCCGACGGCGACCGGCGGGGCGACCGGGAGCGCGACGGACTGCTCGGCCACGGGTGCGGGGGAGGGCGCGGGGATCGCCGCCACCTCCGCCGGACTCTCGGCCGCCGTCGCGACGGCTTCCTCGACGGGTGCGACCGCTTCCGGGGCGACCGCTTCCGGGGCCACCGCTTCCGGGGCCTCGGCTTCGGGTGCGGGCTGTTCCGTCGCGGCGGGCGCAGCCGCCTTCTTCGCCGGAGCGCGCTTCGCGGGTACGCGCTTGACCGGTGCGGCGGCGTCGCCGGCGGTCTCCGCGTCCGGGGCGGCCTTGGCCGGTGCCTTCTTGGCGGGGGCACGCTTCGCGGGGGCACGCTTCGCGGGGGTGCGCTTGGCGGGCGGGGCGGCCGCCGACGATTCCACTGGTGTTGCGGTGAGGGGTGCTTCGGGCGGTGGCTGGGCCGCGGCGGGCTGGGCAGGCGGCTGCTCAGCGGTGGGCTCTGGCGTCTCCGACATTCGGAGACTCTAACCCGAACATGTTCAGTTTGGTGTCCCTCGTTGCCAGCCCTGTTTGGCCGCCCGAACCAGACGGTCCTTGAGTTCCCGGGTGTGCCGCCGGCTCACCGGCAGCTCGGCACCGTCCACGATCACCACGTAGCCGTTGCCGGTCAGGCGAAGCTCGCCGATGAGCCGGATCTGCACGAGATAGGACCGGTGGATCCGCACGAAGCCCGCGTCCGCCCAGCGTTCCGCCAGCGTCGCCAGGGGTACGCGGACCAGGTGCGAGCCGCCCGAGGTGTGCAGCCGCGCGTAGTCGCCCTGCGCCTCGACCCAGCGTACGGCGGATCTGGGCAGCAGCTTCGTCACGCCGGCCAGCTCGACGGGGATCGACACGTCGGCACCGGCCGACGGGGCGGGCGCGATCGGGAGCACCAGGCGGGCCACGACCCGGCGTACGGACTCGGCGAGGCGGTCGGCCCGGATCGGCTTGCGGACGTAGTCGATGACACCGAGATCGAAGGCGTCCACGGCCGCGTCCTCGTACGCGGTCACGAAGACCACGGCCGGCGGCCGGGCGAACCGGCGCAGGACGCGGGCGAGTTCGAGCCCGTCCAGGCCCGGCATGCGGATGTCCAGGAAGACCGCATCGACCTCGTGATCACGCAGGATGCGCAGGGCGTCGGTGGCGTCCCCGGCGGTGTGCAGCCGGGCGATGCGCGGATCGGCCCGCAGCAGGTACGCGAGCTCGTCCAGCGCCGGCGGCTCGTCGTCCACGGCCAGCACCCTGAGAAACGCCGGAACCTCGCTCATGCTCGTACCCCGGGGCGGAATTTGGGAATCCGCAGGCTGACCTTCGTGCCGGCGCCGAGCGCGGTCTCGACGACCAGGCCGAACCGGTCGCCGAAGACCGATCGGAGCCGTTCGTCCACATTCGCCAGACCCACGTGTTGTCCCGCCTCGTCGTCCTCGGCCACGTCGTGCCCGCTCGCGCGCCGGGACAGCACCTGCGGATCCATCCCGACCCCGTCGTCCTCGACGGTGATGTGGCACTCCGAGCCGGCGTCCTCCGCCTCGATGCGCAGACTACCGACGCCGGGTTTCCGCGACAGCCCGTGGCGTACGGCGTTCTCGACGAGCGGCTGCAGGCAGAGGAACGGCAGCGTCACCGGGAGCACCTCGGGCGCGATGCGCAGGCGTACCTGGAGGCGGTCGCCGAACCGGGCCCGTTCGATGGTGAGGTACCGGTCGATCGAGCGCAGTTCCTCGGCGAGCGTCGTGAACTCCCCGTGCGCCCGGAACGAGTAGCGGGTGAACTCGGCGAACTCCTCCAGCAGCTCCCGGGCCCGGTCCGGGTCGGTACGCACGAACGAGGCGATCGCCGTCAGCGCGTTGTAGATGAAGTGCGGGCTGATCTGGGCCCGGAGGGCGCGTACCTCCGCACGGGCGAGGCGTTCCCGCGAACTGTCCAGCTCGGCCAGGGACAGCTGGGCGGACACCCAGCGGGCCGTTTCCAGGGACGCCTGCACCAGGCCGGGGGCCGGGCGGTCGTCGGTGACGGCGGCCAGGGCGGCGATGGGCATCGAGCCGCCGCCGCTCAGTGGAACGACCACGGCTCCGCGTACCGGGCAGTCGAGCCGGTCGCAGGGCAGGTCGCCGGCGTCGAGCACGGTCGTCCGGCCGGTACGCACCGTCTGCTGGGCGGCGGCCGCGAGATGACCCGCGTGATGCGAGCCGACCCCGTCCAGGGCGAGTTGCTCGTTCACGTCGAACAGGGCGAGCCCGATCGCGCCGATCAGGGGGCGGAGCAGGCGTACGGCCTTGGTGGCGGAGGCGGTGGTGAGCCCGGCGCGCAACGGTTCCGCGGCGAGGCCGGCGGCGTGCAGCACTTCGTAGGTGGCGCGCTGGGTGGCGGTCGCGATCCGCGGGCGCCGCCGGAGCCGGAAGACGGCGCCGACGGCGAGGCCGAGCGCGACCAGGAGGGCGACGGCGGCGAGGGCCGTGGGCACGCGCCGCCGCCCGGTTAGTACGCGCCCTTGCGGGCGAGTACGACGCCGATGGTGCGCCAGAGGATCGACAGGTCGTACGCGAGCGACCAGTTGTCGACGTAGTAGAGGTCGAGGCGGACCGCCTCTTCCCAGGTGGTGTCGGAGCGGCCCGAGACCTGCCACAGGCCGGTCATACCCGGGCGCACGAGCAGCCGGCGCCGGGCCGGGCCCTCGAAGTCGTCGTCGCCGGCGGGCAGCGGGCGCGGCCCGACCAGCGACATCTCGCCGAGGACGACGTTGATCAGCTGAGGCAGCTCGTCCAGCGAGGAGGCGCGCAGGAAGCGCCCGATGGGCGTGACCCGCGGATCGTCCTTCATCTTGAACAGCAGGCCGTCGCTCTCGTTCATGTCGATCAGCGTGGCCAGCCGCTCTTCGGCGTCGGTGTACATGGTGCGGAACTTCCACACGCGGAACGTGCGGCCCTCGTGGCCGATCCGCTTCTGCCGGAAGAACGCCGGGCCGGGGTCGGTGATCTTGATGCCGAGCGCGATCAGGCCGAAGATCGGCAGCAGCACGAGCAGGCCCAGCGCCGCGCAGACCCGGTCCATCGCGTTCTTGGCCAGCAGCGACATGCCGGAGAGCGTCGGCTCCTCGACGTGCAGCAGCGGCAGGCCCTCGATCGGCCGGATGTGTACGCGCGGACCCGCGATGTCGGTGATCTGCGGGGCCACGACCAGGTCGACGCCGGAGCCCTCCAGTTCCCAGGCGAGCTCGCGCAGCTTGCCCGGTTCGGAGTTGGCCGAGCCGCAGATCGCGATCGTGTCCGCGCCGACCTCGTGCACCAGCCCGATGATGTTGCGGTTCGTGTAGACCGGGATGGGCACCTGGGCTCGGCGGGCGGCCGAGACGCCGTCGGTCAGGTGGATCGCGATGGGCAGCAGGCCGGCGGCCGGGCTGCGCGTGACGATCTTGTAGACGTACAGCGTCTCCTGCAGCGTGCCGACCAGCAGCGTGCGGTGGTTGGCCTGATGGATGCGGCGGCGCACGAAGTGCAGTACGCGTCGCGCCGCCCCGCGCCCGATCAGCATGTAGATCAGCGCGCCGACCACGGCGGTGAGCACGGACCAGCGCGACAGCAGGACGCGGAAGCCGAAGGCGGCGACCGAGACGGTCGCGAGCACGGCGACGGCGGCCCGCACGACCCGCTTGAACTCGTCCGCCCCGATGCCCAGGTGCCGGCGGTCGTACGCCCCGTTGCCCCACAGCAGCACCAGCCAGCACAGCGGCAGCGCCACGTACGCGATCAGGGAGAAGTAGTTGCCGGTCTCGTTGACACCGGTGGACGCCCGCGTCTCCCACCACGACACGGCGGTGAGGCTGCCCAGTGCGGCCGCGGCGTAGTCCAGGACGAGCAGGAACATGATGTAGGGCCGGTGCCACCGGGCGAGCCGGGGCCGGGCCCGCATCCACGCCGAGCGGGCGACGCCGTTCATCTTGCGGACGGGATCCTGCTCGGGACCGCCCGGCTCCGGGCCGAGCCCGGTGTCGCGGCCGAGCATCTCGGTGACCACGGTCTTGTCGACCGCCTCTCCGCGTTGGGACTCGCCGTGCGGGGAGTCGGCGAGCGCGCTGGGAACGGAGGGTTCCGCCGGCAGCGGATCAGTGTGCCCCGAGACCTTCGGAGGCTTTGTGAGACTCGTCGTCACCTCACCCGGGTCCTCCCGTGCCACATTCGCCAGTCTTCCATTCCCCGACCGGCATTGGAGCGCATGCGGTCAGAGTGGGCACCGGCCGGACGTCGGGCGGCCCGCGCCGGCCGCACCTGGCGGCTCGCGCCAGCGGTCCGGCACGCTCCCCGGCGTGTCACTATACCGACGTTTGATGGGTGCGGAAGAGGCTTGATCCTCAGATGACTCCAAGCTACCGCTGCTGAACGCCCTGTATCCCCGACCGGACTACCGCAGCAGCTTGGACAGCCGCCGGTCGGCCAGCGGTTTGCCGCCGGTCTGGCAGGTCGGGCAGTACTGCAGGCTGGAGTCGGCGAACGAGACTTCGCGTACGGTGTCGCCGCAGATCGGACAGGCCTGCCCGGTCCGGCCGTGTACGCGCATCCCGCCTTTCTTCTCGCTCTTGAGCGTGGCCGAGCCCTGGCCGACCGACCGGCCGATCGCGTCGGTGAGCATCGCCCGCATCGCCTCGTACAGCCGATCGACCTGGTCGTCGGTCAGCTTCGTGGACATCGCGAACGGGGACAGCTTCGCCGCGTGCAGGATCTCGTCCGAGTACGCGTTGCCGATGCCGGCGATGATCTGCTGATTGCGCAGCACCCCCTTGATCTGGCCGTTCTGCGCCTTCAGCAGGTCGCCGAACGCCGCCCGGGACAGGGTCAGCGGCTCGGGTCCGAGCTTGGCGATGCCCGGCACGTCGGCCGGGTCGCGGACGAGATAGACGGCGAGCTTCTTCTGCGTACCGGCCTCGGTGAGGTCGAAGCCGGACCCGTCGTCCAGGCGTACGCGCAGGGCGATCGGTCCCTTGCCGGGTTTCAGCGGGAGCGTCGCCGGGAAACTCTCGCGGTAATGCAGCCAGCCGGCCCGAGCCAGGTGGGTGACCAGCAGGAGGTCGTCGCCCAGCGCCAGTTCCAGGAACTTGCCCCGCCGGCCGGCCCCGGTCACGGCCCGCCCGGCGGCGCTCGTCACAGGAGGATCGAACGTCTTGAGCGCCGAGATCGCCGCGACCTCGACCCGGTCGACCACGCGACCGACCACTCGCTCGCGCAGGAACGCGGCGAGCGCTTCCACTTCCGGCAGCTCGGGCACGTCCACCACGGTATCGCGCCGGGCCTGGGGCAGGGGGCGGCCAGACGGTAGGGTTCCGCAGATGCAGCACTTGGCGGGGACCTGGCGGCGCGGTTGGATCGTCGCCGGCTGCGCCCTGGTGCTCGCCGCGGTGCTCGCGTTCCACTCGCTCATCCCCAACGGCGTACGCAATCTCGGCAGCCTGCTGGAGACGTTCCTGCCCTGGCTGGGACTGCCGATCCTGGTCCTCGCGACCCTGGCCGTCATACGCCGCAGCGCCCCGGCCGGCATCGCGGTCTTCCTGCCGGCGATCCTGTGGCTGGGCATGTTCGGCGAGATCGTCCTGCCGGCCAAGGGCGGTGGCGAGCACAACCTGCGGGTGCTGACCAACAACGTGAACGCCAACAACCCCGATCCTTCCGCGACCGCCCACCGGATCATCGAGGCCGATCCGGACGTGGTCGCGCTGGAGGAGATGAGCGAGAGCCAGCGGGACACCTGGGCGGGCGCGCTCGCGGACGCGTACCCGTATCGGACGGTCCGGGGCACCGTGGGGCTGTGGAGCCGGTACCCCTTGACCGGCGCGCACCCGGTGGATCTGCGGCTGGGCTGGGATCGGGCGCTGCGCGCGGTGGTGCATGCGCCCGGCGGCGACGTCGCGGTCTACGTGGCGCACATGCCCTCGGTACGCCTGGACGTCGACAACGGCTTCACCGCCGACCAGCGCGACGAGAGCGCGGAGGCGCTGGGCGAGGCGATCGCCGCGGAGCCGGAGCCGCGCGTCGTCCTGCTGGGCGACCTCAACGGCAGCGTGTACGACCGCGCTCTCTCGCCGATCACCGCGCAGCTGGACTCGGCGCAGGCCGAGGCGGGGCAGGGCTTCGGGTTCACGTGGCCGGCCTCCTTCCCGCTGGCCCGGATCGACCACGTGCTGTTCAAGGGCGTGTCGCCGACCCACGCGTGGGTGCTGCCGGCGGACGGCAGCGACCACCGGCCGGTCGCGGCCGACCTGCGACTCTGAAGGTTTCCCGGCCACCGTGCCGCCGCTTCCCGAACGGGGAAGCCCATCCCCGAACCCGGGAAGGGCACGGGTAGCGTTTCGCGGGTGAAGGTCGTCGTCGCCCACAACCGCTACCGGTCCGATGCTCCCAGCGGGGAGAACATCATCGTCGACCTGGAGATCGACCAGCTCCGCGCGGCGGGCGTCACGGTGGTGCCGTTCCAGCGCAGCTCCGACGACATACCGTCACTGCCCGCCGTGCAGAAGGCGCTGCTGCCGCTCGCCCCGATCTGGTCGCCGGCGGCCACCCGGGCGCTGGCCGAACTGCTGCGCCGGGAGCGGCCCGACGTCCTGCACCTACACAATCCCTATCCGCTGCTGTCGCCGGCGGTCGTGCGTACGGCGCACCGGGCGGGGGTTCCGGTGGTGCAGACCGTGCACAACTACCGGCAGGTCTGCGCGCCCGGCCTGTTCTTCCGCGACGGCCACATCTGCACCGACTGCCGCGGCCGGGCCTTCGCCCTGCCCGCCATCCAGCACAAGTGCTACCGCGGGTCGGCGGCCCAGAGCGCGATCATGGCCACCACCCTCGCCGTCCACCGCGGCACCTGGAAGTCCGTCGACCGGTACATCGCCCTGACCGGGCACATCGCCGAGCATCTGCGTACGTTCGGGATCCCGGACGAGCGCATCGCGATCAAGCCCAACGCCGTCGAGGATCCGGGCCCGCCGGCCCCGCTCGGCGAGGGCGTGCTGTTCGCCGGTCGGCTCTCGCCGGAGAAAGGCCTGGCCAACCTGGTCGACGCCTGGCGCCGGCACCCCGAGGGCAGCCTGGGCACCCTGCGGATCGCCGGCGACGGGGAACTGCGCCCGGTCGCCGAGGCTGCGGCCGCCGCGCGTACCGACGTCGAATACCTCGGACCCACGGACCGATCCGGCGTACGCGAGCTCATGCGCCGCAGTGCCGTCGTGAGCGTGCCGTCGACGTGGTTCGAGCCGCTGTCCACGGTGATCATCGAGGCGCTGGCGAACGGCCGCCCGGTGCTCAGCACGACCCTGGGTGGCAGCCCCTACCTGGTGGGGGAGGCCGGCTGGCTGGTCGAGCCGACCGCCGACGCGCTGGCCGCCGCGCTGCCGGAAGCGGTCAAGGCGGCACCGGACCTGGCCGGCCCGGCGCGTGAGCGCTACCTGGCCAACTTCCACCCCGACGTGGTGGTACGCCGCCTACTGGAGATCTACGAATCGCTGCGATGATCCCCCGTCCGGGGAGATCGTCCAAATATGTCAAGTCTTGAGTGTTGCCTCCAACGGCGCGAAGATGTCCTTACGGTTCGTTTCAACGACGAGAACGACCGAAGGGCGGGTGCTCCGATGCTGGTCAGAGACGCTATGACGAAGCCGGTACTGATTGTGGGACCGGAACACACCCTCCGCCAGGCGGCGCAGCTCATGACCGCGCGCCGGGTGGGCTCCGCGATCGTGCTGGATCCGGACGGATCGGGCGCGGGCATCATGACCGAACGCGACGTGCTCTATGCCATCGGCGCCGGCAAGAACCCGGACATCGAGCTTGTGACCTCGCATATCACCTGGGACGTCGTCTACGCGACGCCGGAGTGGTCCCTGGAGGAGGCCGCGATGGCGATGGCCCGGGGCGGGTTCCGGCATCTGGTCGTCCTCGAGGGCGACGAGGTGCTGGGGATCATCTCGGTGCGCGACATCATGCGGGTCTGGGCGCAGCGCCGGGCCGAAGCCGCGCTGTCGATCTGATCCGCCGGATCCGACCGGCCGAGGTCCTCCGTCGCCCGGTCGAGGTGGCATAGGTCACGAAGCCGGGTGACTTCCCTGCTCAGCATGCGGACGCGCGGGTAAGTCGCAGGCCGAGGCCGGACGCCCGTCGGTAGTCTCAACAGCTATGTCCCCAGCGCAGCTCATTTCCTTCGCCCGCGGAGCACCGTCGCTCGACATCATCGACATCGCCGGTCTCAAGGCGGCCGCCGTACGTGCCTTCGACGCCGACCCCGCCGGGGTGACGGCGTACGGAACCAGCACGGGGTATCCGCCCCTGCGAAAGTGGATCGCCGACAAGCACGGCGTCGCGGTCGAGAACGTCCTGATCACGAACGGTTCCCTCCAGGCCGACGCCTTCCTCTTCGACCACCTGGTCAAGCCGGGCGACGACGTGGTCGTCGAGAAGCCGACGTACGACCGTACGCTGCTGAATCTGCGTACGCTCGGCGCGAAGGTGCACCAGGTGACGCTGGAGCCGGACGGCATCTCCACCGCCGAACTGCGCTCGCTGCTGGACAGCGGAGTACGCCCCAAGCTGGCGCACATCATCCCGAACTACCAGAACCCGGCGGGCGTGACGCTGTCCCTCGCCAAGCGGCACGAGCTGCTGGCTCTGGCCGAGGAGTTCGGCTTCACGATCTTCGAGGACGACCCCTACGCCGACATCCGGTTCCGGGGCGAGGCGCTCCCGTCGATGCTGTCGCTGGACACCAAGGGCGTCGTGGTGCACGCCTGCTCGTTCACCAAGACGATCTGCCCCGGCGTACGCGTCGGCTACCTGGTCGGCCCGGCCGGCGTGATCGACCCGATCGCCAAGAAGGCCACCAACCTGTACATCTCGGCGGGTCAGGTCGCGCAGGGTCTGGTGCACGAGTTCTGCGTCTCCGGAGACGTCGACAAGTCCATCGCGACCGTCAGCGCCGCCCTCGGCGAGCGGGCCCGGATCCTCGGCGAGTCCCTGCGTACGCGGATCCCCGGCGTTCGGTTCACCGAGCCCGACGGCGGCTACTTCCTCTGGGTCGACTTCCCGGAGGACGTGCACGTCGACAAGCTCCTGCCGGAAGCCGCGAACCGGGGCGTCGCGATCGTCAAGGGCTCCGACTTCCTGCTGGAAGGCGGGGAGCACTCGGTCCGCCTGGCCTTCTCGGCAGTCACCGTCGACGAGATCGACGAAGGCGTACGCCGCCTGGCCGAAGCCGTCGAAGCAGTCCGGGGCTGAAACCACCAACCCGATAGTCCTCAGCCGAGGGACCCGCACTCGGCCGCGACGTCCGGCAGTGCAAGATCCGCAAACGAAGTTTGAGGATCTTGTGCTGCCGGACGTCGCATAAGGGCCGATGTGCCCTCGTCTCGCCCGAAGGGCGAACGGGCAATAACCTTTCCGGCGACCACCGGGGGAAGCGCCCCACCTCACACCGCAACAAATCTCACCAGCCCGACCCCCAAGGCCCGGACCACCCATGGCCGCAACCACCGGGGCCGCAACCACCGAGGGCATGGACCACCGATGGCCCCGCCCACTCTCGCCCAAAGGCCGAATGGCCCGTGTGGCGTAGCCTGTTTCCGCGCGCTGTCACCCGGCGCGGTCGGCGGCGGGAGGTGGCGGATGGCAGATCGCAACGGCAACCCCGAGCACGGTGTGATCCGGAAATGGACCACGGCACCGGTCCGCGCCATGACTCGGATGCTGGGCAGTTCCGAGCCTGGCCCGCTCCCGAACGAGCCCGGCCGCAGCGGCGTCGTGGACTGCGCCCTCTATCGCGACGGCATCCGCCAGCAGAGCGGCCCGGTCGACTACAGGGCGGCCCTGGCGGCGGCGCGGAAGGACGTGACCGGGCGGTCCTTCGTCTGGCTCGGCCTCAACGCGCCCAGTGCCGAGGAGATGGCCGGCATCGCCGAGGTCTTCGACGTGCACGAGCTGGCCGTCTCCGACATCGTGAACGCCGGCCAGCGGGCGAAGCTGGAGAAGTACGAGGATCTGACCTTCCTCGTCCTGCGGTCCGCCCGCTACGTCACCCACGAGCTGCTCCATGAGCACGCCGAGGTGGTCGAGACGGGCCAGGTCATGCTGCTGCTCGGCGACCGTTTCGTCATCTCGGTACGCCACGGCGACGCGTGCACGCTGCGCGATGTCCGGCAGTCCCTCGAAGCGCGGCCGCAGCTGCTGGAGCTGGGCCCGTGGGCGGTCGCGTACGCGGCCACGGACCATGTCGTCGACCTCTACGTGGACGCCGCCGAACGGCTGGAGGACGATCTCGACGCGGTCGAGGCGAACGTGTTCTCGCGTACGGGTGAGGCGCGCAAGGCCCGCATCCAGCAGATCTATCAGCTCAAGCGGGAGATGGTGGAGTTCAAGCGGGCCGTGGTCCCGCTCCAGCGCCCGCTCATGACCCTGGTCAGCGACACGTCCGAGGTCAAGAAGGAGCTCCGGCGCTACTTCCGCGACGTGCAGGACCACCTGACGCGTACGGTCGAGCAGATCTCCAGCTTCGACGACCTGCTCAATTCCATCCTGCAGGCGCGCCTGGCGCAGGTGTCGGTGGAGCAGAACAACGACATGCGCAAGATGGCCTCGTGGGCCGGTATCGCGGCCTGGTGCACGGCGGTCGCCGGCATCTACGGCATGAACTTCCCGAACATGCCGGAGATCCACTGGCGCTACGGCTACCCGATCATCTTCTCCGTGATGGTGGCGGGCTCGATCATCCTCTACCGCGTCTTCCGCCGGTCCGGCTGGCTCTGAACGGAAAGGTCCCGCCGGGTGTGCCCGGCGGGACCTCTCGGGTCGCGGTTCAGGCGCGCTCGATCTCGATCTTCTCGATGACGATCGGGGTCGTCGGCTTGTCGGACCGGTCGGTCTCGGCCGTCGCGATCTTCATGACGACCTGCTCGGAGGCGGCGTCGGCCACCTTGCCGAAGATGGTGTGCTTGAAGTTCAGCCAGGCCGTCGCGCCGACGGTGATGAAGAACTGCGAGCCGTTGGTCTTCGGTCCGGCGTTGGCCATCGCGAGCAGGAACGGCTTGTCGAACTGCAGCTCCGGGTGGAACTCGTCGTCGAACGTGTAGCCGGGGCCGCCCCGGCCGGTGCCGGTCGGGTCACCGGTCTGGATCATGAAGCCGTCGATGATGCGGTGGAACGGCGTCCCGTCGTAGTAGGGACCGCTGCCCGGCTGTCCGGTACGCGGGTCCGTGTATTCCTTGGTGCCCTCGGCGAGCTCCACGAAGTTGCGTACGGTCTTCGGCGCGTGGTTGCCGAAGAGCTCCAGGCGGATCGGCCCGAGGCTGGTGTGCAGGGTTGCGTAGCGGGCGTCAGCCACGTGCTTGCTCCTGTCTGCTAGTGCCCGCCACCGGCAGCCGCACTGGGCCGGCGCTGCCCGCGGCGGGTGGTCCAATTCCCTGTAGATCCTCCCATGTGCGCTGTTCTGGTGGTGCGAGGGTCTCCGAAGGGGCAGGATGTTTGCGGGGACACCATTGGAGGTGGGGGTTTTGTTCGGATTCGGGGGGACTCCGGCGAAAACGCACGGTCAACTCGCGAAGGAAGAGTTCGGTGCGAGCTGGGATCACATGATGCAGGCCGCAACGCACGCCGCGGGGGGAGTCGGTTCCGCCGTAGGTCCGCGGGCCCACGCCGTGCGAACCGCGATCGGGCCCACGACCGGCCGCGTACGCGCAGCCGTCGGCACGGGCTGGGAATCGGCGGCCGGAACGCTGGCACCGCTCATGGAGGCCGCCCGCCAGGGGGCGCGGGAGGCGACCGAGGTGGCCATCAAGGAAAAGGCCAAGCTCGTCAAACTCCAGGAGAGGCAGGAACGCATGTCGCGCAAGCGGATGGGGCTGGCACTCGGGTTGCTCGCCGCCGGTGTGGCGATCGGGGCGGGGGCAGCGCTGGTCATGCGGCGCCGGCGTCGCTCGGCATGGGAGGAGTACGACCCCACCGACGCGCTGGAGTCCGCGATGGACCGCGGTTCCGACGCGATGGACTCGGCCGGGCGGACCGCCGGCCGGCTGGGGGACAAGGCCTCCGACTCGGCGAAGAGCCTGGGCGGCAAGGCGAAGGACATGGCCGGCAATCTCTCCGACAAGGCCAAGGACGCGGCGGGCAGCCTGTCCGACAAGGCCCGGAGCATGGGTGACAAGACGTCCGACGCGGCCCGCAAGGCCGGCGACAAGACCTCGGACTCGATGCGGTCGGCGGGCGACAACGCCCAGCGCATGGGCGAGCGGGCGGCCGACATGGCCGAGGACGCCTCGGAGAAGTACGACAAGTACGCCGAGGACATGGATTCGTCGCTCAACGGTCGTCGCCGCGGCTGACATCGCGACCGGTCACCAAGATCGAAAGCCGGGCTACGTCGGCGGGTTGCCCGCTGACGTAGCCTGGTCGGCATGACTTCTGTCCACCAGGTGCCGGTCTGCTACCGCCACCCGGATCGCGAGACGTATCTGTCCTGCTCGCGGTGTGGCCGACCGATCTGCCCGGACTGCATGATCCCGGCCTCGGTCGGGCATCAGTGCCCCGACTGCGTACGCGAGGGCCAGCGCGGCCAGCGCACCACGGTCACAGCGTTCGGCAGCGACGCCCGGCTGGGCGGCCAAGGTTATGTGACAAAAGCGCTCATCGGCATCAACATCCTCATGCTCCTGGCGAAGGTGGTCTTCGGCGGTGGGGCGGGTTCCTTCTTCGGCGGTGGCTGGGGCGGCCTGCTCGGCGGCTCGACCAAGGTGGACGAGTGGGGCGGCATGATCGGGTCGCAGCCCGGATTCGCCTGCGTCAACAGCTCGGGTGCCCGCGTGATGTGCCAGATCGACGTCATCGCCGACGGCGAGGGCTACCGCTTCGTCACCAGCATGTTCCTGCACTCCGGCCTGCTGCATCTGGCCCTGAACATGTGGGCGTTGTGGGTCGTCGGCCGCGTCATCGAGCAGGCCATCGGCCCGGCCCGGTTCCTCAGCCTGTACATGGTCGCCGGCCTCGGCGGCAGCCTGTCGGTCTACCTCTTCAACGGCCCCGGCTACACCGTCGGCGCGTCGGGCGCGATCTTCGGCCTCTTCGCGGCGCTGTTCATCCTGCTGCGCCGGGTGGGCCGCGACTCGTCGGGCCTGCTCAGCCTCATCGTGATCAACATCGTGTTCACGTTCGCCGTACCGGGCATCTCCATCGCCGGCCACCTCGGTGGCCTGTTCACCGGTGCGCTCGCCGCGCTGGGGATCGCGTACGCGCCGCAGAAGAACCGCACGGCCATCCAGTACGGATCGCTCGGGCTGCTGCTCGTCATCATCGCCGGCATCGCCTTGTTCCGCAGCGCCAGCATCACACCGACCGCTTGACCGCTCACCCCGGCAGAGTCACGATCAGGGCCGCCCCGCCTTCCGGCGCGTGGGCGGCCCTGATCGTTCCGCCGAGCCGGCGTACCAGGCCGGCCGCGAGCGCCAGGCCGAGTCCGCTGCCGACTTTGCGTACACCTCGATAGCGCTCGTGCAGCGCGCCGCGCTCGAAGGCGACGGCGAGATCGTCGTCGGTGAAGCCCGGCCCGCCGTCGCGGACCTCGACCACCGCGGCGCGCCCCACACGGCCCAGCGCGACCACGATCGGCCGGCCGGGCGGCACCACCCGCAGCGCGTTCTCCAGCAGGCCGTCCACCACCTGCCGCACGCGCCCCGCGTCCGTGTGCAGCACCAGCGGCTCCCCGGGCGTCACCACCTTCAGGGGTACGCCGTGCGCGGTGCACCGCGGCTGCCAGGCGTCCCGCACGGCACCGATGACGGGTACGAGATCGACGGTGGCCGTCTGCAGCGGGAAGTCGACCGCGTCCAGCCGGGCCAGCGCGAGCAGGTCGTCGATGAGCCGGGCGAGATGGTCGGCCTCGGCGAGCATGGTGGTGCCGACCGGGGCGGTCTCGGCGTCGCGGACGACCCCGTCGGCGAGTGCCTCGGCGTATCCGCGCAGGGTCGTGAGGGGTGTCTTCAACTCGTGGGAGATGGACAGCAGGAACTCGCGCTGGCGGGCCTCGGAGACGGCCAGCGCCGACGCCAGCTCGTTGAGGGCCAGCCCGACGTCCGCGATCTCCTGCGGCGACTCCACCGGTACGCGTACCGTCCGGTCCCCGGCCCGGATGCGAGCCGCGGCCACGGCGGCGTTCCGCAGCGGCCGGGTGAGCCGCCGCGCCAACAGGACCCCGGCCAGGACTCCGGCGAGCAGGCCGGCCACCAGGGGAAGCCAGGTACTGCGGAAGACCGCGACGCCGGCGCCGGTGGCGGCGGGGGAGGTCAGGACGACCCCGTCCTTCGGCCCGACCGGGCGGCCCTCGACGAGCCGGAGCCGGCCGTCGAGCATGAGCCGCTGGGAGACGGCGTTGCCGTTCGCGATCCGGCGGACGACGGTGTCGGGCAGCCCGGCGCGGTCCGGCGTGCCGTTGGTGATGAGGACGACCTCGATGTCGCGCTTGCGCAGCTGGTTGGCGATCCGGTCCTCGTCGGCGGTACGCCCCTTGTCCAGGCGGCCCTTGAGGATCTCCGCGACGAGCTGCGCCTCCTGGGCGAGGGCCTGGCGGGCCCGGGTGTCCGCGGACTTCACCGCGATCGGGATCGCAGCAAGCGCCGTGACCAGCACGGAGATGAAAGCCACGGCGGCACCGGCGATGGCGGCCCGGGTGGCCAGTCCGGCATGGCGCTTCCCGGTGGGGGCGGCGGTCGGCGGGTCCGAGGGCAGGACGGCCAGCGGGCGGGTCAGCTCGTCACGCACGCGTACCCCACCCCGCGCACGGTGCGGATGACGGCCGCGTCGTCGCCGAGCTTCGCGCGTACCTGAGCGACATGGACGTCGACGGTACGCGTCCCGCCCAGCGCCGCGTAGCCCCAGACGCTGCTCAGGAGCTCTTCGCGGGTGTACACCCGACCGGGCCGCGCCATCAGCTGGGCCAGCAGGTCGAACTCGGTCGCGGTCAGTCCGACCTCCGCCCCGGCCACCGTGACCGTACGCGTCACGGGGTCGAGGCGTACGCGGCCGATCGTCCGGCTGCGGTCGGGTTCCGGTGCCCCGGCGCTGCGCCGGAGGACGGCCCGCAGCCGGGCGACCAGCTCGCGGGGACTGAACGGCTTGGTGAGGTAGTCGTCGGCGCCGAGTTCCAGGCCGACGATCCGGTCGACCTCGTCGTCGCGGGCGGTGAGGAAGATGACCGGGGTCCAGTCGTCGGCCGCGCGCAGCCGACGGCAGATCTCGGTGCCGTCCAGGCCGGGCAGTGCGATGTCCAGTACGCAGGCCACCGGGCGCAGGCCGCGGGCCGCTGCCAGGCCCGCCTGCCCGTCCCGCTCGACGTGGACGCCGAACCCGTCGCGCTGCAGGTACAGCCGCACGAGATCGGAGATCGCCGGCTCGTCCTCGACGACGAGGATCAGTCCCTTGTCACTCACGCCCCCATGATGTCCGAGCAGTGTTCGGATCAGGTAAGGCGCGGGTCAGATCAGTACGCCCCGAGCGGCGAGACCAGTCGCGGCGGCTCCATCGTGACACTGCGCTGAGTCAGCGGCGTCTTCGGCTTGAAGACGTGGCTGAGCAGGGCGTCGAGGTGCCAGACCTGCTTCGGCTGGGCCACTTTGATCAGGAACCGCTCGCGTACGCCGTCGATCGCGGTCGCGGCGAACTCCACGGCTCCGAGCCGCTGGTCGGGGTGCCAGACGACGTTGCCGAGGTGACGCAGTTCGGTGTTGAGGTGCAGGCGCATCTGGCGCAACACGCGCGTCTCCTGGGTGACCACGAGGCGCTTGTACGTGAGGACCATGAGGTACTCCCGGCCGAGGGGCCGGTCGGGACGGGTGCAGCGGCTCACGAGGACCGCCCCGTCGTCGGGCTCGACACACCGGCGCATGACGTGCATGTGCCGGCTGACGGCGGCCATGGGCAGGCCGGCCTCGGCGGTCGCGGGGAGGAACGTTCTGGAGAACACATCCACGCTCGTTCAACGAATGCAAGATGCACGAGACATCGGTACGCCACACTTTGGCACTTCCGAGTGTTTACCTTCCTCGAACCGTGGACTGACCGACCGGTTGCCCGGCGGCGGGAACCTGGTCGCCATGAGACGCATCCTCATCGCCGCCCTGCTCGGTCTGGCCGTGCTGACCGGCACCGCCGCCTGCGGTCGCGTACCGTCGGCCGACGCCGCCACCTCGTTCTCGCCGGAAGGGGAGGCCCTCGCGGCGATGGGCATCGACCCGCAGGACATCGCCGCCGCCGAGCCCGCCTTCGGCCTCGCCGGCCTGGCTGTGGGCGCCTCGCCCGCGCCCAGCGGCTCCGCCGCGCCCGGCAAGGGTGATCACCGCGCCGATCCGCGTCGACGCCGCGCGCTCAAGGTGCTGCTGGCCAAGAACACGCTGCACGGCGAGGCGGTCGTCCAGACGAAGAACGGCACCGTCACCGTCGCCGTCCAGCGCGGTGTCATCACCGAGCTGACCGACTCCACCGTCACGGTGAAATCGACCGACGGCTACACGCTCACCTGGAAGCTCGGCGACCAGCTGCGGGTGGTGGAGAAGCGCAGGACCGTCCAGCCGTCCGCCGTCGCGGTCGGCCTCCAGGTCGCGATCGCCGGCGCGAAGGAGGGCGACGGCGCCGTGGCCCGGCTCCTGGTGATCCCGTTGCGACAGGCCTGATCAGGGTACGCGTACGCGCCCGTCACGGCGCCGGGCGGGCGCTGGCGTGCACTGAGCGGCTCCACCGGCTAGGCTTTCCCCGAATTTCGACAGGGAGTCGCCGTGAAGCTGTCCATCCTGATGCCGGTCTACAACGAGGAAGAGCGCCTGGCTGAAGCCTTGAAGCAGGCGCTCGCTGTGGAGTACCCGTGCGAGGTGGAGCTGGTCGTCGTCAACGACGGCAGCGCGGACCGCACGGCCGAGATCCTCGACGCGTGGGAGGACAGCCGCCTGCGGCCGGTCCACCACGAGCGCAACGCGGGCAAGGGCGCCGCGATCAAGACCGCCGTGGACGCCGCCAACGGCGACTACATGGTCATCCTCGACGCCGATCTCGAATACGACCCGAAGGACATCCCGCGCCTGCTGGAGCCGGTCCTCGACGGCAAGGCCAAGATCGTCTACGGCAACCGGAGCTTCGGCGGGCACGCGGCGTTCTCGTTCTGGTACGTCATGGGCAACAAGGGCGTGACCCTCTTCGCCAACGTGCTGTACAACTCGTACATCGGCGACCTGGAGACCTGCTACAAGCTCATGCCGCTGGACCTCTACCGGTCGCTGAAGATCAAGTCCAAGGGCTTCGGCATGGAGGCGGAGGTCACCGGCAAGCTGCTGCGCCGCCGGATGCGCCCCTACGAGGTGCCGATCAGCTACCACGCGCGTACGCGCGAAGAGGGCAAGAAGATCACGGCGATGGACGGTGTCGAGGCGCTGCTGATCCTCATGCGCGAGCGCGTCCGGCCGGTGCCGAAGCAGGTCAACCGCTAGCCGCCGACGGTCAGCACCACCTTTCCGAAGTGCTGGTTGGCGCCGACCCGCTCGAACGCCTCCACCGCCCGCTCGACCGGCATCCGCTCGTCGACCACGGGCCGGACGCGCCCGTCCGAGATCATCGGCCACACGTCGGTACGCGTACCGGCGACGATCGCGGCCTTCTGGTCCAGCGGCCGGGCGCGCAGCATGGTGCCCGCCACCGTGGCCCGCCGGGCGAGCAGTTCGGCCAGGTTGAGTTCCGCCTTGCGCCCGCCCTGCAGCCCGATGATCACGAGTCGGCCGTCGGGCGCCAGCGCCTCCAGGTTCCGCCCCAGGTACGCGCCGCCGATGATGTCGAGAATCACATCGGCGGCCACGTCGGCGAAGCCGTCCACGGTGTAGTCGATCACGCGGACCGCTCCGAGTTCCCGCAGCCGCTCATGCTTCTCCGGTCGCGCGGTGGCCACGACCTCCGCACCGAGCGCCCGCGCGTACTGGACGGCGAACGTGCCGATGCCGCTGCCGCCACCGTGCACCAGCAGCCGCTCGCCCGCCCGCAGCCGGCCCACCATCGTCACGTTCGACCAGACCGTGCACGCCGCCTCCGGCAGCGCCGCCGCGTCGACGAGGTCCACCCCGTCCGGCACCGGCAGCACCTGGCCGATCGGGACGGCGACCCGCTCGGCGTACCCGCCGCCGGCCAGCAACGCGCACACCCGGTCGCCGGCCCGCCACGGCCCGGCGTCCGCGGCGACCACGCCCGAACACTCCAGCCCGAGATAGGGCGGCGCGCCCGGCGGCGGCGGATAGAACCCCTGCCGCTGCAGCAGGTCCGCCCGGTTGACCGCGGTCGCGGCGACCTCGAGGAGCACCTCACCGTCGCCCGCCACCGGTTCCGGAACCTCACTCCACACCAGATCGGCCGTCATCGCGCGCATGAAACCCATTCTGGGGTCGGGTAGGCTACTGTGCGCGCCACACTCGCCGGGAGTGGCGCGAGGAGAGTTCGCCTAGTGGCCGAGGGCGGCGGTCTTGAAAACCGCTAAGGCAGCGATGTCTTCCAGGGTTCGAATCCCTGACTCTCCGCTTCTCACTCCGCGAACTTCGCAATCGTACGCATGTCCGACTTCGGCATGTTCGCGGCGAAGCTGCCCGCCTCACCCGACTGAGTGATGCACAGTGGACGGTGCCGGCTGGTTGGCTGAGGCATGTCGAACGAGCGCGAATCCTGGCCCCGTGCGATCTTCTCGGGTGCGATCGCCCTCGCCACCGTCGCCGTGGCCGGGCTGACCTTCTGGAGCACCCTCAAGCAGGCCGACCGTGACAACCAGGCCCAGGCGACCGAGCATTTCAACGCAGGCCTCCAGGATCTCGCCTCGGGCGACGCCGCGATCCGGCTGGGCGGCGTACTCATCCTCACCCGCATCGCGGAACAGGACGACAGGTACGCCGAAGACGTCCTGTCGTTCCTGGAAGGGCTGCTGCGGGGACGGTCGCAGGCCGACCCGCCCGGCGACATGTTCAAGTGCCGGTCCTGGAGCGAGAAGGGCAGCGCGGACCTGACGGAGGCGGCCGCCTCGATCACGAAGCTGAGCCGATCGCCCGGCGCGAAGGGCCACCGTCTCAACCTCAGCGGTACCTGCCTGATGTACGTGGATCTCAGCGGGGCGCACCTGGCCGGAGCGGACTTCAGCGGTTCCAACCTTTCCGGGGCGGTCCTCGTCGGCACGGATCTCACCGATGCGGCCTTCAGCTATGCGATCCTGCAAGGCGCTGTGCTCGATCAGGCGGATCTGACCCGGGCCACGCTGGATCACACGAACCTGAAGTGCGCGTACGCGCAAACGGTCACGCTCACCGACACGATCCTCGACGGCGTCGACGGGACGCGTACGCAGATTCCGGCAGGCGCCGCGGCGGCAGCGAAGAAGGTTCCCCAGGGGTTCGGGGCGACCGCGCCCGGCATCGACCCGCGCGTGCACCCCATGGGTACGCCGGGCGGCTGCGTCGCCTAGGCAACTCACTCTTCGCATGCGATCTGTCCACAAGCAGTTATGCACACCACACAGGTTCCTGTGGATAAACCTGTGGACAGTGTGGATAACTCGAACGCCCGTACGAAGATGTTTCGGAGATCGCCGGAGATTCAGCGGAGATCGCCGGAGATCAGCGGATGCAGCAGCCGCCGCACACCTTGGGCTGCTCCAGCGTGAACGCCAGGCAGCAGGTACGCCGCTGCACGTCCAGCCCGTTGCCGGTCTCGCAGATGTCGACCAGGTCGGTGAGGTCGAGCGCGTCCAGCAGAGTGAGCAGGGATTGGTGGGTCGAGCCGGGCAGCGCGTCGGTGGCCCGGATCAGCCCGTAGGAGACGCCCGAGGCGACCGAGCCCAGCAGCGTACGCCGGCCGATGCGGACCTCGTCGCGCAGCGCGTCGACGATGCCGTCGAAGTGCCGGTCGAGCAGGGTTTCGCGCAGCATGCCGAGCAGCGCTTCCTCGGAGGGGGCGACCAGGGCTCCCTGGTGGGCGAGCGGATCGTCGGGCAGCACCGCCACCGGCACGTCGGTGGTGCGGACCTGCAAGAACGGGGCCTCGTGGTGGAAGCGCACGAAGGTGGAGTCCGCCGTCAGCAGCGGTACGCGTCGCGTAGCGGCCCAGCTCAGGACGACCGGGAGGGCGGCCCAATAGCTGTAGCTCTTCCAGGCGAGCGCGGCGGCCGCGTGCGGGGTGCCCTGCCAGCGCCGGGCGGCCGTGTCGAGCATGCTCTTGACCCCGGCGGGTCCGGCGAGCGCCGAGGCCGGCAGCCATTCGCCGACGGCGGGACCGAACATGATCTCGTCAGCCGCGTTCATCGCGGTGAGCGCGTTGCGCACGGGGGCCCAGAACGCGTCGGTGGACAGGTGCGGCGGCGCGAGCACACCAGCCGTCATGCCAGCCCACCTCTCCAGAAATCCGTGCCGGAAGTCAACCCGGGAAGCGTAGCCCCATTAGGCTAGCCTTACCAGACCGACCCCCACCTTTCTCCTTGAGTGTGCCGTATTTCCGAGTTCTGTTCGCGTGTTCCCGGAGATCATTTCGCGGTTCGTCAAGGGATTTGTCGGGTATTGGCCATGATCTGCCAGTCGCTGGGTGTCCACGTGAGACTTAGTTTCTCGACGCGCATCTGGCCGCCGCGACCCGCGCTGCGGGTGCGTGTCGCGGCGGAGGATGAGGATGGCGACGTCGGGGGTCGATCGGGCCGCGGAAGCGTTCGCGAACGAATTGGCACGCTGGCGCATGGACCGAGGGATGTCGAAGAAGCAACTCGCCGGCCTGATGGGGTTCGACCCGTCGTACGTCAGCCACATCGAAGGCCGCCGCCACCGCCCCACCGAGGACTTCGCCCGCCGGGCGGAGACCGTGCTCGCCGCGAACGGCGCGATCTGGCAGCGGTTCCAGGAGTACGAGGAGGCCCGGCACGGTCGCGGCGGCACCGCCCTGATCACCAAGGACGTGCCGATCCCGCCGCAGTGGCTGCCGCCCGGCACCGGGCTGGTCGTCGAGCACGAGGAGGCCCTGCTCGCGTACGTGGGGGGCGAATACGTCACCACGGTGCGCCGGGCGCTCTACAACGCCGGCACCGAGCCCGTGTCGCGCTACCTGATCCGGGTGGCCGTCGACCGGTACCCCGGCGATCCCGACCGGTCCAACCGCCACCACCGCGATCACCCGCTCAGCATCGAGGAGCTGAGCCTGGAGGCCTCCTGCGGCGACGCGGGCGCGGCCGAGCCGATGAACTGGCGCATCAAGCAGGACCGCGACGCGTTCAAGGAGATCTGGCTGCTCTTCGAGAACAGCGAGGGCCGGTTCCCGCTCTACCCGGGCGAGCGTACGGCGGTCACCTACAGCTACCGGGTCGGCGAGGAGAAGTGGGGCAGCTGGTTCCAGCGCGCCGTACGCCTGCCCACCCGCCGCATGACCGTCCGCATCGACCTGCCGTCGTCGCTCGATCCGCAGGTCTGGGGCGTGGAAACCTCGATGTCGGCCGAGGAGACGCCGCTGCGGACGCTGATCGAGAGGGAGACCGACGGTGACCGGACGATCTTCACCTGGACGACGGAGAGCCCCAGCCTCAACGCCCGCTTCCGCTTGCAGTGGCGCTTCCGGGCCATCGCGTCGGCGCCGCCGGCCATGATCAACGGAACCGCCGACTCCTACGCGCACAGGCTCGCCTCGGTCGGCGTCGTCCAGTGGCCGGTGCCGGAGCAACGCGTACCGACCGCCGCGGAGATGCGTACGTCGGCGCTTCCCGGGCATCCGCTGCGCTCGAAGGCCCGCCGGCTCGACCTGCCGGCCGAGGAGGACCAGGCCCGCCAGATCGTGTCCGAGCTGATGCAGGCGCTCGACGAGATCACGCGGATGCACCTGTTCGGCAAGGGCGTCGGCCTCGCCGCACCCCAGCTCGGCATCGACGCCTGCGCGGCGGTCGTCTGGCCGCCCGGCCGCTCCGACCCGATCGTGCTGCTCAACCCCAGCGTGGTCAACGCCTCGGCGCAGGAGGACGACCAGCCCGAAGGCTGTCTGTCCTACTTCGACTTCCGCGGCGGCGTCCGCCGGCCCCTGCGCATCGAGGTCGAACACCAGCGCTACGACGGGGGCCGCGTGGTCAGCACCTTCGAGCGGGGGCTCGCGCGCCTCGTCAGCCACGAGGTCGACCATCTGTCCGGTCGCCTCTACATCGACCGCATGCCCGGCGCGGCCGCCCTCACACCGCTCTCCGAGTACGCCTCCCAGCCCTGGGCGTACTGACCATCTCAAGATCTTTTTGTCCCGGGTTCGTCGATCTCGCCTCCGCTCCTCGCGCGGGAGACCGTTTCACCCTTCACCCCGGCCTTTGTCGCGACTGTCCGACTCGTACCTGAGATGTTCGACGATCTTGCGCGAATGCCCCGAATTACGTCCGGTGTACCCGGAATGCCCAAACATTCGCGCAAGATCGTCGACCGCGGGGTGATCGTTGACGGCCGTGGCGCGGAAACCGCCACCCGACGCATGATCGATTACGGTTCTGAAGCGCGTTGACCGGCTTCTGCTGCACCTGACGCGTCATCGATCATGCAGATCGGGCCGGATTTACACCCCAGCCGCAATCGATCAAGAAATCAGCACCCGGCGCCC
>NZ_AUAX01000005.1 GCF_000428945.1 Hamadaea tsunoensis DSM 44101 | reverse complement strand
CCTAGAGCGACATCTCGGCCGTAGTGGATCGAGGGTACGTGCCCGAAAACTACATCCCAGCCGCGAACGATCACCGCCCAGTCGATCCGCCCAGCCGCCATATCGGACAGTCGCGACAAAGCCAAGACCGGCCAGGGTCGGACGGCGGACCTGATCTTCAGAGCAGCCGACTCCTCAGAGCGATCGACTCGTCAGCGCACTCGGCCCTTCATAGTGGTCGGCCCTTCAGGGCAGTCGGCCCTTCAGGGCGGTCGACTCTTCTAGGCGGTCGACTCTTCAGCGCAGTCGGCCTTCAGAGCGGTCGACGATCTTGCGCGAATGTTCGGGCATTTCAGGTGTTCCGGACGAAATTCGGGGCATTCGCGCAAGATCGTCGGACGGTGGGGGTGCAAGTCGGACAGTCGCGACAAAGGGCGGGGGCGCAGGGGTGAGGGCGCGGGTGCAGGGGTGAGGGCGGGGGTGCAGGGGTGAGACGGTGACTGGGCGGCGGTGATGGATGCGTCGCCCCACTCAGCTGGCAGGGAGGCCCCGTCACGGCATGTGACGGGGCCTCCCGGTCTCCCGCGCGAGGAGCGGAGGTGAGATCGACGAACCCGGGACAAGATCCTAAAAAAGATCTTGATCAAGGGTTCGAAGAGCCCCTCACCAGCTGGTCAGGCCGGATCCGTACTGGTAGAGCGGGTTGCCGTAGGTCGGCGGGACCGTCTGGCCCGCGTCGATCTTGGCGCGGATGTCTGCCCGCTGGGCCGCGGTCGCACCGAGGTCGTAGGGCAGGTCCCAGTTCTCGACGGCGTCGGCCAGGACGTCGGTGCCGCCCGGCTTCAGCACGTCGCTGAGGTTGCGCGGCAGCTGCCAGGGCAGGTGGCCGCGCGGCGTGTAGTCGCCGAAGAGCAGGCTGGCCAGGGCCGGGCCGAGCTCCTCGCCGCCGCGGTAGTTGACCACGATGGCGTCGGCGATGTCGTTCCATTCGGTGATCACGTACGGGCGGGCCATCGTCAGGGCGACGACGACTTTGATGCCCTGGTTGTGCAGGTTCTGGATGATGGCCAGCTGGTCGGCCGGCAGGTAGGGCTGCTCTTTCACCCAGGAGGTGGCGTGCGTGTAGGACGGTTCGCCGACGGCCACGATCGCGACCTTCGGGTTCGGGCCGCTGTCGGAGTAGACGTTCACTCCGGCGGTGGCCGCCCTCGCCTTGATTCCGTCGAGGATGTCCAGCGAGCCGTACTCCTGGTGGAAGTAGCTCGTCCAGATGCAGCACGACAGCGGGTCGGTCGCCCGCGGACCGGCCACGATCATGTTGTCGCCGGCGTTCAGCCGCAGTGGGAGGACACCGTTGTTCTTGAGCAGGGTCAGCGACTCCCGTTCCGCCTGGTTCACCAGCTGCGCGTACGCGGGCTGGTGGAAGCGGTAGGGACCGTTGACCGGGTCGCCGTAGGGGTTCTCGAACACGCCGAGACGGAACTTGAGGTTCAGGATCCGCTTGACCGCGTCGTCGATCCGGGCTGCCGGTACGGCCGCCGTGAACTGCGCGATGGTGAAGCCGGCCGCGCCCGGGTCGGCGCCGCCCATCACGTCGGAGCCCGCCTTGGCCGCGCTGATCCACGGGTCGCCCGAGGGCAGCCAGTCGGTCGTGATCATGCCGGTGTACCCGAGGTTGTTGCGCAGGTACGCGAGGATCGGCGCGCTGTTGCCGGCACCGGGGCCGCCCGGATCGAGGAAGGAGCTGCCGGCGTACCCGGGCATGATGTTGACCGCGCCGGCGTCCATCGCGGCCCGGAACGGGATCATGTGGTACTTGATCGTCACGGCGTCGTAGGTGATGCCCGCTTCGCCGCCGGCCCCCTCGCCGGGCCAGTGCTTGACCGTGGCCAGCACCGACTTCGGGTTGAGCTCCGGGCCGCCCTGCAGACCGGAGACCAGCGCCCGGACCTGTGCGGCGGCGACGTCGGCGTTCTCGCCGTTGCCTTCCTGGATGCGGGGGTAGAGCACCTTCGTGCCGACCTCCGCCAGCGGTCCGAGGACGCCGCGCGTACCGACCTCGAGTTCTTCCTTGCGCTGCATGTCGCCGAGCTTGTAGTCCAGGGCGTAGTCCTTGCCGGCCGCGAGCGCGCTCTGGGTCGGCCAGGTCGTCTTGTAGCCGTGGATCGTGTCGCCCGCCGAGACGAACGGGATGCCGAGCCGGCTGGCGGAGTTCGCCAGCAGGAAGTTGTTCAGGTCGGCTGCCTCGGCCGGGCCGAAGTGCCAGCCCGCCTGCGGGTACGTCTGGGCGTTGTAGAACATCTGGTACGCCTTCTCGTCCGCCGTCATCCGGCCGAGCAGGTCGTTCACGCGGGTGTCGATGGGGTTGTGCCAGTCCTCGTACGGCTCGATGGTGCCGTCCTTGTTGGCGTCCCGCATGCCGTTGATGATGTTCACCCCGTCCGCGACGGTCTCGACGACCGGCACGTAGAGGCTGAACCTGCGGATGTTCGAGGTGCTCGTGCCGGAGCCGAGGACCGCGGTGACGTACCACTTGTAGGTCCAGCGATCGGAGATGTCCCAGGTCGGCGTGTAGCTCGTCCCGGTCACCTCGGCGACCTTGGTGTAGAGGTCGAGCAGGCTGCCCGACTGGGTGAAGTCGTAGTCGGTGCGGCTGACGTTCAGCCAGACCTGGTATTTGGTCGCGCCGCCGACGGCGGCCCAGGAGAACACCGGGCGCCGGGTGTTGGTGACCATCGCGTTGTCGGCCGGCGCCGAGAGCGCGAACTGCCCGGTGGTGGCGGGCGCCTTGGTCGGACCGGACAGCAGCGGCGGGGTGACGACCGAGCTGTCGACGTTGCCGAACACCTGGAACTCCCACAGCGAGTACCCGTAGCCGGTGGCCCGGGCCGTGCCGTAGAAGCGTACGTAGCGGCCGCTGCCGTTCACGTTCAGCGTCTCGATGCCGCCGTGCCCGGTCGTCGTCGTGTAGATCGTGTTCCAGGCGACGCCGTCGGTCGAGGCGTCGATGTGATAACCCGTCCCGTACGCGTTCTCCCAGTTGAGCACGATCTTGCTGAACGTCGCCGGCCCGCCGAGGTCGACGATCATCCACTGCGGATCGGTGAACTGACTCGACCAGCGGGTGTTCGTACGCCCGTCGAGGGCGGCCGCCGGCGCGTTGCCACCCTCCCAGGAGGACGCCGTGACCTGCTTGTACTGCGAGATCGGCGTATCCGACGGAGGCTGCGTCGAGCCGGACGGCGAGGGCGAGGCCGACGGCGACGGGTTGGTGCCGCCGATGGTCCCGTAGATCTTGAACTCCCACAGCGAGTAGCCCCACTGCGTGGCCCGGGCCGTGCCGTACATGCGCACGTAGCGGCCGTTGCCGGCGATGTTCAAGGTCTGCGTGCCGCCGGTGCTGGTGGTGGTCGAGTAGATGTTCGTCCAGTTCGTGCCGTCGTTCGACGTCTGGATCTGGTACGCGGTCGCGTACGCGGTCTCCCACTGCAGGACGACCTGGTCGATCGCGGCCGCGGCGCCGAGGTCGACCTGCAGCCACTGCGGGTCGGCGAAGGCGCTCGACCAGCGCGTGCCGTCGTTGCCGTCGACCGCGTTCACGGCCGGGGCGCCGCCGTTCTCGACGGACGAGGCGGTGGCCGTCTTGCCCTGTGAGATCAGCGGGCCGGCCGCGTGCGCCGCCCCCACGGCGACGACGACGTACGCCACCAGCGTGAGGACGGACGCGATGACCACGGCGGGGAGCAATCGCCGGGGTAGGTGATGGGTTCTGGAGGACATGGGCGACTCCTGTGGGTGGGCGGGCAACCGGCCGGGGCGGGCCGGTTGGAGAGCGCTCTCCCACCGGACAGGGTCATGGAAATCATTGAATTCGTCAACCCCCGTCCGCCCTCCAGGACCGCCGAGATCCGGTTTGGATCAGGGAAATCACCCGAATCAAGGCCCAAGATTCGGGTGATTTCCCTGATCCAAACCGGATCATGGGGGCGACCCAGCGGGGTCTTGGGGCGGCTCATAGGGCGGGCGGCGGCGGGGTGACAGAATCGGCGTGTGACGACCACCCGACTTGGTCCCGTCCGGCGCGTCGCCGCTCTGGCGGACGTGCACGGCAATGTCCCGGCACTGCTCGCGGTGCTCACCGACGTGGCGGCGGTCGGGGTCGACCTCGTCGTGTTCCCCGGCGACGTGACCTGGGGGCCGGAGCCGCAGACGACCGTCGACATCATCCAGGACCTCGGCCGCAAGGCGGTGTGCGTACGCGGGAACGCCGACCGGGCCGTCCTCGAACTGGCTTCCGGCGAGCGGGAGCACACCCGGCCGCGGGATTCGTGGATGCCGGGGCGGCATTCGGCGGCGGCGCTGGAGTTCCTGGCCACGTTCCCGTTCTCGGTCGTGGTCGAGATCGAGGGCCTCGGCCCCGTACGCTTCTGCCACGGCTCGCCCCGCAAGGACACCGAATTGGTGACTCCGCAGACGCCGGCGGACCGGTTCGCGGAGCTGTGCGAGGGCATCGACGAGCAGGTTCTCGTCACCGGGCACACGCATCTGCAGTTCGACCGGATGGTCGCCGGGCGGCGCAGCGTCAACCCGGGCAGCGTCGGCCTGCCGTACCACACGGGCGAGCCGGGGACGGCGTACTGGGCGCTGCTCGGGCCGGACGTGGAACTGCGCCAGACCCGGTACGACGTCGACGAGGCGGTCGAGCGCTGCCGGGTGACCGGGGACCCGAGCGGGGACACCATCGTCCGCTACCTGCTGACCCCGCCCACTCCGGACGAGATCATCGCCGACGCCGAAACCAAGATCTTCTCCGACTGACGCCTGGCCGACGCCCGGTCGACGCCCGGTCGACGCCGACGCACGACGGACGCCGGGCCGATGCCGGCGCCCGGTCGACGCCGACGCCCCGTGGACGCCGACGCGCGGCTGACGGCCGGCCGCCGACCAGGGGGCGACCGGCCGAACCGTCGTCAGTGGACGGCTGCGGGCTCCTCGACCGCGGCGACGACCGCCGGTGCCGGGGCCGGTTTCAGCGCCACGGCCAGCAGCAGCGCGCCGGCCAGGGCCGCGCCCGCGGTCCAGAGCGCCGCGACGTGGTACGAGCGCAGGAACGCCGCGTCCGCCGCGGCCAGCAGGCCCGAGTCGTGCGTCACGGCGGCCAGGTGCCGGGCGTGCTCGGCGGACACCCGGGCCGCCTCGGGCCAGGCCGCCATCGCGTGCCGGTACACAATGGACATCACCGTGCCGACCAGCGCGATGCCGAGTACGCTGCCCGTCTGGCGGACGGTGTTGCTGACGGCCGAGCCCGCCCCCATCCGGTCGAGGGGCAGCGTACCGAGGACGACGGTGGTCACCGGGGCGATCACCATGCCGATGCCGAGGCCCTGCACCAGCATCATGATCTCCAGCCAGGCGATCGGCGTCGACGTGTCCACGAGCGACCACAGCGCCATCACCAGCCCGGTCACGCCCAGCGCGACCGAGGTGACGACGCGGGCGGCGTACCGGCGGACGAGGACGTTCGCGATCGGGGCACCGATCATCACGCCGGCCGCGCCCGGCAGCCCGAGCAGTCCGGCCTGCAGCGGCGTGTAGCCGCGCGCACCCTGGAGGTAGAAGACCGAGACGAACGAGATCGCGGTCATCGCCAGGAACAGCAGCGCCTGCGCCGCGGTGCCGCCGCCGAACACCCGCCCCGCGAGCAGCCGCGGGTCGAAGCTCGGCGTCGCCTTGCGCAGTTCCACCAGCACGAACAAGCCCAGCAGGGCCAGCCCGGCCAGGCCCGTCCCCCAGACCTCGGCGCCCGTCCAGGCCGCCAGTTGTCCCGCTCTGATCAGCGAGTACGCGAGCAGCCCCAGACCGGAGACGGACAGCACGAGCCCGATCAGGTCGAGCCGCCGCGCCGCCGGTACGCGGAACTCCGGCACCAGCAGCCCGATGCCGATCAGTCCGAAGAGGACGATCGGGGCGTTGACGAGGAACACCGACCCCCACCAGAACGAGCCGAGCAGGGCGCCGGACAGGACCGGCCCGGCGGCCACCCCGAGCCCGGCGGCCGAGGAGAAGGCGGCGAACGCCCCGGCCCGCTCCGCGCCGGGGAAGGTCCAGGCGACCGCGGCCATGGTGGCGGGCATGATCATGGCGCTGCCCGCCCCCATCACCGAGCGCGCCGCGACGAGCTCGGCCGGGCTGTGCGCGTACGCGGCCCAGCAGGAGGCGGCACCGAAGACGGCCAGCCCGGCGAGCAGTACGCGGCGGTGGCCGAACCGGTCGCCGAGCGCCCCGGCGGTGAACATGAGCGTCGCGAACACCAGCGTGTACGCGCCCACCGCCCATTGCAGTTCGGCCGGGGTGGCGCCGAGGCCGCGTACGGGGTCGGCCAGGGTCTCCAGGGCGTTGCCCAGGATGGTGTTGTCGATCCAGATCAGGAGTTGGGAGACGACGAGGACGCCGAGTACGAGGCGTCGACGGGTTCGGGACATCACAGACCCTCACGGTGATCAGGCGGGTAAGGTTGACAGGTACCTGACAAGCTTCAGCGTGGCAGATTGTCAGGTACCTGTCAATCACGGGGGCCGCATGATGGACGCCATGGGTACGTACGACGAATCCGGCTCCCTGGCGTTCCTCGTCCGCAAGACGTGGCTGGCCCTGCGGGCGGCCCTGAACGCCGAGCTCAAGGCGTACGGGCTGTCGACACCGCAGTACGCGACGCTCATGATCCTCGCCGACGACCCCGGCCAGTCGAACTCGGACGTGGCCCGGATCGTCGCCACCACCCGGCAGTCCGCCAACGAGATGCTGGCCAACCTCGAACGCGACGGGCTCATCGAACGGCGGCCGCACCCGAACGACCGGCGTACGCATCAGCTGTTCCTCACCGGGCCCGGCCGCAAGCGGCTGGACGAGGCGAAGGTGGCGGTCTCCCGGCGGGAGGCGGAGGTCGAGGCGGACTTCAGCCCCGAGCAGCAAGCGATGATCCGGACCTGGCTCGTCGGTGTGGCCGGCGCCTGCCGCGAGGCGCCCGACGCGACGCCCCCGGTGGAACGCTAGATACCGGCCGCCCGCATCATCATCGCCTCGGCCACCATGTCGTACGCGCCGCGCCAGGCGACCTCGTGCGCGGGCGTCCACTCGGCCGCCAGCAGCTGCTCGAAGGCTCCCACCAGCGCGTCCCCGGCCACCCGGTAGTGCTCGGTACGCACGCCGTAGCCGACGTGCCGCCCGCCGAGATGCCCGGCCCGGCGCAGGAACGTGCCGATGTCCTCGACCGCGCCGACGATGACCTCCAGCTCGTCGACGAACTTCGCCTGCAGCGTGCTCAGGTCGTCGGGGAACATCGGCCGCAGCCCCGGCTCGTCGCGGAAGAGGTTGGCGTAGAAGGCGTCGGCCAGCTCGCCGCGGCGCGCGTGGACCGCCCGCATCGTGCCGCGTACGAGCGCGACCTGATCAGGGGTCATGACGCCGCTTCCCTTCGTCCGACGATGCCCGACAGTTCGGCCCGGCTCGTGACGCCCAGTTTCGTGTAGATGTTCTGCAGATGGTTGCTCACCGTACGCACCGACAGGAACAGCTGCTCGGCGATCTGCTTGCTGGTGAGCCCGCGCAGCACCAGATCGGCGATCTCCCGTTCCCGGCCCGACAGCGGCGTACGCCCACCGGCCGCGATCAGGCCCGGCGTCGTCGCGCCCTGGCAGCGGCGGAGCAGCTCGTCGGCCTCGGCGGCGCAGGCGGTGGCGGATCTGCGCCGCCCATCGTCCTCATAGGACGCGGCCGCGACGGTCAGCACCTCGGCCGCGATCAGATCGGCGCCCAGCTCGGCGAACCGGCGGCCCGCGGCGGCCAGCCCGTCCGCGTCCCGGGCGGCGACCGCGACGGCGTGCTCCGCGCGTACACCCGCCAGTGGCCCTTGAACCTGGGCGCAGGCGGCGATCAGCTCGGCGCTGACGTCGTCGCCGAGACGCAGGGCGTCGTGCAGCAGGTCGGTCGCGGCGTTGAGGCGGCCGCGGCGCGCGCACTCGGCGGCGGCCGTCCGCAGGGTCTCGCGGGCCTGGGTGTGCCGCCCCCCGGCGGCGTGCGCCCAGGCGATCGCACGCTGCGGCTCGGCGCTGAAGGTGATGTGCCCGGCCAGCGCGATCAGCTCGGCGAGCAGCGGGTCCTCGGGGTCGAGGGCGTTGCGGACGGCGAGCGCGCGCACGAGTCCCGACAGCGCCATGGGCATCGCGCTGCGCAGGCTGGTGGCGCGGGCGTGGGCGAGGGTCTCGCGGAAGAAGCGCTCGGCGGTGGTGACCCGGCCGCGGGCGAGCGCGACCGCGCCCAGCCGGCCGGGGAACCAGCAGATCAGCGCCTCGACTCCGTCGGTGACGGTGAGGTCCATGCCGCGCGTGGCGGCCAGTTCGGCGTCGTCGAGCCGGCCCTGGCGCAGCAGCGCGTCGGCCAGGGTGAGCAGGTGGGTCGCCGGGTGCGAGATGACGGTCCTGTCCTCGGTCGACAGATGCAGCCGGAATCCCTGCTCGGCCGCGGCCTCGGCCGCCACCACCCGGCCGGAGTCGGCCAGTATGGCGGCGCTGGCCCGGTGCCAGAGCACCTGCGTCTCGGCGGACTCGCCGTCCGGAGCGGTGCCGGGAAAGTCGGCCACGGCGATCGGTCCCTCGATCGCGTTGGCCACCAGTGCCCGCACGGCGCGCAGACCGGCGGTCTCCTCGGCGACCCCGGCCAGCGCGGCGCGGGCGGCCCCGGCGTCGCCCAGCCCGAACAGCAGGTTCATCGCCCGGGACAGGGCCAGCGGCACGGGCGCGCCGGGACCGCCCGCCTCCGCGAGGACGGCCTCCGCCTCGGCGAAGCGCGCCTGCTCGTGGAGGGCCTCGGCGAGCAGGAGGCCCGCCTCCGGGTGCGGCCCGTTGCGCAGCACCGCCTCGGCCAACCGCTCGGTACGCGGCAGGTCGTGCGTGAACCGGGCCAGCCGGGCGGCCCGCAGCAGCAGATCGGGGTCGGCCGTGCCGCTCGCGTCCAGGCGCCACGACGCGAGCCGGAGCGGATCGCCGCGCCGCCGGGCACCGTGCGCCTCGATCCGTTCGGCCTGGGCCAGCAGCATCGACCGGGCCCGCAGCCGCGGCACGGACTGCTGGAGGGTCTGGGCGTGCAGCGGATGCGCGAGCTGGATCTCCTGCCGCCGCCCGTCCGCGCGTACCACGATGAGGCCCTGCGCCTCCAGCTCGGTGAGCGTCGCGACACTCGCGTACGCGAGCACGTCCTCGACGGCCAGCGGCGCGCAGAGGGCCAGCAGTTCGAGGGCCGCCCGGTGCTCGGCGGTCAGGCTGCCCAGCCGGCGCTCGACGAGTTCGGTCAGCCCGGCGCTGTTCGACGGCATCCGGGTCAGCCGCCAGACCTCGCCGTCGTCCACAAGCGACCCGTCCTGCTGCCCCGCGAGGACCAGCTCCCGCAGGTAGAGCACGTTGCCCTGACTCGACTCCCAGAGCGCCTGCACGGCCGCCGCCGCGACGGGACGGCCCAAAGCGAAGTGCAGCAACGTTTCCACACTGCGGCGGGTCAGGCGTTCGAGGTTCACGCGGACCGCCCGGCCGTCGCGCCAGCGGGAATCGATCGCGTCCGGCATCAGCCGCTCGTGCCGCTGGGTCGCCACCACGAACACCGAGCCGTCGGCCAGCAGGAAGGACAGCAGCGCCAGGGAGACCGAGTCCAGCAGGTCGATGTCGTCCACCGCCAGGACGACCCGGCGGCCCTCCTCGCCGACCGGCAGGCGACGGCGTACCGCCTCGAACAGGGCGTAGGGGTCGGCGAAGTCGGCGTCGTCGGGCAGCAGCGGAGCCAGCGCCGACAGCGGGACCGCCCCGGCGCTCGCGGTCGCCGTCACGCGTACGGTGGCGTGGCCGGCGGCCTCGGCGAATGCCAGGCACTCCTGCGCCAGCCGGCTCTTGCCGACGCCCGCCTCACCGGTCAGCAGCAACGCGTCCAGCCGCCGGTCGCGCAGCGCGTCGCCGAACTGTTCCAGTTCCCCATGGCGGCCCACGAACGGCCAGCCGAGCGCGGTAGTGGCCACCGCACCTCCCCCTGTACTCGTGGGTGCAGTCTCACTCTCCGATGGCGACGGTGGTATCGGGCACTTGGTTGATCGGGTTTTGAGTACCCGTTGCTCAGGTCCGCGGCGGCCGGCGCTGGTGTGCTGGTGCGGACCGACAACGAGCCCCGGGAGTCTATGATGGACCGTCGCAGCATCCTCTTCACCGCCGCCGCCGTGGCCGGCGCGACCGCCCTCGGTGTCACCGCGCGCCCGCGGGCCGCCAACGCGGGCGCCGCCACCCCGATCGACCTCGACGTCCAGCCGCTGGAGGCGGGCGACGTCCGCTACGACCTCACCACGCCACCGCAGGCCGGCGGCAACGAGGAGATCCGCGTGGTCCTGCGGTTGCGCATGAAGAACACCGGCGCCGCGCCGGTCCGGGTGACCGGCATCGAGTACAGCTTCCCGGGCGTGGGCCTGCCGGCACTGTCGATGCCGAACTTCCCGTCGATCATGGGTAACAACGGCGTCGTCGCCGCCGGCGAGACCCGCTTCTTCAGCAACGGCCACGTCAAGGTCAACGGCAACGTCGTCGACACCCAGCTCCGCCTGGGCACACCGGCCCCGCCGCAGATCCGCGTACGCGTCTTCGTCGACGGGTACGCCCAGCCGGAGACCCAGACCTACGACCTGGCGCCCTACGGGACGGGCCACCGCATGCCGATCTTCGGAGCCGACCTGGCCCCGGGCGAGCTGCTGTACGCCCCGGCCGACCACTGGGCGAACGGCAGCTCGCAGGGTGAGCAGCTGTGGGCGCACGACATCGACGTGAAGCGCTGGGACGGCGGCCATTGGACGAACCTGCGCCCCGGCACGAAGGGCGATGCCAACGCCGACTACCTGATCTGGGGCAAGCCGGTACGCGCCGTCGCCGACAGCACCCTCGTCGACAAGATCCCGGGCGACGGCGGCATGCCCGACAACCCGGCGCCCGGCGCGCTGCCCGCGAAGACACCGAGTCCGACGCAGGGCAACTACGTGATCCTCTCGACCGACGCGGACGACACCTACGTGCTCTACACGCACATGCGGCAGCACTCGATCCGGATCGGCGTCGACGACAACTACAACACCGTCCCCGTCCACGTCCGCAAGGGCGACATCATCGGGTACATCGGGTCATCCGGCAACGCCGCCGCCCCGCACATCCATCTCGAAGCGCACTCGTTCGCGGCCGTGGACGACAACTTCGTTCCCCGGCCCTGGCTGTTCGACGAGGCCTGGGTGCTGGAGATCGGGGCGGCGAGCCCGTGGAACCCCGAGTCCGGCAAGTGGGTCCCGGCGGGCACCCGCGGCCTGCCCCACGCCGAGATGCTGATCTGGCCGGACACGCGGCAGCCCGGCTGGTGGCCGCCGCACTGGGCGGAGATCTACCTGCAGAGCGTTCCGGCGGCCGGCTACCAGACCGAGTTCGACAAGGTCACGCAGTCCGGCTACCGGCCGGTGTTCGTGGACGCGTACGAGGACGACGAGGACGTCTTCTTCAACACGGTCTTCCGGTGGAGCACCGGCGGCCAGTGGGACGCCCGGCACGGCATGTCGCTGACCGAGTTCACCGCGGCCGTCGCCGACCACCGGGAGACCGGCTGGCTGCTGACCAACGTCACGACCTACATCGACGGCACCGTCTCCGGCGGCGTCGCGTACGCGGCGATCTGGGACCGGCGGACGAAGGCGAGCCCCGCGCAGGAGGTCCGGATCGACGTCGGTGCCGCGGTACACGATGCGACGGACAAGGACCTCCGGAGCAAGGGTTACCACCCGGTCAACGTGTCGATCGTGGCTCCGGGCGGGGTTCCGCAGTTCACCTCCTTCTACAACCTGGAGAACGTCGGGACCGTCGATGCCCGGCCGTGGCTGTCCGAGGCCGAGTTCCAGGCCGCGTACACAGCGGACGCGCAGGCCGGGCTGAACCTGACCTACTTCACGGCCTGCCAGGTCAAGGACGGGTACGCGATCTCCGCGATCTGGTCGCAGAGCGCACCCGGCCACGGCCCGACGTCGGCCAAGGACGGTCTCGACGCCGACGCGTTCCTGGGCGAGGTCGACGGGCACGTCGCCGACGGCTGGCTGACCCGGGCCGTCGGCGCCTACGCCGTGGACGGCAAGCCCAGATTCGGCGGCGCCTGGCGGAAGCCCTGAGCGGCGCGGTCAGGCGGGGTCACCTCGGGCAGCTCGCCGAGGTCGTAGCTGTACAGCCAGGCGGTGGCGCGCTCGAGGAAGCGGGGCACCATCACCGGCATCACGAGGTCGCGGAGGCGGCGGGCCAGCGGGCCGGCCACCTTCGCGTCCTTGTTGCGTTCGGCGGTCCTGACCATCTGGGCCACGCGCGGCCGGCGGGCCGCCTCGAAACCGGCCAAGGCGTCCGCGATGGACGGTGCGGCGGCCAGGCGCTGGGCCAGGACGACGGCGTCCTCGATGGCCATCGAAGCGCCCTGCCCGGCCCCGACGGGATGAGCGGCGTCGCCCACCAGCAGCACGTTCCCCCGCGACCACGCCCGGGCCCCTGGCAGGACGTGCATCAGGGTCGGGCGGGCGAACCCTTGCGCCGCTTGGAGAACGGCCGACGGGACGGCCTCGCGCCGGAACAGATGCCGCAGCGTGTCGAGCGTGACGCCGTCCAGATCGGGCTCAGCCGGGCTCGCCACCTGCGCCGACCACCAGACTGTTCCGTCCGCGGCGCGTAAGTGGATGAAGCCGCCCGCGCGGGCGAAGGTCAGCGCGAAGACGTCCGGCTCGACGCCGGCCACCGCCGGGGCGACACCCGAGACCGTGTAGAGGCCGGCGTACCGGGGGTCAGGGGCAGCCGGGTCGACGAACCGGCGGGCCACCGACCAGAGGCCGTCCGCGCCGAGGACGAGATCCGCGTCCAGGCCGCCGACGTCCGTGATCCGCTCGCCCGTCCTGATCCGGGCACCCGCCGCCCGGGCCGCGTTCCGCAGGCACTCGACCAGGTGCGCGCGGAGCAGCGTCACGCTGTGCAGGTCGTCGCCGGCCGCCCGGCCGCGCGGCACGTCGCCGAGCAGGCGGCCGGTCGTCGAGTACATCCGCTGGCGGGCGATGGCGGTGCCGGATCGGCGTACCTCGTCGAGGACGCCGAGGGCCCGCAGACCGCGCAGCCCGTTCGCCGCCACGCTGACGAACGAGCCGACCGGGCCGGCCGGGTCCGGATAGGCCTCGTGGACGTCGACCTCGGCCCCGATCCGGCGCAGTGCCACCGCCGTCGCCGACCCGGCCACTCCCCCGCCGATGATCGCCACCCGCATGCCGTCCCTCCAAAGTTAGTGAATCACAATTCAGTGAATCTGGATTCAGTATTGATTGCCCTAGGGTGGGACGTCAAGGGAGGTGGGCGGATGGGCGTACGCGAGGCGAAAGCCGCCGAGACGCAGAAGGCGCTGAAGGCGGCGGCCCGCCGGCTGTTCGCCGAGCGCGGCTACCTGAACACGAAGATCACCGACATCACCACCGCCGCCGGCCGCTCCGCGGGCTCCTTCTACGACCACTTCACCGGCAAGGACGAGCTGCTCGCGGCCCTGATGAAGGACATCGACGAGCAGGCCGACGCGGCGCTGCCCGCCTTCACGCACCCGCGCGAGCACGACCTCACCGACCGCGTACACCTGCGCGAGCACGTCGCCCTGACCTGGCGGCTCTACCGCGAGAACCTCGCGGTCGTCGTCGCGCAGACGCAGTCGGTCATGACCGCCGATCTCGGCGCCGGCCGCGCCTGGCGCTCGCTCGCCGACGGCACCGAGATCCTCCGCGACCATCTCGAAGACCTGCGGGCCAAAGGCCACCGGCTGCCCGGCGACCCCGCGCTCGTCGCGGCCGCCATGGGCGCCATGCAGTCCATGCTCGCGTACGCGCTGCTGACGGCCGGATCGGCGTACCGCGACGACGAAGTCGTGGACACGCTGACCGATCTGCTCCTGCACGGGCTGGCCGGCCCGGCGGCCTGAACCGGGCTCAGTGGCGGCGGCGTTTCTGCTGCCGGGTCTTCCGGGCGTTCCGGGCGGGTTTCGTCGGCGGCGTGTCCTCCAACGGCGGCGCCGACGGGTTCAGGACCTGGTCCTCGCACCAGACGAGCGCCTCGTCCAGGGCCGGGAAGCGAACCTGGGCGGCGTGGATGAGGCCCCGGTCGTGGCCGTCGACCACCACGGTCACGATCCCCAGCCCGGTCAGCCGGTCGGTCAGCGTGACCAGCAACCGCAGGGCCACCGGGTGCAGGCTCGTCACCCGGCCCAGGTCCAGCACCAGCCAGCGCGCCTCGGTCAGGCCGGCGGCGAGCGTGCGTACCAGCGATTCGGCCGCCGTGAACTCGATGTCGCCCTGCAGGCCCCGGATCACCACCGCCCGTCCCGCATCGCGGATGGTCGCCCACTGCTTCGCCGTACGCTCGGCGCTCGACCGCATGCCGCGCAGTGTCCGTCGCAGGTAGACGGCGCTGGCCGTGCGTACGACGGGGCGCATGACGTGCAGGCCGAACCGCGCGGACAGCTCCTCGCACGCGGCGATCCCCCGTACGCTGTTGCCGCGCGCGTCGAGGGGCGGGCTGAAGACGCCGATGCCGAGCTGGGCCGGCAGAGCCGCCGCGATGCCGCCGCTGACCCCGCTCTTGGCCGGCAGGCCGACCCGCAGCAGCCATTCGCCGGCGAAGTCGTACATGCCGCAGGTGGCCATGACCGTGAGCACGTGGGCGGCGGTGTCCCGGTCGACGACGGTCTCGCCGGTGAGCGGCTGGATGCCGCCGTTGGCCAGCGTCACGCTCATCAGCGCGAGGTCCTGGGCGCTGACCAGCACCGAGCACTGCTGGAAGTACGCCGCCAACGCTTCGTCCACCTCGGACTGGAGCGCGCCCGCGTTGCGCATCAGGTACGCGAGCGCCCGGTTGCGGTCGCCGGTCTCCTGTTCGGAGGCGTACACGACCGGGTCATGGACGAGGGGCCGCCCGGCGAACGCGGACAGGCCGCCGAGGATCCGGTCGAAGCCGCCCTTGACCAGGGAGGTCGTCAGAATCGCGCCGGCGTTGACCATCGGATTCGCGGGCCGGCCGGTGCCCGGCTCCAGGCTGATCGCGTTGAACGATTCGCCGCTCGGCTCCACGCCCACCCGCGTCAGCACCTCGTCGAGGCCGCGGTCGGCGAGGGCCAGCGCGTACACGAACGGTTTCGAGACCGACTGGATCGTGAACTCGCGGTCGCACTCGCCGTAGGAGTAGACGTGCCCGTCGATCGTGGCGAGCGCGAGGCCGAACCAGCCGGGGTCGGCGCCCGTCAGCTCCGGGATGTAGGTCGCCACCTCGCCGTCCGAGACCGTGAGGATGCCGTCGTAAAGGACCTGCAGGAGTTCCGGAATCGGATTCGCCCCGCTGGTGTCCACGCCGTCTCCCCGCTGCTCGGCCGGCCGCTCCCACCAGGGCGACCGCTCGTACGCGTGCGACGGTAACCCGGGCTTTCATCCCCATTGTCCGCAAAAGCCCGGACACCCGGGCGGTTTCCGGGTGATCCCCCGAGAGGATTGAGCTGAACGGACAGGGCAAGCGGGCATCTCTAGGATGTCCCCCATGCCTCGACCGACCCGGCTCCTCCTGCCCGTGCCGCTGCTCGCCGCCGTCCTCGTCACCGGCGCCTGCTCGGCCGACAGCCCGCCCCCGGCGTGGAAGGCGGCGCCCACGTGGGCGGCCACGACGGACGCCAGCCCGGTCGGCACCGGCGGCGAGACCGGAACCCGGCCCGGCCACGGCACCGTGGACATCACGATCAGCGGTACGCTCACCGCCCACCTCACCGGCGCGACCGCCCAGTGCCACGTCCAGGGCGAGGGCTTCACGAGTACCGACGCGCGGGCGACCGGCGAGGGCGGCGTACGCCTGCAGGTGTCCCGGCAGGCCGCGAAGGGCCCGTTCACGGTCGCCCTGACCGGCGGGGACGGCAAGACGTGGAAGGCCTCGACGGTCGAGGGTGTGGCGATCATGGGCGGCCGGGTGAGTCTCGACGCCGACCTGAAGGCGGGCCGGGACACGGTCCACGCCACCGGCGCCTTCACCTGCCAGTGACGGGCATCCGCCGGTGACGGGCATCCGCCGGGCAGCACCGGCCGATCTCGACGAACTCCTCGTGCTCATCGAGGAGTTCTGCACGGTCGACGAGCACGACTTCGACCCCGCCCGCATCGTCCCCGCGCTGCGCCCCCTGCTCGACGGGGACGAGTACGGCCAGGTGTGGCTGGGCGAGGCCGCGTACGCGGTGGTCACGTGGGGCTGGAGTCTCGAATCGGGCGGCCGGGAGGCGCTCCTCGACGAGATCTACGTACGCGACCGCGGGCGGGGCATCGGGGCGGCCCTGCTCGCGAGGGTTCTCGCCGAGGCGGCGAAGGCCGGCGCGCTGCGGCTGTTCCTCGAAACCGAGTCGGCCAACGCCCGCGTACGCGGCTTCTACGCCCGCCACGGTTTCGCCGCCGAGGACTCGATCTGGATGTCCACCGATCTTTAGTCCTGCGAGGAACGCATGGACACTACATGTTGTAGGGGATTCGCCCGGCGGCCATCCGCCGGACAGCGCCCGGCCACCCCGGACCGCTGAGGTCGCACAAGACCATTCCCATCTTGTGCGGAGGCTTCCATGCGTCACAGCTTCCTCGCCACCGCGGCCTCCATCGCCGCGACCGGCGTACTGGCGATCACTCCGGCGTCCGCGGCACCCGCCGGTGAACACGGCGACGACGCCGGCGACGGCGGGCGCTACGAGATCGCACTGATCGGCGACATGCCCTACGGCGACACGGGCCGGGCCCAGTACCCGGCCGTCATCGCCGCGATCAATGCCGCCCACGTGCGCTTCACGGCCTTCGACGGCGACATCAAGAACGGCAAGGAGCGCTGCGACCAGCCGCTCTACGACCTCGCCGCGAGCGAGTTCGCGATGTACCGCCGGCCGGTCGTGTACGTGCCGGGCGACAACGAGTGGACCGACTGCGACCGGCCGAGCAACGGCTCCTACGACCCGAACGAGCGGCTCGCCCTCGTCCGGCGCATGTTCGCCACCGGACCCACCTCACTCGGACAGCGCGGCCTGCGGTTGGAGCGGCAGTCGGCGGCGTACCCGGAGAACGTCCGGTGGGACTCCGGCGACGTGTTCTACATCGGAGTGAACGTCCCGGGCAGCGACGACAACGCACCCCAGTTCGACGCCACCGGCAAGCAGATCGACGGCGACCAGGCCGAGTACGCCGCCCGCAACGAGGCCGTCCTCGCCTGGCTGTCCGACTCGTTCGCGCGGGCGCAGGCTCGGCACGCCCGGGCGATCATGGTGGTCCTCCAGGCCGACATGTGGTCCACGGCGGACCCGACGCAGCACTTCGCCGACACCAAGGCGGCGCTGGCCCGGCTGACGGTCGCGTACTCCGGCCAGGTCGTGCTGGTCAACGGGGACAGTCACACGTTCATCGTCGACAAGCCGCTCACCGACGCGGCCGGCAACGTCATCGAGAACTTCACCCGCGTACAGACCTTCGGATCGGCTCAGAACCACTGGGTCAGCGCCACGATCGACCCCGCCGACCCGAACGTCTTCACGTTCCGGCCGCACGTCATCGCCGCCAACGTTCCGGCGTACACCCTGCCGTAGCCGAGGATCCGGCCGTGGACCGCGACGCGCGGTTCACGGCCGGGCGGCCGGCTCGCGGCGCCGGCTGAGCAGCCTGATCAGCGACAGCCCGGAGACGATCGCCCAGGTGCCCTCCAGCAGGAGGAACCCCCAGGACGCCGAACCGGCCGCGATGACGGCCAGCACCGCCGAGCCGGCGAGGTTGAGCGTCAGGTAGACGCGGGATTTCGGGTCGAGCCGGCCGGCCTGGGAGGCGGCGAAGGCGACGAGGATGAGCAGCGAGCCGAGGATCTCGACGACGTCCAGCAGAGTCATGGCATCCGTGCGCGCCGTCTTCGCCGTCCGGGTACGGTCACGCTCTCGTCCGGGGCGTACGCGGACCGGCGTCGCCGCCATCGATCATAGGTCGGCGCCGGCCCCGGCCGAAGCCCTGGAGAGGAAGATCTCCCGTTCCGCCCCGTTGCGCGTCAGCTCGGCCGCCAGCCGGAACGCCGCCCGCGCCTCGTCGTGCCGGCCGAGGCGGGCGAGCAGGTCTCCGCGTACGGCGGGCAGGAGCGCGTAGCCGTCGAGGGTCACGCCGTCGAGGAGCGCGAGGCCGGCGGCCGGCCCTTCGGCCATGCCCACCGCGACCGCCTGATTCAAGGTCACGACCGGCGACGGCGACACCGAGGCGAGCACCTGGTAGATCGCGGCGATCTCGGGCCAGTCCGTCTCGTCCGCGGTCGCCGCCCGGGCATGGCAGGCCGCGATCGCCGCCTGCAGCACGTACGGCCCGAACGCCCCGCCCAGCTCCTGCGCCCGCTCCAGGGCGGCGAGACCGCGCCGGATCAGCAGCCGGTCCCACAGGCGCCGGTCCTGATCGGGCAGCAGGACGGGCGCGCCGTCGGGGGCCGTGCGGGCCCGCGTACGGGAAGCCTGCAGTTCCATGAGCGCCACCAGGCCGTGCACCTCGGGCTCCGCCGGCAGCAGGCCCACGAGCACGCGGCCCAGGCGCAGCGCCTCCGCGCCGAGCGCCGGGCGCATCCAGTCGTCACCCGCGGTGGCGGCATATCCCTCATTGAAGATCAGATATGTCACCTCCAGCACCGAGGGCAGTCGCTCCTTCGTCTCCACCTCCCCGAGTACGCCGATCGCCGCCAGCGTCTTCTTGCCCCGGGAGATCCGTTGCCCGGCGGTCGCCTCGGAGATGAGCAGCGCCCGGGCGATCTCGGCCGTGGACAGCCCGCCCAGCAGCCGTAACGTCAACGCGACCCGGGTCTCGGTGGTGAGCTGCGGATGGCAGGCCATGAAGATCAGCCGGAGCAGGTCGTCCTCGATCCGGCCGTCGAGGCGCTGCGCCCACTCGTCCTCGTCGTCGACCGCCTCGACCTGATCACGCCCGATCTCGGCGAGCTTGGCCGCGTACGCGCCGCGCCGGCGGAGGGCGTCGACGGCCCGATGCTTGGCCGTGGAGGTCAGCCATCCCGCCGGATTCGCCGGTACGCCGTCCGCCGGCCACCGTTCCAGCGCGACGACGAGTGCGTCCTGGGTGAGCTCCTCGGCCAGCCCGACATCGCCGACCAGCCGGGTGAGGGTGGCGATGATCTTCGGCGCCTCGATCCGCCACACGGCTTCGATCGCCCGCCCGGTCGTGTCCACCCCCCGATTGTGCCCGCGCACCCTGCTTCCCCGTTCGCGCACCCGTGCACGACAGCCAAGATCCCGTTTGGATCAGGGATCGCCCCCGAATCTTGGGCCATGATTCGGGTGATTTCCCTGATCCAAACGGGATCTTGGGGGCGGGGCGGGGGTCGGTCAGAGTTGGGGGGTGCCGTCGGGGCCGAAGTCCTCGGGTCCGAACACCCGCAGCACCTCCGCCTCTCCTTCCCACCCTTCCCACAGGTCGTGGTGGAGGGTGATGAACCGGCTCGTCCACTCGACGGCCTCCTCTTTGGAGCGCACGTCGTACAGGGCGTAGCTGATCATTTCCTTGGCCTCGGCGAACGGGCCGTCGGTGACGCTGAGGCGACCGCCCGCCACACCGACCCGGGCTCCCGCCACGCTCGGGGCGAGCCCCGCCGTGTCGAGCAGGACGCCGGCCTTCGTGGCCTCCTCGCCGAGCTGCATGATCCCTGCCATCAGCTCGCCGGGCGGCGGCGTCGCGGGCTGGGCGGCCTTGAGCAGAACCAGGTAACGCATGATCTTCTCCTTCTGCCGATGTTCGGACTGCTGCTAGGTAGGTGTACGGGGCTCAGGCGTTCTTGTAGAGGTGCCGGGCGACGAGCGCCAGCCAGGTCCATACGATCACGATCGCGAGCGTGAAGGCGATGTTGAGCGCGGCGCTGCCCCCGCCGGACGCCACTCCGGCGAAACCGGCCAGGAAGAGCACGCCGACCGTCCGGGTCGCGATCCGCCAGGCGCCCGCGGGCAGGTGGCGGGCCAGCACGAAGCAGGCGGCGATCATCGCGAGGAACCCGATCCCGGCGGTCACGATGTGCAGGGTTCCGTGCAGGCTCGGCGCCACCGGCGGGCCGTCGGGCGTACCGGCGGGGAAGCCGAGCATCGGGTCGGCCGTGAAGAACCCCGCGCCGACCGCGCCGAGGCCGTAGACCGCGAGCAGCCGGGCACCCCACTTCGACGGGATCGCGCGGCCCACCCCGATCGCGCAGGCGATCACCATCAGCCCGGTGATGATCAGGTTGGCGGACTGGATCCAGCCCCGGGGGCCGGTCTCCAGCAGGCTCCACTCGTGCCGGCTCAGATCGAACCCGGTACGCGTGAACGCCTGCGCCAGCGACACGACGATGTAGAACGGCCCGGCGAGTACGCCGTAGCCGAGCAGGGACCTGGTGATCCGGCTGGCCGGGGTGCACTCGGCGGCGATGGTGGTCATGACGGGCTCCTTCGAGGTCAGGTGGCGCTTACACCTCCTCCTCGAACGGGCGGCCCGGATTTCTACAGCGCCCCCGAACTTTTTCTCAAGATCTTTTAGACCGCGGCCGATCTGCGGGAAGATGGAGGACATGCCCGAGGGAGACACCGTCTGGAATACGGCTCAGGTGCTGGCCAAGGCGCTCACCGGGCAGGTGCTGACCGGTTCGGAGTTCCGCGTGCCGCAGCTGGCGACGGCCGACCTGACCGGGAAGACCGTCGTCGAGTCGGCCTGCCGCGGCAAGCATCTCCTGCTCCGGGTCGACGAGTGGACGCTGCACTCGCACCTGCGCATGGACGGTTCGTGGAAGGTGTACGCGCCCGGCGCCCGCTGGACCGGCGGTCCCGGCCACACCATCCGGGTCGTGCTGCGTACGCGGGACGTCGTGGCGGTGGGCTATCACCTGCACGAGCTGAGCCTTGTGCGTACGCGGGAAGAAGCGAAACTGACCGGCTTCCTCGGACCGGACCTGTGCGCGGACGACTGGGACCCGGCGGAGGCGCGGCGGAGGCTGGCCGCGCAGCCGGACCGGCAGATCGCCGAGGCCCTGCTGGACCAGCGGAACCTCGCGGGGATCGGCAATCTCTACAAGGCGGAGATCCTGTTCATCCGGCGGGTGTGGCCGTGGACGCCGGTACGCGACGTGCCCGACCTGGCGGCGCTGGTCGGTCTGGCCCGGGAGCTGCTGACGGCGAACCTGGGCCGGTGGACGCAGAGCACGACGGGGTCGCTGCGGCGGGGCGAGACGACCTACGTCTACGGCCGCCGGAACCTGCCCTGCCGCCGCTGCGGTACGCCGATCCGCTCGGCCGACCAGGGCGAACGGATCACCTACTGGTGTCCCACCTGCCAACCGGCGCCAGCTGAGCGAGGATGAACCCCATGTGGACCGTGGTGGCTCAGCTGACGGTCGCGGCTTTCCTCGGCGCGGCGATCGGGCTGGAGCGGGAGCTCAACGCGCAGACCGCCGGCCTGCGTACGCACATGCTCGTCTGCCTGGGTGCGGCGCTGTTCACGCTGGCCGGGGTGGGTGTCGGCGGCAGCGACCCGACGCGCATCGCGGCTCAGGTCGTGACCGGCATCGGCTTCCTCGGCGGCGGCGCGATCCTGCGCGACGGCATCACCGTACGCGGTCTGACCACGGCCGCGTCCCTCTGGGTGACCGCGGCGATCGGCCTGGCCGTCGGCCTGAAATGGTGGTTCGCGCCGGTCGCCGCCACGGTCGCGGCGCTGCTCGTGCTGTGGCTGATCAAGCGGATCGAGCAGGAGGTCGTGCCGTCCCGGCGGAGCCTGGAGATCCGGCTGAGCCTCGAACCGGACGCGCCCCTCGACATGGTCGAGCGCGACGCCGTCGCGGTCCTCCGCAAGGCCCGGGTCCTGCAGGTCAGCTACGATGCGACCGGCCAGAGCCTGGTACTCGCGGGGCAGCCGGACGGCGACAGCCTGACCGTCGTCGGCGAGCATCTGCGGTCGCTGCCCGGCGTCCGCGGCGTGGAAATCCGCCGATAGATCTTGTGCTGCGCGGGCGCACGGAGTTGAGTGGGACGATGCCCCGTGAGAGCGCTCCCACGCTGTCCCGCGCCCGCCTCGCCACCGCCCTCGCGTTCCTGCTCTTCGGCACCGCGCTGGGCACCTGGACGGCCCGCATCCCCGCGATCAAGCACAACCTCGGCCTCACCGACGGCCGGCTGAGCCTCGCCCTGCTCGCCTTCGCCGCCGGCGCGATCACCGGCCAGCTGCTGTCCGGCCGGCTCGTCGACCGGCTCGGCAGCGCCACCGTCCTCGTACCGGCCGCGCTGCTGGAGGGGGCCGGGCTCGTCCTGCCGTCGCTCGCCGCCGGCCTCGTGCTGCTCTGCCTCGCCCTCTACGTCTTCGGCACAATCCACGGCCTGCTCAACGTGTCCATGAACGCGAACGCCGTCGAGGTGCAGCAGGCGTACGGGCGGCCGATCATCACGTCCTTCCACGCCGTCTACAGCGTCGGCGGCTTCCTCGGCGCGGCCCTCGGCGGCCTCGCCGCCCACGCCGGTCTCAGTGCCCGCACGACCTTCGTCCTGGTCGGGCTCGGCGTGGCGGCGCTCGCTCTGTGGTCCACCCTGTGGATCCGGCGTACGCCTCCCGTACCGCGCGGATCCGAGCAGCACGGTCGGGTGCCGGGGGTGTTCCTGCTCGGCGTACTCGCCTTCTGCTGCCTGGTCGGCGAGGGGGCCGCGGCCGACTGGAGCAGCGTCTACCTGCGCGACAACCTGCTGTCGTCGGCCGGATTCGCCGCGGCCGCGTACGCCGCCTTCGCGATCTCGATGATGGCGGGCCGGCTCGTGGGCGACCGCCTCGCCACGGACTGGGGCGCGACCACCCTGGTACGCCTCAGCGCCCTGCTCGCCGCGGCCGGACTCGGCCTGGCGCTGCTCATCGCGCGACCGTGGGCCGGAGTAGTCGGCTTCGGCCTGCTCGGGCTGGGTCTCGCGTGCATCGCGCCGCAGGTGTTCTCGGCCGCGGCCAACCGCGACAGCGCCCAGGCCGGCCGTGCGATCGCCACCGTGGCCAGCATGGGGTACGCCGGATTCGTCGTCGGCCCGGTCGTCATCGGGGCAGCCGCCCAGTTCGCCGGCTTGCGGGCGGCGCTCGTCGTGCCGGTGGTCCTGACGGCGTTCGTGGCGGTCGCGGCTCCAGCCCTCCGCACCCGCATCGGTACGCTGACAGCATGAGCGGCGACGCGCGCGAAACTCGACTCAAGGCCGATCCACATGTGCACGACCATGACGGTCATGAACATGATCACGAGGACGACCACGGGCACGACCACGGCGTCGAGCAGGCCGGACGTGATCACGCCGAGCACGGGGACCACGACGGCGCCGGCCACGATCACTCCCATGAGGACGATCACGATGATCACTCCCATGGGGACGGTCATGCCCACGACGAGCACGCGCACGATGAGCACTCGCATGACGAGCACTCCCATGACGAACACTCCCATGACGACCAGTCGCATGATGGGCACTCGCATGAGGATCACGACCATGGCGACCACTCGCACGGCGGTCACGATCACGGGGATCACGGCGATCACGGTCATGCGGACCCCGGTCATGGGGACCACGGTCATGGAAATCACGGGCACGACCATGGGGACCACGGGCACGACCACGGGGACCACGGGCATGACCACGGGGACCACGACCATGAGCACGGCGGGCTCTGGGCGAAGCTGAAGCACCTCGTCGCCCCGCACTCGCACGACTCGCACGACAAGGTCGACTCCGCCATGGAGACGTCCAAGGAGGGAACGCGCGCCCTCTGGATCTCCCTCGCCGTCCTCGGCGTGACCGCGATCCTGCAGGGCGTCGTCGTGGCCTTCTCCGGTTCCGTGGCCCTGCTCGGCGACACCCTGCACAACGTCGCCGACGCGCTGACCGCCGTACCGCTGGGCATCGCGTTCGTCCTCGGCCGGCGCACACCGACGACCCGCTACACGTACGGGTTCGGGCGGGCCGAAGACCTGGCCGGCATCGTCATCGTCGTCTTCATCGCCGGTTCCGCGATCATCGCCGGCTACGAGGCCGTCCAGCGCCTCCTGCACCCGTCCGACGTCTCCTACCTCGGCTTCGTCGCCGTCGCGGCCCTCATCGGGTTCGCGGGCAACGAGCTCGTCGCCCGCTACCGCATCTCGGTCGGCCGCCGGATCGGCTCGGCCGCGCTGGTCGCGGACGGGCTGCATGCGCGTACGGACGGGTTCACGTCGCTGGCCGTGCTCGTCGGCGCGGGCGGTGTGGCCCTCGGCTGGCGGTGGGCCGACCCCGTCGTCGGCCTGCTGATCACGATCGCCATCCTCTTCGTGCTGCGCGACGCCGCCCGCGAGGTCTACCGCCGGCTCATGGACGCCGTCGACCCCGACCTCGTGGCCAAGGCCGGTTCCGTACTCCGCGAGACGCCCGGCGTACAGGCCATCGGCGACGTCCACCTGCGATGGATCGGGCACCAGCTGCGGGCCGAATGCGAGATCTCCGTCGACGGCGGCATCCCGGTCGCCCAGGCGCACACCATCGCCGTCGACGCCGAGCACCGGCTGATGCACGCGATCCCCCGGCTCACCCGCGCGTTCGTGCACGCGGACCCGGTCGGCGACGACCACCACGACGAGCTCGAACACCACCGGGAGAGTACGCACGGCGCGGCCTCGCGTACCGCGCGCCGATGACCGTTGACGGAGACGTGATCACTGTTTTCTTGATCGTTTACGGGCAAGGTGTGATTTCCGGCCCGCATTGCATGATCGTTGACGGTTCTGGAGTGCGCATAGGGCCCTTGGTGGCACCTGGCGCGTAAATGATCATGCAACAGGGGACTGAAATCGCACCTTAGCCGTAAATGATCACGGTGGCAGTGAACGCGTCCCATGGGCCGGATGATCGTTCCCGCATCGCGGGCTGTGGGGGCGGTGGCGCAGGGTTGGGCGTGATCGACTGCGGTGGGGATGTAGAACTCCGCTAAAGCCCAAGATCGAAAACGCCTCGGATGCAGTAACCGGGCCCTGGCTGCACGTCCGCCGCGATCGATCTAGGGCGGGAGCGCAAAATGACATCCCGGCCGTTATCGATCACCAGCTGGCGAGCGTCCGGGGCGGCCGTATCGGACAGTCGCCTCGATCATGGGGTTGGCCAGCGTCCGCAAGTGTGGATCTTGACGGATGCCCGGAAAGTGGCGTCACCCGGGCCAGAATGATGTTTCTTTCCGGACACCCGTCAAGATCCAGCCCCACCGCAGCCCGCATCACTCGGACAAATGCGGAAAGACGCCGGCCATCGGCGACATGACCTTGACGGGTGTGGCGAAACTGTCCCTAACGGCGGCCGGGAAGCGTCAGTTTCGCCACATCCGTCAAGATCGCACTCCTTGCCGGACAGTCGGGACAAAGCCAGGCCGGGCCGTCGGCGGCCAAGGGCCGTCTACGCACCCCGGAAGCGTAAACGATCATGCAGCCGGCGGGCGAAGCCTACGGGCGCTTGGCGGCGATGAAGGCGCGGAGCCGGTCGAGCGGCCAGGTGTTGATCACCTCGTCGGCCGTCACCCACCCTCGCTGCGCGGTCCCGACCCCGTACCGGATGTTCTCCATGTTGCGCACCGAGTGGCAGTCGGTGTCGATCGCGAACCTCACCCCGTGCCGCCTGGCGCGCAGCACCATGTCGTCGGAGAGGTCGAGCCGGTCCGGGAAGCAGTTGATCTCCATCGCCGTACCCGTCGCGGCGGCGGCCTCGAAGACCGCGTCCCAGTCCGCGTCGATGGGCTCCCGCTTGCCGATCGAGCGGGCCCGCGGATGCCCGATCACGTTCACGTACGCGTTCTCGCACGCCCGCACCAGCCGCCGGGTCTGCTCGTCGGCCGGCAGCCCGAAGTGGGAGTGCACGGAGGCGACGAGCACGTCGAAGCCGGCCAGGAAGTCGCCGTCCCAGTCGACCGCGCCGTCCGGGTCGATGTTCAGCTCGGAGCCGTGCAGCAGCACCATGTCGCCGACGACGTCGGTCTCGGCGGCCAGCGCCCGGACCTCCTCGCGCTGGGCGAGCATCTTCTCGGTGGTCATCCGCTGCATCGTCAGGTTCGGGGCATGGTCGGTGATCGCGAAGTACGCGAGTCCGCGCTTGCGCGCCGCCGCCACCATCGTGCGCAGCGGGGCCACGCCGTCGGTGAGGTCGGTGTGGCTGTGCAGGTCGCCCCGGAGATCACTGATCCGCACGAGTTCCGGCAGTTCGCCTTTGAGGGCCGCCTTGACCTCGCCGCGGTCCTCGCGCAGCGGGGGCGGGATCCACGGCAGCCCGAGGCGCTCGTAGACCTCCTCCTCGGTCGCGGCCACGATGAGTTCCCCGGAGGCGGCGTCGAACAGCCCGTACTCCGAGAGCTTCAACCCCTTGTGGACGGCGATCTCGCGTACGCGGATGTTGTGCTCGCGCGATCCCGTGAAGTACTGCAGGGCCGCGCCCCACACCTCGGGCTGGACGACGCGGAGGTCGACCTGCAGGCCCTGCCGCGTACGCAGGGAGGTCTTGGTCGGGCCGCTGCCGATGATCTCGAAGGCATAGGGCGCCGACCGGAACGCCTCCATCAGCGGCTCGGAATCCGTGGCGGCGGCCAGGATGTCGACGTCGCCGATGGTGTCGCGGGACCGGCGCAGGGAGCCGGCGAAGGTGCACGCGACACAGCCGGGTACGCCGGACAGGTGGGCCACGATCTCCTCGGCGACTCGCGTGGCGGTGTCGATGAGGACACGCCCCTCGTTGCGCCGCAGCAGCTCGATGCCGTGCAGGATGTTCTCGGCCGTCTTCGCGCCGAACCCCGGCAACCCGTCCAGGCGGCCGGCGGCGATGGCCGCGGAGAGCTCGTCGATCGAGGAGACGCCCAGTTCCCGGCTGAGCGTGACCGCCTTCTTGGGCCCCAGCCCCGGAATCTCGATGAGCGTACGCGCGCCGGGTGGGATCTGCTCGCGCAACTTCTCCAACGCGGCGATCTTCCCGGTGGTCAGATACTCGATGATCTTCGCGCCGATGGACTTGCCGACCTGCGGGATCTTGCCGATCGCGGCGGCGTCCATCGTGGACACGTCGTCGTGGAAGCCGGCGACCGACCGGGCCGCCTTCTCGTATGAACGGATCTTGAAGGCGTCGCCCCCGCCGGTGATCACCAGCAGGTCGGCGTACTCCTCGAGCAGCGCGGCGACCGCATCGTTGCGACGGGCCATGGGGTCAGCCTAGTGAAGCCAGGTACGCGGCGACGACCTTCTTCGGTACGCACATCCGCCAGGCGTCGACCACCAGCTCGTGCATCTCGTCCTCGTCGAGCGCGGCCATCCGGGCGACGACCCACTGGTAGCGCATGTCCGACGGGCGCGGGAGCTGGAACGTGTCCGGGCGGGACTCGACGAGGGACGCCCGTTCCTCGCGGGGGAAGCCGAACCCCATGAGCGTTTCGTCCGGGCTCACCGAGAGGTAGACGATGCTTCCGATGCGGAACTTCACGTAGTCCCGGATCAGGTGCTCGCTCGTCCGCGGCAGCGCGCTCGCCACCGCGCGGATCTGCGCCAAAGTGACCACACGCCCACGGTAAACCGCCGGTACGACAGTCCGCGCCGGGAGAATGAGGGGATGAAGATCGACACCCCGCGCGGCGAGGCCCGCGTGGAGATCTCCCGGCCGGCGGGCACCCCGGCCTCGCTGCTCGTGCTCGGGCACGGCGCGGGTGGCGACGTCCAGGCCGCGGACCTGCAGGCGGTACGCGCCGCCGCCCTCGCCGCGAACGTCACCGTGGCCCTCGTGACCCAGCCGTACCGGGTGGCCGGCCGGAAGGCGCCGGCTCCCGCGGGGCACCTCGACGAGGCGTGGCTGGCCGTGCTGGCCGCGCTCGACGAGGGCGACCTGCCGGTCGTCACGGGCGGGCGGTCCAGCGGGGCGCGGGTCGCCTGCCGGACCGCGAAGGCCGTCGGGGCGGCGGGGGTGGTCGCGCTGGCGTTTCCGTCGCATCCGCCCGGCAAGCCCGAGAAGTCCCGGGAAGACGAGCTGGTCACGGGCTGTCCGACCCTCGTGGTCAACGGCGATCGTGATCCGTTCGGCGTACCCGGGAAACGCCGGGGGGTTGACCTGGTCGTCCTGTCGGGCGAGGGCCATGACCTGCGCAAGGACGCTACCGCCGTCGGTTCGGCCGTGCTTGTATGGCTGCGCAGGCATGGCTGGGCGATGTGAGGCGGGTGGACCGGTGGCCGCGGAGAACATGCAGGTGGCGGTCGCCGCAGCGGGGCTGTGGACCGCGCCCGACGCTGTACGCGAGCTCGACGGGCCCGCGCTGGAGACCCCGGTACGCCTGCGGGACTGGACGTACGCGCAGGGTCCGGAGGAGCGCAAGCAGCTGTGGGGCCGGCTCGACAGCCAGGTCCTGCTCGGCGACACCGTGCTCGTGGACGACGTGAAGGACGGCTGGGCGCAGGTGGTGGTGCCGTCGCAGCCGTCCCGCAAAGACCCGCGCGGGTATCCGGGCTGGCTGCCGGTCACCCAGCTGGCGGCCCCGGCCGGGACCGCGGACCGGCAGGTCGTCGTGACGATGCCGCTGACCAGCATCCTCGACCGGCCGGACGGCGGGATCGTGCACGCCGACGTCAGCTTCGCCACGATCCTGCCGCTGCTGGAGACCGACGGCTCCTGGTCACGGGTCGGGCTGCCGGGCGGGGGCGACGGCTGGCTGCCCGGCCGGCACGTCGGCGCGTACGCGGCCGGTGAGGCTCCCGCGCCGGCGACGCTGATCGCCACCGGCCGCAAGTTCCTCGGGCTCATGTACCTCGCCGCCGGGCTGACCGGCAGGGGCCTGGACTGCTCGGGACTGACCTGGGTCGCGTACCGGCGGTTCGGGATCACCCTGCCGCGCGACGCGACCGACCAGGCCACCGTGGGCGAGCCGGTGGACCTGGCCGACCTGGCCCCCGGCGACCTGATGTTCTTCCGGAAGCCGGACACCGGATTCGTCTACCACGTCGGCATCTGCGTCGGCGTCGAGAACGGCTGGCCGGCGATGCTGCACGCCTCGCAGACCGACTGGAACACGATCGACGGCCCGATCACCGAGGTACGCCGGGAGCACCTGTTCGCCGCCCGCCGCCTGCGATGAGCGCGGGCGGCGGCCGGGTCAGCTCTCGCTGGGCATGATGATCCAGAGCGCCAGGTAGACGAGGAACTGCGGCCCGGGCAGCAGGCACGACAGCAGGAAGAGGACGCGGACCACGTTCGGCGAGAGGCCGAACCGGCGGCCGAGTCCGGAGCAGACGCCCGCGATCCAGCGGTCGCGCGGACGGTAGAGGCGGCGGGGAACGCTCGACGTTGTCATGATCTCCACGGTAGAAGCCGCCGTCGAGCGTTCCCTCGGCCTGCGGAGCGATATCCGCGAGCACGTTCCCCTACGGGCGGCCCGGAGAGGTGGCCGGGCGGCCGTCACACGACGGCGGCTGCCGGACGGCGCGCCGGGCGGACGGCCCAGGCCGCGTACAGGTACAGCACGGTCATGAGGCCACCCCCGAGGATCATTCCGGGAACCCCGTAGGCGGCGCCGATGAGCACGTCGCCGGCCTGCACGACGCCGGCGAGCAGAAGCATCGGCCCCAGCGCCGCGGACGGGCGGCCGAACAGCAGGGCCAGCAGGATCGCGCCGAGCGGCAGGGCGCGGACGGCGTACGCCCAGACGAACGGGCGCACGGCCGCTTCCGAGACCCCCGCGACCATGAACGACGGGCGGATCACACCGATCACGGCGGCGAGCATGGTCAGGACGGTTCCCACCGCGAGGAGAACGACGACGGTACGGCGCATGGCAGCCTCCAGCTTGAGTCACGCAGGTGAAGTCGTGCCTTGAATCATTCTGTAGGAGAATCGTTCAAGACTTGAATGATTCTGTGACGGTAGCATCAAACGCGTGACTCAGGAAAGCCCTCTCGGGACGGCCACCTTCCAGCTCGGCATTCTCGGCGGAATGATCTTCGAGGCGTACGGCGCGCGGCTGGAGACGATCGGCCTCAAGGTGAAGCACGTCGCGGTCCTCACCGCCCTGGCCGAATTCGGCCCGACGGCGCAGCAGGACCTCGCCCGGACCGTACGCGTCGCGCCGAGCCTGGTCGTGCTCTACGCGGACCAGCTGGAACACCTCGACGCCGTCCAGCGCGTACGCGACGCCGGCGACCGGCGACGGCAACTGCTCTCGCTGACGCCGGCCGGAAAGCACCTGCTGGCGAAGGCCGCCACGCTGGCCCGGGAGGTCGACGCGGAATTCCTGGGAGCCCTGCGTCCGGAGGAGGTCCAGGGGTTGGATGCGGCGTTGCGCACACTCTCGGCGAAGCACTTGACGGTTCCGCGTTGACCGAGAAATGCTTGCACCTGCATCCAATGAAGGGGGCACCCGTGGTACGCAGATTCCTTTTCCTGCTCGGCAGCACCCGGCTCGACGGCAACACCGAGGCGATGGCGAGGCAGGCGGCGGCGTACCTGAGCCCCGAGGTGGAGCAGAGCTGGCTGCGGTTGAGCGATCTTCCCCTGCCGGCCTTCGAGGACGTGCGGCACACCGGTGACGGCACCTATCCCGAGCCGGTCGGCAACCCGAAGACCCTCCTCGACGAGACCCTCGCGGCCACCGACATCGTGATCGCGTCGCCCCTCTACTGGTACTCGCTGTCCACCAGCGTCAAGAACTACCTCGACCACTGGACGGGGTGGCTGCGCGTACCGGGGGCGGACTTCAAGGCGCGGATGGGCGGCAAGACGCTGTGGGGCGTCACCGCGCTCAGCGACGCCGACTCCGCCAAGGCCGACCCGCTCGTCGGCACGCTGCGCTACACCGCCGAGTACATGGGCGCCCGGTTCGGCGGCGTGCTGCTCGGGCACTACAACTTCCCCGGACAGGCGCGTACCGAGCCGGAACTGCCGGCCGCCAAGGATTTCTTCAGCGACCGGCCCTCGATCGTCACGACCCGGCTGGCGTCGCCGACCCGGATCAGGATCAGCGCGTGAACCTGCGGAGCTCCCGCTTGGCCAGCGACGCCTTGTGCACCTCGTCGGGCCCGTCGGCCAGGCGGAGCGTACGCGCGGCCGCCCACATGTGAGCCAGCGGGAAGTCCTCGCTGACCCCGCCCCCGCCGTGGACCTGGATCGCCTTGTCCAGCACCCATTCCGTCATCGACGGCACCGCGATCTTGATCGCCTGGATCTCGGTGTGCGCGCCCTTGTTGCCGACGGTGTCCATCAGCCAGGCCGTCTTGAGCACGAGCAGCCGGGCCTGCTCGATGCGTACGCGCGCCTCGGCGATCCAGTCCCCGACGACGCCCTGGGCCGCCAGCGGCTTGCCGAACGCGACCCGGTCGACGGCCCGCGCGCACATGAGGTCGAGCGCCCGTTCGGCCATGCCGATCAGCCGCATGCAGTGGTGGATCCGCCCGGGACCGAGGCGCGCCTGCGCGATGGCGAACCCCTCGCCCTCCCCGGCGATCAGGTTCGACGCCGGTACGCGTACATCCGTGAAGGTGATCTCGGCGTGACCGCCGTGCCAGCCGTCGGTGAACCCGAAGACCGGCAGGTGGCGGCGGACCTCGACGCCGGGAGTGGCCTTGGGCACGAGGATCTGGCTCTGCTGGCGGTGGCGCTCGGCGGCCTGGTCCGTCTTGCCCATCACGATGAGGATCTCGCAGCGGGGGCTCATCGCTCCGGACGACCACCACTTGCGGCCGTTGATGACGTACTCGTCGCCGTCGCGCCGGATCTCGGTGGTGATGTTGGTGGCGTCGGAGGACGCGACCTCGGGCTCGGTCATGCAGAACGCGGAGCGGATGCTGCCGTCGAGCAGCGGGCGCAGCCAGCGCTCCTGCTGCTCGGGCGTGCCGAACATGGCCAGGACCTCCATGTTGCCGGTGTCCGGCGCGGCGCAGTTGAGGGCCTCGGGCGCGAGGTTGGGGCTGCGACCGGTGATCTCCGCGAGCGGCGCGTACTGCAGGTTCGTCAGGCCCGCGCCGAAATGGTCACCGGGCAGGAACAGGTTCCACAGCCCGCGCCTTTTCGCCTCGGCCTTGAGCTCCTCCATGACCGCCGGGGGCGACCAGGGGTCGTCCGAGACCGCTTTCTCCGCCGGGTAGACATGACTGTCCATGAAGGACAGCAGTTCTTCCTGCAGAGCGACCGTCTTGTCGTCGTACGCGAAGTCCATCACGCCTCCCGCAACGCCTTGTGACCGAGATCGACCAGGTAGGGCACCATCGCGCCGATGTTCTCGAAACCCGTACCGACCGTCTGGCCGTGCACGTAGCGGTAGTGGATTCCTTCGAGAATGACAGCGATCTTGAAGTACGCGAACCCCAGGTACCACCCGAGGTTGCCGAGGTCCACACCGCGCTGCCGGGCGTAGTGGTCCGCGAGGTCCTCGGCCGACGGGAAGAGCCCGGCCGGGGGCGCCTGCCCGAACAGTCCCTTGCCGCCGGGCTCCAGCCACAGCCCCCAGTACGCGAGCGACAGCGCCAGGTCGGCCAGGGGATCGCCCAGCGTGGCCATCTCCCAGTCGAGCACGGCGAGGATCTCGTCGGCCGGGCTGACCACGGCGTTGTCCAGCCGGAAGTCGCCGTGCACGATCGCGACGCCGGACATCGCCGGCACCGCGGCGGCCAGGTGTTCGTGGAGTTCCACGAAACCGGGCACGTCGCGCGAGTGCGACGCGTCGAGCTGCTTGCGCCAGCGGCGTACCTGGCGGTCGAGGTAGCCCTCGGGGCGGCCGAAGTCGCCCAGGCCGACCGCGTCGTAATCCACACCGTGCAGCTCGGCGAGCACGTCGAAAAGCCGGTGGCACAACGGCTGCAGCCGGTCGGCGCCGAGCGGGGCGGCGTCCGCGGCGGTCCGGTAGACGATGCCGTCCACGTAGGACATCACGTAGAACGGGGCGCCGAGGAAGCTCTCGTCCTCGCACAGCGCCCACGCCCGCGGCACCGGTACGCCGGTCGGCCCGAGCGCGCTGATCACCCGGAACTCGCGGGTCATGTCGTGCGCGGTGCTCAGCACGTGCCCGAGCGGCGGACGGCGGACCACCCAGGTCGAGGTGCCGTCGGTCACGGTGTAGGTCAGATTCGACCGTCCACCTTGGATGAACGTGGCGGACAGCGGCCCGGCGACCGGGACCACCTCGCCCAGGAAGCGGCCGAGCCCGTCGAGGTCCAGCCCGCGCGGCGCGGTCACGGGAGCACCACCACCCGGCCGACGGTCTCCCCTGCCGCGAGCTCCGTCAGGCCGGACACCGCGTCGTCCAGGCCGATCCGGCCGCCGATCAGCGGCGCGATCACGCCTGCGGCGGCCAGCTCGGCCAGGCGTACGTGGGCGTCGGCGACGACCGCCGGGTCCAGCTGCCGGTACAGTCCCCAGTGGACGCCGACAATGGAGTAGTTCTTCACCAGCGCGTGGTTGAGCGGCGGGGCCGGCACCGTGCCGCCCGCGAACCCCACCACGAGGATCCGGCCCTCGAACGCCACACATTTGGCCGAGCCCGCGTACGCGTCGCCGCCGACGGGGTCGAAGACCACATCCGCCCCGCGCCCGCCGGTCGCCTCCTTCACGGCCGCGACGAAATCCTGCTCGCGCCGGTCGATCACCACGTCCGCGCCCAGCTCCGCGGCCACCTGCGCCTTGCGCGCGCCGCCGACCACGGCGATCACCCGGGCCCCGGCCGCCTTGCCGAGCTGCACCGCCGCGCTGCCCACTCCCCCGGCCGCCGCGTGCACCAGCAGCGTCTCGCCCGCCTGCAGGTGCGCCCGCCGATGCAAAGCCACGAACCCTGTCTGGTACGCGATGAGCAGCGCACTCGCCTCGGCGTCGGCCAGCTTCTCCGGGGCGGGGAACGCGTCGGCCGCGGTCACGATCGCGTACTCGGCGAGGGCGCCGTGCGGCAGTTTCGGCGTACCGATGATGCGGTCGCCTTCGGCAAAGCCCTCGGCTGACTGCACTTCTGGCGGCTCGCGCAAGCGCTCCCCGGCGCCGACCACCTCACCGCAGAGCTCGACGCCCGGGGTGAACGGGAGCGGCGGGCGGACCTGGTAGTGGCCCCGGCACATCAGCACGTCCGGGAAGTTGAGCGCGGCCGAGCGGACGCGGACGAGCACCTCCCCCGGACCCGGTTCGGGGACCGGGAGCTCGGCGGCTTCCATCGCGTCGGCGGGCTCGCCGAGGCGTACGACCTGCCAGGCCTTCATCAGTACTCCCTACAGGTAGATCCGGGCGACGGCCTCGGCGACGCAGACCGGTTTGGCGTGGCCCTCGCGCTCGACCGTGGCTCGGTAGGTGATCTGGAGCCCGCCGTCGACGTCCTCGACGGACACGATGGTCAGCTCGGCGCGTACGCGCGATCCGACCGGCACGGGTGCGGGGAACCGGACCTTGTTGAGCCCGTAGTTGACCGCCATGCGTACGCCGGGAACCCGCAGCCGGTCGCCGACCAGCGCGGGCAGGAGTGACAGCGTGAGGTACCCGTGCGCGACGGTGGAGTGGAACGGGCCCGCGGCGGCCTTCTCCGGGTCGACGTGGATCCACTGGTGGTCGTCGGTGGCGTCGGCGAACAGGTTGATCCGGTCCTGCTCGATCGTCAGCCAGTCGGTCAGGCCGATCGAGGTGCCGGCGGCCGCGCGCAGCTCGTCGACGGAGGCGAAGCTCATCAGTCAGTCCTCCCGGAGGGTGTGCTGAGGGGCGAGTCCGGCCAGCACCAGGTCGGCCAGCTCGCGGGCGATCTGCCCGGCGCTCTTGGGACCGTCCGGCCGGAACCAGGTGTGCAGCGAGTTCGTGACGCCGAAGATCGCCCAGGAGGCGACCTCCGCCGAGGTGGCCGTGGCGAAGACCCCGTCGGCCTGCCCCTGCCGGATCACCTCGCGTACGCCTTCCTGGTAGCGCCGCCAGTCCTGTTGCAGGGACTGCGTCCGGTGCTGGTCCAGGTGGGACAGTTCGCGGGAGATCACCGCCGACTCCCCGGTCATCGCCACGGTCCCGACCACGATGTCGTCGATGATCAGACGCAGCGTCGTCGCGGGGTCCCGGCCGGCCGCGACGATCCGGTCGAGGGCGGCCAGCCGGTTGGCGAAGACCGACCGGTAGACCTCGATGATCAGGTCTTCCTTGGCCGCGAAGTAGTGGTAGAGCGCACCCTTCGTCACCCCGGCCCGGTCCACGACCTGCTGCACCGAGGTGGCGTCGTAGCCCTGCTCGGCGAACAGCTCGACGGCCGAGGCGACGATGCGCTCGCGGACGCCGGCCTCGAGGACGGCTCTAGAACGCGCCATCCGGGATCTCCATCAGGGCGTTGTCCGTCTCCTCCAGCACGTCCCGGCGGGCGGAGATCTCCGGCAGCACGGTACGCGCGAAGAAGCGGGCCACGGCCGTCTTGCCGACGTAGAACTCGTCGGTGCTCCCGGCGGTGATCTTCTCCTGGGCGAGGACTCCCTGGCGCAGCAGCAGGTACCCGATGAGCAGGTCGCCGGCGCTCATGAGCAGCCGGGTCGTGTTCTGGCCGACCTTGTAGACGTCGGCCGGCTTCTCCTTCGAGGCGGTCAGCCAGATGAGCATCGTGGCGATCATCGCGCGTACGTCCTTGAGGGCCCGGGCCAGCGCCTTCGCCTCGTCGTTGAACCGCCCCTGGCACTCGGGCAGGTCCAGGAACGCCTCGATCTCGTCGAACAGGACGTTGACGGCGACCTGCCGGTCCCGGGCGATCTTCCGGAAGAAGAAGTCCATGCCCTGGATCGCGGTCGTGCCCTCGTACAGGGTGTCGATCTTCGTATCCCGCAGGTACTGCTCGAACGGGTAGTCCTGCAGGAATCCCGAGCCGCCCAGGGTCTGCAGGGACAGGCCGAGCATCTCGTAGGAGCGCTCCGAGCCGACGCCCTTGACGATCGGCAGCAGCAGGTCGTTCACGTTCGTCGCTTGTGGATGGTCGCGGTCGAGCCAGTCGGCCGTGTACAGGTAGGTGGCCCGCAGACCCTCCGCGTACGCCTTCTGCAGCATCAGCATCCGCCGGACGTCCGGGTGCCGGTCGATCGTGACCCGCGGCGCCGACTTGTCCAGCTGCTGCGTCAGATCCGGGCCCTGTACGCGGGTCCGCGCGTACTCGAGGGCGTTGAGGTAGCCGGTCGACAGCGTCGCGATCGCCTTGACGCCGACCTGCATCCGGGCCGACTCGATGACCTTGAACATCTGGGCGATGCCGTCGTGCACCTCGCCGAGGAGGTGGCCGACGGCCGGGACCGTCTCGCCGAAGTGCAGCTCGCAGGTGGTCGAGACCTTGATGCCCATCTTCTTCTCGATGTTGACCGCGAAGACGCCGTTGCGGTCGCGCAGCTCGCCGGTCTCCGGGTCGTAGTGGTACTTCGGCACCACGAACAGCGACAGGCCCTTCGTACCCGGCCCGGCGCCTTCCGGGCGGGCGAGGACGAAGTGCACGATGTTCTCGGCGAGGTCGTGCTCGCCCGATGTGATGAAGCGCTTGACGCCCTCGATGTGCCACGTCCCGTCCGGCTGCGGGATCGCCTTCGTCCGCCCGGCGCCGACGTCCGAGCCCGCGTCCGGCTCGGTCAGCACCATCGAGCCGCCCCAGCCCTTGTCGATCATGAACTCGCCGAGGCGCTGCTGTTCGGGCGTACCGAGGCGGAAGAGCAGGCCGCCGAAGCCGGGACCGCTGCCGTACATGTAGACCGGCGCGTGGGCGCCCTGCACCAACTCCACCAGGGCCCACCAGAGCGCCCGGGGCGCGGGTGTGCCGCCGGCCTCGGCGGGCAGTTCCAGCCGCCAGAATTCCGCGTCCATGTACGCCTGGTACGACTTGCGGAACGCCTCCGGCATGGTGACGGCGTGCGTCTTCGGGTCGAACGCGGGCGGATTGCGGTCGACTTCGGCGAACGAGTCGGCGATCGGCCCGGTGGCGAGGCGGTTCACCTCGTCCAGGGCGTCGTCGGCGGTCGCCCGGTCGACGTCGGCGAACCGGCCGTGCCCGAGCCGGGCGTCGACGCCCAGCAGCTCGAACAGATTGAAGCGCAGGTCGCGTACGTTGCTGCGATAGTGGCCCACGGTCGCATCCCATCGGGTCGCCGGCGGTATTGTCAATACCGACCGGTTGGTATCTCGAAGCTGCTCGCTACACTACCCTCCATCATTACCGGTGAGTAGCCGGCGGTTTCGACGAGTTGACGGAGGTCAGGCGTGCAGACAGGGCTGACGGGGAAGACCGCGCTGGTCACCGGCGCATCCCGGGGCATCGGGCGGGCGGCCGCCTTCGCGCTCGCCGCCGAGGGCGCCAACGTGGTGCTGACCTCCCGGCGGCAGGAGTCGCTGGACGCCGTCGCCGCCGAGATCCGGGCGGCGTACCCGGTCGGCGTGCTGGCCAAGGCCGCGCACGTGGGCGAGCCCGAGCAGGCCGCCGCCGCCGTCGAGGCGACCGTGGCGGAGTTCGGCGGCGTGGACATCCTGGTCAACAACGCCGGCACCAACCCGTACTTCGGCCCGATGGTCGACCTGGACGTGCCCCGGGCCGAGAAGACCGTGCAGGTCAACCAGCTCTCGATCGTCCTGTGGACGCAGACCGCCTGGTACGCCGGCAAGATGTCCGAGCGGGGCGGCTCGATCGTGAACATCGCGTCGGTCGGCGGGCTGGTGACCGAGCTCGGAATCGGCTACTACAACGCGACCAAGGCGGCCGTCGTGCACCTGACCCGCCAGTTCGCCGCCGAGCTCGCCCCGAAGGTACGCGTGAACGCGATCGCTCCCGGCATCGTGCGTACGCAGCTCGCCCGGGCGTTGTGGGAGAACCACGAGGAGATGCTGAACGGGCACATCCCGCTCGGGCGCATCGGCGAGCCGGAGGACATCGCGCAGGCGATCACCTTCCTGGCCGGCGACACGTCGTCCTGGATGACCGGCCAGACGCTGGTGATCGACGGCGGCGCCGTCATCCGCCCCGCCCTCAGCAGCAACTTCTAGAGCGGAGCCGCGGCGGAGACCTTCCAGCCGTCGGAGACCTTGACCAGGGTCAGCACGATCCGGTTCTGGTCCACCTTCTCCCCGCTGATCGTCGCGTTGCGCCGGTGCTGGTCCACGTAGAGCAGCACCTCCACCTTGTCCGGTTCGGCCGTGACGACCCCCGACGCCGTCACCCGCGCGCTCACGACCGCCCGCTCGGAGATCACCGAATCCTTGAGCGCGGCGGTCGTGCGGGCGTACTCGCTGGCGAAGGTGCCGGTCGCGTACCGGCTGCCGGTCGCGACGGCCGAGTCGAAGGTCCGGTAGTCGTAGGAGAAGATCGCCGTCGCCGCGGTCGGCGCCACCGCCAGCGCCGCCCGCCCGGCCGCCGCCCGTTGACGTTCCCGCACGTCGGCGTAGACCGCACAGCCGCCCGCCACGACGGCGACGACGATGACCCCGACCAGCAGCCACACCCGCTTCACGAGACGTACCTCAGCTTCGCCAGCAGCCACCGGCCGGTGTCCAGCGCCAGGCTCAGCCGCAGCCGGTAGTGGGTGGTCCGGCCGTCCGGCGCCTTCGGAGTCTTGATCAGCGCGTCGACCGCCACCAGCACCTCGGCCGTGCGCGCGTCGCCGGAGACCAGCGCCGCCCGCAGCACGCGACCCGTGGACTGCACGTGCCCGGCCAGCACGGCTGCGCGTACTCCCCCAAGGTTCTGGCGGAAGTCCGGCGTGGCGCCCGCCGCCACCCGGGCGAGGTCCGAGTCCACGGTGGTCGCGCTGATCGTGACCATGGCGAGCGCGAGGTCGCTCGCGGCGGCGACGGCCGCGGACCTCGCCGCCGCGAGCCGGTGATCGGCGTACCACGCGTGGGCCGCGTAGGCCGCGCCCGCGAAGACCAGGACCAAAATCAAGATCAATAACCGGTTCGCCGGTACGCGTCGCGGCGCCGCCGCCACCGGCGGAGTGCGCACAGGGCGCGGACGCGGTCTGGCCTGGCGTGGTGAGGGTGTGGCCACTTCCAGCTTCTCCACCTCTGCGATCCCCTTCGTCGGTTGTCGCACCGGAGTGTCTATCTGCCCGACGGCCGCTCGCGTTACTAGGGTTGTCCGATATGTGGAGTGATTCCGATTTGGTCGCTCGCGCGGTCAGCGGGGAGCCGACGGCCACGGCCGCTCTGCTGGCGGAGGTACGCCCCGGCGTCGTCCGCTACTGCCGCGCGCGGCTCGGGCCGGTCGGCGGGGGCTACACCACGGCCGACGACATCTCCCAGGACGTCTGCGTAGCCGTGCTGCGGGCCCTGCCGCGCTACCGGGACCAGGGCGTGCCCTTCTCCGCTTTCGTCTACGGGATCGCCGCCCGCAAGATCGCCGACGCCCAGCGCAGCGCCGTACGCCGGTTGACCGTGCCGGTCGACGGGGTCCTCGACCCGGCCGATCCGGCCCCCGGCCCCGAACAGGCGGCGATCGCGGCCGACCAGGCCCGGCGGCTGGCCCGGCTGCTCACCGCCCTGCCGGAGACCCAGCGCGAGATCCTCGTGCTCCGCGTCGCGGTGGGACTGAGCGCCGCCGAGGTCGGCCGGACGCTCGACATGTCACCGGTCGCCGTACGCGTCGCGCAGTCCCGGGCGCTGTCCAAACTCCGAACACTCGCCGGCCGCGCCCTGTCCGGGGCGTCGTCGTCATGAAGACCAGCGGGATGCCATCGTGAAGATCCGTAATCAGGGCCGCTTCCCCGAGGGCCGCTCCTTCGAGGGCTCGGCCGACGAGGCGGCCCAGACCCGCGACGACGCGTTCCTCGACGCCGTCACAGCCGGTACCGCCGACCCGGGCGACCCACTGGCCGGGGCACTGATCGCGTGGCGGTCCACACTGGACACACCAGCGCCGGGCGCCCGCCGGACCGTTCCCCGGGGCCGCTCGCTCGCCACGATCATCGCGGCCGCGCTGGGCGGCCTCGTGGTCCTCGGCGGCGGCCTCACCGCGGCGGCCGCCGACGCCGGCCCGACCAGTCCGCTGTGGTCGATCACGCGCGTCGTCTACCCCGAACGGGCGGACTCCCGGTCGGCGGAGCTGGCGGCCCAGCGGCTGCTCGACGAGGCGAAGACGGCGTACGCCGAGCGGCGCCTGTCCGACGCCGCGGACCTGCTCCGGCAGGCGGAGGCGTACCTGCCGCGGGTGACGGACGACGCCGCGCGGGACCGGCTCACCGGCGAGATCACCGACCTCCGCCACGCCCTCTCCTGACCCCACCCTCCTGATCGCCGCGGGCAGCCCGGCCCAAGATCCGGTTTGGATCACGGTTCTCACCCGAATCTTGGGCCATGATTCGGGTGATTTCCCTGATCCAAACGGGATCTCGGAGTGGGGTGGGGTGGGGTGCGGTCAGGCGGCCAGGAAGCCGAGGTACGCGCCGGCGCTGCCGAGGGCGATGCTGACGATCACGTTGAGCAGCGCCTTGCCGTGCTCGCCGCTCTCGGCCAGCCGCACGGTCTCGTAGCCGAACGTCGAATAGGTCGTCAGCGCACCGCAGAATCCCGTGCCGACCAGGGCGTACGCGCCGCTCTTGGTGTCCAGCGCGGTGGCGGCCCAACCGAGGACGAACGAGCCGGCGACGTTGACGATCATCGTGCCGTAGGGGAAGCGGCGAGGGCCCACCGCCCGGTCGACGAGGTACCGGGCCGGCGCTCCGAAGGCGGCACCGAGCGCGACGAGCAGGACGGTCACCGCAGCCTCCGCATCAGGAATCCGCCCAGGTACGCCGCACTCAACGCCAGGATCGCCGTCCCGGCCAGGTACGCCGCCGCCAGCTCCGGTTCGCCGTGGCGTACCAGCCGCTGGATGTCCACCATGTACGTCGAGAACGTCGTGAAGCCGCCCAGCACTCCGGTGCCGAGCAGCGGGCGCAGCACGGCGTGCGTACCGACGAGGGGGACGAGTGCGCCCAGAGCCAGGCAGCCCAGCACGTTGATGGCGAACGTCGTCCACGGGAACGCGTCCGGCCGGGTGGGGATGAGGACGCCGAGACCGTAGCGGGCCAGCGCACCGGCGACGCCGCCGATCGCCACCACGCCGCAGGTACGCGCCAGCATCCGCGTACCGGGGTTCACCTGGCGGCCGTCGCTCGGTCCTGGGCCTTCATCCGGTCGCTGACGGCGACGAGCCCGGCGAGCAGCACATCGATCTTGAAATCGAGCCGCTCGTCGCCCTCGCCCGACACCATCTCGTCGGCGAGCGCGCTCACCGTCGGGTACTCCTGCGCCGGCAGCGACCGCAGGAAGTGCCCGAACTGGACGAAGTACTCCTTGACCTGCTCGCTGGTCTTGCCGCCGGCCTGGAACAGCGCGTGCTCCAGGGCGGTCGAGGGGATGAACGAGCCGAACAGGTCACCGGCCCAGGCGACGGCCTGGTTGTGCAGGCCGCCCGCCTTGAGCACGGCCAGCGTGGCCTCCATCGACCGCAGCGAGTTCGGCCCGCTCGGTACGCCGGCCATGGCCACCTGCGCCACGCCCGGATGCTTGACGAAGGTGTTGATCGCATCCTTGATCATCTGACGGGCCTGCTCCTGCCAGTGCTCCGGATCGGGCACCGGCAGCGGCATCTCGCCGGCCACCCGGTCGATCACCAGCTCCAGCAGTTCGTCCTTGTTGCCGACGTGGGCGTACAGCGAGGCGGGGCCGGTCTCCAGGTCCTGGGCGATCCGCCGCATGCTCACCGCGTCGAGCCCTTCCTTGTCCAGGATGGCCATCGCGGTGTCGACGATCGCCTCCCGGCTGAGCTGGCGGCGTACCGGCCTGGCCCGCGGCGCCTGCTTCCACGGCGGCAGGGGCATGTCCATCGGCATGCGCTCACTGTAGTGCCTGCGAACGGCGTTCGCCCGGCGAACATGATTCGTATCACGAACATCGTTCTTGACTCGAACACCGTTCGCGAGTAGAACTGACGTTCATGGACAACGAACAGCGTTCTTCCGACACGAACAGCGTTCTTACGCTGGAGCGGCCTGCCGCACCGAGCTCCACGCCGCACCGCTGGCGTTGGCTCATCCTCTTCCTGGTCCTCGCCGCCGAGGTCATGGATCTGCTCGACGCCACCATCGTCAACGTGGCCTCGCCCAGCATCCACCGCGCCCTGGGCGGCTCGGACAGCATGATCCAGTGGATCGGCGCCGGCTACACCCTGGCCTTCGCGATCATGCTCATCACCGGCGGCCGGCTCGGCGACATCTTCGGCCGCAAGCGGATGTTCGTCATCGGCGCGCTCGGCTTCGGCCTCGCCTCGGTCGCCTGCGCCACCGCGCAGGACCCGGCGATGCTCATCACGAGCCGCATCCTGCAGGGCGCCCTCGGCGCCATGATGATCCCCCAGGGCTTCGGCATCCTCAAGGCGGTCTTCCCGCCCGAGGAGACCGGCAAGGCCTTCGGCCTCTTCGGCCCGGTCATGGGCCTGTCCGCGGTGGGCGGCCCCATCCTCGCCGGCGCCCTCATCGACGCCGACTGGTGGGGCACCGGCTGGCGCATGATCTTCCTGATCAACGTGCCCCTCATGCTCTTCGCCGTGCTCGGTGCCATCAAGATCATGCCCGAGGTACGCGCACCCGAACGCCCGCGCCTCGACGTGCTGGGCATGATCTTCCTCAGCGTCGCGTCCGGGCTGCTCATCTACCCGCTCATCCAGGGTCGTGAGCTCGGCTGGCCGGTCTGGATCTTCGGCTTGATCGCGGGTTCGCTGGCGTTCTTCGGCGCCTTCGTCGCGTACGAGCGGCGGCGGTCGTCGTCACCGCTCATCGAGGCCGGGCTGTTCGCGAAGAAGGCGTTCACCGGCGGCCTGGCCGTCTTCCTGACCTTCTTCGGCGCCCTCACCGGCTTCATGCTCGTCTTCGGGCTCTTCGTCCAGCTCGGCCTGCACTACGGACCGCTCAAGGCGGGGCTGGCCAGCGTACCCATGGCGCTCGGCATCACGATCGGCGCGATCATCGGCCACCCGCTCACCGAGAAGCTCGGCCGCCGGCTCATCCACCTCGGCCTCGGCATCATGGCGGTCGCGTTCGGCGCCTTCACGCTCACCGTGGCGCACTACGGCGACTCGGTCGGCCTGTGGCAGCTCATCCCGTCGACCTTCGTGGCCGGCATCGGCATGGGCCTCAGCCTCGGGCCCGCCTTCGGCACGATCCTCAACGGCGTGGCGGACAACGAGGTGGGGTCGGCGTCCGGCGTACTGAACGCGGTGCAGCAGTTCGCCGGAGCGCTCGGGATCGCCGTCATCGGCACGGTCTTCTTCCACGAACTGACCGGCGGAGTGTCCTTCGGAACGGCGATGGCGCGTACGTCCGGCATCTCGGTGGGGTTGCTCGTGGTGTGCTTCGGCCTGGTGTTCCTGCTGCCTCGGCAGGCTCGGGCGGAACAGGAGTAGTGGTCTAGTCCCTCGGTGGGCGCTGGGAAGGTTGCTGCCCGTTCGCCCTTCGGGCGAGACGAGGGCACGTCGGCCCTTATGCGACGTCCGGCGGTGCAAGATCCTCAAACGCTTCGCGCTTGCGGATCTTGCACCGCCGGACGTCGCGGCCGAGTGCGGGGTGGAGATCTTTGTTCCCCTGATTGTTCTTTGCTCTCTTGCTTATTCTTTGTGCTCTATTTGGCCTCGGGCGTAGACCAGGTCGGTTTTGACCTGGTCGGCGGACTTCTGGACGTAGATCAGCAGGCCCAGGCTTCCGCTGTCGGCCCAGCCGCAGATCGCGCTCTGTACGCCTTCGCTGGTCTGCGTGCCGCACTTGGCGAACCCGCCCAGCGGGCCGGCGTCGACCTTGGTGAACGTGACGGCGCTGTCCCCGGCGGCGCCCTTGAGCGCCTCGTCGAGCTCCTTCTCCGGCGAGATCAGCAGCGCGGCCACGGCCACGACGATGACCACGTTCTTCTTGGCGGTCTCGCCGTAGATCGCGGCGACCGAGGAGTTGACGTCCTTGAGCTCGCCCTGCAGGCCGGACTTCATCTCGGCAGCCGCCTTGACCAGCTCCGGCGAGGCGCTCTTGGTCCGGTTGCCGAGCAGGAACGGCTCGACGACGGAGGTCCTCTGCGCGTCCTGGACCTTGTCGACGGCCTCGCCGCCGTACTTCTTGACGAAGAACGCCCCGCCACCGCCGAGCCCGGCGCACAGGACGAGGAGGACCACGAGCGTGATCCACAGACCCTTGCGGGACTTCTTGCGAGGCGGTTCCGGCGGCCCGTAGGACTGGCCCCCGTAGGGCGGACCGCTGTACGGCTGGCCGCTGTAGGGCTGCTCACCGTACGCCGGCCGGCCGTAGTCGGACTGGGGGCCGTAGTTCGCGCCCGGGTAGGGATTGCCGCCGTAGCCGGGGTTCTGCTCGTAGCCGGGCTGGTCATGGCCGGGCTGCCCGTAACCGGGTTGCCGGCTCTGCCCGTAGCCGGGTTGCTGGCCGTAGGACGGCTGCTGGCCGTAACCGGGCTGGCCGTAGGGCTGCTGATGGTCCGGCTGCTGTCCCTGCTGCGGGTAGCCCTGCTGTGGATAGCCCTGCTGAGGCTGACCTTGCTGCGGGTAACCCTGCTGCTCGGGGTAACCCTGCTGCTCGGGATAGCCCTGTTGCGGATGTCCTTGTGGGGGGTAGCCCTGCTGCGGGTAGCCGCCGCTCCAGCCGCGGTCGTCCTCGCGCCAGGGATCATTGGAGTTGGTGGGGTAGGACACGTCTCCGCGCTCCCGTCGCATCACGTCTCAGGCGCTGAGCCTAGACGCGATCGACCGCGGACGCAGCCCTCACTCGTGCCGCGTACGCAGGGCGTCCCGCAGCCGCTGCACGTCGTCACCGTCGACGAGTTCCACGAAGTGCGCGAAGACCGAGCCGCGGTCGGGGGTCGCCGCGAGCGCGTCGATCATCAATGAGGCCACGTACTCCTCGCGGGTACGCACCGGGGCGTACTGGTTCGCCCGGCCGGCCGGCGACCGGACCAGGATGCCCTTGGACGCGAGCCGATCTGCGACCGTCTGCACGGTCGTGTACGCCAGCGGCTCCGCCCGGTCGGCGTTGATCTTGTCCAGCATCTCCCGGACGAGCAATGGGCCGTCGGCGGCCCAGAGGCGGTCCATGATCGCGCGCTCCAGCGCACCCAGGTCAGCCACCGGGGGGACTCCTTCCGATCTAGCTCGGACCGTGGCATCGTTCAGTCGATGACCGAAGCGACGCTGATCCTGCTGTGCGTGGCGGTGCTGGGTTACTTGGTACCACGCCCGTTGCAGGCCGCGCGATGGGTCGATCGGGCACCGAGGCTCGGTATCGCCCTTTGGCTGGGGCTGGACCTGGCCTTCGTCGCCTTTCTTCTCGCCGCGAGCCTGCACGCGGCGGTCAGCCTACCTCCGATCAACCACAGCGTGGCGCACCTCATGGACGCCTGCCTCCGGATCTTCCACGGCACCTACCAGCTCGTCTGGTGGTCCACCGCGGTCGGCGTGGTCGGCGCGTTGTGCACGCTGTGCGTACCGGCGTGGGTGGTGACGCGCATGACAGTCGAGCTGCGCCGGGCCGGCCGCGCCCGCCGGGCTCATCTGCAGTCGCTCGGCCTGGTCGCCCGCGACGACGACGATCTCCTGGTCGTCGAGCACGATCAGCCGGTGCTGTACTGCGTACCGGGCGGGCGGCCGGCGGTCATCGCCTCCCGGGGTGCCCTCGACGCGCTGTCCCCCGAGCAGCTGGCCGCGGCCGTCGAGCATGAACGCGGCCACCTGCGCGGCCGCCATCACCTGCTCATCGGGCTCGCGAACGGGTTCGCCGCGGCCCTGCCGGCACCGCTGTCCCGGCACGCGGCGCGTTCGGTCGCGCGGCTCTGCGAGCTGGCCGCCGACGACTACGCCGCCCGCCGGCACGGCACCTACGTGCTGGCCGAGGCGGTCGTGACGGTCGCGCTCGGCCGGGCTCCCGCGGTGGGGCTGGGCGCCGGCGGGGACGTCGTCAACCGGGTCGAGCGCCTGACCGCCCACCCCGTACGCCTCGCGGGCATCGCGCGGATGATCGCGCTCGGCCTGCTCGGTCTGGCCCTCGCGGTGCCGGTCGGCGCGGCGGGCGTGGCCCTCGGCGGCACGGTCGCCGACGACGGCTGCCCGAGCGCGCTGTCCCGCTGACAGGTTCAAGCTAACGAGGGAGCTTGTTGAGGATCTCCACCTGGAGGATCTCGACCAGCTGGCCGAGGTGCACCGGAACCTCGTCCGTGCAGTCCACGTAACCCGCGCTGCCGTTGCCGACCGTCAGCCGCAGGAGCGGCGCGTCCACGCAGTGCGGGCTGGCCATCGGCGCCGCCAGCTCCCGGGCGAACTCCTTCCCCGACGCGATCCCGTACGCGTCCGCGGTCTTCCCGGCTGCGAGCACGCCCTGTTCGCGCCGGCCCTTGCCGTCGGTGTAGACCCAGTCCCCGTTCGGGTTCAGCACGAGATGATCATCGAGGCCGACGTCGCCGCCGGTCCGGTCGAGCACGATCGACGTGATCACACGAGTGGGCGCCGGCGATTCCGGTGGGGCCGTCGAGCAACCGGCGACCAGGAACGCGAGCCCGAGAACCGCCCAGGCGGTACGCGACGACATGTGGCTTCCGACGCGTACGCGCACCGGGCGGTTCCGGCGACCCGGCCCGTGAACAGATGATCAGGCCTCCCGTGAACAGAGGATCAGGCCTTGAGCGCTCCGGCCGTCAAGCCGCTCAGCAGGTGGCGCTGCAGCACGACGGCGAGCAGGACCGGGGGCACCGCCGCCAGTACGCCGCCCGCCGCGATCAGCCCGAAGTCGACCGCGTTGCGCCCGGTGAACTCCGCGATCGCGACCGGGATCGTCTTCGCGTCCGAGGTCGAGGTGAAGATCAGCGCGTACAGGAACTCGTCCCAGCAGAGCAGGAAGACGAACAGTACGGTCGCCACGATCCCGGGCCGGGCCAACGGCAGGATGATCCGGATCAGCGCGCCGAGCCGTGAGCAGCCGTCCACCCGGGCGGCCTCCTCCAGCTCGACCGGGAGCGAGCCGAAGAAGTTGTTCATCGTCCAGAGGGCGAACGGCGTCGCCAGCGAGCAGTAGACGATCACGAGACCGAGCTTGGTGTCGAGCAGCCCGAACCGCGCCATCAGCAGGTACAGCGGGATGATGAGCACGATCGGCGGCAGCATGTACGTGACGAGGAACGACAGCAGCGTCACCCGGCGCAGCGGGAACCGCAGCCTCGCCAGCGCGTACCCGCCGAAGATGCCCACGGACACGCTGATGAGCACGGTGCCGGCGGCGACGACCAGGCTGTTGACCATCGCGGAGCGGAACTGGGCGGCGACGCCGCCCGCCGCGCCGGAGAAGATCTCGCGGTAGCGGCTGAGCGTGACGTGCTCGGGCCACCAGCGCAGCGGGCGGGCGAGCAGGTCGGTCTGACCCGCGATCGAGGTGATCACGAGCCAGGCGAACGGCGCGAGGATGAGGATCGAGGCGACCAGGGCGCCGATGTGCGCGCCGACATGCCGGTTCTTCTTCACGACACGCTCAGCTCCTGTTGCCGCAGCAATCGCAGGTAGATCAGGGCGAGCAGGAGGATCGCCACCACGGTCACGTAGGCGAGCGCCGCTCCGTAGCTGAACCGCTCGGCCGAGAACGCCTGCAGGTAGGTGAGGAAGGTGACGGTCTGCGTACCGCCGGCCGGTCCGCCGCCCGTCATCACATAGATGATGTCGAACACCTTGAACGCCTCGATGATCCGCAGCACCAGCACCGCCGCCAGCGTCGGGCGCAGCATCGGCAGCGTGACCCGCAGGAAGGCGCGTACCGGGCCGGCCCCGTCGATGCGGGCCGCCTCCAGCAGGTCGCCCGGGATCGTCTGTAGGCCGGCCAGCAGGAAGAACGCCACCAGCGACGTGTTCTTCCAGACGTCGGCGACCACCACCATGTTGAGCGCCACGAACGGGTCGGAGCCGAGCCACGAGCGGTAGTCGCCCTGCACGTGCAGCTGGGTGAGCAGGGCGTTGAGCGCGCCGTACTCCGCGTTGAGGATCCAGCGCCACATCGCGCCGTTGACGATCGTCGGCAGCGCCCACGGCAGGATCACGATGCCGCGAAACAGCCACCGCAGCCGGATCGGCGCCGCCAGCAGGTGGGCCAGGCCGAGGCCCAGCACCACCTCCAGCGTCGTCGAGGCCAGCGTGAAGTACAGCGTGTGCTGCGCCGCGGTCCAGAACCGCGCCCCGGTCAGGATGTCCGCGTAGTTCTTCAACCCCACGAAGGGGTACGCGCCGGGGAACGGGCTGTCCACGTCGAAGAACGAGATCACCAGCGCCCGGCCGGCTGGGTAGAGCACCACCCCGAAGACGACCAGGGCGGCCGGGACGAGCAGCGCGTACGCGAGCAGCGCCACCCGTCCCCTGCGCAGGAATCCGGTCACGACAAGAGCGACTTCGCCTGGTCCGCCGCGTCGGCGAGGGCCTTCTCCGGGGTCTTGCGGCCGAGCAGCGCGTTCTGCACCTCGGCCTGCAGGATCTGGCTGATCTCGTTGTACCGGGGCACCTCCGGCCGGGAGATCAGGTTCGCCAGCTCCTTCTTGGCCGCCGGGACCATCTTCGGGGCCACCGACAGCACGGCAGGGTCGTCGTAGGACTTCGCCCAGCAGGGCAGGCTGCTCTTGGCGTACTTGTTCTGGACGTCGGCGCCGGTCAGGTAGGAGATGTAGGTCCAGGCCGCCTTCTGGTTCTTGCTGCCGCCGGTCACGCACAGCGCCATCGAGCCGTTGACGCCGGGGGCGCCCGCCGAGCCCGCCGGCGTGGGCAGCACGTCGACCTTGCCGGCCACCTTCGACTGGGCCGGGTCGTTGGCGGCGTTGAACATGTAGGTCCAGTTGAGGGCCATCGCCGCGCCGCCCTCGGAGAACGTCTTGCGGACGTCCTCCTCCAGCGACTCCATCGAGTTGGGGTTGGTCAGCCCGTCGTCGAGGGTCTTCTTCATCCACTTGAGCGCGTCGAGACCGCCGCCGGTGGCGAATGCCGTCGACTGGAAGTCGTCGGAGAGGAACTTGCCGCCGAACGCGCCGAGCAACTGCGTGTAGTCGCAGATGAGCGCCTCGGCCTGCTTCCAGCTCCAGATCAGCGGGTACTTGACCAGGCCGGCGTTCTTGATCTTCGTGGCCGCCGCCAGGACGCCGTCCCACGTGGACAGCGACGCGGCGTCGACACCGGCCTTGCCGAGCATCTCGGTGTTGTGGAACAGGTACTTGGTGTCCAGGATCCACGGAACGCCGTAGAACTTGTTCTGGTACTCGGCGGTCGTGAGGGCGCCGCCGAGCATGTCCGTCTTCCACGCCGCCGGGAACTGCGCGGTGACGTCGGTGACGATCTTCTTGCTGCCGAACTCGGCCGGCCAGATGACATCGATGAGGACGACGTCGTACGTGCCCGCCGGGGCGGCCGCGACGATCTTGTCGTGCAGCGCCTCGTACGCGACGAACGTCGGCTCGACCGTGATCTTGGGGTACGCCTTCGCGAAGTCCGCCGTCATTCCCCGGATGTCGTCCTCCGAGTAGCCCGCCTGCTGCATGAACAGTGCCGTGATCTTGCCTTCGCCGGTGCCCGCGCCGCCCGAGTCGGCCCCGCCCCCGCCGACGTCACAGCCCGCGGCGGCGAGCGCGGCCGCGCCGATCCCGCCCGCGAGCAGACCCCGGCGCGAGACGCCGCCCATTCCGTTTGCCGACATGCCGAACTCCATTCCGTCCTACGGAAAGCAGATAGTTAGACAAGTTGCTTAACAAACGTTGGTACCAGTGCCGACAACGTCCGTCAATACCGAAGAGCGCCGATGAGGCCTATCTGTAATGCGGGCCGTCCAACTGCGACATTTCGCCTCGCGTACGCCGTGTTTCCGGCACGATCGTGAGCATGGGATTCCTCGTCCGATTGCTCGTCACCGCGGGCGGGCTGTGGCTCGCGACCGCGCTCGTCGACGGGATCGAGGTGACGACCGACAACAACGTCAAGAAGGTGCTCACGTACCTCGGCGTCGCCCTGATCTTCGGCCTCGTCAACGCGATCCTGAAACCGATCCTGCACGTGGTGGGCTGCATCTTCTACGTGCTGACCCTCGGCCTGATCGCACTCGTGGTCAACGCCCTGCTGTTCCTGCTGGTCAGCTGGCTCTGCGACCAGCTCAACATCCCGTTCCACGTGAACGGCTTCTGGGCGGCGTTCTGGGGCGCGATCATCGTCGGCCTGATCAGCTGGGTGGTGAACCTCGCCTTCGGCACGCCCAGCAAATCCTGAAACCGGGCGAGCCCTTGACGGCGGCCTGGCCCGCACCGGCGCGTACACAGTGCGTCCGGCCGGGCTAGGCTGCCGTTATGGCACGCAAGCCGCCCGTCGAGGACCCCGACGAACGCCACCCCCGGGTCGGCAAGCCGATGACCTCGGCCGCCGGGCTGGGCGGAGTCACGCACGGCCTGCGGGCCGGCCTGGCCCAGATGGGCGTACGCCGCACCACACTCACCCTTCTCAAGATCAATCAGGCCGGCGGGTTCGACTGCCCCGGCTGCGCCTGGCCCGAACCGGCGCCGGAACAGCGGCCGCACGCCGAGTTCTGCGAGAACGGCGCGAAGGCCGTCGCCGAGGAGGCCACGCTCCGGCGGATCACCCCCGAGTTCTTCGCCCGGTACGCGATCTCCGAGCTGGCCGCGAAGACGGACTACTGGCTGGGCCAGCAGGGCCGCCTCACCTCGCCGATGATCCGCCGGGCCGGCGCCGGGCACTACACCCCGGTCTCCTGGGACGAGGCGTTCGACGTGGTCGCGGACCGGCTGCGGGGCGGGCGGCCGGACGAGGCGCTGTTCTACACGTCGGGGCGTACGTCGAACGAGGCCGCGTTCCTCTACCAGCTGCTGGCGCGGGCGTACGGGACGAACAACCTGCCGGACTGCTCGAACATGTGCCACGAGTCCTCCGGCACCGCCCTGTCCAGCACCATCGGCATCGGCAAGGGGTCGGTCACCCTCGACGACATCCACGAGGCGAAACTGCTGGTCATCGTCGGCCAGAACCCCGGCACCAACCACCCGCGCATGCTCACCGCGCTGGAGAAGGCCAAGAAGAGCGGCGCGCGGATCATCGCGATCAACCCGCTGCCCGAGGCCGGGCTGATGAACTTCCGCAACCCCCAGAAGCCCGGCGGCTACGTCGGCAAGGGCACGCCGCTGGCCGACCAGTTCCTCCAGATCCGCCTCGGCGGCGACCTCGCCCTCTTCCAGGCCATCGGTCACCTCCTACTCAGCTGGGGCGCGCTCGACCAGGACTTCATCTCCGCGTACGCGCAGGGCTTCGACGAGTACGCGGCCGCGCGTACCACGGTGGACTGGCCCGAGGTCGAGCGGGCGACCGGGCTGCGGCGCAGCGAGATCGAGCGGGCGGCCCGGGCGTTCGCGGGCAGCCCGGCGACGATCGTGTGCTGGGCGATGGGCCTGACGCAGCAGCGCGACGCCGTGGCGACGATCCGCGAGATCGTGAACGTGCAGCTCCTGCGCGGGATGATCGGCAAACCCGGTGCCGGCCTGTGCCCGGTACGCGGCCACTCCAACGTCCAGGGCGACCGGACCATGGGGATCTGGCACGAGCCGCCGGCCTGGGTGCCGAAGCTCGGGGCCAGCCTCGGCGTGGCGATGCCGGTGGAGAAGGGGCTGGACACGGTCGAGGCGATCCGGGCGATGCGCGACGGGCACGCGAAGGTGTTCGTGGCGGTCGGCGGCAACTTCGCGGCGGCCACGCCCGACACCCCGGTCACCGAGGCCGCCCTGGCCGCCTGCGACCTGACCGTGCACGTGTCCACCAAGCTCAACCGGTCGCACGTGGTGCCCGGCGAGGTGTCGCTGATCCTGCCCTGCCTGGGGCGTACGGAGTTCGACAAAGGGGAGTTCGTGACGGTCGAGGACTCGATGTCGGCCGTGCACTCGTCGCAAGGATCGCTCGAACCGGCCTCGCCCGAGCTGCGTTCCGAGGTGGCCATCATCTGCGGCATCGCCGAACGGCTGCTCGGCGACGCGCTGCCGTGGCGTACGTGGCAGGCGGATTACCGGGCGATCCGCGAACTGATCGCCGCGCACGTGCCAGGGTTCGCCGACTTCGAGGCGCGGGTCGCCGTGCCGGGCGGGTTCACGCTGCCGCATCCGCCGCGGGACTCGCGTACGTTCGCGACGTCGGACGGCAAGGCGCACTTCACGGTCAGTCCACTAGCGACGATCGACGTCCCGCCGGGCCGGCTGATCCTGCAGACCATGCGCAGCCACGACCAGTACAACACCACGATCTACGGGCTCGACGACCGCTACCGCGGGGTCAAGCAGGGTCGCCGGGTGGTCTTCGTGAGCCCCGACGACCTGGATGCCCTCGGCGTACGCGACGGATCCTATGTGGACGTCGTCTCCGAGTGGGTCGACGGGTCGGAGCGGACGGCGCACCAGTTCCGGGTGATCGCGTACCCGACCGCGCGGGGCTGTGCCGCGGCGTACTTCCCGGAGGCGAACGTGCTCGTGCCGCTGGACTCCACCGCGGCCGAGTCGAACACCCCGGTCTCGAAGCAGATCATCGTGCGGCTCGAACCCTGCGCGGCGCCATGAGCCGGGTCACCGTACGCCGTCCCGTCACGCGCGTCACCGTCGGCGGAACTCCGCAGACCAGAGGCGACCTGCTCGCCGGCGAGGAACCGCTGGAGATCCGGGTCGGCAAGAAGCCCCTCGCCGTCACCATGCGCACGCCCGGCGACGAGATCGATCTCGCCCTCGGCTTCCTGCTCACCGAGGGCGTGATCACGACGGCCGAGGACGTGTACACGGCCCAGCTGTGCGCCGGAGCGGAGACGCCGAACACCTACAACGTCGTGGACGTGGTGCTCGCGCCGCACGTGCCCGCGCCCGATCCGACGGCCGAACGGAACTTCTACACGACCAGCTCGTGCGGCGTGTGCGGCAAGGCGAGCATCGACGCCATCCGTACGCGTTCCCGCTTCGACGTACGCGCCGACCCGGTGACCGTGGACGCGGCCGTCCTCGTGGGACTGCCGGACAAGCTGCGGCCGGCCCAGCGGGCGTTCGCGCGTACAGGCGGACTGCACGCGGCGGCATTGTTCACGGCGGACGGCGAGCTGCTCGCGGCGCGCGAGGACGTGGGCCGGCACAACGCGGTGGACAAGCTGGTGGGCTGGGCGCTGAAGGACGGCCGGCTGCCGCTCGCGGGCACGGTGCTGATGCTGTCCGGGCGGGCCGGGTTCGAGCTGACGCAGAAGGCGTGGATGGCCGGGATCAGCGTGGTCGCCGCGGTGTCGGCGCCCAGCTCACTCGCGGTGGAGCTGGCCGACGCGGCCGGCCAGACGCTGGTCGGATTCCTGCGTGGAGACAGCATGAACGTCTATACGCACCCGCACCGCGTGATCTCCTAGTGCCTTTGTTACTCATCGGTATTGTGGCGTGCCTCACTCTGTAGTTACCCTCCGGTAACACATCGGTAGCACTTCCGTCCCGAAGTGAGGCCCCCGCATGATCCGCCGAACCCTCCTCCTCGGCGCCGCTCTGGCCCTCGCCAGCGTCGGCGTCGCCGTCCCCGCCCATGCCGCGAGCACCACAGCACTGACCTTTGTGGACATCACCGCCGCCGACGGTGTCGTCCTGAAGGCCAACGTCATCGAATCGACCACCCCCGGCACGCACCCCGCGATCGTCTTCCCCTCGTCCTGGGGGCTGAACGACATCGAGTACGTCGCGCAGGCGACCGCCCTGGCCCAAGGCGGCTACACCGTCGTGTCGTACACGCCGCGCGGGTGGTGGACCTCGGGCGGCAAGATCGACACCGCCGGCCCGAAGGACATCGCCGACGCCAGCACCGTAATCACCTGGACCCTCGCCCACACCACCGCCGACCCCGCCCGGATCGGCATGGCCGGCGTCTCCTACGGCGCCGGGATCAGCCTCATCGCCGCCGGGGCCGATGCTCGCGTACGCGCGGTGTCGGCCATGTCCGGCTGGTCGGACCTGGCCAGCAGCCTCTACGGCGACCAGACCCGCCACCAGCAGGCGCCCGCCCTGCTCCAAGGAGTCGCCCTGCTCCTCGGCCACCCGAGCGACGAGTTCAACACGATCATCAACGACTTCTGGAACTACCAGAACGTCCCGGACGTCCTCGCCTTCGCCCGGCTCCGGTCGGCGAAGACCTACCTGTCCGCCATCAACGCCAACAACCCGGCGATCCTGATGGCCAACGCGTACGGGGACAGCGTGTTCCCGCCCGACCAGCTCGTGGACTTCTACGGCTCGCTGACCACCCCGAAGCGGCTGGAGTTCTCCCCCGGCGACCACGCCATCCCCGAACTGACCGGCATCATCGGCCTCGACAACGCGGTGTGGACGTCCACCCGCCGCTGGTTCGACCACTACCTGCTCGGCATCGCCAACGGCGTCGACACCGAGAACCCGGTCGTGTTGCGTACCAAGAACTCCACCGAGTCCTACCCGGCCTGGCCGACCGCCACCACCCGCTACGGCCTCGGCCCGGTACGCCTCCTCGACGGCACCGGCGACCTCGGCGGCACCCCGGCGACCGGCTGGTCCCGGCTCACCTGGACCGATCTCGACACCACCGCCTCCGGCGGGATCGCGTTGATCTCGAACGGCCTGGCGGCGCTGACCGGCGTACCGCCGACGGTCTGGGTCCCCGGGGTCGACCGGGTCCACGCCGGCGTCTGGGTGTCGTCCTCGACGTCCTCCGTCCGGCACGTCCGCGGCATCCCGTCCCTCCACCTGCGAGTGACGCCGTCGTCGGCCAATGGGACCCTGATCGCGTACCTGTACGACGTGGACGGGCTCGGCACCGGATCGCTGCTCTCGAACGCCCCGATCTCGTGGCGCGGCTCCGCTGCGGGCACCCCCATCACCCTCGACCTGCGCATGCCGGCGACGGCCTGGGACGTGGCGGCCGGACACCGGCTGGCGCTCGTCGTCGACGGCGCGGACAGCCTCTACCTCGACGACAACGGAGCGTTCGCCAACGCGACCTTCTCCGGCCCCTCCTGGCTCGACATCCCCCTCCGGTAGCGGGCCGCCCGCTCCCCAAGATCCCGTTTGGATCAGGTTTTCGCACGTAATCATGGGCCATGATTCGGGTAATTTCCCTGATCTAAGCGGGATCTTGGCGTCGGGATCTTGGCGTCGGGATCTGGGGTTCGGGATCTTGGCGGTCAGGTACGCGTGCGGTGGCGCGCTCCCGCGACGGGTACTCCCGCGTATTCGGGGTTGCCGGTGGCGGCGGACAGGGCCTGCAACTCCTCCCCGGTCAACTGCTCGGCGAGGGTGTCGGAGAACGCCAGCCAGGGCATGTCGAGGCGGCCTTCGGCATCCACCGAGACCGACCAGCGGGTCGAGGTCGGATGGGTGGCGACGACGCCGACGCCGACCCGGCCGAACGCCGCGAGCTGGGCGTCGAGCTCCTCGAGCTGCTGGGTGTGCTCGCCCCAGGGGTCGGCGACGAACAGCAGGTGCGTCGTCCACACCGAACCGTTGGTGTTGTTGACGCGGGCGACGAGGGTGTCCGGCGTACCGCTTTCGCGCAGGACCGCCCGGTTGACGACGGCCCGCCGGGCGATCCGGGCCAGCGCCTCGCCGACGTCGCGGATGGAGCGTACGCGGGGTTCGTTCAGGGAGCCGATCGCCCGGGTGTCGGCCGAGCTGAAGCCGGAGATGAGCACGGCCGCGCTGTCCGCCCAGGCCGCGCCGGACGCCTCGGCGGCCAGGTGGCGCAGCAGGTCGTCGCAGCGTTCGGGATCGCCGATGAGGGTCAGCAGGCCCGTACGCTCGCTGTCGACGAACAGTTCGCCGCCTTCGGGCCAGGAGCCGAGGGTCAGCAGCCCGGGCAGCGGCGCCGGTACGCCGTCCGTGTCCGGCAGCGGTTCGCTGGTACGCAGCGCCCAGGTGTCCGGCGACCGGGCGGTGTAGGGCTCGGGCGGGTCGCCGCACGGCGAGGCCAGGACGACGCCGAGTTCGCCGCCATAGTGCCAGGCCGCGAAGATGTCCGGCATCGCGAACTCGGCCCGGTCGCGCAGCCCCGTCCCGAGGTGGCGCAGTCCGGCGTCGAGCCGGTCGGAGGTGCTGTGCCGGGCGGGCCGGGGTTCGGGCTCGTAGACCTCGGTCGCGGCCATCACGCTCACGGCCGGCGAGACCGGCGCGTCGGCCAGCCAGCGGGTCTGGCGTACGCGACGCGCCCGCAACCGGTTGCGGTGCAGGCGGATCGAGCGGCGCCGCCAGAGCAGCAGGTGCCCGGCCAGGACGCTCGCGGCGGCCAGCCCGGCGGCGACCCCGAGGAACGCGTGGGCTGTCGCGGCCGAGACGGCTGGTTCTCGCGTACGCGTGGAAGTGGCGGGAAGGAGTGGCGGGGAGGCTGCGGGGGCCGACGCGGCGGGCTGTGTCCGCACCGGGCCGGACGACGGCTGCGCCGCGGGAGGTGCCGGCTGAGCGACCGGCGGCTTGGCCTGGACCGGAGGCTTGGGCTGCGCGGGCGGCTTGGGCTGCGCAGCCGGGGGCTTGGTGGTGGGGGCCGTGGTCGTGATGAGGCGGCCGGTGGCGTGGCGGGTGACGCCGCGGTCGTGGGCGTCGACGGGCAGGGTGAGCTTCCAGCCGGGCCGGATCAGGTTGGGGTTGCGCACGATCCGCGGGTTGAGCGCGGCGATCTGGTGGTAGCGGTCGAAGTCGCCGGTGAACCGCACGGCGATCCGGCCGAGGTAGTCGCCCCGCCGCACGATGTAGACCGGCCGCTGGATCTGCTGGAACGCGGCGACCGGGCCGACCGCGACCGGCCCGCTCAAGGTCGGTCCACTCAGGACGGGAACGGTGACCGTCGCCACCACCGCGGGCGGCCGCACGGGCGTCGCGGCCGTCGCGACGGCACCGCCGATGAAGACCGCGAGGATCGCGCCGACCAGCGTCGCCGCGATCCGCTGCTGCAAGCCGAGGCCGGGCAGCCGGACCGCGCGGCGGCCGCGCAGGCTCGCCGGGATCTGCACCAGCAGGCTCACCATCAGCGTCGCCCAGGCCGCCCAGCCCACCAGCGCGAGTACGCGCAGGAACAGCGTCCCGTCGTCGGGCGCGCTCACGGCGCCGACGATGGCGTCGAGGCTCGGTACGCCGTGCGGCAGCGGATCGCCGCCCACCCGGGCGAGCAGGGCCGGCCCGCCGACGGCGAGCAGGACCAGGCCGACGAGGGCGGCTAGTCCTTTCACGAGTCGCGCGAGCAGCTGCACCATGGTCGCCTCCTTCATCTGATGATCAGGACGGCTGTGGCCGATCCCTCGGCCGTCCAGGTCGCTCCGCCGAGGAACTCCAGGCCGGACGGGTTCTTATAAGTGATCTGCGTGTCGACGCGGACGCTCTGACCGCCGGGCAGGACCGTGACCGTGCCGGTCGCGCCGACCTTGTCGAGGTACGCCTTCGCCGCCGCGGCGGCCAGCGTGGGGCTGATGGTCTTGGTGCCGCCGGCCGTGGCGGGGCCGGGATCGATCGCCTGGGCGGCCGACCGGGCGGCTTCGGTGGCGACGTTGTCGGCGTACTGGTACGCGCGTACGCGGCCGCCGCCGACCACGATGAGGCCGACCATCGTGAACCAGGCGGTCGCGAGAATCGCGAAGAACATCGTGATCCGGCCCTCGTCGCACCGCCGGCGGGCACCGATCCTCATGACGACCGCCCCCGGTAGGTGTCGAGCGGGCTGGTGAACGTGGAGGTCAGCGTGGTCGTGCCGGGTACGCCCGGCAGAGCGACGTCCTTGAGCTCGACCTGGCAGCTGACCGTGACGGTGACCGAGGCCGGCCGGCCGACGGCGACCTTGAAGCCGCTCGTGTCCACGGTGACGTCCAGGCGGCGGCAGCGGATGCGGTTCGCGGTGAAGGAGGCGCGGGCGGCCGCCTCGGCCTGCTGGGCCGCCGTGGTGCCGTTGCGCTGCAGGCTCGCCGTGCGGGCCGCGTCGAAGGCCGCCGCGTCCGAGGCCTGCTTGGACATCGAGTAGCGGCCGACGACGACGGCGCAGACGAACAGGGCGAGGACGGCCGGGGTCAGGATCGCCAGCTCGATGCTGACCGACCCGCGCTCCCGCCCGCCCCGCCGCGACGTCATGGCACGAACCGCTCGACCGGCCCGTGGGCACTCTGGGTGATGCGGAAGGTCAGGCCGGGGATGATGCTCGGCGCCTGCCCCTCCACGGTGCAGACCATCTCGTTGCCGACCCGCTTCGTCGTGACCCGCTTGTAGCTGATCATCGAACCCACCGCCAGCAGGAACGAGTACGCCTTCGCGTTGCCGGCCGTGGTGTTCGACTGGTATCCGCGGGCGGCGTTGACGCCCTGGGTCGCCGCGCCGAGCGCGATGTAGTCGGCGTACCAGACGATGCCGGTCTGCACGACCATGAACGACAGGATCATCGTCGGCAGGGCCAGGATGGCCAGTTCCACCGGCCCGTCGCCGCGCAGCCGCCACCGCCGCCGGCCCGGTTCGGCAGCCGGCGGTTCGGTGGTCGGCCGTTCACCACGCGGGGAGCGGGGCGAACGCAGATGCGACAGGAACATCGTCAGGGCTTCGGGACGTGCGTGTTGAGCCAGCCCGTCGAGATGTTGATGATGAGCGTTCCGATGGCCACGGCGCCCACCGCGATGACGGCGACCAGGATGACGAAGGGCACCGGGCCCTCGCCGCGGTCGCGCTGCGCCTTCGACGTGAGAGCGCGTACGCGCTCCGCGACCGGCACATAGAGTTTGAGGAGCATCGACGTTTCCTTCCTTGGCGGGGATATCGGGGGTTGCGGAGTGAAGCTGTTCAGACCTGCCGGAACAGGTTGATCATCAAGGGGTAGATCAGCAGGGTGAGCAGGATCATGATCAGTAGCGTGGTCGGAATGTCCAGATGCGACGTACGCGTCTTCGCCCGCTCCACCGAGCGCACCCGGATCTGGTCGCGCAGCGATTCGGCCTGGGCCCGCAGGGTCGAGTAGACCTGCGCGCCGTCGGTTCCGGCGCTGCGCATGATGTCGGCGAAGGTGGCCAGCTCCCCGACGTCGATCAGCTGGGCCAGCGCCCGCATCTCGTCCCACGGCGGACTCATCTGCAACTGGGCCGTCAGCAGCGCGGTACGCAGCCGCGCGTACGGCCAGCCGTGGCAGATCCCGGCCGCCCGCTCCATCGCCTCGACGGCGCCGTGGCCGGCGCGTACCTGGTGGGCGGTGAGGGTGGCGTAGGTGCACAGTGCCCGGATGAACTCCAGCCGGGCCACCTTGGCCTTGCCCACCAGGTCCAGGTGCACGACCCAGGCGGCCAGCACGGCGAACACGAGCGTGATCGCGATCGGGATGTAGACCGACACGTCGATCCGCAGGACCACGATGACGACCGTGGACAGCGCGGGGACGAGCATCGCCAGCAGCGCCGAGGCGAGCATCGAGATCATGTGGTCGCGCTGGGACTTCCCCACGATCTCCAGGTCGGCGGGGGGAGCGCGGAACAGGTCCTCGATCGAGAACGACCGCGTACGCGTCGGCTCGACCTGGACCGGCGAGGGCTCGATGACGACCGGCACGGGGTGCAGCCGCCGCAGCGCGGGCCCGATGGCCGGGGTGGCCGGCCGGAACTGCGCGATCAGCAGGGCGACGCCGTAGCCCCCGACGCCCCCGCCGATGATCGACACGGCCAGCCAGAAGTTCAGGTTCATTCGGCACCGCCCTCGGTCGCGAGATCCGCCGTGAACCCGTGCGCCCGCAGCAGCCGGGGGCGGCGCTCGGGCAGCGACAGCGACCGGATCCAGAGCATCAGCAGGACGAAGACGACCGACAATGCGAAGATCACCGTCTGCCCGAGGAACGACCGGTACGCCGACGCCGTACCGGAGTTGAGCATCGACCAGACCAGGACGCTCACCGAGCAGCCGGTGAGGAACTTGACCGTGAACCGGGCGGTGGCCCGCTCGGTGTCCACCATGGACCGGCTGGCGATCTCCCCGGCCAGCGCCTCGGAGATGTCGGCGAGCGCGTTGTGCAGGCCCTCACCGGCGTCGGCCAGCTGCAGGATCAGCGGCGCCACGACCTCGTCGCAGCTGTAGTCGTCGAACTCGTCGGCGAACGCGCGCAGCGCCACCTCCGCGGCGACGCCGGCCTGCAGCCGGGCCGCGAGAACGCGTACCTCCGAGGTGATCAGGGACGACGTCGTCGTGCGGGCCGCCGCGACCAGGGCCGCCTGCAGTCCCAGACCGTTGCGTACGTAGTCGCTGACGCGGCGGGTCCACTCCTCCAGCGCGGTCAGCTTGGCCAGGGCCTGCTTCTCGGCGCCGGCCGCGGCGAACAGCCACGGCACGCCGGGCACCGCCACCAGCACCAGCAGGCCGCCCATCGGCCAGCCGGTCAGCAGCCAGACCAGCGCACCGCCGACGACCCCGGTCACGATCAGCGCCTGCCGCTTGCGCGGCTGCTCCAGCCCCTCGCCCAGCAGCATCTGGCGCAGCCAGGCCCCGAACGGCGAGCGCGGACCCGGCGGCCGCGTCGTGCCGATCCAGAACACCAGGGTCAGCCCGATACCGCCCGCCACCAGGAGGAAGGCCAGCGCCGACAGGATCAGCTCCATCATCCGCGGGACCGCCTCGTGCGCAGCTCACGCGCCCACGCGCCGCGATTGTGCGGACCCGCCTCGATGTACGCCGTCAGCTCGCGCAGGTCGTAGCCGGCGTCCATGAGATCGTCGCGGATACGTTCGGGCAGGTGACGCGGCACGGCCCGGCCGTCGGCGCCCGGCCCGAAGACGGTGGTGGTGACCACCCGGTCGTCGCGCATGCCGCCGACCTCGATGACGTGCGAGACGAACCGGTGCTCGGCGCCGCCGATGGCCCGCTCGTCGACCACCGCGGTGTAGACGATCAGGTCGATGCCCTGAGCGGCCATGCGCAGCGCCTGATCCGCCCCGATGTCGTTGCCGTAGGAGCAGGCCAGCTGCACGATCGAGTCCATCACCTCGCGCGCTTGCCGGGCATGGATCGTGCACATCGCGCCCCGGCTGACGGTCATCGCCCGCAGCATCGGGACGATCTCCCGGCCGCGGGTCTCGCCCACGATCACCCGGCGTACGCCGAGCCGCTGCGTGATCGGCATCATGTCGTGCAGGTTGCGTTCGCCGCGACGCCGGCCGGCGTGGTCGTACTCGCCGTGGCCCTGCAGCGCCTCCAGGCTGATGACCCAGTTGGAACCGACCGGCTCGTGCAGGCCGAGTTCCCGGGACTCCTCCAGGGTGATGTACGGCTCGGCGACCGGGATGGTGCGCGCCAGCGCGCGCAGCAGGGTGGTCTTACCGGAACCGGCCAGCCCGGCGATCATGATGTTGGCCCCGGATTCGAGGGCCTTCAGGAGGAACCGGTGCAGCAGCAGGTCGATCATGCCCCACTTGTCGCGCAGTTCCTCCAGCGTCGCGTCGAAGAGGCTGTGCTTGCGGATGTAGACGACCGGCCGTGGCGAAACCTTGTACAGCACCGTCATCCGGGAGCCGTCCGGCAGCTGCATGTCCAGCTCCGGATTGGACTCCGACAGCTGCCGCTCGGTCGACGCGACGCGCATGGCCAGCACCTGGAGCATCGTGATCAGCTCGTCGTCGGTATCGGCGACGGGCTCGCCCCGCGTACGCGAACCGTCGGCGTGGTGCAGCAGGACCTGGTCGCACCCGATGATGTGCACGTTGGTGATGGACGGGTCGTCGAGCAACCGCTGCAGCCGGCCCGCCCCGAACATGCCGGCCACGACGGCGTCGAGCAGCGCCCGTTCCAGGGCCGGGCTGACCGGCTTGCCGGCATGGGCCATGCCGACCGCGTAGTCGGCGATGACCTCCCTGCCCAGCCGCTCCGCCATCTCCCGCCGGTACGCCGGGGTCACGTTCGCCGACTCGGTCAGCAACCGGCTGAGCTGGTCGCTGACCCGGGTGTGCAGCTGGCGTACCACCGCGTAGTCGATCTCGACCGGCGGCGGCCCGACCGGCGGCAGCGCCACGACCGCCGACGGCCCGGCCGTGACGGCGGCGTACGCGTGCCCGTTGAGCCGGGACGGCTCGGCCGCGGCGTGAGCGGGGATCTTCGGTGTGGTCATCGGGCCGCCGGTTGCGGGACGGTGGTCTGCCCGGCGTGGGCGGCGATCGCGGCGGCGGCCCGTTCGCGCAGCCCCGACGCGGTACGCATGAGCGGGCCCCGGCGGCGCCCGCGACCCTGGCCGCACAGGGCGGCCGCCGTCTTGGGATCCCACGCGACCTCGCCGACGACCGGCGCCATCAGGTGCCGGGCGACCTCGCGGCCGGACGATCCCCCGCCGACGAGCACGAGTCCCATGGGGACATTCGCCTCGGCCAGCTCCCGGCGCAGTGCGGCGATGGCGGGCACGGCCGGGGACAGCGTACGCAGCGACCGGGGCCGGACGGCCAGTAGCACGAGGTCGGACTGGCGCAGCAGGGCCAGCGGTGGATGCGGGGCGGCGAGCCGGCCGCAGTCGGCGAGGACCACCGGGCCGAGCGAGGCGAAGAACATGCCGAGCGCGAGCCAGGCCGGTTCCAGCGAGGCGCTCTGCGCCGGGTCGGCGAGGCCGGGCAGGGCCATCCGCTCGCGCTTGTCGCCGTCGAGGTCGATGAGCTGGCCGGCCAGCTCCTGCGGGGCGATACCGCGCAGCGCCGCCCCGGCCAGCGGCAGGATCCCCCGGTCGGCGGGCAGCTCGTAGCGGCTGAGGTAGCCCGAGAGCAGGGCGCCGCCGGCGGGGTCGCACTCCGCCAGCAGGACCGGCGCGGACCAGGTCAGCGCGCAGGCCAGCAGGGTCGTCGAGACGCCCGGCGAGCCCTTGGCGGAGACCATGGAGATGAGCGTCATGACGACGCCTTGGGCGAGGCCGCCGACGGCTCCGGCGACGGATCGACGACCTGGGGCTGGCCGGCGTTCTGCTCGGGCGCGTTGACCAGGGCCACCGCGATGCGCTTGGCCGGGCCGAGGGCGGCGACCGTCGCGGCGTCGGCCGCGGCCACCTCGACGTTGAGCAGCGTGGTCCCGTCCTTGCTGCCCGGCCGCACGTCGACCACGGTGGCGGCGATCGTACGCGGCGGCGTCAGGTCGGGTGAGGTCTGATCGGAGCTGACGCTGTTGTCGGGAATCACCACGAGGACCACGGCGGCCCCGATGGCGAGCCGGGCCGACGGCAGGTACTCCTCGTCCAGCGCGAGGCCGACGAGCTGCTTGCCGGGCGCCGGGATCGGCGTGTCGGTGACCTGGTCCATCGTCAGCAGCGCGCCGGGCACCAGGGCCATCACCGCGTGCTTGCCGATCACCTTGCCCGCCTGGCTCGCGGCGACCGGCCGCAGGCCCATCGCACTGTTGACCCGGACGATCAGGAGGTCCTGCACGGTGATCGCCTGCCCCTGCCCGACGGGCCGGGCGACGGCGAGATAGTCCTGTGTGGACCCCATGCGCTGGGCGACGTAGCCGGCGGTGAGCGCGCCGGCCGCGATCAGCAGCACGGCGAGCGCGCCCTGCCACAGCGACCGGCGGCGGGGCGCCAGCCGCGGGACGGTGAGCGGCGCGGCGGGCGGCCGGGCGGACGTGACCATGCTCATTTCGTCACCACCTGCATTTCGTCGATACGGAGAGTGGTGTTCGAGGAGCGCTGAACGTCGAGGTCTCCGCTCTCCCCACCACCGGTCCAGTGCACGTGCCAGTAGGTGGTGGCCACGACGGCGTACCGGCCGCCCTTCCGGCCTCGCGAACTCGTCGTGTACACGTAGCCGCAGGGGGTCTTACCCGTCGATCCGTACGAGGTCAGGTACGGCTTCCCGGGATTGCGGCACGTCTTCGTCTGGCCGTCGCCCATCGACCAGACGATCTTCGTCGACGTGGCGGTGGCGGTGACCGACAGACCCGGGACGGCGGCGGTGGCCGAAACCGATCCCCACGTGCTGGGCTTGATCGCCGTCCACATCCACACCTTCAGGCCGACCAGGCCCGCGCCGGCGCGGCTCGGTGCCGTCCCGATGGCGGGACCGTCGATGGGCAGCTGGTTGATGGCACGCAGCGCCAGTTCGAGGGGTGTGGGGCCGCCGCCGTAGCCCGGCGGCGCGTTCGTGAGGTAGCGCGTACCGGAGAGCTCCCAGCCGGCCGCCGCGCCGCCCCAGCACCAGACGTTGTACATGTCGCCCTTGCTGGGATCGTGCGAGCCCCAGATGGGGTCGTTGATGGACAGCGACAGCCGGTCGTAGTAGCAGCCGTCGGTCGGGTTGTACCAGCCCAGACCCGCCTTGTGGCACGGGATCTCGCCGAGCTGCGGGTCGTAGCACTTCGCGCCGCCACCGCCGCCGCCACCACCTCCGCCGCCCCCGCCACCGCCGCCCGATCCGGTCACGACGATGTAGCAGGGTCCGTTGTCCGGCGGGCAGTAGATGTAGTCGGCCAGCGCTGCGGACGGCGTGACGACCACGACGCCTACGGCGATCAAGATGAAGGCGAGGAGTTGCCCGATCCGCCGCTTCAGCATGACGAACTCCGATCCGCGCGCGACTCGACCCAGCGCCAGCGGGCGTCGGGATACAGCCCGGCCCGCAGGGTCACCGGGTACCGGTGGTTCTGGCCGGCCTTGGCGACCGACTTCCCGGTCGCCTTGGCCACCGTGTCGGTGCCGGCGTCGTCCACACAGGCCTCCACGACGATCGACGTCGGGCTCACCGAGACCACCCGGCGCAGCGTCACGTGCGGCGTACCGGTCCGGACCAGGCCCTGGTCCCGCATCAGGTCCAGGTCGCGCTCCAGCGCGGACAGATACGGGCCACCCGCGTACGCGTACATCGGGCGCTTGGTCGTGTCGTCGGTCCAGTCGTAGACGCCGGTCTGCGCCGCCTTGAGATAGATCATGTTCAACCGGAGGTACGCCTGCCACGCGTCGTTGACGACGGCCTGATCGGCGGCCTCGATGCTCGGCTGCGGCGCGGGCCGGTACGCCGGCGAGGACGGCAGAGCGGACGGCTCCACGCGCTCGGTGCACGCGGAAGCCATTGACAGCAGCAAAAGTGCAGCCGCCAACAATCGTCCACAATGGCCGATTCGCGCCATGCATCCCCCCTCGTCACGCGCTAGTGATCTACTGGCGGTGACCATGTGCACACGGAAAGCTTGCGCTCCCGAGGGCCGATCGTACGATGATTGGCACCTATGTAACAAGGGGTGATCAATGTCCATACGTACAGTGCGGTTTGCCGGATCTTCCGATCGCCGGCCCGGCCCGATCTCCTGGTGGACCCTGTCCGACCTGGCCCTGGGCGTGCTCGTGGTCGGTACGCTCGCCGGGGTGGCCCTCGCCGGGCAGCCTGTGTGGATCCGGCTGGCCGTCGCGTGGTGGGCCGCGTTCGCCCTCCTCCTCGCCCGCGTCGACGTCCGTACGCATCGACTTCCGCTGCCGTTCATCGCGGCGATGTCAGCCGGCACCTGCCTGCTGCTGGGGATCGAGGACGTCGGGCGGCTCGGGCGGGCGGCCGCGGCGGGCGCCGTCCTGTCGGTCGGGTTGTTCCTGCTCTGCCTGCCCCGGCGCGGAATCGGCCTCGGCGACGCGATCCTCGGCTTCCCGATCGGGGTCGCGCTGGGCTGGTCCGGCTGGGGGGCGCTGCTGCTCTGGCCGCTCGTGACCAGCCTGGTCATGGCGGTGTGGGCGCTCGTCCTGCTGGCCCTGGGGAAGGTGCGCTGGCAGTCTTCGCTACCGCTCGGCCCGTTCCTGCTGCTCGGCGTCGTCCCCGCGATCGCCCTGACCGCCGCCTGACCCCCACCCACCGCGGACCACCGCACCCACCCGGCCCCTGCCCCGGCCGCGGACCGCCCTCATGATCCCGTTTGGATCAGGGAAATCACCCGAATCATGGACCAAGATTCGGGTGACAACCGTGATCCAAACCAGATCATGGGCCGGCCCACGGCCGGGCCCCGAGAGGGGGCGGAGGGGTCAGGGGTAGGGAAGGGATCTGGGGCCGGTCACCTCGGCGCCGAGCGCCGTGACCCGGTCCCGCAGTTCGCGGTCCGCCGTGACCACGACGACGGTCCGATCCCCGGCCCGGCCGGCCGCGACGACCGCCACGATCGCGTCGTCGCCGGAGCCGGGGGCGCGCTCCACGCGTACTCCCGGAATGGGCGGGACATCGCGGGCCGCGCCCTCGACGACCAGGACGACCTCGACGGACCTGGCCTCGCCCAGACCGGCCAGCGCGTCGCGGAGCTTGACCGCGGCGCCGCGGCGGTCCCGCCACCATCCATTGGGGACGGATCCGACCACGTTGGCCGCGTCGACGACGAGCAAGGGCTCCACCAGGACATTGTGCCGTACGCGGCGCGGCGGGGACGGCTGTCGGGCCGTCCCCGCCGCAGCCGCTCGGCCCCGGTGTGAGGGGAACCGGCTCCTCGGGGGGTGGGGGCCGGCGGGACCGGGCGGTGCGACGGCCGCGGCGTCTCCACGGGCCGCGGCCGAAGTGCGTCAGGACTTGCGGCGCCGGGCGAGAGCCTGTGCGCTGCAGTACGCCGGCCAGACGATCCGGTGGCTCTCGGCGTGCGGGTCGTGGGTGGGGTCGTGCAGGGCGAGGATCGGATGCGCCCCGTTGGTACGCCGCTGCGTGCGGCCGCGGCGGACCGCGGCGTCGGCCCGGCGCAGCGCACCCGGCAGCCCGTCGGACGGGTGGACGGCGGCGATGCCGACGGAGGCGGCCGCGCGCAGCCAGTGCCCGGCCGCCCAGATCGGCATGGCCAGCATCCGGGCGAGTTCGCGCTCGTCCGGGTACGGCGTCGAGAAGGGCGACGACGAGTTGGCCAGCAAGCCGACGAACTCGTCGTCGCCCATCCGGGCGACCAGCTGACCGGGGGCGTAGTCAGCGAACCGCCGGGCCAGGGCGACCAGCACCTGGTCGGCCGCGGCGCGACCGAGCTGCGTGCTGATCTTCTTGATGTCGTCGAGCACGACGAGGACGGCGACCAGCGGCGGCTGCTCCGGTTCCGCCAGGAGCTCGGCGCTCATCTCGTCCAGCGCGCGCCGGTTGGGCAGCCCGGTGACCGGGTCCTGGCGGGCGGCCTGCCATTCGGCCTGCAGCCGGCGCTGTAGCGCGGCCGCCTCGGCCGCCACCCGCCGGATCCGCCGCCGCGACCACAACACCGCGCCGGCGGCGACGGCGAGCGCCGTCACCGCGGCTGCGATGAGCACAGGGTCGAATGGGTCCACAGTGGCCGTCCCTTCGTCGGACGCCGTCATTCCGGAGATCGTCCTTTTGGCGGAGTTCCGGGTGGCACTCTCGTATCGCCGTGCATGGTCCGAAAAGATGATGTGTGTGCGCCTCGCCGATCGGCGCCCGTCTGGCTGTTCGACCGGAAAAGCCGAGCTACCGCAGTGGGCCGCTTGGGTTATGATGCGCCACGCATGTTGCAAATGCAAGAGCGGATGCACGTGCAGATGACCGTGCGAACCCGGGGGCGGGCAGGGCGGAACGCAGGCAACATCCCCTCCGAGGGCCTCACCAGGCCATCGAGTGGGATTGATGAGGAGGAGATAGTTTTCGTGACGACCGACGTCCGCGCCTCAGGATCATCCGTCTACTCCGGCATGCCGGGTTCGGCGCTGGCCCATCTCGCCTGGCGCAAGAGCCGGCGCAGCAACTCCAGCGGGAACTGCGTCGAGGTCGCACGCCTGCCCGAGAACGCCGGCTTCGCCGTCCGCAACTCCCGCAATCCCGACGGCCCGACCCTCGTGTTCACCCGCGACGAGATCACGGCATTCCTGGCCGGCATCCGCGACGGTGACTTCGATGATCTGGTTGAGTAATCTGGACGCTCCGACGGGTAACCCACCCCCGGCCGCCCGGGGTGCCGGGTCCGGAGGGCGTGGCATGCTTACGGATCGAGCGCGGGCGACCGCGGGCGACCTTCGGCCGGCAGCGGAGGAGAGAGCGTGACATCGCCCCCCACGGATGGCGGGACAGCCGGTGGCGGACCCACCGCGCTGCGCATCCTGCTGGGGGCCAACCTCCGCCGGCTGCGCGAGGCCCGCAACGTCACCCGGGAGGACGCGGGCTGGCAGATCCGCGCCTCCGAATCGAAGATCAGCCGGATGGAGCTCGGCCGCGTCAGCTTCAAGGAACGCGACGTCGAGGACCTGCTGACGCTCTACGGCCTGCATGACGGCGACGAGCGCGAGCGGCTGCTCGCCCTGACCCGCGAGGCGAACGCGCCCGGCTGGTGGCACCGCTACAGCGACATCCTGCCGGGCTGGTTCCAGCCGTACATCGGGCTGGAGGCCGCCGCCTCGATGATCCGCAACTACGAGGTCCAGTTCGTCCCCGGCCTGCTGCAGACCGAGGAGTACGCGCGGGCTCTCGTCCGGCTCGGCCACGGCCGGGCCGACGCGGACGCCATCGAGCGCCGGGTGGAACTGCGCATGCGCCGCCAGCAGGTGCTGTCCCGGCCGGACAACCCGCCCCAGTTCTGGGCGGTGGTCGACGAGGGGGCGCTGCGCCGGCCGATGGGCGGCCGCGACATCATGCTCGCCCAGATCGAGGCGCTCATCGACGCGACCTCGCTGCCCAACGTCCGGGTGCAGATCGTGCCCTTCGACGTCGGCGGGCACGCCGGGGTGGGCGGCGCCTTCAGCATCCTGCGCTTCGCCGATCCGGACCTGCCCGACGTGGTCTACGTCGAGCAGCTCACCAGCGCTCTCTACCTCGACAAACGCGACGACATCGATCAGTACGCGCTGATGATGGAGACGCTGTGCATCGAGGCGGCCCCGCCGGAGCGTACGCACGACCTGCTCTATCGCATCGCCCGCGACCTCAAGGGCGAGTGAAGCCGCCCGGCGGACGGGCACGCATCGACATCCCTATTACCGTAAGGTGCACCCCGTGACTGAGACGATCCCCGGCGCCGCGGACCCCCTGTCCCGGTTGGACACTTCGGTGGCCCATTCGGCCCGGCTGTGGAACTACCTGCTCGGCGGCAAGGACAACTTCGCCGCCGACCGGGAGGCGGCCGAGCAGGTGCTGGCCTTCATGCCCGAACTCGTCGAGTCGGCCCGCTACAACCGCGGCTTCCTCGGCCGCGCCGTCCGGCATCTGGCCGGCGAGGTCGGCGTACGGCAGTTCCTCGACATCGGCACGGGGCTGCCGACCGCCGACAACACCCACGAGGTCGCGCAGCGCGCCAATCCGGCCGCGCGCATCGTCTACGTGGACAACGACCCGATGGTGCTGGTGCACGCGCGGGCCCTGCTGACCAGCACGCCCGAGGGCGCCACGAACTACATCGACGCCGACGTACGCCGGCCGGACGCCATCCTGGCCGCCGCCGCCGAGACGCTCGACTTCGACCAGCCGGTGGCCGTGATGCTGCTCGGGATCATGAACTTCGTGGTGGACGACGACGAGGCGTACGCGATCGTGCGCAAGCTCGTCGACGCCGTGCCGGCCGGCAGCTACCTCGTCTTGTCGCACCCGACCAAGGAGGTGCACGCCGAGGCGGTCGAGCAGGCCATGCAGATGTGGAACTCCAGCGGTTCCGCGCCGATCTGCTCGCGTACGCCGGAGCAGATCGCGCGGTTCTTCGACGGTCTGGAGATCCTCGAACCGGGCATCGTGACGGCGTCGCAGTGGCGTCCCGACGGCGACGACACCACGATCGTCACCGAGTACGCCGCCGTCGGCCGCAAGAACTGAACCGGCCGCACGAACTGAACCGGCCGCACGAACTGAGGCCACCGCAGAACTGAGGCAGCAAGGGGTGGACCCGGTTCCACCCCTTCTCCACCCACGGTTCGACGCCGCGCGCGTCCATGATCCGTACCGTCGTGGACATGAACGCTGTGACCATCGTGCTCATCGCCGGCCTCGTGATCTGGACCATCGCCGGCCGGATGGCGGGCCGCCCGCTGCGGACCCGCAGGCTCTTCGTCATCCCCGCGATCCTGGCAGTGATCGGCCTGACCCGGCTGAACGGCGTCCACCTGACCGTCATGGACATCGCCCTGCTGGTGGTCCAGGTCGTGCTCGGTCTCGGGCTCGGCGCGCTGCGCGGCTGGACGATCCACCTCTACGAGCGCGACGGCTTCCTCTGGATGCGCTACCGCTGGACCACCGTGGCGCTGTGGGTGCTGTCGATCGTGGTCCGGCTGGCCTTCGCCTTCGGCGGGCACATGGTGGGCGCCGACGACGGCAACAGCCAGGTGCTGATGATCGGTTTCGGGGTCAGCCTGCTCGGCGAGGGCCTGATGGTGGCCTGGCGGGCCAACGGCCTCGGCATCCCGTTCGCCCCGGACGACCGCGCCCGCGGCCGGATCCTCGGCTGACCGGGTACAACTAGTCCCATGAGACCCGGCTGGTGGGTGTGGCTGCGCAGCGCCATCGTCCTGACGTTGATCGTCGTGGCGGCGGTCAGCAGCGGCCCCCGGCCGGTGACCGCGTGGGCGATCGCCGGGCTGGCGGCGGCCGCCCTCGGCTGGATTCCCGGCGTGCTCCGCCCCGGCGACGTGCGCTGGGAACTCGCCGGCCTGGCGCTGCTCGGCTTCGGCGGTCTCACGATCATCGCCTGGCCCAACGGCATCGGCCTGGTCTTCCTGATCACCGCGACGCTCCGGGTCGCCCGCCAGATCCGCCCGGCGGTCGCCGCCACCGCCGCGTCCCTGCTCGCCGTCGCCTTCATCCTCGTCCTGCTGGTCACCGGCGACCCCATGCACCTGCTGTGGCCGGGGCTCGGCCTGATCGCGCTGTGCCTCGTCGTCGGGTTCGCCCGCCGGCAGAGCGACGAGCTGCGCGTCGCCGCCCAGCAGGCCCGCGCCATGGCCGAGCGGACCGACCTCGCCCGCGAGGTCCACGACGTCCTCGCCCACTCTCTCGGCGCGCTGGCCGTCCAGCTCGAAACCGCCGACGCTCTGCTCGAACACGGCCGCGCGGACCAGGCCCGCACCTCGGTCCAGCGGGCCGGCCGGCTCGCCCGCGACGGCCTCGCCGAGACCCGGCGCGCCATCGGCGTCCTGCGCGGCGACTCCGTCGGCCTCGGCGAGCTGCTCGGCGAGCTGGCCGACGCGTACGAGGGCCAGGCCGAGGTCGCCGTCGAGGGCACGCCCGGCCCCGTCGATCCCGGCAAGACCCTGGTCCTCTACCGCACCGCGCAGGAGTCCGTCACCAACGCGCGCAAGCACGCCCCAGGGGCAAAGATCAACATCATTCTCGCGTACGCCGAGACGAGCGTGCGGCTCACGGTGACGAACGACGGCGCCGGGCCGGCCGGCGACCTGGCCGGGACCGGCGGCGGCTACGGCCTCGCGGGCCTGCGCGAACGCGCGCGCCTGGCCGGCGGCGTGTTCGAGGCCGGGCCGGTGGACGGCGGCTGGGCCGTGAATGTGACGATTCCCCGGTGATCTCCGTGGTGGTGGCGGACGACCAGACCGCCGTACGCGAAGGCCTCGCCGTCCTGCTCGACCTGCTGGACGATGTGACGGTGGTGGCGACCGCCGCCGACGGCGAGGAAGCCCTGCGCCTGGTGGCCGAGCACGCCCCCGACGTGGTGCTCATGGATCTGCGGATGCCGCGGGTCGACGGGGTGGCCGCGACCGCCCGCATCCACGCCGAGCATCCCGGAACCCGGGTCGTCGTCCTCACCACGTACGCCGAGGAGGCCGACATCGTGGCGGCCCTGCGCGCGGGCGCGACCGGTTACCTGACGAAGGACGCCAACCGCGAGCAGATCGCCCAGGCCGTCCGGGCCGCCGCGGTCGGTGCCGCGGTGCTCGACGCCGAGGTGAGCCGCCGGCTCGTCGCCGCCTCGGACCCGCCCGGCACGCGGGTGGATCTCCCTGACGAGCTGACCGCCCGCGAGGCCGAGGTGCTCGCGCTGATCGCCGAGGGGCTGTCCAACCGGCAGATCGCGACCCGGCTGTACGTCAGCGAAGCCACGGTGAAGTCGCACATCAACCGGCTGTTCGCCAAGACCGGCGTACGCGACCGGGCGCAGGCGGTGCGGTACGCGTACCGGCACGGGCTCGGCGGGCCGCCCGCCTGACCGTCGCGTGTGGACTAGTTCCAGTCCATGCTCAGCAGGAGTTCCATGAACTCGGCGAGGCTGACCGGCCGGGCCGACAGCTGGTACGCCGCTCCCCCGTCGGTCCAGCGCGCCTCGTAGCCGCCGGGCGTGCCGTCGGCGTGGACGCGTACCGGGTGGGAACCGAGGGTCAACCGGGCGACCAGTCCCTCGGCGGGAGCCGGGTGGTCGAGACCGGTCGTGGCGTGGACGCGTACCTCCGCATCACCGTGCCGGTACGCGACGAACCGCTGGGCCTCGGTGGCGATGGCGCTGCCGGGAACGGTGGTCCAGGTCGGCGGCGGCACCGGCCCGGTCGGCGCGGCCACCCGCGGGAGGCGTACGCGGTCGGCGAAGGCGGTGCCGGACCGCAGGGTGGCGGCGACGCGGCGCAGCAGCAGATGCGGGTACGCGGGCACGGGAACGCTCACTTGCATGCGGGGCTCCATCGGGCGAGCCGCGGGGTGGGCGGCTGATGGGCGGCCGGGTGCGGCCGACGGCGAGCCCGACGTTGCGCTCGGCATTTCACGATGCCCCACCTTCCGGACCACCGCCCACCCGCGTCCACTCCTCGGGACGCCCGCGCGCCCGCCGCCCTTCACGATCCCTGATCGGAGCCGGTCGGGGAGTCGGCACGCGCGGCAACGTTTCCAACATGTTGACAACCGTCACTGTCCACCGCAGGGTGATGGAGCGCTCTCCCGGACCCCGGAAACTCTCACCCGGCACTGGATTGGGGACATCGTGTCCACCCGCACCCGTTGGGCTCTCATCAGCTCCGCGCTACTGGCCGGCGGCCTGCTCGCCGCACCCGCCGCGGCCGCGGCACCGGCCCGCTACACCATCGTCGACCTCGGCGTACTCAGCACCTCCACGTACGCGATCAGCGTCGCCAACGCGATCAACAACGCCGGCGTGGTGGTCGGCTACACGACCGTCGCGTCCGGCGCGGAACACGCCTTCAAGTGGGCGAACGGCACCATGACCGACCTCGGTACGCTGCCCGGCGCGGGCAACAGCCGGGCGAACGCGATCAACGACGCCGGGCAGGTGGCCGGGACCGGCGACCGGGCCACGACGTCCTACGGCTACCCGATCCGGTGGAGCGCGAGCGGCGTACCGCAGGATCTCGGCGGGCCGATCGAGAACCGGCTCGGCGTCGGCAACGGCATCGACCCGGCCGGCCGCGTGGTCGGCGGGCGCCGGCCGGCGGACTCCGAGGGCAGCCCGCTCGCGGAGATCTTCGACCTCGCGGGCAACGGCACCTACCTGGCGAACCCGCCGGACCAGCTCGGGGCGGCCAACGGCATCAACGCCGTCGGCCAGGTCGTCGGCACGCCCGCCTTCGTCTGGCAGAACGGCTCGCTGGCGTTCCTGCCGGGGCTGCCCGGCCAGCCCAGCGGCGCCGCCGCCACCGCGATCAACATCCGCGGCCAGGTGACCGGCGCGGCCGCGGTCACGGGCCCGTCCAACACCCATGCCGTCCTGTGGTCCGGTCCGTCCATCGTGGACATCGGTACGCTCGACGGCATCACCTACAGCACCGGCCTGGCGGTCAACGCGGCCGGGGTCGTCGTCGGGACCGCCGATCCGATGTGCCAGCCGTGCGTCTCGCCGCGCGCCTGGATCTGGCGGCCGGGTGGCACGATCACCGCGCTCGACACCCTCATCGGGACCGGCACCGGCTGGACGCTGGAGCGCGCGAACGGCCTCAACGACCTGGGCCAGATCGTGGGCGTCGGCCGGCACAACGGCGCGTACCACGCGTTCCTGCTGACGCCGCTGTTCCACGCGTCGGTCAACTTCCAGCCCGCGGGCTCGACCGTCCCCACCGGGTACGCGAAGGACACCGGGGCCGTGTACGCCAACCGGGGCAACGGTCTCAGCTACGGCTGGTCGGTCGACAACACGGCGAACACGCGGGACCGGGACGCGGCCAACTCCCCGGACCAGCGCTACGACACGCTCAACCACGCCGCCCGGCCGACGAACGCGAACTTCTGGGAACTGGCCGTGCCGAACGGCACCTACGTCGTCCACGTGGCGGCCGGTGATCCGTCCAACACCGACAGCGTCTACCGGATAGCCGTCGAGGGCACCCTGGCCGTCTCCGGTACGCCGACCACCGCGAACCACTGGGTGGAGGCGACCGTGACGGTGACCGTGACCGACGGCCGGCTGACCGTGACGAACGCCACCGGGGGCGTCAACGACAAGCTGTCCTACCTGGACGTCTTCAGCGGCTGACGGCGGGGCGGTTTGGAATCCGGGAGATTCGGCAAAGGTACCGGCAGACCTGAGGGGAGCGATTGCAGATGCGGATCGACGACATCGTCAGCGCCATCGTGATCGGCCTCGTCGTGGGTACGCTCGGTCGCCTGGTCATCCCCGGCCGCCAGAGCATCGGCATCCTCACGACCTGGCTCATCGGATTCGGCGCCGCCTTGCTGGGGTCGTGGGCGTCCAACGCCCTCGACGTCACCGACAACGCCGTGGCCCATTTCGACTGGAACGCGGTGAACTGGCACTTCTCCTGGAGTTGGGCGGAGCTCGGCATCCAGGTGGCGTTCGCGGCGATCGGCGTCATGCTGGCGGTCGCCGTCGGCCGGGCGCTGAGCTTCCGCCGCGGTGAGGAGCGGCCCCGCCGCCGCACCCGCCGGACGCGCAACGCCTGACGGCTACCCGAACGAACCGCACGGAAGCTCCGGCCCGGCCCGCCACCAGGGGCCGGGCCGGTCTCGTCCGGCCCGCTTCCGGGATCCCTGCTTCCGGGATCCCCGCGCTGCCGCCCGCCCCGGCCGGTCAGCCCGCGATCCGGCCGGTCAGCCTCCGACCGGTCCCAGCCGGGTGAGCGGCCAGAACCGGCCCACGACCCGGCCCTGGACGGCGGACGCGGCGACCACGCCGAACGCCCGGGAGTCGACGGCGGTGTACCGGTTGTCGCCGAGCACGTAGATGTCGCCGGCGGGGACGGTCGTGTGGTCGCAGGCCGTGAGCGTGCCCGCCGGCAGGTACGCCTCGTCGAGCGGCTCGCCGTTGCGCAGGACGTGGCCGCCGGCGCAGTCGATGACGTCCCCGGGCAGCCCGATGATCCGCCGCAGCATCGGCTCCTGCCGCCCGAACTCCCGGCTCACGTGGAACTGCACAATCTGTCCATAGTGGAGATCGAAACCGGAGTGCTGCACCAGCACCCGGTCGCCGACCGCCAGTGTCGGGTTGTTCGGGTCGGTCGGCACGTACGCGGGCGACACGAGGAACGCCTGCGCCCCCAGCAGCACGGCCGACCCGAGCACCGACGCGTACGCGAGCCGCCAGGCCAGGATCGTGCGACGGGTACGCCGGCCGCGCAGGAGCACGGGAAGTCCACTGAGGACCCAGCGGACGCCCTCTCCCGTGGTGGCCGTCTCCTCGAATTCGCCGAGCAGAGCCTGGCCCCACGGCGTACGCCCGGATCGGTGGACGGCCCACTGGAGCAGGCGGCGGGCGGCGCGGCGGAGGACGGGTTCACGGGTCATGACACGGTCCTGGGGGTGAGGCCGGACAGGGGGATGCTCTTGCGGCCGACGGCGAGCCGCTGCGTGGCGACCTGTACGCCGTCGCCGGTGAGCCGGTAGAGGTGGCGCGGCGGGCGGCCGGGCTCGGCCTCGGCCCAGCGGGTGTCGAGCAGCTCACGCTCGACGAGACGGATGAGGATCGGATAGAGGGTGCCGGACGCCAGCCCGGTCCGCTTGCTGAGCGCGTAGCCGTAATGCCAGCCCTGCGGGTCTTCCAGCAGGGCGTCGAAGACCTTCAGGGTCTGCGGCGAGGTGTCGGGAGTGCGCGGCATATCGAAACTCTACATATGAAGACTTTGACGGTCAACGGCCCATCGTGATCCCGCTCACCCGTCCGATGCATTAACTACTTCTATAAGTACGTGATAGAAAAAGAGCATGCGCCCGACTGAGGTGGTCCCCGCGGAAAGCAGCACAGCGGAAAGCGGCACGGCAGCCGCCGCGCAGCCCGATCTCGTGGTGACCGTCCAGCGCCTCTTCTCCTCGTTCCGGCAGCTGAGCCCGCTCGGGCTCAGCCTCTCCGCGGCATCGACCCTCGCCACGCTCGAGCGCGACGGCGCCCGCCGCCTCACCGAGCTGGCCGTCGCCGAGGGCGTCACCCAGCCGGCGATGACCCAGATCGTGTCGCGGCTGGAACGGGACTCGCTCGCCGCGCGTACCGCGGACCCGTCCGATCGGCGCGTCGTGCTCGTCGAGATCACCTCGGCCGGCCGCGACCTGCTGCACCATCGCCGCCGCGTACGCACGGAGAAGGTCGAGGCGCTCCTGGCCCGCCTGCAGCCGCACGAGGCGGCCGCGATCGAGGCCGCCCTCCCCGCCCTGAACACCCTGGCAACACTCGCCGCACACCCCTGACCCACAACCGAAGGCGAACGATGACCACGCACGACGACCGCTACAAGTGGGTCGCCCTGTCGAACACGACCCTGGGCATGCTGATCGCGACGATCAACTCCTCGATCGTGCTCATCTCCCTGCCCGCGATCTTCAACGGCGTCGGCCTCAATCCGCTGCAGCCCGGCAATGTCGGCTACCTGCTGTGGATGCTCATGGGCTACATGCTCGTGACGGCCGTCCTCGTGGTGACGCTGGGCCGGCTGGGCGACATCTACGGACGCGTACGCATCTACAACCTCGGCTTCGCGATCTTCGCCGCGACGTCGATCATCCTGTCGCTGGACCCGTTCACCGGGGGCAAGGGCGCCCTCTGGCTGATCGGCTGGCGCGTCGTGCAGGCCATCGGCGGCGCGATGCTGATGGCCAACTCGGCCGCGATCATCACCGACGCCTTCCCCGCCAAGCAGCGCGGCATGGCCCTCGGCATCAACATCGTGGCGGCCATCGCGGGCTCCTTCATCGGCCTGGTGCTGGGCGGCGTACTGGCGGAGTGGAACTGGCGCTCGATCTTCTGGGTGAACGTCCCGATCGGCGTCGTCGGCACCATCTGGGCCTTCAAGTCCCTGCGCGACAACGGCGTACGCCGGCCGGGCCGGATCGACTGGTGGGGCAACCTGACCTTCGCGGCCGGCCTCACCGCCCTGCTCGCCGCCATCACCTACGGCATCCAGCCCTACGGCGGGCACTCCATGGGCTGGACGAACCCGTGGATCATCGCCGGCCTCGGCGGCGGCGCCCTGCTGCTCCTCGCGTTCGGGATCATCGAGGCCAAGGTCGCCGAGCCGATGTTCCCCCTGCACCTGTTCCGCATCGCGGCCTTCAGCGGCGGCAACGCGGCCAGCCTGCTCGGCTCGATCGCCCGCGGCGGCCTGCAGTTCATGCTGATCATCTGGCTGCAGGGCATCTGGCTGCCGCTGCACGGCTACAACTACGAGGACACGCCGCTGTGGGCGGGCATCTACCTGCTCCCGCTGACGGTCGGCTTCCTCGCCGCCGGACCGCTGTCGGGGTTCCTCTCCGACAAGTTCGGCGCCCGCCTGTTCGCCGCGGGCGGCCTGCTGCTCATGTCGGCGTCGTTCGCCGCGCTCCTGCTCGTGCCGACCAACTTCCACTACGGCGTCTTCGCCGTCCTGGTGTTCCTCAACGGCTTCGGCGGCGGCCTGTTCTCGGCGCCCAACACCAACCTCATCATGTCCAGCGTCCCGGCCCACCTGCGCGGCGTCGCGTCGGGCATGCGGGCGACCTTCCAGAACGCCGGCATGGTGCTGTCCATCGGCATCTTCTTCTCGCTCATGGTCGCCGGCCTGTCGGACTCGCTGCCGTCCACACTGGACGCCGGACTCACCGCGCAGGGCGTACCGCCGGCGGCGGCGCACACGATCGCCACCCTGCCGCCCGTCGGCACGCTGTTCGCTGCGTTCCTCGGCTACAACCCGATCCAGGAACTGCTCGGACCGCAGGTGCTCGGCAACCTCCCGGCGGCCAACGCGGCCACCCTGACCGACCACCAGTTCTTCCCGAACCTGATCGCGACGCCGTTCCACGACGGTCTGGTGATCGTCTTCTGGCTGGCCATCATCATGGGCATCCTCGGCGCACTCGCGTCGCTCATCCGCGCCAAGAAGGTGCCGGCCCCGGCCGCCGACCTGGTCACGCGGGAAGAAGAACTGCTGGACGAGCTGGGCGTACAGCCGCTGTCGCCGGTGCCCGCCGCGGCCGAGCCGTCGGTCCGGGAGTGATCCGGCGTCGGGAGTAGCACGACACAAGCTCCGCGCGGCCCGGACCGGGGTGGCTGCCCCTTGGGGACGGGCCGCGCGGCATTCTCGTCACAGACCTAGAAGATCCACAGCCATGAGGCGCCCGAGTCGAGGAGCGGACTCAGCTCCAGTCGGTCTGGTAGCCGTCGAACCGCAGGATCTTGAGCAGCTCCGCGTCGCTGGGCTGATGCACGGCCGTGACGACGGCGCGCAGGTCCGTGACCCGATCGGGATGATCGCCGAGAAGGGTCGCGCTGAAGATCCGGTCGCCGTCGCGCCGCCGCACGATCGTGGCCGGGTCGCTGTTGCCGGTGTCCAGCACCTTCACGTAGGTGTAGCCGCCGCCGAGATCCGTGCACACCGCGACCGCCCGGGCACCACAGCTGACGCCCCACACCGGCTCGCCGCGGTCGTCGAGAACCTCGATGGCGTACGCGAGCGGCCCGTCTTCGGTCACGTAGGACACGCTCAAGCCGGCCGAGCCGACGTCCCCCATGGCCCTGTCGAGGGGCAGACCGTCCGGCAGCAGCAACTGCGTACGCGGCCAAGGCGACAGCATCGTCAGGTCGGACAGGTCGCGCCGGTCCTTCTCCGCCGACCGCCATTGCCATAACGTGACGCCGAGCCCGCCGCAGAGCAGCAACCCGACCACGGCGATGATCACGAGTCCCCGTCGCATCAGTCGATCATGACCGGTGGGCCGGCGATCCGGGCGTGGGCTGCGCCACACTCTGCGCCTTGCGTCATCTGGGCCGCGCACCGTCTGGCCCCTGTGCCATCTGGGGCCCTGCGCGACCTGCTGGGCTCAGCTGTGCAGCGTCGGCCGGTAGACGAGCTCCTGAATGTCGTTGTCCATCGTCCGGCTCTCCAGCAGCGTCAGGTCGAAGTCGGCCGCGCCCTGGAAGATCGGCTCCAGTCCGGTCCGGCCGGTGATCACCGGAAACACCGTCACCTGCACCCGGTCCACCAGACCGGCGGCCATCAGCGCCCGGTTCATCGACAGGCTGCCGTGCGAACGCAACGGCACCGCCGACTCCTCCTTGAGCCGGGCGACGACCTCGACGGCGTCACCGGGTACGACGGTCGCATCCGGCCAGTCGAGCGGCCCTTGCAGGGTGCTCGACACCACGGTCGCGGGCAGGCCGACCATCCTGGTGACCCAGGGATCGCGGACGTCGGAGTCCTCGGTGCTGTCGGCCAGCATCTGCACGAACAGCCGGTAGGTGTTGGCGCCGAACACCATGCGCTGCTGGTCGGCGTACAGGTCGAGGCGGTGTTCGAGCAGCTCCGGCCCCTGCTTGCCCCAGTAGCCGGTCCAGTCGCCGCCGGCCGCCGCGAAGCCGTCCAGGCTGGAAAACACATCGAAGGTGTACGTGGTCGTCATGATGCCCTCCTCCATGGCGTTCACCGCTTCCACGGGTGGAGACGGAACGCCTCGGTGAAACTCATCGCCCTCGGTTACCCGGACCCGAGCCCGACGAAGCCGCGGCTTCCCGGCCACAGCGAGGTCAGTCGGCGGCGGTCCCGGCCTGCCGGTTCGCTGGGTAGTCCGCAAGACCGGACTCCAACCGGGCGAGGGCGCGGCCGGCCTGCGCGGTGGCATCCTGGGCGAGGCGCTTGCCCCGGCGACCCGCCAGCACCGCGTCCCGTACGTATTCCAGCAACCCGCGGTGGACAGCCATCAGCGCGCCCGCGACGACGCGCGCCTCCATGTCATCGCCACCCCCGCCCGTTCCGGCGGCCAGCACCTCGGTCAACCGCTTCGTGTAGCGCTCGGTGACCTCGCGCTCCCGGGCCTGCAGGGCCGGGCTGGACCGGATGAGCGTCGCCGCCTTGGCGATCATGTCCACCCGCGCGACCAGTTGATCGGCCCCCGCGATCACCGCCCGGCCGAACGCCGCCACCGCCGATTCTCCCGCCGCACGCTGCTCCACGGCGGCCACCAGGCGCTCTTCGAAGAACTCCATCCGGCCGAAGACAAGATCCTCCTTCGCCGGGAAGTAGTTGAAGACCGTCACCTCCGAGAGCTGGGTCGCCCGGGCGATCTCGGCCACGCTGACCCCGTCGAACCCGCGTTCGGTGAACAGCCGTGCGGCCGTGTCGAGGATCAGCTGCCGCGTCTGCTGCTTCTTCCGCTCGCGAAGCCCAAGCTCAGCCACGTCGCGAAGCGTATCGCACGCTGGGTTGCCAAAAAATTTTGGTGACCATAAAATTTTAGTTACCAAATCTAAGCCTCTCTCCAAGGACGGCGCCTGATGACCGAAACGCCCGCGAGAACATCGGAGCGGAACTTCCCGACCATCCAGATCCTGGGGTGGTGCGGCATCCTCGGGCCGCTGATCTTCGTCATGGCCGCCACCGTCGCCGGCCTCCTCCGCCCGGACTACTCCCCGATCCACCAGGCCATCAGCGATCTCGGCGTCGGCGACCAGCCCTGGCTGCTCAACATTTCGCTGATGGTGATGGGCGCGGCACTTGTCGCCGTCAGCATCGGCCTCCACCGGGCACTCGACCCCCGACGGACCGACCCATGGCAGTGGATCCCCACGGGCCTGCTGATGCTGCCGGGAATCGGCTTCGCCTGGGCCGGCGTCTTCACCGAGGCACCCGCGACACTGACCCTGCACTGGGTCGTCGGCATGCCGCTGGTCGGCCTCGGTGCCATCGGCGGATTCATCACCACCGGCGTACGCCTGCGCCGTCGGGAATCCTGGCGTGGCCTGGGCACCTACTCGATCGCCGCCGGGCTCGGCGCACTCGCCTTGATCGTCGCGATGTTCGGAACCTGGACCCTGGGCGTCGGCGGCCTGACCGAACGGGCCTTCTTCCTGGAGATCCTCGCCTGGTACGCCGTGATCGGAGGGCGACTCGCGACCCGGGAACGGTCACGGCAGCCCGGCGAGACGGCATAGCGAGGAGGGCAAGAACCACTGGCGCTTGCGCCGGACTTCACCGAGAAAGCCGAAAGCCCAGCTCACGAATGAGTTGGGCTTTCGGTCATCGGATGGAACCGATCCACGGGTGGAGACGAGGGGATTCGAACCCCTGACCCCCACACTGCCAGTGTGGTGCGCTACCAGCTGCGCCACGTCCCCGCAGGTCGCGCCCGTTGCCCGGGCACTCGCAGAATAGTACACGGCCCGTACGCCACGGCGAAACTCACCCTGCCATCGCCGCCCCGCCGCTGCCGGGCGACGGTGACGGCGAGGCCGTTGGGGAGGTCGAAGGCGAGGCTGACGGTGGTGTCCCGGAGCCGCCCTTGGCCTCGTTGAACTCCTTGATCGCGGCGTCCAGGTCGGCGAGCGCCTGGCCCTGCGCCTGGAAGTTGCCGGTCTGCTGGGCCGCCTTGAGGTCGGCCAGCGCCTTCTGGATTTTGGCGACCGCGGCGTCGACCGCCGAGGAGCCCGGCGGGGGCGGCGTTGTCGTGGTGGGTGGCGCGGTCGTGCCGACGAGTTGGGCGAGCGCCTGTTCGAGGGTGTCCGCGTAGCCGACCTTGTCGCCGTACGCGACGAGCACCTTCCGCAGTTGCGGGTACGCCTTCTGGTCCGCACTGCGTACGTAGAGGGGTTCGACGTAGAGGATGCCGTCGCCGTAAGGCAAGGACAGGAGATTCCCTCGTTGAACGTTGTCCTTCCATATATTGATGTCTGTACGCGGAAGGTCCTTGTTCTCCATCAGCTGCTGCGCCTGGCTCGGGCCGGGGACCTGGGTGTCCTTGGGCAGTTCGAGGACGCGCAACTGCGGGCGGCCGTCGGCGTACGAGGCGGACAGCAGGGCGGAAAGGGTCTGCCGGTCACCCACCGGGGCGAGGACCGACACCAGCTGGAACTGCGTACGCGTCTGGCCGGGCAGCTGGGTGTAGAGGTAGTAGGGCGGCTGCTTGGCCTTCGTCGCCGACGAGTCGGCCGGGTCGTCGGGCACCTTCCAGAAGTCCGGTCCGGCGGTGAAGTCGGCCGCGTCCCGGACGTGGTAGCGGGTCAGCAGATCGCGCTGGACCTTGAACAGGTCCTCGGGGTAGCGGAAGTGCGCCGCGAGGGAGGTCGGGATGGCCGACTTGGGCTGGATGATCCCGCCGAAGGCCTGGTTCCACGCCTTGAGGACGGGGTCCTCGTCGTCGAACTGGTAGAGCGTGACCGTCCCGTCGTACGCGTCGACCGTCGCCTTGACCGAGTTGCGCATGTAGGTGATCCGCTGGCGGTCCTGCGCGACCGTGCCGCTGCCGGTCAGCGAGTCGCTGGTGGCGTCCCGGAGATCGACGACCTGGGCGTACGGGTAGTGGGTGGCGGTCGTGTAGCCGTCCACGATCCACATGATGCGCCCGTCCACGACCGCGGGGTACGGGTCGCCGTCGAGGGTCAGAAACGGCGCCACCTTCTGTACGCGTTCGCGGGGATCGCGTACGTAGAGGATCTTGGAGTTGTCGGTGACCGCGTCGGACAGCAGGAAACTGGTCTCCATGTAGTCCAGCGAGTACAGGATCTTCCGCCAGGTCGAGTTCAGCGGTACGCCGCCCGCGCCCTTGTACGTGTAGTACTGGTCGCCGGTGTCGCCCGTCGGCCGGTCGTACTCGACGTTGCGGCCGCCGTGGGCGCCGACGACCGCGTACTCGGTGAAGCCGTCGCCGTAGTAGATCCGGGGCTCGTCGACGCCGAGTTGGTCGGTGGTCGAGGAGCAGGCGGTGGCCGCGCCGCCGGCGTTGAGGAAGCCCGAGACGAAGCAGGGCTGGCCGTTGTTGCCGACCCGGTCGGCCGGCGCGGCGACCAGGCCGTAGCCGTGTGTGTAGACCGTATGGGTGTTCTGCCAGTTGCGCTGCGCGTCGGCGAGCTTGCCGTAGTCGATGCCGCGCAGGCCGACGACGTAGTCGCCGGTCTTGCCGTCGACCGTGTACCGGTCCACGTCCAGCTTCTTGCCGAAGTCGTAGAAGCTGCGCACCTGCGGCTGCGCGAACGTGTCCGCCACGATCGCCGGGTCCAGCAGCCGGATCGTGGGCACCACCGTCGTGTCCGTGGTCAGGCTCTGCGGCGGCGTCATGTTCGTCGCCGCGTACGGCTGGTTCACAAGCTCGGACATCCCGTACGCCTTGAGCGTCGCGTCGATGGCCCGCTGCGCGTACGGGGTCTCCAGGGTCGGGGTCTGGTTGACCTTGAAGGTCTGCACCGACCACGGGTAGACGCCGCCGATGGCGATCGCCGAGATGGCCAGCAGGCCCAGGGCAACGCCCGGCCAGACGATGTTGCGCAGCACCACGTTGGAGAAGACCAGGATCGCCACGGCCACGGTGACGGCCAGGTACATCAGGATGTCCTTCGCCGACAGCAGCGCGTGCACGTCGGTGTAGCCGGCCCCGTTGAACGAGAACGTGGAGTTCTGGTCCAGCACGAGCGCCCGCTTGTCCAGCGCGTACGCCACCGCCTTCAAGCCGACGAACAGCGCGATGAGCGTGGTGACGTGTACGCGGGCGGCCGGGGTGATCCGGTCGCCGGGCCCGGTGAAGCGGACGGCGCCCGAGATGACGTGCACGGCGAGTGAGCCGGCCAGGGTCAGGGTGACCAGCGCGAAGCCGACGCCCAGTAGGAACTGCCAGAAGGGCAGCCGGAACACCGAGAAGCCGATGTCCTGCCCGAAGAGCGGGTCGACCGAGTTGAACGGCTGCGCGTTGCGAAACAGCAGCCAGGTCTTCCACTGCCCCTGGGCGGCGAGCCCGAAGATCATCCCCAGCGCCACCACCGGTACGCCGACCCACCGCCCCAGCCGCGTCGTCAGCGCGAACCGCAGCCGGTCGATGACCAGTTCGGCGGGGGGCGTGTCGGGGCCGAGCGGGAGGGTGAACGGGCGCAGGCGCACGGCCAGGGCGAAGTTGCCCAGCAGGAACACCGAGACCACGATCGCGGCGACGCCGAAGAGCGCCAGCCGGGTACTCAGCTCACGGGTCAGCACCGAGGTGTAGCCGACCTCGTCGTACCAGAGCCAGTCGGTCCAGATGCTGACCGTCCAGCCCAGCAGGAGCAGCAGGATCAGGAACGAGCCGAGCACGATGAGGGTCGTGCGACCGCGACGGCTGAGCGGGGGATGCTCCGGCAGAGTCACCCTGCCAGGTTAGTCGCCTGTCAAGAGCCGCCCGGGCCCCGCGGCCGCGCGCCGACGACCGTGATCAGCAGGACGGTGTCGGTTTTCCGTCACGGATCTCCTCCAGCGCCGTCAGCGCGCTGTCGATCGTGTCCACCTTGACCAGGGTCAGGCCGGCGACCGCGTTGGCCTTGGCCTCGGCGCAGTTGCCCGCCGGGGTCAGGAAGTAGGTCGCCTTGTCGTCCTTGGCGCCGACCAGTTTCTGCGCGATGCCGCCGATGACGCCGACGTTGCCCTCGTCGTCCATCGTGCCGGTGCCCGCGATGACCTTGCCGCCGGTGAGGTCCTCCGGCTTCAGCACGTCGATCGTGCCCAGCGTGAACATCAGCCCCGCGCTCGGGCCGCCGACGTTCTCCAGGTGGTACGTGATGTCGATGCCGTCGTGCGGCTGCTTGTTCTCGACCGAGACGCCGATGCGGGGCGTACCGTCGTCGGCCGGCTTGGTCGTGATCTGCACGGTCTCGGTCGCTCCGGCCCGGACACGGCCCACCGCCAGCGTCGAGCCGGCCGGTTTGGCGCGTACGAGATCCTGGAGTTTCTGGGCGGAGGTCACGGGCGTGCCGTCGACGGTGGCGATCACGTCGCCCTTGGCCAGCTTGCCCGCGGCGGCGCCGTCCGCGACGACGTCGGTGACCGTGACGAGGACCGGGTAGCCGAGTTCGCGCAGGGCGACCGTCTCGGCGCTGGACTGCGACGCCGTGAAGGCTTCCTTGTTCTCCTGCTCGACCTGCTGGTTCGACTGGTCGGGTGGGTAGATCAGCTCGCGCGGGACGACCTTCTCGTGCGGGTCGAACCAGGCCTTCATGGCCTCCAGCAGTGTGATGTTGTCGGTGATGTTGACCGTCACCATCCGCAGCTGGCCGTCGCTCGTACTCGTCGGCTTGCCGGTGACCTGGATCACAGACTTGCCGTCGTACTGCCCGAGGGTGTTGAAGGTCGGGCCCGGCCCGAGGATGACGTAGCGCACGGGCGCCTGGCCGATGAGGTACACGAGGAACGCCGCGAGGAGCGCGCCCATCAGTACGGTCCACCCGCGACGTCTCATGGCACACACCCTAATTCAGCGGGTACGCGCGCCGGCGCCGGTGTGCGCCGTCGGCCCGGATCCACAGCCTTCCCACAGCCAAGATCCGGGTGCTCCCTGAGTCGGCAAGACTCAACTTCGTTGTACCGTGGGGAGCGTGCCTGACACTCCTTTCGGCTTCGGCCTGCCGGGCGGCGCGCCCGACCCCAACGACCCGCGGCAGATGCAGCAGTTCCTGGCGGGTCTGCAGCACATGCTGGCGCAGAGCGCCGCGACCGACGGCCCGGTGAACTGGGACCTGGCCCGGCAGGTGGCGACCGGCCAGCTCAACAACGTCGGCGATCCGGCCGTGACGCCGGCCGACAAGGCGGCGGTCGCCGAGGCCCTGCGCCTGGCCGACCTCTGGCTGGAACCGGTGACGAGCTGGCCGAGCGGGCTGTCGAACTCGGCGGCGTGGAACCGCAACGAGTGGCTCTACCACACCCTGGACGCCTGGAAGAAGCTCTGCGACCCGGTGGCCGCCCGCATGGTCAACGCCATGGGCGACCTCGTGCCGGAGGAGGCGCGGGCCCAGCTCGGCATGATGCAGGGCATGCTCTCCGCGCTCGGCAGCGCCGTCTTCGGCGGCCAGCTCGGACAGGCGCTGGCGTCGCTCGCCGCGGAGGTGCTCTCGGCCGGCGACATCGGCCTGCCGCTCGGCCCGGCCGGCACCGCCGCCATCGTTCCGGCGAACCTCAAGGCGTACGGGGACGGGCTCGAACTCGACCCGGGCGAGGTGCGGCTGTACGTCGCCCTGCGTGAGGCGGCCCACCAGCGGCTGTTCATGCACGTCCCGTGGCTGCGCGGACACGTCTTCGCGGCCGTCGAGGCGTACGCGGGCGGCATCCGGGTCGACCGGGACGCGATCGAGGACGCGATGAGCCGCGTCGACCCGAGCGACCCGGCGTCGATGCAGCAGCTGCAGATGGCCGGCATCTTCACGCCCGACGACTCGCCCGCCCAGCAGGCCGCGCTGCGCCGGCTGGAGACCATACTGGCGCTGATCGAGGGCTGGGTCAGCCACGTCGTGGACACCGCGGCCGAGGGCCGCCTGCCCAACGTCGCGCGGCTGAGCGAGGCCTTCCGCCGCCGCCGGGCCGCCGGCGGTCCCGCCGAGCAGACGTTCGCCGCCCTGGTCGGGCTGGAACTGCGGCCGCGCCGGCTGCGTGAGGCGACCCAGCTCTGGAAGGCGCTGACCGAGCAGCGCGGCGTCGGCGGCCGGGACGGGCTCTGGGGCCACCCGGACCTGATGCCCACCGACGAGGCGTTCACCGACCCCGAGGCGTACGCGCGGGCGGACGGCGACGTCGGCATCGACCTGAGCACGTTCGACGAGGACCTGGACAAGCTGCTCAAGGGCGAGACCCCGCCGCACCGGCCGGAGACCGGGGACGGTGGCGAGCCGGACAAGCCGGCCGACTAGTCCTCGGCGTACGCGTCGCCGGCGACGGCGGCGACTCCCTCCAGGAAGCCTCGGGCGCGCTCGGTCTTCGGGTAGCGCCCGACCAGGCGCCAGAACGCCGCGCCGTGGTTCGGCTCGATCAGGTGCGCCAGCTCGTGGATCAGCACGTAGTCGGCGACCCAGGCCGGCATGTCGCGCAACCGGTCCGACAGCCGGATCGTGCGCTCGTCCGACGAGCAGGAGCCCCACCGGCCGCGCTGGTTGCTGACCCAGCGCACACCGGCCGGGACGGCGGCGGTGCCGTGGTCGCCGAAGTAGCGGGCGGCGAGCTGGCCGGCCCGGGCCGTCAGCGCGTCGTCGGACCGCGGGCCCCGGCTCTCCTTCGCCTCCAGCCTGGCCAGCATCTTGTCGATCCAGGCCGACTCCTCCGCCCGGGAGAACTGGCTCGGCATCAGAATGACGACCCGCTCGCCCTCGCGATAGGCGGCGACCGTCCGGCGTCGGCGCGTACTGCGCCGCACCTCTACGAGGGGCGTTTGCTGGGGGCCGGCCATCGCGTGTGCCAGATGGCAGGTTCAGCCGACGCCGAGGGTGACGTTCCGGCGGTTCATGCGTTGGACGGTAGCGGGCCGGGTCCAGGGGTCCGCAAGACCCGTCCGGCGCCTTTTTTCTTCGCATTCAGCGGGAAACCGGCAAATCATCTGAAGATCATCGGGAGAGCGCCCGGCGTGTCCCGGCGTACCTGACAAATCCGGAACGTTGGGGAAGGCACACTTCCGGGCGGACCCGTCGCAATTCCGGGTGGAGAAGGCAACAGGAGGGGCATCGTGGCTGAAGAGACGTACAACGGGTACTGCGTGAAGTGCAAGGAGAAGCGCGACTTCAAGGGAACCGTCAGTGTCTCGAAGACGGGGATGCGGATGGCGAAGGGCCCGTGCCCGGTCTGCGGCACCACGGTGAACCGCATTCTCGGCAAGGCCTGAGACACGCAGCGATAAACCCGTGGCTCCCGCTGCCGGTGACCCCGGCGGCGGGTGCCCGTAGCTGTGGATAACTCGCTGTGTTCTGTGGATAACTGGCCGTCGGCGTATACACAGCCTGTGGATAACTCGTCCACGGGCCGACAGCGCCACCACACTTGAGGCTGTGAAGGCTCGCCCCGCGCTCCTCCCCGGCATCCGCCCGCTGTGGCGGGACCGGCACCGCGTGCAGCTCGGCGTCGGCCACCGCCGCGCCGTGGTCCTCGAACTCGCCGACCCGGCCGCCGGCCGCCTGCTCGACCTCCTCGACGGCTCGCGTACCGAGCCTGACCTGGTCGACGCCGCCGCAAGGCTGGGCATCGACGGCACCGCCGCGCGGACGCTGCTGGCCGATCTCGCGGCGCACGGCCTGCTGATCGCCGCCGACCAGCTCGCCGTCGCCGGTCCCGAGGCCGGTGCCCTCGCCCTCGATCACGACCGGCCCGCCGACATCATGCGCCGCCGAGGTGGCCGCCGCGTGGTCGTGGGCGGCGCCGGCCTGCTGCCGCGGCTCATCGCCGAAGGCCTGCGCGAGGCCGGGGTGGGCAGGGTCGCCGCGCGCAGTCCGGGCCACCGGCTGGCCGGTCACGACCATCCCCGCGTACGCGTGGCGTCGTCCTCGCTGCACGTGGAGGTCTCCGCGGGCCGCCCGGCCGACCCCGGCCCCCGGCCGTACCTGCAGGTCGTGGTGCATGAGGGGATCGTGACGGTCGGTCCGCTCCAGGTGCCGAACCTGGGACCGTGCCTGGGTTGCCTGCGACTGCGCCGGGCGGACCGCGACCCGGCCTGGCCGAGGCTGGAGAAGCAGCTGCCGCCGGACATCACCGGTGAGCCGTGTTCGGCCGCGACCGCGTACACGGCGGCGGGACGGGTGGTCGCCGAGGCTGTGGCGCTGCTCGACGGCGAACCACCGGTGCTGGTCGGGGCCAGCGTCGACATCAAAGGCCCGCACGAGATCGCGGTACGCCGCTGGGACCGCCACCCCGCCTGCCACTGCCCGCCCTGAACCGCCATGTAGCGGAGAGTGCCGACGTGCTCACGCGCCACCGTCGATACCCAAGTCACCGGGCCGGATGAGGGAGAATGGCACGGTGACCGAGATCCCGCGCCGGGCCGTCGCCCGCACAGCCAAGCTCGCCTCCCTTCCGCTGGGCTTCGCCGGGCGTACCGTTCTCGGGTTCGGCAAGCGGGTGACGGGCATGGCCGCCGACGTCGTCGCCGCCGGGATCCAGGAGCGCACCGCCGAGCAGCTGTTCAGCGTTCTCGGCCAGCTCAAGGGCGGTGCGATGAAGCTCGGCCAGGCGCTGAGCGTCTTCGAGGCCGCCCTGCCCGAGGAGCTGGCCGGCCCTTACCGTCAGGCGCTCACGAAGCTCCAGGAAGCCGCCCCGCCACTGCCGGCCGCGTCCGTCCACAAGGTACTGGCCGGGCAGCTCGGCGAGGACTGGCGGTCGCTTTTCGTCTCGTTCGACGACCATCCGGCCGCGGCCGCCAGCATCGGCCAGGTGCACCGGGCGGTGTGGAAGCTGCCCCGCCGGAGGGCCGGGCTGCCCGTCGCCGTGAAAGTGCAGTACCCCGGCGCCGGGGACGCGCTCATCGCCGACCTCGCGCAGCTCGCCCGGTTCTCGGCCCTTTTCGGCGTGATCCAGCCGGGGCTCGATGTGAAGCCCCTCGTCGCCGAGCTGCGCGAGCGCGTCGTCGAGGAGCTCGACTACGACCTCGAAGCCGCGTCGCAGACCGCCTTCGCCGAGGCGTACGCGGACGACAAGGAGTTCTACATCCCGCGGGTGCTCAAGTCGTCGCCCCGGGTGCTCGTCACCGAATGGGTCGAGGGGCAGCCGATCAGCGCCGTGATCAACTCCGGCACGGTCGGCGACCGGGACCGGGCCGGGCAGCTGCTCGCGACCTTCGCGTTCTCCGCCCCGGCCCGGGCCGGCATGCTGCACGCCGATCCGCACCCGGGCAACTTCCGCCTGCTGCCCGACGGCCGGCTGGGCGTGATCGACTTCGGGGCGGTCGCCCGGCTCCCCGGCGGCCTGCCGGCCCCGATCGGCCGGCTGACCCGGCTCGCGCTGGCCGGCGACGCCGACGCCGTCCTCACCGGACTGCGGGACGAAGGCTTCGTCAAGCCCGATGTGGACATCGACGCGGCGGCCATCCTGGACTGGATCCAGCCGATGCTGGAACCGTTGCGGGCGGAGGAATTCCGGTTCACCCGTTCGTGGCTGCGGGGAGAGGCGGCCCGCATCGCCAGCCCGCGCAGCCCCGCGTACGCGATGGGCCGGCAACTGAACCTGCCGCCCGCGTACCTGATGATCCAGCGCGTGACGATGGGCACCATCGGCGTCCTCTGCCAGCTGGAGGCCAAGGCCCACTACGGCGAGATCATCACCAGCTACCTCCCCGGGTATGAGGAGGAATGAGGGCTCCTACCGAGGCAGGCGGATGAACCGCCCCGCACTCGGCCGCGACGTCCGGCAGTGCAAGATCCGCAAGCGCGAAGCGTTTGAGGATCTCTGTGCTGCCGGACGTCGCATAAGGGCCGACGTGCCCTCGTCTCGCCCGAAGGGCGAACGGACAGTAAAGCCCGGTCCGCTCTCGCGGACCGGGCTGGAGATCACCGGTGTATCAGAGGTTGCCCAACGTACGGGCCTGCTTGCGGCGCGCCTTCATGGCGATGCGGCGAGCGGTGCGGGGAGCCTCGGCCTGAGGCTCCGTCATTCGGGCCCGGGTCAGCGCTTCGTTCATTAGATACATCTCGGTGAGACCGTTGATCTGATTCATCTTCCTTCTCTTTTCTTTTCGGTCCGCCGTCCGGCGGGTTCAGGTTTTTCCTTGCCGGTAAGACCGGCTGGTGTTGTGCGAAGCTGCCGATCAGGCGGCGAGGCGTACCGACTCGCGGCCGGTGACCTCCGCCACCCGGGCGACGGTCTCGGCCCGCAGGTCGGCGTCCCGGGCGAGGTCCTCCTTGCGAGGACGGCCACGCGGCCGCTTGCGCGCCACGATCGCCCCACGCTCGAAGATCTCACCACCCCAGACGCCCCAGGGCTCGGCCCGCTCCAGCGCGCCCGCCAGGCACTCGGCCTTCAGCGGGCATTCGCCGCAGAGGGCCCGGGCCAGCTCCAGCTCGGCTGGAGCGTCGGCGAACCACAGGTCGGGGTCGAACTTCCGGCAGGGCAGCTCCGCACCCAGCTCGACGGTGATGTCGAGAGGGGCCAACGCCAGACTCATAGTCCTACTCACCTCTTCTTCCTTCAGGGGGTGTCCCAGGGCTGTGCGGTGCAAATAAATGAGGCCGCGGATCCCGGTGTGCGGGTTCCGCGGCCTCGAAGTGTGCCGGTGGTCTGTGTTAGACCGGCCTACCTCGAGGCGGAACGCCGCGGAATCCATCGAACGTGGGCAGCTTCTGCAGTCCCTGCGTCCGGACGGTCTCCGGCTTGATCATGGTCAGAGTGGTGGCGTGGCTACCGCTGGCGCCCGGGGCCTGGAGGGACTCCTGGCTCGGGACGGCATACGGCCGCGGCGCGGCCACCGGCGAAACGCCGCCGATGACGTGGCCCTCGACGAGGACCGGCAGGTAGGACACACCGTTCGGGCTGATCGCGGCGACCGCGCCGATCGGCGACGGGCACAGGGACGCCAGCCACGGACGCTGCGACGTCAAAGTCACGTTCAGCATCTGGCTCGCCTCCATCTCTGCTCTCGTCGTCGTCGGGCAGCGTTTCCCACGCCGCTCGAAGTGGTGTGACCGAAGGTTATTCCGCCTGCTAAAGACGGCGCAAACGATTTTACGGTTCTGTTGCCAAGTTTTTTTCGGCGACAAGATCGACTGTAAGTTCGTCCACGTCAGCCCCACCCAGCAGGGCCAATGTAGCGGCACCATAGAGTTCGATCTTCCGCGGCCCCACCCCAGCGATGGCCAGCAGGTCATCGGTGCTGGTGGGACGGCGTTCGGCCAGCGCGGTGAGGGTCGCGTCGGTGAACACCACGTACGCCGGAACCTGCTGGGCCGCCGCCACCCGCGTACGCCATTCGTGCAGTTTCTGCAGGATCTGCTCGTCCACGTCGGCGGGGCAGCCCGAGCAGCGGCCGAGTTTCCGTTCGGCGCCGCCGAGCAGGGTGGTGCCGCAGATCCGGCACGAGACCGCGATCGCCCGGCGCCGGTCGACCTTGGCCGCCTCCCGCCGGGCCCGCACGGTCGACGCCGATTCGCCCGTCAGCTGCGGCAGGAACCGGCACGGCTTGCGCGCCCGGCCACCCGGCGACCGCGCCTGCCCGTGGCTGAGCCACAACCACTGCCGGGCCCGGGTGATCCCGACGTAGAGCAGCCGCCGCTCCTCCTCGACCGCGTGGGGCGTCTTCGCGTACGCGGTCGGCAGCGTCCCTTCGACCAGGCCGACCAGGAACACCGCGTCCCACTCCAGCCCCTTCGCCGAATGCAGGCTGGCCAGGGTCACGCCGTCGATGGTCGGGGCGTACTGGGCGTCGGCGCGGCGGCCCAGTTCGGCGGCGAAGTCGGCCAGGGTCGCCGCCCGGGACTCCTGAGCCAGCCGGTGCAGGGCGGCCAGCGCCTCCCACCGCTCGCGGGCGGCCCCGCCGGACGGCGGCTGCGCGGGTTCCCAGCCGAGGCCGCGCAGCACGTCGGCGGCCGCGTCGGGCACGTCGGCCCCCTCTGGCACGGAGCGGCCGGCCGCGCGCAGGGCGACCATCGCCTGGCGTACCTCCGCGCGCTCGAAGAACCGTTCGCCACCGCGGACGACGTAGGGCACCTGCGCCTCGGCCAGTGCCTCCTCGTAGGCCTCCGACTGGGCGTTGGCCCGGAAGAGGACGGCGATCTCGGCGGCGGGGGTCCCGGCGGCGATCAGCTCCCGGCAGCGGGCGGCCACCGCGTTCGCCTCGGCGACCTCGTCCGGGAAGGTACGCATGTCCGGCGCGGGTCCGCTGGGCCGCTGGCCGATCAGGTCCAGCCGCAGCCGCGCCTCCTGCCCGGTCGCCTGCCGGATGACGTGGTTGGCCAGCCCGACGACCTCCGGGGTCGACCGGTAGTCGCGGACAAGGCGTACAACGGTGGCGTTTCGGTGGTGGCGGGGGAAGTCGATGAGGTAGGCGGCCGTGGCGCCGGTGAACGAGTAGATCGTCTGGGCGGCGTCGCCGACGACCGTGAGGTCGCGGCGGCCGCCCAGCCAGGCCTCCAGCAGGCGCTGCTGCAGGGGGTTGACGTCCTGGTACTCGTCGACGACGAGGTGGCGGTACTGGCTGCGGACCTGCTCGGCGACGTCGGAGTGCTCCTCGATCCCCCAGACCATGGCGCGCAGCAGGTCTTCGAAGTCCATCGCTCCGGCCCGCCGCTTGACCTGCTCGTACGCTGTGAACACCGCGCTGATCTCGGGCGGCGTCAGCGGCCCCTCGCGGGCCGCCTTGGCCGCCTGCACCTCGTACTCGTCCGGCTCGACCAGGGACGACTTCGCCCATTCGATCTCGGCGGCGAGGTCGCGGGCGGTCGTGCGGTCGGCCCGGATGCCGGCGCGGGTGGCGGCCAGGCCGATGAGCCGGGCCTTGCTGTCGACCAGTTCGGGCATCGCCCGGCCGCGCAGCAGCCGCGGGGCGAAGTAGCGCAGCTGGCGCAGGGCGGCGGCGTGGAAGGTCCGCGCGGCGACCCCGGTCGCGCCGAGAGCGGCGAGCCGTTCGCGCAGCTGGGCCGCGGCGCGGGCGGTGAAGGTGACGGCGAGCACGTGCCTGGCCTCGACCTGCTCGGTGGTGACCCGGTGGGCGATCCGGTGGGTGATCGCCCGCGTCTTGCCGGTGCCCGCACCCGCCAGGATGCACACCGGCCCCGCCGGCGCCGTCACGGCCGCCAGCTGCTCCGGATCCAGGCCGCGCAGCGATGCGGCCGGGCCGGCGTCCGGTCTGGGGAGGGAACCTCCGGAGTCACGCGCCACAGCTGGCATCATTCCAGGCCGGTGCGACGTTACGGGTAGCACCTGATGCGACACCGGCTCGATCTCGGAGGTTTCCCGACCATGGTCACGATGTACTCCACCACCTGGTGTGGCTACTGCCACCGGTTGCAGTCCCAGATGGACCGCGAAGGCATCGGCTACACGGTGATCGACATCGAGCGGGACCCGGCCGCCGCCGAGTTCGTCATGAGCGTCAACGGCGGCAACCAGACGGTGCCGACCGTCCTGTTCGCCGACGGCACGACCATGACCAACCCGAACATCGTCCAGGTCAAGCAGCGCCTCGGCGATTGAGCGACGAACCCGTGTGGCGTACGCGGGCGCAACCGCATTGTCGGCTTATGCTATGTCTTCCATCACTGTGCGTACTGCCTCAGTGACATGACATGGCGGAGGTCCCCGGCCCCATGCAGCGCCCGCCCAGTCCCGACATGCGCCGGCGCCGCCTCGGCTTGGAGCTGCGCCGGCTGCGCGTCGCCGCCGGCCTGACCGGTGACCAAGTCGTCGAGCAGGTCGGCTGGGCGGCGAAGTCCAAGCTGTCCCGGCTCGAGAACGGGCGCAGCCGCCCGGACCTCGCCGACATCCTCGATCTGCTGGACGCCTACGGCGTACGCGGGCCGCAGCGGGACGATCTCGTCACCCTGGCCCGTGACGCCGGCAACACCCGCTGGCTGCGCGCCTATTCGGTGATGACACCGCGCCAGCGGGGGTACGCCGAACTCGAAGGCAGTGCCGCCGACATCCGCGAGTACGCCGCCACGACCATCCCCGGCCTGCTCCAGACGCCCGATTACGCCCGCGTACGCATCCGGTCGACGCGCGCTCTGCTGTGGACGCCGGCCCTCATCCCCGCCCAGCCGGCCGCGTCCGGGGCCGTCAACGAGGACCACGAGGTCGAGGCCCGGCTGGCCCGGCAGAGCATCCTGACCCGGTCCGACGACGCACCGGCGTACGAGGCGATCCTCGACGAAACGGCCCTCGGCGGGCGGTCCGCGCCGAAGGATGTCCTTTGCGGACAGTTGAACCATCTCCGGGCCATGGCTTCGTTACCGAACGTGACGCTACGGGTGCTTCCAGGCAACGCCCGCGTGTCCGACTTCTATCAACCGCAACACGGGTTCTCGATCTACGCGTACGCCGGCCCGGACGACCTCCCCACCGTCGCCGTCGAAGCCCTCGCGAGTGATCTGATTCTCACGGACCGCGCCGCTGCCAGCCGATATGCCAGAGTGTACGAGTGGCTGCGGTCGGCCGCGCTGACCGCGGAGCAGACGGCGACCTGGTTGGCCGACCATGTCAATGCGACTCGCTGAGGTCCACTGAAAGACCGTCGGGATTCATCCGTACGGACGGGCCTGCGCCCCGTTCGGGGTGAAGTCCTTGTTAACGCTCCGTGCAGTACCGGAGGATAGTCCTCACTCGTGGAAGTTCCACCGATGGATCTCCCCGACCCCCTCCGCCGCCCGGCGCGCACCCGCCCCGGACCAGAACACGGAGACGCAACATGCGGTACCTCATCGTACGGACCGAGGTTCGGCCCGTAGGACTTGACGACATCAACAACCTCTGGTCCGATGACGTGCCGCTTCGCGACGAGACCGAAACCCCCGAACCGCGCCGTCAGACAGCCGAGGCCGACTCGCTGGAAGCGGCGCTTCGTCTTGCCCGGGCACTGGCGTCGGTCGGCGCGGTCCGCGCGGGTCGCCAGCGGGTGAAGGTCCTCAAACTCGGCCAGCCCCGCCTCATCTGATCCACCTCGCGTCACCCGATCAGGCTCCGCCTCCTGATTCCTCTTCGCGCCCGTCGCGTCGGTATTCCCGCTCGCGCATCGCCCGCCCGGCTCGCGCCTTCCGCGCCCATCGGTCGACGATCTTGCGCGAATGCCTCACATCCCGGGGGCTTTGTCCTCAATGCCCGAACATTCGCGCAAGATCGCCGCGTAAACAGCGTTGAAAGAAGTCTTTCGAAAGATTGCTTTCGAGGCGTACAGTGTGGGCGTGACCGAGTTTCGCGAGCACACCGACCCGCAGGCGCTACGCGCCATGGCCCACCCGCTACGCCTGCGCCTGCTGGAAGAGCTGGCCCTGCGCGGGCCGCTGACCGCCACCGAACTGGCCGACCGCCTCGGCGACTCCGCGCCGAACTGCTCGTGGCACCTGCGCCAGCTGGCCAAGTACGGCTACATCGAGGAGGCACCCGGCGGCGTCGGCCGGCAGCGGCCCTGGCGGGCCGTGGCCCGGGGCAACCGCTGGGGTGCACGGACGGACGCCCCGGAACTCGCCCGGGCCGGTGACGAGACCGAGGCCTACCTGGTCGATCGGGAGGTCGGGGAGCTGTCCGGCTGGCGCGAGCGCAAACGCCGCGAGCCGGCCGCCTGGCAGGACGCCGCATTCCTGAGCCAGAGCCTCGTCTGGGCCACCGACGAGGAACTCGAAGCCATCGGCAAGGAGATCAAGGACATCGTCTTCCGCCACCTCGACCGCATGGCCGAACCCCGCCTGCGGCCGCCGACCGCCCGCCCCGTGCGCCTGGTGGCGTGGGGCGTTCCGACGGAGTGAAAGGGCACCCCTGATGCGTTCCGTGCTGCGCCGTCCCGCCTTCCGCCTGCTGTTCACCGGCCTATGCTTCAGCATGACCGCCGAGTCGGTGCTGCTGCTCGCGCTCGGCATCTGGGTCAAGGACATCACCGGCTCCGACGGCCTCGCCGGCGCGACGTTCTTCGCGCTGTTCGCCCCGACCATCCTCGCGCCGCTGGTCGGCCTGGTCGCCGACCGCTTCCGGCGGCGGCCCTTCCTGATCGCCGCCAACGTCTTCTCCGCGATCATCCTCACGCCGCTCTACCTGGTCCACGACCGCGGCGGGCTGTGGATCGTCTACACCGTCGCCGCGCTCTACGGCCTGTCCTACATCGCCGTCGGCGCCGCGCTGTCCGGACTCATCCAGGTGGTCGTCCCGGCGAGCAACCTCAGCGAGGCCAACGGCGCGCTGCAGACCGTCAAGCAGGGTCTGCGCCTGTTCGCTCCGCTGCTCGGCGCCGGCCTCTACACCGCCCTGGGCGGCTGGGCCCTCGCCACGCTCGGCATCGCCGGCTTCCTGTCCGCCGCCGGCGTCATCACCGTCCTGCGCGTGCAGGAACCTCCTCCTGTACGCGTACCCCAGCGGTGGGGTGCCGAGGTGTCGGCCGGCGTACTCCACCTGCTCGGCCGGCCCGCCCTGCGCAGGGTCGCCCTCGGCACGGCGCTGGCCCTGGTCGTCTTCGGGCTGGGCGAGTCGGTGTTCTTCGCGTACAACGATCAGGGCCTGCACCGGCCGGCCGCGTTCCTGGGCGTGCTGATCAGCGTGCAGGGCATCGGCGGCCTCCTGGGCGGGCTCACCGCGGCGGCGATGATCCGGCGGCTCGGCGAGGTCGGCACGGTGGCGCTGGGGCTCGCCCTGTTCGTTCCGATCTACGGCTCCGGCGCCCTGTACGCGTCGCTCTGGCTGGCCTTCCCCGGCATGGTCCTGGCCGGATTCGGCCTGCCGTACCTGATCGTCGGCCTGAACACGCTGCTGCAGCGGTCGACGCCACCGGAGATCATGGGCCGGACCTCGGCCGCGCTGGACGCGCTGGTGAGCGGTCCGCAGGCGCTGTCCATCGGAGCCGGCGCGGTCCTCGTCGGGCTCGTGGACTACCGGCTGCTGCTCGGCGTGATGGCCGCGGCGGCGCTGCTGACCGGCGCGTGGGTGTTCCGGGGGCGGCGGCTGGCCGTGCCCGCCGCCCCGGCGGAACCTACAGAGCCAGCCACCGTCGCAGCAGGAAGTGCGAGATAGCCGAGGACATCGGCAGCCCGAAGGCGGCCGCCTCGGGGTCGGCCAGCGCGGCCGCCACCTCGGTCCGGGTGAACCACCGGGCGTGGGTGATCTCGTCCGGATCCGTCACGATCCGCTCGGCCGGATCGGCCTCGGCGAAGTAGCCGAGCATCAGCGAGCGCGGGAACGGCCACGGCTGGCTGCACACGTACGCGATCTCGGTCAGCTCGACGCCGACCTCCTCGCGTACCTCGCGGGCGACCGCGGCCTCCGCCGACTCGCCGGGCTCCACGAATCCGGCCAGCGTCGAGTAGCGGGGTTTGGGCGCCTTCTGCCACATCGCGTTGCTGCCGAGCAGTGCCCGGCCGTCCGGACCGGCGACCCCGTCGTGGACCAGCACGATCATCGCCACGTCCGTACGCGGGAAGTGCTGGCGGCCGTCGGGGTCACGGCGTACCCAGCCGCCGTCGGAGATCTCGGTCTTCTCCCCGGTGGCCGGCGAGAACAGGTGATCGCGGTGCCACTGGACGAGCGCGAGGGCCTCGGTGAACAGCCCGGCTTCGAGATCGCTGAGCCGCTCGCCCACCTGGTGCAGGAACATCTCCTCGCCCAGCGGCTCGGGCGCTTCTCCAGTAACCGGTTCGACCTGGGCGCTCAGGTCGGCGGTCACTCCGAAGTAGGGCTGCTCGCCGTCGACTCCGAGGAACAGCCGGTCTCCCGCCGGTGCCTTGTGGGCGGGCAGCAGGACGAGCGCGTCCCCGCGTACGAGGGCGCGCCCGTCGACGCCGATGACGAGCACGAGCGCCCGATCCCAGGCGGCCGCCAGCCATTCCGGATCCTTACGCCGATGCGCGGCCCGGTCGAGCGCGGACCGCGACAGCGGCGGGAGTTCGCTCTGCCTCATGCGGAGGTGGACGGCTGCACGGTCACCGGCAGGACCGCCGACAGCGAGTCGCCGACGACGTCCGCGTCGCCGAGCACCACCACGACGCCCTTGGCCGGGCCCATGTACTTCTCGGCCGCCGCCGCCACGTCCGCCAGGGACGCCGACGCCAGCCGTTCCGAGTGCTCGGCCAGGAAGTCCAGCCGCAGGCCGTAGCCCGCGTAGGTGCTGGCGAGACCGGCCAGCCCGGCCTGGGTCGACATGCCGAGCTGCAGGGTGCCGAGCGCGTACTGGCGGGCCTGCTCCAGCTCGGCCGCCTCGACCGGCTTGGTGGAGATCCGGCCGAGCTCGTAGAGCGTCTCGACGAGGGCCGGCGCGGTCACCCCGGTGGCCACCTCGGCGCTCACCAGCAGCGCGGAGCCGGCGATCGAGTGGTCGATCAGCGAGTGCGGCCCGTAGGTGTAGCCCTTGTCCTCGCGGATGTTCTCGACCCAGCGGCTGGAGAAGTAACCGCCGAACACCAGGTTCGCCAGCTGCAGCGCGGCGTGCTCCGGGTGCTTGCGCGACACCGCCGGCAGGGCGATGCGCAGCGACGACTGCACCGAGTCCTTGCGGTCGGCCAGCACCAGCGGCCCCGCCACCAGCGCCGGGGTCGGCGGCAGCTCGACCGGCGAACCCGCGCCCGCCCAGCCGCCCAGCCGCCGCTCGACGACGTCGAGCACGGTGTCCGGGTCGAGGTCGCCGACCAAGATCAGGTGGCCGCCGGTCGGGTGCAGCCGGTCGCGGTGCAATGCCAGCAGCGTGTCGCGCTCCACCGAGCGCGCCTGGTCGACCGTGGGCGTCTGGACGGCGTACGGGTGGTCGGCGTACATGCGGCGCTGCAGGGCGACCCGGGCGAGATGCGAGGGCTGCGACTGGAGCACCTGCAGCCGGTCGATCAGCCGGGCCTGCTCGGTCTCGACCTCGTTGGTCGGGTAGTTGGCGTCGGTCAGCACCTGGGCGAGGATCTCCAGGAACCGGTCGAGGCCGGAGGCCAGCGAGTTGCCCGAGATCATCAGCCGGTCGGGGTCCACACCGGACCCGAGGGCGCCGCCGACCGCCTGCAGTTCGGCGGCGATCTCGACGGTGCTCATCGTGCTGGTGCCGGAGAACAGCGTGTTCGACATCAGCGCCGAGGTGGCCAGGTCCGCGCCCGCGAACGGTACGCGCAGCCGCGCCTCGATGAGCGGCACCGCCGGCCGGCGGATCGCGATGACGGTCAGCCCGTTCGACAGCGTGCGCTCGGCCGCCGGCGGGATGGTCAGCGGCCGGGTCGGGCCGAGTTCGGGCAGGGTGTGTACGGCGGTCGCGGTCACTGCTCGTCTCCTTCGGCGGCCGCGGGGGCCTGTGCGCCGGCACCGGCGCCGGGAATGACCTCGATGGACGCCCGGCGTTCCGGGCGGAGGGTGGCGGCGGCCGCGACGATCTGCTCCTCGGTGACCGCGGCCAGCATGTGCGGCAGCTCGTTCAGCAGGGCGGCGCCGGAGATGTCCGTACCGGCAAGGGTCTGGGTTCCGCGCTGCTGCTCCAGGACCGCCATCCGCAGCGCCCGGTTCAGCGCCGCGTCGTTGTCGCGCAGCAGCTGCGTCGCGATCCGCGCCTGCGTACGCGAGAGTTCGCCGGGGGTCAGGCCGTCGTGGGCCAGCCGGTCGAGCTCCTCGTCGACCGTCGCCAGTACGCGGTCCACGCTCCCGCCCGGGGGCAGGTGCGACTGGAGCACGAGGGCGGTGGGGTCGCGTACCTCGAAGGGCTCGCCCATGAAGCCGATGTAGCCGCCGACACTGGTCACGCTGCGGTCCTTGAGGACCAGCCGCTCCACGAGCCGGGAGGCGTCGCCGTCGGTCAGCACCTCGGCGAGCACCACATAGGACAGATAGCCGGCCAGGTCCACGGCCGGGTCCGGTACGCGCCACGCCGACGCGACGGCCGGCAGCGGGGCCAGCCGGTCGGTGTAGATCTCGCGGCGCTCACCGGTGAGGTCGGGCTCGCTGAAGTCCGGGCGTACCGGCGCGGGGCGGGCCTCGACGTCGCCGAAGTGCTTCTCGATCAGGGCCCGCGCCGCGTCCACGTCGAGGTCGCCCGCGACGGACAGGACGGCGTTGCCGCACGCGTAGAAGCGGTGGAAGAAGTCGGCCGCGTCCTCGACCGTCGCCGATTCGAGGTCGACGAAGGAGCCGTAGCCGTCGTGCGCGTTCGGGAAGGTGTCGAAGAGGATCGGCGGCAGCTTGAGCCACGGGAACCCGCCGTACGGGCGGTTCAGCACGTTGACCCGGATCTCTTCCTTGACGACGTCTACCTGGTTGCGCAGGTTTTCCTCGGTCAGCCGCGGCCCGCGCATGCGGTCGGCCTCCAGGAACAGCGCCCGCTCCAGCGCGTTGCTGGGCAGCGTCTCGTAGTAGTCCGTGTAGTCCAGGTGGGTCGACCCGTTGAACGTGCCGCCCGCGCCCTGCACGTGCCGGAAGTGGGCGAGCTTCTCCAGGTTCGCACTGCCCTGGAACATCAGGTGCTCGAACAGGTGCGCGAAGCCGGTACGCCCCTCGGGCTCGGACCGGATGCCCACGTCGTAGACGACGGCGACCCCGACCACCGGGGCGCTCGCATCGGGCGCGAGGACGACTCGCAAGCCGTTCGGGAGCGTGAACCGCTCCACGGGGTAACGCGTACGCGGAATCTCGATCGCCATAGCCACACCGCGACCCTAGCGCACCGGGCGTTGCCATCGGCGCGGTCTGCGGGGCCGGCCCGTGCGGCTCAACGAGAACCGCGCGCGCCGTCGGGGCCGACTCCTCGCCCCAGCGCACCAGCCAGCACGGAACCACGCCGACGGCTGATCGCCGCGGCGACCTGGCGGGCCTGCGCGCGGATCTCCGGCGCGGCCGTCGTCTCCCACAGCACTCCCCGGCGGGCCGGACCGAGCGTCCACATTGCCGGTTCGGTACGCCCGCCGCGCCCGACCAGCCGCCCCTCAGGAGTGACGTCCAGCCCGAGACCGTGCGGGCCGGATCGGGCCAGCCCCTCGGCGACCAGGACCCGCACGAGCGGATCGGAGTCGGTCAGCCGGCCCGGTCCGGTGCAGTCGACGACCGCCGCGTACTCGGCGGCGATCTCGTCGGAGTAGGTGCCCTTCCGGATCGTCAGTACGCCGTCCGCGCGCAGCCGGTCGATCTCGGCGGCCACGGGCGGCGCCATCCGGTGCCGGTGCACCTCCCAGTACCGGGCCAGGTGCCGCAGGAACCGGTCCTGCTCGGCCGGGGTGAGCCCGCGCCAGAGCTCGTCCCAGTGCGGCCGCAGGCCGTCCAGCACCGGCCGCCAGTCCGCGGACGCCGATCGCCTGATCGCGCGTACCAGCTGGGTGAGACCGCCCACGGGCCGGGACGGGATCGGCGGGGCGGGAGTGCGATGGGCCTGGGGCAGCAGGCCGTGCCGGGAGAGCGCGACGATCTCGCGGCGGCCGAGCCGGGCGAGGGTGAGCACGACGTCGACGGCGGTGAGGCCGGTGCCGACTAGGAGGACCGGGCCGGGCGGCAGCGCGGCGAGCGCGCCGGGAGCCCACGGATCGACGACTCCCGGACGGCGCATGAGCGCCGAACGGCCGTTGCCCACGGCGAGGACGACCTGGTCGGCGGGGATGACCACCCCGTCGCCGAGCAGGACGGTCAGCTTCTCGCTGCCCTCGAAGATCCGCGAGACGCGGCCGCGGTGCACGGCGAGCCGGCTGCCGTCGAGGCCGCGCAGCACCTCGCTGAGGTACTCGCCGTACCAGGCGCGGGAGACGAAGTCGTCGGGTCCGACGCGGGGGTCCTGCGCGCGGCACCAGGCGAGGAAGGCGTCGGGCCGGTCCGGGTCGGCGCTCATCGCCTTGACCGGCGAGTTGAGCAGGTGCCACGGCTCCGCGGCGCCGTACGCGAGTCCGCGCCCAGGTCGCGCCGACGGGTCGACCAGGACGACCGAGCGCCCGGGTGTGGTGAGAAGTTCCCGGGTCACGAGGACGCCGCTGAGGCCACCCCCGATGACGGCCACGACCTGCTCCATGCCGGCCACCTCCCTAATCCCACTTATCCTATCTGGGAGATAGGATTTTGTGCACCCCGACCAGCCACCGATCTTCCTCGGCCCAGGGAACACGTGGTGAGCAGGGGGTCAGTCCGTGACCGGCCGGCGGAAGGCGTACCCGGCGAGGCCCGCGAGGAACAGCACGAGCGGGATCACCACGAGCCACCGGTGCCAGTCCCGGCTGTCGAGCAGCGGGGTCGCGGCGTGCGCGGCCGGTACGCCGGACGGCTCCGCGGCGGGCTCCTCGACCGGCGACGGGGACGCCGACGGGGCCGGGGCTGACAGCGCCTTGCCGAGATCGAGCACCCCGGCGCCGAACGCGCTGTCCGGTCCGGCGGCGCCCTTGTCGTCGGCGGTCGCGCGCAGCCGCTCGGCGACCTGGCCGGCCGACAGCCCCGGGTACGCCGCCCGGACGAGCGCGGCCGCGCCGCAGAGGATGCCGACGCCGGTGGCGCCGGTCTGCATGCGGTAGCCCCCGTTCGGCGCGGCGCTGATCAGGTCGACGCCGGGCACCGCGATGCCGGAGGTGCGATGACTGGCCGGCGGTACGGCGACATTGCCCGAACGGTCGAGCGCGATCGAGGTCAGCACGCCCTCGATCGAGGACGGCCACGGGGAGAAGGCCGTGCCCGCCACGTCACCGTCGGCGGCCACGACGAGCACGTCGGCGTCGGCCGCACCGTCCACGGACGAGCGCAACTGGGCGCTGGGCGCGACGCCGCGGCCGACGCAGATCACCTTGGCGCCCTTGGAGACGGCCATGTCGATGCCGCCGGCCAGCACGTTCGGGTCCATGACCGTGCCCGGCAGGGAAGCCACCGCGACCGGCAGGATCCGGGCGTCCGGCGCGACCCCGAGGACGCCGTCGGCACCGTTCACGCCGTGGCCGTGCCCGGCGATGAGCGAGGCCAGCGCGGTTCCCCGGCCGTCGATGTCGCGGGCGCCGGCGGTCTCGGTCCCGGCGAGCACGGAGCCGACGAGATCGGGATGGTCGGCCGCCACGCCGGAATCCACGACGGCCACGGTCACACCCTGGCCGCGGGTCACCGCGTGCACGGCGGTCAGGTCCAGGCCGGACAGATACCACTGCTGGCCGCGTACGCCGTCCGCCAGCGCCGGTGTCGCGCCCGCGCCGAGCGAGACGACGACGCTCAGAAGGCAGCCGGCGGCCGCGAGGCCGGTGGAACGCACCGCTGACATGAGGGGCTTCTCCAGGGGGACGGTGGGATACGCGCACAGGCTACAACGCCGGAGCGCTCTCGGCTGATCGCGGAGAACGCTCACCGTTCCTGGTGCACCTCGACGACGCGGATGCCCGGCGCGGCGTGTGTCTGCCACGGCGTGAAGGCGACCGCGCCCGCCAGGATCAGCCCGGCCGTCGCCAGGCCCAGCACCATGAGGATCTCCCTCGCCGACGCTCCCACGTGTTCCACAGTGCACCGGTGGTACGACGGAAACAGTCAGGAACCGGACGCCGTCGGCAATCCGGCGATCATCGCGGTGAGGCCCGCCTCGTCGAGCAGGTCGGCCGGGCGTACGGTCAGCTTCTCGGGGACGTAGTGGAAAGCCGCCCGCACCCGCTCCACCGGCACGCCGGCCAGGGCCGCCCAGGCCAGCCGATACGCCGCGAGCTGCACCGCCGCCGCGGTCGCCGTCGCGCCCGTGGGACGCCGGCCGGTCTTCCAGTCGACCACGTCGTACGTGCCGTCGTCGTCCTGGAACACGGCGTCCATCCGGCCGCGGACGACGACGCCGCCGAGAACCGTCGCGAACGGGACCTCCACCTCGGCCGGCTGCCGGTCGGCCCACTCGCTGCCGAGGAACGCCGCCTGCAACGCGGCCAGCTTGGTGTCCTCGGCCGCCTCGCCGTCGGCGTACCCGGGCAGCTCGTCGACGTCCAGCAGTCGCGACGCTCCGAACCGCCGTTCCAGCCACAGGTGGAACGCCGTTCCCCGGCGGGCCACCCGGTCCGGGCGCTGGGGCAGCGGGCGGCGCAGCGTGTACGCGAGTTCGCGCGGGTTCTTCTGCAGCGAGACCAGCTGCGACACCGACAGGTGCCGGGGCATGACGACCTCGACGGCGGCGGCCGACCGGGCGAGCTCCGCCCGCTCGGCGAGCAGGAGTTCGGCCTCCCGCCGCCAGCGTTCGACCGTGTCGTCGCCGGACGCCTTCCGCCGGCGCCGCGACGGCTTGGCGGCCAGCGCGTCGAGCACGAGATCGGCGGCCTCGCGTACGCGTGGACGGCGCCGGCCGAGCGGGTCGGTCGGCCACTCCGCGACCGGGATATGGGCCAGGGTCGGGTTCGTGGCGCCGGCCTCGGGTTCGGGGTGCCATTCCTCGACGATGCCGTCCCCGTCGCGGCAGACGGCGGCGATCTCCTCCAGGAACAGCGACGGGCGGCGGTGGGTGATCCCGGTGCCCCACCAGGAACCGCTGGCCAGCAGCCACATCCGGGGCCGGGTCACCGCCACGTACGCCAGCCGCCGCTCCTCGCGCTCGTCGTGCGCCTGCCATTCGGCGCGGAACGCCTCGACCGAGTCCCGCAGCGCCTTCTGGTCCGGCGAGCCGGCGAGGTCGATCGCGGGCAGGCCGTCGTGGTCGCCGCGCAGCGGGAACGGCAGCACCCCGAGCCCGTCGAGGTAGTGGTCGCTGTTCTTGGCCTTGCCCGGCCAGACGCCCTGGGTCAGCCCGGCGACGGCGACCAGGTCCCATTCGAGGCCCTTGGCCGCGTGCGCGGTGAGGATCTGCACCGCCCCCTCGACGACCTCGACCTCGCCCAGCGCCAGGCCGCGCTCCTCGTCCTCGGCCGCCCGCAGGTACGCGAGGAACGCCGACAGCGTCGCGCCCTCGGTCTCGGCCGCGAACCGGGCCGCGACGTCACCGAAGGCGTCCAGGTGGGACCGGGCGAGCCCGGCGTCGCCACCGGCCGCCGACTGCGCGCGTACGGAGACCTCGACTTCGAGCCCGGTGACGCGTTCGATCTCGGCGACGAGGTCCGGCAGCGGCTGATCGAGATGCCGGCGCACCTCGGCCAACTCGGCGGCGTACGCGCGGAAGCGTGCATAGCCCGGCGCGGAGTAGTGCTCGGGATCGCCGAGGTCGTGCAGCGCCTCGCTCAGGGCGGCCTCGTCGAGCCGGTCGCGGACGATCGCGTCGGGATCGCCCCGGCGGGCGGCGGCCAGCTGACGGGAGCGGCGGTGCAGCGCCACGAGATCGCGGGGACCGATCCGCCACCGGGCGCCGGTCAGCATCCGCAGCAGCGAGGCGCCGTCCGCCGGATCGGCCAGTACGCGCAGCGTACAGACGACGTCGCGGACCTCCGGGGTGTCCAGCAGGCCGCCGAGACCCACCACCTCGACCGGGATGCCGCGCTCGCGCAGGGCCGCCTCGATCGGCTCGATCTGCGACCGGACGCGTACCAGCACGGCGGTGGTGGGCGGGGCGGCCTGCGTACCGGCGCGCTCGGCCTCGCCCGCGACGTCCTGCCAGATCTCGTCGATCCGCCGCGCGATCCACTGCGCCTCGGCCTCGATGGTCTCCGTGAGTGCACAGTGGACGAATCCGGTCCGCCCGTCGCCGCGCAGCGCCAGGACGCGGGCGCCCCGCTCGCGCAGCGGCGCCGAGATCGCGTTGGCGACGTGCAGGATCTCCCGGCGGTTGCGGAACGACCGGCTCAGCGCCTGCCCGGTCGCCGGCCGCCCGTCCGACTGCGGGAAGTCCGCCGGGAAGCGGTCGAGCGTACCGGCCGAGGCGCCGCGCCAGCCGTAGATCGACTGGCACGGGTCGCCGACCGCCGTCACCGGATGGCCGCCGCCGAACAACGACTTGAGCAGCACCACCTGCGCGTGGCTGGTGTCCTGGTACTCGTCCAGCAGCACCACGCCGAACCGCTGCCGCTCGATCTCGCCGACCTCCGCGTGGTCGCGGGCGACCTGGGCCGCCCGGGACAGCTGGTCGCCGAAGTCCATCGCCTCCAGCACGGCCTTGCGAGCCGCGTACGCGCGGACGATCGGCATCAGCTGCAGCCGGGCGCGCTGGTTGTCGAGCAGGTCGCGGACGGGCGCGTACACCCGGCCGGGCAGTCCCTGGGCGGCGCCGATGAACCGGCCGGTCCACGCCGACAGGTCGTCCGGGCCGACCAGGTGCTCGGCCATCTGCCCGGCCAGTTCGAGCACGGCCCGGGTCACGGTCGACTTCGCCTTGTCCACATGCGACATGTCGCCGTCGTACGCGCTCACGACCTCGTCGGCGAGCTGCCAGCAGGCCGCCTCGGACAGCAGCCGGGCGCTGGGCTCGAAGCCGGCCCGCAGCCCGTGCTCGGACACGATACGTGCCGCGAACGAGTGGTACGTCGAGATTGTGGGCTCGCCCGCCGGCCGGTGCTGACCCGGTTCGGGCATCCGGCGGCGCAGCTGGCCCAGGCGTACGCGGACCCGGTGGGCCAGCTCGCCCGCGGCCTTGCGGGTGAAGGTGAGGCCGAGGATCTGATCGGGCCGGACGTGCTCGTTGGCGACCAGCCAGAGGACGCGCGCGGCCATGGTCTCGGTCTTGCCGGAGCCCGCCCCGGCGACCACGAGCAACGGTGCGACCGGCGCGGAGATGACGGCGGCCTGCTCGTCGGTGGGCGGCGGGAGCCGGAGCCGGTGGGCCAGCTCGTGCGGCGTGTACCGGGGGCCGGAGTCGTAGCGCTCGGGGGCCAGGCGGGGCGGCCGGTCACTCATCGGACACCACCTGGCGGCCCTTGCCGGAGACGGGACAGCTGGGCCGCACCGGGCACACCCGGCACTTGTCGTTGGCCTTGGCGACGAAGGTGGCCGCCGCCATCGTGGTGCCCGTGCGCCGGACCATCTCCAGGGCCCATTCGGGGTTGCCGCTGACGCCGAGGGCGTCCTGCACCTGCTCCCGGGCGTCCTTGCGGTCCCCGCCGAGCTGGACCAGGGCCGCGCCGCCCGATTCCACCCCCTCCGGGAACGCCCCCGCCTCGACCGCCACCTGGTACGCGCCCAGCTGCGGATGCTCGGGCAGCTCGGCGGCGGTGGCGACCGTGCTGTTGCCGGTCTTCAGGTCGATGACGACCAGGCGGCCGTCGGCGTCCACCTCCAGCCGGTCGACCCGGCCCTTCAGGTCCACGGGGTGCGCGGTGTCCTCGGTGACGCGTACCAGGAAATCGCGCTCGATGGCGATCAGCCGGCGGGGGTTGTCGGACAGCCAGCGGACGAGCTTGTCGACCATGTCCTCGGCGCGGCGCTGTTCACGCGGGGCCAGCCATTTGGCGGCGAGCTCGATGACCTCGAAACGCTCGGTGACGTAGTTGAGCAGCGCGCCGCGGTCGACGACGGCGTCCTCGGCGAGCATCGCGGCCGCGTGCACGAGGTTGCCCACGCCCTGCTGGTAGCTGTCGGGGGCATTGCCGCCGTGGCGTTCCAGCAGCCAGCGCAGGCTGCAGCGGAGAGCGGACTCCATGGTGGACGGTGTGACCGTCACGACCTCGCCCTCGTCGGACAGCGGCCGCTCGTCGGACAGCTCGGGCAGTCCCCACCACTCGTCCGGATGCGCCCCCGGTACGCCTTCCCGCGCCAGCCGGGCCAGCTGCTCGGCGGCCGCCTTCCGGCGCGGCTCGGACTGGCGCGGATCCATCGCGGCGACCCGCAGCTCGGCGACCAGCGCGGGCAGTGTGAGAGCGCGGGGCGGCCGGCCGACGGTCAGCTCGGCGGCCTCCTCCGGCTCGGGCTCGCCGGGTATGACCTCGCCGCCGGCCAGCTCGAAGAGGAACCGGCTGGGCCGCTCCTCGCCGTCGTCCCCGCCGACCGCACCGGAGTCGACCGCGGTGACCAGCAGCCGCCGCCGCGCCCGGGTCACGGCGACGTGGAACAGCCGCCGCTCCTCGTCGAGCAGCGCGGCCGACTGGGCGACGACGATCTCCCGCTCGGTGCTGCCGGACCGCTCGGCGAGCACGTCGACGAGCCGCTCGGAGCCGAGCAGGCTGCCGCGCAGCCGCAGGTCCGGCCAGACGCCCTCCTGCACACCGGCGACCACCACGACATCCCACTCCAAGCCCTTCGCGGCGTGGGCGGTGAGCAGGCGTACGGCCGCGCCGCGGTCGGCGTGCGGGGCGATCGAGTCGAGCGGCAGCTGCTGCCCCTCGACGTGGTCCAGGAACGTGTCGATCTTCGCGCCGGGCAGCCGGTCGGTGAACCGCGCGGCCGCGTCGAACAGCACCATGACCACGTCGAGGTCACGGTCGGCGGCCTCGGCCCGGCGCTGCTGGTCGGGCCCGGCGGCCGGCGCGGTCGCCACCGCCGACCAGCGTTCGGCCAGGCCGCTCGCCCGCCAGACCGCCCACAGCACGTCCTCCGCGGTCGCGTTCCGGCGGGCCGCCGCCTCCCGCGCGGTCGCGAGCAGCGTCGCGATACGCGTCGCCGGGATCGCCCAGTGCCGGTCGAGGACCGCCAGCTCGGCCGGCTCGCGCAGCGCCTCGACCAGCAGCTCGCCACTCCCCCGGTGATCGTCGGCGGCGTGGGCCAGCGCCCGCAGCCCCTGTCGCAGCTTGCGCTCGGAGTACGGATCCGCCCCGCCCAGCGGCGAGTGCAGCAGGGCGATCGCGGTCTGCTCGGTCAGCTCGGCCGGCCGCAGTGCGCAGCGCAGGAGCAGCAGGAGCGGGCGTACGGCGGGGTGTTCGTGCAGGGCCAGATCCTCGCCCAGCACGTACGCCGGAACGCCGGCCTGCCGAAGTCCTCTGTGGAGGCTGGCGAGCCGGATCGCGGGCGACCGGAGGATGACGGCCATCCGGTCCCAGGGGATGCCGTCGACCAGGTGGGCCTCCCGCAGCCGGTGCGCCACGAAGGCGGCCTCCCCGGCGGCACTGCGCAGGCTCACGACCTCGACGTGTCCGGTGGGACCGCCCGCCGGTGGGACCGCGCGGCGATGACCCGTCCCGAGCCCGGCCGGCGTACGCAGGCGGACGGCGACCCGCGCGGCGGCATCGGAGAGCGCGGCACCGCCCCGGTGATCGACCGGCAGCGTGAGCACCGGCGCGGCCCGGCCGTCGGCCTGGTGGAAGGTGGCCGGGAAGGCGCCGGTCAGGCCGGGGTCGGCGCCCCGGAACCCGAACGTCGACGAGTCCGGGTCGGCGAACGCGATCACCGGCGCCCCGCCGCCCGCCACGAGCTCGAGCAGCTCCACCTGGGCCGGGTCGACCTCGGCGTACTCGTCGACGTAGACGTGGCCCAGCCGGCGGCGCTCCCCGTCCAGCAGGGCGGGGTCGCGCAGCAGCAGTTCGCTCGCGGCGCGTACCAGTTCCGCCGGGTCGTAGGCGGCCGCACTGCGGGTCGTCATCTCGCTCAGGGCCAGGATCTGCTCGTACTCCCCCAGGAACTCGGCGGCCGCGTGCCAGTCGGCGCGGCCGGTCCGCGCGGCGACCTCGTCCAGGCCGGCCGGACCGAGCCCCCGTTCGGCCGCCCGCTGCATCAGATCGCGCAACTGCTCGGCGAACGCGCGGGTCTTCAGCGCCGGGCGTACGCCGTCGGGCCAGGCGATCTCGCCGTCCTCCAGCAGCTCCCGGATGAGGAGGTCCTGCTCGGGTCCGGTGAGCAGCCGGGGGGCCGGCTCGCCGCGCAGCGCGGCCGCGGAGCGCAGCAGGCCGAAGGCCCAGGCGTGGAAGGTCCGCACCACCGGTTCGCGCATCACCCGGCGTGGTGACGCTCCGCTCACCCGGGCCTCGATCCGCCGCCGCAACTCGGCGGAGGTACGCCGGCCGAACGTGAGCACCAGGATCCGCTCGGGATCCTCACCCTCCGTGACGCGCGCGGCGACCGACTCGACCAGCGCGGTCGTCTTGCCGGTGCCGGGTCCGCCGAGCACCAGCAACGGCCCGCCGCGATGCGCGACGACCGCGGCCTGGGCCGGATCGAGGACGGGCGGGGGTGCGGTCGCGTCGCCGTCCGGCGCGGGCCGGACCAGGCGGAAGGCACCCCTCGTCACAGCGCTATGGAACCACACACGACCGACGTCGCACGCGCGCCGAAGGGACAGATCACCCGCAAAAGCCCGATCGGCTCGGCCATGGCGGAGACCGGGCCGATCGGACCTATGTCATCCAATAGCACTGCGGAATCGGTTACAAGACCCTTCGCTGGTGAACAAAAACTGCACTTCCTCCCGCCGCAGCCGGGGAGCGCTCCCCGGCCGGGGCCGCCGGCACGCCGTCACCCGGATAGGGCCAGGGGTTCGGCCTGCATCCGGCCAGCCCGAAGTACCGCCGCGTCACCGGCGGGGCGAGCCGCCCGGCACCCGGACGGCCGACATGGCCGAACCCGAGAAAGTGGCCCACCTCATGGTTGACCACGAGGGTGCCGACAGTCGCGTTCCCGACCCGCGTACGCCGGATCAGCCGATGCCTCCGCCCCGGTCCGCGTCTGCGTCCCGATCCGCGCGAGGTCACTCACCGTGACGCCGCCGCCGACCGTCCACGATGGCGTGGCTTGCGCTCAACGCGTACCCGGACGCGGGAGAACCGCGGCAGGCGTTCAGAAAGTCCTAATCACGCCGCTCGGCGGCGACCGGCTCGGCCGGCTGCGGAGTCTCCTGGGCGAGCCTGCGCTGCGCGATGACGACGCGGATACGGCGGCGCATCACTTCCCGCTGCCGCAACTGTTCGTTCCGATTCACTGCTCAACCCCCCTCCACCGGGCCCGTGTTCCGTCCAGCATTACCCCAGGACCCCGTGGTGTCACACCCTTTATAAGGGGCTACGCGGCTCGGAGGGTTGCCCGACGCGCCGAATCTCGCACACTCGGCCGAGGGCGCTATGTTCACAGGCATGAGCAACCGAGAGCGGCACACCGGTCCGGTCACGCTGCGCGGCACCTCCGTGCGTACCGGCACCGCCGACCAGGCCCTGCTGGACACCGTCAACCGGCCCGACTGGAAGACCCGGGACGCCTGGCGCACGCTGCGGATTCTCAGCGAATTCGTGGAAGGCTTCGAGGAGCTCTCCGACCTGCCCCCGGCCGTCAGCGTCTTCGGCTCGGCCCGCAGCGCCGAGGACAGCTTCGAGTGCGCCCTGGCCGAACAGCTCGGCGAGCAGCTCGCCCGGGCCGGCTACGCCATCATCACCGGCGGCGGCCCCGGCGTCATGGCGGCCGCCAACCGGGGTGCGACCCTCGCAGGTGGACTGTCGGTCGGCCTCGGCATCGAACTGCCCTTCGAGCAGGGGCTCAACGAGTGGGTCTCGGTCGGGATCGACTTCCGCTACTTCTTCGTCCGCAAGACGATGTTCCTCAAGTACGCCCAGGGCTTCGTCGTCCTGCCGGGCGGCTTCGGCACCATGGACGAGCTGTTCGAGGCGCTCACCCTGGTGCAGACCCGCAAGGTGACCCAGTTCCCGGTCGTGCTCATGGGGACGGCGTACTGGGGCGGGCTGTTCGAGTGGATGCGTACCACGATGCTCGCCGAGGGCAAGGTCACCAAGGACGACCTCGACCTCATCATGCTCACCGACGACGTGGCCGAGGCGGTCGCCCACATCGTCGACACCTCCGAACCCACCCCATAGCCGTTCAGACAACGCCCAAGATCCCGCTTGGATCAGGGAAATCACCCGAATCTTGGACCATGATTACGTGGCGATCCCTGATCCAAACCGGATCATGAGGGGGTACTTCAGGCGGTGAGCCAGGCGCGGAGGATGTGGGCGCCGGCCACGATCTTCTCGATCTCGACGTGTTCCTCCGGCTTGTGGGCGAGGTTGGGATCGCCCGGGCCGAAGTTGAGCGCGGGGATGCCGAGCCCCGCGAAGCGCGACACGTCGGTCCAGCCCAGCTTCGCCGCCGGCCGGGCGCCGGTCGCCTCGATGAACTGGGCGGCGGGCGGCAGGGTGAGGCCGGGCAGGGCGCCGGGCGCGGCGTCGGTCAGCTTCACGTGGTAGCCGTCGAACACCTCGACGAGGTGGGCGTACGCCTCTTCGACCGAGCGGGACGGGGCGAACCGGTAGTTGACCTCGATCTCGCACGCGTCCGGGATCACGTTGCCGGCCACGCCGCCCCGGATGGTCACGGCGTTGAGGCCCTCGCGGTAGACACAGCCGTCGATCTCGACGGTACGCGCCGCGTACGCCGACAGCCGGGTGAGGACGTCGCCGGCCGCGTGGATCGCGTTGACGCCGAGCCAGGACCGGGCCGAGTGGGCGCGTTTGCCCTCCGTGGTGACGACGACCCGCATCGTGCCCTGGCAGCCGGCCTCGACCGCGCCGTACGTCGGTTCGAGGAGGATCGCGAAGTCGGCGGCGAGCAGCTCCGGGCGGGCCTGCGAGATCAGGTAGAGCCCGTTGCGCTCCGATTCGACCTCTTCGGCCTCGTAGAAGAAGTAGGTGACGTCGAACTTCGGTTCGGCCACCGTCGCGGCGAGGTGCAGGGCGAGCGCGGTGCCGCTCTTCATGTCCGAGGTGCCGCAGCCCCACATGATCCCGTCGGCCGTACGCGACGGGAAGTTCCCCGCGAGCGGCACGGTGTCGAGGTGCCCGGCGAGGACGACCCGCTGGTCGCGACCCAGGTGCGTACGCGCGACGACGGTGTTGCCGATCCGCTCGACGGTCAGGTGGCCGAGGCCGGCAAGCGCGTCGACCACGGCCGTCGCGATCTCGTCCTCGTTGCCGGAGACCGACTCGATGTCGACGAGGGCGCGGGTCAACTCGACGGGATCCGCCAGCACCTGTGGGGTGAGCACCGTAACCATGCAGGTAGCCTATGTGACCGTGAGCAGACTGACCGACAGGGCTGACCGAACTCCTGGCGACTCGCGCGAGCGCTCCTCGGCATATGGCCACGGACTAGCCACCGTCACTGAGGACGGGCAAATTCTCGACGTCTGGTACCCCGCCGGCCATCTCGGCCTCGGCGAGCCCGGCGAGGCGCCCAAGTTCGACGAGGTGGACCGGCCGCTCGGCATGCGGCTGACGCCGGTCACCACGATCATCGCCAGCCTGGCCGACGCGCCGGACGGTACGGCGGACGCGTACCTGCGGCTGCACCTGCTCTCGCACCGGATCATCAAGCCGCACCAGGCGAATCTCGACGGCATCTTCGGCGCGCTGCCGAACGTGGCGTGGACGAGCGCCGGGCCGTGCCCGATCGACCGGGTCGACGAGCTGCGTTTCGCGGTCCGGGCCACCGGCGGGCACCTGTCCGTCTACGGTGTCGACAAGTTCCCGCGGATGACCGACTACGTCGTGCCGAGCGGCGTACGCATCGCCGACGCGGACCGGGTCCGCCTGGGCGCCCACCTGGCCGAGGGCACCACCGTCATGCACGAGGGCTTCGTGAACTTCAATGCCGGCACCCTCGGTACCAGCATGGTCGAGGGCCGGATCGTGGCCGGCGTGGTCGTCGGCGACGGCTCCGACATCGGGGCGGGATCGTCGATCATGGGCACCCTGTCCGGCGGCGGCAAGGAGATCATCTCGATCGGCGAACGCTGCCTGCTGGGCGCGAACGGCGGCATCGGGATCTCGCTCGGCGACGACTGCGTGGTCGAGGCCGGCTGCTACATCACCGCCGGCTCGAAGCTGACGCTGCCCGACGGCCGCGTGGTCAAGGCCCGCGAGCTGTCCGGCGCGAACGGCATCCGCTACTGGCGCAACTCCGTGACCGGCGCGCTCGAGGCCACACCCCGCGAGGGCCACGGCATCGCGCTCAACGCGGCGCTGCACGCCAACTAGGTGACCATCCCACTCACGCCCCGAGGGGTGGCCGGGCTCCTGGCCACCCCGGGGTGCGAGCGCCGCTCCCGGCTCGTGACGGCCGGGGCGGACCTCGACGCGCTCGCCGTCTCGCTCGGCGCCGCGCAGAGTGGTCAATCGCCGTTCGCCCTGGCCCGGTCCGCGCAGTTCGAGGCCCGCGTCAGAAGCCAGGAGTACGCGGATCTCCGTGCTCTGATCACCGAACATCTCGGCATCGCCGTCGAGTCCGTTGTGGACGGATCCGGCCTTCCGGCGGTCGCCGCGGATTCCGGCGTACGCCTGCACGTGCTCGGACCGCAGCGGCTGCCGCTCGGGGAGGGCGTCCTCGACCTGGACTCCGCACTGCTCGTCAGCGGTCCGACCGTGCACCTCGTCGGCATCCGCACGTACGCGATGCTCGGCGAGGTCGCGGATCCGGCGAAGGTGGCCGCCACCGCGAGGGAGCTGGCCGTCGCGATCACCGCGTTGCGGGGCGAACTGGCCGAGCGGCTGTCCACGCGTACTCTCCTGGTGCTGCCGAGGAACTTCGGCCTGAAGCCGACCGCGAGCGTGCTGGACGTGGCGCCGGGGGTGGCCCGGGTGCGCGGGCTGCTCGCGCGGCTGGAGTGGGGCGGCGAGCCGCGGATCGCGGAGCTGGCGCCGAGGTTCGGCGACGGATGCACGCAGTGCGCGCTGATGTCCCATTGCGCCGGTGAGCTGGAGCGCTCGCGGAGCGTCGGCCGGCTAGGCCCGACGGTCGCCAACCTCGTCGAGCACCCGTCGATCGACGAGGCGCTGCCGGACGCGCCGCCGGACCTGGCGGTGCGGCTGCGGCTGCGGGCCGCGGTGGAGCGACGCGCCGTCCGGCGCGCGACCGTCCGGCACACGCACGTGGCTGCCGCACCCTTCGTGGTGGCGGGCTACCACCTGGCCGGGGAGCCGGCCGCCGTGCTGGCCCTCCACTATGGGACGTCGCCGGACGGCGGGAAGCTCGTCGTCGCGGACGAACCGCGCGACCGCGACCGGCGCATGGCCGCGTTGCGGGAGTTCGCGCTGGACCTGAACGCGTACGCGGGCGGATTCGAGGCGGTCGAACCCGTCGTGCGGCGCGACATGTCCGTCGTGGAGTGTTCCGTCGACGCGCCGCAGATCGTGGTGCCGAACGCCGCCACCGCGCACTGGCTGACCGATGTGCTGGGCCGTTACCTGCGCGCGTCCGACGACCCCGACCTGCAACTGGCCGGCCGCCACCTGGGCTGGTACGCGTCCCGCCGCGTCCTGCCCGGCTCGGACGCGCTCGTGGCGGCCACGACCGCGCTGAGCACGCACTGGGTGACGGGCGGGCTGCCGGCGGAGGAGAGCCATCTCCCCTACCTCCTTGCGTGGCAGGGACTTTCCGTGGCGGATCAGCCGGCGGGGCCGGTGACCGATCCGTCCTGGGACTCGGCGCTCGCGCCCCTCCTCGGGACCGACGGGGTCCGGGCGGCGGTCGAGCCGCTGACGACCGTCGCGTGGGGACAGACGTGGGCGTCTCTGGAGCTGCTGAGGACGCTCGGGGAGCCCGGCGGCCACGTCGCCGACCGCTGGGAACGCGACCGCTGGTCGTTCACCTCCCACCGGCAGCGCATCGCCGAAGGCACGGCCGCGTACGCCGCCCGGCTGTCCGGGGTGCCCGCGTACCGGTTCCTGCACGAGCTGGAGACGCGTACGGTCGCGCTGGAACGGCAGATGGCGCTCGACGACCCGCTCGTGATGTCCGGCTACCTGCTCAGCGGCGACGCCCTCGGCGGCACCGTGGCGAAGGTCGACCGCGAGCACACGCTGGCCTCGCCGACCGGCCGGGAACTGCTGCGCCCGCGGATCTGGCTCGCGACCGAGACCGAGTTCGCCCGCCCTCTCGGCACGCAGCTCTGGCTCGCCGCCGACCCGCGCGTCATGGCGACGGTCACGGCGGTCGAGCCCGCGTCGGTCGAACTGACCGTCCAGAAGGGAGCGGTCCAGCGCAACGCGCTCGGACGGCTGCCGCAGGCGGGCGAGGCCGTGGTGTTCGCGCCGTTCGGCGGGGAGGACGTGTTCCCGGCCCAGCTGCCGGAGGCGCTCCCCTGGCAGTTCGGGGTGGTCGCGGATGAGTGAGCCCTCGTCTTCGCCGCCCGCCGCCGCGGTGTCGCCGGACTCGGCGGCTTCGCTGCATTCGACGGCTTCGCTGGACTCGGCTGCTTCGCTGGACTCGGCGGCTTCGCTGCATTCGGCGGCGGAGGCGGCGATCTGGGATCATCTCGTGGCCGGCACCCGGACGGTCGTGGTCGATTCGCCGCCCGGGGCCGGGAAGTCCACCCTCGTCCGAGACCTCGCCCTGCGCCTGGTCGCTTCGGGGGCCGACGTTCCCGTGGTGGTGCAGACCAACGACCAGGCCGATGATCTCGTCGCCGCCCTCGTACGCCGCCACCCCGCCTTCGAGGTCGGCCGCCTGCACGCCTCCGGCTGGGAGGCGCCCGCGTCCTTCCTCCGCCGGGGCGTCCGGTTCTCCGGCAAACTCGACGACCTCGCCGGCTGCCGGATCATCGTCGCCACCGCCGCGAAATGGTCCTTCAGCAGCGGCCGGACATTCGAACTGGGAATCATCGACGAGGCGTACCAGATGTCGGCGGCGAACCTCGTCCGCGTCGGCGACCTCTTCGACCGGCTGCTGCTCGTCGGCGACCCCGGCCAGCTCTCCCCGTTCACGGTCGCCGACGAGCACGCCGTGCGTACGCTGTCCGGCTGGCCGTTGTCCACGGCGGCCGGCGTGGTGCTCCGCCACCATCCCGCGACGCCGGTCGTACCCCTGCCGGTCAGCTGGCGCCTGGCCGCGCATACCGCCCCGGTCGTCTCCTCCTCGTTCTACGTCCGCCCCTTCCGTTCGGGAACCGGCCCCGGCGCGCGTACGCTCTCCGTCCCGTCCTCGGCGCATCCCGTCCTGGAGATGGCCGCCACCACCGGATGGGGACTGCTGGAACTGCCCGCCGCGTACCGTCCGCGTACCGACCCGGAGATGGTCTCGGCCCTCGTCGGCCTGGCCCGCGAACTGTCCACAGCCGACGTCACCGCGGCCGACGAACGACGGGAACGCCCGCTGCGCCCGGCCGACGTGGCGATCGGCGTCGCCCACACCGACCAGCGCGACCACGTACGCGCCGCCCTCGACCGCGCCGGCCTCACCGACGTCGTCGTGGACACGGCCAACCGGCTCCAGGGCCGCCAATTCGAGATCACCCTCGTCTGGCACCCGCTGTCGGGCCGCCGCGACCCGTCCGCCTTCCACCTGGAGACGGGCCGGCTGTGCGTACTCGCCTCACGGCACCGCCAAGCCTGCGTCGTGGTGAGCCGCGGCGGAGTGGAGTCCCAACTGCACGACTTCCCGGCGGACGAACCGGTCTGGCTCGGAACGGACCCGCCGGCGATCGACGGGTGGGCCGCCAACCTCGCCTTCCTCGACCACCTGACAGCCTTCCGCGTCCCCCACTCCTGAGGCCCACCCAGGCCATGATCATGTAGCGCTATTCCGGCACTTGGGCACCTTTCAGCTCGATCAAGTAACACCATTTCGGCGATAGAGCGCTCTTTTGCCGAAATAGCGCTACATGATCAAGGCAAACACTGCGATCAAGGCCGTCAGCATGATCAATTCCTCCGTGTCGCGAGAATCGCCAGCACCTCGCTTCGGACTCGCTCGGGCTCTCTGATCAGCCGGCTGTAGCTGTAGCGAACGACAAGGATGCCCCGGGTCGCCAGGGCCGCGTCGCGGCGCAGATCCGCCTCGCGCTGATCACGCGAAGAATGCCAGGCCGCGCCGTCCAGCTCGATGTCGACGCGTTGTCTCGGCGCATAGAGGTCGAGGTAGTAGCGATGATGCCCGACCTCGACCGGGACCTGTCTGCGCAGGCCGGCCAGCCCGGCGAAGACGTGTTCGGCGCCGAACACTTCGAGCGGGCTCCGGCAACCCGCTGCCATCCGATCGACCAGGGCGACCAGTTCTCGGCGCCCCGGCAGGTGCGGCGTTCGCCCCAGATGGACGGCCAGCCGGTCCGGCGTGGTCAGCCGGTTGGCGACCGCTGCGAACACGACACCCGTACGACGGGCGGAATCCAGATACGGCCAGCTGTCGACGAGCGCGTCTTCGACCATCGTGACCGGTAGGCCGCTTCGTTCGCGCAGGCCGCCGAGCACATGTCTGGTGTGGACGACCACCGAACCCGACGAGCGCAGACCGGTTCCCCGCGGGACGACCACGTGGAGCGTGTCATCGTGACCGAACTCGCTCACCTCCCACACGGCGAGTGCCGTCGTGTGGCTGAGGGCGCCGCGGCCGCGCAGGTACAGGGTGGCCGCTCGCATCATGTCGGGCGCCTCGTCATCGCTTCGCACGTAGACGCCGGGCAGGAGCCGCCGGATACGTCCGCGGCGCAGCGCGTCGTGAACCGCCCAGGGCGGTCCGATGGGTGCCCGCAGGAAGCCGGTCCGACACAGTTCGAGTTCGAGGGCAGGGTGCACGGTGGCAGCCTGCCCTCGGTCACACCGTGGGACCCACCCCGCTCAAGATCAGGATGTGGATGACGACAATCTGTGGACGGCCGCTCGCACTCGCTCGTCCGTCGCCGTCAGCGCTACGCGGACGAAGCGGTCGCCGGCCGGGCCGTAGAAGGAGCCGGGCGCCACGAGGATGCCCCGCTCGGCGAACCATTCGACCGTCTTCCAGCACTCCTCGTCGCGGGTGAGCCACAGGTAGAGGCCCGCCGTCGAGTGTTCGACGCGGAAGCCCGCCTGCTCGGCCGCCGTACGCAGGGTCGTGCGCCGGGCGGCGTACCGCTCGCGTTGGAGGTGGACGTGCTCGTCGTCGGAGAGGGCCGCGACCATGGCCGCCTGCACGGGCTCCGGCGTGATCATGCCGGCGTGCTTGCGTACCGCGAGGATCTCCGCGATCAGGCCGGGGTCGCCGGCGACCAGGCCGGCCCGGTAGCCGGCGAGGTTGGAGCGCTTGGACAGCGAGTGCACCGCGAGCAGGCCGGTGAGGTCGCCGTCGTTGACGGCCGGGTCGAGGACGCTGACCGGGGTCTGCTCCCAGGGCAGGTTGATGTAGCACTCGTCGGAGGCGATCACGGCGTCCACCGACCGCGCCCACGCCACCCAGGTACGCATCTCGTCCAGGCTCAGTACGCGACCGTGCGGATTGCCGGGCGAGTTCAGCCAGACGAGGGCGGCGGGTTCGGCCGGCGGGGTGTCGGCGCGGACGACGGTGGCCCCGGTCAGGCGGGCGCCGACCTCGTAGGTCGGGTAGCAGACGCCCGGGATGACGACCGTGTCACCGGCGCCGAGCCCGAGGAGGGTGGGCAGCCAGGCGACGAGTTCCTTGGAGCCGATGCTGGGGATCGCGCCGAAGCCGTCGGGTGCCGAGCACGTACGCGTCACGTACGCGTGCAGCGCCGCCCGCAGTCGCGGGTTGCCCATGGTCAGCGGGTAGCCGGGCGCGTCGGCGGCGTCGGCGAGCGCCTGCTGGATGACGGGTGCGACCGGGTCGACGGGCGTACCGATCGACAGGTCGACCAGGCCGTCCGGGTGCGCGGACGCCCTGGTCTTGGCGGGTTCCAGCGTGTCCCAGGGAAAGTCGGGCAGGCCGGCGGCGAGTGACCGGCGGCCCGCCCGGGCGACGTGCGTGCTCAGTGCTCCGACTCCCGCGGCGGCTGGCTGACGACGAACGGCGCGTCCTTGTCGATCTTGCCGATCTTGGAGGCGCCCCCGGGCGAGCCCAGGTCCTCGAAGAACTTGTAGTTGGCGTCGGTGAAGTCCTTCCACTCCTGCGGGACGTCGTCCTCGTAGAAGATGGCCTCCACCGGGCACACCGGCTCGCAGGCGCCGCAGTCCACACACTCATCGGGGTGGATGTACAGCATCCGGTTACCCTCGTAGATGCAGTCCACGGGGCATTCCTCGATGCACGCCTTGTCGAGGACGTCGACGCAGGGCTCGGCGATGATGTATGTCACGGGTCGTCCTTCCATGGCGGTGCCATATCGGCTGCTCACCCGGGGCGCCACAGCGTGCGGGGCGGTGAATTCCGGGCAACGGGGTACAGCCTATATTCCCCACCGGGAGGTGGTCGATGGTGCTCGGGCTCACCGCGGCCGACATCGGTCGCCGAGTCGTGGTACGCCGCCGGATCGACGCCGGCGAGCGCCCGCTTTACACCGATTTGCTGGGAGAACTCCGGTCGATCGACGCGTCCGGGGTCGTCATCCGCACGGCGTCGGATGAGGTACGCGTACCACTGAATGAGATCCATCGGGCGAAAACGGTGCCGGAGCGACGCGGGGTGACCGCCCGGGAGGTCGCCGCCCTGGAACTGGCGGCGGCGGAGGCGTGGCCGCCGACGGAGCTCGCGTGGCTCGGCGACTGGCGGCTGCGTGCGGCCGGCGGGTACACGGGCCGGGCGAATTCCGCGCTGCCGGTGGGCGATCCCGGCGTGTCGCTGGGCGAGGCGATCGGGCGGGTCGTGGAGTTCTACCGCGAGCGCGGGCTGCCGCCGCAGGTCGACGTGCCGCTGCCGCTCGCGGGGCCGGTCGAGCGTGAGCTGATCAAGGCCGGCTGGCACCCGGAATGCACGGTCTACCTGCAGGTCATGGCGCTGGACGAGCTGATCGCGGCGACCCCCGAGGCGACGGGATGGACGCTCGCCGCACAGCCGTCGGCCGCCGCACTGGAGATCGTCGCGGGCCGCCGCGGACCGCTGCCCGAGGCGGCGCGGCATGTGCTGACCGCGGTGGCGGACCTGCGCTTCGCCGAGTACGCCGAATCCGGCGATCTGCTGGCGATGGCCCGCGGCAGCGTGACCAGGCAGTGGCTGGGACTGTTCGCGATCGAGACCGTCACGGCGGCGCGCCGGCGGGGGCTGGCCCGGCAGGCGGTCGGCGTCCTGGCCCGGTGGGCGCGCACGGCCGGGGCCCGCAACGCCTTCCTCCAGGTGGAGTCCACGAACACGACAGCGATGGCGCTGTACGAGAAGCTCGGCTTCTCGACGCACCACCGCTATACGCGCTACCGGAAGGTCGAGGCCTAGACGCGCTTCGGCTTCGCCTTGGCGGCCCGGGTGTACTGCTTGAGCTGCTTGGCCCGCAGGTCCTGGCCGGTCGCCATGAGCACGAGGAAGCCGAGCAGCGAACCGCCGATCGCGAGGCCGGCGTACTGCCAGATCTCGGCGAAGAAGTCGCCGGCCCCGTTGGCGAACGGGCTCTGCCCCATGATCAGGGGCGCGGCGAAGATGATGAGCAGGCACGACCCGAGCGCGGCGGCGGCCAGGTCGGCGGCGACGACACCGGCGGGACGCGTACGCCCCCAGGAGAAGGCTAGGACGGCGAAGATCAGCACGATCGCGCCGACGCCCACGACGGCGATGACCTTCTGCTGACTGTTCGACGTGAGCCAGTATTTCGACGCCAACCGACTGAGCAGGTTGACCACGAAAAGCACCCCGGCCAGAATGCCGATGCGCTTCCACCGCTGCGCCATCTTGTCGCCCTCCCGCGTACGCGTTGCTGTAGGGAATCCTTATACGCCGCGGATGGAAGTTACGCCATACCCCCGGGTGCGGGCCGGGAGTCCGCTGTGGATTCGCTGAGCTTCCGGCGGGGCCGCACGAGCCTGAGGAAGGGCGCCGCGAAGCCGAGCATTCCGGCGACGACGGTCACCGCGCCCGCCCAGCTGTCCGGCAGGATGATCCAGTCGCCCTCGGCCGTCTGGCTCACCGCGGCGATCATGACGGCTGCCCAGGGTGCGATGGCGAGCGCGGGCGCCCAGTACGCTCCGACGGTCGTCCAGGCGAACAGCGTGAGCAGGTAGCAGGCGGCGAACGCGCCCAGGATCGTGACCGGCAGCGGGATCGAGCCGATCCGCAGGTTGGCGTAGAACGCCTCGTAGACGGCGGTGACCGCGCCCAGGACCGCCACCACGATCCCGCCGGCGATCCGCAGCAGGAGATCCACGGCTACAGGCCGGCGAAGAGATCTCGTTCCCAGCCGTGCCTTCCCTCGCCCGGACCCTTCTCCCCCACCGCCAGCGTGTAGTACTCGACGCCCATGAACTCGTTGCCGAAGTTCCCCGCGATCGAGTAGAGCCAGGAGCTGGTGGGGATCTGCGAGGCGTGCGCCCGGACCGCGCCGAGCTTCGCCTCGTGCAGGTCGGTCGCGTCGATGCAGGCCGCGATCTGCTCGTCGGGCGTGCCGAACGGGAAGTCCTCCACGTTCTCGACGCCCTCGAACGGGTTGTCGCTGGAGTCCTGGAACGCTTCCAGCCCGGCTTTGAGCACGCCGAGCGGCATCGCCGTCCAGTAGATCTTGGCGGGTCCGAAACCCTCGGCCGCGGCCAGCTCGCTCGCCCGCATCGCGACGCGGTGCGCCTGGATGTGGTCGGGGTGGCCGTAGAACCCGTTCGGGTCGTAGGTGACGACGACCTGCGGCCGGGTCTCGCGCATGATCTCGACCAGGTGCGCCGAGGCCTCGTCCAGGTCCGCCCGCCAGAAGCAGCGCGGGTTCTCGTTGGCCGGCGTTCCCATCATCCCGGAGTCGCGGTAGCGCCCGGCGCCCCCGAGGAAGCGGTGGTCGCCGACGCCGAGCGACTCGCACGCGCGCTCCAGCTCCACCAGCCGGTAGCCGCCGAGCTGGTCGGCCTGTGCGGCCTCCAGCTGCGCCAGCGCCGGGACGTGGATCTCACCCTCCTCGCCGAGCGTGCAGGTCACGAGGGTGACATGGGCACCGGCCTTCGCGTAGTAGGCCATGGTGGCCCCCGTGCCGACGGTCTCGTCGTCCGGATGGGCATGCACGAACAAGATGCTGCGGTCCACCCGGCCACTCTAGTCCTCGCGCGTCCGTCCCCGCGCGTCGCGATGCGCGCCGCGCGTCCCGCGGCGAATCACCAAAACCACCACGAATCGGCCACCTCGCTGCTTAGGCTCACGGTGTGACGGCGAAGGCGGAAAGGCCACGGTGCATCACGGTCGGACGCGACGGCGAGCGTGTTCTCTACCTGCTCGGCGATCGGCTCCGCGTCTTCGAGACCGCCACGGGCCGGTCCCGCACCGTCGCCGAGGGCGTCGCCACCTACGCCACCGATCTGCGCGCCACGGTCGCGGCGTACACGTCCCACACCGCCATTCATCGAGTACGCGTGGCGGAGCCGGACGCCACCGACGAACTCACCATCGTCGGGTGGGAGCCGCGGCCGGACCCGACCGGCCGGCATCTCGCGTACCGCGGCGGCCGGGGGCTGCACGTGCTGCTCGACGGCGCCGACGCCCCGATGCTGCTGGCCGGCGAGGAGAACCCCGACGTCAGCTGGGGCGGCGTGGACGCCGACGGGGCCGGCTTCGGCCGCGGGCGCGGCTGGTGGTGGGCGCCGGACGGGACGGCGATCCTGGCCGCGCGTACCGACGGGCCGCACAGCACCTCGCTGCACCTGCTCGAACTCGACGGCGGCTGGGTCGACGTGCACTGGGACCGCTGGGTGTACCCCTATGTCGCCACGGCGAGCTGGCAGGACGGTCCGCCGTTGATCACCGTGCTGCGCCGGAGCCAGAGTCACGGTCTCGTCCTCGCGGTCGATCCGCGTACCGGGGAGACGCAGGTGCACGCCGAGCTCTCCGATCCCCGCTTCGTACGCCCCGTCGCCGGCACCCCGTGTCACCTGGCCGACGGCCGGGTCCTGGTCGGCAGCGAGATCGCGCACGAGTCCTACGATTCCCGGTGCCTGTTCGCCGACGGGACCCTGCTGACCCCGCCGAATCTCTACGTACGCCGGGTCGCCGGCCGTCTCGGCCCGTTCTGCACGGGCACGCCCGAGGCGGGCGCGCTCGACCCGGAACTCGGCGACCTGCTCGTCGAGGCCGGTACCGACCCGGCCGAGCAGCACCTGTACCGGATCCGGGGTGCGATCGGCCGCGGCGGCGGACTGACCGCGCAGCGCCTGACCCACGAGCCCGGCTGGCACACCGGCCACTGCGGCGGCGAGACGCTGGTGATCGGATCGGCGGGGCTGGACCACCCCGGCACCCGCTGGACCGTCCTGCACCGCGGTACGCCTGTCGGCCGCCTCGAGGACGACGGCGCCCCGGCGACACTGGTCCTGCCGCCGGAGCCGCAACCCCGGCCGGTTCTCGACCGGGTCACCGACCGGCGCCTGCCGGTGGGCGTGCTCTACCCGCCCCGGCATCTCGTCGGCCGGCGGCTGCCCGTCCTGCTCGACCTGCCACCGGATCTCGGCGGTCAGGCGGTGCTGGCCCGGGCCGACGTGTGGGAGGCCCGCCAGCTCTGGGCGGACGCGGGTTTCGCCGTGGTGGCCGTCGACCCGCGGGGCAGCACCGGCGTGGCACCGAGCTTCGAGAAGGTGGTCCACCGCCGGCTGGTCGACCTGATGGTGGCCGACCTGGCCGACGCGGTGGGCGAACTCGGCGCCAAGGACCCCGATCTCGACCTGAGCCGGGTCCTGCTGCGCGGTATGGGACTCGGCGGCTGGCTCGCGGCGCGCGCGGTCGGCGATCGGCCGGAGGTCTTCCGGGGCGCGGTGGTCCGCTCCCCCGTACGCTCCTGGTCCGAACTGCCGCCGGTGCTCGGCGAGCGCTACCTGGGCAATCCCGAGGACAACACCGAGGTGTGGACCCACCACGAACTGAACCGCCTGCCCGACGGCGTACGCGAAACCGATGCGTACGCCACCGTGCAGGCGGAACTGGAACTGCTGCGCGAACTGCTGTGACCCTGAACCGCTGTGACCCTGAACCGCTGTGATCAGGCGGCCTGCGGGATGAGCACGCCCTCCTCGGGGAAGTGGCACGCGGCGAAGGCGCCGTTGTTCTTCAGCGTCAGCGGCGGCTCCTGGACGGCGCAGACATCCTGAGCCTTCCAGCAGCGCGTACGGAAGCGGCATCCGGACGGCGGGTTGAGCGGCGTGGGCACGTCGCCTTCCAGCCGGATGCGGCCGGCCGACTGGCCGATGCGGGACGCGTCCGGCACGGCCGACAGCAGCGCCTTCGTGTACGGGTGGGCGGGCTGGCCGTAGATCTGCTCGCGCGAACCGATCTCGACCAGCTTGCCGAGGTACATGACGCCGATGCGCTGGCAGAAGTGGCGCACGATCGACAGGTCGTGGGCGATGAAGACGAACGCCAGGCCCATCTCCCGCTGCAGATCCCGCAGCAGGTTGATGACCTGTGCCTGGATCGACACGTCGAGCGCCGACACCGGCTCGTCCGCGATGATCAGCTTCGGCCGCAGGGCCAGCGCGCGGGCGATGCCGATGCGCTGGCGCTGGCCGCCGGAGAACTCGTGCGGGAACCGGTTGTAGTGCTCCGGGTTCAGACCCACGAGCTCCAGCAGCTCCTGCACGCGCTTCTTCACGCCGCCGGGCGGGTTCACGCCGTTGACCAGCAGCGGCATGCTGATGATCTTTCCGACCGTGTGCCGCGGGTTCAGCGAGGAGTAGGGGTCCTGGAAGATGATCTGGACGTCCTGGCGGACCTTCTTGGACCGGCGGTGCGTGACGTCCTGCCCCTGGTACGTGATCTTCCCGGCGGTCGGGTCGAGCAGGCCGACCAGCATCCGGCCGGTGGTCGTCTTGCCACAGCCGGACTCGCCGACCAGGCCGACCGTCTCACCGGGACGGACGTCGAACGAGACGCCGTCGACGGCGCGGACCTTGGCGGCGGTGCCGAGCAGTCCACTGCGGACGGTGAAATGCTTCGTCAGGCCGCTGACCGTCAGCAGGGGTGCGACCGACGCCTGCTCCAGAGGCGAAGCGGAGGGCTGCGTGATGATCATTGTGCGACTCCGACTTCCGAGACCTCGTTGGTGTAGATGGCGACCCGGCGGTCCTCCGGCAGGTGGCAGGCGACCGAGTGGCCGGGCTGGCTGATCGCCAGCAACTGCGGCACTTCGAGGTCACACGGGCCGGGGTTCATCATCCGGTAGGGGCACCGCGGGTGGAAGGCGCAGCCCGACGGGACGTTGATCAAGCTCGGCGGGTTGCCCTTGATCGGCTTCAGGTCCTCTTCCGGGTCGCCGTGCAGCGACGGGATGCTCTCCAGCAGACCCCACGCGTACGGGTGCTGGGCGGAGCGCATCACCTGCTCGATCGAGCCGTGCTCGGCGACGCGGCCGGCGTACATGACCAGGACCTCGTCGGCGATCTGGCTGATCACACCGAGGTCGTGGGTGATCATGATGATCGCCGAGTTGAACTCCTTCTGCAGGTCCGTGAGCAGGTCGAGGATCTGCGCCTGCACCGTCACGTCGAGCGCGGTGGTCGGCTCGTCGGCGATCAGCAGGGCCGGGTTGTTGACCAGCGCCATCGCGATCATCGCCCGCTGGCGCATGCCGCCGGAGAACTCGTGCGGGTACTGGTCGACCCGGCGGTGCGGCTCGGGGATCCCGACCCGGTCGAGCATCTCGATCGCGCGCTTGCGGGCGTCCTCCTTGGACGCCCGCGGGTGGTGGACCTTGTACGCCGTCGTGATCTGGCGGCCGATCGTGTAGAACGGGTGCAGCGCCGACAGCGGGTCCTGGAAGACCATCGCCATGTCGTTCCCGCGCATCTTCCGCGTTTCCTCGTCGGTCATCGTGACGATGTTCTTGCCGTTCACGAGGATCTTGCCGGCGATCTCGGTACGCTTTCCCCGCGCGTGCAGGCCCATGACGGCCATGCTGGTCACGCTCTTACCGGAGCCGGATTCGCCGACGATGCCCAGCGTGCGGCCGCGCGGCAGTTCGAAGGAGACGCCGTCCACGGCGCGGACCACGCCGTCCTCGGTCGTGAAGCGGACCTTCAGATCCTCCACCACGAGGTACGGCTGCGCCGTCGTCGATTGTGTCGTCATGGCAGCGGCCCCTTTCAGCTCAGCTTGACGCGCGGGTCGATGAACGCGTACAGCACGTCGACGATCACGTTCATGATCACGACGAAGACGGAGGCGATGAGCACGGTGGCCATGATGACCGGCAGGTTCAGGTCACTGGCCGCCTGCACCGAGGCCCAGCCCATGCCGTGCATGCCGAAGATCGTCTCGGTGATGGCGACACCGCCGAGGAAGGCGCCGAGGTCGAGGCCGAACAGCGTGATCACCGGGGTGATCGCCGCCCGCAGCGCGTGCCGCAGGTGCACGGTACGCGCCGGTAGGCCGATCGCCCGCGCGGTGCGGATGTAGTCCTCGGACAGGGTTTCGAGCATCTGCGACCGCGAGTACCGCGCGTAGCCGGCGGCCTGGACGAAGGTCAGCGCGATCCAGGGCAGGATCAGCGCGAGCGCCCACTTCGCCGGATTCGTCGCTATCGACGTGTACTGCGGATACGGTAAGAGGCCGGTCGAGAAGACGAAGATGCTCAAAAGTAGGAGGGCGAAGAAGTACACCGGCATCGACGTGCCCACCAACGAGACGCCGATCGCGAACTTGTCGCCGAATTTGCCCCTGTGCAAGGCTGAATAGACGCCGAGCCCGACCCCGGTGACCAGCCACAGCACGGCGGCACCGATGACGATGCTCGTGGTGACCGGCAGCGCGCGGCCAATGACGTCGGTGACCTGCTCCTGCGTCTTGAACGAGTACCCGAGGCACGGAATGTGGCAGTGGTCGATGACCGGCTTGCCGTTGAGCACACGGCCACCGTCGACGTCGCGGCCAAGGAAGATGCCCCGGTTGAACTCGGCGAACTGGACCATGAACGGCCGGTCCACACCGAGGTAGTGGTTGACCCGGGCGATCGTCTCCGGGGTGCAGTTCTTGCCGCAGTTCGCCTCGGCCGGACTCGACGGGATGGCGAAGAACATCACAAACGTGATGACGTCGATCGCGACGAGGGTCAGAAGCGCCGCGAGGACGCGTTTGATGATGAAGCGAAGCATCTCGGGCCTTTCAAGCCTGCACCGGTCCGGTGCCCGGGTGGGGGTGGCAGCCCCGGGTTCGAGACTGCCACCCCGGTGAATCTCTCGGATCGACCGATCAGATCGATCGATCAGATCGACGTGTTACTGGATGACGTACGCGTTCTGCAGCGACGGCGAACCCCACAGCTGGCTGAGGTAGATGCCGCCGACCTTCGAGCCGTTGATCGTGTAGGAGTGCACGTAGTAGATCGGGATCCACGGCGCGTAGTCCTTCATGATCTTCTCTTCGAGGTCGCCGTACTGCGGCAGCGCCGAGGCCGGGTCCGGGTTCGAGGCGAGCTCGTCGAGCTTGCTGGTCACCTCGGGCACGTCCAGCCACGAGTTGTTGTTGCTGCCGTCGTGGGAGGCCTCGTGGCCGCTGGCGAGAACGCCGAGCACCGTGGTCGGGGACGGGTAGTCCTGGCCCCAGCCGGTCGGCGCGAGGTCGCAGTCGTTGCCCTTCTTGCCGATCAGGCTGTAGAAGGTGGTCCGGTCGAGCTCGGTCGGCACGATCTCGATGCCGGCCTTCGCGAACGCCTCCTTGACCGCCGCGGCGACCTGCGGGCGAACGCCGCCGGCCCGGTAGCAGTACTTGAACGGACGCAGCGTCTTGCCCTGCAGCAGCGTCTTCGCCTTGTCCGGGTCACCGGTCAGCGGGACGTTGTAGGCGTCGAACTTCTTGTAGCCCGGGGTCACCGGCGGGGTCAGCGTCGTCGACGGCGTACCGGCCGTGGCGCCACCGATGATCTGCAGCACCGCCTGCTTGTTGTACGCGTAGATCATCGCGCGACGGATGTCCACATCGGTCACACGCTGGGTGTTGATGCTGACGATCTGCGAGAAGATCGTGTCACCCTCGATGACCCGCTTCTTGGCCGACTCGTTGCTCTGGATGTCGGGGAGGCTGGCCGAGGTCGGGTTCGGGAACCCGATCGCGAGCTGGTCGGCACCCTGGTCGGCGACGAGGCGCTTGGTGATGATGTCCGGGTCCGACTGCGAGAAGTCGAAGACGAAGCCGTCGGCGTAGTTGTGCCGCAGCGGGTCGCTGGTCGGGTCCCAGTTGTCGTTGCGCACCCACTCCAGGCGCTGGCCCCGGGTGTACGACTTGATCTTGTAGGGACCGGTCGACATCGGGGATTCCATCTTGCCGCCGCCCGGGTCCTTCGCAGCCAGGACCGGAACGGTCGTCGGCAGCGCCGCGGCCAGCGGGAAGTCACAGTGCGAACCCTGGAGCGTGAAGACGATCGTCTTGTCGTCCGGCGTGGTGATGCCGGGCGCGATGGTCCCCGGGTTCTTGAACGGGCCGGTGTACGCCTTGCCGAAGTCCTCGCCGGCGAGCCAGCGCTGGATGTAGGTCGGGCCGTCCGCCTGGCTCTCGTCGAACGCGCGGGAGACACCGTAGGCGATGTCCTTCGCGGTGACAGCCGTGCCGTCCTCGAACTTGATGTTGTCGCGCAGCTTGTACGTCCAGACCTTGCAGTTCTCAGTCTGCTGGCCGGTCGTGGTCGCCAGGTCGCCCATGAGCTCGATCTGGCCGTCGTCCTTCTCGTAGTAGCTGGTCAGCGTACGCAGACCGAGCTGGTTGCCGACCATGATGGCGGCACCGACGTACGTGTTCTGCGGCTCCAGGTGGTCGAAGTCCTGAACGTTGAGAACGGTGAGGATGCCACCCTTCTTCGCGTCCTTGATCTCCGGAGCCGGACCCTTGGCGTCGTCCACGTAGACGAGCTTCGAGTTGTTCTGCGGACCCTTGCTACCCGTATCGTCGTTGCCGGTGTTCTTGGTGCAGCCGGCTGCGCCGACCGCGACAGTGAGCAGGCCGATCGCGGCCACACTCCAAGTGCGTCGCACTTTCTTCTCCCTCCCCGCCTGGCTATGGCCTGTCGGCCACCCGTAGTTGCCAGACGACGTCTCAATGTGGTTCCGGCCGGTGGGCCGGTAGGCGGCGGGCGCTTCGTGGCGCCCGCCGGGTGGATCTCCGGTCAGCGCAGGGACCTGGGGTCCAGCGCGTCGCGCAGGGCGTCGCCGAAGAGGTTGAAGCACAGCACCAGAACGAAGACCAGGGTTCCGGGCAGGTAGACCGTCAGCGGCGCGAGGTGGGCGTTGCTCATGTAGCCCACGCCGAAGTTGACCAACTGGCCGAGGTCGGCGACGTCGTCGGAGGGCTTGATGCCCACACCGAAGATCGCCAAGGCCGCCTCGGCGCTGATCGTCGTCGGCACCGCCAGCGAGAACGCGACCAGGATCGGCGCCCAGAGGTTCGGCAGCAGCTGCTTGAACAGGATGTGCCCGAGGCCCGCTCCGGCGGCCTTGGCCGCCTCCACGTACTCGCGCTCACGCATCGAGATGACCTGGCCGCGCACGATGCGGGCGGGATAGGTCCAGCCGAAGAGGAAGAAGACCGACATGATCACGAACAGCTTCTTCCAGAGGGCGACCCGGCCCACCTCGTCCTGCAGGTTCACGATGAGAACCGGCACGATCGCGAGCGCGAACAGGAAGAACGGGAAGCTCAGCCAGACGTCGATCAGCCAGGTCAGGAACTTGTCCAGCCAGCCGCGCGCGTAGCCGGCGGTGATGCCGATGACGACGCCGATGGTCAGCGAGATGATCGAGGCGACCAGGGCGATGCCGAGCGACGTCCGCATGCCGAAGATCAGCTGCATCATGAGGTCCTGGCCGCGCTGCGGCATGACACCGAGCCAGTGGTCGCCGCTGACCCCGCCGATGTAGCCGAGCGGGATGCCTTGCAGGTCCAGCAGTTCGCTGTGGCCGTCGCTCGGGCCGTCGCCGTAGAACTTGCTGATCAGCGGCGCCAGCAGCGAGAGTACGACGAGAACCACCAGCACGTAGAGGCTGACCATGCCCGCTTTGTCGCGCTTGAGGCGCAGCCAGGCGATCTGGCCGGGCGACCGCCCGGCGACGATCTTCGCCGGCGCCTTGGTCTCCGTCAGCACGCTGCCGACGGTGACCGAATCGTCCGTCCGCCCGGCGGTAGCGGCCTGTCCCGACGCCGCGGTGGCGACGCCGGCGGCCGCGGTCGCGTCGGCCTGGTTGCCGTCGCGCTGCATCGGCTCGCCCATGGGCCGTGTCTCCCCACTCAAGAACGTGCTCCGTCCGGTTGCCTGTGCACACGCGAACATGAGCCGACCGCGTGTTAGGTGTGGACGCTAGTGCCGCGAGGCTTCGGCGTGAAGGCTGCTCAACATCAGTTCGATAACAACAGCGTCACGGATGTACGCGCCCTTGCCCGACCCTTGCCGATGCAAGATGCACCGCTGATGACCTGCTGATTAGCGGTTTCTTCGGCTGGTGAAGAAAATGATCGAAAAATCTACCGGGTTCGCGGCACACCGTGCTTCGTCGATGGCTTGTCATTTCGTGACTTGTAGTGTCGGCCCATGTCACATTTCGACGTCGCCTCGACGGCCGTCCAGGCGGCCCTCGACGCCGGCGCGCGCTACGCGGACGCCCGCGTGATGCACCGGCGTACCGAGTCGATGAACGCGCGTAACGGGGAGATCGAGGATCTCACCCAGAACGAGGACGCCGGGATCGGCGTACGCGCGCTCGTCGGCAGCGGCTGGGGTTTCTACGCGGTCCCCGATCTGTCCGATGCGGCCGCCCGGCGAGCCGGTACGACCGCGGCAAGGGTAGCCGCCGCCAGCGGCAACGTTCCCGGGCCCCCCTTGGATCTGGTCGCCTCGACCCCGGTGGCGGCCTCGTGGTCGTCCGGCTGCGCGGTCGACCCGCTCGGCGTACCGCTGGGCGAGAAGGGCGACCTGCTGACCACGGCCACCTCGATCATGCTGGAACACGGCGCCGACCTCGCCGAGGGCCTCTACCAGATCTGGGACACCCGCAAATGGTTCGTCTCCAGTGAGGGCCACCGCATCGACCAGCACGTACGCGAGTGCGGCGCCGGCATCTCGGCGACCGCGATCGGGCCGGACGAGACCCAGCGCCGGTCCTACCCCTCCTACCGCGGCCAGTACGGCACCCAGGGCTGGGAGCTGGTACGCGACCTCGACCTGACCGCGCACGCGGCCCGGATCGCCGACGAGGCCCGGGCGCTGCTGACCGCGCCCGCCTGCCCGGCCGGCGAGACCACGCTGGTGCTCGGCGGCGAGCAGATGTGCCTGCAGATCCACGAGTCCGTCGGGCACGCCATCGAGCTCGACCGGATCCTCGGCTGGGAGGCCGCGTTCGCCGGAACGTCCTGGCTGGACCTGTCGAAGCTGGGATCGCTGCGGTACGGCTCCGAGCTGATGAACATCACGATCGACCCGACGATCCCCGGCGCGCTGGGTTCGTTCGGCTTCGACGACGAGGGCACCGCCGCCGTGGCCCGGCCGGCGGTCCGCGACGGGATCTGGGTCGGCGTCCTGGCCGGCCGCGACTCGGCGAGCCGGGCGGGCCTGGACTACGCGGGCAGCGTACGCGCGGACGGCTGGGCGCGGCTGCCGATGGTCCGGATGACCAACGTCGGCCTCGAACCGGGCCCGCACACCCTCGACGAGATCATCGCCGAGACCCGCGACGGCGTCTTCATGGACTACAACCGGTCCTGGTCGATCGACGACAAGCGGCTGAACTTCCAATTCGGCTGCGAGGTCGGCTACGAGATCAAGAACGGGAGGCTGGGCCGGATGCTGCGCAACCCCACCTACACCGGCATCGGGCCGCGCTTCTGGCAGTCCATGGACATGCTCTCCAGCGAGACCGTCGCCTGGGGCACGCCCAACTGCGGCAAGGGCCAGCCCGGCCAGATCGGGCACACGGGACACCCGGCCGCCCCGGCCCGTTTCCAGAACGTCCGCGTGGGGGTGACGGCATGAGGGACCTCGTTCAGCAGACCCTCGACCTGGTACGCGCCGCGGCGCCGAACGCCGAGGCCGCGGTCGCCGCCGACCACCGGTCGCAGTGGCTGACCCGGTTCGCCACCTCGTTCATCCACCAGAACGTGGCCGACGAGACGACCACGGTGAAGTTGACCGTGCACCTGGACGGGCGTACCTCCGTCGCGACCACGACCTTGACCGGCGCGGACGGTGTGCGGGACCTCGTGGAGCGCACCGTGTCCGCGGCCCGGCAGGCGCCGGCGGACCCGGCCTGGCCCGGGGTCGCCACTCCCGCGGACCTGGCCGGGCGCGGGACCGTCGACGCCGCCACCGCCGGGGCAACCCCCGCGGACCGCGCGGCCCTGGTACGCGCCTTCGTGGACGCGGCCGGCGGCCTGGAGACGGCGGGCTACTGCCGCACGATCCACTGGACCGGCGCCTTCGGGACGACCGGCGGGCAGCTGATCGACGGTGAGTCCACGGTGGCCGACTTCGACGGCATCGCGCGGTTCGAGGGCAACGACGCCGCCACGCGGATGGCCTCGACGGCGCTGGGCGACATCGACGCCGCCGCGATGGGCGCCCGGGTCGCCCGGCAGGCGCCCGGCCTGGCCGCGGCGGTCGAGCTGCCGGCCGGCGAGTACGAGGTGGTGCTGCTGCCCGAGGCGGTCGGCGACATCCTCAACAACTTCGCCTTCTACGGCTTCAACGGCAAGCACCACAACGAGGGCCGGTCGTTCGCCCGCCTGGGCGAGCAGCAGTTCGACGAGGCCGTGACCCTCATGGACGATCCGGTGAGCCCGGGCCGCATCGGCGTACCGTTCGACGGCGAGGGCACTCCCCGGCACGCGTTGACCCTGGTCGACCGGGGCGTCACGGCGGCGCTCGGCCACGACCGGCGCAGCGCGGCCGTCGCCGGCACCACCAGCACGGGCCACTACTCGGGCGGCGACTGGGGGCCGATGACGGAGAACCTCGTCCTCGCCGCCGGCACCGCGAGCATCAACGACCTGGTGAAGACGGTCGGCCGGGGCCTGCTGATCAAGGACTTCTGGTACACCCGGGTCCTCGATCCCCGCAAGCTGACCCTGACCGGCCTGACCCGCAACGGCGTCTGGCTCATCGAGAACGGCGAGATCGGTACGCCGGTCAAGAACTTCCGGTTCACCCAGGCGTACGCGGGCGCGCTCGGGCCGGGGCGGGTGCTCGGCGTCGGCGACACCGCCGTGCCACAACCTTCGCGCTGGGGATTCGGTTCGTGGACCGGCCCCGCGCTGCATCTGGCCTCGTGGAATTTCACGGGAACCGCGTCCGGCTGAGCCACTCTCCGCTCTGGACGGGCACGCCTGTGACGTATGCCGGGTCCCGCGGAGGCTCGCGGCCGGCCGGGCCGCGAGCCTCTCACATGCCGCATCGCGATCTCCTCATACCTGCGGCTACCAGGTGAGGCGTGCCTGTCCACCAATATCCACTTCCTCGGGCGTAACCTAAGCCACGTTCACTCGCCCCGCGAGACGAGCTGCCAGCCCGGGAGTACAGATGACATCGACGGCAACGAGGCCGATCGGAGCGCGCCCGCGCGCCGCGATCGACGCCAAGACGTTGCGGACGGACAAGTGGTGGATCGCACCGCTGCTGACCGTGATCGGCCTGACGGCATGGGTCGCGTACGCGACCGTGCGCGTCTTCATGCACAAGTGGTTCTGGGTCGAGGAATACCACTACCTGACCCCGTTCTACTCGCCTTGCATCACCGACCGCTGCCCGCCGGGGGCCGCCGAGTTCGGCACCTTCCTGCCGGCGAAATGGTTCATCCCCGAGGCCGCGCTGAGCCTGCCGTTCCTGCTGCTCTTCCGGCTCACCTGCTACTACTACCGCAAGGCGTACTACCGCAGCTTCTGGATGTCGCCGCCGGCCTGCGCCGTACCGGACGGGCACAAGACCTACTCGGGCGAGACGCGGTTCCCGCTGCTGTTCCAGAACGCCCACCGGTACGCCTTCTACGCCGCGGGCCTCATCTCCCTCATCAACACGTGGGACGCGGTCAAGGCGATGCACTCGCCGGGCGGCTTCGGATTCGGCCTCGGCAACGTGGTGCTGTGGGTGAACGTGATCGCGTTGTGGGCGTACACGCTGTCCTGCCACTCCTGCCGGCACATCGTCGGCGGCCGGCTCAAGCACTTCTCCCAGCACCCGGTGCGGTACCGGTTCTGGACCTTCGTGTCCAAGCTGAACACCCGCCACATGGGACTGGCCTGGACGACGCTGGCCACGCTGGCGATCACCGACTTCTACGTGATGGCCGTCTCCGCCGGCTGGATCACCGATCTGCGATTCGTTGGGTGACACAGTGGAAAACATTGAGAAGCACGAGTACGACGTCGTCGTGATCGGCGCCGGCGGCGCGGGCCTGCGGGCAGCGATCGAGGCCCGGCTGGCCGGCAAGCGTACGGCGATCATCTCCAAGTCGCTGTTCGGCAAGGCCCACACGGTCATGGCCGAGGGCGGCGCGGCCGCCGCGATGGGCAACGTCAACAGCAACGACAACTGGATGGTCCACTTCCGCGACACCATGCGCGGCGGGAAGTTCCTCAACAACTTCCGGATGGCCGAGCTGCACGCCAAGGAGGCTCCGGACCGCATCTGGGAGCTGGAGACCTACGGCGCGCTGTTCGACCGGACCAAGGACGGCAAGATCAGCCAGCGCAACTTCGGCGGCCACGAGTACCCGCGGCTGGCCCACGTGGGCGACCGCACCGGCCTGGAGCTGATCCGCACCCTGCAGCAGAAGATCGTGTCGTTGCAGCAGGAGGACAAGAAGGCCCACGGGGACTACGAGGCGCGGATCAAGGTCTTCGCCGAGACGACCATCACCGAGCTGCTGCTGGACGGCGACCGCATCGCCGGCGCCTTCGGCTACTACCGCGAGAGCGGCAACTTCGTGCTGTTCCAGGCGCCGGCCGTGGTGCTGGCGACGGGCGGCGTCGGCAAGTCGTACAAGGTCACCAGCAACTCCTGGGAGTACACCGGCGACGGCCACGCGCTGGCCCTGCGCGCCGGGGCGACGCTCATCAACATGGAGTTCCTGCAGTTCCACCCGACCGGCATGGTGTGGCCGCCGTCGGTGAAGGGCATCCTCGTCACCGAGTCCGTACGCGGCGACGGCGGCATCCTCAAGAACAGCGACGGCAAGCGGTTCATGTTCGACTACGTGCCGGACGTCTTCCGCAAGCAGTACGCCGAGACGCCGGAGGAGGCCGACCGCTGGTACACCGACCCGGACAACAACCGGCGTCCCCCGGAGCTGCTGCCCCGCGACGAGGTGGCCCGCGCGATCAACTCCGAGGTCAAGGCCGGCCGGGGCACCAAGGCCGGCGGCGTCTACCTCGACATCGCGTCCCGCCGGCCGGCCGCCGAGATTCTCAAGCGGCTCCCGTCGATGTACCACCAGTTCAAGGAGCTGGCCGACGTCGACATCACCAAGCAGCCGATGGAGGTCGGGCCGACCTGCCACTACGTCATGGGCGGCGTCGAGGTGGACCCGGACACGGCGGCGGCGCTCTCCGTCACCGGCACGGTGCAGGGTCTCTTCGCGGCCGGCGAGGTCTCCGGCGGCATGCACGGCTCGAACCGGCTGGGCGGCAACTCCCTGTCCGACCTGCTGGTCTTCGGCAAGCGCGCCGGCGAGTACGCGGCCGCGTACACCGATTCGCTGGAGAAGCGGCCGGCCATCGCGAATGCCGACCTCGACGCGGCGGTCGAGACCGCGCTCGCTCCGCTGAACCGCGCCGGCGGCGAGAACCCGTACACCCTGCACCACGAGCTGCAGCAGGTGATGGGCGACCTCGTCGGCATCATCCGGCGCAAGGGCGAGCTGGAGGAGTCGCTGGCCCGGCTGGGCGAGCTGAAGGAGCGGGTGGCCAAGGTCGGCGCGACCGGCGGCCGCCGCTACAACCCGGGCTGGCACCTCGCCCTGGACCTGCGCAACATGCTGCTGGTCTCGGAGTGCACCGCCATGGCCGCCCTGGAGCGCGAGGAGTCGCGCGGCGGGCACACCCGGGAGGACTTCCCGAAGATGGACGCGACGTGGCGCAAGGTGAACCTCGTCAGCTCGGTCGCCAAGACCGGCGAGGTCGACCTCACGCACAAGCCGATCCCGGTCTGGCGCCAGGACCTGCTCGACCTGTTCGAGCGCTCGGAGCTGGCCAAGTACTTGACGGAGGACGAACTCGCATGACGGTCAGGAACTTCAAGGTCTGGCGTGGCGACGGCTCCGGCGGCCAGCTCAACGACTACCAGGTGGAGGTGAACGAGGGCGAGGTCGTCCTCGACATCATCCACCGCCTGCAGGCCACCCAGGAGCCCGACCTCGCCTGCCGCTGGAACTGCAAGGCCGGCAAGTGCGGCTCGTGCTCGATGGAGATCAACGGCATGCCCCGGCTCAGCTGCATGACCCGGATGTCGACCTTCGAGGAGGACGAGACGGTCACGGTCACGCCGCTGCGTACCTTCCCGGTGATCCGGGACCTCGTCACCGACGTGTCCTTCAACTACGAGAAGGCCCGCGAGACCCCCGCCTTCGCCCCGCCGGCCGGCGTCGCCCCCGGCGAGTACCGGATGAAGCAGGTCGACGTCGAGCGCTCGCAGGAGTTCCGCAAGTGCATCGAGTGCTACCTCTGCCAGAACACCTGCCACGTGGTACGCGACCACGAGGAGAACAAGAAGGCGTTCGCCGGTCCCCGGTTCTTCATCCGGGCCGCGGAGCTGGACATGCACCCGCTGGACGCCAAGACCGACCGCAAGGAGTACGCCCAGAGCGCGATGGGTCTCGGCTTCTGCAACATCACCAAGTGCTGCACCGAGGTCTGCCCGGAGCACATCAAGATCACCGACAACGCGATCATCCCGATGAAGGAGCGCGTGGTCGACCGGCGCTACGACCCCCTCGTCTGGCTGGGCCGTAAGATCATGCGGCGAGACGAACTGGAGCAGGAGGCAGTAGCGGTGACGACCTTGCACGCGGGTGAGCCGACCCCGCAGCCGGACGGTGCGGCCCCGATCAACTGGCACCGGGAGATCCCGGCGCCGCAGGCCGCGGTGGCGGAGGGCGACAAGCTGCCCCTGAACGAGGTCCTGTCGGACCGTACGGGCGCGAGCTCGCCGTTCGGGGACGAGATCGAGTTCCCCGTCGACCCGGCGACCCTGAACTACTACCACCCGGACCGGGACTGATCCCGTAGACACCGAGAGCGGGGCCGGCCACGTCGCCGGTCCCGCTCTCTTTCTGTCCGGCTAGCCGAGCAGCTCGGGCAGGACGGCGACGATCGGGGCGTCGGCCGGCAGCCACGGCACGTCGCCGAGTTCGCCCGCCGTGAGCCAGCGCAGGTCGGCGTGCTCGATCTTTCGCGGTCGCTCGCCGTCCGCTAACGTCGCCGCATAGACCTTCAGCACCGCGCGGCCGTGCCCCATCGGCACGTCACCGCCGACCCGGTCCCCGATGGTGACGTGTACGCCCAGCTCTTCCCAGCACTCACGGATCAGCGCCTGCTCCTCCGTCTCGCCGGGCTCGACCTTGCCGCCGGGGAACTCCCAGCGCCCGGCCGTCTCCGGTGGATCGGAACGCTCACACGCCAGGACGCGGTCGCCCTCGATGATGGCCGCGCCGACGATGACGCGTACGGGGTGATCGAAAGTCACGGCGAAAGACTGCCAGAGAAATCAGCCGTTCGGGTAGCACCCTTGTCCTTTAGCGGGGCGGAAGTCGGGAATGTGGCCGTGGACACACGCACCCGAGCGCGATAAGACTGTGGGTGAAGATTTATTGCGACACGGCGACGACTAGGCCACAAGCCGGCAACGACGCCTGGAGGTGGGCCCATGGGTGCGGTCTGGCGGCGGGACCAGACGAACTATCTGACGGATGCGCTTTCGCAGCTGCAGGGGTGGACACGTGACCCCCGTGGCCTGCGCAGGACGCTCACGTTGGACGATTCACAGCATCGCGAGCTGGCCGAGCACATCACGGTGTACGCGGACGCGGCCGAGGTGCACGCGCAGATCCGTCGGCTCGACGGGCACACTCAGATCCAGCTCTGCACCGCCGACGACACTGGGCCCCTCACAGCCAGTGAAGTTTCACTCGCGGCCCGTATCGAAGCCGCGTACGGCGAGATCGCGAATCGCTAGTACGCGCCCTTGACGACGAAGTACGAGCCGCGGATGGTACCGGCGAGCTTGGACTTCTGGCGGACGAACTTGAAGCGGTCGGCGAGCTCCGCCGGGATCTCCATCCCGTCGGAGAGCTTGAAGCCGACCGCCCGCTTCCCGCCGTCTTCGAGCGTGTAGAGCACGTTGACGGACAGGCCCGACTCGTAGAAGACGTAGGTCCAGCGAACGCCCTCGACCTCGAAGGCCGTCGCCTCCAGCGGCCGCGAGCCGATGACGATGCCCCGCTCGTCGCGCAGGATGCGGTGCACGTAGGTCACCGCATCCTCGGCCGCCGACGCCGGCTCGACCGTGAACGCGTGGTCGTACTTGTTCCTGAAGTAGCGGGCTTCGTTGGCCCGCAGGCCGGCCAAGGCCTCCGCGACCGGCGACGACTCCAGACCGACGGTGGAGACGTGCTCGAAATCCACGACGTACGACATCCGCGCCCTCCGGCGTCCTAGACGTTGAACCGGAACTCGACCACGTCGCCGTCCGACATGATGTATTCCTTGCCTTCGATGCGTACCTTGCCGGCCGCCTTGGCCGCCGACATGCTTCCGGCCGCCATCAGGTCGTTGTACGACACGACCTCGGCCTTGATGAAGCCACGCTGGAAGTCGGAGTGGATGACGCCCGCCGCCTCGGGTGCGGTGGCACCGATCGCCACCGTCCAGGCCCGGGCCTCCTTGGGGCCGGCCGTGAGATAGGTCTGCAGGCCGAGCGTGCGGAAGCCCACCCGGATGAGCTGGTTGAGACCGGGCTCCTCCTGGCCGATCGAGCCGAGCAGCTCGCGCTTCTCGGCGTCGTCGAGGCCGATCAGCTCGGACTCGATCTTGGCATCCATGAAGACCGCCTCGGCCGGGGCGACCAGCGCCCGCAGTTCGTCGAGGAAGGAGGCGTTGCCCAGCTCGGCCTCGTCGACGTTGAAGACGTAGAGGAACGGCTTGGCCGTGAGCAGGTGCAGCTCGTGCAGCTCGGCCACGTCGATGCCGGCCTTGGCCGCGCCCTCGAAGATCGTGGTGCCGCCGTCGAGCAGGTCGCGGGCCGCCTTCGCCGCCGCCAGGATGCCGGCGCGCTCCTTGCGGACCTTGGCCTCCTTCTCCAGCCGCGGCAGCGCCTTGTCCACCGTGCCGAGGTCGGCCAGGATCAGCTCGGTGTTGATCGTCTCGATGTCGTCGCGCGGCGACACCTTGCCGTCCACGTGGACGACGTTGGGGTCGCTGAAGGCCCGCACGACCTGGCAGATCGCGCTCGCGTCGCGGATGTTCGCGAGGAACGCGTTGCCCCGGCCCTGGCCCTGCGACGCGCCCCGGACGAGGCCGGCGATGTCGACGAAGGAGACCGGCGCGGGCACGACCTTCTGCGAATCGAACATCTCGGCCAGCTTGTCCAGCCGCACGTCGGGCAGGCCGACGACGCCGACGTTGGGCTCGATCGTCGCGAACGGATAGTTCGCCGCGAGCACGTCATTGCTGGTCAAGGCGTTGAAGAGGGTGCTCTTGCCGACGTTGGGCAGGCCGACGATGCCGATGGTGAGACTCACCCGCCCAGTCTACGGCCCGCCTGTGTAACGTCCCCGGCCCGGCGAACGCTCATGCGATGAGGAGCACTGCGAGCGGAGGAGGACGGCCCGTGGCCGACGAGTGGGACGAGCGCCTCGGCGCGGCCCGCGCGGGCGACGAGGGCGCGTTCCGGTCGGTCTACCGCGCGCTCGCCCCCTCCCTCCAGCGGTACGCGACCACGCTGGCCGGTCCCGACGGCGAGGACGTGGCGTCCGAGGCGTGGCTGCAGATCATCCGGGATCTCGGCGCCTTCCGGGGCGGCTGGACGGACTTCCGCCGCTGGGCCGCCACGGTCGTCCGCCACCGGGCGCTCGACCATCTGCGCCAGCACAGGCGGCGCAACGCGTACGCGGTGGCGCCCGAGGAGCTGGCGGGACTGCTCGACCCGGCCGATCCCGCCCAGGCGGTGGTGGACCGGGCCGGAACCTACGCCGCCCTGCGACTGATCGCCACGCTCCCCCGGGACCAGGCCGAAGCCGTGATCCTGCGGGTCGTGCTCGACTTCGACGCGCGGACGACCGGGTCGATCATGGCCAAGCGGGAGGGCACCGTCCGCGTACTCGTGCATCGGGGTCTGAAGGCCCTGGAGAAGCGGCTTGTAACGGTGGCGGCGCGCTCGGCGCTGGAGGAGGTGAGATGAGCACCCGACACGATCTTCCCGCGAGTGGCCCGCACGTGGCCGCTCTGCTGGCGGCGGCGACCGCGGCGCCGCACGCCGGTGAGTACGCGGGTGAGGAGGCAGCCCTGGCGGCGTTCCGGGGTGCCCGTCGATCCACCGACACCCGGAGACCGAGCATGATCAAGAGTCTTTTCGCCCGGTACGCGGGGGCCAAGCTGGCCGCGGTCTGCCTCGCGGTGCTCGGCACGACCGGTGTGGCCGTCGCGGCCGGCACCGGGGCGCTGCCGGAGCGGGTCAACCCGTTCGCGGGTTCGACCCGTCACGACCAGCCCGGCCAGGGCAAACCTGGCAGCGGCGAGCAGCCCTGGAGCTGCGTCAGCGGTACGCCCCGCCCCGAGAGCACCGGCGGCGACCACGACGGCCGGCAGGGCGACGCGCAGGCGGCCAAGAGCGCTGAGCCGAGCCTCTGCGCCGGGTGGGACAGGCCGGACTTCCCGGCGCTGTGCCGGCGCTGGCACGACCACGACGGCGACCAGCGGCGTGCGGACCTGGACCGGCCGGAGTTCGCCGACCTCGTCCGCGGCGCCGGCGGCAAGGACGCCGAGCACGTCGAGCGGTTCTGCGGCGGGCGCGGCCCGTCGGCCTGGCCGTGGCCGAGCGGTTCCCGAGCCTTCCCCCGGCCGTCGGGCTCGCGCGTCCCCCAGTCCGGCGACTCCGACCAGCCCGGTGACTCCGGTCAGCCCGGCGGTCAGGGCCGGCCCGGCGGGGACCGGCCGCAGCGTTCTCCGATGGCCCGTTAGACCTTCCACCCCGATCCGCAGCCGGGTCGCGTACGCACATCCCGTGGGATTCCCCCCGACTGAAATCCCACGGGCGCCTGCCGGGACCCCCAACCCGGTGGGCCGGGCGTACGCGACCCGGCTGCACCCCTCCACCCGGCGCGCGAAACGTGATGGCGGATTTCCGCTAGCGAACGAGCTCCGGCCGGGCCAGACTGGGGCTGTGGATCTATACCCTGCGATCTCTGGCCGCGACCGGCGCTTCGACGGGACGTTCTGGTTCGGAGTCACCTCTACCGGCGTCTTCTGCCGCCCGAGCTGCCCCGCGCGTACGCCGAAACCGCAGAACGTCCGGTTCTTCCCGAGTCCGGCGGCCGCCACCCGGGCCGGTTTCCGGGCCTGCCGCCGGTGCCTGCCCAACGCCGTGCCGGGCTCCCCGCAGTGGGACCTACGCGCCGACGTGACCGCCCGGTCGATGCGGCTGATCGCGGACGGCGTGGTCGACCGGGAGGGCGTACCGGGGCTGGCGAACCGGGTCGGCTATTCGGAGCGGCAGCTGAACCGGCTGCTGACCACCGAACTCGGGGCCGGACCGCTGGCCCTGGCCCGCACGCAACGGGCGCAGACCGCGCGTACGCTCATCGAATCCACGTCGCTCGGGCTGGCCCAGATCGCCTTCGCGGCCGGGTTCGGCAGCGTACGCCAGTTCAACGAGACCATGCTCGAGGTCTACGGGTGCCCGCCGTCGCAGTTGCGCCGGCCCGTGTCGCCGGCCGCCGGGGAGATCCGGCTGAAACTCGCGTACCGGGCGCCGATCGACCTGCCGCATCTGCTGCGGTTCCTCGCCGACCGGGCGATCACCGGGGTGGAGGAGTTCGACGGCGCGACCTATCGGCGTACCCTCCTGCTGCCGCACGGGCGGGCGAGCCTCGCGGTGGCCGACGGCGACGGGCACGTCGCGGCCACGCTGTCCCTCGCCGACGCGCGCGACCTCGCGCCCGCCGTGGCGCGCCTGCGCCGCCTGCTCGACCTGGACGCCGACCCGCAGGCCGTCGCGACCGCGCTGGGCCCGCACTTCCCGGCCGCCGCGGGCGTGCGCGTGCCCCACGTCATCGACGGCTTCGAAGCGGCCGTACGCGCGGTCGTCGGCCAGCAGATCAGCGTGGCCGGGGCCCGGACGGTGCTCGCCAAGCTGTGCGCCGACGGCCTGTTCCCGACGCCGGAGCAGCTGCTGGCGCTGCCGGACGAGGCGTTCGCGATGCCGACGAGGCGCCGCCAGACCCTGCGCGACCTGGCCGGGGCCAGCCTCGACCTGTCGCCGGGGGCCGACCGGGCGACCACCCGGGCGGCGTTGCTGGAGATCCCCGGCATCGGCCCGTGGACCGCCGACTACGTGCTGATGCGCGCGCTCGGCGACCCCGACGTCCTGCTGCCGACCGATCTCGGTACGCGGCACGGCGCCCAGGCACTCGGCCTGCCGACGGACCCCGAGGAGCTGCTCGCGTACGCCGAACGCTGGCGGCCCTGGCGCTCGTACGCCCAGATGCACCTGTGGCGGGCCGCCGCGGCGGCCTGAACGCGGCCTGAACATCGAAGATGTCCCGCTGTTTAACGGAGATCACAGAGATCTCCTAGTAGACAGATAGGAAAACTATGTTTAGGCTCGAAGGCATGAGCGTACTCGCCGAACCCCTGTCGCGGGCCACCGCCCAGCTGGAACTCAACGTCGACGCCCGCACCAGCAGCCTCCTCGAGGTGCCGATCCGGTTCACCCGCCGGGAATTCGACCTCCTGCTGTTCCTCTCCGAGCACCCGGGCATCTGCTTCACCCGCCTGCAACTGCTGCGCGCGGTGTGGGGCCACGAGTTCAGCGGCGAGCGCACCGTGGACGTCCACGTGCGACGGATCCGCGTCAAGCTGCGCGGCTACGGTCCGACGATCGCGACGGTGCACGGATTCGGCTACCGGCTCGACGACACCGACCGCGTACGCATCGTCCGGGTGCGCTGAACCTTCCGGCCGGGCGGGGCCGGCGCCGGACCGCGGGGACGAGCGCGGCGGCGGGGCGGGCGCGACCACGGCGGCTATCCTGCCGAACGTGGAGACCGTTCTGATCGCGATCCTCTGTCTTGCGGCCGGTGCGGCCCTCGGCTGGCTCGCCGCGAGCAATCGCAGCGCCGCCGAGGTCGCCCGCCTGAAGGCGACCCTGGAGGCGGCGCAGACCGGCGAGGCCCGGCTCGAACAGTCGATGCGGGCCCTCACGTACGAGGCGACGGCCCAGTCCCACGAGGCGGTCTCCCGGGCCATCGCCCCGCTGCACGAGACGCTGCGCCGCTACGAAGACCAGGTCGCGCAGCTGGAACGGGACCGCGTGGACGCGTACGCGGCCCTGCGCACCGAGGTGAAGGTCGTCTCGGAGGTGTCGTCCGGACTGCGTACCGAGACGGCGCAACTCGTCGCGGCGCTGCGGGCCCCCCAGGTACGCGGCCGCTGGGGCGAGCACCAGCTGCGCCGGATCGTCGAGGCGGCCGGGATGCTGGAACACTGCGACTTCGCCGAGCAGGTCACCGCGTCGACCGACAACGGCGTGGTACGCCCCGACCTCGTCGTCACCCTCCACGGCGGACGGACCGTCGTGGTGGACGCGAAGGCGCCGTTCGACGCGTACCTGACCGCGATGGAGGCCCGCGACGGGCGCCTGCGGGACACCCACCTCGACTCGCACGCCCGGGCACTCCGGTCCCATGTGGACGCGCTGAGCGGGAAGGCGTACTGGCAGGCGTTCACGCAGACGCCGGAATTCGTGGTCCTCTTCGTGCCGGCCGACCCGTTCCTCGACGCCGCCCTGCAACGCGACCCGACCCTGCTGGAGTACGCGTTCGCCCGCGACATCGTCCTCGCCACGCCGGCGACCCTGGTGGCGCTGCTGCGCACGATCGCGTACTCATGGCGGTCCGAGGCGCTGACGAGGGACGCGCTCAAGGTTCAGGAGCTGGCGAAGCGCCTCTACACCCGCATCGGTACGCTCGGCGGCCACCTCACGAAACTGGGCAGCTCGCTGAAGGCGTCGGTCGACGCGTACAACTCCACCGTGGGGTCGCTGGAACGGCAGACGCTGGTGACCGCCCGGCAGCTCGCCGAACTGGGCGTGGCCGACGCGCCGCTGCCGGAGATCGCCGTGGTGGAACTGGCCCCGCGGCAGCTGCAGGCGCCGGAACTGACCGACACCAACGGCCACCACCAGATCAGCTGACGCCGGCGGCCTTCATGTCGCGCTTGAGGTCCTGCGGCAGCGAGAACACGAGCCGCTCCTCGACCGCCAGGATCTCCTCGACCTCGCCGAACCCCCGCTCGGCCAGGTACGCCAGCACGTCGGAGACCAGGTCCTCGGGCACGCTCGCGCCGGACGAGAGGCCGACGGTGGTGGCACCCGCCAGCCACTCCTCCTGGATCTCGTGGGCGAAGTCGACCAGGTGACCCGAGCGGGCCCCGGCGTCGACGGCGACCTCGACGAGGCGTACGGAATTGGAGGAGTTGCGGGAGCCCACGACGATCATGACGTCGCACTCCGGCGCGATCTGCTTGACGACCTGCTGGCGGTTCTGCGTCGCGTAGCAGATGTCGTCGCTCGGCGGCGACTGGAGCATCGGCAGGCGCTGCTTGAGCCGCGCGACCGTCTCCAGCGTCTCGTCCACGCTCAACGTGGTCTGGGAGAGCCAGACGACCTTCTCGGGATCACGTACGGTGACCTTGTCGACGCCGTCCGGGCCGTCCACGAGCTGGATGTGCTCGGGCGCCTCACCGGCGGTGCCGATCACCTCTTCGTGGCCCTCGTGCCCGATGAGCAGGATGTCGTAGTCGTCGGCGGCGAACCGGCGGGCCTCGTGGTGGACCTTCGTGACCAGCGGGCAGGTCGCGTCGATCGCCCGCAGGTTGCGCTGCTTGGCCTCGTCGTAGACGACCGGGGCGACGCCGTGCGCCGAGAAGATGACGGTGGCGCCCTCGGGCACCTCCTCGTTCTCCTCCACGAAGATCGCGCCGCGCTTCTCCAGCTCGCTCACGACGTGCTTGTTGTGGACGATCTGCTTGCGCACGTAGATCGGCGACCCGTACGTCTCCAGGGCCTTCTCGACCGTCTGGACGGCGCGGTCGACCCCGGCGCAGTAACCGCGGGGCTTGGCGAGCAGGACACGCTTACGGGGAGATGTCACCCCCTCATCTTAGGCTGTGCTCTGTGACGAGCAGCCCTGAGGAACCATGGCCAGTCCGTAGAGTGAGCCACAACATAGGCCAATGGGTGAACCGCCTGGGTTGGATCTGGATCGACGGCCAGATCGCCCAGATCGGCCGCCGGCCCGGCATGAGCACCGTCTTCCTCACTCTCCGTGATCCCGCGGCCGACGTCAGCGTCACCGTCACGGCCCCCCGCGACGTCGTCGACCCGGCCCTCACCGACGGCGCCCGCGTCCTCATCCACGCCAAACCCGAGTGGTACGCGACGCGCGGCACCCTGTCGCTGCGGGCGGACGAGATCCGGCAGGTCGGCGAGGGCGAGCTGAAGGCGCGCATCGAGACGCTGCGCAAACTCCTGGAAGCGGAGGGCTTGTTCGACCCCCGCCGCAAGCGGCGCCCGCCGTTCCTGCCGCACCGGGTCGGGCTGATCACCGGCCGGGCCAGCGCCGCCGAGCGGGACGTGCTGACCAACGCCCAGCGCCGGTGGCCCAGCGTCGACTTCCGGGTCGTCAACGTCTCCGTGCAGGGCGTCAACGCCGTGCCGGACATCGTGGGGGCGCTCGGCGTCCTCGACCGGGACGAGGGCGTCGACGTGATCATCCTGGCCCGCGGCGGCGGCTCCTTCGAGGATCTGCTCCCCTTCTCCGACGAGGCGCTGTGCCGGGCGGTGTTCGCGTGCCGGACGCCGGTGATCTCCGCGATCGGCCACGAACCGGACACCCCACTAGTCGACTACGTCGCCGATGTACGCGCCTCCACCCCCACCGACGCCGCCAAACGCGTGGTCCCCGACCTCACCGAGGAGCAGCGGCTGGTCCTGGTCCTGCGCGGCCGCCTCGACCGGGCGGTGCGCAACCGGCTCGACCGGGAACAGCACCGGCTGGACGCCGTCCGGTCGCGGCCGAGCCTGGCCCGCCCGACCGCCCTCATCGACCGCCACTCCGACGACGTACGCGCCGCCGTCGACCGGGCCCGGCGAACCCTGGATCACCGGCTGACCCGGGCCGACGCCGATCTCGGGCACACCCTGGCCCGGCTGCGCGCCCTGTCGCCGGCGGCCACCCTCGCCCGGGGATACGCGATCGTCCAGCAGGCCGACGGACGCGTACTGCGGTCGGTCGAGGAGGCCGGGGCCGGCGACGCGCTGCGGGTGCGGCTCGGCGACGGGACCGTGGACGTTACGGTGGCGGGATGACCGAGTCGCTGAGCTACGAGCAGGCCCGCGCCGAACTGGCCGGAGTGGTCGAGAAGCTGGAGGCCGGCGGCTCCACGCTGGAGGAGTCGCTGGCCCTGTGGGAGCGCGGTGAGCAGCTCGCCACCGTCTGCCAGCGCTGGCTGGACAACGCCCGCGCCCGCCTGGACGCCGCCAAGGCCGCCCCCGACGCCGGATAGCCGGCGGTCAGGAGCCGTAGGCCGCCAGGGTGACCAGGTCGGACGCGCCGACCTCGCCGACGATGAGGACGGTCTGCGTACCGGCGGTGCGGACGAGGGCGGACTCGTGGGCCCGGCCGGTCCACTGCTGCCACTCGACGCCGCCGATCTCGGTGGTGCCGGCCTTGCGGGCGGTCGCGGACAGTTCCGCCTTGACGAACGTGTCCCCACCCTTGTTCGTCTGCGCGATCTGTACGCCCTTGTCACCGGGTGTCAGGTAGCCGATCCGCAGGACGCCGTCCTTGTACTGGGCGCTGACGATCTTCCATCCGGCCGGCGGGGTCGCCGACGGGAACGGGGCCATGCTCGCGCGTACCGCGCCGGACAGGGCCGTGCTCGGATCGACGGTGCCGGTCGTCGAGTCGCCGTAGAAGAAGCGCCCGATCGCGAGGACGATCAGGATCGGGACGAACAGCACGGCCAGCGAGAGCGCCATGTCACGGGGACGGCGGATGCGGCGGGCCTCGGCGGGCGCGTCGGTGATCTCGTCCGCGGCCTCGGCGGCGTCCACCGCCTCGGCGTCGTCCACGGTCTCGGGGGCGGGAGCTGGGGATGTCACGTCGCCCAGTATGACTCCGGCCCCCGTGCCTGCTCGGGGCGCCCTGCGATGCCATGTGCGGCAGCCGCTCCCAGCAGCCCCAAACGAGCGTTAACGTGAACGCCATGTGAGGATGGCAGCATCCCCCGCGAGGACCCCCGCAACGGAGCGAGGAAAGGCGAGAGATGGCTGGCGCGCGTACTCCCCAAGATCTTGATCGAAACCTGGCGCTGGACCTGGTCCGGGTGACCGAGGCGGCCGCGATGAGCGCGGGCCGGTGGGTCGGGCGGGGTGAGAAGGAAGGCGGCGACGGCGCCGCGGTCGACGCCATGCGCAAGCTGATCAACTCGCTCCCGATGCGCGGCGTCGTGGTGATCGGCGAGGGTGAGAAGGACAACGCGCCCATGCTCTTCAACGGCGAGCAGGTGGGCGACGGCACCGGGCCCGAGGTGGACGTGGCGGTGGACCCGATCGACGGGACCACGCTGATGAGCAAGGGGATGCCCAACGCGCTCGCGGTGCTGGCGGTGGCCGAGCGCGGCGCGATGTTCGACCCGAGCGCGGTCTTCTACATGGAGAAGCTGGCGGTCGGCCCGGACTGCGCGGACGTGATCGACATCGAGGCCGGAGTGGCGGAGAACCTGCGCCGGATCGCGAAGGTCAAGAAATCCACGGTCTCCGACGTGACCGTCTGCATCCTGGACCGGCCCCGGCACACCCGCCTCGTCGAGGAGGTACGCCAGACGGGCGCCCGCATCCACTTCATCAGCGACGGCGACATCGCGGGTGCGATCAGCGCGGCCCGGGAGCGCTCGGACGTCGACGTGCTCATGGGCATCGGCGGTACGCCCGAGGGCATCACGGCGGCCTGCGCGCTCAAGTGCATGGGCGGTGCCATCCAGGCGAAGCTGTGGCCGAGCAGCGATGCCGAACGGGAGAAGGCGATCGCGGCCGGCCACGATCTGGATCGCGTACTGCACACCGACGATCTGGTCGCCGGGGAGAACATCTTCTTCGTCGCGACCGGTGTCACCTCGGGCGACCTGCTGCGCGGCGTACGCTACCGGGCCGGAACCGCGTACACGCAGTCGCTGGTCATGCGGTCGAAGTCGGGCACGATCCGGTTCATCGACTCCTACCACCGACTGGAGAAGCTCAGCCTGTACTCGGTGGTGGACTTCGACGGGCAGCCACTAGCCTCCGAGTAGTGAGATCATCCGGTAAGGCGTTCGGGGTCGGGCTGGCCCTTCTCGGCGGGGCGGGCGTGGCCCTGCAGAGCAGGATCAACGGCGAGCTCGCCGGGCGCGTGGGCAGCGGTTTCCTGGCCGCCGTCATCTCTTTCGGCACGGGCTTGGTGATCATGGCGATCGCCACCGCCGTCACACCCAACGCCCGCCGCGGGCTCGGCAAGGTCGCCGCGCTCCTGCGCAAGGGCGGACTTCGCTGGTGGGAGTGTGTCGGCGGGGCGGCCGGCGCGTTCCTCGTCGCGAGCCAAGGCATCACCGTCGGCTCGCTCGGCGTGGCCGTCTTCATCGTCTCGCTGGTCGGCGGACAGTCCGTGAGCAGCCTCTTCGTGGACCGGGCCGGCCTGGCGCCGGGCGGCCCGCGGCCGATCACCCCGAATCGCGCGATCGGCACGGTGCTCACCGTCGTCGCCGTTCCGATCGCGGTCGCCGGACACCTCGGTACGCCGGCCGCGCTCGGACTCGCCGTCCTGCCGCTGCTCGCCGGCTTCGGATCAGCCTGGCAGCAGGCCATGAACGGCCGCGTACGCCAGGCGGGCGAAGGTGTCGTCGCGACGACCTTCATCAACTTCCTGGTCGGCACGGTGGCCCTGATCATCGCCTTCCTGATCTCGATGATCTTCAAGGGTGCCCCGACCGGATCACTGCCCTCGGAACCGTGGCTCTACCTCGGCGGCACGCTCGGCATCATCTTCATCGCGATCGCCGCCGCCCTGGTACGCCACATCGGCGTACTCCTGCTGGGGCTGGGGATGATCGCGGGGCAGGTGATCGGCGCGGTGCTGCTCGACCTGATCCTGCCGGTGGACAACAAGCCCGGGATCGCGACCTACATCGGGGCGGGGCTGACGCTGGTCGCGGTCTGGATCGCCGCCCTACCCCGCAAGACCCCCACCCCCTGACCCTGCTGGCCCCTGGCCCGCTGGCCCAAGATCCCGTTTGGATCAGGGAAATCACCCGAATCTTGGGCCATGATTCGGGTGACAACCGTGATCCAAACGGGATCATGACGGTCAGGCGCGGTAGGCGAGGGTCGCGTCCCGCAGCGCGGTGTCCAGGTCGGACGGCGTCAGGCCGAAGGTGCGCTCGGTCAGCGTCGAGTCCAGCCGGAACGGGCGCTGGAACTGGTAGTTCATCTCCCGCATCGCCTTGTACTGGCCGTTGAACACCCCGCTCACCCAGAACAGCGGGTACGGGATCCGGACGATCTTCGGCTTGGGCGCGCCCACGAGTTCGGCGGCGCGTTCGGCCGCGGCCCGGGCCGAGATCGCCGGATTGGTCGGGGCATGCCAGGCCCGGCCCCAGGCCCGCTCGTCGGTCGCGACGGCCACCATCGCCTTCGCCAGGTCCTCGATCGTCGTGAACGCGTGCGGCGCGTCCGGATCGCCGAGCCATTGCGGCGTACCGCCGGTGGCGATCTTGCTCAGCACCAGCGTGTCCAGGACCGCCATCTCGCCACCGCCGACGTAGTCGCTGGCGCGTACCTCGGTGTAGCGGATGCGGCCCGCCCGGTGCAGGTCGAACGCGTCCTTCGTCATCTTCACGCGGATCCTGCCGTGCTCGGTCTCGGCGACGAACGGCATGTCCTCGGTCATCGGCACGTCGACCGGTCCGTAGCCGTAGACGTTGTTCGCGGCGACGAGCACCGCGCCGGTCGCCTCGGCGGTGTACAGCAGCGCGGCGGCGATCGGCGGCCACAGCTCCTGCCATCTGCTGTAGTCCGCAGGATTCGCGCAGTTGTACAGGGCGTCGGCGCCCTGCGTGATCTCCGCGAGGCGTACGCCGTCGGACGCGTCGGCCGTCACGCCGGTCGCGCCTTCGATCGTCGTTCCGCGCCGCGTGACGATCACGACCTCGTGCCCGTGCGCGACGAGTTCCGCGGCGACCGCCTTGCCCACGCGGCCGGCGCCGACGATGACGTGCTTGCCCATGATCTCTCACCCCCTGGTCGACGAGAGCTCCTCATCATTTGGTGAGCACTGCTCTCTATAACGACAAACGCTCTCACGGACCCCTGCTCCCTGTCAAGAGCAGTGCTCTGATATGTTCGTGAACCATGACAGCCGCATCCGTGCGCTCCCGCGTACGCGCCGAAATGATCAACGAGATCAAGGCGGTCGCCCGCCGCCACCTCGCGACCGACGGCGCAAACCTCTCGCTCCGGGCGGTCACCCGCGACCTCGGCATGGTCTCGTCGGCCGTCTACCGGTACTTCGCCAGCCGGGATGACCTGCTCACGGCACTGATTATCGACGCGTACAACGATCTGGGCGACGCGATCGACGCCGCCGAGGCCGCGGTCGAGCGCACCGACTACCGCGGGCGCTGGCTCGCCCTCGGCCGCGAGATGCGCGCCTGGGCGATCGCCCACCCCCCCGAGTACGCGTTGCTCTTCGGCTCGCCGGTGCCCGGCTACCAGGCGCCGCAGGAGACGGTCGAACCCGGCATCCGCCCGGTACGCGTCTGCGTGGCGATCCTCAACGACGCGGTGGCCGCCGGTGCGCTGCGGCCGTCGCCGGGTGAGCGGATCCCCAAGGCCGCGCGCGACCAGCTGGCCCTGCTGCGCAGCGGTGTCGTGTTCGAGGGGCTGTCGGAGCCGGTGGTCTTCCGGGCGACGACGTCCTGGGCGATGCTGTTCGGCTCGATCAGCTTCGAGCTGTTCGGCCGCTACGGACCGGGCGTCACCGACGCGGGCGCGATCCTCGACCACCAGCTGGCCGAGATGGCCGACTACATGGGCCTGAAATAGCCCGCCTCCCCGCCCCGCCCGCACCCACGAACCCCAACGATCTTGCGCGAATGCCTCGAATTACGCGGCAAATGTCCGCATTGCCCGAACATTCGCGCAAGATCGTCGAATTAGTCGGCGGAGCCGCCGGAGGAGTGGCCGGGGAACAGGTGCGCGTCGGGGTTGATGATGACCGCCGCGTTGTTCACCGCCGTCGCCGCTTCGCCGAAACCGGTCGCGATGAGGCGTACCTTGCCGGGGTATTCGACGATGTCGCCGGCCGCGAACACCCGCGGCAGGTTCGTCGCCATCGTCGAGTCCACCACGATGTGCCGGCGGTCGAGTTTCATCCCCCACTCGGCGAGCGGGCCGAGGTCGGCCGTGAAGCCGAGCGCCGCCACCACCACGTCGGCCGGGCGTACGTCCACTCCGGACGGATCGCTGATCTCGACCGCCGACACCGTGCCGTTCCCGATGATCTTCGTGACCTGGGCGTTGACGCGGATGTCGACCGGCAGTGCGCGTACGCGGTCCACGGTGGCGGCGTGCGCGCGGAACTTGTCGCGGCGGTGCACCAGCGTGACGGAGGAGGCCAGGTCGGCGAGGGCGAGCGCCCAGTCGAAGGCGGAGTCGCCGCCGCCGACGATGACCACGTCGCGGCCGGCGAGGTCGTCGAGGTGCGGGACGAAGTAGATGATGCCCTCGCCGGTGAACACGTCGGCGGCGGGCAGCGGCCGGGGCTTGAAGGAGCCGAGGCCGCCGGTGACGAGGACGGCCCCGCACCGGTACGCGGTCCCGTCCACGAGTTCGAGGACCGGAAGTCCGTCCTCATAGGTCAGTCCGCGGGCCTGTGTCCCCAGCTTGTACGCGGGCGCGAACCCGTCCGCCTGCGCGACCAGGTTGGCGACGAGCTCCCGGCCCCGGATGGCGGGAAAGCCGGCCACGTCGAAGATGAGCTTCTCCGGGTACATGGCCGTGATCTGGCCGCCCGGTTCGGGCAGCGCGTCGATGACGGCGGTCGTCAGCCCGCGGAAGCCCGCATAGTACGCGGCGTACAGCCCCGTCGGTCCCGCGCCGATGATCGCTACATCGATCTCATTCATAGGGAGAAAATAGAGCCGTAACGTTGGCGGCGGAAGGGGCTCACAGGAGATCGTCGATCGCGGCCCGGATGTCTTTCGTGAAGTGGGACACCTGGGTGTAAACCCCCGGGTACTCCTTGCGGGCGCAGCCGATCCCCCAGCTGACGATCCCGACCTCGACGTACTGGCCGTCGGCCGCCTTGCGGACCATGGGCCCGCCGGAGTCGCCCTGGCACGTGTCGACACCGCCCCGCTTCGTGTCGCCCGCGCAGATCATCTCCGGGCCGACGAAGGTGTAGTCGGGCGCGTACAGCCGGGCGCAGGTGTTGTCGGCGAGACCGGGGACCTGGGCGAACCGCAGGTACCGCTGCGAGCGGTACTCCTTCTCACCGGTCGTGCCCCAGCCCATGATCGTGAACGGGCCGACGTCGTCCGAGCCACCACCGCTCAGCCGCAACGTGGGCAGGTCGAGCGTGCGGTCGAGCTTGATGACCGCCCAGTCGTGGCCGCTCGTGACGTCACGGAAACCGGCGGCCCGGCGTACGTAGACGCTCTTGACGGTCTTCGCGTGCGCACCGTACAGGTCGCGCGAACCGGCGATCACCCGGATGCGGGTGTTGTTCCCGGTCGGCCCCGCGCAGTGCGCCGCCGTCAGCACGATGCGCGGCTGGATCAGCGCGCCGCCGCACCCCATCGACAGGTGCACCACCCAGGGGAAGTCCGCCGGCGCGGCCGTCCTGCCGCCGACCACCTCGATCCGCGTACCGGGGTCGGGGCTCGCGTACGCGGGGATCGGTCCGGTCAGGACGAACGCCAGAATCAACGCCAGCACGCGCCGCATCGCCACCCCCGTGTGAGCCGTCATCAGGCACAACGCGAATGCGCGCCGCGGGTTGCGAGCGAGACCGGCCCTAGATCCAGTCCTTGCGCGCGGCGTGCCAGCCCAACTGCACCCGGGTGGTCACCCCGGCGAGATCCATCAGGCCGCGGATGCGCCTCTGGACGGTACGCGCGGACAGGTCCAAGCTGCTCGCGATCGCATGGTCGGTCAACCCCGCGAGCAGCAGCGTCAGTACGCGTACGTCGAGTTCCTCGAGTTCGCCGCCCTCCACCGCCGGGGTGAGCCGCAGGGGCCGGCCCCGCTCCCAGACCTCGTCGTAGAGGGCGATGAGCGCGTCGAGGATGCCGCTGGCGTGCACCAGCACCGAGGCCGGGGCGGTCGTCCGGCCGTCGGTCAGCGGGAGCATGCCGAGCTGCCGGTCAGCGATGATCATCTTGATCGGTACGCGATCGACCACGCGGACGTCCTCGCCCTCTTCGAGCGCCTGGGTGAGGATCGCGTGCGCCGACGGCATCTCCAGGAACTCGCGGTCGATGATGACCCGGTAGCGCACGCCGCGGGCCATCGTCACGGGTTCGGCTTCGTTCTCGCCCGGCGGGACGACCGTCGCGTACGGGACCACCATCGAGCGGATCTCCTCGCGGGCGGCGTGCTGGATCTGGGCGAACCGGTGGCGTACGGCGTCCGCGCCGCTGATCACCTCGATGACGTCCCCGGCCGTGCGGCCCAGCGTCGCGAGGCGGTGCTCCTCGGCCAGCGCGACCAGTTCCAGCTCGGCCGACCGCAGATCGTCGCGGCGCCGCCGGAGCAGGGCGCCCAGCGCGACCGCGGGGGGCGCCATCGCGTACTCCCCGTCCTGAAAGATGACGAGGCCACGCTCCGTGAGCGAACCGAGGAGCACGGGCACGGCGGCGGCCGGCAGGTCCGGCAGGGCGAGCTGCGCGGCCGGGACCGGACCGGGACGCGCGACGAGGAAGCGGTAGAGCCGCTCCTCGTCCGCGGAGAGCCCGAGCGCGGAGAGCATGTCCGGACAGTACGAAGGTGGCCCCGGTGAGCGCACGCCCCCGGGGCCACCTTGTGACCAAACTGCTATCAGCGCAGGCCGTACGCCCGCTCGATCTCCTGGCTGATCGAGAACCCGTTGTCGGAGACCGCCGACGCGCGGACGGACAGGAAGCCGCCGGGCTTCTTCGCCAGCCGCACGTCGCCGGACCACCAGCCGTCGGCACCCTTACGGAGCGTCACGGTCTGCCAGGTGGCACCGTCGTCATAGGACACGTCCAGCGTGACCTTGGTGATCTTCCCGGTGCCGCTGCCGCCGGGCTGCGGCACCGCCTGCAGCGCGATGGTCTGCTTCGACCCGGCCGGCACGTCCCCGTGCAGGTCGGTGGGGAGCTGGTAGTTCAGCTGCAGCAGGGTCACCGGCTCGAAGCGGTCGGTCGCCGCGGTACCGGAGACGAAGTCCCACTCCGTGTGCGTACGCGTGCTCAGCCGCCAGTCCGCCGCCGGCCGGGCCGCGTCGACGACCAGGTGGTACGGCAACTTGCCGGACGGAACCTGCAGCCACTGGAAATCGGTGTCCCAGTCGTTGGAGTCCAGCAACGTGTCGCCCTGGTAGATCTTGGCGCTGGTGGGCATCGTTCCCCAGTCCATCAGGCCGCCGTGGTTGACCGTGGTCCCCGACGACGACCACGCCAGCGGGTGCAGCGTCATCTGGTCGCCGACCCGCTGGTTGCGGACCGCGTACACGTTGTTGAACGCCGGCCGGGCCGCCGGGGCGAACCAGTCGATCTTCGTGGTGCTGCCGGCCGCGTACACGTGATCGTCGGAGGTGTCGCTCCAGCCGCCGTGATCGTGCACCTCGACCCACGGCATCCCCGGCGTCACCCACTCGGTACGCGTGCTCGGGTACAGCTCCCGCTCCGCGAACGTGAGGACGGCGTTGGTGACGACGTCGTACCGTGCGCCCGAACCCTCGACCGCGTCGACGGGGTTGAAGTACCGCGCCTCGACCTTGCCGAGGTCCCGCTGCCGCGGGTGGTACGCGAGCGACCGGTCCGGTACCTGGCCGGCATAGGTCTGCGAGAGGTCGTAGGTGAACGGCGTGTACGCCGAGGTCTTCACCGTCAGCGGCAGCCCGGCCTTCGCGAAGCCGAGCAGCAGCTGCCCCTCGTTCTTGTGCACGGTCGCGACGGGGATCGTCGCCGCGCCGACCACCTCGTTGAGCCGGCCGGGGCCGTCGTCGACGACCACGAGAGCCGCCGCGCCGGCCGCCGCCGCGTTGGCCGCCCGCTCGTCCGGGGCCACCGCGTCGCTACGGACGACGACGGCGAGCCGGCCCTTCGCGCGTACCTTGGCGAAGTCCGCGGCCGAGCCCGTGCCGGCGTACACCGCCTTGAGGTGCTGCGTACCGGTGGTCAGGGCGCTGCCGGGCTGAACGGTGGCGTCGAACGTGATCAGGCCGCCGAGCAGGGACAGGTCGATCGACCGCGCCCCGAACCGCCAGTGGGTCTCCATCGTGAAGGCGCCCGCGGTCACCTTCGCGGTCGGCGACAGGTAGAAGTCGTCGTACATGATCGGCAGCACGTAACCCGAGCTGATCTGCGCGCCGTTGGGGAACGTCAGGTCGTAGCCGAACGAGCGCTGCCGGTCCTCGGCCCGCTCCGGCGCGGCCGTGTCGACCAGCCGGGCCTTGCTCGCGTCGAGCGTCACCGTCCGGGCCTGGTTCAGCGTGACCTGCGGCGCCACCAGGTCGGCGATGCCGAGGTGGTCCGGCTTCTCCCCGGTGGTGTCGAGGGAGACCTCCGCGGCGTAGTCGCCGGGGCGCAGGCGTACGGTCATCTCGCCGTCGACCGCGAACAGGTAGGGGAACCACAGGTCCGACGAGTCGTACACGACGACCGTGCCCGAGGCCGGCTTGCCGTCCCGGCCCACCAGCTTGATCGTCAGGTCGTAGTGCTCGTCTTCCTTGATCAGGGCCAGCCCCGTACGCGCGACCGCCTTCCCCGTCGCCGCGTCGGTGCCGACGAGGAAACCGGTGAAGCGGCCGTAGCCGACGGCGGTGGGATCGCCGGTGACGTCCACTGTGGCCGTCCCGCCGGCCGGAACCCGCACACTCGGTACGCCGACCGTGAACGCCGGGTCGCCGGACACCGCCAGGTTCAGGGTGACGTCCGCCGCTCCGGTGTTCGTGTAGGTGACCTGCTTGGTGACCGGGCCCTCGCTCGGGCCGTGCGGCCAGGTGAAGTTGCCGAAGAGCACCGAACCGCTGCTCGTGACGTCCGCCTTGATCGCGGCGGCCACGTCGACGCGGCCGGCGCCCATCTCGAACGGCGTGTAGTCCAGCGCCTTCGAGGTCGACATCAGCGCCAGCTTCAGCTGCTGCCCCGACCAGTCGGGGTGGCGCTGCTTGAGGATGGCGGCCGCGCCGGAGACGTGCGGCGTCGCCATCGACGTGCCGCTGATCGTCCAGTAGTACCCGTCGCCCTGGGCCGGATTCTGCTGCTGCGAACGGGCGGCGGTGATGTCCACGCCCGGCGCCACGATGTCGGGCTTGATCGCCCCGGTCGACATCAGCGGCCCGGTCGCCGAGAAGTACGCGAGGTAGTCCTGCTTGTCGACGGCGCCGACGGTCAGCGCGTCGGCCGCCGCACCGGGCGCGCCGATCGTCTCCGGGCCGGAGTTGCCGGCCGCGATCACGAAGAGCGTGCCGTACTGCTCGGACAGCGCGTTCACCGCCAGCGACAGCGGATCCTGGCCGTCGGAGGGGCGGTCCTCGCCGAGGCTCATGCTCACGACCGAGGCGCCGGACTGCGCGGCCCACTCCATGCCCGCGAGGATCCAGGAGTCGTCGCCCCAGCCCTCGTTGCTCAGCACCTTCCCGACGATCAGGTCGGCGCCGGGCGCCACGCCCTTGTACACGCCGCCGGACGCCGCGCCCGTGCCGACGATGGTGGAGGCGACATGCGTACCGTGGCCGTGGAGGTCGGACGTGTCCTCGCCGGGCACGAAGCTGACCTTGTCATCGATCTGGGTGGCGAGGTCCGGATGGGTCGCGTCGATACCGGTGTCCAGCACCGCCACCTTGACGCCCTTGCCGTCGTAGCCGGCCGCCCACGCCTCCGGCGCGCCGATCTGCGGCACGCTGTCCTTCAGGTTGACCTTGGCCCGGCCGTCGAGCCAGATCTTGGCCACGCCCTCCGCGAAGGTCTTGCTCTCGGGTCGCGGCGCGACGCTCGTCCAGAAGGTACGCGTCTGCCGCTTGTCGGCCGTGAGCGCCGCTCCGCCGATGGTGGCGAACCGCCGGGTGAGCTTGCTGCCCTTGGGCGCCGCCGGGGCCGCCGCCGTACGCGTCTTCGGCGGGACGAACGTGGCGATCATCGGGACGGATCCCGACTTCGCGTCGTCGTAACCCATCTCGATCAGGTCGGAGACGTCGAACAGGCGGCTGTCCAGCTTGTCGGCGGCCAGCAGCGGCAGCACCTCGTCGGGCAGGACGTAGAGGTCGCCCTTCACCTTCTGGACGCGTACGCCGCCGGTGGCGGAGGACGGCCGGACGACCGAGGCGGCCTGCTTGCCGTCGGCCAGGGTGGTGACCGTGACGACGTCGCCCGTGACAAGGGTGATCTTGTGGGTGGCGGCGGCTGCTCGCGCTGTGGCCGGCGCCGGCTGCCCGGCGACCGCCGGGGCCGACAGGGCGGCGGTGCCCGGCGTCAGAAGGGGTAGGGCGGTGACGGCCGCGAGAAGCGACCACCGCCGGCGCCGGGAGAACAAGGAGGGGGATGGCATGCCAGCTGTCTACCGGCGCGCCATCCCCTCGATCAACGGTATCGAAGTGGCGACAAGACGCCCTGGCGCAAAGTCGCCACCACCTCCTCCGTTAGTACCAGCCTTGGTCCTCCGAGTGTTGCCATGCGCCGCAGGGCGTCTTGTAACGCTTCTCGATGTAGTCCAGACCCCACTTGATCTGCGTCGCGGGGTTGGTCTGCCAGTCGGCGCCGAACGCCTTCATCTTGTCGCCGGGGACGGCCTGCGGGATCCCGAAGGCGCCCGACGACTTGTTGTACGACTTGTAGTTCCAGTGACTCTCGCGCGTCCACAGCTTGTCCAGGCACGGCATCTGGTCGAGGCCGAAGCCGGCCTTGAGCAGTTCGGAGCAGCCGATGGCCTTGGCTCCCGTGTACGCCTTGCACGAGGTCGGAATCGGACCGTAGGACGGCGGCCGGTTGGCGCGCCGGTTGGCCTCGTCCTCGGCCGCCTTGGCCCGGTCGGCGGCGAGCTTGGCCTCCTGGGCCGCCTTCGTGGCGGCCTCCTTCGCCTTGGCCTGCTGCTCGGCCGTAAGGCTCGCGGCGGCGGCGAGGTCCTGTTTCTGCGTGGCGTTCTCGGCGGCGTTCGCGGCCGTCGCCTGACCCGACGTCGACGAGGACGAGTCCTTGCCGGAGTTCAGGTAGACGCCGCCGGCGACACCGGCGACGAGCAGCGCGACGGCAGCGGCGCGTACGCCGATGCGGCTGACCAGCACTCACAGTCCCTTTCGTGGGGCGACAGAACCACCACGACGGCGACGTGCGGTACGGCGCGGGGCGCCGGAGGTACCGCCGGGGGGGCGGAGGGGGTGCCGCCGTGGCACGCCCACCACCCTCGCCCGGCGTCTATGGCTCCGCACGGCGTGGGCAGGCCATTGTGACCGCTGTCACGCCGCAAATCAGGGCTTAATTCGGCAAATCCTCCAGCAGGTCGGTGACCATCTCGGCGATCGGCGACCGTTCCGACCGCGTCAGGGTGACGTGCGCGAAGAGCGGGTGGCCCTTCATCGCCTCGATCACCGCGGTGACGCCGTCGTGCCGGCCGACCCGCAGGTTGTCGCGCTGCGCCACGTCGTGCGTCAGCACCACACGCGACCCCTGGCCGATCCGGGACAGGACGGTCAGCAGGACGCCCCGCTCCAGCGACTGGGCCTCGTCGACGATCACGAAGGCGTCGTGCAGGCTGCGGCCGCGGATGTGGGTCAGCGGCAGCACCTCGACCAGCCCCCGCGCCATCACCTCCTCGAGCACGTTCTCGTGCACGACCGCGCCGAGGGTGTCGAAGACCGCCTGCGCCCAGGGATTCATCTTCTCCGTCTCGGAACCGGGCAGGTAGCCGAGCTCCTGGCCGCCGACGGCGTACAGGGGGCGGAAGACGATCACCTTCTTGTGCTTGCGGCGCTCCATCGCCTGCTCCAGACCGGCGCACAGGGCGAGCGCGGACTTGCCCGTGCCGGCCCGGCCGCCGAGCGACACGATCCCGATCGAGTCGTCGAGCAGCAGATCGATCGCGATGCGCTGCTCGGCCGAGCGCCCGCGTACGCCGAACACCTCCCGGTCGCCCCGCACGAGGCGGACGGTCTTGTCGGCCTGCATCCGGGCCAGCGCGCTGCCCTTGGGGCTGTGCAGCACGAGTCCCGTGTGGACGGGCAGGTCGGCGTCGACCTCGATCGGCGAGCCGCCGTAGAGCCGGTCGACGCGCTCGGCGTCCACGTCCAGCTCCACGAGTCCGGTCCAGGTGCCGTCGGCGGCCTGGCCGTGCCGGTACTCGTCCGCCGCCAGCCCGACCGCCGCCGCCTTCACGCGCAGCGGCATGTCCTTGCTGACCAGCGTGACGGTCTGGCCCTCGGCACCGAGGCCCAGCGCGACCGACAGGATGCGGGCGTCGTTCGAGCCGGTGCGGAACCCGGCCGGCAACAGCTGCGGATCGGCGTGGTTGAGCTCCACGCGCAGCGTTCCACCGAGATCGTTGACCGGCAGCGGCTGGTCGAGTCGGCCATGGCGGATGCGCAGCTCGTCGAGGTGACGCAACGCCTGCCGGGCGAACCAGCCGAGTTCGGGATGATGGCGCTTCGCCTCCAGTTCGCTGATGACGACGAGCGGCAGCACGACGTCATGCTCGGCGAAACGGAAGACGGCCGCGGGATCGGCGAGAAGGACGGAGGTGTCCAGCACGTAGACGTGCCTGGCGGCCTCGGATGTCTTGCCTGGAGCTGGGGCGACCATGACTCACGTTAGCGGTAAATCAGGCATGGACACCAGCCCCCACGCCGATCGATGAAACGCGTCTAGTACCATCCGGTCGCTTCGGAGTGGGCCCACGCCGCCGACGGGCTGCCGTAGACCGACCTGATGTAGCCCAGGCCCCACTTGATCTGCGTCGCGGGATTCGTCCGCCAGTCCGACCCGGCGCTGGCCATCTTGCTGCCCGGCAGCGACTGCGGGATGCCGTAGGCACCCGAACCCGAGTTCTCGGCCGTCGTCGTCCAGTCGCTCTCCCGCGTCCACAGCTTGTCGAGGGAACTCATCTGCGCGTACGCGAAACCGAAGGAAGGCAGCAGCTTGCAGGCGATGAGCCGGTTCCCGGTGTACGCCCTGCAGCTCGCCGGGGTCGCCGTGGTGGTCGTCTTGCGGGTGGCCGTCGCCTTGGGCGCGGCCTTCGCCGTGGTCGCCTTCGGGCTGGGTTGGGCGGCGCTCGGCGACGGACTCGGGCTGAGGCTGGGGCCGGTGCTGGGCGAGCTGCTGGGACTGGCCGAGGCGAGCGTCCGGTCGAGATCCCGGTCGGCCGCCTGGGCCGAACGTTGGCTGTCGAGCTCGGCCACCTGGGCGGGATCCGGACCGTGCGAGGGGACGGCCGCGAGGGCCACGCCGCCGATCGCCAGTACGCCGGTCGCGGCCAGGCCGACCACGATCTTCCGCCGGCGAACGGCACGCAGCAGGGAACCGATATTCACGAGTGTCTCCGATCGGGGGTACGCGGAGCGCGCTCAGGGGGTGAACGCGAAGCGCCGGGGGGCGGCGCAAGTCGCCGACACTCCCCCTCGACCGGAGAGATCGCCAAGGAAAACCGCGAATTCTGTGGACTTCGCCACGAAAAGCCGGCTGTTTTGTCCAGCCGGCTTTCAGGTCGGGGTGATCAGGCCCCGAAGCGCCGTTGCCGGATCGCGTACGCGCGCAGGGCCCGCAGGAAGTCGATGTGCCGGAAATCCGGCCAGTTCATGTCGGCGAAGTAGAACTCCGAGTGGGCCGACTGCCACAGCAGGAATCCCGACAGCCGCTGCTCGCCGCTGGTCCGGATGATCAGGTCGGGATCCGGCTGGCCCTTGGTGTAGAGGTGCTCGGCGATGTGCTCGACGTCGAGGATCTCGGCCAGCTCTTCCAGCGTCCCGCCGGCCCGGGCGTGCTCCTGCAGCAGCGAGCGGACGGCGTCGGCGATCTCGCGGCGGCCGCCGTAGCCGACGGCCATGTTGACGGTCGCCCCGCCGGTGCGGTCGGCCGTCTTCTCCTCGGCCGCCTTCAGCGCCGCCGCGTTCTCCGGGGGCAGCAGGTCGAGCGCGCCGGCCATGACGAGCCGCCAGGGATTGCCGTCCTCGGCCAGCTCGGTGGCCAGGTCGGAGATGATCTGCAGCAGCGGGTCCAGCTCGGCGGCCGGGCGGCGGAGGTTGTCGGTGGCCAGCATGTAGAGCGTGACGTGCGGGATCTCGGCTTCGTCGCACCAGCGCAGCAGATCGATGATCCGGCGCGCGCCGACCCGGTGGCCGTCGTTGGGATCGACGTACCCCATCTCCCGGGCCCAACGGCGGTTGCCGTCGCACATGACGCCGACGTGACGGGGGCGCGGCTTGCCGGTCAGCTTCCGCTTGAGCCGCTGCTCGTAGACGGAATACACCAGATTGCGCACGGTCTTCACCCCCGGCAGCCTAGACCTCATCGTGACTGCCACGCATCCGGCGCGGTCGTGAGGGCCATGACCGGAGCGGGTAGCTCGCCGCGCACTATCTGCCCGAGAGTTACCTCGTCAACGACGTTGCGGACGGCCGCCCGGACGGCGACCCAGAGCGTCGGCAGGTGCTCGGAGGTTCCCGAGTAACTGGTCTGCTCGGGACGGTGCCCGCGTACGCCGGCCAGCGGCCCGTCGACCGCCCGCAGCACCGAGCCGACCGTCGTCTCCTCGGGTGGCCGGGTCAGGCAGTAGCCGCCTTCCGCGCCCCGGATCGATATCACGATCCCGCCCCGGCGGAGGTCGGCCAAGATTGCTTCCAGGAACTTGCGCGGCAGGCCCTGCGCATCGGCGAGCGCCTGAGCGGAAATCGTGGCCGGGTGCGCGGCGGCCAGTTCGAGCGTGGCCCGTACCGCGTACTCCCCACGTGCGGAGATTTGCACGGTCCCAGCGTAGGTGAACCTCGGCCGGAAGGAGGAGCCGCGTCCGGTCGGCACCCGCCGCGGACCCGGAGATCCGCGGCGGGCGGGTACGCGTCAGGCGCCGAGCCGTGCCTTCAGGGCGTCCAGCTCGGCCCAGAGCACGCCGGGCAGCTTGTCGCCGAACTTCTCGAACCACTCCGTGATCTGCGGCAGTTCGGCCCGCCACTCCTCGGGGTCGACACGCAGCGCGGCGGCCAGGTCGTCGGTCGAGATGTCGAGGCCGGACACGTCGAGGCCCTCGGGCGTCGGCACGTAGCCGACGGGCGTCTCGACGGCCGCGCCGCGACCTTCCAGCCGCTCGACGACCCACTTGAGGACGCGCGAGTTCTCGCCGTATCCGGGCCACAGGAACTGGCCCTCGTCGCCGCGGCGGAACCAGTTCACGTAGAAGATCTTCGGCAGCTTGCCGGCGTCGCCGGTGCCGCCCTTGCCCATCTCGATCCAGTGGCGGAAGTAGTCGCCGGCGTTGTAGCCGATGAAGGGCAGCATCGCCATCGGGTCGCGGCGCACGACGCCGACCTGGCCGACCGCGGCGGCCGTGGTCTCCGAGGAGAGCGTGGCCCCCTGGAAGACGCCGTGCACCCAGTCGCGCGCCTCGCTGACGAGCGGGATCGTCGTCTTGCGGCGGCCGCCGAACAGGATCGCGTCGATCGGTACGCCGGCCGGGTCCTCATAGGAGTCCGCGAGGATCGGGCACTGCTTGATCGGCGTGCAGAAGCGGGAATTGGGGTGGCTCGACAGCTCGCCCGACTCCGGCGTCCAGTCGTTGCCGTGCCAGTCGATCAGGTGCGCGGGCGGCTCGCCCATGCCCTCCCACCAGATGTCGCCGTCGTCGGTGAGGGCCACGTTGGTGAAGATCGAATTGCCCTTCGCGATCGTCCGCATCGCGTTCGGGTTGGTCCGGTAGTCCGTGCCGGGCGCGACGCCGAACAGGCCGTACTCCGGGTTCACGGCGTACAGGCGGCCGTCGGAGCCGAACCGCATCCAAGCGATGTCGTCGCCGAGCGTCTCGACCTTCCAGCCCGGGATGGTCGGCTCCAGCATGGCGAGATTGGTCTTGCCGCAGGCGCTCGGGAACGCGCCGGTGACGTGGTAGACCTTCCCCTCCGGGCTGGTCAGTCGCATGATCAGCATGTGCTCGGCGAGCCAGCCCTCGTCCCGGCCCATGACCGAGCCGATCCGCAGCGAGAAGCACTTCTTGCCGAGCAGCGAGTTGCCGCCGTAGCCGGAGCCGAAGCTCCAGATGAGCCGCTCCTCCGGGAAGTGGGTGATGTACTTCGTCTGGCTGCACGGCCACGCGACGTCCTCGTCACCCGGCCGCAGCGGGGCGCCGACGGAGTGCAGCGCGTGCACGAAGTCCGCGTCGTCGGCCATGGCGGCGAGCACCTCGGCACCCATCCGCGTCATGACCCGCATCGACGCCACCACGTACGCCGAGTCGGTCAGCTCCACACCGAACATGGGCTTCTCGGCGGTGAGCGGGCCCATGCAGAACGGGATGACGTAGAGGGTCCGGCCCGCCATGCAGCCCCGGTACAGGTCCGTCATGACCCGCTTCATCTCGGCCGGGGCCATCCAGTTGTTGGTCGGCCCGGCGTCGGCCTCGTCGACCGAGCAGATGAACGTCCGCTCCTCCACCCGCGCGACATCCGTCGGGTCGGTCCGCGCCCAGAACGAGTTGGGCTTGATCTCCGGGTTCAGGCGTACCAGCGTGCCCGCTTCGACCAGTTCGGACGTGAGGCCGTCCCACTCCTGATCGGAACCGTCCACCCAGACGATCCGTTCGGGGGTGGTGAGTTCGGCGACCTCGCGTACCCAGGCGAGCAACTTCGGATGGGTGGTCGGGGCCTGATCCAACCCCGCTAGGACGGTCGCTGCGGTCATTGCTCTCTCCTATGTGGTCGACACTGACCCGGGAAGAAAAGAAGTGTGAACGCCCCGGTGGAATGCGTTCACCTGAACGTGCCCTCAGCGTAAGCCCTGGCAGTCCCGTTTTTCCCGGGGCAGCTTGTGAAGAACTGCACAAGCTGCGGCGCTTTTGCGCGCGGACGCTCGTTTCTCCGGTTACCCGCGCGCGCATGCGCAAAACCTGCGGCCGCGCCGGTAAACGACCGAGTCGACCTGGGGGTCTTCCCTCGCCAGGGCGACCCCGGTTAGAGTTTGGGCAAATCGGGCAACCCGCTCTAAAACTCCCCCCGGAGGCGGAAGTGACCGTTCAGATCCACTCTGCCCTGACCTCGGACGCGGAGTTGCTGACGCGCGTACGCGACGGCGACTCCGAAGCCTACGGCGAGCTCTACCGCCGCCACGTCGACGCCGCCCGGCGGCTGGCCGTCGTCCTCGCGCACGACCGCGGCGAGGCCGAGGACCTGGCCGCCGACGCGTTCGCCCGGGTGCTGGCGAGCCTCCGGTCGGGCGGCGGCCCCCGCACGGCGTTCCGGCCGTACCTGCTGACGTCGGTGCGCAACGCCTTCTACGACCGCGTACGCCGGGCGCAGCGGGTCGAGCCGACCGACGCGATCGAGGACTACGAGACGCCGGAGCCCTATGAGGACCCGTCGATCGCCGCCCTCGAGCGCTCGTACGCCGCCCGCGCCTTCGCCCGGCTGCCCGAACGGTGGCGGGCCGTGCTCTGGCACACCGAGGTGGAAGGCGAGTCGCCGACCCAGATCGCCCCGCTGTTCGGGCTGACCGCGAACGCGGTGTCGGTACTCGCTTACCGGGCGCGGGAACGGCTGCGCCAGGGCTATCTGGCCGAGCACATCACGGTCACCGGATCGCCGCGCTGCCATTGGACCGGCGAGCACCTCCCCGGCTACGTACGCGCCGGCCTGCCCGGCCGTGAGCGTACGAAAGTGGAGGATCATCTGGGCGAGTGCGCGGAATGCCGGCGGCTGCACCGGGAGCTCACCGAGGCGAACGTGAGCTTACGGGTGGTGCTCGCGCCGCTGCTTCTCGGCAGCGCGGCACCCGGATACCTGGCGACGGCGGGCGGCCGGGCCGGCCTCGCGGCCGCGCTCACCGGCCTGCTGGCGGGCGGGTGGCACGGTCTCGCCGCGGTGTGCGGACGGTGGGTCGAAGGTGTGCGGACCGCCTGGTGGTGGGTGAGCACCCTGCCGCGCCGGCTGGCCCGGCGCTACGGCGGCGCCAACGTCGCCGCGGCGGGCGGCCTGATCGTGGCAGCGATGCTCGGCATCACCATGTTCGTGGTGACCGTGCTCGCGCACACCGGCACGCCGGGATCACGGCACACCGACGCGGCGCCGCTGCCGATCCCCGCGCCAGCCGTCGGTCCGGGCTCGACTCCCACCGCACCGGCCGCCGCCCCGTCGTCGCCGGCCGCGGCATCGGGCGCAGGCTCGCACAGGGCGACCGGCGCATCGCCGAGCGCGGCGTCGATCCGGCCGGCCACCGCGCCGGGAACGGTCGCGGTCACGCCGGACACGTCGGGAAGCGAACTCGTCGCGGGCGGGCGCGGGGTGCTGCCGATCGCGTTCAGCCGGACGGAGGAGAGCGGCCGCGAGGAGTCCGCCCGCACGCCCGCCCCCACCCCGGTCGCCCTCGCGGTCGCCCCCGCCCCCGCCGTCGCCCCCGCCGTCGCCCCCGCGCCGGATCCCTCGACGATCTTGCGCGAATGCCCCAGAAACTGCCCTACTTCGCCCGATTCGCCCGAACATTCGCGCAAGATCGTCGAAAAGCCGGGCGTCGAAAAGCCGGGCGGAGGGAAGGAAGGGAAGGGGTGGGTGGTGAGTGTGACGTTGCCGGAGGGGATCACCCTCGCCGACGCTGACGCCGGGGACGGCTGGTCCTGCGCGAACGACAAGACGGACAAGACCGGTACGCGTATCGGCTGCGCGCGGACGCGTACCGCGGCGGGGTCGGTGGCCCGCATACCGGTCGAGATAGGCAAGAACGTCACGGGCTTCCAGCAGGTCACCCTCAAGATCGATGGCCGCGTGACGTCCTTCCGGGTACCCGTCGCGCCGGCCGGGGCCAGGGTCGCGTTCGCCGCGGCGGGCCGGCTGCGTACCACCGTCGCGGGGAACACGCTGGTGTCGTGCGTACCGCGGCCGGTGTGCCTGAGCCAGGACAACAACGACGTCCAGGTCGGGCCGCTGCTGCCGACCGACGTCGAGCCGGGTGTCCCGGCCGGGCTCGTCCTGCCGGGCCCGCGGGCGGCCAGCGGCGCGCTGCTCGATCTCCCCGCGACGGCCAGGATCCGTTGGGCCGGGCTGATCGTGGCCGGTTCGAACGCGGCCAGCCCGGACGCCGTCCAGCTCCACGACGGGCACGGCTGGCACCAGGTCGAGCTCACGTCCCACATCGCCACCTCGGGCGCCGCCGAGGGCACGCGACGCGTACGGCAGGGGTTCGCGGACGTCACCGCGCTGCTGCGGGCCGGACACGGGCCGGCCTGGTGGGTGGCCGCGCCCGCCGGCCGGCTGCCCGCCGGTCTGGGCGCCTTCGCAGGCTGGTCGCTCGCCGTCGTCTACGAACTGCCGACCCTGCCGGTCGCCGAGGTCGCCGTCCATCTCGGCCCGCTCGCCCTCCAGACCCCCCTGACGGTACGCACGTCCCGGCACTCGCTGATCGACGTCGCCTACGCCATGTGGGACGGGGACAAGGGGTACGCGGGTGACACGCTGCGGATCGGCGGGACGGCGGTCGGCGTACCCGGGAACTTCGCACAGGGGTTCAATCCGAGCGCGGCCGCGCTGGAGTGCGCCGGCCGGCCCCGGTGCGACGGGCGTACGCCGGGAGTGGATCTCGGGGTCGTCCAGGCCCGGACCAGCGGCACGGGCGGCGTGACGGTCGACCCGGGCGATGATCCGCTGGGGTGGGGACTTCTGGCCGTGGGCGAGCAGCGGGCCCGCTGAGCCCGGTACGCTGGCCGCGTGTCGACCGTCACCAGGCCGGAGCCCGAGGCCGATAGCGCGGGGCTGGTAACCAGGTTGTACCGGCGTTTCCGGGGCATCCTGCACGAGCTGGGCAAGTTCGGCGTCGTCGGTGTTCTCGCCTTCGCCACGGACACCATTCTCTATGCGGTGTTCCTGGGCCTCGGCCTCGAGACCACGCTGGCCAAGACGATCTCCACGGCGATCGCGGCGACCTGCGCCTTCCTCGGCAACCGGTTCTGGACCTGGCGCGACCGGCCGCGTACCGCGCTGCACCGGGAGTACCTGCTGTACTTCCTGTTCAACCTGATCGGCCTCGGCATCACGTTGGTGGTGCTGTGGATCACGCACTACCTGCTCGGCGGCATGTGGCCGGTTCTGCAGTCCCCCGTCGCCGACCTGATCTCCGGGCAGATCGTCGGCAACGCCGCGGCGACCGTGTTCCGGTTCTGGGCGTACCGGCGGTTCGTGTTCGCTCAGCCACAGGCCGAGCGGGCCTGAAGGCGACCCGGGTAAGGTGAATCGGGTGCGTCTTGTCCGGTTCCTACCTCCGCGCTTCCAGCGGCTGGCCCACGAGATCATGAAGTTCGGCGTGGTCGGCGTGCTCAATACGCTGATCAACCTGGCCGTCTTCGACGCCCTGCTGGTCTCGATCGCCGACGTCGGCCGGCTGAAGGCCAACTTCGTCGCCACCGCCGTCGCGACCGTGTTCGCGTACCTGATGAGCCGGTACTGGACCTTCAAGGACCGGCCGAGCGGGCACTCGGCCTCGCGTGAGTTCCTGCTCTTCGTCTTCCTGAACCTGATCGGGCTCGGCATCGAGTCGGCCGTCATCGGCGCCGCGGTCTACATGCTCGACGCGAAGTCGATCCTCGCCGCCAACATCGCCAAGATCGTCGGCCTGGTGCTCGGCACGATCTTCCGGTTCTGGGCGTACCGCACGTTCGTCTTCAAGCCGTCGACCGCCCAGATCGCCGAGGGCGAGGCGCTGGCCGCGGCCGTGGCGACGACCGGCACCCTCGGGGTCGAGGCGACGCTCGCCGAGATCGAGCAGGCGTACGCCGCCGGCCACCTCACCGAGGAGGAGTTCCGCCGCTTCGCGCAGGCGCACTCGTCCGGCGCCGTCTGACCGGACGCGTACGACGGCACGGGAAGGCGCAGGGAGGCGCAGGAAGGCACGGAAACGAAAAGGCCCGCCGGTCGGCGGGCCTTTCTGCTGTGCGTACGAGCCGTCATTTCTTCTCGCGCGTGGGCTGCGCGGGGCGCTCGTCGTCGTCGTAGCTGTGCGAGTCGCGATCGGCCTCGACGATCTCGTAGAGCGACGTCTGCACGCGCTCGACGTGCGGGATCTCCTTCAGGATCGACTGGCCGCGCTCGCCGGCCGACTCGATCGTGAGGGTGCCGCAACCGAGGATCCGCTCCAGGAACGTCTGGCTCATCGAGTGGTCGTTGATCCGGTTCACCGGGATGTCCCGGCGGTTGCGGGAGAAGACGCCCGTCTGCAGCAGCACCCGCTCGTTGGTGAACACGTAGTGGGTGGTGCGCCACTTCAGGTACGGCCACAGCGCCAGCCAGACGATCGCGATCAGCGCGAGCGCCCCCACGATGTACAGCCCGATCGCACTGATGGCGACGCCCGCGACCACGGTCAGCGCGATGCCCAGGACCGTCAGGATCACCGGCCAGATCAGCGCCTTCCAGTGCGGGTGCAGGTGCATCACGACGCGCTCGTCCTCGCTGAGCACGTCTTCGGGGAATGCCACGACTTACCTCCTGCTTACTCGGTGGGTCGCGCTGAGGTTAGACGGTGCCGTCCAGTCGCGCCATCGGCCGCACATGCACCACGTCACCCGCCGCGACCGGCGTACCGGCCACGACGAGACGCCCGTCACCGTCCACAGTGGTCACCAGACCCCGCCGCTCCGCGCCCCCGGGCAGGATCACTCTCACCTCGCGGCCGATCGTCACGCACATTCCGGCGTACGCGGAGTGCAGGCCGTTCGCCGCCGCGTCCCCGGAAGCGGCCTGCCAGCTGTCGTAACGTTCGCCGAGTCGTGTCAGAAAGCCGTCGAGGATCTCCTCGTTGTCGACGGCCTTCCTCTGCTCATACGCGAGCGACGTCGCGCGGATGCCGGTCGGGGTCGGGGGCAGCTCACCCGGCTCCAGGTTGGTGTTGAGGCCCACACCGAGCGCGATCGCACCGGCACCGTCGGACTCGGCGAGGACACCGGCGCACTTCGCGTCGCGTACGAGCAGGTCGTTGGGCCACTTCAGACCGGCGTCGAGCCCGGTGACGGCCCGGACGGCCTCGGCGAGGGCCACCCCCGCGAGCAGCGGCAGCCAGCCGATCCGCGCCGTCGGCACGTCCACCGGGCGCAGCAGCGTGGTACACCAGAGCCCGCCGTCCGGCGGCGACTGCCAGCTGCGGCCGAGCCGCCCGCGGCCCGCGGTCTGCGTACCGGCGACGATCACCAGACCTTCGGGCTCCCCGGCGGCCGCGGCGGCCAGGACATCGGCGTTGGTGGACCCGGTTTCGGCGACCCGGCGTACGCGGAACTGCATGTCATCAGGTTATCCACACCCCCTTGTGCCACCTGGCCGGCGCCCGTACTTTTCTGGTGTCCGCACACTCCGGGGGGCCGTGAGCTATGACGAATCCACTCGTCGCGCAGGCGCATTCCTCGACGACGTGGAATACCGGCCTCGGTCTCGTCGAGGACGCCGCCCAGGTGGCGAACGGCATTCACAACCATTCCTGGGTGGACGCCACCCTCGGCGGGGTCGGCGGCACTCTCGACATCCTCGGCATGGTCATCGACCCGATCGGTTCGCTGGTCGCGTGGGGCGTCTCCTGGCTGATGGAGCACCTCAAACCGTTGAAGGAAGCCCTCGACTGGCTGGCCGGCAACCCTGACAAGATCGCCGCGCACGCGCAGACGTGGAAGAACGTCTCCCAGTTCACCGATCAGGCGCGCGAGCAGTTCGCCGACGCCGTGCGTACGCAGACCGCCCAGTGGGTCGGGGATTCCGGCGACGCGTACCGGGAGCACGCGGGGATCCACCTGCAGGCGCTGGAAGGGATCTCGAAGGCGACCAACGCGATCTCCTATGCCGTCGAGGGCGCGGGGCTGCTCGTCGGCCTGGTCCGGGGCATCGTCCGCGACCTGATCGCCCAGTTCATCGCGACCCTCGCCGCCCGGCTGCCGCAGTGGCTGGCCGAGGAGGGACTCACCCTCGGCCTCGGCACACCGGTCGTCATCGGCCAGGTCACCGCCCTGGTCGCCAAGTGGGTCAACAAGATCAAAGGATTCATCGAGGCACTCCTGCGCTCCCTCAAGCGGCTGCGCCCGCTCGTCGGCAAGCTCGGCGACATCCTCACCGAACTGCGCGCCCTGCTGAAGAAGCTGGGCCGGGCCGATCCGCTGCACGGTGACCCGCACGCGCCGCACGGCCGCGGGATGGCCGAGGACTTCGACCCGGCGACCTGGGAACCCACCGTCACCCACGAGCCCGGCGCGACCGCGATCGGCAACGACCCCAACACCGCGGACGCGCTGGCGTTCGCGCCCCGCGAGGACGGCGTCCACAACGTCGTCATCCACGGCAACCAGCACGGTTTCGCCATGGGCACGACGCCCGAGGAGGTCGCGGCGGCCGTCCGGGCCAATCCGTCCTACGTGCCCGGTCAGCCGATCCGGCTCATCACGTGCTGGGGCGGCAACATGACGACCCCGATGGCCAGAGAGCTCAAAACCACTGTTCACGGCTACAATACGAAGCTCTACGTGAACCCGGACGGCTCGTTCGCGGGCGGCGGCCAATGGCAGAACTTCGACTGGGAGAACGACGGGTGGATGCTCGAATGAGGTACGCCGGCTTCTACGACGCCCTCGGCTACACCGTCGGGACCGGGGTCGAACCCCGATCCGTGCTGGGCGACCGGATCCGCCTCATCGACCGCGACCGGGTCGTCGCGTACCTCGACCGGGGTACGACGCTCATCGCCGTCCCGGGCCCGGAGCAGGACCCCATCGGCGGGACGCAGACCGTCGACGGCGGGTCCGGTGTGCGTACCGACGGGGAATGGGCGTGGCCGACGATGGCCGCGTACCTCGTGGCCACCTACGACATGGACCTGCCTGAGGAGTTCCTCGCCCGCATCCGCGCCGCCGCCTACGTGCCGCCGACCGTCGAGCGCGAAGAGCTTATCGAGATCTTCGAAGCCAACCGCACGCTCCTGACCCCGCGCCCGGCCTCGGCCGACGACCGCGTACGCCTCGACGTCATCCTCGTCCGCGAAGTCACCGGCACCGGCGACGAAACCCTGGCCCTCTGCGGCGCCTCGGCAACCGGCGGCCCGATCACCGTAGGCGCCGAGTTCATCCGGCACGGCACCGACGAGCGCGTCACCGTGGCCGGAGTCCGCCTCCGCGACGGCATGGCCACAGAGCTCGCCGACGGCGCCAAGGGCCTCGTCAGCCTGAGCGGAGCGACAGCCGCACAGATCGCCGCGGGCGACGTCTTTTTCGCCGCCGAATAGCGCGACCGGCCGACGGCGAACGATGCGTCGCCCCACTCACCTGGCAGTGGAGGCCCCCCAGGGCCGGAACGGTCTCCCGCGCGAGGAGCGGAGGTGAGATCGACGAACCCGGGACAAAATGATCTTTATCCTCCAGAATTTGATCTTGAATCTCAGGAATGACCACAGTCACAGATTTTCTCCTGAACGCTGATTTAGGATCGAGCGCATGACGCCCGATCCCCACACCACCGCCGGCAAGCTGGCCCTCCTCGCCGCCCACATCGACGAGGCCGTGCACGCCGGCTCGGCGCGGGCCGTGGAGAAGCAGCACGCGCGGGGCAAGCGGACCGCCCGCGAGCGGATCGCGATGCTGCTCGACGAGGGCAGCTTCGTGGAGCTCGACGAGTTGGCGCGGCACCGGTCGCAGAACTTCGGCCTGGAGAAGACACGGCCTTACGGCGACGGCGTGGTGACCGGGTACGGCACGGTCGGCGGGCGTCAGGTGTGCGTGTTCGCGCAGGACTTCACGGTGTTCGGCGGGTCGCTGGGCGAGGTGTTCGGCGAGAAGATCGTCAAGGTCATGGACCTGGCGATGAAGATCGGCTGCCCGGTCGTCGGGATCAACGACTCCGGCGGCGCGCGGATCCAGGAAGGCGTCGTCTCGCTGGGCCTGTACGGCGAGATCTTCTTCCGCAACGTACGGGCGTCCGGCGTCATCCCGCAGATCTCGCTGGTCATGGGGCCGTGCGCGGGTGGCGCGGTGTACTCGCCGGCGGTCACGGACTTCACCGTGATGGTCGACCAGACGTCGCACATGTTCATCACCGGCCCGGACGTGATCAAGACCGTCACCGGTGAGGACGTCGGGTTCGAGGAACTCGGCGGGGCGCGTACGCACAACACGAAGTCCGGCAACGCGCACTATCTGGCGGCCGACGAGGAAGACGCCGTCGAGTACGTGAAGGCGCTGCTGGCGTACCTGCCCTCGAACAACATGGACGAGGCTCCGGCGTACCCGGTGACGGCGTCGCTGGAGCCCACCGACTCCGACGGCGCGCTCGACACGCTGATCCCGGACTCGGCCAACCAGCCCTACGACATCCACCAGGTCATCGAGACGGTGCTCGACGACGGCGACTTCCTCGAGGTCCAGCCGCTGTACGCGCAGAACATCGTGGTCGGCTTCGGCCGCGTCGAGGGGCACCCGGTCGGTGTCGTGGCCAACCAGCCGACGCATCTCGCGGGCTGCCTCGACATCGCGGCGAGCGAGAAGGCCGCGCGGTTCGTGCGTACCTGCGACGCGTTCAACATCCCGGTGCTGACCTTCGTGGACGTGCCCGGCTTCCTGCCCGGCACCGGCCAGGAATGGGAGGGCATCATCCGGCGCGGAGCCAAGCTGATCTACGCGTACGCGGAGGCCACCGTCCCGAAGATCACGGTGATCACGCGGAAGGCGTACGGCGGCGCGTACGACGTGATGGGGTCGAAGCATCTCGGGGCGGACCTGAACTTCGCCTGGCCGACGGCGCAGATCGCGGTGATGGGCGCGCAGGGGGCGGTCAACATCCTCTACCGCGCGGAGCTGGCCGCCGCGGCCGATCCGGTCACCGAGCGGGCCAAGTTCATCGCCGAGTACGAGGACACGCTGGCCAACCCGTATGTCGCCGCCGAACGGGGCTATGTGGACGCCGTCATCCAGCCGTCGGCCACCCGGGCGCACGTGACGCGGGCGCTGCGTACGCTGCGCACCAAACGGGAGACGCTGCCACCGAAGAAGCACGGCAACATTCCGCTGTAGCCGGTCAGCCGCCGATCCGGACGGCCTGGGCGGCGGCGATCCGGCGCACCTCGGCGGCGGTCATGTTCGTGCCCGCGACCGTGGCCACGAACGCGCCCCGGCGTACGACGGCCGTCCACCACTGGACCGCCGGATCGTCGGCGTGGATGCTGTCGCTGCGGACGAGCACCGCGTCGTCGGCCGTGAACCGCTGGTCCTCGATCGTGTGGCTGACCAGGGCGGCCGTCGTCTGGTAGCGGGGGCAGGCGGTCAGCACCGCCCGGATGTCCGTCAACGCGCGCGGGGCCCAGCCGTCGGCGTACTCCTCCAGCACGATCTGCACAGTGCGGCCGTGGCCCTGCGTGAACACGGCCGCCCGCGCGGCGGTCCGGTGCTGCTGGGCCGGATAGTCCGCGGGCGCGTACGCCGCGCAGCCGCTCAGCGCGAACGCCCAGCCCACGGCCTCCGGGGCGGGAGCCGCCCGCCAGCCCGCGCCGCCGATCTCACGAACGGTGAGCAGCCGGGGGTCGGGCGCGGGCACGGCCGTCCGGTCGGCCTGCCCGGCGGGCCGCGGCGCACAGCTGCCGGCGGCGGCGAGAACGAGGACGGCGACGACGAGCAACCTCATGACCAGCTCAACGCCGGCTGGTACCGACCGGCAACTCCCCGCCCCCGCCGGTGCGGTCCAGCCGACCGCGAGTCCACCGCCGGTGGCGCGATGAATCGCCTTTCTCCTATGATTCGTAGGAGACTTCCTCCACTGTGGATCTTAGCGAATTCCCAGCGTACGCCCATCGAATCGCAGCCTTTTCGCAACGCATTCACGAGATCTCACACGAACTTATACATTTACAGTTCTGCATCAAAGGTGCCCACGCCATCACCCGGTGTGGGCATCGGCGTATCCCTCAAACCCCCAGGAGGGTTCGAATGCGTACCTCACTCCGCGCCGGGCTGGGCCTTGCCGCCCTGGCCGCCGCACTGACGGCCGTCCTCGCACAGCAGCCGGCACAGGCCGCGCAGGCGTCCACCGCGCACCACTACTCGTCCCAGCGCACCTGCGCGACGGCCGCCTCCGGCTCCGCCGCCTGCCACGCCCGGGTCCGCACGGACTCGGCGACGCCGCACGCCACCACGGCCTCGCCGGCCGGCCTCAACCCGGTCGACCTGCTGGACGCGTACAAGCTGACCGCCCTGGCCGGCTCCAACGGCGGATCGCAGACGATCGCGATCGTCGACGCGTACAACGACCCGACGGCAGAGGCCGACCTCGGCGTCTACCGCGCCCAGTTCGGGCTGAGCGCGTGCACCACCGCCAACGGCTGCTTCAAGAAGGTCAACCAGACCGGCGGCACGTCGTACCCGGCCACCGACGCCGGCTGGGCGCTGGAGATCTCGCTCGACCTGGACATGGCCTCGGCGATCTGCCCGAACTGTAAGATCCTGCTGGTCGAGGCGACCTCGTCGAGCTTCGCCAACCTGGGCGCGGCGGAGAACTACGCGGCCGCGCACGCCACCGTCGTCTCCAACAGCTGGGGCGGCTCGGACGCGCGCGACACCACCTACGGCTCGTACTTCAACCACAGCGGCGTCGCGATCACCGTCTCCTCGGGCGACAGCGGCTACGGCGCGGAGTACCCGGCCTCGTCCCACTACGTCACCGCGGTCGGCGGCACCAAGCTGACCAAGGCGACGGGCACCTCGCGCGGCTGGACCGAGACCGCGTGGACCAGCGCGGGCAGCGGCTGCTCGAAGTACAACACCGCACTGTCGGGCGCCTCGACGTTCGGCACCGGCTGCAGCAAGCGGGCCGAGGCCGACGTCTCCGCCGTGGCCGACCCGGCCAGCGGCGTGTCGGTCTACGACAGCACGGTCTACTCGGGCCAGAGCGGCTGGTGGGTCGTGGGCGGCACGAGCGCCTCGGCGCCGATCGTCGCCGGCGTGTACGCGCTGGCCGGCAACGCCGCGTCGATCAGCAACAACACCCTGTACACGGGGTACAGCTCGGCCAACTTCTTCGACGTGACCAGCGGCAGCAACGGTTCGTGCACCACGACCCAGTGGTGCAACGCGCGCGCCGGCTGGGACGGCCCGACCGGTCTGGGTACGCCGAACGGCGTCGCCGGGTTCTGACGGATCTCTGTTCCTCCCCTGATCGCGGCCCGGCGGAACCTCCGCCGGGCCGCGTCCCATGGAGGTCACGCGGGAGGTGTTCGCCGAGGTCGCTTCCGGTCACCGGCGGACAACTCTGCCAAGTTCCCGCTTGCCGGACATACCGCTGGCATCGGGGTGGCATGGAACCGGTATGGCACAGTAGGCTCAGCGTCGATCGCTCGAGCGGGGAGGGTCCGGCGATGATTCCACCAGAGGACACCTACAGCGGCACCAGCTGGTATGTGCTGGATGTACCCACGATGTGGAGCTACATCAGCGGCATCAATCTCGATCCCATGTACACGCAGTCGAGCGGCTGGGACAAGGCGATCGATCTGGCGTCCACGAACCTGTGGCGGCTCAAGGACTTCCGGGACAAGCTGACGCAGGCGTGGCCGCCGGAGAAGAGCCAGGCCTCGCAGGAGTACGTCGGCAAGCTGGACGAGCTGATCACGAGCGTGCAGGACGTCTACGACGCGGCCGTGGCCAACAAGACGAGCGCCTCCAACCTGACTTCCTCGTTGTCCGAGGCGCAGTACAAGGTCAAGCCGCTGTACGACGAGTACCTGAAGAACATGGGCACTCAGTCCACATACGAGCAGAACCTGACGAGCAAGAAGACCGAGCTCGCCAACAAGTACACGGCCGGCAGCAACAGCTACAAGTCGGCGCTGGCCGCGTGGCAGAGGTCCAATCCGGACCCCGCGACGGCCGCCCGCCAGGCGCAGATCACCGACACCGTGCGGCAGACCATGTCCGGCCTCAGCACCGACCTCGTCGTGAGCAGCGGCAAGATGGTCGAGCCCAAGCCGTACACGCCGCCGCAGATCGCCGGCCGTGACACCGGCGGCTCCAAAGTGGGCGGCGGCAGCGACGGCGACACCGGCGGCGGAAGCACCACCGGCAGCGGCAGCAACCACACCGCGCCGGTCATCCCGCCGCCCGTGTTCCTCCCGCCGACCACCACCGGGCCGTCGCTGACCGGCACGACGACCCTGCCGCCGCCGGTCGCGCCGACGCCGATGCCGACGGCGCCGATCTCGACGCTGCCGAGCACTCCGCCCGGCACCGGGCCGATCGGCATGGTCCCGCCGGTGGCGCCCGTCGGCCCCGGCGGCCTCATCAACCCGCCGCCCAACCCCACCGGTCCCCTGACGACGTTCCCCGGCGGCAAGACCGGGCCCGGCGTCATCGGCGGCCGCGGCCTCACCGGCGTGCCGGGCGAGGGCCCGATGGGCGGCGGCCGGGTCAACCCCGTCGGCGGCGTCATCGGCCGCCAGGGTGCGACCGGCGGGATGGGCCCGATGGGCGGTGCCCGCGGCGGGTCCGTGCGCGGCGTCAACCCGGCCGGTGGAGTCATCGGCGGGCGTGGCGGCGCGGCCGGGCGTACCGGCCCGGGCGTGACCGAGGAGGAGCTGGCGGGTCGCGGTGGCCGCGGCGGAGTCGGCGGACGCGGTGCCGGCATGGTCGGCGGCGGAGTCGGCGGACGCGGCAAGCGCAACCCTGACGACCACGAGAACGAATGGGACCCGGACAACCCGTGGGAGGTCGCCGAGGGCGTCGCCCCGGTGGTCGAGGCGCCGGCGGAGTCCGGCCCCATCGATCCGGGCCCGGCGATCGGCGGACGTTGGTGATGCTGCGCCGGACCCTGGTCGCGGCGGCAGTCGCGGTGGTGGCCGTTTTCGCGGCCACCCCCGCGTACGCGGACAACGTCCGCGTACAGCAGTGGCACCTGAACTATCTGAAGATCGCCCAGGCGCAGCAGATCGCGCAGGGTGCCGGCGTCACCGTCGCGGTCATCGACTCCGGCGTCGCCGACCACCAGGACCTGTCGGACAACGTGCTCGACGGGACCGACGTGGTGCCCGGCGGCGCGGGCAACGGCCGCTCCGACAGTGAGGGCCACGGCACCGGCATGGCCGGGCTGATCGCCGCGCACGGGCACGGCGCGGGCGGCAAGGACGGGGCGCTGGGCATCGCGCCCAAGGCCAAGATCCTGCCGATCACCATCACGACCGCGAAGTACCAGGGCCAGGACCAGCCGATGGCCGACGCCATCCGGTACGCGATGGCCCACGGCGCGAAGATCATCAACATCTCGCAGGACACCGGCGATCTCCAGACCCTGCGCGCGGTCAACGACGCGCAGGCGGCCGGCGTACTGATCTTCGCCGCGGCCGGGAACACGGACCAGGGCGACACGGCGGTCTCGTCCCCGGCCCGGTACCCGTGGGTGGTCGCGGTCGCGGGCGTCGACAAGAACGGCAACCACGCCCCCACCTCGGTAGCCGGTGCGGAGGTCGAACTGGCCGCGCCCGGCGTCGACATCGTGACCACCGGCCTGAAGGGCATCTGGCGCAAGGGCACCGGCACGAGCGACGCGACCGCGATCGTCTCCGGCGTGGCCGCGCTGGTCTGGTCGAAGTTCCCGAACCTGAGCGCGGCCGAGGTGCTGCACCGGATCGAGGCGACGGCCGTCGACAAGGGCCCGGCCGGTCGTGACCCGCAGTTCGGCTACGGCGTCGTGGATCCGGTCGCCGCGCTCACCGCCGACGTGCCTTCGAGCGCGTCGCCGTCGGCGCAGGCGTCGAGCCCGCTGCCGACGCTCGCCTCGCCGCCGGCGGACGCCCTGCCCGACAGCGGCGGCTCCGGCGACAGCAAGCTGCCGCTCCTGCTCGCGGTGGCCGGCGGTGCGGTCGTCCTGATCATCATCCTGGTGATCGTCGCGGTGGCGATGAGCCGCTCCCGGCGGCGCCCGCCGCCGCCGAGCGCCGGCCCGCCGTGGTCACCGGGGCGCTGACGCGCGCAGACTGTTCATCGAAAGTGACGGAGGTGCATCCATGACGGGCAACAACGACGACAAGCTGCTCTACGATCCGCAGCTGTACCACCACCTTCCGCCGGAGGACCGGCCGTCCACCTTCATCGCGGACTACAAGGACATCGCGGTCAACGTCGACGACCTGGAGTCCTTCTCGAAGTCGCTGATGGACGAGCTGACGAAGAACTACCTCCCGCACCGCGACAAGGTGGCCACCGACCTCGCCGTCGGCGACATCTACACCAACCAGAACTTCGTCGAGCTGATCGACGCCATGAAGCGGCACGCCGAGATCCGCCAGCTGACCCTCAACCGCCTGTTCGACCACGGCGACGGTACGGACACCATGGCAGTCGCCGCGGACAAGATCAGCAAGAACTACGGGTCGTCGGACGCGTACTCGTCGGCGACGTCGCGGGACGTCACGAAGGTCATAGACAACAGCACGACGAGCACCGATCCGAAGGTCAACACCAACACGACCTACTCGCCGAACGGCGCCGTCACGGCCCCGGCGACGACCACGACGGTCACGGTGCCGACCAGCACCACGACCTCGAACCCGGACAACGGCACGGACGTCACCGGCTGAGTCCCCGGATCGGCCACACGTGTGTGCGCCGAACGTGATTGCGGGCGCCTGCGTCCCGCAAGGTATCAAGGTAGTACAGCGGGCGGTGTGATCTGATCGCACCGCCCGCTCTGTGTCTGCGGCGGCCGCCGACGGGGCACAATGTCGGCATGAGCCAGCTGCCGATGATCGAGGTCGTGACCGGGGCCCCCACCGACGAGGAGATCGCCGCTCTCGTCGGCGCCGTCCTCGCCCTGGGCGCGGGCCGGCCCGCCGAACCGGCACCCGCGCCGCGCAGCGCCTGGTGGGCGAGTGGCCTGCCGGACCGTCCGCGCGACTGGCGTACCTCGGGGTTGCCGGGGGCGTCGGGCCGATAATCTGAGCCGATGAATCTTGTCCTCGCCTCGGCGAGTCCTGCCCGGCGTACGCTGCTGGCGGCCGCGGGGATCGACGCACACGTCATCGTCAGCGGGGTCGACGAATCCTCGGTCGGCTCCTCCAACGCCGAGACGCTGTGCGCCGTGCTGGCCCGGATGAAGGCGCTCGCCGTAGCGGAACGCGTACGCCGGGCGGAGCAGGGCATCCATCTGCCGGCCGGCCGGGTTCTCGTTCTCGGCTGCGACTCGGTGCTCGACTTCGAGGGCAAGGTGCTCGGCAAGCCGGACGACGCTCAGGACGCCCGCGACCGCTGGCACGCCATGCGCGGCAAGAGCGGGGTTCTGCGTACCGGGCACTTTCTGGTGGACCTGGACCGGGGCAAGACCGCCGAGGCGGTGGCGTCCACGACGGTCCACTTCTCCGACGTGACCGACGACGAGATCGAGGCGTACGTGGGCACGGGTGAACCGTTGCACGTCGCCGGCGCCTTCACGCTGGACGGGCTCGGCGGGCCCTTCGTGTCCGGCATCGACGGCGATCCGAGCACCGTCATCGGCCTGTCCCTGCCGACCTTCCGCCGCCTGCTCGCCGAGTTGGACCTGACCGTCATGGATCTCTGGAGGCGATCATGAGCAAGCAGTCCCTGACTCTCTCGAACGAACTGCACGCGTACCTGGTGGCGCACGGTACGCCGCCCGACAGCCTGATCGCGGACCTCATCGCCGAAACCTCCGCCGCCCTCGGTGGTGTGTCGTCGATGCAGATCGCGCCCGAGCAGTCCGCCTTCTTCACCTTCCTGGCCAAGGTCATCGGCGTACGCGCCGGGGTGGAGGTCGGCACGTTCACCGGCCTGTCCAGCCTGTCGATCGCCCGGGGCATGGCGCCCGGCGGCAAGCTGATCTGCTTCGACGTGTCCGAGGAGTACACCTCGATCGCCCGGCGCTACTGGGAGCGGGCGGGCGTCGCCGACCTGGTCGAGCTGCGCATCGGCCCGGCCGCCGACCGGCTCGGCGAGCTGCCGGCCGAGCCGCACCTCGACTGGGTGTTCATCGACGCCGACAAGGAGAACTACGCGACCTACTGGGAGGCCCTCGTCCCGCGCGTACGCCCCGGCGGGGTCCTCGCCGTGGACAACGTGCTCTGGTCGGGCCGAGTGCTCGATCCCGAGGGCGAGCGGTCGGAGTCGACGGCCGCCATGATCGCATTCAACGACCTCGTCGCCGCGGACAAGCGGGTCGAGCCCGTGATGCTGCCGATCGGGGACGGGCTGACGCTGGCGTACAAGCGGTAGGTGGTGCGGCCGGGTGCTCGTCAGGAGACGGCGAGCACCTCGGCGGCCACCGGAACCGGGGCCGACGCCCGGGTCATCGAGACCCGCAGCCGCCAGGCGCAGGCCGCCGCCGCGACGAGCAGCACCGGCACGATCAGGAACGCGCCGCGTACGCCGAGCAGGTCGGCCGCCGCTCCCAGGGCCAGCGGGCCGACACCGAAACTGACCGCCATCGAGTAGGACGAGACGGCCGCCGCCCGGTCGGGCTGGTCGGGGGCGGCGCGCAGGGCCAGCGCGATCGCGATCGGATAGTGCATCGCGTTGCCGAGGCCGAGGACGAACAGGCCGACGATGGCCGGCGCGGCGACCGGCGTCGACCAGAACAGCAGGAAGCCGGCCGCGCTGACCGAGAGCGCGCCGAAGTAGAACGGGATCGCGGGCAGCCGCAGCGCCAGCCGGGCACCGGCCCAGCGGCCGAGGAACATGCCGGCCACCACCGCCGAGATCGCCTGCGCGGCCGTTCCCGAGCTCATGCCGTTGTGCTCGCGCAGCAGGTCCACGGCCCAGAGCGACAGCCCGGCCTCGACCGAGCCGGTGATCGCCATCATCGACCAGGCCAGCCGGTACGCCCGGCCCAGCGGACGCCGCTCGCCCGACGGCCGCGACGGTGCGACCGTCCCGGCCGGAAGGCGTACTCGGAAGAAGAACGCGACCAGGGCGAGTACGCCGACCAGCGCGACCAGCGTCAGCAGGCCGGGACGCCAGCCGAAGCCGGCGCCGACGGTGGCGCCCAGGACGAACGGCGCGACGAGGCCGGCGGCGGTGCACACGGCGTTGGCCTCGGTGATCGCGGCGGAGCCCGCGGTGCCGTGCTGCTCGTTGAGCGAAGCCACCACACCGGTGATCATGATGACGCCGAACGCCATGATGACCATGGCGAGCGGCAGGGTGAAGGCCAGGCCGCGCACGAGCGCGAAGGCGACGACACCGGCCACGACGCCGGCCAGGCTGGCCCACATGCTCCGACCACGACCGAAGCGGCGCAGGACGGCCGGGGCGAGCGCGCCGCCGATGAGCGAGCCGACGGCGAAGGCGGTGCTGTGCAGGCCCGCCACCGCGCTGCTGACATGGTCCTCGTCGCGCAGCATCGGCACGACCGGGCCGAATCCGTAGAGGAAGTAGCCCCACGCTCCGAGTTGGGCATAGATGAGCCAGGTCACGGAGTCACGGCGGAGCTGAGGCACGCCTCCAAGTTACAAGCGGGCCGGCCGCGCCGGGCTCGGCCGAGTGGCCGGGCCCGGCTATGAGCTTCACCACGCACGGTCCTTACGTACGCGGACCTTTGCCCTCGTCAGGCAGCACGGGGAAGCTCGCGGTGTCGTAGATCGTCGGATCGGCTTCGGTCGGGAAGGCGAAGCGCGGCTGCGGGACGGCGATCGTGGGCTGGTTCAGCGCGGCGGCGTCGACGGCGGGCCGGTTCACCATCGGCGCTGCCGGCTGCTGCTGGACCGCGGGCTGCGGCGGCTGCATCCGCGGCGGCTGGGGCGGCGCGACCTGCTCGGCCGTGTGCTGTGGGGCATGCCGCCCGGCGGCCGATGCGGCCGGAGGCTGGGCCACCGTGGGATGCGGCGCCGTCGGCGGATCCCAGCCCGGCACGTATACCTGCTGCGTCGCGGGGTAGGACGCCGTGGTCTCGGCCGTCGCCGTGGTCGCCGGGAACCCGGAAGTAGCGGGATATCCACTCGCCGCCGGGAAGCCCGTCGCGACCGGCGGCGGGTTGCTCGGGAACGTCATGGCCGGCTGGGCGTTCCAGGCGGCCGGCGCGGGGCTGATGGGCGGTGGCGACGACACCGGCTGCGGCGCCCAGGCCTGCTCCGGCGGCGGGTTGCCGCGCCGGCGAACCATGATCATGACCACCGTGCCGACGGCCAGCAGGAGCACCACCGCGCCGAAGATCCCCGCGAGCAGCCCCACCGGTACGCCGCCCCCACCCGAGGTGGTCCCGGCGGCAGCGGGCGGAGCCGCCTCGGTGGCGTCCACAGTGGTCTGCACCGACGCCTCCGCGGACGGTGCGGCGCTGGCCGACGGGCTCGCCGAGGGCGACGGCGAGGCGAGGATGTTGGCGGCGTTCAGGGCGGCGACCGGGTTGATCATTCCGAAGCCGTACTGCGGGTCGCGACCCTTGGGCCCGAGGTCGGTGGCGCTCTTGCGCATCGCGTCGAGGACCTGGTCGGCCTTGAGCTTCGGGTACCGCGCCCAGACCAGGGCGGCGACCCCGGCGATCACGGCGGACGGCATGGCCGTCGACACCGGCGTCGCGTACGCGCCGGCGGTCTTGTCGAGCGTGATCATCGCCGAGCCGGGGGCGGCGAACTCGATCTTCGAGCCGGTGAGGAAGAGCGGATCGATCTTGCCCTTCTGGTCGGTTCCGGCCGCCGTCACCACGCCGGGCCAGCTGGCCGGTGGCGGGATCTGCTTGTCGAACTGCGTGTTGCCGGTCGAGGCGACGACGATCACCCCGGCCGCGACGGCCCGGGCGACCGCGTCCATGGTGGCCTGATCGCCGCCGTAGCCGGCCAGGTGGATGATCTTCGCCTTCTTCTTGACCGCGAAGTCGATGGCCTTGGCCACCGTGCCGTCGGTCGGGGCCGGGCGGGCAGCCGAGACGCGGATCGGCAGGATGCGGGCGCTCGGTGCGATGCCGAGCAGGCCGAGGCCCGTGCCGTGCCCGGTGCCGGCGATGATCCCGGCGATCCAGGTGCCGTGCCCGTCCGTGTCGGTCTTGCCGTCGCCACCCGCGGGGACGGTGTAGTCCATGCCGGTCAGCAGCCGGCCCTTGAGATCGGCGTGGTCGAAGACGCCGGTGTCGATCACCGCGACGGTGATCCCGCCACCGTGGCTGATCTTGTGGGCCGTCGCGATCTTCAGCGGCGACAACCACCATTCGGCCGTCCGGGTGGCGTCCGCGGCGCTCGCGGGGCCGGCCGGCAGCAGAGCCGCGCAGACAGCCGTCACGGCCGCCAGCAGCATCGCCGTCCAACTCGTGGTCGCTCGTGATCGCATACCCGTCCCCTCCCCAAAGAACAGTGCGCCGCACGGCAGAGTACCGTGCGGCGCCACTCGAAGCTTCCTCGGCGAGGTTCGCCTGTGGACAGTGCGGTCAGCGTACGGACCTGGCGAACGAACGCGCTGCCCAGAACACGGCCAGCACGGTCAGCACGCCGATGATCACGAGCGCCTTCCACACCGCGGGCGCGCCCGGATCGCCGTTGAAGAGCGCGCGTACGCCGTCCACCGCCCACGAGAACGGGTTCCATTTCGCCACGTTTTTCAGCCAGACCGGGGCGAACGCGAGCGGGAGCAGGATGCCGGCCGTCAACAGCACCGGCTGGCTGACCGTCTGCAGCAGCGGAGCGAGGGCGTCCTCGCTGCGTACCTTGAGGGCGACGGCGTACGAGACGGCCGAGCAGAACATCGCGATCAACCCCAGCAGCAGGTACGCGAGGAGCACGTCGCCGAGGCGTACGGACAGGCCGAACGGGATGGCCAGGACGGTGATGATGATCGCCTGTACCAGCAGTGACATGACGTCCCGCAGCGACCGGCCGAGCAGCAGGGCGCCCCGGCTGACCGGGGTGACCCGGCTGCGCTCGATGGTGCCGGCCCGCAGTTCGGCGATGAGGCCGAAGCCGACGAAGAGCGCCCCGAAGATCGCCAGCATGACGAGCAGACCCGGCACGAACACCTGGTACGCCTCGGCGTTGGTCTTCGCGCCCAGCGCCGGCTTCAGCAGCGGGGCGAACAGCAGCAGGTAGAGGACGGGCTGGACGATGCCGACGATGATCCACACGGGATTGCGCAGCAGCAGCTGGGTCGCGCGGCCGAAGACCAGCCAGGTGTCTCGGAACAGTTTCATGGCTCAGCTCTCCCGCAGGGTGCGGCCGGTCTTGGTGAGGAACACGTCGTCGAGGCTGGGCCGGTGCAGCTCGATCGTGCCGAGCGCGATGCCCTCGCCGTCGAGCGCGCGCAGGATCAGCGGGATCGCGGTGCCCGCCTCGTCGACGTAGAGGCGTACGCCGTTGTCGGTCGTCTCCAGCTTGCGGACGAATTCGGCGCTGCCGAGCACGTCGGAGGCCCGGGTCGTGTCGGACAGGCCGATGTTCACGACGTCGCCGGAGATCTCCTGCTTGAGCGAGTCCGGCGTACCCTCGGCGACGATCTGGCCGTGATCCATGATCGCGATGCGGTCGCAGAGAGCGTCCGCCTCTTCCAGGTAGTGCGTCGTGATGAAGACCGTCATGCCCTCTTCACGCAGGCGGCGCACCTCGTCCCACATGTGCGCGCGGCTCTGCGGATCCAGGCCGGTCGTCGGCTCGTCGAGGAACACGACCTTCGGCTGGTGGATGATCCCGAGCGCGATGTCGACCCGCCGGCGCTGGCCGCCCGAATAGGTCTTGCAGCGGCGGTCGGCGTACTCGGTGAGCTGGAAGGCTTCGAGCGTCACGGCCGCGCGCCGCTGCGCCTCGGCTTTGCCCACGCCGTACATGCGGGCATGAAGGACGAGTTCCTCGCGCGCGGTGGACTCGTCCCAGGTGCTGCCGCCCTGCGCGACGTAGCCGATCCGCCGGCGGACCTCGCCGGGGTCGCGGCGCAGGTCGACGCCCGCGATCGTGGCCTGGCCGCCGTCGGGTTCCAGCAGCGTGGCCAGCATGCGCAAGGTCGTGGTCTTCCCGGCTCCGTTGGGCCCGAGGAAGCCGAAGATCTCACCCGGCTCGACCGCGAGGTCGACGCCGCGCACCGCTTCGACGGCCTTCTTGTCACGACCCTGACGGGACCGGAAGGACTTCTTCAGTCCATGGGTCTCGATCATCATGGTCGCACGCTATCGCGTTATAACGTAACTAGTCAAGTTTGATTATTGCTCGAAATCCGACTCGCCGACCGGCAGCTTCTCGCCTGTACGCCGCGCGAACTCGCTCCAGCCCTCCGGGTGGTCCACCCGCTCCGGCATGTACGGCGCGCCGGACTCGATCAGGTCGGCGATCCGCTCGCACCACGCGATCTCACCCTCGCTGCGGGCGATCCACAGCTCGAACAGCCATTTCACGTACGCGGGCTTGTTGACGTCGGAGCGGCCGGTGTCGTTCATGTCGACGAATCCCTGTGCGGTGACGCGCAGCATCCGCGCCCGGTGCCGCAACGCCGCGGCCGCCTCCTTGCGGGGCAGGCCGGGCAGGAACACGAAGGCGGCGGCGAACGGGTCCATCGCCGGATTGATCTCCCACCACTGCTGCCGCAGCATGGACTCGAAGACGTCCCGGCCACGCGGGGTGATCTGGTACGACGTGCGCTCCGGCCGCCCGTCGACCTGCTCGGTCCCCGTCTCCTCGAGCAGCCCTTCGTCGGTCATCTTCTTGAGCGCGTGATAGATCGAGCCGGGCTGGATCTTCGCCCACTTGTCGGCGTTCCAGCTCAGCAGCTCACGGCGGACGTCGTAGCCGTGCACGGGCTGCATCCAGCTCACGACGCCGAGGATCATCAGACGGGTGGACGAGGTGGCCATGCGCATCAGCGTAATACTCAAATTTGAGTCGCCCTGACCGCCTCGGCCCGGCATCTTGATCGCTCGTGAGCCATTGCACAGAGTGCTGACGTGAACGGGCGTTTAGACTCCGGCCATGGGCTCGCTCTCCACCGTCCTCATCGCCAACCGCGGCGAGATCGCCGTCCGCGTGATCCGCGCCTGCCGCGACGCCGGTCTGCGCAGCATCGCCGTGTACGCCGACTCCGACCGCGACGCGCTGCACGCGAAACTGGCCGACGAGGCGTACGCGCTGGACGGCGAGACGGCCATCGACACCTATCTGCGCATCGACAAGCTGATCGCGGTGGCCGCGAAGGCCGGCGCCGACGCGGTGCACCCGGGCTACGGCTTCCTCTCCGAGAACGCCGAGTTCGCGCAGGCGGTGCTGGACGCCGGGCTGACCTGGATCGGCCCGACCCCGCAGTCCATCCGCGACCTCGGCGACAAGGTGACCGCCCGGCACATCGCCCAGCGCGCCGGCGCCCCCCTCGTCCCCGGTACGCCGGAACCCGTGCAGGACGCGGCCGAGATCGTCGCCTTCGCGCAGGAGCACGGCCTTCCTGTCGCCATCAAGGCGGCCTTCGGCGGTGGCGGCCGCGGGCTCAAGGTGGCCCGCACGATCGAGGAGATCCCGGCCCTGTTCGAGTCGGCGACCCGGGAGGCGGTGGCCGCGTTCGGCCGGGGCGAGTGCTTCGTCGAGCGCTACCTCGACCGGCCCCGGCACGTCGAGGCGCAGGTCCTCGCCGACCAGCACGGCAACGTCATCGTCGTCGGCACTCGGGACTGCTCCCTCCAGCGCCGCCACCAGAAGCTGGTCGAGGAGGCGCCGGCCCCGTTCCTGACCGACGAGCAGCGCCGCGCGATCCACGAGTCGGCGAAGGCGATCTGCCGGGAGGCCGACTACCACGGTGCCGGGACGGTCGAATACCTCGTCGGCCAGGACGGCACGATCTCCTTCCTGGAGGTCAACACCCGGCTGCAGGTCGAGCACCCGGTCAGCGAGGAGACCACCGGCCTCGACCTCGTCCGCGAGCAGTTCCGGATCGCCGCCGGCGAGCAGCTCCGGTTCACCGAGGACCCGACGCCCCGCGGGCACAGCATCGAATTCCGGATCAACGGCGAGGACCCGGGTCGCAACTTCCTCCCGGCGCCCGGAGCCGTGACCCGCCTCGTCCTCCCGGCCGGTCCCGGCGTACGCGTCGACACCGGCATCGAGTCCGGCAGCGTCATCGGCGGCAACTTCGACTCCCTGCTCGCCAAGGTCGTCGTGACCGGGGCGACCCGGGCGGAGGCGCTGGAGCGGGCCTGCCGGGTGCTCGACGAGATGGTCGTCGACGGGATGGCGACCGCGCTGCCCTTCCACCGCCTGATCGTCCGCGACCCCGCCTTCACCGGCGAGCCGTTCACCGTCCACACGCGCTGGATCGAGACGGAGTGGGACAACACCGTGCCCCCGTTCGGTCCGGCGGCCGCGGCCGACAGCACGGCCGAGGAGCGTACTACCGTCGTCGTCGAGGTGGGCGGCAAGCGCCTGGAGGTACGCCTCCCGGCCGGCCTCGCCGCCGCGCCCGCCCCGGGCCGGGCCGCCCCGAAGAAGGGCCCGAAGCGGGGTGCCGCGGCCACGGCCGGCGGGGACGCGCTCACCGCTCCGATGCAGGGCACGATCGTCAAGCTGGTGGTGGCCGACGGGGACACCGTGGCCGAGGGCGACCCGATCGTCGTGCTGGAGGCCATGAAGATGGAGCAGCCGCTGACCGCGCACAAGGCGGGCACGGTCACGGGGCTGACGGCGGCGGTGGGCGAGGTCGTCCAGTCCGGCGCCGTCATCTGCACCATCGCCTGACGAACCGCCCGCCTGACGGTTCACCGCGACCCTCCCCCACCCCCAAGATCCGCGACCTTCCACCCACCCCCCAAGATCTGGTTTGGATCAGGTTTTTCACCCGAATCATGGCCCAAGATTCGGGTTATTTCCGTGATCCAAACGGGATCACGGCCCGGTCCAAGCCGGATCACCGCGGGGTTATCCACAGGCCCTCGCGGCATCGTCCTACTTCGATTAACGTGCCGGGTATGCGCGAGTCAGAACCCGTCTCCGTCCACGCCCCGGATCTGCACGCCGCGGCCGAGAAGCTGACCGCCGAGGCGTACCCGCTGCTGGTCGGTTCCTGGGACGATCTGTCCCGGGTGGACATTCCCGCCGATCCCCATGCCGCCGACACTCCCGGATGCGACGTCGACGGGGCGTTCGCTGCGTACACGGCGGCGCTGGCCGAGACCGTCCGCGGCCTCCTGGTCGACGTCGAGACCCTCGCGGCCTCCGTTCAGCGGTCCGCCGCGGCGTACGCCGTCACCGACGGGGCCGAGGGGCGGCGTTACGAATGATCATCCCGGGCGCTGTGATGCAGGATCTGATCGCGCTGGCGAAGACGGCCAACACGCTGCGGGCCAATCCCCGGCTGGACAAGCTGGACGGGTTCGTCGCCCAGCTCGACGCGGCCGCCTGGGAGTCGCCGCTCGTGTTCCTTCCGACGGCCGCGCTCAGCTCGTCGGCGACCCGGCTGCGCGGCGCCCATGCAGCCGTCGCCGGGGCGGGCACGCTGCTCGGCCAGTGGGAAGGCGCGGCCGGGGACGCCGCGCGCCAGGCGACCGGCACGGCCGCGGACCGGCTCGGCGGCCTGGCGGACCAACTGGAGGACGATCTGCTGCCAGCGATCGAGGCGTTCGCGAACCGGCTGAACGAGATCACGACGATCTGCGAGCACTGCGGCCGCGAACTGACCGCCGTGCGCCAGTTCCTCCCGCAGGTCCGCGCCGCGGCCGACCTCGCCGACCCGGCCGCGCCCGAGATCTTCCGGCGGATCGCGGCGCGGACGTTCGAGACGTTGTTCCAGCTGACGAACGCGTACTCCGAGTACATGCAGGTGAGCGCCGACCTGGTCCGGCTGCTGCACGTGCTGGGCGACGGACTGCGAGCCGGCGGGAATGCCAGCCCCGCGCCGGCGCGGTCCCTAGCATAGGGAAATGCGGTTTCTGACGGGCGCGACTCCTCCGTACGACCTCACCTACTCCGACGTCTTCATGGCACCGAGCCGGTCCGACGTGGGCTCGCGGCTCGAGGTCGATCTGTCCACGAGCGACGGCACCGGCTGCACGATCCCCCTCGTGGTGGCGAACATGACGGCGATCGCGGGGCGGCGGATGGCGGAGACGGTGTCCCGGCGCGGCGGCCTGGTCGTCATACCGCAGGACATCCCCATCGACGTGGTCACCGAGGTCATCGGCTGGGTCAAGGACCGCCACCTCGTCCACGACACCGCGATCACACTCGGCCCGACGGACACCGTCGGCGACGCGATCCACCTGCTGCCCAAGCGCGCGCACGGCGCGGTGATCGTCGTCGACGCCGAGCGCCGGCCGGTCGGCGTGGTCACCGAGACCGACACCATCGGCGTCGACCGGTTCGCGCAGGTACGCCACGTCATGTCGCCGGATCCGCTGACGGTCGACGTGAACGCCGACGCGCGTACCGGATTCGACAAGCTGATCTCGGCACGGCGGAAGGTGGCGCCGGTGGTCGACCACGACGGGCGCCTGGTCGGGGTGATCACGCGGCAGGGTGCTCTCCGCGCGACGCTCTACAAGCCGGCGCTTGACGCGAAGGGGCGGTTGCGGATCGCCGCCGCCATCGGGATCAACGGCGACGTGGCCGGCAAGGCACGGTCGCTGCTCGACGCGGGCGTGGACACCCTGGTGGTGGACACGGCGCACGGCCACCAGGAGCGGATGATCTCGGCCCTGCGCGCGGTACGCGCCCTCGACCCGCCGGTACCGATCGTGGCCGGCAACGTGGTGACCGCCGACGGCGTACGCGATCTGGTGGAGGCCGGTGCGGACGTGCTCAAGGTCGGCGTCGGGCCGGGTGCGATGTGCACGACGCGGATGATGACCGGCGTCGGGCGGCCGCAGTTCTCGGCGGTGCTCGACTGTGCCGCCGCGGCGCGGGACCTGGGCCGGCACGTCTGGGCCGACGGCGGGGTACGCCATCCGCGCGACGTCGCGCTCGCCCTGGCCGCCGGCGCCGCCAATGTCATGATCGGTTCCTGGTTCGCCGGCACGTACGAGTCGCCCGGCGACCTCTACACCGACCCGGACGGCCGCCGTTACAAGGAGAGTTTCGGCATGGCCTCGTCCCGGGCGGTGAGCGCGCGGACCGCCGACGACTCCGCGTTCGACCGCGCCCGCAAGGCGGTCTTCGAGGAGGGCATCTCCTCGGCGAAGATGTATCTCGATCCCCGCCGGCCCGGTGTCGAGGACCTGATGGACGAGATCGTCGCGGGCGTCCGCAGCGCGTGCACCTACGCCGGGGCACGCACGCTGGACCAATTACACGAAAACGCCGTCGTCGGCGTCCAATCGGCGGCAGGCTACGCCGAAGGAATGCCGTTGCCGACGAGTTGGTAGCGGCGTTGGAAGTAAGGCAACCCCGGCACGCCGGACGGTCGTCCACCATGTAGGACCACGAAGGAGGGGGCCGTCGTGATCACCATCGGCAGCGTCGCGCGTGAGGAGATCGAGGCGGCGGCGGCGCGTACCCGCCACGTCATCCGCCACACGCCGATCACCTTGATCGAGCCCGGCGCCTTCCCCGGCACCGTCATGCTCAAACTCGAACAACTCCAGCACGCCGGCACGGTCACCGTCCGCGGGCTGTTCAATCTCATCGTGTACGCGTTGGAGCAGCGCTCCTTCGACGCGGACGCGGGGCTGGTGTCCTTCGGGGACGACGGCGTACGCGTCGCGGCCGAGCACGTCGCCCGGGCCCTGGACCTGCCGCTGCACTTCGCCGAGGACCGCTCGGCCGCGTGCGCGTACGGGCTGGCGACCGGGGCGCTGCTGTGCGACCCGGAGAGCCCGGAGGCGATCACCGGACTCGGCACGGTCGGCCTCGAACTGTGGACGCAGACCCTCGGCCGCCTGGACACCGTCATCGTCTCGGCCGGCCCGCTCGCGGTCGGCATCGAGGCCGCGCTCGGCGGTCAGGCGCGGGTCCTGCTCGCCTCGGCGACCCCCGACCGGGCGGCGTACGCCCGCCGGACCCTGTGGCGTGAGCGGCGGCTGGCGGTCGACGAGGCCACCGCGGTCGCGTACGCGTACCTCCAGGACAGCTATCTGATGCGGCCGGACGAGCACGTGGCACTGGTCCTCGCCGGCGCGCTCACCGATCCGAGCGACCTGATCGGACTGGTCGGGCTGCTGCCCCGCTGAACCGCCACGCCCCCGAACGAGGGACACCTCGTTCCGCCGTACGCCATTTTCTTCGCTTTTATCCCTTTAGGATGGCGCCATGACCACGGCCAGCCCGTTCCCCACCATCGACTACGACGCGAACGACTACGACTACCAGGACTACTGGAACGGCCGCGACTACGAGATGTGGTCCGAGGACCGGGTGCTGCGCCGGCTCATCCCCCAGTTGCGCCCGTTCTCGTGGTTCGCCGACTTCGGCGGGGCGTACGGCCGCAACTCCCGGTACTACCTGCACGAGGCGCAGCAGGCCGTCATCCTCGACTACTCCGCCACGAACCTCACCAACGCGGCCGGACGCCACCCCGGCTCGCTCGACAAGCTCGGCCTCGTCCGGTGCGACCTCAACAAGGTCCCGTTCGCCGACGACGCCTTCGACGCCGCCATGGTCATCCGCGTACTGCACCACCTGCCCGACGTCGACCACGCGCTCGGGGAGATGGGCCGGACCATCGCCGGCGGCTGGCTCATCGACGTCCCGATCAAGCACCACCTGCTCGGCCTCGCCCGCGGTGCCGTCAACCGCCGCCTCGCCGACGTCCGCAACGCCCAGCCGCTCGTCACCGGCGCGTCCGACGAGAAGTACTTCAACTTCCAGCTGACCGCGATCCGCGAACGGCTCACGTCGCTCGGCTGGCGTACGCGGCTCGGCGCCAGCGTCAACAACTTCCGCCGCTGGGAGAGCCGCGTACCGTCGACCGTCGCCCGGTACGCCCGGCCGGTCGTCCAAGGGCTCGAAGCCTGTACGCAGTCCGTCGGCCGCGGCTGGCTCGGCCCCAGCCAGTTCGTCGTGGGTACGCGGACGATCACGCCGGCCCCGCGCTTCGGAGAACCGGCACCGGGGCTGCCCGCGTTCACGGCTCGGATGGTGTGCCCGGCCTGCCGCGGCGCGCTCGCCTGGACGCCGGAGACGGCGAAATGCGGGGGATGTGCCCGCGAGTACCACCGCCACGGCCCCTACTGGGACTTCGTCGCTCACTGACGGTCAGCGGCGCATTGCTCCCATCTCTGGGAGAAAGTGGGAGCAAATCAGTGGCATCTGCTCCCACTTCTGGGAGATAGTGGGAGCAACGCGGGACAACCGTGTCGGGATTCGCCGCTCATGGGCGTTCTCCGTGGCATTCTCCGCACGATGGACGTGAGCATGCGCCAGCCGATGTCTCCCCCGCCCCTGGAGAGCCTCCTCTCCAGCGCTTTTCGTGACGGTGACACGACGAGCGCTCTGGCCCGGCTCTGGGCACAGGCCGTCGGACAGCCGTACCGGCACTGGGACGAGATGCGCTTCCGCCAGCCGCCCGCCGGATTCACCCTGGAACAGTGGTGGGTGGCGACGAAGCTGCGCCGTGCCAGCACCATGCGGCCGCTCTCCATCACGGACAGAGGTCAGCGCCGGTTCCACTATTGCCTGCCCGACGAAGTCCTGCGGGAGACCGAGTTCATCGCCTCACGTCTGAGCGGCCGGATCGGCCAGGCCGAGCAGGTCATGAACCCGGCTACCCGGGACCAGTACCTGGTCACCTCGCTCATCGAGGAAGCTGTCACCTCCAGCCAATTGGAGGGCGCCTCCACTGATCGGCGCGTGGCGAAGGACATGATCCGATCGGGCCGGGCGCCCCGCGACCGCAGCGAGCGCATGATCCTCAACAACTTCGCGGCAATGGAGAAGGTAAGCGATCGACGGGCCGAGAGGCTCACTCCGGAAATGATCTGCGAGCTGCATCGGGTGGTCACCGACGGCACCCTCGACGATCCCCGGGCGGCGGGCCGGTTCCAGCAGTCCGGCGAGGAGCGGGTCGTGATCCGTGACGACCAGGGCGCCGTCCTCTACGATCCACCACCGGCCGAGGAGATCGCCGACCGCGTTCAGGAACTCTGCGATTTCGCCAATGAGACGACGTCGATCGCATACCTGCCACCGGTTCTGCGGGCTCTGACGATCCACTTCATGATCGGGTACATCCACCCGTTCGAGGACGGCAACGGCCGCACGGCCCGCATTCTCTTCTACTGGTCGATGCTGAATCAGGGGTACTGGCTCACCGAATTCCTGAGCGTCTCGCGCCTGCTCAAGAAGGCTCCCGGCAAGTACGGACGATCGTTTCTCCATACGGAGAGCGACGACGGCGACATGACCTACTTCTACATCTACCATCTCGGCATCCTGCATCGGGCGATCGACGCACTCGACGGATACCTGGCCACGAAGGTGGACGAGGCACGAGAGGTCCGGTCGCTGCTGTCCACCGCAGCCACCGACTTCAACTCACGCCAGATCGCCCTGTTGCAGAACTCGATCAAGCATGACCACGTCGCGTACTCCGTCCAATCGCACATGATGTCGCATCGAATAGCGATGGAGACGGCCCGCAAGGACCTCGTCGAGCTGGAACAGGCCGGGCTCCTCGCCAAGACACGATCGGGGAAGAAGTTCGTCTACGCCGCGGTCCCAGATCTCGTACAGATCCTCAAGCACGACAAACGGATGAGGGGAATCGGCTGAGGGTCAGCGGAGGCGGGTGAGGATCACCTCGACCGTCTGCCCGGTGCCGTCCGGTCCCGCGTACACCCCTTTGAGCGGCGGCACGTCGCCGTAGTCCCGGCCGCGGCCGACCACCACGTGCCGCTCCCCCACGGGTACGCCGTTGGTCGGGTCGAACGCGCGCCACTCGCCGGACCACCACTCGATCCAGGCATGGCTCTGGCCGACGACCTCTTCCCCGAGTCCCGCACCCGGCGTCGGGTGGAGGTAGCCGGACACATACCGCGCCGGTACGCCCATCTCGCGCAGCAGGGCGATCGCGAGGTGGGAGATGTCCTGGCAGACGCCTTTGCGCTGGCGCCACACCTGGACGGCGTCGGTGAGCACGCCCGTCGCGCCCGGCACGTAGTCGATCTCGGTGCGGACGAGCTCGCAGACCGCGCGGGCGGCCTCGTGCGGGCCGCGGTGGCGGGATCTGAGGTCGGCGGCCCGGTCGGTCAGCTCCTCGTCCAGCGCCGTACGCGGTGTCGACACGAGCATCTCGTGCCACCTGTCCACGATCGACGGGGCGGCCAGCTCGGTCCAGCCGGGGCCGCCCGTGCGTACGGCGGCGGGGCCGGAGGTCTCCACGACCGACTCGGCGACCACGTCCAGGAATTCGTGTGGAGTGTGTAGGTCGAACGCCGTGACCGCCGTACCCCAGTAGTCGTGGTACGCGTACGTGCGGGCGGCCGGCAGCACCGAGACCGTCGCCTGCAGCACGTTCTGCCGCGGTTCGGCCGAGGGCAGCATGCGGGCCTCGTTGTACGACGACACGACCGGGCCCGCGTACTGGAATCCCGTGCGGTGCTTGAGATGCAGCCGCCAGCCCGGCGCACCCGTCGCCATCTGCGTTCTCCGTTCGTTGGCCAGGGTCCGGCCCGGTTCCGATCTCATGCCACCGCCTCCGCCCATGCGACCGCCGCGGTCTGGCGGAAGTACCGTGCCGACACCGCCTCGTTCACCGCCGAGCAGGTGCGCTCCAGACCGGCGAGCACCTGCGGCAGGCTGGTCAGCAGCTCCTCCGGCGACTTGTACGCCAGTTCCGTCCGCGCCCGCCCCAGGACCCGTTGCGCTTCGGTGCCGACGCCGACCCGGCCGGGGTCGGGTTCGAGTTCGGCCAGGCAGGTCTCGGCGGTGATCAGGGCGGCCAGGACCGACCGCGGGAACAGCCGGTCGAGCAGCAGGAACTCGGCCGCGTGCCGGTCGCTCAGGGACCCCCGGTAGGTGCGCAGATAGGTCTCCCAGGCGCCGCAACTGCGCAGCAAGGTCAGCCAGCTGGGAATCGTGCCGCCGGCGCGGGTGTGCGTCGACAGCAGCCGGGCGGTCATGTCGACGCGTTCGATGCTGCGGCCCAGGACGAGGAACAGCCAGCCCTCGTCCCGGCTCATCGTCGTGTCGGCCAGCCCGGCGAGCACGCAGCAGCGTTCGCGTACCCATTGGAAGAAGGGATGGACACCGCGGCGGTCGATGCGGTCGCGGGCGTCGGCGAGGCCGAGCCAGGTGGTGTTGAGGCACTCCCACATCTCGGCGCTGACGGTCTCGCGCGAGCCGCGGGCGTTCTCGCGGGCGGCGGCGAGCGCGCCGAGGACGGAGCCGGTGTCGGTGGTGTCGAGGCCGAGGCGTTCGACGACGCCGGTGACGCCGACGGCGTCGAGCCGGTCGGTGGCCGCGCCCATGACCGACAGCAGGGACCGGCAGGCGACCTCCTCGTCGGTCCACGGATCGGCGAGCATCCGGTGCAGATGGACGTCGAGGATGCGCGCGGTGTCCTCGGCGCGCTCGACGTAGCGGCCGATCCAGTAGAGCGATTCCGCTATGCGGCTGAGCATGTCCTCACCTCCTCACTGCTGCTGTTGCTGCTGCTGGGCCGCGTACGCGCCGGCGCCCGGGCCCGGGTCGGGTTGCGTGGCCGCCGCGACGACCGGTTCCAGCGCGGCGTCCGGGTACGCGTACGGGGACGGGCCGCCGTCGCTGACGACCCAGGTGTCCTTGGAGCCGCCGCCCTGGCTGGAGTTGACGACCAGCGCCCCCTCCGGCAGGGCGACCCGGGTCAGCCCGCCGGGCAGGACGCTGATCCGGCGGCCGTCGTTGACCGCGAACGGGCGCAGGTCGACGTGGCGCGGGGCGAGCCGGTCGCCGATCAGCGTCGGCACGGTGGACAGGCTCACCTCGCGCTGGGCGATCCAGCCGCGCGGGTCCAGCTCGATCCGGCGGCCCACGTTCGCCAGCTGCTCCGCGGTCGCCTGCGAGCCGATGACGATCCCGGCCCCGCCCGAGCCGTCCACCGGTTTGAGGACCAGCCGGTCGAGGCGGGCGAGGACGAACTCGCGTACGTCGGGATCGTCGAGGCGGTAGGTCTCGACGTTCGGCAGTGCCGGCTCCTCGTTGAGGTAGTAGCGGATCAGCTCGGGCACGTAGGTGTAGAGCAGCTTGTCGTCGGCCACGCCGTTGCCGACGGCGTTGGCGATGGTGACCCGGCCGGCGCGGGCCGCGTTGAGCAGGCCTGCGCAGCCCAGCGCCGAGTCCGCCCGGAACTGCACCGGGTCCAGGAATTCGTCGTCCACCCGCCGGTAGATCACGTCCACCCGCTGCTCGCCCGCCGTCGTCCGCATCGCGACCTCGTTGCCGACGCAGACCAGGTCGCGCCCCTCGACCAGCTCCACACCCATCTCCCGGGCCAGCAGGGCATGCTCGAAGTACGCCGAGTTGTGCACGCCGGGCGTCAGGACCACCACGGTCGGGTCGTCGACGGGCGAGGCCGCCTTCAGCGCCCGCAGCAGCATCGCCGGGTACTCCTCGACGGGCTGGATCCGCGTCGCGGCGAAGACCTCGGGCAGCACGTGCGCCATGGCCCGGCGGTTCTCCATCACGTAGGAGACCCCGGACGGGATGCGTACGTTGTCCTCCAGGACGCGGAACGCCCCCTCCTCGTCCCGGATCAGGTCCACACCGGACACATGGATGCGTACGCCGTTCACCGGAACGACGCCCGCCGCCTCCCGGTGGAAGTGCTGGCTCGTCACGACCACCCGGCGCGGGACGATCCCGTCGGCGAGCACCTGGCCGGCGCCGTAGACGTCGGCGAGGAAGGCTTCGAGGGCGCGTACGCGCTGGACCACGCCCGCCTCGACGGTCCGCCACTGGGCCGCCGAGATGATCCGGGGCACGATGTCCAGCGGAAAGGGCCGCTCGACCCCGCCGAAGGCGAACGTGATCCCCTGATCGAGGAAGGCCCGGGCCAGCACGTCAGCGCGTACGCGCAGGTCGGCACCGGACAACGGGCGCAGAGTGGCATGCAGGGTCTCGTAGTCGGGGCGGGGCGTACCGGGCTCGCCGAACATCTCATCCCAGGCGGCACCGGCCGCGCCGACGGGGTAGTCCTCGAAAAGGTCCGCCATGCCTGGACGCTACGTGCCGCTCATTGCGGTGCTGTAAACGCGCTCACATCGTGAAATAGTCCATAGTAGATGTGTCGTCCGCCCTGGTACGCCGGTCAGCCCGCCGTGCGCAGAGTCCGGCGGAGGGCCCGGATCATCTCCTCCTGCGGGCCGAACGGCTGCCCGACCGGTGCCCAGATCGGGAGCTTCACGGTGCCGCCGTCCGCGAGCGTCAGGGTGACCGCCTGCCCCGGCCGCCGCCCCAGCGCCTGCGGTCCGATGTGGTAATCGGTGACCTGGTCGAGCACCACGGAACCGGTCGGCGCGGCGTCGAACCCCGCCCGGGCCGGCGTACGCCACGCGATCCCCTGCGGGCCGACGAACACCCAGCGGCGCCGGGACGCGACGACCATGCGTACCAGGAAGACCGGCAGGAGAATCAGCGCCGCCAGGGCGGCCCAGCCGAAGGGGAGCACCAGGTTCAGCAGGACGCAGATCAGAGCGCAGAAGACGACGTTCATCAGTGTGCCGATGGCGTACGCCCGAGGGGTGGCGGCATAGATCCTCACGGGCGCGACTCTCCAAGACGGGCGCCCCGACGTCAAGACCGCCGACCGCCGTTGATGATCTAGAGTCGACGTTCCTACCAGCCCTCATAGGAGCGAACCGAATGCGCAGCAAGCCCCTTGTCCTTCTGATCGCCGCCACCGCCACGCTGGGCGTCCTCACCGCCTGCGGCCCCAAGGACGACCCGGCCGCCGCGCCGAGCGCCGTGGCCGGTTCGAGTGCCGCGGCGTCGCCGACCTCCGCGGGGATGAGTGTCGCCGCCGCCTGCGCGGCCGTCGACACCGCGTACACCGAGCTGGACGCGCAGGCCAAGGCCATCGTCGTGCAGGGCATGACGGCGGAGATGAAGGGTGACTCGGCCGGCGCCAAGGCCGCCCTGGCGAAGCTGCAGCCGATCTTCACGAGGGTGGCCGCGACGTTCACGGACGCCGCTTCCAAGGTGGACGACGCCGAGGTCCAGGCCGCGATCACGCAACTGGCCGACGCGGCGAAGAAGGAGTCGACCTACAAGACGTTCGACGACTTCAACGAGATCGAGCAGATGACCGGCCCCGCGGAGGGCGTCCTCAAGGCCAAGTGCAACGCCGCCGGCGCCCCGCTCCAGAACATCTCCTGACCACCCCGCCACTCCCCGCCCGGCGCCCCTGATTCCCGGCGATCTTGCGCGAATGCCCCAAAAATCGCGGCTTATGCCCGATAGGCCCGGACATTCGCGCAAGATCGTCGGAAAAGGGCGGGACGGGGTCAGTCGGATTCGTGTTGCATGAGCTGGCGGGCGGCTTCGGCGACCGAGCCCGACAGCGACGGGTAGATCGTGATCGTGTGCGCCAGCTGGTCCACCGTGAGGTGGTTCTCCACGGCCATCGCGATCGGCATGATCAGCTCGCTGGCCCGGGGCGACACGACGACGCCGCCGACGACCAGGCCGGACGCCGGGCGGCAGAACAGCTTGATGAAGCCGTCGGAGATCCCGGCCATCTTGGCCCGGGCGTTGCCGGTCAGCGGCAGCATCACCTCGCGGGCCGGTACCTTGCCGCTGGCCACGTCCTGCTGGCTGACGCCGACGGTGGCGAGTTCCGGGTCGGTGAAGACGTTGGCCGCGACGGTCTTGAGGCGCAGCGGGGCGACGGCCTCGCCGAGCGCGTGCCACATGGCGATGCGGCCCTGCATGGCGGCGACGCTGGCCAGGGCGAGCACGCCGGTGCAGTCGCCGGCCGCGTAGATGCCCGGCACGTTGGTACGCGACACCCGGTCCGTCGTCACGTAGCCGCCCGGGGAGACGGCCACGCCGTACTCGACGAGTCCGAGGTCGGCCGTGTTCGGAACCGATCCGACGCACATGAGCGCGTGCGAGCCGGTGACGGTACGCCCGTCGGCCAGCTCCACGACGACGGCGTCACCCTGACGGCGTACCGCGTTGGCGCGGGAGTTGTTCATGATCTGCATGCCCCGGGTGCGGAAGACGCGCTCGATGGCCATGGCGGCGTCGGCGTCCTCGTGCGGCATCACGCGGTCGCGGCTGGACACGAGCGTCACCTTCACGCCCATCGCCAGGTACGCCGACGCGAACTCGGCGCCGGTCACCCCGGAACCGATGACGACGAGGTGTTCGGGCAGCTCCCGCAGGTCGTAGATCTGCCGCCAGGTGAGGATGCGCTCGCCGTCGGGCTGGGCGTCGGAGAGGATGCGCGGGGTCGCCCCGGTCGCGATGAGCACGGTTCCCGCATCGACCGAGTACTCTGCGTCACCGTCGGTCGGCGTGATCCGGACCTTGTGGTGATGGCCGAGCGAATCCTCGCCGAGCCGGGCGCTCCCGGAGATCATCGCCACGCCCGCTTTGATGAGTTTGGCGTGAATGTCGGAAGATTGCGCGGCGGCGAGCCTGCGGACACGGCCGTGCACCAGGGTCGCATCGACGGTTATCGCTTCAAGGCCGTCCGAGTGAACGCCGAACTCCTCGGTGTCGCGGTACCCGGTCACCACGTCTGAGCTGGCGATGAACGTCTTCGACGGCACACAGTCGTGTAGCACGCACGCCCCGCCCGCGCCGTCCTCCTCGACGATCGTCACGTCCGCGTCGAGCTGCGCGGCGACAAGCGCCGCCTCGTAGCCGGCCGGTCCCCCACCGATGATCACAATCCGGTTCACGGCTGTTTCCCCTAGTCGTCCGGCCGGTCGTGCCGAGCCGTTCCGCCATGGCGCGACATACGACACGCCCCGCCATATTCTCTCGTACGCCCGAGGCGGACTATCGTCATCGCCGTGCGTCATTACGCTGCGTACGGCTCGAATCTCGACCCCGCCCGCATGCGAGCCTACTGCCAGCACTCACCGATGGTGGGCGTGGGCTGGCTCGAGGGGTGGCGGATCACGTTCGCCGGCGAAGAGGTCATCGGCTGGGAAGGCGCCGTCACGACCATTGTCGAGTCGCCCGGCGACCGTGTCTTCGTCGCGCTCTACGACGTCCATCCCTGGGACGAGTCCCAGCTCGACGAGGTCGAGGGCGTCGTCGCGGGCACCTACCGCAAGCTGCACGTCCGCGTCGCGACGCTGGACGGCGAGCTGACCGCGTGGGTCTACGTCTTCAACGGGTACGAGGGCGGCCTGCCGACCGTCTGGTACCTCAACGAGATCGCGAGCGCCGCCGGCAAGGCCGGTGCGCCCGACGACTACGTGGCGAGCCTCCGCGAGCGGCCCACCCGCAACAACACGCTGGAGTAGGGCCTCTGTCCGCCGGATCGTTCGCGACCCGTCGGCGGCTTCAGACGATGACCGGCCGCCCGGCGAGCGTACGCACGCCGGCGAGCCATTCGGCGCGCTCGGTCTCGTCCAGCGCGGCGAAGGCCGGTGCGACCAGGCGTACCACCGCGGCGTCGGCCCAGGCCCGGCGCCGGGGCAGGTGCCCGGGGCGGTGGAAGGGCGGCTGCCAGCCGTGGTCGAGCGCGGCCGCGTCGCCGTCCGGTCCGGCCAGCAGCGCCTGCACCGGACTCAGTCCGGCCGCCCGGTACGCCGGCACGGCCGCCCCCGCGTACAGCTCGCTGAGCTGGTAGAGGCGGACGGCCAGCAGGTCGGCCGGTACGCGCGACGGCACCGGCATCTCCCGCCAGGCCGCGAAGAGCGGCAGCCCGCCCGCGTCGGCGGCGTCGAGGACGCGACCGGTCAGATCGGCGAGCCGGCCGGGGCCGACGACGCCGGCGAACTCCTCGCCACCCCAGCGGCAGCACAGCGCCAGCCGCTCGGCGGCCAGTTCCGACACCGGCATCACCTTGCGGGCGGCGGCGAAGGCCTCGCGTACACCGTCAGGGGCGACGAGACCGAGGGCGGCGGCCGCGACCGACGGGCTCACCTCGCCCAGGGCGCCCGCGCGACCGGCGACGGCGAAGGCCCAGCCGGAGACGCCGAGGTCCCGCGCCCGCCGGACGGTACGCGCGGACCGCGACCACTCGGTGCCGAGGGTTTCGACGGTGCGGCGCCCGGCCGCGGCGAGCTGCTCTGGCGTCACATTCGTGAGTATGCTCCGCGTTCAGCCGACGCTCGTACCCGGTTCCAGCCGGAGGTAGGGCGCCTGCGCGAGCTTCGTCATGTTGCCGTCGACGACCATGTGCCCGAACTCGTTGTGCAGCCCGTCGTGCAACGCGTAGACCCGGCGGGGGCGGATCGCCCGGACGAACGCGATCGACTCCGACAGCTTCAGCCACGGTCCGCTGACCGGCACGAACAGGGTGTCCACGGTGGCACCCTCGGGGACGTCGAACGAATCGCCCGGGTGGTAGACCGACTCGCCCACCAGGAATCCGAGGTTCGGCACGGGCGTCACCTCTTCGTGCACGAGCGCGTGCAGCCCGCCGAACGCGCGTACGCCGAACCCGGCCGCCGTGAACGCGTCGCCGCTGTCCACCACCGTCGCCACCGACCGCAGGTCGCCCAGCTTGTCCACGACGGACTTGTGCGCGTGGATCGTCACCCGGGGCCGCTGGTCCAGCGCGTCGGCCAGCTTGTCGACGTCCAGATGGTCGAAGTGCTCGTGCGTGATCAGGACGGCGTCCACCCCGTCGAGCGCCTCCGGCCGCGACCACGGGCCCGGATCGATCACGAGCACCGCGCCGTCGTCCTCGACGCGTACGCAGGAATGTTCGAACTTGGTCACCCGCATGAGTTCCAGCCTAGAGCCTGCCTCCCGGATCAGGCCCCGGTCACGGGGAACCGGCCGGGACGGCGCTGCGTCCCTACTGACACGCCGGGTCGGTTGGGGGTCAATGCGACCCGGCGCCCATCTTTCCTTCTTCCGCACCGGGGGAACCCATGAGCACCCGATCCCTGCGCCGCCCCCTCGCCGCCGCCGGCCTGGTGGTCCTGCTGGCCACCGGCGGCTGCGCGGCCTCGAGCGACAGCGGCGCCACGTCCAGCGACGCCGGCGCCCCCGCACCCGCGGCCCAGGCTCCGGGCGCCGACGAGAAGGCCGCCGGCGGCGGCACCGGCTACACCTCCGCACCGGGCGGCCAGACCGCGAATGACCCCGCCGCCTACGCCCGCTCGATCATCTACAACGGACAGATCACGGTACGCGTGGAGCACGTCTCCGACACCGCCACCCGCGTACGCACACTGGCGACGTCGTCGGGCGGCTTCGTCGGGGACGAGAAGAGCGACGGTTCACCCGGGCACGAGGAATCCACGCTGACGTTGCGCGTACCGGCGGACAAGTTCGGTTCGATCCTCGACGACCTGGCCAAGCTCGGCACCGAACTCTCCCGCTCCCTCAGTACGCAGGACGTCACCGACACGGTCGTCGACCTGGACGCCCGGATCGCGGCGCAGAAGGCCAGCGTGGACAGTGTCCGGCGGATGTTCACGCAGGCCAAGCAGCTCAGCGAGGTGGTCCTGCTGGAGAAGGAGCTCACCCAGCGCCAGGCCGAACTGGACTCCCTCATGGCCAAGAAGCGCCACCTCGACGACCTGGTGACCCTGTCCACGATCACGATCACCCTGGTCGGCCCGCAAACCCCCTACGTGCAGCCGAAAAAGGCGGACCCCACATTCCTCGGCGGCCTGTCCACCGGCTGGGACACGTTCGTCACGATGCTCAAGGTCGCCTCAGCAGTACTGGGCTTCCTCCTGCCCTTCCTACTGGTCCTGGCCGTAATCCTGGTCCCCCTGCTGGTCTGGCGCCGCCGCCGGAAGACTCCGCGGGCGAGCTCGGCCCTCAAGGATCAAGAGTCCACGGACTGACCCGCGGGTGGTTGCTTCCCCCGGTGGTTGCTGCCCTCGATGGGCGCTGCCCCCGGTGGTTGCTGGGAAGGTTATTGCCCGTTCGCCCTTCGGGCGAGACGAGGGCACATCGGCCCTTATGCAACGTCCGGCAGCACAAGATCCTCAAACGCTTCGCGCTTGCGGATCTTGCACTGCCGGACGTCGCGGCCGAGTGCGGGTCCCTGGGGCCGTTTAGAAGTAAGAAGACAGAGCAGCCAGCGCTGTGTGGACCATGGTCCGGACGCCGTAGCCGATGGCGCGTTCGTCCACGTCGAACCCTGACTGGTGGATGTCCATCCGCACCTCGGAGCCGGGAATCCCGGTGCCTAGGCGGATCATCGCTCCTGGTGCGTGGTCCAGGTAGAAGGCGAAATCCTCGCCGCCCATGCTGATCTCCGCCTCGACCACCCGCTCGGCACCCAGCGCCGCGCCGGCGGCCGCCGCGATCACGGCCGTCGCCATCCGGTCGTTGATCACCGGCGGTACGCCGCGCGTGTAGCGGACCTCGACGCCCGCGCCGGTGGCGGCGACGACGTCCTTGATCAGCTGAGTGATCAGCTCGGGGGCCTGCTGCCAGGCGTCCTTGTTGAGGATGCGAACGGTCGCCTTGGCCACGCCCTCGATCGGGATCGCGTTGGCGGCTTCGCCCGCGTGCACCGCGCCGAACACCATCGAGACGCCGGCCCGCGGGTCGACGCGGCGGTCGAGCAGAGCCGGGCCGTCCACGATGACGCGGGCGAGCGCGTGCACCAGGTCGGCGGTGAGGTGCGGGCGGGCGGTGTGGCCGCCTTTGCCGGTGAGGCGGACTTCGACGGTGTCGGCCGCGGCCGTGAAGGCTCCGGACCGTACGCCGATCAGCCCGACCGGCAGCTGCGGCGCGCAGTGCAGCGCGTAGATCGCGGCGACGTCCTTCATGGCCCCGGCGGAGATCATCTCCGGCGCGCCCGACGGGAACTTCTCCTCGGACGGCTGGAAGAGCAGCCGGACCCGGCCCGGCAGTTCGCCGCGCTGGTCCAGCTGAGCCAGGGCGAGCCCGACGCCGAGCAGTACCGTCGTGTGTACATCGTGGCCGCACGCGTGGGCGGCTCCGGAGACCAGCGAGCGGTACGGAACGTCCTTTGTGTCCGGCAGCGGCAGCGCGTCCAGGTCCGCGCGCAGCGCGATCACCCGGTCGCCGGAGCCGATGTCGCAGATCACGCCATTGCCGCGGGGCAAAAACCGCGGCTGCAGGCCGGCCACCGCCAATTCGCGCGCGACCAGGGCGGCCGTCTCGAACTCGTGACCGGAAAGCTCCGGATGCGCGTGAATGTGCCGTCGAATCGCTACGAGCTCGGCCCCTCGGGAGGCGAGCCATCGGTCCAGATGACCAGGCAACGGATCAGCCCCAGGCAAAGTCTCGGGCCAGTTCGACGTCAGCGTGCTGCCCTCGGGCAGCGTCAGCGCACTCGTCACGGCGTTTTCTCGATCTCGATCGACAGTGGGACAAACCTCGACAAGCCTAGCCCCAGACCGGTAACTCTGCGCAACGTCATTGCGGTAGCGATGACGTTGCACTGTGTCACGTCCTCCCAGGTAGGGAGATTTCATGGCTGTTTCGATCGCTGGCATGGCCCCTACACCTCTCACAACGCGTGACGGCTGTGGATGTGACGCACACCTGGTCCGGTCATGAAGTTTCACGCTCGTGCATCGAGGGGCGTCCGCGTCGCACAGGCGGTGCGAGCACCGAAAGAGTGATTAACTGAGCAACCTTTTGGATGTCATCGGTGCCCTTTCGGATGACCCCACGGAGTCCTGATATCCGCCGTAACTGTGAAGTTTCAGAACCGATCAGCCGGGCGGTAGGTCCCCCAGACGTCGCGCAGGGCGTGACACACCTCGCCCACGGTGGCCCGGGCCGCGAGCGCCTCCTTCATCGGATAGAGCACGTTGTCCGTACCCTCGGCCGCCTTCTTCACACCTGCCAGAGCGGTACGCACAGCCGCGTTGTCGCGTACCCGGCGGAGTTCGGCCAGGCGAGCGACCTGGGCCTCCTCGATCGCGGGGTCCACCCGGAGGGGCTCGTACGGCTCCTCCTCGTCCAGCGCGAAGCGGTTGACGCCGACGACCGTCCGCCGTCCGCCGTCGATCTCCTGCGCGACCTGGTACGCCGACGCCTCGATCTCCCGCTTCTGGAACCCGTTCTCGATGGCGTCCACCGCCGAGCCGTACGCGAACACGCGCTCGATGAGCTCGTTCGCGGCCGCCTCGATCTCGTCCGTGAGCGCCTCCACCACATAGGAGCCCGCGAACGGGTCCACGGTGGCGGTCAGATCCGTCTCGTACGCGAGCACCTGCTGCGTACGCAGCGCCAACCGGGCGGCCTTGGCGGTCGGCAGGGCGATCGCCTCGTCGAACGAGTTGGTGTGCAGGGACTGCGTACCGCCGAGGACGGCACCGAGGCCCTGCACCGCTACGCGGATCAGGTTGACCTCCGGTTGTTGCGCGGTGAGCTGGACTCCCGCGGTCTGCGTGTGGAAGCGCAGCATCCAGGATTTCGGGTCCTTGGCGCCGAACTCCTCCTTCATGATGCGCGCCCAGATCCGCCGCGCGGCGCGGAATTTGGCAACCTCTTCGAGCAATGTGGTCCGCGCGACGAAGAAGAACGACAATCGCGGCGCGAACTTGTCGACGTCGAGGCCGGCCGCGATGGCGGCGCGCACGTACTCGATGCCGTCGGCGAGCGTGAACGCGATCTCCTGCACGGGCGTCGCACCGGCTTCGGCCATGTGGTAGCCGCTGATGGAGATGGTGTTCCACTTCGGGATCTCCGCGCCGCAGTACGCGAACGTGTCGGAGACCAGCCGCAGCGACGGTTTCGGCGGGAAGATGTAGGTCCCGCGGGCGATGTACTCCTTGAGGATGTCGTTCTGGATCGTGCCGTTGAGCTGGTTGCCCGCGATGCCCGACTGCTCCGCGACAAGCTGGTAGAGCAGCAGCAGCACGCTTCCCGGCGCGTTGATCGTCATGCTCGTGGAGACCTTGTCCAGCGGGATGTCCCGGAACAGCACGGCCATGTCGTCGATCGAGTCGATGGCGACGCCGACTTTGCCGACCTCACCGTGGGCAATCGGTTCGTCCGAGTCATAACCCATTTGAGTGGGAAGGTCGAAAGCAACCGACAGGCCCATCGTGCCCGCATCGAGCAGTTGGTGATACCTGGCATTTGATTCGGCGGCCGTGCCGAAGCCCGCGTACTGCCGCATGGTCCAGGGCCGCGACGTGTACATGGTCGGATAGACGCCCCGCGTGAACGGGTACGCGCCCGGCTGCTCGTCGGACTGTCCGTGCAGGTCAGCGGGCCCGTAGACGGGCTTGATCTCGAATCCGGACTCGCTTAACCGACGTTCAGTCATACCGCCGATCGTAGGGGTAGGCACCCGGCCGGTGGATGAGGTCTTCCCCACAGGACCACCCGTACGCCCGCACGAATTTGCAGTAAGGAGCGATGATCAGCCCACACGGCTTTCGCTCGACCGGGATCTGCAGCAGAATAGGGCGATTGGCCGACCCGGCCCCAGGGTACGGCTGCGACCGGCCCCCGAGCCCGAGACAGATCCCTCAGCGAGACGGCGGCGAAGTGACTACCCCCATGCCCACAACCTGGAACAGCTCCCCAGGCGACGGACGAGCCGCCCCCGGGACCCTGATCGGCGGACGTTACTCACTGCGCACCGCGATCGGCACCGGTGGCATGGGCGCCGTCTGGCGGGCCTCCGACACCCTCCTCCGCCGGGAAGTGGCGGTCAAGGAGGTCGTCTGCCCGCCCGGGATGGCGTCGTCGGACCGCGAGGCGATGTACGAGCGGACCATGCGCGAGGCCCGGGCGGCGGCCGCGCTGGCCCACCCGAGCGTCGTCCAGGTCTACGACGTCGTGCACGAGAACGGCCGGCCGTGGATCGTGATGGAGCTGCTCGACGCGCGCAGCCTGGCTGACATGGTCATCGAGGGTGGCCCGCTGGCGCCGCGTACCGTCGCCAAGATCGGTGTCGCGCTGCTGGGCGCGCTGGAGGTGGCGCACGCGGCCGGCGTACTGCACCGGGACGTGAAGCCGGCGAACGTGCTGATCTGCGCCGACGGCCGATGCGTGCTGACCGACTTCGGCGTCGCCCGGATGCCCAGCGACGTCCAGCTCACCACGCCGGGCATGGTCCTCGGCTCGCCGCACTTCATCTCGCCCGAGCGCGCGATGGGCCACCCGTTCGGGCCGCCCAGCGATCTGTTCTCGCTCGGCGTCACGCTCTTCACGGCCGTCGAGGGCCGGCCGCCGTTCGACAAGGGCGACCCGCTGGCCACGATGCACGCCGTCGTCGAGGACCCGCCGGCCAAGCCGGTGCTCGCCGGACCGCTCGCCGACGTCCTGGCCGGCCTGCTGATCAAGGATCCCGCCCGGCGGTGGGACGTCCACCAGGCCCGTGCCGAGCTGCGCGAGCTGCTGGCCGGATCGCTGGCGCAGGCGCCGGCCGGCAACGCGTACACCGATCCGTGGGCCGTGGTGCCCGCCCAGCTGCCCGCCACCCGGCCGGCTGCCGCGAGCGAGGCCACCGGCGCCCACGACACGCTCGCCCCGGCGGGCCCCGCGCAGCCGAGCCCGGCCAAGCCGGGCAAGCAGGTCGGCGGCCGTGCGCTGCTGGCCACCGGCGCGATGCCGGGTGTGAGCGTCCCGCAGGACGCGACCAGCGCGATGCCCGCGCTGGACCGGCCGCGCAAGAGCCCGCTCGCCGCGTTGGGCGGTCTGTCCCGCAACGTCCGGCTCGGGCTCGTCGGCGGCCTGGCCGTCGTCCTGCTCGCCGCCGGGATCATCGCCGTGAGCAAGATGGGCGGTTCGGGCACGCCCGCCGCGAACGGCGCGTCCACCGGCCCGTCGGTCGAGCCCTCGCCGAGCGTCGCCGGCGACATCTACCAGGGCAGCGGCTACTCGGTGATCCTTCCCGACGGCTGGAAGCCGAAGAAGGCCGGCTCCTACATCCAGGCCGAGGACCCCAGCGACAGCGGCCACTGGATCCGGCTGATCGTCAGCAACGGCAAGGACGCCGACAAGATCCTCTCCAGCGGCGGCAGCCGGCTGAGCAAGTCCGGCTGCGAGGACCTCTACCAGGAGGTCGATACGCGCGACATCCAGCTCGCGGGGGCCGCCGGCTCCGAACTCGAATACCTGTGCACGCCCAAGGGCGGCAAGCAGCGCCACGGCCTGTGGCGGGCGGTCGCGATCGACGGCAAGGTCTACCAGATCTACCTGTCGACGTGGCAGAACGACTACGACGCCATGAAGACCCTGTTCGACGCGTCCACCTCGACGTTCCAGGTCAAGGCCGCCTGACCGGGGCCGGTGACCGGTCGGCCCGGCCGGTCACAGGGCAACTTCGCCGACCACTGCGACCAGGGCGTCACACTGTGCTAGAAATCGCCCATGAGCGACCACACCGTCCTGGACCCCGCGCTGGCCGACCGCGTACGCGCCTGGATCGATGACGACCCCGACCCGGCTGCCCGGGCCGAGCTGCAGGCCCTGCTCGACACGGGTGCCGCGGCCGAACTGGCCGACCGGTTCGCGGGGCCGCTGATGTTCGGCACGGCCGGGCTGCGGGGACCGCTGCGGGCCGGCCCGAACGGCATGAATCTCGCCGTCGTCCGCCAGGCCGCGGCCGGCCTGGTCACCTGGCTGCTCGCGAACGGGACCACGGCCGGCGAACCGCTCGTCATCGGCTACGACGCCCGGCGGGGCTCACACGAGTACGCGCTGGAGACGGCCCGGGTCGCCACCGGTGCCGGCCTGCGGGCGCTGGTGATGCCCCGCAACCTGCCGACTCCCCTGCTCGCCTTCGCGGTACGCAAGCTCGGCGGCTGTGCCGGCGTCATGGTGACCGCGTCGCACAACCCGCCGAACGACAACGGGTACAAGGTGTATCTCGGGGCGCGGCTCGGTGGCCCGCTCGGCGCCGGTGCGCAGATCGTCCCGCCGGTCGACGCCGAGATCTCGGCGCGGATCAGTGCCGTGACGAGCCTGTCCGGCGTACCTCTCGGCGACGACGGGGAACTGCTGGACGAGTCGATCGTCGAGAGCTACGTCGCCGCGGCCGCCGCCACGGTGGATCCCGACGGGCCGCGGGACCTGGTGATCGCGTACACGCCGATGCACGGGGTGGGCGGCCAGGTGCTCGTCGACGCCTTCGAGCAGGCCGGTTTCGCCACGCCGCAGGCCGCCCCGGAGCAGTGGGTCCCGGACGGCACCTTCCCGACGGTCTCCTTCCCGAACCCGGAGGAGCCCGGCGCGATGGATCACGTCATGGCGCTGGCCCGCCGGATCGACGCAGACATCGCCATCGCGAGCGACCCGGACGCCGACCGTTGCGCGGTGGCCGTTCCGGCGCCGAACGTGCCCGGCGGCTGGCGGATGCTGCGCGGGGACGAGGTCGGCGTACTGCTCGCCGACCACCTCATGCGCAAGGGCCGGCGCGGCACGTACGCGTGCTCGATCGTCAGTTCGTCCCTGCTCAAGGCGATGACCGCCGAACGGGGACTCGGGTACGCCGAGACCCTCACCGGGTTCAAGTGGATCGTCCGGGCCGCCGACGATCTCGCCTTCGGTTACGAGGAGGCGCTGGGCTACTGCGTGGACCCGGGCAGCGTACGCGACAAGGACGGCATCTCGGCGGCGCTGGTCGTGGCCGAACTGGCGGCCGGGTTGAAGGCGGAACTGCGCGGGCTGACCGACCGCCTCGACGAGCTCGCCGAGCACTTCGGCCTGTACGCGACCGACCAGCTCGCGGTACGCGTCGACGACCTCACCGAGATCTCCGACGCGATGGCCCGGCTGCGGGCGAAGATGCCGGCGACCCTGCTCGACGAGAAGGTGACGTCGGCCGAGGACCTGCTGCCCGAGGCGGACGTCGTCATCCTGCGGACGGCCGACGCCCGGGTCGTCGTGCGCCCGTCGGGCACCGAGCCGAAGCTCAAGGCGTACCTCGAAGTGGTGGAGAAGGTCGTGGACGGCGACATCGCGGCGGCGCGCGAGCAGGCGGGCGCCGCGCTGACCGCGCTGCGCACGGAGATGGCCGCCGCGCTGGGAATCTGGAGTGTCCATCCGTGAAATACATATCCGGTAGGTTGTGAGCCCGTGGACGTACACGTCGTAGATCATCCGCTCGCCCAGTCCCGGCTGACCGCCATGCGGGACGGCGGGACCGACTCGGCCTCCTTCCGGGCGGCGCTGCACGAGCTGAGCACCATGCTGGCCTACGAGGCCGCGCGGTCCTTCGCCGCCGAGAAGTACCCGATCGAGACGCCGGTGGCGCCGACCGAGGGCACCCGGCTGGCGAACCCGCCGCTGATCGTGCCGGTGCTGCGGGCCGGTCTCGGCATGGCCGACGCCGTCCTCAACCTGCTGCCGGAGTCCTCGATGGGCTTCGTGGGGCTGGCCCGGGACGAGCACACGTTCGAGCCGCGGGCCTACATGGAGTCGCTGCCGGCCGACCTGCGCGGCATTCCGGTGCTGGTGCTCGACCCGATGCTGGCCACCGGCGGCTCGCTGGAGCACTGCGTACGCCTGCTCACCGACCGGGGGGCCACGGACATCACGGTGCTCTGCGTGATCTGCGCGCCCGAGGGCATCGAGCGGCTGTCCCGGTCCGGCCTGCCGATGCGGCTGGTGACGGCGAGCATCGACGAGCGCCTCAACGAGAAGATGTTCATCGTGCCGGGCCTCGGCGACGCCGGCGACCGCCAGTTCGGCGGCATGCCCCGCTTCTGACCCCGCTTCAAGATCCCACTCAGGCAAGCCCCCAAGATCCCGTTTGGATCATGGTTTCGCACGTAATCTTGGTCCAAGATTCGGGTGATTTCCCTGATCCAAACGGGATCTTGGGGGACATTCGCGCAAGATCGTCGGGGTTGATCGCGGACGGGTAGGCTTTCGGGCATGACAGTCGCGACCACCCCCTCGGCCGCCACCCTGGCCGAGGTGACCAGGTCGAACGCGGCCCTCCGGGCGTTCCTGCACGGCCTGCCCGGCGTGGACAAGGTCGGCGCCGACGCGCGCGCCGCCACCCTCGGCACCCGCTCGATCAAGACCACCGCCAAGGCCCTCGCCATCGACCTGGCGATCAGCATGGTCGACCTGACCACGCTGGAGGGCGCCGACACTCCCGGCAAGGTCCGCGGCCTGGCCAACAAGGCCCTGCGCCCCGACCCGCTCGACCCGACCTGCCCGCCGACCGCCGCGGTCTGCGTCTACCCGTCGATGGTCGCCGAGGTCGCCCGGGTCGTGAAGGGCAGCCCGGTCAAGATCGCCTCCGTGGCCACCGCGTTCCCGGCCGGCCAGGCGTCCCTCAAGGTCAAACTTGATGATGTACGCGACGCGGTGCGGGCCGGTGCCGACGAGGTCGACATGGTGATCAACCGAGGCGCCTTCCTCTCCGGCCGGTACCTCGAGGTGTTCGAGGAGATCGTGGCGGTCAAGGACGCCTGTGGCGACGCCCGGCTGAAGGTCATCATGGAGACCGGCGAGCTGGTCACCTACGACAACGTACGCCGGGCCTCGTGGCTGTCGATGCTGGCCGGCGGCGACTTCATCAAGACCTCGACGGGCAAGGTGCAGCCGGCCGCGACGCCGCCGGTCACCTTGATCATGTTGGAGGCCGTCCGCGACTTCCTGGCCGTCACCGGCCGCAAGGTCGGCGTGAAGCCGGCCGGCGGCATCAAGACCAGCAAGGACGCGATCAAGTACCTCGTGCTGGTCAACGAGACGGTCGGCGACGGCTGGCTCGACCCGCACTGGTTCCGCTTCGGCGCCTCCTCGGTCCTCAACGACCTGCTCATGCAGCGGAGCAAGATGAAGACCGGGCACTACTCCGGCCCCGACTACGTGACCCTGGACTGATCATGAGCATCTTCGAGTACGCCCCGGCCCCCGAGTCGCGGGCGATCGTCAGCCTCAAGCCGTCCTACGGGCTGTTCATCGGCGGCGAGTTCGTCGACGGGTCGGGCAGCTTCAAGTCCATCTCCCCGTCCAGCGAGGAAGTGCTCGCGGAGGTCGCCGAGGCGTCCGAGGCCGACGTCGACCGGGCCGTCGCCGCCGCCCGGAAGGCGTACGAGCAGGTGTGGGGCAAGATGTCCGGCGCCGAGCGGGCCAAGTACCTGTTCCGCATCGCCCGGATCATCCAGGAGCGCGGCCGCGAGCTGGCGGTGCTGGAGTCCCTCGACAACGGCAAGCCGATCCGCGAATCCCGGGACGTCGACATCCCGCTGGTCGCCGCGCACTTCTTCTACTACGCGGGCTGGGCCGACAAGCTCGATCACGCCGGGTTCGGCGCGAGCCCGCGTCCACTGGGCGTGGCCGGGCAGATCATTCCGTGGAACTTCCCGCTGCTCATGCTGGCGTGGAAGATCGCGCCCGCACTGGCCTGCGGAAACACGGTCGTCCTCAAGCCGGCCGAGACCACTCCGCTGACCGCGCTGCTGTTCGCCGAGATCTGCCAGCAGGCCGAGTTGCCGCCGGGCGTGGTCAACATCCTCACGGGGGCCGGTGCCGCCGGCGCCGCTCTCGTGGCCCACCCGGACGTCGACAAGGTCGCCTTCACCGGCTCGACCGAGGTCGGGCGGATCATCGCGCGTACGGTGGCCGGCACGAACAAGCGGGTCACGCTGGAGCTGGGCGGCAAGGCGGCCAACATCGTCTTCGAGGACGCGCCGGTCGACCAGGCGGTCGAGGGCATCGTCAACGGCATCTTCTTCAACCAGGGCCACGTCTGCTGCGCGGGCTCCCGGCTGCTGGTCCAGGAGTCGATCTCGGAGGAGGTGCTCGAGTCGCTCAAGCGGCGGATGAGCACCCTGCGCGTCGGCGACCCGCTGGACAAGAACACCGACATCGGCGCGATCAACTCGGCCGAGCAGCTGGCCCGCATCAAGGAGTTGACCGCGGCCGGCGAGCAGGAGGGCGCCGAGGCCTGGTCGCCGCCGTGCGAGCTGCCGAGCCGGGGCTTCTGGTTCCGCCCGACGATCTTCACCGGCGTCTCGCAGGCCCACCGCATCGCGCGCGAGGAGATCTTCGGCCCGGTGCTGTCGGTCCTCACCTTCCGTACGCCGGCCGAGGCCGTCGAGAAGGCGAACAACACGCCGTACGGGCTGTCGGCGGGGATCTGGACCGAGAAGGGCTCCCGGATCCTGGCCGTCGCCGACCAGCTGCGGGCCGGTGTCGTCTGGGCCAACACGTTCAACAAGTTCGACCCGACGTCGCCGTTCGGCGGTTACAAGGAGTCCGGTTACGGTCGCGAAGGCGGCCGGCACGGCCTGGAGGCGTACCTTGCCCACTAAGGATGCTCAGCCCGCCCGGCTGGCCGTACGCAAGACGTACAAGCTCTTCATCGGGGGCGCCTTCCCGCGCAGCGAGTCCGGGCGCAGCTATGTCGTCTCCGACGCGAAGGGGAACTTCGTGGCCAACGCGGCCCAGGCCTCCCGGAAGGACGCCCGCGACGCGGTGCTCGCCGCGCGGGGTGCCGTGGCGAAGTGGTCCGGGGCGACGGCGTACAACCGGGGCCAGATCCTCTACCGGATCGCCGAGATGCTGGAGGGGCGCCGCGACCAGTTCATCGCGGAGCTGCGTACCTTCGGGCTGTCGGCGGCCGCCGCGGTGTCCGAAGTGGACGCGTCGATCGACCGCTGGGTCTGGTACGCCGGCTGGTCCGACAAGATCGCGCAGGTGGTCGGCGGGGCGAACCCGGTCGCCGGACCGTTCTTCAACCTGTCGGCCCCGGAGGCGACCGGCGTGGTCGCGATCGTGGCCCCGGCCGAACCGGCCCTGCTCGGGCTGGTCGGCGTCGTCGCACCGGCGATCGTCACGGGCAACACCGTCGTCGTGGTCGCCTCGCCGGACCGGCCGCTGCCCGCGATCACCCTGGCCGAGGTGCTGGCCACCTCCGACCTGCCCGGTGGCGTGGTGAACCTGCTGACCGGCAGCCCGGCCGAGATCGCGCCCTGGCTGGCGTCGCACGCCGACGTCAACGCGCTCGACCTCACCGGCGTGACCGACCACGGGCTGGCGAAGGAGCTCGAGGTCGCGGCGGCGGACACCCTCAAGCGCGTGGTACGCCCGGCCGCCGTGGACTGGTCCGCCGACCCCGGCATCGCCCGGATGACGGCGTTCCTGGAGACCAAGACGGTCTGGCACCCGAAGAGCTTCGAAGGCGCCAAGGGGTCGGCCTACTGACGCCCTAGGGGTCGTTTTCCGGGGAAGCACCGATTCGGCGAGGCCGTCGCCGTGGCTAGCTTGATCATGTGAGTGTGCTCGACATCGCGCGACTCCAGTTCGCCACGACGACGATCTTCCATTTCCTCTTCGTGCTGCTGACTCTGGGTCTCGTCACCCTGCTCGTCGTCCTGCAGACCGCCTGGCTGATCACGCGCAAACCCGCGTACGAGCGCCAGGTCCGGTTCTGGGGCCGGCTCTACGTGATCAACTACTTCCTGGGCATCGCCACCGGGATCGTCCTGGAGCTGCAGTTCGGCCTGAACTGGAGCGGCCTGTCGCACTATCTCGGCAACATCTTCGGCGCACCGCTGGCGATGGAGACCATCCTCGCCTTCTTCCTCGAATCCACGTTCCTGGCACTGTGGATCTTCGGCTGGGGGCGGCTCAACCGCTTCGTCCACACCGCCCTGATCTGGCTGATCGCCGCGACGGCGTACCTCAGCGTGTTCTGGGTGCTGGCGAGCAACTCGTTCCTGCAGCATCCGGTCGGGTACACGCGGTCGGCGGACGGCGTACTGCACCTGACCGACTTCGGCGCGCTGTTCACCAACCCCACCTTCGTCATGGCCGTGCCGCACGTCGTGTTCGCCGCGATCACCACCGGCGGTTTCGTCATGGCCGGCATCAGCTCGTGGCACCTGCTCCGGCGTACGCGGGAACTGGAGTTCTTCCGGAAGTCCCTGCGGCTCGGCGTGGTGACCGCCTTCGTCGGCATCGTCATGACGATCGGGGCCGGCTTCGCGCAGTTCAAGCCGGTGGGCGAGGTGCAGCCGACCAAGCTCGGCGACGATCACGCCAAGGCGGCGGCGGTCGCGGACTTCACACACCGGTTCGGGCCCGGCCACTACCAGATGCCGACCTACGGCAGCGTCGGGCTCGGTTTCATGATCCTGATCGCGTTCGGCCTGTTCTTCGTCGGTGCCCTCATCCCGCTGTTCTTCCGGGACTGGATCATCCGGCTGAAGTTCCCGCTCGTGCTGCTGCTCCTGGCGATCCCCCTGCCGTTCCTGGCGGCGATCTTCGGCTGGCTGGTACGCGAGGGCGGCCGGCAGCCGTTCGCGGCGTACGGCGTACTGCCGCTGGACCAGGCGATCACACCGGGCGGCTCGACGGGCTCGATGCTCACCAGCTACCTGATCTTCACGGCGGTCCTCGTCGCGCTGGCGGTGACGGACTGGGTGCTGATCGCCCGGGCCGCCCATCGCGGGCCGGTCGAGCCCACGCCCGACGCGCTCACCGCACTGGCATAGGAGGTAGTCATGCTCATCGTCTTGGCCGTGATGTTCACCGGCTACTTCCTGCTCGGCGGGCTCGACTACGGCGTCGGGATCATGGCCCGCGACCGGGCCGAGATGAACAGGGTCGCACCGTTCTTCCTCGGCAACGAGGTCTGGCTGGTCGCCGCGGCCGGGCTGCTGTTCGGCGCGTACCCGTGGAATGAAGGCGAACTGCTCGGCGCGTACCGCGTGCCGGTCTGGTTCGCGCTGGGCGGTGCCGTGCTGGTCGTGGCCGCGTACGGGCTGAGGATCTTCAAGCCGGGCGGCGCGCTGGACGGGGTCGCGCGGGTGGGTGCCGTGGTGGCCGCCCTGGGTTGGGGTGCATTTCTCGGCGCGGTCTGGCAGGGCGGTGAGTTCCGCCTCACACCCCTGGTGATGGCGAGCTCGGTCGGCCTGCTGGCCCTGCTCTGCGCGCACGGCTGGGCCTTCCTGCGGCGGCGCTGGCTGCTGCTCGCGGCGACCTCGATGACGGTCGTGGCCGCGGTCCTCCTCGCGGGCAGCGCCGTGACCTGGCACGCCGCCGACCGCGAGTCCGTCGCGGTGATCGCGCCGGTGGTCATGGTGGCCCTGCCGGTCCTCATCGCGGTGCAGGCGGTCACCTGGTGGCTGTTCCGTACGCGACACCCCAGCGAGGCGAAGCAGCCGGTCTGAGCGGCGTCTGCTGTACTGCGTCTGATGCGTCCGTTCGATCCGCGCCTGTTGCGCGCCGTGCCCGCGGCCCGGCGTGACGCCGCCGCGCTCGCTCTGACCGGCGGCGCCACCGCGGTGACGATCGTCGCGGTGGCGTACGCGCTGGCCCGCACCCTGGCCGCCGCGGCGGAGGGCCGGCTGGACGGGGTGGCGCTCGCCGGCTTCGTCGTCGCCCTCGTGCTGCGGGCCGGGTGCACCGCCCTGAGCGGTCTGGCCGCGGCCCGGATGGCGGCGACGGTCAAGGCTCAGCTGCGGGCGGATCTGCTCGGCGCGGTCGGCGAGCGCGGCCCCGGCTGGCTCGCCGGCCAGCGCGCGGGCGAGCTGGCGACGCTGACCGGGCGCGGTCTCGACGCGCTCGACGGCTACTTCACGGGTTACCTGCCGCAGCTCGTGCTGGGCGCGACCGTGCCGGCCGCGGCGGTGCTGACCCTCGCCCTCAGCGACCTGACCAGCGCGATCATCGTGCTGGTCACGCTGCCGCTCATCCCCGTGTTCGGCATCCTGATCGGCTGGCAGACCCAGGCCGCCACCGAGAAGCAGTGGCGGCGCCTGCGGCACCTGGGCGGGCACTTCCTCGACATGGTCTCCGGGCTGCCCACGCTACGTGCCTTCGGTCGCGCCCAGGCCCAGGTCTCCGCCGTACGCGCGATGGCCGACCAGCATCGCGTCGCGACCATGAAGACGCTGCGGATCGCGTTCCTCTCGGCGCTCGTCCTGGAACTGATCGGGACGATCTCGGTGGCGCTGGTCGCCGTCCCGGTCGGCCTGCGCCTGCTGTCCGGCAGCCTGACGTTGTCGACCGCGCTGCTGGTGCTGCTGCTGACCCCGGAGGCGTACGCACCGCTGCGCGCGGCCGGCAGCAAGTTCCACGCGAGCATGGAAGGGCTGACCGCGCTCGACGAGGCGTTCACCCTTCTCGCTCCGTCAGAGGTCTCCGTCTCCGTCGGTCAGGCCGTTGTGGCGGCGCCCTCGGCCATCGTCCTGAGCGGGGTCGGCGTGGCGTACGAGCGCGGGCCGGCGCTGGTCGACGTCGACCTCACGATCAACGCCGGCGACCGGATCGCCCTCGTCGGTCCCAGCGGCGGCGGCAAGAGCACGCTGGTCGGACTGCTCCTCGGCTTCGTACGCCCGACCGCCGGCACGGTCACCGTCGACGGCATCGATCTGTCCGAACTGGACATCGAGCACTGGCGCCGGCGGCTCGCCTGGGTTCCGCAGCGCGCCCACCTGTTCGCCGCGACGCTCGCCGAGAACATCGCTCTCGGCACCCCCGGCCTCGACCGGGCGGCGATCGAGGCGGCGGCGCGGTCGGCGTACCTGGGGGACGTGATCGACGCGCTCCCGCTCGGCCTGGACACCCCGCTCGGCGAACGCGGCGTCGGCCTGTCCAGCGGCGAACGGCAGCGGCTGGCCCTGGCCCGGGCGTACGCGCGTACGGACGCGGACCTGATCCTGCTCGACGAGCCGACGGCCCGCCTCGACGGCGGCAGCGAGCAGGCGGTGATCGAGGCGACCGCCCGGCTGGTCGAGGGCCGCACCGCGATCTTCGTAGCCCACCGGCCGGCCATGCTCGACCTCGCCACCCGCGTGATCGAGGTCGTCGACGGCCGCGTACGCGAGAAGGTGCTCTCATGATCTTCCGGTTGGCGAGGCCGGTGGCGGGACGGTTGCTGGGGGCGGTGCTCCTCGCGACCGCGACCGAACTCGCCGGGCTGAGCCTGATGGCGACGGCGACCTGGTTGCTCATGACGGCCGCCGGGCAGCCGCCGGTCGCCTCGCTGACCGTGGCCATCGTCGCCGTACGCGCCCTCGCCATCGCCCGCGGCGCCCTGCGCTACGCCGAACGCCTGGCCTCGCACGACGCCGTACTCCGGATCGTCACGACCGTACGCGCGCGCGTCTTCGCCGCCCTCGTGGACCGCCCGGCCGAACCGGTACGCCGCGGCGACGCCCTGGCCCGCATGGTGTCCGATGTGGATGCCGTCCAGGATCTCGTCGTCCGCGTCTGGATCCCCGCCTGCGCCGGTACGCTCGCGAGCGCCCTCGCCGTCACCGGTGCCGTCCTGATCGACCCGTGGTGCGGGGTCGTCCTCGGGGCCGGGCTCGTGCTCTGCGGCGTAGTGCTGCCGGTGCTGGCGTACCGGCTGGCCGCGACCTCCACCCTGGCCGCGCTCCGCGCCGAGTACGCCGTCGCCTCCCTCGATCTCGTCCACGGCGCCGCCGACCTGGCCGCGTACGGGGCCCGGCCGGCGTACGAGGCCACGGCGGCGTCGATCTCGGACGCCCTGGCGCGACTGGAGAAGCGGCTGGCGTTCCGGGCCGTCCTGGTCGACCTGATGGGCTCGCTGATCATGGCGCTGACCGCATTCTCGGTGATCGCCGCGGCCCACGCCGCCGGCGTACCGGGCGTGTGGATCGGGGTCCTCGCGGTCGGCACGATCGCCGCCGGGGAGGTCGCGCTCTCGCTGACGGCGGCGGCCCGGCGCCGCGCGGAGATCGCCGGAGCCCTGGACCGCCTCCGCCCCCTCCTCACCACCGCCGCCGCCCCCACCGCTGACGGCCGCGCCGCCTCCGGCGGCGACCGCCAAGATCCGGTTTGGATCACGGAAAACCACGTGATCATGGCCCAAGATTCGGGTGATTTCCCTGATCCAAACCGGATCTTGGGGGCGCCCGGCAGGCCCGGGTTGCTGGAGGTGGAGGGGGTTTCGGTGCGGTACCGGCCCGCCGGACCACCCGCGCTCGCGGACTTCTCGCTCACCCTCGCCCCCGGATCGACGACCGCGCTCGTCGGGCCGTCCGGTGCCGGCAAGTCCACCGTCCTCGCCCTGCTCTCCGGTGCCCTGCGCCCGGACGAGGGCCAGGTCCGCTACGACGGCCGGCCGCTGCCCGAAGACGCGTACGCGACCGTCGGCGGCCTCTTCGCCGATGCGGCGGTCTTCCACGCGAGCATCGCCGAGAACGTGACCCTCGGCCGGCAGGCCACCGAGCCCGAGCGCCGGGACGCCGCCCGCGCGGCCGGCCTGCTGGACTGGATCGAGGCGCAGCCCGAGGGCTGGAACACGATCGTCGGCGAGGACGGCACCGCGATGTCCGGCGGTCAGCGCCAGCGCCTGACGCTGACCAGGGCGCTGCTGCAGGCACCTCCGGTCGTGCTGCTCGACGAGCCGACCGAGGGCCTGGACCCCGCGCACGCCGACACCGTGCTCCGCGACGTGCTGGAATTCCTGCGCGGGCGTACGGTCGTGCTGGTGACCCACCGGACGGCGGAGACCGCCGGATTCGATCAGGTGATCCGAATCGGTACTGCGCGGGAAACAAGCCCGGCCGCATAATGAGGGATGGTCGCTCAGGACAGCCCGCTCATCCGGCGGATCCGCGAATCCGTCATCGGTGACGATCAGGTCATGTGGGGTCCCTACGGCCCCCGTCGGGTGACCTACGCCGATTACACCGCTTCGGGTCGCGCGTTGTCCTTCATCGAGGACTTCATCCGCGACGAGGTACTCCCCCGTTACGCGAACACACATACCGAGTCGTCGGGCACCGGGCTGCAGACCACCCGTCTGCGCGAGGACGCCCGCCAGATCATCCGCGACGCCGTGGGCGGCGACGAGCGTACGGTCGTGATCTTCGCGGGCTCCGGCACCACCGGCGCCATCGACAAGATGATCGGCATCCTGGGCATCCGCCTGCCCGCCGAACTCGACGACCGCTACTCGCTGCGCGAGCACATCCCGGCCGCCGAGCGCCCGGTCGTCTTCATCGGCCCGTTCGAGCATCACTCCAACGAACTGCCGTGGCGCGAGTCCATCGCCGACGTCGTGGTCATCCCCGAGGACCACGACGGCCACATCGACGTCCAGGCTCTCGAAAAAGCCCTCCAGGAGTACGCCGAACGGCCGCTCAAGATCGGATCGTTCTCGGCGGCGTCGAACGTGACCGGCATCGTGAGCGACACCCACGGCATCTCCGACCTGCTGCACCGGTACGGCGCCCTCTCGTTCTGGGACTTCGCCGCCGCGGCCCCCTATGTGGACATCGAGATGTACGGGCGGTGCACGAAGCACCCGCTGGCGTACAAGGACGTGGTGTTCATGTCGCCGCACAAGTTCGTCGGCGGTCCGGGCACCCCCGGCGTCCTCGTCGTACGCCGGGAGCTGCTGACGAATCGCGTACCGACGGTGCCGGGCGGCGGGACTGTCGACTACGTCAACACTTTTGAGCACCACTACCTGGCCGACCCGGCCCACCGCGAGGAGGGCGGCACCCCGGCGATCGTCGACGACATCCGGGCCGGGCTGGTGTTCCAGCTGAAGCAGGCGGTCGGCGCCGACGTGATCCGGGCGCGCGAGGAGGACTTCCTGCACCGGGCGATCGCGTCCTGGCAGCACAACCCGCATGTGCAGATCCTCGGCAACACCAGCGCCGAGCGGCTGTCCATCGTGTCCTTCGTCGTGAAGGGACCCTCCGGACGTTACCTTCACCACAACTTCGTGGTGGCGCTGCTGAACGATCTGTTCGGCATCCAGTCCCGCGGCGGCTGCTCCTGTGCGGGGCCCTACGGCCACCGCCTGCTCGGCATCGACCTCGCCCGGTCGCACCAGTTCGAGCAGGAGGTGCTCAAGGGCTGCGAGGGGATCAAGCCCGGCTGGGTGCGGGTCAGCTTCAACTACTTCATCTCCGAGACCGTCTTCCGCTACATCGCCGAGGCCGTCCATCTCGTCGCCACCTACGGCCACCGGCTGCTGCCGGAGTACCGGTTCGAGGCGCGTACCGGGCTGTGGCGGCACCGCGAAGGGGTCGTCGAGCCGCCGCTGCGCCTGGGCCGCCTGCGCTACGACGCCGCCGGGGAACTGCGCTGGCCGGCCCAGCACGAGCGGGCGCCCGAGTCGGCACTCGACGACTATCTCGAAACAGCCCGGAGCCTGTTCGACAAATTCGAGGACCGCCCCTACGCCGACGGGACCGCCGGGGCCAGGGTCTCCGCGGGTTTCGAGGAGCTTCGCTGGTTCGAGCTGCCCGACGAATGCCTGCTCTGACCCTGGTACGCCGCAACGCGTACCACTGGCGGAGCCGGGCGCACGCGCGGCCGGGGGAACGACTAGGGTTGTGCCCTGAGTCACGACGGTTGGTGCGTGACTCCGGCACCATCGGACAGCGACAAGCGTCGGACAGCGAACGCAGGAGGCCGCAGTGGCGGAGGAGCCCACCGAGTTCTGGAGCGGGTACGCGATGGACCCGGTCGAGATCGCCCTGCCCGCGGGCAGCGGTTTCACGCTGCGCGCCTACCGGACGTCGGACGCGGTGACGCCGACCGACGTCTCGGAGCGCGAGCCCGAGGAGAACCCGTTCGCGCGCAAGCCCGACGAGCCGCTGGAAGACGAGGACCTGCCCGACTTCGACGAGGACGAGCTCACCCGCCAGGCGCTGGGTGAGGACTCCGACGACGCGGACAAGGCCGCCGGCAAGGGCGACACGAGCGTCGACCTCGAGCCGGTCACCGACGAGGACTCGGCCGACGACGCCGAGGACGCGGCGGAGACCGAGGAGGAGCCGGCCGCCGACGCCGAGGAGGTCCCGCTCTTCCTGTCCCACAAGGGCAAGGTCCTGATCTTCAAGTCGACCGAGGGCCTGCTCGACTTCGTCAAGTCGGACGCCCCGCACGACCTGCGCCAGCTCGCCGAATGGGACGAGTTCGCCGAGGCGGTCACCGCCGACGAGATCGAGCCGGCCGAGGACGACGCCTACGAGCTCGACCTCGTGGTGGAGAACCTGCGCGGCGGTCACGACGCCTGGGACGCCCCGTTGCTGCTGAGCGCCGGCGAGGTGGCCCGCGACCTCGCGTACGCGTTGCGCCTGGAGACGGTGCTGACCATGCTGTCCCCCGGTTCCCCGCTGGACGATCTCGACGAGGCGCTCCGGGCGGCATCGGCCGGCGGCATCGGCGGATTCATGGCCAAGCGCCGCATTCGTAAAATCGGTGCACAACAGGCGAGCCTCGGCTGGCGTACGGTGATCGGCAAGATCTCCAGCGCCGTGGACTGGCGCGACTGAGCATCGCAAGGCAGCATCAAAGCTTGGCACACGACAGTCCCGGGAGGAGATCGACGCCGTGGCGCTCGTTCGCGTGTATTGCGGTTTGGCTTCGGCCGACACAGGGGTCGCCGGTGACGACGGATGGCTGACCGCGGCCGTCGTCGACGACTCGGGCCGCCTGCTCGACGTCTGCGAGATCGGCGACGACGCCAACGGGTACGCGACGCTGAGCGCCCTGCTCGCCGAGCGCTCCAGCGCCCCCTCCGGGGTCGCGGTCGCCGCCGACAGCGATGACCACCTGCTGACGATGCTGCTCACCACCGCCGGCCGATCGCTGGCGGTGGCCGACGACGACGCCGCGGACGACTTCGCCGAGCGCTTCGCCGACGACGACTCGGCCGACGAGATCGAGTCGGCCCCGGCCGAGCGGCGCGCGGTCGGTCTCGCCCGCGCCCTGCAGGCGGGTGCGCTGTCCGCCCAGGCCGGTCCGGCCCCCCGCGACCTCGCCGGGCTCAAGCCGGTGCTGGCCGCGCACACCGCACTCGCGTACGGCCGGCACGGCACCGCGGGCGCCCTGCGGGAGGTCCTCCGCGAGCTCTACCCGGCGGCCCTGCGGGCGTACCCGGACCCGGCCGAGCACCTCTCGCTGGCGATCCTCGACGTCCTGCCCGAGCCCGGCATGCTCGCGGCCCCGGCCGGCCGCGGCCGCGAGGTGCTGACCGTCGACTCGGTGGCCGCTCAGGTCGCCACGGCCGGTGTCACCGACCACGCCACCGCCACCGAAGCCGTCACCGCCCTGCGGGTGGCCATCGCCGAGACGCCGCGCCGCGGCGGCGTGAGCAAGCAGATCACCGCCGCGATCGCCGAGACCGTCCGGCAGGCCGTCGCCGCCGTGCGCGCCTGCGACGCCGCCTGCGCCTCGCTCATCCAGACCATCGCCGACCGGGTCTCCTCGCCGGGCGCGGCCGCACCGGTACCGCCACCCGCGAAACCGCTGCGCCGGACGGCCGCCGCACCGGCGTCCGCACCACCCGCGGCCACGCTGCCGGCGCCCGTACCGATGCCGCTTCGGCCGGTCCGCGAAGAGGTACAGGCCCCGACCCGGATACCGGCCTCGCGCCGGGCCCGGTCGCCCCTGAACCCCGTCGCCGCCGCACCGGTCTCGCCCGCGCCTGTCGCACCCGTCGCGCCCCTGCCGCCCGGCTTCGAGCCGACGCCGGCGGTCGGCGTACCGGTGATCCAGCCGCCGCGGCAGCCGCAGCAGGTCAGCCAGCCGGCGCACCCCCGGCCCGTCGCGCAGCCCAAGACCCAGCCGCAGCCGGTCGCCACCACCACGGTTGCGCAGCCTCAACCGCAGCCGGTGCAGGGGGGCACGGCCGCCGTGCCGGCCCAGCGCGGCCCGATCGACGACGGCCCCCGGACCACGACGCCCGCCGAGGTGGGTGCGCCGTTCGTGCCGACCCTGTCGCAGGCCGCCATCCACAACGCCCGTGCCGAGCGCCTCACGTCGCCGGGCGAGCCGGCCGGCTCCGCCCTCGACGAGCAGGGTGCCGGCATCGGTGCCACGGAGATCGTGCTGCCGCTCACCCGGCCGGCGCCGTCCGCCGAGCCCGCCGGCTCCCGGTCGTCCTGGCCGTTGATCGGCGACCGCGACGAACGGGCCGCCGTGTCCGGGCCGCCGGCCTACGAACCGCCCGCGTACCAGGCGCCCTACGAGCCGGTCGGCTTCGACCGCGGCTACGAGGAACGCGGCTACGAAGAGCGGGGTTACGAGCGCGACGGCCGCGGCCGGGATCCGCGCGACCGCGACGTCCGCGACACCCGCGATCCGCTGGACGTCCGGGACGGTCGCGACGCCCGGGACCGGGACGCCAGAGACCGGGATGCCCGGGACAGAGATGTCCGGGACCGGGACGGCCGGGGCCGCAACGGTTACGACCGCGGCTACGAGAGCGGCGGCTTCGAGGGCAGCGGCTTCGAGGCCAACGGTTACGAGGCCAACGGTTACGGGGCCAACGGCTTCGGGCCGAACGGATACGAAGCCAACGGGTCCAACGGCTACGAGGCGAACGGCTACGACACCGGCGGCTACGACAAGGTCACCCCGCCGTGGCTCGCCGACGATCTGGTCCTGCCCGAGCCTCCGCCGCTGCGCCTGGTCGACGCCAGCGCCCTGGAGGAGCCGCTGAGCGTACGCGCCGCCAACCGGGGCGGCTCGCCCGTCGTGGACGACGGCGACGGCGACCTGCTGATCTTCTCCACGATCCGGTCCGCCTGGTTCACCGGGCACCCCGAAGGGGACGCCCCCGAGGACAACGGCGACGAGCCGACCTGGAACTCCGAAGTCGACCTCGGCTGGCGGGCCGCCGAGAGCGCGGCCAGCCCCAGCTTCGCCGAGGAGACCCGGGCCGGCCTGCCGAAACGCGTACCGCAGGCCAATCTGGTGCCGGGCTCGCCGATCACCACTCCCGACCGTTCGCTGCGCATAGTGCGCGACCCGCAGCGCCTCGCCCAGCACACCTCGGGCTACTTCCGGGGCTGGCGGCGCGGCCAGGAGGTCAACGGCTACGCCGTCGGCGGCCGCCCGGGTCGCGAATCGGCCGGCGGCTGGGACTTCAGCCGCGACACCGACGACCGCGAAGACTACGGCTACCGCACAGCCAATTACGGCCGGTAACTGCTCCCCCTTGTTCAGCCCTTGTCGTGAGGTTCTCCACACGGCAAGGGCTTGACCTTGTACTGCCTGGCCAGAGAGCATACGCGGGCAGTAGTAGCAGTTCGGAGGCGTACATGAGAGTCACCCGACGCGGATTCCTCACCATGGGAGCCGCGGTCGCGGCGGGCTCGGCGCTCACGGCCTGTGATGTCATGACCGACTCCAGTGCCGCGACAACCACCCACAAGGTGCTGAGTACCGACCCGATCCGTATCGGCGTCAGCCTGGAGTTGTCCGGGAGCAACGCCGTCTTCGGCCGCCTGCAGGAGCGGGCGGTCGGCATCGCGCTGGCCGACCTCAACGTCGACGGCGTACGCGTCGGCGACGTCTACCGTCGCCTCGACGCGATCGTGCTGGACAACCACGGCGACGCCGGCCAGGCGACGTTGGTCGCCCGGCAGTTCGCCGAGCAGGGCGTGTCCGCGATCATCGGCGGCATCACGGCCGAGACCGCGTTCGCGACGCTGGCCGTCGCGGAGGACCGCCGCGTGCCGTACCTGTCGCTGTGCGGGGCCGATGCGATCTCCATTCCGCTGACGACGCGGAAGTTCACCTACAAGCTGGCCCCGAACGCGTCCGACATCGCGACGACGCTGGCCCGCGACATCCGCTCCAGCGGCCTCAAGCGCGTCGTGGTGATGTCGGGTACCGACACGCTGGGTTCGGACGGCCTGCGCGCGATGACGGCCGCTCTCGACGCCGCCGGGCGTACGCTCAGCGACAAGGTGACGCTGCCGTCGTCGGGCAAGGACTACTCCGGTGCCGCCGCCCGGGCCGTGGACACCCATCCGCACGCGATCGTGGTGTGGGCCGGCCCGTCGAACACGGCGCGGGCCGTCAAGGAGCTGCGCGGCGTGAACACCACCGCCAAGATCTACCTGCCGACGGGCGGGGTGGACGACGACACCCTGTCCACCGACAACCAGCCCATCATGCAGGGCGTACGCGTCGCGTACCCGGCGGTGCTCGGTGGTGCCCCGTTCCTGGCCAACGGAGCCAGTGCCCGGGCGACCCGCAGCTTCATCAACCGGTACACGCAGCAGTTCGGCTCGTTCAGCGGCTGCGCGCCGTACGCGGCCGACGCCCTGTCCCTCGTCGCGGCGGCGGTACGCCGGGCGTCCAGCGTCGAACCACGGCGGCTCCGGGGTGCTCTGGAATCCACGCCATACGAAGGAGTCGCGGGCGCGTACGGGTTCAGCCCGATCGACCACGGCGGCATGTCACCCGACGTGCTGGCGATGTTCGTCGCCCAGCGCCACACCTGGATCCGCCTGTAGCCCGCTCGGCGAGACGCCGGCTCGGCAAGACGCCCGGGTCGGCAAGATCTGAAGAAGCCCGGTCCATCAGGACCGGGCTTCTGTCGTCGTATCGCCGGGACGCGTCAGGCGGGGATGCCCTGTCGCGTACGCCGCATGCTCAGTACGTACTCGACCAGCGAGATCAGCACCTGCTTGGTGGACTCACGACCACGGGCGTCGCACGTGACGACCGGCACCTCGGGCGAGATGGCGAGCGCGTCGCGCACGTCCTGCGCCGTGTGGTACTGGGTCCCGTCGAAGCAGTTGATCGCCACCAGGTACGGCAGCTTGCGGTGCTCGAAGAAGTCGATCGCCGCGAAACAGTCGGCGAGACGACGGGTGTCGACGAGCACGACCGCGCCGATCGCGCCGCGGACCAGCTCATCCCACATGAACCAGAACCGCGTCTGGCCCGGCGTACCGAAGAGGTACAGGATGAGGTCGCGGTCGATCGAGATGCGGCCGAAGTCCATGGCGACCGTGGTGGTCGTCTTACCCGGCACCTGGCGCGTGTCGTCGACCCCGACGCCGGCTGACGTCATGATCGCTTCCGTCGTCAGCGGCGTGATCTCTGAGACCGAGCCGACCAGCGTGGTCTTACCCACGCCGAAGCCACCGGCGATGACGATCTTCGCCGAGGTCACCCGTCCAGGGTTGGGACGGTGCGACATGTCAGAGCCTCCGAAGTCCACTCAGCACCCTTTCCAGCAATTCAGTGCCTACTGCGTCATTGGTCTCGAATGAGGTGGGCTCATAGACCGCGACGAGACCGTCTGCGGCCATGTCCGCGATGAGCACGCGCGCCACACCCAGCGGAAGCTGCATCCGCGCCGCGATCTCCGCGAGGGATTGCAACCTACCGTCGCACAACGACGCGATGTGCTGGTGTTCGCGGCCGGTCGAGCCCTTGGACGCCGAAGACGACCGGCCGCGCATGGTGGTCTCGACCAATGCCTCGATCGCGATGTCCAGCCTGGGCCGGGTGCGACCACGGGTAACGGCATACGGCCGAACCAGCGCGCCGGTCGGCTCATCTCGTTCAACCATCAGCCGTTCACCCCCTTTCGGACCCGCGTGGACCGTCCAGCGCGGGCTGCCATCCTGTTCAGTTGAGCATGCCCGCGGGCGAGCGCGGCGCCGGCGTGAGCGCGTCGCCCACTCGGTCCACCAGCAGCGCCATCTCGTACCCGACCTGGCCGACGTCGCAGCTCCGCGACGCCAGGACGGCGAACGATGAACCATCCGAGATGGACATCAGGAACAGGAACCCGTTGTCCATCTCGACCACGGTCTGCAGGACGGCGCCGCCCTCGAAGCAGCGCGCCGCGCCCTGCGTGAGGCTGACCAGACCAGAGGAGATCGCCGCCAGCTGGTCGGCCCGGTCCCGCGGCAGGTCCCGCGAAGACGCGAGGAGCAGACCGTCCGCGGAGACGGCGACGGCGTGCGCGACTCCCGGTACACGATCCGCGAAGTTGGCCAGAAGCCAACCCAGATCCTGCGTTGATGTCATGCCTCATGCTCCTTGCCGGATTGCCGCCCGTTCGGGGTGGAACTGGCGGGCGTTTCGTCGTTCTGCTGTGTGCGGCCTCGCTGCACTCCTCGGTGGTACGCGGAGAGCAGGCCGCGCACCCCCTCAGGCGTACGCCGCTGGACGGTCGCGGCTCCGCCAGGGCGCTCGATTCCACCGGGAACCAGCTGTGCCATCGGAACGCGCTTGGGCAGCCCGGCGCCGGTCGTCTCGTCCATGCCGCCGTCGTGAGCGGCTGAACTGGCCGCGGACGCGGCCGCCCAACCGTCGTCGGCGGACGTCTGCCAGCTCGGCGCGTACGCGGCCGGGACGGAGTAGGGGGCCGGGATCGTCGGGTTGCTCGCGGCCCGGTCGTCGGAGTAGGGCTTCGTGCTGCTTGCCGTCGTGGTCGAACGCCGCTCGTCGGCGTCGTCCCATGCCCCGCCGGCGACCGGGTACTGGCTGGTGGGCGCGCTCTGCGCCGACACGGTCCGGTACTGGCCGGTGGCCGAGGCATCGCCCGACGCGACGCTCGGGAACTGTGCCGTCTCCGAGATGTCGACCGGTTCCGCGGGCTCGCCGGCAGCCGGTTTGCGGGTGCGGAACCAAGCCGATTCGAGTTCCCGGAAGATCGGCAACTCCATCGTCTCGTCCGCGTAGGCTACCGCGCTGTCGGCGTTCGCGGGAGCCGGTGGAACGTAGGAGATCGTCGGCTGAGCGGTCGCCTGCTCGTCGACCATCGGGAATTCGCTCGTCCGATCGGGCGTCGGCGTGTCACCGGGCGTGACCGGCGGCCAGACCGGCAACGCGGCGCCGCTCGGCACCGACGGCGCGCTGACCGGGGTGCTGCTCACCGGCATGCTGCTCACCGGTACGCCACTGACCGGCATGCTGCTCACCGGGACGCTGCTGACCGGGCTCGACCCGAACGGCGGCGCGGACATCGGCTGCCCCGCGAACGTGTCGCCGGACGTCCAGTTCGGCTCGGACCGCGTGGTCTCGGGCGCGGCGGACGGCGGCCAGGTGGTGTCGGCGCGCGAGTTCACCTCGGGCGACGTCGGCATCTGGCGCGGGATGCCCCGGCCGTCCGACATCAGCTCGCCCTCGACGGTGTTCTGCTCGGTCGCGCGGCGCTGCGGCAGCGGGTCGATCGGCGAGCCGTTGCTGCCGTTCGCCGGGCTTGCCGGGCGGCCGTTGGCGCCGGTCAGATCCGACCAGGCCGGCATCGAGCGGCCGTTGGTGCCGAAGTCCCCGGCCGGGGTGCTCGCCGGCGGTGCGGGCGGCGCCTCGAAGAGGCGGCTCGGCGACGGCGGGACCTCGTAGAGCGGGCGCTGCGGGACGTGGCCGTTGGAGTGCGGCGCGGGCACGGGCCCGCTCTCCAGCGCGAGCGGCTGGGCGAACGGCGAGCGCGGCGGCACCTGCGAGGGCTGGGCCTGCGGCGTCACCGCACGGCTCGGCGCCTGGCCGCGGCCCGACAGGGCCCGCGGTACCAGCACCGACTGCGGCAGGGTGACGTCGGCGATCGTGCCCCGGTCCGCGGCGGGCCGCAGCTCGACCTTGACGCTGTGCCGGGCAGCCAGCCGGGCGACCACGACGAGGCCCATCATCCGGGAGACCGCGACGTCCACCATGGGCGGCGTCGCGAGGCGCTCGTTGATGTCGGCCAGCATCTCGTTGGAGATGCCGATGCCCTGGTCCTCGACGTAGAGCACGGCGCGGTCGCCGACCCGGCGGGCCTCGACCATGACGATCGAGTCCGGCGGGGAGAAGGCGGTCGCGTTGTCGAACAGCTCGGCGACCAGGTGCACGAGGTCGTTGACCGCGTGCGAGGCCACCTCGATGTCCCGGTCGACGGTGCCGAACTCGATGCGGGTGTAGTGCTCGACCTCGGACTGGGCGGCCCGCAGCACGTCGCCGAGGGACGCCGGGTCCCGCTGTACGCGAGTCGAGTCGGCGCCGGCGAGGACCAGGAGGTTCTCGTCGTTGCGCCGCATCCGGGTGGCCAGGTGGTCGAGCTGGAACAGCTCGCCGAGACGGTCGGGGTCCTCCTCGCCGCGCTCCAGCCGGTCGAGGTGGCCGATGAGCCGGTCGACCAGGATCTGGGAACGGCGGGCGAGGTTGACGAACATCGTCGCGACGGAGGCCCGCAGGGCGGCCTGTTCCGCCGCGGTACGCACGGCCTCGAGGTGGACCGCGTTGAACGCCTCGGTCACCTGCCCGAACTCGTCCTTGCTGCGGACCGGCAGGGGGTCGGCGATCTGGCTGGCCACCTGGGCCGGCGACAGGGCGCTGGAGATGGAGGGGTCGCGCAGCCGGGCGACCGCCTGGGGCAGGCCGTACTGGGCGACCGCGAGCGCGCCGTGGCGCAGCTCCCGCAGCGACCGGGCCATCGACCGGGCGATCAACCAGGCGAACAGGATGGCGAGCAGCAGCGCGCCGAGCAGCAGGCCGGTCTCGACCAGGATCCGCTGGGTGACCTGGTCGCGGACCGCGGTCGCCTCGGCCGCCGCGTCGGCGTCGACCTTCTCCTCGACCTTGCGGACGAGGTCGGACGCCTCCGAGTGGGCCTGGTCCCAGTTCTGCGCGTTGAAGTTCAGGGTGGACATCGTCGGCGACTGCATCGAGTCGATCGCGCTCTCGTCGATGCCGACCTCGCGCATCGCCCGGCCGCTGGTGCGGCTGGTCCACAGCTCGTTCTGCTCGGGCGTCGCCACGAGCTTGAACGACGCGTACGCCTGCTCGGCACCGATGCGGGCGCCGATGTAGGACTGGCGCATCTGGTCGCTGAGGCTGCCGCTCGCGAAGGCGTTGAGGATGATGACGCGTTCCTGCGCCATGTATTCCTTGTACTTCGCCAGCTGCGCGCCGGCCTGCATCCGCTCGGACAGCGTGGTGTCGCCGGCCAGCTGGGCGGTGAAGTTCCGCACGTTCAGCAGGTCGTCGATGATGACGCCGTACGAGTTGGCGACCTCGCTGGACTGGGACTTGGCGTTCTTCGTGCCGTCCCGGAGCGGGCCGAGGTCCTGCAGACCCTGCTGGATGTGCTCGATCGCGCTGACGAAGTTGGCCGGCAGGTCCCCGGTGGACAACGACTGCATCTGCTGCAGATAGTCGCCGACCGCCTTGTCGGTCTCGCCGACGGCCTGGTCCAGCGCACTCTTCGCGGTCTGCACGTTGTTCTTGTCGCTGCCCGCGCCGAGCAGGTAGACGGCCTTGGCTCGTTCTTCCTGCAGGGAATGCGTCAGCGCACCAGCCTCGGCGTCGAGGTTCGCGAAAGTTCGCGCCCTGTCCGCCTGCTGGACCGTATCCATCTGACCGACGAGGCCGTTGACACCGACGACGATCGTCGCCAAGGTCGGCACGACCATGATCAGGCCGAGTTTGGCCCAGATGGGCATGTCCCGGAGTCGACCCGCCGGTCGACGGAGACGCGAAAGGACCGTGTCACCCGATCCTGGCCGCTTGCTCACGTCACCGCCCTTCATGCGGACCGCCCTGGCCCTGGCTCGCCACACGGTACCCAGGGTTCCAGAAATCCGCCACGCGCTTGCTCAGCAATCACCGGACCGGCCGCAAGGGCCGGACCCCCGAGATTCCATCACGCCGAGCGACAAAGCAAAAGGCCAGCCCGCCTCGCTTCGCACAGTTGGGGCGGAACAATTGGACAGTTAGTTAATACCGGTCCGCCAGAAGCCGCCGAATATCACCGTCCGTAACTATGCCGATGCGATCAGCTTCGCGTACGCCGGCTTGATCGTCTCGTTGATGATGGCCAGACGCTCATCGAATGGTATGAATGCGCTCTTCATGGCGTTGATGGTGAACCACTGGAGCTCCGCCCAGCCGTAGCCGAAGGCCGCCACGAGCAGGGCCATCTCCCGTGACATCGAGGTGCCCGACATCAGCCGGTTGTCGGTGTTGACCGTGACGCGGAACCGCAGGTCACGCAGCAGTCCGATCGGGTGCTCGGCGATCGAGGCGGCCGCGCCGGTCTGGACGTTCGACGACGGGCACAGCTCCAGCGGGATGCGCTTGTCGCGCACGTAGGACGCGAGCCGGCCCAGCCGGCCGTCGGCGATGTCGTCGACGATGCGTACGCCGTGGCCGAGCCGGTCGGCGCCGCACCACTGGATGGCCTGCCAGATGGACGGCAGCCCGAACGCCTCGCCGGCGTGGATCGTGAAGTGGAAGTTCTCCCGCTGGAGGAACTCGAACGCGTCCAGGTGCCGGGTGGGCGGGTAGCCCGCCTCGGCGCCCGCGATGTCGAACCCGACCACCCCCGCGTCCCGGTACGCGACGGCCAGCTCGGCGATCTCCATCGAGCGGGCGGCGTGCCGCATCGCGGTGAGCAGGCAGCCGATCCGGATCGTCCGGCCGGCCTCGGCGGCCCGCGCGGTGCCCTCGGCGAACCCCTCCAGCACCGCCTCCACCACCTGCGGCAGCGTCAGGCCCCGGTCGAGGTGCTGCTCGGGCGCGTAGCGGACCTCGGCGTACACGACGCCGTCGGCGGCCAGGTCGAGGGCGCACTCGGCGGCCACCCGGCGCAGCGCCTCGGCGGTCTGCATGACGGCCACCGTGTGCCCGAAGGTCTGCAGGTAGCGCTCCAGCGAGCCGGAGTCGGCCGCGTCGGCGAACCATTGCCCCAGTTCGGCGGGGTCGGTCGTGGGCAGCCGGTGGCCGATCTCCGCCGCCAGCTCGACGATGGTCGCCGGCCGCAGGCCGCCGTCCAGGTGATCGTGCAGCAGGGCCTTCGGGGCGTTGACGATCTCGTCGTGGCTGGGTGCGACCATGTACCCAACATATCGGAGAACACGATGAACGACGCCGTGGTGGCCGCGTTGCGCTGCCCGCTCTGCGCTGACGGCCTGGCCGCGACGCCCGGGTCTCTGCGCTGCCCGCACGGGCACAGCTTCGACGTCGCCCGCGCCGGCTACGCGCACCTCGGCGTCGGCCGGCGGCTCCCGGCCGGCGACACCCCCGAGATGGTCGCGGCCCGCGCCGGGTTCCTCCATCACTACCTGCCTGTACGCGCAGCCGTCGCCGACGCGGTACCCGGCGGGGCCGCCCTCGTCGCCGACGCCGGCGCCGGAACCGGTTTCTACCTGTCCGGCGCGCTGGACGCCGCCCCCGACGCGGCCGGGCTCGCCATGGACGTGTCGAAGGCCGCCCTGCGCCGCGCCGCCCGCTGCCATCCCCGCGCCGCCGCGGTGCTCACCGACCTGTGGGGCCCGCTACCCCTCCGGGACTCCGCCGTCGACGTCCTCCTCAACGTCTTCGCCCCCCGCAACGGCCCCGAGTACGCCCGCATCCTCACCCCACGAGGCCGCCTCGTAGTCGTCACCCCGCTGGCGGACCACCTCAGCGAGCTACGAGCGGCGCACGGGCTTCTGGACGTGGATCCCGCCAAGGAGGAACGGCTCGCGACCTCGCTGTCGGCCTTCCAAGCGACTGCTTCCGAAGACCTCACGTGGCCGATGAGTCTCACCGCCGAAGATGTCACGGCAGTGGTCGGTATGGGCCCCAACGCCTTCCACACCCAGACCCGCGCCTACGAACCGACGACGGTGACCGCGGCGATCCGGGTGACGACATACATGAAGGGTTGAGAGCGCGAGGGAACGACGGCGAACGATGCGTCGCCCCACTCACCTGGCAGTGGAGGCGCCCCGCGCCGGAACGGTCTCCCGCGCGAGGAGCGGAGGTGAGATCGACGAACCCGGGACAAGATGCTCTTCAGGCACTTGAATTCGATCTTAAGCCACTACGTAGAAAGATCTATCTCTTCCCAGCCGACGGGCGCTTCCTGGTACGGGCCGGCGAGAACCACCGCCCACTCCAGCCCCCACCGGCGCTGCCCGATCGCGGCTGAGTCCAACACGCCCGGGAGGGAGAGGCCCTGCGCTTCCGCGGCCTGGAACGACCAGTCGAGGCAGTAGTAGAGGTCCAGCACCGCGGCGATGAGCTCGGGTTCGCGCGGCGCGGGCAGGATGCGCGACCGCCATTCCTCGAACGTCTCCGAGCGGGTCAGATCGGGCATGAGCGCCATGTGATCGTCCGGTGGGGCGGTGGGATCCAGGCGCCGGGACAGGCCGAGCATCCAGGTCAGCGCGGCGAGGGCGTCCAGGTGCAGCGCGAAGGCGTGCTGGTCCCCCACCCCGCCCTTGATGAAGTCGAACTCGAAGTCGGTGACCTCGTCGTTGAGCCGGTTGGCGTCGAGCCAGGCGAGCGCATGGTCGACCGGCATGCCGAAGCAGCGTTCGAGGATGACGTAGAGGACCGCCGCGCGCGCCTCGATCTGGACCGTGGGGCGCAGCGCGACCGTGTCGCCGGGTTCCCACACGAACGGGTAGCTCTCGGGTGGCAGCGGCAACCCCAGGCGCTGTATCTCGGCGAGGTTCGCGAGGCGGGTGGCGATCGGGTCGGGGGCGAGGACGGCGGCCACGAACCTACGCTACCCGGTCGATCACCAGCGGCCGGCCGGCGACAGGGGCATCGGCCAGCGTGAACGCGCCTTCGGCGTCCGGCAGCGCCGCGGGGATCCGAGCGGCGTCGTCGGCCCGCAGTTCCGCGAGGACGTCCCCGGCGGCGACCCGGTCACCCGGCTTCGCCTTGAGCAGTACGCCCGCGGCGGCGCTGACCGGATCCTCCTTGCGGGCCCGGCCGGCGCCGAGCCGCCAGGCGGCCAGTCCGATGCCCATGGCGTCGACCGCGGTCACGTGCCCGTCGCGGGACGCGCGGACGACCTCGGTCTCGCGGGCGGTGGCGAGGGGCGCGTCCGGGTCGCCGTCCTGGGCGCGGATCATCGCCCGCCAGGCGTCCATGGCCCGGCCGTCGCGCAGCGCCTCGGCCGGGTCGGCGTCGATGCCCGCCGCGGCCAGCATCTCCCGGGCGAGGGCCAGGGTCAGCTCCACGATGTCGGCCGGGCCGCCGCCGGACAGCACGTCCAGCGACTCCTGCACCTCGACGCCGTTGCCCACGGCGAGGCCGAGCGGCGTACTCATGTCGGTGAGGAGGGCGACGGTGGTGACGTGGTGCGCCTTGCCCAGCTCCACCATCGTCTCGGCCAGCGTCCGGGCGTCGGCCGCCGACTTCATGAACGCGCCCGAGCCCACCTTCACGTCCAGGACCAGCGCGGAGGTTCCCTCAGCGATCTTCTTGCTCATGATCGAACTGGCGATCAGCGGGATCGCCTCGACCGTCCCCGTGACGTCGCGGAGGGCGTACAGCTTGCGGTCGGCGGGGGCGAGGCCCTCACCGGCCTGGCAGATCACGGCGCCGACGGCACTGAGCTGGGCGATGAACTCCTCGTTGCTGAGCGCCGCGCGCCAGCCCGGGATCGCCTCCAGCTTGTCCAGCGTGCCGCCGGTGTGCCCGAGGCCGCGGCCGGACAGCTGGGGCACGGCCGCACCGCACGCCGCGACCAGCGGGGTCAGCGGCAGCGTGATCTTGTCACCGACACCGCCGGTGGAGTGCTTGTCCACGGTCGGCCGGGACACGCCGGACAGGTCCAGCCGCTCCCCCGAGGCGATCATCGCGTGCGTCCACCGGGCGATCTCCGCGGGCGTCATGCCCCGCAGCAGGATCGCCATGGCCAGCGCGGACATCTGCTCGTCCGCGACGGCCCCCTTCGTGTACGCGTCCACGACCCAGTCGATCTGCGCGTCGGACAGGACGCCGCCGTCGCGCTTGGTCCGGATGACGTCCACCGCGGCGAAGCTCATGTGCTGTGATTCCTTACTCGAGGTTCGCGGGGCCGAAGGCTCCCGGCAACAGCTCGCCGACGGTGGTGTGCCCGTCGGCCGTCTCCACGAGGCAGTGCTCGCCGCCGTGCTCGAACAGCAGCTGGCGGCAGCGCCCGCACGGCGTCAGCGGATCCCCGTTGCCGTCGACGCAGGAGATCGCGACAAGCCGGCCGCCGCCGGTCCGGTGCAGCTCGCTGACCAGGCCGCACTCGGCGCACAGGGTCAGGCCGTAGGAGGCGTTCTCGACGTTGCAGCCGCTGATCAGCCGGCCGTCGTCGACCAGGGCCGCCACGCCGACCGGGAACTTCGAGTACGGCGCGTACGCGTGCCGCATCGCGACCACGGCCAGCTCGCGCAGGGCCGCGAAGTCGACCTCGCGCGGCTTGGCCCGGCGCAGATGCGATCCGGGCAGTCCTCCGGCCATCTCAGTGTCCCTTCACCCAGGGTTTGCCGTCCGCGGCGGGCGCGCGTACGCGGCCCACCAGCCCGGCCACCGCGAAGATCGTCGCGATGTAGGGCAGCATGTTGAGGAAGGCGCTCGGGATGGGGGTGGCGATGCTGCCCAGGATCGAGGCGAGCGCGCCGGCGAAGCCGAAGAACAGGGCGGCCAGGAAGGCGCCGATCGGCTGCCACCGGCCGAAGATCATGGCGGCCAGCGCGATGAAGCCGGCGCCGCCCGTCAGGTTCTTGGTGAAGCTGGTCGCCGACACCATCGAGAAGTAGGCGCCGCCGAAACCCGCCACGACGCCCGCCATCAGCACGTTCGCCCAGCGCAGGCCGAGTACGCGGACACCGAGCGTGTCGGCCGCCGTCGGGTGCTCGCCGACCGCCCGCGTACGCAGTCCCCAGCGCGTACGCGTGAGGGCGATCGCGACGACCGCGACGACGAGGAAGGCGCCGTAGGTGAGGATGGTCCCGGTGAACACCGCGGGCCCGAGGATCGGGATCTTCGACAGCAGCGGGATCTCCCAGACCGGCAGGCTGCCCGGCGAGTTGTACGCCGCGTTCTTCTGCATGATCTGCTCGTACAGGTAGCCGGTGATGCCCAGGGCGAAGCTGTTGAGCACGATGCCGATGACGACCTGCTCGACCACGTACCGGATGGCGAAGAAGGCCAGCAGCGCAGAGATCAGTACGCCGCCCAGCGCCGCCGCGATCAGCCCGAGCCACGGATTGTGGGTGACCGAGCCGACGAACGCGGCGAAGAAGGCGCCGGTGAGCAGCTGACCCTCGATCGCGACGTTGACGACGCCGGTCTTCTCGCACAGCACGCCGCTGATGGACCCGTAGATGAGCGGCAGCGCGGCGAGCACGGTGAGCTGGGCGAGCAGCCCGAGGGCGATGGTGTCGCCGGTGGCTGCCCGGGAGATCTGCCAGCACAGCGAGGAGATCACGAAGGCGGCGAGGGAGATGCTCGTCCACAGCCCGTACCGGGCCTGGGTGAAGTACAGCGCGAGCCCGGCGCCGAGGGCGACCAGGCCGAAGACGATCGCCCCGAGCCGGCCGGGGATCGACATCGCCGCCCCGCTCACGTCGGTGCCGAACGAGAAGTGGGCGCTGCGGCTGCTCGCCAGGGCGCCGAACACGACGGTGGCGATGACGCCGAGGACGGTCAGGATGAGCCCCGTCTTGCGGGCCCGCGTCCAGTACGCCGCCGGCGCCACCACGGCCGTGTCGAGAGTGGTTGCGGTCATTGCCTACCCCTGGGCCAGGCCGACGTGCGCGGCGCTCGACGGTGACTTGCGGAGCCGGAAGATGGCCTTCACCAGCATCGGGGCGGCGACGAACATGACGATCAGCGCCTGGATGACGGTGACGAGTTCGGTGGAGATGCCGGGGTCGGCCTGCATCCGCAGCCCGCCGGCGGTCATCGCGCCGAACAGCAGCCCGGCCCAGACCACCCCCCACGGTTTCACGCGGCCGAGCAGGGCGACCAGGATGCCGTTGAAGCCGATCTGGCCGACGACGTCCGCGGACAGCGCCCGGGCGTCGCCGTGCACCATCGTGACGCCGCCGAGGCCGGCGAGCGCGCCCGCGAGGCCCATCGTCAGCGCGAGCGTCAGCCCCACCGACATGCCGGCGGTACGCGCGGCGTCCTGGTTGTATCCGACGGCCCGCAGTTCGAAGCCGAAGGTGCCCCGGCGCAGCAGCCAGGACACCCCCCACGCGGCCAGCAGGGCGAGCACGATGCCGAGGTTGGCCCGCAGGCCGGCGTCGGTCGCGGTGGGTCCGAAGATCTTGGGGAACATCGCCTGCGGGTGCACCGGCTTGCTGATCGCGTCCGGGCGGTTCGGGTCGTGGATCCCCTTCTGCAGGATGTACCAGCCGAGGAACAGCAGGGCGATGTAGTTCATCATGATCGTCACGATGACCTCGTGCGCCCCGGTACGCGCCTTCAGCACGCCGACGATCAGACCGTAGAGGGCGCCGAACAGGGCACCCGCGAGGGTGGACAGGATCCACGCCGTCGCGCCGGGCGCGGAGAAGGCGAAGCCGACCGTCGCACCGCCGATCGCGCCCATGATCGCCTGGCCCTGGCCGCCGATGTTGAACAGCCCGGCCCGGAACGGCAGGGCCGAGGCGAGGCCGGTGAAGATCAGCGGGGCGGCGAAGGTCAGCGTCTCCGAGATCGGGTACATCACCCGTTGCCAGGTGACGTTGTCTACGCCCCAGATCCAGCGGTTGAAGCTGTCCGGGTCGATGATCGAGCCCTTGAACATGTTCCCGTACGCCGAGCTGACCAGGTCCCAGGAGGCCGACAGGGTCTTGCCGGGCTGGTAGAAGAAGTAGGCCCACTGCTGGCGGGTCGGCTCGTCGCCCAGCACCATGAGCACCGCGCCGACGATCGCGGCCAGCACGATCGCCAGCAGCGTCACGGTGAACGCGTTGTCCGCCCACAACTCGTCCAGGAACGCCTGGCCGAGGGTCCGCTTGGGCTGAGGTGCGGGCGTATCGGCCGGCTGCCGGACGGCGTCGGGGCCGGCGGCCTCCCGGTCGGCGCGCAGTGCGTCGGGGTGCACCGGCAGCATGCCGCCCTTGCCGGGCTCGGGGCCGGTCTCCGGCGTGCCGCCCGGCTCGATCGGGGGGTTCTCGTCGCTCATGATGCCGTCTCCTCGCCGTCCGCCTCGGCGTCCGGGGTCTCGGTGTCGCCCGCGGCCTCGCGTACCTCGCCGGGGGTGTCGGCCGGCAGCGGCTGCTTCCCGGTGATGCCGGCCATCAGCAGGCCGATCTCGTCGCGCGGCGTGTCCGGCGAGACGATCGCGAGGACCCGGCCGCGGTACATGACGGCCACCCGGTCGGCCAGCGAGAGCACCTCGTCCAGCTCGCTGGAGACCAGCAGGACGCCGGAACCGGTGTCGCGCTCGGCGACGATCCGCTTGTGGATGAACTCGATCGAACCGACGTCCACGCCGCGGGTCGGCTGCGCGGCCACCAGCAGTTGCAGCTTGCGCGACAGCTCCCGGGCCACGATGACCTTCTGCTGGTTGCCGCCGGACAGCGTGCCGACGGCGTGCAGGGGCGAGCGCGTACGGATGTCGTATTCGGAGATCTTCTCGGCCGCCCCGGACTCGATCTTCGACCGGTTCAGCGCGAAGCGGGTGCCGTTCGGGCTCTTCGCGTACGTGTCGAGGACCAGGTTCTCGGCCACCGAGAACTCCCGGACCAGGCCGTCGACCCCCCGGTCCTCCGGGATGTAGCCGACGCCGGCGTCGAGGATCTTGCGCGTACCCCAGGCGGTCACGTCGTCGTCGAGCAGCTTGATCGAACCGGCCGCGATCGGGCGCAGGCCCATCACCGCCTCGACCAGTTCGGTCTGCCCGTTGCCCTGTACGCCGGCGACGCCGAGGACCTCTCCCGCGCGTACCTCCAGGGAGATGCCGCCGACGGCCTGCAGCCCGCGGTCGTCGGCCACGACGAGGTCGGCGATGGACAGCACGGGGCGGCCCGGCACGGCCTCGTCCTTCTCGACCCGCAGCAGTACGCTGCGGCCGACCATGAGGTCGGCGAGCTCGGACTCGGGTGCGTCGGGAGCCGCGGTGCCCACGGTCCGGCCGCGGCGGATGACGGTGATCCGGTCGGCGACCGCCTTCACCTCGCGCAGCTTGTGGGTGATGAAGACGATGGACTTGCCGGCCGCCTTGAGCCCGCGCATGACGTCGAGCAGTTCGTCGGTCTCCTGCGGGGTGAGCACGGCGGTCGGCTCGTCGAGGATGAGCAGGTCGACGTCGCGCGTCAGCGCTTTGACGATCTCGACCCGCTGCTGTACGCCGATCGGCAGGTCCTCGACGACCGCGTCGGGGTCGACGGGCAGGCCGTACTGGTGGGACACGTCGACGACCAGCTTGCGCGCCTTGGCGTGGTCGAGGAAGCCACCGGGGCCGCGGATCTGCTCCGCGCCCAGCATGACGTTGTCGGTGACGGTGAAGACCGGCACGAGCATGAAGTGCTGGTGGACCATGCCGATTCCGGCCGCGATGGCGTCGCCGGGCCCCTTGATCTTGATGGGCCGGCCGTCGACGAGGATCTCGCCCTCGTCCGGCTGCAACAGTCCGTAGAGGACGTTCATCAAGGTGGACTTGCCCGCGCCGTTCTCGCCCAGCAGGGCGTGGATCTCGCCCGGCTCGACCGTCAGGCTGATCTGATCGTTGGCGACGAGATCACCGAAGCGCTTGGTGATGCCGCGCAGTTCGAGTCTCAGCGGGGACCTCCTTGTGCCGGCTGATCGCATCGCAGGGGCGTGCGCAAGATTCTTGTGCACGCGGGCGGTCATTTCTAGCAGACGTTCGGCCGGAGCCGACGGGCCCCGGCACACAGCGGCCGCCCCGGTGTGATCGGGGCGGCCGGTGTGCTGTCTACCAAAACCGGCCTTAGCCGGATAATCTCACCCGGGAGTGCCCGCCCGGGTGAGAACGGATCACTTCGGCTGCGCCGGCGACGAAACCGTGATCTTGCCCGAGATGATGTCGGCCTTCAGGCCCTCGATCTCGGCCTTCAGGGCGGCGTCGATCTTCGAGTCGAACTCGTGGTACGGCGCGAGCGAGACGCCGTTGTTGGCCAGCGTGCCCTGGAAGCCGGTGTTCGTCAGCAGCGTGCCGTTCTGCGTGGCGGCCTTGCTGACCGCGTCCGCGACACCGTCGGTCGAGTTCTTCACGACCGTGCTCAGGATGACCGAGCAGTACTGCGTGGTGTTGCAGCCGTCGGCGTCGACCCAGATCACGACGTACTTGGAGCCCGCGTTGGCGGCGGTGCCCAGGCCGGCGCCACCGGCGACCGGCATGATCACGTCGGCGCCCTGGCCCGCGAGGGCGTCGGACTTCTGCTTGCCGGCGTCCTGCTTCACGAAGTCGTTCGTGAACAGACCGTCCTGCTTGTCCTTGTCCCAGCCGAGAACCTGGACGTTCTTGCCGTGGACCTCGTTGTACTTCTTCACGCCGTCGACGAAGCCGTCCATGAAGATCGTCACCGGCGGGATCTTCATGCCGCCGTAGGTGCCGACCTTGCCCGACTTCGAGTAGCCCGCCGCCAGGTAGCCGGCGAGGTACGCGGCCTGCTGGGTCTGGAACTGGATCGGGAAGATGTTCGCCTGGTCGCCGTTGCCGTTGTCGACGATCGAGTACTGGATCTTCGGGTTGGCCTTGGCGGCCGCGACGGTCGCGTCACCCATGAGGCCGCCGACCGACTGGATGTAGTTGCAGCTCTTGCCGGCCAGGTTGGACAGGTTGGGGGCGTACTGGTCCATCGAGGTCGACGAGACGTAGCTGATATCGATCGCCGAGTTCGCCGACTTCGCCTTCTGGAAGCCGGCCCACGTCGATGCGTTGAACGAGTGGTCGTCGATACCACCCGTGTCGGTCACCATGCAGGCCTTGTAGGCCGTACCGCCGCTGGACGAGCCGCTGGTGGGCGACTCAGCGGGCTTGCTACACGCGGCGGCGACAAGCGCCAGACCGCTCACCGCGGCGACCGCGGCGATCTTCATCCCACGCACTGGGCGCAAGACGGTCTCCTCTCCCATGTGACGTCGCGAGCGCCAGTCTGCACATGCAAACAAGTTGCGACGAATCTACGGACGGGAGATTACGCGTCTCCCTGCCCAACGGCTGATCATCGTGCCCTGTTGTTGAGCACCCGTTATGGCCGCGTGACCAAGTGGTGGAATAGATCACCACAGGCACCGGCCATGATCCCCGTCATGGGCAAATGTATCGCTTTTGCCCGTCTTGACCGAGCACATCGACGAAGATGGCCCCCGCCGCGACGGCCCGGCGGCCGAGCCGTCTCAGTGCCAGAAGACGGCGACGGCGGCGGTCCCGAGCACCATGCCCAGGATTCCCAGGAAATGGCCCTTCGAGATCTCCTCGCGCTTGCGCAGCGGGATCACCATGCCGGCGATGAGAATGCCGAGGACGGCCTTGACGATCAGCTTCGCCGTCGGCGGCTCGTGGCCCTCCCCGCGCAGCGGCGCGGCCAGCGCGAGACCCGTCACGACCTGGGTCGCCGCGCCGATGACCATCGCGGTGTTGACCCGGAACTTGCCGGTCAGCCACTGGGTCACGGCACCGCCGAGCAGCAGGGCGAACCCGATGAGGTGGGCGTACAGCAGGATGAGGCGGATGGCTTCCTTCACGCCGGGCAGCCTAACCCGCCAGGCGCCAGACCTGCAGGGTCGGCCCGTCGGACGCGGGCAGCGCGCCCCCGCTCAGCGGCAGTCCACCGTAGAGGTTCACGCCGCCGCCCAGGCCCGCCAGCTCCACCGCCGCGCCCGCCGCCCGCCGCGCCAGCACCAGCAGCGACCCGGCCGCCGTCTCGCGCAGGAAGGCCAGGGCGTCGCCCTCGGCGTACACCCACCGCAGGCCGCCGTGGCGCAGTGCCGGCTCGTCGTTGCGCAGGCCGATCAGGCTCGTGTACGCGTCCAGCGTCGCCGGGTCGCGATCGGCCGGCCGGTTCCACGGCATCGGCGTACGCGAGTTCTCCCCGTTCCAGCCCGTCAGGCCGAACTCGTCACCGGCGAAGATCATCGGCGTACCCGGGAGGGTCATCTGCAGGCCGACGGCGACGAGATGGCGTTGCCGGGACCCGGCGACCGTCCGCATCCGGGCGGAGTCGTGCGAGTCGAGCGGCGTCCACGAGTTCACCAGCGCCCGCCAGGACGTACGCCCCGCGAACGCCCGCATGGTGGCGACCGCGGACTCGGCCGGCCGGGACGGCACCCCGCCCGGTACGCCGAAGAACTCGGCCGGCGATCCCTCGGCGACCAGCCAGCTCCAGACGGGCCGGGTGAACCCCGCGTAGTTCATGGTGCCGTGCCAGCCGTCGCGGTCGAGATCACCGGTCGCGTCGTGCATGTGCTCGGCGACCAGCAGCGCGTCCGGCCGGACCGCCGCGATCTCGGTACGCAGCAGCGCGGCGACCTCGTGGGTGAGGTCGGACGCGGCGCGGCGCCCGGTCATGTTGGCCACGTCCACCCGCCACCCGTCCAGCGGCGCCGGAGATCCATCCGGGAGCGGCCGCAACCACTTCCGGAGCACGTCGAGCATCCATTCGCGGGTGAGCGGGCTCGCCCAGTTCAGCTTCGGCAGGCTCCGGACACCGTTCCACGACTCGTACTCGTCCTCGGCCAGCCCGTACTCGGGGCCGAAGAAGAACATCTCCCGCTCGGGCGCCTTCGGATCCGAAGCTGATACGAACCACTCGTGCCCGTCGCCGCAGTGGTTGGTGGTGATGTCGCCGACCAGCCGCAGTCCGCGCGCGTGCAGTTCGTGCGCCAGCCGCTGGTACGCCTCGTCCCCGCCGAGCAGCGGGTCGATCCGGTCGAACGTCGAGGCGTTGTACCGGTGGTTGGACCGGGCCGGGAAGACCGGGGTCAGGTAGACGGTGTTCACGCCCAGCGCCTCGATGTGATCGAGGTGCCCGGTGATGCCGTCGAGGTCGCCGCCGAAGAACTGCTCCGAGACGCCGGGACCGCGGCCGAGCACCTCGGTCGTGTCCCAGTCGCACGGCAGCGCCCAGTCCGGCAGTTCCGCCTCGGCCACCGGTCCCGCCGCCGCCGACCGCGCGAACCGGTCGGGGAAGATCTGGTACACGACCGCGTCGGCCGGCCACGACGGCGGGGCCGCGTACGCGACCAGCCGGAAGTCGGTCGCGTCGGGCACGTCGTCGGCCACGATCCCGGCGGCCGTCAGCCAGGCCGGCGGCCGCCCGCCGCTCTCCCGTTCGTCGAACAGCAGGTAGAACCGGTAGTTCGTGACGGGGTTGCGGACCTCGACCAGCCCCGACCACCATTCGCCGCCGTCGTGGCGTACCTGGGTGAACCGGGGTTCCGCGTCGGGCGTGGTCCGCACCCACACCTCGCTGACCCCCGCCCCGGCCGGTACGCGGACGCGTACCGTGACCAGGTCGCCCAGGGCCGGGGCGGGGTCGGCGACGTACAGGGCCGAGCCGTCGTGGTGCGGCTGGTGGAACAGGGACGGCACAGCCGGACTCTCCTCGGTGGTGCTGTTGTCAGCCCTTGACCGCGCCGGCGGTCAGGCCGTTGACGATGTACTTCTGCAGCCAGAGGAACACTGCGACGGTCGGAACGGCGGTCAGCAGCGAGCCCGCGGCGAACATGCCGAAGTTGACGTTCCGGTCGCCGGCGATCATGCCGTAGAGGCCGACGGCGAGCGTCTTGCTCTCCGGGTCGGTGAGGAAGAAGCTCGCGAAGATGAACTCGTTGATCGTGCCGATGAACGCGAGCAGGGCGGTCACCGCCAGGATCGGCGCCACGAGCGGCAGGATCACCCGGAAGAACGCCTGCGCGTGCGAGGCGCCGTCGATCGTGGCCGACTCGTCCAGCTCCCGCGGCACGGTGTCCAGGAAGCCCTTCATCAGCCAGGTGTTCACGCCGAGCGCGCCGCCCAGGTAGAGGACCAGCAGGCCCCACACCTCGTTGAAGCCGAACGCCGGCCACAGGTCCGTCACGGTCGTGAAGATCATGAAGATCGTCACCATGGCCAGGAACTGCGGGAACATCTGGATCAGCATCAGCGCCAGCAGGCCGCCGCGGCGCCCGCGGAACTTCATCCGGCTGAACGCGTACGCGGCGCACATGCTGATGAAGACGCTGGCGAACGCCGACACCAGGGCGATCAGCGTCGAGTTCACGAACCAGTGCACGAACGGGTACCGGCTGTCGGTGAACAGCTTGTGGAAGTTCTCGAAGCTCGCCCCGGTCGGGTAGAGCTCGGAGGAGCTGAGCGTGCCCAGCGGGTTGATCGCCGCCGAGACGACGAAGGCGATCGGGAACAACGCGAACAGCACGATGAGGATCAGCACCAGGTGCCGCCAGCCGACCCGCTTCACCCAGGTCACGAGTAGACCTCCTCAAGCTTGCGCGTACGCCGGAACGCGATGGCCGACATCGTCGCCACGATCGCGAAGATGATGGTCGAGATGGCCGCCGCGAAGCCGAACTGCGCCCCGCTGCCGCCGAAGGCGAGCCGGTACGTGTAGGTGATCAGCAGGTCGGTCGCGCCGCTGGACGCGTTGTCCGGTGGGAACGGGCCGCCCTTGGTGATGAACTGGACCGCGTTGAAGTTGTTGAAGTTGTACGCGAACGACGAGATCAGCAGCGGGCTCAGCGCGACCAGCAGCAGCGGCAGCGTCACCCGCTTGAAGCCCTGCCAGGCCGTGGCGCCGTCGATGCTCGACGCCTCGGTCAGCTCGCGCGGGATCGCCTGCAGCGCACCGGTCGCCACCAGGAACATGTAGGGGAAGCCGAGCCACATGTTCACCAGGATCAGCGCGAACCGGGCCGTCATCGGCTGGCCGAGCCAGTCGATGTGGCTGCCGAACACCCGGTTGATGAGGCCGAAGTCGGTGTTGAACATGTCCCGCCAGACCAGCAGCATCGCGAAGGAGGGCATCGCGTACGGCAGGATGAGCAGGGTCCGGTACAGCTTCGTGCCGCGTACGCGCGGCGAGTGCAGGGCCAGCGCGCAGATCATGCCGAGCGCGAACGAGAAGAACACGCTGCTGAGCGCGAAGACGATGTTCCAGACGAACGAGCCGAGGAACGGGCCCGAGATCGCGGGGTCGTTGACCAGGCGGGCGAAGTTGTGCAGGCCGACGTTGACCTTCCAGCCCTGCGACAGGTTGTCGCCGTTGGGCCCGACGAAGTAGCCCTTCGACTCGTCGGCGGTGTACTTGGTCCCGCTGGCCACGTCGGTGACGCAGTCACAGCCGGCGTCGTAGAGCTTCGTCGCCTTCAGCTCGACCGCCCGGCTCAGGCCGCTGGACTTGATCGCGCCCTGCCCGGTCGGGACCGCGAAGGCGCCGATCTCCTCGGCCCGGCCGGCCGCGTCGCCCGCGTTGAGGATCGTGTAACCGTCCGCCTCGGTCACCTTGCCGGTCAGCCCGACGTTGGCACCGGGCAGGTCCTTCAACCCGTCCGCCGTGCCGACCTGCACCTTGCGGTCGCCGGCCGCGTCGGTCGTGACCAGCAGGAACACCAGGTGGTCCGACTTGTCGAGGGCCGGGCTCAGGCCGTACTCGGGTGCGTTGGCGACCTGCTGCAGCGAGCTGGTCTGGATGGCGACGATCGCCTCGTCCTTGTTGCCCCGGTGGCCGTCGCCGAAGTTCGTGACGGCCGTCGTCAGGGTGTACAGGACCGGCAGGACCTGGAACGCGATCAGGAAGATCGTGCCCGGCAGCAGGTACTTGACCGGAACGTGTCGCTTGCTCAGATACACGTACGCGATCACCAGGCTGACCGCGGCCAGGATGACCACGCCGGCCCAGTGCCGCCCCGAGATGAGGGGCGGACCCGCGTACAGGTCGATCGCCGCGACGAGGCCCAGCGCGATCACGCGGCCGGCCAGGAAGCCGGTGGTGATCTCGCGGGGTGCGGCGGGCGTCGTCGCCCGTCCCCGGGAACGGCGCTGCTCGGGCAGAGGGCGCGGGGAGCCGTTGCTCCCCGCGCCCTGCGTGCCGCCCGAGTCCACGGAACTCGTGCTCGGCGTGGTCATCGCGATAGACCTACTTCTTGGTGATCGCGTCGTTGATGGCCTTCGCGGCGGCGTCGGCCGCCGTCTTGGGGTCGCCGCCCTTGATCACGGCCACCTCGGCGTTGCCGAACGGGCCCCAGATGGCGGCCATCTCCGGGATGACCGGCATGGGCAGGCCGTCCTTGCCGGCGTCGAGCCACTTGGCCACGTCCGGGTCCTTCGCCTTGGCGTCGTCGATCGCGGCGAGCAGCGCCGGCGGCCGCGGGTCGGCGTCGTACAGGGCCAGCGCGACCTCCTTGTTCGTGACGTAGTTAGCCACGAACTCCTGCGCGAGCGCCTTGCTCTTGCCCTTCGCCGCGACGAAGAACGCCTGTACGCCGAGGAACGGCTGGGCGGGCTTGCCGCCGGCGAACGCCGGGACCGGGGTGATGTCGTACGCGATGCCGGCCTTCTTGATGTCGGCGATGTTCCACGCGCCGGTGATGAAGAAGGCGGCCTTCTTGGCCGTGAAGGTGGCGACGACGTTCTCGGCGGCGATCGAGGTCTTGAGCGCGCCGGAGCCCTTCTCGCCCAGCTCCTTGATCTTCGTGAAGGCCGCGATCGAGTCGGGGCTGTTCACGGTGACGTTCTTCGGGTCCGGGTCGCCGGCCGAGGTCAGGCCGAACATCGAGCCGCCGCCCGAGGAGTAGATCGGGTAGATGTGGTACGCGTCGCCCTGCGCACCGGCCTGGTCGAGCAGGATCTCGGAGACCTTGCCGGCCTTCTTGAGGTCCTGGCCGGCCTTGACGAGGTCCTCGAGGGTCGCCGGGGCGGTCGGGGCCAGCTCGGTGTTGCGGACCAGAGCGATGTTCTCCAGCGCGTACGGGGCGCCGTAGACCTGGCCGTTGAAGGTCACGGCCTTGACGGCGGCGGCGGCGAAGGTCGACTTCTGCTCGGCCGACAGCTGCACCGGGTCGATGGCGCCGTTCTGCACCAGGTTGCCGATCCAGTCGTGCGCGCCCACGACGACGTCCGGGCCGCTGCCCTGCTGCGAGGCGGTGACGAAGACCGTCTGGAGGTTCTCCGCGACCTCCTTGACCTCGACCGTGATGCCGTTGTCCTTGCCGAACTGGTCGGCGTACTTCTTCAGCACGGCCGTACGCTTCGTGTCGGCCCAGATGACGAGCTTGCCGTTGCCCTTGTCCTTGGACGGCGCGGCGGCCGGCTTGTCGTCGGTTCCGCACGCCGCGAGGGCGGAGGCGGACGCGGCGGCGCCCAGTGCCGCGAAGACGATACGTCTGCGCATCAAAGGTCTCCTGTTCAAAGGGGTCGCGCGGAGCCACGGGACGGTGGCCCGGCAGACGGGGGTATCTGAGAATGTGTTCCGGAGTCGGGGTCAGCTTGTTTCGAAGCTGTTCGCCGGTTGTTGCGGTTCTGTGCGTTGGGCGCACGTTAGCAAGACTTTGCAAGATGTGGAAGAGCTTGCAGGTCCCTGTCAGCAAGATCTTGTCTGTTCGGTTACCATTCCGCCATGCGTGCACGTCTGGCTGACATCGCTCAGCAGGCCGAAGTGAGCGAGGCCACGGTCTCGCGGGTGCTCAACGACCGTCCCGGCGTCTCGGCCGAGACGCGTCAGGCGGTTCTCACCGCCCTCGACGTGCTCGGTTACGAGCGCCCGACCAAGCTGCGCAAGCGCAGCGCGGGTCTCGTCGGGCTGGTCGTCCCCGAGCTCGACAACCCGATCTTCCCGGCGTTTGCCCAGATCATCGAGTCGGCGCTGGCGCAGCAAGGGTACACACCGGTGCTGTGTACGCAGACCGCCGGCGGCGTGACCGAGGACGAATACGTCGAGATGCTGCTGGACCGCCAGGTTGCCGGCATCGTCTTCGTGTCCGGGCTGCACGCCGACACGACGGCCGACCCCGACCGCTACCGGAAGCTGCTCACCCGGCCGCTGCCGATCGTGCTGGTCAACGGGTACATGGAGGGGTTGGAGGCGCCCTTCGTCTCGGTCGACGAGCGGGCCGCCGCCGACGCCGCGGTCGCCCACCTGGTCGCGCTCGGCCACGAGCGGATCGGCCTGATCTCCGGGCCCGGCCGCTACCTGCCCGTACAGCGCAAGATCTCCGGCTACCGGGACGCGATGCGGCGGCTGCTCGGCCTGTCCGACCGGGACATGGACGAGCTCATCGCCCTGTCCCCGCTGTTCGGCGTCGAGGGCGGCGAGGCGTCGACCGGCCGCCTGCTCGATCGCGGCGCGACGGCCGTGGTCTGCGGATCCGACCTGATGGCGCTGGGTGCGATCCGGTCCGCCCGGCAGCACGGGCTGCGCGTACCCGACGACGTGAGCATCGTGGGCTTCGACGACTCGTCGCTGATGGCCTTCACCGACCCGCCGCTGACCACCCTCCGCCAGCCGGTACGCGCGATGGCGCTGGCCGCGGCCCGGGCGCTGATCGACGAGATCCTGGGCCACCCCGCCCCGCACTCGGAGTACGTGTTCCGCCCGGAGCTGGTCGTCCGCGGTTCGACCGCGGTCGCCCGCAAGCGCGGGTAGCGCCTCGGGCGCGTAGTACGTCTGAAACTTGCTGAAAACTTCTGCTTGACGTTTGCAAGGTTTGCGGCGCATTCTTCATCCCGTCACCAGTCAGGTGGCGGGTGGAGAGGAGCAGCAGCGTGCGACGCTGGAGACGCGGTGCCTTCTGCGCGCTGCTGCTCGTCCTCACCGGCTGCTCGGCGGAGCCCCTTGCAGTACCCGCGGCGACCAAGTCCGCCGTTCCGGCGGATGGGAACGCTCCCACAGGGGTCGTCGTCCATCTCTTCGAGTGGCCCTGGGCCTCCGTCGCGAAGGAGTGCACCGATCGGCTCGGGCCGGCCGGCGTCGCGGCGGTGCAGATCTCGCCACCCCAGGAGCACGTCGAGCTGCCGGACCAGCATTTCCCCTGGTGGCAGGACTACCAACCGGTCTCGTACGCGCTGACGAGCCGTCGGGGCGACCGGGCCGCTCTGGCCGACATGGTGGCGACCTGCCACAAGGCCGGCGTACGCGTGTATGCCGACGCGGTCCTCAACCACATGACGGCCCAGCTGTTCGGGGTCGGATCGGCCGGGACGAAGTTCACGAAGACCGGCTACCCCGGCTACGACGGGTCGGCCGACTTCCACCACTGCGGCCACGACATCGCCGACTACACCGATCGGGACGAGGTCCAGAACTGCGACCTCGTGGGCCTTGCCGACCTCGCCACCGAACGCGCGGACGTACGCGCGAAGCTGGCCGCGTACCTGGGCGATCTGCTGTCGCTCGGCGTCGACGGATTCCGGATCGACGCCGCGAAGCACATGCCCGCGGCCGACATCGCGGCGATCCTCGGGAAGCTGGGCAAGACCTCGGCGGGACGCGTACCCGTGATCTATCAGGAAGTGCTGTTCGCCGCGGGCGAGCCGATCCAACCGGCCGAGTACCTGCCCGACGGCGCGGTGCTCGAACCGCGGTACGGCCCGGACCTGAGCCGGGCGATGCGCGGCAGCCTGGTGAACCTCGAAGGTCTCGGCGAACCGACCGGCGACGCCCTGGACTACGAGCCGAGCGGCCAGTCCGTGGTCTATGTGGACAGTCACGACACGCAGCGCGGCGGCACGCCGCTCACCTACAAGGACGGCGCGCTGCACACCCTCGCGACCGCCTTCATGCTGGCCTACCCGTACGGCACCCCACTGGTGATGTCGAGCTTCGCGTTCGACGACTACGACCAGGGGCCGCCCGCCGCGAAGGACGGGACGACGCTGCCGGTAGTGTGTGCGCCCCAGGCCTTCGTCTGTGAGCACCGCACCGTGCTCCCCCTCGTACGCTTCCGCGCGGTCACCGGCGACGCGCCGGTGACCCACTGGTGGGCCGCCGACGACCAGCTGGGCTTCGCCCGTGAGGGCAAGGGCTACTTCGCCCTGAACCGGGCCGCCCAGGCCGCGACCAGGAGCGTCGCGACCGGGCTGCCCGCGGGGACTTATCACGACATCACCACCGGCTCGGCCGTCACCGTCGACGGTTCCGGGCAGGCCACGATCACCGTTCCGGCCCAGGGCACACTCGCGCTTGTCGCCGGATGACCGAACCGTTCCGGCACCGGGCACACTCGCCTCGGCGCCGGATGACCGAGAGGACACACCGTTGAGCACCACAACCTCCGCCGCCAGGGCGCAGACCGTCCTGGGCAACGACGACTGGTGGCGCGACGCGGTCGTCTACCAGGTTTACCCCCGCAGCTTCGCCGACGGCGACGGTGACGGCACCGGCGACCTGTCCGGCCTGCGCGCCAAGCTGCCCTACCTGCGCAAGCTCGGCATCGACGCGATCTGGCTGAGCCCCTTCTACACCTCCCCGCTCGCCGACGGCGGCTACGACGTGGCCGACTACCGCGACGTGGACCCGCGCTTTGGCACGCTCGCCGACTTCGACGCCATGATCGCGTACGCGCACGAGCTGGACATCCGCGTGATCGTCGATCTCGTTCCGAACCACTGCTCCGACCAGCACGAGTGGTTCCAGGCCGCGCTGGCCGCCGGTCCGGGCTCGCCCGAACGGGAACTGTTCCACTTCCGCGAGGGCCGAGGCGACCTGCCCCCGAACGACTGGGAGTCGATCTTCGGCGGCCCCGCCTGGACGCAGACCCCGGACGGCCAGTGGTACCTGCACCTGTTCGCGCCCGAGCAGCCCGACTTCAACTGGGACAACCCGGCCGTACGCGCGGAGTTCCGCGACATCCTGCGGTTCTGGCTGGACCGCGGGGTGGACGGTTTCCGGATCGACGTGGCGCACGGAATGATCAAGGCGGACGGCCTGCCGAACGTGGGCAAGGCCGGCGACGAGCGCCAGGTGATGATGGTCGGCCGGGGCGAGCTGCCCTACTTCGACCAGGACGGCGTGCACGAGATCTACCGCGAGTGGCGCCCGATCCTCGACTCCTACCCCGGTGGCCGGATGGCCGTCGCGGAGGCGTGGGTGCCGAGCCCGCAGCGGCTGGCCCGGTACATCGGGCGGGACGAGCTGCACCAGGCGTTCAACTTCGACTTCATGATGGCCAGCTGGGACGCGGACTCGTTCCGGACCATCATCGACAAGTCGCTGATGGAGGCCGACCTGGTCGGGGCGCCGACGACCTGGGTGCTGTCCAACCACGACAAGCACCGGCACGTCACCCGGTACGGCGACGGTCCCGTGGGGCTGCTGCGGGCGCGTACCGGCACGCTGCTCATGCTGGCCCTGCCCGGCTCGGCGTACCTGTACAACGGCGAGGAGCTGGGTCTCAACGAGGTCCTCGACCTGCCCGACGAGCTGCGCGAGGACCCGTCGTTCCTGCGTACCGGGGAGAGCCGGGACGGCTGCCGGGTCCCGCTGCCCTGGGGCGGCACACCCGCCGACGGGTTCGCGTTCGGCCCCGCCGGTGCGGCCGCGCCCTGGCTGCCGCAGCCCGCTTCCTGGGCGGCGCTGACGGCCGAGGTGCAGGAGGACGACCCGGCCTCGACGCTCAACCTCTACCGGCAGGCCCTCGCCGTCCGCAAGTCGAACCCCGCCCTCGGCGGCGGTGCCGTGCGCTGGCTGGCCGCGCCGGCCGGCGTTCTGGCCTTCGAGCGGGAGCCGGGGATCGTCGTGGTGGCCAACCTGTCGAAGGTGCCCGTCTCGCTGGACGCCTTCGGCGGCAAGGCGCTCGTCACGAGCGGCCCGCTGACCGAGACGGGCGAGCTGCCCGTCGACACCGCGGTGTGGCTCCAGCGCTGATCTTTGTTCGCTGAGTACGAAGCGGCCGCGCCCCACCGGGGCGCGGCCGCCTTCTCGTCGGGCCTCAGGCCGCGGGCTTGAGGAAACCCAGGCGGTCGTAGGTCAGGGCCAGGGTCGCGCCGGCCACCGCGCGCGCCTTCTCCGCCCCGATCGCCAGCATCTTGTCCAGCTGCGCGGGATCGTCCAGGTAGGACCTGGTCGCCGCCTGGATCGGCGTCACGAACTGCACGAACACCTCGGCCAGGTCCTTCTTCAGGTCCCCGTAGCCCTTGCCGTCGTACGCGGAGACGAGCTCCTCGACTCCCCGGCCCGACAGCGCCGAGTAGATCGTGAGCAGGTTGCTGACGCCGGGCTTGCCCTCCGGGTCGTAGATGATCTCGCGGCCGGTGTCGGTCACGGCGGACTTGATCTTCTTCGCCGACTTAGCCGGGTCCTCCATGATCTCCAGGAGGCCGCCCGGGGTCGACGACGACTTCGACATCTTCGCGGTCGGATCCTGGAGGTCCAGGATCTTCGCGGTCGCCTTCGGGATGTAGGGCGCGGGCAGCGTGAACGTCGGCCCGAACAGGTGGTTGAACCGCTGCGCCAGGTCGCGGGTCAGCTCCAGGTGCTGGCGCTGGTCCTCGCCGACCGGCACGGCGTCGGCCTGGTAGAGCAGGATGTCGGCGGCCTGCAGGATCGGGTACGTGAACAGCCCGACGCTCGCCCGCTCGGCGCCCTGCTTGGCCGACTTGTCCTTGAACTGCGTCATCCGCGACGCCTCGCCGAAGCCCGTGATGCAGCCCATCACCCAGCCCAGCTGGGCGTGCTCGGGCACGTGCGACTGCACGAACAGCGTGCTGCGCTGCGGGTCGATGCCGAACGCGAGCAGCTGCGCGAGGCTCGTGCGTGTACGCGCGCGCAGCACCTTCGGGTCGTGGCCGGCCGTGATCGCGTGCAGGTCGACGACCATGTAGAAGGCGTCGTGCGTGTCCTGCATCGCCACCCAGTTGCTCACCGCGCCCAGGTAGTTGCCCAGGTGGAAGGAGTCAGCCGTCGGCTGGATCCCGGAGAGGACGCGGAGGCGGCGGTCGTCAGACATGCGCCTATTGTTCCAGCCCCACCACCGGCGCGCCGAGCGGCCCGGTCACGTACATCTCATCGACGGCCGTCGCCTGCTGGGGCAGGTCGGGCTGGCGCACCAGGCCCAGCCGGGCGACCCGCCGGCCGTCCAGGGCCAGCACCCGCAGCACCACTCCGGCGTCGTGGACCTCGACGCTGTCGCCGACCACCGGTACGCGTCCCAGCCGGGCCATCACGTACCCGCCGAGGGTCTCGTAGGGGCCGGGACGCAGCGTGAACCCGGTACGCTCGGCGAAGTCGGCCAGGTTCAGCCGGCCCTCCACCTCGGCCGGGAACAGCCCGGCCATCACCGGGTCGGGGGCGTCGTCGTACTCGTCGTGGATCTCCCCGACCAGCTCCTCGATGAGGTCTTCGAGGGTCACGATGCCGGCCGTGCCGCCGTACTCGTCGACGACGAGGGCGAGCTGCTGGTGTTCGCGACGCATCTCGGTCAACGCCGGCAGTACGCGTTTCGCCGCCGGCAGCCGCTTGACGTCGCGGACGAGGTCGGCGAGCGTACCGGTGCCGAGCAGCAGGTCGCGCAGGTGCACGAAGCCGACGACGTTGTCGCTGCCGCCGTCGGTCACCGGGAAGCGGGAGTGGGTCTCGGACTTCGCCACCGTCACGGCTTCGGCCAGCGGCATCGAGATGTCCAGGAAGACGACGTCGGGGCGCGGGATCATGATCTCGCGGATGAGCGCGTTGCCGCTGCGCCACACGTCGCCGATGATGCGCCGCTCGTCGCCGCCGATCGAGTCGTTGGCCGCCACGAGCGCCCGCAGCTGGTCTTCGCTGATGCGGTCGCGCAGGAACCGCAGCATCCATGGGGAGACGGTCTTGGTGAGCACGCCGGGACCGCGTTTCGAGGGCGCGGCGCGCCCCGGAGGTCGGTCCGGACTATGGCCATCCGGCATCCCTGCATCGTACGACGCGGCGTCCGGGAGTTCCCAGGTCGCCACGATGTCGTGCAGATTCGCTGGGTAGGGTGGGCGCGATCACTGCACCCACCGGGAGGAACGCATGAAGCTGCTCGTCACCGGCGGCGCCGGGTTCGTCGGCGCGGTCGTCAGCCGGCTGCTGCTCGACGCCGGGCACACCGTCGTCGTGCTGGACGACCTGTCCCGCAACGACGCCGCCCAGGTTCCGGCCGACGCGCAGTTCGTGCAGGGCCGGGTCCAGGACGCCGCCGAGATCCTGACCCCGGAGGCCGGCTTCGACGGCGTACTGCACTTCGCGGGGCTGATCTCGGCCGGCGAGTCGATGTCGCTGCCCGAGCTGCACTGGGAGGCCAACACCCGGGCCGGGCTGAACCTGATCGACGCGATGCGCGCGGCGGGCGTACGCCGGCTGATCTTCTCGTCGACCGCCGCCTGCTACGGCGAGCCGTCCGAGCTGCCGCTGACCGAGAACGCCGTGACGATGCCGATCAACACCTACGGCGCCACGAAGCTCGCGGTGGATCTGGCGATCGCGTCCGAGGCCCGGGCGCACAAGCTGGCCGCGGTGAGCCTGCGGTACTTCAACGTCGCCGGGGCGTACGTGGGGGCGGACGGGACCGTGATCGGCGAGCGGCACGACCCGGAGACCCACCTGATCCCGATCGCGCTGGAGGTGGCGGCCGGCAAGCGGGAGAAGATGCCGATGTTCGGCGACGACTACCCCACGCCGGACGGCACCTGTATCCGCGACTACATCCACGTCACCGACCTGGCCCGGGCACACCTGCGGGCACTGGAGGCGGCCACGCCCGGCGAGCACCGCATCTACAACCTCGGCGTCGGCACCGGCTTCTCCAACAAGCAGATCATCGACGCCGTACGCGAGGTCACCGGGGCCGACGTGCCGGTGGAGTGGCTGCCGCGCCGCCCCGGAGATCCCGCCGCCCTGTACGCGTCCTCGGCCAAGGCACAGGCCGAACTGGGCTGGACTCCGGAGAAGACCGAGGTCGCCGACATCGTGGCCGACGCGTGGACGTTCTACCGGCGCCAGAACTGAGACGGCGCCAGAACTGAGAAAGCGCCAGAACGACCGTCGGCAAGACGGGAAAGGGGCGCTCCGGTGATCCGGAGCGCCCCTTTACGCGTACTCGGAGATTCTAGGAAAGAACCGGGGAGAGCGCGTTGATGAGCGCGTGGTCGTTGGAGTCCTGGCTGAGTTCCCAGGCCATGGCCCCGCGCAGGCCGAGCAGCTTGATGAGCGCGGCGCGCTCGCCGATCGACTTGGGGTCGGAGTAGACGATCGTGGTGGGGACGGTGATGGTGGTGCCGTCCGAGAGGTTGTGCACCGCCGCCGGGTTCCACAGGTAGGGCTCGCCCGCGAACAGGTTCCACTTGCGGGTGTAGCCGTTCTGGCCCACGCCCGCGGCCGTGACGATCGCGCCGTTGTCGACGAGCTCGTGGTAGCTGGGCTGCGGGGTCTGGTCCCAGGCCAGCACGTTCGCGTCGAGGCCGGTGTTGTCGAAGGCCGTGTAGAGGCCGCCGGTGTTGCGGATGTACTGGTTGGCGTAGAACGGCACGCCCACGACGATCTTGCTCGCCGGTACGCCGGACGCCAGGTAGTACCCGACGGTGCCGGCCGTGTTCCAGGTGAGGTCCTTGCCGTTCGGGTCCCGCGGGTCGGGCGTGAACAGCGTGTCGTGCGCGGAGACGGCGCCGCCGGTGACGTTGTAGTCGTAGCTCATGATGTTCGCCCAGTCCAGGGACTTCACGAAGTTCGCGAGCTCGTAGTACTTGGTCGAGTTCTTGGCGGCCGGCATGGCGGCGGTCAGCAGGTAGTGCTTGCCCGTCGTCTTCCCGTACGCGTCCAGCTGCTTGCGGAACTCCTGGGCGAGCAGGGTCGCGTTGTGCCGGTCGGCCGGGCTGACGTCCTCGTTGCCGCCGGCGACGGCGGTCGGGTACTCCCAGTCCAGGTCGATGCCGTCGAAGATGCCGGCGGCCGCACCGAGGCCGCCCGCGTCCTCCGGCCACCCGCCGGTCGGCAGGTTGCCCTTGATGAACGTGTCGATGCAGGCGGACACGAACGACGCGCGCCGCTCGGGCGTCGCCGCCACCTGCGAGAAGTGCGTGGACTTGGTCCAGCCGCCGAGCGAGATCTCGACCTTGAGATCCGGGTGCGCCAGCTTCAGCTTGCGGAGCTGGTTGAAGTTGCCGTACAGGTTCTGCCCCGGGTAGGTGTCGGCGACACCGTCCACCGAGTTCTCCCCGCCCCAGTAGACCTGCTGGAAGTCCGCCCAGGGGTCCAGCACACTGCAGCTGGTCGCGCCGGTCGCCGGGTCGAACCCGGGTACGCCGAACGCGTACTGGATGACGTTGATCTTGTCGGCGGGGATGTCCTTGACGAAGTACCCGCGCCCGTAGACGTCCCAGTCGGCGAAGTACGCCGAGACGACCTTCTTGGGGGCCTGGCCGGCCGCCGATCCGGAACCGGCGTCCGCGGCCGTCGCGGGGGCGATCCCGGCGCTCAGGGCGAGCGCGGCGACCGCGGCGATCCGCACCATCGGACGCGTACCAGCAGTCTTGCTGGATCGCACGCCCGCGGCGGACCGGTCAGTCAGGAATGAACGCAACATGTGACGACACTCGACCGCAAACGACGCTCTGTCAAGACTCCTAACAGATAGACACGCCTGCCCCGTCGAACAACCTCTTGAGGCGCGCCCACGCGAAGGTCGCTACCATCCTGCCCATGACTGATGCGGCCCAGCGCGCGGTGGAACTGTTCCGGCGGACCCACGGTGAGGAGCCGGTCGGCTTGTGGAGCGCGCCCGGGCGGGTGAACCTGATCGGCGAGCACACCGACTACAACGACGGCTTCGTGCTGCCCTTCGCCCTGCCGCACAGCACCTGCGTCGCGGCCAGCCCGACCGCCGCCGCCACCTGGTCGGCCACGTCCGAGCTGACCGGCGAGACCGTCGAGTTCGACCTCTCCACCAAGGTCGACGGCTGGGCGGCGTACGTGGCGGGGGTCGTGTGGGCCCTGCGCGACGCGGGCTACGACGTCCCCGGCGCCCGGTTCACGATCGCCTCCGACGTCCCGCTCGGCGCCGGGCTGTCCTCCTCCGCCTCGCTGGAGTGCGCCGTCCTGGTCGCCCTGTCCGACCTCGGCCGGCTCGGCGTACCGCACGAGCGGCGGCCGCTGCTGGCGCAGCGCGCCGAGAACGCGTACGTGGGGATGCCCTGCGGCGTGCTCGACCAGTCCGCCTCCGTGCTCTGCACGGCCGGCAACGCGCTGTTCCTGGACTGCCGCTCCGGCGCCAGCGAGCAGATCCCCTTCGACCTCGCCGCCGACGGCCTCGCCGTGCTCGTCGTCGACACGCGCGCCCCGCACCGCCTCGTCTCCGGGGAGTACGCCGCCCGGCGCGAAGCCTGCGAGCGGGCCGCCGCGGAGCTCGGGGTGCCCGCCCTGCGCGACGCGACCCTGGCCGACCTCGACCGCCTCACCGACGACCTCCTGGTACGCCGGGCGCGCCACGCGATCACCGAGGACCAGCGCGTCCTCGACACGATCGAGCTGCTGCGCTCCGGCCGCCACCGCGAGATCGGGCCGCTGATGACGGCCTCGCACGCCTCGCTGCGCGACGATTTCGAGGTGACCGTCCCGGAGCTGGACGTGGCCGTGGCGGCGGCCCTGACCGCCGGCGCGTACGGGGCCCGGATGACCGGCGGCGGCTTCGGCGGCTGCGTGATCGCCCTCGTCGACGCCGACAAGGCCGACCTCGTCGCCGAGGCGGTGGCCAAGTCGTTCGCCGACCACGGCTTCGCCGCCCCGGCCGCCTTCCGGGCGGTGCCCGGCGCGGGCGCCCGCCGCATTTCCTGACCACCTGCGGCGCGGGATTGAGCAAAGATAAAGACGTGGTGGCGATCTTCGAACGCATCCAGCACGCTGTCGACATGGCGCTGGAGCGGTACGACCACGCGGTGGCCACCGCCCGCAAGCGGTCCGGGACGTTCGACAACTTCTGGGCCGCCAAGGAGCGCTACTCCGAGGTCATGGGCGGCCGGCTGGCGGCCGCGATCGCGTACTACGGATTCTTCGCGGCGTTCGCCCTGTCGCTGGTCGCCTTCTCGGTCTTCGGCTTCTTCCTGGAGTCCCACCCGCACCTGCAGGACACCGTCACCACGGCGCTCGAGAAGAACCTGCCGAGCCTGCCGGTCGAGTCGATCCAGAACAACGCGGCCAACATAGCGTTCTTCGGTGTCATCGGCCTGCTGCTCACCGGGCTCGGCTGGGTCGACTGCTGGCGTACCTCCCAGCGGGCGGTCTGGAAGCTCGAGGAGCACCCCGGCAACGTCGTCATACGCCGGCTGGTCGACCTCGGCATGCTCATCGCGCTGGCCGCCGTCATGGGGTTCTCGCTGGTCCTCGGCGACCTGCTGGACAGCCTGTTCCGGTGGCTCTCCGGCGGCACGTCGTCGATCTGGCTGACCCTCTCCACCGGCGGGGTCACGGTCCTGATCAACGTGATGTTCGCGGCCGCGCTGCTCACCGCCCTGCCCCGGCTGCACATCCAGCCCCGGCGCCTGATCCCGCCGGCCGTGGCGGTCGGCCTGACGCTGTCGCTGCTGAACTGGCTGGGGCGCGCGTACGTGACCCACGCGACCCGGTTCTACACCGCGTACGCGGTGATCGCGACCGCCGCCGGTCTGCTCATCTACCTCTACCTGTTCAACCAGGTGGTGCTCTGGGGCGCGGCGCTGGCGGCCACCTCGACCCGCGGCCGGTTCATCGACCTGGCCGCCGGCCCGAAGCCCGAGGCCGACCAGGAGCCGGAGCAGCCGGAGCAAGCCGGTAGTCCCGCAGATGGTGCCACTGGGAGTCCGGGGACTTGATGTCGCCGGTGTGCGTGTGCAGCCGGAAGACGTCGACCGTGAACCGGGCCTCGAAGGTCGACAATTCGTCGAAAACCTGGTCAAGCTTCTCCGGCGCGACCTCCTGGGCCACCGTCACGTGCGGGTGGTAGGGGAAGTGCCGGGGCCGGTCGAGCTCGGGCGCGCCGGAGATCGCGGCGGCCAGCAGCTCGCACTCGCTGATCCCGGCCGCGACGGCCACGAACACGACCTCGGTGACCGGCCGGAACGTGCCCGTACCGCGCAGGAGCAGCTCGAACGGGCGGTGAGCGGCCGAGACGCGGACCAGATGGTCCTTGATCGCGCCGAGATCCCCCGGGTCGACCTCGGTCGGCCCCAGCAGGGTCAGATGGGCCGGCACCGTGGCGCCGAGCGGATCTCCCGCCGCCACCCTGGCCTGGGTGAGACGCGGGCCCCAGGGCGCCGGGATGTCGACCGCCACGCCGATCCGGACGGTCTCCGCCATAGCGCCATTCTCCTCTTCGCCGGATCATCGTGGGAGCGGTCTGGTTCCCCTCCTGGGATCATCCCCGGTCGCCCGGCGCCCGCGCTACATCCGGTTACACGATCATTCCAGCCGCTTACACGATCATTCCGGCGGCGACCGTCCGGTTCGTGACCTCGTCGATGATGATGAAGCCGCCCGTGGTGCGGTTACGCCGGTACTCGTCGGCCAGCAGCGGCTGGGTCGTGCGCAGCCGGATCCGCCCGATCTCGTTCAGGCCGAGCCGGTCGGTCGACTCGTCCCGGTGCAGGGTGTTGACGTCCAGGCGGTAGTACAGCTCCTTGACGATCGCGCGTACGGTCCGCGTCGTGTGCTTGACCTGGTACTTGCCACCGACGGTCAGCGGCGCCGACTCGTCCATCCAGCAGACCATCGCCTCGATGTCCTGCGTGACGGCCGGGGCGTTGTTCGGACGGCAGATCAGGTCGCCGCGCGAGATGTCGATCTCGTCGTCCAGGCGTACGGTCACCGACATGGGCGGGAACGCCTCGGCCACCGGGCCGTCGGCCGTGTCGATCGCCGAGATGCGCGTCGTCAGGCCGCTCGGCAGCACCAGCACCTCGTCGCCCGGCTTCAGGATGCCCGAGGCCACCTGTCCGGCGTACCCGCGGTAGTCGAGGCCGTTGGCGACCTGCGGACGGATCACGTACTGGACCGGGAAGCGTACGTCGACGAGGTTGCGGTCGGACGCGATGTGCACGTGCTCCAGGTGGTGCAGCAGGGACGGGCCCTCGTACCACGGCATGTTGTCGCTGCGGCCGACGATGTTGTCGCCGTGCAGCGCGGAGATCGGGATCGCGGTGAGATCCGGCGCGTCGAGCTTGGCCGCGAAGTTGGCGAAGTCGTCGGCGATCTGGTCGAAGACGTCCTGCGAGTAGTCGACCAGATCCATCTTGTTCACGCACAGGACCAGGTGCGGTACGCGCAGCAGCGAGCAAAGGAACGCGTGCCGCCGGGACTGCTCGACCAGGCCCTTGCGGGCGTCGACCAGGATGAGCGCGAGATCGGCCGTGGACGCGCCGGTGACCATGTTGCGGGTGTACTGGATGTGCCCCGGGGTGTCGCCGATGATGAACTTGCGCCGCGGCGTCGCGAAGTAGCGGTACGCCACGTCGATCGTGATGCCCTGCTCCCGCTCGGCGCGCAGGCCGTCGGTGAGCAGCGCCAGGTTGGTGTACTCGTCGCCGCGGGCCGCGCTCACCGCCTCGACCGCTTCGAGCTGGTCGGTGAACAGCGACTTGGTGTCGTAGAGCAGCCGGCCGATCAGGGTCGACTTGCCGTCGTCCACCGATCCCGCGGTGGCGAACCGGAGCATGTCGATCTTGTCCCCCGCCGCCGGTACGCGGGCAGCGGGGATCGTGGCGGCCGCCTGGCCGCCGTGGGTCTGCGACACCATCAGAAGTAGCCTTCCCGCTTGCGGTCTTCCATCGCCGCCTCGCTCACCTTGTCGTCGCCGCGGGTGGCGCCGCGCTCGGTGATCCGGGTGGCGGCGACCTCCTCGATCACCTTCTCGACCGTGTCCGCGTCGGAGCGGACCGCCGCCGTACAGCTCGCGTCCCCGACCGTGCGGTAGCGCACCCGCTCGGTCGTGATCACCTCGCCCGGCCGGGCCGGCAGGTGCTCGTGGACGGCGTACAGCATGCCGAAGCGGTCGACGACCTCGCGGTCGTGCGCGAAGTAGATCGAGGGCAGGTCGATGTTCTCGCGGGCGATGTAGTGCCACACGTCCAGCTCGGTCCAGTTGGACAGCGGGAAGACGCGGATGGACTCGCCGGAGTTGATCCGCGCGTTGTACAGCGACCACAGCTCCGGGCGCTGGTTGCGCGGGTCCCACTGGCCGAACTCGTCGCGGAAGCTGAACACCCGCTCCTTGGCGCGGGCCTTCTCCTCGTCGCGCCGGGCCCCGCCGAACAGGGCGTCGAACCGGTACTTCTCGACGGCGTCCAGCAGCACCGGCGTCTGGATACGGTTGCGCGTACCGTCGGCGGGCTCGCGGACCAGGCCGCGTTCCAGGGCGTCCGGCACGCTCGCCACGATCAGCTGGATGCCGAGCTCGCGTACCCGCCGGTCGCGGTACTCCAGCACCTCGGCGAAGTTGTGCCCGGTGTCGACGTGCATCACGGGGAAAGGAATGCGGCCGGGCGCGAACGCCTTCTCGGCCAGCCGGAGCATCACGATGGAGTCCTTGCCGCCCGAGAAGAGCAGCACGGGCCGCTCGAATTCGGCCGCCACCTCGCGCATCATGAAGATGCTCTCGGCCTCCAGGGCGTCCAGGTGCGAGATCCGGTACGCCGCCGTCGCCGGGCTCATGTTTCCAGACCTTTCCTAGTGCTTTGCTGGGGAATTAACGTACCCGCCGCGTACCGCTTCGATCAACGGTGCTCAGCCGAGTTGTGATGTGCCCGACATATCGGTGCCGGCCGGTGTCTCGTCGTCCCCGACCGGCGTTTCCCCCGGCTCGGCCGGTTCGTCGTCCACAGCCTCGTCCGCGAGATCGTCCTCGAATCCGGCCTCGTCCTCGTCTTCGAGTTCGTCCTCGTCTTCGAGTTCGTCCTCGTCCTCGAGATCGGTCTCGGCATCGTCCGCGAGTTCGGTCTCGTCCTCGTCCTCGTCCTCGTCCTCGAGATCAGTCTCGGGATCGGTTTCGAGGAGCTCCAGGGCGGCTTCCTCGTCGAGGGCCGCGCGGGCGGCGGCCGCCGTCTCCGGGTCGAGCGGCTGCGGCGCGAGCGCCCGGGCCAGCGCGTCGAGCAGCGGGCGGGCCAGGTCCCGGCGGCAGACCACCAGGTCGGGCAGCAGCGGATCGGCCTGGTTGTAGACCAGCGCCGAGCCGTCGAGCCGGGACGTGTGCAGGCCGACCGCCGCGGCCACCGCCACGGGTGCGGCCGAGTCCCACTCGTACTGGCCGCCCGCGTGCACGTACGCGTCCACCTCGCCGGTGATGACGGCCGCGATCTTGGCACCGGCCGACCCCATCGGGACCAGCAGGGCGCCCAGTTCCTCGGCGACCGCCGCGACCACGGCCGGCGGGCGCGTACGGCTGACGGCGATGCGTACGCGGGTGCCGCGGGCGAGGACGGCGCCGTCCGGGCCGACGCCGGGCTCGGGCGTCGTCCGGTGCCCCCGGGCCGACGGGATCGTCCCCGGCGCGGGCTCGGTCGAGAAGACGAGGCCCTGGGCGGGCAGCGCGATCGAGGCCGCCACGAGTTTGCCCCCGGTCACCGGCCGGGCGCTGGTACGCCGTCGCCGCCCCGTCCGGCTCACGGTGGCCGACGGGCCGGCCGAACTCCACAGCGCCACGTGCACCGCCCAGTCGGTACGCCCTTCCTCGGCGTACTCGCGGGTGCCGTCGAGCGGGTCCACGATCCAGACGCGGTCGGCCGACAGCCGCTCCGCCTCCTCGTCGGCCTCCCGGGAGCCGGTCGCCTCCTCGGACAGCACGGCGTCGTCCGGCCGCCAGTCCGCCAGTTCCTTCATCAGGTACGCGTGGGCCGCCTGGTCGCCCGCGTCCTTCAGCGCACCCGGATCGGCGAAGCCCATCTCGTCGCGGAGTCCCAGCAGGAGCGCTCCGGCGGTGGCGGCCAGCCGGCGGGAAAGCTCGGCGTCGAACTCCATCAGTACGCCCCCGAACTGCGGACGACCGCGGTGAGCGTACGCAGCAGGATGACCACGTCCATGGAAAGCGACCAGTTCTCGACGTAGCGGAGGTCCAACCGGACCGCCTCCTCCCAGGACAGGTCGGCGCGGCCCGAGACCTGCCACAGGCCGGTCATGCCCGGCTTCACGGCGAGGCGGCGCAGCACGTCGTCGTGATACATCGCCACCTCCTGCGGCAGCGGCGGGCGCGGGCCCACCAGCGACATCTGTCCGGCCACCACGTTGAACAGCTGCGGCAGCTCGTCCAGCGAGAACCGCCGCAGCCACTGCCCGACGCTGGTGACCCGCGGGTCGTCACGGATCTTGAAAAGTACGCCGTCGTGCTCGTTGAGATGCCGGAGCTCGCTCAAGCGCGCCTCGGCGTCCACATGCATCGTACGGAACTTGTAGATGCGGAATTCACGGCCGTCACGCCCGACGCGTACCTGGCGGAAGAGCACCGGTCCGGGCGAGTCACGGCGAATGCGCCAGGCGATGTAGGCGAACAGCGGCCACAGAAGGCCGACGAGCAGCAGCGCGCCGCCCCGGTCGACCAGGTTCTTGACCACACGGCTGCCCCCGGCCAGGCGCGGGTGCTCGACGTGCAGCATCGGCAGCCCGTCCAGCGGCCGCAGCGTCGTCCGCCCGCCGGCCACGTCGACCAGGGCGCTGGCCACGATCAGGTCGATGTCGTCGCCCTCCAGCCGCCACGCCAGCCGGCGCAGCCGGTCGCCGTCGAGCTCCGGGCAGCCCAGGACGATCACCGTGTCGGCGGCGGCCCGGCTCACCGCCTCGGGGACCTCGTCGAACGTGCCGAACACGGGCAGGCCCACCTGCCCGTCGCCGTCCGCCGGCAGGCACGCGCCCACCACGTCCATCCCGTGGAAACGCTCGCGCCGCAGCTGCCGGGTCATCGCGACGACGGCCAGCTCGTGCCCGACCACGATCACGCGCCGCAGGAACTCGCCCCGCGCCCGCCCCCGGTGCAACCTCTTGCGCAGCAGGAACCGCACCACGATCAGGGTCGCCGTGGCGGCGGGCAGCGCCATCAGGACGTAGGTGCGCGCCGTGGGCAGCTCCAGGGCGTACGACACGATCGCGATGCCCGCGATCAGCGCCAGCCCGCCGCGCAGCACGCGGTCGTACTCTTCCGTGCCCACGTACAGGAACCGCTTGTCATAGGCCCGCGCCAGCGCCAGCACCCCGACCAGAGCGAACGGCAGCAGGCACGACAGGATCATATAGATCCGCGTGTACGCGGTGAGCTCCGCGAACCGGACGTGGAAGGCGAGCCAGCCCGCGCCCAGGCCGACGGCGAAATCCGCGCACAGCAGGGACAGCTGGTAACGCAGCTCCCACCGGCGGGAACGCCGGGCCTGTGCGGGATGCACGGGCACCATCGCCGGTACGCGCGGCAGCACCACCGTGTCCAGATCGGAGAGAGGACGCGTGTCCACGATCGCCGCGGGCTTCGCGGGATTCCCGGCATTCGTGGGATTCTGGTGCGGCCGCGGACTGAGCCGTCGGTGTTGAACGTCCACCACATACCCCCGAAGTCTTCTGGGGGTTCAACGGCTGAGCTGCGACGACGTCACGCGCCGTGGTACGCGTTCTGCGTCGGCTCCAGTCCTTTGACGATGATCGACTCGACGGCGTCGGCCGCCCGGTCGATGAGGAACTCCAACTCCTTGCGCTCGGCGGCCGAGAAGTCCGCGAGCACGAAGTCCGCGGGATCCTGGCGACCCGGCGGCCGCCCGACGCCGAAGCGTACGCGGACATAGTCCTTTGTCGACAGTGACTTGGACATGGACCGCAGGCCGTTGTGGCCGCCCTCGCCCCCGCCGATCTTCATCTTCAGCGTGCCGTAGGGGATGTCCAGCTCGTCGTGGACGGCGATGACCTGCTCGGCCGGAACCTTGTGGTAGTCCGCCCACGCCTTCGCCGGGCCGCCCGAGACGTTCATGTAGGTCAACGGCTTGACCAGCACCAGCTTGGGCGCGTCGACGCCCACCCCGAGCCGCCCCTCGGCGACCTCGGCCGGGCCGCCCAGCGACTTGCGGCCGAACGAGGCGCCGATGCGCTTCGCGATCAGGTCGGCCACCATGAAGCCGACGTTGTGCCGGTTGCCGGCGTACTTCGGGCCGGGGTTGCCCAGGCCGACGACGAGCCACGTGTTCACGGGACCAGCCTCTCAAAAGGGTGGGGATACGACAAAGGCCGGTGCCCGCGGCACCGGCCTTTGAAGTCGTGGCTCAGGCCTCGGTGGCCTCGGCGCCGGGCGCCTCCTCGGCGGTCTCCGCGGCGGCTTCCTCGGTGGTGGTCTCGCCCTCGAGGTCCTCGGCGGTCGGCGCGACGCTGACGACGGCGATGATCGTCTCGGCGTCCGCGGCCAGCTCGACGCCGCGCGGAAGCTTCAGGTCGGCGGCGGTGACGTGCGAGCCGGCCTCCAGGCCGTCGATCGAGGCCTCGAGCGACTCGGGCAGGTGCAGCGCCTCGGCGTTGATCGAGATGCGGTCGTTCTCGGTCATGACCAGGGTGCCCGCGGCGGCGTTGCCCACCAGGTGGACGGGAACGTCGACGGTCACCTTCTCGCCCCGCTTGACGATCACGAGGTCGACGTGGTCGAAGGTGTCCTTGATCGGGTCACGCTGGATCGCCTTCGGCAGCGCCAGCGTCTTGGTGCCGTCCTCGCCCACGAGCTCGAAGACGGTGTTCACGCCGCCGTGCCGGATGGCGGCGGCGAACTCACGGGCGGGCAGCGCGATGTGGCGCGGGTTCTCGCCGTGGCCGTACACGACGGCCGGAACCTTGCCGGCCCGTCGGGTCCGGCGGGCGCCGCCCTTACCGAACTCGGTACGCGACTCGGCGCTGATCTTTACCTCGGACACAGTTAATCTCCTGCTCAACGGGCTGGCTGTCGTGGGCCGACGAGAAGGGCGCACGGGTACGGACCCGGAGCACCATGTCGATCACGGTGCTTCAACGCAGACCGCGAAGCCCGCAAAGCACCCTCGCCGTGGCAACCGAAACAGCCTACAGCACCCGAAATGCGTTCCACACAGCGGTGCCGCCCACGTCACCTTCCCGGGCACCCGACGAGCGCGGCCCCGCCCCGAGACACGCTCGGGACGGGGCCGTGGAAGGCGCTCCAGTGCGCTCAGGACCAGCCTGGGCACCTGTTCGGGACCGGCGGTGTCAGGACAGGCCGCCGAAGAGGGTGGTGACCGATCCGTCGTCGAAGACCTCGCGGATCGCCCGCGCCAGCAGCGGCGCGATCGAGAGCACGGTGAGCTTGTCGAACTGCTTCTCGGGCGGCAGCGGCAGCGTATTGGTGACGATGACCTCCGAGATCCGGCTGTTCTTGAGCCGCTCGGTCGCCGGATCCGAGTGGATCGCGTGCGTGGTGGCCACGATCACGTCGGCCGCGCCCGAGTCGAACAGGATGTCGGCCGCCTTGCAGATCGTCCCGGCGGTGTCGATCATGTCGTCGACCAGGATGCAGGTACGCCCCTCGACCTCACCGATCACCCGGTTCGCGACGACCTGGTTCGGCTTCAGGGGGTCCCGCGTCTTGTGGATGAAGGCCAGCGGGCAGCCGCCCAGCCGGTCGGTCCACCGCTCGCCCACGCGTACCCGGCCGGCGTCCGGGGACACGACGGTCAGCGCCCGGTCGCCGTACTTGGCTTCGACATAGCTGGCCAGCGGCTCCATGGCGAACAGGTGGTCCACCGGGCCGTCGAAGAAGCCCTGGATCTGCGCCGTGTGCAGGTCGACCGTGAGGATCCGGTTGGCCCCGGCCTGCTTCAGCAGATCGGCGATCAACCGGGCCGAGATCGGTTCGCGACCGCGGTGCTTCTTGTCCTGCCGGGCGTACGGATAGAACGGCAGGACCACGGTGATGCGCTTGGCGGAGCCCCGCTTGAGCGCGTCGATCATGATCAGGGTCTCCATGACCCAGGTGTTCACCGGAGCCGTCACCGACTGCACCACGAAGGCGTCGGATCCGCGGACGGACTCCTTGTAACGAACGAAGATCTCGCCGTTGGCGAAGTCGTACGCCGCGGTCGGCGTCGGCGCCACCCCCAACGTCTGGCCGATCTCCTCGGCCAGCTCGGGATAGGCCCGCCCCGAGAAGAGCATCAGATTCTTACGGTTCTCCGCGACGATGCTGCCCATCGGCCTCGTTTGCCCCTCCGCGTACGCGACTGCGACACCAAGTATGACCCGTCACGGTCATACTCTCCTGCCAGTTGCCGAACGTCGCACGGGGCCGGCGCGGCGTGGAACAGATCACCTCCGGCCGTGCCGCCAAGCCCGTAACCTCGCCGAAACCACCCGTTCAGGCGGCCGCCGCGCCACCGTCCGCCTCCGCGGCCGCCTTCGCGGCGGCAGCGGCGGCGCTGTCCGGCCGGGCCCGGTGGATCCAGCCTTCCTTGTTGACCTGACGCTCACGGGCGATCGCCAGCGCGCCCGGCGGCACATCCTCGGTGATGATCGAACCTGCCGCGGTCGTCGAGCCGTCGCCGAGGCGTACCGGTGCGACGAGCACGGAGTCCGACCCCGTGTTCACGTACGCGCCGATGATCGTGCGGCTCTTCGACTGCCAGTTGTAGTTCGCGACCACGTTGGCGGCGCCGATGTTCGTGTGCTCCCCGACGTTCGCGTCGCCGACGTAGGACAGGTGCGGCACCTTCGCGCCCTCGCCCAGCGTCGAGTTCTTCACCTCGACGAAGGTGCCCACCTTCGACTTCACCCCGAGCGTCGTGCCCGGCCGCAGGTACGCGTACGGCCCGACCTTGGCCTGCGGCCCGATCTCGGCCAGCACGGCGTGCGCGCGGACGACCTCGGCACCGGCCCCGACCGTCGTGTCGACCAGGGTCACGTCCGGACCGACCACGGCACCGGCGGCGATCGCGGTGGCGCCCTTCAGATACGTCGCCGGCTCGACGACCGCGTCCCGCTCGATCGTCACGTCCGCGTCGATCCACGTCGTCGCGGGGTCCACGATCGTCACCCCGGCACGCATGTGCGCGGCGTTGATCCGGTCCCGCAGCAGCGCGCCCAGCTGGGCCAGCTCGGCCCGGTCGTTGCAGCCGAGCGTCTCGTCGGCGTCCGCCGCGACGTGCACGGACACCCGCCGACCGGCCTGCCCGAGCAGCCCGAAGACGTCGGTGAGGTACTCCTCGCCCTGCGCGTTGTGCGCGGTCAGCTTGCCCAGCGCGTCCCGCAGCGCGGCCGCCTCGAAGGCGTAGATCCCGGCGTTGATCTCCCGGATCGCCAGCTGCTCCGGCGTCGCGTCGCGCGCCTCCACGATCCCGGCCAGCCCGCCGTCGGCGTCGCGCAGGATGCGGCCCAGCCCGCCCGGCGACGCGACCTCGGCGGCCAGCACGGTCGCGGCCGCACCGGCGTCCTCGTGCGCGCCGACCATGGCCGCCAGCGTCTCGGTACGCAGCAGCGGCACGTCCCCGTTCAGCACCAGCACCGTGCCGTCCACGCCGTCCAGGGCGTCCAGCGCCGTACGCACGGCGTGCCCGGTCCCGCGCTGCTCGGCCTGCAGAACAGTGCTCGCATCCGGTGCGACCTCGCCGACGTGCGCGGTGACCAGCTCCGCCCGGTGCCCGACGACCACCACGGTACGCGCGGCCAGCGGCCGGGCCGCGGCCATGACGTGACCGACCAGGGTCCGGCCGAGCAGCGGGTGCAGGACCTTGGGCAGGTCGGACTTCATCCTCTTGCCTTCGCCCGCGGCCAGGATGATCACAGTGCGCGCCACGCGGGTTACCGCCTTGCTATCAGGGGCAATTGGGACAGCTCCCGGGAGAGGATTCGAACCCCTATATACCGGACCAAAACCGGCAGTCCTGCCATTAGACGACCCGGGACTACAATTCGGGCATTTTGCCATGGCGGCTCCGGCCCGCGTAAAGACTAACCTGTCTCGCCCTCAGCTTCAGTTTCAGGTTGTCCCATCATCGCATCGACCGCGGCGGCGATCCGTCGATACATCGCCCCACTCCGCCGGACTTCCACCCGCAGGCAGCCGATAGATCATCTCTTCCGGAGCGGCCCCGACGCTCCGGAGGAAGGACAGGAAGAGCCGGACCAGTCGGGCGTCGCTGTTCACGAAGACGACCCGGGGACTCGGGTTCCACGGCTTCACCTTCGCGCCTTCGCACCAGTACATGAGCGCGCCGAGCATCAGCAGGTCCCGCTCGTCCAGGCCGCCGATCACCCCGGCGCACTCGACGGCGAGCCGCTCTTCTTCCGCCGCGCGCTGCACACGGTGCCGTTCCCAGCGGGCGTCCGTCATCGCCTTCGCGTGTGCCCGGCGCCGTTGCCCTTCCGCCGTGTCGTCGGCGAGCGGGACGTGTCTGGTCCACTCCCACGCGGTCGACCGGGCGACTCCCAACCGGCGCGCGATCGACGGCACCGAATGGCCGTCGATCTTGAGCGCTATCGCCTGTTCCCGCAGCTCTCGTCCGGCGTACGCCATGACCGGACGATAGAACACGCGTACGACAGGAATTCACCGAAGGAAATTCACAGGAAGCAGCTCTGGGAAGACTACGGTCCCGTAGGTTACGGTATCGTAGGTAAGCCGTCCCCGGTCCGTTGTTCCCGCTCAGTGAGGTGCCATGTCCTCTGCCGCCGCCACCCGCACTGCCGATCTCGAGACCAACGCCACCGGCGCGGCCGAGATCGAGCAGACCATCCGCGGTCCGAAGCCGCTGACCGAGGGGCCCCAGCCCAAGGGCATCCTGATCGGGCTGTGGGGCTTCGTCGTCATTCCCTTCCTGGCCCTGCTGGCCGCGATCCCGGTCGCCTGGGGCGGCTGGCTGTCGTGGACCGACGTGGCCATCGGCGCCGTCTGGTACATCGTGTCCGGGCTCGGCATCACGATCGGGTTCCACCGCTACCTGACGCACGGATCGTTCAAGGCGACCCGCTGGCTGCGGGTGACGCTGGCGGTCGCGGGTTCGTTCGCGGCCGAGGGTTCGCCGACCCAGTGGGTCGCCGACCACCGCCGCCACCACGCCTTCTCCGACAACGAGGGCGACCCGCACTCCCCGTGGCGCTTCGGCCAGTCCTTCTGGGGCCTGACCAAGGGCCTGTTCCACGCCCACGTCGGCTGGCTGTTCAACCGGGAGATGACCAACCGCGCCCGGTTCGCCCCCGACCTGATGGCCGACAAGGACATCCAGAAGGTCGACAAGCTCTTCGTGCCGCTGATCATCACGTCGCTGCTGGCCCCGGCGGCCGTCGGCGGGCTGGTCACCTGGTCCTGGCAGGGCGCGCTGACCGCGTTCTTCTGGGCCGGCCTGGTCCGCGTCGGCCTGCTGCACCACGTCACGTGGTCCATCAACTCGATCTGCCACGTGTACGGCGAGCGCCCGTTCGAGACTCGTGACGGCGACAAGGCCTCCAACTTCTGGCCGCTGGCGATCCTGTCCTTCGGCGAGTCCTGGCACAACCTGCACCACTCCGACCCGACCTGCGCCCGGCACGGTGTCATGCGCGGTCAGATCGACATCTCCGCGCGTACCATCTGGTTCTTCGAGAAGTTCGGCTGGGCCACGAACGTGCGCTGGCCGAAGAAGGACCGGCTCACCGCGAAGCTGGTCGAGGGCGCGCAGGGCAGCGCGGCGCGGCTGGGCGGGTGACCGCCGCCACGGTGGGTGAGGACCTGCCGGGCCGACCCGAGCGGGCATCGGCCTGGCAGGATGGCTCCGTGGAGGATGCGCGGGGGCGGGAACCCAGGCCGGAGCGTGCGCCGGCGAAGGCCCGGGTACGCATGTCGGCGGCCCAGCGGCGCGAGCAGTTGATCGCCATCGGCCGGCAGCTGTTCGCCGAACGCGGGTTCGACGCGACCTCGATCGAGGAGGTCGCCGCCCGGGCGAAGGTCTCGAAGCCGGTCGTCTACGAGCACTTCGGTGGCAAAGAGGGCCTGTACGCGGTGGTCGTCGACCGCGAGGTGCGCTCGCTGCTGGACCGGATCGCCAACGCGCTGACCGCAGGACATCCGCGGGAGCTGCTGGAGCAGGCGGCGCTGGCCCTGCTGGACTACATCGAGGAGGAGACCAACGGGTTCCGCGTCCTGGTACGCGAATCGCCCGTGATGTCGTCCTCCGGCAACTTCTCGTCGGTGCTGAACGACGTGGCCCATCAGGTCGAGCACATCCTGGGCGCGGAGTTCAAGACGCGGGGCTACGACCCGAAGCTGGCCGAGCTCTACTCGCAGGCGCTGGTGGGCATGGTGTCGCTGGTCGGCCGCTGGTGGCTGGAGGTACGCAAGCCGCGCAAGGAGACGGTCGCCGCGCACATGGTGAACCTGGCGTGGAACGGCCTCGCCCAACTCGAGGCGAAGCCGCTCCTGCTCACCCGCCGCGGAAAATAGCGGCCACCCGCGCGGCGGACGCGGCCCACCGGAAGCGGCCCTCACGCAGCCCGGGAGACGGCTCTCAGCTGGACGTGGACGGCGTCATGCGCCGTGGTTCCCCCTTCGGCGACCCCGCGACCCGCATCGACTCCTCGCGGCGCGCGTCCTCCCTGCTGCCGGTCTTGCCGTAGAGGCCGGCGATGAGCAGGCCGGTGCCGACCAGGCTGGACACGACGCAGGTGGCGACGGTGAAGTTCAGCTTGTTGAGGTCCGAGCGGATGATGATCAGCCCGAAGACGCCGGCGAACATGAAGACGCCCCCGGCCACGATGTTGATGAAGTGGTCGATGTTGCGGCCGTACAGTGCCCCGATCGCGACGACCGCCCCGACGATGATCGACAGGAGCGCGAACGCGGTGTTGGTCTTCAGTCCGAGCGCGTAGTTGTCGCCGCGGCCGAAGAACGGGTCGCCCCAGCTCACGATGAGCCCGACGATCCCGAAGACCAGCAGGTACAGCCCGATGAGGAAGGCCAGCCCACGGTAGAAGGGCCGGAGCCGATGATTCACCGGAATATGCGACATACCCGGATTCTCCCACCGGCTCCGAGCCGCGTCCCGGTTACAGGTTCTTCTGCCACTCCATCAGGCCGTAGGCCGCGCGGAAGCCCATGGCCTCGTTGATCGAGATCATGTAGTCGTTCGCCGCCGCGTTCCAGGTGGTGATCCGGTTGATGTCCGGGTCCTGGGCGAGGGCGGCGTACAGATTCTCGATCTTGACGATCGTGCCGAGCCGGTGGCCCCGGTGGTCCGGGTCCACGATCGTGATGAACTGCATCGCCTGCCCGTTGTCCGCCTCCGGGTCCAGGCAGATCGTCGTCCAGGCCGCGAGCGCCCCGGTCGCCTCGTGCACCGCGCCCGCGTGGACCGTGCTGCGGCCCCGCGCGGACAGGGCTTCCTCGTGTTCGCGTACGCGGGCCGCGTCGACCTTCTGCGGCTCGACGTCGAGGTCGCCCATGGGAGCGTCCTGGATCAGGCGCCCGTCGAGGTACGCGACGCCGTCGATGAGGTCGTCCGGGGCGATGCCGTTCCAGCGGACGAGGCGGTAGCCGGGGGCCTTCTCCCACGCCTCGGCGAGCATCTTCGCCAGCGCGGGCCGGTCCAGCGTCTCGATCACGAGTTGCCGGGCGACCTCGGGCAGGGCCGCGGCGAACCCGAGCTTCTCCGCGAAGCCGACGCCGGCCAGATCGCCCGGCGGGCAGCCCGGAATCTCGGCGTTCGTCTGCGCGAAGATCTTGGTACGCCCCTCCTCGGCGCGTACGAGGTCCTCGAGGTGGCGGTAGACCTCGGAGCCGATGCCCTGGCGGCGGTGCTCCGGATGGACGGCCACGCCGATCGAGGCGGTCGCGAGGTTCTCCTTGAGCGGGAACTCGGTCATGCCGACGGCCACCGGTACGCCGTTCGCCCGAACCAGATACCGGGTGGACCGCTCGCTCGGCCAGGGGTGCGTGTAGAGGGAGTCGAACGACCGGCGCGTCATGATCGGCGCCAGCGGCAGGTCCACCGCAACGGCCGCCCGGTATACCGCGTACGCCTCGGCGGCGCCCTCGTCGACGGTCACGGGGGTGATGGTCAGGCTCATGCCCACAGCATGGCGGGGCCATCACCCCGGCGCACCCGAATTAGTGGGCGGTGACGGTCTTGCCGGACTTGATGTAGAGACCGGCCGTGAGCAGTACGCCGCCGATGACGAACGCGACGACGACGTTGGCCATCCGGTAGTTCAGGACGTTCATGTCGGTACGCATCGTCAGCAGCCCGAAGGTGCCGGCGGCCATCAGCGCGAGGCCGAAGAACAGGTTCGCGACCTGGTCGACGTTGCGGCCGGCAAGCAGCGACAGCAGGATGAGGACGCCGGTGGCCGCCATGAGCAGCGCGTGCCCGGGGTTCATGCCGAGGCCGAGGACCTCGCCCGGCCCCTTGTCGAAGTAGGGGTTCGACGCGGTCGCTGCGAAGCCCCAGACCCCGAGCGCGAGCGTCACGAGGCCGGCGACGGCGGCGATCGTGCGGTACAGCGACCGGAGCGGGTGGTTGACCGGTGCGTGGCTGAGCATCACGGGCTCCTGCGAGGGGTGGGGAATCGAACGACAGGCAGGCTACAAGACCCCGTTTCAGCCCTCGCTGACGGTCTCCGCGAGCGTGAGCCACTCCTCTTCGAGCGACTCCTTCTCCGCCAGCAGCGTGCGCAGGTCCGCGTCGAGCGAGGCGACCTTCGCGTAGTCGGTCGCGTTGTCGGCCATCTGCTTGTGCAGCTTCGCCTCGCGCTCGGTCAGCTTGCTCAGCGCGCGCTCGACGCGTACCAGGTCCTTCTTGGCCTGGCGCAGGTCGCCCGTTGCGGACGGTCCCTTGGCCGGGGTCGCGGTCGCCTTCGCCGCCTCGGGTTCCGACCGGGTCAGGTACTCGTCGATCCCGCCCGGCAGGTGGGTCAGCTTCGCGTCGCCCAGCATCGCGTACACCATGTCGGTGACGCGCTCGACGAGGTAGCGGTCGTGGGACGCGACGATGAGCGTGCCCGGCCAGCCGTCGAGCAGGTCCTCCAGCGAGGCCAGGGTGTCGGTGTCGAGGTCGTTGGTGGGCTCGTCGAGGATGAGCACGTTCGGCTCGGCCGCCAGCAGCCGCAGCAGTTGCAGGCGCCGCCGTTCACCGCCGGACAGGTCGCGTACGTGCGTCCACACGCGACGGTCGGTGAACCCGAACAGCTCCGCGAGCTGCGTCGCCGACATCTCCTTGTCGCCGACCGTGACCCGCTTGGCGACCTCTTCGACGGCCTCCAGCAGGCGCAGCTCACCCGGCAGCTCGACCAGTTCCTGCGACAGGTACGCGATCTTCACCGTCTGGCCGACCTTGACCTCGCCGGTGTCCGGCTTCAGGGTGCCGATGAGCGCCCGCAGCAGCGTGGTCTTGCCGGCGCCGTTCGGACCGAGCAGGGCGATCCGATCACCCGGCCCGATCCGCCACGTCACGTGGTCGAGGATCAGCTTCGGCCCGGCGTGCAGGGTCACGTCCTCGACGTCGAACACCTGCCGGCCCAGCCGGGCGGTCGCCATGCGGGCCAGGGTCACCGTGTCGCGTACCGGTGGGACGTCGGCGATCAGCGCGTTGGCCGCGTCGATCCGGAACCGCGGCTTGCTGGTCCGCGCGGGCGGTCCGCGCCGCAGCCACGCGATCTCCTTGCGCAGCAGGTTCTGCCGCCGTTCCTCGGTGACCGCCTCCCGCCGGGTCCGTTCCGCCCGCGCGAGGGTCCAGGCCGCGAAACCGCCGTCGTACGCGCGGACGCTCTGATCGGCGACCTCCCAGATCCGGGTGCACACCGCGTCGAGGAACCACCGGTCGTGGGTGACGACCACGAGCGCGGAGGTGAGCTTCGTGTTGATCCAGTCGGCCAGCCAGCCGATGCCGGCGATGTCGAGGTGGTTCGTCGGCTCGTCGAGGATCAGCAGGTCGCAGTGGCGGATCAGCAGCGCCGCCAGCGCGATCCGGCGCCGCTCGCCACCCGACTTCGGCCCGATCTGGTCGTCGAGCCCGATGCCCGGCATGCCCAGCCCGTCCAGCACCGTACGCACACCGGCGTCGCCGGCCCACTCGTGCTCGGCCGCGAAGCCCTCCGGCAGCCAGGCGGTGCCGAGGACGATGTCGCGTACGGTGAAGGTGCCGGGCAGGTCGAGACGCTGGGGCAGGCTGGCGACGCGCAGGTCCCGCCGGTGGGCGACCCGGCCGGAGTCGGGTTCCTCCTGCCGGGACAGCAGTTTCAGCAGCGTGCTCTTGCCGGCCCCGTTGAGGCCGACGACCCCGATCCGGTCGGTGTCCTCCAGGCCGAGCGAGACGTCGGTGAGCAGTGGCCCCGCCGTCCCGTACGCCTTGCTGACCCGGTCGAGATTGATGATGTTCGCCATGATGCCTTTCCGACGATCGCGTCAGACGCTGCGGGCGCCCAGAACAGGGCCGTGCGCGACGCGTACTTCCCGGCAGACCCCGGCCTTCTCGAGTTCGGCCGCCAGCCGGGCGGCGTCCTCGGCGCCGGCGGCGAGGAACACGCAGGTGGGTCCGGAACCGGAGACCAGGCCGGCGAGCGCGCCCGCCACCCGGCCGGCTTCGAGCACCTCGGCCAGCGCCGGGCGCAGGGAGATCGCGGCCGCCTGCAGGTCGTTGCCGAGGGCGGCGGCCAGCACGGCCGGGTCGCGCTGGCGCAGGGCGGCCATCAGCTCGCCGGCGTCGTCGAGCGGCGCCGGGCCGTCCGGGCCCGACCGCAGCCGGTCCAGCTCCCGGTAGACGTCCGGAGTGGACAGACCGCCGTCGGCGATGCCCACCACCCAGTGCCATACGTGCGCCCGGGCGAGCACCGGGCTCACCGCCTCGCCGCGGCCGGTGCCGAGCGCGGTGCCGCCGTGGACCAGGAACGGCACGTCGGAACCGAGGTCCGCGGCGATCCGCGCCAGCTCGTCACGGCCGAGATTGGTGCCCCACAAGGCATCGCAGGCGACCAGGGTCGCGGCCGCGTCGGCGGAGCCGCCCGCCAGACCGCCCGCCAGCGGGATCGACTTGCGCAGGTGCAGCCGGGCGTGCGCGGCGACCTTCGCGGTGTCGGCGAGCGCCCGGGCGGCCCGGATGATCAGGTTGGATTCGTCGAGCGCCAGGTCGCCCGCGCCCTCGCCTTCCATCGTCAACGTCAGCGTATCGCCGCGCCGCGCCGTGACCTCGTCGTACAGCGAGATGGCGTGATAAATCGTCCGCAGCTCGTGGAAGCCGTCCGCGCGCAGCGGCCCCACGCCGAGATGCAGATTGATCTTCGCCGGTACGCGTACCCGCACACTGCTGGGCAACGGCCGGTCCGTGTCGTCGTCGTCCGGCCACCACGCTTCGGTCACCGGGTCACCCTACCGTTCCCGGATTGCGCCGCGATGGCCGCGAACTCCTTCACGGTGAGCGCCTCGCCACGGGCCTGAGGATCCACCCCGGCGGCCCGCAGGAGCAGCTCGGCCGCGGGCGGCGAACCGGCGTACCCGGCCAGGGCGGCGCGCAACGTCTTGCGGCGCTGGGCGAACGCGGCGTCCACGACCGCGAAGACCGCCTCGCGGCGCACATCCGTACGCGGCGGCTCCCGCGACGTGAACGCGACGAGACCGGAGTCCACGTTCGGAACCGGCCAGAACACGTTCGGCGGAACCTTTCCGGCCAGGCGCGCGGACGCGTACCAGGCAAGTTTGACGGAGGGGATCCCGTAGATCTTGGAACCGGGGCCGGCGGTGAGCCGCTCGGCCACCTCCAGCTGGACCATGACGAGGCCGTGGCGCAGCGACGGCAGCTCGGCGAGCAGGTGCAGCACGACCGGGACGGCGACGTTGTAGGGCAGGTTCGCGACGAGCGCCGTGGGGGCCGGGTCGAAGTCCGCGGCGGTGGCCTTCAGCGCGTCCTGGTGATGGACGGTCAGCCGGTCCGCGACCCCCGGTACGCGTTCCGCCGCGGTCTCGGGGAGCGCGGCGGCCAGCGGCGCGTCGATCTCGACGGCGTGCACGTGGGCGGCCGCCTCCAGCAGCCCGAGGGTGAGTGACCCCAGCCCGGGCCCGACCTCCAGGACGACGTCTTCCGAGGTGAGGCCGGCGGCCGTCACGATACGCCGGACCGTGTTCGGATCATGGACGAAGTTCTGGCCGAGCTTCTTGGTCGGGCTCACCCCGAGCCGCGCGGCGAGGGCGCGAATCTCGGCGGGGCCGAGCAGACCGGTCATGGTGCTGCACTCTATGCGGTCGCGGCGGCCCGTCCCCTCAGGCGCCGCCCGCCGCGTCCCGCGTCACCCTCCCCCGTGGCCCCCGCCCCCTTCCGACGATCTTGCGCGAATGCCCCGAAATTCGCGATGAATGCCCGGAAAGCCCGAACATTCGCGCAAGATCGTCGGGGCGGGAAGGCAGGCGGCGGGCGGTCACCAGGGACCGAAGACGCGTTCGCCGGTGGCGGAGATGCCCGCGCAGACCTCGTCGACCTCCTTGCCCGTCGCCGCCGCCAGCTGGCGGATCGTCAGCGGGATCAGGTACGAGCCGTTCGGCGCGCCCCGGTGCGGCATCGGCGTCAGATAGGGCGCGTCGGTCTCCACCAGCATCTGGGTGAGCGGCGTCAGGGCGGCGGCCGCGCGCAGCTGCGGCGCGTTCCCGAAGGTCACCGTCCCCGCGAACGACAGCACATAGCCCCGGCGTACGCATTCCGCTGCGAAGTCGGCGTCGCCGGAGAAGCAGTGCAGGACGACCGTGTCCGGTGCCCCGGCGTCGTCGAGGATCCGGAGCACCTCCGCGTGCGCTTCCCGATCATGGATGACGAGCGCCTTGCCCGTCCGCTTCGCGATCTCGATGTGCCCGCGGAAGCTGTGCTCCTGCGCCTTGCGGCCGTCCTCACCGGTGCGGAACGTGTCCATGCCGGTCTCGCCGACACCGCGTACGCGCTCCTGGTCGGCCAGCGCGTCGATGCGGGCCAGCGCGCCGTCGAGGTCGGTCAGGCGGGGCGCCTCGTTCGGGTGCAGCGCGACGGTGGCGAGCACGGCCGGCTCGGTACGCGCCAGGGCGGCTCCCCATTCCGAGGAGTCGAGGTCGACGCCGACCTGGACGAGCCGGTCGACACCGACCGCCCGGGCCGCCTCGATCTGCTGGGCGACCGGCCAGCCGGCCCCGCTGGAGCCGACGATGTCGAGGTGCACGTGGCTGTCGAGGACGGGCACGGCGAGCGGTTCGGGCGCGGGCGGTGCCGGGCGCTCACGCCGAAGCGCTGCCCGGGAACTGCGGTTGGTCACCGCCCGATCCTAGATTCGGTGAGGTCCGCGCTCAGATCCGGTAAGGGATGTCCACGTCCTGAATGTCGGTCACCTCGGCGACCGGCGCCCAGGCCTCGTAGACCCCGCGTTCGTGGCACTGCGCCCCGAGCGTCGCCACGCCGACCGCGTCCGGGCGGCACAGGCGCAGGCGTACCCATTCGCCCTCGACGGTCACGCCGGTGCAGAGGACGCCGCGCCAGCGCGCGTACCGGGTGCGGCGGTTCAGGGACTCGACGGAGTACCGGGCGGCCCGGGTCATCGCGAGCACCCGGAAGGTGTCCGGCGGGTCGGCGACGGCGTCGTGCTCCAGCCCCTGGTAGTTGCCGACCAGCCGGCTGAAGCCGCGTTCCGGCTGCACCGGCAGGTAATCCTGGTCCGGCGCGACGCCGTTGAGCGGGGTGAGCAGGTGCCGCCACTGCGGGCCGGCCAGCCGCAGCCAGCCCCGCTGTTCGGGCTGGTACGTGTAGAGGATCGCCTCGGTCCCCTCCGGCGTGTACGCCACGAGCTGGGCGTTGGCCGGCAGCGGCAGATCAGCGAAGTCGCTGGTGATGAATTCGGGGATCAGCTCGGAATTGCTGGGCGCGAAACCCGTGCCGAGCACCGGCGGACCGATCCGCTCGTGCGCCGGGATCGCGAGCAGTCCACTGGTGACATCCGGGTAGCCGTAGTCGACCCCGTCGACCGCCCGCCACCGCAGCATGTACGCCGCCGGCGCGGTCGCGTCCCCGCCGAGCACCGACCAGTCCCCCGGCGTACGCAGGTGGGCCGTGTCGAACTCGCGATAGCAGAAGCCGTACGCCATCGCGCCCCGCAACGTCGCGTTGACGGCCCGGGCGGGCAACGGCTTGACCATGCGCGTACCTCGTCGTACGGCAGCCGAACTGCGGACCTGGGCGATCAGCTCGCCGTCGGTCCCCCGCGGGGGGACCTGGCTCAGCCGCTGGATCTGTTCCCAACTCGTCGTCCGGGTCAGCGGAACGAGAAGAGGACCGTCCAGTTCGCCACTCGCCGTCACGGTTTGATCGACGATCGTCACGAGGCGTGACGTTACGGGGCCAAGGTGAACAGGACCTGACAGTCGAACCAACGAGGCGGCCGGGATTTCCCCCGACCGCCTCGGTCCGACTCACCACAATTGCGGACGTCAGCCGCCCAAACGGGCGAGCTCTTCCTCCACGATGGACGGATCCAGCTTCTTGAACACCGGCGTCGGCGGCTGCAGCGGCGTACCGGGCGTGATGGCCGTCGACTCCCACGCACCGCCGCTGTAGTCACCGGTCAGGATCGGGTAGCCGGGGCCGCCGTCGAGGTCCTCGACCTCCACGATCCGCGGCATCGGCGCGAGCACCCCGGCGCCGCCGAGCAGCTCGTAGATCTTCTGCGCCGAGTGCGGCAGGAACGGCGACAGCAGCGTGTTGCAGTCGTTGATCACCTGGAGCGCGGTGTGCAGGATCGTGCCGAGCCGCTCCCGCTGGTCCTCGCCCTTCAGCGTCCACGGCGCCTGGTCGGACAGGTACCGGTTGGCCTCGGCCACGACCCGCATCGCCTCGTTGATCGCGAGCTTCTGCCGGTGCTGCTCCAGCAGCCCGCCGACGGTCGCGAAGCCCGCCTTCGCGGTGGCCAGGAGCTCCTCGTCGGCCGGCAGCAGCGGTCCCGGCGCGGGGATCGCGCCGAAGTTCTTGGCCGCCATGGCGATCGAGCGGTTGACCAGGTTGCCCCAGCCGGCGACCAGCTCGTCGTTGTTGCGGCGCAGGAACTCCGCCCAGGTGAAGTCGGTGTCGGTCGTCTCCGGACCGGCCACCGCGATGAAGTACCGCAGCGCGTCGGCTTCGTAGCGGGACAGGAAGTCCCGGACGTAGATGACGACCCGGCGGGACGAGGAGAACTTGCGTCCCTCCATCGTCAGGTACTCGCTGGAGACGACCTCGGTCGGCAGCCCCAGCTCACCGAGCGCGCCCGGCTTGCCGCCCTTGTCGCCCTTGCCGTCGTAACCGAGCAGGATGCTGGGCCAGATCAGCGAGTGGAAGACGATGTTGTCCTTGCCCATGAAGTAGTAGCCGCGGGCGGCGTCGTTCTGCCACCACTCGCGCCACGCCTCCGGGTTGTCCGTACGCCGCGCCCACTCGATCGACGCCGACAGGTACCCGATGACGGCGTCGAACCACACGTAGAAGCGCTTGGTGTCCCAGCCGTCGCGCGGGATCGGCACGCCCCAGTCGAGGTCGCGCGTGATCGCCCGCGGGCGCAGGTCGTCGACCAGGTTGCGGGAGAACCGCAGCACGTTCGGCCGCCAGCCCTCGCGGCTGTCCAGCCACTCGCCCAGCGCCTCGGCGAACGCGCCGAGGTCGAGGAAGAGGTGCTCGGTCTCGCGGAACTCCGGCGTCTCGCCGTTGATCTTCGAATGCGGGTTGATCAGGTCGATCGGGTCCAGCTGGTTGCCGCAGTTGTCACACTGGTCGCCGCGGGCGCTCGTGTAGCCGCAGATCGGGCAGGTGCCCTCGATGTACCGGTCGGGCAGCGTACGCCCGGTGGACGGGGAGATGGCGCCCATCTGGACCTGGGAGACGATGTAGCCGTTCGCCTGGAGGCCCTCGAAGATCTCCTGGACGACCGCGTAGTGGTTGCGGGTGGTGGTCCGGGTGAACAGGTCGTAGCTCAGGCCCAGCGCGGCCAGGTCCTCGACGATGATCCGGTTGTACTTGTCGGCGGCCTCCCGCGCGGTCAGCCCCTCACCGTCCGCCTGGACCAGGATCGGCGTGCCGTGCTCATCGGTGCCGCTGACCATGAGCACGTCGTGACCGGCCATGCGCATGTACCGGCTGAAGATGTCGGAGGGCACCCCGAATCCGGACACATGACCGATGTGGCGCGGGCCGTTGGCGTAGGGCCAGGCGACCGCGGCGAGAACGTGGCTCATGGGCATAGAGCCTAATGAGGCTCGCTCCGGCCCTGCGAACGGGATATCACTCCGCGCGACACGCGAGCCAATGTCCAGCTAGTACCTATTTTGCGCGGAAGATTACCTTGTGACCGGATCAATGGAGAGCAGCCCGTGGGCCTCACCTGACAGCCGGGGTGGGATCGCTCCCGAGCCGGCGCCTCCGGCCGGCCGGCCCGAGGGCCAGGAGGAGATCGAAAGCCGCGTACCGGCGCAGACCGTCGTCACCGTGCCGACACCGGCCGCCCTCGCCGGCGAGCCGGACACCGAGCAGAGCCTGGCGCAGTGGCCCACCCGCGAGATGATGGCCGGCCGCACCGTCCGGGCCCACCGCGAACCCGCCCGCCCGAAAGCCGAGCCGGCCCGCCGGGCGGCCTCCGTGTTCGGGCTGACCAGCCTGGTCCTGTTCACCCTGCTCGCCGCCTTCTTCGCCTGGGTCAGCGCCGGGCCGCTGTGGCTCGCCGTCGGGCACGGCGAACACGGGTCGGCCGCCGTCACCGAATGCGTCGGCGCCGGGGTCAGCCGCCGCTGCGTGGGCGACTTCACCGCCGCCGACGGCACCGTGACCGAGCGGGTCGCGCTGTACGGCGTACCGACGGGGGCGGCGGACACCTCCCTGCCCGCCCGGATGGCCGGCAGCCACGGGGACACGGCGTACGTCGGCGAGGCCCTGCGCGGCCTGCACCTGCGCTGGGCCGTCGGCGTCGGCCTCTGCCTGCTCTGCGGGGCCGGCATCGCGCTCACCTCGGGCGCCGTACGCTTCACCGACCGCCGGGCCCGCCGCGCCGCCGTCGCCGTCAGCCTCGCCGCGCCGCTGCTGCTCCTCGTCGGGTTCCTCGCCGCCGCCTACTGAGCCGCCGCGTCCTGCTTCTTCGCGGTCGCCGCGGCATAGACCTCTTTCCGGGGTACGCCCAACTCCGCGGCCACGGCGTCGATGGCGTCCCGCCGGGTGCCCCCGCCGGCCAGCCGCTCGTCGACGAGTTCCCTGAGTTCGGCGTCGCTCGGCCGGGCCGCCGGCGCGGCGGGAGCCCCGGCCACGACCAGCGTGATCTCGCCCTTGTACGCGTCGGCCCCGGCCGCCAGTTGCGAGAGGCTGCCCCGGCGTACTTCTTCATAGGTCTTGGTGAGCTCACGGCAGAGCGCGGCGGCGCGATCCGGACCGAACGCGCCGGCCAGATCGCGCAGGGTGGCCTCGATGCGGTGGGTGGACTCGAAGAAGACGAGCGTGCGGGATTCGGCGGCGAGTTCGGCCAGGCGCGCGCGGCGGGCCGACCCGGTACGCGGCAGGAAGCCCTCGAAGCAGAAGCGGTCGCAGGGCAGCCCGGACAGCGCGAGGGCGGTCGTGACCGCGCTGGGCCCGGGCGCGCACGACACCGGTACGCCGGCCGCCAGAGCCGCGGTGACCAGGCGGTACCCGGGATCGCTGACGCTCGGCATGCCGCCGTCGGTGATCAATGCCACGGTCGTGCCGGTACGCAGCAGCTCGACCAGTTCCGGGGTGCGCTTCTCCTCGTTGCCCTCGAAGTAGGAGACGAGCCGCCCGGGCATCTCGATGCCGAGATCCCGCGCGAGCCGCACGGCGCGGCGGGTGTCCTCGGCCGCGATCACCTCCGCGGTCGTGAGAGTTTCCGCCAACCGGGCCGAGGCGTCGGCGGGGTTTCCCAAGGGCGCGCCGCAGAGGATCAACATACTGTCATTATCCGGGCGTCCCTTCCCATGAACATTGAGCGCTACTATGCGCGAATGACGATTGCCCCCGAGGCGCGTACGGGAACTCCCGAGACCGCGGAACCCGCGCTGCCGGCCGTGGTACGCCGCCGCCTGGACCCCGTCGACCGGCGGCTGGACCCCTATGCCTGGCTCGCCATGGGCGTGGTGGGGCTGATCGCCGCGCTCCTGAGGTTCGTCAACCTGGGCTCGCCCAAGGGCAAGATCTTCGATGAGATCTACTACGCGACCGACGCGCACAACCTCTGGCGCCTCGGTTACGAATGGGACGAGAAGAACAACTCGCCCGGTTACGTCGTGCACCCGCCGCTGGGCAAGTGGCTGATCGGCATCGGCGAGCAGATCTTCGGCTACAACGAGGTGGGCTGGCGGTTCTCGGCCGCCGTGATCGGCACCGCCAGCGTCGTGATGCTGATGCTGATCGCCAAGCACCTGTTCGGCTCGACCGCGCTGGCCTGCGCCGCCGGCCTGCTGATGACCTTCGACGGGGCCGAGTTCGTGCTGTCGCGCGCCGCCCTGCTCGACATCTTCCTCATGTTCTTCATCCTGGCCGCGTTCGGCTGCCTGGTGCTCGACCGCACCGCCCGGCGCCGCCGCTGGATGCGCTTCATCGCCGAGGGCGGCGACCCGGCCGGTCGCGGCCGCGCGTCCCGGCCCCGGTTCGCCGTGCCGTGGTGGCGCCTCGCGGCCGCCGTCATGATGGCCTGCGCGCTCAGCGTCAAGTGGAGCGCCCTGGCGTTCCTGCCGGTCATGGCCCTGCTGGTGATCTGGTGGGAGGTCGGCGCCCGGCGCTCGGCCGGCGTACGGCACCCGATCGCGGACGCGCTGCTCGACGAGTCCGGCTGGTTCCTGGTCTGCATCGCGATCATCGTCCCGCTCTACATCGCCTCCTGGTCGGGCTGGCTGCTCACCGACGGCGGCTTCGACCGGCACGGCCCGGCCGGCGAGGGCCTGCCCTGGGGCATCAGCGCGCTGGCCAACCTGTGGGACTACCACTCGCAGGCGTACCACTTCCACGTCGGCCTGCACGATCCGCACACGTACCAGTCGTGGCCGTGGCAGTGGCTCCTGCTGGCCCGCCCGGTCGCCTTCTACTGGTCGACCAACGACCCGTGCGGCAGCGGCAGCTGCGCCGCCGAGGTCGTGCTCAACGGCACCCCGCTGCTGTGGTGGGCGTTCATCCCGGCACTGGCCGCGCTCATCTGGTTCGGCATCGCCCGCCGCGACTGGCGGGCCGGCGCCCTGCTCGCCTTCATCGCGGCGGCCTGGCTGCCCTGGTTCCCCTACGAGCTCGACCACCGCACGATGTTCTTCTTCTACGCGCTGCCGATGGAGCCCTTCCTGATCCTCGGCATCGTCTACATCATGGGCGTGATCATGGCCCCGGTCGGCGACCCCGTCCGCGACGAGAAGCGCCGCATGAGCGGAGCGGTGGTGGCCGGCGTGTTCATCATGCTGGTGGCGCTGAACTTCGCGTACTTCTATCCGATCTTCACCGGCCAGTCGATCCCGTACGAGGCCTGGATGCACCGGATGTGGCTCGGCAACCGCTGGATCTGACGCTCAGGCGCCCGTTCCCGCGAGCATGCCCTGCACGGCCGCGACCACGTACGCCGGCCGCTGCACCACGTCCGCCCAGGTGAACCGGAGCACGTTCCAGCCGGCCGCCGCGAGCCGGTTCTGCCGCTCGCGGTCGCGCTGGAACGCGCCCGGCGAGCCGTGCCGGGCGTGGCTGTCCACCTCGACGATGAGCCGGGCGCCGGGGAAGGCGAAGCCGGCGGGCCCGATGAGGCCCGCCTGATCGAAGATCGGTTCCTGACCGGTCCAGCCGTCGATCCCGGCCGCCGACAGCAGCCGGGCCAGCAGCCGCTCGGCCGCCGTACGCCCGCCCCGGCCGGCCGAGCGCATCAGCCGGGCGAGCCGTGGCGCGTCCCGGCGGCCGGCGTGCGCGTGCACCCGCTCCCCCACCTCGTCGACCGTGGTCAGGCCGGCCCGCACGGCCTCGTCGAGCAGGGCCAGCGCCTGATGCTCGGGCAGTACGCGCAGGCAGTCGAAGACCGTCCGGACCGCGATGGTGACCGGGCAGCCCTCATGCCGGGTGAGGTCGCCGGGGCCGACCTGGTCGCGCAGGTGCACGACCCCGGGCGGGGCGGGCCGCGCGACGTCGCCGACGGCCACGAACACCCGCCGGTCGGCGCTGCTCAACCCGTGCCGGCGGGCCGCCGAGGGGCCGGCCAGGACGGCACCGGGCAGGTCGAGCAGGATCGCCCGCTCGCGTACGCGTTCGGTGACGGGCAGCCCGGCCACCGCCAGCGCGGCCCCGGCCACCACCAACCATTCGCCGGCCTGAATCCGGCGCCGGATCTGGTACGCCGAGAAGCCCAGGTCGCGCGCCTGACCCCGGGTGAAAAGGCCCTGCTGACGCGACGCGAGCCGGCGCAGCGCGACGGCATCCACGAGCGCCAAGCATGCCCGGTGCGCGTACGCCCCGCTCGTCCATCCACATCAACCAAGCGGACAAAACGGGCATGATCACGGGTTGACCCCCGCTACGCGCATTTTCCTCGGCGTGTCGCCCCTAAATCCCTGATCAATAGGGCGAAGCGTCGGTCCCACCCCCTATCGTCCCGGGGCATGACGCAGACGCAGGAGTTCCTCCGCGAAGTCACCGGACCCGACCGCACCTGTCAGGTCTCCTCCACCCTCACTCCCGACGGCCGCTGGGACTTCAGCGTCGTCACCTGCGACAACGACGGCCAGATCATGACCGACCTGCACGGCCTGATCGCTCCGGACGACCTCGACCTCATCCTCAGCGCCCTGCCCGGTGAACTGATCACGATGAGCCTGTGGGCCGGCCAGCCGGTGACCATGCCCGGTGCCGCGAGCCTCGCCGAACGCCGCAAGAAGCACCCCAAGCTCTTCACGAAGTGGACGGAGGCGGACGAGGACCGGCTCGCCGCGCGGTTCCGGGGCGGGGCGTCCTATGCCGAGCTGGCGGCGGAGTTCGGCCGCAACGTCGCCGGGATCAAGGCCCGCCTCGTCAAGCTCGGCGAGCTCACGCCCGAGCAGGGCGGCTGGGTGGCGCGCTGGCCCAACCCGCGGCCGCGTGACGCCGGGGCGTCCGGCGAGGCGGACCCCGCCGAGCCCGCCGAACCGGCCGGGCGATGAGCTGCCGGGCGGTCCCAGAGCCGCACCGCGGGCGACCGGGCCGGCCGGTCGCGTACCGCAAGCCGACCACGACGATCGGCGGTCGCCTGCCGGCGCCGGAGATCACCGCCGCCCTGGTCCGAGGGCTGCTCGCGGGCCTGTTCCTGCGGGCCGTTCCGGCCGGGCCACGGTGGGGTGTGATCGCCTGCGTCCGCTGCCGGGCCGACCGCGCCGTCTGGGCCGCCCCGAGCGACCCGGCCGGCCACGCCCGGCAGGTCGACCGGTTCATCCAGCAACACGATCACACCCAGGAGCCGTGATGCGGACACTCGCCTTCGTTCTCGTCCTCGACCGGCCGCCCACGGGCGACGACCTCACCCGCCTGTTCACCCACGGCTGCGACGACGCGGCCTTCGGCACCGACGGCGGCCTGGCCGTCGCCGAGTTCGACCGGCACGCCGAGACGATGGCCGCCGCCATCGTCTCGGCCACCCGGGCCCTCGAATCGGCCGGCCTGCACCCGCTGCGGGTCACCGACACCGTCCGTCTCACCCTCGCCGGAGTCGCCGACCGTGCCGGAGTCCGGCCAGAGATGCTGCTACGGCACCTGTCCAGCGGCGACTTCCCGGCACCGGCCGATCCGGGCCGGTCCGGGCCGGTCTTCTACGACTGGCGTACGGTCGCGCCCTGGCTGCGCGACCGCCTCGGGCTCGACGTCGCCGACACCGATCCGTCCCTGCTGCTGGCGAGCCTGCTGCTGCAGGCCCGCCGGCTCCGGCCGCACGTGCCCGACGCCGCCACCCTCGACCAGTTGCTGACCTCCTAGGCCGCCTTCTTCCGCGGTGCCTTCTTCGCCGGGGCGGCCTTCTTCGAGGCCGCCTTGGCGGTGGCTCCGGCCGTCTTCCCGGCCGCCGACCTCGTCGCCGCGGCCTTCTTCACGGCAGCTTTCTTCACAGCGGCCTTCTTCACGGGTGCGGCCTTCGCGGGAGCCTTCCTCGCCGGCGCCTTCTTTGCCGCGGCCTTCTTCGCCGCCGGCGCCGCCTTCTTCCCGGCCGTCGCCTTCGCCGGCGCCCGGCGGCCCGGCGCCTCGCCCGCCGACGTCCGCACGGTCCGGCCCTGGGCCTGCTCCACCGAGGCGGTCAGCACGGCGAGCAGGTCGGCGGCCTTCGTCGGCCGCTCCGGCGCCGCCCTCGCCACCTCACCGCCGTGCAACTTCGCCTCGACCAACTCCAGCAGCGCCGCCCGGTAGTCGTCGGTCTGCTCGTCCGGCTGGAAGTCCCCGGCCATCGTCTCGACCAGCGAGGCGGCCATCTTCCGCTCCTGCGGACGCAGGGTCGCGCCCTTGCCCAGAAGGTCGAAGTCCGGCTCGCGTACCTCGTCCGGCCACAGCATCATGCTCACGACCAGCACGTCATCGCGTACGCGCAACGCCGCCAGATGCTCGCGCTGCCGAAGGGCGATCTTGACGATGCCGACCCGGTCGGAATCCCGCAACGACTCCCGCAGCAGCAGGTACGGCTTCACCGCTGCGGCACCGTCCGGCGCGAGGTAGTAGGCCTTCGCGAACAGGACCGGGTCGACCTGCTCGGCGGGGACGAACTCCAGCACGGTGATCGTCTTCGCGGTCGCCACCGGCACCTCGGCCAGATCCTCGTCGGTGAGCACCACCACCGCACCGTCGTCGGCCTCGATACCCTTGGCGACCTCGGCGTACGGGACCTCCTCGCCGTCCACCGAGCAGACCCGGCGCATCGAGATCCGGCCCCCGTCGGCGGCGTGCACCTGATGGAAGCGGATGTCCTTCTCCTCCGTGGCGGAGTAGAGCTTCACCGCGATCCCGACCAGGCCGAGCGAGACCGAGCCCTTCCAGATGGCGCGCATCGGCATAGGGCCAGCCTGACACAGCGTTCCTCAGCCCAAGGGCTGTTTACGCAGGTCGGCCCGGTTCAGACGGCGCCCTCGCGCAGGGCCTGCTTGACCGCTTCGACGATGGCCGGCTTGTCGGCGTCCCCGAGCGGTGCCCCGTCGACGATCACGTCCCCGGTCAGCTGGTTCTTCATCGCGTCCAGGAACTGCTGATTGGTGGCGAGGGTGGCGGCGATCTTGTTCCAGGTCAGCACCTTCTCGCCCTTGGTCGGGCCGCCGACCACGGTGTCCCGGCCGCTCACCAGGGCCTCCACCCGGTACGCCAGTGCCGCGAAATCCTTGTCGTCCATGAACGCCATGTCGTCGTCTCCCGTCCACTGGCCATAGTCCGGCACCATGGCCCGATTCAGATCGCAGTCGGCTCCGCCGATCGTGGCGCCGACCTTGTACTGCTCGAGGTGATTGCCCGCCGCCCACCGGCCGCCGGACCACGCGTACGTCTGCCAGAACCAGCGCGCCACACCGTCCCGGCGCGCCCACACCATGGCGTTGTACCCGCCGTACACGCCCACCCGCGACAGGCCGAGGACGCTCGCGGCACCGCGCAGACCGTTGGCGACCGCCTTCCACTGGCTCGCCGTCATGTCGAAGTCGGCGCTCAGGTAGATCGGCCGGCTGTCGGGCAGCCCCAGCGCCGCGAAATGGTCAAGCGCGCTGTTCGCCCAGCTCACACCGGTGCTGTAGCCGCCCAGCAGGCCGTCGGCCGCGCCTTCGGCGTTCGCCACGATCCCGAGGCCCGCGTTGTGCAGGGCGTCCCGCTCGGCGGCGTGCAGCTGCTTGCCGTCCGAGCCCGGGCCGCCGTACCGGCAGGCGAACTGCTTGCCCGCGGCGACCAGCGATGAGGGGGAAGGCAGGGGCGGGAACGCATAGTCCACGCCTTCGACAGACATCGGCGCTCCTCGGGGGTCGGCGGGCGCACTCGATCGAGCGTAGTCGAGGCGGCCAGGAGCGCAACGCCCTCCGACAGTCGGGAAACGGTCTCGCCGCTCGCCTTCCGCGCCCGCCCGGAAAACGGGAAGCCGCCCCGAGCCGATCGGCCCGAGGCGGCTTGCCGTGCACGTCACGCCTTGTGCGGAAGCGGTGCAGGCGTACCGAGGCCGACCACGCCCGGCGCCGCCCGGCGCGGGCCCGCGGCCCCACCGAGTACGCCTTGGCCGAAGGACGGGCTCGCGGTACCGGGATAGAGCCAGAACGCACCGACGACGTCGACGACCGCGTGGGCGGTGCCGGAGTTGTTGTAGATGTCGAACTGGTTGATCCCCGACCCGCCCAGCAGGGTCAGCGACGCGTTGGCCGCGATCTCACCCTTGCCGAGGTTGAGCGTGCTGACGGTCGGCCGGGCGAGCCCGGTCGGCCACAGGGACATGTAGGTGTTGGCGGTGGGCTGGATCCCCGTCGCGTTCAGCATGAGCGCCTGCGTCGCCGCCGGCAGCACCGAGCCCGGTGCCGTGACGGTGGCGGTCGAGGCGCCTCCCAGCGGTCCGGTCAGCCCGAGCGCGCTGCGGCTGTCCACGATGCGCTGCGGCGTCTGCGGCGTGAACCGCAGGCCGTCCGGCAGCGTGCCGTCGTCGATGAGGCCGACGACGTCCACCACGACGTGCGTGGTCTGCGGACTGAAGATGCTGATCGACGGAAGCCCGTAGTACTTGCCGGTGCAGATGGTGCACGGGCCGACCGGCACGATCGCGAAGTTCGGCGTGACGCCGCCCTTCGTGTAGTTGACCGTCGACGTACTCGGGTTGGTGCCGTTGCCGTCCCACGCGGTCAGGAAGCCGGCCGCCCGGGGGGACACCGCCGTGATGTTGACGACGAACGCGCGGATGTGCGAGTTCGCCGTGCCGTAGTCGTCGGCGAGCTGGGCGTAGTAGCCCGCGGGAAGCGGCTCGCCCCAGTCCGACCGGCTGTCGAAGAGCCGGTAGGGCTCGACCGGCTGGAGCTGCCCGGCGAGCTGGCCCGACTGGTAGTAGGCGGAGCCCGCGTACCAGCCGTTGACATCGGCCACGATGTGCGTCGCGGTGGACGCGTAGATGTTCACCGCGCCGTCCGCCCCGACGGGCACGGTCACGGAGTTCGACCGCAGGCCGCCCTTGACGTAGTTGAGCGAGGACGCGGTCGGCCGCGCGACGTCCGACGGGTACGCCGTCAGGAAGCCGGAGCCGATCGGGCCGGTCACCGTCAGGTTCAGCACGACCGCGGAGACGCCGTTGAACGGCAGGCCGCCCTGGCCGAGGACCTGGAGATGAACCACGTTGCCGGAGTGGACGATGCTCTTGGGCGCGCCGAGACCCGAGCGGGTGTCGAGGATCCGCGCGGGCGTGACCGGGCTGTACGTCCCCCGGAATCCCTGGGTGACGTAGTAGAGCGTCAGCTGCACCGACTTGGTCGGCGTGAGGCTGTTGTCATGCAGCTCCAGCGTCGCATACTTCGGGTACGCGGTGCTCAGCGGCTTGGCCGCGACCTCGACGTAGCAGGTCTGGTTCTTCGCGAGGCTGACACCCTTGCAGGTGTCGGTCGTGACGAAGAAGTTCGCCGCGTCCGTACCCGTGATCGTGGCCGGCGTGAAGGTGTCCGGCGTGTCTCCGGTGCCGGTCACCGTCACCCGCTGGGGCGCGCCGAGCTCGTACAGGATCTGGCCGTCGAAGCTCAGGAAGCCCGGCGACACCGTCACGGTACGCGGATCGACGCCGTTCATGCCGAGCTGGAACCAGCGGGCGCCGAGCGACGTGTTGTCGGCCAGTTTGAGCAGGGTCCAGTCGCCGCTGAGCTTGGTCGAGTGCGCCGTCACGGTGATCGTGCAGGTCTCCCCGTACGCCAGGGACGCCCCGGTGCACGAGTTCTGCGAGATCGCGTACGAGCCGCTGTTCTCGATGAAGGTCGGGTCGCCGAAGACGACCGGCCCCGCGCCGAGCGACGTGACGGTGAACGTCTTGCTGACCGGTCCGCTGCCGACGAGACGCGACCCGAAATCGTAGGCCATCAGGTCGGTACCCGCTCCGGCGTACGCCGTGCCGGAGTTCCAGCGGATCTCACCGTGCAGATCCTGGTAGTTCGAGAAGCACGAGAGGACGAACGTCGCGGCGAACCCGGTCAGGGCTCCGCCGCTGCCGCGGACGACGTCTTCCACGTGCAACGTGCCCGGCGCCTCGTCGCAGGTCGCACCCGCGTGGGCGACGTCGATGTACGCCTTCGCCGCGTCGGGTACGAGGCTGAGCTCGTAGTCGGTGCCGGCGGTCCAGGTGGATCCGGTGGGCGGAGCCACGTGGATCACCCAGTTGTCGGTGCCGCGGTCGGCTCGGAAGTCGACCTGGTCGGTGCCGGTGGCGCCGACCGTGAACGTCGACCCGTTCGTCGCGTCGTACGCGAGCGATCCCTGGTGCCACCATGATCCGGTGGAACCGTCGACGTAGAGGGCTGTGTAGGGCGCTGTCGGGCCCGCGGCCTGCGCCGGTGCGGCAACACCGGTCAGCGCGAGGACGACTGCGGAGGCGAGGGCGCCATGAAGAGCCCGCATGTGATCTCCCCGTTCACGGAATGCAGAGCTTGCGGGCGGAAATATAGGACTCTCGCGCAACTACAGCCCATAGGTCGAACGGCCTACTCGCGTCGCGGACGGGGAACCGGGCTGGGGGCGCGGGCTGGGGACCGGGCGAGGCGAACAGGCCGCGGCACAACGACGAAGGCCCTGAGCGATGAACGCTCAGGGCCTTGCTCAGTGTGGAGACGAGGGGATTCGAACCCCTGACCCCCTCGATGCGAACGAGGTGCGCTACCGGGCTGCGCCACGTCCCCCGGTGCGATCCGTTTCCGGACCGGCGCCAAGGTTAGCAGGTCTGCCCGCCCATGCGCGAATCACCCCGCCGCGTCGTGTTCACCCGGTCGCGACGCTCATCGGGAGCTGCCGCGCGAGTCGGCCGGGCCGGCGGAGTAGGGCTTTCCGCGTACGCGTGATCCTCGCGGGCTGGGGGCGCGGTAGGACAGCACCGGTGCCGACTGCTCCGCTCCGACCGCCTTGGGCAGCTCCTGCGTCTCCTGGAGGGAGAGCATGAGGGCGGCACGCTGGCGTACCAGTTCTTCCTGGAGGAGGCGGGCCGCTTCCCGGCGGGCGGTGGCGCGGCGGCGCTGCGCGCGGCGTACCTCGGCTTGCTGCTCTTCGAGCCAGCGGGCCTCGGCGGCTTCGGCGGCGCGGCGGCGCTGCATCTGGCGGGCGCGGCCGCGCAGGTGGCCGACGTAGACCGCGAGCAGGGTGCCGCTGGCGGCGAAGCCGATCCAGAAGCCGGGTCCCACGGCGAAGACGCCGCCCAGCTCGACCGCGTTGAACAGGATCAGGGCGGCCAGTACGCGCCGGCGCCGGTACACGGCCGGGCGGGCCCGGCTGCGGCCGCCGGTGGCGCCGCGGAGTGTGTAGGGGACGGCGGAGCGCGGGACGACGGTGAGGGTGGGGCGGCGCGAGGAGGCGCGCGGTCCGGAGCGGGCCGGGGTGGAGACGGGGATGGCGCTGACCATCGGGACCGCCGACACCGGCGTGTACGCCCCCACGAGCGAGCCGAGGATCTGCGAGGGGATGTACGCGCGGGGCGGGTTGACCGGGAGGCGTCCTGGCACGGTGCGACGGCGCCGGGACCTGGCCAGGACCCGCGCGGTCGACAGCGCCCGCTCCGCCACGAGGCGCTCGGTGGCGTCGTACCGGCGTACCAGCGCCGGGGCGAGAGCGAGCAGCCCCGCGGCGGTGAGGACGGCGAGGAGCACCGAGGTCGGCACCCTCTCCCCTCCCGTCACTCCTCGGCGGGACCCGGACGGGATCCCGCGCTAGATAGATCGTTTACCGAGGGTAAAGGTCGCGGCGCGCCGTAGGTGGCAGGCGCGCCGCCCCGGCGCGTCGCGGGATATCGACGAGGGCAGGTAAAGCGGGGTCAGGCGGCTCGTAAGCGGTGCCAGCGGCGGACCAGCCCGCCGTCGGCCAGCACGTCCTCGATCGTGACGCCGTAACCGATGTGGTCCCGCCAGGCGCCGTCGATGAACATGTAGTGCGGGTGGTACGCCTCCTCGCGCAGCCCGAGCTTCTCGGCGACCCGGCGGCTGGCCTTGTTCTCGGGGCGGATGTTGACCTCGACCCGGTGCAGGCCGCCGGAGCTGAACGCGTGGTCCACGACCAGCGCCAGCGCGGTCGGCATGATGCCCTGGCCGGCGACCCTCGAGTCGATCCAGTACCCGCAGTACGCCGAGGCGAACGCGCGCCGCACGATGTTGCCCAGGTTGATGTGGCCGACGAAGCGCTCGCGGCCGTCCTCGACGAGGCAGATGGCGAACGGCATGGCTTCGCCGATCTTGGCCGCCTCCTTGAGTCCCTTGTAGACGAGACGGAACGAGGCCGGGGAGTTCATCTGCGCCCAGGGCCCGATCGGCGTGGCCTCCCAGGGCGCGAGCCACGGCTGGTTGCGGATGCGTACCTGGGACCAGTCCTGGGCGTCGGAACGCTTGTACGGGCGCAGCAGCACCGGCCCGTCACGCAGCACGGTCGGATAACCGAGGGCTCTCGTCATCGTCGCCTGTCCAGCAGCAGAACGTCCACAGTCGACCCGGCGGGGGCGGTCGTCACCCGCTCGCCGAGGACCAGCAGGCCGTTCGCTTCGGCCAGCCCCGCCAGCGTACGCGGTCCGCCGGCCAAAGGCTGCACGGTGTAGCCGCCGCCGCGGCGCTCGGCCACCAGAGCGGGCCGGAATTCGCGCAGCCCCGGAGGGGAGGTCACCGTCTCCAGGAGGTGCCCGCGTACGGACGGGCGGAACACCGGCTCGGCGCCGGCCAGCAGCTGGATCGCCGGGCGGGCGAGCACCTCGAAGCCGATCAGGGCGGCGCCGGGGTCGCCGGGCAGGCACACGATCGGCACCTCCTCGGCCGTGCCGTAGGTGCCGAAGCCCAGCACCGAGCTCGGGTACAGGGAGACCTCCGTGAAGGTCACCGAACCGCTCCGGCTGCCGTCCCGCCGGGACAGGATGCGGCGCACCATGTCGCCCGGACCGGTCCCGGTGCCGCCGGTGGTGATGATCAGGTCGGCCCGCAGCGTCTGGTCCTCCAGCAGGCTGCGCAGGCCCTCCGGATCGTCGTCGCAGATCCCCACCCGGTACGCGTGCGCGCCAGCCTCGGCCGCCGCGGCGGTCAGGGCGTGCGAGTTCACGTCGACGACCTGGCCGGGCTGGCTGACCCGGCCCGCCTCGACGAGTTCGTCGCCGGTCGCCACGATGACGACGCGGGGCGTGGGCCGCACGACGACGTGGCCGATGCCACTGGCCGCGAGGACAGCCACGAGCGCCGGGGTGACGACCGAGCCGCCGCGGGCCAGGACCGTCCCGGCCGCGATCTCCTCGCCCGCCCGGCGTACGCCGTAACCGCGCTTGGGTACGCGGGCGATCTCGACGGCGGCCATGCCCTGGTCGGTCCAGTCGACGGGGACGATCACGTCCGCGCCGATCGGCAGCGGCGCACCGGCCGCCACGGAGAAACACGAGTTCGGGGTCAGCCGGGCCGGCCGCCAGCTGGCCGCGCCGAGATCGCCGACGACGTTCAGGCGTACCGGCCGGCCGGGGCCGGGCGGCACGAGATCGTCCGCCCGGCACGCGTACCCGTCGATGCCGGCCTGGTCGAAGGCGGGGTAGGGATGCGGCGCGAGGACGTTCTCGGCGAGCACGTTGCCGTGCGCCTGCGTCAGGTCGAGGTCGAGCGCCGGCAGCGCCCTGAGCCTGCGCAGCACGCTGCCCAGGTAGTCGGCGAGCGGCGTCAGCTCGGCTGCTGACGCCGCGTCGAACTCGGCCGTTGCGGTCATCTCTGCGTCATCCCGATCCGCCTAAGAGGCGCCTCCGGCTGGACTGCTGCCGGCGAGGTAGTCGACCAGCCACTGGCGGAACGCCGGGCCGAGGTCCTCGCGTTCGCAGGCCAGCTGCACGGTCGCCTGGAGGTAGCCGAGCGGGATGCCGGTGTCGTAGCGGTGGCCGCGGTAGACGATGCCGTGCACCGGCGTGCCTTCGGCGAGCAGGATCGCCATGGCGTCGGTCAGCTGGATCTCGCCGCCGCTGCCCGGCTTGGTCCGCCGGATGGCGTCGAAGATGGAGAAGGGCAGCACGTAGCGGCCGACGACGGCGAGATTGCTGGGCGCCTCGCCGACCGGCGGCTTCTCCACGAGCCCGGTCACCTTCACCACGGATCCAGCGTCGCTGACGGCGGCAAGTGACGGATCGACCTCCTCGACCGACGCGATGCCGTAACGGTTGACCTGGTCCTCGGGAATCTCGATGAAGGACAGGACTATTCCGCCGGTCTGCGCCTGCAGATCGAGCATCGAGGGCAGCAGCGGCTCGTCCTCCGCGCAGAACTCGTCGGCCAGCAGGACCGCGAACGGCTCCCCGCCCACGTGCGACTCGGCGTACGAGACGGCGTGGCCGAGGCCCAGCGGCTCGCCCTGCCGGCAGGTGTAGATCTCGGCCAGTTCGGACGTACGCCGCACGGCGTTGAGCCGCGCGATGTCTCCCTTGGCCTCCAGCCGGGACTCGAGGTACGGGTTGCGGTCGAAGTGGTCGACCATGCTGGTCTTACCCCGGCCGGTGACCAGGAGGATGTCGTTGATCGAGGCGCTGGCGGCCTCTTCGACGATGTACTGGAGCACCGGGCGGTCGACGACGGGCAGGAGTTCCTTGGGGACGGCCTTGGTGGCGGGCAGGAATCGCGTGGCCAGTCCGGCAGCGGGGATCACTGCCTTCGTGGCCCGCCGTGCAGCCGTCACCGGCCGGTCGGGGGCGTTGCCGCCCGCGCCGCCGGCTGTACGGTCCGCTGAGGGGGTGTGTCCGAGCATGTGGCGAGACTATCGGCCATTGCCCTGTCGGGGCGTCTGAGTCCCGCCCGACGCGCCGCGCGCGGTCAATTCTCCGACCGGCGCGCAGGCACCGAGAGCTGCGGACATCGCCGGGCGGGCCACATCCGGAATGGCATCTCCGGCTGTCCGATAGCGGTCACGCCCGGCCGCTTTGGCCGCGTACAGGGCGTCGTCGGCGGCCTGCACGACGGCCGATCCGCTCTCGCCGTGCTCCGGATAGACCGCGATCCCGATCGACACCGTCACCTCGACCCGGCCGCGCGGCAGCAGCACCGGCGCCGTACGCAGGGCCGCGCACAACCGTTCCGCCACGGCCTGCCCGCCGGCCAGATCGGTTTCGGGCAGGAGCACCACGAACTCCTCCCCGCCGTGCCGGAACGCGAGGTCGACCTCCCGGATCTCCCCGCGTACGCGGCGGGCGAACTCGGTCAGCACGATGTCGCCGGCCGCGTGCCCGAAGGAGTCGTTGATCTCCTTGAACCGGTCGAGGTCCATGGCCAGTACGCACAGCCGCCGCCCGAACCGGTGCGCCCGTTCGACCTCCCGGCGCAGGCAGTCCAGCATGGACCGGTAGTTGAGCAGCCCGGTGAGCGAGTCGGTGACCGACAGCCGCTGGGCCTCCTCGTGGACGCGTACGTTGTCGACGGCCACCGACGCCTGCCCGGCGAAGGTACGCAGCGTGTCGAGGTCGCCGTCGTCGAACTCGTCCCGGCCGAGCCGGTCGTAGAGCGCGAGTACGCCCTGCGCGGCGGGCAGCCCGGCCGGCCACAGCCCGCGGGCGGAGGCGGTGCCCGGGGCCGGTTCGGCCGGCAGCAGCCCGCCGAGCGTGAACGGGACGATCACGTAGGACCGGCTGGCCGGCTCCATCGGCAGCAGCACCGGGCGGTCGCGGTCGGTGCGGCCGCGTACCGGGACGCCGGTGGCCGCCACGGAACCGAGCAGCCCTTCCCCGATCGGTACGCGCAGCACGGACCCGTCGACCCCTTCGGCGCACTGGGCCGTGAGGAGTCCGGTCGCCGGGTCGACCAGGAGCACGGCGCCCGCCCTGGCCCCGGCGGCGTGCCGGGCGGTCTGCAGGATCACCTGGAGGATCCGGTGCAGGTCGTGCGTGCTCGACAGGGTGTCGCCGAGGACGCCGAGCTGGCCGCGCAACTGGTCCCGGCTGGCGGTCAGCGCCTCCACATAGGATTCCAGCTCGGCCGTCATCCGGTTGAAGGCGGAACCCAGCCGGCCCATCTCGTCCGCCGACTCCACCGGTACGCGTACGCGCAGGTCGCCGTCGGCCACCTGGTCGGCCGCCCGGGCCAGCCGGTCGAGCGGGGCGGTCGTCGTGCGGGCCAGCCACCAGGCGACCACGACGGCCAGCCCGGCGGTGAGCAGCACGACGGCGATCAGGGTCAGGTAGCGGCCGGCCATCGAGGGCTCCGGCACCGACAGGACGAGCGGCAGCGGGATCCCGTCCGCCGTGCCCAGCCGGCGGGCGAAGTCGCCTGGTCCGCCGGCGGTCGACACCGCCGGCACGACACCGTCGCCGGACAGCAGCGTCACGCGTACGCCGGCCGAGTCGGCGAGCCGCTGCAGCGCCGCCGGGTCCACCGACTGCGCCGCCCACACCGTGCCGACCTGGTCGCCCTGGGCGTCGACGAGGTCCACCCGCGCGGCGATCCCCTCGAAGGTCGCCGGGCCGATCTCCTCGGACGTGCCCGGCGCGCACAGCGCCCACGGCGGCGGCGGCGCGTCCACGGTGGTCAGGCCGCTGAACCCGGTCTCCGCATCGGACTCGACGTGCACGCCGGACACCAGCCCCCGAGCCACGTACCGCTGCGCCACCCCGGCCCGGTCGGCCTCAGGCGCGTCGGCGACCGCCTCGGCCACCGCCCGCAACTGCCCGCACAGGGCGGCGAAGCTCGTGCGTACCGCCCCGCTCGCGACGGTCAGCCGGTCCGCCGCGCGCTCCTGGGCAGCCGAAGCCACGTAACCGGCGGCGAACACCGCCCCGATCAGCGCCGGCGCCAGGACCGTCGCCAGAAAGGCGCTGGTCAGGCGGGTTCGCAGGCTCACCGGGTCTCCCTCCATCGACTACGATTGCGGTCGCGGGTGCGATGCTTGCACGCTTTGCCCGCTTCAACTGAGTTGTGGGGAAAGTGTCACGTGTCGGATTTTTCGGTTCGTTCGGCGGTGGCGCCCGTCGATCTTGTCGGCAGCAAGATCGAGGTCAGGAAGGCGCTGCTCACGGCCCGTCGCTCCCGCCCGGAATCGACCCTGCGGAATGCCGACGCCCGGCTCTGGCGCCATCTGTCAGATCTTGTACGCGTCACCCGCCCGTCGGTCGTCGCGGCGTACGAACCGTTCGGGACCGAGCCCGGCGCCCACCTGTCCGGGCCGCTGCCCCGGCTGCTGGCCCGGCACGCCGCGGTACGCGTACTCGTGCCCGTCCTGCTGGCGGACAACGACCTGGACTGGCGCGACTGGGACGACGACGACCTGCTCGGCGAGGCGGAGATCGCCGCGGCGGACCTGGTGATCGCCCCGGCGCTGGCCGTCGACACGACCGGTGTACGCCTCGGTCGCGGCGGCGGCAGTTACGACCGCGCGCTGGCGCGGGTGGCCCCCGACGTGCCGATCGTGGCGCTCGTGCACGACGGTGAATTCGCTCACAGCCTGCCGGCCCAGCCGCACGACCGGCGGGTGACCGCCGTGATCACGCCCACGGCCGGGATGATCCGGCTGCCACAGTGAGTTGAGCTGGACGGAGTTCGCGTGCCACTATTGGCACTCGACGTTATGGAGTGCCAGCCGATCCCGCGGCGGCAGTCGGTCAGGAGGAGATCGTGCCCACGTACCAGTACGCGTGCACGGCCTGTGGTCACCAGCTCGAGCGCGTCCAGTCGTTCACCGACGCGCCGCTGACCCAGTGCCCCGAGTGCGACGGCCAGCTGCGCAAGCTGTTCTCCGGCGTCGGCGTCGTCTTCAAGGGCTCGGGCTTCTACCGCACCGACTCGCGGAAGACCCCGTCGCAGTCGAACTCCTCGTCGAGTTCGTCGGGCTCGTCCAGCTCCAGCCCGTCCGCCAGCTCCTCCTCGGCATCCTGACGCCGGCACGTCGCGCTAATACGGACTTTTTGCCCGAATTACGCTAATTCTGCGCGTACGCGCGGGACAATGACGGCGTGTTCAAGGGTTTTCGGGAGTTCGTCCTTCGCGGCAACGTCATCGACCTGGCCGTCGGCATCGTCATCGGCGCCGCGTTCGGCGCGGTGATCAACCAGTTCACGAAGTCGTTCCTGGAACCACTGATCCAGGTCCTCACCGGCGGGCACGGCACCGGCGGCCGATTCACCGTGCGCGGCGTGCCGTTCGACTACGGCGCCTTCATCAACGCGCTGATCACGTTCGTCCTGACCGCGCTCGCCCTGTACTACTTCGTCGTCGTACCGGCGAACGCGTACGCGCGCCGGCGCGGGACGCTCAAGGAGGACGAGCTCTCGGACGAGGCGAAACTGCTCACCGAGATCCGCGACCGGCTGCCCAGGGGCTGACTCACCAGTGCGGCGGGCGGTCTTCGAGCAGGCGGTCGTCGTTGGAGCCGGCGGATTCGCCCCAGCCGGCGTCGGTGTCGTCGACGGTCTGGTCGGGCAGGATCGGCGCGTCGTCCGGCTCGAGTTCGACGACGCGGTCGTCCTCGGTGCTGGAGATGCCGTAGGTCAGATCTTCACCGGCCACGCCATCCAGCTTAGGAGGTGTACGCGTGTCTGAGTACCCGGGTCCGCCCATTGCGGTACCGCCCCAGGACTTCCATCCGGAACTGGTCGAGGTGGTCGACCCGCCGCGCCGGCTGCCCGAGCAGGACGCCGCCGCCCTGGACGCGGACGAGCGCCGCGCCCGCCGGTTCACGCTGCTCGTCGGGGCGATCGCGGTGGCCGCCCTGCTGATCGTCACGCTGGCCCGCTGAGCCGGCGGTCTACGAAGCAAGCGCCGCGTACTTCATCACCCGGTCGTACGCGGCCTGGTAGGTGGCCCGCCGGGCGGGATCGAGAGCGGGATCGGCCAGCGCCGCGGTCAGGTCCACGAGACGGATCGACGGCGCGAGGTCGACCCAGGTCGGCAACGGATCGATCTTCCGGACCGACCACCGGCCCGCGTACGCGAACGTCACCCGGACCATCAGCCCCTCCCGGTTGGCGTCCTGCGGATCGGCGTGCCGGGCGAGTTCGTTGCCCATGCCGAAGACGAACCACGTGCCCTTGATCCGGCGGATCGGCTGCACCACGTGGGCGTGGTGGCCGAGGACGAGGTCGATGTCGGGCGAGCCCGCGAGCGCGTTCGCCCAGGCCAGCTGATTCGAGTCCGGATCGTGCCGGTACTCGGTGCCCCAGTGCAGGCTCACGATGACGATCTGCGCACCGGCCAGCCGGGCGGCGTGCGCGGCAGCTTTGATCTTCGCCGGGTCGATCCTGCTCGCCAGCCATTCCCGGCCGGCCGGCGGCGTGAGCCCGTTGAAGCCGAACGCGTACGCGAGATGCGCGATCTTCACTCCGCGGACGGTGTAGATCCACGGCTTGCCGGCGTCCTGCGGCCGGGCGGCGATCCCGGCGTGGCCGAGGCCCTCGGCGTCCATCGCGGCGATCGTCCGGTCGATGCCGGCCTCGCCCTGGTCGAGCGTGTGGTTGGAGACCGTCGAGCACCCGTCGAAACCGGTGTCCTTGACGCCGTCGAGGATCTGCGGCGGGACGCTGAACCGGGGGAACCCCTTGAACGGCCCGCCCGCCGGGGCCAGGGGCGTTTCGAGATGGCAGAGCGCGAGGTCGGCCCCGGACACGACCGGGCGTACGCCGGCGAACATCGGCGCGTACCCGCCGTCGCGCGTGGCCTGCTGCCAGATCTCGGGGTGGGCGAGCACGTCGCCCGCTGCCACGAGTGTGATCGTCTTCGGGGCCGCGGCCGCCGGGCTCTGCCCCGCCACCGCGGCGGGAGTGCCGCTCGCGGAGCCGGTCGGGGAGCCGTCCGCGACGGGGGACGCGGTCGGCGTGCAGGCGGTGAGGGCCACGCACAGGACGATCGGGAGGATTCTGCGCACACTCCCGTGTACCACAGAGATCCTCCCGATCAGGGTTGCCGTCAGAGTTGCCGTCAGGGTTGCTTGAACGATCCCCACACGATGTGGGCGCCCGTGTCACCGGTCTTGAACACGTAGTAACCGGTGAACCCGGCCAGCACCAGGACGACGAGGGCGAGCCCGATCGTCGCGATCAGCGAGCCCTTGCGCGACGAGCCCTCCGCCGAGGGCCGCCGGCCGATCGCCGTCGAGACCAGGACCAGCAGCAGCGCCGCCACCCCCAGCCCGATCGAGAAGTACTCGGTGTTGTCGCCGTAGTGCAGGTGGGTGTCGACCTGGCTCATGATCTGCGGCGGATAGTTCTGCGCGACCAGCATCTTGCGCAGCGCGTTCCCCGACTGCGTGGCCGCGAACGCCCCCAGCGGGCCCGCGACGGCCAGCAGCGCCACCGCCCAGCCGATACGCCTGCGCAACGGCGGGACCAGCGCGTACACGGCCGACCCGCCGACGAGCAGCACGATGAACACGATCGCGAAGTGGATGATGAGGGGGTGGGCGGGGATGCCCAGGATGTAGTCGAACACGAGTGGGCCTCCGTGGCTGGTCGTTCCCCGGGTCGCCGGTCAGCGGCTTGCGGGTCAGCGTAAGGGGCGGCCACCTGCGGGCGCGGCGTACGAACGGCTGTTCCTGGGGTTCTCGACTTTCGGCCGGAAGCCCCTCCGCCGTTCGGTCAGAAACGATCATCAGGACGCTCGGCGAACCCGACGAAGGCGACGTTCGTCAATGAAACAGCAGCCGGACGCGCAGTTCGCGGCCGGTGAGATCAGGCTCTTTTCTTGGACGATTCCAAAGATCGTGCTTTGATGGCTGTGTGTCCGGTGAAGAGCGGCTGCGTTCGGTCGGGCTGCGGGTCACGCGCCCCCGGCTCGCCGTCCTCGACGTGCTCACCGGCGGCGGTCACTTCGAGGTCGACGAGGTCACGCGGCTGGTCCGCGACCGGCTCGACTCGGTGTCCACCCAGGCGGTCTACGACGTGCTGGGCGCCCTGTCCCGGGCCGGCCTGGCCCGGCGGATCGAACCGGCCGGCTCCCCCGCGCTGTACGAGGCTCGTACCGGCGACAACCACCACCACGTCGTGTGCCGCGGCTGCGGCGAGGTCGCCGACGTCGACTGCACCGTGGGCAGCGCCCCCTGCCTCGACCCGAACACCGCGCACGGTTTCGAGGTCGACGAGGCCGAGGTCACCTTCTGGGGACTGTGCCCGGCCTGCCAGTCGCTGCGCGGCGCGGACGCCTGACCCGGCCGCTTCCGGTCGGCACCCGGCTCAGTCCAGCTCGACCGCCGGTTCGCGCGGGACGACCGCCGTCCACGGCTCACGCACGGCGGCCTGCGCACCGGCAGGACAGACCTTGCGGTAGTCGCACCACGAGCACAGGGCACCCGGCTGCATCGGGTACGCCTCGTCCGGGTCGGCCCCGGCGGCGACGGACTTCTCGGCGGCGATGATGTCGCGGGCGGTCGCCTCGGCCCGGCCGACGTGGCGGGCGATCGACTCGTCGGTGTGCTCGTGCGCCGCCACCGTCTCGGTCGGCAGGTGATGCAGTTCGACCCGGTGGCACGGGCGGCGGAACTGCCGCGCGGCGGCGAACGCGTAGAGCGCGAGGGCCAGCGAGCCCCGCGCGTCGTCCGAGGTGAGCTCGCCCCGGCCGGTCTTGTAGTCGACGATCACCAGCTCGTCGCCGCGCCGGTCGATCCGGTCGGCCCGGCCGGACAATGCCAGCACCGACGTCTTGGTGGCGACCGTCCGCTCGACGCCGACCGGTTCGTCCTCGGGATCGAGCGTCGCGATGTACGCCTCCAGCCAGGCCAGCGCCCGGGCGAAGACCTCGCGTTCCTGCTCCTCGTCGCGGTAGCCCTCACGGACCCAGGTCGCGCGCAGCAGAGTCGCCAGCGGGTCGGCGGTACGCTTCGCGACCGGCAGGGCCCACCAGTTCTTCAGAGCGGTGTGCACGCTCGCGCCGAGGGAGTTGTGCGCCCAGGGCGGCCCCTTCGGCGGCGCCGGCCGGTCGACGTAGCCGTACCGGAAGCGCCGCGGGCAGTCCGCGAACGAGGACAGCTTGCTCGGCGTACAGACGAGGAGGCGGTCGGGGAGGTCACCGAAGTCCAGCCCGAGTTGCTCGGAGGGGCCGGACTGTCCCGGGATGCGGCCGGTGGGCATAGGGCGAATCCTCCCAGACGGGTACGACATCCGCCTCTTCAGGCCCCCCGCGAGGCCCGGTACGCGTCCACGAACTGTCCGATCGCGCCGGCCATCAGCTGCACCGCGATGGCCGCCAGCAGCAGACCGGCGATCCGGGTCAGCACCTCGATCCCGCCCGGGCGCAGTATGCGTACCAGCGTGCCGGAGAAGCGCAGGACCAGCCAGACCGCGATCATCACGGCCACGATCGCGAGGGCCACCGCCGAATAGTCGGCGAAGTCGTTCGCCTTGCGGACCTCCAGCATCGTCGCCACGATCGCACCCGGCCCGGCCAGCAGCGGCGTACCGAGGGGGACCAGGGCGATGTTGGAGGTCGACTGCTGCTGCGGATCGTCGGCCTTGCCGGTGAGCAGCTCCAGGGCGACCAGGATGAGCAGCAGACCGCCGGCCGCCTGCAGGGCGGGCAGATCGATCTGGAGGTAGTCCAGGATCTTCTGGCCCGCGACCGCGAAGACGACGATCACACCCAGCGCCAGGGCGACCGCCTGCCAGGCCGCCTTGTACCGCTCCCGGGCGGGCAGCGAGCCGGTCAGGGCCAGGAAGATCGGCACCATGCCGGGCGGATCGGTGATGACCAGCAGGGTCACGAACATCTCGCCGAAGAGCTGCGCATTCACATCCGCCACGATAGGGCGTGACGCGCCTCAAACCGCCGCTACCCGACCGGCGCGGCCGGTCATCGCCTGATAGGCACCAGTTCGGCCCCGCCGGGTACGCCGGACGGCAGCGCGATCGGCCGCTGGCCACCGTCCACACCGCACGCGACGTAGCCGTTGTTGGCCCCGACCACGACGGTGTCGGTGGAGATCCACACCGGTGTGGCGGTGCCGTCGGCGGAGCAGCTGGCCACCCAGGTCGGGCCGGCCTTGTGATCCTTGCCGGCGGACGCCACCGACCGGTCGAGGTCGATGATCCACATTCCACCGGGGAACGGGCTCGCGAGGTACCGCCCGTCCGGGGAGACCGCCGCCCGCTCGACACCGCTGCCGAGCAGTTCGTGGCAGCCGGCGTACGCCTGGAGTTTGATCTGGCCCGTCGCGGCGGCGGCCTGGACGAGGCAGGTGGTGCCGCCGGAGCTGACCACGCCGAACGTGTCGAACCGGGGACTGCCGAACAGCTGCACGTAACCGGTGGTGCTGCGATAACCGCCGTTCTGCCGCCAGATCGCGTACCGGCCCCGGTCGGCCGTGGCCAGCAGCACCGACGTCGACACGAACCCGACCGGGATGTCACCGGCGACGACCGTGCTGCTCGCGATGTCCTGCAGCCCGGTGACGGTCAGCTTGGCCAGCCGCAGCGTGGTGCCGGCGACCGCGGCGATCTGCGTACCGTCGGCGTTGACCGTCCAGCGCTCACCACCCGGCAGGAGCTGGACCGCCGTCCCCTGCGTACGCATCAGCCAGAGCCCGCTCTCGTCGCCGGCCAGCCAGCCCAGCCGCGTACGCACCACGGTCAGGTCGGCGCCGTCGACGACCAGGGTGCGCCACTTTCCTTCGGTGGCGTCCCAGAGCCGGTCGCCCACGCGTACGTCCACGAGCATGCCGACCGGCTGGACGGGCGCGGTGAACTCCGACGGTTCGAGGTCGAAGGCGACCTGCGGGTCGCCGGCCATGCCGAGGCCGTGCAGCGGGCTGTCGCGGTCCTCACCGGTCGACCAGGCCCGCAGGCTGACCGCGGCGGTCAGGACGAGCACGAAGACCAGGGTGGCCGCGATTCCGCTGGTGGTCAGGCGGCGGCTGCGGATGCGCTGCGCCCGGCCCACCGCGATGCCCGCGATGTCCTCGGCGAGCGGGATCGCGTCGGCCTGCCGGTCGAACAGGCCGCGCAGCGCCGCGGCCGCGTCGGCCTCGGTGGTGGCCTGTCCGGGAAGGCGCTCCGCGGGACGCACGGCGGTCATCGCCCGTCCCGTGCGGGGACTGCGATCCGCGGCCGGGGCTTGCGGCCGACCGGATTCTCCTCGAACTTGTCCGCGCGGACCGGTTCGGGCACCACGGCGTCGGCCGGACGCGGGCGCGGGGTCGCCACCCGGGGCTTGGCCGGGCGCGCGGAAGTCTCGGCGGGCGCCGCCGGTCCGGTGATCCCCGGGACCTGGACACCCTCAGCCGTGAGCCGTTGCCGCAGCGTGCCGAGCGCCCGGGAGGTCTGGCTCTTGACGGTCCCCGGCGAGATGTTGAGCAGTTCGGCGGTCTGTGCCTCTGACATGTCCTCGTAGAAACGCAGAACGAGCACGGCGCGTTGTCGTGCCGGCAGAGCTTTGACATGTTTCCAGAGAAGATCTCGGTCGAGCTGCTCCTCGGTGGCGTCGCTGATCGCCCGCTCGGGCAGGAACTCGGTCGGCCGTTCGCCGTGCCAGCGCCGACGCCACCACGAGGTCGCCGTGTTGACCAGCACGCGGCGGGCGTACGGCTCGACGGCCTCGATCTCGCCCAGCCGCTTCCAGGCCAGGTAGGTCTTGGTCAACGCCGTCTGCAGGAGGTCCTCGGCCGTGGCCCAGTCGCCCGCCAGCAGGTACGCGCTACGCAGGAGGGCGCCGGAGCGAGCCGCGACGAACTCGCGGAACTCGTCCTCCATTCCCGACCGACCGGCCAACTGACGTCACCCGCCTCCCCGCATTGTGGAAGACAGGCTGTCACATACGTGGCCGCGTATCCAGAGTCCGAATGGATGTTTACCGGTGGAGTAACGACGGGACTACGCTTCGTCCTCGGCGTCCCGGCCCAGCCGCGCCTCGACCGCCGCCGGCTCGTACATCTCCTCGACCACCCGCAGGTACAGCTCGTTCGGGTTCGGCAGGTGCTTGACCTCGCGCAACGCCTGATCCTGGCCGGCCGACTCGAGCACGAACGTGCCGTAGTTGAGCATGCGGCCGAGCGGGGACTGCTCGTACTTCATGTCGGTGACGCGCAGCAGTGGCATCATTGCGACATTCCGCGTGATGAGTCCGCGCACGACCATGACCCGCTTGTTGGTCAGGATGAAGCGGTCGTAGTACCAGTCCGCCACGCTCCAGGCGACCCAGCCCATGACCAGCGCGTAGATGACCACCGCGACGACGCTGAGGCTGCCGAGGTTCTGGTGCGCCAGGAACCCGGTCAGGTAGCCGAGCGCGAGGGTGGCGACCGCACCCACCAGAACCTGGTTGGTCAGGTGGATCCAGTGTTTGCGCCATTCCCCGCGATACCGCTCCGTCGGGAACAGGTAGCGCGCGACCAGCGAACTCGGCTCGTCCTCCAGCGGCAGTACGCGCCGCGGCCCGGCCGAGTTCGCGGTGGCGTTGCTCAGCCCCGCGAGCTCGTCGGCCGAGATGAATTCGTCGGGCGGGACGTAGCCACCACCGCTGGACCCGGAGCCGGTCGAACCGCCGCCCGCCGCGGCCGCGCCCACGTGGGCCCGGCCGATGAAGGCGGTGTCGTCATCGGACGCCCGAGCCGATTCCCCACGCGTACGCGGGATCGGCTCGGTGTCGTGGTCACGACGGCCCGGTTCGTCATCCGGGCCTTCCGGCTCGTCGTCAAATGGCCCAGCCATGGGGGTGCGCCCGCCCTATCAGGCGACGAGGCTGGAGAAGAAGTCGCCGAAACCCTGGGCGATGTCCATGATGGTGCTGCCCAAGGACTTCACCACGTTTGCCGCCGAGTCGGGACGGAAAGCCACGAAGAAGATCAGGAAGGCAATCCCGCCCCAGACGAGGATCTTCTTGACCATGGTGGGCCACTCCCCCTCCGCCGCGGCATCCAGTCGCCGCGATGCAACTTAGCGTAGCAGTTACCAGGTCCTCAGTGAATCATTCGCCGACAACCTGGCCTGACGCGCCACTAAAGCAAAACCCGCAGGTCAGGCCATGATTCAGAACTTGCCTAGCAGGTAGGGCGATATGGCGCCGTAAACAAGTCCACCCGGGACCCAATCACTCAAGTCATGCAGCGTGACGTCCTCGGCCAGGAGATATCCGGCCGGTGCCGGCCACGCGACCGTCCACAGCCAACGGCCGTGCGCTTCCCCCACGTACGCGCTGCGGTCCTCGGGCGTGTCGAGTGCCCACATCGGAGCCGGGTGGCCCGCCGCGCGTACCTTCGCGTGGGCCGTCGTGGAGGCGGCGAGGTCGGCGATGCTCGGCCCGGGATCGGTCCCCGGCCGGCCCGCGAAGCGAACGCCCAGGCCGACGCCGGGGTCCTCGGCGATGAAGAGGATGTCGGCGGGGCCGGAGATCAGCGAGGCCGGCCCGGTGCACGCGACGACCGAGGCGACCACTCCGGTCCGGTCGTCGCCGACCCAGCCGACGCCGGTGACCATCCAGCCGAGCGGCAGCGGCCACGGGCACCAGACGGGGAACTCCTGGCCGGCCGCCCGCTCGGCGGCGCCCCGGACGATCTCCGGGCCGATGTGCTCGGCCACGTGCAACGGCAGGACCGGCCCGCACTGGTGGCATTGCCAATGGGAGCGTACGAGGTCCGGCGGTCGCACCGGGCCACCGCAGCGGGGGCAGGACACCGCTACCGCCATGCGTTCACACTCCCCCGGGTGGGTACGCCCGTCAAGGTCGCGGCGGGCATATGACCGAAATGCGGGTATTAGGACATCCAATGGAAGAGCGCCATGGCGACGCTGGTCGCCAGGTTGTAGCTGGACACCTGCGGCCGCATCGGCAGCGCCACCAGGTGGTCCGCCCGGGACTTCAGCGCCGCCGACAGCCCGTGGCGCTCCGAACCGAAGGCGAGCAGGGCACCCGGCGGCACCGGCACCGAGCGCACGTCCGCGCCCGCCGGGTCGAAGGCCAGGATCGGGCCGGCGGGCAGGTCGTCGAGGTCCGCCGCCGCCACGGCGGTCGCGTAATGCAGGCCCGCCGCCGCGCGTACGACGGTGGGGTGCCAGGGGTCGAGCGGCCCGGTGGTGACGACGCCCGCGGCCCCCGCGCCCGCCGCCAGCCGGATCACCGCGCCCACGTTGCCCAGGTTGCGCGGTTCCTCCAGGAGCACGACGGGCGCCGCGCGATCCGCGGCGAGTCCCGTCGCGGGCCGGTCGGCGAGCGCCGCGACCCCGGTGGGGTGCAGCCGGGGGACGAGCAGGCGGAGCTGGTCGGCCGGTACCGGCGCGAGCAGCACGTCCAGGTCCGTGAGCAGGTCCGGGGCGAGGGAGGCCGCCAGCTCCAGCACCGCGGGCTTGTCGGCCGCCAGGGCCACCCGGATGTACGCGTCGAAGCGCAGCGCGTGCTTGAGCGCGTGGAAGCCGTCCAGCAACACGACGCCGGGGTCGTCCCCGGCGTCGCGCCACAGTCGCAGTTCTTCCCCCGAGGGCCGCGTCGTCCTCAAGGCCGCAGGGCCCGGTCCAGGTCCACGAGGAACGTGTGCTCGGCGTCGCTGATCAGCGAGCCGCCCAGACCGAACACCCCGCCGGTACGCGAGGCGCCGCAGACGCGTGCGGCGATGTTCTGCAGCCACTGCCCGTACGCCGCCGCGTCGGCGGGGTCGGCCCGCCGGGTGAGGGTCAGGCTGGCTGCGCGACAGGTCACGAGGACCTCGGTGATGCCGGCGTGGCGGTCCCGGAACTGCTCCGCCGTGGGCGGGTCGGGATCCAGTTCGGCGTAGATGGCGGCGACCACCGCGCGAACGAGGTCGGAGTCCGAGACGGCTCCGGCCGCGATGGCGTCTATGCCGGCGAGACCTTCGGCGACCGTACGCTGGTCGCTGTCGGGCTCGGCCGACGTCGCGGCGATCATGACTTTGGCGGGCAGCCGGGTGAGCAGATCCCACTCCTCCGGCTCGAAGGCGATCGGCGGAGCGGAACGTAACCGCTGGCCAGCCCCGGATTGGCTCGGCATGGCGACCTCCTACAGGCCAGCATATGCCCGCCGCGGCCCGGCGCACCTCGATGCGCTGGAAAGGGTTCACTCACACCGCGACTCAGACACGGACGGTCACCGTCCATGATCTGTCTGCTCTGTGACCGGGGTCTCTTGGCCGATCCTCTATACAGTTCACGCAACATTCCGGCAAAATCATTTCTCAAGAGCGTGGGCGGCGGGTGCTAAGAGCCTCGCCGCTCATTGCGTTCCCCGGGACATCGTCGTCTCCGCGCAGGGAGTTACAGATGCAGTTCGGTCGGTACTTCGAGGAGTTCGAGGTCGGGGCGGTCTACAAGCACTGGCCCGGAAAGACCGTCACGGAATACGACGACCACCTGTTCTGCCTGCTGACGATGAACCATCACCCGCTGCACCTCGACGCGCACTACGCGCAGACGCAGACGGCCTTCGGCAAGAACGTCGTGGTCGGCAACTACATCTACTCGCTGCTGCTGGGGATGTCGGTGCCGGACGTCAGCGGCAAGGCGATCGCCAACCTCGAGGTCGAGTCGCTGCGGCACGTCGCGCCGACCTTCCACGGCGACACCATCTACGGCGAGACGACCGTGCTGGACAAGCGCGAGTCGGAGTCGAAGCCCGACCGGGGCGTGGTGACCGTCGAGACCCGCGGCTACAACCAGGACGGCACGATGGTCTGCATCTTCAAGCGCCGGGTGATGGTGCCGAAGACCCCGGTCCCGGCCGAGTAGTCTCGGGGGCGTGCGACCCCTGCTCACCCCCGCCTGGCTCGGCCGGCACGCGCTCGCGTTCGTGCTCGTCCTGGCCTGTGCCGGGCTCGCCTGGTGGCAGACGACCCGGGCGATGGGCGGCAACCTGCTCAGCTACGGGTACGCGCTGCTCTGGCCGGTGTTCGGCGTCTTCGTGATCCTCATCTGGCTGCGGGAGGCCCGGCTCGCGCTGGGACGCGTACCGAAGGCGGGCCCGGTGGCGCCACGGGAGGGATTCGGCCGGCCGGTCGTCGCCCCCCGGCCGGTGACTCCGGCCACCGCGACCGGCCCGGACGACGACGATCCGCGGCTGGCGGAGTACAACCGACTACTGGCATGGCTGGCCGCGAACCCCGGCGCCCGGCCGGCCGACTTCCCCGGCTGACCTTTCCCGGACCGGGCTTCCCGGCCCCGACACGCGGAGTTGCTCATGAACGGCGCACACACCCGGTACCGCATCGCCGCGTACGTCGTCGGCGTGATGCTCGTGCTGCTCGTCCTGGTCGCCATGCCTATCAAGTACTTCGGCGACAACGCCGTACCGGTGCAGGTCATCGGCACGGCCCACGGCTGGCTGTTCGCCGGCTACCTGGCGCTGACGTTCGACCTCGCCCGGCGTACGAACTGGCCGCTGCGGCGCACGCTCGGCGTGATGGTCTCGGGGACCATCCCGTTCCTGTCGTTCGTGGTCGAGCGCAAGGTCGACAAGTGGCTGGCCGCCGACGGCGCGAAGACCGCCGCGGACACGAAGACGGGGGCCGCCGAAGCAGCCCCCGTCGAGCACGCCGACGCGTGATCCGAGTCTGTTGGGGAGTTTGGCCTACGCCTGAGCGGCGATCTGCTCGCGGACCATGTCCATGTCGAGCTCCTGCACCTTGGTGATGAGCTCCTCCAGGGCCGCGCCCGGCAGCGCGCCGGGCTGCGCGAAGACGATCACGCCGTCGCGAACCGCCCAGATGGTGGGGATCGAGCTGATGCCGTACTTCATGGCGAGGTCCTGGTTCGCCTCGGTGTCCACCTTCGCGAAGGTGATGTCCGGGTACTTCTGGGAGGCCGCGTCGAACACCGGCGCGAACCGCATGCAGGGCCCGCACCAGCTCGCCCAGAAGTCCACCAGCACGATGCCCTCGTCCTTGGTGGTGATCTCGTCGAAATTGGCGGCGGTCAAAGCCACGGTCGCCATGTCACGCTCCGATTCGTCAGCGATTGCGCAATGGGTCTTCGTCGATGCTCAACGCCTGCCCGGGCGATCGCATTCCCGGCCGGTCGTCCCCGGGCCGGTGGTTCAGCTCACCCTATCCCCCGCCGCACCGGGCGCCCGGATCAGGCGCGGTACTCCTTGAGCAGGCCACGCGAGATGATCGTCTTCTGGATCTCGCTCGTGCCCTCGCCGATGAGCAGGAACGGCGCCTCCCGCATCAGCCGCTCGATCTCGTACTCCTTGGAGTAGCCGTAGCCGCCGTGGATGCGGAACGACTCCTGCACGACCTCAGCGCAGTACTCGCTGGCCAGCAGCTTCGCCATGCCGGCCTCGACGTCGTTGCGCTGGCCGGAGTCCTTCAGCCGGGCCGCGTTGACCATGAGCGCGTGCGAAGCTTCGATCTTGGTACCCATCTCGGCCAGCTTGAACGCCACCGCCTGGTGCTCCGCGATCGCCTTGCCGAACGTGCGCCGCTGCTGCGCGTACGCGACGGCCAGCTCGAACGCGCGCAGCGAGATGCCGCAGGCCCGGGCGGCGACGTTGACCCGGCCGACCTCGATGCCGTCCATCATCTGGTAGAAGCCCTTGCCGATCTCGCCGCCGAGCACAGCCGACGCGGGCACCCGGTGGTCGGCGAGGACCATCTCGGTCGTCTCGACGCCCTTGTAGCCCATCTTCTCGATCTTGCCGGGGATGGTCAGGCCGGGCGCGGTCTCGCCGAAGCCGGGCTCCTTCTCCAGCAGGAAGGTGGTCATGTTGCCGTACACGGTCGGGGCGCCGGTCTCGGTCTTGACGAGGGTCGCCACCACGCCGGCGTAGCCGCCGTTGGTCAGCCACATCTTCTGGCCGTTGAGCACGTATCCGTCGCCGTCGGGGACCGCCCGCGTCTTGATCGCCGAGACGTCCGACCCGCATTCGGGCTCCGACATGGAGAACGCCCCGCGCAGCTCGCCGGTCGCCATCCGGGGCAGCAGGCGCTGCTTCTGCTCGGGCGTACCGTGCTGGGCCACCAGGTACGCGACGATGAAGTGGGTGTTGACGATGCCGCTGATCGACATCCAGCCGCGCGACAGCTGCTCGACGACGAGGGCGTAGGTCAGCAGCGACTCGCCGAGCCCGCCGAACTCCTCGGGGATCATGAGCCCGAACAGGCCCATCTCCCGCATCCCATCGACGATCTCTGTCGGATATGTGTCATCGTGCTCCAGCCGCTGCGCCCGCGGAATGATCTCTTTGTCGGCGAACTCCCGCACGGTGTCGAGGATCGATTCCTGAACGTCGGTGAGGCCGTGCGTACGGGCGAGGCGGGGCATGCGTACCCTCCGGGTGAGTTTGTTACTTAACGGTCACTCAGGTTGCTTGAGTATCTCGCGGGAATCGATCCGCCGAGAAGGTGGGACGAGCCCTTTACCTCTGTGAAAAGCTTCACCCCGTCTAGTACCCTGCGCCAGTACGCCACCCCGGAGGGCTGCCCGCCGCGAGAGCGGCCCGGGCGGGCTCGTTCGAGAATCACAGGAGCCGACGATGACCTATCCGCCGCCGGGCAACCCTGACCCCTACGGTCAGCAGCCCCCGTACGGTCAGCAGCCCGACCCGTACAACCCTTACGGCACGCAGCCGGGTTCCCCGGCCGCGCCGCAGTACGGCGCCCAGCAGCCGGCTCCTTACGGCCAGCCCGCGCCCTACGGTCAGCCGTACGCGGCGGCCCCGGCCACCCAGCAGAACTCCATGGCCCTGGTCTCCATGATCCTGTCCCTCGTGGGCCTGCTCTTCTGGATCACGGCGCCCATCGGCGCGATCCTCGGCCACGTCGCGCTCAAGCAGATCCGGCAGACCGGTGAGCAGGGCGAAGGCATGGCCAAGGCCGGCATCATCATCGGCTGGATCATCACCGGTCTGGGGATCATCGCCTGCTGCGGCTGGTTCGTCTTCGTCATCGCCCTCGCCAACAACACGTCCTCGACGACCTACTGACCCGCACGTGGGGCCAGGGGCCACCGAGCAGCGCCCACCAGCGGGCGTGGCCTCGCGCCGCGCCCGTTGGACGCGTTCGTAGTATGAAGATCGACAGTGCCGCCGGACGGATGCTGGCACACCTCCGGCGTGCACCGGAAAGGAAGGACTTCGCGTGACCTATCCGCCGCCGCCCGGCAACCCGGACCCGTACGGTCAACAGCCGGCCCACGACCCCTACTCCGCGCCGCAGCCGCCGGCCGCCGATCCCTACGGCGCACCCCAGCCTCCGGCCGCGCCGCAGAACCCGTACGACCCGTACGCGCAGCAGCAGCCGCCCGCTCCGCAGTACGGCCAGCAGCCGGTCAGCCCCTACGGCGCCACGCCGCAGTACCCGGCGTACGGCGCGCCGATGGCCGACCCGAACAAGAACAACGGGCTCGCGATCGGCTCCATGGCCACCGGTATCGGCAGCATCCTGCTGGCCTGCTGCTGCGGCGTACTCGGCCTGCTGGCCGGCGTCGTGGCCGTGGTCCTCGGCATCATCGCCAACAAGCAGATCTCCGAGCGCGGCGGCCAGGGCAAGGGCATGGCGCTCGCCGGCATCATCACCGGCGGTGTGGGCATCCTGATCGCCCTCGCGCTGATCATCTGGGCGCTGTCGGGCGGTCAGCAGTCGCTGATCAACGACATCGTCAACAGCAGCAACAGCTGAGCCACGGGCTCCGAACGGCCCGCCGGATCCCGGCGGGCCGTTTCCGTGTCCGGCCGCCGGATCAGAAGGCCGCCTGGCGCACGCTGTTGCCGCCGTCGATGACCAGGATCTGACCGGTGATGTAGGACGACGCCGGGGAGACGAGGAACGCGATGGCCCCGGCCACCTCGTCGGGCGTACCCGGGCGGCCCATCGGCGAGCCGTAGCCCTGCTTGAGCTCCACCAGGGTCGAGGCCGACGTGTGGATCAAGCCGGGCGCGACCGCGTTGACCGTCACGCCATCGGCGATCAGCTCCATCGCCAGCGCCCGGGTCAGGCCGAGCACGCCCGCCTTCGCCGCCGCGTACGCGGCCTCGGCCGGCAGGGCGTTGACGGGACCGGCGGTGGCCGACAGGTTGACGATGCGACCCCAGCCGCGCTCCGCCATGCCGTCGCCGAACGCCCGGCTGCACAGGAACGCGGTGGTCAGGTTCCGGTCGATCTCGGTACGCCACTCCTCCGCCGACAGCTGGGCGACCGGCCGGATGACCTCCGGCGAGGCCCGGCTCGCGAGGCCGGCGTTGTTGACCAGGATGTCGACCTCGCCGAGCTGATCGCGTACGGCGTCGGTGAGCGCGGCGACCTCGGCCTCGTCGGTGAGGTCGGCCACGAAGCCGGTGACGCCGAGTTCCGTGGCACGCTCGTGGATGCGCCGGGTCGTCGACACGATCGCCACCTTGGCGCCCTGCCGGCGCAGCAGGCGGGCCGTCGCGAAGCCGATGCCATAGGGGCTGCCCGCGCCGGTGACCAGCGCGACCTTGCCATCGAGCGAGAACAGGTCCGGAGTATCCATACCTCGCATACTCGTCCACGCTCACCAGCCCGGCAACGGTGGCCCCCAGGTTTTACCCTGCGGGCATGACGACCCCGCAGCCCTCGCCCTACGGACCGCCGTACGTCCCGGTGCCCGGCCGGCCGACGAACGGCCTGGCCATCGGCGCCCTGATCACATCGATCGCGTGCTTCTTCATCTGCCTGCCGGCCGGGATCGCGGGTGCGATCATGGGCCACGTCGCCCGCCGCCAGATCCGCGAGCGCGGCGAGGACGGCGACGGGCTGGCGCTGGCCGCGATCATCCTGGGCTGGGTCGGCTTCGTGCTGATGCTCGCCGTGGTCCTGCTGTTCGTGGCCTTCTTCGTGTGGGGCGTGGCGGTCTTCCCCAGCGACCCGGGGCCGACCTACGACGGGACCGTGTTCAGCTCGCCGGCGGGGTGAAGGCCGAGGTCCTGGCCATTCCGGCGGCCCGGCCCTTGCCCGCGATGACGAGCGCCATCTTCCGGGACGCCTCGTCGATCATCTCGTCGCCGAGCATCACCGCGCCGAGCCGGCCACCGGCCTCCGACGTCCAGTGCGCGTACGCGTCGAGGATCAGCTCGGCGTGGTCGTAGTCGGCCTGCGAAGGCGAGTAGACCTCGTTGGCGGCGTCGATCTGGCCGGGGTGCAGGACCCACTTGCCGTCGAAGCCGAGCGCGGCCGACCGCTTGGCCACCTCGCGGAAGGCGTCGACGTCGCGGATCTGCAGGAAGGGACCGTCGATCGCCTGCTTGTCGTGCATGCGGGCGGCCATCAGGATGCGCATGAGGATGTAGTGGTACGGGTCGCCGGGGTAGTCCGGCAGCAGCGCGCCGACCACGAGCGACTTCATGTTGATGCTGGCCATGAAGTCGGCCGGGCCGAAGATGACGGTCTCGACGCGGGGCGAGGCGGCCGCGATGGCGTCCACGTTGACCAGCCCGGCGGCGTTCTCGATCTGCGCCTCGATGCCGATCGAGCCGACCTCGAGCCCGGTCGTCTTCTCGATCTGCGTCAGCAGCAGGTCCAGCCACTGCACCTGGGCGGCGTCCTGCACCTTCGGCAGCATGATGCAGTCCAGGTTCGCGCCGGCGCCCTCGACGACCTCGATCACGTCCCGGTAGGTCCACGGCGTGGTGAGGTCGTTGACGCGGACGACCCGGGTCTTGCCGGCCCAGCCGCCCTCGTTGAGCGCCGCCACGATGTTCTTGCGGGCCTCGGGCTTGGCCAGCGGCGCCACCGCGTCCTCCAGGTCGAGGAAGACCTGATCCGCGGGCAGACCCTTCGCCTTGTCCAGCATCTTCACGCTGGAACCCGGAACCGCCAGGCATGACCTGCGGGGACGACCGATGGCACCCATGCGCACTCCTCGACGCGAAACCTGAGCAACCGTTCAGTAACTTCGACAAGGTAACCTTCCGGCGTGCCCGAGGAGAACGCAACTGTGGAAGATCTCACCGCCGTCGTCACCGGGGCCAGCTCCGGCATCGGCCGCGCGGCCGCCGTCGAGCTCGCCCGGCGCGGATGGCGGGTCGCCCTGGTCGGCCGGGATCCGGCCCGTCTCGACGCGGCCTTCTCGGCGGTACGCGACGCCGCGACCGGCCCCGCGCCGCTGACCGTCCGGGCCGACTTCACCTCGTTCGCCTCGGTACGCGAAGCCGCCGCCGAACTGTCGAAGCTGGACGGGATCGGCGTACTGGCGAACAACGCCGGGGCGGTGTCGCGGGGCCGGCACACCACGGCCGACGGCCACGAGGTGACGATCCAGACGAACCATCTGTCGCCGTTCCTGCTGAGCGTGCTGCTGCGCGACCGATTCCGGCCGGGTGCCCGGATCATCACGACCGCCTCGATGGCGCACTCGTGGGGCACGCTCGATCCCACCGACTTCGATCGGGCCGGCGGCGTGTACAGCGCGTGGCTGGCGTACGGTGCGTCGAAATCGGCCAACATCGCGTTCGCCGCGGAGGCCGCCCGGCGCTGGCCCGACCTGCTGTCGTTCTCGTTCCACCCGGGTGTCGTGAAGTCCAACTTCGGTACGCCGGCCGCCCGCCTGTTCTACAGGATCGCACCTGGTCTGTCCACACCGGAGCAGGGCGCGGACACGCTCGTCTACCTGGCCACGGCACCGGCCGGTGAACTGGTCAACGGGGCGTACTACGACAACCGGAAGGTCGCGATGCCGAAGGCGTACCTGACCGATCCGGCGTTCCAGGCCAAGGTCTGGGAGCGGTCCTTGGAGATCACACAGCCCTAGGGCTCGGGGTTGGCCGTGATCGGACGCCGGTCGCGGGCCGATCCCAGGATGACGAAGGCCACGCCGCTCACGAGGATCGCGATGCCGAGCCAGGCCAGCGGCGTCGGCCGCTGGTGCAGCCAGACCCAGCTGATCAGGGCCGCCCCGGGCACCTCCAGCATCACCAGCACGCTCACCGCCGTCGCCGACACCTCGTGCAGCGAGTAGTTCAGCATCGAGTGGCCGAGCAGCTGCGTACCGATGGTCAGGCCGATGATCGCGAGCCACACGCTCCCCGCGTACCCGTGCAGGGGGACGCCGGACACGACGCAGCCGAGGCCGAGCACGAGCGCGCAGACCCCGTAGCAGATGGTGGTGTAGCTGGTGGTGCTCGCGCGGCGGCGGGCGCGCTCGCCGAGGACGGTGTAGACCGCGGCGAAGAAGCCGCCGGCGACCGCGAGCAGGTCGCCGAGGAGGGCCTGCGACGAGCCGCCGCCGAGGTCGGCACCGGTGGCCACGATGACGCCGGCCACCGACGCGATGATGCCGATCCAGGTGCCGCGGCCGAGGCGGCTGCCGAGGACGACGGCGATCAGGCCGACCCAGACGGGCTCCGCGGCACCCAGCGCGGTGGCGGTCGCGACCTTGGTGAGCTGTGCCGCGGCCATCCAGGTCGCGAAGTGCGCGGCCAGCGCGACGCCGGCCAGCACGCTCCAACGGATCTCCCGGTCCCGCCGGAGAGCGGTGATCTCGGCCCGCCGGGTGAGCGCCGCCGCCGGGGCGAGGACGGTCGTGGCGATGGCGTTGCGCCAGAACGCGAGGGCGAGCGCCGGTGCGGCCGCGTACGCGATCAGCGGCCCGGAGGTGGAGATCGCGAACACGGCGATGCCGAGGGCCAGGGCCGTACGGAGGCTGATCTTCACGCGACGGAGGGTAGCGTCCGGGCCGGTGAACCGGCGACCGCCTCCCGCCGAGCGCGCAGCGTGACCGTGGCACAACGGTCGGCGATTCGGATGATGCACGACGCGTGATCACCTGGCTACGCTCGGACAGTCCGCTGCAACTTGCATATTTTCACCGGCACAGCTCCGGGTACGCGTGTGGGGGAACTGAAGAGTGGTCGCATCCGAGCGCGCTGTCCTGTTCGACTTCTTCGGCACGCTGACGCACGCGTGCGTACGCGGCCGCGGTCACGAGCGGGTCGCCCGCATCCTCGGTTGTCCCCTGCCGGACCTCGTCGCCGTGCTCGACGCGTCGTTCTATCCGCGCAGCCGGGGCGCGTTCGGCGGCCCGATCAACACCCTGCGGTGGATCGCGGAGCAGCTCGGCCTGCGCGTGAGCGACGCCCGGCTGAGAGCCGCCCATCAGGCGCGGATCGTGGCACTGCGGGACGACACCGTCATCCGGGCGGAGGCGGCACCGGCGCTGCGCCTGCTCCGGTCGGCCGGTTACAAGATCGCCGTGGTCAGCGACTGCGGGTACGAACTGCCGGAGATCCTGCCGATGCTGCCGATCGGGAGGCTGGTGGACACCGCCATCTACTCCGTCCACATGGGCGTCTGCAAGCCGCATCCGGACATGTACCAGGCCGCCTTCGCCGCGCTGTGGGCCGACCCGCGGCGCAGTGTCTACATAGGCGACGGCGGTTCGCGGGAGCTGACCGGCGCGACCTCGTTCGGGGTGAACGCGATCCGTCTGGGCGCTCCCGACCTCGCGGGACACCTCGTCTTCCGGTCCGACGAGGAGTTCCGCGGGCCGGTGGCGATGTCACTCACCGACATCGCCACCGGAATCGTCCACGCGGGCTCCACGGCGTCGTACGTCGAGGAGCTGTCCGGCCCGCCGGTGGCGCTGCTCGACGGGTTGGACCCCGTCCCGGCCGGCGTACGCTGACGATCCGCCCGCGACCACCCGGTCCGCGAACCGCGTGGCGTGTGAGCATCGCGTGGTGTGTGAGGATGAGGACATGCATCCGCTCGTCGAGGAAGCCGCCAAGAAGGCCGCCGTCGCGTGGCTCGGGTTCGGCGACGGCCCCGCGTACGCGGTCTGGTGCATGCCCCTCGACGGCAAGCTGTACATCGTCACCGGCCCGGGTGAGCAGGACGTCCCCGGGCTCGTCGACGCGGTCGAGGCCGGCCTGCCGGCGCGGCTGACCCTGCGCGGCGATCACGGGGGCAGCATCGTCACCTTCACCGCCGAACCGCGCGGGCTGCACGGCAACGACACCGAGTGGGAGACCGTCGCCCCGCAGCTGGCCGGCAAGCGGCTCAACGCGATCGGCACCACCGACGAAGTGGTGGCCCGCTGGGCGGCCGAGTGCATGATCGTCGCGATCACGCCGGTCGCCCCGCTCGCCGAGCTCGACGCCACCACGGCCGCCGCTCCCCCGCGGCCTACCCCGGCGACCAGGGAAACGCGCCGCCCGTTCCGGCTGCACCGCGTACGCGGAGCGCGCTGAATCCCTACCGGTGGCGGGTCCCCGGCGGCGAATGATGCACGGGACGGACCCTCAGTCCGAGCTGACCGAGCCCGGGCTCACCGGGACGACGGATCGCTTCTCCACCACCGATCCCAGCAGGTGCAGTTCGATGACGTCGTAGAGGATCTGCTGCGCGTACGGGTCGTCGTCGGCGAGGTCGCGGCCGTCGGCCCGGGCCACGACGCAGTAGACGAGGAAGTGCCCCCGGTAGTCCCAGCCGAGATGCGTCGACGACAGCGCCAGCGCCCGGGTCGCACCGGTCGGCACGTAGCCCTTGAACCGGCCCTGCTTCGCGTCCACGACCGAGTGGATCCGCTCGTACGCGCCCTTCGCCGCCCCCGAGTCGGCCAGGTTCACGATCCCGCCCGTGGCCAGGTACGCCTTCGTCGGCGACCGCAGTGTGGCCCGGACGACCTGCGTACAGCCGGCCGCCAGCAGGGGTGCGAGGCGACCGTCGGCCACCGAGGCGCAGTTCCGGACCGCCTGTACGCCGATCACCTGGTACCCCGGCTCACCCGGCTTGATCGTGATCACCTTGCGGCCGAACACCTCGGACGCGGTCAGCGGGGCGGGATCGGCCAGCCGGGACGTGATGTCGCGGGGCAGCGCCGTCGGCACCACCGGTACGCCCTGCGCGGCCGCACTCGTCCCGGCCCGCTCGTCGCGCAGGATCTGCCAGCTGCCGAAGCCGCACACGATGAGCAGGACGACCGCCGCGGTCGCCGCGAGGCTCGCCTTCAGCCAGGCCGCCTGATGCGTACCGAGCACGAGCGGGGTCGGCTGCAGGAGGAGATCGCGCGGGCGTGCGGACACCCCGCGGGAACGCCGCCGAACCGGGCGGACTCCGCCGACCGGGCGCGCCGGACCGGAATCGGCGTGGCGAGTCGGGCTGTCGGCGTGGCGGGTCGGGCCGTCGGCGTGGCGGATCGGGCCGTCGGCGTGGCGGGCTCGGCGTACCGGGCGGCCGGTATCACCACCGGCGACCCGTCGAGCGGTTCTGAGGGGCGACTCCCCGTCCGGGCTGGTCCCGGCGTACCTATGCGCACCCATGACCGACCACCCTAATCGGGCGCACCGGCACGAAGCGCTAGACTCGCGCGAAATACCCCAGTAGTGTTCCGCCGAGGTGCGACCGAGGGTGCCGATCGCGGTCGGGGAGAATGACGGCGTGACAGGCGATCATTACTTCACCCCGACCCCCGGATCGGCCGCCCGGCCCCGGGAGATCGCGTTCAGCGCCGGCGGCCGCGAGTACGCGCTGGCCTCCTCGACCGGCGTCTTCTCCGCCGATCGCCTGGATCCCGGCACGGCGGTGCTGCTGCGCAAGGCGCCCCTGCCCGGCGACGACGCGACCGGCACGTTCCTCGACATCGGCTGCGGCTACGGCCCGATCACGAGCGTGCTGGCGGTCGGCGCGCCCCGCGTACGCGTCGTCGCGGTGGACGTCAACGAGCGGGCGCGGGCGCTGGCGGAACAGAACATGGCGACCCTCGGCGTGGCCGACCGGGTCGTGGTGGCCGCGCCCGACGACGTCGACCCGGCGCTGCGCTTCGACCAGATCTGGTCCAACCCGCCGATCCACGTGGGCAAGGCGGAACTGCACGACCTGCTGCTGCACTGGCTGCCGCGGCTCACACCGGACGGCACGGCCTGGCTCGTCGTGGCCCGCCACCTCGGCAGCGACTCGCTCGCGGACTGGCTCGGCGGTCAGGGCTTCCCGACCGTCAAACACGCCAGCCAGAAGGGCTTCAGAGTGCTGCGCGTAGCTGCCGCGTCGCGGTAGCCCGCTCGGCCCACTCGGCCGGATCCGTCGGGTAACCCACCTCGACCAGCGTCAGGCCGTGCGCGCCGACCACGGCCACGTCGTCCGCGCGCTGCCTGCGGGTCAGCAGACTCCCCGGCCACGCGGGATCGCGGCGCCCGTCGCCGGCCGCGAGCATCCCGCCCACCAGGCTCCGGACCATCTGCTGGCAGAACGCGTCGGCCTGCACCGTCGCGATCAGAATCCCATCGGCTTCGCGGCGCCAGGCCAGCCGGGTCACCCGCCGGATCGTGGTCGCGTGCTCCTTCTTCCGGCAGTACGCGGCGAAGTCGTGCTCCCCGACGAGGCCCTGGGCCGCCGCGTTGAGCCGGTCGAGGTCCAGCGGCCGGGGCCAGGCGAGGGTGTCGCGGCGGCGCAGCGGCTCCGCCCCGAAGGGCGCGTCCGTCACCCGGTACTCGTACCGCCGGAACAGCGCCGAGAACCGGGCGTCGAAGGCGTCGTCGACCCGGTACGCGGCGCGTACGCGGACATCGGGCGGAAGCAGCCCGGACAGGCGGCGCACGACGGTGGTCTCCACGGCGGACCAGACAGGGTCCGGGAGATCGATGTGGCTGACCTGGCCGGTGGCGTGAACGCCCGCGTCCGTACGCCCCGCGACCGTGAGGCCGGTGGCGTTCCCGGCGCCGAGGATGCGATCGAGCTCGGCCTGCAGCACCCCCGCGACCGTACGCCGAGTGGGCTGCGCGGCCCAGCCGGAGAAGTCGGTGCCGTCGTAGGAGATGTCGAGCCTGATCCTGGCCATGCTGGGCGACTCCCGGAAAGACGTCAGCGGGCCGTCCGGAATGGACGACCCGCTGACGGTGGTGTCTTACTTCTTCTCGTCGGCCTCGGCCTCGATGGCCTCGACCTCGGCGGCGGTCTCCGCGTCGGTGACCTCGGCCTCGTCCGCCGCGACCGCGGCCTTGGCGGCCGGCGCGTCGTCGGTGTCACCCGCGAGGGCGGCCACGACGTCGGCCTTGGCGGCCTTGCGCTTCTCGGTCTTGGTGTTGACGGCCGCGACCTCCAGCTCCTCGACCAGCTCGATGATCGCCATCGGAGCGGCGTCGCCCTTGCGGGGGCCGACCTTCACGATGCGGGTGTAACCACCGGGGCGGTTCGTGTACCGCGGCGCGATCGTCTCGAAGAGCTCCACGAAGGTGTCCTTCTCGCGGATCACGCGACGGACTCGGCGCCGGGCGGCGAGGTCGTCGCGCTTCGCGAAGGTCACCAGACGCTCGGCCAGCGGGCGCAGCCGCTTGGCCTTGGTCTCCGTCGTGGTGATGCGGCCGTGCTTGAACAGCGAAGTCGCCAGGTTGGCGAGCATCAGCCGCTCGTGCGCGGGGCTGCCGCCGAGGCGGGGGCCCTTGGTGGGCGTGGGCATGGTTCTGCTCCCTGTGTGGTGGCGGCAGCGCTTTAGAGCTGCTCGGTCTCGCGGTAGTCGTCGACGTCGGCGTCCGAGTCGGAGTCGTCGTCGTAGGCGGTGTCGCCGAAGGAGTCGACGACGTTCGCCGGGTCGAAGTTGGGCGCCGAGTCCTTCAGGCCCAGCCCCATACCGGCCAGCTTCATCTTGACCTCGTCGATCGACTTCTGCCCGAAATTCCTTATGTCGAGCAGGTCCGCCTCCGTACGCCCGATGAGCTCACCAACGGTGTTGATGCCCTCGCGCTTGAGGCAGTTGTACGACCGGACGGTGAGGTCCAGCTCCTCGATCGGCAGCGCCAGGTCGGCAGCGAGCTGCGCGTCCTGCGGCGACGGGCCGATGTCGATGCCCTCGGCGGTCTCGTCCAGCTCGCGGCACAGGCCGAACAGCTCGACGAGCGTCGAGCCGGCCGAGGCCAGCGCCGTACGCGGCGAGATCGACGCCTTGGTCTCGACGTCGATGATCAGCCGGTCGAAGTCCGTACGCTGCTCGACACGGGTCGCCTCGACGCGGTAGGTCACCTTCAGCACCGGCGAGTAGATCGAGTCGACCGGAATCCGGCCGATCTCCGCGCCGCCCTGCTTGTTCTGGGCGGCCGTGACGTAGCCGCGACCACGCTCGACGGTCAGCTCCATGTCGAGCCGGCCCTTGCTGTTCAGCGTCGCGAGCTTCAGATCCGGGTTGTGCACCGAGACGCCGGCCGGCGGCTGGATGTCGCCCGCCGTGACGTCGCCCGGGCCCTGCTTGCGCAGGTACATGCTGACCGGCTCGTCGTGCTCGGAGCTGACCGACAGCTCCTTGACGTTCATGACCAGCTCGACCACGTCCTCCTTGACACCGGGGATCGTGGTGAACTCGTGCAGCACGCCGTCGACCTTGATGCTGGTGACGGCCGCGCCCGGGATCGAGCTGAGCAGCGTACGCCGCAGCGAGTTGCCGAGCGTGTAGCCGAAGCCCGGCTCCAGCGGTTCGATGGTGAACCGGGAGCGGGTCTCGCTGATCGACTCTTCCGTGAGAGCCGGCCGCTGGGTGATGAGCACTTACTTCTCCTTGGATGCCGAGACGCCCGCTATTTGACGTCTGCTGACAGGTGCGGCCGGCGCACACTCGTGTGCGCCGGCCGGTGAGCCCCTACTTGGAGTAGAGCTCGACGATCAGCTGCTCCTGGACCTGGGTGTCGATGGCACCCCGGGCCGGAAGCGAGTGAACGAGGATCTTCAGCTGCGTGGGGATCGCCTCGAGCCACGCCGGAACGGTGCGGCTGCCGGCCTCGCCCTGCGCGACCTGGAACGGGGTCAGCTCCCGCGACTTCTCACGGACCTCGACGATGTCGTGGTCGGTGACGCGATACGACGGGATGTCGACCTTCTTGCTGTTCACCACGAAGTGGCCGTGCTTGACCAGCTGGCGGGCGTGGTCACGGGACTTGGCGTAGCCGGCCCGGTAGACCACGTTGTCCAGACGCGACTCGAGGATCTGCAGCAGAACCTCACCCGTCTTGCCCGACTTGCGGTTGGCCTCTTCGTAGTACGTACGGAACTGCTTCTCCAGCACGCCGTAGATGCGGCGGGCCTTCTGCTTCTCGCGAAGCTGCAGCAGGTACTCGGTGTCCTTGGTGCGGCCGCGACCGTGCTGCCCGGGCGGGAACGGCCGGGACTCGAACGGGCACTTCGGCCCGTCGCACTTGCTGCCCTTGAGGAACAGCTTGGTCTTTTCGCGACGGCAGCGGCGGCAATCGGCGCCGGTGTAACGAGCCATCTCTCTATCTCTCCCTTAGACCCGGCGACGCTTCGGCGGACGGCATCCGTTGTGCGGCTGCGGCGTGACGTCGGAGATGACTCCGACCTCGAGACCGGCGGCGGTCAGCGAACGGATGGCGGTCTCACGGCCCGAACCCGGGCCCTTGACGAAGACGTCGACCTTGCGCATGCCGTGCTCCATCGCCCGGCGAGCGGCGGCCTCGGCGGCCAGCTGCGCGGCGAACGGGGTCGACTTGCGCGAGCCCTTGAAACCCACCTGGCCGGCGGAGGCCCAGGAGATCACAGCACCGGTCGGGTCCGTGATGGACACGATGGTGTTGTTGAAGGTGCTCTTGATGTGCGCCTGCCCGTGGGAGACGTTCTTACGTTCCTTACGCCGGACCTTCTTGACTGCGGCCCCAGCGCGTGCCTTCGGCGGCATAGCTTTATGCGCTCCTTATCGAGATCTGGTCTGCTACTTCTTGCCGGGCTTCTTCTTGCCGGCCACGGTGCGCTTGGGACCCTTGCGGGTACGCGCGTTGGTACGCGTGCTCTGCCCACGGACGGGCAGCCCCTTGCGGTGCCGGATGCCCTGGTAGCAGCCGATCTCCACCTTGCGGCGAATGTCAGCCTGGACCTCGCGGCGCAGGTCCCCTTCTACCTTGAAGCTCGCTTCGATGTGATCACGCAGCTGGACGACCTCGTCATCGGTCAGGTCCTTGGCGCGCTTGTTCGGGTCGATACCAGTCGCGGCGAGGCACTCCATCGCGCGGGTCCGGCCGATGCCGAAGATGTAGGTGAGCGCGATCTCCATGCGCTTTTCGCGCGGGAGATCCACGCCGACGAGACGTGCCATGTGCGGGCTTTCTCCTCAATCGTGGCGGAGGTCTATGCCTGCCCCCATCCCGATCTGCCCGGATCGGGCCCCGGCCTCCGACCGGGGGTAGGCCACGAGAGTTTCCCACAATGGGACGTCCCCGCGGCCGGGACGAGCTTGTGCTGTTGAACTGCTGCGCGAGATCTGCGCGTCGGGCTCAGCCCTGGCGCTGCTTGTGGCGCGGGTCGTCACAAATGATCATGACCCGGCCGTGCCGACGGATGACGCGGCACTTGTTGCAGATCTTCTTGACGCTCGGCTTGACCTTCACGGTTCGCCTTTACTCCGGTTTTGGACACGGGCACGTACGCCCGATGCCGTGTTACTTGTAGCGGTAGACGATTCGGCCGCGGCTCAGGTCGTAGGGCGAAAGCTCCACGACGACCCGGTCCTCCGGCAGGATGCGGATGTAGTGCTGGCGCATCTTTCCGCTGATGTGAGCCAAGACCCTGTGGCCGTTAGCGAGCTCGACCCGGAACATTGCGTTCGGGAGTGGCTCGATAACTCGGCCCTCGATCTCGATGGCCCCGTCCTTTTTCGGCATGTCCTCCGCTACCTGACATCGGGTGTAATGGCTGGCACACGTTGTCCTCGCGCAGTGATTGCCGATACCGCGGATGCGATATTCACAATGTGCACGCCAGCCGCGGCACTGTCAGCTTCCGAGCGCCGGAGGCATGACAGAGGGGACGCGGTGCGCCGTTGAGCCAGTCTACGCGCGGGTATGCATCGATACCAAATCGGGGTCTCGTAGATCACGCCAGCTCAACGGGGCACGGCCCGGAGTCAGTCGGCCTGTGCCGTGAGAAGGTCGCCGAGACGTTCACGGCCGCCGTCGAAAGCGGTGAGAACCCACACACCGTCCTCGAACAGTCCGATCGAATGCTCCACGTGCGCGGCGACCGACCTGTCCGTGCTCACGACCGTCCAGCCGTCGGAGAGTTCCAGCGTACGCGGGCTGCCCATGGTGATCATCGGCTCGATCGCCAGGGCCATCCCCGGCACGAGGAACGGGCCCTTGCCCGGCCGGCCGTGATTGAGGATGTGCGGATCCTGGTGCATCTCGGTACCGATGCCGTGGCCGCCGTAGCCGTCGACGATCCCGTAACGGCGCCGGGCCCCGGTGACCCGGCCGACCAGAGCGGACTTCTCCCCGCGGATGCTCTGCTGGACCGCGTACGAGATGTCGGTGAGGCGGCCCTTGCCCGTGCGTACGCCTCGCGCCGCCGCGGCGATGCCGGCCCACATGGCGTCCTCGGCAACGGCCGACATGCGCAGCAGGTCCGGCGAGGTCTCGCCGACGCCGACGGTGATCGCCGAGTCGCCGTGCCACCCGTCGAGGATCGCGCCGCAGTCGATCGAGATGAGGTCGCCCTCCTGCAGGATCTGGCCGGCGCTCGGGATGCCGTGGACGACCTGCTCGTTCACCGAGGCGCAGATGGTCGCGGGGAACCCGTGGTACCCCTTGAAGGACGGGACCGCGCCGGCGCCCCGGATGACCTTCTCGGCGATGCCGTCGAGGTCGGCCGTGGAAACGCCGGGCGCGACCGCCTGGCGCATGGCTTCGAGGGCCTCCGCCACGACGAGTCCGGCCGCGCGCATCCGGCGCAGCTGTTCGGGCGTCTTGATCTGAACGTCGAGCTGGTGGTGCATAAATCCAGCCTATACAGGGCTCAGGAGCCGAACGAGCGCAGCGCCTCCATGGCGCGCGCCGTCACATCCTCGACCGGGCCGGTGGCGTCGATCCCGACCAGCTTGCCCTGGGCGCCGTAGTAGTCGACCAGGGGAGCGGTGTCCCGCTCGTAGACCCTCAGCCGCTCGGCGATGGTCTCCGGCTTGTCGTCGTCGCGCTGGTACAGGTCGCCGCCGCAGTTGTCGCAGACGCCGTCCTTGGTCGGCCGGTCGAACTCGACGTGCCAGATCTTCTTGCAGCCGTGGCAGTTGCGCCGGCCGGACAGCCGCCGGATGACCTCGTCGAACTCGACGACCAGTTCCATGACCAGGTCGAGAGCGACACCCTCGTCCCCGAGCATCTTGTCCAACGCCTCGGCCTGCGGCACCGTACGCGGGAACCCGTCGAGCAGGAACCCGTCGGCCGCGTCCGCCTCGGCCAGCCGGCCGCGCACCATGTTGATGGTGACCTCGTCCGGAACGAGGCCACCGGCGTCCATGTACCGCTTGGCCTCGATCCCGAGGGGCGTACCCTGCGAGACATTGGCCCGGAAGATGTCACCCGTGGAGATCTTCGGGATGGACAAGGTCGAGGCGACGAACTCCGCCTGCGTACCCTTGCCCGCTCCCGGCGGGCCCACGAGAACCAGCCTCATCGCAGGAAACCTTCATAGTTACGCTGCATCAGCTGGCTTTCGATCTGCTTGACGGTCTCCAGACCCACGCCGACCATGATCAATACCGCCGTACCACCGAACGGGAAGTTCTGGTAGGACGTGCCGCCGAGCCACATGAAGAAGAAGTTCGGCAGGACCGCGATGATGCCCAGGTACAGAGCACCCGGCAGGGTGATGCGGGTGAGGATGAAGTCCAGGTAGTCGGCGGTCGGCTTGCCGGGGCGGATGCCCTGCACGAAGCCGCCGTACTTCTTCATGTTGTCCGCGACCTCGGTCGGGTTGAACGTGATCGACACGTAGAAGTAGGTGAAGAAGATGATCAGCACGAAGTAGGTCGCGATGTAGACCCAGTTGCTCGGGTTCGCGAGGTGCCGGTCGACCCACAGCCAGACGTTGCCCGGGTTGTCGCTCTTGGTGAACTGGAGCGCCAGCTGGGGCAGGTAGAGCAGCGAGGAACCGAAGATCACCGGGATGACGCCGGCCTGGTTCACCTTCAGCGGGATGTACGTGGACGTGCCGCCGTACATGCGCCGGCCGACCATTCGTTTCGCGTACTGCACCGGAATGCGGCGCTGTGCCTGCTCGATGTAGACCACGGCCGCGATGATGGCGACGACGAGCACCAGGACGCCGGCGAACCAGTACGCGCCCTTCTGCTTGTAGATCTGCCAGCCCTCGGAGGGAAGCCGGGCGGCGATCGACGTGAAGATCAGGACGGACATGCCGTTGCCGACGCCGCGGTCGGTGATCAGCTCGCCCAGCCACATGATCACACCGGTACCGGCGGTCATGGTGACGACCAGCGCCACCAGCGTCAGCCAGGCCGGGATCTTGGTGGCCGGGATGATCTCGACGCCGGCCGGGCAGGCACCGCCGAACAGCTGGCCGGACTTGCCGAGCGCGACGAACGCGGAGGACTGGAGGACCGCGAGGCCCAGCGTCAGGTACCGCGTGTACTGCGTGATCTTCGCCTGGCCCGACTGACCCTCCTTGCGGAGCTGCTCGAGCCGCGGGATGACCACGGTCAGCAGCTGCAGGATGATCGACGCGGTGATGTAGGGCATGATGCCCAGCGCGAAGACCGACAGCGAGAGCAGCGCGCCACCCGAGAACAGGTTCAGCAGGCTGAAGATCCCGTTGCTCCCGGCCGAGGCAGCCTTGATGCACTGCTGCACGTTGCCGTAGGACACCCCGGGGCTCGGGATCGTGGCACCGAGCCGGTAGAGCGCGATGATGGCCGCTGTGAACAGCAGCTTCTTGCGCAGGTCAGGCGTTCTGAACGCACTGAGAAACGCGGAGAGCACTCTTTCCTCCTGCGGGAGGCGGCCACGTGTGGGTGGCGCGGGGGCGTGACGGGATCGCTACGGGACGAAATCCATAGCTGGGTTTGGACTGTAACAGCCCGTGGGGGTTCTGGTCAGGGGTGGCCGAGCATTATTTCGCTGAGCTGCCCTTGAGCCAAGCGTCCGATAGAAGAACACGAGGCGCCGATCGTCCGCTTCTGTTGGCGAAGCAGCCGACCGGCGCCCTGTATGTTCCGCCTTACAGCTCGGTGACCGAGCCGCCGGCGGCGACGATCTTCTCCTTGGCGGACGCGCTGAACGCGTGCGCCGAGATCTGCAGCGCGACGCCGCCCAGTTCGCCGGTGCCGAGCACCTTGACCGGGTGGCCCTTGCGGACCGCACCGGCCGAGGCGAGCTCGTCCGGGCCGATCTGGCCGCCCTGCGGGAAGAGCTCGGCCAGGCGGTCCAGGTTCACGACCTGGAACACGACCTTGAACCGGTTCCGGAAGCCCTTCAGCTTCGGCAGGCGCATGTGGATGGGCATCTGCCCGCCCTCGAACGCCGCCGGAACCTGGTAGCGAGCCTTCGTACCCTTCGTACCGCGACCGGCCGTCTTGCCCTTCGAGCCCTCACCACGACCCACGCGGGTCTTGGCGGTCTTCGCACCGGGCGCCGGGCGGAGGTGGTGGACCTTGAGAGTCATCAGTCGACCTCCTCAACCTTGACGAGGTGGTTCACCGCGAAGATCATCCCGCGAATCTCGGGACGGTCCTCCTTGACGACCACATCTCGGATCCGCTTCAGGCCGAGCGACCGCAGGGACTCCTGCTGGTTGCGCTTGGCACCGATCTTGGACTTGACCTGAGTCACCTTGAGCCGAGCCATCACGCACCCGCTCCCGCTCGCGCGGCCAGCATGCGGGCCGGCGCGACGTCCTCGACGGGCAGTCCGCGGCGCGCCGCGACCTGCTCCGGCGACTCGAGCATCTTCAGAGCCGTCACCGCGGCGTGCACGATGTTGATCGGGTTCGACGAACCCAGGCTCTTCGACAGGACGTCGTGGACGCCCGCGCACTCCAGCACGGCACGCACCGGACCACCGGCGATGACACCCGTACCGGCGCTGGCCGGCTTCAGGAGCACGACACCGGCCGCGTCCTCGCCCTGCACCGGGTGCGGGATCGTCGAGCCGATCCGGGGCACCTTGAAGAAGTGCTTCTTGGCCTCCTCGACACCCTTGGCGATGGCCGCGGGCACCTCCTTGGCCTTGCCGTAGCCGACGCCTACGGTGCCGTCACCGTCACCCACCACGACGAGCGCGGTGAAGCTGAACCGACGACCACCCTTGACGACCTTGGCGACACGGTTGATGGTGACGACCCGCTCGATGTGCGGCGTCTTCTCGACCGGCTGCCGGTCGCGGCCGCCCTCACGGCGGTTGTCGCGACCGCGGCGCTGATTGTCGCCGCCCTCGCTGCTGTTACCGGACCCGGAGCCCCGGCGCTGTGGACCTGGCATTCGTAGTCCACTCCTTCCTAGAACTCGAGCCCGGCCGCGCGGGCTGCGTCCGCCAGAGCCGCGATGCGGCCGGCGTAACGGTTACCACCACGGTCGAACACAACTTTGTCGATTCCGGCCGCCTTGGCGCGGTCGGCGATGAGCGAGCCGACTTTGCCGGCCAGGTCGCTCTTGCTGCCCTCGGCGGTACGCAGCGTGGCGTCCAGCGAGGAGGCCGACACCAGGGTGTGACCCTTGATGTCGTCCACGATCTGCGCGGTGATCTGCCGCAGCGACCGGGTGACCACCAGACGGGGCCGCTCGGCCGTACCGCTGAGGTTCCGACGGATCCGGAAATGGCGGCGCGCCCGGCCGACGGCGCGCTTGCCAGCGACACCCCCGCCATTGCGGCGCTTGAGGAGCTGCGCGCTCACTTCTTACCTGCCTTTCCAGCCTTGCGGCGGATGACCTCGTCCGAGTACTTCACGCCCTTGCCCTTGTAGGGCTCCGGCGGACGAATCTTCCGGATCTTCGCGGAGACCTCGCCCACGAGCTGCTTGTCGATGCCCGCCACGTGGAACAGCGTCGGCCGCTCGACGGTGAAGGTGATGCCCTCAGGGGCGGTCACCAGCACCGGGTGCGAGAAGCCGAGGGCGAACTCGAGGTCGCTGCCCTTGGCCGTGACGCGGTAACCCGTGCCGTTGATCTCCAGGCTCTTGCGGTAGCCCTCGGTGACGCCGACGATCATGTTGGCGACCAGGGTACGCGAGAGGCCGTGCAGCTCCTTGGCCTTGCGCTCGTCGTTCGGGCGGGTGACGTGCAGCTCCCCGCCTTCACCACGCTCGATGGAGATGGGCTCGGCGAGCGAGTGCTCGAGCGCGCCCTTGGGGCCCTTGACCTTGACGGTCTGGCCGGAAATGGTGACCTCGACCCCAGCGGGGACCGTGATCGTCTTACGTCCGATTCGCGACATGGCAGACCTTCCTCACCAGACGTAGGCGAGGACTTCCCCGCCCACCCCTCGCTTGCGGGCCTGCCGATCGGTGAGCAGCCCCTGGGACGTCGAGATAATCGCCACGCCCAGGCCGCCGAGCACCTTGGGGAGCTCCTGCGAACGGGCGTAGACCCGAAGGCCGGGCTTGGAGACCCGGCGGATACCCGCAAGGCTGCGCTCGCGGGTCAGGCCGTACTTGAGTTCGACCGTCAGCGTCTTGCCGACGGCCCCCTCCTCGGGCTCCTCAACCGCCCAGGTCGAGATGTACCCCTCCGCCTTGAGGACCTCGGCGATGTTCGCCTTGATCTTCGAGTAGGGCATCTGCACCCGGTCGTGATACGCCTGGTTGGCGTTGCGCAGACGCGTCAGCATGTCTGCGATTGGGTCGGTCATCGTCATTGTTGTTTTAGCCTTTCTCGCCGCGGTTCCACCGGTTGCCGGAACGTGGTTCCGGATCGGGGCCTACGGCGAAGCAAGAATTCAGAATTCTCAGCAGCTCGCGGGTTTACCACGAGGCCTTGGACACGCCGGGGAGCTCGCCACGGTGGGCCATCTCCCGGATGCACACCCGGCAGAGGCCGAACTTGCGGTAGACCGACCGGGGCCGGCCGCACCGCTGGCAACGGGTGTAGGCACGCACGGCGAACTTCGGCTTCGCGGCGGCCTTGATGATCAGCGCCTTCTTGGCCATGTCAGTTCTCCTTGAACGGGAAGCCCAGGAGCTTGAGAAGCGCCCTGCCTTCGTCGTCGGTCTTCGCGGTGGTCACCAACGTGATGTCCATGCCCCGGACCGAGTCGATCCGGTCCTGGTCGATCTCGTGGAACACCGACTGCTCGGTCAGACCGAACGTGTAGTTGCCGTTGCCGTCGAGCTTGCGCCCGTCGAGCCCGCGGAAGTCGCGGATACGCGGCAGCGCGATCGCCAGCAGGCGGTCCAGGAACTCCCACATCCGGTCGCCCCGGAGGGTGACCTTGGCGCCGATCGGCATGCCCTCGCGCAGCTTGAACTGCGCGATGGACTTGGTCGCCCGGCGGATCTGGGGCTTCTGGCCCGTGATGGCGGCGAGGTCGCGGACCGCACCGTCGATCTTCTTCGCGTCCCGGGCAGCCTCGCCGACGCCCATGTTGACGACGATCTTGGTCAGGCCCGGTACCTGCATCGGGTTCGAGTAGCCGAACTGCTTGCGCAGCTCGCCCGCGATCTCGTTGCGGTACTTCTCCTTCAGACGAGGGAGAGTCTTCTCAGCGGTCGCCGTCGACATCACAGCTCCTTGCCGGTGCGGCGCGAGATACGGACCTTGCTGCCGTTCTCATCGATCTTGTAGCCCACCCGGACCGGCTTGCCGTCCTCGAGGTACGCCACCTTGCAGACGTCGATCGGCGCCTCCTGGGTGACGATGCCGCCGCTCTTGGCGCCCCGCTGCGTCGTCCGGATCTTGGTGTGCTTCTTGATGCGGTTCACGCCCTCGACCAGGACCTTGTCCAGCTTCGGGTAGGCCGCGATGACCTTGCCCTCCTGGCCCTTGTCCCGACCGGAGATGACCACGACGGTGTCGCCCTTCTTGATCTTCATGATCAGAGCACCTCCGGGGCCAAAGAAATAATCTTCATGAATCGCTTGTCCCGCAGCTCGCGGCCCACCGGGCCGAAAATACGAGTACCACGGGGGTCTCCGCCGTCCTTGATGATGACGGCGGCGTTCTCGTCGAACCTGATGTACGAGCCGTCGGGCCGCCGCTTCTCCTTGACCGTCCGAACGACGACCGCCTTGACGACGTCGCCCTTCTTCACGCCGGCGCCAGGAATGGCGTCCTTCACGGTGGCCACGATGACGTCGCCGATGCTCGCGTAGCGCCGACCCGAACCACCGAGAACGCGGATGCACAGAATCTCCCGGGCACCCGTGTTGTCGGCGACTCGCAGTCGCGACTCCTGCTGGATCACGTCAACTCCTGTATGTCTGCCAGTTCTCCGGCGTACCGGAGCTTGGCGGAACTTGGTCCACATCGGCGCGGGCCGGGGTTGTCACCCCGAACCCGCACCGACGCAGGCGGTCTGTTACTTGGCCCTCTCAAGGATCTCCACGACCCGCCACCGCTTGGTGGCGGACAGCGGACGGGTCTCCATCAGGAGGACGCGGTCGCCGATGCCGCACGCGTTCTGCTCGTCGTGCGCCTTCAGCTTGCTCGTGCGCCGCAGCACCTTGCCGTAGAGCGGGTGCTTGACCCGGTCCTCGACGGCGACCACGACGGTCTTGTCCATCTTGTCGCTGACGACGAGGCCCTCACGCACCTTACGCGAGGTCCGCGCGACAACGTTCTCGTTGGTCTCGCTCATGTTGTTTACGCCACCTCAGTCGGCGCGGCCGAGAGACCCAGCTCGCGCTCACGCATGATCGTGTAGATCCGGGCGATGTCCTTGCGGATGACCTGCAGCCGCTTGTTGTTGTCCAGCTGCCCGGTCGCACCCTGCACGCGGAGGTTGAACAGCTCCGCCTTGGCCTCCCGCAGCTTGGTGACCAGCTCCTCGCCGGAGAGTTCACGCAGCTCAGCAGACTTCAGTCCGGCCGCCATCACGCCTCACCCACTTCACGCGTCACGATGCGGCACTTCATCGGCAGCTTGTGGATCGCGCGACGCATCGCCTCACGCGCGATCGCCTCGTTCGGGAACGTCATCTCGAAGAGAATCCGGCCCGGCTTGACGTTCGAGACCCACCACTCCGGCGAGCCCTTACCGGAACCCATCCGGGTCTCGGCAGGCTTCTTCGTGAGGGCCTGGTCCGGGAAGATGTTGATCCAGACCTTGCCGCCACGACGAATGTGCCGGGTCATCGCGATACGCGCCGCCTCGATCTGGCGGTTGGTGACGTATGCCGATTCCAGCGCCTGAATGCCGAACTCGCCGAACGCCACCCGGTTGCCGCCCTTCGACGCGCCACTGCGCGACGGGTGGTGCGGCTTACGGAAGCCCTTCGGGGGCTTACGCGGCACCAGCATTGATCAGCCCTCCTGCGTCTGCACCGGCGCGGCCTCGACAGCCGCCTCGGTGGTGCTCTCCGTGGTGGCGGCGGCCGCGGCGGCCGCACGGCCGGCCTCGGTGCCACCCGCGGTGGTGCCGGACGAACCCGACCGGGTGCGGCGAGGCCGCTCCGGACGGTCGGCCCGCTCACGACGCGGGCGCGCTGCGCCTGCGTCCGCCAGGGCCTCACGGCCCGGGACGGCGTCACCCTTGTAGATCCAGACCTTCACGCCGATCCGGCCGAAGGTCGTACGCGCCTCGAAGAAGCCGTACTCGATGTTGGCCCGCAGCGTGTGCAGCGGAACGCGACCCTCACGGTAGAACTCCGTGCGGCTCATCTCCGCGCCGCCGAGACGGCCGGAGACCTGCACCCGGATGCCCCGCACGATCGGGTTCTTCATCGCCGACTGCATCGACTTGCGCATCGCCCGACGGAAGCTGACCCGGCTGGACAGCTGCTCGGCGACGCCCTGCGACACCAGCTGCGCGTCCGACTCGGGGTTCTTCACCTCGAGGATGTTCAGCTGCACCTGCTTGCCGGTGAGCTTCTCCAGCTCGCCCCGCAGACGCTCGGCCTCGGCACCCTTACGGCCGATGACGATGCCCGGGCGGGCGGTGTGGATGTCGACGCGCACCTTGTCACGGGTGCGCTCGATCTCCACCTTGGAGATGCCGGCGCGCTCGAGGCCCTTGGACATCATCTTGCGGATCTTGACATCCTCGCCGATGTAGTCCTTGTAGAGCTTGTCCGCGAACCAGCGCGACTTCCAGTCGGTCGAGATGCCGAGCCGGAATCCGGTCGGGTGAACTTTCTGACCCATTACTCGGTCTCCTCCTGCTCGGCGGCCTCAGCCTTGGCGGCCGCCTTCGCCGGCGTGGCCTTGGCGGGCGTAGCCTTCTTCGCTGCGCGGGCCGGGGTACGCGGCGCGACCGCCTCCACCTCGATGGTGATGTGGCAGGTCCGCTTGCGGATCCGGTACGCGCGACCCTGCGCCCGCGGCCGGAACCGCTTCAGCGTCGGGCCCTCGTCGACGTAGGCCGCGCTCACGAGGAGCGCTTCCGGGTCGAGCCGCTCGTTGTTCTCGGCGTTCGCGATAGCGCTCGCCAGCACCTTGTAGACGGGCTCGCTGGCGGCCTGCGGCGCGAACTGCAGCACCGTGAGGGCCTCCTTCGCGGGTAGACCGCGAACGAGGTTGACCACACGGCGCGCCTTGGTGGCGGACAAGCGCACGTGGCGGGCAACGGCCCGGGCACCGGGCGCCTGCGCGTCCTTCGTAGGCATCGTGTATTCCCCTGGTTCCTTAACGGTCCACCGTCAGCGACGGCGGCTCTTCCGGTCGTCCTTCTCGTGACCCTTGAACGTGCGGGTCAGCGCGAACTCGCCGAGCTTGTGCCCGACCATTGCCTCACTCACGAAGACCGGGACGTGCTTGCGCCCGTCGTGCACCGCGATCGTGTGCCCGAGCATGTCGGGGATGATCGTGGAGCGACGCGACCAGGTCTTGATGACGTTCTTGGAGCCCTTCTCGTTCTGCGCTTCCACCTTCTTGAGCAGGTGGTCGTCGATGAACGGGCCCTTCTTCAGGCTGCGTGGCATCTCGTTACCTTCCTCAGCCGCGCTTACGCGTGGCGTAACGTCGGCGGACGATCAGCTTGTCGCTCGCCTGACCCTTACGACGGGTGCGGCCCTCGGGCTTACCCTGCGGGTTGACCGGGTGACGACCACCGGAGGTCTTACCCTCACCACCACCGTGCGGGTGGTCGATCGGGTTCATCGCCACACCACGGACGGTCGGGCGCTTGCCCTTCCACCGCATACGGCCGGCCTTGCCCCAGTTGATGTTGGACTGCTCGGCGTTGCCGATCTCGCCGACGGTCGCCCGGCAGCGGACGTCCACCTTGCGGATCTCACCCGACGGCATACGCAGCGTGGCGTAGTCGTCCTCGCGGCCCAGCAGCTGGATGCCGACGCCGGCCGAGCGGGCCAGCTTCGCGCCGCCGCCCGGACGCAGCTCCACACCGTGGATCGTGGTGCCGACCGGGATGTTGCGCAGCGGCAGGTTGTTGCCCGGCTTGATGTCCGCGCCCGGACCCGACTCGATCGGGTCACCCTGCTTGAGGTCCTTCGGCGCGAGGATGTAGCGCTTCTCGCCGTCGGCGTAGTGCAGCAGGGCGATACGGGCGGTCCGGTTGGGGTCGTACTCGATGTGCGCGACCTTGGCCGGGATGCCGTCCTTGTCCACCCGCTTGAAGTCGATCAGGCGGTACTGGCGCTTGTGGCCGCCGCCCTGGTGCCGGGTGGTGATCCGGCCGTGGACGTTGCGGCCGCCCTTCTTGGGCAGCGGCACGACCAGCGACTTCTCCGGGGTGGACCGGGTGATCTCCGCGAAGTCGGCGACACTGGAGCCACGGCGGCCCGGCGTCGTCGGCTTGTACTTACGAATAGCCATTGTCTATGCCCCTCAGCTCACCGGTCCGCCGAAGACCTCAATGCGGTCTCCGTCGGCGAGCTTCACCATCGCGCGCTTGGTCGCCTTGCGCTGGCCGTAGCCACCGTTGCGGGTGCGCTTGCGCTTGCCCTCACGGTTGAGCGTGTTCACGGTCAGTACGCGCACGTTGAAGATCTGCTCGATCGCGATCTTGATAGCGGTCTTGTTCGCATCCGGGTGCACGAGGAACGTGTACCAGTTGCGGGTGAGCTCGCTGTAGCTCTTCTCGGAGACGACCGGGGCGACGATGATGTCGCGCGGGTCGGCGATGGTGGTCACTTGTCACCCTCCTCGGTGCCCGCGACGCGTACGCCGAGGAACTCCTCGAGGGCGTCCTTCGTGAAGACCACGTGGTCTGCGACGAGTACGTCGTAGGTGTTGAGCTGGCCGGCCTCGATCAGGTGCACCAGCGGCAGGTTACGCAGGCTGATCCAGTTCAGTTCGTCATCCGTGCCGAGGACGACGAGCGTCTTCTCGGCCTCGATGCCGACCGCCTTCAGCGTGGCGATCGCGGCCTTCGTCGACGGGGTCTCCCCGTTCACGAACGCCTCCACCACGTGGACGCGGCTCTCGCGGGCCCGGTCCGACAGGGCGCCACGCAGGGCGGCGGCCTTCATCTTCTTCGGGGTCCGCTGCGAGTAGTCACGCGGCACGGGACCGTGGACCACACCACCGCCGGCGAACTGCGGTGCACGGGTCGAGCCCTGACGGGCGCGGCCGGTGCCCTTCTGCTTGTACGGCTTACGGCCACCACCGGAGACCTCGCCCCGGCGCTTGGCCTTGTGCGTACCCTGGCGCTTGGCGGCGAGCTGCGCCACCACGACCTGGTGCATCAGCGGAATGTTGGCCTGCACGTCGAAGATGTCGCCGGGCAGCTCAACCGAACCGGCAGCGGCACCATCGACGCCGATGACGTCAACCGCGGTCACTTCGCACCACCCTTCTTCAGCTTCGCCGCCGAACGGACCAGCACCAGCGCGCCCTTGGGGCCCGGGATGGCGCCGCGCACGAGCAGCAGGTTGTTCTCTACGTCCACCGCCTGAACGGTGAGGCCCTGAGCGGTGAAACGCACACCACCCATGCGGCCGGCCATGCGTACGCCCTTGAAGACGCGACCGGGGGTCGCGCAGGCGCCGATGGAGCCGGGCGAGCGGTGCTTGCGCTCGACACCGTGCGAGGACTTGAGGCCGTGGAAGCCGTGACGCTTCATCACACCCGCGAAGCCCTTGCCCTTGGTCTTGCCCGTCACGTCGATGGCCTGGCCCGCGGCGAAGGTGTCCACGGTGAGCTCCTGGCCCAGCGTGTACTCACCCGCGTCGACGGTACGCAGCTCGACGATGTGCCGGCGCGGGGCGACGCTCGCCTTGGCGAAGTGGCCGGCGCGCGGCTTGTTGGCCTTACGCGGGTCGATGGCGCCGTACGCCAGCTGAACCGCGGAGTAGCCGTCCGTGTCGAGGGTGCGGATTTGGGTCACCACGTTCGGGCTGACCTCGACGACCGTCACCGGTACGACCTTGTTGTTGTCCCACAGCTGGGTCATGCCCAGCTTGGCGCCCAGGAGGCCCTTAACTTGCCTGTCCATGAGTGTCCGGTCCCTACAGCTTGATCTCGATGTCGACGCCTGCCGGCAGGTCGAGACGCATGAGCGAGTCGACCGTCTTGGGGGTCGGGTCGATGATGTCGATCAGACGCTTGTGCGTGCGCATCTCGAAGTGCTCGCGCGAGTCCTTGTACTTGTGCGGCGAGCGGATCACGCAGAAGCGGTTGATCTCCGTGGGCAGCGGCACCGGGCCCGCGACCTGAGCGCCCGTACGAGTCACCGTCTCGACGATCTTGCGCGCCGAGGAGTCGACAACCTCGTGGTCGTAGGCCTTGAGCCGGATGCGGATCTTCTGTCCCGCCATGGTGGCTTCTGTTTCCTTCTCTCGTTGTGACCCTCGCCGGAGTGTGTCCGCCGGCGGTGATGGCCGTCCGCTCTCTTCTTGTCAACCCGTCCGAGCTGCTCTGATGAGAGCCTCCGGCTGGTCCATCCGACCCCCGCGGTCGGGCGTGTCGCGCGCCAGGCCACGCCTTACCCATGCATATTCACCACATGGAAGCGGTTTGACCTGGCAAACGTCACGCCCGCGCTGCCGGGGCTGGGCGACACCCACGACTTGCTCGTGAGTCCCGCAGTGACCGGTGCCGACCCCGCTGAAGTGCAAGGTCTACCGGCCGCAACGCAACCTGTTCATTATGCCGTACGAGGTGCGGGTATGTGAAATCGGGGTGCCCGGTCTCACTCACCGGCCTCGCTATAAGGCCGAACATGCGGATCGGGCGCCCCACCTTCGCAGGCAGGGCGCCCGATTCAGCAGATTACTTCAGGATCTTGACGACCCGGCCGGCGCCGACGGTGCGGCCACCCTCACGGATCGCGAACCGCAGGCTCTCCTCCATGGCGATGGGCTGGATCAGCGCCACCGTCATGTTGGTGGTGTCGCCGGGCATGACCATCTCGGTGCCCTCGGGCAGCGTGACGACGCCGGTGACGTCCGTGGTACGGAAGTAGAACTGCGGACGGTAGTTCTGGAAGAACGGGGTGTGGCGGCCGCCCTCCTCCTTGGAGAGGATGTAGACCGTCGCCTCGAACTCCGTGTGCGGGGTGGTCGTACCCGGCTTGATGACGACCTGACCGCGCTCGACCTCCTCGCGCTTGATACCGCGGAGCAGGAGACCGACGTTCTCTCCGGCGCGCGCGTCATCGAGAGTCTTGCGGAACATCTCGATCGCGGTGACCTTGGTCTTGAGCGACTTCTCCTTGATGCCGATGATCTCGACATCCTCGTTCGGGAGCAGCACGCCGCGCTCGACACGACCGGTGACGACGGTGCCACGACCGGTGATCGTGAACACGTCCTCGACGGGCATGAGGAACGGCTTCTCGGTCTCACGCTCGGGCTGCGGGATCGCGGTGTCGACCGCGTCCATCAGCTCGAGCAGCTTGGCCGACCAGGTCGCGTCGCCCTCGAGCGCCTTGAGCGCCGACACGCGAACCACCGGGACGTCGTCGCCGGGGAACTCGTAGGTGCTCAGCAGCTCGCGGACCTCGAGCTCCACGAGGTCGAGAAGCTCCTCGTCGTCCACCATGTCCGACTTGTTCAGCGCCACGACGATGTACGGAACGCCGACCTGGCGGGCCAGGAGCACGTGCTCCTTGGTCTGCGGCATCGGGCCGTCGGTCGCGGCGACCACCAGGATCGCGCCGTCCATCTGGGCGGCACCGGTGATCATGTTCTTGATGTAGTCGGCGTGACCGGGGCAGTCGACGTGCGCGTAGTGCCGCGACTCGGTCTGGTACTCGACGTGCGCGATCGAGATCGTGATACCACGAGCCTTCTCCTCCGGCGCCTTGTCGATCTCGTCGAACGGCGTGTAGGGGTTCAGGTTCGGGTACTTGTCGTGCAGGACCTTCGTGATGGCCGCCGTCAGCGTCGTCTTACCGTGGTCGATATGACCAATGGTGCCGATGTTGACGTGCGGCTTAGTCCGCTCGAACTTCGCCTTCGCCACTGGTGTCCTCCTGTGGACTGTTGGTTCGTACGCCCGACGGCGCCCCGAGGCGCTTTGGACTTCTCCTGGCCGCCTGGCTGACCGTGACGGTCAGCCAGGCGTTCTCGTATGGCTGGCGGGCGATTACTCGCCGGTGGCCTTCGAGATGATCTCCTTCGCCACGTTCTGAGGAACCTCGGCGTAGGAGTCGAACTGCATGCTGTAGCTCGCCCGGCCCTGGGTCTTCGACCGCAGGTCGCCGACGTAGCCGAACATCTCCGACAGCGGCACGAGGGCGCGGACGACGCGGGCACCGCCGCGCTCCTCCATCGCCTGGATGATGCCGCGGCGGGAGTTGAGGTCTCCGATGACGTCACCCATGTTCTCCTCAGGAGTGGTGACCTCAACGGACATCATCGGCTCGAGCAGCGCCGGGTCGGCCTTGCGAGCCGCCTCCTTCAGCGCCATCGAACCGGCGATCTTGAACGCCATCTCGGACGAGTCGACCTCGTGGTACTTGCCGTCCACCAGGGTCATCTTCACGCCGACCAGCGGGTAGCCGGCGAGGATGCCGTACTGCATGGCGTCCTGCGCACCGGCGTCGACCGACGGGATGAACTCCTTCGGGATGCGGCCACCGGTCACGGCGTTGACGAACTCGTACGTCGCGTCCCCGTCGAGCGGCAGCGGCGAGAGGCCGATGATGACCGACGCGTACTGGCCGGAACCACCGGTCTGCTTCTTGTGCGTGTACTCGACCTTCTCCACCGTGCGGCGGATGGTCTCACGGTACGCGACCTGCGGCTTGCCGACGTTCGCCTCGACGTTGAACTCGCGCTTCATCCGGTCGACGAGGATCTCCAGGTGGAGCTCGCCCATACCGGAGATGACCGTCTGGCCCGTCTCCTCGTCGTTGCGGACGCGGAAGGTCGGGTCCTCCTCGGCGAGCTTCTGGATGGCGACACCCAGCTTCTCCTGGTCGGCCTTGGTCTTCGGCTCGATCGCCACGTCGATGACGGGCTCCGGGAAGGTCATCGATTCGAGGACCACCGCGTTGGCCGGGTCGCACAGCGTGTCACCGGTCGTGGTCTGCTTCAGGCCCTGGACGGCGATGATGTCACCAGCCTGCGCCGACGAGCGCTCTTCGCGCTTGTTGGCGTGCATCTGGTAGATCTTGCCGATCCGCTCCTTGCGGTCCTTGGTCGAGTTGATGACCTGGGTGCCGGACTCGACCGTGCCCGAGTAGACCCGGACGTAGGTGAGCTTGCCGAGGTGCTTGTCGGTCTGCACCTTGAACGCCAGGCCCGAGAACGGCTCCTTGACGTCGGGGTGGCGCTCGGCCGCGGTCTCGCCGTCCATGAGGATGCCCTCGATGGCCGGGATGTCCAGCGGCGACGGCAGGAAGTCGACGACCGCGTCGAGCATGGGCTGGACGCCCTTGTTCTTGAACGCGGAACCGCAGACGACCGGGTTCAGCTTGCCGGCGATGGTGGCGCGACGGATCGCGGCCTTCAGCTCGTCGACGGTGAACTCGCCACCCTCGAGGTACTTCTCCATGATCGAGTCTTCCGCCTCGGACAGCGTCTCGAGCAGCTTGACACGCCACTCGTCCGCGGAGTCCTTCAGGTCGGCCGGGATCTCCTCGACCGCGTAGTCCTCGCCCTTCTGGGTCTCGCCGCGCCAGGTGAGGGCGCGCATGCCCAGCAGGTCGACGACGCCGATGTGGTCGCCCTCGAGCCCGATCGGGATCTGCAGGACCAGCGGCGTCGCGTTCAGGCGGCTGATCATCATGTCGACGCAGCGGAAGAAGTCCGCGCCGGTACGGTCCAGCTTGTTGACGAAGCACATACGCGGAACGTTGTACTTGTCGGCCTGGCGCCAGACGTTCTCGGTCTGGGGCTCGACGCCGGCGACGCCGTCGTAAACGGCCACCGCACCGTCGAGGACCCGCAGCGACCGCTCGACCTCGACCGTGAAGTCGACGTGGCCGGGCGTGTCGATGATCTGGATGACGTGACCCTTCCACTCGCACTTGGTGGCGGCGGAAGTGATCGTGATACCACGCTCCTGCTCCTGCTCCATCCAGTCCATGACGGCAGCGCCCTCGTGGACCTCACCGATCTTGTGCGTGATACCGGTGTAGAACAGAATGCGCTCGGTCGTGGTCGTCTTACCGGCGTCGATGTGCGCCATGATGCCGATGTTGCGGAGCTTGGCGAGCGCGGCGTTTGCGGCGGCCACTTTCGAGTTCCCTTCAGGAGATGTAACTCAGGGTCGGGAGCCGGGCCGGTCAGCCCGGCTCCCGGAAGATGCTTACCAGCGGTAGTGAGCGAAGGCCTTGTTGGACTCCGCCATCTTGTGCGTGTCCTCGCGCCGCTTGACGGCGGCACCGAGGCCGTTGCTGGCGTCGAGCAGCTCGTTCATGAGGCGCTCGACCATGGTCTTCTCGCGGCGGGCCTTGGAGTAGGTCACCAGCCAGCGCAGGCCCAGCGTGGTGGCACGGGCCGGACGAACCTCGACCGGAACCTGGTAGGTCGCGCCACCGACACGGCGGCTGCGGACCTCGAGGGTCGGCTTGACGTTGTCCATCGCGCGCTTGAGCGTGACGACCGGGTCGGTACCGGTCTTCTCCCGGCAGCCCTCGAGGGCTCCGTAGACGATGCGCTCGGCGAGCTGGCGCTTGCCCTCCAGCAGGATCTTGTTGACCAGCTGGGTCACGAGGGGCGAGTTGTACACCGGGTCAGCGATGAGCGGCCGGCGCGGTGCGGGTCCCTTACGCGGCATGGCTTACTTCTTCCCATCCTTGACGAGCTTCGCGCCGTAACGGCTGCGTGCCTGCTTGCGGTTACGGACGCCCTGCGTGTCGAGCGAGCCACGAATGATCTTGTAGCGCACACCGGGCAGGTCCTTCACACGACCGCCGCGGACGAGCACGATCGAGTGCTCCTGCAGGTTGTGACCGACACCGGGGATGTACGCCGTGACCTCGATCTGGCTCGAGAGCTTGACGCGGGCGACCTTGCGCAGCGCCGAGTTCGGCTTCTTGGGAGTCGTGGTGTACACACGCGTGCACACGCCGCGGCGCTGGGGGCTGCCCTTCAGCGCGGGCGTCTTGGTCTTGCTCGTCTTGGCCTGGCGGCCCTTGCGGACCAACTGCTGGATTGTGGGCACCGGGTGTCTCCGCTCCCTGTCCTCTCGGTGCCGAATCGCTCGGTGCGACCCGGATGTTCTCTTCGGTTGGCCGATGGACGTCACCGCGACGCTCACCGGTCGGCCAGCCTGCTGGGTCCGACCCGTCCACGCTGCGCTTTCACGGCGCTCGTGGCGCGTTTCCGACCCCCGCGGTCGGGCGTGTCGCCCAGCCACGGTTCGGCGCGCGATCGCTCGCTCGCCGGGGTTTGAGCGCGTACCCGCCGCTACCGGTTCGGGCGCACGCACAATGAGCCCAGGCATGCCTGGGCACGAGGGAAAAGAGTACCCACCGTGAGCGTGCAGGTCAAAACGAGCATTCGGACCAGCCCTGCGGCCGTTTCGAACGATCACTCTTCATGTACGCGTCTCTTCATGCACACATCACATCGGGCCACTCGACCCCATAGTCTACCCGTTGGCCCGGGACGGGGCGCACGGGATAGGCGGCTGTGAGCGGACGCACGTGGCGTACTGCGGTTGACCGGGTCAGACGCCGCTGATCTGGGAGGCGTCGAGCACGAACGCGGCCACCATGGCGATGACGGTCAGCACAACGCCGACGGCCCCGCAGATCATTCCGGCCAGCGCGAGGCCCTTGCCCCGCAGCGCGCTCGACCGGCGGATCTGGCGCAGCCCGAGCCCGCCGAGGACGACCGCCCCGATCCCGAGGACGCCGGCCAGCACGGCGAACGCGCCGGCGGCCGTCGCACCCCAGCCGCCCGACGCCCCGACCAGCGCGAAGCAGCCGACGACGAAGCCCACCAGGATCGACGCGATGCCGGCGACGAGGCTGCCCGAGGCGAGCCCCGTGGTGATCGGCGGCGTGCCGAGGATGGCCAGACCGTAGGGCGTACCGAGGACCGGGTCCACGCGTACGGGCGGCGGCAGCTGGACGGGCCGCGGGGGAACGTGCGGCATCTGGGTGTGGAGGGGGCCACCCGAGCCCGGCGCCTGAGTCACCCGCTCAACTTACCGCCGACGCCCCGGTGGGCGCGGACTCAGTTCACCGTCGGCGGGAAGTCGTGCGCCGGATCGGCCGCGTGGTGCAGCACCCCCACCACGACGGCCACGCTGACCACCAGCGCCGCGACCCCCAGTGCCAGCCGGGCGAGCAGCTCGCCGCGGCCGAGCAGCGCCGAGCCGGTGCGCCAGCCCTCCCCTGCCGCGATGTCCGCGCGCGCCTGCCGGGCCAGAGCCAGGGCGAGCACCGCCGGGACGACGCCGCCCAGCAGCGGGCTGGTCACGATGGCGATCCAACCGAGGGCGTACGCGGCCACTGCCTTGCTGTCACGGATCGGCTCCGGGTCGGCCGGGTGTCGCATTCATCCAGATTAGCGCTAATACTGACGCAGTGAGACCCGGCACAGCGGCTCGCCTTCGACCATCACCGCATGGATCTCGCGATAGCCGTCCGGTGCCGGCGACGTGGTCAGCAGGAAGATCGGCTGGCCGTCGCCGACCGACTGCATCCCCGGCAGGTACGGCTCGGTGAGCGAGTTCCAGGCGACCTCGTCCTGGAAGGTCGGATTGTCCGGGTGGTAGCCGCGGTAGTGGTCGTTGAGCCAGCTGGCGGCCGTCGACGCGCACTGGCCCCAGTAGTCCGCCTCGTACTCGTGCCGCGCCTGCGCGAATCCGCCGGCCAGGGGGCTGAAGTACGCGTACTCGAAGGGGTAGATCTTCGCGGTGGACACGACGACCTCGGCCTGGCCGACCAGCGCGAGGCCGACGAGCCCCCAGGCGATCGCGGTCCGGCCCGAGGCGCGCAGCGCACGGACGGCGCCCACGAGGACGGCAGTGGCCAGCAGGATGAAGCCGGGTACGACGTAGAGGAACTGCCGGATGCCGTTGTAGAGCGTGGCGTGCGCGTACATGATCAGGGCAAGGGGAATCAGGGAGTAGAGGGCGATCAGCAGGTACTGGCCGGGCACCCGGACGCGGCGGCTCAGCAGCCACAGCGCGACCAGCGGGCTGACGACGGTGAACGCCACGACGGGCAGCGGCGAGCCGATGACCAGCCAGGTCGGCACGTAGCTGAGCGGCAGCGCCTTGGCCCGGACCATCTCGCCGCCGAACATGATCGAGTTGTCCCAGTCGTACGCGGCCATCATCTTGATCGAGTTCATCAGGCCGGTGCCCGGATACACCATCAGATACGGCCAGAGCAGGGACATCACGAGGTAGCAGGCGGCCGCGACGACGAGACCGGCGCCCAGGAAACGGACGATCTCGGGCCCGAGCGCGCGTACGCCGCGGCGCCGGAACACGATGACCAGGTAGCCGAGGGCGACCAGGCCGAGCAGCGCGAAGAACGCGAGCCCGTTGACGCGGACGGCGGCGGCCGCCCCGATGACCCCGCCGAGAAGGAAGTACTCGCCGATCTCGACCCGGCGCGGACGTTCCCAGCGGCGCATGAGACGCAGGGTGAGCCACAGCGCGAGCATCATGAGGACGGTGAACGGCACGTCCTTGGAGTTCGTGAAGATCGCGCCGAGGTAGCGCGGGTAGAGGGTCAGCCCGACCGCCGCGGTCAGCGCGCCCCACGAACCCGCGATCTCCTTGCCGCACAAGGCGATGACCAGGATGCCGAGCACGCCGACCACGCCGTTGACCAGCGAGCGGGTGTGCCAGGTCTCGCCCGACCAGTGCTGGAACAGCGCGACGAACGCCTCGTACGCCGGCCCGTGCTCAGGCATGTGAATGTTGTCGCCCATGTTGAGGAACGACTTGTCGTGGCCGCCGCTCAGGTACCACTGCAGGGTCAGCTTGCCGTAATCGTCCTGCATGTACTCGTCGTACGTGCGCCCGTGCCGCCAGTACTGCGTCGCGACGAACCACGCGAGACCCGCGAAAAGCAGGCCCAGCAGCGCGTACGGCAGCCGCGCCGGCCAGCTCCCCGGTTCGCGTCCATCCTTGACCGTCGCCACGTCGGGCCGAGCGTCAACAACCACCACATATTTGTACGCGAAAACGGCGGCGGATCGAAGTCGATCCGCCGCCGTTCTAGTGTCGCTTGTCGATACCGGGAAACTTACCGGTAGGCACCGAAGTCGAAGTCGTCCAGCGGAACGGCCAGGCCGCTCGCCGGGCCGAAGCCGTAGTCGGTCTCGCCGTAGGCGGCGGTCATCGAGTAGACCTTCGCCTTGGCCTCCTCGGTCGGCTCCACCCGGATGCTGCGGTACTTGCTGATGCCCGTACCGGCCGGGATGAGCTTGCCGATGATGACGTTCTCCTTGAGACCGATGAGCGAGTCACTCCGGGAGTTGATCGCCGCCTCGGTGAGCACCCGGGTCGTCTCCTGGAAGGAGGCGGCCGAGAGCCACGACTCGGTGGCGAGCGACGCCTTCGTGATACCCATCAGCACCGGCCGGCCGGCCGCGGGCTCGCCGCCCTCGGACACGACACGGCGGTTCTCCGACTCGAACTGCGCCCGGTCGACGAGCACGCCCGGCAGGAACTCCGTCGCGCCCGAGTCGATGACCGTGACGCGCTTGAGCATCTGCCGAATGATGATCTCGATGTGCTTGTCGTGGATCATCACGCCCTGCGACCGGTAGACCTCCTGGACCTCCTGGGTCAGGTGGACCTGGACGGCCCGCGGGCCCAGGACGCGCAGCAGCTCGTGCGGGTCGATGGTGCCCTCGGTCAGCTTCTCGCCGACCTCGACGTGTCCGCCGTCGTGCACACCCGGACGCAGGCGTACGCGCTTGGAGATCTTGTCGTGAACGATCTCTTCGCTGCCGTCGTCCGGCACGATGATGATCTTCCGCGACCGGTCGCCGTCCTCGATCCGGATCCGGCCCGGGGTCTCCGCGATCGGCGCCTTGCCCTTGGGCACGCGCGCCTCGAAGATCTCCTGGACACGGGGCAGACCCTGCGTGATGTCCTCGCCGGCGACACCACCGGTGTGGAACGTACGCATCGTCAGCTGCGTACCGGGCTCACCGATCGACTGGGCGGCGATGATGCCGACGGCCTCGCCGACGTCCACCGTCTTGCCGGTCGGCAGCGAACGGCCGTAGCAGGCCGCGCAGACGCCCAGCTTCGACTCGCAGGTCAGGACGCTGCGGACGCGTACCGTCTCGACACCGGCCCGGACCAGATCGTCGATGATGATCGAGTTCAGGTCGACGCCACGGGACGCCACCAGGGCACCCGAGGAGTCGGTGATGTCGTCGGCGAGCGTACGCGCGTGACCACCGGTCTCGGCGTGCTCGTGGACGACGACCTCGCCGGCCTCGTTGCGCTCGCCGACGTGCACCGGGATGGCGCGGTCGGTGCCGCAGTCCTCCTCGCGGATGATCACGTCCTGCGAGACGTCCACCAGACGACGGGTCAGGTAACCCGAGTCGGCGGTACGCAGCGCGGTGTCGGCCAGACCCTTGCGGGCACCGTGGGTGGAGATGAAGTACTCCAGCACCGACAGGCCCTCGCGGAACGAGGACTTGATCGGGCGCGGGATGATCTCACCCTTGGGGTTGGCCACCAGACCGCGGATCGCGGCGATCTGCCGGAGCTGGAGCATGTTGCCTCGGGCACCCGAGTGGATCATCTTCCACAGCGGGCTCTCCTGCGGCAGAGCGCTGTCCATCTCCTTGGCGACCTCGTTGGTCGCCTTCGTCCAGATCTGGATGAGCTCGCCGCGGCGCTCCTCGGCCGTCATGAGACCGCGCTGGTACTGCTTGTCGATCCGCTCGGCCTCCTTCTCGTAGCGCTCCAGGATGGCCTTCTTCGCCGGCGGCTGCACGACGTCCTCGATGCCGATCGTCACACCGGACCACGTGGCCCAGTGGAAACCGGCCTCCTTGAGGGCGTCGAGCGTCGCGGCCAGGGCGACCTTCGGGAAGCGCTCGGCGAGGTCGTTGACGATCGACGAGAGCTGACCCTTGCGGATCTCGTAGTTCACGAACCGGTAGCCGGGCGGCAGGGTCTCGTTGAACAGCACCCGGCCGAGCGAGGTCTCCACGATGAGCGGATCCCCCGGCTCCCAGCCCTCCGGCGCCTGCCACTTCGGCTGGCCCGCGCCGTTGTCCACGCCGATCAGGCCGTGCAGGCGGATCTTGACCGGCGCCTGCAGGTGCAGCTCGCCCTGGTCGAAGGCCATCTGCGCCTCGGCGTCGGTGCTGAAGATCCGACCCTCGCCGGTCATGTCCGGACGCTGGTGCGTCAGGTGGTAGAGGCCGATCACCATGTCCTGCGTGGGCATGGTGACGGGCTTGCCGTCGGCCGGCTTGAGGATGTTGTTCGAGGACAGCATCAGGATCCGGGCCTCGGCCTGCGCCTCGGCCGACAGCGGCACGTGCACCGCCATCTGGTCGCCGTCGAAGTCCGCGTTGAACGCGGTGCAGACGAGCGGGTGGATCTGGATCGCCTTGCCCTCGACCAGCTGCGGCTCGAACGCCTGGATGCCCAGGCGGTGCAGGGTCGGCGCCCGGTTGAGCAGCACGGGGTGCTCGGTGATGACCTCTTCCAGCACGTCCCATACGACCGGGCGCTGGCGCTCGACCATCCGCTTGGCGGACTTGATGTTCTGCGCGTGGTTGAGGTCGACCAGCCGCTTCATGACGAACGGCTTGAACAGCTCCAGCGCCATCTGCTTCGGCAGGCCGCACTGGTGCAGCTTCAGCCGCGGGCCGACGACGATGACCGAACGGCCGGAGTAGTCGACGCGCTTGCCGAGCAGGTTCTGGCGGAACCGGCCCTGCTTGCCCTTGAGCATGTCGGACAGCGACTTGAGCGGGCGGTTGCCCGGACCCGTGACCGGCCGGCCGCGGCGGCCGTTGTCGAACAGAGCGTCGACGGCCTCCTGCAGCATCCGCTTCTCGTTGTTCACGATGATCTCGGGCGCGCCGAGGTCGATGAGCCGCTTGAGGCGGTTGTTGCGGTTGATCACGCGGCGGTACAGGTCGTTCAGGTCGCTCGTGGCGAACCGGCCACCGTCGAGCTGCACCATCGGGCGCAGGTCCGGCGGGATCACCGGTACGCAGTCCAGCACCATGCCGAGCGGCGAGTTGTTGGTGTTGAGGAAGGCCGCGACGACCTTGAGGCGCTTGAGCGCGCGGATCTTCCGCTGCCCCTTGCCGGAGCGGATGGTCTCGCGCAGGTCGTCCGCCTCGTTGCTGAGGTCGAGGTTCTGCACGAGCGACTTGATCGCCTCGGCGCCCATGCCGCCGTTGAAGTACTCGCCGAACCGGTCGCGCAGCTCGCGGTACAGCAGCTCGTCGGTGACCAGCTGCTTCGGCTCGAGCTTGCGGAAGGTGTCGAGCACCTCGTCGAGGCGGTCGATCTCGCGCTGCGCCTTGTCCCGGATCTGGCGCATCTCGCGCTCGCCGGATTCCTTGACCTTGCGGCGCACGTCGGCCTTGGCACCCTCGGCCTCGAGCTCGGCCAGGTCGGCCTCGAGCTTGGCGGCCCGCTTCTCGATCTCGGCGTCGCGGGCGTTCTCGGCCTGGCGCTTCTCCGCGAAGATCTCGTTCTCGATGGTCGAGAGGTCGCGGTGACGCGCCTCGGTGTCGACGCTGGTGACGACGTACGAGGCGAAGTAGATGATCTTTTCGAGATCCTTCGGGGCGAGGTCCAGCAGGTAGCCCAGCCGGCTCGGCACGCCCTTGAAGTACCAGATGTGGGTCACGGCGGCGGCCAGCTCGATGTGACCCATGCGCTCACGACGCACCTTGGACCGGGTGACCTCCACGCCACACCGCTCGCAGACGATGCCCTTGAAGCGCACGCGCTTGTACTTGCCGCAGTAGCACTCCCAGTCCCGCTGCGGACCGAAGATCTTCTCGCAGAAGAGTCCGTCCTTCTCGGGCTTCAGGGTGCGGTAGTTGATGGTCTCGGGCTTCTTGACCTCGCCGTGCGACCAGCGCCGGATGTCCTCCGCGGACGCCAGAGCGATCCGCAGCTCATCGAAGAAGTTAACGTCGAGCACCTAATATTCCTTCTGGCTCGTTCTTGCCTGGTCAGTCGTTCCGGGTGGTCCGGGGGCCGCTCGCGCGGCCCCCGGGCACCAGGGTCAGACTTCGTCGACGCTGATCACGCCCTCGTTCGGGCGCCGGGAAAGGTCGATGCCGAGTTCCTCGGCCGCCCGGAACACCTCGTCGTCGGTCTCGCGCATCTCCAGCGCCACGCCGTCGGAGGAGAGGACCTCCACGTTCAGGCACAGCGACTGGAGCTCCTTGAGGAGAACCTTGAACGACTCCGGGATGCCCGGCTCCGGGATGTTCTCGCCCTTGACGATGGCCTCGTAGACCTTCACGCGGCCGAGCACGTCGTCGGACTTGATGGTCAGCAGCTCCTGCAGCGCGTACGCGGCGCCGTAGGCCTGCATCGCCCAGCACTCCATCTCACCGAAGCGCTGACCGCCGAACTGCGCCTTACCACCGAGCGGCTGCTGAGTGATCATCGAGTACGGGCCGGTCGACCGAGCGTGGATCTTGTCGTCGACCAGGTGGTTGAGCTTCAGGATGTAGATGTAGCCCACCGCGATCGGGTCCGGCAGCGGCTCACCGCTGCGGCCGTCGTAGATCTGGGCCTTGCCGGACGAGCCGACCAGCTGCACGCCGTCACGGTTCGGCAGCGTCGAGGCGAGAAGACCGGTGATCTCCTCCTCCTTGGCGCCGTCGAAGACGGGCGTCGCCACGTTGGTGTCCGGGATCGACTCGTGAGCGTCGATCGAGCGCAGCGCCCGCTTCCACTCCGCGTCGTCGCCCTCGACCTTCCAGCCGGTCTTGGCCACCCACCCGAGGTGGGTCTCCAGCACCTGGCCGATGTTCATACGCGACGGCACACCGAGCGGGTTCAGCACGATGTCGACCGGCGTACCGTCCTCGAGGAACGGCATGTCCTCGACCGGAAGGATCTTGGAGATGACGCCCTTGTTGCCGTGCCGGCCGGCGAGCTTGTCGCCGTCCTGGATCTTGCGCTTCTGCGCCACGTAGACGCGAACCAGTTCGTTCACGCCCGGCGGCAACTCGTCGCCGTCCTCACGGGAGAAGGTGCGTACGCCGATCACCGTGCCGGTCTCGCCGTGCGGGACCTTGAGCGACGTGTCGCGGACCTCGCGGGCCTTCTCGCCGAAGATCGCCCGCAGCAGCCGCTCCTCCGGGGTCAGCTCGGTCTCGCCCTTCGGGGTGACCTTGCCGACCAGGATGTCGCCCGGCACGACCTCCGCGCCGATCCGGATGATGCCGCGCTCGTCCAGGTCGGCGAGCATTTCCTCGCTGACGTTGGGGATGTCGCGGGTGATCTCCTCCGGACCCAGCTTGGTGTCGCGGGCGTCGACCTCGTGCTCCTCGATGTGGATCGAGGTGAGCACGTCCTCCTGCACGAGGCGCTGCGACAGGATGATCGCGTCCTCGTAGTTGTGGCCCTCCCACGTCATGAACGCGACCAGCAGGTTGCGCCCGAGCGCCATCTCGCCCTCGTCGGTGCAGGGACCGTCGGCGATGACCTGGCCGGCCTCGACGCGATCGCCCTCGAAGACGACCGGCTTCTGGTTGACGCAGGAGCCGGAGTTGGAGCGGCGGAACTTGTGCAGCAGGTAGGTACGCCGGTGGCCGTCGTCCTGGTGCACCGTCACGTAGTCGGCGCACAGGTCCTCGACCACGCCACCGACCTCGGCGACGACCACGTCACCGGCGTCGACGGCCGCCCGGTACTCCATGCCGGTGCCGACCAGCGGCGCCTCCGCCTTGACCAGCGGAACCGCCTGACGCTGCATGTTGGCACCCATGAGGGCCCGGTTGGCGTCGTCGTGCTCGAGGAACGGGATCATCGCGGTCGCGACCGACACCATCTGGCGCGGCGAGACGTCCATGTAGTCGACCTGCGCCGGCGGCACGAAGTCGACCTCGCCACCCTTGCGGCGCACCAGGATCCGGTCGTCGACGAAGGTGCCGTCGGCCTTGACCTGGGTGTTGGCCTGCGCGATGACGTGCCGGTCCTCTTCGTCGGCGGTCAGGTAGTCGATCTGCTCGACGACCCGGCCGTTCTCGACCTTCCGGTACGGCGTCTCGATGAAACCGAACGGGTTGACCCGCGCGAACGTCGACAGGGCGCCGATGAGGCCGATGTTCGGGCCTTCCGGCGTCTCGATCGGACACATCCGGCCGTAGTGCGACGGGTGGACGTCACGGACCTCGAAGCCGGCGCGCTCACGCGACAGACCGCCCGGACCGAGCGCCGACAGGCGCCGGCGGTGGGTCAGACCCGCGAGCGGGTTGGTCTGGTCCATGAACTGCGACAGCTGCGACGTACCGAAGAACTCCTTGATCGCGGCCACCACGGGGCGGATGTTGATCAGGGTCTGCGGCGTGATCGCCTCGACGTCCTGGGTCGTCATGCGCTCGCGGACGACGCGCTCCATCCGGGACAGACCCACGCGGACCTGGTTCTGGATGAGCTCGCCGACCGTACGCAGACGCCGGTTGCCGAAATGGTCGATGTCGTCGGCCTCGTAGCCCTCTTCGCCGACGTGCAGCCGGCAGAGGTACTCGACGGTGGTGACGATGTCTTCCTCGGTCAGGGTGCCCGTCGTGATCGGGACGTCCAGCTCGAGCTTCTTGTTGAACTTGTAGCGACCGACCTTGGCGACGTCATACCGCTTCGGGTTGAAGAAGAGGTTGTCGAGGAGGGTCTGCGCGTTCTCGCGCGTCGGCGGCTCGCCGGGGCGCAGCTTGCGGTAGATGTCCAACAGCGCCTCGTCCGCGCTGGCGATGTGGTCCTTCTCCAGGGTGGTCATGAGCAGCTCGGACCAGCCGAACCGCTCCCGGATCTGGTCGTTGGACCAGCCGATCGCCTTGAGCAGGACGGTGACCGCCTGACGGCGCTTGCGGTCGATGCGTACGCCGACCGTGTCGCGCTTGTCGATGTCGAACTCCAGCCAGGCACCCCGGCTCGGGATGACCTTGACGCTCGACAGGTCGCGGTCCGACGTCTTGTCGGGCTCCTTGGTGAAGTACACGCCCGGCGAGCGGACGAGCTGGGACACGACGATCCGCTCCGTGCCGTTGATGATGAAGGTGCCCTTGGGCGTCATCATCGGGAAGTCACCCATGAACACGGTCTGGCTCTTGATCTCGCCAGTCGTGTTGTTGGTGAACTCCGCGGTCACGAAGAGCGGCGCGCAGTAGGTGAGATCCTTCTCCTTGCACTCCTCGATCGAGGCCTTGACCTCTTCGAAGCGCGGGTTGGAGAAGGAAAGCGACATTGTGCCGGAGAAGTCCTCGATGGGACTGATCTCTTCGAGGATCTCTGCGAGGCCCGAGAGGGCGTGAGCGTCAGTTGCCGAGCGGGTCTGCCAACCCTCGCTGCCAACGAGCCAGTCGAAAGACTCGGTTTGAATGGCGAGCAGGTTGGGGACCTCGAGATGTTCGGTGATCCTGCCGAAGGAGATCCGGCGGGGAGCGAAAGCGCTCGACGTACGACTGGTCTTCGCAGGGCGGGAAGTTGCCAAGATACGTCCTTCCGAGGACCGGTGGTGCAACGGCCGTTTCGCGTGCACTCCAATGGCCCCTGATCCAGGAAGTCAAGGACTTCCCAGGCAGGGGGAAAAGAGAAGGCAGCGCAAACTAGCAGTGTAGCCGGAAGGCACGCCGCTGTAAAGTGGCCACAGCAAAATCGGGCAGGACGTGTCGCAGACCACCTTATCCCAGAGGGGCGACAGTTTCTTGGCAAACCGTACGCCCGGCGGTGGGGTGGGACCCGTCGCTCATTTGTTCTGACATCAGCGTGCCTTTCGCCGCCCGCGCCGTCAAGACCATGCCGCATAACAGTGTGGGCGTGGCATCATGAGCCCTCGGCCGATACCAGGTGAGCGGGGTCGGCGTACCTGGGGCGCCACCAGGGTAAATCGACTATCCGACATATGGGGGATCGTGTGACAACGCCCGTCCTGGACGCGCCCGCGACCGAAGTCGTCCCGCGCGTGTCACTCCGGCGACTCTCCCCCGCCCTGGCGGCGTGGGCGACCGGGGCGGCGGTCTACCTGCTCACGACGGCGTACCACTATCGGGCGCTCGGGATCGCGGTCCGGCCGGCGAAGCTGTTCTTCGAGGACTGGCTGGTCTGGGACACAGGTCACTACCTCGACATCGCCACCGGCGGCTACACGCCCTTCGACCAGTACGCGTTCTTCCCGCTCTACCCGCTGATCCTGCGCGGCACGGATTACCTGCCGGGCGGCGTACGCGTCGCGGGCCCGATCGTGACCATGCTGATCGCCCTGGCCGCCCTCATCGTCGTCCAGCTGCTCACGGAGCGGGAGTTCGACCGGGAGACGGCGCGGCGCACGGTGTTCTACCTGATCGCCTTCCCGACCGCGTTCTTCCTGTTCGCCCCCTACAACGAGGGCCTCTTCGTGCTCCTCGCCGCCACCGCCCTGTACGCCGCCCGCAAGCAGGCCTGGTGGCTGGCCGGACTGGCCGGCGGGCTGGCCGCGGGGACGCGTACCTTCGGGTTGCTGTTGCTGCTGCCGCTGGCGTACGAGTATGTGCGGCAGTACCACCGTCCTCGGTGGAGCTCGCTGTGGCTGTTGCTGGTTCCGGCGGGGCTCGGCGCGTACCTGCTCTACTCGTGGCAGTCCGCCGGGGACGCCCTGGCCTTCGCCCACGCCCAGGACAGCTGGCACCGCGCGTACGCCTGGCCGCTCGTACCCCAGTGGCACGCCGTGCGGCTGCTCGGGAGCCAGCCGCTGCTCTCCGCGTACTCCCTGCTGTATGTGCAGCAACTGGCCCTGTTCGCGCTGGCGGCGACGACGCTGGTGCTGTGCGTGGCCGGCCCGTGGAAGCTGCGTCGCGACCAGCGTTACCTGCTCGTGTACGCCTTGGTCCTGTTCCTGCCCTTGCTCGTGACCGAGGTGGGTCCGCAGGACCCGCTCGGCAGCATCCACCGGTTCCTGCTGGAGATCATTCCGATCTTCATGATCCTGGGCCGTGTGGGGCGGCGGGACCTGCTGGACCGGTTCCTGCTGCTGGGCATGATGGCACTGAACGTGATCAACATGCTCACGTTCCTGACCAAGAACACCTTCGTGGCATAGCGAAAGGGCCGTCCCGCACGTGGCGGAACGGCCCTTTCGGCAGAGAACTTACTTGAGCTTGACGCCCGCGCCCTCGGCCTCGAGCTTGCCCTTGGCCTTCTCGGCCGTCTCCTTGTTGACCTTCTCGAGGATCGCCTTGGGGGCGGCCTCGACCAGGTCCTTGGCCTCCTTGAGGCCCAGGCCGGTCAGCTCACGCACGACCTTGATGACCTGGATCTTCTTGCCACCGTCGTTCTCCAGGACGACGTCGAACTCGTCCTGCTCCTCCGCGGCCTCGGCCGGGGCGGCAGCGGCGGCCACGCCGGCGACCGCGACGGGCGCGGCGGCGGTGACCTCGAAGGTGCTCTCGAACTGCTTCACGAACTCGGAGAGCTCGATCAGCGTCATCTCCTTGAAGGCCTCAAGGAGCTCGTCGGTGCTCAGCTTCGCCATAATGTGGCGTCCTTTCTCAAACTACTGAAAAATCGTGAACCGGAGTGCCGAACCCGAGGGGCTCAGGCACCTTCCTGCGCGCGCTTGTCCTGCAGTGCGGCGACCGTGCGAACGGTCTTCGACAGGGGAGCCTGCAGCACGGCCGCGGCCTTGCTGAGGTTCGCCTTCATCGCGCCGGCGAGCTTCGCCAGCAGCACCTCACGGGACTCCAGATCAGCGATCTTGGTGACCTCGGCCGCCGAGATCGCCTTGCCCTCGAAAACGCCGCCCTTGATGACGAGGAGCGGGTTGGCCTTCGCGAAATCGCGCAGACCCTTCGCGGCCTCGACGGGGTCACCGGAAACGAAGGCGAGCGCGGTAGGACCGGAGAACAGCGCGTCGAGACCCTCGATGCCCGCCTCACTCGCAGCGCGCTTCGCCAGGGTGTTCTTCGCGACCGTGTAGGACGCGTTCTTCCCCAGCGCACGGCGCAGCGCGGTGAGCTGAGCAACGGTGAGGCCGCGGTATTCGGTCAGCACGGCAGCCGGCGAGTTCTTGAAGCTCTCCGTGAGCTCCGCGACCGCGCCCGCCTTGTCGGCCCGAATCGGCTTGTCCGCCATGTCCCTCCTCTCTCGTAACTACGAGCTGGTGGTCCACGCGGAAAAACAAAACGCCCCGGCGCAAGCGCACGGGGCTACTTCGACGCGCGGCGGCGCCGGGAGCAAATCCGTCCATCCTGCGCGGGCCGTCCGCACTCCTGCGGACCCTTCGACCACCGATTGCTCGGCGGTGACCAGCGGTCTATGGGTGAAACTGCAGTCAGCGTATCCGGGAAGGGGCTCTTCCGCCAAATCAGGCAGATCACGATCTTCATTTCCCGGGTCCGTCGATCTCACCTCCGCTCCTCGCGCGGGAGACCGTTCGGCCCTGGGGGGCCTCACTGCCATCTGAGTGGGGCGACGCATCCTTCTCCGCGGTCAGGTCACCGTTTCCCCCGTTCGACCTTCGCCGCACCTTGTTCGGCCTTTGTCGCGACTGTCCGACTTGGGCGCCGGGTCGCCGGGCCGCCGGGCCGCCGGGCCGCCGGGCCGCCGGGTCGCCGGGTCGCCGGGCCGCCGGGTCGCCGGGTCGCCGGGTCGCCGGGTCGCCGGGTCGCCGGGTCGATCTTGCACGAATGTCTCGATTTTCGTCCTGAGCGCCCTATATACCCGGACATTCGCGCAAGATCGTCGATACGCTGGGGATCAGGGACGGCGGTTCGCTTCGGCCCGCTTGGCCTTTGTCGCGAGTGTCCGAAACGGGTTCGGCGGGGCAGGCTCGACCGTGATCGTTTGCGGCTGGGATGTAGTTTCCGGGTCCACTCCCTCGATCCATTGCGGTGGGGATGTAGGCAGGGGGCCGATTTCCTGCATCTGAGGCGCTTTGGATCTTGGGCGAAGAGGCGGTTTTTACATCTCAACCGCTGTGGATCACGACCGAGGCGCCCTGCCGCCACTCCGAACCGCCCTGCGGCCGCGCAGTGTCCGCGATGCGGGAACGATCTTCCGGCCCACGAGACGACGCTGCTGATCTCGTGATCGTTGACGGATATGGCGCATTTTCCGACCCTTCTGCATGATCATTTACGCGCCAGGTGCACCCAGCGGCCATCAAGGTGCTCCAGAACCGTAAACAATCATGCAGCGGGAGGCCGTTCTCACACCTCAGCCGTAAACGATCACCGCTGGCCGTAGCTGCTGGCCGAACATATCGGACAGTCGCGACAAAGGCTGGGGGTGAGCAGTCCCGACAGCCGAACCGGGCTGCCCTCTTCCCTTGAGCTCGCCCTTCCCTTGAGCCCGCCGCCTTGCCCTTCCGGCCGGCCTCCTTCGACCGCTCCGGAGCGGTTGCCCCCACACTTAGTCGCGACTGTCGGACTTGGACATCCAGGCGCGCCTGCCAGTCGATCATCGTTGGCGGCCGAGATGCAGCTCTGGCCGTCGTCGGCTTGATCGTTTGCGGCTGCGATGTAGCCAGGGGCCGTCTCCTACATCCGAGCCATCGTGGCCTTGGGCCGGATCTCTACATCACAGCCGCTTTCGATCACGCCTGGCCCACCCCACCCGCGATACAGGAACGGTTTCAGGCGGCAGAGAGGCCCCGGGGGCAGAACCGTTCTCCCGCAGAAGGAGCGAAAGCGAAATCGGCGAACCCGGGAAATAAAAAATCTTGAATTCAAGAATTTGATCTTGGCTAGAAATGTCGCACCCATGTTGTAGAAAAAGCGACAGAGGCTTGAGCGCCACGGGGGAGCTCAAGCCTCTGTCCAATTCCTACGAGGTTCTGTTCTTCGACCGGTCACGACGACCGGCGCGCATCACACCTCGGCGGTGTCGTGGAAGTTCCGCGTCACCTTCGGGTCGACCGGGACACCGGGACCCATCGTGGTGGCGACGGTGACCTTCCGGATGTACGCGCCCTTGGCCGCGGACGGCTTCGCCCGAGCGACCTCGTCGTAGACGGCCGCGTAGTTGTCGATCAGCTGCTCCGCGGTGAAGGACGCCTTACCGATGATCAGGTGCAGGTTCGAGTGCTTGTCCACCCGGAAGGTGATCTTGCCGCCCTTGATCTCGTTGACGGCCTTCGTGACGTCCACCGTCACGGTGCCGGTCTTCGGGTTCGGCATCAGGCCGCGCGGGCCCAGGATCCGCGCGATCCGGCCGATCTTGGCCATCTGGTCCGGCGTGGCGATGGCCGCGTCGAAGTCCAGCCAACCTTCCTGAATGCGGGCGACCAGGTCGTCGCTGCCGACAACGTCGGCGCCGGCGGCCTGCGCCTCGGCGGCCTTCTCGCCGACCGCGAAAACGATCACGCGAGCGGTCTTGCCGGTGCCGTGCGGGAGGTTGACCGTGCCCCGCACCATCTGGTCCGCCTTACGCGGGTCGACGCCGAGGCGCATCGCGACCTCGACCGTGGCGTCGAACTTGACGGTGGTCGTCTCCTTGGCCAGCTTGATGGCCTCGGCGGGGAGGTAGAGCTTGGCGCGGTCGATCTTCTCCGCGCTCTTGTTGTAAGCCTTGCTGTGCTGCATGTCTGCTGCTTCTCCTGTGGTCTGTGTCGAGCCTTCGGCTCTGCCACTCAAAGTGCGGGAATGGAGCCCGTCACTCGCTGACGGTGATGCCCATCGAGCGGGCGGTACCGGCAATGATCTTCATCGCCTGGTCGATGTCGTTGGCGTTCAGGTCGGACATCTTCTTCTCGGCGATCTCGCGCAGCTGCGTGCCGCTGACCTTGCCGACCTTCTCCTTGTGCGGGACGCCGGAGCCCTTCGGGATCCCGGCCGCCTTGATGAGCAGCTGGGCCGCGGGCGGCGTCTTCAGCACGAACGTGAAGGTCCGGTCCTCGTACACCGTGATCTGCGCGGGAACCACGTCACCGCGCATCGAGTCGGTCGCGGCGTTGTACGCCTTGACGAACTCCATGATGTTCACACCGTGCTGACCGAGCGCGGGACCGACCGGCGGAGCCGGAGTCGCCGACGCTGCCTTCAGCTGAAGCGTGAACGTCTTGACGATCTTCTTCTTCTTCGGAGGCATGTCTCTTCCTGGGCTGTATGGGCAGACTGCTCCCGCAGCCTGACCGGGGTGGTTTTCACCGGACCGGCCCGAAGGCGCGCACGGTCAGCACGCCTATACGCAGGCCGGACATTCCATGGTAACGCCAGTCGATCCGATCGACCGCACCGGGCTGCTAGATCTTCGACACCTGGTTGAAGTTGAGCTCCACCGGCGTCTCCCGACCGAAGATCGAGACAAGCACCTTCAGCTTCTGCTGATCGGCGTTGATCTCGTTGATCGTGGCCTGGAGCGAGGCGAACGCGCCGTCGGTCACCGTGACCGAGTCGCCCACCTCGAAGTCGAGAACCTTGACCTCGGGCTTGACCTTCTTGCCCGGCTCGGCGGCGACGGCCGGCGCCAGCCACTTGAGCACCTCGTCGAGGCTCAGCGGCGCGGGGCGGTCGGCGCGATCGGTGGCGCCCACGAAGCCCGTGACCCCCGGCGTGTTACGCACACAGGAGTAGGACTCAGGCGTCAGATCCATCCGTACCAGGATGTAGCCCGGGAAGACCTTGTTGGTCACGACCTGGCGCTTGCCGTTCTTGATCTCGGCTTCTTCGCGCGTCGGCACCTCTACCTGGAAGATGAAATCCTCCATGTCGAGGCTGGTGATCCGCGTCTCCAGGTTCGTCTTGACCTTGTTCTCGTAACCGGCGTACGAGTGGACGACATACCAGTCGCCAGGGGCGAACCGCAGCTTCTGCCGCAGCTCGGCCACCGGATCGAAGGGAGCGTCGGCGTCCGCCACCGGCAACTCGACCTGGTCGGCGACGTCGTTCACGTCGTCCTCGACCTCGTCGGCCACGGCGGTCTCGTCGTACTCAGCCACGCTCGCTCACTTCCGTCGATATGGATTACTTAGTGCCGTTGCCGAAGATGTGCAACACACCCCAGGCGTAAGCCGCATCGAGGAGGCCGACGAGCGTCATCATGATCGCAACGAATACCACCACGACAGCGGTGTAGGTCAGCAGATCCTTGCGCGTCGGCCAGATGACCTTGCGAAGCTCGCCGATGACCTCACGGAAGAAGAACCAGATCCGCCGGGGAATGCTCCCCAGACGGCCCAGGAAGCCCTGCTTCTCGGAGCGCTTGCCGCCCTTGTCCGACGCCGACTTCGACTCGGACTTGCCGGACTTACCGGCCTTGGCGGGCTTCTCCTCGGTGCTGGACTCGTCCTCGAACAGCTGGGCGTCGTCGTCGACAGCGTCGTCGAACACGTCGTCGACGTGCTCAGCCGCGGCGCCCTCGCCACGTCGATTGCTCTCGGCCACTTCGCCCTACTTCCGTGTCGCGGGGGTGGGAGTGCAACGTGCGCACTCGGTCACGCTGACCTGAAGCCTCACCCGATCCGGACCGGTTGGCTTCGAAGGGCCACCGGGCCACGCTAACCGGGCTTACCAGGAAGGCTTCAAGCCGCAGGGGCGACAGGACTCGAACCTGCAACCTGCGGTTTTGGAGACCGCTGCGCTACCAATTGCGCCACACCCCTTCGCGGGAAGTTCACCCATCCGGCCGCGCAGGCGACCAGACAGGAGTCACTCAACCCCACGGCGGACCAGTGTACGGGTAGCCGGACCGCTTGCCAACTCAGACCTGCTGACCAGTCCCGGCGTACGAGTCCTAGGCATCAGGGACTCGCTTCGACACCTCGCCATGGCGTCGATGCGTACCGATCACCGCTCGAAATTCCGGATCCGAGCGACCGCCTCATCGTACGCGTATCAGCACATGTCGTTACGAAATCGTGTCCCTTACGATCGTTCACACGTCCGCGGGATGCACTTCGCGGCCCACGGCGTACTGATCGCGGACATGCCGAAGGCCGGCACCCCATTGGAGGGCCGGCCTGGCGAAAGATCAGATCCCTGGCGGGACCGCCGTGATCAGCGGGTCTCGCGGTGCAGGGTGTGCTTGCCGTCGCGCGGGCAGAACTTCTTCAGCTCGATGCGGTCCGGGTCGTTGCGACGGTTCTTCTTCGTGATGTAGTTGCGCTCTTTGCACTCCACACACGCCAGGGTGATCTTTGGACGTACGTCAGTCGCCTTGGCCACAGCAGTGCCTTCCTCAAACGAACTACAGACTTCCCGACGCTCCAGCGTAGGGCGGTACTTTCCGAAACGCAAAAGAGCGAGTCACAATGTGACCACGCTCAAGTAGCGGTGGCCGGACTTGAACCGGCGACACAGCGATTATGAGCCGCTTGCTCTACCAACTGAGCTACACCGCTGGGCGCGGGTCCTTCGACCCGGAGAGCCCCCTTACGGAATCGAACCGTAGACCTTCTCCTTACCATGGAGACGCTCTGCCGACTGAGCTAAGGGGGCGTGCGCATCGCTACTGCGGCGCGCGCCTTGGTAAGAGTACACGGCGCCCTGGATTCCGCGAAATCGGGTTCGGCGTAGCCATTGCGGTGTCGTGCGGGCGGGTCTCAGCCGACCGCACGCAAGCGGCGGAGCTCCCCCGTCGGCGACGGTTCGGCGTCCGTACGCGCACCCAGCCACGCCTCCAGCCGCTCGTACGGCAGCGGGCGGCTGAACAGGAAGCCCTGGCCGATGTCGCAGCCGATCTCGGCCAGCAGATCCAGCGTGAGCTCGCTCTCGACGCCCTCGGCGACGACGGCCAGCCCGAAGTGGCGGGAGATGTCGACGACCGCCCGCACGATCGCGAGGTCGCCCGCGTCGGTCGCCATGCCCTGCACGAACGACCGGTCGATCTTCACCTCGTGCACGGGCAGGCGACGCAGGTAGGACAGCGACGAGTAGCCGGTGCCGAAGTCGTCGACCGACAGGCGTACGCCGAGTTCGTAGAGGCGGCGCAGGGTCGGCAGGGGCCGGTCCTCCTCGCCGACGAAGCCGTCCTCGGTGATCTCCAGTGTCAGCCGGTCCGGCGAGACGCCGAACTCGCGGAGCAACTCGTCCACCCGGCCCGGGAAGTCCGTGTCGATCAGGGTCTTCGCGGAGAGGTTGACCGCCACGCCGAGCGGCCGGCCGGCGTCGACCCATTCGCGGGCCCGCTTGAGGCCTTCGCGCATCACGGCCTCGGTGAGACGGCCCAGCTGGCCCGTGTGCTCCGCCACGGCGACGAAGTCCTCCGGGGCGACCGAGCCGTGCGTCGGGTGCTCCCAGCGGGCCAGGCACTCCACGCCGACCAGGTGCCGGTCGCGCAGGTCCACCTTCGGCTGGAAGTAGACCTCGAGCTCGTTGTTGTCCAGCGCCCGCCGCAGATCGCCGGCGAGGCCGAGGCGGCGTACCGAGCGGGACTCCATGCCCAGGCTGAACAGCTGTACGCCGTTCGCGCTCGACTTCGCCGCATGCGTGGCCAGTTCGGCGCGCTGGAGCAGGGTCGACGGATCGGTCCCGTGATCCGGGTGCACCACGACGCCGGCCGCGGTGTCCACGTCCAGCGTCAGGGTCCCGAATCCGAGCGGCTGCTGCAACTGCTTGCGCAGGCTCGTGGCCAGCGAGACGGCCGCCTCGGCGCTCGGCAGGCGCAGCGTCACCACGAACTCGTCCCCGGTCACCCGGCCGACCAGCGCCGCCGGTGGCGCGGCCGCCCGCAGCCGGTTCGCGACCTCGGCGATCAGGCGGTCGCCGGCGGCGTACCCGAGGGAGTCGTTGACGTCGCGCAGCGAGTCCACGTCGAAGAAGAGCACGCCGACGACCTCGCCCGGAGCCCGGATCTTGACGGCTTCCTCCAGCGCGGCGGTGACCCGGCGCCGGTTGGGCAGCCCCGTCAGCCCGTCGTGGTACGCGTCGTAGCGCAGCCGTTCGACCAGCCGCGAGTTCTCGACGGCGACGGCGGCGTGGGCGGCGACGGCCTCCAGCAGCTGCACGTCCGGCGGCCCGAACTTGACGGTGTCGCCGAGCCGGTTGGCCACTTCCAGGGTGCCGATGACGGCGTTGCCGGCCTTGAGCGGGACCACGATCGCGTCGCTGGCCCCGGCCGCGCGTACCTCGCCGAGCTGGTCGTTCTCGCCGAAGCCGTCGCCGACCGCCACGGTCTCGCCGCCTTCGAGCGCCTGCTTGCGCAGCGATTCCGGCGTCTTGACCACGTCAATCAGGCCAAGCGCGTCCTCCTTGGCCGTGAGGAGGACTTCCGGATGGCGGCCCTGACCGGGCAGCCACAACGTCGCGTACTCCGCTTTGAGCAGGGCGCGTACGCGGGTCAGCAGGACGTCGCTCAGCGTCCCGTCGTGGGGCGTGTCGGCGATGTCGCGGGTGATGTCGTAGATGTCCGCCAGCGTGGTGTGCTGCCGCATGAATCCGTAGTACGACCGGTACGCGAACATGAAGCAGCCGACCAGCGCGGCGAGCAGGAACAGCGCCCACGGGCCCTGCTGGAGCAGGACGAGGATCGACAGGCCGATCGTGATGTTGGTGAGCGCCACCATGAGGCTCGGCAGCGCCGCGTTGATCAGCTCGCGGGACGACATCCGGCCCTGGACGAGGCTCACGACGCCGGCGGTCGAGGTGAACGAGACGGCCGCGCCGAGCAGCACCGCGACGGCCAGGACCAGCCAGCTCTCGGGCCGCATGGCGTTCAGCGGCCAGAACGCGGTGACGACGAGTTCGGCGGAGACGGCGGTCAGCGCGGAGGACGAGATGTTGAAGGCGCTCTTGGCCGGCGGCAGGCCGAACGGGCTGCGGACGAGCGATCTCGCGAGGACCCGCGCCACGATCAGGGTGATCGGCGGCAGGTACACCAGGCCCAGCAGGAGTGGGATCTCACTCAGCGAGAACGAGAGGATGTTGCGCCGCACCTGGAATTTCAGCGGCGCCAGTTCGGCGGCGACGAACAGGCCCACGAATGCGGCGCCCAGCAACCATCTACCGGCAGCCGGTTCCACTCGCGCCGCAATGACGAACGAGAGGATGACGGAGATGAGAGCCATGGGGCCGGTGACGAGCCAGCTCAGTTCCGAACTTCTACGGACGGGCCGGACATTTCTCGCCACCCGGATGCTCCCTCAATCGGCTCACGGCGTCAGCGCACCGCCCGCATCAATCCCAGATGGTTTCCTGGAGACTGAACATCTCCTCGCGGCCGGACGACGCGGCGGGGGTCACGTCCGCGCGGGCCGTCCCGACGGTGGGTGCGGCTTGGGCGACACCGGCCTGCGCCACGCTCAGGGCCGTTCCGCCCACGGTCGCGGCGAGCATGCCGAGAACCACCGCTCGGCGAAGCTTCTTAGCGCTCATCGACGACTCCTGACTCACGTCCCGTGTGCAATAAGGCATAGGGGTTCAAGGGATATTGCCACACTAACGCTCGTCAAGGAAAGCCCCAACCGCAGGGGTGCGCGGGCCGACTCGCGGAGCTTCGTCCGTTCAGCCGGTAAATGCCGCCGAGGGTACTACCCCTGCCCGGCCGACATTCTCCACAGTCACCCATTTAGTAGTTTTTGTCAACGGTAGTTCGTGAATTGCAGGGCTACGTCGAGGTCAGCCCCTTTCAACAAGGCGATGACCTCCTGCAGGTCATCCTTCTTCTTGCCGGTGACCCGCAACTGATCGCCCTGGATCTGCGCCTGTACGCCCTTGGGGCCCTCGTCGCGGATCTTCTTCGAGATCGCCTTGGCCTTGTCCTGGTCGATCCCCTGAACGATCTTGCAGTCGATCTTGTAGGTCTTCCCGGAGGACTTGGGCTCCCCCGCGTCCAGCGACTTCAGGGAGATGTTCCGCTTGACGAGCTTCTCCTTGAAGACCTCCAGCGCGGCCTTGGCCCGATCCTCGGTCTCCGCCGTGATCGTGACCCCCTCCTCGCCGGCCCAGGCGATGGCCGCCCCGGTGCCCCGGAAGTCGAACCGCGTACCCAGTTCCTTCTCGGTCTGGTTCAGCGCGTTGTCGACCTCCTGGCGGTCGACCTTGCTCACGATGTCGAACGACGGATTGGCGGCCATCGGCCCCCTCCTCGCACCCACGGCCACCGGCGTACGCCGGCCGCCTGACCCGATTGGAGATATGTACGGTTCATCAGCCTATCCGGCGCGGGTGTCCGGGCGGACACCCCGTCGCCACCCGGATACGCCAACCCGGTTGCACGAACCCGGGGGCATGCCGCTATCCTTGCTGAGTCGCACGGCCAACACCCCGGTGAAAGCCTTGCGGCAGTGCTTTGGCGGGTTGCCCGAGTGGTCAATGGGAACGGACTGTAAATCCGTCGCGAAAGCTACGAAGGTTCGAACCCTTCACCCGCCACCAACAGCACGAAGAGCCCCGGCTCGCGGAGACGCGAACCGGGGCTCTTGCCATGTACGGCATCAGGTCCTGCGCGACCGGCCCGGCTGAGAACCTCAGGCCTCGGCCGCCGCCGCCCGGGCGATGGATCCCTTCGGCAGCGCGGTGATCGCCGCCGCGACCGCGACCGCGAACCCCGCCAGCAGGAACGCCACCGGTACGCCGCCCTGGTGGTCGACGAGCGCGCCGGCGACGGCGGCCCCGACCGCGCTGGCGGAGACGCTCACGGTGACGCCCCAGGTGTACGCCTCGTTGCGCATCGCGCCCGGCGAGATCCGCCCGATGAGCGAGTTCTCGACGGTCAGCGCGGGTGCGATCGTGGCGCCGCCGAGGACGAGGGCGACTCCCATCGCGACCGGGGTCGGCATGACCGCGAGGATCGCCATGCTGAGTCCGACCCCGCCGAGCAGCCAGGCGAACTGGCGGGGCAGGGTCATCGCCGGGCGGCGCGTACCGAAGTAGACGCCGCCGATCGCGCTGCCGGTGCTCCAGACCGCGAACAGGACCGCAGCCAGGGTGTCCGGCGTTGCCGATCCACTCGCGGACGCGTACGCGGGGACGGCCACGCTCACGATGCCGAAGGCCGTGCCGATGCCGGCCACGCAGGCGAGGAGGGCCGGGAATCCGGTGACGCCCAGCGGTCCCAGCCCGGAGGCGCGGTGCTCGACGGCATGCGGAGTGAACGTACGCATGACCGGCCGCGTGGCCACGATCAGCGTGCCGGTGAGGGTCACGAATGCGCTCACGCCGAGCGCGAAGGCCGGGCCGAGCAGCGCGATGGCCGCCGCGACGAGCAGCGGGCCGACCACGAAGACGATCTCGAAGATCGAGGTCTCGGCGGCCAGCGCGGTCGGGCGCAGCGCGGCTCGGCCGGTGGCGGGTTCGGTGAGCGTCGCCCACGCACCCCGGATGGCGGCCGTCAGCGGCGGATAGGTCGCCCCGGCCAGCGCGCTCAGGGCGATCACCGGCCAGCCCGAGCCGCCGCCCAGGATGAGCAGGAACAGCGCGACCGGGTGCGCCACCGCCGTCGCGAGGAGCACCGGAGACGGGCCGAACCGGTCGGCCAGGCGACCGGCGAGCGGGCTGAGCACCGCTCCGGCCAGCGCGTACGCCCCGCTGGCCAGGCCGGCCGCGGCGTACGAGCCGGAGGCGTGCTGGACGAGCAGGAGCAGGGCCAGCGAGGTCATGCCGATGCCGAGGCGGGCGAACGCGCCCACGACCAGGAGCGCCCGCGCCCCGGGGATCCGCCACACCATCGCGTACTGCCTGAACATCGGTCACCTCCTGGAGCCACAAAGAAAGGACCTTCCCGGGCAATAAGCCCGGTAGGTCCGATATAGCGACGTTATCCCAGCAGGGAGCTTCCGGCCAAGGGCGGCCGATCGAGATCACATCGGAAAGAGGCGGCCCGCCGGAGCGGACCGCCTCTTTCGGTGAACGAGGGTCACCGCAGGTACTGCACCGGTCCCGAATTGGCGGCCATGAGTTCCAGCCGGCGTACGCGCTCCTCCATCGGCGGGTGCGTGGAGAAGAGGTTCGCGATGCCGCCGCCCCGGAACGGGTTGTCGATCATGAGGTGTGCGGTGCTCGTCAGCCCGGCGTCGGCGGGCAGGGGCATCTGCTGCGTACCCATGTGAATCTTGCGCAGGGCCGAGGCGAGCGCGAGCGGGTCCGCGGCGAGCCGGGCGCCCGACTCGTCGGCCTGGAACTCGCGACTGCGGCTGATGGCGAGCTGGATGATGGACGCGGCCAGCGGGCCGAGGATCAGCATCAGCAGGAACACGGCCGGATTGGGGCCGTCCTCGTCGTCGCCGCCGAGCGGGATGAACCAGGCGAGGTTGGCCAGCATCGTGATGATGCTGGCGAGCGCGCCGGCCACGCTGGAGATCAGGATGTCGCGGTTGTAGACGTGCGACAGCTCATGGCCGATGACCCCGCGCAGCTCGCGGTAGTCGAGGATCTGGGTGATGCCCGAGGTGACGCAGACCGCGGCGTTCTGCGGGTTGCGGCCGGTCGCGAAGGCGTTGGGCTGCGAGGTGGGGCTGACGTACAGCCGGGGCATGGGCTTGCCCGCCTGCTGGGACAGCTCGCGCACCATCTGGTACAGCGCCGGGAACTCCGCCTCGGAGACGGGCTGGGCGCCCATGGAGCGCAGCGCGATCTTGTCGGAGAAGAAGTAGCTGACGCCGTTCATCCCGAGGGCGAGGACGATGGCGATGACGAAACCCGTACTGCCGCCGATCCAGTAGCCCACGCCCAGGATGAGGGCGGAGAGCAGGCCGAGCAGCGCGGCCGTCTTGAGCCCGTTGTGGCTGTGCACGATCACTCCTGTCGGTGTGGTCTGGGCGAGAGCGCCGGCCGGTCGCCTTCGATCGAGCCGGGCGTCTCTGTCAGATACAACTGATCGCCCGTACTGCATCATCCAATGCGGCGCTGTGAGCCTCCTGTGAATGAGCTGGTTTTTCCTGAGTGTGAGGCGAAACAACGACAGAGCGTCGTAGATCGCCGAATGCCAGCTAAACCACATCTACCCCAAAAACCCTGGACGAGCCGGGCAAAGCGCGGAGACTGGTCAGATCACCCCGCGCAGCGTCGCGCTCGGTTCACCCTGCACCGCAGCGACCCCGCGAGGAGGTTTGCAGCCGATGTCTGCCTCTGTACCGCGCGTACCGACCGGCGACGCTTCACGCCGCGGCATCCTGCCCATCGTCCGCGACGCCTGGCCGGTCATCCGGCCCATCGCCTGGCAGATCCTGCTGGCCGTGGTGATCTCCAGCGGCCTGGCCCTGCTCCTCGGCCACACGGGCTTCCCCGTCTTCGCTCCCCTGCTCGCCGTCGCGACCATGGAGCTCATCTGCGCGCGCCACCACCGGCGCGCCGTGGAAATGTCGTTCGGCGTCGTGATCGGCGCACTCCTGACCGCCGTCGTCGGCCCCTCCTGGAGTACGCCGCACGTGCTCATCGACGCCGCGATCGGCACCGCCACAGCCATCGGCGTCGCATGGTTCACCACACCCCGATCTCCCGTACGCCTGGTCAACACCGCGATCGACCCGCTGCTGTCCGAACTGGCGGGCAACATCCGGGCGGTCTCGACCGCTCTGCGCCGGCAGGATCCGCCGACGGCCGGGGCCGCCGTCTACTCCCTGGTCGGCACCGACGCCGGCCTGCACCGCCTCGACGAAGTGCTGCTCCAGGTCCGCCGCTCGGCCTTCCTGATCAAGTGGTCCACCGGGCAGGATCTGACCGCGTACACGCGTACGGCGGCGAACATCGGGGACGCCGTCCGCAACATCCGCGGCGTGGCCGAACACGCCTGGTGGGGCATCCTCCGCGCGGGCGAACACGTCCCGTCCCCACTGCCGCAGGCACTCGACACGCTGGCGGACGGGATCGGCGTACTGCGCGAGGAACTCGACCGGGACGGGTGCCTGAGCAATGCCCGGCCGCTGCTGATCTCGTCGGCGCAGTGGATCTCGATGATGCGGTCGGACCACCTCAGCCTCGGCGCGGCCGGAGTCGCGGCCAGCGCGGACGCGGCCGTGTTCAATCTGCTCAAGGCGACGGGTATGCCGGCAGTCGAGGCCGACGCCGCACAGCACGCACGCCTGGTCGGCGTCTAGCACCCTCCCCCTTCACCCGACGATCTTGCGCGAATGTCTCAAATTTCGTCCGAAGTACCCGATATGCCCGAACATTCGCGCAAGATCGTCGCAAGACGGGGGGCGTCAGGCTTCGTCGAGGACTTCGCGGGCCAGGAGAGTGCCGCCGGCCACGGCGGCGGGCATGATCAGGACTGAGCCGAGCGGGATCAGGAAGCAGAGGAAGACGCACACCCCGAAGCCCAGGGCCGTCCAGCGGCGGGTACGCAGATGGGCGAGCCGATCCCGCATCCGCAGGCCGCGACGGGTGAAGGCGACGCCGACGAGTTCGACCGACAGGAACCATCCGCCGACGAGAGCACCGATCACGGGCACGACGGTCTGGCCGACGACCGGGATGAAGCCGCACAGGAACAGCGGTACGCCGATCAGCACCGACAGCGCCGTGACCCGGATCGAGTCCCGGATGCCCCGGCCGAGTTCCTTCCAGAAGCCGGACCTGACCTCGCCGGGGCCGCCGCCCAGATGGGCCTCGACCCGCTCGGAGATCTTCTCGTAGAAGGGCTCGCCGATGACGAGGGTGACCGCCGTGAACGAGACGACCCAGACGAGCAGGGCGATCCCGATCAGCCCGACGCCGGCCGCGATGTGGATCGCCGTACGCCATCCGTCGGACCAGTCGTCGGCGAACCACGTCACGTCCGCGGACAGGTCGTCCACGAAGTACACGAGCAGTCCGAAGAGGAACGCGAACAGCAGCAGCGTGATCAGCGCGGGCACGATGCCGAGCAGGACCAGGCCCGGACTGCGGCCGTAGACCTTCAGCCCCCGCGCGAAAAGGCGTACTCCCGTCGAGAACTGCGACACCGGCTTCGCCACCATGGGGGCGAAGATACCGTCACACGAGGCGTACGCGTACCCGCCGGTTGGCCTTGCCCTTGCTCTCCACTTTGAGCACCTGGACCTGACCGACGCTCGCCGTGGACGCCACATGGGTGCCGCCGTCGGCTTGAACGTCCAGCCCGACGATGTCGACGATGCGGATCTCCTGCTCGTCGGCCGGGATCAGGTTGGACTGGGTGCGGATGATGTCGGGCAGGCTGAGCGCCTCGTCCCGGCCGAGCACCTTCGTGACGACCTGGCGGTCCGCCGCGACCTCGGCGTTGACCAGCTCTTCCAGGCGGGCCTTGAAGTCGCCCGGCACCTCGGGCAGGTTGAAGTCCATCCGGGCCTCGCCGGGTTCCATGTTGCCGCCGGTGACCAGCGCACCGAAGTCGCGGAACACCACTCCGCAGAGCACGTGCAGGCCGGAGTGCGTACGCATCAGCAGCGTCCGCCGCTCGTCCTCGACCGCCCCGGTGACCTGCGTACCGACGGGCGGGAGGAGGGCGCCCTCGGCGGGCAGGAGATACAGGTCGTCGCCCTTGCGGGTGCCCTCGATCCGGGTCTGCACCCCGTTCCACAGCAGTACGCCGTGGTCCGGTGGCTGGCCGCCGCCGCCCGGGTAGAAGGCCGACCGGTCGAGCACGATGCCCTCGGCGTCCGACGCGAGAACGGTGCACTCCCATTCGCGCAGGGTCGGGTCGAGCAGGTCCAGCCGGTCGGTACGCCCGTGGCGCGTGACACCCATGAGACCGCAGCGTACGCCTACCCGGGGCGGGAACCGGCCCTCACTGGTTGAGGAAGGACGTGATCCGTTCGCGGAGGTCGGCGCGCTCCGTCCACAGCAGAGCCGGGCGCTGGTAGATCTGCAGCTCGGCGCCGGGCAGCACCGCGGCCAGCTCCTCGGCCACCGAGACCGGGTGCAGTTCGTCGCCGAGACAGCCGATGACCAGGGCCGGAGCGGTCACGCTGGACAGCACGGCGGCGTTGGCCACGGCCGTCTGCTCGGCGAACGCCGCGACGCCGGGGGCGAGCCCGTCACGCAGGAGCGAGTCCAGCCGCTGCCGCACGTACGCCCAGCCGGGTGCCGCGTTGCGGAACGTCTTCGGGACCTCGGCGACCAGCTGGTTGGCGAGCTGGCCGATGTCGCCGCTGGCCAGCGCCTCCAGCAGGGTGGTGATGCGGTCGCGGCTGGCCGGCGTACCCCGGTGGTCGAGGACGGCCGGCAGGACGAAGACGAGCCGCTCGAACCGGTTCGGCGACTCGACGAGCAGCCGGCACAGGGCGCCGGCGCCGAGGCTCACGCCCAGCGCGCGGGTGGCGCCGGACAGATCGGCGATCGTCCGCAGGTCGCGGGCGAGGTCGGCGTAGGTCCAGCCGGCTTCCGGCGCGTCCGAGCGGCCGTGCCCGCGGAACTGGAAGAAGACGCGGCGGCCGGTGACGCCGCTGCCGTAGACGCGGGTCTCGGCGATGCCCTGCGCGAGGCCGTGCGCGAAGATCGTGACGGGATCACCGATGCCGGTGACCAGGCGTTCGAGGGTGACCCCATGCGGTGTCGCCACGAGCTCGGTGGCCGCGGCCAGCGGCGCGGGCCGGGCCGAGCGGGGCGCCGCGTACCGTGGCCGGACCCGCCGCGGCGTGCCGTCGGGGGGCGGTGGCCAGCGGAACTGGTTCACCAGCGGCCCTCCATGAGATCTCGGAAGCCCGACCGCACCTGCAGCAGGTAGTAGCCGGCGAAGCCGAGGCCGATGAGGCCGAGCAGGAACACCCCGCCGAAGACGCCGAACAGCGCGGTGATCAGCAGCGCCAGCACCAGAATGACGATCCAGCCGCCCTTGGCGATCGTTCCCAGGGCCGCGAAGGCGTCCGGCCGCTGCCGTATGCAGTGGATCAACGCCCAGGCCTCGATGACGATCGCCACGAGGTCGATCGCCACGTTGAGCCAGTAAAGGATGCCGGTGTAGAACACCGGCGCCGCCGCCATGCCCATGCCGCCAAGAGTAAGCGACCGGGGACGCCCCCGCTCGTTCGCAGGGCGCCCCCGGTCGTCAGGGTCTTGCCGGACGGCTACTTGGCGGTCTTCGGCTTGCGTACCGGCTTGGCCGCCGGGGCCGCGGGCTCGGCGGCGGATTCCGGCACGGTGAAGTCCGGGACCGTCTCGACCGGGGTCTCCTTGTCGATGACCTTGGTACCCCGGGCGACCAGGTCGCCGTACACGCCGACGGCCACGTCGGCGGCCTTCTGCGCGTTGGCCAGGACCACGGTCCGGATCCGGTCCACCTCGACCTTGCCGGTCAGCCCGGTCGCCTGCGCGCGCAGCGTCGGTGCCTGCTCGCGCAGCTTCTCGGCCCGCTCCCGCAGTTCGCCGGCCAGCGCCGGCAGCTTGCGCAGCTGCTCTACGGCCAGGTCGCCCAGGCCGGCCGCCGCGTAGACCGCAGTCGCGTACTTCTGCTCGCTCTTCGTGGTGCTCACGGTTTCTCCTCAACTGGTACGCCGTCGGTGCCCGCTGCCTCGCGGGCGTTCTCCCGGCGGAACGTCTCGTAGATCTGGGTGAGGGATTGCTTCTGCGCCAGGGTCAGCTCGGCGTCGGCGGCGATGGCGGCGAGTACGCCGTGCGTGTCGTCGGTGCCGAGCAGTCCCGCTCGCAGATACATGGCCGGGGTGGAGACCCGCAGCGCCGACGCGATGGAGGCGAGTACCTCCGCGCTCGGCTTGCGCAGCCCTCGTTCGATCTGGCTGATGTACGCGTTGCTGACACCGGCCTGCTCGGCAAGCTGCCGCAGGGAGATCTTGGCGTTCTCCCGCAGGTCCTTGATGAACGAGCCGATGTCAGGTGTCTGCACGTCCGCCAACCTAGCCGCGCCGTGTTAACAATTGCAAGCAGAATGGTAACTTCTGTAAGCAGTCGTGAGCGGGCTCACCAGATGGCGTGCACCGCGCCGACGCGTACACCGCCGCCGAGCAGGGGCTCCTCGGTCAACTCGTCCAGCACCGGGGCGACCACTCCGAGCCGTCGCAGGGCGCTGGCCACCACGGGCATCCGGGCCCGCATGCCGCCGTCGTCGATCTTCAGCGCCACCGCGCCCACACCCGGCACCGCCAGTGCGTGCACGCCCTCGGCGCCGCCCTTCGACAGCAGGCCGGTGACGCCCTTCATGAGCCGGTCGTCGTGCTGGTTCGTGCCGCTGACGATCTCCGGGTACGCGCGCATCGCGTCGGCCACCGACCGCTCGGCCGATCCCTCGGGGGCGTCGACCAGGCCGAGGAACGAGCGGGCCAGGCCGGTCAGCGAGATCGCCATGACGGGCGCGCCGCAGCCGTCGATCCCGGTCGCCGCGACCGGTTCACCGGCGCAGGTCTCGAGGGCGTCGCGGAGGCGTACCTGGAGCGGGTGGTCCTGGTCGAGGTAGCCCTCCAGCTCCCAGCCCGCGGCCAGGCACGTCAGCAGCATGCCGGCGTGCTTGCCGGAGCAGTTCATGTAGACGCGTTCACGCGTACCCCCGGCACGCAGCACCGCCGCGCGCGCGTCCTCGTCGAGCGGCAGGTCCGGCGGGCAGCGCAGGACCGTCTCCTCCAGGCCGGCCGAGCGCAGCAGCGCGCGTACGCGGGAGATGTGGAAGTCCTGACCGAAGTGACTGGCCGCCGCCAAGGCGAGATCGGCGGGGTCGGCGAGCCGCAGCCCCGCGCGGAGCATGCCCACCGCCTGCATGGGTTTGTTGGAGGAACGGGGGAAGATCGGTCCTGTCACGTCCCCGGCGGCCGCCACGACCGACCCGTCGGGACCCAGGACAACGACGGAACCGCGATGGAAACCTTCCACGAATCGGGACCGGACGACCTCTGCGAGGGCCACGCCGCCCTCATAAGCCTTGACCATGCCCTCATAGTGCCGCAGGCCTGGTGTGACAGGGTGGCCGGATGGAGTTTCGTGACGTGGTCCGCACCCGCCGGATGGTCCGCGGCTACGACCCGGACCGGCTGGTACCCGCCGACCTGGTCGACCGGATCCTCACCCACGCCACGCACGCCCCGAGCGCGGGCTTCAGCCAGGGCTGGGCCTTCCTCGTGCTGGAGACGCGGGAGACGCTCGACTCCTTCTGGGCCGCGACCACCCCGCCCGGGGCCGCTTCGCGCTGGCTGGCCGGAATGCGTACGGCGCCGCTGATCATCGTGCCGCTCGCGCACAAGGACGCCTACCTCGACCGGTACGCCGAACCCGACAAGGGCTGGGCCGACCGCGACGAGAGCCGGTGGTCGGCGCCCTACTGGTACATCGACACCGGCATGGCCTCGCTGCTGATGCTGCTGACGGCCGTCGACGAGGGCCTCGGCGCCTGCTTCTTCGGCATCCCGCCGCAGCGGCTGGCCGCCTTCCGCGAAGCGTTCGGCGTCCCGGACGCGTACGCGCCGATCGGGGCGATCACCTTCGGCTACCGGGCGGCCGACCGGCGCTCGGCGTCGTTGAAGCGGGGCCGCCGGCCCCTCGACGAGATCGTCCACCGCGGCCGCTTCCACCCCGCCGCCTAGCCACCCTGGCTGCGGCGCTGGCCGCCGCTCCAAGATCCGGTTTGGATCAGGGAAATCACCCGAATCATGGGCCATGATTACGTGCGAAAACCTGATCCAAACGGGATCTTGCCGCTGGTGATCTTGGCGGCGGGAGCCGACGGGCTGGGCGGTCAGCGGGGGGAGATGCCCCAGGACGCGGTCCAGGGCTCGCCCGGCTTGAGCGTCACCAGGTCCCGGCCCGAGCGCAGCGCGTCCGGCGGGCAGGTCATCGGCTCGACCGCGATCGAGCGCCGGCGCCGCGGGGGCGGGGTCGTGTCGGCGGTGTACACCTGCCACCAGCCGAACGAGGCGTCCGCCCAGATCGTCGTCGCCGGGCCGTCGAGCACGGCCAGCGTGACCGCCGAGCGGCCGCTGTCGTCGCGTACGACGTCGCCGAACGCGGTGTCGAGGACGCTCTGACCGAGGCGCTTCGGCGTACCGAAGTCCCATTCCGAGCCGGTGACCTTGGCCGCGCCGATCGGCAGCCCCCGCGTGTCGGTCAGCAGCCGGGACCGGGCCGGGATGCCCACCCACACGTCGTCGACGGCCGAGCCGCCCGGCGGGAACAGGTATGGGTGCGCTCCCAGGCCGAAGGGCGCGGGCTCGCCGCCGAGGTTGGTCGCGGTGTGCGTGACCGTCAGGCCGGCGTCGTCCAGTTCGTGGCGGGTCGTCAGCGACAGCGTCCACGGGTACGCGGGCTGGGCCGGCAGGACCACGCTCACGGTCACGGCCGACTCCGACCGGTCCACCAGCGTCGCCGGCTGCCACCGGACCAGGCCGTGGATGGCGTTGTGGGTGGCGGGCTCGGACAGCGCCGCCTGGCAGGTGTGCCCGCCGAACGTGTACTTGCCGTCACGCAGCCGGTTCGGCCAGGGCGCCAGGATCTGGCCGGCCCCGTTGGGGCAGATCTCGTCCTCGGCGTACCCGTCGACGATCTCCCGGTCACCGTCCCGGTATTCGCGCAGGCCGCCGCCCACCTCGACGACGGTGGCCGACTGGGATCCATAGGTGATCGTCCATTGTGTTCCTGATGGCGCGTGTGGCATGCGCGAACACTACCGAACAGGCTCCGTACGCGCATAGCGCATGAGCGAAGGCACCCCCAGGCCGAGCAGGAGGGCTACGATCGCGCAGGCCAGGCCGCCGCCGACCCAGGCGCCGGTCACCCCGAACGCCGCCGCGGTGGCGCCCGCGCGCAGGTCACCGAGCCGGGGGCCGCCCACGACCACCGCTGTTCGCACGCCCTGGACGCGGCCGCGCAGTTCGTCCGGGCACGCCTCCAGCATGATCGTGTTCCGGAAGACGGCGCTGACCAGGTCGGCCGCGCCGGCCACGCCGAGCAGGACGACCACGAGCCAGAGGCTGCGGGCGAGTCCGGCGACCGCGACGGCCAGCCCCCACCCGATGATCGCCGCGATGAGCCAGGTGCCCTGCCTGCGTACGCGGGAGATCCAGCCCGAGGTCAGCCCGGCCAGGACGGTCCCGATGGCGATCGCGGCGTAGAGCCAGCCGACGGCCGCCCCGTTCCCGCCGAACCGCTCGGCCGCCAGCTGCGGGAACAGCGCCCTGGGCAGGGCGACGACCATCGCCACCAGGTCCACGGCGAACGAGGCGAGCAGGATCGGCGTACGCACGAGGAAGCCGAGCCCCTCGACGATGGTGTGCCAGCCGGCCGGGGCGGCGTGTTCGTGGGCCGGCAGTTCGGGCAGCCGGAACGTGGCCCACAGGCTGACCGTGAAGAGCAGTGCGTCCAGCCCGTACGCGACCGTCAGGCCACGCGTACCCGAGAAGGTGGCGAGCAGAAGTCCCGCGGCGAGCGGGCCGAAGATCTGGGTGCCGTTGACCATGGTGAAGTTGAGCGTGGTGGCCGGGGCGAGGTCGTCCTCGCCGACCAGCCGCGGCAGGATCGACTGCCGGGTGGGCGCCGAGACCGCGAACCCGATGGTCTGCGCGCCCAGCGCCAGCAGGAGCCACCCGGGGCCGGCGAGCCCGGTCAGGGCCAGCACGAACAGCGCGATCGTCGGCACCCATGCGATGACCGAGGAGACCAGCAGCAGCCGGCGGCGGTCGATGGCGTCCGCGTAGGCGCCGCCCCAGATCGAGAAGATCAGCATCGGCACGAAGGACACGAGGCCGAGCAGCCCGACCCAGAGCGACGAGTGCGTGAGCCGGTACATCTGCACGGGGACGGCGACCGCGGTGAACTGGGCGCCGAAGAAACTGACCGCGTTGCCCGTGAACACCCGCCGGTACGCCGGGTGGCGCAGGGGCGACAGGTCGATCAGGAGCCGGCGGAGCTGGGGGGCGGCGGTCGTCACGGCGCCAAGCGTTCCACGACCCACTCTCCGTGATCAACCGTGCCGGTACGCCGGAAGCGCAGCCGGTCGTGCAGACGTGACGGACGCCCCTGCCAGAACTCGACCGTCTCGGGCACGACGCGGAACCCGCCCCAGTGCGGCGGGGCCGTGACGGTGTCGGTGAAGCGCTCGTCGGCGGCCTCCCAGGCGTCCTCGATCACCGACCGGTCGGGGATGACCGAGGACTGCGGGCTGGCCCAGGCCCCGAGCTGCGAACCGCGCGGCCGTTCGGCGAAGTACGCGTCCGTCTCCGCCCGGGGTACGCGTACCGCCGTCCCGGCGACGATGACCTGCCGCTGGATGGCATGCCACGGGAACAGCAGGCTGCACCGGGGGTTCTCGGCCAGGTCGAGGCCCTTGCGGGAGCCGTAGTTGGTGAAGAACGTGAAGCCGTTCTCGTCGAACCCCTTCAACAGCACCGTACGCACGCTCGGCCGGCCGTCCCCGGCGGCGGTCGCGACGATCATCGCGTTGGGCTCCGGCAGCCCGGCGTCGACGACGTCGGCGAACCAGGCGGTGAACTGGGTGTGCCAATCTGCGGCCAGCTCGGCCTCGGTGAGGGTGGCGAGCCGGTAGTCACGCCGCATATGGGGCAGATCCGGTGTGTTCGTAGTCACGATCACATCCTTGTACACCTCCGCGGCCGTGCGTGAAGATGTGTCGTCCACGGCAGCTCCGCGCGTTGTTTTGCATCCGATCCCCCGCCGTTCGCGGAAGAATGTCGTTTGTCGCACAGGCCGGGCGGCTCGCCACGAGGGCCGGCGGGGTGCAAGATGTGCGCTGAACGACCACTCAGCACCCGCGGCCGCCGGCGTACGCGCAGGCAGCCGAGATCCCCAACCAGGAGAGCGGAATGTCTGACTTCAAGCCGGGACTCGAGGGCGTCGTCGCCTTCGAGACCCAGATCGCCGAACCCGACAAAGAGGGCGGCTCGCTGCGGTATCGCGGTGTCGACATCGAAGACCTGATCGGTCACGTCTCGTTCGGCAACGTCTGGGCCCTGCTGGTCGACGGGAAGTTCGGGCCGGGCCTGCCGCCGGCCGAGCCGTTCCCGGTGCCGGTCCACTCCGGCGACATCCGCGTCGACGTGCAGTCGGCCGTGGCCATGCTGGCTCCCTACTGGGGCCTCGGCCAGCTCCTCGACATCGCCGACGAGCAGGCCCGCGAGGACCTCGCCCGGGTCTCCGTCACCGCCCTCAGCTTCGTCGCCCAGTCGGCCCGCGGCCTCGGCCTGCCCGCCGTACCGCAGCGCGAGATCGACAAGGCCGCCACGATCGTCGAGCGCTTCATGAAGCGCTGGCGCGGCGAGCCCGACCCGCGGCACGTCAAGGCCGTGGACGCGTACTTCATCTCGGCGGCCGAGCACGGCATGAACGCGTCGACCTTCACCACGCGTACCGTCGCCTCGACCGGCGCCGACGCCGCCGCCTGCATCTCCTCCGGCATCGGGGCGCTGTCCGGCCCGCTGCACGGTGGCGCGCCGAGCCGCGTACTGCACATGATCGAGGGTGTCGAGCGCACCGGCAACGCCGAGGAGTACGTCAAGGGCGTCCTCGACCGCGGCGAGCGCCTGATGGGCTTCGGCCACCGCGTCTACCGCGCCGAGGACCCGCGCGCCCGAGTACTGCGGCGTACCGCGAAGGAGCTCGGCGCCCCGCGCTTCGAGGTCGCCGAGGCGCTGGAGAAGGCGGCCCTCGCGGAACTGCGGGCCCGCAAGCCCGACCGCGTCCTGGAGACCAACGTCGAGTTCTGGTCGGCCGTCGTCCTCGACTTCGCCGAGGTGCCGGCGCACATGTTCACCTCGATGTTCACCTGCGCCCGGGTGGCCGGCTGGTCGGCCCACATCCTGGAGCAGAAGAAGCTCAACCGCCTCGTACGCCCGTCGGCCAAGTACGTCGGCCCCGAGCCGCGCAAGCCGCAGGACGTCGAAGGCTGGGGCGCCATCTCGCACGTCTGAGTTCGACGTCGTCCACGGGCCCGCTTCCGCACCGGAGCGGGCCCGTCTTCGCGCCCGGACCGGCCCGTTCCGACGCCGCGGCGCGCGCGTTGTGTGTTCACCATCACGGGCCAGGTGGTGGGCCGCGCCCGGTCAGGCCCGGGTTGACGTGGGAGGATTCGTCATCGGCAGTGCCGCCGAGTCTGATCCACGGTGCCCGCGAAGGATTCGATATCCATGGCTGATCCGATCCGCATTCCCGACTCGCTCTTGCCCGCCGACGGCCGCTTCGGCTGTGGCCCTTCCAAGATCCGGACCGAGGCGGTGGACGCCCTCGCGCGTACCGGCTCCTCGCTGCTCGGCACGTCGCACCGGCAGAAGCCGGTCAAGAACCAGGTCGCGCGGCTGCGCGCCGGTCTCGCCGAGTTCTTCTCGATCCCCGAGGGCTACGAGGTCATCCTCGGCAACGGCGGCACGACGGCGTTCTGGGAGGTGGCCGCCTTCTCGCTGATCCGCGACCGGGCCCAGTTCGCCACCTTCGGCGAGTTCGGCGCGAAGTTCGCCAAGGCCGTCAAGGACGCCCCGTTCCTGGGCGAGCCCACCGTCCGCAAGGCCGAGCCGGGCACCGCCGCGACGCTCGTCGCCGAGTCGGGTGTGGACGCGTACGGCGTACCGCAGAACGAGACCTCCACCGGTGTGGCCGTGCCGGTCAGCCGGGTCGAGGGCGCGGACGAGGGCGCGCTGCTGCTGCACGACGCCACGTCGGCCGCCGGCGGCCTCGCCGTCGACCTGACCCAGAGCGACGTCTACTACTTCGCGCCGCAGAAGTGCTTCGCGTCGGACGGCGGCCTCTGGATCGCGATCGCGTCGCCGGCCGCCATCGCGCGCGCCGAGCAGATCAAGGCGGACGGCCGCTACATCCCGGCGTTCCTCGACTTCACGACCGCCGTCGAGAACTCGCGCCTGGAGCAGACGCTGAACACCCCGGCCGTGGCGACGATCTTCCTCGCCGCCGAGCAGACCGACTGGATGAACAGCCAGGGTGGTCTCGCATGGGCCGCCGCGCGGACCGCCGAGAGCGCGGGCATCGTCTACCAGTGGGCCGAGAAGTCGCCGGTCGCGACGCCGTTCGTGACCGACCCGGGCGCACGCTCCAATGTGGTCGCCACCATCGACTTCGCCGACGGCGTGGACGCGGCGCTCATCGCCAAGACCCTGCGCGCCAACGGCATCGTCGACACCGAGCCCTACCGCAAGCTCGGCCGCAACCAGCTGCGCATCGCCCTCTACCCCGCCGTCGACCCGGCGGACGTCGAGGCGCTCACCGCCAGCATCGACTACGTCATCGGCCAGCTCTGACCTTCCCGAAACGGGCCGTCCACCACCAGGTGGGCGGCCCTTTCCGTGTACGCGTACCGGAAAGCGACCCGCTGCGCGGCTGCCGGCCCGAGACGTGGGCCGTCCGTGTCGGTGGGGTTCGCTAGGCTGACGCCCATGTCCGCCCGTCGTTCCGCCGTCGCCGACACCCTCCAGGTAGTGAGCCAGGCAGCCGTCTCCTTCTGGCGGACATGGCCGGTCCTGCTGACGATCTCGTTCCTCGGGGTGGCCGCGCACGGGCTCATCCTCGACGCCGCGGTCTGGGCCAGCCGGTTCGGTCAGACGCTCGGCGTCCTCGTGCTTGCCTTCGTGCCGCTGGCTCTGCTCACCGCGATCGTGGCCATGCTGCGCGCGATCCGGCCGACGCTGCCGTACCTGACCTCGATCGACGGGTACCTGGCCCGGCACAGCAAGCCACACATGCTCGAATTCCTCGGCAGCGTCGCGGTCCCGTTCCTCGCCGTCTACACGTGGACGACCGAGGGCACGATGACGATGAAGGAAGACGTCTCGCGGTACGCGTACGAGGTCCTGCAGTCGTCCGATCCGGCGACCCTGCTCCACAACCTGCCGCTGTCGCCCACCATCAGCCTCGGCGTGCTGGTCGGCGCGGCCATCCTGATCCGGTTCGTCCTCGGCCGCTTCTCGTTCTTCGAGGGCCGGGTGTGGGCGTCCGCGATCGGCGCGTACGTCGAGGTGCTCGCGGTCGGCGCGGGGCTCATGGGCCTCAACGGCATCCGGAGCTCGGGCGTCGACTGGCTGGGCGCCCGGGAGATCAGCACCTGGTGGGGCGACCTGCGTACCCGGCTCACCGTGGACACGCCGTCGTTCGTGTCCTGGGCGTTCGATCACCTCATGGCCGCGTACTCCTCCGTACAGGCCAACGCGAACACCGTCATCATCGCGCCGATCCTCTGGATCGCGCTCGGCGCGGTCGTCTACGGCCACCAGCTCGCCGAGGCCCGGCTGACCGACGAGCGGTACATGGTCCGGGCGACCCGCTGGGTGGCCGCCTCGAAGAGCAGGCTCCTGCGCACCGTGGTCACCGTCATCCTCAGCGAGATGCACCGCCGCTGGGGGCCGCTCGGCGGCGGCCTGCGCCTGCTCATGCGGGCAGGTCTGCGCCCGATGATGCTGTTCTGCGTCATGTTCGTCGTCATCGACTACGCCGGCGCCGGTCTGTGGGAAGTGGAGCGGCTCCTCATCGGACCGCAGGACCTCGGCCAGGTGTGGATGCCGGTGTCCTATTTCCTCGCCCCGTTCAACTTCGCCGTGCAGATGGTGCTCACCATCTGCCTCATCGGCGCCGCCACGGACCGGCTGCTCAGCGTCAGCGGCGACGCCCCGGCTACGGAGCCGTCGGCCACTTCCACGTCAGCCACCCCGACATCCGCCGCAACGGGCCGGGTGAACCCGCCGGCCGAGCCGCAACCGCAGCTCAGCCCGGCATAGACATCAGCTCAGCACCAGGTAACGAGGATTTTCCGACCGCAGCTCGATCCGCACCCCGGCCGCGTACGCCGAGAGCGGCAAAGCGAAGTAGGTCGTCGTCTTCCACCGCAGGACCAGTCCCGGTGACGGCGAAGGCCCGGTCGGGGCCGGCGTCGCGAACAGGTCCGGCTCCGGCACCGAACACATGTCATAGGTGAGCTTGCCGTCGTCCAGCTCGTTCGGGTTGGACGCGTACTTCTCGCCGCTCTTCGAGACGACGTAGAGCTGGCACCCGTTCAGCGCGGTCGACGGGCCGTCGAACGCGAGCACCACCTTGATCGCGCGTACGCCCGCCGGCACCGGCACGGTGGAGCCGCCGTAACCGGGGAGCGTCTTCTCCTCCGACATGGACTCCAGGCGGACGTGCACACCCGCGTACGTCGCCCACTGGTCGGCGCCCGGTGTGACCTCGACCAGGGGCTGGCCCTTGATCTGGTCCCACATGTCGATCGTCGGCGAGATACCCGCGGCGACCAGGGCGGGGATGAGGAACAGCAGGCCCCAGAGATTGCGCCGGAACCATCGCGGACGAGGATTTCGCTGTTGTCCCCAGGGCTGTGGCATCGCCGCCGGGCGCGGAGCCGCGACGACCTGCCCCGACGCCGGCGTCCACGGTTGCACCGGTCCTGGTGGCTGAGCGGTCGCGGGCTGCGGGGCCGGCGGCATCGGGGGACCCGACATCGTGGACAGGGCTTGCGGGCCGACAGCTGCGGGCGCCGCGGAGGGAGGCCACGACGTGCCCGGCGGGACCGCCTGCGGGACGGGCTGCCCGGGTACCGGTTGGCCCGGATGGGGGAAGCCCGGAATCGGCTGACCGACGAGCGGCTGCCCGGCCGGCGGCTGCCCGGGCCGTGCGTAGGCACCCGGCTGTCCCGGCGCGGCGTAAGCCGAGGGCTGGGCTGGTTGCGCGTACGCCCCAGGCTGCACGTGACCCTGTGGCTGTGCGTAGCCCTGCGGCTGGCCGTAATGCTGCGGCTGCGCGCTGGCCGGCGGCCCGTAGCTCTGCGGCTGCGGCGGGTACGCCGGTGGCTGCTGAACCTGCTGATAGCCGGAGTGCTGATGACTTGTCTGCTGTGGATGGACGGGCTGCTGTGGAGCGGCCGGCCGCCCCGGCTGCGCACCCTGCGGGTAGGCCGGCCCGGTCCCGTACGGATACTGCTGCCCGGCCGCCTGCGGGTACGCCTGCGCGGCTCCCTGCGATGCGGCCTGCCCATACGCCGACGGCCCCGGCCCGGGCGGCACCGGTGGCGGCGGCCCCCACGAGCTCGCACCGGGCGGCGCGGTCGGCGCCGACGGGTTCCCATCAGCGGGCGGCTGCTCCGGACCGGGCTGCCCGGACGCCGATCTGCCGGCGAGGAAGTGCTCGAACGGATCGGTGCTCTCCGGCGGAGGTCCGGCCGGTTCGTACGCGCTCATGCCGGTCCTCCGGACGCGGACGGGGCTCCCGACGGCAGTCCGTCCACTGCGGTCTCCTTCAGCCGGAGCACGTCGGTGTTGCCGGCGTACAACGCGAGGTCGGGGGCGCCGAGGCCCAGGTCGATCTGGGCGATGGCCTGCACCCGCAGCTCGAAGGGCGGCTCGGCCAGCCGGATCGCGAGCGGCAGGGGCACATCCTTGGGCACCTCGAAGGCCAGCTCCATCCGCACCGGTAGACCGGGCTGCAGGAGACGGCCGCCGACGGGCAGCGTGACCCGCTCGGTCGCCCGGAACGTCCGGCCGTCGCCGTCGATCAGCGCCGCGTACCCGACGGAGCTGGTCTCCTTCTTGGCGGTCACGCGTACGGTCACGAGGATCCAGACGCCGCTGGTGTCGTGGGCCGCTCCGCCGCCGGCGAGTTTCGTCCCACCGCGTACGCCGAGAACCTGCGCGTCGAAGAGCCGGGCGTCGACGGAGTCGGAGCCGGCGCCGGTGCGCACGAAGGGACGTTCCTGCTCGTCCTTGTCCGGCATGTACGCGGTGATCGCACCGCCGACGGCCAGCGCCGTGGCGACGGTGAGGAAGGTGACGACCCCGCGGGCGACGGCGCTAGCCATGGGACGCCGCCGGACTCGGACTCGTACGCGGACTCCTGCTCGCCTTGGGGCTCCGGCCGGCGTTGGGGCTCCGGCTGGCACCGGGGCTGGCGCTCGCGCTCGGGCCGGCCTTGACCGAGGCCCCGGGGCTCGGGCTGACCAGCAGGTTTCGCTTGTCCTGGACCGGCGCTCGCACGGTGGCGACGAGGTTCTCCTCGATCCACTGCTTGTTGCCGGTGAGGGTGCTCTCGCGGAACGTCTTGCCGATGATCTGGATCTCCACGTTCGTCGGCAGCGGGAAGCCGGCCTTCTGCTCCCAGAGGAACGCGATCTTCTCCGGCATGCCCGGGTTGAGATAGTCCACCCGGGTCGCGTCGCGTGACAGCAGCATGTCCGTGGCCCGCTCGTCCGGGACTCCGGGGGTGTAGTCGTGCAGCAGCAGCCCCTGTACGCCATGCAGCTTGAGCGCGTCGCGCATGTCGTTGTGCGGCTCGCTGTCGGTGATCGTGATCTCCGCGATCACCGCGATCCAGTGGTCTTCCTTGTTCTCCAGCGAGGTCGCCGGCGAGAGATCCCCGAGCAGCCGCACGTCGACGATCTGCACGCTCCACGGCGCGGCCGCGTAGACCTGCTTCACCGGCACCTGCGCCTCGGGCTGGGCGATCGGCGTGAAGCCGCCGAACGCCGCCGAAACGGCCAGCGCCACCCCGCCGAGCCCATACGCCGCCCACTGCACGGGGGCCTTCGCCACCCGCGCCGCCAAGCCTCCTGGCACGCCACCCTCCCCAGAGTCCGCAACGCAGTATAGGTACGCCCACCGACAGGCGTGCTATCCGAAGGTCCGGGGCTGTCCCGTCGCCTCCAGTACGGACATCCACAGGTCACCGTACGGATCGACCTGATTACGCTTGCTGATCGCGAGGGAGATGGGGACGTGCACGAACCGCCCGCGCCAGCGCCCTACGACCATCGCCGTCCGGCCGGCCATCGCCGCGTGCACGGCGGCGTGGGCCAACCGTATGCAGTGGACACTGTCGTACGGGTTGGCCGGCACGCTGCGGATCGCGTAACTCGGGTCGATGTACTTCATGTTCATCTCGAGCGAGTGCTCGGCGAAATGATCCGCGATCCGGTGCCGGAGGAACTGGCCGATGTCGCGCAGCCGCTTGTTCCCCGACGCGTCCGTCCCGCTCGCCCCCTCGGTGAGAAACTCCTGGCCGGCCCCTTCGGCCGCGACCACGACCGCCCGCCCGCGCCGCTCGACCCGCCGCCGCAGGGTCGCCAGGAAGCCGTCCTCCCCGTCCAGCGCGAACGGCACCTCGGGGATCAGCACATAGTCCGCGTCGTTGTTGGCCAGCGCCGCGTAGCAGGCGATGAACCCCGAGTGCCGCCCCATCACGTGCACCAGCCCCACGCCGTTCGGCACCGCGCGCGCCTCGACGCTCGCCGCCCGGATCGACTCCGTGGCCTTGGCGAACGCGGTCTGGAACCCGAACGACTGATCGATGTACGGAATATCGTTGTCGATGGTCTTCGGCACGCCCACGACCGCGATCTTCAGGCCGCGCTCCTGCACCGCGTCGGCGATCCGCAGCGCGCCCTTCATCGACCCGTCGCCGCCGATCACGAAGAGCACGTTGATGCTCATGTGCTCCAGGCAGTCGACGATCTCCTCCGCGTCCTGCTCACCGCGCGAGGACCCGAGGATCGTCCCGCCGTACTCGTTGATCCCGCTCACGGCCTTCGGGTCGAGCTCGACCACCTCGCGGCCGTACTTCGAGATGAAACCCTGGTAACCGTTGCGGAACCCGTAGATCTTCCGCACGCCGTAGTGGTGGGTCAGCTCCAGCACCAGGCCCCGGATCACGTCGTTCAGCCCCGGGCACAGGCCACCGCAGGTCACAATGCCCACGCGGGTCTTGCTCGGCTGGAAGAAGATCTGCCGCCGCGGGCCACCGGGCTCGAACCCAGGAAGATCATTCAGGGGTACGCCCCGCGCGGCGACCATGGCGGCGGTGTCGTCGAAGAGGACACGGTCATCCTCGTGCACGTAGTGCTCGGTCGACGGACGTCCGTCCAGCAACGCTGCCAGCGGCGACTCGATCCGGCATTCGCCGAGCGTACGCACGGCGAGATCCTGGAGTCCGGGAATCATGGTCGCAACTTAGCGCGGCCGTGTTGCGCATACCGGCTCGCCCATCCCGCCGCCTACTCCGTAGACTCGTGACGTCGCCGGGACCACCCCGGTGAGGGCCTCGTAGCTCAGGGGATAGAGCACCGCTCTCCTAAAGCGGGTGTCGCGCGTTCGATTCGCGCCGGGGCCACACATAGAACCGCAGGCCAGTGGTGTGATCACCGCTGGCCTGCGGTTGTTCGACCTCGTTTCCCCCACCCCGTCGTCCGGCATCGCGTACGGGATCTTCGGGCGGCGTGAAGAAGATCGCGGCTGCGGGCGAGTACCGGGTGACAGTCACCACGGAGGAAGCCGATGCCCCTCGAAACCGAAACACATCCCCTCGCCCGGGACGACCCCGAATGGTTCACCGTCCTGTACGACCGCTACGCCGGGGACATCCACCGCTACATCGCCGGGCGGCTGGGGTGGGAGCCCGCCGGCGACCTCACCGCCGACGTCTTCCTGGTCGCGTTCCGCAAACGAGCGTCTTTCCATCCGGAACGCGGCGAGATCAAGCCATGGCTGTACGGGATCGCGACCAAAGTCGTGTCGCGCCACCGGCGTACCGAGGGGCGCAGGCTCAAGGCCCTGTCCCAGGTGAACGCCGAGTACGCCGCCGACGGCCACGAGGACCAGGCGACCGCGCGGGTGGCGGCCCAACTGGCCGGGCCACAGCTGGCGCGGGCCATCAAGGGTCTGGCCCGGGCAGATCGTGACGTGCTGTTCCTGACCGCCCTGGGCGGGCTGAGCTACCAGGAGGTCGCCGAGGCCCTCGGCGTTCCCGTCGGGACGGTCGGCTCCCGCCTCAACCGGGCCAAGCGTGAACTGCGCCGTGTCCTCGGCGGCGTGAACCCCTTGAAGGAGAACTGATGGAAGAGATCGAGATCGTGCAGCAGATGTTCACCGAGTCGCCGCCGACACCGGCGACCCTGGCCCTCGGCCGGCAACGGGTGGTCCAGGGGACCCGTGTCCGCCGCCGGGCGTACGCGACGCCGCTGTGGGCCGCCGGGCTCGCGCTCGGCGCGGCGGCGGTCGTGTCCGTCGTCGTCCTCGGCGGCGGATCCGGTACTCCGCGTCCGCAGGAGTCCATCCGCCTGAGCGCCGCGCAGCAGGTGCTGACGAACGCCGCGTTCTTCGCCGACGCGCAGCCGGCGCTGAACTCCCAGCCCGGCCAGTGGATCCATTACCGGTTCGCCGGCTACGACCCCAAGAGCGCGAACCCGGTCTATCACGGCGAAGCGTGGCAGCGCCTCGACGGCCGTCAGGACGCGAGCCTGATCGGGGGACGGCTCGTCGTCACCGGCCCCACCGCCGCCGGGCCTGAGGTGTACACGCCGCTGGGCGCGTGGCGGCGGCTCGCCGCGCTGCCCACCGAACCCGAGCCGATGCTGGCCGCCCTCAGCGACCAGCCGGACCTGTCCACGGATCCCGCCCTGACGCCCGACCAGCGGGCCTTCGCGAACGCCGGCGAGTTGCTGTGGAACTCCCCGTTGGGCACTCCGCCCGAGATCGGGGCCGCCCTGTACCGCGCGCTGGCCATGCTGCCCGGTATCCGCCTCGACGAGGCGGCCGACGTGGTCGGGGAGCCGGCCGTCGGACTCTCGCTGCCGGGCACACCGGAGATCCTCTTCGATCCGGCGACCTACCGGTTCCTCGGCGAGCGGGTGGTGAGCGACGGCGTGCGGAAGGGGCGCCCGCAGCCGCCCGCGGGGATGTCCGCGGCCAAGCTCGCCGCCTGGCGGCAGTGGGCCGACGATCCGGCGAATCAGCAGGTCCCCGCGGCGGGAACCCTCATCAGCTCCCGGCTCCGGCTCACGGCGACCGTGGTCGGCCGGCCGGGCAGCAGGTAACGGCTCGTGAACCTACCGACGACCACAGACGGGAAGACAATGATCATGTCCTTCGGACGACATGCGCTGGGAGCGCTGGCGATCGCGGCCATCTCGGTGACGGCGGCCGCGCCGGCCGCGTCGGGTCACCTGCCGACGGCCGGCACGGCGACCGGAGCGGCCGCCTCGAACAACGAGGTGGCCAGCGGGGCGCAGTGGCGGCTGTACGACCTGCCGGTACAGATCGGGGCCAATCTCACGGGCGTCGCGACGGTCGCCCGCGACGACGCGTGGGCCGTGGGTTTCACGATCCCGGCCAAGACCGCCGCCGCGACGGCGAAACCCGCCACCGCCGAGGCTGACGTATGCGACGCCACCGGCCTGCCCTCCCTGGCCTTGCACTGGGACGGGGTCGCGTGGAGCCAGGTCCCGGTTCCCAACCTGGGCCGCGTCAACGCGGTCAGCGCGTCGGGCCGTCGCAACGCGTGGGCGGCGGCGGACTGCGGCGTACTGCGCTGGGACGGTCGCACGTGGACCCGGACCGCGCCCGTCCCGATCCAGGGCGCGGCCGGGTTCTACTACAGCGGCATCAAGGCGATCGGCGCGTACGACGTCTGGCTGTCCGGATTCGCGTGGGACGGGGCGACCGGCGACAGCCACGGCTTCGTCCAGCATTGGGACGGCGTACGGTGGCGGCTCGTGGACCTGCCCGCAGTCGGCAGCGCCTTCGACCTCAGCAGCATCGACGCCGGCGGGCCGCAGGACGTCTGGGTGGGCGGCACCGACTACACCGACAAGGCCACCGCCGGTGAGCGGCTGCTCATCCTGCACTGGAACGGCTACGCCTGGAAGCGGTTCCCGGCGCCGGCCTCCACCATGGTGATCCAGCGCGTGGCCCGCGTACGCGTCGTCGCCGCCGCCGACGTGTGGATCGCCGGCATGGGTCAGCGCGACCCGGACGGGTGGGACATCGACCGGCCGCTGATCCTCCACTGGAACGGCACCGTGTGGAGCGACACGCACGCGGCCGAGGAGCGCGGCGACCTGCGCGACATCGCCGCCGACGGCCGCACGGTCCTGGCGGCCGGCGACACCTATTCACCGCTGGACGACACCTTCGAGGCATACGTGCGGCGGTGGACCGCCGGCGGCTGGATCCCGGGTGCCGTTCCGGTCTCCGGCCTGGCCTCGATCAGCGCGCTCGCTCCCATCCCGGATGGCGGAATGTGGGCGGTGGGAGCCGCCGGGGATCCGACCGCGCTGAAGCCGTTCATCGCCCGCACCGGCCGCTGACCGGCGTACCGGCCCTGGAACCGGCCCCGGCCGGCCCGTTGACATCGCGGGCCGGCCGGGGCATAGTTCTTCTCAGAGCGAGTTAATCTCAACTAGAGAAGGACACCACGTGAACTCCGAGCAGGACTTCCTCTCCGCCTACGACCCGCGGGCGTACGCGCCGGTCGCCGTGACCGTCGACGTCGTCGCGCTGACCGTGCGGGACGGGGAGCTGCAGGTCCTGCTCATCGAGCGCGGCGAGCACCCGTTCGCCGGCCGGTACGCCCTGCCCGGCGGCTTCGTCCGCGACGAGCCCCTCGAAACCGCCGCCCGCCGGGAGCTGGCCGAGGAGACGGAGCTGGACCGCGTACACCTGGAGCAGCTCGGCACGTTCGGCGATCCGGGGCGCGACCCGCGGATGCGCGTGGTGAGCGTGGCCTACCTGGCGTTCGCGCCGAGCATGCCGGACCCGGCGTCCGGCGGTGACGCGGCCTCGGCGGCGTGGGTGCCGGTCGCGCAGGCCCGGGAGCTGGCCTTCGACCACGACGCGATCCTCGCCGCGGGGCTGGAGCGGGTCCGGGCGAAGCTGGAGTACACGCCGCTGGCGACCGCCTTCGTCGGGCCCGAGTTCACGATCGCCGAACTGCGCGCGGTGTACGCGGCGGTCTGGGGCGAGGACCTGCACGCCGGAAACTTCCACCGCAAGGTGCTCTCCGTGCCGGGGTTCGTCGAGAGCACCGGCACCACGACCGAGCGCGGCGGCGAGCGGGGCGGGCCGAAGCCGCGGCTCTATCGCGCGGGCGATGCGCGACTGCTGCATCCGGCCCTCTTGCGGCCCGCCCGCGAAGCCGACATCCGATGAATGCCGAATCAAGCCTGTCCGGTCTGGACGGATGAAAGACTGGACCCACCCCAAGGGAGACGAACCATGGGAAGCGGACGCTGGTCCACCGACGTGTACGACGCCGCCGAGCGATACCGGGCGGCCACCGGCCGGAGCGCCTTCGCGTACAGCGACGGCGGGGCGCGCTCGGTCCATCCGCGACTCGACCCCCGGCAGGCCCGGGTACGCGAGAGCCGCGACAGCTTCGAGCACCCCGAGTCGCTGGCGATCGCCGTGCTCTTCGACGTGACGGGATCGATGGGTTCGGTGCCCCGGACCCTGCAGAGCCGCCTGCCCGACCTGTTCCACCTGCTCATCCGCAAGGGGTACGCGGCCGACCCGCAGATCCTGTTCGGCGCGATCGGCGATGCCACCTGTGATCGCGTACCGCTGCAGGTCGGGCAGTTCGAGTCGGACAACCGGATGGACGACGACCTCGGCCGCATCGTGCTCGAAGGCGGTGGCGGCGGCCAGCGTACGGAGTCGTACGAGCTGGCGATGTACTTCATGGCCCGCCACACCGACATCGACTGCTGGAACAAGCGCGGCCACCGGGGCTACCTGTTCATCGTCGGCGACGAGATGGCGTACCCGCGGGTGGATCCGGGTCAGGTCGAGCGGTTCGTCGGCGACCGGCTCGGTGAGCCGATCGCGCTCGACGCCATCGTCGCCGAGCTCACCGAGCGCTACGACGTCTACTACCTGCTGCCCGCCGGTGCCAGCTACGCGGGCGACCCGCAGATCCTGCGCTTCTGGCGGCGGCTGCTCGGCCAGAACGTCATCGAGCTCGACGACCTCGACGCCGTCTGCGAGACCATCGCGCTCACCGTCGGCCTCGGCGAGCGCGCCGTCGATCTCGACACGGGCCTCGGCGACCTCGCGGAGATCGGTTCGGCCGCTCTTCCCGTCAGTCGCGCCTTCCAGCGACGGGTACGCGTATGAGCGTGCTCGACGACCGGCACGTGATCGTCGTGGACCTCGGTTACGGCGACGCGGGCAAGGGGACGGTCGTCGACTTCCTGTGCGCCGGCCGGCCCGTCCACGCGGTGATCCGGTTCAACGGGGGCGCACAGGCGGCGCACAACGTGGTGACGTCCGACGGGCGGCACCACACCTTCTCCCAGTTCGGGTCGGGGACGCTGCGAGGCGTCCCCACCCACCTGTCCCGATTCCTCGTCGTGGACCCGTTCGCGCTCGCGGTCGAGGCGGATCATCTGGCGGCGATCGGCGTACCGGCGGTGTGGGATCTGCTGACGATCGACGCCGGTGCCCTCCTCGCCACGCCGTGGCACCGCGCGGCCAACCGCGTACGCGAGCGGCGGCGGGGCGACGACCGGCACGGCTCATGCGGCGTGGGTGTCGGCGAGACGATGGCGTTCGCGCTGGCCGCACCGGACGACGCGCCGAGAGTCGGGGACTGCCTGGCGCCGGACCGGCTGCGGCGCCGGCTGGCCGCGGTCCGCGACCGGCTCACCGACGAGCTGGGCGACCTGGGCGTGAGCGCGCCTCTCGACGCGGTGCTGGACGCCTACCGGGCGTTCGCGGCGACGGTGTCCATCGTGGACGATTCTCACCTCGGCCGCCTGCTGGACCGGGGGCCGTGCGTCTTCGAGGGCGCGCAGGGCGTGCTACTCGACGAGTGGCGCGGCTGGCATCCGTACACGACCTGGTCCACCACGACGTTCGACAACGCGCTGTCCCTTCTGGACGGACGCGGTGCCGGTCGCCTCGGCGTGCTGCGCGGCTACACGGTCCGCCACGGCCCCGGCCCGCTCGTCACGGAGGATCCGGCGCTGGAGCGGCCCGAACCGCACAACGGGTTCGGGCGCTGGCAGGGCGCCTTCCGTAGCGGCCACTTCGACACGCCCGCCCACGCGTACGCGCTGGAGGTGTGCGGCGGGGCGGACGGGATCGCGCTCACCCATCTCGACGCCGTCGACGGCATCCGCATGGCGACCGGGTACGCCGTCGACGACACGATCCTGCGCCGGCTGACCCCGGGCGAACCGGGCGATCTCGCGTACCAGGAGAAGATGACGGCACTGCTGCTCACCGCGGCACCGGTCTACGGCGGCCCGGTGTCGGCCGAGGCGGTCGCGGCCGCTCTGCGTACGCCGGTCGTCCTGGAGTCCTTCGGGCCGACCGCCGCCGACAAACGCCTGGCATGATCGACCCATGCAGGTACGCCCCGCCCGCCCCGCCGACTACGACCCGATCGTGACCGTCGTGGACGAGTGGTGGGGCCGGCCCATCGCGGGCGCCCTGCCGCGGCTGTTCTTCGACCACTTCCACACCACGAGCCAGGTGGCCGAGTTCGACGACGGTACGCTCGCCGGCTTCCTGGTCGGCATCCTGTCGCCGGCGGAGCCGGAAGCCGCGTACATCCATTTCGTGGGCGTCGCACCGGCGGCGCGCGGCACCGGCCTGGGCCGGACGCTGTACGAGCGGTTCTTCGCGCTGGCGCGGGCCGGCGGGCGGCGGCGGGTCGGGGCGATCACCTCGCCGGTCAACGCGGGATCGATCGCGTTCCACCAGCGGATGGGGTTCACGGTGACCGGACCGATCGTGGACTACGACGGGCCCGGCAAGACGATGATGCACTTCGACCGCGACCTCTGATCCGATCTCTGATCCGGCGCTGCGAAAAACCAACACAATCGACAGCACCTCACCATCGTGAGGGCCCTATCGGTGGCCGCGCTGCCGCCTGATTGATAGGCATATGTCGCATTGATACGGTGAGCCAAATTACGGATGCGTTACAGGCAAGCGTGCTCCTTGACAGTTCGACCATGGCTGATCCAACGTGTGACTTCTGAAAGCGTCAAGTTCGATCGTGTCCCAACGCTCCCCAAAGGAAGGGTCATGAACAACGAACCGGCCGGAAGCCACCCGGCATTCAGCACTCCCCTGTCGCACGCGTCCCTGTCCCGTCGTGCTCTCATGCGCGGGGCGGTCGCCGCGACCGGCGCCGTCACTGTCCCTTCTCTCCTCGCAGCCTGCAGCGACGACTCCGGCTCCGGCGGTTCCGGCGCCAAGAAGACCGTCACGGTGGGCTCCAACTACTCCGACGCGGTGCCGAAGAAGGCGCTGGCGGACGCGGTCGCCTCGTTCCAGCAGAAGTCGGGCGACACCGTCAACGTCAACACCATCGACCACAACACGTTCCAGGAGCAGATCAACCAGTACCTCAAGGGCACGCCGGACGACGTGTTCACCTGGTTCGCCGGCTACCGCATGCAGTTCTTCGCCGCGCAGGGCCTCGCCACCGACATCAGCGACATCTGGGGCGACATCGGCTCGGGCTACAGCGACGCCTTCAAGGCCGCCTCGACCGGCGCCGACGGCAAGCAGTACTTCGTGCCGTACTACCTCTACCCGTGGGCGGTCTTCTACCGGCCGAGCGTCTTCCAGGCCAAGGGTTACACGGTGCCGAAGACGTTCGACGAGTACAAGACGCTCGCCGCGAAGATGAAGTCCGACGGCCTCGTCCCGATCGCCTTCGCCGACAAGGACGGCTGGCCGGCGATGGGCACGTTCGACTACATCAACATGCGGCTCAACGGCTACGACTTCCACATCAGCCTGATGGCCGGCAAGGAGTCGTGGGAGGACGCCAAGGTCAAGGCGGTCTTCGACACCTGGGCCTCGCTGCTGCCGTACCTCCAGGAGGGTGCGCTCGGGCGTACCTGGCAGGAGGCCGCGCAGTCCCTGCAGCAGAAGAAGGCCGGCATGTACGTGCTCGGCATGTTCGTCGGCCAGCAGTTCAGCGAGGAGGAGCGCAAGGACCTCGACTTCTTCCCCTTCCCCGAGATCGCGCCCGAGAACGGGCAGGACTCGGTCGAGGCACCGATCGACGGCTACATGATCTCGAAGAAGGCCAAGAACGTGGCCGGGGCCAAGGACTTCCTGAAGTTCCTCGCCACCCCCGAGGCACAGGGCATCTACCTCAAGAGCGACCCGAACAACGTGGCCACCAACAAGAACGCGGACGCCAGCGGGTACACCGCGCTGCAGAAGAAGGCCGTGGAGATCATCTCCGGGGCCAAGCACATCTCGCAGTTCATGGACCGCGACACCCGACCGGACTTCGCGTCGACCGTGATGATCCAGGCGATCCAGGAGTTCCTGAAGAACCCCAAGGACATCGACGGGCTCTGCAAGAACATCGAGACCCAGAAGAAGACCATCTTCGCTACGGAGTAAGGGTCGGGCAGTGGCACTCTTCTCGGACCGCGCCACACGCCCGGACGAGACGACCGACCACCCGGGCGCGCCGGTACGCCGGCGCGCCCGGCGGCGTCGTTTCACCCCTCGGGATGTGGCCGTCTTCGCCCTTCTACTGGGCATACCGATCGTTCTCGACGTCGTGCTCATCTGGGGACCGACGGCCGCCTCGGCGGTGCTGTCGTTCTCCCGCTGGGACGGCGTCTCGGACCTCGTCTGGAACCACGGCGACAACTACCGCCAGATCGTGCAGGACTACCCGCCGTTCTGGCCGGCGGTCTGGCACAACGTGATCTGGCTCGTGTTCCTCGGCCTGGTGGCGACGCCGCTCGGGCTGTTCCTCGCCGTCCTGCTGGACAAGGGCATCCGCGGTACGCGTTTCTACCAGAGCGCGATCTACATGCCGGTCGTGCTGTCCCTCGCGATCGTCGGGTTCATCGCCAAGCTGGTGTACTCGCGGGACTACGGCGCGCTGAACGGCGTACTGGGGCTGACGCAGCATCCGGTCGACTGGCTCGGCGATCCGAGCAAGAACCTGTGGGCCGTGCTCGTCCTCGTCGCGTGGCGGCACATCGGCTACGTGATGATCCTGTACCTGGCCGGGCTCAAGGCGGTGGACCCCGAACTGAAGGAAGCGGCCTCGATCGACGGGGCCAACGAGGTGCAGACCTTCTTCCGGGTCACGTTCCCCACGCTGCGGCCGATCAACATCATCGTCCTCGTCATCACGGTGATCGAGGCGCTGCGGGCGTTCGACCTCGTCTTCATCATCAACAAGGGCCGCAACGGTTTGGAGCTGCTGTCGGTCCTGGTCAGCGCCAACATCGTCGGTGAGGCGAGCCGGATCGGCTTCGGGTCCGCGCTCGCGGTGATCCTGACGGTCATCTCGCTCGGCTTCGTCGTCACCTATCTCGTGCAGGTCTTCCGGGAGGAGAAACGGTGAGCACCGCCGACATCGTCCAGCGCCGGCCGCACCGCGTACGCCCGGCGCGTGCCCTCCTGCACGCCTTCCTGGCCCTGGTGGCGGTCGGCTGGCTGATTCCCCTGCTGCTGGCCGTGTACGCGTCCATTCGCCCCTACCAGGAGACGTCGGAGCGCGGCTACCTGTCGTGGCCGAAGCACCTGACGTTCCACTACTACCTGCAGGCCTGGCGCGACGCCGACCTGCCGCACTACTACCTGAACACGCTGATCATCGCGGTGCCGGCCGTCCTCGTGACGCTGTTCCTGGCGTCCTTCGTGGCGTTCGCGATCTCGCGCTTCCAGCTGCCCGGCAGCAAGTTCCTGCTGGTGATGTTCACCGCCGGCAACCTGCTGCCGCCGCAGGCCATGCTCATCCCGCTCTACACGATCTACCTGAAGATCCCGCTGCCGGAGTTCCTGTCGGCGTCGCAGACGCTCTACGACTCGTACCTCGGCGTGATCCTGATCCACGTGGCGTTCCAGACCGGCTTCTGCGTCTTCGTCCTGCGCAACTACATGCAGACGGTGCCGAAGGAGCTGACCGAGGCGGCCATCATGGACGGGGCCGGGGTCTGGCGGCAGTACTGGGGCGTCATCCTGCCGCTGTGCCGCCCGGCCCTCGGCGCCCTCGCCACGCTCGAATTCACCTGGATCTACAACGACTTCCTGTGGGCGCTGGTGCTCATCTCCACCGGCGACAAGATGCCCATCACCACGGCCATCAACAACCTGCAGGGCCAGTACTTCACCGACTACAACCTGATCGCCGCCGGCTCGGTGCTGGTCGCCCTGCCGACGATCCTCGTCTTCCTGCTGCTGCAGAAGCAGTTCGTCGCCGGACTCACGCTCGGCTCCACGAAGGGATAGGACTCGCGTACGCGATTCCCGGCCGGACTCCGGCCGGGTCTTTCGCATGCCCAAACCATTTATCGCCGTAGATGAAAAATGGCAGGCGGGCTGGCGTTTTCTTTTGTTGTAATACGTTGACCTACGTCTATGGCAGCCCTATCTTGAGGAGGCGCGCGCGTCTTCATCCGTCCTTTACTCCGCGAATACTCCGCGAAGGAGTGCCCAGTGCGAAGACTCCCCCGCGCCCTCTGCCTGGCCGCCGCGACCATGCTCGCCGCCGCCTCCGGAGTGGCAGGCGCGCTGACCACCGCTTCGGTAGCGCCCGCGCCCGCGTACGCCCTCGGCAACGGGCTGGCCCTGACCCCGCCGATGGGCTTCAACAACTGGAACACGACGGGCTGCGGCTCGTCCTTCAACGAAGCCCTCGTCAAGGGCATCGCCGACACGTTCGTCTCCTCCGGCCTGAAGGCCGCCGGATACCAGTACGTCAACATCGACGACTGCTGGGCCAAGTCCACCCGGGACGCGAGCGGCAACCTCGTACCCGACCCCGTACGCTTCCCCAACGGCATCAAGGCCGTCGCGGACTACGTACACGGCAAAGGCCTGAAGTTCGGCCTCTACACCAGCGCCGGAACGATGACGTGCTCCGGCAGCGGCTTCCCCGGCGGGCTCGGCCACGAGACCGCGGACGCCAACCTGTTCGCCTCCTGGGGTGTCGACTACCTGAAGTACGACAACTGCAACAACCAGGGTGTCGACGCCCAGCAGCGGTACACCACGATGCGCGACGCGCTGGCCGCCACCGGCCGCCCGATCGTCTACAGCATCTGCGAATGGGGCAGCAACTCCCCGTGGAACTGGGGGCCGGCGACCGGCAACCTGTGGCGTACCACGGGCGACATCTCGGACAACTGGGCGAGCATGATCGGCAACGCCCACTCCAACGCCGGTCACGCGAGCGCGGCCGGCCCCGGCGCCTGGAACGACCCCGACATGCTGGAGGTGGGCAACGGCGGGATGACCGACGCCGAGTACCGCACGCACTTCAGTCTCTGGGCGGTCATGGCCGCGCCGATGCTCATCGGCTCGGACATCCGCAACGCGTCGGCCGCGACGCTCACGATCCTCAAGAACACCGACGTGATCGCGGTGGACCAGGACTCGCTCGGCAAGCAGGGCAACATCGTCAGCACCTCCGGCAGCCTGTACGTGTGGAGCCGCCAACTGTCCAACGGCGACAGAGCGGTCGCGCTGACGAACGAGGGCACCACGACCGCCACGATCACGACCAGCGCGGCGGCCGTCGGGCTGGGCGGTTACGGCAGCTACTCGCTGAAGGACCTGTGGAGCAAGGCGGTCACCACGACCACGAGCACCATCAGCGCCTCCGTCCCGGCCCACGCGACCGTGCTGTACCGGATCACCCCGGTCGGCGCCCCGGCCACCCCGCCGGCGGGCACGTCGTACCTGTCGAACCTGCAGTGGACCTCGGCCACCAACGGCTGGGGACCGGTGGAGAAGGACAAGAGCAACGGCGAGCAGGCGGCCGGCGACGGTCACACCCTCACCGTCAACGGCACCACGTACGCGAAGGGCCTGGGCGTGCACGCCGCGAGCGAGGTCCAGTACTACCTCGGCGGGCAGTGCTCCACGGTGTCCGCCTCGGTCGGCGTCGACGACGAGGTCACGGCCGGCTCCGTGGTGTTCCAGCTCTGGCGGGACAGTACGAAGATCGCCGACAGCGGTACGCGTACCGGTGCCGATCCGCCGGTCGCGTTGAGCGGCAGTCTCAGCGGCGGCGGCTATCTCCGGCTCGTGATGACCGACGCCGGCAACGGGATCGACTTCGACCACGGGGACTGGGGCAACGCCCAGATCACCTGTGGCGGCGGTTCCACGGCCGCTTACGAGGCCGAGGCGTCCAGCAGCACGCTGGCCGGTGCGGCGGTCCTGGCGACCTGCGCCGGCTGCTCAGGCGGCCAGAAGGTCGGCTGGATCGGCAACGGGACGGCCAACTACGTCACGCTGACCGGCGTCCAGGCAGCCACGGCCGGCTCGAAGACGCTCACCATCTACTACCTCGTCGACGGTACGCGTTCCTTCTCCGTCAGCGTCAACGGCGGGACACCGCAGACGGTCGCCTGCTCCGGTACCAGCTGGACGACGGCCGCCTCGATCACCATCACGGTGAACCTCAACGCGGGCGCCAACACGATCAAGTTCGGGAACGACACCGCGTACGCGCCCGACCTGGATCGCATCGTCGTCTAACAATCCGGCCCCCACACTCGGCCGCAATGTCTTGAGGTCCAAGATCTGCAAACGAAGTTTGCGGATCTTGGACCTCAAGACATTGCACAAGGGCCGACGTGCCCTAACCACGAACCTACCGACGACCCACGTCGATCCGATCCCCGCGCTCGTCGAAGAAGTGCAGCGCCTCCATGCGGACCTGCACCGCGAGCGGGTGGCCGCTGGACACCTGCGGATAGGGCGCGAGCCGTACCGCGAGTTCGGCCGGCCGCCGGTGGTGCCGGCCGTCGGACAGGACGCTCGTCCGCTCCGCCACCTGGGTCATACCCGCGTCCCGCGGGGCGTTCCGGCCGCTCAGGCGGCTCAGCACGTGGCCGAAGCGGCGCAGGCCGCGCTGGCCGTTCTCCTCCGCGTTGGACGGAGCGCCACCCAGTTCGTCGACGATGACGGCGGTGGCACCGATGTCCACGAAGGCGAGCGACTCGTGCCCGTGGTGCTCCAGGTACCGGATGCGGCCCTGCAGCACATCGCCGGGCGTGTCCGGGGAGACCGGCATGAGCGCCTCCGCACGCACACCGACGACGATGCGCTCGCCGTGGTAATGCGAGACGGCTCGCGCCCGGATGTCGTCCCAGCGCAGGTAGAGCGACTGCTCGCCCAGGTTGAGCTGGACGTAGCGGTCCAGGTGCACGTAGACCGACGCCTCCAGCAGGTTCATCCTGGGGCTGCCCAGGAAGGCCGCCACGTAGAGCGTGGCCGGCTTGCCGTAGACCTCGGTCGGCGTGCCGACGTCCTGCAGGACGCCCTTACGCATGATCGCCACGCGGTCGGCCATGGTCAGCGCCTCGGCCTGGTCGTGCGTGACGTAGATGGTGCTGACGCCCAGTTCGTGGACGAGGCCCGAGATCTCCGCCCGCAACTCGGCCCGCAGGCCGCTGTCGAGGTTGGACAGAGGCTCGTCCATGAGGAACAGGCCGGGCCGGCGCACGATGGCGCGGCCCATGGCGACCCGCTGACGCTGGCCGCCCGAGAGCTGGCTGGGTTTGCGGGCGAGCACGTCCCCGATACCGAGGGCGCTGGCCACGTCCGCGACCCGCTCCGCCCGTGGCTGGGGCTCGACGCCCGACAGCCGTAGCGGAAATCCGATGTTGTCCCCGACAGTCATGTGCGGGTACAGGGCGAAGTCCTGGAAGACCATCGCGATCCGGCGGTCGCGCGGGGCGAGCTGGTTCGCCAGCTGTCCGTCGAGCATGATGGCGCCGTTGGTCGGGTCCTCCAGCCCGGCCACCATGCGCAGCACCGTCGACTTGCCACAGCCGGACGGTCCCAGCAGGACCATGAATTCTCCGTCAGCCACATCCAGGCTGACGTTGTCGACCGCAACCGTTCCATCCTGGAAGATCTTGGTGACGTCCTTGAGCGCGACGGTGGTCACCGCCACCTCCCCACAGTTGTCTCGCTCCGAGCCTCGTTACTTTCCCCAAGGACCGGGTCCCGACAACATCGGGTAAACGTGTGATGTTCCCGACGTATTCGTGGCGTTACCTAGCTGCTACGACGCGTCGCCGTCACGGTTGTTGATCGTGGAGCAGGTCAGGCGGGAACGTAACCGCCTTTGTACGCGGCGAGCGCCTCGTGCACGGTCCCGTCCACGGTGAGGCGGCCCTCGTTGATGAACAGGCCACGCGTACAGAAGCGGGTCAGGTCGCCCTCGTTGTGGGAGACGAGCACCAGCGTCCGGCCCTCGGCCAGCAGCCGCTGCATCGTGTCGTAGCACTTGGCCCGGAACTCCGCGTCGCCGACCGCCATCACCTCGTCGACCAGCAGGATCGGGTGGTGCAGCTGCGAAATGATCGAGAAGCCGAGGCGTACGCGCATGCCCGAGGAGTAGTGCCGCACGGGCAGGTCGAGCGACTTGGCGACCTGGTCGCCGGCAAAGTCCACGATCTCGTCGAACTTGGCCGCGAGCTGCTGCTTGGACAGCCCGTGGAGGGTGGCGACGAGGTTGAGGTTCTCCTTGCCGGTGAGGTCGTTGGAGAAGCCGGCGGAAAGTTCCAGCAGCGGGGCGACCCGGCCGCGGACCGTGATCGTCCCCTCGTCCGGGATCAGTACGCCGGCGATCAGCTTGAGCAGCGTGGACTTGCCGGTGCCGTTCTTGCCGATGACGCCGACGGCCTCGCCGGGGGTGATGTCGAAGTCCACGTTGCGCAGCGGCCAGAAGCCGTCGTCACCGGCGTTCGGGTTCCGGCGCATGCCGTGGAAGAGCATCTCGCGCACCTGGAGGTTGCGGCGGCGTCCCTTGACGAAGCGGACGCCGAGACCGCGGGCGCTGATGATGGGGTCGCTCACGACTCACAGCTCCTTGAGAACCGAGGGCTCCAGGCGGTGGAACGTCCACCAGCCGGCGAAGAGGATGATCAGACAGCCGGCGGCCGAGGTCAGCAGCAGCTTGGTGGACGGCCACTCCGTCGGGAACCACGCGGCGTGCTGCAGCTGGACGATGCCGACGAGGGGGTTCATCTGGTAGACGACCTTCACCCAGTGCGGGATGTCCGCGTCCTGCACCTTCTGCAGCGGGTAGATGATCGGCGCGGCGTAGATCAGGATGCGCTGGGCCAGGCGGATGAACCGCTCGACGTCGCGCAGCATCACGTTCAGCGAGCTCAGCAGCAGCGATACGCCGATCAGCAGGACGAACTGCATGAGCACGGCGAGCGGCAGCCCGACAGCGGTACGCCAGGTGACGTGGCCGTGGAAGAGGATCGCCGCGGCGACCAGCACCGGCAGGCCGGCCAGGTACTCGGCGAACCGGCCGGTCACCCGTCCGATCGGGAAGATCTCGCGCGGCACCTTGATCGTGGTGATCAGGCGGGCCTGCGCCGTCAGGGCGCTGGTCGACTCGCTGAGCGCGCTGGAGAACCACTGCCAGACGAAGATGCCGGACAGGATGAACAGCGGGTACGACGCGCCGTCGAAGCTGCCCCGGGTGTTGTAGACGACCCCGAAGATGAACCAGTAGATCAAGCCCATCGACAGCGGCTCGATCAGCGACCAGAGGTAGCCGAGCACCGACTGCTGGTACTTGACCGCGAGATCGCGCTGAACGAGTACACGCAGTACGGTCCGGTGACTCCAGACCCCCGCCACGCTCGTAGTCACCCACGACCTCCTGTCATGACCTTCGGTTGCTGTGGGCGCAAGGGTAACAGCGCGCGAGCCGTCGTCCGGACCCACGGTCAGCACTCGATGACATTGACCGCGAGGCCGCCGCGGGCCGTCTCCTTGTACTTGACCTTCATGTCCGCTCCGGTCTCGCGCATCGTCTTGATGACCTTGTCAAGGCTCACGTGGTGCTCCCCGTCGCCACGCAGCGCGAGGCGTACGGCGGTGATCGCCTTGACGCTGGCGACCGCGTTGCGCTCGATGCACGGAATCTGCACCAGGCCGCCCACGGGGTCACAGGTCAGGCCGAGATTGTGCTCCATGGCGATCTCCGCGGCGTTCTCCACCTGGGCGGGCGTACCGCCGAGGACCTCGGCCAGGCCGGCGGCCGCCATCGAGCACGCGGAGCCTACCTCGCCCTGGCAGCCGACCTCGGCACCGGAGATCGAGGCGTTCTCCTTGAACAGCACGCCCACGGCCGCCGCGGTCAGCAGGAACCGGATGATCCCGTCGTCGTCCGCACCGGGCACGAACCGCGCGTAGTAGTGCAGTACCGCCGGAACGATCCCGGCCGCGCCGTTGGTCGGGGCGGTCACGACCCGGCCCCCGGCCGCGTTCTCCTCGTTCACGGCGAGCGCGAACAGCGTCACCCAGTCCATGACCCGCAGCGGATCGGTCATGCCCAGCTGGCCGACCTCGTCTCGCAGCTGCCGCCGCAGCTCGGTCGCGCGCCGGCGGACCTTCAGGCCGCCGGGCAGCGTGCCCTCGCGCGTACAGCCGTTCTCGACGCACTCGCGCATGACGGTCCAGATCCTCAGCAGCCCGGCCCGCACGTCGGCCTCCGACCGCCAGGACAGCTCGTTGGCCAGCACGATGTCGCTGATCCGCAGGCCGGTCTCGCGGGTCAGCGCCATCAGTTCGGCGCCCGTCGAGAAGGGGTGGCGCACAGGCGTGTCGTCGGCCTTGATCCGGTCGGCCCCGGCCGCGGCCTCGTCGACCACGAAACCGCCGCCCACCGAGTAGTAGGTCCGCGTGCGGATGACCGCCCCGGCGGCGTCACGCGCCGCGAACGTCATGCCGTTGGGGTGGTAGGGCAGCGCACGCCGGCGGTGCAGAACAAGATCGACACCAGCGTCCTGTACGCCGAGCAGCGCCACCCGCCCCGTCGCGCGCATCTGAGACGCGCGCGCGTCGACGGTGTCGGTGTCGACCGTCTCGGGATCCTCGCCGGCGAGGCCGAGCAGGACGGCCTTGTCGCTGCCGTGCCCGTGCCCGGTGGCGCCCAGGGAGCCGAACAGCTCCGCGTGCACCGACGACACGTCGGCGAGCAACCCGTCGGCCTTCAATCCGGCGACGAAGGTGTACGCCGCCCGCATCGGCCCGACGGTGTGTGAGCTCGACGGACCGATGCCGATCTTGAACAAGTCGAAAACGCTGATCACAACACCCCTCCGAGCCGAGCGCGGTACGCCGTTGTACTCGCCACCCGGCGGCACAAAGCCTACTGGGCGGGCCCGGGGAACCTCACCCCCCGCCGAGCGGCGAAGGTCCTGGTTCCCCGTGAACCTGCCCACTCGATCACGGAGAGTATGGAGACCGTTTCACGTAGTACCGGTCGGTGGCGGACTCAGCCGGCGGCGTCCTCGAACTTCACGACGACGGCCGTGTAGCCGAGCGAGTGCAGCAGGCCGTTGAGCATGTTGCGGGTGTTCGTCTCCGCGCGGGACTTCAGCTCGCTCGCGTCGGCGGCGCCCTTCAGCGAGTCCTCCGCCTTGAGCATGACCTCCTGCTGACGGTTGGGATCCCCGTCGAAGAAGTCGCCGACCCGGTTGATCAGGCCGCGCTCCTCGGCGAACACGTAGCTGCGCCCGAGGTCGAGGTGCGGGTCCTCCAGCTGGACGGCCGGCAGGGTGATCTCGACGGACTTGCCCGGTTCGGTCTCCTTGATCGCGCTCTGGCCGATCGTGCTGAAGTCCACGTACGCCTGCACGGTCCCGTCGGCCACGAACAGCGTCCGCTCGTTGAGCAGGAAGTCCGGCACGAACTTGCGGTCCTTCTTGAGGTCGATGACGACCTGGAACTCCGCCTCGGCCGCGACGAACCGGTTGAGGTCCTTGATGGACAGCAGCAGCGGTGGCTGCTGCTTGACCGTGGTCTGCTGGGCGAACGGGTTGTGGAACTTCGGCAGGATGCCGGTCAGGTTGATCGCCAGAACGGTCGCGACCACGAGGCCGACGATCGTCAGGAACCAGAAGATGCGCCGGCCGACGCCGGACGAACGCGGTTCAAGGATGTAGGTCGGTCCGGGGACGGTCGGCGGCTCCACCTCCTGGGTGTCGCCCCGCCGGGCGAGGGCGCGGGAGAACCGCTTGTCGCTCGATCGGTCGCTCACCGCTGGCACTCCTGCCTCGTCACGCACGCCTTCATCGGGGGTCCCTTCTCCGCCGTGTGTCACCTAAAGGTACGGGCCGCGTACGACAGTCGAAAGTCCTTGCTCGGACATGATCGGCGCACGCGGGCGGGAACAACGGACGGTCGATGGATGCCCCGAAAACACCTGCGGCAAACCGCAGGTCAGCCGAGCCGCAGGCCCGGGATGATCGGCTGCGCGAGATCGTGGTGGACCGCTTCGGCGCGTACCGCGTCGATGGTGCCGTGGCCGGCCAGCTCCCGCAGGGTCACCGCGGTCGGCGGCAGCATCGACAGCTCACCGCTGGCGTACCTGGTCACCGCGTCGGCCGGCATGATCCACAGGTGCGCCTCGGCCTCGCCGGAGTCGTCGACCACCTCGGCCGCCGAGCGCAGCGCCCCGACGAAGAAATAGGTGTCGAAGCGGCGCGGCTCGAAATCCGGGGTCAGCCAGCGCGACCACGGGATCAGGTCGGCCCGGTCGAGCTCGTAGCCGGTCTCCTCGCGTACCTCGCGGAGCGCGGCGTTGGCGGCGGTCTCCAGCTCGTCCGCGACCCGGTCGGCCGGATCGACGCTGCCGCCGGGGAAGGCCCAGCGACCGCCGAACACCATCCCCATCGCCCGGCGCATGAGCAGAACCTGCCCGTCGGTACGCATGAGCACGACCGTCGACGCCTGCCGGGGCACGCTCGCCGGCCGCCCCGACGCCGCGAACTCGGCCGCCATGCGCTCGAAGTACGCCTGGTCGCTCGCCGGTACGCCGGAGAACGGATCGCCCGCGGAGGTCATGTCCGAAGCCTAACGGTCGTTCAGAGCTCTTAGAAGCCGAGGAGGGAACGGATCCGGGCGGTGTCCGGCGAGGCCGGCAGGGCGACCCCGTCCAGCGACCGGATCTCCGCGATGCCCCGGACGCTCGACAGCAGCCAGGCGCCCGACGCCGCGGTCAGCGCGGCGGCGGTGATCATCTCCTCGCCGGCCGCCAGGTCCAGCTCGAACGAGCGGTCGAGCAGGTGCCGGGCGGTGGTGCCGGGCAGGATTCCCGTCGCGTCGACGGGCACGGTCAGCAGCCGGTCGCCGCTGCGCCACACGAGGGTGGACGTCGGCGCCTCGAGGACGAAGCCGTCCGCCGACAGCCACAGCACGTCGTCCACGCCCTGGCTGAGCGCCCAGCGCTGGGAGGCCATGTTCACCGCGTACGACAGCGATTTGACCCCGCCGAGCAGCCAGGGCGCGTCGCCGCGGGCGCCGGCCGTGAATCCGAGGGAGATGGTGTTGACCGACACCCCCCGCGTACGCGGCGTGACCGAGGCCTGGGTCACCGGGGCGATGCCGGCGAAGCAGGTGACGGTATCGGCGCCCTCGGGGCCGCGGGTGCAGACCAGCCGGAGCGTGTTCTCGATCGCCGGGTCGGCGGCCGAGCAGGCGACCTCGGCCAGCTCCCGCAACTGCTCCTCGGGCGGCAGGGCCAGCTCCATCCGACGGGCCGAGCGGGCCATCCGGGCCAGGTGCTCGTCGAGCAGCCAGGGCTTGCCGGAGCGGACGTGCATCGTCTCGAAGATCCCGTCCCCCCGCAGTACGCCGAGATCGTCGGCGCGCAGCAGCGGGGTGGCGGGGTCGACGAGGCCACGGCCGAGAACGGCCAGCGCAGTCAAGGTCACCTTCGCAGCGTAGATCCTCGCCGTCGGCCCCGGGACCGCGGACGTGCGGCCGTCCCGGCGAAGGGGCCTACCATTGGCGGCGTGCCCGATGCTCTGACCCGCGCCCTGAAGGAACGCGGCCTGCGGCTGACCGCCCAGCGCCAACTGGTCCTGGAGGCGGTGCTGGAGCTCGGCCACGCCACGCCCGACGAGATCCATGCCAAGGTCAACTCCGTGGCCGCCGGTGTGAACATCACCACCATCTACCGGACCCTGGAGCTGCTGGAAGACCTCGGGCTGGTCACGCACGCGCACCTGTCGCACGGCGCGCCCACCTTCCACGCCGCCGAGGACAGCCACGTGCACCTGGTCTGCCGGGCCTGCGGATCGGTCCAGGAGCTGCCGGTGGACTCGGTCACGCCGCTGGCCCACTCGCTGCGCGCCGAGCGCGGCTTCAACCTTGACGTAGGCCACGTCGCCCTGTTCGGAACGTGCAAGGGGTGCCAATGACCAAGCCCATCCTCATCGACGATCTCGACCCCGGCTCGCGCGACTCCGGCGTACCGGCGCATTTCGGTGATCCGGTCCGCGAGCAGCGCCTGCTCGCGAACGAGGTCGGCATCGTCGACCGCTCGCACCGCGGCATCGTCGCCGTTCCCGGCGCGGACCGGCTGAGCTGGCTGCACGACATCTCGACGCAGCACCTCACGGCGCTCGCCGCCGGGCAGGGCACGCGGACGCTCTTCCTCTCCCCGCACGGGCACGTCGAGCACGTCGCCGGGGTCACCGAGGACGGCGGGACCACCTGGCTCGACGTCGAGCCCGGCGATCAGGCCCCGCTGCTCGACTTCCTCAACCGCATGCGCTTCCTGCTGCGCGTCGAGCCCCAGGACGTCACCGCCGAGTGGGCGCTGCTCTCGCTCGTCGGCCCCGCCGCGGCCCAGGTCCTGGACCTGGCGCCCGCGCGGGTCGGGGAAGTGCCCGGTCCCAAGTTCGCGGCGGGCACCGTTCCTCCCCTTCCCACCAGCGTGTACGCGGTGACGCCCGCCTTCGGCGGCTGGGCGCGGCGCGACGGGTTCGGCATCGATCTCGTCGTGCCCCGCGCGTCGGCCGACGCCGTGATCGAGAAGCTGGACGTCCCCCGGGCCGGGCTCTGGGCGTACGAGGCGATGCGGGTGGAGGCACGGCGGGCCCGGCAGGGGCTGGAGACCGATCACAAGACGCTGCCCGCGGAGGTCGATCTGATCGCGGACGGCGTGCACCTGGAGAAGGGCTGCTACCGGGGGCAGGAGACGGTGGCGCGGGTGCACAACCTGGGCCGGCCGCCGCGCCGCCTCGCGCTGCTGCACCTGGACGGGATCGCGTCGGACGAGCTGCCGGCGGCGGGGACGCCGGTGACGAGCGACGGCCGCGCGGTCGGTTTCGTCGGCACCGCCGTACGCCACCACGAGCTGGGCCAGATCGCGCTGGCGGTGGTGAAGCGGAATATCTCCGACGAAGCACCCCTGTTGGTCGGAGAATCTTCGGCCGCGATCGACCCGGACTAGATTTCTTCCGCTGACCTGGCAGGATGTGCCCATGACGACACCGACGTTGATCACGGTCGCGCCCACCGGCGCGGAGTCGGCCAAGGCCGACGTGCCCGCCCTGCCGGTCACCCTCGACGAGCTGGTCGAGACGGCGAAGGAGTGTGAGGCCGTCGGCGCGAGCGTCGTGCACGTGCACATCCGCGACGCCGCCGCCCAGCCCACGCTCGACCTGGGCCGGCTGCGCGACACCGTGGCGGCGCTGCGGGCGAACACCAGCCTGATCGTGCAGCTGTCGACCGGCGGATCGGTGCACGACCCCGAGGCCGACCGGCTGGCCGTCCTGGAGGCGGCGCCGGACATGGCCAGCTGCACGATGGGCACGGTCAACTTCGGCGAGGACGTCTTCCTCAACCGCTGGGAGTTCATCGTCGACCTGCACACCCGGATGCAGGAGCGCGGCATCGTGCCGGAGTACGAGATCTTCGACCTCGGCCACCTGTGGGCCCTCCAGCGCCTGCTCGACAAGTACGGCCTGCCCGCCGGCGGCCACGTGCACGTCGACTTCGTGATGGGCGTGCCGGGCGGGATGCCGGGGACGACGGCGGCCCTGGTCGCCTGCACGACCGCGCTGGCCGACCTGCCCGCCGGGACGACCTTCTCGGCGACCGGCATCGGCCGCGCCACCCTGCCCGTCCTGCTGGCGTCGCTGTCGGCCGGCGGGCACCTGCGGGTCGGCATGGAGGACACCGTCACCTACGAGCGCGGCCGGCCCGTCGAGTCGAATGCCCAGCTCGTCGCCCGCGCGGCTGGTTTCGCCCGGCTCGCACAGCGGCCGGCGTTGACCCCGGTCGAGGCGCGCACGATGCTGGGCTTGCCGGCTTAGCCAAGGCGGTCGACGCCACGGTGGTCGGATGCGGTTAGGGTGACACGGTGACCGGCGCCTGGGTGACGCCGGTCCGCCGCAGGGGTGCGGCCCGCGGGAGGGGGCAACGGTGATCTTCAGAGGTGTGCGTGACGGGCGTCCCTATCCCGAGCACGGCTACTCCTTGAAGCAGTGGTCGGAGATCCCGCCCCGGCCGGTGCGGCTCGACCAGCTGGTCACGACCAAGCGTGAGCTGGCGCTGGACAAGCTGCTGGCGGAGGACTCGACGTTCTACGGGGACCTGTTCCCGCACGTCGTCCAGTGGGAGGGCGCGATGTACCTGGAGGACGGCCTGCACCGGGCGCTGCGCGCGGCCCTGCAGCAGCGCCACCAGATCCACGCCCGGGTCCTGGTGCTCTGACATGTCCGACCCGCTCGACATCCTGAAGATCGACTCCTTGCTCAGCGACGACGAGCTCGCGATCCGCGACTCCGTCCGCGCGCTGCTGGACCGCAGGGTCCGCCCGCACATCGCCGGCTGGTACGCCGCGGGCGACCTCCCGGCCCGTGAGCTGGCCCGCGTCTTCGGCGAGCACGGCCTGCTCGGCATGCGGATCGAGGGGCACGGCTGCCCGGGAATGTCCGCGGTCGCGTACGGGCTGGCGTGCCTGGAACTGGAGGCGGCCGATTCGGGCCTGCGCTCGCTGGTCAGCGTCCAGGGCTCGCTCGCGATGGAGGCGATCCACCGGTTCGGCTCCGACGAGCAGCGCGAGCACTGGCTGCCCCGGATGGCGGCCGGCGAGGCGATCGGCAGCTTCGGCCTGACCGAGCCCGACCACGGCTCCGACCCGGCTTCGATGCGGACCCGGGCGAAGGCGGTCGAGGGCGGCTGGGAACTGAACGGCGTCAAGACCTGGATCACCAACGCCCCGGTCGCCGACGTGCTCGTCATCTGGGCACAGGTCGACGGCCAGGGCGTACGGGGCTTCGCGGTTCCGGCCGGCACCGACGGCGTGACGGTGAACGAGATCACGAACAAGATGTCGCTGCGGGCCAGCCTGACCGGCGAGATCGTGCTCGACGGGGTACGCGTACCGGAAACGGCGGTCCTGCCCGGCGCGAAGGGTTTGCGAGCACCGCTCTCGTGCCTGACCGAGGCCCGTTACGGGATCGCCTGGGGGGCCCTCGGCGCCGCCCGGGACTGCCTGTCGACGGCTCTGGCGTACGCGCGCGACCGGGAACAGTTCGGCAAGCCGATCGCGGCCTTCCAGCTGACCCAGGCCAAGCTCGCCGACATGGCGGTCGAGCTGCAGAAGGGCCTGCTGGTGGCGCTGCACCTGGGCCGGATGGCCGACGCCGGCACGATGACGCCCGACATGGTCAGCCTGGCCAAGCTGAACAGCACCCGCGAGGCGATCGGGATCGCGCGTACCTGCCGGACGATCCTCGGCGCGAACGGGATCTCCGGTGAGTACCCGGTGATGCGGCACGCCAACAACCTGGAGAGCGTGCTGACCTACGAGGGCACGGCCGAGATCCACCAGCTCGTGCTGGGCCAGAAGCTGACCGGGCTCGCCGCCTTCGGCTGAGCGCCCCCGCGCTCGACGGCTCTACTGCACGACGTCGGTGAGGTCGGCGACGGCCATGCGTACGGCCGCGTTGATCACGCTGACCAGGCTCAGCTCCCCGGTGTCGATCCGCCACGCGATGACGAGCGAGGCGTCCGCCGAGTTCGCCGTGATCAGCACCGTCGCCTCGTCCAGCCAGCCCGCCGGCTCGACCCGCTCGGCCGCCGTCTGCGAGGTCGCGACCGCCATCCGCAGGACCGCGGACGCCTTGGACCGGACCGCCGCGATGCCGCTCTCCGGCTCACCGGCGTCCGCCGGCAGGTGCACATTGCTCTGGCAGCGGCGTACCAGCAGCTGTGTGTCCAGGTCGGTGCCACGGCTGAAACCGATGCCGCGCCACAGGCCGACTGCGGGGACGAGGTCACCGGTGAGCGGCCGGTCCGACAGGCCGGCGGCGGTGAACTGGCGTACGCGTGCCGGGGCTCCGAGCGGTACGCCGAGGGAGAGCAGCTGGACGAGGTGGCTGCCGAGCGCGCCGGACCTGGCGTTCGGCCCGGGCGCTTGCGGGACCAGGACGTCGCCGATGTCCGCCACGATCGTCCCGTGCTCCTTGCCGTCGACCGAGAGCACCTGCACCCCGCCGACGACGCTGACGACGAGGTGGGTGGCGTCGATCCACACCGGCGAACCGACGTTGGCCGAGGCCGGCAGCGGACGGCTGGTGCCGGTCGAGACGTCGAACAGGGTCACCTGCCCCGCCCGGTACGCCACATAGCGGCCATCGGGCGACAGGGCGGCCGTGTTGTCGACGCGTACGCCGAAGTCCGGGGCCGCGTAGAGCCGGCCGTCGTCCAGCAGGAAGATGCTGGACCGGTCGGCGGGGCTGAAGATGGCGCGGGCGCGATGGCCGTGGGGGAAGTCGGTGGCGGCCCGGTCCAGGTCGATCTCCAGCGGCAGCGGCGTCGTCCGCGGCCGCAACCGGGCCAGCTCGGCCAGGCTCGGCAGCAGGTCGATCCCCGGCGGTACGCCGGTCGCCGACTGCTGCGGCACCGGTTGCGGCTGGTCGTCCGGGGTGCCCTGCGGCTTGGGCCGGCTGACGAAGACGACCAGGCCCATCAGCGCGACGCCGCCGGCGATGAGCGTGCGGCGGCGTACGGACTGGGCGGCCCGCTCCCAGAGCAGGCCCGCCTCGTCGGTGTTGCTCAGCCGGCCTTCCAGGAATGTGCGGGGCGCCGGTCCCTCGGGGTACTCCGCGTTCGGGTCGAGCAGCAGGACGATCGGCTGATCGGTGTCGGCGACGTCGCGTACGCCCTCGCGGAACGCCTTGCGCAGGAACTTGTCGGCGACCACCGCCGGGTCGGGCCGCCGCCGGCGCAGGACGGGTCCGGCCATCCGCACGTCGCCGGCGTACCAGGGCCATCGGACGGCCACCGCCGCGAGCAGGTCCCGGGCGAGCTGATCGGCGAACCGCTCATCGCCGACGTACCGGCGGGCGCCACGCACGAGCGACGGCAGGCGGCTCTCCACATAGGAGACGAATGCGGCCGGCGGAACGAATGGATCGCGGACCATCCGCACATAATCGCGCGGCCGTGTCACGTTTCGGAAGAGAAACGCGTACGCGTAGGCCTACGCTTCGCAGCGGGCCTGGGTGTGCCGTTCGTAGCAGGCGTCGGTGGCCCAGCGGACGAAGCCGAGCCGCTGGTAGAGCGCGATCGCGCCGGTATTGGTCTCGTCCGCGTAGAGCATCACCTGGTCAAGACCGCGCCCGCGCAGGTGCACGAGTCCGGCGATGGTGAGCGCCGAGCCCAGCCCGAGGCCGTGCGCGTCCGGGTCGACGCCGAGGATGTAGACCTCGCCGATCGGATCGTGCTGGTGGCCGTGCTGGTGATCGGCCTCCAGACCGGGCGCGTGGCCGCCGTGGATCTTCGTCCAGTGGAAGCCGAGCAGGGTGCCGTCCGGCCGCTCGGCCAGCAGGAAACCGTCCGGGTCGAACCACGGCTCGGCCATGCGTACGCGCAGGTCGTCGAGGGTCCAGGCGCCCTGGTCGGGGTGATCGGCGAAGGCCCGGTTGTTCAGCCGCAGCCACGCTTCGTCGTCCGCGCCGGGCCGGAACGCCCGGATCGAGACGCCCTCGGGCACGGTCAGGGCCGGCACCGGCGAGAACAACGAGCGGCGCATCTGCCAGAGCACCCGGGCCCGCCGGAACCCCAGGGAGACCGCGAGCGCACCGGCCGACGGGTGGTCGCCGTGCGACCACAACCGCAGCCGGCCCTCCGGGTCGTGCTCGCCCGCCACCGACAGCGCCGCCGTGACCAGCGCGCGGCCCAGGCCGCGCCGCCGCCGCAGCGGATGCACGACCAGCTCGGCGCTCGGTCCGGCGACGCGGTCGGTGGGGTCGAGGTGCGCGTAGCCGGCCAGGCCGTCCGGGTCGTCGATCAGCAGGTGCACCGCGGGCGCCTCGCCACCGTGCCTCAGGTGCAGCACGATGTGCTCGGACAGCGGGTACGCGCCGTCGACGTCACCGGCCAGCCCGGCCAGCCGCAGAACCTGCTCCACCTCGTGCGGCAGGAGCCGCTCGGCCCGGCGGACGTCGACGTCCGGGGCCCGCCCCGCAGTGGAGATCACGACGCCAGCCTACAGAGAGGCCCGCTCCTTCGCCGGGGACGAGACGGAGCTGTCCTCGTTGTGCCGGGTGGTCGGCAGGACGAACTTGTAGCCGACCTGCCTGACCGTGCCGATCATCGACTCGTACTCGGAGCCGAGCTTGGCCCGCAGCCGCCGGACGTGGACGTCGACCGTACGCGTACCGCCGAAGTAGTCGTAGCCCCAGACCTCGCGCAGCAGCTGGTCGCGGGTGAAGACCCGGCCCGGGTGCTGAGCGAGGAACTTGAGCAGCTCGAACTCCTTGTAGGTGAGGTCGAGGGGGCGGCCTTTGAGCTTGGCCGCGTAGGTGTCGGGGTCGATGGTCAGCTCGCCGCCCCGGATCAGGCCGCTGGCGCTCGCGGTCGCCGTGGTCAGGCGGCCGACGGCGAGCCGCAGCCGGGCCTCGACCTCGGCCGGACCGGCCGTCGCCAGGATGACGTCGTCGACGCCCCAGTCGGAGTTCAACGCGATCAGGCCGGCCTCGCTCACGACCGCGATCAGCGGTACGCCGATCCCGGTGGCGTGCAGCATCCGGCAGGTCGCACGGGCCTCCGACAGCTCGGAGCGGGCGTCGACCAGGACGGCGTCGGGGCTCGGCGCGGACACCAGGGTGCGCACGTCCCGCGGCGCGGTACGCACGGCGTGGGGCAGCAGGTCGAGCGCGGGGAGCACCACCGAGGGCTCACCGGCACGCGGCGTCACGAGAAGCAGGATCTCCACGGGCTACCTCCGTCGCACACGGGGGCTGATTCCCCGGCGGCACTGACGGGCGGATTAAGTCTCGACTCTATCCGAATACACGAAGAACACCAGCTTCTCACCTGTACGACGCGTCCCGGTAGACCAACTTGAGATGTAGTTAACCAGCGAGAAACATGAATTAACATCGTGCACACACGCCCCGAACAGGGGAGTCACTTGGCGGTCGCGCCGTCCTTCGTCAGCGGGACGTCGTCGGCGTACCCGGAGATGTCGAGCCCGGCCGGGGTCGGCTGCACCTTCGACAGCTTCAGGTTGTACGGCAGCTTCGGCAGCTGGAAGGTGAAGACCAGACGCTCCTTGAACTTGTCGATCAGCGCCGTGATCGCCGCGTTCAGGTTCGGATCGGTGCCCCCGAGCTCGGTCACGCGTACGCGTAGCGACGTGGGCGTCGCCAGGGTCACCTGGGCCGCGCCCGTCAGCGGGACGCTCAGCCCGGCGAACGAGGCCGTCCCGGAGACCTTGAGCGTGCCGTCGTCGTTCGCGCTCAGCTGGAGTTCGGGCAGCTTCGCGGCGGCGACGACCGAGGCCCACGGGATCACCGAGTGGCCGGTGACCTTGTCGGCGGTGATCGAGCCCTGGTGCGAACGCAGCGCCTCCAGCGGGGCGTTGACGCCGGTCGCCTCCAGCGTCAGCTCGGGCAGCGTGATCCCCTGGCCGGCGAGGTTGTCCAGGACGATCGTGATCTTGTCGTACTTCCCACCGATGACCTGGTTAATGAAGGGGAAGCCGCCTACGTCCACCCGGGGGTCGTCGGACTTCATCCCCTGCTTCGACACCTCGGCGACGGTCTGCTGGCGGATCTGGTCCTCCGCGTACGCGGCCACGGCCCGGTCGATGCCGAAGACACCGGCCGCCACGATCACGATCAGCACTGCCGCAGTGATGAGAAACCGGCGCATGCGCGCTCCTTCATCGGGTCCGTCAAAGGCCATCGAGGCTGCCGGGTGGCGGGTACCGAGGTATCCCCTCACCGGCCGCCTTTCAAGCGTCAGGTCAGGAAGATGACGGAGACCGCGTACGCCACCGGTGCGGCGAGCGCGAACCCGCCCAGGGGGCCCTGCATGTGCCGGGCGATCCACATCGTCGGCGCGTCGCCGGCCAGCTCACGGCCCACCTCCGCGAACCCGACGGCCAGGTCGGCCAGGACGGCCGCGCCGGCCGCCGCCAGCCCGATGAACGCGGCGCTCTTCGGGCTGAAGCTGAACAGGTAGCTGCCCCAGATCGCGGCGACGAGCGTACCGGCCATGGCGCCGACGACCACGCCCAGCGAGCCCCGGGGCACCTGCGCGGCGATCCGGGGTACCGGCGCGATGGTGTCCATCAGGCGGGCGACCAGCAGCGCGACGCCGGCGGCACTCAGGCAGATGACGATCGCCTGGGTGCCCTCGGGGATCCGGGTGAGCACGACCAGCGTGGCGAAGCTGACCACGCCTATCACGATGAGCAGCGTGTTGCCGAGCGTCTCGGTGACCCGCAGGCGGGCGGCCCCGGTGATCATCTGTCCGACGAAGCCGGCCACGAACCCGGCCACCGCGGCCAGCGCCAGCGGGCCGAGCCCGGCCGAGGCCGGTGAGACCGCGGCGAAGTCGGCCACGAGCGCGGTGAGCAGTCCGACCGCCCCGACGACCTTGGCGCCGGCCGGCCGCATCGCCATCGTCCAGGCGAGCACGAACAGCACCTGCACACCGAAGATCACCACGGCGTACGGGATGCGGGCGGAGCCGACGCCGGCGGTCTGGGCGCCGAAGATCAGGCCGACCGCGAGCAGGCCGCTGAAGCCGGCGATGAACAAGGACAGCAGGCGGCGGACCGGGGCGATGGCCGGCTCGAAGTCGTCGTCCTCGAACTCGTCGTCCTCGGCCTCCGGCTCGGGCTCGACGCCGCGCCTGGTCCGGCGGGTGTCGTCGCCGTCCCGGTCGGCACGGCGCGACCTGCGATCTTGCCTGGTCTCTTCGGGGGCGGGGAACACCTGACGATCGTGCCTTGTGCCCCTGCCCACCGCAAGCACGGGGGCCTTCTCGCGTACGGCGCGGACCGCTCTCGCAGGGGTGATCCTTCCCGGATTGTGGGCCGAGCCTTCGGCAGGGGCTCATTCAACTGGTACTGTCCGTCCCATGGGCATCCTGCTCACCAAGAGGCGCGCGGTCGACCTGTGCCGCGTGGCCGCCTGCCTCTGTCGCCCCGTCCTCTGACGGCGGCGCGGCAGGTCCTGCCCATCTGAGCCCTAGCCCGGCTTGATTGCGACGTCGCCGTCGTCGAACCCCGTGAGTCATCCAGGGTCGTGCGCGGCGCAGTTTTCTTCACTTTCAGCGCGTGGCGCCGGCTCACCTCAAGCATCCACTAGGAGAGCCAACCAATGAGTCGCGACACCGCACTCGTCTCGGCCGACTGGGCCGAGAAGAACCTCGAAGCCCCCGGCGTCGTCTTCGTCGAGGTCGACGAGGACACCAGCGCGTACGACGGCGGCCACATCCCGGGCGCCATCAAGATCGACTGGAAGACCGACCTCCAGGACCAGGTCCGCCGGGACTTCGTCAACAAGAAGCAGTTCGAGGCCCTGCTCTCCGAGCGCGGCATCTCGAACGACGACACCGTGATCCTCTACGGCGGGAACAACAACTGGTTCGCCGCGTACGCGTACTGGTACTTCAAGCTGTACGGCCACGGTGACGTCAAGCTGCTCGACGGCGGCCGCAAGAAGTGGGAGCTGGACGCCCGCCCCTACAGCAAGGACGTGCCCCAGCGGGCCGCCACGCAGTACACCGCGCAGGAGCAGGACCTGTCGATCCGCGCGTTCCGCGACGACGTGGTGGCCGCCATCGGCGTCAAGAACCTCGTCGACGTCCGCAGCCCCGACGAGTTCGCCGGCCGCCTCCTCGCGCCGGCCCACCTGCCCCAGGAGCAGGCGCAGCGGGCCGGCCACGTGCCGACCGCGATCAGCGTCCCGTGGAGCAAGGCCGCGAACGAGGACGGCACCTTCAAGACCGACGAGGACCTGCGCGACATCTACTCGGCCGCCGGGCTCGACACGTCCAAGGAGACCATCGCGTACTGCCGGATCGGTGAGCGCTCCTCGCACACCTGGTTCGTGCTGCACGAGCTGCTCGGCGAGCCGAGTGTGAAGAACTACGACGGTAGTTGGACCGAATACGGCTCGCTCGTCGGCGTGCCGGTTGCCCTGGGCGACGAGCCCGGAACCCTGGAGGCCTGATCTTCATGTCCGTGACGACCTGCGCCGCCCCCGACCAGGCGGCTCCCATCCCGGCCAGCGTGGACCTGGAGAAGGAGACCGTCATCTCCGGCACCGTCCTCGCGACCAACGGCGACCCGGTCGCCGGCGCGTACGTGCGCCTTCTCGACCGCACGGGCGAGTTCACCGCCGAAGTGGTGACCTCCCCGGCCGGCCGCTTCCGGTTCTTCGCGGCGCCCGGCCAGTGGACCGTCCGCGCCCTGTCCCGCTTCGGCAACGGCGGTGGCGAGGTCTCCGTCGCCCGCGGCGTCAACGAGTTCCAGGTGTCCGTCTCCTGATTCCAGGTGTCCGTCTCCCGGGACGGATGCGAAGCCCACGCTCTTGCCTCGCGGCCCCGGTGCTTCCCGCGCCGGGGCCGCGCCCTATCCGGCGCCGGCCGGCCGCGAGCGGATGTCACTATGGTGGGATGCGCAAGCGCACCCTCGTCGCCGTGGCGATCACCGCCTGGGCGTTGCTGCTCGCCGGCCTCGCCTACTACTCGTATCGCGACAGCCCGCCGACCGTGCCCGGCCAGACCACGATCGGTCAGGCCCGCGACACGATGGACCGGGTGACCGGGGAACTGCGGAACATCTCCTCCAGCGTCAGCGTCGGCGACTACGCCGAGCAGACCTGCGACATCACCAAGGCGCGTACCGGGGCGTCGATCAAGCGCCAGCTCACCTTCACCACCACCCCGGGCGGCGAGGCCACCCTGCTGCGGGAGATCGCGGACGGGCTGCCGTCGGCGTACCACGCGCAGACCACCGATCAGGACTCCACCATCAGCCTGTACGCCGACGCCGGCCTGTTCGTGGCCGTCCGCGGGCGTACCGGAGATCCCGGAACGGTGGTCGTCACGATGACCTCCGGCTGCCGCGAGCCCTGATCCGTCCTCAGTAGACGAGCGCCTGCACGTTCTCGGCGAGCACCTCCTCCACGAAGAGCGCCGCTCCGGCGATGCGTACGCCCTCCAGAACCTGGCCCGGCGTGATCTGCCGGCGCTGGGCGCACTGCGTACACAGGGTGACCCGGCCGGCGGCCAGGACGGCGCCGAGCAGGTCGGCGAGCGGTGCCGCGTGCGGCAACTCGAAGGACTCGGCCCGGCCGGGCAGGGCGAACCAGGACGACTCGCCGGTGAGCCACAGCGAGACGTCGGCGCCCGCGGCGACCGCCGTCGCGGCCACGGTGAAGGCCTGTGCGCATCGTTCCGGGGCGTCGGCGCCCGCGGTGACCTTGACGACCAGCTTTCGTGTCATACCGGGCAGCCTAAGATGGTCGGCATGGTCACCGAGATCGGATTCGTGAGTCTGCTGGTCGCGGGCTTGGGCGGGATCGCCGGAGGCCTGGTCTACGTGGCAGTCAGGATCGCGAGAGGACGCTGGTGAGCGAGAACCCGATGCAGCCGCCGTGGCTCAATGCCCCGCCGGTCGAGCCGTACCCGTTCGAGGAGACGCACGACCTGCGTACGGGTCCGAACCTCCACGACGACCTGCTCGGCCTGCTGCCGTTCGTCGGCGTGTGGCGGGGCCGGGGCCGGGGCGGCTACTCGACGATCGAGGACTTCGACTACGCGCAGGAGATCCGGATCAGCCACGACGGCCGGCCGTTCCTGCACTACGAGTCCCGGGCCTGGCTGCTCGACGAGGACAGCAAGCCGATCCGCCCGGCCGGCCGCGAGACCGGCTGGTGGCGGCCGGCGGCCGGCGGCGACGAGGTCGAGATGCTGATGATGACCCCGACCGGGATCATGGAGCTCTACCTCGGCCGGGCCGAGGTCAACCCGCCCCGGCTCGAGGTGTCGACGGACGCGATCGTGCGTACGCCGACCGCGAAGGAGGTCCGCGGCGGCGTACGCCTGTTCGGCATCGTCAACGGCGAGCTGCTGTACGCGCACGACATGGCCGCCGTGGGCCAGCCGATGCAGAGCCACCTGAGCGCCCGCCTGGTACGCGTCGGCGGCTGATCCGCACCCTGCGCAGCGCAGGTGCAGGCTCAGCGCAGGTGCCGGCTCAGAACAGGTGCAGGATCAGATAGGTCACGGCGGCGACGAGTCCGGCACCGGGGAACGTCAGGACCCACGCGGTCACGATGTTCCCCGCCACGCCCCAGCGTACGGCCGAGACCTTCTTGGTGGCGCCCACGCCCATGATCGCCGAGGTGATCGTGTGGGTGGTGGAGATCGGGGCCTTCAGCCAGGTGGCGGTGTAGAGCACGACGCTGGCGACGGCCTCGGCCGCGAAGCCTTCGGCCGGACCCAGATCGATGATCTTCCGGCCGAGCGTGCGGATGATCCGCGCGCCGCCGGAGAACGTGCCCAGGGCGAGCATGGTCGCCGAGGTCCAGTAGACCCACTGCGGAACGTGCGTCGCGCTGTCCTGGTAGCCGCCCGTGTAGAGGGCCAGGACCACGATGCCCATGGTCTTCGCGGCGTCCTGCATGCCGTGACCGACCGACATCGCGACCGCCGAGACCGTCTGGGCGTGCCGGAAGCCGCGGTTCAGCCGGCCGGGCATGCCGTTGCGGAAGATCCACATGATCGCGAGCATCGCCAGCGCGCCGAGGACGAAGCCCGTGATCGGCGAGACCACCATGGGGATGACGACCTTCTGCACGATCATGCCCCAGAGCACCTTCGTGCCCTGGACGTCGAAGAGGAACGAGCAGACCGTCGAGCCGACCAGGCCGCCGATGAGCGCGTGCGAGGACGACGAGGGGATGCCGAAGTACCAGGTCAGCAGGTTCCAGCCGATCGCGCCGACCACGCCGGCGAAGACGATGGCCAGGCCCGCGGTGCCGGCCGGGAGCTTGACGATGCCGCTGCCGACCGTGGCCGCGACCCGCCCGCCGAGGTGGGCGCCGACGAAGTTGCCGATCGCGGCCACCGCCAGGGCGACACGCGGAGTGAGCGCCCGGGTCGACACGCTGGTCGCGATCGCGTTCGCGGCGTCGTGGAAGCCGTTCGTGAAGTCGAACAACATCGCGACGATGATCACCGCGAGAACGGCCCAGAACATGGTGTCCAAGACTCAGGACTCCTTGACGGCGATCGTCTCGACGGTGTTGGCCACGTGCTCGAAGGCGTCGCACGCCTTCTCCAGCTCGTCGGCGACCTCCTTCATCTTCAGCACCGTCAACGCGTCGTACTCGCCGGAGAAGAGGCGGACGAGCAGCATCCGGTAGGACCGGTCGCCCTCGTTCTCCAGCCGGTTGCACTCGACCCAGTACTCCTCGAGCTGCTTGAGGCCCTTCAGCCGGGGCATCGCCTCGGCGGTGAGCTTCGCCTGCTGGTCGAGCACGTCCACCAGCTCGTGCATCTCGCGCGGCAGGGCCGGCAGCTTCGTGAGCCCGTAGAGGTAGACCAGGTTGCCGGCCGCCTCCAGGTGGTCCATCACGTCGTCGAGGCCGGAGCCGAGGTTGTAGATGTCCTCGCGGTCGAACGGCGTGATGAAGGTTGAGTTGATCTTCTTGTACAGCTCGTGGGTGATCTGGTCGCTGTCGTGTTCCACCTCGCCGAGCCGCTCGCTGACCGACTGGACGTCGGCGCCGGGCAGGGCCAGTTCGGTGAGCAGCTCGGTCCCGCGCACCAGGTTCTGGGCGGCCCGACTGAAGTAGTCGTAGAACGCCTGGTCCTGCGGGCGAAGGGAGAACTTCACGGCAAACCTCGTCTTCTGGCGATGATCGCTACCGGCCGAATACTAGGGTGCTTCACATTCACGTCAACAGCAGGTCACCGCCAGCTACCGTTGATTCATTCGCCGTTCATGTTCCGTTTACCTTGGCCTCCTGGGCGAGCCGCTCCCGCTCCACGTCCAGATCGAAATCCGGCGGCGGATAGGCCAGTCCCAGCGCGCGGAACCGCTCCAGCAGGAGCGTCGCCACCGCCCAGTCGCGGTACCACTTGCGGTCCGCGGGGACCACGTACCAGGGTGCGGCGTCTGTGCTGCATTTCACCAGAGCATCGTTGTACGCGTCCTGGTACGCGGGCCATTTCCGCCGCTCGTCCAGATCGGACGGGTTGTACTTCCAGTACTTCGTCGGATCCTGGAGCCGGTCGCTGAGCCGGCCGCGCTGCTCGGCGTACGAGATGTGGAGCATGACCTTGATCAGCTCGCAGCCGGACCCGACCACGGCGGCCTCGAACTTGTTGATCTTGTTATAGCGCGCCCGCCAGGTACGCGCGGGCACCAGGCTGTTGACGCGGACGGTGAGCACGTCCTCGTAGTGCGAACGGTTGAAGACGCCGACCTGGCCGGGGCCGGGCAGCGCCTTCTCGATGCGCCAGAGGAAGTCGTGCGCGAGCTCCTCCTCGGTGGGCTTGCCGAACGCCACGATCTGTACGCCCTGGGGGTTGAACTCCCCCACCACGTGCTTGATCGTGCCGTCCTTGCCCCCGCAGTCCATGGCCTGGATCAGCAGCAGTACGCGTTGCCGGGACCCGGCGGTCTTGGCCGCGGCGACCAGCTTCTCCTGCTCGGCGAACAGCTCGCCGCCCAGGATCGGCAGCTGGGCGCGGGCCCACACCTTGGGATCTTCGCGGGCGGCCTTGGGCAGTCCTGGAGTGCCGCGGGGATCGATCGCGGCGAGATCGCCCGTCGCGGGGTCGAACCGCAACAGGTCGGCGAGACTACGAGCCATGTCCAGATCATCACCCAAACACACCGCCGCTGCCGGGTTTTGCGGTGTATCCCTCAGTGACCTGGTCGCTGTGTGACGGGTTCCCAGGACATGATCTTGTCCAGCCAGCGGTGGTAGTACGAGGCGAACGGCTCGCTCCCGTCGCCGAGGGCCTGCCGCAGCTCGAAGGCCGCCGCCCAGGCCCGGTCGATCAGCGGCGCGGGGTACCCGAACTCGGCCGCGTGCGCGGTGAACTCGTCGTCGTCCACGAGCAGCACCGCACCGGACTCCCGGCGCCGCTTGACGTCCAGGTCGAGGTCGGCGAGGACCAGCCGGCCCTCGATCCACTCAGCCGGCGTCGTGATGTCGCAGTAGATCTCGCTGCCCTGCGGCGCGGGGTTGAACATCGCCGTCCACCAGGCGTCCGGCGGGACGAGCAGCACCCAGGGCAGCTCGTGCCGGGTACCGGAATCGGACACCGTTCCGCGCGGCACACCCAGCCACCGCCCGAACTCGTCCTCGCCGAGCAGCACCGCCGGGTAGCCCCGGTGCGGCGACCCGTCGAACTTCGCGATCTCCACCCGCACCCGGTCGCCCGTCCGGGGACCGCTCCCCGGCGAACCGTCGTCCCCCACGGACCGTTCGTCCATAGCGCCTCATCCTCCCCCACACCGCGCCCCTTGGCTACCAGGATCGGCGTACCCCGCAAGCACACTCCCGCGTACGCGTTTCTTCCGCGAGTCCGGCGGGTGACACCGCGGGGTGTGACGGCGGCCGTCGCGTCGGCGGGGCCGGTCGGACTTGTCGCCCCCTCGGGCTAGGGTCTTCAGCGTGACGCGACGGAAGGCACCCTCGGCGGACGAGGTACTGAACGCCGCGGTCGGCGCGGTCCCCGGCGGCGGCGCCCGCCCCGGCCAGCAGGCCATGACCGCCGCCATCGCGACCGCCCTGGAAACCGGCGAGCATCTGCTGGTGCAGGCCGGCACCGGCACCGGCAAGTCGCTGGCGTACCTGTCGCCGGCGCTGACCGTGGACGGCCCGGTCGTGATCTCGACGGCGACGCTGGCGTTGCAGTCCCAGCTGGTCGATCATGATCTGCCCCGGCTGGCCGAGGCCGTGCGGCCGCTGCTCGGGCGCGTACCGACCTTCGCCGTCCTCAAGGGCCGCCACCACTACCTGTGCGTCGCCAAGCTGGAGCACGCCGGCGACGCCGAGGACGAGCCGGCCGGCCTGTTCGACGCGGCCGCCGGGGACACCGGGCCCGGCAAGGCCAAGACGGTCTGGATCGGCGAGTCCGGCCGGCTCGGCAAGCAGTTCGAGCGCCTGCGCGAGTGGGCGGAGAAGACCGACACCGGCGACCGCGACGAGCTCGACCCCGGCGTGGACGACGTCATCTGGCGCCAGGTCAGCATGCCCGCCCGGGAATGCGTCGGCGCCGGCCGGTGCCCCTACGGCGCCGAGTGCTTCGCCGAGGCGTCCCGCGTCCGCGCCCGCGAGGCCGACCTGGTGGTCACCAACCATTCGCTGCTCGCCGTCGACATGCTCACCGGGCGGCAGATCGTCCCGCCGCACAAGCTGCTCATCGTCGACGAGGCGCACGAACTGGCCGACCGCGTCTCCAGCGCGACCCAGGCCGAGCTGACCGCCGAGGCCGTCGACCGGACCGCCCGGATGGCCCGGTCCTTCGTGGAGCCCGAGGACCACCAGTCGCTGCAGGAAGCGGCCGACTCCCTGACGCTCGGCCTCGTCGAGTCGCCCGCCGGCCGGATCACGACCGGCCTGCCGCAGGCGGTCCACGAGGCGTGCACCCTCATCGACGGCGCCACGAGCCGGGCGCTGCGCCAGATCGGCGACGTCAAGGCCGACGACCCCGATCCGGTCCGCAAGCAACAGGCCAAGGTGGCCCTGACCGACCTGAACACGACCGCCCAGCGGCTGCTGGCCGCCGCCGACCACGACGTCGCCTGGATCGAGCACGAGCCCCGCCGGGCGATCCTCGTCGCCCCGCTGTCCGTCTCCGGCCTGCTCGCCGAGAAGCTCTACGAGGAGCGTACGGTCGTCGCGACCTCGGCGACCCTGACGCTCGGCGGTGCCTTCGACTCCGTCGCCCGCTCCCTCGGCCTGATCTCGGCGCCCAAACCCGCCCCCGACCCGGCCGCGAAGTCCGCCCCGAAGTCGCCGCCGGCCCCGCGCCAGCGTGACGAGACGCCGACCTCCCTGCCCTGGCAGTCGCTCGACGTCGGCTCGCCGTTCGACTACGCGAAGCAGGGCATCCTCTACGTCGCCGCGCACCTGCCCCGGCCGGCCGCGTCCGGGCTGCCCGAACAGGCCGGCGAGGAGCTGCTCGCCATGATCAATGCGCTGGGTGGGCGTACGCTCGGGCTCTTCTCCTCGCGCCGGGCCGCCCAGCAGGCCGCCGACCTGGTCCGCATGAAGACCGACTTCCCGGTGCTGCTGCAGGGCGACGAAGCGCTGCCCCTGCTCGTCCGCAAGTTCCGGGCCGACAAGGCGAGCTGCCTGTTCGGCGTGATGTCCCTCTGGCAGGGCGTCGACGTGCCCGGCGACGCGTGCCAGCTCGTCGTCATCGACCGCCTGCCGTTCCCGCGCCCCGACGAGCCGCTCGCGGCCGCCCGCAGCGCCGCCGTCGACCAGGCCGGCGGCTCGGGCTTCGCCGCGGTCAGCGTCCCCATCGCCGCAGTACGCCTGGCGCAGGGCGTAGGCCGCCTCATCCGCTCCACAAGCGACAAAGGAGTGGTCGCGATCCTCGACTCCCGCCTGGAGACGGCCCGAGGCTACGGAGCATTCCTCAGAAAGACGCTCCCGCCCTTCTGGTACACCACAAAACCCGAGGTGGCCTTGGGAGCCCTCAAACGCCTCAGCGAGAGCTAGAACTCAGAGTGCGCACCGGATGAGCTCAACCACCCCAACCATCGGGTGACTGGCCGACGGCGAGCACCTCATCGGCGGCCGGGCCGCGCGGGGTTGGATGGCGTGACCGCGACGCCCGGCAGTTCAAGATCCTCAAACTTCGTTTGCGGATCTTGGGCTGACGGGCGTTGCATAAGGGTCACGCCAGGCCAGCCCCGCCCGACAGCAACCTTCCAGAGCTCCCACCGAGGCAAGCCCAGCCACGAACTCAGGCTAGAGATAGAGGCCGGTGGCGTTTTCTTCTATGCGGGTCGCGGCTACCGCGTGCACGTCCCGCTCGCGGAGCAGGACGTAGTCGCGCCCGTGTAGCTCCACCTCGGACCGGTCGTCGGGGTCGAACAGGACCCGGTCCCCGGTGACGATCGAGCGTACGTTGGGGCCGACCGCGACCGCTGTCGCCCACGCGAGGCGGTGTGCCACCGAGGCCGTCGCCGGGATCACGATGCCGGCCGCGGACAGCCGTTCGCCGTCGCCCGTCTCAAGGCGTACCAGGACGCGGTCGAGGAGCAGGCGGATGGGAAGGCCGGCGTCGGCCTGACTTGCTGAGCTCACAGCGCCAAACGCTACCCGCTGCGGCGGCGTACGCGCGTCGCACCTCGGTCTTCCCCGGCGCCCCGGTCGATCATGTCCGACCCACGTCGGCGTACCGTCGGTGCCTGGGCGGCCCGGGCGGCCGGGCCGAGTGCCCGGCGGGTACGGGCCGAACGAGCGAGCCGTATCGGAGCGCCTCTCGATTTACGTGGGCGTCGGGGGCGTGCCCCGGTTAACGTGATACGGCTGGCGGGTACCGGAGGTCGACGGCGGAGGTGCGCATTGGGACGGTTCGACCGGGCGAAGGCCAACATCCGGCGTGCGTACGAGGCCGGCCGCGCGTCGGTACGGGCGCGGCGCAACGAGGTGGAGCCGTTCGTCGAGGAGCCGCCGCCAGCGGATCCGGGCCCCGAGCCGGTGCATGTCGTCGAGCACGCGAGCACCTCGAGCCGCGATGATCTGGAGGTGCCCACCGGTCTGCGGATCGCCGCGGCGTGGGGCTGGCGCCTGCTCATCCTCGGCGCCATCGCGTTCTACGCCCTGAAGATCGTCAACATCCTGTCCAACGTGATCATCCCGCTGACGATCGCGCTGCTGCTCTCCGCGCTGCTGGGGCCGCTGGTCGGCGTACTCGTGCGGGCGCACTTCCCGCGGTCGCTGGCCACGGCGATCGTGGTCCTCTTCGGCATCGGCGCGGTCGTCGGCATCCTGACGATCGTGATCAACCAGTTCGTCGCCGGCCTGCCCCAGGTCAGCGACAACGCGGCGCAGGGTGTCCAGGACGTGCGCGACTGGCTGAAGAACGGCCCGTTCCACGTCACCAACGCCCAGCTGGAAGCCCTCGGCAACCAGGTGCAGACCTGGTTCACCTCGAACAAGGGCAAGCTGACCAGCAGCGCGCTGTCCACCGCGGCCGCGACCGCCGAGGCCTTGACCGGCTTCTTCCTGGTGCTCTTCTCGCTGTTCTTCTTCCTCCGCGACGGCCGGAAGATCTGGAACTTCTTCGTCGGGATCATGCCCCCCGCGACCCGCGAGGCGGTCGACTACTCGGCCAACGCCGCGTGGCATTCGCTCGGCTCCTACGTGCGGGCGACCGTCCTCGTCGCGTTCATCGACGCGTTCGGCATCGGCATCGCGCTGTGGATCCTCAAGGTCCCGTTCGTCTTCCCGCTGGCCGCGCTGGTCTTCCTGTTCGCCTTCATCCCCATCATCGGCGCGACGGTCTCCGGCGCGGTGGCGGTCCTCGTCGCGGGCGTGACCGTGAACTGGGTGACGGCACTGCTCGTCCTGGCTGCCGTGATCGCCGTGCAGCAGCTCGAAGGCCACGTCCTGCAGCCGCTCATCATGGGCAAGGCCGTCGCGATCCATCCGCTCGCGGTGATCGCGGCCATCGCGGGCGGCCTGGTGCTCGCCGGCATCATCGGCGCGCTGGTGGCGGTTCCGCTCGTCGCGATGTTCAACACGGGGATCCGCGCTCTGAACAGCCGCCGCCGCGAGATCGCCGCGCGCCTCCAAGCCGAGTCCAGCGCGTGATTCAGCTCGAAATCCTCAAATCAAGATCTTTTCAAAGATTTGTCCCGGGTTCGTCGATCTCACCTCCGCTCCTCGCGCGGGAGACCGTTCCGCCCCTATCGCTGCGCTCCGGGGACTCCACTGCCAGGTGAGTGGGGCGACGCATCGTCCACCGTCGCCCGGTCACTGTTTCGCCCCAACCCCCCGACCGACCTTTGTCGCGACTGTCCGAGATGACGGTTGGGCGGGTCGGCTTGTCGGTGATTGTTGACGGCTGAGGTGTGATTCCGGCCCCATCTGCATGATCGTTTACGTGTCAGGTGCAGCGGACGTCGGTCAACGCGTTCCGGAACCGTAAACGATCATGCATTGGGCGGCCTTTTCTACACCTCAGCCGTCATCGATCACCCCAGCGACCGTCGACTGGGCGCACAAGTCTTGATATTCATCTTGAGGTGGGCCAGTGGGGGGTGGGGGGCGGCGCGTAGGTCCAGACCGGACGGGGCGGGATCACCACGGGCATCGGAACCACCGGCTCGGGCGGTGCGCTCACGCGCCGCGTCTGTCCGTCGGGGAACAGCATCTCGTACGCGTCCCCCGTCCACTGGGCCGGCGGCGTCTGCGGATCGCGCCCGACGTAGACGGCCCGGGCCTCCGAGATCTCCCGCAGCAGCGAGGTCTCCTCGTCCCGGGCCCGTTCGACCTGGACGGGCGTGCGGTAGAGGCCGCGCTCGATGCCGTCGCGTACCAGGGCGAGCCGGGTGGCCGCGAACTGGAACGTGCTCATCGACTTCTTGCCCGCGTCCCCGGCGACCCGCTTCGCCCAGGTACGCGCCGCGTGGCGCCGGCTCAGGGAGGCCAGCGAAGCCACCTCGGGCGGGGTGAGCCAGCCCGCCCGGACATAGCCCGGCAGGGCCCGGACGGTGATCCGCCCCTCGTGCGCGCGCAGCCAGAGGGCGAAGGCCACCATGCCGAGGAAGATCGGCATCTCCAGCGCGAAGTAGCCGTACAGCACCAGGATCGTCTTGCCGGTGCTCGCGGCGAGGGTCGGGATCAGGTTCCACGTGCCGTGCATCATCATCGCGACGAGCAGGCCGCAGACCGGCGCGAGTACGCGTACCGCGCGGTTGCCCGACCGGGCCGCGATGCCGATGCCGATGCCGGTCATCGAGGTGAACAGCGGATGGGCGAAGGCCGAGAAGATGACGCGGACCAGGAACGTCGCGAACAGCAGCTGCAGGCCGGTGCTGACGCCGTACTCCTTGGCGCCCGCGGCGTACCCGTGGCCGCCGAGGTAGAGGATGTTCTCGGTCATCGCGAACCCGGTCGCCGACATTCCGCAGTAGACGATGCCGTCGACGATGCCCGAGATCTCCTTGCGCAGGAAGACCAGGATCAGGATCGGGCCGAGCGCCTTGGAGGATTCCTCGATGAACGGGGCGATGACCACCGCCACCAGGTCGTCGGAGAGTCCATTGTGCTCGAACAACGAGGCCGAGAAGGTGTTCACGAACAGGGCGATGCCGGTGGCGACGAACGCGCCCCAGCCGAAGCAGCAGACCAGCGCCCAGGTCGGCTCCGGTTCGTAGCGGTCGAGCCAGAGGAAGCAGGCGACCAGCACCGGCACCGGCAGGATCGCGGCGGCGAGGCCGACCAGCAGGGCGGTGACGCCCATGTTGACGCCGAGGTAGACGAGCATCGCGACGGCGGCGCCCGCGATGAGGAAGATGACGAGTCCCAGCACCAGTGGCCGGACCCATTTGGCGGGTTTCTTGGGCGGCGGCGGGTACGCCACGGGAACCGGCGGGAGGCCGGGTGTGACGGACGTCTCGGGTAGCCAACTCGGCGTCAGATCGGCCATGACACGGAGCTTACCTATCGCTAGAGTGTTCAACAGGTCACGAGTGACAGTGCGAAGCCCCGGCTGGCTGTCCGGCAACCCTCGTTCGCGGTGGGGTGCCCCGGGTGATGACCGGGCCTCGCCCGATGAGTGTGCGAGGCAAGCGCGGACCCCGTCCCAGGCTGCCACGGCTCCCGGGGTCCCTGGACCCGGGAGGGTTTCACCATGACCGCTGTCCTCGACACGCCCTGTAGCGCCTTCGAGAAGCCCGCCGACACCACCGCCGACCTCGCTTCGGTCGACTTCACCTCCGCCGACTTCGCTTCGGTCGAGTCCCCCGAGTTCGGGTTCGGCTGGCCGGACCAGATCGCTGTGCACGGCGTACCCGGGCAGGTGAACCTGGACTACGCGGCGACCGCGCCGTGCGCGCGGGCCGCGAGCGACGCGGTGAACGCGATCCTGCCCTGGTACGCGAGTGTCCACCGTGGCGCCGGCGCCTTGTCGCAGCGCTGCACGCTGGCCTATGAGCGGGCGCGGCAGACGGTGGGCGACTTCGTGGGGGCCCGGGCCGACGATCATGTGATCTTCACGCGCAACACCACCGACGCGCTGAACCTGCTCGCCCACGTGGTGCCGGCGGACGCGACGGTCGTGACCTTCGCCGGTGAGCACCACGCGAACCTGCTGCCCTGGCCCCGCTCGGTACGCCTGCCGGTGCCGGACTCCGCCGGCGCGGCGGTCCGGGCGCTGGCCGCGGCGCTGCGCGAGGTACGCCGGCTCGCGCCCGACAGCCCGATCCTGGTCAGCGTGACCGGGGCGACGAACGTGACCGGCGAGCTGTGGCCGGTGCGCAAGCTGGCGCAGGTGGCCCGGCGGCACGGGGCGCGGATCGCGCTGGACGCGGCGCAGCTGGCCCCGCACGTGCCGGTGGACCTCGACGACCTGGGCGTGGACTACCTGGCGCTCTCCGGGCACAAGCTGTACGCCCCGTTCGGCGCCGGTGTCCTCGTGGGACGGTCGGATTGGCTGGACGCGGCCGACCCGTACCTGGCCGGCGGGGGTGCGAGTGCCCGGGTGGGCGACGCCACGCATGACATCCAGTGGGCCTCCGGCCCGGCCCGCCACGAGGCCGGTACGCCGAACCTGCTCGGCGCGGTCGCCCTGGCGGCCGTCTGCGAGGCGATCGAGGCGGCCGACCGGACCGCGCTGGAGGCGACCGAGCAGGCGCTGCTCGCCCACCTGCGGTACGGCATCGCGGAGATCCCGGGCGTCGCCGAGCTGCGGATCTTCGACGAGGCCGCGCCCCGGGTGGGGATCGTGGCGTTCGCCGTGGCCGGGCGGGAGTCGGCGGAGATCGCGGCCGGGCTGGCCCGGCACGACATCGGCGTACGCGACGGGCTGTTCTGCGCGCATCCGCTGGCCCGGCGTCTGCTGAAGGAGACCGCGCAGCGGGAGGGCTGGGCGAGCGCGCCGGCCACCGCGGTACGCGCCTCGATCGGCCTCGGCACGACCGTCGCCGACGTGGACGCGTTCCTGACGGCCCTGCGCTCGGTGGTCCTCGCAGCTCCGTCGGCCGCCCCCGTCACCCCCGGCTGCGCCGTCTGACCGCCGCCCTCGCGCCGGGCGTCGGCTTGATCCGGTTTGGATCAGGGAAACGCACGTAATCTTGGACCAAGATTCGGGTGATTTCCCTGATCCAAACGTGATCATGGTTGGGCCGCACAGAATCATAGGGATGAACCAGATCGTGCGGACCGAGCTGACCGCGAGGTCGAGGCGCGTCCGCGCGAGTCTCGCCCTCGCCGCTCAGGCCGCGCTGGCCGCCGGCCTCGCCTGGTTCATCGCGTTCAACCTGCTCGGCCATCACCAGCCCTACTTCGCGCCGATCTCGGCCGTCTCGGTGCTGGCCGTGAGCGTCGGGCAGCGGCTGCGCCGGGCGGTCGAGATCGTGGCCGGCAACGCGGTCGGCATCGCGCTCGGCGAGGCGTTCATCGTGGTGGTCGGGCGCGGGTCGTGGCAGGTCTCGCTCGTCGTCTTCATCGCGATCCTGGTCGCCGTGTTCGCGGGCGGCTCCCCCGCGCTGCTGATGCAGTCGGCCTCGGCCGGCATCCTGGTCGCCACGATCATTCCGAGCAGCGGCGACTACCTGTTCAGCCGGTTCGTGGACGCGGTGGTCGGCGGGTCGGTCGGCCTCGGCGTGATGGCGCTGCTGCTGCCGCTCAACCCGCTGACCGTCGTCTCCAACGCGGCCGGGCCGCTGCTCGCCGAGATGTCGACCGGGCTGAGCAAGGTCGCCGAGGCGCTCGACCTGCGCGACGCGGACCTGGCCCAGGCCGGCCTCGACGACCTCAAGGACGCCGAGCAGCACCTGACCGCCATGAAGGACGCGATCGTCGCCGCCCGCGAGATCTCCACCCTCGCCCCGCTGCGCTGGGGCAAACGCGGCCCGCTCGCCGCGTACGTAGACGGCTACGACCACCTCGTCCCGAGCATCCGCAACGCCCGCGTCCTGGCTCGGCGTACGAAGTCGATGATCCTGGACGAGGAGGACGCCCCCGAGAGCCTGATCGCCGCCGTCCGCTCCCTCGCCGACGCCACCGGATGGCTGCCCCGGGAGTACGCCGACGAGCAGGATCCCGAGGCCACCCGAGCCGCTGCGGTACGCGCCGTCAGCAGCGCGTCGGAGGCGTACCGCACGGGGCTCGGGTTCTCGGGGAGCGTCGTGGTGGCCCAGGTCAGATCGATGGCCACCGACCTGCTCCGGGCGGCCGGAGTCGACCAGCGCGACGCCGAACGCCTGGTACGCCGCGCGGTCGCGAAGGCCGAACCCGCCCCGAACGCTCAGGGCCCATAGCGGACGATCCCCGCGCCGGCCGCCTGGCGTACGTTCGCGCAGTCGGTGCCGATCGCGTCGGTGGTGTCGGTGCCGGTCACGGGGACGGCCGTCGCGGCGAGCCGCCGCCGGGTGCCGTCGAGGTCGCCGATGAGCGCCGGGTCCTTCGACCACAGCAGCGCGATCAGCCCCGCCACGTGCGGCGTCGCCATCGAGGTGCCGTCCAGCTCGGCGTACGTGTCGCCGGGGAAGGCGGAGACGACGCCCTCCCCGGGCGCGGCGACGTCCGGTTTCCCGGAGCCGGCCGCGCCACGACTGGAGAAGCTCGCGACCTTCTTGTCCCGGTTGACCGCCGCCACCGTGATCGCCGACCGGTACGGAGCGGGCGGGTCGGTGATGCTGTCACAGCGCGGGCCGCTGTTCCCGGCCGCCACGACGACCGCGATCCCGGCCGCGGCCAGCGCGTCGATCGCCGGTTCCAGCGAGCGGGCGTCGCAGCCCTCCAGCTCGGGGCAGCCCCACGAGTTGGTCAGAATGTTCGGCGCCCGGTCGGGCCGGCCGTCGGTGAACGCGTCGCCGCCATGGGGGAAAGGCGCCAGCATGAACTGGAGGCAGTCGAGGTAGTAGCTGGGACTGCCCATGTTCCGGTCGAGGTTGACACAGCCGACCCACTGGGCGCCGGGAGCCACCCCGATCCCGCCGCGGCCGACCGCCGTGGCGATCGTGTGCGTACCGTGGCCGTTGTGGTCCTGGGGGAAGGTCGAGTCCTCCCACGGGTCGTACCAGGAGTCGTCGCCGCCGCGGAAACCGGACGCCAGGGCCTCGTGCCGGCCGTCCACACCGGAGTCCGAGGTGCCGACCGTGATGCCCTGCCCGGTCACCCCGTCCTGCCAGGCCTGCGGGGCGCCGACCATGGCGATGTTCCACTGCGTACCGGTGGGCCTGGGCAGGTCGCCGTGGTCCACCGGGAGCGGCGCCGGCAGCGGGCGCAGGACGGGATCCAGCAGTACGCGGTCCACGTCGTCGCGGCGGGACAGCCACGCGCGGATCTCCGGGCCGCCGTCCACGGCGATGCCGTTGACCAGGTAGTAGGGCGTGTAGGTCAGGTGGAACCGGTCCAGCTGCTTGCGCAGATCGGCCTGGGTGCTGTTCGCGAAGTCGACCAGCCGGTGGTAGACCGCCGACACCCGCTCGGTACGCCCGGGCCCGGACCCCGTCGTCAGCGGCAGCCCGCTCAGCGGCGCCTGCTGCTTCATCACCACGAACAGCCGCTCGCCGTGGAATCCGGGCTGGCCGGCCAGGGCGTACGCGGTGCCGCCGCCGGCCAGCGCGACGAGGGCGAGCGCCGCTGCCAGACCCCGTCGGGCGGGCCGGAACCCCACATCGGGTACGCCGATGCCGCCCGCAACGAGCTTCGCGGGGAGCGTGAACACGTACACGAGAGAAATGATCAAAGCCAGGACCAGCGCGGACACGGCGGCGATGGTCAGCCAGTAGGGAATGTCGCCGCCGAGCAGGAACAGCGAGATCTCGTCGGGATCGCTGAAGGCGAGCGGGCCGAGGACCGCGAGGCCGGTCAGCCAGCCGACGGCCGCGCGCGAACCCGGGGCCAGCGCGGCGGCCGCGAAGCCGAGCGGCGGCACGGCGGCGAACGCGAGCAGCTGCGTGCCCGAGGCGCCGGTCCCCGACGCGACCAGAGCGAGCGCGATCCCGGCCACCAGGCCGCCGAGCAGGACCAGCCGCGTGCGGCCGCCCACGGCGAAGGGCAGCCAGAAGCGGCCGTCCAGGATCGACGAGGCGAGCCAGCCGACGGCGGCGGCCGCGAGGACGGCGAGGACCGTCTCCAGGACGCCGCCCAGCGCGCCGAGCACCAGCCACGGCACGAGGACGACCGCACCGGCCAGCACGGCGAGCGGCACCGCGGCCGGCGACCGGCGTTGCGGGAAGTCCGGCTGCGTACGCCGCAGCAGCACGGCCAGCACGGCGGCCACGGCCGCGGTGCCGCCGAGATAGGCCTCGTTGAACTCGATCGGGATCGCGCGCAGCAGGCAGGCCAGGATCGCGAAGACCGACGCGAAGAACCAGGCCCGCCCGGCTTCGCGCACGGCGTACGCGCGGGGGATCAGCATCAGCAGCAGCGCGGGCAGGGCGCCGAAGAGGGCGACGCCGACCGCGTACAGCGGCCACACCCACGGCGGCTGGGGCAGATCGAGCTCCAGCAGGGTCTGCCCGGTCAGCCAGCCGGCCGCCTGCACGAAGGCCCCGCCGCAGACCAGGACCAGCAGACCGACGACGATCGCGCCGAAGATCGCCGGGCCGCCCGGGCGGAAGGTGCCGTCCCGGCCGCCGACGACGTGGCTCGGGGCGGCGGGAAGACCGGGCGGATGCCACAGGGGGGAGGAAGGAGGTGGCGCGGACCACGGCTCGGAAGGCGACTGATCGGCCATGATCGCACGTTACTCTTTCAAGGGTGCGCGACCGTGGTGTCTCCCGTAACGACGCCGGCGCCCTGACACCCGGGCGCCGCGCCGACGACCTGCGCCGGCTGGCCTCGGAAGAGTTCGACGTGCTGGTCATCGGCGGTGGTGTGACCGGTGCGGGGGCCGCGCTGGACGCCGCCGCGCGCGGCCTGTCCGTCGCCTTGATCGAGGCCCGTGATCTGGCCAGCGGCACCTCCTCCCGGTCCAGCAAGCTTGTCCACGGTGGCCTGCGCTACCTGGAGCAGCTGGAGTTCCACCTGGTCCACGAGGCCTTGCGGGAGCGCGGCCTGCTCGCGACCCGGCTGGCGCCCCATCTCGTCCGCCCGGTTCCGTTCCTGGTCCCCCTGCCGGGTGACTCCGGCTGGAAGCGCGCCTGGAACCGGGTCTACTACGGCGCCGGGGTGGCGCTCTACGACGCCTTCGCCTCGACCGTCCAAGGGGGACCGTCGGGCCGCGGCATGCCCGCCCATCGTCATCTGACGCAGCGCGGCGCCCACCAGCTGTTCCCGTCGCTGCGGCCGGACGCCGCGGTCGGTGCCATCCGGTACTACGACGGCCAGGTCGATGACGCCCGGCTCGTGGTGTCGCTCGTGCGTACGGCGGCGAGTCTGGGGGCGGCCGTCGGCACCGGCGTACGCGCGACGGGACTCACCCGCCAGGCGCGGCAGGTCACCGGCGTCACCGCGATCGCGGAGGACTTCGGCGAGCTGACGATCCGGGCGAAGACCGTCATCGCGGCCACCGGCGTGTGGAGCAACGACATCACCGGCCTGCTCCCGGACGCCCGGCCCGGTCTGCGCGTACGCGCGTCGAAGGGCATCCACCTCGTCGTGCCCCGGTCGGCGATGACGGGTGACGTCGGGTTGATCCTGCGTACGGCGTCCAGTGTGCTCTTCGTGATCCCGTGGGGCGGGCACTGGCTCATCGGCACCACCGACACGGACTGGATGCTCGACCGGGCGCATCCGGCCGCGAGCGCGCGCGACATCGACTACCTGCTGTCCGAGGTCAACAAGGTGCTGGACCGGCCGCTGACCAGGTCCGACATCGAAGGCGTGTACGCCGGCCTGCGCCCCCTGCTCTCCGGCGAGGAGGAGTCGACCTCCGCCCTGAGCCGGGAGCACGCCGTCGTCGAGCCGATGCTCGGCCTGTTCCTGGTGGCCGGGGGCAAGCTGACGACCTACCGGGTGATGGCCGCGGACGTGGTCGACCGGGCCGCCCGCCGGCTCGGTTCCGTCCGCCGGTCGAGCACGGACCGGCTGCCGCTCCTGGGCGCCGACGGGTACGCGGCCATGTGGCGCCGACGCGCTGAACTGGCCCGGCGTCCCGGCGGCCGGCTGTCGGTCGGTGCCGTCGAGCATCTCCTGGAGCGCTACGGCACCCTCACGACCGACGTCCTGCACCTCATCGACCAGGATCCGGCGCTGGGCCGCCAGCTGGACGGCGCCCCCGAGTACCTGGCGGCCGAAGTCGCGTACGCGGCCGCGGCCGAGGGCGTGCTGCACCTCGACGACGTGCTGACCCGGCGTACGCGGATCTCGATCGAGACGGCGCACCGGGGTGCGGAGTCCGCCCGGCACGCCGCGGAGATCATGGCAGCCGTCCTCGGCTGGGACCCGGTACGCGTCGCCCGCGAGATCGAGGGCTACGAGCATCGGGTCGCCGCGGAGCGGCTGTCGCAGACGATGCCCGACGACATCACGGCCGAGGCCGCCCGCCTCGCCTAGCCCCATGGCCCGTCGTTCCAAGATCTGGTTCGGATCACGGTTGTCACCCGAATCTTGGCCCATGATTCGGATGATTTCCCTGATCCAAACCAGATCTTGAAGGCGACGCCGGCGGCAAGCCGGCGCGGGCGGGCGGGAGCGGGGGCGAGGGCGGGTTAGAGGACCTTGCCCGGGTTGAGCAGGCCGGTCGGGTCGAGCGCGGCCTTGATCGCGCGCTGCACCCGCATCCCCACCGGCCCGGCCTCGGTCTCCAGCCAGCCGCGCTTGAGCAGGCCGACCCCGTGCTCGCCGGTGCAGGTGCCGCCGAGCGAGAGCCCCAACTCCATGATCTCGTCGAAGACCAGGTGTCCCTTGCGGACGCTCTCCGGGTCGGCGCGGTCCACGACGATGTTGGGGTGCAGGTTGCCGTCGCCGGCGTGGCCCACGACCCCGACGACCACGCCGTGCTTCGCCGCCGTCGCCGCGATGCCGTCCAGCAGTTCGGCCAGGGCCGACCTCGGTACCGCGATGTCGTCGAGGATCAGGCCGCCCTGCGCGTACAGGCCGTGGGCCAGGTGCTCCATCGCCGGGTGGGCCAGCCGCCGCGCCGCCAGCAGCGCCGCGGCCTCCTCCGCGTCGGTCGCCGTGTAGACCTCGGTCGCGCCGCTGGCCCGGGCCAGTTCCTCGATCGCCGCCAGGTCCGCGGCCGCGCGGGCACCGGTGTCGGCCGCGGCGAGCAGGATCGCGGCCGCGTTCGTGTCCAGACCCATCGGCCGGTACGCCTCGATCGCCCGCAGATGCACGTCGTCCAGCAGTTCGAGCAGGCTGGGCGCGGCGCCGCTCGCCATGATCTCGTTCACCGCCGCGCCGGCCGTCGCCGTCGTCGGGAACACGGCGACCAGGCTCAGCGCCGGTTCGGGTGCCGGCCGCAGGGCCACGGTGATCTCCGTGATGATCCCGAGGGTTCCCTCCGAGCCGACGAACAGGCTGGTCAGGTCGTATCCGGCGACCCCCTTGGGCGTACGCCGGCCGGTCCGCAGCACCTCGCCGTCGGCCAGCACGACCTCCAGGCCGATGACGTAACCGGTGGTCACGCCGTACTTGACGCAGCACATGCCGCCCGCGTTGGTGGCCGTGTTGCCGCCGATCGTCGAGGTCTCGAACGAGCCAGGGTCCGGCGGATAGAAGAGGCCGTGCTCGCGTACCGCCCGGCCGAGGTCGGCGTTGACGACACCGGGCTGCACGACGGCGATCCGGTTGACCGGGTCGATCTTCAGGATCCGGTCCATCCGCTGCAGGCTGAGCACCAGGCAGCCGTCGACCGCGTTGGCACCGCCCGCCAGCCCCGTACGCGCACCCTGCGGCACCACCGGTACGCCGTGTTCGGCCGCTACGCGTACGGCCGTGGCGACCTCGGCGGTGCTGCGCGGCCGCACGAGCACGAGCGGCAACCCGTCCGCCACCAGGTCCGCTTCGTCGCGGCGATGGTTCTCCAGCAGGTCGGGATCGGTGATGACCCGATCCGCGGGCAGCTGCGCCCGCAAATGATCTACGACGCCCACACCGCCGAATCTACTGTCCACGCGAAGTTGTGACATCTCACAGCGGGGCGTATGCCCGTAACGGCTTCACATCATCGAGCTAGTGTCTGGCTCATGGAGCGGTTCGCGATCGATCATCACCCCGCCGTCGTCGACCTGCTGCGGCGCAGCCTGCTGCCCGAGGACGCCGTCGAGGCCGACGCCATCGCCGAGATCCTGCGGCCGAACGAGGACGGCTCTCGGCGTACGGCCGGATTCGTGGAGTGGGACGGCGCGGCCGTGACGGGCGTGGTGTTCGTGGCCGTGGACAACGCGGACCCGCAGGTGGGGCACCTGGACCTGGTCGTGGTGGACCCGGAGTGCCGCGGGCGCGGCCTCGGCTCGCGCCTGATCGCGGCGGGTGAGCAGGCGTTGCGCGAGTTCGGCTGCACCCGCGTGCGGATCGCCGGCAACCCCCCGCAGTACGCGTTCCCCGGCATCGACGTCCGCTACACGCCCGCCGTCTGCGCCGTCACCAAGCTCGGGTACGCGCATGAGCAGACAGCCTGGAACATGTCGGTCGACCTGACGCCGGGCTCCCTGGCGCTCACCGACACCGCGGACGCCGAGGCGGCCCTGGCCGAGCAGGGTGTGCACATCAAGGCCGCCGACGCCGACGACATCGCCCGGCTGCGCCCGATCGTGGCGCAGGAGTGGGGCGGCCACTGGGCCGACGAGATCACCACCGCCGAGCAGGTGCACATCGCGCTGCGGGACGGGTCCCCCATCGCCTTCGCCGCCTGGGGCTGTACGCGTCCCAGCTGGTTCGGCCCGATGGGTACGAAGGCGGAGGGCAAGGGCCTCGGGCTCGGCACGGTTCTGCTCCGGCGCTGCCTGCGCGACCAGGCCAAGGCCGGGTTCACGAAGGGCCAGATAGGCTGGGTCGGACCGGTCCCGTTCTACGCGCGGGCGGCCGGGGCGTTCATCGAGCGGGTCTTCTTCCTGTACACGAAGGTGCTCTGAACACGTTAAAACCGCGAAAGCGGACATCTTGCCCATTCACCTCGGGCACGATGATGGAATGACACAACCCACCAGCGCGTCGACGCAGGTCGCCCACCGAGGCCAGGTGCTTCTCGTCGCTGCGGCCGCGGCGCTGGGCGGGTTCCTGTTCGGCTACGACACGGCCGTCATCAACGGCACGGTCGACGCCCTGAAGAGCGACTTCAACCTGAGTTCCGGCGTACTCGGGTTCGTCGTCTCCTCGGCCCTGCTCGGCTGCGCCGTCGGCGCCTGGTACGCCGGCCCGCTGGCCGATCGCTACGGCCGCCTCCGCGTCATGATCATCGCGGCGATCGTCTTCGCCATCGGGTCGATCGGCTCGGCGGTCGCGGTCGGGCCGATCGACCTCACCGCCTGGCGCGTCCTCGGCGGCCTGGCCGTCGGCGCGGCGAGCGTCATCGCGCCGGCGTACATCGCCGAGATCGCGCCCGCCGAGATCCGCGGCCGCCTCGGCTCGCTGCAGCAGCTCGCGATCGTGACCGGCATCTTCGCGTCCCAGATCATCAACTACGCCATCGCCCAGCACGCCGGCGGCGCGAGCAACCCGGTCGCCTGGGGCGGCGACGCCTGGCGCTGGATGTTCGCCGTCGAGACCATCCCGGCGCTCGTCTACCTGGTCTTCGCGCTCATGATCCCGGAGTCCCCCCGCTACCTGATCCGCCGCGGCCGGGTCGACGAGGCGCGCAAGGTGCTCGACCGGATCGTCGGCGGCGACACCGGCCGGCACATCCGCGAGATCCAGGACAGCCTGCGCGGCGTCAAGGAGAAGGTGGAACTGTCCGACCTCAAGGGGCCGCGCTTCGGGCTGCTCCCGATCGTCTGGGTCGGCATCCTGCTCTCGGTGTTCCAGCAGTTCGTCGGCATCAACGTGATCTTCTACTACTCCACGACGCTCTGGCAGGCCGTCGGCTTCACCGAGGACGACTCGTTCCTCATCTCCGTGATCACCAGCATCACGAACGTCGTCGTCACCCTGGTCGCGATCGCCCTCGTCGACAAGGTCGGCCGCAAGCCGCTGCTGCTCATCGGCGCGGCCGGCATGGCCCTGACCCTGGGCACGATGGCGCTCGCGTTCAGCACCGCCACCGGCAGCGGCGACGACGTGACCCTCGGCCCGGTCTGGAGCAAGGTCGCCCTGGTCGCGGCCAACCTCTACGTGGTCGCCTTCGGCGTCAGCTGGGGTCCGGTCGTCTGGGTCCTGCTCGGCGAGATGTTCAACAACAAGATCCGCGTCACGGCCCTGGCGGTCGCGGCGGCGGCGCAATGGCTCGCGAACTGGGTCATCTCGTCGACCTTCCCGGCGCTCTCGGACCTCGGCCTGGGCCTGGCGTACCTGGTGTACACGGTGTTCGCGGCGCTGGCGTTCGTCTTCGTCCTCAAGGCGGTCCGCGAGACCAAGGGCAGAACCCTGGAATCCATGTAATCCCTGGCTCTTGCTCGCGGCTCCCGTTCGCCGTAAACGATCAAGAACGCGGCGGCTGGGGTCCACCTGCCGGAAGATCCTTCTCACATCACGGACGACGGGCGGCGACGGAGCGGCTTGGGCGTGATCCACAGCGGCTGAGATGTAAAAATCCAGCCATCACCCAAGATCCAAAGCGCTCCAGATGTAGAAAATCGGCCCCTTCCTACATCCCAGCCGCAAATGATCGAGGGAACAGGCCCGAAACTACTCCCACCCGCCGGCGATCACCGACCCGGCCGGCCCCCATATCGGGCGATCATTGATCAGTACGCAGTGGTGATGAGGGATTTCCAGTGGGCGACGAGGGTCGGCGAGACCGGCTCGGTCCACGATCCACCCAGTCGCGCGGAGCGTCCGATGTGGACCGATGTCACGCCCGCCGCCCGCAGGACCGGGAGGTGCGACGGCTGGAGGCCCCCTCCGACCAGCATGCGGTCCGGCGACGGCCGGTTGACCAGGGCGGACAGCCCAGTGGACACCCCTGCCGGCGATCCGGCGGTGAGGATCGCGTCGACGCCGGGCAGGCGCGTCGCGATCGACCACGCCGCTTCCGGATCGGCCGCGTGATCCACCGCTCGGTGAAAGGTCCACCGGACTCCCGCCAGCCGTTCGGCCGCAACGAGATCCACTTCTCCCGCGTCGTCGAGGAACCCCGCCACCAGGCCGTCGACCCCGGTGGCCAGCAGATCGTCGGCCAGACCTGGCAGGTCGGGAGTCCACCGGAAGCTGGGTTCGGAGCGGAGCATGACGCGTACGGGCAGGTCGGTGGCGACGACGACGGCAGCCGCGACAGCGGCCGAGGGACTCAGCCCGTCCGCGGACATCCCGGCGCACAGCTCCACCCGGTCCGCGCCGCCCGCCTGCGCGGCTTCCGCATCCGCCGGGCTGAGCGCGATGACCTCGAGCAACACACCATGATCATCGCATGGGCCTACGCTGGGCCCGTGACCAGCTTCGCCGACGCCGTCGCGCGTACCGGGGGCAGGGCACCCGCCTGGGTCGAGGCCGAACTGCTCGCCCGCTGGTCGGAGCCCCAGCGCCACTATCACACCGTCGCCCACCTGCGCGCCGTTCTGGAGATCACCGATCACTTCTCCGCGTACGTGCAGAGCCCCGATCTCGTCCGCCTCGCCCTCTGGTTCCACGACGCGATCTACGACCCGACGGCGTACGCGGACGCGAACGAGCAGGCCAGCGCGATCCTGGCGGCCCGGCATCTGAGCCGATGCGGCGTACCGGTCGCGGGGATCGCCGAAGTCGCCCGGCTGGTACGCCTGACCGCCGGCCACGCGGTCGACCCCGACGACCGCAACGGCAGCCTGCTCGCCGACGCCGACCTGGCGGTGCTGGCCCGCCCCTGGCCGTCCTATGTGGAATACACAACCCAGATCCGCGCCGAGTACGCCCACGTGCCCGACGAGCTCTTCCGGGCCGGCCGGGCCCGGGTACTGCGGGGGCTGCTCGGCTTACCGTCGCTCTACCGCATCCCGGAGCTGCGCGAACGCTGGGAGGAGCCGGCGCGTACCAACCTCCACCGGGAACTCGAACAGCTCACCGAGTGAGGTGCTTGGGGCGCCGAAGTCCGGCCGCGCGCAGCCTTGCCGCGATCTCCCGCGAGCTGACCGGTCGCGCCCCCAACCAGATCGCCCACGGTACGCGTACCGAAGGAATGTCGTAGTGGTCGCGGTCGAAGCCGCGGCGGGGAGCGCCGATCAGCTCGGCGAAGGCGTGGAGTTCGGCGAAGGAGACGTCGCTGACCAGGTGTGCCCAGACGCGGCCGTGCGCGGGCCAACGGGGCTGGTCGACGTAGATCACGCCTTTCACCGTAGCGGGCGGGCGCACGAAGAAGCGGCCGGAGCCCGAAGGCTCCGGCCGCTCGTGAAGCGAACCCTAAGCGCGAGGCTTAGAAGTCCATGTCACCGCCGCCCGGAGCGGCCGGCGCGGCCGACTTCTCCGGCTTGTCGGCCACGACGGCCTCGGTGGTGAGGAACAGGGCCGCGATCGACGACGCGTTCTGCAGCGCCGAACGGGTCACCTTGGCCGGGTCGATGATGCCGGCCTTGAGCATGTCCACGTACTCGCCGGTCGCGGCGTTGAGGCCGTGGCCGATCTCGAGGTTGCGGACCTTCTCCGACACGACGCCGCCTTCGAGGCCGGCGTTCACGGCGATCTGACGCAGCGGGGCGTCCAGCGCGACCTTGACGATGTTCGCGCCGGTGGCCTCGTCGCCGACCAGGTCGAGCTTCTCGAACGCGGTCTTGCCGGCCTGCACGAGCGCGACGCCACCACCGGGGACGATGCCCTCCTCGACGGCCGCCTTCGCGTTGCGAACGGCGTCCTCGATGCGGTGCTTGCGCTCCTTGAGCTCGACCTCGGTGGCCGCGCCGACCTTGATCACCGCGACACCGCCGGCGAGCTTCGCCAGGCGCTCCTGCAGCTTCTCACGGTCGTAGTCGGAGTCCGACTTCTCGATCTCGGCACGGATCTGGTTCACCCGGCCGTTGATCTGGTCGACGTCGCCGGCGCCCTCGACGATCGTGGTCTCGTCCTTCGTCACCACGATCTTGCGAGCGCGGCCGAGCATGTCGAGCGCCACGGCGTCGAGCTTGAGGCCGACCTCTTCGGAGATGACCTGGCCGCCGGTCAGGATCGCGATGTCCTGCAGCATGGCCTTGCGGCGGTCACCGAAGCCCGGGGCCTTGACGGCGACGGACTTGAAGGTGCCACGGATCTTGTTCACGATGAGCGTGGCCAGGGCCTCGCCCTCGACGTCCTCAGCGATGATCGCCAGCGGCTTGCCCGACTGCATGACCTTCTCGAGGATCGGCAGCAGGTCCTTGACGTTGGAGATCTTGCTGTTCGCGATGAGGAGGTAGGCGTCCTCCAGGACGGCCTCCATGCGCTCCGCGTCGGTCGCGAAGTACGCCGAGTTGAAGCCCTTGTCGAAGCGCATACCCTCGGTGAGCTCGAGCTCCAGCCCGAAGGTGTTGCTCTCCTCGACGGTGATGACGCCTTCCTTGCCGACCTTGTCCATCGCCTCGGCGATGATCTCGCCCACGGTGGCGTCGCCGGCGGAGATGGACGCGGTGGAGGCGATCTGCTCCTTGGTCTCGACGTCCTTGGCGATCTTGGCCAGCTCGTCGGCCACGGACGCGACGGCCGCCTCGATGCCCCGCTTCAGGGCCATCGGGTTGGCGCCGGCCGCGACGTTGCGCAGGCCCTCGCGGACCAGTGCCTGGGCCAGGACGGTCGCCGTCGTCGTGCCGTCGCCGGCAACGTCGTCGGTCTTCTTCGCGACCTCCTTGACCAGCTCAGCGCCGATCTTCTCGTACGGGTCTTCGAGCTCGATCTCCTTGGCGATGCTCACACCATCGTTGGTGATGGTGGGAGCGCCCCACTTCTTCTCGAGCACGACGTTGCGGCCCTTCGGCCCCAGCGTCACCTTCACGGCGTCGGCGAGGGTGTTCATGCCCCGCTCAAGGCCGCGGCGCGCCTCTTCGTCGAACGCGATCATCTTGGCCATAACGGCGATGTCCTCCTGGACAATCCCGGCAATCCGCGCCTTTATGGGCGCGATGTACCGCCTGTCTGACACACCTTCGCCGGGCGGATAAGCCCGCGACGACTGGTCCTCCGACGGCCCGGTCGGGCCGGCGGTGGACCACACCGCTCCGACTGTCGGTCTCTTTCGTTGGCACTCAGCGACGCCGAGTGCCAACTCCTGTTTAGCACTCAGGGCAGTCGAGTGCAAGCGACAGTGGCCCTTTCCGGCTCGTTCGCCACGCCGAAGGTGATCCGGACCGCCTTCCGCCGGCTGGTCAGGCGTCCAGTTCGGCGGCCAGCTGGCCGACCCGGACCGGTGCCTCGTAGCCGCGCTGCTCGGCGTACGTGCTGAGGATGGCGGCGAACTGGAAGATCGTCGCCGGCAGCGTCAGCACCGCCCCGGCCCCGGCCACGATCAGCTGCGGGACGAGGATCGCCGGGTTGTCCGCGTTCAGGGTGTCCGCGGAGCCGAGCGCCGCGTTGGCGATGTTCTCCAGGATGTTCACGACGAACGAGAAGCCGATGCCGACCAGGGCGGTCATCGCCAGGCGGCCGAGGATGCGGCCGAGGAACGTGTTGAAGATCGAGAACGAGCGGCCGATCGGGCGCCGGCGCTCGAACAGGTAGATCGGGCCGACCAGGGCCGTGGCCGCGTACACGTAGATGCTGGGCAGGATGCAGGCGGCGAAGCCGAGCAGGATGAGCAGCGCGCTGACGAAGTTCCAGCCGAACAGGCCGAGCCCGTGCCGGAACCCGTAGCCGAGGGCGGTGCCGAGCGGGACCGGAGTGCCCGCCGCCGCCTTGGTCGCCGAGTAGGTGGCGGCCGCGTAACCGACCGACTGCAGGAACAACAGCACCAGGACGACCACGAGCGCTATGAGGATGAAGCCGAGGGCGAAGGCCGGCAGGGTGAAGTCGCCGGACTGCGCGTCGGTCTGCCCGGAGGAGGACGCGAGCGCGTCCCGCTCCATCGGAGCGACGATCAGGGCGGCCAGCAGGACTCCGCCGACCGCGAGAGCGGCGGTCGGCAGCAGGTTGGTGATGGCGAAGATCGCGGCCAGCGACTTCCAGCTGCGCCCGATGGTTCCCCATACCCGCGCGAACCACGCGCCGATGCCGGCGTTGGGCGGCGCGATCAGCGGATCGTTCGGGTCCGGGTAGCCGGCCGGCACGAGCGGCTGGTACGCCGACGCCGGCACCTCGTACCCCGTCGGTACGCCGTACCCGGCAGCCGGATACCCCGGCACTGGATACCCCGGCGCCGCATATCCCGGCGCTGGATGAGCGGGCGGCGACGGGTACGCGGGCAGCGGCGGCGGGGACCCCGGCACGGGGGCCGGTGTGGACGATCCGGATTCGGGCGCGGGTTCGGCCCCGGGCTGCTCGGTCACTGTGTACTCCCCGTGTTCTCCGTCGGCGACGGCCGCTCCGCGTACCGGGCGGCGCGCTCATTGTGCGGAGGGTCCGCAACCGCGGCAACGCCCGAAAGGAGGACCCGCTCTGGCCGGAACCGGTGCGACCCGGCCCGGCCGGACGGCCGAAAACCTATGGGAGACAACGGAAAGGCGCCGGCTTCCCTGGGTGACAGGGGCCGGCGCCGCGCATGGTGATGCCTCGCTCAGGCGATGATGCGAACCTTCTCCGCCTGAGGGCCCTTCTGGCCCTGCGCGATTTCGAACTCGACGCGCTGACCGTCATCGAGCGCCTTGTAGCCGTCCATCTCGATCGCCGAGAAGTGGACGAAGACGTCCTGTCCCCCGTCGACGGCGATGAAGCCGTAGCCCTTCTCGCTGTTGAACCACTTGACCGTGCCCTGTGCCACTGTGACACTTCCTCACTTCGATGGTGCTGGGCCGTTCAGGCCCCCGGCTGGCACTCGCCCGCCGGAGCAGTGACATCGACGATCCGGCGGGGGTCAAGCGATGTCATCAGCCAGATCCGCACGCTACACGAGGGTCGCCGCTCACGCACTACCCGAATTCGGACAGGTGACGGGCGTGAACGGACCACTAAAGTCGGGTTGCCGACCGCCGGGCGTCACCCCTCGCTCCCGGCGCAGGTTGTGCGGTGCGTGACCATCAGATGGCGCCGCGTCGAAGCGCAGGTCTCAGTTTTGTTATGCACTCTCGGTCTGCTGGGCGGGGCGGCGCTGCTCGCTCTGCACGACTCGGTGCGGCCCGCCGATCCTCCGTCGGCCGCGGCGATGGACTCCACCTCGCCGTCGCCGGCCGCCTCGTTCGCGCCGCTCGCGGATCCTTCCCGCGTACGCGTCTCCGTGCCGGGCTTCTTCTCGTGGGCGATGCTGGACCGGCGTACCGGCGCGATCGTCGGCTCGAGGAACCTGACCGCGACCAGCGACACGATGTCGATGGTGAAGGTGTGGCTGGCCTCGGACTACCTGACGCACACGAATCCGCGGCCGGACCAGGCGATGCTGGCCGACCTGCGCCGCATGATCGTCGACAGTGACAACGACGTGGCGACGCGGGTCTTCGGGCTCAACGGCGGGATCTCGACGATCGAGCGGATGGTCTCGGTCTGCCACCTCACCGAGAGCGCTCCCAACTACAAGGAGAACCGCTGGAGCCCGACGATCGTCTCCGCCCGCGACGTCGTGCGCCTCGGCCAGTGCATCGCGACGGGCGTCGCCGCCGGGCCGCAGTGGACGCCGTGGCTGCTGACCCAGATGCGCCAGGTACGCGGTGAGGGCGACTTCGGCCCCCGGCTGGCGTTCCCGGCCGCACAGCGTACGCAGATCGCGATCAAGAACGGCTGGTTCCTGCGGCCCGAGGATCGGCAGTGGCACATGGCCTGCCTGGCGGTCGCGCCGCGCTGGGTGATGAGCGTGCTGCTGCGCTACCCGCAGAACCTGGGCGTCGGCTATGGCGAGAAGGCGTGCCGCCAGGTGGCGACCCAGCTCTTCGGCACGACGGCGTCGGCGTCGCCGGCTCCGTAGAACCGGCGGCGCCGACGGTGACGATCAGGCCGGGCGGCGGGACTGGACGATCCGGAACCGCCCCGCCACGTACGCGCCGTCGGTGAGCGACGCGTTCGCGGCCGGGTTCGCGCCGCTGGCGTGGAAGTCGGAGAAGGCCGCCGACTGGTTCACGAAGACGTTGCCGAACAGGTTCTCCGACAGATGTACGCCGACCTCCAGCGCCGCTTCCTCGACGGCCGCCAGCACGTCCTCGGAGGTGGAGTAGACGGCCGCCGTGATGGCGCCGTGCTCGCCGACAACCTTCCGGAAGATCGCGATGGAGTCGTCCGTGGACTCGGTGGCGATGGCGAACGCCACCGGCCCGAAGCATTCTTGCTGGTACCCGTGCTTCGCTTCCACGATCATCGGCGTACGCACGACGGCACCGGGGTAGGTCGGGTGGGCCAGGGTGTTGCTGTCGAGGACGACCTCGCCGAGCGACCGCGCGCCGTCGATCCGGTCCAGCACGCCGGGGTTCACGATGGCGCCGGTCAGCTCGACCGCCTTGGCGGGGTCGGCCGTCAGCGCGGCGACCGCGCCCGCGATCCCGCCGACGACCTCCTCGAACGGCTTGTGCCCGGTGTCGGTCTCGATGCCGCCGGCCGGGATGAGCAGGTTCTGCGGAGTCGTGCACATCTGTCCGCTGTAGAGGGTCAGCGAGAAGCCCAGGTTCCGGCACATCCCGGCGAAGTCGGCCACCGAGTCGATGATGACCGTGTTCACGCCGGCCTTCTCCGTGTACACCTGCGCCTGTCGGGCGTTGTCCTCCAGCCACCGCCCGTACGCCGTCGAGCCGGTGAAGTCGATGATCTTCACCTCGGGGCGTACCGCGAGGTCGGAGGCGATCGGCGCGTCGGCGGTGTCGACCGCGAGCTGCACCACGTCCGGGTTCAGGCCGGCGTCGGCCAGCACCTCGCGGGCCACCTGCACGGTGATGGCCAGCGGCAGCACGGCGCGCGGGTGCGGCTTGACGATCACCGGGTTGCCGGTGACCAGCGACGCGAACAGGCCCGGCCACGAGTTCCAGGTCGGGAACGTGTTGCAGCCGATCACCAGGGCCACGCCGCGCGGCACGACCGTGAACTTCTTGCTGAAGACCTCGCCCTTCTTGTCCCACGTCGCCGCGGGCACCTGGCGGGTCATCTCGGCGTACGCGTACGCGATGGCCTCCAGAGCGCGGTCGAGCGCGTGCGGGCCGCCGGCCTGGAACGCCATGACGAAGGGCTGGCCGGTGGTCGCGTGCACGGCGTTGGCCAGCTCGAAGACGCGGGCCTTGAGCCGGTCGAGGATCTCCAGGCCCACCCCCGTACGCGTGTCGACCCCGGCGTCGCGCCAGCCGGGCAGGGCGGCGGCAGCGGTGGCGACCAGGGTGTCCGGGTCGGCCCGGGGGTAGCGGACGTTCAGCTCGATGCCGAACGGCGACTGCTCGGGCGCCACGGTCGCACCCGTTGCCGGAAGGGGGAAATCGTTCCCGAGGAGAGCCTCGAAGGCCGCCTTGCCGGCGGGCGCGGCTGCCTCACCCCAGACCTTGGGGCTGGGCGACTCCGGGTACGCCGACCAGTACGTCCGCTCGGCGATCGCCTTCAGCGCCTGGTGCAGCAGCTCTTCATGGGTCGTGAAGAAAGACATGCCCTCATCATGCCGCACCCTGCCCCCACGGACTCCGAGCAAGGACTACTAACGTTGTGCGAATGACCGAGCAGGGGCGCGGCGAGCAGACCCGCCGCCAGATCGTGGAGACCGCGATCCGCCTGTTCGGCGAACTCGGCTACGAGAAGACGACCATGCGCGCGATCGCCTCGGCGGCCGGCGTCTCGGTCGGCAACACGTACTACCACTTCGCGAGCAAGGAAGCCCTGCTCCGAGAGTTCTACCTCCAACTGGTACGCGAGCACGCCGCCGCGGCCGAAGCGGTCCTCGACGCCGGGGGCGGCTTCGCCGAGCAGCTGATCGGCGTACTGGACGCGGGGCTGACGGTGTGGGGGCCGTACCACGAGTTCGCCGGACGGTTCATCGGCCTCGCGGCGGTGCCCCGGTCGCCGGTGAGCCCGTTCGGCGAGGAGTCGGCGGAGTCCCGGGAGATCTCGCTCGACCTGTTCACCCGCCTGGTCGCGAACACGCCGACGAAAATGGACGACGGCCTGCGCTCCGAGCTGCCCGAACTGCTCTGGCTGCTGCAGCTGGGCGTCGTCGTCTACTGGGTGCACGACGAGACCCCCGGCCAGACGCGTACCCGGAAGATCATCGCGAAGGGCGCACCCTACCTGGAGAACATCGTCGGGCTGTCGCGGCTCAAGCTCTTCCGCCCGGTCATCACGCAGGGGTTGGGGATTCTCAAGCTCATCCGCTGACCAAGATCAAAATAAAGGTCTATGTCCCGGGTCCGTCGATCTCACCTCCGCTCCTCGCGCGGGAGACCGCTCCGGCCCCGCCAAACCCGGGCGGGTCCTCCACTGCCAGCACAGTGGGGCGAAGCATCCTTCACCGCGGCCCGGTCACGGTTTCACTCCAACCCTTTCCAGCCGCTCGCCGGCCCGGGTCTTTGTCGCGACTGTTCGATATGGCCGCCGCCGGACTGCCGAGGGAATGATCATTTACGGCTCACGTGTAAAAACGGGCGCCAACCGCATGATCATTTACGGTTTTTGAGCGCGAATCAGTGCCCTCTGCGCACAAGAGGCGTAAACGATCATGCGGGCGAGCGGTAAACCACACGTAAGCCGTAAACGATCAAGCGATCCGCGCCCGCGTCCGCGTCCGCGTCCGGAAGTGAGGTCGACGAACCCGGGACACAATGCGCATAAGGATCTTAAGGATCAAAGGCACTGGGGTGCCGAGAAGCTTGACGCGGTGGCGACGAAGGCATGCGAGACGTACATGCCTGGCGCAACGCGGCTCCAGAGGTTCGTCGATCGCGCGTTGCCGCTGACTTGTTCACCGGTCACCTGGCAGGAGATCGGGAGCTGGGCGGAGGCGGCGGCGAGGCCGACGATGCGGCCCCTGGTCGTGGGGGCGTCGCGGACGAGTAGCGGGCTGCCGTCGGTGGCGACCGTGCCGCGCGGTCCGGCGCCCGTCCACAGGAAGGTCACCGTGACCCAGCTGTTGGTGGTCAGTCCCAGCCCGTCCCAGAACGCGCGGTCGGCGAGGTCGATCCCGGCCGGGTTGGCCACCGTACGCCCGAACTCGTCCCTGCCCCGGTTGTACCCGTCGATGTACGCGGCTTCGGCGGCCGGCCGTCCGCGGGGCAGGTCGGCGAACATCTGCCGGGCGGCATTCCAGTAATCATCGTGAATGTTCCACGGCCCGACGTCCCAGACCGGCACGAAGACGCAGCGGGCCGCCGTGCACACCTGGACGGTGTGGCCGCCCTGGCTCGCCGCGGCCAGCCCGAGCCGCGAGGGCAGGGCGGCGAACAGGTCCTGGCCGTCGATGACGTGCCCGTTGGCGGTGGTCTCGCCGGTGAGCCCCTCCCGGGTGGCGAAGACGCGCGTGGAGAAGGGGCCCGGCGGGGGTGGCGCCGCCCTCGCCCCGTCCGGGGCGAGGGCGAAGCCGAGCAGGGCCGCGAGGGTCACCAGGCAACGAGTGATCATTCAGTTACTAATAGTCACTTTTGCCCGCTATGCCGCGTTTCGCGCTGATCATGGCGTGTCGGGCGAACCCGACGGGATCACTCCGCCGGATTCCCGAGCAGGTCCCGCCGCCAGTTCTGGAAGGAGTACTGCGGGCGGAAGCCCATCTGCTCGTTGATGCTGATCATGTAGCCGTTCTCGTGCGCGTTGAACGTGTCCACGGTCGTCACCTGGGGCTCGTGCTGACGCAGGTAGCGCAGGTTCTCGACCTTCACGAGCGCGCCGAGGCGGTGCCCGCGGTGGTCGGGGTCGACGATCGTGATCTGCTGCCACGAGTGCCACTGGTGGTCGGCTTCGAGGCTCAGCGTCGTCCACGCGACGACGCGGTCCGACTTCTCGTGCACCATGACGCTGTTGTAGAGCTGCCGGCCCCGCGCGGCCATGACAGCCTCGGTACGCCGGATCCGGTCGGCGTCCACCTCGAACGGCTCCCAGGCGGTGTCACCCATGGGGGCGTCCTGCAAGAGCCGGCCGTCCAGGTACGCGATGTCGTCGATCAGCTCTTCCGGGGTCTGCCCGATCCACTGCACGAGCTGGTAGCCGTCGGCCTTGGCCCGGGCGTGGTCGAGGATCTCCTGCAGCACGTCCTCGTCGACCTTGGCGAGGTCGAGGACCCGGTTGACCTCGGGCAGCGTGTCCCGGTAGCCCATCGCCCGGGCGAAGGCGGGCGCGGCCTCGTCCGGCGCGGTCAGCCCGAGTTCGGGCAGCGTCCACATGGAGCTGGCCATGACGGTCTCGCGGCCGTTGGCCCGGGCCTGTTCCTCGGCGAACGCGAGCAGTTCACGGCCGAAGCCCCGGCGCCGGTACGCCGGCAGCACGGCCAGGTCGACCGACATGTTCTTCAGGTTGTCCCTGGTCGGGAACTGCAGCACGAGCCGCCCCACGGGTACGCCGTCGGCGGTCGCGAGGTACGGCTGGGAGCGCTGCCACGGCCAGGGATGGGCACGGTAGCTGTCGAACTCGCGGCGGGTTGTCGGTGGAAACGCGGGCATCTCGTAGACGCGTAACGCTTCCATGACCTCGACGTACGCCTCGACGGTGGCGTTGTCGGAGTCGGGCAGGACGGGGGTGATCTGCAAACTCATGCCCACAGGGTGACCCACGCCCGGCCGCGGCGCACTCCGATTACGACAGCAGCCCCGCCTCGCGGGCCGACTTCAGCGACGGCTTGACCCGGTGGGTCGGCCCGACCAGGTCGGCCACGGCGTCCAGCGTCTTCAGGCCCTCGCCGGTGTTGTAGACGACCGTCTCCTTGGCCGGGTCGAGCTTGCCGCTCTTGACCAGCTTCACCAGGCAGGCCGTGGTCACGCCGCCGGCGGTCTCGGCGAAGACGCCGGTCGTGCGGGCCAGCAGCCGGATACCGTCGCGGATCTCGTCGTCGTCGGCGTACTCCATCCAGCCGCCCGTACGCTTCACGGACTCGATCGCGTACAGGCCGGCGGCGGGGTCGCCGATGTTCAGGGACTTGGCGATGCCGGTCGGCTTCTGCGGGGTGATCTCGTCGGCGTCGCCGTGCAGGGCCAGCGCGATCGGGTTGCACCCGGCCGACTGCGCGCCGAAGACCGTCCAGCCGCCCTCGGGCGCCTCGCACAGGCCGATCTCGACGAGCTCCTCGAACGCCTTGTCGATCTTCGTCAGCAGCTCGCCCGAGGCCATCGGGATCACGACCTGCGCCGGGATACGCCAGCCGAGCTGCTCGGCCACCTCGTACCCGAGGGTCTTCGAGCCCTCGGCGTAGAAGGGGCGGACGTTGACGTTGACGAACGCGGTGTCCTCGAACTCCTCCGTCTCGACCAGTTCGGAGCAGAGCCGGTTCACGTCGTCGTAGGAGCCGTCGATCGCGACCAGGTCGCCGTCGTACACGGCGGTCGTAATGATCTTGCCGGGCTCCAGGTCGCTCGGGACGAACACGACCGACCGCACGCCCGCCCGCGCCGCGTGCGCCGCGACCGAGTTGGCCAGGTTGCCGGTCGAGGCGCAGGCGTACCGGGTGAAACCGAGGGCCTTCGCGGCCGTCAGGGCCACCGACACGACCCGGTCCTTGAACGAGTGCGTCGGGTTGCCGGAGTCGTCCTTCACCCACAGGCCGCCGGTCAGGCCCAGCTCCGCGGCCAGGGCGTCCGCGCGTACCAGCGGGGTGAGACCGGGGTTCAGCGTCACCCGGTCGGCCTCCTGCTGGCCGGCGGGCAGCAGGCCCGCGTACCGCCAGATGTTCTGCGGGCCGGCCTCGATCTGCTCGCGGGTCACGGTCTTCAAAGCTTCGATGTCGTACGCGACTTCCAGCGGGCCGAAGCACTCGAAGCAGGCATGCTGGGCGGCGAGGGGGAAGGTGGCACCGCAGGCGCGACAGGCGAGGTTGCGGGCGGGCGACGACGAACCGAGCACGGTCATGAGGTTTCCTCTCATCTTTCCGGCGTGAAATCCGGACGGAGTTGGCACCTACCGCTCAGCGGCGACGCTGACGCAGGGGTTGCCGGAGCTTCATCGGGCCGTATCCCTCAGCTCCTCTGGATGAGGTATTCAGTTGTGCTCTCAGTAAAACAGAATCCGCACCGCCTCGGCGATACGGATTCTGAGGGGTGAGACGGGAGTCACTCCTTACTTCTTCAGCAGGTCCCTGATCGCCTTGGCGTCGGCCACTCCCGCCTTGAGATGCGTACGCGCGTCGCGCAGCTTCCCGCGGGCGGTGTCCTTGGCGCTCTTGATGGCCGCCGCGTCCGGTCCGGGCTGCACGGCCAGGAAGGCGTCGGCGGCTCCGGCATAGGAGGCGGCCGCCGCGTCGATCTGCGTACGCAGGTCGGCCAGCTTCGCCTCGGCCGCCGAGGTGTCGGTGCCCTTGGCCTTCGCCGCGTCGATCGCCTGCTGGAGCTTGTCCGCCACGGTCTTCAGGCGCGCGTCGGTGGCGGCCTCGACATCGGCGGCGGCGGTCAGGCGTACCTGGGGGCCGAACAGGATGTAGACGCGGTAGTCGTTCACCATGCTCTGGGCGTCGGCCTTGAGCGCGTCGGCGGCCGTCTCCCCGGCGACCTTCGCCTTCAGCGCGGTCAGCCCGGCGGTGTCCTTGTCGAGCTGCGCCTGCAACGTCGACTTGTGCGCGGCGGTGAGGTGCGCGGCGTCCCGGATGAGGGCACCGTCCGCCCTGAGTGTGGCGAGCCGGCCGTCGATCCGGGCCGTCACCAGCTTCTTCGCGGCGTCCAGCCCGGCCGGGGCGTCGGCGTACGCGGGTGCGGCGGCCGAACCGACGAGCGCGACGGCGGCGACGACGAGGGCAAGTTTCTTGATCATTGTCAGTCTCCGTCGGCCGGGGCCTGGTCGGCCTTGTTCAGCTGGTTGTCGAGGTCCTTGAGCAGCGCGTCGACGTCGGACACGTCGACGTCCGCGGTGGAGCCGCCCGGATTCGCGGCGGTGGATGCGGCGGGGGCGGCGGACTGGACTGCCGCGGGCGGCTGAGCGGGGGCCTGGCGGCCGGCGGCACCGCGGTCGGCCGCCCGGCAGCCCGCCAGGGCCAGCCCGGCCGCCAGCACGGCGGTGGCCACGAGAAGGGCTCTCTTCATACGGAGAAGGGTCCGGTACGCGCGTAAGGCGTACCGGACCCGGAATGTAAGCGGACCGTCAGGACGTGACGTCCTTGCGGAGGAATCGGAACCAGGCCAGCGACCAGAAGACGGCCGCGTACGCGAGCGCCGCGATCGCCCCCTTGACGACCCCGTCCCATTGGATCGGCGTGGTCAGCAGACCCAGGTACGCCTGCCCGTAGTGGGTCGGCAGGAAGTTGCGGATGTTGCCGAGAGCGGTGATCTGGTCGAGGATGCTGGACACGATGTACAGCAGGACGGCCCCGCCGACCGCGCCGAGCGGGGCGTCGGTCAGCGTCGACAGCAGGAACGCCAGGCCGGCCACCACCAGCAGGTTCATCGCCAGGTAGCCGGTGACGGCGAGCAGGCGTACCACGCCGGGGCCGGGGGCCAGGTCGGCCGACAGCCCGGACTGCAGCGGATGCCACCCGTAGCGCAGCGTGCCGACGGCCAGCGCGGTCGCGACGAGCACCACCATCGCCAGCGCGCTGTACGCCAGCGCCACCACCAGCTTCACGCCGAGCAGCCGGGCGCGGGGCACCGGCACGGCCAGCAGGTATCGCAGGCTGCCCCAGCTGGCCTCGCTGGCGACGGTGTCCCCGTTGAACAAGGCGACCACGACGACCAGCAGGAAGCCGGCGCTGACGAACAGCGTGAACAGCGCGAAGTTCAGCCCGCCGGCCGTCGCCACGTCCACGAGCTGGGAGAACTGGCCGCGGCCGTTGCGCCCGCCGTCGCTGCTGTCGTCGCCGCCGAGCTGGAAGGCGACGAGGATGACCAGCGGCAGCAGCACCATGAACCCCAGTGCCAGCTGCGTACGCCGGCGGCGCCACTGACGCATCCACTCCGCCCGCAGGCCGAGCGTCCGGCCGGGCCGGTAGCCGGCGACGCCGGTTTCAGTCACGGCAACCTCGCTCATCGGTCCCCACTCCCTGCGGTCGACTCGCCGACCAGGGCGAGGAAGGCATCTTCGAGTCGTCGGCGCGGTGCCACCCGGTCCACGCCGACGCCGGCCCGCACGAGCGCGGCGACGACGGCCGACCGGGGTGCCTCGCCCAGTTCGACGATGAGCGTGCGGGTGCCGTCGACGGCGTACCCGGCGAGGCCCTCGGTCCGGTCCAGGGTCTTCTGGGCCAGGTCGATGTCGCTCACCTCGAAGATGGTCGTCGGCGTGTCCCCGACGATCTCCTCGACTCGGCCGGCGGCCACCACCCGGCCCTTGTTGACCACGACGGCGTGCGTACAGGTCTGCTCGACCTCGGCCAGCAGGTGGCTGGAGACCAGTACCGCCCGGCCGTCGACGGCGTACTTCTGCAGCACCCGGCGCATCTCGGCGATCTGGGGCGGGTCGAGCCCGTCCGTCGGCTCGTCGAGCACGAGCAGCTCCGGCAGGCCGAGCATGGCCTGGGCGACCGCGAGCCGCTGCTTCATGCCGTGCGAGTAGTTCTTCACCCGGCGCTTGACGGCGTCACCGAGACCGGCGATCTCCAGCGCCTCGGCGAACCTCGCGTCCGCCCACGGCCGGCCCGTCGCCCGCCAGTACGCGTACAGGTTCTGCTCGCCGGTCAGGTGCGGCAGGAAGCCGGGACCCTCGACAAGAGCACCGATCCGGGAGAGCACCGGCGCGCCCGGGGCCAGCCGGTGGCCGAAGATCAGCACCTCGCCCGCGGTCGCCTGGGTGAGTCCCATGAGGACGCGCAGGCTCGTCGTCTTGCCCGCCCCGTTGGGACCGAGCAGGCCGACGACCTGCCCCCGCTCGACCGTGAAGTCGACGTTCTCGACGGCCACGAACGACCCGTAGGTCTTGCGCAGTCCGCGGACGTGCAGGGGCGTGTCGGCGTACGCGGAGATGACGGTGCGGACCTTGCGCCGGCCGCGGAGGCGGGCGATGACGACGGCCGCGACCACACCGATGATCAGGAGGGCGACCAGCCCGACCAGGACCCAGATCCAGAGGGCGGCGGAGGTGACGATCGGCGTGCCGTTCACCGCGGGGAGCGTGAGGCTGCCGTCGGTGAGCGCGATGGTGTAGGTGGCCGGTGCGATCGGCCCCAGGTACGCCTGGTCCGCGCTCGCGACGACGACGCTGAGCCGGTGCCCCGACTCGACCTGCCGCACGATCGCGGGCAGCCTGACCTCGACCGGCGCGGCCTCGTCGATCGTCTTCGCCAGGCCGGTCAGGTGCAGCGGTGCGACCAGGCCGTTGGCGAGGGTGGCCCCGCCCTTCGGATCGACGTCGTAGAGCTTGACGAAGAGGGTCGCCTCGCCGGTGGCCGAGGCCGCCTTGATGCTGATCGTCGGCGCTCCGACGATCGAGACCCCGTCGGCGAGCGGCTGCGACAGGAACCGCGCGTACTGGCCGGGCACATCGGTCGAGGCCCCGCTGACCAGCGACGACGCCAGGCCCGCGCCGGGGATCGAGGAGAGGGCGGCCGGGGTGCCGTTCGGCGGGCTCGCGATCTGCTGGGCCGGCCCGGCGACGGTCTGCGTACCCGTCGAGTCCCCGCCCAGCCCCGGGTACGCGTCCACGGAGTACCCCGTCGCCAGGGTGCCCCGCTCGATCGCGTCCAGCCCGGTGATCCGCGAGTACGTGAAGCTGTTCGCCGGAACGTCGCCCTTGCCGCGTACGTAGTGGTCGAGCCATTGCAGCGTCAGGAACTTGTTGCGGTCCTGGTCCGACTGCGGCCCCGCGCCCCCGTCGTGGCCGCCGGTGAACCAGGCGACGCGTACCGGGGCGTTGGTGATCGCCTTCGCGTTGGCGTCGGCTTCGCTCAGCGGGAAGAGCGTGTCCGCCTCACCCTGGATGAGCAGGGTCGGCGCGGTGATCTGCGACGCGTACGTGGCGGGGCTGCGGTCGGCCAGCATCTTCGCCGTCTCGTCGTCGAGCTTGCCGGTCGTCGCGATCCGCAGGTAGGCCGCGCACATGTCGGCGGCCCAGCGGCCGCACTCGGGGCTCCCGCTCGTGCCCGCGCCGCCGCCGGCCCCGGACCGCGATCCGCCCGACAGGCCGCTGGAGAAGAAGACACCCGCCCACGCCTGCTTGAACACCCCGCCCGGGAACAGCGCCGTCGCCAGGTTGTTCCAGGTGATCATCGGGACGATCGCGTCGACCCGCTTGTCCTTGGCCGCGAGCAGCAGCGCCAGGCCGCCGCCGTACGAGCCGCCGGCGACGCCCACCTTCGGGTCGCCCGGCCCGTTCAACGCGATGTCCGGCCGCGCGGCGAGCCAGTCGAGCAGCTTGCTCGCGTCGGCCACCTCGTACTCCGGGGCGTTGAGGTGGATGTGTCCCGTACTGCGGCCGAAGCCGCGCGCGGTCCACGTCAGCACGGCGTACCCGTGCTCGGAGAGCTGCTTCGCGTCGTCCGCGACGGACTCCTTCGTACCCCCGAAACCGTGCGGCATCAGCACCGCGGGATGCTGCGCGGCACCGTCACGCGGCAGGTAGAGCGTCGCGTCCAGGGTCGCGGGATCGTCGCCCTGCGCGCCCGGGATCATGGCGTCCACCGACGAGAACGCCGCCCGCGCCGGCCAGGCCGCGAAGATCACCACCCCGAGGAGTACGCAGAGAGCGAGCGCCCCGCCGATAAGACGCGGCCTGGTAAGACTCGGCATGAGGCCACCGTAGGACGGGCATGTTTCGGCGGCATCGGGGGGATCCCCGATGCCGCCGTTTCCTCAGCACCCTCTCAGCAAATCCCGCTCACACGAGGGCGGGTTCGCCGGCGCGGGCCACTTCGGGCTGGGGGGCGTGACCGGCCGAGCGGGCCCGCTTCGGGAGCAGGAAGCCGAGGCCGAACGCCACGACGGTGAGGCCGAGCGCGACCAGCGCGATGACGCCGGAGGCGTGGACGAACGAGGCGGGCGTGAACTGGACGCCGACGGTGGTGAAGAAGATCGTGCCGAGCACCGCCACGCCCAGCGAGGAACCGAGCTGCTGCAGTGATTCGAGCATCGCGGACGCCGATCCGACCTCGTGGTCGGCGACCCGGCCCATGATGATGTCGAACAGCGGCACGAAGATCATTCCCATCCCCAGCCCGTACGCGAGCAGCGGCCCGAACAGGCTGCCGGTGTGCACGGCCGCGCCCTGGGTGTGGAAGACGAGGTAGAGCCAGACGAGCCCGCCCGCCATCCCGGCCAGCCCGATGTGCAGCAGGTTGCGGCCGAGCTTCGCCATCGTGGTCGCGGCGAACGCGCTGCCGAGGAAGGCGCCGAGCGCCCAGCCGACCATCGTGAGGCTGGCGTGCATCGGGCTGAACCCGAGTCCGAGCTGCAGCACGAGGCCGACGGAGAGGCTGAAGCCGACGATCGCGCCGAAGAACACGAGGACGAACAGCACACCCGAGGTGTAGGACCGCTGCCGGAAGACGCTCAGCTCGACCAGCGGCGTACGCCCGGACCGCTTCCGGCGTACCTGGTAGGCGACGAAGACGGCGAGCACCGCGACCGCACCGGCGAGCATCGCGTACGCCCAGGCGGGCCAGCCCAGCTCACGGGCCTGGACCAGCGGGTAGACGATCATCACGAGACCGGTCCCGGCCAGCAGCGCGCCCGCGACGTCGAGGCTGAGGGTACGCGTACCGCGCCCCTCGGGGAGCGCCCGCAGGCCGCCGATCAGGGCGAACAGCCCGAGCGGCAGGTTGATGAGGAAGACCATCCGCCATCCCGTGCCGAACAGGTCGGCGTCGACCAGGGCGCCCGCGACGACCGGGCCGAGGATCGTCGACAGGCCGATCGTCGGGCCGAAGGCGCCGAACGCCTTGCCCATCTGGTGCGGCGGGAACAGGTCGCGGATCAGGCCGAAGGTCTGCGGGATCATCACCGCTCCGAACAGGCCCTGCAGCACCCGGAAGCCGATGAGCGCGGCCGGCGACCAGGCCAGCCCGCACAGCAGCGAGGCGGTGAGGAAGCCGGCGACACCGATGATCAGCATCCGCTTGCGGCCGAACAGGTCGCCGAGACGGCCGCCGGTGAGCAGCCCGACCGCCAGCGCCAGCGTGTACGCGGCCGCGATCCACTGCAGGCTCGCCAGGGAGCCGCCGAGGTTGGCGCGGATCGACGGGCCGGCCACGTTGACCACCGTCGCGTCGAGCAGGTTCATGATCGTCGCCGCGAGGATGGCGAAGAGCCCCAGCCAGGGGCGCGTCTTGGTGCTCGTCTCGTTCGTCATGCGGATCACTCTTCCAGGCCATTAGGAACACTCCATTCCTAATGCCGGGGCAGAATGAAAAACATGTTGGAGACCTCGGCACGCCTGCTGCGACTGCTGTCCCTGTTGCAGACCCCCCGCGAGTGGACCGGCAACGAACTGGCCGGCCGCCTCGACGTCAGTACGCGTACCGTCCGCAACGACGTCGAACGGCTGCGGGCGCTCGGCTATCCCGTGCACGCCACCCGGGGCGCGGTCGGCGGCTACCGGTTGGGCGCTGGAGCGGCCCTTCCGCCGCTGCTGCTCGACGACGAGGAAGCGGTCGCGGTGGCCGTCGGACTGCGTACGGCTGCGGCGGGCTCGGTCAGCGGGATCGAGGAGACGTCCCTGCGGGCGCTGGCCAAACTGGAGCAGGTCCTGCCGAACCGGCTGCGGCGGCGGGTCAACACCCTGCAGACCTATACGGTCGCGGTGCCGAACGAGTCGCCGATCCCCCGCATCGACGCCGACCTGCTCAGCCTGATCGCCGCCGCCTGCCGGGACCGGGAGCGGCTGCGTTTCGACTACGCGTCCCACGACCAGACCGCCAGCCGCCGCGACGTCGAGCCGTACCGGCTCGTGAACTGGGGTCGCCGCTGGTACCTGGTCGCCTGGGACGTCGAGCGGGCGGACTGGCGTACCTTCCGGGTCGACCGCGTCACCCCGCGTACGCCGACCGGCCCCCGGTTCGCGCCGCGGGATCTGCCGGCGGAGGATCTCGCGGACTACGTGGCCCGCCGGGTGTCCACCGCGACCTGGCGGTACCGGGCGAAGGTCGTCATCCACGCCCCGGCCGAGGTCGTCGCCGAACGGCTGCCGTCCATGCTCGGCCCGGTCGTCGCACTCGACGACCGGTCCTGCACGGTCACGTTCGGCTCGGACAACGTGGAGATGATGGCGGTCTGGCTGGGCATGCTCGGCGCGGACTTCACGGTCGACTCCGACGAACTGCGCGCCCACCTGCGTACGCTGGGCGAACGTTATCTGCGTGCGGCCGGGAGCGGGTCAGGCGCGTGAGCGGGAGCGGGTCATCCGCAGGCGGCGCAGCCGGTACACGAGGACGGCGTCGTACTCGACGGCGCGGGGATCGTCGAGCAGCCGGTTGAGCAGCTGGTAGTACCTTGTCGCGCCGAAGTCGAAGGTCTCGCGGATGGCCTGTTCCTTGGCACCGGCGTGCCGCCACCACTGCCGTTCGAACCCGAGGATCCCCTGCTGCACCTCCGACAGCCCGGTACGCCGCACCGGCGCGATCCGCTCGGGCAGGTCGGAGTCGAGGATGTCGTCGCTCTCGTCCCGATCTTCGTCGTCCATGACGGACGGAGGAGGCTCGCCGAGCCGGCGCTGACCGGGGATGAGGTCGAACAGGGCTGACTCGGACTCCCCCGTGGACTGGTCAGCCATCTGATCTATCCATGGACATGCCCCTTACCTACCCTCGCGTCCGCCCAGTTTATGCGGCGGGACCGACACCGGCCAGCATCCGGCCCGCGACGAGGGCCTAGGCGACGACGACGGTCAGGCCCGCGGCGCGGAAGCCTTCCACCAGAGCGGGATCCGCGCTGGAGTCGGTCACCAGCGTCTCGATCCGGTCGACCGAGCAGATCCGGGCGAACGCGTGCCCGCCCAGCTTCGAGGCGTCCGCGATGATGACGACCCGCTTCGCCCGCGCGACCATCAGGGAGTTCATGGCCGCCTCGCCTTCGTGGTGGGCGGCGGCGCCGAGGGTCACGTCGAGCGCGTCGACGCCGAGCAGCGCGACGTCCAGGGTCACCTCGCGCAGGATGCCGCCGCCGAGCGGCCCGACGAGCTCGAAGGACTGCGGCCGGACCACGCCGCCGGTCACGACGATCTTCATCCGCGAGCGTACGAGCAGCTCATTGGCGATGTTGAGGGCGTTGGTGACGACCGTCAACTGCGCGTCGTCCGCTGTGGAGGACAGGTCGGGGCGCACCGCGAGCGCCCGGGCGACCTCGGTCGTGGTGGTGCCGCCGTTGAGTCCGACGACCATCCCGGGCGACACCAGGGCGGCCGCCGCGGCCCCGATACGCTGCTTCTCCTCCGAGTGCTTCGCCGTCTTGTAGCGCAGCGGCAGGTCGTAGGAGACGCCGTTGGCGACCGCTCCGCCGCGCGTACGCGTGATCATCTGCTGCTGCGCGAGCTGGTCGAAGTCGCGCCGGATCGTCGCCTGGGACACGTCGAGCCGCTCGGCGGCCTCCTCCACGCTCACGCGGCCGGAGTCGGTCAGCAGTTCGAGCAGAGAGTTCCACCGGGCGTAACGATCCACGGGTCGCCTCCTGCGCGAATGATGAGTAGTTTCGTGCACAGTAATGCTCGATACTGGGCTTTGCAAAGCGCTTCCCTTGCTCAGACCTGCTCGGAGCTGCACGGACCCGTTCGAAGCCCGGGATCGGCTTGCGATGGGCCGGACGCTTCGAGCACAATGACGCTCGAAACACCGTCCTACCGAGCGGTAATGCGCATAAGTGGGGCCACCGCAGGGCGAAGGGGATCCTGGAGACCGTGAACCACAGCAGTACACAACCGGGCCAGGTCGTCATCGCCGTGGACGTGGGCGGGACCGGTATCAAATGCGGCCTCGTGACCCCGGACCACGAGGTCCTGCACAGCGAGCGGCACAAGACGCGTACCGAGCGCGGGGCCGCGGCGGTCATCGAGACGATCCTCGGGGTCGCCGAAGGGCTCGCCGCGAAGGCCGCCGTCGAGGGACTGACTCCGGTCGCGGCAGGCATCGCCATCCCGGGCGTGGTCGACGAGTCCGCCGGCGTCGTCCGGTACGCGTCCAACATGGGCGGCCTCAAGGACACCCCGCTGCGCCAGCTGGCCGCCGACCGCCTCGACCTGCCCGTACGTGTCGGCCACGACGTGCGTACAGGCGGCTTGGCGGAGGCGACGCTGGGCGCGGGCAAGGGCTTCGACGAGGTGCTCTTCATCCCGATCGGGACGGGCATCGCGGCAGCCCACATCATCGGCGGCAAGGTACTCGCGGGCGGGCACTGGGGCGCGGGTGAGATCGGCCACATCATCGTGCGGCCGGGCGGCCCGCTCTGCGGCTGCGGCCAGCGGGGCTGCCTGGAGTCGATCGCGTCGGCCTCCGCGGTCGGCCGCCGCTACTCCGAGCGTGTCGGCACCACCGCCACGGCCCGCGACGTCGCGGAACGCGCGGCGGCCGGGGACGTCATCGCCGCCGAGGTCTGGGCCGAGACGGTCGACGCGCTCGCCGCGGCCCTGCTCACGGCGCAGGCCCTGTACGACCCCGAACTCGTCGTCGTCGGCGGCGGGCTGGCCGAGGCCGGCGAGCAGCTGCTCGGACCGCTGCGGGTGGCACTGCGCGAGCGGATCGCGTTCTTCACCGAACCCGAGATCGTCCGCGCGAAGCTCGGCGACGAGGCCGGCTGCCTCGGCGCCGCCCTGCTCGCCCTGTCGGTCGCGGAACTCGACCACCCCACCGACCAGGCCGCTCCCGTGACCGTGGAGCACGTCACCGCCCCGTAAAGCCCAGACCAGGGAGATCGACATGAGGCTCAGCGGCCGTATCGTCACGCCGACCGGCATCGTGGACGGCGTACTGACCGCCGAAGAGGGCACGATCACCGCGATCGAGCGCGGCCCGATCGACGGGCCCGAGCAGTGGATCGTCCCCGGCTTCGTCGACATCCACACGCACGGCGGCGGCGGGCACACCTTCACCACCGGCGACGCCGACGCCGCCCGCGCCGTGGCCGCCTTCCACCGCGGACACGGCACGACCACGATCCTCGCCAGCCTCGTCAGCAGCCCTTTCGAACTGATGCGGGACGCGACGGAGGCGTACCGGCCGCTGGTCGAGGAGGGTGTGCTCGGCGGCGTCCACTTCGAGGGCCCGTACCTGGCCGAGCTGCGGTGCGGCGCGCAGAACCCGGCCTTCCTGCGCGACCCGTCGATCGACGAGATCGTCGAGCTGATCAAGATCGGCGGCGGCGCGGTCCGGATGATGACCATCGCACCCGAGCGTCCCGGCGCCATCGACGCGATCGCCGCGCTCGCGGCCGAGGGCGTCCTCGCCGCGATCGGCCACACCGACGCCTCCTACGAGGCGACCCTCGCCGGGGTCGCCGCCGGCGCCCGCGTCGCGACCCACCTCTTCAACGGCATGCGCCCGGTCCACCACCGCGAGCCCGGCCCGATCATCGGCCTGCTCAGCTCGCCGAGCGTCGCCGTCGAACTCGTAGCCGACGGCATCCACCTGCACGACGGCACGCTCGCCTTCGCGGCCAACACGGCCGGCGTCGGGCGTACCGTCCTGATCACCGACGCCATGGCGGCCGCGGGCATGCCCGACGGCGAGTACGAGCTGGGCGGCCAGGCCGTCATCGTCGCCGACCGCGTCGCCCGCCTCGCGCGCGACGGTTCGATCGCCGGCAGCACGCTCACCATGGACGCGGCCTTCCGCCAGGCCGTGGGCGCGGGTCTTCCGATCACCGATGTCGTACGCGCGGCCAGCACGACCCCGGCGGGGCTGCTCGGCCTGCCGACGGGTGCCCTGGAGGTCGGCCGGCGGGCGGACGTCCTGACACTCTCCCCCGACCTTTACGTCACCGCCGTCCACTGACCATCCCAAGATCCCGCACCGCGGTTCGGTCGCCGCTTCACCCTTCACCCCGAGCCTTTGTCGCGACTGTCCGACTTGTGTCCCGGGATGGTGGGCGATTGTCCGGCGTGCCCCCGAGATGCTCGACGATCTTGCGCGAATGCCCCGAATTTCTTCCGGTGTACCCGGAATGCCCGAACATTCGCGCAAGATCGTCGAGCGTCGGGAAGATCGGGGCCCGGCTGGTCCGGGCTTTGTCGCGACTGTCCGCTGTGGCCGGCTCGACGGATCGGCTGGGCAGCTGGGTGGTGATCGTTCGCTGTGGGGATGTAGTTTTCGATCCCGTCCCCTCGATCCAGTACGGCTGGGATGTAGGTAAGGCCGACTTCTTGCATCCCCATCGCTGTAGATCTTGGGCGAGAGGTGCGTTTCAACATCTCAGTCGCTGTGGATCACGTCCCCGCCATCCCGCCGATGACCAAAGCCCGGAATGCGGGAACGATCTTCCGTCAGGTGGGCGCCGGGTGCCGATTTCTTGATCGATGACGGCTGAGGTGTAAATCCGGCCCGATCTGCATGATCGATGACGCGTCAGGTGCAGCAGAAGCCGGTCAACGCGCTCCAGAACCGTAATCGATCATGCGTCGGGTGGCGGTTTCCGCGCCACGGCCGTCAACGATCACCCCACGGTCGACGATCTTGCGCGAATGTTCGGGCATTCCGGGTACACCGGACGTAATTCGGGGCACTCGCGCAAGATCGCCGAACATCTCAGGTACGAGTCGGACAGTCGCGACAAAGGCCGGGGTGAAGGGCGCAACGGTCTCCCGCGCGAGGAGCGGAGGCGAGATCGACGAACCCGGGACAAAAAGATCTTGAACTTGTCGGGGACCGACTAGATGGAGGCGCCGACCCAGGACTTCCAGGGGAGCCGCCAGAACAGCCGCGCCAGGAAGAGGCCGAGGAAGACGGCCGCCACGTCGTCGCTGACCCAGTGGTAGGACAGGTAGCAGGTCGTCGCGAACACGATGATCGGCGGCCCCACCAGCAGGAACCGCCGCAGCTTCGCGGGCACCGTACGCGGCGCCAGCACGAGCGCGAGCAGCAGCAGGATCGCCGGCCACCACACCATCGTGTTGACGATGTGCCCGGACGGATACGAGCGCGAATAGCCCGTCGCCTCGGGATTGAACAACTGCACCGACACGTCCGGCGGCAGGCCGCTGCTGGGCGCGTCCCGGTGGGTCCAGATCTTCAGCGGCCCGGCCCCGAGCCCCGTGATCAGGTACGCGGCCACGGCCGGCAGCAGCACCCGCCAGGTACGCCGCCGGACGAGCGCGATCAGCGTGAGCGCCCCGCCGAGGACCCACTGCAGGACCCAGCCCTGGCCGAAGTGGTTGGACACGATGGCGATGCCCCGCGCCCAGGCCGGGTCGTGGTCCATGCTCCACGAGCGGACGGCCAGGTCGAGCCGGTCCGTGCCGCCCGCGGCGACCAGCCACGTCCACAGCGCCAGGGCGGCCAGCAGCGCCGCGTCCCACCACCACGAACGCCACCGGCCAGAGATCATGCGCCCAACTTACAGAAGCGACCTGATCTCCGGGTACAGCTCGTCGACGCGTACGCCGGAGTTGGGGCAGCCGCCGAAGTGGTGCAGGGCGATGACCTTGTTGGTGACCCGCGAGATGACCGGGGAGCCGGACGAGCCGCCCGCGGTGTCGCAGTAGTAGGAGGCGTCGGTCTTCTTGTCATACCCGTCGTACGCGGGGTTGACGATCTCGCAGTTGCCGTTGCCGTCCTGGTCGCTGTCGGAGGCGATCATCGTCGGGTCGCCGGCGGGATTCTGCGGGATGTAGACCTTCTCGCCGGCCAGCGGGGCGCGGACGTCGAGGTCGAGGTAGCCGTACTGGCGTACCGCGGCGAAGTTGTCGAGGGTGAACAGCGTGTAGTCCAGGCGCTGGTCGGTCGCGAGCACCTGGGCGCCCCACACCTTCGTCGGGCGGAACACGTCGTAGCCGCCGCAGACCGCGCACTGGTAGTTGAACCAGACCTCGGTCTCGGCCGCCTCCTGCGAGGTCGTGAAGCAGTGGTGGTTGGTGAGCATGCGGTTGTCCGGGCCGACCCGCCAGGCGGTGCACAGCTCGGTGCCGTTGATCAGCAGGCGCGCGACGGCCTTGGAGCGGCGGTACATCACCGGGTCGGTGGTCTTGTAGCAGACGGCGTCGAACTTGTCGTCGTTGCCGCAGATGCTCTCCTCCCGGCCCGTCCGCGCGGCTTCCTTCTTGCGGCGCTCGTCGGCGGAGTGCTGGGCGTCGCGCTCGGTCTTGGTGAAGCCGCGGGCGACCCTGTCGACCGTGACGCCCGTCTCGGAGACCTTGCCGCGCAGGCCGAGCAGGTCGGTCGGGCCGAGATGCAGCGTGACCACGGCACTGTCGCCGGTGACGGACATCGCCCACTTCCCGGCGGCCTCCCCCAGCAGGCCGTTGACCGTGTCGCCGACACCGTCGAGCAGCGTGCCGTCGTAGCGGTGGCTCTCGGTGCCGTCCGGCCGGGCGACCGTGAGGTAGTCGCCGGGCAGCAGGGACAGGCGGGTGAAGTGCACCTTCACGTAGTCCACACCCGGGTACCGGAAGGTCGCGGCGTGCTTCCCGTCGAGGTAGCCCAAGGTCGTCCGGGCCGCCTCGACCTTCCCCGCCTCCTCGGCGCCCGTCTGCCAGACGGTCTCGTCCGGGTTGATCGGCCGGTCGGGCTCGGCCTTCGCCTGCGCCTTCTCCGCCGGCCGGGCGGCGGTCGAACTCCGGGCCGGCGCGGCCGCCGCGGGCAGCGCCGTCGTGGCACCGGTGCGTACGGGGGTGAAGTTCAGGGCCTCGACCGCAGTCGTGCCGCCCAGCGCCAGCGCACCGCACACGCCCAGCACCAACGCCATGGTTCGCCGCACCGGTTTACCTCCCAAGGGTCGAGGCAGGTATTTCCCGCAGGTTGTGCAACGAGCCACGATCTACTCGCGACGCGTACGGGAATCCGACAGGATGACACCCGTGCGCATCACTTCCGCCCTTGTCGACCCCGCCCTGCTCGACCTGCCGTGGAGCACTCCACTGGAGGACTGGCCGGCCGATCACCTCGTCGCGCTGCCGCAAGGCATCTCGCGGCACGTGGTGCGCTTCGTACGCATGGACGGCGTCGTCTACGCCGTCAAGGAGACCCGCGAGCGCATCGCCGAACGCGAGTACGACCTGCTCCGAGCGCTGGAACGGCTCGGCGCGCCGGCCGTGGAGGCGGTCGCGATCGTGGCCGACCGGGTGACCGAGGACGGTGAGCCGCTCGAACCCGTGCTGGTGACCCGCCACCTCCAGTTCTCGCTGCCCTACCGGGCCGTGTTCTCGCACACGCTGCGCCCCGAGACGATGAACCGCCTGCTGGACGCGCTCGCCGCCCTCCTCGTACGCATGCACCTGATGGGCTTCTTCTGGGGCGACTGCTCGCTGTCGAACACGCTGTTCCGCCGGGACGCCGGGGCGTTCGCCGCGTACCTGGTGGACGCCGAGACGGGGGCGCTGCACCTGCGGCTGTCCAACGGCCAGCGGGACGAGGACCTGGAGATCGCCCGGACCAACATCTTCGGCGAGTCGCTGGACCTGCAGGCCGCCGGCTACCTGCACGAGGCGATCGACCCCGAGCAGGTCTCCGACGAGGTCGTACGCCGTTACGAGAAGCTCTGGCACGAGGTCACCTACGAGGAGAAGGTCGACGCCGACACCCGCCGCCAGATCGACCGCCGGATCCGGCGCCTCAACGAGATGGGCTTCGACGTCGAGGAGGTGACGATGTCGGTGATCGACAACCAGGTCCGGGTCCGCCCGAAGGTCGTCGACGCCGGCCACCACAGCCGCCGCCTGCTGCGCCTGACCGGCCTGGACGCCGAGGAGAACCAGGCCCGGGCGCTGCTCAACGACCTGGACGCGTACCGGGTGGAGTCGGATCTGGCCGACGAGACCGAGGCCGCCCACCGCTGGCTCACCGAGGTCTTCGAGCCGGTCATCCGGGCGGTCCCCGCCCAGCTGCGCCGGAAACTGGAGCCGCCGGAGCTGTTCGTGCAGGTCATCGAGCACCGGTTCCGGCTGTCGGAGCAGGCCGGCCGGGACGTCGGCCTGGCACCGGCCGTCCAGTCGTTCCTCAACGACGTCCTCGTCCACCGCCCGGACGAGCAGGCGATCCTCGGCTACGACCCGGAGTGATTTTCCCAGGTGGCACAGGTCACATCACCCGGGAATGCACAATGGCGTTAGGTACTGTGACCAGCCAATCCGCTGTTCGGGGACGTCCCCGGGAACCGAGGGGACGGCCGCGTGGCTCGACGCAAGGTGTGGCTCGCCGCTGTGCTCGGCGCGGTCTTGAGCACGGTTCTGATCGTGGCCCCGGCCCCGGCGGCGACCACCGTGCCGGACGTCGCGGCGACCGACGCGATCCGGGCGCTCACCGCGTCCGGCCAGGCCGCGGTGCCGGCCGACTTCGCGCAGGTGATGGGGTACACCCCGGTCACCGCCCGGCTCGACGACGGCGAACTGCGTACGGTGAATCCGGACGGGTTCTGCTCGGTGCCCGGTGAGGGCCGCCCGTTCGCCTTCGACACCGCGTGCAAGGCCCACGACTACGGCTACGACCTGCTCCGGTACGCGATGCGCCGGGGCGAGCCGCTGAACACCGACGCGCGTACGGTGATCGACAACCGGCTGGTCGCCGACCTGCACTCGCAGTGCGACCGGACCACGTCCGGCAGCGAGTACGCGGCCTGCTCCGCGACCGTCGAGGTGTTCGCGGCCGGGGTCACGTTCAACTCGTGGCGGCAGATGTCCGGGCCGCCGATCGACAAGAGCGGCCTGGTGCGTACGGCCGGATTGGGATTGCTGGTCTGTGCGGGCCTGGTCGTGGCGGTCAGCGCGACGGTCCGGCGGGTATCGGCCCGGTGGCGTCGGTTGCGGCCAGCCGTAGCAGCCGGCTGAGGCCGGCGCGGGTCACGACCACGGTGACCCGGTCGTGCGCCACGAGAACCTGATCATCCGGCGGCGACCACCGCGGCCGCGGCTCGCCGAGCCCGCCGACGGCGATCACCCGGGCCAGCCCGTCGATGGTCGCGGCGGTGACCGGCTCCCCGTCGAGGCTCGATCCGGGCGCCACCACCACGTCGGCCACCAGCAGCACGCGCCGGCCGATCGGGATGGTCGCGAGGACCTCGCGTTCCATCAGCGCCGCCGCGAACGCCGGCGCGGCGATCGCCGACACGCTGCGCGTGGTCGCGATGCTGAAGGTCTGCTGGATCCGCTCGGCCAGGTCCGAGTCGAACAGCCGCATGACGATCTTGAGACCCGGCCGCAGCGCGCGGCCGTTCAGCGCCGTCTCCAGGTTCACCACGTCGTCGGTCGAGACGATCACCAGCGCCCGGCACGACTGCACCGACGCCCTCCGTAGCGTCTCCTCGCGGCTCGCGTCCCCGATGACCAGCGGTATCTCCAGCTCACGGGCGATGGCCACGCCCCGTGCGTCCTCGCTCTTGTCGATGGCGATCACGGGTACGCCGAGATCGCGCAGACTGCGGATGATCCGCGTACCGACGTTGCCGAGGCCGACCACGACCACGTGATCCTCGTAGTGGTCCAGGACTCGGCCGGAGGTGAACGCCAGCTTCGCGTTGACCAGGCCCTCCACGACCACGGCGGTGATCAGCGGGACGAGCGCCATGCCGGACACGGTGACGACGAGCTGGCTGACCTGCGTCCAGACGCTCTTGCTGGCATCGGCGCCGGAGAAGGCGGTCAGCAGCGTCTCGTAGACGCCGGCCCAGGCGGACTCGTGGTTCGCCAGGGTCAGGCTGATCCCACCCGCCACCAGCACCGCGAACGTGACCGCGAGGCCGATCCGCAGGCCCCGGCTCATCCCGCCGCGCAGGAAGCGCAGCAGCGCGCCGAACGTCCACGACCGGCGGCGCCGCCTGCGTACGCGGCCGTCGACGGACTTCTCGCCGTGCGCCACCGCGAGGACGACGTCGGCGGAACCATGGTCGAACGGGAGCACTTCCGGCGTACCGTCGGGGGCCGTCCGGGACAGTCCGCAGACGACGTCCCGCTCGGCGACCTCCGTGCGGTGCGTGGCGTAGAGCGTACGGCCGGCGAAGCGGAAATAGGCCGGTGCGCCGTCACCCAGGGCGGCCTGCACGAACGCCGGTACGGCGATGGCCGAATCGGAGATCACCGCACAGTCCCGGAACAGCTGGCGTACGCGCATGCCCAGGCTCAGGTTGAAGACGCGTACCACGATCCGCAGCCGGCCGTTGAGCTCCTCGGCCCGCATGGCGGCGTGGATGTTGCCGACATCGTCCTGCTCGGTCAGCGCCAGCCCGGCCGCGTGCGACAGCCCCGCCGCCAGGAACACCTTGTCGTCGAGGCGCTCGGCCGCGAGCACGCGTACGCCCGGCAGCTCCGTGAAATCCCGCCCGGTACGCCGCTGCCGCTCCGTCATGATCACGGTGACGGCGGCCGCGTACCGCTGACTGAGCTCCTCGACGAGCCGGTAGGTCAGCGCGTTGGCGCCGCAGACGACGTAGTGGTCACGGGCGCCGCGTTGGCCGGGCCGCAGCGCCTCCAGGATCTTCGGGACACCGCGGCTGAACGGGGGCAGTGACTGTGAGGGGGTCACGGCCGCATCGTATCGACCATCCGCCCGTTGGATCTTGCCCGGCCCGGTACGCCCGAGACGCGATACGTGCCCGTGCAGAACGATTTGCCCGAGTTAGTCGTTGGTTGACTGGACGACTGCAACCGGACCAGCTTCCGTGCACCGGTCTAAAGCGAATGGATGGACATGAACAAGTGGCTCTATCGCGCCGTCAGCACCGTCGGGGTCGCGAGCGGGATTCTGATGCTCGGCGGCGCCGCATACGCCCAGGACGCCGCGGCGGCGCCCCAGGCCGACCCCCAGGCCCTGCAGGGACTGCTGGCCGGCGTCTTCTCCCCCACGAGTGGGCTGAGCGACCTCGGGCTCTCCGCTGACCTGTCGGGCGCCGGCGCGGACACCACCGCGGCCGGCCCGCTCCAGCTGCGCGCCAACGACGGCCGGCCCGAGTTCCTGCCGGCGCTCGACGGCCTCACCGGCGGCCTGACCGGCGGCAGCGGCCTGACCGGCATGCTCGGCGGCCTCACCGGCTCGGGCAGCCCGCTGTCGCTCGTCGGCGGGGTCACCGGCAACCTGACCGGCGGCGCGGGTGCCGCCAGCGAGACGGACGCCACCGGCGGCCTGCTCGGCGGCCTCACCGGCGGCGACCTGCTCGGCGGCTCCGACAAGGGCGGCCTGCTCGGCGGGCTGACCGGCGGCGACAGCCCCGCGGGCGGCCTGCTCGGCGGCCTCACCGGCAAGCTGACCGGCGGCGACGCGGCCCAGGGCGCGACCGCCCCGGCGGCGACCACGCCCCAGTTCACGCAGACCGGCCTGACCAACGGCAGCCCCAACGTGCAGACGAACACCGGCCTGCCCGCCGACCTCGACCCGCAGACCGCCAAGCAGGTCAGCCAGGCGGCGCAGGACCTCGTGCCGTCGATGATCGCGCAGGCGATGGCCAAGGCCTCGACCGGCATGACCCCGGTGTCGGACCCGTCGCAGTTCGCGCCGGCCGGCGACCCGAACGCGTTCGACCCGTCGCAGCTCGGCCTGACCGCCGACGACCTCGCCGGGCTGTCCGCGGACGACCTGGCGGCCCTGTCCGACGACAGCGACCTCACGGACGACGGCACCGACCAGTCGCAGTTCTTCGCCGACAACCCGAACGTGGCCGTCAACTGGGTCGGCCCGGCCGGCGGCACCACCGCGACGCCCGTACAGGACCCGGCTCAGTTCGGCATGCCCGTCAGCACCGAGAGCGCGACCGAGGCCCTGCCGGTCGTCGACCAGCTGCCGCTCGTCGGCCCGATGCTCGGCGACTCCGGCCTCGGCAAGCTCATCGTCGTCGGCAACATCGCGCAGAAGCTGCCGCTGGTCGGTTCGGTCCTCGACAACCAGGGCCTGCCGAGCCTCGACAGCCTGCCGGTCGTCAACCAGGTCCTCAACCGGGGCCTGATCAGCAACGGCCAGGGCGGCGGCGGCCTGCCGGTCGTCGGCAACCTGCCGGTGGTCGGCGACCTGCTCGGCGGCGGCGACGGCGGCCTGCTCGGCGGCCTCACCGGCGGCGACTCCCCGCTGGGCGGTCTCACCAGCGGCCTGACCGGCGGCCTCACGGGCGGCTCCTCCCCCCTCGGCGGGCTGACCGGCGGCCTCACCGGCGGTTCCTCGCCCCTCGGCGGCATCACCGGTGGCCTGCTCGGTGGCGCGGCCGCCCAGCCCACCACCCTGCCGGCCCCCGGCATGAGCACCGCCATGCCGCTCGGCGCGCTGCCGACCTCCGTCACCCGGGTCGCCCCGCACGCCACCGCGCGTACGGCCGCCCGGCACGCGGAGACCGACCGGCCGATCGCCGGCGAGGACGCCGACTACCCGTCGGCCCGGCCCGAGGCGACCGGTGCCGAAGGCGGCCTGCCGCTCCTCGGCTCGCTCGGCTCGATGGGCTCGACGGGCGCGCTGCCCGTGTCGCACACCCTCGCGCAGCTGCCGCTCGTCGGCGACCTGCCCGTCGTCGGCTCGCTGCCCGTCCCGCTGGCCCTCCTGCGCGGCCTGCCGGTCGTCGGCAGCCTGGCCGGCCTGCTGCCGATCGAGTAGTACGCACACCGAAAAGGGCCCCGGCAACCGCCGGGGCCCTTTTCGCGTACAGGAAAAACTAGATGCGCTGCTCGGTGGCGGCGTTGAACGCGTGGTGCTGGCCGACGCGCGGCTTGATGTAGACCGTCTCGCCCATGTCGGGCATGTGGCGACGGTCGGTACGCACGACGAACCGCTCGTTGGAGCCGTTGACCGCCGCGTGGCCGTACACGTTGGCCTCGGCGCCCAGGTCCTCGACGAGCTCGACCTCGATGGGCAGGCCACCCTCGCTCGCGCTGACCAGGTCGCAGTCCTCGGGCCGGAACCCGACGATCACCTGGTTGTCGCCACCCTCGGCGCGGGCGGCGGCCAGCTGCTCACGGGTGAGCGGCAGGACCAGCGACGCGAAGACGGCGCCGTCCTGGTTCAGCTGAACCTTCTTGATGTTCATCGCCGGCGAGCCGATGAAGCCCGCGACGAAGACGTTCTGCGGCCGGTCGTAGAGCTCACGGGGGCTCGCCACCTGCTGCAGGACACCGTCGAGCATGACCGCGACGCGGTGACCCATGGTCATGGCCTCGATCTGGTCGTGCGTGACGTAGACCGTCGTGATGCCGAGCTCCTTCTGGAGGCCGGCGATCTGCGAACGGGTCTGGACACGCAGCTTGGCGTCGAGGTTCGACAGCGGCTCGTCCATGAGGAAGACCTGCGGCTCACGCACGATGGCGCGACCCATCGCGACACGCTGACGCTGACCGCCGGACAGCGCCTTCGGCTTACGGCCGAGGTAGTCCTCCAGCTGCAGCATCTGCGCGGCCTTCTTGACCCGGACGTCGATCTCGTGCTTCGGGGTCTTGCGCAGCTTGAGCGCGAACGCCATGTTCTCGTACACCGTCATGTGCGGGTAGAGAGCGTAGTTCTGGAAGACCATCGCGATGTCACGGGCCTTCGGGGGCAGGTTGGTGACGTCGCGGTCGTCGATGTAGATCCCGCCCTGGTCGACGTCCTCAAGACCGGCGAGCATCCGCAGGCTGGTGGACTTGCCACAACCCGACGGGCCGACGAGGACGAGGAACTCGCCGTCCTGGATCTCGAGGTCGAGCGCGTCGACCGCGGGCTTCTGCGTACCCGGGTAGATCCGGGTCGCCTTACGGTAGGAAACCGTAGCCATGGAGAAGAATCCTTTCACCGGCAGGAACGTGCCGGACGATCCGAGTAAAAGGTTCCGGGCATACGTCACCCGGCCTGGCAGCCAACATAATCTGCGTACGCCGCCCTGCCAAGTCAGGATCAAGATTTGGTACGGCTCCCACACTCGCCTGACGTGCTTCGCGTCCCGTTTGCCCGATACGGGGCGGGGGGAGGGGCGCACGGGGAGGGGCTCGCGTACCATGTGATCGCCGCGGGAACGCGGCTCGCCGCCTTGGCGCAATTGGTAGCGCACCCGACTTGTAATCGGAAGGTTGCGGGTTCGAGTCCCGCAGGCGGCTCAGGCTGAGAGGTTCGTCCCGCCGGTGCATCCTGATCTCGGACCAGCCCTCGACGGCACCCGCGCTCTCCTCTTCGACTTCGACGGTCCCGTCTGCTCGGTCTTCTCGGCGCTGCCTGACCAGGTCGCGGCGGATCGCGTACGTGCTGTCCTGACCGGTGCCGGTGTCGAGCTGTCCGTCGAGGTGGTCCGGACTAAAGATCCGCTGGCGGTCTTGCGGTTCGCAGCGACAGCGGGAGATGAAGGACTCGTACGGCGCGCTGACGAGGCACTCACACTCGCCGAGATCGAGGCCGTTCAGCTCGCCACGCCGACGCCCGGCGCGGCCGAGGCGGTCATCGCGGCCGCGCGAGCCGGGTTGCCGGTAGCGATTGTCAGCAACAACTCTGAGGCTGCCATCCTGCTGCACCTCATAGAAGCCGATCTTGACCAGTACGTCACCACCATCGCCGGCCGGCCGGCCGGTCGGCCGGATCTGCTGAAGCCGGACCCGTATTCGCTGCTGCGCGCGCTGGCCGAGCTGCATGTCCTGCCGTTCGACGCGGTCATGGTCGGCGACACGGCGACCGATGTCGAGGCCGCCCGGTCGGCGGGGGTGGCGTGCATCGGTCTCGCCCGCAACCTCGAAAGGCATGCCCGGCTGCGGGCCGCCGGCGCTGACTTGGTGCTCGGCGAGGACGGTCTCAGCCAGATCGCCGAGGTGCTGACGAGCCGGCCGCGATGATCTCCGAAGACGGGGCGGTCCCACGGCGGTACTGGATCGGGGGCGGGAGTGGCGGTGGCAAGTCCACGGTTGCCCGGGCCTTGGCCGACCGTCATGATCTTGTTCTTTATGACACAGATCGCGCCATGGCCGGCCACGCTGCGCGTACGACGCCGGACGACAGTCCGCTGCTGTACGCGTTCATGGCGATGGACATGGACGAACGCTGGGCGGCGCGCGATCCGGCGATCATGCTCGACACGTTCCACTGGTTCCGGGGCGAGGGGTTCGGGCTGATCGTGGAGGACCTCGCGGAGATCCGCCGGGGCACGATCGTCGAGGGGTTCCGGCTGCTCCCGCATCTCGTCCGGCCTCAGCTGGGTGAAGGAGATCGGGCGGTCTGGCTGCTGCCCACGCCCGAGTTCCGGCGCCACGCGTTCACCGTCCGGGGCGACCTGTACAAGATCGCTGGGCGTACGCGTGATCCCGAGCGGGCGCTCGCGAATCTCCTCGAACGGGATGCGCTCTTCACCGACCGGCTGGCCGCCGAGGCCGCGGCGCTCGATCTGCCGGTGATCGCAGTCGACGGATCACGGACACTCGGCGAGCTGATCGCCGCCGTCGAAGCAACCTTCGACCTCTGACCGCCGCCGCGCCCTACCCCAAGATCCCGCTTGGATCACGGTTTTCACCCGAATCTTGGGCCATGATTCGGGTGATTTCCCTGATCCAAACGGGATCTTGGAGCGGGTCAGAGTAGGTCGGCGGGGACGTTCTGGAGGGCTACCGGGCGCTGGAAGCGTTCCACCGCCGCCGTGCCGACCGACGTCGACCAGGCCGCCGACGTCGCGGGCCACGGGCCGCCGTGCAGCATCGCGTCTACCACCGCCACACCCGTCGGTACGCCGTTCCAGATGATCCGTCCGGCCTTCGTGGCCAGCACCGGCAGGAGTACGCGCGCCGCTTCGTGATCTTCGTCGGACGCGTGGACGGTGGCGGTGAGCTGGCCTTCGAGGTCCCCCGCCAAGGAGGGAAACGCCGAGGGGGAAGCGGTCGCGATGACGACGGCCGGACCGAAGTGCTCCTCCAGGAGAGGACCGGTCAGCGCCGAAGCGGGCGCGATCACCGCGACCGGAGCCGGCGAGGAGGTGCCGACCTGGACCGGGAGGCCGAGTTGCCCGGCCGACGAGACCCAGTCGGCGTGGCCGGCGGCCATCCGGTCGGTGAGCAGGCGGTGGACTTCCGTCCCGGCGACCGCTGCGGCCAGGTCTTCGGCGAACGCCTGGCCGTCCGCCGAATCGGGGACGATCACGAGACCGGGCTTGGTGCAGAGCTGTCCGGCCGAACCCGTGACGGCGGCGGCCAGGGCGGCGACTCGCGTACGGTCGGCCGCCGCGCCGGGGAGCACGAAGACGGGGTTGATCGCGCCCATTTCGGCGTACACGGGAATGGGTTGGGGGCGGGCCGCGGCGGTGTCCATGAGCGCGCGGCCGCCGGCGAGGGAGCCGGTGAAGCCGACCGCCTGGATGCCGGGGGCGGCGACCAGGGCGAGGGAGACGTCGGCGCCGCCTTCGATCATGGTGAAGAAGCCCGGCGGGAAGACCGGGGTGACGATCTCCGCGAGCAGGCGGCTCGTCAGCGGCTGGGCCGGGTGGGCCTTGACGACGACGGGGCAGCCCGCCGCGAGCGCGGAGCCGGTGTCGCCGCCGAGGATGCCGAAGGCGAGCGGGAAGTTGGAGGCGGCGAAGACCGCCACTGGGCCGATCGGGACGACGATCTGGCGCAGGCCGGCCTCGGGCGAGACGCGTGCGGAGAGGTGGCGGCCCGCCGCGACGTAGTCGCCGAGCAGGCGCAGCTGGTTGGTGGTGCGGTCGAGCTCGCCGGTGAGCCGGGCCGTGGTGAGGCCGGTCTCGTCGGCGGCGACCTTGATGATCTCCTCGCCGCGGGCGGCCAGGGCGTCGGCGGCGGCGTGCAGCAGATCGCGACGGGCGGCGGGAGGCATGGCGGCCAGCGCGGGAGCGGCGTCGAGCGCGCCCTCCACGGCCGTGTTCACGAAGTCCGATGCGCTCAAGAGATGCCTCCCGTGATCTGGGCGAAGAGTGGCTGACGCCAGGATGCCGCCAGCCCGAGGTGGTACAGGCTGAGGCGCTGGGCACCAGCGTCGACGAGCCTGCGGGCGTGCGGAAGCACGGCGTCGGCACCGGCCGGCGGGAGGACCGTCAGGTACGCGTCCACGGTAACCGATCGCGCTTCCTGCGAACCGGCCGCGTCCAGGCCCGGCCGGGCGGGAGCGGCCGGCTCGACCGCGGCTCTGGTGGCCCGGATCAGGGCCGCGGTGGCCTCTGTCGTCGGCCAGGCGGGGACCAGGATCGCATCCACGTCGCCCGCAGCCGTCGGGGTGAGGCCCGGCGAGGGGCCGGTCGCCCATGGGTCCGGGCTCCCGTGCAGGGTGATCTCGGCACCGGGTGCGGCGGTTCTGACGGCGTCGAGGACCTGGGCGCGCAGCAGGTCGGTGTGGGCGTGGCGGGCGGCCAGCACCTCTGGGGGCAGCGGCAGCGGTTCGCCCCGCACGATCGCCTGGAGCCGCTGTACAACGGACGATGCGAACGCGCTCGAACCCTGGGAGGCGCCGAACAGCTCCCAGGAGGATCGGCATCTCGGGCAGCAGCAGACGGACAGGGCCCGCAGGCCGTCGGCCGTCCAGGCGTCGTCCGTCTTCTCGTGGTGTCCCATGTGGACCACACCGAGCTGGCCGCAGGCCTCCAGGGACACCCCGTCGACCGCCACGTCCTGGAGGGCCGCCGTGGCGAGATTCGCGCAGTAGTCGCGTACTTCTTCGTGGGCGGGGCAGAGGGCGTAGGGGTAGCGCTCGCCGAAGCAGTTGACCACCGAGAGGTCCGGGTTCGCCGAGCCGAGCGCGCTGTTGTGGGTCAGCACGATCCAGGCGTTCACCCGCAGGCCCGCGGCCTTCAGCGCCGAAGCGGCGAGGGCGAACGCGTCCGGATCCGTCCAGGACGGGCTCAACGGCCGCAACCGTCCGAACGCGACGGACGAGCGCCGGTACAGCGCGGAATGCCGGGCGTCGACGAGCTGATGCGCGGGGTGGAGAGGGGTGGCCGCCCGCACGGTGTGATAGGCCGCCGCCAACGTCACGGTCGCGAGACCGGCGTCGGCGACCCGGGCGGGAAAGGCCGGATCGCCGAGAACGTCCCACGGGTAGGCATGCCCGGCGAAACTCACCATCGCGGGCGCACATCCTCGAAGTCCGGCACGAACGTACGCATGTAGCCCGCGTCGTTCCGCTCCGTCAGACCGCATTTCACATAGTCCTCGTGCATCCGCGCGAGCGCGTCGCGATCGAGGGTCACGCCGAGCCCCGGAGTCGTGGGTACGCGTACCGCGCCGTCCACAATGGGCAGTGGGGATTCGACGACGTCGGCGCCGAGTTGCCAAGGGGTGTGCGTATCGGCGGCGTACGTCAATTCGGGGAGGGCCGCACCAAGATGGGTCATCGCCGCGAGACTGATGCCGAGATGGCTGTTGGAATGCATCGACAGGCCGATTCCCCAGGTCTGGCAGATGCCCGCGAGCCGCGCCGACTGCCGCAGCCCGCCCCAGTAATGATGGTCGGAGAGCACGACCTGCACGCTGTCGCGCGCGATCGCCTCGGGCAGATGCTCGAACGCCACCACGCACATGTTCGTCGCCAGCGGCATGCCGAGTTCGCGCGCCACATCCGCCACCGCGGCCATGCCCGCGAGTCCCGGCGTCGGATCCTCCAGGTATTCCAGAATCCCCACCATCTCGCGCGCCACCCGCTGCGAGGTCTCCACCGTCCAGGCCGCATTCGGATCGATGCGCAAAGGCAATTCCGGGTACGCGTCCCGCAGTGCCCGCATCGCGTCCAGTTCCTGATCCGGCGGGAAGGCGCCGCCTTTGAGTTTGATGGATCCGAAACCGTAGCGGTCGATCAGCGTACGCGCCTGGGCGACGATCTGATCCGGGGTCAATGCCTCGCCGAACGGATCCGATCCAGCACCAGGGTGCGCCGCGTACTTGTAGAAGAGGTACGCGGAGAACGGGACGGCGTCGCGTACGGCTCCGCCGAGCAGGTCGTGCACGGGACGGCCGGTGAGCTGCCCCTGGAGGTCGAGGCAGGCCACCTCGATCGGGGAGAACACGCGCAGCGCCGTCTTCTCCGGTGTGGACACTCCGGTCAGGCCGTGCCGGTCGGGAGCGTCGGTCGCGCCCAGCTCGGCGCGGACGATCTCCAGGATGCGGCTGGTGGCGAACGGGTCCACGCCGACGACCAGCGGCGCCACCCGGCGCAGCAGCTCGATGTGCGGCAGGTCGCCGTAGGTCTCGCCCAGCCCGACCAGGCCGTCGCCGCAGTCCACCTCGACGATCGTGCGCAACGCCCAGGGCTCGTGGACGCCGGCCGCGTTCAGCAGCGGCGGATCGGCGAAGGCGACGGGGGTCAGGCGTACCTCGACGATGTTCATGCCAGCTCCTCCACCACGCGCAGGCCGTCCTCGATCAGGGTGGCCAGGGCGTCGACGTGTTCGGGGGCGGCGTCGACGAGCGGCGGGCGTACCGGGCCCATGTCGTGGCCCCGCAGGCGCGCACCGGCCTTGATCAGCGAGACCGCGTACCCCGGGACCTTGTCGCGCAGCGCCACGAGCGGCAGGTAGAACGCGGTCAGCAGCCGGCGCTGGGCGTACGCGTCGCCTGCGCGTACGGCGGAGTAGAAGCGGGTGGCGATCTCCGGGGCGAAGCACAGCACGGCGGACGAGTAGCTCTCGACCCCGATGGCCTCGTACGCAACCACGGAGAGTTCGGCGGTCGGCAGGCCGTTGAGGAAGCCGAACTCCTCGGCCCGCGGATGCCCGCTGGTACGCACGGCCGTGACCAGCCGGAGCATGGCGTCGACGTCGCCGCGGCCGTCCTTGATCCCGGCGACGTTGGGAATGTCGAGCAGCGCGACCGCGGCGGCGGGATCGAGCACGGCGTTGGCGCGCTGGTAGACGGCGATCGGCAGCGGTGTCGCCGCGGCCACGTACGCGATGTGCCGCACGAGCCCGACGGGCGGCGCGGCGACCAGGTACGGCGGCAGGAGGAGCAGGCCGTCGGCGCCCGCCTCGGTGGCGGTCTCGGCGAAGGCCCGGGCGAGCTGCGGTCCGCCACCCGCCCCCGCGAACACCGGTACGCGTCCCCCGGCCACCGCGGCCGCCGTCTCGACGAGCGTGCGGTACTCGGCCAGGCTGAGCGCGGTGAACTCGCCCGTCCCGCAGGCGACGAACAGCCCGCTCGGCCCGGCGGCGATCTGCGCCTCGACGTGGCGGGCGAAGGCGTCCAGGTCGACGGCGTCGTCGGCGGTGAACGGGGTCAGCGGGAAGGAGAGCAGGCCCTTGAGCCGCATGCGGCACTCCTGTCTGTTCATATGCTCGGCGGCGCCCCATGTGTCCATATATGTGAACTGTCCATATATGTGAATCGGGTCCGTCAGCATGTCACTGATGCAAGGCTAAGTTAGTCTCCGGTACAGTGGCGGTCAACTCCCCCACGACGGGCTGACGGCGATGAGTGGCTGGTGGCAATGAGCACGGAACTTTCCCCCGTCAAGTCGGCGGAGCGTACGGTCCACATCCTGGAGACGCTCGCCGCGTCGCCGACGAAGCTCACCCTGGCCCAGCTCCAGGAGCGCATGGGCTACCCCCGGTCCAGTCTGCACGCGCTCATCCGCACGCTGCGCGAACTCAAGTGGGTCGAGTCCGACGACACCGGCTCCGCCTTCGGCGTCGGCCCGCACGCCCTGCTGTCCGGCACCGCGTACCTCGACCGGGACCCGGCTCTGCCGTTCGCGCACGCCGCCATCGAAGATCTTCGCGACGAGGTCGGCTACACCGCCCACTACGCCCGCCGCGACGAGGGCAGCGTCCTCTACCTCGCGACCCGCGACGCCCGCGCCAGCAAGCACGTCGTCTCCCGCGTCGGCCGCAAGCTGCCCGCCCACCTCACCGCACTCGGCCAGGCCCTGCTCGCCCAGCTCACCACCGACGAGGTCGACAAGACTCTGCCCGCCGAGCTGGTCGGCTTCACCGCCCACACGATCACGTCGCGCCCCGCGCTCCACACAGAACTGGACGAGGTACGCGCCCGCGGCTGGGCTCTCGAACGCGAACAAGGCACGCCCGGAGTGGCCTGCATCGCCGCGACCGTCGACTACCGCATCCCGGCGACGGACGCGATCAGCGTCTCGATGCCCGCCAAGCTGGCAACCGACAAGGAGGTCGACCAGGTAGCGTCCGCAGTCGCGAAAACCGCCGCCACCCTGGCCACCACCTTGCGCCGCCACGGCATCCGCTGACCGCTGTACGCCCCACCCACATCTGGGCCCCGCACTCGGCCGCGACGTCCGGCAGTGCAAGATCCGCAAGCGCGAAGCGTTTGAGGATCTTGTGCTGACGGACGTTGCATAAGGGCCGATGTGCCCTCGTCTCGCCCGAAGGGCGAACGGGCAATAACCTTCCCAGCAACCACCGGGGGACTGGACCACCTCGGCGCGCAACCCAAGCGACCAGCCCCGCCCCCATGGCCTGGACCACCCATGGCCGCGACCACCGATGGTCTATCTGGTCATCTTGAGGACGTCCAGGGCTTCGTCCAGGGTGTCCGTGCTGATTTTGCCGCTCTCCACGTGGCCTCTGGCCACCACTACTTCTCGGATGGATCTGCCTGTGGCCAGGGCTTCCTTGGCGATCGACGCCGCTTCCTCGTATCCGAGGTGCCGGTTCAGCGGTGTCACGATCGAAGGGCTTCCTTCGGCGTACGCGCGGGCGATCTCCTCGTTGGCCGTCAGCCCTCGGATGCACCGGTCAGCGAACACCCGGCTGGCGTTGGCCAGGAGACTCGTGGACTCCAGCAGGTTCCGGGCGATCACCGGCAGCATGACGATCAGTTCGAAGTCGCCTTGCGTACCCGCGAACGCGATCGCCGCGTCGTTGCCGATCACCTGGGCGGCGACTTGGCGTACGGCCTCGCAGAGGACCGGGTTGACCTTGCCCGGCATGATCGACGAACCGGGCTGGAGGTCGGGGATGTTGAGCTCACGCAGGCCGGCCCGCGGACCTGAGCCCAGCCACCGGATGTCGTTCGCAATCTTGTAGAGGCTGACCGCCGTGCCCCGCAGCTGCGCGGAGATCTCGACGAGCGGGTCGGCGCTGCCCTGGGCCGCGAAATGGTTGCCTGTCTCCTCGATCGGCAGGCCGGTCAGCTGGGCCAGGATTCCGGTCACCTGCTCGGCGAACCCGCGCGGCACGTTCACTCCGGTACCGACCGCACTCCCGCCGAGGGGCAGCTCACCCAGGCGGGGAGCAGTGCTCTCCAGGCGTTCGATCGCCCGGCGGAGCTGGAAGGCGTACCCGGAGAACTCCTGGCCGAGCGTCACCGGCGTCGCGTCCATGAGGTGCGTACGCCCCGCCTTCACGACGGTCGCGAACTCGCTCGACTTCTCCTCCAGCGCCGACGCCAACTGGTCGAGCGCGGGGACGAGATCGGTCGCGACCGCCCGCAGCGAAGCCAGATGCACAGCGCTCGGGAAGACGTCGTTGCTCGACTGCGAGGCGTTCACGTGATCGTTCGGGTGCACCGGCCGGCCCAGATCGGCGGTCGCCAACCGGGCCACCACCTCGTTCACGTTCATGTTGGTCGACGTGCCCGAACCGGTCTGGAAGACGTCGATGGGAAAGTGCCGGTCGTGCGTACCGGCCGCGACGGCCGAGGCCGCGGCGCCGATCGCCTTGGCCATGTCGTCGTCCAGTACGCCGAGAGCACCGTTCGCGCTCGCGGCGGCGGCCTTGATCTCGGCCAGCGCGTGGATCAGGACCGGCGGCAGCGGCCGGCCCGAGATCGGGAAGTTCTCCACAGCCCGCTGCGTCTGCGCACCCCAGAGCGCGTCTTTCGGGACTTTGACCTCACCCATGGTGTCGTGCTCGACCCGATACTCCATGCCTCCATTCTTACCCCGTATCAAGATCAGGAAAGCCAAGATCAAGATCTAGATGCATTTGTCCCGGGATGTAGTTTCCGTGCCTATCCCCTCGATCCATTGCGGCCGAGATGTAGATAGAGGCCGTTTCCTACATCCCGACCGCTGTGGATCGAGGGGATAGGGCGCGTTGAGGCATCTCGGCCGCTGTGGATCACGTCCACGCCGTCCCGCCGAGAGCCATGGTCTGTGATGCGGGAACGACCTTCCGTTATGCGGAAGCGGCGTACAGATTTTTTGATCGTTTACGGCTGAGGTGTAAATCCGGCCCGGTCTGCATGATCAATGACGCGTCAGGTGCAGCGAAAGCCGGTCAGCGCGCTCCATAACCGTAAACGATCATGCATCGGGTGGCCGTTTCCACACCACAGCCGTAAACGATCACCCCACCGACCTCCGCCCCGGCGCCCATATCGGACAGTCGCGACAAAGTCAGAAGAGGCCCGGGTCGGACGGTGGCCCCGATCTTCACCATGGTCGACGATCTTGCGCGAATGCCCCGAATTTCGTCCGACGCACCCGAAATGCCCGGACACTCGCGCAAGATCGTCGAACGCCTCGGGCACGTGTCGGACAGTCGGGACAAAGGCCGGGCGGGGGTGGGGTGAAACGGTGACCGGGCGACGGTGGACGATGCGTCGCCCCACCAACCTGGCAGTGGAGGCCTCGGAGCGCAGCGGAGAGGCCGGAGCGGTCTCCCGCGCGAGGAGCGGAGGTGAGATCGACGAACCCGGGACAAAAAGATCTT
>NZ_AUAX01000004.1 GCF_000428945.1 Hamadaea tsunoensis DSM 44101 | reverse complement strand
CCCACTGTGCGGTGTACCCCCACCGATACAACCCGCCCCGCGTCGAGCCCAGCGGATTCTTCACCCCGTGCCGATGCGAGTTATGACGATCCAACTCCCGCCACACCGTCGAAAAGTCGGTACCGACCGCTACCGCGATCTCCTCGAACGTCGCACCCTGCCGCCACAGATTCTCGATCACCAACCGCAAATCCGCCGTCAGCACATGAGCCCTCGCCACCCGCGACCCCTCTCAACCAGCCAGCACCAAGAAGGTCAACGACCCACTTGCACCGACCGGTTGAGAGGAAGGTCCGATATACCCGAAATGCTCGAACATTCGCGCAAGATCGTCGACCGCCACCGCGTCGGATGCTCGCGCACGATTACCGGCGGCGTGGGGTGTTCAGGCGGGTTCGGCGGGGGGCGGGTCTTCGGTGGCCGGTTGCGGCGTACGCCAGTCGGTCATCAGGAGCACCCGGGCCGCCGCGACGATCGGGATGGCCATGAGCGCTCCGACCAGCCCGAGCAGTGTCGCCCCGACCAGGCCGGCGAGCAGGACCGCGACCGCCGGCAGTTCGACGCTGCCGCGCAGGACCCGCGGTGCGATCCAGTAGTTCTCCAACTGCTGGTACAGGATGAAGAACGCCGTGACCAGGACCGCGCCGGGCCACAGGCCGACGGTGAACAGCGCCACCGCGATGCAGCAGACCGCGCCGAGGGTCGCGCCGATGAGCGGGATCAGGTCGGTGATGGCGACGAACACCGCGAGGGGCAGCGCGTACGGGACGCCGATGGCGAGGAACGCGATGAGCGACAGGGTGCCGGCGATGAAGCTGATGATCAGGTTGCCGATCATGTAGCCGCCGACCTTGTCGACCACCACGTCGACGGCCTTGCGGGCGTCCTCGCGGCGGTGGTCCGGGAACAGGTTGGCGACGCCCCGGCGCAGGCGCGGCAGGTCGGCGGTGAAGTACGCGGCCAGCACGATGACCAGCAGCGTCGAGGACAGCGCGCCGAAGAACTGCCCGGCGAACCCGACGGCGGAGCCGCCGACCTTCTCCGGCAGGCCCTGCGCGAAGGTCGTGATGCGCTCGGCCAGGGTCTTGGAGTCGCCGAAGAGCCGCATGGTCTTCGACTTCTCGTACGCCTCCTGGACGTACCCCGGCAGCTTGTCGCCGAGCGTGGAGCCCTCGTGGACCAGGGTCGGCACGACGGCCGCGATGAATCCGCCGACGAGCAGCACGACGCCGAGCAGCACGATCGTGACCGCCCAGCCGCGGCGGATGCGCAGCCGGGTCAGGCCCGCGATCGCCGGTTCGAGGCTGACCGCCACGAACAGGGCGATCAGTGCGAGGACGAGGGTCTGGCGGACGGCGTACACGGCGATGGCGGCGAGGACGACCGCGAGGACGCCGGCGGACGCGCCCACGCCGATGCGGAACGCGCGCTGTTGGTCGGGTGCGAACCGCATGAGGCCATGATTTCAGAAGGGGGCACGCGATGGGGAGGTCCGTCCAGTCCGAAATCACGACTCGGTAACGATCACTTCTCCGTGACATACAAACTGCCGCCGTGCGTACTGTTTTTGCGCGTGATCGGACTGGTGTGGAGCGCGATTCGGTCGCGTGGCGCGCAGGCGTTGAGCATCTGGGCGCTGACCCTGCTCGCCGTCGCGGCCGCGGCCGCTACCCCCTGGTACGCCCAGGCGACCCAGGAGGCGGTGATCCAGCGGCACGTGGACGCCGCGCCCGCGACGCAGCGGGTGCTGGTGGCGACGGTGCGGCCGCAGAAGGTGAGCCCGGTCGTGGACCCGCAGTCCGTGGCCGACCAGGTGGCGCAGGCACTGGCGCCGCTGCCCCTGGAAAGCGCGATCCATCAGCTCGCGCTGCGCGGCATCGTCAACGTCGGCGGTACGCACGTGCAGTACGTGATGACCTCGCGCGACGGGGTCTGCGAACACTCCGCTGTGGACGGTGCCTGCCCGACCGCCCCGAACCAGGTGATCATCGGCCAGACGGTCGCCGACCAGCTGGGCGTCAAGCAGGGCGGCACGATCGTCATCACGCCGGACGAGCTGAAGACGACGGTGACCCTGACCGTCACCGGGATCTACCGCAAGACCGATCCGCTCGACCAGTACTGGTACGACGTGGCGACCTCGGGACTGGCGGACCCGCCGCCGCTGTACACCGTTCCGGAGACGCTCACCGGGATGGACGGCGTACGCGTGACGTCGACGGCCAACCTGCGGCTGGCGGGGACGGCGTACGACGACGACCTGCCGCACCGCATCGACATCGCGGCGTCCGGCCTGTACGCCAACCACATCGCCATCACCACCTACGCGGCGGACCTCGCCCGGGCGATCGCGGCCGACAAGGCCGGCCTGACGAACGGGGTGGCCGTCGCGGCCGGCCGGCTGATCCTGCTGTGCGGCTTCGCGCTGTTCGTGGCCGTCCGGCACACCGCGCAGAGCCATCGCAAGGATCTCGGCCTGGTACGCCTGCGCGGCGTACGCCGGTGGCGGATCTGGTCGGCGATGCTCGGCCCGATGGCGGTGCCGATCGTGGCCGGCGGGGTGGTCGGCGGTCTGCTCGGCTTCCTCGGCGCGCTGGCGCTGGCCGGTCCGGTGCACCTCGCCGCGGACCAGCGCACCGCCCTCGTCCAGTTCGCGGGCGCGGTGCTGGCCGTCATGCTGGCCGCGATCGTCGTGGCCGTCGCCGCCCAGCTGCAGTCCGGCCGGGCTCCGGTCGGCGAACTGCTGCGGGACGTGCCGGCCCGCGTACGCACGGGGCGGGCCCTGGACGCGGTCGAGCTGGTGGTGCTGCTGCTCGCCGGGGTCGGCGTGTGGCAGCTGGTTTCGGTCGCGCAGGTGCAGGGGGACACGGCCGCGCCGGTCGTGGTCCCGGCGCTGCTGGCGCTGGCGGCAGGCCTGCTGGTGAGCCGGGTGCTGCTGCGGCTGGCCGTGGTGATCGCGACCGGCGCCCTGCGGGCCGGCCGGCTGCCCGCCGCGCTGGCCGCGCTGTCCGCGTCGCGCCGGCCCGCGCTGCGCTGGGTGGTGACCCTGCTGACGGTGGCGGTCGCCGGGCTGGCGGGCGCGGTGGGGGAGAGCGTGCGGGCCGCGCCCGCCGTCGCCGACCGCGCCGAGCAGGAGCTGGGCGCGTCCCAGGTGCTGACGGTGTCGGCGCCGAGTCGCCTGGCGCTGCGCGACGCGGTCCGGGCCGCCGATCCCGACGGGAAGTACGCCATGGCCGTCGCCGCGTTCGCCCAGCGGGTCGGGGTCACCAACGGCGTGCTCGCGGTCGACCTGCCGCGCCTCGGCGCGACCGCGCTGTGGCGGCCCGAGTACGGCCCGATCCCGGTCGCGCCCGCGACGGAGCCGACCCCGATCAAGGTCGCCGACGGGCCGCTGACCCTGGACGTCAGCGAGGACGCCGAGCTGCACCGGGAAGGCTCGCTCGGCGACGACCTCCCCGACTCGACCTCGTCGACGCTCGTCTCACCCGACGTGTACGCGATCGCCAACCTCGTCGACGGCGAGGGCCGCCCGGTGCCGGTGGTGTTCGGCCCGCTGCGCCCGGCGACCCGGGAATACACCATGGACGCGAAATGCCCGGGCGGCTGCCGGTTGCAGTCGATCTCCCTGGTGCACCGCGTGATCCTGCCCGCGCAGGGCGGCGCCCCGATGCGCATCATCGACAACCCGCCCGCCTGGGGTACGCAGGTCCACCTGCACTCGTTGCGGCAGGGCACGGCCGACGTCATCGGCACCGCCCGGTTCGCCGAGCGCGACCGCTGGCACGGGCCGGCGGACTCCAACACGTTCGCGCCGGTCCTCGCCGGTGAGCTGGACGGACTGCGGATGGCCGCCCCGCCGGACTGCACGGGGCAGAGCCGCGGCGTCTGCACGCTCGCCGTCCTCCCGGCCGACCTGCCGCTCCCGCTGCCCGCCGTCGTGGCCGGGAAGCCGCAGTACTCCGACCGGATCTTCGACCTGCGCCTGGAACTGCTCGGCGGCGGATCGCTGCCGGTACGCGTGGAGCACACCGCCCGGGTGCTGCCGCAGCTCGGCGGCGAGGGGGCGATCGTCGACCTGACCCAGTTCGACGCGCTGCTCGGGCCGACGCTGGCCGGGGAGCAGTGGCAGGTCTGGCTGTCCGCCGACGCTCCGCCGTCCGTCGTGGACTCGTTGACACAGCACAACATCCAGGTGCTGCGTACGCGTACCGTCGCCGCGGCCCGGGCCGAGCACCAGGGCGACGCGCCGGCCGCCGTGCGTACGTTCGCGCTGCTCGCGGCGATTCTCGGGCTCGTGATCGCGGCCGTCGCGCTGCTGCTGTCCGCGTCGGCGGGCCGGGCCGCGACCGCGGGTGACCTCGTCGCCCTGCGCGGCCAGGGCCTGTACGCCAAGGCCGTGCCCCGGATCGGGCTCGCGGGCTACGGCTGGCCGGCCGTCGCCGCCGCGGTCACCGGACTCGTCGTGGCGATGATCGCCGGGCAACTGCCGGTGCCGCCGCCGAAACTCTTCGCGGACGGGTGGCAGGTGCTGCCCCCGCCGCCGGGAGGCGTCTCGCCGCTGGCCGCCGGCATCGTCGCCGTCGCGTCCGCCGTCGCCGTGTTCCTCGCGGTCGCCTGGTCGGCCCGCCGGCTGACCGAGGCCGTCCGCAACCGTGCCGGGGGTGCCCGATGATCACCATGCTCGCCCTGCTCGTCCGGGCCCGATGGAGCGCCCTGCTGGTGACCGGCCTCCTCGCCGCCGTGCTGGGGGGTCTGGCCGCGGCCGGCACGGTGTACCCGCGCCACGCCGGGGACCGCATCGCCGCCGACGAGGTGGCCCACGCGCCCAAGTCCGACCGGGAGTTCCTGCTGCTGCCCGACGACGCCGCCGACGCCGGCTCGCTCAAGGGCAAGATGGACGGCGTACGCCAGGTCGACGGGCTGACCGCGATCCCGTCGATCCAGATGAAGGTCATGGGCGTGTACCGCTACGACCCGATCGACCTGCTCTACCGCGAGGGCTCGTGTACGCACGTCCGCCTCACCAGCGGCCGCTGCCCGGTCGGCACCGGCGAACTGCTGATGCCGGCCGACGACGCGAAGAAGCAGTCGATCTCGGTGGGCGCGCAGCTGGTCCTGGCCGAGGCGATGTTCGACCAGCTGCACGGCTGGTACCCGTCGCCGGCCGGCTCGCAGCCGTTCACCGTCGTCGGCATCTACAAGCCGGTCGACCAGGACGAGATCTACTGGGGCCAGGCCAACCCGTTCCGGACCGAGCTGACCGGCACCCTCACCGCGCCGATGCTCACCGAGGCGGACAGCTTCGCCACCATCCCGAACCAGGACGCCCTGCAGTCCGCCGACGTGCTCGCCGACCCGCAGCTGCTGGCCGCGTCCAGCTGGGACGAGCTCAAGGACAGCCTGACCGGCCACCTCGTCGACCCGCCGCAGGAGGGCATCCCGGACCTGATGGGCCGGATCGCCGCCCGGCGTACGTATGTCGAGGTCATGACCCCCGCCGTCGTGGTACCGGTGATCGCCCTCGGCTGCCTCGTGCTGTTCCTGCTCGTCTCCCGGCGTATCCAGCGCGAGCGGCTGGAACTCGGCGTACAGAACGTCCGCGGGCTGCCGCTGCACCTGCGCTGGTGGATCGCCGCCGCCGCGCCCGCGGCCGCCGCGCTCGCCGGAGTCGTGATCGGCGGCGTCCTCGGCGGCGCGCTGTACGCCCCGCTCACCGGCTTCGCGCTGCTCGCCTGCCTCGTCGCGATCGTGCTGGCCGTCCTGCCGGTCGTCACCGCCCGGCCCGTCGACGCCCTGCGCGAGGTCGGCCCGTCCTGGGCGACCCGCGTCCGCGGCCTGCCCCTCGGCGAGCTGGGTCTCGGCGCGCTGGCGATCGCCGCGGCCGTGCTCGCGCGTACCGGAGATCGTCAAGGCCTGGGCATCTACGCCCCGGCGCTGCTCGCGGGGGCCGTCGCGCTCGCGATCGTGCGCCTGCTGCCCGCGCTGCTGCGGGTGATCGCGGCCCGCCTGCTGAAGGGCGGCCGGCTCGTCGTGGGCCTGGCGGCCGCGCAGCTGGCGCGCCGCCCCTCGGCGCGCCCCCTGATCGCCCTGACCAGCCTGGCCGTGGCTCTGCTCGCGCTGGTCGCCGGGGCCTGGGACGCGGCCTCTCAGGTACGCACGACCCAGGCGGCCTTCACCGTCGGCGCGGACAAGGTCCTGACGGTACGCGCCTACACGCCGCAGCAGGTCCTCAACGCCGTCCGGACGATCGACCCGCAGGGCCGGTACGCCGTCGCGGCCGGCCGGATCACCGGCGGCGAGCGGCAGCCGACGGTGCTGGTGATCGACCTGAGCCGGGCGAACCTGCTGTCCTGGACCCCCGCCGCCGGGTACGCGGCCGAACTCGCCGCGCCGCCCGCCGACCCGCCGAAGCTCAGCGGAGCCACCGTCGACGTGACGCTGACGGTCGGCGGGGGCGATCCGGCCCGGCCGAACGCCACCCCCAACCTGGGCCTGATCCTCGACACGGCCGACGGCCAGCGCGTCTCCGCCGAGATCGGCAACCTGCACCCCGGTACGCAGACGGTCACGGCGAAGCTGCCGCCCGCCTGCGCGAACGGCTGCGAACTGGCCGCGGTCGTCGGCCACGGCCTGCCGAACGTCGCCTCGACGGTCGCGATCACCTCGATCGGGGCGATCACCGGCGTCGACTCGTGGACGGTCTACGGCGACAAGGATCCCGGGTGGACGGTCGGCGGCGACACCGGATACTCCGACACCTACCTGATGCCGCCGTCGGCCCCGGCCGCCATCCCGGTCGTCGCCACGCCGAACCTGTCCCTGTCGGCCCGCGCGTACCGGATCAGCGGACCGGGCGGGCGGCCGCCGGGCGTACCGGTCGACGAGAAGGCCGACGTCACGGTCCTGCCCCGGATCGGCGAACCCGGCGTGCTGGCCGACTTCACCGCCGTCACCCGGGCCACCGCCGGCGGCCGTGCCATCGACACCATGGAGGTCTGGCTCACCGCCGACGCCCCCGCCGACGTCACGGCGAAGCTGTCGGCACTCGGCGTACAGGTGGCGGGGGAGGAGACCCGCCAGCAGGCCCTCGACCGGGCCGGTCAGACCCCGCAGGCCTGGACGCTCCAGCTGCACCTGGCCGCCACCGTCGTCGCCTGGCTCCTCGTCGCCGCCGTGCTGCTCGCCGTCGCCCGGCTCGACCGCGGCTCCTCCGACATCAACGCACTGCGGTTCGCCGGCGTACGCGCCGCCGTGCTGCGACGGGCGGCCCGGCTCGCGTACGCGGCATCGGTCCTGCTCGGCGTCGTGCTCGGCCTGATCGCCGCGGCGGTCGCGTGGCTCTTCGTCCGCGACGCCCTGCCGATCTCCGACGGCACGTCCTGGGCGCCGCCGCCGTCCCTGCCCCATCTGATCTCGGTGGCGGTGCCGGTGGCGGGAGCGGCGCTGCTGCTGATGATCGTGGCGTGGCTGGCCTTCGCCCAACGTTCCCCCGGCCGCCGCTGACGGGATCCATCGAGATCGCCGAACGCCCCCGGCCTTTGTCGCGACTGTCCGACTTGCGCCCGGGGCGTTCGGCAACTTGCGCCCGGCGTCCCGGCGTCCCCGGGCTGCCCGACGTCCCCGGGCTGCCCGGCGTCCCCGGGCTGCCCGACGATCTTGCGCGAATGTCCCGAATTTCGTCCGGTGTACCCGAAATGCCCGGACATTCGCGCAAGATCGTCGGGTGCTGTGGGGTCAAGATCGCTGGTTCGCTTCGGCCGGTTCGGACTTTGTCGCGACTGTCCGACATGGGGCTCGGTGGCGGCCGAGACGTGGCGGATAGCGTTGATCATTTACGGCTGTGGTGCGAATACGGCCCGATCTGCATGATCAATTACGGCTCTGGAGTGCTCTGACTGCCTCCGGTGACACCTGACGCGTAATTGATCATGCGGATCGGGCCGAAAATACACCTCAGCCGTATTCGATCAGGAAATCGGTGATCCCAGTTCACCTGGTGGAAGATCATTCCCGTATCGCGACCGACAACCGAGTGCGGGACGGTACTGGCGTGGTCCACGCCTCCCTACATCGGACAGTCGCGACAAAGTCCGAATGAGCCGACGCGAACCAGCGACCTTGACCCCCTCCCACAGCGCCCGACGATCTTGCGCGAATGTCCGGGCATTTCGGGTACACCGGACGAAATTCGGGGCATTCGCGCAAGATCGTCGGACGATGGGGGTACGGGTCGGACCGTCGCGACAAAGGGCGGGATCGTGAAGGTGGATCTAGGGTTTGCGGTGGATGGCGTAGTGCAGGACGAGGAAGGGCAGCCCGAACACCCAGAACGCGTGCTCCGCGCGCAGCTCGCCCTGCTCGTCGAGGAAGACGTCGAGCTTCTCCGCGAATCCGCCGACCTCCAGCGTCGTCAGCTCCCGCGTCTCAGCGTCCACATAGGTCAGATAGTGCCCTGGATGCTCCAGGGCGGACCGGCTGCTCAGGACGAGGCCCCCGCCCGGCCGGGGCAGCGGTTCCAGCGTCGCGGTGAAGTTCCCTTGCGGTACAGGGAATCCGACGCTGACGTAGCCCCGTCCCTCGTGCCGGTAGGTCGTGTAGATCCCCACATAGATCGGTTCGTCGGTGTCGGCGAACGACCGGATCCAGCCGCGATGGCTCACCGCGCCGGCCGCGTCCGTGATCGTGTCGATCCGGCTGCGTACGCCGCGCTGCGCCTCCCGCTGATTCATCGGTACGCTGGCCTGCCCCAACGGTTTGGCCACGAAGGTCCGGTAGAGCAGGTAGCCCGGCCGCACCCAGGTACGCCATTCCGGCACGATGTCGAGGGTGAAGCGGGTCGTGTGCTCGTAGAATTCGCGTACCAGGGGGTGGACGGCGGCCGGATCGAAGCCGGGGCCGGCCAGCGCGTCCAAGGACGCCACGATCCCGATGTCCGGGGTGGCCGGGTGGTAGTCGCCGCCGATCGCCTCGGCGAGTTCGCGGACGTAGCCCGTGCCGACGTAGCCGCCCCGGGCCTCCAGCGGGACCACGAACGGCAGGTCGGCGGCGTTCCGGCGTTCGGCGAGGAGGCTGACCTGCGGCGTACGGAAGATGAGGCTCGCGACGACGCGGAAGACGACGACCGTGACCGCCGCGACGACCGCCCCCGGTACGCCCGGCCAGGCGAGCCACAGGAGCCAGCCGACGGCGAGGCCGACGACCGGGCCGAGGGCGACCTTCTGCGGGCGCAGGCCGAGGAGGCCGGCGAGGGCTCCGAAGAGGACGCCGATGACGATCGGATGCCAGCCGGTGAGGCCGATCAGCCAGCCGAGGGGCGCGGCCAGCGCGCCGCCCGCGACCACGCGCGACCAGAAGGGCGGGATCTCGCCCGGCTGCTGCTGCCGGCGCGCGACGGCGTCCGACGCGCCGACCGCGATCGCGCCCACGACGGCGCCCAGGGCGGTCGCCCAGCCGGGTAGCTGCGCGGTCAGCGCTGCACCGGCCACTGCGCCGATGATCGCGGCGGTGACGAAGGAGCCCGCCTTCGTAGGGCCGGCGTTCCGGGGTCCAGCCTTCTGAGGTCCAGCCTTCTGAGGTCCAGCCTTCCGGGGGCCGGCGTTCCCGGATCCGGCCGAAGGATCGGGCGAGGGGCCGTTCGAGGAGCCGTTCGAAGAGCCGTTCGTGGGGGTCGCGTCGGCGGTCACGCTCGGAGAGTAATGGATCCGCACCCTCAAGATCTGGATCCGCACCCTCATGATCCCGTGTGGATCAGGGTTTCCCACGTAATCTTGGTCCAAGATTCGGGTGATTTCCCTGATCCAAACGGGATCATGGGGCGGGTCAGGGCGGGCGGGGCGGGTAAGGGGCGGGTCAGCGCTCGGTGAGGGCGTCCACGAGGCGCTTGCAGGAGCCGGCGAGGTTCCACGACTCGGCCAGTTCCAGCAGGCGGTCCGCGTCCACCGGTGCGCGCGGCAGGTCCGGGTCCACGTCGGGCAGCGGCACGTCGTCGGCGACGCGTACGACCTTGAGGGCCACGTCCAGGTAGTCGGACGCGTCCAGGATCTTCTTGCGCAGGCCCGTCGCGAGGTCGGCCGTGCCGTCCAGCGCCGCGGCCCGGATCCCGGCCAGGTTGCCGAAGCGGTTGACCAGGCCCATCGCCGTCTTGTCGCCCACGCCGGGCACGCCCGGCAGGCCGTCGGAGGGGTCGCCGCGCAGCGCCGCGAAATCCGCGTACGCCTGGGCGGGTACGCCGTATTTCGCGCGTACGGCGGCTTCGTCGCAGTCCTCCAGTTTGGCGACGCCGCGGCCGCAGTAGAGGAAGCGGACGCCGGTGCTGTCGTTGACGAGCTGGAACAGGTCCCGGTCGCCGCTGACGACCTCGACCGGCGCGGCCGTCGTCGCGCGGGCGGCCAGGGTGCCGAGCACGTCGTCGGCCTCGTATCCGGGTACGCCGTACGCCGCGATCCCGACGGCCGCCAGCACCTCCAGGATCATGGGGACCTGCGGGGCGAGGGTGTCGGGGATTTCCTCCTCGAAAGGACCGCCCGCGACCCGGTGCGCCTTGTAGCTCGGGATGAGGTCGACGCGCCATTTCGGCCGCCAGTCCGCGTCCAGGGCGCACACCACGCGGTCGGGCCGGCGGGTGCGGATGAGCTGGGCGAGCATGTCGATGATGCCGCGGACGGCGTTGACCGGCTGCCCGTCCGGCGTACGCGCGGCGGACTCGGGAATGCCGTGGAAGGCCCGGAAGTAGAGACTCGCCGAGTCGACGGCGAGCAGGGGAGCGTTCACTCGGACAGCGTGCCACATTTTCGACGCCGGCCGGGTGTGCCGAACGGGGTGAACGACCGTTAAGCTGTCGGCTATGTCCAGCGTCGTACTTCTGCCGGCCACCGCCGATGAGACCACCCGTGATCTGCTCGAGCTCGCGACCGAGCTGGCCGACCGGGAGTTGCGCCCCCGGGCCGACGACTTCGAGGCACGCGGCGAGTTCCCGCGGGAGGTCGTGCGTACGCTCGGCCGGTCCGGGCTGCTCGGGCTGCCCTATTCGTCCGGTTACGGCGGCGCCGACCAGCCCTACGAGGTGTACCTCCAGGTGCTGGAGATCCTGGCCGGCCGCTGGCTCGCGGTCGCCGAGGCGGTCAGCGTGCACACGCTCGCCTGCTACCCGCTGGCCACCTACGGCACCGAGGAGCAGAAGCGCCGCTGGCTGCCGGACCTGCTCGGCGGGGACCAGCTCGGCGCGTACTGCCTGTCGGAGCCGGCCGGCGGGTCGGACGCCGCGAACCTGACGACCTCGGCCGTGCTGGACGGCGACGCGTACGTCGTCAACGGGACGAAGGCGTGGATCACGCACGCGGGGGTCGCGGACGCGTACAACGTCTTCTGTCGCACCGGCGGACCGGGCGCCGCGGGCGTCTCCTGCCTGCTCGCGGACGCCGCGACGCCGGGCGTCAACCCCCAGACGCGCGAGCGGACCATGGGCCTCAAGGCGTCGCCGGTCGCGCAGATCGCGTTCGACGGCGCGCGCGTGCCCGCCGACCGCCTGCTCGGCGGCGAGGGCGTGGGCTTCAAGATCGCGATGGGCGCGCTCGACAGCGGGCGCCTCGGGATCGCGGCCTGCGCGGTCGGCCTCGCCCAGGGGGCCCTCGACTACGCCATCGAGTACGCGAAGACGCGCGAGCAGTTCGGCAAGGCGATCATCGAGTTCCAGGGGCTCGGCTTCATGCTGGCCGACTGCGCGACCCAGATCGCGGCGGCCCGGGCGCTGACGCTGCACGCCGCGCGGCTCAAGGACGCGGGGCTGCCGTACTCGACCGAGGCGGCCCAGGCCAAGCTGTTCGCGACCGACACGGCGATGAAGGTGACGACGGACGCGGTCCAGGTGCTCGGCGGGGCCGGATACGTGGCCGACCACCCGGTCGAGCGGTACATGCGCGAGGCGAAGGTCCTGCAGATCGTCGAGGGCACCAACCAGATCCAGCGCATGGTCATCGCCCGGGCGCTGTCCCGGTAGGGCACTTGCGGCGTATCGGGGGGATCGACCTGGGTCGACGAAATAGCATGATCCCATGCGCGCTGCCGTGATTCACGGGCCGGTGGACATCCGGATCGACACCGTTCCCGACGCCCGGATCCTCGAGCCCACCGACGCCGTCGTCCGCGTCACCCACGCCTGCATCTGCGGGTCCGACCTGTGGGCGTACCAGGGGGTGGCGAAGCGGCAGCCCGGTCAGCGGATCGGGCACGAGTTCGTCGGCGTCGTGGTCGAGGTCGGCGGCGCGGTCACCACCCTGAAGGTCGGCCAGCCCGTCGTCGCCCCGTTCGTGTGGTCCGACGGCAGCTGCGTCTACTGCCGCGAGGGCCTGTTCACCAGCTGCGTACGCGGCGGGTTCTGGGGTTCGGTCGGTTCGGACGGCGGCCAGGCCGAGGCGGTCCGCGTCCCGTACGCGGACGGCACCCTGGTCGCCCTGCCCGACGGGCTGTCCGACGAGGACCACGTGAAGATCCTGGCGCTGTCGGACGTGATGTCGACCGGGCACCACGCGGCGATCAGCGCCGGTGTCCGGCCGGGGGCCACGGTCGCCGTGGTCGGGGACGGCGCCGTCGGGCTGTGCGGGGTGCTCGCGGCGCAGCGGCTCGGCGCCGGGCGGATCATCGCGCTCGGCCGGCACGCGGCGCGTACGGACATCGCACGGCGGTTCGGCGCGACCGAGGTGGTCCCCGAACGCGGGGACGACGCCGTCGCGGTGGTACGCGATCTCACCGCCGGCGAAGGGGCGCACGCCGTCATCGAGGCGGTCGGCACCGAGGAGTCGATGCGTACCGCCATCCGGATCGCGCGGCCGGGCGGGGTGGTGGGGTATGTCGGCGTACCGCACGGCGGTTCGGCCGGGGTGGACGTCAGCACCATGTTCGACAGCAACATCGGCCTGCGCGGCGGGGTCGCCCCGGCCCGCAAGTACATCCCCGAACTGCTGAAGGACGTGCTCGACGGGAAGCTGGACCCGTCGGCCGTCTTCGACACCACGGTCGACCTGGCGGGCGTCCCCGGCGGGTACGCCGCGATGAACGAGCGTACGGCGCTGAAGGTGCTGGTGCGGCCATGACGCAGGCGGGCGCTGGCGCCTCCGTGCCCCGGACCACTATCGTTTCGGCCGTGGAGGAGACCGACCGGGCCATCGTCGCGGCCCTGACCGCGGACGGCCGCATGTCCTATACGGACCTCGCGGAGAAGGTCGGCCTGTCCGTGTCCGCCGTGCACCAGCGGGTACGCCGGCTGGAGCAGCGCGGCATCATCACCGGGTACGCGGCGAAGGTGAACTTCGAGGAGATCGGCCTGCCGCTGACGGCGCTGATCGCCATCCGGCCGTTCGACGCCGCGCAGCCCGACGACGCGCCGGAGCGGCTGGCGCACCTGCCCCAGATCGACTCGTGCTGGTCGGTCGCGGGGGAGGACTTCTACCTGCTCCTGGTACGCGTCGCGTCGCCGAGCGAGCTGGAGAAGCTGCTCGCCGAGATCCGCACGGCCGCCAACGTGATCACGCGGACCACGGTGGTGCTGTCGACCCCGTTCGAGCAGCGTCCCCCGGCCGTCGGCTGACCCGCTACCGCGCCCGATCCGCTACCCCGCCTGACCCGGCCCGGCCGGGCTGCCGGCTCGCCATGATCCCGTTTGGATCAGGTATATCCACGTAATCTTGGCCCAAGATTCGGGTGATTTCCCTGATCCAAACGGGATCATGGCCGCCGCAACGAGACGTGGCGGGGGCTAGCGGCGCTTGCGGGCAGGCTTGGCCGCCGGTGCGCCCACGTACTCGGCGAGGTGCTCGCCGGTCAGCGTCGACCGGCCCGCCACGAGATCCGCGGGCGTCCCCTCGAAGACGATCCGGCCGCCGTCGTGTCCCGCTCCCGGGCCGAGGTCGATGATCCAGTCCGCGTGCGCCATGACCGCCTGGTGGTGCTCGATGACGATGACCGACTTGCCGCCGTCCACGAGCCGGTCGAGCAGGCCGAGCAGCTGGTCGACGTCGGCCAGGTGCAGGCCGGTGGTCGGCTCGTCGAGGACGTAGATCCCGCCCTTCTCGCCCATGTGCACGGCCAGTTTGAGCCGCTGCCGCTCGCCGCCGGACAGGGTGGTCAGCGGCTGGCCGATCGTCAGGTAGCCGAGGCCGACGTCGGCGAGCCGGTCGAGGATCGCGTGGGCGGCCGGCGTACGCGCGTCGCCGTCGGCGAAGAACTCCTCGGCCTCGGTCACCGGCATCGCCAGCACCTCGCTGATGTCCTTGCCGCCGAGCTTGTACTTCAGCACCGACGCGTCGAACCGCCTGCCCTCGCACTCCTCGCAGACGGACGAGACCCCGGCCATGATCCCGAGGTCGGTGTAGACGACCCCGGCGCCGTTGCAGCCCGGGCAGGCGCCCTCCGAGTTGGCGCTGAACAGGGCGGGCTTGACCCCGTTGGCCTTCGCATACGCCTTGCGGATCGGGTCCAGCAGGCCGGTGTAGGTCGCCGGGTTGCTGCGGCGCGAGCCGCGGATCGCGGCCTGGTCGACCGTGACGACACCGTCCAGCGGGGACACCGACCCGGTGATCAGGGAGCTCTTGCCGGATCCGGCGACGCCGGTCAGCACCACGAGAGCGCCGAGCGGGATGTCGACGTCGACGTCCTGGAGGTTGTGCAGGTTCGCCCCGCGGATCTTCAGGGCGCCGGACGGCGTACGCGTCTTCTCCTTGAGCCGGGCCCGGTCGTCGAGGTGCCGGCCGGTGAGCGTCCCGCTCGCGCGCAGCCCCTCGACCGTGCCCTCGTAGCAGACCGTGCCGCCGCCGGAACCGGCCCCGGGACCGAGGTCGACGACGTGGTCGGCGATGGCGATGGCCTCGGGCTTGTGCTCGACGACGAGGACCGTGTTGCCCTTGTTGCGCAGCCGGATCAGCAGCTCGTTCATCCGCTGGATGTCGTGCGGGTGCAGCCCGATCGTCGGCTCGTCGAACACGTAGGTCACGTCGGTCAGCGACGACCCGAGGTGGCGGATCATCTTGGTACGCTGCGCCTCCCCGCCCGACAACGTCCCCGAGGACCGGTCGAGGCTCAGGTAGCCCAGGCCGATCTCGACGAACGAGTCGAGCGTGTCGCCCAGCGCCGTCAGCAGCGGGGCGACGGAGGGCTCGTCGAGGTCGCGTACCCAGGCGGCGAGGTCGCTGATCTGCATCGCGCACACGTCGGCGATGTTCAGCCCCTTGATCTTCGAGGCGCGGGCCCCGGCGGCCAGTCGCGTACCGCCGCAGTCGGGGCAGGTGCCGAAGGTGATGGCGCGTTCGACGAAGGCGCGGATGTGCGGCTGGAGCGAGTCGACGTCCTTCGACAGCATCGACTTCTGGATCTTGGGGATCAGGCCCTCGTAGGTGAGGTTTATGCCGTCCACCTTGATCTTCGTGGGCTCCTTGTAGAGCAGGTCGTTGAGCTCCTTCTTCGTGTACTTGCGGATCGGCTTGTCGGGGTCGAAGTACCCGCAGCCGGTGAAGATGCGGCCGTACCAGCCCTCCATGCTGTAGCCGGGGATCGTCAGCGCGCCCTCGTTCAGCGACTTGGCGTCGTCGTACAGGGCGGTCAGGTCGAAGTCGCTGACCGAGCCGCGGCCCTCGCAGCGCGGGCACATGCCGCCGGCCCGGGTGAAGTTCTCGCGGGTGGTCGTGGAGTTGCCGCGCTCCACGGTGATCGCACCGGTCGCCCGCACCGACGGGACGTTGAACGAGTACGCGTTCGGCGAGCCGGCGTGCGGCGTGCCCAGCCGGCTGAACAGGATGCGCAGCATCGCGTTGGCGTCGGTGGCGGTGCCGACGGTCGAGCGCGCGTCGCCCCCCATCCGCTCCTGGTCCACGATGATCGCCGTGGTGAGCCCGTCGAGCACGTCGACGTCGGGGCGGGCCAGCGTCGGCATGAACCCCTGCACGAAGGCGCTGTACGTCTCGTTGATGAGGCGCTGCGACTCCGCCGCGATCGTGCCGAACACCAGCGAGCTCTTGCCCGAACCGGAGACGCCGGTGAACACCGTCAGGCGCCGCTTCGGCAGTTCGATGCTCACGTCCCGCAGGTTGTTCACGCGGGCGCCGTGGACCCGGATCCGGTCGTGGCTGTCGGGCTCCTGGGGCGCCGGGGCCTTCTTCGCGGTCATCGCTTCTCCATCCGTCACGTGCCCCGATGCTAAACGGGCGGCCGGCGTACGGGCTTCTCGAATCCTGACCGGCTGAGCCGCCGAGGGGCTACGCGTTCCACTGCAGGAGGGTCGGGGTGTCGCGCTCGTAGCCGAGCACGCTCAGCGTCGCCGTCTCCAGCTTGAACAGCGCCCCGTCCCGCGGCGGCAGGCCCAGCCAGCGCGCCGTCACCACGCGCAGGAAGTGCCCGTGCGCCACCAGGCAGACGTCCGCCGAGGACAGCACCGGGCGTACGCGGTCGAGGACCCGGTCGGCCCGCGTCGCCACCTGCGCCGCCGTCTCGCCGCCGGGCGTCGTGCCGCTCCAGATCGTCCAGGCCGGGTCGTGCTCGCGGATCTGCGCGGTGGTCAGGCCCTCGTAGTCGCCGTAGTTCCACTCCGCCAGGTCGCCGTCGGTGACCACCGGCGCCAGGCCCGCGAGCACGGCCGTTCGCTGCGCACGCGTACGCGGAGAGCACAGCACGAGTCCGAAGGAGCGGCCGGCCAGGCGGCCGGCAAGCAGTGCCGCCCGGCGTTCCCCGTCCGGGGTCAGGTCGAGGTCGGTGACGGACGTGTGCCGGCCGGCGGCGGACCATTCGGTCTCTCCGTGCCGGACGAGGACGATCTCCCGCATGCGTACCAGTGAACCAGGATTGCGGGGGTTCACCCGGATGGATCAGTTTCCTAGGACGCTCTACGGGGTGTGAGAGCCGACCGGATCGGGTAGAGGCACCGGCAGAAGAGGACCCCCTCAAAGGAGACTTGCCGTGGGTATCGGAGCCAGCATCTTCCTGATCGCGCTCGGTGCGATCCTGACCTTCGCCCTCGACGTCCACGTCGGGTGGCTGGACCTCGACGTGGTCGGCTGGATCCTCATGGCCGCCGGCGCGGTCGGCCTCATCCTGACGATGACGGTCTGGAACAGCCGCCGGACGACCCGGGTCGTGACGCAGCCCGCGCCGAACGCGTACCCGGCCCAGCCGGCCGAGTACGAGGTGGAGGAGCGGCGGGACATCGTGCCGCCCCGTCCGTGAGTGACTGGGCTGTCCGGCTGCCGCGGCCGACCCGACCGCGGCAGCCCGCTGTCATTTCGGGGACTGCGGTGATTTGCCCGCCCGCCTTAGGGTGTGCAGGATGAACAACACTCCTGAGCAGGTCGCCCGTCGTCTGGGCACCTCCCGGCGGCGGGTCGTCTCCGCCGCGCGGCGGCTCGGGGTCGGCCGGATCGCCGCCGGCCAGTGGCTGTTCTCCGGCCCCGACTTCGAGCGGCTGGCGGCCGAGCTGGGCGTGGACGTCGGCGGGCCGCTGCCGAGGGCGCAGATGCGCGTACTCGCGGAACTGTCATTGCGGCCGCACGGCCTGGTGTCGGCGCGGGCGGTCGCGGTGGCCTGCGGTCTGGCCCCGGCGACCGCCAGTGCGGCGCTGAAGGCGCTGGTGGCCGACGGGCTCGTGGTGGTACGCGACGCGGTGTTCCACGTGGATGTGCTGCACCCGCGGTGGCTGGAGCTGCGCCCGTCCGTCCGCCAGGTACGCCAGCCGGTGCCGGACGCGGAGGCCGCCTGATGGACCGCCTCCCGCCGTGGCTGCGCGACGTGCTGACCATCGAGCAGGCGCGCCGGTGGCGGGTGCTGGCCGCGACGCCGGACGAGACGGGGGAGCGGCCGATCGTGGCGGGGCGCAGCGCCCTGGTCGCGTTGCTGCGCCATCGGGTCTGCGACGAGCTGACCTTCGCGGCCGAGGGCGATCCGCTGCTGCGCGAGCCCTCGACGGTGTGCGGTCTCCCGGTCGAATCGCTGGACGACGCGGTCGCGCGCGTCCTGGCCGCCCTGCCGTACGCGACCGCCGCCGAACTCCCGCCGCTCTTCGGCGACCTGGCCGCGGTGGAACGCCTGACGCCGCTGCGGGTCGAAGAGGGTCTGATCCTGCTCGGACTCGCGTACGACCACGTCGACCCGGCCGCCGTGGTCGACACGTTCGCCCGGGCCGGCGACGACTACTGGCTGCGCCGGCTGCCCGAACTGCGCGCGTCGCTGGTCAACCGCGGCTACGTGCACCGGACGCCGGGCGGCCCGCCGGGGGCCAGGGCGCTGACGATCGGCACCGACGGCCAGGTCTGGGTGCCGCCGCATCAGCGCGACGGCCACGAAGTCGGCGGCTACTGGCGCCGCCGCTGACCCCATTCCCACGTCCGTCCCACCCCGCCCCACCGCCCGGTCCAAGATCCCGTTTGGATCAGGTTTTCGCACGTAATCTTGGCCCAAGATTCGGGTGATTTCCCTGATCCAAACGGGATCATGCCGTGCCTGGACCGGCCGAGCGCGGGGGTGGCGCCTACGATCCAGGGCGTGACGGTCGCGTACGGGTTCGGGATCGAGGACGAGCTGCATCGGGTACTGCGCGGCCGGCCGCCCGCCGACGCGCTGGCCTGGGTCGAGCAGCAGCTCGGTGCCCGCGTCGAGCAGGTCGAGCCGCTCGAAGGCGGCCGCTCCGCGGCGGTGCACCGCCTCTTCCTGGCCGGCGGCCGCGAACCGGTCGTGCTGCGCCGCTACGTCCGCGACTGGGTACGCGACGAACCAGAGATCCCCGTCAACGAGGCCCACGTGCTGCGCTTCCTGACCGGGCACCCGGCCATCCCGGCCCCGCACCTGCTCGCGGCTGATCCGCTGGGCGCGGAGACGGGCGTACCGACGACGGTCATGACGAGCGTGCCGGGCTCGGTCGTGTGGCATCCCGACGACCTCGAATCGTGGCTGCGGCGGCTGGCCGAGCTGCTGCCGGTCATCCACGGTGTCCGCGTACCGGCCGACGCGGGGCTGGCCGAGTGGGCGCCCTACGGACCCGAGATCCCGTTCCCGCCGCCGTGGTCCCGCCATCCTTCCGCGTGGCAGGCGGCGTTGTCCGCGTACGAGGGGCCGCGGCCGGAGTTCGAGCGGGTCTTCGTGCACCGCGACTACCACCCGGGCAATCTCCTGTGGACGGACGGCGAGATCACCGGAGTCGTGGACTGGGTGTCGTCCTGCGTCGGTCCGGCCGAGGAGGACGTCGCGCACTGCCGGATCAACCTCTGCTACCAGTTCGACATGTCGGTGGCGGACCGGTTCCTCGATCTCTGGCTGTCGGTGACCGGCCGCGACTCCTGGAACCCCTACCACGACCTGGTCAACGCCGTCTCCATGGTGGAGAACGACCCCGACCCCAAGGCCGACGAGTTCATCGCCGCCGCCATCCGCAGGTCCTAGATTCAAGATCGAATTCATGTCCCGGGTTCGTCGATCTCACCTCCGCTCCTCCCGCGGGAGACCGTTCCGGCCCTGGGGCCTCCACTGCCAGGTGAGTGGGGCGACGCATCGTCCACCGTCGCCCAGTCGCCCTCACCATGACACGTCAGGTGGTGGCGGCGCGGAGGCCCAGGACGATGAGGATCGCGGCGGTCGTGCGGCGTACCCAGACGGTGAAGGTCGCCGAGCGGATCGCGTGGCCGACGCGGACGATGACCGCCGTCCAGCCGAGCAGCCAGACCGCGATGAGCAGCGCGTGCGCCGTGGCCAGGAGGAAGATCTGCGGTCCGAGCGGCCGGCGCGGGTCGACGAACTGCGGAACGAGGGTCAGGTAGATCGAGGCGGCCTTCGGGTTGAGCACGTTGCCCAGCAACGCCTGCGGGTACGCGCCCCGTGGCCGCCACCGCGCGCGAGGGGCTGGCCGGGGCGTACGCAGGGTCCACAGGCCCAGCGCGACGAGGTAGATCGCGCCGGCGACGCGTACGGCGGAGAAGAGTTCGCTGGAACGCATGACGATCGCGGAGAGGCCGGCGACGGCGAGGGTGGCGTGCAGGTAGAGGCCGGTGACGGTGCCGAGGATGACCGGCAGGCCGTGCCGCGCGCCGCCCGGCGCCACGCGCTGCGTGAGCAGGGCGAGGCTGGCGCCGGGGGTGGCGATGACGGGCAGGACGGCCAGCAGGAAGCCGGCGACGTTCCTCATCGGACGATGCGGAAGTGGGTGATGAGCTGGTCGCCGTCGAGCAGGTGGAAGGCGACGGCCGGGTCGGCGTCGAGGTCGGCCAGGCCTTCGCCTTCGAACGGCAGGCGCAGCGTCCAGGTCACGGCGGGGGAGACGATCAGCGGGCGGCCGTGGTAGGTCGTGGCGGCGGCGGTGTGGGCGTGTCCGGTGAGGATCGCCGCGACGTGCGGGTGGTTGTCGAGGATCCGGTCGAGGTCGGCGGCGTTCTGCAGGGTGCTGCCGTCGGGGATCGGGTGGCCCACCTTCACCGGCGGCTGGTGGAAGGCCAGCAGCGCGGGCCCGTCGGCCGCGGCGAGCTGCTCGTCCAGCCAGGACAGGGTCTCGGGGGCGAGGAAGCCGGGATCCTCGCCCGGGATCGACGCGTCGATCATGAGGATGAGCGCGTCGCCCACGCGGTGCGCGCTGTTGACCGGCGCGTCGCTCGCCGCCTCGTTCAGCAGCCCCTTCCGGTACGCCGGCCGCGCGTCGTGGTTGCCCGGGCAGTGCAGGACGGGGAACGGCAGGTCGAACAGCGCGGCCGCCTCCTCGTACTCGGCCGGGGAACCGGTGTCGGCGATGTCGCCCGTGACGAGCAGCGCGTCGATCGGCAGGCGGCGCAGGTACGCCATGGTCCGCCGGGCGCGCTCCGTCGCGCGCTCGGTGCCGTCGAGGTGCAGGTCGCTGATCTGGGCCAGCAGCATCGGGATCTCCTGTGGGGTGACTAACGGTAAAGAATGCATTTGCCGTTAGGGACCGTAGCGTATCCTCGGTCCCGTGATCAAGTCCGAATCGATCGCGGAATCGACCGTGGAGCCGCCGGTGGAGCCGCCCGCGGAGCCGCCCGTGCCGGGGCTGGCGCTCGCCTTCGCGTCGACCATCCGGCACGACGGGCACGGCGGTGTCGCCGACGACCTCGCCGACCCGGCCGCGCTGCCGGGCTGGGCCGCGGGGGTCGGATTCGACGGCGTACCGGGGTCGGCGGAGGCCCAGGCGGCCGTGCTCTCGATACGCGCCGGAACCCGGGCCCTGTTCGCGTACGCGGTGCGGCCCTGGCCGGCCAGCCGGGCGGACGCGCACCGGCTGCTGCCGCTGGCCGAGGCGGTCGACCGGATCAACACGGCCGCCGCGCAGGTCCCCGTGACCGTGCGGCTGGACTGGGACGACGAGCGGCCGGCGAGCGTACTGGAGGGCGGCGCGGCCGATCCGGTGGTCGCGTTGACGGCGGCGCTGGCCCGGGCGACGATCGCGTTCCTGGCCGGTCCCGACCGGGAGAATCTGCGCGCCTGCCAGGCTCCGCGCTGCGTGCGCTACTTCGTGAAGGGGCACGGGCGGCAGGAGTTCTGCAAGCCGTCGTGCAGCAACCGGGCCCGGGTCGCCCGGCACTACGCCCGCCACCAGGCGGAGGGACAGGTGGACGAATAGAAGAGGGGCGGCCCGCCGGGCCGCCCCTCTTGCTCACGCGTTCTGTTCTTCGGCCTGCTTGCGCCACCACCGCCGGCCGGACTCGGGCAGCGTGTCGATCGGGTCGTAGTACGCGTACCGCTTGGTGAGCGCGTCGGACTCCTCGGCCTCGATGGACGTCCGGTAGTTCTTCGTCCAGTACGAGATGCCGTTCTCCCGGTCGTACTCGGTGACCATGTGCACCCACCGCTTGCCGACGAACGGGACGTCGCAGACGATGCGCGGGGTCGCGTACCCGGGCAGGTAGCCCATGATGTCGTGCTGCAGGCGCTGCGCGTGCGCGACCGAGACCCGCCAGTGCTCGGCGTGCGGGATCATGTCGCACATGTAGAAGTAGTACGGCAGGATGCCGGCCTCGCCCTGCAGTGCGAAGCACAGGTCCAGCAGGTCGTGGGTCTGCGCGTTGACCCCGCGCATGAGCACGCCCTGGTTGCGCACGTCGCGTACGCCGACCTCCAGCATCGTGCGGGCGGCCTTCGCGACGATCGGCGTCAGCGAGTTGGCGTGGTTGACGTGCGTGTGGATGGCCAGGTTGACGCCGCGGCGGCGGGCGGTGCGGGCGACCCGCTCGACGCCCTCGACGACGTCGGGCTGCAACCAGTGCTGGGGCAGGCCCATCAGCGCCTTCGTGGCCAGCCGGACGTCGCGGATCGTCTCGATCTCCAGCAGCCGCATGAGATACGCCTCGAGCTGCTTCCACGGCACGTTGGCCACGTCGCCGCCGGAGACGACGACGTCGCGTACACCGGGGTGGGCCTTCAGGTACGCGATGTGCGCGTCGTACCGGTCGACCGGCTTGAGCTCCAGCTTGAGCTTGCTGACCGCGGGGGTGGAGTTGCCGACGAGGTCCATGCGGGTGCAGTGGCCGCAGTACTGCGGGCAGGTCGACAGCAGCTCGGCGAGGACCTTGGTGGGGTAGCGGTGGGTGAGGCCCTCGGCGACCCACATGTCGTGCTCGTGCAGCGAGTCGCGGGTGGCGTGCGGGTGCGACGGCCAGTCGGCGAGCCGGTCGGAGGCGACCGGGATCATGTAGCGGCGTACCGGATCGGCATAGAACGCATCGGTGTACGTCTGTCCCTCGGGCGCTCCGTGCGGGACCATGGTGTTGAGCATCTGCGGCGGGACGAGCATCGACATCGTCGCCAGGTTCTGCTGGTCGGTCTCGAGGTCGGCGTAGAACCGGTCGTCGACCAGGTCGCCCAGGACCGCGCGCAGCTGCCGGACGTTCTTCACGCAGTTCACCCGCTGCCACTGGGCGGACTCCCACTGCGCGGCCGTCACGTCCCGCCAGCCGGGCAGCCGCGTCCAGTCGGGCTCGACGAGCGGCACGCGGCGGTACTCGTACGGCTGGCCGGCGTCGGTCGGCACCTCGGACATCGGAACTCCTGTCTGCGCGGCGGGGCCCTGGGTGTGGAACCCCTCGGGGTGGCCTCTGGGTGACGGAGCCACGTTACTGGATTATTTTTCGTCTAGGAACTATTCTGCCGGAGAATTTCCTTTGCCGCATGTCGAACACAGGCGGTTGTCCGAATCATGAGCGCCCGTCCCGCGAGCGCCCACAGCTAGGGAGTCCCGCATGACCTCGCCGGTCGGGCTGCATCGCGTACTGGAACCGGGCGGCGTGCTGCCCCAGGCGGCCTGGCGGCTCTCCACCGACCCCGAGATCGGCCCCGACGAGGTACGCATCGCCGTCGAGAAGCTCAACCTCGACGCGGCCAGCTTCCGTCAGCTGCTCACCAAGCACGACGGCGACGGCAGCGCGGTACGCGACGAGGTGCTGGAGATCGTCGCGACCCGGGGCAAGATGCACAACCCGGTGACGGGCTCGGGCGGCATGCTCATCGGCACCGTCGAGGCCGTCGGACCGCGGTCGCCGCTCGGGCTGGCGGTCGGCGACCGGGTCGCCACCCTGGTCAGCCTCACGCTGACGCCGTTGGCGATCACCGACGGGCTGGCGCGCTGGGACGGGCTGAGCGAGCAGGTGCCCGCGACCGGGCACGCCATCCTGTTCGGGCGGTCGATCGCGGCGAAGCTGCCCGACGATCTCGACCCCGAGCTGGCCCTGGCCGTGCTCGACGTCTGCGGCGCCCCGGCCCTCACCGAGCGCGTCGTCGCCGGCTACGTCACCGGTGATCCGGCCCGCAGGCCCGTCGTGGCGGTGCTCGGCGGCGCGGGCAAGTCCGGCTCGCTGTCGCTGGCGGCCGCCCGCCGGGCCGGTGCCCAACGCACGATCGGCCTCGTCCCGAACGAGCTGGAGGCCAAGCGGCTGGCCGAGTCCGGCCTGGCCGACGTCGTCGCCGTCGCCGACGCCCGCGACCCGGTCGCGCTCGCCGAGGCGGTCGGCCGCGCCGACGTCACGGTGGTCTGCGTCGACGTGCCCGGCTGCGAGCACGGCGCGATCCTCGCCACCGCCGACGGCGGCACCGTCGTCTTCTTCTCGATGGCCACGAGCTTCGCCGCCGCCGCGCTCGGCGCCGAGGGGCTCGCCGCGGACGTCACCATGATCGTCGGCAACGGTTACACCCCGGGCCACGCCGCCCTCGCCCTGGAGCTTCTGCGTACCGAACCCGGCGTGCGCGGAATGTTCGAAGCCCGGCTCGCGGCAGACTGAGCACATGACATCTCACGCCTCTCTGTACGTGAACGCGGCGATCCGCACGCCCGCCCTCCCCTCGCACGCCACCGAGAGCGCGCTGCTGGTCCGCGACGGCGTCGTCGCCTGGGTCGGCAGCGCCGCCGACGCGCCCGCCGCCGACGAGGTGATCGACTGCCGGGCGATCGCGGGTGACGACGCCCTGCTCGCCCCGGCGTTCGTGGACGCGCACGTCCACGCCACCGACACCGGGCTCGCGCTGCGCGGGCTCGACCTGTCCGGCGTACGCTCGGCGGAGCAGCTGCTCGACGCGGTCTCCGCGTTCGCCGCGGGGCTGCCCGACGCCGCGGTCGTGCTCGGGCACGGGTTCGACGAGTCGACGTGGCCGTCCCTGGAGCAGCCGCCGGCGGCCGAGCGGCTCGCCCGGGCGAGCGGCGGCCGGGCGGTCTACCTGTCCCAGGCGTCCATCCACTCCGCCCTGGTCACACCCGACCTGCTCAAGCTCGCCGAGGGTGCGCCCGGCTACGACGAGTCCGGCTGGGTACGCCGCGACGCCCACCACGTCGTCCGCGAGGCCGCGTTCGGGCAGATCACGGCCGACCAGCGGCGTACGGCGCAGCGGGCCGCCCTCGAACACGCGGCGTCCCTCGGGATCGCGGCCGTGCACGAGTGCGGCGGCCCCGGCACGTCGTCCGAAGAGGACTTCACCGACGTCCTCTCCCTGAGCGGGGCCGGGCTGCCCGAGGTCTACGGCTACTGGGGCGAGCTGGGTGGCGCCGCCAAGGCCGTCGAGCTGGGCGCCGTCGGCGCGGGCGGCGACCTGTACGCCGACGGCGCGCTGGGCTCGCGTACGGCCCACCTGTCGGCGGACTACCTGGACGAGCACGGCTGCGGCTTCGGCTACGTGACCGCCGAGCAGGTCCGCGACCACCTCCTGGGGTGCCACGCCCTGAGACCTCGCGATGAGCGCTCGCGCGAAGAGCCAGGAGTTCATTCCGCCCGGCCTTTGCAGGGTGGCTTCCACGCGATCGGGGACGCCGCGATCGGCACGGTCCTCGAAGGCTTCGCGATGGCCGCCGCCAAGCTCGGCCACCTCGGCGTCAGCGGCGCGGAGGTGCTGCGCGAGGCCCGGCACCGCATCGAGCACGCCGAGATCGTCGACAAGGCGATGATCGGGAAGTTCGTCGAGTACGGGATCACGGCCAGCATGCAGCCCGCCTTCGACCGGCTGTGGGGCGGCGAGCACCAGATGTACGCCCAGCGCCTCGGCGTCGCCCGGTCGCTGGCCAGCAACCCGATGGGGCAGATGCACGCGGTCGGCGTGGCCCTGGCGTTCGGCTCCGACTCACCGGTCACCCCGCTCGACCCGTGGGGCTCCGTACGCGCCGCCGTCAACCACTTCAACCCCGTGCAGCGGATGAGCGCGAAGGCGGCGTACGCGGCCCACACCCGGGGCGGCTGGCGGGCGGTGCACCTGGACGACGACGGCGTACTCGCGCCCGGGCACGCGGCCACCTTCGGGATCTGGTCGGCGCCCGGCGGACTCGTCGGCACCCTGCCCGCCCTGCTGCCCGAACTGCCGGACGAACCCCTGCCGGAGCTGCCGGTCTGCCGGCGTACCGTCCTTCGTGGAGAGAAGATTTATGGGTAAGTTGCACCTCGACAACGACGTCGTGGCCAAGGCCCGGGCCCTCGCCGAGCGCGCCGGCCGGCCGGTCGTGGACCTCGCCCGCAGCCACACCACCGTCTCGGTGGAGCGGGCCGTCCTGCGGCTGGCCGGGATCTCCGGCGCCGACGCCGAAGGCATCCCGTGGGCGAACCGGCTGGTGGACGCCGTGCGTACCGACATCGGGCTCGGGCACGGCGTCGCGTCGCCGGTCTTCGACGCGATGCTCACCACCGGCGAGTCAGATCTCACCGTGCTGGCCCAGAAGGCCGCGGCGGGCAGCGTGCGTTTCCGCGTACCCGAGAAGAAGGACGCGACGGCGGCGAGGCGGGCCGCGGACCGGGCCGTGAAGACGGGCATCGCGACGATCGACCGCAACCGGCGGCAGCGCGACCAGATGATCAAGAAGTACGGGGACCCGAAGCAGCGGCCCTGGATCTACCTGATCGTGGCGACCGGCGACATCTACGAGGACATTCCGCAGGCGCAGGCGGCGGCGCGGGCCGGCGCGGACGTGATCGCGGTGATCCGCTCGACCGGGCAGTCCCTGCTCGACTTCGTCCCCGAGGGCGCGACCCGCGAGGGCTTCGCCGGCACGTACGCGACGCAGGAGAACTTCCGCCTGATGCGGGCGGCCCTGGACGAGTCGTCGAAGGAGCTCGGCCGCTACGTACGCCTCACCAACTACGCGTCCGGCCTCTGCATGCCGGAGATCGCGGCGCTGGCCGGCCTGCAGCGGCTGGACATGATGCTCAACGACTCGATGTACGGCATCCTGTTCCGCGACATCAACCCCATCCGCACCTTCGTCGACCAGCGGTTCTCCCGGCAGGTCCACGCCCGCGCGGGGATCATCATCAACACCGGCGAGGACAACTACCTCACCACCGCCGACGCGGTCGACGAGGCCCACACGGTGACCGTGTCGCAGCTGCTCAACGAGTACTTCGCGCACGAGGCGGGACTCGCCGACTGGCAGCTGGGCCTCGGCCACGCGTTCGAGATCAACCCGGACCTGCCCGAGTCGTTCCGGCTGGAGCTGGCCCACGCGCTGCTGGCCCGGGAGCTCTTCCCGGACGCGCCGCTGAAGTGGATGCCGCCGACCAAGCACATGACCGGCGACGTGTTCCGCGGCAACCTGCTCGACGGCTTCTTCAACCTCGTCGGCACGATGACCGGCCAGGGCATCCTGCTCGTCGGCATGATGACCGAGGCCGTGGTGACCCCGTGGCTGTCCGACCGCGACATCGCCCTGCAGAACGTCCGCTACGTGCTCAACGCGTGCCGCGGCCTGCACGAGGACTTCGTCCCGGCGCCCGGCGGGTTCATCCAGCAGCGCGCCCACCAGGTCCTGGACGAGGCGACCGAGCTGCTGGAGACCATCGAGCGCAAGGGCCTGCTGACCGCCATCGCCGAGGGCGCCTTCGGGATCATGAAGCGCCCCGCCGACCGGGGCAAGGGCCTCGACGGCGTCGCGAAGCACGAGGACGGCTACTACAACCCGGCGACCGTCCTCCTGGAAGGAGCGGCGCAGTGAGCACGATCGTCCGCCCGTACGGGGACATGACCGGCGACGGCATGGTGCAGACGTCCTTCACGCTGCCGATCCCGCACGACAAGAAGGCCGAGGGCGCCGCCCTGCAGCTGGCCGCGAAGATGGGCCTCGACCCGGCGATGCTGGTGCACGCCAAGCAGATGGGGGAGGGCTTCACCTTCTTCGTCGTCTACGGCCGGGTCAACCACCTCGTCGAGCTGGACAAGGTCCAGGTGGTCGAGCGCGACTTCCCGCTGCTGACCGCGAAGGAGGTCAACACGCTGGTCAAGAAGAAGCTGCGGCGCAAGCTGTCCGTCGTCGGCGCGTGCATCGGCACCGACGCGCACACCGTGGGCATCGACGCGATCCTCAACGTCAAGGGGATCGCGGGCGAGAAGGGCCTGGAGTACTACCGGGAGCTGAAGGTCGTCAACCTCGGCGCCCAGGTGACCGTGCCCGACCTCGTCGAGGCCGCCCGCAAGGAGAAGGCCGACGCCGTCCTCGTCTCGCAGGTCGTCACGCAGCGCGACGCGCACCTGCACAACACCCGCGAGATGACCGCCGCGTTCCGCGAGGCGCTGCCGGCGCACAAGCGGCCGCTGCTCATCGTCGGCGGCCCCCGCTTCGACGAGCTCATGGCCGACGAGCTCGGCGTCGACCGCATCTTCGGCCGGGGAACGACCCCCCGCGAAGTCGCCTCGTTCCTGGTGCACAAGATCATCGAGAAGGGCTCGGAGAAGAAGTGACCGTCGGACTGTCCGTCACCCACCGCCGCTACGTCCCCTACAGCCACGCGCACTACGCGGGCAACCTCGTCGACGGTGCGTACGCGCTGGGGTTGTTCGGGGACGTGGCGACCGAGGTCTGCATCCGCACCGACGGCGACGAAGGGCTGTTCGCGTCCTACTCGGACGTGCAGTTCAAGGCTCCGATGCGGGCGGGCGACGTGCTGGAGGTCACCGCGACGATCACGCGGATGGGCACCCGCAGCCGCACGATCGACTTCACGTGCGTCGTGGTCTGCCGGGGGCGTACCGACCTGGGGGAGTCCGCGGCCGAGGTCCTGGCCGACCCCATCCTCGCGGTCAGCGCCACGGGCACGGTCGTCGTCCCCGCCAAGGCCTCCTGACGTGCTGGTCGCCTGTGTCGACGTCGGCTCGACCTACACCAAGGCCGCCCTCGTCGACACCGGCGGCGGGCTGGTCGCGACGGCCTCCCATCCGACCACCATCGGCACCGACGTCCTGCGCGGCCTCGAAGCGGCCGTCGACGGGTGGGCCTACGACGAGATCCGCGTCTGCTCGTCGGCCGGCGGCGGGCTGCGGCTCGCCGTCCTCGGCTACGAAGCCCTCGTCACCGCGACCGCCGGGCACAAGGTCGGACTCTCCGCCGGGGCCAAGGTCGTCCACGTGGGCGCGGGCCCGCTGGCCTCGCTGAAAGACCTCCGCGCCGCGCGCCCCGACGTCGTCCTCCTGGTGGGCGGCACCGACGGCGGCGACGAAGAGACGATCACCCACAACGCCGGGTTGCTCGCCCGGGCCCGCTTCCGCGTACCGGTGGTCCTGGCCGGCAACGCCGAGGTACGCGAAGCCCTGCACTCGCTGCTGTCCAGCGCCGGAGTCCCGGTCGTCTCGACGGCGAACGTGCTGCCGCGCATCGGCGTACTGGAGCCGGGTCCGGCCCGCGCGGCGATCCGCGAGGTGTTCCTGAAGCACGTCATCGGGGGCAAGAAGCTCTCGCGCGGGCCGCGGTTCGCCTCGCTGGTGCGCATGGCGACCCCCGACGCGGTGCTGCGCGGCGTCGAGGTGCTCGGCGACACCCTCGGTGCGGACCTGCTCGTGCTCGACGTCGGCGGGGCGACCACGGACGTCTACTCGGTGCTGACCCCCGACGCGGCCCGGGCCGAGGTGGCGGGAACGTTGTGGCGCAGCCGGACCGTCGAGGGCGATCTCGGGATGCGGTGGAGCGCCCCGGGCGTCGTGGAGGCCGCCGCCGCGGAACGGATGATCCAGCCGTCGCCTTCGCTGCTGGACGGCGCTTGCGCTCGGGCGGCCGATCCCGCCTTTCTCGCCCCTCCCGGCGATCCCGACGAGGTGGAGATCGCCACCCTCGCGGCGAAGATCGCGCTGCGCCGGCACGCCCGCAGCGGCCCTGATCTGCGCGACGTCCGCCTCGTCATCGGCTCGGGCGGGATCCTGCGGCACTCGCCGCCGGAGGCCGCCCGGCAGATCCTCGCGGCCGCGCTGACCGACACGGCGGGGGGCTGGGCGTTGCCGCGGGCGCCCCGGGTCGCGGTCGACTCGGCGTACGTGCTGGCGGCGGCGGGACTGCTGGCCGACGATCACCCGGACGCGGCGGTCGCCCTGCTGACATCAGTGTGACGTATCGCCCCTTGCGTCCGGCTTGAGTGTTCGTTCCGGCGGGCATGGGTAAGGATCGGGATATGCCGACGAGTCCCTCCACCCTGATCGCCGACCGCTACCGTCTCGTCCGCCAGCTCGGCCAGGGCGGCATGGGGCGCGTCTGGCTCGGCACCGACGAGGTGCTCGGCCGCGAGGTGGCGGTGAAGGAGCTCGTCCCGCCGGCCGGGATGACCGAGGCGGAACGCCAGGACCTGCGCGCACGCTCGATGCGCGAGGCCCGCGCGGTCGCCCGGCTCAACCACCCCAACGTGGTACGCATCTTCGACGTCGTCGCCGAACCGGACGGCGATCCCTGGATCGTGATGGAGTACGTCTCCGGGCACTCGCTGCAGGACGAGAAGCTGATCAGCCCCCAGCGGGCCGCCGAGATCGGGATCGGCCTGCTCGGCGCGCTCGGTGCCGGGCACCGGGCCGGGATCGTCCACCGCGACGTGAAACCGGCCAACGTGCTGCTCTCCGACGACGGGCGCATCCTGCTCACCGACTTCGGGCTGGCGACCGTGCCCGGCGACCCGTTCGTCACGCGTACCGGGGCGGCGATGTTCGGCACGCCGGCGTACATCGCGCCGGAACGCGTACACGACCTGGACGTCGGGCCGCCGTCGGACCTGTGGTCGCTGGGCGCCACCCTCTACGCGGCCGTCGAGGGCCGGGCCCCGTACGCGCGCTCGACCCCGATGGCGACGCTGACGGCGCTGGCGACCGAGCCCCTCCCGCCGCCGGTCCGCGCCGGTGCGCTCGAACCCGTGCTCAGCGGGCTGCTGCGCAAGGACCCCGCCCAGCGGATGGGCGCGGCCGAGGCGGAGCGCCTGATGCGCGCGGTCCGGGCGGGAACGGCGCCGACCCGGCCGATGACGATGCCGATGCCGGTCGCGGGATCCGCGCCCCGGCCCGCGACCGCACCGCCGACCCGCGTCACCGGCAACGCGCCCGTCTCCCCGTACGCCGCCGGGGTCGCCCGCCCGCCGGCCCGCCCCGCCGAGCGGCCGGTGACCGTGGTGCCGCCACCCCCGGCCCGGCCGAAGAAGACCTCACCGCTGGCCTGGCTCGCGGTCGCGGCGGTCGTGCTCATCGTCGGCGCGCTCGTGCTGGCGGCCCTGCACCCGTGGACCACGCGGACGCCGACCGGGCAGCCCGGCGCGACCAAGTCGCCCGCCGCCGCGCACCGGTCCTCGCCCGCCCGCAAGCCCTCGGCCTCCCCGTCGCCGTCGCCGGTGGTGCAGAGCCCGAGCTTCCAGGTGCCGCCCGGCTGGCAGCTGGTCAGCGACGACAGCGGCTTCTCGATACCCGTGCCGGACGGCTGGCAGGAGGGCCACGACGACGGCGGCCGCCCCTACTGGAAGGGCCCGGACGGCACCTTCCTGCTCGTCGACCAGACCCGCCACCCGAAGTCCGACCCGGTCAAGGACTGGGAGAACAACGAGAAGGCCCGCGCCGACGACTACACCGACTACGAACGCGTACGCCTGGAACGGGTCGACTACTGGGTCAAGGCGGCCGACTGGGAGTTCACGTACACGGCCGACGACGGTCCGCGGCACGTGCTCAACCGGGGGTTCGTGACGGCGCCGGACCAGGCGTACTCGATCTACTGGAGCGCGCCGGCGGACCGCTGGGACCAGCACCGCGCGGACCTCGACGTCGTCTTCCAGGGGTTCGTACCGGCCCGCTCCTGAACCCGGAAGAATTTTTCCGCGCGACCTGTCCGGTACGCGTCCGGCCGATCGTCACCCTGGTGAGATTCCGAATGAGGATTCCGCATGAGGAGGCACCGATGAAGTACATGATGTTCGTCTGCGTCGACGGCGAGCCGGACACCGACACCGCCGACGAGCCCGACATCGACGTGTGGGTCGCCGAGAACAACGCCAAGGGCCGCCGCCTGCAGGGGCACGTCCTGGGCCCGAAGAGCGCGGCGACGACGGTGCGCGTACGCAACAAGCAGCTGCTCATCTCGGACGGCCCGTTCGCCGAGACCAAGGAGCTGATCGTGGGCTACGACGTCATCGAGTGCGCGGATCTGGACGAGGCGATCGAGGTCGCCCGGACGCACCCGATGGCCCGCGGCGGGCGGATCGAGATCCGGCCGTTCGCCGACTTCGAACAGGACAACCCGCTGTAAAGAGCCCGGAACGGGGGGCGGGCCGCGGTGGGGGCGCCGCGGCCCGCGTACTCTCCGTCATGCGTCCAGGGGCGCCGGGTAGGGTTTCGGCCGTGACCGCAGCCGTTGCCCCGCCGCAGGCGCCGACCCAGGAGGCGTCCCCGCCGCCCGCCGCGCCGCGACCCGTGCCCTACTGGGCCGGCCTCGCCCTGTCGGTGCTGGCCGGGGGCGCGCTGCTGCTGTCCTTCCCGTCGTACGGCCTGTGGTGGCTGGCCCCGGTCGGCGTCGCCGCGTTCGCGCTGGCCACACACCGGCGCCGGGCGCGTACGGGGGCGCTGTTCGGGCTCGTCACCGGGATCGTGTTCTTCGGGCCGCTGCTCGACTGGACGAGCACCAACGTCGGCCCCGGCCCGTGGATCCTGCTCGTCGCACTGCAGGCCGCGTTCTTCACCCTGCTCGGGTTGGCGCAGGCCGTGCTCAGCCCGGTCGTCGACCGCCGCCGGTGGAGCTGGCCGCTCGTGCTCGGCGTGCTCTGGGTCGCCCAGGAGGCGCTGCGCGGGCGTACGCCCTTCGGCGGCTTCCCGTGGGGACGGCTCGCGTTCAGCCAGGCGGACTCCCCGGCGCTGCGGCTGGCCTGGCTGGGCGGCGCCCCGCTGGTGTCGTTCGCCGTGGCGGTCGCCGGCGGCCTGCTCGTCCTCGCGATCCACTCCGCACGCCGGCCGGCCCTCGCGGCCGGCACGGTGCTCGGCGCCGCCGCCGTGCTGGCCGCCGGGTACGCCGTCCCGCTGAGCGAGCCCGGGACCACCCCGGTCACCGTGGCGATCGTGCAGGGCAACGTGCCCCGGCTCGGACTCGACTTCAACGAGCAGCGCAAGGCGGTTCTCGACAACCACGTGCGGGGCACGGTCGAACTGGCGAACCGGGTCGACCGCGGCGAGCAGCCCCGGCCCGACCTCGTCATCTGGCCGGAGAACTCCAGCGACATCGACCCGCTGACCAACCCGGACGCCGCCGACGCGATCGACCGGGCGGCGCGGGCGATCGGCGTACCGATCCTGGTCGGGGCGGTCATGGCCGGCGCGACCGAGCACACCGCCCGCAACGTCGGCCTGGTCTGGGAGGCCGGCCGCGGGGTCACCGGCAGCTACCAGAAGCAGCATCCGGTCCCGTTCGCGGAGTACCTGCCGATGCGCTCGATCGTCGAACCGATCGCCGAGCTCATCACGAGCAAGGCCGGCCTGCTGAGCTCCGACTTCCAGCCCGGCGACAAGCCGGGCGTGCTGACCGTGGGCCCGGCCCGGGTCGGCGACGTGATCTGCTTCGAGATCGCGTACGACGGGATCGTGCACGACACGGTCACCTCGGGCGCGCAGCTGCTCGTCGTGCAGACCAACAACGCGACGTTCAACGTCGACGAGGCCCGCCAGCAGCTGGCCATGGTCCGGCTGCGGGCCGTCGAGCACGGCCGCGACTCCCTCATGGCCTCGACGGTCGGCATCTCCGGCTTCGTGGACACCTCCGGGCGCGTACACCAGGCCTCGCAGTTCTTCACGCCCGACGCGATGGTGCGTCAGCTGCACGAGTCCACCGCCCAGACGCCGGCGACGCGGCTGTCGTTCTGGCCGGAGGCGATCTTGAGCGCGGTCGCGGCGGGTTTGCTGCTCGCCGCGGCCTTTCGACCGGTTCGCGGCCGTCTGCGGCGGTACGCTGACCGGCGTCGTACGGAGTCAACGGAGGAGATCGGGTGAGTGGGACGGAAGCCGGCGGATACCCCGGCGTCGGACGGGTCGTGGTGGTCATCCCGACCTACAACGAGGCCGACAACGTCCGCCTGATCACCGGCCGCGTACGCGCGGCGGTCCCGGACGTCGACATCCTCATCGCCGACGACAACAGCCCCGACGGCACCGGTGCCATCGCCGACGAGCTGGCCGCGGCCGACCCGAACATCCACGTCCTGCACCGCAAGGGCAAGGAGGGGCTGGGCGCGGCGTACATCGCCGGGTTCGGCTGGGCCCGCGAACACGGCTACGACGCCGTCGTGGAGATGGACGCCGACGGCTCCCACGCCCCCGAGCAGCTTTCCCTGCTGCTCGACGCGCTCAAGGACGCCGACGGCGTGATCGGCTCCCGCTGGGTCTCCGGCGGCAGCGTCGTCAACTGGCCGCTGCGCCGCGAGATCCTCTCCCGCGGAGCCAACATCTACACCCGGATGGCCATGGGAATGCCGGTCAAGGACGCGACCGGCGGCTACCGCGCGTACCGGATGGAGCTCCTGGAGAAGATCGACCTGGGTTCCGTGGCCTCGGCGGGCTACTGCTTCCAGGTGGACATCACGCGGCGCGCGCACCGCGCGGGCTTCAAACTGACCGAGGTGCCGATCCGGTTCGCCGAGCGTGAGCACGGCGTCAGCAAGATGAGCGGCAACATCGTCGGCGAGGCGCTGTGGCGGGTGACGGTGTGGGGCGCCCAGGACCGCACCGCGGCGGTCAAGCGCCTGTTCACCGGCAAGCGGGCCGGCGCCGAACAATGGCCGTGACGGCGGCCACCGCTTCGCTGTGGGCGCAGGCCCGTCCTCGGCTGACGGTGGCCTGCCGAAGGTAGGCTTGGGCCGTGCGATCTCGTTGGCGTTTCGTCCCGCTGGCCCTGCTGCTCCTGGCGGCGGTCGAGATCACCGTGTTCGTCCTCGTGGCGCAGTGGATCGGCGTGCTTTGGGCACTCCTGCTCGCGATCGCCTTCACCGCGGCCGGCCTGTTCCTGCTCGGCCGCGAGGGACGCCGCGGCTGGCGACGCTTCCGTGACGCGGCCCGCGGCGGCACACCCGCCGGCCGGGAAGCCGCCCACGGCCTCACCGGGGTGTTCGCGGCGCTGCTGCTGATCATTCCCGGCTTCGTGTCCGGCATCACCGGCCTGGTCCTGCTCATCCCGCCGGTCCGCCATCTCGCCGCCGGCCGCGTCCAGGCGGCCACGGAGAAGCGGGTCTCGCCCAGCATGGCCGGTGACCTGTTCGGACCGCGGCAGGTGCGGGTCCAGCGGCCGCCCAAGCCGGGTACGCCCGAAGCGGCCAGCACGCCGGACGAGGTCATCGAAGGCGAGATCGTCGACTGATCCCGGCCGACTTCACCGGTCGACTGAGGACGGTCAGGCAGATGAGATGACCGCCCGCGGGTGACCCGTGAATTCGGACAAGTGTTACTTGCTTCGTTAGTGTCGTCCGATGCAGCAGTGGGAGACGAAGCTCGGCGAACGACTGACGCGCCGTCAGCGCATGGACAAGTACGGCGGCGGCGAGCAGGGCGGTATTGAGCCGTCCGCGCAGACTCCGAATGTGTTCGTCTACTCAGACCCGCCCAAGGGCCTCAAGTACGGCTACACCGATGGCTGGGACGTCGACGACGACCTCTTCCTGTACACCGGTGAAGGAAAGCACGGGCCGCAGACGATGACTGACGGCAACAAGGGGCTCCTTCAGCATCATGCGGCGAAGAGGGCTGTGCGGTTGTTCGTCGCCGACGGCTACGTGGACGGCACCAAGACCCGGCTACATCGCTATATCGGTGAGTTCGAAGTCGATCAGACGCTGCCCTACACCATGGGGCGAGCCCGGGACGAAGACGGGGCCATGCGCGACGTCTTCGTGTTCCGCCTTCGGCCGGTCGGGGACACCGAGCTTCGTGCCGAAGACCGTAGCGTCGTGATCGACCGTTCGACCCAGTCCGAGGTGGTACGCGTACCGCTCGAGGCCGGCAACGTCGGGTCCTATCCCGTGGCGGGCTCGGCGCCTACTACTGCGGAGCGGCGGGAACAAGCCTTAGTTGAGCGCTACGAGAAGGCACTCACCTCGATGGGGAATACCGTTGGCCGGTGGAGCATCACTCTGCCTGGGCGGCACAACGCCCTGTACACCGATCTGTATGACGAGACCGAGAACGAGCTCTACGAGGCGAAGGGCACCGCCTCCCGCAACGATGTCCGGTATGCCATCGGTCAGCTGTTCGACTATCGGCGGCACGTGAAGGATGCGCAGAAGTACACGGTATTGCTCCCGGTGGAGCCTTCCGCTGACATTCTGGATCTCATCACGAGCGCAGGCTATGGCTGCGTCTTCGAGCGCGTGGCGGGCAGCGGCGATTTCCAGCGGGCAGCGTAATCACGAGCACACGACAAAGCCCCCGGGCGGACCCGGGGGCTTGACGCGTGAAGGCGACCCTCAGCGGCCGCGTCGCGTACGGACCTCCTGGAGGCGCTCGTTGAGGATCTCCTCGAGCTCCTCCATCGAGCGCCGCTCCAGCAGCATGTCCCAGTGCGTACGCGGCGGCTTGACCTTCTTCTGCTCCGGCTCGGAGCCGTCGACCAGCCGTGCCACCGTGCCGTCGAACTTGCATTCCCAGGTGATGGGCACCTCGGCATCGACGGCGAACGGCACCTCGAACTGGTGGCCGTTGGCGCACAGATATTCACGGGTCTGTCGCGGAGCCAGCTCGGTATTGCGGTCCGACTCGTAGCTGACGGCGCCCAGACGGCTACCGCGCAGCATGCGCTCGCCCATTTCGGCTCACCCCTCGAAGTGTTGAGAATTCCTGCTCAAGTGATGCAACGATCACGTGCGCACCGGAGATTCCCACAAGGGTACCCGTACCGGGAATCAGGTGACCGGCCTCACCCCGCCCACCAATTCCGATACTGTCCCTTTTACCGGTTTTTGTCCGTAAGAGGGGCGGGGGATTCGCGATGTCGATCACGCAGACGCCGTCGGGCGCGCCGGGTTCGGCACCCGGTGACGAGGCGACCTTCTTCGGGCATCCCCGGGCGTTGTCGACGCTCTTCCTGACCGAGATGTGGGAGCGTTTCAGCTTCTACGGCATGAAGGCGATCCTCGTCCTGTTCCTCACCGCGTCCGTCGCCAACGGCGGTCTCGGCATGGCGGAGGGCTCGGCGAACGCGCTGTTCGGCGCGTACGCGGGACTGGTCTATCTCACCGCGCTGCCCGGCGGCTGGATCGCGGACCGGCTGATCGGGGCGCGGCGCTCGGTGCTGTACGGCGGCATCGTCATCGCGCTGGGCCATTACGTGATGGCGGTACCGGCCGACTGGAGCGTGTTTCCCGGCCTGATCCTCATCGTGCTGGGCACGGGCCTGCTCAAGCCGAACATCTCGACGATGGTCGGCAACCTCTACGAGAAGGATTCCGTACGCCGCGACGCCGGCTTCTCCGTGTTCTACATGGGCATCAACCTCGGCGCGTTCGTGGCGCCGCTGGTCACGGGGTGGCTCGCCGACCACGTGAGCTACCACGCGGGCTTCGCCGCGGCCGCGATCGGCATGACGTTCGCGGTGGTCCAGTACGTCATCGGCAGCAAGCGGCTGAAGGAGAACGGGGCCGCGCCGACGCATCCGCTCGTCGGAGCGGAGCGCAAGCGGACCTTCCGGTCCATCTGGATCGGCGTCGGCGTGGCGGCCGTGGTGATTTTGATCATGGCGTTGCTCGGCTGGCTCAGCGTCAACTCCGTCGTCGACCTGCTCGCCTGGTTCACCGTCGCCGTGGCGGTGGTCTACTTCGTGCGGATCTTCCTGGACAAACGGCTCACCGAGGTCGAGCGCAGCCGGATGAAGGCGTACATCTGGCTGTTCGTGTTCGCGGCGTCCTTCTGGCTCATCTACGACCAGGCCGGCTCGGTGCTCAACCAGTTCGCCGACAAGAACGTCGACCGCACGGTCGGGAACTTCACCTTCCCGGCGGCCTGGCTGCAATCGGTCAACCCGATCCTCATCATCATCGGCGCGCCGCTGGCCGGCGCGCTGTGGGTCAAGCTCGGCCACCGGGTCTCCACGCCGTGGAAGTTCGCCGTCGGTCTCATCTTCAACGGTCTGTCGTTCATGCTCATGGCCGCGGCGGCCCAGGCCGCGGTCAGCCACCTGGTCTCACCGCTGTGGCTCATCGCCGTGTACGCCCTGCAGGTCGCCGGTGAACTCGCCATCTCGCCGGTCGGGCTGTCGATGACGACCAAACTGGCCCCCGCCTGGTACGCGAGCCAGATGCTGGGCCTGTGGTTCGTCTCGACGGCGGTCGGCGACGCGATCGGCGGGCAGGTCGCCAAGTTCTCCGACGGCGGCCCGTCCTACTTCCTGATCCTGGGCGTGGCCTCGGTACTTCTCGGTCTCGGCGCGTTCGGGTTCACTCGCCACATCAAGGCGCTGATGCGGGGCATACACTGACGCAGTGCCGATCCGGGCTGTACGCGGGGCGACCCAGCTGGACGTAGACGAGCGCGAGCACCTGCTGGAGCGGGTGGCCGAGCTGGTCAAGGAAGTCCTGCACGCCAACGACCTCGCCGACGAAGACTTCATCAGCGCCATCTTCACCGCCACGCCGGACATCCACGCGGAGTTCCCGGCGTACGCGGCCCGGCAGATGGGCATGTCCAACGTGCCGTTGATCTGCGCGCAGGAGCTGGACATCGCGGGCGCCATGCCGCGGGTGATCCGGCTGATGGCGCACGTCGAGACGGACCTGAGCCGCGACGAGGTGACGCACGTGTACCTGCACGGCGCGGCGGCCCTGCGGCGGGACCTGACCCACGTCTACGCCAAGTCCGACGACAACTAGCCCGTCAGGCTCCAAGATCCCGCTTGGATCAGGTTTTCGCACGTAATCTTGGTCCAAGATTCGGGTGATTTCCCTGATCCAAACGGGATCTTGCCTGGCCGCACGGCGGGCGGCTACGCGTCGCGGAGCTGGAAGAGCAGCCAGCCGATCAGCGCCAGCCCGCCGGCGTACGCGGCCAGCACCCCGACGCCCGCCCACGCTCCTATGTGGAGGTTGGCGAAGTGCGTCGTGGACTGGATCGCCAGGCCGGCCTCCATCGGTGAGAACCGCTTCAGCCGGTGCGCCCAGTGCGGGTCGGAGACGAACATCGCGGCGAGCGTACCGGCGAACAGGAACGCGAACACGCAGCCGACCGCCGCGCCGGTGTCCCTGATCAGCAGCCCGATCCCGGCCGCGGCCACCACCACCAGCACCAGGTAGAGCACTGAGCCGATCGCGGCCCGCCGGGTCAGCCCGTCGCCCAGCGACAGCAGGTGGTAGCCGTTCGCGGCGGTGAACCCCTTGTGCGGCAGCAGCCACCGGCCGATCAGGAGCGACCCGCCGACCCCCGTGGCGGCCGTGGCGGCCACCAGCCCGGCGAGCACGACCAGTTTGCCGACGAGCACCATCCACCGGCGCGGGACCGCCGCGAGGGTCGGCCGGATCGTGCGGGTGCCGTACTCGGCCGTGACCGCCAGGACCCCGAGGACCGCCACGGTGACCTGGCTGAGGCGGACGCCGGAGAGCGTCAGCTGCACGATGTCCTCGGTGCAGCCGTCGTGGCACTCCCGGACGTTGAGCGCCCCGGCGGCGATCCCGGCGAACCCGGCGAGCAGCCCGGCCGTGCCGAACAGCAGCCAGAACGTGCTGGGCAGCGTACGCAGTTTGGTCCACTCGGCGTACACGGACCGGAGGAGGGCCGTCATCACACGTCCCGGGTGCGCGTACGCCACCAGGCGAGCCCGATTCCGGCGGCCGCGTACGCGAGTGCCACGCAGATCGCGGTCCACGGCCCGATCATCGACCATGGCGAGGCCAGAAGGTTCGTCGGCGGGTCGGCCCGCAGGGTGGCCAGGCCCCCGGCGAGGGTGGTGTACATCAGGAACTTCGGGGAGTCGCCGGGCAGCAGCATGCCGGCGATGAACGGCACCACGAACAGGACGACGGCGACGGTGATCGCCGCGGCGCCGTGCCGCAGGAACATGCCGACCCCGAGCGCGAACACCGCCACGGCCGTCATGAACAAGGCGCTGAGCAGCATCACCCGGACGACGGCCGGATCGGTGAGATGCGGGGTGACGAACGCGGGCGGGGTGAACCCGTGCTTGCGCAGCAGCGGCTGGGCGACCAGGAACGCGGTCACCACCGAGACGAGCGACAGGACGTAGGAGACCGCGCCGAGGACGAGGACCTTGGCGGCCAGGACACGGCCGCGCCGGGGCTCCGCGGTGAACGTCGTGCGGATCATGCCCTTGCGGAACTCCGCGGTCGCGAACAGGACGCCGACCGGGATGAGGGTGAGCAGGCCGGCGAGGACCCCGACGAGCGACCCCTCGACGATGTCGTCCGCCGGCCGGCGGGGACCGATCTCGCCGCTGCCGACCAGCGTGTACCTGTCGCCGGTGACCGTGAGCCCGTCGGCGCGCCGCTCCGGTGCGTGGCCCCGGTCGCCGGAGCCGCCGCCGGACCTGTCGCCGGACTTGTCGCCGGCCGAGCCGTCGGCCGGGGCGTCGGCCGACTTGCGCCCCTCGGCCATCGCCTTCTCCAGGTCCAGCTCGGACGGCATCTTGATCCTGGTTTCCTGCCAGGTGCCGGTGCCGGCCGGGTCGAGCGCAGGATGGTCGAACACGGCCTCGCCCTGACCCGGTTGGCCCGCGAGCGAGGCGCCGCCCATCCCGCGGGACCACGCCATGACCTCCGCGGAGGTGGTGTAGAAGCCGGCCTCGGCGGTGGCCGGCAGGTGCGCCGGCGTCATCGTGCCGATCTTCTGCCAGGTCGTCCCGTCCCCGGACTCGTAGCCGGTCACGGCCGTCCCGGTCCGGGTGAGCCGCAGCCACCGGCTGGTGTCGCCAGTGCTGCCCGCGATGTCCCGGGCGAAGTCGGACTGCATGTGCACGCCCTGCGTCGCGTTGATCAGCACGGCGACGTAGGAGGAGCCGGACGTGGTGCCGTCCTTCATCATCACACCGCCCGCGGTGCCGGTCCACTTCGTGTCGGGCACGGGTGTCATCCCGCCGTCAGGGCCGCCATCGCGCATCGTGACCAGGCCCTTCACCGAGTCGACGTGCACGGTGACCGTGGCGTCGCCGGTGATCGTCTGGTGGGCGAACTGCAGCGAGTCGGCCACGGGGGTGCCGTCCGGGCCGGTCACGAAGTTGCGGTGGTCGTTGGCGTCGGTGCCGGAACCCGAGGCGACCAGGCCGCTGAGCCCGATCGTCAGCACGGCCACGAAGCCGAGGGTGATCATCCATCGGCGTACGGTGCGCAGTTTGGTCCACTCGGCGAGCAGCAGGTTGCCGAAGCTCATGCCGCACCCCCCTGTGTTCCGGAGGGCGTACCGGCGGGGACCGCGAACTCGACGGCGCCCCGCGTCAGCTCCATGTACGCCTCTTCCAGCGTCGCCCGGTGCCGGCGCAGTTCGGAGAAGGACAGCCCGGCCTCGCTCAGCAGCGGTCCGACCCGGTCGCCGGGCAGCCCCTCGACGATCACGCCCTCGTTGCCGGTGATGCTGCACGTGGCGCCCGCGTTGGCGAGCACCGTCATCACCTCGGTGCGCTGGGCGGTGCGTACCTCGACGCGGTCCTTGGACGCCGCCGCCAGCAGCTTCGCGACGCTCGTGTCGGCCACCAGCTTGCCCCGGCCGACGACGACAAGGTGGTCGGCGGTGTCCTCCAACTCGCTCATCAGATGGCTGGAGACCAGCACGACCCGGCCCCGCGCCGCCAGCGACTTCATCAGCCCTCGTATCCAGATGATGCCGTCGGGGTCGAGCCCGTTGACCGGCTCGTCGAACATGAGCACCGGCGGGTCGCCGAGCAGCGCGGCCGCGATGCCGAGCCGCTGGCGCATGCCGAGCGAGAAGCCGCCCGCCCGCCGCTTGCCCGCCGAGGCCAGGCCGACCTCGTCGAGCACCTCGTCGACGCGCCTCTTCGGGATGCCGTTGCTGTACGCCATCCACAGCAGATGATCACGTGCCCGCCGGCTGGGATGCACCGCCTCGGCGTCCAGCAGGGCACCGACTTCGCGGAGCGGGGCGCGCAGGGTGGCGTACCGCCGGCCGGAGACCAGGGCCTCGCCGGCGTCCGGTGCGTCCAGGCCGAGGATCAGCCGCATCGTGGTGGACTTGCCGGCCCCGTTCGGGCCGATGAAGCCGGTGACCTCGCCGGGCGAGACCGTGAAGGTCAGCCCGTCGACCGCGACCGTACCGCGGTAGCGCTTCTGGACGGCGCGTACGTCAATGGAAGGTGGCATGCTCAGCAACCTATTCGCGGTGGGGGCCGGCGGTCGTCACGCCGCAGCGTGGTCTGTCCGGGACCCGGCGTCCCCCGCGCGGGGGAGTAGCTTACCCCTGGTGCGATGGACGACAGCCGCGTCGGAGCAGGTCAGAATGGCTGGCATGAGGTGGGTGCCGTTGGCCGCGCTGGCGCTGTCCGCCATCGCCCTGTTCGAGGTCACCGCCGACGGCCCGCTGGAGCCGGATCAGGCCGTGCTCGCGTCGCTCCTGGCGCTCGGCATGACCGCCCCGCTTGCCCTCGCCCGGCTCTGGCCGCTGGTCGCCGCACTGCTGAGCGGGCTCGCCGCGGTCGCCACGCTCACCGTCGGCGACCAACCCCCGGTGGCCGGCGCGCTTGCCCTCGTCGCGCTCTACACCATCGCGGGAGTACGCCGAAAGCTGTGGACCCTCCTGCTGCTCCTGCTGCCCCTGGCCGTGTACGCGCTGATCTCGGCCCAGGCGCCGGACGGCGGCAACCGGACGACGGCCGGGTTCGTGCTGACCGCGGCGGCGCTCGGCGGTGCGGCCGGGGCGGCCTGGCGGTTGCGGGCGGAGCTGCGGCGCAGTTCCGCCGTCGAACGGGCGGCCCAGGACTCCTACCTCGAACACATCGCCCGCGGGGAGCGGGCCCGGATCGCCCGGGAACTCCACGACGTCGTGGCCCACCACATCTCGATGATCGCCGTGCAGGCCGAGGCCGCCCGGCTCACCACGCCGGGCCTGCCGCCCGAAGGGGCCAAGCGGCTCGTCGCGATCGGGGACACGGCGCGTACCGCGCTGACGGAGATGCGGCGGCTGCTCGGCGTACTGCGCGAGGACGCGGACGCCGCCGTCGAGCCGAACCGCCGCCCCCAGCCCGGCCTCGGACAGCTCAACGACCTCCTCGACGAGGTACGCGCCCTCGGCCAGGGCAGTACGCGCCTCATCGTCAGAGGGGCCGTGGCACCACTGGATCAGGGAATCGAGCTCACCGCGTACCGGATAGTGCAGGAGGCGCTGACGAACGCCCGGCGGCATGCCGCGGGGGCCGCCGTCGACGTGGAGCTGCATTACCGCGACGACGCCCTGGTCGTGCGGGTACGCGACAGCGGGCCCGGACCGGGCGTGCAGGGCAGCGGCCACGGCCTCGCCGGGATGCGCGAGCGGGCGACGATGGCGGGCGGCTCGCTGGAGACCAGAATGGGGCCGATGGGCGGCTTCGTGGTGGAAGCCGTGCTGCCGAAGGGAACCGTATGAGCGGGGGAGCGGCATGAGCCCGACCCGGATCGTGGTGGTCGACGACCAGGACGTGGTACGCGCGGCGTTCGGCGCGCTGCTGGCCACGCAGCCGGACTTCGCGGTGGTCGGCGACGCGGCCGACGGCGCCCAGGCCGTCGGGGTCTGCCGCGACCGGCGCCCCGACGTGGTCCTCATGGACATCCGGATGCCGGTCGTGGACGGGATCGAGGCGACCCGCCGCATCCTCGCCGAGAACGGCCCCGACGGACCCCGCGTCCTCATCCTGACCACGTTCGACCTCGACGAGCACGTCTACGACGCGCTGTCCGCCGGGGCGAGCGGATTCCTGCTCAAAGACGTCACCGCCGAGCGGCTGTTCGACGCCGTCCGGGTCGTCGCGGCCGGGGAGGCACTGCTGGCCCCGACGGTGACCCGGCGGCTGGTGGCGGAGTTCGCGAAACTGCGCGTACGCCGCCCGGCTCCGGCCGTGGAGTTCTCGGCGCTCACGCCGCGGGAGACCGAGGTGCTGCGGCTCATCGCGGCCGGACTGTCCAATCAGGAGATTGCCGGCCGGCTGGTGGTCGGCGAGGAGACCGTCAAGACCCACGTCAGCCGGGTGCTCTACAAGCTCGGCCTGCGCGACCGCATCCAGGCCGTCGTCCTGGCCTACGAGTCCGGCCTCATCACCCCCGGCGACCGCTGACCCCCGTACCCCCGCGCCCCCGCGCCGCCCGCGCCGCCCCCGCCGTGCGCCACCCCCTCTTGCGACGATCTTGCGCGAATGTCCGGGCTATTCCGGCATAGCGGACGAAATTCGGGGCATTCGCGCAAGATCGTCGGAACTCAGGGGGGGGGTCAGAGGGTGAGGCGGGTTACGCGGCCGGCGGCGCCGGACGCCCAGCAGGCGCCGTCGCGGGTGCAGTCCACCCCGTGCAGGCTGCCCGTGTCGAAGCCGTGCCAGGTCTGGCCGCCGTCGTAGGTGATGTCGCTGCCAGTCGGGCCGACCGCGATCGCCACCCCGGCGATGTTCGTCCACGCCACACCGCTGCGGTACGCGCCCGGCACGGTCCGGCCGACCGTCCAGGTACGCCCGCCGTCCCGGGAGACCGCGGCCCCGTCGGGAGCGGAGTCCGGAGTGGTGTAGTCGCCGCCGACGATGATCCCGTGGCGCGGGTCGCGGAAGGCGACGGAGTAGATCCCGGCGCTGGCCCCGGACGGGACCGGCGTGTCCGTGACCGACCAGGTACGCCCCCGGTCGTTCGACCGGTAGACGCGGGCCGCGCTGCCGCCGCCCGAGGCGAACCAGGCGTGCTCGCCGCCGGACACGGTCAGGCAGGTGCCGCTCGCCGCGAAGGCGAACTCGCCGGCCAGCGCCGCGGGCATCCCGGTGTCCGGCGCGACCGCCCAGGTACGCCCGCCGTCGCTCGTCGCGAGGATGCGGAACTTGCCGTCCACCGGGTCGGACAGGGCGATGCCGTGCCGGCGGTCGAAGAAGGCCATGCAGTCGTAGAACGCGGCGGCCTCGGTGTTGCGGAACGTCTCGGTCCAGTGCGCGCCGCCGTCGCTGGTGACGTAGAAGCGGAACGCGTCGGTGGTGTCGCCGATGGACATCAGGACCGCGTGGTCGGCGTCGAACGCCTCGATGTCGCGGAACTGCAGCTCGGCGGTTCCCGGCGGCCCCACGTGCGACCAGGTACGCCCGCCGTCGAGCGTACGCAGGACCTCGCCTTCGCTGCCGCTGGCCCAGGCGACCCGGCGGCTGACCGCGGACAGGCCGCGCAGGCTGCTCGCCGAGCCGGTGCTGAAGTCCTGCCAGGAGGGGACGGGGGTGGGGTGGGCCTCGGCGGGCGCGGGGGAGATCACGACCACGAGGGTAGCCGCGGCCAGTACGGAAAAGATCGTCGATAGACGGCTCATGAGGTCCGAACATACCGTTTCCGGCCCTGGACGGCAGAGGTGTCCGAATCGACGCCGGCTCCCGGCGCCCGGCGGTCCGCGCCTGTACCCTCGCGGGGTGCGGATCATTCAACGCGTCCTCGCCGGGCTGGCGCTCGGCGGACTGCTCGCAGCCGGAGTGGCCGGCTGCGGTGGCGGCGGGGACACCCAAATGAAAGGCGGAGGTGGCGTGAACGTCAGCACTGATCTGTCCAAGAAGCCGGAGATCGCCTTCAGCGACGCGGCGGCCAAGCCGTCGACGCTGCAGGTGACCGACATCGTGGAGGGCAGCGGCCCGGCCGCCAAGGACGGCGACGCGGTGTCGGTGCAGTACGTCGGCGTCTCCTGGTCGTCGCAGAAGCAGTTCGACGCCTCGTGGGACCGTGGCGCGCCGTTCACGGTGTCGCCGCTCGGCCGCGCGCGCGTCATCGACGGCTGGAACCAGGGTCTGGTCGGGGCGAAGGCCGGCGGTCGCCGCCTCATCGTCATCCCGCCGAACCTGGGCTACGGCGCGGCCGGTGCCGGCGGCGTGATCGGCCCGAACGAGACGCTCGTGTTCGTGGTCGACGTGGTGTCCATCAACGCCTGAGGCTGCCCGCGACGATCCCCGCCCGGCGTCCCCGGGCGGGGATCGTTTTGCTATAGAGAGACCGTGCAGAACCGCCCGTACGCCGACGCCGATCTCGTGACGCTCCAGGACACCGTGGCCGGCTGGATCGCCGCCGCCGGGCGGTGCGCGTACGACCATGTGGGGGAGCTGCCGCACCGGATCTACGAGAACCTGCGCGGCCGGCGACCGGTCGGCGAACTCGTCCAGGTCTTCGAGGGGGGCGGGCAGGTCCTCGGGATCTCCATCGCGCTGCGGTTCGGGTGCGCCTTCGACGTCTTCGCCGCGCCCGCCGTGCGGGGATCCGAGGCCGAACTGGCCATGCTGCGGCACGCGTACGCGGTCACCGACGCGTACGCCGATCCGGCCGAGGAGCACGTCCTGACCGACGCGTACGACTGCGACGGCGTACGCGGGGAACTGTTGCGACGCTTGGGTTTCGAGCGCTTCCGAACGTGGGACGACGTGACCGAGGTACGCCTGGGTGCGAACCCGGCCGAGACAGCTCCGGCCGAGGTGATGCCGGCCGGGTTCCGGATCCGCTCCGCGCGCCTGGCGGACGCCGGCGGCCTGGCCGAGGCCCGCAACGCGGCGTTCGGCGCGTTCTGGACCGGCGACGCGTACCGGGAGGTCATGACCGGGCCGGGCTTCGACCCCGCGCGGGAGATCGTGGCCGAGGCGCCGGACGGCCGGATCGCCGCGTTCGCCGTGTACTGGACCGACCTTCGCAACCGGCTCGGGCACTTCGAACCGGTCGGCACCCATCCGGACTTCCAGCGCCGGGGCCTCGGCCGGGCCGTGCTCGCCGAGGGGCTGCGCCGGATGCGGGCGGCCGGCATGACGACGGTGTCGGTGAACCACGACGCCGACAACGCGCCCGCCGCCGGGCTCTACCGGTCGCTCGGCTTCGCCCCTGTCACCCGGACCTCGGGCTACCGGCGTCGCCGCGACCGGTGACTCAGCTGTTCTCGGTCCAGCAGTGCATCACCGTCGTGACGATCGACAGGGCCGCGCGTACCTTCGTGATCGGCGGATTGCCGAACTTGTCGGGCAGGGCGCTGACGTCGGCGTACAGGACCTTGGCGTCCTTGCGCAGGTAGATCGACCCGTCGGCGACCGAGAACGCCGCCTCGCCGATGCCGGGCAGTTCCGTGCGAGCGGTGGCCGCGTTCCGGCGCTCCTCGTAGTACGCCGTGGCCGCCGCCTTGTCGGGCAGTTCCCGGATCGTCAGCGTGAACCGGCCGTCGGGGTACGCGTACACGCAGGTGTAGGTGGGCGGGGTCCACGTGCCCTGCGGCTGGGCGTCGACCCCGAGGGCGGCGGCGAGTTCCTCGCGCACCTCCTGCTCGCAGACCATGCGGGTGAGGGCGTCGGGACCGGCCGGTGGCGCGGGGGCGGGGCTGGAACAGGCCGCGAGGGCGACGGCGGCGAGGACGGTGAGCAGGCGGCGCACGGTTACTCCGGAGAGGAGGGAGCCGCCGCACCGGCGTGCGGCGGCTCGATCGATCGGTCGGTTACGGCAGCTGGTACTGGGCGTTGAGGACGGCGCCCTTCTCGGGGTGCTCCTGGTCGTAGCCGTGCGGGTCGCACTGCAGGCCGCCCACGATGCAGTGGGTGACCATCGCGGCCAGGGTGGCCGGGTCCCAGGCGTTGAAGAAGTCGTAGTGGAACGAGTAGCCCCGCCCGCTCGACAGCCGGATCTGCGACAGGTCGGTGCCCGCCGGGAAGGCCATCTTGAACTCGATCATCGGCAGCGCCACCGGGTGCGAGATGGTGCAGCGCCCGTTGACCGGGTACGCCATGTGCCCGATGTGGTCGGGGGTGTCCAGGTACTTGCCGTCCCAGCAGCTCGGTGCCTGCAGGCGGATGTTGACCTGGGTGCCGGCCGGGCAGCTGAGCGGGAAGTCGGCGTTGTGGTAGCTCTCGCCGCACTCCCAGCCCTCGACCACGCCGGGGAAGTTCATGAACTCCAGGGCGTTGGTCTTCGGCGTGTTCACCACGTAGCGCAGGCCCAACGGGAACGTGCGCACGCTGGTGTAGTCGATCAGGTTGGTCTTGTAGTAGATGACCTGCGGCCCGACCGGCTCCACCGCGGTGCTGCCGTTGTACATGGTGGGCATCCAGTACGCGGCCTTGTCGCCGGGGGCCAGGCACGACGTGGACGTGGCCGCCTGCAACGACGCCAGCGTGCTGTTGGCGTTGGTGCTGGTGTTGCCCATGAACGTGTGCATGTGGGACGCGCCGGGCTGGCCCGGGAAGACGATCGGGTCGTCCGGCAGGTCCTTCACGACCGAGCAGTTCGTCTGGAATTCGTGGAAGTACGCGTGCGGCGGGTTGGCCTGGGACGCGGTCGTGGTGACCTGCGGGTTGGCCAGGACCCAGCCGGACGTCGGCAGGGCGACGTAGGAGCCGTAGACCTGGAACTCCCACAGCGAGTAGCCGTAGCCGGTGCCGCGCTGGGTCAGGTTGAGGCGGACGAAGCGGCCGGTGCCGGTCACGTTGAGCGTCTGCACGCCGCCCGGACCGGCCGTGGTCGTGTACGCGTTCGTCCAGGTCAGATCGTCGGCCGAGGTCTGGATCTGGAAGGACTTGCCGTAGGCGTTCTCCCAGCGCAGGACGACCTGGGTGATGTTCGCGGAGAAGCCCAGGTCGACCTCCAGCCACTGGGCGTCGGTGGGCTGGCTGGCCCACCGGGTGGCGGTGTTGCCGTCGACCGCCGCGTTGGCCGCGGTCCCGCCGTTCTCCAGGGACGACGCGTACGTCGGCCGGTCCTGGGACAGCAGGACGGAGGCGGCTTCGGCGTGGGTCGCCGGGCCGATCACGGTGGCGGTCACGAGCGCGGCCGCGAGGACGGCGGCCGCGCGCTTGAAGGTCGTGCTGAATCTGTCGGCGGCGAAGCCCCGACGGGCGGGGTCCGCCGTCCGGGCAGGGTCGGAGAGAGGCACGGGTGTCATGAGTCGACTCCTCGGGCAAAGAGGCGTACAGGGTGACGTGGTGCGAGCGTGGAGAGCGCTCTCCGGATTAGGTACCTTTGTACGCTCGCGATGTACGGGCGTCAATCCTGTTGCCGCAGTCGTTGCCATCGCGCCGGCGCTCAAAATGACCATCAAAGGTGTGAATCGCTTCTCGAGCTCCGTGCCATCCTGGCCGGAAGGCCCCTTCTTTCGACGTTGATTGGAGAGCGCTCTCCATTCTCGTGCTCCCGGCGGCTCCGAAGTTCTCGAAGAAATCTCGGCGGCCGGTGTCGGATCGGGCCGGACGCGTTCGTAGTGGGGGACGAGAGGCCGCCCAGGAGCGGCGCCCCGGTACGGAAGGACGTTCCACCATGACTGCCACGACGCAGCCGCGCACAGTGGTCACACCCCGCCCCAGCCGCCTGATCTGGGCGATCCTGGGGCTTGTCCTGCTGGCCGACGCCCTCGACGTGATCGATGCGACCGTCACGAACATCGCCGCCCCCACCATCGCCGCCGACCTTCACGGCGGCGAGAGTCTGATCAAATGGCTGGGGCCGGCGTACATGCTCGCGATGGGGGTGCTGCTTCTGGTCGGCGGGCGGCTGGGCGACAAGTTCGGGCAGCGCCGGCTCTTCCTGATCGGCATGGGCGGGTTCACCCTGGCCTCGGCGGTCGCCGGCTTCTCGCCCGACCCGACCCTGCTCATCGCCGCCCGGGTCGCGCAGGGCGCGTTCGGGGCACTCCTCCTGCCGCAGGGCATGGCGATCATGGCGAAGACGTTCGACCGCGACATGCTCGCCAAGGCGTTCGGGCTCTTCGGCCCGGTTCTCGGTCTGTCCAGTGTCGTCGGCCCGGTCCTGGCCGGCTTCATCATCAGCGCCGACCTGTTCGGACTGTCCTGGCGCCCGATCTTCCTCGCCAACATCGTCCTCGGCGCCGTCGGACTGGTCCTGGCCGCCCGGATCCTGCCGCGGGACGACGACGGCGACCGGTCCACCGTGGTCGACGGCTGGGGCTCCGGCCTGCTGGCGGTGACCATGATCGGGCTGCTGTACGGCCTGATCGACGGCTCGACCAACGGCTGGAGCGCCCTGCCGGTCGGCTCGGTCACCGTCGGCGTCCTCTTCCTCGCCGCCTTCGCCTACCGGCAGCGGACCGCGGCCCACCCGCTCATCAAGGCCTCGCTCCTGAAGAACCGGGGCTTCACCTCCGGGATGCTCGTCGGCCTGGTCGCCTTCGCCGCCGGCACCGGCCTGATCTTCGTGCTGTCGCTGTTCCTGCAGGAAGGGCTGCACGCCGGCCCGCGGGACGCCGCGCTCGCGCTGGTCCCGCTCACCCTGGGACTCATCGGCGCCTCGTTCGCGGCCATGGGCGGACTGGTCGCCAAGCTCGGCCGCAGGCTCGTCTTCCTCGGTCTCACGGTCGTCCTCGCCGGTTGCGGCGGGGTCCTGGCCCTCGTCGAGCACTCCGGGACCGACCTGAGCCTGTGGGCACTGGCCCCGGCACTGCTCGTCATCGGCGTCGGGCTCGGACTCTGCTTCACCACGATCCCGACCGTCGCCCTGGGCGACGCGCGGCCCGACGAGGCCGGCAGCGCCAGCGGCTCGCTCAGCTCGATCCAGCAGCTGTCCTCGGCGATCGGCTCGGCCGCCGTCACGTCCGTCTTCTTCCAGGCCGCGACCGCCGGACCGGCCCACGCGATGAGGGTCACCCTGCTCGTCGTCCTCGCCGCCACCGCGCTCAGCATCCCGGTCGCCGCGCTGATGCCCCGCCAGGCGGCGCAGGAACCGGGCCACTGACCGGACTTTCCCTGCCCGGCGCCACCCTTCCGGCGCCACTGATCCACCGGCCGGCCGACGGCGTGTTCCCCCCACCCGCCGGCCGGCCGGTGCCCGGTCGGGCGACGCAGAATTCGTTGCCCTCCGGGTCGGCCATCGTCACCCAGGTGTGCGGCCCCTGGCGTCCCTCCCACAGCCGCGTCGCCCTGCGGGCTACCGGCTGATCGGCTTCAAACAAGCGACCCGGCCGCCCCTCCAATGGACACCTTCGGCGCGTGTATCTTCCTGTGCCAGTGATTTCGATGTGCCAGTGATGACAGCCGGTCCTGCGGATTCGTTCCGGGAGTATGTGCACGCGCGCCTGGGGGTGCTCGTGCGTGCGGCGTTCCTGCTGACAGGCGACTCGTATCTGGCGGAGGACCTGGTCCAGCAGACGTTGGCCAAGGTCGCTTCCCGCTGGGAGCAGATCGTCGCGGAGGGCAACCCGGACGCCTACGTGCGGCGCGTCCTGTACCACCAGCATGTCTCCTGGTGGAGAAGGTGGCGACGGGAGCCGCTGCCGGTCGCCGCCGTGCCGGAGGTCGCCGGGGCGGACCCGCACGGGCCGGCGACGACGGCGATCGCCGTTCGTCAGGCGCTGGCCAAACTGGCCCCCAAACAGCGGGCCGTGCTGGTGCTGCGCTACTTCGAGGACTTGACCGAAGCTCAGGCGGCACAGGTCCTCGGTGTATCGACGGGCACCGTGAAGAGCCAGACCCGTGATGCGCTGGCCCGGCTGCGTTCCATCGCCCCAGAACTGGCTGACCTGCAGGAGGTGTCGAGATGACTGCAACGCTGCATCGAGCTCTGGTCGATCTCGCCGGCGAGGCTCCCGACATGCGTATGCCGGAAGACCTCTGGCGGCGCGGACGTCGCATCCGCCGGCGGCGCCGGGCCGCAGGGATTCTCGCCTGCCTGTTGGTGAGCGTGACCGCGATGTGGCTGCCGTGGCCGAACGCGACCGGGTCGCGGTTCGCGGGTACCGACGACCGTACGCTGCCGACCTGGGTCGCTCAGCCGTACCTGTGGCAGCAGACGTTCAGCGAGGATCCGAACGGGCCGGCGAAGCTTGTGTTCGAGACAGGGCACAGTCTCGATCTGGAGCCGTCACTGGTGGTCGTGGGCCAGGACGACTCCTTCCGGCTGATCTATCACGACCCCGGCGAGTGGACCGGCAGTTTGTCGCCGGACGGCCGCTACTTCCTGGGCGACAACCTTGTCGACCTGGTCACCGGGCAGTCCCGCAAGCTCAGTCCTGCCGTTTCGTCGGCCTGGCCGGCCGTGTGGTCGCCCGACAGCCGAAGCGCCGTGGCCGTTGTCGGGAAGGACGACGTAGTGCCGACCACCGGCCCGACCGGTGAGCGCATCAACGATCCGACACGCTTGGACAACATCGTCATCGTCAGCGTGCCGGACGGCAGCCTACGGGTCGTCCACGTCGCTGAGGCAGACGTCTTCCGGGCGGCGTTCTCGCCTGACGGCACCCGGCTCGCCATCACCGTCGGCCGTGACCGACAAAACCAGGAGTTGCTGATCCTCGACGTTGCGACCGGCACGGTGCAACGTACGCTGCCGCTCGGCGAGCGGCAGCAGATCGCGGGCAGCGCCGCCTGGTCGCCGGATGGCAGACGACTGATCCTCACCTTCACCGAGGGATGCCCGACGTCGCCGTCCTGCGACGGGTCCATCCCCGAACAATCGGCCCTGCAGCGGTTCCACCTGCAGTATCTCGATGTCGACACAGGAACGGTCACGGACGAGGCGGTCCGTGGCCGGCCGGATCGGCCGGAGCTCATCGCGTGGCGGCAAGGCGCTCCGGTCCTGTCGGTGACCAACGACGTCGACAACTCCTGCGCCATCGTGCGTCTCCCGGACGGTGGGAGCCCCGAGGCTCTTCCATTGCGGGCAGCGGGGTACGGGTGCCCGCAGTATCCCCGCAACGCACTGGAACAGTGGCCCCTCGACGGCCCACAGCTGAGGCCGTCGCCGTGGCAAGCGCAGAACTGGGCGTACATCGCGCTGGGGCTCGTCGTACTGGCCTGCGTGGGGCTCGTTGTGAAGCTGCGCCGGCGGTGGAGACGGCGGTCGACGACATGGCGTGCCAGGATCGCCCCTGATCCGCCGCGATAGCCTGGGCCGACCCGGCCGGGCCTCAGATATCAGGCCACGCAGAATTCGTTGCCCTCCGGATCGGCCATCGTCACCCAGGTGTGCGGCCCCTGGCGCCCCTCCCACAGCCGCGTCGCGCCGCGGGCGACCAGCTTGGCGACGACCTCGTCCCGGTCGTCGTCCCCGATGCGTACGTCGAGGTGCATCCGGTTCTTGACCGTCTTGCCCTCCGGCACGAGCTGGAACAGCACGCGCGGCGCGGTGCCGAGCCCGTCGGGATGCCGGATCGCCTGGCCCTCGCGCCACACCAGGACACCGCCGTGCGTCGTGGTGTCCGCCTCGCTCGCGTGCCCTTCGGCGACCATGCGCCGGATGAAGTCCTCGTCGGACGGCTCGACCTGCCAGCCGAGCGTCTCGGCCCACCAGTCGGCCTGGTCGTGCGGGTGGGCGCTGTCCTGAACCACCTGGAATGTGTAAGCCATGACCTCACCATAGGGCGGATTGCGGTCAGTTCCGGTCCGCTATCCGTGGCACGATCGAAATCGTGCTCACCACCTCGGCGCGACTGCTACGCCTGCTGACCCTGCTGCCGACCCGACCGGAGTGGGCCGGACCCGAGCTGGCCGGGCGGCTGGAGGTCACCGAGCGCACACTGCGCCGCGACATGACCCGGCTGCGCGATCTCGGCTACCCGGTCGCGGCCAGCCGGGGCGTCGGCGGCGGCTACCGGCTCACGGCCGGCACCGCGCTGCCCCCGCTCGCCCTCGACGACGAGGAGGCCGTCGCGCTGGTGCTCAGCCTGCGCTCGGCGACCGGCCTGGCCGAGCCCGCGCAGCGTACGCTGGCCAAACTGGAGCGCATCCTGCCCGCCCGGTTGCGGCGGCGGGCCCGGGCGGTCGGCGCGGCCACCGAGGCCCTGCCCAACCCGGCGGCCGCCATCGACGGGGAACTGCTCGCGATCCTCGCCGAGGCGTGCGAGCACCACGAGCGCCTCGGCTTCGGGTACCGCGACCACGGCGGCACGCTCACGGAACGGACCGTCGAACCGCACCGCATCGTCCACTCCGGACGCCGCTGGTACCTCGTCGCCCGCGACCTCGACCGCGACGACTGGCGTACGTTCCGCGCGGACCGGATCAGCGGCCCGCGCGGCACCGGCGTCCGCTTCACCCCGGTCGACCCGCCCGACGCCGCCGCGTACGTGGCCGACTCCATCACCAGCGGCCCCTACCGGCATCAAGCCACGATCCAGGTGTACGCCCCGGCGGCGGCCGTCGCCGCGAAGGTGCCCCCGACGGTGGCGGTCGTCGAGGACGTGGACGGCCGTAGCTGCCTGCTGCGCATCGGTGCCGACTCGCTCGGCCTGATCGCGCTGCACATGGCGCTGCTCGGCCCCGCGTTCCGGGTCCTCGGCCCACCGGAGCTGGTCGCGGAGATGACCCTGCTCGCCGATCGCCTCCAGGACGGGGTGAACCGATCGCGGATCCCGACGGAAGATGTCGGGAATTCGTGAAAAACTCGGCCCATGGCTGACGTACTCCTGTTCCACCATTCCCTCGGCCTCACCCCCGGCGTGCGCGCGTACGCCGAGGCGCTGCGCGAGGCCGGGCACACCGTTCACCTGCCGGACCTCTTCGACGGGCAGGTGTTCCCGACGATCGACGAGGGCATGGCGTACCTGCGCGGCAAGGGTTTCGGCGAGATGATCGGCAAGGGCGCCGCGGCCGCGGAGGGGCTGCCCGACAACCTCGTGTACGCCGGGTTCTCCTTCGGCGTCATGGCGGCGCAGCTGCTCGCCCAGACCCGGCCGGGCGCGCGGGGTGCGCTGTTCTACTACTCCGCCGCGCCGCCGTCGGAGTTCGGCGGCGACTGGCCGGCCGGCGTACCGGTGCAGATCCACGCGACCGACCAGGACCCGTTCTTCGTCGGCGAGGGCGACATCGAGTTCGCCCGGCAGATCGTCGAGCAGGCCGCGGACGGCGAGCTGTTCCTCTACCCGGGTGAGCACCACCTGTTCGCCGACAGCAGCATCGACCAGTACGACGAGAAGTCGGCCGCGCTGGCGCTGGAGCGATCGCTCGCCTTCCTCGACCGGATCTAGACCGTCTCGTCATTCAGAACGCTGCTGAAACCGCGCAGCGCCCGTGCGGCCGCCCCAAGATCCGGTTTGGATCACGGTTTTCACCCGAATCATGGCCCAAGATTCGGGTGATTTCCCTGATCCAAACCGGATCTTGAGGCGGGTGCGGGTGCGGGTGCGGGCGGGGAAGGTGGGGTGGGTCAGGGTTGTAGGCCGGTCCAGGACCAGCGGGGGAGCGGCAGTCCTTCCGGGACGTCTTCGGCGGGGTCGTGGTACCGGTTCATCGTGGTCGTGGTCGCCCACGCGAAGTAGTCGTGCAGCACCTGGCGCAGCGGGTCCTCGGTGATCCCGACGTCCGTCAGCGCCTCGTCGAAGCAGGCGATCGCCCGCCGGTCCATCTCCGTGTGCTCGCCGTTGCCGCTGTGCCTGCGCACGACCGACGACTCGTCGCCGTAGACGCCCGTGTACGCGACCGGCCCGCCGAGCGCCTCGGCCCAGTATGCCGCCAGCCGCTCGGTGTGATCGGGCTTGAACCCGTGGTGGAACGCGTGCGCGACGACCTCGTCGGCGAGGACCCGGCGATGCCACGCGTCGGCCAGCCGGAGCATGCCCTCGGTACCGCCGGCCGCTTCGAAGACGGTCTCCATGAAGTCAGCATGCCATCGATCGCCGGGGACGACCGCCCCGACGACAATCCGGAATCGCGGGTCTTGCGACCTTTGCCGCTTTTACCATCGTGGAGGGTCACGACGGAAGAGGGTGCGATGGGCGAACGGCGTACGCGGGCGGTCGTGGCGATGGCCGTTCTGGGTGCCGGCCTGCTGCTCGGCCCGGCGATCGTCCACACGGCACCGACGCCGAAGCCGACGCTGGCTCCGGCGCCGGCATCGCCAGGCCCGGCGTCCGCCGAGGCCGCCCGGATCGCGTCGATGATCCGGGGAGCGATGGCCGGCAGTTCGCTGAGATCCTTGCTGGTCAAGGTGACCAGGGGCGATACGGTCGTCGTCGAGCGGGCGTTCGGCGAGTCGCTGGACGGCGTACCGGCGACGACGGACATGCGGTTCCGCAACGGCGCGGTGGCGTTCGCGTACATCGGGACGCTGCTGATGCTCCTGGTCGAGGAGCACGCCGTCGGCCTCGACGACACGATCCGGCGCTGGGAGCCGAATCTGCCCGAGGCGGACAAGGTCACGCTGAAGATGCTCGCCAACCAGACGTCCGGCTATCCCGACTACGAATCCGACCCCCGGTGGCTGGCCGACTTCAACGCCGATCCGTTCCAGTCGTGGAGCTACGAGCGCCGGCTCGCGTACGCCTTCCGCCGGCCGGTGGTGTTCCCGCCCGGCACCGGCTGGAGCTACGCCCACACCAACTTCATGATCCTCGGCGAGATCCTGGCCAAGGTGGGCGGGAAGCCGCTCGACCGACTGCTCCGGGAGAGAGTGCTGGTGCCGATGGGGCTCACCGGCACGACCGCTTCGGACACCGGGTCGGTGCCGGAGCCGGCGCTGCACGCGTACAGCTCGGAGCGGCGCTCGGCCCTGGGCGTCCCGGCGACGCGCGGCTTCTACGAGGAGGCCACCTACTGGAACGCGGACTGGGGTACGCCCACCGGCGCCAGCGAGACGAGCACGATCGACGACCTGGCGACCACGGCCGTCGCGGTGGGCACCGGGAAGCTGCTGACCTCCGAGAGCTACCACGCGATGACCGACCCGCTGCTGATGGGCGTCGGTCGCAAGCAGGCGAACTGCGTACCGTCGTGCTTCACGCAGCAGACCGCGTACAACTACGGGCTGGGGATCGTGCGCTCGGGCGACTGGATCCTGCAGAACCCCCTCCTGGGCGGGTACGCGGCGACCGAGGCGTACCTGCCGCAGGAGGGGATCGGGATCTCGGTGGCGGTGACCTTCCTGCCGGGCGCCTTCGACTGCCAGGGGAACTATCCGAACGCGAGCGACACGGTGTTCCGGGCGATCGGCCGGTATCTGGCGCCCGGCGATCCGCCGCCGGCCGTCCCGCCGTTCCACAAGAGCTGCTGACCGGTCCGGACGGCGGGGATCAGGCGGTTCGTCAGGCCGGGGCGGTCACTTCCCCGAGCGGCCGCATGTCGCGTACGCCCTTGCTGAAGGTGGCCGCCACGGCGGAGACCGCGAGGATCGCGCCGAACGCCAGGACCGTCCCGGGGCCGCCCCACCACTGGACGAAGAGGCCGCCGAGCAGCGAGGCGAGGCTCGCGAGGCTCATCGCGAGCAGCATGATCACGGACATCACGCGGCCCTGGAGCCGGTCGGGCGTGACCGCCGCCTGGTAGCCGAAGAGCGCGGCGTTGCAGGCCGGTCCGAACGCGATGGCCAGGGCGATCGGCGCCGCGACCAGGATGGACCCGGTGAGCAGCGCGGCGACCGCGAACAGCGCGACGCCGATCCAGCAGATGCCGAAGACGAGCCAGCGCAGCGGGACACGACGGGCCAGGGCGGGGGCGAGCAGCGCACCGGCGAGCAGGCCGACCGCGACGATCGTCTCGGTGGTGCCGATGAGCGCCGGGGACACGCCCTGCTGCTGCAGGATCACGATGATCGCGAACAGGATGCCGTTGAACGCGAGGTTGATCGGCGGCGCGATCAGCAGCACCGAGCGCAGGAACGGCTGGGTGAGCGTGAACCGCACACCCTCGATCATCTCCCGTACCGGGTGCTCGCGCGCCTCGGTCCGCTCCTGCTGCATCGGGCGCCGGATCAGCGCGATCCCGATGAAGGACAGCAGGTAGGACACCGCGTCCGCGAAGAACGGGACCGCGCGGCCGGCCGCGTACAGCAGGCCGCCGATCGGGGGTCCCACGAGGGACACGGTCGCTTGGCGGGCCTCGTTGCGCGCGGTCGCGTCCGGCACCTGGACCAGCGGCACGACGTTGCGGACCGCGCTGAACTGCGCGTTCTCATGGGCCACGTTGAACACCGCCACCAGGGACGCGGTGATGACGATCCACGCCAGCGTCACCCGGTCGGTCACCACGGCGAAACCCAGCAGGGCGTACGCGAAGAGCCGCACCGCGTCGCAGATCAGCATCAGCCTGCGCCGGTCCATCCGATCCGTGAGTACGCCGGCCGGCAGCTGGCAGGCGAGGCGTACCACGGCGGAGGCGGTCCCGACGACGCCGGCCTGGATCGGCGAGCGGGTGATGCCGAGGGTGAGCAGCGGCAGGGCAAGGTTCGACATGGCCGAACCGAGGCCCGACAGCGCCTGGCTGGTCCACAGCAGATTGAAGGCGCGGTTGCGCCACAGGCTCGGCGGTGGCGGGTCGGCGATCTCGACGGTGGGGGTGACTGTCATGATCACTAGTGTGATGTCATGAGTGATGTCACGCAAGACGTCTTTCTGACATCATAGATGGACGGAGAGTATCGGCGGAGGCGTATCGGGGGAAGAATGGGGGGCATGACCGAGCCGCGCGACGCGCGGAGCGCGCTGAACCTCCGCCTGGTGTTCGCCAGCTTCGGGCTGATCCTCAGCCTGCCGCTGGCGGTGTGGGCCGCCTTCGCCGGCTGGGTGGTTCCGGCGATCCTGCTGGGCGTCCTCGCGCTCATCGCCCTGGTGGACCTGTTCGTCATCCAGCACCGGCGGCGGCAGCGCTACCACGAGGAGCCGAAGGGCACGCACCACTCGCTGTTCGAATGAGCCCGTCGCCGTTCGAATCAGCAGCTCAGATGGTCCGCAGCATCTCCTGCACCGCCTGGACCAGCGCGACGACCTCGGGACCGGCCCGCTCGGGCGACCAGGCCAGCCCGAACGTGAACGCCAGGTCGACGCCGTCGAGCCGGACGAAGGCGAGGTCGGGCCGGCGTACCGTGTCGGCGGTCAGGCGGGGGACCGGCAGCAGTCCACGCCCGGCGGCCACCAGGTCCAGGCCGGCGCTCACGTCGTCGCCGACCGCCACCAGGCGCGGATGCTCGACGGTCCGGCTCGCCCGCGGCCACAACGGCTGCGGGATCAGCAGCTCGTGCTGGAAGAGCTGGGCCGGGCGTACGCCGGTGGACGTGGCCAGGGCCGACGCGGCGGGCACGGCCAGATGCGTGACCGGTACGCGGAACCGGGCGGTCGACGCGAACCCCGGCGGGAACGGCGTGTGCAACAGCGCCGCCGCGACCTCGGCCCGCTGGAGCGCCTCGGCGGCGGCCGTCCCGCCGAGCGGCACGAGATCCACCGCGACCGCCGGTTTGCGCTGGGACAACCGCCGGGCCGTCCGCGCGGCCAGCGTACCGACGAGGGGTGCATAAGCGAGCCTGATACCCGACGGTTCGGTCGTCGACCACCGGGCGGCCTCGGCCGTGAACGCGGCGACCTGGTCCAGCACCGCCTCCGCCGGACCCAGCAGCGTACGCCCGGCCTCGGTCAGCTCGACCGTCCGGCTGGTCCGGTGCACGAGGCGTACGCCCAGCTCGCGTTCGAGGCGCGCGACGGCCTGGGAGACCGCCGGCTGCGTGACCCCGAGCTCGACGGCCGCCCGCGAGAAGCTCGCCCGCCGCGCCACCGCGGCGAACGCGGCGAGATCCGGCAGCGTCGGCACAGCTGTCCATCCTGCCGTACCGGCCATAAGGGCCGCTGATGGATCCCACGCGCGCCAGGCGGTGTCGGGCAACCTGTGGACCCACACCGGACGCAAAGGAGAGTTCCATGTACGGCAGCACGGTCCTCGGCTACCCCCGCATCGGCGCGCGGCGCGAGATCAAGCAGGCGCTCGAGGCGTACTGGTCAGGACGGACGGCGAGAGACGCGTTGCTGGCGGCCGGCCGTGACGAGCGCCGCCGCACCTGGCTGCGGCTGGCCGAGCTGGGCCTGACCGCGCCGCCGTCGAACACCTTCTCGTTCTACGACCAGGTGCTGGACACCGCGGTGCTGGTGGGCGCGGTGCCGGAACGCTTCCGCGGCCTCGACCCGCTGGACGCGTACTTCGCGATGGCGCGGGGGAACGGCACCCTCGCGCCGTTGCGCATGACCAAGTGGTTCGACACGAACTACCACTACATCGTGCCCGAGCTGGACGAGGACACCCCGTTCGTCCTCCACCCGGACAAGCCGCTGTCCGAGTGGGTCGAGGCCCGCGACCTCGGCCTCGACACCCGGCCCGTCCTGCTCGGCCCGGTCACCTTCCTCCTGCTCGCCAAGGGCTCGCCGCTGCACCGGCTGCCGGAACTCCTCTCCGTGTACGCGGACCTGCTCGGCCTGCTCGCGGCGGCCGGAGTCCGCTGGGTGCAGTTCGACGAGCCGGCCCTCGCCGGTGACCGGACCGCCGAGGAGATCACGGCGGCGCAGGAGGCGTACGCCGTCCTGGGCGGGGTGGCGGACCGGCCGCGGATCGTGGTCGCCGGCTACTTCGGAGAACTGCGCGAGGCCCTGCCGGCGTTGGCGCGTACGCCGATCGAGGGCCTGGCTCTGGACCTGGTCCGCGGTGACCTGCCGGCGGACCTGGAACCGTTGCGGGGCAAGACGATTTTCGCGGGCGTGGTGTCCGGCCGGGACGTGTGGCGCACGGACCCGGCGGTTGCCGCGACGCTGGCGCGGCTGGCCGAGGTGGGCGAGGTGGTCGTGTCCAGCTCGTGTTCGCTGCAGCACGTGCCCTACGACCTGGACCTGGAGCCGGACCTCGACCCGGAACTGCGCGACCGGCTCGCGTTCGCCGAGCAGAAGGTCGCGGAGATCGTCGCCCTGTCCCGGGGGGTCGCCCTCCCGCCCGTCGTCTCGGCGCCGCCCTCGGTCCCGTCGCCCTTCGTCCCGCCGGTGCGAAGCCCCTATCCCGTACGCGCCGCGGCCCAGGCGGCGCGCCTGCAGCTGCCGCCCGTGCCGACCACGACCATCGGCAGCTTCCCGCAGACCGACGACGTTCGCCGGGCGCGCGCCGGTCTCGCCGCCGGCCACCTGTCGGCGGACGCGTACACGCAACGGATCCGGGCGGCCATCGCCCGCGCCGTCCACGTCCAGGAGGACCTCGGCCTCGACGTGCTCGTGCACGGCGAACCCGAGCGCAACGACATGGTCCAGTACTTCGCGGAGAACCTCGACGGCTTCGCGGTCACCCGCAACGGCTGGGTCCAGTCGTACGGCTCCCGCTGCACCCGCCCGCCGATCATCCACGCCGACGTGCGGCGGCCCAAGCCGATCACGCTCGACTGGATCTCCTACGCGCAGTCGCTGACGGCCAAGCCGGTCAAGGGCATGCTCACCGGCCCGGTCACGATCGTCGCGTGGTCCTTCGTCCGCCGGGACCTGCCCGTCCGCGCGGTCGTCGAGCAGGTCGCCCGCGCGCTGCGCGCCGAAGTCGACGATCTCGTCCGCGCCGGGGCCGCCGTCATCCAGGTCGACGAGCCCGCCCTGCGGGAACTGCTCCCACTGCGGGTGTCCGAACAGGACGCGTACCTCGCCTGGGCCGTCGACGCCTACCGGTACGCGACGGGCGGCGTACCCGACGACGTCCAGATCCACACGCACCTCTGCTATTCGCAGGTGGAGGACATCCTGGCGGCGGTGGAGATGCTCGACGCCGACGTGACCACCGTGGAATCCGCCCGATCCGGAGACGTCGTGCTGTCGGCCGCCTCGTCCTTCAGCCGCGGGCTGGGACCGGGCGTCTACGACATCCATTCGCCGCGCGTACCGGGGGTCGCCGAGATCACGGCACGGCTGTCGAAGGCGGTCGCGGGCCTCGGCGGGGACCGGGCCTGGGCGAATCCGGACTGCGGCCTCAAAACCCGCACGTACGCGGAGGTGGAAGCGGCACTGGGGAACCTGGTGGCGGCCGCCCGCCACATCCGCACGACCCTCTCTTGATTCCGTTTGCTTGATCCCGTCGGCTTGATCCCGTCGGCTTGATCCCGTCGGCTTGATCCCGTCGGCTTGATCCCGTCGGCTTGATCCCGTCGGCTTGATCCCGTTTGGATCAGGGAAGTCACCCGAATCTTGGGCCAAGATTACGTGGCGATCCCTGATCCGAACGGGATCAAGAGGGCGGGGGATCATGGTGGGATGACGAACCCCTCGACCCGCTTCGCGCCCGGGCAGTCGATCGTGCGGCGCAACGTCCGGCCGAACGGGCGCATCTCCGCCGTCGAAGCCGCCCTGGTCGTCGCCGACGACGGCCACGACGTGCTGGCCTTCACGGCCGCCGGGAGCGACGCGGCCGTGCGTACGATGCTGAGCGGCGACTCGATCCGCAAGATGCCGCTGGGCCGTCGGCTGTCCATCCCGACGATGCTCACCCCCGGACACTGGCGCGGCACGAGCATCCTGACGTTGACGCGTACCGGGGCGGCCCATTCGGTCTGGTGGTTCTTCGGGCCGGACCTCGCCTTCCTCGGCTGGTACGTCAACCTCGAAGCCCCGGCCGTCCGCTGGTCCGGCGGGCTCGACACCCGGGACCACGCACTCGACATCTGGGTCGAGCCCGACGGCACCTGGCGCTGGAAGGACGAGGACGAGTTCGCCGAGCGTACGGGCCAGGACGGATTCTGGAGCCGGGACGAGGCGGCGGAGATCCGGGCGGAGGGGGAGCGCGTGGTCAAGCAGATCGAAGCGAAGGAGTACCCGTTCGACGGGAGCCACGTGGGTTTCCGCCCGGATCCGATGTGGACGCCGGCCCGGTTCGGCCCCGACTGGGATCTTCCCCGGCCGCTCTGACGTCCGCAAGGGACGGTCAGCAGGGGGCCGACAGCAGGGACGCGAAGCCCAGTTCCGCCGCGCCGATCAGCGTCGTGTCGTCACCGAGCCCGCAGCCGCGCAGCGCGACTCGTTCCCGGGACACCGGCAGCACGTTCTGCGCGACGCGGCGGCGTACGTGCTCGGCGGCGGCCGGCCAGACATCCTGGAGCATGCCGCCGAAGACGACGACGCCGGGATTGAACAGGTTGATCAGATTGGCGACGCCGATGCCGAGCCAGTCGCCGATCACTTCGACGGCGTGCTGAGCCCGGGGATCGCCGGCGCGGGCCGCCTCGGCGACGGCGCGTACGGCGTCGCGGCCGTATTCGCCGGCGGGGCGGCCGGCCTCGTCGAGCAGCGCCCGCTCGCCGGCCTCCGCTTCGAGGCAGCCGGCCGAGCCGCACAGGCAGCGCCGGCCCTGGAACGGGTTGACGATCATGTGCCCGAGCTCGCAGCCGTACCCGCCGTCGCCGCCGAGCAGTTCACCGCCGACGATGATGCCGCCGCCCACACCGACGTCCCCGTGCAGGTAGATCAGATTCGGTACGCCGACCCCGGCGCCGCGCGCGTACTCGGCCAGGGCGCCGAGATGGGCTTCGTTGCCGACGGCGACCGGCAGGCCGAGCCCGAGCCGCCGGCCGAGTTCGGTGCCGAAGGCCTGGTCGACCCAGCCCATGTCGGGACCGTAGCGGACCATGCCATCGCCGGGGCGGATCATGCCGCAGTAGGCGGCCCCGATCCCGGCGCACCGGGCGTCCCGCGGAGCCGCCCCGTGCAGGTCGCGGCCGAGCGAGGCCAGCGTCTCGACGACGTACGCGAGATCGGCGCCGGCCCGCGTACGCGGCGCGGAACGGCGGTCGAGGACGCGCCCGCCCAGACCGACGCGGGCGGCCGTGAGCCGGTCGACGGCCACATCGAAGGCGAGCACGTAGATGCGTTCGGATTCGGGGCGTACCACCAGTGAGCGACGGCCCGCCGAACCGCCGGTGTCGTCGGGCAGCTCCTCGCGGACGAGTCCCGCGGAGGCGAGTTCGGCCGTCAGACCCATGATCGTGCTGCGGTTGAGGCCCATCCGCTCGGCCAGCGCGCTCCGGGAGGCCGGACCGCCCAGGTGCACGTGCCGCAGCAACCCGCCGAGGTTGCGCCGTCGGATCTCCTCCTGGGCCAGCCCGGCCTCCGGCACGGCCCGGATCTTCAACATCCCTCGGCTTCCCGCTGGTCGGTCGATCCGCTGGTCGGTCGATCAGGAAGCCAACATACTGCGTACACCTGAATCTCAGCCAGCCGGCGGAGAGGGCGCGCCTCTCCGCCGGGGCCTGGCGTCGGTCAGCTCGCGAGCGCGGCGAACTCGCGCTCCAGAGCCTTCATCCCGCTCGTACGCCAGCCGTCCGCCGACTGCGCGGACAGCGGGTCGGGGAAGATGTCCTCCTCGCCCTTCTCGACGCCGTCGAAGATCGCCTGGGCGACGGCCGCCGGGGTGGCCTTCGGCACCTGGAACTCGCGCGACATGTCGGTGTCGACCGGGCCCGTGAGGACCGCGTGCACCGAGACGTCCCGGCCGCCCAGGAGCGCGCGCAGCGACTGGGTCAGCGAGAACGCGGCCGCCTTCGACACCGAGTACGCCGGCACGAACGGGATCGGTGCGAGGGAGTTCATCGAGAGGTTGTTGACGATCGCGCCCTTCGCGGCCGTCAGCTGCGGCAGGAAGGCGTGGATGACGGTGTGCGGGCCGAACAGGTTGACGTCCAGGTGCCGCTGGATCGTCGCGGCGTCGCTGAGATCGTCGAACTGGGCGATGCCCGCGTTGTTCACCAGGATGTCCAGCTCCGGGATCGTCTCGGCGGCGGCGCGTACCGCGTCGGCGTCGGTCACTTCGAGGGTCAGCGGTACGACCCGGGGATCGCTGTGCGTGAACGGCGTACGCGTGCCGGCGTACACCCGGCGGGCGCCGCGGGCCAGCGCCTCGTCCACCAGCGCGCGGCCGATGCCGCGGTTGGCGCCCGTGATCAGGATCGTGCTGTCGGCGACGGTGGCCATGGGGGATCCCTTCTTACGGCACTTGCGTGATGCAAGTGCTACCGGGCCTCACGGTAACCGGTGGTGCTTGCATCATGCAACCCCGAGTTGCGTTACGCTCTCCCCATGCCACTCCAGGTCGCCGTCTGCGGCCCCAGCGCGTGTACGCCGGCCGAAGCGGAAGCCGCCCGCACCATCGGCCGCCTCCTCGCCGACGCCGGAGCGATCGTGATCTGCGGCGGCGGTCCTGGCGTGATGGAGGCCGTCACCGAAGGAGCCCGCTCCCACAACGGTTTCGTCATCGGCGTACGCCCCGGTGGTGACAAAGAGGACGCGGCGCCCGATCTGTCCGCGGTGATCGTGACGAACCTCGGCGAAGCGCGGAACGCCATCATCGTGCGTTCCGGCGACGTGGTGATCGTCGTAGGTGGATCGTGGGGCACACTGTCCGAAGTGGCCCTCGCCATACGCGGCGGTACGCCGGTCGTATCGCTCGGCGGCTGGCGAATGACCGATGCCGCAGGCGATCCGGTGACCGGTGTTGTCGAGGTGGCCACGCCCGAGGAGGCGGTCGAGGTGGCGGTTCGGCTGGCGCGCCCTTGATCTCCTATGTCCACAGTGGTTTGTCGGCCATGTGGCCACGCTGCGTATACATCGCCGCTATAGAAAAACTGTAGGGAACGAATGGCTCGCCGATCTCTCCTAATGACGAGACGGTTACGACTACCTATAGGAGGGTTTGAGATGGCGTTAGATATGGATGGCGTCATGAATTTTCTTGTAGACGGTCGAGCTCCCAATCTTCCGGCAACCGCGTTCTCCGACCTCTTTACGAGACTTTCTTGGATGATGGAAGACAATGGATCGGAGATCGAGAAGGTCACTCGCGAATGGCTCCGCACCGGAGATGAGTACAAGGCCGAAGTCGCGCTTAACATAACCGAGGTCGCTCCGGCCGACTCGATGTCCGAATTGGTTAATTTGATGAACGATGTTGCCGACAGATTTCCGTCTCTGCGCGGCGTGGCGCAGCAATGGAGTGCGCGCTACGTCGACTGACGTCAAGCGGATTGCGGCGTTGGGGCGATACTGAGCTCTCGATCAGGAGGCCATCCCAGTGCCGTCAAGTGTGGATCTTGATGGATGTCCAGAAAGTGATGTCACGTCGGCCAGAGTGATGTTTCTTTCCCAACATCCGTCAAGATTAAGTCTGCATCCAAACGAGGCTTTTGGGCAGACCGAGGCGTCCTATTTCGTGTCGATGAGGTCGGCGTAATCCGCCCTCGTCAACGGCAGGTCCGACAGTGACAGATCCCCCCGGGGCACCTTCACCGTCTCCCCACCGGACCGGAAACTGACCGCCGTCACCCCCGGCTGCGTCGTGAGAGTACAGACGAGCTGCCCGTACGCGAGGACTTCGTCGTTGCGTACCGTGCCCTCGACCGGGACTGTGATCTCGACGATGGCGTAGCCGCCTTCGACGGTCACGGTCCCGACCTGGTTGGTGCCGACCAAGGCGCTGCCGTAGCCCTTGTTCCGTTCCGCTGTGGACGGTCCGGCGACCAGGTCGGTGACGAGTTCCTGGACGCTCGGGGTCTGGGCGAGGTGGCGTACGACGGGGGCGAGCAGGCCGTCCTTGGTCAGGTAGAGGGTCTCCGGCATCGCGCCGGTCGGGTCGGTCGCCGGGGTGGGGGAGGCCAGCGCTTGGAACGGCCCGTGCGGCGGGCTGATCGGGCGCGGTTCGGTCTCCGGGCGTACGCCGCATCCGGCCAGCGCGAGCAGGGCCGCCAGGAGAACGAGAAGACGGCGGTTCACGGGCGCCTCGGCAGGGTGACGCGGAACCGGGCGCCTCCGCCGGGCCGGTCGAGGACCTCGGCCTGACCGCCGTGCGCGGCCGCGTGCTGGGCGACGATCGCGAGGCCCAGGCCGGTGCCGTCGGTGTCGCGGCGGGCGCCGGCGGTACGCCCCCGGACGAACCGACTGAAGATCTGCTCCCGGTCGGCGGGCGGTACGCCGGGACCCTCGTCGTCGACCTCGATGACGTGTTCGGTGGCGGTCGACCTCAGGCGGATCGCGGTGGGGCCGCCGCCGTGCCGGTCGGCGTTGTCGATCAGGTTGGCGAGCACCTGCTCGATCCGGCGCCGGTCCACCAGCCAAGATTCGTCCGGCTCCGCCACGTCCGGCTCCGCTCCCGCGCCGGACTTCGCAGCCGCAGCCGTGCCGGACTTCGCAGCCGCAGCCGCTCCCGCGCCGGACTTTGCAGCTGCAGCCGCAACCGCGCCGGAGCCTGCGGCCGGGTAAAGCGCCGCGTCAGTTGCGGTAGCGGCGGAGCCGGCAGGCGCGAACACCGAGGACGGAAGGGATCGGGAGCGGCACACCTGGCGTACAAGATCATGTATGTCGACCGGTTGGAGGTCGGCGGGCTGGTCGCCGCGGGCGAGTTCGAGCAGGTCGGTGACCAGGCGCTGGAAGCGGTCGACCTCCCCGCTGATGAGGGTGACCGCGCGGCGGGAGCGCTCGTCGAGGTGTTCGCGGCGGCGTTCGAGGACGCTGACCGCGGCGGCCAGGGTCTGCAGCGGCGAGCGTAGTTCGTGGCTGACGTCGGCGGCGAACCGGCGGTCGCGTTCGAGGCGGCTGGCCAGCTCGCCGACCATGTGGTTGAAGGAGGTGCTGAGCTGTTCCAGCTCGGGCTCGGCGGCCGGGTCGAGGCGGGCGGCGAGGTCCCCGGCGGCGATCTCGCGGGCGGCGGCGGTGACCGAGGTGAGCGGGCGCAGGACGCGGCGGGTGGCGTAGATGCCGGTGCCCGCGCCCGCGGCGGTCATGCCGGCGGCGACGAGGGTGAGCACGAGGCCGAGGATCTGCAGGGTGCGTTCGAGTTCCTGCAGCGAGTCGATGATGTAGAACTGCGTGCCGTCGGGCAGCGGGATGCCGATGACGATGGCGGCGCCGGTCTCCGTACGCACACGCTGCACCGCGGGTTGCCCGCCGGCCACGGTCGCGCGGAGGGCGGCCGGGATGGATCTGGTGAAGCCGATGTCGACGCTGCGGGCGTACGCGCGGCCGTCCTGGTAGAGCACGGCGTGCCGGGTGGTGCCCGTGTCGAGGGAGCGCAGCACCTCCTGGGCGTTGTCGGCCGGGGCGCCGGTGAGGTTCGCCTGCACCACGCTCGCGTCGAAGTACGCCGCCCGGATCGCCGCGCGCTCGCGCGTGTTGACCAGGGAACGCCGGGTCAGGTCGTAGGACAGGATGCCCATGGCCGAGCAGATGATCAGCGCGCCGGCGGCGAACCCGGCCGTCACCTTCGTGCGCAGGCCCGGGCGTCTCATCGCTGCAGCTTGTAACCGAGACCGCGGACGGTCACGAGGTAGCGGGGGTTGCCGGGCTCGGTCTCGATCTTCTGGCGCAGCCGGCCGACGTGCACGTCGACCAGCCGCTCGTCGCCGAAGTCGTACTCCCAGACGCGTTCGAGCAGCTGCTGGCGGGACAGGACCAGGCCCGGGTGCTCGGCGAACTCGCACAGCAGCCGGAACTCCGTACGCGTCAGGGACACCGGCTGCCCGGCGAGGCGTACCTCACCGGCGAGGGGGCGGACTTCGAGGTCGCCGAAGACCAGACCGGGGATCGCGGCGGCGGCCGCTCGGGCCCGCCGGCGCAGCGCGCGCAGCCGGGCCGACAATTCCTTCACCGCGACCGGCTTCACGAGATAGTCGTCGGCCCCCGCCTCCAGCGCGGCGACGATGTCGTGCGTGTCGGACCGGGCGCTGACCACCACGATCGGCACGTCGTCGCCCCGGCGCAGTTCCCGGATGGCGTCGAAGCCGTCGAGGCCGGGCAGCATGAGGTCGACCAGCACCGTGTCGGCCGGCTCCTGCCGCTGCAGGGCGAGGCCCTCCTCGGCGGACGAGGCGCCGCGGACCGCGTACCCCTCGTCCTCCAGAGCGAGCTCCAGGGACGTGCGGATGCGGTCGTCGTCCTCGATCACCAGCACGGATGCCACCGGTGAATCATGCCCGGCGAGCGCGTGCCCTGCCACCGGCGGCGGCCCGATGCGACCCGGATCGCGAACCTGTCACGAAACTGTCATGAACCCGGGCCACGACCACCACATGCCGGACGGACTCTCGGGGAGATCGTATCGGGGAGATCACCAAGGAGGTGGCGGATGGTCGCGGTGGTGGAGGTGGTCGTCACGCACGACCTCGACCTGGGTGGTGTCTCCCGGCTGTCCGCGCTGCTCGACGACGCGCTGCAGCTGCGGCCCGAGCGCATCGTCGTCGACCTGGCCGGCTGCGAGAACCTCGGCGCCGCCGCGATCGGCCTGCTCGTGGAGGTCCACCGGCAGACCGCGCGGCAGGGCGCCCAGCTCACGCTGCGCTCACCGTCCGAGCGGCTGCGGCGCAACCTCAGCCTGGCCCGGGTGGACCGCGTGCTCTACGTCACGCCGCCGCTCGACCCCGACGACCCGCTGCCCCCGCTCCAAGCGGACGCCGACTTCGCCCAGATCGCCGGCGGCCACCTCGGTACGGAGACGGACGATGCGGCTGCCTGACCTCGCCCGCCACCTGCTGCACTCGCTGGCCCAGGCCCTCGCGCCGCGCCCGGCCGCGCCCCGGCTCACCCGCCAGCGCGCCCTCGTCCTCGCCGTCTCCGCGGTTCCCCATCCCGGCCCCGGTGTACGCCGATGGCGGCACGCCGACGCGGCCCTCGTCGACGGCTCCTGGCTGTGCGTCCTGCGCGACGACCGGGGCGCGTACGTGGCCGAGGTCGACGACGGCAGCGGGGAGGTACGCCTCGCGTTCACGCGTACGCTGCCGGTCGTCGAGCCGCGCCGCCGACGTGTCCCTGGCGCGTACGCCTTCGTGTGCGGCCGGCCGGACGGTTCGATGACCTTTCGGCCGCCCGTCGACGCGCCGCTGACCACGTTGCTGCTGCACAGCCGGATCAGCCGCCGGCGCGGTTGATCCGGCGGGCCAGGACGATCCGGGGCGGGTAAGGACGACGCGGGGCGGGGTCAGGACGATGCGCGGCGCAGCATGAAGACGTCGACCTCGTCCTCGGACTCCGCGACGAAGCCGTGCCGCTCGTACAGCCGCCGCGCCGGGCTGCCGGTGAGGACGTTGAGCCGCACGTCGACGCCGTCGCGGTCGCAGCCGGCCAGCAGCTCGCGCAGGATCGCCCCGCCGATGCCCCGGCCCTGGGCAGACTCGGCCAGGTAGAAGTGCTCCAGCCAGCGGGTGCCGTCCGCGGCGGGCCGCAGCGCGACCGATCCCGCGAACTCCCCGGCGACCTCGACGATCCACGTGTGCTCCGGCTGGTACGCGTCGCGCAGCCGCTGGCGTACGTAGACGGGGTCGTAGCGGCCGAGCCGTTCGAGGTCGGGCCGCATCACGACGGCCCGCATCGCCGCCAGTGGTTCCAGATCCGCCGCCGTGGCCGGTCGCAGTTCCCAGTCCGCCATGATCATGAGCGTACCGGGTGGCTTGTCACGCAACTGTCATGGTTCCGGGCGTATCCCGCCACATGATCCCGGCACGCTCGAAGCCGCTCCGACAGCGTGTCGGAGACAGGCTGCGTGCCGGAGAAGGCCGCGTATCGGAGAAGATGGAAGGCGGACGACTGGTGGACGTCGAGCGTACGGCCCTGCCCGGTATCGGGCTGCGACACGAGTTCCAGACCACTCGCGGACAGCGGGCCGCCGTCGTCTCCCACCACAACGGGCGCCGGGACATCGTCGTGTTCGACCGGCGGGACCCGGACACCACCGCCGCGATCCTGACGCTGACCGCGGAGGAGGCCAACGGCATCGCCGAACTGCTCGGGACGGCCCGGATCGTCGAGCGGCTGACGGAGCTGCAGCGGCAGGTCACCGGGCTGGTCACGATCCAGGTGCAGATCCTCGACGGCTCCCCGTACGCCGGCCGGCCCCTGGGCGACGCCCGCGTGCGTACGCGTACCGGCGCGTCGATCGTCGCCGTCATCCGCGATCACGAGGTGTCCGCGAGCCCCCGCCCCGACTTCCGGTTCGAGGCAGGTGATCTGGTCGTCGCCGTGGGTACCGCGGACGGGACGGCATCCGCCGCCGAGATCTTCACCCGCGGCTGAGGCGCCCGTGCACACCGCTGTCACGCTGATCGAGATCGGCGCGATCATCCTTGCCCTCGGCCTGCTGGGCGCGCTCTCCCTGCGCTGGAGCATCTCGCCCATCCCGCTGTACCTGCTGGCCGGCCTGGCGTTCGGGCACGGCGGGATCCTGCCGCTGACCACCAGCCAGGAGTTCACCGCCACCGGCGCCGAGATCGGCGTCATCCTGCTGCTGTTCACCCTCGGGCTGGAGTACACGGCCCCGGAACTGGTCGGCACGCTGCGGACGAACGCCCTGGCGGGCGTGGTCGACCTGCTGCTCAATGCTGCGCCGGGTGTCGTCGCGGCGCTGCTGCTCGGCTGGGGACCGGTCGCGGCGGTGGCCCTCGGCGGCATCACCTACGTGACCTCGTCCGGCATCACCGCCAAGGTGCTGTCCGACCTCGGCTGGCTCGGCAACCGGGAAGTGCCCGTGGTGCTGTCGCTGCTGGTCTTCGAGGACCTCACCATGGCGGTCTACCTGCCGATCCTCACCGCGCTGCTGGCCGGGGTGAGCCTGCTGGCGGGGGCGCTGACGCTGGCCGTCGCGGCGGGGACGATCACCGTCATCCTCGTCATCGCGCTGCGGTTCGGCCGGCTGGTCGAGCGGCTGGTCGCCTCGCCCAGCGAGGAGGTCCTGCTGCTCAAGGTGCTCGGCCTCACCGTCCTGGTCGCCGGTCTGGCCCAGGCGCTGCAGGTCTCGGCGGCCGTCGGCGCGTTCCTCGTGGGCATCGCCCTGTCCGGACCGTTGGCGCACACCGCGCGCCAGCTGATCAGCCCGCTGCGCGACCTGTTCGCGGCGGTGTTCTTCGTCTTCTTCGGCCTGCACACCGATCCGCGGAACCTTCCGCCCGTGGCGGGCGTCGCCGTCACGCTCGCCGGCGTGGGCATCCTCACCAAGCTCGCCACCGGCTGGTGGGCGGCGCGGCGGGCCGGGGTCGCCCGGCTCGGCCGGCTGCGCGCGGGAGCGGCCCTCCTGCCACGCGGCGAGTTCAACATCGTCATCGCCGGCCTGGCCGTCACCGCCGGGATCAACCCGGAACTGGGGCCGCTGGCCGCCGCGTACGTGCTGATCCTCGCGGTCTCGGGGCCCCTGATCGCCCGCTTGATCGTCTCCCTGACCCGGCGGCGGACCCCGGCACCGGTCCCCGCCGTGTCAGTGGCCGGCGACGAGTAGGCAGAACGGATGGCCGGCGGGGTCAGCGAGCACGTACAGCGGCTCGCCCTCGTCGGCCGTCCGGTCGTAGCGGACCGTCGCGCCGAGCTCCTCGGCCCGCTGCCGCTGCACCTCCAGCTCTTCCACATCGCGTACGCGGAAATCCAGGTGCATCTGCTTCGGCACCTCGTCGGACGGCCAGGTGGCCGGGGCGAGCTCGCGGACGTGGTTGACGGCGATGACGCGGTTGCCGGCGTCGTCGACCAGCACCAGCCAGCCCTCGTCGTCGGGGCCCTCGGCCGGCGGCTCGTCGCCCGGCCGGTAGCGCAGCCCGAGGAACCGCCGGTAGAACTCGGCGAGCCCGCGGACGTCGGTGGCGTCGATCGCGGTGTGCATCAGAATCGGGAAGGACACTCGACCATCCAAGCACCACCCGCCACGAACGCGGGACTGCACAGGGGGAGCGATCCGTGGATCATGGTGTCGTGAGCGTGCGCCTGGACCCCGAGACCCGCGACTGGATCCTTCGTGATCTGTCCACTGTGCCCTGGCGATCGCTGCGCGGCGCGCGGCCCGGCGAGAGCGCGTCCGCCGTGCCGGACCTGCTGACGGCCCTGGTGACGAAGACCGCCGAACCCGCCGACTACCGCCGGATCATCCGCCTGATCTCCGACGAGGTCGTCCACGACGGCATGTACGCCGAGGCGGCCCCGTACATCGTCCCGTACCTGGCCCGGTGGATCATGGTCGAGCCGGCGGAGTCCGCCCGGGCGGCCGCGCTCGGCCTCCTGGAGGCCCTGGCCGAGCTGGAGCCGGAGACCGACCCGGCCGGGCCGGACTGGCTCGCCGAGCAGCAGGTCATGCTGGCGGCGCTGGCCGACGCCCGCGAGGCGCTGCTCGACGTCGCCCAGACCTCGGAACCGTCGAACGCCCGGACGGCCCAGGACCTGGTCGACCGGATCAGCAGCGTCGCCGGTCACGCTGGTCACGCCGATTACGCGGGTGCCGGCGGTTACGCGGGTGCCGGCGGTTCGGCGGCGAACAATACGAGTATGACGCCCGATCTCGACGCCGCCGTCTCCTTCGTCGCGACCCACGGCCGGATCCTCGAACGCCGCCGCCTCGACCTGCTGCTGGGCCGTGGTCCGGCCGACGGGGTCCTGGCCGCGCTGGACGCGTACCGCAACGGCGATGGCGGCTACGGGTGGGGGCTGGAGCCCGATCTCCGGTCCGCGACCAGCCAGCCGGTCGCGGCCATGCACGCCCTGGAGGTCCTGTCCGAGATCCCCGACGCCGGTACGCGTCCGGTCGAGCTGTGCGACTGGCTGGCCCGCTACACCCTGGCGGACGGCGGTGTCCCCTTCGGACTCCCGTTCACCGACGTCGAGGGCTGCGCCCCGCACTGGGTGGCCGCCGACCCGGCCGTGTCCTCGTTGCAGATGACCGCCCAGCTGGCGGCACAGGCGTACCGGGTGGCGCGGGGGCGGCGGGAGGTGGCCGGTCAGCTGTGGCTGTCGCGGGCGACCGCGTACTGCCTGGACGCCATCGAGCGGCTGCCGGACGAGCCGCACGCGTACGAGGTGATGTTCGCGCTGCACTTCCTCGACGAGATCGGTGACCAGCCGCGCGCCCGGACCCTGATCGACCGCCTCGTCCGGCACGTGGTCCAGGACGGGCTGACCCCCGTGGCCGGCGGCGCGCCCGGTGAGGGGCTGCACCTGCTCGACTTCACCCCCCGGCCCGGCACGGCGGTACGCGCTGCGTTCGCCCCTGAGTCGGTCGAGGCCGACCTGCGCCGGCTGGCGTCCGGTCAGCAGCCCGACGGCGGCTGGACGGTCGGCTTCCCGGCCTACAGCCCGGCGGCCGAACTCGAATGGCGTGCGTACGCGACCCTCCAAGCGCTGGCGACGCTCGGCGCAACCCGCTGACGAGCCGCCGCCGCGCCCCGTCCCCTCCCGACGATCGCGCCCCGTCCCCTCCCCACGATCTTGCGCGAATGCCCCGATTTTCGTCCGGCATGCCCGAAAGGCCCGGACATTCGCGCAAGATCGTCGGGAAAGGGGGGGGCGACGGCGGGTTAGAGGCGGTCGACGGCCAGGACCTTCAGCACCGCCGCGCCGGCCTCGTCGGACGCGGCGAGGTCGACCTCGGCGGTGATCGCCCAGTCGTGGTCGTTGTCGGGGTCGTCGAGGATCTGCCGGCACTCCCACAGGCCCGGCTTCTCCTCGATGAGCAGCAGGGCCGACGAGCGCGCGTCGCCGTCGATGCCGACCTCGTAGTGCTCCTCGAAGTACGCCTCCAGCGCGTCCCGCCAGTCGAACTCGGGATCGAGCTCCTCCAGGTCGGCCAGGCGGCGCAGCGCGAACAGCTCGACCCGGCGGAACAGCGCGTTGCGGACCAGTACGCGGAACGCGCGGGTGTTCGCCGTGACGGCGCGTACGCGCTCCTCCAGCGGGCCGGGCTTCTCGTCGAGGTTCGGGTTGCGCAGCTGCTCCCACTCGTCGAGCAGGCTGGAGTCGACCTGCCGGACGAGCTCGCCGAGCCACTCGATGAGATCGGTCAGCTCCTCGGTACGCGCGTCCGGCGGCACCGTCTGCCGCAGCGCCCGGTACGCGTCCGCGAGGTAGCGCAGCACGACACCCTCGGAGCGGGCGAGCCCGTAGTAGCTGACGTATTCGGTGAACGTCATCGCGCGCTCGTACATGTCGCGGACGACGGATTTGGGGGCCACCTCGTGCTCGCTGACCCACGGATGCCCCTTGCGGTACATCTCGTACGCGCTCTCCAGCAGTTCGGCGAGCGGCTTCGGGTACGTGATGTCCTCGAGCCGGGCCATGCGCTCGTCGTATTCGAGCCCGTCGGCCTTCATCTGGGCGACCGCTTCGCCCTTGGCCTTGAACTGCTGGGCCGACAAGACCTGCCGGGGGTTCTCCAGGGTCGCCTCGATGACCGACAGGGCGTCCAGCGCGTACGCCGGAGCCTGGGTGTCGAGCAGTTCGAGCGCGGCCAGCGCGAAGGGCGACAGGGGCTGGTTGAGCGCGAAGTTGAGCTGGAGGTCCTGCGTGACGCGCAGCTGGAGGCCGGGGCCTTCGATGCGCTCGACGACGCCGGCCGCGGACAGGGCCTTGTAGATGGCGAACGCCTTGCGGATGTGCTTGAGCTGCGCGGTGCGGGTCTCGTGGTTGTCGGTGAGCAGCCGGCGCAGGTTGCCGAAGACGTCGCCGCCGCGCTCGATGACGTTGAGGATCATGGAGTGGGTGACGTTGAAGCTGGAGGTCAGCGGCTCGGGCTCGGCCGCGACGAGCCGGTCGAAGGTGGGCTGCCCCCAGGTGACCATGCCCTCCGGCGGCTTCTTCTTCACGTAGCTCTTGAGTTTGCGCGCGTCGCCGGCGAACTTGGCGATCGCGCGCTCGTTGGCGATCGAGTGCTCGGGCGCCTGCACGATGACCCGGCCCAGGGTGTCGAACCCGGCCCGGCCGGCCCGCCCGGCGATCTGGTGGAACTCGCGCGCCTTCAGGTGGCGCTGCTTGATCCCGTCGAACTTCGACAGGGCCGTGAACAGGACCGTGCGGATCGGTACGTTGATTCCCACGCCGAGCGTGTCGGTCCCGCAGATCACCTTCAGCAGGCCCGCCTGGGCGAGCAGTTCGACCAGCCGCCGGTACTTGGGCAGCATGCCCGCGTGGTGTACGCCGATGCCGTGCCGGACCAGTCGCGACAGCTGCTTGCCGAAGCCGGCCGCGAAGCGGAAGTTGCCGATCATCTCGGCGATCGCGTCCTTCTCGGCGCGCGTGCACATGTTGATGCTCATCAGGCCCTGGGCCTGTTCGAGGGCCTGGGCCTGGGTGAAGTGCACGATGTAGACCGGCGCCTGGTGGGTCTGCAGGAGTTCCTCGACGGTCTCCTGCAGCGGCGTCAGCGAGTAGGTGTAGACGAGCGGGACGGGCCGGGTCGCGGAGGCCACGACCGCCGTCGACCGCCCGGTACGCCGCGTCAGGTCCTCGCGGAACCGGGTCACGTCGCCCAGCGTGGCCGACATGAGGATGAACTGCGACTTCGGCAGCTCCAGCAGCGGCACCTGCCACGCCCAGCCGCGGTCGGGTTCGGCGTAGAAGTGGAACTCGTCCATGACGACCTGGCCGACGTCGGCGTCCGCGCCCTCGCGCAGGGCCAGGTTGGCCAGGATCTCGGCGGTGCAGCAGATGATCGGCGCGTCCTCGTTGACCGAGGCGTCGCCGGTGAGCATGCCGACGTTGGCCGCGCCGAACTGCTGGCACAGCGCGAAGAACTTCTCGCTGACCAGCGCCTTGATCGGCGCGGTGTAGAACGTCGTGGTGTCGCTGGCCAGCGCGAAGAAGTGCGCCGCCGCCGCGACCAGGCTCTTGCCCGACCCGGTCGGCGTCGCCAGGATCACGTTGCTGCCCGTGACGATCTCCATGAGCGCCTCGGACTGCGCCGGGTACAGCGTCAGGCCCTGGCCGGTGGCGTACTGCTCGAACCGCTCCATCAAGTCGTCCGGATCGGGCTCCGTCCCTCGGGGCGGCAGCAGTTCCAGAAGGGTACGCGCGGCGGTCGCAGTCACCACCCGAACGTTACTGGAGGGTCGCTCAACGGATCCAGGCGATCCGGCTTCCGGTGAGCGTACTGGCGAGCAGTCCGGAGCCGGAGACCGTCCAGAGCTCGTCGCCGACCACCAGGCTGCGCTGGATCTCGATCGGATACTGGCTGCTGGCGGGGTCCTCGTGCTTGATCCAGCCGAGCTTGGTCAGGCTGGTGGCGCCGACGCGTACCAGCAGGACGCCGCTGTCCGGGCCCGGCCGGCCCTCCTTCGTGTAGGTCGTCGCCGGGATCACGAGCAGGTGCGCGTCCGGCCAGTAGAGGAACGCGTGCGGGTCGTACTCCGCCCCGCTCCAGCCGAACCCGAGGGTCAGCTGCGCCAGCCGCGCGGGCTTGTCCGGGTCGGCGACGTCGAACAGGGAGATCTGCGTACCGGTGGCGACGCCCTTGTCCGTGGCGTCCTGGCCGATCCCGATGAGCCGGCCGCCGTCCACCGGATGCAGGTAGGAGCTGTAACCCGGGACCTTGAGCTCGCCCGCGACGGCCGGGTGCGCCGGATCGCGCAGGTCGATCGTGAACAGCGGGTCCGTACGCCGGAACGTCACCACGTACGCCTGCGGGCCGACGAAGCGTACGGCGTAGATCTGCTCGCCCTTGCCGAGTCCGCCGACGGTCCCCGCGATCTTCAGATTCCCGCCGTCCTGCTTCAACGTGTAGACGCTCGACGAGGAGCTGTTGCCGGTCCACGGCTGCCCGGTCGTCGCGGCGACCCGCAGGACCTGGTCGTACTCGCTGAGCGCGTACTGGTTGAGCAGCCAGCCCGGCACCGTGCCGGAGGCCGTGAACACCGGCTTGCGCCCGGTCACGTCGAACCGGTACAGCTCGGTGCGCGGCTGCGCCGACGCGCCGAGCCAGCGCTGGTCGTGCGCCAGGTAGAGGTTCGGCCCGCTGCCGTAGACGGTCTGCGCGTCGGCGAAGACCGAGGTCACCGCGCCGTCGCCGAGCCGGTCCGCGCCCAGGTCGAAGCTCAGGATGCTCACCAGCGAGGCGCCGCTGAACTTCGGCGGGTGGGTCACGTCCCCGCAGTCCGCCTTCCCGGTCACCCCGTCACTCGTGTACGCGGGCAGCCACGCCTCCAGCGGCGCCTTGTCGATGATCTTCCGGTTGGCCGCGATGAGCTGCTGGCGGCTGCCCTGGGCGTCCGGCTTGAAGACGATCCGGGGCGCGTTCTTGACGACGATCCGGGCCGTCGACCCGATCTGCCGGGCGTCCACCATGGACGCCTCGATCCGGTAGGTCGACAGGACGGTCGGCGTACCGGTGAGGGAGATGAGCTGCACGACGGTGTCGCGCAGGAAGTAGGGCCGCTTGACCATCGGCACGTCGACCAGGTTCGGCACCTCGGAGTCACCGCCGATGGCGAGCACATGGTCGCCGCTGAGCAGCAGCTGATCGGCGTTGTACGCCAGCGGCAGCGACCCGGTCTCGGCGTGCGTCCGCGGATCGATCACCCGCAGGCGGCCCTTGTTCGCCACGACGATCCGGCGCCCGTCGGTCTTGACCAGGTCGGGCTCGTCGACGCCGGCCTCGTTCACGTTCGTCCCCGAGTACGCGACGTCGCCCCCGGGCGCCGCCCCGGGCACGGCCGCCAGGTCGGTGGTCTTCCCCGCCCCGTTCAGGGTCCGGTAGGTGAGCGTCTGATCGCCGAGGCCCCACGGCTGGACGCTCGCCTTCGCGGCCGACCGGACATCATCGACGAGCTGCTCACACGAGTCGTACGCGACCAGGCGCAGTTCCGGCGCGGGACCGGCGGGGGCGGCGGGTGCCGCGGGTGGGACGGTCTCGGGACCGCAGCCGGCCAGCAGGAGGCCGCCGAGCAGCACAGGAACGAGCAGACGTCGGGTCATGACCGCCTTCGACGCGCGCGTCCGCCCGCTGGTTCCCCGGCGGTTCTCAGGCGGAGGGGGCCGGGGTGCCGAGCCGGGAGACCGCGGCGATCAGCTGGCTGACCTGCTCGGCGAGCTGCGCTGCCTGAGCCTGGGCGGCCGTGGCGTCGCGGCGGGCCACCTCCGCGTCGCGGTGGGCGGCGTCGCGTTCCGCCGTCGCGGCGGCGAGGTGCGTGCCGGCCGTGGCCAGCTGCGCCGCCAGCATGGCGGCCTTCTCCTCGGCCGCCGACGCGGCTGCCCGGGCCGTGCCCAGCTCCGTCTCGGCGACGGCGAGGCGTCCGGTCACCCGGGACAGCTCGGCCACGGCGCGCTCGGTCTCCACCGTGGAACGCTGGAGCCCGGCCTGCGCCTCGGTCGCCTGTTCGCGGGCCGTACGCGCTTCCTCGCGGGCCCGGTCGCGTTCGCGTACGGACTCCTCGCGCAGGGCGTGCGCGGCGGCGACGGCGGCGTCGGCCTCCCGCCGGGCGGCGGCCACGTCGGCGGCGGCCCGGGCCACGGCGGCGGTCAGCTCCGCCCGGGCGGCGGCCGCCTCATCGGTCGCCTCCCGGGCCGCACCGCGCGCCGTCTCCGCCTCGGTACGCGCCGCGGCGGCCTCGGTCCGGGCGGCGCTCACCCGTTCGTTCGCGTCCGCGTCGGCGGTGGCCACATCCGCGGCGGCCTGGGCGATCGCGGCGTCGCGTTGGGACAGTGCCTCGGCGGCCGCCGTCTCGGCCTGCCGCCGGGCCGCCTCCGCCGCGGCCGTCGCGGACTGCGCCTGCGCGCGTACCGCCTGGGTCTCGGTGTGGGCGGCGGTGACCTCCGCGCGGGCCGCGGCGATGTCGGCGGCGGTGGCCGCGCGGACCTCGGCGAGCTGGCGTTCGACGCCGGCGGGGGAGAGCTCGGCCTCCAGCGCCTCGGTCAGGGTCTCCACGACCTGGTCGAGCCGGTCGGCGATCTCGAAGGCCTTGGCCACCTGCCCGGCGAGGCCCGGCGTGTTGCGGTGGCGCATGCGCGCGTTGCGCGAGGCGCGCTGGCACTCGCCGTCGTTGTCGCGGCAGTAGCGAAACGGCCGCCCGGCGCCCGCCCGTTGCGGAACCGGCTTGCCGCAGTGCAGGCAGGGCTTGGTCTCGACGGAGGTCTCGCTCGGGCCGGTCACGGGATCACCTTAGCGGTGGCGCGAACACCGCCCCGGCATGGCACGCGCCGGGCTGTCGGTTTTCGGGGGATGTCTTGCCGTATGCGAGTGGCGGGCGCAACCTCGATCCGTGGAAGACGCCGCGCACGAGAGCATTCGGGCGGCGGAACTGGTCGTCGCCGCCGCCGGCTACGGAAAGACCACATTGCTGCGCCGCCGCCATCCCGGGCCGGACGTGGCCTGGTGCACCGGCGCGCAGTTGGCCGCCGGGGACGTCGCCGTCGGCGCCGGGACGCGTACGGTCGTGGTCGACGATCTGCCGCCGCTGACCGGGCCGGCGCTCGCCCGCCTGATCGCCGCGCTGCCGCCGGTCCGCGTCGTGCTCGCCGGCCGCACGCCCGTCGCCGGCGTACGGCTGCCGGTCACCGGGCCCGCCGCGCTCGCGCTGTCGGCCGGGCGGACCGCCGCGCTGCTCGCCGACCACGGCCTGCCCGACCCCGATCTCGCCGACGCGGTCCTGCGGGCCACCGGCGGCTGGCCCGCGCTGGTCCGGCTGAGCGCCGACGCCTGCGCCGCCTGGGATCCCGACCCCGATCTCCTGGTACGCCAGCTCGCCGATCCCGGTGGAGCGCTGGCCGCGTACGTGACGGCGGAAGTGCTCGGGCCGCTGCCGCCACAGGTGCGGTCGCTGCTGGCCGATCTGGTGGACGCCGGGCCGATCGGGCCCGGCCTCGGCGCCGCCCTCGGTCACCCGGCCGCGCCCGGGATCCTGCGCGGTCTGGAAGAGGTGGGCGTCATCGTGGCCGGGGCCGTGGTGCCGGTGGTCGCCGAGATCGTCCGCCGGGGCGTACCGGCCGGGCACCGCCGCCGGGTCGCCGCGGCCGCCGCCGACTACTTCACCCTCGCCGGGCCGCCCATCGCCGCCGTACGCGGATACGCCGCCGCCGACCTCGACGAGCGGGCCGCAGCGATCCTCGACACCGACGGGCCGGCCCTCCTCGCGGCCGGGTACGCGGCCGACATCGTGGCCGTCCTCGACCGCCTGCCCCGCAAGGAGCTGGACCGGTCCCGGCTGCTCCTGCTCGGCGACGCGCTGCGCGTACGCGGACAGGTGCTGCCGGCCGAACACGCGTACGCGGCGGTCGAGGGGCCGGTCGACGCGGGGCTGGCCTGGCGGCGCGGGCTGGTCTGGTACCTGCGCGGCGATGCCCGGCGGGCCCTGGCGACCTTCGGCACGTGCGCGGACACCGGGTCCGGGGCGGACGGTGCGCTGCTCGCGGCGTGGACGGCCGCCGCCCGGTTGCAGCTGGGCGAACTCGAGGAGGCCACCGTCACCGCCCGGCGGGCCGTCGCCCTGGCGAGTGCGGCCGGCGACGACGTCGCGCTGGCGACCGCGTACGTGAGCCTGGCCCTGTGCTCCGAAGTGGCCGGACCGGCGCCGGAGACGGAGGAACTGCTCGTGCAGGCGCTCGCGATCGCCGAACGCTGCGGTGAGGTGGTCCTGCGGGCCCGCATCCTGGTCACCCACACGTACCGGCTGCTGCGGGAGGCGCGGTACGCCGAGGCGCTCGACGCGGCCCGCGACAGCGAGCGGTGCGCGACCGCGGCCGGGCACGCGAACCTGCGCTCGATCGCGCTGTGCAACGAGGGCGACGCGCTGACGATGACGGGCGCCTACGACGCGGCCGTCGCGCAGTACGAGCGGGCGCTGGCGTCGTGCCGCCGCATGGGGTCGCGCCGGTCGGCCGCCGCCCAGCTGGGACTCGGCGAGGTGAGCCGGCGGCGGGGCTGGACCGAACAGGCCCGGGCGGCGTACGAGCAGGCCGCCCAGCTGGCCGAGGAGGCGGGCAACCACCAGGTGCTCGTCGACGCGTACGCCGGACTGGCCCGGACCCTGGCCGCCGAGGACCAGGCCGCCGCGGCGAAGGCCGCCGACCGCTGCGCCTCGCTGGCCCCGGCGGCGACCGGGGTGCTGCTCGCCCGGGGCTGGATCGAACTGCACTGCGGCGAAGGCCGGGCCGCGGCTGGGTACGCCGACGACGCCGCGGCCGCCGCCCGGACGGCCGCCGACCGGGCCGGGCTCGCCGAGGCGCTCGAACTGCGGGCGGCCGCCGACACCGACCCGGCCCGGCGGCGTGCCGCGCTCCGGGAGGCGTACGCGATCTGGGCCGCCGCGGGCGCCGCCGTCGAGGCCGCCCGGATCGCCTGCCGCCTCGGTACGCTGCCCGCCGCCGACACCGACGACCGGCTGAACGCCCTGCTGGGAGCCGAGACGCTGACGGCCGCCGGGGTGAGCGTCCCGACAGGACGGACCGGCGACGGTGCGGCGGTCGCCCTGCACGCGTTCGGCCGTTTCGAGGTCGTGGTCGCCGGCGCGTCCGTCCCACCTGGACAGTGGAAGTCCCGCAAGGCCCGCGACCTGCTCGGCATGCTCGTCGCCCGTCGGGGCCGCCCGGTGCCGCGGGAGGAACTGTGCGAGCTGCTCTGGCCCGGCGACGATGCGGGCCCGACCGGCCACCGGCTGTCCGTGCTGCTCTCGATCGTGCGGGCGGTCCTCGATCCCGAGCGCGTGCTGCCGGCCGACCACTACGTCGTCGCCGACCTGGCGAGCGTGGCCCTCGACACGACCCGGGTCGGCATCGACGTCGAGGAGTTCCTGGCCGACGTCGGGCACGCCCGCCGGCTGCGGGACCGGGGCGCGGTCGCCCAGGCGTACGCGCTGCTCGCCGCGGCCGACCGGCGGTACCGCGGTGAGGTGTTCGCCGACGACCCGTACGCCGACTGGGCCGCCGCGCTGCGCGAAGAGGCCCGCACGGCGTACCTGGGGGCGCTGCGGATGCTGGCCCAGACGAGCCGGGCGCTCGGCGACCCCGCGTCGGCGGTGGGGTACCTGCTGCGGCTGCTGGCCGTCGACCCGTACGACGAAGGCGGCCACCAGGCACTCGTCGAGGCCCGGACCGCGGGCGGCCAGCACGGGGAGGCCCGCCGGGCGTACGCGCGCTACCGGGCCGCGATGGCCGAGATCGGCGTACGCCCGGCCTACACCCTGCCCTGACCCACCTCTGCCTTTCGCTGGAGTCCAGCGGGGTCAGTACCAGGAGCCGATGGTGGCCGCGTAGGTGGTGACGGTGTAGTCGTCGCCGGTGAGGCCGACCACCGTCGTCTCCAGCCGGCTCGCACTCGCCCAGGCGCCGGCGACGTCGGTGGCCGGGTCGAGCCCGTCGAGGAACGCGGTCGCGCTCCCCTCGACCAGGCCGCCCGCGCCGAACGTCCACCGGCCGTGGTCGAAGAGGATGTAGTCCGGCAGCGGCGCGTACGCCTCCTTCGGCGACCCCGGCCCGGCTCCGGACACCCCGTGCGTACGCTCGTACCGGTCCATCCGGCCGGCGCACACCCCGTAGACGACGAGGCCGCCGATGCCCGGCGGGGTACCGGCCGTGTGCACGGTGACGCCGGTGAGGCCCGCGTCCGGCACGACTTCGTCCGCGTAGGTGGCCGCGTCGGCGTTCGGCAGCAGGAAACCGTTGCCGTACAGGACCGTCGCGGTCGGGCACGAGGCCGTCACCGTGTAGCCGGCGCCGATCGCCGCGACGCGTACCGGGGCGAGGCCGCTTTCCGGCAGGCAGACCGCGTACGCGACCAGTCCCCAGGGACCCTTGTGCCCGGGCCGGGCGACCGCGTACGCGGTGACCGAACGCAGGGCGGGGTCGGGCATGATCCCGGTCAGCACCACGCCGCCGAAGCCGTCGACGACCCGGCCGCCGGAACCGAAGACGACCGTCCCGGCGGGACAGTCGACCCGGACGCTTTTCGCCGTCGCCACCGACACCGCGGTGGCCGCGGCGTACCGCCCCGGTGTCGCCGGGGCGTCGAGGGGAGCGGCTCCGCCGGCCGCCAGCGCCGTAATGATCATCAGATGTGTGAGACCCATGCCGCCAGTCTTGGCCGGGGTGTCACGGTCGCGTCATGCCCGCGTCAGCCCGGCCGGGTACGCCGCGCGCTGACGTAGCGCGGAGGCCGGTCCGGAGTCTCGACGGCAGACGCCACCGTCCACGGTGGCCGACGAAGGGACGAGGTCCCGTGAAATCCATCCTCAAACTGGCTCTCTGTGCCGGCCTCGTGGCCGCCGCGGCGCTGGTCGGCCCGGCCGCTCCGGCCCACGCCAGCCTGGGCCTGTACCGGGTGCACAACATCAGCGCCAACGACTCGCTGTCATCGAAGTCGATCACGGTGAGCTGCAACCCCGGCGACAAGCTGACCACGGTCGGCGGAGCGGTCACCGGCAACGGCGACGTCCTGCTCACCAAGGCGTACGCCGACACGGCCACCGGCGCGACCGCCACGGCGTTCGGCATCGAGGCGATCTCGACGACGGCCAACTGGACCGTCGAGGTCTACGGAGTGTGCGCACCCGCCGGTACGCTGTCCGGCCTGACGATCGTGCAGGCGACCCTCGGGCCGGACCCGAACTACAAGACCCCGGTCGCGACCTGCCCGACGGGCAAGTACACGGTCGGCGGCGGCTACTTCCTGGACAGTGCCAACGGCCAGGTGGCCATCGACGAGCTGCGGTTCACCAGCGCGCTCAACCAGGTCTCGGCCACGGCGTACAACTACGGCACGCCCGGGAACTACTCGTTCTCGGTGCAGGCGATGTGCGCGTACAGCCCGGGGTCGATGGCGTACACGTCGTTCCCGAGCGCGAACAACTCCGTGACGCCCAAGACCGAGGACACCTCGATGTGCGGCGGCACCACGCCGGAGCTGTCGGGCGCGGGCGGGGCGATCACGTACGCGCTCGGCGGGGTGTCGCTGGCCACGGTCAACCCCAAGCTCAACGTGGGTACGGCCGAGGTGACGGCCCGCGAGATCGGACCGTTCGGCAGTTCCTGGGAGGTCGAGGTCATGGGGATCTGCATCTCCTGACCCGCACCAGACGAGCGGGCGTGCCGTAGGGCGCGCCCGCTCGTACCGTCATACCCCTCTGGGTAACGTGGGCGCGTGTTCACCGTGCGGATCGTGGTGCGAGGGTACGAACTCGACACCCAGGGGCATCTCAACCAGGCCGTCTACCTCCAGTACGCCGAGCATGCCCGCTGGGAAGCGCTGCGTGCGGCGGGGCTGCCCCAGGACAAGCTGATCGCCGCGGGGGTCGGGCCGGTCGCGCTGGAGGTCACCATCCGCTACCTGCGCGAACTGCGGGGCGGCGACGAGGTCGACGTGTCGCTGAAGTTCCTCTGGGGCGAGGGCAAGACGTTCCGGATCGAGCAGCGCTACACGAAGGCGGACGGGACGGTGGTCGCCGAGCTGGCCAGCGTCGGCGGGCTGCTCGACCTGGAGACCCGGCGGCTGGTCAGCGATCCCGCCGCGCGGTTCCGCGAGCTGTCCACCGACCACGCCCTCCTGGACCTGTGACCGCCGTCGGTTCCTGCTCCGATCAGCAGTCGCTCTTCGTCACGTGTACGGACTTGGTGGTCGTCGTGCCCGTGATGGTCAGGCTCAGGGTCCAGCCCGCCGGCAGCACGTACTCCCAGCCCTCGCGCCACTTGAACGGGGCGTCCACCAGATCCTCCAGGCGGGCGCCCTGCAGCAGCACGTTGAGCGCGTGCCGGGTGGCCGAATGTCCGATCAGGACGATCCGCTCGCCGTCGTGCTTCAACGCCAGCTCCCGCAGCAGGTCCGCCGTCTGCGTGACGACCTCGCGGTAGCTCTGGCCGCCCGGGAACGGCGTGTCGATCCGGGCGGACCGCTCAGCTTCGAGGCGGCTGACCGGCATCCCGTTCCAGTCGCCGTAGTTCACCTCGCGGAGCCGGGCGTCGGTGTGGATCGGAATGCCGCTGCCGTCGAAGGCGATCTCCGCGGTCTCGACAGCGCGGCGCAGGTCGGAGGCGTACACGGCCACGGTTCCGTCGTCGCGGTGGCGCCGGCCGAGGTCGGCGGCGAACCGGCGGCCGGTCTCGGAGAGCTCGCCGGGCAGCCAGCCGGTGGCGTGGCCGGACTCGTTGTCGGTGGTGATCGAGTGGGTCTCGTAGACCAGGTCCACTGCCATCGGCCGAGCATAGCCACGTCCACCTGAGCCGCAGCGCCGATCTTGCGCGAATGTACCGGCATTCCGCGCATTCCCGACGAAATTCGAGACATTCGCGCAAGATCGTCGGGAAGGTGGGGGTGCAAGTCGGACAGTCGCGACAAGAGCTGGAACGTGCGACGGCGGCGGTCGTGTCAGGTGCGGTCGGGCGGGAGGACCAGGCCGGATTCGTAGGCGAAGACCACGAGTTGCGCACGGTCGCGGGCGTGGAGCTTGGTCATCGCCCGGCTGATGTGGGTCTTCGCCGTGGCCAGGCTGATCACCGCGGTCTCGGCGATCTCCTCGTTGGACAGCCCGCGCGCGGCCAGCGCCACCACCTCCCGCTCGCGGTGGGTCAGCACGCCGAGCGCGTCCGCGACCGCGCCGCGCGGCCGGCGTGCCACGAACTCGCCGATCAGCCGGCGGGTGATCGCCGGGGACAGCAGCGCGTCGCCGCGCGCGGCGACGCGGATGCCGTGGAGCAGGTCCGCCGGGTCGGTGTCCTTCACCAGGAACCCCGCGGCGCCCGCGCGCAGCGCGTCGTAGACGTACTCGTCCAGGCCGTAGTTCGTCAGGATCACCACGTGTACGCCGGCCAGCCGCTCGTCCCCGCTGATCAGTCTGGTCGCCTCGATCCCGTCCAGGCCGGGCATCTGGATGTCGAGCAGGACCACGTCCGGCCGGTACGCGACGGCCAGCTCGACCGCTTCGCCGCCGTGGGTACCTTCGGCGACGACCTCGATGTCGTCCTCTTCGGCCAGGAGTGCCCGGAAACCGGCGCGGATGAGGGCCTGGTCGTCGACGATCAGTACCTTGATCATGAGGTTGCTCCGGTGGCGGGGAGGGGCAGCGGCAACACGGCGTGCACGGCGAAGCCGCCGCCGGACATCGGCCCGGTCGCGAGCGAGCCGCCGAGCGCGGTCACGCGTTCGCGCATCCCGGACAGGCCGACGCCGGGGACGACCGGGTCCGCGGCCGATCCCGTGTCCTGCACGCGTACGCCGAGCTGGTGATCTTCGTAGTGCAGCTCGACCGAGGCGGCGGCCGGGCCGGCGTGGCGGGCGGTGTTGGTCAGCGCCTCCTGGATGATCCGGTACGCGGCCTGGTCCACCGCGGCGGGCAGGGTCCGGGCGGCACCGTGGACGGTGAGCTGGACGGGCAGGCCGCCGCGGCGGGCGCCGGCCACGAGCGCGTCGAGCCGCTGGAGGGCGCTCGGGTGATCGTCGCGCAGGACCTCCAGGGTGGCGCGCAGTTCGCGCATGGCGTCGCCGCTGGCCTCCTGGATGGCGAGGAGCGCTTCGGGGACGGGCTGGTCGTGCTTGCGGGCCAGGTGGACGGCGACCCCGGCCTGCACCTTGATGATCGAGATGCTGTGGGTCAGCGAGTCGTGCAGCTCGCGGGCGATGCGCAGGCGTTCGGCGTCGGCCCGGCGGCGCGCGGTCTCCTCGCGGGTCCGCTCGGCGAACTCGGCCCGGCGCCGTTCGGCCTCGACGGTGGCCTCGCGCTGGCGGGCGAACTCGGCGGTCAGCCCGGCCGCGACCATCCAGCCGGCGAGCAGGAACCAGCCCTGGAACACGTCCGGCGCGGGGGCGCTGCGGCCGGTGGCCATCAGCTGACCGGCGAACCCGACCGCCACGGTGATGACGATGGCCAGGACCGAGGCGGCGCGATGGCGCTGCTTCACGGCCGCGTACAGGGCGAACATCATCGGCACCGCGGGCACGACGCCCGGGTAGCCGCGGTCGATGTAGACGACGACCGCCACCGTGGTGACGGCCAGCACGGGCACCGGCGCCCGCCACCGGAAGGCGATCGCGAGGGCGGCGAGGGCGAGCAGCGCGTACGCGAGCCCGTCCAGCGGTACGCGGCCGGGCGGGGCCGCCAGCGCCCCGGCGTACGCGAGCCCGCCCACTGCGGCGGAGATGGCCAGCTGTCTGCGCATACGCCGACGGTAGAGGAACGGTCGGCGGGTCCGCGTCGGGCCACCGGCGTACCGGGGGAGTACGTCCGGGACGGTACGCGTACTGCGCTGGGAGCAGGCGCGATTGCCTTCGCCGGCACGACGACACCGGGCGGCGTACGCGGCATCGTGCCTGGCATGAGACGTGTGTCCTTCGTGCTGAACCGCGTGACCGCCACGACCTTGGTGGTCCTCGCCGCCGGGCAGGCGGCGCTGGCGGGCAGCTTCCTCGACGGCAACTACAACATGATCAGGGTCCACATGATCGGTGCGATGGCCATGCTGGCGGTCTCGCTGATCCAGCTGGTCGTGGTGATCTTCGCCCGGCGGGCCGGGGCGCCGCGCTCGATCCTCGTTCCGGGGATCGTGATGCCGTTCGTCATCGCCCTGCAGGCGTTCCTCGGCGGCTCGCGCATCCTCAGCGTGCACGTCCTGCTCGGCACGCTGCTGGTGTTCGGCCTGGCCCAGGGGGCGCGGATGGCGTTCAGCCGTCCGGTGCGCGCCGCCTCGCCCGGTCCTGAGTCGGCCGTCACGGCCGGTGCGGACGTTGTGACGGGGGAGGCGGCGTGAACCGGCGGAACCTCCTGCGGGCCGGCGTCGGCCTGGCGGGCGCGGCGGTTCTCGGCACCGGCCTCTACGAGCTGCTCAAGCCGGGCAGCCAGACCGGGCAGCTGCTGGGCAGCGAGGCGCCGATCCCGCCCGCGTTCCAGGTCCCGCTGCCGATCCCGGCCGTGCTGACGCCGTCGCGTACGGACGGGACGACCGACTACTACGAGATCACCCAGGGCATCTCCACCCTGTCCGTCCTGCCGGGACTGAAGACCCCGGCGTGGACCTACAACGGCACCTTCCCGGGCCCGACGATCGTCTCCCGCTCCGGCCGCAAGACCGTGGTCAAGCACACCAACCAGCTGCCTGAGGCGTCCGTGGTCCACCTGCACGGCGGTCACACGCCCGCCGACAGCGACGGCTACCCGATCGACCTGGTCATGCCCGTCTCCGGGCACGACATGGCGTCCATGTCCGGGATGAACACCATGCAGCGCGACGTCTCGCAGGGTTCCCGGGAGTACGCGTACCCGTTCGACCAGCCGGCGGCCACGCTCTGGTACCACGACCACCGGATGGGCGCGACCGCCCCGAACGTGTGGAAGGGCCTCGCCGGCTTCCATCTCGTACGCGACGACGAGTCCGACGCCCTGCCGCTGCCGCGCGGGGACCGGGACATCCCGCTCATGCTGGCCGACCGGTCGTTCGCGGCCGACGGCTCGTTCCTGTACAAGGCGCTGATGCCGGGTGTCCTCGGGGACGTGCAGCTGGTCAACGGGGCGCCCTGGCCGGTGCTGGCGGTGGATCCGGCGCGTTACCGGCTGCGGCTGCTCAACGCGGCCAACGCCCGCCGCTACCGGCTCGAACTCGATCCGCAGCCGCCGGGCGGGGACGCCTTCGTGCAGATCGCCGCGGACGGCGGCCTGCTCGCCCGGCCGGTCGGCCACGATGCGGTCCAGCTTGCTCCGGGGGAGCGGTTCGAGGTGGTCGTCGACTTCGCGAAGTACAAGCCCGGCACCCGCGTACGCCTCGTCAACACGTTCGCGTCCGGCCGGATGCGGGAGGTCATGCGCTTCGACGTGACGGGCTCGGATCGCGGCGACGACTCGTCGGTGCCCGCGACGCTCGCCGAGATCCCGGTGCTGGACCCGGCGAAGGCCGTCGCGACGCGGACGTTCCGGTTCCACCAGACGCCCGGCGGGACCTGGACGGTCAACGACCTGGAGTACAAGCCGGGCCGGGCGCTCGCGACGCCGAAGCTGGGCAGCATCGAGGTGTGGCGGTTCGTGACCGACTACCACCACCCGATCCACCTGCACCTCAACCATTTCCAGGTGCTGTCGCGCAACCTGTTCGAGCCGGGGGCGTACGACGCCGGGTGGAAGGACACCATCGACCTGCGGCCGGCCGAGGGCGCCGAGATCGTCACCCGGTTCACCGACTACGCGGGGGCGTTCCTGCTGCACTGCCACAACCTCGAACACGAGGACATGGCGATGATGGCGGACTTCCAGACGTCATGAGCGCTCGTGGCGGGATGGCCGTTCCTGGCGCGGCCGGGCTCAGAGCGGGTCGACGCCGGGCGGCAGCGTGCTCCACGCGGCCGCCTCGGTCAGGTACGCGAGCAGCGTGTCGCGCAGCGCCCGGGCGGCGTGGGTCGGGGTCACGTCCCGGCGGTGGGCGAGCGCCACCGTCCGGTACACGGCCGGCCGGGCCAGCGGAGTGATCCGCAGCCGCGTACGCCCGGCGACCGCCATCGACGGCACGAGGGCGACGCCGAGGCCGGCCTCGACGAACGCGAGGACGGCGTCCATCTCGCCGCCCTCGACGGCGTACGTGGGGGTGAACCCGGCCCGCTCGCAGGCGGCGACGGTCGCGTCGCGCAGGTCGTAGCCGTGCCGGAACATGACCATCGGCTGGTCGCGCAGCTCGGTGATGCGCAACTGCGGCTGCTCGGTCGGCGGGGGCATGCTCAGCGAGGACGCGCACACCAGGCTCTCCCGCAGGATCGGCTCGGTACGCAGACTCGGGTCGGTCCCGCGTTCGGGCAGCACGATCACGGCCAGGTCGAGCTGCCCGGCGACGAGGTGCCGGACGAGGTCCTGCGAGCCGGACTCCTCGATGTGCAGCCGCACCCGCGGGTACGCGTCGGCGTACCGGCGCAGGACGGGGGCCAGCAGGCTGACCGACAGCGACGGCGTGGACCCGAGCCGCAGCCGGCCGGCCCGCAACCCGACCAGCTCCTGGACCTCGACGCGGGCGGTGTCGGCGTCGGCGACGATCCGGCGGGCCAGGGGCAGCAGCGCCTCGCCGGCCGGGGTGAGCGCCACCGCCCCCCGCGTACGCGTGAACAGCTCCGCCCCGAGGTCCGCTTCGAGGGCGTGAATCTGCTTACTCAGTGACGGTTGGGTCACACCGATCAGTTCGGCCGCATGGGTGAAATGCCGGGTATCAGCCACTGCGACGAAGTAACGGAGCTGTTGGAGCTGCACGACGATAGTCTACGGCTATCGAAAATGAGTCCATCATGCATTGGACGGCCCGTTCAGATGGCTCCTAGCGTCACCTGATGTGGCAGTAGCGTCTCCTCCTCGTCCCGTCGCACCGCCGACCGGCGTACCGGCCCGGCCCACCGTGCGGCGCGCGTCCGTCGGCCTGAAGATGATCATGGCGGCCAGCGGCGGCCTGCTCGTGGCCTTCCTCTTCGTGCACATGCTGGGCAACCTCAAGATCTTCGTCGGCGCCGAGGCGTTCGACCACTACGCCCACTGGCTGCGGACCATCGGCAACCCGGTGCTGCCCAACGAGTGGTACCTGTGGATCCAGCGGGCCGTCCTGACCGTGGCGGTCGTCGCGCACATCTGGTCGGCGGCCGTGCTCACGATCCGCGCCCGCAAGGCCCGCCCGGTCCGCTACGCCCACCGCCCGAAGGTGCGCGGCAGCTACGCGGCCCGGACGATGCGCTGGGGCGGGGTCATCGTGCTGCTGTTCATCATCTGGCACATCCTCGACCTGACCACCCGGACGGTGAACCCGGTCTCGGACACCACGCAGGCGTACGCCGCGGTGACCCAGGACTTCGCGCCGAGCCGCTGGTGGGTCACGGCCTTCTACGTCCTCGCGATGGTGCTCATCGGCTTCCACCTGCGGCACGGCCTCTGGTCGGCGCTGCAGACGCTGGGCGTGAGCAACGCCCGCCGCCAGCGCGCCCTCAAGGCGGCCGCGCTCGTGGTGTCGGTGGTCATCAGCGGGGGCTTCCTCATCGTGCCGCTCGGCGTGACCTTCGGATTGGTGGGCTGACAGTTATGGAGTTCTACACGGACGGCGAACCGATCCGCGACACCAAGGCCCCGGAAGGCCCCATCGCGGAGCGCTGGGACACCCGCCGCTTCTCGGCCAAGCTGGTCAACCCGGCCAACAAGCGCAAGCTGACCGTCATCGTGGTCGGCACCGGCCTGGCCGGCGGCTCGGCCGCGGCGACCCTGGGCGAACTCGGCTACCACGTCAAGAGCTACTGCTACCAGGACTCGCCCCGGCGCGCGCACTCGATCGCCGCGCAGGGCGGCATCAACGCCGCCAAGAACTACCGCAACGACGGCGACTCGATCCACCGGCTGTTCTACGACACCGTCAAGGGCGGCGACTTTCGCTCCCGCGAGTCCAACGTGCACCGGCTGGCCCAGATCTCCGTCGAGATCATCGACCAGTGCGTCGCGCAGGGCGTACCGTTCGCCCGCGAATACGGCGGCCTGCTCGACACCCGGTCGTTCGGCGGCGCCCAGGTGTCGCGCACCTTCTACGCCCGGGGGCAGACGGGTCAGCAGCTGCTGCTGGGCGCGTACCAGGCGCTGGAGCGCCAGATCGCGGCCGGCACCGTGGAGATGAACACCCGGCACGAGATGCTGGAGCTCATCGTCTCCGACGGCAAGGCCCGCGGCATCGTCGTCCGCGACCTCGTCACCGGCGAGATCACCACCGAGTACGCGGACGCGGTCGTGCTCGCGTCGGGCGGCTACGGCAACGTGTTCTTCCTGTCGACGAACGCCAAGGGCTGCAACGTGACGGCCTCCTGGCGGGCGCACCGCAAGGGCGCCCTGTTCGCGAACCCGTGCTACACGCAGATCCACCCGACATGCATCCCGGTCTCCGGCGACCACCAGTCGAAGCTGACCCTGATGTCGGAGTCGCTGCGCAACGACGGCCGGGTCTGGGTGCCGAAGGCCAAGGGCGACCAGCGCAACCCGGCCGAGATCCCCGAGGACGAGCGCGACTACTACCTGGAGCGCATCTACCCGGCGTTCGGCAACCTGGTACCCCGCGACATCGCCTCGCGGGCCGCGAAGAACGTCTGCGACGAGGGGCGCGGTGTCGGCCCCGGCGGGCTGGGCGTCTACCTCGACTTCGCCGACGCGATCCGCCGCCTCGGCCAGGCCGCCGTCGAGGAGAAGTACGGCAACCTCTTCGAGATGTACCAGCGCATCACCGGCGAGGACCCGTACGCGACGCCGATGCGCATCTACCCCGCCGTGCACTACACGATGGGCGGCCTGTGGGTCGACTACGACCTCCAGTCGACGATCCCGGGCCTGTTCGTGGTCGGCGAGGCCAACTTCTCCGACCACGGCGCGAACCGGCTCGGCGCCTCCGCCCTCATGCAGGGCCTGGCCGACGGCTACTTCGTGCTGCCCAGCACCATCGGCGACTACCTGGCCGCCGGGCCGTTCCCGAAGCTCGACGCCGAGCACCCCGACGTGGTGGCCGCGCGCCGGCAGGTCGAGGACCGCATCACCCGGCTCCTGGCGATCGACGGGGACCGGACCGTCGACTCCTTCCACCGCGAACTCGGCCACATCATGTGGGAGTACTGCGGGATGGAGCGTACGGACGAGGGTCTGCGCAAGGCGATCTCCCTCATCCGCGACCTCAAGGACGAGTTCTGGCGGCGGGTCAAGGTCCCGGGCGAAGGCGAAGGCCTGAACCAGGCCCTGGAGCGGGCCGGCCGGGTCGCCGACTTCTTCGAGCTCGCCGAGCTGATGTGCATCGACGCCTTGCACCGCACCGAATCCTGCGGCGGGCACTTCCGCGCCGAGAGCCAGGACGCCGACGGCGAGGCCCAGCGCGACGACGAGCACTTCTCCTACGTCGCGGCGTGGGAGTGGGGCGGCGGCGACCGGCCGGTGCTGCACAAGGAAGACCTCGTCTTCGAGTACGTCCACCCGAGCACCCGGAGTTACAAGTGAAGCTCAAGCTGCGTATCTGGCGTCAGAACGGTCCGCAGGACGCCGGGAGCATGGTCCCGTACGACCTCGACGACGTGTCGCCGGACATGTCGTTCCTGGAGATGCTCGACGTCCTCAACGAGCGGCTCACCCTCGACGGGCAGGAGCCGGTCGCGTTCGACCACGACTGCCGCGAGGGCATCTGCGGCATGTGCTCCCTGGTGATCAACGGTACGCCGCACGGCCCGCAGAAGGCGACGACGACCTGCCAGCTGCACATGCGGCACTTCTCCGACGGCGAGACGATCGACATCGAGCCGTGGCGCGCCCGGGCCTTCCCGGTCGTCAAGGACCTCGTGGTGGACCGCGGCGCGTTCGACCGGATCATCCAGGCCGGCGGCTACATCAGCGCGCCGACCGGTTCCGCGCCCGACGCGCACGCCGTCCCGGTGCCGAAGCCCGACGCGGACGAGGCGTTCGAGGCGGCGACCTGCATCGGTTGCGGTGCCTGCGTCGCGGCCTGCCCCAACGGTTCCGGCATGCTGTTCACCGCCGCGAAGATCACGCACCTCGGCCTGATGCCGCAGGGGCAGCCGGAACGGGACTCGCGCGTCCTCGGGATGGTGCACCAGCACGACGAGGAGGGCTTCGGCGGCTGCACCAACACCGGCGAATGCACGGCGGTGTGCCCGAAGGGGATCCCGCTGGCCGCGATCTCCCGGCTCAACGCCGACTTCCGGCACGCCCTCAAGGCGTCGTCCTAAGCACGTAGTCCGGGCGGTCTTCCCTGTCGGGAAGGCCGCCCGTCGTGTCTGCCGCGTCGTTCGCGGTCAGGCGTTCGCGCCGGTGAAGAACTCGATCAGCCCGTAGGGCGCCCGGTCGCCGAGGCACAGGTCCACGATCTCGTGCGCGTCCACGGCCTCCGCGGCGCTCCGCGGGAACATCTTCTCCTCGTACGCGGCCAGGGCGGCCTCGACGTCGTCCGGTTGGGCGGCGATCGCCAGGCCGAGCTCCGCGCCGTCCAGCATCGCGAGGTTCGCGCCCTCGCCCGACGGCGGCATCAGGTGCGCGGCGTCCCCGAGCAGGGTCACTCCGGGTACGCGTGCCCACCGGTGCCCGTCCGGCAGCGCGTAGATCATGCGGGCGACCGGGACGGTGTCGGACTCGGTGATCAGCGCGGTCAGCTCCGGGGCCCAGCCGTCGAACTCGGCCGCCACCCGGTCCGCCGCGCCGGGACGGGCGAAGTCGATCCCGTCGACCCACTCCGTGGACCGGTTGAGCTGGACGTAGGTGTGCAGGACGCCGCCCGCCTCCCGGTGCGCGGTGATGCCCTGGCCGGGGGTGGGCGCGTACATGGCGCCGACACCGACGGCCGCGGCCGCGGCGGGGTGGCGCTCGTCCACGTCGTACAGGTAGGTCTCGACGAAGGTCGTCCCGGAGTACTCAGGCTTCGCATCCGACAGCAGCGGACGGATCTTCGACCAGGCACCGTCGGCGCCGACGAGGATCTCGGCGGTCGCGCGCGTTCCGTCCGCGAACGTGAGCTCGTGCCGGCCGCCGCCGAGCGCCGTGACGTCGGTGATCTTCCGCCCCCACTGGACGGTCCCGGCGGGCAGCGAGTCCAGGAGGATGCGCCGCAGATCGCCGCGCAGCACCTCCGGCCGGGCGCCGGTGCCGTCGTCGGGCTGGTCGAGGAGCACCTTCCCGGCCGGGTCGAGCGCCCGGGCCGCCTCCGCGCCCGCGTGGATGATCGCGTGGAAGGCGTCGGTGAGCCCGGCCGCCGCCAGCGCCACCTGGCCGTTGTGCTCGTGGATGTCGAGCTGGCCGCCCTGCGTACGGGCATCGGGGGAGACATCCGCCTCGTAGACCGTCGCCGGGATGCCGTGCACATGCAGGACCCGGGCCAGGGTGAGCCCGCCGAGGCCCGCACCCACGATCGTCACCGGTGTCGTCATCATGATCCCTACCTATCCGTCTCGAACTGCTGGAACAACGTTCCATGCCAAGCTTGGAACGGCGTTCCACGGATGTCAAGGCGGTCGCGGAGTGAGCTGGCAGACCCTGGCTTCTTCCTTCATACCTAGCGTCCTAGGACGCGTTACGCGATGTGACCGGCTATCCGGGTCATGGGGGAGTGCTCTTCAAGCTTTCATGAGGAGTGCCTTCGGCACCGATTACCAGAAGCCCCCTTGTTGATCTTCATTCGATACCGAGTGCATCCCGCCACATCGGGCCGCAGGGAATGGTTGTGCACAACCGAAATGGGTTAGCGTTTCGGGCATGAAGACTCTCTACACTGCCGAAGCCGTCGCCACCGGCGATGGACGCAACGGCCACGCGCGTACCTCGGACGGCATCTTGGATCTCGACCTGGCCGTGCCGAAGGAGATGGGCGGCGCCGGCGGGGCGGCCAACCCCGAGCTGCTGTTCGCAGCCGGGTACGCGGCCTGCCTGCACAGTGCCCTCAAGGCGGTCGCCCGGCTGGGCAAGGTGCAGCTGCCGGAGACGACGGTGACGGCCCGCGTGTCGATCGGCGGGATCGGGGACGGTCGCTACGGCCTGGCCGTCGAGCTGCTGGTACGCCTGCCCGGCATGCCCGCCGACGACGCCGAGCGGCTGGTGGCGCGGGCGCACGAGGTGTGCCCGTATTCGAACGCGACCCGGGGCAACATCGAGGTCTCGCTGGTGACCGAGGTCTGACGCCGGACTCCTTGACCCTGCTACTACGCCGTGCGTAGCATCGGCGTACGTAGTAGGGAGGCGTGATGACCGGTCTGCCGGGCTTCGGCCGGTTCTCGGAGCCGGCGTTGTTGATCCTGATCAGCCTCGCGAGCGGTCCCAAGCACGGGTACGCGATGCAGGACGACATCGCCGCCGTCGGCGGTACGCGGCCGGGCCCGGGGACGCTGTACGGGGCGATCGGCCGGCTGGAGGAGCTGGGGTTCATCGAGGCGCTGCCGGAGGTGGAGCGCCGCAAGCCGTACGGGATCACGCAGGCCGGCCGGGATGCGCTGGCCGCCGAGCTGGCGCGGATGCGTTCGATGGCGTCGACCGGTTTGTCGCGGCTGGGGCGGGTGGCGCTGTCGTGAGTGTCCGGATTCCGGGTGTGCTGGTGGCCGGTGTGGTGGCCGTCTATCCCCGGCGTGTCCGCGACCGCTACGGCGAGGAGATCGCCGGTCTGCTCGCCGTGTCCCGGCGGCCGGTCCGTGACGCGGTCGATGTGCTGGCGCGGGCGCTGGTGGAGCGTACGCGTTCGGTGGAGGGTGTGTTGCTGGCCGCGTTGCTGGCGGCGCCGGTGCTGGCGAGTGCGGTCGGTGAGGCGATGCGGCTGGCGCGGCCGCGGCGGTTGAGCGGTGGCGGTCTGCCGGTGGCGGTGGTGTTGCTGGCGTTCGCGGTGCTGGTGGCGGGTGCGCTGGCGGGGCATGTGCTGGGGCGGGCGCGGGCGTTGGCGCCGTGGGCGGTGCCGGGGTTGCTGGCGGTGGTGCTGGCTTTGCACAACGCGGCGGTCTATGTGGGGCGGCCGCCGCTGGCGTTGTTGTGGTTGCTGGGTGTGGTGGGGGTCGTCGCGGTGGCGGGGCGCTGGGGTCCGGCGGTGGCGACGCGGGTCTGTCTGGGGGCCGCGGTGCTGGTGTGGCATGTACGCGTGCTGCCGGGGTTGCGTTCGGACGGTGGTTGGCTCGGTTATGTGCGGGCGATGCTGCTGGTGGCGCCGGCGGGGTTGAACCGGGGCGCGGTGGCGGTGGCGACGACGGCGAGTGCGGTGTTGATGGTGTTCGCGACGGCGTTGGGGTTGGCGTTCCTGTGGTCGGTGGGCCGGTTGCCGCGGGTGGTGGCCGGGTGAGGGCGAGTCCGTTGCTGACGGTGGGGCGGGCGCCGGCCGGGTGGACGGTCGCGTACGCGGAGTCGTTGCCGGTGACCGGTTACCGCTATGAGGTGTGCGACGGTGCGTTGTCGTTGTCGCCCCCGCCGCCGTCGTGGGCGGATCGGTTGGCCGAGCGGCTGGTGAAGGTGTTCGAGGCGGGTTTGTGGCCGGCGTTGGCGGGTGCGGGGATCGCGTTCGGTCCGCGTACGGGGGTGGTGGCGGACGTGCTGGCGTTCCTGTCGCCGCCGGTGGCGGGCCGGTTGTTTCATCGGCCGGCGTCGGTGGCCGCGGTGGTGCGGATCGGTGCCGTCGATCCGGATCCGCATCTTCTGCGGTACGCGCGGGCGGGTATCGCGGAGTTCTGGCGGGTGGATCCGGATCCGGTGGATCGGGCGGCGGCGACGGTGACGGTGCATCGGCTGGCGGCGCGGCCGGAGGGTCCGGTGTATCTGGTGGAGCGGGTGCGGGGTCTGGCGGATCTGGAGCGCGACGGCGTCGGGGCGTGACCGGCTAGGCTGGCTCGGTGTTGACCTTTGCCGACGTCGAGGCGGCCGCGACCCGGATTTCCGGGCGTGTACGCCGGACCCCTGTTCTCCCCGCCGCCGACGGTGTGTGGTTCAAGCTGGAGTTTTTGCAGCATACGGGTTCGTTCAAGGCGCGGGGTGCGTTGAACAACGTGCTGGCGGCCGCGGAGCGGGGTGAGTTACCCGCGGCCGGGGTGATCGCGGCGTCGGGTGGTAATGCCGGTATCGCGGTGGCGTGGGCGGCGGCGCAGGTGGGTGTGCCGGCGGAGATCCATGTTCCGGTGACCGCTCCGGCGGTGAAGGTGGCCCGGTTGAAGGCTCTGGGTGCGACGGTGGTGCAGACCGGCACCGAGTACGCGCAGTCGTGGGCGGCGTCGGTGGAGCGGGCGCGGGTGACCGGGGCGTATCAGTGTCATGCGTACGATCAGGTGCCGATGGTGGCGGGTGCGGGGACGGTCGCGCTGGAGCTGGTCGCGGATGTCGAGGTCGACACCGTTCTGGTGGCGGTCGGCGGCGGTGGGCTGATCGGTGGGATCGCGGCGGCGTTGGAGCCCACGGGTGTGCGGGTGGTCTCGGTCGAGCCGCGGACGGCGTCGGCGATGCATTCGGCGTTGGCGGCCGGTGAGGTCGTTCCGGTTTCGGTGAGCGGGGTGGCGGCGGATTCGCTGGGGGCGCCGTCGGTGGGCCGGATCGCGTTCGATGTTGCGTCGCGTACGCGGATGGGTGCGGTGCTGGTGTCCGATGAGGACATTCTGGCGGCGCGGCGGCGGTTGTGGGACGAGTGGCGGATCGTGACGGAGACGGGTGCGGCGGCGGCGTACGCGGCGTTGTCGGGTGGGGCGTATGTGCCGGCGGACGGTGAGCGGGTGGCGGTCGTGCTGTGCGGGGCGAACACCAACCCGGCCGATCTCGCCTGAGTCGCTCGGTCCCTGAGCCCCGGGGCCGGACAGTCACAGGTTGCCGAACACCCGGGTCCGGTCGAGGATTCCGTCGACGAATCCGGCGCGCGTGTACGTCGCGGTGTCGTGGCCGCGTACCTGGTGGAGGTCGGGGTCGGCGGGGAGCAGGACGTCGCGGAGGTAGACCCAGATGACCTGGGTGGCGATGGTGTCGTCGGCGTCGACGTGCACGTGCAGGGTGGTCCCGTCGTAGTCGGCTGTTCCGGCGGGTTTGCCGTCGAGGGTCACCGTCGTGGTGTCGAAGGCGATGTGCGGCAGGTGCAGGTCGGCGCCGCGGGCGAACAGGGCGGTGACCGAGGCGGGGGCGAGCCGGGCGAGGGCCTGGGTACGCGTCGTCCAGGTGTACCGGTCGTGTTCGTGGTCGAGGACGACCGGGGTGGTGGCGGTGATCTCGCAGGCGAACGCGGCCCATGGGCCGGACAGGTCGACGGGGCGGATCTCGACGCCGGTGAGGCCTGCTTCCTCGCCGAGTTCGCGCAGGGCGCCGGTGAGGATGGGTTCGCCGGGCAGGCGGGCGCCGGACGGGGAGGTCCACGCCCAGTCGCCTTCGTAGTCGGGGCCGTGGTGGTGGCGGTGCAGGAGGAGGTATTCGGGGCCGTCGGGGCCGGGGCGGCGGGTGACGACTCCCGCGCCGCGGGGGTGGTCGTCGGCGATCGGCAGTCCGTCCCAGGTCGTTTCCGGCATGTGCGCCAGGCTAGCGGTCCGGGTGCCGTGAAGGGTGCGCGCGTGTGTGGCGGCGGCGGCTACCATGGCGATCATGGGTATCGACCCCGTGCTCAGCGGTGTTCCGGAGACTGCACTGTGGACGTTGTTCCACCGTACGAGTGAGGCCCGGCATCCGCGTACGGTGTTGCCGGATCCGGTGGGGGTGGCGCTGGCGGATCGGCTCGATTTCCCGTTCGCGGCCCGGTTCGGCCGGGGTTTCCCGCATCAGGCGCAGACGATCGCTCTGCGGTCGCGGTGTTTCGACGATGAGATCCGGGCGTTTCTGGCCGACCGTCCGGACGCGACGGTCGTGGCGCTCGGTGAGGGTCTGGAGACGACGTTCTGGCGGGTCGACAACGGCCGGGTGCGGTGGTTGTCGGTGGATCTGCCGGATTCGGCGGCGTTGCGGACGCGGCTGCTGCCCGCGGAGGACCGGGTGCGGGTGCATGCCGGTTCGGCGCTCGACGGGTCGTGGATGGATGAGGTCGACCCGGCGCACGGGGTGATCATCACGGCGCAGGGGTTGCTGATGTATCTGCCGCCGGCGGACGCGGAGGCGCTGATCGTGGCGTGCGCGGAGCGGTTTCCCGGCGCCTGGTTCGTGTTCGACGCCGTCACTCCGCTCGTCGACCGGCAGCTGGTCGTGTCGGCGGGTGGCTCGTCGGGTTATCGGCCGCCGCCGTTGCGCTGGTTCGTCGCGGCCCGTGATCTGCCGCGGCTGCGTACGTTGTCGCCGGCGATCCGGGGTGTACGCGAGGTCCGCAGCCGGTCGGGGCGGGGTGTGGCCGGTTGGGTGGCGGCGCGGCTGCGGTTCGTGCCGGTGCTGGGGCGGCAGCGGCCGATGGTGGTGCGGCTCACTTTCGGCGGGGACGGGCGTTGACTCTCACGTAGCGGCAGGGCGCACGCTCGATGCCGGAAGGAGGGGGACGCCATGGGTTATCCGGTAGGGCGCGCGGCGGAGCTCGCCGGTGTCACGGTGCGTACGCTGCACCACTATGACGAGATCGGGCTGCTGACGCCGGGTGGGCGGTCGGCCGCGGGGTACCGGCGGTATGACGACGCCGATCTGGAGCGGCTGCAGCGGATTCTGCTCTACCGGGAGCTGGGGTTCACCCTCGAGGAGATCGCCGTCATCCTCGACGATCCGGACACCGATCCGCGGGCGCATCTGCGCCGCCAGCATGGGCTGCTGCTGGATCGGATCGCCCGGTTGCGGCAGATGGTGGCGGGTGTCGAGTTTCTGATGGAGGCACACAAGGTGGGCGTCAATCTGACCCCGGAGGAGAAGTTCGAGGCGTTCGGCGATTTCGATCCGGACGCGTACGCGGCGGAGGCGCAGGAGCGCTGGGGGGACACCGACGCGTACGCGCAGTCGGCTCGGCGTACGTCGGGGTATTCGAAGGACGACTGGGTTCGTATCCGGGCGGAGTCGGAGGACCTCAACGCGCGGTGGGTGGCGGCGCTGGACGCGGGTGAGCCGGCCGAGGGCCGGGTCGCGATGGATCTGGCGGAGGAGCACCGGCTGCAGATCACGAAGTTCTACTACGACTGCTCGTATGAGATCCACACGGGTCTGGCGGAGATGTATCTGGCCGACGAGCGGTTCACGGCGAACTACGAGAACCAGCGGGCGGGGCTGGCCCGGTTCGTGCACGACGCGATCCTGGCCAACGCGGTCGCCCGGGCGTGACGTGGGGGCGCCGCGGCCGGGCGACCGGCCGCGGCGCTCAGCGCAGTTCGCGGCGGATGACCAGGCGTAGTCCGCTCCACACGTCGTCGATGGCGCAGACCTTGTTGTCGACGAGGCCGGTCGGCAGGGCGAGGTCGCGTATCGCGTCTTCGGTCATGTCGGTCGGGTCGGCGAGGCCGGCTTTCACGGCGGCCTTCTTCGGCCAGGCGACCCAGAATCCGGCGGCGGGCGCCATCGCGGCGCGTACGCGGGGTAGGTGGTGGGCCAGGTCCGCGCGGGCGGTGACGAACACGACGACGACGTCGAGCGGGCCGGTGAGGCTGTCGACGGCGGTGACGTCGGGTGGCAGGCCGCCGGGGAGCGCGCCGCCGAGGACGGCGACGCGGTGGCCGGTGCGGATGCCGAGTTTGGCCGGTAGCGGGGTGTTCGCGTAGCCGGCCATCACGGGATGAGCAGGAGTTTGCCGCTGGTACGCCGGGCTTCGAGGTCTTCGTGGGCCTGGCGGGCGTCGGCGAGCGGGTAGCGGTGGTGGACGGCGATGTCGAGCTGCCCGGCGGTGATCCAGCCGAACACGTCGCGGGCGCGGCGTTCGAGGTCGGCGCGTTCGGCGATGTAGTGGCCGAGGGTGGGCCGGGTGAGGAACACCGATCCGGCGGCTTGCAGGCGCATCGGGTCGAACGGTGGTACGGCGCCGCTGGCGGCGCCGTAGAGGGCGAGCAGGCCGCGGCGGCGCAGGCTTTCCAGGGAGCCGTCGAAGGTGGACCGGCCGACGCCGTCGTAGACGACGTCCACTCCGGACCCGCCGGTGAGTTCGCGGACGCGGGGCGCGAACGGTTCCTGGTCGTAGCGGATGATCTCGTCGGCGCCGGCGGCGCGGGCGCGGGTCTCCTTGTCGGCGGTGGAGACGGTGCCGATGACGCGGGCGCCGAGGAGTTTGCCGAGCTGGGTGAGCAGCAGGCCCATGCCGCCGGCGGCGGCGTGGACGAGGATCTGGTCGCCGGGGTGGATCTCGTGGACGTCGGTGACGAGGTAGTGGGCGGTCATGCCCTGCAGCATCGCGGCGGCGGCGAGGTCGGGTGCGACGCCGTCGGGAACGTGGACGAGGCTCGCGGCGGGCAGCGCGGCGCGTTCGGCGTAGCTGGCGGCGCCCTGGCCCCAGGCGACGAGGTCGCCGGGGGCGAATCCGGTGACGCCGTCGCCGAGCGCGGTGACCCGGCCGGCGCCTTCGCCGCCGGGGGTCAGCGGCAGCGGCAGCGGGTAGCGGCCTTCGCGGTGGTAGACGTCGATGAAGTTGACGCCGGCGGCCAGCACGTCGACGAGTACCTCACCGGGTCCGGGGACGGGGTCGGGCTTCTCGGCGTAGGTCAGCACTTCGGGACCGCCATGGCGGTCGACCACGATCGCACGCATACCCGCAGCGTACGCGGGGGCGGTCAGGTCAGGCGCGTGAGGCGTTCGAGGCGCAGCTGTTCGGTGATGCGCTCGTAGAGGGGGGAGTCGGCGAACCGGCTGAGGACGTAGCCCGCGGCCAGCGTGTACGCGCGTCCGGTGAGCAGGTCGGGGCCGGACAGGAAACGCGTACGCACCCCCGGCCGGGGGATGATCTTGTCGGTGGCGGACAGGCCGACCTCGGCCGCCACGTCCGCGGGTCCGGCGGTGGTACGCGCCCAGAACGCGAACGTCGGCACCCGGTGCCCGGGCACGAATCCGGCCCAGACCTCCTCGACGTCGCCCTGGATCGGGACGTCGGCCTGTTCCTGCGCGTACCGGCGGGCGGCCGCGGCGGGGGTCTCGCCGGCGGCGACGAGGCCGCCGGGCAGGCTCCACCGGTTCGGGTGCGTGGCGGCCTGCACGTCGTGCATCTGCACGAGGATGCGGCCGTCGTCGTCGACCAGCATGATGAGCGCGATCCGGGCTACCATGCCTTCCAGTCTCCACGCCTTGTCCACCCCCGGGAGGGTTCTGGTGCCGTTCGGGCTGTTCGGGCTGTTCATGCTCGCGGTGACGGTCCTGTTCGGGTATCTGGCGGTCCGCGACGGGCGGCAGGCGTCGGCGGCGGCGCGGGCGCTGCTGTCGCTGCGGACGACGGCCGGTGAGTGCGTGTCGCACCTCGACGGGGACCGCTACTCGTTCGCGTTCGAGACGCCGGCGGGCCGGCGGATCGTCTTCGAGGCGCCGGCGGTCGGCGTGCACGCGGGCGACCCGGTACGCGTGCGCTACGACCCCGCCGACCCGCAGGGCTCCGCCCGGTTCGGCGCCCGCGACGACTGGCACGCCGTGCAGCGCGACGGCGTCCGCGCGGCGGCGTTCCTGCTGGTGTCGGCGTCGTTCGCGCTGCTGCTGATCTGGGCGCTGATCGTGCTGCGCTGGGAGTCCTGAGCGCCGCGGATCCCGGTAGCGGCCGGGATCGCGGCAGGTGCCGGCCTGGGCTACGCTGCCCGCCATGCTTCCCGAGAACGTGGACGCCGAACTCGCCCGGATGGCCGCCGATCCGCGTTTCCCGCACCGGGCCGCCGCCCGCCGCGCGGAACGGTTCCGCGCCCGCGGCGACGTCTCCGACCTGCTCGCGGTCCTCGACGATCCGCATCCGTGCGGCACGACCGAGATCCTGTTCGCGATGGCCGGCGCCCGCCAGCCGTGGCTGAACTGGGTCCCGATGCCGGCCGAGGCGATCTGCCGGATCGCCGACGAGGTCGGTGCCCGCCGCGCGAAAGGCGAGGACGTCGTCCTGACCGGACTCGGGGTCACCGCCGCGGAACCGGCCAGCGCCACGACCGCGTTCCACCGGGTCGCGGGCCCGGTCGCGGTCGAGATCGGCGCGTTCCCGGCGCCGGACATCCGCGTACCGCTGCGGCGGGGGACGCACATGCCGTGGCGCTACGACGGGATCCTGCCCGTGCCGGCGGTCGCGGCCCCGAGCCCGCTCGCGGTCGAGGTGCTGCACCAGGTCGCCGACCAGCCGTGGCCGTCGCCGCTGTCGGGTTACCTGCAGGCCGCGCCGCTCGGCGAGCTGCCGCTGGCGGACCTGCTGGGGCTGCTCGCCCACCTGCCCGGCCCGCCGGACACGGCCCGCTGGCGGCATCTGGCCCAGTCGACGCCGACGTACTGGTACCGGCTGCTGCAACCCTGGGTGTGCCTGGGTTTGCTGCACCACCGGCCCGAGCAGCCGTGGGCCACATCCGACCGCCGCGCGGCCCTCATCGACCTCGCCTTCGGCGTCGAGGACTGGACCACCGACGCCGCCCTGTTCGCCCTCGTCACGGCCGCCTTCCGGGAACCCGGGCACCGCTCCGGCGTACGCGAGCTGGTGCGCGGGCGGCTCGACGCGGCCATCGCGGCACCGCGGCTGGTGACGATCGAGACGTCCCTGGCGCAGCTGATGCTGATCACGCCCGGCTGCCGGGCGGACGACCGCCGGGTCGCCCACGCGGCTCTGGCCCGGGCCGGCCGTTCCGGTGACGAGTCCCGCCGGCGACGGTGGTGGCGGCGCCGGTGACCGCCGAGGAGCTCCTCGCCCGCGGCCGGCGGCTCAGCAGGTCGGCGATGTGGGCGCTGTTCGGCGGGTTCGCGCTCACCGTGGCCGGCTATGTCGCCGTCTGGTACGCGATGCGGACCGGACGGATCGCCGACGATGCCGACCTGCCGGTCCTGCTGCCGATGATCCCCTGTGTCGGTGGGCTGGTGTACATGCTGGTGGTCGCGAACCGGGGCCGGCGGCTGATCGACCGGTCCATCGAGGCGGTCGCCGCGACGGACGTCCCCGGCACCCCGGCCGCGCTGCGGATCGGACCCGCGCACCGGTGGGCCTATGTCGGGTCGATCGGGGCGTTTCTCGCCGTCGGGGCGGGCGCGCTGGTCGTCCTGGCCGACCCGGCGCAGTGGGTGTGCCCCGGGGTCATGCTCGTGCTCGTGTCCACGGCGATCGCGTACAACGGTCCGGCGGCCGCCGGTGTGCACATCGTCGAGCTCGACGCGACCGGGTTGCGGCTGCCGCAGGCGTCCATGGCCGTCCCGTGGACGTCGGTACGCGGGCTGACGGTGGCCGCCGGCCGGGTCCGGTTGCGCGTCAGCGGCCCGGTGACCGTGGCCGGCCGGTTCGGTGAACGGGCCGAGCGGCGGCTGCGCAAGCTCGGTTACGTCGACGTGCAGACGGCCCGGCCGGAGGACCTGGCCCGGGCCGCCCGGCAGTACCTGACCGCCGGCCGTAGCTGACCGCCGGCGGGGACGGGGTCAGCCCATCCAGTTCATGGTGGCGGGGTCGTTGCCGATCCGGCCGCCCGCTCCCCGGTCCATGGCCGTGATCTCGGCGACCTCGTCGTCGCTGAGGGTGAAGTCGAAGACGTCGAAGTTCTCGGCGATCCGGGCCGGGGTCACCGACTTCGGGATGACGATGTTGCCCAGCTGCAGGTGCCAGCGCAGGACGACCTGGGCCGGCGTACGGTCGTGCGCTGCGGCGATCTTGGCGAGTACCGGGTCGTCGAGCAGGCCCTTGCCCTGGCCGAGCGGGCTCCACGCTTCCGTGTGGATCCCGTGCCGGGCGTGGTACGCGCGCAGTTCCGGCTGGCTGAACCGCGGATGCAGCTCGATCTGGTTGACGGCCGGGGCGACGTCGGCGCCGGCGAGGACCCGGTCGAGGTCGGCGACGCGGAAGTTGGACACGCCGATCGCCTTGGCGCGGCCGTCGGCGTACACCTTCTGCAGGGCCTTCCACGCGTCGAGGTAGCGGTCCTGCTTCGGGACCGGCCAGTGGATCAGGTACAGGTCGACGTAGTCGAGGCCGAGCTTGGCGAGGCTGGTGTCGAACGCGCGCAGCGCCTTGTCGTAGTCGTGCTCGTCGTTCCACAGCTTCGTGGTCACGAACAGGTCGGCGCGCGGGACACCGGACTCGGCCAGCGCCCGCCCGACGCCTTCCTCGTTGAAGTAGAGCTTCGCGGTGTCGATGCTGCGGTAGCCGGCGGCCAGCGCGGCGGTGACCGCCTTGTACGCCTCGTCGTCGGGGACCTGCCAGACGCCGAAGCCCAGCTGCGGCATGACCGTGCCGTTGTTCAACGTGACTGTCTGCATGGCCTCCATCCTGCCCCGGCGGGCGCCGCGGGGCAGGGCGAAAGCGGCAGGATGTGACCGACCGGTCAGCGGCGTACGCGCAGCACGCGCAGGACGATCCGGGGCGCGAACAGGGCGGTCGGCGGCAGCAGCATGTGCTGGACGGCGGTGAACACCTGCCGCACGACCGGGTCGTAGGCGACGGTCCGCTGGACGCGGCGGGTGTAGCGGCGGATGAGGGCGTTGCCGTCGGGGCGGGCGCCTTTCGTCTGCGGCCACGCGAAGTCGGCGCCGGCCGCGAACCGCCACGGGACCTTCAGCAGGTCGGCGAGCCATCCGTAGAAGGCGGGCACGTCGAGATCGGTCCCGGTACGCGTCCGCCGGCCGAGTTCGGCGGCCTCCAGGACGCCGATCGTCATGCCCTGCCCGTAGACAGGATTGAAGCTGCACACGGCGTCGCCGAGGGCCACGAACCCGGCCGGTACGCGGTCCAGCTTCTCGAAGTGCCGGCGGCGGTTGGACGGCAGCCGGTGCACGTGCACGTCGGTGATCGGTTCGGCGCGCGACAGCAGCCCGGCGACGTGCGGGTTCGGCAGCAGGCCGGCGTGTTCGGTGAACCCGTCGGCGTCGGTGGGGAAGTCGCCGAACCAGCCGCCCAGGGAGGCGATCCACCGGCCGCCCTCGATCGGCAGGACGACCCCGAGCCGGGTCTCCTGCGGGGCCGCGGGCAGCACGAACACCGCCTTCGCGCCGGGCAGGTCGGACTCGGTACGCCGCAGCAGCCGGGAGGCGTACCCGACGTCGACGGTGACCTCGGTGACCGCCGGGGTGGGGCAGCCGAGGTCGCGCAGCCACCCGTCGGACCGGCTGCCGCGGCCGGTGCAGTCGACGACCAGGTCGGCGGGGTGCGGCATACCGTCGATCATGACGCCGGTGACGCGGGAGGCGTCCCCGGTCAGCGCGGAGACGGCCGTCGCAGACCTGATCGTGACGTTGGGCAGCGCGGCGACGCGGGTCCGCAGCGTGTGTTCGAGCAGCGGCCGGCTGAAGGAGACCAGCCGCAGGCCGCTGGGCGGCCGGGTCCATTCGACGCGCCGGTGCACGATCATGTCGAGGCTGGGGTCGAACGGGACCGCGCCGGCGGCGACGAGTTCGTCGAGCAGGCCGGGGAACAGCTCCGCGAGGGCGCGCTGGCCGGCGCCGAGGAGCACGTGCCCGTGGTGGCCCTGCGGTACGCCGCGGCGTGGTTCGGCGTCGCCGGGCAGAACGTCCCGGTCGGCGACGAGGACCTGGTCGAAGGAGTCGGCGAGGGCGCGGGCGGCGGCGAGTCCGGTGATGCTGGCGCCGACGACGACGGCTGTGGTGGCCATCCGGCCATTGTGTACGGTCGCCGGCGCCCGCCGGGTCAGGGGGTCAGCGATGGGCGGCGGCGTCGGCCAGGACGGTGTCGAGCAGGCCGGGGAAGCGTTGCGCGAGTTCGTCCTCGCGCAGCCGCAGGTACTTCGCGGTGCCCTCGCGCCGCTGCCGGGTCAGGCCCGCCTCGCGCAGCACCTTCAGGTGGTGCGAGCGCGTCGCCTTCGGCAGGTCCGTGCGCAGCGTCCCGCACGGCGTCTCGCCCAGGCCGCGCAGTTCGATGACCATGTCCAGGCGGGTGGGGTCGCTCAACGCGAACAGGACGGCGGTCACCGGCACGTCGGTGAGCTGCGGCTCCTCGTCGGTCACTGTGGGCTCCTTCACAGTACGCGCGAACTAGTTCGACTTTTCTCGAACATCGGCCTAGATTCTCCATTGTTCGAGTTCTACGGAACTATAGCTCGTGGGAAGAGGGAACGGCCATGAAGGGTCGTCTCGCCGCGCTCGGTGCGGTGGTCATCTGGGGCTTCCAGTTCAGCGTGCTCGCGTCCGCCATGCACCACGTGGACGCGTACCATTTCTCCAGCCTGCGGTTCATCCTCGGGGCACTGGTCCTCGCCGGCCTGCTGCTGTGGCGCGAAGGCCGCACGGCACTGCGGTTCGACGGCCGGCTCGGCGCGGTCCTGTTCTACGGGGCGGCCGGCTTCGCGGCGTTCAGCATCCTGCTCAACGTCGCCCTCGGCTACACCTCCCCGCAGAACGCCGCCCTGTTCGTCGCGCTCGCCCCGCTGCTGACCCAGCTGCTGCGCTGGGGGCTCGACGGCGTCCGGCCCCGGCCGGCGATCCTGGGCCTGGCCGTGGTCGCCCTGTTCGGGCTGTTCCTGGTCATCACCCGCGGGCACCTCGACAACCTCGGGCACGGCGGTCTCGGCGACCTGATGTCATTCGTCTCCGTGCTCGGCTGGGCCCTGTACACCTACGGGGCCGGCAAGTTCCCCGGCTGGAGCCCGCTGCGGTTCACCACCCTGACGATGATCGGCGGCGCGATCGTCACCGTGGCCGCCACCGCCGTCGCCGACCTCGTCGGCGCCGCGCACCTGCCGTCGCTGTCGGACCTGGGCGCGGTCACCCCGCACCTGCTCTACATCTCGCTCATCGGCTCGGTCGCCGCGGTTCTGCTGTGGACGGTCGCGGTCCGCGCGCTCGGCGCCTCCACGGCCGTGCTGTTCATGAACCTGCCCCCGATCATCGCCCTGATCATCGCCGCCGTCGGCGGGGCGAAGGTCGAACCGGTCGAACTGCTCGGCGCCGCGATCACGGTCGGCGCGCTGCTCGGCGCCAACCTCGTCAACCGCCGCGCCGCCCAGACCGCCGCCCCGGTCGTTTCCACCCCGCGGATCACGGAGACCGCCCCGGTACGCTGAGATCATGACCGAGCATGCGCTGTCCTTCGGCCCGGCCGCCCACCTGTACGACACGATCCGCCCGACCTACCCGCGGCCGGCGATCGACTGGGCGATCGGGCCGAAGCGCGTACGCGTCCTCGACCTCGGCGCCGGGACCGGACTGCTGACCCGGGTCCTGCAGAACACCGGGCACGACGTCGTCTCGGTCGACCCCGACGAGCGGATGCTGGCCGTCCTCGCCACCCACGCGGGCACCAAACCACTGCTGGGCAGCGCCGAACGGATCCCGCTCCCGGACGGCAGCGTCGACGCGGTGATGGTCGGGCAGGCGTACCACTGGTTCACGCCGGAGCGGGCCCTGCCGGAGATCCGCCGGGTACTGCGGCCCGGCGGCGTCCTGGCTCCCGTCTGGAACGTACGCGACGAACACGTCCCCTGGGTCGCCCGGCTCAGCGCGATCGTCGGCTCCGAAGGACACGGCGCGGCCGGCGGCTGGACCTGGGGCGAGACGGCCCCCTGGTTCGGTACGCCCGAAGGCGCGGTCTTCCAGCACCAGGTGCCGATGACAGCCGACGGGATCGTCGACCTGATCCGGTCCCGGTCGTACTACCTGACCGCCGACCCGCAGACCCGCGCCACCCTCGAACACCAGGTACGCGAACTGCTCGCCACGCACCCCGACGTGGCCGGCCGGGAGACGATCGCCCTGCCCTACCAGACCCGCGTCTTCCGCCTGCGCCCCACCTGACCCGCTGCGCCCCGCTCCGCGCAGCTCCCTGATCCGGTTTGGATCAGGGAAAACACCCGAATCTTGGCCCAAGATCACGTGCGAAAACCTGATCCAAACGGGATCTTGGGAGCGGGTGGGCCGGTCAGTTCGCGAGGTCGGGAACCACTTCGGCGCCGGCGATCTGGGCCAGGACCTTGCCGGCGATCAAGATCTTGCCGCGGCGCCGGCCGCTGCCGATGACCACCCACGCGCTGTCGGCCACCGCCGCGTCGATCCACAACGGCCACCCGGCCGGCAGCCCGATCGGCGTGATCCCGCCGTACTCCATGCCCGTCTCCGACACGGCCGCGTCCATCGGCGCGAACGACGCCTTACGCGCGTTGAGCCGCTTGCGGACCACGCCGTTGACGTCGGCGCGCGTACTGGCCAGGATCACGCAGGCGGCCATGGTCGTGGTCTCGCCGCGGCGGCCCGCGACCACCACGCAGTTCGCCGACAGTTCCGGCGGCACACCGTAGACCTCGCCGAAGACGGCGGTGTCGGCGTTGTCCGGGTCGGTGTCGACGACCAGCACCTGGTCGGCGCCGGCGAACCCGCGCAGCGCCGCGACCACCGGCGGGGCCACGAGATCCTCGCGGTCCAGGGCGGGCCACGCCTGCTCGAAACGGCCGATCGGGGCAGCAGTCATACCGGTGATCGTAGGCATCCCGCGATCGGCGCCCACCGGCGGCTATGCTGCGAAACCGAGATGGCTACCTGTCTGTTCTGCGCGATCACGGCCGGCGACGAGCCCGCCGTCACCGTCTACGCCGACGACCTGCTCGTCGCGTTCCTCGACATCCGGCCGCTGTTTCCCGGGCACGTGCTGGTCGCGCCGCGGCGGCACGTCGTCACCCTGCCGGACCTGCCCGCCGAGCAGATCGGCGCGTACTTCGGGGTCGTGCAGCGGTTGTCGGCGGCCGTGCGTACCGGGATGGACGCGCAGGGCACGTTCGTCGCGATCAACAACGTCGTCAGCCAGAGCGTGCCGCATCTGCACACCCACGTCGTCCCCCGGACCAAAGGGGACGGGCTCAAGGGCTTCTTCTGGCCCCGCACCAAGTACGCGACCCCCGACGACGCGGAGAAGGCGGCCGCCGCGATCCGCGAAGCCCTCGGCTAGCGCAAACGCTGGTAGGTGTGCGCCGGCAGGAAGTTCGTCTGCGACAGCCGGTAGTCGACGGCCAGGCCGCCCTGGTCCTTGCGCAGGAACCGCAGGTGCTCCAGCACCTGACGAGTCGCCAGCGAGGGAATGAGCCACAGGGTCCGCTCGTCGCGGATACGCAGCCTCATCACCTTCAGCAGGTAACTCGACCGGGCGTCCACCAGCGCGTCCAGCGGCACCGCCCCGCGGCCGGACAGCGTACGCCAATGCAGGGTCCGCTCGGTCACGGTGATCTCGCGCGCGGTGTGCAGCACGTGCAACGCCGACCCGCTGAGGGAACCGACGAGACCCAGGCAGAGAAAGCCGAGCTGCACGGGCGGCATCCAGTCGGCGTCGCGTACCAGGAAGATCAGGAGGACGGCCGGGATCGCGGCGAGCGGCAGGATGGTGATCAGCCAGTACATCGGGGTGGGCCGGTAGCGGCCGACCGGGTCGGCCACGTCGCGGCCGTCCGGCGAGAGGTCGAAGAGCACAGCCACGGATCTTGGCACCGCCGGCCGCCCCCGGCCAGCCCCCGAAAAGATCAAAGTCGGCGTACGTCCAGCGCGCGGCCGTGCTCGTCGTAGGCGCCGATCGCGAACGCGCCGTCCTCGCCCACTCCGAACGACACCCGGATCTGCGGTACGCGGGCCGGCCCGGCGTCGGCCAGCACGACCTCGAACCGGCCGAGTTCGTCGCCGCCGGCGGTGAAGTCGCCGTCCGCCGCGTACGCGGAGATCTTGATGAACCGCTGGTGGTCCTCGGCGGTCGTGAACGTGGCCGCGGTCCGGCACGGTACGCGCGTCCCGGCGCTGATCAGCGGCGTGAACCGGCCGCCGGCGGTCTCGATGCCGACGGCGCGGGCGAGGGCGGCGGCGCGCAGGGCGACCGGTCGGCCGGAGGTCTCCATGCCGGGCAGGATATCGACCGCCGGCCACCCGGTACGGTCAGTCAAGATCCAGCGAGGGCGAGCACACCGGGGGGCGATCACGTGACGACGGCGTTCGACGAGCATGAGCGGCGGCAGTGGGCGGGGCGGGCGGAGGCGTACCGGCGCGGGTTCGCGACCCTGTGCGCCTATCCGGCCGGGTCGCTGCTCGACGCGGCCGCGGTCGGCGACGGGGTACGCGTCCTCGACGCCGGGACCGGGGTCGGCACGGTCGCCGCGCTGGCCGTCGAGCGGGGCGCGATCGTGACCGCCGTCGACGCCGAGCCGAGCATGCTCGACGCCACCCGCGTACGCGTGCCCGGGGCGGACGTGCGCCACGCGGTGCTGCCGGACCTGCCGTTCGAGGACGGCCGGTTCGACGCGGCGGTGGCGAACTTCGTCGTCAACCACGTCGGTGATCCCCGGGCCGCGGTCGCCGCCCTGACCCGGGTGGTACGCCCCGGCGGCCGGGTCGCGGTCTCCGTGTGGCCGCATCCGCAGCCGCCGTTGCAGCGGCTGTGGGGCGAGGCGCTGACGGCGGCCGGTGTCGAGCGGCCGGGCGACCTGCCGGGTGTCGAGGCCGGCAAGAACTTCGCCCGGACTCCGGACGGCCTCACCGGGCTGCTGGAACGCGGCGGGCTCGCCGGGGTGTCCTGCACCGAGGTCGCCTGGGTGCACCGGACGGATCCGCAGGACTGGTGGAGCGGGCCGGCCAACGGGCTCGGCGCGTTCGGGACGCTGCTGCTCGCGCTGCCGGCCGACCGGTTCCGGCGGGTCCGCGAGGCCTATGAGGAACTGGTCGGCCGGCATCTCGACGACGACGGGCTGCTGGCGATGCCCACGAGCGCCCTCGTCGCCGCCGGGGCGAAGCCGGAATGAGCCCCAGTAGAGTGCCCGGCATGAAAATGGTGCTGCTGCGCCTCGGGCTCCTGTTCGGCGCGGTGGAGCAGGTCGCCACCGGCACATGGCCGCTGTTCTGGCCGCGCCGGTTCTACGACACGTTCCCGCTGCCGAGCCACCCGTGGGAGACGTGGCTGCCGGCGTACAACGAGCATTTCATCCGGGACTTCGGCGCCCTGAATCTCGCGCTGGCGCTGCTGTTCGCGGTGTCGGCGTACACGATGGACCGGCTGCTGATCCGCACGACCGCGGCGGCGTACCTGGTGTTCGGGGTGTTTCATCTGATCTTCCACGCGAACCATCTGATGGGCGTACCCCGGGTGGATGCGATCGTGCAGATCGTGAGCCTGGTGGTCGGCGTGCTGGGCCCGCTCGCGCTGATCGCGCTGACCCGGGGGATGCCTCAGAAGTCCCAGCCGTAGACGACCTGGTGTTCGGCGGGCCGGCCGCCGCTGCCGCCGTAGGTGGCGCGGGCGGCGTCGTTGTCCTCGTCGGTGATCACCCACTGGCCGTAGCAGCCGCGTTCGCGGGCGAGGTCGGCGAGCGCGCCGACCAGGGCCCGGCCCACACCCCGCCGCCGGTACGCCTTGTCGACGCCGAGTTCGTACAGGAACATCTCGGTGCCCTTGTCGGGATGGGTCATCTCGACGCCGGTGACCATGCCGGCCGGCTGCCCGTCCAGGTACGCGATCAGCAGGTGGTGGCGGTCGTCGGCGAGGAAGCGCGCGGTCGCGGCCGGTTCGGGGGCCTGGTCGAACAGGTGCCCGGCGGCGCGGACGGCCGAAGCGTCGGTGATTCGGCGGATCTCCACAGCCGCAGTGTAGACAGAGGACGCACCCGGTGGATGCGTCCTCTGTCGCGGCGGAAGGGGTCAGCCGTTGAGCGGGCCGACGATCTTGTCGCCCTCGCTGACCGCGAAGCAGGTGATGTCGCGGTCACCGCCCAGCCAGCTCGACCGGGTCGGGTACAGGAAGTAGATCTCGAGCTTGTCGGTCTTGGCCGCGGGGGCGTAGCTGTCGAGCGCGCCGCCGCAGCCGTCCTCGCTCTGCTTCTGCACCTCGGTGTCGCCGGGGAACGAGCCGTCCGCCATGGTGATCACCTTGAACACCTCGCCCTCGTGCGGCGTGGTGCAGGCGACCTTCGGCGGGTTGCGGCTGAACTGGGTGCCGTCCTTGCCGTTGATGCCGTTGACGCAGTCGCCGACCTTCAGGTCGCTGGTCTGCGAGGTGGTGAGGCCGTCGTTGCCGGTGGTGCCGGTGGACTTGTCGCTCAGGGCGCCGATCGCGATGGCCCCGCCGCAGACCAGCAGCCACACCACGGACAGGACCAGGCCGGTGATGGCCAGGCCCTTGCCGCCCTGGTTGCGCTTGGGGATCTGGGTGAGCGCGACGATGCCGAAGATGACGGCGAACAGGACGCCGCCGAGGATGCCGAAGATCAGCGACGCGATCGCGAAGCCGTTCGTGCCCTGCTTCGCCGGGGGCCCGAACACCGGCGGCTGCCCGTAGACGGGCTGCCCGTAAGCCGGTTGACCCGACGCGGGCTGACCGTAGGCGGGCTGACCCGACGCGGGCTGACCGTATGCCGGCTGGGCCGACGTGGGCGGCGGGGTGTAGGCCGGCTGCCCGTACGGCGGCTGGGCCGGCGGCGGCTGCTCGGTGCCGTAGGGCGGCGGGGTGCCGTAGCCCGCGGGCTGGGTGCCGTCGCCGTACGCCGGCGGGTAGCTCGGCGGTGGACCGTAGGGAGAAGCGGGCTCCTGTGGGTCGTTGTTGGAGGGGTATCCGGGGTAAGCCACGGTCCCGCACGCTACCAGGGCCCGCCGACACCGACGATCATGACGGGACGCCTCACGTCCACCGCTCGGCCTCGTCCAGCCAGAAGTCGACGTCCGCCGGTCCGTGGTGGCGGATGCTCCAGTCCACCAGGCGCAGGCCCATGTGCATCGCGTACGCGAGCCGGGGCAGGTCGCCGACGGCCGCCAGCCGCTCGTCGACCGGCCCGGTCAGGTGCGGTGCCTTCAGCGCGAGGTCGTAGCGCAGCGTCATCAGGTCGATCGCCCGGTCGCCGCGCCCGGCCCCGTCCCAGTCCACGATGCCGGTCAGCCGGCCGTCCTCGGTCAGCACGTTGCCGCAGTGGAAGTCCAGGTGCACCAGATCGTCGCCGTACGCGGTGTCGTACACCTCGCCGACCTCGCGTACCCGGTCGAGCAGCCGGCGCGTCCGCGGACTGTGTCCGGCGAGGGTCTCGTGCAGGCAGAACCCCGGCCCGCTGGTACGCAGGTACAGCGTCACCGGTTCACCCGTACCGGCCATGAGCCCGGCGAATCCCTCGTGCACGGCCAGCATCCGGGCGACGAGCCCGGCGTCGGGGTGCTCCGGCGGTCGTCCCGGCAGCAGTTCCTGGACGATGACGGTGTGCGGGCCGCTGTCGACGATCAGCCCGTACGCGGGGACCGGCAGTCCGGCCGCCTTCGCGATCGCGAGAAACGGGGCGGACCGGGGGTTGCCGGAGCTCAGCACGGCCCGGGTGCCGTCGGGGTGGCGGACGTAGGCGGCGCCGACCTCGCCGCCGGGGCAGGGTCCCTCGAACGTGAGCCGGACGCCGTGGACCTGCTCGATCCGGTCGAGGGCGGCGGGGACGTCGAGCCGCGGTACGCGCTGCATCCGGGAAAGGATAACGGCTTCCTGATACGCTGACGGCGTAGATACGACACGAGGAGCGTAACATATGAGTTCCGTATCGTCTGGCGTGCGGGCCGGGGGATCGGACGCGCGGCGCCGTCGGCGGCTGACCAACGACATCAAGGAGAACCTGCGCGAGTTGAGCGTGCAGCTGTCGTTGCTCAACCACCACGTGGGCGTCCGCGCCGAGCTGAAGGACGTCGACCTCGACTGCCTCGACCTCATCGTCCGGCACGGCCCGTTGAGCCCGAGCGCGCTGGCCCGCCGGGCCGGCCTGCACCCGGCGACGATGACCGGCATCCTCGACCGCCTGGAGAAGGGCGGCTGGATCGCGCGTGAACGCGACCCCGACGGCCCCGACCGGCGGGCGGTGTCGCTGCGCGCGCTCAAGGACCGCAACGGCGAGCTGTTCGAGCTGTTCGCCGGGATGAACGCGGCCATGGACACACTGTTCGCCGACTACAGCGACGAGCAGCTGCAGACCATCCAGGACTTCGTGCGGCGCACGACCGTCGCCGGCCACCACGCCACCGAAGCCTTGGCCGCCGACTAGCTCGAAGATCCCGTTTGGATCAGGGAAATCACCCGAATCTTGGGCCAAGATTACGTGCGAAACATGATCCAAACGGGATCTTCAGGCGGCCCCGCTGCGACACGGGGCGCCATTCCGCCGCCGGGGCGCCACCCGGCGGCGGGGGGTGAAGGTCTGTCAGAGCAGCTTCCACCGGTGGTCGGCGGTGCCGTTGTCCTCGAACTGGACGACCTGCGCGCTGTCGGCCGTCGACATCCCGGACACGCCGAGCACCAGGCCGCTGTTGAGGTTGCGGACGCGCAGCCACCCGCCGCCGTCGCCGACGAGCGTCCACAGGTGGTCGCCGGTCCCGTTGTCGTGGTACTGCTGCACGTTGACGCTGTTGAGCCGGGACGCGCCGCTGACGGCGAGGAGCAGGCCGCTGTTCTGGTTGACGATCTTGTACCAGTTGTCGCCCTGGTGGTCGAAGCGCCACAGGTGGTCGGCGGAGCCGTTGTCGGCGTACTGCACGACGTTCGCGCTGTCCGCGGTGGACATCCCGGCCACTCCGAGCACCTTGCCGCTGTTGGCGTTCTGCACGCGGTACCAGACCCCGGCCTTGGCGGCGGCCGGGCTCGCGTTGGTCACCACCTGCAGGATCCCGCCCGACACTCCGGCCTGCAGCTGCACGACCACCCGCAGCGCCGTCGTCGTCACCGCGGTGAAGGACACGTTGTTGTACGCGTTGACGCTGCGGTTGTACGCCGAAGCGCCCCCGACCGCCGCCCAGCTGCCCGAGCTCGTCAGGTACTCCAGGTGCCACGACGCCGGTACGCGGCACGACCCGTGGCCAGTGTCGTCGTACCAGTAGACGCCGGCGGTCGAGACGGTCACCGGCAGCGCGTACGACAGCTGGGCCCATTCGGCGGTGCCGAGGTGGTCCCACCAGGTCAGGCGGCGGTGGGACTGATCGTAGGAGCTCGACGGGTCGTAGCCGCTGTTGATCCCGGTGACCGTGTCGCCGCCGAAGCAGTAGGACGCCGACGGGGTGCTCGGCAGCTGCCAGGTCCGGCTGCCGCCGACGGTCGGGAACGCGGTGATCCGCAGGCTGGCCGCCCCCATCGGGATCAGCCGGACGCTCTGCTGCGGCTCGCTGGTCGCGGCCGGGCTCGGTTGCAGGGTGGTGACGACGTTCTCCGGGTCGGCCTGCCAGTTCGGGATCGCCCTGGCCTGCGCGGTCAGGGCGATCGGCGTACCGGCGGGGGTGAACGGGTTGCCGGTCGCGCCGGTGTTCACCACCGACAGGGCGCCGCCGGGCACCAGGCCGTAGTTCCAGGCCGAGGTCGCGTACACGCTGTATTCGGGCCAGGCGCTGTTCGGGTCGTTGCTGCGCAGGAAGTTCTGGTCGACGGCCAGCGAGTAGGTCAGCGGCCCGTTGCTCACCGACACCGCGCCGGAGTTCGCGGTCCACGTCGTCGTCTTCGGGGTCATCGGGAAGGTCAGCACGACGGTGTCGCCGTTGTTCCAGGTCCGGTTGATCGCCGTGTACCGCGCCCCGGCCCCGGTCGCGACGGCCGACCCGTTCACGGTGATCGACGGGTTGGCGCACCAGCCGGGGATCCGCGCGTACAGGGGGAAGGAGATCGGACCGGAGGTCGTGACGCGCAGGGTGACCGTGCCGGTGAACGGGTAGGTCGTGTCGGTGGTGATGGTGACGTTCGCGGCCGCGGCGCCGGCCTGGGCGCTGACGGTACTGGGCGCGTACATGGTGACGGCGAGGCCGCGGTCGGCGGTGGCCTGCCACAGGTTGTCGGTGAAGAACGACCAGCCCTGCCCGTAGTTGTGCGGGCAGCACCGGTACTGGTCGACGCCCAGCAGGTACGCCTGCATCGCGAAGCCGTTCTGGTACTGGCCGGCGGTCTTGGCCCGGTTGTCGAGCTGGACGCTGTTGGCGCTGGTGATGTAGTGCAGCGCGCGGTGCGTGCCCGGTTCCAGGGCGGCGGGCAGGCTGTTGAAGGCGAGGTTCTCGCAGCCGTCGGCCCAGCCGGGGTCGCCGGTCAGCCGGGTCATCGTCTCGAAGCTCTGCATGTACTCGACGATCCCGCAGGTCTCGAAGCCCTGCCGGGGGTCGTGCTGGTCGGTGCGGATGTTCTCGTCGCCGGCGAATCCGCCGCCGGGGAACTGGCCCCAGTTGTTCTGGATGTTCGCGTAGTCGTTGTAGGTCGCCTGGGTCAGCGAGGTGTTGCCGCGCAACGCCATCAGTGCCGGTTCGGTGAACCCCTGCGCGAGGTCGACGTTGTGGTAGCTGGGCAGGTTGTTCACGTAGTTCTTCGCGTACTGGTGGATCTTGTCGGCCAGGCTGAGCAGGAACGCGTCCCCGGTACGCGCGTACAGCCAGAAGACGCTGTAGAGGTTGGTCGCCCAGCGGACCGAGCCCCACGACTGGTTGAACGCCGAGGCGCCGAACTGGTTCTGGTACTGGAGGAACTTCGTCAGCATCGGCACGATCCGGCTGTCGCCGGAGTACTCCTGGTAGATCGTCAGCGCCTGCAGCAGCGGCATGAACGGCCAGAAGTCGGGCCCGCCGCCCAGCGACGTACGCAGCGAGGCCGGTCCGAAGAAGCCGTCGGACTGCTGGGTGGCCACGATGCCGTTGACCCAGGTGCTCACCTTCGAGCGCAGTCCGGCGTCGCCGGTGACGGCGGCGAGCCCGGCCAGGCCCCGCAGCCAGTAGGGCAGTTCCTCCCAGCCGGCCTTGGCCGGGTTGACCCAGCCGCAGTCGGCGTAGACGAGGAAGTGCGACACCTGGTCGTACTGCCCGGCGATGCCGTTGGAGTCGAGCCCGAGCTGCTGGGCGAGCCAGCCGTTCGCGCGTACGCTCCCGGCGGGCAGCTTCAGGAACGGGGTGCGGGTCAGGCCGGCGGGGTAGGGGTGGTAGATGCCACCGCTGGAGGTGTCGCCGACGAGTACGACGGGGCTGGCCGCCCACGCCTCGGTGACCGCGGTGCCCGCGAGGGCCAGACCTCCGGCGACGGCCAGGCTGCCGCGCAGGACGGTGCGACGGAGCATGATGCCTCCTCGACATCGCCGCTCCGACCCAGCGGCATCGATAGATATAACGTTATAGAGGACCCTACTGTGCCGTCCGGCGGTTGTAAACGCCGGCGGTGTAGGTTCGCCGGATGGATCGCCCCCTCGCCCTCGCCACCGCCGTCGCCGCCCTGGTGGTCGTGTTCGTGCCCGCGATCTGGCGGTACGCGCGCACGATGATCACGATCGTGCACGAGGGCGGTCACGCGCTCGTGGCGGTGCTGACCGGCCGGCGGCTGCGCGGGATCCGGCTGCACTCCGACACGTCCGGGCTGACGGTGGCCCGCGGCAAGCCGCGCGGGCTGGGCATGGTGCTGACCCTGATGGCCGGCTACCTGGCCCCCTCGCTGATCGGCCTGGCGGCGGTGTTCCCGCTGGCGGCCGGGCGGATCACGCTGATGCTGTGGATCACCCTGGTCCTGCTCTTCCTGGTCCTGGTGATGATCCGCAACTGGTTCGGCCTGTTCGCCGTGCTCGTCGTCGGCGCCGGCGTCTACGCCGTCACCCGGTACGCGTCCTTCGACACGCAGACGATCGTCGCGTCGCTCGGGGTGTGGTTCCTGCTGATCGGCGGGGTCAAGCCGCTGTTCGAGCTGCGCGGGCGGCGGCTGCGCAGCTCCGACCCGGCCCAGCTGGCCTCGGTGACCGGGGTGCCGGCGCTGTTCTGGCTCGGGCTGATGATCCTGGTCAATGGGGGATGCCTGGCGTACGGGGCCTGGCTGCTGCTCGCGTAGAGCGTTATACGTCCCGACCCGATCTTCGGCATTCGCCGGTGATGTCCGGTCGCCGCGGTTTACCGTGACGCTGCGGACCTCGACCGGCGGTACGCGGACGGAAGGAGCGGGAATGAGTGTCGGCGGCATCATCTCGGCGATCATCGTGGGTCTGATCATCGGCGCGCTCGGCCGCCTGGTCGTGCCGGGCAAGCAGGCGATCCCGATCTGGCTGACCATCGTGATCGGCATCGTCGCGGCCCTCGTCGGCACGGCCCTCGCCCAGGCGTTCGGGGTGGCCGACACCAAGGGCATCGACTGGTGGGAGCTGGTCTTCCAGGTCGTGCTCGCGGCGCTCGGCGTCTGGCTGGTGGCCCGCCTCTACGGCCGGTCGCGGCAGGGCTAGACCTCTGTACCTATTGGTATGTACAGTGCTGGCGTGGACACCCGCGAGAGCCTGATCGAGACCACGCGTGCCCTGCTGTGGGAACGCGGCTACGTCGGCACCAGCCCGAAAGCCATCCAGCAGCGCTCCGGCGCCGGCCAGGGCAGCATGTACCACCACTTCGCCGGCAAACGCGACCTGGCGCTGGCGGCGATCACGCGTACCGGGGAGGAACTGCGGGCGGCCGCCGAGGCCCAGTTCACGGCGCCGGGCAGCGCCTACGACCGGATCGAGGCGTACCTGCGACGGGAACGGCCGGTCCTGCGCGGCTGCCCGGTCGGCCGGCTGACCCAGGACCCCGACGTCATGGCCGATCCCGAACTGCGCGCGCCGGTCGAGGCGACCCTCGCCGCGGTACGCGTCGCCCTCGCCCGCGTCCTGGACGAGGGCCGGGCCGCGGGGGAGTTCGACGACCGGCTCGACAGCCCGGCCGTGGCCGCCGCGATCGTGGCCACCCTGCAGGGCGGTTACGTGCTCGCCCGGGCGGCCGGCGACGAGGGCCCCTTCGACGACGCCGTCGGCGGGATCCTCACCCTTCTGCACACCCACCGGAAAGGCACCGCATGAGCACCCCCGACAGCTCTGTCACGCGTACCGTCGTCCTCGACCAGACGCTGCCCGCGCCGCTTGCCACCGACCGGGTCGAGGTACGCCGGATCACCATCGCCCCCGGCCAGGCCGCCGGTCTGCACGTGCACAACGGTCCGGTGTTCGGCAGCGTCGAGACCGGCTCGGCGGTCTACCAGATCGAGGGCGGACCCGAGACCGTCCTGCGTCCCGGCGACACCTTCCACGAACCCGCCGGCGTCCGCGTCGCCAAGTTCGACGCGCAGGCCGACGGCGTCACGTTCCTGGGCTACTTCCTGCTGGAGGCGGGCCAGACCGCCGAGATCGCCTTCGTGGACTAGTCCGCGGCCGGCTCCAGGCGCGACGACGAGGCCAGCGCCGCCGACAGCCGCTCCTCGGTCACCGGATCGTCACTGAAGATCCACCGGTCGAGCGCGTGCGGCCACGCCTCGTCGTCGCGGCTCTCCGTCTGGTTGCGCCGGTCCATCGCGCTTCACCCCTCACCGTCGCAGGCAGAACTCTCATGCAAGCAGACGCCGCAGTTGCGGGGAAATGACACGGTGCCCGCTCACGGTGTGTGATTCACGCTTTCGCGTACCGGTCGAGGCGCTCCAGGACGACGTCGGAGATGCCGCCGTAACCCGCGCCGTGGCCGGCCCCGCCGACGATCACCAGGTCCGCCGCCGTCCAGCGCTGCGCGACCTGCCACGCGACGTCGGCCGGGCCGCTGACGTCCATCCGGCCCGTACACAGCAGGCCGGGGATGTCGTTGAGCCGGTCGGCGTCGCGTACCAGCTGCCCGTCGAGCAGGAAGCCGGCGTTGCTCCAGTAGTGGGTCACCATCCGCGCGAACAGGTAGCGGAAACCCGGGTCGGCGAACCGCGGGTCGGACTCGATCCGCCCGGCCGAGGCCACGGCCACGTGCACGTCCTCCCAGTCGCACCAGGCCCGCGCGGCCCGCTCGCGCACCGCCGGGTCGCCGTCCTCCAGCATCCGGTTGTACGCGGCGGCGAGGTCCCCGTCGCGTTCAGCCTCAGGGACCGCGGCGAGGAACCGGGCCCACTCGGCGGGGAAGACCCGGCCCATGTCCCGGGTGACCCACTCGACCTCCCGCCGGGTCGTGGTGACCACGCTGAACAGCACCATCTCCGAGACCCGCGCCGGGTGCGCCTGCGCGTACGCGAGCCCGAGCGTGGAGCCCCACGAGCCGCCGAAGACGAGCCACCGCTCGATGCCGAGGTGCTCGCGCAGCCGCTCGATGTCGCCGAGCATGTGGGGGGTGGTGTTGACCGACATGTCCGTCGCGGGGTCGCCGGCCCACGGCGTGCTGCGGCCGCAGCCGCGCTGGTCGAACAGCACGACCCGGTACAGGTCCGGGTCGAAGTACCGGGCCCAGCCCGGACCGAAGCCCGAACCGGGGCCGCCGTGGAACACCACGGCCGGTTTCCCGTCGGGGTTGCCGCACGTCTCCCAGTAGATGTGCTGGCCGTCGCCCACGTCGAGGCGGCCGGAGGCGTACGGGACGGTTTCGGGGTGCAGGGGCATGACGCGTACTCCTGAATCAGTCGCGGTGGTACGCCAGCAGCCGGCGCAGCAGGTCGGTGAGCACCTCGCGCTCGGCGGGGGCGAGCGGGGCGAGCAGGTCGTCCTGGATCCTCGCCACCCGGTGGGCGAGGATCTGCAGCTGGTGCTGGCCGGGTCCGGTGAGGGTGATGACGTTGCGCCGGCGGTCCTTCGGGTCGGGGGTCCGTTCGACGTGGCCCTGCTCGGCCAGCTCGTTGACGGTCGCGACCATGTCCGACAGGTGGATGCCGGCGCGGCGGCCCAGGTCGGCCTGGCTCATCGGGCCGTCCTCGGCGAGCGCGGCGAGGACGCGGTAGTGGTAGCGGCGCGCCCCGATCTCGGCCAGGCCGTCGCCCACGAGCCGGTGCGCGTACGCGGCGGTCTGGGTGAGCAGCCAGCTGGGCAGGTCGCGGACCAGCTCCGGCAGGTCGCCGGCGACGGGCGGGGACGGCTCCATGTGATCATCCTAACGCAATCGTTGGTGACGCTAACGTTGCCGAAATATCGTTCGGGGCTCTAACGTTAGTGCCATAAACGATTCTTCACGAAGGGGAACACCATGAGCACCTTCTCGCCCCGGATGCTCGGCGAAGCCGAGAACGCCGTCCGCGCCCTGCTCAACCGCACCCTGGCCGGCTCCGGCATCGGCTACCACGAGTGGGTCCTGATCAACGTGACCGCGCTGAACGGGGGAGAGACCGACCGGGCCCGCGTCACCGACCTGGCCGTCCACGCCCTGAAGATCACCGCCGCGGACGTCGACGCGTCCCTGGCCGCCAGCAGCGCCTACCTCGACACCACCCCGGACACGATCCGCCTGACCGACCACGGCCGCACCTGGTACGCCGACCGCAGCGAGGCCATCGGCGCCAACGCCCGCGTCCTGTTCGCCGACCTCGACGAGCACGACCTCGACGCGACCGCCCGGGTCCTCACCGCCCTCACCGAACGCGCCAACCAGCTCCTGGCCGCCTGAACCCGACACGATCACCTCACCCGCGCAGCCGAGCGTTGAGACGGGCGGCCTGCCGGGTGAGATGGTCGCGTTCGAGAAGGTTGGACGCGACCCGGGCGGCCCGCGCGTACAGCCGCGCCGCCACCGCCACGTCCCCCGCCTGCTCATGCAGGTACGCCAGCGCCGCGGTATGGCGCGGCAACGCCGGATCGAGCCCGGCCAGCGCCGCCAGACCCGCCCGCGGACCGTCGGCCGCCCCGACCGCGACCGCCCGGTTGAGCCGCGCCACCGGACTGCCGGTCAACCGCACCAGCTCGTCGTACCACTCGACGATCTGGACCCAGTCGGTCTCCCGCGCCGTCCGGGCGTCCGCGTGCAACGCCGCGATCGCCGCCTGCGCCTGGAACTCGCCCAGCCGGTCGCGGGCCAGCGCCGCCTGCAGCACCTCGACGCCCTCCGCGATCAGCCGCGTGTCCCACCGGCCCCGGTCCTGCTCGGCCAGCGGCACCAGGCTCCCGTCCACCCCCGTACGCGCCGCCCGCCGCGCATGGTGCAACAGCATCAGCGCCAGCAGACCCGCCGCCTCCTCGTCGCGGGTCATGACCGCCACCTGCCGGGCCAGCCGGATCGCCTCGGCGGCGAGGTCGACCGCACCGGAGTAGCCCTCGTTGAACACCAGATAGAGCACCCGCAACACCGTGGCCACGTCACCGGGCCGGTTGAACCGGACCCCCGACACCATCCGCTTCGCCCGGCTGATCCGCTGCGCCATCGTCGCCTCCGGCACCAGGTACGCCGTCGCGATCTGACGCGTACTCAACCCGGCGACCGCGCGCAACGTCAACGCAACCGCCGACGCCGGGGTCAGCGACGGATGCGCGCACAGGAAATACAGCCGCAGCGTGTCGTCGACCGCCGGACCCGGCAGCGCGGGCGGCTCGGCGAGGACGGCGTCCTCCCGCTGCCGCCGCGACGCCTCCGCCCGCGTGGTGTCCAGGAACTTGCGCCACGCCACCGTGATCAGCCAGCCCCGCGGATCACGCGGCCGGCCCCGCGGCCAGACGCGTACCGCCTCGATCAAGGCCTCCTGGACGGCGTCCTCGGCCGTGTCGAAATCCGCGCCCCGGCGTACCAGAACCGCGATCACCGTCGGCGTCAGCGTCCGCAGAGCGACCTCGTCCACCGCCGCCCTCCCGCCGTCATTCCGTGACAGCCGGGGGATAGGCCATGAACGGGCGCAGCTCCAGCCACTCGCGTACCGGCTCGCCGCCCGCACCCGGCGCCGCCGACAGCTCACCCGCGAGCTCCAGCGCCCGCTCACGGCTGTCGACGTCGATCACCATCCACCCGGCGATCAGATCCTTCGTCTCCGCGAACGGACCGTCGGTGACCGGCGGCCGGCCCGGGCCGTCGGACCGGACGAACGTGCCCTCCGGCAGCAGCGCCTGGCTGTCGACGAACTCGCCGGTGTCCGTCAGCCGCGCGGCGAAGTCCCGCATGTACCGCACATGCGCGTCGACCTCCTCAGGCGTCCACTGGTCGATCGGCACGTCGCCGCCGGCCGGCGCCGGACCACCCCGGTAATGCTTGAGCAGCAGATACCTGGCCATGTCGGCTCCCTCCTCGCCGGACGCCACGGGAGCGTCCCCGCATCAGAGACGGAGCCGGCACCGGATTCTCGACATCCCCGGCCGTCACAGCGCGTCGAGAACCGCCCGGACCACCGAAAGGTCGACCTCGGGGGAGTCCGGCATGAACTCCGTGACCGCCGCCCCCACCAGCCCCGAGCGCTCCCGCAACCCGCGCAGCGCCCCGGTCAGCTGGGCGACCGACAGCCCGCCCGGCTCCGGAAAACCGACGTGCGGGAACGCCGACGGATCCAGAACGTCCAGGTCGACGTGCGCGTACACGGCCGGCCGGTCCACGGTCACCGGCTCACCCGGACCCAGCACCCGGATACCGCGCCGGCGGATGAACCGCTCCTCCTCGGGATCCAGCGACCGCGTACCCACGAGGGTGATCTGATCCGGGGTCAGCGGCGTACCCGCGACCAGCCCCGCCGGCCCCTCACCGAGCAGCGCCCGCAGCACCATCCCGTGGAACGCGCCCGACGGGGAGGACTCCGGAGTGTTCAGATCCCCGTGCGCGTCGAACCACACGACCGCCAGATCCTCACCGAACCGCTCCCGCGCCGCGGCCACGGGGGAGAGGTCCACCGAACAGTCCCCGCCGATCGTGACCGCGTACCCGCCCGGCAGCTGCGCGCGTACCGCGCGGGCCGTACCGGGCAGATCCGTCACCTCGACGGTGCGGGGGAGTTCGGTGAGCATCCGCGCCATGAGCCGCGCGCCGGTCGCCAGGCGCCGCGGCTCGCGGGCACCGGAACCCTGCCACTGCGGCACCTCGACCACCGCCGGCTCCACCGGACGAAATCTTCCTAGGATGTCCGCGTCCTGCGGAACGAACGGCCGGCCGTCCCACGTGGACGCCTCCAACGCCGCGAACTCCAGCGCCGCACCCTCACCCGGCACCAGCCGCGACTCGTCCGCCGACGTCCGGCCCCAGAACACGAAACGCTCCACACCGGACGACACATGATGATCCACAAAACGCAAGTCGCCCTCAGGTTCCAGGCCCGTCTCCTCGGCCAGCTCCCGCCGCGCCGCCACCAGCGGCGTCTCACCCGCCTCGACATGCCCACCCGGCAGACACCACAGGCCCGGCGCCACCCGCGCATCGGGCGCCCGCAACTGCACGAGTACGCGACCAGCGGCATCCACCAGAATCACCAACGCCAGACGAACCGTCACACCCGCCGACCCTACCGGCCGTCACCTCGGCGTGCCGAAACAGCGGCCCCGCTGGAAACACCCCGAAGCGTCCAGTAGTGTGCGGATTTCGTGTGCCGTAGCTGAGATCTGGATGTGCGATGCCTCACCCGTCCGCGACCGACACCACCAGTGCCGGTCAAAGCCCGCTGAAGACCGCCTCCCAGCCCACCGAGCCGGCCCGCACCCAGTCCCGCCTCGGCTGGCTCGACGCCTTACGCGGATTCGCCGCCGTCGTCGTCCTGTTCTCCCACTACGAACCGCGCGCCTTCGGCGCCGTCCTCGACCCCGCCCTGTCCCACCTGCACATCGGGCTCTACGGCGTCCTCGTGTTCTTCTTCGTCAGCGGCTACGTCATCCCCATGTCGCTCGAACGCAAGGAAAGCCTGCGCGGCTTCTGGATCGGCCGCGTCTTCCGGCTCTACCCGGCCTGGGCCCTCAGCATCCTCCTCTGGGCCGCCGTCACCCTCGCGACCCAGTCACACCTGCCGGCGTACGCGACCGACCACGCGGCCACCTCCGCCGTCGCCCACCTGACCATGCTCCAGGAAACCCTCAACGTACGCGGCTACACCGTCGTGCTGTGGACCCTGTCCATGGAGATGATGTTCTACCTGATCTGCTCCGGACTGGCCGCCACCGGACTGCTCCGGTTCAGCCCCACCTGGCTCGTCACCCTGTGCGGCCTCGCGCTCGCCGCCGGCTGGACCCTCCCGGCGCACTACCTGACCCACGACCCCGCCCTGCGCCGCGACATCGTCCTCGTGGTCGCCACACTGCTCGCCGCCGTCCTGGCCGCCTTCCTCACCGGCCGGCGTACGCTCGCCCTGCCCGCGGGCATCCTCGGCCTCGGCGCGCTGGCCCTGCCGATCATCAGCTACCTGCCGACCTCCAACTTCCTCCTCTGGTTATCGATCATGTTCGGCGGCATGGTCGTCTACCACGCCCACCACGGGAAGATCTCCCGGCGGACGGCCGCGATCGCACTCTTCGCGCTGGCCATCGCCGGGACCGTCGACCGGTGGCGGCCGGACTTCCCGAAGGACTGGCAGATCCAGGTCGCCACCTTCTGGCTCGCCGCAGCCACGTTCGCGGTCGGCTTCCTGCTACGCCACCGGCAGCCGACCCGCGTACTGCGCTGGCTCGGCCGGATCAGCTACTCGGTCTACCTGCTGCACATCGTGGTCCTCCAGCCGTTCGACGCGACCATCCTCGGCTGGGGACCCGGCCCGCGCTCCGTCCTGGCCGTCCTCGGCCTCGCCGCCGCGACCCTGCTGCTGGCCGACCTGTCGTACCGGTTCGTCGAGCTGCCCGGCCAACGACTCGGCGTACGCCTCACCCGGTGGTTCGAACAGCGCTTCGGACCCGACCGGGGCCTCCCGCGTACGCCGAAGGTGACGATCATCAGCCAACCGGCCGTCCGATCCGCCCCGGAAGACAGCAAAATGCCGGTTTGACCCTGGTGTTACCCCTCGGTCAGGCCCGTTCGGCGCTCTCCGTCCATCTCAGGGCGTTTATGCAGGTCAGAGGCCCTTTTTGAGCTGGTCTGACGTTCGGGACGCCCTCACCGGCGGTCCGGACGGCCCCGATCGGCCATGATGGCGGAATGCCGCGCCCACCTGTCTGGCTCCTCGACGTCGACGGCGTGATCAACACCCGCCGGCCGGTCTGGGGACCCGACCTGTCCCGCGGCACCGTCCACTCCGACGGCGAGGACTATCCACTGCGCTGGGCGCCGCGACTGATCGCCCGCATCCGACGTCTCCACGAGACCGGCATCGTCGACGTCGCCTGGTGCACGACCTGGTGCCCGGACGCCGGCGCCCTCGAACAACTCTTCGGCCTGCCCCCGCTCGGCATCGCCCTGGACGCGGAAGCGCTCGCCGGCGACTCGGACTCGGCGAAGCTCGCTGCGGCGCGCCGCGTACGCGCGTCCGGCCGACGGCTCGTATGGACGGACGACACGGCGATCCCCGACGAGGCGCCGGTCCGCCGCGAGCTCACCGAGCGGGGCATGGGGCTGCTCATCCGGCCGCATCCACGACGGGGACTGCGGCCGGGCGACGTCGACCGCATCGAGTGGTTCGCCCGGGCGCCTCGCCGGGAGTGGATCATCTCGCGATCCTGGGATCGGTCCTAGGGTTTTCCCTCGGGTCGGGAGCGCGGCGGCGCACGCGGCTTCTCAGGGCGTTTTGCCTGTTCAGAGGCTATGCGGCAGGGCAGGAGAGGCGCCTGGAGCCGTCCGGCCGGACGGCGGGGTGGTTCTCGGGTCCCCCGGGCGTGGTCCTGCCGGGCTTCCCGGGCCCGTATTCGGTAATTCACGGCGCCGGTTCCAGCTGATTTTCTGGGCGCACCATAACGGTCATTATGATGTACGCAGAATATGAGAGTGGCTCTACGTTTCCGGCCCGTTCAGGTATTAACTAATTACAAATATCGGTAATCCAGTAATTAATGCCGAGACGCGATGAAGGCGGGAACGCGCGGCGAGCCGGACGCGGGAGCGCGAAATGAGCGCGGCGGGCGGCGTACCGGCGGCTACTACCCCGCTACCCCAGCGCGTACCAAGATCATCCAATAATGTGCTCCCATGCGGATTCTGATGATCGGTGGTACGCGCTTCGTCGGCTGGCACATCACCCACGCCGCCCTGGCGGCCGGGCACGACGTGGCGCTCCTGCACAGGGGCAGCTCAGGGGCGCAGGAGTTCCCGGAAGCGGAGCACATCCTCGCCGACCGGGACGGGGACCTCGGCGTGCTGTCGGGGCGGGTGTTCGATGCCGTGATCGACGTGTGCGCGTACCGGCCGGTGCAGGTGGAGCGGTTGGCGGCGGCGCTGGACGGGTCGCCGCGGTACGTGTTCGTCTCGTCGACGTCGGTGTACGCGCCGCCGGCCGCGCCCGGGTTCGACGAGTCGTCGCCGGTCCTGGCGGTGCCGGAGCCCGTGCCGGACGAGGTGACCGATGTGACGTACGGGCCGCTGAAGGTCGCGTGCGAGCGCGCGGCGTACCGGTTGTTCGGGCCGTCGACGCTGGTGGTGCGGCCGACGTACGTGGTGGGACCGCGCGACCGGCTGGCCCGGTTCGACTACTGGGTACGCCGGATCGCCGACGGCGGTGAGGTGCTGGCACCCGGTGATCCGGACACGCCGATGCAGCTGATCGACGTACGCGACCTCGGCACGTTCACCGTCGGACTGTTGGGTCGGGTGGACGGCGGGACGTTCCACGCGGTCAGTCCGGCGCCGCCGTTCACGTTCGGGGCGATGCTGGACGCGATCGTGGCGGCCGTCGGTCCGGCGGGGACGTCGTTGCGATGGGTGCCCAGCGCGTACCTGAAGGAGTTGGGTGTGACCGGGGACGATCTGCCGCTGTGGACGACGGATCCGGATGAGGCGGCGGTGGACACCGCGAGCCCGGCGGCCGCGGAGGCGGCGGGATTGGCGCCGCGCCCGCTGGCGCAGACGGTACGCGAGACGCTCGCCGCGCTGGATCCGGCGACGCTGACCGCCCGCCTGAGCCGCGAGCGGGAGCGGCAGATTCTCGCGGGACTGTAGGGGGTCAGGCCGTCCAGGTGATGACCGGTGGCCGGACTGATGCGCAGAGCGGATGTCCGTGCCGGTCGGTGAGTCCCAGTGTGCCGGTGAGCAGGCCGGTGTCGAGGGCGGTGCGGGCGGTGTCGGGATCGACTGCGTCGAGCTGGAGCTTGGCGCGTCGGAACATCCCGAACCCGCCCGCACTGTCCAGGGATCCCCAGGACAGGTAGATGAACCGGCCGCCGGGTGCTCCGGAGATGTAGGGACCGCGAACGTCGAGCCGCCCGTCGAGCATGGTCGCCGCGGTGGTGTCGAGGTCCCAGGTCACGTGGCCGGCGTCGCCCGGCTGCGGGTCGAGGAGGTCGCCGGGTTTGTCCTTGCGCTGGACTCCGACGTGGATGTTGTCGTAGCCGGGGAAGTTGTTCGTGCCGGGGCCGCAGTTCAGGCCGGGCAGGTCGTGTCCTTCGATCCGGATGCGCATGCGTTCGACGATAAGCCGGTTCAGGGAGATCCGTAGTCCTGCAGGAGGCGCCGGCGCAGGATGTCCGTGCGTACGGTGAGCGCGCCGAGCAGTTCTTCGTCGTTCATGCCGCCGGCGGTGCGGAACGCCCAGCTGGGGTGCCCTTGGTCGTCGAGGCATTTGACGAGGACGATGCAGGTGAGCGCGGTCCAGCCGTCGGGCAGCGGGTGCAGGCTGAGTCCGGTGAGCGCCTCCCCCACCGGTACGCGATCTTGCGCCATGCGTGGTTCTCCCGTCAGACGGCGTCCCTGTCGACGCTACCGCCCGGAACGCGACTTTATGCCCACTTCAGACGGACGGTGCCGTCCTGGCGGGGAGGGAAAGCGCTGGTCAGGCTGCCAGCGCCCGGCGCATCGCTGCATGGTCAACATAGTCCCGGGATTCGACGATCTCCCCGTCGCGTACGCGCAGGACGAAGATGCCGGGTACGCGCATCGGTTCTCCGGTGGCGAGGACGGTTCCGGCGTACGTGAACTCGCCGACGATCACCTCCGGGTCGGCGGTCTCGTGGACGACGATGTCCACCGGCTCGAATTTCACTTTCGGTGCCACGTATCCGCGGGCTCGACCGAAATGGGCGGCCAGTTCGGCGCGGGTGGTCAGGGCGGGTGCCCGGTCGGGGTCGAACGGGTGGCTGACGTCGGTGTGCTCGGCGTACAGGGCGGGCAGGTCGTCGTAGCGCTGGTCGCAGACGCCGTGCAGCAGTGCGAGGAATACGTCGCGGGGTTCCATGGTGTTCCTCCTGAACTTGACCCGAAACTCCGGCCCGGAACTCGAAACGGAGTGGTCACTCCGAAAATACGGAGTACCGACTCCGTATGTCAAGATGGGCCGGTGAGCAGAAGCGACGCACAGGCCAACCGGGCGAAGATCCTGGTGGTGGCCGAAGAGGTGTTCGGCGCGGGCGGCGAGGGCGCCTCCACCGAGGAGGTCGCCCGGCGCGCCGGGGTCGGCATCGCGACGGTCTTCCGCCACTACCCCACCAAGGCCGCGCTGCTGGAGGCCGTGCTCACCGAGCGGTTCACGCGGCTCGCCGGGCGGGCCAAGGCCGAGGCGGGCGCGCAGGATCCGGGGCGGGCCTTCTTCGACTTCTTCGCGTACATGGTGGCGGACTCGGCCAGCAAGATCGCCATCGCGGAGGCCCTGGCGGAGGCCGGCGGCGCGTTGGACGGTCCGGCCGCGGTCGCGTCGCGGGAACTGCACGACACCGTCGGCGTCCTGCTCGCCCAGGCCCAGGCCGCCGGCGCCGTGCGCACCGACGTCGACCTGCCTGAGGTGTACGCGTTGCTGATCGGCGCGTCGCGGGCGGCGTACGCGGGGGTCGGGCCGGAGGTACGCGACCGATCCCTGAAGATCATCTTTGACGGCCTGGCGACCCGCCCGTAGGACGTCGGCCGGTACGCTCGCCGCCATGGCAGAGATCGTCCAGGCGGACGCCACCATGTTCGCCGCGGCCGTCCCGGACCTGGCCGAGGTGCTCGCCGACGCCGTCGAGGACGGTGCCCCCGTCGGTTTCGTGCTCCCCTTCACCGTTGCCGACGCGGCCGCGTGGTGGCGTGGCGAGGTAGCCGGATCCGTGGCCGACGGCGGTGCGCTGCTGTGGCTCGCGCGTACGCCGGAAGGGGTGGTCGGCACGGTCCAGCTGCACCTGACCCGGACCTATACGAACGGCCTGCACCGCGCGGAGGTCGCGAAGCTGCTCGTGCACCGCAAGGCGCGCGGTCAGGGGCTGGGCCGGCGGCTGCTCGCGACGGCGGAGGCGGCCGCCGCGGAGCGTGGGATCACGGCGCTGATGCTGGACACCATGACCGGCAGCCCCGCCGAGACCCTGTACGCGACCGCGGGCTGGACGCGCTACGGCGTGATGCCCGACCACTCGGCCGACGCGTTCGGCGTGCTCCAGCCGACGACGTTCTTCTACAAGCTGCTCTGACGGGCCGCGCGCCGCGCGCAAGATCCCGCCGCGCAGCCCTCAAGATCCCGTTTGGATCAGGGAAATCACCCGAATCTTGGTCCAAGATTACGTGCGAAACCCTGATCCAAACGGGATCTTGAGGCCGGAGCCGGCGGCGCTGGAGCCGCGAGAGGCGCAGGGTCAGCCGGCGTTGCCGAAGTAGGTGACGGCGTGCGCCTTGCCGAGCGCCCCGTGCACGGTCACGATCCAGTACTCGCCGGTGGCGGTGAACTGGGCGTTGAACGTCTTCGCGTCGTCGGGCGCCTTGGTCAGGTTGTAGCCGGCCGGCGGGGCGTCGACCACGACGCTGTCCACGATCGACTGCGACGCGAGGGCCACCATGCGCGGCTTGTTGTGGTTGGTGAACGCGTCGAGGAACTCGCGGGCGTACTTCTCGGCGTCGGTGTAGTAGACCGTCGCGTCGAGCTTCACCTCGGCGATCTTGTTCGTCTCGTTGTGCAACTTGATGATCATGTCCGAGCCGAGCTTGTTGCGGTAGGTGCAGTAGGACGAGCCCATCGCCCCGTCACAGCCGACGTAGGACCACGTCATGTCCAGCTTCGGTACGCCGATCGCCTGCACCTGCGCGTACGCGCCGGCCTCGGTGAGCGACTTCTCGGTCGCCGCGTCGCACTTCAGCCACGCCTTCATGAACTGCGCCGCCGGTCCGGAGCCGCCGGACGCGGTACCGCTCAGCCCGCATCCGGCGGGCGAGGCGGACGCCGCCGACGACGGTGCGACGGGCGCAGGAGACTCCGCGGACGCCGAGGAGCTGGCGGACACGTCGGTCTGCGCCGACGCCGCGGTGCTCGGCGTACCGGACTTGTCGCAGCCGGCCAGCAGGGCGAGACCGGCGAACAGGGTGACGGCGGTCGCGGTGATACGCATCGGGGTTCCCTCTGTGATCGGGGTGGTTCGGACCCCCATCACAGTAGGAACCGGCGGGCCCGCGGGACATCGGGCAACGTACGGATCTTTACCCGTACCCGCGGCTCCGTACCGGCCTGCGTATCAGCGGACCTTGCGCGTCGTCCGGGCGACGATCGGCTCGTACTCCGGGTGCTTCTCCAGCCACTTCGCGATGTAGGGGCACACCGGCACCACGGTCCGCCCGCGGTCCCGCGCGTCGTCCATGACGGCCTTGGCCAGCTGCGACGCGATGCCCTGGCCCTCGTACTGGGGGAAGACCTCGGTGTGGGTGTAGACGATGATCGTCCCGGTGAGCTGGTAGGTGACGAACCCCGTCAGCTCCCCCTCCGCGGTCCGCGCCTCGAAGCGCTCCTTCTCCGGCACGTCGGTCACGCTGATCTCCATACCCTCCATCTAAGCCCAAAACCCGGTGGCCCGGCCCGGCGGCTCCGCCTAGCCTTCCGTTCCATGACCTTCCGCTTCTCTCCTGTACGCGTAGACGACGCCACGGCGTGGGCGCAGCTGATCTCCGAGGCGGAGGTCGTCGACCAGACCGGTGAGTACTACAGCGCCGAGGACCTCACCGAGGAAATCGAGTCGCCCATGATGGACCTCGAGCACGGCACCCGGGCGGTGTGGGACGGCGAGCACCTCGTCGCCGTCGCGATCCTGCACCTCGGTACGAGCGGCGAGCCCTATCACCGGATCTTCTTCGACGCCCTGGTGCATCCGGCGTACCGGCGGCAGGGCGTGGGGGCGCAGCTCGTCGAGTGGGCCGTCAGGGTCGCCCCGGACCTGCACGCCGCCCGCTTCCCGGGCGCGCCGCTGCAGCTGCACGCCGAGGCCGCCGAGCTCAACACCGACAAGGGGAAGCTGCTGGCGCGGGCCGGGTTCGCCGAGCGCCGCTACTTCTTCACCATGGTCCGCGACCTGCACACCGACGTCACCCCGCCGGCGCCCGTCGACGGCGTACGCGTGGCGCCGTTCGACTTCGCGTACGACGAGGCGACCCTGGAACTGCGCAACACGACGTTCGCCGACCACTGGGGATTCACCCCGATGAGCGCCGAGTCGTGGAAGCAGTGGGCCACCGGTACGCGTACCTTCCGGCCGGACCTGTCCTACCACGCGTTCGACGCGGCCGGCGTACCCGTGTCGTTCCTGCTCGCGCACTACTTCGATGCGAACACCGAGGCGACCGGGAAGCGGGAGGCGTACATCGGGACCATCGGGACGGTGCGCGACTGGCGCCGCAAGGGCGTCGCGAGCATGCTGATCGCGCGCTGCCTGACCGACGCGAAAGCGCAAGGGTACGACGAGGCGTCGCTGGGCGTGGACGCCGACAGCCCGACCGGTGCCGTCGGCGTGTACGAGGCGGCGGGGTTCACGGTGAAGCAGCGCCGCAGCCGCTGGGTGCTGGAGTTCTGACGCTACGATGCCGACCTGCCCACTCTTGCGGAGGAATCGTTGAGCGTCCGCTACGCCCTGCTGTCCAGCATCTCGGGGATCGTCTCCCTGCTCTTCTACATCGGCGTCCTCGTCGTCGTCCTGGTACGCCGCCGCCGGCTCAGCCCGCGCGCGTCCCGGCTGGCGGTGTGGGGCGCGGTGCTCCTGCTGACCGGCGTGGTGCTGAGCCTCGCCCTTCCGGTGATCCTCGGCGGCGTGCTCAGCCAGGTCGACACCTCCGTGGACTTCGTCAGCCTGTTCCTCCTGTCCGGCGTGGCCACAGGCCTCATCCATCTCGGCGCGATCGCGCTGCTGCTGATGGCGCTGTTCGGCAACGAACCCCAGCCGGTCTGGGCCGGCCCCTTGCTGGGTGGCGAGACGCCGCAGGGACCGACGGCAGGCCCTAACCTGTCTGCATGACCTTCACACCCGCCCTGCCCCGGTTCGACGTACGCGACCAGGTAGCCCTCGTCACGGGCGCCGCCCGGGGCCTGGGCCGGGCCATCGCCCTGGCGCTCGCCGAGGCGGGCGCCGATGTGGCCCTGGGCCTACGCGACATCTCCGCGGACGCGGGTGTGGCCGAGGAGATCGAAGCCCGCGGCCGCCGCGCCCTGAAACTCCAGCTCGACGTGGCCGACACCGCCCAGATCGCCCCCGCGGTCGACGCCACCGTACGCGAGTTCGGCCGCCTCGACATCCTCGTCAACAACGCCGGCATCGCCCCGGAGAACCTGGCCGAGAACGTCACCGAGGCGGACTTCGACGCGACCCTCGGGATCAACCTCAAGGGCACGTTCTTCGCCAGCCAGGCCGCCGGCCGCGTGATGATCGAGCAGGGCTACGGCCGGATCGTGAACCTCGGCTCCCAGGCGGGAGCGATCGCGCTGCCCGGCGAGTCGGTGTACTGCATGACGAAGGCAGCGATCGCCCACCTGACGAAATGCCTGGCTGTGGAGTGGGGCGGCTACGGGATCACGGTGAACGCCGTCGCCCCCACCTTCATCCGTACGCCCGGTACGTCCGCTGTTCTCTCCGACCCGTCGTTTCATGCGGATGTCGTCGAGCGGATCGCGGCGCTGCACCGGATCGGGGAGCCGATCGAGGTCGCGGGCGCGGTCGTGTTCCTGTGCTCGCCGGCGGCGTCGCTGATCACCGGTGAGACGCTGCTGATCGACGGAGGGTGGACGGCGCGATGAGCACTCTTCTGTCCCAGGTGGACGCGATCTGCTCGCGGTTTCCCGAGGTGAACCAGCGGCTGTCGCACGGCTCCCCCGGCTGGTTCGTACGCGACAAGAAGAACTTCGTCATGCTCTGGGACGGTGGGCATCACGACCACGACTTCCCGCACCTGTGGGTGGCGTCTTCCTTGGAGGAACAGGCAGCTCTGATCGCCTCGAATCCGGCGGTGTTCTTCCGGCCGCCCTACGTGGGACATCGTGGGTGGGTCGGGGTACGCCTGGACGGGAAGGTGGATTGGGCGGAGATCGGGGAGCTGTGCGAAGAGGCGTACCGGATGGTCGCGCCGAAGACGCTCAGCGCCCGGCTCGATCGGGACTAGCCGTCTTCTCCGCGGTTGTCGGCGGGTTTCGCGTAGGGCAGCGTGATGCCGTGCTTGTCGAGTGCGTCCTCGTAGCAGTGAAGCCACTCGTACACCGTGGAACGGGCCTCCGCCAAAACGTCGGCGCCGTCCCCGGAGTCCGCGGCGGCATCGAGAAGGTCTCGGAGCGCGGACAGCGTGTCGCCCTGAACGAAGAGGCCGGGGAACCGCCGCCCGGGCAGCCGCAACACAGCCAGTCGGTGTGGTCATGTGGTGCGGCCGTGTTCGATGTGCAGCAGGACGAGGGCGGCGGTGACGATGGCGCCGATGATGTCGGGCGACAAGCTGACCCGGCGTACTGCCTTGAAGGTGGTCTTGAGCAGCGAGTTGGCTTGTTCGGCTCGGGCTCGGGCGTACGCCTGAAGCCAGTTGAGCTGGCGTTGGTCGTCGGTCAGAGCGCCGTCACTCACGTCAGCGCAGACAGCCTGCGCCCTACGGGCCCCAGTCGAAGCGCACGGAGTGCCGGCGCAGGCCGAACAGGTCTGCCTGGACAGGCATAATCAGGCCACCCGCATCGGCGTGATCGCGGCGACCTTATGCTCAGCGCCGAGCGCGGACATCGCGTTGTCTTGGTGCATCGCCCGAATGGAGAGCTCATGACCACGGCCTCGTCCACCAGCTACGCCCCCGCGGTGCCCGAGAAGCACGGGATGACGCCGATCGCCATCCCCGCACAGCCTGACGCCATCGAGCTCGGAACCGGGCAGCCGCCGAACGCCTCGGCACCAGAGGCCTGGCACAGCGAGTACGGCAGCATGTTCGCCCGCAACGTCGGCATCGCCACGCTCACGCCGTTCCTGCCGGATCCGGCCAAGGCCACGGGCACCGCCGTGATCGTGGCTCCGGGCGGAGGATTCATGTCCCTGTCCATGGAGAACGAGGGCTGGGACGTTGCGCGCGCGCTCGCGAACCGCGGCGTAGCTGCCTTCGTGCTGAAGTACCGGCTCAAGCCGACCCCGGAGGACCTTGACGACTTCGCCGTAGCGATCAGGGCGATGCTGGCCGGACCACGTCCATCGGACTGGCATGACCCAGCCACCGCGCTCCGCGCCCTGGACCCGCAGATCGCCGACGCCCGCGCAGCGTTCGCGCTCGTGCGCAGCCGAGCGTCCGAGTGGACAATCGATCCCGAGCGCGTCGGCATGGTCGGCTTCTCCGCCGGTGCCATGCTCACCGTCGCCACCGCCCTTGTCGGTGAGGATGCGAAGCCGGCCTTCATCGGCGACATCTACGGTCCGCTCACGGCGTTCGAGGTACCCGACGACGCGCCGCCGCTGTTCATCGCACTTGCCGCAGACGATGGCCTGATCGACCCGAGCGGGTTCCCCCTAGTGGAGAACTGGCGCGCTGCCGGGCGGCCCGTGGAGCTCCACTTCTACGAGCAGGGCGGGCACGGATTCGGCATGTACCCGAAGGAGACGACCAGCACCGACTGGTTCGACTCCTTCGTGAGCTGGATGAGGATGCACGGTCTGCTCGAGCACCCTGAGGCGACATCCCCCTGAGGCGACCTGCTCCTGCGAAATGGCCCCGAAAGGCAAGCTCAGGTTGGCCGGTGGCCAATCGCGCGTGTCCGCGGTGATTGAAGGCATTGAGCCCTTCGCAGTAACCGCCCGTCGCGCTGGGCGAGTGTCCTGGTGCGACACGCCGCAAGGGTTGCGGTGCAACGGAAAAGAGTGAAGCCCCTGTAGAAGTGGTCTCGACCAAGAGATCAAGCTGCACATCGAACACGGCCGCACCACATGACCACACCGAGTTACGAACCGTTACTGGGAAAGGCTCACTGAATACCCGCCCGGGCCTAGATCGATGACGAGGCAGTCAGGTTCGTCTACTGAGGGACCGAACTGCGTAGAATCAAACAATAGGCTCAGTCCTGCACAGTTCCAGACGGCGCTGTGGCTCCATGTCACGCCAGAGAGCGGCCCGGGGAGATCATCTTCGGGCACTGGCGCCGCGGCCGAACCCAAGAGGCTCAATCTTGCATTTGGCAATCAGCTTCTTTACGCTACGCCCATGTCACTATTCGGCGAGCGCTCCGTCGCCAGATGGACCGTAATTGCCGGCATGTGTGCCGTGGCCAGTGTGGCCGTCGGTCTCGTGCAGATCTATTCCGCCGGGCCCAACAGCTCAGAGGCGAACACCGGCCGTACAGATGTATACACTCCGCCTGCGACATCCGCCGTCTCGGCGATGCCGACACCTTCGGTGTCACCTTCGCTTGCGCCTTCGGCTTGGCCGAGCTCATGGGATCTTGATTGGACTGGAGAGATCGTGGTGACCTCCCCCGCCCTGGGTGAAGAGGTCTATTTAGAGCTCGACGACACTCCTCCCTGGAGCATTGCGCTAAGAGATTCGACTGTGAGTCAGATTAGTTATGCAGACCTCAAGTTTATGAGCGGTAGACTGCAAACGCCATTTGTTTCGTCCTCATTGGTCGCCTTTCCCTACCAGACCGACCTGGCAACTGCGGCGGAGTGCGTCAAGATCCTTGCGACAGAAGCAACCGGACGCGGGGTTTCCCTAAGTGAGTGTTTGAGAAGCCGCGGTAATGCCCGCTACACCTCTGGACGCGCGTGGTTGGTGCGACATGATGTTCGACATGTCAGCGTCGTCGAACGATGAACTGCTGGAGCGGGCAGCTCGTGAGCAATTGGCGTCTGGAGCCGCAGCTCCTGACGCCTTTGTGAAGCTTCTCGTTGCTGGGTTTGCTCCCGCTGAGGCTGCCGTCGCCGTGTGCGTTGCTGCCGGATCGCCGCGAGCGGATGCCCAAAGGCGTCTTGAGGAGTTCGGTGGTCTGTGGGATCTGATCGAGGCGGATGAGGAAGCCGACGCGGCGGACCTGCTTGCCAGGCACGGCTATTTCGATCCGGATGTCACGCTCAACGAAGACCAGCAAGAGATCGCCTCCCGTTTGCGCGCCGTGCTCGGCACGGTCGAGGGAGTTCCGAGCGGCTATGCGGTGACGCTGTTCAATGACCTACGAACGGGACGCTTGGTGAAGGCGTTCCTGCGGTTGGAGTCGTTGGGCAGCATGCGCTGGAGGGAGAACAGGGCTTTCTGGATTGCAATGTGTCGAGCCGGCGAGGCGTTCGAGGATGATCATGCCAACCTGGATGCGGCACGCCAGCGTTGCCACGAGTGCGTGGCCGATCTGTGAATGCCTTTGGGCTGCTGCGATTCACATCCTGAGATCATCGAGCGTCCAGGCCCGTTGACGGGTGGCGGGTTTGCCGCGGGACAGGCGACGGACCATGCCGTTGATCGCGGCCCAGCGGATCATCGCTTCGGAGGTGGCTGGATGGCGTTCGTAGTCGCGGGCCAGCCGCCGGTGGGCGGTCAGCCACGCCAGGGACCGCTCCACCACCCAGCGGCGCGGGATGACGGCGAACCCCTTCTGGCCGGGCGCCTTACGTACCACCTCAAGCACCGTGTGCAGGATGCGCCGGCACCAGTCGACCAGCATTCCGGCGAAGCCTGCGTCGGCGTAGACGAACCGGACCGGGGTGAACAGGTACAGGCTTAGCAGGGTGGTCTTGGCGCCGTCGCGGTCTTGCACGGACGCAGCCATCACGCACACGATCAGCAGCAGGCCGAGGGTGTCGGTGACGATGAACCGCTTGCGGCCGTTGATCTTCTTGCCTGCGTCGTAGCCGCGGGTCTTGCGCGGCACGGTGTCGGCGCCTTTGACGCTCTGGGAGTCGATGATCCCTGCCGACGGTTCCTCGTTGCGGCCCTGGGCAGCGCGTACCCGTCGGCGCAAGACCGCCAGCATCCGTTCGGTGAGGTTGTCTTCCTCCCAGCGCACGAAGTACCAGTACACGGTCGGCCACGGCGGGAAGTCGACCGGCAGCTGCCGCCACGAGCAGCCGGTGCGGACCACATACAAGATGGCGTCGACGATGTCACGGCGTCGGTGTTTCTCGGGCCGCCCGCCTGTGCGCGGGGGCGGCAGCTGTGGTTCGATCAGCGCCCACTGGGCGTCGGTCAGGTCGGAGGGGTAGCGACGCTCGCGCGGCATCCGACCACTATGGACGATCCACTACGACATGCGACCACGACACGCGAAGCGTCATGAGAACTTCTCAAACACTCACTAAGGGTTGGCCAGCTTGTCTGTGTGTCAACGAATAGGAGGGAAGAGACCCCGGAGCGACTTGCGCTATTGCGCGTGATCGCAGTATCGGATACTTCGGTCACGCTTAGCGTGACGCGGTGGCACGCGTCCTGAACGTTTCCGTTCGGGACACCCCACGGTAGACCCGTACCTGATACGAGATTCAAGCCCGAGGGAGACAGTCGAGTTCGTCGTGGAAGGCCGGCAGGAACTCCACGGCCATGCGCAGCATCTCGTCCACCTCCAGCAGTCCGGCGAACTCCGGCTCGCCCATTGCCAGGCGGAGGAAGGCTTGTCCTTCGCGGATCGGCACCCGCGCGGCCATCCGCGGATCATTTCCTTCACGCCCCACCCGTCAGCCTCCTAAGCAAGTGCGCTGGAGGAAGGCGAGCTGCTGTTCGAGTACCCCTTCGCTGCCGGCCAGGCCGATGACCGAATGTCCCATCCCTTCGATCATCGACACCTCGTGTTCGATGCCCGCCGACCGCAGCGCCGCCGCCATGCGTTCCGTGTTGGACGGATGCACTGTCGTGTCCTCGGTCCCGTGCATGAGCAGCAACGGCCGCCGTAGCTCCGGCGCGAGCGCGACCAGGTCCGCGGCCGCGTACCGGTCCGGGAAGGTGGCGGGATGCCCGAGGTGGCGTTCGCGGACGTAGGCGTGGAACGTTCGCTGGTCGGTGATCGGGGCGCCCGCGACCGCCGCGTGGAACAGGTCCGGCCGACGCAGCACCGCGTACAAGGCGAGCGTGCCGCCGAAGGACCATCCCCGAATCCCGACTCGCTGTCGATCGAGGAACGGGTACATCGAGGCAACGCACTCCAAGGCTGAGATCTGGTCGGCGAGGACCGGGCCGAGGAGGTCGCCGTGGATCTCCCGTTCCCACGCCGGTCCCCGGCCGGGCGTACCGGCGCCGTCGGTGACGAGGACGGCGAAACCCGCTTCGGCGAACCATTGGGAGACCGGGTCGTGCCAGTCGAAGGCGTCCGTGACCCGCTGGCGGCTGGGGCCCGCGTACGGGTCGAGGAGCACGGGCAGTCGCTCGCCGCGATGCCAGGAAGGCAGGAACAGGTGCGCGCGCAGCGCCCGAGGTCCGAGCACCAAGCGCTCCCGGCGCAACTCCAGCACCGGCGCCTCTCGCTCCTTTTCCGCGAGTACGCGTAAAGCAGTCCCCGATCCCGGGGAGTAGCTCCAGCCCCGCAGGGCCGTCGGGTCGGACCAGCCGGTGAAGTGCACGGTCTCCCCGTCGACGCCGGTCACTTCCTTGACGAACAGCCCGTCCGGTGTCACGGGTGTCCCGTCGACGGTCAGCCGGCGTCCGGCGTGCCACAGCAGTGCCCCGGACGGCGTACGCGCGGGCAGGCCGGGCACCACGGTCGTCCAGCAGGGGTCGGTGTCCTCGGCGAGGATCCGGGTCGTGCCGTCGTCTTCGATCGCGAGGATGCGCAGGCGGCGCTGGTCGCGGGTCTGCACGACGGCGTACGGGCCGTGGTCGTCCCAGCCGGCCGCCGGGATGTAGGGGAACTCGGGATCCCAGTGCACCTCGACGGCGGGATCCGTCAGCCGCATCGTCACGACGGGGATGGGGCGGCCCGCGGACGCGTACCGGAAAGTGTGGTGGGGGACGTGCCAGAGGTCGACGCCGGAGTCGTCGGTACGCACGACGAGCCGACGGTTCCCCTGCGGTGAGGAGTAGGCGACATCGGAGGGTTCCGACGTCATCACGGAGGGTGATTGCCCGAAGCGACGGGTGCGGATGAGTTGCTGCGGCAGCGATTCCGGCACAACCGGACAGCGTGCCGGGAAGGACCATGGTTGTCTAGCGCCTTCGGCCACATCGGGCCGGAATGTGTAGCAGAGCGCGGCCGGGCCGACGTAGCCTGGCCCGTCATGAGGATGGTGACGGAACTGGCCGCGCAGCTCGCCCCGGAACCCGCGGCGTTCCTCGCCGTCGTCGACCGCGAGGCCTCCGACCCGGCTCCCCCGCCCGGCCTGGTCGCGATGGTCGACCAGCACGCCGCCGCCGTACGCGACACGCTCAGCCCCGGCGTCGGCGAGATCCACCCCGGCGACCTGGCCGGGTACGCGCGCGGCGTCGTCACCGTGGCGGCCGGCTGGGACTGGCCCAACGTGGCCCCGGAGACGACGCACTGGCTGCGTTTGCGCCTCGCGTCGGTGGGCTGGCTCGCCCGGCAGTTCGGCTACCTGCCGACCGCCTGACCTGCCCCGGCCGGTACGCTCGCCGCCATGAGCGCCGAACCCGGGACCGGCCGGCATCGGTCGACCGTGCCACGGCCGCGCCTGTACCGGCTGCCGCCTTTCCTGGTCCGCCTGACTTCGTGGCGCTGAACGGCGAGGTCTACGCGACCCGCTGGCTGGTCGGCGCCAACTCTTTCGACGTCGTGTTCTTCGGCTGCCTGCCGCTGACCGTGATGATCATTATCTTCGTCGTCCAGTGGAAAGATGACGAGGAGTACCGGCACTACGAAAGGGCGGACCGCCCAATGGACGGCCCGCCCGAACCCTAGGACTCAGCTTCCCATCGGGTGCTGTTCGCGGGCCGCCTCGGCCGCCGCACCCGTCATCTCCTTGGTCTTCTCCTGCCCCGCGTACGCCTGTTCGGCGTCGCGCATGCCGGCCGCGTGCGCCGAGACGTGGTCCTTGATCGAGGCGGATTCGTTCTCGACGCGGTTGAGAGCCCGTTCCCAGCGGTCCTGCATCGGCTTGATGAGGCCGCCGCCGACGCCGACGATCAGGATGCCGGCCGCGGTCGCGAGCGTCGCCACGAGCAGCGGCGTCGTGATGGCGGTGGCCACGCCGATCTGGTTGAGCGCGGCGATGATGCCCAGGCCCAGGATGAAGGCGAACGCGACGTTCGCCAGGATCCGGCTGTAGGACAGCCCGGACAGGGCGTTGCTGATCAGGTCGCGGACCGCGTTCGCGATCGCGATGGCCACGACCATGATCACGATGGCCACGACGGCGCGCGGCAGCCAGGCCACGATGCCCTGGATCAGGTCGGAGACCGCGTTCGGGCCCCACAGGCCGAAGCCCAGCTGCAACGTGAACAGCAGGACGGCCCAGTAGACCAGCAGACCGACGATCACCGACGGTGTGTACTTGCTTCCCGACATCGCCCGCGCGACGGGTCCCCGCTCGACCGCGCTGTCGAAGTGCAGGCGTACCAGCAGCTTCTGGACGAGGCTGCGCAGCGCCCGGGCGATGAGCCAGCCGACGAACATGATCACGATGAACCCGAGTGCCTTCGGTATGAAGAGCAGCACCGAGCGCCACATGTCCGTCAAGGCAGATCCGATGTCCATTTCGTCCCCCTGGTGGTGTCTTACACCTACAGGGACGGTATACACAGCGGTCCGGCCGATGCGGGTAAATCAGGCAAACCCGTCCCGAAGATCAGGTCAGCAGCTCCCCCAGCGGCACCTGCGGATCGGCGAGCCGGCCGAGGTCGACCGGTTTGCCCTCGTAACCGGCCCGGACCAGGGCTTGGATGTCGTCCTGCACGTCCCAGACGTTGATGTTCATGCCGGCCAGGACGCAGCCGTTGCGTACCCAGAAGACCACGCATTCGGGCGCCTTGCCGTCGGCCACCGCCAGATCGCCCCGGGTCACGATCTGGTCGTAGCCGTGCCGGGCGGCCCAGCCGGCGTACTCCATGCCGAGGTCGTACTGGTCGGAGAAGAAGTAGGGCACCGGGTCGTACGGCTCGCCGGGGCCGATCATGTTCTTCGCCGCCGCCGGGCCGCCCTTGAGCGCGTTGCCCCAGTGCTCGACCCGCAGCCGGGTACCGGTCAGCTTGCTCGGCCACGAGGCGACGTCGCCGCACGCGTACACGTCCGGGTCACTGGTACGCAGCATCTCGTCGACGGCCACCCCGTTGTCGATCGTCAGGCCGGCCGCCTCGGCGAGCTCGGTCGCGGGGCGGATGCCGACGCCGACGATCACCACGTCGGCCGGGATCTCGACGCCGTTCTCGAGGACCACGTCGGTCACGCGGCCGTCGAGACCGCCGAACTCGCGTACGCCGACGCCGAAATGGAAGGTGACGCCGTGGGCCTGGTGCAGGTCGCGGAACATCGCCGCCACCTCGTCGCCGAGGACCCGCAGCAGGGGCAGTGGTTCGACCTCGACGACGTGCACCGTGCAGCCGTGCTCGCGGGCGGCGGCCGCGGTCTCCAGCCCGATCCAGCCCGCACCGACGACGACCACCTGGGTGTCCCGCTTCAGCACGGCCTTGAGTCTGTCCGCGTCGGCGACCGTACGCAGGCTGTACACCCCCGCGTTGTCGATCCCGCCGATGTCGAGTGTGCGTACGCGCGACCCCGTCGCCAGCAACGCCTTCGTGTACGGCAGCGTGGTTCCGTCGTCCAGCGTCACCGTGTGCGCCGCGGTGTCCAGAGTGGTCGCCGTGCGGCCCAAATGGAGATCGACGTGCTGGGCGGCGTACCAGTCGGCGTCGTGGACCTGGCCGCCCTCGCGGGGATCCTTGCCCAGCAGGTAGCCCTTGGACAGCGGCGGCCGCTCGTAGGGCAGCTCGTTCTCCGCGCCGATCAGGGCGATCTTCCCAGTGAACCCGGCCTCGCGCAGCGCCTCGGCCGCCTTGGCGCCGGCGAGGGCCGCGCCGACGATCACGATCTGGTCCGTCTCCATGCGGGAGAGTCTGTCACCGTTGCGGCCCGCGGGCATGGGGAACCGGCGGGCGCTTTAAGCTCGATCTTGTGCCTGCCGCCCGCTTCCGGCCCGTCTCCCCCGCCGTCCTCGCCGGGGAGCTGGTCGAGCGGATCGACGCCCTGGCGGCACCGTGGCCCCGGATCGCGATCGACGGCGCTCCCGCGGCCGGCCCCGGCACGCTCGCCGACGCTCTCGTCGAACCCCTGCGCGTACGCGGGCGCGCCGTCCTGCGTATCGGAACCGCCGATTTCCTGCGGCCGGCGTCGCTGCGGTACGAGCGGGGGCGTACCGACCCGGACTCGTTCTACGACGACTGGCTCGACTCCGGCGGGCTGCTGCGCGAAGTCCTCGACCCGCTCGAACCGGGCGGCTCCGGCCGCGTACTGCCGACCCTGTGGAACACCGTGACGGACCGGGCGACCCGGGCGCCCTACACGACGCTGGCCGAGGGGTCGGTCGTGATCGTCGACGGGACGCTGCTGCTCGGCCGCTGGCTGCCGTTCGACCTCACCGTGCACCTGCACCTGTCGGCGAGCGCGCTCGCCCGCCGGACGGCCGACGAGGAGCGGTGGCGGCTGCCGGCGTACGCCCGGTATGAGGAGGAGGCGGACCCGCAGGCGGCCGCCGACGTGGTGGTACGCGTCGACGACCCGCGCCACCCGGCGATCCAGCTGTAGAGGGACGGGTTTAGAGCGACTTGAGCAGGTCGCGCGCGACGTCGAGGTCGGCGAGATGGCGGCCGCCGAGCACCTCGTAGATCTCGACCGCCTCGCCGGCCAGCAGGTACGCCTCGTCGCCGCGGCCCAGCGCCCCGGCGACCAGCACTGCCGCCCGCGCGACGTCGCCGCGGGCGTCGACCCGCAGGCGGGCGATCTTCAGCGCCTCCCGGGCCGGTGCTTCGGCTTCGGTACGCCGGTCGAGGCGCAGCAGGCATTCGGCCTTGGTCGCCAGCGCCTGGCCGAGCCCGTCGCGGTCGTTGTCGGCGAGGGTGGCGCGTTCGGCCTCCTCGGCGGTCCGCAGGGCCTGCTCGTCCCGGTCGGCCAGCAGCAGGTACGCGGCCTGTTCGGTGAGCACGCGGCCGATCGCCGTGCGGGCCCGGCGCCGGTGGTCGGTACGCCCGTACGCGTCGGCGTCGACGATGGAGCGCAGCCCGGCGAGGGCTTCGTGCGCGGCGGCGAGGGCTTCGCTGACCCGGCCGATGCCGGCGAAGTGCCGGGCTTCGCCGGCGAGGCAGGAGTAGAGCGGCAGCTCGTGGGTGACCGGGTCGTCGGCGGCCAGCGCGCGCCAGATCGGCAGGGCGAGCCCGTCGTAGCGCAGCGCGTCGGCGTACGCGCCGAGTTCGGCTTCGGCCGCCGCCCGGGTGGTGTAGAGGGCGGCCAGCTGCGGCCGGAACCGGGCGGAGTCGACGCGGGCGCGTTCGGCGAGGACCACCTCGGCGGCGGTCAGCTGGGTGATCGCGGCCTGGTGGGCGCCGGCCTCGGTCAGCAGCCGGCCCAGTTCCGCCGCGGGTACGCCGAGCGCGGGCGCCGGGCCGATCTCGGTCCACAGTGCCAGGGCGTCCCGGCCGGCGGTCTCCGCGGCGGCGGTCTGCCTCGACCGGGCGAACCGCAGCCCGTCCGCGTACGCCTCCGCGGCGGTGCGCAGTTTTCGCTGGCGGGGCGAGTTGCGGTAGAGGTGGCGCGCGATTCCTATCAGGCCGAGCAGCAGCAGTGCCACCCCGACGGCCAGCCACACGCGCGTCACAGTTCCTCCCCGAACCCTGAACATGCCGAACTCGGAACATGCTCCACCGGGACCTGAGCGTGTCCCGGTGTCACCACATTCGAACGAAGCCCGACGTGCGACTGCGGTTGCCGAGACAGTACCGGGCTCGCGCGAGGGTCGCCCACCGGGGACGCCCGTCAAGATCGTGCATTGAATGCCGCCTTCCGGGCGATTTCCGGGTTGACCGACATATCCCATAATTGCGGGAAGGGCCGCTCACCCCGCGACCCGCACCCCTAGCGAGAGGTGGCTCCCGTGGACGCCATCGGTGGTCTTCTCGGCGCGGTCGGCGCACTGCTCACCGGCCTGCTCGGCATCCTGTTCCCGGCGCTGCCCGTGCAGCCGCCCGGCCTGCCGGTCTCCCCGCCCTCGATTCCCGGCGCGCCAGGCCTGCCGGGGACTCCGGGCCTGCCCGGCGTACCGAGTGCTCCTGGTGTGCCGGGCCTCCCCGGTGTTCCCGGTGTTCCCGGGCTGCCGAGCACGCCGCCGTTGCCGGGTGGCGGCCTGCCCACGGGAGTGCCGAGCCTGCCGGCCGGCGTACCGAGCGTGCCGCCGGTCAGCTGAGCGGCGTCAGAGGACGAGGAAGACGACGGTGATGAGCGGCGCCACGCCCTGGATCAGGGCCGAGCGCAGCATCCGCCGGTCGCTGCCCGCGAGCACCAGCGCGGCCCCGAGCATGCACAGGCAGGCGAAGCCGACCAGCGTACGCCCGGCGGTCCGGTCTCCGGTGTGGACGACGAGCACCCCGGCCAGCGCGCCGACGGCCAGGAAGAGGTTGTAGAAGCCCTGGTTGAAGGCCCAGGGCCGGATGGCGGGTACGTCGTGCGGGTCGGCCCGGAACCGCCGGTAGACCTCCGGCCGGGTGAACAGCAGCGCCTCCATCGCGAAGATGAGCACGTGGATCAGGCCCGCGATCACGGCGAACAGCTGAGCGACCAGGTTCATACCGATCAGTATCGTTCACGGGTCGTCACGGCGGTGGCGTGCCACCATAGGTGATGTGCGTAGTTCGAATCCGGCCCTGAACCGGCTCGCCCCGGCCCAGACGGCGACCAACGCCTACGGCGAATCCGGCTGGTACGCCCCGGGCGCGACCGGTGCCCCGACGGCCGGCCCGGTGGTCGAGGCGGCCCGGTCGGCGAGCATGACCGTCGACGACGTCACCGTCCGCACGATCGGCCTGCTCGTGCTGCTGGCCGCGGCCGGTGGCATCGCGTGGGGCGTGGTGCCCGCGCAATGGCAGGGAGCGGTCCTGCTCGTCGGCGTCTTCGGCGGCCTGATCCTGGGCCTGGTCATCAGCTTCGGCCGGACGACCAACCCGCTGCTGATCGCCGCGTACACGGTGCTGCAGGGGGCGGCCGTCGGCCTGATCAGCAAGCAGTACAACGACTGGTACAACGGGATCGTGGTGCAGGCGGTGGCCGCCACGTTCGCCGTCTTCTTCGTGATGCTGATCCTCTACCGGTTCAAGGTCCTGCGGGCCACGCCCCGGTTCACGAAGGGGCTCATCGGCGCGCTGATCGCGGCCGTGGTCCTGATGTTCGGCGACCTGATCCTGAGCCTGTTCGGCGTCCACACGGGACTGCGGCAGAACGGGCTCGTGGGCATCCTGTTCAGCATCGCGATGATCGCGCTGGGCGCGCTGACGTTCATCCTCGACTTCGACGCCGTCGAGCAGGGTGTGCGCGCGCAACTGCCCAAGCGGTACGCCTGGTACGCGGCCTTCGGCATCGTCGTCGGGCTGATCTGGGTCTACCTGGAGATCCTGCGCCTGCTCGGGTACGCCCGCGACCGCTGAACCGGGCCGCGGTCAGGGCAGGATCGAGTCCACGTAGCCGCCGTCGACGCGCAGCGCCCCGCCGGTGCTCGCCGCCGCGAGCGGCGAGCTGAGGTAGACCACCATGTTGGCGATCTCCTCGGGTTCGATGAGCCGCTGGATCAGCGAGTTCGGCCGGTGGTGGACCATGAACTCGTGCTGCGCCTCGTCCCACGGCAGGTCGTCGCCGACGAGCTGGCGGGCGAACTCCTCGACCCCTTCGGTGTGGGTCGGCCCGGCGATCACCGAGTTCACCGTGACGCCGGTGCCGGCCATGGCCTTCGCGTACCCGCGGGAGACGGCGAGCAGGGCGGTCTTGGTGACGCCGTAGTGGACCATCTCTGCCGGGATGGCGACCGCGGAGTCACTGGCCAGGAACAGCACCCGGCCCCAGCCCCGGTCCCGCATCCCCGGCAGGTACGCGCGGCTCAGGCGTACGCCGGACATGACGTTGGTGTCCCAGTAGCGCTGCCACAGCTCGTCGTCGACGTCGAGGACCGGCACCGCGCCGAAGATGCCGAGGTTGTTGACCAGGATGTCGACCTCGGGCAGCGCGGCGAGCAGCGCGGCGACCCCTTCGGCGGTGGCGACGTCCGCGGCCGCGCCCTCGAAGGCGGCGGCCGGGTCGGCGGCGCGCAGCTCGGCGAGCACGGTCTCGACGCGCTCAGGCCGCCGTCCGTTGATCACCGTGGTCGCTCCCGCCCGGGCCAGGCCCGCCGCGATCACCCGGCCGATCCCCTGCGTCGATCCCGTGACGAGCGCGCGGCGCCCCGACAGGTTGATCTCCATGCGTTCCATCCTGCCCCGCCGGCGCGGCGTCGGGGCGCAGAAGCGCGGTGAGGGCGGCGACGCCGAGGATCGCCGCGCTCAGCACCCGCTGCGCTCCGCCGAGCCCGAACCCCGCGACCAGCGCGGGCGCCAGCACCGCTCCGGCGACCGCCGCGAGGGCGTCACTCGCGCCGAACGCCGCGGCCACCCGTCCGCGCAGCCCGTCCGGGGTCGCGGTCTGCATGCGGTGTCCGGTCAGGACGGTCGCGACCGCCCCCGGCACGCCCGCCACGGTCACCGCGGCCAGCGCCACGACGAACGCCGGGGCCGTGAACATCACCAGGAAGCACAACCCCACCATCGTGTACGCGAGAGCGAGGACGCTGCGCGTCGCGTACCCGGAAAGGAAGATCTTGGAAAGGGCGGAGCCGGCGAGGTAGCCGGCGCCGAGCCCGGCGATCAGCAGGCCGACGTGGCCGCCGAAGCGCGGGATGAGCAGGACGGTGAGCCCGGCGTTGGCGGTCCAGTACGCCCAGCTCGCGAGGATGAGTCCGCGCAGCAGCGGGGTACGCGCGACGAACCGCAGCCCGGCGCGGATCGACGGCGGCCCGGCGCGCGCCACGGCCGGGACCACGACGGTGGAGAGCAGTGCGGCGGAGACGAGGTAGCTGACGAGGTCGGCCGCGACGGCGGTCCCGAACGGCAGCAGCGTCCCGGCGAGCGGCCCGACCATGCGGAAGGCGCTGCCCGCGAACGCCGAGTACGCGTTCGCCGAACCGAGCCGCTCGGGCGATCCGGCCAGCACCGGGGTGACCGAGCGCAGGGCGGGCTGGAGCAGGCAGACGGCCGCGCTCTCCACGAGGATGCCGAGGTAGAGGGCGTCGGTGAGCAGCAGGGCGACCCCGGCGGCGGCGACGAGATTGGCGGCGACCAGCAGGCGGCGGCGGTCGAACCGGTCGACGACGGTGCCCGCCCACGGTCCCCAGAGGACGGCCGGCGCCGCCTGCAGCGCGAGCGTCACGCCGGTGGACATCGCCGACCCGGTACGCCGGTAGACCTCCAGCGGGAGGGCGAACACGAGCAGCCACGAGCCGAAGGAGTCGATCGTCGTCGCGGCGAGGAGGCGGCGCAGCACGGCCCGACACTATTCCGACAGAACACTTCGTGGCAAGATGCTTCCGTGGAGATAAACGAGCTCGGCGCCCGCCTGCGTACGCGTCGCCAGGCGGCCGGCCGCACGATCGCCTCGGTCGCGGCGGACGCCGGGTTGTCCGTCCCCTACATCGCCAACCTGGAGAACGGCCGGGGCAACCCGACGCTGACCGCGGTCAACAGCCTCGCGGCCGCCCTCGGCGTACGCCTGACGGTGCAGCTCGACCAGCCGGGCACGCCGCTGCCGCCGGGACTGCTGGAGTTCGCGGGCGCTGCGGCTTTCGCCCGCGTCACCGGCGACCTGGTCCGCGCCGACGTCCTGGCGGCGATGGCGGCGCTCGGGGCGCTCGCCGGCCGCGACCTGACCGCCACGGACTGGCAGCGCATCCTCGACACCCTCCACCTCCTCCGCACCGCCGCCTGATCCGTCGAGGGCCTCCGGCCCCTCGGCCGTCCGGACGCTCGCAGCTCCCGGACGGTCGGGGGCCTCCGACGATCTTGCGCGAATGTCCGGGCTTTCCGGGCAAAGGGCGCGGAATTCGAGGCATTCGCGCAAGATCGTCGGGACGGCGGAGGGAAAGGCAGGCCCGAACAAGGTGCGACGGCGGCCCCTCCAAACGAGGTGTGCCGTGCGTGTACACAATGTGCGGGCGATGCGGCAGGAGACACGAGAGACGTTCCAGGAGTACGTGCGGACCCGGTCCGACGCCCTGGGGCGCGTCGCGTACCTGCTGACGGGCGACATCCACCAGGCCGAGGACCTGGTCCAGCAGACGCTGATCAACGTGGCGTCCCGGTGGGAGAAGCTGCGCGGCGATCCCGAGCCCTACGTGCGCCGGGCCCTGTATCACCAGCACATCTCGTGGTGGCGGCGGCACCGGCGCGAAGCGGTCCCGGTCGCCGACCTGCCGGACGTGGCGGCCCGCGAGTCCGACCCGTCGCTCACCGTCGCCGTCCGCGACGCGCTCGCCCGGCTCGCCCCCGGCCAGCGCGCGGTCCTCGTGCTGCGGTACTTCGAGGACCTCACCGAGGCCGAGGCCGCCGCCGCGCTGGGCGTCTCGGTCGGCACGGTGAAGAGCCAGACCCGCGACGCGCTCGCCCGGCTGCGCACGCTCGCCCCCGACCTGCTGGAGGTGTCGCGATGACCGAACGCCTGTCGGCCGCCCTCACCGAGATCGCGGACGAGACCCCCGGCGTACGCCTGCCCGACGACCTGTGGGAACAAGGCCGTCGCCGGCGCCGGACCCGCTGGTGGCAGCGTCTCGCCGCCGCGCTCGCGGCCCTGCTGACGGCCCTGTTCGTGCTGCCCGGGCTGGGCGCACCCCAGTTCGCCGACACCGGCGTACGCCTTCCGTCCAGCGTGGCCGAGCCGTACCTGTGGCAGCGCACGGTCGACGGCGCCCCCGACCGGCCCGTGCTGATATGGTTTCCGACCCAGCACAGCCTCAACTTCGAGACCGCCCAGGTCTACGTCGGCCGCGACGGTTCCTACCGCATCGACTACATGTTCAGCGGCGAGGACCCCGGCAGCCTGTCGCCGGACGGACGCTACTTCCTCGGCCCCGCACTGACCGACCTCACCTCCGGCCGGCAGGTCGCCCTGCCCACTCCGCACAGCGTCCTGTGGTCCTGGTCGGACGACAGCCGGCACGCCGTCGCGGTGATCGATCACGACGAGGGCGTCATCGCGTACAACGCGGCCAACGAGCAGATCAACGACCCGGAGCGGCCCGCCGAGATCGTCGTGGCGGACGTCCCCTCCGGGAAGGTCCGCTCGATCGGCCTGGTCGATGCCGAGTTCCGCAGCGTGGCCGCCCTGTCGCCGGACGGTACGCGGGTCGCGCTGGTCGAGGGCCGGTACGACAAGCCGCAGACACTGACGGTCCGGGACACCGCGACCGGCGCGGTGCTGCGGGCGTTCACGATCACCGCGGCGCAGCGGCTCGGCGGTCCGGCCGCCTGGACTCCCGACGGCAGCCGGATCCTGCTCGCCGCCGCCGAGCGGTGCGACTGGCTGCGCATGTGCGATCAGCCCTGGCACCTGCAGTACGCCGACCCGGCCACCGGCCGGATCACCGACGAGCCGGCCCGGGGAAGGTCGGGCGATCCGACCGTCGTGGGCTGGCGGGACGGCCGGCCGGTCGCCGCGCTCTCGGGCACCCGATGTGTTCTGACGTCGCTGGATCCGACCGGCGAGCACGCGCTGCCGGTGGCCATCCCGGTCCGCTACGGCTGCCCGGAGATACCGCGGGCGCTGCTCGCCGAGGCGGAGTTCGGCGGGCCGCCCGTGTCGCCGTCGTTCTGGGCGGCGCAGTGGTGGTTCTATCCGCTGCTGGCCGGGGCCGCCGCGATCGGCCTCCTGGTGATCCGCCGGATCGCCCGCCGCATCAGCCGCCGAGCGGTCCGGCGCCGGAGCACCCCGGGCGAACCTCCGGTTACGGACGCGTGACGAGGCTGTTGCCATCTACGTTTGTCAGTGTTTATATGTCTCCATGTATGTGTATCGACGTTCGGTCATGGTGGCTACGCTCGCGCTGGTCGCGGCCGCCACCGTGCTGGGGCCCGCCGCGCCAGCGGCCGCCGCGACGACGGTCACCATCAACGGCTCCGCCACCGGGCGTACGCTCGACGGCGTCGGGGCCATCAGCGGTGGCGGCGGCAACAGCCGGCTCCTGTACGACTACGCGGAGCCGCAACGCTCGCAGATCCTCGACTACCTGTTCAAGCCCGGCTACGGCGCCGCCATGCAGATCCTCAAGGTGGAGATCGGCGGGGACACGAATTCCACCAGCGGCGCGGAGCCCAGCCACCAACACAGCAGCACAGATCTGGACTGCAACCGAGGCTACGAGTGGTGGCTGATGGAGCAGGCCAAGGCCCGCAACCCGAACATCAAGCTGGCCGCCCTGTCCTGGGGTGCCCCGGGTTGGATCGGCAACGGCAACTTCTGGTCCGCCGACATGGTGAACTATCTGATCGCGTGGCTGGACTGCGCCAAGAACTCGCACGGCCTGACCATCGACTACCTCGGCGGCTGGAACGAGCGCGGCTACAACAAGGGCTGGTACGAGAGCCTCAAGGCCGGTCTCAACAGCCACGGGTACGCCGCCGTCAAGGTGGTCGCCGACGACACCAGCTTCTCCGTCGCCGACGACGTCGTGGCCGACTCGACGTTCGCCGCGAGCGTGGACGTCCTCGGCTCGCACTACGTCTGCGGGTACCGGGGCAGCCAGTCCAACTGCCCGTCGTCGAGCAACGCGCTCGCCTCCGGCAAGACGCTGTGGGCCAGCGAGAACGGCTCCGACGACTACAACGCCGGCGCGGTCGCCCTCGCCCGGGGCATCAACCGCGACTATATCGACGGCAAGATGACCGCGTACATCAACTGGCCGGTGATCGCGGCGATCACGCCGAACATCCCGTTCCCCACCATGGGCGTCGCGGTCGCCGCGCAGCCGTGGTCGGGCAACTACTCGGTCGGCAAGAACGCCTGGGTCATGGCGCAGACGACGCAGTTCACCGCGCCCGGCTGGCGCTACCTCGACTCCGCGTCGGGCTACCTCGGCGGCAACCGCGCCAACGGGAGCTACGTCACCCTGCGCTCGCCCAGCACGAGTGACTACAGCACGGTGATCGAGACGATGGACGCGACCGCGTCGCAGACCTTCACCGCCACGGTCACCGGCGGGCTTTCCACCGGGACCGTCCACGTGTGGTCGACCCGCGTCGGCGCGACCAGCTCCTCGGAGTACCTCGTGCACGCCTCCGACGTCACGCCGTCGGGCGGCAGCTACACGGTCACCCTCCAGCCCGGCTACGTCTACACCATCTCGACCACCACCGGGCAGGGCAAGGGCACCGCGACCAGCCCGGCTTCGGCCACCATGGCGCTGCCGTTCAGCGACAACTACGACGCGTACGCGACGGGGCGCGAAGCGAAGTACCTCGCCGACATGCAGGGCGCCTTCGAGGTGACCGCCTGCGGCGGCGGCCGCGGCGGCAAGTGCGTACGCCAGATGTCGCCCCGGGCGCCGATCACCTGGGACACCCTCTCGGATCCGTACGCGCTGCTCGGTGACACCGGCTGGTCCAACTACAAGGTGTCCACCGACGTCCTGCTCGAACAGGCCGGGTACGCCGAGATCATCGGCCGCGCCTCGTGGCAGCACGCGTTCGGGCCGGCCGGGTTGGACGCCTACTACCTGCGGCTGTCGAACACGGGCGCGTGGACGATCTACCGCAACGACACCAACAACACGATGACGTCGATCAGGAGCGGCACGGTCACCGCGCCGGGCACGGGCACCTGGCACAATCTGGCGCTGACGTTCTCCGGCACGACGATCACCGCCCAGATCGACTCGGCGACGGTCGCCACGCTCACCGACACGACGTGGAGCGTCGGGCAGGTCGGCGTCGGCACCAGCCAGGGCGAGACGGCCCAGTTCGACAACATGTCGATCGCGGCGGTCTCCGGTCCCCCGCCGCCCACCAGCGGCCCGATCGTCGGCGTCGGTTCGAGCCGCTGCCTCGACGTGCCCGGGGCCGTCACCACCAACGGCACGCAGCTGAACATCTGGGACTGCAACGGCGGCACCAACCAGCAGTGGACCCAGGCGTCCGGCGGTGCGCTGCAGGTCTACGGCACGAAGTGCCTGGACGTCGCGAACCACAGCACCACCGCGGGCGCGATCGTCGAGATCTGGGACTGCAACGGCGGCAACAACCAGAAGTGGACGCTCAACTCCGACGGCACGATCGTGGGCGTCGAGTCGGGCCTCTGCCTGGACGTCACCGGGGCGGGCACGGCCAACGGCAGCAAGATCGAGATCTGGACCTGCAACGGCGGCGCCAACCAGAGGTGGACGCACTGACCACCGGCCGCTCCTCATGATCCCGTTTGGATCAGGGATTCGCACGTAATCTTGGCCCAAGATTCGGGTGATTTCCCTGATCCAAACGGGATCTTCGCGGCCGCGCGATAGGCGGGATCTCGCGCATACGTGGCCGGAGTTCGGCGTTGGCGGGCCGGCCCGCGTGGCAGCATGATCGCGTGTCGCGTAAAGGCTGGGTCCTGTTCGTCGCCCTCGGGGTCATCTGGGGCGTGCCGTATCTGTTCATCAAGGTCGCCGTCGGCGGGGTGACCCCCGCCTCGCTCGTGTTCTTCCGGTGCGCCGTCGCCGTCCTGCTGCTCATGCCGATCGCCGTCTACAACGGCGGGCTGCGCGGGCTGCACCGGCACTGGAAACCGCTGCTGGCCTTCACCTGCGCCGAGATCGCCCTGCCCTGGTTCCTGCTGTCGCGCGCCGAGCAGCAGCTGTCCAGCTCGCTGACCGGCCTGCTCATCGCCGGCGTACCGCTGGTCGGCGCGCTCCTCGGCTGGGCGACGGCACGCACTTCTGGCGGCTCGGGCAAGCCCTCCCCGGCAGGCGAGAAGCTCGGCCCGCGTCGGATCAGCGGCCTCGCCGTGGGTCTGGCCGGTGTCGCGGCGCTCGTCGGCCTCGACCTGTCCGGCGGCGACACGTGGGCGGTGGTCCAGGTCGGGATCGTCGCCATCGGGTACGCGCTGGGGCCGTTCATCCTGTCGCGTCACCTGGCCGAGCAGAACGGGACCGCCGTCATGGCGGTCGCGCTGGCGCTCACAGCCGTCCTGTACGCCCCGGTCGGCATCGCCCAGCTCCCCGACCACTGGCCGGCGGGCAAGGTCGTGGTGTCCCTGATCGTGCTGGGCGTCCTGTGCACGGCGATCGCCCTGGTCACCTTCAACGCCCTCATCGACGAGGTCGGCCCGGTACGCGCGACGGTCATCACGTACGTGAACCCGGCCGTGGCGGTGGCGCTGGGCGTACTGCTGTTGCACGAGAAGTTCACGGCCGGGATCGCGGTCGGCTTCGTGCTCGTGCTCGCCGGTTCCGTGCTCGCCACCCACCGGTCCCCCGGAAACTCCGCGCCCGAACAGGTAGCGTCGGCCGAATGACGTACGCCGCCGCCGGGGCCTCGCAGACCGGCAACCGCTACGACGCCGACTACGACGTGTACGCCGTCGAGCAGACCGCCGACGGCTGGCCGCTGCTCGTCGTCGCCGACGGGATGGGGTCCGGCCGCGGCAGTGCGTTCGCGGGGCGTACCGGCGTGGACACGTTCGTCGAACGGACCCGCGACGTCCGGCCGGACGCCGATGTCCTGCGCGCGGCCGTCGGCGAGGCCCAGCGGCGCGTCGGCGAGGGCGGCCGGGGCTGGCCCGACCTGACCGGTTGCACGCTGACGGCCCTGGTCGGCGACGCGCACCAGGCGTGGATCGCGCACCTCGGCGACTCCCGCGTCTACCGGTGGCGGGGCGGCCTGCTCGAACAGCTGACCAGCGACCACACGGAAGCGTGGCTCGGGGCGGTCAACGGCTGGTGGTCGCACAACTCGCCGCAGGCGCACACCGCGCGGTACCACCTGCTGCGCTACCTGGGTCACCCGGACGCACCCGAGCCGGACGTCCTGAACGTGAACCTGCGCCCCGGCGACGTCCTGCTGCTGTGCACCGACGGCATCGCCGAGGAGGTGCCCTACCGCCGCCTCGCCGAGGTGCTCGGTTCGGCCGCCGCCCCCGCGGAGATGGCGGCCTCGCTGCTGGCGGACGCGCTGGCCGTCGGCGGCAACGACAACGCCACCGCCGTCGTCCTGCGCGTCCTGTGACGGCCGGCGTCTCCTACACGTGCTCCTCGCCCGGGTAGGAGACGCCGATCTGCGCGCGTACGCGGTCGAGGAGCGTCATCACCTCGATCGAGTCCTGCCAGGTGACCAGCGGGCTCTCGGTCAGCCCTTCGCGCAGGCAGCGCATCGCCTCGACCGCCTCGTGGCCCATGCCGTTGCCCGCGTACGGGACGTCGATGACCTGGGTCTGCTCGCCGGCCCGGTGCAGGCGGATCGCGTCGGGGCGGAAGAACAGCGGGCCGAGCTCCACGTGCCCGGTGGTGCCGGAGACGAGCGCGTTGACCGGGCTGACCGACGTCATGCCGCAGGTGAGCGCCGCGACCGCGCCGTAGTCGTAGCCGAAGACCATGCCGGTGGTCTCGTCGACACCCTCGGGGGTCATCGCCGCCCAGGAGGTGACCGCGTCGGGCATGCCGAGGACGGCGTGCGCGAAGGTCACCGGGTAGACGCCGAGGTCGAGCAGGGCGCCGCCGCCGAGCTTCGGGTCGCGCATCCGGTGCTCGGGCGCGAACGGGCCCGGGATGTGGAAGTCGGCGTGCACGGACTTGATCTCGCCGATCTGGCCCTCGTTGACGATCTCCAGCATCCGCCGCATGGCCGGGTTCGTCCGCATCCACATGGCCTCCATCAGGAACAGCTCGCGCTCCCGGGCCAGGTCGATGAGGGTCAGCGTCTCGGCGAGATTGATCGTGAACGGCTTCTCGCAGAGCACGTGCTTGCCCGCGCGCAGGCACAGCTCGGCCGCGGCGAAGTGCGCGTTGTGCGGGGTCGCCACGTAGACGATGTCGACCTCGGGGTCGTCGGCCAGCTCCTGCCAGCTGCCGTACGCGCGCGGGATGCCGAACCGGTCGGCGAACGCCTGGGCGCCGGCGGGCGTACGCGAGCCGACCGCCACCACCTCGGCGTCGGGGAGGGTGAGCAGGTCCGTGGTGAACGTGGCGGCGATGCCCCCGGTGGCGAGGACACCCCATCTGATCTTTTCGGCCATGGATGACATCTAACCGCCGACGGGTCAGGGCCCGATGCGCAGGGCCAGGTCGCCGTGCCCGGCGGTGTTCGACACCCGCAGCGTCCAGCAGCCCGCGGCCGGGAAGGTGAAGCCCACTCCGAACTCCCCGCCGGGATGCTCGAAGGTGCTGCCCCCATGCCATTCCGGTCCCCAGGCCGGCGTGAGCGTACGCCCGCCGGGGCCGGTCGCGCCGACGCTGACGTCCGCGGGCCCGGTGATCCGTACGACGATCTTGAGTTCCCTGCCGGCGCGCAGGTCGGACTCGGTCGGGAACAGCAGCGCCCACATCTCGACCCCCACCCCGTACGCCTGACGCGTGTCGGGTGCGGCGGTGGCGGTCGGCGGGCACTGCGCGGGCGGCCCGAACACCGTGGGCGACGCCGCCGGCGAAGGTGCCGGGTGCGCGGACGGAGTGCAGGAGGATGCCAGGAGCACGAGAGCGGTCATCGCGAGGGAAAGCTTCACGACCACAAGACACTCCGCGTACGCGAATGGTTCCCTCAGGAGCACGTCGACAGCATCCGACCGAGCGCGTCTCCTTCGGCCGTGGTGACCGTCAACGCGTACCGGGACTTGGCGGTGACGTAGCGCTTCGCGTAGTCGCACCAGGCCGCGGCGCGCGGTGGCTTCCAGTTGTCCGCGGTCTGGCTGCGCTTGTCCTGGTTGGTGGTCTTGTCGGCGGCGAGGAGGTTGTCGGTGTCGTTGGCGAAGGCGCGGCGGCGCTGCGGCGGCCAGGCCCAGGCGCCGGAGCGCCAGGCCGCGGCGACGGCGACGACGTGGTCGATCTCGATCTCGGAGGCGCGGCTGCGGTCGTAGGGCAGCTTCCGGCCGGTGTACGGGTCGGCGAGCACACCGGAGAGCACGACGCACGGGTTGGTGGTGCCGAGCCGCACGCCGGTGAGGTCGCGGCGCAGGACGTCGTCGCGGGTGTCGCAGCCGTTGTGGCCGCCCGGGGCGTCGGTGTCGTCCGTCCACAGGGGATCGCCGAACGACAGCCGGTCGTAACTGTCCCAGTGCGACTGGGCTTCCCGCGGTAGCTTCCCGAGCAGGGTGACGGCCTGGGCCTTGGTGGCCACGCCGCTTTTCGGCAGGGTGGGCGGCTGCGCCGCGGGCTCTTCCTGATGCCCGGTGTCCCAGAACCAGGCGACGGCCGCGGCGACCAGGACGAGCACCACCAGCGTGATGATCTCCCCCCGGTAGCGCTTCATCAACCATCACCGTACGCTGTCGGCGTGAAGTCTGAGCGGCTGATCGCCCTGCTCTTCACGTTGCAGGCGCGCCGCAGCGCCACCGCCGCGGAGCTGGCGGCCGTCCTGGAGGTCTCCGAGCGGACGATCCTGCGCGACGTGACCGCGCTGCAGGCGGCCGGTGTTCCGTTGTGGTCGGAACCGGGCCGTGGCGGCGGGATCCGGCTGCTCGACGGCTGGCGTACGCGCCTGGACGGGCTCACCGCCCCGGAAGCGGCGGCCCTGTTCGTCAGCGGAGTGCCGACCGCCCTGGCCGACCTCGGTCTCGGCGCGGCGATCGTGACCGCCCAGTCGAAGCTGCTCGCCACCTTGCCGTCGGGAGCGCGGGAGCGGGCGGCCCAGCTCGCCGAGCGGTTCCACCTCGACGCGCCGGGCTGGTTCCACCGCGCCGAACCCCCGACACATCTCGCCGACATCGCCACCGCCGTGTGGGAGCAGCGCCGGACGAAGATCGCGTACCGGCGGGGTGAGACGGTCGTCGACCGCGTCCTCGATCCGCTCGGGCTCGTCCTCAAGGCCGGCGTCTGGTACCTCGTCGCCGGGGTGGACGAGACCACGCGTTCGTACCGCGTCGCGCGGATCGTGTCGGCGGAGATCACCGGCGAGGTCTTCGAGCGGCCGGCCGGATTCGACCTCGCCGGATTCTGGACCGAGTCCTCGGCCGCGTTCGACCGGACCCTGTGGCGGGAGCGCGTCCGCCTGCGGGTCAGCGGCCGGGCCCTCGTCTACCTGCGCCACCACACCGAGATCGGGGCGGTCGAGGAGGCGCTGGCGCACGCCGGGCCGCCCGACGCGGAAGGCTGGATCGAGCTGGACCTGCCGGTCGAGAGCCTGCACGTCGCCGAGCACCAGCTCGTGGCGCTCGGCGACCAGATCGAGGTGCTCGACCCGCCGTCCTTGCGGGCGGCGATCGCCGCGGTCGGCGCCCGCATGGCCGCCCGCAACGCGTAACGGTCCGCCGCCCGCCTGCGGCGCTCCGCCCGCTCCGCGCGCCCGGCCCGGGCCCTGGGGGCCGGGCCCATGATCCGGTTTGGATCAGGTTTTCGCACGTAATCTTGGGCCAAGATTCGGGTGATTTCCCTGATCCAAACGGGATCTTGGGGTGGGGCGCGACCCGGGTAGGACCCGGGCGCGGCCCCGGGGGCGAGAAGGGACGGGTCAGCGGTATTTGGCGTCGTCGACGGCGCCGGGGGTGTCCAGGTTGTTCTCGGCCGCGTATTGCCAGAAGTCGGGCTGGGTGCCGTCGGCGTCGCGTACGTTGTAGCGCTGGGCGAGTTGTCCGCTCGTCAGGACCTGCCCGGCGAACCGGCCGACCTCGGGGTCCGCGGCCAGCGCCGCCACACCCCGGGCGAGGTAGCCCGGCGTCTCCGACAGGCTGAAATGCCGTCGCTCCTCGTTCACCGCGTCCCGCCAGTTCGCCTCGGTCACCCCGAAACCGTCGAGCATCGCCTCCGAGCGCAGGAATCCCGGCGTCACCCCGAGCGCCACGCAGCCGACCTCCGCGAGCTGCTTGGCCTGCGTCATCGCGATCCGGTTCACCGACGCCTTGGTCAGGTCGTAGAAGAACTCCCCCCGGTAGTCGGCGTTGAACTCGTTCGTCCCGTCGGTCACCTCGATGACCAGCCCACCCGGCCGCTCGGTGAGCAGCTGCTGCGCGTAGTGGCTGGTGATGATGTGGCTGTGCAGGCCCACGTCGAGCACCTTCAGCCCGTCGCCGAGGTCCTGCTTCCACAGCGGCTCACCCCAGTGCGAGTACGGGTCCCCGCCCCAGATGTCGTTGACCAGGATGTCCAACCGGCCGCGCTCCGCGCGGATCCGCTCCACCAGCGCGCGTACCTGGTCGCGGTCCAGGTGGTCGACCGCCACGGCCACACCCTCCCCGCCGCCGTCGTGGATCAGCTCCGCGGTCTCCTCGATGGTCTCCGGCCGGTTCATCTCCGATCTGGCCGTACGCGTGGAGCGGCCGGTCGCGTACACGAAGGCACCCGCGTCGGCGAGGGCGATCGCCAGTGCCCGCCCGCACCCGCGCGTGGCCCCGGCGACCAGGGCGGTCTTCCCCGTCAACGGCTTGGTCTGCGTTGTCTTGCCCGTTGTCTTCTCCGCTGTCATGGTGCTCAGCTTCGGCGGCAAACCGGACACCCGCGGTCAGGTTTCGCGACGGCGATCTGCGATCATTCCGATCATGACGATCCCCTCCGTCGACGAATCCCCCGCCGAGGAGTCCCCAGCCGAGGAGTCCGCTGCCGACGGGTCCCCCGCGCGGACCGCCGCCGAGGAACGGCACGCGACCTGGCTGGAACTGTTCTTCGACCTCGTCATCGTGGCGGCCGTCGCCCAGCTGGCGCACCTGCTGCACGAGGACGTCGGGCCGCGCGAGATCTTCCTGTTCGCGATCCTGTACTACGCGATGTGGAGCGTCTGGACGTCGTTCACCCTGTACGCGAACGTGCGCGGCGAGCGTACGTTGCAGTGGACGGTGCTGACGGCGATGTTCGGGATCGCCGTGATGGCCGCGTCGATCCCCCAGTTCGCCGAGGGCGGCGCCGGTTACAAGTACTTCGTCCTCGCGTACATCGCGTGCCGGTTCCTGGCCGTGAAATCATGGCAGCGGGCGAGCGCGGTGATGGCCGAGTGGCCGGCGGCGCAGCAGTTCGTACCGGTGATCCCCTGGGTGTCGAGCCTGTGGGACGGCGGGGTCGGCATGCACTGGCACTACTTCCAGTGGGGCCTGGGCATCGTGCTGGACATCGCGTTCGCGGTGGGCCTGTCCCGCCGCCCGGACAAGATGCTCAAGGACGCGCAGAAGGAACGCGAGCAGGAGCGGCGCCGGTGGACCCGCCGGTTCGCCAACCGCCGCGGCCCGCAGCCGGTCGTCCCGCAGCTGCCCGACATGCAGATCGTCCACGCGGACCGGTCGCACCTCGGCGAGCGCCTCGGCCTGTTCGTCATCATCGTGCTCGGCGAGGCGGTCGCGCAGGTCGTGAACTCGGCCGCGGGCGCGGACTGGCACTGGCCGCTGGCGCTGGCCGGCTTCTCCGGCTTCGGCCTGCTCGTCTGCATCTGGTACCTGACCCTGCAGTACGGGGCGAGCGCGGTGCCGAACGCGACCACCCGCACGTACGGGCTGCCGCTGACGCTGCCGACGCACTACCTGATGACCGCGTCCGTCGTCGTCATCGCCGCCGGCCTCGGTACGCTCGCCGCGCACCCCGACGGCGAACTGTCGACCGCCCACCGGTGGGTGCTGTGCGCCGGGGCGGCCGTGTACTTCCTGACGGCCTCGTTCATCGGCGCGCGTACCGGGGCGCCGCTGCGCTGGATGCTCGGCTGGGGCGTCCCGTCGGTGACGGTCACCCTGCTGCTCGGGGTGTTCGGCGGGCCGCTGCCGGGCTGGGGCGTGTCCGGGGTGCTCGTCCTCGTGGCGGTGTGGCACATCCTCTACCGCCGAGACGTTCGCGCCGCCCGCGTCCGCGCCGCGGTTCCCCGGCAGGGCTGACCGGCCGTCAGCGGGGGTCGCCGCGCTCCAGGTACGCCGTCGAGCCCGCCGCCCGGGCGCGTACCGCCGCGGCGACCCGTTTGGTGAGGATCGGCGGCAGCAGTCCGGCGGTCTCGTTGACCTCGTCGTCGACGACGCAGAACCGGTAGCCGCGCAGTTCCTCCGTCTGCAGCCGGATCTGGTCGATGTCGTCGCGGCTGAGTTCGCCGCCGTCGAAGACGAACGCGAGGATGTCGTTCGGGCGGCTGCCGCGCGGCGGGGACCAGTCGACGACGAGCAGCCTGCCGATGGCCCGGTCGAGGCCGAGCTCTTCGAGCACCTCGCGGTGCGCCGCCTCGGCCGGGGGCTCGTTGGTCTCGGCCACGCCGCCGGGGATCTCCCAGTGGTCCTTGTAGACCGGTTCGACGATCAGTACGCGGCCGAGCTCGTCGAAGAACAGCGCCCCGGAACCGGTGATCTTGGCGGGGAGGGTGGCGTAGTGGCCGGGCTGGGCTCGGCGTACCGGGATCTCGTGGTGCAGTTCCTGACCGTACGCGATGAAGCCGGCCTTGCGCAGGATCGGGCTGGAGGTGCCGGTGCGGGCCTTGACGAGCGCGAAGGAGGCGCCCTGGTCGACGGCGACGCGCAGCCGGGCCGCGAGCAGCGCCCGGTACACGCCCCGCCCCCGGTACGCCGTGAGCACCCCGCCGCCCCACAGCTTGGCGACGTCGCCCTCGACCGTGACTCCGGCGGAGCCGACGACCTGGCCGTCGACGCGGGCGAGGTAGCGCACCGCGGGGTTGCCGGGGGCGAACAGGGTGGCGCGCTCGGCGGCCCGGAACTCGGGCGACGCCGGGGGCTGGTTGAACGCGCCGGCCGAGACCGGGTAGACCTCGTCGAGCTGTTCGGGCGTGTCGACCCGCTCGATCACGACGTCGTCGGGGACCGGCAGCTCCGGCATCCCCTGGCCCAGGTCGTACGCGCTGATGTCGAGTTCCTCGACCACGGCCGAGCCGTGCCGGGCCAGCGCCTCACCGAGGTCGGCGGGTTCGGTGTCGGGGTGCACGGCCCAGCGCAGGTGCAGGGCGCCCCTCGGGTTGGCCAGCCGGAGCGCGGCGACGATCAGCCGCTGCGGGTCGTGGCCCTCGGCCCGCTGCACGGTCGCGGTCTCGCCGACGATCGTGAGCGTGACCTCGTCGTTCTCGGCCACGACCGCGTCGTACGGTATCCATGTCCAGGCCGCCGCGGCGGCGAGGACACGCGTACGCAGATCTCCGGTGGTCCCGTCTCCCATGAGCGTGCATGGTGCCACACGCGGACGGGAATCGTCGGCCGCAACGGTCTGGTCAACAAGTGTTGTCTAGACTCGGCGCATGCGTACCCCCGGTTCGGTCACCAAGCAGGCGATCCTCGTGGCCGCCCGTGAACGGTTCGCCGCCGACGGTTACGAGCGCGCGACGATCCGTGCCATCGCCGCCGACGCGAGCATCGACCCGGCCATGGTCATCCGCTACTTCGGCTCCAAGGAGAAGCTGTTCGCCGCGGCCGCGGACTTCCAGCTGCTGCTGCCCGACGTCGGCACGCTGCCGCGCGAGGAGCTCGGCGCCCGGCTCGTCGGCCACTTCCTGACCCGCTGGCAGGAGGACGAGACGCTGCTCGCGCTGCTGCGCGCCGGGGCCACCAACGACGCCGCCGCCGCGCGGCTGCGGGAGATCTTCGCCGATCAGGTCGGGCCCGTCGTCGCGCGGCTGGTGCCCGATCCGCGCGAGGCCGCCCGCCGCGCCGGCCTCGTCGCGACGCAGATCCTGGGCTTCGCCCTCTGCCGGTACGCGCTCAAGCTGCCGCCCGTCGTCGCGCTCAGTGATGCCGAGGTGCTCGGCTGGCTCGGACCGACCGTCCAGCGGTATCTCCTCGGGGACTGATCTCCTTAGATTTGATCTCCTCAGGAGAAGATCAAATCTACCTGGACGCTGCATGGGTGAGGTATGGTCGGGCCGCCCCCGCACCCCCGGAGCCCATTGTGACGCTGCGATCTTTCGCACCCCTGCGCCGTGCCGTGACCGCGGCCGCCGTCCTGCTCCTCGCGGCCGGCGCGGCCGCGGGCTGCAAGAGCACCCCGACCGCGACACCCACCCTCGTACCGGAGTCCTCGGCGGCCGCGCCCGCGTCGCCGTCGCCCGACGATTCCCCGTCGCCTGAACCGTCCCCTTCGGACTCGCCGGAGCCCTCGGTCTCCCCGTCCCCGTCGGTGGCGCCCAGCAAGTCCGCGAAGCCGCCGGCGACGCCCGGCAAGGCGATCAACTGCACCGGCAAGGCGACGCTGTCGCGGGCCGCCGCGAAGGGCACCGGCCCGGGCGGTTCGATGATGACGACCGGGTCGCCGGCCGTCGCGCTCACCTTCGACGACGGGCCCGACCCGATCAACACCCCGAAGATGCTCGACATGCTCAAGCAGTGCGGCGTGAAGGCGACCTTCTGCCTGGTCGGTTTCCGCGCCCGGGACCGGCCCGACCTCGTACGCCGGATCGTCGCCGAGGGGCACACGGTGTGCAACCACTCGTGGCAGCACCTGCTCGACCTCGCCGACCCGGCCAAGCACAGCGACGCACAGGTACGCCGCGACCTGCAGATGACGATCGACGCCATCCACGCGGCCGCACCGGATGCCAAGGTGCAGTACTTCCGGGCGCCCGGCGGCAACTTCACGCCGCGGCTGGTCCAGATCGCGCAGTCGCTGGGCATGAAGTCGATCTACTGGTCGGTGGATCCCCGCGACTGGGACAACTCGGCGTTCGGCCGCGGCTCGTCGATGATCAGTCACGTCATCGGCTCGGTCGAGGGCGGCGTACGCCCGGGGGCGATCGTGTTGTCGCACGACAACGGCAAGCCCGACACGATCGTGGCCTACCGGACGCTGCTGCCGTGGCTGAAGGCCCGGTTCACGCTGGAGGCGCTGCCGCTCACCGACGGCTGAGCCGCGTACGCCGACGGCGGAGAAAAGACGCAGAAAAGGCGACGGCCGCGGGGATGACCCCGCGGCCGTTCGCTGTTCGGCTGGCGTTCTGCGGTGCGGCTCAGTAGTTGGAGGAGCTGTTGCTGAACGCGCTGAGGATGGCCGAGCCACAGCAGCAGACGATGATCAGCGCCGGGAGGCCCAGCGAGATGATCAGCGCGAGCACCTTGTTCGGGGGCTCCTGCGGCGTGACGCCGACGGCGCCGGACCCGAAGGTGAACGCCGGGGCGGCGTAGTAGACCTGCGCGCTACCGGCGGCCGTGGTGTCGACCGTGAAGGTCGCCTGACCGATCTTCCACAGGTAGGGAACCCAGATCGTGAGCTGGTGCACGCCCGGCGCGGCCGGGATGTCGTTGTCGCCCCAGTTCAGCCGAACCTGCTGGCCGTCGATGATCAGCCACGGCTTGAAGAAGGCGAACATGAACGTCAGCCAGAAGTACTTGGTCGAGATGCGAATCATGGTCGCAAACCATAGTGCATCCCGGTGACTCCGGCCTACCGTGCTCACATGGAAGGACGTTCACCTGCGGCAATCGCGGTATCCGAGGCGTACGAGCAGTTCGCCCGGCGGGAACTGGCCGGCTTCTCGGCCGCGTACGAGCGGATCTGCCTGGCCGTCGCGGCCGACGACGAGCTGCTCGACCGGCTGTCCACACTGCCCGTGCCCAAGCGCCAGCCCAATCTCCTGCTCGGCGCCGTACGCTGGCTCGACGGCCCGATCGGCGGGTACGAGCCGTTCCGGGAGTTCGTCCTCGGCCGCTGGGAGCTCGTCGAAGAGGTCGTGCTGCGCCGGCGTACGCAGACCAACGAGGCCAACCGGTGCGCCGCCGTGCTGCCGCTGCTCGCCCGGGTGCACGCGGAGACCGGCAAGCCGCTCGCGCTCATCGAGGTCGGCACCTCCGCCGGTTTGTGTCTGCTTCCCGACCGTTACGGCTACCGCTACGGTGATCGTCGCGTCGGCGATCCGGCCGCGCTGGTCCAGCTCGCCTGCGACGTCCAGGGTCCTGTGCCGGTCCCGGCGGCGGTCCCGCCGATCGCCTGGCGGGCCGGCATCGACATCAACCCGCTCGACGTCACCGACCCCGGCGACATGCGCTGGCTCGAATGCCTCGTCTGGCCCGAGCAGACCGACCGGCGTGAGCGGCTGCGCGCGGCGGTGTCGATCGCCCGGCTGGACCCGCCCCGGATCGTGTCCGGCGACCTCAACGAGACCATCGAGAAACTCGTCGAGGAGGCGCCCGCCGACGCGACGACGGTCGTGTTCCACACGGCTGTGCTCGCGTACCTGGACGAGGAGGGGCGGGCCGCGTTCGCCCGGAAGATGGCGAGCCTGCCGGTCCGGTGGATCGCCAACGAGTCCCCGCAGACGTTCCCGGAGATCGCCGCGCGGGTGACCGCCCCGCCGCCGCCCGGGCCGTACCTCACCGTCCTCGCGCTGGACGGGCGCCCGTACGCGTACGGCGCCCCGCACGGGCAGAGCTTGTACTGGCTGTAAAACCGCTGGCACAAAGGGATTTCCGGGCCGTAGAACGATTCGGTGTTCAAGTATCCGCGTACGCCGCATCTGGCCGGGTCGCGCCTGCAGCCGGGCGACCACGATCTCGCCCAGGTGCCGTTCGAGCATGTCCGCGGCCGGCATCTCGTCGTCGAGGAGAAGCTCGACGGGGCCAACGCCGGCATCAGCTTCGACGCCGACGGTACGCTGCGCCTGCAGTCCCGCGGCCACTATCTGGCCGGCGGGCCGCGGGAGAAGCAGTTCGCGGTGTTCAAGTCGTGGGCGGCGACCCTGGCCGACCGGCTGCGCCCGGTGCTCACCGACCGTTTCGTGCTCTACGGCGAGTGGCTGTACGCCCTGCACACCGTGTACTACGACGCGCTGCCGCACTACTTCTGCGAATTCGACGTGCTGGATACGCGTACAGGGGAATTCCTGTCGACCGACCGGCGCCGTGAGTTGCTCGCGGGCCTGCCGGTCGCGAGCGTCCCGGTTCTGCGGGCGGGCCGGTTCACGGCGGCGGGTGAGCTGACCGGGCTGATCGGACCCTCGACGTGCCGGACCGTCGCGTGGCGCGGGTCGCTGGCGGCGGCGTGCGCGGCCGCGGGGGTAGAGGTGCACACGGCCGACACGGCGGACGACATGGAGGGGCTGTACATCAAGGTGGAGGAGGACGGGCGGGTGGTGGAGCGCTACAAGTGGGTCAGGGCTTCGTTCCTGACCGCGATCCTCGACTCCGGTACGCATTGGGCCGACCGCCCGATCGTCGCCAACGGCCTCGCGGACCCGGGGGTGCTCTATGTTTGAGAAGCTCTGCCCGGAAGGTCCGGAGTGGACGGTCGACTGGGCCGCGATCCGGGGCGCCTTCGGCTGGATCCGGCGCCTGGAGGGCGTCGGGCAGGACGCGGTGCATCACGCCGAGGGCGACGTGGCGACCCACACGCGGATGGCCGCCGAGGCGCTCGCCGGGCTGGCGGAGTGGCGGGCACTGCCGCGCGAGCGCCGGGTACGCCTGTTCGCCGCGGTCCTGCTGCACGACGTCGCCAAGCCGGACTGCACCCAGCACCAGCCGGACGGATCGGTGACCGCGCACGGCCACTCGCGGCGCGGCGAGCTGCTCGCCCGGCGGATCCTGTGGGAGTCCGACGCGCCGATCGCGTTCCGGGAGCACGTCGCCGCCCTCGTACGCCACCACCAGGTCCCGTTCTGGGCGCTCGAACGGCCCGATCTCGAACGGATCGTCCTGCGGGTCTCGCAGGTGGCGAGCAATCTCGACCTGGCGCTGCTGGCGACCGCCGACATCCTCGGCCGGATCTGCGGCGACCAGCCGGAGGTCGTCGCCAACATCGGGCTGTTTCGCGACTACTGCGCCGAACTCGGCGTCCTCGACGCGCCCTGGCCGTTCGCGAACGACCACGCCCGGTACGCGTACTTCGCCACCGAGGGGCGTGATCCCCGCTGGGCGGCGTACGACGACACGAGCTTCGAGGTCACCGTCCTGTCCGGACTGCCGGCCGCCGGCAAGGACCGCTGGATCGCCACGCACCGGCCGGGCCTGCCCGTCGTCGGTCTCGACGCGCTGCGCGCCGCCATGCGGGTCAAGCCCACCGACGACCAGGGCGCCGTCATCGCCGCCGCCCGCGAGCAGGCCCGCGTCCACCTGCGCGCGCGGCAGCCCTTCGTGTGGAACGGCACCAACGTCTCCCGCCAGCTGCGCTCCGCGTCCGTCTCGCTCGCCGCGTCCTACGGCGCCCGCGTCCACGTGTACGCGCTCGAAGCGCCACCGGACGTGCTGGCGGCCCGCAACCGGGCCCGGGTGGCGCCGGTGCCCGACGCGGCGATCGAGCGGATGGTGCGCCGCTGGGAGACGGCCGACGTCACCGAGGCCCACCAGGTGACGTGGGTGGACACCCGGTAACTGTCACATCCGCCCACTATCCTGGGCGGATGGAGATCGTTCCCCGGTCCGCCCCCGGAACCGTCGCGGTTGCCGTCCAGGAGTACGTCGACTTCACCGACGCCTGGCTGACCAACCGGCGGCTGTCCGCGCACACCCGCGAGGCGTACCGGCGGGACGTCACGTCGTTCCTGGCCTGGTGCGCCGCCACCGGCATCGAGCCGCTGCAGGCCAAGTTCACCCACATCAACGAGTACGCGCGGGCCCTCGAAGCGACCGTCGACCCGCGTTCGGGCCGGCCGCTCGCGCCGACGACGGTCGCCCGGAAGCTGTCCGGGCTGTCGAGCTGGTACGACTTCCTCGTCAAACTCGAAGCGGTGCCCAGCAACCCGGTCGGCGGCGCGGACCGGCCGAGCGTGTCCCGCGACCACTCCGCGACGATCGGCATGAGCCCGGCGGAGGTCGACGCGATGCTGCGGGCCGCCGAAGCCGACTCACCCCGCCACCACGCGATCATCGCCCTGCTCGCCGACCTCGGCCTGCGCGTCGGCGAGGTGTGCAGACTCGACCTGGCCGACCTCGGGCACGAACGCGGGCACCGGACGGTCCGCTTCGTCGGCAAGGGCGGCAAACCCCGGCGGCGGGCCCTCGCGCCGGGGACGGGCGTGGCGCTCGACGCGTACCTGGAGCACCGGGCCCGGCTCGCCGGGGTCGCCGTCGAGGACCTCACCGGCCCGGTCTTCGTCACCACCGCCGGCGGCCCGGTCGACCGCAACGCCGTCTTCCGCCTCGTGCGCCGGCTCGCCGTCAAGGCCGGCATCCCGTCGGCGGAACACCTGTCACCGCACTCGCTGCGGCACGCGTTCGCGACCACGGCCCGGTCGGAAGGCGTACCGCTGGAGGACGTGCAGGACGCGATGGGGCACGCGGACCCGCGCACGACGCGGCGCTACGACCGCGACCGGCACAACCTCGACCGCGACCCGTCGTACGCGATCTGGGCGGCCCGCGCCCGCCGCGGGACCCCGGCCGAGGGCTGATTCGGCGCGGGTCAGGCCGCAGGATTCCACCAGCTGAGGTGGCGGGCGGCCTCGGCGAGCGGTTCGATGATCTCCCAGCCTTCGGCGACGAGTCCTTCGTGGACCCGCCAGATGTCGACGACGGCGACCTCCGGGCCGCCGTCCGGCAGGGCACGGTGGGAGTACATGATGACGTGCTCGCCGTCGGCCAGCAGGAGCTTGACGTCGACCCGCTGGTCGGCGAGCGGGACGAAGGCGGCCCGGACGGCGTCGAGCCACTCCGCCTTGCCCAGGTCGTACGCGTCGGGCCGGTGATGGACGAAGTCCTCGCTCAGCCTTCGCCCGAGTGCGTCCACGTCTCCCGTCGCGACGAGGTCCGTGAGCGCCTGCTGGACGATGGCCTTGTTGTCGGTGTCAAGCGATCGTGTGGTCATGCCGGCAGTCTGCTGACCGCCGCGCCGGCTGTCGATGACATGGCATTTCATGGCGGACCCGGTCCACGCGACGTAGCCTCGACGATCATGCACACGGTGGGTGAACTTCTGCGCGAGTGGCGGCATCGGCGGCGGATCAGCCAGCTCGACCTCGCGATCGCCGCGGACGTCTCCGCCCGGCACGTGAGCCTCGTGGAGACGGGCCGGTCGCAGCCGAGCGCCGACATGGTCGTCCGCCTCGCCGAGCACCTCGACGTGCCGCTGCGGGAACGCAACCGGCTGCTGCTGGCCGCCGGCTTCGCCCCCCGGTACGCCGAGCAGCCCCTCGACGCGGACCGGCTGGCCGTGGCCTGGGAGGCGATCGGCAGGCTGCTGCGCGCCCACGAGCCCTTCCCGGCCCTCGTGGTCGACCGGGCGTGGAACATCGTGCTGGCCAACCGGGCCCTCGACGCGTTCCTCGCCGGGGTGGCGCCCGACCTGCTGCGCCCGCCGGTCAACCTGGTACGCCTCGGCTTCGACGAACGCGGCCTGGCCGGGCACATCGTCAACCTGTCCGAAGTCCGTTCGGTGCTGCGTACGCGCATGGCCCGCCAGCTCGCCCGCGCCCCGTCACCGGAGCTGGTGGCCCTCTACGAGGAGTTCCTCGCGTCCGGCGAGGCGACCGCGCCGGGGGCGGCCGAGGTCGCCGTCCCGATGATCTTCCGATTCGGCGGCCGGGAGCTGCGCCTGTTCTCCACGACCACCTCCTTCGGTACGCCGATGGACATCACCCTGGACGAGGTGTCGATCGAGTCGTACTACCCGATGGACGACGAGACCGCGGCGTACTTCCGGAACCAAGGAACCTGATCGCCCCTCACCCTTACCCTCACCCTCACCCTCACCCGCCCCAAGATCCCGTTTGGATCAGGGAAATCACCCGAATCTTGGGCCAAGATTACGTGCGAAACCCTGATCCAAACGGGATCTTGGGGGGCGCGGAGCGAGGCGGGCGCGCAAGAAAACGACCGGCGCCGTCCAGAGTGGACGACGCCGGTCGGGTGGAACCGGACTACTTCGTGAGGACGAACTCGAACAGCTTCCGGTAACGCTGCACCGACTGCCGCAGGGCTTCGGTGTCGTCGCCGTCCGCGACCTCGACCAGCTGCTGACGGCGCTCCTCCAGGGCGTCGATCAGGGCCTGCAGGGCCTCGCCGGCCAGTCCCTTCGCCTCGGCGGCCGCACCGGCCGGGTCGTCGACGAAGCGTACCTGGACCTCGCGCCAGCGCGACCGCAGATCGTCGGCGGTCTCGGCCGTCACCAGCACGCCCGTCGGCACGACCTCGGCGGACGCCACCGCGACCGGTTCGGCGCTGTACGCCTCGGGGACCACCGGCTCCTCGTCGGCGGCGGATTCGGCGGCCTCCGAGAAGTCCACGTACGCGGGCTCCTCGGCGATGTCCTCCGCCGCGGCGCTGGCCTCGGGCTCGGTGTCGGCCTCGTCGGCGGCGGCCGTCTCGTCGGCTTCGGCCGTCTCGTCGGCTTCGGCTTCGGCGGCGACCTCGGCGACGGCGGCTTCCTCGGCGGATTCGTCCACCGCGGACTCCTCAGCGGCCGGCTCTTCCGCCACCGCTTCCTCGACCACGGTCTCGCCGACCGCGGCTTCCTCCACGGCGTCCGCCTCGGCGGCGGGCTCCTCGGCGGCAGCCTCGGGCTCGTCCTCCTCGCCGAGGGAATCCTCGACCAGGTCCTCGTCGGACAGGTCCTCGTCCGCGGCCTCGAGCGCGACGGCGTCCTCGACGGCGGCCGCGTCGGTGGCGGGCTCGACGGCCACGCCCTCCTCCTCGGCGAGGTCGTCCTCAGACTCGGCGACATCGGCCTCGCCGCCCGCGACACTCTCCGGGGCGTCGGACCCGTCGCCCTCGGTGACCGCTTCCGGCTCGCCCTCGACCGCGACGCTCTCGGCCGGCTCCGCGGCGAACTCGGCGGGCTCCGCGGCGAACTCGTCGCCGACGGCGGATTCCGCGACCGCGTCGTCCGCGTTCACGGCGGGCTCCTCGGCGCTCTCGTCGCCCGCATCGTCGGCCGGCTCGGCAACGGCGTCCGCCGAAGCCTCCTCGCCCGGCTCGGCAACGGCGTCCTCTTCGGTGCTGGTCTCCTCGGCAACGTCCGCCGCGGCTTCCTCGCCCGCCGTGTCGGCCGGCACGTCACTCTCCTCGGACTCGTCGCCTTCCGCGGACTCGTCGTCCGCCGCGTCGACGACCTCACCCTCGACCGCGGTCACGCCCGCACCGTCGACGGCCTCGTCCGTGATGGCTTCGTCTGTGGTGGCCTCGTCTGTGGTGGCCTCGTCCGTGCTCTCGCCCTCGGGGGTGGCGTCGGCGGCCGCCTCGGGCTGGGTCTCCTCGTCGGTCGCTGTCATCGCTTCCCCGTCCTCGGCCTCGTCCTCGGTGGCGGTGTCTTCCGGGAGGTCCACCACGGCGTCGCCGGTGGCTTCCTCGACGGCGTCCGCGGGCGCTTCGCCGGCTTCCGCCTCAGCGTCGGCTTCCGCGTCCGATTCCTCGTCCGCCGAGCCGTCCGCCGCATCGTCTATGTCGTCGGCGCCTTCGCCGTCCGCCGCGGGGGCGTCCGGGTCGGCGTCGGAACTCTCGTCAGTGGTGGCCGCGTCCGCCGGTGCATCGTCGGTTTCGCCGACGGCGTCCACACCGGACTCCGCATCGTCTTCGCTCTCGTCCGCGACAGCCTCGGGAGTGCTTTCCTCCGCGGCCTCGTCGGTCTCTTCGTCGCCTGCCTCGTCCGTCGGTTCTTCCGCGGCGTCGCCCTCCGGCGACTCTTCGGCGAGCGCGTCGCCTGCGGCCGGTTCCTCCGTCGCCGAGTCCGCCGTGGCCGATTCCTCGGCGGCGGGGGCGTCTTGCTCATCGGACTGTTCGTCCGACGACTCCGGTGCCGCGTCCTCGGGGCCTTCGGGCGCGTCAAGGGTGCCGTCCACCGCGCCTTCCCCCTCGGTCGCCTCTGCCTGCGCCTCAGGCAGGTCCGCATCGGTCTGCTCGGTGTCCTCCGGGTCGCCGGCCCCGGCGGTCGCCTCGGCGGCGTCGGTCGGCTCGGCCGTCTCGTCGGCCTCGATAGCCTCCTCCGCCTCGGCGGGCGAGTCGTGGACGATCGCCTGGTCCTCGAGGACGGGCGCGTCCCCGGGCAGATCGTTCTCGACCCGCTCAGCGTCGTCGCGGGCATGCGGCGGGACGGCGCCGAACATCCGCAACTGGTCCTGGTTCATGCTTCACTCCTTTCGGCGCCGCGTTGTCTGCCGCGGCGCTATGCGTACCTCATGGGTGGGGTGTTTCGTCCTTCGGTGTTTCGTCCACGGCCGGGACGGGTGAGGCGCCGAGCAGCGCGGCGACGAGTTCGCGGTAGTCCACGATGGCCTGTCGCAGCTGATCGGTGTCCACTTCGTCGGCGTCCGCCCGGACGGCGATGTCCTTCGCCCGCCGGTAGGCCGAGAGGGTCTGGCTGTGGTCGACCGAGAGTTGCGCCTCCTTGTCGGCGTCGTCCTCGGTCGGGTAGCCGATGTCGCCGGCGATCTCGGTCACGAGCGCGTCGGCCTGACGCACCGCTTCCCTCGGCTCGTCCACGAAGAGCGCCTGCACGTCCTGCCAGCGCTCGCTGTAGCGATCCTTGACCTCCGGCGAAAGCTCGCGCAGCTGGAGTTCCGCGTGGCGACGCTCGCGCTCACGCAGTTCCTTCTCCGCGGCCGACTTGCTGTGGTGCTCATCGACGAGCCGCTCGTACTCGTCGCCGAACTTCTCCTGCAGCGCACGCCGTCGCGCCGACCCGAAGACGACGACCGCGACCACGGCGATCACGACGATGACCAGGATGAGAAACAGTGTCTGTACCGATGACATGGTCACCTCCTCTTCGGCGGCGCCATACCCGAGCCCAGCCACTTTTACGCACGCCGAAGAAGCCTCGGCCGCACGGGAGCGCGTGGGAGATGGAGAGGTCCGGGAATCCGGACCCCATCATCCGTCCTCGTCACCGCCCACGTAAAGGGGCTGTTTCGTCAAGCCAGCGAAAGTTCCGATCCCGTCCACCGGCGGCGCAACCACCGGTCATGCGAGGCGATCACGACCGCTCCCGGAGCCGTACCGATCGCCTCCTCCAGTTCGTCGGCGAGGCCCAGCGACAGATGGTTCGTCGGCTCGTCCAGCAGCAGGACGTGCGGCGGTCGCGCCAGCAGCAGCGCCAGCGCCACCCGCCGCCGCTGGCCCACGCTCAGCGCCGCGACCGGCCGGTCCAGATCGCGCGGTGCCACCAGCCCCAGCTCCACCAGCGGTACGCGGGCCGTCTCGCCGTACAACTGCCGGGGCGTACGCGTCGGGTCGGGGAAGTGGTCGTCCTGGGCGAGCAGTCCGATCCGCAGCCCCTGCCGCCGCAGTACGCTTCCCTCCGCCGGATCGAGCTGTCCGGCGAGGACGGCCAGCAGGGTGGACTTGCCGGTGCCGTTCGCGCCGGTGACGAGCAGCCGGCCGCCGGACTCGACGTCCACCCGGTCGACCGAAAGCCGCCCGGGTACGCGTACCTGCCGGGCGGCGAGCAGCGTCCCGTCCTCGGCGTCGGCGGTCATCGCGGGCGCCTGGAAGTTCAGCGGGGCGGGCGGTTTGCGGATCTGGTCCCGTTCGAGGATGGTCAGCCGCTGCTCGGCGTTGCGTACGCGTCGCGCGATGGTCGTCTCGACGGCCCGGGCCTTGAAGTAGCCGATGAACTTGTCGTTGTCGCGCGGCGGGCGGTAGCCGTGGCCGACCTGGCGGCCGGTCACCTTCACGGTGTGGCGCAGCAGGTTCATCTCCTCCTGCTGGGCCTCGAACGCCTGCGCCCACCGGACGCGTTCGGACTTCTTCGCCTCCCGGTAGTCGCTGAACGATCCGTGGTAGCGCGTCGGGCCGCGCCGCGTCGGGTCGTGCCGGCTGGGATCGAGGTCCACGATGTCAGTGCACACCTCGTCGAGGAAGACGCGATCGTGGCTGGCCACCACGACGACGCCCGGCATCGAGCGCAGCTGCGCCTCCACGAAGGCCACCGCCTGGTCGTCGAGGTGGTTGGTCGGCTCGTCGAGCAGGAGCGCCGCGGGTCGGCGTACCAGCAGGGCGGCGAGGGCGACCCGGGAACGCTGTCCGCCGGAGAGGGTCCCCAGCGGGCGTGCGCGGCCGACCGCGGCCAGGCCGAGGCCGTGCAGGACCTCGCCCGCGCGGCGGTCGGCGTCCCACGCGTCGATCTCCTCGGCCCGCGTGAGCACCTCCCCGTACGCGTCGAGCGCGGCGGGGTCGTCGGCCATCCGGGCGGCCAGATCGTCCAATGTGGCCAGCAGGGTCCGGCTCTCGGCGAGTGCCTCGGTGATGACGTCGTCCACCGTCGCGTACGCGTCGAACGGCAGCTCCTGGTGCAGCAGTCCCAGGTCGGCCGGGCGGTCGACCTCGCCACCGTCCGGGGTGTCGCCGCCGTTCTCGGGCCCGGCGAGCAGCCGCAGCAGGGTGGACTTGCCGGCACCGTTCTCGCCGACGAGGCCGATGCGCTGGCCCGGCGCGGCGGTGAGGTGTACGCCGTCGAGGACGACCCGGTCCGCGTACAGCTTGATCAGGTCACGGGCGACGAGCGGGGAGAAACTGGACATGCAGACACCACCGAAGAATTTCCGGATCGATGCCCGCCGGGTGTCGTCACCTCGGGCGCGGGCAGGGGCGGTGGTGTCACAGCTTCATAGTGTGATCATCGTAGCGGGGCCGGCCGCGCACGTGCAACAGGGATGAGACGGGCGTCGCACCGGTCCCGGGTGCGACGCCCGTCGGATGTCAGCCCTTGCCGCCGGGGTGCGGCTTGCAGCTGAGGGTGATCGGCGTGTCGGCGGCGACCTTCTTGCCCGCCGCCGGATCCTGCTTCGTCACCACGTACGCCTCCAGCGCGGTGACGACGTTGCCGGACGGGTCCTTGCAGGTGATCGTGGAGAAGCCCGCGTCGGACAGGATCTGCGTGGCCGACGAGCCGGTCCTGCCGACGACGTCCGGCACGGTGATGAGCGGTGCGGCCGGGCTCGCCGCCGGCGTGGGTGACGGGCTCGGCTCGGCGGACGCCGCGGCGCTCGGCGAGGCCGACGCTCCGGTGCCGGGTTCCGACGCGCCGGCGCTCGGCGAGGCGGTGGTCTGCCCCGCTCCGGTCGGACTCGCCGCCGCCGAGGTGGCCGGGGCGGCGGAGGCCGTCGCGGACGCGCCCGGGGTGGCCTGGTCCGAAGTGTCCTTCCGCCACCACACGAAGTACGCCCCGCAGCAGCACAGCAGTAGGAGGAGCAGCAGCAGGAGGAGCCAGAGCAGCCAGCGCCGGCGGCGCTTGTCCTTCGGATCGGCGTGGGCGCCGCCCTGGCCGGGACGGGCGTCGCCGGCTCCGGCGGCCGCGCCACCGGCCGCCGCTCCGCTACCTGTCGCGCCGCCGGTAGTTGCCGGGCTGCCGGATTGCGCGCTGTCGGCTGAGGCTCCGGCCGCCGCGGCACCGGCGGTGGCGGCCGCGCCCGCGGCGACGCCGACGCTCTCGCCGGTCGCGGCTTCGTCGTCAGTGGACGGTTCTGCGCTGTCGGCCTCGGCCGAGGAGGCAGCCACGTCAGCCGAAGAGTCGCCAGCAGCATCGGCGGGGGTTTCGGTCGGCGTTTCCGTCGCGGAAGCATCCGCAGCGGAGCCGTCGGCATCGGCGGTGGCGGCGTCCGCCGGGGAGGTGCCGGCGGCCGCCTCCGGAGCACTGCCGGCCGCGTCAGGTCCGGCTGTTTCACCAGGTGCGTCGGCACCTGCGTCGTTCGCGCCCGGACCGCCGGCCGCGTCGGCGAGGGCCGCACCCGCGACCGCCCCCGCTCCGACCGCTGCCCCACCTCGCCGCTGGGTCGGGATGTAGCGGCCCCGTTCGTCGCGCAGCGGGTCCGCGGCGGGGTCTTCCGGCGGCTGCGGCGGGTCTTCCGGTGATTGAGGAGTATCGTTCGATGACACGGGACGTGCCTCTCAGGTCATCTGTGCCGAGGGGAATGCCATCCGACATGCTGTCGTTTCCCGGTCTTCGAGACACTCACCCGCAAGGTGAATGATTTCCGCCGATCGGACGGGTCATGTCGCCGTCACCCCAGCTCACGCCGCGCGCCTGTTGTCATCCCTGCGTCGCGCCCGCCCGTGATCCCGTGTGGATCAGGGAAACCCACGTAATCTTGGCCCAAGATTCGGGTGATTTCCCTGATCCAAACCGGATCAGGCCACCGGATCAGGCGGTCCAGCCGCGGATCAGGCGGTCCAGGCGGGGAGGGCGGCCAGGACTTCGGCCGGCGTACCGGCGGCGGCGATGTAGCCGTCGGGGCGTACCAGGACGGCCGGTGCGGGTGCCTCGAATCCAGGTGCCCAGGCGGCGCAGGTCACGCCGGGGGCCGTCGCTCCGATGAGGACGAACGCGCCCGTCCGGAGCGCCTCGTACAGCCGCCCGTCGTCGAGCGGGTAGTCCGCCGCCCGCTTGCCCGCCAGCGGATGCGATCCGGCCGGAGCCGCGTACGCGATGCCGACGCCGGAGACCGCGCCGGAGAATTTGCCCCGCAGCGGTGCGATCCGGCCGATGACGGTGGCGAGGACGGCTCGGGCCGCCCGGCGGGGCGCGCTGCTGGCCATGGCGAGCCGGACGAGGTTCCCGCTCGACTTGAGCACCTGCTCCCCCACCGGATGCCGTTCCGCCTGGTACGAGTCGAGCAGTTCCTCGGTACGCGCAGCGGGCAGCCGGCCGTGGACGGCGGTGGCGAGTTTCCAGCCGAGGTTGGCCGCGTCCTGCAGGCCGGTGTTCATGCCCTGGCCGCCCGCCGGCGAGTGCACGTGCGCGGCGTCGCCCGCGAGGAACACGCGGCCCACCCGGTACTGCGGCACCTGCCGTTCGTCCGAGTGGAACCGCGACAGCCAGCGGGGATCGTGCAGGCCGAAGTCGGTGCCGTGCACGGCGCGTACGGTGGCGCGCAGTTCGTCGAGGTCGACGGGGACGTCGTCGGCCCGCTGCCCGTCGCGGCTCCAGCACATGACGCGGAACCAGCCGTCGCCGAACGACACCACCATCGCGAAGCCCGCGTCGGTCGCGTTGACCGCGAGCACGCCGTCGGGCAGCGGTTCGGCGAGGCGTACGTCGGCGAGCATGATGGACGCCACCACCGATTCGCCCGGGAACGGCAGGCCGAGGGCTTCACGTACGGCGCTGTGCACGCCGTCGGTTCCCACGAGGTAGCGGGCCCGGAACTCGCGCCCGTCGGCGCAGCGCGCGGTGACACCGTCGGCGTCCTGCGTCAGCGCCGTCACCGCCGCGTCGTGTTCAAACTGCACACCATTCTTCTCCGCGTACGCCTGGAGCAGTTTCTCGGTCTGGTACTGCGGGGTCATCAGGACGTACGGGAAGCGGGTGGGCAGGTGTTCGAGGCTGACCTGCGCGTGGCCGAACAGCCGCAGGGCGCCGATCGGTGAGCCGGTGGCGACGAGGGCATCGGCCATCCCGCGGGCGTCCAGCTCTTCCAGCGTCCGCGCGTGTACGCCGAACGCCCGCGTCAGGTTGGAGATGCCGGGTGCGCGGCGTTCGAGAACCGTCACGTCGATCCCGGCGCGGGCGAGGTCGCCGGCGAGCAGCAGCCCGGTGGGGCCGGCCCCGACGACGAGGACATCGGTGGACATGGCTTCTCTCCTGCTCCTAGAATGCCGACAGCCGTTGGTCAACAACTGTTGGTCAACACTTGATGACAACACTATGGACAGCCGTACGCCCCGTCAACCGCGAGGAGAGTCACGTGACCGACAGGATCCGGGCCGCGCTCGGCAGCCTCCTCTTCCTCCTCGTCGCCCCCGGTGTCGTCGTGGGTCTGCTGCCGTGGTGGCTGACCGGCGGCTGGACCGCCGGGCACACGTGGTGGCCGCTGCGGGTCCTCGGCGGCCTGCTGCTCGCGGCGGGGCTGGCCGCGCTGCTCTGGGCGTTCGGCCAGTTCGTCGTCGAGGGCCTCGGTACGCCGGCCCCGGTCGCCCCGACGAGACACCTGGTGATCGGCGGCCTCTACCGGTACGTCCGCAACCCGATGTACGTGGCGATCGTCGTGGCGCTGCTCGGCCAGGCGCTGCTGCTCGGCCGGCCGGTGCTCCTCGCGTACGCGCTGTGCGCCTGGGCCCTGCCCGCCGCGTTCGTCCGGTTCTACGAGGAACCCACGCTGCTGCGTACCTATGGCGACGAGTACCGGGAGTATCAGCGCAACGTCCGGGCCTGGATCCCCCGCCGGACGCCCTGGGACAGGTCGGTAAGGTCAGGTGATGACCGATCCTGACGGATATGGCAGTCATGTCGACGCCGAGACCGCCGCGGCGACCGGCTGGTTCGAGCCCCTGTACGCCGACGCCGGGCACGGCCGCGCCGTGGTCCCCTGGGATGCCGGGGGCCCGTCGCCCTATCTGACCGAGTGGGCGCGGGCCGCCGGGCTCGACGGCAAGGGCGCCCCCGCGCTCGTGGTCGGCTGCGGGCTCGGCGACGACGCCGCGTACGTGGCCGGGCTCGGCTTCTCGGTGACCGCGTTCGACATCTCGCCGACCGCCGTCGAGCAGGCCCGCGAACGGTTTCCCGACAGCGCCGTGCGGTTCGAGGTGGCCGACCTGTTCGACCTGCCGGCCGCGTGGCGGCAGGCGTACGACCTGGTGATCGAGATCTTCACGGTGCAGGCGCTGCCGATCGCGCTGCGGCCCCGGGTCACGGGCGCGATCGCGTCGACCGTCGCACCCGGCGGCACCCTGCTGGTCGTGCAGCGTACGCGACCCGAAGGCGCCACTGTGGACGGTGGACCGCCGTACCCGGTGAGCCGGTCCGAGCTGGACCTGTTCCTCGCCGACGGGCTGCGTCTGGAGCAGCTCGAACAGCTCCCCGACGATCGCGGCGGCCGCTGGCGCGCGGAGTTCCGCCGATGATCGACATCGTCCCGATGACCGCCGAGCACGCCGACGGGGTCCTGCGCATCTACCAGCAGGGCCTCGACGGCGGCCACGCCAGCTTCGAGACCGCCGCCCCGACCTGGGCCGCCTTCGACGAGAGCCGCCTGCCCGCGCACCGCTTCGTCGCGCTCGACCCGGACGGCACGCTGCTCGGCTGGGTCGCCGTCACCCGCGTGTCGCCGCGCCCGGCCTATGCCGGCGTCGTCGAGCACAGCGTCTACGTCGACCCGGCCGCACAGGGTCGCGGCGCCGGCCGGGCGCTCCTGCGGGCCCTGATCGCCTCGACCGAGGCCGCCGGCATCTGGACCATCCAGTCCGGCGTCTTCCCCGAGAACGAGGCGAGCCTCGCGCTGCACGCCGCCGCCGGGTTCCGCACGATCGGCGTACGGGAACGGGTCGGGCGGCATCACGGCGCGTGGCGCGACGTGTTGCTGCTGGAAAGGCGCAGCCCGGTCGTCGTCTGACCGTAGGCTGCGAAGATGCAGCTCAGCCGCAGGGACGCCCTCACCGCCGCGCTCGCCGCGGGCGGCGTCCTGCTCGCCGGGTGCGGCCCCGAGGCCCCGGTCTCCGCACCCGCGCCGTCCGGCTCGCCCGCGCCGAGCCCGTCGCCGCCGGCCGCACCGTCCGCGCCGCCGCTGCCCGCCGAGGTCGTCCACGGCCCGCGCGACCGTCGCCAGGTCGCCCTCACCTTCCACGGCCAAGGCGAAGATTCCCTGGTACGCGCGGCGCTGAGCACGCTCGCCGATCTGCACGCGCCGGTGACGGTGTTCGCGGTCGGGGCGTGGCTCGACGGCAGTCCACAGTGGGCGAAGAAGATCCTCGACGGCGGCCACGAGCTCGGCAACCACACGTACAGCCATCTCGACCTGGCGAGCATGGCCGGCACCGGGCAGTACGCGGAGATCCACCGCTGCGCCGAGACGCTGCGCCGCCTCACCGGTACGCGGGGCCGCTGGTTCCGCCCGTCGCAGACACCCCGGTCGACGGCGTCGATCGAGGCGCAGGCCAGGAAGGCCGGCTACCCGACGTGCCTCGCGTACGACGTGGACACCCTCGACTACACCGACCCCGGTGCGGCCGCGATCGTGGCGAACGCGCTGGCCGGCGTACAGCCGGGGTCGATCCTGAGCCTGCATTTCGGGCACGCCGGGACGGTGGAGGCACTGCCGGAGCTGGTGCGCGGCCTGCGCGACCGCGGCCTGGAGCCGGTCACGGCGTCGGCGTTGCTCGCGTGAACGTCCGGCGCAGCAGCAGGTACGCCTCGCAGCCCAGGCACAGCCCGAAGGCGGCGTTGAGGAACGCGGCGATCAGCGCGCACGCGGTGGCGACGAGGCCGACGGCGGTGGAGCCGGCGAGGAAGCCGATCGCGGCGACGGCGGCGAACACGAAGCCGACGCCCTGCGCGAAGCGGACCGGTTCGGCGGGCTCGAACTCGGCGGCCGGCCGCAGGCGCGGCGCGACGAGTGTGCGGAACAGCGCGCCGTAGGGCGCGTGCTTGGCCGACAGGGCGCCGATCGCGAAGACGACCGCCTGCGCGGCGGCCAGCCAGCCGCTGCGCGTGAGCGCGATGACGATCAGCACGACCGTGGTGATCGCGGCGGCGAAACGCGGGCCGCGCACATCGAGTTGCATGGCTCTACGCTACGGCGCGGTTGTGAACTGATTGTTGACTAGGCTGATCGCTCCCACCAGCTGGGCTTTCGTCGGCTGGCCGGAGGCGCGGCGGACGATCGAGCCGCGCGCATCGACGAGCAGCACGGTCGGCGTACGCATGATGTCGAGGCTCCGCACGGCGTCCAGGTGCGACTCCGCGTCGACCTCGACGTGGCGGACCCCGTCGATCGTGCTCGACGCCTGCTCGCACAGCACCCGGGTCGCCCGGCACGGTGCGCAGAACGCCGAGGAGAACTGGAGCAGGGTGACCGGCGTCCCGGGGGTCCAGCCGAGCCGCCGCAGGGTCTCCGTCTCGGTGCCGGTCACGGCCGCCTCCCGGAAGTCGCCGTTGCGCCGCTTCCAGGCCAGGCCGAGCCCGGTCGCGGCACTGAGCGCGACCGCGACGGTGAGCAGACTGACGAGCGGCACGCGTCCACGGTAACGTCCGTTTGTGAACACCGCCGAGGCCGATCTCGCCCCGTGGACGTTCCCCTCCTCACACCCGCCCACCCCCCAGATTTCGACGATCTTGCGCGAATGTTCGGGCCTTCGCGACAAATGCGACGGATTTTGAGGCATTCGCGCAAGATCGTCGGGGGTCTTGGGGGCGGCGGGCGCGTCAGGAGAGGCGGGTGGCGGCGCGGACGTCGCCGCCGGCGGCGCGCAGGGCCTGGCGGGCCTCGTCCGCTCCGGTGCCGGTCAGCAGGCTCACCAGCGCGACCGACGGGTCGTCGCCGGACTGGGCGAGCGCGTCGGCGGCCTGTCCCGGTTCGACCCGGGCGGCGGTCGACAGCGTCCACACCGCGCGGCGGCGCAGCTTGATGTTGCTGGGCACCGCGCACACCATCAGGTTGCCGAAGGTACGCCCGTAGCGGACCATCAGCGCGGTGGAGAAGGTGTTCAGCGCCAGCTTCGCCGCCGTGGCCGCCTTCATCCGGGTCGAACCCGTGATGATCTCCGGTCCGGTGTTCATCCCGATCATGATGTCGGCGTGCCCGGCGAGCACGGCCCGCGGATTCGAGGTGATCAGTCCGGTGGTCGCGCCGGCCGACCGGGCCTGCTGGAGCGCGCCGCCGACATAGGGGGTGCCGCCGCTGGCCGCGACGCCGATGACGAGATCACCGGCGGCCACGTCGGCGGCGTCCCGGCGCCCGGCCGCCTCGTCGTCCTCGGCCGACTCCGCCGCCCGCCACAGCGCGTCCACCCCGCCGGCCACGTGGGCGACGACCTGGTCGGCCGTCAGCGCGAAGGTCGGGCGCAGCTCGGCGGCGTCGGCGAACGCCACCCGCCCGGACGTTCCGGCGCCGAAGTAGTGGACCCGCCCGCCGTCGCGCAGCGTACGCACTCCGGCCTCGACGGCCTGGCCGATCTGCGGCAGTACCGCGGCCACCGCCGCCGGCACCCCCGCGTCCGCCTCGTTGATCAGGCGTAGCACCTCGTCGAGGGGCAGCTCGTCGATCCGCTCGGAGGCGGGGTTGCGTCGTTCGGTCGGCGCGTCAGGTTCGACTTCCACGTACACGGTTGCTGTTCCTGCCTGCAGAGTGTCGGGACGAGACCGCGTCGTGCACGCGGTCGAACGCCTCCCACGTCTGGTCCCCGCGGCGCTGGGCGAGCGCGACGAACAGACAGTCGGCGACGTAGAGCTGGGCGATGCGGCTGACCGTCGCGCCGGTGCGGAAGAAGATGCTCTCCCGTCCGGCGCTGCTCAGCACGATGTCGACCAGATCGGCCAGGGGCGACCGGGGGTAGTTGGTGATCGCCAGGGTGGTCGCGCCGCGTCCCCGCGCGACGCGTACCGGATCGAGGACCTCGGCGGTACGCCCGGAGTGCGATACCGCGATGACCACGTCCGACGGGGTGAGGTGGGCGGCCGACGCCATGGAGCGGTGCACGTCGGCGTACGTGACGCAGGTCAGCCCGAGGTGGGAGAGCTTGTGGTCGAGGTCGGCGACGACGACGTCGGAGGAGCCGACGCCGTAGATGTAGACCCGGCCGGCGCCGTTGAGGGCCTCGACCGCGGCGGCCAGCGCCTCGAGGTCGAACGTGTCGAGGGTGTCCTGGATGGCGCGCTGCGCGGCGTGTGCCATCTTCTGCGCGATGGCCGGCAGGGCGTCGTCGGGGGCGATGTCGGTGTCGGCGCCGATCGGCACGTGCCGGCCGGCGGACTGCTGCCGGTCGACGGCGACGGCGAGCAGCAGCCGCAGCTCGTGGTAGCCGGTCAGGCCGACGTCGCGGCAGAACCGGGTGACGGTGGTGGCCGACGTGCCCGCCCGGCGGGCCAGTTCCGAGATGCTCGCCCGGGCGATCTCCGACGGTTTGTCGATCACGAGGCGGCCGACCGCCTGCTCGGACTCGGGCAGCGAGGGCAGCAGCCCGCGCAGCCGGGCGAGCAGGGAGTCCGCGTCGATCGGCGGTGTGTCGCGGTGCGCCGCCGTGTTGTCGCTGTGGGCCGTCAGACCAGTCATGCGAACATCATCCGTCACTTCATCTGCCCGGCGGTGAGACCGGCCTGCACTTGGCGCTGGAATACCGCGTAGACGACCAGGACCGGCAACATGGCCAGGGTCAGTCCGGCGAACAGCCGGGAGTAGTCACCCCGATAGCCCTCGCTGACCGCCAGAGCGGCCAGCCCCTGCGCCAGGACGTACTTGTCGTCGTTCTTGAGCAGCACGACCGGCAGCAGGTACTGGTTCCAGTGGCCGAGGAAGTTGAAGATGCCGACGCTGATCAGGCCGGGTTTGGCCATCGGCAGCATGACCCGGAAGAACAGCCGGAACGGTCCGCATCCGTCGATCAGGGCGGCCTCGCTGACGGCCGTCGGCAGCGTCCGGAAGAACGCCGTCAGGAAGAACACCGTGAACGGCAGCGAGTACGCCGTGTACACCAGCATCAGGCCGGGCAGGCTGTCGAGCAGCCCGGCGTTGCGTACCACGAAGAACAGCGGCACGAAGGCGAGCACGACGGGGAACATCATGCCGCCGACGAACGCGAAGTAGATCAACCGGTTGCCCCGGAACTCGTAGCGGGCCAGGGCGTACGCGGCCGTCGCGCCGAGCAGCATCGTCAGCGTCAGCGACCCCAGCAGCACGATGCCGGTGTTGAGGAAGTACAGCCCGATGTGCCCGTGCGTCCAGGCCCGGCTGAAGTTCGACCAGCGCAGCTCGCTCGGCAGGCCCCACGGGTCGGACAGGATCTCGTCGTCGCTCTTGAACGCGCTGAGCGCCGCCCACAGCAGCGGCAGCGCCGTCATCAGCGCCCACAGCACGAGGAACCCGTGCGAGAAGACGTTCAGGGTTCCGTCGACGAGGGCGCCCCGGCCGACGCGCGTACGCGCCCGGGTCGCGGGTCTGGTCGAAGCGGTCGACACGGCCTCGCTCACGACAGCTCGATCCTCTCGCGCCGGGTCACCCGCAGGGCGAGGACGGTGATGCTCAGGGTCAGGAAGAACATGACGACGCCGATGGCCGAGCCGTAGCCGAACTTCGACTCCCCGAACGAGGTGTCGTACAGCCGCTCGCCGACGACGTCGGTGGAGAAGTCGGGGCCGCCGCGGGTCATGATCTGCACGATCGCGAACCCGTCCATGGCGATGATCGCCAGGTACACCCACGCCACCTGGATCGTGTCCCACAGCAGCGGGACCGTGATGCGCAGCAGCGTACGCGTGCGGCCGGCCCCGTCCAGGGCGGCGGCCTCGTAGATGTCGCGCGGGACGGCCTGCATCGCGGCGCCGAACAGCACGACGTAGAAGCCGACGTTGGACCAGACCATGACGGCCAGCAGCGCCCAGAACGCGAAGTTCGGGTCGCCGAGCCACACCTGCGCCAGCCCGTCGAGGCCGACCGCGCGCAGCAGCCCGTTGAGCAGGCCGCCGCGCGGGTCGTAGATCTGCGTCCAGAGCACTCCGATGATCGACACCGACAGCATCTGGGGGGCGAAGTAGACCACCTTGTAGATGCCGGAACCGCGGACTCCGCGTACCGTGCCGCGTCCGCCGCGTCCGCCGACGTTGAGCATCGTCGCCAGGAACAGCGACAGCGCGATCGTCAGCACGGGCAGCAGCAGCAACAGCCACACGTTGTGCAGCAGCGCGTTCCAGACGTACTCGTCGTGCCACAGGCGTTTGAAGTTGTCCAGGCCGACGAAGTTGTAGTCGGGCGACAGACCCTGCCAGTCCGTCGCCGCGACCAGGAACGTCTGCGCGTACGGGGAGACGACGAAGTACCCGTAGATCGCCAGTGGCGGTAGCAGGAACGCCAGCAGCAGCGGGTACTTGCCGTGCCTCATCTCAACTCCGCTTGTACTTCTTGATCGTGGTGTCGGACGCGATGGAGTCGGCGCCCTTCTGGCAGGCGGCGAGGAACTCGGCCGGGGTCGACCGGCCGCCGAAGAACTCGCCGCACGCCGCGTCGACCAGGTTGCGCTCGAGCTTGCGGTAGTAGATGTTGTAGATCCAGTTGAATCCGTTGCTCCCGGACGCCTTCAGCACGTCGACGCAGGAGGTCAGGCCGGGCGGCAGCTGTACGCCGTCGGCCGAGCCGCTCACGATGGTGAGGCTGGAGACCTTGCCGGTGAAGTCCTTCGCGCCCTTCATCGACAGCATCGTGCGCAGGTATTCCAGGCCGCCGAGCTCGTTCTTGGCCTTGGCAGGCACGATGAACGGCTCCCCGGCGGTGCCGCGGATCGCCTCGAACGGCAGCTTGTCGCCGCTGCCGAGGCTCGGGGTGGGCGTCACGGCCATGTTGAAGCCGGCGGGGGTGACCGCCTTGATCTCGTTCTCCAGCCACGATCCGCAGCTGACGAAGGCGACCTTGCCCTTGGCCCACTCGGTCTCGGACTGGATGTGGTCCAGGCCCGCCGAGCCGTCCAGGATGTACTTGTCCTTGACGATCTGGTACCAGGCGTCGGCGGCGGTCTTCATCGCGTCCGACGTCCAGGCGTTGGGCTCCAGGTTGTCGATCGCCATGGCGACCTCCGGCCCGGCGAGCTTGATCGCGGTCGAGATGACCGGCCAGCTCATGTAGCGCGGGTGCTTGCCCGGGTAGGTCCACGGCGCGATGCCCGCGGCCTTGATGTTCTTGCACAGGGCGATGTGGTCGTCCCAGGTCTTGGGGACGCTCCAGCCCTTGTCCGTGAACAGCTTCGTGGAGTGCCAGAGCCCGTACACCGTGTACGCGTAGTTCAGGATGTACGTCTTGCCGTCGAAGGTGCCGGTCTCGATCGCGCCCGGCAGCAGGGTCTCGCGGACCTTCTTGCCGGTGATGTCCAGGCTCGGCGCGTCGAGCAGCGGCGACAGCTCGGCCAGCGCGTTCTGCGAGACCAGGCCGCCGTTGTCGATCTGGCCGGCGCCGGAGTTGTCGATGACGTCGGGCGGCGTACCGTCGACGAAACGCGGCTGCAGCGTCTTGGAGATCTCGACGACGGCCTCGTGCTTGATCTCGGCCTTCGGGAAGTTCTCCTTGTACATCGCCTCGTGGGCCTTGGCGTAGTCCTCGCCGAAGCCGCCGTTGAAGACGACGACCTCCAGCGCCGCGTCCTCCTTGACGCCCAGCGGGTTCTTCTCGCTGACCGTGCCCTTGTTGCCGCTGTTGTCGGACGACTTGTCGTCGCCGAGCGCGCAGCCGGCGAGAAGGCCGGCCGAACCGGCGACCGCCGCCGTGCTCACACCCGCTCGCAGCAGCGAGCGGCGGGAAAGATCCTGTACAGACATCGTCTTCGCTGTCCCTCTTCGTTGATGGACTTCATCCAGGGTGGGATGGATCGGCAATGTGGGTACGGGCCGGGTGGCTCGCTGCGGTGGTGAAAGCAGGCTGCCCGGCGACCGTTGCCGCTGTCAAGGTTTAACCGTCACGTTTTTACGATTGTTAAGAAATCACCGCTCGGTTCGCGGCCGGTGTACAGTGCCGCCGTGATGTGTATCGGCCTCGATGTCGGCGGCACCGGCGCGCGTGGCGTACTCGCCGTTGACGGGCGCGTACGCGCCTGCAGCCGGGTCGACATGGCCAGCCGCGTCGGCACCGGCGGGATCGACGCCGACAACGCGGTCGCCACCCTCGTACCCCTCGTGACGGAGCTCCTTCACGAGACCGGCGTGTCCACTGTCGACTCCGTGGCCGCCGGGCTGACCGGGTTCGCGATGCTCGGCGCCGACCTGCGCGTACGCCTCCCGGCAGCCCTCGGCGAGGCCGGCGGCGCGCGTACCGTCGGATTGTGTTCCGACATGCTGACCTCCTGGGCGGGGGCGCTCGGCCTGGCCGGCGGCGCGGTGGTCGCGGCGGGGACCGGCGCCGTGGCGCTGGGCACGGACCTGGCCGGTACGTGGCGGCGGGTGGACGGCTGGGGTTACCTGATCGGCGACGTCGGCGGCGGATCGTGGCTGGGCCGCGCCGCGCTGCAGGCGGCGCTGCGCGCCGACGACGGCCGGCCGGGCGGCTCACCGGCGTTGCTGGCGGCACTGCGCGAACGCTTCGGCACCCCCGCCGACCTGGTACGCGAGCTCGCGACGCGGGCCGACCGGGCGGGTGTGATGGCGGGTTTCGTGCCCGCGGTCGCGGCGGCCGCCGCCGACGGTGACCCGGTCGCCACCGCCCTGCTCGCCGAAGCCGGTACGCAGCTCGCGCAGACCGCGCTCGCCGCGCTGCCCGACGGCGCGCCGCGGACGGTCGCGCCGACCGGCAACCTGTTCCAGGCCGGCGACGCGCTGTGGACCGCCTTCACCGCGACGGTCGACGCGGACGCGACCCGGATCTCGCCGCGAGGGACCGCGGTCGACGGGGCGGCCCTGCTCGCGGCCGCGGCCCTCGACGGCACCGTGCCGGCGGCCGCACCCCTGGAGCTCTACCCCGCCGCATGACCGCGTGCGCGTCCCCACGCAGCATGATCGCGTGCCCGTCCCGCGGCCGCATGATCGCGTGTGGATCAGGGATCGCCACGTAATCTTGGGCCAAGATTCGGGTGATTTCCGTGATCCAAGCGGGATCTTGGGATGGCCGGCGGCCCGGGGGCGGCGCCTGGGGGCGGCGAGCGGGCCGCACCGCAGCGAGCCCGCCCCGCCCCCACATCGCAAGCCGCCCGCGGTGCACCAAACCGCGGGCGGAGGCGGCGCCGGGTCGTGCGGGACCCGGCACCAGCCCATGGATCGGCAGCGTAGGCGGCCCCGGTACACAAACCCTCCAGAACCGCTACAGCCCCCATAGGCCGCGGGTCGCGAGATCGTCGGAGGCGGGGGCGGCGCAACGGTGGAGGTGGCCGTCCCGGGTAAGGAGTAGCCTGCGCCCGAACACCACATGGCATGTCGGCGTCAAGATTGTCGGCGCCCTCTGGTAGAAGTTCTAGTCAAACATGTGTTCGTAGAGAGGCGGCTCCCCTCCGGGCCGCCGTGGTGGCGAAAGCGAAGTGACGAGGATGGCCGGATTGTCCAAGACGGATCTCGATCAGATCCGCTCCGTGCTCGAGGGCGGCAAACGTCCGCGGGTGGTGTTCACCGAGTCCGCCGGGCAGATCGCCGGACAGGTCGGCCAGGTCGTCGAGCTGGGGAATCCGAAGGACGACGACGAGTGGATCGTCGTCAAGTTCGGCGGCGACGCGCTGCCGTTCTCCCCCGCCGACCTGGAGATGCCGCCGCGTGGCGGGGTGCCGAAGAAGTCGGCGGTCGTCAAGCCGGCCGAGCCGCCGGTCGAGGAGACGCTGCCCGGTGGCCGCCGTCCGCTGGCCGTCGGCGAGGATCTCATCGAACCTGCCCAACCATCCAAGCCCGCCCGTCAGGAGCCGACCGTGTCCGAGCCCGCCGCTTCCGCCGAACCCGTCGCCCCCGCCCCGCGTAAGGCGGCGGCGGCCCGTGCCCCGAAGGTCAAGCCGCCGGCGGCGCTGACCGTCACCCTCGCCTACACCGAGGGCGAGTGGACCGTCGGCGCGACGCAGGGCACGAAGGCGCTGGCCAAGCCCTACGTCATCAAGCCGGCCGAGGCGCTGCAGTTCGTCGGTCTGCTCGACGTGCCGGGCGTGCACGAGGCCGTCGAGGCGATCCTCGCCGCCGAGCGCGACGCGGCCAAGTCCCAGGCCGAGAAGCTGCGCGCGGAACTGGCCGAGGTCGAGGCGAAGCTGGCCGAGCTCGGTATGTAGGCGAGTTGTTCCCCGGCGGCCTGGCCGTGCCGCCGGGGAACGTCCGGCGGGGGAAGACGCCGGTTTCAGCGGGCCGGGCTCAGTGCGGTCCGACGAGGACGGCCAGCGGGATCGCCAGGAATTCGAAGTAGAACAGCTTCCACACGAGCATGTAGTAGCGGTGGACCGCCTTCGGGTTCGCCGCGTCGAGGCCGCGCGCCCCGAGCAGCATCACCGTGAGCGCTCCGGCGTGGGTGACGACGAGGATCCAGCCGCGCGTACCGGGGACGCCGATCAGTCCGGCGACGATCACCCCGAGGTAGCAGGCGGCGAGGATGCCCTGGCAGAGCCGGATCGTGGCGGCCGGTCCGATGCGCAGCACGAGGGTGGCGATCTGGTTGCGGCGGTCGCCGTCGGCGTCGGGGACGTCCTTCATCAGGGCGATGACGATCGCGAATCCGAACAGGAATCCCACCAGCAGCAGCACGTACGCGGGCAGCGCCGCCCGGCCCGTCAGCGACGCCGAGTACGCCAGGTACACCCCGATGTTGGCCACGACCGCCCGGGCCAGCACGATCGAGGCGGCCGCGAAGAACGGGAACCGCTTGAGGCGTACCGGGGGCAGGGAGTAGCCGGTGCCGATGAGCAGGATGACCGCGATCGCCGCGAACAGGTAGCCGCTCTGCCAGCCGGCCAGGGCGAGCGCCGCGACGCCGGCGGCGACGACGATGACGACCGCGCTCGGCCGGCGTAGGCTGCCCGCCGCGAGCGGCAGGTAGGGTTTGTTGATCCGGTCGATCTCGACGTCGGTGAGCTGGTTGAGGCCGACGACGTAGACGTTGACGGCGATGCTGGCGATGAGGACCACGAGCCACATGCCCGTGTCCTGCCGGTGGGCGGAGTGGCTGGCGAGAACGTACAGCGCGCAGACCGCGAGGATCGTGCCGATGATGGTGTGCGGGCGGGCGAACTGCCAGACGGTCCGCAGGCCTGCCGCGGTGGTTCTCATGGCACCGACTATGCCGTGATCTTGCCTCCGGCGCTACCGCTACGCTGCTCAATCAGGTCATTCACCCGCCTAAAGAGGTACCTGGCGGGTACCCAACCTCTTACTCATGTTCATCAATGAGTAGGCGACGCAGTCCCCTGCGCCGCCTACGGGAGTGAATCGGGCCGGTGGTTCAGTGACCGGAGCCCGCCGGGATGTGCTGCACTCCGATGCGCTTGCGGAACACCCAGTAGGTCCAGCCCTGGTAGAGCAGCACCAGCGGGGTGAACACCAGCGCCACCCAGGTCATGATCTTCAGCGTGTACGGTGTCGACGATGCGTTGTGGATGGTCAGGCTCCACTCGTCGCGCAGCGTCGACGGCATCACGTCCGGGTAGAGGGCCAGGAACAGCGACACCACGGTGAGCCCGATCGCCACGGCGGTGCCGAGGAACGCCCAGCCCTCGCGGGGCCGGCGGCCGCGCAGCACCAGCAGGCCGGCGACGAACGACGCCGCGGCCAGCACCCCCGTCGCGATCGACCAGGCGGTCGAGCGCTGGCTGAAGGTGAACAGCAGGAACGCCACCGCGACGACCGCCGCGGCCAGGCCCGTGCCGGTGGCGACGTTGCGGGCGCGGTCGCGTACGTCACCGGTCGTCTTGAGGGCCAGGAAGATCGCCCCGTGGGTCAGGAACAGCAGCAGCGTCGTCAGGCCGCCGAGCAGCGCGTACGGGTTGAGCAGGTCCCAGAAGCCGCCGATGTACTCCAGCGGTCCCCCGTTGAGCGGCCGGGGTGCGATCTTCAGGCCGCGCACGATGTTGGCGAACGCGACGCCCCACAGGAACGCCGGGATCGCGGAGCCGGCGACGATGCACCAGTCCCACCGCTGCCGCCAGCGGGCGCTGTCGCGGGTGCCCCGGTACTCGAACGCCACCCCGCGGACGATCAGCGCCACCAGGATCAGCAGCAGCGCCAGGTAGAACGCGCTGAACATGGTCGCGTACCACTCCGGGAACGCGGCGAAGGTGGCACCGCCGGCGGTGATCACCCACACCTCGTTGCCGTCCCAGACCGGTCCGATGGTGTTGATGAGCACGCGCCGGCGCCGCTCGCCGAGGTCGCGGTCGGCGGCCCGGCCGATGACCGGCAGCAGCATGCCGACGCCGAAGTCGAATCCTTCGAGGACGAAGTAGCCCGTCCACAGGACCGCGATGAGGATGAACCAGAGGGTGGTCAGTTCCACGGCAGGTCTCCTTTCCGGGCGCTCAGTACGCGAACGCGAGCGGGGCGTCGGAATCGGCGGGCGTCTCCGGCGGCGGGGTCACGTCGGGTACGCCGGCCTTGGCGTACTTGAGCAGCAGCCCGACCTCGACCACCGCGAGTACGCCGTACAGCAGCGTGAACACGGTCAGCGACGTCATCACCTCGCCGGTGCCGACGGTGGGCGAGACGCCCTGGGCGGTCTTCATCTGGCCGAACACGATCCACGGCTGGCGGCCCATCTCGGTGAAGATCCAGCCGACGCTGTTGGCGGCCAGCGGCAGCAGCGGCAGGGCCAGGCCGGCCCAGCGCAGCCAGCGTGTCCTCGGCGTACGCCCGCGGCGGGTGGCCCACAGCGCCCACAGCGCCACCAGCGCGGCCAGCGCCCCGAACAGGATCATGAACCGGAACGTCCAGTACGTGACGGGGATGATCGGCTTGTAGTCGCCCGGCCCGTACTTCTGCTCGTACTCGGCCTGCAGGTCGTTGATGCCCTGCACCTTGCCGTCGAAGCTGCCGGTGGCCAGGAACGACAGCAGGTGGGGGACCTCGATCGAGAACACCGGCTCGCTGCCGTCGAGCGTACCGATGGTGAGCAGGGAGAACGGGGCCGGTTGCGAGGTGTTGTAGAGGGCCTCGGCGGCGGCCATCTTCATCGGCTGCACCTCGGTCATGATCTTGCCCTGGATGTCGCCGCTGATGAACATGCCGACCATCGCCACGAGCGTGGTCCACACGCCGACCTTCAGCGCGCTGCGGTACGCCCGCCGGTCCATGTCGGCGGTCTTGGCGTTCTTGCCTTCGCGCATGATGTGCCAGAGCGCGACGCCGGCGACGAGGGCGCCCGCGGTGAGGAAGCAGCCGATGATCGTGTGCGGGAACGTGATGAGGGTGACCTTGTTGGTCAGCACCGCCCCGAAGTCCGTCAGCTCCGCGCGGTTGGTCTTCGGGTTGAAGGTGAACCCGACCGGGTGCTGCATGAACGAGTTCGCCGCCAGGATGAAGTACGCCGACAGCGCCGTACCGGCCGCCGCGATCCAGATGCAGGCCAGGTGGATGCCGCGCTTGAGCTTGTCCCAGCCGAAGATCCACAGCCCGAGGAAGGTCGACTCCAGGAAGAAGGCGAGCAGCGCCTCGATGGCCAGCGGGGCGCCGAAGATGTCCCCGACGAACCGTGAGTACGCCGACCAGTTCATGCCGAACTGGAACTCCTGCACGATGCCGGTGACGACGCCCATGGCGAAGTTGATCAGGAACAGCTTGCCGTAGAACTTCGTCAGCTTCAGCCAGCGCAGCGCGTGCGGGTCCCCGCGCCGCTCGGCCCGCACCCACGCGGTCTGGAATCCGGCGACGAGGAACGACAATCCGATGGTGATCGGGACGAAGAGGAAGTGGTAGACGGTCACGATGCCGAACTGCCACCGTGCCCAGGCCAGCGCGTCCACGGGGAACCTCCCATAGAGATCTTCTGCGCCGACCATACGGCTCCGGTGTCCGTTTCGTACGTGAAATGTGATCGGGGTCGGGAATCCCGGGGCCGGTCGCAGGGCCTGGCACGGATGTGTTTAGCATTCGCTCAAGGGTGCGTCTTCACTCTGTGACCGCGGCGCCCTGCGGGGCCCGCCCCGTGCGGCCGGCCCGTCCGCTCGGGGTCCTTGCGGGCGGACTCCTCGTGCCAGCCGGTAGCGGTCGCCGCAGCTGTGGCACTATGCCGCAGTGAGTTCCGTGCAGCCGTGGCGTACCCCGCTCACCTGGCATGTCCTGCAAACCCTGGCCCGCGGCGTCGTCGGCGCACTGGCCCGGCTGGAGGTCACCGGCGACATCCCCGCGCCGCTGCGCGACGGGCCGCTGATCCTCGCGGTCAACCACATCGGCCCGTTCGATCCGATCGCCCTGTCGGCGGCGACCGCCGCGATCGGCGTACACCCGAGGATCATGGCGACCGGCGGGCTGTTCCGGGCGCCGATCGTCGGTGCGGCGATGCGCGCCAGCGGGCACATCCGGGTCAACCGCACGCGGGTGTCGGCCGACGAGGCGCACGCGGCCGCGGCGGTCGACGACGCGACCGCGGCCCTGGCCGCCGGCAGCATCGTCGCCGGCTACCCCGAGGGCCGCATCACCCTCGACCCGGGCCTGTGGCCCGAACGCGGCCGCAGCGGCATGGCCCGCCTGGCCCTCGCGACCGGCGCGCCGGTCCTGCCGGTGACCCAGTGGGGTTCCCACGAGGTCCTGCCGTACGCGGCGCCGACCGGCATGTGGCCGGCGATCCTGCGCGACCTGCGCCACCGGCCGACGGTGCGGTTCCACTTCGGCGACCCGGTCGACCTGACCGGCCTGGACCCGGCCGTCCGCGGCGACGTCCAGCGGGCCACCGACCGCATCATCACGGCCCTGCGCACCGACCTCGCCCGGCTGCGCCCGGACGAACCAGACCGTCCACGCTGGACGGACCCCACCCGCCCGGCCGAGACCCGGCGGACCTTCCAGGCCCCCGAACCCCGCTGACGCGCCTACCGGTGCCGGGCGCGCACGTACGCGGCGACCACCTCGCGGGTGCTCGTCAGCCCGAGCAGGACCCGCAGTTCGGCGACGCGCCGGTTCGCGGTCCGCAGCGACATCCACTCGGCGGCCGCCGCGGCGGCGATGGTCTGCCCATCGGCCAGCCGCTCCAGCAGGGCAACTTGATCGGGCGACAGACGCGTCACCCAGTCAGCACCGCCGGCGCCATCGGGAGCCAACGCGAACACCTCCACCCCTCGGCATGCCGCGCACTCTCCTACCCCCGTCTGGGTTCCATCGACGATCGTCGGGTCATACGTCTGGTCATTGTCACCGAAGCTTTACCGATTGACTAGAGGTGTTCGGGATTCCGCCCTATCTCCCTGTCACCATTCCCCTACGGGGTGGATACGGATTCGGTGACGCACCCGGGCCAAGGTCCATCGGTTCGGACGACCCACACATCCCCCGTGGAGCTGGCAGAATCGGCGGCCATGACGACCGACGCAGCCGAGCCCGTGCTGCTGCCCCCGCCGGCCGCCGGCGACCCCGCTACGCGCCGCGAGCGGACCGGCTGGTACTTCTACGACTGGGCGAACTCCGCCTTCTCGACCACCGTGGTCACGGCCTTCCTCGGCCCCTACCTGACCCATGTGGCCGAACAGGCCCAGGACGCCGACCAGAACGTGAGCCTGCTCGGCCTGCACTTCGCCGCCGGGTCGCTGTTCCCCTACACGACGAGCCTGTCGGTCGTGCTGCAGGTGTTCCTGCTGCCGGTCGTCGGCGCCCTCGCCGACCGGTCCCACCGCAAGAAGCAGCTGCTGGCCCTGTTCGCGTACCTCGGGGCGGCGGCGACGATCGGACTGGTGTTCCTCACCGGCGACCGGTACGCCCTCGGCGCCGCCCTGTTCCTCATCGCCAACCTCGCGTTCGGCGGCAGCGTCGTGGTCTACAACTCGTTCCTGCCGCAGATCTCCGACGAGAACGAACGCGACGCCGTCTCCAGCCGCGGCTGGGCGTTCGGCTACCTCGGCGGCGGCCTGCTGTTCCTGCTGAACGTGGTCGCCGTCGTCGTCCTCGGCAGCAGCGACGACAAGCTGCTCGACATCGCCCGCTGGTCACTGGTGTCGGCCGGCGTGTGGTGGGCGGTGTTCACCACCTTCCCGCTGCTGTGGCTGCGCAACCGGCCGGCCACCGGCGGCGAGCACCGCGGCAACCCGCTCCTCGACGGCTTCGTCCAGCTCGGACGGACCCTGCGCAGCTTGAAGGCGTACCCGCTGACGCTGTTCTTCCTCATCGCGTTCCTCATCTACAACGACGGCATCCAGACCGTCATCGCGATGGCCGGCACCTACGCCAGCGGCGAACTCGGCTTCGACAGCAAGGTCACCATGCCGGTGATCCTCATGGTGCAGTTCATGGCCTTCGGCGGCGCGATGCTCATGGGCGCCATCGCCAAGCGGGTCGGCGCGTGGAAGACCGTCCTCGGCAGCCTCGCCATCTGGGCCGTCATCGTCATCGCCGCGTACTTCCTGCCGGCCAACAAGGTCCTGCCGTTCGTCATCCTCGGCGCGGCCATCGGCATCGTGCTCGGCGGCAGCCAGGCCCTGTCCCGGTCGCTGTTCAGCCAGCTCATCCCGAAGGGCAAGGAAGGCGAGTACTTCGGCCTCTACGAGATCTCCGACAAGGGCACCAGCTGGCTCGGGCCGCTGCTGTTCGGGTTCGTCTACGACCAGACCCACAGCTACCGGCCGGCGATCGTCTCACTGATCGTCTTCTTCGTCTTCGGCTTCGTCGCCCTGCTCGCCGTCCCGATGCGCCGGGCCATCACCGCCGCCGGCAACACCCCGCCCCGCCTGCTCTAGCCCCCCGTCGATTTAGCGCCACGGGCCGCCGCCCATTAGGCTGCGGCCCGTGGATCATTCGGGGAACCCCGCCGAGCTGGAATGCCGCGCCGCCGGCGACGGCCGGCTGCGGGGCGGTGCGACGCTCAAGTTCTTCTGGGGCCCCATGGACTGCGGCAAGTCCACATTGGCCCTGCAGATGGGCTACAACCACGCCCGCCAGGGCCGCCGCGGCATCGTGCTGACCCGCAACGACCGCTCGATGGGCCCCAAGGTCACCACCCGCATCGGGCTCAGCCACGACGCCGTCGAGGTCGACGACGCCCTCGACCTGGTCCTGCTCGTCCGTGAACGCTGGGCCGCCGGCGCCGCCGTCGACTACCTCATCTGCGACGAAGCCTGCTTCTACAGCGTCGCCCAGATCGAGCAGCTCGCCGACCTCGTCGACACCTACGACATCGACGTGTACGCCTTCGGCCTGGCCACCGACTTCCGCTCGCAGTTCTTCCCGGCCGCCCAGCGGCTGTTCGAACTCGCCGACAGCGTCCACCGCCTCCAGGTCGAGGTGCTGTGCTGGTGCGGCCGCGAAGGCCTGCTCAACGCCCGCGTCGTCGGCGGATCCGTGGCCCGCGAAGGCGAGCAGGTCGTCATCGGCGACACCGCCGCGGCGTCCACCGAAGAGGTCCGCTACCAGGTCCTCTGCCGCCGCCACTACCGGACCGGCGAACTGGGAACGCCACCCGCCGTAGCGCCCGCCGGACCGGCTGAGTAGCGTCACCCTATGGGACGAGTCGACAGCGGTACCTTCGACGAAGCGATATCGGCCTGGCGGCAGTGGCAGGACGCGCCCTGGGGACGCCTGCGCTACGCCATCGCGGCAGCCAACCTCGGCCGGCACCTCGACCACGCGCTGCCCGGCGGTGAACCCGGCCGCATCCTCGACGTCGCCGGCGGCAACGGGGTCGAGGCGATCCGCTTCGCCACCGACGGCCACCGCGTCACCCTCGTCGACTACTCCGCCCGCATGCTCGCCGCCGCCCGGGAACTCGCTTACAAGGCCGGCGTCGCCGACCGGGTCACCATCCACGAGTCCGACGTCGCCCAACTCGCCGAACTCCTCGGCGAAGGACTCGTCGACGACGGCAACGACCTCGTGCTCTGCCACAACCTGCTGCCCTACGTGACCGATGTGGAAGCCACCCTCGCCGTCTGCCTGTCGGCCCTGCGGCCCGGCGGCGTGCTGTCCATCATCTGCTCCAACGCGCACTCCGAACCGCTGCGCATCGCCGTCCGCGAGCAGGACCCCTCCGGCGCCCTCGAAGCCCTCGACGCCCCGACCCGGGTCGCGAAGACCTTCGGCACCCCGGTCGTCCCGCGTACCGCCGAGGAAGTCGGCAAGCACCTCGACAAGCTCGGCGCCCGCATCGTCGGCCACTACGGCATCCGCAACGTCTGCGACTACATGACCGACGACGAGCGCAAGTACGACGCGAGCTTCTACGCCGAACTCGAACGCCTCGAACTCGCCCTCGCCGACCGGATGCCCTACAAACTCACCGCCCGGCTCTTCCACCTGGTCGTCGTAAAATCCGCGGAATGATCCCCGGACCCGGCGAAGTCCTGCATTTCTCCGAAGACCCCACGATCACCGTCTTCCACCCGCACGTCGCGGCGACCGCCCGGCAGGCCGAAGCGTACGTGTGGGCGGTCGACGCGCACGACGCGCCCAGCTACTGGTTCCCCCGCCAGTGCCCGCGCGCCATGGCCTGGGCCGACCCCGCCACCACCGCCGAGGACGCCCTGCGCCTGCTCGGCCCCGGCACCCCCCGCGTACACACCATCGAGTACGCGTGGCTGCCCGCGCTGCAGAACACCACCCTGTACGCCTACCGGCTGCCCCAGGACCGCTTCGAGCCCCTTGAAGGAGGCGCCGCGTGGGTCGCGACGCGGACGGTGACCCCGCTCGGCCCGGCGGAGAAGGTCGGCGACCTGCTCGAAGCGCACCGCGCGGCCGGCATCCAGCTGCGCCTCGTCGACCGGCTGTGGCCCTGGTGGGACGCGGTGATCGACAGCACACTCGGCTTCAGCGGCATCCGCCTCGCCAACGCCCAGGAGTTCCCCTACTGACGGGTCATCCCTGAGACTTCCCTGAAAACTACGTTTCGTAGGGGTAGATCTTGACCCCGCGCGCCATCATGGGTCCCATGGTCTTCAAGAAACTGCTGGGCAGTCTCGGCATCGGCGGTCCCACCGTGGACACGGTGCTGTCCCAGCCCACCGTCACCCCGGGCGCACCCCTCGCGGGCCAGATCCTGCTCGCCGGCGGCGGCTCCGACACCGAGATCGAGAGCATCACCCTGATCGTCACCGCCGAAGCGGCCGGCGCCGCGTACGACGTCGCCCGCATCCCGGCGGCCGGCCGGTTCGTCCTGCCCGCCGGCGCCCACCACAGCATCCCGCTGTCGGCGCAGCTGCCCTGGGAGACCCCCGTCAGCATCATCTACGGCCAGCCCCTGCCCGGCATCGCGCTCGGCATCCGCACCCAGGTCGACGTGCGCGGCGGATCCGGCAAGACCGACCGCGACCCGATCGCCGTCCAGCCGCTGCCGGTGCACAACCACCTCCTGGACGCCCTCGGCCTCATCGGCTGCCGGTTCGTCCGCGCCGACCTGCGCCCCGGCCAGCAGGCCGGCCTCGGCGTACCGGTCGCGCAGCGGATCACCTTCTACGCGCCCGCCGACGGCCGCACCCCCGGCGCCCACCTGCCGCAGCTGAGCATCAGCTACGCCGCCAACGCCCACGCGCTCGACGTCGCCGTCGAAGCCGGCTGGGGCAGCCAGCCCGCCCGCTACACCCTCGCGCACTCCGAGGCCACCGGCGACATCAGCGCCACCGTCGCCACCTGGGTACGCGACGCGCTGGCCCGCGTACCGCAGCAGGGACAGGGGGCGGGCGCGTTCATGCAGCCGCCGCCGGTCGCGTACAACCAGCGCGGCGGGCAGCCCGGCTACGGCGGCCAGGGCTACGGCCAGCCCGGCTACGGCGCGCAGCCCGGTTACGGCCAGGGCTACGGGCAGCCCGCGTACGGCGGCGGCGGATACGGCTACGGCCGCAGCGGCCCCGGCATGGGCAGCATGATCGCGGCCGGCGCCGGCGGAGCCGCCCTCGGCTTCCTCGGCGGCATGGTCATCGGCGACATGCTCGACGGCCCCGACCACAACAACACCGAGAACGTGACGGAGAACGTCACCAACAACTACTACGAGAACGACCCCGGCGCGGGCGACCCCGGCAACACCGACGCCTCCTACGACAACAGCTCCTACGACGGCGGCGGCTACGACAACGCCTCCTACGACGGCGGCGGCGACTTCGGCGGGGGCGGCTACGACGACTTCGGCGGAGGTGACTTCGGCGGCGGGGATTTCTGATCCCGCCCGGCACCCGCTTCTGCAACACCAGGGCGCGGAGCTACGCTGGCCGCCATGTTCAAGGCCTTCGTGTGCTTCGCGCTCTTCTTCATCGCCGTCGGCGCCGCGGGCATGTACTTCAGCGAACAGCGTCGCCGAAACGGCGGGCCCCGGCGCTGACCGCGTACGCCGTCATCAGCTCCGCGTACAGGCGGCGATGCTCGTCCGGCGTGCCGATCGCCGCCCGGAACTCCGGCCGCCACCGGTAATACGCGATCGCATAGGCCAGGAAGCGGCTGTCCACCCCCGCGTACGCCAGCCGCAGCGGCCGCCGGCCCGCAACGGTGAACATCACCATCTCCCGCCGCGCGCCGCCGCGTACCACCGTCACGGGTAAATCAGGCAGATCATCCCACGCGTACACCAAAGTGCGGAAAAGGCCACGGACCGTCACACCGCGCGCGGACAGCGACACGACGGTGGCCGCCGCGAACAGCCGGGCGGCGGTGAGCGCGAAGGCGCCTTCGAGGGCCAGCCAGGCCGGCGCGAGGCCGGCCAGCCGCTCTCCCGGATGCAGCGCGTACAGGCACACGACCGCTCCCCACAGGGCGGGCATGGCCGCGAGCAGCGGGCGGACGGGCGCCCGGAACTCGCCGACCGCCGGGACGGCGGCGAACGCGGCCGGTGGCTCCGCCGCAACGACCGCCGCCAGAATGAGGGCACCCTGACCGAGCCAGGCAAACAAGTAGGCCGGCCACAGCGCCTGCGGCGGATCGGGGAACGACCACAGCAGCACCGCCGAGGTCACGACCGGGACCGCGGTCAACGCGGCGAACACGCGCACCAGCACGGTCCGGTCGGGCCGCGGCTCCCCCACCGGGTACGTCATGCGGGAATGCGGGCGGCGACGAGCGCGGCGTAGAGGCGGCGGTGCTCGGCGGGGGTGCCGATCTCGGAACGGAACTCCGGATGCGTCCGGTAGTACAAGATCGCATCCGCCAGGAACGTTGGATGCACATCCGGCCAGCGCACCAACCCCGCCGGACGGACGACCGCCGCATCCCACGGCGTGACCCGCGCGGCAAGACCGGTTCGGACGCCTTCGGGAGTCAGCACCACTCTGAACGGGCGCAGCAACGCCGCCAACGCTGGAAGCACCGCCGCACCCGCCAACACGACATAGGCCGCCCGCATCAGCACGTCCACGAGATCCGCACCATCCCAGTAGCCCGGGTGCATCAGCTGGAGGCAGGTGTACACCCCAAACGGCACCAGCATCCAGGCGGCGATCGGCCGGACCCGGACCCGGAACTGTCTGGCCTTCTCCACCGCGATGAACGCCGCGGGACCGTTCCGCCGACCCGCCAGCTGCACGAACGCCGCGAGCTGAACGAAGATCATCAGCACCGACAGGAAGGCCAGACCAGCCCAGACGGGCCGGGACACCTCGACCTCCGCCCCGACGAGGAACACGGCACCGACGATCGGAACGAGCGCCAGCAAGGCCGGCAGGCGTACCTGCCAGGTGCGGTCGGGTACGGGATCACCAGGTGCCATCAGTCGTTCTCCATGAGATGCGCGACGCTCGTCTGCCGAGTGCGGTCGGATGTCGGGTAATCGGCCGGCCCCGTCATGCGGACACCCGGGCAGATACGAGGACGGCGTAGAGGCGGCGGTGCTCGGCGGGGGTGCCGATCTCGGAACGGAACTCCGGATGCGCCCGGTAATACAAGATCGCATCCGCCAGGAACATGCGGTTCACGTCTGCCCAGCGCAGCAGGCCCATCGGCGGCACGACCGGCGCGTCCCACGGCATCACCCGCCCCCGGAACAGCCGTACACCCTCGGGCGACAGCGCCACCGCGACCGGAGCCACCAACGCCAGCAGAGCCGACACCGTACACACGCCCACGAGCGACACGACCGCCCCGCGGGTCAGGGCGTCACCCCAGTCCGGATGGAACAGCTCCAGGCAGTTCCCGACCGCCCAGGGCAGGAACGCGCAGGCGACGACCGGCCGGACCCGCAGCCGGAACTCACCCGCCGCCGACACCGCGAAAGCCGCCGGTCCACGCCCACGGCTCGTCAGGACGAGAACCGCCAGGAACTGGACCACCATCGCCACCAGCGGCAACGGCACCAGCAGCCGCCACGTCTCGACGGACACCACCTTGACATCCGCGACGACCAGCGTCATCGCGACTACGGCCGGCACGAACGCCAGCAGCGCCAGAAGGCGTACCTGCCAGGTGCGGTCCGGAACAGGATCACCAGGTGCCATCAGTCGTCCCCCATGAGATGTGCGACATCCGCCTGCCGGCCCCGCGCGTACGCGGACACGACCTCGGCGTACAGCCGGCGATGCTCCGCCGGGTCGCCGATGCGGTCCCGGAACTCCGGGAAGGTGCGGTAGTAGTCGACGGCCGCGCGGACGAAGTCCGGATACACGTCGCCGGTGCACAGCAGGCGCGTCGGCGCCGTGAGGTCCTCATCCCAGCCGTAGGTCCGTACGCGGCCGAGGCCGGGCGAAACCTTCAGCCCCGCCGGGGTCAGCGCCCCCACCGACGGACTCGATCCGAAGCCGACGACGAGCCAGACCGGGACGGCCAGGAACAGAAGCCACAGCAGACGCCAGCCGCCCGTCGGCCATGTCATCCCCGCCACGCCCGCGCCCAGGAGCAGCACGAGGATCAGCGGGAACGCGGCCCCCACGGGCCTCATCCCCACCCGGAACTCCGCCGCATCCGGTAGCACGCGAAAAGCGGACACGGTCCATGCCGACGTCCGCTGAGCCACGAAGACGAACAGAGCCAGCACGAGGATGCCGACGATCGTCGCCCCGCGCCACGCGTCCACCGCCGTACGCGGCGGCAGCAACGTCAGAACCACGACGCCGACGGCCGCGACCACGGTGGACACGGACAGGACACGAACCACCCACACTCGGTCCGGCCGCGGATCACCGGGCACCGTCGACGCCCCCATGGCTCGGCACGGTAGCCGGTACGGGCCACTCCGCGAGGGCCGCGCACAGCCGCTCGTAGCCGTCGAGAGTGCCGATCCCGGCCCTGGCCTCAGGATGCAGCCGGTAGTACTCGATGACCGTTGCGAGGAACCGGGGATCCACGCGGACCCCGCTCAACGGAAGGTCCACCTCGATCCCGTTCCACGGAAGCCGCCGACGCTGCGACGGAAGCCTCAGCCGGACGGTGACGGCCCGCCGCTGCCACCAGCGGCGGGGCGGCATCACCTCGGCGGTCACGTCCGCCAGTTCCTCCCACGTCCACCAGCGGGGGCGCCTCGGCCCCCAGCGCAACCACAGGCCCCGCGGCGACAGACCCAGCGAGTCCGGGGTCCCGGCCATCAACGCGCCGACGAACACCACCACGACCATCGGCAACGCACTCACGACCAGCGGTCCCCCCGAGGGATACCCGGTGGAGACGACACACAACGCGAGGCCGAAGCCGAGCAGCAGAAGGCCGACCGTCGTGACGGGCCGGTCCGGCACCCGGAACTCACCCCGGTCGGCGCGTACCACCAGGGACGGCGGCAGCCGCGCCCACCAGTCCGAAGCGATCGGCAGAACCACGGCGACCGCTATCGGAACCAGACACCACAGGAGGAGATGCCGGACCGGCCTCGGCGTCCAGAGGTCCGACCAGTCCACCAGCCACAGCATCAACGCGGGCGGGAAGACGATGATGGACAGGCCGAGGACGCGTACCAGCCAGGCTCGGTCACGGCGCGGAACTCCCACGGCGGGGACGGTAGCCGAACCCCGGCGCTCACGATCACCGCCGGACGGATGGTTGTTCCTGGTACCACTCGGCGAGCGCGGCGGTCATCCGGCGATAACCGTCCAGGGTGCCGATCTCCGTCCGCGCCTCCGGACGCAGCCGGTAGTACTCGATCACATCGGCGAGGAACCAGGCATCCACACCCTCCGGCAGGACCGGCGTCTTCCGACGCCAGGCGTCCGGCGTCAGTCGCAGTTCCACGTAGCGCATCGAGAGAAACGCCCGCGACGTACGAGGCGGGCCCATCGCCTGCGCCCGCTCGATCTGCTCCCACGGGATCAGCCGCGCCGATCCCAGTAGGCGGCGATAGCCCAGACCCCGCATGGAGATCACCAGCGCGGTCGGGACCATCACCAGCCGGACCGCCATCAGCCCCAAGAACACCCCGGCCGCCAGCCACACCGCCGTGAAGAAGTTCGGCGTCGACAGCGCCGTCGCGACCACGACCCACCAGGCCACCGGCTGGACCGCCGTCGGCAAGGCGACGCCCACCCGCAACTCCCCCGGCCCGAGGACCAGGCTCGCCTGAGCCCGCGGCCACCGCCGGCCGAGCAACTGCAGGGCCACGGCCGTCAGCACAGCCACCGAAAACCACGGAAACCTCAGGGTCGAGGTGCCTAGCCACGTCGAGGTGCCCAGCCACAAAGACGACCAATCCGTCAGCCACAGCGACAGGCCGATCGGCACGACGACCAGCGCCGCGAGTACGCGTACGAGCCAGGCCTGATCCGGCCGCGGTTCCCCCATGGACGGCACGATAGCCCGCCGGCCGTGAACGTGATCACAGCCGGACGGACAGCACCTCCGGGACCGGCGTACCGCAGGGAGAATCCCCGCCCGTGGACCTCCCCGGGCTCGCCCTCCTCATGACCGCCGCGACCACCGGCGGCGCCGTCGACGCCATCGTGGGCGGTGGCGGACTCGTCATCCTGCCCGCCATGCTGCTCGCCTCCGGGCTGCCCCTGCCGACGATCCTCGGCACCAACAAGCTCACCGCCATCGCCGGGACCGCCTCGGCCGCCGTCACGTACGCGCGGCGTACCGGGATCGACTGGAAGGTCGCCCGGCCGGCCGCGGCACTGGCCGTCGTCACCGCCGGACTCGGCGCGCTGTTCGCCGGCTCGGTGCCCGCCGGGGCGTACCGGCCGGTGATCCTGGCCGTACTCGTCGGCGTGGCGGTCTTCGTCACCTTCCGCCCGCAGCTCGGGCTGGCCCCCGACCCCGCGAAGCGGACCCGCGTACGCGTCGCCGCCATGATCCTGCTCGCCGGCGGGGTCATCGCGTTCTACGACGGCGCGATCGGACCCGGCACCGGGACGTTCCTCGTGCTCGCGTTCACCGGCGTCATCGGCGCCGACTTCGTGCACGGCTCGGCCATGGCCAAGATGATCAACGTCGGCACCAACCTCGGCGCCCTCATCGTGTTCGGCGTCTTCGGGCACGTCGACTGGACGCTGGGCGTACTGCTCGCGGCGTGCAACATCGTCGGGGCGCAGCTCGGCGCGCGGGTCGCCCTCAAGCGCGGCGCGAAGTTCATCCGGATCGTGCTGCTGGTGGTCGTCCTGTCGCTCGTCGCCAAGCTGGGCTACGACCAGTTCGGCTGAGCTCCGGCCGGGAACTCGGATCCGCGGCGGAAAATCAAGATCAAAAACCGGGCTTCTATCAGTCGGTGCGCCGAAGGCGCTCCTTCTAGGTTCTCCCCAGGTGCGCGCACCGCGTAAGGCGTCCTAGGAGGCTATCTCACAGGAGTGGGCCGACTGGCGCGCTTCGCGTACGGCATCCTAGGAAGGGTCGTGATGAACAATGGTGATCGTGCACCTCGCCGACGCACCTGACGCCACCGCGACCCGCGCCGTGCTCACCACGCACCGGCCCGAACTGGTCGACGCCTTCGACGAAGCATTGCCCGGCGCCCGCGCCGCGATCATGAACCGGCTCTGGACGGCCCTGCGCCGCGAACCCGTCCCCGGCGTACGCGACCACCGCCGCATCGGCAACGACGTGCTGACCGAGCTGACGGACGGCCGCCGCGCGATCGGGCCCGCCACCGAGCCGTTCGCCGACCGGCGGGAGCTGCGGGTGCACGTCCAGTCCACGCCGGACGGGCCGAGCACCGCGTACGCCGACCCGGCCGAACTGCTCGACGCGCTGCGGCTGCCCGGCGAGTACGCCGCCCGGCTGCGTACCGAGGTGGCCAACAGCGTCGCCAACCTGGCCCTGGCCCGGGCAGCCGCGCCCGCTCCGCGACCGTTGAGCGCGCTGCAGGGCGATCCGCAGGCGCTGGCGTACCTGGAGCAGTCGGTGGTGGACGGGCATCCGCTGCATCCCGGCTGCCGGGCCCGGGTCGGGATGTCCACTCTGGACGTCCTCGCGTACGCCCCGGAGTACGCGCCCACCGTCGACCTGCCGATCTGGGAGGTGCCCCGAGGCCGGTGGCTGACGACCGGGGCGGGCCTGCCGCCGCGGCTGCCCCTGCACCCGTGGCAGGCCGAGCACCTGGCCGAGCAGCTGCGCGCGGCCGGCGTACGCCCGACGAAGGACTTCGTCACGACGCGGCCGCTGATGTCGCTGCGCACGATGGCGAGCGTGGGCGATCCGTCGCGGCACTACAAGACGGCGCTGGCGGTGCAGATGACCAGCGCCGTACGCCAGGTCTCCCCCGCCGCCGTGCACAACGGGCCGCGCGTGACCGAGCTGCTGGCCCTGGCCGCCGGCGGGCTCGCGCTGCGCGCGCTGCCGGAGGTGGCCGCCGGGGCGGTCCTCGTCGACAACACGCCGCATCCCATGCTGGCCGTCGCGTTGCGCCGCGCGCCGCTGCCCGGTCCCGGCGAGGTGTGGGCACCGGTAGCCGCGCTCACCGAACCCGGTCTGCTGGCCGAGATCCTGTCGGCCGGCTACGGCGGGCATCCGGTGGCGTTCTGGCGGGATCTCGTCGACGTCCTGGTGCCGCCCGTGCTGGCGCTGCTCGGCCGGGGCATCGGGCTGGAGGCGCACGGCCAGAACCTGCTCGTCCGGCTCGCGTACGGGCGGCCGGCCGAGGCGGGCTACCGCGACGTGGGCGGGGTGCGGCTGCATCCGGGAAGGCTGCGCGCCGCCGGGCTCGGCCTGCCCGTCATCCAGGGCGACCTGCTCACCGACGACGAGGACGAGCTGCGGGCCAAGCCGTTCGCGTCGCTGTTCGCGGTCGTCCTGGCCCGGCTGGCGTACCTGCTGGAGACGCTGCACGGCGCGGATCCGGCCGCGCTGTGGCGGCTCGTGGCCGAGCACCTCGAACACGTCGCCGAGTCCGACAAGCGGGCGCTGCTCGGCAGGCCGCTGCCGCTCAAGGCCACCACCGCGATGCGGCTGGCCGAGCGCAGCGTCGACGACATCTGGACCGCCGTACCCAACCCACTCGCGGGAGCGTGATGAACGACGACCGGCTGCGAGCCCACCAGACCGTCCAGGACAAGCTCGCCGCGGCACTGCGCCGCGAGGGTCTCGCCCGGGCCGAGGTCGAGGCCTCCCCCGGCTTCCTCGCCGAGATCGCCGACGCCGAGGAGAAGCTGGCGCTCGCGTACCGCCGCCGGGCCGTGGCCGATGCCGAGGCCCGCGGGTCGGGCGCCGCGGACGTCCTCGTTCTCGCCCACGATTCCGTCGTACGCCTGGAGCAGCTGGCCACGGAGGGCCACAACCTGCATCCGTGCGGCCGGACACGGCTCGGCTGGACGATCGCCGACGCCGAGGCGCACGACCTGGAGAGCGATGGGACGACGGTCGGCTTCGTCGGCGTACCCGAAGAAGGTTCCGTCGGCGACGATCTGGGCGAGCGGTTCGGGGTGAGCGCCCCGCGCGGGCTGGTGGCCCGGCCGGTGCACGCCTGGCAGCTGGCGGTGGTACGCGACCGCTACGGCTTGCCCGTGCTGGAGCGGGAGATGCCGGCGAAGGTGACCGCGGCGGTGCGGACGCTGTGGGTGCCGGAGCTCGACGCCTACCTGAAGCTGTCGCTGGACGTGCAGATCACCTCGACCCGGCGGACCATCTCCATCGCCAGTACGCGCAACGGCCCGATGCTGTCCGCGCAGCTGCCCCGGCTGCTGGCGGAGTGCGGCGGCGACCGGGTACGCCTGCTGGGCGAGCCGGCCGGGGCCGCGTCGAACCTGGGCAACGGCCGGGACCTGTCGGCGATCCTGCGCGAGCCGATGCCCGCGATGGCCCCCGGCGAGCAGGCGGTGCCGGCGATCGCTCTCGCGCAGACCTGCCCCATCACCGGACTGACCGTCGCGGAGCTGCTGCGGCGCCGCTCGGGCCGCACGCCGCACGAGTTCCTGGCCGCGTACGCGCGTCTGGTGCTGCCGCCGGTGCTCGGGATGGTCACGCGGTTCGGAGTGGGACTCGAAGCGCACCTGCAGAACTGCATCGTGACCTTCCTCGGCGGAGTTCCGCACCGGCTGATCCTGCGCGACCTCGCCGGGCTGCGGCTGCACGCCGGGCGGCTCGCCGACGCGGGCGTACGCCTCGACCTGTGGCCCGGCTCGGTCGTCGGCACCGAGGACGAGAACGTGCTGCTGGCGAAGGTCGCGTACACCGCGTTCCAGGCGCACCTCGGCGACGTGGTGCACGCCCTCGGCCTCGGACCCGACGCCTGGGCGCCGGTACGCGGCATCGTCGACGAGACCTACGAAGGGCTGGCCGCGTACGCGCCGGTCGCGGCCAAGGCCGATCACGCGTTCTTCACCGCGCCGACGGTCCCGCACAAGGCCCTGGTCCGGATGCGGCTGGCCGCCGCCGGGGAGCGCTTGCGCGAGCCGCCAGGAGTGCGGTCAGGTGACGTCTACGTGCCGATGGAGAATCCGCTGCATGCGTGAGGTTGTGGAAGCATTGGCCGGGGCCGGGCGGCCGGTGTGCGCGTACGTCTACTCGCTGGACGCGTTGCGGGCGAGGGCGGCGGCCACCCGCGACGCCCTGCCGCCCGGCGCCACCCTCCTGTACGCGATGAAGGCCAACGGCCATCCCGACGTCGTGTCGACGCTGGCGCGGGCGGCCGACGGGATCGAGGTGGCGTCCGGGGGCGAGCTGGCGGTCGCGCTGGCCGCCGGGGCGCGCCGGATCGCGTTCGGCGGGCCGGCGAAGACCGACGCCGAGCTCGTCGACGCGCTCGCCGCACCCGTACCGCTGACCCTGCACGTGGAGAGCGCCCAGGAACTGCGGCGGCTGGCCCGGCTGGGCGTCCACGACCGCGTCCGCGTCGCGCTGCGGGTCAACCGGGCGACGGCCGGCCCGGTCGGGACGCATGCGATGACCGGGGCGCCGACGCCGTTCGGGATCGAGGAGGCGCAGCTGCCGGCCGCCGTGGAACTCGCCCGGCAGCTCGGTGTCCGGGTGGCCGGCTTCCATCTGCACGCGGTCAGCAACTCCCTCGACGCGCGCGAGTACGCCCGGTTCACCGCGAACGCGATGGCGTGGTCGATCGCGGCCGCGCTGGCGCTGGACGTCGACCTGGAGTACGTGAACGTCGGCGGCGGGCTCGGGATCTCCTACCTGTCACCGGACGCGGGGCTGCCGCTCGACGAGCTGGACTGGTCGGCGCTGCGCCGTCCCGCCGGGGTGGAGCTCGCGTTCGAGCCGGGCCGGTTCCTCGCCGCCGACGCCGGCTGGTACGCCGCCGAGGTCCTCGACCTCAAACGGGCGCACGGGACGTGGTTCGCCGTCGTTCGCGGCGGGACCCATCATTTCCGGCTGCCGGCCGCGTGGGGCTACGACCACCCGTTCACGGTCGTGCCGGTCGAGGAGTGGCCCTACCCGTGGCCGCGACCGGTGCTCGAAGACGCCCGCGTGACCGCCGCCGGTGAGCTGTGCACCCCGCGTGACGTGCTGTGCCGCGACCAACCCATCGACCGCGTACGCGTCGGCGACATTCTGGTGTTCGGCCGGGCCGGCGCCTACGGCTGGGACATCTCCCACCACGAGTACCTCCGCCATCCGCACCCGCAGGTAATCGTCGTCTGACGGGCAGTAATGACTGATCACAAAGTGGTCTCCTCCGCCTTCGCACCGCCGGTCGTACCCCCTAGACTGTCCCGGTCTCACCGCCTTGCTCCACCCCCGCAGTACCGGCAAGCGCGCTGAGCAGCTCCGAGCAGCACCGTCATCAGCCACTACGCAGCCCCCATAGACTGCCGCCAGCCCCCACGGAGGCAACCCATGCCGAACGGTCGCTCCGCCGCCGTCCGGTCGCATCGCCGCAGCGGCTCCCGCCGCGGTGGGCGTACCGCCCTGTTCGTCATCGTGCCCGTGCTCGTGGCGGCTGCCGCCGGTGGCGGTGTCTACGCCTTCTCGCGGTACCAGAAGACCCAATGCACCGGGCAGGCGACGGCGTCGATCGCCGCCGCTCCCACGATCGCGCCGCTGCTGGAGCAGCTGGCGCAGAAGTGGACGACGACCAGCCCCTCGGTCGACGGCGCCTGCCCGTCGATCCTGGTCCGCGCCGTCGAGTCGAACAAGGTCGCCATCGCGCTGCAGAGCTCGTGGCCGCAGACCCTCGGCCCGCAGCCCGACGTCTGGGTGCCCGAGTCGAGCGCCTGGTTCCGCAGCGCGCAGACCGGTGACGCCGAGCAGATCCTGCCCGACCTGCAGCCCTCGGTCGCCCGGTCGCCCGTGGTGCTGGCGATGCCCAAGGCGATGGCCGAGGCACTCGGCTGGCCGGGCAAGCAGCCCGACTGGTCGGAGGTCCTCGACAAGACCGCCACCGACGCGCGGGGCTGGGCCGCGTACGGCAAGACGTGGGGCGCGTTCAAGCTCGGCATGACCGACCCCGGCCTGTCGACCCCGGGCCTGCTCGCCCTGTCGGCGATCATCGACCGCAACGACGACCAGGACATCGACCAGACCGAGCGCAACGGGCTGCTCAAGCTGCGTACGGTGCTGGACGTCAAGGCCGACGACACCGAGCAGATCATGGACCAGTTCGACCAGCAGGGCGGCTCCGGCGGCGACGCGGGGCTGAGCTACATCTCGGCCTTCCCCGCGCTCGAGCAGGAGGTCATCGAGCACAACAAGGCCCACCCGAACACGCCGCTGGTCGCGATCTACCCGAAGAGCAACATCGAGGCCGACAACCCGTACCTGGTGCTCACCGGGGCCGGCTGGGCGGACGCGAAGCGGGAGGCGGTCGCGCGCGCGTTCCTCACCTACGTGCGCAGCGCCGGCAAGGACGTCTTCACCGGCGCCGGCTACCGCGACACCAACCGCAAGCCGGGCCCGGACTTCACCGCGGCCAACGGCGTCGTCTCCGAACTCACGGCGCTGCCGCGCGGCGTACTGCTCACCGACGCGGTGAACGAGACGATCAACACCTGGACCGCGCTGACGCGTACCACCAACGCGCTGCTGGTGCTGGACGTGTCCGGCTCCATGGGCGAGCAGGTCCCCGGCATCGGCAAGTCCAAGCTGGACCTCACCAAGCAGGCGGCCCGCCAGGCGATCGAGGTCTTCCAGGGCAAGGGCAACGCCGGCCTGTGGTCGTTCTCGTCCAACAAGCAGGGCAGCAAGTCCTATGTCGAGAACGTCCCGCTCGGGCCACTGTCCGACGAGATGGACGGCGGTACGCGCCAGGACGCCCTCAACACGGCCGTCGACGGGCTGAAGGCGGGCGGCAACACGGGCATGTACGAGACCGTGCTGGCCGCGTACAAGCAGGTGCAGACGAAGTACGTGCCGGACGCGACGAACATGGTCGTGCTGCTCACCGACGGCGCGAACGACGACCAGGAGAAGAACCTGAAGCTGGACCAGCTGATCGAACAGCTGAAGAAGGGCGACCCGAAGCGTCCGGTCACGATCGTCACGATCGCGCTCGGCCAGGACGCGAACGGCGACGTCCTCCAGCAGATCTCGGCCGCCACGAACGGGCCGGCGCCGCTGGTCAGCAAGGGCGCGTACGACATCACGGACGTCATGCAGCGGGCGATCTTCGGCGCCCGGTAGCGCGGCAGGTCAGCTCCTCAAGATCCCGTTTGGATCAGGGATCGCCACGTAATCTTGGACCAAGATTCGGGCGATTTCCCTGATCCAAACGGGATCTTGCGTTGCAGGGGCGCGGCAGGTCGGGAGCGGCGAGGCGTCAGCTGGCGAGGAGGGCCCGGATCGGGGCGGCTTTGGCGGCGGCCTCGGCCACCTCGGCGGCCGGGTCGCTGCCCCAGGTGATCCCGCCGCCGGCCCACAGGTGCAGCTCCGTACGCGTCGCCGCGACCGTCCTGATCGTCAGCCCGAGGTCGACGTGGTCGTGGCCGACCCAGCCGAACGCGCCCATCGAGGCGCCCCGGCCGACGGGTTCCAGCCGGGCGATCTCGGCCAGCGCGGCGAGCTTCGGCGCGCCGGTCACCGAGCCGCCGGGGCACAGCGCCCGCAGCAGGGCGGCCAGGCCGGTCCCCGGCCGCAGCCGGGCCGCCACGGTCGACTCCGCCTGCCACAGGTCACCCCAGTGGCGCAGGGCGAACAGCTCGTCGACCGAGACCGAGCCGATCTCGGCGATCCGGGCCAGGTCGTTGCGTTCGAGGTCCACGATCATCACGTGCTCGGCGCGTTCCTTCTCCGACGCGAGCAGTTCCCGCCGGCCTTCCTCGGTCGCCCGGGCGGTCCCCTTGATCGGGCGGGTGACGGCCACCCCGTCGCGTACGGACACGAGGGTCTCGGGGGACGCGCAGGCGATCGCCCAGCCGTCGCCCTCGATCAGACCGGCGTAGTGCGCCCCGCGCAGGGTGGCCAGCCGCCGCAGGGCCGGCCGGGGATCGCCCGTGTACGCCGCCGCCGCGTGGCCGACGACGTTCACCTGGTACACGTCGCCCCGGGCGATCGCCTCGCGGACGGCCTGGACGGCCCCGGCGTGCTCGGCCGGCGTCCAGCTCGGCCGCCAGGCGCCCAGCCGCCAGGGTTCGCCGCTCATACCACCGATGCCGCCCGTACGCGAATCGCCGCCGGTCCATGTCTCGCGCCCGGCGGGCGAAATGAACTCGGAGCATGCGCGATAAGTCCCGTTGGGAGCGCTCCCGTTTTCAAGATCGAGATCGGCTGAGCCAGGTCCAGAGCCAAGATCGCTACTCTGCGTCACTGTTGATCGCGAATTCGCGTACACGATCGCGGTCAGATCAGGGACATCGGGGGCCGGAGTCGGCCGTCCCGGCAGTGCTCCGGCCATGGCCGCGGAGGCCGCCGCGGAGAGGAAGACGGCGGCCCCGCACACGGTGTGCGACGAGGGTCCGGCAGGGTCCGTTCCGGCCCGCGAAGAGAGATCACCCACGGCGAGGCCGTGCCGCGTGAGAAAGTGTTCCAGCAGCTCAGCTGGTTCATTCACGCCTGGTGGGAGCGATTGTCCGAGCCACCATTCGAGGCGCGCCGCCGGCACCGCGTGAGCCCGGCACCGGGCGGGCATCACGGGCGCCCCGGGAAGGGGTGCCAGCCTCCGCATGGATACCGAATCTACGACGATCGGGCGCACTTGTATCGTCCAAAGGGTTGATTACCGGGTGTGATGGCCGTTACCTGCTCGAAAACGCATCGTTCGGCAGGGTAGCGTGCGTGACTGTTCATGTGACCAACTCCACAACCGGCGAGCCGCAGCGCCACCACCGTGACGCGAGGACCCGCCGCCAACCCAGCGGAGACCACCCCATGTGCCAGCACCAACCGCCCTGCCCCACCGCCGACGCCGTGGACCGTGACGCGGCCCGCGTCGTCGCCTCCTTCCCGGAGCAGGGCTGGAGCCTCCTCTGCAACGGTGTCATCTCCTTCGAGGACACCGGCGAGCTGCTTCCCGACGGAAGCATGATCGCACCGCACCGGGGCCCGGCCGTACACGCCATGGCGTGATACGGCCCACACGCTGCGACAGCGTAGCCGCAGGACCGGCTGACCCGGAGGTAGCCGGAACGCACCACGGCACCGAAGACGAGCTCCAAAGACTTGCAGGCCCGGCCGCGCACCACGGCCGGGCCTTGTGTTTGCGATCAGCCTTGTGTTCGTGATCAGCCTTGTGATCAGGCGAACGCTTCCGGCGGCGGGCACGAGCAGACCAGGTTCCGGTCGCCGTACGCGCCGTCGATCCGCCGGACCGGCGCCCAGTACTTGCTCATCCGGTCGACCCCCGCCGGGTACGCCGCCACCGACCGCGGGTACGCGTGCCCCCACTCGTCGGCGCTGACCATGGCCGCGGTGTGCGGGGCGTTGGCGAGCGGGTTGTCCCCCGCCGGCCAGACGCCCTCGGCGACCGCGGTGATCTCGCGCCGGATGGCGATCATCGCGTCCACGAACCGGTCCAGCTCCCCCAGGTCCTCGCTCTCGGTCGGCTCGACCATGAGCGTGCCGGCCACCGGGAACGACATCGTCGGCGCGTGGAACCCGTAGTCGATGAGGCGCTTGGCCACGTCGTCGACGGTCACGCCGGTCGCCTTGGTGATCGGGCGCAGGTCCAGGATGCACTCGTGGGCGACCAGGCCCTTGTTGCCGGAGTACAGCACCGGGAAGTGGTCGCGCAGCCGGGCGGCCACGTAGTTCGCGGCGAGCACCGCGTGCGCGGTCGCCGACGCGAGCCCGTCCGGCCCCATCATCCGCAGGTACGCCCACGGAATCGGCAGGATCCCCGCCGAACCGTGCGGCGCGGACGAGATGACCGGCGCACCGTCGGCGCCGACGGCCGCCCCGCCCCGGGCGGGAAGGAACTCCGCCAGGTGGGCGCGTACCGCGACCGGGCCGACGCCGGGACCGCCGCCGCCGTGCGGGATGCAGAACGTCTTGTGCAGGTTCAGGTGCGACACGTCGGCGCCGAACTTGCCGGGCTTGGCGTACCCGACGAGGGCGTTGAGGTTCGCACCGTCCACGTAGACCTGGCCGCCGGCCTCGTGCACCTTGGCGCACAGCTGCGCGATGCCGGTCTCGTAGACGCCGTGCGTCGACGGGTAGGTCACCATGATCCCGGCCAGCCGGTCGGCGTTCTGGGTGATCTTCCGGTCGAGGTCGACGAGGTCCACGTTGCCGTCCTCGTCACAGGCCACGACGACGACCCGCAGGCCCGCCATGACCGCGCTGGCGGCGTTGGTGCCGTGCGCGCTGGACGGGATCAGGCAGACGTCGCGCTCCTCGTCGCCGCGCGACCGGTGGTACGCGCGGATCGCCAGCAGCCCGGCCAGTTCGCCCTGCGAGCCGGCGTTGGGCTGGACGCTGACGGCGTCGTACCCGGTCACCTCGGCGAGCCAGCCCTCCAGGGTGGACACCAGCTCCTCGTAGCCCGCGGTCTGCGAGGCCGGCGCGAACGGGTGGATGTGCGCGAACTCCGGCCAGGTGATCGACTGCATCTCGGTGGTGGCGTTGAGCTTCATCGTGCACGAGCCCAGCGGGATCATGCCCCGGTCGAGCGCGTAGTCCAGATCGGACAGCTTGCGCAGGTAGCGCAGCATCGCCGTCTCGGAGTGGTGGGTCCGGAACACCGGGTGCGTCAGGAACTCGGTGGTCCTGCTCTCCGGCTGCGGTTCGGCAGCTTCCACACCCTCGACGCCGAACGCCTCCCACACCGCGGCCACGTGCGCCGCGGTCGTGGTCTCGTCGCACGCGACGCCCACCCGGTCGGCGTCGAACGCCCACAGGTTCACACCCAGCGCCTCGGCCGCCGCCACGACCTGCGCCGCGCGTCCCGGCACGACCGCCGTCACCGTGTCGAAGAACTTCTCCGAAGCCAGGCGTACGCCGCCCGCGGTCAGACCGGCCGCCAGCAGGGCCGCGCTGTCGTGCGCGTGCCGGGCGATCCGCTTGAGGCCCTCCGGGCCGTGGTAGACCGCGTACATGCTCGCCATGACGGCCAGCAGGACCTGCGCGGTGCAGATGTTGCTCGTCGCCTTCTCCCGGCGGATGTGCTGCTCGCGGGTCTGCAGCGCCAGCCGGTACGCGCGGTTGCCGTCCACGTCCTTCGAGACGCCGACCAGCCGGCCGGGCAGCGAGCGCTCCAGGCCCGCCCGGACGGCCAGGTAGCCGGCGTGCGGCCCGCCGAACCCCATCGGTACGCCGAACCGCTGCGCGCTGCCGCAGGCGATGTCGGCGCCGATCGCGCCCGGTTCGCGCAGCAGCGTCAGGGCCAGCAGGTCGGCCGCGACGGTGACGAGCGCGCCCTTCGCGTGGGCGGCCTCGATGACGGCCGCGTGGTCGCGTACCGCGCCGGAGGCGCCCGGGTATTGCAGGTGCAGGCCGAAGTAGTCGAAGTCGATCTCCTGCTCGACGTCCACGATCCGGATCTCGATGCCGAGCGGCTCGGCCCGGGTCCGGATGACGTCGATGCTCTGCGGGAGGGTGTCGGCGTCCACCGCGTACACGGAGGACTTGCTCTTGGCGGAGCGGCGCGCGAGCGTCATGGCCTCGGCCGCGGCGGTGCCCTCGTCGAGCATGGAGGCGTTCGCGGTGGCGAGCCCGGTCAGGTCGGTGACCAGGGTCTGGAAGTTGAGCAGCGCTTCGAGCCGGCCCTGGCTGATCTCGGGCTGATACGGCGTGTACGCGGTGTACCAGGCCGGGCTCTCCAGGACGTTGCGCTGGATGACGCCGGGGACGTGGGTGCCGTAGTAGCCGAGGCCGATCATGGAGGTGGCGACGGTGTTGCGGTCCGCGAGGGCGCGCAGTTCGGCGAGCGCCTCGGCCTCGGAGGCGGCGGGCGGCAGGTCGAGCGGCGCGTGGTGGCGGATCACCTCGGGGATCGCGGCGTCCATGAGCTCGTCGAGGCTGGTGTAGCCGATCGCGTCGAGCATGCGCCGGACGTCGTCGCCGTCCGGCCCGATGTGCCGCTCAGGGAAGGTGAATGGGCTGGTCATCGGTATGTGTTCTCCCGGCTGTGGAAGGACAAAGGGCGTCCCTCCCCCGCTGTCACCGGGCACCGCGTCGGGCCCTGCTCCAGCGTTGCCGACCCGCACGGTCCGGGTGCCTGAGAGGTTCCGGGGAGGAATTGCCCCTTCGGCGCCGTGATGCGTGCACGGACTCTCCCGCGCGGGCGTACCAGCTGAGGCTCAGATTACCAGCGCGATCATGTCGGTGCTGTTACCTGCCCCACGCGTCTGACCACGGCGTACCCGTCGGGTTCCCGGAAAACGCTCTCTGAAACCCGTCTAGGGTGTTGCCTGTGACTTACACCGCCGCCTCCGACCGCTACGACACCATGACCTACCGCCGCACCGGGCGCAGTGGCCTGAAGCTGCCGGCCATCTCGCTCGGCCTGTGGCACAACTTCGGGCACGAGCGCTCGTACGCGACCCAGCGCGACATCGTGCTGCGCGCGTTCGACCTCGGCGTGACCCACTTCGACCTGGCGAACAACTACGGGCCGCCGCCCGGCTCGGCCGAGCAGACCTTCGGCCGCCTGCTGACGGAGGACCTCGGCGCGTACCGGGACGAGATGGTGATCTCCACGAAGGCCGGCTACCTGATGTGGCCCGGCCCGTACGGCGAGTGGGGGTCGCGCAAGTACCTGACGGCGTCGCTGGACCAGTCCCTCAAGCGGATGGGCCTGGACTACGTCGACATCTTCTACAGCCACCGGTTCGACCCGGAGACGCCGCTGGAGGAGACCATGATGGCCCTCGACGCGGCCGTCCGGTCGGGCAAGGCGCTGTACGCCGGCATCTCGTCCTACAGCTCCGAGCAGACCGCCGAGGCCGCGGCGATCCTGAAGGAGCTGGGTACGCCGCTGCTCATCCACCAGCCCTCGTACGCGATCACGAACCGGTGGATCGAGGACGACAACCTGCTCGACGCCCTGGAAGCCGTCGGCGCGGGCTGCATCGCGTTCTCGCCGCTGGCCCAGGGCCTGCTGACCGACCGGTACCTGAACGGCGTACCGGCCGATTCGCGGGTGGCCACGAGCGTCTTCCTCAACGAGTCGGACCTGAGCGACGCCCGCATGGCCCAGGTACGCGCGCTCAACGAGATCGCGGCCGGCCGCGGCCAGACCCTGGCGCAGATGGCGTTGGCCTGGGCGCTGCGCGACCCGCGGATGACCAGCCTCATCATCGGCGCCTCCAGCGTGAAGCAGTTGGAGGACAACATCGCGGCGCTGGACAACCTCGCGTTCACCGAGGACGAGCTGGCCGCGATCGCCAAGCACTACTGAGGTCCACTGCCCGGCCCGGGCGCGGCCCGGCCCGGCCCGGGGGCAAGATCGGGTTTGGATCAGGGAAATCCACGTAATCATGACCCATGATTACGTGCGAAAACCTGATCCAAACCCGATCTTGGCCGGGCGCCCGGGCGCCCGTGCGCGGCCGTAGGGCGCCTGGGCGGGTCAGTAGGCGATCCAGACCTCGTGGCCGAAGGTCAGCGGATCCGGGACCGCCCGCAGGATCTCGGTCGCGACGTCCGCCCGGGCGATCGAGAAGCCGAACGGCACGTTGCGGTCGACGCCCCGCCGGTAGCGGCCCCGGCCCGGCTTGTCGACCAGCCGCGGCGGGCGTACGAGCGTCCAGTCCAGGCCGCTGCCGCGGATCACCGTCTCCATCGCGGCCAGGTCGGCGAAGCCGTCCCGGAACACCCGCTGCACGATCGGCTTCGCGACGTAGCGCGTCAGCGGGTCGTCGCCCGGCGCGGTCTTCTGGCCGGCGGCCGAGACGAGCACGATCCGGCGTACGCCCGTCTCGCGCATCGCCCAGCGGACCGCGGCCGCCCCGTCGCGCACGACCGTCGCCGGACCGCCTTCGCGGGGCCCCAGCGCGCTCACCACGGCGTCGGCGCCCTTGACGTAGGCCGCGATCTCCTCGGCGTCGAACACGTCCGCCACGACCTTCTCCAAGGCCCCGTCCTCGACCGGCAGCCGTGCCGGGTCGCGGACGACCGCGGTCACGGAATGCCCCGAGCGCAGCGCCTGGCGGACGACCTCCGTGCCGATCCCGCCGGTGGCGCCGAAGACTGTGAGCTTCATGGACCCTCCCCCACGTGCGTACCCCGGACACGCCCGCCCAGGGGTGAGTAAGTGCTTACTCACCCCTATGATGGTTAGTGTTCACTCACCATGTCAAGGCTGGAGGTCACCGTGGCCCAGACCCGCGAGATCATCCTCGATGCCGCCCTGCGCGTCATCCAGGAGCAGGGCCTCGCCCGGGCCACCACCAAGGAGATCGCCAAGGCGGCCGGCTTCTCGGAAGCCGCGCTCTACAAGCACTTCACCGACAAGTCGGAGATCTTCCTCGGCGTCCTGCACGAGCGCTCGCCGCGCTTCCCCGACATGCAGCGGGCCCTGACGACCAAGCCCGGCACGGCCACCGTCGAGGCGAACCTCGCCGAACTCGCCTCGGCCGCGATCGCCTTCTACCACCACAACTTCCCGATGTTCGCGTCGATCTTCTCCGACCCGGTCATCCTCGACACCCACCGGACCCGCCTGCGCCAGCTCGGCATGGGCCCGCACCTGGCCAACCAGGCCCTCGCCCGCTACCTCGCGGCCGAGCAGCAACTGGGCCGCGTACGCGCGGACGCCGACGTCGAGGCCGCCGCGGACCTGTTCCTCGGCGGATGCTTCCAGGCGGCGTTCCTCGCGCACTTCACGGGCCGCGACCGCCCGGACGCGCCCGAACGCTACGCCGCCCTCCTGCGCTCCCTCCTCGCGTAACGCGGCCGTGCTCAGGGCCCGGGATCACGAAGCGAGCGGTCAGGGTTCGGACCACTCACAGGCGATGCCGTCGCCGTCACGGTCCAGGTGAGGGGCGTATCCCGGCTCTCCGGCGAGCATCGGCGCCGCCCCCGCCGCGATCGCCTGCGCGCAGTTGGCGAACCCCGTGCCGCCGGTACGCGGAGCGGACGAGTCGTAGGCGCCACCCGCGCACGGCCCCACATCCACCGGAGTGACCAGGAACGAGTGGACCCAGCCGCCGAGCGAGGTGAACAGCCACATGGACCCGTACGCGTCGTCGCCGTACGTCGCCTCGCCGTAACCCCAGCAGAGCACGTCGATGGGCGTGCCGGCGGGCAGGCCGGTGATGATCTGCGAACTGGTGTTGGGCTGAGCGCGGAGATTGGCGTCGACCTTGACGGTGGCCGCCTCGACGGCACTCGTCGCCGCGTGCGGCGCCACAGCCCGGGCCGCAGCGGGAACGGCGGCCGCGGTCGCCGCGGTCGCAGGTACCGCGAGCAGAAGGACCGCGCTCGCCCCGATGATGAGCAGTTTCTTGACCATTGTGCTCCCCCGTCGGTCGCCCGGAGGTGATCAACTCACCATACGCCCAGGTCAGCGGGGGGCGGCTAGGGCGTGGGCCACGCCGAGTTCGTGGGGGCCCAGGTACACCGGGTCCCGGCCGGTGACCGTGTCGAAGACCGCCTTCAGGTACGCCCCCTGCTCGCGGACGCTCGCGTTGCGCCACTGGTCCTTGAAGGCCCGGGCGGTGTCGTCGCCGACCCCGACCGCGTCCATGCCGGCCTCGCGGCACAACGTGACCGCCCGGTCGATGTGGTAGCTCTGGGTCAGCACGATCGCGCCGGTGACGCCGAAGATGCGTACCGCGCGCTGGCAGGAGTCGTAGGTGTCGAACCCGGCGTAGTCGTCGACCACCTTCACGTCCGGTACGCCGTGCGCCACCAGCCAGGCGTGCATGTGGCCGGGCTCGTCGTACTTCCATTCGCCGTGGTCGCCGGAGACGAGGATCGCCTGCACCTTGCCGGCCTGGTAGAGGCGCATCGCCGCGGACACCCGCGCCTCCAGGAAGGGCGACAGGGTCCCGTCCGGGTTCACCTGCGCCCCCAGGACGAGGGCCACCGGCCGGGACGGGACGCCGGCTTCGGCGTACACGTGGCCGGAAGCGCCGGCCCGGATCCAGATCTGGCTGCCCGCGACCAGGACCACCGCGGCGCCCAGGGCCGCGAGGACGACCCGGACGACCCAGCGGCGTACGCGCGGCGAGGGCATCTTCATGCGACGAAGTTGTTCTGCATGAAGGTGATGATCATGACACCTTGGAGACCCACGGCGCCCAGGGTATAGAAGCGGTCGAAGAAGCCGTTGCGGCCCATGCGCGCGAGGACCATGAACATCGGGATGCACTCGAGGGCGAACCGCCACATGGAGCTGAGCGGGTAGAACGAGTGGATCGGGTTGGACAGCGGCAGCAGGATCGGCAGCGCGGCGAACACGACCAGGTAGTGGTTCTCCCGGCCGAGCTTCCACGGCCCGACGAAGGCCAGCACGAACAGGGCCAGGGCGAGTAGCGCCGTGCCGAGGTTGAAGATGTTGCGGGCGGTGTCCGGGCTCAGCCACCGGTCGGTCGTCCAGATCAGCTGGAAGGTGTCGTGGACGACCTTCCACGGGAACTGGAAGCCGTCGTGGAACCAGGCCTTCTGCGCCTCCAGGAAGTACAGCGGGTCCCCGAACGAGCGCCAGAGATAGAACATGTAGGCCAGCAGCCCCGACGGCACCAGCAGGACGCTCAGCGCGTCCCAGCGGATCTTCCGGATCGACCAGCCGTGCTGGCGCAGGTACTCGTACACGAACGCGACGCCGATCAGCACGCCGGCCATGCGGGTCCCGCTCGCCAGGCCCGCCGACAGGCCCGCGAGCCACCACAGCCGGCGCCGCATCAGGTACAGGCTCGCGGCGGTCAGGGCGATGAACAGCGATTCGTTGTACGCGGCCACGAGGTAGAACCCCGTCGGGAACGCCATCAGGTAGAACACGGTCCGCCGGGCGTGCTTCTCGTCGAGGGCCTCGGCCGCCAGCCGGTGGATGACGATCAGGGCGGCCAGGCAGGCCAGCGCCGCGACGACCAGGCCGGCCTGGAAGGAGCCGCCGGGCAGGACCGCGTTGGTCCAGCGGACGAGGAGGGGGTAGCCGGGGTAGAAGGCCGTCGCCCGGGTGTCCCAGTGGTAGCCCGAATCCGCGACGATCAGGTACCAGGTGGTGTCCCACCGGTTCCACGCGTCGACGGCGTCCAGCAGCTTGACCGGCGGATCACCGGCCTTCGCCGCCAGGTCCTGCATCGGCATCCAGCCGGCCAGGGTGACGACGGCGTACATGCCGAGGGCGGCGAGCCAGGTCCACAGGCCGGCCAGCACGGACGGGCGCCAGCGCGACCAGCCGGTCGGCGTGGCGGCCTCGTGCTGCGGCGGGCCGCCGTCCGGCGTCGTCGCCGTGCCGGGGACCGCCGGGCGTACGAGCCTGCCGTCGGGCGTCGCCAGAGTCGTCTCGGACATGCCGCGACAGTAATGCACGACGCTCGGAGCCGGGGGCAGGCCGCCGTCGAGCCGTACCCCGGCGCGGTGCGGTGCGGTGCGGCTCAGCTGGCGCGGCGGCGGGCGCGGCGGGCGGCGAGCTCGTCCGGTACGCCGAACGGCGCCTCGATGAGCTGTCCGCCGTCGGCCGCCGCGGGCTCGCCGGCGTCGGCCGGTTCGTCCGGGGCCGCCCGTTCGCCCGGCAGCATCGACAGCGAGCCCTGGATCTCCTTGAAGGCGCCGCCGATCGCTATGCCGAACACCCCCTGACCGCCCTGCAGCAGGTCGACGACCTCCTCGGCGGACCGGCACTCGTACACCGTGGTGCCGTCGGAGATGAGGGTGATCGCGGCGAGGTCGTCGACACCGTGCGTCCGCAGGGTCTCGATCGCCTTGCGGATGTTCTGGAGCGACACCCCGGCGTCCAACAATCGTTTGACTACCTTGAGGACCACAAGATCCCGGAAGGAGTACAGGCGTTGCGTGCCCGACCCCGTCGCATCGCGGACGCTCGGCACCACCAACCCCGTACGCGCCCAGTAGTCGATCTGCCGGTAGCTGATCCCGACCGCGTGGCACGCGGTGACACCGCGGTACCCGACCGTCTCCCGGGCGTCCCCGGGCGTGCCCGGGTCGTCCGCCAGAACCGGCTGGCTGGGGCTGTAGGGCTCGTACATGCGAATACCTCCACCTCCGCGGCGCCGGAGCACACGACTCGTCGACCGCATGGTGGAACGCCCGCGGTGGAGAGCGCCGGTGCCAGATCCGACAACGATCACCCTATAGCCGAGGCGCCTTGCCTCCGTGCACGCAACACCGGGACACGCCGCGAAGGGAGTAGTGGATTGAGTAGGTCACTACGGATCCCGCCGGGATCCGGGCCCGCTCAGCTCGCGAAGTCCTCCGGCGTGACCTGCTCGAGGAACTCGCGGAACTTCTCGACCTCGTCCTCCTGCTCGTCCGGGATGATGATCCCGGCCTCGTCGAGGACCGCCTCGGTGCACCGGATCGGCGCGCCGACCCGCAGCGCCAGCGCGATCGCGTCGCTGGGCCGCCCGGACACCCGGATCGCGCCGTCGGAGAACAGCAGATCGGCGAAGAAGATGCTGTCGCGCAGGTCGGTGATCTCGACCGCGCTCAGCGGCGCCGACAGCGCCTTCAGCACGTCCCGCATCAGGTCGTGGGTCAATGGCCGCGTCGGCTTCACACCCTGCTGCTCGTACGCGATCGCGGTGGCCTCCACCGCCCCGATCCAGATCGGGAGATAGCGGTCGCCGTCGACTTCGCGTAGAAGCACGATCGGCTGGTTGGTGGGGAGTTCTACCCTGACCCCGACCACGCTCAGCTCACGCACCGTCGCCTCCCTGCCGTGCATCCGACCGTCTCAACTCTCACCGTACACGCAGTCATTGACCGAGCGTGTCGCGCAGCCCCATGCGTACCAGGGCGGCGTGCAGGCGCTGCGACAGCGCGGTCAGCTCGCGGACGGTCTCCGCCGCGCGGGCCTGCGCGGTCGGGTCCGGATGGCGCTGGAGCGGGGCGATCAGCGCGGCGAACAGGCCCACCTCGCGGTCGGCCGCGGCCCGCCAGGCACGCAGATGCCGGGGCTGTACGCCGTGCTCCGCGAACGCGGCCGCCACCTGGGCCACGGCCAGGGCGTCGGCGTCGTAGCGGCCGATCGAGTCGGCGACCACGAGGCCGTGCTGGACGAGATCGCGCAGCTGCGCGCTGTCCAGCCCGGCCTCGGCGCACAGCTCGTCGGCGGACAGCCGCACGTTCTCCGGCGGCATCCGCTCGGCGAGCGCCGTCGGCGGCGGCAGCGCGTCGTTCGGGCCGAGCGCCACCAGCGCGGGACGCGCCTGCGGCGGCTCGATCACGATCTCGCCCTGCGCCAGCTGCTCGCGGATGACCCGCAGCGGCAGGTAATGGTCGCGCTGGGCGATCAGGACATAGCGCAGCCGCAGCACGTCCGAGCGGGAGTACTTGCGGTATCCCGACTGCGTACGCTGCGGCTCGACCAGGCCCTCGCTCTCCAGGAAGCGCAGCTTGGAGATCGTCGTGTCGGGGAACTCGACCCGCAGCTCGGCCAGCACCTCACCGATGCTGAACAGCGGCTCGTTGCCGGCGTGCTCCCGGCCGCGGGCAGCCCCGCCCGACGCCGCGGCACCTCGGTCACCTGGTGCCGCGGCCCGTTCGGACTGCGTCACGACTCCTCGGGGCGCGGCCCCGCGATGTAGACCAGCCGGAACTTGCCGATCTGAACCTCGTCGCCGTTGTTCAGCGTCGCGGACTCGACCCGCTCCCGGTTGACGTAGGTGCCGTTGAGGCTGCCGACGTCGCGCACCGTGAAGGTGGAGCCCTCGCGGTGGAACTCGGCGTGCCGGCGCGACACCGTCACGTCGTCGAGGAAGATGTCGCTGTCAGGGTGCCGGCCGCTCGTGGTCACGTCGTGGTCGAGCAGGAACCGTGCTCCCGCATTGGGTCCGCGCCGCACCACCAGCAAGGCCATCCCAGGGGGGAGCTGGCCGGAGACCCGTCCGGGCACGACGTCGGAGTCGGATCCCTCCAGCACCTCGTCCAGGGAGCCCAGGTGGAGGGTCGACGTGACATCGAGCGGGGGGAACTCGTCGCCGGGGCGGGTCATCGGACCACCTCACGATTTCGTCGTCGGATCTGCCCCTCGGCAACTCTGCCGGGGGGCGAATCGGTTGTGCGAGCGTAGCCAGCTCACAAAGAAAGGGTCAACCGGACGCGCGGGCAGTTCAGCTCTCGGTGAGCTTGCCGTAGCCGTCCGCGTCCAGCAGCGCGTCGATCGCGGCCGGGTCGGCGGGCTGCATCTCCACGAGCCAGCCTTCGCCGTACGGGTCGGTGTTGATCAGGTCCGGCGAGTCCACCAGGGCCTCGTTGCGGGCCAGAACGGTACCGCTGACGGGGGCGTAGATCTCCGAGACGCTCTTGGTCGACTCCACCTCGCCGAACGAGTCGCCCGCGGCCACCTCGGTGCCGGGCTCGGGCAGCTGGACGTAGACGATGTCGCCGAGCGCGTCCTGCGCGAAGTCGGTGATGCCGACGCGGACGGGAGTGCCGCTCGTGGCGACCCACTCGTGCTCCGCGGTGTAGCGCAGGTTCTCAGGAATCACGTTCGCTCCTCGTTCACGCCCTCTCCGGTCAGGAGACGGGCTGCGCGTACTGCAATGCAGGGGTGGCGGCCATGGCGTCGACCGTGACCGTGCCGGGCTCTTCGACGATCACGTTACCGCCGTCGCCACCGACGGTAGCGACCACCCCACCCGGAATGTTCAGCGCCGTCTTCATCGTGCCCGCGTCGCCGATGACCGTGATGGTGTACGGGCCGGTCAGCCGCGCTCCGTCGACGCGTACGCCGTTGCCGTCGTCCACGAAGTACGTGGAGACGATGATGCGTACCTTGTGACCGTCCGAACCGGAGATCTGCATGGCCTCGGCCCCGGAGTTGCGCAGCTCCTCGACCGCGTCCAGCAGCTGCGCGCCGCGGATCGTCCCGGAGCCCGGGTTGAAGTGCACCACCAGGCCGGTCCCCTTGGCCGGCAGCGTGCCGGCGAGGATGCCGAGCTCGTCGGCGCGCTTCTCGGCCGCCTGCTTGGCCGCCTCCTGGCTCTCGCTGCCCGCGGTCAGGTCCCGCTTGAGCTTGTCCAGGTCGCTGATCTCCTTGCGCAGCCGGTCCTCGTTCGAGTCCAGATCGGACAGGATGCGCACGAGGTCGTCCTGCCGCGCCGAGGCGAGCGTCGCGTCGGTCGAGGTTCCGCGTACCTGCACGACGAGGGCGAAGCCGAGCAGCCCGACGAGGACCGCGATGACGACGCCGGTGGCCGAGACCTTGCCGGGCCGGGTCTTCCCGCGCGCCGGCGGCGGCTCGGGCGGCCCGACCGTGAGCCGGGTCGTGGCCTCCTCGTCCTCGGCCGTGGGCTCCTCCTCGGCGGCGTCTGCGTCTTCGGCGGCGTCGTCGGCGGCGTCGTCGGCGGCGTCGTCGGGCGCGTCCTCGTCCTCGGGCGCGGCGGGCGGCGCGGCCGCGGGCGGCTGGGCGATGCCGTCGCGCCACGTCGTCTCGTCCTCCGCGCCGGGCGTGCCGTCGTCCCCGCCCCCCTCAGGGGTGGCCGGTACGGGTCGCGTCGGTTCGTCGCCGGGGCGGTGCGGCTCGGTCACGTGCTCTCCTTACGCCCGGAACAGGTGCCGGCGGATGGCCGCCACGTTGCCGAAGATGCGTACGCCGAGGACGACGACCACGCCCGTCGACAGCTGGCCGCCGACGCCGAGCTGGTCGCCCAGCCACACGATGAGCCCGGCGACGAGCACGTTCGAGATGAACGAGACCACGAACTGCTTGTCGTCGAACTTGCCGTCGAGCTTCGCGCGTACGCCGCCGAAGACCGCGTCAAGCGCCGCCACGACCGCGATGGGCAGGTACGGCTGCAGTGCGACGGGGACCGTGGGGTCGAGGATGACGCCGAGGACCACCCCGGCGATGAGCGCGATGACCGGTATCACTTGCCACCTCTCGAAGGGGACGGTGAGCCGCCGGACGGGGAGGGTGACGCGGACGTCAGCGGCGTGGCGTAGTAGAGCTGCGGCGTGGCCGCGGCGGGCAGGGTGAGCCCGTCGGTCTGCTTGACCGAGAAGCCCATGCCCTTCGTCGAGGACAGCTTGCGGTACAGCTCGGCCGTTGCCGAGCCGTTGAAGTCGTCCTCCATCGAGCCGGGCCCGATCGCGGACACCTTGTAGGGCCCGATCAGCGGCTTGAAGTCGACCAGGATCGCCTCACCGGCGGCGCGGATGGTGGACAGCGCGGTCAGCCGCTGGCCGTTGATCGAGACGGCCTCGGCCCCGTCGGCGAACAGCTCGTTGACCACCGTACGCAGATCGAAGTACAGCACCCGCGAGTCGCTGGGCGTCTCCTTCTGGCCGGTCACGGGGTCCACCGTGGGCGGGCCGTCCGACAGCGTCACGACCACCCCGTCGCCGGTCACCTTGCGCAGCCCGGTCGCGGCCTCGTAGGTGCGCAGCTTCTCCAGCGTGCTGTTGGACAGCAGCGCCTCCTGCAGGCTGGAGACCTGGTTGCGGTCCTGCTCGGCCTGCGCGGTGAGCGCGTCGACCCGCTGCTGGCGGGTGTGGATGTCGGAGATCAGCCCGTCGCGGGCCGTCTGCCGCTGCGGCTTCTCCGCGACCACCTTCTCGTACGCGATCGCGAACAGGAAGCCGACGATGAGCGCCGTGACCGCCGTGAGGATCCGCAGGAACACCCGCCGGCCGCGCGAGCGCTCGATCACCGGCAGCGCGTACCCGGAGTCGAGGGACTCCCGGAAGAGCTGGTCGAGCAGGTCGGTGCCGTAGGAGGCGCCGGGCGGGCCGCTCGTCAGGCCGGTCCCGGTGACCGGTCGCTCGTTCGGGCCCGCCCCGGTGGTCATGCCAGGCCGCCCGACGTTCGCGGCGTGCGCAGGACCATCCGCGCCTGCACGATGTAGAGGCCGCCGGCGATCCAGTAGAGCACCAGGCCCCACCAGGCCAGACCCCAGCCGACCGCGTGCGCCACCGCCGCGACGTCCCCGTGCGCGGCCTTGGCCAGCAGCAGGACGGGGAACGCGAACAGCAGCAGGAAGGTCGCGGTCTTGCCGAGATAGTGCACCGGCAGCGGCTCGTGGCCCTGGCGGCGCAGCACCAGGATGACGACGAGCAGGACCGCCTCGCGCAGCAGCAGGGCGATGGTGAACGCCCACGGCACGACCGACTCGACGGTGAACGCCAGCAGCGTCGCCAGGATGTACAGGCGGTCGGCCAGCGGGTCCATCAGCTCGCCGAGCCGGCTGACCTGGCCGAGCCGGCGGGCGAGGTAGCCGTCGATCCAGTCGGTGGTCCCGCCGACGGCGAGCACCACGACCGCCCAGCCCCACGCCTTCGGCCCGAGGAACAGGTAGAGGAACAGCGGTACGCCGAGCAGCCGCAGGAAGCTGATCACATTGGGGATGGTGAGAACCCGCGTCCGGGGATCCGTCTCCGTCATCGCCATCCCCCCTCGTGCGCGCCGGTCGGACACGCCGAGACACTATATCCGGAGCGTTATGGATCTTGTAACTCCGACACCGCGTCGGCGCCCTCAGACCCGGCGTACCGTGACCGCGCAGCGCAGAACGTGGTCACCGGCGGCGATTCCGCCCAGCAGGGCCGGAAGCACCGTACGCCCGAACAGCACGTGCGAACCGGGCATGGGGTGCAGTATCAGGCCTTCCCGGGCGCCGTCCACGTCGACGATCTCCGACCGGATCCCGCCGGCCGTCGCGGCCGCCCCGGCCCCCGCCGCCGAACCCGGCGCGCCCACCTCGTTCCACGGTACGCAGAACCCGCCCTCGGCGACGGTCAACGCGCGGCCCGCCGAGATCGTGTGTACGCGTACGTGGCGCCCGTCGCCGTCGAAGGCCAGCCGGGTCTCGACGGTGACGTCCGGCCACGGCCGCCAGCGCAGCACCACGGCCTCCCCGTCCAACTCGGCCACCCCGTGCGTACGCGTACGCCAGTGCACGCCGTCGTCGGACAGCGCCAGGGTCCCGTCGAGGCCGAAGTCGTCCAGATCGGGGCCGCCCGTCGGAACACCGATCCCGGCCAGGGTCGAGTACGCGAACTTGGCGTACTTGGCGGTGCCGCCACGGGGCCGCCACGCCGGGGTCTCCTGCCCGTTCAGCGCGACCACGTCACCGCGCCCGTCCCGGCTCAGCACCATCGACGCGGCCGGCTGCGCCAGCACGGCCGGGCCCTCGACCGGCGCGGGCTTCTCCGTCCAGAAAGGATGGTCGGATCCGGCGGCCAGCGCGGCGAAGAACTTCACGCCCCAGTACGGCGAACCGCCGGCCATGTACTGCTCGACGACACCGGTGTTCGGGTAGGCGTACCCGACCGTCAGGCCGCCCTCCTCGTCGGCGACCGGCTTCGGCCACCACCACTCCAGGTGGCGCTGCGCGAGACCGCGTACCTCCGCCCAGGGCAGGGCCTCGCAGTCCGCCGCGGCCAGCGCCGACCAGAACGCGCCCTGCGCGAACCGGTAGCCCAGGCTGCGCCCGAACGGCAGACCCGCACCGTCGGCCGCGAACCAGTTGCGGAACTGCCCCGCGAACCGCGTCGCCCGCTCCCGGAACCGCTCCGCGCGCTCCTCCTCCACCGCGCCCAGGCGGGTCAGCAGCAGGCTGTAGAAATGGAAGCCGAACGGCACGTAGTAGTCGCGCGCCGCGCCGGGGCCGTCCGCGTACCAGCCGTCGGCCAGCGCGAACTCCTCCAGCCGGTCCAGGTGCGCCCGCTTCGCGCCCTCATCCACCGGTACGCCGACGGCGGCCAGGCCGGTCGCCGCGTACACCGGGAAGAAATGCCAGTTGTTGTCCACCGGTTCGGCCCGCATCGCGGCACCGAGCCACGCCGCGAGATTGTCCCGCTGTACGCCGGACAGCGGATCCCACATCTCGTGCGGCGCGGCCGCCAGCGCGTACCCGATGGCGGCGGACTCGACGATCCGCTGATCGCGGTCGACCGGCTCGCCGATGTACCACGGACCCCGCGGATCGACGGCGGCCGCGAGGGCGGCGCGGACCTCGTCCCACTGCGGCGCGGTACCGCCCCCCGCGGCCAGCGGCGCCAGCCCCCACAACGGCCGCGCGATCGACTCCAGCCAGGCGGAACCTGGATCGTGATTGGCGGCGTGCACCGGCAGCCGGGCCGGGCCGAGCGCGGCGACCCGGGTGGCCGGGGCGATCAGGCCCAGCAGCGCACGGGACCAGCCCTCCCGATCGGTCGGCGCGACACCGTGCACATCTTGCGGGGAGGGCATGGCAGGCAGGATACCGCCCCGCCCGGGTCGCCTCTCCCCCGCAGCGTCCACCCTCCATTTCCGACGATCTTGCGCGAGCGTCCGCGCCTTGCGACTGCTTGTGCGGGCGGCCCGTATCGGCCTTGATCGTGTAACGCAGATCTGTCGAAATCCGGCCGCCGCAACATATACGCGCGACATGATCAAGGTGCGGTGATCGACTCGGCCGAAACGGCGGTCGCCGCACACCCCGTGCCGCTCAGCGGAAACGGTGGCCGGGGGCACAACCCGTAGAGCGTCCTAGGAAGATAGGGGGCGGCTGGATGCGCGTACCACCAGGGAGGCCGGCATGGTGATGACCTGGCGGGCCGGGCCGAGGTCGGACAGGGCCAGGCCGAGCACCTTCTCCCCCAGGCCGGTGAGGTCGAGGCGGATCGTGGTGAGGCCGGGACCCACGTCGGCCGCGCCGGGGATGTCGTCGAAGCCGACGACCGACACGTCGCCGGGCACCGAGCGGCCGGCGTCCTGGAGGGCGGCCACGGCACCGAACGCCATCAGGTCGTCCAGCGCGAACACCGCCGTCAGCGACGGGTGCCGGGCGAGCAGCCGCCGGGTGGCGGCGTACCCGCCGTCGCGGCTGAAATCGCCTTCCTCCACATGGGACGCGTCGACCGGGAACACCGAGCGGAAGCCCGCGAGCCGGTCGGCCACGACGGCCAGGCGCTTCGGGCCGGCCACCACACCGATCTCGGCGTGGCCGCAGTCGAGTAGGTGCCGGGCGGCCAGTGCGCCGCCGCCCTTGTTGTCCGGCAGGACCGCGTCCACGGCCGGTCCGTGGTTGCCGATCGCGGCGGCCCGGCCACCCTGGTGCGCGTACGCGTCCAGTTGCTCGGCCAGGTCGGCGAGGAAACGCGTACCCGTGAAGGCGCTGGCGGCGAGCACGATGGCGCGGGCGCGTTGGGCGCGCAGGCGGGCGATGTACTCCAGTTCCAGGGCGGGGTCGCGGAACGTGCAGGCGACCATGACCATGAGGTCGTGCTCGCGCGCGGCGCGCATGGCGCCCGCGGCGATGGCGGCGAAGTAGGGGTCGGCGATGTCGTGCACGATCAGGCCGACGATGGAGGTCGTGGCGCGGGCCAGGGCCTGGGCGGGCGCGTGCGAGACGTAGCGCAGCCGGGCGGCCTCGGCCAGGACGCGGCCGCGCAGCTCCTCGCGGACGGTACGCCCGCCGCTGCCGTGCAGGACGCGGGAGGCGGTGGCGAGGGAGACCCCGGCGGCGTCGGCTACCTGCTGCAGGGTGGCGGTTGACGGCTTGTCGCGCATCCCGGTAACGTACCGCCTCGCAGCCAGTTGGAAAGCGCTTTCCGAATAACGAATCGCCGCCGGCGCCGCCCAGCACGGCACCCGGCGGCGGGGACTCCAGACGAAGCGAGGAGCGGCGTGAAGAAGGTCACCATCGTCATGAACGGCGTCACCGGGCGGATGGGATACCGCCAGCACCTGGTGCGCTCCCTGCTCGCGATCCGCGAGGAGGGCGGCCTGAACCTGCCCGACGGCACGGTGCTGTTCCCCGAGCCGGTGCTCGTCGGCCGCAACGCCGCCAAGCTGGAGGCCCTCGCCGCCCAGCACGGCCTCACGAACTTCACGACCGACCTCGACGCGGCGCTCGCCGACCCGGCCAACGAGATCTACTTCGACGCGCAGGTGACCCAGGCCCGCGTCGCCGGGCTCACCAAGGCGATCGCGGCCGGCAAGCACGTCTACACCGAGAAGCCCGTCGCCGAGACCCTCGACGAGGCGCTCGGCCTCGCCCGCGCGGCCGACGCGGCCGGCGTCCGCCACGGCGTCGTCGCCGACAAGCTCTACCTGCCCGGCCTGCGCAAGCTCAAGCGGCTGGTCGACTCCGGCTTCTTCGGCCGGATCCTCAGCGTACGCATCGATTTCGGCTACTGGGTGTTCGAGGGCGACTGGCAGGCGGCCCAGCGGCCGAGCTGGAACTACCGGGCCGAGGACGGCGGCGGCATGGTGCTGGACATGTTCCCGCACTGGCGTTACGTGCTCGACCACGTGATCGCCCCGGTGAAGTCGGTGTACGCGCACTCCGTCACCCACATCCCGCAGCGCTTCGACGAGCAGGGCGAGCCGTACGCGGCGACGGCCGACGACGCCGCGTACGCGGTGCTGGAACTCGAAGGCGGGATCGTCGCCCAGATCACCTCGTCGTGGGCGACCCGGGTGGACCGGACCGAGCTGGTGGCCTTCCACGTCGACGGCACCCACGGGTCGGCCGTGGCGGGCCTGCGCGGCTGCCGCATCCAGCACCGCAACGCGACGCCGAAGCCGGTCTGGAACCCGGATCTGCCGACGAGCCACGACTTCCGGGCACTGTGGACGGACGTGCCGGAGAACGACGTCTACGACAACGGGTTCAAGGTGCAGTGGGCCGAGTTCCTCACGGCCGTCGCCACCGGCGCCCCGTACGCGCACGACCTGTGGGCCGGCGCGCGCGGCGTACAGCTGGCCGAACTCGGCGCGCAGTCGGCTCGCGAGGGCCGCCGCCTGGAGGTGCCCGCCCTGTGAGCGCCCGGACGTTCTACGCCGCGGCCCACGTCGTCGCCGATCCCGCCGCCGCCGACCAGACCACCGTGGACTGGGACGCCACCCTGCGGTTCCGCCACCACCTCTGGTCGCTGGGCCTCGGCGTGGCCGACGCGATGGACACCGCCCAGCGCGGCATGGGCCTGCCGTGGTCGGGCACCGACGAGCGGGGCGGCCCGACCGGCGCCCGGGAACTGATCCGCCGCAGCGGCGCCGAGGCGAAGGCGGTCGGCGGCCTGCTGGCCTGCGGCGCCGGCACCGATCACCTCTCCCCCGGCGAGCACACCCTGGCCGGCATCGAGGCCGCGTACGCCGAGCAGATCGAGGTCGTCCAGGCCGCCGGGGCGCGCGTGATCCTGATGGCCAGCCGGGCGCTCGCCGCCAACGCGACGGGCCCGGACGACTACCTGAACCTCTACGGGCGGCTGCTGGCCCAGGTGGACCAGCCGGTGATCCTGCACTGGCTCGGCGACATGTTCGACCCGGCGCTGGCCGGCTACTGGGGCGACAAGGACCTCGACGCGGCGACCGGAACCGTGCTGGACCTCATCCGCACCCACGCGTACAGGATCGACGGGATCAAGGTGTCCCTGCTCGACGCGGGCCGGGAGATCGCGCTGCGCCGGGCGCTGCCGGCCGGCGTACGCCTCTACACCGGCGACGACTACAACTATCCCGAGCTGATCGCCGGGGACGCCGAGGGCTTCTCGCACGCGCTGCTCGGGATCTTCGACGCCGTCGCGGTCCCCGCCGCCGCCGCGCTGCGGGCGCTCGACGCCGGGGACACGGCCGGGTTCCGGGCGATGCTCGACCCGACGGTCCCGCTGGCCCGGCACATCTTCGCCGCGCCGACCTTCCACTACAAGACCGGCATCGTCTTCCTGGCCTGGCTCAACGGGCACCAGGAGCAGTTCCGGATGATCGCCGGGCAGCAGACGGCGAGATCCCGCGAGCACCTGCTGGAGCTGTACCGGCTCGCCGGGGAGTGCGGGGTCCTCGCCGACCCCGAGGCGGCGGCCGCGAAGGTGGCCACCCTGTGAAGCTCTCCCTGAACACCGCCACCGTCAAGTACGCCTCCCTGGAGACGGCCGCCCGGCTGGCCGCCGAGAACGGCATCACCGGCATCGGACCCTGGCGGGACGTGGTCGCCGCGGCCGGGGGCGCCGCCGCCGCCCGGAAGATCATCGACGGGTACGCGCTGACGGTGACGAGCCTGTGCCGGGGCGGCTTCTTCCACGTGCCGGGGTGGCTGGCGGACAACCAGGCGGCCGTCGACGAGGCCGCGATCCTGGGCGCGAAGGAGCTCGTGCTCGTCGTGGGCGGGCTGCCGGACGGGTCCAAGGATCTGCCCGGCGCCCGGCAGCAGGTCGCCGACGCGCTCGACGCCCTCGTCCCGTACGCGGCCGACCGGGGCGTACGCCTCGCGATCGAACCGCTGCACCCGATGTTCTGCGCCGACCGGGCCGTGGTCAGTACGCTCGGCCAGGCCCTCGATCTCGCCGAGAACTTCGCGCCGCACGAGGTCGGCGTCGTCGTCGACACGTACCACGTGTGGTGGGATCCGGAGCTGTTCGGCCAGATCGCGCGGGCGGCCGGGCGGATCTCCGCGTACCAGGTGTGCGACTGGGTGCTGCCGATCCCGGCGGACGCGCTGCTGGGCCGGGGGCACGTCGGCGACGGCTGCATCGAGTTCGCGCCGATCACCGAGGCGGTCGCCCGGGCGGGCTACACCGGTCACGTCGAGGTGGAGATCTTCCACCAGGCCGTCTGGGACGCCGATCCGGCCGCTACCGTGGCGACGATGGCCGAGCGGCACCGGGCGTACATCGGGGAGGTCTGAATGCGGCTGGCGTTCTCGACGCTGGGCTGTTCGGGGTGGCCGCTGACCGAGGTCGCGGCGCTCGCGAAGGAGTCCGGCTGGACCGGTCTGGAACTGCGCGCCGCCGCCGACGAGCCGGTCCACACCGGACTGTCCGCGGCCGGCCGGGCCCAGGCGCGGCGGGATCTCGACGGCACCACGATCCTGTGCGTCGCCTCGTACGTGAAGGTGGCCGCGGACGGCGACGACGACCGGTGCGTCGCCGATCTGCTGGCGCACGCCGCGCTGGCGGCCGACCTGGGCGCGCCCGCGGTCCGCGTCTTCCCGGGCGCGGCCGAGGCCGGTCCGGCCGCCGACGACCGGGCGGTACGCCGGCTCGCCGCCGCCGCGCCGCTGCTGCCGGACGGCGTACGGCTGTGGCTGGAGACCCACGACTCCCATCCCCGGGGCGTCGACGTCGCGCGGATCCTGGCCGCCGTCGGCCACCCCGGCGTCGGGGCGATCTGGGACGTGCTGCACCCGTGGCGTACCGGAGAAGCAATGACGGTGACCGCCGCGGCGCTCGCGCCTTTCCTGGCCCACGTTCAGGTGAAAGACGTGAAGAGCGCCGCGGAGCGTACGCCGCTGGCGCTCGGCGCCGGGACGGTGCCGCTGACGACGGCGCTGGACCTGGTACGCCGGCTGGGCTACGACGGCTGGCTGAGCCTGGAGTGGGAGAGCAAGTGGTACGCGGACGCCGGCCCGTTGCCGCAGGCCCTCGCGGACAGCCGGCGCTGGCTCGACAAAGCCGCGGCCTGACGGCAGAGTGTTCGCGTGCAGCCGAAGTCCGTCTCGCCGGTCGAGCTCTTCTACGATCTCGTCTTCGTCTTCGCCATCGTGCAGGTGTCCGCCCTGCTCCACCCGCTCGCCGGGGCAGGACCGACCCTCATGGGCGGGGCCCGTGCCGTCGTCCTGTTCGTGCCGCTGTACTGGGCCTGGGCCGCGATGGTCACCTACACCAACGTCAAGGGCTCCGACTCGCCCGCCGAGCGCCTCGCCCATTTCGCCGCCGGGCTGTGCGCGCTGGTCATGGCGGTCTCGGTGCCCGAGGCATTCGGGGACCGGGGCATCGTCTTCGGCGCCGCGTTCCTGGCCCAGCGGGTCGTGGTGACGCTGCTGCAGCAGCTGCGCCGCACGCCTGAGGACCCCAGCCCCACCTTCATGCTCCTGTCCCAGATCAGCGGGCCGATCATGCTCGCCGGCGCCTTCCTGCCGGGGAACTGGCGGCTCGGCGCGTGGGCCGTCGCCGTGGTCGCCGACCTGGTGCTGCCGCGCGTCGTCGGGGGCAGGCCGGCCGCCGCCGCGTTCGAGCCGAAGCACCTGCGCGAGCGCTACGGCCTGTTCCTGCTCCTCGCGCTCGGCGAGGCCGTCCTCGCGATCGGCGCCACCGTGGTCGGCCTCGAACACCTCACCCCGTCCATCGTGGCCGCGCTGGCCAGCGGGTTCGCCCTCGTCTGCGGGCTGTGGTGGCTCTACCTCCACTACGCCGCCGGCACCGAGCGGCCTGCGCGCGCCCTGCGCGGCGACCAGCTCGGCGGGCTCGTCGGGTTCACCCACCTGTTCTTCGTCGCCGGCGTCCTCGGCGTCGCCGTCGGTCTCGGCGAGGCCGTCGCCCACCCCGGCGAGCCGCTGCCCTTCGGCGTCGCGGCCCTGCTGTTCGGCGGGTTCGCCCTCTACCTGATCACGTTCGTGGCGGGCCAGTGGGTGTTCCTGCGCCGCATCCCCTGGACCCGGCTCGCCGCCTTCGCCGTCGTCGTGGCGCTTTTCAAGATCACCGACCGGCTCAGCGCCGGGCTGTCGCTCCTCGATCTCGCCGTCGTGGCCTTCTGGCTCAACATCATCGAGTACGCGTGGAGCCGCCGACGGCACCGCCGAAGCGTCCCGGAGATGGTGGACCCGGCGGTGTCCGCTGTGGACGTGCCCGCTCCGCGGGTGTCCGCCGAGACGACGGGCGCGTTCGACTTCCCCGAGCCGGGCGGCCGCTCCGGCGACCCCGCGACGAGCACGGGCAGCCGGTCCTACGACCCGATGACCACCACCGGCAGCCGGTCCTACGACCCGATGACCACCACCGGCAGCCGCTCGTACGACCCGATGACCACCACCGGCAGCCGGACGTACGACCCGATGACCACCACCGGGAGCCACGCGTACGATCCGCTGGACACGACGCGGAAGGTCGAGTGGCCGAGTGATTCGATCACCGATTCGTGGCTGAGCGAGGACACGTCCCCCACCGGGCGGTCCTCGTCCCTCCCGGCCGCCCCGCCGACAATGCCGCCGACCGCGTCGGCGCTGCGGGAGCCGACCGGCGCGGTGCCGGCCCAGCGGGAGAAGCGGGAGAAGGCCGAGCCGCCGCCGCGGCCGAAGAAGGAGTCGCGGTTCGGGCGGCGCAAGGACACCCCGCCGCGGGAGGAAGCCTCCTCGTCGCCGGTCGTGCCGCCCGCGCCGCAGGCACCCGCACCGCCGCCCCCGCCACCGGCCGCCCCGGCACCCGCTGCCCCGCCGACGTCGGGCCGGCAGCCGGACAAGGCCGGCCGCCGGGCCGGGCCCGCGCCGGAGCAGGCCGAGCCGCCCCGGGAGACACGGGCGGACCGGCGGCGCCGGCGTGACGAGGCCGCGGCCGACGACGCGTCCATGCGCAGCTGGCTCGGTGAGTGAGGCGAGTGCTCAAGAACAACCGCGACCTGGCCGTCTTCTGGAGCGTGCAGACGCTGTCGGCGGCCGGTGACGCGTTCTCGACCATCGCCGTACCGCTGCTCGTCCTGCACGCCACCGGATCCGTCGCCCAGATGGGCCTGGTCACCGCCGTGGCCGCGGCTGCGAACCTGCTGGCCGGGGTCTTCGCCGGGGTGATCGCCGACCGGTTCGACCGCCGGCGGCTGCTCATCGCCGCCGACACCGCCCGCGCGCTGCTCGTCGCGGCGATCCCGGTCGCGTGGCTGTTCGGCTCCCCGGTCTGGCTGCTGTACGCGGTGATGCCCGTCGCCGCCGTGTTCTCGATGCTGTTCAACGTCACCTACGTGGCCGTGCTGCCCCGGCTCGTCGGGCCGGACCAGATCACGCGGGCCAACGGGCTGATGTCGGCCAGCTACTCCGTGGCCGGGATCGCCGGCCCGATCCTCGCCGGGCTGATCTCGGCCGCGTTCGGCCCGGCCGCCGCGATGTGGGTCGACGCCGCGACCTACGCCGTCTCGGCCGTCGGCATCTGCTTCGTCCGCTTCCGCGCCCCCGCCGATCCGCAGGCCGGACCCGTCGAGGCCGCCTCGTTCGCCCACAACCTGCTGGTCGGTGCGCGGTTCCTGCTGCGCCATCGCGTACTGCGGTGGATGACGGTCGTGCTGACGATGCTGATCTTCGTGGAGAAGGGGGTGACCGACCTCGTGATCTACCACCTCAAGCACGACCTGGGGCAGCCCGATTCCGCCGTCGGGTACGCCCTGGCGGTCGTCGCGCTCGGGGTCATCGCCGGATCGCTGTCGGTGGCCCGGATCCGGCGGCGGATCGGCTTCGGCCCGACCTGGATCGGCTGCTCGATGCTGGCCGGCGTCCTCATCGCCACCATCGGCTTCGGCACCTCGGTCGCGACGGTGGCGCTCGGGGCGGCCGCGGCGTACTTCTGCGTGGCGACGGCCGGCATCTGCTCCCAGTCGCTGCGCCAGCAGGTCACCCCGGACGCGTTGCTCGGCCGGGTCACCTCGGCCTTCTGGACGATCCACGGTTCGCTGGGCCCGCTCGGCGCGACCGCCCTGACGGCCGCGAGCGGCCGGTTCGGCGTACGCCCGGTGCTGCTCGTGGCCGGTCTCGGCTACCTGGGCGCGGCGTCGGTCGCCCTGCTCACGCCGATCCGGCTGCGCTACCCCGAAAAGGTTGCCGTCCAACCTGTCTGAACAGTGACAAGCGCGATCGGTGACCGAGTTCACAAACTCAGGACGAACCCAGGTTGACCGGGCAGGCTTGCGCTCATGTTCCCCCTGTCCCCCGATACCGAAGACACCGACGCGCCCGACGTCACCCCCGACGTTCCGGTGCGCGTACACCGCAAGCTCGGCCGGGCGCTGCTGATCGCGCTGGTGACGGCCGGAGTGCTGGCCGGGGCGGCCGTGCCCGCCGCGGCGCTGGCCGGCTGGGCGGTCGGGCACGCGGGAATCGGCTGGGACGACATGCCGGCGGCGCTGCGCGACCCCGCCCAGCTGCAGGCCAGCTACCTGTACGCGAGCGACGGCAAGACGCTGCTGACCACGTTCTACGACCAGAACCGCAAGGACGTGCCGCTGGCCCAGGTCGCGCCGATCATGCGCAAGGCGGTCGTGGCCGCCGAGGACACCCGGTTCTACGAGCACGGCGGCGTGGACCTCAAGGGCATCCTGCGCGCGGCGGTGGCCAACGGGACGAGCGGCGGCGTCGAGCAGGGCGCCTCGACGCTGACCATGCAGTACGTCCGCAACGTGCTGAAGAACGATCCGAGCGCGACCGACGCGGAGCGGCAGGCGGCGACCGCGGTCACGACCGGCCGGAAGATCACCGAGGCCCGGTACGCGATCACGATCGAGCAGCGGCTCACCAAGGACCAGATCCTCGAGCGCTACCTGAACATCGCCTACTTCGGGCACGGCGCGTACGGCATCTACGCCGCGGCGCACACCTACTTCTCCAAGGACCCGAGCCAGCTGACCCTCGCCGAGTCGGCGCTGCTGGCCGGGCTGTTGCAGTCGCCGGAGTCGGACAACCCCGTCGACGGCGACCAGGACCGTGCCCTGCAGCGGCGCGCGTACGTGCTGCAGTCGCTGGTCGGCACCGGAGACATCACGGCCGCGCAGGCGACCGAGACGACGGCCGAGAAGCTCGTGCTGAAGCCGAGCTCCACGCCGAACGACTGCACCGCCGCCAAGGACTCCACCGGCTATTTCTGCGACTACTTCCGCAGCTGGTGGCAGTCGCAGGCGGCGTTCGGCGACAACGCCGCCGACCGCCTGCAGGAGCTCAAGACCGGCGGCTACCGCATCGTGACCTCGCTCGACGCGAAGGTGCAGGCGACCGCGCAGGCGCAGGTGCTCAAGGTCTACGGGTACACGAACAAGCGCATCTCCCCGATGGCCGTGGTCCAGCCCGGCACCGGCAAGGTCGTCGCGCTGGCCGTGAACCGGCACTACAGCCCGGAGGCCGGGGCGGGCAACTCCGTGCTGCAACTCGTCGCGGGCGGCAACGGCGTCAACGGCTACCAGGCCGGCTCGACGTTCAAGATGTTCACGATGCTGGCGGCGCTGCAGGAGGGCAAGACCCTCGACACCGGAATCTCCTCCCCGGACCGCTACACCTCCTCGTTCCCCTACACCGGCCCGGGCAACTGCGACGGCTACTGGTGCCCGCAGAACGCGTCCGCCTCGATGGCGGGCTACCGGAACATGTGGACGGGCTTCGGCCGCTCGGTCAACACCTACTTCGTGCAGCTGGAGGAGCAGGTCGGCGTGGCCAAGGCGGTCGCCGTGGCGCAGAAGCTCGGCATCCAGTTCCGTTCCGCCGAGGACAAGAAGCTCGCGGCGAGCCCGGCCAACTGGGGCGCGTTCACGCTGGGCGTGTCGGCGACGACGCCGCTGGACCTCGCCAACGCGTACGCGACGGTGGCGGCCGAGGGCATGTACTGCAAGCCGACGCCGATCGCGTCGATCACCGACGCCAACGGCAGGAAGCTCGCGACCGGCGGCGCCGACTGCACGCAGGCGCTGGACAAGGACGTGGCGCTGGCGGCGACGGACGCGGCCCGCTGCCCCGTCGGCCAGCAGTCGGCGTTCTACCGGTGCAACGGCGCCACGGCGAGCTCGGTCGACGACATCGTCGACGGCCGGCCGATCGCCGGCAAGACCGGCAGCTCCGACGGCAACGTCACCGAGTCGTTCGTCGCGTTCACCCCGCAGCTGGCGGCGGCCTCGATCGCGGCCAACCCGAGCGGCACCGCCGACGCGGTGGGCTCGGCCGTCCAGCGGGACGTGATCGCGGCGGTCGCGCACACCCTCGACACGGCGCTGTCCACCGACACCCGGCAGCTCTTCGGCGATCCGCCGGTCGCCCTGGCCTTCAAGTCCGGTTATGTGACACGCGAGCCGTCCGACAAGCCGACCCAGAAGCCGGGCAACGGCAACGGGAACGGCGATGGGAACGGCAACGGCAACGGCAACGGGAACGGCAACGGCGGTACGACGCCGAACCCGCAGCCCACCGCCTCGCAGCCGGCCGGGACGGGCGGTACCGGCGGCGGACGCGGGCGGCGGGGCTGACCAAAACGCGGCAGATCCTATAGGATCCGCCGCGTGAGGATCGCGCTGTTCGTGACCTGCCTGGCGGACACGCTCTTCCCCGACGTCGGCCGGGCCACGGTCACGCTCCTGGAGCGGCTGGGCCATCAGGTCGTCTTCCCGGAGGGGCAGACCTGCTGCGGCCAGATGCACATCAACACCGGCTACCCGCGACAGGCCCGCAAGCTCGTCCGCCGCCACGTGGAGACGTTCGAGCCCTACGACGTGATCGTGGCGCCCTCCGGCTCCTGCGTCGGCTCGGTACGCCACCAGCACGCCACGGTCGCCCGCGAAGCCGGCGACGAGGTGCTGGCCGCCCGTGCGGAGACCCTGGCCAAGCGGACGTTCGAGCTGTCGGAGCTGCTGGTCGACGTGCTCGGCGTCGAGGACGTGGGCGCGGCGTACCCGCACCGGGTCACGTACCACCCGACCTGCCACAGCCTGCGGATGCTGCACGTCGACGACAAGCCGCTGCGGTTGCTGCGCCGCGTACGCGGTCTCGACCTCGTCGAGCTGCCGGACGCCGAGCAGTGCTGCGGTTTCGGCGGCACGTTCGCGCTGAAGAACGCGGACACCTCGACGGCCATGCTCGCCGACAAGATGCGGTGCGTGCTGTCCACGAAGGCCGAAGCGGTCACGGCCGGCGACGCCTCCTGCCTCATGCACATCGGCGGCGGGCTGTCGCGGCTGCGCACCGGTACGCGTACCGTGCATCTCGCGGAAATCCTGGCGGCGCGATGAGCGAGACGTTCCTCGGCATGCCGGCCGCCCCGAAGGGTGTGGGGCAGCTGCGCGGCGACGCGGACTTCCCGGCGGCCGCCCGCGCGGCGCTGGCCGACGGGCAGCTGCGGCGCAACATCGGCCACGCGACCGCGACCATCCGCGCCAAGCGGGCCAAGGTCGTCGGCGAGGTGCCCGACTGGCAGCAGCTGCGCCGGGCGGGCGAGGCCATCAAGGCCGCGACGATGGCGAACCTGGCCGACCACCTGGAGCGCCTGGAGCGCGAGGTGACCGCGCGCGGCGGCGTCGTGCACTGGGCGGGCGACGCGAACGAGGCCAACCGGATCGTCGTCGACCTGGTCCGCGCGACCGGCGCCGACGAGGTGGTCAAAATCAAGTCGATGGCGACCCAGGAGATCGGCCTCAACGAAGCCCTCGAAGCGGCCGGGATCGCCCCGGTCGAGACCGACCTGGCCGAGCTGATCGTCCAGCTGGGACACGACAAGCCGTCGCACATCCTCGTGCCGGCGATCCACCGCAACCGCGCCGAGATCCGCGAGATCTTCCTGCGCGAGATGCCCGGCGTGGACCCCGCGCTGACCGACGACCCCCGGCGGCTGGCGATGGCCGCCCGGGCGCACCTGCGCGCGAAGTTCCTCTCCGCCCGCGTCGCCGTCTCGGGCGCCAACTTCGCCGTCGCGGAGACCGGCACGATCACCGTCGTCGAGTCCGAGGGCAACGGCCGGATGTGCCTGACCCTGCCGCGTACGCTGATCACGGTCATGGGCATCGAGAAGGTGGTGCCCACCTGGACCGATCTCGAAGTCTTCCTCCAGCTGCTGCCCCGCTCGTCGACCGGGGAGCGGATGAACCCCTACACGTCCACCTGGACGGGGATCACCCCCGGCGACGGGCCGCAGGAGTTCCATCTCGTCCTGCTCGACAACGGGCGTACGCGCGTCCTCGCCGATCCGGCCGGCCGCTCGGCCCTGCACTGCATCCGCTGCTCGGCGTGCCTCAACGTGTGTCCCGTGTACGAGCGCACGGGCGGGCACGCGTACGGGTCGGTGTATCCGGGGCCGATCGGCGCGATCCTGTCGCCCCAGCTCACCGGGGTGGCCGACAACGCCTCGCTCCCCTACGCGTCCAGCCTGTGCGGGGCCTGTTTCGACGCCTGCCCGGTCCGCATCGACATCCCCACGATCCTCGTCCACCTGCGATCGTCCGTCGTGGACGATCACTCGCGGGTGTCCCCGGAGGCGGTGGCGATGGCGGCGGCGGCCTGGACGATGGCGTCCCCGGGACGGTTCCGGTTCGCGTCCCGGCTGCTGCGGCTCGGCCGGCTGATCGGCCGAGGGGGTCGCATCCGGCGGCTACCGTTGTTCCTCGGCGGCTGGACGGAAGCCCGCGACGCGCCGGTCCCCCCGGCCCAGACGTTCCGCACCTGGTGGAGGAAGCGCTGATGTACGGGCGATGGCCGGCCAAGAACGAACCCGGCCGCATCTACGCGGAGGGCCTCATCCGGCAGTTCTTCGCCTTCTTCGGCAGCTTCGCCGCTCCGCGCCCCGAGGCCGCGCCGCGTCGCCGCTCGGTGTCGGCGCGCAAGGTCCCCGCCCGGATCGGTCAGCGACGGAGGCGGCGATGAGCGCGCGCGAGGACATTCTCGGCCGGATCCGCGCCGCCACCGCCGGTGTCACCGCCCCGGCCGTGCCGCGCGACTACCGCATCTTCGGCGACCACGCCTCGGGCGACCCGCGCCTGCTCGACCTGCTCACCGACCGGCTCGACGACTACAAGGCCACGGTCCACCGGGTCACCGCCGCCGAGCTGCCCGGCAAGCTCGCCGAGATCACCCTCGGCTGGTCCGTCGTGGTCCCGCCCGGCTCGCCGCTCCCGCTGCCCGGGGCCGCCGTCGACGACGATCTGGCGTACGCGGACCTCGACCGGATCGACGCGGTGCTCACCGGCTGCGCCGCGGCGTGCGCCGAGACCGGGACGATCGCCCTCGACGGCGGCCCCGGGCAGGGCCGGCGGGCGCTGACGCTGATCCCGGACCGGCACGTGTGCGTGGTCCTCGCCGACCAGGTCGTGCAGACGGTTCCCGAGCTGCTGCACCGGCTCGACCCGGCCCGGCCGCTGACGTTCGTGAGCGGGCCGTCGGCCACCAGCGACATCGAGCTGAACCGCGTGGAAGGGGTCCACGGCCCGCGTACGCTCATCGTCGTCCTCGTCACGGCGTGACCGGCCGCCGCGCGCAGCTCCAAGATCCCGTTTGGATCAGGGAAATCACCCGAATCATGGCCCATGATTACGTGGCGATCCCTGATCCAAACGGGATCTTGGAGGGGCCGGACGCACGGGCGCGGGGCTGGACGCGCGGGTGCCAGAATCGGACTTTACATTGGCAATCTTCTATTGATCGATGAAATATGCGACCGTGCTTGCATGCCGACCAGCATCCGGCGCAGGCTCCAGCCCTTCGTGGCCGGGGCCGCCGCCTTCCTCGTGACCCTCGGGGCCGGGTCCGTGTACGCCGCGGCCCACACCCCGCCGCCAGCCGCACCGGCGATGACCACGGTCGCCGACGAGTCGCCCTGCGTACGCGACCTCGACTTCAGTGCGTGGTACTTCGATCCCTGCATCCCCGAGGGGCAGCCGCTGCCCGACGACGTCGTGGCCGCCCTCGCCCAGTTGCGGGCCGAACGGTGCGGACCGTCCGCGACACCGACCGGGTCGCCGAGCCGCTCCGCGTCGGCCTCGCCGTCGGCGTCCCGATCGGGTTCGGCGACACCGACGCCGAGCGCCACTCTCCACTCGACCGCACCGGTCTCCCCCGCCGCCGCGCAAGACGCCGTGGACGGCGTCGCCGGGGCGAACACCGTCCTCGACGCGAAGGCCGCTGCCGCGAACGTTGTCGCCACGAGTGCCGCCGCCACGAGTACGGCCACCGCGACGGCGAGCCCGACGCGCAGTCCGAGTGCGACACCGAGCGCGACCGGGACCGCGACGCCGAGCCCGACCGGTTCGGCGGATCCGTGCGCGAGTTCCACCCCCACGGGCGGCCCGACGGGATCGCCGACCCGGACGGCGTCCGCGAGCGCGTCGGCCTCCCGCAGCGCCAGCCCGTCGGCCAGCGCGAGCGCGAGCGCGAGCCCGTGCGCGTCCGGCGGTGCGTCGCCGTCGGCCTGCGCGTCCCCGTCGGGATCGGGGTCGCCGAGTCCGAGCACCTCGCCGAGTCCGAGCCGGTCGCCGTGCCCGTCGAGTTCCGCGTCGTCGGGGCCGTCCGCGTCGGCGTGCCCGTCGGCCAGCCCGTCGAAGAGCGCGACACCGTCCCCGTCGCCGTGCCGGTCCGGCAGCGCGAGCCCGAGCGCGTCGCCCTGCCCGGTGTCGCCGCCGCCGACGACGCCCGCGCCCTCCCCGTCGCCGTCGAAGAAGGCCTGCGCGACCGAGCCGGCCGAGGCGCTCAAGGACCGGATCGTGTGCCGGGACCCGAACACGATCCCCGACCCGAACAACCCGGTCGTCCTCACCGCGACCGGCGACTCCGTGACGTCGGCCCACCACCAGTTCGGCTTCGGCGCGATGTGCGCGAACACGTCCTTCGACAACCGGAACCTGGTCGGCAACAACGCGATCTTCAGCTACGCGGGGCGGTACACCAACAACCTGAACCCGAACGTGAGCGAGTACTACAACTTCGCGCGTACCGGGTTCACGACGCGGGACATGCTGGCGGCCGGGCCAGCCACGCCGGACGCCTGCGGCAACCCGTGGGGCCGGGCGGCCGCGCCGGTCGCCCAGGCGGCCGCCGTCACGCGGCAGGCGAAGGCCGACGGGAAGAAGGCGTACTACGTCACGACCGGCGGCATCAACAACACCAACTGGACCACCGTGCTCCAGCAGCTGATCAAGTGCCGCGGGCTGGAGTTCGCCGCCCAGACGTGGGCCAACATGAGCACCTTCACCTGGGCCGCGATCGGCGGCCGCAACGGGATCATCACCAACGGGGGCGGCTGCGTCTGGCGTATCCGCAACCCCAATCCGTTCGGCACGGACTGGTTCATCCGCGAAGGCGTACCGCGGTACGACGGGCCGGCCCAGTATCCGACGATCACGGCCGACGCCGGGACCATCGTGCAGACGATGCTCAACGCCGGGGCGGACAAGGTCGTGTGGATGCTCTACTACGACATCAACCCGGCGAACATCGACATCGGCAACTTCGGCTGGTACTACGTCCGCGCGTACTCGCCGGGGTGGGTCGTGGGGCTGATGCCGCCGACCGTGACGCCCACGCTCCAGCCGCTGGTCGATCCGGCCTGGGTGGGCGCGGTGCGCACGGTGACGACGGACCTCAACAACGCCATTCTCGCCGGGATACCGGCGAACCCGAAGGTCCTGGCCCAGACGCCGCCGCTGTTCGCGGCGGCGGACATCCAGACGACGGCGCTGGGCGGGTGCCCGCACCCGAGCGCGTCGGGCCACGACAAACTCGCCGCCCGCCTCGACGCGGCCTTCAAAGCACTCCCCTGAGTACGCGAAGACCCTCCTGAGTACGCGAAGATCCCGTTTGGATCAGGGAAATCACCCGAATCATGGCTCATGATCACGTGGCGATCCCTGATCCAAACGGGATCTCGGGAGCGGTTACCCGATCAGCGCCCAGGGGCCGTAGGGGTCGCCAGGCGCCTGGTTGCGGGTGTACCAGCGGGCCTTGAACGTCTTGCCCTGGTACACGGCCACATCTCCGGCGTTGAAGATGCGCGACGGCGTCCACAGCGCGGTGCCGTCCTCCGTCATCGCCAGTTCCTGCCACGCCCCGTACGCGTCCCCCGGCTGGGCGTTCTTCGCGTACCAGGAGGCGGCGTAGACCTTGCCGGCGAAGGTCACCCGGTCGCCGGCGTTGTAGACCTTGGTGGCCGACCACGCGGCGGGCAGGTTCACCGTGACGGTTCCCGTGCCCTGTGCGGCTTCCAGGTACTCGTTGCCCGCGTACGCGGCCGTCAGGGCATGGTCGCCACCGGACAGTCCCGCCGGGAGGGTGATCGTCGCGGTGTCGCCCGTCAGGTTCGTCGAGCCGAGCACCTTGTCGCCCTCGCGCAGTTCGACCTGTCCCGTGGCGGGAGCCGTGCCGGCGCCGAGTTGCACGGTCGCCTTCGCGGGCGTACCCCAGCTGGTCGCCGGGGCGGTCACGGTCAGGGACGGCTTGCCCTTCGGCGTACGGAAGACCGCCGGCTGGGCCACCGCCACACCGTCGTCCGCGCTGCGGGCGGCGACGATCCACGCGTACGAGGTGGCCGGGGTGAGGCCGGACCACGTGACGGTGGCGGTGCCGCCGGCCGTGATCCCGTCGGTGCCGATCGTCCCGGCCGGCACGTACGCGGCGAGCGAGTCGGTCGAGAACGAGGTCTTGCGGGTGGTGAGGTCGACCGGCAGGGTCAGGTTGTCCTCCGAGCCGTTGTAGCGCGGCTTGGTCTGGCTGCCGTCCTGGCGGATGTCGTACTCGGTCGCGCCGAAGTTGTTCAGGAACGGCGAGTACGTGTCGATGTGCATCTCGGAGCGGGCGACGTCGAACTGCAGCAGGCGCAGGAAGCTCGCGCCGAACTGGAGCCGGTCGGTCGCCTTGTGGTCGGGTACGCCGTCGCCGTCGACGTCGATGTCGCCGTTCGCGTCCGCCTTGCCGGGCCACAGCTCGCCCGCCGCAACGGTGTAGAACTGGTAGTCCGCCAGCAGCTCGACGACGTCGTGGGTGACGGTGACGCCGACGCCCGTCTTGAGGTTGATGCCGACGCCGTGCTCGTGGCCGGCGAGGATCAGGAAGACGTTCGGGTTGGTCAGGACGACCTGCTGGTAGAGGGCCGAACCGTCCGGGTCGGAGAACGCGGCGCCGCGGCCGTCCGCGTTGGCCGACGGCTTGAGGTAGTCGTGCGACAGCAGGATGCCGTTGCGGTCCTTGTAGCGCTTGAAGATCGAGTCCGCCCACTTCGCCTCGGCCGGGGTGACGCCGTAGGAGAGGCCGACCGCTACGAAGTCCAGCCCGCCGGCCGAGAACAGGACGTAGTTGTTCTGGTTGTCCTTGCCCGGCGTGACGCTGCCGTCGGCGTTGGTGACCTCGTCCCACGCGTGGTACGAGGCGCCCGCCGGCCAGCTCTTGCCGACGTTGTAGTACCGCTCGGCGCTGAACGTCCTGCTGAACCGGGAGTCGGGACCGGTCTCGGCGCCCAGCTGGTCGTCGTGGTTGCCGGCGATCACCTGGTTCACGACGCCGTTGTCGTCGAGGATCTTCTGGTAGCCCGACGAGACCGCCAGCTCCTTGTCGACCTCCTCGTTCAGGCCGGGCCGCACGAGCGAGCCGTCGGGGTTCCTCGCGAGCGGGTCGTAGTAGTCGTTCTCGATGACGTCACCGGTGTGCGCGGTGTACGCGATCTTCCGCCCGGCCTCGTTGTCCGCGATCCACTGCGTCTCGGACTTGTACGCGGCCTGCCAGATCGCCTGCTCCTCGGCGGTCTCGACGTCGGCGGCCTCGGTCCTGCCGTCCCAGTCGTCGTAGGTGCCGCCGGCCGCGCCCTCGGTGAGGTACTGCGTGTCGGTGAAGTGGGCGATCGAGAAGTCGTAGGTGCCGGGGTCCTCGAAGTGGTCCTTGTCGTTCTGCGCGGTGGCGTCGCGCGGCGACAGGTCGTCGGCGAACGGGTCCTCGCCGGTGACGAGCACATGGGCGGTGGTGCCGTCCTTGTACCTGTCGTCCAGCGTCGCGGTCAGCACCGTGCTGTGTGCGGCGTTGCCGCGCGAGCTGGTGAGCACGACCCACTTGAGGGCCGCTTTGTCCCAGACCCGCAGGGCGACGACCCGCTCGGGGTCGATGGTGCCCTCCCAGCGCAGGATGGGCGCCGAAGCGGTGCCGACCGCGAGGTCGTAGCGCTGGAACACCACGTCGCGACCGGACGCCGTGTCGACGCTCTGCCCGTCGAGCGGCCGCAGCGATGCGACCTTGACCGTCGTGTCGTGGGCGACGTCCAAAGTGGTCGGTACGCCGGCCGCCTCGCCCTGGTACCCGGTCGTCGGCAGGACGACGTCGGCCTTGGTGAACGTCGCCGTCAGCGGTACGCCCGCCTCACCGGGAACGGTCGCCGACAGCGTGGCCGCCGGCGAGGTGTTGCCGGACACCGCCGCGCCGAGATCGGCCGGCACGTCCGGGATGCTGGCGCTGGTGAAGTGGATCTCGCGGACGGCCTTGTTGCCGAGCGCGTCGGCAACCGTGACCGCGATGGTGTGGCTGCCGGCCGGCAGGCCGTGGCCGAGGGCGTCGCCCTGCTTCACGGCCTTGCCGTCGAGAGCCAGCACCGGCGTACCGGCGATGCCCGTGGCGTCCTGGAGCCGGACGTCGAGCACCACGGTCGAGGTGATCCGCTGCCCCTCCGCCGGTACGCTGCCCGCCACCTCGGGCGCCGTGTTGTCCACGCTGAAGCGGCGCCTCGCGGTCTTGTCGCCGACCGCCGCGGTGATCGTGTGCCGTCCGTCGGCGAGCCGTGCCGTGTCGACGTCGGCCCGCCGGCCGAGCGCCGGCGACGGCGTACCGTCCGGGGCGGTGACGTCGAAGAAGACCGCCTTGTCCAGTGTGGAGTTGAAGCTGCTGCCGCAGGTGCCGTCGCCGATGTTGACGGTCACCGGCGTACCGGCCGGGTAGGTGGCCGAGCCGATGGTGACCGTGTTCTCCGCGGTCTCCTTCGTCAGCTGGGTCGCCTTGCCGCCCACCGGGTTCAGCGCGAAGTCCCGCAGCGTGAAGTCGTCGTGGTTGTCGCAGCCGCCGGCGTTCGCGCCGCCGTGGTCGCTGCCCGCGACGAACTCCACCACGTTCACGCCCGGCACGAGCCACTCGTTCGGGAACGCGAGGTCCGCGACCTCCTTCTCCCAGATGCCCAGGTCCAGCGGGATGCCGTTGATCAGGACCTTGTTGTCGAACCCGCTGTCGGAGCCGTTGCCGCCGACGAACACCTTCAGGTGCGCGTTCCCGCCACCGCCCAGGGTCGCCACCGTACGCGTGGTCGGCGCGTCCGAGACCGTGAAGTGGAACTCGGCCTCCTTGTTCGCGCCGCAGGTCCCGTCGCCGAGCGCGAGGGACGCCGCCGTCGTCTCCGCCTTGGTGACCGTCGCCCCGGTCGTCGTGACGAGGTACGTGGTCCCCGGCGTCACCGTTCCCGCCGTGCTCAGCACCAGGCTCGCCGACGTACGCGTGACCTTGAAGTCGTCGTGGTTCGCGCAGGTCGCGCCGTTGAGCGTACCGTTGTAGTCACCGGTCTTGAGCTCGACGACGTTGTCGCCGGGGTGCAGGAACCGGTTCGGCAGCCTGAGGCTGACGTCCTCGGCACCGAGGACGCCGTAGTCGCCCCCCAGCTCGACCCGGTTGCCGTTGACCAGCACGTAGTCGTGGTATTTGGCCTCGACCGAGTTGCCCGCCTCGACGGTGAAGCCGAGCGTCGCCGTCCCGTCCGCGAGGAACTCCGCGTTCTCGGCCGGAGTGTCGTCGATGGACAGTGACCGGACCGAGCCGTCGGATCCAGCCGGCAGGGCGGCGATGACCGGCTTGGTCCCGCGTACCAGCGCGCCGTCGGCCGGGGTCACGCTCGCCGCACCGGCCGGGGCGTTGTTGACCTCGACGGTCGCGACCGCGCGTACGCCCGCTTCGGTGGTGGCGACGACGTTGTGCGTACCGTTGGCGAGCTTCGTGGTGTCGACGGACGCGCTCAGCCCGGCGGTGCTGCCCGGCTCGCCCGAGACCACGAACGTCAGCGGCTGGCTGAGCAGGTGCTTCGCGCTGCCGCAGGTGCCGTCGCCGAAGGCGTAGCTGAACGCGTTCTGCTCGGCGTCGGCCACCACGCCGATCAGGCCCAGGCCGATGCTGCTCAGCGCGAAGTCGTCGTAGTTCGGGCAGCGCAGGCCCTCGCCGTAGGGCAGCGTCTCGACGCCGACCGCGCTCGCGTTGGTCGTGTCGACCCAGTTCGCGCCCGCGTACACCGTGATCGTGTTGCCGCCCGCGTGCAGCCAGCCGCCCGGGAAGTCGAGCGTCGTGCGTACGCCGCCCGCGATGTCCGGGAAGGAGATCCGCTCGTTCTCGGCCGTGTGGTCGTTGACCACGATGTAGTTGTGGTAGCGGGCTTCGGTGCCGTTGCCGCCCATGTCGAAGCTCAGCCGCGCCGTGCCGGCCGTGGGGTCCGCGGCGACCGGGTCGCCGTCGACGGCGAGCGAGACGACCGAGTCGTCCTCGGTCACCGGCGCGGCCGTGATCTTCACGGTGCCTTCGAGCGTCTGGCCGTCCCGCACGCTGAGCGTGGGGGCGCCGGCGTCGGCGGCCGGGGTCTCGCCGGAGGCGCCGTTGGGAAGGAAGGCGGTGCCCGCGCCCGCGACGATCAGCAGGGCCGCGACCGGCCCCAGGATCCGCAGGTGCCGCCGACCGACGCGGAGTCGGTGGGTCATGAGGAAGGTTCTCCTTGCTGTGAAGTGGGGCCCTGGAATGGGGGTTTAGGTGAGGGTCGTCAGGTGGACCGCGGCGACGGCCGTCAGCCCGAGGCCGAACAGGGTGATGCCGGCGGCCGCCAGCACGGGCGCCACCCGTGTCGCGAGCCGCAGCGCGGTACGCGACCGCGCGCCCCGCCGGACCACGGAGCTGCCGCCGATCGCGATCAGCCCGACGCCGAACAGGACGGTGGCCATGCCGAGGCCGAACGTGGCGACGAGCAGCAGCGCGAAGCCGGGGCGGCCGAGGAACAGGCCGGTCACGAGGACCAGGAAGGCGGCGGGCGACGGGGTCAGACCGCCCGAGACGCCGAGGAGCAGCAGGCCGGGTCGCGGCGCGGGGTCTTCGTCCACTTCGGAGTGATCGTGGTGGTGATGACGGTGCTCCTTGCCCCACGGCCAGTGCCGGTGCGTGTGCCCGTCCGCCACCGGCCGCCGCGGCAACCGCCGCCGGATCAGGAACACCCCGGTCGCCAGGACGAGCAGCCCGGCGACCAGTTCGAGCCACGTCGTGAGCGCTTGCATTCGGATGACGTTCTGTAGGGACAGGAACGTCCAGGCCAGCCCGATCACGAGGACCGACAGCGTGTGCATGATCGCGACCGAGCCGCCGAGCCAGGCCGCGTCGCGTACCTTGCCCCGGGAGCCGGCGAGGTACGCGGCCGCGAGGCTCTTGCCGTGCCCGGGCGCGACCGCGTGCCCGGCTCCGGCCGCGAAGGCGAGCGCGAACGCCACCGGCGGTACGCCCGGCGACTGGATGACATCCTGCAGCCGGTCGGCCAGCGTGGCGGTGATCATCCGGCGGCCCGCTTCCGGCGGCGTACGACGAGAAACGCGCCCGCGCCCAGCAGCAGGGCGGCCAGGACGATCGCGCCGAGTTGGACGGCGGCCGCACGAGCGGACGAGGCGGCGGACGGCGACGAGCCGAGGGTCCAGTCGTGCGACTCGTGCCCGGTGGCGTAGACGGCGCGCGCGCCGCCCGGACCGCTCGCCATCGTCTGATAGGCGGGGTGGAGATCGGTCAGCATCCGTACGCCGACCGTCGCCACCCCGACCGCCGCGGCGCACGTGAAGTCGACGGTGACGCCCGCGGCGGCCAGGTCGGACGGCGGCTCGACCCTTCCGGCGCAGGCCGACCGGCCGCTCGTGACCGTGATGCGGTGCAGCAGGTAATCGGCGAACTGCCCGGACGGCCCGATCGCCGCCGCGTCCGCGGGCCGGTAGAAGACCGCCCCGTCGAGCATGACCCGATCCGCCGGCAGCACCCCCAGCCGTACGCCGAGCAGCGTCAGGTCATCGGTGCCGCCGACCTTCCAGCGGATGTGGACGACCGCCGGGTCCGCCGCGTCGAGCGAGACGGCGACGGTCTGCGGCGCCCCGAACGGATGCGCCGCGACCGGCGACGCGGGGCCGGCCGCCGACGCGAGGACGGCGGCGGCCACCAGGACCGACCGGCGGAATGTGGACACGGCGAAGCTCCCCACTGACAAGATCAAGTGGGGAGCTTGCCGCCCGTGCAGAAACAGCCCGGATGAACGCCGTGAGCACCAGAAGGCGCGCACATGAACATCCCACCTCCAGCACCCGCCCCGTCGGTCCGACGCAGTCGCGTCCCGGGAAAGACGCGACCGCCTGATGGAAGCAGTGCGGCTTCCACCCGGACAGCCGGATCTCCGGCCGCTCGTGCGGGTCGCGATGACCGCGCGGTCCGCGTACGCCCGGTAGGTCTCCGGACGGGTCGGCCGACCGCCACACCAACCTTGATCATGTCGCGCATATATGTCGAAGTGGACCGCCTGCTCATGATCGTGTAACGCATATATGTTGCGGCGGAAGGCTTTCGACATATACGGCTTACATGATCAAGGCCAGTCCGCGATGGTCGCCGTTTCTTGATCGAAACGGTGACCGAAAGACGGTGAAGGATGCGTCGCCCCACTGTGCCGACAGTGGAGTCCCCGGAGCGCAGCGATAGGGGCGCAACGGTCTCCCGCGGGAGGAGCGGAAGTGAGATCGACGAACCCGGGACAAAAAGATCTTGACCTTGAACTGGATCCAGCCCCGCCCGGTACACGGCAGATCTTGGACGGAAAGTGCTGCCGTGGCAACCGTTTCCGTCCAAGATCTCGCTACATGCGATCCGGCGTCACGATGCCGACGAGGTCCAGACCCTGCCGGAGAACCCGCGCGGTGAGCCGGGACAACCCGAGCCGGGAAGCCCGCACCTCCGGCGACGGCGCGCGAAGGATCGGGCACGAGTCGTAGAACGCAGTGAACGCTCCCGCGACCGATTGGAGATATCCGGTCAGCTTGTGGAACTGGAGGGTCTCGGCGACCTCCTCGACCACGTCCGCGAAGCCGAGCAGGGCCAGAGCCAACGCCCGCTCGGCCGACGAGTCCAGGAGCAGTGGACCCTCCACAGCAGATACGCCGGAAGCCGACTCCTCCGACCGCCGCAGAACCGACTGGATCCGGGCGTACGTGTACTGGAGGTAGGCCGCGGTGTCCCCGGTCGTCGACAGCATCCGGTCCCAGTCGAACACGTAGTCCTTGATCCGGTCACCGGCGAGGTCGGCGTACTTGACGGCGCCGACGCCGACCGCGTACGCGACCGCCGCCTGCTCGGCCGGGTCCAGCTCCGGGTTCTTGGCCGCGACGATCCGGGCCGCCCGGTCGACCGCCTCCGTGAGCAGGGCCGCCAGCTTCACCGTGTCGCCCGACCGCGACGCCAGCTTCCGGCCGTCCGCGCCGAGGATCTGGCCGAACCCGATGTGCTCGGCCCGGGCCGGCTCGGCGAGCCAGCCGGCCTCCCGGGCGGTCTGGAAGACCATCTCGAAATGCTGGTGCTGCGGCGAACCGACCACGTAGACGAGCCGGTCGGCCTTCAGCTCCTGGGTCCGGTACCGGATCGCGGCCAGGTCGGTCGCCGGGTAGCCGAAGCCGCCGTCCCGCTTGCGGACGATGAGCGGGATCGAGAATCCCTGCGGGAACACGCACTGCGCGCCCTCACTCGGCCGCAGCAGGCCCAGACCGTCCAGTTCGGACACCAGGGGCGCGAGCATCGGGTTGTAGAAACTCTCCCCCTGGAAGTCGGCCGGGCTGAGCGTCACCCCCAGCGTCGCGTACACGGCGAGGAAGGAGCGCTCGCTCTCCGCCACGAGCAGCCGCCACAGCCGCAGCGTCTCCGGATCGCCCGACTGCAACGCCACGACCCGCGACCGCGCCCGGTCGGCGAACGCCGGGTCCGCGTCGAACTTCGCCCGCGCCGCCACGTAGAACGCGTCCAGGTCGCCGACCGACAGGTCGTGCGCGGCCGCCGTCTCGCCGAGGTCGAGCAGGTGCTCGATGAGCAGGCCGAAGGGCGTACCCCAGTCGCCGAGGTGGTTGGCCCGCACCACGTCGTGGCCCAGCCACTCCAGCGTGCGCGCCGTCGCGTCGCCGATCACCGTCGACCGCAGATGGCCTACGTGCAGCTCCTTCGCCACGTTCGGCCCCGAGTAGTCGACGACCACCCTTTCCCCCGCACGCTCCTGTACGCCGAGCCGGGCATCCCCGAGCAGGGCGGCCGCGGACGCGGCGAGGAAGCCGGCGGCCATGTTCACGTTGATGTAGCCCGGACCGGCCACGCTCACCTCGTCGGCGATGCCGGCCAGGTCGAGGTGGGCGACGACCGCCGCGGCCACCTCCCGTGGCGGGCGGCCGAGCTGCCGGGCGAGGGCCAGGGCACCGTTGGCCTGGAAATCGGAGAACTGGGAAACGCGTACGGCGGGATCGAAGGGATGACCGGCGACGGCGCTGAAGGCCGCGGCGAACCGCGCGGCCAGGATCTTGATCATGAGGAATGTTCTTTCGCGGGGAGCGGACGGGTACGCGAAGGCGACAGCGCGACCGAGCTCCAGCTCAGCCGGCCGTCCGCATTCGTCGCGCGAAGAACATGGCCGCGATGCTACACGGCGATCCCCTCGAAGGCCGACGTATTCCGGCGGCACCAGGCCTCGAAGGTTCCCGGCGCCCGGCCGGTCAGTCGGGCCACGGCGTCGGTGAGGAACGCGACGCGGTCGTCGCGCAGATGGGCGTTGAGGTCCCGGAGGGGCTCGGGCAGCCCGGCCAGGTACGCGGGTGTGGCGTCGGCGACCGCGACCGGCCGACCGAGCGCGGCGGCGAGGATGGCGGCCTGCTCGCGGGTGGTGAGCAGCTCCTGACCGGTCAGCGTGTAGCCCTGGCCCGCGTGCCCGTCCCCGGTGAGCACCGCGGCGGCGACCGCGGCGATGTCGTCGGGGTCCACGGGGGACATCCGCCCGGGACCGGTGGCGTCCACCACGTGCCCGTGCTCGCGCAGCGCCGGCAGCCACCACAGGGTGTTGGTCATGAAAGAGCTCGGGCGCAGGAACGTGACCGCCGGCCCGGCGGCCGACCACAGCTTCTCCTTGGCCGCGAACCACGTGCCCATCAGGGGTTGCGGCTCGACGACCGCGCCGATCGACGAGAGCACGACGACCCGGGGTACGCCGGCCGCGCGTACCGCCGCGATCATCGTCTCGGTCTGGGCGACGTCGTGGTTGCCCTGCATCAGGAAGGCGGCCTCGGCGCCGTCCAGGGCGCGGGCCAGCGCCTCCCGGTCGTCGAGATCGCCTTGCCGCAGTTCGGTGGCGGCGGGCAGCTTCGCCCGCGCCGGATCCCGGACGTAGGCGCGGGTCTTGTGGCCGGCGGTGTCGAGAAGGCGGACGAGGGTGCCGCCGATGTGGCCGGTGGCGCCTGTGATCAGAATGCTCATGGGTTCAATCTGCCGCGACGGCCAACGCCGGAGAAGGCTCCGGTCTTCCGGGGGTCCGCCAGTACCACCCAGCCGGTGGAACAATGATCGTGTGGACGAACTGGCGACCAATTTCGGAACGGCGCTGCGCGCGTGGCGGCGGCAGGTCGCCCCGGCGGAGGTCGGGCTGCCCGGCGGCGGCGACCGGCGGGTGCCGGGGCTGCGCCGCGAGGAGGTCGCCAGCATCGCCGGCCTCTCCGTCGACTACCTCGTACGCCTGGAGCAGGGCCGGGCCAGCGCCCCCTCCCCGCAGACGGTGGAGGCGCTGGCCCGCGCGCTGCGGCTGGGCGCCGAGCAGCGGTCGGTGCTGTACCACCTGGCCGGCGCGGCCGAGCCGAACCGCGCGCGGATGCCCCGCGCGGTGCCGACCGGCGTCGAGCGGCTGATCGGCCGGCTGGGCGGCCAGCCCTCGGCGGTCTTCACCGCCGACTGGACACTGCTGCGCTGGAACACGCTGTGGGCCGCCGTCCACGGCGATCCGTCCGCCTGGGACGGTCACGACCGCAACCTGATCTGGCGGCACTTCACCGATCGGCGTACGTGCATCGTGCGGTCGGCCGACGAGCTGACGATGCACGACCGCGAACTCGTCGGCGACCTGCGCGTGGCCCACGCCCGCTACCCGCACGACCGCGGGGTCGCCGGTCTGATCTCCGACCTGTACGCGCACAGCGCCCAGTTCCGCGACCTGTGGTCGGAGTTCGCCGTCCTGCCCGCCCGCGACGCCGCCAAGGCGATCGAGCACCCGCTCGTCGGCCGCATCGACCTGGACTGCCAGGTGCTCTGGGTCAGCGGCGCCGAACTGCGGCTGATCGTCTACTCGGCCGAGCCCGGATCGGCGTCGGCGACCGCTCTGGCGAAACTCGCCGGGCCGGCGGCCGACACGTGGAGCACCTACGCGGCCCCCGTTCACCAGGGCAGCGGGCCCTCGGCACTGCTGTAGGTGCCGGTCGGCCCGTCCGCACCGAGCCGCGCCATCCGGACGATGATCTCCGCGCCCTGCTCGACGGTCTGCGTACCGGTGCGGCCGTTGAGGTCGGTGGCGGTGAAGCCCGGCTCGACGGCGTTGATCCGCATGTGCGGGAACGCCTTCGCGAACTGCACCGTGATCATGTTCACGGCCGTCTTCGACGTCGGATAGGCCACCCCCGGATACCGGGACGCCGGGTGACCCGGATCGCTGACCCGGCCGAGCGAGGCGAGCCCGCTGGACACGTTCACGATGACCGGGGCCGCCGACTTGTGCAGCAGCGGCAGGAACGCGTGCGTGACCCGGACGAGCCCGAACACGTTGGTGTCGAACACCGTACGCAGATCGTCGGCGGTCACCTCGGCCGCGCCGATGATGCCGTTGCCGGCCGACCGCGCCTCGATGCCCGCGTTGTTGACCAGCACGTCCAGCCCGCCCTCGGCCTCGACCAGGGCGGCCGCCGCCTCGACGGAGGCATCGTCGGTCACGTCCAGCACCACCAGGCGGGCACCCAGCTCCCCGGCGGCCGCACGACCGCGCTCGGGATCGCGGCTGCCCAGGTAGACGGTGTGCCCGGCCTCGATCAGGCGGCGGGCGGTCTCATAGCCGAGGCCCTTGTTGGCTCCGGTGATCAAAGTCGTCGTCATGGTCCCAGCCTCGCGCCTTCCGGCGAGGCCGGCCAGTCGCCTGCCATTCCTGGGACCACCAATCCCAGTATGGTCAAGATCATTTTGTCCCGGACTCGTCGATCTCACCTCCGCTCCTCCCGCGGGAGACCGCTCCGAAGTGCTCCTTTGCGGCCGAGGTGCGAAAGATCGCAGCCGCGGAGCATCGGCTTGATCAAGTACCGCCATTACGGCATCGCGACACCGATTCCCTTGATCATTTACCGTTATTACGGCGGGAGAGCGCTTCCCTGCCGAATAGACGGCACTTGATCCAGGCCATCCAACGTGGACTGCCGTAATAGCGGTAAATGATCACCCATGGCGGAACGCTCGACAGTGCCGCTCGATCACGACGAGAAAGCATGATCAAGATCCCAAGTCCTGCAGAAAACGGGTCGATTCCGCAGCTCCAGGGAGCTTGATCAAGCCATGGAGATCAACTACTACAGAATCCGGGTACTCGATCACACGGCAGACCCCGACACGATCGAACCAGGCCCCCGAACGGCGTTTCCGATCATGATCCCCCGATGCTGGACGGGTGAAAGGGTGACCGATTCGCGGTGGATGATGCGGTCTCCCGCGCGAGGAGCGGAAGTGAGATCGACGAACCCGGGACCTGAATCTGATCTTGATTTTGGCATCAGTGGGGGTGGATGCGATGGAGGATGGCTCGGGCGAGCGACTCGGGCGCCTGGTCGGCGATCCAGTGGCTCACGCCGGTCAGCGTGACGAAGGCGTACTCGCCGGTGACGTAGTCGGCGCAGGTGGTGGCCGCGACCGGGCCGATCGCCCAGTCCGCGTCGCTCCACACGAACGTCGTCGGTACGCCGACCGCCGGCACCCCGCCGAACTTCGCCAGCGGCAGGGCGCGGTACCAGTTCAGGCCGGCCGTCAGCGCCGCGCGGTCGAGCATCGGGGTGACGTAGCGGGCCACCCGGTCGGACGGGCAGCCCTCGAAGAGCCGGCGTATCCGGGCGCCGTCGTCGGCGAGCAGGGTGTCCTCGGCCTTGCCGGTCTGCTGGAAGAACGTCATGTAGGTCGAGCGCTCCCGCTGGTCGTCGTCGCCAACGAGGGCGCGGCCGAACGCGACGGGGTGCGGCACGGAGACGGCGGTCAGCGTACGCACGCGGTCGGGGTGCTGGGCGGCGAGCATCCAGGCAACCACCGAGCCCCAGTCGTGCCCGACGACGTGGACCGTGTCGAGTTCGAGCGCGTCGAGGACGCCGATCGCGTCGGCGACGCAGTTGCCCATCGCGTACGCCTCCACCTCGGCGGGGCGGGCGCCGGGCGAGTAGCCGCGCTGGTCGAGCGCGTAGGTGCGCAGGCCGGCGGCGTGCAGGTGCGGCGAGACGAGCTCCCATTCCCGGGAACTCTGCGGAAAGCCGTGCAGCAGGAGGACGGGCGCGCCGCCCACCGGCCCTCCACTGTGGACGTCGAAGGTCAGGTCACCCACCGTGACACGCATGAGCACCACAGTACGGCGGCGTCAGATCATCCGCAGTACCGTCGTCGGCTTCGACTCGGCGTCCTCCAGGTCCGCGTTCACGGGTACGCGGTACGCCGCCGCCTCGGCGAACCCTTCCTTCGGCCGGTACGCGCGCCCCGGATCCCCGACGAGCACGAGCGCCCCGCGATCGTGGGCCCGGCGCAGGAAGCCGAGGACGAGGCCGGCCATCTCCCGGCTGTAGAAGACGTCCCCGGCGAGGACGACGTCCGCCTCGGGGTCGGTGCCGAGCAGGTCGCCGAGGACCCGTTCGACGGTCACGCCGTTGAGGTCCGCGTTGATCGCGATGGCCGCGTCGGCGTACACGTCGATCTCGTTGGCGACGACCCGGGCGGCGCCGGCGCGGGCCGCGGCGACCGCGACGAGCCCCGAGCCGGCCGCGATGTCCAGGACGGTACGCCCCGCGACGAGTTCCGGATGGTCGAGGACGTAGCGGGCGAGGGCCTGGCCGCCCGCCCAGGCGAACGCCCAGAACGGCGGCGGCAGGCCGATCTCGCCGGTGACCTGCTCGGTCAGCTCCCAGAGCGGGATGGCCTCGGGGGCGACGCGCAGGCTGATCTCGGGCGCGAACGGCACGGGCGCCACGGCCGTGTGCTCGCGGACGAACTCACGGGCGGACTCGCTGACGGAATCGCGGGCGGACTCGCTGACGGGCTCACGGGCGGAGGCGGCGGGATCGGAACTCACCAGCCTCACCCTAACGTGCCATCCTGGTACGCATGACGTTCCCGCGTACCGCGGACCACATCCGCGAGGCCGCCCGGGCCGAGCAGTACTGGGTGCTCACCGCCGAGCCGGGCGGGGCCTGGGCGCTGCGGCAGCTCGACGACACCACCGGGCAGTTCGGGCCGCCGCTGCACCACTCCGGGGCCGTCGGCGTGCATCCCGGCGCGGCCACGGCGTGGGCGGCGCGGCTCACGGGGGTGGACGGCTGGCATCCGATGCAGACCCGGCCGGGGGCGTACATCGAGGAGGCCTACTCGGTCGTGCTCGAACTGTCCCGCCAGCCCCGGCCGGGCCGCCGGCTGGTGCTGCGGGTGGAGGCCGACCCCGCGAACCCCGGCCTGGCGTACGCGGTGGTCCGCGAGCGCTGGGACGCCTCCGGGCTCTACAGCGAACCGCTGTCGGCGGTGGCCCGGACGGAGTTCACCGACGACGCGCACATGCTCGCCGAGACGAGCGAGGCGTTCGGCGTCGACGAGGCGGGCTGGACGGCCGTGGTCCCCGGCGCCGAGTGGGCCCGGGGACTCACTCCCGCGGAGGGTTAGCAGAACCACCCGTCCTGCACCCAGCCGTGCCGGTTGACGTGCCCGTACGCGTATCCCCAGCTGCGCGGCCCCTCGACCGGGGTCAGCGGCGGCGGATCAGGGCGAGAACGATACTGGCGACGACCGACACGACGACCATCGACGTGATCGGGATGAACACCCGGGTGTCGCCATGGGTGATCCGGATGTCCCCGGGCAGCCGGCCGAACCACGACAGCCAGCCGGCCCAGGCCAGCCCGCCCACGACGACGAGCAGTACGCCGGCGCCGACCAGCCACGGCCCGATTCCCCTGTCCATGCCGCCATCATGCACCGACGTGGGCGGCAGGCCCGGGAAGACCGACAGTAAAGTTACCTTGCAGATCGACACATGATGGTCTCAGAATGTCTGCAAGCGGTTCCCCAGCACCGCGGTCCATCCATCCGCACCCTCATGTCCGGAGGAACCGTGATGCACGCTGCCCATCGTGGGCGTACACGGCTGGCCGCCCTGCTGGCCCTGTGCCTGGCCCTCAGCGCCGTGTTCGTCGTCCAGCAGGTCCGCGCCGCCCTGGCCGCGCCCGCCTTCAAGGTGCTCGCCTTCTACAACGGCACCTACGACGCCGCCCACATCGACTTCGACAAGGAGGCGAAGGTCTGGTTCCCGCAGACCGGCGCCCAGTACGGGTTCTCCTGGGAGGCGACCACCGACTGGTCCCGCCTCAACGCCACCGAGCTGGCCAACTACAAGGTGATCATGTTCCTGGACGACCTGCCGCCGGCCGGGCAGCGGGCCGCCTTCCAGACCTACATGCAGAACGGCGGCGGGTTCCTCGGCTTCCACGTGTCGGCGTTCACGACCGACGCGAACAGCTGGAGCTGGTACCACAACACGTTCCTCGGCTCGGGCAACTTCGTCTCGAACTCGTGGGGGCCGACCGCCGAGACCCTCAAGATCGAGGACCGCACCCACCCGTCCACGATCCACCTGCCGGCCACCATCTCCTCGGCCGTCAGCGAGTGGTACTCGTGGAGCAACGACCTGCGTACCAACCCGAACATCGACATCCTCGCGTCGATGGACCAGTCCACCTTCCCGATCGGCACCGACCCCAACCAGACGTGGTACAGCGGCTACTACCCGGTCATGTGGACGAACCGCAACTACAAGATGCTGTACGCGAACTTCGGCCACAACGCGATGGACTACAGCACCAACACGCGACTGTCGTCCACGTTCGCCAGCGCCCAGCAGAACCAGTGGCTGATCGACGGCCTGCTGTGGCTGGGCGGGGCGTCGGGCACGCCGTCGCCGTCCCCGTCGGCCTCCGTCCCGGCCAGCCCGAGCGCGAGCCCGAGCAGCGGTCCGATCTCGCCGACGTCCTGGTACTCGGTCGTCAACAAGAACAGCTCGAAGTGCGTGGACGCCCGCAGCGCGGCCTCGGCCAACGGCACGGCGATCCAGCAGTACACCTGCAACGCCACCAACGCCCAGTCGTTCCAGTTCCAGTCGACCAGCGGCGGCTACTACCGGATCAACATCCGGCTCAACACCGCCCAGTCGCTCGACGTGACCAATGTGTCCACGGCGGACAACGCGGCGATTCAGCTGTGGGCGTACGGGGGCGGCAACAATCAGCAGTGGCTGCCGGTCTCGGAGGGCGGCGGCTACTACCATTTCGTGAACCGCAACAGCGGTAAGTGCCTGGATGTCCCGGGCGCCTCGACCGCCGACAGTGTGCAGCTCGTGCAGTACGCGTGCAACGGAACGGGGGCTCAGTCCTACCGGCTGTCCGTGCAGCCTTGACGGCCATCGCCGACATATGACTCGTGAGTAGACGCCGCCGCACGGTCCATAGCAGACACCCGCAGGGACGGAAAAACTGGCCGAATGCATGCCATCGGCCCCCTTGGGACTGGACTGAGCAACTTGTCACGCGCACCATAGAGGCCGTGCGGCGGCGCCCTGTTCATTGACGGGCTCGCACCCTAATCCGCGTCGCCGCACTTTTCCTTGCCCGTAGGCCGCTCCCGGCCCGCTGCCGTCACACGGCGAGCGTCCACTGCTCCAGGTAGCCGGTCCGCCGGAACCCCAGCGCCTCGTTGATCGCCATCATCGGCGTGTTGCCCTCGTCGGTGCTGGTGCGGATCACGCGTACGGCCGGGGCCTCGGTACGCAGCCGGCGCAGCATCTCGGTCTTCAGCCACAGCCCGAGCCCGTGGCCCCGATGGGCGGGCACCACCGCGGTGTCCTCCTGGTGGGCCAGGCCAGGCGCGTGCGGGTCCAGCTCGATCTCGGTCAGCCCGGCGACCTCGCCGCTGTCCTCGTGGACGGCGGCGGCCACCCACAGGCCGTGCCCCTTGGCGGCGAAACCCTGCTCGACGGCGCGTACGCGCTCGGCGGTGTACCGGTGCGGTTCGTAACCGAGGCCGCCGTCGGGCGCGTCCGCCATGGCGTCCTTGGCCCGGGCGAAGGACTCGACGAGGTCGTCCGGGCACCGGTCGGCCCAGTGCTCGATGCGGTAGCCGACCGGCGCGACCCCCGGCACGGGGTTCGCCGCCGTCACGTCCAGTTCGGACTCGGCGATGCGCTGGGCGTACACGGCTCCGAGCGACCGCGCCCAGTCACCCCCGGTACGCGTACTCAGCACGGCGGTGGTGCGGCCGGCGGCCCGGATGGCGGTGGCGAGGTCGCCGAGCAGCAGCGTACCGATCCCCCGCCGCCGGTACGCCGGCCGGACGATCACGCTGACGAAGCCCCAGCCGAGGTTCTCCCGGTCCGGCAGGTACAGCTCGCCGATCGCGGCGGGCTCCCCCGACCAGGTGGCGACCCGGCGGATCAGCCTGCCCTCGACGGGAGCGGCGCCCAGTGCGGCGAGCGTGCCCTCGACCGCGACCTCGGGATGCCCCGGGTCGTCGGCCGCCCGGGCCTCGGACTCGACGAGATGCCACGCGGCGACGAGCGCGGGGCCGGACTGGTCCACAGCGGACACGGATGCCGTCACTGGGCGCCTCCTTCACGATGGGCCTGCCGCTACAACGCCTTCGCCTTACCCAGGAAGTCGGCGATCTGCATCGCCGCCGCCGGCAGGGCACCGTCGGCCTGGCAGTCCACCCACGCCACCGTCGTCTCGTCGATCGTGATCGCGTACGAGAAGGCGTCGTTGCAGGTGGTGGTCTTCTGCGGGCGGCGCGACTCGTCGGTGAGCTGCGGGTTGGCCGCGAGCGTGACGAGCTGGGCGGTCTGCTCCGCGGTGAGCATGCCCCGGGTCTGCTTGCCGGCCTTGTCGGTGTGGGTCCACACGCCGCGGCCGTCGATGATCACCGCGTCGTTCAGGCCGGCGATGCCGCCCGCCTTGCGGGCGGTGATGGAGACGAAATGAGCGTTCAGGCTCGGCGCGGGGGCCACCGTCGACTCCGGAGCGGCGCTGCTGCCGGCGGTGGAAGGGCTCTGACCGGCGCAGCCTGTCAAGACCACGGCCAGGATCGCTGTGACGCCTACCAGACACGATCGAGTCAACGATGTCACGTAGTAGGTCTTCACTCGGGCCTCCTCATCCATATATACAGATATCGGTGACTATGAGTCACCGTCCCACTAGTCGGGGAGGACTCAGTGAGAAGAACAATTGCTTGGGCAGGCGCCGCCTTACTCGCAGGCGGTGTGCTCCTGGGCACGGCACCGGCCGGTGCCGCACCCGCCACCGGGCCGTCGGTCGTGGGAGGTCCGACTGCCGCAGCGCGCGCCCTGAACGATCATAGGGCCGATGCCCGGACGGCGAACGCGGACACGTTCAGCGTCTACAGCACCAAGGCGGACGCGAACGGTGCCACCCACACCCGCTACACGCGGACGTATCAGGGGCTGCGCGTGTACGGCGGGGACATCGTCGTGCACACCTCGAAGACCGGCGCGTACGCGGGCACCTCGGTCGGTCTCGCCGCCCCGCTGACACTCGGCACGGCCGCGAAAGTTACCGCCGCACAGGCGAAGGGCGTGGCTCGGCAGCACTTCCGCGGCAGCCTCACGAAGGTCGGCGACGCCGAACTGTTCGTGGACGCCAGCAGCGGCAGCGGCCGGCTCGCCTGGGAGGTACGCGCCGACGGCTTCGCGCCCGACGGCGCCACCCCGTCCCGGCTGCACGTCGTCACCGACGCGCTGACCGGGGCGTACCTGGGGTCGTTCGACGAGATCGAGACCGTCGCGGGCACGGGCAACTCGCTCTACTCCGGCTCGGTCGCCGTCGACACGACGCTCAGCGGCAGCACCTACACGATGATCGACCCGTCGCACGGCAACGGCAACACCTGCGACATGAACAACGGCACGAGCACGTGCACGAACTTCACCGACGCCGACAACGTCTGGGGCACGGGCACGAACGCCAACCGCCAGTCGGCCGGCGTGGACGCCCTCTACGGCGCGGCGCTGACGTTCGACTACTACAAGAACGTCCACGCGCGTAACGGCATCTTCGGCACGGGCGCGGGTGTGCCGTCGCGGGTGCACTACAGCTCGGGCTACGTCAACGCGTTCTGGGACGGCGCGCAGATGACCTACGGCGACGGCTCGGGCAACGCCAAGCCGCTCGTCGCGATCGACGTGGCGGGCCACGAGATGAGCCACGGCGTCACCGAGAACGTGGTTCCCGGCGGCCTGACCTACTCCGGCGAGTCCGGCGGCCTGAACGAGGCCACCAGCGACATCTTCGGCACGATGGTCGAGTTCTACGCCGGCAACACGTCGGACCCCGGCGACTACAACATCGGCGAGAAGATCGACATCAACGGCAACGGCTCGCCGCTGCGCTACATGTACAACCCGTCGCTCGACGGCTCGTCGGACTCGTGCTGGTCCACGTCGACCAAGAACAAGGACGTCCACTACTCCTCGGGTGTGGCCAACCACTTCTACTTCGACCTGGCCGAGGGCACCGGCGCGACCGCGTACGGCACCAGCCCCGTCTGCGGCAGCGCGCCGGCGGTCACCGGGATCGGGCGTACGAAGGCGGAGAAGATCTGGTTCCGGGCGCTCGACGTCTACTTCACGTCGAACACCTCCTACGTGAACACGACCACGCCGGCCAACACGGCGCGGGCGTACTCGCTGTCGGCGGCGACCGACCTCTACGGCTCCTGCTCCGCCGAGTACAAGGCGGTCCAGGCGGCGTGGACGGCGGTCAACGTGGCGGGCAGCGACACCGCCTGCCCGAGCGGCAACGACTTCTCCATCACGACCTCGCCGAACAGCGGCTCGGTCAACCCGGGCAGCGCGGTCTCGACGACCGTGGGCACGGCGCTGACCAACGGCGCCACGCAGACGATCGCCCTGTCGGCGAGCGGCCTGCCGGCCGGCGTCACGGCGGCGTTCAGCCCCACGAGCGTCACCACCGGCGGCTCCTCGACGCTGACGCTCACCACCACGACGAGCGCCTCGCCCGGCACCTACCCGATCACGGTCACCGGCACGGGTACGGCCAACACGCACACGACCACGTTCAGCCTGACGGTCAACGGGCCGCCCGGCTGCTCGGGCACCAACCCGACGGACGTGACGATCCCCGACAACACCACCGTCGAGTCGTCGATCACGATCTCCGGCTGCGCCGGCAACGCCGGTGCGGGCAGCACGGTCGAGGTGCACATCGTCCACACCTACATCGGTGACCTCGTCGTCACGCTCGTCGCCCCCGACGGCAGCCTCTACACGCTGTCGAACCGGGCCGGCGGCTCGACCGACAACATCGACACCACCTACACGGTGAACCTGTCGAGCGAGGTCGCGAACGGGACGTGGAAGCTGCGCGTACAGGACGCGGCGACGGCCGACACCGGTTACATCAACACCTGGACGCTGAACCTGGCGCCCGGCGGCGGCCCGGTCTGCTCGGGCACGAACGGCACCGACGTGGCGATCCCCGACAACACCACGGTCAACAGCACGATCGCGATCTCGGGCTGCTCCGGGAACGCGTCGTCGACCAGCACGGTCGAGGTGCACATCGTCCACACCTACATCGGTGACCTCGTCGTCACGCTCGTCGCCCCCGACGGCAGCACCTACGTGCTGTCCAACCGGGCCGGCGGCTCGACCGACAACATCGACACCACCTACACGGTGAACCTGTCGACCGAGGTCCGCAACGGCACCTGGACGCTGCGCGTACAGGACGCCGCGACGGCCGACACCGGTTACATCAACAGCTGGACGCTCACCCTGTAAGCCAAGGGGGAGCCGGTAGCCTTCCAGCGTGACGGTCGCCGGCTCCCTCTTCGGTCTCGCGTACGGTGACGCCCTCGGGGCGCCCACGGAATTCCGCACGGTTCCCGAGATCCTCGCCCGCTACGGCCCGGCCGGTCCGCGTGACCTGGCCGGGCCGGTCTCGCTGGTCACCGACGACACGCAGATGGCGATCGCCGTCGGGAACGCGCTGCTCGGCGGCGAGGTTTCGCCGGCCCTGCTCGAACCCCGGCTGCGGGCCGAGTTCCTGGCCTGGTGGCAGAGCCCCGAGAACGACCGCGCGCCCGGCAACACCTGCCTCGCGGCCTGCGCCAACCTCTCGCGCGGCGGCCCCTGGCAGCAGGCCACGGTCATCGGCTCCAAGGGCTGCGGCGCCAACATGCGGGTGACGCCGGTCGGCCTCGTCCCCGGCCTCAGCGCCGAGCAGCGGTCCGGCGCCGCGCAGCTGCAGGCCGCCCTCACGCACGGCCATCCCACCGCGCTCGCCGCGAGCGAACTGACCGCCCACGCCGTCCGCCTCCTGCTCGACGGCACGCCGCCGGCCGATCTCCCCGCCGCGCTCCACTCCCACGTGTACGCGCAACGGAGCGTCTACCACCACGACTGGCTGGGCGACCTGTGGCAGCAGCCGGCGATGACGAGCCCGGCGGACTTCATCGCCCGCGGCTGGGACGAGTGCGAAGCCGTGCTGGCCCGGCTCGACGCGGCCCTCGCCGCCCCCGACCGCGCCACCGACCCCTGCTTGCAGACCGGTGCCGGGTGGATCGCCGAGGAAGCCCTCGTCACCGGCCTGCTGTGCTTCCTGCTGTTCCCGGACGATCCGGTGTCGGCCCTCTCCCGGGCGGCGACGACCTCCGGCGACTCCGACTCCATCGCCTGCCTCACCGGCGCGTTCGCCGGTGCCGTGCTCGGGATGGCCGCGTGGCCCGCGGAATGGCTGGAGGTCATCGAGTACCGCCCGGATCTCACCCGCCTCGCCGACGCCTGGTCCTGACCCCTCTCTCTTGCCGACGATCTTGCGCGAATGTCCGGGCTGTTCGGGCATTCGCCGCGAAATTGGAGACATTCGCGCAAGATCGTCGGAGAGTGGGAAGCGGAGGGTGGGAAGCGGCTCACATCCTCGCGTACGGGGTGGTGGACAGGACGTCGAGCGGCAACCGGAGCCGGGTGACACTGCCGAGGTCGGCGTTCTGCGTACGCACGGCGTCGAGTTCGGCGGAGGTGAGCGCCCGGTCGAAGACGCGGATCTCGTCGAGGCTGCCGGTCAGCCGGTCGGCCCCGTCGAGGCGGGCGCCGAACTGCCAGCCGCCGACCGCGTACGCGTCGCCGTAGGTCAGCGAACCGGCGATCGGGGCCGCCCCGAGGACGACGCCGTCCACGGACAGGGACAGGACGCCCGCGGCGCGGACGAGGGCGAGGTGGTGCCACGCCCCGTCACCGAAGGCGACCGCGCCGGAGGAGTCCACAGCGGACACAGCGGTCGCGGCCACTTCGGTCTGCGCCACGAGGAACAGCCGATCGCTGCCGGGCTGGACGCGCAGCCACAGCTGGCGCTCGGTCGCACCCACCCCGTAGGCCCACAGGACGACCTGGTCCGGTGAGGCGGCGGTCGCCGTGTAGCGCAGCCAGGTGGTGACCGTGAAGTCCCGGTCGCCCAGCGCCAGCGGCGCGCCGTAGGAGAGCTCCAGGGCGTCGTCCACCCCGTCGAGGGCCACGCCGTCGCCGAACCTGCCGGCCGTCGGCGTCGCCGACCCGCGGGCGTACGCGTCGCGGCAGCGGGCCGACGAATCCGGGGTCGCGGGACCGCTGTCCGGAGTGGCCCGGACGACGTCGTGGTGCTGGGTGTAGCCGGAGTCGAACGACCACCACACCGAAGGCAGGTCGGCGGGGAATGCACCGCCTGCCGCGGTGGCCAGTTCGGCGTCGGTCAGTGCCCGCCGGTAGAACCGCAGTTCGTCGACCGCGCCCGTCATCGGACCGGAACCGTCCGGTTTGGACCCCACGCGCAACCCGAGCACACCGGTATCGGTGGTGAACGAACCGGTGAGCCCGGTGCCCGTCGCGCTCAGCCCGTCGACGCCGAGGCGTACCTGGCCGCCGTCGCGGCGCACGGTCAGCAGATGCCACTTCCCGTCGCCGAAGGCCACCCCGGCCGACGTGTCCGGCACGCTCAACGCCACCGTGGCGGTGTCGGTCTGCGCCCAGGCGTAGATCCGGTCGAGGCTCGGCTGTGCGCGTACCCAGAGCGAGGGCTTGCCGCCGGTGGCGCCGAAGGCCCAGACGAGGACCTGGTCCCCGGTGCCGGCGGTGTACTTGAACCACGTGGCGACGGTGAGGTTCCCGGCGCCCGCGTCGAGCGCCGGGGTGAAGGGCGATTCGGCGCCCGGGTGCGCGGGGTCGACGGCCAGCGCGGTCGTGTCGTTGCGGCCCGCCACGAGGTCGCGCCAGCCGCCGAGCAGGTTCGCGCCGGTGCAGTGGCCGGACAGGTCGTCGCTGAGCGGCACCTCCGTACGCGTCGCCGCGACGGCCTTGTCGATCACGCTGAACGGCAGCCACAGGCGGGCCGACCCCGCGACCGTGAGGCGGACGTCGGCCAGCGAACCGGTGAAGGGATCGCTGAGCGTGCTGTCCTGCTTGGCCCCGAGGCGCAGCCCGGTCGGAGCGGCACCGGTCACCGGGCCCGCGACGCCGGTGGCGGACGCGGTGAGGCTGTCGACGGTGGCCGTGACCTGGCCGCCGGTCCGCGTCAGAGTGAACGTGTGCCAGCCGCCGTCGCCGAACGCGGCCGCCGGCGACGGATCGCCGACCGTGACCGCCGCCCCGCCCTGCGCGCCCTGCACCCACGCGTACACGCGGTCCTGGGCGGGTTGCAGGCGTACCCAGATCTGCGGCGGCGCCGACCCGACCCCGTACGCCCACAGCAGCACCCGGGCGGCGGTGGCCGTCGTCGCCGAGTGCCGGAAGCGCAGCGACACCGAGAAGTCCTGGCCGCCGACGTCGAGACTGCGCGCGTACGGGATGTCGGCGTAGTCGCCCGGGGCGGCGAGCGTCAGGGCGTTGCCCGCCACGGTCGCGTTCCCGGCCAGGTACGCGTCGTTCGCCTGCGGCGAGGCGTCCGGTGTGGTCGGCCCCTCGGCCGGAGCGGTCTGGGCGGACACCGATCCGGTGAACGTGCCGGTGATGCCGAGCGCGGCGGGCGAGATCCGGTTGAACCGCAGTTCGTCGGCGGAGAAGTCGGCGCCCGCCTCGTAGAGGACCCCGAGTTCGCCGCCGCCGAGTTCGGCCAGGTCGGAGTAGCCGGCCCGCTGGGCGTTGAGCTGCCCCTTCGAAGCCTTGGCCCAGGTACGCCCGCCGTCCGCCGAGTACCGAAGCCACATGTCTTCGCGGTTCGTGGGATCGGACGGTCCACTGTAGAGCAGCAGATCGCCGGGCGTGCTCCGGTAGAACGCCTGCGGCGCGAGGACCGCCCCCTGCACCTGTGCCGTCACGAGCGTCGGCGCGGCCGCGTACGCGGGGAAGGTGGTGCCGCCGTCGGCGCTGACCGAGTACACCCGGTGGTTCGGGTCGACGTTGTTGCGGGCGTTGGCGTACACCGATCCGTTGGGCAGTTCGGCGACGGTCACCTCGCCCGGCGTGAACACGGCCTCGCCCGCCACCCGGCTCGCTGCCCAGGTGCCGCCGCCGTCGTCGCTGTACAGGACGCCGGCGTAGGTCAGCCCGCCGACGCTCTGCTGCGCCCCGACCACCAGCCGGCCGACGTACGCGCCGTGCCGCAGCTGGACGCCGTGGGCGGGACCGGTCGCGAACCAGCCGGAGCTCGTGCCCGCGAAGGTGGCCGTGATCGGGGCGGCCGCGCTCCAGGTCACGCCCTCGTCGTCGCTGTGCTGCACCCACGGCAGGCGCAGGCCGCCGGGCGTCGCGGCGTTCGAGGTGGACAGCAGCAGGATGCGGCCGGTCGAGCGGTCGACCACCGGCGCGGCGTTGCCCCGCGTATAGGGTGCCGACGCGTCACCGGGCGCCCCGGAGAGCACGACCTGGATCGGCCCCCACGTACGCCCGTCGTTGGTCGAGCGGCGTACGACGATGTCGATGTCGCCCCGGTCGGCACAGGTCGGCGAGACCCTGGCCTCGGCGAACGCCAGCAGAACGCCGGTGTCGGTACGCACCAGCGAGGGAATGCGGAAGCAGCCGTAGCCGTCGGTGCCGCCCCGGAAGAGCACCCGCTCGGTGCCCGCCAGCGGCTGGGATGCGGTGGTGCCGCTCGCGAGCGCGCGGTCACCGGGGACGATCGTGCCGCCGGGCACCAGGATCGCGGCCAGCAGAGCGGCGGCGAGAAGTTTCATCAAGCGCACCGGTCCAGGCTAGGCCGGACTCGGCTCCACAGTGGATGTTCATTTGATCACTATCCGGCGGCTATTCCGATTGCCCGCGACGGCCGCGAACCACCATGATCGCCCGATGGACCTCGACCCGGCCGCCCTGTACGACCTGCTCAACCCGTGGAATCCGGACGCGCACCCGGGCGACCGGTTCTACTTCGGGCTGCTGATGGCGGCCGAAAGCGTACTCGATGTGGGCTGCGGAACCGGCGCGATGCTGCACCTGATCCGCGACCGCGGGCACGGCGGACGCCTGGTGGGTCTCGATCCCGACCGGGCCTCGCTGGACCGGGCCCGCCGCCGCACGGACATCGAGTGGACCGAGGGCACGGCCGCCGACGCGCCGCGCGGGGACTTCGCGCTGGCGACGATGACCGGCCACGCCTTCCAGTGCCTGGTCACCGACGGCGAACTGCGCGCCTCGTTGACGGCGGTCCGCGAGGCCCTCGGGCCGGACGGAAGGTTCGTGTTCGAGACGCGGCATCCGCAGGCGCGGGCCTGGGAGGGCTGGGATGTGTCCGACCCGGACGATGTCGCCGTGCTCACCGACGCGGCCGGCCGGGAACTGAAGGTCTGGCACACCGTGGACGAGGTGGCGGGCGACGTGGTCGCCTTCCACGAGACGACCGCGACGCCCGACGGCACGGTGCTCGGGGTCGGCCACGCCCGGCTGCGCTTCCTCGACGTGGCCGCGCTGAACCGGTTCCTGGCCGAGGCGGGCTTCACCATCGAGGCGCAGTACGGCGACTGGGACGGCTCCCCCGTCGACACGACCAGCCGGGAGATCGTCACGATCGCCCGGAGATAGCCGCAGGCGGCTCATCCGCGAGCGGCTCGGCCTGTTCGTCGGCGATCGGCTCGCCCTCGACGAACTTCACATCGACTTCGGAGGCGGGGTTGATCCAGGCCCGCATGGACAGGACCGGTGAGAAGACGTTCGGCTCCGCCAGGAACGTCTGGTGGGCGGCGGCGAAGTCGGGGTTCGCGATCCCGATGGACAGGCCCGGCCAGGTCTGCACGGTGGTGGCGTTGTCGTCGAGGTAGTAGCCCCAGGATTTGCCGCACCGGCAGGAGCGCTTCTCCGGGAAGAGCCTGACGATGTCTTCGCAGTGGGCGCAGTACATGAGTTTCATGGCCGTCAGGATGTGACCGGCGCAAGAGGGTCGCAAGCGAATTCCGGTGGAGACCACCTGTAGCGCCACGAGAGTGCTATGAGAGATCGCGCGGCCGAGCGCCCCCGCACGGCCACGCGATCCGTCTCATGACCGGCTCAGCAGGCCGGTTCCACCCAGGCTGCGACGTTGCGCAGCGAGGCCGCGGTCGCGCGCCGGATGGGGTGGTTGCGCGGCGGGCGGCTCACGCGCCTGCGCTTCTCTGGGATGACGGGTGCGCAGGGCATGGCCGAGTGCGCTTCGTCGTACGCGAGACCGACGCCGACGATGTAACCGAGCGGGTCCATGACTTCTCCTCCGGTAGGTGGGATCTCAGTGCGGGGCCGGGCCGGTCGAGGCCCGGACCACGAGGCGGGTGGGCAGGACGACGCGGCCCTCGGCCGGATCGTCGGGCGGGTCGAGCAGCAGGCCGCCCGCGATGCGCCCCTTTTCCAGGGCGGGCTGGGAGATGGTGGTGAGCCGGGCCCCGGCGGCGTCGGCGATGTCGTCGAAGCCGACGACCGAGACGTCCCGGCCGGGTTGCAGGCCGCGTTCGGCGAGCGCGTCGAGGACGCCGAGGGCCAGCTGGTCGCTCACCGCCATGATGGCCGTCGCGCGGGGCGACCGGTCCAGCGCGTACGCGGCCGCTTCGGCTCCGGCGGCCCGGCTGTTCTGGGCGGCGTTGATCGTCAGCACGTCGGACCAGTCGATGCCGGCCTCGGTCAGCGCGTCGCGGTAGCCGGCGAACCGTTCCCGGGTGACGTAGTAGGGCAGCTCGGCGACCTCGCCGACCGCCACCGGCCGGGTCTCCCGTTCTGTAATGATCCAGTCGGCGATCAGCGCGACCTGGCGGTGGCCGAAGCCCGTGATGTGCCGTCCGGCGTTACGGGTCGCGGCCGCTTCGTCGATGCCGACGTACCGCGCGTCGGGATGGCCCTCGTCCCGGCGTTCGGCCACGACGATCGGCAGGTTGCGGGCGCGTACGGCGTCCCAGGAGGCGTGCCAGTCGGGCAGGCAGTAGATGCAGAAGCCGTCCACGACCGCGTTGTCGACCGCCGCCGACACCGAGTCGCCGTCCGACAGCGGCATGAGCAGCAGGCCGGTCTCGTGGCGCTCGGCCATCTCCGCGACGCCCCGCAGGAACTGCACGGCGTACGGGTCGGTGAAAGCGTACGAGAGGGTGGCGCTGAACAGGATCCCGATGGCGCCGACGCGGCCCTTGCGCAGTGACCGGGCGGCCGGATTGGGGCCGGCGTAGCCGAGGTCGCGCGCGGTGTCGAGGATGCGCTCGCGCAGCTCCGGGGAGAGCTGGTCCGGCTTCGAGTACGCGTTGGACACGGTGCTGCGGGAGACGCCGACGACGTCGGCCACGGTCTGCAGGGTGGGCCGCATGGTGGGCCTTTCCGGTTCTGTATCGATCCAGCTGCCTTCTAAATCGATACAGTAATGCCGGCCGCGACGGCGCGCAAGTGATTCCGGCGGCCGGGCGGTGCGATCGGCGCCACACCCGCCGGAGACCTCAGGCCCTACACCGCGCAGAAATCCACGACGGCCGTCAGCGCGAACGGCGACCGCCAGCTGCCCCAGTCCCGGGCGACCTCCACGCACTCCCCGATCGGTACGCCGGTCGGGGCCGCAAGCTGGATCGATCCCGTGAGCAGCACGACCGAGCCGCCGATCCCGGGGCGGCGCAGGTCGGCGACGATCGTGAGCGGTTCGTCGATGTCCGGCCTGCCCATCGCGACGACCTGGACGGTGACCGGGGAGATCGGCAGCCGGCCGGCGCTCTCCGCGCAGGCCCGCACGGGGTCGCCGGCCGGCCGGGCGAAGACCGTCCCGGCCGATTCACCGGAGCGGATCTCGATGCTGCCCGAGACCGGCAGGCAGGACGCGACCGACGGGCTGACGCCGATCGCCCGGACCGTCGCGTTGAACAGGTCCGGCGCCCGCTCGGGGAGGGGCACCGTACCGGCGGCGCCGGGCGCGAGCAGCCCGGCGGCGGCGAGAAGAACACCAAGGAAAGTCACGGAGTGTAGTCTCGCACGCGAATTCAGTCACTCACGGTAGCGACGCGCAGGTCAGGCGTGCGGTCCCACCGCGACGGGGCCGAGGGTCAGCGCCGGCACGCCTTCGAGGATCACGCCCAGCCGCTCGACCTCCCGATCCAGCGCCGCGCGGACGCGAGCGTCCGGGTCCGCGCCGAACTCGACGGTCACGGCGATCCGCCGGCCGCCGCGCTTCTGGTGCCAGACCCCGGCGACGACCCCGTCCACCAGCACCACGGGGAAGTTGCCCGCCTGCCCGTTCGCGAGCGCCCGCTGAGCCATCGCGCCCGGGAACACCCGCGTACGCGGCATCGCCCCGATCCCGTACGCGTCGAAGTACGGCAGCAGCCGCACCCCCGAGGGCGGCTCCGCCGCGAACGTGTCGTCGCCGGGCGCCACCCAGGCCGGGGCGCCCTCGAAGTCCACCTCGACGAGCGGCAGCCCGGCGAACAGCTCGGCGGACCAGGCCGGCGGCGCGCCGAGCCACTGGGCGAACGTCCGCGCGGTGCCCGGCCCGTAGCTCCACAGGTACCGGAAGACCAGGTCCCGCAACGCTTCCGGGCCGGGCAGCGGAGTGGTGTGCGGGTGGGCGTACGTGACCGCGCGGCCGCGGTTGGGGCCGAAACAGAGCACCCCGCGGCGGGCCGCGGTGCCGAGCGCCTGCCGCCAGCGGGGCCACATCGTCTGGAAGGCCGGCATGACGAGGTCGCCCGCCCACGGCCCGGCCGTCGCGACCACCTGCTCGTGCAGCTCGTCGAGGGTCAGGTCGTTCCCGTCGAGAGCGGCCCCGATGGCGGCCACCACGGCCTCGGTCTGCTCGGGCGTCAGGCGTACGCCGTCCGGCATCGGGCTCGTCGACGGCAGGGCCGACAGGGCACCCGTCCACAGGGGAAGGTCGGCGGCCGGGAGCAGATGGACGGTCCCCCGCGGCCCGTGCGTACGCACCACCGACCGCTCGTTCCACAGCGCATCCTGCACGCCGGTACGCGTACCGCCGACGACCCGCAGCGCCAGCGAGTGCTCGCCGGCCGACGGGATCTGGGCCTGGGCACCGCTGATGGCGTGCGCCGCGGCGGCCGGGGTGTCGCGCGGGGTGAAATGCCGTTCGACCCGCCGGGCCAGGGCCTGATCCCAGGAGACGGCCGGACGGGACACCTGCATGATCGCCAGGGTATCGGGCCGCCGGGCTCTATGCTGTCCGCCATGACCTCCCGGCCGTCCCAGACCCCGATCACCGGCCTGCGCATCGTCGGCGGCAACATCACCGGCGCGCTCGTGCTGTTCGGCGTCGTCGCGACCTTCACCGTGCCCGTGACCTGGCCGCACGACGTGCTGTTCGCGGTCACCACCGGCCTGTCCGTCCTGTCGGCCGTGGCAGCGCCGCTGGTGGGCCGGCTGCGGCCGCTGCCGCCCGGCACCTCCGGGCCGCAGGCGCGCAAGCAGGGGGTCGCCGCGTTCCAGCGCGCCTTCTTCCTCCAGTTCGCGATCATCGAGGCCCCGGCGCTGTTCGCCCTGGTCGTGTCGTTCATCGTGCAGACCGTGGTCCCGTACTACGTGTCGGCCGTCATCGCCGTGCTGCTGTGGCTGCTGATCGCGTACCCGACGGACAAGCGGGTGGCCCGGGCGGAGCGTCGGCTGGACTCGGCGGGCGGCACGAGCGACCTGGCCGCCGCCCTGTCGGCGTGACGGCTACTCCGCCGCGAGGAGGCCGGCGAGGGGCAACCGGTGCACCACCCGCGCGGGCAGCAGCACCGCCAGCGCCGCGAGCACGCACCCGATCGCCGCGGCCGCGCCCGCCGCACCCCAGGCGTACGCGCTGACGCCGCCGACGAACGCGCGGACCAGACCGAGGCCGAGTCCGGCGCCGAGCAGCGCGCCGAGAACCCCGATGAGCATCCCCTCGTACGCGATCAGGCGCGTCACGGCGGCCGCCGTCCAGCCGGTGGCCCGCAGCGTGGCCAGTTCGGCGGCGCGCTCGCGTACGTTGAGGTAGAGGACGTCGGCCAGCGCGAAGGCCGCCAGGACCAGGGTGGCCGCGACCGCGAGGGTGTCGACCGGGCGGACGGTGACCGAGACGGCGTCGCCGAGCAGCGTGCCGGTGACCTGCCCGTGGAAGACCCAGACGAGGGTGGCGACCGGGGTGAACGCCCCGACGCCGAAGGCGACCGCCGCGACGCCCAGGGCGGTACGCGCGGGCCGCCGCCGGGCGTTGCTCAGGGCCAGGCCGGCCACGGACCGGGCGCGGACGAGCCGGCGGCGGCGGACCCGGGCGACCCGCGGCGCGAGCGCGGCGGCCGGATGCGCCCGGGCGGCCTGGAGCGCGGGCTCGATCGCGGCGACCATCGCCAGCAGCAGCGCCACGGGCAGGGCGAGCAGCGCGTGCCGCCAGGAGACGGTGATCCCGGCGAGCCGGCCGAGCGGCCAGGTGAGCAGGGCCGCGCCGATCCCGCCGGCGAGCGCCACGACGGCGACCTCCCCGGCGATGAGGCCGGCGAGTCTTCGCCCGGGCCAGCCGAGGCACGCCAGCACGGCCAGCTCGCGGCGCCGGTCGCGGACGGCGGCGACGGCCGCGTTGCCGAGGAAGAGCACGCAGACCACGAGGATCAGGCCGAACAGCAGCGCGCTCTTGCGGTCGACGGCGGTGATGATCGCGACGGCCACGCCCTTCTTGGACCACAGCTCGGACAGGCGCAGCTCCGGCCGCCCGAACCGGCCCGCCGGGAGCACGACGGTCTGCGGCGCCAGCGAGGACCCGACGGTGATGTCGACGTCCAGCCCGGTACGCGTCGCGATCGTCTCCGCGATGCTCCGGATCCGTTCCCGGGTGGTCGGATCCAGAGTGTTGACATCGGACACGCGGACGCGGACGGCCGAGATCGCCGCGTCGGCCTTCGCCGGCCCGAGCAGGCTCGGCAGCGCCTGGAGGGGCATCAGCAGCAGCGGCGGCGCGACGAAGTAGCCCTGCGGATTGCTGGCTGGGCGCAGCGGCTGCCCGCCGAGCCGGTCCCGGGTGGCCTGGTCGGCGCCGGTCGCCTGGGCGGCCTGGTAGGTCTCCAGGGGCACGCGGGAGTTCGCGGAGAAACCCGAGATCTTCGCCGGGTCCAGGACGCCGACCCATTCGGCCGCCAGGATCGGGCCGTCCTTCTCCTGCGTACGCATGACGCGGAAGGGGGTGTCGGTGAGGAACGCGGGCGCGTCGGCCCCGGCGGTGTTGATGGTCGAGGCCCAGCCGGTCGAGTCCGGATGCTGGACCACCGCGCGCAGGGCGCCGTCCGGGTCCACGGTGTACTGCGGCAGGCCGCCCTGCATGAGGTTGTTGAGGAAGGCGATCCCGTGCGGCCGGGTCACGTCGAGGACGGGCTTGCTGGTCGGGAAGTCGGTCGTGCGGACGTGCAGGGCCTTGGCCGCGCTCAGGGTGTCGTGCAGCCGCAGCGGATCCGCCCCGGGTACGGCGGCCGCGGCGGATCCGGGCATCCGGGCGATGCCGACGCTCAGGCTCTCCTCGACGGCCGGCTGCTCGGCGTACAGGACGGGGATGCCGTGGTGCTCGCCGATCGTGTCGGTCGCGGTCAGGTAGCGGCCCTGGACGACCGCGTGGTCGAGGCCGACGAGCCGGGCCTCCTGCGCGGGGTCGACGGCGGCGGTGCCCATGACGCTCCACCACGGCAGCCCGATCACCAGCCGGGGCGCGGTCCGCTCGGCCAGGTCGGCGATGCCGAGCAGCGAACCGTCCAGGAAGGATCCGTTCGGCAGCAGCTGGTACGCCCGCAGCGCCGACCGGGCGACGCCCAGCCCGCACAACGGCCTGCGGCCGCCGTCCGGCAGCACCTCGGCGATCGAGTCCGGACCGCAGGTGCCGGCCGGCGACACCACGAGCGGATGCTTCGTCACGTAGACGTACTGCGGCTCGTCGGTCACGGCGGTGAGGTCGCGGTCGGCGTACCAGGTGGGGTCGAGGCGCAGCAGCTGGCGGTCGGCCGACCGGTCGACGAGGTCGGTCAGGTCCGGGGTGACGAACCGCAGGGTCGCGGTGTAGCCGAGGCTCGCGATCGGCGCGGCCACCTCCACCCCGGCGACCTGCTCGATCTCGTGCCACTGCGCGGTGGTGATCCCGCCGTAGATCCCGGACAGGTAGTTGGGCTGGACCAGGTCGCGCTCCGACTCGATCGCGGACCGGGCGCCCTTCGGCCGGACCAGGATGTCGTAGGCGCCCCGGAACTCGGCGTTGACCTCGCCCTTCACCTGCAGCTGGGCGGTCGCCACGCTGCCGGTCAGGACGGTGAACCCGGTGGTGGCGACGAGCACCCCGGCCAGCAGCGCCAGCGACCGGCCGGCCCGGTGGCGCAGGTGCGCGAGGATCAGCCGGATCACAGCCGCAGCCCCTCTACCCGGGCCAGCGTCTCTTCCTTGTCCGGCCCGCCGCGCAGGTCGGCGTCGTGCACCACGCGCCCGTCGCGCAGCCGGATCACCCGGTCGCAGGCGGCCGCGACGTGCTGCTCGTGGGTGGCGATCAGCACCGTCATCGCATGCTCGGCGCGCAGCCGGGCCAGCAGGTCGAGGATCTCACCGCCGGTCGCGGAGTCCAGGTTGCCGGTCGGCTCGTCGGCGAGCAGCAGCCGCGGCTGCCCGATCAGTGCCCGCGCGATCGCGACCCGCTGCTGCTGGCCGCCGGACAGCTGCGCGGGCAGCGCGTTCTCCCGCCCCGCGAGGCCGACCGCCGCGAGCAGTTCGCGGGCCCGCGCCGCGCGGTCGAACCCCGTGCGGTAGGCCAGCGCCGGGGCGATCACGTTGTCCAGCGCCGTCAGCGCCGGCAGCAGGTGATAGCGCTGGAAGACGAACCCCACACCCCGGCGGTACGCGGACAGCCGGCCCCGCCGCAGCCGCGTGATCTCGGTGCCGTCCACTGTGACCGTGCCCGCGTCCGGTGCCTCGATCGCGCCGATCAGGTGCAGCAGCGTGGACTTGCCCGAGCCGCTGGGCCCGGTGACGGCGGTCATGCCGCCGGCCTCGAACACCAGGCCGACGTCGTCGACCGCGACTATCTCCGCTCCGCCGCTGCGGAACCGCCGGGTCAGACCCTCGACCACGACTGCCGCACCGGCCCCGGCCGGATTCGCCCCCGCTGCTGTCATGGCGACGAGTGTGCCTCCTTACATTGTCACAATGCAAGAGCTATTCTGTCCTCCATGCCGATCCAGCACGCCGTGCTCGCCCTGCTGCGTACCGGACCCAGCCACGGTTACGAGCTGAAAGGCGCCTTCGAGGCGGCGATCGGGCCGCAGTGGGGCGCGCTCAACATCGGCCACCTGTACCAGGTGCTCGACCGGCTCAGCCGGGACGGGCTGGTCCAGTCCAGCCGGGTCGCCCAGGACGTCAAGCCGGACCGCGTCGTCTACGCGATGACTCCCGCCGGCGCGGCCGAGCTGACGGCCTGGATGTCCTCGCCGTCACCGCGTACGGCGGGCTTCCGGGACGACTTCTTCCTCAAGGTGATGGCGGCGGCCCGCAGCGGCGACCGGGAACTCGCCGGTTCCGTGGTGGACACGCAGCGCACGCACCTGCTGCAGGAATTGCGCAACCTGGAGCAGCTGCGCCGCGACCCCGACCGGGAGCCGATGGTCCGGCTGCTGCTCGCGGCGGCCGCCCGGCACGTCACGGCGGATCTGTCCTTCCTCGACGACGTCGAGACGGAACTGCCCGCCCTCGTCAGCGAGCAGGCCCGGCCCGCCGCCCGCGAAATCCGCCGCGCAGCCTGATCCCAACCGGATCTTGGCGGGGGTGGGGCAGGCACCTATCTTAGAGGTTCTGGCATTCGGTGTCGGTTTTGTCCCTACGATCGGGAGCATGGACACGCCGCTGCCCGGTCGCCTCGGGACGGTCACGATCGACCGCGACCTACCCCTCCGCCAGGATCTGCCGATCATCTTCGACGAGCTGGACTACCAGCTCGCGACGCAGGCGTACCTGTGGGCGCTGCCGATCGTCTCGTACGCGCAGTGGCGGGCCGTGCACCGCGACGTCTTCGGGGCCGGCAGCCTGGATCTGGTCCACTACGTCAGCTACCGCGACCGGCTGGGGATCATCACCGCCAACGCGACCACGCCGTACATCCTCACGTTCATCGACCTCGCCGAGACCGGGCCCGTCGTCATCGAACTGCCGGCCGGGCCGATCGCCGGCGGCGTCTCCGACTTCTGGCAGGTCGAGTTCGGCATGATGGGCGAGCTCGGGCCGGACCAGAGCCAGGGCGGCGCGTACCTGGTCCTGCCGCCGGGAGTGCCGTCGCCGGCCGTCGAGGGCGAGGCCTTCCACGAGCTCAAAGCCACCGGTACGCATGTCATGTTCGGCTTCCGCACCCTCGACGGCGATCCGGAGCGGGCCGCCGAGCTGGTCCACGGCGTACGCGTCTACCCGTACGGCGAGGCCGACACCGCCGTCACCCGCGTCGTGTCGCCCGCGGACCGGCCGTGGTCGGGCGACCAGCCGCGCGGACTCGCGTACTGGGAGCGTCTGCACGAGATCTACCAGAGCGAGATCGTCGACGAGCGCGACCGGTTCTACCTGGCGATGCTGCGCCAGCTCGGGATCGAGAAGGGCCGGCCGTTCGCGCCGGACCAGCGGCTGGCCCGCATCCTGACGGCGGGCGCGGCGGCCGGGGAGCTGATGGCGCAGGCCAACACCTTCGCCAAGCGGTTCCCGGGCGTACGCTACTGGCCCGACCGGCACTGGGACTTCACGATCGTCCTGGACAACTCGACGCAGCGGGCCGACGGCTACGACGAGCTCCTGGAGCGGGCGTCGTACTTCTACGAGGCCGTCAGCTTCTCGTCGGCCATGAAGAGCCAGACGCCCGGCAAGGGGCAGGCCTACCTGGCCACGTACGCGGACGTCGGCGGCGACTGGCTGGACGGCGGCGTGAACTACACGCTGCACATCCCGGCCGGGCCGCCGGCGCGGCTGTTCTGGTCGGTGACCGTCTACGACGTCGAGACCCGGTGCCTGATGGACACCGAATGGGAGCGCGGCGACCGGGGCTCCCGCGACGACCTGGTACGCGAGCCCGACGGTTCGGTCGTCGTCCACTTCGGCCCCCGGCCGCCGGCCGGCCGGGAGGCGAACTGGATCCCGACGCTGCCCGGGCGGCACTGGTTCGCGTACTTCCGGCTGTACGGGCCGGAGCAGGCGTACTTCGACCGGGACTGGCAGCTCGGCGACATCACGCCCGCGATCTAGGGCCTGTCTCCCGGATCTCGTGGTCCGGTGGCGAGTCTCGCCGGGGAGCGCTTGCGCGAGCCGCCAGGAGCGGTCAGCGGCGATTCGGCAAGCTTGATCTTCGTCGTCAGGCTGGTGGCCTGTCGGCGAAGACTCAAGCGCCGCCGATCGTCGTCTGAGGCCGCCAACGGGCCGCGAATGATCCGGGAGACAGGCCCTAGGCAGCCCGGCGGCGGCGCCACTCCGTCACGACGGCGTCGGCGTCGAGCAGCGCGATCGGCACCGGCGGCCCGTCGACCAGGCCCCGCCGCACCTGCCAGATGCGCTCGTTGAGCTCGGCGACGGCTTCGCGTACGCGGGCCTCGGTGGTGAACTTCGCCACGGTCTCGCCGACGCCCTCGGCCTCCTTGCGCACGAGCAGCGTCGCCGGGGCGATGTCGGTGAGGTTCTCGCGGCGGATCAGGTCCTTGAGCCACCAGTCCTCGTCGTAGGAGCGGCCGGAGTCCGGCAGCGGCTTGCCGAGGCCGGGCAGGTCGTCGAAGTCGCCCCGTTCCGTAGCCTCGCGGATCGCCCGGTCGATCGGGGACTCATGGGGCATCGGGTAGCCGTTCATGCCGTGCCACCGTTCATGCTGTGCCACCGTTCATGAGCCGATGGTACCGGCGGCCCTGAGCTTGCAATTTTGGAACAAATGTTCGACAATACTCCGATGCGCGAACCCGCCGTCCTCGCCGTGCACGCCATCCTGCGCCGTGGCCCCAGCGTGCTGCTCGGCCTGCGCCAGGGCACCGGCTGGGCGGACGGGCGCTGGCACCTGCCGTCCGGCCACGTCGAGCAGGAACCGGCACTGACGGCGCTCGTGCGCGAGTCCTGGGAGGAACTCGGCGTGATCGTCGATCCCGCGCACGCGCACCTCGTCCACGCCCTGCACTACTGGGGCAGGCCGAGCCGCCTCAACCTGTTCTTCGAGGTGACCGGCTGGGACGGCGACCCGGTCAACGCCGAGCCGCACAAGTGCGCCGACGTGCACTGGTTCGACCTGCAGAAGCTCCCCCGCAACATGGTCGGATACGCCGAACAGGCCCTGAGCTGCTATGAACGCGGCGTCCCGTATTCGGAGTGGGGCTTCGTGGCGGCCCGGGCCGCCTGATGCCCGGCCTCGCCGAGATCCGGCGGCTCGTCGGCGCGTACCTGCCGGGACGGGGGACGGGGTCGGTCGCCGAGATCGGGGCCGGCCTGGACAACGTCGCGTACGAAGTGGACGGGGAGCTCATCGTCCGGTTCGCGCGGACGCCGGATCCGGCCCGGACCGAGCGCGAGGCCCGGCTGCTGTCCGCCGTCGCCGCCCGCTCCCCCGTGCCCGTTCCCGCGCCGGTGTTCGTGGCGGCGGAACTGGGCTGCATCGCGTACCGCAAACTGCCCGGCACGCCGCTGATCGACCAGCCGCGCGGGGACGCCACCGCGGTCGCCGCCACCCTCGGGGAGCTGCTGACCGCGCTGCACACCGTCCCGATAGGACACTGGGCCGGCCTCGCGGACGCCGACGACCAGCCGATGACGGAGTGGCTGCGGGACGCCGCCGAGGAGTACGCCGCCGTCGCGGACCGCGTACCGGTGCACCGGGAGCGGATCGAGGCGTTCCTCGGCAGCCCGCCGCCGGACCGCGGGTCCGACCTCGTCTTCTCGCACAACGACCTCGGGATCGAGCACGTCCTGGTCACCGACGAGGCGACCGTCTCCGGCGTGATCGACTGGAGCGACGCCGCCCTCGTCGACCCCGCGTACGACTTCGGGTTGATCCTGCGCGACCTCGGCCCCGCCGCGCTCGACACCGCCCTCGGCGGCTATCCGGCGCACGGCAACCTCCGGGAGCGGGCACGCTTCTACGCGCGGTGCACCGTGCTGGAGGATCTGGCATACGGCCTCGAAACGGGCCTGGAGAGGTACCGCGCCAAGAGTATCGATGCTCTTGACTGGCTGTATCCGCTACGCTCTCATCCGTGACCGACGACACCGAGCTCGATGATCTCGTCCGCAAGCTGACCGACCCCGATCCCGCCGTACGCGACGGCTACGCGTACTCCCGGCTCTGGAAATTGATCACAGACGGGGAGCTGGACGGGCGGATCGAACCGCTCGGCGACGCGGCGGCCGCGCACTTCGATCACCCCGAGGTGCAGGCACGGACGTTCGCACCGCTGGTGGTGGCGCTGGCAGTGGAGCGCGGCCTGGCCGGCCCGGCGGCGACGCTGCGGTGGAAGGACGCGTTCCTCGCCTGGTGGCCCGCGGAGCAGGACATCCGCGGCTGGGACGAGCGGCTGGGCTGGCTGCACGCGATCGCGCACGGGGCCGATCTCGCGGGCACGCTGGGCGCGTCGCCCGACGTCGATCCGGTGGAGATCCTCACGGCCATCGGCGAGCGGGTCGTGGCCCCGACCACCTACCAGTACGCGCACCAGGAGGACGACCGCGTCGCGCAGGCGATCCGCACCTGCCTCGAACGGCCGGAACTGTCCGAAGCGGACGCCACGGCCTGGCTGGCGCCGGTCGACCGGCTGTTCGCGACAGGGAAACCCGGACCGGTGCCGACCCCGGTGGCCAACACCTTCGCGGTGCTGAAGGCGACCTACGTGATGGTCAACGGTCGTGACCTGGCCCTCGGCAAGAGCGTGACGGACGCCATCCGTGACCGGCTGCACACCGCCTATTCGGCGTACTGACGGCAGGCGCAGAATCAGGGCATGACGGGGATCTTCCTCTTCGACGGGGACTGTGGATTCTGCACCACCTGCGCCCGCTTCCTGCGCGAGCGGATCCGGCCCGAGGCCCGCGTACGCCCCTGGCAGGCGGCCGACCTGGCGGCTCTCGGGATCACCGCCGACGAATGCACGCGGGCCGTCCAGTGGATCGACGGCGAGACGCACCTCGCCGGGCCGGCCGCGATGGGGGCGGTCCTGCGTACCGGCCGGCCGGTGTGGCGGATCGCGGGCTGGATCCTGCAGCGGCGCTGGGTGGCCGCGGCGGCGTGGCCGGCGTACCGGCTGGTCGCCGCCAACCGGCACCGCCTACCAGGCGGCACCGAAGCCTGCGCCCTCCCCCACCCCCTCACCCCCTGACCCGCCCGCTCGCCCGCACCCCGCTCGCTCCTTGATCCGGTTTGGATCAGGGAAATCACCCGAATCTTGGGCCAAGATTACGTGGCGATCCCTGATCCAAACGGGATCTTGGGACCGGCCCACGGCGGCCCGCGGCCGGCAGTGAGGGTTTAGACGGACAGGTCGACCACGATCGGGGCGTGGTCGGAGGGCCCCTTTCCCTTACGCGCCTCCCGGTCGACGTACGCCCCGGACACCCCGTTCGCCACCGGCGCGGACGCGTACACGAGGTCGATGCGCATTCCCTTGTTCTGATGGAACATGCCGGCCCGGTAGTCCCAGTAGGTGAACGGGAACGGGCCTTTCATCGGCGTCGGCACCACGTCCGACAGGCCCAGCTCCCGCAGCCGCGCCAGCGCCTCCCGCTCGGGCGGCGTGACGTGGGTGGCCCCGACGAACTGCGCCGGGTCCCACACGTCCGCGTCGGTCGGCGCCACGTTGAAGTCCCCGCACACGGCCAGCCGCTCGAACGAGCCCAGTTCGCTGCCGAGCGCCTCGCGCAGGGCCGCCAGCCAGGCCAGCTTGTACTGGTAGTGCGGGTCTTCCGGCGTACGCCCGTTCGGCACGTAGACCGACCAGACGCGCAGGCCGCCGCACGTGGCTCCGACGGCGCGGGCCTCGCGGGGGCCGGCCGGGTCGGGAAAGCCGGGCTCGCCCGGGAAGCCTTCGGCGACGCCGTCGAGGCCGACCCGCGACAGCAGCGCGACCCCGTTCCAGCGGCCGTCGCCGAACGCGGCGATCTCGTAGCCGAGCCGCTCGGCGTCGGCGGCCGGGAACTCGGCGGTCTTCGTCTCCTGGAGGCACAGGATGTCCGGTTCGACCGCTTCGAGCCACTCCACCAGGCGCGGAAGGCGTGCGTTGACGGAGTTCACGTTCCAGGTCGCAAGACGCATGAAAGTCACCGTAACCTGCCGCAGGGAACATGTAGAGGAAACGTCGGCGGCTCCGACCACGTGGTGTGAACACGAACAAGAAGTGGGTGGGGCTGGCCGTCCTGGCCTTGCCGACGCTCCTCGTCTCGATCGACGTCTTCGTCATGCTGCTGGCCCTGCCGCACATCGGCGAGGCGCTCGACGCCTCCGCCAACCAGCAACTGTGGATCATGGACATCTACGGCTTCCTGCTGGCCGGCTTCCTCATCACCATGGGTACGCTCGGCGACCGCATCGGCCGACGGCGGCTGCTCCTGCTCGGCGCGGCCGGATTCGCCGCGGCGAGCGTGCTGGGCGCCTTCGCCCCGACCGCCGGTACGCTGATCGCCGCCCGCGCGCTGCTCGGCGTGGCCGGCGCGACCATCGCACCGAGCTCGCTGTCGCTGATCACCACGATGTTCACCGACGCGAAGCAGCGCGGGCTCGCGGTCGGAATCTGGTTCGCCTGCTTCCTCGGCGGCGCCGCGGCCGGCCCCGTCGTCGGCGGATTCCTGCTGGGCCGCTTCTGGTGGGGCTCGGTGTTCCTGCTCGGCGTACCGGTGATGCTGGTTCTGATGGTCCTGGGGCCGATCTTCCTGCCCGAGTACCGGGCCCCCGGCGCGCGACGGCTCGACCTGGTCAGCGTGGCCCTCTCGCTGGGCACGATCCTGCCGGTCATCTACGGGATCAAGGAGCTGGCCCGGGACCCGCGCCCGCTGCCGGCCCTGGCCCTGATCGCCGGGGCGGGCGTCGGCCTGCTGTTCGTCCGCCGGCAGCGCAGGCTCGACGATCCCCTGCTCGACCTGCGGCTGTTCGGCAACCGGTCGTTCAGCGTGGCGCTGGGCGGGATGTTCTTCGGCACCATGCTCATGGGCGCGCTGATGCTGTTCTACACCGAGTACCTGCAGCTCGTCGCCGGTCTGTCCGCTCTGGACGCCGGGTTCTGGATGCTGCCCATGACGGCCACCAACATCCTCAGCGTCCTCGGCGCGCCGCTGCTCGCCCGGCGGATTCCGGCCGCGTACCTGATCAGTGGCGGGCTGGCCGTGTCGGCCGTGGGGCTGCTGCTGGTCACGACCGTGGGCGTCCACTCCGGACCGGCGCCGCTCATCGTCGCCTGGGCGCTGACCAACCTCGGCGCGGGCCCGTTCATCACCCTCGGCACCTCCATGGTCATCAGCGCCGCACCGGCCGAGCGCGCCGGATCGGCCGCCGCGATCAACGAGACCGGCGGCGAGTTCGGCTTCGCGCTCGGCATCGCGCTGCTCGGCACGCTCGGCACGGCGATCTACCGCGCCCACCTGCCCGCGGACGCCCCCGCCCAGGTCCGCGACTCGCTGACCGGCGCCGCCCAGGTCGCCGGCCCCGAGCTGCTCGACACCGCACGCTCGGCGTTCGTCTCCGGCCTGCACGTCTGCGCCGGCCTCAGCGCGCTGGTCCTGGCCGTCGTCGCGGTCACCGTGCTCACCGTTCTTCGTCCTGTACGCGCGGCGGAGCAATCCGGCTCCGCCGACGGTTCCACTCCCGAACTCGTGAAAGGCTGAACCACCATGCACAAGGTCATCTCCGCCGACGGCACCACGATCGCGTACGACCGGTACGGAACGGGCGGCCCGGCGGTGATCTTCGTCGGCGGCGCGTTCCAGCACCGCGCCTTCGACCCGACCACGGCCGAGGCCGCCCGGCTGCTGTCCGAGGAAGGCTTCACCGTCTACCACTACGACCGCCGGGGCCGGGGCGACAGCACCGACACCCAGCCGTACGCGATCGAACGCGAGATCGAGGACATCGCCGCCCTGGCCGCGACCGCCCCGGACCCGCTGTACCTGTTCGGCCACTCGTCCGGCGCCATCCTCGCCCTCGACGCGGTGGTGGCCGGCGTACCCGCCGCGAAGATCGCCCTCTACGAACCGGCGACCCTCGTCGACGACACGCGTATGCCGTCCCCGGCAGGGCACCTCGACCGGGTCCGGGCACTGGCGACGCAGGACCGCACCGCGACCGTGGAGGCCTTCCTCACCGACGGCGTCGGCGTCCCGGCGGAGTTCGTCGCGCAGATGAAGCACGCGCCGGTGTGGCCCGGATTCGAGGCGGTCGCGCACACCCTGCCCTACGACACCGAGATCACCGACCCGTTCATCACCGGCAAGCCGCTGCCCCGCGACCGGTGGGCCACGGTGACGATCCCGGTCCTGGCCGGCCGCGGCAGCGCCAGCGAGCAATGGCTCCAGAACTCGGCGGCCGCCGCGGCGGAGCTGTTCGGCGCGCCGCTGGTGACGCTCGAAGGGCAGGACCACGGCCCGGCGTCCGACCTCCTCGCCGGCATGCTCCGGGACTTCTTCCGCGGTTGATCACGAGCGTCGCGTCCGGTCCGGTTCGACTACCCTGCGGCCATGGCGGATCACCTGATCGAACCGGACTGGACGGACCAAGGGGAGGTCTACCAGGCCAGTGCCTTCACAGGACTCATACTGGGGCGGGCGCCCGCTGCTTGACGGCTTCGCCGCCGCGGGTCGACGCTGGTTTATCCCGGCCGCGCTTCGGGTAGCCCCGTTCCGGTAGCCCGACCCTGAGGGGGCACCATGCGAACACTGTGGACGATCGCCGCCGTCGCGGCCGCCGTCCTGCTGACGGGCAGTCCGGCCGCCGCTCGGCTGCGGGTCGAGCCGTCCGCGCAGGACAGGCAGTATCTCGTCGCCGCGCATCAGTCCCATCTCGCCGAGATCGCCGCCGGCCGGCTGGGCGAGCAGCAGGGCACCTCCGCCGGCGTACGCGAGTTGGCGGCGACCTTCGTCCACGAGCATGCCGACCTGGATGTGCGGCTCAGCGGGGTCGCCCAGCAGCTCGGCGTACGCCTGCCGGCCGAACCGACCGAGGATCAGCAGCGCGTGTACGCGAGCCTGTCCGGCGCGTCCGGCACGGCGTTCGACCGGTTGTGGGTGTCGTCGCGTACGCAGGCGCACGTGCTGGCCATGAACGACGGGGAGACCGAGCTGGCCAACGGCTCCGAGCAGACCGTGAAGCAGCTCGCGGCCGATGCGGCGCCGACCCTGGCCGCGCACCATGACGCGCTCGGCAGGCTGGCCGCGCAGTGGAGTCCGCCCGCCCGGGTGGAGACGGGCAGCGGCGGGTTCGCCGATCCCCGGCCGGATCTGGTGCTGATGCTGGCGGCCGGGCTGGGCGTGTCGATCGTCCTGACAGGACTGTGGCTGCGCCGCCGCGAGCGCCGCGCATGAAGCCTCGCCCCGCCGGCCCGAGGATCGGCCGGATGCGTACGTCCACGCTGCTCATCGGGTCCGGGGTGTGGCTGGCGGTCGGTGCCCTGGTCGCCGCCTTGAGCAACACCCCGGTCGTCCGCCCGGCCGAGCCCGCCGCGGCTGCCGACGGCGGGCTGCCGAGCCTCGTGGTCCTCGCCGGCCGGCGGATCAGCGCGCCGGTCGATCCGGTCGGGACCGAACCCGGCGGTGCGCTCGCCCTCCCCGCCGACGTACGCCGGGTCGGCTGGTGGACGGGTGGCGCGCTGCCCTCCGACGTCCAGGGGACGGTCGTGCTCGCCGGGCACGTCGACGACAGCACCGGGCGCGGCGCGTTCTTCGCCCTCCGGGACGTGGCCGCCGGCGACCGCGTCGAGATCACGGCCGGCCGCACGACCGTCGCGTACGCGGTCACGGGCGTGGCCCGCTATCGCAAGCAGGCCCTTCCGGCGGACCTGTTCACGACGACGGGCCCGCCGCGGCTGGCGCTGATCACCTGTGGTGGCCCGTTCGACAGCTCGACCGGGCACTACCGCGACAACATCGTGGTCCTGGCGACACCGGCACCGACCGGTCAGTGAGCGACGCCGAGCAGGTCGAGCAGGTGGTCGCGGCTGGACGGGTCGAGGAAGGTGATGTCACCGCCGGTCGGCTGCACGGTCAGCCGGACGCAGCTCGACGTGGTGATCACGACCGTCGACAGCACCGGGCCGCCCGCGGTCGCCGAGAGTTCGGTGCTCACCGTGAGGCCGTGCGAGATCGGGCAGTTCATCCTGCCGTCGGGGACGGTCCGCAGATCGTTGACGAGGCGCACGAACTCGTCCAGCTTCGCGGGGTCGGTCACCGCCTGCCGGGTCTCGTGTCGCGAGATGTCCTCGGTGACCGTGACCGCCGCGTCGCGTACTCCTGAAGGGATCGTCGCCGAGGCGGGCTTGGCCGGACGGTAGACGACCAGAGCGTCCACCCGCAGGTAGGTCGTGTCGCCGCGGGTGGAGGTGCTGACCTCGAGCTGGCGCTCGGTCAGGATGTCGGTGGCCGGCCAGGCGAAGATCTGGCCGCTCGACGAACCGGCCGGACCGCTGCCGCTCTCGGTGCCGGCCGCGGTGCTGCCGGCGGGGACGGCGATCGCCGGCCGGCCGCCGGCGACCTTCCAGTAGCGGGTCTGCTGCCGCAGCTGCGTGACGGAAGGGATGCCTACGGACCACACTTCGGGCGCGATCTCGGCCGGCGCGCCGGGGAGGGCGACCGCCCCGGCGGGCGGCTGGAACGCGTCGAGCAGGCCGAGGGCGTCGGCGGAGGCGACCGTCCCGGGATCGATCGGCGCGGGGTGGCGCGGAGGGACGGTGATGGTGACCTGCGGCCCGGGCGCGGACGCGGGCGCGGTGCAGGCGGTGACCAGTGCGAAGGCGAGGGCGGCCAGGACGGCCGCACGGATCCGGTTCCCCATGCCGGAGCAGACGAAGTGACGCGCGCCACGGTTCCCCCTGACCCACCCCTGCATCGTTCGGAGCGCACCGCGAGCGGGATAGGGTGAACCGGTGAAGCTCTCCGTTTTGGATCTCATGACGGTACGCACCGGCCAGTCGACCGCCGACGCGCTCGCCGCCTCGCTGGCCCTGGCCGGGACGGCCGACCGGCTCGGCTACCACCGGTACTGGGTGGCGGAACACCACAACATGCCGTCCGTCGGCTCGACGAGCCCGCCCGTGCTGATCGCGTTGATCGCGGCGCACACGCAGCGGATCCGGATCGGCTCCGGCGGCGTGATGCTGCCCAACCACCAGCCGCTCATCGTCGCCGAGCAGTTCGCGCTGCTGGAGGCGTACGCGCCCGGTCGCATCGATCTCGGCCTGGGCCGGGCCCCCGGCAGCGATCCCGTCGTGTCGGCCGTGCTCGGCCGGGCACGGGACGCCGGCGTGGAGGACTTCCCGGGCAACGTCCAGGCGATCGCGGCCTTCCTCGCGGCCGAGGGCGCCAAGGTACGCCTGGCCGACGACTCGGCGTACGACCTGCGGGCGACTCCGGCGGCGGCTTCGGTGCCGGACATCTGGCTGCTCGGCTCGTCGGACTACTCGGCCCGGCTGGCGGCCAGCCTCGGCCTGCCCTACGTGTTCGCGTCGCACTTCTTCGGCGGGCAGGGCACCGAGCGGGCGCTGGACCTCTACCGCGACAATTTCCGGCCATCCGAGCTGCTGGCGGCCCCGCGCGTGTTCGTCACGGCCAACGCGGTCGTCGCCGACACCGACGAGGAAGCGCGGGCGCTCGCCCTGCCGCATCTGCAGCGGATCGCGTTCATGCGCTCCGGCCGGCCGATGGAGCCGATGGCCACCGTCGAGGAGGCGGCCGCGACCGCGCTGACCCCGCTGGAGCAGCAGCTCATCGCCGATCTCACGGCCGGACCCGCCTGGTTCATCGGCGAGCCGGGTCCGGTGGCACGGGGCCTGCGCGCGTACGCGGACGGGCTCGGGGCGGACGAGGTCATGATCTCCCCGACCGGTTCGGCGAGCGCGGACGAGGATCCGCGGCGCTATCCGGCCCGGGAACACACCCTCGAACTTCTCGCGACCGAGCTCTTCTGACCCCCGCGCGGGCGCCCGCCCTGATCCGGTTCGTGCGCCCGCCATGATCCCGTTTGGACGCATGCCATGATCCCGTTTGGATCAGGTTTTCGCACGTAATCTTGGGCCAAGATTCGGGTGATTTCCCTGATCCAAACGGGATCATGGGGCGGGCTTGGAGCCCGGGTGCCTGGGTGCCTGGGGCCCGGGGCCGGGGCACGAGTGGACGGGGCTCCGGGGGGACAACGCCGGTGTGCGATGGTGGCCACAATAGACAGTGGACGAGCGCAGGACGATCATCGGGGCATGCGTAATCGTTTCCGATGGGTCGCCGCGGTGGCCGGGATCGCCCTCGCTCTGCTGCCCGGCCCATCGCCCGTCCTCGCCCGACCCGCTGCCCTTCCGGCCACCCTGCGGGCCGCCCCGACGACCACCACGGCAGCCACCCTCAGTACCTCGGCGTCCTCGCCCGAGCTGCGGGTCATGACGTGGAACGTCTGCGGGGAGGCGGGCGGCGATCCGGGCATGGCCGGGTACTGCCCGCACCGCAACGAACCGGTGTACAAGGCTCAGCACATCGCCGACGCCGCCGCGGCGCACGACGCGAACGTCATCCTCTTGCAGGAGATCTGCGGCGGCGAGGACGGCAGCCAGCTCAGCCTGCTCGCCGCCGATCTCGGTCCGGGGTGGAGCGTCGTGCACGCGAAGGCGGCCCGCCCGGACGGCACCGGCAACTGCCGGGACAACAAAGACACCGTCGAGCTCAAAGGCGACCTCGGCGTGGCCGTCGCGGTGAAGGCCACGATCACCGAGACCACCCGGCAGGACACCGTCCCCGCCACCCCGGCCTACAGCGCGCAGCAGCTGCCGCTGCTGTGCGTACGCACCGCCGAGTGGACCACGCGGATCTGCACCACTCACATCCTTGCCGAGGTGAAGGACCCCCGACGGGGCGCGCAGATCGAGAACGTCCGCGCCGACGTCTGGGCGGACCGCTACGACCTCGTGCTCGGCGGCGACTTCAACATGTTTCCGGACACCACTCTTCTGCAACCGCTGGAGGACGCGTTCGACGAGTGCGACCGGCATTCCTACTCCAGCGGGGACGCGGTCAACGAGGTCACGCACTTCGCGTGGACAACCGGCGGCGGTGTCTGGACCAAGCGGGACCACATCTTCGCCTCGCTGCCCGGCGCCGGCTCGCTGTTCCACTACTGCGACGCCGATCTCTCCCGGGTGGACACGTCGCAGCTGGGGCTGCCCGCGTCGAACGGCGACTCCGATCACGCGCCGCTCATCGGCTACCTGCGTACGCGTACCCCCGCCGACCCGCCGGCGACGGCGGGCGACCTGACCGGGGACGGGCTGCCCGACCTGGCGGCCATCGACGGCGACGGCAAGCTGCGCCTGTACGCGGGCCGCGGCGACGGCTCGGTCGTGTGGCCGAACGGCGTCATCGGCACCGGCGGCTGGACGGGCGCGGCGATCAGCCACCGGGGCGACTTCACCGGCGACGGCACCGAGGACGTGCTCGCCCGCGTCGGCGACGGCCTCTGGATCTACCCGAACCTCGGCTACGGCCGGCTCGGCAGCCGCGTCGCGGTGGGCGCCACCGGCTGGTCGGCCGTGTCGCAGGTGCTCAGCGTCGGCGACCTGACCGGCGACGGCTACCCGGACGTCGTGGCGATCCGCGGCGACCAGCTGTACCTGTACCCGGGCGATCCGGCCCACCGGCCCGCGCTGCTCGCCGGCCGCCTGATCGGCACCGGCGGCTGGGGTGTGATGACCTTGAGCGCTCCCGGCGACGCCGACCACGACGGCCGGCCCGACCTGCTGGCCCGCGACACCGCGAGCGGCGTGCTCTACCTCTACCGGGGCCAGGCGGGCGCAACGTTCGGCGCCCGGACGGTCTACGGCACCCGGGGCTGGACGCTCGCCAACCGCCCGCTGATCGCCGCCGGGGACGCCGACGGCAACGGCACGGCCGACCTCTGGGCCACCGCCGGCGACGGCACGCTGCAGTTCTATGCGGGCGGAACCGGTGCCGCCGGCGACCCGGCCGACGGCCCGCGTACGCAGGTCGGCGACAGCGGCTGGAACGCCATCACCCGGATCAGCTGAGCGTCCCTAAGCGGATCTGTCCTTGCGGACGGCGGCGGCGATCGTGGACGCCCCGCTGGTGACGGCCGCCCGCCACGGTGGGCGGCCGTCGATCTCCAGTTGGAGGGAGAAGCTGAGGAAGGTCCGGATGAGCACGATCAGCCCGAGAACGAGGACGTTCTCCAACGTCGGGGCGACCGCGACGGTCCGGATGAGGTCGGCGGCCACGAGGATCTCCAGCCCCAGCAGCAGCACACCGCCGAACGTCTCCCGCAGCGCCTGGTACGCCCGCCGGCCGCCCGCACGCGACCACAGCCGCAGGGCGAAGGCGATCGACCAGACGAGCCCGAGGACGAGCACCAGTACGCCCACCGCCTCGAAGAGCTGGGCGACGTGATCCATCAGGCTCGTGAAGGTCATCGCTCTTCGACGGTACCAAGCGGAGGACTCACCTTCCCTTGGATCCCGCAGGTGGCGTCGTCACCTGCCGGCGCCGGCCACCATCTGGGCGTCACCGGCCACCACGTACATCGACCGCGCCTGACGGCCCCGCACCGTCCCGGACATGTCCCACCGGTAGAGTCCGCGCCGGGCCGCACGCCGGCATCGCTTGTCGCGGAGGGTGAACAGCATGGAGTCCGGAACCGGGAGGCACCGGCCGCGACCGCGGCGCGGGCTGCTGTTCGCGATCCTGGCGGGCGCGGTCGCAGTGACGGCCGCGGCGGGGATCACCACCTACGCCGCACTGTCCCCCTCGCGCACGACGGCCGCCGAGCCGGGCACCGTCGCGAGTGGACCCGCCTCGGCGGCTCCCGGCGGATCCGGGTCGGCTTCCGTGTCGGCCACGGCTTCCGCTTCCGTGTCGCCGAGCGCCACACCGTCCGCGTCCGGCCCCTGCGGACGCGTGGCGAGCACCTCGCCCAAGGTCACGGTCACGAATGTTAACGTGAACATGAAGGTGGCCGGGTACGGCTCCGAGGCCGACACCGATCCGCTCCCGATGGCGATCGCGGCCACCCCGTCCGGTGGATCATGGCTGGCCTGGCTCGGCCCGAACGACAAGGTGTACCTGGGCAGGCTCGACTGCGCCGACCACCTCGTCGGTACGCCGACCAGCTTCACCGGCATCGACCTGCAGGACGTGCAGGCGGACGCGACGGGCGGCGTACTGCTGCTGACGCGGCGGGGCACCTGCCACACGGGTCCGCTGTGCGGCGGGACGGCGAGCCCCTGCAACACGATGCACATGGTCCGCTTCGACAACTCCGGCAAACAGGTCTGGGAGCGCCAGGTCACCAACCTCACCGGTACGCGGGGCGGCTTCGACGCCGGCGCCCGCTTCGTGTGGTGGTACCAGCATCACGGCCGGCTCGCCTCGGACGGCAAGAACTACGCCGCGTACTTCGGGGTGGCCATCACCGTCCAGAACGGATCCTGTGTGGACATCCACGAGGGCGACCGGATGCAGGTCGTCTCCCCGTCCGGCGCGCTGCTGTCGGGCCACGACAGCTTCGAGGTCGGGTGCAGCCACAGCTGGACGACGCGGATCGCGTGGGATGCGCGTACCGGGCACTTCGCGATGGTCTGCGCGACCGACAACGACTGCCGCATCGCCCGGCCGGACCCGTACCGCACGGTCGCGAGCGGGACCTGCGACGGCACGCTGTTCGGCGGTGACCTCGTGCTGGCGAAGACCAAGGGCTACTGGACGGCGTGGAGCCAGGGCGGCCAGGTACGCCTCGAACATTTCACGACCGCCGCCACGGACACCACGATCCGGACGGGCGCGTCGTCGAGCCATCCGCACCTGGTGACCTACGGCGGCCGGATGCTGCTCGCCTGGGCCTCGGGATCGGGGCTGGCCGCGCAGGTCTACGACTCGGCGACCGGCAAGACGGTCGGCGCGAAGTTCACCATCGGCGTACGCGACCACGACTACCTGGCGTTCAAGGCGTACGCGGACGGCAGCGTGGCCTATCCGGCGGTGGGATCGCCCAGCACGTCGATCCGCATCGCCCGGGTGCTCCCGATGAGCTGAACACCAAAATCAAGATCTTTTAGTTCCGCCTGGCCCGGGTTCGTCGATCTCACTTCCGCTCCTCACGCGGGAGACCGTTCCGGCCCCGCCAAACCCGGGCGGGACCTCCACTGCCACCTGAGTGGGGCGAGCATCGTCCGCCGTCGCCCGGTCACCGTTTCACCCGAACCCCCGACCGGCCTTTGTCGCGACTGTCCGACTTGTGCACCCAGCGGGCAGCCGATGAGATGATCGTTTACGGTTGAGGTGCGAAAAGAGCCACCCGATGCATGATCGTTTACGGTCCTGGAGCGCATTGACCGGCTTCCGCTACACCAGACGCGTAAACGATCATGCAGAACGGGCCGGATTGACACCTCAGCCGTAAATGATCAAGAAAACGGGACCCGGTGTCCGTACCGCGGAAGATCGTTCCCGCATCCCGGGCCACAGCGGATGGCTGGCCGGCTTGGACATGATCCACAGCGGCTGAGATGTAAAAACGCGCCCTTCGCCCAAGATCCACAGCGGTGGAAATGCAGAAAACCGGCCGTAGCGACATCTCCGCCGCAATGGATCGAGGGAATACCTCCGAAACTACATCCCAGCCGCGAACGATCACCGACGAGCCGACCACCCAACGGTCATGTCGGACAGTCGCGACAAAGTCCGGGTGGGGGTTGGGGCGAAACCGTGACCGAAGCGCGGTGGATGATGCGTCGCCCCACTCACCTGGCAGTGGAGTCCCCGGAGCGCAGCGATAGGGGCGGAACGGTCTCCCGCGGGAGGAGCGGAAGTGAGATCGACGAACCCGGGACAAAATCCTTAAAGGGATCTTGAACTTCCCCCCATTCAGCGGCCGAACAACCCGTCGGGGTCGTGCCGCCGGACGATCGTCGCGAGGCGCGCGGCCGACGACCCGTAGAACTCCGGCGACAGCGACGGTCCGGCGTAACCCTGGTACGAGCGGCCGGTCGCATAGGGCGAGACCGCCTCGGCACAGCGGCGGACCCAGTCCGAAGCCGCCGAGCGCCGGGCCGCGGCGGCCGACGCGCCGAGGACCGCCCGGACCGCCACCAGGAACAGGTCGTCGCGGTGCACGAACGCACTGTCCGATGCGGACACGGCACCGTAGGCGCCGCCCCAGGGCGTGAACTCGACGTCCCGCTGCTCCCCCGGCACCTGCTCCAGCGCGGCCACCAGCGCCGCCAGCCCGGTCGCCGGGATCGGGCGGGCGACGAACGCCGACGCGGACCGCTGGAACCCCGGAGCCGGCGGAACGGTCGAGGAAACGGGAAAGACCTCACCCCGCCGCCACATTCCACCGGATACATAGGACGCCGCGGCCGGACCGGAGAGGTCGCGGACGAACAGGTCCGAGCAGCCGGAGAGCAGGAAGGACGGGACGGGCGAGCCGAGCGTGCAGCCGAACAGCTCGACGAACGGCTCCTCGTCGGGAAAGTCCGGCAGGGTCAGCGACACGTGGGCGGCCACGTCGCCGGGCAGCCTCGGCAGGGCGTGCTGCCAGCGGTACAGCACCGGCGCCGCGGCGGCGAGCGGCCACCGGCCGGCGAAGATCGTCACGTCGGGCAGCGGGAACGTGCGCAGCGTGTAGGAGGTCGCGATCCCGACCGCTCCGCCGCCCCGCACGGCCCAGTCCACGTCGCCGTCGGACGCCCATTCGCCCGACGGCAGCAGGATGCGAGCGGACACGAGCGCGTCGCAGGTCAGGCCGAACGTCCGGCCGAGGAAGCCGAAGCCGCCGGCGAGCACGCTGCCGCCGAGGGCCACCGACGCGCAGGAACCCGTGGGCAGGCACCGTCCGTGGGCGGCGAGCGTCGCGGCCACGTCGCCGAGGCGGGCGCCCGGGCCGACCGTCACGAGGTCGCCGTCGAGGCGTACGGCGTCGAGGTCGGCGAGCAGGATGAGCAGGCCCGGGGTGCTGGACGCGTCCGTGTAGCTGTGGCCGCCGCTGCGTACCGCGAAGGGGACGGACCGGGTCCGCGCGAACTCCAGCGCCGCGGCCACGTCGCCCTCGTCCGCGCACACCGCGACGGCCTCGGGCAGCACGTCGCGCTCCCCGCCCACCCAGCTCCGTCTCACCCGGGAGTACGCGGAATGGTGCGGACGGAGCAGTCCGCGCGACAGCTTCCCGGCGAGGTCGTCCCAGTCCCCGGTCATACCGGCTCCGCCGGGGCGTACATCCGCGACTGCAGGGCGTACAGCTCGGCGTAGCGGCCGTCGGCGGCCATGAGCTCGGCGTGGGTGCCCTGCTCGACGAGTTCGCCCTGGTGCAGCAGGAAGATCCGGTCGGCGTACCGGACGCTCGCCAGCCGGTGCGTGATCAGCAGGACGGTACGCCCTTCGGCCAGCTGCCGCAGCGATTCGTAGACGGCGGCCTCGGCCCGGGCGTCGAGGGGTGCCGTCGGCTCGTCCCAGAGCAGCAGGGGCGCGTCGCGGTAGAGGCCGCGGGCGATCGCCATCCGCTGCCACTGGCCGCCCGACAGCTCCTGCCCGCCCCGGAAGTACCGCGACAGCAGGGTCTCCCACCGCTGCGGCAGCCGGTCGACGACCTCGTCCGCCCGAGCCTGCCGCGCGACCCGGAGCAGCATCTCGTCATCGTCGTCCGTCCGCGTCGACCGGCCGACGCGTACGTTGGCGCGGGCGGTGGCGGGCCAGCGGACGGGTTCCTGCTGGACCATGACGATCTGGGCGGCGAGCCCGTCGGCGTCGAGCGTACGCAGATCGTCGCCGTCCCAGCGGACGGCGCCCTCGGTCGGCCGGTAGAGGCCGGCGAGCAGTTTCGCGAGGGTCGTCTTGCCGGAGCCGTTCTCGCCGACCAGGGCGATCGTCTGTCCCGCGTGGATGGTCAGGTCGACCTGGCTCAGGGCGGGGCGGGCCGAACCCGGATAGCGGAAGGTGACGTCCTCGACCCGGATCACGCGCGGTCCCCCGGTCACCGGGCGGCCCGGTGTGGAGCCGCGCCGGGCGTGGGCGTCGGTGAGGAACGAGCGGTAGTCGGCCACGTACAGGGCCTGTTCGACGATCCGGTTGCCGGAGACGACGAGCCGGGTCAGCGCGCCGACGGAGGCCCGGATGGCGATGACGGCGGTGCCGGCGACCGGCAGCGCGACCCATCCGACGTCGAGCAGGACGGCGAGCGCGACGTAGGTCAGCGCGATCCCCGCCCCGGCGAATATCCGGCCGGCCGCCCGCGTCCGCGCGAGCATCGTGCCGACGACGGTCTCCTGACGCCGCAACGCTTCCGCCGCGCGGGCATAGTCGTCCAGCACGTACGCCTCGGCCTGGCAGGCGCGGATCTCGGCGGCCGCCTCGCGCTTGGTGGCCAGGTCGGCGATCATCCACACGCGACGGGCGAGGGTGGCCGTGACCGTCATCGTGGCGAACTCGACCCGGGCCGCCCGCAGCACCGCCCAGGCTTCCGGGGCGACCCCGAGCACCAGCACCGGCAGCAGCACCGGGTGCAGTACGCCGACCGTCGTCGCCGCGGCCGCCAGCGCGAACAGGGCGCCGAGCAGCTCGACGAGGTTCTCGGCGGCCCGCTCGATGTGCGGGACGGCCCGGTCCCGGGCCCGGTGCAGCCGGTCGTAGAAGGTCGCGTCGTCGAACGCGCTCAACTCGACCGCCACGGCGGCGGCGTAGAGCCGCTGCTCGGCCGCGCGCCGGACGGCCGGGACGAGCCGGGCGGCCGCGAACGCCGTGACGAGATCCAGGGCACCCCGCGTCGCGTACCCGAAGATGACGAGCAGGAGGCCGGGCAGGGCCGCGGCGATGCGCTCGGGGGTGGGCCCGGCGGCGAGGAGGTTCTCCAGGACGCCGGTGGTCGCGAGCAGGCCGGTGGCGCCCGCGAGGCCGGCGGCGACCTGGGCGGCGAGGATGAGGGCGGCGGGACGCGGGGCCGCGGACCGGATGATGCCGGCGATGGGCCGCGCGGCCTCGCCGAGCCGGCGCAGCAGCCCCCACGGTCCGAGCGTGCGCACGGACGCGTCCTCGAGCCGCCACTCCGGCGCGGCGAGTTCGTCGGTCAGCGGGCACCTCCGGGCACGAGGACCGAGGGCAGCCCGGCCGACCGATCGAAGCGCAGCAACTGGTACGCGATCCCGCCCGCGCCCGGCAGCAGGCCCGGCGTGAAGGCGTTGCGGGCGAGGCCGGTGACGGGGCCGTGCTCCTCGATGGCGGTGACGAGCTCGGCCTCGAACAGCCCGAGGTCGGCGCCGGGCGGCGGAGCGAGGTCGAACAGTTCCCACGCGCCGAGGTCCCCGTGGCACAGCGTGTGGTTCCAGCCGAGCGCCACGTCGAACGTCGTGCGGGCCGCGACCGGTGCGAGATCCGGCCGTTCGAAGCCGCGTACGCGCAGGTCGTGGGCGAGCAGGCCGATGCCGACCGTGCCGTGGCACCAGGCCGCCGAGCACCGGGAGGGTTCACGCAGGTCCCGCCACGCCTGTTCGGCCGGGTCCCACAGGAGATCCTCGAAGGCGAACGCCTCCCGCGCCCGGTCGGCGTACCGGGTCTGTCCGGTGTGGAGGAACAGCCGGGCGAGCGCCCAGCCGATGCCGGTCGAGCCGTGCACGAGCCCGCCAAGCCCGGCCGGCCAGCGCGGCGTGGGCCAGACCGCGCCGACCCCGCCCCACGGCAGCGGCACCTCCTTCGCCGTTTCGACGAGCCGGTCGCCGAGTTGCCGGGCGAGGTCGACGTACCGTTCCTCGCCGGTCCGCTCGGCCAGGTCGAGCAGCGGCACCACCGCCCCGGACGCGCCGATCATGAGCGAGAACTCGTCGTCGACCGCGAGCGCCGCGGGGATGTGCTTCGCCAGGTTCCGCGGCCGCTCCTCGGCCACGGTGACGCCGAGGCGTTCGAGGACGAGCCAGGACCAGATCTGGCCGCCCAGGCCGATCTGCGAGCCGAGCGGCGGCGGGCGGACGTCGAACTCGGAGGCGAGGTCGTCGTCGACCTTGATCTCGGTCAGCTCCATCGTCCTGAGCAGACCGTCGAGCAGGTCGTCGAGCCCGGCCACCGGATCGGCCCGGCCCGCCGCCACCTCCCGCCGGTACGCCGCCACGACGATCGCCACACCGGGGGCGCCGCCGTAGAAGTCGGGGCTGAGGGCCTGCACCGCCCAGCCGGTCGGGTTGAGGATCGGCGAGATCCACGTGACGGTGCCGTCGTCCCCGTGGACGGCCTCGTCGACCGTCCGCTCGATGATCTTCCTGATCACGGCGCGGCGCCGCATCCCCAGGTCGTCCGTTGACACGCTCGCCGGCCGGAGCGACGCGTCGGCCGGCAGCCACCCCTCGTTCAGGTACGCCGACACCAGCGCCGACCGGATCACGCGGCGCTCCAGGCCGAGATCGGCCTCCCGCCAGCGCAGCAGGGAATCCGCGACGAGATCCTTGACCGGGTGCCAGCGCGTACCGCGGGGGCCGGCCAGCTGCCCGGTCGCCGGGGTGGTGGCGAAGAACGGGATGTCGCCGTCCTGCAGGTCGGCGAGCTCGGCGGCGATCACGTCCGGGTCGTCGGGCGCGCCCGGGACCGAGTGGGCCATGTCGGCGAGGATCTGCGCCGCGCGGTCCAGCGCCGGCTCCGGTTCGTGCAGCGACACCGGGTGCCACAGCATCCGCTCGATCTCGGCGTACCCCTCGGTGGAGCGGACGACGACGCGGATCGGGCAGTCGGCGAACGGGGCCAGCAGACCCTCCAGCCGCCCCTTCTTGTCCAGCTCGCGCAGGGCCGCGGTGATCTCGTCGAAGCCCTCGACGACCCGGTCCCAGTGCTCGCCCAGCGCCGGCTGCGGGCTCGGATGGTTCTGCGCGACCCCCGGATCGAAGGTCTCCAACCCGATGTACGCCTCGTCGGTCCCCGCGCCGACGAGCACGGGCCGCTCCCCCATCGGCTGCTGGCCGGGCAGCCCGCCGACGGCCGACGCGTCCACGCCGCGCCAGCCGAGCGCGACGCCGCGCCCCGGCAGCAGCCCGGTACGCAGAACCGTCCCGTCGATCAGGTCGCCGGCCCGGTCGACGGCGCCGCCGAGGCCGGACGGCTTCGCCGGGATCGCGGGGGTGAACAGCGTCTCGCAGTCGACGACGACCGGCACCGGGCCGACCGCGATCATGTTCTCCGAGTGCAGGTCCGACCCGCCGAGCAGGCGCATCACGGCCAGCAGGTGGCCTACGCCGGTGTAGAACCGGCCGAGTTCGGCGTCGCCGGCACAGTAGGTGTGCTCGACGTACTCCGCCCAGCCGTAGTCGCCGCCGTCGTCCCGCCGGGCGAGCACCGACGGGATGCGCAGCTCGGTCGGCAGGGCGCGGAGGAAGGCTTCGAGGACGGCGTCGACGCGTACCGAGCGGGGCTTGTAGACGGTCGTTCCGCCGGTGCCGCGCAACAGGGCGACGGCCTGACCGCCACGGTGGCTGTCCCCGTCGCCGAAGGAGGCGTTGCGCAGATCCCCGATGCCGAGGTACGCCTTGTCGGCGGCGTACCGGCGGGCGAGGGTGAGCGCGGCGGCGCAGCGGTTGCCCACAATGGTCGCCACCCGGCCGGGAACCGGTGGATAGTGCCCCGCCACCTCCGCCCAGTACGCCTCCGTGCGCGTCATCGCGATGAACTCGTCCCAGCGTCCGGCGGAGGTCGGCGCGGTCAGCCGGCCGGTGACGCGGGCGGCGTTGAGGTCGAGCACCAGCAGCCGGGTCAGCTTGCGGTGCAGAGTGCCGCGCAGGGATTCGCGCAGCGCGTCCAGGAGGACGCCACGTTCGTCGGAGGTCACCCCGCGGACTTCCGCGAGCTGGGCTGCCAGCCCGGCCATGGCCGGATCGATCAGGCAGCCCAGCGACGCGGTGAAGTCAGCGGTGTCGCTGGCCGTCACCGGCTGCGCTCAGCAGCAGTACCGCGTCGACGACCAGGTGCACGCGGTGCCGCACCGGTTGGTCGGCAGACCGGTCTTCATCCGCAGCTCGGCCTCGGTGTACTGGCCACCGCTGAACAGCGGGCCGGCCGGGTTCTGCGGTCCGGCGGCCGTACGCCACTGGGCCACCGTCGCGGCGGCGTGTTCCTGCGACATGGTTCCTCCTTCATCGCTCGGCCGGTCACGTCGAGGTCGACCGACATGACCGGAGGGATGACTGATTGAAACATGTCATTGTTCAAAACTTTGACACATATAGCGTCAACAATGTGACCCGCCCTGTTGACCGTCGCCCCTCGCCGATGATCCCCGACGATCTTGCGCGAATGTACCGGCATTCCGGGCATTCCCGGCGATTTTTGAGACATTCGCGCAAGATCGTCGGGGGAATCGGCCCGGGGGCGGGAGGGCAGCGGGGGACGTGCAAGAGCCGCGCCGGCTAGGGCCGGCGCGGCTGGTCGGAGCTGACGGGTCCGCTACGCGGAGCGGCTGACGAGGCGGCGGGCGAAGCGGGCCAGTCCCGGCGGCCGCTCCTTGGTCGCCCGGCGGTGTACGCCGATCCACCGGTCGCCCTCGGCGTTCTGCACGGCCTCGGCCAGGCGCCGGGAGGTGAACTGGCCGGTGCTCTCCATGTCGCCGTCGAGGCCGATCATCGACAGCTCGGGCGTGAGGTGGGTGACCGTGCGGTGCGGGGCGCGGCTCTCCCCCGACCGGGACCGCCAGCGGCCGTTGAGCCACACCTCCACCTCGTGCGCGAGGTCGGTGACGGCGCGGTCCGTCGCGGTGATCCGCTTGCGGACGGCCAACCAGGCCTCGACGGTGCGGCGGTCACCGCCGCACGCCCGGACGAAGGACGCGACCGTCCGCGCCTGCGGTACGCGGCCGCGGGCCATCGCGTTGGGAATCATGCCGCGGGTGAGGGTCTCACCCCGGGCGAGTGCCCGCTCCTCGAGTTGCCGGTAGGTCAGGCCGACCGAGCCGCGGAGCGCTCGCATCGCGGCGAGGAACTCGGCGGCCGTGGTGACCTGATCCGGGCGCGGCATGCCGAGGAGGGGTGACGCGTCCACTGACATGAGCGCCACCCTACCCAAGATCCCAGGTCGTCAATCATGCCAAATGATGTCGCCAATCCGGCATTAAGGCGTGATTTGGCTCACCCAAAGGCTTTGACCTGCGAAAACATCTGTCGCCCAGCCGACAGATCACGTCACCCTTCAGTCCGTCACCACCCGCGAAGGTGGTCAGTCGATCTTCTCTGCACAGTGGAGCCGGACCGGCCGGAGTCCTTGGGGGCGGCCGATCTCCGCCGATCCCGGTGAAGCCGGGAGATCCGGGGGATGCCGAATCTTGGGCGATTCGCGTATGAACACGGAAAAATCTTCACGACTGGGACAAGTGTCCACAGTCCAGGGTTGGCCGTTTCCGGCCCGGGGTCGGGTTCGGCCGTCGGGTGGCCGCGCGGAGGGAAGGCCCGAAGTGTAGACCATGAACCTCGCGTTTGGATACGCGCAGCACACCCGGTTCGCGCCCGACCCGCCGGGGCACCGTCCTCCCCGGACTCGGAAAAGTCACCTGATATACCTGTGACCTGGCGTTTCTACCGCAATGAATCGGTACATCGTTGTTTAAATGGCGATCGTGATGTTTGCCCGGTCCCGTATGGCCCTGCTCGCGGCCGCCGCCTCCGCCGTCGCGCTCGGGTGCGCGTACCTGATCGCGGGGGCGCCCGCCGCGCAGGCCGACTACGCGAGCGAATGCGCCTCGCCGACCCAGACCGTGAACGGCGGCAACCTGAACCTGAACCTGGCCGCCGGCGACGTCGTCCTCATCGCGGCGCCGGGCACCTACACCGGCAACGTCACGAACTGGCCGACCGCCGCGACCATCTGCGTGGAAAGCGGCGCCACCTTCGCGCCCACGTCGGTGGCCACGCCCGGCGGACGCCTGCTCAACCAGGGCACCGCCACCTTTCCCCCGCTCGTCACCGTGGCCGGGGCATCCGTCGAGAACGGCGGGACGATCAACATCACCAACATCAACAACAACTCACCGATCGCGGTGGTCAACCTGCCGGGCGGCACGATCAACGTGGACAGCGCGATCAACCTGCAGACCGGGGCGAACGTCGTCAACGACGGGACCATCAACGTCAACGGCGGGGTCGACATCCACGCGGGCGCGACCGTGACCTCCAACGGCACCGTCAACCTCGGCGGCAACCTCACCGTCACCGGTTCGCTGACCAACGGCGGCGTACAGACGGTCGCGGGGACGATCAACGTCAACAGCAACGGAACCCTCGTCAACGAGTGCCGGCTGTTCTCCACCGACTTCGTCAACGACAACAGCGCCACCAACCACGGCATCATCGACGTCGACGGCGGGCAGTTCATCAACAACGACGCGTACCAGCAGACGACGACGGGGCTGGTGGTCGGGACGACGTTCAACAACAACGCGGGCAGCGGGATCACCGGCGCCGGCCGGTACACGTTCTCCGGGCAGACGGTGAACAACGGCACGGTCACCGGCGACTCGGCCGCGGACCCGATCATCTTCTTCGACGCCTCGCAGACCGGCGGCCAGATCTTCGACATCGAGTCCGGCACGCACACCAACGTCGTGCGCGCGCCGGTCGTCGTGCCGCCGGACGACTTCCTCCCGGCGACCTGCGCGCAGCCCCCCGTCACACCGTCGCCGTCGGTCACCGCGCCGGTCTCGCCGTCCCCGTCGGTCTCGCCGTCCCCGTCGGCCCCGGTCTCGCCGTCGCCGTCCGGCTCGGAGATCCCGCCCACCGCCCCGCCCTCCGGCTCGGCCACGCCGTCGCCCAGCGGCGCGCCGGTCTCGCCGAGCACCCTGCCGCCGACGCACGGCCCGAGCACCTCGCCGTCCGGTCTGCCGGTCACGGGATCGTCCTCGCCGGTGCGGCTCGCCGGCCTCGCGATCCTCCTGCTCGCCGCGGGCGGCGCGATCCTGCTCGCGGTACGCCGACGCCGAGGCTGATCCCGCCGGACGGCTCCGGACCGCAAAGGTCGGCTCGGCGGAGAAGGGTCAGTCGTCCGGCAGCGACACGTACTGATCATGGTCGATGGACAGGTCGAGCGCGGTCAACCGGCGCACCGTCGCCTGCGAGTAGCCGACGGCCGCCGTGGACACGACCAGACCGCCGTCGGGATCGCGTACGCCCCGCATGTGGATGACGACCATGATGCCGGCGCTCAGGCCGAGCTGCTCACGGGTGGCCTGGAGGCGGTCCGCGTGCGGCTCGACCAGGTCGAGCAGCGGGAGGACGACGTCCTCGGTGTAGAAGGTGTCCTGCTCGGGCAGTTCGAGCTTCCAGGTGCTGAAGCGGCGGGGGCCGCGCCGGCCCGGCTCGCCGCGGCGGACGGCGGCGGTGGGGTCGAGGCCGGTCAGGCGGGTGACCTCGGCGGGGTCGAAGTCCATCAGGATCTGCTCGTGCTCGTCCGGTACGGCCCCGGCGAGTTCGATGTCCCGGGCGACGTACAGATACGCCCGCTGCCGGCAGAGGGGGGTCTCGTCAGTCATCGGGAGCGGATCATAGTCGCGTAGACACTGTCTACGCGACTGTGGTAGACACTCCCTGTGCAGACGACCTTGCAGGACCGCCTTGTCGAGGCCGGTGTCGACCTCGTACGCCGGGAGGGCGTCGAGGCGTTGTCGCTGCGCGAGATCGCCCGGCGGGCCGGCGTCTCCCACGGGGCGCCCCGGCGCTACTTCCCGACGCACCAGAGCCTGCTCGGCGCGATCGCGCGGGTCGGCTACCGCGATCTCGGCGCGCGGATCGCGGCGGTCGTCGAGGGCGTCGCCGAGCCGCGGGCGCGGGTGCACGCGCTGAGCCGGGCGTACGTGGCGTTCGCGCAGGCCGAGCGGGGTATGTTCGAGTTGATGTTCCGCCACGACCTGCTGCGCGGCAATCAGATCGGCCTCCGCCAGGACAGCCTGACCCTGTTCGACACCCTGGTACGCCTCGTCGAGCAGGCCCTGGCCCCCGGCCGGCCGCCGCGGGTCACCGCGACCGTCCTGTGGGCGAACCTGCAGGGCATCGCCCAGCTGCACCTGTGGGGCAGCCTCCAGCTGGCGGCGGGGGTCGAGGACATCGACGGCCTGCTCGCGTCCGCGGTCGACGGCCACCTCGGCCCGGCCGCCTGAGCACGCCGGCCCCGCCGGCCAGCCGACGCCGATTGGCCGTCACCGTCGCCGTCCGTCACCACCGCCATCACCAGATCCGTCCTGAAAGGACATCGATGCTCTTACAGGCCGGCGTACGCGCCTTCGCCGTCCCGCTGTTCCGGATGGTGTACCGGCCTCGGGTCGAGGGACGCGAACACGTTCCGCGTACGGGGGCGGTGATCCTGGCAGCCAACCACATCTCGGCGCTGGACAGTTTCGTCATCCCGCTCGTCAGTCCCCGGCCGGTCGCGTTCATGGCCAAGGCCGAGTACTTCGTGCGGCCGGGCGCGAAGGGCTGGGTCACGCGTACGTTCCTGGAGGGCACGGACGCCATCCCGATCAGCCGGACCGAGATCCACACCGCGCAGGACTCGCTCGACGCCGCGCGTACGGTGCTGACCGAGGGGCGCGCGTTCGGCATCCACCCGGAGGGCAGCCGTTCCCGGGACGGGCGGATCCACCGGGGGCGTACCGGGGTAGCGTGGCTGGCCCTGGAGACCGGGGCGACCGTGATCCCGGTCGGGGTGATCGGCACGGACCGCCTCCAGCCGGTCGGTTCGAAGCTGCCGCGCCTGGGCCGGGTCACCGTTCGCTTCGGCGAGCCGCTGCGGTTCACGCCGCCCGACGGGGTCAACCCGAACAAGGCGCGCCGGGCGGTCACCGACGAGATCATGGCGGCGATCCAGGGCCTCTCCGGCCAGGAGACCGCATCGGGGTACGCGAATCTCGGCGGATAATCGGGTGAACACCCCGGCCGTTCCTGGTCAGATGGACCCGTGCCCCGTCTGAAAGCCTCCCTCCGCCGCCTGGTCCCCCCGACCCCGCTGTCGCGCCGGCTCGCCACCCAGTCCCTGCTGTTCGCCACCGCCGAGGGGACCTTCCTCACCGGCTCGGCCGTCTTCTTCACCCAGGTGGTCGGCCTGCGGGCGGCTCAGGTCGGTCTCGGTCTGACCGTCGCCGGCGTGGTGTCATTCCTGATGGCGTACCCCGCCGGCCGGCTGACCGACCGGATCGGGCCGAAGCGGATGTGGGCGGCCGGGGCCTTCCTCGCGGCCCTGATGTTCGGCGCCTGGCCGTTCATCGGCAGCTTCGGCGGCTACCTCGCGATGGTCGTCTGCTTCGAGATCATCGAGAACGCGGCGGGGGCCGGGCGCAACGCGTACATCCTCGACGTGATGCCCGAGGACGAGCGGGTCGCGACGCAGGCCTACATGTACTCCTCGCTCAACGTCGGCTTCACGCTCGGCGCGATCATCGGCGGGATCGCGCTCGCCGTCGACAACCTGTCGCTGATCCGGTGGATGCCGCTGTTCACGCTGGCCATCGGCCTGCTCAACGCGGTGTTCATCGCGCGGCTGCCGCGCGCGCCGCACGACATCGCGCGGGCTTCCGCGAAGCGCACGACCGAGAAGGCCGCCGGGCCGAAGCGCCGGGGGCCGCTGCGCAACGTCGGCTGGATGCTGACCAGCTTCTTCAGCGGCACGATGTGGACCAACCAGGTCCTGCTCAACGTCGTCATCCCGCTGTGGCTGGTGCAGGCGACGGACGCCCCGCACTGGCTGCTGGCCTGGCTGTTCGGCACCAACACGGTGCTCTGCATCTTCCTGCCCGCCTACACCTCGCGCGGCGTGAAGACGGCGGCGGACGCCCTGCGCTCGGTACGCATCTCCGGCGCCTTCTTCGTCGCCGCCTGCCTGATCACCATGGCCACCCACAGCACCGCCGGCCTGCTGACGATCTTCCTGGTCTGGCTGGGCCACGTCGCGGTGACCGGCGCGGAACTGTACTTCTCGGGCGCCAACTGGGCGTTTCAGGCCCGGCTCATGGACCCGCGGCGGCGCGGCGAGTACGGCGGCGTCTCCGAGGTGTTCGCCACCCTCGGCGGCCGCTGGGCACCCGCCCTCTACACGTTCCTGGCCATGGCATGGCACCCGGCCGCCCTGCCCGGCGCCGGGTGGCTCGTGATCGCGGGCATCGCGCTGCTCGCCGTGGCCGGTCTCCACCCGGCGGTACGCATGGCCGAGCGGTTCCTCACCCGCGAAGGCGTCGTCGACGCACCGCCCGCCGACAAGGTGGAGGTGGCCGCCGCGGCGTCCTGAGCCGTGGCGTACTGCCGCCTCTTCTGCCGCTTTTACTGCCGCCTCTCATGATCCGGCGGCTCGGCGGACGGAGTCTGCCCAGCGTGTGGGCCGATGCGAGCATGTCGCCCGGAAGATCCTGATCGACCGTCGGCGATGAGCGCGCCGCCTGACCCGATCCCTACGCTGCCTGCATCATTCCCTCCCCAAGGAGGATCTTGTGACAAGCGGCTCACGGATAGTCCGATCTGGACGCTCGCTGCTGGTGCTGGTCCTGGTGGCCGGGCTCACGAGCGGTGTGACTGCGGCGCAGGGCGCGCCACCGCGGCCGGCGGCCCCGGCGAAACTCGCCTCGGTACCCGGACGCGACGCGGTGGCCAAGGCGCCGCCGGCCGACGCGACGCATACCGCCGCACCGCCCGGTGCCGCGGTCTGGCCGGCCGCCGGAACGGTGGAGGTCGCCCTCCCCGCCGTCGCGGCCACCGGCTCGGCCGGCGCCACGGCATCGCTCACCGACGGTTCCCCGCTCACGTGGGCGGCGGGCCTGCCCGTCGGCGTACGCGCCGCCGCGTCGCGAACCGCCGACGCCACTGCCAATGCCAATGCCCGCGTACGCATCGCGATGCTGGACCGGGCCTCGGCGAACCGGGCCGGCCGCGATCTGGTGATGCGCGTCGGGCGGACCGATACGACCGCGTCGACGGCCGTGGTGGGGCTGGACTACTCCCGTTTCCGCGACGCGTACGGGGCCGATTGGGCGCGGCGGCTGCGGCTGACCACGTTGCCCGAGTGCGCGCTGCGCACACCCGAGCTGTCGGCCTGCCAGGCGACCGACCTGGTGACGAGCAACGACACCGTCAACCACGTCCTGACGGCGCCGGTCGCGATGGCCGCCACCGGCACGTTGGTCGCGCTGGCGGCCGGCCCGTCGTCGGACGGCGGCGACTACAAGGCCACCGACCTGAAGGCGTCCGGCGTGTGGAGCGCCGGCGGCAACGGAGGCGGCTTCAGCTGGGGCTACCCGCTGCGGCTGCCGCCCAGCCTGTCCGGCCCGGCGCCGAACGTGCAGTTCAGCTACTCGGCGCAGGCGGTGGACGGGCAGACCGCGGCGACCAACGCGCAGCCGTCCTGGCTCGGTGAAGGGTTCGCCTGGCAGCCGGGCTCCATCGAGCGCGGGTACCGCGGCTGCAACGACGACGGCCAGTCCACCAGCGGCGACCTGTGCTGGGCCGGCGACAACGCCAGCCTGACCCTCAACGGCACGTCCACCACGCTGGTCTACGACTCCGGCAGCGGTTCATGGCGGCCGAAGGAGGAGGACGGCTCGCGGATCGAGCGGCTCACGGACACCGGCCTGAACAACGGCGACAACGACGGCGAGTACTGGAAGCTGACGGCCACCGATGGTACGCAGTACTTCTTCGGCCTCAACCGGCTGCCGGGCTTCCGGTCGGGCACGGACCCGGAGACCAACTCCGTCTACTTCGAGCCCGTGTACGGCAACAACGTCGGGGAGCCGTGCAACTCCGCAGGCGGTTTCGGCGCGTCGAGCTGCCAGCAGGCGTACCGGTGGAACCTGGATTACGTGCTCGACCCGCACGGCAACAGCATGTCGCTGTTCTACCAGCGCGAGACCAACCGGTACGCGCGCAACCGGGTCGACGCCGACGTGTCGACGTATGTCCGGGGCGGCTGGCTCAGCGAGGTCGACTACGGCACCCGGCAGGACGCCGGCGTGGACTCGGTCTTCGCCGGAACCGCCGCGGCCCAGGTGCAGTTCACGGTCACCGACCGCTGCCTGACCGCCGGCGCCGCCTGTACGCTGACCGGCGCCAACGCGGCCAACTGGCCCGACGTGCCGGTGGACCAGGTGTGCACGACGGCCACCTGTCCGGGCAAGTACTCGCCGACGTTCTTCACCGCGAAGAAGCTGAGTGCGGTGACCACCCGGGTCGCGTCCGGCGCGAAGAGCTGGCGGCGGGTGGAGCAGTGGCGGCTGTCGCACGACTTCAAGGATCCCGGCGACGGCCTGGCCAAGATCCTGTGGTTGCGCCAGATCGACCATTGTGGACTCGATGACACCACGTGCACGCCGCCGGTGGTGTTCACCGCCACCCAGATGTCGAACCGGGTCGACAAGGCCGGTACGACGGACTCCATCATCCGCTACCGCATCCGCTCGATCCTGACCGACAGCGGCGGCCTCATCACGGTGAGCTATTCGGCTCCGGAGTGCGTGGCCGGGTCGAACATGCCCGCGTCGCCGGACACCAACACCAAGCGGTGCTTCCCGGCCTACTGGATGCCGGTGGGCGCGACCACGCCCAAGCTGGAGTACTTCCACAAGTACGTGGTGACCGCGGTGTCCCTCAGCGACGAGGTGGGCGGCACCACCGACCAGGTCACCTCCTACCAGTATCCGCAGCCGCCGGCCTGGCACTACGACGACAACCCGCTGGCCCTGCCGGCCCGCCGGACCTGGGGCCAGTGGCGCGGCTACGACCAGGTCCGCGTCATCCACGGCGACGCCACCGAAACCCAGTCCCGCCAGGACGTCACCTACTTCCGCGGGATGGACGGCGACCGTACCGCGACCGGCACCCGGTCGGTGTCGATCACCGACTCGGACGGCGGCACCTGGACCGACTCCGACTGGTTCGCCGGCATGACCCGCGAGTCGATCACGTACCTCGGTACGGGCGGCACCGTCGTCGCCAAGACCAAGTCGGACCCGTACCGGTTCGGGCCGACGGCCACGCAGGTGCTCAACGGCGTGACGATGACCGCGAACGTCACCGCCACCGCCGCCGGCACCACGACCACCGTGCTCGATCACGCACCGGGCACGCGGGTCACCCGCACGGTCAACACCTACGCGGCAGACCGTACGGGACGGGTCGTGCAGGTGGACGATCAAGGCGACGTCGCCACCGCCGCCGACGACCGCTGTACGCGTACCACCTATGCCGCCAACGCCGCCGGTACGCTGCTGACGCTGCCCGCCCGGGTGGAGACCGTCGGCGTGGCCTGCGCCGCCACGCCGGACCGGTCCGTCGACGTGATCTCCGATGTGCGTACCTGGTACGACGGCGCGACCGGCTACGGGACCACGGTCGTCAAGGGAGACGTCACCCGGACCGAGCAGCTGGCCGGCTACAACGGCGGCAGCCCGGTCTACCGGCAGGTCGGCCGGGCCGGCTTCGACGTGTACGGACGGGTCCTCGACGCGTACGACGCGCTCGACCACCGCACGTCGACCGCGTACACACCGGCGTCGGGGGGCCCGGTGACGCGTACGGTCGCCACGAACGCCAAGGGCTGGACGACGACGACCGACATCGACCCGGCGTGGGGCGTGAAGACGGCCACCGTAGATCAGAACGCCAACCGGACAGACCTGTCGTACGACGGTCTGGGCCGGCTGACGGGCGTGTGGCTGCCGGGGCGGGACAAGGCCGGCCAGACCCCCGATCAGAAGTACACCTACACGGTACGCAACGCGACCGGGCCGAGCTCCATCGCGGCCGCCAAGCTCAACCCGGCCGGGACCGGCTACATCACCTCGTACACCCTTTACGACGGATGGCTGCGGGAGCGGCAGGTTCAGGGGCCCGCGGAGGGCGGCGGCCGGACCGTCGCCGAGACCCTCTACGACAGCCGGGGGCTGGCGGTGAAGTCGCGCCCCGCGTACTTCAACTCCTCGGCACCCGGCACGACGCTGTTCGTGCCGACCGCCGACATAGCCGTGCCCGCCCAGACCGTCACGACCTACGACGGAGCCGAGCGGCCGACCGTCGCGGCGTTCCAGGTCAACGCGGTGCAACGCTGGCAGACGACGACGGCGTACGGGGGCGACCACACGGACGTGTCGGTTCCGGCCGGCGGCACCGGCACCAGCACGTGGACCGATGCCCGGGGGCAGGAGGTCGCGGTGTGGCAGTACCACGGCAACCTGGCCGGTGGCACGCACGACGTCACGACCCGTACCTACACCCGGGCGGGCGATCTGGCCACGGTCACCGACCCGGCCGGCAACCGCTGGACCGCCGGGTACGACCAGCGGCGGCGGCGTACCTCCGGCACTGATCCGAACCGGGGCGCCTACAGCGCCACGTACGACGACGCCGACCAGGCACTGACCGTGACCGACGGCCGCGGGGTGACCCTCGCCTTCGCCTACGACGAGTTGGGCCGCAAGACCGGCGAGTACCAGACCTCGACCAGCGGGGCCCGGCTGGCTTCGTGGACGTTCGACACGCTGCCGAACGCCAAGGGCCGGCTGAGCGCCTCGACCCGCTACGACGCGGACGGCAACGCCTACGTCAGCGGCATCACCGGCTACAACGGCCGCTACCAGCAGACCGGCTCGACGATGACACTCCCGGCCGCCGCCGGTGCGCTGGCCGGCACCTACACGACCGCCTACACCTACAACGCCGACGGCGGCCTCGCCACCGCCACCAGCCCGGTGCGTACCGGCACCGCGAACTTCGGCGGCCTGACCGACGAGACCCTCCGGTACGGCTACGACAGCCTGGGCAAGCCGACCACGCTGAGCGGCCTGAGCACCTACGTCACCGGCACCGAGTACCAGCAGACCGGCGAGCTGTCGTCGGTGGCGATGACCGACGGCTCGGGCAAGAGCCTCCTGCAGTACTGGACGTACGAGCCCGGGACCGGCCGGCTGGCCGAGCACCAGACGGTGGGCGACTTCGCCACGGTCGTCGCCGCCGACACCTTCTACTCCTACGACGCCGCCGGCAACGTGACCGCCATCGCCGACAAGCTGTCGCAGCGCGGCGCCGGCCCGGACGACACCCAGTGCCTGCGCTACGACTACCTGCGCCAGCTCACCGACGCCTGGACCCCCGCCAACGGCAACTGCACCACCAACCCGAGCACGGGCGCGCTCGGCGGGCCCGCGCCCTACTGGACCAGCTACGGCTACACCGCCACCGGCGACCGCACCTCGGAGGTCAAGCACGCCTCGTCCGGGAACACCACCAACACGTACGCCTATCCGGCGTCCGGGTCCGGTGCCGTGCGGCCGCACTCGGTCAGCAGCGTCACCAGCACCGGAGCCGGGTCCGGTACCAGCACCTTCGGCTACGACGGCGCGGGCAACACGGTCACCCGCAATGTCGCCGGCAAGCCGGGCCAGACGCTGACCTGGGACGCCGAGGGGCACCTCGCCGGTGTGGCCGACAGCGCCACCACGACGAGCTACGTCTACACCGCCTCCGGCAACCGCCTGCTGGCCAAGACTTCCACCGCGACCACGCTGACCCTCGGGGACACCGAGTGCCGGTCGGACAGCACCGGCGTCAGCTGCACCCGCACCTACCAGCACGGCGACGCCGGGGCGGTCGGCGTACGCACGCCGTCGGGCCTGTCCTGGCAGACCGGTGACCACCAGGGCACCACGCAGTACAGCTTCCGGGCCACGGACCTCAGCATCACGCAGCGGCGTACCACGCCGTTCGGGGAGGTACGCGGAATGCCGCCCGCAGCCTGGCCGTCGTCGCGCGGCTTCGTCGGCGGCGTCGACGATCAGACCGGCCTGGAGCACGTGGGCGCCCGCGAGTACGACAAGGCCCTCGGCCGCTTCGTCTCCGTCGACCCCGTGTTCGCGGTGGACGATCCGCAGAGCTGGCACGGGTACGCGTACGCCGACAACACGCCGGTCAGCGCGAGCGACCCGACGGGCCTGCGCAACGAGGACCAGTACTACGGGCCCGGCGGCAAGGACAAGGACTACGACAGTACGCCGACCGCTCCGCCGAGCGGCGGGAACGAACCCTGCGACACCCACCATTCGGCCAGCAACTGCCATTCCGGCGAGCCGGGCTCGACGCCGTCGCCCAAGCCGCACGACGTGATGCGCACGACCATCTATCCACACGGGACCGTCCTGATCGTCCACTACGACGGCACGGTGTCGATCAACGGCTACGTGCTGCCGGGCGACAGCGCCGACCCCGACGAGTTGGCCCGGCGCCTGGACGACCGGTGGAATCCGGAGGACGGGCCGCCCGACACGCTCGTGACGCCGGGCAACATCGCGTACGAGTGCGGGTTCGCGCCCACCGTCTGCTCGAAGCAGCTCAAGGACAACGCCGCCGCGGCCCACCAGAAGATCGTCACCAATGCCCAGCCGGGCATGGTCGCCTTCTGCTTCGGCGGCGGCGGGATGACTCCGCAGGGCGGCGGCGGGGCCAGCTTCTGCCTCGCACATGATCAGAAAGGCTGGGGCGGCTACGTCACCTTCGACCTCGGGACCAAGTACGGCATCCCGGGAGCCATGGTCGGCGCCGGCATCGCCCAGTCCAACGGCAGCATCGCCGACCAGTCCGGCTGGTTCTTCTCCGGCAACGGCGGCGGCAGCGTGGGCATCGCCGTCGACATGGAGTACGCCCGCTGGGGCTCGACGCAGACCGTCACCACGATGGTCGGCCTGGGCTCACCCGGGCCGTCGGCGGCGGGCGGGATGACCTACACGGTGATCCTCTGGGGCGACTGACCCGACGCGGCCGAGCATGAACGGCTGAGGAGGAACGGCCGCGGTCGCCGAGTCACCAGGCGATCGCGGCCGTTCGCGGCTCAGGCGGTTTCGCGGCCGCGTTCGAGGATGACGCGGACGGCGTACGCGCAGACGAGGAGGGGCAGCGCCGCGATCACCACGAACTGCCCGGACACGACCCCCGTCACGACTGCCAGCGCCGCCCGCAGCACCGCGACCGAGACGGCCGTGACGACGAGAGCCCGGCCGACGTGGTCGTGGCCGCGCAGGTACCACAGCAGGGCGGCCAGCACGAGCGACAGCAGGGCCGGGATCAGGTCGACGGTCGCCCACAGCGGGTCGACGGCCGCCGAGGCGTACCCGTTGGCGACGGTGACGAGCTGCAGCAGACCACTCACCAGGAGCAGGCCGGCGAGGAAGCCCAGGCGCGACCGGGTGCTCCGGCCGATGTTCTCCAGGTTCCGCTCTTCGGCGGGCGAGAGCTTGCGGTTCGCGGGCGCGTCGAGGGTCACCATTGCTCCTCTGATAGGCAAGACGGCACTATATGGGCACCTCCGCCAGACCGCAATGTCAGGACCGCCTCGGCCACCACCGGCGCAGGGGACTTCGGCGAGGCCGGAGGGGCTGAGCGCCGTCGTCGTCCCACTGCCGCTCGCGGTCGGCGAGTTCGGCTCGGGCGTACTCGTCAAGATCTTCCCGGGTCTGCGCGAAGTCGAAGCCGTCGCGCTGCGAGCCACGCGGCGGGCGGCCCGCAGCCCACGCCGTGAACTCCGCCGTCCAGCGCGGCCCGAGACTCGCACGCAGCCACGGCCAGGCGCGGCCCACCTCCCCCGCCCGCTTGCGCAGCAGCTGGTCGGCGGTCGCCCGCACGCGCGCCGGGTCGAAGCCCGGCGGCGGCCCGTCCCCGGCGACGAGGGCGGCCACCAGCGCCGCCTGCCGCTCCGCGAGGCTCACAGCCGGGCCGCCCGCGCGATCGCCGCCAGCTCCGCGTCGAGCTCGGCCGCGGGCGGATAGGCGCCGTCGCGCTCGAGCATCGCCGCCGGCACCGGATACTTCTCCAGCAGCGTCAGCACCTCCTCGGGTACGCGATGCGCGTGCGTGTCGTGGTACAGCCCGTCCCGGAGATCCCCGCCCGCAACGTGCACGTACGCGACGCGGTCCCAGTCGAGCTCGTCGAGCAGGCGTTCGGGCGCCTCGCCCCGGTTGACGGCGTTCGCGTACACGTTGGCGATGTCGAGCAGGAGCAGCGCGCCGGTGGCGTCGAGGATCTCGGTGAGGAAGCGCGCCTCGGTGAGCTCGTCGTCGGGCCATTCCACGAGGGCCGCGATCGGTTCGAGCGCGAGCGGCACCGAGAGCTGCTCCTGTACGCGTCGCGCATTGGCCACCACGGCGGCGACCGCTTCGCGGCTGCGCGGCAGCGGCAGCAGGTGGCCGGCTTCGAGGCCGCCGGCCCGGACGAAGGCGATGTGCTCGCTGGCGACGGGCGCACCGGTCGCCGCGACGGCCCGCGCGAAGTGCTCGATCCGGTCGCCGGGCACGGGCTCGGCGCCGCCGAGGCCCAGGGCCACGCCGTGCGCGACGACCGGCACGCCCCGGTCGCGGAGGGCGGCCAGCCCGTCCGGCAGCCGCTCGTGGATCGACTCCGCGATGACCTCGACGAATCCCAGATCCGTACGCCCGGCGACGTAGCCCGCGATCTCGGGCCGCCAGCCGATGCCGAGGCCGCGCAGCCCACCCATCAGCTGCTCCCGCACGAACTGCCGCAGGAGCTGCCGCAACTCGACGACGAGCAACTCGATGACGAACAGCTGGACGACGAGCATCCGTGATGCGAGCCGCCGCTGTCGGACGAGCAGCTGTACGAGGTCGTGTTGCCGCCGTAGTAGCCGCCGCTGTCACTCGTCCCCGACGGGCCGCCCGCGAACGACCGCTGGACCGGGAAGAGCCCGAGGAGCTCGGGATCCACCGTCGCCAGCACCCCGGCGCCGAACAGGCCGACCCCGAGCGCGGCGGCCGCGGGCCCGTACGTCGTCCAGGCCGGGTTCTGCGTCGGGGCCAGGTACGCGTACTGGCGCCGCTGGGCGCGCAACAGTCCGTCGGCCGTCTTCGTACGCTTCTCCCGCGCGTTGAGCAGTCCGCGCGCCTGCAAGGACCGGGCGAGGGAGTCCAGGGCGATGTCGACCTCGGTGGAGCGCACGATCGCGGGCCCGACGAGCCCGGCCACCAGCGCCCCGGAGACCGCTCGTTCCAGCGGCGTCGCCTGCGGCAGCGTCGCCACGGCCGGCTTGCCGTTGCGGGCCGGGATCACGCCGCCGGCCACCCGCAGGGACGCGATCGCCGCCTGCACCGCCAACCCGCGCCCGCCGTTGAGAAACGCCGTCTCCTCGCCGGTCAGCGCCGGGCCCGTGTACGCCCGTGCGGGCCGGTTGCCGACGACCACCAGCACGAGAACGCCGGCGAACACGGCGGCGACGAAGAGGACGCTGAAGATCGTTCCCACGCCCGACAGTGTGCCGTACGCCTACAACCCCGGCGAGAGATCCTTGTAGTGCGCGAGATCCTTCTAGGGCGCGAGGTCCTTGTAGTAGAAGTACATCGGCTCGCCGGCGCCCGGCTCGGTGTTCGAGAAGCCGTGGCGCTCGTAGAACCGGCGGGCGTCGTGGTCCACACCGTCCACATTGATCTCCAGCAGTTCCGCGCCGCGGGCCACCGCCTGGGCGCACGCGGCCTCCAGCAGCGCCTGGCCGATGCGCCGGTTGCGCAGTTCGGGGCGGACGTAGAGCTCGTCGAGCAGGGCGACGGGGCCGGCGTACCAGACGTTGACCCGCAACGAGACGACCGCGATCCCGGCATCGCCGTCGGCCAGCAGGACGACCAGGCCGCCGCCCGCCAGCAGCGTACGCAGCCGGTCGGCGAGGACGGCGGGGCCCGGCGTCTCGGTGTCGAACTCGCGGTTGAACTCGTCGAGGAGCCGGGCGGCGACATCCGCGTCGGCCGCGTTCGCGAGGCGTACGCCGGTGCCCGTCATCGCTCCGACGATAGCGTCCGCCGCGTGGGACGGCCGTGGACACTCCCGCGACGGCTGTGGTAGACACTGTCTACTAGCTGATCTTGCGAAAGGAGCGGGTCGATGCGTGGTTCGGCAGTCGTCGCCGCCGGTCATTTCCAGCCCGCCCGGGTGCTCACCAACGACGAGCTGGCGACCATGGTCGAGACCAACGACGAGTGGATCCGCAGCCGGGTCGGCATCCGCGAGCGCCGGATCGCCGGCCCCGAGGAACCGCTCGACCTGCTCGCCGCCGAGGCGGCCCGGTCCGCCCTCGCGAACTCCGGGCTGGCGGCCGAGGACATCGACCTCGTCGTGGTCGCGACCTGCACGGCGGTGGACCGCAGCCCGAACATCGCCGCCCGCGTGGCCCGCCGGCTCGGCCTGCCGTCGCCGGCCGTGCTCGACGTGAACACCGCGTGCTCCGGCTTCTCCCACGCGCTGGCCCTCGCCGACGCGATGATCCGGGTCGGCTCGGCCCGGCACGCGATCGTCGTCGGCGCGGAGCGGCTGAGCGACTTCACCGACTGGACCGACCGGACGACCTGCGTACTCGTCGGGGACGGCGCCGGGGCGGTCGTCGTGAGCGCCGCCGAGGAGGCGGAGATCAGCCCGGTCGTCTGGGGCTCGTTCCCGGAGATGGGCGACGCCGTCGTCATCGAGGGCGACCAGAAGTTCACCCAGGCCGGGCAGTCGGTGTACCGCTGGGCCACGACGAAGCTGCCGGAGATCGCCCGCCAGATCTGCGAGACCGCCGGGCTCACCCCCGACGACCTCGGCGGCATCGTGCTGCACCAGGCGAACCTGCGCATCATCGAGCCGGTGACCCAGAAGATCGGCGCCGCCAAGGCGGTGATCGCCCGCGACGTCACGGAATCCGGGAACACGTCGGCCGCGAGCATCCCGATCGCACTGTCCAAACTGGTCGAACGGCACGAGATCCCGGCGGGGTCGCCCGTGCTGCTGCTCGGCTTCGGCGGCGGCCTCGCGTACGCCGGCCAGATCATCCGCTGCCCCTGATCTCCCCATATGAGCTCGGACTGGTCCTGGGACCTGCATTTCGCCGACGGGCAGCAGCCGGACGATCTGCTGCCGCGGTTCGTGGAACTGGCCGCCACCTACGGACTCTCAGCCTCGAACTCCCTGGGCACGGTCACGATCTGCGACACCGAGGGCGGACCCACCTTCATGCCGGGCCTGGTGTCCGCGTACGCGACGGGCGCCCAGAACATCGTGCTCTGGCTGGGCGAGGTGGACATCTTCGTCTCCGTAGCGGGGGACGAAGGCATCGTCTGGTACCTGAACCAAGCCTTTGCCGTGCGGCGGCCCGGCCCGGATGCCGAGCCTTTCCGGCACCTGCACGCCCTGCTGACAGCGCTCTGGGCCGACGCAGCCGGGCGGTTCGGCGCGGCGTACGGGCGGGTGAACGACGAGTGGTGCCTGGAGCAGATCTGGGAGCTCGCCGGCCTGCCGAACGACACCGTCGCCGAGGGTGAGTGGCCGCACTGGCTCGGTTGGTGGACCTACCTCCGCTCGCCCGGCCGGCGACCGCTCCCGGATCTCCCGTTCGGCCTCGCGGTCCACGACTTGCCGCAAGGCGGCCAGATCCTGCAGATCCTGGACGATCCCGCGGATGTGAGCGAGGCGCGGTTCGAGCGGATCCACCACGCCTGGTCGGCCGGCTCCGGCCGGTGATCTCCACCGACCGGAGTCGGCCCGCCGACCAGGTCGCCACCAAGACCGGCCTCGGCCCAGCGCGTCGTCGCGCTCGATCTGCTACAGGTACGGCCTAGTGATGATCTCGACCGCGTGCCCCGCGGGATCCATGAAGTAGAACCCGCGGCCGCCGTGCTCGGTGTTGGTCTCGCCCGGCCGCTTCATCTGCGGGTCGGCCCAGTACGTGATGCTTTGCTCCTCGATAAAGGCCAGGCACCGGGCGAACCGCGCATCGTCGACGAGGAACGCGTAATGCTGCATCTGGATGTCCACCGGCGGCTCGGCGAACTGGAGCAGGACGCCCTCGTCGAGCAGGACGTTGACGAACGGCCCCCACGAAGGCGCCGCCGGCAGTTCGAACAGGGCCCGGTAGAACGCGGCCGACGCGTTCTTGTCCTTGGCGGCGATGATGGTGTGGTTGAACGTGACTGTCACGCGTACCGTCTTCCCGGTCGATCCGAAGACCCGATCGGAAGCTCACGGCGTTCAGCAGCCGCACTGATGACAAAACCCCGTGGGCACCAACGCCCCGGATCCCGCGCGAGAGAACGCGTACATCGCGTCGATCTCGGCGTGGCGGCTGAAGTAGCCAGAACCTCCGGGGGTAGGCCCATCTGGGGCGCGCAGGAAGGCTAGCACGTCCAGCGGTTGATCAGTCCCGGGTGATCGGCAGATCCTCCAGGTGACCGACCGGTGTGACCTCGTCGTCGCGTACCCAGAGGACGGCGGCTTCGGCGGCGAGATCGAACACGAGCGCCCCGTCGTTGGTCATCTCGGTGTAGCTCTCAGGGCCGCAGCCGATCCCGAGCAGCCCGAAGGGCAGCCAGTCGCCGTCCTCGACGCGCTCGGCGTACTCGAAGAGGAAGTATTCGACGATCTCCGCGACCGGATCGCGGGCGCCCTGGTAGAGGGCGTTGATCTCGTCCTGGCCGAGGCCGCGGGCGCGGGCCGCCAGCGCCTCGGAGTCCGCGCGGAGCCCGGCCCAGTCGACCACCTCGAGGGTCGTGGTCAGGTCGCCGAGAGTGACGGCCAGTTCCTGGCCGAGCAGGTGCCGGATGTCGGGTACGCCCACGGGCCACACCCTACAAAAATCGCCGGCGGTCGACATCACCCGGGAAGATCACTAGTGTCGGGGATCGATCCAATCGCGACAGACGAAAGGTCGCAACGATGCTCCTCTTCCGTCAACGACGGGTGGCCCCGATCCTGATGGCCGCCGTCCTCGTCGGCGCCGCCGCCCTGACCGGCGCACCGCCCGCGCTCGCGGCATCGGTCCCGTCGAACCTGCCGACGAGCCAGTTCACCCTGTCGGCCAACTACACCCAGTTCGACACCGTCGACAATGCGCTGATCGCCAAGCTGGGTACGGCGGCCGTGCACACCGTCATGGACAACGCGAACCACGACCGGCAGGCGATCACCGACTCGCTCGGGCTCGCCGGTTACAGCTCCGGGTTCAAGTTCGACGACGGCGACAACACCGACTGCACCAACTACCCGCAGGGCATCACCACCAGCCGGGACGCCATCGGGACCGCGAACAGCGGCAACTACGACGGCCACCAGCTGATCCTGGTGAGCTGGTACACCAAGGACGGCTGCGACGGCGACCAGGCCCGTAGCAAGATCACGCTGGTCGACTGGGACGCCACCTATCCGAACAAGTACCGCAAGGTGCTGCTCGTAGAGCCGACCGGCACGGCCGCCGCGCCGAACTTCAAGGACATCCCGATCCACGCGGGCGGCGTGTCCTGGTACGGCGACTACCTGTACGTGGCCGACACCGGGCACGGGATGCGGGTCTTCAACATGAAGAAGATCCTCAAGACGAACACCGGCGGCACCGCCGACCAGATCGGCCGCCAGTCCGACGGCACGACGTACTACGCGCACAACTACGCGTACGTGCTGCCGCAGGTGGGGACGATCACCGCCGCCACGACCTCGGGTACCTCGCTCGCCTGGTCGAGCATCTCGCTGGACCGGGTCAGCGGCTCGATCGTCATGGTCGAGTACACCTGCGCGTCGGGTTGCACCTCGTATCCGAACCGGCCGTCGCGGGCGGTCCGGTTCCCGTTCGCCTCGGGCGCCACCACGTTCGCGGCCTCGACCACGTCCTCGGAGGCCCTCCAGCTGCCGTGGACCCAGCTCAACGGCGTGGCCTCGCACAACGGCCGCTGGTGGTTCAACTCCTCGGGCAGCAAGAAGCTCTACTACTGGACCCCGGCCGGCGGCGCGTTCACCTATGGCTGGGTGGGCGGCGGCGAGAGCATCAGCTACTGGGAGGACACCACCAACCCGGACCTGCTGTGGTCGCTGCAGGAGACGGTCGGCCACCGCAACGTGTTCGCGGTGGAGCAGGCCAGCTACGACGGCTGATCCGGATGCCTCCGGCGCGGTGCGGCGCGCCGGATCCCCCGCATCACGGCACCCGGGACGTGCCCGCTGTGCCACGATCGGATCGTGAAGTTTCTCCTCCGCCGGGGAGCCGCTCGCGCGAGCCGCCCGAAGTGCATGCAGGTCGACATCAGCGAGTTCGGCGACGACACCGCCAAGGAGCTCGGCCGCATCCTGCGCTACTGGGGCGGCAACCTCCAGCACATCACCTTCGAACCCGGCCAGGAACAGGCGATCTACGACTCCGCGTACCGCGAGGTGGGGCGGCTGGCCGTGGAAGACAGCTGACGGGTGAACGTCAAGACCGGGCTCGGTCTGCTGCTGCTCGCGGCCTCGGCCGGGCAGCTGCTGGCCCCGCGCCGCGTCTTCGACGATCCCGAGCGGCTGTTCGGGCTGCCGGTGGTCCCGGTCTTCGTGCTCGGCGCCGGCACCACCCTGTTCACCGTCGGCGTCATCCTCCTCGGCGAAGGCGTCTGCCAGCGCTTCGGCGCCCCGTCGCTCGCCGGGATGGTGATCGACGACCCGGTCCGGCTGCCGTGGCTGCTCCTCGGCGGCGTCACCGCCGGCGTCGTGCTGGAGCTGAGCGCGCAGTGGCTGGGCCGGCTCTGGTTCTATCCCTACTGGACACCGTGGTTCTACGGCCTGATCGTCCTGCCCGGCTTCGCGTTCTACTGGCTGTCCATCGTGGCCAGCTACCTCGCGGCCAAGGCGGTCCTCGACGCCGTCGCGCGCCCCGGCCCGCGCGTCTCGATCACCCCGGCCGTCCCCCTGCTCCTCGGCGCGCTCACCCTGCTCACGTCGCTGACATGCACCATCCTCTGGTACGCGCGGCGGGGCTTCTCGCTCGCACCGACGCACCCGGTCCCCGCCGCGCCGCCGTTCTTCCTGATCGCGGCGGCGCTGACCGGTGCCGCGCTGCTCGCCCAGGGTCTCCTGCTGCGCCGGCGGCTCTGCTCCCCCGCCGGGGCCGTCCGCCACGGCTACTGGGTGCCCGGGGCGGCCGTCCTGCTCGCCAGCGTGGTCCTGTCCGTGGTCATGGAGATCCTGAACACCGCCCACCACCACTGGGCGTACGCGCATTTCCCGGGACCGGCCGTCGCGGGCGTACCGGTGCTGGTGTTCGTGGCGTGGCCGGTGCAGTACCTGATCTTCCTGCTGGTGCCGTCGCTGGTCGTGCCGGGCCTCGCCGATCTGCTGTGGCGGCCTACTCCGGGGCGGGATGCCGCCGGCCGTCCAGGGACAGCGACGGCTGCTGCAACTGCGGCAGATAGTGCCTCGTGAACAGGTGGCTGACCAGGTCGCGGCGGCTGCGTACGCCGGTCTTGTCGAAGACGCTCTTGAGATGGTCCTGGACGGTGTAGACCGACAGGCCGAGCCGGTCGCCGATCTGCGCGCCCGACCGGCCGAGCAGGACGAGCTGGGTGACGTCGCGCTCCCGCGGGGTCAGCCCGTACGCGTCGAGCACGATCGCCGTCAGCTCCCCGGGTTCGGCCGGGCCGACCGAGATCACGGTCCCGCCGCCGGCCGGCCCGCTCATCCGCCAGGCGCGGATCGTCGCCCAGGTCCCGGCCGGCGTGCGTACGCGTGACCACGCGCTCGCGTCCGGCGCCGCGTGCGCGGCGGCGACGACCGCGCGTACCGGATGGGGTAGTCCGCCGGTGCGGACCTCGCCGAGCTGATCGAGCCAGGCGCCCGCGGTGGGTGAGACCGACAGGAGGGTGCCGTCGGCGGCGAGCATGACGACCCCGGGCGCGTCGTCGACGAGGCCGTCGTCGACGCCGGTGAGCAGCAGCGACCGGCGGGCGGCGACGGTGACCGGGCGGCTGACCTCGGCGGCGACGGACAGCTCGGCGTCGCTGAAGGCGGGCGAGCCGGCGGACCGGCAGAGCACGAGCAGCCCCCAGGTGTGCTCCCCGTCGCGCAGCAGGACGCGCAGCTCGTCGGCGAGCCGCAGCGGGGCGAGGATCTCCCGGTAGTACTTGCTGGTGGCGAGGTCGCCGCCGGTCGACCGGCTGAGCAGGCTGACCGGTGCGGTACGCCGGGTCAGCGCCCGCAGGTTGTCGACGTCGTCCTGCTCGGCGTGCTCGATCTCGAACAGCCGCGGCATGACCTCGGCGGGGAACCCGGCCCGGTGCACGCCGCCGGTGTCGAGCAGGGTGGACGGATCGAGGACGACCGCGCACCACACGTCGGCCGGGACCGCGGACAGCAGCGCCTCGGCGGCCACGTCGATCGTCTCGACCACGTTGCGGTCCTCGTCGAGCGCACCGGCGAACCGGCTCAGCACGCGGGCGGCGGAAGGGGTACGCGTCACCACGCGCTCACCCTACGGCGTACCCCCAGCTTCGTGGGATTGGCGAGCCAGGTGGTTCGGCCTACCTTCACGCCAGAAGTCCTGCGGCGATCGGCTGGGGACGAGCGTGCGATCTTCAGGGGTGGTCGGCATGGCGAGCCAGGAGGTGGCCCGGACGATGGGCCGGGGACTGTCGCGTTGGGAGAGTTACCAGCCCAGTACGCGCGCCCAGACCGCGTTCGGCGAGCTGCGCCGGGTGCTCGACCAGTCGCCGGCGCAGCGCCGCGCGCAGGCCACTGTGGACACGGCGGCGGAGTTCGGGGCGAACTTCGGCGGCGGGGTCGCGCAGTACCTGAACGAGCAGCGGCGCGGCTTCTGGGACCGCAACTTCGGCCTGTCGGCGAAGAAGCGCGGCGAGGAGGCGCAGCTGACCGAGGCTTTGGCCGCGCTCGGCGGACTGGCGGCGGGCGCGATCGCGCGGGCCAAGGTCCGCCACGACGACACCAGGTACCGCGAGGCGGTCGGCCGGCTGATCTGGCAGCTGGTCAACGTCGCGGCGGTGGACGACGACGGCCTGGTCAACGAGTGCAACGAGGCGCTGCGCTGGCGGGTCCTGGACGCCCTGGAACTGCGGCCGCAGGCCCGTGAGCAGCTCGCCGCCTCACCTGTTCCGGACTCGTACGCAGCGATCACCGTGCCGCATCTCGAGGACGACGTCCGCGCCGCCGTCGCCACCTACGCCTTCCACGCCAGCGCCAACGCGATCGGCGAGGTACGCGCCGCCCAGCGGGTCGTGCCGCTCATGATCCGGCTGGGCATGTCGAAGAGCGGCGGCGAGCATTTCGCCCGCCGGGCGCAGACCGAGTACCTGGGCGAGAGCGACTCCCTCAACCTGCACTACAAGACGTTGCGGATCGCGCTGATCGGGATCGGCCGCGCGCTGGTGCTGCCGATGGACGTGATCGCCGAGGCGGCGTACCAGGCGACGCGGTACAACCCCTACGAGGCGGCGCGGGCGGAGAACCGCCAGCTCCTCGTGCAGGCGGTCGGCGCCGCGAGCGGATTCGCGGGCATCGGCTCCGGCTCCGGGGTCTCCCCCGCGATGAGCATCGTCACCTCGGCCGCGCGGGCGCTGTTCGGGATGGCGACGACGGCACCGGCGATCGAGAACGCGTTCACGAAACTGGGCCGCGAGGCTCGCGTACCGCAGGCGACGATCGACGGCTGGCTGGTCTGGAATCGCGCCTGATCAGGTCGTCAGCACCGTACGCACACCCGCCGGCTCCGGTTCGGTCCAGACGCGTTCGACGTCGGCGAGCGGCGCCGTGCGTACGGCGGCGGTGATCCCGCCGGACCGGAGCTCGGCGACCAGCGACGGCAGTTCGGCCACGTACGCCTTCGGCGACACCGCACCCTGCCCGTTGCCCTGCAGCCGGAAGTTGGCCGAGCGGAACACGACCGAGGGCAGCTCGATCGTCGGCCCGGCCACGGCGCCGATCTGGATCCAGTCCAACGCCCGGCTGCGGTCCGTACGCGCGGTCAGCAGCGCGACGATCGCCTCGCTCGCCGGCTCGGCCCACAGATAGTCGAGCACGAGGTCGACATCGGCGGCGGCTTCGGCGAGCGCGTTCTTGTCGAGCGGCGCATCGGCCGGCCCGCCGCCCGGGAGGCGGACGACGGCGTCGGCGCCGAGCGCGGGAAGTTCGGCCAGCCGTTGCGGCGACCGGCCCGCGCCGACGACCCGGCCGGCCCCGAGCCGCTTCGCGACCTGGACCGCCATCCGCCCGGCGTTGCCGGTGGCGCCGAGCACGAGGACGGACTGCCCGGCCCGCAACGGTACGCGCCGGCGCAACGCGACCCACGAGGACATCGCCGGGTTCATCGCGGCGGCGACCGTGGCCACGTCGACGTCCTCGGGCAGCTCGACCGTCCGCCGAGGGTCCACAGCCGTCCGCGTCACCATCGAACCGAGATCGTCGTCGTCGGCCACGAAGTAGACGAGCCGGCCGTCCGCGCGCCGGCCGACACCGTCGATCCCGGGGATCATCGGCAGCTTCCCCGTGCTCGTGTAGTGCTTGCCCGACGCCCCTGTACGCACCCGCGGGTGCAGCCCGGCGGCGAGCACGTCCACGACGATCCGCCCCGGCTCCGGTTCGGGCAGCTCGAACGGCTCGTACCGGGGCGGCTTGCCGAACTCCCGGACGACGGCGGCGTACGCGTCCATGCCGTGACTCCCTCATGAATTGGTTCGTGGCACGTACCAATTTAGTTTGTGCCACGTACTTTTTCAAGTAGGATGGGGCCGTGAACCGCCCTGACATCGAGTCCGGCCCCGATGCCGGACTCGATCTGGTCGACGCGCTCGCCCTGCTCTCCTTCCTCGTCCACGACACGCTCGCCGAGCTCGCCGGCCGCCACGAGCTGTCGATCGTCCAGACGCGGCTGCTGGGCATCCTGCGCGACCGGGAGCCGACCATGAACGAGCTCGGCCGCCTCCTCGGCCTCGACAAGTCGTCCATCAGCGGACTCGTCGACCGGGCCGAGCGGCGGGGGCTGGTGACGCGTACGGCGAGCGCCCAGGACCGGCGGGCGGTCCACGTCGCCACCACGGCCGCCGGGCGACGGCTGGCCGCCGAGGTCGAGACGGCCTTCAGTGCCCGCATCGGCGAACTGACCGCCGGTCTCGCGCCGTCCGACCAGGCCCGCCTCATCGCGTACGCGACCGCGATGATCGCAAGATCCCGTTCGGATCAGGGAGATCACCCGAATCTTGAGCCAAGATTACGTGCGAAAACCTGATCCAAGCGGGATCTTGGAGGGCGGGCGCCGGGGCCGTCAGGCGGCGCGCTCCAGGTCGGCCGACTGCCGCACCCACCGGGTGAACAGCTCCGCGTCGATCTCGGCCAGGTCGCGCAGCTTCACGTGCGCCATCCCGCCCTTCGTGTCGATGCGGCCGTCCGGATCGTCGAGCTCCCGGCCCCGCCACAGACCGAAGGTCACATAGGAGGCGTACGCCTTGATGAGGCAGACGGGCTGCTTGCCGGGCGCGGCGCCGAGGCTCCACACGGGATGCCCCTGCCACAGGGCACCGGTGCCGGGCAGCGCCGCGTCGATGAGCGTGACCATCTTCTCGGCGACGGCCCGCAGGTTCTCCGGCTGCGCGGCCACATACTCGTCGATCGTGCCGAACTTCGCCATGATGTCTGCCCTTCTCGTCGGCTCTTCTCCATCCAGGCAGCGAACGGGACCGCCCCGGATCGACACCACCGGAGAACTTTTCCGAAGATTTTTTGTGCGACCATGTCGGCGTGCGTTTTCTGATGACGACCAACGGCGGCGGACCGCCCGCGACCCCCGAGCTGTACGCCCGGATGGGCGCCTTCGTCACCGAGCTGACCCAGGCCGGGGTCCTGCTCGCCAGCGGCGGACTCGACCCGAAGGGCACCCACTTCTCGGCCGCCGACGGCCAGGTCACCATGACCGACGGCCCGTACGCCGAGGCCAAGGAGTCCATCGTCAGCTTCGCCCTCATCGAGGCGCGTACCGAGGAGGAGGCGCGCGAACTGGCCCAGCGCTTCTGGAGCGTGGTCGGCGACGGCGAGGGCGACATGCGCCGCGTCTACGGACCGGGCGACTGACCCACGCCGTGGAGATCGAGATCCAGCGCCGGCTCGAGGCCGTCTGGCGGCTCGAGTCGGCGCGCATCGTCGGCGCCCTGACCCGCCTCGTCCGCGACGTCGGCCTCGCCGAGGAACTCGCCCAGGACGCCCTGGTGTCCGCGTTGCAGGACTGGCCCCGGACCGGCGTACCCGAGAACCCGGGCGGCTGGCTGATGCTGACCGCCCGCCACCGCGCGATCGACCGCCTGCGGCGCGACGACAAGCTGCGCGAGAAGGTCGAGACCCTCGGCCGCGACGTCGAGGACCGGCAACGCACGGCCGCGTACGACGGCACGGCGGAGTTCGACGCCGTCCTCGACGAGGATCAGATCGAAGACGACATCCTGCGGCTCATCTTCATCTCCTGCCACCCCGTGCTCGCCACCCCGGCACGGGTCGCGCTGACGCTGCGGCTGCTGGGCGGTCTGACCACCGAGGAGATCGCCCGCGCCTTCGTGGTCCCCGAGCCGACCATCGCCCAGCGGATCGTGCGCGCCAAACGCACCCTCGGCGAGAAGGACATCCCCTTCGAGGTGCCCCCGCCGGCCGAACGCGCCGAGCGGCTCGCCTCGGTCCTCGAAGTCGTCTACCTGATCTTCAACGAGGGCTACTCCGCCACCGGCGGCGACGACCTGCTGCGTACCGACCTGTGCCAGGAGGCCCTGCGGCTCGGCCGCATGCTCGCCGGCCTCGCCCCGGACGAGCCCGAGGTCCACGGGCTCGTGGCGCTGATGGAGATCCAGGCCTCCCGCTTCCAGGCCCGCGTGGACGGCGACGGCCGCCCGGTCACCCTGGCCGAGCAGGACCGCGGCCGCTGGGACCAGTCACTCATCCAGCGCGGGTTCACCACCCTGCTGCGCGCCCGCGAGCTGCAGCGCCCGGTCGGCCCCTACGTCCTGCAGGCCGCGATCGCCGCCTGCCACGCCCAGGCGGCCCGGCCCGAGGACACGGACTGGGCGCAGATCGCCCTGCTGTACGAAACTCTCCTCCAGCTGGCCCCCACTCCCGTCGCGCGGCTCAACCACGCCGTCGCCGTCGCCGAGACTGGCCGCACCGCCGCCGCCCTGTCCATCGTGGACGATCTCACGGCACGACTGCACAACTACCATCTCCTGTACGCGGTCCGCGGCGACCTGCTCGCCCGGCTCGGCCGGATGACGGAGGCCCGGGTCGCCTTCGAGCAGGCCGCGGAGCTCACCCGGAACCGGCCGGAGCGGGAAGTGCTGCTGCGCCGCGCGTACGCCTGCGTAGCGGCGACCGCCTGACCTCACAGGACTGCACGCTGCCAGGCCGGGCCCGCGTACGCCGGTGGTTCGTCTCGGTCTCCCCTGATGCTGTGCCATCGGGCCGGCCACAGGGCCACCGGCCCGGCGAGCACGGCCCGTATCTCCGCCGCGCTCTCGTCCGGCCGCGCTTCGTCCCAGGGAAAGGTCACGAAGACCTGGTACTCGTCCGGCTCCGTGAACCACACCTCGAGCCGGCCGGAACCGCCGCCACAAACCCTGTCGCCGACGAGCCCCGGCGGCAGCGGGAGGTCGCTGAGGATCAGCCGCCCGGCCCGGCGCAGCGGAGTCTCCCAGCCGAAGTCGGCCCCCAAGCGGGAAACTTCGGCGTCGTAGGCGCCGGCGTCGAACAGCGTCGTACGCCGCCCGCTCTCCCCGCGTTGTTCCCGGTCGCCCCACACCCAGCGCACGACGGCACCTTCTCGCTGGATACGCGCCTCGACCGCGCTGCAATCCGGCCCGCAGCCACGACAGCAGGCGATCGTCGCCGTCGTCGGCTCGACGGTCGCGACGAAACGGTTGACCGGCACCAGCACGAACCACGGGTCAGGGCCGGCACTGCCGTCGAGGCTGCCGACAGCCTCACCGTCGATCCGCACGATCACGCGCAGATCCTTGACGGACAACGACAGCTCAGACATCACGCGATCAACCTACCGCCGTTCGCTCAGCGGCTGCTCGCCGAAGTCCGCGAAGATCCGCTGGAGACACCGCGATCCGACGGGACTGCATCAGGAGGCCGGGCTGCCGCACCCGGAGTAGGGGACGTCGCCGAGGTCGGCGAAGCCGCCGGCGTCGACGGCCGCCGCGTCGTTGTCGTCGGCCACCAGCACGGTGAAGCTGACCGGATCCGGCGCGGGGCAAGGGCCGTACACGTCGAAGACGGCCGACATCCACGCCGCCGCGCCGGGTGGCAGGCTCTGCGGTATTCCGGCCGAAGCCGGCGACAACTCGCCGCAGGCGCCCCAGCTGGTGCCGACGACCCGCATGCCACCCAGGGGAAGTGTCGCGGCGAACTCCTGCAGCCGCACCGGGCGGCCGGACCGGTTGACGACCTCCACCCCGAGCTGCAACCGGAGGCCCAGCTGTTGCGAGCAGCGCCGGCCGGTCGCGTTCACGGCCGCGCTCACCGGAGCCACGGTGGCCGTCTCGCCCGTCGAGCGCCCAGCGTCGCGACGGTCGCCCAGCTGGTATCCGGCACCCGCGCCGAGTGCCGCCGCCAGCAGGAGCAGATCGGCCAGTCCGGCCAGCCGCCGCCGCGCGCCCGGCGGCGGTGGCGCCTCCATCATGTCCATTTCGCCGCGTACGCTGATCGATGTCTCGGGCGGCTCCATGGCACGACTATACGAGGGCGATCGGGCCCTCTGGCAGGCTTGACGCATGGGACCGCATGACTTCGCCGCCGTCCTGCTCGACATGGACGGCACCCTGGTCGACTCGGACGCGGCCGTCGAACGCTCCTGGCGGCGTTGGGCCGCCGAGCACGGCGTACCGATGAGCACTCTGGAGCCGCGGCTGCACGGCAACACCGCGCTCACGACGGCCATCGCCGTGCTGCCCGGCCGTACGGCGGACGAGCACCGCCACGCCGCGCAGCGGCAGCTCGAACTGGAGTACGCGGACGTCTCCGACATCCGGGCCACGGTCGGCGCCGCCGAACTGCTGGACACCGTGCGGCGGCTCGGCCTGCCGTGGGCCGTGGTCACGAGCGCGGACCGGCGGCTGGCCGGCATCCGGCTCGGCGCCGCCGGCATCACGCCGCCGGTGCTCGTCACCGTCGAGGACACGGCCGAGGGCAAGCCGTCGCCGCAGCCGTACCTGGCCGCGGCCGATCGGCTCGGCGTCGATCCGGCCCGGTGCCTCGCGGTCGAGGACTCCGCCCCCGGCATCCGGTCCGCCCGCGCGGCGGGAGCCCGGGTCGCGACGCTACGCGGGCTCGACGGCGACCATCCCGTCAAGGATCTCCGCGAACTCGCCACCTGGCTCGCATCCGGCCGCTGACCGGCGTACGCCCGACAGCCGACTACTGCTCCGAACCTCGGGTACGCCGTCCGGGCTCAGCGGGCTCGCCGGGCGGCGACGGCCGCGTCCAGGCCGCCCCGCCAGACCAGGCCGGCCTCGGCGAACCCCGCTGCCAGCAAAGCGTCGCGGTGCCAGCCGACCGGCGGGGTCCACTCCTGACCGTGGTGGATGCTGAACAGCTCGTCCCGCTCGGTCTTCAACGGGCCGAGCACCGGGTCGGCCGCGACCAGGTTCCACCAACCCTCCCACGAGACCGCCGCTCCCGTGGCGTACAGGGCTTCCCGGCGCCGCTTGTCCGCGGCGTACAGGTCTTCGGTCAATGCGGGCAGGTCATCGTCGGGCATGTGGTCGGCGTTGACGAAGATGCCGCCCGGGGCGAGCAGGTCGAGGATCTGTCCGTAGAGAGTGGACAGTTCGTCGGCGGCGAACCAGTGCAGCGCGGTCGCGGTGAGGATCGCGTCGAAATCCCGGCCGATCCGGCTCGGCCAGCCCGCCTCCCGCAGATCGGCCTGGACGACGGCGACAGTGTCGGGCAGCGAGCCGCGCGCGATACGCAGCAGGGCGGGGTCGAGGTCGACGAGCGTCACGGCGGCGTCCGGACGGCGGCGTACGAGCCGCAGGCTGATGGAACCGGTCCCGCCGCACAGGTCGAGGACCCGCAGCGGACGGCTGGTGGGCGCGGTCGCGTCGACGGCGTCGAGCATCGCCGCGAAGCGTTCCTCCCGGTCGGGCATGTACGCCTCCTGCTGCCGGTCCCAGCTGTGCTGCCACGCCGAGGCCGTCCGGCGATCGAAGCCGCCCGTCGTCGATTCGTCCATCTCCGCATCGTCTCATCCGCCGGACGGCAGGGGCCGGCGCCGCTTGACTAGTGTTGATCCTCATGAGGCGACAGCCGAATCCCACGGACCCGATCTCGGCCGCTGCCCTGGAGCCGCCGCCCGACGCCCAGGCGCTCCTGTTCGACTGGGACGGCACCCTGGCCGACTCCACGACCGCGAACTACCACAGCCTGCGCGAAGGGCTGCAAGAGCACGGGCATCTGCTGCGGCGCGACTGGTTCGATCAGCGGACCGGGCTGTCCACGCACGAGATGGTCCGTCTGCTCGCCGCCGAAACCGGCGCGCCCCTCGATTCCTCGCTCGTCGCCCGGCGCCGCGACGCCGCGTTCCTCGACCGGTTCGTGCACACCGTCGAACCGGTCCGCCCGGTCCTCGACATCGCACGGACGGCACGAGCACAGGGACGCCGGCTGGCGATCGCCACCGGCGGCACGACCGTCAGTTTCGCCCCGACCCTGGACCATCTCGGCATCCGAGACCTCTTCACGGTGATCGTGACGCGCGAGGACGTCGACAACGGCAAGCCCGCACCCGATCTGTACCTGCTGGCCCTGTCCCGGCTCGGCGTACCGGCGCGGGACGCGGTGGTGTACGAGGACAGCGACGAAGGACTGCGGGCCGCCGCCGCGGCCGGCATCGACGCGATCGACGTCCGGCCGGTGGTCGCCCCCGAACGCCTGCCGCGAACCCCCTGACGCTGTCGGACACCGGCGGCCGGTATCCGCATCCGGTACCGGCCGCCGGTCGCTGTCAGGCCGGTCGGTAGCGGACGTTGAGTGCGCGTACCGGGTCGTCGCCGACTCTGTTCAACCGCACCGGTACGCCGCCCGGGTTGTCGAACAGCCGGATGCCGTCGCCGAGCAGGACCGGCGCGACGTGCAGGTCGATCTCGTCGATCAGCCCGCGTTCGAGCAGCTGGCGGCCGACGGTCGGCGAGAACACCTCGACGTTCTTCTCCCCCGCCGCCTTCTTCGCGATCTCGAGCGCCTCGGCCACGTCGCAGCTGAGGAAGGTGACGCCTTCGGCCGGGGTGGCGTCCTCGGGATGGTGGGTCAGCACGAAGATCGGGCCGTCCCAGAGGCCGCCGTAGGGCCGGGCACCGTTGATGGTGTCCCAGCCGGACCGGCCGCCCAGGATCGCACCGGTCGTGGTCACGTACTCGTCGATCAGTCCGTCGCGGACGGTGAAGCCGGTCATCCAGTCCATCGCGTGATCCGGTCCGGCCACGAAGCCGTCCAGCGACATCGTGAAGTGCCACAGCACTTTACCGGCGGCCACCTGCGGTTGGGTGTCAGTCATCGAAAAATCCCCCATTCTCCGAGCCACCGTACGACTCTGGTACGACGTTTTCGCGTACTCAGGAAAGGGACGCGCGGACGACCAGGGCGAGCACGGGACGTGGATCCGTGGCGTCTTCGCGGGCGACGCGATGGAGGATGAGGCCTTCGCAGCAGGCCATGACCGCGTTGGCCGCCACCTCGGGCGCGGGCGCGCCGAGGTGGGTGAGGAGCGGTACCAGCAGGCCGCTCATGGCGGCGCGGCCGCGGGAGACGGCGTCGCGCAGTTCGGCGTTGTGGGCGGCCTCCATGAAGAGGACGAGGCGGGCCCGGGTGAGGGTGCGGTTGGCGGTGACCGCGTACGTGAGATACCCCGTGAGCAGGTCGACGAGCGCGTCCGCACTGTCCGGAAGGGACGGTACGCCCAGGTCGGCGAGTTCGCGTTCGGCGACGTGGTCGACGACGCCGGCGAGAAGGGCGGCGCGGGTGCGGAAGTGGTTGGAGGTGGAGCCGCGCGGCAGCCCGGCGCGCTCGTCGACGCGGGCGTGGGTGAGGGACCGCAGGCCCTCGGTGCCGACGAGGTCGAGGGCGGCGTCGAGGGCCCGGGTACGCGTACTCACGCTCGAACTATAAACGTAGTGACACGGGTACTACGTTTATAGTAGTCTGCGGTCATGGCGGCGTTTCCCCAGCTCGTGGGAATCGAGCACAGGATGGTCCGGCTCGCGGCGCTGCGGATGCACGTCGCCGAGGCGGGACAGGGCGAGCCCGTACTGCTGCTGCACGGGTTTCCGCAGACCTGGTGGGAGTGGCGGGAGATCATTCCCGGCCTCGCGACGACCCACCGGGTGATCTGCCCGGATCTGCGGGGGGCGGGTGCGACGGACGCGCCCGCGGACGGCTACGTGCATCCGGAGCAGGACCTGCTCGACCTCCTCGACGCCCTGGGGATCGAGAAGGCGCACGTCGTCGCGCACGACTGGGCGGCGATGGCCGGGTACGAGCTGTGCCTGCGGCATCCGGAGCGGGTGCTGAGCTTCGTCAGTCTCGCCGTTCCGCATCCGTGGATGCGTTTCTCGCCGAAGCTGCTGACGGTCATGTGGCGGCTGTGGTTCCAGTACGCGATCGCGACACCCGGCCTCGGGCCGTGGCTGCTGCGCCGGGGCGGTCTGGTCCGGTACCTGTTCCGGGCCTATGCGGCGCAGCCGATCGAACGGTCCGATGTGGACCTGTTCGCGGCGCAGTTCCGGGAGCCGCAGCGGGCGCGGGCCGGATCGGTCCTGTACCGGCGCTTCATCATCCCCGGGGCGATGCGGATCGCGCGCGGGGCGTACCGGGGCGTGCGGCTGCGGACACCGACGCGGCTGCTCTACGGCGCCGCCGACCCCGCCCTGCGAGCGGAGTTCCTCGGCGGGTCCGCGGAGCACGCCGACGACCTGACCGTGGTGCGTATCGAGAACGCGGCGCACTTCCTGGCCGACGAGCAGCCCGCGGCGGTGCTGGCCGAGATCAGGCGAGCACTCGCGGCAGCACCTCCGCGCCCACCCGCTGCGCCTCCTCGCGGTGCGGCCAGCCCGACAGGATGAACTCGTCCAGGCCGAGGCGGGCGTACTCGCGGATGCGCTCGGCCACCTGGTCGTAGCTGCCGACGAGCGCCGTGCCGGCGCCTTCGCGGACGAGGCCGATGCCGGCCCAGAGGTTGGGCGCGATCTGCAGGCCGTCGGCGCTGCCGCCGTGCAGGGCCGCCATCCGCTGCTGGCCCACCGAGTCCATCGTCGCGAAGCGCGCCTGCGCGGCGGCGATCCGCTCCGGGCTCATCCCGGCCAGCAGCCGGTCGGCCTCGGCCCACGCCTCGTCCGCCGTCGGGCGCGCGATCACGTGCAGGCGGATGCCGAGGCGCAGCGTACGGCCGTTGTCGGCGGCCAGTTTGCGCATCCGCTCCGCCCGTTCGCCGATCGCCGCCGGGGGTTCGCCCCACATCAGGTACGCGTCCGCGCGCCGGGCGGCCACCTGCTCGGCGACCGGCGAGGCACCGCCGAAGTAGAGGTCCGGCGCGGGGTCGAGCGGCCGGCGCAGGCCACCGCCTTCCACGCGGTAGTGCTCGCCGGTGAAGTCGAACGGCGTACCCGTGAAGGATCGGCGCAGGACGTCGAGGCATTCGTCGGTACGCGCGTACCGCTGGTCGTGGTCGAGGAAGTCGCCGTAGGCGCGCTGCTCGCGGGCGTCGCCGCCGGTGACGGCGTTGAGGGCGAGGCGGCCGCCGGACATCTGCTGGAAGGCTTCGGCCTGCTGGGCGAGCACGGTCGGCAGGGTGAAGCCGGTCCGGAAGGCGACCAGGAACTTCAGCCGCTCGGTACGCGCCGCGACGGCGCTGCAGACGATCCACGGGTCCGGGCAGCCCGAACCGACGGGGGTGAGCGCGCCGGTGAAGCCGCCCTCCTCCGCGGCCCGCGCGACCTCGGCGAGGTAGTCGAGGGTCGCCTCGCGCCGGTGGTCGGCGGCGCCGGCCGCGACGGTCGCGGAGCCGACCTGATCGCCGTCGCCGGAGGTGGGCAGGAACCAGTGGAACACGGTCATGATCGAAAGCCTACCTATCCGGTAGGCTTTATTCCAGGCCCGGACCCGCCGTCCCGCGACGTGGAACGCGGGGAATCGTTGGAACAAGGGTGATGCGTGGTTTCGGAAGGCTCGTGACGGTGGCCGCCCTCTGCGCCGGGGCGGCCCTGTGGTCGCCCGCGTACGCGCAGCCGGGCCAGGAGGACGTGGTCAGCGACCAGCCCGTGCAGTGGACCCCGCACGTCATGGACGGCACGGTACGCGCGATCGCCCAGGTCGGCGACGTGATCGTGGTCGGCGGGACGTTCACGGCCGTCACCGACCCGGCCGCGGTCGCGGACTTCGCGCGCGACTACCTGTTCGCGTTCAAGCCGCGGACCGGTGAGATCCAGCCGCTGGACGTGCCGCTCGACGGCCCTGTGTACGCCCTGGCCGCCGGCCCGCCCGGCACCGTCTTCCTCGGCGGCACATTCCATCACGCGGGCGGCCAGCCGCACGACGGGATCGCCAGGCTCGACGTGGCCACCGGGCGGATCGACCCGGCGATGACGGCCGACATCACCGGCACCGATGTGCGTACGCTCGCCTTCGACGGGATGCACCTGTTCGCGGGCGGCCTGTTCAGCGCAATCAACGGCGTACGCCGCCCGGGACTGGCCGGGCTGGACCCGGAGAGCGGCGCGGTGGACCCGGCGTTCGACCCGCAGCTGCGGCCGTGGCGGTCCGGCCCGATCAAGATCGAGGCGCTCGCCCTCACCCCCGACCACGAGCGGCTCATCGCGATCGGCGGCTTCGGCACGGTCGACGGGCTCAACCGCCCCCAGGTCGCGGTGTTCACCACCGGCGGCGACCTCACGGACTGGCGTACCAGCACCTACAACCAGGAGTGCGCGAGCGTCTACGACGACTACGTGCGCGCCGTCGACGTCGACCCCACCGGCGCGTACGCGGTGATCACGACGACCGGCCACACCTCCACGCCGACGGCCATGTGCGACACGGCGGCCCGGTTCGAGCTGAGTCCCGGGCCGCACAAGCCGACCTGGGTCAACCACACCGGCGGCAACTCCCTGTTCGCGGTGGCCTGCACCGGCGCGGCCGTCTACGTCGGCGGCCACCAGCAGTGGCTGGACAACCCCTACGGCAACAAGAACGCCGGACCGGGTGCGGTGGCCCGGCCCGGCATCGGCGCGATCGACCCCGACACCGGCCTGGCGCTGGCCTGGAACCCCACGCGTACGCGCGGCGTCGGCGTCCAGGCCTTCCTCGTCACCCCCGACGGCCTCTACGTCGGCTCAGACACCGACCAGCTGGCCCACGAGTACCACGGCCGCATCGGCCTCTTCCCCAACCCCTGACCCACCCCACACCCGCCCCACACCCGCTTCTTCGTCCGGTTTGGATCAGGGAAATCACCCGAATCTTGGACCAAGATTACGTGCGAAACCCTGATCCAAACCGGATCATGAGGGGCCGATCAACGCCCGCAAGGCTGCGCAGTGCGCCTCGTACGCCTTGCGGCCCGGGCGGGTCATCGCGTACGTGGTGGTGGCCCCGCGGCCGTGACCGTCCTTGGTGGACTTGACGTAGCCCGCCGCCTCCAGCGCCGACATCTGCTTGGACAGGTCGGAGTCGCCGAGTCGCAGCTGCTCCTTGAGGAACCGGAACGAGACCGTCGGCGCGTTGGCCAGCATCGCCATCGCGGCGAGCCGCTTGGGCACGTGGATGACCGGATCCAGGTCGCCGATCATCCGAGCCGGTCCCGCACCTTCGCGGCCGCGGCGGCGTACTTCCGTTCGTAGAGGGCGATTCCGGCCGTGACGGCGACGAAGGCGACCGCCGCCCCCACCGGTACGCCGCCCAGCCACCACGCGGCCGCGACCACCACGACCACCACGGCGAGGCCGGCGAAGTAGCCACGGTAGACGGACCCGATCTCGGCCGGCGGCCGGCCGTGGCCGAGCATCGGCAGCGCCCCGTGCCGGCGGCGCATCCAGGCGAGGAACCAGCCCTCGGCGGCGAGCACGATCGCCAGCGAGGCGAAGAACATCGCGCCGTTGACCCGGTACCAGGCGAACGCGCCGATGAGCGCGGCCGTCCAGGCGCCGACGACCGGCGGGTACCACCACGGCGTCGGGGGGTACTGCACGTAGGGCGCCGCGGCGGAGCGCTCGACGAGGATCAGCTGGTCACGCGCCTCAACACTTTCCATGTCGGAAACTATAGCCAAAACTTTCCAGTTGGGAAAGTGGAAAGTTCTCGGGCGATCGGCAGCCCCGCACAACGCATCCAAGGAAAACTATTTGACGGCCGCGATACGTTGATCCTCCGTACTTCCGTCGGGTGGGGCCGACCCACTCGGAGGAAGTACCCGTGCGCAAGCCCTCACCCCTGACGTTCCTACTGGTCACCGTCGTGGTCGACATGCTCGGCCTCGGCATCGTGGTCCCCGTCGCCCCGGCCCTGATGACCGCGCTGACCGGCGGTCCCGCCGGTGCCGCCCGCTGGTCGGGCCTGCTCGGTTCGGCCTTCGGCGCCGCCCAGTTCCTCGCCGCTCCCCTGTTCGGCCGCCTGGCCGACCGCTACGGCCGCAAGCCCGTCCTGATCATCGCGCTCGCCTGCCTCGGCGTCGACTGGCTCGGCCACGCCCTGTCCAGTTCGCTGCTCTTCATCGGCATCCTGCACACGCTCGCCGGGGCGTGCGCCGCCGCCGGCACGGTGGTCAACGCGTACGTGGCGGACGTGGTGCCGCAGGAGCGCCGGGCCCGCGCCTACGCACTCGTCGGCGCCGCGTTCTCCGCCGGCTTCATCGCCGGCCCGGTCCTCGGCGGCCTGCTCGGCGGCATCCATGTCCGGCTCCCGTTCTACGCCGCCGCGGCGCTCGCGCTCGCCAACTCCGCGTACGGCCTGCTGGTCCTGCCCGAGTCACGCCCCGGCGACCGCACCACCCCGCTCGGCTGGCGCGTGGCCAACCCGGTCGCCGCCCTCCTCCTGCTCGCCCGGCGCCCGCGCGTCTCCCGCCTCGTCGGCGGCCGCCTGCTCGACGACACCGCCCGCATGATCCAGCAAACCACCTGGGTGTACGCGATGACGGCGCGCTTCGGCTGGACCACCGCGTACACCGGGCTGATGATGACCGTGATCGCGCTCGCGTGCGGGGCGGCCTCGCTGTGGCTCACCGGACCGCTGACCCGCCGCCTCGGCACGGCCCGCACGACGATCCTGTGCGGGCTGTTCGGCGCGGCGTCCCTCCTCGCGTACGCGACGGTCCCCGCCTGGCTCGTCTGGCCCGCGGTGGCGCTGTCGGCGGTGGCGTCGATCGGCGGCGGCACGCTGCAGGCGTGGATCACGGGGCGTACCGGAGCCGAGGAGCAGGGCACCGTCCAGGGCGCGCTGACGGCGGTGGCGGCGCTCGCGGAGATGACGGTGCCGATCGCGGCGACCGGCGTCTTCGCCTGGTCCTTCGCCGCCGGGCTGCCGGGTCTGACCCTGGCGGCCGCCGCCGCCCTCGCCCTGCTCGCCACCCTCACCCTCACCCGCGCGTAGCCCTCCCCCGACCGCGACGCGCACTCCGCCGACGACGCGCACTCCGCCGACGACGCGCGCTCGCCGCGACGACCACTTCTCGGCGATCTTGCGCGAATGTCCGGGCCTTCGGTGCATACCGGACGGAATTCGAGACATTCGCGCAAGATCGCCGGGGAGGCGGTCATCGCGGAGCGGCGTCAGGAGGCGGGGTCGGGGAGCGGCGCCGGAAAGCGGTCAGGTCCACTGGGCGGCGACGGCGGCGAACTGTTCCCGACTCCAGGCGATCGAGCCGTCCGTGAGCCCCGCGATCACCTCGTCGAGCCAGCGCAGTTCGGCCGCCACCACCGCGCGGAGGTACTCGGTCTCCAGCAGGCTCACCCGCGGCACGTCGAAGCCGTCGAGCCGGCCGATCATCTCCTCGCGTACCGCCAGGCGCTCCCGCAGCGCCGCCCGCCGCCGTTCGAGATGCTCCAGTGTGGACTCCGGCGAGAGCATCGGCAGGAACGACAGCGCCGCCGGGAACTCCGGGTACTCGTTGCGCGGCACGGCGAGGATCTCCCCCATCCACTGCCGCGCCGCCGCCCGGCCCGCGTCGGTCACCTCGTAGCTGGTGCGCTCGGGGTACTGCTGGTCCTTGCTGGTCGCGTGGGCGCGGATCAGGCCGGCCTCGGCGAGCCTCGTGATCATCTTGTACAGGGTCGCCCGCTGCTCCACGTTGACGACCTGGTCCTTGCCCCACTTCTTGATGAGCTGCTGCATCGCGTACGGGTGGAGGGGACCGTCCTCCAGCAGACCCAGGATCGCGAGCGCCAGCGGGGACCGGCGGAAGGTCGTCGTCATGACAAAGAACGTACACTAGTTGCCAGACTACTAGTTGCCATGACACTATCTAGCCATGATGACGACCGAGAAGATCCACGTTGAGCACGTCACCTCCGCCGACGGAACGCGCGTCGGCTACCGCCGGCTCGGCAGCGGCCCCGGCATCGTCCTCGTCCACGGCTCGATGCAGTCGTCCGCCAGCCACCTGCAGCTGGCCGCCGCCCTCGCCGACTCCTACACCGTCTACCTGCCCGACCGGCGCGGCCGCGGGCTGACCGGCCCCTACGGCGACGCGTACGCGATGGCCCGCGAGGTCGAGGATCTGGCCGCCGTGCTCGACCGGACCGGCGCCGAGAACCTGTTCGGCGTGAGCGTCAGCGGTCTGGTGGTGCTCCGGGCCGCCCTCGCCCTCCCCCAGGTACGCGCGATCGCCGCCTTCGAGCCCGCCCTGCTGCCCCGCAACTCGCCGCACCTTGCCTGGCTGGACCGCTACGACCGCGAGATGGCCGCCGACCGGACCGCGTACGCGCTGGTGACGAGCATGATCGGGCTGGAACTGGCGCCGCCGGCGGTGACCCGGCTGCCCCGATGGTTCCTCGCCGGCTTCACCAACATGGCGATGAACAGCGAGGACAAGAAGGCCGCCCCGGACGCGGTCACGATGCGGAAACTGGCTCCCACGCTGCACTACGAGGGCGTGCTGCTCGCGGAGACGGCCGGCTCCCTCCCCGCGTACGCGGACATCAGGGCGAAGACGCTCCTGCTCGGCGGCGGCAAGGGGCTGGCCTTCCTGCATCCCGCGCTGCACGACCTGCGCGACACGATCCCGGGAGCGCGGCTCGTGGAGCTCGCGGGGCTGGACCACGGCGCGTCGGCCGACGTCTCGAAGGCGAATCCCGGTGGCAAGCCGGAGGTCATCGCCGCCCAGCTCCGCTCGTTCTACGCCGAGTGACCCTCTCGTGCGACGCGGTCGTCAGCGGAGATTGAGCCCGCCGTCGAGAAGGACCACCTCGCCCGTCACGTATCCGTTGTGGATCAGCGCCGAGATCAGATCCGCGACGTCGGACGGCTGGGCGGCCCGGCGCATCGGACTGGCGGTCGCCCACAGCTGCTGGGCGGCCGTCCAGTCCGCCGTCAGCGGAGTGTCGACGAGACCGGGCGCCACGGCGTTGACGCGTACGTCGGGGCCGAGGGCGGCCGCCAGCAGCTTCGTCATGTGGTTGAGGGCCGCCTTGCTCGCCGCGTACGCGATCGAGCTGCCCTTCGGCCGCACGCCCGCGTGGCTGGTGACGTTCACGATGCAGCCGCCCGCCTCGCGCAGCGCCGGAACGGCGGCGGTGCACAGCAGCCACGGCGCGATCAGATTGACGTCCAGCAGCCGCCGCCAGTCCGCCGCGGGCAGCGCCGCCAGATCCGCGTGCGGCACCGGCCAGCTGATCCCCGCGTTGTTCACCAGCACGTCGAGCCGGCCGTGGTCGGCCAGGACGCGCGGCACCAGCCCCGCGGCGGCCTCGTCGTCGGCGAGATCGGCCTGGTAGTACGTGCCGCCGAGGTCCCGCGCCAACGCCGTCCCGGCCGCCGCGCTCGACCGCGAGTGCACCGCCACCGTCATGCCGTCGGCCGCCAGCCGCCGCGCGGTCGCCTCGCCGATCCCGGACGCCGACCCCGTCACCAATGCCACCTTCGTTGTCACGCCGACACCGTACCGATCTTGAAGGCACTCCCGTCGTAGGTCACGCCATGAGCTTTCACGAAGGCGTACGCGCCCGGGCCGCGACGACGGGCACGAGGGTGTCGTCAACGGCTACTTCGTCGTGCGTACGCCCGCCTTCGAGCCTCGCGGCCGGACGAATCGTCCCGGACAGCACCCGTCCGGGACGATTCGTCGTTCGTGCCGCTGATGCCGATGCTGGTTCGGTCGTGGCGCTTCCCGGTCCGCCGCCGATCTACCGGTAACCGGCGGCGACGATGTTGGCCTGGACCGCGTTCTCGGTGGCCTCGGATGGGTAGCCGCTTGTCATCACGCCCTCGTAGAAGGTGCCGGCGCCTTTGATGCTGTTGTCACCGCCGGTACCGAGGATGATGGCGCCCTCCTTCTTCATCGGGTTGTAGCCGCTGACGTTGGGGTCGAGCACCGACTCGGTCGGGCGTACCCCGTCGTAGTACGTGGAGACGCCGCCCGACTGGGCGTTGGCCGCCCGGATGGCGAAGTGGTTCGCCTTGCCTTTGACGATGGCGGTCAGATAGCGGTACCCGAGCGTGGGGTCGTTCTCGTTGTCCTGCGCCTTCGAGCCGCCGTAGACGCCGTTCTCCATGTCGACGAGGACCCAGGGGCCGGCGCCGGCGCCGGAGCCCCACTTGCTGGTGTTTCCGAAGTAGACGGCCTCCATGGTGCCGTTGCCGTTGTCCTCGCCGTTGGTCTCGGCGTTGCCGTAGTCGAAGCAGCAGCCGCCGTTGTAGTGAGTACCGTCGATGACGTCGTACATGCCCTCCGGGTTGTCGCCCGTGGCGATGCCGTTCGTGTTGTTGTTGCGGTAGCCGACGCCCGGGACGACATAGACCCCGTACGCCTTGTGGCCGCCGACCGTCGTGGGAGCGGCGGTGGCGTCCGCCAGGTTGTCGTAGCCGCCCGCGGCCGGGCCGGAGAAGTGTCCGGGCGGTGCCTGGTAGAGATGGTTGCCCCGGCCGGACTGGTCGTAGATGACGCTGATCAGACAGGTCGTTCCGGCGCAGAAGGAGTCCTGCGCGGCCGCGTTGGCCACCCCGCCGGCGGTCAGCGGGGTGATGTTCTTGGTCGTACCGTCCGAGGCTCGTTTGACCTGGTAGAGGCTGCCGTTGTAGGCGGCGTACAGCGCCCGGGTGGTGCTGTGCGCGGCGACGCAGGGCGTGCCGCCCGCGGCGTAGATGTCGCATGGCTGGCGGGTCGTCGAGCCCGCGGACGGTGTCGCGGTGGCCGGGGTCCCCCCGACGAGGTTGAACGCGATCTGCATACGGGCGACGTCCGAGCAGGTCTCCTGCACGATCGGATTGTTGCCGGCGGTCGAGCCGTCCTTGTCGCTGATGCACAGGTTCGTCGCCACGCTGACGACGCGGAACTTGCCGGGCGTCGCCGAGGACGCCTGGAACGTCCACTGCCGGTTGGCCTGCGGCGAGCCGCAGCTGTACTGCTGCAGTTGCTGGCCGGAGACGGTGGAACTGGAGGGCACGTCGATGCACTTGCCGCTGTTGATGTTCACGAGCTGGTAGGCACTGCCGCTCGGCTCGACCCGCCACTGCTGGCGGGCCGACCCGGCCGCGCAGGCAGCCTGAGTCAGCAGTGTGTTGTTGGCGGTGGAATCGGCGGGCACTTCCAGGCATTTGCCGCTGGCCCCGGGGACGAGGGTGTAGACGCCGCCGGCGCCCGGGCTGCTCGCCGCCGCGGACGGGTACGCCGTGACGGCCGTCAGCGCCAGGGGCACGGCCAGTGCCATCGCGATGACCGCCGCGAGGCGCCGCCGGCGCCGCTTTGGCCCGGCGTGGATCGAGTGCTGCATGCGTGACCTTCCCCGCCGCCCGAGCCGGCCGCATGGCATGACGCTCGCCAGGGCGGACAGGGCGACTGCGTGGTTGTTGATCGACGGATCGCGCCTGCGGTCGGCAGGCGGACGGTTGGTAGACGTCACCGGGGGTCCGCCGATAACAGAGATTCGTGCGTTGAAGACCTCGCTGGGAAAAGATCCCGAAAACATGTCACAGGATGCGTGACCGCCTCGTCTCGTGGACCGAACCGACAACGAGGAGTACGAGATGAGAGTCTTCCTGGCCGGCGGAACCGGCGTCGTGGGCCGTCGCCTGATCCCGCAGCTGATCGCGCGCGGCCATGACGTGACCGCGACGACGACGAACGCCGCGAAGCTGGACGTGCTGCGCGGCACCGGTGCGCGGGCGGTGGTGATGGACGGCCTGGACGCGGCCTCGGTCGCAGCGGCGGTCGCCAACGCCCGGCCGGACGCGATCGTGCATCAGATGACGGCGATCTCCGGCAACCCGGACATCAAGCACATCGACCGCTGGTTCGCGGCCACCAACCGGCTGCGGACCGAGGGCACGGATCACCTGCTGGCCGCCGCCGAGGCGACAGGCGTGGGGATCTTCGTCGCGCAGAGCTACGCGAACTGGAACGGCCGGCGCAGCGGCGGGTGGGTGAAGACCGAGGAGGATCCGCTCGATCCGGCCGACGGCACCGCCGCGCATCCGCAATGGGTCGCGATCCACCATCTCGAAGAGGCCGTCGTACGCGCCGGCGGTGCGGTCCTGCGCTACGGCGGTCTCTACGGGCCGGGCGCCACCGACGACCAGGTCGAGCTGATCCGCCGGCGGCAGTTCCCGTTGGTGGGCAAGGGAACGGGGTACTCGTCCTGGATCCACCTCGACGACGCGGCCGCCGCGACCGTGCTCGCGGTCGAGCAGCACGCGAAGGGCGTGTTCAACATCGTCGACGACGAACCGGCCCCGGCCGCGGAGTGGCTGCCGTACCTGGCCAAGTGTGCGGGGGCGAAGCCGCCGATGCGCGTACCGGCGTGGCTGGCGCGGATGCTGGCCGGGGAAGTGGCGGTGATCATGATGACCGAGGGGCGCGGGTTCTCCAACGCGAAGGCGAAGCGGGACCTCGGCTGGCAGCTCCGCTATCCGACGTGGCGGGAGGGCTTCCGGGCGGGCCTCTAATGATCAAACTGATGGCGGACGACGCATGACCATTTCCCCGGCCGTCCTCTTGGCGGGGCTGTTCTCCGCCAAGGATCGCGACTACGCAGACCGGCTCGACGAGCTCGCCGCGCGCGTCGAGGTCCTGGGCGGCCGGGTGGTGGGCCGGTTCGTGCAGCGGCGCGGGGTTTCCCACGGCGGCGTACGCCTGATGGGCCGGCCGTTGTCGCGCCGGTTCGTCGTCGGGCCGGGAAAGGTGCGGGAGATCGCTGCCGCATGCGTCGACAGAGATGTCGACGGGGTGGTCTTCGCCAACGAACTCGACGCCTATCGCCGGCGGCGGCTGTACGAGGCGCTGGGCACACCGGTGCTCGCCGCCGCCGATCTCGCCGGCGACCTGCCGCTCGCCCACCTGCTCCGCACGGCCGAAGGCGAAGCCGCGCAACGGAAGCGGCGGAGCGGGTAGGTTCAGGATTCGGTGGGGACGGGTTCGGGGGCTGGGCGCCGGATCAGCGTCGCGATCGGCAGCCAGACCACGAGCTGGCCGATGCCGAGGATCGCGGCGAACGGCAGCAGCGTCCACAGCCCGACCTCCTGGGTCACCGTGCCCGCGAGCCAGGGCAACGCCGCGCCGCCGACGAGGGAGCCCGCGTTCATGACGCCGATCGCCGTCGGCACGAGGCGGGGCGTGGTCAGCTGCGGCGCGATCGCCATCGTGGTCGGGAAGATCGGGCCGAGGAAGAAGCCCAGCGGGATCAGCGCCGCGCTCGTCAGCGCCGCGCTCGGCGACATCCACGCGAGGACGATCGTCACGAGTACGCCGCCGAAGCACGCGTACATCGTGGTGGTGGTCGTGGCGCCGATCCGGACGGCGAAGGGGTTGATGAGGAAGCGGCCGAGGGTCAGGCCGAGCCAGTAGCCGCTGACCGCGTACCCGGCGAGGAGGGCGGGCAGTCCGCGGTACTCGGTCAGGTAGGTGTACGCCCAGTTGCCGATCCCCAGTTCGAGTCCGACGTAGACGGCCAGCAGGCCCGTGCCGAGCAGGACGCCGCGGCCGCTCAGGGCGGCCCGGAGCTGGCCGCCCGGCGGCGGGCTGTCCTGCGGGCGCGTACGCGGGAACACCACCAGGTACGCGACGAGGAAGCCCGCGCCGATCAGGGCGAGGACGAGCCAGGCGAGCATCCAGGAGGCGGCCGCGACGAGTTGGGCGGCCAGGATCGGGCCGAGGAGCGCGCCGACGCCGAAGAAGGCGTGCAGCCGGTTGATGAGCGTCGGCGCGTCCGGCAGCTCGGTCAGGTACGCGTTGAGCGCCGACTCCATGATGCCGGTCGCGTACCCGATGCCGAGCTGGACGAGGATGAGCCCGGCGAGCGCGGGCCGGCTGGCGATGTAGAGGCCGGCCAGCACGTACGCGACACCGCTGAGGGCCATGGTCAGCCGCAGGCCGAACCGGTGCAGCAGGGCGCCGGTGGACAGCCCGGCGAGGACGAAGCCGGCGGAGTTGGTGATGAACGTGAGGCCCAGCAGGGCCGGATCGACGCCGTAGTCGCGGATCTGCGCGGCGAGGACGACGCCGGTCGTGCCCGCGCTGACGCCGACGAGGATGAAGGTGGCGTACGCCGACAGCACCGGTGCCCGTAGACGCATCGCACTCTCCCGAAGATCGAATCGAGGGGGACTATGAGCGGTCGCCCGCGTGGTGTCAAGAACGGTCTTGCCACGAAGTACACCGACCGGTATATGTATTAGGCGTGGTACCCCGAGGAACCGCCCGCAGCTCCCTGTTGGCCAGTGCCGTCGACCTGATCGCCGCGCACGGCGTGAACGCGGTCGGCGTGGACGCCATCGCCGACCGCGCCGGCACCACCAAACGCACGCTCTACCAGCATTTCGCGAGCAAGGACGCACTCGTCGCCGAGGCGCTCTCGGCCAACAGCACGACCTGGCACGAGCGAGTGTCGGCAGCCGTCGCGGCCCGCGCCGAGGACCCCGAAGGCCAGCTGCTGGCGCTGTTCGACCTCATCGGCGAGGACGCGGCCCGGCCGGCGTACCGGGGGTGCGTCTTCGTCAACGCCGCCGCCGACCTGCCCGACCCGGCCCATCCCGCGCGGCCGGTCGCCAGCCGCCACAAGCAGCGGCTGCTCGACTTCCTCACCGAGCGGACGAGCCGGCTGGGCGTACGCGATCCGCAGCGGCTCGCCCGGCAGATCAAGGTGCTGCTGGAGGGCGTGGTCGCCACCGCGCTCGTCGATCCCGGACCGCAGCCGGCCCAGGACGCCCGGGCCGCCGCCGAAATCCTCATCATGACCGAGAAGGGCGCATCGTGACCGATGAGACCGGGCGCGGCACCGCCGACGCCACCCCCGACACCACTGTGGACCTCCTGTCGACCTGGCTGGCCGACCTCGCCACCGCCGTACGCCGACGCTTCACCGATCTTCCCGACGACGCGGTCGCGTACCGGCCCGATCCCGGGGGCAACAGTGTCGGGCTGACGCTGTGGCATTTCACCCGCTGGCTCGATCTGCTGACCCAGCGGGCCTGGCGCGGCCTGCCCGTCGCCGGCGAGCTGTGGCACAGCGACGGGTGGGCGGCGCGTACGGGCTATGACCCGAGCGGGCACGGGTTCCAGGGATTCGGCGTCGTCACCGGCTATACCGCCGAGGAGGTCGCCGAGGTGCCGTTCCTGCCCGCCGACCAGCTCCTCGCCTACTTCGAGGAGGTCGTCCGGAGCCTGGCGAAGGAACTCGGCGCGCTGGCCCCCGACCAGCTGAACGAGGCCGCGCCGGGGCTGGGTGGCGAGCGCAGCCGGTACAGCTGGCTCGCACCGGTCCTGCAGGGCAGCTTCGGGCACGTGGGCGAGATCGACGCACTCCTCGCGATGCGCGCCCGCGCCGCCGTCTAGGCTGGGCGGCCGTGGAGCCGTCGAACCCCTGGCTCGCCGATCCGGCACCGGCGAAGCGCCTCGACCGCGAGCGGCTGGAGGAGCGGATCCTCCAGCTCCTGGCCTCGCAGAACATGTGCGTCCTCGCGACGGCGGGCCCCGACGGTCCACTTGCGACACCGGTGCGCTATTCGTCGCTCGGGTTCGCGGTCATGTTCACCGCCAGTCCCCGGTCGCCGAAGATGCGCAACCTCGCCGCCGATCCACGTGTGTCCGTCGGCGTCTTCGCGCCGCTGGTCGGGCTGGCGAGCAGCCGCGGCGCCCAGCTGTTCGGGACCGCCCTGGTCCTCGGCCCCGAGGACCCCCGGCGCGCCCGCTACTGGCCGGCGTTCCGGTGGGAGAACGAGCACGCCGAACGCGGGCGGCCGCTGACCGAGCCGCCCGCCGACACCCTCGTGGTGGTGGCGGCGGAGCGGATCGTCTACACCGAGCACTGGCTGCGCCGCGAGGGGTACGCCCCACGCCAGTTCTGGCGGCGCGCCCCTGACTGACGGGGAGGCGGACCCATGGTGGGCCGGGGATCAGGCGGGAACGAGGTGGCGGGCTCTCGGACGGCGGAGGATCCACTCGACGAAGGCGATGTTGATCACCCAGCCGGCCGCCATCAGGACGGCCCGGACGTTGTGCGTCGGAACCCCGACCAGCAGCGCGTAGGGGACGTGCGTGAAGACCTGCGTACCGGCGCCCATCGCCAGGGCGTAGCCGCGCATCATCCACGCCCGGTGCGTACGCACCTCGCGGCGGCGGATCGCGAGGAAGGCCAGCACGATCGAGACGAGCATGCCGACGCTCACGAACAGCCGGATCACCCGCACCGGCAGCCCGTCGCCGGGCGCGTCCGGGTAGAAGACCGTCATCCAGAGGCCGGACAGGCCGACCGCCAGTCCGGCGACCACGGTCACCCGGCCGGCCACGCGGTGCCAGCCCCGGCCGCCCCGGCGCAGGCCCGGGACGAACTGGAAGGCGCCGAGCAGCGCGAAGACCGCGGCACCGAAGATGTGGACCAGCACCGGGACGGGCGCGTCGAAGAACCGCGCGTTCTCCCGCGTCACCTCGGCGCCGCTCACGAGCGAGGCGACGCGTACGGCGCCGCCGGCCATGGGAACCAGGGAGAACAGGACCAGTCCGGCCGGGATCAGCCACTGGCGCCGGGTAGTGGAGGTGGGTCGCGTCATGCTTCGATCGTCGCGACCGCAGCCGTCCGCTTCATCGTTCCGCAGGCCCGCGTCGCGGCTTCGCGGTAGGGCGGAATCGGGCGTACTTTCGGCCGGCCGCGCACCTCACCGTTCCGCGGCGCGGACCCGGCCCGTCTCGTACGCCCAGATCGCGACCTCCACCCGGTTGCGGGCGCCGAGCTTCCCCATCAGGCTCGCGATGTGGGTCTTCACGGTGCTGAGGCTGATGTACAGGTCGGCGCCGATCTCCTGGTTCGTCCGGCCCCGGGCCACCTCGAGCAGGATCTGCTCCTCCCGGTCGGTCAGGGGCTCGATGGGCTGGCGTGCCGGTGTACCGGGGGCCGCCTCGGCGAACGCCCGCAGCAGCCGCGTCGTCACGTTCGGCGCGATGAGCGCGTCGCCGCCGGCCGCGGCGTGCACGGCCTGGGCGAGCAGCGCGGGACCGGCGTCCTTGAGCAGGAAGCCGCGGGCGCCGGCGCGCAGCGCGGCGTAGACGTACTCGTCCAGATCGAACGTCGTGATCACCACGACCGCGGGCGGCTGCGCCGACGCGTTCAGCCGGCGGGTGGCCTCGATGCCGTCGACGCCCGGCATCCGGATGTCGACGAGGCACACGTCGGGCCGGACCTCCAGGGCGAGTTCGACGAGCCGCAGACCGTCGGCCGCCTCGCCGACCACCTCGATGCCCGGCTGCGCGTTGAGGATCATCACCAGGCCGGTCCGCACGATCTCCTGGTCGTCGGCCACCACCACGCGTACCACGCCGGTCATGCGGCGGGCGCCTTCCTGGGCAGCGCGGCGGTCACGAGCCAGCCGCGCTCCGGGCCCGGCCCGGCCGTGCAGACGCCGCCGAGCAGGTTCGCCCGCTCGTGCATGCCGACCAGTCCGTAGCCGGGCTCCGCGCGCCGGCCGGGGACGATCTCACCGTCGTCGCTGACGCGCAGGCGTACCTCGTCCTCGGCTGCGGTCACGCTCACCGTGACCCGGGTGGCGTGCCGCGCGTGGCGGCGCGCGTTGGTCAGCGACTCCTGGACCAGCCGGTAGACGGCCGTGTCCACAGCGGACGGCAGGTCGGCCAGGTCGCCGTCGAGCCGCACCCGCACCTCCGGCCCCGACCCGAACCGGCCGGCGAGCCGCTCCAGGTCGCGGATCCGGGGCTGCGGCGACAGGTCGGCCGGTTCGTCACGGCGCAGCACGCGGACCATCGAACGCAGTTCGGCCAGCGCGCGGGTCGCCTCCGCCTCGATGAGCCGCAGCGCCTCGACGGCCGCCTCGGGCCGGGTCGCCGCCACCGCCTGGCCCGCCTGCGCCCGGATCGCCATCGCCGACACGTGGTGCGCCACCGTGTCGTGCAGGTCACGGGCCAGGTTCTCGCGTTCCAGCAGCTTCATCCGGTCCAGCTCACGCTGGCGGGCCCGGCCGCGGTAACGCAGCGCCGCCCCCAGCGCGCACACGGCCGTCAGCACGGCCGCCCCGCCGATGCTGTCGCCCAGGCTGACGTGCCCGGTTCCCAGCGAGAACCCGAGACTCGCGAGCAGGAGCCCGGAACCGATCACCATGGCCCGGCCCGAGCCCCAGCGGTACAGGCTGAAGGGCAGCAGGAGCAGATAGGCCGTCGCGTACATCTCCGCCTTGCCGCCGTCGATGAGCAGCGGGACCAGCGCGCTGATCGAGAACGCCGCGGCCACCGTCAGCGCCGGCCGGCTGCGCCGCCACAGCAGCGTCGGGACCAGGCCCGCCGTCACCACCACGGACACCGCGCGGTGGGCGAGATCGGTGCGCAGCCACGCCTCCAGCGCGATCAGAGCCAGGAGTACGCCGGCCAGGGCGAGGTCGCGTACCCGCCGGCCCGGGGGCGGTTCGGGGGCGGGTTCACGCCAGAAGGACCGGAGCAGCAGCACACGCCCATGGTACGAAGCCACCTGCCCGGCCAGATCGGCCCAAAGTATGACCGGCGTACGCGCAGCCGCCCCATTCTCCGATGTGGACGCCAGCCGCGTGGCGGAACTATTTCACATGCGATACCATTATCGAATCTGAAACTAGTTCGGAGGAGATCGCATGCGGGAGGTGCCCGGGCAGCTGCTGCCCGTCAACGGCCGCACCGTCTACGTGGAACAGTCCGGCCGCACCGGCGACCCGGGACAGCCCGGCGCCGGGAAGCACGTCGTGTTCGAGGCCGGCTCCGGTTGCGGCCGCACCTTCTGGGATCCGTTGCTGCCGCTGCTGGCGGACGAGGCCCACCTGGTCACCTACGACCGGGCGGGCCGCGTGCGCACCGGTCCCCTGTCGACACCGCTGACCGTCGACGGGATGGCCGACGACCTCGTGGCCCTGGTCGACGCCGTGGTGCCGGGCGACTTCGTGCTGGTGGCGCACAGCCTGGGCGGTCTGGTCACCCGCCGGGCCGCCGAACGCCTCGGTACGCGCCTGCGCGGCCTGCTGCTGATCGACACGCTGCCGGAGAACTCGCCGGTCTACGACGAGGTCGCGTGGGCGAAGACCACCCAGCAGGTCGACCGGGTGCTGGCGGTGGGCCAGGCGCTCAGCCGGTTCCGGCCGCTGGGCCGCCTGTTCAGCGCGAACGTCCGGCCGTACTACTCGGCCGACACCTACGAGACCATGCTGGCCGAGGACTTCACTCCGGCCGGGACGGCGCAGACCCGCCGCGAGATGCAGGCGGTCGCCGCCGCGATTCCGCAGTTCCGCGCGGATCCGCCGAAGCCGCCCGCCTGCCCGGCGATCCTGCTCTCGGCCGCGAAGCCGGCCAAGGGACGCGAGCGCCAGAACGCCCTCACCCGCGAACACCAGCGCCGGTACGCCGAATCCCTGCCCGACTGCCGCTACGAGAGCGTCGACTCGGCACACCTCGTCCAGGCCGAACAGCCCGAGCTGGTGGCCGCCCGAATCCGGGAACTGCTCGCCCACGCGTGACACACCACGGCGGACGCACACCACCTCGGCGATCTTGCGCGAATATCTCGAAAATCGTCGGCAATGCCCGAATAGCCCGGACATTCGCGCAAGATCGCCGCAGACGGGCGGGGGCGGGGGCGGGGGTTACGGGTGGTTGCCGGGGGTGTGGCCGAACGTCCGGCGGAACACGTCGATGAACGCGCTGGCCGACGCCCATCCGCACCGGTGCGCCACCGCCGTCACCGGAACCCCTTCGGCGAGCAGGATCAGCGCGTGGTGCAGCCGCAGCTGCGTACGCCACTGGGGGAAGGTCATCCCCAGGTCGGCCCGGAACAGCCGCGACAGCGTCCGGTCGCTGGCTCCGACCGCGCGGCCGAGTTCGGCGAGCGTGCGCCCGTCGGCCGGGTCGGCGCGCAGCAGGTCGCAGACCTCTCGCAGCAGCGGGACGGTCGGTGCCGGGACGTGCAGCGGCTGCTGCGGTGACGCCCGGATCTGGTCGAGCAGCACCGCCCGCAGCCGCGCCCGTTGCGGTCCCCCGTCCCCCGGATCCCGCGTGTACGCGACGATCAGTTCCCGCAGCAGCGGCCCCACCGCGAGCACGGTCGGCGTACGCAGCCGCAGCGGGTCGCCGGGGATCCCGATCAGGTGGAGTTCGACCTCGCCGTGGGCCTGGTGGGCGTGCACAGTCCCGGCCGGCACCCAGATCGCCCGGTTGCCGGCGGCCACCCACGAACCCGCGTCGGTCGTGACGGTCAGGACGCCGCGGCCCGCGTACGCGATCTGGTGGTCGTCGTGCCGGTGCGCGTCGATCACGCCGCCGGCCGCCAGCCGCTGGGCGCGGGTGGGGGCGACCGGATCGTGGCGGATTTGCGGCATCACCCGGCAGTTTATCGGAAGCGCGACAGGGCGTCCGGGCCGGATCATGACCGGGTGCGCCGAACCTCCGCCATCCCCCTGCTGTCCGTCGGACATGCCAGCGTCGACGTCTACCAGGGCATCGTGGCCGCCCTCGTGCCGTACTTCGTCGCCGAGCGCGCGTACGGCTATGCCACCGTGTCCGGCCTCGTGCTCGCCGCGTCGCTTCTCTCTTCGGTGGCGCAGCCGGTCTTCGGCGCGCTGACCGACCGCTTCGCGATGCCCTGGCTGCTGCCGGCCAGCACCCTGCTGTCCGGTGCGGGGGCCGCGCTGAGCGGGCTCGCCGGCTCGTACCGGCTGACGCTCGTGTTCATGGCGGTCTGCGGGGTGGGCGTGGCCGCGTACCACCCGGAGTCGGCGCGCGTCGCCCGGCTCGCCAGCGACGGCAGTCACCGCGCGATGAGCTGGTTCTCCGTCGGCGGCAACATCGGATTCGCGGCCGCCCCGCTGGTCGTCGCCGCCGTCGTCGGCACCGGCGGGCTGCGCCGCACCCCGCTGCTCCTCCTGCCCGCCCTCCTCGGCGCCGCGGTCTGCCTGCCGGTCCTGCGCGGCCTGCGCCGCACCGGCACCGCCGCGACCGCCGCGGCCCGCTCCGGCACCGACGACGTCCCGTCCTTCCTGCGGCTGTCCTGCGCCGTCGTCTGCCGCTCGATCGTCTTCACCGGCCTCGCCACCTTCCTTTCCCTGTACGCGCACCAGCGCGTACCGGATGTCCCGGCGGCCGGGACCGCGGCCCTGTTCGTGCTGTACCTGGGCGGCGCCTTCGGTTCCGTCCTCGGCGGTACGCTCGCCCAGCGCTTCGATCGCGTACGCGTCTCGCAGTGGTCGTACCTGGTGACGGTCGCAGCGGTCGCCGGGGTGGTGTTCGTGCCCGGCCCGGCCTTCTTCGCGTTCGTGGCGCTCACGTCGGCCGGGCTCTACATCCCGTTCTCCCTGCAGGTGACCCTCGGCCAGGATTACCTGCCGTCGCGGGTCGGCACCGCCAGCGGCATCACCCTGGGGCTGACCGTCTCCATCGGCGGCCTCGCCAGCCCGGTGATCGGCCGCGTCGCCGACGTGACCTCCCTGCGTACCGCGCTGGCGCCGCTGGTGGTACTGCCGGCCCTGGCCTGGCTGCTGTTCCGGACCCTGCCGGAGCCGGCGTTACCGCTCACATCGCCGGGTGCGGAGGTTCCGTCAGCGGCGTCGACGGCCGCAGCATCGCCTCCCCGAGCGGCGTGACGGTGTGCAGCGCGGTCCGGCCGTACCGGATCGTCGTGATGAGACCCGCGTTGCGCAGCACGGTCGCGTGCTCGCTCGCCGACGCCGCCGAGATACGCAGCCCCCGGGCCAGTTCCCCGGTGAGACTGCCCGGCGACGCCGCGATGGCGGCCAGCAGGTACGCGCGCGTACGCCCGAGCAGGGCGGCCAGCGAATTCTGCCCGCGCAGCACGGCCGGCCGGCCGTCGGTGGTCGCCGGATACACCAGCGTCGGCGGCCCGTCCCGGCGATCGTGGTGCCACAGCGCCGGCTGCGCGCCGGTGAACACGGACGGCTGCAGGTGCAGCCCGCGCCCGCCGAGGTGGACGTCCGCCTCGTAGGTCGTGGACAACCCCACCCGCAGCACCGGCTCGCGCCAGCTGATCTGATGGTGCAACGTGTTGAGCAGCCGGTCGAGCCCGCCGTCGGCCAGCACCCGATGGCGCACCGCGAGGTCGCCGTCCACCAGCGACCGCACGTCGTTCCAGTAGGGACCGATGGCGGTGTCGAAGTACGCGGTCACCGCCGAGCTGAGGTCGCGCAGCCCGGCGCTGCCCTCGTCGGCGTACCGGGCGGTGGCCGACGGCACGTCGTAGTAGGTTCCGATGTCGTTCAGGTAGCCCCGGATGGTCGGCGTCGTCGTCGACACCACCTGCGCGAGGCGCTGCTCCCCCGAGCCCTCGATCGTCCTCGGGTCCAGAAAGTCGGGCAGCACCCAGCCGTACGGTACGAACTCCATCAGCGGGCGTACGCGCTGGTCGAACCGGCCGCGCAGGGCCCGCCGCCAGTTCGCCAGCCGGTGCGAGCCCGGCGTCAGGCCGCGGATCGCCCGCAGGCTCATGGTCATCTCGATCATCGGGCTCGGTGCGGTGGTCAGCCGCGTACGGGCGAGGTCGTCGGCGGTGAAATGGATACGTAGTGCCCCCATGGCGGCGCCTCCGGTCGTACAGGTCGATACGGACACAGCGGTCGTCTCTGCATCCGTATCGACACGCATACCGGATTGAATGGGTTGCAGCGGAAAAGTGAGACGAGGCACACGGGGCGGGATGGCAACCCGTCCCGCCCCGTGTGCGAGGGGTCAGCGCGCAGCCGTCAGGGCAGGCGCGATGGATCCAGAATCGGGTAAGGCAGCTGATAGGGCAGTTGCGTGTACCCGGTCACCTGCGTCTGCACGTCCACGTAGGTCTTCGCCTTCATCCACCAGAACGAGCGCGTCTTCCGCAGGACCTTTCGCACCTGAATGATCGGGACGACGGTGAAGTACTGGGTGTACGGCACGTTGGCCTGAGGTTGTGCGAGGAGGAGCTTCTGTGCCGTGGTCGAGGAACTGCTCGAGCTCGAATTGCTGGAATAGTTGCCGTTGAAGGTGACGAACTTGGTGAAGGTGGCGCTCACCCCCCAGCTCTTGGTCTTCACCACGGACTGCACGTCCGTGACCGACAGTTCCACCGGGCCCGGCGTCGTGTTGGGCGGAATCGAACCGGCCTGCCCGATGGTGGTGGAGTAGTCCACGAACGTCGTCCATCCTGCGTTGATGACGGTTCCGCATTCGCCGAACGCCGGCGGGTCGCAGTCGTCGCCGAGTACCGGCAGGGCGTCGACCGCCGCCTGATCGAGATGCGGATAAGGGAGCAGCTGGTCGTACCCGTGAGCGTCGGCGGGGTACGCCATTCCCGACCCGGGGACGGCGACGGTGCCGCTGCTGGTGGGGGCCGGCGGAGGGGCGGGGTCGGAGTCGGGGTCGCCGTTGTTGACGGGGTGGTAGTCGGGGTCCCGGGTGTGACCCTGCCGGGGCTGGTCAGGACCGCCACCGAGGTAGATCTCGGATGGCCCGTACCACTTGTCCTCGGTGCGCAGGCCCGACGGGTCGCTGCGGTTGACCGGGTCGTCGGCGCCGTACGCGAAACCGCCGATCTGGTCGAGATCCGCCGTTTCCAGGACGGGATCGGGTTGCAGGAACCGGCCGAGCAGCGAGTCGTACTGCCGTGGCCCGATGAGCGTCAGGCCGGAAGCGGCGTCGGTCGGCTTGTTGAGGAACGTGCGCTCGTCGGGCCAGGTGCCGAGAGCGTACGAGCCCTGATCGGGGCCACGGGCGTTGCCGTAGGGATCGAAGGTCCGCCGGGCGACCGCCTGGGTGTGGCCGTCGACGTCGACGGTGGAGGTGCCGTGCGGATCCGCGAACGTGAACGTGACCGCCCCGTCGCTGCTTTCGATCGACTGCGCGCCGCCGGGGCCGGCGATGTGCCGGATCCCGGATGCGGTCGCGGTCGCGGTGTTGTAGTGGACCTCCTGGCTGCCCAGGTAGAGGACGTTCTCACCGGGATCGTGCTGAATCAGCAGCGAGCCGCCGGCGTCGTACACGTAGGAACTGGCAGCCGACCCGGTGGTCGCGGTGGCGACCCGGCCCGTGCTGTCGTAGCCGAAGCTCTGACTTCCCTTGGTTCGGTTCTTCGTGCCACCGCTGGCGTTGTAGGTGTATGTGTCCGTGCTGGTCCCGGGTGGACCAGTCGTTGTCACTGATTGCAGGAGGTTGGACGCGGCCGGGTACGCGTACGCGTGCTTGACGTCCTTGGACGTGACCCCGGTGATGTCGTGGATCGTGTCCGCTGTGCGGTCCCCGTTGGACTTGTAGCCGTAGGTGCTCCAGTACGGTGTGGGGCCGCCGATCTGGCTCGCCGCGGTGGCCGAGGTCGGTGCCGCGTGGGCGCACGCGCCGGTGTTCGGCAGGAACTGCGTTCCGGCGGACGTCACCGTGCCGGTGTCGGTCCACGCGGTGGTGACCCGGCCGGCGTAGTCGTAGCCGAAGCACTGCAGGTCCGTGCCGCCGGTGCTGCGGGCGTCCCTGACCGCGGTGATCTGCCCGGCCGGGTTGTAGTAGGTGTCGACGGTGTCGAGCGCCGCCGACTGCGACTCCTCGTTGAACGTCTGGGTGAGCAGGCGTCCGCTGGCGGCGTCGTAGGCGTACGTGACCGCGGCCTGGTTGGGCTTGGTGCCCAGGGTGGTGCGGATCGGCTTGCCGAGCGGATCGTAGGCGACGTCGGTCACCGCCGACACGCTCGATCCGACCGAGACCAGTTCGCCGGGCACGTCGTACGCGCTGGTGACGTCCTCCTGCGCCAGGCCGCCCGCGGCGGGCAGCGTGGTGACGGCGGGCAGGCCGATGTTGGGCGTGAACGTCTGCGCGGTGGTGTAGGTGCCGTCGATGCCGGTGTTGCCGTCACCGGCCGGGATCACGATCTTCGAGCCCGTCGGCGTGTACGCGCCGGCCATGGTCGCGGCGTATCCGCTGACGGTCGTCGTGTACGCGAATCCGTTGTGGTACGCCGTCGAGGACACCGGCTGCCCCTTGGCACCCGACATCCCGGTGTCGTACGTCCAGGCGGCGACCTGCGTACCGGTGCCGGGGGTGGCCGAACCGGTGAACTGGGTCAGTTTGCGGCCCAGCACGTCGTAGGTGAACGTGTTGTAGATCCCGTCGGCATCCTTCGTGGACAGTACGCGGTTGTCGTCGTCGTACGCCGTCGTCGTGTCGCCGGCGGACGGGTCGTGGCTGACCGTCCTGCGACCCCGCAGGTCGTACTGGAATCGCCAGTTGTCGCCGTTGGGGTCGAGGATCGCGGTCTGCCGTCCGGCCGCGTCGTAGGTGTAGGCGAGGACGTCCGCGTCGGTGCGCACGCCGGTGGCGGCCGGTCCGGTGTAGCGCCACAGTTCGGTGGTGTGGCCGCGTACGTCGGTGAAGGTCGAGGTCGGTGCGGTTCCGGCCGGCGGGGTCACGTCGACCCGGCCGGCGCCCGGGTACGCGGTCGTGGTGCTCGTCTGGACGACCGCGAACTGGTAGATCGTGGCCCGCACCGCCCGGCCGAGCCCGTCGTAGGTGGTCGCCGCCGAGCCCGGGACGGCGTCGTCGTCGGTGATCTGGAGAGTGCTGGTCGGGCCGGCGTCCTTGTTGAAGTAGGTGGTGTGCGTCTTGGCCGCCCAGCCGTGCGAGTCGTAGTAGTTGTCGGTGATCAGGCGGCCGGCGGTCCCGTTGAGGGTGTCGGTCTGCGACTGGCGGACCTCGCCGAACCCGTCGAGGATCGCGTACGCGCTGGCGTACCCGCCGTTCTCGCGCAGGGTCTGCGTCAGCGTGTACGCGGGCACGCCGCCGCCGAGGCCGTAGGAGTACTTCTGGTTCGGGCTGTCGGGGAAGGCGGACATGGCCCGGCCCGGCAGCCACACCTGGGTCAACCGGCCCAGTGGGTCGTACCGCAGGTCGGTGAGGCGGCCGTTGGGGTCGGTGATCTCCGTCGGCGCCGAGCGGCCAGGATCGACCGTCGTGGTCGTGACGAAGCCCTTCGGGTTGACGGAGACGAGCTGCGTCGGCAGGGCTCCGGTGGCCGGCGTGTAGACCGTTCTCGTGATGCCGGCCGCCGGGTGGGCCGGGTCGGCGTTCGGGTCGGTCGCCGTCAGCGTCCGCCCGTACGCGTCGAACGTCGCCGTCGCGGTGTTGACATAGGACGGTGTGCTTCCGTTGTAGGAGGCGAGGATCTGCGTACCGGTGACGTCGGCGACCGGCTGGCCGCCCGCGTACGCGGCGTTGTCGAGCGATCCCGCGGCGGTGTTGCCGTCGTACAGCGTGACCGCGTCGCCGAGTGTGGTCGTCGGGCCCGGCGTCGTGGCGCAGCCGCCCGCGACGGTCAGCCTCTCGTAGGGGTAGGTCAGCAGGTTCGGGTTGGCCGACGTCGCGTACTTGACGAGGGAGCAGGTCTCGGGCGATGAGGCCGAGCCGTCGCCCTTGTCGTCGGTGGCGGTGAGCCGGTCGCCGTGCGCGGCGTCGTAGGTGTAGTCCACCTCGTGGGTCCGCCAGGTGCCGCCGGCGAGCAGGTCGCGGGTGACGGTCTTGGTGGTGTCGGTCTGCACGGAGGTCTGCGCCGGCAGCGGCGTCGGCCGGACGTGCGTGGCGAGCGGAGACGAGACGTGCGGCGTGCTCACGACGTCGCTGACGACATGGCCGCCGTCGCTGTCGAAGGTCTCGGTCTCCAGGACGGTGCCCGCGAGGGCGTCCGTGTCGCGGTACGCGGCGCCCTGGCTGTCGGTGACGGTGACGGACCGGGTGGTGCCGGTCGCGCTGAGGTCGCCGTCGAGGCCGCGCAGGTAGGTGACCTGCGACTTGGTCACCGGGTCCGGCGCGGCGCCGGTCCGGGTGATCACCTTCTGGTAGCCGCGCCACTGGTCCCAGGTGCGGTCCTCGTTCTTGACGAACTCGCTGTCGTTGTCGTGCCACGCCGGGGTGCCGACGTACTCGTAGGTCGTGACGCGGGCCGGTGAGGCGGTGGCCGTGATCGAGTCGTTGACGGTCACGGACTTCACGACGTATTTGGTGAACCAGTCGGTGATCTTCGCGCCGCCGACCGGCGTCCAGTTGACCGGGTAGCAGAGCATCGTGTTCGCGTCCGCCGAGGCGGGCAGGTTCACCGGTGCCGACTGCGAGCAGGTGGGGTCGGAGTAGGCGACGGTCACCTTTGCACCGAGCTCGTCGGTGATCGTCTGCAGCCGGTAGTGGATCATCGACGGCAGCGTCTGGCCGTTGGCCGTGCGCCCGGGGACGCGGTTGGCCATCTGCTTGCCCGTGAAGGAGATCGCGGGCTCCGCCTGGCCGGTCACCCCGTCGGCGGCGTACCCGGTGTGCTGCACCGAATCCAGCCACAGGCTCGCGGGGTAGCCGTCGCCGGGCTCCGGCCACGAGTGCGCCAGGGTGTAGGTGTCCACCGGCCGCGGCGTACCGCCGACGGTGACCTGCGTGGTGATCGCGTGCAGCATCCGGGTCGACCAGAAGGTCGGCGAGTACTGCGTACAGGTTCCGGTGGCCGGGCAGTTCAGGTAGAACGGCGTGTCCCGCCAGTAGCCGGCCGTCGAGCCGTTGAGGCCGCCCGGCTGGCAGCCGCCCGGGTCGCCCATGCACCGCTCGACCACGTCGAAGTCGACCTCGGCCGCGGGCTTCGCGGTCCCGGTCGCCACGTCCCCGGTACGCCAGCCGTAGCCGATCTTCCGCAGGTTGCCCGCCCGGACATAGGACGTGACCGTGCCCGCCGCGAGGCCGTCGTATCCCCGCGTGTAGTTGCCGGTCTCCTGCTCGTAGGTGTAGACGGTGGTGTTGCCGTGGGGGTCCACGACGTAGTCCAGGTTCCAGCGGTAGCCCTGCTGGCACCAGGACGACGAGAAGCCGGCCGAGTTGTAGCAGGGCTGGCCGGCCGCGGTCGCGTACACGGGTTCGGTGAACGCGGCGTTGGACGCCGGGTCCGCTCCGGTGCCGCCGGCCGACGGCGGCAGGTGCCCGGCGCCGTAGAAGTACTTCGTCCCGTCCGGCATGGTGATCTGCCAGTAGGTCCGGTCGGCGGTCCCGTTGGACGGGAAGGTCGAGGGCAGCGTCTTCTCCTCGACGGTGGTGCCGTCGTCCGTCGCGAGCTTCCACACGCCGTTGGCGTCGTTGCGGACCAGGCCGCCCGCGTGGGAGCCGCCCGCCAGCGTCGCGTTGTCGTTCTTCCAGCACAGGTCGCCGGTGTGCTGGCCGGCGTCGGCGCAGGACTGGAAGGAGCGTTCGATGAAGCCCGGGTTGTACCCCCAGCCGTCGCCGATCCAGGACGCCTGCGAGTTGGCGTTGACGGACTCGCCGTCCACGCTGCCCGAGTCGTAGTTCAGGGCGACGTTGGGGGTGGCGCCGCCGAGCGCGGGCGGGACCTTGACCGGCACCGAGTACGTGAGCGCGCCGGAGTTGCCGCCCGCGCTCCAGGTGTCCGAACTCTTCAGCGACGTGGCCGAGTACGAGCCGTTCGGGCTCGACGCGGCGGCCGTCGTGGCGACGAGCATCGGGGTGGCGGAGACGCTGACCGCGCTGGTGGCGGCCAGCGGCGTCTGGGTGCGGCAGCCGGCCGCCGACGGCGTCGTCAGGGCGCAGGCGGGCAGCTTCACCAGGTGCAGGGAGGCCGCGTAGTCACCGCCGTACGCGCCGGCGAGCGCGGCGGAGTCCAGGCCGACCGCGAGCGGGGTCGGGCTCGCCGCCGACAGGCTCATGAGGACGCCGTCGACACCGGCGGCGAGTGCCTTCGCGTGGTCGGCGACGGCGACGGAGACGTGGGTGGGCGTACCGGTGCGCAGGGTCAGGCCGGTGCCCGGTACGGCGGTCGGCGCGTCGGGGACGGCGATGTCCACCGTGTGCGCGCCGGGCCATTTCGCGGCGTGGGCCGCGCGGGTGGCGGGCATCGCCGAGCGGGCGGCGCCCGGCTTGCCCGTTGCGGGGTGGCCCGCCACCGACTTCGTCGTCGGCAGCGGGAAAGGGGACCAGACCTTGTGGCTGTCCCCCTGCGACGGCCGGGCGAATGCCGCGTCCGGTGTCGCGAGGCTGAGCACGAGGACGCCCGCGGACAGGGCCGCGAGCATGCTCGTGCGGACGGGCCGGCGCCGTGGCGCCGGCCCGTGGCGGAGTTCTCCCACCAGGACCTCACTTCGTGAGTGCATACAGGTGCGGCCAGCTTTTCGCCGTCCGCCGGGTACTCCGGACATATTTCGGGCAGCGGCGAAACGACGCGCCACCGCGATCGGGCCGGTGCGACGGTCCCAGCCATGAGTCCTTCGACGTCCGCCGGAAAGCGCAGTGAGGCGCTGCGGTCCGGCCCAGCAGGCGCGCGCCTCGCGCGCGGACTTCTTCCCACCCTGGTCGCGGCCCTGGCCGTAGCGACCCTCCCGTACGCGGTCCCGGCCGCCGCCGATGCCGGCCCGGCCCGTACGGCTCCGAACGCGCTCGCCCCCGCTGTCGCCACTCCGGTACGCGGAGCGGCCCGATCCCTCGACGCCCCGCGGCGGACGGCGTCGGCGAAGGCCCGCACGACCGGCAAAGCCGTGCCGGTGACCGAACTGACCGACGAGTACTCGACCACCGTGGCGAATCCCGACGGCACTTTCACCCTGCACACCGCCGTGACGCCGCAACGGGTCAAGCAGAACGGCGCCTGGACCGGCCTGGACACGACGCTCGTGGCCAATCCCGACGGCACGTTCTCGCCCCGCGCTTCGCTGCACCCGGTACGCCTGTCCGGCGGTGCCGCCGGCGTACCGTTGCTGGCTCTGGAGAACGGATCGGCCCGGCTCGCGTACGCGTGGCCGGGTTCCCTGCCCCGGCCGCGGATCGCCGGCAACGAGGCCGTCTACCCCGGCGTGTACCCGGGCGTCGACCTGCGGGTGACCGTGGACGCCAACGGCGGCGCCGAGGACACGCTCGTGATCCGGGACGCGTCCGCCGCGGCGAACCCGGCCCTGCGGCATCTGCGTCTCGGCGTACGGGCGCGGGGCGTGACGCTGCGCCGGGACGCGGCCGGCACGGTCCAGGCGGTGCTGGCGGACGGCAAGGTCGCGTTCTCGTCCGGCGACGCCCGGATGTGGGACTCCAACCACACCGCACCGCCGAAGGGCGCGGCCGACCAGCCGTCCACTGCGGACGGTCCCGGCCGGGGAGCCCGGGTGGCGCACGTCGGCCAGACCATCTCCGCGACCGCCGCCGACATCACCCCCGATCCGGCTCTGCTGACCGGAAGCGGCGTGAAGTACCCGGTGTTCGTCGACCCCGCGGTCGTCAACAGCCCGACGACGGCGCAGCACTTCAACCAGCTGACCCAGGCCGAGCCGGGCGCCACCGCGACCTTCGACCGGGCCCAGCCGTCCGGTGAGGGCGTCGGCTACCAGGGCGGCTACTACGGCGGCTCGACCGGCGGCGGCGCGTACGCGTCCGGCGACCAGTGCCCCTGCGGCATCGACCGGTCCGACTTCCAGATCGGCATACCCACGACCATCTGGGGCGCGACGATCCAGCACGCGTACCTGCAGGCGACCGCGCGGTTCGAGTCGGACCAGTACAACCACAGCGCCACGCTGTCGATGTACTCCACCTGCGCGCTCGTCGCCGGCCAGCGGTGGAACGTGCCGCCGTGCATCGACGCGTCGGCGAACCCGTTCTATCCCGCCCCGGTGTCGACGTTCGACCTGCACACGCCGGAGCGCACGCCGCCGACGAACTATCCCGGCCAGTCGATCCAGATCGGCAACACCAACAGCAGCGACTGGCATGTCACCGCGGCGATGCAGAAGGTCGCCGATCTGCACCTGAGCGCGTGGTCGGTGGAGATCCGCGGGGACGAGTCCAACGCGTACAACTTCATCCGCATCGACCAGACCGCGATCGACTTCGTCATTCAGTACGACTTCCCGCCCGACGCGCCGACCGCGCTGCACTCGTCGCCCAACCCGCACAACGGGGACGGCTCCGCACCCGTGTCCTGTATGAACAATGGCTGGCTCGGCGCCGCCGACGGCAACGCCGTGACGCTGTCCGACTGGGTCACCTCCCGCGTCCACACGTCGACGACCCTCACCAACGCGGTCACGCTGACCGACACCACCACGGGCACGGTCACCAAGCCGACCGCCAGCACCGGCCTGGTCCCCACCGGCGCCCAGGCCAACGCCACGGTCACCGGCCTGCTCGACGGCCACCACTACACCTGGTACCCGACGGTCACCAGCAACGCGCTCAACGGCTACGCCGGGTTGAGCACGACCGGCTCGACCTGCGCGTTCACCACCGACTTCGACCGGCCGACGAACGTCGGCGCGGCGTCGACGGACTTCCCCGCCGCCGGCGCCGGCTACAGCCACCTGGCCGCCGGCCAGGCCGGCACGTTCACCCTGTCCGCGAGCGACCCCGCGCCGTCGAGCGGCTCGGCGTCGGGCCTGTGGTGCTACGGCTACGCGTTCGACTCCCACGTCAGCGTCCCCGGCAACGGCTCCACCTGCACGCCGAACCCCGGCACCGACAGCGGCGTCGTCCTGGCCGGCGCCAACGGCAGCGCTCAGATCAGCTGGACGCCCGCGTGGGGCACGCACACCCTCGAGGTGTACGCGATCGACCGGGCCGGCAACACCGCCGGGCAGACGCAGACGTACACGTTCTACGCGCCGGAGAACCCGAAGGCGTCCCCGTCGCCGGGTGACGTGACCGGGGACGGCGTACCGGACATGCTGCTCCCCGACAGCAGTGGCAACCTGCGCGTCTACCAGATGAGCGTGGACCCGGCGTCGGGCGGCGCGATCGCCGCCGCGGCCGCGGACGCGCCGCCCGGCAGCACCAACGGCTGGGCCGACCCGAACCTCCTGGTGACCCACCGCGGCTCGATGCACGGGCTGTTCGTCGACGACCTGCTCGTGCACCTGCGCGGCAACCCCGTCCTGTACATCTACCGCAACGACAGCACCGGGCACTTCTCCGCCGGCGGCCGGGTCGTGCTGACCCAGCCGTCCTGCCCGGGCTGCGGCAACGGCTATCCCACCGACGGCAGCTGGGCGAACCTGGTGGGGCTGACCGCCCTGGGCGACAGCGACAAGGGCGCGGTCGGCGACGTCCTCGGCTCGGGCATCGGCTCCGACCCGGCGGACTTCCTGGCCACCATGACCGAGGGCACGAAGCGGCACCTGTGGCTGTTCCACCAGTACTCCGCCAACTCGCTGTCCCCGACGGTGATCCTGGCGTCCAACGCGGCCACCGACTCGGCGACGAGCTGGACCACTCCCTCCTTCAGCCCCGGCGACTCCACCGGCGACGGGCTGCCCGACGTCTGGACCCGCGACGGATCCGGCAACCTCCTGCGGTACGCGTCCGCGAAGAAGGCCGACGGCACGGTCGACTGGACGGGCATCGGCGGCGGCCACGGCACGACCACCCTCACGACCGGGCTGACCGCCGCGGCGTACCCGGTGGTGTCGAGCGCCGGCGACCTGACCGGTGACGCCCAGCCCGACCTGTGGGGCACGGGCACGGCCAACGGCGGCCAGCTGCTCGTGTGGCCGGGCAAGGCGGCCTCGCCCTACTTCGCGGCCCCGGTCGTGGTGGCCGGTTCGTCCTACAGCACCTCGCCGGCGTCGGCCCCGCCGGTGCTCACGTGGCTGTTCGGCAACTTCCGGTACACCGACGGCAGCACCGACCTGGTGAGCTCCGGCGGCGTGCTGACCGACAAGGACACCTCCGGCGGCGGCAACGCCGGTACGCTCTCGGCCGGTGTGACCGCCGGCCAGGGCCACGACGGGGCCGACGTGCACCTCAACGGCACGAGCGGCGTGGTGACCAGCGCGGCGAAGGCGGTCGACACCACGGCCGGGTTCACCGTCGCCGCGTGGGTCAACGCGACCGCGGGCACCACCGGTACGCGTACCGCGGTCAGCCAGAGCGGCACGTCGACCTCGCAGTTCGCGCTGCAGTACGACGCCGGGACGGGCAAGTGGGCGTTCACGGTCGCCGGGTCGGACGCCACGGGTCCCGCCTTCACCCGCTCGGTCGCGACGGCCGCCCCCGCCTTCGGCGTGTGGACGCACCTGACCGGCGTGTACGACGCGTCGGCGAAGACCGTCCAGCTGTACGTGAACGGGGCGGCTCAGGGCAGCCCGGTCGCGTACACGGCCGCGTGGAGTGCGACCGGATCCCTGCTGGCCGGTGCGGACCGGCGCAACGCAGCGACGGCCGACTTCTGGAACGGCGACCTGGACGACGTCGAGGTGTACGCGCGTACCCTGCCGGCCGCCGAGGTCGCGGGGCTCTACAACAACCAGAAGGCGCTGCTGCTCAAGCCGACGGCGACGAGCACCGTCCCGGCTCCGGTCAACCCGGCGACGGCCGGCTGCTCCCCGACCGGGCCGTACGGCGTGGTCGCGCCGACGGCGGCGTACCCGGTGCCGGCCCTGGACGTGACGGTCAGCGACACCGACCCGACGGTCACCGCGTCGGCCGACTTCGCCCTGTGGGACGAGACGGCCGGGCAGACCACCGGCCCCTGGAACGCCGGTACGCGCTTCGGCGGAGCGGCGTCGCACGAGTACCGGTTCACCCCGGCGCTCACCAGCGGCCACCGGTACGCGTGGTACGCGCGCACGAACGACGGGTCGACGACCTCGCCGCCGAGCGACGTCTGCCACTTCACGTACTCGGTCCCGTTCGGCATGTGGCCGGGCACCGCCACCCCCTCCCATGTGGACTCCGGCGACGGCGGCGCGATCGAGGTCGGCGTACGCTTCCGGGTCAGCCAGGCGGCGGTGGTCTCCGGTGTCGCGTTCTACAAGTCCGACGCCAACACCGGTACGCACACCGGCAGCCTCTGGACGAACACCGGCCAGCTCGTGGCGAGCGGCACCTTCGCCGGCGAGACGGCCGCCGGCTGGCAGACGCTGACGTTCGCCAGCCCGGTGTTCATCCCGGCCGGCACGACGTACGTGGCGTCGTACTACACGCCCAACGGGCACTACTCGTACGACTCCGGCACCTTCCTGACCGGCGGGGTCTCCGCGAGCGACGCGTCGGGCCTGCAGGTCACCGGGCTGCAGTACGGTGTGGACGGTCCGAACGCGACCTTCCACTACGGTTCGGCCGGCTTCCCGGCCACCGACGCCGGTGCGGCCAACAACTACTGGGTGCAGCCCCTGGTCCGGCTCGGCCTGGACAACGGGCCGCACGTCGTCTCCGCGACGCCCGTGGGCGGCAACGCCGACCCGGTCTACCCGGGTATCGAGGCCACCTTCGCGGCCCCGATCGACCCGGCCACCGTCACGTTCGCCCTGTCCTCACCGGCCGGGACCATGCCGGGCACCGCGACCTACGACGGATCGGGAGTCGGCTTCACGCCGCGCGGCCAGCTCACGCCGGGCACCACCTACACGGCGAGCGTCCGGGCCGCCGATCCGGCCGGCAACGCGATGCCCAGCGCGTACACGTGGACCTTCACGGTGAGCAGCGCGGCGCCGGACACCTGGCAGTGCACCTACGCCCCCTGCGGGCTGTGGGACAACGGCGTGCAGCCGGCGGTGGCGGACTTCGGTGACGGCAGCGCGAACGAACTGGGCACGGCCTTCACGACGGCGGCCGCCGCGCAGGTGACAGGGATCGCGTTCTACAAGAGCAGCGCCAACACCGGTACCCACACCGGCTCGCTCTGGCGGTCCGACGGCACGCTCCTGGCAACGGGCACGTTCACCGGCGAGACGGACAGCGGCTGGCAGACGCTGACGTTCGCGACGCCGCAGCCGATCGTGCCGGGCACGACCTACATCGCGTCGTACTCCGCCCCCAACGGGCACTACGCCGCCGACGTGGGCTACTTCACCAGCCCGCAGACGTACTACCCGATCACCGCGCCGGGGGCCGGCAACGGGGTCTACCGGTCGGGGGCGGGCTTCCCCGGCAACGCCAGCTCCAACCAGTCCAACTACTGGGTCCAGCCGCTGTTCACAGTGAGCTGACCCGCTGACCGGGCGTCCGGTGTGGCCACTGCCCCTGTCCACACCGGACGCCCTCCATACACGATCAAATTCCAGATCATATTCACGGCCCGGGTTCGTCGATCTCACCTCCGCTCCTCCCGCGGGAGACCGCTCCGGCCCCGCCAAACCCGGGCGGGGCCTGCACTGCCAGGCGAGTGGGGCGACGCATCCATCGCCACGGTCCGGTCGCGGTTTCATCCCAGGCATCCGCGATCGCGACCGGGGCGTCGCTGGTTCGACGATGGTGGCCGACCGGGTGATCAAGTACCCGGATTCTGTTGAGGTTGATCTCCATGGCTTGATCAAGTACCCGGGAGCTGCGGAATCAGCCGGTTTTCCGCAGGATTCGGGAACTTGATCACGCCGGCACTCCATGATCGAGCCGCCCAGCGGGGCCATGGCCCGCCGCCGGCCGCGGTGCGTAATAGCGGTATTTGATCACCCACAACCGGCCGGTTCGAACGAACCGCCACGCCGTCCGGCCGGTGCCCACCCGGACAAATGCGGAGAGACGCCGGCCATCGGCGACACGTCCTCGGGCGAGAGCGAGGATGATGGCGGGGTGCGGACGTCGACGAAGAGGAGATTGCCGGATGCCGAGACCTGTCGCGGTGCTGTTCGACTCCGGTGGCGTACTGATGCGGCCGAAGGGCGGCCGGTGGAACCCCCGGGCCGACTTCGAGGACATCCTGCGCGAACACTTTCCCACGCTGACCGACGCGGACCTGGCCGGCGCGGTCGAGGCCGGGGACGCGTACTTCGCCGGCGCGCTGTCCACACCGGACTATGACGACTACCACCGGGTGATGCTGGCGCGGCTGGGCCTCACCGCCACGCCGGAACTGCTGGCCGACCTGCGCCGTCCCGTCGACCCGAAGGTCATCCTGGAGACCTTCCCGGACGTCCTGCCGACCCTGCGCGCGCTCCGCGGGCGGGGCGTACGCATGGCCGTGGTCTCCGACGCCTGGGCGGAACTGCCGCAGCTGCACGATGCCCTCGGCCTCGGCGGCTTCTTCGAGGCGTACGCGATCTCGCAGCTGCTCGGCTGCCACAAGCCCGATCCGCGCATGTATCGGTACGCCAGCGACGCGCTCGGACTGCAGCCCGCCCAGTGCCTGTTCGTGGACGACGCTCCCGACCTGGTCGAGGCCGCGATCGCCCTGGGTTACCAGGGCCGGGCCGTCCTGCGCGAGCCGCCGGCGCAACCGTGCACGGTGGACTGGATCACCGGTATCGATCAGGTGCTTTCGCTGGTCTGAGCCCTTACTATGGCCGGATGATCGAGGCAAGCCAGGACATCCGGCGTCCCATGTGGATGCTCATCGGCCCCGGGTTGGGCACCATGCTCGCGGCGTACCAGGTCGGGGCGCTGCTCGGGCCGGTCCGCGAGACCGTCCAGCGGAACTTGGGCCTCAGCACCGTGACGACGCTGCTGCTCCTGCTCGGCCACCTCGTCGCCCTGGTGGTCGGCGCGGCCGCCGGATTCGCGCTGGGCCGGCGCATTCCCACGTCGATCGCGGTACCGGCGGTCGGCCTGATGCTCCTCGGCGACCTGATGATCGCTCTGGCCCCCAACGGTCTGGTGATGATCGTCGCGGCGCTGATCACCGGCTTCGGCGGCGGCGCGGTCTCCGGCGTCGCCCTGGGCCTGGCCGCCCAGACCGGCGAACGCCGCCTGGCACTGTTGGCCGCAGTCGGCGGGGTCGCGTTCGCCGGCCTGCTGTGCGGCCTGGTGTTCGGCTGGTTCATGACGACGGCGGTCAGCTGGCGGTGGACGTATTTCCTGGCGGTCCCGATGGCGCTGATCACGCTGGCGGTCACCGGCGGCGTCGGCCTCTTCGCCGTGACCCGGAAAGCCTGACCGGAAAGCCTCAGAACCGCACCGACCACAGGTCGACGGCACTGCCGGACACCGCGATCGTGCCGCCGCGCGGCGACCAGGAGACCGACACTGTGCCATGCGGGACGGCCGCCGACCCGAGCAGTTCGCCGTCCTCGGCACGGAAGATCCGCAGGGTCGGATCCTGGTCGAGGGCGGCGAGGTGCCGCCCGTCCGGCGCGTACGCGAGACCGGTGACCCGGCAGCCGTCGAACGACTCCAGGACGGTGTGGTAGCGCGCCTCGGCCAGGTCCCAGATCCGCAACGTGGCGTCGACGCCGCCCGAGGCGAGGTGGCGGCCGTCCGGCGAGTAGGCCACGCTCGTCACCGCACCCCGGTGACCCGCGATCCCGCCGGCGGCCGTGGCCGCGCCCGGCTCCCAGAGGCGGACGATCCCGTCGTGCCCCGCCGAGGCGAGCCACAGCCCGTCCGGCGACCAGTCGACCGAGTGGACGATCCCGGCGTGGGCCGCCATCCCGACGAGCGGGCCCAGATCCTGCGCCTGCCAGAGCCGGACCGTGCCGTCGTTGGCACCGCTGGCGACCATCGAACCGTTCGGCGCGTACGCGACCGTCCGGACCTCGTCCGCGTGCCCGAACGCCTGCCCGAGCCGTCGGCCCGACCGCACGTCGATGAGGTTCACCCGGCCGTCCGAGGAACCGGACGCGATCGTGCCGCCGCGGGGACTCCACGAGACGCAGCCGACCGCGGCCTCGTGGGTCGCGCGTACCAGCGGTTCACCGGAATCGACGTCCCACACGACCACGGCCTGGTCGAAACCCGCGACCGCGAGAGCCGCCCCCGACGGCGACCACGCGGTCGCGAAGCCGGCGCCCGTGCCGGGATGCGCGAACGACGCGGTCTTCTCCATCCACATAGGTACATCGTCACGCCCGCCGTACGCTGATCGGATCGACTGGTCGACACCTATCCGATGCCGGGTGAGCCGGACGACTCCGGACGAATGCGGCCAAGGTCCCGCTGATCATCCGACCGGGCTGTCGACGGAGACGACACACGGCGGGCGGACGGCCGGATCTCCATCGACAGCTGAGAACGACGGAGATCCGGCGACCGTGTGTCAGCCGGTGATGCGCCAGACGCGTACGCCGGTGGGGCCGGCGGGCAGGGTCACCGCCCCGTTGCGCGCCGTCTCGTCCGCGGCCTGGTAGACCCCGGTGAGGTCGGCGTCGAGGGGAAGGCGTACGGGGGCGTGGCCGGCCCGCGCCGCGAGGACGAGCAACGACTCCGTCGGCGTCTCGCGGAGGAAGACGAGCACGTCCGCGTCGGCGTGCAGCCACCGCAGGCCGCCGCGGCGCAGCGCCGGCTCCGCCGCCCGCAGCCCGAACAGCTCCCGGTACGCGGCGAGCGTCGGCTCGTCGACGTCGCCGGGACGGTTCCACGGCATCGGCGTACGCGCGTGTTCGCCGTTCTGTCCGGTGAGGCCGAACTCGTCGCCGCCGCAGATCATCGGCGTACCCGGGAGGGTGGCTTGAAGACCGGCACCGACGAGGTGGTTCTCCCGGGACATGGTGACGGAGCGGAAGCGGCCGACGTCGTAGGAGTCGAGGAGCTGCCAGGAGCGGTTGTAGGTGGACCAGGAGACGCCCGCGGCGACCTGGCGGATGCTGGCCAGCGCGCCGCGGCCGTCGCGCCGGGGTACGCCGCCCGGGGCGTCGATGAAGTAGCGGATGGTGGTGCCGTCGCCGCGCAGCCAGCCCCACAGCGGCCGGGTGAAGCCGGCGTAGTTCATCGTGCCCTGCCAGCCGCCGCGGTCGAGATCGTTCGCGGCGTCGTAGTTGTGCTCGGCGACGACGAGGGCGTCGGGGCGGACGGCGTCGATCTCGGCGCGCAGGCCGGCGGCGATCTCGTGGGCGCGGTCCTCGTCGCGGTTGCGGCCGGTCATGTTGGCGCAGTCGACGCGCCAGCCGTCGTAGACGTCCAGCCAGCGGCGCACGACGGCGGTCATGCGCTCGCGGACGAGGTCGCTGCCCCAGTTGAACTTGGGCAGCGACGGGATGCCGTACCAGGCCTCGTAGCCGCCGTCGGCGTCGAAGTAGAACATCTCGCGCTCGGGGGCGGCCGGGTCGGCCTGGGCGGCGCGGAACCACTCGTGGGTGTCTCCACAGTGGTTGGTAGTGATGTCGCCGATGAGCCGCAGGCCGCGGGCGTGGACGGCATCCGCCAGGCGGGTCAGCGCCGCGTCGCCGCCGAGCAGCGGGTCGACGCTGTCGAAGGTCGTCGCGTTGTAGCGGTGGTTGGACGCGGCCGGGAAGACCGGGCGCAGGTAGATCGCGGTGACGTTGAGCGACTGCAGGTGGTCGAGGTGCTCCGCGATGCCGTCGAGGGTGCCGCCGAAGAACTGCAGCGGGGTGTCCGGGCCCTCGTAGACGACCTCGTCGCGGTCCCACTCGGCGGGGACGGCCCAGTCCGGCAGGTCCGCCGGGTCCGGCGCGTCGGCCGAGCGGGCGTACCGGTCCGGGAAGATCTCGTAGACGACCGCTTCGGCGGCCCAGTCGGGGCCAGGGTCGTGGGTGACGAGGCGGAAGTCGGTGGTGTCGCGGACCTCGTGGCCGACGGCACCGGCCGCGGTCAGCCAGCCGGACTCGCCGGGCCCGCCGAGGAGCAGGAACCGGTAGTTGGTGACGGGGTTGCGCACGGGCACGTCGGCGTACCACCAGACGTCCTTGGCGCCGTAGCCGCCGAAGACCCGGCCGGACCGGTCGTGGTCGATCGCCGCCGGCGTGTAGCGGACGTCCCCGTCGGGAGTCGTCCGGACGCGGACGTCCGTGACCCCCGCGGTGGCGGGTACGCGTACCCAGACGCGGACGGTGCCGCCGAGGACGGGCCGGGCCGGATCGGTGTACAGCGGAGACCCGTCATGGTGCGGATGCTCGCCGAGGGCGTCGGAGTCGAACACCGCGCCACCTCCATTGTGTCCGAAGTCGTTGAGCCGCAGGCCTCGTCGCCCGAGTTCATAGACTGTTATCAGTTTGCTTACTAGTCAACATTATGTTCGGTGCGAACGTACGCGAGCGCGCGGAAGCCTGTCAACCGGCGACGGCCGCGACAAGGCCGTCCGCTCCCTCGTCGACCCCGCGTACGCGCAGCCGCCACGCGTCCAGCGACGCCGGCAGCAGGCGGCTGGTGAGGCAGGAGTTGGCGGGGCGGCAGGCGTACGGGCCTGAGTCGCGGGTCACGGGACCGATCAGGGCCGCCGGGTAGCCCAGCCGCGCGGCGAGCCGGTGTGCCCAGTCGAACCGGCTGATCCGTTCGGGGCCGCCGAGATGCAGCAGCGGCGGGGCGCCGCGGACGGCCGCCAGCGTCACGGCGGCGACGTCGGCCACGTGGACCGGGGTCGTCCACTGGTCGACCGGGGCGGGCACGACCTCGTCCGCCTGCCAGCCGCGTACGCAGGCCGCCGCGAAGTTCGTCCGCTTGCCCGGCCGCGCCGTCTCGGGCCCGTAGACGAGGCTGACCCGCAGCACGGTCGCGTCCGGGTGCCCGGCCAGTTCCGCCTCGGCCGCCAGTTTCGCCGCCCCGTACGCGTTCGCCGGCGCCGTCGCGGTCTCCTCGTCGTTGTCCGGGCTCCGGCCGTCGAAGACGTTGTCGGTCGAGATGAGCACGAGCCGGGTGCGGCCGAGCGCGCGTACGAGGTTGCGGGTCGCGTCGCGGTGCGCGGCCAGGGCGGCCGCGGGCTGCTGCTCGCACCAGGTCACGTCGGACGGGCCGTGGACGGCGACGACCGCGTCCGGGCGTACGCGCTGGACGGCCTGGGCACACCCGGCGGGATCCGTGGCGTCGAGGCGTACCCAGCGGGCGGTGCCGGGAACCGGACGGCGGGACGCCAGCACGGCATGCCCGCCGTCCCGTTCGACCGCCGCCGCCACGGCCTGCCCCACGAACCCCGACCCGACGATCAAGACCCTCATCCCGCGACCCCGTCCAGGGTCAGGAGGCGTCCGGCGCCGAGCAGGCTGTGGTCGTCGTCCGGCTCCCCCATCGTCACGAGGCCGTCGATCTCGGCCGGGCTCAGGCCGAAGCAGCCGGCCTCGTGCAGCGCCTCGGTGAGCAGTTCGGCGTACCGGGCGCCGATCGCGGTCGCGAAACCGCCGATGACGCGGAACCGGCGTACGCCGATGGCACAGAAAACCGACGTCAACGCGGCCGCGAGCGGGCGCAGGGCGGTACGCAGCGTCTCGGTGGCCAGCGGATCGCCGGCACGGACGGCGGCCACGAGGATCTCGTTGGTGAGCCGGTCCCGCGGCCCGTAGGAGACGTGGTCGTAGCGGGCGTCGGACCGGGCGGCGGCGAGCACCCCGCGACCGGAGGCGATGCCGCCGAGGTGCCCGCGGCCCCCGCAGTCGCATGGTGGCGCGTCCGCGTCGGTACGCCACGTCCAGTGGCCGAGTTCCCCGCCGTGCCCCTCGTCGAGCAGGACCCGGCCGTCCCAGTAGACCTTGTTCCCGATCCCGGAGCTGACCGTGACCAGGCAGAACGGCGGCTCGCCGGGGCCGGACACGTACCGCCAGACGGCCGCGGTGAGGTCGTTGACCACCGTCACCGGCACGCCCAGCCGGTCGCGGAGCAGGTCGGCGAGGTCGATCGGGACGCCGCCGCCGCCCCAGACCGTCGGCCCGGCGAGCACCCGCCCGGCCGTGGTCACCGGTCCGGCGAACGCGATGCCGACGGCGGACGCGCCCGACGCGATCAGCGTGGTCTCCGCCTCCGCCGCGATCTGCTCGACGACACGGCGCTGGAGGTCCGCGACCGGCGTACCGGGGTCGAGGCCGATGCCGGCCGTGGGCACCCGCCGCACGCCGGTCACCCGCCCGTCGGGCAGGTAGTGGCCGGTCCGGGTGGTCGTCCCGCCGACGTCCATGACGACGAACCCCGTGTCACCCATGAACCACCGCCTGCACCTCGCCGCTCTCCAGCACGATCGCGCCGTCGACGTGCGCCCCGGGCGGCACGATCGCGCCGGGCAGGACCACGCTGTCGGTCACCACCGCGCCCGCGTGCACCACCGCTCCGGGAAACAGCACCGAGTACGCGACGTCGCCGCGTACGGCCGCGTCGGCCGGGACGACGCTGTGCCGGATCCCGGGGGCGTCCTGGACGAGACGGCGGTCGACGCCCGGCCGGATCGTCCGGGGCATCGCCGCGACGGGTACGGCCGCCGGGTCCTGGCGTACGGACTGGAGATGGGCGCGGTGGTAGCGCTCGACCGTGCCGATGTCGGCCCACGGCCCGTCGACCGGGTAGCCCTCGATGTGCTCGCCCGCCGCGAGCATCGCCGGGATCACGTCCCGGCTGATGTCGTGCTGCCACCCGGTGCGGCCGTCGAGGATGCCCAGGTACTTCTCCAGCTTCGCCGCGTCGAACACGCAGAACGCGGCGAACACGAGGTCGCTCGTGGGATTCTCCGGCTTCTCGACGAACTTCGTCAGCCGTCCCTGCCCGTCGAACTCGACCATCCCGAACAGCCGCACGTACTCCCGCTCGATCCGCTGGTACGCGAGCGTCAGCGCGGCCCCCGTCGCGCGGTGCCGGGCGAACAGCGGCCGGTAGTCGAACCGGTAGACGTGGTCGGCGTGCAGCACGAGGACGTCGCGTACGCCGGGGGTGAAGATGAACTCGGCCTTGCGCAGCAACGCGTCGGCGGTCCCCCGCTCGGGCGGCCCCTCGGGCGGATCGAGGTGCTCGGGCACCCCGGCCCAGTACGCCGTGTCGAAAGGTCCGAAGTGGACCCGGAAGTCCGGCCGCCACCAGGTCCGGCGCAGGTCGTCCATGAGCTGCTTCTCGGCGAACTGGGACAGCAGCAGGACGTCGCCGAGGCCGGAGTCGCGAGCGTTGGCGAGGCTGAAGTCGACGAGCCGGCAGGATCCGCCGAACGGGATGAGCGGCTTGGACCGGCCGGTGCCGAGCGGGCCCATCCGGCGGCCCTCTCCCCCGGCGAGCAGGACCGCCCGGACGTCGTCAGTCATCGCCGGGCTCCGGGGACAGCAGATCCCAGGCGCAGCGGCCGTCCGGCAGCGTGATCAGCAGGTGCCAGGGGCCGGGCTCGGTGACCGCCACCCGGAACCAGTCGCCCTGCCGGACCATGGGCCGCACGGTCGGCAGCGCCCGGCCGCCGGTCGCCGCGCCGGGCAGGACGAGGTCGACCCGGGCCGCGTGCGGCAGCCGGTAGCGCAGGCCGTCGGGGTGGAGGGCGTACCGCTCCCGCAGGCGGGTGGCGAGGTCGGGGAACTCCGCCGCGATCGCCCGGCAGGCCGGAAGGTCGGCCCGGGCCCAGGCGGCGTCGTAGAACCGCTCCGCCGCGGCCGGGTTCAGCTCCCGCACCCGCCGGTACGCGTCGAGGTCGCCCCAGCGCAGCGCGGCCTCGGCGATCTCGTCGGGCCGTGCCGTCCACACGGGAGTGTCGAGCAGGTCGAACCAGCCGTGCTCCAGCGCGCGTTCGACGGGCAGCTCCGGCGTGACACCGTTCCAGAGCGGTTCGAAGGCGGCGAGATGCCGGCGGGCACACCGTTCCCAGGTGAACTGGCGCGCGTTGGCGACGGCGTTCACCGAGAGGCGCGCGTACGCGGCCGGGTCGTCGTGCCACAGCCGGATCGCGCCGTGGATCCGGTCGACGAGCGCGGCAACGAGGAGCGGATCGTCCTCGGCGAACGACCGGCCGACGGCCCAGCCGGTCGCGGTGGCCGCATGCGGCCCGGTCAGCGGGTCGGCCACGTGGCCGTAGTGGGCCATGCCGAGCTGGGCGGTCGCGATCGGCACCGCCCCGGCCGCCATCGCCTCGCCCTGCGCGATGAGGAACGTGTCCATCTCGAACTTCGAGGGGAAGACGCAGAAGTCGGCGGCCGCGGCGTACTGCATGAGCTGCTTGTCGTCGATGCGGGCGGTCTCGACGTAGAGGCGGCCCGGGTGCCGGGCGGCGACCTCGTCGAACAGCGGGTGCAGGCCGAAGTCGGACAGGCAGCGCAGGATGAAGTTGGCCTCGGCCCCTTCGTCGAGGACCCGGCCGACCGCGCGGATCAGCTCGATCTGTCCTTTGTGGTGGACGGCGAACCGGGCGTTGTGGAAGAACGTCGGCAGCGCCGGATCGAGGCCGAGCCCGGTCAGGACGGCCGCCCGGTCGACGGTACCGAAGTCGCTGACCGAACTTCTGGCGGCTCGCGCAAGCGCTCCCCGGCTGGCAGTCCACGCATCGCCGACCGCGCAGCCCGCCTCGAAGTGCTTGTACGCGTTGCGCCGCACCACGTCCGCCACCGGCAGCCGCCGGAACACCTGCTCGAACGGCGTGTCCGCGAGGTCGGACTGGAACCGCTGCTGCCCGGCGGACAGGAAGCCCACCAGGTCCGCATGCTCGGCGACGAGGTCGTGGATGCGTACGTGGTCGGGCGGGTATTCGTAGTGCAGATGCGTCAGCTGCTGGTACGCGCCCGGCACGGCCAGGTCGGCGGGCGGCGGCGGGTCCACCGGCGGCAGCTCGACCGGCGTACCGAGGAAGGCCAGCAGCGTCTCGACCTCGGGCCGGTAGACGCTCTTGGTGATCGGCATGTTGCTCTGCACCGTGCTGACCATCAGCTTCGTCGGGTCGTCGCGGAACGCCGCCGGCATCAGGTAGTGGTAGAACGGTTCGTGCGCGTGCACGATCGCCCGCTCGTCGGCGAACCGGTGGCGGATGAACCGGATGCTGTCCACCTGATAGACGAGCGGCTTGAAGAAGACCAGGTCGTTGCCCTTGGACTCGTAGGGCGGGTACATCCGGTCGGGCAGCCGGTCGAGCATCTCGTTGGACAGGAAGTACAGGTCGACGCCGTCGAGCCGGAGCCGGTGCGCGGTCGTGGTGAGGTTCATGTCGATCTCGTCGGCGAACCCCTCCCGCCAGGTACGCCGATCGAGCACGAGCGGCAGCCGGTAGCGGTCGGAGTAGTCGAGGTCCTCGACGTCGTGCAGGCGGCGCAGGTCGTCGAGGCGACCGTGGGCCGGGGCGACGATCGAGACCCGGTGGTCCTGGCGGGCCAGCGAGCGGGCCAGGTTCCACAGGTAGACGGACGTGCCGCCCTGGATGAGCCGGTGGTCGAAGCCGCCGCACTCGAAGTACGTCTCGATGATGTGCATCGTCAGCTCCCGCTCTGCTCGACGGCGTGCCGCAGCGTGATCGCGGCGTAGTAGGTGCGTTCGTGTTCGTAGGCGTACGCGAGTTCGTGGAGGATCCGCCGCGTTCGCAGCAGCCGCCACGCCGGATGGACGGCCGGGGCGTAGCCGCGCAGGAACAGGTCGCTGATGCGGTTCTGCCAGCCCACCGTCGCCGATCGCAACCGGTCCAGCCGGGCGAGCCGGTCGTCCGTCCACCCGGGACGGTCCGGGGGCAGCCCGGCCGCGCGCAGGAACTCCCACCGGCAGACGTCCTCCTTGCCCGGCACCGGATCGGCGGCGGGGTCCGGGGCGGCGGGCTCGGCGGCGAGATCCCGGGCGGCGCGGGCGGCGTACTCGTCGGCGGTGAAGCAGGCCAGGCCGCGCAGCAGCGCCACGGCGTCCTGCCACGGCGACTGGGCGCTGTGGCGGGGATCGGCCGGGTCGAGCGGCGGCGTCGACAGGTCGATCAGCACCATCCGCCAGCCGCCGTCGGACGCCACCGTCCGCAGGAAGTGCGACAGGTGCAGGTCGCCGTGGCTCGCCCCGGCCGGCCAGTCGACCGGTTCGGCGCAGCCCGCGTACAGGGCGTCGAGCACGGCCCGCCGGGCGGGCATCGGGTAGCCGTCGTCGGCCAGGATCACCGGGGCCAGCTCGGCGATCCGGTCGCGGGTCTCGGCGAGGACGTCGTCGGCGCGTACCGGGGGCGCCGGGCCGAGTCGCCGGGCGAGCTCGCCGTGGAACTCGCGCAGGAACGCCCCCGCGCCGGTCAGCGCCGCGGCCAGGTCGTCGGCGGTCGCCCGCCCGGCCCAGGTCGCGTGCAGGTTGTCCCGCAGCGGCACGTCGAGGCCGTCGCCGTCGGCGTACTCGTAGATCATGCCCAGCGGTACGCGGTCCGTGGCCGTCCGGTACGCGTACTCCCCGAGGGGTTTCTGGGTCTGCCCGCTACCGGACAGGGCGCGCAGCAGACCGGGTTCGCGGCTGCCCGGGGTGATCCTGCGGTAGGTCTTGTGCGCGCAGGCGGTGCCGCGCAGGTCGAGCAGGGACAGCGAGTTGGACGACCAGCCCGGGTCGAACGCGAGCCCGCCGGTGTACGCCTCGGGCGTGCCCCGGAAGTCGATGCTGTGCCCGGCGCGGGTGGGCAGGGTGAGCCCGGCGCGCATGGCGTCGACGACGGCGCGGTCGAAGGCGCCGGTACGGCAGGCGTCCGTGTCGCCGAGGACGGGCGCGAAGTAGCGGGCGTCGCCGCCGGGGTGGCCGAGGATGAGCAGGCGCACCTCGCCGAGGACGGCATCGTCCAGAATGGACAGCCCGGGATCGGCCCACGGCGCGGTGGCCAGCCAGCCCGGCAGCCGGGGCGGGGCGGTCAGCACGGCCCGACCTGGCGCAGCGCGCGGTCGAGCCGCTCCAGGCCCTGGGCCAATTCGTCGTCGGTGAGCGTGAACGGCGGCGCGAGGCGCAGGATGTGCCCGCCCAGCGCGGTACGCAGCCCGGCGTCGAGGGCCGCGCGGTAGACGGCGCGGGCGAGATCGGGCGCGGGTTCACGCGTCTCGCGGTCGCGGACGAATTCGAGGCCGAACAGCAGCCCGGCGCCGCGGACGTCGCCGATCATCGGGTGCCGTTCCCGCAGCTCGGCGAGGCCGGCGGCGAGCCTGTCGCCGAGGGCGGCCGCGCGGGCGATCAGGTCGTCGCGGTCCAGGACGGTGAGGGTGGCGAGGGCGACGGCGATGCCGAGCGGGTTGCCGCCGAACGTGGAGGCGGTCGACCCGGCGGCGGCCGCCTCGGGGCTGCGCAACAGGTCGGAGCGCCCGGCCAGGACGGCGAACGGGAAGCCCGAGCCGAGTCCCTTGGCCAGCAGGACGAGATCGGGTTCGACACCGAGCCAGGTGCACGCCAGGAACGCCCCCGTACGCCCGCCGCCGGTGAGCACCTCGTCGGCGACCAGTAGGACGCCGTTGTCCCGGCACGCCTGGGCGATCTTCTCCCAGTAGCCGGGCGGCGGGACGATCACGCCGCCCGCGCCGAGGACGGGTTCGAAGACGAGCGCGCTGATCTGCGGCTTGGTGGCGACGTGCTTGACCACGAGATCGGCGCAGCGCGTCTCGCAGCTGGGATAGGTCAGGCCGAGCGGGCAGCGGTAGCAGTAGGGCGAGTAGCCGAGGATGCTGTTGCCCGCGAACGACTGGTGGCCGATGTCCCAGTGCACGAGCATCCGGGCGCCCATCGTCTTGCCGTGGAAGCCGTTGCGCAGCGCCCCGATCCGGTTGCGGCCGGGCTCGGCGACGGCGGCGACCACCCGCAGCGCGGCCTCGACGACCTCCGCGCCGGTGCTGAAGTACGCGTACGTGTCGAGGTGTTCGGGCAGCAGGGCGGACAGGAGTTCGCCGAGCGCCGCGCGGTCCTCGGTCGCGCTGTCGTGCACGTTCCACAGCCGGCCCGCCTGCCGCGTCAGGGCGGCGACGACGTCCGGGTGGCAGTGGCCGAGGGACTGGGTCAGCGTACCGGCGGCGAAGTCGAGGTACTCGTGTCCGTCCACATCGGTCAGGACGCTGCCTGCACCGGTCGCGAAGACGCGCCCGCCCGCTTCGGCCTCGTCCGTCGCGCCGGGGGCGAGGTGGGCGGCCTCCCGGGCGAGCAGTTCACGCGTACGCGGGCCGGTCATGCGGGCGCCTTCTCGAAAACGAGCAGGTGCAGGTCCTCATGGCCGTCGTTGACCAGCCCGTGCCGCCCGTACGCGTGGTTGGCGATCAGGTCGCCGGCGGTCACCGGGAACGTCTCGTCGTCCAGGGTCATCGTGCCCGAGCCGCGCAGGATGACGTAGGTCTCCTCGTCGTCGCCGTGCCGGTGCAGCCCGACCGAGCTGCCCGGCGGCAGGATCACGAGGTCGATGAACGCGATCCCGCTCGGACTGGCCGCCCGGTCGAACGCCCGGTACGCGTACAGGGCGCCGACGCCGTCGTGATCGTTGTGGACGGTGCGCATGAGGTCCGCCAGCCGCTGGATCATCGGACCGCCCCCACGAGCGGGGCCTCGGCGGCCAGGTCGGCGAGGGCGGCGGTGAGCAGGCTGTCGGGGACGTCTTCGAGGTCGTCGATGAAGACCGCCGAACCGATGCCGTCGGGGACCACCAGGTGCAGCCGGCGGCCCCGCCGGGACCAGGCGGAGCGCATGGCGGCGTGCAGGCGGTCGGGCGTACAGGTGGCGGGGTCGTAGACGGGCAGGCCGAGAGCGCGCAGCAGGCCGGTGATGCGGGCGCAGGTGGCGGCGTCGATGAGGCCGAGCCGGCGGGCCAGGTGGCAGGAGACGGCGATGTCGATGGCGACGGACTCGCCGTGGGCGATCCGGTAGCCGCTGTCGGTCTCGATCGCGGGGCCGAAGGTGTGTCCGAAGTCGACGAGCCGGGCGAGATCGACCTCGCGCAGGTTGGGGCAGAGCTCTTCGAGCATCAGCTCCATCGACCGGCGCAGCACGTAGTCGTCGTGCTCGCCGCCGGGCCGCTGGAAGACACCGGGGTCGCGTTCGAGGGTCGCGAAGAGGCGGGCGTCGCGGATGACGGCCATCTTCACGATCTCGCCGAGCCCGCAGGCGATCTCCCGCCGGGGCAGGGTCGCGAGGAAGCCGGGATCGTTGAGCGACCCGTGCGGCGGATGGTACGCGCCGAGCATGTTCTTCGTCCCGTACGCGTTGACGCCCGTCTTCACCCCCACGCCGACGTCCACCTGCGCGACGAGCGTCGTGTTGACCTTGACGTGCCGGATGCCGCGGGCGTAGACGGCGGCGGCGAACCCGACGATGTCGCTGGCGATCCCGCCGCCGAGGGCGAGCATGACGCCGTGCCGGTCGAGGCCGCTCTCCTTGGCGATGGCGCAGATCCGCTCGACCGAGGCCATCGTCTTGTGCTGCTCGCCGGTGGGGATGACGTGGACGTCCCAGCTGCCCGGGGCGAGCCAGGCCGACAGGTACCGGCGCAGGTCGGCCCCGTAGAGCCGGTCGACGGTCGGCCCGGCGAACGCCAGCACCCGCCGGTCGGCGAGGTAGCCGGCGAGCCGGGGATTGGCCGGATGCAGCACGCCGGGCTCGATGTCCACCCGGTAGGCCACCCCGTCGGGGCTGCGCAGGCTGAACCCGTCCGGGTCGGCCGCGACGCCGTGTCTCGCCATCGTCGTCCTCAGAGCGTCGAAGTCATCTGTCGGAGCGCGCGTACGCCGGCAGCCGCCGGTCGCCCGCCGCACCAGGAGGTGGTGCGGCCGCCGCGGACGGCGGCCGCACCCGAGGGTCAGTACTGCCAGCTGACCGTGGTCGAGCCGACGCCCGAGCAGGGTGTCGTGTAGCTGTGGTTCGAGCCGTTCTCCCAGGTGACGACGCCACCGGAAGTGATCTTCTCGAACTTGAACTGGATCGTCGTGCACGCCGGCACGCTCGCCGTGACGAACCAGTTCGGGTAGTTCGGCGTGTTCATCGGCCCGATGGCGATGTTCTTGCTCGTGGACCAGTTGCCGAGCTCGGCGACGCTACCGGTGAGGTAGATGTTGTCGCCGGGGCTGGTCGGTGAGGCGTTGTTGACCGTGAAGGTCACCGGCACCTGCGCCGCGGTCTCGTTGGTGACGTCGTAGCCGTTGCTCGTGCCACCGCCCGTGGTCACCGTGACCGACGCGGTTCCGGCGGTGACGCCGCTCGGCACGGTGCCGATGATCCGGTTGGCGGTCCAGCTCGTGGTGGTGGCGGTGACGCCGCCGACCTTGAGCGTGCCGGACGAGCCGAAGCCGCGGCCCTCGACCGTGATCGTGTTGCCGGTCCGGGTCAGCGTCGGGCCGACGCTGCCGATCAGCGGCGCCGACGGCTCGCTGGCCGCCTTGTAGGACCACACCGCCGTGTTGCCCGCCGCCAGCGTGAACGTGCTGACGGGGTTGTTGCCGCCGCTGCCGGCAGAAACCGTGATGCTGCTGCCGCCGAGCAGGCCGGTCAGCTGGTCGGAGTAGGTGCCCGCCGGCATCGCCGTGTTCAGGCCGGTGATCGAGTAGTTCGACGTGCCCTTGTTGATGGCGGTGAGCACGACGTCGGTGCCGAACTTGCGCTCGTAGATGTAGACGTCGTTGTTCATCCAGCGCTCCTGGTGCGTGCCGTACGCGAGCGCCGGGTTGGACTGGCGCAGCGCGGACAGCTTCGCGATCTCCTGGTACGCCGTCGTGGTCGTCGACCAGCTCGACATCATCGGCCGGTTGTACGGGTCGCCGCCGCCGCTGGTGTCGTTGTGCAGGTACTGCTCGGTGCCGTAGTAGAGGCAGGGCGTACCGCGCAGGGTCATCATGAACGCGATCGCCTGCTGCAGCAGCGAGTTGTTGTTGTTGGCCGTCAGGAACCGCGACATGTCGTGGTTGTCGAGGAACGTGACCAGGTTTTCCTTGTACTTGTAGTCCGTGCCGGTCTTGGTCACGGCCGCGTCGAGCGCCGACATCGACCCGCCGTACGCGAACGCGTTGCGCATCGCGATGTTCATGTAGAAGTCGAGCACCGAGATGCCGCTGGTGTTGGCGAAGCGGACGTTGGCGTCGTAGGTCGCGTCGGTCTGGCTGCCGAGGTACCACTCACCGAAGAGGGTGGTGTCCTTGTGGTTGAGCACGGTGTCGGCGAACGACTGCTGCCAGCCCGGGGTCATGTGCTTGACGGCGTCCATGCGGATGCCGTCGACGCCGCGGTCCATCCAGTAGTTCGCGTCGGTCTTCAGCAGCGAGTTGACCGTGGTGTTCTGCTGCTCCAGGTCGGCCAGGTCGGCCATGTTCAGGTACTGGTCCTGGTAGCGGTCGTCGTAGTTCGTGATGCCGCCGTTGTGGTGGAAGACGCCGTTGGGGTCCGAGCCGTACTTGGCGACCAGCGTCCCGTTGTCGTACAGGGCGCCGTTGTCGGCGAACGTGGCGTCGGTCGAGCTGGCCGGGCTGGAGTGGTTCGGCGCCCAATCCATGATGACCTTGATACCGGCCGTGTGCGCCGCGGCGATCAGGTTGTCGAAGTCCGTGAGCGAGCCGAAGTGCTCCTCGGTCTTCTTGAAGTCCCGCGTCCAGTAGCCGTGGTAGCCGGTGTTGGTCACGCCGCTGTAGCTGACCGGGACGTCGATGTTGTCGGTGTGCGGCGAGATCCAGATCGACGTGACGCCCATGTTCTTCAGGTACGTCAGCTTGGCCTGGATGCCGGCGAAGTCCCCGCCCCAGTATTCCTTCCAGTTGGTCTTCGTCGAGTCGTACAGGCCCGGGCTCTTGGCCGGGTTGTCGTTGCTCGTGTCGCCGTTGTTGAAGCGGTCGGTGACGATCTGGTAGCAGAGGTCCTGCTTGAGGCTGGACCGGTTGCTCACCGGTGCGTCGGCGTGACCGACCGCGGCTGCGCCGAAGGTCGCCAGCAGAACTGCGGCGGACGCTGCGGACAGCACGCGGCGACGGGACGGTCGCTGCATCATTACTCCTTCGAGTAAATCGCGGGGCGTCAGGTGTGGGCGGAAGCCTCGTGGTGCGGTGGGTGCGGTGGATGTGGTGGTGCGCCCCGCGCTGGGAGACGTCAGCGCTGGGCGAGGTGCTTGCGGAGGTGCTGGACGAGGCCGGTGAGGTGGTCGAGCAGGTCGGCCGCGGCCGGGTCGCCGAACTCGGCGAACCGGGCCGCGTTGAGCTCCGACCGCTCGGTCTCGGCGGCGGCCAGCCGGGCCGCGCCGATCGGGGTCAGGTACACCCGCACCAGCCGCTGGTCGCTGGGGTCGGGCCGGATCTCGGCCAGGCCCGCCTCGACGAGCCGCTGGACGAGCCGGGTGACGTTGCCCCGGGTGCACAGGGTCAGCTCGGCGAGCCGGGTGATGGTCCGCCCGGTCCGCCGGTCGGGCGCGAGCTGCCGCAGCAGGTTGAAGTGGGCCGGGGTGAGTCCGGCGCCGCGCATGGCGCCGCGGTCACCGTCGTCCAGCAGGACGCCGATCTCCTGCACGGTCTGGCAGATGCGCTCGGCGAGTTCGGCCCGGTCCACTTGTCACCTCCACGGCGCGCGTCGCACCGGACAACAATGATTGACGATTACCTATTTGTTGACTAGGCATCGAATTGGCTGACCGCGATCGTAAGAACGCGCCGAGAGTCCTGTCAACGCTTGTCGCCAAACCGGCAGTCCTTGCAGGGCATTTCGGAAATCTCTTGCAGTCGCGGTTGACTAGGTTCCCGGCCCGTCGTAGATTCGGCCCACTCGGAGTTTGGTGATTGGTAAATAAATCGTCTGTTGCCAATGTATTAGCGCATTCGTCGGGACGCGAAAGGATCGCCATGCCGCTGCGGGAACCGGACCGGCTCGCCGCGCTGGAGCTGCCCGACGGCGGGCGCGCGTACCATCCGTCGCCGGTGGACTGGCGCGACGAGGTCGGCTACTCGATCCTCGTCGACCGGTTCGCGCACGACCGGTTCCGGCGTACGCACGGGGATCCGGCGCACGGGGAGACCCGGCACGGCGGCAACCTGCCCGGCGTCACCGCCCGGCTCGACTACCTGCGCACGCTCGGCGTCACCCTGCTCCAGCTGTCACCGGTCACCCTCGCCGCCCCCGGCTGCTACCACCACTACGGCCCGCTGCACCTCACCCGCGTCGACCCGCACCTGGGCACGCTCGACGATCTCGTCGAGCTGGTCGACCAGGCCCACCGGCGCGGGCAGCGCGTCCTGCTCGATCTGGTCGTCAACCACATGGACCGGATCTTCGAGTACGCCGACGGCGACCACTTCCGCGCCGAACCGGCCACCGTGGACGAGCTGGCCGCCGAAGTCGGGCCGGCCGAGTTCGCCGATCCGCGGCGGTTCACCCGGCGCGGCGTGATCCACGACTGGAAGCACCCCGACCAGGCCGTCCGCGGCGACTTCCCGCCCGGTCTGCGGCGGCTGGCCAGCGAGGACCCGCGGACCGCGGACCTGCTCGTCACCGTCGCGAAGTGGTGGATCGCCGCGACCGACGTGGACGGTTTCCGGATCGACGCCATCCGCCACCTCGAACCCGCCTTCGTCACGCGGCTGACCACCGAGGTGAAGGCGTACGCGGCCGGGCTCGGGAAGGCCGACTTCCTGATCCTCGGCGAGTACTCCGCCACCGACGACCAGCCGATCGCCGACTGCCTGCGACTGGGCATCGACACGGTCTACAACTACCCCGAGTACCGGCGGCAGAGCTGGGCCCTGCACGGCCAGGCGCCCACCACCGACCTGGAACGCAGCCTGCTGACCGCCCGGGCCGCCTGGGGCGGGACCGCGCACGACCGCAGCGTCCGATTCATCGACAACCATGACGTCTACCGGTTCCTGCGCGACGGCGAACCCACCGGGCGGCTCGCGGTGGCGACGGCGTTCCTCCTCTTCTCCACCGGTCTGCCGATGCTCTACTACGGCACCGAGCAGGGTTTCCGCCAGCCCACCCAGCGGCTGGAACGCGAATGCTCGGCCGATCGCGCGTCGCCGCACAACCGCGAGGACATGTTCGCCGACGGCGCGTTCGTGTCCCCCAGTTCCACCGGCGACCGGTTCGACACCGGCAGCGCGACCTTCGACTGGACCCGCCGCCTGCTCGGCGTACGCGCGGAGTGGCCGGCCCTGCGCCGCGGCCGGCAGGCGCCCCGGTACGCCGACCCCGACGGCCCCGGCCTGTACGCGTTCAGCCGCCACACCGACACGCAGGAAGTCCTCGTGGTGCTGAACACCAGCGGCGAACCGCGGAAGGCCACCGTCCCAGCGGGACAGTTGCTCGACGGACGCCTGCTGACCGACGTCCTCGACCCGGCGTACACGGTGGTGGGCGGGGCTGACGTGCACGTTCCCGGCTTCGGAGCGCGCGTGCTGGTGGACGCCCCATGAGTTTCGAGCGGATCGTCATCGAACAGGTCGCGCCCGTCGCGGAGGCCGGGCGGTATCCGGCCAAGACCGTCGTCGGCGAGCACCTGCCGGTCCGCGCGGTCGTCTGGCGGGACGGCTACCCGCCGGTGACCGTGGCCGTCCGCTGGACCGCGCCCGACGGCAAGCACACGCTGATCCCGATGACCGAGGACCCGGGCGAGCCCGACGTCTGGCGCGCCGACGTGGTCGCGACCGCTCCCGGCGACTGGACTTTCCAGGTCACCGCGTGGACGGACGGCGAGGTGCGGCAGTACGAGACGGCCGGTACGGCGTACCCGGTGTTCGCCGAGCGGGAACGGGCCGCCTTCGGAGCCTGGTACGAGGTGTTCCCCCGCTCGACGGGCGGCCGGGACGCCGAGGGACGCCCGGTGCACGGGACGTTGCGTACGGCGGCCGAGGATCTGCCCCGCATCGCCGCGCTCGGGTTCGACGTCGTCCACCTCACCCCCATCCACCCGATCGGCCGCCGGGAACGCAAGGGCCGGGGCAACAGCCCGGTCGCCGGACCCGGCGATCCCGGTTGCCCGTGGGCGATCGGCGCGGCCGAGGGCGGTCACGACGCGATCCATCCCGACCTCGGCGACGAGGCCGACTTCGTCGCGTACGCGGACCGGGCCCGGGAACTGGGGCTCGAAGTGGCGCTGGAACTCGCCTGGCAGTGCGCGCCCGACCATCCCTGGCTCACCGAACATCCGGAGTGGTTCACCGTACGCCCCGACGGCACGATCGCCTGCGCCGAGAACCCGCCGCGGGTGTGGACCGACATCCACCCGCTGAACTTCGACAACGACCCCGAGGGCCTGTACGCCGAACTGCGCCGGATCGTCGCGTACTGGGCCGGGCTGGGGGTGACGGCGTTCCGGGTGGACAACCCGCACACGAAACCGGCCGGGTTCTGGCAACGGCTGATCGCCGACGTGAAGCAGGCGTACCCGGGCGTGGTCTTCCTCGCCGAGGCGTTCACCCGGCCGGCCGTCCAGCAGGGACTGTCGCGGCTCGGCTTCGACCAGACGCTCACCTACTTCATGTGGCGCGAGACGAAGGCTGAGCTGACCGCGTTCGGGGCTGACCTCGTCGCCGGGGCGGACTTCCTGCGGCCGAACCTGTTCCCGAGCAACCACGACGTGCTCCCCGTGCACCTGCACCACCAGGGCCCGGCCATGTACGCGATCCGCGCGACCCTCGCGGCCACGCTCGGCCCGAGCTGGGGGATCTACAGCGGCTACGAGATCTGCGAGAGCGAACCGGCCGCGCCGGGCCGCCCGGTCCCGGCGGACGCCGAGAAGTACGAGCTGCGTCCCCGCGACTTCGAAGCCGCCCGGGCCGCCGGCCGCTCGGCCGAGGACTGGATCACCACCCTCAACCGCGTACGCCGGGCGCACCCCGCCTGGCGGTCGCTGCGCACGCTCCGGTTCCACCCGGTCGACGACGACGCGCTGATCGCGTACTCGAAAAGGGACCCGGAGACCGGCGGCGCGGTGCTGTGCGTGGTGAACCTCGACCCCGACGGGCCTCGGACGGGAACCGTGGCGGTGACGCCCGGCGACCTCGGCCTGGGCGCGGGCCGCCTCACCGACGAGATCTCCGGCCAGACGCTGACCTGGGACGGTCCGTTGGCCGTCACCCTCGACCCGCGGCAATCCGTTGCCGCGTTGTACCGCATGGAAATGATCACCGAAGTTCAGGAGCAGGCATGAGCACCGACATCGACGTCCTCGTTCTCGGCGGGTCCGGAGTGGACACCATCGTCTACGTCCCCGAGCTCCCGCTGGCGTACGCCGACAGCTACATGGTGCCGCCGATCGAGCAGAAGGCCGGGCAGACCGGGGACAACGTGGCGCTCGGCGTGCACGCGCTGGGGCTCGCGACGCACCACATCGACCTGCTGGGCGCCGACCACGAGGGCGACCTGCTGCGGGCGCTGCACCGGGACAACGGGATCCCGTTCACCGACGTCCCCGTCGCCTCGGGTACCAAGCGGGCCGTCAACCTCGTCGGCCCCGACGGCCGACGGCTGTCGCTGTACGACGCGACCCGGGGCGAGGGCGACGACCGGCTGCCGCCCGGCACCGTCCGCGATCTCGCCCGGCGCAGCCGGCACGCGCACGTGTCGATCACCTACCCGTGCGGGCACGCCCTGCCGATCCTGCGCGAGGCCGGCGTCACGATCTCGACCGACCTGCACAACTGGGACGGCGTGGAGAGCTACCACGAGACGTTCGCGTACGCGGCCGACATCGTGATCCTGTCGGCGACCGCGCTGGCCGACCCGCACGCCGTCATCCGCAAGATCGCCGACCGGGGCCGGGCGCAGGTGGTCGTGGCCACCGACGGCGCGCGCGGTTCCCACGTCTGGGCCGACGGCGAGATCACCCACGTGCCGGCGGTCGCTCCGGCGGACCCGGTCGTCGACTCCAACGGCGCGGGCGACGCGTTCGTGTCCGGGTTCCTGTTCGGCTGGCTCGACGGGCAGAAGCCGCTGCGCAGCGCGTTCTACGGCGCGCTCGCGGGCGCGTACGCGTGCACGATCCCGGCGACCCGGACGGCCTCGATCGGCCGGGCGGAGCTGCTGGACTGGGTCGCCCGGCTGGAGCAGACCGAATGAGCGTCTACGATGTCGTCATTCTGGGCGGCGGGGTCGCGGGTTGCGTGCTGGCCGCCCGGCTCAGTGAGGACCCCGGCCGCACCGTCTGCCTCGTCGAGGCCGGCCCCGACTACGGCCCCGACGTGCGCGCCTGGCCCGACGCGCTGCGGGATGCCCGCGCCCTGCCCCGCGACGACGTGTGGGAGCGGCACGTGCCCATGCACCGCGTACGCGCGAAGGTGCTGGGCGGCTCGTCCTGCGTCAACGGCTGCTGGCACACCTGGCCGTCGGCGGCCGACCATCGCGAGTGGACGGACCTCGTCGGGCCGCAGTGGTCGGCCGCCGCCCTGGAACCGTTCCGGCAGCGGGCGATCGCCCAGATGGAGCTGATCCCGCCGCCCGCCACCGAGCTGTCGGCGTTCGCCACGGCGGCCGTCGACGCCGCCCGGGCCCTGGGATTCGCCGAGGTCGACATGGCCGCGACCGGCAGCACGCCCGGGTACGGCGTACCGCTGCTGAACGCGATCGACGGGGTGCGGTGGAACGCCGCGTTCGCCTACCTGTCGGCTGCGCGTACGCGGCCCAACCTGACCGTTCTCGGCGACTCCCCGGTCCGGCGGCTGATCGTCCGCGACGGGCGCGTCCGCGGCGTCGTCGTGGACGGCCGGGCCGAGCCGGTCACCGGCGGCGCCTACGTGCTGGCGGCCGGCGCGCTCGGCTCCCCCGCGATCCTGCTGCGCAGCGGCGTCGGGCCGGCCCGGCATCTCAAGGAGGTCGGCGTCGAGACCGAGGTCGACCTGCCCGGCGTCGGCGCGAACCTCAGCGACCAGCCCGGGGTGTTCATGCCGCTCGCGCCGACCCCGGAACTGAACGCGACCCTCGCCGCCCAGCAGGCCGCCGGTGACCTCTACGTCAGCCGCGTCCTCGCCCGGGCCGCGACCGCCGGTGCCCCCGCGGGCGGCTGGGACCTGCACATCCTGCCGGTCGCCGGGCCGCCCCTGTTCGGCAAGCTGCCACCTGGCCAGTACGAGGCGGGGATCTCGGCGTACCTGATGAAACCCGCGTCCCGCGGCCACGTACGCCTGCACTCCGCCGACCCGGCCGACCCGCTCGACATCGACCCGGCGGTGCTGTCCGACCCGGACGGTCTCGACCTGGCGACGATGCGGGCGGGGCTGCGCCTGGTGGAGCGGTTCGCCGACCAGCCCGCGGTCGCCCGCTGGACCCGCCGGACCGGCCCCTCCCCGGCGGAGCTGACCGACGAGGAGCTGCGGCGGCGCGCGAGCGTCTACTGGCATCCCGTCGGCACGTGCGCGGCCGGTCCCGACGCCGATCCCGACGCGGTGGTCGACGGCGAGGGCCGCGTACGCGGCATCGCGAACCTGCGGGTGGCCGACGCGTCGATCCTGCCGACGGCGCCGGCCGCCAACACCCAGCTTCCCGTCCTGGCCATCGCCGAGCAGCTGGCCGACACGCTCCGGCGGACGCTGTGAGCACGGAGATCGCCGCGGGCACGGACGTCCGGGAGCACCGGATTCTCTACGGCTGCATGGGTCTGGGCGGCGGCTGGGACACCGAGCCGTACACGGCGGCCGACGTCGACACCGCGGAGGCCGCCGTCCGGGCCGCGCTCGACGCGGGCATCACCGCCTTCGACCACGCCGACATCTACAAGCACGGCAAGGCCGAGGCGGTCTTCGGCGAACTGCTCGCCCGCGACCCGCAGCTGCGCGGCCGGATCACGCTGCAGACCAAGTGCGGCATCCGGGTACCCGCGCGCGGCCGGGTGGGGCTGTACGACCTGCGGGCCGACACCATCCGGCAGCGGGTGGCCGAGAGCCTGGAGCGGCTGCGTACCGACCATGTCGACGTGCTCCTGCTGCACCGGCCGGATCCGCTCATGGAGCCCGCGCAGATCGCCGCGGCCTTCGCCGACCTGCACCGGCAGGGCCTCGTGCGCCAGTTCGGCGTGTCCAACATGGACGCATCCACGATCGGCTTCCTCCGGGCGCAGGTGAGCGTGCCGCTCGTCGTGAACCAGGTCGAGCTGAGCCTGGCCCGCCGGGAGCTCGTCGAGTCGCCGGGCACCCTGGAGCACTGCCGGGCGCACGGGATCGGCGTACAGGCGTGGGGGCCGCTCGCCCGCGGCCGCTACACCGGCGCCGGACCCGACGACGAGACCACCCGACTGGTGGCCGAACTCGCCGAGCGCAAGGGCACCACCCCGGAGACGATCGTGCTGTGGTGGCTGCGCCGCCATCCGGCCCGGATCGCCCCGGTCATCGGCACCGCCCGGCCCGAGCGGATCCGCGCCTGCCGCGACGCTGCGAACGCCGAACCCGACCTCAGCCACGACGAGTGGTACCAGCTCTGGATCTCCGCGCGCGGCGCGGCCCTGCCGTAGGAAAGGCTGAGTCATGGCGTTGCCCAGCGCCACGCGTACGGCGGCGGCGATCAGCGGCCACCTGCGCGGTGCCCCCTGGCTGGACGAGACCGGCCGGGCGGCCCACCGCTTCGACCTCGTCGACCACATCGAGCTGGAGCCCGGCACCGGCACCGCGATCGCCCTCGTCGCGCCGGACACCGACCCCGACCGCTGGTACGCCGTACCCCTCGACGGCTCCGGCGGACCGCGCGAGGGCGGACCCGCGTTCGACGCGCTCGTCGTCGCCGTCCTGCGCGAGAACCGTCGCATCACGACGGCCCGGGGCGGTGTGCTGGAGTTCCACGGCGACCCGCCCGCCTTCGAGGGACCGCTCCCGTTCGACGGCGGCTATTCGACCAACGCCCTGTCCCTGGTACGCCTCGGCGGCCACCCGCACGTGCACAAGCGCTACCGGGTGCTGCCGCCGGACGGCCACGAGCCGGCGGCGCTGCGCCGGTCGCGGGGTGGCGACTGCCTGCCCGAGTACGCCGGGCACTACGCGTACGTGAGCCCGGCCGGGCAGCGGCGCCCGGTGGGCCTGCTGTACCGCCTCGTCGAGGGACGGCCGCTGGAGGACCTGCTGCGGACCAACCTGCGGACACTGTGGACGGAGGTGGACACCGAGGCGGCCGTGCGGCGGCACGTCGACCGGATCGGCCCCGTCCTGACGGAGGTGGGTGCCCTGGTCGGCCGGCTGCACCGGTCGCTGGCGACCCCCGCGGCGGTGGCCTACCGCGGCGACCTGACCACGCCGCTGGAGAACGTCACCGCGCTCCTGCTCGCCGACGAGCGGCACCCCGCGGCCGTCCGCGCCGAGCTCGCCCGACGCCTGGCGGCAGCCGTCCCCGCGACCCGGCCGCCGATCGCCGCAGGGATCGCGCACGGCGACCTGCACCTGTCGCACCTGCTCTACCGGTCCACACCGGACGGTTGGACGGTACGCGCGATCGACCCCTCCCCCGCCGCCATGGACCCGGCCGACCCGGCGTACGCGTACCAGACGCCGGGGCAGGATCTCGTGGCCGTCCAGCGGAGCCTCGAATCATTCGCGGCGCACGAGGCGGCGGTGGAGACCGGGCGGCTGCTCGGCGTACACCGGCGGGAGGTGTGCCGGGCGGCGGTCGGCGACCTGCTCCCCGGATCGGCCGTCGACCCGGTCCGCGCGCAGGTGTTCGCCACCGGCCGCCAGTGGACCCGGATCGTCGTGGAGCACATCCTGGCCGGCTACCGCACGCCGGAACCCCTTGCGGAACGCGGGCGTCCGCAAGCACGTTCGGCGCACACGCGTGCGGCCGAGCCGAACGAAGCTTGGTGGCGGGCGCTGTACCTCCAGCGGATGCTGCACGAACTGGCCTACAACTACGCCCACCGCCGCCATTACCAGGTCGATGTGGACCTCCGGCACGCGGGCGGGTTGCGATGAGCGGATTCCGGGTGGTCGCCACCGACCTCGACGGCACGCTGCTGCGCTCCGACCTCACCGTGTCGGCGCGTACCCGGTCCGCGCTGGCCGCACTGCCCCGCCACGGCGTACGCCATCTGGTGGTGACGGGCCGGCAGATGGCCGGCTGCCGGGACCTGCTCGCGGGACTCGGCTACCGCGGCCTCGCCGTGTGCGGCCAGGGTACGCAGCTCTACGACGCCGACACCGGCCGGTTGGTCTGGTCGACCACATTGGACATCGCCGCGGCCCGTGCGGCGGCCGACCGCATCCGCCGCGCGTACGCCCCGGTGTGGATCGGCGTGGCCACCGCGGGCCCGGCGGGGCACATCCTGGTCGAGCCGGGCTTCTACAGCCGGGCGAGCGGCGACTGCGTGGCGGTCCCGGCGGGTGAGCTGTGGGCGGGGCCGATCGAGAAGGTGTTCGTCCGCAGCCGGGCGGTCCCGGCGGCCGATCTGGCCGAAGGGCTGGCCGCGCTGTGCGGGGACGCGTTCACGGTGACCCACGCCCACCCGACGGTGGTCGAACTGCTGCCGCCGGGCGTGACCAAGGCGCACGGCCTGACCCTCGCGGCGGACCGGCTCGGGTTCGCCGCGGCCGACACGATCGCGTTCGGCGACATGCCCAACGACATCCCCATGTTCGCCTGGTCCGGCTACGGCGTCGCGATGGGCAACGGCGACCCGCGCGTGCTCGCCGCCGCCGACGAGGTCGGGCCCGGCAACGACGACGACGGCGTCGCGGCCGTCCTCGAACGCCTCTGGAGCGCCTCATGATCTCCGACACCCCCATCGCCGGTACCGCGCTGGTCAAGCGGTTCGGCGAGTTCACCGCCGTCAACGGCATCGACCTGGCGGTACGCCGCGGCGAGTTCTTCGGCATCCTCGGCCCGAACGGCGCCGGGAAGAGCTCGACGATGCGGATGCTCGGCTGCGTGTCGCCGCCCACCGCGGGAACGCTGCGCGTCCTGGACATGGACCCGGTACGCGACGGCCACCGCATCCGTGCCCGGCTCGGGGTGTGTCCGCAGGCCGACAGCCTCGACGCGGAGCTGACCGTCCTGGAGAACATCACCACGTACGCGCGCTACTTCCGGCTGTCCCGCCGGGCCGCCCGGGAGCGGGCGCTGGAGCTGCTGGACTTCATGCAGCTGGCCGACCGGGCGGGCAACCACATCAACACGCTCTCGGGCGGGATGAAGCGGCGCCTGGTCATCGCGCGGGCGCTGGTGAACCAGCCGGAGGTGGTCCTGCTGGACGAGCCGACGACCGGCCTGGACCCGCAGGCCCGGCACCTGGTGTGGGAGCGGCTGTTCCGGCTCAAGGAGCAGGGCGTGACGCTGGTGCTGACGACGCACTACATGGACGAGGCCGAGCAGCTCTGCGACCGGCTGGTCGTCATGGACGGCGGGAAGATCGTCGGCGACGGCGCCCCCGGCGACCTGATCCGCCGGCACGCCAGCCAGGAGGTCGTCGAGCTGCGGTTCGCGGCCGGATCCACAGTGGATCTCGACGGCATCGGCGACCGGGTCGAGCGGCTGCCCGACCGCACGCTGCTCTACTGCGCCGACGGCGAGAAGGCCGTCGGCGCGCTGCACGACCGGGGCGTCACCCCGGCCGGCGTCTACATCCGCCGGGGTTCGCTGGAGGACGTCTTCCTGCGGCTCACCGGCCGGCAGCTGATCGACTAGGGGCGCGCGATGTCCACCGGTGTCTTCTCCGTCTTCGAGTACTACCTGGTCGGCTTCCGGCGGGCCTGGCCGGCGACGCTGCTGTCAGCGTTCGGGCTGCCGCTGCTGACGCTGCTCGGCATCGGGCTCGGGGTCGGCCACTACCTGACGACCGACTTCGACGGCATCCCGTACCTGCGGTGGATCGTGCCGGGGCTCATCGCCTCGACCGCGCTGAACCTCGCCGTCGGCAACTCGACCTGGCCGGTGCTGGCCAAGCTGTCGTGGACCGGCACCTACGGCACCCAGCTCGCCACTCCCCTGCGGGTCGCCGACATCCTCACCGGACACCTGGCCTTCGTCCTGTTCCGCGTCCTCACCAGCTGCCTCGCCCTGCTCGCCGTCGCCGCCGGATTCGGCGCGCTCGGTTCGGCCACCGCCCTACTGACCATCCCGATCACGCTGCTGCTCGCGCTGTCCGTGGCCGCGCCCACCTTCGCGTACGCGTCCGCGGTGCCGTCCGAGACGTACTTCAGCGCCCTGAGCCGGTTCGCCGTGATGCCGATGTCGCTGTTCGCCGGGGTGTTCTTCCCGATCAGCACCCTGCCGGAACCGGTACGCGTGCTCGCGTACGCGTCGCCGTTGTGGAGCGCGGTCTGCCTCATCCGGGCCGCGGTCCAGGGTGTGCCGACGCCGTGGCCGGCCGCCGCGCACGTGCTCTACCTGGCGGTCTGGGCCGCGCTGGGCTGGCTGGCCGCCTACCGTCTGTTCCGCCGCCGGCTCGCGGGCTGAGAGGACCATCGTGACCAGTCATCCGATCATCTCCGAGCGTCCTCCGGTCCTCGCCGAGCGGGCCTGGCCCGGCTGGACGGACCGGCTCGCGCTGTCCGCCCGGGTGGCCGAGCGCAACGTCTCGGCGCTCAGCGCCGGTTCCTGGATCATCCTGTTCACCGGCTTCTTCGAGCCGCTGTTCTACCTGCTGTCGATCGGCGTCGGCCTGGGCACGGCGATCGGGGACGTGACCCTGCCGGACGGTTCGGTGGTGAGCTACCCGGCGTTCGTCGCCCCCGCGATGGTCGCCTCGTACGCGATGTCCAGCGCCCTGGCCGAGACGACGTTCGTGTTCGTCGGCCGGCTGCGCTACCTGAAGGTGTACGACGCGATCCTGGCGACCCCGGTGCGGCCGGTCGAGATCGCGCTCGGCGAACTCGGCTGGGCCACCGTACGCGTGGCCCTGTACGCGGCCGGCTTCCTCGCCATCATGGTCGGGCTCGGGCACACCACCCCGGTGCGGGCGCTGGCGGCCCTCCCCGCGGCGATCCTGTCCGCGCTGGCCTTCGGCTGCCTCGGCATCCTGGCCGCCACCCTCGTACGCGACTGGCGCGACTTCGACGCCATGGGCCTGGTCCAGTTCGCGATGTTCATGTTCTCGGCGACCTTCACGCCGATCGCGGCGTACCCGGTGGCGGTGCAGTGGATCGTCCGGGCCACCCCGCTGTACCACGCGGTGACGCTGATCCGGGCGATCACGACGGGGACGGCCGGCTGGGCGCAGCTGGTCGACGCGGGCTACCTCGTCGTCATCGTGGTCCTGGGGATCGCGGTCGCGTCCCGCCGCATCGGCCGGCTGCTGTGCGCATGAGCGCCGGGCCACTCGTTGCCGGGCCGCTCTCCGAGACCGGCAAGCGCATGCACATCGTCCAGGTCGCCTACGAGGCGACGGCTTTCGACGTGCGGCTCACCCGGGGCGGTACCGCGACGATGGTCTGGGAGCTGGCCCGCGAGTACACCGCCGCCGGTCACCGCGTCTCGGTCGTCACCCCCGCCCACGGCCACGTCGACCACCTGCGCGCGCACTACGGGATCGAGGAGATCGGGTCGCCGGACGAGCACGTCGTGCCGCTCGTCCTCGACCCCGCGATCTGGCCCGCCTTCCCGGCCGAGGTTCCGCTGAGCGTGCGGACGCGGGCGTACCGGCTGCGGCGGGAGGGCGTCGACATCTACTTCCTGTCCGACGACTACACCGACCTGCTGCCGGACACGCTCTACCCGGCCAACGAGATGCAGGGCACGGATCTGGCGTACGCCAAGCCGCTCGTGTTCCAGGTCGACGCGATCCGGTTCATCGACCGGCACTTCGGCGCCGAACCGGCCGTGATCCAGTGCTACGAGCCCGCGTACGCGTACCTGCTGCCGCCGGTCATGCGCGGCCGTCCACACCGGACGACCGTCAGCACCGTCGTGGTGAACACGCGGATCGACGACGCGGTCTACCGCCCCCAGCTCGAACGCCTCTTCGAGCTCTACGCCGCCCGCGTCGACCTCGACCGCTACGCCGTCGTCGAACACGACGACCCGCTGTCGGCCGCGATGCGCGACCACTCCCGGCCGTCGTTCCTCCAGCGCGATCCCCGCGCGGACTACGTGAACTACTTCGCCATGGTCGCCGACACCTCCGACCTCGTCGACTTCGTGTCCGACGGCCAGCGCGACCACTACTCGACCTTCCGCGACGCACCCTTCGAGCGCCGCTTCCGGCAGCTGCCGGTCAGCGCCGTCATCCAGGACACCGCCGCCCGCCACTTCGTCGGCTGGTGCGCCCTGCCCGGCTGGTGGCTCGACCGCGACCCGCGCGGCGTCGACCGCGACACGACCCTCGCCGCGCTCGGCCTCGACCCCGCCCGCCCGACCTTCTACCACGCCGCCCGCCTCGCCCAGAACCACAAGGGCCAGGTCGAACTCTTCCGCGCCGTCGACGCCGTCCTGCGTACCGATCAGGAGATCAATTTCGTCGTACGCTGTGCGACCGGCGCCGCCGGCAGTACGGCGGCGGTCGGGGACGCGTACTTCGCGGAGGTGGCCGCGCGCTGGCCGCGCAACGTGCACCTCGACTGGCGCATGGCCGAGGAGGAGGTCCTGTTCGAGCACTCCGCATGCGCCGACTTCTGCCTCTTCCCGTCGAAGTTCGAGCTCGACGGCTTCCTCATCACCATGGCCGAGGCGATGGCCTGCGGCGCCGTGCCGATCGCCACCGCGCAGGAGGTGCTGAGCCACTACCGCCACACGCTGCCGGTGTCCCACCCGGACGCCACCGGGTTCGCGGTGCCGCGCTCGTTCCGCACCGACGACCGGCATCTCGCCGACCGCCTGGCCGACCGGATCCGCGAAGCGGTCGCCGTCTATCGTGCCGATCCGGCGACCTATGCCCGGCTGTCCGCCAACGCGGCCGCCCTCGCACGGACGTTCACGTGGCAGCGGTCGGCCGCCGTACGCCTCGACCACTTCGCCCGAGCCCAGGCGGGTGACGAGTTCGCGTACCCGGTCGAACGGGCACTGGACTACGGCTGGTTCGACCGGCTCGGACCCGAGCACCGCGACCGGGTGCTCGCCGCCGCTCTCGCCCGCGGGGACGTGCCCGCCTACCAACGGTTCGCGCCCGTCTCCCCGTCCATCGCGCCCGTCCTGTTCGACAACGCGTACGCGCGGGGCGACTTCGTCCACTGTGCACAAATCGAGGCGCTGGTCGACGGTGCCCGGCGGCAGAAGCTCGCCGACCGTTGCCGGATCAGCGCGACGGCCGGCGGGGTCCGGGTCGCGTACCGGCTGGAGCACGCCCAGTCGGTGGACCTCGTCGTGCCGGCCGGGTTCTCCCCCGGGACGGGCAGCGGCAACCGGTTCACGCTGCCCGTGCCCCGGACGGGACCGGAGTTCGCGATCGACCTCCCGCCCGGCCTCGCGTACGAGAATCTGATCTTCCTGGTGACCCTCGGGTCCGGACGGATCGTCTGGGATCTCGTCAGCGGGTCGGGCCCGTGTCGAGAGTCGGACCGTCCAGCGGCGGATGCCCCTCCTGGATCTTGAGCAGGTCTTCGGGGCTGATCCGCGTCCCCGGCGGCGGCTCCACGGGAGTGGCCTGCGGCGGCGCCACCGGCTCGCCGGCTCCGGCGAACGGGTTCGCGGGGGGCTCACCCGCGCCCGCGAACGGATTCGGCGCGGGGGCCTCCGGAATCGGGAGCCCTTCGGCCGCGCCCGCGAACGGGTTGGCCGCGGCCGCCGCACCCTCGGCGGCGCCGGTCTCGACGGCACCGGTCGCGACCGTGCCGGTGACGGTCTCGACGACCACGGTCCCGGCGCCCACCTCCGCGCCGGCGGTGGCCGCGGTCCCGACGCCGACGGCCGTACCACCCCCGGCAACCGCACCACCCCCGGCGATCAGCGGCCAGAGATAGATGACGCCCACCACGACAACCGCCGCGACCACCAAGACGCCGGCCGCGATCAGCCCGATCTGCCACCAGGCCGGACCGCTCTCGGCACCCGGGCCCGGCGGACCGATCCGGGTGAACGTGAAGGGCTCCTCGCAGCAGCCCAGTGACGCCGGATCGGTGTAGCGGAGAGTCAGCTTCTTGCCGTCCCGCGCGACGTCGATCGTGATCGCGGCGGCCTGCGGGTTGCCCGTGCAGTTGCCCGCCGCGTCGTAGTCGTAGAGGTTCATCGAACCGGTGAAGTGGCGGTTGTCATCGCCGTTCACGAGGATGTTCCAGCTCCAGCACGGCCCGCTGCCCGGCCGCGCGAGGTCGCCCGCGTACCGGCCGCCGGCCGTCGGGGAGAACTTGATGACGCTGCCGTGCTCGGTCTGCCACAGCCCGCCGAGCAGGTCCCCCTTCGCGTACGCCGCCGTCGGGGTGGCCAGCGCTCCGGCCAGAAGAGCCAGCAGCGCCAGCAGGAGCCGGATCGGGCGCGCGGCCGCACGGGAAGCCAGCAGCATGATCATCCTTCGTCTCGCCGCGCCCGGCACCCTCCGGTACGCGTGTCCTACCGACCGTAGTGATCCGCCCCGTCCACGGCGCATCGCACAAGCGGGCAGACGATGTGGACCGTGCGCGGCCGAACAAGGACCGCCCCGCGTACCCGGCGAAGCTGACGGCGAACTTGGACGACGCGACCGCAGATCGACGGCTGGCACAGATGGCGCGGCGTCGGGCTGGTGTGCCCGACCTGCCAGACCATCGCAGAGTCCGAAGCGTTCGACCACAACGCTTCCCGCGATCTGGAGGTCGGCGGCCGCCGGGTCGGCGACGATGAACCGTATGGCGGAGGCGACCGATCCGATGACCCGACACTGTGGAGGAATTCGGGCCGATAGCATCGCTCGTCGAGGTGATCGCAGTGACGGTGGCGGACGACGCGGTACGGCTGGCAGTGGTACGGGACGCGGATGTCGACGACGGCGAACTGGCGAAGCTCGCCCAGCTGCTGGGCGACGAGCTGCGCCGGCTGGACGTGGAGCGGGTCGCCAAGATCCCGGCCGATGAACCGGAGCGGGCCAAGGGCCTTGGCGAGGTCATCGGTGCGCTGGAGGTCCACCTCGGCGGCGTCGCGTCGCTGCTGTCGGTGCTGGCCGCGATCGGTTCGTGGGCACGGCGTACGCGGCACTCCGTCGAGATCCACGACGGCGACCGCAAGCTGATCCTGAGCAACGTGTCGGCCGAGCAGCAGGAGCGCCTCATCCAGGACTGGCTGGCCGGCCGTGCGCCCGGCGCCTGAGCTGCCGCCCGAGCGGCGGCTGGCCCTCGTGGTCGCGATCAGCGAGTACGAGGACCCTCAGCTGCGGGCGCTGCGCGCGCCGGTACGCGACGCCGCCGACCTGGCCGAGATCCTGGCCGACGCGCAGCTCGGCGGTTTCGAGGTGACCCAGGTGGTCGACGCGTCCGCCCGCGAGATGATGATCGCCTTGGAGACGTTCCTGCAGGGCACGAGCGTCAACGACCTGGTGCTGGTGTACCTGTCGTGTCACGGCCTGCTCGACGAGTCCAACCGTCTCTACTTCGCCGCCCGGGACACGGTCAAGAAGAACCTCGCGGCGACGGCCATGGAGTCGGCCAGGATCAAGCAACTGCTGGACGACTGCCGGGTGTGGCGGCAGCTCGTGATCCTCGACTGCTGCTACAGCGGCCGGTTCGTCGAAGGCAAGTCGGGCGGCGAGCCGGGGCTCCGCGAGGTCGAGATCACCAAATTGCAGACGCAGGGCCGCGGGCGGGTGGTCCTCACCGCCTCGCGATCCACCGAGTACTCGTTCGAGGGCGAGCAGGTCGCAGGGGCGCAACCCGCGGGCTCGGTGTTCACCACGGCCCTCGTCGAAGGGCTGCGGTCGGGCGACGCGGACGCCGACAACGACGGCTACGTGACGGCCGAGGAGGCCTACGCGTACGCGTACCGGCGCGTCAAGGACTTGGAAGCGAAGCAGAATCCGCAGTTCTCCGTGGCCGGCGGCGAAGGGCCGATCTCGATCATCCTGGCGCGCAGCGCCGCCGGCGTCCGCGAGCTGCCGACCCCGCCCGCCGCCGGGGAGGCGCCGGGCGTGGCGACGTTCCGGCTCGCGGCCGAGCTGACCGGGGACAGCGATCCGCTGGTGCGGGCGAGGGCCGCGATGCAAGCCGCCGCACCACAAGGCGCCGCGAGCGAGTTGGCGACCCTGCGGCGGATCAGCCGAGCCCTCGACGATCCGCACACCCTCGACACCGCCGCCAAGGACCGGCCGATCGCCGACGTCGTGACCCTCGTTGCCGCCGTACGCGCCATCGGCAAGGACGCCCACGCGGTCGGCCTGCTGAAGAAGGCCGCCGTCACCCGCCCGCCGGGCGACGTCGCGGATCTGGCCGCGGCCGTGCGAGCCGCCGGCCGCCCGAGCGACGCGGACGTCTTGCTGGCGGCGGCCGGTGGCGGCCGCCCCGCGCACGAGACGGCACTGGTGGCGCAGGCTCTGCTGCACGCGGGCGGGCCCGACGACATCACTGCGATGCTGACCTCGGCGGCCCAGGTACGCCCGCCGTCGGAGGCGGTCGAGCTGGCCGCGATGCTGCGCCTCTCCGAGCCGGCCGACCTGAACGCCTACGCGGACGCGATGCTCCGGTCGGTGGCGGTGTCCCGGACGCCCGCGGACGTCGCCGAGGTGCTTTCGCTCATCGCCACGGCCGCGCGGACGGGCGAACTGTCGGAGATGATCGACGAGTTCCGCCAACGGCCGATGTCCGACGCGGCACAACTGGTCGTGGCCCTGCGGGATCTGGACCGCGACGACGCCGCCAGCTTGATACTCGGCTGGGCCGAAACTCTGTCCTTCGAGGACTTGGCTGCGATGGTCGCGGCACTGCGGGCGGTGCCCGGCGGTGAAGAGGACGCCGAGGCGGTCCTGCGCTGGGCCGGCTGGCGGCGTACCCCCGACGTCGTCCACAAGCTCATCGGCCTGCTCCTCAAGGAGGGCCGGACCGCCGACAGCGAGGCGGTCGTCAGCGCCACCGAATCGCGGCCGGTGAACGAACTCGTCGACCTGGTGCTCGCGCTGCAGAAGGCGGGTGATTCCGTTGCGGCGTCAGACATTCTGGCGCTGGCCGCAACGCGCAGCCGATCCGACGTCCAAGCCCTCTGGCTGTGGTTGCAGCCGTCCGCCGAGCAACAGAGGGCCTTGCGTCTGAGCCCGAGCAGCACCGAGGCTCGCGCGCACACCCGTTCCACCGCCGCTCTCGGCGTACATCTGGCGGCGCGCGCCGACGCGGTGGAGCTGACCACGGAATTCGGAAGGCAGGGCGAGGCCGGGCTCGTCTTGGCGATATATGCCGGCGCGGGTCACGGCCAGCCGACCGAGGAGGTCCTTGATCTCCTGACGACCGCGACGGCGGATGTCCGCAAGGCGATCGTCGCCGGTGTCGCGGGCCGATCGGCGCAGGCCACGGCTGACCTGCTCGACCGGATCTGCCCGGCCGGCACCGAGGAGTACACCCCTGTGGGCCTGGAAATCCTGGCCGTCACCGCGAAACGCACCGAGCAGGACCTCGCCGGGATCGTCGCCGTGCTGGACGGCAAGGGACGCGAGGATCTCTGCTACGCGGTCATGAACAGAACCGCCTTCGACCGATGGACGAGAGGCAGCCGGGCGGCGGCGACGATGGCCGATGCGTCCCCGAGCGGGCGAGCCTGGATCGACGGCGTCTGGGACCTCCAGTCAAAGGAAGCACGGGCTCGCAGCCGCCAGCGGATTCCCAAGGCCGCACTGGGACTCCTCGGCGCCGCCGTCATCGCCGTCATCGCCTTCAGCGGTGGCGCGGCGTTGTCGCGCCTGCTCGTCAAGCCACACCTGGACGGCGGCGACTGGTTCGCCTTCATCGGTACCTTCATCGGTCTCACGATCATCGTGTTCATCGTCGGCGCCGTCGTCGCGGTCGCCGAACTCTTCGGCGGCGACGCCGACGTGTCGGCCGGGGTCGCCGGGGCCACGGGACTGCTCAGTCTGGCCCTCGGCTTCGTCCTCGGGTTCTTCGTCGTCGCCGTGGCGCACTGGGGTATCGACGCCCGAGCGTGGATTGCCTGGAACTTCTGAAGAGGGCGTCTGTGTTCGCGGATCGTGTGACCGCGGCCCGACCTGTATGACGTGCCACGTATGTGACGGCCGCGCCGGCGGAGCCGGCCCGGTTCTTCGAGGAGGCGCTTACTGGGACAGCTGGAACAGCTGCCGCGCCAGGCGCGTGAGGGTGACGGTCGACTCCTCGGCCGCGCCGGTGTTCCAGCGGGCCTCGGCCTGGGCCGCACTGGACAGCAGATGACGCCCGTCCGTCCAATGTCGATTGTGGCAGGCCAGCTCGACGCGCAGCCGTGCCAGGTCGCCGTTGATGCCCTGGCCGCCGTTGCGGTGTATGGCGGGCAGGATCGCCTCGTTGATGATCAGGTAGCACTGCCAGGCGGCGGTCTTGTCAGCTCGCATGGTCGCCCGCCACGGTGTCCTCCCGTGCCGGCATGAGAAGTCCGAGCTCCCGGTCGTAGCGCTGGTAGAGGACGTTGCCGCGGCCGGTCGCGGCGTCGGTGAAGAAGACGAACGGCGACTGCGCGTTCTTGAGCCGGATGATCGCCTGCGCGAGGGTCAGCGTCGGCACTTCGGCGTCCACGGTGGGCGCGCCGGTCGGGGTGATCGGCGCCCGGCCCGAGCGCGCCACCCGCAGGCCGTGCCCGAGGCGGTACACGGCCGCGTCGGCACCGGTCGCGCTGTCGGCGTACAGGTGGATGTGATGGTCGAGGTCGGCCAGGACGGCGGCGGCCTCAGGCGGCGTGAGAGTACGCAGCTCGCAGGTCTTCCGGCGGGCGATGAGCGCGGCGGCGTGCTGGCCGGCGAACGGCCGGTAGGGGCTGGACCACGTGGCCCCGCCGGCCCTGATGCGCTCGATCTGGCTGCGGAGGCGGTCGGCGGCCATGACGATCGTGGTGCGGGTGACGGTACCGGCGACCTGGACGCGGGCGTCGGTGGCGCCGACGCGCAGGTTGACCTGGACGAGGGCGTAACCGGGCCGGGCGGTGACGCGCAGCCGGGCGTCGCGCGCGGGCGGGTGGCCGCGCAGCACCTCACCGATCGTCTCCGCGGCGGCTTGCTCGTCGGCCGCGGACACGCCTCCCCTGGTCCGTACGCACAGCAGCGTCGGCCAGCGGGACGCAGGATCGTGGAGCATCGACCGCCTCCCTGACCCGTCCCCGTCTTCGGATGACGACTTGCGAATCTTAGCAAGTCATCATCTCCGGCGGAGAGGGTACGACCCCAACGTGTCGCGGCACGCGCCTCCGCCCCGGGACGGGCGCCCCGGAGGCGGTAAGGTCGGTCCAACGATCGCGGAAGGGGGAGCATGAGCAGGCCGCTCTATCAGGTCAAGGCCGAGTTCTTCAAGGCGCTCGCGCACCCGGCCCGCATCCGCGTCCTGGAGCTGCTGTCCGAGCGTGAGCACTCGGTGTCGGAGATGCTGCCAGAGGTGGGCATCGAGGCCGCCCACCTGTCCCAGCAGCTGTCGGTCCTGCGCAAGATGAACCTCGTGGTCACCCGCAAGGAAGGTTCGACCGTCTACTACTCGCTCGTCTCGCCGCAGGTGGCCGAGCTGCTCGCGGTCGCCCGGCGGATCCTCACCGAGGTCCTCGCCACGCAGGTCGGCCTGCTGGACGACCTGCGCGCCGACGCCCCCGCCGCCCGCCGCTGACCTACAGCTGGCCGGAGTAGAACCCGAACCGCGCGAGCGGCTCCGTGATCTCCCTTTCCTCGTACGCGAGATGCGACAGCAACGCGTCCGTCAGCGTATCCAGGGCGTCCTGGACGGGACCGAAGTCGTCCGGATGCCCGACGAGGTTCACCAGAGCGCGGTCGACCTCGCCGACGATGCTGTGGATGACGTGGTGCTCCTGTTCGAGCCGGTCGACCACGGGCGCCAGGCCCGGGTCGGCCCGGCGCAGGTGCGGGAAGATCGAGGCGTCCTCGATGCCGTGGTGCTGCGTCAGCATGCCGCAGTACGCCGCGCAGTACGCCCCGAGCGTCCAGTTGTTCTGCCGGATCGCCATCTCGTTGACGGCCTGCCGGGCGCGGCCGACGTCGACGGCGCCGTCGCGTACCTGCTGGAGGAGGTCGCGCAGCTGGGCAAGCTCGGCTCGCAGGTGATCATGCACCTCCACGAGGTGGGCACCGGCGGCCTTGGCCCGGTCCGAGTAGACCTGGCCCTCGGGAGCGGCCGGTGCTGTCGGGCGGTCCGACTCGTCCCACGGTTGCCGGGAGCTCAGCCGCTCGGTCGGCGGCGCCGTCACCGCCACGATCTCCGGTCGCGACTCGGGTTCCGAGGTGGGCGGCGCGGGCTTCTGCTCGGCGGCGACCAGTTCACGGACGGCCGGGGCGACCTCTTCGGCGTACCGCTGGATGGTGGTGGGGTCGTCGCCCATCATGATGAAGCCGCTGATGCCGTAGTCCAGCGCGATGCCGGCGAGGTCCTCGGCCCAGCTGTCGGGCGGCCCGGCGAGCAGGCCGGTGGCCCGCTGGGTGAACTGGCCGCCGATGTTGAGCAGCCGCCGGATGTTCGCCGGGTCGCGGCCGGCCGTCTGCGCGGCGTCGTCGATGTGCTTGTTCATCTCGGCGAGGTCGGCCGGGCCGCCGGACAGGTAGGGCAGGCTGGGCAGCCAGCCGTCGGCCGCGGCCCCGATCAGGCGCAGCATCCGCGGCTTGTACGCGCCGACCCAGATGCCCATGTCGTGGGCGGGCGCCGGACCGCGCTTGGCTCCGGTCGCACGATGGTACCGGCCGTCGACGCGTACGCCGCCGCGCTGGTCGGCCGCCCAGATCTCGCGGATGATCGTGATCGCCTCGGCGAGCGCGTCGACGGACTGGCCCGGGGTGAGCCGCCGGCCGCCGGCGGCCTCGATCGCGTCCCAGAAGCCGCCCGCGCCGATCCCCAGCTCGACCCGGCCGCCGCTGAGCAGGTCGAGGCTGGCGGCGCTGCGCGCGATGACGACGGGCTGGCGCAGCGGCAGGTTGAGCACGTTGGCGGACAGGGTGATCCGCTCGGTGACGGCCGCCACGTAGGACATCAGGGTCCAGGTGTCGAGGAACGCCGGCTGGTAGGGATGATCCTGGAAGGTGACGAGGTCCAGGCCGGCCTGTTCGGCCAGCTGCGCGAGCCGGACCACGGTACGCGGCTGCTGCGCGGACGGCGTGACGAAGCTTCCGAAGATCAGGTCCATGCGGTCGAGCATAGCTCAAAGTTGAACGTTCAACTTCACCGGGGCGCCACGAGCGGGATGGCGATCGTGGTGATCCACGCCGGCGGCGTCGGCCCCGCCCCCAGCAGCCCCGCCACCACCCGCGTACGCCCCGGCGCCCGGTCCGGCCACGGCGTGTAGCCGTCGGTCAGCACGACGACGATGTCGGGTACGGCCGGGACCTCGATCGCCGCCGCGATCCCGACCCGCATGTCGGTGCCGCCGCCACCGGCGAGGACGACTTCGCCGAGGGTGGCGACCCGGCGTACCACGTGCACGGCCGCGTCGCAGGACAGGACGGTGACGCGGTTGCCGCCGATGCCGACCGCGCGCAGCACGCCGCCGATCTCCGCGAGGGCGACGCCGAGTTCGTCCTCGCCCATCGAGCCGGACGTGTCGACGACGACGGCGACCCGCGGGATGGGCTGGCGCAGCCGGGGCAGGACGGTGCCGGGCAGCGCCACCGAGCGGCGCGAGGGACGCTGGTAGGTGTAGTCGACCGCGCCGCTGGCCCACGCGACCGCCTCGCGGATCGCACCGGTGAACGCGCGCCGCCAGTCCACCACCGGCTCCAGCACCGTCTGCGCCCACCGCTCCCAGCCGGCCGGCAGGTCGCCACGGCTCTTCGCGGCCTGGCGGATCGCTGCGGCGGTGGCGCGCCGGATGCTGGCGGCCTCCGGGTCGCTGACGGCGGGCGCGTCGGCGTTGCCCGCGTGGAGATCCCACGGCCGGGGCAGGCCGTGCGCGCCCGAGCCGCAGTCGTAGTGGTGCTCGGTGGGCGGCACCATCGGCAGGTACGCCTCGAACAGCAGTCCGGTCGGCAGCCCGAGGCCGGCCGGGTCGACCCGGTCGGCGGGCAGCGGCAGGCCGTCCGCCAGCAGGTCGTCGTTGATCTCCAGGTCCTGGGCGACGTTGAGCCGGCGGCGGTCGTGCCGGTCCACCTCGGGCAGCCGGTCGGCCCGGCCGTGGTGGTCGCGCAGCAGGTGCGCCGCCTCGTGGATCCACACCGCGGCCAGCTCGTCGACGGGCGTGCGGTCGACGAACGCCGGCGACACGTAGCAGCGCCAGTGCCGGTCGACGCCCATCGTCGGGATCCGGTGGTCCTCGACGACGGTCAGGCTGTAGAGGGCCGTGGCGAAATACGGCCGGTCGCCGGCCGCCCGGAACCGCGCCGCGAGCAGCTTGGTCCGGTCGAGCGCCGGCAGCCGCACGGGCTCCTCGTCCGGCGAAGGCGGCTCGGGAGATTCGGTCACCGCAGCCGGCCGGACAGGCGCAGCACGTCGACGAAAGCGTCCACTGTGGGCGGAACCGTCCAGTCGGGCTGGCGCATGGCGGCGAGGTCCATCGCCGCCCGCGCCGCCACGTCCGGTACGCCGGCCTTGGCGGCTTGCGCCAGCACCACCCACGCGGCCTCCCAGCGCTGCCGGGTGGTGCGGCTCTGCACGGCCGACACGATGGCGGTCAGGCAGGCCAGCTGGCGGTCGCCGCGCTTGGGCAGCTGGAAGTCGTCCGGCCGGGCGAGGACGCGTTCCGGGTCGGGCAGGTCCAGCTGGTCGATGTACGTGAGGAACTCCAGTCCCGCGCCGTCGCCGACCGCGCCGACGACCGTCAGCGCGAGCGCCTCCTGGGACGCGCCGGCGGCGTACTGGACGGCGACCAGGCGCAGCACCATCTCCCAGGTACGCGGCGACGGCCACGCCCCGCCCCGGCCCTCGGCGTCGGTGGGCAGGTGGTGCGCCAGACCCGGCCGGGCGGTGAGGAAACCGGCGATGATGCCGCGCGCCCGGGCCGTCGCGTTCGCCACCCGGCCCGGATCGACCACGGGCACCTGTACGCCGGGCCACGTCCCCGCGAGCCCGCGCGCCACCACGGCCGGGTCGTGCGTCCACTGCAGATGGACGAAACGGTTGGCCAGCGGCGGGCTCAGGTGCCAGCCGTCGGCGGCACTCGCGGGCGGGTTCGCGGCGGCCACGATGCGTACCGTGTCGGGCAGCTGGAGACTGCCGACGTGCCGTTCGAGGACCACCCGCAGCAGGGCGGCCTGCACGGCCGGCGGCGCCGAGGACAGCTCGTCGAAGAACACCAGCCCGGTGCCGCGCTTCGCGAGGCGTACGGCCCAGTCGGGCGGGGCCATCGGGATGCCGTTCGCGGCCGGGTCCTCGCCGACGATCGGCAGCCCGGCGAAGTCGCTCGGCTCGTGCACACTGGCGATGACGGTCTCCAGCGGTTCGCCGAGACCGTCCGCGAGCTGCCGCAGCGTCGCCGACTTGCCGATGCCGGGCTCGCCCCACAGCAGCACCGGCAGGTTCGCGCCGACCGCCAGCGCGAGTGCCTCGACCTTCGGATCGGGCACCGGCTCGGTACGCCACGCGCGTACCGCCGCCAGCAGGGTGTCGGCCGCCGCCAGCGGAGAGGTCATCGGTACACGCTCGCAATCGCCTGGATGTCGCCGGGAACTTCGAGGGCGGGCCGGGTACGCGTCCCGGCGTAGATCACGCGGCGCATCCGGCGCGGCACTCCCCCACGCAGGCCCAGGTACGCCAGGGTCGGGTGGTCCTCGGCGGCTTCCATGAGCAGCCGCGTACCCCAGCCCCGGATGCCGGTCGTGCGCAGGTCCAGTTTGCGCAGCCGGGAGCCGGGCAGGGCGGCCGCGAGGTGGCCCGCGCCCTCGTCGCCGACGACGTTGCCGGTCGCGCCGAGCGCCCGCTCCGACGGCGGCCGGGCCAGGTCCAGGGCCGTCCACGCGCCCAGGTGCCGGGCGAGCGCGGCCACGCCGGCGGGGCCGATCCCGTTGCCGCCCAACCCGAACGTCATCGGTACGCCGTCCGCCGCCGCCGCGAGCGCGGCCACGCCCTCGTCGCCGAGATGGTTGCAGGCCAGGTACAGCTCCCGGATTCCCGCGTCGTGCACCAGCCTCGCGAGCGCGGGCACCGCGCCGGGCCCGAAGCCGTTGCCGCCGAGGAACAGCCGCTGCAGGCGTACCGGCCGGGCGGCGAGGGTGTCGGCCAGCCGGTTCAGCCCCGCGGTGCTGAGGCCGACGTTGACCAGATCCAGCGTACGCAGGGTGGTGTTGGCCAGCAGGGCGACGCAGAGCCGCGCCACGCCCTCGTCGCCGACCGGATTGCGCTTGAGCCACAGTGCCCGGACGGTGCCGTCGGTCGCGAGCCGCTCGGCCAGCGAGCGGACGCCGTCGGCGTCGATCCGGTTGCAGCCCAGGTAGAGCGTCTCCAGATGGTGTCCGGGGGTGAGCGCGTCGGCGACCGCCTGGGCCCCGGTCGCGCCGAGGTTGTTGGTGCCCAGCAGCAGATGCCGGACGAGCGGAGAAGCGGCGGCGGTGCTCGCCAGCCGGGCCGCCATCACCGGGCCGACGCCCTGCTTGCACAGGTCGAGGCGGCCGTCGGGCTGGATCGTCCCGCGCGGGAACTCCTCCGGCCCGACCGCTCCGTCCGCTGTGGACGGAGCTGCGCCGCCGGTGGCGGTCAGCCGGTCGAGCAGCGCGTCGAAGTCCGCGGGGTCGGCCAGGGCACGCTCCGGATCGGTGATGACCGGGCAGCGTACGGGGGTCGGAATGGGGTTCTCGGTCACAGCCTCAGCATCTCCAGCATCGCCTGGGGCAGGCGCTCGTCGGTCTTGCCGGCCCAGCGCTCGCCCGGCCGTCGCCCGGACAGGTCGCGTACCAGTGGATCCGCGCCCGCGGCGAGGAGCGCGGCGACCGCGGGCAGGGACACGGCCAGCGCGGCGCGGTGCAGCGGCGCCTCGCCCTGCTTGTTGCGCCGGTGGACGCCGAGGCCGGCGGCGAGCAGCCGGGGCAGCACGGCGTCGACGTCCAGCGTGCCCAGGTAGTGCAGCAGGGTGCTGCCGCCCGGCCCGGCGGCCGCGACGTCGAAGCCCGCGTCGAGCTGCCGCAGCACCTCGCCGGTCCGGCCCTCGTCGGCCAGCCGGAAGAACGCGTTGCGTTGCAGCTTCAGGTGCTTGGGCAGCCGCCCGTCGGCGGTACGCCACCGCCAGACGGTCTCCGCGCACCCTGGGAGCAGGGGCCCGCCCAGTCCGCGCAGCACGTGCTCCCGCTCGATCTCGGCGTCGGAGTGCCGGGGCGTCAGCAGCCGTCCGTCGCCGATGCGGACCTCGTGCCAGGCCGCGCCGAGGCAGCGTACGCGTATCCACGGCCACTGCTCCACGGCGCGCACCCTCCTTCGTCGGCGAGAGCGGGGCCGGCCGGATTCGCACCGGCGTCCTCACGGTTGTATGCCGGGCGCGACGACTTCTGCGCTACGGCCCCGCTCGAACCGGCATTCTATGGGTGCGGCCCGACATTCGCGGGGGTGGGACCGCGGGGGGTGGGGTCGGCCGGATTCGCACCGGCGTCCTCGAGGATTATGAGTCCCCGCGCGACGACTTCTGCGCTACGACCCCACCGGACGAAAGCCTAGGCCCTTTGCACGACGGCAACGGCCAACCGCCCGGCTGGTCGGTCGAAATGGCAGCCGTATGACATCGCCATCCACGTCGTCAGGCACACGCTGACGTCCCACGAACTAGGGAGTGACCGTGCACTCCCTGCGACAGTACGACCTACTGATCAGGCCCGGAGTCACCCGTCTCGTCCGAGGGCGGCGATGCCTCCGCTGCCGAAGGCTGCCAACGCCGAGCATCTTCTGTACGCCCTTGGGACACGAGCAGCCTGATCAGTTCACGTTGTGCTATCGGTTCTCCACCTTGTGTCGCCTTCGTCAGCCACGCTTCCGCCTCGGCTGCGTTTCCGGCGCGGAGGAGAAGCAGCCCGAGGTTGGTCGTCGCCGCTAGGTGTTCCTGCTCAGCCGCCTGGCGGTACAGCCTTTCCGCCGCTTCGTGGTCGCCGGTGGCGTTGAGCAAGACGCCCAGCTTGTTCATGGCCCCGGGCTGCCCCTGATCCGCTGCTCGGCGCAGCCATTGCCCGGCTTCTCCTTCGCGCCCTCCCTTTTCGAGGGCCTGAGCCAAGGCGAACATCGCGTCGGCATCCCCACCGATGGCATCGCGGAGCAGGCTGCTCAACTCCGCCTGGGACGGGAGGCCAACCTTGTCGCCGGTCGGAGGCGGACCGTAGTAGGCGTTGTCGGGCGGCAATGACAGCACGACCGGCACATTCCACGAGCGCTCGTCGGCGTAGCACATGATGGTCAGCCGAACCCGGACGACCGGTTCGCGACCCGGCATGAGATGCCGCTGCGCGTTCACTTGGAACTGATACGTCCGGCCGGCAATGGTGACGAGCCGGTCCTGATGGCGCTTCCAGCCATCCTGAAAAGTGAGGATGTGAGTACGCCGTTCCGGGTTCAGCGGCTGTCCGTCGTTGTCGGTGTAGGAGAATTGGTCGTCGTCGAGGCGGACAGCTACCAGCGACAGCTCCTGCTGCGGACCTTTGAAGACGATTCGTCCCTCGAACAGGCCCATCAGGCTGCCCCAGTTCGCTTCCTTTGTCGGCCTGACTCGATACCAGTCCTGGAACTCGAAGACCGGCTCGGCTTCGGTCTCGCGGCGGTCCAGCTCGATCTGCAACGCGCGTTTGTTGAGCCTAGTCTGGGACACGGAGATCACAGTGCTGGCCAACGCCATGATCAATGCTACGAGGGCGATCCAGTCAGAAGGAGCCACGAGACATTATGTGCTCCTGCCGACTTCGCGTATCAATGTTCCTGAGTGCCAGCGACGAATGTCGAGTATGGATCAAGTTGGTGGAGCCGGCCGGATTCGCACCGGCGTTCTCCCGCTGTGCAGGCGGGCGCGTCGACTGCTGCGCTACAGCTCCGTGGACGGCATACTATCGCCGTTCCTCCGCCGGCGCGTACCCGATAAAGCCGCTCTATCCCCGTTCCTTGGCCAGTGTGCGGATGAGTTGCTCCGCCCACGGCTCGCCCCGGTAGGCGGCCGTGTAGACCGACGCCTCGTGGACCGTCTCCTTCTCCGGATCCGCTCCCCAGGCCATCAGCTGCCGGATCACCGACTCGGGCGCGCCTGCCATCAGCGCCTGGTAGAGCGGCGTACGCCCGATCCGGTCGGGGGTGTCCACGTCGAGCCCGGCCGCCAGCAGCGCCGGGGCGAGCCAGTCGAAGTCGCCGCACATCGCGCCGTGCAGCAGGCTGCCGCCGGTCGAGTCGCGCATCAGGGGATCGATGACGCCGGACGCCAGCCCCGCGAGAATCCAGTCCGTGTCGCCCGCCATCAGCCGGTCGCGGATCTCCCGGCACCGCACGGCGAGCGCGCGCGGCAGCCGCCCCTTGCCCGTGTACCACGTCTCGCGGACGGCGAAGCAGCCGGAAGGCTTGCCGCCCAACGACTTCAGCACGTCCTCGCGGCCGATCTCCGTCGCGTCGTGCGCCGTCAGCTGGAGCGCGTTGTCCGCCACGCGCACCTCGTGCCACTGGCCGCGGCAGCGCACGCGTACCGGTTCGGCGACCGGTGGCTGCGGTGGCGGCGGCGGGGCGGTCGCGACGCCGGGATAGAGGGCTTCGCGTACGAGGGGGTGCAGGTCCGCCCGCTTCATCAGGCCCGCCTCCAGCAGGGCCAGGTCCACGGGCACCGGCTGGGCCAGGATCCGCGGCGTCACCTCGTACCAGTCCGACCGGTCGCTCTGCTCGACCGTGAGCGTCTCCCCCACCCCGATTTCGAGGTACGCGTTGTGCATCGTCGCGACCGAGTCGGCCCCGAACGCCCTGGCCGCCTCGCGGGCGAATTCGCGCAGCCCGTACGGGAACGTCGGCTGCGACGGTCGCAGGTCGAGCGAGACGGCGTCCCCGGCGGGCAGCTCGAAACCGCACACCCGCCACGCGTCCGCCGATCGTCCGTCCGCCAGCAGTCGGCACGCCTCCCTCGCGTATGGACTGTCGAAGCCCCACGCCCGGGCCACCTTGCCCGCCTCGCGCACGTCCCACGCGTACCGGGGCAGGGCGAACCAGCGCTCCTCCTCCATCCGCGACACCGGCTCGGCGGTGATCCGCAGCCGCTGCGGGCTGAACGGCGCGATCGGCAGGCGTACGCGGATCACCGGCTCGGTCGCGGCGTTCTCGCGCGGGAAGAGCACGGCCGAGACCCGGGGCAGCACGGTGTTCATGCCCGCGAGGTTGCGCGGCAGGTGCCACCAGAGCAGGTCGACGGAGAGGTGCCGCAGATCATCCTCGATCCGCTCGGCGCTCGCGGCACCGTACGTGCGCGCGATGGCGTCGAGGTCGATCGCGATGTCGGTGTGCTGTTCCCGCGCCGCGCGGCGCCAGTCCCCCGCCCGCCGGTACGCGTCGGCCTCGGCGATCGCCCGGTGGTCGGTGGTCAGCCGCCGGATGCGGGCCCATTGCGTCAGATCGTCGCGGAGCGCGGCGTACACGAAAGGCACCTCCAGGCGGGACGGCTCCGGGCGGGACACCTGCGGAGGGGTGAGCGACAGACCGGCCGGATTCGAACCGGCGTCCTCCATTTCCGCAAAGTGGCGCGACGACCTCTGCGCTACGGTCTGCCGCGCGGCACTCTACCGCATCCCATCGGTTCGCCGGTTCACGGCCGTGACATGGGCGGAAAGGTTTTGGTAAGGCGGGCGCCCTAGCGTGCGTTCCGCAAGCCGATGCACCTCACGGGGAATCGCACTTCACGGGGAAAGGGAATCACATGAACGTCAAGCGCACGCTCGTCCGCAGCGCCGCGGCTCTGGCGGCCGTCGGGCTGGGCGCGGTCGCCGCGGCCCAGCCCGCCGCCGCGGCCGGGTATGCCAGCTGCACCAAGGGCAAGTCCTGCTACTACACCTCGCAGGGTGGCGGCGGGTCGAAGTGGGAGGCGCCCTCGCCCGGCAACTGGGTCTTCGCCAACACGGTCTGGTACGAGAACATCTCCTCCTTCGACAACATGACCGCCGGCGGCGACGTGTACTTCTACGACCGCAACAACTACCAGATCTTCCACATCAGCACCGGCGTCTACGGCGGGATGCCGTACAACGCCGACAACAAGACCTCGTGGATCCACATCAACTGGTAGCCACGAGCTCGCCGCGGGGGGTCCACATGAGAATCATCCAACGCCTCGGGATGGCCGGCGTACTGCTGCTGGCCGCCTGCGCGGGACCCCCCGCGGGGCCGCACGGCGACGACGCGGCGGCCCGCGCCGCCCTCGCCGACGTCGTCGACCTCTACGCCCGCGTCGACGCAGTCGACGGCCGGCTCATCGACCAGTGTATGGAGCGCAAGGGATTCCACGTGCATCCCCCGCATCCTGCCGTCGTCCTGTTCACCCCGCTGCAGGACCCGCTGGGCCGCTCGCCGCGGCTGGACGCCGCGCGTACACAGGGCTACGCCTTCACCGCCGCGGAGTCCGCCGAGGCACCGCGCAACGCCGCGTTCGACGCGCTGTCCACGGCAGACAAAGACCGCTACTTCGGCGCGCAGTACGGCTACCGGCCCGGCGCGGCGACACCCGACGCGCCCGGCACGTGCACGCGTACGGCCATGGACGCGCTCTACGGACCGGGCATCGCCCCGCCCGCGGCGCCGCTGGCCGAACTGTTCCACGCCGCCGCCGACCGCTACCAACAGGACAACGGCGTACGCGCGGCCGTCGCCGCCTGGTCGAGCTGCCTGTCCGACCGGGGCTTTCCGCGATTCGCCACGCCGGCCGACGCTCGCCGGCATGCGTTGCCCCAGGGCGGTCCGGGCGGAACCGGTCCGACCCCACGGGAGATCGACCAGGCTGTCGCCGACGCCACGTGCGCCGACTCGACCGGCGTACGCGCGCGCCAGGAAGAAGTCTGGGCACCGTCAGCGACCGAGGCCCTGCTCGCTTACGCGCAACGCATCGAGACCTACCGTCAGCAGCTACGCGATCAGCTCGAACGGGGCCTGCGGGCGCTGACGCCGCCGGACCGGACCGGCTGACGCGCACCTCGATGCTCCCTCGGCTGAACGCTCAGTCCGGCACGGCCTCCCGCATCAGTTCGGCGCCCTCGCGCCGCCGCCGGAGGAACGCCAGCAGCAGCATGACCGCTCCGGCCGCGAACGCGTACACCATGATCTCCCGCAACGCGACCTCCACCGAGACCGCACAGCACGCGTCGTTGCCGTTGGGCGGGCCGAGCATGGCGGCACTGAGCGGGCCCGGCACAATCTCGTTGACCACCGCGATGGCGATGAGCGCCCATCCGGCGGCCGCCGGACCCTGCCAGGGAACGCGCGGCAGGAGCAGGCAGGCCAACGCCAGTGCGGCCAGCGCGAGCGCCACCGCGATCAGCACCGTCAGCGCGGTATCGAACGGCCCGTCGATCCACAGGTATATCGGGCCGAGCCCGGCGACACCGCAGACCGTGGCGAACAGTGCCGCGACGAGACCGGCCAGCGGGCTCCACAAACGACCAACCATGCCGCAGGCTATCGCGTACCCAACATGATCATGTGCCCGACCGCATTGCGACCCCGCACCGTACGGTGCCATCCTGGGCCATATGCACGTTGTATCGATCTACACCTATCCCGTGAAGGGCTGCCATCGGATGGATCGCGACACCGCCCGGGTCGAGCCGTGGGGCCTGGACGGCGACCGGCGCTGGCTGATCGTGGACGAGGACGGCATCGGCCTGACCCAGCGCCGGCACAGCGAGCTGGTGACGATGCGAGCGACCTCCCGCCCCGGCGGCCTCACCCTGAGCGCGCCCGGCCTGCCCGCACTCGACCTCACCGAACCCAGCCACGGCCAACTGCTTCAGGTCCGCGTGTTCCGCGACCGACCGCTTTCCCGCGTACGCGCGGCCGGCCCCGAAGCCGACGCGTGGCTGCACCGGCTCCTGGGGCGGGCCGCGCGGCTGGTCTGGCTCGGCGATCCCGCGGCCAACCACGTTCCCTGGCAGGTGCCCGTCGGCAGCGGTGCCGAGGTGAGTTTCGCCGACGGTACGCCGCTGCTGCTGACCAACACGGCGTCGCTGGACGAGTTCAACCGGTGGCTACGCGAGGCGGACAGCGCCGAAGGACCGCTCCCGATGACGCAGTTCCGCCCCAACGTGGTCGTCGACGGCGCCGCGCCCTGGGCCGAGGCGGGGTGGGTCGGCCGCCACATCCGCATCGGCGGGTCCGTGTTCCACGGTGTCGGCGAATGCGGTCGCTGCCAGGTCGCTCTGATCGACCAGGACACCGGCCGGCGCGGGCGGGAGCCGCTCCGGATGCTCGCCGCCCATCGCAACATCGACCGGAAACTGCGCTTCGGCCTGCAGATGACCGTGCGGTCCGGCGACCGTACGCTCAGCGTCGGCGACACCGTGGCCGTGCTGGACTGACCGCCTCACAGCGGCGCGAACAGGAACCCGCTGAACTCCCCCGTCGAAGAATCAGACCTCGATGTGCGAGCCCATGATGACGGTGCGGTCGCGGGGCAGCCCGAACTGCTCCGCCGCGTCCGCGGTGATGTAGGACGTGGCGATGAACAGCCGCTTGCGCCACCCCGCCATCGTCTTCTCGTCCCCGCGGATCAGCTCGATCTTGGACAGGAAGTACGACGCGTCGGCCAGGCTGAGCTCGCCCTCGGTCGCCTCGGCCGGGATCGCGGCGAGCGCGGCCGGCACGTCCGGCGTCTCCATGTAGCCGTAGCGGGCGACGACGTGGAAGATGCCGTCGTCATGACCGAGGTCGTCGACCGTGATGCGCTGGTCCGCCGGTACGCGCGGCACCGGCTCGGTCTCGATCGCCAGGATGACGATGTGCGCGTGCCGGATGTGGTTGTGCTCGACGTTCGCCCGCAAAGCGAGCGGGGCGGTCTGCTTGCCGCGGTTGAGGAAGACCGCGGTGCCCGGGACCTCCAGCGGCGGCGGCTGGTTGTCGTGCAGTTCGTCGACGAACTCGTACAGTGAGCCCTCGGCACCTTCGCGCCGGGCGGTGACGACCTGCCGGCCCTTCTGCCACGTCGTCATGATCGTGAACGCGGTCAGCGCGATGGCCAGCGGCAGCCACGCGCCGTGGATCAGCTTCGTCAGGTTCGCCGCGACGAACAGCAGGTCCACCGAGAGCAGCACGGTCGCGCCGCCGATGATCAGCCACAGCGGTTTGCCCCAGCGCATGCGGGCCACGTAGAAGTAGAGCAGCGTCATGATCGTGATCGTGCCGGTGACCGTCATGCCGTACGCGTACGCGAGCGCCGCGGAGCTGCGGAACGCGAGGACGAGGGTCAGCACCGAGACCATGAGCAGCCAGTTGATCCACGGAACGTAGATCTGGCCCATCTCCGACTCGGACGTGTGGGCGATCCGCAGCCGGGGCAGGTACCCGAGCCGGGCGGCCTGCGCCGTGACCGAGTACGCGCCGGTGATGACGGCCTGCGCCGCGATGACGGTGGCGGCGGTGGCCAGCAGCACCATGGCGAACTGGCCCCAGCTGGGCACGAGCAGGAAGAACGGGCTGGAGATGTGCTCGGGGTTCTCCAGGATCAGCGCGCCCTGCCCGAGATAGCTCAGTACGCAGGCCGGGAACACGAGCAGGATCCAGGCCCAGGTGATCGCCCGGCGGCCGAAGTGGCCCATGTCGGCGTAGAGCGCCTCGGCGCCGGTGATGGCCAGCACGACGGCCGCGAGCGCGAAGAACGCGATGCCGAAGTGGTGGAAGAGGAACCCGAGCGCGTACGTGGGCAGCAGTGCCTTGAGGATCTCGGGGCGATGGGTGATGCCGACGATGCCCGTGATCGAGATCGACGTGAACCACAGGATCATGACCGGCCCGAACAGCTTGCCGACGGCCGCCGTGCCGCGCCGCTGGACCAGGAAGAGGATCACGATGATCACAGCGGTGATCGGGACGACCGCCGGTTCCAGGGAGGGCGTCGAGACCTTCAGGCCCTCGACGGCCGAGAGCACGGAGATCGCGGGGGTGATCATGCCGTCGCCGAAGAACAGCGCGGCGCCGAAGATCCCGACCACGGCCAGGGTCCCGGCGGCCTTGCGGCCCGGCGTGTGCCACCGGCGCAGCTGGGTGATGAGGGCCATGATGCCGCCCTCGCCGTCGTTGTCGGCGCGCAGGGCGAGCAGCACGTAGGTGACCATCACGACGATCACGACCGACCAGAAGATCAGCGAGATCACGCCGAACAGGTTCTCGGTGCTGACCGGGACCGGGTGCGGGTCGTCGGGGTTGAAGACAGTCTGCAGGGTGTAGATCGGGCTGGTGCCGATGTCGCCGAACACCACGCCCAGCGCGCCCAGCACCAAAGCAGGGCGTAGCGCCTTCGCATCGTGTCCTGTCACGTGATCCTCCCCGTCCCCCGCGTACGCGTGTCTGCCGGAAAGATACCGGCCGCGCGGGTGCAGTAGATCACGGCCCGCCGCGCGGCGCTCAGCCGCGCGTGTACCGCAGCTCGAACACGTGGGCCTCGTCGATGTACGAGTCCCCGAGCGTGCTCATGCGCGGGTGCCGGTACGCCGCCAGGTGGTCGAGCCCGTGTTCGGGGAGGTGGCCGCGGCCGGGGTCGCCGATGAGGACCCGCCCGCCCGCCGCCAGTACGCGGTCCAGATAGGGCAGGACGTGCTCGGCGATCTCGTCGTTGTAGAAGGCGTCGCCGACCAGGACGACCTGCGCCTCGCGGCCGGTCCCGCCGAGCAGGTCGCCCAGGTGGGTCTCGACCACGGCGTGGTTCACCTCGGCGTTCAGGGCGATCGCGGCGGTGGCCAGCGGATCGATGTCGTTGGCCACGGCATGGCCGCCGGCGCGGGCGGCGGCGATGGCGGCGAGCCCCGAGCCGGAGCCGATGTCGAGGACCGACCGGCCGCGCACGAGCTGCGGATGATCCAGGATGTGCCGGGCGACGGCCTGCCCGCCGGCCCAGGCCGAGGCCCAGAAGGGCGCCGCGAGCGGCGCTTTGGCGTCCGCTTCGAGCCGCGCCCACAGCAGGATGGCGTCGGTCGCGAGGTGGAGCCGGATCTCGGGTACCAGCGGCACCGCCGTCAGCAGCAGCTGGTCGCCGGCACGGGCGTCCGCCGCGCCGTCGGCGACCAGGCCGCTGAGGTACTGCACGGCGGTCGCCGGGCTCGCCGGACCCGCGGGTACGAATATGTCGGTCACAAGGCTTCTCTCGGGTCAGTCTAGTACTACGGTGGGTTTGTGCGGATTCGTCAGAGTGATGTGGCCTTCGTTTTTTCTCGCAGGTCTCCATTCCGCACCCGAACGGGAGACGGCACATGGCAACAGGAACCGTGAAGTGGTTCAACGCCGAAAAGGGATTCGGCTTCATCGAGCAGGACGGCGGCGGCCCTGACGTGTTCGTCCACTACTCCGCCATCGCCAGCGGTGGCTTCCGCCAGCTGGACGAGGGCCAGAAGGTCCAGTTCGAGGTCAAGCAGGGCCAGAAGGGCCCGCAGGCGGACAACGTCACCGTCGTCTAATCCGTTTGTCCTTCCGGGGCCGGCCGGACGCCGGCTCCGGAAGCGTAGCTCATCAACGACCCGACACTCGGATGACTGGCCACGGCGCACCGGCGTGATCCGCCCACGAGGTGCGCCGAAAACAGCTGGACGCCTGTTCGCGGCCGGCCCGATACTGTGCGGCTGGCCTGCCGTGGCCGGCCTCGGGCGGCCACCACCGCCGCACCGGGCGGGACGGGTGGAGGCGGGTAAGACCACATGCCGCACGAGGGCTCGGACGAACAGATCCTGCGCCGGCTGCACCGCGGGCTGCGGGAGCGGCGCCCACCGCAGGACGTGGTGATCGACCTGGTGGCGCTGCGGGCGGACCGCTGGCTCAGCGCCGTCGGTACGCGTGACCTGTACGCGATGTTCCGCCACGAACGCTCCCGGCGGGACACCGCCGCGGTGCAGGTGTACGCGACCGGTTCGTCGATGCCGAAGGTGTGGCGGCACCATCCCGGCCTGGCGCGCGCGTACGCGGCCGCCGAGAGCGCGGTGGCCGTGGTGACCTGCGCGGCCGGGCGGACCGCGCCGGTGGCCGCCGACCCGGCCGACCCGGAGTCGCTGGGCGCCTGGCTGGCTGCGGCCCTCGCCCTGCTGGGACTGTCCACGCAGGAACCCTGGCCGGCCCGGTCGACGATGCCCCGCAAGACCGTCCTGGTGACGTGGCGCACGTGGTCCTACCACCGGCTGCCGAAGCCGAAGGGCGCCCGGGGCGAGCACGGCGGGCACGCCGACGCGCGGGACCGGATGGACGCCGCGACCCGCCGTGAACTCCTGCCCGGCGTCTCCGTACGCGCGTACCGGCGGGCGGTCCGGTCGGTGCTCCACCTTCAGCAGCGCACCGCCGTCCTGGCCGCGGAGCGCGACCGCGAGGCGTCGGTGGCGTTCGGCAAGTCCCGGCTGGCGTACCTGATCGAGGAGGACGAGTTCCTCGCGTGCCCGGCGACCGCCGCGTTCACGGCGTACTACGTCGCGCGGCTGAACATGCGTACCGTGTTCACGTCGGGCAGCCAGTCCCGGCCGATGGACGCCCTGGCCGGGGAGTTGCTGACGGTCGCGCTGGCCGCGCCGACCTGCCGGCCCTGGGTGCTGGCGTCGGTGCTGACCCAGTGGCGTATCCTTGACCAGCTCGACGACGCACAGTGCGGCGTGCTCATGGGTCGCTACTACGAGCACCTGGCCGCGTCGGCTCGGGCGCTGCGCCGCGGTTTCGACCCGCTCCGCGACCGGACCCAGATGATCACCCGGATGGGCGACGACTCGTCCACGTGGAACACCGCGTCGCGGGCGTTCAACCAGGCGCGTACCGGATGGTTGAACCTGCTGCGCGGGCTCGGCTACGACGACGTGCTGGAGGCGAGCTGCCCGGGCAAGGTGCCCGCGCTGGTGGCGGCGGACGTGGCGGCGTGGCACCGGCTGGAGGGCCGCGAGCAGCACGTCGACGTACGCGTCTGGGCCGACCTCCCGCTGCCCTGGGACGTGGTGCTCGGTGGCGACGACTGCCCCGCCGACCTCGTACGCCGAACCTGCGCGCGCCGCGGCGTCGACCCGGAGGCCGACGGCTGGACGCAGCCCTACCGGCAGGGATTCCTGGAGCTGCCGGCGCCGGCGCCGGACCTGGTGCACGGCGTCGCCGTGGCGTCGCCGCTGCTGGCCGGGGTCCTTCGCCGCCACGGTGTCTTCTCCGGACAGTCGTAGCGGATATTCGGTTGCCGCCGCAGGGGTTCGGCGGGCATGCTCGGCCGGCACGGCGGTAGCTCAGAGAGCCGGAGGAGGCTCCGGCCCGGCAGAGCGGGCGGCTCACGACCTTCCGCCCCGTCCCCGTTTCGACCACGGGACGCCGTGCGCCTCTGGCCGGGAGTCCGGATTCGCTCCGGACCCCGGCCGGCACAGCTGCTACCGCGCATTCCCTCGGGCCACGCCGACCGCGAACACACCGAGGCAGGTGGCCCCGCCCGCGAGCGCCACCGCCCAGCCCGCCCCGGTGCCCAGCGCGATCCCGCCGAAGACCGCCGGCCCCAGGCCCTGCGCCGTCATGAGGCCCGCCGTCAGCAAGCCGAACGCCTGCCCTCGCAGCTCCTGCGGGACGGCCGCGAGGAACTCCCGCTGCAGCCCGAGCTTGTAGGAGAAGCCGGCGCCCGAGCACAGCAGGGCGGCGGCCGCCACCACCGGCGATCCCGTCAGCCCCACCCCGATCAGCGGTACGCCGAGCAGCGCCACCAGCGGCGCGGACAGCCGTTCCCGGCGGGCGGGCGCGACGAACCGGCCGACCAGGAAGTCGCCGAGGAACATACCGACCGGCAGGCACCCGAGCAGGTAACCGGCCGTGGCCGTCCCCCATCCGCGCTGGGCGGCGTACGCGACCAGCAGCCCTTCGGCTCCGACCGCGAAACCGGGCGGCAGCCACTGCGCGACAAGCAGCCGGCGTACGGCCCGGTCGGCGAGCAGTGCCCGGTTGCCGTGCCAGCTGTGCCGCACGACTGAGCCGGCGGCGGTCGGGGCCGGGTCGAGGTCGGGCAGCCGGGTACGCACGGCCACCGCGGCGATCGCGTGCAGGGCCGCGCTGACGAGCAGGGCGTGCTGCGGCCGGCCGAGTGCCGCGAGGACGGCTCCGCCGCCGGCCAGCCCGGCGAGTTGCGCGGCCGACGAGGACATCGTGGACAGCGACCGCCCCAGCACGTACGCGTCCCCGCGCAGGCGTTCGGCGGTCACCCGGGCGGCGGCGCCACCGAAGACGGGCACGAGGCAGGCGACGGCCGCCACGACCGCGAGGTTCGCCGCCGCGGGCAGCCCGGCCGTCGCGAGGAGCACGGCGGTGAGGGCTTCCAGCGCGTACCCGAGGGTGATCACGCGGCGCGGCCGGACGCGGTCGGCGACGGCCCCGAGCAGCGTGGTGCCGAGCAGTTGGGGCAGGAAGCCCGCGCCGAAGGCGAGCGCGCCGAGCAGCGCGGAGGAGGTGGCCGCGTAGATCAGGGTCGACAGGGCGAGGATGCGCAGCGAGTCGGCGGCGATCGCGAGCGCGCGCGTGCCGAACAGCAGGCGGTAGACCGGGTCGGCGAGCACCTCGCGGTAGGTCGCCGGGCGGTCGGCGGTGATGGTCATGCGGGCAGCCTGGCCGCCGCGGCGGCGGGCGGCGAATGATACGTCCCCCGGCGTAAGGTCAGGTGGTGATCCGCTTCGAGGTGGGCGCCGACGACCTGCTGCACAGCCGGTTCGCGGTGTCCCCGGCCATGGAGCTGAACAACATCCTGCGCCGGCTGTCCGGTCGCGACCGGCACCGCCCGCCCTCCCCCTGGCTCGACCGGCTGCGGCCCGCCTTCGCCCGCCTGCGCCGCGAGACCGAGCTCGACGCCGCCCTCGCGCTGCAACGCCCGCACGGCGGCGCCGACTTCATCGCCCGGCCGCCCGCCGGCATGGCCCAGACCTGGGCCGACGACCTCGCCGCCCTGCGCTCCACGCCGCTGCGCGAGGCCCGCGCGGAGATCGCCTCCTATCTGGACGTACGCCCACCGCCCAGCCCGCGGACGGTGGCCGTCCTGCGCGACCGGCAGGTCGTGCGGCGGATCGGCGACGCGATGGACATCGCGTGGCGGGAACTGGTCGCGCCGGACTGGCCGCAGCTGCGGGCGATCTGCGAGCGGGACGTCGTGCACCGGGCGGGACTGCTCGGCCGGGGCGGCTGGGCGGCGGCCCTGGACGGCCTGCACCCGTCGGTCGCCTGGCACGCCGGCGGCATCGAGGTACGCGGCCTGTCCGCCCGCCGCACGGTCGACCTGAACGGCGAGGGGCTGCTGCTCGTCCCGGGCGGGACGATCTGGCCGGGCGTGGCCGTGCACCACGACGACAGCTGGCCGCGGGCGCTGATCTACCCGGCCCGCGGCAGCGCCGCCCTGTGGGAGCCCGACCGGGCCGACGACTCCGCGGCGCTCGCGGACCTGCTCGGCCGCTCGCGCGCCCGGCTCCTGCTCAGCCTGGCCGACCCGGCCAGCACGACGCAGCTCGCCCGCAGCCTGACGATGGCACCCGGCGCGGTCGGCGACCACCTCGCGGTGCTGCGCCGGGCCGGTCTCGTCCGCGGCGCCCGGGACGGCCGGTCGGTGCTCTACGAGCGGACCGCGCTCGGCGACGCCGTGGCCGGCGGATCATCCGCCATGGACTGAGCCGGCGAATATCCGATTGCCGGGAAATCGCGGATCCGCCAGCATCTGCGACCATGCAAGGATCCTCATGGGAGCTGTTCGATCGCGTCGCGGCCGACTATGACGAAGTCGTTCCCTTCTTCGCCTCCTTCGGCACGGCGATCATCGCCGCCATCGATCCGCCGCCCGGCTGCGCCTTCCTGGACCTCGGCGCCGGACGGGGCGCGCTGACGGCCCCCGCGCTCGCCCGCGGCTGCCGCGTCACCGCCGTCGACGCCGCCCCCGGCATGGTGCGGGAGCTTTCCGCCGCGTTCCCGGCCGCCGAGGCGTACACCATGGACGCGCAGGCGCTCACGTTCGCGGACGGCACCTTCGACGTGGTCGCGTCCTCCTTCGCCATCCACATCCTCGACGATCCCGCGGCCGGGGTGGCCGAGGCGTACCGGGTCCTCAGACCTGGCGGGCGGTTCGCGTTCACCGGCGGCAGCTCCCGCAGCCGGGGCGGTCCGGCGGTGTCGGGCGAAGACGAACTGGGCGTACGCCTCAACGAGCTGTTCGGGGAGTTCACCGCCTACCTGCCGCCCAACGGCAGCATGGGTACGCCGGTCGACGCGGCGGACCTGCTGGACGAGGCGGGCTTCGTCGACCTGCGCGAGGACTTCGCCGAGGTCGCCATCCCGTTTCCGGACACCGGGGCGCTGTGGCGGTGGTCGCTGACGCACGGGTACCGGGCCTTCATCGAAGACCTGCCGGACGACCGGCGCGCCGAATTCCACGAGCGGGTGCTGGCGCTGGCGGCGAGGGATCTCGTCCTGCGCCGGGTCAGCGGCGTCTGGTCAGGCCGCAAACCGTCGCCGGCCCAGATCCTGTCCTGTCAATCTTGAATCGCGGCGTCGTTCACCGTGGATGTGATGAGCCGGGGAGAGTCGACCGGCAGTCTTCATCGCAACTCTGACGCGGCTCACGATCGAGAAGACAGGCCCCAGGCGGGATGTTCGTTGATCGCCATCATCGCCTCCGTCAGATCGACCTACTCTACGGGCGCCCCGCGGCAGATTGAGCTGACAAGCAGCTAAAGATGTTCGGAGGATGGCCGCTCAGCTCCTTGACAACTAGCCTGAGGCTCCTTAATGGAGCAAGGCCAAGGCGCTGGCTGCAAGCAGCTAGTTCGGGCGAGAGGACGGAGACGTATGGCTGTCGCCATGACTGCCGGTACGACGGTCTCAGTGGCAGTGCTGGGTTTTCTCTTTACATATTTCCATACTCGCCGTCTTCAGGGCAGGTCGGACCGCCTGTCGCGAGTCAACCGCCAGTTGACCGAGCTCTATGGCCCCGCGTTTTCCCTGTCAGACTCAACCAGGATCTCATTCGAGTCGTTTTGCGCGAAATACGACGACGTGCGGCAGTTGAAAGATGATCAGGAACAGCTCACCGTCGAACAAAGGTCGGCTTGGCAGGCGTGGATGACCATCGTGTTCCAGCCATCCAACAAGCGGATATACGAGATCCTCATGACAAAAGCGGATCTGCTGGTTGACGAGACGATGCCTGCATGCATTTCGGAGTTCTGTTCTCATGTCACCAGCTACGACGTTGTCATGGCCGGCTGGGAGAACGGATCTCAAGAGCTATTTGCCGCAATCGACTATCCACCCGACTTCACGACGTACGTTCGCAATACCTATACGAGCTTAAAGCGTCGTCAGGCAGCGCTTCTCGACGAGTAGTAGACACGGCTGCGGAAGAGGCGGCGTGCCTTTGCGTACGTACGGATCGAGGGACAGGACAGCTTCGGTGACTCACCTGCGTCGGGGCGACGGCTCTACGATGGCAGTCGCCCGAGCTGCCAAGATCCAGGTGGACACGATGACCGCGCAGGACCCCGCAGGCACGACGTTCAGCATCCTGGGGTCGGTCGAGGTCCGTCACCTCGACGGCACGACGGTGGCCATCAGCGGCCCGAAACGCCAGGCCATCCTCGCGCTGCTGCTGCTGGAGCCCGGGCGGACCGTCAGCACCGACCGGCTGATCGAGGCCCTGTACGCCGACGGCCCGCTGGCCGACGCCGCGAACGCGCTGCACGGGCAGGTGTCCCGGCTGCGCCGCCTGGTGGCCGGCACCGGCGCCGCGATCGAGTCCGGTCCGGCCGGGTACCGCCTGGCCGTCGAACCCGACGCCGTCGACGCGCACCTGTTCGCCCGGCTGGCCGCCGACGGACGGCGGATCGTGGCCGCCGACCCCGTGACGGCCGAGCGGCTGCTGGCCCAGGCGCTGGCGCTGTGGCAGGGACGGGACCGGCCCGACCTGCCCGACGTGCCGTTCCTCCACGCGTACGCGGCCCGTCTCGGCCAGCTGCGGACGGCCGCGGTCGAGGACCATGCCGAGGCGGCGCTCGCCTGCGGTGAACCGGTGGCCGCCGTGGCCGGACTGTCCGATCTGCTGGCCGCGCAGCCGCTGCGTGAACGGGCCTGCGCACTGCTGATGCGGGCGCTCTACGATTGCGGGCAGCAGGCCGAGGCCCTCGAACTCTACGAACGGACCCGCCGCGCGCTGGCCGCCGAACTCGGCGCCGATCCGTCGCCGGAGCTGGCCGCCGCCCATCTGGCCATCCTCCGGGACCGCCCGGCGCCCGGACCCCGCCGCACGCCCGCGCAGCTGACCAGCTTCGTCGGCCGCGACGACGACCTCGCCCGGCTGGCCGGGCTGCTCGCCGGCGAGCGGCTGGTGACCCTCACCGGGCCGGGCGGCACCGGCAAGACCCGACTGGCCATCGAGGCCGCCGCCGCGATCGACGGCGAGCTCGCGTTCATCGAGCTGGCGCCGCTGACCGACGCCCGGCTGCTCGCGCAGACCATCGCCGCGGCGCTCGGCCTCACCGAACCGCGCCCGCAGCCGGCCGCCGAGGGGCACCTGCTGACCGCGCTCGCCGACCGCCGGCTGCTGCTCATCCTGGACAACTGCGAGCACGTCGTCGACGCCACGGCGAGGCTCGCCCACCGGTTGCTCGCCGCGTGTCCCGAGGTGCGCATCCTCGCCACCAGCCGCGAGTCGCTCGGGCTGACCGGGGAGGCCCTGTTCCCGGTCGGCCAGCTCGCCGTCGCCGCGGCGGGCTGCGCGCTGGAGGATCGCCTGGCCAGCCCGGCGGTACGCCTGTTCGCCGACCGGGCGCGTACGGTCCGGCCGGATTTCCGGCTCGACGAGGACGTCATCGACGACGTGGTACGCATCTGCGCCGGACTCGACGGCCTCCCGCTCGCGATCGAGCTGGCCGCGGCGCGGCTGCGGTCGCTCACGCCGGCCGAGGTCGCGGCGGGACTGTCCGACCGGTTCCGGCTGCTGTCGCGGGGCAGCCGGACCGCCGAACCCCGGCATCAGACGCTGCGGGCGGTGACCGGGTGGAGCTGGGAGCTGCTCGACCCGGCGGAGCGTACGCTCGCCCGGCGGTTGACCGTGTTCGCCGGCGGCGCGACCGTCGCCTCGGCCACGGCGGTGTGCGGCCTGCCGGAAGCGGACGTGCCCGATCTGCTCGCCGGCCTCACCGAGAAGTCCTTTGTAGACTATTCCGGCGGCCGGTACCGGATGCTGGAGACGATCCGGGCCTTCTGTGCCGAGCAGCTGGCCGAAGCCGGTGAGGAACTCGCCGTCCGAACCGCGCACGCCGAGTACTTCGGGCAGTTCACCGCTGCCGCCGACCCGCAGCTGCGAGGTCGCCGGCAGCTCGACTGGCTGGACCGGCTGGCCGCCGAGAACGACAACCTGCGGGCCGCGCTGCGCTGGACGGCGTCCCGCGACGCGCGGTCGGCACTGCGGATGGCCGCGGCGATGTCCTGGTACTGGTACCTGGGCGGGCGGCGCCACGAAGGCGCGGTGCTCTGCGTCGAGCTGCTGGCCCAGGTCGGCGACCCGCCGCCCGCCGACCTGGCCGAGGAGTACCTGCTGTGCGCCGGCAACGCCATGGCAGCGCCCGATCCCGGCCCGACGGCGGCCCGCCGGCTCACGCGGGCGATGGTCCCGGTGGCCCACCAGGCGCCCCGCTGGCCGTCGACGGCCGTGCTCTGCCGCGATCCGGACCGTCCGGCGGCGGCGGACGCCTGGTCCCAGGCCGTCGCCCAGCTGCATCGAGGCACCCGCGAGGTGGCGCACGGCGGGACCGACGCGGCCGAGGCGGCCCTCACCCTCGCCCTCGAAGGCTTCCACGCGACCGGCGACCGGTGGGGAACCACGAACGCCCTGGACCTGCTGGCCGAACTGGCCGCCTGGCGCGGCGACTGGCCCGGGACCCTCGCGCTCATGAGCCAGGCCGTCGACACCGCCGCCGAGCTGGTCACCGCCAGCGCGACGCTGACCGACCTGCTCTGCCGCCGGGCCAAGGTCCGCGTGCTCACCGGGGACCTGGCCGCGGCCCGCGCCGATCTCGACCGCGCCGCCGCGACCGCCGCCCGCGCGGGCCGCCGCGACGTGCCCGAACTGCACCAGGGGCTCGGGGACGTCGCCCGCCAGCAGGGCGACCTGGCCGAAGCCGCCGACCAGTACGCGAAGGCGCTCGCCGGGGCCACCGTCGGCGCCGACGCCCGCTTCCTGCGCCTCAAGACCCTGCGCGGTCTCGGTTGGATCGCCGCCGCCACGGACCGCCCGGTCGAAGCCGCCCGGCTGCACCGGACCCTCCTCGACGAAGCCGCCGGCCACCGCAATTACCTGCTCGCCGCCGACGCCGTCATCGGCCTGGCCGGTGTCGCCCTGCTGCACGGCGACGGCGCTCGGGCGGCGCTGCTGCTCGGCGCGGCCCGGGCCGTGCACGGGGCCCGGCTGGCGACCGACACCGACACCGCGCTGGTGATGCGGGCCGCCGAGGAACTGATCGGACCGGCGCGGTACGCGGCCGCACTCGCCGAAGGGGAGGCGTGGAGCCGAGACGAGGCACTGGCGGCCGTCCGCGACAGTCCGCTGCTCCCCGGCTGAACGTGGCCGATTCAGCCGAGCATGCCGAGGACGGCCAGCGCGGCGATGGTCGCCACGATCGACAGCGGTGTGATGCCCTTGAGCACGCCGAGCGGCAGCTGGTCATCGCGGCGTACGAGAGCGGTCTGGTCTCGGCCCGCCGGGCTGCTTGACCGCTTCGTTGCGCATCATCTGCCACAGGGTCGGCGTACCCTCCACCGTGGTCACGGCGACCGCCTTGCGGAGGTAGCGGTCGTCGGCGAGCTGTTCGAGCAGGCTCGCCGCGAGATCGGCCCGGCTGGTGAAGATGCCGGGCGCCTCGTTCTCGTGGAGCCGGTACCGGCTCACCTCCGGGGTGTCGAAGAGCCCGGACGGCCGCACGATCGTCCAGCGCAGCCCGCTCCCCCGCAGGTGCTCCTCCATGATCCGCATGTCCGCGTACGTGCTGCGCCCGATCGTCGCGACCACGATCGGCTGCAGTACGCGGTTCATCAGGAAGCCGCCGTCGGCGTGGTGGTGCGGATACGTGGCGCTGGAGCTGACGGCGACGATCCGCGACACGCCGTGCCGGGCCATGGCCGCCGTGATGTTGCGGATCCCCTCGCTGTAGACGCTGACCGGCTTGCGGGTGAACGGTACGCCGAGCGTGGACAGCACCGCCTCCGCACCGGCCGTCGCGGCGTCCACGGCGTTCCCGTCGTACACGTCCGCACCGACGACGCGCAGCCGCGCATGCTCGACGGGGAATTCGGCGGGCCGGCGGGTGATCGCGGTGACCTCGTGCCCGGCCGCCAGCGCCTGGCCGGTGAGCGTACGCCCGGTCAGCCCGTGGGCGCCGAAGATGACGATCCTCATGCGCCGATCCTATGTCATATGGTTCTCATACGATATGTGATCTGAAGCATCTCCCGGGAGTCCGGCGCACGCTGGACAGCATTACTTCGGTTCCGTATAATTCGGAACCGTGAAGAACGAACCCGTACTACTCGCCCTGCAACGGGCCACCCATGCGACGCTGCACCTGGTCACGACGACGCTCGTCGACCTCGACCTGACCGCGTCGGAGATCAACGTGCTGGGCAACCTCGGCGACGGCGAACCGCGTACCGTCTCGCAGCTCGGCGCGGCCGTCGGCAGCAAGCCCGCGACCCTCACCGGCATCCTCGACCGGCTGGAACGGCGCGGCCTCATCACCCGCGGCACCCGCCCCGGCGACCGCCGGGCGGTGCTCATCGAGCTGACCGCCGACGGCCGCGAGACCGCGACACTGATCCGCCAGACGTTCGCCGACCTGGAGCACGGCGCGCTCGCCGGGCTCAGCCGGGAGCAGATCGACGGCGCCCGCGCGGTCCTCGACGCCCTGACGGCGGCCCGGCCATGACCGCGTTCGACGAGCTCATGGCCGAGGTGATGGCCCACTCGGTACGCTTCGGCCACCGCCAGCACATCGAACTGACCTGGCACGCGGTCCGCCGCTACGGCGAAGCCGCCGCGAGCGACCTGGTCCGCGAGGGAATCCAGACCACCGCCCGGTACGCTGGCGCGCCGCAGAAGTACCACGAGACGGTCAGCCGGGCCTGGGTACGCCTCGTCGGCCACCACACCGCCGATCCCGCCGCCGACTTCGACACCTTCGCCGAGCGCTACCCGGAACTGCTCGACAAACGCCTGCTGAGTACGCATTACAGCTCGGCCCTGCTCGCGTCGGCCACGGCCCGGACCGCCTGGGTCGAGCCCGATCTGGCTCCGCTGCCGGTGAGCTGACGCCGCGCCTCACCGGACGGGCCGGCGACCCCGGTGGCGGAGGACGATGTCGATGCTGCGCAGCCCGTACGCGCGATCCTCGTCATCGAGGACGTCCCACAGGTCGGCGAGCCAGTACAGCGAGATCGACAGCGGCCAGGCCCAGCCGCGTACCCAGGTGGGTTCGTCGAAACCGAGGGCCTCCACATAGGCGGCACCGGCCCGGTCGTCGAACAGCCGCCAGCACGGCAGCAGCTCGATCGCCGGGTCGCCCCGGCCGAGGCCGCCGAAGTCGATCACCGCGCTGAGCCGGCCGCCGTCGACCAACAGGTTGCCGGCCATCAGGTCGGCGTGCAGCCAGGCCGGCGGCCCCGGCCACGCGGCCGCCTCCATCGCCTCGTCCCAGGCCGCGGTCACCGCCCGGCCGTCGATCCGGTCGCCCAGCTCCTCGATCGACCGCCGGGTCAGTTCGTCGCGGCACTCCAGCGGTACGCCGCGGGCGATCCCCTGCTTCAGCGGCCCGTCGAGCGGCTCGATCGCGATCATCGCGCGGACGAACCCGGCGAGGTCCTCCGCGACGCCGACGAGGTCCTCCTCGGGGTCGGGATTGCGGCCGGGCAGCCACGGGACGACCGTCCACGGCCACGGATAGCCCGCGTCCGGCTCCCCCACCGCGACCGGCAGCGGGACCGGGACCGGCAGGTGCGGCGCGAGCAGCGGCAGCCAGGTCGTATCCGTCGACACCTGGTCGACCGCCCACGGCGCGCGGGGCAGCCGGGCGACGAGGTCGTCGCCGAGCCGGAACAGCGCGTTGTCGGTGCCGGTCAACGGCTGCGCGACGACCGGCAGTCCGGACCACTGCGGAAACTGGTCCGCGACCAGGCGGTGGACGTGCTCGACACCGATGACGAGTTCTCCTGGCCGGACCACGGCGCGAATCTAACCGCCCCCACCCGCACGGTCCAACCCGTTTCCGGGCGTACCGGGGCCGGTTCCGTTGATCACGCCCGTCGACGCGCGCGCCCGCGTGTGTCTACTGTGGTCGGTATGGTGATCATCGGACCACTCCCCCGGAGGTAGTCATGCGCCGAACCCGTATCGCCGCCGCCTGCACGTTCCTGCTCCTGTCGGCGACCCTGCTCCCACCCTCCCCCGCCCAGGCGGCCGCCGCCTTCGCCTCCATCGACGCGACCTCGTTCGTGCTCGATCCGGGCAAGAGCTTCGACACGAACCGCAAGATCATTGATCGTCTGGAAGCCGCGGGCACCGTGACCAGGCCGGCGTCGCTCGGCGCGGCGATCGACGGACCTCAGGACTTTCATCCCACCTGGGGCCTGTGCCATCCGACGGGCATCGTCACGACGCTGGCGCCGACCGGGTTCTGCTGGGACCCGGCCGACGACGACTGGGACACCGCGAACTGGCGGCCGCAGGGCCTGAGCGGTTCCTGGGACGCCCAGCCGAACCTGGTCTGGGAGGGCCGCCGCATCGCCGTCGCGAGCTGGCACGGCATCCAGGACTCCGACGCCTTCGCGCGGCTGACCTTCGTCGACTACACCGACACCGCTCACCTGAAGTTCCGCGACGTGCTGCTGGTCGTGCCGGTCACCGTCAACGGCGTCGACACGTTCGCGCCCTTCAACTTCAACCACGCCGACGGCGTCGTCTGGTACGGCGACTCGCTCCTGGTCGCCAACGGCGGCCGGCTGCACGCGTTCAGCCTCAGCCACCTGTGGACCATGACGCGGTCGGCCGAGGACATCGGTCTCGGTACCGACGGCACCGCCGCCCCCAGCGCCCGCTGGCACCGCTACGCGCTGCCGATGATGGGCGAGTACTACCCGGACTACGTTCCCACCGACGGCAAGTACATCGGCTGCACACCCGTCACGGGTACGCGTCCCTGCCTCAACTCGATCAGCCTCGACCGCCGCGGCGCCAACCGCGACACGATGGTGTCGACCGAGTTCGTGGCCGCCGACTCCGCGGGCGGGCGCGCCATCCGCTGGCCGATGAACTTCCTGACGGCACTGCCGCTCCTCGGGACCGACGGACTCGTGCACGCGGACGAGGCGTACACGTCGCCGATCTGGCACATGCAGGGCGCGGCCAGCGACGGAACCAACTGGTACCTGTCGGGAACCTGCGCCGGCGGCAGCGGCACGTGCATCCACAAGGCCGTTCCCGGCCAGGCGCCGCATCAGCAGACCACGGTCAACGGGGGCCTGGAGAACCTGTCGTTCCAGCCTGCGTACAACGGATCGGCAGCGCGGCTGTGGGGGATCAACGAGGGCAACAACCGCTTCGTCTTCTCCGCGAAGGTTCCCTGACCCTGCTCCTCCTCGCGCCGGGGCCGACGGCTGGGGTCGAGGCACCATCCGATGCTCCGACCCCAGCCGGTCATGCAATCCGTCAGCCGGCGACCAGTTCCCGCTCGGCGTCCACCGGGGCCTCCACGGTGCGGGCCGGCGCGACCGCCGTACGCAGCGGGACCTGCTTGATGAACAGCGCGATCACGATGCCGGCCGCGGCCACGACGGCGCCGGCCATGAACAGCGCGGTGACACCGTCGGTGACAGCGTGCTGGAACAGCTCGCGAGCGGCCTGCGGCAGGCTGCGCAGCGTCTGCGGGGTCAGCGTGGCCGTCGAGGTGCCGCCGGCGGCCCCGGCGCCGGCCAGAGTGCTGGTCAGGTGGTTGGTGTAGATCGCCCCGAGGAGCGCTACACCGAGCGAGCTGCCCATGTTGCGCAGGAAGGTGGAGGCTCCGGTACCGGCGCCCATGTCGCGCAGTTCGATGCTGTTCTGGGCGATGAGGGTGCTCGTCTGCATCATGGCGCCCATGCCCGCACCGATGACCACCATGTACAGGCCGGTCATGGTGGTGGACGTCGTGGTCGTCAGGGTGGCGAACAGGCCCAGCCCGACCGTGACCAGGGTGGTGCCGACGACGGGCAGCCACTTGTAGTTGCCGGTCTTGCTGATCAGGACGCCGCCGGCGAGGCTGACGACCATGGCCGCGATCATCATCGGCATCAGCAGCAGGCCGCTGTTGGTGGCCGAGGCCCCCTGAACGAACTGCTGGTACTGGGGCAGGAAGGCGATGGTGCCGAACATCGCGAAGCCGGAGATGAACGCGACGGCACCGGCGAGGTTGAAGTTGCGGCTGCGGAACACCCGCAGCGGCATGATCGGTTCAGCGACCCGGCGCTGCACGAAGATGAACGCCACGAAACCGACGACGGTCAGCGCCAGCAGGCCGAGAATCTGCGGCGAGCCCCAGGCGTACTGGGTGCCGCCCCAGCTCGCGATGAGGACCAGCGCGGTGATCCAGATGGTGAGCAGGCCGGTGCCGAGCCAGTCGATACGGGCCCTGCCCGTGCCCTTGGGCAGCTTGCGCAGGGTGAACCAGCAAACCGTCAGGGCGATCGCGCCGAGGGGCAGGTTGACGTAGAACGCCCACCGCCAGGACAGGTTGTCGGTGATGAACCCGCCGATGAGCGGGCCGCCGATCATCGCGACCGGCATGACGGCCATCATCAGGCCCTGGTACTTGCTGCGGTCACGGGGCGGGATCATCTGGCCGATGATCGACAGGACGCCGACCATCAGGCCGCCGCCGGCCAGGCCCTGCAGTGCCCGGAAGCCCACGAGTTCGGCCATGTTCTGGGCCATGCCGCACAGCGCCGAGCCGAGCAGGAACAGGGCCACCGACGCCAGGAAGGTGGAGCGGCGCCCGTAGAGGTCGCCGAGCTTGCCCCAGATCGGGGTGGACACGGTGGAGGCGAGGATGTAGCCGGTCGTGACCCAGGCCAGGTGGTTGAGACCGCCGAGTTCGCCGACGATGGTCGGCAGCGCGGGAGCGACGATCATGTTGTCGAGCATCGCCAGGAGCATGGCGATGACCAGGCCGCTCATGGTGGCCAGGATCTGGCGGTGACTGAAGCCCAGCCCGCCGCCGAGCGGCGGGGTCGCAACCTCGCCTGATGTGGTGCTTGGTGCCGTCACGGCGCGGACCTCTTCCTGTGCACAACTTACCGGTCGGCTAGCAAGTTACTTGCTGACCGACCGGTAAGCAAGGAGGGCGGGCACCGGTATGATCGACAAAACCCAGGTAGCCGCCCTATTCACGGGGGAAATGTGGCAATGCACACAGTCGGCGAAGCCGGGAACCCCGAGTCCGGTAACGCCCGCAGGCGAGGCGGCACCCGGGCCGAGATCCAACATGTCGCGCTGGCCCTGTTCACCGAACGCGGCTATGACGCCACCTCGATGCGCGAGATCGCCGAGCACCTCGGGATCACCAAGGCAGCCCTGTACTACCACTTCTCCGGCAAGGAAGCGATCATCGCGAGCCTGCTCGAAGAGAACCTCCGGGCGCTCGACGACCTGCTCGCCGAAGCCGCCCGCAGGCCGCCGTCACCTCGGCGTTCCACGGATCTGCTCGCCGACTGGGTCACCGAAACCGTGGGACGGGCGCTGCCCGTGGTTCGCTTCGCAGCAGCCAACCCCACCGCCCTGCCCGTCGACCGTTCCGCCCTCACCCAGCGGCTGCAACAAGCGGTGGAACTGCTGCTCGGTCCGGATGCGCCGCTGGCCGATCAGTTGCGGGCACGGATGGCGCTGCTGGCCGGACAGGTCACCGTTCTCGCGGCCCAGAACACCGGCGCCCAGGAGGCCGACATCCTCACTGCCGCGCTGAAGGCGGCGGAACTGTTGACGGCGGGACTGTTCCCCAAGCCCGCGGTCCACAATGGCACCCGAATTACGGACGCGGATGGGTGACCACCCCGGCTGGGGCGTCCGCGCACGATGGTGATCCTTCATGCTCGGGCCGCTCGACCCGGACCCGAGGCGCCATCACGGGCCACCGGTTGCGGAGATCGACGAAGGGGCCGGCATCGGCAACGTCGCTGCAGACCCCGTCGACACCAACCGCTGCTATCTGACCGACGACCATCACAGAAAAGTGTTTCTCCCGAGGAACAGGCAATAGCCGCAGAGGGTATATCAGCTACGGCGGCCGATCCGGGTTCCGCCAGACGGCCCGCCGGGTGTCGCGGTCACGCCGGACGGGCTGGTCTATGTCGCCTGCAATCAGGGAACTCTGGATGTTCGCGACTTCGCCCGATGAACCGCCGCGGTTCCCTGGGCAGGCCCGGCCGGTCGTCAGCCTCGGCGATCGGAATGGCGGCCAGGCTATGTCGGTCCGGCTCGCTCCGATGCCCTTCCAGGCACACGTGACCGCTGCCCAGTTCCGCGGAGGGTAACGGCTAAATACATTGTGGGCATGAGACGGGCACGGCCCTGGACGGTCTGCGGGACGTTCTTGTTCGTCACCCTCGGCTTCGCGCTTTTGGTCAATACTCCGCGGTTTCAGTTGCTGCTGCAGCGCCAGATGCAACCCTCGTCGTTCACGGACGGGCCATTGGCGGGAATGATCAACAGCTACGTACTGGGTGTTGCGTTCCTGGGCCGAGACATCACCGCGACCTGGTTGTACCTACTGATCGGGTCCGTCTTTCTGTACGCCGTGGCGCGGTACCTGCGGCCGGCACAGCGCCCCGGCGATCATCTCGTGTTCTTCCTAACAGCATGGTCGGCGTTGACGGCCGCTGTGTGCCTGGCAGCCTTCGTTCACGATTTGTCTGCCGGCTTCATCCTCGCCCAGGCACCATCTGGTGAGCTGTATGCATTCTTCGCCGGATGGCTTCCAGCCCTTGGGCTGACCGTCGTCAACATGGCCATGTCAAGTGCCCAGGAGCACACCACGACCCCCCGCCGTGTCCCTTGGGCTCTTGCCGCGACACCGGCAGGAGTGATGCTTCTGGCGGCAGCCGCCTGGCCGATGCTTCCCCCGCACGACCCCACCGGCGGTCCCGGATCGGTGGGGTGGTTCATCGTCATGTGGAACCCACAACTCCACGTATTGTCCGTGGTGCCCGCGCCCGGACAGCAGGTCGACCAGTGGCTGTTCGACGCCCTCCCCTGGGTGGTCGCGGGAATCGCCGTAACTGTGCTGACTCGTCAGATCGTCCAACGGCTCGATGCGATCCCATTGATGGTGGCTGCACTGGTGGGCTGGTGGATGGCCATGCTTACCGCAATGATCATCGGCGGGTTGCGGACCATCTTGCCACCAGGCTCGCCCTCCAACCTCGATCACCTGCTGTTGCACGCGATGCTCGATCTCGTTGAGGCACTACGCGCGGCGTTGATCGTCGGGCTGCTGTGCGGCCTGGCGTTCGCTTGGGCATACCACAGGCACACCGCCCGTGCCGAGGAGAAGGGGAACGACCATGTCAGGTAGACGCAAGAAGAAGTCGCCCTCTGCGATGCACGTAGTGAAGGCAACGCCCGCAATGCAGCCGTCGGCAACGGGAGCTCAGCCTTCCGTCGCGCCCTTCATCGCGCGGCTCAGTCGATATGCCCGCAAGCCGATTGCGTGGCTCATCGCCCTTGTCGTCGCGGTTGCCGCCACCCAGGTCTCCCAATTCCTAACCCATTTGGCGGAAAGCCATCTGCTACCAGCGGAACTAGCAGACAAGTTCGCGGCCGGCGAGCCGATAAGCGTCGCGGTGTCGCTGGACCCAGGCAGTTCCTATGATCCGACATACTGGGTCTCAAACGGTACCGATCAGGCTGACCTGGAAAAGACGTTCATGGAACTGAGCTTCGTCAGCCGTCGCCAGCGTGAGATCGACATAGTGAACATCGCGGTGATCAGCGTGAGGTGCCAGATGCCCCTTTCCGGCACGCTGAACCTTTTCCAACATCAAGGAGGTGTCGAGGCAAAGTTGCGCCTCGACCTTGACCTGGACGATCCCCACCCGGTCCTACGCTATCCGGCCGGCTCGGAACATGCCGGGGAGGACTTCTTCAACGGGCCTCATGCGATGAGGCTTGTCTTGAACCCACGCACCTCGGACATCGGGTATCTACAGGAAGTCGACATCGCTGCCGTTGCCAAGCGGCAGTACTGCCGGTGGCAGTTGCGGGTCGACTATGCCTACGCTACGAAGCCCGGGTCCCTACAACTACCGCAGGCGTTTGCCACCACAGGCCCTGCCGGACCGTAAGCAGTCCACGACGCGAATCTGGATCAGGTCCCCCTGCCGCTACCGAGCCAACTGAGCTACGCCGCTTAGGGGCGCGGATGGGTGACGACACCGGCCGGAGCGTCCGCGCACGGTGGTGATCCCTCGTGCTCGGGCCGCTCGACCCGGACCCGGGGCGGTGGCGCCGGGCGGCGGTTGCGGAGCAGGTCTACGGCGGCGAGCAGCAGGGCGATCAGCATGATCCCGGCGGCGGTCAGGATCGTGTCGCGGATCGACGACGCGTAGTCGTTGCCGCTCGCGTTCAGCAGGCGGTAGAAGATCGTGGCGAGCACGGCGGTGCCGATCGCCGAGCCGATGCGCTGGGCGGTCTGCAGCGCGCCGCCCGCCGCGCCGGCCATCGCGACAGGGACGTTCTGCAGCGACAGCGTGATGTTGGGCGAGGTGACCATGCCGCCGCCGAGGCCGGCGACCGCGAGCGGGATCGAGGGCCGCCAGGCGGTCGCGGCGGTGGCGTCCTTGAGGACGAAGGCGGTCACGGCCAGGCCGCCGATGGTGGCGACCAGGCCGCACACGGTCAGCCAGCGGCCGGCCCGGTTGACCAGGCGGCCGGCGAGCGCCGCGGAGGTCGCCACGCCCAGCGCGAACGGGCTCACCGCCAGGCCCGAGCGCAGCGGCGTGAAGCCGAGGCCGTGCTGGAAGTACATCGCCAGCACGAGCCAGATCCCGGTGAAGCCGACGAAATAGGCGAGCCCGATCACGGCACCGGGCAGGAAGCCGGAGATCTTGAGCAGGTTCGGGTGCAGCAGGGGCTGGCGGTCGACGCGTACCGTGCGGGCTTCCCAGCGGGCGAAGGCCACGAACAGCAGGATCGAGGCCACCCAGAGCCAGGCGATCGGGCCGAGGCCGCCGGAGCCGGCGTCGATGAGCGGCAGCAGCAGGGTCAGGACCGCCGCGCCCAGCAGGAGCGAGCCGGCCACGTCGAGATCCGCGCGCGTACGCCCGCGGATCCGGGGCGTCGGGATGAACCTGCGCGCCAGCAACAGCGTGACCAGGCCGATCGGGACGTTGATGAAGAACACCCAGCGCCACGCGTCCGGGCCGGTGACGGCGGTCAGGATCAGCCCGCCGACGACCGGGCCGGTGGCGGTCGCGAGGCCGATGGTCGCGCCGAGGATCCCGAAGGCCCGGCCGCGTTCGGCCCCGGTGAACAGCTCCTGGATGAGGCCGGAGTTCTGCGGGACCAGGGTGCCGCCGGCCAGCCCCTGCAGCAGCCGGGCGGCGACGAGCAGGCCGGTCGTCGGCGCCAGCCCGGTCAGGGCGCTGGTGACCACGAACGCGGCCACGCCGATCATGAACATCCGGCGCCGGCCCAGGCTGTCGCCCAGGCGGCCGGCCGGGACGAGGGCGAGGCCGAAGGTCAGCGCGTACCCGGAGACGACCCATTGGACGCTGCCGGGCGAGGCCGACATGTCGTTCTCGATCGACGGCAGCGCCACGTTGACGATGCTGACGTCGAGCAGCGCCATGAACGCGGCGGCCTGGGTCACGCCGAGCGCGCGCCACCGCAGCGGCTGGGCCTGTGTCACGGCCGCTCGGCAGGGTCTGCGCACATCACCTCATCGTCGCAGCGACCGGGGCCGCGGCGGGGCGTATCGGCGTACGCGGCTCAGACGTCGTCCCAGGCCAGGGAGCTGATCTTCCAGCCGTCCGGCGTACGCACGAACTGGGTGGTCTTCGCGCCCCGGCCCTCGAACCACGTCCCGTGGTGGTAGCCGCATTTGCTGTAGGTGCTGAACCGGTGCGCGACGGACTGGAAGATCTGCGTCGACTCCCCCGTCTCCCATTCACGGAAGTCGGTCAGCGTGCCGTCGGTGAGCATCGCCCGGCGGGGTTCGACGAACGCGCGCAGGTCGTAGACGACCGGCGTACCGGTGACCATGCTGATGATCATGCCGTCGGGCAGGAAGAGGTCGTAGATCACGTCGACGTCCGGGGCGCCCCCGCCCGGGTTGGCGAAGGCGCCGAGGAAGGCCGTCATCAGGTGGTCGATGGCGGCCTTCGCGTCGGGTGTCTCGGTCATCGGGTCAGCGTAGCGGTGGCGACGGATGTCAGGACCAGCGGAAGAAGCGGACCGCACCCGCCCAGGCCGCGGCCGCGTACACGCAGAGGACCGCGATGTTCATGGCGTGCGGCCAGTGGCCGGCCACGGCGTCCTGCATGACCTGCTCGCCCGCCCCCAGCGGGGTGTACGCGCTGATCTGCTGGAGCGTGCGGGGCATGACCTCGCGCGGGACCCAGAGGCCGGCGAAGAACATGAGCGGGAAGAAGGTCAGCGAACCGAGCCCCTGGACCATCTTGGCGCTGCCGGCCGTGGCGAGCAGCAGCCCGATGCCGAAGAGGGTGACCGCGACCAGCAGGAAGCCCAGCACGAACGCGACCGGGTTGGCCGGCAGCTCGACCCCGTACGCCAGCCAGCCGACGCCGAGCACCAGCAGTACGCCGATCCCGAGCACGGTCAGCTGGACCAGTGCCTGTGCGGTGAGCAGGTCCCGGGGCCGGGCCGGTGTGGCGGCCAGCCGCCGCAGGATGCCGCGTTCCCGGTACGCGGACAGCTGTGCGGGCAGCATGCTCAGGGCGACCATCGCGACCGCCATGGTGAGCATGATCGGCACGTAGATCGAGACGGTGGTACGCCCGCCGAGCGCGGGGTCGGCCGCCCGGAACGCCGGTACGCTGCCCAGGATCGCCAGGATGGCCGGGGCGAGCAGGATGCCGAAGACGACGGCGGCGATGTCGCGGAAGTACAGCCGCAGTTCGGTGCGGAACATGGTCGAGTTCATCGGGCTTCTCCCTGCTGGACGGTCTGGGCGAGCGATGGAGCCGGGCTACCGCCGGTGATCTGGACGAACGCGTCGTCGAGTGTGGACTGCTCGACCCGCAGGCCGATCGGGGCGAGTCCCTGGCGGGCCAGTTCGGCGACGACGGCCGGCAGCGCCTCGTCCGTGCCGCGTACCGTGACCTGCTCGCCGTCGAGGGTGACCGAGTCGACGCCGGGCAGGCCGTCGAGCGCGACCGGCCGGGTCACGTGGAAGGTGAGCACCTGGCCCGAGGCCGCGCGGGCGGTGAGCGCCGCCGGGGTGTCGAGGGCCGCCACCCGCCCCTCGTGGATCACCGCGACCCGGTCGCAGAGCCGTTCGGCCTCGTCCATGAAGTGCGTGACGAGCAGGATCGTCACGCCCCGGTCGCGGATGCCGGAGATGAGATGCCAGGTGTCCCGGCGGGCCTGCGGGTCCAGGCCGGTCGTGAGCTCGTCGAGGATCGCCAGCTTCGGGTTGCCGACCAGGGCCAGCGCGATCGACAGCCGCTGCTTCTGGCCGCCGGACAGCTTCGCGTACGCGGTGCGGGCCGAGCCGGCCAGGCCGAGGTCGTCGAGCAGCTGCTCCGGCCGGGCCGGGTCCGGGTAGAAGGACGCGAACAGCCGCAGCGCCTCCAGGGCCGTGATGCGATCCTGCAAGGTGGACTCCTGCAACTGCATGCCGAGGACCGCGCGCAGCCGTTCCCGGTCGCGCCGCGGATCCAGGCCGAGCACGCGGATCTCGCCCCGGTCGGGCGTACGCAGGCCGCCGATGCATTCGACTGTGGTGGTCTTCCCGGCGCCGTTGCGGCCGAGGATGCCGAAGATCTCGCCGCGCTCGACGGTGAACGAGACGTCGTCGACCGCGATCCGGTCGGCGTACCGCTTGTGGAGGTTCGTGACTTCGAGGACTGCCATGCCGCAAACGCTAGGAATCGGCGGCGCCGCCCGGTATCCGGTTGGCTCTCCGCCGGGGGTGGACCTAGCCCCACCCTCATGTGGTCCTGGGCCCCGTGCCGTCGCGGGCCCGACCGGCCACACTAGGGTCCATGACGGCACGGTTGCGCGCGTTCGCCGCGGGTCTGGAGCTGTACGCCCTGGCCCTGACCGGCGTGCTGGCCCTGGTCCCGATCCTGCTCGTGATGCCGTTCGGGCTGCTGCTCGGGCTGGTCTTCCTCCTACCCGCCCCGATGCTGGCGGCTCGGCGGCTGACCGGCCGGGTGCGGACGCGTACGCGGGAACTGGCGGGTTTCGACGTGCGCGTGCCCTACGCGGCCGAGCCGCCGCCGCCGGTGCGCCAGCCGGACGGCTGGTACCAGCGCGACCGGCAGCTGTTCAAGCACGCCTGGTGGCCGCGGACGGAGGCCCGCATCGAGTGGGTGCTGGGCGACAACGCGACCTGGCGCGACTTCGCGTGGCTGGTCCTGGCGCCGGTCGGCGGCCTGCCGGGGGTGCTGCCCGTGGCGCTGCCGGTAGCCGCCGCGCTGCTCCTCGCGACGACGACGATGACGGCGACGCTGCCGGCGGTCGCGCTGGTCGTGGCGTGCGCCGCCGCCGGTTTCGCGCTCGCCCCCGCCGGCCTGCGGCTCACCGCCCGCTTCCACCGGCGCCTGCTCGGCGGCCCGCTGCTGCGCGCCGACGTCCGCGACGTCCGCCCCCGCCATCCCGTACGCGCCTGGGCGGCCCGGTCGCTGCGGCCGGTGCTGCAGCTGGCGGTGCTGCTGCTCACCAGCGTGACCGCGGCGGTGGTGTTCGCCGCGACGGTGGCCGGCCTGATCCTCGCCTACGGCCTGGGCCTGATCTTCGTCATCCCGTGGGCCCAGGCCGACCTGCGCTTCGCCGCGAACTGGCGGCGGTCACTGGCGCCGTGGTCGGGCGTGAGCATCCCGTCGCCCTACCGGCCGCTGCCGCCGCTCGTCCGCCGGCCCGACGGTATGTACCGGGTCGGCAAGAGCCTGTTCAAGACGCCTCGATGGGCACTGTGGTCGCAGCGGATGCACTGGGTGCAGACCGACCCCGCCACCTGGCGGGAGCTGCTGTGGCGCGGCACCGACCCGGTCGTCGGCGGACTCATCGCCGGAGTGCCGGTCTTCCTTGTGGTGTACGGGATCTGGGGTCTGGTCCTGCCGCGGATCGTGCACTTCCTCGCCGGCGGATCCCCCGTGTCGTTCTGGTACGGCCGGTTCCTCGGCGAACCGGCGGCCGCGATCCCGGTCGGCCTGGCGCTGGCGGCGCTGGGCATCGTGATCGCCCCGGCGGCATTGCGGCTGCACGGCCGCTGGAGCCGGCTGCTGCTCGCGCCGACCGGGGACGCCGTCCTCGCCCAGCGGGTCGAGCAGCTGACCCTCTCGCGCGCCGACGCCAGCGACGCCGCGGCCCGGGAGCTGCGCCGCATCGAACGCGACCTGCACGACGGTACGCAGGCCCGGCTGGTCGCGCTCGGCCTCAGCCTGGGCGCGATCGAGGCGCTCATCGACGACGATCCGGGCGCCGCCAAGGCCCTCGCCGTGAAGGCTCAGGATTCGGCCGCTCAGGCCCTGCGCGAGCTGCGTGAGATCGTGCGCGGCATCCACCCGCCGGTGCTGGCCGAGCGCGGCCTGGCCGACGCGGTACGCGCGCTCGCCCTGGACTGCCCGCTACCGGTCACCGTCGAGGTCGACCTGCCGGTACGCCTGCCGGAGCCGATCGAGGCCGCGGCGTACTTCTGTCTCGCCGAGGCGCTCGGCAACGCCGTCCGGCACGCCCGGGCGCGTACCGTGGCGGTCCGCCTCGACGTGTTCGGCGACGTGCTGCGCATGTCCGTACGCGACGACGGCCGCGGCGGCGCCGACCCCAGCGGTGGCAGTGGCCTGCGCGGGCTGGCCCGGCGGCTGGGTATCTTCGACGGGACCGTGTCGCTGTCGAGCCCGTCCGGCGGCCCCACCGAGCTGATCATGGAGATCCCATGCGCGTCGTCCTCGCCGAGGACCTCTACCTCCTCCGCGAAGGCCTGATCCAGCTGCTGACCGCGCACGGTTTCACGGTGGTCGCGGCAGCCGAGACCGGACCGGAGCTGGCGGCGGCACTGGCCGAGCACGAGCCCGACGTGGCGATCGTCGACGTACGCCTGCCGCCGACCAACACCGACGAGGGCCTGCGGATCGCCCTGGAGGCCCGGCGCCGCCGCCCCGGCCTGCCGATCCTGGTCCTGTCGCAGCACGTCGAGCAGCTGTACGCACGCGAACTGCTGGAGGACGGCTCCGGCGGGATCGGCTACCTGCTCAAGGACCGGGTGCTGAACGCGGCCTCGTTCGTCGACGCGATCCGGCGGGTCGCCGCGGGCGGCACCGCGATGGACCCCGACGTGATCGCGAAACTGCTCAGCCGGGCCCGGCCGGACAGCGCCGTCGACCAGCTCACCCCGCGCGAGCGGGAGGTCCTCGACCTCATGGCCCAGGGCCGGTCCAACGCCGCGATCGCCCAGCGGCTGTTCATGAGCGAAGGCGCGGTCGGCAAGCACACCGCGAACATCTTCGGCAAGCTCGGCCTCGGACTGTCCGATGACGACAATCGCCGGGTCCTGGCGGTACTGGCGTACCTGGACAGCGAACGCTAAGCGCCTGGCCTGAAGTCTTGTCCGTAACCGTCGGGAAGCCAGGGTGAGGTCCATGGCGCGGCGGTGGTGAGATTCTGGTCGCTGCTGCGGTTGCGGAAGAAGGCGTGGGCCTGTCGGACTCGGTCGGCGATGGTCGCTTTCGCCGTGTTGGCGATGTGCTGCTTCAGTACGGCCCAGACCCGCTCGACCGGGTTGTCTTGCGGGCTGTATTTGGCTCCCCCGATCAGCAGGAGACGGGGGTGGTCGGTCGGCCAGCCACCTCTGCGTGATCTTGCTGTGGTGGGTGGTGCCGTTATCGCAGATCACCGCCACGACCGGGGCGTCGGGATAGGCGGCCAGCAGCATGTCGAGGAAGTAGCAGAACACCACGGAGACGTTGCGGACCGACACGTGATGGTGCCAGGCGCCGGTGGTCAGATTGATCGCGCCGTGGATGGTGCGGCGGATGTTGGAACCTGGGGTCAGGATCCGATGACGGATGCCGGTGGGCATCCAGCAGGCGCGTACCCGGGCGAGTAGATCCAGGTGGGTTTCGTCCTCCCCCTGGGGCAGGGCGGCGACCTGGGCACTGATGCTCGCGCAGATGGTGTCGTAGTCGGGGTCGCTCTTGGCGATCAGTCGAGGCCGGCGCCAGCGGGTCTGCTCGCGGACCCGCCGGTATACGGTACGCAGGCTCATGCTGGGGCGTCCCAGCTGCCGCCAGATCCGGGCGATGGTTCATGCCTTCGGGGTGGCCAGTAGGGCGCGGATGCGTTCACCCAGCCGGGGACTGCCCAGCCGGGGTCGTCCGCGGCGTGGCCGGTCGGGTAGCCCGGCCGGGCCCTCACCGTCGTGGCGGGTGATCCACCGCCGCACCGTACGCGGGTCGTAGTGCAGCAGGGCGCCGATCTCGGCTGCGGACATGCCGTTGGCCGACAGCAGGATCATCACGGCCCGGGCGGGGACCCGCCATTGCCGATGCAGAGCGTCCACGACCTCGTGGTACTGCTGGTCGGTCGGCTTGGCGTACACGTGTGCGGGGCGCATACTGGCGGGGACCGAGTCAGGTTGATCGTTGTGTGGAAACTCGATCAAACCCTGACAAGGTCTTCCTATGTGGACCTCACCTGACTCGGGCGAGTCACGGACAAAACTTCGGTCAACCCGCTTAGCACTGGACCTTCACCCTCGTCTGAGCTGAGGGGCGAGCGATGGCTCCGCGCGTCGCTCACCCGCCGAGGTCAATCACGGTGCGTCACCGGGCACTTGTCCTGGAGTGCCGGGACCAGTGCGTCTATCATGGGCGTGGTGGATGGTTCGATGGCTGTGGGGGAACGGTCACCGGCGGTGACGGTGATCCGGTCCAGCGATGTCGATCCGGGCGAGCGTCGGGAGTACTGGCGACACACGATCTGCGACACGCTAGGCCCGCTGGACCTCCGCATCGGCGGCGGCGCACCCCTGGTCGGTGAGATCGCCACGGCCCGGCTCGGGCCGATCGGGGTGGCCCGGATCGTAACCACGACCCCGCACGCCGTGCGGCGCACCACGGGCCTCATCCGCCGGGACGCCAGCGAGACGGTGCGGCTTGTCCTCCCGATCGCAGGAACCGCCCGCCTCGCCCAGGACGGCCGCTCCACCACGATCACACCGGCGTCCTTCACGATGTACGACTTCAGCCGCCCGTACGTGCTGGACTACACCGGCGCGGTCGAGCTGGCTGTCTACTCCATCCCGCGGAGCCGCCTGCCGGTGCCGGCGGACGCGGTCCGCGACCTCACCGCCGCCCCGATCTCCGCTGTGGACGGGGCCGGGGCCCTGACCGCGCCGCTCTTTGCCCGTCTCGTCCGCGACATCGACCGGTACGACACCGCGACGGCCGCCCGACTGTCCACGGTCGTCCTGGAGCTGGTGACGGTGCTGCTGGGCGAGCGGCTCGAAGGCGCGGCGCCGCCGACGACGGCGCTGATGCCGCGCCTGTGCGCGTTCATCGACAGCCACCTGCCGGACCCGGACCTCACCCCGGCCGTCGTCGCCGCCGCGCACCACATCTCTCCGCGCAGCCTGCATCGGCTCTTCGCCGCCGAGGAGACAACCGTGAGCCGCTGGATCCGCCAGCGACGGCTGGAGCGCTGCCGGCTCGATCTCGCTGATCCCCGTCTGCGCCGGCTGTCGGTCAGCACGATCGCGGCGCGCTGGGGGATGCCGAACTCCGCCCACTTCAGCCGGCTCTTCCGTGCCGTGCACGGGATGCCGCCGAGCGTCTACCGCGAGATGGTCGACGCGGCGCGGTAACGCAAGCCCGCGGCGCTGATTCGCAAGACAGACCCCGCCCCCGGGGGCCAACCTTGGGGTGAGCGATAAGGGGTAGACATGCGAAGAATCATCGTCTCGCAGTTTGTGACGGTAGACGGCGTTATGGAGGGTCCCGGGAACGACCCGGCCTTCGACCGCGCCGGTTGGGCGTTCAAGTTCGACCGCGGCAGCGAAGGCAACGCCTTCAAGCTCAACGAGGTGATGGAGGCTGGCGCGCTCCTGCTCGGGCGCGTCACCTACGACGGGTTCGCGGCGGCGTGGCCGAACATGACCGACGAGGTCGGGTTCGCCGAGAAGATGAATGGCATGCCGAAGTATGTCGTCTCCACGACGCTGAACGCGCCGTCATGGACCAACACGACCATCCTGAGCGGCGACGTCGTCGCGACGATCAGTCGGCTCAAGAAGGAGCAGGGCGGGGATCTGCTCGTCAACGGCAGCGGCCAGCTGGTGCGCGCCCTCGCCGCCAACGACCTGGTCGACGAGTACCGGCTGATGGTCTTCCCGATCATCGTCGGCACAGGCAAGCCGATGTTCGGCTCCGACTTCCAGCCCTCCGCCCTCACCCTGGTCGAGTCCCGCCCGGTCGGCCCCGACGGCGTCCTCGTGCTGACCTACAGACCGAACACGACAGAGCAGCTACAGCGGCCGACAGCCGCAAAGGAGACTCCCTGATGTACCACGTCACATCCGCCGACGGCACCGAGATCGCGTACGGACGCGAAGGCAGCGGACCGGCCGTCGTCCTGGTCGTCGGCGCGTTCGGCGACCGGAACGAACCGGTCACCGCCGGGCTCGCCGCCCAGCTCGCGGCCGACTTCACCGTCTACCGCTACGACCGGCGGGGTCGGGGCGACAGCGGTGACACCGCCCCGTACGCGGTGGAGCGCGAGATCGAGGATCTACGCGCGGTCGTGTCCGCCGCCGGTGGCGAGGCCATGGTCTTCGGCGGCTCCTCCGGTGCGATCCTGGCCCTGCGAGCCGACGCGGCCGGTGTGCCGATCACCCGCCTCGCCGCGTTCGAACCGCCCTTCGTGACTGACCCGGAGCGCCCGCCGCTGCCGACGGAGAAGGAGCTGACAGACCTTGTCAACTCGGGCCGGCGCGATCTCGCGATAGAGGCTTTCCTGACCCGGGGCGCCGACATGCCGGCCGACATGGTCGCCGGGATGCGGACGCAGCCGTTCTGGCCGGTCATGGAGGCGGTGGCGCACACCCTGGCTTACGACGCCGCCATCGTGGGTGAGGAGTCGGTTCCGGTCGAGCTGTTGGCGTCGGTGACCGCGCCGACGCTCGTGCTGGTGGGCACCGCCAGCCCTGTGCGCATGCAGACCGCGGCCGTGGCGGTTACCGAGGCGGTGCCCGGTGCCCGGTCGCAGACGCTGGAAGGGCAGGCGCACGGCCAGCTCGACCCCGCCGTCCTCGGCGAAGCGGTGGTGGCGTTCTTCCGCGCCGGGTAGCTCACGTCACGCAGGCGAAAGTGGCCGGCCGCTCACCGCTATCGGGGACCGGCCGGCCACCAGGGTCCCGGCAAAGTCCTGATTGGTCTGCCCGCTGCCCGGGCCGCGGTACCCGATCCCCGCGCACGTCGTGGCATCCGCCATGGTCTGGTAGTGGTGCTCACCGCGGCGGTCTGTGCGGTGGCGGCCGGCTACCCACCTACACCGCGATCGCCGAATGGGTCGCGGATCTGCCCGCCGACACCGCAGTGCTGCTGGGTATCGACCCAGACCGGCGATCGCCCGAGGCGATGATCCGCAGGCTGCTGCAAGCCCTCGACCCCGATCTGCTCGCCGCGGCGATCGGGGCCTGGCTCGCCGCCCGGATTGCCCCACCAGTACCCGGCGCCCGGCAGGCGATCGCCACCTCGCCGGTGCCCGCACGATGCTGCACACCCGGGCTCAGGTGGCGCTGCGGCGAGGGCACGACGCGGCCGCCGAAGCGTTGCGGGAACTCTTCCAGGAACTGGTCGCCGACGAGGAGCCGTTGCGCCGGATGGGTGCGCGACGTCGACGAACTCCATCCGCAGCTCGGGCTGTCGTCACGACCTTCGATGACGGGCTCGCTCGTGAGGATGACATCAGAAAATCGGGATGCACGCCAAGCGGAAGCCGGCCTTGTAGGGTCGATCGCGCCGACGCAAGGACGTCGATTATCACGAGAGGGCGCATGACAAGCAGACTGCTGCAGGTGACGGTTGACTGCCGGAACCCGCACCGGCTGGCCCGGTTCTGGGCGGCCGTTTTGGACTACCGGGTAATCGAGGATAAGAGCGACCAGGTCGAGATCGCCTCGTGGGAGCCGACCGTGGAGGCGGTGCGCCGGGAGCCGATGCCCCCGACTGTCCTGTTCATCAGGGTCCCGGAGGGGAAACATGATGAACCAAGAACCGATTTCGGGTACGGAACGGTTCGTTGGCGTGGCCTGACGGGTGTAGATGATTCCTCAGGCGTGAGCGGCTGCGAGCGGAGTTGGAACTGATGGGCCGTCATATCCAGGTCACTTTCGACGCCCATGACCCGGGCGCGCTGTCGTCGTTCTGGCGTGATGCGCTGGGCTACGTGCATCCCGGGCCGCCCGGTGTCGAGTTGCCCGAAGGTGCCGACCCTCTAGCTGCGTGGAGCGAGTTCCTTGAACGGGCCGGCGTACCGAAGGACCAGCGCAACTCGAGATCGGCGATCGAGGACCCACACGGCAACGGTCCGCGGATCTTCTTTCTGCAAGTTCCAGAAGACAAGATCGCTAAAAATCGTGTGCACCTTGACGTACGTGCGGCTCCGGGGTTGCACGGTGACGAACGGATGGCGGCCCTCGAAGCCGAGTGCGAGCGGCTTGTGGCGCTGGGAGCGACCCGAATCCGCCGCTTTGAGCCCGAGCCTCCGATGAGCGCCGGTCACATCGTCATGACCGACCCTGAGGGCAACGAGTTCTGCCTCGACTAGCGGCGCTGTCTGGAATCGTCGCCATCTGAGAGTCCTCAGATGGTAGTAGCCTCGGACAAACCCGGCGCAGCCCTAATCTACTCGTGCCGAGGAGTGGACGGGGGCAACCAATCCCGGGTGACGGCTATTTGCGCATTTCGAGAGCCCGAACCTCCAAGCCGCCCTCACCATCATGCCGGCGGCCGACGAGGTGCTCGCCCGGCAGGCACGTAAACTGTGCGCGAGGCGGGGGGTTGCCCGCTTGATATGCTTCTAGCTCTCGACGGTTGACCAGGCAGACCTTTCCGCCATATATGCTTGTCCGGCCGACGTCGACGTGTTGGCCTACCACCTCGAACGACTGTTCTGGGCGTATGGCATAGATCGCCAGTTTGTCGTCGATCATCCGCGTCGAGATCTCGGCGAGAAAATCGGCTACGTGGTCAGGCTTAACACCGACCCAGTAGGTGCGCTCCACCAGCACCGCCTCGCCGACTTCCAGCAGTTGAGCCACGGCGCTCGCCATCCGAATGTCTGCATGCGTAAGTTCGGCGGGGACTGCAAAATGCACGTTGGTGTGCTTCTGGATGATGTTGAGCGCCACGATGAGCTGCGCGACTTCCCGCATGTCGTCGAAGGTTTCCCCGACAGGCGCAGAAGCGTACGCAGTCGGACCGAAGTTGACGGTGAGCGTGTCCTCGGGTGTCGACTGCACGATGAACTCCGCGACGGCCTCCGCCGTATAGGACCACTTGCCAGCCAGCGCGTTGAGTTCAAGGCGCAGCACGCCTGACCGGGTCGGGGTTGCCAAGTCGCGCCGCATCTCCAAATGAAGGACTTCCATAAGATCGCTTCCCATGACGATGCCTCCGCGCAGCCCCTGGACACGGTGGGTCAGCCTCATGTCCAGCCGCGCCTTCGGAATCTGATCTGGACCCTTCAAGATCAATTGGACTGGGAGCGGCATCTTAGTGCTGTCGGGAACAGACCGTAGTTCCAGCGCGTCGGACCCAGTCCCGATCTGGCCCCAGAACCGCTCGTAGTCGACCCAACGAGGATTTTCGCGGTTGACGTAACGGTCGGGGACGATGACCTGACCCCCGTAGTCACGGAACTCTTTAAACTGGAGTTTGACGGACTGCGCGTCGGCGTCATCATCGGGGAAGTAGAAACTCGTGTCGAGATCGAGCGCTTGCTCGGAGGCCAGTCCGACCTCATTATTCGAGGCAGTGATTGTCAGCCCGTCCGGCCCAGAGGTGAAGCTCACTTGATGCCCCGGAAAACGCTCGGCGGCGATTCTGGTCAAGTCGGCCAGCCGGCCACCGAGGTCGGGAAGCCCGCCTGCAAGGACCTCCTTCTCCAGCTTCATTGTCCGCGCACGTGCGAGCAGGCGGGAGTCCACGCCTTCGAGATACTCGCGAAGATCGGGATGCATCGCCATCTGGGAGTCGAACCAGTCACGGCCGTTCCACACCAGTTTAATGCCCGGATGAGCCTTTTTAAGACCGGTGAACCACGTCTCCTCGGTCGGGCAGGGGTCCAGCGGAATGACAAGTTCCCACCGGATCGGATCATGCTGGAGCGCCTTGAGCAGCGACTTTTCGATGTTGCGTTTCTGCTTGGTGCTCAGCCTGGCAGTGAAAGACTTGATCTCGAAGATGACCAGGCCGTCTGGCGAATCCCATACGCAGTCACGACCCCCATCGCCACCCGAGCCATCGATCCCGCGGGCAGCAGGATGCTGACGCTTCAGCGCAGCCTTCGCAACACGCTCCACGAAGGTGGGATTCTGGATGTCCTGCCAGTTGATCATGGTGACCTCAAGCTCTGTCGTGCGGAGCTGCGAAGTTGCGGGACGGGCGTCTGGCCCGAGTACGAAACCGGACCGAGTTGGGTTGGCCAGGCGGTTGGCGGTTTACGTCACCTTGATCCCATCCATATAATTCGCGACCAGTCTGTTCGAGGTCATCAGCGGTGCAAACGCGTCTCGAACGTCAGGATACGCGTCCAGCAACTCAAAGATTCTGGCCTCATCCCATATTTCCCAACCTCTTAGTGTGCCGCCAGACGTTTCGCATATGAGGCGGTCGATGTGACTCCATCCTTCGGACCGAAAGACCGCCGGTATCGATAGGTTAGTGACCAAAAGCAAGTAATCAGCTGGTGGTCCGGCAGTCACTGGTCGACACCCAGGTGCCCACCTACTGACCGCATGACGAATCCACTGGCGGAGCTGAACGACCCCAGCAGGCTTGTTCGCTGTGGCCCGAATTTGCATCGCCTGCATGACGACAAAACCGTCCCACGGTTCAACCTTGCTCGGATATAAGGCCCGCCCAAGGAATGAGGCATCCAACCCACCGTCGGGACCATAACCGCCGTGAAGCCTGGTGCCAACACCGAAAACTCGCACCATCAACGCCTGGGACAGGCTTTCAAAGCCCATAGGTTCTAGACTGTTCAGGTCATAGTGCTGAACGACAGCAGCTATCTGCGGCTCCGTCAATGGCATTGAAGTTGCCGAGACCTGACGGCGTTTCCATTCCAGTAGCTCTTCTACGGGGTAGATAGACGCGTGCTCATCGACAGGCTTATGGTGTAACCCGCAGAGCAGTATTAGGTTTTCCTCTTGGTCAACAAGGTTTTGCGGGTAGGTGGCATCGAAGCGCGGTCCGTTCGCTACCTCGGAGCGAATATGTGCAATCTGTGCGCCGACCGTCAATCGTCCGCGATCCTCGAAAATAAGAGGTTGTGAGCAGTCGGGATAAGCACAACTCGTAGCCCGCCCGAACAGCAACTTGATCGTCCGATCTGAATAATTACGCTTCATCCTCGACCTTCAGCATCAGGACATCCGGAACTGCGACAACTGGCGCGTTCGGTCGAGCCACTCGATAGCCAGTTGGCGGGCGTCTGCGCGCGGCATGCGCCGATCTCGGCGGATGACCTGCGCCAAGCGACGTACGACGATCTCCTCCCAGCGATCTCTGAATCTGTCATCTGGAACCTCGATTAAGATCTTGGCGCGATGCGGGTTGTGGATGACCCGGTCACCAGGGCGACCAGGTTGTAAGTAGATCCCTCGCCCACTGAGAGCGGCATCGACGAGGATGCCCTGGCGCTCGATGCTGAAAATGAGGTCGACGGCCGCTTCGATCGGGCGGACGAATCTCAGAGCCAGTGCAACCTGATCGTCGCTACGATCTATCTGACCCCAGCGGTACGTGACGTCGCCCGGCTGAAGGTGGCCATGCAGGCGGACAAGCTCCTCGAGTTCTGGACGCTCGGTCGTATCGATGATCACCAGAGGAAGCATTCTGCCGTCTGCGATCGGCCCCGCTATAGCGCCGTCTGCGACGATGGACACTGCATCAGCCGAGTCCATCGCTGATCTTGTGAGCCTACGGCCCGTCCGCGGCCTGATCATGGTTCACCTCTCGAAGAATGGATGCGCTAACTGTTGCGCTGATTCCCCGGCTGTCCTGAAGGACGGCATCATAGCGGTCGATGCCAGCCCCCGCAGGGAACAGGTCGGCTGGTAGCGGGAACGTCAACCAGCCAGCGACAGCGCCATTGGCCTGAAGCCGCACGGGGAGATCGATTGCCACGACGCCGTCTGGGAACGCCTCGCCCGTTGTCTCATGACGAAGTTTGAGGGTCATCGTGCGACCGCTCCGCAGTGTGTAAGTGACATGAAGGTCAGCGCCTACCAGGGCCGCATCGCGGTCGGTGGGGTTGACTGCGAGGATCTTGATGCCGACCCATCGTGAGGCTTCCTGACGACGCCACGACACTGCTTCATCTAAGGTGACCGTCAGCCTCGCCACCCGTCGTTCTTCCTGCTGGCTAGCCAGGGCAAGGGCCTGGCGAGCGGTGTTTCTGTTCGATACGGCGACCAAGAGCGCCAAGATCGCAATCACCGCTGACCCTAGGGGGATCAGCTGAGCCCATTCGAGGGTTGAGGGCTGAGTAGACGCGATCAGCGCAAGATGCATAGCGACAGGATGCCCGACCGGCACAAACCATCCGCTCCTGGCATCCGATAGGAAGCCATGCCGTGCGGCAACCACAGCAAAGTCGTGATGACCTGGCTCCGCCATGCCGAGTATCCGTTCGCCTTCGGCGCTGGTGGATCGATACCCTGTGTTGCTGTGACCACTCGCGACCTCGTCCCGGTGCCCGTGCGCCGGCATTTCCGGGATCTCGCCTCCCAGACCTCCGTGCTGCGGCTGATTCAGGGAATGTGGGAGGACCAAGGATTCATACCGTCCGGCGACCCGAACAACGAGACCGGCGAGCGGCGCTCCTTGTGGCGCGAGTACGAGGACAACGTCGACTGGACCGATCCCGTCCACGTGCGCCGAGTGCTGCACGTCTACGAAGCCGTGCTCGATGGCCTAGTAGAAGGGGCAGTTGACGAGAGCCGCAAGATCCTGCGTCGCCACGGCTTCGACCTCACCGCGGATGGGCAGATTCGGCCGCAAGCTGAGTTCGCCACCAGCGCCGCGAAGATTCCTACGTCGCTGAGGACCCTGCGCGACCCGAGCGTGATCTTAGATTCGTTCGAGAGAATTGATCGGGCACTTCAAAACGATCCGGCACAAGCGATCGGCTCGGCGAAGGAGTTGGTGGAAGCAACCGCCAAGACAATTCTGACCGAACTCGGTGAACCGTTCGACGACAAGACTGCCAAACTGCCAGCGTTGATCGATCAGGCTCAGCGCGCGTTGCAGGTGCATCCGCAATCGTCCTCATCGGGTCCAGACGGCAGCAACGCGATCAAGCGCATTCTCGGCGGCTTGACCAGCATCGCCATCGGACTCGGTGAGCTCCGCAACGAGGGCTGGGGCACGGGCCACGCGTCGTCCAGACCGCGCATCGGACTGCGGCCTCGACATGCCCACCTAGCAGTAGGTGCGGCTCAGACCTGGTGCCAGCTCATGCTTGACACTCTCGCTGACCCAACAGCGCCATGGCGGTCAGCGGCCAGCGTCAACATGGTGCCGCCGCCACGGCAGGCAAGTCATGTGCAGGTCAAATCATGACGGTTCTTGGTTGGCCGAGGTTGCCCCTAGCTAGCCGGGGCAAGATGTCCGATTCTTTCGGTATGAGGCGGAGGGGAAAACCGCTGAACTAGGAACCGGTCGCCGCATGCATCTCGACGTCACGTCATGCCCACCGATCGGTCGCGTGACGAGGAGGTCGAGCGGCTGAAGGGTCTCGGTGCGGCCGAGCACGAGGATCACCGAAAGCCCGAGGGCACGGGCTGGGTGACGATGGCCGATCCGGAGGGTAACCTGTTCTGCGTCGAGCGCAGCGCCGCCGAGCGCGTCTGACGCGACTCTCCGCATGCCGTAGCCCTGTCTGCGCAGCTGGTCGCCGTGGAATACGGCCCAGTGACGGCCGTCCGGCGAGCCAGTGACGGGATCGGGCGCGGGTCCGCCAGACTCTGAGACCCCTCGGCGCGGCAACTCCCTCCGGATGATGCTCAATTGCGCCGACCCGTCCTAGGTGGCTTCACCCGCCGTGGGGGTTTTGTGCGGAGCAGCTTAGCTGCTACAAAGCCTTCGACTTCGCTAATGGGCAGCACCGGCACGGCAGAAGAAATAAAGGTCGGCGTCACAAGATTGCGGCTAGGTGCAATCAAGGGCAGCACTGTCCAGCCGCTGTCCCCTACCTCAATATGGAAGTGCCTTAGGACGGTGGCGAGATGGCGTTTCACCCAAAGCATCCGGGCACTCAACTTCTGCAACGCGCTCTTGTCCCCTTGTAGAAGGCTTTCCGCCTCGTGGGCCAACTCCCGCGGAATGCGCGCCAGCTCAAAGTCCTTTGCCTCCGCAACGAAAATCACCCGGCGTGTTGGGTCAATACCTATTGCATCTATGTCGCCAAGGTCGCCGCCCTCAGGCGACTGCAGCTTTTTGCCGCAAACCTTTGCCAAGCGGGCGGCATGGATGGCACAGCCCCCAGCAGCCAGCGCATCGGCCACGGCCTGCTCAAATGCGACGTTCTCGTCCTGACGAATTGTGCTAACAAGATCCTTCATCGGTTTCGACTTCGCCCGCATTCGGCCAGAGTAAACGAGATGCGTCCAGTACGAAGTGGCTGACCATGATCGACGCGGACCCCAGATTAGATCAACGCTTTCGCTGTCGATCGCGAAAGCCTGTATCAGGGGTCGGCGCAAATACGACCATTCTCGGTTGTATCGCCACGGGTAGGCGTCCGCGCCGACAGAAAGGAACTCAACAAGGTGTGGGCGTTCGGCGGCCGCCGGGATGTCCTGCTGGTCAACACCGGGGGCGCGCCGCTGCAGCTCACCGGGTCTCGGGGACTTTCGCTACAGCCACACCTTCGGTTCGGTGGTCGGCTCCGGTGCCTTCTGCCGCATCTCCGTCGTCTTTTAGCCCACCGCGGTGGGGACCCGCGCCGTTCCGCAACCGTCGAGCAGACATCGAGCGTTCGGATCGAGAACCGCGGCCGATCATGCGACATGCAGGTAGCGGGCAAGGCATGGCAGGCTATGCCTAATACCACGGATTTAAAATCCTCTGGTCGTTGCTGTCGGCGCCGGGTGAAAAATGGATCTGGATCTGGATCTGGATCTGACCCAAATTAATTCATCGAAGCTGACCCGTGCGTCGTGGTCAGCGCGTGAGCAGGACGCGCTTGCGGAGCAGGTCGAAGTTGGCTCGGCCGTACATTTGGCGTTTGATTATCTTGATCCTGTTCACGCCGCCTACGACGGCGCCGGAGCTGTAGGGCAGGGTGAGTCCGTTGAGCACGGCGGCGTGATCGCGTTTGAGGCCGTTGCCGAACGAATGCAGGTGGGGCAGGTCGTCGGCTTCGACCGTGGTGATCCAGTCGTTGAGGCGGTTGCCGTGCAGGCCGGTGATCATTTCGGCGAACGCGGACACGTGCACGGCGGTGGCCGTGAAGTGCGGGCAGCGGGCCAACAGTGTTTGGAGTTGTTCGCGGTCGGCCGGGTCGAGACGGTCGGGGCGGGTGAGCATCCAGCCAGTGATTCGGCGGACCTTCGGCAGCGCCGGTATCGCAGCGGTTTAAGGTAGCTGCGCAGCGTGTTGACGGTGCCGCGGTAGCCGCGTTGGCGGATCTCGGCGAACAAGGCAGTTGCGTTGGTGGCACCATCGCCCAGGCGCTGGTGCAGGTAGGACTTGAACTCGTCCAGCACGCTCGGCCGTCCGGCGTGAGCCTTCGTGAGTAGTTCCTCGACCCGGTCCGCTCGGATGAAACGCCGCACGGTGCCGCGGGCCAGACCGAGCCGCCGCGCGATCGCTCTGACCGCCAAACCTTGGGCCTGCAGTTGCTGGATCTGCTCGTAGCGGGTCGCGTGTGCGTGGTGCGAGCCGGCCGTTCTCCGCGTGGGCCACAGCGTTTTCGTGCGCGGCTTGCTGCAGTCGGGCGTCCGGTGCGTCCGGTGTCGGCTGCGTCGGGTCGGCCTTGAGGCAGCGGTGGTGGCCGGCGACGGTCTGAGGTTCCCCCGATAACGACCTTGCTGGCGAATTTACGTTGATGTTGGTTGAAGTCTTGCCAGTTGGGAGGTCCAGGCGCCTTGTATGGGGACTCCGGCTAGCCAGGCGTCGATGCGGATCAGGTTGATTGCGATCGCGGTCAGGATGTGTTGGAGGAAGGCCTTGGCCTTGCCGCGGTAACGGGCGTGGTGCAACAGTGCGGGCGTGACGGCTCTCAGCCTGCTCGACCTCGCCGCGTACCGGGCGCAGCGGGCGCTGGACAGCGTGGTGCTCGCCCAGATCACCTGGATCTCGGCCGCCGATCCGGATCCGCTGCGACTGCGGCAGACCGCCGCGCGGCTCGCCGCGACCCGCCAGCTCGGCCGGGTCGTCGTGCCGGCGCGCGTACCGGGCGGGCGCGATCACTGGGGTCCCCTCGCCGCCGTGCCCGAGGTCGTCGTCGAGGACTCGCCGCTGGACCGGGCCGCACTGCTCGACTGGGCCGAGGCGCGGGCAGGCGTTCCGATCGATGCCGGGCACCGGCCGTGGCACCTGGCCGCGCGGCCGCTCACGGGCGGCGGGCACGTCGCCACGCTCGTCGTCTCCCATGCGCTCACCGACGGCATCGGGCTGCTCAACGCGCTCGCCGCCGAACCTCCGGCGCGGCAGGTCCCGCGCCACCTCCCGCATCGCGGCGTGCTGCCGGGTCTGCGCGAAGCGCTGTCCGGCCTACCCTCCGGCGTCCGCGCCGCGTTGCTCGCCGCGCGCCGGTCCGGCTCCCCCGTCGCTGCGCCGCGATGCACGCGTACGCGAGCCCGCGCCGCTCTGGCCACAGTGGACGCCTCCGCGTGGCGGGCAGCGTCGGGCGGTTCCTCGAACGCCTTGTTCCTGTCGATCGCGGGACGGGTCGCCGTGGCCCTCGGGCGGGTCGCCGCCGACGGCCGCGTACTGCTCGGCATGCCGGTCAACGACCGCGCCGCCGGGGACGACGTCACCGCCAACGCGCTCACCACCGTCACCGTCGAGCTGCCCGCCGACCGGGTGGACGATCTCGCGTACATCAGAAGGGAAGTGAAGAAGGTCCTCACCACGCGGAGTGAGCCGGTGACGGCGCTGCTGCCGATCGTGCCGTACCTGCCGCGGCGGGCCCTGCGGCCGGTCGCGCTGGCCGCGCTCGGCGGCGCCGGCCCGGTGACCTCGGCGTCGCACGTCGGCCGGCTGCCCGCGGCGGTGGCCGGGGCGGACCTGGTGTTCCTCAACCTGGGCATGCAGCATCCCGAAGGGGTGGCGGTGCCGGAACGGGTGAACGCGGTGTGCGCGGAGAGTCCACAAGGAACAGTGGCGCTGCACGTGGCCGCGGCGATCGAGAACCCGGCCCCGGTACGCGACGCCCTCCACGCCGCAGTGACGTCGGCGGGGCTTGCCGTCCGCGAGCTGTGGTGAACGTGGCCTAAATTCAGGCTCTCCGGTCCGATGTCTGTTGCGCAGGCCGAGACAAATTGTCGCGACTGTCCGCTATGCGCGACGGGCGGGCCGCCGGCGATAGTCGTTCGCCTAGCGGAAGACCGTTCCCTGCATCGCCGAGCACGGGCGGCAGTGGACGGCTCGGACTCGATCCATGCTTGATCATGTCGCTCATATATGTCGAAATACGGCCACAGCAACATATACGGGTTACATGATCAAGGCTTGGCCATCCACTTCGACATATGCCAGCGACATGATCAAGGCCAGGACAGTCCCGCCGCCGGAATAGCGTCACATGATCAAGCCGCCGGACGCACCCCGGCCCCATATCGGACAGTCGGGACAAAGGCCGGAGTGACACGGGACGGGCACGGGATGGGCGCGGGTCGGGGTGAAACAGTGACCGTTCCGCGGCGGACGATGCTTCGCCCCACTCACCTGGCAGTGGAGGCCTCGGAGCGAAGCGGAGAGGCCGGAACGGTCTCCCGCGCGAGGAGCGGAAGTGAGATCGACGAACCCGGGACAAGAAATTGATCATGATTTTGATCTGCCCCCCGATCAGCCCCGAAGAACCATCGGCGGTACACGAACCCCCACCGTCATCGACCCACACATGCAGGGGAAGAGCCTAAACTCGGCGGATGCCCCGACTCGCCTGGCCGGATCTGTGCAACGCGCGCGACCTCGGCGGAACCCCGACCGTCGACGGTGGACGGATCCGCGAACGCGCCCTGATCCGCACCGACAACCACGACCGGCTCGACGCCGCCGGTCTGGCCGCGATCCGGTCCTACGGCGTGAGCCGCATCGTCGATCTGCGGTGGGAGTGGGAGGCGGCGGAGTACCCGAGCCCGCTCGCCGGCGACGACTCCTACCGGCTCGTGCCGGCGTGCTTCGATCCGACCGGGGACGAGGACATCCCGCCCGACAGCTACCGGCTCATGGTCGACGCGAGCCGCGACCGGCTGGCCGCCGCGGTCACCGCGATCGCGCAGGCTCCGCCGGGTGGTGTCGTGGTGCACTGCCACGCCGGCCGCGACCGCACCGGCGTGGTGGTGGCGCTGGCCCTGCACGCGGCGGGAGCCTCGGTCGAAGCGATCGCGGCCGACTACGCGCTCACCGAGAACTCGGCGCCGGAAGTCATGGTGAACACGTTCGCCCATCTGGATGCGCGCTACGGCGGCGCCACCGGCTACCTTCTGGGCTCGGGTGTGACGGCCGCCGACCTGGCCGCCGTCCGGACCCGGCTCAGCTGACCGCCGCCGCGGCGGCCACGGCATGTGGTCGATGTCTTGACAGATAGGCAAGGAACCTTAACAGTCTACGAGAGAGCGCTCTCTGAAGAAGGTGGCGCTGGTAGCAGCATCTTCAGGGACGCGCTGCACACCCGCCCGAAGCGGTGCCCGCCCGGCACCCTCTGGCGCGTCCTCACGTAGGGAGAACGCATGTCGTTCCAACCGCCCGCCGTGAACGAGCCACGACGCCGCTCGTTCCAGATCGCAGCGAGTCTCCTGGCCCTCGTCGTCCTGATCGCGACGGCCTGGCAGATCGTCCCCTCGTTGGTCCCGTACGCCAACGCGACGACCGGCACCACCGCCCAGGTGCCGGCCCCGCCGCCCGGATTCACCCTCACCTGGGCCGACGACTTCAACGATGCGGCCAACACCGGACTCAACACCGACAACTGGCGCTATGACGCCGGTGCGGGAGCGAACTTCGGTACCGGCGAGATCGAGGAGACGACGACCAGTACCCAGAACGTCTACCACGACGGCGCCGGCAACGTGGTGCTGCGCGCGCTGCACACCGGCACGGACCCGAACACCGGCTGGACCTCCGGCCGGTTCGAGACCCAAGGCGACGGCTGGGGAGCACCGGCCGGCGGCGTGGTCCGGTTCGAGTCGCGCATCCGCCAGCCCAACATCACCACCGCCAACGGCGCCGGCTACTGGCCGGCGTTCTGGATGGTCGGATCTCCGCTGCGGATCGCCGTTCCCTGGCCGGGATCCGGCGAGATCGACGTGCTCGAGGACATCAACGGCCGTACATCGCACTTCTCCACCCTGCACTGCGGCGTCCTGCCCACCGGCCCGTGCAACGAGTACACCGGCATCGGCAGCGGTGAGCAGCCGTGCTCGGGCTGCGCCAACGCCTTCCGCGTCTACGCCGTCGAGATCGACCGCTCGGTGCAGCCCGAACAGATCCGCTTCTACCTCGACAACGTCAACTTCTACACCATCAACTCCAGCCAGGTCGACGCCACCACCTGGAACAACGCCATCCACCACAACTTCACGCCGATCTACGACCTCGCCATCGGCGGCCAGTTCCCCGCCGCGTACGGGGGCGGACCCAACGCCGCCACGGTTTCCGGCGCGCACCTGGACGTCGACTACCTCGCCATCTACAACAAGGCGCCGGCCGGCCAGGCCGGCTGGGGCACCGACGTCGCCCGGGGCAAGGTCGCCACGGCTTCGTCCGCGGAGTCGGCCCTCTTCGGCGCGGGCAACGTCGTGGACGGTAATCCGACCACGCGCTGGGGCAGCGCGTTCTCGGACCCGCAGTGGGTGCAGGTCGATCTGGGACAGGCGTACAACATCAACCATGTGAGCCTCAACTGGGAGGCGGCCTGCGCGGCGGCGTACCAGATCCAGACCTCCACCAACGGCACCACGTGGACCACGGTCTACAACCGCACCGGCGGTACGAGCGAACAGATCGACGTCCCCGTGACCGCGTCCGCCCGGTACGTCCGCGTCAACGGGACGGCACGGGCGTCGCAGTGGGGCTACTCGCTGTACGACCTGAAGGTCTACTCCACGAGCGGCACCACTCCGTCGCCCTCCGCGTCGCCGTCCCAGACCGGTGGCACCCTGCTGTCCCAAGGTCAGCCCGCGACCGCCTCCTCGGTCGAGAACGCCAGCTTCACCGCGCCGATGGCGGTCGACGGCAACGTCAACACCCGATGGTCGAGCGCGTTCTCCGATCCACAGTGGCTGCAGGTGGATCTCGGCGCGAGCCACACGCTCAACCATGTCGTGCTGAACTGGGAGGCCGCGTACGCGACCGCGTACCAGATCCAGATCTCGACCAACGGCACCACCTGGACCACCGCCTACTCCACCACGACGAGCACCGGCGGGATCCAGACCGTCCCCGTCTCGGGGACCGCACGATACGTACGCATGAACGGAACCGCCCGCGCCACGCAGTGGGGCTACTCGCTCCTGGAATTCCAGGTCTACGGCAGCTGACCCCGCACCGGTGCGAGGGGCGAGTCTTCCCCGCTCCCCCTCGCACCGCCCCCGGCCGTCTTCCACGAAGGAAATGCGCTGCGGCGTACAACCCGCGTGCGCCGTCCGCTTGTCTGTCGGGCACGCTATAGTGCGCCGTGGCCGACGACACACTGACCGAATCGGACGCTGCGGCGGACGGCAGCGCGACGCGTACCGAGGTCTACCTTGGACTGCTGTGGCTTGGCATCACCGTCTTCACGGCGTACGCCTCGCTGCACGGCGTACCCGGTGCGCCCGGCCCGGTCAGCTCGGCGGTCTCGGCGCTGCCGGATGTGATCAGCTCCGCGCTCGTCACGGCCGCATCGATCGGTGCGGCGGCGGCCGCCCGGCACTCCAGCGCCTTCCGCCGTCTCCTGGTCGGGCTGGCGGCCGGTGTGGCCTTCGGTGCGGTGACCGCGGTCGGCGTCCGGATCGCGTACGGGCCGACGACTTCCGTCACGATGCTCAGCATCACCGTGGCGGCGGCGTGCGTCCTCGGCGGCGGGTTCGCGATGCTGCCGGGCGGTGTGCTCGACGCTAGCCTGTGGGCGATGACGTGGGTGCTGTTCGCGGGGCTGATCCTGTCGGTCCTCAAGCCGACCCTGCTGACGATGCTCGGCGGCGGCGCGACGGCGGACAGCCGCTTCCTGCTCCTGCAGCCGGCCGTCGCGGGCCTGCTCGCCGCCATGCACTCGGTACGCTGGCAGCGGGCGGAGAATCCGGCGTTGTTCTGGTTCCTGGTCGCGGGCGCCCTGCCCGGTGTGTACCTGCTGGCAACGGAGGCCCTCGGGCACCTCGGCGGGAAGGTCCTCTCGGCGACCCCGGACAGCGTCGCGGGACAGGCGCTGTTCACGAACGCCGCCAAGCTCAAGTACGACGTGATCGTCCTCGCCGTCGGCGGAGTGCTCGCACTGCTCATCGGCGCCCGCCGCCCCCGCTCGTAACCCCGCCCACCGCCGATCGCCGGGGTGGGCGCACCACCGGCAGGCGCACCACGGGTAGCCTGCCGATCACCGTTCCGTCAAGATGGACGGCGGTACGCCGACGGACGGCGGCGCTGTGGTTCGCGGAGAGGCGGGCAGGTGGGCAACGCGTCCGACGAGTCGGCGGAGTCCGGCGAGCACCGGGGCGGCGACCCGACCCGGCCGGTCACAATCGCGTACATCGCCGAGTCCGCCGGGGTGTCGGTGCCCACGGTGTCCAAAGTGCTCAATGGTCGCTCGGGCGTGTCCGCCGACACCCGCGCGCGGGTCGAGGAGCTGGTCAACCGGCACGGCTACCGCAAGCCCTCGGCCGGCAACCGCAACAACATCGTCGAGCTCGTGTTCCGCGAGCTGGAGAGCATGTGGGCGGTGGAGATCATCCGCGGCGTGGAGCGGGTGGCCCGCCGGCACCGGGTCGGCGTCATGGTGTCCGAGTTCGGGCTGCACGACTCGGCCGGGACCGCGCTGTGGGACGACACCGTCGCGCGCCGGCCGCAGTGCGTCCTGTCGGTCGCGCAGCTGTCCGCCGCCGAGCGCGAGGAGTTGCGGGCCAAAGACATCCCGTTCGTGGTGTTCGACCCGACCCTCGACCTGCCCGACGATGTCCCGTTCGTGGGCGCGACGAACTGGGCGGGCGGCCGCGCGGCCGCGCGGCATCTCATCGACCTCGGGCACCGCCGGATCGCGATGATCAACGGCCCGGAGACCGTGCTGTGCTGCCGGGCGCGGTACGACGGCTACAGGTCCACCATGGAGGCGGCCGGCCTGCCGGTCACCGCCGACCTCGTCGTCCGCGCCGACCTGACCCGCGAGGACGGCTACGCGGCCGCGGCCGGCCTGCTGAGCGGCCCGGACCGGCCGACGGCGATCTTCACCGCCAACGACCTGCAGGCACTCGGCGTCTACCAGGCCGCCCGCGAGGCCGGGCTGCGCATCCCGGACGATCTGAGCGTGGTCGGCTTCGACGACCTGCCCGTCGTCGCCTGGGTCGACCCGCCGCTGACCACGGTGCACCAGCCGCTCACCGAAATGGCCGTAGCGGCGACGGAGCTGGCATTGGCGCTGGGGCGCGGTGAACCCGCACCGCAGATAGGGCTGGAGATCGCGACCACGCTGACCGTCCGGTCCAGCACGGCGCCGCCCCGCCGCTGAGTGCCGTCGCGATTCCGGCGTCCTGTCGGCTCGCGCACCGTCCCAGGTGGACGAATTCCGACCGCATTGACGGTGACCGATCACGGTATTAGGCTGCGCCAGAAACTTTCTCGCCCAGCACTTGGAAAGTTTCTATCCGGCGGTCGCGAAGGGTCGCCGGATCCCACGGCTCCCGCCCCCGGAGGTACTCCATGCCTACGTTCCTCGGCCGCCGGTCCGCCCGGCCGGCCGGCTCGCTCGCGGCCGCGACCCTGGCCGCCACGGTGACCGCCGCACTGGCAGTGACCGGCGCCATCGCAGTGTCCGCGCCGCCCGCCGCGGCCGCGTCGGCGGCCACGGTCACGGTCAACGCCGGCCAGACCCGAGCCGCCTTCCCCGCGACCGGTGTCGGCATGAACGTCGCCGTCTACGACGGAAACATGAACCACGCGGCCGTGCCCGGTCTGCTGAGCGCGGCCGGTGTCGGCATGATCCGCTATCCCGGCGGCAGTTACGCCGACGGCTACCACTGGCAGACCAACACCGTCGAGGGCGGCTACGTCGCCCCGAACACCGACTTCGACACCTACATGGGCACCGTACGCGCGACCGGCGCGCAGCCGATCATCATCGCGAACTACGGCTCGGGCACTCCCGACGAGGCGGCCGCCTGGGTGAAGTACGCCAACGTCACCAAGGGCTACGGCGCGAAGTACTGGGAGATCGGCAACGAGGTCTACGGCAACGGCGAGTACGGGGCGACCTGGGAGACCGATCACCACGCGAGCCACAGCGCCACCACGTACGCGACCAATCTGCTGCAGTACGCGACCGCGATGAAGGCCGCCGACCCGACCGTCAAGATCGGCGCGGTGTTGACCACGCCGACGTCGTGGCCGGACGGCATCGTCGGGCCGGGCGACACGATGGACTGGAACCACACCGTCCTGTCCATCGCCGGCACGAAGATCGATTTCGTGGTGGTCCACCACTACCCGAACAGCACCAGCCAGGCCGATCTGCTCACCAAGCCGCAGGCGGAGATCCCCGGCATGGCGAGCACGCTGCGCTCGTTGATCAGCCAGTACGCGGGCGCGAACGCCGCCAACGTCGGGATCGCGGTCACCGAGGCCAACGCGAACGCGTACAAGGACACCTCGCCCAACGGGCTGTTCGCGCCGGACGAGTACCTGACCTGGCTGGAGAACGGGGCGTTCACCCTCGACTGGTGGGACATGCACAACGGCACCGACTGCAGCAAGGTGACCACCGTGGAGGGTGTCAGCGACTACGACGACGGCGGGATGCTGTCCAGCGGGGCGTCCTGCGAACCGGCGCTCAACACTCCGTTCGCGCCCTACTACGGCACGCAGATGATCACCAAACTGGCCAGGCCCGGCGACACCCTCGTCCCGGCGACGAGTTCCACCGCCCTGATCTCGGCGCACGCCGCCAAGAAGGCCAACGGCGACGTGGACCTCATGCTCGTCAACAAGGATCCCGGCAACGACTACACCGTGAACCTGTCCTACAACGGCTTCACCCCGGCGGCGGGCGCGCCGACCGTGTACTCGTACCTCAAGAACGCGGCCACGATCAGCTCGGCGAGCACGGGCAGCGCGACCAGTCAGACCGTGCCGGCGTATTCGATCGTGGTCGTGCAACTGCATCCCGGCACCGGCGGCAGCCCGTCACCGAGCGCGTCCGCCACACGCAGCCCGTCGCCGAGCGCCTCACCGTCACGCAGCACATCACCGAGCCCGAGCGCCTCGAAGAGCCCGTCGCCGAGCCCTTCGGCGACGCCCGGCGGCTCATGCCGGGTCGGCTACAGCAAGAGTGAATGGGCCGGCGGCGTGGTCGCGAACGTGACCGTCACCAACACCGGCAGCACGCCGGTCAACGGCTGGACGCTGGCGTTCGGCTTCCCCGGCGACACGCAGATCGGCAGCGTCTGGAACGCCACGGTGACCCAGACGGGCTCGGCGGTCCGCGCGGTCAACCTGTCCTACAACACCACCATCGCGCCGGGCGGGAACGTGTCGTTCGGCTTCCAGGGCACCTGGACGGGCAACGACGCCAACCCGGCCGCGTACACGCTCAACGGATCGGCCTGCACGCTCGGCTGACCCCACGGCGGCGGTGCCCGCAGCCGGGCACCGCCGCTCACCGCACCTCGAAAGGACTCCGTGACCAGCCTGACCAACCCCGTCATCCCGGGCTTCCACCCCGACCCCACCATCTGCCGCGTCGGCGACGACTACTACCTCGCCTGCTCCAGCTTCGAATACTTCCCCGGCGTACCGGTGTTCCACAGCCGCGACCTCGTGCACTGGACGCAGATCGGCAACGCCCTCGACCGCCCCGGCCAGCTTCGCCTGCCCCCGGGCACGCCGTCCTCCGGCGGCGTCTACGCCCCCACCCTGCGCCATCACGACGGCCGCTTCTGGCTCATCGTCACCAACGTGCAAGGCGACGGGAACCTGCTGGTCACCACCACCGACCCGGCCGGCCCCTGGTCCGATCCCGTTCTCCTGCCCGGCGTACGCGGCATCGACCCCGACCTGGCCTGGGACGCCGACGGGACCTGCTTCTGCACGTACGCGGGCGTCTGGCAGGTACGCATCGACCCGCACACCGGGCGGACGCTGGAGACGCCCCGCCGGATCTGGTCCGGCACGCCCGGTGCGCAGGCACCCGAAGCGCCGCACCTGTACCGGATCGGCGACTACTGGTACCTCCTCATCGCCGAGGGCGGGACCGAGCGCGGACACGCCGTCTCCATCGCCCGCGGCCCTACGCCGAGCGGGCCGTTCGAGCCGTGCCCGGCCAACCCGATCCTCACCCATCGCGGCACGCACCACCCCGTCCAGAACACCGGCCACGGCGACCTCGTCCAGGCCCCCGACGGTTCGTGGCACCTGGTCCTGCTCGGCGTCCGGCCCCAGGGCGGCACCCCCGGCTGGCACGTCCTCGGCCGGGAGACCTTCCTGACCCGCGTACGCTGGGCCGAGGGGTGGCCGGTCGTCGACGAGGTGCCGCTCGACCTGCCCGCACCCGGATGGCCGCTGCAGCCGCCGGCGCCGGTCGCCACGCGGGACGACTTCGACCTCGCCGAGCTGGGTCCGCAATGGATTTCGCTGCGGTGCCGGCCGCCGGAGAGTTCGACGACCACGCACCGGCCCGGTTGGCTCAGCCTGTCGGCGCGGGGCCCGTCGCTCGACGGGCTCGACGCCACCTTCACCGGCCGCCGTCAGCAGCACGTGCGATGCCGCGCACGCGCCCGGGTCGACGCCGCCGACGGCCACGGCGGACTGGCCGTACGCCTCGACGACCGCCATCACTATGCGATCGGCCACGCCGCCGGCCAGGTGAGCGTGTCGGCCCGGATCGGCCCGCTGCGTACCGTGGTGGCCGTGCGGTCCGTGCCACCGGGACCGGTCGTGCTGCGCATCGAGGTCGGCGACGCCGACGGGCCGGCGGACGCGCGTACCGGCCCCGACAGCGTGGCGCTCGGCGTCGAGGAACCGGACGGGACGTTCACCGCGCTGGCCACGCTCGACGGGCGCTATCTGTCCACCGAGGTCGCGGGCGGCTTCACCGGCCGCGTCCTCGGCATGTACGCCCTGACCGGCACCGTCCACTTCGACTGGTTCGACTACGAGCCGGCGGCCTGAGCGCGGGGCTGCGCGAGCGTACCCGTGAGTTCTGCCCGGTTGTGGATCCCGAGCTTGCGGTACGCGTTGCCGAGGTGGAACTCGACGGTCTTGGCGGAGATGCCGAGGAGTTCGGCGGCCTGGGAGTTGCTGAGGCCGCCGGCGACGGTCTGGACGACGCGGGCCTCGGCGGGGGTGAGCGGGGTGGCACGCGGGGCCGGGGCGACGCCGGCGATGCGGTCGAGCTCGGCGGTGACCCGCGCGAGGAGCCCGGCGGCGCCCATGGCCGCGTAGCCGGCGGAAGCGTGCTCCAGTACCCGGATCGCGTCGGCGCGGCGGCCGAGGCGGGCGTGCTGGGCGCCGAGCAGCCAGGCCAGGCGGGCGCGCGACAGGCGCTCGACGGGCCGGTTCAGCCCGGCGAACGCCGCTTCGAGGGTGGCCATCGCGGCGGTGTCGGCGGGGGCGGCGATCCACGCGCGCCAGGCGGGCAGCGCCGGGGCACCGGGCCAGCCGAGCGGCGGATCCGGCATCTGGTCGAGCAGCGCGGCGGCGTCGCCGGGGCGGCCGTGCAGGGCGTAGTGGGTGGCCAGTTCCCAGCGGTGTTCGAAGACGAGCCCGGAGGTGACGCCGACGAAGGTCGCGACGAGGTATTCGAGGGCGCCCGCCCACGCGTCCTGGTCGCCGGAGGCGAGGTGCAGCGCGGCCGCGCATTCGGTGATGTGGAAGGCGACCCAGCTCGATCCGGCCCGGGCGGCCAGATCCCGGGCGCGGGCCAGGCAGTCCGCGGCCGCGTCGAGGTCCCCGCACAGCGCCTCGATCTTGGCCAGCCACGAGGTCGCCTCGGCCTCGATGTCCAGCCGCTGCGCCGCGCGGGCCAGCTCCACGGCGGTACGCAGTCCGGCGCGCCCGCGCAGAAGGTTGCCGCTCCACGCGTCGGCGAGGCCGAGGAGTGCCACCAGCCGCGCCTTGCGGGCGGGATCGCCGTCGAGGTCGGCGATGAACTGGGCGAAGCCCGGCCGGACCAGGTGCGGGCGCATCGCCGTCACGGTGCACATGACGGCGCATTCGAGGTGCAGCGGATCGGAGTGCAGGCGGTGCTGGTCGGCCAGGCGGACGGCGGCGTCGAGGTGCGCGAGCGCGCGCGGCTGCTGCGTACGCGATCCGACCACGCCGGCGACGGTGTGATAGAGCACCTCGACCGCCGGGCGCGGCGGATCGGAGCGCAGGGCGTCGAGCCGCTGTACGAGCGGTGTCAGCGTCGCCGCGTCGGCGGTGCGCGACAGTTCGAGGAATGCCTCGGCGATCAGCCGGGCGGCGGCCACCGGGTCCGTGGTGCTCCGCGCGGCGGCGAGCAGACGGTCGGCCTCGACATCGCGGGACACGCCGCACAGCGTAGAGGCGGCCCGCCACAAGGGTCGCGCGGGGAGGTCCCGGCCTCGCCGGACCGGGACCTCGGTGGTGTTCGGGCCGGTCAGGCGTACCGGGACGGCAGCGCGTAGGGGTGCGCGACCGCGGCGGGCCGGGTGCCGAGGGCGGTGCGGCGTACGAACGCGATGACCTCCCAGCCCTTCGCGGGTACCGAGCCGCGGACCGGGTAGCCGACCTGCCACGCCGTGCCGGTGGCGGCGGCCAGTCCCCGGCGCAGTTCGGCGGCGACCCCGTTGACGAGCACGATTCCGTTGCCCTGCACCGCCCGCAGCACGTCGGCGACGGCGAGGGTGCCGTCGGCGGCGCTCCGGTACGCGCCCACCGGGGCGAGGATGCGGTAGCCGTAGACGACTTCCAGGCCGGGCTTCTCGCAGCCGAGGCCCGCCACGGCGAGGAGCGGTCCGGCGGGAGCGCCGGCGGCGGACTTCACCGCGGCGGCCTTCACTCCGGCCGCCGAGGCCGGTCCGGCCGGCAGGCCGACGACCACGCCGGCCGCGGCGACCGCCGTGGTCAGCAGGGTCCGTCGAGACAGCACATGCACGATGTCCTTCCTTTCACGAGTCTTGCCGCGGAGGTTCCGCGGTCACCGGAGGGTGAGCAGCGCGCGGGCCAGGCTCGCGGCGATGGGATAGTCGAGTTCGAGGTCGAGGAACAGGAACTGGCCGGACGGGTTCACCTCGAAGAAGTGCGGTGTGCCGTCCTCGTCCACGCGCAGGTCGACCGACCCGGTACGCAGCCCGAGGACGCCCATCAGCTCGGCGAGCCGCCGGGCGAGCCGCGGATCGACGGTGGTGCGCGCGTACCCGACGTTGCAGTCGGCCCGCCAGTCGACCAGCCGGTCGGTGTCGCTTTCGACCGTGGCCGCGAACATGTCGCCGTCGACGATCGTGATGCGCAGGTCCCGGCCGCGCTCGACGCATTCCTGCAGGATCACCGGTGCCTGGCGCAGCGCGTCCTGCCGGCCTTCGACCGTGTCGATGACCCGGGTCTCCCCGAGCTGGTGCGACGGCGGGGTCAGCGGTTTGAAGATGGTACGCCGGCCGTCCCGGGCGTTGGCCGCGATGAAGTCGGCCGCCCGGGACGGATCGTTGGTCACCAGCGTCCGCGGGATCGTCAGCCCGACCTGCCGGGCCGCCGCGAGCTGGACGACCTTGAGCCCCGCCCGGTCCTCGGCCGCCGGGTCGTTGACGATCTGCAGCGCCACCGCGCGGAGGTAGCCGTAGAACGCGGCGTCCCACTCGGCGCTGATGAACCGCCGGAACTCCCGGTTGCGGACGTGGTCGGCGGCGACCGCCTTGCGGGGCCGGCGCCACCACACCGAGGTGGCGGCGTCGGCGACCGGTCCGGCCGTCGGCATCGACGGGCCGTCCCCGGAGTCGAGGTCGAAGGCGAGCACCTGGGCGGTGTCGCGCGGATCGGCGATCACGCACGGATACCCGAGCAGGTCCACCTCCCGCTGCACGGCGAGGGCGTGCAGGTCCCCGTCCGACGCGACGATCGTGACCGACTTCGGCTCGGCCGGGCCGCCGGCCGCCCGCATCAGTCGTCCTCCATCCGGATCGGGTCCGAGTCGGACTTGTTCGGGTCGCTGCCACTGGTGGCGCTCGACGCGTACGAGTAGGTCGTGGTCTCGGCGGCCGGCCCGACGGGCACGGGGATGCCGAGCTGGCGCAGCTTCTCCAGGACGTCCTTGAACCGTTCCAGCGTCTTGTCGGTGTAGGCGGCGTGGTCGAGGATCTCCCCGGGAGCGTCGAGGACGAGCGGCGCGATGTCGTCGCGTACCTCGGGCAGGAGCAGCAGGCGGCGGCGGGCCTCGGCGACCGCGGTCGTGCTGACCACGAGCCGGGTCGAACCGACCGCGCCGATGGCCGAATCACCGATGCCCAGTATCGCCTCGACGGGCAGCCGCAGGACGATGCCGCCGGTCAGGATGAAGATCTCGTCGGTGTTGCCGGCCTGCAGGGTGCCGACGAGCTCGATCGTCTCCTGCGGCAGGCCGCCGTCGGGAACCTCCGGCCACACGAACTTCTCGGGTACGCCCTTTTCCACCAGATACTTCTGGACGTCGGTCTGATCCGTCGCCATGAATACGCTCCTCTGCCGTTCGGGCGCCTGATCAACGCCCGGAGTGCCGCCAGGCTAGGAGCGCTTCGGCCGGTGCGACCGGTGCAGTCGGCCTTCCTGCACATCCGGGGGGACCACCCCGGGAGCCTGGGCGGCGGTGAGCAGGCAGGTTGCCGTGGACCCCTGGGCCTTCCCTAGGACGGCGACCTAGGGAAGGCATCCCGCGGCGACCCGAGTACATCGACTAAGGCGAGTATCGGCACGGCGAGGCGCCCGGCTGTGTCAGCCTGAAAGGTGCCGTCGTTTCCGTACGCGAAGGGACGAGCCATGCCCGGCTGGTACGTACACATGCAGGCCGCACAGGACGTGACCGAACGTCTGCGGGCCGGTTCGATCCCGGCGAACCTTCCCGTCACCGCCGTCGAGGCCCAGGATCTGGGCGAGATCTGCCACCGCTGGCGCAACTATCTCGCGATCGGCTCCCTGGGACCGGATCTGTTCTACATGCTGCCCGACTTCGCCAACACGCGCGGCTGCGTCATCCGGCAGGTCGTGCAGTGGGTCCTGGACGTCTGGGCGGAGGTCGACGCGGAGTTCGTCGCCAAATGGGAACGCTGGGTCACGCCGACGAGCACCAACTCGGCGCAGCTCGCCTCGCAGCTGACCGGCGGGCTGTCCAGCCAGCTCGGGCAGATCCTCACCGAACTCAGCTCGGCGATCACCTCGGCGTTCGAGGGGCTGCTGGTCGAGATGGGCGACTGGTTCGGCGTACTGACGTCGGGGCCGCCGCAGGGGTTCAGCGAGGACGCCTTCTACTGGGCCGACATCTTCCACTACCGGCGCACGTACCAGTTCGCGTTCGTGCTGTACCAGCAGGCGGCACAGGCGTACGCGGCCGCCGCCTCCGACGGCGACCGCAGCGACGCCGAGGCGCGGATGGCGTTCGCCGTGGGCTGGATGACCCATTGCGGCACCGATGTCACCGGGCACCCGTTCACCAACGCGAAGTCGGGCGGCCCGTACCGCGACCACTGGCAGCGCCACCATCTCGTCGAGGCGCACATCGACAGCCAGAACTACGTCGCGCGCTACTCCGGCCCCTGCTACGGCGAGCCCGGAACGAGTGCCCTGCACTTCCGGGTGGCGTTCCGGCGCCGGCCGGACGCGCCCTACTCCGGCCGCGACGACGGCCCCGCCTACGACTACTTCACGGGGTTCCCGGCGTACGACACCTCGGACGGGCCGACCCCGGCGGCCGAACGCCAGGCCCTGTTCGACCTGGACTCCGGCGGCCTGCCCGAGCACCTGACCGACGCCCTGCTGGCCGCGATGGCCCTCGTGCATCCGGACGGGCCGAAGATCCTCACCCAGGATCCCCAGTACTCCGGAACCGATCCCGCCGGTACGCCCGACGGCCGCCCCAACGCCGATGCCATGGCCCAGATGTGGGACATCGTGTACGCGTACCTCAAACTGTCCTCTCGCGACGGTCTGAGCCCGCGCCGGCCGCAGCCGCCGGACGTGTTCACCGACCACTCGTTCCCGACGCCGCCGGGAGGCGGTGGCTACGGCGTCGACGACGACCCGGCACGCGGCGCGGACGTGGACGACGACGATTCGTTCTCGTTGCTGGACCTGCTGCTGGCGATCCTCGCCTGGGCGGTCTACATCGCCGAGGTGGTGGTCTGGCTCGTCACCGTCCTGCCGGGACTGATCCTCGACGTGTTCACGTTCCCGGCGCGCGAGGTCTTCTACTACGTGTTCGTCGTGCCGGCCTGGAACCTGTACATGCTCGCCCGCCGGGCCCTGGTCATGTCGGGATTCCTGGTGCCCAAGCCAGAGGAGACCGACCCGGGCCTGACCGTCCTGGGCACCGCGTCGGGCGTCTTCTCGGTCGGCTCGGCGCTCGACGACCCGGCCGGCGCCGGCAGCCCGCAGAACACGATCACCGAGCCGTCCGGCCGGCAGACGTCGACGTCGGCGTTCGGGCTGGATCTGGCGTACCCGCGCAACGTGGTGCGTGATCATCCCGCCGACGTCCACGACGTCGATCTGACCGAGGCGCTGGGCCTCACGGCACCCCTGCGGTACGCCGGCGACGCGGGCAAGGAGTTCAAGGCCAGCGAATGGCTGTCGCCGTGGCGGTATCCGCTGAGGAACCAGGCGGGCGCCTTCGTGGCACAGGAGGGCGCCGCCACGCACGTCGGCCCCTACGTCGCCGGGCAGGACAGCACCGTCCTGCTGAGCACGATGGCGGGCGACGGCGCGGCCCGCTACCGGCTGGAGAAGGCCGCCAGTGCGCAGGAGACGTTCAACGAACTGCAGCAGCTCCTGCCGCAGAACCTGCACCTGGGCGCACCGGTCGACTACGGCACGTATCTCGTGTCGCGGATGCTGGCGGAGAAGGACGACGCGGAGTTCGGCGTACCGGACTTCAACCTGGACGCCGACCGCGGCTACGCCTGGCACTGCTGGGACTGGCAGCGCCACAATCTCGGCCGCGATCCGGCGAACCCGGGCCGGCGGGGCGTGTGGGAGTGCGGGCCTTCGCTGGATCCGACGCCACAGGCCGCGTTCATCTACGCCCAGCCCTGTACGCCGCCGCACTTCTTCCACGCCGACACCGACAACCCGGCGCAGAGTGCCGGCGGGGTGGTCCTCGACAGCCAGTTCTACGACCCGCGCCGCGACCTCAAGGTGCGCTATCTGAAGCGGGCCGTGGCGCCGCCGCCGGAACGCTTCGGCGAGGACCCGTGCGGCCCGGCCGAACCGCCGCACCGCCCCGTCGACGGCGGGGAATGGCCGCACTCCACGTTCGAGGGAGAACGCTGATGGTTCCGGTCACCGACGATCAGCTCGACCGTGGCGACACACCGCCGGACCCGGTCGGCGTCACCCCGCCGCGGCCGCCCGACCCGGACCCCGACCCGGGCTTCCAGCCCGATCCGCAGGCCGCCGACAAGTTACGCGCGAAGATGCGCGCCATCAGCCGGGAACACCGGCCGAAACGCGAGGACGTCCTGCCGTACCTGCTCATCCGGGCCACCTCGCCGGGCGATCGCGGCCGGCGCCCGATCTGGCCGCCGACGGTCTGCTGGGAATCGCCCGACCTGCTGCTCGTCGACGCCGCGTACACGGGGCCGTTCGACCCCGCCCGGCTCGTCGCCGCACCGGTCGCCGGACGCGACTACCGCGTCTTCGTCCGCGTGTGGAATCTCGGCCTGTTCCCCGCCACCGGCGTCCACGTGCGCGCCTGGGCCATCGCGGCGGGCTTCTTCGGCGCGTTCGACGCCGGCGACCCGTACTACGAGCAGCACCAGATCGGCGGCGCCTGGGTGGATCTCAGCGACCGGCGCAGCCCCGACTGCACCCAGGTCGTCGAACTGGACCAGCCCTGGCGCATCGGCACCGGCGACGCCGGGCACTCCTGCCTGCTCGCCTCCGTCACCTGCCCCGCCGACCACTTCGACGGGCCGCTGCTGGCCAACGCGTACCGGCACGTCGCCCAGCGCAACCTCGACATCGCGGCCGCCGCCGCGAACCTCCAGCCGCTCCTGCTCACGCTCGCCAAACTCGTTCCCGAGGGCTTCACCGTCGAACTCACCCACGGCGGCCCGGCGGTCGCGCCGCTGCTGCAGGCCGTCACCGACGGGAGTACGCCGATCGTCGCGCCGGCGCTCGGCGAGATCCGGGCGGGCGTCGACATCGGCGCCTCCCGCCATCTGCTGACCGCCTTCACCGAGAACGGCGTGTCCGTCGTCGTGCCCAGCGACACCCTGCAGAAGGCCGTTGCCCGAACGCGTTTCGCCCGCGTACCGGTCACGGGGACCCGCGTACCGGGGCAGAACCCGCTCGCCCAGCCGGGTGGCGCCCGGCGCCTGCTCGACCAGCTCGGCCGCGACCGCTGGCCCGAACTCGGCCTGGTGACCGAGGAGCCGCTGACAGCCGCGCTGATCACCGGCATCCGGCGGCTGTTCCACGTGGAGGAACTCACCGCCGCCGCGATCGCGAAGACGCTCGGCGGCCCGGACCGGGCGCGGCACCTGCTGCGGCTGACGCTGACCACCCGGGAGGGGGAGCTGGTCGGCGGCTACTCGATCGTCGTCGGCTGAACGGCGCGTGGTGGGATCAGAGCGTACAGCTCAGCATGAAGTCGTCGACGAAGGCGGCGTCGGTGTACGCCGGCGGCAGGAAAGACACGCGCAGCACGACGTTGGTGACGGGCACGGCGAACTGGACGGTGGAGATCTGGCTCCAGGTGTTGGCCACCGGCTGCGCGACCTGGCTGACGGCGATGTAGTTCCACGTCGTGGGGTCGATGACCTCGATGTTGTACCGGTCGTTGCCGTTGGCGCGCACCCATGCGCTGAACCGGCACCACGTCGGGTGCCCGAGCGCCTTCGGCCCGACGGTGATCGTCTGTCCCACCGAGACCCAGGTCGGCTGGTCCCACAAGTGGTTCAGCTTCGCGGCATAGGATCCGCTGTGGGTGCCCACGGAGGTGCCGGCGAGATTCTGGAAGATGCCGTACTCGTTGCCGCCACCCGCCTCGAAGAAGAAGCGGTTCTCGGGCCCGTTGTTGCCGGCCCTGATCTCCATGTTGTCGGAGTACACCCAGCTCGACGCGTACGCGGGACCGGTGACGCCCATGACGACCGCTGCCGCGGCGAAGACGACAGCCGCCGCGATCCCGGCGGCGCGGCGCAGAACGCTCGTAGTCACAGATGTCTCCAGAAGTAGTCGCCGTTGATGCCCGAGGCCCGAAGGCGTCCACAATGCTGCGACACTCCAGCGGAATATGTCGATAGCTCAACAGGAACGCCTCGCCCGCGACATGGCAGTCGCTCCGACCGCCCGGAAACTTTCAAAGACGGTGCCGGTCATCGGAGACCGGACCGCTGAGAGTTCCGGCGACCGGCCGCGCGGCGAGGACGCGGTCGGCGAGCCGGCCCCACAGCGCCGCCGCGGCGATGGAGACGGCCAGCAGCGTCATGCTGCCGACGATGTCGAGCACGTAGTGGTTCGCCGTGCCGAGCACGTCCGCCGCCATGAGCAGCGGGAACGACCACGACACGAGCGCCAGGCGCGGATGCGTCCCCCGGAGCGCGGACCACAGCGCGTACGCGCACCACAGCGCCCAGCCGACGTGCAGGCTGGGCATGGCCGTGTAGTGGCTCGGGTGGGTCCACGCCGCCCGGGAAGCCTGGCCGAGGATGTCGTACCTGGCCACGAGGTCGACGGCGCCCGGCAGGGCGGACCGCGGCGGCGCCATCGGCACCGCCCAGTAGACCGGCAGGACGAGGACCGTCATCGCGACCATCGTCCGCCGGACCCGGCGGTACGCGTCGCGGTGCCGCACGAACACCCACAGCAGTACGCCGGCGACCGCCACGTAGTACAGCCGGTACAGGTACACCGCGAGCCGCCCGAGGACCGGGTTGCCGGCCAGCCACCCGTTCGCGCTCCGCTCGATGTCGATGTGGACGGCGTGTTCCGCGGACTGGAGCGCCAGCGCGTTCGCGTCGGCGGCCGCGGGATCCTTGCCGAGCGCGGCGGCGAGACGCGTGAAGAGCAGGAACCAGAGGAGCAGCAGGACCAGCTCGACGAGCGCACGTCTGCCGGCCGGCGGAGGGCTCACGCGGTCACCCTAACCGACACCCGCGGCCGCTCGGGGACGTCGCCTGACGGCCGCGCGGCTTCAGCGGCCCGGCGCCGGCTCTGCCGACGGCCGCCACTCCCTCCTGAGCAGCCCGTAAACCCACGAGTCGGAGACGTCGCCGTTCACGACGCAGTCCTCACGCAACGTCCCCTCCCGCACGAACCCGAGCTTCTCCAGCACGCGGGCGGACGCCCCGTTGCGGGTGTCGGTCTCCGACTGGACGCGATTGAGGTCCAGCGTCTCGAACGCCCACCCCAGCAGAGCGCGCGCGACCTCCGTCGCGTAGCCGTGGCCCCACGCCGCCTCCGCGTAGCAGTAGCCCAGCGCCGCGCTGCGGTAGTCCGGATTCCACCGGGTCAGACCGCACCAGCCGAGGAACACCCCGTCGGAACCGCGCTCCACCGCCACCCGCGCGCCGCTGCCGTCCTCCGCCATCCGCCGGCACGCTGCGATGAACCGATCCGCGCGTACGCGTTCGCTCCACGGCGGCGCGTCCCAGTAGCGCAGCACATGGGCATCGCTGTGCATCGCGAAGAGGTCGTCGCCGTCCGGATCGTCGAAGGGACGCAGGGTCAGGCGGGCAGTGTGCAGCGTGGGCGTGGACAGCGACATGGGCGACATGTTCCCTCCTGCGATGGGCCTCTATCCTGCCAAGATGATCACCAGTTCCGCACTGCCCGGCGGGATCGTCCTGCGCCCGCTCCGCGACGGCGACGCGCCCGCGCTGCTCGACGCGTACCTGCGCAATCGCGAGCACCTGCGGCCCTGGGACCCGGAACGGCCTGACTCCTTCTGGACCCTCGACGGCCAGCGTACGAAACTCGATTCGGTGCTCCACCAGCAGGCGGACGGCACGCTGCTGTCCTGCGCGATCCAGCGCGACGAACTGGTGGTGGGCTGCGTGACGCTCAACACGATCGTGCGCGGCCCGCTGTGCAGCGCCAACCTGGGCTACTGGGTGGATGTCGCCGAAGTCGGACGGGGACTCGCCAGCGCCGCGGTCGACGCGATCTGCCGCATCGCGGACCAGGATCTCGGCCTGCACCGGATCCAGGCGAGCACGAATCCGGCGAACGTCGCCTCGCAGCGGGTGCTGGCGAAGAACGGCTTCGAGCAGTTCGGAACGGCACGCAACTACCTGCACATCAACGGCAGGTGGCAGGACAGCCACTTCTACCAGCGCATCCTCAACGATCGGCCGCCGTCGCCCCGGTGAGCCCGCGTACCATCCGCGCCATGCGATCGGTCAGGGGCGTCCGGATATGGGGGCTTTGCGGGCGAGGACGAGTCCGCCGGTGGCGAGCGTCAGGCCCAACACGATCATGCCGGTGATGACGGGCCACTGGTACGGCGGCGGGAGGTGCAGCGGGAGGAACCAGGAGGGCGCGACGTTGTCGGTCAGCAGCATGACAGCAGGCACGATGCCTTGCGGAAACAGGGGGATCCAGCAGATCGTCAGCAGGAGCGTCGCGGCGGCTCGCATGGTCCCGATCTTGAACTCGGGGATCGGCCGGCCGGCGGCGGGCGGCCGGAATCCCCGTATCGGCTCGGCGGCCGGGCGAGCGGGTCCGGACCGCATGAGCTGCAGCAATTCCGGTCCGCGGGCGTCGAGGCGGCGTCGGGCGAGCTCGCCGAGCAGCCAGAACAGTCCGATGCCGGTGGCGAGTCCGGTCGCCACGCCGGCCCAGCTGCTCTGCTGAGCGAGCAGGACGGTGGGCAGCGCGGCGACGGACAGCAGAGCCAGGCAGAGCAGCACTTGGGTGAAGTCCGTCGGGTTCTCGATCATGTTGCCGCTGCGCTTGTGCGGATCAGGGATCGGGACGAGCCGCATCAGCGATGCCAGCACGATCAGCCCGGCGGCCGCGCCGAGCACTGCGGGCAGCAGGGCCAGCAGGAGCGGCCACAGCTCGCGATGACCGGTGACGGCGGTGAGCCCGGCTGTGAGTGCCACGGTGGGTGGCGCCACCACGGCGAGCCAGGCGAGTTGGCGGCCGCGTACGTCCGGGGCGCTGGCTGCGGGGGTGAGCAGTGTGAGCCACAGCCCTGTGCCGTCCTCACCGTAGAGCCCGGAGGACATCGCCGCCGCCGTGGCCGCGAAGAGCAATCCGGTCCACGGCAGGAAGTCGGTCGATCCGGCGGCGAGCGGAAGCCCGCAGAAGAAGACCGAGTACAGCAGGGCGAACGCGTAGAAGTGGAAACGCCGCAGATCGCGCAGCCATGTACGCAACTCCTTGACAAGTACGGCGGTCAGCGGCCCGCGTGCGGTCACCGGCATCGCAGGGGAAACCTGGCCGCCGCCTTCGGACGGGCGCGTGGTCATGCGTCGCATCAGGAGCGACGTCCAGCCGAGCAGCAGCAGTCCACACAGGACGACCAGTCCGGCCAGCGCCGCGAGCGCCCGCAGCCAGTCCGACCGGCCCGCCGCCTCGATCGCGGCCAGGCCCCAGCCGGTCGGCGAAAGCCGGAGCCCCGCCGACAAGTGGGCAGGGAAACCGGTCTGCAGAGCCGATCCGGCCGCAGGCGACAACGCCCAGCCTGAACCGGCCAACGCCATGATGGCTGCGCTGGCCGCGGCGCTCACGGCGGCTCCGGTGCGTGTCCGCATGACCTGGTTGAGAGAGGCCGTCGTCACCCGAGACAGCAAGATCACTAGCACTAGCTGAAGCACCGCCGCCGGGACCGCGACGACGACCGCGGCGGCGCCCCACCGTGCGGCGAGCACGACGAGCCCGCTGAACGCCACGAGCGAGATCAGTGGAGCGATCCCGACGAACGACGCGCCGAGCAGGCCCGCAGCCAGCCGCCGAGGATCGAGCGGGAGCAGCGCGAAGATCTCCGGCGGCAGCGCCTCCTTGCCCCCGCCGAACATCGCGGGCCCGACCATCCAGCCCAGTGCCCAGACGGCCGACGCCAGGGCCATGACATCGAATGCGGCGCTCGTCCGGTCGGGCCGTGTGACCAGGTAGAGGGTGGCGGCGGCCAGAAACAGGCCGATCATTGCGCCGCCGGCCAACTCCTCGGATCGTTTCCCGCCGAGGCCGTTACGCAGGACGGCCAGCTTCATGCGGATCAGGAGGCCAGCCACGACAGCCCTCCCGCCGCGATCTCGGGCGCCCCGATGAGGCTCATGAAGCGTTCTTCCAGGCCGATACCGCCGGTCACCGCGCTGACAGGACCGGCCGCGACGACTCGGCCCGAGCTGATCACGGCCACTCGATCGCAGAGCTGTTCCACAACCGCCATCACGTGGCTGGAGAAGATGACGGTGCCGCCGCTCGCGACGAAGCGCCGCAGGATGGTCTTGACCGTGGCGGCCGAGATCGGGTCGACCGCTTCGAGCGGCTCGTCGAGCACGACGAGCTTGGGCGCATGCAGCAGCGCCGCGGCAAGCGCGATCTTCTTGCGCATGCCGGTCGAGTATTCGATGACCAGCGTGCGCTCGGCGCCGTCCAGTTCGAGCAGGGCGAGCAACTCGGCCGCCCGGTCGGCCACCACCCGCGCATCCAGCCCGCGTAGCAGACCGAGGTAGGTCAGCATCTCCCGGCCGGTCAGCCGCTCCGGCAGCGCGACGCCGTCGGGAAGCACGCCGAGCAGGCTCTTGGCGCGCCGCGGTTCCCGCCACATGTCATGGCCGAAGATCTTCGCCGTGCCCGCGTCGGGGCGCAGCAAGCCGACCGCCATCGACAGCGCGGTCGTCTTGCCCGCCCCGTTCGGGCCGACCAGGCCGAAGAAGGAACCTTCGGGGACGCTGAGGTCGATGTGATCGACCGCGGCCTTCTTGCCGAACGACTTGTACAGACCGGAGATCGTCAATGCGTTCACGAGCCGGCGCTCCATTCCAGGGCCATGGCCGGCCGGCGGCCCGCCTGGACGATGGCTACGACGTGCGCGATGGACACGAGACCTCTCCCTACCTGTCTGGCCGGTACGCGTTCGCCCTGCGACCGGCCGGGCGCCTGCCTCACCAGCCTCGCGGCACCGCCAGCGAAGATCAACGTAGACTTCACGGCCGTACTGATAACCGCTGAGTTATCGGAGGGAGGGCGGGGCGTGGAGCTGCGGGACATCGAGATCTTTCTGACGCTGGCCGAGGAACTGCATTTCGGTCGCACCGCGGCACGGCTGCACATCTCGCAGGCGAGAGTCAGCCAGGCGATCACGGTCACCGAGTTCCACTTCAGCGATCCGTTCACGGCCCTACGCGGAGGTCAGGTCGACATCCAGCTGATGTGGCTCCCGATCCGCGAGCCCGACCTGACCCACGGGCCGTGTCTGCTCACCGAAGGGCGCGTACTCGCCGTGCCGTCCACGTCGCCGCCGGCCCGTCGCGGATCCGTGTCGATGGAAGACCTCGGTGACCACGTGGTCTTCGATGCCAGGCCGGAGATACCCGGTTACTGGTTCGAGGCGATGCTGCCCGGCACACCCCGAAGGGACGCCCGATCAGGCGTGGGCCTGCCGGCCGGACCTTTCACGAAGTCCTCGGTCTGGTAGCCGCCGGCAAGATCGTCACTCCGCTCAACGCACACGTCGCCTGGTACTACACCCACCCAGGCGTCACCTTCGTGCCCATCCAGGACGCGCCGCTCACCGAATGGGCCCTTGTCTGGCCGACCGCGACGAGCAACGACCCAGCGGTGCGCGCCTTCACCGAAGCCGCACACCAGCGCGGTTGCCGCACCATCACCGGCGGCGCATAGGCGCAGCGCCGCAGCCATCTCAGATCGCTCGCCACCGCCAGTAGCGGTACGCCCACTGCCGTGACCGGCGAGCGGCGGTGGTTCCCCGGCTCCGGACGACCTTCACGTTCGGGTGACGGGCGTGCGTTGACCGGGGCGTCGATAGTGGAATCCAGAGCGACCGGTGGATGCGGCGATGGAGGACACGAGATGAGCGACGAGCCACCCGGCGGCGCGACCGCTGACGACGCCGCTGCCGCACCGCCCGCACCGCCGACGGCACCTCCGCGGCAGCGTTCGACGTCGCGGATGTGGGAGGCGATCGTCGGCGTGTCGACCGCGGCGGGAGTGGTCGTCGCGCTGGTGGTGGGCCTGCCCAACCTCCTCCACCATGATCCGCCCGCTGCGGGTACGCCCACGCCCGCCGTCGCGAGCGCCTCCGCCACTCCGTCCGCGGTCGCGCCGTCCATCGAGGTGTTGTCGCCCGGGTACGCGCAGCGTGTCACCGTGACCTGTGTCGGGACCGCCTGCGCGATCGAGGTACGCGGACGTACGCACTCGGCGACGCCGGGCCTGCACGCGTACGTGCTCATCGCGCGCGAATGCTGCCTCGACGCCGCGCCCGCGTTCTACGTGCAGTGGGATTCGACGAACGCCGGACCGGACGGCGACTGGACGGCGCGCGCGTACGTGGCCAGGCCGGACGTGGAGGCCGTGTTCCGGGTGAAGGCGGTACTGACGACACAGGCGGTACGCCCGGCCGGCGGCGCCGATGACCTGATCGTGTGGTCCGACTCCATGGCGCGGAAGTTCGGGCAGGTGGCGCAGTCCGATTCCGTGACGGTGACGGTCGCCAGGGTCGTGTCGGCCTCGGCGTTCTGCACGTGCTGATCCTCTCCCCCGGCGCGGTCGTACGCTCTACGGCATGAATCTCGACGATCTTCCGCCGGCCCAGTTCGGGTTTCCCGGGCCGCTGCGGGACCAGTTGGTGGCGGCGATCCTGTCCGGTGCGAAGACCACGACGTCCGCCCTGGCGGTCGGATACGAGTACGACGACGAGCCGCTGCCCACCGCCGGCGAGCGCATGGCGGTCCTCGATTCGCAGGACCGGCGGGTCGCCGCGATCGAACTGACCGAGGTACGCGTGGTCCGGCTCGCCGACGTGGACCTGCGGCACGCCGTCGACGAGGGTGAGGGTGACGAGTCGGTGGCGCAGTGGCGGGCCGGGCACGAGCAGTTCTGGCACGGCCCCGAGGTCCGCGCGGAACTCGGCGCGGATTTCACCGTGGACGACGACACCCTCGTCGTGGCCCAGCGCTTCCGGCTGCTGGACCTCGGCCCGGACGAGCACTGACCGCGTCCCCCGCCGGGTTGCCCTGGCCGGCGGGGCGAGGGGCGTAGGCTGAGGGCGTGGATCAAGAGGATCGGATCGCCCTCTTCCTGGACTACGAGAATCTCGCGATCGGCGCGCGGGAGCATCTCGGCGGGATGACGTTCGACCTGCGGCCGATCGCGGACGCGCTCGCCGAACGGGGCCGGGTGATCGTGCGGCGCGCGTACGCGGACTGGTCGTATTTCGACGAGGACCGCCGGCTGCTGACCCGGTCGCATGTGGAGTTGATCGACATTCCGCAGCGCATGGGTGCTTCGCGGAAGAACTCGGCCGACATCAAGATGGCCGTCGACGCGCTGGAGCTGGCGTTCGAGCGGGACTACATCTCGACGTTCGTGTTCGGCACGGGCGACAGCGACTTCACCCCGCTGGTCCACAAGCTGCGCGAGCTCAACAAGCGGGTGATCGGCTTCGGCGTGGAGCGGACGACGTCGGCCATGCTGCCGCCGGCCTGCGACGAATTCCTCTACTACGACCGGCTGGAGGGCGTCGAGATCCCCCCGGCGCGTACGCGTACCACCCGGCCGGCCCGGGCGGCGGAACCGGCGGCGCCGGCACCCGCGGCGGAGCCTGAGGTCGAGGTCCACGCCGAGGAGGACACCAACGCCCGCGACATCGACTCGCTCGCCGTGAGCGTGGCGCAGACGGTCGCCGGCATGCAGGGCAGTTCCGGCGGCCCGGTCAGCGCCTCGACCCTCAAGCGAACGCTGCTGCGCAAGGACCCGACGTTCAACGAGGCGGACTACGGCTTCCGGGCGTTCGGGGAGCTGCTGCGCTATCTCGCCGAGCACAACATCGTCGAGCTGGTGTCGGGCTCAGCCCAGGGCGATCCCCAGGTCTCGCTGCCCGAGCACGGCGACCGGGAGGCGGCCTTCGGGCTGCTGCGGACGGTCGTGACGGAGCTGACGCGGACCGGGCCGGTAGCCCTGTCGGGCTTGAAGAACCAGTTGCGCCGCACGGAACCCGACTTCAGCGAGAAGAAGCTCGGCTACCGCAGTTTCCTGCAGTTCTGCAAGGCGGCGGCGACCAGCGGGACGGTCGACCTGCGGTGGGACGCCGGCGCCGACGACTACCTGCTGACCATCCCCGTACGCGCCTGACCGCGGCCAGGTCGGTTGCGCTTCCACGGAGAGGCACTCCTCGACACTTCGAGCAGCGCGAAATTGCGCGACCGCGCCATCGACCCTCCCCATCGTCACATATCAATCATTGAGGGCAGCCTACAACGCATCGACGCCGGACACAGGCGTGGAAGCCGTCCGGGGGGACGGCTTCCACGAGGTCTGCGGTGATGCTCAGCAGCGCGGGACTCCCGGGATGAAGCCGTCGCTGCCGGTGAGGACGTACGCGTCGGCCACGTACTTGTTGGTGCCGATGCGGTCCCAGATGTTGCTGGTGCCGTAGGTCCCGGTGACCGTGGTTCCGGTCGCCTGGCAGTAGACCGAGACACCCGCGCCGTTGGCCAGCGAACCGGCGACGGCGTACCCGGTGCCGGGGCCCGAGCGGATGTTGAGGGAGCCGCTGACGTTCACCGTGCCGGTACCGATGCCGGTGACGCCGTTGACCAGCTGCATGTAGTACGTCCAGTTCCAGTACTGGCCCGGGTCGGTGTGCGTCGCGCTGGGCACCTCGATGTGCCCGATGATGTGCGACCGGTCGCGCGGGATGGCGTACTTGGTGGTGAGGCTGCGGGTGAGGGCGGCCGAGGAGCGGTACATCGCGTCGGTGAACCAGCTCGGGTCGTCGATGTAGCCCTCGTGCTCGATGCCGATCGCCTGGGTGTTGTAGGTCCAGTTCCCGGCGTGCCAGGCGATGTCCTTCTCGCGGACGGACTGGGTGATCGCGCCGTCCGACGAGCGGACGACGTAGTGGGCGCTCACCTGCGCGGCCGGGTTCTGGAACCAGCTGATCGAGCCGGCGTACGAGCCCTGGGTCACGTGGATGACGATGTAGTTGATGTTGTAGTCGGTCTCCCGGTTCGCCACGGTGTAGTTGCTGGTGCTCGCGGGCGCCCAGGCCGCCGGGCCGTAGTCGGCGCTGTCCAGCGACGCGCGCGCCGTCGCCAGGGTTCCCCGCTGCGGTGCGACCGCGCGGGCGGTCACGCTCACGCCCTTCGCCGGTACGCCGAATCCCGTGGCCAGCAGGTCGTACACCGTGTCGGCGTACAGGCGGGCGACGCTGGGATCGGTGGCGCCGCCGTATCTGGCGACGGCCGCGTACCAGTTGTCGACACTGTCGCGCTGGGCGGTCTTGAGGTCGGCGGCGTAGGAGCGCAGGACCGCGGCGGCGCCGAGGATGTTGGCCGCCTGGTTGTTCTCCAATGTGGATGCCTTCAGGCCGGTCAGGCGGCTCGCCTCGGCGAGGGTGTGCACCGCCGGGTTGCCGGTCAGGTTCATCACGCCGTAGCCGCCGGCGGCGCTGGGCGTACCGGCGTGGCCGTCGAGGTGGGTCTCGGCGTACCCGATCGCGATCAGGAGGTCGCGCGGTACGCCGTAGCGCGTGGCGGCCGCGTCGAAGGCGGCGGTCAGCGAACCGGTCGACGCCGGCGTGCTGGCGACCGTCAGCGCGTCCGGGGCGACCGGCGCGGCGGCGGCGCTCGCGGGTGGCGCGGCGACGCCGGCGGCCAGGATCAGGGCGCCGAGCATGAAGGTGGCGCGGCGGGTGGGCGGCACGGTCACGGCGGTTCTCCCATCTTATCGAATGATCTCAATTGACAATGTGCGCCGAACTGTACAACCGAGCATCATCGATGTCGAGAGCCGGAGCGCATTAACATGCGGCCGTGAAACCGTTACGCCGCAATGTTAATAACGACAGCGACGCTGATTCGGCGCCACCTCCGGTTGACCTTTGCGGATCTTGTGTGCAGAATGCCACCCAAGATCGATCGAACGTCCAGATTGGAGTGATCCGTTGAAGCGATCCCTGAGGGGCGGCCTGCTCGCCGCGACCGCCGCGCTCGGCTCGGCGCTGCTGATGCCCGCGACCGCGCAGGCGGCGGGCACCCCCGACACCACCATCTACATCACCAACAGCTTCACCAACGTGGCCTCGATGGGCTTCCACGACGACGGCGACAAGTTCACGGTGTGCGACCTGTACGCCGACGGCCACGGCGTACGCGGATACCTGTACTACGCCGGTGACCTGGTGTCGTCGCTGTACAACGGCTCGGGTTCGGGCAGCTGCAAGAGCTTCACCTACGACGTCAAGGCCGCGGCCGGCGGGTACGACATGTGGGTGTGCCTGGTGGACGGTTCCGGCGACACGACCGGCAGCGACTGCTCGTACAAGCAGATCTCCGAGTAGGCGGGACCCGGATGCGCAACCGACGCACGGCGTACGCCGTCCTGGCCGTGCTCCTGACCGTCACCCCGTTCGTCGCGCCCGCCGCGGCGTCGGCGGCCGTGACGCCGGAGAAGGACTACGCCGTCGCGGGCAGCCCGCCGGCCGGTCTGCCCTGCCACACCATCGCCGGTGCCACCGCCTGCTACGAGCTCTCCGGCGACAAGTGGTGGGTCCGCGACAACGAGAACGACGGCGCGTCCGCGGTCGCCGACTGGCTGAACTACCAGAACGGCAACCTCTACCGGTCGGGCCAGTGCATCAACGCGCTGGGCCACGGCAAGTGGGGCGTCTGCAACAAGAACTACTACGAGTCCAGCCGGGTCGTGGCGCGTACGTGCGTCGTCGACTATTCCGCCGGCGGCGCCGACTGCTCGGACGCCTGGGTCGCCCAGGCCGGCTCGATCGAGGCCTGAGTCCTCCGCGCGTGGGGCCGCGGGTGCGGCCGCCCCCACGCGTCCGGCCGATCCCCCTCCGGTCCCTGGTGGACCCGACCGCAACGAAGGAGAACCCATGTTCCACCGACGCACGGCGTACGCCGCCGTGGCGATGCTCGTCGCCCTGCTGGGCCTGATCGTCGCGCCCGCACCGGCCATGGCCGCGCCGACCCCCGAGATCGACTACGCCGTCGACGTCCCGCTGGACGCCGCGGTCTACTGCTACGCCATCACCGGCGCCAAGGTGTGCTACGAGCTCGCCGGCGACAAGTGGTGGGTCCAGGACACCGCCAACGACAGCGCGTCGGCCGTCGCCGACTGGCGCAACTACATCGGCGGCACCCTGTACCGGCAGGGCAAGTGCATCAACTCGCTCGGCCACGGCAAGTGGGGCCTGTGCAACAAGAACTACTACGAGACGAGCGGGCTGACCGTGCGCGCCTGTGTCATCGACTACTCGGCGGGCGACTACACCGTCTGCTCGAACTTCGTCGAGGTGCAGACCCCCGTCGGCGAGGCGTAGACCCCGGGTGAGACAGGTGGCGGGCCCGCCCGTCACCTGCGTGCGTGACAGCCCCGGGAAAGGTCGGCGACAGCGGGCCCGGACATCCTCCGGGCAATGACTTCCCAGGAGGACCGCCATGCCGGCATTCGCCACCCCGACGCCGATCTCCGCGACGGTCGACCTCATGCTCGGCGACGTCCGCTTCGTCGCCGGCCCGCGCGCCGACACCGTCGTCGAGATCCACCCCGTCGATCCGTCACGCACGCTCGACGTCGAGGCCGCCGCGCACACCACCGTCGAGTACGCCGACGGCCGCCTGTCGGTCCGCCAGCCGCGCCTGCGCACGATGTTCGCCCGCCGCTACGGCTCGGTACGCGTACTCGTCGACCTGCCGGCCGGGTCGGACGTGTCGGCGAAGACCGCCGAGGGCGAGTGCGTCGTGCAGGGCACGGTCGGCTCGTGCCGGCTCAGCACCGCCATCGGGGACATCCGCGTGGCCCAGGCGGCCGACGTGCTGCTGCGGACCGCCGGCGGCCGGGTGATCGTCGACCACGTGACGGGACCGGCCGACATCCGCGGGAACGGCGAGATCCGCGTACGCCGCATCGACGGGGACGCGGTCATCCGCAACATCGGCGCGGGCGGCATCCGGTAGCGGCGGGGTTCACCCGGCCAGGGTGAGGTCGGCCAGCTCGTTCCAGTCCCGCTGCCGCCCCTCGCGGACGGCCGCCTCGTACGCGGTCTCGCCGAGGCGGTCGCGGGCCGTGGCGGCGATCCGGCGGGCGTCGGGCTGCGACCGGTCGGCCGTGCCGCGTACGGCGTCGCCGGCCGCGAGCAGGCGGACGGCCTGCTCGTCCTGGCCCTGCCGCTGGGCGACGTCCGCGATGCCGATGAGCACCTGCGCGATCATCGGCCGGTGTCCCAGTTGGACGGACACGGCCAGCGCCTCCGCCCGGCAGGCGCGGGCCTCGTCGAGGTCGGCGGTCAGGTAGCCGCGCAGGTCCAGGAGCGTGACGTCGATGCCGGTCCGGCTGCCGTCGCGGCTGGCGGGGATGGTCGCTAGGTACGCGTTCGCCCGGTCCGGCTCGCCGCGCCAGTAGGCCAGGTGCGCCTTCGCGAAGGCCAGTTCGGCGACCGTGGCCGGCCAGGCGAGGCCGTCGGCGTACCGGTCGGCCTCGGCCATCGCGGCGGCGCTCGCCGGTTCGTCGCCGAGCAGCCAGTACAGCTGCGCCTGCCGCGCGCGTACGCCGACGACCTCCTCGGTGGAGCCCAGCTCGGTCAGCGCCGCGACGGCCGTGTCGCCGAGTTCGCAGGCCCGGGCGAATTCGCCGCGCATGGCGAGCCGCTCGCCGAGCAGCAGTACCGCCGAGGAGATCCCCCAGCGGTCGCCGAGGGCCCGGAAGTCGGCGAGGGCGACCTCGATATCTGCGTCCACATCGGACTCGCCGCCGACGGCCAGCCGCAGCCGGCCGCGCGCCAGCCGGGCCTGGGCGCGTACCCAGGCGTCGTCGTCGTCGACCAGCGGATCGAAGGCGGACAGGAAATCCGCCGGATCGCTCAGCATCCGCTCCAGCGGCCGGACGAAGCCGAGCAGCGGGTGGCGGTACCCGCCGTGCTCGGCGTACCGGTGCGCGTCGCGGATCCACTGCTGTGCCTGGTACTGGTCGCCGCCGTAGCCGGAGGTCAGGAACATCGACACCATCGTGTACGCGAGCGCGCGGGTCTCGTCGGCCGCCTCGCCGGGCAGCGCGGCGGCCGCGATGCTCAGCTCGGTCCCCTCGGCCCGGTGACCGCTGAGGTACCAGTACCAGCCGGCCGCCGCGGCGAGCCGCATCGCGTCCTGGGCCGCCCCGGCGCTGATCGCCCCGCGCAGGGCCGCGACGATGTTGTCGTGCTCGGCTTCCAGGGTGGCCAGCCATTCCAGCTGCTCGGCCCGGCGCAGGTGCGGATCGGCCCGCTCGGCCAGCTCGGTCGCGTACGCGAGATGCGCCCGAGCGGCGGACTCCGCTTCGCCGGCTTCGGACAGGCGCTGCGACGCGTACTCCTGGATGGTGTTGAGCATGCGGAAGCGCGGCGCGCGATCGCCGTAGGTGAGCAGGAGGGACTTCTCCATCAGGGCGGTCAGCAGGTCGAGGGCGTGCTCGCCGGGCGGGCACACCGACTGCGCGGCCTCGATGCTCGCGCCGCCGGTGAAGACCGACAGGCGGCGCAGCAGCGTGCGTTCGGGCTCGCTGAGCAGGTCCCAGCTCCAGTCGACGACGGCGCGCAGGGTGCGGTGGCGGGCCAGTGCGGTGCGGCTGCCGCCGGTGAGCAGCTGGAAGCGGTCGTCGAGCCGGTCGGCCAGCTGGTCGACGGACATCGTGCGCAGGCGCGCGGCGGCGAGTTCGATGGCCAGCGGCATGCCGTCGAGGGCCCGGCAGATGCGTGCCATGGTCGCCAGCGCGTGCTCGTCGGAGCCGATGTTGCGGCGCACGGCGTCGGCGCGGTCGCGCAGCAGCCGGACAGCCGGCGACGAGCCGATCTCGGCTGGGGCGGCATTGAGGGCCGGCAGGCCGAGGGGTTCGACCTGCCACAGCGCCTCGCCGGTGATGCCGAGCGGTTCGCGGCTGGTCGCCAGGATCCGCAGCCGGCGGCACTCCCCCAGCAGCCGGTCGGCGTACGCGGAGACCTCCTCGATCATGTGCTCGCAGTTGTCGAGGACGAGCAGCATGACGCGGTCGCGGACGGCGGCGATGAACTTGCCGGCCGCGTCGCCGCCGGTGGCGCCGGGCGACTGGTCGCGCAGGCCGATCGCGGTCAGCGTGGCCTGGGCGAGGTCCGCGCCCTCGGGCAGCGGCGCGAGCTCCACCAGCCAGGCGCCGTCGGGCAGGTCGGCGAGCATCGCGCGGGCGGTCTCGGTGGCCAGCCGGGTCTTGCCGGAACCGCCCGCTCCGGTGAGGGTGACCAGCCGGTGCCGGGTGGCCAGCTCGGCGACCGCGGCGACGTCGTCCTCCTTGCCGACGAAGGTGGTCAGCTCGGCGCGCAGGTTCGTCCGGCGGTTCTCGGCCCGGCCGCCGATCTCGCCGCGCAGGACGGCCGTGTGCAGCGCCGACAGCTCGGCCGAGGGGTCGGCGCCGAGCTCGTCGGCCAGCCGCTGCGACAGCTGCTGGTAGGCGGTCATCGCCTCGGCACCCCGGCCGCCCTCGGCGAAGGCGCGCATCAGGGCCGCGACGAATCCTTCGCGCAGCGGATACCGGGCCACGAGATCGGTCAGCTCGGTGACGAGACCGGCGGCGCGGCCGAGGCGTACCTCGGCGTCGACCCGGTCGCCGAGCACCGCCAGGTGACGCTCGTCCAGGGCGACGACGACCGCGTCGAACGCGTCGCTGCCCTGCAGGCCGATGTTCTCCAGCGGCGTACCGCGCCAGAGGTTCAGGGCTTCGCGGAGCAGGTCCACGCGAACGGGGTCCTCGGCGGTACGCGCCTGCGCGACGAGGGTCTCGAACCGGCTGACGTCCACGGCGTCGGGGTCGACGGCGAGCCGGTAGCCGCCGGACTTCGCTTCGAGCGCTCCCTCGGGCAGGGCCTTGCGCAGCCGGGAGACGAGCACCTGCAGGGCGTTGGCCGCGTCGGCGGGCGGCTCCTCGCCCCAGATCCAGTCGACCAGTTTCGCCCGCTGGACGATCCGGTCGGGTTCCAGCGCGAGCGCGGCGACCAGGGCACGGGAGCGGGCGCCCGGGATGTCGACGGCGGTGCCGTCGTCGAGGCGGACGTCGAAGGGGCCGAGCAAACCGATGCGCACGGGGTGATCTTGCCGTATCCGGGGCGGATCCTCCAGAACGGGCGGCCGGGGTCGCCACCTTGGCAGACCCCGGCCCTCTTCCCTAACGCCGGCCGCGCCGGCGCATGTAGTCCTCGCCCATCCGGATCAGCCGTCCTTCGAGCCCGCCGATCGTTGCCGCCGCGGGCGGGAGTTCACCGATCCGCTCGGCGGTGAAGGCGGCCTGCTCGTCGATGGTGAGGTATTCCACCTCCGTGTCGTCGAGGTGCGCGATCCACACCCCGGGGACGATCCAGGCGCTCATCGGATCGACCTGCAACTGGATCACCCAGTGGCCGCGGTCGGCGGTGATGCGTACGCGTATGCCGGTCCCACCGACCGTGCCGGCGAAGATCTGTTCCAGGCCGCCCATGCCGCCGGCGTACTCGGACTCCAGCCGGAAGCGGAGCTCGCCGAGCCGGACCCGGAGGTCTTCGACGGCTTGTGGTGTGCCGACGTCACTCATCAGTCCCTCACCGGCTTGTTGTGCCACGGCGGGCTCATGAAGCCGGACTGGACCTCGTAGCCCCGCGACTCCATGTGCGCTACCTCTCGCAGGAAGAAGCTGCCCGCATGAGCGGGATCGGTCGGATTGTTGGACAGCCGTACGAAGCTGTTGCGCGCGATGGCCTGGTCGAGGAACCTGCTGTTCCTGATCCAGATTTCGCTGCCCATGCCGTCGCCACCGAAACGATCGGTCCGCGCCGACATCACCCGGTAGGGATCGTCGCCGACATTGAAGGTACGCGAGCCGGTCTGCTGTGCCACCCGCAAGTAGTCGGCATGGCGACCGATCGTCACCGAGTTGCTGTTGCCGACTGTGTCGGTGACCGTGCCGTGCGGGTCCACGACGAAGCGCGCTGCCTGCCGGTCCGCGACGTAGCCGTCGCTGCCCACGACGAACCGGGCGTTGTCGCCCGGCCCGGGGTGGGCCGCTCCGCCGCCGGCCGGGTCGCCCGAGCCGCCCCCGGACGATCCCCCGCCGCGCCGGGCGGGCGTCCGCGCCCCGGCCGGTCCCGACGGGGTGTCGCCCTGCTCGTAGCCGCTGACCAGCTTGCCGCCCACGTAGAGCGTGCTGGCCACGACGCCGCTGCCCATCGCGACGCCGGCCGCGGCCCCTGCCTCGGCGGCCGCCGCGGCGAGTCCCGCCGTGGCCGCCATGGTGGCGCCGCCGCCGATCGCCCCCGCGCTCGCGGAGGCCGCCGCCTGCATCATGACCGGGATCGCGGCCGGTACCGCGATGGCCACGGCGATGACCGCCACCACCGCGACCGTCACCGCGGCGACCTTGAGGATCTTTCCCCAGTTCCACTTGGTGCCCGCGGGATCCGACAGGGTGATCGGGTTGTTGTTGCTATAGGTGTACGCGTTGAGCTGCTGCGGATCGCTCGACGCGAATTCGGGGTCGACCGAGATGAACCGGCCGGTCGCCGGGTCGTACTCGCGGGCACCGAGATGGGTGAGCCCGGTGTTGTCGTTCGTGCCGCCGACGAACCCCTTGTCCATGCTCGACGGCCAGGTCCCGCTGCCGGTACGCGTGCCGCCGAACGGGTTCTCGCGCCGGACCGCGACCGCCTGCGTGACGGCGTTGACCGAGATCTCGGCGGTGCCGTGGTGGTCACCGGACAGCCAGGTCAGCCCGGCCGCGGAGCGTACGCCGATCTGCTCGCCGGCGTGCGTGTAGTACCGGGTCGCGGTCTTCACGCCGCCGCTGTCGCGCAGTTCCTGGCCCGGCAGGTACAGCGTGGTCCCCGCCGGGTCGGTACGCGTCAGCCGCGCCTCGTCCGCGTCGTACACGTACGAGGTGAGGCCGGCCACCTCGGACACCGAGTCCAGGTGGCCGTCGTTGTCCCAGGTCAGCGTCTGTCCGGCCCGGGTCTTGGTGTTGCCGGCCGCGTCGTAGGTCCAGGCGGCCGTGGTCGTGCCGGTGCTGTCGGTCGTCGACCGGGACGCCAGTTTGTGCGTACCGGGGGCGATCGTGTAGCTGGTGGTCCGGTCACCGGCCGGCGTGGCGTGCTCGATCAGCGACGTGCGGTCGCCGATCAGGTCGTAGCCGTACGACTGCCAGTACGGCGCCGGTCCGCCGAGGCCGCCGGCGGTGGGTGCCGCCGCGCAGTCCCCGGCGGCCGGGGTCCAGGCGTCCGTCATCCGGCGCAGGTAGTCGGCCCGGAAGCACTGGGTGTCCCCGGAGACGACGTCGGCGACCTTCGTGACGTTGCCCGCGTCGTCGTAGGAGTAGCGGACGTCGGCCACCGACGTCGGGGACGTCTGCTTCGCGGTCCAGATCTGCGACAGCCGCCGGGTGTCGGTCTCGTAGGTGCGGGTGACCCCGACGACGTTGCCGTTGTTGTTGCGCAGCGTGTAGCTGCCCAGCTCGCCGAACGAGGTGTACGCGGTCGTGGTGACCAGGTCGGTCTCGGCCGTGGTGCCGTAGCCGGACCGCAGCGTCGCCGCCCGCCCGAGCGCGTCGTAGCCGTACTTGAGCGTCTCCTGCTTGAGGTCGCCGGCGGCCGGAATCCGCAGCGTGGCCGGCGAACCGTCCTGGTTGTAGGTGTAGGCGTAGGTGTACGTCCCGCCGACGGTGGTGCCCGGGATCGTGTACTGGACGCTGGTCGGCTGGTAGTCGGTGGTGAGCCCCAGCGTCTCGGTCACGTACGCGTCGGTGCCCTTGTACCGGGTGGTGGAGGTGAGCTGCCCCAGGGCGAGAGTGTCGTAGGTCCACTCGGCCCGTTTCGGCCCGGTCGCGGAACCGTCCCGCACGCTCGTCTTGCGGCCCAGGGTGTCGTAGGTGTACGCGAGCGTCACGTTCCGGGCGTCGGTGGCGGTCAGCTGGTCGCCGAACACGTCGAACGTCGCGGTACTGCCGCCCTTGTCCGGATCCGATGTGGACAGGACGTTGTTGAACAGGTCGTACGTGTAGTCCCAGTGGTTCCCGGCCGGATCGGTGACCCGGGCGAGCTTGTCCTTGGCGGTGTACGCGTACGTCGTCAGGTCGTAGCCGGCCCGGTCGGCCGAACCGGCGGCCACACCCGGGTGGTACTGGCGCAGTTCGGCCGTACGCCCGTGCGCGTCGATCACCTTCGAGGTGGCCGTCTCCCCCGCGGGCGGGGTCGTGTCGATCCGGTCGCCGCCGAAGCCGGTGGTCGTACGCCACCGCTCGGTGCCGCCCGGACTGCCGCCCGGTGGGACGTTGAGCTTGCGGACCGACACCAGAACGCGCGCCGCCCCGTCGTACACGGACTCGGTGGCGACCGGGATCACGTCGGTGGAGGTGATCAGGCCGGTGCCCACCGGCAGCGTCGACAGGTACGGCTCGGACACCCGCCACACCCGCCCGGCCGTGTCGTACCAGGAGTCGACGAGGACCGCGTTCGGGCCGCCGGAGCCGTCCGCGTTCTGCGTCTGGCGCAGCCGCAGCAGGCCGTCGTACAGGCTCTGCGAGACCGCGTACCCGCCCGACGGGGTGAGCGTGCGCGTCGTCACCGCCGTCGGCGCGGTACCGGTGACCAGGTAGGAGTAGCTGAGGCTGGCCGACTGGCCGCCGGAGCGGTCCCGCCCCGGCTTCCACACCGCGGTGGTACGCCCGAGACCGTCATAGGCCCACTCGGTCCGGCGCAGGTTCTGGTCGGTCTCGACCAGGGTCGAACCCCACGCCGGGGCGACCGTCTTCGACGTCTTCCAGCCCAGCGGCAGGGTGGTGTCGACCTGCGTCACCGGTCCGCCCGCCACCGGGGTGTACGCCGTCGTCGTGACGTTCCCGCGCACGTCGGTGTCGGTGAGCACCCGCCCGTACGCGTCGTACGTACGCGTCTCGGCCAGGTACGCGGGGCTGCCGCCGTTGTACGCCTTCAGCGTCTCCAGCCGGGTCACGTTCCCGGTGACCGGCGCGGCCGCGTACGCCTGCCCGTCGTAGGAGCTGCGCGCGTCGGAGACGACGTCGGCGTCGGTGAGACCGCCCGCGTCGACCCGTGCGCAACTGGTCGCGAAGGTGCGGATCCGCTGCGGCGAGGCGACGATCCACGCCGTGGTGTTGCGGGCGTAGTCGGTGAGGACGCACTGCTCGTCCCCGGTGACCGCGTCGTCGCCGCGGTCCTCGGCCCGGGTCGGCGCCCCGTACGCGTCGAACACGGTCGTCTCGCTCGTGGTCCGGTTGCCCCGCCCGCCGTCCAGCGCGGTACGCGTATACGTGCCGGCGACGCCGACGTGGCGCGCGTACACGGTGGTGCCGTTGATCGTGCGGGTGGCCGTCGGGCCGGACTGCCACGGCGCGTACGACTCCGCCGACACCTCGGCCCCGCCGGGACCGTTGTAGGTGATCTTCTCCCGGGGCATGCCCGCGTACGCGTCCTCGTCGGTGACCGCCGGTGCCGCCCCGGCCGCCGCGAGCTGGCCGCCCATGCCGCGGAAGTACCGGTTCTCGGCCGAGGTCTGCGCGCCCGGATCGCCCTTGGTCTCGCGGACGGCGGCGTACCCGCGCCAGACCGACCAGGTCTTGTAGTCGGTGCCGACGATGCCGTCGTCGTCGGTGTAGTGCCAGGCGGGATCGCCGAGGTAGTCGTACTTCGTGATCGTGCGCGGCGAACCCGCGGTGGTCAGGTCGGTCTCGGTGACCACGCGGACCACGTACTTGTGGAAGTAGTCGAGGATCGGCGCGGTCTTGCCGTCCGGGATCCACTTCACCGGGTAGCACAGCAGGTGGTTGCCCGCGAGGTTGTTCGCGTCGGGCATCCGGCTGCCCGCGACGCAGTCCGGGTCGGAGTAGGTGACCTCGATCCGGGCGCCGAACTCGGTGTTGATGTCCTTGACCCGCCACCAGTTCATCGCGGTGTAGCCGTCGGTCGTGGTGTCGACCCGGTTGTTGAGCTGGACACCGGTGAACGTGGTGTCGGGCAGGCCCGCCGCGGTCCCGACGAGGCCGGAGTGCGAGATCCGGTCGAGCCAGAGTCCGGCGCGCGTACCGTCGCCGGGGTTCGGGAACGACTGCGACAGCGTCCACGACTCGACGTCCGCGCCACCCGTCCGCGTGGTCACCTTCGCCAGCCGCTTCGTCGTCCAGAAGGTCGGCGTGTAGTGCTGGCACGGGCTGGCCGTGCACTCCTGGTCCCACGGGACGTCCGGCCAGTGCGTACCGTCGTGGGTCGAGCAGCCCGCGAGGCAGCGGTCGGCGGTGTCGAAGACGACCTGCATCGGTGCGGTCTCGGTGCGGTCGGTACGCGTACCGTAGTCGATCCTGTTCAGGTACGCGCCGCGGTCGTAGGTCACCACGTCGGTGTCCTTGAGGTTGCGGGCGTACTTGTTGGTCTCCTTGGTGTAGACGTAACTCATCGAGTTGCCGCGGGTGTCCACGACGTGGTCGAGATTCCACCGGTACGCCTGCGTGCAGAACGAGTTCGCGAACGCGCTCGCGTGGCACGGCTCGCCCGCCTGGTTGCCCGCGACCGTGACGGTCAGCGCGGTCGCGGCGTTGTCGCCGAACCAGTACTGCGTCCCGTCCGTGGTGGTCGCCACCCAGTACTCGCCGTTGCGGGCACCGTTGGCGGCACCGGTCTTCCGCTCGATCCGCGTCCCGTCGTCGGTACGCAGATGCCAGCTGCCCGACCCGTCGACCAGCAGATCACCGGCGTGCCCGGACATCGCCAGGGTGGCGTTGTCGGTCGCCCAGCACAGGTCGCCGGTCTTCGTGGAGTTGTTGCCCCCGCTCATGTCGTCCACGCAGGCCCGGTACTTGCGCTCGATGTAACCGCTGTCCAGGTCGAACCCCTCGCCGACCCAGCTCGGCTGGTTGTTCGAGGCGGCCATCTGCCCGTCCACACTGGAGGACGAGTAGCTCAGCGCGACCGACGGCGCCGGGCCGCCCAGCGCGGGCGGCGAGCGCATCGGGTAGCTCCACGAGAAGTCGCCCGCGTTGCCGCCCGCCGTCCAGGTCCCCGACGACGACAGCGCCGTCGCGGAGTAGTCCCCGGAGCTGCCGGCGGCCCCGGCGGACAGCGCCATCAGCGCCGTCTGCTTCGTCGAGGTGAGGCCGACGGTCGCCGAGACCGTCCGGCTGCCCGCATCGTTGTCCGACCCGACCGGCCGCCCGTGGCACGCCGCGAGCTGCGGCGTCGTCAACGCGCACTCGGGCAGCTCGGTCAACCGCAGCCGCTGCGCCCAGTCCCCTCCGTACGCCCACTGGAACGCCGAGTAGTCGACGCTCACCGTGGCCGCGCCCGGCGAGGACAGGTTCGCGACCCGGAACAGCAGCGCGTCCGCCCCCGCCTTCGCCGCGGTGGCATGGTCGAACACCTGCACGCGTACGCGCGCCGCGGCGTCGGCGGTGCGGGAACCCGTTGGCGTGGCCCGCCGGATCAAGACCGGCGAACTGCCGGCACCGGCCCGGGTCGCCGACAGGCTGGTCGCGGTCAGGTCGACGTCCGCGGTCGACGCCGCCGGCCATACCGGGGCGGCACCGCGGAACGGCGTACCGGTCGCCTTCCACTCGGACCTGCGCGCCGGACCGCGTACTCCCGGGACGGGCTTCTCCTGCTGTACGCCGTGCGGCCGGAACGGCGCGGCGGCAGCGGGCGGCGCGCCCATCATCGCCGCGAGAAGTGAGGTGGAAAGGGTCGTGATCAAAGCAGCGGTCCAGCGTCTACGCCGCAGCGGACGCCCGGACACGACGACAGCCATAGATGAACAGCCTCCCAGGCACACGGGTCACATGTCGCTCGGAAGCTAGGTCGAAGCGCTTGACGGGCGCTGCAATCGCGCTGTCACGGCAGGTAGGGCGATCGCATCCAGCCATGGGCAAGCCTTGCCGCTCCACGGGGTCGAAGGGGACGGCCGGGCCCCGATCGACGCCGATCCCGCAGGTCTTCGGCGGCCCACAAGATGCCAGAGATAAGTGTTATGCGAGCCCGCCGTTGTTTGCTGCATGCAGGGCGAAGGTGCTGAGCTGGCCCGCCACGAAAGCGACTACGGCATTCCTTTTCCGCCATGCCGCGTACGCTCGGTCACGTCTTGATAGCCATCCGACATTCTGGCAGTCTCGTCCACTGTCGATGGAACATTCCACCTCCCGTCCAATTCTTTTGACGAAGCGCGGACGACGGGATGTGAACGTTCACACCGCCCACGTCGACCCGCCGTCGGTACGCCCACCGCCCCCGGCTTCCTGACGACGCGCTCTCGCATCCACCGTGGACCGGAGGTCTGTCCATGCCCGCCCAGCCGTACAGCCGACGTACCTTCCTGACCGCCCTCGGCCTTTCCGGGACGGCCCTCACCGGCGTGTCCGCCCTGCGACTCGCGGCCGCGGCCGCGGCGATTCCCGGCCCCGCGTCGTACAACGCGACCTGGTCGTCGGTCGACCAGCACCCGGCGGCGCCGGAATGGTTCCAGGACGCCAAGTTCGGGATCTACTACCACTGGGGCGCGTTCAGCGTCCCCGCGTTCGGAAACGAGTGGTACCCCCGCAACCTGTACATCGCCGGCTCCAACGAGAACAACCACCACAAGAGCGTCTACGGCGATCCCTCGGTATGGCCGTACCACAACTTCATCAACGGAGCCAACGACAAGGCCGGCAACTTCGTGCAGTTCGCACCGAAGCTCGTCTCGGCGGGCGGGCGGTTCGACCCCGGCGACTGGGCGCAGCTGTTCGTCGACGCCGGTGCGAAGTTCGCCGGCCCGGTCGCCGAACACCACGACGGCTTCTCGATGTGGAACAGCACCGTCAACGAATGGAACTCCGTGGCCCGAGGGCCGCGCCTGGACCTGCTGCGCCTGCACGCCGACGCGATCCGGGGCAAGGGCCTCAAGCTGCTCGTGGCGATGCATCACGCGTACAACTTCAACGGCTACTACGACCACGTCCCCGCCCAGTCGACGACCAGCCTGAAGAAGCTGTACGGCCAGCTGGACACGACGTCGGAGAACCAGCTGTGGTACGACAAGCTGCGCGAGGTCGTCGACGGCTACCAGCCCGACATCCTGTGGGAGGACTTCGACCTCACCCGGGTCACCGAGGCGCAGCGGCTGAACTTCCTGTCCTACTACTACAACCGGGCCGTGTCCTGGAACAAGGAAGTCGTCGCCAGCTACAAGGACGGCTACGACAACGCGGGCGAGGTGTTCGACTACGAGCGCGGCGGTCCCGCCGGGCTGCAGACCCCGTACTGGCTGACGGACGACAGCATTTCCAGCTCCAGCTGGTGCTACACCGTCGGCATCGGCTACTACCCGCTCAACGCGATGGTGCATTCGCTGATCGACCGCGTCAGCAAGAACGGCAACATGCTGCTCAACATCGCCCCGATGGCCGACGGCACCATCCCCTCCGGGCAGCGCAGCGTCCTGCTCGGCATCGGGGATCACCTCAAGCGGTTCGGTGAATCGATCTACGCCACCCGGGCCTGGACCTCGTTCGGCGAAGGCCCGACGCAGATGGGCGGCGGCTCGTTCACCACACCCCGGGCGGGTACCAGTGCCGACATCCGGTTCACCCGCGACAAGGCCAACACGGTCCTGTACGCCACGGTGCTCGGCTGGCCGGGCAGCACCTTGACCGTCACGACACTCGCCGGCGGCCGGATCGACCTGTCCAGCCTGACGCGCGTCCAGTTGCTCGGCTCGACGGCCGGCAGCTACATCGATCTGCCCACGCGGTCGCAGGACGGCTCCGGGCTGCATATCGGCATGCCCTCGGCCAACGCGCCGTTCACGGCCCTCGCGTACGTGGTCAAGCTGACGTTCTCCGGCCAGATTCCCACTCTGACCAGCGGCGGCCGGCTCCCCACCGGCTGGGTACGCCTCATGAACGTCACCAACGGTCTTGCCCTCGACAGCGGCGGCAGCGTCGCGTCGGGGTCGGCGGTCAAGGAGTGGACCTGGGACGGCAGCACCAACCTGCAATGGCAGCTCGTCGATGCCGGTGGCGGCTTCTACCGGGTGCTCAACCGCACCAACGGCATGGTCCTCGACAGCTGGGGTGCCACCGGCAACGGCGTCAACGTGCGGCAGGCCGCCTGGAACGGCGGCGTCAACCAGCAATGGCAGCTCAACAGCATGGGCAACGGCCGGTATCAGCTCGTCAACCGGGGCACCGGCACCGCCCTCGACGGCCGCGGAGCGCAGCCCTCGGGAACCGCGGTCGGCCTGTGGACACCCGACTCGAGCACCAATCTGCAGTGGACTCTCATCGCACTGTGAGCCGTACCGGTCTTCCGGTGCCTGCCGCCCGGCGAGGACCGCCGGGCCGCCGAAGCCCCCCGTCCCGGTCCGTCACCGAGCGCCCGCTCGGCGACAACCGCCGAAAAGTCAATGTTCGCAAGCTTCATGAGGAGACGACATGAGGTCAGGCCGTCCCAGGTCGCCTTGGGCAGTGGTGGCGACGGTCGCCCTGCTCGCGGCCGCCTGCCTGGCAAGCACGACCACCGCGGCCGCGGCTGCGGCCGGCTGTCGGGCCACGTACACCGTCACCAGCTCGTGGCCCGGCGGCTTCGGCGCCACCGTCGACATCACCAACCTCGGCGACCCGATCAACGGTTGGACCCTGACCTGGTCCTACAGCGCCGGGCAGACCATCACCCAACTCTGGAACGGCACCTACACGCAAAGCGGAGCCCAGGTCGCGGTCAAGAACGTCGACTACAACGCCACACTGGCCACCGCGGCGACCACCACGGTCGGCTTCAACGGAGCCTTCACCACCGGCAACCCGCCGCCGACCAACCTCGCCGTCAACGGCGTCCTCTGCACCGGCGCCACCGCCAGCCCCAGCGCGGGCCCGAGCAGCACCGCCAGTCCCAGCAGCAGCCCCAGCCCGAGCGGCGGCGCCAGTCCGAGCACCAGCCCGAGCGCCAGCCCGAGTACGAGCACGAGTCCGACTGCCGGACCATGGCCGCCGTCGTCCACGTTCGGCAATCCCGTGCTGTGGGAGGACCTCGCCGACGCCGACGTCTTCCGGGTCGGCGACACCTACTACTACACCGCGTCCACGATGCACTACTCACCCGGTGCGCCGATCCTGCGCTCCTACGATCTCGTGCACTGGGAGTACGCCGGGCACGCCGTGCCGAACCTCGACTTCGGCTCGTCGGCGTACAACCTGAGCGGCGGACGGGCGTACGTCAAGGGCATCTGGGCGTCGGCCATGAACTACCGCAGGAGCAACGGCACCTACTACTGGATCGGGTGCGTGGAGTTCAACCGTACCTACGTCTACACGGCGACCGCCGTGGACGGCACGTGGCAGAAACGTGCCCAGATCAACAACTGCTACTACGACGCCGGTCTGCTCGTCGACGACAACGACACGATGTACGTGGCGTACGGCAACACGACCATCAACGTCGCCCAGCTGTCGGCCGACGGCCTGTCGCAGGTGCGAAGCCAGGCGGTGTTCACGTCACCGTCCAGTGTGGGCACGATCGAGGGTTCGAGGTTCTACAAGCGCAACGGCGCTTACTACATCCTGGTCACCCGGCCGGCCAACGCCGAGTACGTCCTGAAGTCGACCAGCGGCCCGTTCGGGCCGTACACGATGCAGCCGCTGCTGAACAACATCGGCTCACCGATCGCGGGCGGCGGGGTACCGCACCAGGGCGGCCTCGTGCAGACCGCGGCCGGCGACTGGTACTACATGGCTTTCGTCGACTCCTACCCCGGCGGGCGCGTACCGGTGCTGGCCCCGGTCACCTGGTCGGCCGACGGCTGGCCGCAGCTGCAGACCGTCAACGGAGCATGGGGCTCCGCGTACGCCTATCCGAATGTGCCGCGACCACCGCGGGAGGTGCGCGGCCCCACGGGCGTCGACACCTTCGCGAGCGCGGCGCTGGGCCCGGAGTGGGAGTGGAACCACAACCCGGACAACACGAAATGGAGCGCGGGCGGCGGGCTGACCCTGCAGGCCGCGACCGTGACCTCCGACCTGTACGCCGCCCGTAACACGCTCACGCACCGGATTCTCGGACCGACCTCGACCGCGACGATCCAGCTGGACTACTCGGCGATGAAGGACGGCGATCGGGCGGGCCTCGCGATGCTGCGCGACCAGTCCGCGTGGATCGGAATCAAACGGGACAACGGTTCCACCCGCCTGGTGCTGCAGAACAACATCACCATGGACGGCAACTGGAACACCACCAACACCGGCAGCGAGGCAGCCGGCCAGAACGTCGCCGGCGGGCGGATCTGGCTACGGGTGAGCGCCGACATCCACCCCGGCAGCGGCAGGCTCGCCCGGTTCTCCTACAGCACCGACGGCGTGACCTTCACGAGCTTCGGCCCCTCGTTCGCGATGAACAACGCCTGGCAGTTCTTCATGGGCTACCGCTTCGCCATCTTCGACTACGCCACCCAGTCGCTCGGCGGATCGGTGAAGGTCGCGAGCTTCGCCCTGACCACGCCGTGAGCCGCCGACCGTCCCTCAGGAAAGGAATCTTCATGCGACCGCTGCTCGTCTGCGTACGCGCCGCCGCCCCACGCCGACTGCTCTTGTCCGTGGTGGTACTGGTGTGCGCCCTGGCCGGGCTGCCCGGAGCGGCCAGGGCGGACAACCCGATCATTCAGACGATCTACACCGCCGACCCCGCTCCGCTCGTCTACAACGGACGGGTCTACCTGTACACCGGGCACGACGAGGACAACTCGACCTACTTCACCATGAAGGAGTGGCGGGTCTGGTCGTCCGCCGACATGGTGAACTGGACCGACCACGGCTCGCCGCTGAACCTGGCCAGCTTCTCCTGGGCCAGTGCCAACGCGTGGGCCGGGCAGACGATCTACCGCAACGGAAAGTTCTACTGGTATGTGCCGATGACCGTGCGGGCGACCGGCCAGATGGGCATCGGGGTGGCGGTGTCCACCAGCCCCACCGGTCCGTTCACGGACGCGATCGGGCATCCGCTGGTCAGCAACGGCCAGATCGACCCGACGGTGTTCATCGACGACGACGGGCAGGCGTACCTGTACTGGGGCAATCCGGACCTGTGGTATGTGAAGCTGAACTCCGACATGACCTCCTACTCGGGCAGCCCCACGAAGATCCCGCTCACCACCGCCGGTTTCGGTACGCGCAGCGGCAACGCGAGCCGGCCGACGCTGTTCGAGGAGGGGCCCTGGGTCTACAAGCGCAACGGTCTGTACTACATCGTCTTCGCCGCCGCGTGCTGCTCGGAGTTCATCGGCTACTCCACGGCCACCGGCCCGACGGGGCCCTGGACCTACCGCGGCACGGTCATGCCCACGCAGGGCTCCAGCTTCACCAACCACCCGGGTCTCGTCGACTTCGCCGGCGGATCGTACTTCTTCTACCACAACGGCGCGCTGCCCGGCGGCGGCGGTTACACCCGGTCCGTGGCGGTGGAGAAGTTCGCCTACAACGCCGACGGCAGCATCCCGGCCATCTCCATGACCAGCACAGGTGCGCCGCAGGTCGGTGTCCTCAACCCGTACACGCGGCAGGAGGCCGAGACCATCGCGTGGGAGTCCGGGGTCGAGACGGAGCCGTCCGGCGAGGGCGGGATGGACGTCGGCTGGATCGAGAACGGCGACTACATCAAGATCAAGGGTGCCGGGTTCGGCTCCGGGGCGTCGTCGTTCACCGCCCGGGTGGCGTCGGCGAACAGCGGCGGCCGCATCGAACTGCACCTGGACAGCGCGACCGGCCCGACCGTGGGGACCTGCACTGTCGCGGGAACCGGCGGCTGGCAGACCTGGGCCTCCGTCACCTGCCCCGTCAGCGGGGCCACCGGAACCCACGATCTGTACCTGCGGTTCACCGGCGGCAGCGGATACCTCTTCAACCTCAACTGGTGGCAGTTCTCGGGCGCCACGGGCGGCGGGAACCTCATCACCAACGGCGACATGGAGAACGGCACCACCGGCTGGGCACCGTTCGGCAGCGGCACGTTGTCGTCCGACACTGCCGGCCCGCACGGCGGTTCCCGTTCGCTGACCATCACCGGGCGCACCGGCTCGTGGAACGGACCGGGTCAGGACGTCACGACGAAGCTGACCAACGGCAAGTCCTACAGCACCAGCGTCTGGGTGCGTACGCAGTCCGGCACTCCCAGCGCCAAGGCGACGCTGGCGCTGACCGCCGGAGGCACCACCACCTATGTCGCGCTCACGCCGGCGACGGCCGTCGGCTCCGCCGGCTGGACGCAGCTGTCCGGGACCGCGACCGTGTCGTGGAGCGGAACGCTTTCGGGCGCCACGGTCTACGTCGAGACCGCGGCGGGTACCGACGGCCTGTCCATTGACGACGTGAGTATGCAGTGACCCGTCCCGTGGCGGGAGCCGTCCGCGGTGACGGCGGGCGTTAGCGCCTTCGACGGCGGGGTGGTGTTCCGGCCGGCAGCCGGAGTGTCACCCCGTCCTGGCGCGCCATCGTCAGCGGGTCGACTCTCCTCGGCGCCGAACACGGCGGCTCGGTGTCGCGGCGGCTGGTGCCGACGCGAGCGCGTCCAGGCCCCTGCCCGGCCGCAGACGCGCTCGCGCCGACGGTGCGCCGGCCGTTCCACCGGCGCCTTTCGCGGACACTGCCGCGAATCCGCCGCGGACGTCGACGGGAAGCGTGCCGTCGTCCGCGGCGGAGTTCTTCAGGCTGTGCTCGACGCGCTGGACCGCTCAGGAGCCGGCGCAGGTGAGCGACGGCGTCGACGGGCTGCCGTCGGCCAGGAAGCCGAAGGTGGTCGAGGTGTTGGCGCCGAGCGAGCCGTTGTAGGAGACGTTGCGCATCGTGATGGTCGAACCGCTGGCCGACGGCGTCGCGCTCCAGACCTGGGTGATCGTCTGGCCACCGCTGAGCGTCCACTGCACGCTCCAGCCGGTGATCGGCGCGGTGCCGGTGCTGACCGTCACCTCGCCCTGGAATCCGCCGGGCCACGCGTTGACCGTCCGGTACGCCGCGGTGCACGCCCCGGCCGGAACCGAGCCGCTGGGCGACGGACTGATAGGCGGCGAACTGGTGGGAGAGGGGCTACTGGACGGTGAACTGCTGGGAGAGGGACTGGTGGACGGTGAGCTGCTGGCCGGAGGGCTGCTCGTGAACTGGGCCAGGAACGTGTTCACCTCCGCCGAGGTCCAGGTCCGCGATCCGCTGGTGGCGGTGCTGCCGTCCACGGGGCTGGGCGTGTGGTCGCCGTCGAACGCGGCCCATTGGACCGGATACCCCGATCGGCATCCTGAATAGGCGGTGGTGATGTGGGACAGGCTTCCCTGCGACGGTTCGCGGGGGCTCTGCGCGGTGCAGCCGTTGTCGCGAACGAAGGTGTCGCGCAGGGAGCGTCCGTTGGAGATGTTCAGGACGCTGTCGTGGATGCCGTGGATGCCGAAGTAGGCGACCGGTTGCGTGCCCCCGTTGCACCCGCTGAGGTTGGCGCCGGAGTAGACGACGACCGCGCGGAAGACCGCCGGCCGCGCGCAGGCCAGCGCGTAGCTCATCGCTCCGCCGTAGCTCCACCCCATCGCGAAGACCTGGCTGGTCTCCACGCACAGGTCGCCTTCGACGAGCTTGAGGAGGTCGTCCACCAGCGTGATGTCGCGGCCGTTGGTGTTGGCCCAGCCGTTGTCTATGCCCTGTGGCGCGATGAAGATCGTGCTGTTGTTCGACAGCTGCTTCTGGCCGTAGAAGGCCCACACCGATCCGTCGGCTCCGCCGGTGGCGACGTCGTTGGCCGTGCCGTTGAGCCAGTGCAGGCCGAAGATGAGCCGATAAGGGTGGGCGTTGCTGTAGTTGCCGGGAATGCTCAGGATGTAGCTGCGGTTCTGGCCACCGCTCTGGATCGAGTGGGTTCCGTTGGTCAGCGTCGGTGTCCTGCCACAGCCGGCCGTCGGTCCGGCCTCGGCCAGCCGGGGTACCAGCAGGACGGCGCCGGCCAGCGCGAGGGCCAGCAGACTGCCCAGCACCCGTTGGGGCCGGCCGGGCTTGATCATTCGTTTCATGTCTTCCTCGATGGCAGCAGTTGCGGGTCGTTTGTGTCCGGCCTGGCCTGCCTGCCGACCGGATCCCGTTCGCGTACGCCGGCGGGCTCCTCGACGGCGTATGTCAGGTAGTCTGACCGCCGGACCGAAAAGTGTCAATCGACGTCTCCGGATGCAGCTGGCCGCATGTCCCTCGGTGGGCTGCCGGTACGCGGCGTACTCGCGCATATCATGGGCGCGACCCCGGGCAGTGGGTCGGTCCCTCGCAGCGCGGGAGTCGGCGTGGTCAGTCCGTTCGAGATCGAGGAGATCTTCCCCGACGTGGCAGCGGGGTCGCGCCTGCCGCGCCGGCAGCAAGGCGCGTCGGCGCAAGGGCTGGCGGTGACGCTCGTCGCCGACTACACCCTGCCGGTACGGGCCTGGCTGCCGTCGGCGGCCCTCGTGGCGCTACTGGTCGAATCCGGCGTGAGCAGCGGCGCGGCGCGCACCGCCATCAGCCGCCTGGCCCGCCGGGGCGTCCTGGAGAGCAGCCGCGACGGCCGGCACAGCTCCTACCGGCTGACCTCCGACGCCGCCGACGAGCTGTCGGCCGGAGGTGCCTGGATCGCCCGGTTCGGTGAGCAGGCCCGGGTGTGGGACGGATGCTGGACGCTCGTCGCCTTCTCGCTGCCCGAGGAGCAGAGGGTTCAACGACGGTCGCTGCGCGCGCAGCTGCGATGGCTGGGTTTCGCGCCGCTCTACGACGGTCTCTGGGTGTCGCCGGACAGCTGGAATACGATGGTCGAGGGCCGCCTGTCCGCCGTCGCCTTCGGGTCGATGACCGTCTTCCGGGCCGGCCATGTGGACCTGGCGGCCGCGGGCGGCCGCAGCCCGGTCGACGCGTGGGACGTCGTTGCCATCGCCGGGCACTACGAGGACTTCGAACGGCAATGGCGGCCCCTGCTGACGCGCGTACGCCGCCGGCAGGTCACCGGGGCCGCCGCGGTCCGGGCCCGTACGCAGATCATGGACTCCTACCGGCGGATACCGTTGCTCGATCCGCAGTTGCCCACCGAGCTGCTGCCGGCCGGCTGGCCGCGCGCACGGGCCCGGGAGCTGTTCATCGCCGTCTACGACGGGTTGGCCGAGCCGGCCGAGAAGCACGTCCGGGCGACGGTAGCGCAGGCTGCCTCGGAAACGGCGGCCGGGATCCGCGCACAATCCGTGGCAGCCTTGGCGGCTCGCTGAGTTCCGGTCGGCCATGGCAGCCGTAAGCCCGAACTGCGTTCCGATATTGCTCCGAAACTTCCGGTGGATCCTGTGAGGATCCGATCTGGCCGGCGGTGACCGGACGGCTTGGCGTAGGCAATCTCCCTCCCTGCCAGCTCCACGACCTTTGACCTGAGCTGGAGCTTCGTCCGGCGCACCTCGACGCTTTGCCCCGACTTCACCATCGACCGCACCGACCCTCCTGGAAGTATTTCCGGAAGAAGTTCGGAAGATGTCATTGCGGAGTCGCCCCGGAGCATGGCAGCATGCCTCGGTATCGATGCCCGCCCATGCGGCGCCGCGCGGTCGATCCGTCGAGCCGTGGCGCCGGATATCGAAAGGAGCCCATGATGACAGCGCGTCCCCCTGCGCATCGTGGCGAAGACCGAGCGACCCGCAGACCGCTGCGCACGGCCTTGCTCATCGGTGCCACCACCGCAGTCGCGGCCCTGACGGCCATGTTCGTCATCCCGGACGCGAACGCCGCGGCGAGCACCCTCGGCGCCGCCGCCGCCCAGTCGGGCAGGTACTTCGGCACCGCCATCGCCGCCGGCAAGCTCGGCGACTCGGCGTACACCACGATCGCCGCCCGCGAGTTCAACATGGTGACGCCCGAGAACGAGATGAAGATCGACGCCACCGAACCTCAGCGGGGCCAGTTCAGCTTCGGCAACGCCGACCAGATCTACAACTGGGCCACCCAGCGCGGCATGAAGGTCCGCGGCCACACCCTCGCCTGGCACTCCCAGCAGCCCGGCTGGATGCAGAGCCTCAGCGGCAGCACGCTGCGCCAGGCGATGATCGACCACATCAACGGCGTCATGGCCCACTACAAGGGCAAGCTCGCCTACTGGGACGTCGTGAACGAAGCGTTCAACGAGGACGGCAGCCGCCGGCAGTCCAATCTCCAGGGCACCGGCAACGACTGGATCGAGGTCGCCTTCCGCACCGCCCGCGCGGCCGACCCGTCGGTCAAGCTCTGCTACAACGACTACAACATCGAGAACTGGAGCTACGCCAAGACCCAGGGCGTCTACAACATGATCCGCGACTTCAAGTCGCGCGGCGTCCCGATCGACTGCGTGGGCCTGCAGACGCACTTCACCGGCGGCAGCTCGCTGCCGGGCAACTTCCAGACGACGCTGTCGAGCTTCGCCGCCCTCGGCGTCGACGTCGCGCTCACCGAGGTCGACGTCACCAACGCCTCCACCAGCCAGTACGCCGGCCTCACCCAGGCCTGCATGAACGTCTCGCGCTGCGTGGGCATCACGGTGTGGGGCGTACGCGACAGCGACTCCTGGCGGTCGAGCGAGAGCCCGCTGCTGTTCAACGGCAGCGGCCAGGCGAAGGCCGCCTACTCCTCGGTCCTCAACGCGCTCAACGCCGCCGGGCCGGGCCCCTCCCCCAGCGCGTCCAGCTCCTCGCCCGCACCGTCCACCTCGTCCTCGCCGTCCGCCTCGCCCACACCGTCGACCGGCGGCGCGAGCAAGATCGTGGGTTCGCAGTCGGGCCGGTGCATCGACGTACCCAACTCGTCTCACAACAACGGGACGCGGGTGCAGCTCTACGACTGCCACGGGCTGACCAACCAGCAGTGGACCTACACCGCCAGCCGCCAGCTGCAGGTGTACGGCTCGATGTGCCTGGACGCGGCCGGCTCGGGCAACGGCTCCGCCGTTCAGATCTACAGCTGCAACGGCCAGACCAACCAGCAGTGGAACGTCAACTCCAACGGCACGATCACCGGGGTCCAGTCCGGACGCTGCATCGACGTCTGGAGCACCGCCAACGGCGCCCAGGTCCAGATCTACGACTGCAGCGGCCAGGCCAACCAGCAGTTCCGGCTCGCCGCTCTGTAAGAACTCGGCGCGATCCGGCAGCCGGTCGGCTGCCGCCGCACGCGAAGAGGGCCGCCTGCTGGTCATGACGGTCCTCTTCGCGAATCGCGGTCGGGCCGCACGATCCACGGATCGCCGGCAGCCAACGCCAATTGTTAACGATAACAATTGGCGCGCCCGTCGCTGCCACCCCAGTGGCACGATCAGAAGCCTGGTCCGAATGCGCCCCGGGCGGCGAGATGGTGTCCGGCTTGCCTTTGCGGCTTGCGATGAGCGGCCGGCATAACAGTTTTCCGTACAAGACATCCGCAGCATTCCATCGTTGCGCATTCAATTCCGAGCAGTTATGTTAACGTTCACATTTGACGATCATGGCGAATGTCTCACCGGTACGCCTGGCGTACCTGGCCACTGACCGGGGCCGCACTGCCTGGGAAGCCACCGGTTCGTGGACGCACGACGGCAGGCGGCTCGTCCCCGCCCCGTGGAGTTGAACCCGCCCCTCTCGTCCGGGGCCTGTCGCCGCCGACAGGCCCGCCCGTCCCCACGAAGGAGTTCGACAATGAACACCAGAAAGATCGTCAGAGTCGGGGTCGCCCTCGCCCTGACGCTGGCCTCGCTCGGCGCGGTGTCGGCCGCCACCTCCCCCGCCGTCGCCGCCAGCGGCAATCTGCTGACCAACGCGGACATGGAGAGCGGCACCACCGGCTGGTCGTCGTTCGGCGCCGGCACCGCCGCCTCGAACACGAGCACTGTCCACGGTGGTACGCACTCCCTGGCGTACACCGGCCGCACCGCATCGTGGAACGGGCCGGGTCAGGGCGTGACGTCGGTACTGGCCAACGGCGCCAGCTTCACCGCGGCCGCCTGGGTACGCACCCAGAGCGGCACCCCCACGGCCAAGTTGACCCTGCAGGTGACGGCCAACGGCACGACGAACTACATCAGCCTCGCCCAGGCCGCGGTGAACACGTCGGCGTGGACCCAGCTGACCGGCACGGCCACGGTGTCGTGGACCGGAACGCTGTCCTCCGCGACCCTCTACATCGAAACCGCGGCCGGCACCGACAGCCTCTACGTCGACGACGCCTCACTGGTCAACAACACCGGCAGCGGAACCTGCACACTCCCGTCGACCTACCGATGGACGTCGACCGGCGCGCTGGCGACCCCCAAGTCGGGATGGGCGTCGCTCAAAGACTTCACCAACGTCGTCTACAACGGCAAGCACCTCGTGTACGCCACCACCCACGACAACGGATCGACCTGGGGCTCGATGAACTTCAGCCTCTTCACCAACTGGTCGGACATGGCCTCGGCGACCCAGACCGGCATGTCGTCGTCGACGGTCGCGCCGACGCTGTTCTACTTCGCGCCGAAGAACACCTGGGTGCTCGCGTACCAGTGGGGTGCGACCGCGTTCGTCTACCGCACGGCCAGCGACCCCACCAACGCCAACGGCTGGTCGTCGCCCAGCGCGCTGTTCTCCGGAAGCATCTCCGGCTCCGGCACCGGCCCCATCGACCAGACCCTGATCGGCGACAGCTCGAACATGTACCTGTTCTTCGCCGGCGACAACGGAAAGATCTACCGGGCCAGCCAGCCCATCGGCAACTTCCCCGGCAACTTCGGCACCGCCTCGACCGTGGTCCTCAGCGACAGCACCAACAACCTCTTCGAGGCCGTCCAGGTCTACAAGGTCCAGAACCAGAACCTGTACCTCATGATCGTCGAGGCGATCGGCGCCAACGGCCGCTACTTCCGCTCCTTCACCGCCACCAGCCTCAGCGGATCCTGGACCGCGCAGGCCGCCACCGAGGGCAACCCCTTCGCCGGCAAGGCCAACAGCGGCGCCACCTGGACCAACGACATCAGCCACGGCGACCTCGTCCGTAACAACCCCGACCAGACCATGACCATCGACCCCTGCAACCTCCAACTGCTCTACCAGGGCCGCAGCCCCAGCTCCGGCGGCGACTACGGTCTGCTCCCCTACCGTCCCGGCGTACTGACCCTTCAGCGGTAGCCGGGCGCTTGACGGGGCCGCATCCGCCTCCCGGCCCCGTCAAGCACTCCCCGTTCGAGCCCGACATGCGACCGCAGGAGGACGCGTTGGCCAAGGCGAGCGGCGAGCCGGCGATGACGGACGTGGCCAGGCTCGCCGGGGTCTCCCATCAGACGGTCTCGCGGGTGCTCAACGGGTATCCCTACGTCTCCCAGCGCACCCGGTCGAGGGTCCTCGAAGCCGTCACGGAACTGGGCTACCGTCCCAACAAGGCCGCCCGTGCCCTGGTCACGGGCAGATCCAACGTCGTGGGCGTGATCTCGCAGAGCGCCACGCTCCACGGACCGGCCGCCGCTCTGGCCGCGTTCACCCGGGCCGCAGTCGGCGCCGGGTACGCCGTCAGCGTGGAGCACGTGGCGGGACTCGACCCCGTCCGGCTGCAGGAAGCGGTCAACCGGCACCTGGATCAGCGCGTGGTCGGCCTGGTCGTGATCGCGCCCTTCCGGCGGGCCACGGAACTCCTGATCAAGTTCTCGTACCAGATCCCTCTGGTATGCATCGACGGTGATCATCGCTTCAGCGGTGCCGTCGTCGCCGTCGATCAGGAGGACGGCGGATACACCGCCACCAACCACCTGCTCGACGCCGGGCACCCCACCGTCTGGCACGTCGCCGGTCCGCCGGACTGGCTCGACAGCCGCGGCCGCATCGCCGGCTGGCGACGGGCCCTCACCGAGGCCGGCGCCGAGATCCCGCCCGTCATCTCCGCGGACTGGTCGGCCGCCGCCGGCTACCGGGCCGGCCAGCTCCTGGCCCGGCTCGATGAAGTCACAGCCGTCTTCGCCGCCAACGACCACCTCGCCCTCGGCGTCCTGCGGGCACTGCACGAACGCGGACGCACCGTGCCGCACGATGTCAGCCTCGTCGGCTTCGACGACGTACCCGAGGCCGGGTACTACATTCCGCCGCTGACCACGATGCGGCCCGATTTCGACGCCGTCGCCGCAACGGCCCTGGAACTACTGCTCGACCAGGTACGCGCCGGCACACGCCCCAGCCGCCGGGAGACCATCCCGCCCCGGCTCGTGACCCGCGCCAGCGTCGCCGCTCGTCAGGACACTGCGCGGCGAGACGTCTGACGCGCCGCGGCAAGGATCAGATAGCAGCTGGCGGTCCAGGTGTACGCACGGTCGCGCAGACCGGCTCCGGTGTGGGCGTCGAAGTTCTCAGCGAACCCGGACTTCTCACAGAGCGATCGGAACCGGGCACTGATCTTGTCAGCCAAGGCGCTGTACCCGGCCCGGCGTAGTCCGTCCTCGATCAGAACCGTCGCGGGCGCCCAGATCGGCCCGCGCCAGTAGCCGTCGGACTGGTAGTGCTGCGATGACGGCAGTTCGGTCGCCAGCCCGTACTCGGATAGGTGTGTTTCGACGCGTGCGGCGAGCCCGGCGGCGACGTCGGCGGGCAGGTCGGCGCCGAGCACGATGGGCATGAGGTCCAGCAGGCTGTCACTGGTCCATACCTCGGCGGTGGCGGGGCTGCGGGCGGCGAACCGGTCGACGGCCCACAGTTCGTCGAGCATCGCCTGGCGGATCTGCTCCGCGGTCCGCGTCCACAGGTCGGCCTCGTCCGGCCGCGCCAACTCCTCGGCGAGCACGGCCAGCTCCCGCAGTTGCAGGACGAGAAGCGCCGCGAGGTCGGCGGTCTGGACGACGCGCCGGCGGTCGAAGGTCGTCGCGTTGTCCCAGCCGCTGTCGTTGCCGTGCTGGTAGTGCGGCAGCAATTGGCCTGGCGCCCGGCGGAAGTCGAGCCAGAACCGGGTCCATGCGCGCAGGCGCCGGTAGATCTCCGCCGGCTCCCACGGCGCCGTCGCGGGCAGCCGGCGGCGCAGGTGGCCGAGGGCCCACCCGTGGACCGGGGGCTTGACGAAGTTGTAGAGGATCTCCGAGTGCGTCACCGAGTCGGGCAGCGCCCCGCCGGCGTCCTGGTGATCGAACGGCAGCATGAACTGGTCGCCGGCCAGCTGCGGGTGGCCGTCGGCGAGGGCGATGGCGTTGAAGCAGTGGTCCCAGCTCCAGACTTTGTCCATCCAGTGCTTGGACATGAGGACCGCGGGCCGGCCGAGAAAGCCCGCTGGGCGTACCGTCGCCGACCAGAGCACGTAGGCCGCCAGTTCGGCCGCCGGCGTTTCCGCCGAACGCCACGGCGCCACCTGATCGGCGAACCGCAGGAACGACGCGCGGGTGGCACTGCGCGCCTGGGCGAAGGACGTGTCGTCGGTGAACGGCGGCCGGGCGCCTTCGTACTCCTCGATCGCGATCTCCCAGCCCTCGCCGGCGGGCAGGGCCAGGCACCGTTCGGCGGCTCCGAGCGACTGCTCGCCCAGGACGAGTGGTGTTCCCGCCAGGACGGTGATCCTGTAGCGCCGCCCGGTCTCGTAGACGGTGAACACGTATGCCCCGTCGGCCGGGTCGCGGTAGAGGTAGGTGCCGCTGAACGGGGTCAGGGTGGCGGCGGCCGCCTCGATGCGCAGGCCGAGCCCCTGGCTGCGTACGCGGATCGTCTCGGCGTCCTGGTAGACCAGTTCCACGGTTCCGGTTGCCGCTGTCCAGGCCAGCAGGTCCGGAGTGGCTGAGATCGCCGCGTCGACGCGGGTGCGGCCGTCGGTCGCAACGAAGCGCAGGATCGGGTGCAGTCCGGTCTGGTGGGAGACCAGGTGCAGGTCCTCGGCGTACGCGTGGTGTCCGATCACGGGTGAGACGTCGAACCACGATCCGAAGTAGCTGAACGGGATCTCGCGTACCGAGAAGGTGGGATCCTGCGGCGGGGCGGTCATGTGGTGCTCTCCTTCCGAGCCGGTGTCAGTCCTTGACCGCACCGGAGATCACCCCGGCGGCGACATAGCGTTGAGCGATGATCAGTAGGACGGTGGCCGGCAGGGATGCGACGACCGCGGTGGCCATGACGGCGTTCCATTCCTGGTTGTTGTTGCCGATGTAGTGGTAGATGCCCAGGGTGATCGGGCGTGCGGCCCCGCCGCTGTCCAGCGTGCTGGCGTAGACGAAGTCCGACCAGGCCCACAGGAATGCGAAGAGGGACACGGTGACGACGGCGTTGCGGCTGACCGGCATGACGACGGACCAGAAGATCCGCAGTACGCCCGCGCCGTCGGTCTTGGCGGCTTGGAGGAGCTCGTCGGGGATGGCGCGCATGAACGCGGTGAAGATCAGAACCGCGAAGGGTACGGCGATGGTCGAGTCCGCCACGATCAGACCGCCGACGGTGTTGAGCAGTCCGAGCTCCAGATAGCCGGCGTAAAAGCCCATCGCCATGATGATCCCGGGAATCATCTGAGCCATGAGCAGCAGGAAGCTGAGCACGCCGCCGCCGCGCGGAGCGAGTTTCGCCAGGGCGTACGCCGCCGGCGCCGAGATCGCCACGGTGAGCGCGACGGTCCCGAGCCCCACCGCCAAGCTGGTGCCGAGGTAGGGCAGCTGGTCGTGCAGAACGGACCGGTACCCGTCCAGGGTTCCGCCGATCGGGAGCCAGTTCGGCGGCGCTTTGCGCATGTCTCGTGGGCGGGTGAACGATACGTTGACCATCCAGTAGACCGGGAACAGCATGATCCCGGTGAGTACGAGCGCGATCAGGGTCTTGAGCAGGCTGCGTCGCGGGGTCATGGCTGGTACTGCCGCTTCTGGACGCGGATGTAGACCAGGCCCGCCGCCGACGCCATGAGGATCAGCAGGTTGCCGACCGCCGCGCCGGGGCCGAACGCCGGCAGCAGGTTGCCGAAGCTGAGCTGGTAGGACCAGGTGGCGAGGGTCGCCGACGAGCCGGTCGGTCCACCCCTGGTCATGATCCAGATGATGTCGAAGACCTTCAGCGTGTACACCAGGCCGAGGAGCAGGGTGATCGCGGAGACCGGGCGCAGCAGGGGGAAGGTGATGCGCCAGAACTGCTGCCAGCCGCCGGCACCGTCGATCTGGGCGGCCTCGTAGAGCTGGCCGGGGATCGACTGCAGTCCGCTGTGGAGCACCACCAGGTTGAACGGGATGCCGATCCAGATGTTGGCGATGATCACTGAGACGAGCGACCAGGTGGGCGACGTCAGCCAGGTGACCGGCGGGATGCCGATCTGCTGCAGGACCGCGTTGGCGACGCCCGAGTCCGTGTTCAGCACCCATGACCACGTCGACGCGGACACGATCAGCGGCAGCAGCCAGGGCACCAGGAACAGCGCGCGCAGCGTCGCCGACAGGGGGAACGCCCGGGCGAAGAAGACCGCGAGCGCCAGGCCGATGGTGAACTGGAACGCCAGCGACACAAGCGTGAACACGATCGTGTGGGTCAGCGCCGGCACGAAGGCCGGATCCTTCAGGATCTTCGCGTAGTTGCCGAGGCCGGTGAACTTCGCGCCGCCGTGCACGAACGAGCGGACGGTGTAGTCACGCAGGCTGAGCTCCACGTTGCGGTAAAGCGGGTAGGCGAAGAACGCCAGCAGGTAGACCGCGACCGGGACGAGGAACGCCCACGCCGCCCACTGCTCGGAGCGTGCCCGGCGGACGGGCCGTGGCCTGGGCGAGAACGCGCCCGCGTTCTCGCCCGGACGGCGAACAGACGGCCGGTCGGCGGCCCGTGTCCGTTGGCTCATGAAACGCACGATCACTTCGTGGCGGCGGCCGCCGCGGCCTGCGCGGTGGACAACGCGGCCGCGGGATTCGCCGATCCACTGAGCGCGGCCTGCACCGCCGTCCACAACGGCTGGGAGATCTTGGGGTACTTGGTGCCGAGGTTGTCGCCGGTGCGGCCCTTGGCCGCCTTCACCGCGCTCACCCACACCGCGAGATCCGGGGCGGCGGCCACCTGCTTTGCCTGTACCGCCGCCGTCGGGGCGATGTAGGACAACGTCGTCGTCGTGGCCAGCGAGTTGTCGGTGTCGGTGAGGCAGGCGACCAGTTTCTGCGAGATCGCGTACCGGGCGGTGGTCTTCTGTACCGGGACGGTGACGAACTCTCCGCCGGTGGGCGCAGCGGCGGTGCCGCCGTCGCGGGCGGGTACCGCGATGATGCCGTACCCGAAACCGGCCTTCGCAGCGTTGGCCCGCTGCCACGTCCCGTTCTCGGCGAAGGCGAACTGACCGGTGGCGAACTCCTGCCAGCTGGTGGTCTGGGTGTTGTTGATGACGGAGTTCGGGGCGTAGCCCTGCTTGAGCCAGTCCGTCCACAGGGACAGCGCGCTGACGGCCTCGGGCGAGTCGAGCTTGGTGAGGTCGGCGCCCGAGCCCCAGAACCAGGGCAGGAACTGGAAGCTTCCCTCCTCGGTGCCGATCGCCGAGAAGGTGATGCCCTTCTTGCCGGCGGCCTTCACCTTGGCGAGGGCGGCCGTCAGCGACGCCCAGTCCTTCACGGAGGTGATGTCGACGCCCGCGGCCGCCAGGACGCTCTTGTTGTAGTAGAGGGCCAGCGTGTTGGCGCCGATCGGGATCCCGTAGGCCTTGCCCGCGATCTGCCCGGCGCCGAGGAGGTTCGGGTCGATCGCCGAGGTGTCGAGCCGGATCTCGTCGCTGCTGGTGAGTACGCCGGCTTCGGCGAGCGTGGAGACCACGGGGTTGTCGACGATGAGTACGTCGGGTGCGTTGCCCTGCTGGGCTGCCAGCAGGGTCTTGCTGGTCAGATCCGTGGTGTCGAACGCCGTGCGCTTGACCACGACGCCGGCTTTCGTGCCGCAGTCGCCCAGCAGCTTGACCCAGGCCGAGGAGTCGTCGAACTGGGGGTACGGGTCCCAGATCACGTAGGTGCCGCCGGCCGCGTCGCCGGTCTTGGCGTCTGACGACGAGCAGGCGGCCAGCGCGCCGGCCGTGACAAGGGCGACCAGCGCGATACCGATCGCGCGCCGTCGCGTTGCCGATGGGTTCACAGTGCATCCCTTCAGAAACCGTTGAGCTGGGCTGTCGATGTGCCGCGGCGGGATGGCGGGCCGGTGCCGCGAGGCGTCGAATCGATTCGCGGAATCGATTCGATCGAACATAGGCCTGTTTCGCTCCCTCGTCAACGGTTCCATCCTGGACTCGGCCGCCGTCAGGCGGATAGCCTTGCGGAACCGGTTCGACGATCGCTCACCCCGCGACAGGACGGGCAGGCACGGTCCGAGGGAGAAAAGCCATGAACATCGGGGAGATCGCCCGGCGGGCAGGCGTGTCGCGCAGCACCGTGTCCTACACGCTGAGCGGCAAGCGGCCGGTCTCGGAGACGACGCGCCGCCGCATCCTGGACGTCATCGACGAACTGGACTACCAGCCCAACGCCAACGCCCGGGCCCTCAAAGAGGGGCGTACGCGCACGCTGGGACTCGTCATTCCGCCGGCCAGCAGCCGCCTGACCGACATGCAACTCGACTTCGTCGCCAGCGTCGTCGACGCCGCCGCCCGGGCCGACCTCGACGTGCTTCTGTCACCGTCGGGCGGCGACCACGACCGCTCGTTCGAACGCGTCATCACCGGCCGGCGGGTCGACGGCGTGATACTCATGGAGATTCGTCTCGAGGACGCCCGGGTCACGCGCCTGCAGCAGGCGGGCCTGCCGTTCGTCGGCATCGGGCGTACCGCGCGCTCGGACGGCATGTGGTGGGTGGACGTCGACTACGCGACGCTGATCGCTCGCTGCGTGCACCATCTGGCCGATCTCGGGCACCGCGACGTCGCTCTGATCAACCGCTCCGCCGAACTGGTCGCGGCCGGATACGGGCCGGGCCACCGTGCCCTCGCCGGTTTCGCCGAGGCCGTCGCCGAACGGGGGCTCACCGGTGTGGACTACTGCTGTGCCGACGACACCCTTGCCGGCGAGGCGTGCATACGCGCGATCCTGCGCGAGCATCCCGAAGTGACGGCGGTGGCGACGATCAACGAGGCCGCGCTGCCGGGCATCCAGCGCGCCTTGGAGACCGCGGGGCTGGCCATTCCGCGCGACTTCTCCGTGACCGGAGTCGCCGCGTCGCATTGGGCCGAGAACTTCCGGCCGCCGTTGACCGCCGCCGACGTTCCGGCGATCGAGATGGGCGCGCAGGCCGTACAGCTTCTCGCCACGAGCATCGCCACGCCGGAGGCACCGCCGCGGCAACTGCTGCTGGCCCCGGCCGTCTCCCTACGGTCGAGCACCGGCCCCGTTCGCGTACGGCGATGATTTCGCAGGGCCCCGGATCGGCGATCCGGGGCCCCGTGCCGATCAGCTGCGCAGGCTCCATTGCTGGTTGGATCCGCCGTTGCAGGCCCAAACGATGATCTTCGTGCCGTTCGCGGTCGCGGCGCCGTTGGCGTCGAGACACAGGCCGGACTGTACGCCGGTGACGGTGCCGTTGGAGTTGACGTTCCACTGCTGGTTGGTCTGGCCGTTGCAGTCCCAGATGATGACTGCCGTGCCGTTGGCGGTGCCCTGGCCGGAAACGTCCAGGCACTTGTTGCCGAACACGGTCAGCTGCTTGCCGCTGGTGTAGGTCCAGCGCTGCATGGTGCCGCCCCAGCAGTCGTACAGCTGCGCCTGGGTGCCGTTCGTCGTCGATCCGTTCGGCACGTCCACGCAGCGGCCCGACTGTCCACCCACGATCTCCTGGTCCTGCGTGCCGCCCCCGCCGGACGCCGCGTACCCGGCGGCGACGATGTTGGCTTGGACGGCGTTTTCGGTGGTGTCGGTGGGGTAGCCGGAGGTCATGACGCCTTCGTAGAAGGTGCCGGTGGCGCCGTGGCTGTTGTCGCCGCCGATGCCGAGGATGATGGCGCCTTCCTTCTTCATCGGGTTGTAGCCCGAGACGTTGGGGCGGGCGCCGTTGTAGAAGGTGGACAGGTTGCCGGACTGGGAGTTGCCGCCGCGGATCGACCAGTGGTTGGCTTCGCCTTTGACGATCGCGGTGGTGTAGCGGTAGTTGACGGTCGGGTCGTTGGCGTTGTAGCCGGCGTTGACGCCGGAGTAGAGGCCGTTTTCCAGGTCGGCCATGATCCATGGGCCGTTGCCGGTGCCGTAGCCCCAGACTTTGATGTTGCCGAAGTAGATGGCTTCCATGGTGCCGTTGCCGTTGTCGCGGCTGTTGGTCTCGGCGTTGCCGTAGTCGAAGCAGCAGCCGCCGTTGTAGTGGGTGCCGTCGAAGATGGCGTACATGCCTTCGGGCTGGTCGCCTTTGGCGATGCCGTTGGTGTTGTTGTTGCGGTAGCCGGTGCCGGCCGCGACGTAGACGCCGTACGCCTTCTGGCCGTTGAGGGTGGTGGGTGCGGCGGTGGCGTTGGCGAGGTTGTCGTAGCCGCCTGCGGCCGGGCCGCTGAACCCGCCCGGCGGGGCCTGGGTGAGGTGGTTGCCCCGGCCGGACTGGTCGTAGATGATCGTGATCAGGCACGTCGTGTTCGCGCAGAACGAGTCCTGCGCGGCGGCGTTGGCCACCCCGCCGGTGCTCAGTACGCCGATGTCGCGCGTGGTGTTGTCCGACGACCGGCGTATCTGGTACAGGGCACCGCCGTAGGCGGCGTACAACGCCCGGGTCGTGCTGTGCGCGGCCACGCACGGCGTACCACCGGCGGCGTAGATGTCGCA
>NZ_AUAX01000003.1 GCF_000428945.1 Hamadaea tsunoensis DSM 44101 | reverse complement strand
AATGCCCCGAATTACGTCCGGTGTACCCGGAATGCCCAAACATTCGCGCAAGATCGTCGACCGCGGGGTGATCGTTGACGGCCGTGGCGCGGAAACCGCCACCCGACGCATGATCGATTACGGTTCTGAAGCGCGTTGACCGGCTTCTGCTGCACCTGACGCGTCATCGATCATGCAGATCGGGCCGGATTTACACCCCAGCCGCAATCGATCAAGAAATCAGCACCCGGCGCCCACCCGGCGGAAGATCGTTCCCGCATCCCGGACGTTGGCCGTCGGCGGGACTGCTTAGACGCGATCCACAGCGACCGAGATGTCAAAACGCACCCCTCGCCCAAGATCTACAGCGATGGGGATGCAAGAAGTCGGCCTTACCTACATCCCAGCCGTATTGGATCGAGGGGACGGGGTCGAAAACTACATCCCCACCGCGAACGATCACCACCCAGCCGCCCAGCCGCCCAGCATCCCGGTCGCCCAGCCGATCCGTCGAGCCGGCCACAGCGGACAGTCGCGACAAAGCCCCGACCAGCCAGGCCCCGATCTTCCCAGCGGTCGACGATCTTGCGCGAATGTTCGGGCAGTCCGGGTACACCGGACGAAATTCGGGGCATTCGCGCAAGATCGTCGAGCATCTCGGGTGGAGGAGCGGAGGTGAGATCGACGAACCCGGGACAAGAATTTGATCTTGTAATGAATTCGATCTTCAGGAGAGGAAGAGCTGGTATCCGACGAACGCCACGATGTCGAGGAGCGAGTGCGCCACGATCAGCGGGCCCACCCGCCGCCAGCGCAGGAAGACCAGCGAGAACACCACTCCCATGACGACGTTGCCGAGGAATCCGCCGAAGCCCTGGTAGAGGTGGTAGCTGCCGCGCAGGATCGAGCTCGCCGCGATCGTGGCCGGGACCGACCACTTCATCTGCCGCAGCCGGGTGATCATGTACCCGACGACGATGACCTCTTCGAGGATGGCGTTCTGGATGGCGGACAGGATGAGGATCGGCACCGCCCACCAAGCCTGCCGAAGGCCCGACGTGCTGATCTCGGTGTTGATGCCGAGCCAGACGGCGAAGTAGTAGAACGCGAGTCCGGGCAGGCCGATCACGGCCGCGAGCAGGGCGCCGCCGCCGAAGTCGAAGCCGAGCCGGCGCGGGGTGAGGCCGAGGACGAGCCTGGGGCGCCCGGGGTCCCGGCCCAGCAGGTGGTACGCCATCCCCACGATGACCAGCGCGAAGAAGATGCCCAGCAGCTGGTACGTGATGTCGAGCCAAGCCCGGGGGCTCGCCTGGGTGTTGAGGGCGGTGGTCTGGCCGGACAGCGGGCCGCGGGTGAGCTTCGCGACTATGTCCACTATGGAGTAAACGGCTGACTGGCCGAGCGACAGGGCCAGCACGAGCAGCAGTTCCGTACGCCGGCGGGCGACAACGTTCTCCACGATCTCGCACTATCGCACAAAGAGTCCGCTCACCCGTCACTTCTCGTCGTCAGTGTCGTTACGTGTCCGATCTGCAGCGGTTGTTGAAGGAGTCCTGGGCCCTCGTCGAGGAGGAGCAGGACAAGCTGGCCGGCTACTTCTACGCCCGTGTCTTCCTGGGGCGCCCTGAGGTCAGGGACCTCTTCCCGGTCACGATGGACGTGCAGCGCGCCCGGTTGCTGGGCGCGATCGTCAACGCCGTGCAGGCCGTCGACGATCCCGAGCGGTTCGACGAGTACCTGAAGTCGCTGGGCCGCGACCACCGCAAGTTCCAGGTCGTTCCCGAGCAGTACGAGGTCGTCGGGGCGGCCCTGCTCGAAGCGCTGCGGATCTTCGGGCGCGACCAGTGGACGCCCGAGTACGACCAGGCGTGGCGGGACGCATACGACATCATCGCGCGCAAGATGCTCTCCGGCGCCGAGGCCGACACCGGGCCGGCCTTCGTCTACGCCGAGGTCGTCGCGCATGAGCGGCGCAGCAAGGACATCGCCATGCTGCGGGTCCGCCCGCTCGGCCCGCTGGACTTCCGGCCCGGCCAGTACGTCAGCCTCGAATGCCCGAAGTACCAGCCGAGGGTGTGGCGTACCTATTCGATCGCGAACGCGCCGCGCCCCGACGGCACCCTCGACTTCCATGTACGCCAGCTCGGCGCGGGCTGGGTCTCCGGCGCGCTCGTCCGGCGTACGCAGCCGGGCGACCTGATCCGGCTGGCCGCTCCGATGGGCGGCATGTACGTCGACCGGCGCTCGACGCGGGACGTGGTCTGCGTCGCGGGCGGGACCGGGCTGGCGCCGATCAAGGCGGTCATCGAGGACCTCGCGACCTTCAACCGGAACCGGTGGGTGCACGTCTTCTTCGGCGCCCGCGACCGCGACGATCTCTACGACCTGCCGGACCTGCAGCGGCTGGCACAGGCGTACCCGTGGTTGTCGCTCATGCCGGCGTGCTCGCACGATTCGGGCTGGGGTGGCGAGGAGGGCCTGCTCAGCGACGTCGTACGCCGTTACGGACCCTGGCAGGACCACGACTTCTTCGTGTCCGGCTCGCCGGCGATGATCCGCGCGACGCTGCGCGCCCTCGCCGAACTCCAGGTCCCGTCGACCCGGGTCAAATACGATGCTTTCAACGACTATTAGGCCGGTCCGCGGGGGTGACCTACGACACGTCGGGCAGATCTGCCGCCGTATCCCGTTAGTCGCTTTGCCCCGACCGAGGCCGCAAGGTATTCTCGTCCGGCGACGATCTCGCGATCGTCGAGGAGGCTTCGCCTAGTCCGGTCTATGGCGCCGCACTGCTAATGCGGTTTGGGTTTAACGCCCATCCGGGGTTCAAATCCCCGAGCCTCCGCTGCCCCGCGGGAGTGTTGTTTGCTCCCGTGTGGCCGGGGAAACCCGATTAGTCCGCTGGGTCGACCTTGTGTAGACTGAGCGGGCACTGAGCGCCCGTAGCTCAACGGATAGAGCATCTGACTACGGATCAGAAGGTTAGGGGTTCGAGTCCCTTCGGGCGCACAGCACGGCCTCCCATCCGCGAAGGATGGGGGGCCTCTTTGTTTGCCCGCCCCGCTTTACCTGCCCGCTGCGCGTAACCGCGGCACGGCGTCCGATTCGTTCAAGACGGCCGGCCCGCCGGGCTCCTACGGTGAGGACATGAAACCTCAGCTGGACATGATCGGCCTGGTCGCCGCGGACCTCGCCGCCTCGCTCGCCTTCTACCGCCGGCTCGGGCTCGACATCCCCGCGGGGGCGGAGAACGAGCCGCATGTGGATCTGACCCTGCCGGGCGGCGTACGCATCTCGTGGGACACGGCCAAGCTCATCTCCGAGATCGACCCCCGGTGGACGCCGCCGGCCGGCGGGCACCGGATCGCGCTCGCCTTCCTGTGCGAGTCGCCGGCCGCCGTCGACGAGACCTACCGGCACATGGTCGAGGGCGGATACGCGGGGCATCAGGAGCCCTGGGACGCCTTCTGGGGCCAGCGGTACGCCACGCTCCGCGACCCGGACGGCAACGGAGTGGACCTGTTCGCCCCGTTGAGCTGAGCCGCTGTCGCGTCGGCGGGTCAGTCCCGGATCAGCTCACCGAGCGTGACCCCGGCCAGGGCGCGGACGTCGCGCGACAGGTGGGCCTGGTCGGCGTATCCGGCGACGGCGGCGACCTGGGCGAACGCGGTCCCTCGACCGGCCAGGGCCACCGCTCGCCGCAGCCGCAGCACGCGGCCGAGCATCTTCGGTCCGTAGCCGAACAGGTCGAGGCAGCGCCGGTGCAGCTGCCGTTCGCTGAGGGAGAGCCGGCCGGCCGTGTCGGCAATGGACAGTCCGGCCCGCTGCGCGGCGACGATGTGCCCGACGGCCGGATCGGGGGCGCCGTCCCCGCGCACAGCGCCGACGGCGATCTGCTCCAGGGCGGCGGCCGGATCGGCGGCGCTGCCCACCTGATCCGTGAGCGTGGCGACGACGGCGGCCGGCCAGAGCGCGTCGAGCGGAACCCGCCGGTCCTTCAGCTCCACCGCCGGTACGCCCAGTGCGGCGAAGGCCGCGCCCGGTGCGAACCGCAGCCCGGCGAACCGCGCACCCGCCCTGGCCACCGGCCGGTACGCCATCGTGTCCGGCCCGGCGACGAGCAGCCGGCCGTCCGCCCACAGCAGATCCAGGCAGCCGTCCGGCAGCACCCGTCCGGACAGGCCCGACGCGGGCACCTCGGAGCGCCAGGCGAAGGCGCCGGGGAGGGCGGCGGGACGTTCGGCGTACATGAGAACAGGGTCCCACCACGGGGCGACATTCCGGCCGGGGCGACAGCGATCCGCGGCGACAGCGGCGGCCCGGAACGACGAAGGCCCGCCGCGATTCGCGGCGGGCCTTCCATGTCTCGTGGGAAGGACGGCTTCTCAGGAAGCGTCGCGCTCCTTGACATAGACTGCCTCGCCCTGTCGGCCCTCGATCAGACCCTCCGCCTTGAGGACCAGCATCGCGCCGCGCACCGAGCCGTAGCTGATGCCGAATTCTTCGCGTAGCTGAGAAATGGACGGCAGCTTGTCCCCGGGGCGGAGCTCGCCGGACTTGATCTGTTCACGGATCGTGTCCGCAAGCTTCACGTACTTCGCGGTCATCTTCATCTCCCTGACAGGCTCGCCCGAGTAGTAGATCACTGTCACTGAGGTTCAATCAACTACCGGAAGCCCCTTAACCTGGTCGATGGGGAACGACTCAGGAAAGGCCCGCGAACCCCGTCGGAGCCGCACATATTGATAGTTGCGCATTCAACAAGCTGTCCGCCTCCTGGTCATTGCCGGTAAACGGACGAACACCCGGGGGTAGCCGAGGGGCTTGCTACGCCTCGTCCGAGCGTCCGATACGCAGATGAAGACCGTCTCGCGTTATCAAGTTGTTATAACTACTCGCGGGTTAACAGAAAGTGATCAAATCCGTGGAGCGCTGTCCGGAAATATCGGTCGCTCCCGAATCACGAGACCCGTTCACGTAACGTTCCGTCATCGTTTGCGATCATGGGCGACCGATTCAGTTACTGGCGAGTAGCTACAGGGCTTGTGACCTATGTCGCCACGGGGAAACATGCGTGACACAACAGAGCCGCCATCGTCTCGTCGCGCTCCCTCCGGCTTCCGCAGAGCCGTACGCGCGCGTGACGGATGCGGACCTTTTCGAGGAGGACCCTAGTGAAGGACTCGAACGGCGACCTGGTGCAGGGGCGCACCAGGTGGCGGCGGTTCGCAGCCGTCGTCGTACCGGCGGCCGTCGCCGCCGGTGGCCTCATGGCCGGTGTGGCCAACGGCTCCGTACCGGTCGCCATGAACGTGTCCGGCCAGAGCTTCAAGATCTCGGCCAGCAACCTGCACGGTGACGGGTTCAGCCAGTACGGCTCGGCGTACTACAAGAAGGACGGCACCCCGCATGCCGTCGCCGCGGCGGCCATCAAGCACGCGGAGCTGACCAACCTGTGCCAGTCCGTCGTCCAGCCGCTCCCGTGGGGCGGCTCGGTGACGCTGGTCATCAAGGCCGGCGGCAGCGGCACCCCGGCGACCGCCGACAACCTGCTCATCGGCATGGACTTCCTGGGCGGTGACGCGACGTTCCACTCGATCAACATCGGCACCGACGCGTCGGCGCTGACCAAGGGCGGCACGCCCGGCTCGGTCGGCATGCCCGGCGCGTTCGGCCAGGAGGCCGACTCGGTGGACATCACGAACGTCAAGCAGCGCGCGTACACCACGTCCGCCGGCACGTTCGCGCTGAACGGCCTGACGATGCAGCTCGTGCCGGGTTCCGCGGAGTGCTTCCCGGACACCGACATCCCGTGATCGCCGCGAGGGGGCCCGGACGATCGCCGGGCCTCCTCACCGCTTTCCGGGCCCGGTACGCCGACGGCGTACCGGTCTGGCCGCACGTAGGAGGACGACAGTGACCACGGCCGACACCGGCACCGCCAAGCCCAGCCTCTGGCGGCGCTTCACCGCGTGGCGGCGCGGACGCCCGTTCTGGGGTGGGCTGCTCTCGATCCTGGCCGGAATCGAGATCTTCAGCTCCACCCAGCAGTCCATCGGTGAGATGGACATCAAGGTCGGCATGGAAGGGATGCAGGCCTACGTCATCCCGCTGGCCCTCGTCTTCGCGGGATTCCTGGCCTGGTTCACGCCGGCCCAGCGGCACTTCTACGGCCTGCTCGTGCCGGTCATCGCGGTGTACGCCCTCATCGGCGTGAACTTCGGCGGCTGGTTCGTCGGCACCATCCTGGGCATGATCGGCGGCGCGATGATCTTCGCGTGGTCGCCGGCGCCGCCCCGGGGCACCGGTGCGGCCGACCGGATCGACGCGGCGCTCGACGGCGACGACGACCCGGCCGGATCCGCTGCCGACGAGCACACTCCGCGGCATGCCGTGGGCATCGAGGAACTGATCGACGCCGACGGCCGCGGACCTCGGGCCGCCACGCCGGACGAGGTGCCGGCGCAGCGCAACGGGGCGGACGAAGGATCCGGACGAGGCCGGTTGCTCGGGATCACCATGATTCCCCTGCTGCTGGTCGCGGTCGGGATCGTCGCCGCCCGGGGAGCCGAGCCCGCGTACGCGGCCGGCTGCCCGACCAGTACCGCGACCGCCACGAAGGCACCGAAACCGACGAGGTCGGCCACGGTGCCGAAGCCGAGCACCTCGGCCGAGACCAGCACGGCGCCGCAGCCGAGCGCGTCGGCCGCGGAGCCGAGCGCGTCGCCGAGCCCGAACCTGCTGCAGCAGATCGTCGGCGGTCTGGTGAGCCTCGTGACCGGCGGCAAGTCGTCGAGTACGCCGAAGGCGCAGGCGGCGGCCGAGCCGTCCGCCTCCGCCCCGGCGGCGGCGACCACGCCCAGGGCCGCGACATCGACAAAGCCGGCGGCCAGCAAGAAGCCGGCCGCGCCGACCCGCCGCACGCCGTCCTGCCAGGCCTCGCCGAGCGCGAGCCCGTCGGCCACGGCCAAGCACCTGCTGGCGGCGGCCGGCCAGCCGAACGTGGGCGTGAAGCCGTCGCGCATGACGGGCACGCTCGTCACCATGACGAACCTGGTCTTCCAGGGCGTCGTCGACCTGCCGACGGACACCGGCAAGATCACGGTTCTGAAGTTCACGATGGACTCGTCCGTCACCGACAACTTCAACCTGCACGTCTACGGTTCCCGCGAGATCGACATCAGCACCCGGAAGCTCACGGTCAAGGACAACGTCGTGTTCTACACGAGCGAGTTCAAGGGCAACCTGCTCGGCCTCATCCCGGTCGACTACACGCCCACGAACCTGCCGCCGGCGATCCCGCTGCCGTTGATCTTCTTCTCCGACCCCGACATCCAGCTCGTCTGGGTGAACAGCGACATCCTCACCGGACCAGGCCTCGTCACCGAGTTCTCCTGAACCGACGGCGAGCACCCGGCCACGAACGAGAAGCGGGCCCCTCCGTGAAGGAGGGGCCCGCTTTCACGCGTACACGGGAGATCAGAGGCGGGCGAGCGCGGCCTTGAGCGGATCGAGGCCGAGCGATCCGAGGTTGAGGGCGTCGCGGTGGAAGGCCTTGAGGTCGAAGTCGGCGCCCTTGCGGGCCTGCGCGTCGGCGCGGGCCGCAAGCCAGATGCGCTCGCCGACCTTGTACGACGGCGCCTGGCCCGGCCAGCCGAGGTAGCGGTTGAGCTCGAAGCGCAGGTTCTCGTCCGGTACGCGGCAGTGCGCGCGCATGAACTCCCAGCCGAGCTCCGGCGTCCAGCGCTCGCCGGGGTGGAAGCCGAAGGGGTTGTCCTTCGGGACCTCCAGCTCCAGGTGCATGCCGATGTCGACGATGACGCGGGCGGCCCGGAACGCCTGGCCGTCGAGCATGCCGAGCTTGTCGGCCGGGTCGGAGAGGTAGCCCAGCTCGTCCATGAGGCGCTCGGCGTACAGGGCCCAGCCCTCGCCGTGCCCGGACGACCAGGCGAGCAGCCGCTGCCAGCGGTTGAGCAGGTCGGCCCGGTACGCCGTCTGCGCGACCTGCAGGTGGTGGCCGGGTACGCCCTCGTGGTAGACCGTCGTGACCTCACGCCAGGTCGAGAAGGTGTCGATGCCCTGCGGCACCGCCCACCACATGCGACCGGGGCGGCTGAAGTCCTCGCTCGGACCGGTGTAGTAGATGCCGCCGTCGGAGGTCGGCGCGAGGCACGCCTCGATCCGGCGTACCGGCTCGGGGATGTCGAAGTGCTTGCCGTTCAGCTCGTCGATCGCCTTGGTGCCGAGATCCTGCATCCACTCGCGGAAGTTCTCCTTGCCCGCGACGGTGTACTTCGGGTCGGCGTCCAGCTTCGCGACCGCGTCGTCGATCGAGGCGCCCGGTCCGGCGATGTCGGCCGACACCGCCCGCATCTCGGTCTCCAGGCGGTGCAGCTCCTCGAAGCCCCAGGCGTACGTCTCGTCGAGATCGATCTTGGCGCCGAGGAAGTACTGCGACGCGAGGGCGTACCGCTCACGGCCCGCGGCCTGCTTCTCGCGGCCGCGCGGGGCCATCTGCGTACGCAGGAACTCGCCGAACTCGGCGGTCGCCGCGGTCGCGGCCTCGGCCGCCTCGGCCAGCCGCGCGCCGAGAGCGCCTTCCGCGCCGACCCGCCGGGCCAGGCCGCGGTAGAAGTCGTCACCCGCCGGATCGGTCCAGACGTCGCACTGCTTGGCGACCTCGATCATCTGCACCCGGCTGGAGATGTGGCCGGCGTCCGCCGCGCCCAGCAGGGTCCGCTGGTAGTCCGCGAACGCGTGCGGGATCGCGGCCATGCGCGCCGCGATGTTCTCCGCCGCCTCGTCGCCCTCCGTGGGCATGAGATCGAAGATTCCGCGTACGCCGTGGACCGCGCTCGAGATCACGTTGATCTCGCTGGTCTCCTCGCCGGCGTCGTAGCGGGCCAGGGAGAGGTTGAGCCGTTCGAGCATCGCCTCGCGGGCGACGAACTCGGCGTCGTTCTCCGGTGGCGTCATGTCGAGTTCCGCGACCGTCCGCCGGGTGAGCTCCGCCTGCGCGGCGAACCCCTCCGGGGAGAGGTCGTCGAGTCTGTCGTCGTGTCCGCCGATACCGACGTACGTGGCGCCGATCGGGCTGAGTGGGGCCCACTCGTCCACGTAGCGGTTGGCGATGTCGTCAATCCGTCCCATGGCGTCGAACCTAGCCGAAATCACCCCGCCCATGCAGGTGTAATACCCTCGCGGGCACCCTTAACGGCACCCCTTGCCGATCTTGGGCTGCGGCTGGCCGGATGTTGTTGCTCACGTGGCCGAAATCCGCGAGACAACCGGCCGCCGCCGCTGGCATCGTGTCAGGAGTGAAAAGCGCTTCCGCCCCTGACTCCGGCGCCGCCTCCGCGTGGCTGCCCTCCTTCTTCGCGACCGCCGCGATCTGGGGTGCCAGCTTCCTGTTCATCAAGATCGGCGTACGCGAGCTGCCGGCGCTCTGGGTCGGCGCGTACCGGGTGGCCATCGGGGCGGCCACGCTCATTGTGATCATGCTGCTCATGCGGCAGCGGCTGCCCCGGCAGGGCTGGTTCTGGCTGCACCAGATCGTGCCGGGCGTCGTGGGGATCGCCATCCCGTTCGCGTTGTTCCCGCTGGGCGAGGAGCGCGTACCGAGCCTGGTCGCGGGAATCTGGAACGCGACCACGGCACTGTGGGTGCTGCCGTTCGCCGTGTTCGCGTACCGGACCGAGCGGTTCAGCGGCCGGGCCGCGGCCGGTCTCGCGATCGGGTTCGCGGGCGTGCTCACCGTCATGGGCGTCTGGCACGTCTCCGGTTCCGGCCTGTCCGGGCAGCTCATGTGCGCGGCGGCGGCGCTCTGCTACGGCATCTCCATTCCGTACGTGAAGCGGTTCCTGATCGGCCGCGGCGTCTCCGGGATCTCCGTCGCCGCCGGTCAATCGGTGGTGGCGACGGTCGCGATCGTGCCGGCGGCCTTCCTCGTCGACGGGCTCCCGCCGGCGGTGGGCGGGTTGTCGTGGAGCGTCATCGGGTCGGTGGTCGTGCTCGGCGTGTTCGGCAGCGGGATCGCGTTCGCGCTCAACATGCGTACGATCACGCTGGCCGGGGCGTCGACGGCGGCCTTCGTGACCTATCTGGTGCCGGTGTTCTCGACGGTCCTCGGAGTGATCGTCCTCAACGAGCACCTGGGCTGGAACGAGCCGGTCGGCGCGGCGGTCGTCCTCCTCGGCGTGGCGGTGTCGCAAGGGCTGATCCGCATCCCCCGCCGGGCGGTCGCCGCCGACCAGGCCCTGGCGTAACGCCGTCCCGCTCGCGACGATCTTGCGCGAATGTCCGGGCCTTTCGGGCAATAGCCGCGAAATTCGGGGCGTTCGCGCAAGATCGGCGGGGTGGCGGGGTAGCGGGGTGGCGGGGCGGTCAGTGGGAGGCGCACCAGGCGAGGAGGTCGTCGGCCGGCATCGTGTTCACGACGCGGTCGGCGGTGATCCCCGACTTCTCCGCCCGCTCGCAGCCCAGCTCCAGCCAGTCCAGCTGGTCGACCGCGTGCGCGTCGGTGTCGATCGAGAACAGCAGGCCGTCGACGTCGGCGGCCTTGGCCAGCAGCTCGCTGGGCGGATCCCGGCGGTCGGGCCGGCAGTTGATCTCGATCGCCTTGCCGTGCTTCCTCGCCGCGGCGAACACCCGGCCGGCGTCGAACTGGCTCGGCGGCCGCCACCGGCTGCCGGCGTGCGCCTCGTCGGTCTTGACCCGGAGCTTGCGGCCCGTGCAGTGGCCGAGGATGTCGAGGTGGGGGTCGGCGAGCGCGGCGACCATCCGCCGGGTCATGGTGGCGCGGTCGTCCTTCAGTCCGCTGTGGACGGATCCGACCACCAGGTCCAGCCGGGCGAGCAGCTCAGGGTCCTGATCGAGCGTACCGTCGGCGAGGATGTCCACCTCGATCCCGGTCAGTACGCGAAACCCCGTCCCCGCCAGCGCAGCGTTGATCTCGTCGATCGCGTCGAGCTGCTTGCGCAACCGCTCGGCGGACAGGCCATGAGCGATCGTGAGCCGCGGGGAGTGATCGGTGACCACCACGTAGTCGTGGCCGCGGGCGGCCGCGGCGCCGACCATGTCATTCAGCGAGTCGCCGCCGTCGGACCAGTCCGTGTGCATGTGGCAGTCCCCGCGTAGCGCCGCCCGCAGCCCATCCATGGCTCCACCCTAGGCGGCCGCCGTCCACAGGGCGGGGCGGACGGGATTGTGGGGGCGGTCGGCGGGCCGTATCGTGCTGACGTCTTTCCGGGGGAGGAGTGAATCATGGTCGCCCGCCTGCGCGCTCTGGCCAGCCTCGTGATGCTGGCCGGTTTCTTCGTCTTCGCGCTCGTGCTGCTCGGGCTCGGTGTCTTCGTCGGCATCTGGGCCGCCATGCACGCGCACGCCCTGATCAAGCTCGCGCTGATCCTCATCATCGGCGTCGGCGGCGCGATCATCGTGGGCGCGAAGCAGGCCCTGTTCTTCAAGCCCACCGAGCCGGACGGCGTGCTGGTCGACGCGTACCGGGCGCCGGAGCTGTGGCACGAGGTGCGTACGCTCGCCCAGGCGGCCGGCACCCGCCCGCCGGACGACATCCGGATCATCCCCGAGGTCAACGCGGCCGTCTCCGAGGACTCGCAGCTGCTGGGGCTCATCGGCGGACGCCGGCACCTCTACATCGGCATGCCGCTGCTGCTGAGCCTGAACGTCAGCCAGTTCCGCGCGGTCATCGGCCACGAGCTCGGGCACTACTCGAACGCGCACACCCGGCTCGGTGCCATCGCGTTCCGGGGCCGGCTCGCCATCGGCGGCGCCCTCGGCCACCTCGGCGGCAGCCTGATCAGCTGGCCGTTCTGCGCGTACGGGCGGCTGTATCTGCTGGTGGACAACGCGGCCTCGCGGATGCAGGAGCGCGAGGCGGACCAGATCGCCGTACGCGTCGCGGGCACCCGCGCCACCACGACCGCCCTCGCCGAGCTGCCGGTGATCGAGGCCGCCTGGGGCTTCTACTTCTCCCGTTACGTCGGGCCGACGGCCGAGGCCGGTTTCCTGCCGCGCGACCTGTTCCGCGGCTTCTACGAGATGAGCGCGGCCCGGCAGGGGGAACTCGGCGCGCTGCGGTCCAACCCGCCGCACGAGGACAAGTCGGTGTGGGACACGCACCCGCCGATCACCGAACGCGTACGCCGCATCGGCCAGCTCCCGCCCGTCGTGCTGCACGAGGACACGCGCCTGTCGGCCACCCTGATCCCCGCGCTCGACCAGCTCGGCGAGACGCTCCAGTCGGCCGTCGTCGCCAGCGGCCGCCAGGTCTCGGGGGACTGGAACGAACTGACCAATGTGGCCAACACGGCTCGCGTACAGGAGGCGGCGGACGACATCTTCCGGCAGGCCGCCCGCGCGCTCGGCGTACGCCAGGCGGGCCTGACCGACGTCCTGTACGCGATCGAGGCCGGCCGGGGCGCCCAGCTGGCCGCCGGTTTCCCGGGTGCGACCCTGCCCCAGCTCCTCCAGCCGCTCCTGACCCTCGCGGCGGTACGCAGCGGCGCCGCATCCTGGCGGCACTCCTGGACGAGCATGGGCGACCTCGTGACGGCCCAGGGCCAGCCGCTCGACATCGCCCCGCTGGCCGCGCTGGCGGCGGACTCGCTCACGATCGCCCAGGCGAAAGCGCAGCTGGCCGCCCTCGGCGTACGCGTGGACGAGGCGCGGGTCGTCGAGGCGGCCGCGACGGCGAAGAAGGCCGAGATCATCGGCGGGATCGCCAACACGAAGGTCAACGGCGCCGAGAGTGACGTGCTGATCCTCGACAACGGGCTGATCCTGGTCAACGGCGCCGGCAAGTCCGACGACGGCAAGAACCGCTTGATCCGGCTGCTCCAGTCCGCGCCGGTGGCCGACCTCGCCCAGCGCAACTACTTCCTGCCGTTCGAAGTGGTCACGGCGGTGGAGATCGAGAAGCCGGTGCCGCTGCGGGCGACCCTCGTGCTGCACGACGGCAACCGGATCGAGCTGAAGGAGGCGTGGTCTGCCGAGCTTCTGCACAAGCAGAGCCGGGACGTCCTCCTGGAGATCCTCAATCAGGTAAACGCCCGCCGCCTCCCCACGGCCTGACTGCCGCCCGCTCGCGCCCGCGCTCGCCCCTGGCTCGCCAAGATCCCGTTTGGATCAGGGAAATCACCCGAATCATGGGCCATGATTACGTGCAAAACCCTGATCCAAACCAGATCTTGGCCGCGGAGCGGGAGCGCGAGCGGGCACTCAGGGCTGGAATTGGGCGAAGCGGCGCTGGACGGCGCCGTTGATCGTGGTGAACGAGCCGCCGGCCGCGAACACTCCCAGCGCCGGGTTGGCCGCCATCGCCTCGACACCCTGGATGCCGTTGGCGTCGGCCAGCCAGGGCAGTAGCCGACCCGCGCCGTCGACCGCCGCGAGCTTGATCCGCGGCGTCGAGCCCTCCTTGCAGACACCCTTGTCGCCGACCTTGTCCGAGCCGCAGATCGCGTCGAAGTGGCCGCCGACGTAGATCCGGTCACCGATGCGGACGACCGCGCGAACGTCGCCGTCGGCGGTCAGCGTCCAGCGTGTCTCGCCCGTCGCCGGGTCGATCGCGATCGCGCGGCCGCCCTTGCCGCCGACCGCCGCGTACAGGGCGCCGCCGGCCAGGGTCACATTGTCGACCGTGTACGCGACGGATGCGTGGAACGCCGGCCGCACAGCGCCCGTCTGCGCGTCGACGGCCGCGAGGTGACGCGTACCCGGAATGTTGCCGATGTTCTCGAAGGCCCCGCCGAGGATCAGCCGGTCGCCGCTGACGGCGATCGCGTTGACGGCGTTCTGCGCCTGCGGTTTCCAGGCTGTGAGGAGCGCGCCGGTGGCCAGGTCGAACGCGGCGAGCCGGCCGCGCGGCTGGTTGTCCACCAGGGTGAGGGTGCCGCCGAGGTACAGGGTGGTGCCGGTGAGCGCGATCGTGTGCGGATGGCCGTAGATGGAGTGCTTGAAGAGCGGGCTGAGCGCGCCCGTGTCCGGGTCGAGCCGGGCGAGTGAGTCGCGGCCGACCCCGTTGATCTGCCCGAAGTCGCCGCCGACGAACACACCGGCGGCGTTGGCGGCCAGCGTGCGTACGCGGGCGTCGGCGCTCGGGTTCCAGGGCAGCAGCTGGCCCGTCCGGGCGTCGACCGCCGCCAGCCGGGTCCGCGCGACGAGCCGGCCGCCGCGGTCGATCGCGTGGGTGAAGTCGCCACCCAGGTATATCCGGTCGCCGCGGTAGGCCACCGTCTGGATCGTTCCGTCGAAGGTCACGCCGGCCAGCGGCTGCGCGCGTACGGGCGCGGGGGCGGGGACGGCGGCGAGGGCCGCGGCCAGCAACATCGGTGCAATCACGGGCATAAAGGGTCCAACGACCCGGGCGCGGCAACGGCCGCGCCTGTGGCACGCTTCCGTCGTGAACATCGCGGTCGTGGGTCTCGGTCTCATCGGCGGATCTCTGCTGCGCGCGCTCGCCGCTGCCGGCCATCAGCTGCTCGCCTATGACGCCGATCCGGCTGTACGCGCGACCGCCCGCACGGCGGCCGCGAAGGCCCCGGCGGACCAGCGATGGCAGGTGGCCGCCTCGGTCGGCGAGTCGGCCCGGGGCCGGGACCTGGTCGTCATCGCGGTGCCGATGCCGGGCGTCTCAGGCGTCCTCGACGAGTTGGTCGACGCGGGCTACACCGGTCTGATCACCGATGTGACCAGCGTCAAGGGCCCCGTACGCGAGCTCGTCGCCGACCGCCTCCGCCGGGCCGCCACGCCGCTGGCCGGGTTCGTCGGCGGCCACCCGATGGCCGGGCGCGAGCAGTCGGGCTTCGACGCCGCCGACCCCTACCTCTTCACGCAGTGTGCCTGGGTGCTCTGCCTGGAGAAGGAGACCTCGCTGCCGGACTGGCTGGAGCTGGCCGCCCTGATCACCTCGCTCGGGGCGCGGGTGGTGCCGACCACCGCCGAGTTGCACGACGCGGCCGTCGCCCGGATCAGCCATGTGCCGCACCTCCTCGCGGCCGCCATCGCCGCCCAGATCACCGGCGACCCCCTGGCCGGTACGCTCGCCGCCGGTTCGTTCCGCGACGGCACCCGGGTCGCCGCGACCCGCCCCGACCTCGTGGCCGCGATGTGCGCCGGGAACGCCGCCGCGGTGACGACCGCGCTCGATGCCGTCATGGCGTCGCTGGAGAACGTGGGCACCGTGCTCAGCCGCAGGAACCCGCTCAAGGACACGGCCGAGTGGCTGCGGTCCGGCCACGAGGCGCGTACGCACTGGCCGGCTCTCGCCGGAGACTCCATCGACTTGCCCGCGCGGGCCGACGTGCTCGGTAGGCTGGGCGGAGTAGGCGGCTGGATCATCGACGTAGCCGCGGACCGGCGTACGGTCACCGCCGTCCGTCCCGCGCGTTAGGAGGGCATGAGGCCGACACTCCGCGAGCCGCACCCGGTACGCCCGACCGCCGTGATGGCCGGGCTGGTCGCCACCGCCGTGTGGCTGGCCGGTTTCGGGGCGCTCGCCGCCGACCTCGTCGCGTACGCGTGGTGGATGCTCGCGGCGGGTGCCTTCGCGTGGGCGGCCGCGTTCGCCCTCGCCCGGCACGGAGATCGCGGGGTGGCGGCGGGCATCGCGGTGGCACTGGCGATCGGATGGTCGAGTACGGCGCTCGCTCTCGTGCTCACCTGGGCGCAGATGGGAACCTGGCCGTTGTGGTGACCCTGGGTGTCGACGCGGTCGCTGAAGTGGGCTTGACGCCGGTCTCGAACACAGGGCAATCTCACGTCCGTGTGGACGCTGCAGCGGCTCGACCCCGAACGCCGGCGCCGGCGGATTCAGTTGCTGAGCGAGCTCGCCGACGCGAAGTCGGTGCGCGTCCGCCTGGTACCCCGACGTGCTCGGGACGTCCGCCTGCGGGAGCTCATCGCCGTGCGGCGCCGACTGGCCGGCTGACCCGTCCGCGGGTCGGAGCGGCGCGAAACGACCGGATGACCGGGTGGCCCTCACGGTGCCCCGAAGGCCACCGGATACTGTCACTACAGGTCGCCGTGGTGTTCGGCGGCAGGAGCTGACCTTCAAGGATGACGACCGTGTCGCACTTTGCCGTCGCCGTGGTCCGGGGCGATTCCGGCTGGACCGCCAGCGAGCTCGACCTGACCAACGCCGCCGACGTCGAGGACGTCGCCGACCGGCTGCGTGACGTGGATCTGAACGCCTCGGCCTCGTTGCTGTTCGTCGAGTCGGACGACCTCTACCTGGCCATCCTTCGCCTGGACGACGGCGAGGACCTGCGCCTGTTCGGCTCGGACTCCGCCTTCGTGGACGAGTCGCGGCTGGGCAAGCTGCTGCTCGGCGACCTCACCCTCGGCGCCGTCGAGCCGGCCCTGGAGCCGGCCGAGGCGCTGGACGACGAGGAGTTCGCGGAGGAATCGGACGAGGAGCCGGCCGAGGAACGCCCGGCCGCCGACCCCAGCGTGAACCCGATCGGCGACGCGGACCTGCTGGCCGATCTCGGCATCTCGGCCCACATGCTGCTCGACCTGTGCGGCACCGACGGCCTCCTGCCGGCCGACGTGACGGCCGAGATCTGCCAGGTGATCGGCTGCGCCGACGAGGTCGAGGAACTGCGCGAAGGGTGATGCCGGCGGCCCGCGAGGCGTGGATGCGCCGGGCCCTGGCGGTGGCCGCCGCGGCGGGCGACGACGTACCCGTCGGCGCGGTGCTGCTCGGCCCGGACCTCACCGAACTCGCGACCGGTCACAACGAGCGTGAGGCGGGTACCGACCCGACCGCCCACGCCGAGATCGTCGCGATCCGCCGGGGGGCCGCCGCGCTCGGAAGCTCCCATTTGGACGGTTGTACGCTCGTCGTCACCCTCGAACCCTGCACGATGTGCGCGGGCGCGATCACGCTCGCCCGGATATCCACTGTGGTCTTCGGCGCCTGGGAACCGAAGACGGGGGCGGTCGGATCGCTCTGGGACGTGCTGCGCGACCGCCGGCAGAACCACCGGCCGGAGGTGTACGCGGGGGTTCTCGCGGACGAATGCGGCGCCCTGCTCCGGGATTTCTTCCGCTGATCGCCGGCGCTGCCCGTCCAGCCCCGTACCTCGACCGAAAAGATCTTGAAGGTCTGTCCGGGGCGGGACTACCGTGCGTTGTTCCGCACTTCCATGACTGGCACGGGGTTCTCATCTTGCGCGCATCTCGCACCCTTCTCGCGGGCGTCGTGGGCCTCGCGGCGCTGGCCTTCGCGCCCGCCGCCCACGCCGCCCTCCCACCGGCACCGACCGCGCCGTACACGGCCATCACGGCTACGGGCATGAACGGTTCACTCGCCTGGACGCCGTCCGACAAATCCTTCGACCAGCCAAGTCGCAGCGCCTCCTTCTTTTCCCTCGGCGCGTCCGACCACGGACAGGGCCTCCACTTCTGGGTCACGGCGCCGAACGGTTCGTCGCTCGCCGTCGGCACGTACCCGTTCGTCGACTCCTACGGCGACGCGACGCACGCGACCCTGTATCTGGGCGGTGGCCCAACCGGTGTCGGCGGCTGCGGTCCGAAGTCCACCGGAACCGTGCGGATTCTCGAACTGACGGATACCTCGTTCGCCGCCGATTTCGACTACGCACCGGGCTCCGATTACTGTCTCGGCGGCGGGCACGGCGAGGTGCGCTGGAACTCCACGATCGGCTACCGCGTCGTCACCGCCGACAAGGCGCCGCTGCGCTTCCAGGGCGCGGCCGGTGAAGGGATTCCCGCGCAGACGGTGACCCTGACGGGCGCCGGCAGCGACCCCGTCGCGTTCGGATCGGCGACCGTCGCGGGCGGTGGCGCCGACGGCTTCCGGATCACCGGCGACACCTGTGCCGGCAATTCGATCGGCTACGGCCAGACCTGCACGGTGACGGTCGCCGCGGACGACTCCAAGGCCATGGCCCACGAGGCCTGGCTCGATCTGCCGGACGCGCTGGGCGTACACCGGGTGGTCGCGATGACCTCCTACGTCAAGAAGAGCCTCCGGGGAACGTTCATCCCGCTCTATCCGATCAGGCTCGTGGACACCCGCGAAGGCAGGGGCCTGCCGAAAGGCGGACTGACCGCCGGGCAGACCGCCGTCATCCACGCCAACAACGGCTTCGCGCCGGTCGGTGCGGTCGGTGCGGTCGTGCTGAACGTGACCGTCACCCAGGCCACCGCACCCGGTTTCGTCACGGCCTTCCCGGCGGGGCGGCCGCGGCCGCTGGCCTCCTCGCTCAACTTCCCGAAAGGCTGGACCGGCTCCAACTCCGTCACCGTCGCGACGGGCGCGGGCGAGAACGTCGCCTTCTACAACAACACCGGGACGATCCAGTTGATCGTCGACATCATCGGCTTCTACGCCGCGGGTGACGCCATCTCCCAAGGACTCTGCCAGTTCGGTCAGCGGTGCGTCACCAGCGAGTACCACCCGATGACGCCGGAGCGGCTGGTGGACACGCGTACCGCCTTGAAGGGCAAGAAGATGCCCGCGGGGTCGTACCTGACGCTCTCGATCGATTTCGGCCCCTACGACAACGCCCACCTCACCGCGTTCGCCGTCAATGTGACCGCGGTGAATCCCTCGGCGGCCGGTTACCTCACGACGTGGAACGGGGTGTCCGGCGGGATCCCGACGGCGTCGACGGTGAACTACGGCAAGGGCAAGACCGTTCCGAACATGTCCGTGGTGCAGGCCAACCCGTGCATGTTCACCGGGGACTGCCCGGAATCGAGCTATCCGCGCTCCTTCGGCGTCTACACCTCGGCCAAGACCGACGTGATCGTCGACCTCTTCGGCATCTACGACGACGGAACCCTCGGGGCCGGTATGCGCTTCACTCCGATGGACCCGACCCGCATCGTCGACACCCGCACGGGGCTCGGCCACCCGGTGGCGCTCGGCCCGGCCAAGACCGCGAAGATCACGCCGTCCGCCGCGGTGCTGGCCGGCAACGCCCAAGCCCTGGCGCTCAACGTCACGGCGGTGGCCCCGACGAAGGCGACCTACGTCTCGGCCTGGTGCGACGGCTTCGCCCGGCCGACGGTCAGTACGCTCAACGCCGTACCCGGTCAGATCGTGCCCAACGCCGCGATGGTCGAGATCAGCTCGCCGGGCGCGTTCGACCTCTACAACAACGCGGGCGACACGAACCTCGTGGTGGACGTCGTGGGGTCGTTCTACTTCTCCGACTTCGATCCCAGCACTGCCGTCGGGCAAGGTCTGCGGACGGCCGGGTTGAACCCGCACCCGGTGATCTCCCCACCCGTCCTGCACGTTCTCTGATCAAGCTCGACCGGGGCCGGCGTACGCGTACGCCGGCCCCGGTTCGTGTTCTCAGGCGAGGATCCGGTTCAGCGCCTTCCACGCCCGCCATGCCCGGGTCGTCCCAAACATCGCGTTGAACCGCAGAACCGCGCGGACGTCGTCGGGTGTCGCCCCGGCCCCGAGCGCGCGGCCCACGTGGATCTCGAAGGACTCCTCCAGCGTCTGGTAGTGCACGTCGACGCTCATCGTGGCGAACGCCCGCTCGCGGATGCTGAGCGTCCCTGGGCCGGTCGGCGTACGCATCCGCGACTGGAGCCGGAAGTGATCCAGGAAGTGTTCGTCGAGCTGGGCGAGCTGGGTCTGCACGGCCTCGGGCAGCGGGCTCGCCGGCGCGTCCGGCCCGAACTCGGTCAGCTCCGACGACAGCTGCTCGCTCGCGGATCGCGGCAGGTCGAGCGCCGTCTCGATCTCGGCCAGCCGGTCCATCGCGGCCAGCGCCGCGTGGTAGCCCGCATCGTAGGACACCAGGCTGATCAGCGCCCGCAGGTCCGCAGTGGACATTCCCGACGCCAGGGCTCGGCGTACGTGCAGTTCGAAGGGTCGGCCGAGGGCGGGCTGGCAGATGTCGGCGACCACGAGCAGGAAGACCTTCTCGCGATCGGAGAGCTCCGGGATCGCCCAGACGTGCCGCACGGTGGCCGCACCCATCTGGTCGAGCAGGGCGTCGGTTTCAGGAGCCGTGGCGACGGTCATGATGAAGCCTCCTCTTAGGTGAACGACTGTAGCGCTACAGGCGTAGCCTAAAGGGTGTTCGGCTATGCTGGCAAGGCCATGGAGGACACCGAGACCGCCGCCGTACGCCGCCGCAACGCCCGCGGCCAGGGCGACCGACTCCGCGATGAGATCGTGGACACCGCCGTACGCATGCTCGACGAGCTGGCCGACGACGAGAAGCTGTCGCTACGGGCGGTCGCACGGGCGATCCCGATCGCGGCGACCTCGATCTATCTGCATTTCCCGGATCGGGACGCGCTGGTCCTGGCCGCGATGGCCCGGTGCCACGAGGAACTGGTACGCCACGGTGACGAGGCCGCCGCCACGCAGCCCGACGCGGCGGCCGGGCTGCGGGCGCGGATCCTGGCCCAGGTCGACTGGGCGCAGCGGCATCCGGGCCTCTACAAGGTGCTCCACGAGAGTGGTGTGCACCGGCGGCTCGGTATGCCGTTCAAGGAAGTGATGGTCGCGCGTACGGTCGACGGGGTTCAGGCCTGCATGGACGCGGGCCTCGCGCCGGCGGGCGACGCCCGGCAGGCGGCGATCGATCTGCGGACGGCGGTGAACGGGATGCTGGCGCAGCGGATCAACGAGCCGGACCTGCCGTGGCCGCCGGCGCGCGAGCAGCTGGACCGCTTTCTGGCCAAGCTGGTCGGGATCAGCCCGCGATAGCGCTGTCGAGCTGGGCGCGCAGCCGCGGCTTCGGGTGTGCCCCGATCATCGCGGAGACCACCTCGCCGCCCCGGAACATCAGCAGCGTCGGCATCGACTGCACCCCGTACGCGCGGGTCGCCGCCGGGTTCTCGTCGGCGTTGATCTTCACGATGCGGGCGCGGCCGGCGTACTCGCCCGCGAGTTCGTCGAGGACGGGGGCGATCCGGTGGCACGGCGGGCACCACTCGGCCCAGAAGTCGACCAGCACCGGGACGTCGCTGGCGAGAACCTCGTCGGCGAAGGTCGCGTCAGTCACAAGGGCAGTCATCGTTGATCCTTTCGAGCTCTTGGCGTACGCGTTCGCGTACCTCGTGCAGGCGGTCGATGCAGGTGTCCAGGTCGGCGAGCTTGCGGACGAGGACCTCGGTCGAGGCGGGGCATTCCGCGCCGGTCTCGTGGCCCGCGCGCAGGCACTCCACGAACGGCCGGGTGTCCTCGAGGCTGAAGCCGATGTCGAGCAGCGAGCGGATCTCGCGGACCAGCCGCAGGTCGACGTCGTCGTACTCGCGGTACCCGTTGGCGGTACGCCGGGTGCTGAGCAGGCCCTGCTGCTCGTAGTACCGCAGCGTCCGCGGACTCGTCCGGGCCAGCTCCGCCAGCTCGCTGATGCGCATACGGCCCAACGTAAACCTTGACGTCGGTGTCAGGGCCAGTGTGAAGGCCGTCACAAGAATATTTACGACCGGTCGTTCTTTTTCTTAGACTGCACTCGTGACGAAGATCGAGGACGGCCGGATGCTGCGCGGCGAGCGTACGCGTACCGCCGTGCTCGACACGGCCGTCGCGCTGGCCACCGAGGCCGGCCTGTCCGGGCTGTCCCTGAGCCAGCTCGCCGAGCGGCTGGGGGTCAGCAAGTCCGGCCTCTTCGCGCACTGGAAGTCCAAGGAAGAGCTCCAGCTCGCCACCATCGACCAGGCCCGCAAGCTCTGGGCCGACCGCGTGGTGGCCCCGGCCCTGCGGCAGCCGCGCGGCGTACGGCGGCTGTTCGCGCTGCACGAGGCCCGGCTCGCGTTCTACACCGAACGCGTCCTGCCCGGCGGCTGCTTCTTCGCCGTCGCCGAGTTCGAGTACGCCGGGCGTACCGGCGCGGTCGCGCGCCGGCTCAGCGAAGTCCTCGGCGAGTGGCTGATCCTGCTCGAACGGCTGATCACCGAGGCCGTCGAGCTGGGCGAACTGCCGGCCGGCACCGAGGTCGGCCAGCTCGCCTTCGAGATCGACGCCGCCGGGGTGGCCGCCATGCTGCACACCCGCCTGCTCGACGCGTCCGTGCACGCGGCGCGTACGGCCGTCCTGCGCCGACTGCGCGCCGCGACGACCGACCCGAACCTGCTACCCGAGGAGTGAACGTGACCGCCACCGCCATCGAGGCGCCCGACATCACCTACGGCGCCGTCCGCCCGGCGACGGTCCACTTCGACGACCTGGACGCCGTCGGCCTGCTGCACAACGCCCGCTACGCGCTCCTGCTGGAACGCGCGATCTCCGCCTGGTTCGCGGAGCACGGCTACGACTTCGCCTCCGGCGCGCCGAGCAGCAGCGACATGATCGCCGCCGTGCGCGAGTTCACCATCACCTACCACCTCCCGGTCCGCGGCACCGGCTCGCTCGACGTCCACTTCTGGCTCGATCACCAGGGCGACTCCAGCGCCGTCTACGGCTTCCGGTTCCTGTCGCCCGACCACACCCGGGTGTACGCCGAAGGCCGCCGGGTCATGGTCAAGTTCGATGGGCGTACCGGGAAGCCGGCGAGCTGGACCCCCGAGGGCCGGGAGATGACAGCGGTCCTGCTCAAGCGATAGCGGTCTCGAGCGCGATCTCGACCATCTGGGAGAAGGTCTGCTCGCGCTCCTGTGACGTGGTGGCCTCGCCGCGCTTGATGTGATCACTGACCGTGAGGATCGTCAGCGCGCGGGCCCCGAACCGGGCGGCGATCGTGTAGAGCGCCGCCGACTCCATCTCCACGGCCAGCACGCCGTAGTCCGCGAGCGTGTCGTACAGGTCGGGCCGGTCGGTGTAGAACGCGTCGGCGGCCAGGATCGGGCCCACGTGCATCGTGATCCCCTTGGCCTCGGCGACGTCGACCGCCGTACGCAGCAGCGCGAAGTTCGCCACCGGGGCGTAGTCGATGAGCCCGTCGAAGCGCATCCGGTTCATGTTCGAATCGGTCGACGAGCCGATCGCGGCCACCACGTCGCGCAGGTTCAGCGACTCGGCCAGCGCTCCGCACGACCCGACCCGGATCAGCGTCTTCACGCCGTACTCGTTGATCAGCTCGTGGGCGTAGATCGACGCCGACGGCATGCCCATCCCCGAACCCTGCACCGACACCGGTACGCCGCGGAACGTCCCGGTGAAGCCGAACATGTTGCGTACCGTGGAGTAGCACGTGGCGTCCTGCAGGAAGTTCTCCGCGATCCACTTGGCCCGCAGGGGGTCGCCCGGCATGAGAACCCGCTCGGCGATCTCGCCGGGTTGTGCTCCGATGTGCGTACTCATGGTCCCGATCTTCGCACGTTGTCCGGTTCCACGTGCCTCGGTTACCGATGTGACCGCGCGGCCGGAGGTCGTGTAAGGTACTGCCCGGTGGTGTGTCCGAGTGGCCTAAGGAGCACGCCTCGAAAGCGTGTGACGTCGTAAGGCGTCCGCGGGTTCAAATCCCGCCGCCACCGCTCTTCTTTCCCCGGCTCGTGTCCTCGGACACGGGCCGTTGGTGTTTTCCGCGCGGGTTCTTCCGAGGATCTCTCCGGCCGCCTGTGGGCGTGGTCACCACGGCTGAGGAGACGAAAGGGCCCCCCGCGCACCCGACAGAGCTCGCTTATCCTTGCTGCCTTCCGGCCCTGGGGAGGTTCGCGAGATGACGCCACGCGAGGGGCTACGCCACTGTACCCGGTATCCCGGATGAGCGGACCACCGGGCGGTATGTATCCTTGCGCACGGAGGATTCGCCTAGAGGCCTAGGGCGCACGCTTGGAAAGCGTGTTGGGATAAAACCCTCACGAGTTCGAATCTCGTATCCTCCGCTCGGTTGAGCAGTAGCGGAACGAGGACCAGCCCCATCCAAGCTGGTCCTCGTTCTGTATCCGGACCCGATTGTTACCCTGCCGTCCATGCGTACGGTGGCGGTGGGTGCGGGCGACGACGAACTGCTGTCGGTCGTGCGCGACTGGGTGGACCTCGTGGCGGCCGGCAGCTTCCAGGCCGCCGTGCAACTGCTCTACATCCCCCCGGACGACTACGCGGCGGGGCGCTGGACGGCGGAGTCGCTGGAGAACTACATCGGCAACTACGGCTTCTGGGAGCCGCTCGGCGACGGCAGCGTCGTCCGTGTCACCCCGATCGCGACGGCGAAGCCGCCCGCGGACGCGCCGGACCGGCAGCCGCACGCCGAGGTGGTCCGGGGGCACGGGCTGCCGGGCATCGAGTTCGACCTGCCCCTGGACGGGGAGTGGAGCGACCTGACCGCCCTGTTCGACATCGAAGAGGTGGACGGCCGCTGGGCCTTCGTCCTCACCGATCTTCATGTCCTCTGACCAGGTGATCTGAGGGCTCGGGGAAAGGCCCGACCCCGATCGGGTGATGTGACGGGCGCCTGAACGTGAGCGCTGCACAGAACGGGACCCCTCATCGTCCCGCACCCAGCGCACGCGTGGAGGCTACCGTGCCGACCATCGATCTCAGCAAGCTGCCCGAACCCGAACTGCTCGGCCGTGACACCGACATGAACAGGGCGGCGGCCCTGTTCGCCGCGTGGCACCCCGTCGACTACGACCTGCGGATCACCGTCAAACCGGCGGGGCAGACCGCCGTCGACACCAATCGTCAGAGCGCCGACGTCAACGCGGGACGCTGATTCGGCGTACTCGGGGAGAATGCCGGAAGAGTGACCGTGACGACCAGGCCGCCGCCCGGGCGGGGGGTGGCCGTGACGTCGCCGTCGTGGGCCCGGGCGATGGAACGGACGATGCTCAGGCCGAGGCCCGTTCCCTTGGCCGAGCCCACGCGGTCGGCACCGAGCCGGCGGAACGGCTCGAACAGCGCCGGGATCTCGTACGCGCCCACGACGGGCCCGGTGTTCTCGACGGTGAGTACGCAGCCGGCGCCCGCGGTGGCGCAGCGGACCCGGACCGAACCGCCGGGGACGTTGTAGCGCGTGGCGTTCTGGATCAGGTTGAGCGCGAGGCGCTCCAGCAGGATCGGATCGCCGGCCACGACGGCCGGTGCGAGCTCGCGGAGCGCGCCTGGGACGCCTTCCAGCAGATGCGAGCAGATCGAGACCAGGTCGACGGGTTCGACACCGGTCAGCCGGTTCTCGGCCCGCGCCAGCATGAGCAGGCCGTCGATGAGCCGCTCGTGCCGCGCGTTGACCTCCAGCAGCGTCTGGCCGAGCTGCAGCAGCTCCGGCGGAGCGTCGGGGCGGCCCATGGCGACCTCGATCAGCGTACGGTTGATCGCCAACGGGGTCTTCAGCTCGTGCGAGGCGTTGCCGACGAACCGCCGCTGCCCGTCGAACGCCCGGTCGAGCCGGTCCAGCATCGAGTCGAGCGTGTCGGCGAGTTCGCGTACCTCGTCGTGGGCGCCGGTCGCGTTGATGCGCTCGTGCAGGTTCCGGTCGGCCACCCGCCGGGCGGTCGCGGTGATCTGCGCGATCGGCCGCAGCACCCGCCCGGTCAGGATCCACGCGATGCCGATCGCGACCACCCCGACGGCCAGCAGCGCCACGCCGCCCTGCTGCAGCAGCGACTTCAACGTCAGTGCCCGGTACGCCTGGATCGACTCGACGATCTTGTTGTACTTGTCGGCGAGCACGGACTTCGCGATGACGTTGTCCGGCAGGAAGTCGAGCGAGATGTTGTAGGGCGCCTGCCCCAGCGTCCGGTGCATCAGGAAATACGTCACCGCCAGGACCACCGCCCCGGCCAGGAAGAACAGCAGCCCGAACACGACCGTCAGGCGTACGCGCAGGGTCCAGTGCCGGCGCAGGAAACTCATGGGATCCGGTACCCCACTCCCGGGACGGTGTCGATGACGACCGGCGTACCGAGCTTGCGGCGCAGGGTCATCATCGTGACGCGCACGACGTTGGTGAACGGGTCGATGTTCTCGTCCCACGCGCGTTCCAGCAGGTCCTCGGCGGACACGACGGCCCCGGCCGCCCGGAGCAGTTCCTCCAGGACCGCGAATTCCTTGCGGGACAAGGCGACGTACCTTCCGTCCCGGAACACCTCACGCCGGCTCGGGTCCAGGGAGATGCCCTGCCTGGCGAGGACCGGCGGCGTCGCGGGGCGGGCTCTGCGGCCGAGCGCGCGTACCCGGGCCACGAGTTCCAGAAAGGCGAACGGCTTCGGGAGGTAGTCGTCGGCGCCGAGACTCAGGCCGGCCACGCGGTCCGCGAGATCACCCGCCGCGGTCAGCATCAGCACCCGGGTGTCGCCGCCGGCCAGTCCCTGGCAGATCTCATCGCCGGAGACACCGGGCAGATCCCTGTCCAGAACCACCACGTCGTACGCGTTGACGCCCAGCCGTTCGAGGGCGGCGTCCCCGTCGTAGGCGACGTCGACGGCGAGGGATTCGCGGCGCAGCCCTTCGACTATGGCGTCGGCCATGAGGGTCTCGTCCTCCACCACCAGTACGCGCATCCGGCCCCCTTGGTCTGCTGGGGGCATGTCTACCAGTGGGGATGTAAGGGCGCCATAAAACGACTCACCCGGCCATGTCTGGGTGCGACCCCGGCGGCGATCGTCCGGATCAGAGTCGCGACGGGCATCGGCGGCCTTGTCGTTGACCGGTTCCGGAGGCGATCCGGGCGGGGCGATCCATCGCGCTGATGATGAAGCTGGCGGCGAACAGCCTTCGAGGTCCCGACAATCCGGGCAAGGTGTAGTTGATCATGGGAGCGGCGCGGCTCATACTCGGATCCCGGTTGGGATGTAGTTTTCGGGCCTGCTCCTCGATCGTTAACGGCTGGGATGTTTGTTAGGGCGGGTTCTCTACATCCGTAGCGCTTTGGATCTTGGGTGAGGACTGGATTTCTACATCTCAGCCGCTGTGGATCACACCCGAGCCGCTCCGCTGTCGCCGGTTGTCCGTGATGCGGGAAGGATCTTCCGTCAGCTGGACCATGGTCGCTGTTTCTTGATCGTTTACGGCTGAGGCGTCATTTCCGGCCCGCCTTGCATGATCGTTTACGCGTCTGGCGCGACCAGGAGCCGTCTACGCACCCCGGAACCGTAAACGATCATGCAGTCGTCGGCCGATTTCACACCTCATCCGTAAATGATCACTCCCTCCGGCGGACATGATCATCAGCCACCTATGCCGCGGACGGCCCTTGAACCGCCACGACCATCGTGGTGCGGACGAGCGGCTGATCAGTGGCGGTGCCTGGCCGGGCGAAGTCGCGGCCAGCCGTACGAATCCGATTCCGGGTCGTGCCAGCGGCGGTCGCGCAGCGGATGGGCGGTGTTCCCACGGAGGTGGCGCAGATGGCGGACCATCGCGTGCCACTCTTCGCGTACGCCTATAGGCGCATCTTTCCCGGCGGGCGTGGCGTTGTTGCAGCTCATGTAGGTCCTCCCCAGGATTGTCAACTGACCAGAAAGGACGTTAGCAAATGTTGCTACAGTTGCCGCTGTTTCTGGCATGCCACTCTCGCGCGTGATCCAATCGATCGGCCGACCGGGGGAGGATTGCGTTCGTGCCCGCAGTACCGATGAGCAGCACCGAGATTTACGCCGACATCAAGGCGCGGATCAACCGCGGTGAGGCGGGCTATCGGTCCGGGGAGAAGCTTCCCACGCAGGACGAACTGGCGATGCTGTACTCGGTGCACCGGGCGACGATCGCCCGGATGATGATGCTGCTCCGGCACGACGGCCTGGTCGTGGGTCGTGGCGGTGCGGGCACGTTCGTTGCCTGAGAACGGGCGTCCGTTGCGCATGATCCATCGGGTGGCGACGGGGCGGATAAGGGGCGCATAAGCGTTTCCGCTGACGACCCCTTTACGGCCGGCCGCGTTGGCTGCCCCCATGAAACTCCGAACCCGACCAGCCGTCGTCCTGGCCGTTCTGGCGTTGACGGTCACGGCCGGTTGCAAGACCTCGAACACTCCTCACGTGGCGACGGCGCAGTCCGGCGCTCCGGTGATCGCGACCAGCGCGAGTCCAGGACCTTCGCCCGCGGCGGACGACGACGATCGGGCGATCCAGTTCCAGCAGTGCATGCACGATCACGGGGTCGAGCTGCAGCTGGGCAAGAAAGGCGATCCGCAGGTCGGACCGAGTTTCGATCCGGCCCGGATCCAGGCCGCCTACGAAGCCTGCCGGGCGTACGCCTCCTCGGGCGACGGGAACAAGGTCAAGCTCACCGCCGAGGACATCGAGAAGCTGCGCCTGTTCTCGCAGTGCGTACGCGATCACGGGATCGAGGACTGGCCGGATCCCGATCCGGAGACGGGCGAGATGAAGTTCGCGGACCCGGGGGCCGTGAAGACGAATCCGAAGCTGCCGGCGGCGTTGAAGGCCTGCCAGTCCAAGGCTCCCCGGATCGGGGCGGGCGGATGAGGGCGGGGTGGCTGGCCGGTGGCGGCGTGCTCGCGTTGGCCGCGGCCGTGACGGTGATCGTGCTCAACACCGGTGGGCAGCACGATCCACAGGCGACGGACCACGGCGGGACCACGGCGACGGTCACCCGGCAGGATCTCGCCGATGCCAAGACCGTGAGCGGCGAACTCGCGTACGGGGAAGCGATTCCGCTGGTCAGCCGGGCGGCGGGGACGGTGACGTGGCTGCCGGCCGTCGGGGCCGCGGTCGACCGGGGCGGCGCGTTGCTGCGGGCCGACGACAGGCCCGTGACGTTGCTGTTCGGCGCGATGCCCGCGTACAGGCCGCTGGTGGTGGGGACCGAGGGGCCGGACGTGAAGCAGTTCGAGGAGAACCTCAAAGCCTTGGGCTATAAGGGCTTCAGCGTGGACGACAAGTTCAGTGCGAGTACGGCGACCGCGGTGCGGCGGTGGCAGAAGGACCTGGGCCTGGCCGAGACCGGCATGGTGGACCCCGCGGCGATCGTGTACGCGGCCGGGCGGCTGCGGGTCGAGGAGCTGAAGGTGCGGCCGGGTGCGGCCGCGACGGGGGAGATCCTGACCTACACCGGTACGCGGAAGACGGTCACGGTCGACGTGGCGGCGGACGATCACGCCTGGGCGGTGCCGGGTACGGCGGTGACGATCACGTTGCCGGGCAGCATCGAGGTGGCCGGGAAGATCGAGACCGTCGGCGCCGAGGCCAGCGCCGATCCCGGTCAGCCCGGGGCGGGCAACGCCACGCTGCCGGTCACGGTCACGATCGCCGATCAGGCGAAGCTGGGCAGCCTCGCCAAAACCCCGGTGGACGTCCGCTACGTCGCCGAGGAACGCAAGAACGTCCTGACGGTTCCGGTCGCCGCGCTGCTCGCGCTCGCCGAGGGTGGTTACGGCCTCGAAGTGCACGAAGCATCGGGTACGCGGATCGTGGCCGTTCAGGTCGGTCTGTTCGCCGACGGGCTGGTCGAGGTCGGCGGCGGCGGGATCGCCGAGGGACAGATCGTCGGGATGCCCACGTGAGCGCGGTCGTGCTGCTGGAGGGAGTGTCCAAACGGTACGGCGGGTCGGTGCTGGCCCTCGACGACGTCTCGATCGAGGTCGGGCGCGGTGAACTGGCGGCGGTCGTCGGGCCGTCCGGCTCCGGCAAGTCCACCCTGCTGCAGCTCATGGGTACGCTCGACCGCCCGACGGCCGGCCGGATCGCGATCGACGGGACGGACGTGGCGACGTTGAATGACAAGCAGCTGTCCGGCCTGCGGGCCGAGCGCATCGGCTTCGTCTTCCAGCAGTTCCATCTGGCCGCCGGGGTGAGCGTGCTCGACAACGTCGCCGACGGGCTGCTCTACGCCGGCGTACGCCGGAAGGAAAGACGAGCTCGCGCCGCCGAGGCGCTGGCGCGGGTCGGCCTGGACCACCGGCTGGATCACCGCCCGCACGAACTGTCCGGCGGTGAACGGCAGCGGGTGGCGATCGCCCGCGCGGTCGTGCGCGAGCCCGCGCTGCTGCTGGCCGACGAGCCGACGGGCAACCTCGACTCGGCGTCGGGGGCGGGCGTGATGAAGCTGCTCGGCGAGTTGCACGACGCCGGGACGACGGTGCTCGTCGTGACCCACGACCTCGGCATCGCGGACGGCCTGCCGCGGCGGATCCGGATGCGGGACGGGCGGGTGGTGTCGTGATCGCGCCCGCCGATCTCGCCCGGGTCGGCGTCGCCGGACTGCGTACGCGGCCGTTGCGGGTGTTCCTGTCGGCCCTCGGGATCGCCATCGGCATCGCCGCGATGCTGGCCGTCGTCGGGATCTCGACCTCGTCGCGGGCGCAGCTCGATCAGCAGCTCGCGAAGCTCGGCACGAACCTGCTGGTGGCCGGGCCGGGCAAGACGCTGTTCGGGCAGGCCGCCCAGCTGCCGGAGCAGGCCGTCGAGATGGTCGACCGGATCGGCCCGGTCGAGAAGGCGAGCGGGACGGCGGTCCTGGAAGCCTCGGTCTACCGCAACGATCACATCGCGCGCGGCAAGACCAACAGCATCGCCGTCCTCGCCGCCCGGCCCAACCTGCTGGACACCGTCGGCGGCCACGTCGCCGCCGGCTCGTGGCTGACCGAGGCCACCGCGGGGCACCAGGCCGTCGTCCTCGGGGCCAGGGCCGCCCGCCGGTTGGATCTCCACCAGCCCGGCGTACGCGTCTGGCTCGGCGGGCAGTGGTTCAGCGTGGCCGGCATCCTCGACCCGATCCCGCTGGCTCCCGAGCTGGACTCGGCCGCCCTGGTCGGCTGGGACGCGGCGGCGGCGTACCTGGGTTTCGAGGGGCATCCGACGTCGGTCTACTGCCGCTCGGCGACCGCCGACGTCGAATCGGTCCGCGCGGTCCTCGCCGCCACGGCCAGCCCCGGGCATCCGGAGGAGGTCACGGTCTCCCGCCCGTCCGACGCGCTGGCCGCGCAGCGGGCCACCGACCAGGCGTTCACCGGCCTGCTGCTCGGCCTCGGCGCGGTGGCGCTGCTCGTCGGCGGGGTCGGAGTGGCGAACACGATGGTGATCTCGGTGCTGGAGCGCCGGGCGGAGATCGGGCTGCGGCGGTCGCTCGGCGCCACCCGGGGCCACGTACGCGTCCAGTTCCTCACCGAATCACTCCTGCTGTCGGTGCTCGGCGGGGCCGGCGGGGTCGCCCTCGGCAGCGCCGTTACCGCGTTCTACGCCACGCTCCAGGGATGGCCGGTGGCCCTGCCCGTCTGGGCGTACGCGGGCGGTTTGGGGGCGACTGTCGTGATCGGCGCGGTGGCCGGCCTCTACCCCGCGGTACGCGCCGCCCGGCTGTCCCCGACCGAGGCGCTGGCCGCGCCGTGACCGGCGTACCCCGGCGGTGGTCACGGCCGGTGCGACGGGTGTCACCCGCCCGCGCGTGTGGCCGCCGTCGGGGTGCGTCGGTGTCGGTGGGGCGTGAGAGGCTATGGGTCGGCGAACCCTGTCCGGTGAGCCGCCCGAGCTGGGAGGTGGAGATCCGTGGCGCTGGCGCTCTATCGCAAGTACCGTCCGCGCACCTTCGCGGAGGTGATCGGCCAGGAGCACGTCACCGAGCCGCTCATCCAGGCTCTGCGCAGCGGGCGGCTGAACCACGCGTACCTGTTCTCGGGGCCGCGCGGCTGTGGCAAGACCTCCAGCGCCCGCATCCTCGCCCGCTCGCTGAACTGCGAGAAGGGCCCGACGCCCGAGCCGTGCGGCGAGTGCGAGTCGTGCCGCGCGCTGGCTCCCGACGGCCCCGGCTCGATCGACGTCATCGAGATCGACGCGGCCTCGCACGGTGGCGTGGACGACGCTCGTGAGCTGCGCGAGCGTGCCTTCTTCGCGCCGGCTGTCAGCCGATTCAAGATCTACATCATCGACGAGGCGCACATGGTCTCGTCGGCCGGCTTCAACGCGCTGCTCAAGCTGGTCGAGGAGCCGCCGGACTACGTGAAGTTCGTGTTCGCGACCACGGAGCCGGAGAAGGTCCTCGGCACGATCAAGTCGCGTACGCACCACTACCCGTTCCGGCTGATTCCGCCGAGCGTGCTGCGGCCCTACCTCGAATACCTCTGCGAGGTCGAGAAGGTGACCGTCGACCCGCGGGTGTTCCCGCTGGTCGTGCGGGCCGGCGCGGGCTCCGCCCGGGACTCGCTGTCGGTGCTGGACCAGCTCATGGCGGGCGCCGGCGACGACGGCGTCACCTACGCGCGGGCCGTCTCGCTGCTCGGGGTCACCGACGCCGGCCTCATCGACGAGATGTGCGACGCGCTCGGGGCCGGGGACGCGGGGGCCGCGTTCGCCACCATCGACCGGGTCGCCGAGGCCGGCCACGATCCCCGCCGATTCACCGCCGACCTGCTGGAACGGCTGCGCGATCTGATCCTGCTGCGCCAGGTTCCGGACGCGATCGCGAAGGGTCTCATCGACACGCCGGCCGACGAGGCCGACCGGATGCAGGCACAGGCGCAGCGTACGGGGCCGGCGACGCTCACCCGCTGGGCCGAGATCGTCCACGGCGGACTCGTCGAGATGCGGGGAACCACGTCGACGCGGCTGCTGCTGGAGCTGGTCACCGCCCGGATGCTGCTGCCCGCCGCGGACGAGTCCGAGCTGGGTGTCCTGTCCCGGCTGGAACGTCTGGAGCAGGGAGTCGTCGTCCGCCCGGCCGGTTCCGTAGGCGGAGCGGCCCCGGTGGCCACCGCCGGTGCGCCGGAGCACGACGACGATCCCGGCTCCGCCGCTACCGGTGGTTCCGGCGGCGGCCGGGCGGCAGCCCGTGCGGCCGCGGCGGCAGCCGCCGCCCCGCGCGGAAGCGCCCCGAAATCCACTCCGGCCGGCAACTCGGCGGCCACGCCGGGCACTCCGGCGACCGCCGCCGACTCGGCCGACGACGGCGCCGCGGCCGGGGACGACCCCGGTCCGCCCTGGCATGACGACGCCCCGGAAGGCGGTGCCGCGGCGACCCGGTTCGACGGCGGATCGGCCGCCCCGGTGAGTGCGACCTCCGCCCCGGCGGAGACCCGGGCGAACGCACCCGTGAGCGCTGCTCCGGCCCGCCCGGCGGAGACCCGGGCGAACGCGCCGGTGAGCGCTGCTCCGGCTCGCCCGAACACGCCCGTGAGCGCGGCCCCCGCGACTTCTCCGGCAGCGACGGCGAACGTGGGCGGTGCGGCGAACGCGGCCGGTGGTCCCGTCGACGGGCCGACCGTCCGGCGGGCCTGGGACGACATCGTGGTCCTGACCGGCCGCGCCAACAAGCGGATCGCGGCGATGGCCCGCGACGGCGTCGTCCGCGACGTCGAGGGCAACACGATCATCCTGGTCTTCAAGGCCTCCTTCCACGCCAACTCCGTGAGCGCCGACCCGGACGCCCTGCTGGAGGCGATCCACGAGGTCCTCGGCGGGAGCTGGCAACTGCGCTGCGAGGTCGGCGGCGATCAGCGCGGCGGCGGGGGCGGTGCCGCGCCGCGCGGTGGGCGTACCGCAGCCCCGGCCGGTGGGCGTACGCCGTCCGCGGCCCCGCGTTCGGCTCCGCCCGCGACCCCGGCTCCGGCAGCGGTCGAGGAGTGGCCCGCCACGGCACCCATCGGCGGCCAGGCACCGCAGCGTCCGGCGGGCGGTGACGCGGCCCCCGAGGCCCCCCGCTCCCAGGCGGCGGTACGCCCCTCGGCCGTGGCGACGGTCGACGACGACTTCGGCCCGCTCGACGAGCCGCCCTACGATCCCGAGTTCGACGGCCCGACCGGACGTCCCGCCCCGGTACGCGTACCGGCGGCCGCGCCGGCGTACGCGGGTGCGGCGACGAGTGCGGCCGTCCGGGGTGCCGCGGTCGCGCCGCAACGCGCGATGGCGGCCAAGGAGAGCCCGGGGCGCAGTGCCGCCGCCAACGCGGCCCGCAACGCCGCCGCGGCCCGGCAGCGCGCCGCGCAGGCCCCGGTCGCCGGACCGGCCGAGCCCGGCTTCGATCCGGGGGACGAGCCGACCGACGAGATCATCGACGTCGCGGTGGCCGGCCAGTCGATCGAGGAGCAGGCCATGGACTCCCTGCGGCAGTCCTTCGGCCACGTCGAGAAGATCGCCGACATCTGACGCCGGGCCGCGACGGTGGTCCGGCGGTGACCGCGTAGTGGCGACGGGTGTCCCGTCCGCCGCCGACTACGCTGTGCAAGGGACGGCCCGCCGGTGCTGTGCGCAAGGCGGTCCGCCGCGAGTGGACCAGACGCGAGTGGATCAGAACTGTCGAGAAGGAGAACGAGATGCGCCCGGGTGGCATGCCGAACATGCAGCAGCTCATGAAGCAGGCGCAGCAGATGCAGCGCAAGCTCGAGGCGGCTCAGGCGGAGCTGGCCGAGCTGGAGCTGACCGCTTCGTCGGGCAACGGCCTGGTCACCGTCACGGTCACCGGTGACGGCGCGCCGCGCTCGGTGAAGATCGATCCGAAGGTGGTCGACGCCGACGACGTCGAGACGCTGGAAGACCTCGTGCTCGACGCCTTCACCAGCGCCCTCGACGAGGCCGCCAAGGTCCGCGACGCGAAGATGGGCCCGCTGACCGGCGGCATGGGCCTGCCGTTCTGACCGGGCCGCGGCGAACCGGCCCCGACCGGGCCGCGGCGAACACGTTCTGATCCAGGCCCCGGCGGACACGGTCCGAGCCGGGCCGCGACAAGCAGGGGAAGGCGGAGGGGAGGCGTCCATGTACGAGGGTGCGATCCAGGACCTGATCGACGAGCTGGGCCGGCTGCCCGGCATCGGCCCGAAGAGCGCTCAGCGCCTGGCCTTCCATGTGCTGTCGGCCGACCCGATCGACGTGCGGCGGCTGGCCGCCTCCCTGGTGAAGGTGAAGGAGGTCGTGAAGTTCTGCACGATCTGCTTCAACGTCGCCGAGGACGACAAGTGCCGGATCTGCCGCGACCCGCGCCGCTCGGACGAGATCCTCTGCGTCGTCGAGGAGCCGAAGGACGTCGTGGCGATCGAGCGTACGAACGAGTTCCGGGGGCGCTATCACGTGCTCGGCGGGGCGATCAATCCGCTGGAGGGCGTCGGCCCCGACAACCTGCGCGTACGCGAGTTGATGCAGCGGCTGGCCGACGGTGAGGTGAAGGAGCTGATCCTCGCGACCGACCCGAACACCGAGGGCGAGGCGACCGCCACCTACATCGCGCTGCTCGTGAAGCCGATGGGGATCACGGTCTCGCGTCTGGCCAGCGGTCTTCCGGTCGGCGGCGATCTCGAGTACGCCGACGAGATCACGCTCGGCCGGGCTTTCGAGGGCCGCCGCACGATCTAGTGAAAGACGCGCCACGGTCGAGGTAGGACTCGCCACGATCCAGCTAAAGACGCGCAACGATCTGATATCGGTCTCTCTCTGTCATGAACCGAACCCGATAGGTTCGATGCATCGGTGCACGTCACTTAGGACAGAGGTGAACCCTATGAGCGCGTCCAGGCCCCGATCGGCATCCGCGGTCATCGCCGCGTCGATCGTCGTCGCCCTTGCCGTTGCCGGTTGCGCGAGCAAGCGGGACGACACGTCCACATCGAGTTCCAGCAAGAAGGACAAGCTGGTGTTCGGGGTCGCGGGGGATGCGAAGGTCCTCGATCCGGCGCTGGCCAGCGACGGCGAGTCGTTCCGCATCGCCCGCCAGGTCTTCGAAGGGCTGGTACGCGCCGAGGAGGGGGGTACGAAGATCATCCCCTCGCTGGCCGAGAGCTGGACGCCGGACGCCTCCGGTCTGGTGTGGACGTTCAAGCTGCGCCAGGGCGTCAAGTTCCAGGACGGTACGGACTTCAACGCCGACGCCGTCTGCACGAACTTCAACCGCTGGTACAACTTCTCGGGCCTGATGCAGAGCGAGGACGTCTCCTCGTACTGGCAGGACGTCTTCGGCGGCTTCGCCAAGAGCGAGAACTCCGCCCTGCCGGCGAGCCTGTTCAAGAGCTGCGTCGCCAAGGACCCGGGCACGGTCGACATCACGATCACCCGCGTCACGAGCAAGTTCCCCTCCGCCCTGGCGCTGCCGGCGTTCTCCATGTCGAGCCCCAAGGCGCTGCAGGACTACAAGGCCGACGGGATCGCCGGCACCGCCGACAACGTGACCTACCCGGAGTACGCGCTGGGGCATCCGGTCGGCACGGGCGCGTACAAGTTCGTGAAGTGGGACCACACGGCGAAGACCGTCGAGCTGACCCGCTTCGACGACTACTGGGGCGACAAGGCGAAGATCAAGACGCTGATCTTCCAGACGATCACCGATCTGACCGCCCGCAAGCAGGCGCTGCGCAACGGGCAGATCCAGGGCTACGACCTGGTGGCCCCGGCGGACGTCAAGGCGCTCAAGACCGACGGATTCCACGTCCTGACCCGGCCGGCCTTCAACATCCTGTATCTGGCGATCAACCAGAGCGGCAACCCGGCGCTCAAGGACGTGCGGGTCCGGCAGGCCATCGCGTACGCGATCAACCGGCAGGCCATCGTCGACTCGAAGTATCCGGAGGGTTCCACGGTCGCGCTGGAGTTCCAGCCGCCCGGTCTGGCCGGCTACAACGAGAACGTCACCAAGTACGCGTACGACGTGAACAAGGCCAAGGAACTGCTCCAGCAGGCCGGCGTGACCAACCTGAACCTGAAGTTCTACTACCCGACCGAGGTCACGCGGCCGTACATGCCGGCGCCGAAGGACATCTACGAGCTGATCGCCGCGGACCTGAAGGCGGCCGGCATCCAGGTGACCCCGGTGGCCCTCAAGTGGAGCCCGGACTACATCAACGCCGTGCAGACGACCAACAAGCACGACCTGCACCTGCTCGGCTGGACCGGTGACTACTCCGAGGCGTACAACTTCATCGGCACCATGTTCGACCGGCCGAAGATGGAGTGGGGTTTCACCAACCCCGGGCTCTTCGCCGACTTCAAGGCGGCGGACGCGGAGCCGGACGCGACCAAGCGGGCCAACGACTACGCCGCGCTCAACGCGAAGATCATGGACTTCGTGCCGGGCGTGCCGATCGCGCACGGACCGCCCTCGCTCGTCCTGGGCAAGGACGTGGACGGCGTGAAGGCCAGCCCGCTGACCGACGAGCACTACGCGAGGGCGTACTACACCGAGTAGCCGTACCAATCGGGAAGCGCCAGCCGTCCGTGATCTCGCGGGCGGCTGGCCACCGTCGTATGGGGGATCGATTTGCTCCGATACATCGTACGCAGGCTGCTGCAGTTGATCCCGACGCTGCTCGGCCTGTCCGTCATCCTCTTCATCTGGCTGCACCGGCTGCCGGGCGGTCCGGAGACGGCCATCCTCGGCGAGCGGGGGACCGATGAGACCCGCGCCAAGCTGCGCCACGACCTCGGTCTCGACGAGCCGCTCTGGATCCAGTACTTCCGGTTCATGCGCCGGATGATCACCGGGAACCTGGGCACCTCGATCAGTACGCACCGCCCGGTCGTCACCGAGTTCGCCGAACGGTTTCCCGGGACGGTGGAGCTGACCGTCTCCGCCCTGATCATCGCGATCGGTCTGGGCATACCGCTCGGCTATCTCGCCGCCCGCAGACGGGGGTCCATCGTGGACCACGGTTCGGTCGCCGGCTCGCTGCTCGGCATCTGCGTACCGATCTTCGTGCTGGCGTACCTGGTGAAGGAGGTCTTCGCCGTGAAGCTGGGCTGGTTCCCGGCGGCCGGCCGGCAGGACGTGACGATCGACGCCACCCGGGTCACCAACTTCTACGTGCTCGACGGGATGCTCACCGGCGAGTGGGACGCGGCCGCCGACGCGCTGAAGCACCTGGTGCTGCCGGCGTTCACGCTGGCCACGATCCCGCTGGCGATCATCATCCGGATGACCAGGGCCAGCGTCCTGGAGGTGCTCGGCGAGGACTACGTCCGCACGGCCGAGGCCAAGGGCCTGACCGAACGCGTGGTACGCCGCCGGCACGTGCTGCGCAACGCGCTCCTGCCGATCGTGACCACGATCGGCCTGCTCACCGGCGGTCTGCTGTCGGGTGCGGTGCTCACCGAGACGGTCTACTCGTTCACCGGGATCGGCCAGTTCATCGCCGAGTCGATCGACCGGCGGGACTATCCGGTGCTGATGGGCTTCATCATGTTCGTCGCGGTGATCTACGTGACGGTCAACCTGCTCGTCGACATCTCGTACGGGTTGATCGATCCACGGGTGCGTGTGCGATGACCGATCTCACCCCGATGCTCCCGGCGCCCGAACCTCGACCGGCCGAGCCCGACAGCCAGACGCCGACGGCGAGCCTGGCCGGGCTGACCCCGAAGGCGCGCAGGCAGCGCCTCGACCGGCTGGCCGAACTCGCCGCCGTGCACGCCGAGGAGAAGGGCCGCAGCCTCTGGGCCGAGGCGTTCCGCCGGCTGCGGCGCAACCCGGCCGCCGTCGCCGGCACGGTCGTCCTGCTGCTCTTCGTGCTGGTGGCGCTGATCGGCCCGCTCTTCGTGCCGTACGACCCGACCTCGACGGCCTGGGCCGACCAGGTCAAGGAGGGGCAGAACATCATTCCCGGACCGAGTGCCCAGCACTGGTTCGGCCTCGATCACAACGGCCGCGACGAGTTCAGCCGGGTCATCGTCGGCGCCCGGCAGACGCTGCTGGTCGGCGTGGTCGCGACGGCTCTGGGTCTGATCGTCGGCTGCCTGCTCGGCGGGCTGGCCGGTTCGGCGTACGGGCTGGGGGGCCGGGCGGGGCGGCGGATCGACAACGTCGTCATGCGCGTGATCGACATGCTCCTGGCCATGCCCAGCCTGCTGCTCGCGGTCAGCATCGCCGCGCTGCTCGGGCCCAGCCTGACGACGGTCATGATCGCGATCGGCGTCATCTCGGTCCCGGTCTTCGCCCGGCTGCTGCGCGGTTCGATGCTGGCCCAGGCCAACTCCGAGTACGTGACCGCCGCGACGGCGCTCGGCGTACGGCGGTGGCGCATCGCTCTGGTCCACGTCCTGCCGAACTCGCTCGGCCCGGTCCTGGTGCAGGCCACGCTGACGCTCGCCACGGCCATCATCGAGGCCGCCGCGCTGTCGTTCCTCGGGCTCGGCAACCCCGATCCCGCGGTGCCGGAGTGGGGCGTCATGCTCACCGACGCGCTCACCCGCCTGGAGGTAGCGCCGCGCCTGACGATCTACCCGGCCGTCGGCATCATCATCACCGCCTTCGGCTTCACCCTCCTCGGCGAGGCGTTGCGCGAGGCACTCGACCCCAAGCTGAGAAGGTGACCATGGCGCTGCTCGAAGTCGAGGACCTGGGGGTCACGTTCCGCGGCGACCGCGAGGTCCGCGCGGTGGACGGCGTCTCGTTCACCGTCGACGCCGGCGAGGTCACCGGTCTCGTCGGCGAATCCGGCTGCGGCAAGTCCGTGACCTCGCTCGCCCTCATCGGACTGCTCCCCAAGCAGAACACCCGGCGGGTACGCGTGGACGGCCGCGCCCTGTTCGACGGACTCGACCTGCTGCGGGCGGACACGCGTACGCTGCGCGACATCCGTGGCCGCGAGATCGCGATGATCTTCCAGGATCCGCTGTCGTCGCTGAATCCGGTCGTGCCGATCGGCGTACAGGTGGCCGAGGTTCTGGTGCGTCATCGGGGCGTGAGCAAGGCGGAGGCCCAGCGACGCGCGGCGCAACTGCTCGACCGCGTGGGCATCCCGGACCCGAACCGGCGGCTCAAGGAGTACCCGCACCAGCTCTCGGGCGGGATGCGCCAGCGCGCGCTGATCGCGATGGCGGTGGCCTGCCGGCCGCGGCTGCTGATCGCGGACGAGCCGACGACGGCGCTGGACGTGACCATCCAGGCGCAGATCCTCGAACTGCTCAAGGAACTGGTACGCGAGGACGGCACCGCGATGATCATGATCACCCACGACCTGGGCGTGGTCGCGGGCCTCTGCGACCGCGTGAACGTGCTCTACGCCGGGCGCGTCGTGGAGAGCGCGGCGCGGCGGCCGCTGTTCGCGGAGCCGGTGCATCCCTACACGATCGGCCTGCTGAATTCGATCCCGCGCCTCGATGCCGGGCAGGGAGCCCGGCTGACCCCGATCCGCGGCTCGGTACGCGACGTCCTGCCCTGGTCGCAGGGTTGCGCATTCGCGCCGCGGTGCGACCGGGCGGTGGAGGAGTGCCTGGCCGGGCCGCCCGAGATCACCGGCGACCCGCACAGCTTCCGCTGCGTGAACCCGGGCGTCGGCGTCGACCTGGAGGAGGTCCGGTGACCGCGGAGACGCTGGTCGAGCTCAAGGATCTCCAGGTGCACTTCCCGATCCTGCGCGGCGTGTTGGTCGACCGGGTGGTCGGCCACGTGAAGGCGGTCGACGGCGTCAGCCTGAGCATCCCGCGCGGCAGCACGTACGGGCTGGTGGGCGAGTCGGGCTGCGGGAAGACGACGCTCGGGCGGGCACTGCTGCGCCTGGTCGAGCCGACCGGCGGCACGGCGGTCTTCGACGGTGTGGACCTGACCGCGCTGGGCTCGAACGCGATGCGGACGATGCGCCGCCGGCTTCAGATGATCTTCCAGGACCCGCTGTCCTCCCTGGACCCGCGGCAGAACATCGAGTCGATCCTGACGGAGGGCCTGGCCACGCACGGTATCGGTGCGGACCGGGCGGCCCGGCGGGCCCTGGTCGGCGAGACGCTCGACGCGGTCGGCCTGCCCCGGTGGGCGCTGTCCCGCTATCCGCACGAGTTCTCCGGCGGGCAGCGGCAGCGCATCGGCATCGCCCGCGCGCTGGTGCTGAGCCCGGACCTGATCGTCGCCGACGAGCCGGTCTCGGCCCTGGACGTCTCGATCCAGGCCCAGGTGCTCAACCTGCTCGCGACGCTGCAGGCCGACCGGGGCCTGACCTATCTCGTGATCGCGCACGACCTCGCCGTCGTCCGCCACATCTGCGACACCGTCGGGGTCATGTACCTCGGGGCGCTCGTCGAGCAGGCGCCGTCGGCCGAGCTGTACACGCGGCCGCTGCACCCGTACACGCGGGCGCTGCTGTCGGCGGTGCCGGTGCCGGATCCCGATGTCGAGGACCGCCGCGAACGCATCCTGCTCACCGGTGACCTGCCCTCGCCGGCGAATCCTCCGTCGGGTTGCCGCTTCCGGACCCGCTGCCCGTGGGCCCGGGAACGCTGCGCGCAGGAGCGGCCGGAACTGCGTACGCTCGCCGCCGGGCACACCGTCGCGTGCCATTTCGCGGAGGAACTCGAATGACCCTCAAGCCGTCCGGACGCCGTGGCGTACGCCCGCCCGGGCCCGTTCCAGGTAGGCGCGCACGATCGTGCCGAGCACCGCGCCGGGGTCGATCCGGATCTCGTTGGCCGTGAACGTCAGCACGAGTACGCCGTACTCCTGGAACCGGTGATGGCGGCGCAGCCGGCCGGCCCAGTCGTCCGGGGTGTCACCGGCCTCGACGAGGTCCAGGGCGATCGCGGTGTCGGCGATCCAGCCGTCCGGGGTCGGCAGCGGTTCGCCGTCCGGGCCGGTGAGGGCCGGCTGCCAGGCCACCTCGGGCAGCGCCGGGGCCGTCCGGCACAGGTCGCGCAGCAGCGTCCGCGGGGCCGCCCGGACGCCCTGGTGCAGATCGGCCAGGGCGGTACGCAGCAGGTGGCTGCCCCGCTTCGGCCCCTCCGACAGCTCCCGTTCCAGCTGGTCGAGGGTGGCCAGGCCGCGCTGGACCGACTCGGTGAGCACCGGGCGCGCGTCCGGCCCGACCAGGCGCAGCGTGTCGGCGACCGCCCGGGCCGGCGACACGACCGCCATGCCCTTGACCCGGCTGGCCCGCTCGTCGAGCCGGTGCGTACGCGACACCGCCGCGAACTGGGCCGTCGACAGCCGCCGGTGGTCGGGGATGAGCACGTGCACCCGGTCGTCGGCGGGCGCGTGCCGCAGTCCGTGCAGCCGTAGCGCGGCCGGACCGGTCAGCTGGGCCGCCGCCCCCGCATAGAGGTACGCCGCGAAGGCGCGCTGATCGCCGCTGAGCGGACCGCTCTGGGCGGCGTAGACCGACGGCAGGACGGTCTGCCAGAGGCCCTTCTCCAGCCGCCAGCGCAGGGCTCCTTCGGTGAGGCCGGGGGCGGCCGGGGGAGTGTCGGCGGGCACACCGAGGGCCTGATCGCGTCGGATCAACCCGAACTGGGTCGCCAGCAACGCGCTCAGGTCAGGTTCGGCCCGACGCCTCGGCATGGCGGCCAGCCTGCCGAACCGCACCCGTCAGCAGGTAGTACTTGTGGATAACGATTGGTTATCAAAGGCGTACTGGCGTTGTTGTAACAGCACCAATACGCCTTTGATCACCCTTCTGGGCGGTTCAGCAGGCCGACGGCGAGCTGATGGACGGCGGCCAGATCGGCCGGATCCTTCAGCTCGACGGCCGCACCGGTGACCGCGTACCACTCGTCGGCCTGGCGGTACTGGACGCTCGTGCGCGCCGTCGTCCCCTCCATCGCCGACCGCAGCGTCAGCTCGCCCGTCACGACGCCGACCTCGTCGGTCATCACGCCGCCCGGTCCGGGCACGATGTCGGTCACCAGTTCGTCGCTCATGCCGCCGTTCTCCTTATGCACACGTGCCGAGCATGTCGGTCAGGGCGTCCTTCTCGGCCGCCGTGACAGACAGCTTCCAGTACGTCTTCACGGTGATCCAGTCCTGCGCGTACTGGCACCAGGCGCTCTTCGCCGGCGGCTTCCAGGTCGACGGGTCCTGGTCGCCCTTCGACCGGTTGGCCGAGGCCGAAACCGCGAACAGCTGCGGGCGGGTCTGGTCGTTGGCGAAGTCGCCGCGCTTCTGGTCGTCCCACTTGTCGGCGCCGGCCCGCCAGGCGTTGGCCAGCGGGACCATGTGATCGATGTCCACCTGGGACAGTGCCGTGTACGTCTTCTCGTCGTACCAGCTCTTCCAGCTGCCGCCGGTGACGTTGCAGCCGGACAGCTTCACGTCGGTGCCGTCGCGCTTGAGGATGACGTCGCGGACGTCGCAGCCCTTGCCGGCCGACCGCCAGTGCGGGAACCGGTCCCGGCTGTAGCCGGTCATCGGGTGCTGGTCGGCGATGGTCAGCGCGGCGAGCGCGGCGGTCGCGTCGCCGGCCGCCGCCGGTGGCTTGAGCTTGCCCGGTGAGGACGAAGCGTCTGCGGTCGAGGGGGTGAGGGTGCCGTCGTTGCAGCCGGCCGCGAACACGAGGAGCGCGGCGAGGGTGCCGATCAGGCGAACGGGGGTACGCACGGTGAGAGTCTCTCCTGTCCGGGCCGCTGAGCCCAACGTCCACAAAGACACGGCGCGTCGGATGTTTTGCCAGCGGGGGACAACCATAAACGTGCGGGCGCCCGCGAAGATGTGAGGCGTGACCGAGCTACGCCTGAGCACCACGGCCGGCCGTGCGACCCTCGGCGTCACGGTGCTCGCCTCCGGCATGGCCTTCCTCGACTCCACGATCGTCAACGTCGCCCTGCCCCGGCTCGGCGAGGACCTGCACGCGGAGCTGTCCGGTCTCCAGTGGACCGTGAACGCGTACACCCTCGTGCTGGCGGCGTTCGTGCTGCTCGGCGGGGCTGTCGGGGACAAACGCGGCCGGCGGCGTACCTTCCTGTCGGGCGTCGCCGTCTTCACCGTCGCCTCGATCTGCTGCGCGCTCGCCCCCACGATCGGCCTGCTGATCGCCGCCCGCGTCGCCCAGGGCGCCGGCGCGGCCCTGCTGCTGCCCGGATCTCTCGCGCTGCTGCAGGTCTCCTTCGTGCCGAACGAGCGCTCCCGCGTGATCGCCATCTGGTCGGGCCTGTCCGGCGTGGCCACCGCCGCGGGTCCGTTCCTCGGCGGCTGGCTCATCGACGCCTGGTCCTGGCGCGCGATCTTCCTGCTGAACGTCCCGCTGGCGGCCGTCGTGGTGCTGATCGGCAGCCGGTTCCTGCCCGAGAGCCTCAATCCGGAGGCCCGGCACACCCGCTTCGACATCGCCGGGGCGGTGCTCTGCGCGATCGGGCTGGGCGGGCTCGCGTACGGGCTGACGGCCGCGCCCGAGCTGGGGTTCGCGTCCTTCGCCGTCTGGGCCGGGCTGGTCGCCGGGGTCGTCGGCCTCATCGCGTTCGTGTCGGTCGAGCGCCGCCGCGGCCTGCCGGGCGTCGGGATCGCCGACCGTGAGGGCCGGCCCCGCATCGTCGCGATGCTGCCGCCCGTGCTCTTCCGCGACCAGACGTTCGCGCTGCTCACCGCCTACACCATCGCCGTGTACGCGGCCCTGGGCGGGCTGCTGTTCTTCGTCGCGATCCAGCTCCAGACGGTCGCCGGGTTCTCCGCGCTGGCGGCGGGCGTGGCCACGCTTCCGATGACCCTGATCATGCTGGTCGGTTCGCCCCGCAGCGCCGCGATGGCCGCCCGCCGGGGTCCCCGACTGCAACTCGTCGCCGGCCCCGTCCTGTGTGCCGCCGGTACGCTGGCCCTGCTCGCGGTCGGCCCCGAGACGAACTACTGGCTGGACGTCCTGCCCGGGGCGATCCTGTTCGGGCTGGGCATGGTCGCCTTCGTCGCGCCGCTGACCGCGACCGTGCTGGCCGTCGTGCCGGACGCGTACGCCGGAGTGGCCAGCGGCACCAACAACGCGGCGGCCCGGGCGGCGTCACTGCTCGCGATCGCCGCCCTGCCGCTGCTGGTGGGCCTGGCCGGGGCCGCGTACGCGAACCCGACCGCGTTCAACCGCGGGTATCACGCGGCGCTGCTGTGGTGTGCGGGGGCGCTGCTCGCCGGCGCGGTGATCGGCGCCTTCGTCCGCCCCCGCCGCCCTTCCTGACCGGCCGCCGGGGTCCCACCCCCAAGATCCCGCTTGGATCACGGTTACCACCCGAATCTTGGGCCATGATTCGGGTGATTTCCCTGATCCAAGCGGGATCTTGGGCGGGTGAATGGGAGGCCGGGTCAGCGGTTGACGGCGCTCGCGACCGCCTTCAGCGACGCGGTGAGGATGTTGCCGTCGATGCCGACGCCCCAGCGGACCTCGCCGTCGACCTCGCACTCCACGTAGGCGGCCGCCTGCGCGTCGTCGCCCGCCGTCAGGGCGTGCTCGGCGTAGTCGAGGACCCGCACGTCGAACCCGCTGTCGCGCAGGGCGTACGTGAACGCGTCGATCGGGCCGTTGCCGACGCCCTCCAGGCGTACCTCGGTGCCGTCGACGGTCGCCTCGGCGATGATCTCGACCTTGCCGTCCACGGTGGAGACGGCGTACGAGCGGACGGCCACCCGGCGCTCGGCCAGGTACTCCTGCTCGAACAGCTCCCACATCCGGCCCGGGCCGACCTCGCCGCCCGCGTCGTCGGTCTTGCGCTGCACCACGCCGGAGAACTCGATCTGCATCCGGCGCGGCAGGTCGAGCTGGTGCTCGGCCTTCATGATGTACGCGACGCCGCCCTTGCCGCTCTGCGAGTTCACCCGGATCACGGCCTCGTAGCTGCGGCCCAGGTCCTTCGGGTCGATCGGCAGGTACGGGACCTCCCAGAAGCCGCCCGCCTTCTCCTGCGCCTCCAGGCCCTTCTTGATCGCGTCCTGGTGCGAACCGGAGAACGCCGTGTAGACCAGGTCCCCGGCGTACGGGTGGCGCTCGTGGACGGGCAGCTGGTTGCAGTACTCCACGGTCCGCTTGATCTCGTCGATGCCGCGGAAGTCGATCTGCGGGTCGATGCCCTGGCTGAACAGGTTCAGGCCCAGCGTCACCAGATCCACGTTGCCCGTACGCTCGCCGTTGCCGAACAGGCAGCCCTCGACGCGATCGGCCCCGGCCAGCACGGCCAGCTCGGCGGCGGCCACCCCGGTACCCCGGTCGTTGTGCGGGTGCACGCTCAGCACGACACTGTCGCGGCGGGGCAGCCTCCGGTTCATCCACTCGATCGAGTCGGCGTACACGTTGGGGGTGATCATCTCAACGGTGGCCGGCAGGTTGATGATCAGCGGCCGGTCCGGCGACGGGTCGACGGCCTCGATCACGGCGGAGCAGATCTCCAGCGCGTAGTCCATCTCGGTACCCGTGTACGACTCCGGTGAGTACTCGTAGAAGATCTCGGTGTCGGGCGTGTGGATCTCCGCGTACTTCTGGCACATCCGGGCGCCGTCCACCGCGATCGCCGTGATGCCGGCCCGGTCCAGGCCGAACACGACGCGCCGCTGCACGACCGAGGTCGAGTTGTAGAAGTGCACGATCGCCCGCTTCGCGCCGCGCAGGGACTCGAAGGTGCGGTCGATCAGGTGCTCCCGGCACTGGGTCAGCACCTGGATCGTGACGTCCTCGGGGATCAGGTCCTGCTCGATCAGCTGGCGGACGAAGTCGAAGTCCGTCTGGCTGGCGGCCGGGAAGCCGACCTCGATCTCCTTGTAGCCCATGCGTACCAGCAGCTCGAACATGCGGCGCTTGCGCTCGGGGGACATCGGGTCGATCAGGGCCTGGTTGCCGTCGCGCAGGTCGACCGCGCACCAGCGGGGAGCCTGCTCGATGCGGCGGGTCGGCCACTGCCGGTCCGGCAGGTCGATCGCGATCTGCTGATGGAACGGCTGATAGCGCTGGAACGGCATCGCGCTGGCGCGCTGTCGTGCGATCGCGTCGCCCTGCTCGGCGGCGGCGTCGTTGCCGGCCTGGACAGAAGCGCTGGACTGAGTGCGGATTGCGTCCGACATGTTCCGATTCTCCCGGAAGATCAGGTGCGGCGGCGACAGCGCCGAGGCCGCGTGTGGGCTTCTTCACAGATCGCGATCCAGCGCGCAGTAGATCGACTGCGGAAATCAGGGCTGGGTCACCGTGGAAAGTCCTGAGCCTGACCGGCCGGACGCAATGGGCACGCCGCGATCACCGCGACGAGTTGCCGGTCTCAGGCCTCGTCGCGGCAGCGAAGGAGAAGGAATGCGTGCCACATGACCCTGGCCACGTTACCGGGCGATCACGGGACCGGCGGCGGCCTCCCACATCCCGGGATCGTCAGGCGTGTTACCTGGTTGTGAACGGCCCGTGAAGTCCGGTTGGATCTTCCCTCATGGGGAGCACCACGGGGTTGTTCGACAAGATCCTTCCGCCGCCGGGCATCTCGCGCCGGCTGGCCTTCCAGTCGGCCGTGATCGCGACGGGCGGCGGCACCTTCCAGACCGGCAGCGTCGTCTTCTTCACCCACGTGGTCGGGCTCTCCCCGGTGCAGATCGGCGTCGGCTTCTCCGTCGTCGGCTTCGCGGGCCTCGTCGCATCGTTGCCGCTCGGGCACGTCGCGGACAGGATCGGCGGCAAACGCGCCTGGGTCCTCGGCGCGCTGGCCGAGGCTGCCTGCTTCGCTCTCTACCCCTTCGCCCGCGGGTTCTGGACCTTCCTCGCCCTGGTGGTCGTCGGCTCCCTCGCCGACGTGCTGGCCAACGGCGGCCGGACCGTCTACACGGCGGCCGCGCTGCCGACCGAGATCCGCGTACGCTCGATGGCCTTCATGCGGGCGTACCTCAACGTCGGCTTCACGATCGGCGCCGGGCTCGGAGCCGCCGCGCTGGCCCTGAACTCCACGGCCGGACTGATCGCGCTGGTCGCCGTCAACGCCGTCGGGCTGGTCGTCAACGCCCTCGTCGTGTCACGGATGCCGGAGGTGCACGCCGGACCGCGTACGCAGCGGCGGACCAGCCCGTGGGGAGTGCTGCGGGACCACCCGTTCTCCGCGCTCGCGCTGGTGTTCATGCTGATCTGGCTGCACAGCACGATCTTCATGGAGATCCTGCCGCTCTGGGCGATCACCAAGACCGACGTGCCCAAACCCGTGCTCGGCGCGCTCTTCGCGCTCAACACCGTCCTGGCGGTACTGCTCCAGGTCCCCGCGACCCGGGGCGCCGACTCCCTGCCCGGCTCGGTACGCCTCCTGCGCTGGGGCGGGATCGCGGCGGCCGTCGCCTGTCCGGTCCTCGCGCTCAGCGGGCGTACGCACGGCTGGGCGACCGTGGCCGTCCTCGCGCTCGGCGTGGTGCTGACGACCGCCACCGAGCTGTGGTCCTCGGCGGCGCAGTGGTACATGCAGACGGAACTGCCGCCCGCTGACCAGCGGGGTGCCTACGTCGGAGCGTCCCGGTCGATCGGTGGCATCGGGCGGATGGTCGGCCCGGCCGCGCTCACGTTCCTGGCCATCCAGACCGGCGGCTGGGGCTGGTGGGTGATCGCGGTGATCTTCGTCGTCGCGACCCTCGCCGTACGCCCGGTCGTCGACTGGGTCGGCCGGACGCCCCGGAACGGGGCGCCCGTGCCGGTGCTGGCCGAGGCCGCCGCGAGCGCCTGATCTTCCAGGCTCGTCGGCGGCCCGGCCGTCAGCGTCCGGGCCGTCCGGCCGTCAGCGGCGGGTCAGCTCGCTTGCGAGCAGCTCGGCGATCTGCGCCGTGTTGAGGGCGGCACCCTTGCGCAGGTTGTCGCCGGTGACGAAGAAGTCGAGCGACCGCGGGTCGTCCATCGAGCGCCGGATGCGGCCGACCCAGGACGGGTCGGTGCCGACGGCGTCGATCGGCATCGGGAACTCGCCGTTGGCCGGGTCGTCGACGACGATCACGCCGGGGGCGCCGTTGAGCACCTCACGGGCCCCGTCGGCGTCCACCTCGGATCCGAAGACCGCGTGCACGGCGACCGAGTGACCGGTGGCGACCGGTACGCGTACGCAGGTGGCGCTGACCTTCAGGTCCGGCAGGCCGAGGATCTTGCGGGACTCGTTGCGCATCTTGAGTTCCTCGGAGGACCAGCCGGCCTCCTTGAGTGAACCCGCCCACGGGACGACGTTGAGCGCCAGCGGCGCCGGGAACGGGCCCAGGTCGTCGCCGACCGCGTGCCGGACGTTTCCCGTACGCGAGCCGAGCGTCCGGTCGCCGGCCACCTTGGCGAGCTGGTCGTGCAGGGTGTCCACGCCGATCTGGCCGGCGCCGGAGACCGCCTGGTAGGAGGCGAGCACCAGCTCCCGCAGCCCGTACTCGCGGTGCAGCGGCGCGATCGCCACGATCATCGCGAGGGTGGTGCAGTTGGCGTTGGCGATGATCCCCTTCGGCCGGTTGCGAGTCTGCTCCGGATTGATCTCCGGTACGACGAGCGGGACGTCGGGATCCATCCGGAACGCGCCGGAGTTGTCGACCGCGACCACGCCGCAGGACGCCGCGATCGGCGCCCACTTGGCCGAGACCTCGTCCGGCACGTCGAACATGGCCACGTCGACGCCGTCGAAGGCGTCCTCGCTCAGCGCGACGACCTCGACCTGCTCACCGCGTACGGTCAACTTGCGGCCGGCCGAGCGGGGCGAGGCGATGAGGCGGATCTCGCCCCAGACGTTCTTGCGGCTGGACAGGATGTCCAGCATGACCGTGCCGACGGCGCCGGTGGCACCGACGACGGCCAGGGTGGGCAGCTCGGCCATGCGCTATCGCCCCGTTCCCGCGTAGACGACGGCCTCGGTGTCGCCGCCGAGGTCGAAGGCGTCGTGCACGGCCTTGACGGCCTTGTTGAGATCGCTGTCGCGGCAGACGACCGAGACGCGGATCTCCGAGGTGGAGATCATCTCGATGTTGACGCCGGCCTCGCCCAGGGCGGCGAAGAACCGCGCCGCGACGCCGGGGTGCGAGCGCATGCCCGCGCCGACCAGCGAGACCTTGCCGACGTGGTCGTCGAAGAGCAGGCCCTTGAAGCCGACCGACTCCTGGATCTTGGAGAGCGCGGCCATCGCCGCCGCGCCGTCGTCCTTCGGCAGCGTGAAGGAGATGTCCGTGCGCCCGGTGCCCTCGGTGGAGACGTTCTGCACGATCATGTCGATGTTCGTCTCGGCCCCCGCGACCGTCTCGAAGATCCGCGCGGCCTCGCCGGGCGTGTCGGGTACGCCGACGATCGTGATCTTCGCTTCGGAGCGGTCGTGCGCGACACCGGTGATCAGTGCCTGTTCCATGGAAAGAGCCTCCATCGATCCGGTGACGAGGGTTCCGGTCTTGTCCGAGTACGAGGAGCGCACGTGGATCGGCAGCGCCGACCGGCGCGCGTACTCCACCGAACGCAGGTGCAGCACCTTGGCGCCGCACGCGCACAGTTCCAGCATCTCCTCGTAGGTGATCTGCTCGATGTGCCGGGCGTTGGGCACGATCCGGGGATCGGCCGTGAACACGCCGTCGACATCGGTGTAGATCTCGCAGACGTCGGCGTCGAGCGCCGCGGCCAACGCTACGGCCGTCGTGTCGGAACCGCCCCGGCCCAGCGTGGTGATGTCCTTGGTGTCCTGCGAGATGCCCTGGAAACCGGCCACGATCGCGATCGCGCCCTCGTCGAGCGCGCCGCGCAGCCGGCCCGGCGTGACGTCGATGATCCGCGCCTTGCCGTGCGCCGACGTCGTGATGACACCGGCCTGCGAGCCGGTGAAGGACCGGGCCTCGTAGCCGAGGTTGTGGATCGCCATCGCCAGCAGCGCCATCGAGATGCGCTCACCGGCCGTGAGCAGCATGTCGAACTCGCGCCCCGGCGGCAGCGGGCTCACCTGGTGGGCCAGGTCGATGAGTTCGTCCGTCGTGTCGCCCATCGCCGACACGACCACGACGACCTCGTCGCCGCCCTTGCGCGCCGCCACGATCCGCTCGGCGACCCGCTTGATCCGCTCGGCGTTGGCCACCGACGAACCGCCGTACTTCTGCACCACCAAGGCCACGGGTGCGGGTCTCCTCTCGATCGCGCGCGTGCCGCGCACTGCCCGCGCCACGCCCGTCGCCGGGCGGCGGAGCGCCCGGAGCACCTGTGAGGATACCGGCAGCAGGGGTGGGCCAACACAGTCCGTTCCCATCATCTGACCATCGGTAGAAGATCTCCTGAACGCTCGCTGAGGCACCGGGCACGCCTTCGGTCACGCCCGCGACGCGCCGCAAGGCTTCCATCCGTTTGGGTGTACGCCGGGCGAGAATGCCGCCATGCGCCGGGCACCCTGGACCCTCCTGGCCGCCGCGGCGGTCTGTTTCGCCCTCACCGCCTGCAGTGACCAGCTGCCGGCCCCGATTCCCGAGGACACGGCCTCGCCGGCACCGGGAGATCCGCGTACGCAGCTGGCCGCCATGGCCGCCGGGGCGAAGGATCTGCACGTCGTGGCCGCGTACACGCTGAAGGTCGCGGGGAAGCCCGACCGGAACGTGACCGCGATGTCCACGGCCAACGGGGACTGGCGGCTCGACCTGACCCGGCAGGCGCTCGGCGGGACCGTCGACGTCGCCCTGTTACGCGTCGGCGGCGTGCTCTACCAGTGCGCCCTGCCCGCCGCCGGCTGCGTACGCCTGACCCGGATCGCCTCGGCGTACGACCCGCACCTGCAGCACCTGTTCACCGACTGGCTGGACGTGTTCATGGACCGGCAGGCGGCGCTGTCCGTCTCGATCGCGCAGGCGCTGCCCGGCGTGGCCGGAACGTGCTTCGCGGTCGACAGCTCGGCGGTCTCGGTGTCGTCCCCGGTCGACGCGGGGATCTACTGCTACGGGCCGGGCGGGATGCTGACCGGCGCGCGTACGAAGGCGGGCAGCCTGATCCTCGTGGGCAACCCGACTCCGGCACCGCCGTCGATCACGTTGCCGGGCGCGGTGAGCCCGGGCCAGCCGCTGCCGAACGCCTCCCCGTCGCCGTCGCCGTCCCCGTCCGCCTCGGGTACGCCGAGCGGGAAGCCGAGCGTGACGCCCGCCACACATGCGTGAACGATCACTGTTGATCATGGTCGTACGCTCAGACTTGCTGGGTATCGTGGGCGGCCTTGGATCCGACCTGCGATCCCGACCGAAGACCAAGGACTGTGCTGACCCCTCCGCACATCGTTGATGATGTGACCGACCGTCTGCGTTCCGCGCGGAGCGCCGTGGACGCCTGCCGGTCGGTGGTCGACGCGCTCGCCCAGCACAGCGACGCCCTGATCGCCGTGCTCCTGCACGTCCACGACCACCTGCGCTGCGTCGCCGCGACGGGATCGTGGCAGGTCTTCGCGTCCGTGCCGCTCGGCCGGGGCGTCGTCGGGCGGGTCTACGAGACGGGGCGCACGGCGGTGCTGACCGACGTCGCGGCGGAACCGGCGTTCATCCGGCTCGGGCCCGACGTCGTCGCGGAGATCTGCGTACCGGTGCTCGACCGGACCGGCCACCCGCTCGGCGCGCTCAACCTCGAATGGACCTCCGTGCTCGGCCTCGACGGCTGGCAGGAGCAGCTCGAGGAGATCGGCGTACGCCTCGGCGCGCGCATCGAGGAGCTGGGCGGTCCCCCGGAGGAGACCGAGGCGGAGAAGTTGCTGCGGCACACCGTCGCGCTGTCGGCCGCCGCGAGCGACGCCGAGGTCTACGCCCGCTGCGCCGACGCCGGCCGCGACATCTCCAGCCTGTCCTCCTGCGTCGTGCTGACCTCGGTCGCCGACGCCTTCGACCCGGCCTCGCCGGCCGTGCCGCACGGCGTGATGCTGCAGAGCAGCTCGCCCAGCCCGCGCGACCGCCAGCTCGTCCAGCGGCTGGCCGACATCGGCCCGACCGCGCTGGGCGTACTGCTCGACCGGGCCCGCCGCCACGGCGCGTCGTTCACCCTCGGCGACCCCGACGAACTCGATTCGCGCGGCTTCGAGACGCTCACCAAGGCCGGCGTACGCACGATGATCGCGGCCCCGATCGGCCCGGGCGCCCGCGGCGGGGTGCTGGTGGCGTTCGACGACGTGACCGCGCACCCCGACTCCCATCGGGCATCCCTGCTGGCCCTCCTCGGTACGCAGGCCTGGACCTGCCTCGACCGGCTGCGCTCGCTGGACCGGATGCGCAAGCGGGCGAGCTCGGATCCGCTGACGGGCCTGCGCCACCACGGGCCGTTCGGCGAGCGCCTGCTGTCGGCGACCCCGGGTCGCACGACGCTGCTCGCGATCGACGTCGACCGGTTCAAGTCCATCAACGACACCTACGGGCACGCGGCCGGTGACCGGGCGCTGGTCGACCTGGCGCGGGCGCTGGAACGAACCCTGCGCCAGGGCGACGAGCTGTACCGCGTGGGCGGCGACGAGTTCGTGGCGGTCGTCGAGGTGCCGAGCGCGGGCGAGGCGGTCGCGGTCGCCGAGCGGCTCGCCGAGGCGGCCCGGCAGACCGGCCGCACGATCTCGGTCGGCGTCGCCGTCCAGGCCGAGGGCGAGACTCCCGAGGAGGCACTCCTGCGGGCCGACCAGGCGCTCTACGACGTCAAGCGGCGCGGCCGCGACGGCGTCCAGCTCGCACCCTGATCAGCGGACCCGCGTACGCCCGACCCGGGCCAGGACTCCGGCCATCGTCAACGCGGCCGCCGCGATGGCGACCCGCTTCCGGGACCGCTCCCGTTGCTCGGCGCGCTGCTCGTGATGGACGGCGACCGGATTCCAGGGCGCGACCTGGTTGCGCGGCGGGGCCGGCGCGATCGCGGGCGGCAGGGTGATCACGGGCGGCGCGACGATCGGTGCCGGTACCGGCGGATTCGCGTGCGGCGCCGGCCGGACGATCCGCGCGGGAACCGGGCTCCGCGACGCCGCCGGGCGGCCGGCGGCGGGGCTCACCGGCGGACTCGGAGACACCGGATGCCCGGTCGACGGCGAAGGTCCGGACGATTTCGAAGGGCCCGGCGATCTCGAAGGGCTGGGCGTCACCACACGGCTGGGCGACGCCGACGGGCTGGGGCTGGACGAAAGGCTCGGCGACGGGCTGACCGACGGGCTCGCAGACGAGCTGGGGGACGGGCTGGTCTGCGGTGCGGCCGGGCAGCCCGCGACGTCCACCGAGGCCATGGCCGGGCCGGTCGCCACCCGTCGCGCCGTCGTGGGCGCCGCCAGGTCCACCGCGTACGTGGAGCCTCCACTGTGGATGGCGTACAGGACGTCGCCGTCGATCCAGACCCCGCCGTAGATCCCGCCCGGCGGAAGGCCCCGGACCCGGGCGAGCGTACGCACCCGGCCGTCGGACGGGGTGACGGCGACCAGGCTCGCGGACGGTCCACCGGTCGAGAGGGCGACGAGAGCGGCGTACCGGTCGGACCATTCCCAGTCGCCGATCGTGATCGACGAGCGCAGCCGGACGATCGGCCGGGCCGTCACGGCGGGCAGCCCGTAGGCCAGGATCCGCCGGCCGGACAGCAGGTACCAGACCCCGTCGTGCACGGTCCCCGTGTACGCGTCGCCCGGCGCCGTCCCGACCGTGGTCATCGAGCCGTCGGCGGTGATGCGTACGGCCGCTCCGGTGGGGGTCACGCCATAGAAGGCGTCGCCGAACCGGCCCACCCCGTTGACCTCGGTCGACAGCCTCCGAGCGGCTGATTCGGCGTACATCATGGGGGGTTGGGAACGGAAGGTGACCACGACGCAGGGCGAACCGGCCGGCGCGGCCCAGGCGGCGAGCGCGACCGCGGGGGACAGGACGAGCGTGACCACGAGCGCAGCCCGAAACACCCGCATACCGGGACAACGTCCGCCGTAACAGACTGTTACGGCGGGCGTTGCGTTCTACGTGGGACTGATCCTCGGCGGCATCCTCCTGGCCCTCGTGACCTCGGCGATCGCCGTGGTGATCGTGCTGGTCGTGCAGAAGTACACGGATCCGTTACGGGAACGGCACGACGGTTACGTCGACGCGATCGGCATGGTCTTCGCGGTCGTCGGCGTCCTGTACGCGATCGTGCTCGCCTTCGTCGTCATCTCGGTCTGGGACCAGATGTCCTCCGCCCGGGACGACTCCTTCACCGAAGCGACCGCGCTGGTGAGCACGTACGCGTACGCGCAGACGCAACCGGAGCCGGAGCGTTCCCAGATCCAGGCGCTCGCCCACGACTACACGGTCGAGGTGATCAACGACGAGTGGCCGCGGATGGCCCGGCACGAAACCGTGCCGCTGACCGGCTGGAGCACGCTGGACAGGCTGCGCCAGGCGGTCACGCGGACGGCGCCCGGAGCGGACGCGAGCGATGCGGCCGTGGACGCGTACCAGGCGGCACTGGCGAATGTGGACGCCGTCGCGGCCGCCCGCGAATCCCGGGCCGGGGTCGCCGTGCGCGGGCTGCCCGTCGTCATGTGGTTCCTGCTGGTCGGCGGCGGAATGCTGACGATCGCGTTCGCGTACCTGTTCGACATCGCGGGGCTGGTCCCGCAGATCATCTTCACGGTCGGCCTGACGGTGATGGTCGTCCTGCTCCTGTACGCGGTCTACCAGCTCGAATATCCGTTCGCGCGAGGGGAGCGGCTGGAGCCGGACGCGTTCCGCTTCGCCCTGGCCCGCTTCGCCCAACTCACCGGATAATTCGCGATCTCCATAAGATCCCGTTTGGATCAGGGAATTCACCCGAATCTTGGGCTCTCCGGTCACCTGGCCTTGATCGTGTAGCGCGTATATGTTGCGACGACCGCATTTCGACATATACGCGCGACATGATCAAGGGTGGCGAACGGCTGGAGGCTGGGAAGGATCTTCCGCCATCTGAACCACGGCCGCTGTTTCTTGATCGAAACGGTGAGGAGGCGACGGTGAACGATGCTTCGCCCCACTGTGCTGGCAGTGGAGTCCCCGGAGCGCAGCGATAGGGGCGGAACGGTCTCCCGCGCGAGGAGCGGAAGTGAGATCGACGAACCCGGGACAAAAGGATCTTGACCTAAGGATCCATCTTGAATTTGATCTTCAAGCACGGGGGTGTCGGAGACCTGGGTGGTTCTCGGGGAGGGTTTTGCGGATGATCCACCAGCTCACTGCGAGCGCTGCCGCGACCAGCGGCCAGCTCATCCCCGCCTGCGCGATCCCGAGCAGCGCCGTCCAGTTCGCGGCCCACAACGGCGTCCACACGGCGACCCGCGCCACGTAGATCCCCGCCCACACCCAACTCGCCCGCTGGTACGCGCGCATCAGGTCCGGATCGCGCCGCCATTTCGTCTTCTGGCCGAGCGCGGCCCCGACGACGACGCCGAGCAGGGGCCACCGGGCGACGATGCTGACCGCCCAGGCCAGGGCGCTGGCCACGTTGACGGCGATGCGGGCGAGGAAGAAGTCGGACCCGCGGCCGGTGTAGAGGGCGATCGCGGCCGCCACTCCGACGCCGAGGGCGCCGAGCAGGACGGCGGTGAGCCGGCCGCCCTTGCGCCAGCGGTAGACGCCCATCGCGACGGTGGCCACGAGCGCGGTCGCCGAGCCGAGCAGGATGGACTGCCCGCCGGCCAGGTAGCCCGCCACGTACGCCAGCGGCCCGACCGTCGCGTCGACCGCCGTACGCCGGCCGCCGAGCAGGTCGTGCAGGTTCTCCGGCCGTTCTGCGGGCTCGGTCACGGCGTTCTCGCTCAGCGGAGTCTCGCTCACAGAAGTGAGGTTAGCCTAGGCTTCGGCACGGGACAGCGTAGTGCCCGCCCACCCCGGGTCGGGGCGGACGGGCACGGGAAGCAGTCGCTCGTCAGTGCGCCGGCACTTGTGCGTGCACGCGGATCTGATCGAGTTCGGCGGCGATCCGGGCGGCCGCCGTCGTGTCGCGCGTCGCCTCCCGCAACGTGTACGAGGTGACCGCGGAGAGCTTCAGCTTCTGCCCGCCGACCAGGTACGCGAACGGGACCCACTGATTCGTGAAGATCATCAGCGGGTTCATCGAGTTGACCGATTCCCGGCCCAGTTCGATGCGCTGGATCTCGTTCCACGGGATGGTGCGGTTGCCCAGCGCCCCGTGCACCCGCAGTCCCGCCGGCGTGGCGACGATCCGCAGGAACAGCGTACGCAGGGCGAGCAGAACGACGAGCACGGCCAGGACGGCGAGCGCGATCCGCCCGCCACCCGTCGCGAAGGCCGCACCGCCGCCGAGAATGACGGCCAGGAGGAGGAAACCGAGGCAGAGGAAGACGCGCCGGCCGGGGTTGTGATACGAACGCTCGTCCATGGCCATCAGACTCTAGTCGGCGTAGGGCTTGTAGTTGTAGAGGCCGCTGCCCACACCCAGGGCGGGCTTGGCGATCTTGATGGTCTTGACCAGCCACTTGTAGGCCTCGATGGCCTCCTTGAGCTTCTTCATGCTGGCCATCAGGTCCTTGATCAGCTTGGTCGCCTTGGAGACGACCTTGGCCACCCCGGAGATCGCCTGAGCGACCACGAGCGGCGTGGCGAGGCCCAGGCTGGCGGCCTCCTCGGCGAGCCAGCTGACGATCTTGCCGAGGATGAACGAGATCAGCCACTTGATGCCGGCGCGCACGATGCCCACCACGGTCGCGAGTGCGTCGGTGATCTTCGCGAGCACCTCGGCACTCGCGGCCATCTCATGCATGGCCTCGTAGCGGGACGCCGCCAGGCTGCGGTACATGTCGCCGGTCGGGTCCGCCCAGGACTTGAGGTCCCCGTCGACGTAACCCTTGTAGACCTCGTTGTTCCCGTCGGTGTTCGTGGCCACGTTCCGCCACGTCTGCGCGTACGCGGCGACCTGGTCGGGATCGCCGGAAACCCAGTCGAGCATGTCGGACAGCGGCTTGATGTGCTCGATCAGCCAGCCCGCGCCCCAGCTGACCAGCGTACCGATGGGGTCGATGACCGCACCGGCGACGTCGGCGGCCATGCCGAAGGCGCCGACCCCGGCCTCGACCCAGTTGCGGTTGGCGACACCCTCGCCGATGTCGTGCATCTCCTGCAGGAGCGTCGAGCTGGTGTACCAGCGGGTGCTGTCGACGCGCGGCGCGACGATGGGCGCCGGTCCCATGACGGGTGGTTGGCTCATAGCGGCAGCTCGATTCCTGGGTGCTGGTTGGCGACGCTCTGCGTCTTCGTCTTCGCGTGGTCGTCGCTCGAGGTGTAGCCGCTCGACGCCGTGCGCAGGTTGGTGCCGTCGCCGTGCAGGCTGGTGACCATCTCGCTGTACTTGTCGGTGAGCTCCTGCTCCATGTCCTTGAACCAGCCGAGCGCGAACGTGAGCAGATGCCCGTACGCGTTCGCGCCCATCGTCACCGTCTGGGCGCCGTCGCGGATGCGGGCGACCTGATCGGCGGTCTGGTCCACATGCGACGAATGCGTGGTGAGCTCGGAAGCCTTGACTTGGATGTGGCTCATCGGGCGTTACCCCCGTTCTCCGGGTCCTCGGCCGAGAATCGGTCGTAGCTGGCCAGCACGTGGCGGCCGGCCTCGCTGTCGGCGCCGATCGTCTCCGCGGCGACCTCCCTGACCTGCTTGCGCAGCTGGGCCTGGGCGGCACGCATGGTGGCCAGAACGGCTTCGGCGATCCGCTGCGCCGGCCACCGCTCGACCTCGGGGTCCAGCCGGATGTCGGTCGGAACGCCGGCGTTGTCGACCGAGACGGTCACGTTGCCGTCGCGGCTCGTCGCCTTGACCGACAGATCCTGCAGGCGGGTCGCCATGTCTTGGGCCTGCTGCGCCCGCTCCGCGGCCCGGGCGGCCCAGTCGTCGACGAACGATTCGGCGTCGTCAAGATCTTGAAAAAACACGCTGCCCCCATATGCGCGAGTAGCTCAGGACACGGGCGTACCGTACGCAGCCGCGGGCGGCCCTGCAATGCTTGCGTCGTCGCTTGTGGATAACTTCATCAGGGTCCGTCCACAAGGCCCGGACCCCTGAAAACCGGCGTTGAGCAGGGATTCAGCCCGGCTGGACCGGGCTGACCGGCTGCTTCGCCCGCTCCGCGGCGGCCGCCTTCTTCTTGCGCAGGTGGTCGCGCAGCGCGCTGATCCCGGCGATGAGCACCACCACGGGGATGATCATGACCTTCCAGTACAGCGTGTACTCGAAGTACTCCTTGGTCAGGTACTCCCAGACCAGGTAGCCCGCGTACCCGGCGGCGCCGAAGCCGAGGAAGCCGATGGCCAGCACCGCCATCAGGACGGCCTTGCCGCCCTTGCGCTCCCTGACCGCGGCGACCAGCGCCACGACGCCGAGCGCGATGAACGCCAGGCCGGTCAGGCCGAGGATCGCGACATAGATGAAGAAGAGGACAGGGCTGTCCGATTCCATGACGACTCCGAGGGAGAAGAGAAATTGGCGTGACCCTAGATCACCGGAGGGGCGGCTGTCAGGCCGGAATCAGGCCGGAATGTCGCCAGGCGGGCGGCCGGGCGGGAAAAGTCCTGCTGAAACGACTCAGGGCCACCCGATGGGTGGCCCTGACGTGGTCGGGGTAACCGGATTTGAACCGATGGCCTCTTCGTCCCGAACGAAGCGCGCTACCAAGCTGCGCCATACCCCGATGGCAACTCGGAAATACTAGCCGACGCGACCCGAGCCGCAAAACCGGGTATCCCCGCCGCGCCGCGGGCGGCCCCCGGGCTCAGCGTGGGATCAAGGTGAGGATCGATGCCTCGGGGCGGCAGGCGAAGCGTACCGGTGCGGTCGGGTGGGTACCGAGACCCGCGCTGACGTGCAGGAACGACTGCGTCTCGGGCCACCGGTGCAGGCCCCGCGCCATCGACCGGTCCAGGCCGCAGTTCGTCACCAGTGCACCTACCAGGGGTACGCGTACCTGGCCGCCATGGGTGTGCCCGGCGAGGACCAGGTCGCAGCCGTCCGCCACGAACCGGTCGATCACACGCGGTTCGGGGGAGTGGCTGACGCCGAGGCGTACCGCCGCACCGGCCAGGGGCTCGAAACCGGGGTACGCGTCGCGGCCGATGTGCGGGTCGTCGACGCCGACGAGGGAGATCTCCCGTCCGCCCGCCTTGAGCGTGGCGCTCGCGTTGTTCAGGTCGGCCCAGCCGGCGTCGGTGAGGATCTCCCGCAGGTCCTCGTAGGGCAGCTCGGCCCCGTGGCGGTACTCGTCGTCCTCGTCGCGGGCGAAGTAGCTGAACGGGCTCTTCCAGACCGGGCCGGAGTAGTCGTTGGAGCCGAACACGAACGCCCCCGGGTACGCCAGCAGCGGCTCGAACGCGCGCGTCAGCGCCGGCAGGACGTGCGGGTCGGCCATGTTGTCGCCGGTGACGATCACGAGATCGGGATCCAGCCCGGCCAGCTGTTCGACCCAGCGCTGCTTGCGCCGCTGGCCGGCGGTCATGTGCAGGTCCGACAGGTGCAGGATCCGCAGCGGTTCGGCCTCGGGTTCGAGCACCGGCACGTCGAACCGGCGCAGAGTGAACATGTTGCGCTCGATCACGGAGGCGTACGCGAAGGTGGCTGCCCCGATGACGACGGTGCCTGCGGCGATTTTTGCGAGCGGACCCATGACGGACAGCGTAGTTTGATTCGGCGTGAGCACGCTCAAGGACCGCCTGACCGCGGACATGCGCAACGCGATGAAGAATCGCGACGAGACCGTGACCCGGACGCTGCGGATGGCGCTGGCCGCCATCGGCAACGCCGAGGTGGCCGGCAAGGTCAAGAAGGAGCTCTCGGACAGCGAGGTGATCGTCGTCCTGACCAGGGAGGCGAAGAAGCGCGTCGAGGCGTCCGAAGCCTTCGCCAACGCGGGCCGGCCGGAGCAGGCCGCCGCGGAGAAGGCGGAGGAGGGTGTCCTGAACGCCTACCTGCCGCAGCAGATGGGTGACGCGGAGCTGGCCGAGGCTGTGAGCGCCGCTCTCGTGGCCGCGGGCATCGCCGAGGGCGCCGGCCAGCCGTCGATGGGCCCGGCGATGAAGGCCGCCCGGGCGGCGGTCGGCGACCGGGCCGACGGCGGCCGCGTCTCCGCCGAGGTACGCCGGCACCTGGGCCTCTGACCTCGTCGAACAGGACAAGGGCCCCGTCGAACAAGAACGAGGACCCCGTCGAACAAAACAAGGTCCGTCGAACAGGACAAGCGACCCGCAGAGCGCGGAAATGACGAGAGGGCGGCCTGCCAGGGCCGCCCTCCATCGTCGAAGTCGTCTTACGCCGGCACGAGCTGCCGGGTCTTCTGTTCCTTGAGCGCCGTCTCGAAGGTGCGGCGCCAGCTCATCACCTGAGGATGCCGGCGGAGCAGTGCGCGGCGCTCACGTTCGGTCATTCCGCCCCAGACGCCGAATTCGATGCGGTTGTCCAGCGCGTCGGCCAGGCATTCGTACCGCACCGGGCAGCCCCGGCAGACGCGCTTCGCCACGTTCTGTTCGGCGCCCTGTACGAAGAGCGCATCCGGATCACCGTTCCGGCACGCAGCCAGGCTGGGCCAGTCGATAACCATCCCCATGTTGTCACGTCCCCCCTCGCGTTCCCCCTGGCCGCCCGAAGTGCATAGCCTTCGCCGACCCCGCGCAAAGGGCAGGCGAACGCGGACCTCCTCCCCGTCAGTCCCGCAACGGGCGGCATTGCTCGCCGGACCATCATGCTCTGTAGTCAGGCGATTACGCAATGTTGTCGGCGAAATCGCCTTAAACGTATTTTTCTGCGCGCTTCGTTTCCGGCGTGCTCCAAGTGGATCTTCAGGTTGAGGAACGTGCTCTGGGACTGGCAACTACACGCCGGGGGTCGTGCGTCTTGACCAACGAACCAGCACCCGAAAGGTGGCGGTAGCTGTGGCTGCCCGTCCTGAGGCTGCTGCGTAGACTGTCCGAACCCGAGGGGGTGCCCCCCTCTTTCCCCCGAGCCTGGAATCCTGAGGCGGTGACCCGGATGCGCAAGGGCGACCACAACGTGTTCGCGAACGTCCTGTCCCTTCTGATCTGCGGGCTCCTCGCGGGTGTCGTCGTCGCCGCCGCGGCCTTCCCGGCGATCGCCATGTCGGGGCTGGCCGCGAAGACGGGCGCGCAGGCGTTCGCCGACCTGCCGAGCGAGCTGACCGTGAAGCGCTCGCCGCAGATGAGCAAGATCTACGCCAGCGACGGCAGGACGCTGCTGGCCTCGATCTACGACGAGAACCGCCAGGACATCCCGATCGACGAGATCCCCAAGGTCATGCAGCAGGCGATGGTCGCCGCGGAGGACCACAAGTTCTACGAGCACAACGGCGTGGACGTGAAGGGCATCGCCCGCGCGTTCGTGGCCAACAAGAACGCCGGCGAGACCGAGCAGGGTGCCTCGACCCTGACCATGCAGTACGTGCGGCTGTCCATCACCTACGCGGCCACGGACCCCAACCAGGTCCTGACCGCCGCCGAGGACACCAGCGCGCGCAAGTTGCGTGAGGTCAAGTATGCGCTGGCGATCGAGAAGAGGCTGTCGAAAGCGCAGATCCTCGAGGGCTACCTGAACATCGCGTACTTCGGCAACCACGCGTACGGGATCTATGCGGCCAGCCAGGTGTACTTCGGCAAGGAGCCCAAGGACCTGACGATCCCGGAGGCGGCGTTCCTGGCCGGCCTGGTCAAGTCGCCGAGCGACTTCAACCCGGTGAACGACGACGGCACGATCGACCCGAAGAACTTCACCGAGGGCAAGACCCGCCGGGACTGGGTCATCGACCAGATGCACGAGACCGGCGCGATCTCGGAGGCGGACCAGGCGACCGCGAAGGCGACCGAGCTCAAGATCACGGGAAAGCCCGCGCCGAACGGCTGCATCGCGACGCTGATCGCCAACGCCGGCTTCTTCTGCGACTACCTGCAGCGCTGGTGGATGCAGGAGCCGGCCTTCGGGGCCAACTCGTACGAGCGTGAGCGGGCGCTGAAGAGCGGCGGCTACAAGATCATCTCTTCGCTCGACGTGCCGACCCAGAACGCGGCGAAGAAGAACGTCGAGGCGGCCCTGAAGACCGGCAACAAGCACGCGCTGATGGTCGTGGCGGTCGAGCCCGGCACCGGCAAGGTGCGGGCGATGGCCGTCAACCGGAACTTCAAGATCGACGATCCGAACAACCCGCAGAACAAGCTGTCGACCGACCCGGCGAAGGCGGCCAAGGGCATCCGCGGCTCGTACCCGAACACGGTCAACCCGCTGATGAGCACCGAGGACGGCGGTTACCAGTTCGGTTCGACGTTCAAGATGTTCACGGCGGTGGCGGCGCTGGAGCACGGGTACCCGCTCGACTACACGATCAACGCGCCGTACCAGTGGACCTCGCCGTACGTGGTGGCCCCCGGGCCGGCGACGTGCGGGGACAAGTGGTGCCCGCACAACGCCTCGCAAGGCATGACCGGTACGCACACGATGTGGGGCGGCTTCGGCCGCTCGGTCAACACGTACTTCGCCCAGCTGATCGCCCGGGTCGGGCCGCCGTTCGCGGTCGCCTCGGCGAAGGAACTGGGGCTGAAGTTCCGGGGCGACGCGAGCCACTGCTGCAGCGACGCGTACTACGCCGCGCACGCCGACGAGTGGGGTGCCTTCACGCTGGGCGTCACCGAGAACACGCCGCTGGAGATGGCCAACGCGTACGCGACGCTGGCGGCCGACGGCACCTACTGCCAGCCGATCCCGGTCGAGAAGATCACCGACCACAACGGCAAGGACCTCGACGTGGCCAACCCGCGCTGCGAGAAGCGGGTGGACACCGACGTGGCCCGGGCCGCGGTCGACATGGCCCGGTGCCCGATGGGTGACGACTCGGCGTTCGGCAAGTGCACCGGCGGCACCGCGACGTACGTCCACGACAACATCGTGAAGCGGCCGGTCGCCGGCAAGACGGGTACCACCGACGACAACCGCACCGCGTCGATGATCGCCATGACCAAGCAGCTCGCGGTCGCCGGCATCGTCGCCGACCCGGACTGGATCCTCGACGACGTCGGGCACATCAACGGCAAGGACCCGCACCGCGACATCGTCAACCCGGCGGTCGCGATGACCCTGCGGGACGGGGTGAAGGGCAAGCCCGTCGTCAACTTCAGCAAGCCCGTCAGCCAGAAGATCATCTACGGCACCAAGGTCAGCATCCCGGTGGTGACCTGCAAGTCGGTCGCGGACGCGACGTCGATCCTGAAGAACAAGGGCTTCACGGTCAACGTCGAGGCCACCCCGGTCTCCTCGCCGTGCCCGGCCGGCACGGTCGCCGGGACGACGCCGTCCGGCTCGACGAGCAAGAACAGCAGCGTCGGTCTCCAGATCAGTGACGGCAAGGGCACTGCGACGCCTCCGCCGGGCGGGGGCAAGCCGAACCAGCCGCCGCCGCCCCGCAACAACGGGACCGGCATCTGGCAGTGCCCGCCGATCTGCCTGCCCGCGGATCCGTTGCAGTTGCTGCCGTAACGTCACAGCGAGAGGGGAGCTTCGGCTCCCCTCTTCGCGTATCAGGCGAAGATCGACCGCAGGCCGTCGAGGTCGTGCACGTCGGTCGCCTGCGCCTCGATCTCCAGCACCGGCACGTGCGCGAACTCGCTGCTGAACCCCGCGATCACCGCCCGCTCCCGGTCCTCCAGCAGCGCCACCGCGGCGTGGGCCCGCAGGGCGTCCGCGGTCAGGTCCGAGACGCCGTCGAGCTCCTGCGCCGCGGCCAGGGCGCTCTCCGCGTCCAGCGGCAGCACTCTCCGGTGTACGCGATTGAGCATCAGCCCGGCCAGCGGCATGTCGTCGACGCCGAGACGGGATGCGAAGAAGGCGGCCTCGCGTACGGCGTCGGGTTCGGGGGCCGCCACGACGAGGAAGGCCGTCTGCGGATCCTGCAGTACGCGATACGTCTGCTCGGCCCGTTCGCGGAAACCGCCGAACATCGAGTCGAGGGCGGACACGAAGCCCGACAGGTCCGACAGGAGCTGGGCGCCGAGAATCTTCTGGACCGTCTTGGAGACCATCCCGAAACCGGCGGTGACCAGGTTGAACACGCTGCGTCCGCCGGCCTTCGCCGGGGCGAGGAACAGGCGCAGCATCCGGCCGTCGAGGAACCTGCCCAGCCGGGCGGGGGCGTCGAGGAAGTCCAGGGCGGACCGGGACGGCGGCGTATCCACCACGATCAGGTCCCAGGTGTCCGCCGCCCGCAACTGGCTCAGCTTCTCCATCGCCATGTACTCCTGCGTACCGGCGAAGGTCGAGCTCATGGCCTGGTAGAAGGGGTTGGCGAAGATCTCGGCGGCCCGGCGCGGCTCGGTGTGCGCGGCCACGACCTCGTCGAAGGTCCGCTTCATGTCGAGCATCATCGCGTTGAGCTCGCCACCGTCGCCGGACTTCGTGCCCGGGACCAGCCGGGGCGTGTTGTCCAGCTCGGTGAGGCCGAGCGACTGGGCCAGCCGCCGGGCCGGGTCGATCGTCAGCACGACCGTACGCCGCCCGTGCACCTCGGCGGCCCGCAACGCCAGCGCGGCGGCGGTGGTGGTCTTGCCGACCCCGCCGGACCCGCAGCACACGACGATCCGGATGCCGGGGTTGCTCAACAGCTCGTCGATGTCCAACGGGCTCATGAGGCCGCCAACGTCGTCGCGAAGTCCTTCAGCGCGGTCAGATCCACCCCACCGGGGCGCAGCGGCAGTTCGACCATGGGCCGGCCGAGTTCGGTCAGCTCGTCGCGCAGCGTCGCCTCGACATCCCGCCGGGCCAGGTACGCCTGCGCCTCCCGCTGCAGCCCGACGACCGTCGCCTTGTCGGCCGCCAGGCCGGCCGCGGCCAGGCCGCGCTTGAGCTCCGTCTGCGGCACTTTGCGTACGCCCGGGAAAAGCGCGGGACGGGCGCAGTTGACGATCACCTTGCCCACCGGGATGCCCAGGCCGCGCAGTTCGGCGACGGCGTCGAGCGACTCCTGCACGGGCATCTCCTCCAGGAGGGTGACCACGTGGACGGAGGTCATCGGGGAGCGCAGCAGGGCGGTGACGCCGTCGCTCTGCGACTTGATCGGGCCCATCTTGGCGAGCTTGGCGGCCTCGGCGGTGACGTTGAGGAAGCGCCCGATGCGGCCGGTGGGCGGGGCGTCCAGGACCACGGCGTGATAGCGGCGGCGGCCCTGCTCGTCGGTACGCGTCGTCGCCTCCTTGACCTTGCCGGTGAGCAGCACGTCGCGCAGGCCGGGGGCGATGGTCGTGGCGAAGTCGACCGCGCCGACCTTGCGCAGCGCGCGACCGGCGGCGCCGAGCCGGTAGAACAGCGCCAGATACTCCAGCAGCGCCTCCTCGGCGTCCACCGCGAGGGCGCGGACCTCGCCGCCGCCGGGGGTGGTCGCGATGAGGCGCTCGGCGTACGGCAGCGGATCGCGGCCGAAGAGCTGGGCGATGCCCTGCCGCCCCTCGACCTCGACGAGCAGCGTGCGATGGCCGCCGGCGGCCAGGGCGAGGGCGAGCGAGGCGGCGACCGTGGTCTTGCCGACGCCGCCCTTGCCCGTGACCACGTGCAGGCGGGCCGGCCACGATCCGGCCGGCCCGCTCGACGTGCTCGCGGAAGTCACCACTCCGATGAGGCTACCTGCTCGAACTCCCCGCGGCCCCGGCAAGGCAGTGATGCCTTGCGGGACGCGGGCGCCCGCAATCACGTTCGGCGCACAGACCTGTGGCCGAGCTGTGGTGCCTTGCGGGACGCGGGCGCCCGCAATCACGTTCGGCGCACAGACCTGTGGCCGAGCCGATTACCAGGTGGTCCGAGCTGGTCACTTGGTGGTGACGTCGCAGACCCACCAGCCGTTGTCCTTGATGGTCGTCAGGACGAGCTCCTGGTGGCTGACCTTCTCGTCGGCCGTGTTCATGGTCAGCTTCACGTCGACCTTGGCCGAGTCCTCGGTCTGGTCGGAGACCGTGGGGGTCTCCCAGGCGAAGGTCGGGTTGCTGTAGGTGCTCGACAGGTCGCGGATCGACTTGATCTGCGCCGCGATCGCCTTGTCGTCGCGCGCCTGCTTGCAGACCGTGGTGGCCGCCTTCGTGGAGCTCTGGTCCTTGTAGAAGGCGGTCATGAAGTCGCCGGCGGCCGTCTTGGGATCGGCGGCACCCTGGCCACCCTGCCCGTTGCGGCCCACGGCGAAGTACGCGGCGGTGCCGCCGCCGACGCAGAGGACCAGCACCACGCCGAGCACGATCAGCGTGATGAGCAGGCCCTTGCTCTTCTTCTTGGGCGGCTCCGGCGCGACCGCGTACGGGTAGCCGGCGGGCACGCCCGAACCGGGGTAACCGCTCGTCGGGTAGGGGACACCGGTCGTCGGCACGCCCGGCTGGCCCGGCTGCCCGGCGTAGGTCGGCTGGCCGGCGTACTGGGGCTGGCCGGGGTATTGGGGCTGGCCCGGGTAGGCCGGCTGACCGGGAGCGCCCGCGTACGGCGGCTGGCCCGGCAGCGGCGCGGTGGCCTGGCCCGGTTGCGGCGGGTAGGGGCCGGCCGGCTGGCCGCCGTAGGGAGTCGGGTACGCCGCGGTCGGCGCCGTACCGGGCGTCCCTGCCGGCGGGATCGGGGCGGTCTGGCCGGCCGGCGGCCACGCGGCGGGCGCGGGCTGGGTCGGCTCGGCGGCCGGCGGCACCGCGGCGGGCGGGTACTGAGCGGCGGGCGGGTACTGGCCGGCGGGCGGCGGGTACTGGCCGGCCGGGGGCGCCGACGCTACGGGCGGGACCGGCGGCACGGACGCGGGCGGCGCGGAGGCCACCGGGGGAACCGGGCCGGTCGCTGCCGGGGGAACCTGAGCAGGCCAGGTCGCGGGCGGGACCGGAGCGGCGGGCGGCGTCGCCGGGCTCTCGGCGGCCGGCCACACGGGCGGCGTCGGCGGAGCGTCGGCCGGCGGCGAATAAGGGTCGGCCGGAGGCTGGTACGCGCCCGCGGCCGGAGTCGGCTCCGTCGGGCCGTGCGGCTCGGTCATGTGCTTTGACTCCCCAGTGTCGTAAGGCCGCCCAGCATAGCGGGAGCAGGCTACGCGTACAGCCCCGGGCGCCGGGCGCGATCACCGGCGAGCCGACGGGGTTCCGCGCTGTTTCCGTCGAACCGGTCCCGATACTTTGTCCTCATGACAAGGTGGGAGTACGCGACCGTGCCGTTGCTCGTGCACGCGACCAAGCAGATCCTCGACAACTGGGGCGCCGACGGCTGGGAACTGGTCACCGTCGTGCCGGGACCGAACCCGGAGCAGCTCGTGGCGTACCTGAAGCGCCCTAAGGAGCAGTGATGACCGACGTGCACGCCCGGCTCGCCGAGCTCGGCCTGAAGCTGCCCGACGTGGTCCCGCCGGTGGCGGCGTACGTGCCGGCCGTCCGGTCAGGCAACTATGTCTACGTGTCCGGCCAGCTGCCGATGGCCGACGGCAAGCTGCTGGCCACCGGCAAGGTCGGGGCCGAGGTCTCGGCCGAGGACGCCAAGCCGCTCGCCCAGCGCTGCGCGCTCAACGCGCTGGCCGCGATCGCGTCGGTCGCCGATCTGGACAAGATCGTCCGGATCGTCAAGGTGACCGGCTTCGTCGCCAGCGCACCCGGCTTCACCGGTCAGCCCGGCGTGGTCAACGGCGCGTCCGAGCTGTTCGGCGAGGTGCTGGGGGCGGCCGGCGTACACGCGCGCAGTGCGGTCGGTGTCGCGGAGCTGCCGCTCGGCGCGCCGGTCGAGGTCGAGGTCATCGCCGAGGTGTCCGCCTGAGGCGTCCGTCCGAGCGAGGGTGGGTGTCACAGCCGCGACGTAACATCGTGACGTGACTACCGGGGTTGGGCTGCCGAGCCATGTTCGTCATCTGCTCGCGCCCAATCCCGGACCGATGACCCTGGACGGCACCAACACGTGGGTGCTGGACGGCACCACCGTCATCGACCCGGGGCCGGCCGACGAGGCGCACCTGGGCGAGATCGGCCCGGTCCGGTCGATCCTCGTGACGCATCGCCACATCGACCACGTCGAGGGCGTACCACGGCTGGTGGAGATCACCGGGGCGACCGAGGTCGCCGAGGTCGAAGGGATCGAGGTGCTGCCGACACCGGGACACACCCGCGATTCCGTCAGCTTCCTCGTCTCCCGGGGCGGCGATCGAGTGATCTTCACGGGGGACACGATCCTCGGCCGGGGCAGCAGCGTCGTGATGTGGCCGGACGGCGACGTCGCGGCGTACCTGGAGACGTTGCGGACGCTCAGCGGGCTCGACGGGGTCATGGTGCTGCCGGGGCACGGGCCGGTCCTGCCGGACTGCGCGGCCGCCGCCCGCTGGCTGCTCGATCACCGTCTGGAGCGGCTGGAGCAGGTCCGCGACGCGCTCCGCCGGGGCGCCGAGTCGCCCGAGGACGTCGTGAAGATCGTCTACGCCGACGTCGACCCGGCCATCCTGATCGCCGCCGAGTGGACGGTCCGGGCCCAGCTCGAGTACCTGCGGGACCATCCATGACCTGCCCCATCTGCGGGACGGTGACGGTTCCGGGCGCGAACTTCTGCCACAACTGCGGCGCCGCCCTGCCCGGCGCGGCCGACCTGCCCCAGGCCGAACGGCGTACGGTCACCGTGCTGTTCGGGGACCTCTCCGACTTCACCTCATGGTCGGAGGCGCTCGACCCGGAGCGGGTCGGCGCCGTGACCGACCGCGTCATGTCGGCGCTGGCCGGGGCCGTGAAGACGTTCGGCGGCCACGTCGACAAGCTCACCGGCGACGGGATCATGGCGGTCTTCGGCGCGCCCGTGGCCCACGAGGACGACGTCGAGCGGGCCGTCCGCGCCGCGCTGTCGATGCAGCGGGCCGTCCGCCGGGTGCTCGACGACGAGCGGGGCGGCGGCGCGCCGCTCGGCCTGCGCGTCGGGCTCAACACCGGCGAGGTGATCGCGGGCGTCCAGGCCGGCCTGGAGTACACCGTCATCGGCGACACCGTGAACACGGCCGCCCGGCTCGCCGACGCCGCCGCCATCGGCGCCGTCTACGCGGGTGCGCGTACCGCCGCGTCGACCCGGCACCTGGCCGGCTGGCGGGAGCTGAGGCCGCTGCGGCTCAAGGGCAAGCGCGACCCGGTCGAGACCTACGAGCTGCTCGGCCTGCACGACGCGCCCGGCACCCGCAGCGGGATCGGCGACGAGGCCCCGTTCGTGGGCCGCGAGACCGAGATCGGCCGGGTCGTGGGCCGCCTCGCCGAGGTGATCGACCGCAACGAACCCCGGGTCCTCGTGATGACCGCCGAGGCGGGGATCGGCAAGACGCGGTTCGCCGGCGAGGTCGAGCGCTACGCGACCGGTTATGACATCGGACCGGGGCGCTTCCCCGCGCGTACAGGTGCCCGGGTGTTGTCCGTGCGGTGCGCGGCCTTCGGCGAGCGGCGGCGGCTGGCGCCCCTCGCGGATCTGGTGCGCTCGGCGATGGGTCTGCCGGTGGACGAGGCGTCGACCGGGCTGACCCGCGCGGCGGTCGAGGAGCGGCTGCGGCGCCTGCGCGGACGGCTGGCGCTGCGCGTCGGCGCGGGCCGTGAGGTTCCGCCGATCCCGACCGAGCCGCTGCTCGCGCTGCTGGGCCTGGCGACCGACCTGGCCGCGACCGTGGACGGGGTGGCACAGCCGGACGAGGAGAAGGTGGCGCTGGAGATCAGCGTTCTCGCGACCGCGGTGGCGCAGCTGCTGTCGGCGCTGACCTTGGAGTCTCCGCTGGTCGTGGTCGTGGACGACCTGCACGACGCGACGCCGGAGACGGTCGACGCGCTCGGCGTGGCGCTGGAGGAACTGAGCGGGCCGGTGCTGGTTCTGCTCCTCGGCCGTCCCGAACTCGTCCGTACGGCCGGCCTGCTGACCCGCGTCGCCGACGCCGAGGTGCAGACGCTCGCGCCGATGCGCGGCGCCGACGCGGCCCGCCTGCTCTCCAGCTACCTGCGCGGCGGGCGGCTGCCGCAGTCCGATGAGGACAGACTGCTCGCCACCGCGCAAGGCAACCCGTTCTACCTGGCCGAACTGGTCATGCTGCTCATGGAGCGGGGTGCGCTGACCCGGGGCGTGGCCGGCCGGGGTACGCCGATCACCGGCCGCGACGCCGAACTGGGCGCGGTCTGGCGGCTGACGCCCGGCTCGCTCGACAACCGGCTGCTGTCCCGGGATCTGGCGGCGGTGCTGGCGGCGCGTATCGACGCGTTGCCGCCGGACGCCCGCTCGGTGCTGCGGGACGCGGCCGTCGTCGGCGACAGCACGCCGGCCGGGGCACTGGAGGCGTTGCGGGAGCGGCGCTCCGGGCGTGACGGCCGGCCGGCCGCGGTGGTCGCCGTCGAGCTGGACCGGGCCATCGACGAGCTGCTCGCCCGCCGGATGCTGCGCCGCCAGCGGGGCGGGTTCGCCTTCGCCACCCCGCTGCTGCGCGAGGCCGCGTACGCAGGAATTTCCAAGGCCGACCTCGCGGAGCGGCACGCCTTCCTGGCCCAATGGGCCGCCCGCGGCTCGACCGAGGCCGACCTGGCCGGTTCGGGACCGTGGCTCGCGCCGTCGGGACGCACGCTCGCGCCTTCGCTGGCCGGGGTCTCCGACGCCGCGCGGGACGAGTTCATCGCCGACCACGCGGAGCGGGCGGCCCTGCTCGCCGACGCCGTACGCCTGCGCCCCGACGCCGCCGCCCGATCGGTGGCCGATCTCGGGCTGGCCGCGCTCGGCCGGGCCGCGACCCGCGCCACGCACGAGGGCCAGCCGGCCGCCGCGCTGGACTTCACGGCGCGGGCCCGCCGGCTGGCCGCCACCACCGGCCGGCCGATGCCGCTGCGGATCTGGCTGATCCACACGCGGGCACTGCTCCAGGCCGGCCGGTCGGCGGAGGCTCTCGCCGAGGCGGAGAAGATCATCGCCGACGCGGGCGACGACGGCTGGGCCCGCGCGTCGGCGCTGCTGCTGGCCGGGCGCGCCCTGCGGGAACTGGGCGACCCGAACCGCAGCGCCGAACTGTGGCAGGAGGCGCTGACCGTCGCGACCGCGGTGGACGCGCCGGCCGAGCGGGCCGAGGCGATGCGCCGGCTCGGCATGGCCGACTTCCTCGGCGGCCGGCTCGCCGACGCCGGCAGCCGGTTCACGGCCGCGTACCAGGTGGCGGTGGCGGCTGGCGATCGGCGCTCGCAGGCCTGGTCGCTGCAGAACCTCGCCTGGGTCACCACGACCCGGGGCGACTTCGCCGGCGCGGACGCCGCGCTCGCCCGCTCCGCGCGGCTCTTCGCCGAACTGCACGACCCCGTCGGCCGGGCCTGGATGCGCGGCGCCCTGGCCTTCAACCGGCTGCTGTCCGGCCGCCTGCACGACGCGCAGCGGCTGGCCCGGGTGTTCCTGCCGTTCGGCGAGCGGGTCGGCGAGGCCTGGGCGGTCGGCACGCTGCGCGCGGTCGACGCGTACGCGGCCGCCGAGCTGGGCCAGCTCGAATCGGCCGACCGGGAGGCACGGCGGGCGTACCGGGACTTCGCGGCGGCCAACGATCTCTGGGGCCGGGGCTTCGCGCTCGTCGTCCGCGGGGTCATCGCCCGGGGGCTCGGCGAGCTGGGCCACGCCGCCGACCTGCTCAGCGACGCCCTGGAGTACGGCGAGCGGGTCAATCACCCGCTGCTGCTCGGCATGGCCGGGACCATCCGCGGCTTCGTCGGCCTCGAACAGGGCGACGCCGCCGGCGCCGAGGCCGACGCCCATCGAGTGATCACTATCACGCGGGCGGCCGGTGTCCTCGAATCCGCGCAGGTCGGGCCGACAGCCCTGCTGGGAGCGGCGTACCTGGCGGAGGACCGGGTGCAGGAGGCGGTCGAGGTGCTGCAGCCGGTCGCCGAGGCGGCCGAGGGCCCGTCGATGCTGTTCGCGCGTCGTCAGGCGGTCGCCCTGTACGCGTCGGCCCTGCTCGCGGCCGGTCGGCCGAAGGAAGCGCTGGAGCAGGCCCGGCTGGCCATCCAATTGCCCGCCGACGATGTGCGCAGCCGCGTATCGGCCGAACGGGTCCTCGCCGAGTGTGAGTCGGCGATGGGATATTCCGCGCCAGCGTGACCGGCTAAGTTCAGATCCGTGAGCACCCCCAGGATTCCCGGTCTCGGCGAGCTGCAGCTGCTCGCCCGGGGCGGGTACGCGACCATCTACCGGGCCTCGCAGGGTTCGGTGGGACGCGAGGTCGCAGTCAAGATCGAAAACCGGACGCTCGACGACGAGCTGGACCGGCGGCGGTTCGTACGCGAAGCGCGGGCGGCCGGACGGATGTCCTCGCACCCGTTCGTGGTGGACCTCTTCGACGCCGGCGTGTGTGACGACGGGCGCCCCTTCCTGGTGATGGAGCTGTGCTCCGAGTCCTACGCCGACCGCCTCAAGCGCGGCGTGATGATCGCCAGCGAGGTACGCGAGCTCGGCGTGAAGCTGGCCGGTGTGCTGGCCGACGCGCACGACCTCGGCGTCCTGCACCGGGACGTGAAGCCGGCCAACATCCTGGTCAGCGCCTTCGGCGAGCCGGTGCTGGCCGACTTCGGCCTGGCGATCCTGGTGGAACTGCGTGACCCGAGCGTGAACCTGGAGATCCTGACCCCCGCCTACGCGCCGCCGGAGATGTTCGACCGGGCCCGGCCGGCCCCCTCGGCGGACGTGTACGCCCTCTGTGCCACCCTGTACGCCCTGCTCACGGGCGCTCCGCCGCGTTGGCGGGACGAGGCGATGGGCGGCATCGCGGCCCTGCTGGAACTGTTCGGGCAGCCCATCCCGGACGTGCCGGGCGCGCCGCCGGAACTGGTCGAGGTGCTGCGTACGGGTATGGCGAACGATCCCGAGGACCGGCCGACCGCCCGCGAACTGGTCGTCCGGCTCAAGGAGGTCGGCCAGGTCGAGGTGCAGGTGCCGGTGCAGCGCCGCCCGATGGAGGTCGACGAGCCCACCGAGCAGGCCCCGCGCCGTTGGAGCATCGCCCGCCTCTTCGGCTTGGACTGACCTTCACCCCCACCCGGCGAGGCGTGGCGCGCCCCGCCGGGACTCGCGGGATTGGCGTAGGCGAGCCGGAACCACCTTCAAGAACCACTCGTTGTCGGTTTGTTGACTGACCGGTGGGGAGTGACGGCGATGGCGATCCTGGAGACGAGCCTCGATCCGCGTGCATCGTCCTATCTCGACAATCGAGGCCTGATGTCGGCCGCGTTGGGCGAGGTCGAGACCGCGATCGGCGAGGCCTGTGAGGGCGGCGGCGAGAAGCAGGTCACCCGCCACCACGCCCGCGGCAAGCTGCTCCCGCGCGAGCGGATCGAGCTGCTCGTCGACCGCGACAGCGCGTTCCTCGAACTGTCCACGCTCGCCGGCTACGGCACCGGCCAACCGGTCGGCGCCGCCGTCGTCACGGGCATCGGCATCATCGCCGACCGGCCCTGCGTGATCACCGCGAGCGACCCGACGGTCCGCGGCGGCGCACTCAACGCGTACACGGTGAAGAAGCTGGCGCGGGCCGCGGAGATCGCGCTGGTCAACAAGATTCCGCTGGTCACGCTGGCGGAGTCGGACGGACCGGACCCCGCCGCCGACGGTGAGCTGCTGCTCGCGGGCGGCGCGAGCCTGCGCGACCAGGCCCTCTTGCGCGCCGCGGGGGTTCCCGCGATCTGCGCGGTGTTCGGCGTGGTGAGCGGCGGTTCGCTGCCCGCGCTGGCGGATCAGACGATTCTGGTACGCGGACAGGCGCGGGTCCATCTCGCCGGACCGCACCTGGTCCGGGCGGCCACCGGGCAGATCGTCGACGACGAGTCCCTGGGCGGGGCGACGTTGCACGCGACCCGGACGGGCCTGGCCGACCAGCTCGCGGAGGACGAGCGCGACGCGGTACGCCTGGTACGCCAAGCCGTCAGCCGCCTGTGCACGATGCCGGCGGCGGCCCCGCGCGACGTGGCGCCGCCCCGGTTCGACGCCGAGGACCTGCTGGCCGTGGCCCGGGGCGACGAGGCGTTCGACCCGCGCGAGATCCTCGGCCGCGTCCTCGACGGCAGCGAGTTCGACGAGGTCGCACCGCTTTTCGGCGAGGGCCTGTGCACCGGTTTCGGGACGGTGCACGGCTACCGGGTCGGGATCGTCGCCAGCGCCCGGCCGGTGCTCGGGGTGGACGAGGTCACGAAGGCGGCCCGGTTCGTCCAGCTCGTCACGGCCTCGCGGCGCCCGCTGGTGTTCCTGCCGAACACGAGCGGCTTCGGCATCGGCGTGGAGCACGAGGGGCAGGGGATCTCCGTACAGGCGGCCCGGCTCGTGGACGCCATCGCCACCAGCGGTACGCCGATGATCACCATCGCGGTCGGGGCCGTCCACGGTCCGGCGGGCCAGGCCCTCGGCGGCCGGTCGATGCGGCCGCGATTCCTGTTCAGCTGGCCGAACGCGCGTACCGCGCCGCTGCCGCCCGCCCAGTTGCCCGCCATCGCCGCCCACCGGGCCGCCGTCGACGAGACCGGCCCCGCCGAGGGCTCGACCGGCCGGCTGTCGGCGGAGTCGAGCGCCCTGTACCGGTCGGGGCAGCTCTACGACGACGGGGTCATCGACCCGCGCGACACGCGTACGGTCCTCGGGATCTGTCTGTCCGTCCTCCAGGGAGCGTCATGATCAGGCGATTGCTCGTCGCGAATCGGGGCGAGATCGCCCGGCGGATCTTCGCCACCTGCCGGACGATCGGGATCGAGACCGTCGCGGTCTACTCCGACGCGGACGCCGGGGCGCCCTTCGTGTCCGAAGCCGACTACGCCGTCCACCTGCCGGGCTCGGCGCCCAGCGCGACCTACCTGCGCGGTGACCTGATCATCGCGGCCGCCCGCAAGACGCTGGCCGACGCGATCCACCCGGGCTACGGCTTCCTGGCCGAGAACCCGGACTTCGCCGAGTCGGTCGCCGAGGCCGGCCTGCTGTGGGTCGGGCCGCCGGCCAAGGTCATCGAGGTCATGGGGGACAAGGTCGAGGCGAAGGCGCTGCTGGCCGAGGCCGAGGTGCCGACCCTGCCGAGCTGGACCGACCCCGAGCTGGTCGACGAGTTCCCGGTGCTGGTCAAGGCGTCCACCGGCGGTGGCGGCCGCGGCGTACGGGTCGTGCGCGAGCCCGCCGCGCTCGGCGAGGCCGTCTCCTCGGCCCGCCGGGAGGCGTTCGGCGCGTTCGGCGACGGCGACGTGTTCTGCGAGAAGTACGTCGAGGGCGCCCGCCACATCGAGGTGCAGATCCTCGCCGACCAGCACGGCGGCATCGTGACGCTGGGCGAGCGGGAGTGCTCGATCCAGCGCCGGCACCAGAAGGTGATCGAGGAGACGCCGTCCCCGGTGGTCACCCCGGAGCTGCGTGAGCACCTGTGCAGCGCGGCGATCGCGGCGGCCCAGGCGGTCGGCTACGTCGGCGTCGGCACGGTCGAGTTCCTGCTGACTCCAGCCGGCGACTTCTTCTTCCTGGAGATGAGTACGCGCCTGCAGGTCGAGCACGTCGTCACGGAGATCGTCACCGGTGTCGACCTGGTACGCATGCAGCTCGTCGTGGCGGAGGGCGGCAAGCTGCCGATGCTGGCGCCCCCACCGCTGCGCGGGCACGCGATCGAGGCGCGGCTGTGCGCCGAGGACCCGTCGACCGCGTTCCTCCCCGCGACCGGCGTGGTGCACCGGCTCGACGTTCCCGGTGTCACCGGCCGGTTCGGGATACTGTCCGCGCCTGGTATCCGCCTCGACGCGGGCGTGGAACCGGGCTCGGTCATCGGCGTCCACTACGACTCGTTGCTGGCCAAGGTCGTCGCGTGGGCGCCCACCCGGCCCGAGGCCGCCCGGCTGCTCGCCTCGACGCTGGCCCGCGCCCGCATCCACGGCATCGTGACGAACCGGGATCTCCTGGTGCGTACGCTGCGCCACCCGGCTTTCCTGGCCGGGCAGACCGACACCGGCATGCTCGACCGGCATCCCGAAGTCCTCGCCCCGCTGCTGTCCAGTGTGGACGCCGTACGCCTCTCCTGCCTCGCGGCCGCCCTCGGCAGCGCCGCGGAGCGGCGGGAACTCGCGCCGCAGCAGCCGTCGGTGCCGTCCGGTTGGCGTAACGTGCCCACGGTCGCGCAGACCGTCGTCTACGAAGGGCCGGCCGGGCCGGTCGAGGTCGGCTACCGCCTGCACCGCACCGGCGCCCTGGCCCAGTGGTGGGTACGCGCGGTCGACCCCGAGGAGCTGGACCTGGCCGGACTGGGGCAGCCCGGGCCGACCAACGACCATCCGCCGGTGGCGGTGATCTCGGCGTCGCCGACGCTCGTCGTGCTGGACGTCATCGGCATCCTGCTGTCGGTCCACCTCAACCGGGTCGGATCCGTCACCTATGTGGACAGTGTCGAGGGCTCGTTGGCGCTGACCGAGCTGCCCCGCTTCCCCCTGCCCGGCCCCGAACTCGCCGACGGCGCACTGACCGCTCCGCTCCCGGGTGCGGTGGGCCGCGTACTCGTGGTGCCCGGGCAGCGGGTGGACGCCGGCGAGCTGCTCATGACGCTGGAAGCGATGAAGCTGGAGCACCCGGTGCACGCGCCGGCGGCCGGGGTGGTCACGGAGCTGCCGGTCAGCGCCGGTGCCCAGGTCGACACCGGCACGGTCCTCGCCGTCCTCACCGCCTGACATCCCCACCCCGCGCTGCGCCGCGCTGCCCGCGTTTGCTCGCTCGCTCGCTGTCCCCAAGATCCGGTTTGGATCAGGTTTGCGCACGTAATCATGGGCCATGATTCGGGTGATTTCCCTGATCCAAACCAGATCTTGAGGACCTCACCAGATCTTGGGGCCCCGGCAGGGGGCTCGACGGCGGACCGCCGGGCTCCTCAGGGGAGACCGGCGGTCCGTCAGCGAAAGGATGTTCGGTTGTTCTTTCGTACCGGCCCGCCGTCGTCTCAAACGAGTGACCGCAGTGTCTGCCGCTGGAACCTTCGGGCAGGCCGGCCGTCTCTCACTGGTGCGCGGAAGCCCCGCCCACGCTCCACGCCGACGCGCTGCCGAGCACGCCGATCGCGTTGCCGCTGATGTTGATCGGGATCTGGACGGGCGCGTACACCTGGGTGCCGTTGAGGACGCCCACGTTGCCGGTGCTGATCAGCTTGGCGCCGTGGTCGTGCCCGCCGTGGCCGTCCTGGCAGCCGCACGGCTTGGGCTTGGGCTTCGGGGTCGGGTGGCCGTAGCCGCCGCCCTGGCCGCCCACGTAGCCGCCCTCGGTCACCGACTCGGTGCCCAGGGGCAGCAGGGAGGAGGTCGGCAGGACGCCGGACAGCGCGCCCGTCGAGCCGGCGCCGCTCATCAGGCCGCCGAGGAGGTCGCCGCCGCCGCCGAGCGAGCCCGTGAGGCCGCCGAGCAGGCCGCCGACCGCGGGCAGCCCGTCGATCAGGCCCCCACCGCCGAGCAGGCCGGCCTCGGTCGATTCGGTCGATTCCGTGCCGGGGCAGCCGCAGCCGGGCGTGTGCCCTGAGCCGCCGCCCTGTCCACCGTGGCCGGTGTGGCTGCCGTGCCCGGACCCGCCGTTGGTCGCGGTGGAGCCGCCCGCGCAGCCCGCCAGGGCCTGCCCGAGTACGCCGACGGCGTTGCCGCACACGTCGATCGGAGCCTGGATCGGGGCGAGGATCTGCGTACCGTTGCCGATGCCGATGTTCGGACCGGTGGTCGCCGAGTAGTGCGCGAAGCCCCACTCCGGGCTCAGGCCGGCCGCGGCGCCACCGTGGCACACGGCGTCGGCAACGCCCGCGACCGCCACGGCGTTGCCGCAGATGTCGATCGGTGCCTGGATCGGCAGCAGCGCCTGGGTGCCGTTGAGGATGCCCAGGTTGTCGCTGCTCACCAACGTTGGATCGGCGGCGTGCGCGGCAGTGCCCGCGGCCATCAGGGCGCCGGCGGTCAGGGCACCGGCGTTCAGTGAGCGTCGAACCCACGTCTTCATCGCGAGGGACCTTCTCTCGATCGTCAGGTGGAACCTTTGGACGTATCGGGAAACGAAGGCATTCCGTGCGTTGACGCTGGCTTGTCGGATGGGCGACAGAGGAAATGGCGGTAGTTCGAAGCCGCTTACCGCCAAATGTCTGTTTTATCGGTTATATGGCTGACAACCTCGGCCGAACGGCCGAGCGGGGCGACTAGACCCGCGCCCGCCTGGCCAGACGCTCCGGGTCGAGGATGATGACGCTCTTGCCGTCCAGGCGCAGCCAGCCGCGCGACGCGAAGTCGGCGAGGGCCTTGTTGACGGTCTCCCGGGAGGCGCCGACGAGCTGGGCGAGCTCCTCCTGGGTCAGGTCGTGGGTGACGCGCAGGACGCCGCCGTCGCGCGTACCGAAGCGGCCGGCCATCTGCAGGAGGTTCTTGGCCACCCGGCCGGGCACGTCGGTGAAGATCAGGTCGGCCAGCGCGTCGTTCGTACGCCGCAGCCGGCGCGCCAGCACCCGCAGGAGCTGCTCGGCGATCTCCGGCCGGTTGGTCAGCCACGGACGCAGGGCCGCCTTGCGCAGCCGGGCGAGCCGGGTGTCGGTGACGGCGGTGGCGGTCGCGGTACGCGGACCGGGGTCGAACAGCGACAGCTCACCCATCATGTCGGACGGGCCCATGACGGCGATCAGGTTCTGCCGGCCGTCGGCGGCCCGCCGGCCGAGCTTGATCTTGCCGGACAGGACGATGTAGAGACTGTCGCCGGGCTCGCCTTCGTTGAAGACGACCTCACCCTTGCGAGCCTCGATGATCTCGATCTCACGGGCGAGAGCCTCGGCGGCCTCCGGATCCACGCCCTGGAAGATCCCGCTGCGCGCCAGCACCTCATCCATTGCGCCACACCTCCACCTGCGTTCGCGCCGCCTCCAGCGGCCGCGCGACATCGCGCAAGGTCAGTCTAGGCACACGAGGGTCGCAACCGGACGGGTACCCAAAAGATCGCTGATCAGGGCGGAGTAGGGTCGGCCGGTGCGTCCTGAGCTGCTCTTTCGCGAAGAAGACGGTCGTAGTGCGCCGATGGCGGTCTGGCGCCTCCCCGGGACATTACCGACAATCTCCTCAGGTCCGCTCGGCGGGGGAATCGGTCGGCGGTCCTGGGTGATCAATGCCACCGTGCCAATGTCATACAACCGTGATGATCCAGATACCCATTTGACCGAGATCGCCGGTGACATCGGCCTCACCGGCGACGGCGTCGGCCTGCTCACCGGAGTGGACACCGGCCTGCTCGTCGAGGCCTGCGACGAGGGCGTCACCGTCTGGGCCACCGTCGGCCTCGGCAACGCCGGCCTCGCGGCCGCGCCCGCGGAGCCGATCGCGTACCGGGCGGGGACGATCAACGTCGTGGCTCGCGTACCGGCGGCGTGGACGGATGCCGCGCTGGTCAACGCGGTCGCCACGGTCGCCGAGGCCAAGGCTCAGGCCCTCCGCGATCTCGGGTACGCGGCCACGGGCACCTCGACCGACGCCACCTGCGTGATCGCGGACGCCGACGGGCCGGCCGAACCCTACGGCGGCCCCCGGTCCCGGTGGGGATCGCGGCTTGCCCGGGCTGTTCACGAGGCCCTTCTCGAAGGCGGCCGTCGATTCTCGGCCGAACAGGTCGCCTGGTCGGACCGTTGATCCGAGACCGGCTCAGGTGAACGAAGGGGTCGGCGCCACGGGCGGCTGACGGGTAGGGTGGCACGCGATGGCCACCCCCCGACGCTCCTCGCGTACGCCACGCCCCCGGTTGATCCTCATCGGCGCCGTGGCGCTCATCGTCATCGGTGCCGGCGCCGCTTACGGCGGCCTGACGGCCCAGCACAAGCCGGAATGGGCCTCGGGCAAGGCGGGGCAGCCGTCGGCCGGTGCCTCGGCCTCGCCGCAGGGCGACCAGTCGCCAGCCGCGCAGGCCGAATCCGAGACGATCACGCTGGGAGCCACCGGCGACAACGTCATGGGCGGGCCGGGCAACATGCCGGCCAACAACGGCAAGGACATCTACGCCAAGGTCAAGTCGTTGTTCGACGCCGACCTGATGATGGGCAACCTCGAAGAGCCCGTCACCAACGACACCGGCTACCGCAAGTGCAGCCCCGGCTCGACCCAGTGCCACCAGTTCTACGTGCCGCCGTCCTGGGCGAAATACCTCAAGGACGCCGGCTACGACCTGATGAACATGGCCAACAACCACGGCAACGACATGGGCTCGGCCGGCTACAAGGGCACGCAGCAGTCGCTCGACGCGGTCGGCCTCAAGCACACCGGCGCGCCCGGCGAGATCACCGTCGTCGACGTCAAGGGCGTCAAGGTCGCGGTCGTCGGCTTCTCCTCGTACGCGTGGAACAACAGCCTCATCGACATCCCGAAGGCACAGGATCTGATCAAGGAAGCGGCCGGCCAGGCCGATCTCGTGGTCGTCCAGGTGCACATGGGTTCGGAGGGGACGGCGTACACGCACGTGAAGCCGGGCACGGAGATCTTCCTCAGGGAGAACCGCGGCGACCCCGTCGCGTTCTCGCACGCCATGATCGACGCGGGCGCCGACCTCATCGTCGGCCACGGCCCGCACGTCCTGCGGGCGATGGAGTTCTACAAGGACCGGCTGATCGCGTACAGCCTGGGCAACTTCCTGGGCGGCGGCCGGACGCTGAAGCCGGACGGCATCCTCGGCTGGGGCGGCGTGCTCAAGGTGACGCTGCACAAGGACGGCACCTGGGCGGGCGGCCAGCTCCAGTGCACGATCATGAACAACGTCGGCATCCCGTCGCCGGACGCGGCCAACCACAGCGCGACGCAGTTGTCGAAGCTGACCAAGGCCGACTTCCCGAAGACCGGCGCGGTGATCGGCGGCACCGGGAAGATCACACCGCCGGCCGCCTGAGCCCGTCCAGCTGAGCCGTCTAAAACTGGACATCGCGGACCCCCAGGGTGTGCCCGCCCCGCCGCCGTCGTACGCGCGACGTAATGTCGACGCCGTGACCGAGACGGAGCTGGGGTTGAAGCGGCGGGCCCGCAGGATGGCCCGGGAACTGGCGGAGATCCATCCCGACGCGCACTGCGAACTCGACTTCACGACGCCGCTGGAGCTGGCGGTGGCGACCATCCTTTCCGCGCAGTGCACGGACGTGAAGGTCAACGAGGTGACGCCGAAGCTGTTCGCGCGCTACCCGACCGCCGCCGCGTACGCGGGCGCCGACCGTGCCGAACTGGAGACGATCATCCGGCCGACCGGCTTCTACCGGAACAAGACGGACTCACTGATCAAACTCGGTACGCGCTTGACCGAGAGCTACGGCGGCGAGGTGCCCCGGAAGCTGGAGCAGCTGGTGGAGCTGCCCGGCATCGGCCGCAAGACGGCGAACGTGATCCTCGGCAACGCGTACGGCAAGCCGGGCATCACCGTCGACACGCACTTCGGCCGGCTGGTCGGCCGGTGGCGCTGGACCGAGGAGACCGATCCGGTCAAGGTCGAGTTCGCGATCGGCGCGCTGATCGAGAAGCGCGACTGGACGATGCTGTCGCACCGGGTGATCTTCCATGGGCGGCGCGTCTGCCATGCCCGCAAACCGGCCTGCGGTGCGTGCACCCTTGCGCCGCAGTGCCCGTCCTACGGCGCCGGGCCGACCGGCCGCGACGAGGCGATCAAGCTGCTCAAGGGCCCGCGCGTCGCCGAACTCGCCGCACTCGTCGAGGCCGAGCCGCCGGCGGGGCAGCAGTGAGGCGCGCGCTCGCGATCCTGGCCGCGGGATTGCTGCTGGCCGGTTGCTCGGCCACGCCGACGACCACGGTCGCGGACGACGGCCCCGATCCCTTCCCGGACTGCGGCGCGGTCGTCGCGGACGCGGTGGGTGCGGGCGTACCGGATGTGACGGTGCCGTGCTTCCACGGTGGTGAGTCGATCCGGCTCGCCCAGATCAAGGGCGCGGCCGTCGTCAACCTGTGGGCGTCGTGGTGCGCGCCGTGCCGCAAGGAGCTGCCCGCCTTCCAGGCGCTGGCGAAGAAGACCACCGGCCAGGTGACCGTGCTCGGTGTCGTCACCAAGGACACCCGCAGCGCGGCGGGCTCGCTGGGCGAGGACCTCGGCCTGAGCTTCCCGGCCGTCTTCGACGCCGACGGCCGGCTGAGCACCGAACTCGTCAAGCAGCGCCTCGCCACGGCCGCACTGCCCGTCACGCTGTTCGTCAAGGACGGCCGCGTCGCGTACGTCTACCAGGGCACCGCGCTGGACGCGGCCACCCTGGACAAGCTGGTCACCGAACACCTCGGCGTGGCCGCATGACCGTCGGGGGACCTCCGCCGTGGATGCGGGAGCTGGTCGAGAAGGCGGAGGCGGCGCGTACATCCGACTTCACCCGGTTCGAGGTGCCCGAGGCGGGCGGCCGGGCGGCGTCGGTGCTGATCCTGCTGGCCGACGACGAACCGCACGGGCCGGACGTGCTGCTGCTCGAGCGCGCCGCGACCATGCGCAACCACGCCGGGCAGCCCGCGTTCCCCGGCGGCGCGGCCGACCCGGGCGACGGCGGACCGGAACAGACCGCCCTGCGCGAGGCGGCCGAGGAGGTCGGCCTCGATCCTGCCACCGTCACGGTGCTCGCCACGCTCCCGGAGCTGTGGATCCCGGTCAGCGACTTCGTGGTCACACCGGTGCTGGCTTGGTGGGATGAGCCGCACCCGGTGACCGCGCTCGAACCGGCCGAGGTGGCGAGGGTCGCCCGCCTGCCCATCGGAGAGCTGGCCGACCCGGCGAACCGGCTGCGCGTACGCCATCCGAGCGGGTGGACCGGGCCGGCCTTCGCGGTCGGTGACATGGTCGTCTGGGGATTCACTGCGGGGATCCTGACCGTCCTGCTGGAGTTGGGCGGCTGGGCGCGCCCATGGGACGAGTCGCGCATCGAGAATCTGCCCGTACGCTAGGCCAATGTCCGTCGTCGACGTCGTTCTGATCCTCCTCATGGTGGTGTTCGCGATCAGCGGGTACCGCCAGGGATTCCTCATCGGCGTGCTCTCGTTCACGGGCTTCTTCGTCGGCGCGCTCGTGGGATTGCAGGTCGGCCCGCTGCTCGCCGACCGCTTCTCCGACGCGACCCTGCGGGTGGTGGTCGCCCTCATCGCCGTGTTCGGCCTGGCCATCCTCGGTCAGGCCCTCACCGGATGGCTCGGTTCGCGGCTGCGCGGCGGCATCACCAACCCCAGCCTGCAGGTCGTCGACGACCTGGGCGGTTCGATCGTGTCGGTCGTGGCCGTCGCCCTCGTCGCCTGGCTGGTCGCCATCCCGCTGAGCAAGTCGGACGTGCCGTGGCTGGCCGGTTCGGTCCGCAACAGCGTCGTCCTCGGCGGCATCAACCAGGTCATGCCGAGCGAGGCCACCACGCTGACCAACGCGCTGCGCGACACCATAGACACCAACGGTTTCCCGGACGTGTTCGGCCAGCTGGTGCCCACGCGCGTACGCCCGGTGCCGGAGCCGGACAGCGCTCTGGCCAAGTCGTCGATCGTGGTCAACTCCCACCAGTCGGTCATCAAAGTCCTGGGCAGCGCGCCGAGCTGCTCCCGCCGCATCGAGGGCTCCGGTTTCGTGTACGCGCCGGAGCACGTCCTCACCAACGCCCACGTGGTCGCCGGCACGACGTCGGTGGCGATCCGGGACGAGGACGGCGACCGGCACGCGGCCCGGGTCGTCGTCTACGACCCCGAACGGGATCTCGCCGTTCTCTACGTGCCCGGGTTCGACGCACCCGCGCTCCGGCTCGCCGACGACGAAGTGGACACCGGGGCCGACGCGATCGTGCTCGGCTACCCGCTCGACGGCCCCTACGACGCCCAGGCGGCCCGCGTACGCGACGTCGGCGACATCACCGGACCCGACATCTACGACGAGCAGCGGGTGACCCGCGAGGTCTACACGATCCGGGCGCTGGTACGCAGCGGCAACTCGGGCGGCCCGCTGATCACGCCGAGCGGCCGGGTCCTCGGTGTGATCTTCGCCGCCGCGGCGGACGATCCGACGACCGGCTTCGCGGTGACGGCGGACGAGGCGACCCCGGTGGCGGCCCAGGGCGCGACCAAGACGGTCGGCGTGGGCACGCAGACCTGCGCCTGAGCCCACCCCCGGGAAACGGGGCCTGCCGACGCGTGAGCTGCTAGAGGCGTAGGCGGCGGAGGGTGGCGGCCGCGCCGCCGACGAGCACGATGACGACCGCGATCCCGGCCGGCAGCCCGGCCAGGGGCATCGTCCGCGGCTGCCGCGTGATCTCCCCGTCCGGAATCGCGGTGGGCGTCGACTCGGGCCGTTCCGTCGCCGGGCTGCTCGACGAGCGGGCCCGGCCGAACCGGGCCTTGCCGGGCGGCGGCGTCGTGTCGAGCGGGTTGGTGGTCACGTCGACCATGGTCGAATTCAGTGCGGCCACCGGGTCGACGAGGCCGAAGCCGTAGGTGTCGTCACGGCCCGGGGCGCCGAGGTCGTCGGCCGTCCGGATCAGCCGGTTGACGACGTTGGCGGCCGACATCAGCGGCCATTTCGACCGGAGGAGCGCGGCCGCGGCGGCGACGAGCGGCGCGGCGAAACTCGTTCCCTCGACCGTCCAGTAGCCGCTGGGGCGGGCACCGACGAGATCCGTGCCGGGGGCGGCGAGAACGGTCTGCGGGCCGCGGAGGGCGCCGGGCCAGATCGAGTTCTGATCGTCGTGCTGCAACCCCGTCACGGCCAGTACACCGGGTTCCCGGGCCGGGTACCACATGGTGTCCTCGGCGGGCGGCGACTCGTTGCCGGTGCACGCGACGACGACCACGTCCTTCTCGAACGCGTAGTCGATGGCGTCGGCCAGTTCCGGGCTCGCCACGGTGCCGCCGAGCGACATGTTGATGACCTCGGCGCCGTGGTCGACCGACCAGCGTACGGCGTTGGCGACCACGCGGGCGTCGTCATAGCGGTTGCGGGAGTCGAGCACCCGGACCGGGAGGATCTTGGCGCCCGGGGCCAGCCCGAGCACGCCGCGCTTGTCGTCACCGCGCCCGGCGATCAGCCCGGCGACCGTGGTGCCGTGACCGACCGCGTCCGACTGGCCGTCCCCGCCGGGCGCCACGAAGTCGTTGCCCTTCAGCACCTGGCCGACGAGGTCGGGATGCTGGCCGTCCACACCGGAGTCGATGACGGCGACCGTCACGCCCGTCCCGTCGGCCTGTTTCCAGGCCTCCTGGGCGCGCAGCGTACGCAGCTGCCACTGCTCGTCACGGACCTGGTCGGACAGGAAGGCCGCGACGGCGTGGCCGCCACCGGCACCCGTCGCGGCCGCCACCGGCACCGGTAGACCAGCCGTCACCAGGGCGGCGAGCAGCACCGCCAGGCACACGCGGAACAGCGCCGTCGCATGAGGCGGTCCGGCGCTGTGCGAATTCCGTGGCGGGCACACAATGCGTGAAACCTACCCCGTCCGATGCCTTCACGCATCAGTCTGTGGACAAGTTCCACCCTGGCCCGCGTACGCGTCAGCCGCCCGTGATGCCCTGGATCTTGTCGAAGACGTCGAGCACCCACAGCGCGGCCGGGATCACCGACACGACGATCAGCATCTCGAAGAGGTCGGCGAGCCGGCCCATGTAGGGCGAGGGCGGCCGCGTCGACCAGGCCTGGCCGGCGATGACCACGATCAGCGCCAGCACGACCGTGCCGATGGCGATCAGCGCCCGGGTCACGTCGGCCGCGCCGAGGACCATCCCGACGATCAGGACGGCCGCACCGGTGAGCCCGGCGACGATCAGCGGTACGCGCTGGCGGGAGCTGACGAACAGCCGGGACCGCAGCAGCAGCGCGACCGAGGCCACCGCGATCAGTACGCGTCCGGCGACCGCACCGGCCGCGACCAGCACGGCGGTCGCGCCGACGGTCAGGACCGCGTACCCGATGAGCATTCCGGAGAGCAGTTCCTCGGAGCGCGAGACGGCGGCGAAGATCTTCTGCCGCTCGGGCAGCCGGCGGGCGGCCTCGAGGCTGGCGCCGGCCGAGTACATGTCCTTGCCGCCCTGGCTGCTGGTGGGCAGGGTGACCGACGGGACCGGGACCTTGCCGAACCGGATGGCCAGCACCGGGACCAGGCCGATGCCGCAGACCAGGAAGGCCAGCAGGATCGCGGCGCCGCCGGCGGTGTCGACGAAGCCGAGCAGGCTCGTGATCGCGGTCAGCAGGCCGGTGGTGATGCCGGCGACGAAGACGCGCAGCCGCCCGCCGATGCCGGCCGCGCCCAGGGCCGAGAACAGCAGTACGCACACCGCGCCGACCAGCAGCTGCGACTGGCCGAGCCAGGGTGTGAGCTTCATGACGCCGGTCAGCGACGTGCCGCCGAGGACGAGGGCGCCGCCGGCGAACGCGTAGGGCAGGCTGAATCCACCTAGGACGGCACCGACCCGGGCGTCGCCGTACGCCCGCGACGCGATCACGCCGCCGAACAGCAGCAGGACCGCGGAGGCCAGGCCGAGCCAGCCGCCCGGTGCCCAGGCCGGCCCGCCGACGAGGATGGCGAGTACGCCGCCCGCCAGCAGCACGCCGGCACCGACCACGGTGGCCGTCCGGGTGCTGGCCGACGACCAGCCGGCGCCGCGTTGCCGGGCGCCTTCGGCGATCGCCTCGACGACGTCGTCGTACTCGAGTTCGGGCCACTGCGCGCGGGCCGGCACGAGGTGCAGCACCTGGCCGTCGCGGACCCCTTGCTGGTGCAGGCTCTTGTCGCCGGACAGCGCGGTGCCGTCGGCCCGCCGCAGCGTCCAGCCGCCGTGCCGCTCGCCGTCGTCGGCGAAGCCCTCGCCGGCGTGCTGCAGCAACTCGGGCAGCAACTCGGCGATCGCGATCTGCTCCGGCAGCGCTACGTCGACGCGCCGGTGCGGTGTGTTGATGGTGACCCGGGCGAGCCCGAGCGCGGCCGAGGGGATGCTCACCGCAAATGCCTACCACAAGCCACCGACGAGCGTCACCCCGCGCCCGCGTACGCGGGCTTCGTCCACAGGGTTGTGAATGCGGGGTGTGCGTTGTCGGGCGCATCGCCTAGCATGGGGCCGCGTCCGGTCGAGAGGCCGTCATAAGGCCGTCATGGGGAGGAGGGCCGCCGGCATGGGGACTGTCGTGGTGAAACGGGGTCCTCGGCGACCCGCGCCGGAGATTCCCGGCGGGGAGCTGATCATCGATGCCCCTCCGGAGATTCCACAGGCGAGCGGGGGCCGCTGGCAGCAGGCCATGATGGCGCTGCCGATGCTCGGCGCGATGCTGCCCAGCGCGTACATGATGGGCACCGCGCAGAACAGCAAGATGGGCTACATCATGGGCGGCATGATGGGCCTGTCGTCCATCGGCATGCTGGCCATGAGCTTCTCCAACGGCGGCGGCGGCCCGAAGAAGGCCGAGATGATGGCCGCCCGCCGCGAATACCTGCGTCATCTGGCCAACATGCGGACCAAGGTGCGCCAGACCGTCGCCCAGCAGCGCTCGGGACTGTTCTACCGGCATCCCGACCCGCAGCAGCTGTGGTCGACCGTGGACAGTTACCGGCTCTGGGAGCGCCGCCCGACCGATCCCGACTTCGGCGTGACCCGCATCGGCATCGGCCCGCAGTCGCTGGCCACCCCGCTCATCCCGCCGGTGACCCGGCCGCTGGAGGAGCTGGAGCCGATGACCGCCGGTGCGCTGCGGCGGTTCCTGGACGCGTACTCGGTGGTGCCCGAACTGCCCGTCGCGGTGTCGATGCCGGCCTTCGCCCGGGTCTTCATCCGGGAGGAGGCGACCCAGCAGGGCCCGGCGCTCTTCGGCGCCTTCGGCTCGCGGGCGGCCCACGAGAATCCCGAGGACCACCGCGACGGCACCTCCGCGCACGGCCTGGTCCGCGCGCTCATCAACCAGCTCGCCACCTTCCACGCTCCCGACGACCTGGTGATCGCCGTGGTCGCGCCGGCACACCGCCGGGACCGCTGGGACTGGGTGAAGTGGCTGCCGCACGGCGCGCATCCGTCCAAGGTGGACGCCCTCGGCCCGGTACGCCTCGTGGCGCCCTCGGCGATGGCGATGGAGGAGCTGCTCGGCGACGTCATCGGCAACCGGCCCCGGTTCGGCGGCGGCGTCTCGGGCCCGTACGTGGTGGTCGTCCTCGACGGCGCCGACCTGACCGGCTCGCAGCACCTCGCGGCCGAGGGCGGCATCGCGGGTGTGACCGTGCTCGACCTCGACGGGCAGCCGCCCCGGCTGCTCGACCGCGCGACGCTCACCTTGGAGATCCGCCAGGGCTCGCACGAACTGGAGATCTTCACCTCCGACGGCGCGGCCGAGGTCGGCGTCGCCGACCAGCTGACCTTCGTCGAGGCCGAGGCCGTCGCGCGCCGGCTGTCCCCGCTGCGGCTGTCCGCGGCGACCAAGTCCGCCGACGCGCCGATGTCCGGCGACCAGGGCCTGGCCGACCTGCTCGGCATCCCCGACCCGGAGACGTTCGAGGTCGCCCAGGGCTGGCGGCCCCGCGCCGACCGCGACAAGCTGCGCGTACCGATCGGGCTCGGGATCGACGGGGCGCCGGTCGAGCTGGACATCAAGGAGTCGGCGCAGGACGGCATGGGCCCGCACGGCCTGCTCATCGGCGCCACCGGCTCCGGCAAGTCCGAGGTGCTGCGGACGCTCGTGCTGGCGCTCGCGCTGACGCACTCGTCCGAGGAGCTCAACTTCGTCCTCGTCGACTACAAGGGCGGCGCGACCTTCGCCTCGATGGACGTGCTGCCGCACACCAGCGCGGTCATCACCAACCTCGAAGGCGAGGCGCTGCTCGTCGACCGCATGGCGGACGCGATCAACGGTGAGGTGATCCGGCGCCAGGAACTGCTGCGCGCGGCCGGCAACTTCGCCAACCTCAAGGACTACAACAAGGCCCGCCAGCAGGGTAAGGCGCTGGCGCCGCTGCCGTCCCTGCTCATCGTGGCCGACGAGTTCTCCGAGCTGCTGACCGCGAAGCCCGACTTCATCGAGATCTTCGTCCAGATCGGCCGGGTCGGCCGGTCGATCGGCATCCACCTGCTGCTGGCCAGCCAGCGACTGGAGGAAGGCCGGCTGCGGGGACTCGATACGCACCTGTCGTACCGGCTCGGTCTGCGGACGTTCTCCGCGATGGAGTCGCGCACGGTCCTCGGCGTCCCGGACGCGTACGACCTGCCGCGCGCGCCCGGCCACGGCTACATGAAGTTCGGTACCGAGCCGCTCGTCCGGTTCAAGGCCGCCTACGTCTCCGGCTCGTACAAGAAGGCCGGGCAGGCGCCGGGGCGGTCGGGCGGACGGCGTACCGACATCGAGATCCACAACTTCGGGACGCACTTCGTGCCGCTGCCGGCCAAGCCCGTCAACGCCGAGCCCGAGGTGAACTGGGACGTCAAGCCCGGCGAGAGCCTCATGGACGTGCTCGTCGGCCGGCTTGCCGGCAAGGGACCGCCCGCCCACCAGGTGTGGCTGCCGCCGCTGGACGTGTCGGACACGCTGGAGGAGGCGTTCCAGAAGATCGCCATCCACCCGCAGCGCGGTCTGACCACGGCCAACACCGAACTGCACGGCGCCCTGCAGATCCCGATCACGCTGATCGACCGTCCGGCGCAGCAGCGCCGCGACGTCCAGTGGATCAGCCTCGCGGGTGCGGCCGGGCACGTGGCGGTCGCCGGTGCGACGCAGAGCGGCAAGTCGAGCCTGCTGCGTACGATCATCAGCGCCGTGGCGCTCACCCACACACCGGCCGAGGCGCAGTTCTACTGCCTCGACTTCGGTGGCGGAACGCTGGCCGCCCTCCGCGAGCTGCCGCACGTCGGCGGGGTGGCCGGCCGTCTCGACACCGCGCAGGTCCGCCGGACGGTCAGCGAGGTCGCGATGCTGCTCGCCCAGCGGGAGGCGCGCTTCGCCGAGCTGGGCGTGGACTCGATGGCCAACTACCGCCGACGCCGCGCGGCCGGGCAGGTCAACGATCCCTTCGGTGACGTCTTCCTGGTCATCGACGGCTGGTCGACGCTGCGGGAGAGCTACGACGACCTCGAACCGGTCATCACCGACATCGCGACGCGGGGTTTGTCGTACGGGGTCCACGTCATCGCGTCGTCGCTGCGCTGGCGTGACTTCCGGGCGGCCATCCAGGACCAGTTCGGCACCAAGATCGAACTGCGTCTCGGCGACCCGTCCGACTCGATCGGCAAGGTCCGCAAGGCCGCGCAGAACGTCCGCAACGCGCCCGGCCACGGTGCCACCAACGACGGCCTCTACTTCCTCACCTTCCGCCCGGAGCTGACCTCGCTCGGCACCGACCAGACGTCGGTCAGCAAGCACATCGCCGAGCACTGGAAGGGCGAACCGGCGCCGCGGGTGCGCATGCTCCCGCCGGTCTACGCGTACGAGAACCTGCCGATCACCGGCGGCGACCCGTTGCACCTGCCGATCGGCCTGTCCGAGGACCTCACCCCGATCTCGATCAACTTCCGGGACGACCAGCACTTCATGGTCTTCGGCGAGAGCGAGTGCGGTAAGTCGACGTTCCTGCGGGCGATGGCGACCACGATCACCCGCCGGTTCACCCCCGACGAGGCGAAGATTCTCATCGTCGACCACCGGCGCAGCCTCCTCGGTGCGATCACCGGCGACCACCTCATCGGGTACACGACGAACTACGAGCAGAGCGCGCAGTACCTGCAGGCCGTCGCCGGCTACATGGACCAGCGCAAGCCCCCGGCCGACGTCACCCCCCAGCAGCTGCGTGAGCGGCCCTGGCTGGAGGGCCGGCCGGAGTGTTTCGTGCTGATCGACGACTACGAGATGGTGGCGTCCGGCTCCGGCAACCCGCTCGACCCGCTGGTGCCGTACCTGGAGATCGCCCGCGACGTCGGCCTCCACGTGATCATCTCGCGGAACTCGACCGGGGCGAGCGGCCTGTCCTACCAGCCGCTGTTCCAGATCATGCGCCGCGTCGGCACGCCCGGCCTGCTCATGTCCGGCGACAAGAACGAGACCTCGCCGCTTGGCGACCTGCGGTTCGAGCGCATGGTTCCGGGCCGGGGCCGGCTGATGTCCCGCAAGCAGGGCATCCGTCTCATCCAGGTGGCGGAGCTGCCCGCCCAGTGAGGCGTCCCCCGGCGCGGGTCACCACGATCGCGCCGGGGAGCATCGTCGGCCCCTGGCCGTGCCAGTCCACGACGAGCGCCGCCATCGCGGCGACGTGCCGGTGGCCGAGCGCCGCCGGTTCGGCGCCCAGTCCGAGAGCCCAGGCGTGCAGGACTCGCGTACGCAGGGCGGCCGGCAGGTCGGCGAGGCGATGCACGTCCAAGCCGTCTCCGGAACGGCAGTCGTCGGCCGCGGCCGAAGCGAGTTCGTCGAGGTAGGCCGAGTCCGCGGCGATCTGCCCCGCCGTCCGGGCCAGATTGCCGACCACGCCGTCGCCGAGCGTGTCCACGAGCGCGGGGAGCAGGTCGGCGCGAACGCGGGCCCGGGCGTACCGGGGATCGGCATTGTGTGGATCGTCCCAAGGCGACAGTCCAGCCTCGACACAGTACGCGCGCGTCGTGGCCCTCCGTTCACCGAGGAAGGGCCGCAGCAAGGTCAGTCCGTCGACGGTCCGGCGTTCCGGCATGCCGCTCAGCCCGCGGGGTCCGGCGCCCCGGGCCAGGGCCAGCAGGACGGTCTCGGCCTGGTCGTCGACCGTGTGACCGAGCAGGACGGCTGTCGACGCGTACTCCTGGGAATGGTGGCGGAGTGCCTGGTAGCGGGCGTTGCGCGCGGCGGCCTCGGGACCGAGCGGATCAGCCGGGTCGATCGCGACCGCGGCCACGACGGCGGGGGTGAGGCCCGCGGTGCCCGCCCACGCGACGACCTGGGCAGCGCGATCGGCGGAGCCCGGCTGGAGGCCGTGATCGACGGTCACCAGCCCGATCGCCCGGCCGGTACGCGCACCCACCCACGCGGCCGCCGAGGCGAGCGCGAGCGAATCGGCGCCGCCGGAGCAGGCGACGAGCACGAGGCCGGCCGGCAGCGGGGCGAGGCAGCGGCGGACCGCGAGGCGGAGGGCGGCGACCGCCGGGGGCGGACCGGCCATCAGGCGAGGACGCGGGCGATCCACGCGTCGGGGTCGGAGATCTCGTCGAGGGTCGGCAGGGTCGCCGGGGAGGTCCAGATCTCGTTGAAGCCGGCCATGCCGACGCGGTCGATCACGTCGGCGACGAAGCGGCGGCCCTCGGCGTACTGCCGCATCTTGGCCTCGATGCCGAGCACCCGGCGCACCATGCCCTCGACCGGGTTCGACGCGGTACGCCGCGCGTTGAAACGCTGCCGGATCGCCTCGACCGACGGGATGACCTGCGGGCCGACCCCGTCCATGACGACCTCGGCGTGCCCCTCGACCAGGGTCATGAGCGCGGTCAACCGGTTCATCACCTCTTTCTGGGCGGGGCTCTGCACCACGTCCAGCACGCTGCTGCGGGCCTGCGGGTCGCGGGCCAGGTCGGCGACGGCGGACAGGGCGCGGCGCACGCGTGCCAGCAGCTGGCCGGTGTCCACATCGGCGGCGTCGACGAACGCCTGCACCTCGGCCAGGAAGTGATCGCGCAGCCAGGGCACGGCGGTGAACTGCGTCTGGTGGGTGACCTCGTGCAGACAGACCCACAGCCGGAAGTCGCGCGGTTCGGCGCCGAGCTTGCGTTCCACCGCGGCGATGTTCGGCGCGACGAGGAGCAGCCGGCCCGGGTCGGCGGAGAACACCTCGTACTGCCCGAGCACCCGCCCGGACAGGTACGCCAGCACGGTCCCCGCCTGCACCCCGGTCACCTTCGAGCCGACGAGGTCGAGCGGCGTACGCGCGTCGGGGTCGGCCTTCGTGCGGGCGACCAGCTGCCGGGCCAGCGGTCCGATGACGGTACGCATGCCGTCGACGTTGACCTTGGCCCAGTCGACCCGGTCCACGATCCGCGGCGGCAGGACCTCGACCCGCGGCTGCAGGCCGGTGAAGTCGGCCACGTGGCGGCCCGCCTCGGCGGCCAGGACGCGCAGCTGCCCGACGACCTCGGCCGCCTCGGCCGCGGTGACCTTCGGGCCGGTCGGTCCGAGCTTGCCGGCGGTGGCGGCCGCGAGGTCCCAGTCGACGAAATCCGTCATGGCTCGACGCTACCCGGTCGAGCGATCTCCGACCTGTTGATCAACGTATGGAAACGGCCCCGGACCGCGGTCGCGGTCCGGGGCCGGAAAGCCTCAGGGGCTCAGTGCTCCAGCGGCGTGTCCTTGGCCCGCTGGTACGACGCCTTGATCTCGGCCTCGGCCTCGACCCGGCCGACCCAGGTCGCGCCCTCGACGCTCTTGCCGGGCTCCAGGTCCTTGTAGACCTCGAAGAAGTGCTGGATCTCCAGCCGGTCGAACTCGGCGACGTGATGGATGTCGCGCAGGTGCTCCAGCCGGGGATCCTCGGCCGGAACGCACAGCACCTTGTCGTCGCCGCCCTTCTCGTCGCGCATCCGGAACATGCCGATCGCGCGGCAGCGGATCAGGCAGCCGGGGAAGGTCGGTTCCTGGACGAGCACGAGCGCGTCGAGCGGGTCGCCGTCCTCACCGAGGGTGTTCTCGATGAATCCGTAGTCGGCCGGGTACTGCGTAGAGGTAAACAGGGTACGGTCGAGCCGGATGCGTCCCGTCGCGTGATCGACCTCGTACTTGTTGCGCTGCCCCTTGGGGATCTCAACCGTGACGTCGAAATCCATCTCACGCTCCTGACCGTTTCCTCGCCGACACTGGCTTCTGGTCGCTAGTGTCGCGTAAGTCGATCGCACCGCATACCTGGAGGGCCCGTGGGGAGGCAAGGTTCACACTACGGCGAGGATTCGCCGTGGGCGGCCGGTTGGCAAGGAAATGAGCCGGACCAGCGGAACCAAGGTTATCCACCGGACTATCCACAGGCGCCCGTGGACTATCCACAGCCTTATCCACAGGCTGATCCACAGGGATGGGGACAATATCCACAAGCCCCTCAAGCTTCACAGTCCGGACATTATCCACAGGCCCCGGGCCCGCAAGACCGTCCACAGCCGCGGCCGGGCACGACCTATCGCTCCGGATCCACGGGTACGCCGAGCGGCCCGCCCGGATATCCACCGCCCCCGGAGTACCAGCGGCCGCCGGTGAACCAGCCGCCCGCCACCGGGTACGCGAACCCCTACGGCCCGCGTCCGACCGGCGACCGGGGTCCCGACTTCGGCCAGCCGCCCCAGCCTCCGGCGTGGGATCAGCCCCCGAGATCGGGCCAGCCGCCGCGGCCGGGTCCGGTGGCCCAGCCGGATCCCGCGCAACGTGGGCCGAAGCCGAAGCGAAAGAAGCGCGGCCTGCTCATCACGGCCGGGGTCGTCGCGATCGCCATCGGCCTGGCCGCCGGCGGCGTCGCGTACGTGGGGCCGGATCGCGTACGCACGATGTTCGGCAGTCCGGCGGCCAGCCCGTCGGCCTCGGCCCCGACCGTCCCGACCGCCGCTTCCGTGCTCAGTACGCTGGGCGACTCTGCCGCGATGCCCGCCGCGGGCACGGTCGAGGCGGCGCTGCGCAGCCCGATCGCGGACGCCGAACTCGGCTCCTCGGTGAACGTCTCGGTCGTGGACGTGCCGTCCGGCACCGTCCTGTTCGACCACGGCGCCGACCACAACGCGAATCCCGCCTCGACGACCAAGATCGCGACCGCCGCCGCGGTGCTCTCCGCGCGGGGTGCCGATTACCGCATCACGACCAAGGTGGTCGCGGGCCCGAACCCGGGCGAGGTCGTGATCATCGGAGCCGGCGATCCGACGCTGACCTACGGCCCGACCGGCTACTACGTCGGCGCGGGCCGGCTCGACCAGCTCGCGGCCCAGGTCAAGGCGGCCCTTGGCGGTCAGGCTCCCACCAAGGTCATCTATGACGGCTCCCTCTACCCCGGTTCGAGCATCGGCCCGGGCTGGGATGACGGCGATGCGGCCGGCCCGTACGGAGCGAAGATCACCGCGCTCATGATCGACGGGGCGCGGACGAGCCCGAAGCGGCCGAAGTCGATCGAGGAGATCCACGCCGGCCAGGACCGGACGAGCCAGCCCGACCGCTCGGCCGCCGCCGCCTTCGCCAAGGCGCTCGGCATCTCCAAGGTCGAGTCCGGCAAGGCCCCGGACGGTGCCCAGGAGCTCGGCTCGGTCCAGTCGCCGCGGATCGACAGCATGGTCGAGATCATGCTGTCGGAGAGCGACAACGTCGTGGCCGAGATGCTCGCCCGGCAGGTCGCCATCGCCAAGAACCTGCCCGCGACCTTCGACAATGCCGGCAAGGCCGTGTCCGACCAGCTCGCTTCGATGGGCGTACAGGTGGACGGGGCCAGCATGCGCGACGGCTCCGGCCTGTCGCGGCTGGACAAGCAGTCGCCGGCGATGCAGACGAGCCTGCTGGCGCTGGCGGCCGGGGAGAAGCACCCCGAGTTGCACTCGATCTTCGGCGGCCTGCCCGTCGGTGCCTGGTCCGGCACGCTCGCCGACCGGAACATGACCGCGGGCGGCAAGCCCGAGGCCGGTGCCGGCGTCGTCCGCGCGAAGACCGGCACGCTCACGGGCGTCGCCGCCATCGCCGGGATCGTGGTCACCAAGAGCGGCCGGCTGCTGGCGTTCTCCGTGCTGTGCGACGCCGTGCCGTCGTCGACCGACGTCGCCCGGGCCCACCTGGACGAGGTGACCAACGCGCTCGCCGCGCTCTGAGAAGGGCGGCCGCGAACTCGGGAAACCGGCGCAACCCCCGGACGTGTCGCGCCGGAAGGCCCGAGGCGGCGGAGGAAGATACGCGTATGCTTTCGCGGCTTTTCCTCCCTTTAGCGCTGGTTGTCGCTTCCGTTCCGACGGCCGCGGTGGCCCACGCCGCCACACCGGCCGCCCGGCCCGACGTGAAGGTCGTGTCCCGCTACACGGCCGCGAAGACGAGCAGCATCGCGCGTACCGACCGGTCGCTGCTGGGGCGCCGGGACTCCGGTCGGGTCGACGTGCTGGTCAAGCTGGCCAACGCCCCGGTCGCCACCTACACGGGCGGCGTACGCGGTTTCGCGCCGACCAGCCCCAGCGTCACCGGCCGGCCCCTCGCGGACTCGCCGGCTGAGCGGGCGTACGACCGGTTCCTCCAGCAGCAGCAGACCGCCTTCGAGCAGGCCGCCGCGAAGCTGCCCGGATTCCGGGCCGGCCGCGCTCTGCGGACGGTCTACGGCGGGGTGGCGGCGAGCGTACCGGCGAACCGGATCGCGGATCTGCTGAAGCTGCCGGGTGTCGTGGCCGTGCAGAAAGACGAGGTACGCCAGCCGCTCACCGACGCGAGCAACCAGTTCATCGGGGCCGACCAGGTGCAGCAGCGGCTCGGCGGGGCGAAGAACGCCGGTCGCGGGATCATCTTCGGCGTGCTCGACACGGGTGCCTGGCCGGAGCACCCGTCCTTCGCCGACCAGGGCAACCTGTCCGCGCCGCCGAAGAAGGCCGACGGCGGAGCCCGCAAGTGCGACTTCGGCGTGAACCCGCTGACGAAGAAGAAGTTCGCCTGCAACAACAAGATCATCGGCGGCCAGGCGTTCCTGGACGCGTACCTGAAGGCGCATCCGGACGAGACCTACAAGAGCGCGCGCGACAGCGACGGCCACGGTACGCACACCGCCTCGACCGCCGCCGGCGACGTGCTGGCCAGCGCCAAGGTGTTCGGCATCGAGCGCGGGCCGCTGCACGGGATCGCGCCGGGCGCGTGGGTCAGCGTCTACAAGGTGTGCGGTGCCGAGGGCTGCTACTCGTCCGATTCCGCGGCGGCCGTCGCGCAGGCGATCAAGGACGGCGTCAAGGTCATCAACTTCTCCATCTCGGGCGGCACCGACCCGGCGACCGACCCCGTCGAGCTCGCCTTCCTCGACGCGTACGCGGCCGGGGTGTTCGTCGCCGCGAGCGCGGGCAACGAGGGGCCGCAGGAGGCCACGGTCAACCATCTGTCGCCGTGGGTGACGACGGTCGCCGCCTCCACGCAGCGGCGGGAGTTCACCTCGACCATCAGCCTCGCCTCGACCGACGGGGCGAAGCTGACGCTGACCGGCTCCTCGCTGACGCAGGGCGTCACCACGGCCGCACCGGTGGTTCTGGCCGCGGGCGTCCCGGGCTACGGCGCCAAGCTCTGCGACAAGGCGCCCGCCAAGAACGCCTTCGCCGGGAAGATCATCGTTTGCGAGCGCGGGGTCAACGCCCGGGTCGAGAAGGGCTACAACGTCAAGCAGGGCGGCGGGGTCGGCATGATCCTCTACAACCCCGCCCTGCAGGACACCGAGACCGACAACCACTGGCTGCCCGCAGTACACCTCGCCGAGGGCGCGCAGCTGCTCGCGTACCTCGGAAAACACCAGAATGTGAGCGCGACCTTCACCGCGGGCGTGAGGCACGACGGGCGCGGTGACGTGATGGCGGCCTTCTCCTCGCGCGGGCCCGGTGGCCTGGCGCTCAAGCCCGACGTGACCGCGCCGGGCGTGCAGATCCTGGCCGGGGACACGCCGACGCCGGACGATCCGGCGGGCGGCCCGAGCGGGCAGTACTTCCAGGCGATCGCCGGGACCTCGATGTCGGGCCCGCACGTGGCGGGCTCGGCGATCCTGCTGCGGGCCGCCCACCCGGGCTGGACGCCCGGCCAGACCAAGTCGGCCCTCATGACGACGGCCGTGACCAAGGTCGTCAAGGAGGACCTGAAGACGCCGGCCGACCCGTTCGACGACGGCGCCGGGCGGATCGCCGTGGCGACCGCCGTCGAGCCCGGGCTGACCTTCGACGAGACCGCGCAGCGGATGGCCAGGCTGGCCCTGGACCCCATCGGCGCACTGCAGATCAACATGCCGTCGATCAACGCTCCGGTCATGCCGGGCCGGGTGGTCGCCGTCCGCACGGTCAAGAACGTCACCGGCCGCACGCTCACCTACCGCTTCGCGACCACCGCGCCCGCGCACTCCGCGATCTCCGTCGACCCGCCGTCGATCACGGTCGGCCCCGGCCGGACCGCCCGGTTCTCGGTCACCATCTCCTCGTGGGCCAAGACCCAGCAGCTCTTCGGCGGCGTACGCCTGGAGCCGGCCGGAGCGGGCACACCGGCACTGCACCTGCCGGTCGCCTTCGTCCCGCAGCAGGGTTCGGTGGCGCTGACCGGCGCCTGCGTCGACGGCGGCTGCTCGGTGACGGCCGCGAACCGGTCCTACACGGACGCGCGCGTCGACACCACTTCGGTGTTCCCGGCCGGCGTCGGGATCGCCTCGGTCACGGGCGCGACGCGTACCGGCGCGGCGTCGGTGAGCCGGAACGGGGTGACGCTGCCCGGCATCGTGCCCGGTACGCCGTCGCTCAAGGACACCACCGGATCGGTCTACGAACCGCTGTCCGCGACGGTCGGCGCCGACGGCAAGAAGATCGCGGCCGAGGCGATCGGCGACGAGGAGATCATCAACTTCGACACCCCCGCCTTCCGGTACGCCGGCCAGGCGTACTCGCGGGTGGGGGTCAGCTCCGACGGCTATCTGGTGGTCGGCGGCGGGGACGGACAGGACGTGAACCCCGAACCGAACGGCCTGCCCGACCCGAAGCGGCCGAACAACGTGCTCGCGCCCTTCTGGACCGACCTCGACGGGACGGGCGCGGACGGCGTACGCGTCGGGGTGCTCGACCGGGCGGGCCGGCGCTGGATCGTGGCGGAATGGCGCGTGAACGTCTTCGGGACGACCTCCGGCCGGCACTTCCAGGTCTGGATTCCTACCGGGAGTAGTACGCCTACAGCGAACATCCGCTTCGCGTACGACCCGACGGCGATGCCCGCGGCACCCGGCGGCGGGGTCAAGTTCCTCGTCGGTGCCGAGAACATCAGCGGCGCCGCCGGCGCGGCCCGGACCGGCGTGCCGAAGGGGGATCTGCTCGTGCCCGCGACCTCGGGGAAGCCCGGCGGCACCCTCACCTACTCCGTACGCCTGACCAGCCCGGACGCCTCGCCGGGTGAGATGGTCACCACGATGGGGGCCACCACGGTGCCCGGAAAGACCGTGATCCACACTCGGATCGCCGGCGTCAAACATCCCTGAGTCGGTCGTCACGTAGATCACCGGTCTCCGGGCCGCCGGCCGCCAACTACGCTGTATGTCATGGCTGAGCTGCCCGGGTGGTATGACAACGACATCGACCGAGTGATCGTCTCGGCGGACGATATCCGCGCCAAGACGGAAGAGCTGGCCAAGCAGGTCGCGGCCGACTACGCGCAGGCGGACAGCGTGCTGCTGGTCTGCGTACTGAAGGGCGCGGTCATGTTCATGGCGGACTTCGCCCGGGCCCTGGGCCGCTTCGGCCCGCCCGCCGAGCTGGAGTTCATGGCCGTCTCCTCGTACGGCCAGGGCACGACCTCCAGCGGGGTGGTACGCATCCTGAAGGACCTCGACCGGGACATCGCCGGCAAGCACGTGATCGTGGTCGAGGACATCGTCGACTCCGGTCTCACGCTCAGCTGGCTGCTGAAGTACCTGCAGTCGCGCTCGGCCGCGTCGGTCGACGTCGTGGCGCTGCTGCGCAAGCCCGAGGCGGTCAAGGTGACCGTCCCGGTGAAGTACGTCGGTTTCGACATCCCCAGCGAGTTCGTGGTGGGCTACGGACTCGACTACGCCGAGCGCTACCGCGACATGCCGTATGTCGGTGTTCTCAAGCCCGAGGTATACCAGAGATAGCGAGTACGGAACGTCGGCTCCGCGTCTCTCAGCGTATTCACAGGGGCGCGCTGCTGCGGCATTCGTGACATCAACGGTGTACCGTCAAGTGACCTGACGGCCTACGTATCGATCGGGAGGTTTCGGGCGCTCCGCGCCCGACAACAAAGGTATGGAGCGACTCCCCTTTTATAAGCGCCCGTGGTTCTGGGTCGTACTCGTCCTGGCCGCGATCGCGGTCGTCTACGTGACCTCCACGAACTCGGGGACGTACCGCGACGTCGATACCTCGGTCGCGCTTGCCCAGCTGAACTCCGGGAACGTCAAGAAGGTCCTGATCCAGGACAAGGAGCAGACGCTCCAACTCGATCTGACGTCCAAGCAGAAGTTCGGCTCGGTCGAGACTGACAAGATCCAGGCCAACTACCCGGGTGCCGCGGGCGACGACGTCTTCAAGGCCGTCCAGAACGCCAAGTACGCCGACGGCGGCAGCTACAACACCGAGGTCACCCAGGACAGCTGGGTCACGTCGCTGATCTTCTCGTTCCTGCCGCTGCTCCTGATCGTCCTGTTCTTCTTCATCATGATGTCGCAGATGCAGGGCGGCGGATCGCGCGTACTGAACTTCGGCAAGTCGAAGGCGAAGCTCGTCAGCAAGGACACCCCGAAGACCACCTTCGCGGACGTGGCCGGTGCCGAGGAGGCCGTCGAGGAGCTGCACGAGATCAAGGACTTCCTGCAGAACCCGGCCAAGTACCAGGCTCTCGGCGCGAAGATCCCGAAGGGCGTGCTGCTGTTCGGCCCGCCCGGAACCGGCAAGACGCTGCTGGCGCGGGCCGTGGCCGGCGAGGCGGGCGTCCCCTTCTACTCGATCTCCGGTTCGGACTTCGTCGAGATGTTCGTCGGTGTCGGCGCCTCCCGCGTCCGGGACCTGTTCGAGCAGGCCAAGGCGAACGCCCCGGCGATCGTCTTCGTCGACGAGATCGACGCCGTCGGCCGCCACCGCGGCGCCGGCATGGGCGGCGGTCACGACGAGCGTGAGCAGACCCTCAACCAGCTGCTGGTCGAGATGGACGGCTTCGACGCGAAGGGCGGCGTCATCATGATCGCCGCGACCAACCGGCCCGACATCCTGGACCCGGCGCTGCTGCGTCCCGGCCGCTTCGACCGGCAGATCGCGGTCGACACGCCGGACATGGAGGGCCGCAAGGCCATCCTGCGGGTGCACGCCAAGGGCAAGCCGTTCACGCCCGACGTCGACCTCGACGCGGTCGCCCGGCGTACGCCGGGCTTCACCGGCGCCGACCTGGCGAACGTGATCAACGAGTCGGCCCTGCTGACCGCCCGCAACGACAAGCGCGCGATCACCAACGACTTCCTCGAGGAGTCGATCGACCGCGTCGTGGCCGGTCCGCAGCGTCGGACGCGGGTCATGTCGGACCACGAGAAGAAGATCACGGCGTACCACGAGGGCGGGCACGCTCTGGTGGCGCACGCGATGCCGAACTCGGCACCGGTCCACAAGGTCACCATCCTGTCGCGCGGCCGGTCGCTCGGGCACACGCTCGTCCTGCCGGTCGAGGACAAGTACACGCAGACGCGCGCCGAGATGATCGACACCCTCGCGTACGCGCTGGGTGGCCGGGCCGCCGAGGAACTCGTGTTCCACGAGCCCACCACGGGTGCCGGCAACGACATCGAGAAGGCGAGCTCGATCGCCCGCGCGATGGTCACGCAGTACGGCATGAGCGCCAAGCTCGGCGCGGTCAAGTACGGCTCCAACTCCGACGAACCCTTCCTCGGGCGCACCTATGGCCATGAGAAGGACTACTCGGACCGGGTCGCCGCCGAGATCGACGCCGAGGTGCGCAACCTCATCGAACTCGCGCACGACGAGGCGTACGCCGTTCTCGTCGAGTACCGGGACGTGCTGGACAACATCGTTCTCGAGCTGATCGAGAAGGAGACCCTCTCCACGGCCGACATGAACCGGATCTGCGCGCGGGTCGTCAAGCGCCCGCCGATGGCTCCGTTCAACGGCTTCGGCAAGCGGACGCCGTCGGATCTCCCGCCGGTGCAGACCGCTGCCGAGCGCGCCGCCGCCGGTTCGCCCGGCTCGGCCGCCTCCACCACCACCGGTGCGGCGGTCGAGGGCGCCGGTACGACGCTGATCGAGGGATCGAACTGAACGTCGAAGATTTGAACGACGGCGGGTCGCGGGAGTCCAGGGAACTGGATTTTCTCGCGGCCCGTCTCGTCGACGGCTCGCTCGGCGGCGCGCCCGTCGAGAACGTGGTCGACCTCGGCCGCATCGAGAAGGCGGTCCGCGAGATCCTGCTGGCGCTGGGCGAGGACCCCGACCGGGACGGGCTGGTCAAGACGCCGGCCCGGGTCGCCCGCGCGTACGCCGAGCTTTTCGCGGGCCTGCGGGTCGATCCGCGGCACGTGCTGCGGACGACCTTCGAGGCCGACCACGAGGAGTTGGTCCTCGTCCGGGACATCGAGGTGTTCTCGCTCTGCGAGCATCACCTGCTCCCGTTCAAGGGCGTAGCGCACATCGGCTACATCCCGGCGGACGACGGCCGCATCACCGGCCTGTCCAAGCTGGCCCGCCTCGTCGAGGTGTACGCCCGCCGTCCCCAGGTGCAGGAGCGCCTCACCTCGCAGATCGCCGACCAGCTGGAGAACCAGCTCGGTGCCCGCGGCGTGATCGTGGTGCTCGAATGCGAGCACATGTGCATGGAGATGCGGGGCATCCGCAAGGCGGGCGCGCGCACGATCACCAGCGCGGTGCGCGGCATCCTCAAGACGGAGACGAAGACGCGCAGCGAGGCGCTGTCTCTCATCAACGCGCGCTGACGCCGTCATCGGAAGTTCCACCTCGCCAGCCCCGGCCGTGCAGGGCCGCCCTCGTCTCCCGTAGGGCGGCCGGCAGGTCTTCGGGGAGCTGCCGTACCGCGATGACCTGCCAGCCGGCCCGGCCGACGAGCCGGCTGGTCTCGTTGTCCCACCGGTACGGGTCGCGCGGCGGACCGGGGTGGCCCTGGTAATCCAGCGCCACCCGATACCTCGGCCACCCGAGATCGGCGTGGTACGCCGCCCCGCCCGGCACGTCGATCGCGTACTGGGTGGTGGGGCGGGGGAGTCCGGCCTCGATGACCGCGATGCGCAGCAGCGACTCCTCCGGCGTACGCGCGCCCGCGTCGGCCAGTCCGAAGGCGTGCTGGGCCCGGCGGCAGCCCCGTCGGCGCAGGTTCGCCCGCGCGTACGCGTCGAGTTCGGCGGGGACCACGAAATGCCGGGCGAGGAGCGCGTCGATGAGCGGAACCGCCTGCCGGGCCGGGAACCGGGCACCCACATCCCACGCGGTACGCGCCGGCGACGTGACCGGGAGCCCGCGTATCTCCCAGATGTCGTCTGTGGACAGATCCGCGACGCTGACCTCGACGCCGGGCCGGGCGGCGAGGCGGTGTCCCGGCGGCCGGACGACGGTGACGGCGTCGGCGAAGCCGGCCGCGAACCCGATCCCGATGAGGTACGCCGCCGACCGCCCGCTGAAGCAGATGTCCTCGGGCAGCGACAGGGCGACGGCGTGGCAGGCGAGCCCGTGGTCGAGCTCGACCCGGGCATCGACGTAGACGTCGCGGCGCAGCCGCCGCCAGGCCGGTGTCGTCAGTTCGGCCGCGGTGATCAGGCCGTCCTCGATCGCCGTCGTGCCCCGGAACAGGCTCCACTCCAACGCCATGCGAGAACACTGCCGGAACGGCCATCCATACATCAATGCTTGTGGATGACGTCACATCGTGGCGGGAGTATCCCCTGTGGACGAAGTTGTCCCGGAGGAGTGGATCTGTTAGGCGGTGGCCCGCCAGGCGTCCGCGTCCGCGATGGCGCCGACGGCCAGGGTGTGCGCCTCGTTGACCTTCTCCCGGGCCTGCTCCAGGCGTACCACGGCATCCAGCAGCACCGGATGTACGCTGCCCGCCGCGGTCAGCCGCAGCACGGCCAGCGCCTCGTCGAACGACTGGCCGACGGCGCGCAGCCGCACCAGGGCCTCGTTGGTCTGCCCGACGGTGGCCGCGATCCGGAGCTTGACCTCTTCGACGCTGCTCATCAGCTCACCTCGGGGCTCAGGAAAGGTTCAGGAACGTGTACACGACCAGGGACAGCACGAACGGGGCGGCACAGACCACGAAGCCCAGCAAGGCCGTACGCGTGCGGCTCACGACGCCGGTGACGATCCACCCCACGCTGAAACTCAGCAGGGTCATGAGGAAACCGGTGCAGCCGGCGTACAGCGCCCGATGATGCGGGTCCACGAGGAACAGGAAGATGACCTGCAGGACGAGCGTCAGCCCGGCCAGCGCGCCGTAGATCGCGATATTGCGGCCGACCGCCGACGGCGGGGCGGTCGGGGCCTGGGCCAGCGCGGCGTCCGCGACGTCGACGGTGGACTTCGCCTGCCGCAGCGCCGCGAGCACGACCGGCGGGCCGCCCGCGACCGCGCGCTCGGCTGCCGCGGTGTCGGCGGGCCCCGGCGTCAGGTCCGGTACAGGGCTGCCGATCCGCACCGCGGCCTCGGCCAGCCGCTGCTGCTGCAGCGCGAGCCGGGCCCGCACGGCCGGCACCTCCTCGCGCGCCGCCCGTAGCGCCGCCTGTTCGGCCGCCGCGGTCGTCGCCGCGTCCCGCCGCACGGTGTCGAGGCGGTGCGCCGCCTCCAGGTATTCCTGCCAGGGGCCGGTCATGCGGTCCTCCCGCTGAACGGGACGATGATCCGGGCGCCGTCGGCGTGCCGGTCGTAGTAGAGGGCGCGGCCCTTGCGCGCCTGCCATTCCACCGACTCGCCCAGCAGCAGCGAGATGTCCGGCGCGGGCACGTTGAGGAACACCAGGCCCGCGACGTCCTCCCGGCCCGCGGAGAAGCCCACGTCCTCGCTGAACCGGCGCAACTGCCGCCACCAGGCCAGCAGGTGCACGCCCCGGGCGGGCCCGTCGCGGAGCAGGCCGCGTACGTCGGTCCCGCTCGCCGCGTCCATGCCCCACACCACGAGGTACGCGTTGACGTGCGCGATCTCATCCGGCAGGGCCGGCTTGTCGGTGATCACGACGTCGTGGCCCTGTTTCGTCAACTCCTCGGCGAGCGGGGTGACGTCGCCGACCAGCGGGGCGAGGGCGAAGCGTACGGAGCCGGGACGGTGTTGCGCCGCCAGCGACCGTACGGCCGCTTCCAGGACGTCTGCACCCTCGCCGGACGGGCCGAGCACGGCCAGATGCCGGCCCGGACCTGGTTCGAGGCCGAACACGGCCGTCGACATGGCCACGTCGACCTGCCGTCCGAGCAGGGCGGCCGGCCGGTGCTGACCGGGCCCGTCGGCCAGCAGCTGCTGGTAGAGCGGATCGTCGTCGAGATGCTGGGCGGCGTACCCGGAGAAGACGATGGGCGGCTCGTCGTGCTCGTCGCGCGCCTGCCACAGCCGCTGCCGCAGGGCGGTCAGGATCTGCTGGTCGGCGTGCGGATCGGGGAACCGCACCAGCTTCTCGTGGGCGCGCCGGGAACCCCGGGGTCCGCCGAGGCCGCCGGCCGTGTTCACGATCGCCGTACCGAGTTGGAGGGTCGCGGCCGATTCGTTGGTGGGCTCCAGCACATCGGCCCCGCCGGGCAGCGCCACGCGTACGGGGAACTGGCCGAAGATGGAGTCGCGCTTCGCGTACAGGGCTTCGATGCCGCGTACGGTCTGGCTGGCGAGGATCAGGTGGATGCCGAACGAACGGCCCTTGCGCGCCACGGACTCCAGCAGCGCCACCGCCTCGGTCGCGATCCGGTCGCTGCCGGACAGCAGCACCTGGAACTCGTCGATCACGCATACCATGCGCGGCAGCGACTCGCCGAGGTTGCGCAGGTCGACATAGCGCGAGACGCCGTTCGCCTTGAACAGCTCGGCCCGCCGGGTCATCTCAGCGTCCAGGTCCCGCAGCACCGCCAGGCCGTACGTGCGGTCGCTCTCGACGCCGACCGCACGGGCGTGCGGCAGCCAGCTGCCGTCGCGCGGGGTCGGGATGAACTCCGAGAACGACACGCCCTCCTTGAAGTCCAGCAGGTAGAAGGCCAGTTCCTCGGGGTCGTACCGGGTCGCGAGTCCATAGAGGACGTCGATGAGGAAGGCGGTCTTGCCCGCGCCCGACCGGCCGCCGACGAGCCAGTGCGGCGTCAGGTCGGCGAAGTGCAGGCTGATCGGCGTGTCACCGGAGATGCCGACGGTCACGCTCAACCCGCCCGCCGACGACTCGGCCCACCAGCCGTGATCGGGATCCGGCAGCAGGTCGAGCAGGTGGACGGCGCCCTGCTGGGCGTACTGGGCGCCCAGTTCCTGGCAGACCCGCTCGACGAGTTCCCGCGGCGGCTCGGGGTCGAGGTAGACCGGCACGTTGAACGATTCACGCCCGCTGCTCAGCGCGGCACCGGGCGGATTGCCGACGAGGACGTGCGGATTGCGGACGGAGATCTCGGTGGCGAGCGGCAGCCGGTCCTGCGTCGTCTCCGGGGACAGCGGCGCCGGCGGCCAGCCAGCGATCACCATGTGCAGCCCGTGCGTCGGCCCGGTACGCGCGAGGTCGGCGATCCGGGCCAGGTCGGCACCGTCGACGAGACTCGGCAGACCGGCGATCACGAGCAGCATGCACCGATCGCGCCGGCGCGGCTTCGCCTTGCGTTCCTTGGCGCCCTGCGGATCGGATTCGGGGCGGCTGGGGCGTACCCAGTGCTCGGCCTCGGCCAGCACGGCCCGCAAGCCGTCCCGGTCGGTCACCGGCTCCGGCATCAGACCGGCCTCGGCCAACCCGGTGAACGGCCCGAAGACGTGCCCGTGCGGATCGACGGTACGCACGATCAGCGTCCCCGACGGCGCGGTCGCCAACAGCCGCAGCACCATGCTGCGCAGCAGCCCGACCACGCGGGCGTCCCGGGCGTCGGCCGAGATCGTCACGTGTCCGACGCCGAGCAGCGGCACCAGCATCGGGAACCGGGCGTCGTCGAGCGGCTGGGCGGTGCCGATCCGGACGTACTCCGGTCGCCGCTGGCCGCCGAGCGGCGTACTGGCGGGCAGGGCGTCGAGCTGCTGACCCAGCCAGCCCGGTGCCAGTGCCGCGGCCGCCGCCCGTAACCGTTCCGAAAGCTCGTGCTGCTCGGCGATGTCGGTACGCGGTAACGGCAGGTACCCGTCCAGAGCGGTGGCCGCGGCGCTCACCACGGCAGCGGCGTGCCGATGCAGGCCGGCCGCCTGATCGAGGGGTGAGCTCGCCTCCGGCACGCTGGACCGCCTCCCATCTGTTCCGGCCAAGACGGTAGCGCACGCGGAAGTCATCGGCGTGTCACGCCGCGCGCCCCCTCCCGATCTGTTGCCGACTCCTGCGTCCGATGCCCGATTCGTTAGCCTGTGTGACACCGACGAGGAGGTACGCCGTGGCCCTGAAACCCTGGCACGTGATCGCCCTGCTGTGCTGCATGGTCGTCGCCACGGCCGTCGTCGCCGGCGTCGTGCTGATCGTCCGGCTGGCCAACCGACCGAAACAGTGATCTGGTCGGCGGGTCACGTGTTCGCGATCTGCCGGTCGATCAGATGCAAGATCCGTTCCACTGCGGACGGATCTATGTCGCCGTCCGCCCGCATGCGCAGCGCCTCCGCCTGGGCGGCCGAGTGCAGTTCGAGGTTGACCCGGCGCATGTGCCGGAACCGCGCCCGTTCCTGGATGAGGCTTTCGGTCTCCGGGCTGTGACTGACCGCCGTCACGATCCGCCGGCACCGTTCCCGCCAGCGTTGCGCGCTGTCCTCGTCCAGATCGCCGTCCGCCTGAAGCTCCGTGATCCGCTCGTTCATGGCGCCGACGACGCGTACGGCCACTTCGCGCAGGGCCGCGTCCGGGTCCGCCGTACCCACACCGAGCTTGCGTACCAGCCAGGGAAGCGTGGCGCCGGGCAGGATCAGGGTGCCGAGCACCACGACGAACGCGATGAGGATCAAGGTGCCGCGGGCGGGAACCGTGGCCGGCAGCGACAGCGCCGCGGCCACCGTCACCACGCCGCGCATCCCGGCCCAGCCCAGCACGGTCGCCTCCCGCCAGTTCGCGGGCACGGCATTGTTGAGGAACCGTTGCGCCACCAGGCCCACCAGCAGAAGCCACGCCATGCGTACGCCCATCAGCACGGCGGTCACCACGACCCCGATACCGATCTTGGGCCACAGGTCGCCGCCGAGATCGGCGATCACCGGACGCAGTTCGAGCCCGATGAGGATGAACGCGACCGAGGTGAGCAGCAGGTCGATCGTGGCCCAGAAGGCCGAACCGATCAGCCGCGACTCCGCGTCGAGCACCCGGTAGGAGGCGCTGCCGAGGAACAGCCCGATCGCCAGCACCGCCAGGACGCCCGAACCGCCGATCTCCTCACCGGCCGCGTACGCGCCGAACGGCAGGACCACGGTGAACGCGCCGGCCAGGATCGGGTCGCTGAGCCAGTCGAGGATCTTGCCGGCGGCCAGGCCGAGCACGAGGCCGGCGCCGATGCCGAGGATGGAGGCCGCGAGGAACTGCCGCCCGACGGTGGCGAACGAGATCGTGCTGCCGACCGCCGCAGCCGCCAGGGCGGTGTTGAACAGAGTCAGGGCGGTGGCGTCGTTGCCGAGCCCCTCGCCCTCGATCACCGCGACCATCCGGTGCGGCAGGCCGAGCCGCCCGGCGACGCTGGTGGCGGCGACCGGGTCGGGCGGCGCGCACGCGGCCCCCAGCGCGAACGCGGCCGCCCACGGAACCTGCGGGAGCATCCGGGTCAGCACGGCGGCGACCGCGAAGGCGCTGACCACGACCAGGGCGACCGCCAGCATGAGGATCGGCCGCAGATTCGTCCGCACATGCGCCCACCCCGTACGCGTAGCGGAGGTCCACAGCAGCGGTGGCAGGAGGAACGGCAGGATCAGCTCGGGGTTGATCGCCACTTCCGGCATTCTCGGGATGAGCGCGGCAGCGACACCGACGACCGTCAGCACCACCGGATAGGGCAGGTCGAGCCGGGTGGCCAGCGGCAGCGCCACGAGCAGCGCCGCGACGGCGAGAATCAGCAGCTCGATGCGGTCCACGGCCCCATCCTCCCGGCGGGACCGTCCGCTTTGCCCTATAGGTCGGCGTGTCGCAGCGAGAAGTCGACCAGCGCCGCGTCCCGCACCATGATCAGCATCGCGGAGAGGGCCGGATCCCCCACCCAGTCCCACGCCGACTCGTCCGTACGTTCCGGCTGCTCTGCCGCACCGCTGCTCCGGCGCTCCAACATCTCCGGGCCGCGGGCGACCTCCCAGGCGTAATCCCGCCGCCGACCGGTTCGCCGCCGTCGAGCCGGTCCGCCGGCCGCCGCGACCGGCTCCGACTCCTCGTCCGCCGCGACATGATCGGGCAGTCGGTAAGCGCCTTCGTCGGTCGCGAGCGGCAGGTAGGACGGCCCCGGCTCGGGGAGCACGTCGTCGAGCGGAGGCGGCGGGCCACCGGGCACCACGATGGCCCGCGCCAGCTCCGCGACCGCGGCGTCCGCGCGCTCCATGCGCTCCCGCGCCTCCGTGTTGAGCTGCGCGGCCATCGAGGCCCACCACTCCGGCGGCCAGTCGCCCGTCACACGCTCCCACGCGTCCTGCGCACCGCCCAGATCCGTCCGCGCGCCGGCCAGCTCGCCGACGATGTCGCGGGCCGCCGCCGCGTTCGCGTGGGCCACGGCCACCAGCCGCTCCGTCGTGGCGATGAGATCGTCCAGCCGTGCGGTCACGCGCTGAGCGAGCCCGTCACCGGCCGCCGGCCAGGCCTCGGTCAAGACCTCCCGCACCGTACGCAGGGAGCAGAGGGCGGCCAGCTGATGATCGGCCAGGGACTGCCATCCGGCCGCCTGCGCCCAGGCCAGCGAGGTGCCCTCGCCCCGGGTGGCGAGCCACATCCGGGGAACGTCCTGATCCCGCCAGACGGTCACGGCCGGCCGTCCCGGACGATCGCGAGCGCCTCGCGGAGCGTCTCGCCGATCCGCCCGGCCTCGACGTCGTCCCGCCCGGCGAGCGAGGCCGCGACGAGTTCCAGCGTGGTCGCCAGGGCCGCCGCGCCGACCACCTGCCGGTGTCCCAGCGCGACGACGTCGACGATGGCCGCGTCCATGGTCCGCCGCGCCGTCCGCACCGGACCGGACGGGTTGCCCCGGCCGAATCGGGCGCCCCCGCCGCAGTGCCCCTCGAAGAGCTCCAGGCCACGGGCGAACCGCTGCTCGCCGATGACCCGCAGCGTCTGCGCCGCGTCGCGTACACCCTGAAGGTCGATCCGGGAAGACGACTTCATGCGAACGACGCTAGAGCGACCGGCGGAGGCCTTCAAGGGCCTGTGGATATCCTGATCGAGGAGGCGTACGTTGACGCTCATGGATCACGGGATCGTGCTTGTGCCCGGCGCCTTCCAAGGGCCGTACGCGCCCCTGCTGAACTACGTCTGGATGGCTGCTGAGCTGCGCAGACAGGCGCGAACGCTGGCCATTGAATGGCCCCGGGTGATCCCCGACTTCATCGACGCGGACGACGTCGCCGCCTGGGTACGCTCCCATGTGGAGCCGGAGCTGGACCGATTCGCGGTGGCCCGACCGGTCATCGCCGGAAAGTCGCTCGGCGCGTACGCGGCGGGCCTGGCCGCGGACCGCGGACTGCCCGCGATCTGGCTGACGCCGCACCTCGAACAGGAGTGGACGATCCTCGCGTTGCGCCGTGCCAAGGCGCCGTTCCTCCTGGTCGGCGGCACCGCGGACCCGGTCTGGGACGGCGAGGTCGCGCGTACGCTGACCCCCCACGTCCTCGAGGTCGCGGGCGCCAACCACGGCATGATCCTGCCGAAGGAGCCGCTTCCGCGCTCGGCCGAAGTGCTGGGCCGGGTCGCGGCGGCAGTCGAGTCCTTTCTCGACGAAGTGTGGTCCTAGCCGCCGGTCCGATCGCGGAACACCGGCATCGGCAGCACGTTGAGCAGTGCCCCGACCAGTGCGATCAGCGCCCCCACCACCATGAGTACGCCGCCCCACGCGAACGCGCCGGTGACGGTCAGCCCGCCCTGCAACTGGACAAGGCGCAGGTCCACGTTCACGGAGGCGGACTGGTCCTTCTCGACCAGCGCATAGCCCATCAGAATGCTCGCCGTGTACGCCGCCACGACAACCTGTAGCTGACTGGTGCGGAACCCGAACACCTTCCGATCGCCGGCCAGCGCGTGATTCAATCCCAACGCCAGCAGCACCAGCCCGCCGACGATGACGAACCAGGTCAGCGGGGCCAGAAAGGGCGCCCACTCCCACGCGTTCGCCGAACGTGCGCTGCGCGTACCGGGGTAATACTCGACGAACGGTGCGAACGAGAATCCGAGCACCAGCAGCGCCCCGAACATCACCACCCCATCCGGAATCGGCGTGGATCCGACCGTCCACGGAGACGTCGGGGGCGGCGGCCCGGCTGCGGCCGGCGGTTCCAGCCAGGCCTCGGACTGAGGGGTCGGGGCAGTCATGGCACAGACCCTAAGCCACCACGCCCGCCACGTCTCCACCGTCCACAATCGGGTTCCGCCGGCGGGACTTCTTCCGCCGCGCAGGCCGGTCGGGAGACGTCTCCCCGGGAACCGGCTCATCCTGGGCGGCTTCCTGGGGAGGAACGGTTTTCGGCTGGTACTCCGTCGACGCCTGCTCGTCGGGGGCGGCCGGCTCCTGTTGGTGTGGGCCGGTCGGCTCCTGGCCGCGTGAGGTTTGCTGCCTGTGCGTACCAGGTGGACCGTACTGTTGCCGGGAAGCCAGTTCGCGCGCCGCCTCCTGCCGGGCCACCTCTTCCTGGATCGCGTCCTCCAAGGCGAGGGCATGAGCCAGCTCATCCAACTGTTCCAACGGCATGGGATCGCGTACCGGCAGCTTCGGCGTGGCGGCCGGCTCCCGATGCCGCCGCGCGGGGAACCGCCCATTCGTGATGTTGTTGATCTGCGCCGTGCTCACCCCGGCCACCTCCGCGATCACCGGCCGCTTCAACCCCTGCCGGTACGCGTCGCGTACAGCGTCGTCGCGTCGATCGATGGCCCCCTGCAACAGACCCCGCAGAATCGCCACCTCCTCGCTGACCAGCTCCACCCGCCGCAACAACCCCGAACGCCGCTCCGACATCTGCCGGGCGGTCTCGCGCTCGAAACGGCGTACGATCAGCGACCGCCGATGCACCCGGCGCGCCTCGTCGCTGCCGAAGGTCTCGATGCGAACGACCTTCTCCGTCTTCGGAAGACGAGGATCACGGGGATACCTCGGGGAGGGTGGTTCATCGTCCTGATGCTCGATGGCCCGGAGGAGAGCATCCTGCTCGGCAGCCCAGCGGGCGCGAATGATTTCCGGGTATTCGGAGTCTTCGCCGTACGAGCGCATCTAGGGCCTCTCCCGTGGACGGATGGTGAATCCGGGACACAGTGTAGCAGATGGCCGACCCACATATCTACGGCATTGGGCGACGATACTTCAGGTTATTGCGTCGTCGAAGGAAGCTTACGACGTGCCGCGGCAACCAGGCCTGAACAGGTAGGACATAGTCTCCGAGGCGACGTTGCGGACGGTGAGTGCGGTTACTCTGCCGATTTGATCATCGATTTACTGGGTGCAGGCGCACAATGTGTTGGCATCGGATAATCATGTGCTGGATATTCGCGTTCAATCTGACCGGGGATGCACCGCATTGCCGATGGCTGAATGGGCTCTCGGAGCCCCAAGCGGCAAGCGCGGGGGTGTCGATCGGGATCTTCGGCAGTGTGGACCGCTGGTTTACGATGTTCCATGTGTTCAGATCGAGGGTTAAGCGAGTCGTCCTGACGGTGCTAGGCATCGTCGTGCTGGGGGGCGTGGTGGGCACCGGGCTGGCCCTCCGGTCATATGACCAGAAGACTAAAATCGATAGAACGATCGCCAAGGTTGTTGTTCGACAATACATAGATGCCGCTTTGGTGTCGCGAGACAACGATCGCGCCGCGCTCTTCTCGTGTAAGAACCCCCAGCTAGGGGAAGTTCAGTCGTTGGAGAGCGATCTTATAGCAAGCGAACAGGCCAATGGCTACGCAACGCAGCTGGTGATTAGCCGATCTACCGAGGTCGACGGTGGTAAATATGTTGATGTTGAGTTGCAGGTGAACCAAGGGCAGGGCACCACCGTACGTACGCGCATCATGCAGTGGCGCTTTACTTTGGTAGATCAGGACGGCTGGCGGGTGTGTGGGGCTTCCCGGTTGCCGGATCCTTCTCCGTCGCCCTCGGTGTCGATTACTCCAACCACACCAAGCTGAGCGGCACGATTCTCGTCGGCGGCACCAGGCCGGTGGACGCCCAGCGGTACCAGTCGCCTTCGGTGGCGATGCGTACCTGGGGGGCGGAGAGACCACGATGTGCTTCGGTGACGGCCCGGACATCGCGCTCCGCGACGTAGTCGTCGGCGCGCTCGGTCATCACGGCGAGGCGGCGGCCGGTGAGGAACGGTACGCCCTCGGCGTGGACGGCGGGGCGTACGGGCGGCCTGTCCATGCTGACAGCGTCGGCCGGATCGGGTTCGGCGATGTCCTCACCCAGGGTCTCCACCCAGACTCGCTCGGCGGGGATCAGGGGAGCGAAGACCTCGACGCGGTCCTGCTCCGCGCGGTACCAGTCCGCCTCCGGCAGGACCGGGACCAGGCTGCGAGCGTCCTGGCGGATCAGGGAGTCAGCGCGAAGGTCTGTACGCCAGCCGTGACCGGGCAGGCCCACGACGACCCGTTTGCCGCGGAGGGCGGTGGGGTCGGCGGCGGCGACATGAAGCGCCGGTAGAGGAATGATCGGAGCGGGGGCGCGGCGGAACTCGTTGGCCCAGCGGTGGAAGTCGAACTCGGTCACGGTGCCGCCCCGAGCGGGACTCCACGGGCGGCCATGAACGGGACGGGATTGACCGCGCCGTCGAACGACCGGTCACCGTTGAGGTGCGTCTCGAAATGCAGGTGCGGGCCGGACGAGTGCCCCGAGGTGCCGACGAGGCCGATGACCTGCCCGACCGTGACGCGATCGCCCACGGAGACGAACGGGCGCTGCACCATGTGGCAGTAGCGGGTGATCACGTTGTCAGCGTGCAGGATGTCCACGAACCAGCCGCAACCGGGGGTACTCGGCGAGCCGTCATGGTCGCAGTTGCCGATGTCGCACTTGCTGACGATCACCACACCGGCGGCGGCGGCGTGAATGCGGGTGTATCGGGAGGCTCCGAGGTCGACTCCGTTGTGGGTGGGGCGGTCGGACGTACGCCAGCCGGAGACGATGTCCGCCTTGACCGGAACCGTCCAGCCCGAGGCCGCGATCTCGCCGGCGGTGGCGCACTGCAACTCCGAAGCAGCGGCGACGGCCAGACCTGCCCCGTCCGCCAGCGTGTTCACGATCGTCGTGGCGAGCGGCTCGTGTTTCGCGTACGCGTCGGGATAGGCGGAGCGCTGCACGGTCTGGGCCGCGACGGTGAGCGGGAGGGTCGCCCAGCCCGGGATCTTGATGAGCTTCTCGTAGAACTTCTTCGAGGCGTAGACCGGGTCCATGACCTGCTCAGGGGTGCCCCAACCCTGACTGGGTCGCTGCTGGAAGAGGCCCAGTGAGTCGTGGTCGTTCCGGGCGCCGAGGAAGCCGTGGTTGATGAGGTTGCTCTCCTGCATCGCGGTCGCGACGGCGATGATCCAGCCTCGTGGCGGGATCTTCAGGTCGTGGCCGGTCTTGATGATGATCGCGGCGTTGCGTACCTGGTCCTCGCCGTAGGGGCCGATCCGGGGCATCTGTTTGCCAGGGTCGAGGACACCCTTCTTGCCGCAGGTGAAGGCCTGATTGGTGACGTCCGATCCACCCGACAGCTGGTCCAGGGTGAACGCGCTCAGCCCGCCGCCGCAACAGAGCAGGACCAGGGTGGCGGTCAGCGCGATCCAGAGGGCGGGGCGTGGGCGCCGCCGGCGAGGGTCGCGTAGCTGCTCCTCGGCGAAGAGACCGGCGTCGTCGCTCATGCCCGCTCCCAGTCGACACCGTCCACGAACCAGTGCCCGTTGGGACCGACCATGCGCAGGACCAGGCGGCCGCTGTCCAGCGGGATCACCGCCTGCACGGCCGATTCCGAGTAGGTCACCAGCGCGACCGTGCCCGTGATCCGGGTGTCCGGCACGTCTTCGGGATCCACGCCCTGCAACTGGTCCACCAACTGCTGGGTAGCATGCGGTCGGAGCGCGTCGAGCCAGGCCTTGGCGGTACGCGTACGCTGCAGCCAGCTGGCGGCGAACGCGCTCGCGACCTGAGCCGGCGTGGCTGCTCCCGACGCGACGCTCGGCGACACCGTGGGTATGGCGGAGACGACTCCGTCATCGGGCGCGGTGGAGGCCGGGAACAGCGGATCTGCGGAAGGCGCGGTGTAGCTGCCCGTGGACGGACCGGTCGCCCGGTTGTCACCGAAGACCCGGGCGATACCGACCGCGCCGAGCACGATCGCCGCGAGGATGAGCGCGACCCCGACCCGGGATCGCAGGAGCCCGACGAGCGTGGCGCGCATCTACCTCGCCTCGGCCCTCACGACCGGTTGACTGCTGGACGGCTCGGGCGCGGACTCGCGTACGGGCTCCGGGCGGTAGATCGCCTGCGAGGGCGCGGCCTCTGGCAACCCCGGCGTGACCCAGCGGCGCTGCTCCGGAAGAGCCTCGCTGCGCACGAGTTCCCGCTGGAGCGTCTCCGTCGGTGCCGGCTTGGCCTCGTTCGGCGCGTCCGGTCGAGTCTCCGGCCGCCCTGCGATCGCAGCGGCCGCACCAGCCGCCGCTCCACCCGCGACCGTAGCCGCCGCGGTGGCCGCGGCTGGGCGTACGAGCGCCCGGGCCCAGCCGTTCGCCGGGGTGTTGCCGCCCAACTGCGTGATCCGGCGGTACGGGCGCAGCAGAATCCACGCGACCACACCGCAGAGCAGCATCAACGTCACCTGAAGCCAGCCGGGCAGGCTGGGCGTACTCATGATGAGGTCCACCGCGGACAGGTAGACGGCGGCGCCGGTGCCGAAGATAGCGATGTTGAAGACGGCGGCCAGGACGGCGCCGGCGAGGCGACGCAGGCCAGCACTGGCCGGCCGGAGCAGCCCGACGGTACCGAGGGCTGGGGCGGCGATCACGGCCCAGCGGAAGATCAGAAATCCGAGCAGGACCAGGACGGAGGCGACGATGTCGAAGAGGGCGAAGGAAATCGCGGAGAGGATGGCGACGAAGCCTGCGCCGATGCGCTCCATGCCCTTGGTGCCCTGCAGGTACTGGTAGGCGTCGGGGTCCTCGGTGCGGATCTGCTCGGCGACCTTCATCCAGTTCTGCTGCTTCTTGCGCAGGAGCGTATCGCGATCCTGCGCTCGTTTGATGGGGTCGGGCTCTTGCTGGATTGCCTGAACGTCCCCCCACGTCAGTGACTTGGAGTCGTACAGCGCAGGGCCGTATTTTTCGGCGGTCTCGGAGTCGGCGGAGCCAAGGAGGCCGCGAAGCCAGTTCCGGTAGAGAAGCGTCCTCACCGCGGTATCACTGGAGCGGACCGCAGGCGGCCGGTTGTCACGGCAGTCCACCGTATCCAACGATGCACAATCCGGCGGAATCTTGGCAGAGCTGGGGCCAACGGCGTCATGGACTACGCCAAGCGTGCTCGTCAGGGCGGTGTCCGCGACGTGCGCCGAGCGGATCGGCCAGGCGGCGATCGCTGTTACCGCCACCATGACGAACAGCGCCCAGCCTGCGGTGGTCATAGCGCCCGAGAGCTGCGCGTTTCGCGAGCGCCAGATCAGGTAGAGCCCAACGACGGCCAGGGTGAGGACGCCGAAGACCGAGAAGACCTTGCTGTAGATCGCCTGAGTGGCGTTCTCGACCAGCGGATCCGCCCAACCCCACATCTGGCCGGGGTCCCATGCACGCTCGCGCAGCGCGTTGGAACCACCGATGATGCCTCCGGCCAGCATGAATTCGCCATTTGCGACGGTGTTCTCGAACTTGTAGTCGGGATGCATGACGGTCTGCGCACAGCCGATGTCATAGGTCGTGTAGTCGTAGCCCGCATAGCCGTAGCGGCTGTAAAGATCTCGACCGATACCGCGCTGATCCCAGGTGGGCTTGGAGATGAACCAGCCTGCCATCCCGTTGTCCGGCGCTTCCGGTGTCGGCGCCTCCAGGCACTGCACTCGGGCCGACGCCACGTCCTGCAGCCGGTCGATGCACGTCTGGAGCGGGTACTTCTGCCACTCCTCCAGCGAGCACGCCGGATCTCCCGGCGCCGCCACTGCCGGCGGCTGGGCCGTGGCTGGCGTGACCGGGCCGGCGAAAAGCGTACCGAGGGCGAGGACGAGGGTGGCCAGCGCGCCGCTGACGAGCCGGTTCACGGCCGTCACCCGGCCGGGACGGGGGCGGTGAGCGGCGTCGTGTCGAGGGCCGCGAGCAGCCCTTCGACATACGAGACGTCGACTCGGATCTTCTGTACTCGGCCGTCCACGTCTCGGACAACGAATTCGCGGTAGCCGAGGCGCGCCGATGATCCACCGTCCGCCGCCGAGAGACCGGCGAGGACCGCTTCGTAACCGACGTCGGTCGGTACGCGGAGCAGCCGCAGCGCTTCGGAGGCGATTTCGGTGTCCTCGGCGATGCGGCCGACGAAGACGGTCGAGACGAGGTTCTGTACGTCGAGTCCCAGGATGTCCTTGGGGTTCTGGGAGGCGACCAGGGCCGCGAGGTTCCATTTGCGGGAGTCGCGGGCGAGGCGGACGAGGAACGACCGGCCGGACCGCCAGCCTTCCATGAAGTGCGCCTCGTCGAGGCCGACGAGTTTGCGCTGGTGCATGTCGCCGGAGTAGCAGCGGCGTACGGCGAGCCGGTGCGCGGTGTGCAGCATGGGCAGCGCCAGCGCCTCCTCGGCCGACCAGTACTCGCGTTCGATCTTGAGGTCGGGCAGCCGGAGGCCGGCCATCGTGATCACCGTCAGGGCCGCGTCCGAGCCGAGCAGGCCGGGCGGCGGAGCGCCGAAGAACAGCAGCGCCAGCGGCATCTCGGCCGTGTCGAGCAGGAGGTTGGCGAGCTCACGGCCCTCGGACTCGCTGAGCCCGCGCAGGCATTCGACGACGTCGTCCAGGGTGGACGTCTCCTCGGCGGGGATCGTCCGCACCGCGTGCCGCAGCAGGGTCGCCGTCGAGGCTTCCTTGGCGACCTGGGGCGGGACGAGCATCGACGCGATGTCCTGGACGAGCATGCGGCGCTCGGCCCGGGCGTTGGACACGGCGATGTCGTATTCGCGTACGCCCTCGGCGGTGTCGGGGAACTCGTCGCGTGACGGGGTCGGGATGAGCGCGTACGGGGCCAGGGTGCCCTGTTCCGATCCGGTCAGGTTGATGACCCGGGAGAACGGCCGCAGTTCCGGCATCGACGTGAGGCGGGCGAGCGGGCCGCTCGGGTCGAGCAGGGTCACGCGTACGCCGCGCCGGGCGGCCAGGTAGCCGAGCGCGCCGAGGAGGGTGGACTTGCCGCCACCGGGTTCCGCGACGAACACGCCGAGACCGGAGCGCTCGCGTACCTCCATGGGGAAGTGCAGGTCGAGGAAGACCGGCCGGCGGGACGTGCCCGCGGTACGCCCGATCAGGTCGCCGCGGTTGTCGCCGACGGTGGACGCCGCCTGCGGTAGCGCGGCGGCGAGCAGCTTGACCGGCATGCGGCGCAGGTAGCCGGAGTTCGCGATCGGCTCGCCCGGGATGAACTCGCGGACGAGTTGGTCCTGCTGCTTGGGGTGCTGCAGGGAGATGCGCATCTCGCGGCTGTAGAGCTGAACGACCTTGCGTACGCGTTCCAGGCACTCGTCCCGCGAGCTGCCGGCGACCGCGATCCGGTGCCAGCCGTGGGCGCGGGCGGAGTCGACCGGAAGGCCCGTGGTCATCTCATCGCCGATCACGAGCGCCCGCTTGGCGAGGCGTTCGAGTTCGGGGGGCGCGTCCATGCCGTGCTCGAGGTAGTCCAGCTGCTGCGAGCGGATCATGCGCAGGCGCTGCTCGAGGTTGCGGAAGCTGTCCGACTGCCCGAGGATGTCGATCCGGCTGGACAGCTCCATGGGGAACGGCAGCCGCTCGTGGAAGTGCAGCCACGGCTCGTGCCGCTCGGGGATGTCCAGCGGCTCCATGCGGCCGACGGTCAGCACGGCGACGTGCTTCTCCTCGCCGGTGAGCCGGTTGACGAGCTTGACGCTCGAGCCGTAGGGGGCACGGTAGCGCTCGATCTGCTCGGTCAGCGCCAGCAGGTCGCCGGCCTCCCAGTGGCCGTGTCCGACCGAGCTGGCGTGCGCCGGCGGGTCCATGCCTAGCGCCACCGACCGGTAGAGCAGCCATTCGAGCTCCTCGGCGCTGGCCCGGCGGCCGCGCATGCCGAACGCGCCCAGCACCTCGTCGAACTGCTCGACGCTGCGCTCCAGCTTGGAGCGTTCGGACAGGGTGCTGCCCTTGCCGAAGGCGCGCAACAGGCGGCTGGAGAAGGCGTCGCCCAGGCTGCGGCGGGCGAAGGTGACGCCCAGATATGTCCGGCCTTCTGCGTGATTGGAGCCGACCAGGTGCTGCTGCGCCGCGACCAGGTGATCCGACCAGGACGTCGAGCCCTGGACGTTGGGCAGCGGCCGGGTGGTCAGATGGTCGATCGTGCGCGCCCACTCGGCCGCCGGGAACGGCCGGCTCGTACGCCGGACGTGCAGCCGGAATCCGGCGAGGCCGGCGTACTGCTCGGCGATGGCGTCGATCAGCGCTTCGCGCTCGGGGTCGGGGCGGAACGCCCAGCGGACCTCGGGCACCCAGTACCAGGCGGTGACGGCGTGCGGGGTGAACGTCAGGTGGCCCGCGATCTCGGTCAGGGCCAGCTCGATCGCCGGGCCGCGGTCCTTGGCGGCCTTCGGCGGCTTCGGCAGCGGCGCGGACTTGGCCGCCGGCAGGGCGCGTGCGGGCCGCTGCTGGCGGGGCTCGGCCTTGGCCGGCGGGGTCGCATGCGCCGGACGCGTACGCTGCCCGCGGTCCGGTTCCCGCTGAGCGAGTTCGCGACCGGCGCTCTCCCGCCCGGCCGGCTGGCGGTTGTCGGGCTGGCGGCTGTCCGGCTGGCGGCCCTGCAGGGCGCGCGGTGCCTCCCGGCCCGGATCGCGTCGGGGCGTGGCCTCGGGGGCCGCACCGCGACCGGTCGAACCCTCCCGCGTGGACGGCGCTGCCGGCGGAGCTCCGGCCGGGCCACGGCCTGCCCCTTCGGGGCCGCCGGCGAACCGTGCCGCGGCGTCCCGCCGGGCCGGCCGTTCCGGGGCGTTCCCCACAGGAGGGGCTTCCTCGGGCGCCCGGTGCGAGGTGGTACGCCGCTGGCCGTTCTCGACCGGAGTCTGCGCCGGTACGCCGGTACGCGCGGGCGGCCGGCCGGGCGGCACCTCGCCGCGGCGCAGCACCGAGACCGAGCCGGGGCTCGGCGCGTCCGGGTCGAAGAGGTTGAGGAACGGCGACTCGACCTCGGCGGGATCGGTCTCCCCGCCGGGTCCGCCGGGCTCGACCACCTCGCCGGACAGGACGGTGTCGTTGAGTTCGTCGGTGGTCACGTGATCGACCTCCGCATGACGATCCGGCGTGCGACGATCCGCGGCTCGACCAGCTCCCGGTCGGCCTCACGGGACCGCCGCCAGTCGGTCAGCGCGGTCCGGATGACCAGTCGGGCCGGGCGGTCGGGGTCGACGTGCCGGAAGATGTAGGACGTCGTGACCATGGCCAGCGCGATCTCCCACGCCGGGAACGGGTCGATCGACTGCGCGAACAGGAAGTGCAGTCCCATGTAGAGCGGGACCAGGACGATGAACAGGCCGTACTGCGCATAGGGCAGCTGCACCGGGAGGGTGTAGCCGGGCGGCCCGAGGTAGACCAGGCGGGCCCGGTAGATGTCATCGTCGGTACGCAGCCTCATCGCGGCCGGTCACCCGAAGATGAGGTTGACGAGGTACTCACCGAAGAAGAAGAAGGCGCCTGCGCCGGCGATGAAGGCGAGGCCGACGATCGCGATCGCCGAACTCGTCATGACCTTGGACATCTCGCCCTTGCCGGCGCGGCCGATGAAGATGACGCCCAGCGCGGCCAGCAGGATCGGGACGATGTTCTTGACGAAGAACCCCAGGACCTTGTCGGTGTTGACACCGTTGGTGCCGGGGGACGGTGTTGGCGCGAGTTCCACCAGAGCGCTGGCGTGTTGCCACGCCACGTGGGCGAGCCCTGTGGCGATCATGTTGCGTCCCTCCCCGATGCGAGTGCCCGGCACCTGCACCAGCTTTTCAGTCCGCGGTCACTTCATCGCGGACGCTGTGTGCGGCGTCGATGTCGTGTCTCGCGTTCTTATGAGCTCGTCACTGTCTGTTTCGTACATTTTTGCACCTCAGCGCGAGGTTCAATAGCAGAGCGTACGGGGCGGGTCGCCCCGCGACAAGCTCACCGATGTGAGCCGGGCGTCCTCGCGTGGCGACCATGAGTAATGTGAGAACGTGCTGCTCTTGTCGCCGCCGGTGGTCATGGGTGTCCTGAATGTGACGCCCGATTCGTTTTCGGATGGGGGCCGATACGACTCTTTCGCTGCCGCTGTCCAGCACGGAACGTCGCTGATCCGTGACGGAGCGCAGTTGGTTGATGTAGGGGGCGAGTCGACCCGTCCCGGCGCGGCGCGCGTACCGGCTGTGACGGAGATCGGGCGTGTCGTACCGGTCATCGAGGCACTCTCGGCACAGAATGTGCCAACGAGCATCGACACGACCCGGGCCGAGGTGGCGGCCGCGGCACTGGCCGCCGGCGCCCAGGTCGTCAACGATGTCTCGGGCGGCCTCGCCGACCCCGCCATGGTCAAGGTGGTCGCCGACGCGGGCTGCCCGTTCGTGATCATGCACTGGCGGGCGCACTCCGCGGACATGCAGTCGCGCGCCGTCTACTCCGACGTCGTCACCGAGGTACGCGACGAGTTGTCCCGCCGCGTCGACGACGCGCTGGCGGCCGGCGTACGCGCGGAGCGGATCATCCTCGACCCGGGCCTCGGTTTCGCCAAGTTGCCCGAGCACAACTGGGAGCTCACGCGGCACCTCGACCGGCTGATCGAGCTCGGTTTCCCGGTCCTGTACGCGTCGAGCCGCAAGAGCTACCTCGGGCGGCTGCTGGCCGGTCCCGACGGCGAGCCCCGGCCGGTCGACGGTCGCGAGGCGGCCACGGTCGCGACCAGTGTGCTCGCCGTGGCGGCCGGCGCCTGGGGCGTACGCGTCCACGACGTCCGCGCGACCGTCGACGCGATCGCGGTCTGGCGCGCGACCGGCGCACCCGAGCTCACCTGGCGACCCGCATGACCTGGCGGCCTGCACGACCTGCCGAACCGCATGACCTGGGGGAATGAATGATCACGCTGACCGGCCTGCGGGCTCGGGGGCACCACGGCGTCTACGACTTCGAGCGGGCCGAGGGGCAGGACTTCGTCGTCGACGTCCGGCTCGATCTCGATCTCGCCCCGGCCGCCGCGAGCGACGACGTTCGGGACACCGTCCACTACGGAGAGTTAGCGGACGCGCTCGTCGCGATCGTCCAGGGCGAGCCGGTGAACCTCATCGAGACGCTCGCCGACCGACTCCTCGACGCCTGCCTGAGTGATACGCGAGTGAATGGCGCGACGGTCACCGTGCACAAGCCGAGTGCCCCGATTCCGCACAGTTTTTCCGATGTCAGTGTCACCCTCAGCCGCCGGCGGTGAGCGCGCGATGAGCAGCGTGACAGGCGAGGAGCGCATGGACGTCGTCGTCCTCAGTCTCGGCAGCAATCTCGGCGACCGTGAGGCCCACCTGCGCGGCGTGGTCCGCGCGCTCGGCGACGACCTGCTCGTGGTGAGCGGCGTCTACGAGACACCCCCGTGGGGCGATGCCGACCAGCCCAACTATCTCAATGCCGTCGCCATCGTCGGGCATGCCGGCCGGACCGTCGAGCAGTGGCTCGATTTCGCCCAGCGCTGCGAGCAGTCCGCCGGCCGGGAACGCGACCCGGGGCGGCGGTTCGCCCCGCGTACGCTCGATGTGGATCTCATCGCCGCGACCACCGCGGACGGCGAGCCGGTCCTGCGCGACACCGCGGCGCTGACGCTGCCCCACCCGCGTGCCCACTTGCGGGCCTTCGTGCTGCGGCCGTGGCTGGAGGCGCAGCCGTACGCGCGCCTGCCGGGTCACGGCTGGGTCTACGACCTGATCCGCGCCGAGCCGGTGGCGACCGACGTGCTCGCCATGTGGGCGCGGCCGGAGATCTCGCTAGAGTCGTAGGGACGACGACCACCAACGCCGGCAGGGGGCCGTGATTCTCATGACCGAACCGAAGCCGTCGCTACGGCCGACGAACCCGGCGACCCTGGTCGTGGCCGGGTTGATCGCGGCGGCCGTGGCCTGGCTCCTGGTCAGCATCTGGTACAACCGCATCCCGTCGCTGCAGTGGATCCCGGCGGTGACGCTGGGCGCGCTGGCCCTGTTCGAGGTGGTGGTCGCGAACAACACCCGTGCCCGCATCGCCCGCAAGCCCGGCCGCCTGCCCATCCACGGGCTGCTGGTGGCGCGCTGGGTCGTGCTGGCCAAGGCGTCGTCCCTGGCCGGGGCGATCTTCGGTGGGTTCATGGGCGGCATGGTCGTCGGCCTGGTGCTCAAGGGCGACAACGGGCACGCCCGGGCCGACCTGCCGCCGGCCATCGCGGGTTTCGTCGCCGCGCTTGCCTTGATCGCGGCCGCGCTCTGGCTGGAGCACTCCTGCCGGATTCCCGACCAACCGGATGACAAGGACGAGAACGGAAACGGAAACGGCCGGTCGGGCGGCGGAAACGGCCGGATGACCTACGCGACCGTGCCGGTCGGCGGGCGCCGCGAGCGTGAAGAAGACTTGCACTAGGCCTTTTGCTCTCGGCGTACAGCCGGTAGGTTCCCAGCCTGTGGCGGCCGTACCCGACGGCGGAGCGCCGGGGGCCGAACAGACGCGCTGCCAGCGGGGCGTCCGGCGGGCCGAACCGATGGAGGCGTCCAGATGGCCTACGACGACGACACCCGTTTCCGGGGCGAACCGGGCTTTCGCGAAGAGCCCGATTTCCGCACGGCGACGTCGACCGGGTCCATCGCGCCGGTACGCGGCGGCAGCGCACCGCTCGAGGACATTTTCGACGACCCCCACCACGGCGACCCGGGCCGGGATCGGCTGGCCGTCCATTTCGCCTGGGAGGCCATCCTCCTGATCGGCGCCGGTGTGCTCGCGTACCTGCTGTACTCGCAGCACAAGGCGTTCGTCACCGGGACGCACCTGCGGGAGCTGGTCGTCTTCATCGCCGCGCTCGGCCTGCTGGCCCTCGGTGCGAGCGCCACGCTGCGCGCGGCCGTGCCGAACCTGGCGCTCGGACCGGTCGCGGTGGCCTCGGCGATCTACTTCGCCCAGCACGGCGCGGACGGTGTGACGCCGGTCGGCATCAAGATCGTGGGCTTCGCCGCGCTCGCCGGCGTCGCCGTCGCGGTCTTGGTGGCCGGGTTCCACGTACCGGCCTGGGCCGGCTCGCTCGCCGCCGCGCTCGGAGTCGTCGTCTGGATCCAGAAGCAGACCGGCCCCGTCATCGTCGCCGGCGAGTTCGACCCGACCGACCGCGCCTGGTACTACCTCGGCGGCTTCGTCGCCGTGTCGTTCCTCGGCGCGGTGCTGTGCGTGATCCGCCCGCTGCGGCGCGGCGTCGGCCGTTTCCGCCCGGTGAGCGACCCGGCCCTGCGGCGCGGCACCTTCGGCGCGATGGTCGCCTCGGCCGCCCTCGTCGGTTCCATGGTCCTCGCCGCCGCCGCGGGCGTCCTGCTCGCCGGGCTCAGCAGCAGCGTGCGGCCCGACCTCGGGTTCGACTGGACCGGCCTCGCGATCGGCGCCGCGCTCGTCGGCGGCGTGTCGGCGTACGGGCGGCGGGGCGGGGTGCTCGGCACGATCCTGGGCACCACGGTGGTCGCGCTCGTCCTGCGCCTCGGCGACGCGGCCAACTGGAAGATCTCCCCGTACGCGGTGGCCGCCGCGACCCTGGCCGCCGGCCTGATCGTGACGCGGCTGGTCGAGACGTTCGGCCGGCCGCTGGCCGCCTCGGACGAGGACACCTGGGCCGCCGAGGCCGCCACCACGTGGACCGGCGGCGGTTGGACCACCCCGGAGGCGGGGTCCTGGGCGACCTCGCTGCCGACCCAGCAGCCCCGGCCCGACCCGTGGCAGGACGACCGCTGGAGTTCCGGCCGGTAGGCTCGGTCCATGGCTGAGGCGCTGCGGGAACTGACGGTCGGCACGGGCGCCGGCATCGAGACCGAGGACATGATCCTCAACATCGGACCGCAGCATCCCTCGACGCACGGCGTACTGCGGCTGAAGCTGGCCCTCGACGGCGAACGCGTGGTCACCGCCGAACCGATCATCGGCTACATGCACCGCGGCGCCGAGAAGCTCTTCGAGGTACGCGACTATCGCCAGATCATCGTGCTCGCCAACCGCCACGACTGGCTGAGCGCGTTCGCCAACGAACTCGGTGTCGCGCTGGCCGTCGAGCGGATGATGGGCATCGAGGTGCCCGAGCGGGCGGTGTGGCTGCGTACGGCCCTGGCGGAGCTGAACCGCGTACTGAGCCATCTGATGTTCCTGGGGTCGTACCCGTTGGAGCTCGGCGCGATCACCCCGGTCTTCTACGCGTTCCGCGAGCGCGAGGCGTTGCAGGCGATCATGGAGGAGGTCTCCGGCGGTCGCATGCACTACATGTTCAACCGGGTCGGCGGCGTCAAGGAAGAGGTGCCGGCCGGCTGGACGCGGCGCGCCCGGGAGGTCATCGGCCAGGTCCGCGGCCGCCTGCCCGACCTCGACCGGATCATCCGCGGCAACGAGATCTTCCTCGCGCGTACGGTCGGGGTGGGGGTGCTGTCGGCGGAGCAGGCCGCCGCGTTCGGCGCGTCCGGTCCGGTCGCCCGGGCCAGCGGGCTCGACTTCGACCTGCGCCGCGACGAGCCCTACCTCGCGTACGGGCAGCTCGACGTGCCGGTCGTGACGCGTACGGCGGGCGACTGCCATGCCCGGTTCGAGGTGCTCCTCGACCAGGTCCACGTGTCGCTGGACCTCGCCGAGCAGTGCCTGACCAGGCTGGACCAGATCGGCGGCCCGGTGAACGTGCGGCTGCCCAAGGTCGTCAAGGCCCCCGAGGGCCACACGTACGCCTGGACGGAGAACCCGCTCGGCGTCAACGGCTACTACCTGGTGTCCCGCGGGGAGAAGACGCCCTGGCGGATGAAGCTGCGCACCGCCTCGTACGCGAACGTCCAGGCGCTGTCGACGCTGCTGCCCGGCACGCTCGTGCCCGACCTGGTCGCCATCCTCGGCTCGATGTTCTTCGTCGTCGGCGACATCGACAAGTAAGCGGCCAAGATCCCGTTTGGATCAGGTTTTCGCACGTAATCATGGCCCAAGATTCGGGTGATATCCCTGATCCAAGCGGGATCTTGGGACCGGCAGAGATCAATAACCGCCGTCGTCGTAGCGGCGGCGGCGACGCGGTTCCGGCTCCGGCTCGGCCGGTGGCGCCCAGCGGCCGACCCACTCCGACCCCGACTGCTCGTCCGATGTGGCCGGCAGCGCCCGGGGACCGCGGCGGCCCTCCCAGTCCGGCTGCTCCTCGCGGCGGCGGGGCGCGTCGCCCGCGTACCGGGGGTCTTCGCGGCGCATGGCCGTCCAGCGGTCCTCGTAGCGGACCTCGGAACCGTTCTCGTCGGCGTGCATCGAGCTGCGCCGCTCGCCCATCCGCAGCTCCCGGCCGCGCTCGTCGGCCCGGACGCTGGCCCAGCGGTCGCCGGAGCGTACGCCGGACCAGCGCTCGTCCGACGGCGGCTCCTCGGGGGCGGGCCCGCGGTTCGACGCCTCGGCGAGCCGCTGGCGCAGCTGCTGCTCGGTCCAGGACTCCTCGTACTTCGGGTACTGCTGCGCCTCCGGGTACGCGGGTTCCGCCCGGCGCGGCGGCGCGGGCTCGGGCGCGGGTTCGGGGCGCCGGCCCCAGACCGTGCCGCGGGCGGGCGCGGGTTCCTCGGTGTGCGGGTCGACGATGGTGGACCGGGTCGTGACCTGGACGGTCTCGGTGTGCCGGACGACGCCGGGACCGTTCGGCCGGGGCGGCGCGGCGTGCGGGGACGGCTGCTGCGGCTGGCTGCCGCGCATCGCCTCCTGCCGGGCGATCTCGGCGCGCATGCCCTCGACCTGCCCGCGCATCTGCTCGACGCCGTCCTGCAGCTGCTGGAACCGCTCCGCGAAGGCTCTGTGCGTGGCGCGGGCGGCCGTCGTGATGTCGCCGCGCATGTCCTCCCGGACGACGTCCAGCTCGTCGTAGAGGGAGTCCTCCAGCTCCTCCTTGATCTGCTCGGCGGCCGGCCGCAGCACGATCGCCAGTCCGATCAGGACGACGGCGACGAGGGCCAGGCCGACGGCGACGCGCAGGGAGCGGTCACCGCTGCCGAGGATGAGGGCGAGCGCGGCGAGCGGGGCGATGCCCACCCCGGCCCACAGCAGCATCGCGGGCAGCTTGCCGCGGTGCCGTTCGGGGGATTCGGAGGAGCCCGGCATGGCTGGTCAGCCTACCGATCGTCGCGGGGAAAGTCACGGGAGCCGCGCCCCGCCCCCACCTGTACGGGTTACTTCTCCGCGTCCATCAGGTAGTCGATGAAACGGGCTCGGATCAGGGGCTCGCGGTCGCCGTACTCGTGGCCCTTCAGCTCGTGCCACATGTTGAAGTAGTCGTCGATCTGCGGGCCGATGTCGCCGAGCGAGTCGTCGCCCTGCTCCGCGTCGCCCGCCGACGGAAGGTGCTGCGACAGGTCGATGAAGAATCCCAGGTCACGGCGCTGCTTGGCCAGGTCGAAGGCCCGGTCGCGCAGGTCGGTGGTGCTCAGCGCGTCCAGCTCGGCGAAGGTCGTCATCCCCCCACTCTATGGCCACCGGCGCGAGCACCCACCAATGATCACCCAAGCCCGGACCGGTCAGCTCCGCCGCCTGGCTCGCGCGGCTCAACGCGCGTACATAGGCCTTGGGATCTTCATGAGCGAGGCTGAGGGGTGGCCGCGCGCCGTCGACCCCGAGATCTCGCAGCGCTTCCCGCTGCTTGCCTGGGAGTACGCGTAGCCGGGCGGGACCGATGGAGTCCACCGCCACGTGAGCGGTGATGTCGGTGGTGCCGTCGAAACGCGGCTCGACCTCGCGACCGGCGCGGAATCCGGTGAGGGTCGGCCGCCGGTCGGCCCGCGTGTGCCCGTAGTCGACGGCGAGCGCGATCCCCCGCCGGACCGTCGCGACCGCCGCCGACCACGCCTCGTCGCGGGTCCGGCCGATCTCCGCCCGCTCGCCCGGTTCGCTGACCGGCCACCACTCCGCCAGCCAGGCCCGGTCGGCCGCGTCGATCTCGTCGCCGAGACTCCCGTCGGTGAGCGCGTACCGGATCCGGCCGTCCTCGGCCACCTCGGCGATGTCGAGCGGGACGTTGTCCAGCCACTCGGTCGCGAGCAGGACGCCCACCGTCCCGGCCGGCGGCTCGGTGACCCACGCGATGCGCTCGTCGAGCCCGTCCGGTCGGTCCGCCTTCTCGACGGCCGTGGCACGTACGCGGTCCGGCCAGCCGAGCACGGTCATCACCCGGTCCAGCAGCAGTCCCTGCCCGGCTCCCACGTCGACGAGGTCGAACCGGTCCGGGTGCCCGAGGACGCCGTCCGCGTACGCGACCAGCCGGGCGAGCGCGACGGCGAACAGCGGGGACGCTGTGACCGAGGTGCGGAACTGCCCGGCCGGACGATGGGTACGGAAGAATCCGCCGGGCCCGTAGAGCGCCCGGTCCATCGCCGTCCGGAGCCGTTCCGCCATCGCGGTCAGCGGACGGCCGTCGCTTCGGCGAGCGCGGTCAGCTCGGCCGGGGTCGGCTGCCACGATCCCGCCTGGGCGTTGGCGCGTACCTGCTCGGGCTTGGTCGCGCCGGCGATCACCGAGACGACGCCCGGCATGGCCGCCAGCCCGCCGATGGCCGCGTCCAGCATCGTGATCCCGGCCTCGGCCGCGAACCCGTCGATCGCTTCGACCCGGTCCCAGTCCGCCCGGGCGTAGCCGGCCGCGTACCGGGCGCCGGCCAGGCGGGTGCCCTCGGGCGGGGTGACGCCACGCTTGTAGACCCCGGTCAGCAGGCCCAGTTCCAGCGGGAAGTAGGGGATCAGACCGACGCCCGCCTTCAGGCAGGCCGGGATCAGCTCGGTCTCCGGCGAGCGGTGCACCCAGTTGTAGTGCGCCTGCGTGCTGACGAACGGCGTCAGACCGCGTACGCGCGCCGTCCACGACGCGTCCGTCACCTGCCAGCCGGCGAACTGGGAGGAGCCGAGGTAGCGCACCTTCCCTTGGCGTACCAGATCGTCGAGGGCCGAGAGGGTCTCCTCGATCGGCGTACTCGGATCGGGCTTGTGGAACTGGTAAAGATCGATGTAATCGGTCTGGAGCCGGCGCAGCGAGTCCTCGACCGCGCGCATGATGTAGCGCCGCGAGCCGCGCGCCTCGTCCGGCCGGCCGGTGCCCATGTCCATGCCGAACTTCGTGGCCAGTACGACCTCGTCGCGCCGGCCCTTCAGGGCCGCGCCGAGGAAGGTCTCGCAGGAACCGGACGGCTCGCCGTAGATGTCGGCGGCGTCGAGGAAGGTGATGCCGGCGTCGAGCGCGGCCGCGACGACCGCGGCGGTCCCGGCGGCGTCGAGCTTGCGGCCGAAGTTGTTGCACCCCAGACCGACGACGGAGACGAGCAGGCCGGAGTCGCCGAGCGGGCGGTACCGCATGTCAGACATGATCCGGAATCTACCCGTCCCTTCGGCCGGACTTGACGCAACGGTATTGAACCTGAAAACACCGGCCAGGTACGGTGCGCGAGCAAATTCTCCGCGCGCTCTCCATGGGGGTTACGTGCGCACTCTTCGACGCGCCCTTCTCGGCGCGGTCGCGATCACCCTGGCCGTCTCGGGCGGCGTCTTCGCGACCTCCCTCTCCGCGAACGCCGCGGAGCCCATCACCGGCGTCACCTACGAGGGCAGCCAGCTGACCTCGGGGTCGAGCGCCCTGCGCTCGGCGGCCGAGTACGGCGCGGCCGACACCTCGGTCGTGCTCTCGGGGGAGGACCTCACCTTCACCGGTACATCGGGGGCAGATCCGGGCCGCGCACTCACAGTGCATGTTGCCCCGAGCCTCATTGATCCGAAGTGGACGGTCAAGCAGTACAATTCCGGCACCCTCGACGCCGTCTACTACATCACCTTCACCCTGGTGAAGGACGGCTCGGCCTGTGCCATCCAGAACGGCTGGCTGGACGTCAAGGAGGTCGTCCGCGACGCCTCGGGAGCGCTGACCGCCTTCGCGGCCTCGTACGCGGCGAGCGGGTGCGGCGGCTACGCCGAGCAGGTGGACGGCGAGCTCCGGTACAACTCGTCGCTCGGCTATGTCGCCACCGACTACAGTGCCAGCTCGATCGACTTCGGTTCGATCGGGGTGGGCGCCGGCATCGGCGACGGCTACACCGCTCCCCAGACGGTGACGTACACCGCTCGGGGCACCGCACCAACCCAGTTCGGGGCGGCCACGGTCTTCTCGGGCTCGGGATTCGAGATCACCGCGGACACGTGCAGCAACACGACGGTTCAGGCGGGGCAGTCGTGCACGCTGTCGGTCAGGGCCCGGGCGGCGCAGTTCGGTGTCAACTCGGACCGTGTGCAGTTGGCCAACAACAACGGCCGCGGGGCCACGTATCTCAACCTGACGGTCTTCGGCGTGAACAACCACACCACCGCGGCGTCGCCGACGTCGATGGACTTCGGGACCGTCCCGGTGGGTACGCGTACCGCTACGAAGACCTTCACCATCACGGTCACCGGCCTCAACCCGCTCACCTTCGTGGCGGCGAACATCAGCGGGTCGGTGATCGAGAGCCCTGCGTTCGTCATCGTGAGCGACACGTGCGCGGGCAAGACGCTCGGCAAGGACCAGACGTGCACGGTCGGCGTCGCCGCCCAGCCGAACGCGGTCGGCGTCGCCACCGTCGCGCTGCAGGTGCACACCACCGAGCAGGCGATGGCCTGGGCGCCCCTGACTGTGACCGGGCAGGACGTCGGAGCGGGCATGTACGCGCCCGTGCCGCCGGCGCGGCTGCTCGACACCCGCTCCGGCCTCGGCGCGCCCAAGGCCGCGGTCGGTCCGCAAGGGGTCGTACCGCTCCTGGTCCGGGGGCGTGGCGGCGTACCGGCGGCGGCTTCGGCGGTCGTCCTGAACGTCACCGTCACCGCCCCGACGGCCGCCGGCTTCGTGTCGGTGTACCCGTCCGGTGGGACCCGGCCGACGGTGTCCTCGCTCAACTTCCCCCAGGGATGGACGGGCGCGAACTCCGTCACGGTCAGCCTCGGCTCCGACGGCAAGGTGAACCTCTACAACAACTCGGGCTCGGTCCAGCTCATCGCCGACGTGGTGGGCTACTACCTCGGCAGTGCCGAGAGCGGCAAGCCGGCGGGCGAGTACCAGCCGGTCGAGCCTGTACGCCTGCTCGACAGCCGGGAGCCCGGTGCGGGCGGCCGGGTCGCGGCCGGCGGTGCCTACCAGGTGCCGGCGGACTTCGGCACCGACAACACCCACGTACGCGCATGGGCGGTCAACGTCACGGCGGTCTCGCCGACCAAGGCGGGCTTCTTCACGACGTGGAGCGGTACGGGTACGCCGCCGACCGCCTCGACGCTGAACTACACGCAGGGGCAGACGGTCTCGAACTTCGCGATCGTGCCGTCGGCACCGTGCACGGTGTGCACGGGTTCGGCGCACGGGCTGCCGTCGATCGGTGTGTACAGCAGCGCCTCGGCGTACGTCATCGTCGACATCCTCGGGTACTACGACGACGGCGTCGCCGGTGACGGCCTGCGGTTCCGGCCCATGACCCCGGTACGCATCGCCGACACCCGGGCTGGTTCGGGCTTCACCACGCCGAGGCCGGGCACCGGGATCACGGTGGGCGTCTCCCCGCCGTACGAGGTCATCGCGCAGGCGCCCGACGCGCTCGCGTACGCGATGAACATCACCGCGATCGCTCCGACCAGGAACACGTATCTCACGGTGTATCCCAGTGACCTGCCCCGCCCGGCGGTCAGCAACGTCAACGCCAACGCCGGTGCGATCGTGCCGAACGCGGCGATCACCGTGATCGGCCCGTACGACTTCTACGTCTACAACCTGGCCGGCGACACGAACTTCTGTGTCGACGTGTCCGGGGCGTTCTACTCGCAGTCCCGGCTCGATGTGACGGCTGTGCGGGCGGGAATCACCGCTACCCAGCCGGACCCGGTGCGACCGAAGACGCTGAGCGCACATCAGCCGAACCCCGTCCTCCATTAGAGACAGTCCACTGCGGACTGGATCAAGGCGGCCGCGCTCCCGGCGACGGGGCGCGGCCGCTTCGCGTACCGGCGGACCGCGTAACGGATCGATACCCGGCCGTTCGGCCAGTTCTCGTCCCGGGATCTTGTCTGCCCGCCGCGCCCATGGATACCGTGCGCTGTTCCATTTCTTTCTCTTCCAGCGCCCTATCCCATGGGGGTTGTGTGCGTACGCTCCGACGCGCCCTGAGCGGCGCCGTCGTGGGGTCACTCGCCGTCGCCACCGCCGTACTGGCGGTTCCCGTCGCGGCCTCGGCCGCCGTTCCGGCGGCTCCCTACGACATGTTGTCCTATAGCGACGGTCCGCACGTGGGTGGCACCGCGTCCGGCACCTTCGACGACAACGACACGTTCACCCAGAGTCGCACCGGCGAGAGCCTCGACCTCTGGTTCACCCGCGGCGCCAGCACGATGAGCGCCTATCTGTACGCGGGCTCCGACCCGTGGACGGCGGGGACCTCGTACTCGCTGGGGGGTCTGGGACACCCCCAGTTGGAGGTCGCCCGCGATTCCATCGTCCACTGTGCACAGGACGCCGGAACCGTGACGGTCGGCGACGTCCAGCGCGACTCCGAGGGCGTACTGACCGGCCTGGCCGCGTCGTACACCCTGACGAGCTGTGCGGGGGCGACCGCGAGCGGCGAGCTGCGCTGGCACTCGCCGACCGGGTTCGTCGCCGGTGACGTGGCCTCCCGCCTGTACGACGCCGGCGATCTGGCGGCCGGCAGCACCGGCACCGACCAGACCGTCACCTTCACCGGGCACGGTACGCAGTCCCTCGTCCTCGGCCAGGCCGCGGTGACCGGCGCGGACGCCCCGGCGTTCGCGATCGTCTCCGACGGGTGCTCGGGTACGTCGCTCGCGTACGGGCAGGCGTGCTCGGTCACCATCCGGCCGACGGCGGTCAAGGCGACTGAGCAGCTCGGCCTGCTGACGATTCCGGACAACAGCTCCACCGGCGCCCGGTACGCCGCCCTGCGCGTGAACGGCATCTCGGTGCACGACGTCACGGGCTCGCCGGGCTACGAATCGTTCGGCAACGTCCCGGCCGGCAGCACCGGTTCCGCCCACCCGGTGTATCTGCAGGTCACCGATCGGACCGGTAGGAACCGGCCGTTGAAGCTGACGAGTGCCACGATCACCGGTGCCTCGGCGTCGGCCTTCGACATCGTGGACGATCAGTGTTCCGGAAAGACCATCGCGTCCGGCAACGGCTGCTACATCACGATCACCGCTTCGCCCAAGGTCGTCGGGAACGTGCAGGCGAACCTGACGGTCGTCGACCAGTACAGCTTCACTCGCACGTTCTCGCTGGTGGTGACCGGGACCCCGTCGCTCGTCGGTACGTTCCGGCCGGTGGCGCCGGTCCGGCTGCTGGACACGCGTACCGGGCTGGGGGCCGCGAAGGGTGCGGTCGGGCCGGGCAAGTCCGTTCACCTGCAGGTGTCCGGCCGTGGCTCGGTTCCCGTCAGCGGCGCGACGGCCGTCGTCCTCAACGTCACGGTCACCGGTCCGACCGCTGCGGGCTACGTCTCGGTCTTCCCGACCGGGCGCCCGCGGCCGACGGTGTCCTCGCTGAACTTCCCGGCGGGGTGGACCGGGGCCAACTCGGTCACGGTCGCCCTGGGCGACGGCGGCAAGGTGGACCTCTACAACAACTCGGGGTCGGCGAACATCATCGCGGATGTCGTCGGCTACTACATCGACGGCACCGGTACGCCGCTGCCGAGCGGTGAGTACATCCCGGCGGACTCGCCCGTCCGTCTGCTGGACAGCCGTGACTTCGGTGCGGACGGCAAGCTGCCGGCCAACTCCGCCGTCACGCTGCCGGTCGACTTCGGCGCGGATCTGAACCCGCACGTCAAGGCGTGGGCGGTCAACGTGACGGCGGTGTCGCCGTCGAAGCCCGGGTACTTCACCACGTGGGACGGCAACGGCGAGCCGCCGACGGCGTCCACGCTGAACTTCACCGCGGGCCAGACAGCGTCGAACTTCGCGATCGTGCCGTCGGTGCCGTGCTCCGACTGCCCGGCCGACGCGCAGAACCTGCCGTCGATCGCGGTGTACACCAGCGCGGACGCGTACGTGATCGTCGACATCTTCGGCTTCTACGACGACGGCAAGGTCGGCGACGGCGTGCGCTTCCAGCCCATCACCCCGGTACGCGTCGCGGACAGCCGCAGCGGGCTGGGCATCGCCAAGGCGCTCGGCGCCGACACGACCGTCTCCGTGACGCCGCCGGCCTCGGTGGTGGACGCGGACACGCTCGGCCTGGCGCTGAACGTGACGGCGATCGCCCCGACCAAGGGCACCTACCTGACGGTGTGGCCGTCGGGCGTCCGTCCCGGTGTCAGCAACGTCAACGCGGTCGCCGGCGCGATCGTGCCGAACGCGGTCGTCACCGGCCTCGGCGGCACGGGCGCGTTCCAGCTCTACAACTTCAACGGCACGGCGAACGTCTGCGTCGACGTGGTGGGCACGTTCTACTCGCTGTCGGGCGGTTCGGCCGGCGCGGGTCTGCGTTCCGCCGGCCCGCGTACGTTCACTCTTCCGGCGAACCAGCCCGCACCGCTGATGCGTACGGGCGAATAGTTTCCGTGGTGTCGAGTCGGCCGCGCTCCCGGACGGGGGCGCGGCCGACTCTCTTCCCGGCTTGTACGCTGGGTCTGTGACGGACAGCGGGATCATGAACGAGATCGACGGCATTCTGCGGCGGGCGGCCGACGGCGGGCGGATCAGCCCCGAAGAGGCGCTGCTGCTCTACACCGATGCACCCCTGCACCCGCTGGGCGAGGCCGCCGACGCGGTACGCCGCCGCCGCTACCCGGACGGCATCGTCACGTACCTGATCGACCGCAACATCAACTACACGAACGTCTGCGTGACGGCGTGCAAGTTCTGCGCGTTCTACCGGGCCCCGAAGCACGAGGAGGGCTGGTCGCACCCGATGGAGGAGATCCTCCGCCGGTGCGGCGAGGCCGTCGACCTCGGCGCGACCCAGGTGATGCTGCAGGGCGGCCACCACCCCGAGTACGGCGTCGAGTACTACGAGCAGCTGTTCTCGTCGGTGAAGGCGGCGTACCCGCAGCTGGTCATCCACAGCATCGGGCCGAGCGAGATCCTGCACATGGCCAAGGTCAGCGGGGTCTCCATCGAGCAGGCGGTCGTCCGGATCAAGGCCGCCGGCCTCGACTCCATCGCCGGTGCCGGTGCGGAGATGCTGCCCGACCGGCCGCGCAAGGCCATCGCGCCGCTCAAGGAGTCCGGCGCCCGGTGGCTGGAGGTCATGGAGGTCGCGCACCGGCACGGCGTCGAGTCCACCGCGACCATGATGATGGGCACCGGCGAGACGAACGCCGAGCGTATCGAGCACATCACCATGATCCGCGACGTCCAGGACCGCACCGGCGGGTTCCGCGCCTTCATCCCGTGGACCTACCAGCCCGAGAACAACCACCTCAAGGGGCGTACGCAGGCCACGTCGCTGGAATATCTGCGCTTCATCGCGGTGTCCCGGCTGTTCTTCGACAACGTGAACCACCTGCAGGCGTCCTGGCTGACCACGGGCAAGGACGTCGGCCAGGTGGCCCTGCACATGGGCGTGGACGACCTCGGCTCGATCATGCTGGAGGAGAACGTGATCTCCTCGGCCGGGGCGAAGCACCGGTCCAACCTGCACGATCTGATCTGGCTGATCCGCAGCGCCGGTCGCATCCCGGCCCAGCGCGACACCCTCTACAACCACCTCGCGGTGCACGCCACGCCGGCGGACGACCCCACCGACGAGCGCGTGACCTCGCACTTCTCGTCGATCGCGCTGCCCGGCGGCGGTGCCGGCAAGGCCCTGCCGCTCGTCGAGGCACGCTGACCGGAGTCGATTCGTGTTAGCCTCCCTCGTCCCCGAGGGAGGCGGTCATGAATATCCGGTTCGTCGCCGCGGCGGGTGCAGTCGGCGTACTGCTGGCCGTATCAGGACAGGTTCCGGCTGCTCAGGCCGCCACGATCCCGGTGGACCTCCGGGCGGTCGAGGCCCAGGTGACCGGGTCGGTCGGCGAAACCGTGCCGCTGTTGCTGCACTTCTCGTCGTCGGCGCCGTCGGCGGGCGTACACGTGAAGATCGCGTTCCCGCCGGGGACCACCGTGACGCCGGCCGCGATCTTCCAGCCCCGGTGCAAGGGGCCGGCGACCGGGCCGCTGGACTGCGCGTACACGACGTTGCAGCAGGGCGACCACACGCTGACGCTGCGGCTGCGGATCACCTCGGCGCAGGTGGGCCCGGGTGGGTTCGCCCTGAGGTTCGAGCCGGGCACGGCGCCGGGCGCGGCCACCTACGTGGACCCGGACACGTCGAACAACGCGGCGGCCATCCGGGTCACGGTGCCCGGCGCCTCGGCGTCACCCTCGGCCGCCGTTTCGGCCTCGCCGTCACGGCGGCCGTCTCCGAGCCCATCGCCGTCGACGGAGTCGCCGAGTCCCGAGGCGTCGCCGACGGCGGATCTTCCGACCGAGGCGGCCGGCGCGGACGCGACGAGCGCCGACGCGCTGCCGACCGCCGGCACGAACGCCCCTGACAAGAGCGTCAGCCTGCTCTCCGTGGTGATCATCGGCGGGTCGATCGTCCTGGTGATCGTGGGCGTTCTGCTGATGTGGCTGCTCCTGCGCCGCCCCGATGATGACGACGACGAGGGGGAGGACTTCCTCGACACGCGTTTCGGCGGCCGCTGACGGGAGACAGTTCGTTGCGTACACGGGGGATCTTGGTCGGTGCCTGCACCGGCCTGCTGGCAGTGGTGCTCACGGGGACGCAGGCGCATGCCGCGGAGCCGCGCACGGACGTGGGTCTGAAGGGCTCGGTCGTCTCCTTCGAGAAGAACTCGTACAGCGGCGATCACATCGTCATGACGTTCTACCGGCACAACTACGGTCCGGTGGCGGCGTCGGGCTGGCTGCAACTCGACTTCTGGGCGCCGGGCGGTACCCGGTTCGACGACAGCTTCCCGAGGACCTGGCCGGACTGCACGAAGATCGACTCCAGGCATGTCCGCTGCCGTCCCTACGGCTCGCTCTGGGTGGACGGGCACGACAACGCGCCGCTGGAAGGCTACGAGATCACGATTCGGCTCGTGGTCACCGACAAGACCCACTTCACCTGCGGAAAAGCCGTCTCGACGTATGGCGGCGACACCAAGTCGTCGAACAACACGGCCTATTCGCGGCTGACCTACAAGGGCCAGCCCACGACGTGCTTCCCCAAGCCCAGCCCGAAGCCGAGCCCCAAGCCCAGCCCCAAGCCCTCTCCAAGCGTCGTCCCAGGCGCCGAGCCGAGCCTCAGCCCCGACGCCCCGTCGGACTCGCCGTCCGCGGACACCGCGACGCTGGACAACCCGCAGACGCTGAACACGGATCTGGCCCTCGCCGGCGACGACAGCTCCGGTGCCTCTTCTTCGGTGTACGCCTTCGCCGGCGGAGGCGCGCTCGTGCTGGCCGGCGGCGTCCTCGTGTGGTGGCTGCGCCGTCGGCGACCGGACATCGCGGACGAGTGAGCCCGAGCCCGGCTCGTGTTACGCTCCGGCGATTCTCGGTGCCGGGCGCGTACGCCGGCCGGTAGGGGAGGCTGACATGCTGTTGCGCAGGCTGGCGGCCGGCTGGGCCGCGGTTTTCGTGGCGTTGCTGGCTGCGTGGATCATGGCCGCGCCGGCCCGGGCGGACGTGCCCAAGGCCGACCTGAGCCTGTCCGCCTCCGGCAAGAACGGCGACGTCGGCGAGTCGGTCGAAATCAAATTCGTGGTACGCAACGCCGGGCCCGGCATGGCCGCCCCGGGCGCGTGGTCGCTCGACATCGCCGCACCCGACGGCACCCAGTTCGCCGGCGGCGGCAGCGTGGCGCAGGGCGGGCAGTGCGTGAACGCGTCGCGGGGCCACCTCCGGTGCACGTACGCGTACCCGCTGCTGCGTGGTGACCGCCGGGAGATGACGCTGAACCTGCGGATCAACGCGCAGCCGCAGACGTGCGGTGCGATGATCGTCAACTATTCGAACGACCCCCGGCCGAGCAACAACGGCGTGAACCTGCGCGTGACCGTCGGCGGCCAGCCGCGCAACTGTGCCGCGGCCGCCCGCAGCGCTTCGCCGTCGCCGAAGTCCTCGCCGAGCCGGAAGGCTTCGCCGACGCCGGAGGCGACCGAGGCCGTCGTGGACCAGGTGGAGACGACCTCGACTACCGAGAGCGCGCCAGCCCTGGCCGGAGCGTCGACCGACACCGGCGGCGGCGGTCTGGGCATCGGCTCGGTCCTCGTCCTCGGCGGCGGAGCGGTGCTGGTCGGCGTGGGCGGCATCCTCATGTGGCGGCTGCTGCGCCGCGACCCCGAGGACGACATCGACGACGAGACGCAGACGTTCACGCCGCAGCGCCCTCGGCACTCCCGCTGAGGGCGGGCAGCCCGGCCACGCGTACGCGGCCGCCGTTTGGCAGAGTGAACGCGTGAGCCGCGCAGACCTGGACAAAGAGCCGCACGAGATCGCCGCCATGTTCGACGGCGTCGCCGAGCACTACGACCGGACGAACACCATCCTCTCCTTCGGACAGGACCGGTCGTGGCGCAAGGCCACGGCGGCCGCGCTGCACCTCAAGCCGGGCGAGAAGGTCCTCGACCTCGGCGCCGGGACCGGCGTCTCCACTGTCGACCTGGCCCGCTCCGGCGCGTACGCCGTCGGCAGCGACATCTCGCTCGGCATGCTCGGGGTCGGCCGGCGCGTACGCCCGCACGTGCCGCTCGTCGCCGGGGACGCGCTCGCGCTTCCCTTCGCGGACAACAGTTTCGACGCTGTGACGATCTCGTTCGCGCTGCGCAACGTGCAGGACACGGCGGCCGGCCTGCGGGAGATGGCGCGGGTCACCAAGCCGGGCGGACGGCTCGTCGTATGCGAATTCAGCCATCCGACGCTGGCCGCGTTCCGGAAGGTGTACCTCACCTATCTCATGGGGAGCCTGCCGGCGATCGCACGGAAGGTGGCGTCCAATCCGGACGCGTACGTCTATCTGGCGGAGTCGATCAAGGCGTGGCACGATCAGCGGAGCCTGGCCGGGTTGATCGCGGAGTCGGGCTGGGGCCAGGTGAAGTGGCGCAATCTCACCGGCGGGATCGCCGCGCTGCACCGGGCGGTACGCCCCTGACGTCCTGAAAGTGACGTCAGAATCCGACATAATGCATATATGGGTGTACTGGGAAACCTCGGCGGGGGCTTCGACGAGGAGCCCGTACGCGTTCGCGACCTGACCGAGGCGGCCGGTGCGGCCGCCGGTCAGCCATCCCCATCAGGGGAATCTTGCGAGCTGGGAAACGGTCAATCAACTAGGTCGGGAGTCCATCGGATGAGATGGGCAAACCGGAAAAATCGCGTTGACCTGCGTTGTGACCAAGATCGTGACCTGCGGAAACGAGATCTTGGTCACCGGTAAGGGTAACCTAACTCACACGGTCGCTGAGAAGCGGTATTAGAGTGCGCCCTGAGCCGAGCTTGTGAAGAGTTTCACGAGCGGTGGAGCAGCGGAGGTGACCGTGACCACGACAGATGTGGACGCTGACGTCATCGTCGTGGGCGCAGGCCCGGGCGGGTCGGCCACGGCGTACCACCTGGCGAAGCACGGCGCTCAGGTGCTGCTGCTGGAGAAGACCGAGTTCCCCCGCGAGAAGGTGTGCGGCGACGGACTGACCCCGCGCGCCGTCAAGCAGCTCGTCGACATGGGCGTCGACCTCTCCGAGGACGCCGGCTGGCTGCGCAACAAGGGTCTGCGCGTCATCGGCGGCGGGATGCGCCTCGAGCTGCCGTGGCCGGAGCTGGCCGCCTACCCGGGGTACGGCGTCACGCGTACCCGGATGGACTTCGACGACCTGCTGGCCCGGCGGGCGGTGGAGGCCGGCGCCAAGCTGGTGGTGAACACCAACGTGACCGGGCCGGTGCTGGACACCGCGGGCCGGGTCGTGGGCGTGACGGCCAAGACCGCCGAGGGCGAGGTCACCTACCGGGCGCCGCTGGTGGTCTCCGCCGACGGTGTGAGCGCGCGGTTCCCGCTCGCGATGGGTATCGCGAAGCGCGAGGACCGCCCGATGGGCGTGGCGGTACGCCGCTACTACCGCAGCGCCGCGAAGACCAACGACGACTACCTGGAGTCCTGGCTGGAGCTGCGCAGCCGCGAGGGTGGGGACAAGCTCCTGCCCGGTTACGGCTGGATCTTCGGCATGGGCGACGGCCGGGTGAACGTCGGCCTCGGCGTGCTCAACAGCTCGACGGCCTACGGCAAGACGAACTACCGGCAGCTGCTCCTCGACTGGCTGGCGACGACGCCGCCGGAGTGGGGCATGAACGAGGAGGCCAACGCCGACGGCCCGATCGGGGGCGCCGCGCTGCCGATGGGGTTCAACCGGACCCCGCACTACACCCGCGGCCTGCTGCTGGTCGGCGACTCCGGCGGCATGGTCAACCCGTTCAACGGCGAGGGCATCGCGTACGCGATGGAGTCCGGCGCGATGGCCGCGGAGGTCATGGTGCAGGCGCTCGCCCGGCCGGAGGGACCGGAGCGGGAGCGGGCGCTGGCGGCCTACCCGCAGGTGCTGAAGGACCGGTTCGGCGGGTACTACCGGCTCGGCGGCGTGTTCGTGAAGCTGATCGGCAATCCGCAGGTCATGAAGCTGGCGACCAGGCACGGAATGCCGCATCCCACGCTCATGCGCTTCGTTTTGAAGCTGTTGGCCAACCTCACCGACCCACGCGGCGGCGACGCGATGGATCGCATCATCAACGGTCTGAGTCGGGTTGCCCCGGCAGTGTAGGGAAGGGACGTGATGGAGCAATGTCGCTCTCGCCGTACGTACCGATAGTCGGGCTGTTCGCGCTCGCTGCCTTGTTCGCCCTCTTCTCGGTGGCGATCGCGCCGTTCGTGGGACCCCGCCGGTACAACAGGGCCAAGCTCGACGCGTACGAGTGCGGCATCGAGCCCACTCCGCAGCCGATCGGCGGCGGCCGCTTCCCGGTCAAGTTCTACCTGACCGCGATGCTCTTCATCGTCTTCGACATCGAGATCATCTTCCTGTATCCGTGGGCGGTCAGCTTCAACCAGCTGGGCGTCTTCGGCTTCATCGAGATGATCCTGTTCATCGGCACGGTCTTCGTCGCGTACGCCTACGTCTGGCGGCGCGGCGGCCTGGACTGGGACTAAAGGGCGGTCACAGCAGTGGGTATCGAAGAAAAACTCCTCCCCAACGGCGTCCTGCTGACCACGGTCGAGAAGCTGGTCAACTGGTCGCGCAAGGCGAGCTTCTGGCCGGCGACGTTCGGCCTGGCCTGCTGCGCGATCGAGATGATGGCGACCGGCGCGGCCCGGTACGACCTGGCCCGGTTCGGCATGGAGGTCTTCCGGGCCTCGCCGCGGCAGGCCGATCTGATGATCGTCGCGGGCCGGGTGAGCCAGAAGATGGCCCCGGTCCTGCGCCAGATCTACGACCAGATGCCGGACCCGAAGTGGGTGCTGTCCATGGGCGTCTGCGCGTCCAGCGGCGGCATGTTCAACAACTACGCGATCGTGCAGGGCGTCGACCACGTCGTACCGGTCGACATGTACCTGCCCGGCTGCCCGCCGCGGCCGGAGATGCTCATCGACGCGATCCTCAAGCTGCACGAGAAGGTCATGGCCGAGCCGCTGGGCGACCGCCGGGCCAAGACCGTCGCGCAGCGTGAGGCCGACGGCAAGGGCCCGATCGTGCAGCCGGGCGCGATGCCGTCCAGCTACCGCTACGACAAGGCGCGCCGCGCCGAGTGGGAGAAGGCGGTCGCCGAGGGCACCGAGGAGCAGCTGCGAATCGCGAACTGGATGCAGCGGGAGGTCGCTCGATGAGCGAGATCGTCAACGGCCAGCACGGCATGTTCGGCGTCGGTGGCACGGGCGACACGTCCGGGTTCTCCGGCCTCGTACGCCGTCCGGCCCTCGCGCCGGCCACGGTCGGCCGGCCGGTCGGCGTCGACGAGTTCGACGAGGTGCTCGACGGCCTCGAGGACGCGCTCGCGACCGCCGCCAACGAGCCGGAGCGGGCGTTCCTGAGCTTCGCCGACGCGATCGAGCGGGTCGTCGTCGACCGGGGCGAGCTGACGCTGCACATCAAGCCCGAGCGGATCGCCGACGTCTGCCGGATCCTGCGGGACGACGAGGGCCTGCGCTACGAGCTGTGCTCCTCGGTGTCCGGTGTGGACTATCCGGCCGAGGACCGCCGACTGCACTCGGTCTACCACCTGACCTCGATGACGTACCGCCGCCGGCTGCGCCTGGAGTGCGCCGTGACGGTCGAGAACCCGCATCTGCCGAGCGTGACGGCGGTCTACCCGACCGCCGACTGGCAGGAGCGCGAGGCGTACGACATGTTCGGGATCATCTACGACGGCCACCCCAACCTCACCCGCATCCTGATGCCGGACGACTGGGACGGCCACCCCCAGCGCAAGGACTACCCGCTCGGCGGCGTGCCGGTCGAGTACAAGGGCGCCGAGATTCCACCGCCGGACCAGCGGAGGTCCTACCGATGAGCAATGACACTTACGCGCCGGAACGGGAGACCACCCAGGGGAAGGTCTTCACCGTCACCGGTGGCGACTGGACCGACGTGGTCAGCGGGTACGACCCGCTGCACGACGAGCGCATCGTCGTCAACATGGGCCCGCAGCACCCGTCGACGCACGGCGTACTGCGGCTCGTGCTGGAGCTGGAGGGCGAGACGGTCACCGAGGCCCGGACCGTCATCGGCTACCTGCACACCGGCATCGAGAAGAACCTCGAATACCGCAACTGGACGCAGGGCACCACGTTCGTCACGCGGATGGACTACCTCGCGCCGCTGTTCAACGAGACGGCGTACTGCCTCGCGGTCGAGAAGCTGCTCGGGATCACCGACGACATCCCGGAGCGCGCGACCACGATCCGCGTACTGATGATGGAGCTGAACCGGATCTCCTCGCACCTGGTCTGGCTCGCCACGACCGGCATGGAGCTCGGCGCGCTCTCGATGATGATCTACGGCTTCCGCGAGCGGGAGTACGTCCTGGACATCTTCGAGATGATCAGCGGCCTCCGGATGAACATGGCGTACGTGCGGCCGGGCGGTGTGGCCCAGGACGTTCCGGCGGCGGCGATCAAGAAGATCGAGGAGCTCCTCGACTTCATGCCCAAGCGCATCAAGGAGTACGAGGCCCTGCTGTCCGGGCAGCCGATCTGGCTGCAGCGGACCAAGGGCGTCGCGGTCCTCGACGTCACCGGCTGCCTCTCGCTCGGCATCACCGGCCCGGTGCTGCGCAGCGCCGGGCTGCCGTGGGACCTGCGCAAGACGCAGCCCTACTGCGGCTACGAGACCTACGACTTCGACGTGGCCGTGCACCAGGACGCCGACGTGTGGGGCCGGTACGAGGTGCGGCTGGAGGAGATGCGGCAGTCGCTGCGGATCATCCGGCAGGCGCTCGACCGGCTCAAGCCCGGCCCGGTGATGGTCGGCGACAAGAAGATCGCCTGGCCGGCGCAGCTCGCCGTGGGCCAGGACGGCATGGGCAACTCCCTCGCGCACGTCGCGAAGATCATGGGCCAGTCCATGGAGTCGCTGATCCACCACTTCAAGCTCGTGACCGAGGGCTTCCGCGTACCGGCGGGGCAGGTGTACATCAGCGTCGAGGCACCGCGCGGGGAGCTCGGCGTACATGCCGTCAGCGACGGTGGCACCCGGCCGTTCCGGGTGCACTACCGCGAGCCCAGCTTCGTGAACCTGCAGGCCATTCCCGCGATGGCCGAAGGTGGACTGCTCGCCGACGTGATCGCCGGCGGCGCGTCGCTCGACCCCGTCATGGGAGGTTGTGACCGATGAGCGCTAGCGCGAAGAGGCAGGAGTTCATTCAGGTGAGCGCTCGCGCGAAGAGCCAGGAGTTCAGTCAGGTGACCGTGTTTTCCGAGGAGACCTACCGGCGGGCTGCCGAGATCAAGGCCCGCTACCCCGAGGGCCGGCAGCGCTCCGCCCTGCTCCCGCTGCTGCACCTGGTGCAGAACGAGGACGGGCAGGTGACGCCGGACGGTGTCGAGTTCTGCGCCGAGCAGCTCGGCATCACCAAGGCCCAGGTCGGTGCGGTCGCGACCTTCTACACGATGTACAAGCGGCAGCCCACCGGTGACTACCTGGTCAGCGTCTGCACCAACACGATGTGCGACGTGCTCGGCGGGCAGGCGATCTACGACGCGCTCAGCGACCACCTGGGTGTCGGGCACCAGGAGACCAGCGCGGACGGCAAGATCACGCTGGAGCACGCCGAGTGCCTGGCGGCCTGCGACTACGGCCCGGCCGTCACCGTCAACTACGACTTCGTCGACGGCCTGGACCCCGAGTCCGCGGTCGGCCTGGTGGACGACCTCAGCCACGGCAAGGAGGTCGTCATCAACCGCGGCGCGCGGCTGTGCACGCTGAAGGAGATGGCGCTGCAGCTGGCCGGGTTCGCCGACGAGCGCGAGGGCGCGGTCGGCGAGGGCCCCGCGGGCGAGCCCACGCTCCGCGGCGTCAAGCTGGCCCAGCAGCACGGCATCAGCCCGGCGGGCTTCGACATCACCACCCCGATCCCGTCCGCCTCCGGAGGCAACAAGTGAGCGTCTTCGAAAAGCTCACGCCCGTCCTCACCAAGCGCTGGCTCTCGCCGGACGCCTGGCGGATCGACGTGTACGAGCGTCTCGACGGCTACGCCGCACTGCGCAAGGCCCTCGCGGCCCACCCCGACGACCTGATCGCCCTGATCAAGGACTCGGGCCTGCGCGGCCGCGGCGGCGCCGGCTTCCCGACCGGTCTGAAGTGGGGCTTCATCCCGCAGAACGACGGCAAGCCGCACTACCTGGTCGTCAATGCCGACGAGGGGGAGCCCGGCACCTGCAAGGACCTCCCGCTGATGACCTACGACCCGCACTCGCTGATCGAGGGCATCATCATCGCCTCGTACGCGATCCGGGCGAACCACGCGTTCGTCTACATCCGCGGTGAGGCGGTGCACGCCGCCCGGCGACTGCGCAACGCGGTCAAGGAGGCGTACGCGGCCGGGTACCTCGGCAAGAACATCCAGGGGACCGGGTTCGACCTCGAGCTCGTGATCCACTCGGGTGCCGGGGCGTACATCTGCGGCGAGGAGACGGCGCTGCTGGACTCGCTGGAGGGCCTGCGCGGGCAGCCCCGGCTGCGGCCGCCCTTCCCGGCGACCCACGGCCTGTACGCGAGCCCGACCGTCGTCAACAACGTCGGCACCATCGCGAGCGTGCCCTACATCGTGCTGGGCGGAGCCGCCTGGTGGAAGACGATGGGCACCGAGAAGGCCTCCGGCCCGATGATCTACTCGCTGTCCGGCCGGATCGCGAACCCGGGCCAGTACGAGTGCACCATGGGCATCACGCTGCGGGAACTGATCGAGCTGGCCGGCGGGATGAAGCCGGGCCACAAGCTGAAGTTCTGGACGCCGGGCGGATCCAGTACGCCGCTGCTCACCGCCGAGCACATCGACGTGCACATGGACTTCGAGAGCGTGGCGGCCGCGGGGTCGATCCTCGGCACCACGGCGACGCAGATCTTCTCCGACCAGGACTGCCCGGTCTACGCGACCTACCGCTGGCTGGAGTTCTACCACCACGAGTCGTGCGGCAAGTGCACCCCGTGCCGGGAGGGCAACTACTGGATGGTCCGGGTCTACCGGCGCATCCTGAGCGGCCAGGGCACGTATGAGGACCTCGACACGCTGCTCGACACCTCCGACAACATCCTCGGCCGCGCGTTCTGCGGCCTGGGCGACGGCGCCACCAGCTCGGTGACCAGCTCCCTGCAGTACTTCAAGCAGGACTACCTGGACTACATCGAGGGCCGGACGGCACCGAAGCTCTCCGAGAAGGCGATGGCGGGTGCCCACTGATATGACTAGTGCCGAGGTAGCGAAGAACACCGACGAGGTCACCCTCACCATCGACGGGATCGAGGTGACCGCGAAGAAGGGCACGCTGCTCATCCGCGTCGCCGAGCAGATGGGCATCGAGATCCCGCGCTTCTGCGACCACCCGCTGCTGGCCCCGGCCGGCGCGTGCCGCCAGTGCCTCGTCGAGGTCGAGGGCCAGCGCAAGCCGGTCGCCTCGTGTACGCAGACGGTCGCCGACGGCATGGTCGTGCGTACGCAGCGCAGCTCCGCGGTGGCCCAGAAGGCCCAGGCCGGCATCATGGAGCTGCTGCTGGTCAACCACCCGCTCGACTGCCCGATGTGTGACAAGGGCGGCGAGTGCCCGCTGCAGAACCAGGCGATGTCGACCGGGCGTACCGACACCCGGTTCCACGAGCAGAAGCGCGAGTACCCGAAGCCGCTGCCGATCTCCAGCCAGGTGCTGCTGGACCGGGAGCGCTGCGTACTCTGCCAGCGCTGCACGCGGTTCTCCGAGGAGATCGCCGGCGACAAGTTCATCGACCTGATGGACCGCTCGTCCGCCGAGCAGATCAACACGTACCGGGACTCGTTCTACGCGGGCGAGGAGGACGGGGCCGGCGACGAGCCGTTCAACTCCTACTTCTCCGGCAACACCGTGCAGATCTGCCCGGTCGGCGCGCTGACCGGTGCCCAGTACCGGTTCCGGGCCCGCCCGTTCGACCTGGTCTCCTCGCCGAGCGTGTGCGAGCACTGCTCGGCCGGGTGCGCTCAGCGTACGGACCACCGGCGCGGGAAGGTGCTGCGGCGGCTGGCCGGCGAGGACGCCCAGGTCAACGAGGAGTGGAACTGCGACAAGGGCCGGTGGGGCTTCCAGTACGCCACCGCCTTCGACCGGCTCACCACCCCGCAGGTACGCGACAAGGACACCGGTGAGCTGCGCGAGGCCAGCTGGAGCGAGGCCCTGACGGTCGCCGCGGAGGGCCTGCGGGCCGCCCGGGACGGCGCGTACGGGGTCGGCGTCCTGACCGGCGGCCGGCTGACCGTCGAGGACGCGTACGCGTACGCGAAGTTCGCCCGCGTCGCCCTCAACACCAACGACATCGACTTCCGTGCCCGGCCGCTGTCGGGGGAGGAGGCGGACTTCCTCGCCTCGTCCGTCGCCGGCGAGACCGGGGTCACCTACGCGGACCTCGAGAACGCCAAGCACGTCGTCCTCATCGGCCTGGAGCCGGAGGAGGAGTGCCCGATCATCTTCCTGCGCCTGCGCAAGGCGGTGGCGAAGAAGCGGCTGCGGGTCACCGGGGTCGCCCCGTTCGCGACCCGCGGGCTGCAGAAGCTGTCCGGCTCGCTGGTCAGCGTGGCGCCCGGCGAGGAGCCGGCCGCGCTGGACCGGATCATCGGCGTCGACGCCGACACCGTGATCCTGGTCGGCGAGCGGCTCGCCTCGGTCGTGGGCGGCTTCTCGAGCGTGGCCGGGCTGGCCGCGCGTACGGGAGCGAAGATCGCCTGGGTGCCTCGGCGCGCGGGTGACCGGGGTGCGGTGGACGCGGGCTGCCTGCCGAACCTGCTGCCCGGCGGCCGGCCGGTGAACGACCCGGCCGCGCGCGCGGACCTGGCGCAGACCTGGGGTCTGGAGCCGGGCGTGCTGCCGAGCCAGGTGGGCAGGGACACGGACGCGATCCTGGCCGCGGCGGCCGCCGGCCGCGTGGGTGCGCTGCTCGTCGCGGGCGTGGACCCGGGCGACCTGGCCGACCCGGCGCAGGCCGACGCTGCGCTGGAGAAGGTCGGGTTCCTGGTGAGCCTGGAGGCGCGGCAGACGGCCGTGACCCGGCGTGCCGACGTGGTGCTGCCGGTCGCGACGGTCTCCGAGAAGGCCGGCTCCTTCGTGGACTGGGAGGGCCGGCTGCGCCCGTTCGAGCAGGTCTTCGAGTTCACCACGACGATGGGCGGCCGGCAGGCGGCGGCGATGATGTCCGACGCGCGCGTGCTCGACGCGATCGCCGCGGAGCTGGGTGTCGCGCTCGGTACCGGCGACGTCGCCGAGGTACGCCGTCAGCTCGGCAGCCTTCCGGCGTCGACCGGCGAGCGCCCGCTGGCCCCGACCGTGGCGCCCGCGGAGCGCCCGCAGCCGGCCGGCAGCTCGGCGGTTCTGGCGACCTGGCACCACCTGCTGGACAACGGCAGCCTGCTGGACGGCGACGAGGTGCTCATGGGCACCGCCCGTACGCCGGTCGTCCGGCTCGCGAAGAGCATGGCGATCGGGCTCGGCGTGGTCGACGGCGACCAGGTGACGGTCAGCACCGACCGGGGTTCGATCACCCTGCCGGCGCTCATCACCGAGCTGCCGTCGGACGTCGTGTGGCTGCCGACGAACTCCCCGTCCTCGCCGGTACGCCGCGCGCTCGGCGCGGTGGCGGGTTCGGTCGTCACGCTCTCGAAGGGGAGTGCGGAATGATGAAGCCCCTGGCGCAGGACCCGACGCTGAACGATTTCGGGCACGATCCCTGGTGGATCGTCCTGATCAAGGTCGTCGTGGTCTTCGCGTTCCTCGTGGTGATGACGCTGTTCGCGATCTGGTACGAGCGGCGCGTCGTGGCCCGGATGCAGGTCCGGCCCGGCCCCAACCGCAACGGACCCTTCGGCCTGCTGCAGTCCCTCGCCGACGGCCTCAAGCTGGCCTTCAAAGAGGACATCATGCCGAAGCTCGCCGACAAGGCGGTCTTCTTCATCGCCCCGGTGATCTCGACGGTGTGCGCCTTCACCGCTTTCTCGATCATGCCCTTCGGGCCGGTCGTGAGCCTGTTCGGGCACAAGACGCCGCTGCAGCTGACCGACATCCCGGTCGCCGTGCTGCTCGTGCTGGCCTGCTCGGGCCTGGGCATCTACGGCGTCGTGCTCGGCGGCTGGGCGAGTGGCTCGACCTACCCGCTGCTCGGCGGTCTGCGGTCCAGCGCCCAGATGATCTCGTACGAGGTCGCGATGGGCCTGTCGATCGTGGCGGTCTTCATGACCTCCGGGACGATGAGCACCTCCGGGATCGTGGCGGCGCAGGCCGGCAGCGACACCCACTGGGGACCGATCACCGCCCCCAGCTGGTACGCGATCCTGCTGCTGCCGAGCTTCGTGATCTACTTCGTCTCGGCGATCGGTGAGACCAACCGGGCCCCGTTCGACCTCCCCGAGGCCGAGTCGGAGCTGGTCGGCGGCTTCCACACGGAGTACTCGTCGCTGAAGTTCGCGCTGTTCTTCCTGGCCGAGTACATCAACATGGTGACGGTGTCGGCCCTGTGCACGACGCTGTTCCTCGGCGGCTGGCGCGCCCCGTGGCCGATCTCGCTCTGGGCCGGCGCGAACAGCGGCTGGTGGCCGATGCTCTGGTTCACGATCAAGATCCTGCTGCTGCTGTTCGTCTTCGTCTGGCTGCGCGGTACGCTGCCCCGGCTGCGTTACGACCAGTTCATGCGGTTCGGCTGGAAGGTTCTGATCCCGGCGAACCTGATCTGGATCGTGGCCCTCTCGGGCATCAAGACGCTGCAGAAGTCGGACTGGGACGGCACGAAGCGGACGATGGTCGTCGTCGGCGTCGTCATCCTGCTGCTGATCGTGGCCCTGGTCTGGCCGTCCAAGAAGGAGCCGGAGAAGCTCACGGTGGCCGATCAGATCGCCGCCCGGCCCGACGGCAGCTTCCCGCTTCCGCCGCTCGACCTGGTCGTGCCGGTGAACCCGCGCGCCAAACGGATCACGGCGTCCCGCGAGGAGCCCGTGACGGTCGGCGCCCCCGACGATTCCACTGGCCCGAAGGAGGCGTGAGATGGGCGTCGTAGGTATGGCCAAGGGCTTCGGTGTCACCTTCTCGCACATGTTCAAGAAGGTCGTCACGACGGAGTACCCCGAGAAGCCGGACGCGACCGCGCCGCGCTATCACGGCCGGCACATCCTCAACCGTCACCCGGACGGCCTGGAGAAGTGCATCGGCTGCGAACTGTGCGCGTGGGCCTGCCCGGCGGACGCGATCTACGTCGAGGGCGGGGACAACGCCGAGGGCGCCCGTTTCTCGCCCGGCGAGCGGTACGCCAGCGTGTACCAGATCAACTATGCCCGCTGCATCTTCTGCGGCCTGTGCATCGAGGCGTGCCCGACCCGTTCGCTGACCATGAGCAACGAGTACGAGCTCGCCCGGGACGACCGCAAGGACCTGATCTTCACCAAGGAGCAGCTGCTCGCGCCGCTGCTGCCCGGGATGGAGCAGCCGCCCCACCCGATGCGCCTCGGTGAGTCGGAGAAGGACTACTACCTGAGCGGGCCGACGAACCCCGGTGTCTCGGTGGGAGCTGAGGGACGATGACAAGCGCACTGCACCTGGTCGCGGCGGCCGCCGCCGCGGGCGAGGTCACCACGGGGGAGAAGGCCGTCTTCTTCATCCTCGCGCCCATCGCGCTGATCGGCGCGATCGGCATGGTCGCCGCCCGCAACGCGGTGCACTCCGCGCTGTGGCTGGTCCTGACCATGCTCAGCCTGGGCGTCTTCTACATCGTGCAGGCCGGACCGTTCATCGGCATGGTGCAGATCATCGTCTACACCGGCGCGATCATGATGCTCTTCCTCTTCGTGCTGATGCTCGTGGGCCGCGACGCCTCCGACGCCGTCATCGAGACCTTGCGCGGCCAGCAGGCCTGGGCGATCGTCCTCGGTGTCGGCTTCGCCGGCCTGCTCGGCACCGGGCTCGCCCGGGTGGTGGGCTCGCTCAAGGTGGTCGGCCTCGAACAGGCCAACGCGGACGGCAACGTGCAGGGCATCGCCGCCCTGCTGTTCACCAAGTACGTGTGGGTCTTCGAAATCTCGAGCGCGCTGCTGATCACCGCGGCGGTCGGCGCGATGATCCTGGCCCACGTGGACCGCAGCCTCCGCGACGGCACGGCGGTCATGAGCCAGCCGGAGCGCATGCGGGCCCGCTTCGAGCCGGGCAGCTACCCCGGCCCCAAGCCCGGCCCCGGCGTCTTCGCCACCTCGACCTCGATCGCCACCCCGGCGAAACTGCCCGACGGTACGCCCGCCCAGCGCAGCATCTCGCCGATCCTGCCCACGCGGGAGCTGACCGCCGCCGAGGTGGCCAACAAGCAAACGGAAGGCCGGTGACTTTCTCATGACCCCGACGTGGTACATCGTCCTCGCGGCCGCGCTCTTCACGATCGGCGCGGTGGGCGTACTCATCCGCCGCAACGCGATCGTGCTGTTCATGTGCATCGAGCTGATGCTGAACGCGTCCAACCTCGCGCTGGTCACGTTCAGCCGGATCAACGGCACGCTGGACGGTCAGATCATCGCGTTCTTCTCGATGGTCATCGCCGCGGCCGAGGTCGTGGTCGGCCTCGCGATCATCATGTCCATCTTCCGTACGCGACGCTCCGCCAGCGTCGACGACGCGAACCTGCTGAAGTACTGAGGTCGCCGCGATGCAGACACTCATTCCGCTGTTGGTGGCGATACCGCTCGCCAGTGCGGCGATCCTGCTGCTCGGCGGCCGGCTCACCGACCGGTGGGGACACTGGCTCGGCGTACTGGCGCCGATGGCGTCGTTCGTCCTGGGCCTGATCGCCTTCTTCAAGCTCGCCGACCTGCCGGTCGACGCGCGCGCGTACTCGACGCAGCTGTGGAACTTCATCGACTCGGGTTCCCTGCACGTCGGGTTCGGCCTGCTGTTCGACCCGCTGTCGGCGGTCTTCGTGCTGCTGATCACGGGCGTCGGCTCGCTGATCCACCTGTACGCCGTCGGCTACATGTCGCACGACGAGGGGCGTCGCCGGTTCTTCGGCTACTTCAACCTCTTCGTCGCGGCGATGCTGCTGCTGGTGCTGGGCAACAACTACGTGATGCTCTACCTCGGCTGGGAGGGCGTGGGTCTCGCGTCGTACCTGCTGATCTCGTTCTGGTACAACCGGAACTCGGCGGCCACCGCCGGCAAGAAGGCGTTCCTGATGAACCGCGTCGGTGACGCCGGCTTCGCGATCGGCATCTTCCTGATGTTCGCGACGCTGGGTACCACGCAGTACACCGAGGTCTTCGCCGGCGTCGCGAAGCTGTCGACCGGCACCGTGCTGATGATGGGGCTGCTGCTCCTGCTCGGCGCGTGCGGCAAGTCGGGTCAGTTCCCGCTGCAGTCCTGGCTCCCGGACGCGATGGAGGGCCCGACCCCGGTCTCGGCCCTCATCCACGCCGCGACGATGGTCACCGCCGGCGTCTACCTGATCGCCCGGTCGAACCCGATCTTCTCGGCCAACGCGACGCTGCAGACGGTGGTGGTGAGCGTCGGCGCGCTGACGCTGCTGATCGGCTGCGTCATCGGCTGCGCCAAGGACGACATCAAGCGCGTCCTCGCCTGGTCGACGGTCAGCCAGATCGGCTACATGTTCCTCGGCGTCGGACTGGGCGGCGGGGCGTACGCGCTGGCGATCATCCACCTGCTCGCGCACGGCTTCTTCAAGGCGAACATGTTCCTCGGGGCCGGTTCGGTCATGCACGGCATGAACGACCAGACCGACATCCGCCGGTTCGGCGGGCTGCGCAAGTACATGCCGGTCACGTGGCTCACCTTCATGATGGGCTGGCTGGCGATCATCGGCATCCCGCCGCTGTCGGGCTTCTTCACCAAGGACCCGATCATCGAGGCCGCCTTCAACCGTCCCGGGTGGACGGGCTGGCTCTTCGGCGGCGTCGCGCTGCTGGGCGCGGGCCTGACGGCCTTCTACATGACGCGGCTGTTCGTGCTCACCTTCCACGGTCCGAAGCGCTGGACCGAGGACATCGAGCACCCGCACGAGTCGCCGTGGATCATGACGATCCCGCTGATCTTCCTGGCGATCGGCTCGGTCGTGGCCGGCTTCATGATGAAGACCAGCGTCGTGACCTGGCTGACCCCGGTCCTCGACCCGACCGGTGCCGAGGACGAGGTCCACCGCATCACCAACGTCACCGGCGCGATCCTCTCGGTCGCCATCACGGTGGTCGGCGCCGGGATCGCGTACATGCTGTTCCGGCGGGGCACTGCGCTGGTGGAGCAGCCGGCCGGCCCGGTCGTCACGGCCGCGCGCAACAACCTCTACGCCGACGCCTTCAACGTGGCCGTCTTCGAGAAGCCGGGCAACTGGCTCACCCGGGGCCTGGTCTTCCTCGACTACCGCGGCGTGGACGGGCTCGTGAACTCCCTCGCCGCGATCGTCGGCGGCGGTTCGGGCCGGCTGCGCCGGCTGCAGAACGGCTTCGTCCGCTCGTACGCCCTCTCCATGCTCACCGGCGCCCTGCTGGTAGTGGGCGCTTTCCTGATGGTGAGGTTGGGCTGATGTACCTGTCGATCATGACAGCCGCGCCGCTGCTCGGTGCGATCGTGGTGGGCTGCCTGCCGCGTTCGGCCGGCAGGCTCGCCAAGCTGATCGCGCTCGTGGTGTCGGTCGGCGTCCTGGGCGTGGCGATCGCCGCCTGGCTGAAGTTCCAGCCCGGCGGTGCCCGGATGCAGCTCACCGAGAGCTACACCTGGGTCCCCGCCTGGGGGGCACGGATCGGGTTCGGCGCCGACGGCATCGCACTGGTGCTGCTCGGCCTCATCGCGCTGCTCGTCCCGCTCGTGATCATCGCGAGCTGGAACCACGCGGAGACCGACTCCCGGCGCTCGGTGCCGGCCTTCTTCGCCCTGCTGCTGTTCCTCGAAGGCGCGATGATCGGTGTCTTCGCGGCCACCGACGTCCTGCTGTTCTACGTCTTCTTCGAGATCATGCTGGTGCCGATGTACTTCCTCATCGGCTCCTACGGCGCGGACGTGCCCCAGAAGCAGCGCCAGTACGCCGCGGTGAAGTTCTTCCTCTACTCGCTCGTCGGCGGCCTGTTCATGCTGGCCGCGATCGTCGGGCTGTGGGTGTACGGCGGGCACACGTTCGACTGGCAGACGCTGGCGAACGAGGAGTTCTCGCGTACCGCGGGACGGTGGATGTTCCTCGGGTTCTTCATCGCCTTCGCGATCAAGGCGCCGTTCTTCCCCTTCCACACCTGGCTGCCGGACGCCGGCGGCGCCGCCCCCGCAGGCGTGGCCGCGCTGCTCGTCGGCGTGATGGACAAGGTCGGCACGTTCGGCATCCTGCGCTACTGCCTCCCGCTGTTCCCGGAGGCGTCGCGCTACTTCGCGCCGCTCGCGATCACCCTGTCGGTCGTCGGCATCCTGTACGCCTCCCTGCTGGCGGTCGGTCAGAACGACCTGAAGCGGCTGGTGGCGTACACGTCGATCGCGCACTTCGGGTTCATCGGCATCGGGGTGTTCGCGTTCACGACGCAGGCCGCCACCGGCGCGGTTCTCTACATGCTGAACCACGGCCTGGCGACCGGCCTGCTCTTCCTGGTGGTGGGCATGCTGGTCAGCCGGCGCGGCAGCGCGGCGATCAGCGACTTCGGCGGCGCGGGCAAGCTCGTGCCGGTGCTCGGCGGGGTCTTCTTCCTCGCCGGCATGGCCTCGCTGGCGCTGCCGGGCCTCGCGCCGTTCGTCTCGGAGTTCCTGGTCCTCATCGGCACCTTCACCGTGAACAAGACGGTGGCGGTGATCGCGACGCTGGGAATCATCCTCGCGGCGGCCTACGTGCTCTGGATGATCCAGCGCACCATGCAGGGCAAGCTGAACCCCAGCCTCACTGAGGTCAGCGGCCTGCGCAAGGACCTGACCGGCCGCGAGTACCTGGTGGTCGCTCCGCTCATCGCGCTGCTGCTGGTGCTCGGCTTCTACCCGAAGCCGGTGCTCGACGTGATCAACCCGGCCGTGTCCGTGACGCTGCAGACCGACCTCGGTGTGCACGACCCGGCGCCGGCGAACAACCAGACGGAGGCGGGGAAGTGAAAGACATCAGTCTGCCCCATCTGAACTACGCGGCGCTCGCGCCGATGCTGATCCTCTTCGGAGTGGCCTGCGTCGGCGTGCTCGTCGACGCGTTCGCCCCGCGCAAGGCCCGCTACCCGATCCAGCTGGTGGTGGCCCTCGTCGGCCTGATCGCCGCGTTCGTCGCGGTCGTCCTGCGGGCCGGCAAGGTCACCGCCGAGAACGCGATCACGGCGGCCGGTGCGGTCAGCGTCGACAAGCCCGCGCTGTTCCTGCAGGGCACGCTCATCGTGCTCGGCGCGGTGGCGTTGCTGCTCATCGGCGAGCGCGCGCTCGAGCGCGGCGGCCCGTTCGTGGCCCAGGCCGCGATCACCGTCGGCTCCGACGCCGACCAGCGGCAGGCCGCCCGTGAGAGCGGCGCCACCGAGGTCTTCCCGCTGACGATCTTCTCGCTCTCCGGGATGCTGCTCTTCGTCGCCGCGAACGACCTGCTGACGATGTTCGTCGCGCTCGAGGTCTTCTCGCTGCCGCTCTACCTGCTGTGCGCCCTGGCCCGTCGCCGGCGGCTCATCTCGCAGGAGGCCGCGCTCAAGTACTTCCTGCTCGGCGCGTACGCCTCGGCGTTCTTCCTGTTCGGACTGGCGCTGCTCTACGGCTTCGCCGGCGGGATCACGTTCGCCAAGATCAACGAGTCGGCCCAGAACGGGACAGGCAACATCACCCTCCTGTACGCCGGCCTCGCGCTCGTCTCGATCGGCCTGCTCTTCAAGGCGGCGGCCGTGCCGTTCCACGTGTGGACGCCGGACGTCTACCAGGGCGCCCCGACCCCGGTCACCTCGCTGATGGCGGCGTGCACCAAGGTCGCCGCGTTCGGTGGCCTGCTGCGCGTCCTGTACGCCGGCTTCGACCGCGTCCACTGGGACTACTCGCCGATCATCGCGGCGATCGCGGTGCTGACGATGCTCGTCGGCTCGATCCTGGCCGTCACACAGACCGACATCAAGCGGCTGCTCGCGTACTCGTCGATCGCGAACGCGGGCTACCTGTTGGTCGGCGTACTCGGCAACAGCGCGCTCGGCCTGTCGAGCGTCATGTTCTACCTGGTGGCGTACGGCTTCACGGTGATCGCCGCGTTCGCCGTCATCACTCTGGTACGCGACGCGGACGGCGAGGCGACGCACCTGTCGCGCTGGGCCGGACTGGGTCGGCGGTCGCCGTTCTACGCGACGGTGTTCACGGTCATCCTGCTGTCGTTCGCCGGTATCCCGCTGACCAGCGGCTTCACCTCGAAGTTCGCGGTCTTCTCGGCGGCCGGCGGCGGCGACCAGAGCTGGCTGGTGATCGTCGGCGTGGTCAGCAGCATGATCCTGGCGTTCCCGTACCTGCGGGTCGTCGTGATGATGTGGCTGTCCGAGCCCGGCGAGCAGACGCCGTCGGTGTCCCTGCCCGGGATGCTCACGTCGGCCGCGCTGGTCATCGGCGTCGTGATCACGATCTTCGTGGGTGTGGCGCCGCAGCCGCTCCTGCATCTCACAAGCGAAGCAGCGAACTTCATCCGATGAAGCTCGACAGCAGGGGCCGCCACGGTATGTGGCGGCCCCTGCTGTATCTAGGCCGCCCCCTGCTTCACCAGCACCACCCCGCACTCGGCCGCGACGTCCGGCGGTGCAAGATCTGCAAACGAAGTTTGAGGATCTTGTGCCGCCGGACGTCGCATAAGGGCCGATGTGCCCTCGTCTCGCCCGAAGGGCGAACGGGCAGTAACCTTCCCAGCGCCCACCGAGGGACTGGACCACCAATGACCGCAACCATCACACGACCGTGACCACCAATGGCCGTGACCACCAATGGCCGTGACCACCAATGGCCGTGACCACTCAGGGTTGCTTGACCCCGGGAGGGGGAGATTCCCTGATCCGCGGGGTGGGTTCTGGCGGCAGGATCGGAGGCGGGCCTGGATGGGGTACGGGTCGGATCAAGTAACGATGGACTCATGTGGCATCGTGGGGGGCGTGGTGAACACCGTGAGCGTGAAACAGGGGCTCAGCTTCGCGGATCCGGAGCTGGAGTCGCACGCGTCCGGCGTACTGGTGGCCGTGGAGCAGCGGCTGCACCGGGCGGTGAACAGTGCCGACCCGCTGGTCGCCGAGGCTGCCCGGCAGCTGCTGGACGCCGGTGGCAAGCGTTACCGCCCGCTGCTGGTCATTCTGTCCAGCCAGTTCGGTGAGCCGGCTCAGGAGCGGGTCGTCGACGCCGCCGCCGTGGTGGAGCTGACGCATCTGGCCACTCTCTACCACGACGACGTGATGGACGAGGCCGATCTGCGCCGGGGCGCCCCGAGCGCGAACTCCCGCTGGGGCAACTCGCTGGCCATCCTCGTCGGCGACTACCTGTTCGCCCGGGCCGCCGAGATCGCGGCCGACCTCGGCACCGCAGCGGTACGCCTGCAGGCGCAGACCTTCGCGCGGCTGGTGCACGGCCAGATCGCAGAGACCATCGGCCCGCGTGACGCCGACCCGATCGAGCACCACCTGCGCGTACTCGCGGAGAAGACCGGGTCGCTCATCTCCACGTCCAGCCGCTTGGGCGGGATGGTGTCCGGTGTGACCGATCGTCAGGTCGACGCGCTGAGCGAGTACGGCGAGATGTTCGGCATCGCGTTCCAGCTCTCCGACGACCTGCTCGACATCGCGAGTGACGCCGCCCAGTCCGGTAAGACGCCCGGCACCGATCTGCGCGAGGGCGTACCCACCCTGCCGGTGCTGTACGCGCTGGCCGACGAGGACGCTTCGCCCGACGCCGTACGCCTGCGCGAGATCCTGTCCAAGGGCCCGGTGACCGATGACGCCCTGCACGCCGAGGCGCTGTCCCTGCTGCGCGATTCGGCGGCGCTCAAGCGGGCGCGGCAGACCGTGCACGGGTACGCCGACCGCGCGCGCGAGGCGTTGACCGTGCTCCCGGACATGCCGGCCCGCAAGGCGCTCAACGCCCTGTGTGACGCGGTGGCGGACCGTACCGCGTAGCTCTCCTGGTTGGACGGCGCCGGCGGCGCTAGACGGCGACGCTGGGCGTCATCGCCTCCAGCAGTTGCCGGGCGGTCTGTTGCAGGCGCGTACGGATCAGGACTGTCTTGCGCTGCACGTCGGCCGCGGGCGCGGAGATCGCCACGGCCAGCCGCCGGTGCTCGTCTCGATGGTTGCGGACGAGCACCGCGCCGCACCCCACGTCCGGGCGGAACTGTGCGACCTCGACCTGCATGCCGATGCGCTCGCCGCGGGCCAGGTCGGCCTCCAGCGTCTGCACCGAGACCAGGGTGTTGCGGGTGAACCGGCGCAGGCCGTTCTCCTCCAGATATCGGCGGCGCTGTAGCGGGTTGAGCGTACTGAGCAGGGATTTGCCGAGCGCCGTGGCATGCGCGCCCTCGTCGAAGCCTGGCACGAGTTCCTCGATGTAGGGCGAGTTGCGCCCTTCGGCCACCGCCGTCACCACGATCCGCCGGTCCACGAAGGACCCCAGGATGTGGCTGTAGCCGCTCTCCCAGGCCGCCCGCCGCAGCACCTCGCCGACCGCGCTCGGCCCCCGGTACGCGCTGACCAGTTCCCGGTACCGGTCGGAGACCTCCGTCCCGGTGGTGTACGCCCCGTCGTTGAGCCGGGTCAGGTAGCCCTCGTAGTGCAGTGTGCGTACCAGGTGGTACGCGCTGGTGGTGCTCATCTCGCAGCGACTGGCGATCTGTTTGACCGACAGGCCGCTGGGCTCACGCCCGACCGCTTCGAGGATGCGGAGGGCTCGCGAGACACTCTGCACGAGATGAGGGGGTTCCGTCGCTGTTTCACGCATCGCCGCACCTCCGCTACGCCGTGTGATATCCGCCGCTTGTATGCAAGAAGAATAGGAGGTTTCACGTACGTGAGTCATCCCCCTGGGTCGCATCTGGATCTCTATTGCGGTCCGGGGCCGGCGGCGGGGCTGGGTCAGTCCCGGAGTACGGGAACCTCGGGTACCTGCTCGGCGACCGCGGTCGCGGCGGCGCGGGCCCGGTTGCCGCGTACGTGGACCAGTCCCTCGACGCTGAAGACCGCCAGGGCCAGCCACACCAGGCCGAAGCCCAGCCAGCGCGCGGCCGGCATCGGCTCGTGGAAGAGGAACACGCCGAGTCCGAACTGGATGATCGGCCCGATGTACTGCAGCATCCCGATGCCGTAGAGCGGGATGCGGTTCGCGGCGCCGGCGAACATCAGCAGCGGCCCGACGGTCGCGATTCCGGAGAAGGCGAGCAGCAGCGTGTGCCCGGCGCCGTCCCGTGTGAACGTGTTGTCCCCGCCCAGATAAGCCAGGTACGCCGCCGCGGGCAGGAAGAGGATCGCGGACTCCAGCAGCAGGCCGTCGGCGGGCGGCAGCCCGACCCGCTTCTTGACCAGCCCGTAGAGGCCGAACGAGCAGGCGAGGGTGAGCGCGATCCAGGGCAGGCGGCCGTAGTCGACGGCGAGGACGACCACGGACAGGGTGCCGACGCCGACCGCGATCCACTGTCCCCGGCGCAGCCGCTCCCGGAGCACGACGACGCCCAGCAGGATGACGACCAGCGGCGTGATGAAGTAGCCGAGCGCGGTCTCGACGACCCGGGCCGAGTTCACGCCGAAGATGTAGGTGCCCCAGTTGATCGCGATCAGCACGGCGGCGGCGGCCATGGCGGCGATCTTGCCGGGGGTGTGCCGGAGGGCGGCGATCGCCCGCCAGCGGCGCAGCACGGTGATCAGAACGGCGACGCAGGCCAGAGACCAGACGACCCGGTGGGCGAGGATCTCCACCGGGCCGGCCGACTTGAGCATTTTGAAGTACAGGGGGAAGAAACCCCAGAGAACGTAGGCCCCGAAGCCGAGCAGGTAGCCGCGCCGAAGATCACTCACGGCCCCCACCGTAGTCGCCCTGGTTATCAGGGCGACAGGTCAGTCCCGGTCGCTGACCACCAGGTTGATCGCCCAGCTCGCGAGCCCGACGATGAGCGCGCCCAGGATCGCCGACGGCCAGAAGTTGTCGACCGTGAACGGCAGGCCCAGCTGCCCGGCGATCCAGCTCGCCAGCATGAACAGGGCACCGTTGACGAGCAGCGCGATCAGGCCCAGCGTGAAGACGTAGAAGGCGCAGCCGATCGTCTTGATGATCGGCCGCAGCACGGCGTTGACCACGCCGAAGATGGCCGCGACGGCGATCAGCGTACCGATCTGGCCCGCGATCGAGTCGGTGGTGAGCCGGATGCCGGAGATCAGCGCGGTGGCGAGCCACAGCGCGACCGCGCTCACCGCCCATCGGAGGAGTATGCCCATGCGGGGCATAGTGCCACAGGCCGCGCAACCCGGCGATACCCAAATTCCGCAGGACAGGGGCGCGGAAATGACAGCGGTCGCGTGACACCCGGTGCCACGCGACCGCGAAAGCCTGGTGATCAGGCGAGGAGTTGCTGTTCCAGCGGGGCGGTGCCGAGCGACGCCCACCGGACCGACCGGCGGTGCACGACGCCGACCAGGCCGGCGACCGGCCTGCTCAGCGCCTCCCGCTGGCTGTCGGACAGGCCCAGCACCGAGACCGCGAGCGCGGCCGCGTCGGGCGTGGTCGGCTGCAGCAGAGCCAGATCCGCGTGCCCGAGCGCATCGATGTCCACAGGGGACAGCTCCTCGCGCAGGACGAGCGTGGTCTGCCACGGGTGGCCCGGCGTCCGGTCCGCACCGACCGCGCCCACGTCCACGATCATCAGCAGCGGGCGCAGCTGCGTCGCCGGCGGCACCGCGAGCGGTGCTCCCGGCGGCACGATGGCCAGCGAGTCGTTGGGACCGCCGAGATTGCGGAAGAACCGCTCCCACGCCGGCGGCCGGGCGGTCTGCACCATGACCCGCGCGCCCAGGGCGAGCGAGCGCAACGCGATCAGCTGCGCCGACGGTACGCCGCCGACGAGCATCGCCCGCGTGGCCCGGGGACGGAAGAACCGCACCGTGACCGGCTCGCGCCGCCGGTTCGGGCCGACCATCAGGCCGGCTGCCCCCAGGGGTACGCGCAGCGCCGCCAGCGGAGCGGCATCCCGCGGCTGGCCGTGCTCGGTCTCGGTCGGCATCAGGGCCGGCGCGGACCCGCCCAGCGGCAGGGTCGCTTCGAGGCCGTCGAGGTGTTCGCCGTCGAGCCGGATGGCGGCCGCCTTCTCCGCGCTCAGCACCCGCTGCATCGCCCCCGTCGCGGTGTTGAGCGCGGCCGCGTCGGCGGCGATGAGGCGTACCACCAGGTCGCTGCGCATCTCGCTGCCGTCCGGCGCGGTCCACGGCCCGACGGTCAGGCTGACGGTCACCGCCCGCGCCGGGATGGCCAGCAGGCGGGTGAGCAGTTCGCGGCCGGCCTCCGAGCGCGGGTCGGGCCAGCGCCGCAGCCGGAACGTCGCCTGCGCCAGGCCGCCGACGCTCACGCCCGACCACGCCTCACGGATCGGGTGCGCGCCGTCGTGCGCGGCCAGTTCCTGCAGCGTACGCAGGGCGGACTCGCCGTCGAGGATGCGGCTGGGAATGGTGTCGAGCTTCCGCCGGACCTTCCGGATCGCCCCGCCGAGCGCCCGGCGCAGGTCGTTCTCCTCCCAGCCTTCGGCGGCCGGTACGCGTACCGCGAGGACGACGCGTTCGGAGGCGGCCAGCCGCCCCTCGGTCAGCTGCCGGTACGCCTGCACCGGCGCACCCGGCCCGTCGGCGGGGACGGCGGAGTAGACCAACTGGAGGCGGAACCGCGGCGTGTTCGGCGCGGGCGGCGGAAGCAGGGCGGCCGGCGACGGGATCGTGATCAGGCCGCCCGGCAGCAGCGTGTCGTCGCCGAGTTCGAGAATGGCGGTCAGCCCCTCCCCGTCGGCGATGACCGCGCAGGGCAGCCCCTCGACCTCCATCTCGTCGATCGCCGCGTTCGGCCGGACGAGCTGCAGCAGCGCCTGCGAGTCCGAGCCGGCGGCCAGCGTACGCCGGTGGGTGCCGTAGCTCAGCCAGACGCGGATCCACTGGAACAGCCAGCGGCCGCGGATGCGGGCCCAGGCGGTGATGATGAGCGCGGCCGCGGCGACGGCGAGGCCGAGCACCGCCATGATGCCCCAGATCGTGCCGAGCAGGAGCAGGGCGACGGCGAGCTCGGTCGCCACGATCTGACCACTGTGGATGCGGTTCGGATTGCGGCGGCGGACCGACGGTGCGACCGTCGGCTGGGTGGACGTCGGTGACTGGATGGCCGCCGAGGACCTCGATCTGTACGTGGCGCCGGTCGTCATGCGGCGTTGCCTCCCCCTGGACGGGCTCCGCCGCCAGGCCGGCCGGGTACCGGGGGCCTGGGGTGGGGCCGGGCGGCCGCCGGCGCCGCGAAGGGGGTCGGCGGTACGTTCCTCCGGCCGCCTATCCTAGGCGGCGGGTGTCTCACTTGGGGAGCCACGGGCCGTCACTTGGGGAGGCGACGATGCCGTCGAGGCAGGATCAGCTGCAGTCGTACCAGTTCTCGGTCCAACGCGTGGTCTCGGCGCTCGTCTTGCGCGAGACGGATCCGACCCAGTCGCCGTTCCGGCGGGTGACGGTCGCGGGCTTCGCGAGCCTGATGGTGGGTGTCGTGCTGATCGCCGGCTTCGGCGTGTACGCGTTGTTCACCGGCGGCGCCACCGACTCCTGGAAGACGCAGACCGGAGCGGTCCTGCAGGACGAGTCCGGCGCGCACTTCGTCTATCAGGACAACGTGCTGCACCCGACGCGGAATCTCGCCTCGGCCCTGCTGTTCGCCGGCGGCTCCACCCGCAACATCGTGAAGGTGAGTTCGAACTCGCTGGCGAAGGTGCCGCGGGGCGCCCTGGTCGGCATCGCCGACGCGCCCGACTCGATCCCGGCCGCGGACAAGCTCGTCACCGGCGCGTGGACGGTCTGCGACATCCCCGCCGGACAGGACGCGGCCCCCGAGGAGGGCGGCCGCCGTACGCTGCTGGTCGTCGGCGACATGCTCGGCGTCTCCAAGGGCGGCACCGCCCTCAAGGACGACACCGGGCTCGTGGTGACCGTGCCGGGGAGCGCGGACGCGTGGCTGCTGTGGCGCCAGCGGAAGTTCCTCATCAAGAACGTCAACAAGGACACGCTCGTCGCCATCGGCTTCGCGCTGGAGCCGACCAAGCTGCCGGTGGTCGACCGCGCGTTCCTCAACGCCTTCGAGTCCGGCGAGCCGATCCAGGCGCCGCCGGTCGGCGAGGTCGGCACCCAGTCCCCGGTCAGCGGCTACAAGGTGGGCCAGGTGCTGCGCAACCGCAGCTCCTCGGGCGACCGGTTCTTCGTCGCGACGTCCACCGGGCTGAAGGAGATCACCCAGGTCCAGGCGAGCCTGCTCGCGCCGCGCGTGGAGCCGGCCAACGCCAACCAGATCACCGGCAACCCGAGCACCGAACTGATCCCGCAGGGGGACGACGCGCCCCCGGCGGTGAAGCTCACACCGACCGACGAGGGCGACGGCGGCCTGTGCGCCACGGCGTCCAACGAGAACGGCTTCTCGACCGTCCGATATGGAGTTCCGGTGCCGGATGTGACCGGCGTGCTGCGTACCGCCGGCAAGAGCTCCCGCGGTACGCCGATCGCCGACTACGTCGTCGTGCAGTCCGGCGGCGGTGTGCTGGTCGAGGGCTACACGTTCGCGAAGACGTCCAGCGGTGTCGTCAGCATCGTGACCGATGTGGGCCAGCAGTTCCCGATCGCCGACGATGCCGCGATGGGCGCCCTCGGCTACGCCGGCGTGGACCGTACGCGGATGCCGGTGAGCCTCGTGGCCCTTCTGCCGCAAGGACCGCAGCTGAACCGCACGGACGCCGGCGCCGCGATGACGCTCGGCTGACCGGATCTCGCGGATTGATGGAGTTATCCACAGGGGGTGGCGACGGTTGTCCAACGCGGCTACCGTCTCTCACAGTGCGTCGATCGGACAGAATGGTCGACGGTGGGGACCCGAAACAGATTGAGGAAGCGGGGTGACACATGGCTGAGACGCAGGCCCAAGCCGCGTTCATGGAGACGACGGCGGGCAAGTTCGAGAGCGTCAACGGCGAGCTGCAGTCGATGCTGAAGACGCTGCTCGGACAGCTCGAGGTGCTGCAGTCGGCCTGGAAGGGTGCCGGCGGCCGGTCTTTCCAGCAGGTCAAGGAGCGCTGGTCGGAGGACCAGGACAAGCTTGGACGGGCGCTGCTGACGACCGCCCAGGCCATCCGGGAGTCGGGCAAGAACTACACGGCCACGGACTCCGACGCCTCCAGCAAGATGGGGTCCATCCACGGCGGCGGCGTTACGCTTCCGCTCTGACCTGGGGAGGTTAAGACATGTCCGACGACAGCCTTGTCGTTAATTTCGCCTCGATGCAGCAGGCGGGCGCCGACATCGGCACCGCCATCGGCAAGCTCAACGGCTCGCTGGACACGCTCGAGGGTGACGCGGCCAAGCTGGTTGCGACCTGGGCCGGCGACGCGCAGGAGGCCTACCAGGCGCGGCAGCGCCAGTGGCGCTCCGCTGCGAACGACCTCTCCCAGATGCTGAGCCAGATCAAGGGCGCGCTGGAAGAGTCGCTGGACCACTACCACGCCACGGAGAACAAGAACACCGGCATGTTCCACCACTGAGCTCGGCTCGGTGATGGGACGGCGTGGCCGTCCGCGAACGAAGAAGAGGGCGGGACCATCACGGTCCTGCCCTCTTTCGCTGTCACTCTGTGGCCGGCCCGTAACCGTCCATAGTGGTGCAGACAACTCGTCCACAGAGGCCGGCGGCGAGTGTCCGTGCCGGACTCCGCGTACGCGGTCACTCGGCGACGTGCCACCGCCGGCGGGATCCGTTGGCGATGATGGCCGAGCTGAACAGGATGATCACCGTCACGGCCGCGACACCGAGGGCGAGCCAGAGAGCGTGCTCATGGCGTACCGAGGCGTCCCGGGCGGCGGCGATCGAAGCGGGATCGTCGTGGCTCAGCGGAATCGCCGGCGCCACGTACGCCTGCCCGGCCGCCTGCAGCACCGAGCAGGCGCGTACCGGGTCGACGACGCCCGCACCGTAGATCTTCGAACCCTTGCCGCCCGGAGACGGGTCGGCACTCGCCGCGAGCTGCGCGATGAACTGGTCGTTGTGCCAGTTCGGGTGCAACTGCTTGAGCAGCGCCACGGTGCCGGACACGATCGGCGCGGCGAAACTCGTGCCGTTGAGCTCCGCGTACACGCCGTTGGCCCAGGCACCCGGAACCGCCTCACCCGGCGCGGAGATGTCCACGAAACTGCCCACGGTGGAGTTGGGCCAGGTCACGCCCTTCGCGGTGACCGCGCTGACGCCGATCACGCCCGGCTGGTTGGCCGGGAAGCTGTCCGAGGCGCCCTTCGTGTTGCCGGTGGCGGCCACGACCACGACGTCCTTGGCGATCGCGTCCCGCAGGGCCGCGGCGAACACCTGGTGCTGATCCGGGTCCGCGTCCTTCCCCGTGTAAGCGAACGAGATGTTGATGACGTCCGCGCCGTGGCTGACCGCGTACTCGATGGCGTCGGCGATCTTCTGATCGCTGGTGGGCCGCACGCCCTGGTTGTCGCTCTCGTTCTCCTCGGCCTCGTTGACCCGGATCGGCAGGATCGACGCGCCGGGCGCGATACCGCGGAAGCCCGCGTGCGGGTTGCCGGCGATCAGGCTGGCCACGGCCGTGCCGTGCCCGCGGCAGTCCTCGGTGCCGTGGGTGCTGTCGTGCGCTTCCAGGAAGTCGCGGCCAGTCCCGAGGACGCGGTCGGCCAGCGCGGGGTGCGACTTGTCGACACCGGAGTCGAGGACGGCGACGGTGACCCCGCTCCCGTCGACCCGCGGCGGCAGCTGGTCGAGACCGAACCGCGCGAGCACGAAATTGCCCGCGTCGTCTTTCGGCAGCTGGTACTTGCCCGGGTCGCCCGGCCGCAGCGTGCCGCAGTTGGCGGACGCGGGCGTGGCGGGCAGCGCCACCAGGGCCGCGGCCAGGGCTGACAGGGTGATCGCCGCGCGCAACCTCATCGATCGCCTCCCGCTGACTTCCGACCGTCCGGCGGGCCGATGCTATCCGAGTGGCCGACGAGCGTGCTATGCGCATCTCGAACTGGCGGCGTCTATGCCGCTGCGGGGCCCCGGCTTGTTAGGTTGTATAGGCACGGGTAGCTACGCGGTAGCGGTCCGGAACCGTGGGAGGAAGCGTTGGCTGAGTGGCAGCCGAGCACGCAGGCAGAGGTCGCTCTGCGTGATGCGCTGCGCAGCGGTGACCAGGACCGATATTTCCATATCTTGTCGCAAATGGAGTTGGTTCTCCCGGTTTCACCGGATGCTGCGGGCGGCGGCGCATCGCCGAGCGGCTGGGGGACCTGGACGACCGACCACCGCACGCACGTCCTGGCCTTCACGTCGCCGCAGGCCATGCAGGCCTGCCTGGCCCAGAACGCCGGCAGCGCCCGCCGGATCCCGTACCTGCGGCTCGCCGAGCAGTGGCCGAACCACGAATGGTGGCTCGCGGTCAATCCCGGCCTGCCGATCGAGGGCTACCTGCCGTCCTGGTTCGTCGCCCAGCTCGCCGCCCAGGCCCGCAACAACGCGCTGCGCGCGCAGGCGCCGCCGGTCCCGCCCGTCGCGCCGCCGGCACCGGCGGTGCCCGCCCCGCCGATGGCCCCCACCACCCCGATCCCCCCGGCCAACGGCCGGAACCCCCGCTCGCGCGCCGAGCGGCTCGAAGCCCTGACCCGGGCGCAGGCGGGCGTGGAAGCGCCGCAGCGGCCGGCTCAGCCCGCCGAGCGCCCCGACCCGGCCCGCTACACCGGAGCCCAGCGCGGCGAGCACTACCAGGCGTACGCGCAGTCGCAGGCAGCGCCGTCCCGACCGGCGTACGGCGGGACGGCTCCGGCGGATACGCGCCGTGACCAGCGCCCGCCGGCCGCCGAACCGGCGAACGGACGCACGGCCGCCCGGGACGGCCAGCCACTGCTGGAGCTGGAGTCGGCCGCGCGCCCCGCCGGCGGCCGCCACGCCGACTCGTTCACCCCGGCCAACGAGGTCGAGCGGCAGCTGTTCGAGGCGGCCGAGTTCGGCGACACCGACAACTTCCTCTCCACGCTGCTGCTGGCCCAGGTCCTCGTGCCGGTGCCGCCGAGCGCGCGCTCCGTGCTGCGGCCGGCCGACTCGAACTTCGGCTGGCAGACGCAGATCATCGACGGCCAGCCGTACGTGGTCGTCTACACCTCCGCCGACCGGGCCGGCGGCCAGGCCGGGCAGTGCGTACGCGTGCGGTTCATCCAGCTCATCAGCGCCTGGCCGGACGAGACGTGGTCGTTCGCTGTCAACCCCGGTACGCCGGTCGGCGCGACCCTGCCCGGCGACCAGGTCGTGATGCTCGCGAACTGGGCCGGCCGGATGGGACTGTCGAGCGAGGAGACCTCGGAGATCCGCTCCTCGGTGCCGGCGGTCTCGCCGAAGGCGGCCCCGCCGACCGTGATGCAGAAGCCGATCTCGCCCAGCCAGATCGGCTTCTACCTGGAGCGCGGCTACGACCGGGTGTCCGGCTTCGTGCACCGGGCCCATGAGGTCGGCCAGCTCAAGACCCCCGACCAGCTGCGTACGGCGCTCGGCCTCACCTGGGACGGCACGCCGTTCGAGGAGGACGCCGACGAGATCTACATCCTGCGCTGGTCGGCGTACCGGCCGAGCCTCTACCGCATCCCCTACGGCGGGCAGAACGAGCAGGCGATGAAGGCCATGGAGGGCTGGGTCATCGAGCGCCCGCCGTTCCGCGGCAACGGCTTCGCCCCGGGCGAGTCGAGCACGGTCATCGCCGAGTTCAAGGTGGACAGCGCCCGGCTGCCGCACGGTGCCCGGCTGCTGCGCCTGGGCGCCGACGGCGTCGAGGAGATCGTCGCCGTGCTCGACGCGGACGGCCCGCGCTGGCTCAAGGTCGGCAAGTACCCGCAGAGCTCCGCCGAGACCCCGCCGGCCGGCGAGGAGCAGCAGCCCGTCGCCGAGGACGTGGACGGCACCGTCGAGGGCGAAGTCATCGAGGAGGGCTGAGATGCGCGACGGCTATGTGGCCCGCTGGCGGGGGATGGAGTACGAGGCCAGCCCCGACGGCGACGACGTGCGCATCTACCTGCCCGACGCGGCCGACGGCTTCGAGGAGATCCGCCCCGGCCGGTTCGTCCGGCTCCTGCCCATCGCGCAGGTCGACGACCTCTGCTACGTGCGTACGGCGTGCACCTGGCGCGGTGAGCCCTTCATCGTGCTCGGCCAGCACGAGAAGTGGCTGCGGGTGGAGTACACCGGCGGCAAGGCCCCGATCGCCCGCGACCTCGGCCTGGAGGAGTTCGACTACGGGGTCTACCAGGGGTGGGCGCCGGCCGCGGATGTCACCGATCTCCGCGAGGTCCGGGTCTGACCCCGGTCAGGACTTCGCCCAGCGCAGGATCTCGCCGGTGATGAGCTCGGGCGCTTCGAGGTGGGCGAAATGCCCCAAACCCTCCAGCATTCGCCACTCGTACTCGGCGACCACGTAGCGGCCCGAGCCCTGGGCGGTCGACGGCAGGGACGCCTTGTCGAGGCTGCCGTGCAGCTGGAGGGTCGGCGTGACGATGGGCTCGCGCAGCTTGCGGATGAACCGGTAGCCGTGCCAGCGCAGGACCGACCGGAACGCCCACCGGTACGCCTCCAGCGCGCAGAACATCGCCTGCGGGATGCGCATCGCCTCCTGGTACCGGCCGCGGACCGCCGCGTACGCCGGTGTGGAGGCGAAGGTGGGCCCGGCCCAGCGGTCGAGGAGCGCGCCGATGCCGGCGGCCCCGTCCCGGGTGAGCTGGTGCTCGTAGCGGGGGATCTGGAAGCGCAGGAGCTGCAGCGACGCCGCGGTCTGGCCGCGCGGGTCGGTGAGGATGGCGGAGCGTAAGCGCAGCGGATGCGCGGCGCCGAGTACGACCAGCCGGCGAACCATCTTCGGGTGGAAGGCCGCGGCGGTCCAGGCGATCAGACCGCCCGCACCTGCCCCGACCAGGACCGCGTCCCGTTCGCCGAGGGCGCGGATGAGGCCCGTGACGTCGGCGGCGAGCGTGAAGCCGTCGTAGCCGCGGGGCGGCTTGTCGGTGGCGCCGTAGCCGCGCAGGTCGACCGCGACCGCCCGGTAGCCCGCGTCGGCGAGCGCGGGCAGCTGCTCGTGCCAGGCCCACCAGAACTCCGGGAAGCCGTGGAGCAGCAGGATGAGTGGGCCGGCCCCGGCCTCGACGACATGGAAGCGCGAGCCGTTCGCATGCACGAACCGGTGCGTCCATGGCCCCTCGACGAGGACGCACGCCTCGTCGGCCCGCGCGTCATCCTGCGTCGACGGCCGCCGCTGATCGGTCCTCACGATGCGAAGCTTAACCTTCCCTCGGTACGCCCGCCCTGGATGCGGCGACGGCGTGGGGTGCACAGTCTAGGTGCGGGCCTGCCGGCGCCGGCGCAGGCCCGCCGCACCGAGCAGCGCGGCCACGAGCGACCCCGCCAGCACGGCCATCTTGATCCGGTCGCGCTGCTCGCCCTCGCCGAAGGCCAGCTCCGCGATGAGCAGGCTGACCGTGAATCCGCAGCCGGTCAGCAGGGCCACCGCGGTCAGGTCGCGCCAGCCCAGGTCGCCCGGCAGGCGGGCCAGGCGCAGGCGTACGGCCAGCGCGGATCCGCCCAGCACGCCGAGGGTCTTTCCCACCACCAGCCCGACGAGTACGCCGAGCGCCGCCCGATCGGTGAACAGCTGCCCGAGCGCGCCCGCGCTGATCGGGATGCCGGCCGCGAAGAACGCGAACAGCGGTACGCACACCCCGGCCGAGATCGGCTGGAGGGTGTGTTCCAGCCAGGCGGCCGGGGACTGGGCCTCGCCGTGATCCCGGCGTACGCGGGTGGCGAGCCCGAGAGCCACGCCGGCGATGGTCGCGTGGACCCCCGAGGCGTGCATGAGGGCCCAGGCGGCCACGCCCAGCGGCAGGTACAGCCACCAGCCCCGGAAGCGCAGCTGCTGCAGGACGGCGTACGCGGCCACGCAGGCGACCGAACCCAGCAGGGCCGCCCAGACGACCGACGCCGTGAAGAGGACCGCGATCAGGAGGATGGCGCCGAGATCGTCCACAATGGCCAGGGTCAGCAGGAACACCCGCAGGCTGGGCGGGAATCCCGAGCCGGCGATGGCGAGCACGGCCAGCGCGAAGGCGATGTCGGTGGCGACCGGCACCGCCCAGACGTCGGCCCCGCCCGGCGCGCCGAGGGCCACGATCGCGCAGAGGGCCGCGGGCACGATCATGCCGCCGATCGCCGCGAAGATCGGCAGTAGCGCCTGCCGTACGTGGCGCAGTTCGCCGACGACCAGTTCGCGCTTGAGCTCCAGGCCGGCGACCAGGAAGAACACCGTCAGCAGGCCGTCGGCCGCCCAGTCTTCCAGGCTGAGGTGCAGGTGCAGCGCCTTCGGCCCGATCTCGAACTCCGACAGCCGCTCGTACGCCCCGGCCAGCGGGGTGTTCGCGATGACGAGCGCGCTGGCGGCCGCCACGAGCAGCAGGATCCCCCCGATCTGCTCGGTACGCAGAAAGCGCACCACCTCGCTCGCGGCGGCCACATGCCGGAGCCGGTACGCGCGCTTGCGCAGCCGCCGCTGACTTGTCATGGGCCTAGTCTGGCCGACAGAACCGCCCAACGACCTCGAAAACGGGCAATCACAGTGGTGGCCCGCCGGTCCTTACAGTTAGGGTCGGGCGCATGACCACCCCCACGGCACCCTTCGTCGTCGACGTGTCGGGCACCCCGACCGAGATGGGCCACGCGTACGGCGTACAGGCCGCGGACCTGATCCGGGCCAACATCGAGGCATACCTCCTCCGCTTCCGGCTCGCCGTCGGGCTCGACCGGGAGGCCGTGATCAGGGAGGGGCGCGCATACATCGAGACGACCGTGGCCCACTTCCCCCGGCTCGCCGAGATGCTGGCCGGCGTCGCAGCCGGGGCCGGGGTCGAGCCCGCCCTGATCTACGCGGTCAACGCCCGCTCCGAACTCCTCTACGGCACCCCCGCCTGCGGTACGCCCGGCGGCGCGGAGCCGACCGGTGAGTGCACGGTCGTCGGGGTGCTGGACGGGCGTACCGACACCGGGCACACGATGCTGGCCCAGAACTGGGACTGGCACCCGGAGCAGCGCCCGTACACCCTGGTCCTGATCACGCGGGACGAGCGCGGTCACGAGGTCGCGGTGCTGACCGAGGCCGGCATGCTGGCCAAGTCCGGGCTCAACAACAAGGGCCTCGGCGTCTGCGTGAACCTGCTCGGCAGCGACCGCGACGGCCGCCCCGGCGGCGTGCCCTACCACGTGCTGCTGCGCTCGGTGCTGGAGGCGGACTCGCTGTCCTGGGCGCTGCGCAACGCGGTCCGGGCACCCCGGTCGGCCTCGATCAACCTGCTCATCGGCCAGTCGCATCCGGACGGTGGCGAGGTCATCGACCTGGAACTGGTCCCCGGCGACGCCGGCTGGCTGCATCCGGCCGACGGCCTGCTGGTGCACGCCAACCACTTCGAGACCGGGCTGCCCGTCTACGACACCATCAAGGACTGGGGCGGCTCGTCGCTGTTCCGTTCCGCCCGCGTACGCCGGCTGCTGGACGCGTACCCCCGGATCGGGGAGAAGGAGCTGCTCGGCGCGTTGACGGACCACCACAGCGAGCCGGTCGCGGTCTGCCGGCACCTGGACCTGCGGGACGCGGAGCTGGACCGGTCCGAGACGATCTGGACGACGGTGATGGATCTGGATGAACGGTCGCTCCGGCTGATCCCCGGGCCACCCTGCGAGGGTGGGACCGGAACCCTATACACACCCTTCTCCTGAGCGGCTGGAAACCGCATCTGACCAGGTCGGGTCGTTAACAGGAAATTTCTTCTCACTCACCTATTCACCTACGGCGAGTCGTATGGCAGCCTCGGCACCACGTGTGCCGAGGCTGCACTCCCGATCGGACGGCGCCTCGGCTGGTCCACAAGGGAGGGAGGACCCTTTGCGTAGGCGTGTATTGGCCGGTTCAGCCGGTTTCGCGTCGGTAGTACTGGCCGCCGGTTTCCTCGGCGCGCCGGGTGCGCAGGCATCGTCGGGCACGGCGAGCCTGGTGGCGCAGCCGGAGTCGGCGAACGTGAGCCGGCCGGACAATCTGCCGAACCCCGACGCCGAGAAGCAGTCGGCGCTGCGGAAGGAAGCCATCCAGCAGGTTCTGGCCGGCAAGCTCACCCCGATCCAGCGCAACGGTTCGGAGGTCGTCCGCTACAAGAGCCGCTGGATCGAGCTGAAGTCGAAGCCGGCGAAGGTCGACCCGATCTTCACGATCCTCGCCGAGTTCGGCGACCAGGTCGACGCCACCGCGGGCGGTACCAGCGGTCCGGTGCACAACCAGATCGCGGCCCCGAACCGCGACCCCAACAGCGGCGCGGCGTACGACAACTCGACCATCTGGCAGTCGGACTTCAACCAGTCCTACTACCAGAACCTGGTCACCGGTAAGTCGGACTCGATGGCGGACTTCTTCGCCTCCGAGTCGGGCAACAAGTACTCGGTGACCGGCGACGTGACCCAGTGGGTCAAGGTGCCGTACAACGAGGCCCACTACGGCAGCAACGAGGACTGGGGTACCCAGCCCGGCGATGTGCGCACCTGGTTCCTCGTGCAGGACGCGGCCAACGCCTGGTACAACAGCCAGCTCGCGGCCGGCAAGTCGGCGGCGGACATCCAGGCCTACCTGGCGAAGTTCGACGTCTGGGATCGCTACGACATCGACGGCGACGGCAACTTCAACGAGCCGGACGGCTACGTCGACCACTTCCAGGTCATCCACGCCGGTGAAGGCGAGGAGGCCGGCGGCGGCGCCCAGGGCAGCGACGCGATCTGGTCGCACCGCTGGAAGGCGTTCCAGGGCGGCACGAACGGCCCCGGTGGCCAGGGCGGCACCCAGATCGGCAGCAGCGGCATCTGGATCGCCGACTACACCACCGAGCCGGAGAACGGCGGTCTCGGCGTGTTCACGCACGAGTACCACCACGACCTCGGTCTGCCGGACATGTACGACACCAACAACGGCGACAACGGCACCGGTTTCTGGACGCTCATGTCCGCGGGCTCGTGGATGAGCAAGGCCGGGCAGCCGAGCATCGGCTCGGAGCCGGTCTACTCCGGACCGTGGGAGAAGCTCTACCTCGGCTGGCTCGACTACACCGTGGTCGACCCGGGTAAGAAGAAGATCGTCACCCTGGGTGCGGCCGGTGACGCCGCCGGCCCGCTGTCGCAGGCGGTGATCGTCAACCTGCCGGACTACACGAAGGTCACGAACTTCAACACCCCTGCCTCCGGTAGCTACGAGTGGTGGGGCGGCTCGGCCGACAACCTCAGCACCACGTTGACCCGCGACCTCGACCTCACCGGCGCCACCACGGCGTCGCTGACGGCCAAGGCGTGGTACAACATCGAGGACTGCGACTGTGACCACCTGTACGGCGAGGTCTCGACCGACGGCGGAGCCACCTGGACCCGGCTCGGCGACACGGCCGGCGAGTCCGACTGGACGACGCTGAGCTACGACCTGTCGGCGTACGCCGGTTCGACGGTCAAGTTCCGGTACCACTACACGACCGACGGCGGCGTCCACTACGCCGGTGCCTTCCTCGACGACATCTCGCTCGTCAAGGACGGTGCCGCTGCCTGGAGCGACGACGTCGAGTCGGGTACCGGAGCCTGGACGGCGTCGGGCTTCACCCGGATGGGCGGCAGCCTGTCCGAGCAGGAGCACCACTACTACATCGCCGAGAACCGTACCTTCACCGGCTACGACAAGGCGCTGCAGTCGGGTCCGTACAACTACGGCTTCAACAACACGCAGCCGAAGCGGGTCGAGAAGTTCTCCTACCAGCCGGGCCTGCTCGTCTGGTACGTCGACCTCGGCTACGACAACAACAACACGAAGTCGACGCCCGGCCACGGCCTCGCGCTCCCGGTCGACGCCCGGCCGACGCCGGTCGTCTTCCCGGACGGTGTGAAGCTCGGCAATCGTCGTCAGCCGTTCGACGCCACCTTCGGCCTGACGCCGACCCAGTCGGTGACGTTCCACCGCAACGGGGTGGGCGTGACCGTTCCGTCGTCGGCGGGCATCCCGGTGTTCGACGACACCAACCCGGCCGCGTACTACTCGGCGGCGAACCCCTGGGGTTCGACGTACGTCGCGGGCCACGGCACGAAGATCCGCGTACTCGCGCAGGTCTCCGCGCTGAACCTCATGATCCTGCAGGTCAACAACTGATCTCGCGGACATAGGAAGGCCCCCGCCCGGTACGCCGGACGGGGGCCTTTCGCTTGTCGCGGGTGGAGGATCAGTCTTCGCTGGACGCCGTCGCCATGCCGTCGGCGATCAGCTGCATGACGGAGGAGTCCTGCAGCGTGGTGACGTCGCCCAGGGACCGCTTCTCGGCGATGTCCTTGAGCAGGCGGCGCATGATCTTGCCCGACCGGGTCTTGGGCAGCTCGGCGACGAACTGGATCTGGCGCGGCTTGCAGATCGGGCCGAGCGTCTTGGCGACGTGGTCCTTCAGCTCCGCCTCGCTGGCGTCGAGGCCGCCCTTGAGGATGACGAACGCGACGACGGCCTGGCCGGTGGTCGGGTCGGACGCGCCGACGACCGCGGACTCGGCGACCGACGGGTGCGACACGAGCGCCGACTCCACCTCGGTGGTCGAGATGTTGTGGCCGCTGACGAGCATGACGTCGTCGACCCGGCCGAGCAGCCAGAGCGCGCCGTCGTTGTCCTTCTTGGCACCGTCGCCGGCGAAGTAGTAGCCCTGCTCGCTGAAGCGGGACCAGTACGTGTCGATGAAGCGCTGGTCGTCGCCCCACACCGTACGCAGCATCGACGGCCACGGCTCACGCAGCACCAGGAAGCCGCCGCCCCCGTTGCCGACGACCTCGCCGTCGTTGTTGACCACGTCGGCCGAGATGCCGGGCAGCGGGCCCATGGCCGAGCCGGGCTTGCAGTCGGTGACGCCGGGCAGGGGGGAGATCATGATCGCGCCGGTCTCGGTCTGCCACCACGTGTCGATGACCGGGCAGCGGTCACCGCCGATGTGCTTGCGGTACCACATCCACGCCTCGGGGTTGATCGGCTCGCCGACGCTGCCCAGGATGCGCAGCGAGGACAGGTCGAACTGGGCCGGGATGTCGTCGCCCCACTTGGCGAAGGTACGGATCGCGGTCGGCGCGGTGTAGAGGATCGTGACGCCGTACTTCTGCACGATCTCCCAGAACCGGCCGCGGTGCGGGGTGTCCGGCGTGCCCTCGTACATCACCTGGGTCGCGCCGTTGGAGAGCGGCCCGTAGACGATGTAGGAGTGCCCGGTGACCCAGCCGATGTCGGCCGTGCACCAGTAGACGTCGGTCTCGGGCTTGAGGTCGAAGACGGCGTGGTGCGTGTACGACGCCTGGGTCAGGTAGCCGCCGGTGGTGTGCAGGATGCCCTTCGGCTTGGCGGTCGTGCCCGAGGTGTAGAGGATGAACAGCGGGTGCTCGCTGTCGAACGGCTGGGCCTCGTGCTCGGCGGAGGCGGTCGCGACGCTCTCGTGCCACCAGACGTCCCGCTCGGGGTCCCACGCCACGTCCTGGCCGGTACGCCGGACGACGAGCACCTTCTCGATCGTCGGGCACTCGGCGACCGCCTCGTCGACGGTCGGCTTGAGGGCGCTCGGCGCACCCCGCCGGTAGCCGCCGTCGGCCGTGATGACGAGCTTGGCGCTGGCGTCCTGGATCCGGCCGCCCAGCGCGTCCTTGCTGAAGCCGCCGAAGACGACCGAGTGCGTGGCGCCGATCCGGGCGCAGGCGAGCATCGCCACCGCGGCCTCGGGGATCATGGGCAGGTAGATCGCGACCCGGTCACCGGCGACGACGCCGAGGTCGGTCAGCGTGTTGGCGGCGCGGCAGACCTCGGCGTGCAGGTCGGCGTACGTGATGGTGCGGGTGTCGCCGGGCTCGCCCTCCCAGTGGATGGCGACCTTGTCACCCCGGCCCGCGGCGATGTGCCGGTCGAGGCAGTTGTAGGCGATGTTCAGCTGGCCGCCGACGAACCACTTCGCGAACGGGGGGTTCGACCAGTCGAGGATCTGGTCCCATTCCTTGAACCAGTCGAGGCGGCGGGCCTGCTTCGCCCAGAACTCCAGCCGGTCCCCGGCGGCCTCGGCGTACGCGTCGGCGGTCACGTTCGCGTTCGCGGCGATGTCGGCGGGCGGTGGGAACCGCCGGTCCTCGGAGAGCAGGTTCTCCAGTGTTTCGCTCATGCCTGGCGCCTCCCTGAGAGATTGGGTCTTGGTGATGCAGGCCGCACGTCGCATGTTACGTGCCGATGACCGGCCTGAGTAGTTAGGGTTGTTACCTATTTCGGACTCCGAACCTCAGCCGCCGCCTGGGTATTCTCGCTGCGTGACCGACGTGCTTGCCCCATTGCTGGATCTACCCGATGTTTCGCCCGCGCTCACGCAGGCGCGCGAGGCCGTCGACGCCGCGCTGCGCCACCGTGCGCTGCGACGCTCGGGCGGTCCGGCGGCCGCCGAGGTCAGCCTGCGGTCCGCGGTCGCCAGCGCCGCGCTTTCCAGCCACGTGTACGCCGAGAGCGACGTCCGTGCCGGGACGGTCCTCGATCCCGTCGTACAGGGCAGCCTGCGGGTCGCCCAGGAACTGCCGACGCTGGCGGAGAAGTGGACGAAAGCGCCCCGCCAGGTGCTCGCCCGGCTGCACACGATCGCGGCGTCGGGCGTACTGCCGGCGGAACGGCTGGGGCGGCCGGTCGCCGATCCGGTGGTCGGCGCCCGCCTCGACGCGCTCGCCGAGCTGATCGTGTCCGGCGCCGGCGACCCGATCGTCCGGGCGGCCGTCGTGCACGGCGAACTGCTGGCCCTGCGCGCCTTCGAGGCAGCCGACGGGATCGTGGCCCGCGCGGCGGCCCGGGCGACCCTGATCAGCAGCGGTTTCGACATCCGGGGGCTCATCCCGGTCGACCTCGGCCACCTGGAGCGCGAGCCCGAATACGTCGGCAGCGCGTACGCCTTCGCGACCGGTACGCCCGACGGTGTCCGGTCCTGGCTGAAGCACTACGGTGCGGCCGTGGTGATCGGCGCCGACCGGTTCACGGAGATCGCCGACACCCTCATCTGACCCACCGGGCCCCACCCGTAACACATTCGGGCAGGTCCCTGGCCTACCCATGGGTATCGGCGTAGAAAAGAGATACGGAAAGCGTTTGATTCCGGGCACAGCCAACGGGCACCCACGCGCGATGACTGCCGTCGTGAAGGCATGACTTGCCGGCTCCGCAAGGACCGGCCTGTTCAAGCAAAGGGAGCACGCCTGGTAACCCGATTGGGAGTGCGAGATGGCGCCGCGAGCAGTGCGGCGCCATCCTCCTGTCCAGGGGCGGCAGATCGTCGTGCCGCCACCGGGCGCCGAAGGATTTCTGTCCAAGATCCGACAGGTGGCCGTGGATCCCGTCAGGTCGTGGGATTGGCCGCGTTCGCCGCCCGGGTCCGGCGCCGGTGCCCGTACCAGGCGATGCCGATGGCCACCCCGACACCGACCGCCGCCGCCGCGACCGGGACCGCCGGGCGTTCCATCAGCTGCTTGCGTACGCGGGCGCCGAGCGGGACGGGCCGGCGGAACTCCAGGATCGGCCAGCCCTTCTCGGTGGCGAACCGGCGCAGCCCGCGGTCGGGGTTGACGGCCGAGGGATTGCCGACCGTCTCCAGCAACGGGGCATCCGAGATCGAATCCGAGTACGCGTAGCACTCCGCCAGGTCGTATCCACGCTCGGCGGCCAGGTCCTTGACGGCGCTGACCTTGCCCGCGCCGGCCGCGTAGAAGTCGATCTCGCCCGTGTAGACGCCGTCGATGATCCGCATCCGGGTGGCGATCACGTCGGAGACCCCGAGCTGCTCGCCGATCGGCCGTACGAACTCCTCGCCGGAGGCGGAGACCAGCACGACGTCCCGGCCGACCGCCTGGTGCTCGGAGATCAGGGTGGCCGCCTCGGCGTACACGTAGGGCTTGATCAGCTCATGCAGCGTCTCGTCGACGATCTGGCGGACCTGCTCGGCGCTCCAGCCCTTGCACAGCTCGGCGACGTAGTCACGGATCTTCGCCATGCCCGCGTCGTCGGCACCGCCGATCTTGAAAGCCAGGTGGGCGTACGCCGCCTTCACCGCGTCGCGGCGCGTGATCAGCCCGTCCCGGTAGAAGGGCCGGCCGAACGCGAGCGCGCTGGACTTGGCGATCACGGTCTTGTCGAGGTCGAAAAAAGCGGCGCTTCTGCCCACGGCGAGCCAGTCTAGTCGGCCGTGCCGCCGCGCCGGTGCCGCCGCCGCCAAACCTCGGGCGGCTACATCGTGACTACTGAGCGCTCAGTCGGGCGGCACGGAAGGTGAATTTTCTACTGACCTGATGATGATCTCGGCGTGTCGGCACGTGTTGTCGTCCGACCCTCTCGACTTATCGCCCATGCCTCAGGCATGCTTGTGCGCAAGCACCCGGCGGTCGCACCCCCCGCGACCGTAGGGTGGGTTACGACTCAACCCCCCCGGAGTCGGACCCCCGACGACCCCCGTCTGCGACGGGGGTCGTCTTCGTTACGGCGAACCCCCCACTCCCGCGACACTTCCCCCCACGGCCCCGCGTCCCCCACGTGGCCCGGTCGCTGAAGTTGTCCACACTCTCTCGCCGTACACAGAATTGCACCGCATCTATGAGCCCGGCGGCTGTCCGCTAGGGGACCGTGTGCGGGTCACAATCCCGACCCGCACGAAAGGCCCGCGATGACGCAGCCGCACCTGCCCTTGTTGCTGAGCGCCGACGCCGCCGTCACCGAGGAGGTGCTGCGGATCGCCGCCGTGAGCGGCCAGGCCGTCGAGATCGCGATCGACCCCGGTGCCGTCGGCCCGCGCTACGGGGTCGCGCCCCTGGTCCTGGTCGGTGCCGACCTCCTCGACGAGGTACGCCGGCAGCTTCCGCCGCGCCGCGCCGGCGTACTCGTGGTGGGGGCGGGAGCCGACGGGGCCGTGCTGCTGCCGGCCGCGCAGGACCTGGGCGCCGAGCACGTGGCGATGCTGCCGGCGGCCCGCGAGTGGCTGCTGAACCGGCTGGCCGAGGCCCGCACCGGCCCGCGCCGCGAGGGCCGGATCGTCGGCGTGGTCGGCGGCCGCGGCGGCTCCGGCGCGTCGACCCTGGCCGCCGCGCTGGCCGTCACCGGCGTACGCGCAGGTCTGTCCACCTTGCTCGTCGACGCCGATCCGCTCGGCGGTGGCCTGGATCTGGCGCTGGGCTGGGAGCGGGAACGCGGGCTGCGCTGGTCCGGGCTGGCCGGTGCGAGCGGGCGGGTGGATCCCGGCACGCTCACGGCGGCGCTGCCCGGCCGGGGTCCCCTGGCGGTGCTGGCCTGGGACCGGCCTTCGGTGGTCCCGGCCGCGGCGGGGGCGGAGGCGATGACGGCCGCGCTGGACGCCGGCCGGCGCGCGGCCGACCTGGTGATCGTGGACCTGCCGCGCTCGTTCGATGCCGCCGCGTCGGCCGCCGCCCGCTCGGCTCTCATGATCCTTCTCGTGCTCCCCTCCGAGGTACGCGCGACCGCCGCCGCGACCCAGGTGGTACGCGAGGTCGAACGGCACTGCCGCCGGATCGGCGTCGTCGTCCGGGGCCCATCGCCCGGCGGGCTGCGCCCTGGCGAGGTGGCCAGGGCGGTCGGCCTGCCGCTGGTCGGGGAGATGCGCCCGGAACCCGGTCTCGCGGCCGCTCTGGAGAAGGGCGTCGTGCCGGCGGCGACCGGTCGCGGTCCGCTCGCCCACCTGTGCCGGGACCTGCTGCGTTCGGTGCTCGCATGAACGTGAACACCGCTCTCCTGAGCCGGCTGACCGACCGGCTGCGTGATCAGTTCGCCGAGGCGGACGCGCCGGCCTCGCCGGTCGCCGTGGCCACCGCCCTGCGTGCGGAGCCGGCCGCGGCCGTGCTGGGCGACGCGGCGCTGCTGCGGCTGGCGGAACGCGTACATGAGGATCTGGCGGGGGCGGGTCCGCTGGCCGGGCTGCTCGCCGATCCGGCCGTCACCGACGTGCTCGTCAACGGCGTCGAGGTCTGGGTCGACCGCGGCCGCGGCCTGGAACGCCGGCCGTCCCCGTTCACCGACCCCGAGCAGGTACGCCGCCTCGCGCAGCGCCTCGCGGCCGCGGCCGGCCGGCGGCTCGACGACGCCGCCCCGTTCACGGACGCCCGGCTGCCCGACGGCACCCGTCTGCACGCGGTCCTGCCGCCGGTCGCGCCGCAGGGACCGTGCCTGTCGCTGCGTACGTTCCGGCCCCGGCCGTTCGCGCTGGCCGAGCTCGTCCCGCCGCCGGTCGCCGCGCTGCTCGACGCGATCGTGGCCGCCCGGCTCAGCTTCCTCGTCTGCGGCGGTACCGGTTCGGGCAAGACGACCCTGCTCGCCGCGATGCTGGGACGCGTACCGGCGGGGGAGCGGATCGTGCTGGTCGAGGACTCGGCCGAGCTGCGGCCACGGCACCCGCATGTGGTCGGGCTCGAATGCCGTACGGCCAATGTGGAAGGCGCCGGCACGGTCACCGTCGCCGACCTCGTCCGGCAGGCCCTGCGGATGCGACCCGACCGGCTGGTCGTCGGCGAGTGCCGGGGCGCCGAGGTCGTCGACCTGCTCGGCGCGCTGAACACCGGGCACGAGGGCGGCGCGGGCACGCTGCACGCCAACGCGGCCAAGGACGTCCCCGCCCGGCTGGAAGCGCTCGGCCTGGCCGGCGGCCTGCCCCGGGCGGCCCTGCACGCCCAGGTCGCGGCCCGCCCTCAACGTGGCCGTCCAGCTGCGCCGAGGGCCGGCCGGCCGCACGCTCGACGAGGTCTGCCTGCTGCTGCCGGGCCCGGACGGGTTCGTCGCGGCCGTACCTGCCTGGCGTCGCGGCACCGGTCCCGGCCCGGCCGCCGACCGCCTCGCCTCGCTTCTCGGCGTGGAGCTGCCGCGATGAGGGCCCGCCGCCGGCTCGCCCGGATCTTCCCCGCGCCCCGCGTACGCCGGACGCTGTTCCGGGCCCCGCTCAGCTGGACCGTTCCGCCGGCCGCCGCGCTGGTCGCCGGGTTTCTCGGCGGGCCCGTGGCTGCCCTGATCGCGCTGGCGTACGCGCTGCTGGGCGTGGTCGCTTACCGGCGGATGCGGACGGCCGGCCGGCGGCGAGAGCAGCGCTCCGCGACGCTCGACGCGCTCGCCGACACGGCCGCCGCCCTCCGGGCCGGGGCTCGGCGGCCGGAGGTGCCCGCCGGCGACGCCGACATCCAGTCCCATGTGGACGCGGCGGTGGCGCTCGCGGAGCGTACCGGTGCGCCGCTGGCCGATCTGCTCGACCGGATCGAGGAGGAGCACCGGGCCGCCGCCCGCCGGGCCGCCCGGGGCGAAGCCGAAGCGGCCGGCTCCCACGCGACCGTGCTGCTCCTGCTCCTCCTGCCGATCGGCGGCCTGCTCCTCGGCGAGCTGATCGGCGTCCGGGGCGTGCCGATCCTCCTGCGTACGCCGATCGGCGCCGGCTGCGCCGCCGGAGCACTGCTCTTGCAGGTCGCCGGCGTGGCCTGGATGGCCCGGATCGCCCGCCCGGCCCGGCCCGGTACGCCGGACCGGCGCGCCCGCCGGGATCTCCCGCTCGCGGCGGAGTTGCTGGCCGCGGTGCTGCGGTCCGGCGTACCGGTCGATCACGGCGTGCTGGCGGTGGCGGACGTGCTGCCGCTGGGCGATCGCCTGGCGCGGGTCGGCCGGGCGCTGCGGCTCGGTGCACCGGCCGAGGCGGCGTGGCGGCACCTGGCCGGACTCGACGGCGCCCGGCGCCTGGTGACCGCGGCCATACGCAGTGCGGGCAGCGGCGCCGCCCTCGCCTCGACCCTGCACCGGGTGGCCGCCGACCTGCGCGCCGAGGCGGCCGACCAGGCCGAGGCGCGGGCCCGGCGGGCGGCCGTCCTGCTGGTGCTGCCGCTCGGATTGTGCTTCCTGCCGGCGTTCGTGCTGGCAGGGCTGGCTCCCGTGGTCATCGCGGTGGCCGGGCAGATCACGACCAGATGAGGAGAAGACGATGCCGCGCACACCGATCCGCAATCCGATACCGGCGAGACTCCGCGACGACAGGGGCATGAACACCGCCGAGTACGCCGTCGGCACGATCGCCGCCGTCGCGTTCGCCGGGGTCCTCTACAAGGTGGTGACGAGCGGGGCGGTCCAGCTGGCCCTCGCCGCGATCGTGCAGCGGGCGCTCAAGTGAACGCCGCTCTCGGGCGCGGCCGGGCACGGTCCGGTCGCGCCTGGGGGTCGGCCACCGCGGAGCTGGCCGTGTCCCTACCGGTACTCGTGCTGCTCCTGCTGGCCGGCCTGACCGCCGTCGACGCCACCAGTACGCGTCAACGCTGCGAGGATGCCGCCCGTGACGTGGCCCTGGCCGTCGCCCGAGGAGAACCGGCTTCGTCGGCGCACCTGCCGCCCGGCGCGACCTTCGCGGTCGGTCACGACGGGGACCGCGTACGCGTCGAGGTGACCGCACCCGTGTTCGCCGGATGGCGCCGCTTCACCGTCCACGCCGACGCGACCGCGGCGGTCGAACAATGAGGACGACCCGGGGCGATCGCGGTTCGGCCTCGGTCGGCGTACTCGGCGTGGGGCTGGCGCTGCTGGGGTTGTGCGTACCGTTCGCGCTGGCGGGGGCCGCCTCGGCGGGCCGTCACCGGGCGCAGGTCGCCGCGGATCTCAGTGCGCTGGCCGGGGCGCAGCGGGCGATCGGCGGCGCCGCTGTCGCATGTGGACGGGCAGCCGAGTTCGCCGCCGCGAACGGTGCCCGCCTCACCGCGTGCCGTCTCGACGGCCTGGATCTCGTCGTCACTACCGAGATCAGCACACCGGCGGGCTGGGCAAGGGGAGCGGCCCGGGCCGGCCCGGTCTCCGACGACGGGCCGTGATGCGCTTCCGCAGGGGCAGCGAACGGCCGATCCACTCACTACCATCGCTGGGTGCTGATCGAGTTCATGGTGCCACCCGACGAAGTGCGCCAGCTGCGCATGATCAAGCAGCTGAACGCGAAGATGATGCAGCGGCTGACGCTCAACGGCGTGCTCTACATGTCGCTCGGGCTGATCCTCTTCTTCTTTGCAGTCGCCCTGGAGGCCGGCCCGTTGATCGGGGTGCCCGCCGTCTTCATGATCGTCGGCATCTGGCTGCTGAGCCTGCGGCTGCGGCTCGCGCGCAAGCTCATGAAACGGGCCATGCCCCTGCTCAACCAGATCCTCACCTACCGCGTCGACGACGAGGGCGTCACCCAGCGCGGCGCGATCAGCAGCACGACCTACTACTGGGCCGGTATCAGCGCGGTGGTGGAGACCGGCGAGTTCTGGTTCATCCGCGTGGGAAAGCTGCACGCGATGACACTGCCGCGCCAGTTCGTCCCGCCGATGGAGGCGGCCGTCATCCGGGGTGCGTTCGTGCAGCGCGGACTTCTGCCCGCCGCACCGGCGTTGGTGTGACCGCTCAGGCGAGCGCCGTCAGCAGGATGTCGAGGACGGCGATCGCTCCTTCCTTGTCCAGCGGGTCGTTGCCGTTCCCGCATTTCGGCGACTGTACGCAGGACGGGCACCCCCGCAGGCATCCGCAGGCGAAGATCGCGTCCCGGGTCGCCCGCAGCCAGTACGCGGCCACGCCGTAAGCCCGTTCGGCGAAACCGGCCCCGCCCGGGTGCCCGTCGTAGACGAAGATCGTCGGCGTACCGGTGTCGGGGTGCAGAGCGGTCGACAGGCCGCCGATGTCCCACCGGTCGCAGGTCGCGACCAGGGGCAGCAGGCCGATCGCGGCGTGCTCGGCGGCGTGCAGCGATCCGGGCAGGTCGTCGATCCCGGCGACCGACTGCGGCGACAACGTCATCCAGACCGCGACCGTACGCAGTTCCCGGGGCGGCAGGTCGAGCGGAAAAGTGCCCAGAACCTCGCCCGATCCCACCTTCCGCCGCTGGTACGCGACCACCTGGTGGGTCACGTCGACATCGCCGAGGAACAGTCCGACGGGTCCGGCGTCGCGGTAGTCGCGTACCTCGACGACGTCGAGATCCGTGACGTCGTGGGCGTGGGTCGTGTGGTCCGGCTCCTCCGCGTGCACGAGAGCGGTCGCATCGGCCAGGTCGAGGTTGTCCACCACATAGGACTGTCCCTGGTGGAGGTAGACCGCGCCGTGGTGCAGGGCGTGATGGGCCGAGCCGGCGTCGAGCGTCCCGACGAGGCGGCCGGAGCCCGTCTCGACGATGGCGACCGGTGCGCCGCCCGTGCCGCGCAGGTCCAGCTCCGGACGGTGCGGATGGGTCCAGTACAGGCCGGTCGGGCGGCGGCGGAGCGCACCCGAGCCGACCAGGTCGTCGACGAGCTGATCGGAGGCGCCGAAGAGCTCCAGGTCCGCGGGGGTCAGCGGCGACTCGGCCGCGGCGGCGCACAGGTGGGGCGCGAGCACGTACGGGTTACCCGGATCGAGCACCGTGGCCTCGACCGGGCGGCCGAAAAGAGCCGCCGGATTGTGCACGAGGTAGGTGTCGAGCGGGTCGTCCCGGGCGACCATCACGCAGACCGAGTCGCGCCCGGCCCGGCCCGCGCGCCCGGCCTGCTGCCAGAGCGAGGCCAGCCGGCCCGGATAGCCCGCGAGCAGCACCGTGTCCAGGCCCGTCAGGTCGACGCCCAGCTCCAGCGCGTTCGTCGTGGCGAGCGCGGTCAGCCGCCCGGACAGCAGCGCCTGCTCCAGCGCCCGCCGGTCCTCGCGCAGATAACCACCGCGGTACGCGGCGACCTGGTCGGGCAGGCTCGGGTCCACCTCGGCCAGGGATCGGCGGGTCATCGAGGCGACCACCTCGGCACCCCGCCGGGACGGGACGAAGGCGAGCGTACGCAGTCCCTGGCTGACCGCGTCGGCGAGCAGGTCGGCGGTCTCGACCAGGGCCGACCGGCGGTGCTCGCCCTCGGCGTCGCGCTGCATCGGCGGTTCCCACAACGCGAAGGTCACCGATCCGCGCGGGGCGGAGTCCTCGGTGACCGCCACTGCCGGCGCGCCGATCAGCCGCCCGAAGGAGACGGCGGGATCGCCGGAGGTCGCGGACGCGGCGAGGAACGTGAGGTCCGGGGCGGAAAGCCGGCGCAACCTGCGCAGCACGTGGGCGACGTGCGAGCCGAACACGCCCCGGTAGGTGTGGCACTCGTCCACGATCACGTAGCTCAGGCCCCGCAGGAACTTGCGCCACCGGTCGTGCCCCGGCAGGACGCCGTAATGCAGCATGTCCGGGTTGGTCAGCACGAAGTTGGCGTGCCGGCGCACCCACTCGCGCTCGTCCCGCGGTGTGTCCCCGTCGTACGCGGCCGCGCGTACTCCCGGAATGTCGAGGGCGGTGAGGGTGCGCACCTGGTCGGCGGCGAGTGCCTTGGTCGGCGCGAGGTAGAGGACGCGGGCCGTGGGCCGGGCGATCAGGCTGCTCAACGCGGGCAGCAGGTACGCGAGCGACTTCCCGGTGCCGGTGCCGGTCGCGATGACGGTGTGGCGGCCGGCGCGCGCGTGCTCGCCCGCCTCGACCTGGTGCTGCCAGGGAGCGTCGATGCCGGCCTTGATCAGCGGGGTGAGCAGTTCGTCGGGCACCCACTCCGGCCACGCGACCGTGCGGCCGGCCCGCGGCGGGCGCCACTCGACGTGCGTGATCGCCTCGGCGGCGCGGTCGGGACGCAGCCGGGCGAGGGGGGTGCCGGTGGGGTCGACGGGGTTCACTGCCCAGAAGGGTAGCCACCCGTTCCGACAAGTGTTCGGCGGACTCACCCGGGCGGCGGACACGGCGTGGATCCGAACGGTGAAACACGGCCATGCCGGGGAAGCGCATCGAACGTCGACGGTGGCAAGATGCCATGCATGGAGCTGTCGCTCGCGACGCGTACGGTCGCCGCCCACACGGTCCTCGACGTGGTGGGGGAGGTCGACGTCTACACCGCGCCCAAGTTGCGCGACCGGCTGACCGAGCTGCTGGAGGCCGGCACCCGCGCCCTCGTCGTGGATCTGAGCCGGGTCGAGTTCCTCGACTCGACGGGCCTCGGCGTCCTCGTCGGCGGGCTGCGCCGGTCGCGGAACCTCGGCGGCAGCTTCGGTCTGGTCTGCGGCCAGGAGTCGCTGTTGAAGGTCTTCCGGATCACCGCGCTGGACCAGGTGCTGCCCCTCTATCCCACGATCGAGGCGGCGACCGGTCAGGCGAGCGACGGTGGTCGATAGGTGGCGACTGTGCGCCTGGAGTTCAGCCCCGAACCCGCCCATGTGCGTACCGCCCGCCTGGTCGGCGTGGCCGTCGCCCGCAAGGCCGGCCTGGGCGAGGACCGGCTCGACGACGTCCGGCTCGCGATCGGTGAGGCGTGCGGCCGGGCCGTGACCCGGCACCTGCGCCACGGCATCCGCGGCGTCGTACGCGTCGAGATGCGGGTCGAGAACCCCTACACGATCCTGGTCACCGACTCCGCGCCCGACGACGGCTACGGCGATTTCGAGGACGAGATCACTATCGAGGCGAGCCTCGCGCTGCTCTCCGGGCTCGCCGAGGATCTCCAGGTCACCCCGGTTGCCGAAGGCATGGGTTCGGTCGTGCGCATGGCCTGGAACGTCAAGCCGCCGTCGACCAGCCGCCTGCGGTTCCGTAGCTGACGTCTCGCCGATCCCGTTTGTCCGTACCGGTTGTCGGCCGGATTTGTGCCGTTTTCTACGCCAGGTTCATCGCTCGGTGTCCGGTTGGCGACGGTGCGTGCACCCGCGCAACCGCTGACCCTAACGCATGACACGGGCGTAACACAGCGGCAAAGATCACCGCGACACGGCCGGACCTGGATGTGACCAGGAACACGGTTCACCGCTAGAGTGCTCGGGTTACGTGAAACCGCCGCCGATCACCGTGAACGGCGGCGACATACAGGAGGACATCGATGTCCGGGACCACCGTTATCGCCGCCGAAGGCGGCAAGGTGGACCTTTCCGGCTCGAACATCTCGTACGTGATTGTGGCCGCCGTGCTCGCCCTCGTGGCGCTCGGGTTCGCGGCCTCGCTCGTGCGAGCCGTGCTCGGGACCGGCAAGGGCACCGCCAAGATGCAGGAGATCGCAGGCGCCGTACAAGAAGGTGCATCGGCGTACCTGTTCCGCCAGTTCAAGACCCTGGCAATCTTCGTCGTGATCGCTGTCATCGTTCTCTTCGTGCTGCCAGTGCACGGAGTGAGCGGCGACGAGACCCTGGTGAAGATCGGCCGCTCGGCCTTCTTCGTGGTGGGCGCGGTCTTCTCCGCCTTCATCGGCGGTGCGGGCATGGCGCTGGCCACCCGAGCGAACCTGCGGGTCGCCGCGGCGGCCCGCGAGGACGGCGGGCGCGAGAAGGCCATGTCGATCGCGTTCCGCTCCGGCGGCGTGGTCGGCTTCCTCACCGTGGGCCTCGGCCTGCTGGGCGCCTGCCTCGTCGTGCTGCTCTACAAGGGTGACGCCCCGACCGTGCTCGAGGGCTTCGGCTTCGGTGCCGCGCTGCTCGCCATGTTCATGCGGGTCGGTGGCGGTATCTTCACCAAGGCCGCCGACGTCGGCGCCGACCTCGTCGGCAAGGTCGAGCAGGGCATTCCCGAGGACGACCCCCGCAACGCCGCGACGATCGCCGACAACGTGGGCGACAACGTCGGCGACTGCGCCGGCATGGCCGCCGACCTGTTCGAGTCGTACGCGGTCACCCTGGTCGCCTCGCTCATCCTGGGCAAGGCCGCCTTCGGTACGCAGGGCCTGGTCTACCCGCTGATCGTCTCCACGATCGGCGTGCTGATCGCGATCGCGGGTGTCTTCATCACGCGGCTGCGCAAGAGCGACCGCAGCGGCCTGACCGCGATCAACCGGGCGTTCTACATCTCGGCCGTCGTCTCGGCGATCCTCGTCGGCGTCGTGACCTGGCTCTACCTGCCGGCGAAGTTCTCCGGCTTCGACGGTGGGACGCTGGGCGACCTGTCGGCCAACCCGCGGGTGGTCGCGCTGTCCGCGGTCGTCATCGGCATCGTGCTCGCCGCCGCCATCCAGGCGCTGACCGGCTACTTCACCGAGACCAGCCGGCGCCCGGTACGCGACATCGGCAAGTCCTCGGAGACCGGCGCGGCGACCGTCATCCTGGCGGGCATCAGCGTCGGCCTGGAGTCGGCCGTCTACTCGGCGCTGCTCATCGGGGCCGCGGTGTTCGGCGCGTTCCTGCTCGGGACGGGTTCGATCACGCTCTCGCTGTTCGCCGTCGCGCTCGCCGGCTGCGGTCTGCTCACGACCGTCGGCGTCATCGTCGCGATGGACACGTTCGGCCCGATCAGCGACAACGCCCAGGGCATCGCCGAGATGTCGGGCGACATCGACGAGCGGGGCGCGCGTACGCTCACCGACCTCGACGCGGTGGGCAACACGACCAAGGCGATCACCAAGGGCATCGCGATCGCGACGGCCGTGCTCGCCGCGACCGCGCTGTTCGGCTCGTACACCGACACGCTGGCCGCCACGACGGGCGACTCGGCCGAGGCCAAGCTCAAGCTGGCCGAGTGGCTGAACATCTCGAACCCGGCCAACCTCGTCGGCCTCATCGCCGGCGCGGCGGTCGTGTTCCTGTTCTCCGGCCTCGCCATCAACGCCGTCTCGCGCTCCGCGGGCGCGGTCGTGATGGAGGTGCGCCGCCAGTTCCGGCTGTTCCCCGGAATCATGGACGGTACGCAGCGGCCCGAGTACGGCCGCGTGGTCGACATCTGTACCCGGGACGCCCAGCGTGAGCTGATCACCCCGGGCCTGCTCGCCGTCCTGGCCCCGATCGCCGTCGGCTTCGGCCTCGGCCCGGGCGCGCTCGTGTCCTACCTGGCCGGCGCGATCGGCACGGGCACCCTGATGGCCGTCTTCCTGGCCAACTCGGGTGGCGCGTGGGACAACGCGAAGAAGATGGTCGAGGACGGCCAGTACGGCGGCAAGGGTTCGCCTCAGCACGCCGCCACGGTCATCGGCGACACGGTGGGCGACCCGTTCAAGGACACCGCGGGCCCGGCCATCAACCCGCTGCTCAAGGTGATGAACCTGGTCGCGCTGCTCATCGCCCCGGCGGTGGTCACGCTGACCTTCGGCAGCAGCGCCAACACGGGTGCCCGGGTCGCGATCGCGGTCGCGGCGGCGCTGGTCATCGCCGGCGCGGTCGTCTTCAGCAAGCGCAAGCCCACCGAGTTCGCCGAGGGCGACTCCGCGGGAAAAGCTGACGCGGCGGACGAGGCGACGCGCGAGAGCGTCTCGGCCTGACAGCCGCTGAACCCACGACACCCGTCGGGCTCTCCGGAGTCCGGCGGGTGTCGTTTTTCTCGCCATCGATCTCACTCTGCGTGCATCTGCCGGCCAGGCGGACTGTCGTGAATGCACCCAGAGTCGCCCAGTACGCGTGACGGCGTAGCACGCGTGTGCGATTCGTCGTACGCTGCTACCCATGCGAAGGTGCGCGCCCGGGCTCGCGGCGGTGGCCCTCCTCGCCTCGACCCTGTTGACCGCCTGCGGTGGCGGCCCTCCCGCACGGGTCTGGGCGGCGAGTGTGTGCACCGCCCTGCAACCGTGGCGGACGGAACTCGGCAACCTGACGACCAAGGCGCAGGAGCAGGCGAACGCCGCCCCCAATCCGGCGCAGGCGAAGGAGAACCTGGTCCGCCTGTTCGACGGGGCCGAGAAGACGACCGACGCCGCCCGGTCCAAGGTGGAGGCGGCCGGCATTCCCGACGTCGCCAACGGCCGCACGATCGCCCAGGGCTTCGTCGCCACGCTGACCGCCGTACGCGACGCGTACGGGCATGCGAAGACGGGCATCGGCGGGCTGACCTCGAGCGACCCCAAGACGTTCTCCGACGGTGTGGCGGGCGTGCTCAACACGCTCAACACCGAATGGCAGCAGAGCTCGCCGGACGTCACGCGACTGGACTCCGTGGAACTCCGCAAGGCGTTCGACGAGGTCCCCGAATGTCAGTAGCGCAGGCCGAGGTGACCGTCCGGCGCCGGAGCGGCCAGCTGCCGATCTTCGCCGCGGGGGCCGCCGACCCGTCCCCGGCCGACCTGTCCGGCCTGCTCATCGGCCCCGGCCAGGTGGTACGCATGGGCGGCACCGCCCGCGTGTCGGTCGTCGTCGACGCGCCGTGGCGGGTGCACGCACTCGCGGCCGAGCTGGGCCTGCGCGGGCTGGGGATGCAGTGGGAGCCGTCGAGTGTGGAAGGACACTTCGGGGTCCGCACCGCGTACGCCGGCGTCCTCGCTCCGCTGTCGGCCATCTGGCTGAAGGGCGCCGTCAAGGCTCCGCCGGGCGGTTTCCTGCTCGACGGCGTACGCCTGCGGTTGTGGTTCACCGCTGCCGGTCAGGCCTCGCCCGACTCCTCCGAGCTGCTGCTCCGGCTGGGCGCGAACGACGAGGCGTGCTGGAAGCCGGCCGTCCGGGCGCTCGCGATCCTCGGCTTCCCCGCCGAGGTCACGATGATCACCCGACGGGAGCGGGCGGTGCCGCGACAGCGTACGGAGGCGCTGGTCGAAGCCCTCGAAGCCGGCGAGACGGTCATCGACGGGACTGACCCGGACGACCGGGAGGGTCGGATTTCGGACGGATCCATGGACGAAATCGTGGACGAACACATCGATGAGCCCATGGATGAGCTCATCGATCAGCCCAGGGACGAGCCTGTGGCCGAGACGGTGCTGGAGGGCGAGCCGGAGGCGGTCGCGTCCGTGCTGCCCCCGGCCGAGCCGGTCCGGGGTCCGGCGCTGCGGATCTCCGGCCGCCGCCGGATACGCCGGTTCGCGGAATTGATCGGCGAGCCGCTGCCGGCCGTCCCCCCGGACGCGTGGCCCGCGTAGCGCCGGACCGGTCCCGTTCGACAACGTGAGGCGTGTCTCGTCATAATGAGTAACTCATGCTTTCTTGTCCGGATTCGTCAGCGCAGTATCGTGGCCTGAGTCACGAAGATGTGACCGCGCGTCGATGGGGCGCGCGACCGGACGGCGGAGCTGAGCCGTAGCATTTGGCGCGCCCGGCAGGGGTCGCTTCGCGACCGCTTCGTGCCAGCGCGTTACCTTGGACATCCTGCGGGCCACAACGCCCACCCGGCCGGGTCACTCCGGTCGGCACACCAGCCACTGCGGAGAGGTGCCGTGCCGACAGCCGCCAAGAACCGACTGGTCATCGTCGAGTCCCCGGCGAAGGCGAAGACGATCTCGGGCTACCTGGGCCCGGGTTACGTCGTGGAAGCCAGCCTGGGCCACATCCGTGACCTCCCCGCCGGTGCGAAGCAGCTGCCGGACAAGTACAAGAAGGAGCCCTGGGCGTACCTGGGTGTCGACGTCGACCACGGCTTCGCTCCCATATATATCGTCAATCCGGACCGGGCCAAGCACGTCACCAAGCTCAAGGCCCTGCTGAAGGACGCCGACGAGCTCTATCTGGCGACAGACGAGGACCGCGAGGGCGAGGCCATCGCGTGGCACCTGGCCGAGACGCTGAAGCCGAAGATCCCGGTCAAGCGGATGGTCTTCCACGAGATCACGCGCAACGCCATCCAGGCCGCCGTCGCCAACCCGCGCGAGATCGACCAGGACCTCGTCGACGCGCAGGAGACCCGGCGCATCGTCGACCGGCTCTACGGCTACGACGTGTCACAGGTGCTGTGGAAGAAGGTCGCCCGGGGCACGAGCGCGGGCCGCGTACAGTCCGTCGCCACCCGGATCGTCGTGGAACGCGAGCGGCAGCGCATGGCCTTCCGCTCGGCCACCTACTGGGACATCGTCGCGCGCCTGGTCGCCACCGGCGGCACCTTCGATGCCACCCTCATCGCGCTGGACGGCGACCGGATCGCGTCCGGCAAGGACTTCGAGCCGACCACCGGCCGCGTACGCGGTGACGTCGTCCACCTCGACGAGCAGGCCGCCCGCGGGCTGGCCGCCCGGCTGGACGACCGCCCGTTCACGGTCACCCGGGTCGAGGAGAAGCCGTACCGGCGCAAGCCGGCCGCGCCCTTCATCACCTCGACGCTCCAGCAGGAGGCCGCTCGGAAGATGCGGTTCTCGTCCGCCCAGACGATGCGGACGGCCCAGCGGCTCTACGAGAACGGCTACATCACGTATATGCGTACCGACTCGGTGAACCTCTCCGAGTCGGCCCTCACCGCCGCCCGCCAGCAGATCGCCGAGCTGTACGGGCCGGCGAGCGTACCGCCGCAGGCCCGCCGCTACACCGGCAAGGTGAAGAACGCCCAGGAGGCGCACGAGGCCATCCGCCCCGCCGGCGACACGTTCCGTACGCCCGCCGAGATCGCCCGCGAGGTCTCCGTCGAGGAGTTCAAGCTCTACGAGCTGATCTGGAAGCGTACGCTCGCCTCGCAGATGGGTGACGCGGTCGGCGTCACGGTCAGCGCCCGGATCCGCGCGGTGACCGCGGCGAACGAGGAGTGCGACTTCGGCGCGACCGGCCGGACGATCACCGACCCGGGCTTCCTGCGGGTCTACGTCGAGTCCACCGACGAGGAGACCGACGACGACGGCGAGGCGAAGCTCCCGCCGCTGGTCAAGGACCAGAAGCTGACCGAGGACGGGCTCACCCCGCTCGGCCACACGACCCAGCCGCCGTCCCGCTATACGGAGGCGTCGCTGGTCAAGGCGCTGGAGGAGCTGGGCATCGGCCGCCCCTCCACGTACGCCTCGATCATGCAGACGATCCAGGACCGCGGCTACGTGTTGAAGAAGGGCCAGGCGCTGGTCCCGAGCTTCCTCGCGTTCGCCGTGGTGGGCCTGCTGGAGCGGCACTACCCGCGGCTGGTCGACTACGACTTCACCGCCGCGATGGAGGACGAGCTGGACCACATCGCCGGTGGCGACGCGTCCAGCCTGGAGTTCCTGACCTCGTTCTATTTCGGCTCGCCGAGCGCGGGCGAGGGTTCGGTGGCCGCCGCAGGCGGTCTGAAGAAGCTGGTGACCGAGCAGCTGGGCGAGATCGACGCCCGGGAGGTCAACTCGATCCCGCTGTTCACCGACGACGCCGGCCGCGACGTGGTCGTCCGCGTCGGCCGCTACGGCCCGTACATCCAGCGGGGCGGCAACGGCGCGGACGCCGACCCGGACGCGGAATCGGCCGCCGACGGCGACCGGGTGTCCATCCCGGACGGGATCGCGCCGGACGAGCTGACCCCGGAGAAGGTCGACGAGCTGTTCCTCGGTGGCGGCGGCGAGCGCAAGCTCGGCGAGCACCCGCAGACCGGCGAGCCCGTCGTGCTCAAGTCCGGCCGCTTCGGTCCGTACGTGTCGTCGGGGGAGACCAACTCCTCGCTGCTGAAGACGCAGACGCCCGAGCTGCTGACCCTGGAGCAGGCGCTGCAGCTGCTCAGCCTGCCCCGGCTGGTCGGCAAGGACGAGAACGGCGTGGAGATCTTCGCGCGCAACGGCCGGTACGGGCCCTACATCGAGCGGGACAAGGACTCCCGGTCGCTGGAGAGCGAGGACCAGCTGTTCACCGTGACGCTGGAACAGGCGCTCACGCTGCTGGCCGCGCCGAAGCAGCGGGGCCGCCGCGCCGCCGCGCCGCCCCTGCGGGAGATGGGCGTCGACCCGCTCACCGACAAGCCGATGGTGATCAAGGAAGGCCGGTTCGGCCCATACGTCACCGACGGCGAGGTGAACGCGTCGCTGCGGCGCGGGCAGACGCCCGAGTCGCTGACGATCGAGCAGGCGTCGGAGATGCTTTCCGAGAAGCGGGCGAAGGGACCGGCCCCGAAGAAGGCCGTCGCCAAGAAGGCCGCGCCGGCGAAGAAGGCGGCCGCCGCCAAGGCCACGGGGACGACGGCCGCCAAGAAGACGACGGCCAAGAAAGCCACCGCGAAGAAGGCGGCCGCGAAGACCACCGCGGCGAAGAAGGCCGCCCCCAAGAAGGCGGTGGCAAAGAAGAACGCCGAGTAGCAGAGCCGTTGCGCCCGCGGACTCGTTGCTCCGAGTAGAGTTTCGGTTTCAGCGTCGCCGCCGGGAGGCGGACGGCGCAGTTGCGAAGGAGCGGCGAGTGACAACACCAGCCGTTACGACCCGGCCGCTACGCAGGGTGCCGGTGCAAGGGCGCAGCGTGGCGCGTGTGCAGCGGATGCTCGACGCGTGCGCCGAGCTGATCGATGAGGTCGGTTACGAGGGCCTCACGACGACGCTGCTCGCCGAGCGGGCGGGCGTGGCCATCGGTTCGGTCTACCAGTTCTTCCCGGACAAGCGGGCCATCGTTCAGGCGTTGACCCTGCGTAACGTGGAGGCGTACCTGGCCCGGCTGGCCGAGCGCATCCCGGCCGGCGAGCTGACGGACTGGTGGGACGGCGTCGACGCGGGCATCGAGGAGTACATCGAGCTGCACCGCAGGGTGCCCGGCTTCCGTACCCTGCACTTCGGCGACGTGGTGGACGTGCACCTCATCGACGCCGAACGCGACAACAACGAGGTCATCGCCGATCACCTGGCCGACCTGCTGGTGCGCTACCACTCGGTGACCGACGAGCCGCGTCTGCGCTTCGCCCTGGTCATCGCCGTGGAGTCGGCGGACGCCCTGATCAAGCTGGCGTTCCGGCGCCAGCCCGAGGGCGACGAAGCCGTCCTGCGGGAGGCGAAGGCGCTCGTGCGCGAGTACCTCCACCGGCACGTGGGCCAGAGCTGACCCGTCCGGGGAGCGCCCATGGGCGTCACACCCGGCGGGGATCACGGCCACCGAGATCCGGGTTACGTCCGGGTCGCCTTTCCCGTGGACGCCGGGTAACGGACGGTTAAAGTGATCCCCAGGCGCCCGCGAAAGCGGGCAGGCGGGGTGGAGGACGACCATCGGGAAGCAAGCACGCGGGCGGTCGGAAGCGGGCGGTCGGGCGCACGACCCGGTGGCGCCCGAAGTCGTGCCCGCCTCAGCGGAAGAGGCCATCGAGTTCGCCTTGACCGGTGAGACCGGCTCCATTCTGCGTATCCGGCCGTTCCGGCGGCTCTGGATCGTGCTCGGAGCGGCCGCCCTCGGTGACTGGCTCGGCCTGCTCGCCACCGCAACGTTCGCGTCGGCCCAGGTCAGCGGCTCGGCGGCCAAGGGCCTCGCCTTCGGCTCGGTCATCGCGGTACGCCTGCTCCCCGCGCTCGTCCTCGGTCCGGTGGCCGGTGTGCTCGCCGACCGGTTCGACCGTCGCTTCACGATGGTCATCTGCGACCTGCTGCGGTTCGTGCTGTTCGCGTCGATTCCGCTGGCCGCCCTGCAGGCCGACAACCCGGCCGTCAAGATCGGCTGGGCGGCGGTCGCGACCTTCCTCATCGAGACGATCACGCTGATCTGGATCCCGGCCAAGGAGGCCGCGGTGCCGAACCTGGTGCCCAAGCGGCGCCTGGAGGAGGTCAACCAGCTCACGCTGATCACCACGTACGGCATCACGCCGGTGCTCGCGGCCCTCGGCCTGGCCGGGCTGAACCAGATCTTCGAGACCGCCACCGGCGGCGGGGCGGGCGGCACCGAGGCGGCCACGATCGCCCTGTACTTCAACGCGCTGTCCCGGCTCGCCACCGCGATCGTGGTCTTCTTCGGCATCCGCGAGATCAGCGGTCGCGACGGCCAGCACGTACGCCCGGAGGAGAGCATCCTGCGCCAGTTCGCGGACGGGTGGCGCTACGTCGCGCGTACGCCGTTGGTGCGGGGGCTGGTCCTCGGCATCCTGGGCGCCTTCGCGGCCGGCGGTCTGGTGATCGGCACCGCGCAGTTCTACGCGAAGTCCCTCAGCGGCGGCGATTCGACGTTCTACCTGCTCTTCGGCTTGATCTTCATCGGCCTCGGGCTCGGCATCGCGCTCGGTCCACGGCTGGTCGGCGCGCTGTCCCGACGGCGCTGGTTCGGCCTGTCCATCGGGCTGGCCGGGGTGTCGGTCGGGCTGCTCTCCGTGGCCCCGCACCTGAGCATCGCCGCCTTCGGCACGCTGCTGGTCGGCTCGGGCGCCGGGATGGCCTTCCTGTCCGGTACGACGCTGCTCGGCGGCGAGGTCGAGGACGAGGTACGCGGTCGCGTCTTCGCCTTCGTCCAGACCTCCGTACGCGTCGTCCTCATGCTCGCCATCGCGATGTCGGGCGTGCTCGTCGGCGCGGGCGGATCGCGCGAGGTGCACGTCTTCGGGGCGACCGTCGCCATCTCGGCGACGCGTGTCCTCCTGTTCGTCGCCGGCGTCTTCGGTACGCTCGCCGCCGTGTGGGCGCTGCGCCAGATGGACGACAAGCCGGGCGTACCGGTGTTCAGGGACGTGTGGGCCTCGATGCGGGGCCGGCCGCTGCCCCCGCTCGACGAGGCGGGACCGGCCGGACTCTTCGTCGTCTTCGAGGGCGGTGAGGGCGCCGGGAAGTCCACCCAGATCGCGCTGCTGGCCGACCGGCTGCGCGAGCAGGGCCGCCCGGTCCTCGTGACCCGCGAGCCGGGAGCGACCCCGATGGGCGTACGCATCCGGAAACTGCTGCTCGACGCGCACTCCGAGGGCGGCGAAGCACCGACGCCCCGGGCCGAGGCGCTGCTGTACGCGGCCGACCGCGCCCATCACGTCGCCGACGTCGTGCGGCCCGCCCTCGATCGGGGCGAGGTCGTCATCTGCGACCGGTACGTGGACAGCTCGCTCGCTTACCAGGGGGCGGGGCGGACGCTCAGCCGCGAGGAGCTGGCCGAGCTGTCGGACTGGGCCACCGAGGGTCTCACCCCGGCGCTGACCGTGCTGCTCGACCTCGATCCCCGGATCGGGCTCGACCGGGTGGCCGCCCGAGGACGGGGCCACGACCGGCTCGAATCCGAGGCGATCTCGTTCCACGACCGGGTCCGGGGCGCGTACCTGGAGCTGGCGAAGGCGGCGCCGGAGCGCTACCTGGTGCTCGACGCGACCCTGCCGCCCTCGGCGATCGCCGACGACGTCGCCGTACGCGTCGCCGATCTGCTGCCCGCACTCGCGCCCGCCGGGGAGCCGCCCAACTTTCGCGGCGCCGAACCGGTCGGGCGGGTCGACGACCTGACCGAGCTGACGGCTGAGCTGGCCGACCCCGCGGGGGCGGTCCAGCGATGACCGCGACCGTCTTCGACGAGCTGGTCGGCCAGGCCGACGCGATAGAGACGCTGCGGGCCGCCGCGCTGTCGGCCAACGCCCTGCTCGCCGGGACGAACTCGCACGCCGGTGCGATGACGCACGCCTGGCTGTTCACCGGCCCCGCCGGATCCGGGCGGTCCACTGCCGCCCGGGCGTTCGCCGCCGCCCTGCAATGCGTACGCGGTGGGATCGGCTGCGGGGAGTGCTCCGGCTGCCACACGACCCTCGGCGGTACGCATGCCGACGTGCGGTTCGTGGTGCCCGAGGGCCTCAGCATCCCGGTGGCGCTGATGCGGGAGCTGGTGATGCGGGCGGCCAGCGCGCCGACCGCCGGCCGCTGGCAGGTGCTGGTCGTGGAGGACGCCGACCGGCTGACCGAGGCGGCCGCGAACGCGCTGCTCAAAGCGGTCGAGGAGCCTCCGGCACGGACGGTCTTCCTGCTCTGTGCGCCGAGTACGCATCCCGACGACATCTCGATCACGATCCGCTCGCGGTGCCGTTCGGTGCCGCTCCGGCAGCCGCCGGCGGCCGCGGTCGCGGAGCTGCTGACGCGCCGGGACGGGCTCGCGCCGGAGACGGCCGTGTGGGCGGCCGCGGCGGCCCAGGGACACGTCGGGCGGGCCCGGCGGCTGGCCGGTGACGCCCAGGCGCGTGCGCGTCGCGAAGCCGTCCTGGCCGTCCCGCGCCAGCTGACCACGATCGGCGCCTGTTTCGACGCGGCCGCCGCGCTCATCGAGGCCGCCGAGGCCGAAGCCGCGGACGCGGTCGCGGCGCTGGACGCGACGGAGCGGTCGGCCCTCGAGATGGCGCTCGGCGCGGGCGGCACGGGCAAGGGCGCTGCCGGTGCGGCGCGCGGCTCGGCGGGCCAGCTCAAGGATCTGGAGAAGCGGCAGAAGTCGCGGGCCACCCGGGCTCAGCGCGACGCCCTCGACCGGGCGCTGATGGATCTCGCCGGGTTCTACCGGGACGTGCTGAACACACAGTTCGGCCGGACGGTCTCGCCGATCCACCTCGACGCGTCGCCGGTCGCCGAGGCCGCGGCGGCCAGGTGGAAGCCCGAGGCGACCCTGCGCCGGCTGGAGGCGATCCTCGCCTGCCGGGAGGCGATCGACGCCAACGTGAAGCCCAAGATCGCCGTCGAGGCGATGATGCTCGCCCTCTGGAAGGGCTGAGCGGGCCCCGCGGGACACCGGCGACACCCGAGAAACACGACTCGCGGAGTTGCTTCGTTAATCACGTTGTCCACAGGCTGTGGATAGCGAGTGCGAGCGTACGGGCTTGGTTATCCACAGGGTCTACCGGCTTGGTGAACGCTTGGGTAACCTCGGCAAACGTGCGGGAGATCGATGAAGCCTGGATCGAGGAGGCCGTCACGGCCTACCGGCGCATCGAGGAGCGCCAGGCGGAGTTCACCCGGTCCCTCGCCGACATCGAGGTGAGCGTGCGCTCGCCCGACGGTCTCGTCGAGGTGGTCGTGGCAGGTGAGGGCGGCGTGCGCAACGTCGCCATCGTCGGTGCGCTGCGCAATCACAGCGCGTCCGAGATCAACCGGTCCATCCAGGCCGCCCTGCACGCCGCGAAGGACGGCGCCGAATGGGCGCGCCGCCGGCTGCATCAGGACATCTTCGGGGATTATCCGCGCCTGGGAGGGATGTCATGAGCGGGTTGCGCCGGCTGGCCGAGCGCCTCGACCGGGCCGCCGAGCAGATCGCCGAGGTTCCGGCGGCGCTCGCGCGCAGCGAGGTCACGCCCTTCAACGATCTGTCCGGCGCGCCCGGCCGGCTCGGCGACATCGGCCGTGACCTGCGCCGTCAGTGCGCCGAAGCCTGGCAGAACCGGTTCGACGAGGCCACCGACGCGGGCCGCCGGATCGACCGGCTCGCCGACGCCGTCCGTGACGCCGCCACCCGCTATGCCGCCACCGAGCAGGCCGTCCGCGCCGAGCACCCGGATTGGGGACTGTAGCGATGGACGCCCTCGACCGTATCGCCGGTCCGGCCGCCGACCTGCTCCACCGGGTCGACACGGCGATCGGCAAGCACGGCGCACCGCCGGGCCATCAGGTCTGGCCGCTGCTGCGCTGGGTCGGCACGCTGCCGGGACCGGCGGTGCAGGCGATCGTGAACCTGCGCCCGACCGCCCTGCCCGCCGACGAGGTACGCGGTCTGACCGACCGGCTCGTCGACGCGGTGGCGACCGTCGACCAGGCCGGCGTGCGCTGGGAGGGCGAAGCCGGTGCGGCGTACGCGGCGCAGTGGGAAGCGCATCGGCGGCACCTGACCGACCCCGACGCCTCGCTGGGTTCCCGGCTCGACGACATGGGCGCCTATCTCGACGACGTCGAGGGGTGGATCGCCGAGAGCCGGGTGGCCCTGGCCCTCAAGCTGGCCCTCGTCATGCGCTCGGCCGAGGCGATCTCGCTGGTCACCGGGGCCGATCCCATCGAGGTCGGGCAGGCGGCCGCCACGATCGGGGCGCTCGTGCTCGGCGAGATCGAGGAGATCTGCAAGGCCGGCGAGATGCTCCACGAGGAGTGGACGAGCCGGCTCGCGCCGCTGCCGTTCCGGTCGCCCACCGACTTCGGGCCGGCCACCGGCACCCACACCCACGTCGACCTCTGACAGTGCGGATGTGGGAGCGGGTCACCCGAGCAGCCTGACCGGGCAAGACCGCCGGCTGGGTGCGACAACGGCGCCGCACCCAGCCGGGTACGGCGCCGCGTATGGGCGGAGGGTCAGCGTCGCGACGGTCGGACCGGTTCCGGGCGCCGCCTCCGTCCGAAGAGGAGGAAGAGCGTACCGAGGCCGGCGAGGATGAACCCGGAGCCCGTGATGTAGGCGACCGGCGCCATCCCCGTCACCGGCAGGCCGCATCCCGGGCCGCCGCAATGATCCCTGGTCACCGGCGGGGCGCTGGGCGACGGCGGGCTGCTCGCCAAGGGGCAGGGCGCACACGCGTCCGCGCTCAGGACACCGATGCCGAGATCGAGGACGGCCGCGTCGGCTCCCGCCGGCAGCAGCTGTACGCGCAACGAAGCCGCCGAGGCCTGCGTACCGGTGTCGGTGATCTTCTTGCTGACCGAGCCGATCGACAGCCGGAGCACGGCCGTCGGCGCCGACCGGCCCAGCAGCGGCAGGCCGAGCCTGCTGAGCAGGCCGGCGGAAGTGATCGGCACGTCGACGTGGGTGCCGGGGGAGTCGAGCCGCTGCTTCGGTACGCCCGGCGCGGTGATCTCCAGGATCGGCGACTGGTACGCGACCGTGGACGTCTTCGCCGAGCCGGTGGCGGTCACGGCCAGCGTCGGCGGCTTGACCACCTTGACCCCGACCGCCCCGGAGAGCAGCTGCAGGTCGGCCAGCTCGATCTCGGCCGCGGCGACCGAGGCGGTCCGGCCGTCGACCACCCGGGTTCCGGTGACCGCCGTGCTCGACAGGTTGTGCGGCGCGCGTACCAGGGACAGGACGTTGAGATCCGCGACGGCGGCCGAGGCGACGCCCGCGGGCCCGGTCTGGCTGCCGCAGGCCATACCCGCGGACCAGGTGGCCTGCGCGGACAGGTCGCCGGTGCCGACGTCGGCGACGCCGAGGTGCTGGGCGAGCGCGTTGTAGCGGGCCGGCCCGGTGTGGGTCGGCGGCGCCTGCTGGGTGACCGCGCTGTCGAGCGCGGCCGCGGTGAGCTTGACGCCGGCGACGTGCGCGTCCGTGTAGCGGGCCGCGGCGCGGGTGGCGATCGGCTGACGCGCGTCCATGGCGGACGTGGTCGTGGCGAGCCGGAGGTCGGCGACCGGGCCGATCTGCAGGCCGAGCGGGCGCAGGTCCAGGGCGCTCAGCTCGGCCAGGTCCGCCGATGCGTGGGCCGAGTACGCCGCAGGTGCGCACGTCGCGGCGTTCGCGGGCGCCGGGGCGAGTCCGGCCAGACCTAGAGGAAGCGCAGCAATAGGGATCAACCGCAGCAAAGTCCGCAGGGGAGGCAGCATGACTGGCCCAACGACGCGGGCCGGGCGCGGTGACGCAAGGGTGGCGTTAGTATAACGACGAATCGGACGAAAGGGTACGCATACTTCGCCAAACGGCTGACGGCGGCTAGTGTGGCGGCATGGGCATGCTCTGCGCGGTGACCTTCAACCGGTACGGCCGGCTCTTCTACCTCGACCCGGGCGAGTTCACGCCGAAGGTCGGGCAGAAGGTGCTGGTGCCGACCGACGACGGTCCGGAGGTGGCCGAGTGCGTCTGGTCGGCGCAGTGGGTCTCGGAGGAGACCTCCGGCTTCCCGAAGATGCTGGGCCTGGCCGACGACGGTGACATTGCCCGCGACCAGCAGCTGCGCGACCGCAAGGCGGAGGCGCAGGTCGCCGCCAAGAAGCTGATCCGCGAGCACGAGCTGCCGATGAAGGTGGTCGCCGTCGACCACATCGACGGGGCCTCGCCGCAGACGACGATCTACTTCACCGCGCCGCACCGCGTCGACTTCCGGTCGCTCGTCCGCGACCTGGGCGCCACCCTCAAGTGCCGGGTCGAGCTGCGGCAGCTGTCCGCGCGGGATTCGGCACGCGTACAGGGCGGGATCGGGTCGTGCGGGCGGGACCTGTGCTGTGCCACGTTCCTCACCGACTTCGAGCCGGTGACGATCCGGATGGCCAAGGACCAGGACCTGCCGCTGAACCCGCTGCGGATCTCCGGGGCGTGCGGGCGTCTCATGTGCTGCCTCAAGTACGAGCACCCGCTCTATCAGGACTTCCAGGCCAGCGCCCCGGCGGTCGGCGAGCGCGTCGAGACCGACGAGGGGGCCGGTCGCGTCGTGGCGCACTCGGTCCCGCGGGACGCGGTCGTGGTCCGGCTCGACGCGGACGGATCGCGCAAGGTCTGCCCGAAGGCGTCGGTCTGCGGATCGCGGAAACTCTTCGCCGAGCGGTACGCCAACTCCAACCCGGAGTGATCCCGGCACCGAGAACGAGATCAAGATCCCGTTTGGATCAGGGAAGCGCACGTAATCTTGGCCCAAGATTCGGGTGATGTCCCTGATCCAAACGGGATCTTGGCTACGGGGCAGAACGGCGAATGAACGATCGGGGTCTTCTGGAGATTGCCCGGTCCCACTAGGCTGCCGCACTGTGACCGAACCCGAGGTGCACCAGGGCGTACCGGGCCAGCCCGTCCCGCCGAAGCCGACCGTGGGATCGCCGGAGTCCGGCGCGTACACGGAGAAGCCGGCCGCCGCCGCCGATGTGATCAATGCGGACGATCCGACGATCGTGCTGCCGGCGAGCCCGCTGCACCGGCCGTCCTCTCTGGACCCCAAAGAGCTCGGCTTCACGCCGCAGGATCCCGTGCCGTGGCTCGGCCCGGGTCTGCTCGCCGCGACCGGCGCCCGCGTGGCCCTCGCCGAGCAGTTCGGCGCCTATCTGGACAAGCGCGAGCTGCAGGGCGCCTTCGCGACCCGGATCCACGACGAGCACGCCGAGGACGACGAGCTCTGGCTGGACTACATCGCCGACCTCGGCGACGGTTTCAACGCCACCTACTCGATGGCCTGGCTGCTGGCCCAGCCCTCGCTGCGGGTCGGCGCGGCGCCCGACGGGCACGGCGACGACGGCCTCGTGCTCACCGAACTGCCCCGGGGCGAACTCCTCGTCATGGGCGGCGACCAGGTCTACCCGACCGCGAGCGGGCCGGCGTACGAGGACCGGATGGTGGGTCCCTATCTCGCCGCGTACTCCACGCCGGAGAAGGGCGCGAAGCCGCCGTCGATCTTCGCGCTGCCCGGCAACCACGACTGGTACGACGGCCTCACCGCGTTCCTACGGCTGTTCGCCCGGCGCGAGGACGGCCACATCGGCGCCTGGCAGACCCAGCAGACCCGCAGCTACTTCGCGCTCAAGCTGCCGCACAACTGGTGGCTCCTGGCCGTCGACGTGCAGGGCGAGGCGTACCTGGACGATCCTCAGCTCGACTACTTCCGCAACGTGTCCAACCTGCTCGGCCCGGACGACAAGATCATCATTGCGTACCCGCAACCGTCCTGGGTGGAGACCCGCGAGCACCCGCGCGGCTACGACACGCTCGCCTACTTCCGGCGCAAGCTGATCGAGCCGACCGGGGCCAAGGTCCGCCTGATGATCTCCGGCGACCTGCACCACTACGCGCGCTACGCCGAGGCCGCGGGCGCGGCCGGCGAGCAGCTGATCACGGCCGGCAACGGCGGCGCGTACCTCTACGCGACGCACGGGTTGCCGACCACGCTCACCGTCCCGCCGCGCAAGCCGTTCGCGGTCGCCATGCAGCAGAAGGAGTTCCAGCTGCGGCAGACCTACCCGAGCCGCAACCGGTCGCGCGCGCTGAGCACGGGCATCTTCCTGCGCCTGCCCTGGCGCAACCCCGGCTTCGCCACTCTGCTCGGTGTCGTTCAGACGCTGTTCCTGTTGTCCCTCAAGGGATCCGCGCACCAGCTGCTGAGCCTTCCGGCCTTCATGATGATCGGCCTGATGCTCGCGGGCAGCCTCTTCTTCGCGGTCGGCCTCTCCCACGGCATGGTCCGGCGCATCCCCGTCCTGCTCGGGCTCGCGCACGGCATAGCGCACGTCGTCGTCGGCTACGCGGGGTACTTCGTCTGGCGGTCGCTGCCGTTCGACGACCAACCGTGGCCGTGGCCCGGCCTCCTCGCGTTCGTGATCTACGGCCCGATCTTCGGCATCATCGGCGCCGAGGTGGTCGCGCTCTACCTGTTCCTCGCCGGCAACTTCCGGGTCAACCTCAACGAGCTGTTCGCCGGCCAGGGCATCGAGGACTACAAGGGCTTCCTGCGGATGAAGTTCGCGAAGGACGGCTCGCTCACGATCTATCCGATCGGCGTCGACCGGGTCGGCCGCACGTGGGTGCCCAAGCCCGAGCGCGACGCGAGCACGCCGTGGCTCGACCCGGCCAAACCGCTCCAACCGCGGCTCATCGAAGATCCGATCGTTCTGCCTTAGATTTACTGGCGATGATTCAAGAGATCGGTCGCGCGCTCGCCGTGCTGGTCATGCTGATCGCGCGGCTGCTCGGCCGTGCCTGGCGGGCGCTCAATTTCCTGGTACGCCACGCGGTGCGTACCCGTGCCGCGACGGCGTCGACGGTGACCACCGGTGGGCGGCTGCTGGACCTGGCCGTCCTGTCGTTCCTCGCCGATCTGCTGGTCGTCGTGGAGTGGTGGCGGCGCTCGACCCTGCCGGCGGCCCGCCCGGCGGTGATCGGGCTGGCGGTCGGCGTCCTGCTGGCCGTGGCGGCCGGGGTGTTCCTGCGCGACCGGGCGGCCACCCGGTTCCTGCTGGCCGGGTCGGAGATGGTCCGGCTCGGCTGCGTCAGCGCGATCGCGTTCGCCCCGACCGTGGTGGTCGTCGGCGGCACCTCGAACACCGCGCTCGGCTCGGCCGCGGCCGGGGCGCTCATCGGTCTCATGATCGTCGAGCGCACCCTGTGGACCTTGTGCGTACGCGCGCTCGCTCCGCAGGCCGGCATCGCGGTCGCGGCCGCCGCCCGGTACGCCGTGCTCCTGCTCGTCCCGATGCTGCTGATCGTGATCGTCACCTTGGTCGCCGGTGGCCTGACGGCGCTTCTGCTGGCCCAGGTGGCTCTGCTGGCGGCGTTCTGCGTGGCGCTGGCCGTCGCGTCGACGCACCGGGACCGGGCGGTGTCGACGGCGCTGCTGCCGGTGCAGTCAGGTCCCGTCGAACCCGCGCCGGTCCCGCAGCCCGCCGCCGCCCGGCCGGCCGAGACCGCGGTGAAGCCGAAGCCCCGGCCGTGGAAGCGGGACAAGGACTCCGGTCCGGCCGTCGTGGAGCCGCCGGTCGCCAAGCCCGGCCCGCAGGAGGAACCGCCGTTCCACGTCTACCGGCCCAGTTCCCTCGACGAACCTCACGACGACCGGCCCTGACGCGTACCGCGTCGTGCGCCTGGAGTAGACAGGGCTGGTGCGTACGCTCATCGTGACCGCGGTCGAGGCCGAAGCCGGAGCCGTCCGGAAGGGCCTGACCGGATGCGACGTCCAGGCCGTCGGGGTCGGACCGGCCGTGGCGGCGGCCGCCACCGCCCGCCTGCTGACGCTCGCCGAAGCGGGCGGAAACGCGTACTCCCGGGTGGTGAGCATGGGGATCGCGGGCGGTTTCCCGGGCGCGGTGCCGGTGGGCGGGCTGGTCGTGGCCACCCGCAGCGTGTTCGCGGACCTTGGGGCGCAGTCGGCCGATGGTTTCCTCACGATCGACGAACTGGGCTTCGGCAGCGGTGTGTCGCTTGTGGACGGCGATCTGGACCTGCCCGGCGCCGTACGCGGGGCGATCCTGACCGTCGCGACCGTGACCGGGACGGCGGAACGCGCGGCGGAGCTGCGGAGACTGTGGCCGGACGCGGTGGCCGAGGGCATGGAGGGTGCCGGGGTCGCGGCCGCGGCCGCCGCCTGTGGCCTGCCCTTCGCGGAGATCCGCACGATCTCGAACCCGGTCGGTCCGCGCGACCGGGCGGCGTGGCGGATCGGCGAGGCGCTCGCCGCCCTCACGGACGCCGCGGCGGCGTTCGGGGATAACGTAGCCGGGGAGCGCTTGCGCGAGCCGCCGGGAGTTCAGTCTGCCGGGGAGCGCTTGCGCGAGCCGCCGGGAGTTCAGTCAGCCGGGGAGCGCTTGCGCGAGCCGCCGGGAGTTCAGTCAGCCGGGGAGCGCTCGCGCGAGCAGTCAGGAGCATCATGAAGATCGCATACTCGCCGTGCCCGAACGACACGTTCGTCTTCCACGCGCTGACCCACGGTCTCGTGCCCGGCGCCCCCGATTTCGAGGTGACGTACGCCGACGTCGACGTCACCAACACGGCCGCCCTGGACGGCCGGTTCGACCTGGTGAAGGTGTCCTACGCGGCGCTGCCCTGGCTGGCCGACCAGTACGAGCTGCTGCCCTGCGGCGGCGCGCTCGGCCGGGGCTGCGGCCCGCTGGTGCTGACCGCCGGCCGGGAGTCGCTCGACGGCGCGCTCGTGGCCGTGCCGGGCGAGCGGACGACGGCCTACCTGCTGATGCGGCTGTGGGCCGAGCAGACCGGCCAGACGCCGCGCGAGATCGCGGTCGTGCCGTTCCACCAGATCATGCCGGGCGTCGCCGACGGCACCTACGACGCCGGCCTGGTCATCCACGAGGCGCGCTTCACCTATCAGCGGTTCGGCCTGACGAGCGTTCAGGACCTCGGCGAGTGGTGGGAGGGCGACACGGGTTCCCCGATCCCGCTCGGCGCCATCCTGGCGAGGAAGGGCGTGGTCGACCCGGCCGCCGCGACCGCCTGGATCCAGGCCTCCGTACGCCACGCCTGGGCGCGTCCGGACGACAGCCGCGCGTACGTCCTGGAACACGCCCAGGAGATGGAGCAGGCCGTGGTGGACCAGCACATCGGGCTCTACGTCAACGAGTTCACCGAGAACCTCGGCGACGCCGGATACGCGGCGGTCGCCGAACTCCTCGGCCGCGCCGCGGACGCCGGGTTGACCCCTCGGATGGCGGGTATTGCTGTTGGGTCGGTTGGGCGCGCTCGATAGCCTGGAACACGGCCGCGAGAAGGCGGCCGCGCCGGCGTCGCCGCCGGTCCACCGCACGCATGGAAGCAGGGATCTAGGTGCCTACCGGTCGGGTCAAGTGGTATGACGCCCAGAAGGGCTACGGCTTCGTCACCAGCGATGAAGGCGGGGACGTCTTCCTGCCCAAGACCGCGTTGCCGGGCGGTGTCGACGATCTCAAGGGCGGCCAGAAGATCGAGTTCGGTGTGATCGAGGGCCGCAAGGGCGCCCAGGCGATGGGCGTCAAGCTGCTGGAGGCGCCGCCGTCGGTCGCCCAGGCCCAGGCCGAGGCGAAGCGGCGTACGCCGGACGAGCTCAACACCCTCATCGAAGACATGATCAAGGTGCTCGAGGCGAAGATCCTGCCGGACCTCAAGCGCGGCCGGCACCCCGACCGCAAGACCGGCCAGAAGATCGGCGAGGCCCTGCACGCGGTGGCCCGCGAACTCGAGATCTGACCTGCGACGCGGGCCGGCGGTCGACGACCGCCGGCCCGGTTCAGCTCGGGTTCTCGTAGACCGCCGCGATGACGCGGGAGAGCGCGAAGGTGTGCATCATCTGCGTACGCTCGTCTTCGGCGCGAAGGTAGCCGGCCCCGATCGACACCGGGCGTACCAGCCGCGAATTCGTGGAACCGTGGGCGTCCACATAGCCCACCCAGACCCGGGCCTTCTCGCGTACCGCCTGCTGCAGCACGGCCAGCGCCTCGCTGTGGGCCTGCAACGGCGTGATCCCGTCGACCGTCCCACCGGTCGCCGCGCGTACCGCGAGCGGGGCCTTGCGCGCCGCCCGCACCGCGGCGTCGCCCAGCCGGACCTGTTCCACCAGGCCGATCAGCCGCGGCCGGGTCAGCCCCGCCGTGGGATCCACCGGCGGCAGCACGGCCGAGCGCGCGGGCGCCCGGCGGGCCTTGGGCCGGCTCAGCACCACCGCGCCCGTCGCGTCCTCGGGCGCCGGCGCGAAACCGTGGTCCCGGAGTATGCCGAGCAGCCGCCCCGGCGGCGAGAGCGTGATGAGCACGGTCGGGGCCAGCCGCCGCAGCCCGAGTCCGGCCAGCCGGCGGTCGGCGAGCACGCTGGCGACCAGGGCCTCGTCGTCGGAGCGCAGGTACGCCCCGGCCGCCCCGGTACGCAGCCCGCCGTGCGTACGCGCGACGTCGTCGATCATGTAGGACAGTGCCTGGGGGACCGGCGTCCGCGACCGCTTGCCGAAGAGCGCCTGGAGATCGCTGCCGGCGTACCCGGCGTCGAGGGCCCGGCGCAGCGACTCCCGGGTCACCCGGTAGACGACGGCACCGCCGCCCGACTCGTGCTCGGCGAGCAGGTCCAGCTCGGCGGCGAGCTGTGCCTCCGGCTGCCCCGGCACGACCACGGTCAGGTCGGCCTGCACCACGAAATGGTCGACCGGCGGCGGCAGGAGCGTCTCCAGCGCGGCCGCGGCCAGGGTCCGGTCGCGGGGCCGGTCGGCGCCGGGTCGCGTACCGAGCGGGTCGCCGTCGGACTCGTCCTCTGTGGACAGCAGAGCGCGGCCGTATCCGGTCAGGCCGCCGAAACCGGTGATGCCCAGGGTCGCCGCCTCGGCCAGCACGGCCGTGTAGACCGGCTCCCGTCCGCGTACGCGCAGCGGCATGTGCCAGCCCAGCAGCTCGATCAGCTCATCCGTGGCGGGGGTCGTGCCGGGCGGGATCGCACCGAGGGTGTCCCGGCGCAGCGCGGGCAGGCCGGCGCGCTCGCCCTCGGGGGACAGTGCGCCGATCGGCCGGTCGCGCTCGTCGCGGGCACCGATCAGGGAGGGCTGCCGGGGCATGTTCAGCCACGCCCGGGCCAGCCGGTCCCAGCGCTGGGCGAGCTCCTCGCCGCGCCACACGTCGTAACCGGCGGCGGGCAGGTAGTCGGTCTCGGTCTCGCCGAGCAGGCCGGCCGCCGCGGTGACCTCGACGAGCAGCCCCGCGGTCGGTTCGGGCAGCCCGGCCGCCTTGGCGAGCCGCCGCAACGGCAGGACGCCCAGACCGCCGCCCCGCAGGATCGGAGCCGGATCCGCCGCCAGCGCGTCCAGGAGCGCCTCGGCTTCCCGCACGACGGTCATGGCCTGCCCGGCCCCCGCCCGGTCGACGACGTCCGCGCTGCGGCTCGCGCCCGGCAGGGCCGGCGGCTGCGGATGCGTCACGCCCAGCGGACCGTGGTCCCGCCGCAGCAGCAGGCCGAGTTCGCGGGGAAGCTCGACGGTCTGGTCGTCCAGGCGTACCAGGAGATGTTGATCGAGAAGGTCCACGACGGCCTCGGGCGGCTCGCTGAAGGTGCCCACGGGCGGACCCGCGGCCAGCCGGTCGAGCACGGCGCGGGCGGCCGGGGTGGCGGCGAGGAGGGCCCGGCGGAGCCTGGCCGGATCGGCGGCGAGGGCGGCAGCGGCGGCGTCCAGCTCGGCGGCCGGCCGTCCCAGCCCCGCCGGGTACGCCGAACACGCCTCGTCCACGCCGCCCGCGACCTGGAGTTCCTCGTCGGTGCCGAAGAGCAGGAAGAGCTTGTGCAGCAGCTGGACGGCCTCGCGTACGCGGGCCGGCTCGGCGCCGCCCGGCGGTGCGGCCGAGATGGCGAGAATGCCGTCGACCGAGGTGAGCCCGTCGGCGTCCCGGGTGAGCCGGGCCGCATCCAGGATCTCCAGCGTGAACCGGTCCAGCCGGTCGACGGCGCGGGCCACCGACAGCCGGGTCTGCGCCCGGGCGGCGAGCGACGCGACATCCGAGGGGACCGGGGTGACCAGATCCGGACGGGCGCGCAACAGCTCACCGAGCGCCTCGTCGGGCAGTGCTCGGAGCCGGTCGGTGAAGGTGATGGTCATCGTCGCTCAACCGTACCCAACCCGACCGGCTCCGGTGCTGTCATGTACCGGGGCGACGGCCGTACAGGTGAACCTTGGTGCCGGCCTTCAGCAGCGAGTAGTACTTCACCGCGTCCGTGTGCAGCAGGTTCGCGCAGCCGTGCGACCCGATCGACATGTCGTGGATGTAGGTGGTGGTCTCGTGGAAACCGTCACCGTTGTAGAACTGCTGCCAGTACGGCAGCCAGACCTTGTACGGGTTCGACCAGTGCTTCGGCGACCGGTCGAAGACCTTGAACCAGCCGGCCGGCGTCGCGTACCCGGGCTTGCCGGTACGCGTGACCGTCGGTCCCCAGACGAGCTGGCCGCCGTTCATGATGTACGTGGTCTGGTGGGTGAGGTCGACGCAGGCGACCAGCCCGGTGCCGGCCTGGCACTGGCTGACGTCGGTCGCCGCCAGGCGGGTCGCGACGCTGAACGTGGTGTCGCCGGCGCGGCCGTTGACCGGCGAGATGCCGTACCGCTTCTGGAACTTCTTGATCGCCGCGCAGTCGGCGGCGGTGTTCTTGCCGTCGACCGTCAGCGTGCCCCAGATGCGCAGCTTGTTCAGGGCTGCCTCGACCTCGCGCTGGTGCGGGCCGGCCTGGCAGGCCGCGACCGCGGTCGAGCCGGACCCGGTCGTCGCGCTGTCGACCACGGTCGTCGGCGCGGCGGAGGGTGACGTACTCGGTGCCGCGACGGCCGCCGACGGGCTGACCGGCACGGTGTCGGAGACCGGGGCCAGGCTCGGTCCGCTCGCCTCCGACCGGGGCTGGGCCGGTGCGCAGGCGGTCAGAGCCGCCAGCAGCACTGCGCCGGTGGCGCAGGCGTACCGGAATTTCATGTTCGTCCTCCCCAAAACTCGCATCCGCCGGTGCGTACACCGGCAATACCAGTGACGCAAAGGATGCGGGAGACGGTTGCAGGGGGAGACTAAACGACGTGATCAGCTTCGCGATAGTGGCCGTAGGGCCAGCACGTCCCTAGGCTGTCCACAGTGCTCGTACCGGGACCGTGCGAGGAGGACGGATGCGCTCGCTGGGCGTCACGCTGCTGATCGTCGTGGCCGGGGCCGCCGGCTGGTTCTTCCTGGCCCGGCTCGTGATGGACGAGGGCGTGGGGGACGCCGTGAACGAGTCGGTGGGCGTGGCTTTCGGGCTGCTGATCGTCGTGTCGGTGGTCGGCGCGATCCGCAAGGCGCGGTCGGCCGGCGGTGGGGACGACTCCGCCGATTCGGGCGACGATCCAGAAAAGCCCTCATAATCCCCAGTACGCGTGGCAACCTTGAGGCGTGACGGCCGAGCAGGAACCCGAGGGCGAGGCGCGATCGCGGCCCGCTGCGCGGTTCACCCGGGCGACGCTGGTGGGGTGCGGCATCGCGGTCGGTGCCCTGACCGCCTGGTTCCTCTTCGCCTGGCTGGTACTCGACCGCATGATGCTCGACGCCGCCGGCGAGGCGATCGGCAGCGGCCTGCTCCTGCTGGTTGTGATCTCCATCATCGGAGCGCTGCTCCGGGGTACCCGCGACCCCGACTGAGGGCCGGGGACGCGTTGGGCCGCCACGGCCGGCAGTGCTTCGCTCGCCCCCGTCGGACTCCCCCGAACGCGTGCACCACCGGCCGTAACGGCCCATCGGTATTCCGCCCATAGGGACGCCTGGTACGCGTGGGGTGGTTGCGTCTCTCGATGCGATCTGGCCGCTCGGTTGGCCGCGTTCATCCGACCGGATGAGTCGTGCCGGGCCACAGCTGACCGCCGCCGGGGAAGCGTCCGCGCCGGGCGTGTCACACTGGAGGGTCGCTCCCGCCGGCGGAAGGTAGTTCTCGATGTCCAGTGGCCCGTTGATCGTGCAGTCGGACAAGACGCTGCTGCTGGAGGTCGACCACCCCGACGCGAAGGCGTGCCGGGCGTCGATCGCGCCGTTCGCCGAGCTGGAACGCTCGCCCGAGCACGTGCACACCTACCGGCTGACGCCGCTGGGACTGTGGAACGCGCGGGCCGCCGGGCACGACGCCGAGCAGGTGGTCGACGCCCTGCTCAAGTACTCCCGCTACCCCGTGCCGCACGCCCTGCTCGTCGACGTCGCCGAGACCATGGACCGGTACGGCCGGCTCCAGCTGGCCAACGACCCGGCGTCCGGGCTGGTGCTGAGGGGGCTCGACCGGGCTGTGCTGGTCGAGGTGGCGAAGTCCAAGAAGCTCGCGGGCATGCTGGGCAACCAGATCGACGCCGACACGATCGCCGTGCACCCGTCCGAGCGCGGCCGGCTGAAGCAGGCCCTGCTCAAGCTGGGCTGGCCGGCCGAGGACCTGGCCGGCTACGTGGACGGTGAGGCGCACGAGATCGACCTCGCCCTGGACGGGTGGACGCTGCGCGCGTACCAGCAGGAGGCGGTCGAGCACTTCGAGGCCGGCGGCTCCGGTGTGGTCGTGCTGCCCTGCGGCGCGGGCAAGACGCTGGTCGGCGCGGCGGCGATGGCCTCGGCGAAGGCGACGACGCTGATCCTGGTGACCAACACGGTCGCCGCCCGGCAGTGGCGCCGCGAGCTGCTCGCGCGGACCACGCTGACCGAGGACGAGATCGGCGAGTACTCGGGCGAGCGCAAGGAGATCCGCCCGGTCACGATCGCCACCTACCAGGTGCTCACCATGCGGCGTGGCGGCACGTTCCCGCACCTCAACGTCTTCGACGCGCGCGACTGGGGCCTCATCGTCTACGACGAGGTCCACCTGCTGCCCGCGCCGATCTTCCGCTTCACCGCGGACCTGCAGGCCCGCCGCCGGCTCGGCCTCACCGCCACCCTCGTGCGCGAGGACGGCAAGGAGGGCGACGTCTTCAGCCTCATCGGCCCCAAACGCTACGACGCGCCCTGGAAGGACATCGAGGCCCAGGGGTGGATCGCCCCCGCCGAATGCGTCGAGGTCCGCGTCACGCTGACCGACGAGGAGCGCATGGCGTACGCGATGGGCGAGGCGGAGGAGCGCTACCGCATGGCCTCGACCGCCCGCACCAAACTGCCGGTGGTACGCGCGCTCGTCGAACGCCACGCCGCCGAGCAGGTGCTGGTGATCGGGGCGTACCTCGACCAGCTGCACCAGCTCGGGGAGTACCTGGACGCGCCGATCCTGGAGGGCAGCACGTCCAACAAGGAGCGCGAGCGCCTGCTCGACGAGTTCCGCTCCGGGCAGCTGAGGACGCTGGTCCTGTCCAAGGTGGGCAACTTCTCCATCGACCTGCCCGAGGCCGCCGTGGCGATCCAGGTCAGCGGCACCTTCGGCTCCCGGCAGGAGGAGGCTCAGCGGCTCGGTCGCGTCCTGCGCCCGAAGGCCGACGGCCGGCAGGCGCACTTCTACACGGTCGTCTCACGGGACACCATCGACACCGAGTACGCCGCCCACCGCCAGCGCTTCCTCGCCGAGCAGGGGTACGCGTACACGATCGTCGACGCGGACGACGTCCTCGCCTAGAGAGCGGGGCCGGCTTCCAGGAGACCTTCGTGGAGGTCGCCGTGTTCGGCCATCCGGTCGAGCACGGCGTCGGGGGTGAAGTCGGCCGCCTCGAAGTCGCCGTCGGCCACTTCTTCCCAGGTCAGCGGGGCGGAGACGGTCGGCGTGAGCCCGGCCCGCAGCGAGTAGACGCAGACGGTCGTCTTGAACGTGGCGTTCTGGCTCCAGTCGATGAACACCTTGCCGCGGCGGGCCGGCTTGGCCATGTTGTCGGTGACGAGCTTCGGGGCGGCCGCGGCGAACTCGGCGGCGACCGACTTCGCGTACTCGTTGATCCGGTCGGCGTCCGCCGTCACCGAGCAGCTGACCTGCATGCCTTTGCGGCCGGACGTCTTCGCGTACGCGACCAGGCCGTCGGCCGCCAGCCGCTCCCGCAGCGCCTGGGCGACCGCCCGGCATTCGTCGAGGCCGGCCGGAACCCCGGGATCGAGGTCGAACACGATCCGGTCGGGCTCGGCGCCCACCTTCGACTGCGGCGTGTGCAGTTCGAGCGCGGCCAGATTGGCCAGCCAGACGATCGTGGCCAGATCCTCGGCGACGATCATGCCCTTCTTCGTGGTCCGGACCCAGGGCGGCGTGCCGCCGGGGGCGTTCTTCTCGAAGAAACCGCCGCCGGGACCCGCCTCGACCGCGCCGTGCGGGAAGCGTACGCGGGTGACCTCGCGGTCGGCCAGATGCGGCAGCAGGACCGGCGAGATCCGGGTGTAATAGTCGATGACCTCGGCTTTCGTGAAGCCGTCCGGATAGAGCGGCTTGTCGAGGTTGCTCAGATCGAGCCGCCGGCCGCCGACATCTACCTTGGTCACCGCCCAAAAGTAACCCGCATCGCCGCGAAACTATGTCACTCTGGGGGTATGCGGCCGATCTGGAAAGGTGCGGTCTCCTTCGGTCTGGTCTCGATCGCCGTCAAGCTGTACTCGGCGACCGAGGAGAAGGACATCCGCTTCCATCAGGTGCACGTCACCGACGGGGGACGGATCAAATATCAGCGCGTCTGCTCGATCGACGGCGAACAGGTCGGCTTCGACCAGATCGCCAAGGGCTACGACGCGGGCGGCGGCGAGATGGTCGTGCTGACGGACGAGGACTTCGCGGACCTCCCGCTGGCCAGTTCGCGCGCCATCGAGGTGCTGGAGTTCGTGCCGATCGAACAGATCGACCCGATCCTCTACAACAAGGCGTACTACCTGGAACCCGACGGAGCCGTCGGGTTGAAGCCGTATCTGCTGCTGCGCGACGCGCTCATCGAGGCCGGCCGGGTCGGCCTGGTCAAGGTGGCGTTGCGCCAGCGCGAACAGCTCGCCGTGGTACGCGTACGCGACGACGTCCTGGTGCTCAACACGATGCTCTGGCCCGACGAGGTGCGTACCCCGGAGTTCGAGTTCCTCGGGGTCGAGGAGGTCCGGCTGCGCAAGCAGGAACTGCAGATGGCCGCGTCGCTGATCGACTCGATGGCCGCCGAGTTCGACCCGACCGAGTTCTCCGACGCGTACCGGGAGGCGTTGCAGCAGGTCATCGACGCCAAGGTGGCCGGCCGTGAGATCGTGGCGGCGCCGGCCGCGGAGGAGGAGAAGGGCGAGGTCATCGACCTCATGGCCGCCCTGCGGGCCTCCGTCGAGAAGGCCCGCGAGGCGCGGAAGAAGGCCGCCTGATCAGCTGACCTGCAGCCGGCCCGTCGACTCGAAGGCGGCGAGGTCGGCCAGCATGCGCTGCATCGTCGGACCCTGGTTGGGGAAGTCCTCGGGCCGGAAGAACGCCGCGTCGGCGGCCTCCTCGGGGTCCGGGTTCAGGTCGCCGGACACGTCGGTGAGCAGGCACGACAGGATGATGTGCTGGTACGTGTGCTGGAACGTGTTCGTGTAGATGTTCTGCGGTCCACTGTAGAGCGCGAACGGCGTGGCGACGGCCGCCTTCAGGCCGGTCTCCTCCCACGTCTCGCGGATGGCGCAGTCCGTCAGCGACTCGCCGATCTCCATGCCACCCGCCGGGAAGGACCAGACGCCCGAGTCGGTCCGCTTGATGAGCAGGTAGCGCCCCTGCTCGTCGCGGATCACGCCGCGCGCGCCGATGAGGAACAGGGTCTCCTCCGGCAGCGCGGCGCGGATCTTGCCGTGGTAGGAGGCCCACCATTCTTCCGCTGCACCCATGCCCGCCACACTAGCCGCCGGGCGCCGCGCCGGGCAGGGCCGTCCCGCCCGGCCGGGCCGAACGCTAGAGCAGCGTCTCGGTGTTCGCCTCGGCCTGCGCGTTCGACCGGTCGCACTCCTCGTCGGTCTCCTCGTCGTCCGCCTTCTTCGCCGCGGTCGCGCCCGCCGGCGTGCGCGGCACCGGCTCGCCCTCTTCCTCCAGCTCCATCGCCTCGCCCGCACCCTCCATCGCCGGCGGCAGCGCTGCGCCGCGCAGCTTCAGGTTCGGAATGCCCAGAGCCAGCAGTACGCCGATGGCGCACACCGCCGCGGCGATGATGAACACCGGGTTCAACGCGTCGACGAGGGCGTTCTCCACGGCGATCCGGATCGGTCCCGGCAACGCGTGGATCACCGCGGGAGCCTGGATGGAGATCTGGCCGGCGGCGAACTTCGCGGCGTACTCCTGCGCCTGGGCGGGCGGCAGCTGCTGGATGGCGCCGGGCAGCCGGTCGGTGATCGCGCTCGCCAGCGAGTTGCTGAGGACGGTGCCGAGCACCGCGACGCCGAACGAACCGCCCATCGACCGGAAGAACGTGGCGCTCGACGTGCCCGCGCCCATGTCGGTGATGTCCAGGCCGTTCTGCAGGCCCAGGATCAGGGTCTGCATCGACATGCCCAGGCCGACGCCCACGATCACCATGTAGATGAACGCCACCCACAGCGGCGACGTGGCCCCGAGGAAGGCGAACAGCAGCAGGCCGACGGACAGGATCGCGATGCCGAAGACGGGGAACCACTTGTAGCGGCCGATCCGCGCGGTCGCCTGGCCGACGACGATCGAGGTGACGATGATGCCGGCCATCATCGGCAGCATGAGCAGGCCGGACTCGGTCGGCGAGGCGCCCTTGACGATCTGCAGGTAGAGCGGGATGTAGATGATGCCGCCGAACATGCCGAAGCCGACGACGAAACCGGCCGCGTTGGCCAGCGTGAAGGTGCGGTTCTTGAACAGCCGCAGCGGCAGGATCGGCTCCTGCGCCCGCGACTCGATCCACAGGAACAGCGCCGTGAACAGCCCGCCGGCGACGAACAGGCCGATGATCACGGCGGAGCCCCAGGCGTACTCGCCGCCGCCCCAGGACAGGGCCAGCAGCAGGCAGCTCACGCCGACGACCATCATCAGCGCGCCCAGCCAGTCGATCTTGTGGTCCCGGCGCGGGTTGTGCACGAGCCGCAGCACCTGGTTGCACAGGACCAGCGCGGCGATGCCGATCGGCAGGTTCACGTAGAAGATCCAGCGCCAGTCGTGCTCGGCGAAGTAACCGCCCACCAGGGGGCCGGCGACCGACGCCACGCCGAAGACCGCGCCGAAGAAGCCCTGGTAGCGGCCGCGCTCGCGGGGCGGGACCACGTCCGAGATGATCGTGAACGCCAGTGTCATCAGACCGCCGGCGCCGAGGCCCTGGACGCCGCGGAACAGGATGAGCTGTGTCATGTTCTGCGAGACGCCGGCCGCGAGCGAGCCGATCAGGAACGTGACGATCGCGAAGAGCAGCACCGGCCGGCGCCCGTACAGGTCGCTGAGCTTCCCGTAGAGCGGTGTCGAGGCCGTCGACGCCAGCAGGTACGCCGTGACGACCCACGAGTAGTGGCTCATGCCGCCCAGGTCGCCGATGATCGTGGGCAGCGCCGTACCGACGATCGTCTGGTCGAGCGCGGCCAGCAGCATCGCCAGCATGAGACCGGCGAGCAGCCACCAGAGCTGACGTTTCGTGAGAGTGGCGGCGAGGCGGTTCATGTGATCATATTGCTGGCCGTGGCGCCGCCGAGTGTGGCAAACCCGAAACTGGCTCGACCGCGCGCTGTCCGGGTACGAGACTGCGCGGTGTGACATTGCGGTTCGCCATGGATCTGCGGCCTTTGCGGCGGCGCGACTTCCGTCTGCTGTACACCGCGATGACGGTGACCTCTTTCGGGTCTTTCATCACCTATGTCACCATTCCGTATCAGATCTCGAAGATGACCAACGACCCGTTGCAGGTCGGCCTGATCGGCATCTGCGAACTGGTGCCGCTCGTCTTCATGGGGTTCATCGGCGGCGCGTACGCGGATTATCTGGATCGGCGCGTGCTCGTACGGGGGGCCGAGGTCGCCCAGATGGCGCTGACCGGCTTCCTGCTCGCCAACGTCGCCTTCGGTACGCCGAAACTCTGGCTCCTCTACCTCGTCGCGGCCGTGTCGGCGGCGGTCGACGGCATGCAGCGACCGGCGCTCGAAGGGCTGACGCCGCGCCTGGTGCCGCCGGAGGAGATCCCGGCGTCCAGCGCGCTGGCCTCGCTGCGGCACCAGTTCTCCGGGCTGCTCGGCCCGACCGTGGCCGGTCTGCTCATCGCGGCCTTCGGCGCGGGGCAGGGGCTGGCCTGGGTCTACGGCATCGACCTGGCGACCTTCGCGGTGTCGCTGGTCTGCCTGTCGCTGATGAAGGCCGTGCCGCCGCCGGAGATGGCCGACCGCCCCTCGCTGTCGAGCGTCGCCACCGGCCTCAAATACGCCTGGAGCCGGCCCGAGCTGATGGGCACCTACCTGGTCGACATCAACGCGATGGCGTTCGGCATGCCGCAGGCGCTGTTCCCGTTCCTGGCCGACAAGCTCGGCGGCCCGGCCGTTCTCGGCCTGCTCTACGCAGCCCTGTCCGGCGGTTCGTTCCTCGCCACGGTGACCTCGCGGTGGACGACACGCGTACACCGGCACGGGCTGGCGGTCGTCGTCGCGGCCGGGTTGTGGGGCGTCGGGATCATCGTCTTCGGCTTCGCGCACTCGCTCTGGCTGGCCCTGTTCGGCCTGCTCCTGGCCGGTGCGGCGGACATGGTCTCGGGCATCTTCCGGTCGACCATCTGGAACCAGACCATCCCCGACCACCTGCGCGGGCGCCTGGCTGGCATCGAGATGCTGTCCTACTCGGCCGGCCCGCTGCTCGGCGGCGTACGCAGCGGTGGCATGGCGCGCTGGGTGGGCTCGGCCGGCTCGGTGGTCTGGGGCGGCGTGCTCTGCGTCGTCGGGACGATCGCGCTGGCGGCGGCCCTGCCGAAGTTCGTCGCGTACGACGGACGGGACGGCCTGGCGCGCAAAGAGGCCGAGGAAGCGGAGCGCGCTGCGCTCGTCGCCGCCTCGGCCCAGGAGGTTGCGGCCTAGCGAGGCCGCAACCTAGAACGTCGCCGTCCTCAGGACTTCGCCGGCACCAGGCACAGGACGAAGCCGTTGGTGTCCTTGCCGTAGAAGATCGCGCTCTCGGCCGTCGGGTACGCGGTGCAGGGGTTGTCCGACGCCTTGAACGAGCTGTACGACTGGTCGTTCAGCACGCCGACGACCTTGTCCGCCGCGTCGGGCGAGTTGCAGTCGACCGTCTTGACGTTGTCCACGTCGGCGTCGGTCTTGGCTGCGGTGACGCACTCGCCCACGGTCGGGGTCTTGGCGGTGATGTTGCCGCTGAAGTACTTGTACGCGAACCAGCCACCGGCGATGACCAGGACGACGGCGCCGATGATCAGACGCCACAGCAGCGCGGCGCCGATACCCTTGGCGATCGCCTTGCCACGCGACGGCTCCTGCGGCGGGACGCCGGGCTGGACCGGACCACCGAACGCCGGCTGCTGCTGCGGGGCGCCCTGCGGCGCGGGGTTGTAGGTGATGGGGTCTGACATGCTTGCATGCCTCCGAGGGGATTGGGGCGCGGAGACGTCCACGCAACCGGGTCACCCTAGCGGCTGCGCGCCGCGCACGTTGCCCCGGTCCTGTGAGTCTTCTGTATGCCTGGTCACACGCCTGCCATCGACCCGTGCGGGCGCGAAAAGGCCCCGCACCGGCGAGGTGCGGGGCCTTCGTTGCCGAGCCGCCTAACGGAATCGAACCGTTGACCTATTCATTACGAGTGAATCGCTCTGCCGACTGAGCTAAGGCGGCAACGGTTACGCAGTCTACGCGATGCTCGGCCGATCTTCCTAACCGGTATCCTCGTCGGCGTGACCGACGCTCCGATCCCCGCGCAGCAGCAGCTCGTACAGCCGCTGGACCCGCCGATGACCCCGTTCGCGGTCGGCGGTACGGCGCTGTGGGCGCTGGCCGCCCTGGTCACGTGGCTGGCCGGGGCCGATTCGTCGACGGTGTGGATCTGCGTGGCCGGGTTCCTCATGGGATTCCCGGGGATCGCCGCCATGATCCGGCACGACAAGCGCCGGGCCGCCCGGAAGGCCGCCGGCGAAGTCCTGCGCGACTAGGCTCGTCAGACCTCTTCGACGGCCCCGTCGTCGTACGCCGTCGGCAGCGCCTCGACCGCCGCGGCGGTGTCCACGACGATCTCCGAGTGCGCCCCGCAGCCGTGGTCGAGCGAGACCACCTTGCCGTCGTCGGGCGCGAAGACGTTGGCGCACACGCCGAACATCTGCCGCATCCGGCCGGCCATCGGAAGCATGAAACCGCAGGACACGCAGCGCGCGGACCGGGGCGCGGCCTCGGCGATCGGGGCACCGGGCCCGCTGTCGCCGTCGTACCAGCGCTGAGCGGCCTCCTCGCGGCCCTCCTTGCTCATGAGGCGGGGGCGGCCGAGGCCGAGTTCCCACTTGTCCTCGTCGAGCGCCGGGTCGTCGGCGAGCAGGTAGCCCTGCACCAGGCGGTCGTCGTCCGGCGCGGTCGGCAGCAGGTCGCCCACGCCGAGGTCGCCGGGGCGCAGCCGCTCCTCCCACGGCAGCCAGTTCGGCGCCAGCAGGGCGTCCTGACCGGGCAGCAGCACCGTCTCGCAGACGGTCACGTGCTTCGACCGGGAGATCCGGGTCACCGTGACGGCCCACTGCCAGCCGCGGTAGCCGGCGCGCAGGCATTCGAAGTAATGCGTGACGACCCGCTCGCCCTCGGCCACCACGCCCTGGTGGTCGCCGACCTCGTCCACGGCCACCTCGGTGATCGCGGTCCGGGCCAGGTCCAGGGCATCGGCGCAGGCTTGGTCGAGTCGGGCGGGGCGGGCGGCGGTCCTGGTCACAGGGACATTCTTGCTCATCTGTCGGAGCGCGTGTGCGCGACCCCGGTAGCGGTGTTCGTCAGCGGCTGTTCAACGCGCGTACAGATTTAACGGGACGCCGCTTCATCATCCGGGATCTTTGTGTCACGATGCCGCCCATGGCGACCATGACAGGCGACAGCCTGCCCTTCCTCGACCGGTATTTCGAGATCAGCGCCCGCGGGTCCACCGTCGGCCGCGAGATCCGCGGTGGCTTGGCCACGTTCTTCACGATGGCGTACATCGTCGTCCTGAACCCGCTCATCCTGGGGTTCGCCAAGGACAGCACGGGCGCCACCCTTCCACTGCCCCAGATCGCCGCCGCGACAGCGCTCGTCGCCGGCCTCATGACGATCTTCATGGGCGTGTACGGCCGATTCCCGCTCGCCCTCGCGGCCGGGCTCGGCGTCAACGCCATCGTGGCGTACGACATCGCGGCCAAGATGACCTGGGCGGACGCGATGGGCCTGGTCGTCATCGAGGGTCTGCTGATCCTCGTGCTGGTCCTGACCGGGCTGCGGACGGCCGTCTTCCACGCGGTCCCGGCCCAGCTCAAGATCGCCATCGGCGTCGGCATCGGTCTGTTCCTGGCCCTGATCGGGTTCGTGGACTCCGGCTTCGTGCACCGCGTACCCGACGCGGCGGGCACGACCGTCCCGGTGGGCATGGGCTTCAACGGCGTGATCATCACGTGGCCGGGCCTGGTCTTCGCGGTCGGCCTGCTGGGCACGATCATCCTGGTCGCCCGCAAGGTCAAGGGCGCCATCCTGATCGGCATCATCGGCACCACCGTGCTCGCCATCGTCGTCGAGGCGATCGCCAAGGCCGGCAGCAGCGCGGTCAACCCGCACGGCTGGAGCCTGAATGTGCCGACCTGGCCGAAGAAGGCCGTCGACGTGCCCGATCTCGGGCTGCTCGGCCACTTCAGCCTGACCGGCGGCTTCGAGGCGGCCGGCGCCCTGGTCTGCCTGCTGTTCGTGTTCAGCCTGATGCTCAGCGACTTCTTCGACACGATGGGCACCATGGTCGCCGTCGGCGAGGAGGCCGGCGAGGAGGGCAAGCTGATCGGCCCGGACGGGATGCCGCCGCGTACCAAGGAGATCCTGATCGTCGACTCGGTCGCCGCGGCGGCGGGTGGCGCGGCCAGCGTCTCGTCCAACACGTCGTACATCGAGAGCGCGTCGGGCGTGGCCGAGGGTGCGCGTACCGGGCTCGCGAGCGTCGTCACCGGTGTCCTGTTCCTGCTCGCGATGTTCCTGTCGCCGCTGGTCACGATCGTCCCGTTCGAGGCGGCCGCGACGGCTCTGGTGATCGTCGGCTTCCTCATGATGGGCGGCGTACGCCAGATCGACTGGACCGATTACGAGATCGCGATCCCCGCGTTCCTCACGATCGTGATCATGCCGTTCACCTACTCGATCAGCAACGGCATCGGGGCCGGCGTGATCGCGTACGTGGTGATCAAGGCGGCGAAGGGCAAGTTCCGCGAGATCCACCCTCTGCTGTGGGGCGTCGCGGCGCTCTTCGTGGTGTACTTCCTGCGGGGGGTCATCACCAACTTGATCTAGGACGCTCCCTGATCAGTGGGGTGTGATCTTCCCCAAATCCCATATCGTTAGCCAGGCTCATTAGCTAGCCTAAGTATCGTGACGGAGTGGCCGATGGTGACGGAGCCCGCGACGCAGCTCGCTGTGGCGCTACGCGATGCCATCACGCGGCTCAACCGCCGGGTCCGACAGGCCCGGCCGGTAGGCGATCTGACCGTGACCCAGCTCAGTGCCCTGACCAGTCTGGAACTCGCCGGCGCCCTCACGCCGCGCGAACTGGCCGACGCCGAGCGTGTCCAGCCGCCCACGATGACCAAGATCGTGGCGAAGCTGGAGGACCGCGGCCTGGTGCAACGCACCCCGCACCCCACCGACGGCCGGCAGGTGATCCTGTCGGCGACCGAGCGGGGACGCGAGATCTTCCGCCAGTACCAGCGAGTCCGCGATGAGTGGCTCGCCGGTCGGCTGGCGGAGCTGACCCCGGACGAACGCGACGTGCTCACGCGCGCCGCCGAGGTGCTGTCGAGACTGGCGCGGAACTGAGTGGGCCGCTCGCCTCCGGGCGAGCGGCCGCCCGCCCTCCGTCCAACGTGGATGTTGGCTACGCGAAGGGCGGCGTTTTTTTGTGAAAACCATGTTCCAGTCCTTATCCGTGCGCAACTATCGTCTGTTCGCCTCCGGGCAGCTGATCAAGCTGATCGGCTCGTGGATGATGTTCGTCGCGCAGGACTGGCTGGTGCTTCACCTGTCCGACAACAACGCGACGGCGCTCGGCATCGTGACCGCCCTCCAGTTCATCCCCGCGGCGCTGCTGACGCTGCCGGGCGGGCGCCTCGCGGACCGCTATGACAAGCGCGTACTGCTGCTGGTCGCCAACACCTTCTGGTCGGTCAGCGCGCTGACCTTCTCGGTGCTGGTCCTCAGCGGCGGGGTCCAGCTGTGGCACATCTACGTGTTCGCCCTGTTCCTCGGCACCGCCCAGGCCATCGAGACCCCCGTACGCCAGGCGTTCGTCTCCGAGCTCGTCGGTACGCCGCTGCTGCCCAACGCGCTCTCGCTGTCGGCCGCGACCTTCAACTCCGCGCGGATCATCGGGCCGGCCCTGGCCGGTCTGGCCATCGCGGCGATGGGCACCGGTCCGGTCTTCCTCATCGCGGCGGTGAGCTCACTGTCGCCGCTGGCCAGTGTGGCCCGGATGCGCCCGGCGGAGCTGTTCCGCAAGGACCTGCTGCCGCGCGACGAGCGGGACGACGCGGCCATCCTCGACGGCCTGAAGTACGTGTGGCGCCGCGCCGACCTCCGGCTGCCGGTGCTGCTCATCGGCGTCATCGGGATGCTCAGCTTCAACTTCCAGCTGACCCTGGCGGCCCTGGCCAAGAACGTCTTCAACACCGGCGCGGCCACGTTCGGGCTCTTCACCACGGCCCTGGCGGTGGGCGCGCTCGGCGGTGCCCTGGCCGGCTCGTTCCGCAAGGGGCGGCCGTCGGTCTACCTGATGCTGCTCGCGTCCGTCGCGTTCAGCGCCTTCTCGGTGCTGGTCGGGGTGCTTCCGGCGTACTGGATGGTGATCGTGGCGCTCGTCCCGACCGGGTTCTTCATGGTCTTCTTCGCCCAGTCGGCCAACCAGCGGGTGCAGCTCGGCACCGAGGCGGCGTACCGGGGCCGGGTCATGGCCATCTACGTGCTCGTCTTCCTCGGCACGACGCCGCTCTCGTCACCGGTCGTCGGCTGGGTCGCCCAGCGCTTCGGCGCCGGCGTGTCGATCTGGCTCGGCGGGGCCCTCTCGCTGGTCACCGCGCTGCTGGCCCTCACGTGGCAGCTGCGCAGTGCGGGTGAGCGGCTGGAATTCCAGGTCCGGCCGGTGCCCCGGCTGACCGTCTCGGCCGTGCGTGGCTGAAATGTCGGACGGATGTGCGACAGTCTCTACATCAGACGATGCGGAGACCGTCTCCACGAGTAATCTCCGACAGATCAGCGGTCGCCGGCAGTAGGACCGCCCGCGCGTGACCGACCCGTCCACCGGCCGGAAATTCGTGGCGATCACTCAGTGCGACGACTAACCTTCGGGGGTATGGCGGTGGTGAAGGCGCTGGAGCTGGCCGCGGCGCTGATCGCGCTGGTCACCCTGCCGTGCGCCATCGCCGCCGTGATCTGCGCGGACGAGCTGATCACCTCGGTCCGCCGCGCCGTGCGGCGCCGCCGCGAACGCTGGGTCGAGCAGCGCATCCTGCACCAGATGGAGCGCTCGCTGACTCCGCCCCGCCCGTTCCTCGCGCCCGTCACGAACCTGTTCGCGCCGGTCAGCAGCCTGCTCGCGGTGGGCGGCCCGGCCTCGGCCGCGCCGCCGGCCGAGGAGGCGACTCACGGCTGGCTGGCCATTCCGGCGGCGGTCTGGGCCAACATCACGGCGCGCCTGAGCGACACCGCCACCACGGTCGCGCCGGCCGAGCCGATCACCGAGCCCGGGCATCCGCCGTTCGAACGCATCGCGGCCGACCTGCGCCGGCTGAGCGCCGACCGGCTCGGCATCGGGCAGCGCAACGAGCTGTGGCACTCCGCCGTCGAGCGCGCGTACGACCACAAGCTGCATGAGGCGTGCCGGGCTCTCGGCATCGCCGAGCATCTGGAGGTGTTGGAAGGCATGGATCGGGCGATCGAGCGTGTCCGGGTGGAGGGTGAGCTGATCGCGGCCGGGGTGCGGCTCCGGTGAGGCTCTTCGTCGCGCTCTTCCCGCCGGCGTCGGCCGTCGCCGATCTCCAGGCCCGGGTCGAGACGCTGAACGTGGGCCAGGCGACCGCCGCCGGCCGGGACGTCGGCCTCGACGACCCGGTCCGCTGGCATGTGACACTGGCCTTCCTCGGCGAGCTCGACGAGGCCCGGCTCGACGAGGTCGAGGCAGCGCTCGGCAAGGTCGCGGCGGCCTGGCCCGCCGACCACACCGGTCTGCTGCCGCTGCAGGTCGCCGACGGTGGCCGGTTCAACAGCGGCGAGACCACGATTCTCTGGGCCGGCCTGCACGGTGACATGGGTTCGCTGACCGACCTCGTGAGCAAGGTCGACCGCTCACTGCGCGGAGCGGGGCTGCCCGCGACCGGCCGCCCGTTCCGGCCGCACCTGACCCTCGCCCGCTGCGGCGACCGTCTCAGCGAGGACGAGGTCGCCGCCGACCTCGCCGACCTGCATCAATACGCGGGCCCGCGCTGGACCGTCGACGAGCTGGTCCTCGTCCGCAGCCACCTGGGCGAGGACAAGATCTACGAACGCCTGCGGAGCTGGCCGCTGCGATAGCCGGAACGCCGGCCCCGAGCCGTGGCAGGGGGCCGGCGTTCGCGGTGATTCACCAGGCCCACGCCTCCGGACCGGGGCCGCCGTTGCCCACCGGCGGGAAGAGCTCGTCGAGCTTGGCGAGGGTCTCGTCGTCCAGCTGGACGTCCAGGGCTCCGAGCGCCGCGTCGAGCTGGGCCTGCGTACGCGGGCCGATGATCGGAGCGGTCACGCCGGGCCGGGACAGCAGCCAGCCCAGTGCCAGGTTGGCCGGGTCGACGTCGAGCTGGTCGGCCAGCTTCTCGTACGCCTCCAGGGTCGGCCGCTGCTGCTCGATGATCTCCTGCGACCGGCCTTCGAGCGCGCGTACGGCGTCGCCGGCGGCCTGCTTGCGCAGGATGCCCGAGAGCGCCCCGCCGTGCAGCGGCGACCACGGGATGATGCCGATCCCGTAGTGCTGGGCGGCTGGGAGTACGTCCAGCTCGACGTGCCGGGTGAGCAGGTTGTAGATCGACTGCTCGGACACCAGGCCGAGGAAGTTGCGCTTCTCGGCGGCCGCCTGCGCCTGGGCGAGGTGCCAGCCGGCGAAGTTGGACGAGCCGACGTAGAGCACCTTGCCCTGGTCAACCAAGGTGGACATGGCCTGCCAGATCTCCTCCCACGGCGTCGAGCGGTCGACGTGGTGCATCTGGTAGAGGTCGATGTAGTCCGTCTTGAGGCGGCGCAGCGAATCGTCGGCCGCCCTGATGATGTTGCGGGCCGAGAGCCCCTGGCCGTTGGGCCACTCGGACATCTTGCCGTAGACCTTGGTGGCCAGGACGACCTTGTCGCGACGGCCGCCGCCCTGCTCGAACCAGCGGCCGATGATCTGCTCGGTGATGCCCTCGCCGATCTTCCAGCCGTAGACGTTCGCGGTGTCGAAGAAGTTGATGCCGTGCTCCAGCGCGCGGTCCATGATCGCGAAGCTGTCGGGCTCCGTGGTCTTGGGACCGAAGTTCATCGTGCCGAGGCAGAGGCGGCTGACCTTCAGGCCGGTACGGCCGAGGTTCGTGTACTCCATGCGTCGGACACTATCTCGGCGCCGAGCACGTTCGGCAGGGTGTCAGGAGCTCTCGCGGGCCGCCGGCGCTCCACCGAAGAGCACGTCGTCCCAGCTCGGCAGGCGCTTGCGCGGCTTCTCGGTGGTGCCCTCCGCGGCCGCCGACGCCCGGCGGGGGCGCAGCACGGCCAGCGACGGAACCGCCGGAACCTCCTTCGGCGCATCCGACTCGTCGTCGAACGCCGTGCCCTGGCCGCCGATCAGCGACGCGGCGCCACCGGCCACGGCGACCGCGCGGCGCGGCGTCTCGCCCGGGGTGTCCAGGCCGCGACCGCCGAGCGGGCGGTCCAGCGCGGACACCAGGGCGTCCCGGCCGGCCCGGATCGGGTCGCGGCTCGGCCGCCGCTGGTCACCGGTCACCGCCGGCAGGCCGTGACCGCCGCGCGAGGTCTCGCCCCGGCTCGGCACGGTCTCGGCGGCCCCGCTGGTCCGGTCGGCGCACAGGTACTGCGCCATGTCGTCGTGCGGCGTCACCGACTGCCGCGTCTTGTCCAGCTCCCAGATCGCCTGCGCGGTGGCCTTGCCGCTCGGCCACGTCGCGATCACCCGCCACGTGCCGTCCTCGCGGCGGTACGCGTCCCACGAGATCTTCTCCGAGTCGATCCCGTGCTGGGCGAGGCGGGCGTCCACGATCTCGGCCAGCGAACCGTTGGTGCCGCGGTCGGCGGTCTTCAGCCGCGTACGCCGGGCGTGCTGGGCGAGCATGGCCCGCTCCTGCAGCACCGGTCCGGCGTACCGCAGGACGCGGTCGACCGGCACGCCCGCGACCCGGGCCACGTCGTCGGCGCTCTCGCCGCCCCGGATGCGCGCCTGGATGTCGCGTGGGGACAGTGCCGCGTAGCCGTCCATCTGTCCGGCCGGGACGGTCAGGGTCGCGGTCTGGCCGTCCGGCGAGGACGGCTGCAGGGCCGACGAGACCCGGTCGTCGATGGGCAGCGCCAACAGGCGGCCGACCTCATCGGCGAGGACGAGAGCCTGACCGTCCTCGGAGAGGGCGACGAAACGCACTGGCCGCATCGCTTGCCTCCCGTCGCTGAGCGGGCCGTGGAAAGTTCATCGGCGGATGTCCGGCGGGGGAATGCGCCGAAGCTACCTTGGACACGGTACGCGGTGGGCGCACCGGTCGCACACCCGCCACGCCGCCCGAATTCATGTTCGCCACCGATAACTTTGCGTGACCAGCCCGGCTCAGGCGTTGGCGCCGAGCTGGTCGGTCTTGTTGTTCGCCAGGTAGTCCGGCAGGTGGTCGGTGCCGACCGCGGTGAAGAACGCGGGCTCCTTCGCGGGGTCGAGGACCACGACACTCTCCCCGGCGATGGTCGCGAACCCCTGAATGGGTGCCGTGACGAAACGCACGTTCCCCCGCAGCTTCGGCGCGTCGAGGGCCAGCGCGAGCAGGTCGTCGTTGCTGAAGTTCTGGTCCACGGTGACGTGGTCGGTGGCGAGGCGTACCAGGGCGGTGATCTTCGACGGGTCCGAGAACGTGCCGCTCTGCTGGATCTTCGTCATCAGGGCCCGCAGGAAGTTCTGCTGGTGCTGCATGCGGTCGAGGTCGCCGCGCGGCAGCCCGTACCGCTGGCGCACGTACCAGAGCGCCTTGCTGCCGTCAAGCACGTGCTTGCCGGCCGGGAACCGGATCTTGTGGACGGTGTCGTAGAGCTCGGTCGGGAAGTCGATCTCGACACCGCCGAGGGCGTCGGTCAGCGCCTTGAAGCCGTCCCAGTCCACCAGGGCCAGATGGTCGACGCGCAGGTTCGTGAGGTTCTCGACGGTCCGGATCAGCAGCGTCGGGCCGCCCAGCGCGAAGGCGGCGTTGAGCTTGTTGCGGCCGTGGTCGGGAATGTCCACCCAGGAATCCCGGGGCAGCGACACCACGTACGCGGCGGACCGGTCGGCCGGGAGGCGTACCAGCATGATGCTGTCGGTGCGGCCGCCGGGCGAGTTCTCCGCGCCGCTGCCGGTCAGCGGCACCGCCGACCGGTCGTCGAGCCCGGCGAGCAGGATCGTCAGGCCCTGGGTCGGCTTCGGCCGGTTCTTGATCGCGGCGAACGGATCGGCCACCCGGTCGACCTTGTCGAGGACCTGATTGGCGGCGAAGTGGAACGCGGCCACGCCGAGCAGCGCGAAGACGCCGAGCAACGCCATCGCCAGTACGCCGCTGCGGGCCAGCCGCTGCCGCCGGGTCAGCCGCCGACGGCGTACCGGTGGACGGGAACGCGGCGCGGCCCGCTTCTTCGGCGGTTCCGCGGCCGGGCGTTGCGGCGCGGTCTGCCGGCTGCGCGTACCCGTGGGAAGGGAAGAGCGACCCGGTGTGACCCCGCGCCGGACCGCGGGCCGCTGGCGGTTCGAACCTGGCGGTCGGGAGTCTGGCCTCACAACGAGGCCTAACGAGCCCTGTCGGCGTTAGCTGCGGGCGACCTTGACCACGATCTGATCGGCCGTGACCTGGTCGAGCGAGACGCTGAAGTCGCCGATGGTCTTGGTGGAACCCTTGTCGATCGTGACGTTGCGGTCGCCCACGCTGAGCGATACGGATTCGTTGTCCACGCTGACCAGCTTGACCGTGACGCCTAGGATCTTGATCTGGGACGTGTCGGCCTTGCGATCGAAGGTGACCGTGCAGGACTTATCCGCCTTGTCGCAGTTCGCCGACGCGCCCTCGCCGGAACAGGCGGCCAGCGTGCCACCTGCGAGGCTGAGACCGAGTACGACCGCCGCGACCCCCCGCGCCAGACGCTGAGCTGCCATATTGCGATCATATGGGGCGCAGCTGCCGGAAGGAGTGCGAACAGCGTGCTGGACAAGGTGGAAGAGATCGTCCGGGAGGTCGCCACGGAGATCGTGGTGCCCAAGTTCCGGTCCCTCTCGGCAGGGGACATCGAGGAGAAGGCGCCCGGCGAGCTGGTGACGGTCGCCGACCGCGCGAGCGAGGTCGAGCTGTCCCGCCGGCTGCTGGAGCTGCTGCCGTCGGCGCAGGTCGTGGGCGAGGAGGCGGTCGCCGCCGATCCCGGCGTGCTCGACCGGCTCGCCGGCGACGACCCGGTGTGGGTCATCGACCCGATCGACGGCACCGGCAACTTCGCCGCCGGCCGGGAACCGTTCGGCATCATGGTCGCCCTGGTACGCCGGGGCAGCCCGGTGCTCGCCGTGATCCACGAGCCCGTCGCGGGCACGATGGCCCTCGCCGAGCTGGGCGCCGGGACGTATCTGGACGGCGTACGCACGGTGCTGGAGCACGAGCCCCTCGCGACCGATCAGCTGCGCGGCAGCGTCATGAGCCGGTACATGCCCGCCGAACTGCGCGAGCGCGTCACCGGCGGCTTCCCGCTGATCGACGCCGCGCTGCCGGGCCACCACTGCGCGGCCCGGGAATACCCCGACGTCGTACGCGGCCGTCAGCACTTCACGCTCTTCTGGCGGGCCCACCCGTGGGACCACGCCGCCGGGGCATTGATCGTCACCGAGGCCGGCGGGGTGATGCATCGCTTCGACGGATCGGCATACGTTGTCGGCGACGGCCGGATGGGACTCCTCGCGGCACGTGATCAACAGGTGTTCGACCAGGTTCGCACCGCCCTTCTGGACTGATCTCTACTACCGTGCGTAGTTGCGCGGTCCACCATTTCGGGCTGCCCCCGGCCCCGTCCCGCGCGGTACCCTGACCCGCGGCCGGACAGCTGTGCCGGCTTTCGCGTACCCGGTTCCGGTGACGGAAGGACCGACCGTGATCCCGACCGCCCGCCCCCGGCGGTGGACCCTTCGCCGGTGGCACGTCGCCCTGCTCGCCGTGATCACCGGGTTGACGCTCGTCGTCTACCCCGGCGGCGCGTACGCCGAGCCGGACGAGGACGGCAACTCCAAGACGCAGACGCTGATCAAGAACCTGGAGGCGGCCGCCCGGGGCTACGTCGAGGCGCAGGACGCCCTCGAGGAGTCCCAGGCCAAGCAGACCCTGCTCAAGCAGGAGCTGGCGGCCGTGGAGAAGGAGCTCGGCCCGCTGCGCAGGCAGGTCGACGTGCTGGCCGCCGAGTCGTACATGAACGGCCGGCTCAACGTCCTCGGCGCCATGCTCGCCGCGACCTCCTCCGAGGACTTCCTGTCGCGCGCCGCCTTCCTCGAAGAGCTGACGCAGCGCGACGACGAGGCCCTGCACCGGCTCGTCGCCCTGGAGAGCAAGGCGAAGGCCGACAAGGACGCGATCGACGCCGAGGCGGGCATCCAGTCGGCGATGTCGGCCGAGCTGAAGAAGCGCGTGACCACATTGGAGCTCACGCTCTCGAAATCGGGCGGCCGCAAGGCCACGCTCAACTGGCCCTTCTCGCTGACCCCGACGGCCGCGCCCGCCCCGCACACCAAGACCGGCGGCCTGCCGTCGGACCCGGCCCGGCTCAAGGACCCCACGGACACGGGCGGCAAGGTCACCGCACGGCTGGTGCACGCGTACGACGAGGCCAGGCGGTTCGGATTCACCCGGTTCACCAAGTGCTGGCGTACGCAGAGCTGGGGTGAGCATCCCAAAGGCCGGGCCTGCGACTTCTCGGTGAGCTCCGGTGGTTTCGCCGGGGTGCCGTCGGGGCCGGACCGGGTCTACGGGGACAAGCTGGCTGCCTTCTTCGTGAAGAACGCGAAGGCGCTGGGGGTGTACTACGTGATCTGGTACCGGATGATCTGGCTGCCGGGTGTGGGATGGCACAACTACAGCGGCTGCTGCGGAGCGGCCGCCGAGCACCAGAACCACGTCCACCTCTCCATGCTGTAGATCCTCGGGTCGGCGGTGTGGGAAAGCGGTCGGTGAACGCGAGAAGACCGGCGTTATGTAGGCCGCCCACATAGTGGCCCGCCTCACACCCCCTTAACGTCTCCCGGCAACACCGCCGTAACAGCGCGGTGCCCACACGCACAAGCTGGAGAGGCGTATGAGCGCAACGATGACGCGGCGGTCGCTGGGCGCCGTCGCGCTGCTGGTGATAGGGGCCGCGGCGGCGTGTTCGAGTCCGCAGGACGCGGCTTCGGGCGGTGGCGGCGACGCGACCCCCTTCAAGGTCGGGCTGGTGTACTCCCAGTCGGGGGCGCTGGCCGGCTACGGCAAGCAGTTCAAGGACGGTTTCACGGCCGGGCTCGCGTACGCGACCAACGGCACCGGGAAGATCGGCAATCGCACGGTCGAGGTGTCGGAGGCCGATGACGCGGGTGATCCGGCGAAGGCGGTCTCGGCCGCGAAGGACATGATCGGCAAGGGCGTGAAGGTGCTCGCCGGTTCGACCGCGTCGGGTGTCGCTTTGCAGGTGGCGCCGATCGCCGCGCAGAACAAGGTGCTGTTCGTGTCGGGTCCGGCCGCCACGGATGGGATCACCGGGATCAACCGGTACACGTTCCGGGCGGGCCGGCAGTCCTACCAGGATGTCCTGACGGCGAAGTCGTTCATCGAGCCGCAGGGCAAGAAGGTGCTGGTCTTCGCGCAGGACAGCGCCTTCGGCCAGGCGAACGAGGCGGCGGTGAAGGCGGTCCTCGGCGGTGCCGGCGCGACCGTGACGAGCGTGCTGGTTCCGGCCACGGCCAAGGATTTCACGCCGTCGGCCAAGCAGGCGCTCGACGCCAAGGCCGACCTGATCTTCGTGGCGTGGGCGGGCACCACCGCCGGCGCGATGTGGCAGGCACTGGACCAGCAGGGCGTACTCGCCGCGACGCAGGTGGTCACCGGGCTCGACCAGCGCTCCACCTGGCCCATCTTCGGGGCGGCCGGCGGCAAGATCTCGTTCCTGTCGCACTACTTCGACGGCGCCGCGGACAACGCGGTCGCCAAGGCGGCCCGTGACAAGATCGGCGGCCAGCTCGACCTGTTCAACCCGGACGGTTTCACCACCGCGCAGATGGTGGTCCGGGCGCTGACCGAGGGCGGCGACGACGTCGAGAAGCAGATCAAGGCGCTGGAGGGCTACAGCTTCGACGGGATCAAGGGCAAGCTGACGATCCGTGCCGAGGACCACGCCCTGCTGCAGCCGATGTTCCAGGTCAAGTTCGGGACGGACGGCGTACCGCAGCTGATCAAGGCCCTCGACCCGACCGACACGGCCCCGCCGGTCGCGGCGATGAAGAGCTGACGTGGCCACGGCTACCGGCCCGGCGGTCCTCGCGACCGCCGGGCTCACCTGGCGGGTGGACGGCGGCGTCACGATCGTGGACGCCGTCTCGATCGAGCTGCGCGCGGGGGAGTTCCTCGGCGTGATCGGACCCAACGGCGCCGGGAAGACCTCGCTGTTCAACCTGATCACCGGCCTGCGCGCCGCCACCGCCGGCTCCGTGCACCTGCTCGGCACCGAGGTCACGCGGCTCGCCCCCCACCGGCGCGCGCGGCTCGGCCTGGGCCGCACGTTCCAGGCCTCGTCCGTCTTCCCCTCCCTTTCCGTACGCGAGAACGTCCGCTTGGCGGTGCAGGCGTACCAGGGCGGATCGTTGCGGCTGTGGCGCTCCGCCCAGGCCTTCCGCGCGGTCGCGGAGCGGGCCGACGAGTGCCTGGCAACGGTCGGCCTGCACGATCGCGGCGAGCAGCGCGCCGGAACCCTGGCCCACGGCGAGAAGCGGAAGCTGGAGATCGCCCTGCTGCTGGCCGGTTCGCCGAAGGTCATGCTGCTTGACGAGCCGATGGCCGGCGTCGCCGCCGAGGACGTGCCCGAGCTGGTCGAGGTGATCCGCGGACTCGTCGGCCACACCGGCGGGGCCGTCCTCATGGTGGAGCACCACATGGACGTGATCCTCGGCCTCGCCGACCGGCTGGCCGTCATGCACCACGGCGCCCTGCTCGCCTGCGACACCCCCGACGTGGTGATGGCCAACGCCGTCGTCCAAGAGGCGTATCTCGGAGAACAGCTATGAGTCTCCTGTCCGTACGCGATCTCGTCGTCACCCTCTCCGGCCTGCGCATCCTGCACGGGGTGTCGTTCGAGGCGGCCGAGTCCGGGGTGACCGTCCTGCTGGGACGCAACGGTGCCGGCAAGACCACCACGCTGCGCGCGATCCTGGGCCTCGCCCCCGCGACCGGCTCCGTCGAGCTGGCCGGGGAGCCCGTTCTCGGTACGCGTACGCACGCCCTCGTCCGGCGCGGTCTCGGTTATGTGCCCGAGGACCGGTGCGTGTTCGCGGGGTTGACCGTCGCCGAGAACCTCCGCCTCGCCGAGCGCGGTACGCCCGACTACGACCTCGTCTTCGGCCTGTTCCCCGAGTTGAGGAAGCGCTCGGCGCAGCGGGCCGGTTCGCTGTCGGGCGGCCAGCAGCAGATGCTGTCGCTCGGCCGCGTCCTGCTCAACGACAACCGCCTGCTGCTCGTGGACGAGCCGACGAAGGGTCTCGCCCCGAAGGTCGTCACCGAGGTGGCCGAGGCGCTGGAGCGGGTGGCGGAACGCGTACCGGTGCTGCTGGTGGAGCAGAACCTCGCCGTCGTACGCCGTCTCGGCCGGGCCGCCGTCGTTCTCGCGGCCGGTCGCGTCGCGTGGCGCGGGGACGCGAAGGAGCTGCTCGGCGACCACGACCGGACCAAGTCCCTGCTGGGTGTCGGGAGCCACTCGTGAGCACCATCGTTCTGCTGACGCTGACCGGGCTGGGGCTCGCCGGGCTCTACTTCCTGATCGCGGCCGGCCTCTCCCTCGTCTTCGGCCTCGCCGACGTGCTGAACTTCGCACACGGCTGGTTCCTGACCGTCGGCGCGTACGCCGCGTACTGGGCGATCCCGCGCGTGGGGTTCGCCGGCGGCGTACTCGTCGCGGTGCTGGCCGGGGCCGCCACGGCCGCCCTGGTCGAACTGGTCATGATCCGCCCCCTCTATCAGCGGACCATTTCGCAGGTGCTGGTCACGGTCGGGCTCAGCCTCGCCGGGGTGGCACTGTTCCAGGCCCTGTTCTCGCCAGATGCCCGGACCTTCCCGAGTCCCTCCTGGACGGAGGGCGTGGTGACCGTGCTCGGGGCGCGCGTACCCGTGAAGTCGCTGGTACTGGTCGTCGGCGCGGTCGTGGTGCTCGCGGCGCTGCTGGCCTTCCTGCGCTGGACCCGGTACGGGCTGATCATCCGGGCCGGTGTGGAGAACCGGGAGATGGTGACCGCCCTCGGCATCGACGTCCGCAAGGCGTTCACGCTGGTCTTCGCCATCGGCGGGGCGGCGGCCGGGCTGGCCGGCGCGCTGTCCGGCATCGCCTTCCAGTCCATCGCCCCCAGCGGCGGTTCGTCGCTGCTGATCTTCGCGTTCATCGTCGTGGTCATCGGCGGCATGGGCTCGATCACCGGCTCGGCGGTCGCGGCCGTCGCCGTCGGCCTGCTCCAGCAGTTCGTGAACTACTACGGCTCCGCCGGTATGGGCGACCTCTGCGCGGTCGCGCTGCTCGCCGCCGTGCTCCTGCTCCGCCCCCAGGGGATCGCCGGGAAGGTCGCGTCATGAGTGTCAAGCGTCTGTGGCCGCTGGGGCTCGTCGTGCTCCTGGCCGTGCTGCCCTACTGCGGCTTCTCGCTGCCCGGGATCTTCGACGGCCCGGTCAACAGCCCCGGAACCCTCCAGCTACTCGCCCTCTGCCTGCTCTTCGGCGGGCTCGCGGCCGGCTACGACCTGCTGTACGGGCGTACCGGGCTGCTGAGTTTCGGGCACGCGCTCTTCGTGGGGGTGGGCGCGTACGGGGCGAACGTCCTGATCACCAAGGCCGGGCTGCCGCTCTGGCTCGCCGCTCCCGCAGCGATCCTGCTGGGGACCACGGTCGCCGCCGCGATCGGCGCGGTCTCGCTGCGCGTCACCGGCATCGCATTCTCCATGGTCACCCTGGCCTTCGCCCAGGTCGGGGCGATCCTCGCGGCCCGCGACATCGGCGGTCTCACCGGCGGCGACGAAGGCCTGGCCCTCGACGTCTCCGGCCTGCCCGGCGGCCTGGTGGGCGTGGTCAACACCTACAAGATCTATTGGATCGCCCTCGCGTACGCCGTGATCGTGATGTTGATCGTCCAGCGGGTCGTGAGCTCGCCGACCGGCCGGGTGCTCGCGGGCCTGCGCGACGACGAGCGGCGGGTGGGCGTGCTGGGCCTGCCGCCGTACGCCTTCAAGCTGGTGTCGTTCGTGCTGGCCGGGGCCTTGGCGGCGGCGGGCGGCGTGGTGCACATGATCCTGGTGCAGGGGACCGATCCGACGGTGACCAGTACGGAGCTGACGCTGTCGTTCCTGGTCATGGTCGTGCTCGGCGGTCCGGCGACGAAGTACGGCCCGCTGCTCGGCGGGATCGTCTACACCTATCTGGACTACCGGCTCACGCACGTGGCGGGCAGCCTGCCCGGACCGCTGAAGCAGCCGCTGTTCGTGCTCGGCGTGATCTTCATCCTCGCCGTGTACTTCTTCCCGAAGGGGGTCGGCGGCCTCTTCCCCGTGAAGTGGCCCGCCCGGCGCTCACAGCACGCGGCCGAACCCGTGCACGGGGAGTGAGTCGACCATGTCTACGCGTACCTTCTCGCCGAACGTGGGCGCGTGGATCATGCGGCCGTCGCCGATGTAGATCCCCACGTGGTGCAGGTCCTTGTAGAAGAAGACGAGGTCTCCGGGTTGCGCCTGCGCCTCGGAGATCTTGCGCACCTGCTTGTACTGGGTGATCGAGTTGTGCGGCAGCTCCTTGCCGAGCAACTTGTACGCGGCCAGCACCAGCCCCGAGCAGTCGTACGCGTTCGGCCCCTCGGCCGCCCACTTGTACGTCTTGCCGAGCTGGTCCAGCGCGAAGTCGAGGATCTTGGCGGCACCGCCGGTGACCTCGGGGCGTACCCAGCCCTGCCGGGCGTCCGTGTGCGGAGCGTGTCCGGCCGGCCCGTACGCCGTGTCCTTCCACTGCTGCAGCCGGTTCAGATCGGACTGGATCCGCGAGCGGCTCGTGATCAGCTGCTTCTGCTGCTCCCGGCCCTGGCTCACCAGCGTGCTCAAGGTCGCCTGGGCGTCCTGGAACTCCTGGCGTACGCGCTGCAGCGAGCTGATCTGGCTGCGCTGGTCGTCGGCGAGCAGCTGGATCACCATGAGCTGGTCGAGCACATCCTCGGTGGACGACGAGTGCAGCAGCATGTTGTACGCGTTGGCCCCGCCGCTGGTGTACGCCGCCGTGGCGATCACCCCGACCGTGGCCCGGTGCGCCGCGACCTGCTTCTCCAAGGGGCCCAGCTGCCGCCGCAGTACGCCGATCTGAGCGACCGTCGTCTGCAGGTCGTCGTGCAGCTGGTTGTACCTCTCCACGACGACTTCGAGCTGGTCGGAGGCCTTGTCGATGCGGTCGACCAGCTGCTGGCGGGTCAGCGGCTGGGGAGTCGGGTTGGGCGCGGCGGTCGCCGGGGCGGCCCCGAGAACGAGGGCGACGGCGGCGCTGAGAAGGGCCGCGGCCTTCAGTAGGCGCGTCGGGGCGCTGGCGAGCATCGACACGCTGTGGCTAACGAAAGGCCGATACCTCACGCAACTGTCGGATAGGTCTCGTATCGGACATTCTATGGAACGTGAGCGAGTGATCGGTTCAACTAGTTGAAGCATCAACTACATGTGCTATGCTCTCACCATGCCAGCGATCACGGTTGAGAACATGCTCGTCCTGCCCCGCGTACCGGAGCCGGACGTCACTGCCGCCGAGCGCCCGGTCGTCTCCGTGACGACCGCCCCGAGCGGCTTCGAAGGCGAGGGGTTCCCCGTCCGCCGGGCCTTCGCGGGCGTCGACCTCCGTCACCTCGACCCCTTCATCCACATGGACCAGATGGGCGAGGTCGAGTACGCCCCGGGCGAGCCCAAGGGCACCCCGTGGCACCCGCACCGCGGCTTCGAGACCGTCACCTATCTGCTCGACGGGACCTTCCGCCACCAGGACTCGCACGGCGGCGGCGGGCTGATCACCAACGGCGACACGCAGTGGATGACAGCGGGCAGCGGCCTGCTGCACATCGAGGCGCCGCCCGAGGACCTGGTCGTGTCGGGCGGGCTGTTCCACGGCTTCCAGCTGTGGGTGAACCTCCCCGGCAAGCTGAAGATGGCCGCGCCGCGCTACCAGGACATCCGGGCGCAGCAGGTCTCCCTGCTCAGCTCGCCGGACGGCGGCGTCCTGCTGCGGGTCATCGCGGGCGAGGTCGCGGGGCACCCGGGTCCGGGCGTCACGCACACCCCGATCGCGCTGGTCCACGCCACGCTGGAGCCGGGCGCGCAGCTGCGCCTGCCCTGGCGGCCGGACTTCAACGCGCTCGTCTACACGCTGGCCGGGTCCGGTCACGTCGGCCCCAAGCGCCAGCCCGTCGGCCTCGGCCAGCTCGCGGTGTTCGGCGCCGGCGACGTGCTCACGATCGAGGCGGCGAAGAGCCAGGAGAGCCGCAGCCCGAAGATGGACGTGCTGATCCTCGGCGGGCAGCCGATCCGCGAGCCGGTGGCCGCGTACGGGCCGTTCGTCATGAACACCAAGGCGGAACTCGTCCAGGCGTTCGAGGACTTCCAGGCGGGCAAGCTCGGGGTCATCCCGGCCGGTCACGGCCCGGACCACCTCAAGACCGCCTGATCCGCCGCGGCGATAGGCTGGCCCGTGTGGGTGCTGTGACATGGGAAGAGGCCGCCGCCGAGCTGCGTGGCGCGTTGCTCGACGACGGTCTCCTCCGGGCCGTGGCCTCCGGCCGGCCCGACCCGGGAATCCATCGCGCCGTCGTGCGCCCGGTCGTGGTCAAGCGCGGGCCCGCCCTCCAGATCGTCTTCGAGGACGGTGTACGCCCGACGACGCGTACGCTCGCGCTCGGCGAGGAGGCCGTGACCGGGGTCGACGAGCTGCTCGGGGACGGCTTCCGGAACTGGCACGTCGAGACGGCCGGCCGCACCGTGAAGGTGCAGACCAGCAAGAAGGGCAAGGTCCTGCTGTCGGTCGGCGGACCCGTGGCGGCCCCGGCGACCGTGGCCGGGCACGACCGGGCCAAGGAACACCTGATCGACCCCGGCGACCCGCTGTTCGACGTGATCGGCGGGGACGCCCGCAAACGCCGGCAGGTGGACGCCTTCCTGCGGGCCCTCGACGCGACCCTGCCGGCCGAGCTGCCCTCGCCGTTGCGCGTGGTCGACCTCGGCTGCGGGAACGCGTACCTGACGTTCGCGGCGTACCGGTACCTGAGCGACCGGGTCCCCGAGATCCACCTGACCGGCGTCGACGTACGCGAGGACCAGCGCGACCGCAACTCCGCCCTGGCCCGCCAGCTCGGCTTCACCGGGTTGGAGTTCGTCGCCGGGACGATCCTGGACGCGACGGTCCCCGGCGGGGCGGATCTCGTGCTGGCCCTGCACGCCTGCGACACCGCGACCGATGAGGCGCTCGCCCGGGCGGTCGGCTGGGACGCGCACTGGATCCTGGCGGCGCCCTGCTGCCACAAGGACCTCTCGCGGCAGCTGCGGGCGAGCGGGCGTACGAGCGCGCTGACCCGGTCGGGCATCCTGCGCGAGCGGTTCGCCGACGTGCTGACCGACGCGTACCGCTCGGCGATCCTGCGCGGGCGCGGGTACGCCGTCGACGTCGTGGAGTTCGTCGACTCGGCCCATACTCCCCGCAACCTGCTGCTCAAGGCGGTGCGTACCGGAAAATCGGACGACGCGGACCTGGCGGCGCTGAGCGCGGAGTGGCCCGTGACACCGCACCTGGCGGAGCTCTTGCGCTGATACCCCCAGGGGGTATAGTTGGTGGCATGACAGAAGCAATTGCCCCTGCCACCCACGCCGGCCCGCACAGCTACAGCGCCGCCGAGGACAAGGCCGCGCTGCTCAGCCGGTTGCGGCGGGTCGAGGGGCAGGTGCGTGGCATCCAGCGCATGGTGGAGCAGGACACGTACTGCATCGACGTGCTGACTCAGATCTCTGCGGCCACGAAGGCGCTGCAGGCGGTCGCGGTCGGCCTTCTGGAAGGGCACCTCGGGCACTGCGTCGTGCAGGCGGCCCGGGAGGGTGACCCGCAGCCGAAGGTCAAGGAGGCGGCCGACGCCATCGCCCGCCTCGTCCGCTAGGTTTTCCCGTAGAGCGAGGGAGCTTTCGATGTCTGTCGAGACGACGTACCAGATCAAGGGCATGACCTGCGGCCACTGCGCGCAGGCGGTCACCGGTGAGCTGACGCTGCTGGCCGGCGTACGCACGGTGGACGTGGACGTTCCGGCCGGGACCGCGAAGGTCGTCAGCGACGCCCCGCTGCCGGTCGACGAGGTCCGCACGGCGGTCGACGAGGCCGGCTACGAGCTGGCCGGTATCGATGGCTGAGCCGGTCACCGGCTCCCCGGCGGCAACCGATGCCGCCGGGGTGACTCCGCCCGGCACGACCCGGCCCGCACCGGCCAGCAACGCCCGGGTGGGCCTGATCGTCGGCGGGGTCGCCGTGGCGCTCATCGCCGGATTCGCGCTCGGCAAGGCGACGACCGGTGCCAGCGCGTCGCCGAGCGGCACGACCCCGAACGTGAGCACCACGTTCAACGAGTCGATGCCGCACACCCACGCCAACATGGGCACGATGGGCAGCGAGGTCGGCGGCCTCTCGATCAGCATGGCCGGCTACACGCTGGTCCCGAAGCAGACCGCGTACGCGCAGGGCGAGCAGACGTTCAGCTTCGTGATCACGGGACCGGACGCCAAGCCGACGACGACCTTCGCGGTCGTCAACGACCGGCCGCTGCACTTCGTGGTCGCCCGCCGGGACCTGTCCGGCTACCAGCACCTGCACCCGGTCATGGCGCCCGACGGCACGTGGACGGTCAAGATGAACCTGGCGGCGCCGGGGATGTACCGGGCGGTCGCCGACTTCACCGCGATCGGCGCGGCCGGCGCGATGACCGCCGTCACGCTCGGCACCGACCTCACCGTCGCCGGGGCGTACCAGCCGGTGGCTCTGCCGGCCGCGACGCGCACGGTCGACGTGGACGGATACACCGTCTCCTACGAGGGGACGCCGCAGATCGGCGCGACGGCACCGCTGCTGTTCCGCGTCTACCAGAACGGCTCGCCGGTGACCGTGCAGCCCTACCTCGGCAGCTTCGGCCACCTCGTCTTCCTGCGCCAGCTCGACCTGGCGTACCTGCACACCCACCCCGAGACCGCACTCGCGGGTGGCGCGGTGAAATTCTGGGCGACCGCGCCCAGCACCGGGACGTACCGGATGTTCTTCGACTTCCAGGTGGACGGGCAGGTGCACTCCGCACCGTTCACCTTGACCATCGGGAACTGACCGTCGTCGCATCCGACCGCGCGCCCGCCTGATGGTGGGCCTGCCGGATGGGAGGACTCCATGGAATCGATCATCGAACTCTCGATCGGCGGGATGACCTGCGCCACCTGCGCAGCCCGCGTCGAGAAGAAGCTCAACCGGATGGACGGCGTCACCGCGTCGGTCAACTACGCGACCGAGACGGCCCACGTCGCGTACGCGCCGGGCATCAGCGTCGACGACCTCGTCGCGACCGTCGAGGCGACCGGGTACACGGCCGCGCCGCCGGCCCTCGAACCGGTCGAGGAGCCCGATCCGCTGCGTACGCGGCTGGTCGTGAGTACTCTGCTGACCGTGCCCGTCGTGGCGCTCAGCATGATTCCGGCGCTGCAGTTCGCGTACTGGCAATGGGTTGTCCTGATCTTGGCGACCCCGGTGGTGACGTGGGGCGCGTGGCCCTTCCACCGCGCGGCGCTGCTCAACGCGCGGCACGCGACCGCGACGATGGACACGCTGATCAGCCTCGGTGTGGCGGCCTCCTACCTGTGGAGCCTGTACGCGCTGGTGTTCGGCGGCGCGGGCGAGCCGGGCATGAAGATGCCGCTGGACCTGTTCGCGGGCTCGGCCACCGAGACGCACCTCTACCTGGAGGTGGGCTCGGCGCTGACGACGTTCCTGCTGGCCGGGCGGTGGTTCGAGCACCGCGCGAAGCGGCGGGCGGGCTCGGCGCTGCGGGCGCTGCTGCACCTCGGCGCGAAGTCGGCGACCCTGTGGGAGGACGGGCACGAGCGCCCGGTGCCGATCGGCTCCCTGAAGACCGGCGACGTCTTCCTGGTCCGCCCCGGTGAGAAGATCGCGACCGACGGCACCGTCGAGGAAGGGCAGAGCGCGGTCGACGCGAGCCTGCTCACCGGCGAGAGCGTGCCGGTCGAGGTCGGCCCCGGCGACACCGTGATCGGCGCGACCGTCAACGCGGGCGGCCGGCTGCTGGTCCGCGCGACCCGGGTCGGCGCGGACACCCAGCTCGCGCAGATGGCGCGGCTGGTCACCGAGGCGCAGTCGGGCAAGGCCCCGGTCCAGCGGCTCGCCGACCGGATCAGCGCCGTCTTCGTCCCGGCCGTCATCGTCGCCGCCGTGCTGACCTTCGTCCTGTGGGTCGCCGTCACCGGCAACGTCACGGCCGCGTTCACCGCCGCCGTCGCCGTGCTCATCGTGGCCTGCCCGTGCGCCCTCGGCCTCGCGACCCCCACCGCGCTGCTCGTGGGCACGGGACGAGGAGCCCAGCTCGGCGTACTGATCCGCGGGCCCGAGGTGCTGGAATCCACCCGCCGCGCCGACACGATCCTGCTGGACAAGACCGGCACCGTCACCACCGGCACCATGCGGCTGCTCGGTTCTCCCTCGCCCACCATCCTGATGTACGCGGCGAGCGTCGAACGAGCCAGCGAACACCCCATCGCCCGGGCCATCGTCGAGGCGGCCCCCGAAACCGCGCCGGTCACCGAGTTCCAGGCGCTGCCGGGGTTGGGCGCGTCGGGCGTGGTCGACGGTCACCAGGTCTTGGTCGGCCGGCCGTCAATGCTGGCGTCCTATCCATCCTTTGTGGAGCCACCGGTTGTCGACGCGACCGTGGTGGGAGTGGCGGTCGACGGAGAGTTCGCGGAGTGGCTGACCGTCGGCGACACCGTCAAGCCGACCTCCGCCGCCGCCGTACAACGGCTGCGCGGTCTGGGACTACGCCCGATCCTGCTCACCGGCGACGCGACCGGCCCCGCGGAACGGGCCGCCGCCGAGGTCGGCATCCCGGCCTCGGACGTGATCGCCGGCGTCCTGCCCGAAGGCAAGGTCGCGGCGGTGCGATCGTTGCGAGACAAGGGCCGCGTGGTCGCGATGGTCGGCGACGGCGTCAACGACGCGGCCGCGCTGGCGGCGGCGGACCTCGGCCTCGCCATGGGCACCGGCACCGATGCCGCGATCGAGGCGGCCGACATCACCCTGGTACGCGGCGACCTCACCGCGGCCGCGGACGCCATCCGGCTGTCACGGGCGACGCTGCGCAACATCCGGCAGAACCTGTTCTGGGCGTTCGCGTACAACGTGGTGCTGATCCCGCTGGCGGCGTTCGGACTGGTGACGCCGGTACTGGCCGGGTTGGCGATGGCCTTCAGCAGCATCTTCGTCGTCCTGAACAGCCTGCGCCTCTTCCGCTTCCGCCCCTGATCCGCGGGGCCGCGCTCGATCCGGGTGAGGCCGCGCTTGATCTGGGTGGGGCTGTGCTTGATCCAGGTGGGGCTGCGCTTGATCCGGGTGGGGCTGCGCTTGAGCTGGGTGGGGGCTGCGCTTGATCTGGTTTGGATCAGGGAAATCACCCGAATCATGGCCCAAGATTCGGGTGATTTCCCTGATCCAAGCGGGATCTTGGGGCTGGGCTCGGGGGTGGGGGCGGAGCGTGGGGGGCTATTTGAGGAGTTCGCGGGTGATGGCTTCGGCGGTGTCCGCGAGCAGGGTCGCGGGCTTCACAGGCCGGCCGGCGAAGGCGCTGACCAGGGCGGCGAAGCCCGGCAGCGGAAAGCCGTCCTCCTCGGCGACCGCGGGGGCGTGGCGGGCCAGGCTCGCCCTTCCCCGCTCCCACGCCTGAATGATCTCCGAGCGCGAAGGCACCCCGAAGCCGTGGCCGACCGGGGCCGCATGCCGGAGCTTCACCAGGGACGAGTCGTTCAACGTGGCCGCGAGCCGGCTGCCGACCCCGAGCAGCTCACGGTCGTCCGCGGTCCACCGGGTCAGCACCGAGCACGGGCGCGGACACGCACCCGCGCAGACGCCCAACGCGTGCGAAGTGTTGGAATGCTGCCGGTCCAGGTACGCCCGCCAGCCACTCGGCGGCTCGTGCGCCACCCGCAGCACCCGCTGGGCCGCGGACTTCTCGGCCTTCGTATGTGGACACTCGCGGCCCTCGAAGTCGCCCCACAGGCTGTGCTCGCCGTTCACCTGCTCCGGCAGCCGCAGGGGATCACCGGCGTGGCCCAGCACCCGCTCCCAGACGAGCAGGGGCGCGTACTCGCTGATGATGTGGACGGCGGCGACGAGCGCACTGGTCTCCCGGCGCAGCCACCGCACCTGGATGACCTCCAGCAACAACGAGTACGCCGGAACCAGCGAGGCCAGCGCCCCGCGATCCTGTTCCCGGGCGGACTGGGGCATCCGGCACTCCAACGCGCGCTGCCTCAATTCCTCCGGTACGCGATCACCGCTCACACTGTCGGCTATCCGGTGCTCGACGTTCGCCCCGGCGGCGGCATCGGCGACCCCGAAGTCCTCGGCGTCCAGATCCAGCAGCCGCTGACCGAAGGCGCACAGCTGCTGGATGCGCGCCACATCATGAACGGACAGGCCGGTGCCGCCCGCCCCGTCGCCGACCAGCGCGGCGAGGTCGGCGAAGGCGTACCGCTCGGCGAGGGCGACGAGGACGGTGTGCACGGTCTCCATCCGCCCAGCTTCCCACGACGGGACGCCGATCCCGGGCGGTTGACGCGGCCGGGAATGGTCGAACGGCGCGTCCCCGGGTGGGGTCGCGCCGTTCGGGCGATGCTCGTCAGGCCTCCGGGGCGTCCGGCTTGCGGCCGGCTCCGCTGCGGCGACGGCGGCGGCGTGGCTTGGCGGCGCCGGCGTCGGACGCGACGGAGGCGACGGGCTCGGTCGGGCCGTCGGGGCCACCGGTGTCGGAGAACGTGATGACCGTCGGGTCGCCCGAGACCACTTCGCCGTTGCGGCGGCGCCGCCGCTGGCGGGTCGCCGTCTCGTCGGACTCGGCGGGCTCGGCGGACTCCGTGGCGACGACCGGGGCTGCTTCGCGCGTACCGGCGGGTCGGCGGGAGCGGGTCTTGGCGGCGGGACGGGCCGCCGGCGCGCCACGACCGCGGCGGCCACCGCCGCCGAGGTCTTCCTCCTTCTCGGCGGAGAGGCCCTCGCGGGACCGCTGCGCGGAAGGCAGGGTGGACATGGCGTCGGTCGGAATGTCGAGGTCGGTGTAGAGCCACTCGGAGGTGTGGTAGGTCTCGCGGGGCTCCGGCTCACCGATCTCGAGAGTCTTGTCGATGATGCGCCAACGCGGCATGTCCTCCCAGTCCACGAACGTCACCGCGACGCCGGTGGCCCCCGCCCGACCCGTACGCCCGATGCGGTGCACGTAGGTCTCGGGGTCCTCGGGGCAGTCGAAGTTGACGACGTGCGTGACGCCGGAGATGTCGATGCCGCGGGCGGCGACGTCGGTGGCGACCAGGACGTCGATCTTGCCGGCCCGGAACGCGCGCAGGGCCCGCTCGCGGGCGCCCTGGTTGAGGTCGCCGTGGACGGCGGCCGCCGCGAAGCCGCGGAAGTCGAGGTCCTCGGTGACCCGGTCGCAGTTGCGCTTGGTCCGGCTGAAGATCATCGTGAGGCCGCGGTCCTTGGCCTGCAGGATGCGGGCCAGCATCTCCAGCTTGTTGAGGGAGTGCGTGCGGTAGACGAACTGCTTCGTCTGCGGGCTGACGCCCGGCTCCTCCGAGTGTCCCGCGTGGACGGTGATCGGGGAGTGCAGGAAGCGGCGCGCCAGCGTGACGATCGCGTCCGGCATGGTGGCCGAGAAGAGCATGGTCTGCCGCTGCTCGGGCAGCAGCGAGAGGATCTTCTCGACATCGTCGAGGAAGCCGAGGTCCAGCATGCGGTCGGCCTCGTCGAGGACGATCGCCTTGATCCGGTCGAGCTTCAGGTGCTTCTGCTTGATGAGGTCGAGGAGTCGGCCGGGCGTGGCCACCAGGATCTCGACGCCCTTGCGGAGCGCCTCGATCTGCGGCTCGTACGCCACGCCGCCGTAGATCGGCAGCACGCGGATGTTGCGCAGCCGGCCGGCCGCCTGGAGGTCCTTCGAGACCTGCAGGCCCAGCTCGCGGGTGGGTACGACGACGAGCGCCTGAGGCGTGCCGTCGCCGCCCTCTTCCGGGTTCAGCACACGGTCCACGAGGGGCAGGCCGAACCCGAACGTCTTGCCGGTACCCGTCGGCGCCTGGCCGATCAGGTCGGCGCCACGCATGGCGATGGGCAGCGCGTACTCCTGAATGGCGAACGCGTGCGTGATTCCGATTTCGGTCAGCGCGACGACTGTCTCCGGGCGGACGCCCAGATCAGCAAAGGTTGACGTGGTGCTCATGGAGTTGTGGGGTGCCCTCTCTCGGTGCGCCCCGCCTCAAATGAAAAGCGTCTGTCTGGGGCGCGCTGTGTATGTAGCGCGGTGGTTTCGCGCTCCTGAATCACGTCGGCCGCACACCAGGGCGGGTCGCCGGCTCACGCCGTCGCCCGTGCGGTGATCCCCGGGGGCCGCACGTGTCCGCGAGCCCGATCAGCCCGCGACAACCAACCCATCGTAGCCCGAAACCATGTCCGCGCGCACTGGGTAGTCACCCGATCACAACTACGGGTACGCGCCGACTGTTCCCCATATTGATCATTATCGAGCGTTCTCCGCGCGTTCCGTGCCGTGTCGCGGCGCGCTACCCTTCCGGACGTGTCGCAGAACACACTCGAACCCGGCGTCCGGGACCTGCTCGGCCTGCTCGCGTACGCGCAGCTGCTGGCCTTCGACCGGATGGCCGCGGATGCCCGGCTGGCCCCCGACCTGCACCGGCGCGCCGTGCTCTGCGAGATGGCGGCGGTCGAGATCGGCAACTACCGGCAGATCGCCGACCGGCTCGGCGAACTCGGCCTCGACCCGGCCGGCACGATGGCCCCCTTCGTCGAGGCGCTCGTCGAATACCACGAGGCGACCGAGCCGACCGACTGGCTGGAGGCGCTGACGAAGGCGTACATCGGGGACGGGATCGCCGACGACTTCTACCGCGAGGTGGCCGCGTCCGTCGGTCCTGTCGACCGGGACCTGGTGCTGCGCGTGCTGCACGCGAACGCGTACGACGACTTCGCGCGGGACGAGATCCGGGCCGCGGTCGCCGCCGACCCGAAGGCGGCCAGCCGGCTGTCGATGTGGGCGCGCCGGCTCGTCGGCGAGGCCCTCTCCCAGGCGGTACGCGTCGCGGAGGAGCACGCCGACCTGGTGGTGCTGCTCGGGGACGGCGGAGCCGAACTGTTCGACCGGTTGAAGCAAGCCCACGGCGACCGGATGGCCGCCGTGGGCTTGAACAACTGAGGACCTCGGCCGCGGGGCCGGGTCAGCGGGGCGTGAAGCCGACCGGGCGCTGCTGGGCCTCGGCGATCTCCACGTACGCGATCTTCGAGACCGGGACGAGCACGCGCCGGCCCTTCTCATCGGTCAGGCTCAGCACGCCGCCGTCCGAGTTGAACGCCTCGGTGACCGTCGCCTCGACCTCGGCCTGGGACTGCCCGCTCTCCAGCACCAGCTCGCGGGGGGCGAACTGAACTCCGATCTTGACCTCCACGGACAGGATCCTCCTCGCATCAGGGCGGCGCTCCCACGACCGCCTGAGCGAACAGTAGCGCGCGGGCGGTCGCGTACCGGGCTCACCCGAGGCGTGTTCGCGCTCGGGTGAATGGGCTAGTAGTCCGCCGGCTCGCCCGGTCCGGCGTGGTCGAAGCCGCCGAGGGGGAAGCTGGCGATGCCCCGCCAGGACAGGGAGGAGATCAGCCGCTCGGCCTCCTCCTGCATGATCTCGCGGCCGCCGGTCAGCCAGTACCGCGCGGCGACCTGGGAGATCCCGGTCAGCCCGGCCGCGAGCAGCTCCGCCCGGGCACGGTCGACGCCGGTGTCGGACATGATCGTCTCGGTGATCGCCTCGACGCTGGCCTTCTCGACACGGTCGACACGCTCGCGTACGGCCGGGTCGTTGCGCAGGTCCGACTCGAAGACCAGGCGGAACGCCTCGGACTCGTGCGACACGAAGTCGAAGTACGCGTGCGTGGCCCCGCGTACGCGTTCCTTGTTGTCGTTGGTCGCCGCCATGGCGCCCTGGATCTGGTCGATGAACGCGTCGCAGTGGGTGTCCAGCAGCGCGAGGTAGAGCTCGAGCTTGCCGGGGAAGTGCTGGTAGAGCACGGGCTTGGAGACGCCGGCCCGCTCCGCGATGTCGTCCATCGCGGCCGCGTGGTACCCCTGCGCCACGAAGACGTCCTGCGCCGCTGCGAGCAGTTGCGATCGCCGGGCGGAGCGGGGCATCCGGGTCGGTCGGCCCGCGGCCCGCGCGCCGTTCGTCGCCGGTGTCATGGCTCTCGTCCTCTCCTCAGGGCGCGGGTTGGGTACGCCCCTCGTGCGGGTGGATGAAATTCTCCCGCCGTTGCAACTTATCGCGCTTCCCCTAACAAGGTAGCCTCACCCATGGGCTACCGAGGAGCGCACGGTGGACGTAACTGGACAAACGGGCGGGAGTACCCCCGCTCATCACAACGGTCACCAACCTGAGGGCAAGGGGGAACCGCCACAGGCGAACGGCTGGGAAGGCTGGTCCGGTGCGGGCTCCGCGCTGGAACCCGAGTCCGACTCGGTCGTGCCGGCCTGGCGCCGGGGGATGGACGCCCTGCGTAACTCCCGTACCGCTCAGACTCCGCCGCGCTACGCGGAGATGCTCGCCGATGCCGGCGTCCGCGCGCCCGTCGAGGAAGAGGCCATTCCTCCGGGCGAATCCGCGTCCCTCCCGGATTATGGGATCCTGCCGGCGCCGGACTACAGCGTCCTGCCCGACGACGAGATCCTCCCGTACGACCACCCGCTGCTGGACGCCCCGCCGGTCACGCACGGCACGCCGTTCGCGTACGGCGCCGAGCGCCCGCTGACCGAGCCGACGCCGCCGCAGGGCACGCCGAACCCGTTCGCCCGACTGCTGGACGTCCCGTCGGTGCCGTCCGCGCCGCCCGCTCCGCGGCCGTCGACCTATCCGGTGTACCCGCAGCCCAGTCCCGAACCTGCTGCTCCCGTGTCGGGCGGACCCGGGCGTACGCGTACGCCGGCCGGATTCGAGCCGATCGAGCAGGGCCCTGTGCCGGAGTTCCGACCCCTGGAGGCGTACGCGGGCCCGACCGCTCCGGACGGTCCGCCGCACCGGTCCGAGCGCCCGTCCGGTGCGCTCCGGTCCGGCACCGGCTCCTACGGCACCCTCGGTACGCCGCCGCAGCCGAACGGTTTCGTCCCCGCGGGTCCTCCCGCGGAGCCTTCCTCGGGTGGCCCGGTTTACGCCGGACAAAACGGTAGAGGTCCCGGATATCCGGGATCGGGGGCTCTGCCCGCAGCAGAGGCGCTCCCGCCCGCTCCGACCGCCCCGCCGACCTCTCCCGCACCCGTACGCCCCGCGCGCGACGGCGACGCCGATGGGCGGCCCCGGGTGGCGACACACGGTGGTCCGGTTCTGCCCGCGGTGGTGCCGAACGGGAACGCGGCCGCGCCGGGCAGCCCGGTGCACGCGGACCCGGGTGGCCCGGTCTTCGGCGCGGCCGTCGCCGGTCGCCCCTTAGCCGGTGGACCCGCAGCCGGCGGGCAGTACGGTGGCGCGCATGGTCCGGCCGACGCGGGCCCGCACAGTGACCGTCAGGCGGAGCCGGCCGGCCCTGCCCACCCGGACGCCACTCATGACGATGCCGGTCTTCGAGGCGCCGCCCGCCAGGGCGACGGGCTGCCGAACGCCGGTCCGCCGTCCGGACCGCAGAACACGAGAGTCCAGAACACCGGGTACCAGAACACCGGAGCCCCCAGCGCCGGGTACCAGAACACCGGGCACCGGAACGTGGGCCACCAGTACCCCGGTCCGCAGGCCGCCGGTCAGGAGGGCCTCAGTCCGCAGAACACGGCCCGCCCGGGCGCCGGACAGCACGGGCCGGGTCATCAGGACACCGGCCATCAGGGAGCCGGCCACCAGGGAGCAGGGCAGCAGGACGCGGCGGACCCGCTGCGCGGCGTTGTCCGCCCGGGGCCGGCGAGCCCGCCGGAGGTCGCGCCCGTCCACAGCCCAGCGGGCCTGGGCGAGCCCGAGTTCCGTCAGCCGGCGGCGAACCATCTCGGCGACCCGAATCACCCACGCCTCACTCAAGGCCCCGGCACCCGCCACGAGGCGGATTCCCGTGGCGGTGCGGACAACCGTGGCGGTGCGGATCCGCTCGGCGACGCGAGCGACCACGGCGCGGGCGGTCGTGGCGGTGCGAACGGCCAGCCGGTCGCCCGCCTGCACGGCGCGACCGATCCACGGCCCGGCGACGACACTCATGGCGTCGCCGACAACCGAGGCGCGGCGATGGCCGGCCCCGGCGCGCCCGTTCCCGAGCCGCACCGGCCCGAATCGCACCGGCCTGAATCGCACCGGCCCGGGACTCCCGCGCCCGGCATGGCGGCCGCCCAGGGCGAGCCGAGCCCGCTCGGTGACGTCCCCGGCCGCCGTCCCGCCGACGGTCCGGAACGAGAGTCTCTCCACAATGGGATCGACGGCTTCGCCGCCGGTGCGTCCGCACAGGCCGGACCGCCCGCAGCGGGCAGGCAGGGTCCGGCCCAGCCGAACCCGGCGGGCCGGCCCGCCGAGGAGGACGACCCCGGTCACATCGATCCTTCTCGTGCCGGGCATTCTTCCGGGGTCATGACGCACGGCGGAACCCATCCGGACGGCCACCCCGTCGGCGAATCCCCCTGGGCCGAGCAGGCCGGCTGGGCGGAACAGCAGCCGCACGGGCACGGGTTGCCGCAGCGCGTACCGGCGGAGCCCGACGTGCCCCGGCTCTCCGAGCCCACGGTCGAGCCGCCGGCACCGGCGCCCGCGCTCTCCCGGATCGCCTCCGGGCTGCGGCGCGACGACGTGCCGGCCACCGACCGCCCCGACTTCTTCGACATCGCCGCCGTGCTGTCGGCCGTCCGCGACGTTCCCGGCGTACGCGACGCGCAGCTGAAGGCGTCCCCGACCGGCGGGCACAACCTGCGGCTGGACCTGGCCGACGGGGCCGATCCGGCGTACGTGAGCCGGGTGGTCGCCCGGATGCTCAACGAGCGCATGGGCCTCGTCGCCGAACCTCCGGCCGCCCTGGACCCGAACCGGGTCGCCGAGCAGATCCGGGCGGAGGAGCAGCGGCAGGCCGAGAGCCGGCCGGCTGAGCCGGGTCCGGACGCCCGGCCCGCGTCGCCGGCCGGTCAGACCGTGCCCACGCAGCCGGGCGGATACCGGCCGGAGGGCCCGTTCCCGCCGAGCCGGCAGGCTCCGGTGACGCCCGCCCAGCGCGGCGCGCCGCCGTTGCCGCCCGGTCTGGTCCCAGCCAGTTCCGCGCCGCGCGAGCCGCGCCGCCGCCATCCGGTCTCGGTACGCGGCCGCTACCCCTCGGAGCTGCGCGGCGGCACGTCGACGGAGCGGATGCGGCCCGACGAGCCGCCGGAGCCGAACCGGCCGCCGGCGCTGACCCCGGCCGAGCCGGGCCGCCGGGTCGTCCTCGATCACGTACAGGTGAGCACGTTCGGCATGGACGCCACCGTCGAGGTACGCCTCGTCGCCGGCGAGAAGGTCGCGCTGGGCGTCTCGAACGGGCCGGCGGTCGACGGGTACGTGCTGCGGCTGTGCGCGGCGGCCGCCGCCAACGCGGTCGACGAGCTGCTGTCCGAGCTGCCCGAGGAGTCGCAGGGCCGCGGGCACTGCTACGTCGAGCAGGCCGCGATCGTGCCGATGGGCAGTTGCGAGGTGGCCGTGGTCGTGGTGCTCATGGTCTGCAACGGCTGGGTCGAGCAGCTGGCCGGGTCGGCGCTGGTCTCCGGCGACCCCCGCCAGGCCGTGGTACGCGCGACGCTCGCGGCGGTGAACCGCCGCCTCACCGCCCTGCTGCCGTGACAATCATGAGCATGACGACCGAGGACAGCACGATCGCGGGGGTCGTCGCCGGGAGCACCGCGATCGGCGGGGAACAGGCGATCGCATGAGGCGGGCGGCGCTCGCCACCGAGGACGTCCTGCCCCCCGAAGGTCCCCTGGTGCCGCCGTGGCCCGGGCGTCGCATCGAGGTCGGCCCCATCGGCCTGTTCGTCCGCGAGACGCCGGCGCGTACGCCGGCCGCCGAAGCCGCCCTCTACGTGCACGGTCTCGGCGGTTCCTCCCAGAACTGGACCGATCTGGCCGGGCTGCTCGCCGACCGGCTCGACGGCATGGCCGTCGACCTGCCCGGCTTCGGCTACAGCGATCCCGCCCGCAGCTACTCCCAGACCGCGCTCTGCCGCGCGGTGATCGGCCTGATCCAGACCACCGGCCGCGGCCCGGTGCACCTGGTCGGCAACTCGCTCGGCGGTTCCGTCGTCGTACGCGTCGCCGCCCTGCGGCCGGACCTCGTGCGTACGCTGACGTTGATCTCGCCGGCCATGCCGTTCCTGGATCCCCGGCGGTCGCTGCAGGGGCGGGTCGTGCCGTTCCTGGCGCTGCCCAGGGCTGATCTGCTGGCGGCCCGGCGTATCCGGGCGATGGAGCCGGAGGCGCTGGCCGTCGAGGTGCTGGCCGCCTGCTACGCCGATCCGGGCGCCATTCCGCCGCAGCGTCTCGCCGAGGCGGTCGACGAGGTGCGTCGGCGTTACGAGGTCGGGCATTTCGCGTCCGCGTACACGGGTGCCTTGCGGGGTCTGGTGTTGAGCTTCCTGCGCGCGCAGCTGCCGGGTGCCGGATCGTTGTGGGCCATGGCGCGTACGCTGACGATGCCCGCGCTGGTCATCGCCGGGATGCGCGACCGCCTGGTGGATGTACGCGTCGCACCGCGCGTGGCCCGGGCGATTCCCGACGCGCGGCTGCTGCTCCTGCCGGACGTGGGACACGTCGCCCAGATGGAGGTCCCGCGGACCGTGGCGCGCGCGGTGCTGGGACTGCTGGACGCCGCGCACGCTGTGTAGCGAACGGCACCGGTTTGATGAACTTGGCGCCGATTCGGGCCGCCGGTACGCATCTTCGCGGCAGGCGTATGGCAGTCTGGAGCGCGTCATGAGCTACGACCGCCGGCAACCGCCCTCCGAGCCGTCGCGTCACGGCGGCGATACGCGCCGCGGTGCCGGCCGCCAGCCCGACCGGCACGATTCCGAGCCGGGCCGCCCCTACGGTTCCTTCGACGGCGGGTACGCGCCCGAGGAACGTTATGCCGCCACGGACCATCCCGACGACCAGCGCCGCCACGGGCAGGAAACCTACGGGCGGACCGATCCCGGGCAGGACGGCTACGCATCGAGCGGCTACGGCCACACCGGCCAAGGGCAGAGCGGTTACGGGCAGACCGGCTACGGGCAGAGCAGCTACGGGCAGAGCAGCTACGGGCAGAGCGGTTACGGGCAGGACGGCTACCTCCAGGAAGACGGTTACGGCCGTGACTGGGCGGCCGAGACGAGGCCGCGCCGCGTCGCGCCCGAGGAAGCCCGCCCGCGCGACTACGAAGACACCTACGGCGCCGGCTTCGACCGTGGCTCCGGTCGCGGCCTGGACCGAAGCGACGACGACGGCTACGGCGGGCGCGGCGACCTGACCACGATGCCCGGTGCGGGCGCGCGCCGGGCCGGCGATCCGGCGTCGGTGCGACCGCGGAGCGGCACCGGCCAGACCTACGACACCGGCTACCAGCCCGCCCAGACGTACGACGCGGCCCAGACCTCCTCGACCGGCCGGAGCTACGACTCGCCCCGGGAACGCGAGGACGGCGCCGGAACCGGGTACGCCGACGCGCCGACCGGGGAGTGGCTGCCGCCGCGCCAGCCCCGCGACGGCGGCCGCGGCGACGGTCCCCGCCGGCAGCGTCGAGCGGCCCGGCTGAAGGCGCAGCGGCGACGGCGTACGGTGCTGATCGTCGTGCTGCTGTTCGTCGCCACGACCATCGGCTACCTCCTGGTACGCGGAGGCCACGCCGAGCCGCAGACCACCGCCGACGGCAGCACGGCGCAGCCGAGTTCGGGAGCGTCGGTCGCGGGGCAGCCCGATTCCGGCGGCGCCCCGTCCACGTCCCCGATCCAGGCCGTCGCGCCGGAGAGCGTTCCGCAGACCGGCCCGGGCACCTTCGCGTACGCGGCGGGCACCGGCAAGGTCCTCGGCACCTCGGGCACGCTGCGCAAATTCCAGGTGGCGGTGGAGAACGGCGTCGGGCAGGACGTGGCCCCGTTCGCCGCGACGGTCGACCGGATCCTCGGCGACCCCCGCAGCTGGATCGCCGGCTCCAAGGTGAAGTGGCAGCGCGTACCGCAGGGGGCGACGCACGAGTTCGTCATCTACCTCGCGACGCCGGCCACCTCCGAGAAGATGTGCGCGGTCGGCGGACTCCACACGGACAAGTACACGTCGTGCCGGCTGCCCGGACAGGTGATCATCAATCTCGCGCGCTGGCTGACCGGCGTACCGGAGTACGGCGCGGGCCTGGAGACCTACCAGGACTACGCGATCAACCACGAGGTCGGCCACCAGCTCGGCCTCTACCACGAGGCGTGCACCGGCCCGGGGGGTCCGGCCCCGGTGATGGAGCAGCAGACGCTCGGGCTCAAGGGCTGCGTCGCCAACGGCTGGCCTTATGTCGACGGCAAGCGGGTCACCGGACCGCCGATACCGTGACGAGCCGATATCACGGCCGCTGAATATTCCCGCGTCCCACGTGGTAGACGTCATGGCGCGAATTCCCATGCGCGAGCAAGAATGGGCTGCAACCATTCCCACGGAAAGGCAGGAACCGTGTCTTTGCCGCCGCTGGTCGAGCCGGCCGAGTCGCTTTCGGTCGACGAGATCCGCCGCTATTCACGCCACCTGATCATCCCCGATGTCGGGGTCGAGGGGCAGAAGCGGCTCAAGAACGCCAAGGTGCTCTGCGTCGGCGCCGGTGGCCTGGGCTCGCCCGCGCTGATGTACCTGGCCGCGGCGGGTGTCGGGACGCTCGGCATCGTCGAGTTCGACACGGTCGACGAGTCGAACCTCCAGCGCCAGATCATCCACGGCCAGTCCGACGTCGGGCGCAAGAAGTCCGAGTCGGCCGCCGCCTCGATCCGCGAGATCAACCCGTACGTCACCGTGCAGATCCACGACACCGCGCTCGACCGGGAGAACGTCTTCGACATCTTCCGCGAGTACGACCTGATCGTGGACGGCACCGACAACTTCGCCACGCGCTACCTCGTCAACGACGCGGCCGTGCTGCTGGACAAGCCGTACGTGTGGGGCTCGATCTACCGCTTCGACGGCCAGGCCAGCGTCTTCTGGTCCGAGCACGGTCCCTGCTACCGCTGCCTCTACCCGGAGCCGCCGCCGCCCGGCATGGTGCCGAGCTGCGCCGAGGGCGGCGTCCTCGGCGTCCTGTGCGCGAGCATCGGGGCGATCCAGGTCACCGAGGCCATCAAGCTGCTGGCCGGCATCGGCGAGCCGCTCGTCGGTTCGCTGATGGTCTACGACGCCCTGGACATGACGTACCGCAAGATCAAGGTACGCAAGGACCCGAACTGCGTGCTGTGCGGCGAGAACGCGACGCAGACCGAGCTCCTCGAGGACTACGAGGACTTCTGCGGCGCGGTGTCTCCGGAGGCGCAGGCGGCCGCGGCCGAGGCGACGATCACCGCGGGTGAGCTGAAGGAGTGGCAGGACGCCGGCAAGGACATCTTCCTCGTCGACGTCCGGGAGCCGGCCGAGTTCGAGATCGTCCGGATCCCCGGCTCGACGCTGATCCCCAAGGGCGACATCCTGTCCGGCGCGGCGCTGTCCACGCTGCCGCAGGACCGGCAGATCGTGCTGCACTGCAAGTCGGGCGTCCGCTCGGCCGAGGCGCTGGCCGCGCTCAAGCAGGCCGGCTTCTCGAACGCGGTGCACGTCCAGGGCGGCGTCCTGGCCTGGATCAAGCAGGTCGACCCGAGCTTGCCGACTTATTGAGATGAACGTCAAAGGCCCCGCCTCCTTCGAGGCGGGGCCTTTCGTATGACTCCTATCGGCAGGCGCGGATCGCCATCAGGGTCGTGTGCACGTCGAAGGCGTCCCCGTCGTCGCTGGTGAAGCCGCCGTCCGTCCGCTGGAGCTCGCGCAGGCGCAGCATGGACGTGATGATCAGGCGGTCGTCGTCGCGTACGCCGACCCGCCGGTTCGAGGCGGCCAGCCACGCGGCGTCGGCCGCGCTCAGTTCGGGCATGCGGTCGATGAGCCGCTGGTGCAGGCGTACCGACTCGTAGAACATGTCCTGCCGGTAGAGGACGGCCGCGGTCAGCCAGGTCGCGACGAGGAAGGTCGGCATCGTCCCGTCCGGCTGCACCTGCTCCCGCAGCGCCTCGGCGGCCTGGACCACCATTCCCGCGTACGCGCCGCCGGGTCGCTCGTCGAGCGGTCCCGCCGACCGGGCGTCGAGTCCGGCGACCGTCAGCCAGTACGCGGCGTTGGCGGTGATGTACAGCGCGGCTTCGGGGTCGCCGGGCCGGGCCCAGTCCGGGGCGACGGCCGCCAGCGACTTGTCCTCTTCCCACAGGCCGTTGGCCTGCTGGCGGGTGGCGAGCCAGTCGAGCGCCCGGCGGGCACTGGGGCGGCCGAGCGCGCCGAGGTCGTCGAGTTCCGCGAGATGGAAGCAGGTCGCATCGACGGATGCCACCTGCTCGGCCCAGAACGCGGGCCAGCCGCCGTTGTACGCCTGGCCGTTCTCAGCCCGTTCGAGGACCGCCTCGGCCGGCAGCGCGCCCGTACGCAGATACGAGAGGCGTGCGCGGTCGACATGGTCCCCCTTGGCCACCACGAACCCGATGGCGGCATCAATGTCGATCACGCTGTGAAGGCTAGACGGCTACCGTGCGTGTCCTCAACCGCCGACCGTGTGATCTTCGGGGTACCAGGCGGCCGTCTTGATGATCACCCGGCCGGCCCGCAGCGGCACGCCCTCGGCCGCCAGCCGCTCGGTCGCCCGCTGCTCATGGCCGGGAACCACCCGGCCGGACGAGTTGACGACCCGGTGCCAGGGCACGCCGGCGCCGTAGCGGGCCATGATCGTGCCGACCTGGCGGGCAGAGCACCGGCCCGACACGTCGGCCAGGTACTCGGCGATGGCGCCGTAGGTCATGACCCGGCCCGGTGGTATCCGCTCGACCAGCTGAAGGACGAGCTCGCGGTATTCGTCGGAGTCCACGGCCCCCACACTATGGGAAGCCTCCGACGGCCACCGATCGGCGCAGGTCAGAATGGTCGGGTGCGGCAGACTGTCACGTCGGCCCGGCGCATCGTGGTCAAGGTCGGCTCCTCGTCCCTGACCACCGCCGCGGGCGGCCTCGACCCGGATCGGCTCAACGCCCTGGTCACCGCGCTCGTCGCGGGCGGGGCGAAGCAGGTCATCCTCGTCTCCTCGGGCGCCATCGCGGCCGGCCTGGCCCCGCTCGGACTGCCGCGCCGACCGCGGGACCTCGCCACCCAGCAGGCCTCGGCGAGCGTCGGGCAGGGCCTGCTGATGCACGCGTACACGGCCGCGTTCGGGGCGCACGGGCGAACCGTCGGGCAGGTGCTGCTCACCGTCGACGACCTCACGCGGCGCTCGCACTACCGCAACGCCCGGCGTACGCTCCAGCGGCTGCTCGATCTCGGCGTGGTCCCGATCGTCAACGAGAACGACACCGTCGCCACCGACGAGATCCGGTTCGGCGACAACGACCGGCTGGCCGCCCTGGTGGCCGCGCTGGTCGAGGCGGAGCTGCTGGTCCTGCTGTCCGATGTGGACGCTCTGTACACCGGCGACCCCCGCGACCCGGCCTCGCGCCGCGTCGAGCTGGTCCGGGGCGAGGACGATCTCGCCGGGATCACCATCGGCGCCGCGGGGAAGGCGGGCGTCGGCACCGGCGGCATGGTCACCAAGGTGGAGGCCGCGCGCATCGCGAACGGCGCCGGCATCCCGGTCGTCCTGACCGCCGCGCCGCGGGCGGCCGAGGCCCTGCGCGGCGAGGAGGTGGGCACACTTTTCACCCCCCATCCCGTACGCGCGTCGGCCCGCCTGTTCTGGCTGGCCCACGCGACGGCCGCCCGGGGCCGCCTGCATCTCGACGCCGGGGCGGTGGCCGCCGTGGTCGAACGGCGCAAGTCGCTGCTGCCGGCCGGGATCACCGCGGTCGACGGCGCCTTCGCGGCCGGTGATCCGGTCGATCTCGTGGACGGCACCGGCCACCCGGTGGCCCGCGGACTGGTCAACTACGACGCCCTCGAACTGCCGGGCCTGCTCGGCCGGTCCACGGTGGAACTCGCCGCGACCCTCGGTCCCGGCTACGAACGTGAGGTCGTCCACCGCGACGATCTCGTCATCCTGAAATGAGGCAGCCATGACGCAGACAGTCGCGCAGCAGGCCCAACTCGCCCGGGCGGCCGCCCGGATCCTCGCGACCGCGCCGCGGGCCGTCAAGGACGAGGCCCTGCTGACGATGGCCGAATCGCTGGCTGCGCGTACGCCGGAAATTCTGGAGGCGAACGAGCGGGACGTCGCGGCGGCGCGGGAGGCGGGGACCAGCGAGTCGATCGTGGACCGGTTGACGCTGACGCCGGCGCGGCTGGCCGGGATCGCCGACGGGCTGCGGCAGATGGTCGCGCTCGCGGACCCGGTGGGCGAGGTCGTGCGCGGCTCGACGCTGCCCAACGGCCTGCAGCTGCGCCAGGTACGCGTGCCGTTCGGCGTGGTCGGCATCATCTATGAGGCACGGCCGAACGTGACGGCGGACGCGGCCGGGCTGACCCTGAAGTCGGGCAACGCGGTGCTGCTGCGGGGTTCGTCGAGCGCGGCGCACTCGAACGCGGCGATCGTGGCCGTGCTGCGCGAGGCGGTCGCGAAGACCGGGCTGCCGGCCGACGCGATCCAGCTGGTCGACGCGTCCTCGCGGGAGAGCGTGGGCGAGCTCATGCGGGCCCGCGGCCTGGTCGACGTGCTGATCCCGCGCGGCGGCGCGGGCCTGATCCGCAGCGTGGTCGAGGGGTCGACGGTGCCGGTGATCGAGACCGGCGTGGGCAACTGCCACATCTACGTCGACGCGTCCGCCGACCTGGACATGGCGCTGAGCATCCTGCTGAACGCCAAGACGTCGCGGCCCTCGGTCTGCAACGCGGCCGAGTCGCTGCTGGTGCACGCCGACGCGGCCGCCGCGTTCCTGCCGTCGGCGCTGGTCGCGCTGGCCGAGGCCGGCGTGACCGTGCACGGTACGCCCGAGGTGGCGGCGTTCGGCGAGGTCGTCGCGGCGACAGCCGAGGACTTCGCGACGGAGTACCTGTCGCTGGATCTCTCGGCGGCCGTCGTGTCGTCCGTGGACGCGGCGATCGAGCACATCGCGGCGTACGGGACGGGGCACAGCGAGGCGATCATCACCGGATCGCTGGCGGCCGCGCAGGAGTTCACGGCTCGGGTGGACGCGGCGGCGGTCCTGGTCAACGCGTCGACCCGGTTCGTCGACGGCGGGGAGTTCGGCTTCGGCGCGGAGATCGGCATCTCGACCCAGAAGCTGCACGCGCGCGGCCCGATGGGCCTGCCCGAGCTGACCTCCACGAAGTACGTCGTCACGGGCGCCGGCCACATCCGCTGACGCTCCGCGTGGGTTCCTCAAGATCCAGTTTAGATCACGGTTCTCACCCGAATCTTGGCCCAAGATTCGGGTGATTTCCCTGATCCGACCGGGATCAAGGAGCGGCCGTAGCGTGCAAGGGGTGTCAGGCCGGGTAGGCGCGGGCGGCGCCGCCGCGGCGGGGGTCACCCGCCACCCCGCCGCGCCCCACCGCGCTGACCGCGCCGAAGAAGTGGTGCGTCTTCTCCCACCGCTCGATCTCGAATCCCGCGCCGACCAGCGCCTCCTCGTCCGCCGCCGGATAGTTCGGCTCCAGGTGCGCGGTGTTCTCGGCGACGTGCAGGCGCGGCGTACCGACGGCGGCCGGGACCGAGCGACCGTCGACCAGGTAGGGCACGAGGGTGCTGAGCAGCGCCGACCGGATCCGCGACGCGCCGGCCGCGCCGATCGCCAGCTCCAGCTGCCCGCCGGGCGCCAGCACCACCAGCGGCGACATCATCGAGTGCACCCGGTCGCCCGCGGCCAGATCGCCGGCCACCAGCTCACCTTCACCCAACATCGAATTCAGGTGTACGCCGAGCCCCGGCAGCCAGACCCCGGAGCCGAGCCCGAGGGTGTGCGTGACGACGCAGGCGTTGCCGTGCCGGTCGACGACCGAGATGTTGGTCGTCTCGCCGCGTCGCAGCGGCTCCCGGGGCGGCGGGTCGAAATCGTGCCCCTCGGGCTCGACGTCGAAGACGGCCTCGGTGGCGGACGCCGGCCGGTGGCCGTTGTCCCGGAGCGTCTTCGCGAGCGCGACCGCGCGTTCCGGCCGGGACAGGGCCGAGATCTCGGGGAGCGCCGCGAAGGTGGGCAGGGTCCGGTTCAGGTCCAGCCGGCCGCAGACGTGCCGCCCGGCGAGCGTGGCCGAGCGTACGGGGCGGGAGATGACGCGGTAGTCCGCCAGATCGCGCCGGCCGAGCGCCCCGCCGGCCGCGCGTACGCCGTCGGCGATGAGCGGTCGGGTGTGCCCGTCCCACTCGTCGATGCCGGTCCCGAGCAGGGCGAACGCGTCCGCCAGCCCAGGGTGCAGGAGCAGGTCGCCGCCTTCGAGGAGCCGGCCCGTCGGCGCGTACGCCCGGGCGCCGTCGCCGATGGTCATGGCGGCCCGGATCGAGTGCAGCGCCTCGGCCTGCGGTACCGGGATCGGTGCCCCCGACCGGGCGAGTTCGTACGCCGGCCGCACGATCTCGGCCCACGGCAGCGAGCCGAAGCGGCGGTGCAGTTCCGCGCAGCCCGCCGGTACGCCCGGCACGGCGACCGACGCGCCACCGATCTCGTAGTCGATCGGCACCTCGCCGAAGTAGACCTCGACGGGGACCATCGGTCCGGCGACGCCGCCGTCGAGGCCCGGTACGGCGCAGAAGAAGTCGAGGACGGCGACGCTGCCGGAGTCGGCGGAGAAGACGGTGGCGAATCCGCCGCCGCCCAGGCCGCACAGGATGGTCTCGGTGGCGCACGAAGCGAAGGTGGCGGCGACGGCGGCGTCGACGGCGTTGCCGCCCTCCACCAGGACGCGCAGACCGGCCTCGACGGTCGCCGGATGTCCGGCGGCCACCCCGGCCGATACGCGACTCTTTCTCACTCCCGTACGCTCTGTGCCCATGGAAGCGCCCATGCAGACCAGTGTGGCCAATCAGGCGCCGGCCCGCGCGCCCCTGCCGCCTCGTGTCCGCATCGGGTATTCCCTGGGATCCTTGGTGACGGGCGCTTTCGGCACGGTTCCCGGGTTGCTGCTGCTGCCGTACCTGACCGACACGCTGGGCGTACCCGCGGCGGCGGCCGGGTTGCTCGTGCTGCTGCCGAAGGCCTGGGACGTCGTCGCGAACCCGACCGTCGGGCGGATCTCGGACCGGACGCAGACCCGCTGGGGCGCCCGCCGGCCCTACCTGCTCTTCGCCGGGCTGACCCTGGCGGTGCTGTTCGCGCTGATGTTCGCCGCGCCGTTCGGCCGGTCCGGCGCCGTGGTCTACGTCGCGGCGACGTTCCTGCTCACCGCGACGGCCTTCGCCTTCTTCCAGGTCCCTTACGGCTCCATGCCGGCCGAGATGACCTCGACCAGCTCGGAGCGTACGCGGCTGATGACCTGGCGGGTGGTGATGCTGGCGACCGCCATCCTGGTCTCCGGCGCGATCGCGCCGCTGGTCGTCGACCTGGGCGGCGGCGGCATCCCCGGCCACCGGGCGATGGGCGTCTTCGTCGCCGCGATCATGGTCGTCGGCACGCTCTGCGCGTTCTACGGCACCGCGAACGCGCCGCTCGGCGAGGTCACGGCGGCCGAACCGTCGCTGCGCGCCCAGCTGCGGGTGGCCGCGGCGAACCGGCCGTTCCGCGTACTGGTGGCGTGTTTCGTGGTGCAGGCGGCCGGGGTCGCGTGCATGCTCGCCGGGGTGCAGTACTTCGCAGACCACGTGCTGCACCAGCACGACGCCACGACCATGCTGTTCATCACCGTCGTCTCGCCCGCCCTGGTCGTCACCCCCTTCTGGCGCCGGGTCGGCGACAAGCTGGGCAAGCTGCGCGGCTACGTGCTCGCCTCCGCCACGCTCACGGCCGCGACGCTCGCCCTGGTCAGCGCCCCGTTCGTGCCCCGCTTCGTGGTCTACGTGCTCGTCGCGATCATGGGATTCGGGTACGCCGGCCAGCAGCTCTTCGGTCTCGCGATGCTGCCCGACTGCATCGCGGCCGACGAAGCGCGTACCGGGAAAAGGCAGGGCGGGGTGTTCACGGGCGTGTGGACGGCCGGGGAGACGCTCGGCCTGGCGCTCGGGCCGGGGATCTTCGGCACGGTGCTGCAGCTGTTCCACTACGTGCCGTCGAGCACGGGCGTGGCGGCGGCGCAGAGCGCGCTCGCCGAGCGCGGCGTGCTGCTGGGCTTCACCCTGGTCCCGGCGATCATCGTGGGCCTGGCGCTCGTCTTCCTGCGCGGCTACACCGCGGTCCCGGAGCCGGTCCCGGCTTCCGCCCCGGCGTAGTCTGAGCTCATGGTGCAGCTGCCCGCGGTCCTCGGCCACCCGATCAAGTTCGTGCTGAACTGGGGCCGCCGATACTCGCTGTGGGTGTTCAACTTCGGCCTCGCCTGCTGCGCGATCGAGTTCATCGCGACGAGCATGGGCCGGCACGACTTCATGCGCCTCGGCGTCATCCCGTTCGCGCACGGGCCCCGGCAGGCCGACCTGATGATCGTCAGCGGCACGGTCACCGACAAGATGGCCCCGGCCGTCAAGCGCCTCTACGACCAGATGCCCGAGCCGAAGTACGTCATCTCGTTCGGCGCGTGCAGCAACTGCGGCGGCCCCTACTGGGACAGCTACTCGGTCACCAAGGGCGTCGACCAGATCATCCCGGTCGACGTCTACGTGCCCGGCTGCCCGCCCCGGCCGGAGGCACTGCTGCACGGCATCCTGCGCTTGCAAGAGAAGATCGCGGCCGAGGAGTCCGGTCTCGGCGGCGTCGACCGCCCCGACCCGCTGGCCCTGACCGCCCCGTCGGTACGCCGTCCGGAGTGACCCCGGCCCGACCGACACGACCCCCGGGCTGCTGCTCGCCTAGGATCGGGCCATGACTCCCGAGGAGGTCGGCGCGCGCCTGACCGAGCTGCTGGCGGCGGCCGGTGTGGCGGACGGCGTCACGGCGGGCGTCTCGGCCGGCAACGCGTACGCGCGGGCGGTCGTGGACGTGCCGGCGGATTCCTGGCCGGCCGCCCTGACCGTCGCCCGCGACCGGCTCGGCTGCGACTTCTTCGACTGGCTGTCGGCCGTCGACGAGCTTCCCGAGGGCTTCGCCGTCCTCGCGCACCTGTGGTCCACCGCGGAGCGGTTCGGCGTACTCGTGCGCACGCGGCTCGGCCGGTCGGAGCCGTCGCTGCCGTCCGTTGTGGACGTCTATCCCGGCGCCGCCTGGCACGAGCGGGAGACGTTCGAGATGTTCGGCATCGGCTTCCCCGGCGAACTCCCGCCGCTGCTGCTGCCGCCCGAGTTCGAGGGCCACCCGCTGCGTAAGGAGTTCATCCTGGCCAGCCGGGTCGCGAAGCCGTGGCCGGGCGCGAAGGAGCCGGGCGAGTCCGAGTCCGGCTCCGCGAAGCGCGCCCCGGTACGCCCGCCGGGCGTACCCTCGCCGGAGGAGTGGGGTCCGGCCGCTCACCGGGCGGCTACGGCCCCCGAAGCGGCTCCCGGGGCGGAGGACTGATGCCCGTCTGGCTCGAACTCGCGATCCGCGTGGCCGGCGTGTTCGTCGCGTTCCTGGTGCTGCCGCTGATCGTCGGGCAGACCGAGCACAAGGTCATGGCGCACATGCAGGGCCGCCTCGGCCCCATGTACGCCGGCGCGTTCCACGGCTGGGCGCAGCTGGTCGCCGACGGCGTGAAGTTCGCGCAGAAGGAGGACGTCACGCCGCGCGCCGCCGACCGCCCGGTCTTCCGCTGGGCACCGGTCGTCGCGCTGATCCCGTACCTCATGGCCCTCATGGTGATCCCGCTCGGCCCGGGTGACCTGGTCGGACAGTCCCTCGACGTCGGCCTCTTCTTCGTCCTCGCCGTCCTCGGTATCGGCGTCGTCGCCGTGCTCATGTCCGGCTGGGCCTCCGCCAACAAGTACTCCCTCCTGGGCGCTCTGCGGGCGGCGGCGCAGCTGATGGCGTACGAGCTGCCGCTGGTGCTGTCGGCGGCGAGCGTGGCCATGGCGGCCGGGACCCTGTCGCTGTCCGGCATCGTGCACGCCTGGCAGCCGTGGTGGCTCGCCTGGCAGCTGCCGGCCCTGGCGGTCTTCTTCGTGGCCGGCGTCGCCGAGATCCGCCGCCCGCCGTTCGACATGCCGATCGCCGACTCCGAGCTGGTCTTCGGCTACATGACCGAATACACGGGCCTGCGCTTCGCGTTCTTCCTGCTCGCCGAGTACGTCGGCATCGTGGTGATCGCGGCGCTCACGGCGGTGCTGTTCCTGGGCGGGTGGAAAGGTCCCGGGCCGGACGCGATCGGCTGGATCTGGATGCTCGTGAAGACGTTCGCGGTGGCGTTCGTCGTGATCTGGCTGCGGGTGTCCTATCCGCGGCTCCGGGAGGACCAGCTGCAGAAGCTGTGCTGGCTGATCCTGGTGCCGGTGGCGCTGGCGCAGCTGATCCTCACGGCGGGTGTAAACATCGCCCGCTGACCTTGTTCCTCAACGGCAAGAGGACGGCCCGCCAGGTGGCGAACCGTCCTCCTGCGACCGAGCCTCAGCGCCGGGTGGCGTGACCCTGCTGCAAGCTCGGTGTGATGTCCGATCGACAGTCCGCCCCGGGGGTGATCGTCAGTCGATCCACCGGATCGATGACGTAGCTCGGCTGGGGGCGGCGGCCGGGCGCCGCCGACCGCGCAACGGTGACGTAGCACGGCTGGGCCAGCGACGGCGCGCTGAGCATCAGCACGACCTGGCCCGGCACCGAGATGGACTCGAACAGTCCACGTCCGACACCGACATCCGCGACCCGGTCACCGGTCACGGGGTCGAAGGCGGTGAGCGTCCACGTGTTCGCCGGGACGCCCTGCACGGTCAGCCACATCTGCGACAGCGGCCGCAGCCGGATGTCAGCCTGGGCGGCCTGGCCGCTGGTGACCTGGACGTAGCCTGCGTCGAAGCGGTTGGCACCCGGTCCGGTCCAGCCCACCACCTGCCCGAACGGCGACAGCGAGAGCGACACGGGCCAGCGGTACGGGCCTAGGCCGGACTGGGTGTAGCTGCCGGTCGCGCAGCTGCCGTAGCCGGTGATGACAGGGCCTGGGCACACCAGGTCGGTGGAGCCCGGACCGGTCACCGTGCCGTTGATCGACCCGCTCGGGAGGAGATGCTGCGTCGGCCCGGTGGTGGTCTGACCCGCTACGAAGGTGAACCGGGTCGCCTGCCGCTGGTCACCGCCGCCGCCGGCGTCCGTGACCCAGAGCGCGCCGAGATTGGTGTTGACTATCAGGTACAGCAGCACCTGCGCGGAGCCGGCCGGGATCGGGCCGAGCAGAGCATGCCCGCCGCTCACCGTCGGGCAGGCGTCGGTGGCCCGGTCGGGCTGGAAAGGAGCTGCCGTGACGGCGTGGAAGCAGATCTGCGACGGGCTGTAAGCGTTCGCGGGAACCGTGTAGTCGAGGGCCAGAACCGCACCCGGCCGCAGCCGGAGGGTGACCTTCGTCGTCTGTCCGAGGACCGCCGAGACTTTCCCTGACGAGGCTGGGAAGTAGGTGGGCGTGCGGCTGGCGGTCACGGAGGTGAAGCTCGTCGAGGCGGCGGTGGAGTCGTACGCGTAGACGCCGGCCGCGATCGCCGGGGCACAGGCCGACCACGAGGTGGTGTTGCCCTTGACGCAGGCCCCCGTGACCGGCTGCCCGGTCACGTCGTCCAGCACGGTGACCTCGATGCGGGCCGGTGCGACGAGCGTCTCCTGGACGTCGGTCGTGGTCTTGTCGGTCACCGTGATGGTTCCGCTCTTCGCGGGATCGGTCGTTCCCGGCCAGTACTGCGTCAGGCGGCTGGTGGGCACGAGCGTCAACCGATACTGCCCGGCCGGCACGTCGGGAATCTCGAAGTGGCCGTCGAACCAGGCGTAGGTGGTGAAGGAGACCGTCTCGTCGACGGACGCGAAGTTCAGCCGTGTACGCGGTGGCGTACCGCCGTCGAAGTCGTGCAGTGTGCCGGTGATGGCACCGGCGCCGGGCCGCAGGACGACGCTGACCGCCGAACCGGCAGGGCTGACGCTGATGCTCGACGGCGTGACGGTGCCGGTTCCCCACGCGCTTGCGTAACCAGCCGCGCTGGTACGCAGGTAGTAGGCCAGATCATCCTGCGCGAGGCCGGTCAGGGTGAAACGCCCGTCCTGGTCGGTCACCGTCTGGGCCACCGTCTCAGCCGTATACGCCAACGGGCTCAAGAGCTGGACGTCGGCGCCCGCGATGGCGGCCCCGGCGGGATCGCGTACGGTCCCGGTCAGGCTGCCCGTCGTCGCCGGCGGGATCGGCGTCACCGGCAGGAACGTCTCGTTCACGGTGGTCGTGGCGCCGGCCGTCACGGTCTGCGGCTGGGCGTCGGCGAACGTGGTCCGGCCGGGGACGTACTGGGTCGGGTAGCCCGCCCCGTAGACCTGTATCCGGTACTGCCCCGCGGTCAGCCCGCCGAGGTTGTAGCTTCCATCCAACCTGGTGTACACCGTTTCGATGTCGTCGCCCGTGGCCGTGTACACCTGCACGACAGCGCCGGAGGCGGGTGTGCCGTCCTGACGCCGGATCGTTCCCGTGATCGTCCCGCTCGCCTCGGCCATCGTCGGCAGGACGAAATCGACCGTACGCGGAACCCCGGGCGCCGGTACGGTCACCGGCTTGCTGCCGTTGTACTCCACCGAGGCAGGCCACCAGCGGGCGGCGTACCCGGGCGCGGCGGCCTGCATCCGGTAGATGGCGAGCTGGTCGGAGATGCCGCCGACCTCGTAGTGCCCGGCGGCGTCGGTGCACGCGTGCGCGAAGAACTGCCACTGGTTGTAGTGGACATCCACGCAGGCGCCGGCGAGGGGCAGGCCGGAGCTGTCCCGTACCGTGCCGACGATCCTCCGGGCGACGTCGGGCGACGTGGTGAGGCCGGTACGCGTACCGGATGGTGTGACCGCCTGGGCGGGCGCGGGCGCTCCGAGCAGCGCGGCGGTGAGCAGCAGTGTCAGGGTCGCGGCGAGACGACGCACGGCGATCCTCCCCGTGAGAATGCGAGATGCCTTCGGCACGGTACCTCCTGTGTTCTCTGGTTAGCGGCGCGTGCCCGATCCTGGCTGCAGGCTCGGCATGATGTCCGGCCGGCAGTTGACGCCGGGTGTGATCGTCAGCTGCGCTACCGGGTCGATCACGTAGCTCGGCTGGGAGCGCCGGCCGGGCAGCGCGGGCTGCGGAATGCTGACGTAGCAAGGCTGGGCCATCGACGGCGAGCTGAACCGGAGCACGGCCTCTCCGGTCAGCTGGAGCGGCGACCCGGCCCCCGTGGCCGAGACTCGGTCGCCGGTGACGGGGTCGAACGCGGTCAGCGTCCAGGTGTTCACCGGTACGCCGACCGCCGTGACCACCATCTCCGACACCGGCCGCAGGCGGATGTCGGCCTCGGCGGTCTGACCGCTGACGACCTGAACGTAGCCCGCGTTGTAGCGGTTGGTCCCCGCTCCGCTCCAGCCGACGATCGTCCGGCTCGATGACAGGAAGACCGAGACCGGCCAGCGGTAGGGCCCCAGGTGGGACCGGGTGTACGACCCGATGGCGCAGCTGTATCCGCCGTCGCTGGGCCCGCCCGGGCAGACTGTCTCGGTGCCGGCGCCGGGTCCGCTCACCGTGCCCCGAACCGATCCGCTGTAGAGGAAGTGCTGGACAGGTCCGGTGGTCGTCTGCCCGGCGGTGAACGTGAAGCGGACGGCTTCGCGCTGGTCGCCTCCACCGCCGACCGTGGTCATCCACAGTGCCCCGAGGCCGCTGGAGCCGCCCGGGGAAAGGAGGAAGACCTGCGCCTGGCCCGGCTCGATCGGTCCCAGCAGCACACGACCGGCGGTCACGGCGCCACAGCCGGCGTCGGAACCCCTGGTCGCGAAGGGTACGCCGGCGTCCGAGACGAAGCAGACGACGGTGGGTGCCGCAGCATCCGCGGGCACGGTGACATCGAACGCGAGCAGCGCGCCCGGCCGGAGCCGGATGGTGATCTTCGTCGTCTGCCCCCGTGCCGCGGCGATCGGACCTGACTGACCGCTGAAGTAGTAGGGGGCAAGGGTGGCGACGACATAGGAGTAGCTCTGATCACTGGTGAAGGAGTCGAACGTGTACACGCCAGGGGCGGTGGCCGGCGCGCAGTCCGACCATTCACCCGACGGCGGCCGTACGCAGGCTCCCGAGATCGGCTGCCCGGTCGCGTCGTCGAGGACGGTGGCCTCGATCCGGGCCGGGGCCGCCAGGATGCCGTCGAGGTTCGTCACAGCTCCGTCGGTCACGGTGATCGTGGTTTGCCGGTCGGGATCCACAGTGCCCGGCCAGTACTCCGCCGGACGGTCGGAGTGCGTCATCGTGATTTTGTAGGTGCCGCTCGGAACGTTCGGCACCTCGATGTGGCCGTCGATCCACGCGTACGTCGAGAAGCTCACGGAGCCGTCGAGCGAGGTGAAGGACAGCTGGGTCAGTGGCGGCGCGCTCCCGTCGAAGTCGCGTACCGTGCCGGTGACCGCACCCCCCGAGCGCAGCACCACGTCCTTGACGACATCGGCCGTGCCGGTCTGGATCGTCGACGGCATCACGCCGTTCGCGCCCCAGGTCGCGACATACCCTGGCGCGGTGGTGCGCAGGTAGAACGTGCCGACGAGGTGAAAGAGGCCCGGCACGGTGTAGTGGCCGGCTTGATCGGTCACGGCTCGGGCGAGCGGAGCCATGCCCCAGGTAGCGGGCGGCCAGACCTCCACCGTGGCACCGGCCACGCCGGCACCGGCCGGGTTCCGCACCGTCCCGCTGATACCGTGCAGGGTGGAAGAAGGGATGGTGGGCAGGGGCAGGAAGGTCTCGTCCACGGTGGTCGTCTGCCCGGTGACGACCGTCTGCGGTTGCGCCTCGGCCACCTTCGTCTTGCCCGGGACGAACTGCTGCGGGTAGCCGTCTCCGAACATGCTCACGATGTACTGGCCGGAGACCAGGCCGGTCAAGGCGTAGCTTCCATCCGTCCCGGTGTACGCGACCGCCACGGCCACGTTGTCCGGCGTCTGCACCCGTACGCGTACATCGACCGCGGGTGTGCCGTCTTGGCGGCGCACCGTTCCGGCGACGCGGCCTGACGCCTCCGCCGGCGACGGCAGGACGATGTCCGCGGTCGTGCTCGACCCCGGTCCGCCGCCGACCACCGCCCGGGCGTCGCCGAAGTCCACGGCCGACGGCCACCAGCGGGTGGCGTACCCCACCGCGGACACCTCCAACCGGTAGCCGAAGTCCGCCAGCACGTTGTCCATCTCGTAACGGCCGGCCGAGTCGGTGCAGACATGGTCGAGGTAGAGCCACGGGGACGAGTTCGTGTGAGCGTCGACGCAGGCTCCCGCGATCGGCCGGCCGGCGGTGTCGCGTACGGTGCCCACGATCTTCCGGTCCTGGTCGGGTGGAGTGATGAGATCGGCCGGCGTACCCGATGATGGGCCGGATGGGACGGCCTGGGCCGGAACCGGGGCTCCCAGCAGCGAGGCGGTCAGAAGAACGGCGACGGCCGAGGCGAGACGACGCACGGCGATCCTCCCCGTGAGAATGCGCGAAAATGCCCTCGGCACGTTATCGATCTTGGAGATGCCCGGCAATGAGCCGAACGTACGGCGGGGTCTTCCTTTCGGGGCTGATCAACAGTAAGGGACGGCCTGCCGGGTGGCGGGCCGTCCCTTGATGCCTCCGGTCAGCGGCGGGTGGCCGATCCTGGCTGCAGGCTCGGCGTGATATCCGACCGGCAGTTGACGCCGGGTGTGATCGTCAGCTGCGCCACCGGGTTGATCACGTAGCTCGGCTGGGAGCGCCGGCCGGGCAGCGCGGGCTGCGGAATGCTGACGTAGCACGGCTGGGCCATCGCGGGCGCGCTCAGCTTGAGGACGACCTGGCCGGGCACCCAGATACTGTCGTACGTCCCCCGGTTGGTGCCGATGTCCGAAACCCGGTCACCTGTCACCGGGTCGAACGCGACGAGGGTCCACGTGTTCGTGGGTACGCCCGCGACGGTCACCCCGATCGGCGACAGCGACCGCAGCCGGATGTCGGCCTGGGCGGAACCACCGCTCGTGACCTGGACGTATCCGGCGTTGAAGCGGTTGGTGCCGGCCCCCGACCAGCCGGCCACCTGGCCTCCGCCGTACAGCGCGAGGGACACCGGCCAGCGGTACGGCCCCAGCTTCGGCTGCGTGTACGCCCCGGCGCCGCAGTTGAGGTAGCCGGTGTAGACCGGACCGGGGCAGACCTGCGACGTCGCACCGGGGCCGGTGACCGTGCCCTGGATCGAGCCGCTGTAGAGCAGGTGCTGGCTCGGCCCGTTCGTCGTCTGCCCGGCGACGAACGTGAAGTCGGTGGCTTCGCGCTGATCGCCGCCGCCGCCGGAGCCGGTCACCCACTGCGCGCCGAGGTCGCTGGCTCCGGTCGGCGCCTGCAGGAAGACGTTGACGTGGCTGCCCGGCCGGATCGGGCCGAGCAGCGCGTGCCCGCCGGAGACGGTCGGGCAGGCCGCGCTGCGGTCGCCGTTGTCGTACTGGAACGGGGCCGAGGTCGTCGCGCTGTAGCAGATCTGTGTCGGGCCTTGTGCGCCTGACGGAACGGTGTAGTCGAACGCGAGCTGCGCGCCCGGCTTCATCCGGATGGTGACCTTGGCGGTCTGCCCGATCGTCGCCGCCGCCGGCCCGCTGGAGGCGATGAAGTGGTACGGCCCGTCGGTGGCCGACACGCTGGGGAAGTTCAGCGCTTGCGTGAAGTCGTCGTGGGCGTACACGCCGGGGGCGATGGCGGGAGCGCAGGCGGTCCAGCCACTCGTGCCGGTGAGGACGCACGCGGTGGTGATCGGCTGGCCGGTCACGTCATCCAGCACCGTGGCCTCGATACGGGCCGGGCTGAGCAGCGTCTCGCGCAGATCGGTCGAGGTGTGGTCGGCCACCGTGAAGGTGCCGTACTCCTGGGGCGTACGCCCGCCCGGCCAGTACTGGTACGGCCGCGTGTAGGGCTCGAGCGTGAGCCGGTACTGACCGGCGGGCACGTTGGGCAGCTCGAAGTGGCCGTTGAACCAGCTGACCGTGTTGAAGGTCAGGGAACCGTCCAGCGAGGTGAAGACCAGCGAGGTACGCGGCGGCACTCCGCCGTCGAAGTCACGCAGCGTACCTGTGATCGCGCCGACGCCGGGCCGCACGGTGACGTCCCGGATCGTGTCGACCGGAGGCAGGCTGTTGGTGACGGGCGTGACGTTGCCGGCACTCCAGGCGGTCGCGTAGCCGGGGGCGCTGGTCCGCACGTAGTAAGTCTGGCTGGCCTGGGCCAGACCCGTGAGGGCGTAGTGGCCGTTCTGGTCGGTCACCGTCTGCATGAGGGCCGCGGACTCGTAGGCCAGCGATCCCCACAGCGCGACGGTGGCTCCCGCGACCGGCGTACCGGCCGGATCGTGGACCGTGCCGCTGAGGCTGCCCATCGTCGCCGGCGGAATGGTCGCCAGGGCGAGGAAGGTCTCGTTCACCGTGGTCGCCGCGGCCGTTGTCACGGTCTGCGGTGCGGCCGAGGCCAGGTCGGGCTGCCCGGGAACGTACTGGACCGGGTAGCCGGCCCCGCTGACCTGGATCCGGTACTGCCCGGCGACCAGACCGTCCAGAGTGTACGAACCGTCCGTCACGGTGTACGCGATCTGGACAGCCGGCACCGTGGTGTCCAGGAAGGCCCGCACGATGGCCCCGGACGCGGGCGTACCGTCCTGCCGGCGGACCGTTCCGGTGATCTTCCCGCTGGCCTCCGCGGTGGACGGCAGCACGAAATCCACCGTCCGAGCCTGACCCGCGACCGGGAGGGCGACGACCTGGGCGCCGCTGATCTGCGCCCCGTTCGGCCACCACCGGGCGGCGTGGCCGACCGCCGAGGCGTGCAGCCGGTAGGAGGCCGGGACGGTCGAAACGTCGCCGATCTCGTAGTGACCGGCCGCGTCGGTGCAGGCGTGCGCGAAGTACGCCGTCAGCGAGCCCTGCACGTCCACGCAGGCGCCCTCGATGGGCTGGCCGGCGGTGTCGCGTACGGTCCCGGAGAACGTGCGCTCCTGACCGGGCGGTGTGGTGAGGCTGTTGGGCGTACTCGATGATGATGTGTTCGAGGTGACCGCCTGTGCCGGACTGGGTGCTCCGAGCAGCGAGGCGGTCAGCAGAAGAACGATGATCCCGGCGAGACGACGCACGGCGATCCTCCCCGTGAGAATGCGAAATGCCACCGGACCGTATCGATGATCAACCGGGCTGGCAATGAGCCGAACGGTCGGCCGGACCCCCGGTGCTCGCGCGCGCCCCTTCAGCAGGGGATGATGTGGCCATGAGTGCGGGCGGTTTCCCCGGGTCGGGACTGGCGAAGGGTCTGGCGGTCACGTTGAAGACGATGACCCGCCGGTCGACCACTCAGCAGTACCCGGATGTGGCACCGGAACTGCCGCCGCGGTCGCGGGGGGTGATCGCGCTGCTCGCGGAGAACTGCACGGTGTGCATGCTCTGCTCGCGCGAGTGCCCCGACTGGTGCATCTACATCGACTCGCACAAAGAGGAAGTGCTGGTGCCGGGGGCTGCCCGGCCGCGCCAGCGCAACGTCCTCGACCGCTTCGACATCGACTTCTCGCTCTGCATGTATTGCGGCATCTGCATCGAGGCCTGCCCGTTCGACGCGCTCTACTGGTCACCCGAGTTCGAGTACGCCGAGTACGACATCCGCGATCTCGTGCACGACAAGGATCGGCTGGGGGAGTGGGTGGCGACCGTGCCGCCGCCGCCCGCGCACGATCCGATGGGCGAGCCCGCCAAGGAGGAGCAGAACGCCGCGAAGAAATCGGCCGCCGCATGACCGGCCTTGATCTTCTGCTCGCCGGGATAGGCCTGGTCGCGGTGGGTGCGGGCTGGGCGGTGGTCGCCACCAACCAGGTCGTGCGCGCGGGCTTGTGGCTCGTGGTCTGCCTGGGTGCCCTGGCCGCGGAGTACCTGCTGCTCACGGCCGAGCTGGTGGCCTGGACGCAGGTGCTGATCTACCTCGGCGCGGTCGTCGTGCTGCTGCTGTTCGCCGTCATGCTCACCCGGGCGCCGATCGGGCCGAGTCCGGACCTCGACCGCAAGGTCGGGCCGGCGAGTGTGGTCGGGGTCGGCGTGGGGCTCAGCCTGGGCACGCTGTTCGCGGTCGCGTACGGGTGGACGAAGTACGCCCTGCCGGCGCAGCACGGCAACGCCGAGACGGTCGGCGGCCCGATCTTCACCAGCTGGGTGCTGCCCTTCGAGGTCGTCTCCATCCTGCTGCTCAGCGCGCTGGTCGGGGCGGTCGTCGTCAGTAGAGGGGCCAAGTAGATGCACCCCTTCATCCCGTACGCCGTCGCCAGCGTCCTGTTCGGCCTCGGCGTGATCGGCGTACTGCGGCGGCGGAATGCGATCCTGCTGCTGATGTCGGTCGAGCTGCTGCTCAACGCCGTCAACCTGATCTTCATCACGGCCGACGCGACCCTGCCGAAGACGGCACCGACCGGGCAGATCTTCGTGCTCTTCGTGATCGTGCTCGCGGCCGCCGAGATCGGCGTGGGCCTGGCGGTCGTGTTGCAGCTGTTCCGGTTGAAGGCGCGGATCAACGTCGACGAGGTCCCGCTGGACGAGCATCAGCCGGAGGCGACCCATGACGTCTGACCTGCTCGCTCTGCTGCTGCCGGTGGTTCCGGCGGTCGCCGGGCTCGTCGGCCTGCTGACGCCGCGGGGCAACCGCCTGCTCGGAGCGGCCCTCGGGGTCGCGGGTGCGGCGGTCGCGCTGCTCTTCGTCGTTCTGCTGCTCGTCGACGGCGATCCGGTCGAGAAGGCCCTGAACTGGGTCCGGATCGGCGACTTCCAGGTCACGTACGCGGTCGCCGTCGACTCCCGGGCGCTGTATGTCGGACTGGCCGTCACGATCGTGGCGCTGGCCGTCCAGGTCTACTCGATCGGCTATCTCGCGGGCGACGACCGCTACGGCCCGTACGCCGCCCAGATCAGCCTGTTCACCGCGGCGATGCTGGCCGTGGTCGTCGGCGAGGACCTGATCCTGGTGCTCCTCGGCTGGGAGGTGATGGGCGCCTGCTCGTACCTGCTCATCGCGCACGATCGCCGTCTTCCCGAGGCGCCCGCCGCGGCGGTGAAGGCGTTCCTGGTGACGCGTACCGGCGATGTGGGATTCCTGCTCGGGATCGCGCTGCTCGGCGTGCAGGCGGGCAGCTTCCGGATCGGCGACGTCTTCGCGGCGCTGCCGCGGATGAGTTCCGGCGTCGTCCTCGCGGCCGCCCTGCTGCTGCTCGCCGGGGTCGCCGGCAAGAGCGCGCAGTTCCCGCTGCACACCTGGTTGCCGGACGCGATGGCCGGCCCGACGCCGATCTCCGCGTTGATCCACGCCGCGACGATGGTGGCGGCCGGTGTCTACGTGGTCTTCCGGCTTTACCCGGTGTTCCTGGCCGCGCCCGCGGTGCTGACCGTGCTCGGCGTCATGGCCGCGATCACGCTGCTGCTCGGCGCCTTCGCGGCCACCGCGCAGGACGACATCAAGCGGGTCCTCGCCTGGTCGACGGTCAGCCAGCTCGGCTACATGACCGGCGCGCTCGCCGTCGGAGCGCCCGACGCGGCGCTCTTCCACCTGCTCACCCACGCCGCCTTCAAGGCGCTGCTGTTCCTCGCGGCGGGCTGCGTCATCCACGCCGTCGGCACGAACCTCATGTCGCGGATGGGCGGGCTGCGCGGCGTACTGCCGGTGACGTTCTGGTGCATGACGATCGGGCTCGCGGCGCTCGCCGGGGTTCCCCCGCTCGCCGGGTTCTGGAGCAAGGAGGCCATCCTCGGCGCGGCGCAGCACGGGTCCGGCGGCACGGCGCTGCTCGTCTACCTGGCCGGCCTGGTCGGCACGTTCGTCACCGCCTGGTACGCGACGCGCCTCTGGCTCAAGGTCTTCTTCGGTCCCGGATACAACGATCACGTGCACACCCCGGGCTGGACGATGCAGGCGCCGGTCATCGTGCTGGCCGTTCCGGCGGCCGGACTGGGGTTCGGGGCGTACCTGGTGAATCATCATCTGACCGAGCTGGACCCGGTCGCGCTGCTGCCGATCCTGCTCGTCGCGCTCGGCATCGCGGCCTCGTGGTGGAGCTGGAAGCGTACGGGTGACCCGGCGACCGTCCTCGGCGGCGTCCGGCCGTTCGTCGCGGGCGCCTTCGGTCTCGACGCCGTGCAGGACGTCCTCGTCGTCCGCCCGGTGCAACTGCTCGCCCGGGTCACGCGGTTCGCCGACGAGTCCGGAGTGGACGGCATCGTCACCGGGATCGGCGCCGGTACGCTCGCCGCCGGCACCGGGCTCGCCCGCTGGCACCGGGCGGGCCTGCCGCGGGCGCTGGCCGGGGTGCTCATGCTGGCGGCCGTGTCCGTCCTCGTCTTCGCCCTGAACGGACTCCTCCGATGAGCGCGCTGTTGATCGGACTTCTCGTCGTGCCGCTGCTCGGCGCCGTCGCCGGATTCGTCCTGGGCGGCCGGGCCGGCCGGATCGCCGCCACCGTCGCGGCCGCCTTGACCCTGGCGGCCGTCGTTCCGCTGGCCTTCGACCGGGGCGCGGGGATGTGGCATGAGGTCGACGCGGCGTGGCTGCCCGATCTCGGGATCCGCTTCCATCTCGGGGTGGACGGCGTCTCGTACCCGCTGGTCGTGCTGACCGCGCTGCTGACGCTGCTGTGCTGCGCGTACACGCTGTGGCGCCCGGCCGGCGAAGGGCCGGACACCGCGAGGTTGAGCGCGCTGCTGCTGGCCATCGAGGTCGGCCTGATGGGCGTGTTCACCGGCCTGGACCTGATCGTCTTCTTCATCGCGTTCGAGGTCGTCCTGCTGCCCATGTACGCGGTGATCGCCGGCTGGGGCGGCCCGGACCGGCAGCGGGCGGCCCGCAAGTTCGCGCTGTACACCCTGTCCGGCTCGGTGCTGCTGCTGATCGGCGTCCTCGGGATCGGCCTGCGGGCCGGCTCGTTCGACATCGTGACCCTGACCCAGCACCCCACCCTCACCCGCGGTACGCAGATCGCCCTCTTCGCGGTCGTCGCCGTCGCCTTCGCGGTGAAGGCTCCGCTGTGGCCGCTGCACACCTGGCTGCCCGACGCGCATACCGAGGCGCCGACGGTCGGCAGCGTGATCCTCGCCGGCGTCCTGCTGAAGATGGGCACCTACGGGCTGATCCGGGTCGGGCTCGGCGTCCTGCCCGAGGGCGCGAGGGCGGTGGCCCCCGTCCTCGGCGTGCTGGCCGTCGCCGCGATCATCATCGGCTCGCTGGTCTGCCTGGCGCAGAGCGAGCTGAAGCGGCTGATCGCGTACTCGAGCGTGGGGCACATGGGTTTCGTGCTGCTCGGGATCGCCGCGGGCGCCACGAGCGGCGGGCTCGCCCACTCGACCGGGGTGCAGGCCGCGCTGCTGGGCAACGTCGCGCACGGCGTGATCACCGGACTGCTGTTCTTCCTGGCCGGGGCGATCAAGGACCGTACGCACACGGGCTGGCTCGACGACCTCGGCGGGCTGCGCGAGAGTTCCCCGGCGATGGCCGGCGTGCTCGGCTTCGCCGCCCTGGCCAGCCTCGGCCTGCCCGGCCTGGCCGGCTTCTGGGGCGAGGCGTTCGCCGTGGTGGCCTCCGTCCAGCTGGGACACGGCTGGATCGCCCTCGGCGCGATCGCCGCGGTCGGCGGGGCGCTGACGGCCGCGTACCTGCTGCGGCTGCTGCGGCGGGTCGCGCACGGTCCGGCCACATCCGCCGTCACCGGCATCGCGGCGGTCAGCCGGGCCGAGCGCTGGGCCTGGGCGCCGCTCGTCCTGCTCGCCCTCCTGCTCGGCGTGGTCCCCGCGCTGGTCAGCGAGGTCGCCGCACACTCCCTGCAGGCCGACGAGATCGAGGCGGTGACCCGGTGAGGGGTGACGCGGTGAGCCTGCTGCCGGTCTACCTGGCCGCGGGTACGGCCGTCCTGGTCTTCCTCTGCGACCTGGTGTTCGCCCGAGTGGCGGTCACCGTCGGCGCGGGGGTCCTCGGCGCGGCCGCGACCGCCGTCGGGGCCGCGTTGACCCGGCGCGGCAAAGCGTTCTGCGACGACACCGCCTGCTCCTGGGTCTTCGACCGGCCCGCGACCCTGGTCGCCGTGGCCATGGCCGTGATCACCGCCGTGGTCCTGCTGCTCTCCGTGCCCACCCTGCGCCTCGGCGAGATCCCGGCCGGGGAGTACGCGTTCCTGCTCACCGCCTCCATGACCGGCGGCGTGGCGCTCGGCGGCGCCCGTGACCTGATCGCCCTGATCGTGGCGCTGGAGACGCTGACCCTGCCGCTCTACGTGCTGGTCGGGCTGCGGCGCAAGTCCGTCGAGTCGGCCCAGGCGTCGGTGACGTTCCTGCTGACCAGCGTGATCGCGACCGCCGTGACCCTGCTCGGCGCCGCCCTCGTCTACGCCGCCACCGGCGAGGTACGCCTCAGCGCCCTCACGACGGCCCTCGACGTCTCCGGTCCGGCGCGGCCGCTCGCCGGGGCCGGCCTGGTGCTGCTGATCGCCGGTCTGGCGTTCAAGGTCGCGGTCGTGCCGGCCCACGCCTGGGCACCGTCCACCTACGACGGTGCGCCGCTGCCGGTGGCCGCGTACCTGTCGACGGCTTCGAAGCTCGGCGGCATCTTCGCGCTGCTGTACGTCGTCGTGGGCGCGGGGCCGGCCTGGTACCACGTGACCGGTCCGGCGCTCGGCGTACTGGCCGGGCTGACCTTGCTGGCCGGAAGCCTGGTCGCGCTGCGGCAGCGGCGGATGGTCCGGCTGCTGGCCTGGTCCTCGATCGCGCAGGCCGGATTCCTGCTCGCCCCGCTGGCCGCCCTCGGCCACGCCGCACCGGCGGACCTGGTGACGGCGACGGTCGCGTACACGGTGATCTATCTGATCGTGGAGCTCGGGGCCTTCGCCGGAGTGATCAGCCTGCGGCCGGCCGGGGCCGACGGCGGCGACCTCGCCGAGTACGCGGGCATCGGCCGCTCGGCGCCGCTGCGTTCGGCGGCGCTGGCGTTCGCCGTGGTGGGTCTGGCCGGGCTGCCGCCCGCGCTGGCGGGCCTGTTCGCGAAGGTGTTCGTCCTGCGTGCGCTGGTGGATGCGCGGGCGTGGGCGATGGTGGCGGTCGTGGCGGTCGCGGCCGTGGTCGGGCTCGCGGTGTACCTGCGGGCGCTCCTGCCGTTGTACCGGAGCGGGACGGCGGCGGCGCCGCGCGCGGTGCTCGGCTCGGTCGTGCTGGGTGTGCTGACGCTCGCGGCGGTCGTGGCCGGCTTCGCCCCCCAGGTGATCTTCTCCCTCGCCCGCCCCTGAGCCGCCCTCCTCGCGCCGCGCCTGCTCCATGATCCCGTTTGGATCAGGTTTTTCACCCGAATCATGGCCCAAGATTCGGGTGATTTCCCTGATCCAAACGGGATCATGAGGGCGAGCTCAGCGGGATCGTGAGGCGGGTGAGCAATGGGCGGGCGGGAGTTTGAGTAGCGCTTGCTCAGGCCCCGGGGTATCGACGGATGACACCGTTCCAGCGACGGGCAACCCGGCCCGTCGCTGCGAAAGGGAACCGTCATGCGTACCACGCCGCGGGCGTACCGGAAGCGCTCGCTGATTCACCTCCTCGCGCTGAGCCTGGCGCTGTCCACGACCACCGCCGGCCTCGCCGGGCCGGCCCTCGCCTCACCCCTGCCGAACGGCGCGCCCGCGCTGCCGGAGGCGATGACCGTCCCGGGTACGCCGATCCAGGCCGCCGTCGGCCATGTCGGTTACCTGCCGGGCTCCTGGGACGTGACCCCCAGCGGCTCGTTCGTGTACACGATCCCGCTGGACGTTCCGGCGGGCCGCGCGGGTGTGCAGCCGGCGCTGAGCCTGAACTACGACAGCGGGAGCGGCAACGGCACCGCCGGTGTCGGCTGGTCGCTGAGCGGCGCCGGATCGCAGATCGTCCGCTGTGGACACAGGTTGTCCACGGACGGCGTCGTAGCCGGGGTCAAGTACGACTCGACCGACCGCTTCTGCCTCGACGGCCAGGAACTGGCCCAGCTCGGCCCGATCCCGGGCGACCCGCCGCAGACCTTCGCCGAGTACCGCACCGAGCAGGACTCGTTCGCCCGGATCACGGCCACCGCCACGGCGGCCACGGCCGCGTCCGGCCCCGATTCCTTCGAGGTACGCACGAAGGACGGCCGCATCCGCACCTACCTGCCGCAGACGGCGACCCGGGTGACCTCGGGTGTCGGCTGGGATCCCGGCCCCACCACGGGCGACCAGCAGACCGCCGCCGTACGCGTCGCCTGGCTGCTCGCCACCGACCGCGACCGCTCCGGCAACCAGCTGTCGTACCAGTGGGACGTCACGGCCGGGAACTACGGACTGGAGATCCTGCCGAAGAAGATCGTCTACACCGAGCACGTCGGCGGCACCCCGCTGGCCGGCGTACGCGCGGTGGACTTCGCGTACGAGGCGCGGCCGGACAGTTCGTTCCGGTACGCGAACGGCGTGCGCTACGCCTCGACGAAGCGGCTGAAGACGGTCACGATGTCGGCGCCGAACCCGGCCGTCACCTCGGCCGTCTGGTACTACACCCTCCAGTACACGACCAGCCCGTCGGGTCGCAGCCTCCTGACCTCGGTCGCCAAGTGCGGCCAGCTCGGCGGCTGCCTGCGGGCCAAGCAGTTCACGTGGCAGCAGCCGGCCGCGCAGGTGCCGTCGTTCACGCAGACGGATCTCGGCGTACTCCCGGGGTTCCAGACCGGGCAGACCCGCCCGCCGCTGGGCCAGGTGCTGGACCTCGACGGCGACGGCACCGACGATCTGCTGTGGACACCCGGTGGGACCACGGACGCGAACAGCCCGATCCTGGCCCGGCGCGGCAAGACCGATGCGGCCACGGGCGCGGTGACCCCACTCGCCGACGAGACCTCGGTGACCGCCGCCTCCGTGGGCTGGCCGGCCAACGTCAACCTGATGACGAGCCGCGCGATGGACCGCCGGGGCACCGGCGCGATCAGCATGGCCGCGCAGTTCCCCACGGACCAGGCGAAGCTGTTCGACTGGGACGCCTCGCAGAAGTTCGTGGACACCGGGATCGCGATCAGCGCCTCGGCCAACACGGTCTTCGCCGACCTCAACGGCGACGGCCTGGCCGACTACATCACCGACGACGTCGTGGCCGGCGGCCTGAAGTACTACTCGGTACGCCTCAACAACGGCAACGGTTTCGACGCTCCGATGCCCTCGAACTACGCGGACGGCCCGGCGAACGGCAACGGGACCTGCCCGGCGCCACGGGTGACGGACGCCGACGGCGACGGCCGGGCGGACGTGGTGGGCCAGTCCTATTCCGCGGTGGGTTGCAGCTATGACCCGTGGGTCCTGCACCTGGACTCGGGCGGGCTGCCCGTCGGGCACCCGGAGTCGGACAAGATCGGCAGTGTCGTGTACGCGAAGGCGCTCCCGCAGATCAGTCACTACCGGGTCGTCAACGCGGACTTCAACAGTGACGGGCTGGACGACTACCTGCTGGTGCCCAACCACCTCGACCCGAACACGAACACCTGGGACCGCTCGGCCGCCCTGCTCTGGAACACCGGCGCGGGCCTGGTCGTGGACTCCCACACGCCGAACATCTTCCACGACGAGTACGCCGACCTGCGCCCCGCGGACCTCAACGGCGACGGCCGCGCGGATCTGGTCGTCTTCACGAACAACGCCACGACCGTGCTGATCTCCAACGGGGACGGCACCTTCGGCGGGGCGAACCTGGCGGCCGACGGCGGCACGGTCGACCCGAACGCCGGCCGGTCGCTCTCGCTGGCCGGGGACTTCACCGGCGACGGGCGTACCGACGTGGTGCGGGTGAGCGGCGGGCACCAGCTGCTGCTGACGCAGAATCCGTCCTACCCGGACACGCTCGTCAAGGTGACCGACGAGGACACGAACTGGGCGGCCGAGACGGTCACCTACAGCAACTCCTGGTCCGACCACCCCGAGAAGCTCGCCAACTACACGTGCACCTATCCCGTGCGCTGCGTACGCGGTGGGCAGACGGTCGTACGCCAGGTCGTCGACCGCCGGCACCTGCTGGACCCCGCGAACACGGCGGACGGCTACACGCTGCAGTACGCGTACGAGGACCCGGCGTTCGACTCGCGGGGCCGCGGGTTCCTCGGGTTCGGCACCATGCGGGTCTGGGATCCGCAGCGGCCGGCCGAGACGACCTACAACTTCCAGCTGCACAAGTCGCGTGTGGACGGTCAGTACTACCCGTCCGTGGAGCGCCCGCTCAGCGTGACGACGGCCGTGCCGATCCTGGCCGGCAGCTGGCCGGGCCGCAAGCCCGCCACGGTCAACGCCCGGATCACCCGAACGAGCAGCACCTACGAGCTGCGCCACCTCAACGGCTCGACCACGTACGCGGTGTTCCCGAAGACGAGCGCCGAGCTCGAATGGGAGCAGAACGCCACCATGACGTGGGGCCCGCTCGGCCCGGCGACCGCCACGGAGCACGTGAGCGGCATCGTCGAACCGGCCCACGCGCCGAAGCGTACGGACCGGACGTTCACCTACGACGACTTCGGGAACCTGACCGACAGCGTCACCGCGGTGGCGGCCGGCGACACGACGACCGTGCACACCGACTACGACAACCGCGTGGGGGACTGGCTGGTCTCGCTCGCCACCCACCAGGCCACGACGTCGGCCGTCGCCGCGAACCAGCCGGCCGCGGTCACGCGTACCACCGATCGGGAGTTCGACGCGCTCGGCCGGCTGACGGCGGCGTGGGTGGAGAAGGGGAACGCTAACCCGGACGTCACGAAGGCGACCTCGTTCGTGCTCAACGACTTCGGCACGGTCGACTCGGTGCTGACCACGGCCGCCGGCCTGCCCGACCGGGTCACCCACTTCGTGTACGCGGCGCCGTTCGCGGGCCAGCCGAACGAGTGGATGGACGCGTACCAGAGCTGGGCCGAGCATGCCGATCCCGCGTACCGGCCGGCTTCCTGGCAGGTCGTGTACCCCGCGTACGGCGTGGTGGTGGCGAGCGAGGACGTGAACGGCGTGCAGGCGACGGCGACGTTCGACGCGCTGGGCCGGACCGTGCACACGACGGCCGACGGCCAGGATCCCACGACCGTCACGTACGCCGACCGGCCCGACACGGCCGGCGGCACGAACGGGACCGTGACGAGCGGTCAGATCGGCGCGGCGCCGCTGATGCCGCGGATCGTCAGCTCGACGGCGGACGCGCTGGGCCGCACCATCGCGAGTGGACAGACGGCCTTCAACGGCCAGACCGCCACGACCACCAGCAGGTACGACGCGCTGGGCCGGCTCGCGAGCCGGACGGTGCCCGCGCCGGGCGGCACGACGGCGTTCGGGTACGACAGCCTCGACCGGCTCGTCGCGCAATCGCAGCCGGACGGCTCGATCGCCAAGAACACCTACACGATGTTCACCGAGAAGGCCCTCTCACCCGCGGGTGCGCAGACCGACACGACCTTCGACGTGAACGGCCGGCTCACCGCGAGCACCATCGGCGGGGCGACGACCACCTACCAGTACGGCCCCTTCGGCCTGCTGTGGACGGCGATCGACGCGCAGGGGCACCAGACCGCGCACGCCTACGACGTCGAGGGACGGCAGGTCCAGGTCGACGACCCGGACACCGGCCGGACCACCGACACCTACTACGGCACGGGTGACCTGCGGCAGCAGACCGCCGTGGCGACCGGCTCGACCATCGCCTTCGGCTACGACGACCTCGGCCGGTCCGTGTCGCGTACCGATGCCGACGGGACGGCGACGTTCACCTACGACACCGCCGCGCACGGCGTCGGCAAGCTCGCCGCCGCGATGAGCGCCGACGGGATCCTCACCGGGTACCGCTACGACACGAACGGCCGCGCGGTCGGCACCGACTACACCGACACCACCACCGGCGCCGCGTACCACGTCGATCAGGCGTACGGGGCCAACAACCGGCTCGCGAGCACCGCGTACCCCGCGGTTCCCGGGCGGTCGCGGTTCACCGTCGGCTACGGCTACACCCAGTTCGGCGCGACCAGCTCGGTCTCCGACGTCACCACCGGGCAGCCGCGTTCACTGTGGACAGTCCTCTCGCGTACGCCGAACTCCGCGCTCCAGTCGGCCACGCTGGGAGCGGCCAACCTGACGATGGCGTACGACTCGCCGTCCGGGCGGCTGCACGAGATCTCGGTCGGCGGACCGGGCGGACCCGTGCAGGACCTGACGTACGCGTACCAGGCCGACGGCCTCGTCACCGGCCGGACCGACAGCGTCACCGGGCGGACCGAGTCGTTCGGCTACGACGCCGCCGGACAGCTCACGTCTTGGCAGCTGAACAACGACACCACGGGGTACGCCTACGACCCGGTCGGCGACCTCACCTCGATCACGAAGAACGGGACGGTCACCGAGACGCGGACGTACGGCAACTTCAACGGCGGCCAGCCGCACACGCTGACCACCATCACGACGGCCGGCGGCACCTCGGCCAAGTCGTACTACGACGGCGAGGGCCGCCAGACCCAGGGCGACGGGCGTACCACCACGTTCACCGCTCGGGACCTGCCGAAATCGGTGACCGTCGGCGGCGTGACGACGACGTTCGCGTACGACGCCTTCGGGGCCCGGGTGAAGCAGACCTCGCCGACCGCGAGCACCTTCACCATTCCCGGCCTGTACGAGCACCGGGTCACCGGCGGGAGCACGACGGACGTGTTCTTCGTCCAGGGCACCGACGGCCCGGTCGGCCAGGTCGTCTACGCGGGCAGCACCACCACGACCGAGTACGCCGTCCACGACGCCCTCGGTTCGGTGACGGCGACCCTCGACGGGGCGGGTGCCGTGGCCGAGCGGCTGTACTACGAGCCCTTCGGCGCGCGTACGCAGGCCGACGGCACTCCGCTGGCGACCGCCGGTGGCGATGTCCGGCGCGGCTTCGCCGGTGACGACCACGCCGACGACCTCCGCCTGATCGACCTGGGCGGCCGCGTGTACGACCCGGCGCAGCACGCGTTCCTGTCCGCCGATCCGCTGCACCTGCCGGCGGCCGACCCGTACGCGTACGTCCACAACAGCCCGCTGAGCTTCACCGACCCGTCCGGGTTCACCGAATGCGACGCGGCCTGCCTGTGGTGGAACAGCTACGTGCAGGACTCCTTCAACGAGTTCGCCGAGGCCGGTGAGGCGTACGAGGAGGGAGGCGCCCACGGGCTGGCCGACCACGAGAAGACCCTGCTGCAGCACGCCGAGAAGGAGTACGCCCAGCACGTGCTCACCGACGAGCGGCTGAAGCTGGAGGAGCTCAAGGCGCAGGCGGCCAAGGCGGACAGCACCGGGACCTCGTCCGGCGACAAGCCGGCGCCCAACACCCCGGCGCCCGACGCGGCCACGCAGGCGCAGACCCAGGCGTCACCGGCGCCCGCGGCGGGCGGGGACATCCCGGCGGCCTTCGGCACCTGGGACGCGGCGGCGATCGTGGCCGGGCTGCTGGCGCTGGCCGCGGGGGTTCCGCTACCGACGCTGCTCGACGCGGCCGCGGCCGGGCAGGACATCTCGCAGCTGACGGCGCAGTGCCAGAGCGACCCGGCGAGCTGCCAGTCGACCGTCCAGGCGGCGGCGACCAAGCCGGCCGCGGCGGCCGCCCCGGTGGCCGACCCCAACGACGAGGTCGTGAAGTCCTTCGAGAAGCTCGCCCAGTCCGCCCAGGACCACATCGGGGAGGTGCAGGCCCGGATCGACCAGGACACCCAGGCGCTCCAGCAGGCGTACGCGAACTACGACGGTACGCAGCACGCGGCCTTCGAGGTGGAGATGGCGGCCAGCAGCCTGGACTGGGACCGGCAGCGCCTGGCCAACGCCCAGCACGACTACGACGCGATGGTGATCTACGTCGAGCGGGCGAAGCACAGGTTCGCCGAATGACGAGGTGAGATGAGGTAATCCGCGGCCGGGGTTCTCGAACCCCGGCCGCGCCGTCATGCGGAGGCTCGGATCACCATCTCGGTCGGGAGGACCACCGCGTGCGGCACGTCCTCGCCGGCCGCCAGGCGCAGCAGCTGCCGGGCCATCTCCCGGCCCTGGCCGATGATCGGCTGGCGGACGGTGGTCAGCGGGGGCTCGGCGTACTTGGCCTGCTCGACGTCGTCGAAGCCGACCAGGGCCACGTCGTCCGGTACGCGCCGGCCGGCCTCCCGCAGCGCGGTGAGCGCCCCGAAGGCCATCAGGTCGCTGGCCACGAAGACCGCGTCGAGGTGGGGATCGTCGGACAGCAGCTGCCGCATCGCCACCGCGCCGGATTCCCGGGTGAAGTCGCCGACGGCCACGATCGAGCGGCGGTCGGTGTCCCGGAGCACTTCGCGGTATCCGTTGAGGCGGTCTATCCCGGCGACCATGTCCTGCGGGCCGGCCACGGTCGCGATGCGCGTACGCCCGCTCTGCAGGAGGTGCCGGACGGCCATCCGGGCGCCGCCGACGTTGTCCACCTCGACATAGGGGACGGGGCTGCGGCCGAGCGGCCGGCCGCCGCACAGGACCGGGATGCCCATCCGGTGCAGGGCGTTCGGCAGCGGGTCGGCACCGTGCATCGAAGCGATGATCACGCCGTCGACATGCCGCGCCAGCGCGTACCGCTCGATCCGGTCGTGCGAGGCCTGCGAGCCGCCGACCATCAGCACGAGCTGCTTGTCGGCGCCTTCGAGCTCCTGGGAGACGCCCCGGATGAAGCCGGGGATCGCCTGGTCCTCGGAGAAGACGCGGAACTCGGTCTCCGGCAGGATCAACGCGATCGAGTCCGTACGCTGCGTCACCAGGCTGCGGGCGGCCTGGTTCGGCACGTACCCGAGTTCGGCGATGGCGCGCTGGACGGACTCGCGGATCGTGGCCGCGACCGTCGGCGAGCCGTTCACGACGCGTGAAACGGTGGCGCGCGAGACCCCCGCGCGCTCAGCGACCTGTTCCAGCGTGGGTCGACTGGTCACCGCCACCATCCCTACGTCCGATTCCTGGGATGACCATACGAGATGTCCTCCACCGCCCACTCCCCGGGACAGATCCCGCTCGGCTGGCCGAAGGGCCGGTCTTCGCCGATCAGCCGACCCGCAGCGCCTCCAGCAGCGTCTCGTCGCCGTCGATGTCGAGCACGTCGAAGTCGACCCGGCCGAACAGCGTCAGCAGCAGGTCGGACGCCGAACCGCTGGCCGCGACGCGGGCGTTGGGGTCGTCGCCGTCGAGCAGCGTGCCGGTGTCGAGCAGGGCGATGCCCGGCCCGCGCAGCCGCACGAACCACTCGTCGCCGATGTCGTCGGCCAGCAGGTGGACGACGCCGAAGCGGTCGGTCGGCCCGAGCCGCCGCGAGCCGCCCGCCGGCAGCCAGGTGTCGAGCACCTCGCTGACACCGTCGGAGGCCAGCTTCTCCTCGACCGGTTCGGCCCGGGCGAGGGCCATCTCGGCGTCCCAACGGTGCACCGCCATCTCCAGGGCACCTCGGCGCTGCCAGAAGGCGACCTTCTTGGCCTGCGGCGCCCAGTTCCAGGCGGGCATGTCCGGGTCGAGCGCCGCCAGCGTCGTCAGCAGCCGCTCGGCGCGCTCGTCGAAGAAGGCGATCGCGGAGTCGGCGTCCGGCCGGTGGCTCGGCGGCGTCCCCTCGCTGATCGGGGCGAGGCCCGGGTCGCTGGTCACGCCGCGGCTGACGTGCGAGAGGAACCGGTCGTACACGTACGTCACATGGTGGACCAGGTCAAGCATCGTCCAGCCCGGGCAGGACGGCACCGGGATGGCGGGGTCGGCGGCGAGCGCCTCGACCGCCGCGGCCCGGAAGTCCGCGACCTCCGTTTTCAGAGCGCCCAGCCAGAAATCCTTGCCACCGTGTCTACCGCTCATTCGGTCCTCCCGCTCCCACGACCTGATGCACAGCTTAGGGTGACTGTGTGCCTGAGGTCAGCCCTGACGTACCGCTCGCCCCGTGGACAACGCTCGGACTGGGCGGTCCCGCCCGGCGCGCCGTGGTCGCGCGTACCGCCGAGGAGATCGTCACAGCCGTCCGGTCCGCCGGTGACGAGCCCGTTCTCGTCCTCGCGGGCGGGAGCAACGTCGTCGTGGCGGATGCCGGTTACCCCGGACTGGCCGTCCTCATTCGCTCCTCGGGATGGTCGGTGTCCGCCGAGGACGGTCCCGCCGTGGACCTCGTCGTCGAGGCCGGGCAGGACTGGGACGAACTGGTCGCGTACACCGTCACCGAGGGGCTGGCCGGCGTCGAGTGCCTGTCCGGCGTACCGGGGTCGGCCGGCGCCACGCCCATCCAGAACGTGGGCGCCTACGGCCAGGACGTCTCCGAGGTCATCACCGGGGTCACCGTCCTCGACCGGCACACCGGCGACGTCGTCGACCTGACCGCGGCGGACTGCGGGTTCGCGTACCGGTCCAGCCGCTTCAAGCACAGCGACCGCTGGATCGTGCTCTCCGTCGGCCTGCGCCTGCAGCGCTCGACCACGTCCACCCCCATCCGGTACGCGGAACTCGCCCGGGCCGTCGGCGTAGAACAGGGCGGCACCGCTCCACTGAAGACGGTCCGGGACGCCGTGCTCGCCCTGCGCCGGGGCAAGGGCATGGTGCTCGACCCGGCCGACCCCGACACCCGCTCGGTCGGCTCGTTCTTCGTCAACCCGGTGCTGTCCGCCGGGGCGTACGCGCATCTGGTGGCGCAGCTCGACGGCCGCGAGCCGCCCTCGTGGCCGGACGGCGACGTCGTGAAGGTCAGCGCGGCCTGGCTGATCGAGCACGCCGGTTTCGCGAAGGGGTACGCGCGCGCCGGCGCGGCGATCTCGGGCAAGCACACGCTGGCGCTGACGAGCCGGGGCGGGAGCACGGCGGACCTGCTGGCCCTCGCCCAGGAGGTACGCGACGGCGTGCACGAGCGGTTCGGCGTGACCCTGCGGCCGGAGCCGGTCCTGGTCAACTGCGAGCTCTGACCGCTCGTCACAGCAGCTCAGGCCCGTCGTTACGTCCGTTATGCAAGCTTTGCGCAATATGCGGCGATGGGCCCGGCCCGCCGCCGCACTTCTTCTGGCTCTCACCTCGCCGGTGGTGACCACGGCCCGCCCGGCGCACGCCGCTCCGGTGGAGGCCGCCCTGGGCGCCCCCATCGCGCCGTTCGCCACCTGTCCCAACTACGGATACATGGTCACCCTGCCGATGGGCAGCGGCCGCTCGACCTTCAACCGGTACGACATCGGCACCGCGACGCTGCAGCCGATCAAGCAGTTCGGCTTCGTGGTCAACGCGATCGGCCTTTCGCGTACGCAACTCGTCTTCTGGGGGCTGCACTCGGTCGACAACGCCCCGGACGCGCTGGTGCGGTTCGACTCCGCGGGCAACCTGGACGAGGTCGGCGTACCCACGGACGCGGGCGGTATGCCACTGCCGACGTTCGAGGCGCTGGCCGGCACGGTCGACGGGGACGTGCTGATCGTGCACACCCGGGAGCCGGCCAACCACCTCATGCGCATCGACGTGAACCCGGCCAGCCCGACCTTCACGCAGGTGCTGTCCGACGTGACGCTGTCGCGGACGACGCCGGGGGTCGCGTACCTCAACATCGGCGACTGGGACGTCTTCGACCAGGACGGCCTGCTGTACGCGATCGAGCTCAGCTCCGCGTTCCGCAAGGTCGTCAAGATCGATCCAGCGACCGGGGTGGTCACGGACGTCGCCGACCTGTCGGCCGACCTGCCGGAAAGCGACAACTACGGCGCCGCGTTCATGGAGGACGGCAGCGGGAACCTGTACGTCTCGGCGAACAACATCATCAGCGGCGGGGCGAAGACGGATCAGAGCCAGACCTTCATGATCCGCACGACGCACGACCCGGTCATCGTCACCGCGTACGCGAAGGGGACGGGCCTGCGCGTGAACGACGGCGGGGACTGCCTGGTGGCCACGGACTTCGGCGACGCGCCGGACTCCTACGGCACCCTCGACGCGTCCGGCGGCCCGGCCCACATCCTCACGTCCTACCTGCACCACGGCATGAAGCTGCGGCTCGGTACGAAGATCGACGCCGACCTGGACGGCTTCGACAACGCCGCCGGGACGACGGACGACGACAACATCCCCGGCGACAACGACGAGGACGGCCTCCCCGCCGGTACCAAGATCTCGGCGGGCCACCCCAGCGTGACGATCCCGGTGACCAACACGACCGGGCTGGCCGCGGTGGTCGCGGGCTGGCTGGACGCGAACCGGAACGGGAAGTTCGACGCGAACGAGCGGGCGACCAGGGACTTGGCGGCGAGCGCCACCTCCGCGACCTTGACCTGGCCCGCGTTCACCCTCGCGACCTCGGCGAAGACGTTCCTGCGCCTGCGGATCTACCAGGGCGGGGCCACCGAGGCGGCAGCCGGCCCGCAGCCGGGCGGCTGGGTGAACGGCGGCGAGGTCGAGGACCACCAGGTGACGCTGACCCCGGCGGTGACGGCGGTGCGCCAGAACGCCCCGGCGGCGGCTCCTCCGGCCGCGGCCACGGGAGACGTCCCGCCGGCCACCAAGGACTGGGATGACGACGGCGATATCGACTACAACGATGCGCTGCTCGCGCAGACCGGCTTCGTCCTGCGGCCCTATCTGATGCTGGGCATCGGTCTGGTCCTCGTCGGACTGGCCCTGCTCACCGGGGCTTTGATCTTCGGTCCGCGAAAGATGCGCAGGTCGCGGCAGTCACCCGAGTCGGGGAGAGTTCGTTAGGGTTTCGTGCGCTTTATCCGAATTGGTCGCCTCGTCGGTCTCACCCTCGTCGGCTCGGCGGCGGTCGGTGCTCTGCCGGCCGCCGCCGCCTTCGCCGAGATAGCCCCACCGATAGCCCCGTTCGCGGAATGCCCGAACCTCGGCTATCAGGTGCAATCCGAGGACGGCAAGACGTCGACCTACGGATACTTCGACCTCAACACCTCGAAGTTCGTCCCCATCAAGAGCCTCGGCAGCTCGGTCAACGCCGGCGGCTACTCCCGCGATCAGCGGGTGTTCTGGGGAATGCGTACCAACCCCGACAACAACACCCTCGTACGCTGGGACTCCGAGGGGAACACGACGGACTTCGGGCCGCTGAACGGCGTACCGGTGGGGCAGGTGGTCCGGACGAACGTCGGCACCGTCGACGATCAGGACCACCTGCTGATCCTGACCCGCGACCCGGCGGCCGACAAGCCCGGCCTGGTCGGCCCGATCAACGAGCTGATCTCGATCGACGTCGACCCGAGCGACGGCAGCGTCGGCGACATCCTCAGCATGGTTCCGCTGAGCCGGGCGACGCCGGGCATGAACTTCCTGCGCATCGGCGACTGGGACTTCAATCCGACCGACGGCAAGCTGTACGCCCTGGAGGAGGTCGGCACCACCAAGCGGGAACTGGTCTCGATCGACCCGGCGACCGGCCAGGTCACCGACGTGAAGGATCTCAGCGCGCAGCTGCCCGAGTCGCAGAACTACGGCGCGGTCTACGTCGAGGACGTCAGCGGCACCGTGTACGTGTCGGCCAACGACGTCGACAGCAAGCTGGCGCACGGCGAGCCGGGAGCGTACAGCGAGACCTTCGCGATCTACGCGCCCTACGCCAACCCGACCGTGCTGAAGTACACGCCGGGCCCGGCGCTGCTCATCAACGACGGCGCGGACTGCCTGGTCGCGACGGACTTCGGCGACGCCCCGGACAGCTACCACACGCTGAACCCGCACGACGGTCCCGGCCACATCTTCACCGAGGTCGACCACCCCGGCCAGGAACTGCGCATCGGCAAGCTGATCGACGCCGACCTGGACGGCATCCCGACCCCGAACGCGGACGGCGACGACAAGAACCTGCCCGTCAACGACGAGGACGGGGTGGCGCCGGGTACCACGATCTCCACCGCGGACCCGGGCCTGGACGTCCCGATCACCAACACCACGGGTGCGGCGGCGACGCTCGCCGGCTGGGTCGACTTCAACGGCAGCGGCACCTTCGACACCGGCGAGCGCGCCACGGTCGCCGTCTCGGCCACTGACACCACCGCGCACCTGCACTGGAAGGCCCTGGAGGCGGGCGGTGTCACCAGCACCTTCCTGCGCCTGCGGCTCTACCCGGGTACGGTCGCGGACCCGAAGCCGGACGGGGCGGCGTTCATCCACGGCGGCGAGATCGAGGACCACAAGATCCTGCTGGGCCTGCCGAACACGGGCCAGCGCCTGCTGCCCATCATCGAGGCCGGGCTCGGCCTGATGGTCGTCGGCGCGGCGGTCACGGTCGCCACCCGCCGCCGCCCGTCTCCGCGCCGCCGTCCGTCGCCCCGCCCCACCGCCACCGCCTGACACCGCCCACCCCGGCCGCCCACCCCGGCTCGCTCGCCGCGGCCCGGGCCGCCGCATCCAAGATCCCGCTTGGATCACGGTTGTCACCCGAATCTTGGGCCAAGATTCGGGTGATTTCCCTGATCCAAGCGGGATCTTCGCGTAGCGGGAGCGGGCGGGATCTTCGCGTAGCCGGGCGGGAGCGGGAGCGGGGCGGGGTTGGGCAGGGCGGGTCAGGCGGGCCAGGGGAGGGTGAGTTCGCCCATGCGCCAGCGGACCGGGCCGTCGAGGACCGCGTACCCGAGGGCGCGGAACTCCTCGACCGTCCGCACCCAGCGCTGCCGGGGCCCGAAGACACCCATCGGGGCCGACCGCTGCCAGCAGCCGTCCAGCGCCCGCAGCAGCTCGTGGACCGGCTCGCCCGGCACGTTGCGATGGATGAGCGCCTTGGGCAGCCGTTCGGCGAAGGTCGCGGGACTCTCCAGCGTGGACAGTCGCGCCGCGAGGGTCAGGCTCACCGGCGTCTGCGCGTCCGCCGGCAGGGTCGCCCACGTCGCGAGCCGGCCCAGCTCGTCACAGGTGCCCTCCACCAGCCAGCCGCCGTCGGCCAGCGAGCCGGTCATCGTACGCCACGCGGCCAGCACCGCCGACTCGTCGTACTGGCGAAGGACGTTGAAGGCGCGGACGACCTGCGGCCGCAGGCCCGCCAGTTCGAACCCGCCCCGGCGGAACTCCAGGCGGGGCGGGTCCGCGGCCGGCTGGGCCTGCGCGACGCGTACCGGATCGATTTCGAGGCCGACCACCCGCGGCCGGAACCGGGCCAGCCGGTACGCGAGTTCCACGGCGGTGATCGGGGTGGCGCCGTAACCGAGGTCGACGACGAGCGGAGACTCCACAGCGGACAGTGCCGGCCCCAGCCGGTACGCGATCCACCGATCCACCCGCCGCAGGCGGTTGGGGTTGGTGGTGCCGCGGGTGATCTCGCCGAGCGGGCGGTTCACGGCACGCGGTGGACCTTGTGCTGGGCGGCCTGGGCCAGTGGGCGGACCACGAGCCGGTCGATGTTGACGTGGTGCGGCCGGGTGGCGCACCAGGCGACGCAGTCGGCGACGTCGTCGGCCACCAGCGGCTCGGCGACGCCCGCGTAGACGGCGGCGGCCTTCTCGGTGTCGCCGTCGAAGCGGTTGACCGCGAACTCGTCGGTACGCACCATGCCCGGCTCGATCTCGATCACCCGCACGGGCCGGCCGCTGAGTTCCAGCCGCAGCGTTCCGGTGAGCGCGTGCTGCGCGTGCTTGGCCGCGGTGTACCCGCCGCCGCCTTCGTAGACGACGTGCCCGGCGGTCGACACGATGTTGACGATCGTGCCCGACCCCTTCTCCAATGCGGGCAGCAGCGCCCGGGTCATCCGCAGGGTGCCGAGGACGTTGACGTCGAACATCCACTGCCAGTCGGCGGTCAGACCGTCGGCGACCGAGTCCGCGCCCTTCGCCCCGCCCGCGTTGTTGACGAGCAGTGCGAGGCTCTCCAGGCCGGCGGCGAAGTCCAGGACCGCCGCCTCGTCGGTCACGTCCAGGTGGACGGCGGTGGCCGCACCGCCCTTGGCCTGGATGTCCGCGACCACCTCGGCCAGCCGCTCCGTACGCCGCGCGGCAGCGAGCACGTGGAAGCCCTCGGCGGCCAGCCGGCGGGCGGTGGCCGCGCCGATGCCGCTGGAGGCGCCGGTCACAACGGCGAGATCGCTCTGCATACACCGATCATGCCTTCCGGCATGATGCGTGGCGGGACCGGGTAACCCACCAGGCCGACCGGGCCCGCACAGTGATGTGGATCACGCGGGCCGGTTGTGTCGGGATTATGAACGCCCTCTTCTCTGTTGGAGCGCACGTGAGTTCTCGGACCCCTCGGCGCATCGCGACCCTCTCGGTGCACACATCGCCCCTGCACCAGCCCGGAACAGGCGACGCCGGCGGTATGAACGTCTACATCGTCGAAGTCTCCAAACGGCTGGCCGAGGCCGGCGTCGAGGTCGAGATCTTCACCCGCACGACCTCCAGCGAGCTGCCGCGGCACGTCGAGGTGGCGCCGGGCGTACGCGTGACGCACGTCAACGCCGGGCCGTTCGAGGGGCTCGCCAAGGAAGATCTCCCCGCCCAGCTGTGCGCCTTCACGCAAGGCGTCCTGCGTGCGGAGGCCGCCCGCCCGCCGGGCCACTATGACCTGCTGCACTCCCACTACTGGCTGTCCGGGCAGGTCGGCTGGCTGGCGAAGGAGCGCTGGGGCGTACCGCTGGTGCACACCGCGCACACCCTCGCCAAGGTCAAGAACCTCCAGCTGGCCGACGGCGACCGGGCCGAGCCGATGGCCCGGGTGATCGGCGAGGAACAGGTGGTCGCCGAGTCGACCAGGCTCATCGCCAACACCCCGACCGAGGCCCGCGAGCTGATCGACCTCTACGACGCCCCGCTGGACCGGGTCAGCGTGGTCGAGCCCGGCGTCGACCTCGACCGCTTCCGGCCGCTGCCGCGCGTCGCCGCGAGCGCCGGCAAGCTGGCCGCCCGCCGCCGCCTCGGCCTGCCCGAACGCGGTCACATCATCGCGTTCGTCGGCCGCATCCAGCCGCTCAAGGCCCCCGACGTACTGCTGTCCGCCCTCGCCGAACTCGCCGCGAACGCGCCCGAGGTGGCCGAGCAGACGACCGTGGTCATCGTCGGCGGCCCCAGCGGCAGCGGCCTCGACCGGCCCACCGCCCTCATGGACCTGGCCGCCAACCTCGGGATCGCGGCCCGCGTACGGTTCCTGCCTCCGCAGAGCGGCGACGACCTGGTCGCCGTCTACCGCGCCGCCGACCTGGTCGCGGTGCCGTCCTACAACGAGTCCTTCGGCCTCGTCGCCCTCGAAGCCCAAGCCACGGGTACGCCGGTCGTCGCGGCGGCCGTCGGCGGTCTCGTGACGGCCGTCCGGGACGGGATCAGCGGCGTACTCGTCGACGGGCACGCGCCGCAGGAGTGGGGCCTCGTCCTCGAACGCCTGCTCCGCGAGCCTGCCCGGCTGCTCGATCTCGCCCGTGGGGCCGTCGAACACGCGCGGGCGTTCTCGTGGTCGCGTACGGCGGCGGGGCTGCTGGACGTCTACCGTGAGGCCATGGACGACAACCGCCGCCGGCTCACGCTGCGCGACGACGCCGAGCTGGCCGGCGCGTGGTAGACGTCGGGGCCCTGCTCGACGAACTGGAGATCCCCTACGAGGTGTCCCCGCAGGGCGGCCTCGTCGTCGTCCTGCCCGGCCAGCACAAGCTCAAGACCACGGTGAACCTCGTCGCGGGCGGGCACTCGCTGCGGATCGAGGCGTTCGTGATGCGTCACCCCGACGCGAACCACGAAGAGGTCTGGGCCTGGCTGCTGCGGCGCAACGCCCGGCTCTACGGGGTCGCGTTCTCCATCGACCAGGCCGGCGACGTCTACCTGACCGGCCGCCTGCCGCTGCACGCCGTCACCACCGGGGAACTCGACCGGGTGCTCGGGTCAGTGCTCGCGTACGCCGACGAGTCGTTCGACCCGCTGCTCGAACTCGGGTTCGCCGACGCCATCCGCCGCGAGTACGCCTGGCGGGTCAGCCGCGGGGAGTCCACGGCCAACCTCCAGGCGTTCAAGCACCTCACCGGCGAGGACGAACCTCACTTGCAGGAGTAGGCGACCTTGCCGGTCGCGGTGTACTTGCCCGGCGAGATGATGTTGATGGTCGCCGTGCCGTCGTGCTTGCCCTTGCCGGCGAAGCCCCAGTAGTAGTGCACCTGCACCGAGCCCTGGCCGTCGCGCACGCTCTGGTTGAGCCGCCCGCTCTGGTGGCCGTCGCTGTCGGTCCACTCGTAGGTGAAGGTGCCCGCCTTGCCGTTGGTCACGACGGTGGCGATGACGTCGGCCTGGGAGTCGCACTTGCCGACAGCGACGTCGCCGATCGTGACCCCGCTGAGCACGACCGGGTTGTGGAACTTCTGCCACAGCACCAGCGCCGCGATCACCACGAGCACCACCGTGATCAGTCCACTGAGGAATCCGGTGACGCGCTTGAACGTGCTCTTCTTCGGCTTCACCGGGGGCGGCGGCGTCCAGGTCGGCGTGGCCGGCGTCGCCACCGGACCCTGCCCGAACCGCAGCGCCCCGTCCGCAGCGCGCTGGACCGGCGCGGGAGCGGCCACCGGTTGCGCCGTGGAACGCCGGGCCATCTGCGTCGCCGCGTCCTCCGCCGGGACCGGGGCGGCGGCCGGTGCGGCGGGAACCGCGAACGCCCCCGGCTGGTACGCCGGCTCAGGTGTGGTCGCCTGTCCCGACATCGCCACGCCGGCCTGGCCGGGCAGCAGGGTCGTGGACTCCGCCGGAGGGACGTCGGTGCGTACGGGAGCGGGGGTCTGCGGAAGCGCGGCCAGCGTGGCGCGGTCGCCGAAGCCGGGCAGCGAGCCCGCGTGCGCGGCGAGAACCTTGAGTCCGGTCTCCAGACCGGCGGCGGCCGCGGCGGCGACGGCGGCGATGGTCGGGTCGCTGCCCCCGAGCCGGCGGGCGAGGTCGGCCCAGGCGGCGGTGTCCTCCTGCGCGCTGCCGGTACGCCCGGCGGCCGCGGTGGCCATGCCGACCTCGCTGAGCATCGCGACGCCGCCCGAGCTGAGCACGATCGTCGAGGCGTCCAGCGCGCCGTGGGTGATCCCGGCCGCGTGCAGCTTCATCAGCGTCTGCCCGGTGTCCGACAGCACCGTCGCCACACCGCCGGGCGTCAGCCGCCCGGCCAGCGTCTGCAGCGTCGGCCCGACCGGGTTCGGCGTCACGAGCCACGCCCGGCCCTGATGGCCCACCAGGTCCGCGATCGGCACGACGCCCGGCAGGTTCAGCCGGCGTACGGCGTTGACGGCGGCGACCACCCGGGTCAGCTGATCCTGGGTCTGCTGCGGCAGCGCGAGCGCGCCCACCTTGCGCCCGTCCGCCGTGGACGTCTCCTGCCACGTGCCGATACTCACGGCTCCCCCTGCTGATCGTCGGACCCATGCTCGCTAGATCGGCGTCACCCTACAACCGGCTGAATACCCTTCACACTGGCCGAACGTCCGGGCCGCACTGTTGACATCCCGACTCAGCCCCGGCACCGTTTCCCTACCGGCTGCGGAGGCCCCGATGACGCGTACGCTCGCTCTGGTCACGGCACTGCTGCTGCTCGCGGGCTGCGATCCCCGCGCGACCCCGGCGCCGTCGCCCACCCCGGTCGCCGTCTTCCCCACGATCCTTCCCACGAGTACGCCGAACGGGGCCGATCTGCGCGTCTTCGGCGGTGCCGTGGTGGACGTGCCCGACTTCGGCTCCGACAAGTGCGCCCACGGCCCGATGCGGATCTGGCTCGGCCAGCACAATCCCGGCGGCGGCCAGCAGTTGCTCGCGATCACCGCGTACCAGACGGCCGACGTGGACCACGACGGTACGCCGGACTACGTCACCCTCCTGGCCTGCGGCTCCGGCGCCCGGCAACTCGTCGCCTTCCACCGCGACCACAGCGACCTGCACACGGAGTTCAACCCGATCGGCCGCATCATCGGCGGCGTACCCTTCGACGACTTCCGCGTACGCCCCGACGGCCGGATCGCCGTCCTCGTCTCGTCCCACTGGCGCATCTACTCCTGGAGCCACGGCGCCTTCACGGCGGTGTCCGATCCGGGCGGCGGCCCCGCTGCGAAGCTCGTCGTCGGTTCGGCCGATCTGACCATGCAGCCGGATCGCGGCGTTCTCACCTTCACCGTCGGCAACCTCGGCACACTCGGCGTCCCCGCCGCCGAGGTCTCGATCAACCTTCCCGAGGGAGTGTCCGCCGCCGGCCCGGCCTGGTCCGGCTGCGCCACCGCCGCCGAGGTGGTCCAATGCCCGGTCGGCGCGCTGGGGGCGGGCGGGTCGCGTACGTTCACCTTCGACGTGGTGTCCGACAGCCCTCTCGCCACCGAAACGCTGATCGTCGACGCGGTGCGGGTCTACCAGCTGCCGCCCTACGTCGCCGAGGAAGGATCCGGCGGTGCCGCGGACCTCCAGGTGATCGCCGGCTGATGCCCCGGTCCCCGCGCCTTCCGCGCTCCTTGCTTGTCGGACCGTTCCGCGGGCGCGACGCGATCGCCGATGGCCTGCTTACCCGCACCATGCTGCGCGGCTCCCAGTGGATCCGGCTTCTCCCCGACGTGTACGTCCACCGAGACCTGCCTGTGGATCACCGTCTCCGCTGCCAGGCGACCGCGCTGATCCTCCCCGCCGGCGCGGCTGTCGGCCTGCTGAGCGCCGCCGAACTCTGGGGTGTACCGCTGGGCGCGACCGACGCCGTTTCCGTCCTCGTACCGGGTGCCGCCCGTATGCGTTCATCGTCGCTCGTACAGGCGCACCGGACCGCGCTGGCGCCGGACGATGTCACGGAACTCTTCGGCGTGCCGGTGACGATGCCTGTACGGACCGCCTTCGACCTGGCGCGAACTCTTCCGCGAGTGGAGGCGGTGATCGCGCTGGACGCCTTCACCAAGCGGCGGAAGGTTCACCTCGACGCCGTTCGGTCCTATCTCGATGATCACGTGGGATGGCCCGGGATGGTCGCGGCGCGCGAGGTCGTCTCCCAGACGGATCCGCTGGCGGAGTCGCAGATGGAGACTCGCATGCGTCTCGTTCTCGTCGACGGCGGCCTACCGCCGCCGGTCTCCCAGTTCCGGATCTTCGCCGGTCGCCGCATGCTGGCGCGGGTCGACTTCGCCTACCCCGAACATCGGCTCGCGCTGGAGTACGACGGCGACCACCACCGGGATCGGACCACGTTCCGCTTCGACATGGAACGGCAGAACGAGCTGCACCTCGCGGGCTGGCGGGTGCTGCGGTTCAACGCCGACGACGTTCTCCGCTTTCCGGACAGATTGCTCGCCGCGGTCCGCGCGTCCCTCGCCCGATCTTGACCATGTACACAGGAGGGGTGTTTCAGTGCCTCCGAAACACCCCTCCTGTGTACATCAGGAGATCATCTGATGCACTGGAAGTCGCTCACGAGTGTCGGTGCGCCGTTGAACTTCGGCCAGCTCGTCTGCAGATACAGCCGGATCTGCACCTGGCTGCCGCAGTCGTTGTAGAGCGGCGTCACGTCGATCGACGACTTGCTGGAATAGGCGCCGGCGGGGACGGTGAAGGAACCCCAGCTCCCGCAGGTCGCCGTTCCGTACGCCGTGCCCGCCTTGTCGACCTGGATTCCACAGACCCGCACCCGGACCGTTCCGGCCGCACAGGACGCGAGTCCCCAGTAGACGGAGATCGTCCCGGTTCCTGCGGTGTCGGTGATCCGGCCGCTCGGCGTACAGGCGGGGCTGGGCGAAGGCGACGGGCTCGTCTTCGGGGAGGCTTTGGGGGAGGCCTTGGGCGACTTCTTCGGTGACGCCGAGGGCGCTGCCGATGGGGAAGTCGACGCTGAAGGAGCCGCCGACGGAGAGTCCGAGGGCAGCGGGGACGGCGAGTCCGACGGCGATTCCACGACCACCACCGACGGCGATGATGACGGCAGGGCGGTGTTGTCCGCCGCGTTGGACGGCTTGAACGCCACGCATCCGCCGACCGAGCCGCCGACCAGGATGACCGTCGTCGTCCCGGCGAGCAGTGCCTTCTTCACGCCGCTCGACAGGCGGCTGAACCCCGAGCCGAAGCCCGTGTTGGCCACCGCCGTGCCCGACAGGGACGCCAGCGCGAGCGGGAAGAGCGCCGCGAGCAGCAGGGCCCGGCGGGCGAGCTTCTTCTTGCCGTTCTCCTCCCAGTCCGCGCCGTACGCGCCGCCCGCGACCGCGTCGAGTTCGCGGACGAAGGTCGCGGCGTCGGACGGGCGCTGGCCGGGGTCCTTGGCGAGACCGCGGCGCAGGATTCCGCGTACGCCTTCGGGGACGTTGTCGACCGGGATGGGTGCGGACTCGTGCTGGCGGCGCAGCAGGGCCAGGTCGCCGGGGGCGCGGAAGGGCGGGGCGCCGGTGAGGCACTCGTAGAAGGTGGCCGTCGCGGCGTAGATGTCGGTCTGGAGGGTGGCCGGGCCGCCCGCCCACTGCTCGGGCGCCATGTAGCTCGGGGTGCCGGCGAGCGGGCCGGTACGCCCCGCGCGCACCGCGATGCCGAAGTCGGCGAGCTTGCTGCGGCCTTCGCCGTCGACGAGGACGTTCTCCGGCTTGTAGTCGCGGTGCACGACGCCGTGGCGGTGGGCCGCGGCCAGGCCGAGCAGCGATCCCTTGAGGACGACGAGGGCCGCCTCGGGTTCGGTCGGGCCCTGCTCGCGCAGCATCTTGCGCAGTGCGACGCCGTTGACCAGCTCCATGACGATCGCGGCGCCGCCGGGCTCCTCGATGTACTCGTAGAGCTTGCTGACGTTCGGGTCGTCGACCTCGGCCAGGATGCGGGCCTCGGCGCGGAACTCGCGCAGGAACTGCTCGTCGGTCTTCAACTCGTCGGCCAGGTACTTGACCGCCACCGGTACGCCGGTGCTGTCGTGCGTCGCCAGCACGACCCGGCCGGACGCCCCCCGGCCGAGTTCGGTGACCTCGCTGTATCCCGGTACGGACCAGCCACTCATGCGGTCGTCGCCTCCCCAAGCCCGGCGCGTTCACGGGAACGCGCCGCCAGCATTCGCTGGACCACTGCGGACACTTTCTTGTACAGCCGGTACCAGATCGGGAACATGATGATGCCGATACCGACGATCACCACCGGGATCGCGTACCCGTGTGGGAGATATTGTGCGGTCAATCCGCTCAGCCGGTTGCGCCAGCTGAACGCCCCCATGGCCAGGAAGCCGACCATGCCCAGCACCGCGAGCATGCCGTAGGCCGCCATGCCCCACTGCCGCAGTCCCGGCCGCTTCCCGGTGCGCAGATCTTTCCAGAAGCCCTTCGTGAAGTACGCGGAGGCCTCCTCGCGCAGCCGCGGCATCCGCAGCGCGTCGGAGAGGGCCTGATACCCGTCGACCGGCATCAACGGGTTCAAGTTGTAGAGGGTGTTCAGGTAGAGGGCGAACGCCACGTGGAAACCGATCCCAGCCACGATGGGATTCGGCACATAAGCTGCCACGAGCGCGGCCGCCCCCGCCACCCCGGCCGTCGAGAGTGGACCGGAGAGGGTGACGACCACGCGGGACCAGCGCGTACCGAACCACATGTCGGAGGTGTCGACGAAGGCGAACGGCATGCCCATCATGAGCATGAATCCGCCCCGGGTCACCTTGCGGCCGTAGGATTTCACCGCGAGCGCGTGCGCGGACTCGTGGATCGCCAGCGCCAGCAGGCACACCGCCGCCACGATCACCGCGCCGACCCAGCCGGCGCCGCCGAGGGCGAACAGCTTCTGGTGGGCCTTCGCCACGAAGAAGGCGTACAGGCCGCCGATCACCAGGGCCCACAGCAGGAAGACGCCCGTACGCGTGAAGAAGCGCCACCCGAAGGCGGCGTACATGCGGCCGAACAGGCCGTCGACGCCTCGGATCGACAGCTCCATCCGCAGCAGTCCTCGGAAGACCGCCTGGCCGGCCCGCTTGAGCAGGTTCTGCTTCTGCGGATCGCGCTGGCCGGGAAGGCCCCGGACGAGCTGGATGGCCGCGAAGGTCCGCAGCGTGCGCTCGATCCGCGGCAGGGCCAGCTCGCCGAACTTGTCGGCGTAGAGGAACAGCAGGTCGCGGACGGAGTTGACGCCGTCGAGGCTGTTCCAGATGAACACGTCGCGCTCGTCGAGCTGCAGATACATCCCGGTACGCGTATTGCTCAGCACCCATTCGGCTTCGCGGCCGCCGGGCACCTGCTTCAGCGCCCAGCCCGACCGGCGGCGGGGGACGGCCGACAGCGGCTCGGTGGCGGTGGCTGCCTGCTCCGGCGGCTTGCCCCCGACCGCGAGCATCGTCTGCTCGGCGCCCTTGACCATCGTCTTCGAGCCGATGGCGGCGCTGCGCGGCTGGGCGAAGCGTACGGCGACGTCGCCGAAGACCAGTTCGGTCTCGTCGTTCAGGGCGGCCCGGTCGCCGTGCAGCAGCCGTCCGCCGACCGTGGTGCCGTTGAACGAGTCGAGGTCTTCGAGCAGGAAGCCGTCCGGCGTACGCGTGATCCGGGCATGCCGCCGGGACACGCTCGCGTCGTCGAGGATCAGGTCGTTGTCGCTGGTACGCCCCACCGTGGTGACCGGCTTCACCAGCGGGTACGCCTGGCCGGCGTACCGCAGCTCGGGGGCGGCGAACTCGGCGACCTGCGCGCCCTTGCGGAGAGTTCCACAGTGGAGGCAGTAGGGGTAGTCCCGGCGCAGGTGCACGTGGCAGGCGTGGCAGAGCATGGCGGGGCGGCCCTTTCTGGCTGTTGCTCTGAAGGCTGGCTGTTGCTCTGAAGGCCGGCTGTTGCTGTGAAAGCCGGCTGTTGCGCTGAGAAGCGGTCCGGCCGGGCCGGTCGGGGCGAGCACGGGGGAACTCGGCCCCGACCGGCGTCTGCGGGCGGAGGTCCCCCCTCCGCTGCACCCGGCCTTCGGTGATGCCTGGGTCTTGCTGGATCGAACGTCGGTGCGGTTACGCGTTGGGCTGGCCGGACTGGTTCTTCTTGCCGGCCGCCGCGCCGGCGACCCCGCCCGCCACGCCGCCGGCGATCACGCCGACGCCGAGACCGGCCGCGCCGATCGCCAGTTCCTCGCCGGAGATACCGCCGTCGGGAGCCGCCGGGATGTTACCGGGCGCCGGCGCGTTGGCCGGGTCCACCGCGTCCGCGACCGGAGCGTGCGTCGCGGCGGCGGCGTCGGCCGCGGCCGCGTCCCCGTCGCCCTGGCCGTCATCGGTCGCGACGGGCTGGTCGCCGCCACCACCGGTCGAGCTGGTGTCGGAGTGGGCCGAGCCGTGCGAGTCCGAGCCGTGCGACGAGCCGCCGCCGGAATCCGAGCCGGGTGCCGGCGAGGGGCCGTCCGAAGGCGGCGCCGTGTCGGTGGGCGTCGGGTCGGCGTGCCCGCCGTCGTGGCCGGGGTCGCCGAGTACCGGCGGGTCGCCGAGGATCGGCCCGTCGCCGCCCGGGTGCACCGGGTCGACGATGACACCGCCGCCGTCGGTCGGCCCGGTACCCGGGTCGAGGACGCCGGGCGGGAAGTGGATCGATCCGGGGTCGATCGGGAAGTGCGGGTGTCCGACGCCCGTGCCGGGGTCGAGGACCAGGTCCGGCGGGAGGTGCAGGTCGCCGGGGAAGATCGGGTGCGGGTGCGGGTCGCCGTTCGGCGTCGGGTCCAGGAAGTTCGGGATCCCGTCGTGGTCGTTGTCGCCGAACAGGCCGCCGAAGTCGGGCAGGCCGGCTCCGCCGTCACCGGGCGGCGGGGTGTCGCCGTTCGGCGTCGGGTCCAGATAGTTCGGGATCCCGTCGTGGTCGCTGTCGCCGAGCAGCCCGCCCAGGTCCGGCAGGCCGGGGTCGCCCGAGCCGCCACCGGCGCCGCCGCCCGCATCGCCTTCGCCGCCGGGCAGGTGGGGCAGGCCGAGATCGCCCAGGTCGCCGAGACCGCCCGGGAAGTGCGGGATCACGGGCTCGCTGCCGCCGCCGTCGCCCGTGGGCAGCGGGTGCAGGTGCAGGTCGCCGAGGTCGCCCAGCAGGCTCGGGTCGATGTGCGGGGCCGGCAGCGGGGTCGGGTCGCCGTCCGGCGTGGGGTCGAACATGTTGAGGATGCCGTCGTGGTCGTTGTCGCCCAGCGGCAGGCCGCCGAGGTCCGGAGCGGACCCGCCGCCACCGCCGCCGTCACCACCGTGTCCGCCCGGTTCGAGGATGCCCTCGATGCCGAGGTCGGGCAGGAGATGGATCGGCTGGCCGGGCGTGATCGGGCCATCGGGAAGGTGGTGCCCGATGCCGTCCGGCGGCAGCGTGGCCAGTTCCTGGGGATCGGCCGGGCCGTCACCGGAACCGCCGCCGGGCGGGTCGGAGTGCCCGCCGGTCGGCAGGTGCAGGTGCGGGGCGATCGGGCCGGTGTGCCCGCCGTCGCCGCCGAGGTGCAGGTTCATCGGCGTCAGGTCACCGACCGGCAGGTCGGGCGGAGGCGGCGGGGGGCCGACCGGGTCGTCCTGCTTCGGTCCGATCTCGAGCAGGCTCTTCGCACCGTGCAGGTCCGGCGTACCGCTGTGGTCGCCGCCGCCGGGCGGGGCCGGGTGGCCGCCGCCGTCGTGCTGGACGTCGCCGGGGTGCAGAACCGCGATGATCGCCGGGTCGTGCCCGGCGTCCGGCGTACCGCCGCCGTCGCCGTGCGCGGGCAGGTCGAGGTGGGGCAGGTCGTGACCGGAGGTCAGGGCCGTGGCGAGGCCGCCGGTCGTGATACCGCTCTTGGAGAGGCGCACGCCGAGCGCCGTGGGCCCGCTGACGGCGGAGGCGTCGGCCAGTCCGCGCAGCTTCTCGGTCTCGTCGAAGGTCAGGCCGTACTCGCCGGCCACCTGGTCGGGGTGAGATCGAGCGTGCCGAGCGAACTCCGCGTCCACCGCCATGCGCGCGATCACATCGCGGAACTGGGACATCGCAGTGTTCCTTTCTCGGTGGCTGTGCACTGCAGATCGGAGGTGAGCTACGAGTACGAAAGGTAGGCGCGGCGGGCCGGGTGGAGCATCGGGCCGGGTACGGAACTTTGACATGTGCGCAACCTCCGTACCGCCATCCGTACCGGTCCCGGTACCCTCCGCGCGGAGGATGGCAGCTCAGCCTCCAGGCGTGGGACTCTTCGCCGATAGGTCGGGGGTGACGACAGATGCGGTTCGTGGGGAGGGCGGTCGAGCTGGGAACGCTCGCCGCGCATGCCCGTGCCGTGCTCGCCGACCGCCGGCTGCGGGTCGTCCTGGTCACCGCCGCCGCCGGCTTCGGGGTCAGCAGCCTGCTCGAGGAGTTCGGCCGCCGCACCACCACCATGGCGTACGCGCGGGCCAGCGCACCGCGTACGCCGGGGGCACCGGCCCTGTTGCCGTGGAAGCGCGTGCTCGCCGGGATCACGCCCGGCGACGGGTCCACATTCGACGACGTGTGGACCGCCGAGGAGACGTTGACGGCGGCGTTCACCGAGGCGGGGCCGCTGATCGTCGCGCTCGACGACCTGCACCGGGCCGATCCGGCGACGCTGACCCTGCTGGCCGAGTTCGCCGACCATCCGCCGGCCGTGCCGGTGCTCGTGGTGGCCGTGTTCCGGCCCGACGCCCTCGAACTGCCGTCCGGACCGGGTGCACATCGCTTGTGGCTCAACGGTTTCGACCGCGACGAGGCGGCCGCCTTCCTGTCCGGCCTGGTCGCGTACGAGGTGCCGGCCGGGGTCGCCGCCCAGTTGACCCGGCGTACCGACGGCAGCCCGACGTTGCTCTCGGCTGTCGCCGGCCAGCTGCGCGAAGGCGAGGACGGGCGGCGGCGCGTACCGCTGCGGTGGCCGGAGACCGTGACGGCTTCGGTCGCGCCCCGGCTGGCCGCCCTCTCCCCGGGTACGCGTGACATCCTGCGCTTCGCCTCGGTGATCGGCCGGGAGTTCGATCTGTCCCTGGTGGAGGAGGTCGGCGGCGAGCCGGCGCTGGGCGCGGTCGACGAGGCGCGCTCGGCCGGGCTGCTGCACGCCGTCGCCGATCGCGTCCTGTCCTTCGACTCCGCCCTGGTACGCGAACTCCTCTACGACGGCATGAGCCTGGCCGAGGCCGCGGCGGCCCATGAGGCGGTGGCCGATGCCCTGATCCGTGTCGGCGCCCGGGTGGGCGACCGCGCTCCCACGGTCGGCGAGCTGGCCCATCATCTGGTGGCCGCGTCCGCGCTGGGCGGCACCGAGCGGCTGGACCGCGCCGTGGCGGCCGTCGTCGCCGCCGGGCGGGCCGCCGAGCGCCCGGTCGAGGCGGTCGAGGCGTTCGCCACCGCCGTCGAGCTGGCCTCCCGTGCGCAGTGGTCGCCGGGGCAGCTCGGCCGGCTGCTGGTCGCCTTCGGTGCCGCGCAGTTCGCCGTGGGCCGCCCGGAAGCCGCCCGCGAGGCGCTCGCCGCCGCCGTGCGCCTGGCCCGCCAGGTCAATGACGACGCGCTGCTCGCCGAGGCGGCGCTCGCGTACGGGCCGCGGTCGGGGCTGGGGGCGACCGCCGAGCCGACCGATCCCGAGCGGGCGACCGCGCTGACCGAGGCGCTGGCCCTCCTCAACGGACGGCCGGCCGCAAATCTGTCCACAGTGGCTCGACTGCGGGCCCGGCTGGCGCTGGAATCGGTCCCGCCGGCCGCGACCAGCCTGGCGGCGCAGGCCCGGGAGGCGGCCGTCGCGTGCGGCGATCCCCGGGCGGTCGCCGAAGCCGCGCTCGCCGACCCGGACGCCGACATCCCCCGGCTGCGCCAGGCCGTCCGCGAAGCCACCGCGCTGGACGACGACGGGCTGGCCGGACGGGCGCACCGCGTACTGGCCGCGAGGCTGCTCGCCGACGGGGAACTGGCGACCGCCGACCATCACCTGGCCGAGGCCGGCGACGATCCCGTCCTCCGTACGCATCGCGCGCTCCTCGCGGGCCGCGCCGGGACCGGCGAAGATCTCGGCGAGAGCTGGGACGAGATCGCCGCCCTCACCGGTCTGCGGCTCGTCGTCGGCGAACCCGGCGACCTCGGCGACCGCCTGCGCGATCTGCCGCCTCGGGACTGGACGACGGCCGCGACCGCGTGGGCAGCCCGGTCGTCGGGCCTCGACGACCTCGCCGGCGCGCTCCTGGCCGAGTTGCCCGCCGAACCCGATCCCTGGACGCTCGCGCTGGCCGCCGCGGCCCAACCGCCGGCCGACCTGGCTGCGCGGATGGCAGCGGTGCTCTCGGCGTACGCGGGGAAGTGGATCGTGGCCGGCGCGGCGGCGGCGAACGGCGGGCCGACGGAGCTGACCCGCGCGCGGCTGCTGCTGGCGGCCGGTGACCGGGCGGGCGCGGCGCGGGCGCTGACCGACGCGGGCCGGATCGCCGGGGGTACGCCCTGGTCCGCCTGGGTCAGGATGACCCGCGCCCAGCTGCTCGCGGCGGGTGGCGACGGCCCGGCGGCGGCGCAGGAGCTGAAGGCGGCCCGGTCGCTGGCGGCCGAGCGGGGCCTGACCGGGCTGATCGCGCTGGCCGACCGCGACGCGCAGCCGGACGGTCAGGGGCTGACCCGGCGGGAGCAGGAAGTGCTGGCGCTGGCGGCCGGTGGGGCATCGGCCAAGGAGATCGCCGAACAACTCGTCATCGGTGAGCGAACGGTCGAAACCCACCTGGCGAACATCTATCGGAAGCTCGGCGTACGCAATCGAGTCGAGCTGGTCGCCTACCTGCGGGACAGTCGCGAACCAGTGTGATCGCCGTTACGGAATGTGACAGCGGAGACACGGAAATCGGTGGACGGGCCAAAACGCCGCGGCGTACCGTGATCCGTAACGCACCTCGCTCGTGCTAACCGGGGGTTCGCCTAGTCGATCTGCTTCGACTTTGGCGCCGAGCGAGGAGCTGGGGGATGGGTGGCGCAACACCGTTGGGGGACGGTAGCCACCTGAACCGGCGTGCTGGCTGGCGACGCTAACGGGGGTGAGCGTCGCCAGCCACCGCCGGGTTTGTCGTTTCCGGACCCTTTCCTTTACCGGCCCTGGTTGGCGACCGCCGCGGCCGCTTCCTTGGCGGCCTCGGGGTCGAGGTACTCGCCGCCGGTCTTCACCGGGTGGAAGTCGTCGTCCAGGTCGTAGCGCAGCGGGATGCCGGTCGGGATGTTGAGCGCCGCGATGGCCTCGTCCGAGATGCCGTCGAGGTGCTTCACGATCGCCCGCAGCGAGTTGCCGTGCGCGGTGACCAGGACGGTCCGGCCGGCGGCCAGGTCCGGGACGATCGCGTCGTACCAGTACGGCAGCGCCCGCGCGAGAACGTCCTTCAGGCACTCGGTACGCGGCCGCAGCTCGCTCGGCAGCGTCGCGTACCGCGGGTCGTCGAACTGCGAGAACTCGTCGTCCTCGGCGATCGGCGGCGGCGGGACGTCGTACGAGCGGCGCCAGAGCATGAACTGCTCCTCGCCGAACGCCTCGAGGGTCTGCTTCTTGTCCTTGCCCTGCAGCGCGCCGTAGTGCCGCTCGTTCAGCCGCCAGCTGCGGCGTACCGGGATCCAGTGCCGGTCGGCCGCGTGCAGCGCGATCTCGGACGTCCGGATCGCCCGGCGCAGGACGCTGGTGTGCACGACATCCGGGAGCAGGCCGTGCTCCTTGAGTAGCTCGCCGCCGCGCCGCGCCTCGCCCTCACCCTGTGCGTTCAGGTCCACGTCGACCCAGCCGGTGAAGAGGTTCCGGGCGTTCCATTCGCTGTATCCGTGCCGCAGCAGCACGAGAGTTCCTGCCATGCCAACCATCCTGCCCCATGCCCGGACAGTGACCACCGCCACGTCGGAATTCAGGTGACCGCCGTGATCCACCGGCGCTAGGTTGTAAGGCGTGCCCCGGCCTAAGACTCATTACGTTACGCGCTGGGCCGGTGACACGTTGGGTGGTTTGCCGGCCACCTTCTGGTACCTCTGGCTCGGAACCCTCATCAACCGCCTCGGCGCGGTCGCGATCCTCTTCCTTGAGATCCACATGGTCGACGGGTACGGCTTCTCGGCCACCTTCGCCGGTCTCGTGCTCGGCCTCTACGGCGGCGGCATGGCCCTCGGCTCGCTGGCGGGCGGCGTACTGGCCGATCGCTGGGGTCGCCGCAAGACGCTGCTGACGGCCAACGTCCTCGGCGTCGTCACCGCGCTCGCCCTCGGCTTCACCGAGCGCGCGCCGGTCATGGCCGCGATGGCCCTCGTCTACGGCCTGTGGAACGGGCTGGGGCGCCCGGCGTACAGCGCGATCCTGGTCGACATCCTCGGGCCGGCGAAGCGCATGCGGGGCATGAACCTCAACTACTGGGCCATCAACCTCGGCTTCTCGGGTGCGGCCATGTTCGCCGGGCTGCTCGCGCACACCCCGCGCATCGTCGTCTTCGCGCTCAACGCGACCGTCCTCGCGATCACCACCGTGATCGTCGCGGTGAAGGTCCCGGACACGACGCCCGGCCCGTCCGCGCACGCGGTCAAGGACGAGACCGGCGGCATCGGCCTGGTCCTGCGCGACCGCACCTTCATGATGTTCGTGGCGCTGAACCTCGGGCTCTGGATCCTGATCGAGTCCTGCAAGCTGCTGCCGATCGCGATGGTCAACGAGGGCATCGACCCGGCCAACTACGGCAAGATCATTGCGGTCAACGGCATCATGATCGTGACCGGGCAGCTGTTCGTGCCGCGGCTCGTTTCCGGGCGCCGGCGTACGCATGTGCTCATCGCGGCCGCCCTGCTGGTCGCCGTCGGCATGGGGGCCGTCGCCGTGGCCGGTTCGGTCGGCGCGCTCGCGCTCACCGTGGCCGTCTGGACCCTGGGCGAGATGCTGAACGCCCCGGTCAACGGCGCGTACATCGCCGACCTGTCCCGGCCGGCGATGCGCGGGCGCTACCAGGGCGTCGCGTCCATGAGCTTCACCCTCGCCAACTTCTTCGCCCCCGTCATCGGCGGCTTCGTCCTCGACCGGACGCCGCCCGCGACGCTGTGGCTGGGGCTGTGCGCGCTCGGCGTACTGGTCGCGGTCGGTCAGTGGATCACCGGTCCGGCCCGCGAGCGCCGGGCCGCCCTGCTCACGGCGGCACCTCCGGCCGCGCGTACCGCCGAGCTGGTCGGTTAAGCTTCTTTACAATTCTTCCTGACGCACCTCGGAGCGGTCGTGTTCGCTCGTTTCTGGTCGCAGACCGCCGGCGGCCTGCCCCGCGTTTTCTGGACACTGTGGTCCTCGATGCTGGTCAACCGCGTCGGCGCGTTCGCGATGCTGTTCCTGCCCCTGTACCTCAAGTCCGGTCGCGGCGTCTCGCTGACCATGGCGGGCCTGATCACGGCCGGCTACGGGATCGGCGGCGCGTGCGGCAGCCTGCTCGGCGGCGTCCTGGCCGACACCATCGGCCGGCGGCGTACGCTGCTGCTCGCCAACTACACGGCCGCGTCGCTGATGCTGGCGCTCGGCTTCGCCCAGCCGCTGTGGCTGATCGCGCTGCTGACCCTGGCGGTCGGCGTCTTCCACTCGATGCCCGGCCCGGCGCTGGTCGCCGCGATCATCGACGTGACCCCCGAGCACAACCGGTCGCGCGCGTTCAATCTGCAGTTCTGGGCGTTCAACCTCGGCACGGCGGTGGCCGCCGCGCTGGCCGGGGTGGTCGCGTCCAGCGGCTTCCTGCTGCTGTTCCTGGTCGACGCGGCGATGACCGCGGTCACCGGCACGATCATCTTCTTCGCGGTACCGGAGACGCTCGGCAGGTCCTCGCCACGCGGCGGAGCCGGCCGGACCCGGGGCGGTCTGGGCACGGCGCTCACCGACCCGTTCTTCATGATCTTCGTTGGCCTGACCTTCGTCCTGGCCTTCCTCGGCGCGCAGACCTCGATGCTCCAGCTCGCCATGAACGCCGACGGGCTGCCGCCGGAGGCGTACGGGATCGTGGCTGCCCTGCCGGGCCTGCTCATCGTGCTCGGGCAGCTGTTCGTGCCCCGGCTCCTCCAGGGCCGGGTGAAGGGCCGGGTGCTCGCCACCGCCCTGCTGTTCACCGGGCTCGGTTACACGTCGGTCGCGTTCGCGAACGTGCTCCCCGCGTACCTGGTGGCAGCGGCGATCTGGACGGTCGGCAGCATGCTGGCCGCCCCGCCCAACGCGGAGGTCATCGCCGAACTGGCCCCGGCCGAGCTGCGGGCGCGCTACCAGGCGGTGTTCTACCTGGTCTTCCCGGCGGCCGGGTTCCTGGCCCCGGCGGCCGGCGGCTGGTCGCTCGACCACCTCGGCAGCTGGCACTGGGCGATCGTCGGCGGACTCGGGCTCGCGGCGGCCGCCGGCCACCTGGTCGCGGGCAAGTCCCGGGACCGCCGGGTCCGGTCGCTGCACGGCTCGCCGGCCTCGGCCGCGGAGGAGATCGCGGCCGCCGACGCGGCCGCGGGCGACCTGGCCCAGCTCCCCAGCGAGATCCGCGGCTGAGCCGCGCTTCATGATCGCGTTTGGATCACGGTTGCCACCCGAATCTTGGGCCATGATTCGGGTGATTTCCCTGATCCAAACCCGATCTTGGGGGCGCGGAGTGCGGCGCGGTTGGGCTTAGCCGGGTACCGGGGCGGACACGTGGGCGCGGGCGAACTCCAGCGCCGCCGCCAGGTCCGCCTCCCGCTCGGCGCGGCTCACCGCCCGCCGGGTCGACACCTCCACCGCGATCGAGCCCGAGAAGCCCCGCTCGCCCAGCGACTCCAGCAGCTGCGCGCAGGGCTGCGTACCCCGGCCGGGCACGAGGTGCTCGTCCCGCCCCTCGCCGGTGCCGTCGCCGAGGTGGATGTGCCTCAGTTGGCGGCCCATCTTGTCGGCCATCTTCAGCGAGTCGGTCCGGCTCGCCGCGCAGTGCGACAGATCCAGGGTGTACGCGTCGAAGCCCGTCGTCGTCGGGTCCCACCCCGGCGAGTACGCGTTGAACTCCCGCCGGGCCATGCGTACCGGGAACATGTTCTCGATCGCGAAGGTGATCTGGGGATAGCGGGTCTGCAGCGTCGCGATGCCGGTCGGGAACGTCCGCGCGTACTCCCGCTGCCAGGAGAACGGCGGGTGCACGACGACGGTGGGCGCGTCCAGCTGCTCGGCCAGCGCGGCGGCGCGGCGGAGGCGCACCCACGGGTCGCTGGACCAGACCCGCTGGGTGACCAGCAGGCACGGGGCGTGCACCGAGCCCACCGGTACGCCGTAGTGCCGGGTCAGCCCGCGCAGGGCGCCCGCGTCCTGGCTGACGGCGTCCGTCCAGACCATGACCTCGACACCGTCGTAGCCGAGCTTCGCCGCCAGCTCGAAGGCGGCGGCGGTCGGCTCCGGGAAGACGGAGGAGCTGGACAGGAGGATCGGGAAGGACATATGCATCAGGCTAGTCGCCTCGGGCCGCGCCCGCCGGGTACGCCCGCCGCCGACCGGCCGCCGACGTGCGGCATCGGCTGGTCGTAACGTCGGCCACGGTGCCGCCCGTCACCCGGCCGGGTGCGCCGCGATCAGGCCCTGGCTCGCCCGGGCGGCGCAGAGCCGGGCCAGCTCGTCGTACGCGGCCTGACCGATCAGCGCGGTCAGTTCGGCCGCGAGGGACACGTAGACCGGCGTCTGGTCGACCCGCGCCTCGGGTGAAGAGGTGCACCACCAGTCGAGATCGTGACCGCCGGCGCCCCAGCCGCGCCGGTCGAACTCGGTCAGCGTGGTCTGCAGCACCTTGGTGTCGTCCGGCCGCTTGATCCACTTCTGGTCCCGGCGGATCGGCAGCTGCCAGCACACGTCCGGCTTGTAGTCCAGCGGGTGTACGCCGTCGCGCAGGGCCTGCCCGTGCAGGGCGCATCCGCCGCCGCCGGGGAAGTCCTCGTCGTTCTGGAAGACGCACGGCCGGCCCGGACCCTGCGTGGCCGTACGCCGTGCGGGCTCGGAGTCGTGCAGCTCGTCGAGCTCGGTCCAGTTCTTGAAGCCCTTGCGGAAGTGCTGCCAGTTCTCCGGGGTGAGCTTCTTGACGGCCGCCTTGACCCGCTTCTCGTCGTCGGCGTCGGTGAAGAAGGCGCCGTGCGAGCAGCAGCCCTCCTTCTCGCGGCCGGCGATGATCCCGTGGCAGCCGTTGCCGAACACGCAGCTCCACCGGGACAGCAGCCAGGTGAGGTCGGCGCGGACGACCTGGTCGGCGTCGGCGGGGTCGGTGAACTCGACCCACTCGCGCGCGAAGTCCAGGCCGACCTCCAGGTCACGCGGCCGCACCGTCACGGGCAGCAGCTTGCGCCCGGCCGGGGCCGGCGACGTGCCGTCCGCGGCGGACTTCTGGGCGGCGGGCTTGCGGGCGGCGGACTTCTGGGCGGCGGTCTTCTGCGCCCCGGGCGCGGCCTCGGTCCGGGCGGAGTCGGTGATACGCACTCCGCCAGAGTACGGCGGTGCGCCGTCCCGGTACGGTATTCGTGTGCGGCTGGGCGTGCTCGATGTCGGTTCCAACACGGTCCATCTCCTTGTCGTGGACGCGTACCACGGCGCGCATCCGTGGCCCGCCCACTCCGAGAAGGTGGTGCTGCGCCTCGCCGAGCAGCTCGGCAAGGACGGCGCGCTCACCTCCGCCGGCGAGCAGGCCCTGATCTCCGCGGTCAAGGGGGCCAAGGGCGCCGCCGAGCGGCTCGGCGTCGACGACCTGCTGGCCTTCGCCACTTCCGCCGTACGCGACGCGACCAACTCCGCGAAGGTGCTGGCCCGCGTACGCGAGGTGACCGGGGTCGACCTGCGGGTGCTGTCCGGCTCCGACGAGGCCCGGCTGACGTTCCTCGCCGTGCGGCGCTGGTTCGGCTGGTCGGCCGGCCGGCTGGTGGTGCTCGACATCGGCGGCGGCTCGCTGGAGATCGCGGGCGGCATCGACGAGGAACCTTCGCTGGCAGTGTCCCTCCCGCTCGGGGCCGGCCGGCTCACCCGGGACCGGCTCCGGGGCGACCCGCCCTCGCCGGCCGTGGTCGGCGCGCTGCGCGAGTACGCCACCGCCCAGCTGGCCAAGCTCGACATCAGCCGGCTCGAAGGCTGGGACAAGGCCGCCGCGACCTCGAAGACCTTCCGTTCACTGGCCCGGCTGGCCGGGGCGGCGCCGAGCGGCCGGGGGCTGTGGGCGCCGCGGTCGCTGACGCGTACGGGGCTGCGGCAGGTGCTCGGATTCATCCAGCGGATGCCCTCGTCGGCCATCGCCGAGCTGGACGGGGTCAGCCAGGAGCGGTCGCATCAGGTGCTGGCCGGGGCGGTGGTGGCGCTGGCGGCCATGGAGCGGCTGGACCTCGACAGCGTCGACATCTGCCCGTGGGCGCTGCGCGAGGGCCTGATCCTGCGGGAGCTGGACCTCACGACCTGAGCGCGTTGGCCGCCGGCCCGAACACGTGGTAGTTCGCCACGGTCCGCACGGGTACGCCGGTCAGCGCGGCCGACAGCGTCCCGTCCAGCGGCGAGCCGATCGGGGCCAGGTAGACCACGTTCGGGACGCCGACGACCTCGTCCCAGTAGGGCGCGTACCGGTTGAAGCCGCGGGCCATCGCGTGATCGTCCAGTACCGCGCAGATCCGCTTCTCACCCGTCTCGTACGCGATCCAGTCACAGGTCCAGTAGTCGGCGTACACGCGGGTGGAGTCCAGCTCGGCGAGCCGGCCGAGGACCGCCTTCTGCTGCGCCCGCATCTCGGAGTACACCGGGGCGTGCAGGAACAACGTGACGGTCGCGAAGACGCCCAGCGCCGCCCCGGCCGCCACCGGTACGCCGGCCGGCAGGGCCCAGCGCGTACCGGCGGCCCGGCGCAACGGATCCAGCCACGCGGGTGTCGAGATGAGCAGGCACGACAGGTAGCGGGCGCTCTCGATCGGTGTCTCGGCGGCCGCCGGGCTGTGCGCGTACGAGGCGATCGTCAGGAGCGCGGCCAGCGGCAGGACCAGCCGCACCGTCCGCTCGACCGAGCGCGCGTCCCGGTACGCGAGCACCACGGCGACCACGAGCAGGGCCGCGTACACAGGTGCCCACCAGAGCGTCCACCTTGGACAGGAACTCGGCGCGCACATCCCCATCCCCAGCGGTACGCCGAGGATCCCGCCGCCGTACAGCCGGTCGCCGAGGGGCGGATGGCCGCCGGTGGTCTGGAGGTGCCAGAAGATCGCGAAGGACCGGTTCGACAGCTTGGCGTGCAGGTCGTGCCAGATCAGCGGCGAGATGCCGACCAGGAGACCGGCGAGGGCCGGCCACAGCGCCCGCCGCCGGTGCACCAGCAGGATCACCCCGGCGGCGGCGAGGTAGGGCAGCGGCAGCCAGTGGTTCCACAGGATGAGGCCGGTGAGCAGCCCCATCCCGCCGGTGAGCCACGGTCGCGGCGTCGGCGACTTCGCCAGGACCAGTACGCCGAGCAGCAGAGCCGCCACCATCGGGGCGGTCTCCGGATAGCCGCCCCCGGCGATGAGCTGGTTCTTGACGATCCGGTCGGCCCCGAACGCGAGGAAGCCGACGGTCGCGACGCCCAGCCAGGGGCTGTAGGCCCGCTTGGCCAGCGCGTACATCAGGGGGAGGAAGGCCGCGTAGAGCGCGAGCGTGGGCAGGCGCAGGGCGAGCGGCGTGGGACCGAGCAGCCCGACCAGCGGCGCGGCCAGGTACGCCTCGATGGTGCCCATGTAGTCCTGGCCGTAGAAGTAGGCCGGGAAGTCCTCGCCGCGCCAGATGTGCAGCGCGGCCAGGCCCATGGTCGCCTCGTCGCTGTTGGTCGGCGGGGCGTGCGCGATCGTCAGCCAGACCCGCAGGGCCAGCCCGATCACCCCGAGCGCCGCGGCCGCGGCGGCAGGACGTCGCCAGGGTGGGGGCATTCCGGGGAGCTTACCGACTCACGGCTCGAACTTGTACCCGAGACCGCGCACGGTCACGAGGTAGCGGGGGGTCGACGGCTCCGGCTCGATCTTCGAGCGCAGCCGCTTGACGTGCACGTCCAGGGTCTTCGTGTCGCCGACATAGTCGGCGCCCCAGACGCGGTCGATCAGCTGCCCCCGGGTGAGCACCCGGCCGGCGTTGCGCAGCAGCAGCTCCAGCAGCTCGAACTCCTTGAGCGGCAACGGCACCGCCTCGCCGGAGACCGTGACGACGTGGCGCTCGACATCCATGCGTACGGGGCCGGCGGCCAGGGTCGCGCCCCCGGCGACGTCGGTCGGCTCGCTCGTCTGCCTGCGCAGCACCGCCCGGATCCGGGCGACGAGCTCCCGCGGGGAGTACGGCTTGGTGACGTAGTCGTCGGCGCCCAGCTCCAGACCGACGACCTTGTCGATCTCGCTGTCCCGGGCGGTGACCATGATGATCGGTACGCCCGACTTCGCGCGCAGCGCCCGGCAGACCTCGGTACCGGACATCTCCGGCAGCATGAGGTCGAGCAGGACGATGTCGGCGCCGGTGCGGTCGAACTCGGTGAGCGCCGCGGTGCCGTTGGCGGCCACCGAGACCTCGAAGCCTTCGCGGCGCAGCATGTAGGACAGGGCGTCGGAGAACGCTTCTTCGTCCTCGACCACCAGAACCCGTGCCACGTCTTTGTCTCCTGTCTTGTGGGGTTCGTGAATCTTGCGGGGTTCGTGAATGAAGTCTCTAGAGGGAGGGGAACTGGGCGGACTGGGGCAGGGCCAGCTCGTCCTCGGGCGGGCGGGCCGGCAGCCGCAGGGTGAACGTCGAACCGCCGCCGAGGGCGCTGCTGACGTCGACCCGGCCCCCGTGGTTGGTCGCGATGTGCTTGACGATCGCCAGGCCCAGGCCGGTGCCGCCGGTCGCCCGCGAGCGCGCCCGGTCGGACCGGTAGAACCGCTCGAAGACCCGGTCGACCTCGTCGGCGGCGATGCCGATGCCCTCGTCCGCGACGGCGACCTCGATGCGGTCCTCGTCGCCGCGTACGGTCACGACGACGGTCTTGCCGTTCTCGGAATAGGCGACCGCGTTCTCGATGAGATTCCCGACGGCCGTCGCGAGCTGGCTGTCGCTGCCGAAGACGCGCAGGCCGTGCTGGCCGCGTACCTCGATGTCGATCTCCTTGGCCACCGCCGCGGTACGCGACCGGTCGACCGCCTCGGCCACCACCCAGTCGACCGAGACGGGCTCGGGATCGGGCAGCGGCTCGGCGCCCTGCAGCCGGGTCAGTTCCAGCAGTTCGGTGACCAGCGTGCCGAGGCGTACGGATTCGCGCTGCATCCGCTCGGCGAACCGGCGGGCCGCCTCGACGTCCACCGTTCCGTCGGTGCCGATGTCGGTCGCGTCCAGGATCGCCTCGGCCAGCAGCTGCAACGCCCCGATGGGGGTCTTCAGCTCATGGCTGACGTTGGCCACGAAGTCCCGGCGTACGCGGGCGACGCGGTGCGAGTCGGTGACGTCGAACGCCTCGACCGCGACGAGGCCGCCGCCGAGGGCCACCGCTCGCAGGTTCACGCCGAGCGGCTCGGCGCCGCTGCCCTCCGCGCCCCGGGGCAGGTCCAGCTCGACCTCGCGGCGCATCCCCGTGCGGCGTACCTGACCGGCGAGCGTACGCACGATGGGGTGGGCGCGCGGCGTACCCGGCACGGCGCCGGCCCGGAGCAGGCCCATGGCCCGCGCGGACGGATTGACGAGGACCGGCTGGTCGGTGCTGTCGAGCACGACGACCCCCACACGCAACGAGTCGAGGCTTTTGCGGCCGAGCCCCGGAAGCGTGTCTACCTCGGATGACGTCGACGAGCGGCGGAGGAACACGCTGCGAACGATAGCCGTTGCACTAACAGACCGATAACCCGCATGCACACAAAACGGACACCCATCGCGTCAATGTTCACCTACGAGCGGCTCGGCGTTCACCGTCGTTCACCGGACGGTCGCCCTGGCCGCCTACTTTTTCCCTGACAACACAAGCCCGGACCTCCGACCCGATGGCGGTAACCAGATATGCGTGAGTCCTTCGGCGCAGCCCTCCAAGAGGTGGGCGGCCTTCTCGTCAACATGGCCGAGACCGCCCGCAAGCAGATGCGTCAGGCCACTTTCGCCCTGCTCACCGCGGACAGCGAGACCGCCGAGGAGGTGGTCGCCCGCGATCAGGAGATCAACGCCCTCTACCGGCAGGTCGAGGAGCGCGTCCTGCGGCTGCTCGCCCAGCAGCAGCCGGTCGCCCGGGATCTGCGTACGGTGATCACCGCCCAGCACGTCGCGACCGATCTGGAGCGGATGGGCGACCTCGCCGAGCACGTCGCCAAGACCGCCCTGCGCCGGCTGCCGAACGCCGCCGTGCCGGCCGAGCTGGCCACCGTGATCGCGGAGATGGCCGAGGTGGCCGACCGGATCAGCGGCAAGATCACGCTCGTGCTGGCCGCGTACGACACCCGGCGCGCGGCCGAACTGGAGCGCGACGACGACGCGATGGACAACCTCGAGCGCGACCTGTTCGAGATCATCCTCAGCCCGAACTGGTCGCACGGCGTCGAGGCGGCCATCGACGCGGCCCTGCTCGGCCGCTTCTACGAGCGCTTCGCCGACCACGCGGTCAACGCCGGCCGGCACATCATCTACCTCGTGACCGGCAGCGTCGCCCCGAACGACGCGTCCGGCGTACTGGAGGCGGCGGTGCCGGACTCGCCGGACGCCGCCGTGCTCGAGACCGGCGAGGACCCCGAGAAGGGGCCGCAGGGCAGCACCGAGGTCTGAGTCACTTCTTGGACGAGAGCGCCCGCGCGAAGAACATCAGGTTCGCCGGGCGCTCCGCCAGCCGCCGCATCAGGTAGCCGTACCACTGCTCGCCGTAGGGCACGTAGACCCGGACTCCGAAGCCTTCGGCCACGAGCCGCCGCTGCTCCTCCGGGCGGATGCCGTAGAGCATCTGGAACTCGAACTCGGCCGGCGAGCGGTCGAACCAGTGCGCCCGGTCCTGCCCGATGGCGACCAGCCGCGGGTCGTGGGTGGCGAGCATCGGGTGGCCCTGGCCGGCCATCAGCACGTTCATGCAGCGCACGTACGACTTGTCGACCTCCAGCGGCGCCTGGTACGCGACGTGCTCCGGCTCCTTGTACGCGCCCTTGCACAGGCGTACGCGCGAGCCGGCGGTGGCCAGTTCCCGGCAGTCCTGCTCGGTCCGGCGCAGGTACGCCTGCAGCACCGCGCCCGTGCTCGGGTAGTCCTTGCGCAGCCGGGCCAGGATCGCCAGCGTCGAGTCGGTCGTCGTGTGGTCTTCCATGTCCAGGGTGACCGTCGTGCCGGCGTCGGCCGCGGCGGCGCAGATCGTCCGCGCGTTGGCCTCGGCCAGGTCCTCGTCGAACGCCTGCCCGAGGGCGGAGAGCTTGAGGCTGACCTCGGCGGCCGGGGTGAGCCCCTCCGCCTTCAGGGCCGCCAGCAGCGAGAGGTACTCCTCCCGGGTGGCATTGGCCTGGTCGGCGTTGAGCGTGTCCTCGCCCAGATGGTCCAGCGTGATGCCGAGGCCCTGGTCGGCCAGCTCGCGGGTGACGCGCAGGGCGTCCTCGGTGGTGCGGCCGGCGACGAACCGGCGTACGACGTCCCGGCTGACGGGTGCCGAGCCCACGAACTTCTCGACCTGGGCACTTCGCGACGCTGCGAGGATGACCGAACGGAGCATGGATAAACCCTAACGCCACCTCAGGTGTGACTCACATCCCGTCGGTGGAATCGTTCGCTGCCGCCCTTGCGGAACGCAGGCGTCCGCAATCACGTTGGGCGCACACACGTGTGGCCCATCCGGCACAACCTCGGCACACCACTTCCGGCGACTTTGCACTACCTTTGTCGGGTGGACTTCGACGCGTACGCCAAGACCGCCGTTGACCTGGTCAACGCCCGGCTTGACCACCTCGACGACCTCCGAGCAGCTTGCTCCGGCGAGCGATCATGGATGGCCGACGAGGTCGTGGAGAAGGATCTGCCCGTTTTCCGGCGGGCCCAGCGCAAGCTCCGCGACGTCTTCGAGGCGGGCGCGGCCGGCCGCGACGCCGACGCCGTCGCCGAGCTGAACGGCCTGCTGGAGGCCTACCCGATCCAGCCGCGCATCTCCGGCCACAAGGACGACGGGCCCGACTGGCACATGCACGTGACCAGCCGGGGTTCCTCGGTCTCCGCCGAGTACCTGGCGGGCGCGGCGTGGGGCCTCGCGGTCTGGCTGTGCGAGTTCGGCAGCGCGCGCTTCGGCGTCTGCGCGGACGAGCGCTGCGGCAACGTCTACCTCGACACCTCGTCGAACAACTGCCGCCGGTTCTGCTCGGAGCGCTGCGCGACCCGCTCGCACGTGGCCGCGCACCGTGCCCGCAAGAAGGCGGCCGTCGACGAGTCGGCCCTGGCCGTCGCAGGCGTCTGATCGGACGCGGTCGTCGCAGGCTCCGAGCCGGTCGGCGCGGCCGTGGCCGCGGATGATCCCCGGGCAAATGGGACCGAACGGATGATCTACCTCTGGAGAGCATCCAGTAGCGTTCGGACGCGTGCACCTCGGGGACCCCTCGCAGCCTGACCAGCCGCAGACCAATGCCGAACCGCCGTCCGACCCCTGGGGGTCGTCGCCGTTGAGCCACGGCCTGCCGGGACACGAAGGCCCGCCGCCCGGGGGTCCGGCATCCCCACCGGCGCAGCCGGGCTGGCCGACCGTACCGCAGCCGCGCCAGCCGGGCGACCTCTATGGAGCCCCCGCCGGGAGCATGCCGTCCGCGGGCTCCTACCCGTCGGCCGGCCCCGCCTACCCGGGCGCGGACCCGATGAGCGCGTCTCCCTACCCGCCCGGCACCGCTGCCGGCCCGTACACCGGCGTACCTGGAAGTCCTTACGTCGGCGCACCTGGGAACCCGTACGCCGGCACCGCGGGGAATCCGCCGGTCTACGGTGATCCCGCGAGCCCGCCGCCCTATGCCGGTGGTCCGGGTAGCCCGCCGCCCTACGCGCCGTACAGCGGACCGCCGGCGCAGCCCGGCCCGTACCCGCCCTACCCGCCGTATCCGCCGCAGGGTCCCTACCCGGCCGGGCCGTACGGCGTACCGCAGCAGCCTTCGTACAACCCGTACTCCGCCCCGCCGGCCCCGGCGCCCTACCCGTATCCGCCGGTCGCGCCGCCGCGCAAGCGCGGCTGGGGCTGGATCGCCGGCCTCGTCGCCGGCGTCCTCGTCGTCGGCTGCGGCCTGCCCGTCGCCGGCATCGCCGTCTACCTCGGCTCCCAGCAGGACAAACCGACGACCCCGATCGCGCAGGCCTCCACCGGCGCCACCCGCTCGCCCCAGCCGCGCGCGTCCCGCTCGCCGGCCCCGCAGCCGAAGGCCGGCGACAGCCAGACCGCGTACGAGAACTGGGCCGCCGACCGGATCCAGGACGCCCTCGACGCGCAGGAGAAGGCGGTCCTCGACGGCAACGCGGCCGGCTTCACCGCCGCGGTCGCCACCGGCCAGTCGAAGATCGTCAACGACCTCAAGAAGGAGTACGCGAATCTGCGTACGCTCAAGACGGGCAGCTTCGCCGGCGAGATCCTGTCGATCACCGGCGCGAGCGGGAAGGCGTACCAGACCGATTGGTCGGTACGCGTCTCCTGGCACCCGTGTTTCGGCGCGCCGACCTGTGGCGAGGACGAGTTCATCGTGGCCACGCACTGGAAGCTGACCACTCCGGACAAGGCGGTCCTGACGGCGTACGCGCCGGACGTCGACGCCCGCACGCCGCGTCCGTGGCAGTCGTCGGATCTCGTCGCCCGGGTGGGTGCCCGGACCGTGGTCGCCACGTCCAAGCCGTACGCCTCGATGCTGCCGAAGATCGCCGAGCAGGCCGAGGCCGCCGCCAAGGTGGCCGACCGGTTCGCGTACCAGGGCAAGCCGCCGTCCCGGTACGTGATCTTCTACGCGGGCGGCTCCGCCGAGTGGAACGGCTGGTACGACTGGAACCCGCCGTCCTGGTCGGCCGGGGCGTCGATCGAGGTCGGACAGACGTCGAACATCGTGCTGAACGGCAAGGTCGTGCAGGGCTGGTTCATGGACAACCTGCTGCGGCACGAGATGACGCACGCGTCGACGATCCCGGCCGGGTCGCGGTCGGAGGCGTGGTGGCTGATCGAGGGCATCGCCGAGTACGCCGAGATGGACGGCAGCGCCGTGTCGCGCTACCCGGATCTCGACGCGACCCGCAAGTTCGTCAAGGGCTCGTGGGACGGCGACGTGGACGTGAGCGCGCCCAAGGACAGCGACGGCGACGCGGCGGTGGCGGCCGACTACGGTGTGGCCTTCCTCGCCGTACGCCATCTCGCGGAGAAGTACGGCGAGGACAAGATGCTCGCCTTCTTCATGGCGGTCGTGCAGGACGGGATCAGCGAGACGGCGGCGTCGCAGCAGGCGTTCGGCCGGTCGTGGTCCGCGGTCTCCGCCGACCTCACCTCCTACATCCGCTCCGCCGTCTGACCCGCGCGCGCCGAGGGGCTAGCATCGCCGGAGTGCGACGTCCGATTCTGCTGGCGGCCGCCGCGGTGGTGCTCGTAGCGCTCACCGCGGCCTCGTGCGGCCACGACGACAAGGGCATCTCGGTCGCCGGCGTGAGCCGGTCCGATGTCACGGAGGTGGTGGACGCGCCGGCCTCGGTCGTCGCGCGGGCGGCGGCGACGCTGACCGCGCCCGCCGACGGTACGCTCGCCCGCCTGGCCGTGAACCCCGGTGACCAGGTCCACAAGGGACAGATCGTGGCCGTGGTCGATTCGCCCACGGCACAGAAACGGCTCCGCGACGCCAAGTCGGCGCTCGACGCCGCCCGGAACTCGGGCGGCGGGGGAGTGAACATCGACCTCGGTTCGGCCTCGAAGCAGCTGAACGCCTCGGCCGCGGCCGCCTTCGATCAGGCCCGGCAGGCGGCCGACCACGTGACCGATCCGCAGGTGAAGGCGGCGCTGCTGGCCCAGATCGGCGCGGCGCAGAAGCAGTTCGCGGGCGCCGCGAAGTCCGTCGACTCGGCGGTACGCGGAGTCCAGCGGGGCATCCGCTCGCTCGGCAGCGCCATGAGCGCCCTCGGTGCGGCGCAACGCCTCCAGGCCCAGCAGGCGTACGACCTGGCGAAGGCCACGGTGGACGCCCTGACGCTGCGGGCCCCGATCGCGGGCGTCGTTCAGCTGGGCGGTGCGACCGGGGGCGCGGCGGCCGGCGGCACGGACCTGAGCAGCCTGCTCGCGGGGGTGAGCGGGGGTTCCTCCGCCCCGGCGGCCGCCAACGCGACCCCGGCCGGCGTCTCGACCACGGTCGTCGCCGGCGGCCTCGTCAGCGCCGGTACGCCGATCCTCACCATCGTCGACGTCAGCGAGCTCGGTCTCGTGGCGGACGTCGACGAGACCGACATCTTCCTCGTGAAGACCGGCGTACCGGCGGATGTGGAGCTGGACGCGGCGCCCGGGGTGACCTACCCCGCGATCGTCACGGCCATCGACATCCTGCCGACGCCGAACGCGCGGGGCGCCGTGGCGTACCGGGTGCGGTTGTCGTTGCAGTCGCCGCCGTCCGGTGCGCAGACTCCCCGGCCCGGCATGAACGCGGTGGCGCACCTGCGCGTACGCGAGGCCGCCGACACGGTCGCCGTGCCCGCCGCGGCGGTCTTCTCGGCCGAGGGCCACGACATGGTGTGGGTACGCGCCGCCGACGGCAAGGCCGAGCGCCGCCCCGTGACCGTCGGCGTCTCCGGTGCCGACCTGGTGCAGATCACCGACGGTCTGCTGGCCGGCGACCAGGTCGTCGTGACCGGGGTCGACAAGGTCCACAGTGGAGATCAGCTGCCGTGACCCCGGCCATCGAGGCGATCGACGTACGCCGCGCGTACCAGCTGGAGGGTCTGGAGGTCCAGGCCCTGCGGGGCGTGAGCTTCACGATCGAGCCGGGGGCGCACGTGGCCGTGGTGGGGCCTTCGGGCTCGGGCAAGTCGACGCTGATGCACCTGATCGGCGGCCTGGACCGGCCGACCGGCGGGCGGCTGCTGATCGACGGCCGGGACGTGGCCGGGCTGGGCCCGGCCGAGCTGGCGACGCTGCGCAACGAGACGATCGGCTTCGTCTTCCAGTCCTTCCACCTGCTGGCGCGCACGTCCGCGGTGGACAATGTGGCGCTGCCGCTGGTCTACCGCGGCCTGGGGGCGAAGGCACGCCGGGAGAAGGCGCGGGCGGTGCTGGAACGCGTCGGTCTCGGCCACCGGCTGGACCACCGGCCCAACCAGCTCTCCGGCGGTGAGCAGCAGCGGGTGGCGATCGCCCGGGCGCTGGTCACCGATCCGGCTGTGCTGCTGGCCGACGAGCCGACCGGCAACCTCGACACCGCCAACGGCCAGGCGGTGCTGGAACTGCTCGAACAGCTCAACCGCGAGGCGGGGGTGGCGCTGGTGATGGTCACCCACGACCGCGAGGTCGCGGCCCGCGCGCGCCGCCGCATCCACATGCGCGACGGCGTGATCGAGCAGGACGAGAGCGACGCGCCGGAAACCGGCGACGAGATCTGGGAGCGGCCATGAGGCTCGCCGAGGCGTGGCGGGTCGCGAGCGCGGCCCTGCGGGCGAACCGCCTGCGCAGCGGGCTCACCATGCTCGGAATGATCATCGGCGTCGCCGCGGTGGTCGTCCTGGTCGCCCTCGGCACCGGCACCAAGAACGAGGTGGAGTCGCAGGTCGAGGGCCTCGGCGCGAACCTCATGTTCGTCGTTCCCGGCAAGGTCGACTTCAACTCCGCGCCGACCGCGTCGCCGCTGGACAACACCGACCTCAACGACGTCGTGCGGGTCGTCGGCGACCGCGATCGGGTGGCGGTCACCCTCACGTCCGGCGAGACCGTACGCGCGGGGCGCAACTCGGCGTTCACCACGGTCCTCGGCGTCATGGAGACCACGCCGAAGGTGTTCGTCCGCACCGTGGCCGCCGGGAGCTACCTGACCCGGGCGGACGTCGACACCGGGCGCCGGGTCGCGGTCCTCGGCGACGGCGTGGCGAGGAAGCTGTTCGGTGAGCGGTCGGCGGTCGGGCAGCAGATCAGCATCGCGGGCGTACGCTTCCGGGTCGTCGGGGTGTTCGCGCCGCTCGGCCAGAGCCTCGGCGTCGACCGCGACAGCGAGGTGCACATCCCGATCAGCACCGCCCAGCGGCTGTTCGCCACCAACCGGATCGACGCCTTCGCGATCAAGGCACCCGACAACGACACCATCGGCACGCTCGGCGACCGGGTCGTCGCGGAACTGCACAAACGCCACCCGGACACCGAATTCTCGGCGGTCACGCAGGACCAGATACTCGGCGTACTCGGGGACATCCTGGGGGTGCTGACGACCGTGCTCGCCGCCATCGCCGGGATCTCCCTGCTCGTCGGCGGGGTCGGCGTCTCCAACATCATGCTCGTCTCGGTACGCGAGCGCACGAAGGAGATCGGGCTGCGCAAGGCGGTCGGCGCCAAACCCCGCGACATCGGCATCCAGTTCCTGCTGGAAGCGGTGTTGCTGACGACGATCGGCGGCATCCTCGGCGCGGTCCTCGGTGTGACGGCTTCGCTGGTGACGGCCGCGTTGAGCCCGGTGCCGGCGACGGTCACCTGGTGGTCGCTCGCGCTCGCCTTCGGGGTGTCCGCCGGCGTCGGGATCATCTTCGGCGTCGTACCCGCCCAACGCGCCGGAAAGCTGGACCCTGTGGTGGCGTTGCGTACCGAGTGAAGAGTTGCTGTGGGTAGTTGCCACTGGTCAAGATGGTGAGTAGTGGAGCGATTACCCAAAGCTGTCGCGTTCGCCTCATGCGCCCCGCTACCGTTCTAGTTACCCGCATGTTCCCGGGTGGCGTGTCCGGTAGGACCGGGCGGCATGTCCGGGCGGAGAGGTTGGGGGAAAGGCATGAAATCCCGCGGTTCACCCCACGACAACGAGCTGGCCGAGGTCCGCTTCCTCACGGTCGCGGAGGTCGCGGCCCTGATGCGCGTCTCGAAGATGACCGTCTACCGGCTGGTGCACTCCGGCGAGCTGACCGCGGTCCGGGTCGGCCGGTCCTTCCGGGTCCCCGAGCACGCCGTCCACGAGTACCTCCGGGGCGCCTTCTCCCAGGCGGCGTGACGCCTGTCCGGCCCGGTTTCACGATCGCGCATGCGTGCGGTTACCCTGGACAACGACTCCGGCTCGCGTCACGCCGACGCCTGCCCGCCGCTCGCGCGGCAAGCCGACCGGCCGGAGCGCCGAACTGTCCGAGCGCCGCACCTGCGCGATACCGCGCGGTGCGTACGAATGCATCGTCTGAGAGGGCTGCCGTATGGGCTCCGTGGTCAAGAAGCGCCGCAAGCGCATGGCGAAGAAGAAGCACCGCAAGCTGCTGCGCAAGACCCGTGTCCAGCGTCGCCGTCTCGGCAAGTGACCCACGCCGGCCCGCGCCCGACCGAGCGTCGCGGGCCCGCGTGCGCACTTGCCGCCGACGATTGGTGAACCTCCGCCGGTCCGGGCGATCCGTCGCCGACCGGTGATCTTCAGCCCGACCGAGGAGCGCATGGCGACCGAGCGGACGAACAGTCCCGAGGTGGTTCTCGTCACCGGCGTGAGCCGGTTCCTGGGTGCCCAGGTGGCCGCCCGTCTCGCCGCGCGCCCCGAGGTCGGCCGCGTCTTCGGGCTCGACGCGTACGCGCCGAGTGCCGAGATCGCCGCGCTGCTGGGCGGGGTCGACGTCATCCAGGCCGACCTGCGGGCCGCCGATCAGATCCTCGGCGACCTGCGGGTGGGCGCGGTGGCGCACCTCGCGGTCATCTCCTCGCCGGACCAGGCCCGGGGCGGCCGGACGGCGATGAAGGAACAGAACGTCATCGGCACGATGCAGCTGCTCGCCGCCTGTCAGCAGGCACCGGCGCTGCGCCGGCTGGTGGTGCGCTCGTCCACGGCCGCGTACGGTGCCTCGTTCCGCGATCCCGCGGTGTTCACCGAGGACACCGAACCCCGGGAGGTGCCGCGCGGCGGGTACGCCCGCGACATCCTCGACATCGAGGCCTACGTACGCGGATTCCGCCGGCGGCGTCCCGATGTGGCCGCGACGGTGCTCCGGTTCGCGCCGTTCATCGGCACCACGGCCGAGACGTCACTGCTGCACTACCTGGCCCGGCCGACCGTGCCGACCGTGATCGGGCGTGACCCCCGCCTCCAGTTCGTCCACGTCGACGACGCGATGGAGATCCTGGTCCGCTCGGTTCTCGAAGACCATCCGGGCACGTTCAACGTCGCCGGTCCGGGCGTCCTGACACTGTCGCAGGCCGTACGCCGGGCCGGGCGCCTCGCCGTACCCCTGCCCGAGCAGGGACTCAGCCTCGCCGCCGCGACCGGCCGCCGCGTCATCAGCCATGACCAGGTCGACCTGTTCGTGCACGGTCGCGTGGTCGACGTGAGCCGCCTGATCCAGGAGTTCGGCTTCGTTCCGCGCTCCACGCCGACGGCGTTCGACGAGTTCGTCCGGTCGCACACCGACGGGGCCGTCGTCACGCCCGAGCGCCTGGCCGCGGCCGAGAACGCCTTCCTGCAGATGATCGAGCGCGTACGCGGTGCGCGGGGGGTGACGGCGTGAGCGAGGACGACGTCTGGGACCGCCGGGTGGCCTCCGGCCTGGCCTTCCTGCGCCGACGGCTGTCGGGCCAGTACGACGTCGACGAGTTCGGCTTCGACAAGGAGCTGACCGAGGGCGTCTTCCACCCGATGCTGCGGGTGCTGCAGCGGGACTGGTTCCGTACCGAGATCACCGGCGGCAAGCACGTACCGGTCGACGGCGGCGCGCTGATCGTCGGCAACCACTCCGGCACGGTGGCGCTCGACGCGCTGATGCTCGCCATCGCCTGCCACGACGAGTCCGAGGGGCACCGGCACCTGCGGCTGCTCGGCGCGGACTTCGTCTTCAAGATGCCGGGCGTCAGCGAACTGGCCCGCAAGTCCGGCGCCACCCTCGCCTGTACGCCGGACGCCGAGCGCCTGCTGCGTACCGGTGAACTGGTCGGCGTGTTCCCCGAGGGCTTCAAGGGCGTCGGCAAGCCGTTCAAGGACCGCTACAAGCTCCAGCGCTTCGGCCGGGGCGGGTTCGTGTCGGCGGCGTTGCGCACGGGCGTACCGATCGTGCCCGCGGCCATCGTCGGCGCGGAGGAGATCTATCCGCTCATCGGGGACATCAAGCCGCTCGCCCGCGTCCTGGGTACGCCGTACTTCCCGGTCACGCCGACGTTCCCCTGGCTCGGTCCGTTGGGCCTGGTCCCGTTACCGAGCAAGTGGCTGATCGAGTTCGGCGAGCCGATCCCGACCGACGATCTCGCCGATGCGGCCGACGATCCCATGGTCGTGTTCAACCTCGCCGATCAGGTCCGCGAGACGATTCAGCAGATGGTGCACGGGCTGCTCGAACGCCGGCCCGACCCGTTCTCGCAGTGACCCCGTTCCCCGTGCGTTGCCGGATTTAGTCCGTTTCCTCCGATTACGCTGTCGGGGTGCGGTTCTCCGGCGGCCGGCATCGGCGTACCAGGCGGTTGCGGGTGGGCCTCGCCGTCGCGCTCGCCGCCGCGGGAATCCTGCTCGGCCTGCCCTGGCCGCATCCGCCCGGCACCGACTGGACGCTGGCCGAGGCGTACCCGGGGGTGCGGCCGGTCGGCGTGCCGGGGATGGTGGACGGCGGCTGGGCGTACACGCCGATGGTCTTCATGGACGCGCGGACCTCGGCGGGGACCGCGGTGAGCGGGCGGCGCGAGCGCCTGGTCGTCCTGATCGACGGCGCGGTGGTACGCGTCCTGCGCGACCTCGACCGCGCGCTGGCACCGCAGTTCAGCGGGGTGACGGTGGCCGGACGGAACCTGGTGTGGCTGGAGCAGACGGCCGAGCGGGGCCGGCCGGCCGTCGCGAAGATCTGGTCGGCCCCCTGGGAAGACGCCGGTACGCCGACGGTCCTCTCCGATCAGCCGGGTGATTTCGCGTTCTTCGGCTCCGACGACGACCTGACCGTGGTCGGCGGCCGGTTGGTGTGGGTCGCGGTCGCCCCGGGGACCGCCGTCCGCACCGAGGTACGCACGGTCCCGCTGGCCGGCGGTGTCACCACGACGCGGACCGTCGACGGCGCGTGGCAGTCGGTCGGCGGTGGCGTGCTCGCCACCTCGCTGACCGCGGAAGGCTCCGCGACCAGCCTGCTCGACCTGCGCACCGGCGGCCGGCGCGAGGTGCCCGGCCAGCCGACCGAGCTGGTGAGCTGCGGGCCGGACTGGTGCCGGGTGCTGGTGCTCGGCGGCGATGGGGGAGTGGCTCGCATCGATGTGATGCGTCCGGACGGGACGGGTCGGCGCCGGGTCGCGAGCGGCGGCGTCAGCGCGGCCCTCGCGGATGTCGCCCGGCTCGGCCGGTGGGAGGTCTACTCCCGCGCCGGCCTCGCGGCGACCACCCTGGCCGACCAGCAGGTCCTGCTCTACGACATCCGGGAGCGACGGTTGATCACGGTCACCGACGGCGCCGGGCAGATCCTCGGCCGCGACGGCTGGATCTGGTGGTCGGCGGCCGACGCGTGGCAGGCCCTCGACCTGCGATCCCTGACCTGAGCCCCGGCGACCCGATTCGAAGATCCCGTTTGGATCAGGGAAATCACCCGAATCTTGGCCCAAGATTACGTGCGTAAACCTGATCCAAACAGGATCTTGGATTCAGTCCTTGTTGCGGTTGCGGATCGCCAGGCCCGCCGTGACCGCGCCCGCGAGCACCCCTGCCGCGAGCGTCGCCGGAACCGCCACCTTCGCGGCCTTGCGCGTGGTCCGGAAGTCACGGATCTGCCAGCCGCGGGCCCGCGCGTGCCGGCGCAGCGAGCTGTCCGGGTTCACCGCCGTCGGGTGCCCCACCGCGCCGAGCATCGGCAGGTCGTTCACGGAATCCGAGTACGCGTAGCAGTCGGCCAGGTCGATGCCTTCAGCGGCGGCGAGGGCCCGGACGGCCGTCTCCTTGGCCGGGCCGTGCAGCATGTCGCCGACCAGCCGGCCGGTGTAGACGCCGTCGCGGATCTCCGCCACGGTGCCGAGCGCGCCGGTCAGCCCGAGCCGCCGGGCGATCACCTCGCCCAGTTCGACCGGGGCCGCGGTGACCAGCCAGACCCGGTCGCCGTGGGCGATGTGCTGTTCCGCGAGGGCGCGCGTACCGGCCCAGATCCGTTCGGCGATCAGCTCGTCGAAGATCTCTTCGCTCAGCCGCCGGACGTCCTCGACCTTCCAGCCCGCGATGAAGGCGAGCGCCGCCTCCCGGGCTTCGCTGATGTCCCCGGCGTCCTCGTGGGCGAACAGCCGGAACTTGAGCTGGCTCCAGCCGAATTTGAGCAGGTCCCCCGTGGTGAAGTACTTACGCGCGGCGAGCCCGCGCGCGAAGTAGTAGAGGGACGCGCCCTGCATGACCGTGTTATCCAGGTCGAAGAACGCGGCCGCGGCCGTTGTACGCACCACGGGCGACGACGTCACGGCGATGTCTCCTCCGATCTTGTCCGGCACCTGTCCGAGCGTAGCGGTTACGCACACGTGTGGGCGCCACCATCAGGTGACGCCCACACGTAGCACAGGTTGCGATCAGTCGCCGAGCAACCCGCCGAGGATCCGGCCGAGCTGGCCCAGGATGCCGCCGTCTTCGCTGGCCGTGGGGGCCGGCGTCGGGCTCGCCGACGGTGCGGTCGCGGCGGGGGAGGTGTTCGTCGACGGCGCGGTTGCGGGCTTCGAAGCGCCGGCCGGGGTGCCGCCGCCCTTCACCGAACCGGTACCGCTCTGCTGTTCCGTCGTACCCGGCATGGTCGTTGCCCCGGAACCGCCGGCCGCCGCCGGCGCGCACAGCGCCGCGATCGGTCCGAGGTCGTCGGTGCCCTTGCCGGCCGTTCCGGCACCACAGGCGAGCGCCGTACGCAGCGCGCGCGACCGGGCCCCGATGGCGTCGAGTAACGTCACGGAAGCGTCGATCCGCTGCCGCGACGGCAGGTCGACCAGGCCGGTCAGCTGGCCGATGAGCCGCTTCTGCTCGGTGACGAAGCTGTCGAGCCGGTCCAGGGCGGCCGGATCCTTGTGCGTCGTCGCGGTGGCCGTCAGCAGGCGTACGCCGTCCACGGTGTTCGAGTCCATGTCGGCGAGGGCCGCGTTGAAGCCGGCCGGGTTCTTGCGTACCGCGTTGGCCTCGGCGAGCCGGGTGCGGGCGAACTCCAGGTAGAGCTGCCCACGCGACAGGTCCGAGCTGGCGAGTGCCAACTGGGCCTTCTCGGTCGAGCGTTTCACCTGGTAGAGAGCGTCCCCGGGGTTCGCGTCGCCGCTGGCCATCGAGATGCCCGACACCGCCACGGCACCGGTCGCGATGCCGGCGACGATGGCGATCCGCGTACGCGACCGGGCCGGCCTGACGAAGACGGGCTCCTCAGGCTCGGTCGCGGTCGCGCCGATGCCGTCCCGTTCCGCCTTGGCCATCAGCTGGGCCCGCAGGCCCGAACGGAAGTCGGCGGACGGGCCGGGAACATACGTGTTGCGCAGCTGATCGGCGAGGTGGACGTGGTCGGCGAGGCGATCGTCCAACCGGGTACGCGAGTGATGGCGCCGACCGCCGCTCGCCTCGTCCAAGAGCTGGGCGAAGCGTTCGGTCTGCCGACGGTCGAAGAGAGCGTTCACCGCTGGCACCCCCCTTCGCTGGTCGCGGCTGAGTACGCCGGGGGCCCCTGTGGGCATCCCGGTCGCATTCGGTCAAACGCCGTCGCGGCTGTCTCGGTTACGCGCGGGTGTGGGGTGACGCGTCTCACGAGTTGAGTCCCTCCGGCAGCAATCGGGCGAGGGCGCGGACGGCCCGGTACTGCAGGGCCTTGATCGCCCCCTCGTTCTTGCCCATGGCCTGAGCGGTCTCGGCGACCGAGAAGCCCTGCAGGAACCGCAGGACGATGCACTCCTGCTGCTCCGGGTTCAGCTGCTTGACGGCGGTGAGCAACGCCACGTTGGTGATGTGGTCCACGACGGCGGCCTCGGGGCTGCCTTCGGGTCCGCGGTCCTCCCGGTCGGCGTCCAGGACGTCACCGGTGGTCACCTCCAGGCGGTACCGGCCCGACTTGAAGTGGTCGGCGACCAGGTTGCGGGCGATGGTGACCAGCCAGGCGCCGAGGTCGCGGCCCTGCCAGGTGAAGCTGCCGATCCGCTTGAGCGCGCGCAGGAACGTGTCCGACGTGAGGTCCTCGGCCAGCGGCCGGTTGCCCACGCGGAAGTAGATGAACCGGAACACCGTGTCGACGTACCGGTCGTAGATCAGCCCGAACGCTCCCGCGTCCCCACCCTGGGCCCGTTCCACGAGTGCCCACACCTCGGCCGCGGCGTCCGACGGATCCGGCCGGCTCGGGAACGGCGGCGGGTCCTGCCCGGGAATGCGGGTGGTCTCCGTCTCGTCCGGCAGCCGCGTCGTGTCGGCGTTGTCCGGCAGTACCGGTGCCGCCGCGCCGCCCTGTGCGGGTGCGACCGGACGGCCGTTGGCCCGCCCGCCGACCGGCTTCACCGGTGCGTGGTGCCCGTCGTTCGTCTTGGTACGCGTCCGGACACGGGTGCCCCCGTCGCCAGGCGATGTGACGCTGAGTAGCGGATTGCGCAGTAGTTCGTTAAGAGAAGTGCGAAGGGCGGTCAGGCCGTCGGTGAGCGCCAACCGTGCGGCGAACACCTCTGGACTCATGCCGTAGTACGCACTGCTTGTCATGCCGTCACCTCCGAGCGCCCGCTTGCCGCTCCGCAGGGGTGTGCGGGTGCAAACGGTGCGTCTCTCACCATAAGCCGACAAACACCCATTAAGCACGGGTGCGGTGCAAGAACGGGCACAGCGGCCTCCTCGGGCTGAGGGGTGTCGGATCATGCCAAAACGGGTGACCCGACCCTCGGAATGATAGGGCCAAAGCCACCCTGGTGTGTGTGTTCAGGAAATTCGGGGGAAAACTTCTCCGGCCATCGAGCCGAAGTATTTCCCGCGTATACGGAGGGCTGTCGCACACGTTGTGCGGTTTCGCTGCGCAGATCGCACGGCGTGTCGAGACCAACACGCCGAGAGACGAAACCCCCTATATAGCGCGGAAAAACTCGGGCATGACCGGCAAAAGGATTCACGCCGAAGGGTGACTTACAGCAACCTCAACGGGCGTACGCGCCGGCCGTGTCGGAGAACTTTTCGCGAGCGGCTCCTGCATGGCTCCCCCTGCGGCGGTCCCCGGGACGCGAGCGGAGTCCGGGGAACGACGGGTCCCCATATACTCATCCCCCATGCGGGATGCGATCGCGGCTCAGCTCTCGGCGTACGGAACGCTCGCGGGATATGTGAAACGCGCCGCGCGCGAGCAGGGCGACCGGCCCGCGCTGCGCCACGGCGGCGCCACCGTCACCTGGTCGCAGCTGGATTCCCAGGTGGACTCGGTCGCCGCCGGTCTGCGCGGCCTCAACGCACCCGGCGCGGACGGCAGCCCGGCCCGGGTCGCGATCGCGCTGCCCAACGTGCCCGCCTTCGTCGTCGCCTTCTTCGCCACCCTGCGCGCAGGTCTGGTCGCGGTGCCGGTCAACCCCGGGTACACCGCCCGCGAACTGCGCCACGTTCTCGTCGACTCGGGCGCGAGCATCCTGCTGGCGACCGAGGGCGTGGCCATGGCCGTCGCCGGGATCTCCTCCGAACTGCCGGCGCTGCGCTGGGCGTACACGTGCGACGCCTCGGCCGACGCCGCGACGGTGCTGGGGCGGGCCCTGGCGCGCGACGTCGCGCCGAACCCGCGGCCGCCCGCGGACAGCGACCTGGCCGTCCTGCTCTACACCTCGGGCACGGAGGGCGCACCGAAGGGCGCGATGCTCACGCACCGCGCGCTGATCGCCAACCATGTGCAACTCGACGCGGTGGACCCGCCGATCGTCACGGCCCTCGACACCGTCCTGCTGGCGCTGCCGATGTTCCACGCGTACGGGTTGAACAGCGGACTCGGCGCGATCGCCTATCACGGCGCGTGCGGCGTGCTGTCCGAGCGGTTCGACGCCGAGGACTCCCTCCGGCAGATCGCGGAGGAGCACGTCACCGTCGTGGTCGGGGTGCCCTCGATGTTCACCCTCTGGACCGGCAATCTCGCCTCCGGCTCGCCTTTCGCCAGCGTACGCGTGGCGGTCTGCGGGGCCGCCCCGCTCGAGACGGCGACGGCCCGGCGGTTCACGGCGATCACCGGGGTGCCGGTGAACGTCGGCTACGGGCTCACCGAGACCGCGCCGGTGCTCACCTCGACGCTGGCCGGTCCGCAGCCGAAGACCGGCTCGATCGGCCGGCCGCTGCCCGGTGTGGAACTGCGCCTGGTCTCGTCCACCGGCGACGACGTGTGGCGGGCCGGCGAACCACTGTCCGAAGAGGACTCCGGCGGGCTCGAGCTGGAGGCGCCGGACAGCCCCGGCAGCGACCCGGGCGAGATCGTCGTCCGCGGCGACAACCTGTTCTCCGGCTACTGGCCCGACGGCCGGGGCGGCCCGGACGCGGACGGCTGGTGGGCCACGGGCGACGTCGCGTACGCGGACGACGACGGGGACCTCTTCCTCGTCGACCGGATCGGCGAACTGATCCTGGTCAACGGCTTCAACGTCTACCCCTACGAGGTCGAGATCGTGCTGACCGCGTACCCGGGGGTGGCGGAGGCGGCCGTCGTCGGGCAGCCCGACCCGGTCCGGGGCCAGTCCGTCCGCGCCTTCGTCGTGCGGGCCGCCGACGGCCAGGTGACCGAGGCCGAACTGCGTACGCACTGCGAGCGCAATCTCGCCCGGTTCAAGTGCCCCGCGGTGATCTCGTTCGTCCCCGAGCTGCCGCACTCCGCGATCGGCAAGGTCCGCAAAGTAATGTTGCGGGATGCCTGAGCGAGTGACCCTCTACACCCGGACCGGCTGCCACCTGTGCGAGGACGCGGTGGCCGAGCTGCGCCGGCTGGAGATCGGCTTCACCGAGGTCGACATCTCCGGCGACCTCGACCTGGAGGCCGAGTACGGCGACCGGATCCCGGTGATCATGCTCGACGGCAAGGAGCACGGCTACTGGCGGGTCGAAGGCGCCCGCCTCCAGCGCGACCTGGCCGCCTCGGGCAGACCCTAACGGGACGCGATCGCCACGGCTTCCAGGAGCGAGTCCGCCACCGGTACGCCGACCGCCCGCAACCGGCGCGGATCGGTGAATCCGCCGGTGTAGAGCACGCAGGCGGCACCGACCGCGGCGGCCGCGTCCGCGTCGTCCACGGAGTCGCCGATCATGACGACCTCGGATCCGTCGATCCCGAGCTCCTTCAGGTGCACGATCAGGTGCTCGGCCTTGAAGCCGCCGGTGATGCCGGTCTTGAGCCCGTCGACCCGCCGGAAGTTCGCCGTCAGGCCGAACCCGTCCACCGTCGGCACCAGTTCGTCGTGGAACCACATGCTGAGCAGGGACTGCGTACCGGTCCAGGTGCCGAGGGCGGTCCGCGCGTCGCCGGCCAGGTCGCAGGTCTCCAGCCCGGTCTTGTACGCCTGGTGGAACACCTCGTCGAGCCGGGCGAACTCGGCCTGCGTGAGGACGCGCCCCAGCGTCTCGCCGTAGTAGTCGATGATCGGCCGGCGGAAGTCGCGCCGGTGCTCGTCTTCGGTCGTGGGCAGTCCGCCCGCCGCCACGAGGGCCGCGTTGGTGGACGACACGACCAGCGGCATGTCGTTGAGGAGGGTTCCGTTCCAGTCCCAGACGAGATGTCTCACGCGGTTCACCCTAGGGTGCGCGTACGCGCGTCCGGCAGCGATCTGCGTCACCCTCGCCGGCGGCGGGAGACGGTTGTCGATCTTGTTGGAAGCCCGCGTTTCGGGCTCGGGACCACTTGTTCGGGGGACGGGCCGGCGGCTCGGTCGGCGCGCCACGGCGGGGTGTTTGTTGCCTTTTGCGAAATAATCACGGTGCAGCGCCCACCCTCCGCCGGTCGCGCGGCGAGAATGGAGGGCAGGTGTGCCGCGGGGGCATCTCTCGCCGCCGGACGGCGCCGGGGTGGGCGCTCACCATCACAGACGCCTCGACGCTTTCAAGATCGCGATTTGTGCACGTCTTCACAAGCGCCTACTCTGTGAACGCGACGGGCTCCGATAGCACAGCCGGCCGGCGTGTGCCGCTCGGGGTCCGCATACCGCAGGCCGAGTCGGCACGGAGTCACATGAGTCAGCAGAGATCCGGTGGTGAAGCCGGACTGGATCCCCGTAATGGTGCGGGTCCGGATTTTCCGGATCTGCCCGACGCAACCGTCGCTCGTCTCCCGGAGTACCTGCGTTCCTTGCATCAGCTCCTCGACGCCGGGCACGACACCGTCTCGAGTGAGGGCCTCGCCGCCGCGGCGGGCGTGAACTCCGCCAAGCTGCGCAAGGACCTCTCCCACCTCGGCTCCTACGGCACCCGTGGGGTCGGCTACGACATCGCGCACCTCATCGAGCAGATCGAGCAGGTGCTCGGCCTGACCCTGTGCCGGGGCGTCGCCCTCGTCGGGCTCGGCAACCTCGGCCACGCGCTCGCCGGTTACGCGGGCTTCGCCAGCCGCGGCTTCCAGATCGTCGCCCTCTTCGACGCCGACCCGGCCCGGATCGGCGAGAACATCAACGGCCTGGCGGTACGCCACATCGACGAGCTGGCCGACACGGTGACCCACGACCGGATCGCGATCGGTGTGATCGCCACGCCCGCCCGCGCCGCCCAAGGCGTGGCCGACGCCCTCGTTGCCGCCGGCGTCACCAGCATCCTGAACTTCGCGCCCTGCTTCCTGGCCGTGCCGGAGGGTGTCGACGTCCGCAAGGTCGACCTGGCCGTCGAGCTGCAGATCCTTTCCTTCCACGAGCACCGTAAGAGCGCGCCGAAGTTCAACGGCGGCGATCCGGTGGCCGCCGAGGACGCGACCGTGGCGAAGGACGCGACCCCCGCCAAGAACGGGGCCAAGGACAACGTGGCCAAGGACAACGGGGTCAAGGACACCGGATCGAAGAACGGCAGCCGGCCGCGCGTACAGGCGCTCGCCGCGGTGCGGACCGAGGTGAAGCGGTGAACCTGATCGTTGTCGGCACGTCGTACCGCACCGCCGGCGTCGAGCTGCTCGAACGCCTCAGCATCGCGCCCGCGTACCGGGCCGACGTGCTCCGGGAACTCGTGGCCGGGCCGCACGTCGCCGAGGTCGTCGCGCTGTCCACCTGCAACCGGGTCGAGTTCTACGCCGCCGTTCCGGCCTTCCACGCCGGCCTGCACCAGATCGCCGGCGCGCTCGCCGAGGTCGCCGGGGTCGAGACCGCGGACCTCGCCGACAGCCTCTACGTCCACCACGGCGAGGCGGCCGTCGCGCACACCTTCGCGGTCGCGGCCGGGCTGGACTCGATGGTCGTCGGCGAGCAGCAGATCCTCGGCCAGCTGCGGGACGCGTACGCGCTGGCCGCCGAGACCGAGACGGCCGGCGCCCTGCTGCACGAGCTGTTCCAGCAGGCGCTGCGGGTCGGCAAGCGGGCCCACGCCGAGACCGGCATCGACCAGGCCCCGCGCAGCATGGTGACCGCTGCGCTGGCGCAGGCCGCCGCGCTCGACGCGAGCGGATCGCTGGCCGGCCGGCGGGCGGTCGTCGTCGGCGCCGGCGCGATGGGCTCGCTGGCCGTGTCCGGGCTGACCCGCGCGGGCATCGGCACGCTGACCGTCGTGAACCGCAGCGACGACCGGGCCGACCGGCTCGCCTCCGCGTACGCCGTGACGTCCGCCCCGATGCAGGCGCTGCCCGCGCTCGTGGCCGAGGCCGACATCGTGATCAGCGCGACGACGTCGATGGCGTACGTGGTGACGCCCGAACTGCTCGGGACCGCCCGGCCGATCCTGGTCGACCTGGCCGTGCCGCGCGACGTCCACCCGGACGTGAAGGCGCTCGGCCTGACCGTGATCGACGTCGAGCACCTCGCCGGATCAGCGGCCGAGCACGGTCACGCCGCGCCGGTCGTGGCCGAGGCCCAGGCCATCGTCGACGCCGAGGTCGCGAACTTCCTCGCCTGGCAGCGCGGCTCCCAGGTCGCGCCGACCGTCGCCGCCCTGCGGGCCCGCGCCGAGGACCTGGTCACGGCGGAGCTCGCCCGGCTGGCCCGGCGCTCCGACCTGACCGACGAGCAGCGCGGCGAGGTCGCCCACTCGATGCGCCGCATCGTCCAGCGGCTGCTGCACGAGCCGACCGTCCGCGTACGCCAGCTGGCGGCGGGGCCGGGCGGGGAGGCGTATCCGCAGCTGCTCAGGGAGCTCTTCGACCTGGAGGTGCCCGGCCAGAGCCGGGTCGACCAGGTCGCCGACATCGCCACACCGGAGCGTGCCGCATGACACTTCGCCTGGGTACCCGCGGCTCGGCACTCGCCCTCGCGCAGTCGCAGCTGACCGCCGACGCGGTCACCGCCGCGACCGGCCGGCCGGTCGAGCTGATCGAGATCGTGACGCCGGGTGACCGGTCGTCCGCGCCGGTGCAGCGGCTCGGCGTCGGCGTGTTCGTCTCCGCGCTGCGCGACGCGCTGCTGGCCAAGGAGATCGACTTCGCCGTCCACTCCTTCAAGGACCTGCCCACCGCCGAGGTGCCGGAGCTGGCCATCGCCGCCGTTCCGCGGCGGGAGGACCCGCGTGACGTGCTCGTGGCGCGCGATGGGCTCAGCCTGTCGGAGCTGCCGCCCAGCGCCACCGTCGGCACCGGCGCCCTGCGCCGGATCGCCCAGCTCAAGGCGCTCGGCCTGGGTCTGCGTACGACGCCGATCCGCGGCAACGTCGACTCCCGGCTGCGCCGTGTCGCCACCGGCGAGCTGGACGCCGTCGTGCTCGCGCGGGCCGGGCTCGCCCGGCTGGGCCGCGCGGCCGAGGCCACCGAGACCCTCGACCCGGCACTGATGCTGCCCGCGCCCGCCCAGGGCGCGCTGGCCGTGGAGTGCCGGGCCGACGACACCGACCTGGTGGCGGCGCTGAGCGCGCTCGACCATCCGGCCACCCGCGCGGCGGTCACCGCCGAGCGCGCCCTGCTCGCGACGCTGGAGGCCGGCTGCTCCGCACCGGTCGCCGCCCTCGCCGAGCTGGGCGCAGACGACGAACTCTTCCTGCGCGGCGCGGTCTTCAGCGAAGACGGCCGTCACGCCATCCGGCTGTCGCGCACAGGTTCTCCGGCCGAGGCAGGCGAGATCGGGCGGCTGCTCGCCCTCGATCTGCTGGCCGCCGGCGCAGATCGCCTCTTCGTCCCGGCAGGGGCGGGCGAGGCGGACCAGAATGATGCTGTACCTGGGAGTGCACAATGACCCGCACCCGTAAGCCGGCCGGCCACATCGCCTTCGTCGGAGCCGGGCCCGGTGACCCTGGCCTGGTGACCCGGCGGGCGTACGACGCCATCGCCGACGCCGACCACGTCGTCTACGACCGTGGCGTCCCCGAGACGCTGCTGCAGTCGCTGCGCGAGGCCGCCCACGAGGAGACCGAGTGGTCGCCCGCCGAGGGCGCCTCCGGCGACGTCGCCAAGGTCCTGCTCAACGAGGCGAAGTCCGGCCGCAACGCCGTACACCTCGTGGCCGGTGACCCGTTCGGCCACGAATCCGTCGTCCGCGAGGTCCAGGCGGTCGCGCGTACGGCCGTCCGGTTCGCCGTCGTGCCCGGCGTCAGCCAGTCCGCCGGCGTCGCCACCTACGCGGGCGTCCCGCTCGCCGGTGTGCGTACGGTCGCCGACATCGAGGACATCGCCGAGGTCGACTTCCCGGCGCTCGCGGCCGGCCTGCGCCGCGGTTCCATCGCGCTGAGCGTGGACGCCGGCGACCTCGCCGGGGTACGCGACGGCCTGCTCGCCTCCGGGGTCGACGGCACGACGCCGGTGGCGATCACGGGCGACGGCACCGGTGAGACGCAGTACACCACGGTTTCGACCGTGGACAGCTTCGTCGCCGCCGCGCTCGGCTTCAGCGGCCGGGCGGTGCTGTCCATCGGCAGCGGCGTCCAGCACCGCGACCGGCTCGGCTGGTGGGAGAACCGGCCGCTGTACGGCTGGCGTGTCCTCGTGCCCCGGACCAAGGAGCAGGCCGGCGCGATGAGCGAGCGGCTGCGCGCGTACGGGGCGATCCCGTGCGAGGTGCCGACCATCGCCGTCGAGCCGCCGCGTACGCCGGCCCAGATGGAGCGCGCGATCAAGGGCCTGGTCGACGGCCGGTACGCCTGGACGATCTTCACCAGCGTCAACGCCGTCCGGGCGGTCTGGGAGAAGTTCGCCGAGCACGGTCTCGACGCGCGGCACTTCGGCGGCGTGAAGATCGCCTGCATCGGCGAGGCCACGGCGGAGGCCGTCCGCGCCTTCGGCATCCAGCCGGAGCTGATCCCGGGCTCGGACCAGACCTCGGAGGGGCTGCTCGCCGAGTTCGCCCCGCACGACGAGATGCTGGACCCGGTCGGGCGCATCCTGCTGCCGCGGGCCGACATCGCCACCGAGACCCTGGTCGCCGGGCTGACCGAGATGGGCTGGGAGGTCGACGACGTGACCGCGTACCGGACCGTCCGGGCCGCCCCGCCGCCCGAGGACATCCGCAACTCGATCAAGCAGGGCGGCTTCGACGCGGTGCTCTTCACCTCGTCGTCGACCGTACGCAATCTGGTCGGGATCGCCGGAAAGCCGCATCAGCGTACAGTTGTGGCGGTCATCGGGCCGAAGACCCACGACACGGCCATCGAGTTCGGGCTGCGCGTCGACGTGCAGCCGGAGCACGCCTCCGTGCCGGACCTGGTCGAAGCCCTGGCAACGTACGCTATCGAGCTCCGCGAGAAGCTCGCCGCCATGCCGCCCAAGAGCCGCCGCGGCTCGAAGGTGCAGGGTCCGACGGCGCTGCGCTTCCGCTGACACTCCCCTGGGAGGAACAGACGATGGGATTTCCTCAGACCCGGCCGCGCCGGCTGCGTACCAGCGCGGCCGTGCGGCGGCTGGTCAGCGAGACCAGGCTGCACCCGGCCGAGCTGATCCTGCCCATGTTCGTCAAGGAGGGGCTGACCGAGCCGCGGCCGATCGCCTCCCTCCCGGGCATCGTGCAGCACTCGCGGGAATCCCTGCGTAAGGCGGCCGCCGAGGCCGTACAGGCGGGCGTCGGCGGGATCATGCTCTACGGCATCCCGACGGCCAAGGACGCCACCGGCTCGGGCGGCATCGACCCGGGCGGCATCCTCAACGTCGCCATCCGGGACGTCGTGTCCGAGGTCGGCGACGCCACCGTGGTCATGAGCGACCTGTGCCTCGACGAGTTCACCTCGCACGGGCACTGCGGCGTGCTGACACCGGACGGCACCGTCGACAACGACGCCACCCTCGCCGCGTACGCGGAGATGGCGATCGCGCAGGCGGCGGCCGGCGTACACATGGTGGGTCCGTCGGGGATGATGGACGGCCAGGTGGGAGTGGTGCGGCAGGCCCTCGACGGCGCCGGGTACGCCGACGTGTCGATCCTGGCGTACGCGGCGAAGTACGCCTCGGCGTTCTACGGCCCGTTCCGGGACGCGGTGGAGTCGTCGCTCGACGGCGACCGCCGGACCTACCAGCAGGACCCGGCGAACCTGCGGGAGTCGCTGCGTGAGGTCGAGCTGGACGTGGCCGAGGGCGCGGACATCGTCATGGTGAAGCCCGCGCTGGCCTACCTCGACGTGATCGCGGCCGTGCGCGACCGGCTCGACGTGCCCGTGGCGGCCTACCAGGTCAGCGGCGAGTACGCGATGGCCGAGGCGGCGGCGGCCAACGGCTGGCTGGACCGGGAGCGGATCATGATGGAGACACTCCACTCGATCCGCCGGGCCGGAGCCTCGATCATTCTCACGTACTGGGCCACGGAAGCCGCCCGCCTCCTGCGCTGACCCGCCCCGCGGGCGCCGCACTCCCGCACCCTCAAGATCCCGTTTGGATCAGGGTTTCGCACGTAATCATGGACCATGATTCGGGTGATTTCCCTGATCCAAACCCGATCTTGGAAGCGGGGGCGGGCGCGGAGCGGGTGCAGAGTGGGCGGAGCGGGTGGGTCAGGCGATGCCGAGGGTTCGGGCGAGGTCGGGGACGTCGGCCTCGTACTCCAGCCATTCGCGGTCGGGCACGAAACCCAGTTCCGCGTTGACCTTGAGCAGCGGCTCGTTGACGGCGGCGTTCCAGGTCTGCACCTGGGTCAGCCCGGGTACGGCCGAGCGCAGTTCGAACAGCATGCGAGCCTTGATCGCCCGGCCGACGCCGTAACCGCGGTGGCGGGGCACCACGATCGTGTCGTACTGGTCCGCACGGGTCGGCCGTTGGGCGGGCACCACGACCTCGGTCAGGCCGGCGACCGTTCCGCTGGCGTCGTGCACGGCCACCACGATGTAGGGCCGCAGGCCGCGCGCGTGCAGGCATTCGAGGCTGGCCCGCAGCCGGTCCGGTTCGAAGGAGCTGGGCCGCAGGTCGAGGTCGCCCAGGTCGACGTCCTGGACCTCCGCCTTGGCCGCCGCGTACGCCTCGATCAGCTCCTCCGGCGGCGAATCAGGGAAGAAGTGCAGCGAGTAGCCGGCCCCGACGCCGTCGGCGAGCTGGCCGAGCGAGTACCAGTTGACCGTGCTGAGGTCGAGGACGCTGCGGATCTCCGTGAACGCCTTGGTGAAGCCGAGCCGGGTGTAGAAGCGCATGGCATCGGTGTCGCCGGGCACCTCGGCGCCGAGGGCGGCGAAGCCCTCCGCGTGGGCACGGCCGACAACGGCCCGCATGAGCTGCGTGGCGACGCCCTGCCGGCGCAGTTCGGGGTGCACGAACACCTCGACCACGCCGATGTCGCCGAGGAGCAGGATGCTGGCATGGCCGAGCACGGGCTCGCCGCGTTCGAGGTCGCCCTCGTTCTTCTCGGCGATCCACGTGATCTTTCGTTCGCCGGGCATGGTGACCGACATGTATTCGCGCATCAAGACGTCGCGCCACGGCGGATCATCTGGTAGATCGGCGCCCGTCACTGCGTTGAGCGTCGCGACCAAGGTGCTTATTTCCGCTGCCGTCGCGATTCGGGGATCCCACTCGCGAACCATCACCCGTTCAGCTTGCACGCTGCAAGGTGCGAAGGGAAGGCCCTCTTTCTCCACAGTGCAGTCTCAATCACGGACGGTCACGCACGGCTCTTCTGGCCGTAGGTGTTGGCGGCGTCGAACACCTGCTGCACCTTGGCCGTCAGATCGGGAAATGTCTTGATGGCCGCGCTCCAATTCGCAGGCTGGGTCAGATCCTTGCCCGACTCGCAGAGCTTGTTGGCCGCCGCGAGCGCGGCGTCGTCGATGTCGTTCGGGTCCACGATACCGTCACCGTCCGCATCCACGGCGTAGGAACGCCAGGTCGCCGGCAGGAACTGCATCGGGCCGACGGTGTGGTCCCAGGCCCGGTCGTCGTCGAGCGCGCCCGCGTCGGTGTCGGTGACCTTGGCCCGGCCGCCCTTGCCGTCCAGCGCCGGCCCCACGAGCGGCGGCAGCACCCGGCCGTCCGAGCCCAGCGTCGCGGCCCCCACCCGGCCGTGGTTCGATTCGATCTTGCCGATGGCCGCGATCGTGGTCCACGAGAGCTTGCAGGTGGGCGTGCGCTGGCCCAACACCCATTCGGCGTACGCGTAGGCGCGCAGGGCGACCGGTGGGATCTCGACTTTGACCGCCAGCTGCTCGGCCCATCCGGTCAGCCCGGCGTTGGCCGCGACCGGCGAGGCCGCCACCGTCGGCGGAGGGCTGAAGCTGGGCAGGCCCGCCCCCTCGGTCGAGGACGGCTGCGCGGCCGCCGACTCGGTCGCCTGCGCATGCGTACGCGATTTCGCGTCGCTGTTGGACACCAGGAAGCCGCCCAAGCCGACGGTCAGCCCGACCACCACCGCGATCAGCAGACCGCCCAGCAGCAGCCGGCCCGGTGGGCGGCGGGCCGCCCGGACGGCGGTCCGGCTGCCGGAGGCGGCGGCCCGGACGGCTGTGCCGCCCGCCGTGCTCACTATCCGGCCGACCGCGGCGGGGCGCAGTCGCGGTGTCGTCGACGCGGTCTCGGCGGCGTGTCTCGGGGTGCCCGACGGAGTCTCGGCGGCGTGTTTCGGGGCAGTCCGGGCGGCTTCGGGGGCATCCGTACCGGCGGCAGAATCGGCGGCAGGTTTTTCCGCCGAACCGGGTAGGTCACTCGTCGGCTCGGCGGCCGACGGTTGCACGGCGGCAACTTCCACCGGTGCGACTTCCACGGCGTCCGGTTGCCCGGCGGGCTGCGCCGGCGTCGCCGACTTCGCGGCGGCCGGATCGCCGAGCGCCTGCTCAGCGGGGCCGACCTGAGCCTCCGGCGGCACCGGCGCGGTCGTCTCGGCGGCCGGCGTACGCGGGGGTCTGCCTGGGCCGCGCCGGTCCTCCGTCATCGCCGCCAGCGTCGGGCCCTCGGGGTTCTCGTCCCAGGCCCCGTTGGTGAACGTGCCGCGGCGTGTACGCCTCGGGGCGGCGGGTTCCGGTACGGTCGCGGAGGTGGGCGGGGGCGTGGTCTCCGACGGGGTCACCGGTTCGTCCGAGGGCGGCTTCGGGGTGCTCACCGGTCGAGTATTGCCTATCCGGCCGAGTCTGGCCGTTCGGGCCACATCCGGGGGTCGGGGTCATCGTTTTGTCACTTCGGTAAAACCTGTGGTTTCTGTTCCTGAGATGGACTCACCCTGGCTAGGACCTTGGTTGGATCATTTGCAGACCGTTTCGACGATGCGCGAGCAGGGGCGGATGCGAAAGCATGAACCGACTTCCAGGGGGGCGGAGGTTTTGAGCGTGACTGCGGAACGGCGTCTGCCCAGCGGACTGGTGACTTTTCTCTTCACCGACATCGAAGGGTCCACCCGGCTGGCGCAGATGCTCGGGAACGGCTACCGACCGGTGCTCGAGGAGCACCGGCGATTGCTGCGGTCCGTGCTCGTCGACGCCGACGGTGCCGAGCTGTTCACCGAGGGCGACTCCTACTTCTTCGCGTTCTCCGACGCCGAGGCCGCCGTCGCGGCGTGCGCCGAGGGCCAGCGCGCCCTGGCCGCCCACGAGTGGCCGAGCGAACAGGCCGCGCCCCGCGTACGCATGGGACTCCACACCGGATACGCCCAGCCGCACGCCGGCGAGTACGCGAGCGCCGAGGTGCACCGGGCCGCCCGCGTCGCGCAGGCCGCCCACGGCGGGCAGATCCTGCTGTCGGCCGCCACCGCCGCCCGGGCGCAGAGCCTGCCGGACGAGTCCTACCTGCTCGATCTGGGCCTGCACAAGCTGCGTGGTTTCGACGGTCACGAGCGGCTGTTCCAGCTCGTCGCGCCCGGCCTGAACCGGGTGTTCCCGCGGCCGCGTACGTCGGAGGCGCCGGCGCACAACCTGCCCGCCTCGATCACGGCGTTCGTCGGCCGGTCGCAGGAGCGGGCCGAGCTCATCCGCCTCGTCGACCAGCAGCGGCTGGTGACCGTGGTGGGATCCGGCGGTGCGGGCAAGACCCGGCTGGCCGTCGAGGTGGCCGGCGACCTCGCCTCGTCCTATCCGGACGGTGTGTGGCTCGTCGACCTGGCCACCATCACCGATCCCGGCCTGGTCGCCTTCACTGTCATGAGCACCCTCGGCCAGCGGCCGGAGCCCGGCAAGCCGGTGCTCGACACGCTCGCCGAGTACGTGGCGCCCCGCCGGCTGCTGCTCATCCTGGACACGTGCGAGGCCCAGCTCGTCGGCGTACGCGCGGTGCTGAGCCAGCTGCTGACGGCCGGCAAGGGCATCACGGTGCTCGCCACCAGCCGGGAGCCGCTGGGGCTGTCCGGCGAGGTGGTCTGGCGCATCCCGCCGCTGAGCCTGGAGCCGGTCGCCGGCGCGGCCCACGCCGACGCCGTGGAGCTGCTCATCGAGCGGACCACGGCGGCCCGGGGCGGCCGGGCCCCGGCCGTGCAGGAGATCCGTTTCCTCAACCGGGTCGCGACCCGGCTGGACGGGCTCCCGCTGGCGTTGGAGCTGGCGGCCGCGCGGCTGCGCGTACTGTCGGCGGGGGAGCTGGCGGACCGGCTGGAGAGTGAGCTGGACGGCAAGGCTCCCGACCCGCTCGGCGCCCTGGACGCGACCGCGGCCGCGCTGGGCGAGTCCAGCGGCCGGCACGCGACCCTGCAGGCGACGGTGGAGTGGTCCTACCGGACGCTGTCGCCCGCGGCCTCGAGCCTGCTGCGCGGGCTGTCGGTGTTCGCCGGGCCGGTGAGCCTGCCGACCGTCGAGTGGTGGGTGGACGGTGACCCGCTCGACGCGCTGGCGACGCTGGTGGACAAGTCGCTGCTGCAGGTGAGCCGGGAGCCGGGGGGCTCGGAGTACCGGATGCTGGATCCGATCCGGGCCTTCGCCGCGCGGCGGCTGACCGCCGAGGGCGAGGAGCGGGCCGCCCGCGACCGTCACCTGCAATGGGCTCTGCACAGCCTGCGCCGGGTGGAGCGCGGCGGCGACGACCGCCCGGTGACCCTCAGCATGTACGCCCTCGACCCGCTCGCCGCCGAACTGCGGGCCGCCCTGCGCTGGTGCGTCACCGGCGGCAGCGCGCGGGAGGGCCTGCGCATCGCGGCCGGGCTGGACCAGTGGTGGCGCGAGCGGGGTCTTGCCCGCGAAGGCCGGCTGTGGCATTTCCGGCTCTACTCACGACTCGCCGAGAGCCCCGAGGCGGTGCCGGACGCCGAGCTGGCCCTGGCGTACTACGGCCATTCGATGCACGCCTGCGCCGACGGCGAGACCGCTGAGGAGATCCGTTTCGCCCAGCGGGCCGAGGGGGCCGCCCGCCGCAGCGCCGACGCCGGCGTCGTGGCCCGCGTCCTGGCCGGCCAGCCCGGTCCGCTCGTCGCGCTCGGCAAGGCGGCCGAGGCCGAGCAGCTCTGCCGTGACCTGCTCGCCTGGGCGGGCCCGCGCGAGGTGCTCGCCGACGCCCTGTTCGCCGTCTACAACCTGGCCGAACTGCTCTGGCTGCGGGGCGCCTTCGACCAGGCCGCCGAACTGCTGGCCACCGCCCGCCCGATCGAGGCGCTGCGGCCCGCCGAGCGCGGCCGGCGTACGGTCGACCTGCTGCTGGGCATGGTGGCCCTGGGCCGCAACGATCTCGTGGCCGCGCACGACCACCTGTCGGTCGCGCTGCGCTCGCGGATGTCCTACGGCTTCCACTCCCGCGCGTGCGTCGCGGTCAGCGCGATGGCCGCGCGGTGCGTGCTCGGCGGCGACCACGAGGCCGCCGCCGTGCTGTTCGGCGCCGCCGCCACCGCCAAGGCCCGGCTCTGCCGCGGGCCCGGGATCTTCGATCCCTTCTGGGCCACACGGCAGGCCGTGAGCCGCGCGGCCCTCGACGACGCGCCGTTCGACGCGGCCTGGGCGCGCGGCTCGGCGATGACGCTGGAGGAGGCCGCGGCCTACGCGCTGCAGCTCGAAGCGCCCGACCTGGCCTCCCGGTTCGACACCGGCACTACGGAATACGCGCGTCCGCAGCGCGGGCCGATTCCCGCGCCTGGAGTCCCTGCGCCTTGAGCGCGGCCGCCTTGTCGAGGTCGGACTGCTTGACCGCGGCGAGCGAGCCGAAGGCCTTGACCGCCTGGTAGTACGTCCAGGCGAGACTGGAGCAGGCCGGGCGGACCCAGACGCTGTAGGTCGAGCACTTGCGCTTCAGGTCCTCGTAGAAGGCGCTGTCCACACGGGACTTCACGGCCGAGGTGAACAGCCCGAGGGCCTTGTGGTTGCGGTAGCCGAAATCATGCCGGGCGCAGGAGTTCTTGAAGTCGAAGCCCAGCGGATTGTCGGGGGAGTCGGAGCAGTAGTCGGTCGACCAGTCGAACCCGTAGTCGGACCAGGCGCCCTGGTTCGAACGGGCCGACAGGAAGGCGTTCTGGCTGGCCGCACTGGTCTGCGTCCAGCTGGTGAGGACCGCCACCTTCTGTTCCAGGGTCGCCGCGAGCGCCGGGGACGCGGTCGCGAGGACGAGGAGCGGAACCGTCAGCACGGTCACGAGGAGGGAACGGGTACGGGTCATGCGCGCACCTCCCGCGGGGGATATTGGTGACGAGCAATGTAACACCGAGTTTGACGCTCACGGGAAGATCGTTTACGGTGGGAACGCCTGAGTGAAGGGAGGACGCCATGGGCTTTTCAGTGAATCGCGCGCGTCCGTCCCTCTTCCGCCAGTCCTGAGCGGAGCGGTCGCGCCTCCTTCTGGAGGAAACGTGCAGATCCGCACCGCCGTCGAGGCCGACCTCGACGTCATCCTGACCCTGCTGGCCGACAAGTCGATCAACACCGCCGATCCCGCGCGCTATCAGGCGCAACTGGAGAGCCGCCACTACCGTCCGGAGTGGACCTGGCTCGCCGTCGACGGTGACGTCATCGTCGCCGCGGCCGTCTGGTGGGGTTTCCCGTCCGGCACCGAGCCGCTGGCCCTCGACGGCCTGTACGCCGTACCCGCCCTGGCCGACGTCGTTCCCGTGTGGACGGAGCTGATCCGGGCGGCCGGCGTACCGCATGCCGAGTACCACATCTTCCTGCCGGGCGGCTGGCGTACCGACCCGGACGTGTCGGCGGCACTCGAACCGCGGACGGCCGCCGCGAAGGCCGCCGGGCTCACGAACGTCCTCGAACGCCTGCGCTACGAGTGGAAGACCGGTACGCCCGTACCGCCCCGCTCGACCCGTCTGCGTTTCGAGACCGAGCCGTCCGACGAGGCGTTCCTCGACGTGTTCCGCCGGACGGCCGAGGGCAGCCTCGACGACGACACGCGTACGCGGGTGGCCCGCGACGGGCTCGACGAGTTCGCGGCCGAGACGCTGGACATGTACAAGACGATGCCGGGGCCGCGCGAGTGGTGGAAGCTCGCGTACTCGGTGGAGACCGGGGACCTCGTCGGATTCGCGATGCCGTCGGCGAACAACGGCGGTCCCGTGGTCGGCTTCCTCGGCGTCCTGCCGGCCCACCGCGGCCACCGGTACGCCGACGACCTGCTCGCCGAGATCACGGCCGACCTGGCGGAGTCCGGGGCGGCCCGGATCGCGGCCGACACCGACCTGGACAACGTGCCGATGGTGCGCTCGTTCGACCGGCTCGGCTACGACAACTTCGGCGTACGGCTGGTGCTCTCCTAGGCACGAAGAAGGGGGACCCCGCGAAGGGTCCCCCTTTTCTGCACTCGCCGTCAGTCGATGGACCAGGTGTCGCCGGCGTTGAGCAGGTTCGCCAGCTCCTCCTCGGCCGTGCCGCCGAGCTTCGCCTGGGCCGTCGCGACCTGCTCCTGCACGATCGCGTCGTACGTCGGCCGGCCGACCGACCGGAAGACGCCGATCGGGGTGTGCCGCAGGTCGCCGCCGGGCAGCCGGGACAGCGCGAACGCGTACGCGGGCTCGGCCACGGTCGCGTCGTGCACGACGATCTCCCGCTCGTCCACTTCGGACGTACGGCGGACCTCCAGGCCGAAGGCGCCGGGCGGGTGCACGACACACCACTCGCGGTCCTTGCCGAACGTGATCGGCTCCCCGTGCTGCAGGCCGATCAGGTACGCGTCCCGCGTCTCCGGGTCCTTGAGCACGTCGAAGGCGCCGTCGTTGAAGATGTTGCAGTTCTGGTAGATCTCCACGAACGCCGAGCCTTCGTGCTCCGCGGCCGCCCGCAGCACCGACTGCAGGTGCTTGCGGTCCGAGTCGATCGTGCGCGCCACGAACGAGGCCTCGGCGCCGAGCGCGAGCGAGATCGGGTTGAACGGGGAGTCCGCCGAGCCGTACGGCGTCGACTTCGTGATCTTCCCCAGCTCCGAGGTCGGCGAGTACTGGCCCTTCGTCAAGCCGTAGATCTTGTTGTTGAACAGCAGGATCTTCAGGTTGACGTTGCGCCGCAACGCGTGGATCAGATGGTTGCCGCCGATCGAGAGCGCGTCGCCGTCCCCGGTCACGACCCAGACGCTGAGGTCCGGCCGCGACACCGACAGGCCGGTCGCGATCGCCGGCGCCCGGCCGTGGATCGAGTGCATGCCGTAGGTGTTCAGGTAGTACGGGAACCGCGACGAGCAGCCGATGCCGGAGACGAAGACGATCTTCTCGCGGTTGATGCCCAGCTCGGGCAGGAAGCCCTGCATCGCGGCCAGGATCGCGTAGTCACCGCACCCGGGGCACCAGCGCACCTCCTGGTCGGACTTGAAGTCCTTCGCGGACAGCTGCACCGGGACACTAGACATTCTTCACGACCTCCTCCAGCATCGCCGCCAGCTCCGAAGAGGTGAACGGCAAGCCGCGTACCTGGTTGTAGGCGATCACGTCGGTCCCGAACCGGCCGCGGATCAGCTGGGCCAGCTGGCCCAGGTTCATCTCCGGGATGACCACCTTGTCGTACGCGCCGAGCACCTGGGAAAGGTTGGCCGGCAACGGGTTCAGGTGACGCAGGTGGGCCTGGGCGATGTTCAGCCCGCGCTGGCGCAGATCACGGCAGGCCGCACCGATCGGGCCGAACGTCGAGCCCCAGCCGAGCACGAGCACCTTGGCCTGACCCGACGGATCCTCCACCGCCACGTCCTCGACCCGGATGCGCTCGATGCGGGCGGCCCGCGTACGCACCATGAAGTCGTGGTTGGCCGGGTCGTAGGAGATGTCGCCGGTGATGTCCTTCTTCTCCAGACCGCCGATGCGGTGCTCGAGGCCGGGCGTACCGGGGACGGCCCACGGGCGGGCCAGCGTCTCGGGATCGCGCAGGTAGGGCAGGAACTTGCCGTCCTCGCCGTTGGGCTCGGAGGCGAACTCGACCCGCAGGTCGGGCAGATCCTCGACGACCGGCAGCAGCCACGGCTCGGAGCCGTTGGCGATGTAGCCGTCCGACAGCAGCAGCACCGGCGTGCGGTAGGTCAGCGCGATCCGGCAGGCCTCGATCGCCGCGTCGAAGCAGTCGGCGGGCGACCGCGGCGCGATCACGGCCACCGGCGCCTCGCCGTGCCGGCCGTACAGCGCCATGTTCAGGTCGGCCTGCTCGGTCTTGGTCGGCATGCCGGTCGACGGACCCGCCCGCTGCACGTCGATGACGACCAGCGGCAGCTCCAGCATGAGGGCCAGCGAGATCGTCTCGCTCTTCAGCGCGACGCCGGGGCCGCTCGTCGTGGTGATGCCGAGCGAGCCGCCGTACGAGGCGCCGAGCGCGATGCCGGCCGCCGCGATCTCGTCCTCGGCCTGCACCGTCGTCACGCCGAACTTCTTGTGCTTGCTCAGCTCGTGCAGGATGTCCGAGGCCGGCGTGATCGGGTACGCGCCCAGCACGACCGGCAGCTTCGCGCGTACGCCGGCGGCGACGAGGCCGAGGGCGAGACCGGTGTTGCCGGTGATGTTGCGGTAGCGGCCGGTGTGCATGCGGGCCGGCTTGACCTCGTAGCGGACGGCGAAGGCCTCCGTCGTCTCGCCGAACGACCAGCCCGCCTCGAACGCGGCGATGTTGGCCGCCACCAGTTCCGGCCGGGCGGCGAACTTCTTGCGCAGGAACTCCAGCGTCGAGGCGTGCGGCCGGGAGTACAGCCAGCTCAGCATGCCCAGCGCGAACATGTTCTTGGCCCGCTCGGCGTCCTTCTTGCTGATCGGGTGATCGGCGAGGGCGCCCACGGTCATGCTGGTCAGCGCCACCGGGTGCACGTGGTACGAGGCCAGCGATCCGTCGTCCAGCGGGGACTTCTCGTAGCCGACCTTCACCAGGTTGCGCTTGGTGAACTCGTCGGTGTTCACGATGATCGTCGCGCCGCGCGGCAGGTCGGTCAGGTTCGCCTTGAGCGCTGCCGGGTTCATCGCCACCAGCACGTTCGGGGCGTCGCCCGGGGTCAGGATGTCGAAATCGGCGAAGTGCACCTGGAAGCTGGAGACGCCGGGCAGCGTACCGGCTGGTGCCCGGATCTCGGCGGGGAAGTTGGGCAACGTCGAGATGTCGTTGCCGAGCTGGGCCGTCTCGGACGTGAACCTGTCGCCCGTCAGCTGCATGCCGTCGCCCGAGTCACCGGCGAACCGGATCACCACGCGATCGAGCTGCTGAGTCTCCTTGGCCACCTTGTGTGCCTCCTGCATTCCCTACCAAGCCACCGGGAAATCCTGTTACGCGGAAAAGAGTACGTCGGTTACCACGCTGTCACGCCGACGGGCCGGTCCGCCAGAGTGAACCACGGTGCGGACGTCCGTTAGGCTGCGGTGGTGGACGGCTACCTGGGTTCGTACGCCCTTCTCGGCGTACTGCTGCTCGTGGCGGCGGCCTTCTTCGGCGTCGCGTTCGGGGCCAACCGGTTGCTGAGTCCCGCCCGGCCCGCCGAGCCGGCCGGAAAGTTCGAGACCTATGAATGCGGACTCGACCCCGTCGGGGGCGGCTGGGCCCAGGTGCACATCCGGTATTACCTGTATGCGTACCTTTACCTGCTTTTCGCCGTGGAAGCGGTGTTCCTGTTCCCGTGGGCGGTCGTCTACCTCCGCCAGGGGGTGCCGGCCGTGATGGAAATGGCCATTTTTGTTGGCATTCTCGCCCTCGGCCTGCTCTACGCCTGGCGTAAGCGCGTCCTCGTCTGGCAGTGAGTCGGGCGGGACCTGACAACCCTTCGAGGAGGCCCGATTTTTCGGGTGGCAGGGTCGCTTTCTGCCCCCCGTTCGTGCCACCATCGCAGGCATGGCTCAAGTGCTGCTCCTGCTTGTCGTCGCGCTCACCGTCGGCGCTGTCGTCTTCGGCGTGATGGTGCTGGTCAGTGGGGGTGACCCCGGGCTACGTGAGGTGGAGCCGGACGGCCGCGGCGTTCCGCTGCCCGCCAGCCGTCCCCTGATCGAGCAAGATGTCACGAAGGCGACATTCGACCTCGCGCTGCGCGGCTACCGGATGGAGCAGGTGGACAAGGCCCTGAAGCGGGTGGCCTACGACATCGGCTACAAGGACGAGCTGGTGAGCGTGCTGACCGCCGAGGTCGAGGCGCTGCGCGACGGCCGGGTCGAGGACGCGGACGCACTGCGCGCCGCCCGCCTCGCCGCGCTCGGCGAGGGTGCCGTGCCCGGCGAAGCCGACGACAAGCCGGAGAACTCGCCGATCCGCAGCGGCGGCCTGATCGACCTCGGCGACCTGGAGCGGTCCACCGAGTCCGCGCCGGCCGAGGCCGTCGAGCCGACCGACGACGAGATGCCGGACGGCCCGTTCGCGCCGTGGCCGCCGGCCAAGGCCGCCAAGGCGGACGACGAGGCCGACCACCCGACGGACGCGCAGGAGCAGGCGGACGCGAAGCCCTCGGCCGAGGACGAGAGCGACACCGACCGGGTGGTGAGCCGCGGGTGACCCCGTCCGAGCCCGTCCCCCCGCAGGGGTCCGGGACGGGTGAGGTGACGGCGACCGTCATCGTCAACGCCCCGGCGGAGCGCGTCTTCGCCGCGTTCCTCGCCTGGGAACGCCAAGGCGAATGGATCCCGCTGACCAAGGTACGCATCGTCGAGGGCGACGGCGGCGAGGGCAGCCTGATCGAGGCGATCACCGCCGCGGGACCGGCGCAGTTGCGCGACGAGATGCGGGTGGAGCGGATCGACGCACCCTATGAGCTGCGGGTCATGCACTGCGGCAAGATCCTTCGCGGCCCCGGCGTGCTGCGCTGCACTCCCATGGCGGGCGGGCGTACGCAGGTGGTCTGGCACGAATGGTTCCAACTTCCGGCGGGCGCGGCCGGGAAGGTGATCTGGCCGGTGCTGTGGCCCGGCTCGAAGACGGCCTTCAAGCAGACGCTGCGCCGCTTCGCCCGGCTCGTCGAGGCAGGCAGCCTGCCCTGACGGTCGTGATCCGTCACACGGGACGCCGCCGCGGCCGGGTACGCACGGGGACGGACGTAGCATGGGCATCATGTCCGCGCCTGCCACGACGCTCGCCGATGCGATCAACACCGCTCTGGCCACCGTCAACGATCCCGAGATCCGCCGGCCGATCACCGATCTCGGCATGGTCGAGTCCGTCGCGATAGACGGCGGCACGGTACGCGTCGCGATCCTGCTGACCGTCGCCGGCTGCCCCTTGCGCGACAAGCTGCGCGACGACATCACGGCCGCGGTCGGCGCGGTGGCGGGCGTCGACGAGGTGCAGATCGGCTTCGGGGTGATGTCCGCCGAGCAGCGCCAGAAGCTCCAGAGCACGCTGCGTGGCCCGCAGGCGGCCGAACCGGTCATCCCGTTCGCCCAGCCCGGCTCGCGTACGCGGGTGTACGCCGTCGCGTCCGGCAAGGGCGGTGTCGGCAAGTCCAGCGTGACCGTGAACCTGGCCGCCGCGCTGGCAGCCAAGGGGCTGAGCGTCGGTGTCATCGACGCGGACATCTACGGCCACTCGGTGCCCCGCATGCTCGGCGCGGAAGGCCGCCCGACCCAGGTCGAAGACATGATCATGCCGCCGCAGGCGCACGGCGTGAAGGTCATCTCGATCGGCATGTTCACCGCCGGCAACGCGGCCGTCGTCTGGCGCGGCCCGATGCTGCACCGCGCCCTCCAGCAGTTCCTCGCCGACGTCTACTGGGGCGACCTGGACGTCCTCCTGCTCGACCTGCCGCCGGGCACCGGCGACGTGGCGATCTCGCTCGCGCAGCTGCTGCCCAACGCGGAGATCCTCGTCGTCACCACCCCGCAGACGGCCGCCGCCGAAGTGGCCGAGCGGGCCGGCGCCATCGCCCTGCAGACGCACCAGCGGGTCATCGGCGTCGTCGAGAACATGTCCTACCTCGAACTGCCGAACGGCGACCGCATGGAGGTCTTCGGCTCCGGCGGCGGCGCCACCGTGGCGGAGTCCCTGACCAAGCTGATCGGCGCCCAGGTCCCGCTGCTGGGCCAGATCCCCCTGGACACCCGCGTACGCGAAGGCGGCGACGAAGGCACGCCGATCGTCCTGGCCAACCCGGACGCCCCAGCCGCGCAAGCCCTGCAGAAGGTAGCCGACCGCCTCTCGGTCCGCCGAGAGTCGCTCGTAGGCAAACCCCTGGGCCTAAGCCCAGCCAAGCGCTAAATCACCCACATCTCCACCCCGCACTCGGCCGCGACGTCCGGCAGTTCAAGATCCGCAAGCGCGAAGCGTTTGAGGATCTTGAACTGCCGGACGTTGCATAAGGGCCGAGTGCCTTCGTCTCGCCCGAAGGGCGAACGGGCAATAACCTTTCCAGCAACCACCGCGGGGGAAGCCCGCCCATCAGGGGCAGCAACCACCGGGGGACTTGACCACCGGTGGAATGGACCACCGACTACGTAGCGTCGATGTAGCGGGATGCTGCGGGGGGTGCCGTGGGGTCGCTCGGGAGCGGCGTGTGCTTGGCCGGCGTCGCGATCGGCTCGCGGTGGTCCATGCTCTTGGCGGTGGCCTTCAGCTCCTCGCCGATGCCCTGCACGTCCTTCTTGACGTCGTTGAACAGGCCTTCCAGCGGCTTACGCAGCGTGGCCTCGTCCTCTTCGCTCAGGAGGTGCTTGCGGACGAAGTTCTTCGGGTTGAGGTCTTCGAGGCTGATGTCCGTGCCGAGTTCCTTGCTGAGGTCACCGGTCGCGTTGCGGGCCATGTTGCGCAGGTTGCGGAGCATGCGCAGGCCGTCGGAGATGACCTGGGGCAGCTTGTCGCCGAAGATGAGCAGGGCGAGCAGTAGGAGCGCGAAGAACTCCCACCCGTTCAGATTCTCGAACACTCTCGTCGCCTCTCTCGCCGGCCCAGCCGCGGGGGACGCCACCCTCGGCAGATCCCAGGGTAGTCAGGCGCGGACTCACCGACGAGACTACTTCGCGTCAGCCGCCAGCGTCACCGTCACTTCCTTGTGACTCGAACCCCGCTGGTAGTCCACCGTCACCGCGGTACCGGGAGCGTACTTGCGGACCAGCGCGATCAGCTCGGTGGGATCCTCCAGCACGTGGTGGTCGACGGCGAGGACCACGTCCCCGTTGCGCAGGCCGGCGGCAGCGGCCGGACCGGCCGGGTCCACCTCGGCGAGGCGTACGCCCTTGTAGTTGGTGTCGAGTCGGGCGCCGATCACGGTACGCCGGGCGTGCCCCGTCGAGATGATCTCCTCGGCGATCCGCTTCGCCTGGTTGATCGGGATGGCGAAGGCGAGCCCGATGTTGCCGGCCGAGTCGTCGTCCGAGGCCATCGACTTGATCACCGCGTTGATGCCGATGACCGAGCCGCCGCCGTCGAGCAGGGGGCCGCCGGAGTTGCCGTGGTTGATGGCGGCGTCGGTCTGGATCGCGGCGTAGTAGCGGGTCTGCTGCGAGTCGCCCGCGGCCAGCAGCCGGTCGACCGCGCTGACGATGCCCGAGGTCACCGTGCCGGGCAGGGCGAGCGGCGAGCCGACCGCGAGGACCGGGTCGCCGACCTGCACCGTGCTGGAGTCGCCCATCTCCACGGGCGGCAGGCCGGACCTATTGACCTTGATGACGGCGATGTCCGACTCGGGGTCGCTGCCGATCAGCTTCGCCGTCGCGGGCGTACCGTCGTTGAGCACGACCGAGACGCCGGATCCACCGGACACCACGTGGTCGTTGGTGATCACGTAGCCGTCGTCGCTGACGACGAAGCCCGAGCCCAGCGCCATGCCCCCGCTGACCGGCACCTTCACCGTGACCACGCTGGGCAGCACCCGGGCCGCGATCGCCGCGAAGGACTCCGGTGGCCGCTGCGCGAGCGCCGCGATCGTCTGGTTGGAGCGGTCGAGGCTCGTCGACTGCCGGTGGGTGGCGGTCATGAACCCGACCCCCATAGCGCCGCCGACGATCCCCGCCATCAGCGCCACCGCGGCGACCACCGCCACCAGGATCGCCGTACGCCGGGAGACGCCGAGCCCCGGCGCCAGTTCCTTCGAAGGCGGGGGTGTCGAACCGGCGACGCCGAGCCGCACGTGCGACTGCGGATCGCGCCAGGGATCGTTGCGGGCGTCCGTCCACCAGTACGCCGGCTGCGACGGTGGCGCCGTCGGCGGTACCCAGGCCGCGCTGCTGTGTGGATCGGACCACGCCGGATCGCTCCACGAAGCCTCGTCGGTGCTGCCCGTCGGCGGTGGCGTCGGTACGCGTCGTTCGGCGCGCGTACCAGCGTCGTCGCCGTCGGGCTGGTGCCAGTTCCAGCCGTCGGTCACGAGTCTCGACCCCAATTCCGTCCCCGTTACGGGAGGCCATGGCCCCCGACAGGTTCAGAATTGCACGATTGCCGCTTTCATGATGATTTTTCGCGAGAACCGGAATACCCGCCCCGGTGGCCGGTTCCGGCGTCGCGCGCTCCTCTGGCGTTCCGGGGATCCGCCGCCACTACTATCCAAGGTGCACCCGCGCTGGGAGGGCGACGATGAGGCAGCTGGGACCGTCCACCATGGGCGGACGGGGCGGCATCGAGTCCTACATCGCCGAGGACGCGGTGCTGCAGACTGCCCGCAATCTCGCGCACGAGCTCGGGCTCATCCCGGTCGCGGTGTCCACAGGGGTCACCCTGCGCCTGTTCGCGGCCATGGTCAACGCCCGCGCGGTGATCGAGATCGGTACGGGTACCGGGGTCAGCGGGGTCTGGCTGCTGCGCGGGATGCGGGCGGACGGCGTACTCACCACGATCGACCTGGATGCCGAGCACCAGCGGTACGCCCGCCGGATCTTCATCGAGGCCGGGTTCGCCGCCTCGCGGAGCCGCGTGATCGCCGGACGGGCCCTCGACGTGCTTCCCCGGCTGGCCGACGGCGTCTACGACCTCATGGTCCTCGACGGGAATCCGGCCGATCACGAGGCGGCCGTCAGTGCCGCGGCCCGGTTGCTGCGGCCGGGCGGGGCGATCGTGGTGATCGCCGGCGGGGCCGCGCTGGCCGAACGCGTACGCGACGAGTCCGACGTCTGGCTGCCGGCCCTGATTCCGACCCCGGACTCGCTGCTGGCGGCGGTGCGCCGCTGATCCGGGCTAGGCGAGGTTGGTCAGGAACCGGGTGAGCGTACGCACGCCCCAGCCGGTCGCGCCCTTGCCGAGCGGGCCCTCGACCTCGTCCGACCAGGCCGGGGCCGACATGTCGATGTGCGCCCACCGGTCGCGGCGCCGGCCGGCGAACTCGCGCAGGAAGAGCGCGGCCGTGATCGTCCCGGCGCCGCCGTCGGCCGCGTTGTAGAGGTCGGCGATCTCGCTCGTGATCATCGACATGTAGTCGGACGGCATCGGCAGCCGCCAGACCTGTTCGCCCGCCTCGTCCGCGGCCGCGGTGAGCGCCTTGACGAGTTCGTCGTTCTCCGCGAACAGCGCCGCGATCCGCTTGCCGAGCGCCACCCGGGACGCGCCCGTGAGAGTCGCGAGGTCGATGAGGTAGTCGGGCTCATACTGCTCTACCGCGTACGCGAGCGCGTCGCCGAGCACCACCCGGCCCTCGGCGTCGGTGCTGCGCACTTCGGAGGTGAGCCCGCCGTAATGGTGGACGACGTCACCCGGCCGCCAGGCCCGCCCGGACAGCATGTTCTCCGCCAGCGGGGTGAACGCCGTCACGCGTACGGGAAGATGAAGATCCGCGGCGGCGAGCAGGGCGCCGACGACGGCGGCCGCGCCTCCCATGTCCTTGCGCATGAGCGACATCGCGTCGGCGGGCTTGATGTCGATGCCGCCGGTGTCGAAGGTGATGCCCTTGCCCACGAGCACGACGTGGCGGGTGGCGCCGGCGGGCCGGTAGTCCAGCCTCAGCAGGCGCGGGCCGCTGTCGGAGCCGCCGCCGACCGCGAGGATGCCGTTGAAGCCCTCCGCGGCGAGCCGGTCGGGTTCCCAGATCTCGACCTCGACGGCGTCGCCGGCCGCGGCGGTGACCTGGTCCACGAACCACTCGGGGTTCTTGATGTTGGATGGCGTGTTGGTGAGCGTACGCGCGAAGCAGGTCCGCTCGGCCACGATCCGGGCCTGTTCGAGGGCGGTGCCGACGGCGGCCGGATCGGCGACCAGCAGGGTCAGCGCCGGACCCTCGACCGTCTTCCCGTACGCGTATCCAGCGAGCCAGGCGCCCTCGGCGAAGCCGCGTACGGCGGCTGCCGCGTCGATCGCCGAGGTCAGATCCACTGTGATGGAGATCGCTCGGGACTGGGACCGGACAATTCCGGCGCCGGCCGCCCGCCAGCCCTCCTCGTCGCCCGCGCCGACGCCCGCCGCGATCACGGTCGACGGCGTCTGGAGGGGCCGCGCGTAACTCTCGACCGAGCCCGCCTCGCCGGTGTGCCCGGACTGCCGGACGAACGCCTCGAACTCGGCGTCGCCATCGCCGGCACCGACCGGCCGGGCGACCGCGTCCGCGGCGGCGAGGGCATCGGGCGAACCGGGGGCGAGCTGGATCTGCAGCATGATTCCCACCCTAGTCGAGAACGTGAACGCGCCGCCGCGTCGGTCGGCCAACCGTCACGGCAGCGCGGTCAAGGTTCGCGCGTCTTCAGTTGTCGCTCCGACCGCCGGAGCACTCGAGGCCACTGGGTGGCGCGCCCTGCGAAGCTCGCTCGCGCGAACTCCTCGGGCCGGGCGCCGCACGGGGGCCGCCGCGGGCCGGCACCTCAGCCCACGGCCTCCTTCAGCGCCTCGCCCAGGCGGGTGGCCTCGTCCGGCGTCATCTCGACCACCAGTCGACCGCCGCCTTCCAGCGGCACCCGCATGACAATGCCCCGGCCCTCTTTGGTGACCTCAAGCGGACCGTCGCCCGTCCGCGGCTTCATCGCCGCCATCTCTGTCTCCCCTCAGACTTCCACCAGGGACGGCGGGTTTCCCCGCCGCGCGTCAGCAGGTCTGCGACTCGGGTGGGTGGACCGGACGCAGTCCCGACCAATGATTTTCCCTGATGGCTGCCACGAAGCCCAAACCGGGCCGCCAACGATGTGACAATTGCTAGCGGAAACAACCACAAACTGTCACAATTCACGGCTATGCAGGCCCGGTCCGCGCTCTTCGACCTCTACGGGGACCACCTTCGCTCGCGGGGTGGTCGAGCCCCGGTCGCCGCCCTGGTCAAACTACTGGCCCCGGTCGGCATCGGCGGGCCGGCCGTGCGTACCGCCGTGTCCCGGATGGTCCGGCAGGGCTGGCTGGTCGCCGTGCGTACCTCGGGGGGACCGGGCTACCAGCTGACCGGCCGGGCCGAACGCCGGCTCGACGCGGCTGCCGCGCGAATCTATCGCACCACCCGGGCGGGCTGGGACGGCCGGTTCGACCTGATCTCGATCAAGCTCCCGGTCGAACGCCGTCAGCGCGAGCGGCTGGTCAACGACCTCAACTTCCTCGGCTACGGCCGGCTCGGCGACGAGGTCTGGGTCGCGCCCAGGCCATCCGCCGAGGTGGAGCCCATGCTCACCGACTCCGGCGTCGAGCACGAACGCTTCTCGGCCAGCCACGGGGGCGGCGTACCGGGCGCGATGGCCCTCGTCCGCAAGGCCTGGAATCTCGATCGGCTCGGCGCCGCCCACGAGGCGTTCGTCACCGAGATGCGCCCGATCGTCACCGCCGTCACCAGCCGTACGCCGGACCTGCACGCGTACGCCGCCCGGTTCCAGCTGGTGCACGCGTGGCGACGGTTCCTGTTCACCGACCCGCAGCTGCCCGCCGCGCTGCTGCCGGACGGGTGGCCGGGCTCGGCCGCGGCCGGATTCTTCGACCGGCACGCGTCCCGGCTGCGGCCGGCCGCCGACCGCTTCGTCACCGCCTGCCTCGCCGAACCCCGCGAGTAACCCGACCCCCGAGGCCCTGACCCCGCGGGCAGCCCGACCGCCAAGATCCCGTTTGGATCAGGGAAATCACCCGAATCTTGGGCCATGATTCGGGGGAGAACCGTGATCCAAACCGGATCTTGGAGCGCGAGAGCGCGAGAACCGCCGAGCGCGAGAACCGCACAGAGCGCGAGAACCGCCCACAGGAGGAGTACGCGATGGATCCGCTGCTGGTCGACCGGACCGACGGGGTAGTGACCCTGACCCTGAACCGCCCGGCCGCGATGAACGCCCTGGACGTGGTACTGAAGGAGGCGCTGCGCGACACGCTCGCGGGGCTCGCCGCCGACCCGTCCGCCCGGGCGGTGGTGCTCACCGGCGCCGGGGACCGGGCCTTCTGCGTCGGCCAGGATCTGCGGGAGCACATGGCGCTGCTGACCGAGGGCAGCGAGGCGCCGCTGACCACGGTCGCCGAGCACTACAACCCGATCGCGATGAACCTGGCGACCCTGCCCCTGCCGGTCGTCGCCGCCGTACGCGGAGCCGCCGCCGGTGCCGGTGCGTCGCTGGCGATGCTGGCGGACTTCCGGATCGGCGGCCCGTCGACCTCGTTCCTGATGGCGTTCGCCCGGGTGGGACTGGCCGCCGACACGGGTGCGTCGTGGATCCTGCCGCGGCTGGTCGGTCACGCCAAGGCGACCGAGCTGCTGCTGCTCGCCGAGCCCGTGAACGCCGCGACCGCCGAGCGACTGGGCCTGCTGACCCGGCTGGCCGACGACGACGCCGACGTGCTGCCGCAGGCGCAGGAGCTGGCCGCACGGCTGGCGGCCGGGCCGACGAAGGCGTACGCGGCGATCAAGCGGGAACTGCTCGAAGGAGCGTCCGGCACCCTCGCGGCCGCCCTGGAGGTCGAAGCCCGGGCGCAGGCCGAGAGCGGGGCGACGGCCGACCACCGGGAAGGCACCTTCGCCTTCGTCGAGAAGCGGCGCCCCGCTTATAGTGGATCGTGAGCAAGAAGTCCTGGCTGGTCACCGTCGCACTGCCGATCGAGGCGTCGTCGCCGGCCGAAGCCGTCGGCGAATACTGGCGCTACGTCGCCGAGCTGGGGCCGGGCGAGCTTCCCGCGTACGTGAGCCCGATGGGCGAGGAACTCGACATGATTCCGTACGTGGCGGGCGAACCGACGAATCTCGATCCCGAAGAGGACGATTAGGGGCTGGACGCCCTTAGGGATCCATGTCACTATCGATGGAGATGACAGCCGCGTGCCCTGCCCCTTGAGGCACGCGGTTTTTCTCTGCCCTGCCCAGGCCACCTGCCCTGCCCAGGCCGCCGTTCCGGCCTGGGCTCGCCATCCGGTCGCGGTCTGGTCGGTCTAGCCGCGGTCGGCGCCGTCGCCGTCGAGGTCGTCGTCGGACTCCCGGTGGCCGCCGGCCTCGCCGCGGGCCGCCGCCTTCTCCTTCTTGCGTTCCCGCTTCTGCCGCCGGTGCGCCGCCTCGTCCAGCTCCTCGGCCAGCCGGGACAGCTCGGAACGGACGAAGTCACGGGTGGCCACGTCGCCGAGCGCGATCCGCAGCGCGGCGATCTCCCGGGCCAGGTACTCCGTGTCGGCCTTCTGCGCGGCGGCCCGCCGCCGGTCCTCCTCCAGCGAGACCCGGTCCCGGTCGGCCTGCCGGTTCTGGGCGAGCAGGATCAGCGGGGCGGCGTACGAGGCCTGCAAGGACAGGATGAGGGTCAGGAACGTGAACGTGTACGGGTCAAACTGCAGAGGGGCCGGGGCCAGCGTGTTCCAGATGATCCAGATCGCGATGACGATCGTCATGTAGACCAGGAACTGGGCGGTCCCCATGAACCGGGCGATCCCCTCCGACCAGCGTCCGAATGCCTCGGGGTCGAAGTGCGGCAGGCGTACGCGGCCCGGCTCGCGCGGCTGGTCGAGCCGGCGATTCTCAGCCACGGCCGCCGCCCTGCTGGCGCCAGTCGTCGGGCAGGAGGTGGTCGAGCAGGTCGTCGACGGTCACCGCGCCGAGCAGCCGGTCGGAGGCGTCCACGACCGGCATGGCGACGAGGTTGTAGGTGGCCATCCGGCGGGTGATCTCGGGCAGGCTGCTCTCCGGGTCGAGGGGGTCGATGTCGTTGTCCACGATCCGGCCGAGCATCTCCGACGGAGGCTCCCGCAGCAGCCGTTGGAAGTGGACCATTCCCAGGTACCGGCCGCTCGGCGTGGCCATGGGCGCGCGGGCCACGAAGACCTGGGCGGCGACGGCGGGGGAGACCTGCGGCTCGCGTACGCGGGCCAGCGCCTCGGCCACCGTGGCGTCGGGCGTGAGGATCACCGGCTCGCTCGTCATGACCGAGCCGGCCGTGCCCTCGTCGTAGATGAGCAGGGCGCGTACCGGCGCGGACTCCTCGGGTTCCATGAGATCGAGGAGTACCTGCTGCTCGACGTGCGGCAGTTCGGAGAGCAGGTCGGCCGCGTCGTCGGGGTCCATCTCCTCCAGGACGTCCGCGGCCCGCTCGCGGTCCAGCGCCGCGATGATCCCGATCTGGTCGTTCTCGGGCAGCTCGGCGATCACGTCGGCCAGCCGCTCGTCGTCCAGCGCCTTCGCGACCTCGTTGCGCCGCGGGACCGGCATCTCCTGCAGCGCGTGTGCCAGGTCCGCCGGCCGCATCTTCTCCAGGACCGCCAGGATCGACGCCGTGCCCTGCTCCGCCGGCGGCGCCAGGAGGCCCTGGACCTCGTCCCACTCCAGCTGGTGCATGTGCCCGCGCCGGGTCAGCCGGCCGGTCACCTCGCGGACCGCGAGCCTGCCGAGCTTCCATTCCCCGGTACGCGTGGACTCCATTCCCACATCCACCACTGTGGCCGGTATGCCCGAGGACGCGATGGTGACCCGCCGGTCGAGCAGCTCTTCCAGGATCAGCAGTTCGCCGGTCCGCTTCTCGAAGCGGCGCAGGTTCAGCACGCCGGAGCCGAGGATGACGCTCTCGGAGTCCAGCGAGACGATCCGGCCGATCGGCAGGAAGATGCGCCGCCGCATCGGTACCTCGGCGACGAGGCCGACGACGTTCGGGGGGTCGGTGGTCGTCCGGGCCACGGCATCGCGTACCCGGCCCACCTGATCGCCGTTGGGGTCGAAGACGGCGAGGCCCGCGAGCCGGGCGACGTAGACCCTGGTCGTCGTGGCCACCCGTTCAGACTAGCGGGGCCCGCAAGATCCGCAGCCGGTAATGGGGATGCGTTCATGCGCCCTGGTCAGGCAGTATTGCCGCCCGTGGGGTATGTGGACGTAGCCAATGTCACGCACACGTTGCCGGACGGCAGAGTGCTCTTCGCCGACGTCTCGTTCCGGGTCGGTGAGGGGCAGCGGGTCGCGCTCGTCGGCCCCAACGGCGCGGGCAAGACGACGCTGCTGCGGATGGTCGCCGGCGACCTGGCCGCCCAGAGTGGTGTGATCTCCCGGTCCGGCGGACTGGGCGTCATGCGCCAGTTCATCGGCATGGTCGGCCATGGGAAGGCCGCCGGCGGCGCGCTGGGCGAGGACACCACCCTGTCCGAGCTGGCCCTGTCGCTCGCCCCGCCGCTCGTACGCGATGCCGGCGCCAAGCTCGCGAAGGCGGAGGCCGAACTGGCCCGCACCGAGGCCCGGGGCCGCCTGAGCACGGCGGCGCAGCAGGCCCAGATGAAGTACGCCGAGGCCCTGTCCCTGTGGGGCGAGTCCGGCGGCTACGAGGCCGAGGTGCTGTTCGACACGGTCAGCGTCCTGGTCCTGGACCTGTCCTGGGACCGTACGCGGGACCGTCCCGTCCGGACGCTCTCCGGCGGGCAGCAGAAGCGGTTCGCGCTGGAGCTGCTGCTGCGGGGCCCCGAGGAGGTTCTCCTGCTCGACGAGCCGGACAACTTCCTCGACGTGCCCGCGAAGCGCTGGCTCGAACGGCGGCTCTGCGAATCGGAGAAGTCGGTCCTCTACGTCTCGCACGACCGTGAACTGCTCAATCAGACAGCGCAGCGCGTCGTCGCCGTCGAGGGCGCCTCGGCCTGGATCCATCCGGGCGGCTTCGCCAGCTGGCACGACGCCCGGTACGCCCGGCACGAGAAGATGGAGGAGGACCGCCGCCGCTGGGACGAGGAGCACGAGAAGCTGCGCCAGCAGATGCTGATGTACAAGCAGAAGGCGGCCTACAACTCCGACATGGCGTCGCGCTACCAGTCCGCGATGACCCGGCTGCGCAAGTTCGAGGAGGCCGGGGCGCCGCCGCTGCCGCCGAAGGATCAGGAGATCAAGGTCCGGCTGACCGGCGGGCGTACGGGCAAACGGGCGGTGATGTGCGAGCAGCTGGAGCTGGAGAACCTGACGTTCCCGTTCGATCTGGAGCTGTGGTACGGCGACCGGCTCGCGGTGCTCGGCGCCAACGGCACCGGCAAGTCGCACTTCCTGCGCCTGCTGGCCCGGGGTGGCACGGACGGCGCGACGACCAGTGTGGACGGTGGGCGGCACGCGCCCGTCGCGCACAACGGCGTCGCCCGGCTCGGCGCCCGGGTGCTGCCCGGCCACTTCTCGCAGACGCACGACCGCCCCGAACTCGTCGGCCGTACGCTCGTCGACGTCCTCTGGCGCGGTGACGATCACCGGTCCGGCATGGACCGGCACGCCGCGATGCGCTCGCTGGACCGCTACGAGCTGGCCAAGCAGGGCGACCAGAAGTTCGACACCCTCTCCGGCGGGCAGCAGGCCCGGTTCCTGGTGCTGCTGCTGGAGCTGTCCGGGGCGACCCTGCTGCTGCTCGACGAGCCGACCGACAACCTCGATCTGGCCAGCGCCGAGGCGTTGCAGGAGGGGCTGGCGAAGTTCGAGGGCACCGTCGTCGCCGTGACGCACGACCGCTGGTTCGCGAAGTCCTTCGACCGGTTCATCGTGTTCCGCGGCGACAACGAGGTGGTCGAGACCCCGGAGCCGGTCTGGGACGTACGCTGACGATCGCGTATAGACGAAAATATATTCGTCCGACTGACTTCCTGTCCGACACGGCGGCGGTGGGCCGGGTGACAGTGGTGGCATGCAGACGCCGCCCGTCGCGCTGACCATCGCCGCCTCCGATCCGGCCGGGTCCGGCGGCATCCAGGCCGATCTGAAGGTCTTCGCCGCCCACGGGTGCCTCGGTACGAGTGTGATCACCGCTCTCACGGCCGAGAACACGCGCGGGCTGCACGACGTCTTCCTCGTACCCGGGCCCGTCGTCGGTACGCAGCTCGCCGCCGCCGTCGACGACCTGCCGGTGGCCGCGGTCAAACTCGGCATGCTCGCCTCCGGACCGGCGGCCGCCGAGGTGACGGCCCGCGTACGCGCCGGGGCCTTTCCCAATCTCGTCATCGATCCCGTGCTGCGTTCGTCGACCGGCCGGACGATGGGCGTACGCACCGCGATCGAACGCCTGCTCCCCTACGCGACGGTCTTCACGCCGAATCGCGAGGAGGCGTCGGCGCTGGTCGGCTGGGAGGTCACCACTCCGGCCGACATGGCGGGGGCGGCCGCACAACTGGCCGCGGACTCGAAGGTGACCGTGGTCGTCACCGGCGGCGACCTGCCCGGCGAGGAGGCCGTCGACGCCCTGTGGACACCGCACGGCGCCCAGTTCCTGCGCAACCGGCGGGTGCCGAGCCGGAACGCGTACGGGACCGGAACGACGTTCTCGGCGGCGATCACCGCTCTGCTCGCGCACGGCGCCGAACCCGACAATGCCATCCGGCTCGCCAAGGAGTACGTCGCCCGCGCGGTCACCGGCTCCGTCGACTGGAACCTCGGAACGGGCCGCGGCGCCCTCGATCACTTCGAGTGGCGCCGCTGATCCGTCCCGGCGCGGCTCACTCGCCTGTGGTGCCGTCGATCAGTTGGCGCAGCAGATCGGCGTGGCCGTTGTGGCGTGCGTACTCCTCGATCATGTGCAGGTAGACCCAGCGCAGGTCGAACGTGTCCCCGCGATGGTCGGTGAACGTCTCGTCGAGCGCCCGGCCGGCCGCGGTGGCCCGGGCGGCGTTGACCTCCTCGGTGTACGCGGCGAAGTCGGCCCGGACGTCGGCCGTGTTCACGCCGTCGAAGTCCGCGCCGGGCTCGGCGTCGGACCAGTAGACGCCCGGAATGGCGGCGCCCTCGAACTGGCGGCGGAACCACCACCGCTCCACGTCGGCCATGTGCCGGACGAGGCCCAGCAGGCTCAGCGTGGACGGCGGCACAGAACGCGAGCGCAACTGGGCGTCGTTCAGCCCGGCGCACTTCAGCAGCAGTGTCTCACGGTGATAATCGAGCCAGGCATCGAGCTGCGTACGCTCCTCGCCGTGGCGTGGTGGGTCGGTGCGGTTGACTTCAGGTGCCATCACGCCGCCACCGTATCGGTCCCGTGCATCCCGGCAACGCGGCCGCTCAACCCAGCGGCCTGGGCACGAACTGCTGCTTGTCCTCCGGCGTACGCCGAGGCGACAGGTCGTTGAGCCACGACTCGGTCGAGTCCGGGCGGCGCGACGCCGGGCGCGGAGCGAACCCGTCCGCGACCGGCCCCGGCTGGCGCTGCGGCAGCGGAGCGGTATCCGTCGACATCGCCTCGGCCACGGCATCGTCCCGGCGCGGCGGCAGCCCGACGACGACGGACACCGCGAGACCGACACCCGCGGCCAGCATCGCGGCCACCCACGGGATCTTCTGGTAGTCCGACGACCCCGGCCCCGCCACCAGGTACGCGATCGCGACCATGGCCGGTCCGGCGAGCCCGCTCAGCGCGATCGGGAGCCGGTGCTGTCCGCGTACGCGCGCGAGGACGGCGACCACGAGCGCGAGGACACCTGCCGCGGCGGGCGGTCCCCACAGGCCGAGGTTGTGGACGAGCGGCCCGCTCAACCGGGCCTCGCTCAGCTGGCCGAGGCGGGCCGGGTCGGGGCCGGTCGTGGCCTCGCCGAGGAGTGCCCACACGACGATGCCGTACACGATCGCGTTCCAGGCGAGCGCACGGCCGTGCGCGCTGACGAAGGCGAGCAGCGTCCCGGCCGCGGCGGCGAGCCCGATGGCGATCCCGGCGAGCAGAAGAGGATCGCCCAGCGGAACATCGGCATGCCGGGCGGGCACGAGCGCGACCGCGCTACCGAGCGCGCCGCCGAGAGCGGCGGCGATGGCGGCGCTGAACCGCGTGCCGAGCCCGGCGTTCCGGCTGGAAACGACGGTGCCGAGCATGACCGCGGCCAGAGTGAACCACGCCAGCAGGGCGATCTGGGCACTCCAGGCGTCGACGTCGTCGAACCGGGCGTCCAGTTGCAGGATCCTGACAGTCACGGCGATGCCCACCTGTGCGGCGGCGGTCACGCCCGCGAGCAGAAAAGCGGCGGAAGTTGCTCGTCCCCAGGTCTTCACGCCAGAAGGCTAGGACAGTCCATCTGTTCGCGCCAGTGCTGGTCATACGAACAGCCGAATCTTCGGCTCAGCCCCGAGCCCGACCATCCGGCGATCTTGCGCGAATGCCTCGAATTTCGTCCGGATTACCCGAATAGCCCGGACATTCGTGCAAGATCGTCGCCGGCCGGTGACTGGTCGCCTCGAGCGAACCGCGGGCGGGGGATCAGTCGACGGGGAGGCGGTAGCCGCGTTTGACCACTGTCTGGACGAATGCCGAACCCCCGAGGCCGGCTCGTAGCCGGGCGACCGCCATCTCCACGGCGTGTTCGTCCGCGCCGCGGGGGAGCGACGGCAACAGGGCCGCGCGGGACAGGACCCGGCCTGCCCGGGTCGACAGGGCGCGGAGGACCGCCATGGGCGCCGGGGCCAACGGCTTGAGCTCGCCGTCCACCACTGCCGCGTGGCCGCGCAGGGTGAGTTCATGGCCGGCGACCTGGAGGGTGACGGCGCGCTTGGGGAGTTCGTCCACAAGGGAGCGGACGAGGCCGCCCAGCCGGGCCCGGGAGGGGACGATGACCGGGACGTCCAGCTCGACGAGCGGGGCGGCCGTGACGGCGCCTACGCAGGCCGCCACCACGTCGGTACGCAACGCCTCGAGGCAGGCGTCCCGGGCGGGGCCGGCGGCGTCGAGGAGCGCCTGGGCGGCCGGGGCGGAGGTGAAGGTGACGGCGTCGATCAGGCGGCCGTGGACGAGGTCGACGAGACGCTGGAGCGGGGCCGGGTCGAGCGGCGGCGCCCACCGGTAGACGGGGACCTCGATGACCTCGGCGCCGGCCGCGCGCAGCGCCGCGCAGAATTCGGGTTGCTGGTCGCCGTGCAGTTGCACCGCGATGACGTCGCCGCGTACGCCCCGGTCCATCAGGTGGAACAGGACCTCGTCGCAGCTCTCGGAGTCGGGGGACCACTGGTCGAGCAGGCCGGCGGCCCGGGCGGCGCCGCGCGCCTTGGGGCCGCGGGCGACGAGGTACGCGTCGGCGAGTACGCCGCGCAGCGCGTCGCCGAGACCCCAGCCCTCGGCCGCTTCGAGCCAGCCGCGCATGCCGATGCCGGTGTTGGCCACCACCACGTCCGGCGGCGCGGCCAGGCACCGCCGGGTGGCGTCGCGCAGTTCGGCGTCGTCCGGCAGCGGGACGATCCGCAGGGCGGGCGCGATGACCACCCGGGCACCGCGCCGCTCCAGCAGCGCGGCCAGCTCGTCCCGTCGCCGGTCGGCGGTGACGCCGATGGTGAACCCCGACAGCTCGCTCATTCCGGCGTCCCCACGCAGACCATGCCGTCGCGTACGCGTACCCGCCAGGTGCGTACGCGTACTCCGGGTGCGTCCAGGCAGTCGCCGGTACGCAGATCGAACGCCTGCTTGAACAGCGGCGAGGCCACGGTCGGGGCGTCGCCGCGGGTGCCGACGATGCCGCGGGACAGCACCGACGCCCCGCTGAACGGATCGACGTTGTCCAGGGCGTAGAGGTCGCCGGTGAAGGTGCGGAAGATGGCCACGGGCTCGCCGCCGACCAGGGCCGCGACGCCGCGCTCGATCTCGATGCGGTGCAGCGGGCAGACGACGGTCTCGGTGAGGACTGGTGCTGTCATGACGGCCTCCCAGTGATCAGAACGGGGACCGACCGGGCCGGTACGCGCTGGCCCCGCTCGGTCTCGAAGGAGATGGACGGGTCCGGTACACCGGGCGCGTTGACGAACGAGACGAACCGCGACAGCCGTTCCTCGTCGTCGAGGGTGGCCGCCCATTCGTCCGCATAGGACTCGACGTGGGCCGCCATGGCCGCGTCGAGCTCGGCACCGAGGCCCAGCGAGTCGTGGTAGACCACGTCCCGCAGGTGGTCCAGCCCGCCGTCGAGCCCTTCCAGCCAGCTCGACGTGCGCTGGAGGCGGTCGGCGGTGCGGATGTAGTACATGAGGAACCGGTCGATCGTCCGGATCAGGTCCTCGGTGGACACGTCCGAGACGAGGAGATCGGCGTGCCGGGGCCGGAAGCCGCCGTTGCCGCCCACGTAGAGGTTCCAGCCGGTCTCGGTGGCGATGATGCCGAAGTCCTTGCCCCGCGCCTCGGCGCATTCACGCGCGCAGCCGGAGACCGCCGACTTGATCTTGTGTGGCGCCCGCAGTCCCCGGTAGCGCAGTTCCAGCGCCACGGCCAGCCCCACCGAGTCCTGTACGCCGTACCGGCACCACGTGCTGCCCACGCAGGACTTCACGGTCCGCAGCGCCTTGCCGTACGCGTGCCCGGACTCGAACCCGGCGTCGACGAGCCGGCGCCAGATCTGCGGCAGCTGCTCGACGGTGGCGCCGAACAGGTCGATCCGCTGGCCGCCGGTGATCTTCGTGTAGAGCCCGAAGTCGCGGGCCACCTCGCCGATCACGATGAGCTTCTCCGGGGTGATCTCGCCGCCGGGGATGCGCGGCACGACCGAGTAGGTCCCGTCCTTCTGGATGTTGGCCAGGAAGTGGTCGTTGGTGTCCTGCAGGGCGGCCTGCTCGCCGTCGAGCACGTAGCCGTTGGTCAGCGAGGCCAGGATCGAGGCGACGACCGGCTTGCAGATGTCGCAGCCGCGCCCGCGGCCGAAGCCTGTGATGAGTTCCGAGAACGTACGCACACCGCGTACGCGGATGATGTCGAAGAGCTCCTGGCGGGTGTGGTCGAAGTGCTCGCACAGCGCCTTCGACTGCACGACCCCGCATTCGTTCAGCAGCTGCTTCAGCATCGGTACGCACGAACCGCAGGTGGTGCCGGCGCGCGTACAGGCCTTGACGGCGGGGACGTCGGCGGCACCGCCCTTGATCGCGTCGACGATCGCGTCCTTGGTGACCGCGTTGCAGGAACACACCTGCGCCGAGCCCGGCAACGTCAGCGGAGTGGCGGCGGAGTCGCCCGCGAGCAGGGCCAGCGGCGGCCCGGGCAGGGGACCGCCCAGACTCGCCCGCAGCGTCGGGTACGCCGAGGCGTCGCCGACCAGGACCCCGCCGAGCAGGACCTTGGCGTCGTCGGAGAGCCAGAGCTTGGCGTACAGGCCGTGGGCGCCGTCGTGGTAGACGACGTCGAGCGGGCCGTCGGCCGCGCCGAACGAGGCCACGTCGACGCCGAGCAGCTTGAGCTTGGTGGAGGTGTCCGGCGTGGTCATCGCCGCGTCGCCGCCTACGAGCCGGTCCGCGACCACCTCGGCCATCGCGTACCCGGGGGCGACCAGACCGTACGTGCGACCGTCGGCGCCGTCGAGGGACAGCGCCGCGCACTCGCCGATGGCCCAGACGGCCGGGTCCTCGGTCCGGCAGAAGGCGTCGACCAGGAAGCCGCCCCGCGGGCCGAGCGGCAGGCCGAGCCCCAGCTCGTCGCGGGGCCGGATGCCGGCCGCGATCACCACGATCTCGGCGTCGACCGCGCCGCCGTCGGCGAAGGTGAGGCCGGTGACCCCGGCTTCGGTTCCGACCAGCGAGGCGCAGGCTCGTCCGGTGTGGACGGTCAGGCCCAGGCCCTCGACGTGGTTCTTCAGGACCGCGCCGCCGCCCTCGTCCACCTGCAGCGGCATCAGCCGGGGCGCGAACTCCACGACGTGGGTCGCGAGACCGAGCAGCCGCAACGCGTTCGCCGCCTCCAGCCCGAGCAGGCCGCCCCCGAGCACCGCGCCGACGCTGCGGCCGGCCGCGTACTCGCGCATGGCCTCCAGGTCGTCGATCGTGCGGTAGACGAAAACGCCCGGCAGGTCGGCGCCGCTGATCGGCGGCACGAACGCGCGGCTTCCGGTCGCCAGCACCAGCTCGTCGTACGCGAGCACGCCCGCCTCGGTCGTCACGGTCTTCGCCGCCCGGTCGACGGCCAGCGCGGCCGTCCCGAGCCGGAGGTCCACACCGGACGGAAGGTCGCCGAGGTGCAGATCCGCCGGCGTGGACCCGTCGAACAGCGCGGACAGGCGTACGCGGTCGTAAGCGGGCCGGTTCTCCTCGCCGAGGACGGTGACCCGCCACTCGCCGGAGGCGTCCCGTGCCGTCAGCGCCTCGACGAAACGCTGGCCGACCATGCCGTTGCCGACGACGACAACATGTCTCATCCGCGTGCTCCTTCGGAAGCCGAGAGCCAGTCGCTGATGCCGCACACCGCGTCGGTGCAGGTGCCGCAGCCCGTGGTGGCGCGCGTACGCGCCGCTATCGCCGGTGTGTCCCGGTGGCCGTCCCGCCAGGCGCTGACGATCGCGCCCTTGCTGACGTTGTTGCACTGGCAGACGGTGGTCAGGTCCGGCATGAGCGCCGGTGTGGGGGCCGCCTGCGCCGTGGCCGCGCCGCCCAGCGCCCGGCCGAGCAGCAGCGCCCGGCGGTCGGCGGGGACGGCGTCGCCCCGGTCGAACAGCTGGATCACCTGCCCGACGCTCGGGTTGTCGCCGAGCAGCACCGCGCCGGTCACCCGGTCGTCGCGGATGCGCAGGCGGGCGTACGTGCCGCGGGCGGGGTCGGCGAAGCGGAGGTCCTCGTGCCCGGGCTCCTCGGCCAGGCTGCCCATCGAGGCGAGGTCGATGCCGCTCGCCTTGAGCCGGGTCACCACCGGCGTCGGGTGGTACGCGGCCAGCGGCTCCTCCCCACTCAGCACCCGCGCGACGACCGAGGCCTGGGCCCAGGCGGGCGCGACGAGGCCGCCGACCTGCCCCCGGTGCTGGGCGCAGTCGCCGATCGCCGAGATGTGCCGGTCGCTGGTCCGCAGCCGGTCGTCGACGACGATCCCGCGCTCCACGTTGAGCCCGGCCCCGCGGGCGAGGTCGACGTTCGGGCGTACGCCGCACGCGATCACGAGCAGCCCGGCGGTGATGGTCCGGCCGTCGGACAGGCAGAGGCCGACGCCTTCGGGAGTCTCGGCGTACCGGTCGGCGGACACTCCGGTGTGGACGGTGATGCCGAGCCCGGACAGCGTGCCGGCGAGAATGCCGCTGGCGTCCGGGTCGATCTGCCGCTCCATCAGGTGGCCGACGGGGTGGACCACGTGCACGTCCAGTCCCCGCGTCGCGAGCCCCCGCGCAGCCTCCAGCCCGAGCAGGCCGCCGCCCAGGACCAGCGCCGTACGCGCGGACCCCGCCAGCGCCACGATCCGCCGTGCGTCGTCGAGCGTGCGGAAGACCGCGACCCGGTCCGGCAGCGCCTCGGGCAGCCCCTCGATGGGAGGCACCCAGGCATCGGCTCCCGTGGCCAGGATCAGGTGGTCGTAACTGACGACCTCGCCGTCCTCGCAGTGCACGGCCCGTTCCGCGCGGGCGATCGCGACGACCCGCGTACCGGGGCGGACGTCCTCGACCGCGTCCGGGAGTTCGACGCCGGCCTCGTCGGTCTTGCCGGCCAGCAGGTTCGACAGCAGAATCCGGTTGTACGCCCGATGCGGCTCCGCGCCGAGCACCTTCGCCTTCACTCCGAAGCGGGCCAGCTCGGCCGCGCAACGCGCGCCGGCCATGCCGTAGCCCACGATCACCACCTGGGTCATGCGTCCTCCGGTTCGCCCGAGGGTTCGGCCGGTTCGACCCGGACGGCGCACACCTTGAACTCGGGCATCTTCGACACCGGATCGAGCGCGTCACTCGTGAGGGAGTTGACCCGCTGCTCACCCGCGAAGTGGAAGGGCACGAAAACGGTGTCCGGCCGGATCGTCTCGGTGAGCCGCGCGGGTGCGGTCATCGAACCGCGGCGGCTGGTCACGCGTACTCGTTGCTGGTGAGAGATGCCGAGGCGGGCCGCGAGGTCCGGGTGCAGTTCGACGAACGCGGAGCCGGCGGCCTTGCGCAGGGGCCCGATCCGGCGCGTCTGCGCGCCGGACTGGTACTGGGCGAGCAACCGCCCGGTGGTGAGGTAGAGCGGGAAGTCCGCGTCGATGTCCTCGGCGACCGGCCGGTGCTCGACGGGGTGGAAGACGGCACGGCCGTCGGGAGTGAAGAAACCCTCCTCGAAGAGCCGCGGCGTGCCTGCCCGGTCCGCTGACGAGCAAGGCCAGAACACGCCGTCCTCGGCGTCCACCCGCTCCCACGTGACGCCCGCGTAGTCGGCAACTCCGCCAGCGGTGGCACGCCGCAGCTCTTCGAAGGTAGCGCGCGGGTCGGCAACGAACCGCGCACCTGTGGGGTGGTCGCCGATTGCCCGATCGGCGCCCTCCCCGGGGTGGCCGTGCCGCTCACGCGGCTCGGCGCTCTGGTCGAGCCGGGAGGCCAGCTCGGCCAGGACCGCCAGATCCGTCCCTATCCCTGGCGGCGGTTTGCGGAGGGCCCGGCGCCGCAGCACCCTGCCCTCGAGGTTGGTCATCGTCCCGTCCTCCTCGGCCCACTGGGCCGTGGGGAGGACGACGTCCGCGAGTTCTGCGGTCTCGCTCTTTATAAAATCGCATACGACCAACAACTGGAGGTTTCGCAGACGTTTCCCAATGTGAATTGCGTTCGGCGCGGAGACGACCGGATTGGATCCGAAGACGAGGAGAGCCTGCGGTCCGGAGTCCGTTCCCAGGCTGTCCAGCAGCTCATATGCGCTCACTCCGGGCCCCGGCAGATCCGCGGCGTCCACACCCCACACTCGGGCGATGTGATTCCGGGCACTTTCATCGTCGATCTTCCGATAACCGGGCAACTGGTCGGCTTTCTGACCGTGTTCCCGGCCGCCCTGTCCGTTGCCCTGTCCCGTGAGACAGCCGTAGCCGGACCCCGGCCGCCCCGGCAGTCCGAGCGCCAGCGCGAGGTTGATGAAGGCGCTCACCGTGTCGACGCCCTTGGCGTGCTGCTCGGCGCCGCGCGCGGTCAGGATGATCGCGGGCCGGCGGGCCAGCGCCCGCACCGTCCGCTCCAGGTCCGCGATGGGCACCCCGGTGATGCGTTCCACGCGCGCCGGCCAGTAGCCGGCGGCGATCCGCTTCACCTGCTCCCATTCCCGGGTACGCGTCGCGACGTACTCCTCGTCGACCAGCCCTTCGGCGATCGCGATGTGCAGCAGCCCGTTCGCCAGGGCGAGGTCGGTCCCGGGGGTCGGCTGCAGGTGCAGGGTGGCCACCCGGGCGGTCGGGGTGGCCCGGGGGTCGATGACGATCTGCTCCGCGCCCGGATTGGCCCGCTGGTCGGCCAGCCAGCGGCCGAACGGCGGCATCGTCTCGGCGACGTTGGCCCCGGCCAGCAGCAGGGTCTGCGCGCCGGCCAGGTCGGGCAGCGGGAACGGCAGGCCGCGGTCGACGCCGAAGGCGCGCATCCCGGCCGCCGCCGCGCTCGACATGCAGAACCGGCCGTTGTAGTCGATGTTCTTGGTCCGCAGCGCGACGCGGGCGAACTTGCCCAACGCGTATGCCTTCTCGTTGGTCAGGCCGCCGCCGCCGAAGACCGCCACGGCATCCCGCCCGTACTCGGACTGGATGGCGGTGATCTTGTCGACGATGTACGCGTACGCCGTCTCCCAGCTCACCGGCTCGCCGTGCAGCAGGGGCTGCCGGAGCCGGTCGGGGTGGTCGAGCAGCTCGGCGGCGGTCCAGCCCTTCTGGCACAGGCCACCGCGGTTGGTCGGGAAGTCGCGGGCGGCCACCTCGACGCGGCCGTCGGCCGACTGTGTGAGCGTCATGCCGCACTGCAGAGCGCAATAAGGACAATGGGTCGGCACCTCGTGCGGCTGCCCGGGGGGTGCCGCGTCCTGGGGTGTCATGTCATTGAGAGTGACCGGAGGCGGTTTCGGCCGGACTTCTCATATGTTTCCGACCTGCAAAGTCGCGCTCATCTGTTCGGCTGGCCGGGTGTTGGCCGGTGGGCCGGGAGAAACAGCACCGGTTGCGGGTTTTGTCCGTTGACGAGATGATCTAACGTGATCCATAGTGACTGTCCGTGAGATCCACAACACCGCAGGTGAACAGCTGGTTTTCATTCACGCGAGGATTTCCTCATAGGGGGATGACTATGGGTCATACCAGAGGTAACCTCAGTCGCATGACTGCGAAGGTGACTCTCTCGTTCTCGGACGACACGATCGCCGACGCGCGACGGTACGCCGAGCGCGACGGCTTGTCCCTCTCTGCGTGGATGGACAAAGCGGCAAAGGAAAAGGCCCTGCGCGAACTCTTCGGCGCCCATGCCGATGTGCTCAAGAGGGCCGGTTTAGACAAGCTGGAGAAGCAGGCGCTCGCCGACGAAGCCGATTATGAGGCGGTCAGCGACGTGATGCGCAGCAGAAGGCTGCCCAGCGATCGACCACGTCTAGGCAGCGGAGGACATGGCGAGCGTGCTGCGGAGAGGTGAGATCTGGCGCATCGAGGGAGCCCGTGAACGGCTCGGGCTGGTCGTCAGCTCGGACGTCTACAACGGGACCGATGTGCCGATCGTAATCGTCGCCGAGGTGGTGGACGAGGAGGAGCTTCGCGACTCCCCGCTCGCCGTGACCATGGGCGAGTTCATCATCATGCCCGATCGGGTTTCCTCGCCGATGAAGAAATGGTTCACCGACCTGGTCGATGTCGCTGACACCGACACGATGCGCAAGGTCGGCCGGGCCCTGAAGATCATTCAGGATCTGTAGCCCGGATGCGGTGGAGTGGAGCCGCCCCGCGGGCGGCTCCTCACTCCTCTGCTTCGTAGCCGAGGCGCTCCGCGCACTCGGTCGGCGGCAGCTTCCGGATGCCGTCGATCACCTGCTGGAACGCCTCCCCGAGGACGGCCAGCTGCTCGGCGCTCATCCGGTCGACGAACGCCTCCCGGACCTGCTCGACGTGGTAGACGGCGACCCGCTGGATGGTCTCCCAGCCCTGTTCGGTGAGGACCGCGAACTGGCCGCGCCGATCGTCCGGGCAGGGCCGCCGCTCGATCAGCCCGGCTCGCTCCATCCGTGTGATCTGGTGCGACAGCCGGCTCTTCTCCAGCAGGGTCGCGATGGCGAGCTGGCTCATCCGAAGCTGGTGGTCCGGCGCCTCGGAGAGCTGCACGAGGATCTCGTAGTCGGTGCTCGACAGGCCGTTCTGCTGGTGGCCGCGCTCGAGGCTGTGCATCAGCAGCCGGCTGCCCGCGAGGTAGGCCCGCCACGATCGCTGCTCGGCGTCGGTGAGCCAGCGGGTCTCGGTCGTCGCTTCGGCGGACATGTCAGTCACAGTACCCACTCCCTCCGACAGTGTCTCAATAGATGAGATCGGCCGCCCCGGGGTGCCCAGGACGGCCGCAGGACCCGTTCCGGGTCTCAGACCGTGGTCACGACCTCGGCGTACTCGAGGCGGGGGTTGCGGTTGAACCACGCGTTCTCGCCCGGCCGGCCGATGTTGACGACCGCCAGCACGCTGTGCCGTCCGTCACCGAAGAACTCCTTGTTCAGGCGCTCGGCGTCGAACCCGGCCATCGGACCGGCGGCCAGCCCGGCCGCGCGTACGCCGAGGATGAAGTAGCCGACCTGCAGCGCGGCGTTGAACCGGCCGGTCTGGATGCGGGCGGCCTCCTCGGGGAACCAGTCGCGGGCGCCGGGGGCATGCGGGAACGTCTTGGGCAGCTCGTCGTGGAAGTCGTGGTCGGCGGCGAGGATGGCGACCAGCGGGGCGGCCAGCGTCTTGGCCTTGTTCCCGTCACCCATCGTGTCGACGAGGCGCTGACGGGCCTCCGGGGTGCGGACCAGCACGATGCGCAGGGGCTGCGAGTTGAGGGCCGTCGGGGCGTACTTGACCAGGTCGTAGATCGCCTGGACCTGCTCGTCGGTCACCGGCTCCGAGGTGAACGAGTTGGCGGTACGCGCCTCGCGGAAGAGGAGGTCCTGAGCTTCTTTGTCCAGAACGAGCGACATCGTGGTTCTCCCAAACGTGCGAAAGACTGTTCCGGCGTTCTCGCCGTCGGGAGCAACGATAGATGAATCTTCAACCAATGCGCAAGAACTAGTTGCTCGCATCACCTAACGTACCGCGTCTCCCCGCCAAGATCCGCCGAGATCCCGCCAAGATCCCGCTTGGATCAGGGAAATCACCCGAATCATGGCCCATGATTACGTGCGAAAACCTGATCCAAGCGGGATCTTGGCAAAGGTGGATCTTGGCAAAGCGGGATCGGCGGGTGGGTCAGACGCGCTTGCCCCCGGCGGCGAGCGGTCCGCGCAGGTAGCACCACCACGTGACGACGAGGCAGGTCGCGTACAGGACGGTGAACCAGGTGAAGGCGGTGCCGACGCCGCCGGTGGCCGAGATCGACTGGGACAGCGCGCGGGGCAGGTAGAAGCCGCCCAGCGCGCCGACCGCGCCCGCGATGCCCAGCGTGGCGGCGGACTCGCGCTTGGCGGTGGCGAGGTCCGGCGACTTCGCGGCGAAGATGGCCGGGATCATGCGGTAGGTCGAGCCGTTCCCGGCGCCGGCCGCCGCGAAGATCACCAGGAACGAGGCCAGGAACAGCCCCATCGCCTTGTGTCCGGCCGCGTAGATCACGCCGTACGAGCCGAGGCCCATGATCACGAAGCAGGCGGCCGTCACGCGGGCGCCGCCGGTCCTGTCCGACAGCCAGCCGCCGACGGGGCGGGTGAGCGAGCCGATCAGCGGCCCGAGGAAGGCGAGCGTGATGGTGGCGCCACCGAGGTGCGACACCGGCGCGGTGGGGAACTGCAGCTTGAGCACCAGGGGGAACGCGGCCGAGTAGCCGAGGAACGAGCCGAAGGTGCCGACGTAGAGGAACGACATGATCCACGTGTGCGGCCGCTTCACCGTCGCGAACTGCGCCCGCAGCGGCGACCGCGCCACCGACAGGTTGTTCATGAAGAAGTACGCGCAGGCCGCGGCGGCCAGCACGAGCGGCAGCCACATGACGCCGCCGTAGACGAGCCCCGCGGCCAGCACCATCGGGACGACGAGTTGCATGACGCTGATGCCGAGGTTGCCGCCCGCGGCGTTGAAGCCGAGCGCGGTGCCCTTCTCCCGCTCGGGGAAGAAGAACGAGATGTTGGTCATCGACGAGGCGAAGTTGCCGCCGCCGACACCGGCCGTGGCCGCGCACAGCAGCACCACCCAGTACGCCGGCCGGGCGGTCACCGCGTAGATCATCCCCGACAGCGGGATCAGCAGCAGGAGGGCGCTGATCGTCGTCCAGGTACGCCCGCCGAACCGGGTCACCGCGAACGTGTACGGGATCCGCATCAGGGCGCCGATCAGGTTCGGCAGGGCGACCAGCCAGAACTTCTGGTCGACCGAGTAGGGGAACAGGGTGGCGGGCAGGGCGACGACCACCACACTCCACAGCGTCCAGACGGAGAAGCCGAGGTGCTCGGCGAAGATGGAGAAGATCAGGTTGCGCCGGGCGATGCGCCGGCCGGTGGCCGCCCAGAAGGACGGGTCCTCGGGGTTCCAGCGGGCCAGGACGTCGGCGTCCGGCGCGCTCGTGGTCACAGCAGCGGTCGTGGCAGCGGCGGTCATGGCGGGAAAATTACGAACGTGTGATTGCCGTGTGGTTCCGGCGCGCGTACCCCTGATGTGAAACCGGCCGCACCGTGGATCCGGTCCGCCTGTGAGGGACCGCGGTTGTGAGGGTGGGCACCTGGCGTGGCACCCGTTTTGACCCTGGCCGGACGCGCAGAGTATCGTCGAGGGCTGTTGCGTGGAGAGGCGGCACGGACCGGTCAGGTACGCTTGTCGTTCATTGTCGGCAGAGGCCAAGCGGGTCACATCCAGTTGGGATGTGTTCCGGGCGGGTTTCCCGGCCGGCCAAGCAATCGCATGACTTTTGTCCGACGACAGACAAGGTAGACCTGTGCGTACGTACAGCCCGAAGCCGGGTGAGATCGAGCGTCAGTGGCACGTGATCGACGCTTCTGACGTCGTGCTGGGCCGGCTCGCCACCCACGCCGCGACCCTTCTGCGCGGTAAGCACAAGCCGACGTTCGCGCCGCACGTGGACACCGGCGATTTCGTCATCATCATCAACGCCAGCAAGGTCGCGCTGACCGGTAACAAGCGCGCGACGAAGGTGGCCTACAGCCACTCCGGTTACCCGGGTGGTCTGCGCGCCGTCGGCTATGAGGAGCTGCTGAGCAAGCGCCCCGAGAAGGCCGTCGAGCTGGCCGTGAAGGGCATGATCCCGCACAACAAGCTGGGCCGTCAGATCATTGGCAAGCTCAAGGTCTACGCCGGCGCCGAGCACCCGCACGCCGCGCAGCAGCCGGTTCCGTTCGAGATCAAGCAGGTCGCCCAGTGAGCGAGGAAATCATCATGACCGAGACGTCCGTGCCGACCCCGGCCGCCGTCGCCACGGCAGTCGAGGCCGCACCGGCGCCGGTCGCGGTCCGTGCCCCCCGGGGCGAGCGTCCCGTGCAGACCGTCGGCCGCCGCAAGGAGGCCATCGTCCGGGTGCGCATCGTCCCCGGCACCGGCAAGATCACGTGCAACGGCCGTGACCTCGCCGCGTACTTCCCGAGCAAGGTCTCGCAGCAGACGGTGCGCGAGCCGCTCGTCATCGTGGAGAAGCCCGAGGCGTACGACGTCGTTGCCAACCTGCGTGGCGGCGGCATCAGCGGTCAGGCCGGCGCGCTGCGCCTGGCGATCTCCCGCGCGCTGTGCGAGCTGGACATCGAGGACCGCCCGGCGCTGAAGAAGGCCGGCTTCCTGACCCGTGACGCCCGCGTCACCGAGTCCAAGAAGTACGGTCTGAAGAAGGCCCGCAAGGCTCCGCAGTACTCGAAGCGTTAATCAGCCGCGGGTATACGGTATTTACGGTCGTGGCCGGGGGCGCCGCCCCCGGCCATTGCCGTATCTCCACCCTGATCTTGGAGGCAACATGGGTCGGCTCTTCGGCACCGACGGCGTACGCGGACTCGCGAACGGCGACCTCACCCCGGAACTCGCGATGTCCGTGGCCATCGCGGCGGCCCGGGAACTGGCCGATCCGCAGAGTTCTCATCCGCCGGTGGTCGTCGTCGGCCGCGATCCCCGGGCCAGCGGCGAGATGCTCGAAGCAGCCGTCGTCGCGGGCCTGGCCAGCGCCGGAGCCACCGTGGTGCGGGTCGGTGTGGTGCCGACCCCGGCGGTCTCGTACCTGACCGGTGAGGTACGCGCCGACTTCGGCGTGATGGTGTCGGCGAGCCACAATCCCATGCCCGACAACGGCATCAAGCTCTTCGCGGCCGGCGGCGTGAAGCTGTCCGACGAGGTCGAGGACGCCGTCTCGGCCCGCGTGGGCGAGGTGTGGGAGCGGCCGACCGGTGCGCGGGTCGGTCGCGTACACGATCTGCTCGACGGGGCCGAGCACTATCTCAAGCACCTGGCGGCCGCCGTCACGCACCCGCTCGACGGTCTGACGGTCGTGGTGGACTGCGCGAACGGCGCCGCGAGCGATGTCGCGCCGGAGGCGTACCGGGCGGCGGGGGCGACGGTCATCCCGATCTTCGCCGAGCCCGACGGCTTCAACATCAACGACGAGTGCGGCGCGACGCATCTGGACGCGCTGCGGGCCGCCGTCGTCGAGCACGGCGCCGATCTCGGCCTCGCCCACGACGGCGACGCCGACCGGTGCCTGGCCGTCACGTCGGCCGGTGACGTGGTCGACGGCGACCAGATCATGGCCATCCTCGCGCTGGCCCTGCGGGACGCGGGCGCGCTGGTCGAGGACACCCTGGTCGCGACGGTCATGAGCAACCTCGGCCTGCGCAACGCCATGCGCGAGACCGGCATCAACCTGGTCGAGACCAAGGTCGGCGACCGCTACCTGCTCGAAGCCCTCAACAAGCACGGCTACTCCATCGGCGGCGAGCAGAGCGGGCACATCGTGCTTCCGGCGTACGCGCCGACGGGCGACGGGCTGCTCACCGGCCTGCTGCTGATGGCGCGGGTGGCCGCGACCGGGCGTACGCTGGCCGAGCTCGCGTCGGTCGTCATGAAGCTCCCGCAGCAGCTGGTCAACGTGAAGGCGGACCGGTCCGCGGCCGGGCATCCGGACGTGCTGGCGGCCGTCGACGCGGCCACCGCCGAGCTGGGCACCACCGGTCGCGTACTGCTGCGTCCTTCCGGGACCGAGCCACTGGTACGCGTCATGGTCGAGGCGCCCTCCGCCGATCTGGCCGAAGGCATCGCGCTGCGGATCGCGGACGTGGTCCGCAGCGTCTGATCCGTTCCCGTCCCCGAAGACCGCCGCGTTTCGTGGCGGTCTTTCTTTTTGCTGGTCAGAGCCCGATTCAGCCTGGTTTCACTCAAAGTTCATGCGCGAAAGTATCTGCTCCGAGCATGCATCGTGAGTGAAACTCGGCTACGCTGCGGGACATGTGTGGAATCGTGGGGTACGCGGGCGCCCGACCGGCGCTGCAGATCGTCGTCGACGGACTTCGCCGCCTGGAATACCGCGGCTACGACTCGGCCGGCGTCGCCGTGCTCACCGAGACGGAGCTGCTGATCGCCAAGCGGGCGGGCAAGCTGGCCAACCTGGACCGGGCCCTCGCCGAGGACGCCGACGGGCGGATCGCCGCCGGGTCGGTCGGCATCGGGCACACCCGGTGGGCCACGCACGGCGGCCCGACCGACCGCAACGCCCACCCGCACCTGTCCCAGGACGGGCGGGTCGCGGTCATCCACAACGGCATCATCGAGAACTTCGCGTCGCTGCGTACGCAGCTGGAGGCGGAGGGCATCGAGTTCGCGTCCGACACCGACACCGAGTGCGTCGCGCACCTGCTCGCCGCCGAACTGCGGACCATCTCGAACACGTCCGGGCCGGCCGCCCTGGCCGAGGCCATGCGCCGCGTCTGCCGTCGGTTGGAGGGCGCGTTCACGCTGCTCGCGATCGACAAGGAGGCGCCCGGCGCGGTCGTCGGCGCCCGGCGCAACTCGCCGCTGGTCGTCGGGGTCGGCGACGGGGAGAGCTTCCTCGCCAGCGACGTGAGCGCCTTCATCGCGCACACCCGTGACGCGCTGGAGCTCGGCCAGGACCAGGTCGTGCTGATCACGCCGGAGGGCGTCGAGATCACCGACTTCGACGGCAAGCCGGTCGAGGCCAAGCCGTACCACGTGGACTGGGACGCGCGCGCCGCCGAGAAGGGCGGCCACGACTGGTTCATGCAGAAGGAGATCGAGGAGCAGCCGCAGGCCGTGGCGGACACGCTGCGCGGCCGGGTCGGCACCACCGGCAACATCCTGCTCGACGAGGTCCGCCTCACCGACCAGGATCTCCGGGACGTGGACAAGATCTTCGTGGTCGCCTGCGGTACGGCGTACCACGCCGGGCTGGTGGCCAAGTACGCGATCGAGCACTGGACGCGCATCCCCTGCGAGGTCGAGCTGGCCAGCGAGTTCCGTTACCGCGACCCGGTGCTCGACCGGTCGACGCTGGTGATCGCGATCTCCCAGTCGGGCGAGACGATGGACACGCTGATGGCGCTGCGCCACGCGAAGGAGCAGAAGGCGCGCGTCCTGGCGATCTGCAACACGAACGGCTCGACGATCCCGCGCGAGTCCGACGCCGTCCTCTACACGCACGGCGGCCCCGAGATCGCGGTCGCGTCGACCAAGGCGTTCCTGACCCAGTTGGCCGCCTGCTACCTGGTCGGCCTGCACCTCGCCCAGGTACGCGGCATCAAGTACGCCGACGAGGTCGCCTCGGTCGTCGAGCAGCTGCGCAGCATGCCGGACGCGATCGAGAAGGTGCTCGCGTCGATGGACGGCGTACGCGAGCTGGCCCGGGAGCTGTCCTCGCAGAACACGCTGCTGTTCATCGGCCGCCATGTCGGCTACCCCGTGGCGCTCGAAGGCGCCCTGAAGCTCAAGGAACTCGCGTACATGCACGCGGAGGGGTTCGCGGCCGGGGAACTGAAGCACGGCCCGATCGCCCTCATCGACCAGGGGACGCCGGTCGTCTGCGTGGTGCCGTCGCCGGCCGGCCGCGGCGTCCTGCACGACAAGATCGTCTCCAACATCCAGGAGGTACGCGCCCGCGGCGCCCGCACGATCGTCATCGCCGAAGAGGACGACGAAGCCGTGGTCCCGTACGCCGACCACCTGATCCGCGTACCGCGGACGCCGACGTTGCTGGCGCCGTTCGTGACGACGGTCCCGCTGCAGGTGCTCGCGTGCGAGATGGCGACCGCCCGTGGCCACGACGTCGACCAGCCCCGCAACCTGGCAAAGTCCGTCACAGTGGAGTGACGCGCGCGTCCTGTCCCGTGGCGATCAGCGCGACGCTCGCGAGCGCCGGATTGTCTGCGTCCCAATAGGACAGATGCGCCGCGACCGGGTTGGTGTGGTTGGCCGCCGCGAACACGTGCGCGCCGAAACCGTCGTCGGCCGGATTGTGCCCGTGCCACAGGCTCGGCATCGGATCGCCGAAGTAGCGCGGTTTGATCAGGTCGGTGAGGAACTCCTTCACCGACGGGGCGGCGAGGCCGAGGATGTCGTTGTCCGCGCTCGCCGCCCACACCGTTCCCGGCGCGACGTGCAGGTCGGCGGCGTGCTCGACACCGACCCCGGGCGAGCCGAGGAACACCAGGTCGTCCGCGCGTACGCCGACGTCACGGGCCGTCTCGCCGATGACGAGGGTGCCGTAGGAGTGGCCGACCAGGGACTGCTCGCCGATCGGGCCGTGGTGCGCGGCGGCCAGCCCGTCCTGGAAGGCGTGCAGGTCGGCGCGGGCGCGGTCGGCGTACCCGGAAGAGGCGGCCTGGAAGATCGTGTCCGGCGCGTCGTAGCCGACCCAGAGGATCGCGGCGGTGCTCGCGCCGGTGTCCGCGCGGTGGGCGGCGGCCGCGAGGGACGCGGTGCGGTCGAGGTCGACGGCGAGATGGCGGTTGAGCCCGGCGTTCATGCCGGGCACGAAGGTGAGCACGTTGGCGGCGGAGTCGGGGTCGCCGAGCGCGATGACCGCCTTCCCGTCCCCGGCGGTGTCCAACCCCAGCAGGTACGCGCGCGGCGTCTGCCGGTCGAGCCGGTCGGCCAGGGTGGCGAGGCCGGGCTGGTTCGGGGCGCCGTCCCGCAGGTCGCGGGCGAGGATCGCGCGGTTCGCGGTGTCCCGGTCGACGGCGGGGATGCCGTCGAGATTCCCGATCCGGCCGGGCTGCTCGTCGAGCAGGCGTTGCCGTTCCCGCGCCGAAAGGCCCGCCCACCACGTGTGGACGGCGGCCGGCCCGCCTTGCGTCGGCGGCTCGTCGGCGGCCGGTCCGGCATCCACCGGCGGCCCGGAGTGTGCCGGGCTGAGGGACGCGGGTTCGACCGACAGGCCGGCCAGACCCGCTCGAAGCCGCTCCGATGCCATCCGGGCGAGCTGCCCGGCCGCCGCCGCGTCGCCGCCGCGGAGCAGCTCACCGGCCCGATCGAGAGCGATCGCGTGCTCGACGAGCAGTTCGTGCGTCCGCGCCACCGGCATGCGCAGCGCGGCCGTACTGGAACGGAGATCCGCCAGCGTCACCGCCGCCGCGTCGGCCGCCGGACTCGACCAGGACGCCGCCAGGCCCGCGGCCGCACCCTCCAGTTCGGACAGACGGGACGCCAGCCGGTCCGCGAAGCCGGCCCAGGAAGCCGCCGCCCGCCACGAGGCGGAGCCGTCCGTGACGCCGGCAAGGGCGGTGACCGCGACCGCGCCCTCCGCAGCCGCGAGCACGACCGGGCCGGCCGTGGTCGCGATCATGAGGGCCGCCGGGCAAGGCCGGCCCACCGGTCCGCCACCCGCGCGTCGGTCTCCGCGTAGTTCGCTGCACAGGCCTTCACGGCGTGACCCGCCTCCTCGATCCGGCCGGCGAGCCCGGCCGCCGCCCGCCGCACCGAGGCCTGCCATCGGGCCAGCTCCGGCTGCCCAGAGTCTAGGTCGGCGGGCAGGTCACGACCGGTCTGTTCGAGTCGTGTCCCGTGCCGGTCCAGGGCGGTGAGGTCGGCTTCGATCCGCATGCGACCGATGTTCGCCGTCCGGCCGGGCCGGGTCGAGCCGCTGTGGACGAACGGGGGAGAGTGGACGGTCCGGCCATCCACAACGGTTGCCGATAAGGTGTCCGTGTGATCGTGTCCGTGGGGAACGACGTCGTACTCGTCGAACGGTTCGCGGAGTCTCTGGCGCGTACGCCGCACCTGGTGGAACGCGTTTTCACGGAGAGCGAGCGGACGACGCACACCGGCCATCCGCGCTCGCCGGAATCGCTGGCCGCGCGGTTCGCCGCGAAGGAGGCCGTCGCCAAGGCGCTCGGCGCGCCCGCCGGGCTGCGCTGGCACGACTGCGAGGTCGTCGTCGACGGGGACGGCCGGCCGTGGCTGACGGTGAGCGGCACGGTCGCCAAGGCCGCCGACCAACTGGGCATTCAGCGCTGGCACCTGTCGCTGTCGCACGACGGCGGGATCGCCTCGGCCGTCGTCATCGCCGAGCGCCTCGACGGCCCGGCCGGCCACGACTCCACCATGGCCGCCTCGTGAGGGCGGCCTGGCGCGCACCCGATGTGCGTACGGCCGAGGAAGCGGTGCTCGCGACGCTCCCGGAGGGCACCCTCATGATGCGCGCCGCCGCCGGGCTCGCCCGCCGTTGCGCGGTCACCCTGCGCACCGGCGCCCCCGGCCGGGTGTACGCCGCCCGGGTCCTGCTGCTCGTCGGACCCGGCAACAACGGCGGCGACGCGCTGTACGCGGGCGTGAACCTGGCCCGCCAGGGTGCCCAGGTGTCGGCCCTGCTGACCGATCCGCAGCGGGCGCACGCGAAGGGCCTCGCGGCGTTCACCGGCGCCGGCGGCCGCGTCCTGGCGGAGTGGCCCGACCACACCGACCTGGTCGTCGACGGGCTGCTCGGCATCGGCGCCTCCGGCGCGCTGCGCGGCAAGGCCCTCGACTTCGCCCAGCGCCTCGAAACCCTCCCGGTACGCCCGCCGGTGATCGCGGTCGACGTGCCGTCCGGCGTCTCCGTGGACACCGGCGACGTGCCCGGCCCGGCGATCCGCGCCGACGTGACGGTGACGTTCGGCGTACTGAAGCCGGCGCTCCTGGTCGGCCCGGCGGCCCGGCTCGCGGGGCAGGTCGAGCTCATCGACATCGGCGTCACCCCGCTGACCGCCCCCGCGGTACGCGTACCGGACTGGTCAGACATCGAGGAGTGGTGGCCGCGCCCGGGCGCCGCCTCCGACAAGTACAGCCGGGGCGTGGTCGGGCTGGCCACGGGGTCGGCCGAGTTCCCGGGCGCCGCGCTGCTGTCGACCGCCGGAGCGCTGGCCGGTCCGGCCGGAATGGTCCGGTACGCAGGCCCGGCGTACTCGATCGTCGCGACGTTGCACCCGTCCGTGATCGTCAGCCCGAAGGTGGCCGCGAGCGGACGCGTACAGGCCTGGACCTGTGGCAGCGGCCTGTCCCAGGATCAGCGCGCCCGCGACGAGGTCCGGGCCGTGCTCGCCGCGCCGGTCCCGGTCGTCCTCGACGCCGACGCCATCAACCTGCTGGTCGACGGAACGCTCGCCCCCGCACTGCGCGACCGCGACGCCCCGACCGTGCTCACCCCGCACGACGGCGAGTTCGCCCGCCTGGCCGGCCGCCGCCCCGGCGAGGACCGGGTCGGCGCAGCGCTCACGCTGGCCGCCTGGACCCGCGCGGTGGTCCTGCTCAAGGGCGACCGCACGATCGTCGCGGCCCCCGACGGCGAGGCCTGGGTCAACCCGACCGGCTCGCCCGCCCTCGCCACCGCCGGCTCCGGCGACGTCCTCGGCGGCCTCCTCGGCTCGCTGCTGGCCGCGGGCCTTTCCCCGGTACGCGCAGCGGTCGTGGCCGCGTACCTGCACGGGCTCGCGGGCCGCCGGGCCGCCGAGTCGGGCTCGGTCACCAGCGCGGACATAGCGGCCGCTCTGCGTACGGTCGTCCCAGTCGCCTAGCATCTACGGCTTCACGCGTACCGGCCGGTAGGGTTGAGGCATGTGGCAGGCCGAGGCGAGAGTTGACCTGGACGCCATCCGCGCGAACGCGGCCCTGGTGTCCGCCGCCACCACGGCGCGGGTCATGGCTGTGGTGAAGGGCGACGGCTACGGGCACGGTGCGGTGCCCAGCGCGCGGGCGGCCCTCGCGGGCGGCGCGACCTGGCTGGGCGTCTGTACGCTCGGCGAAGCGCTCGAGCTGCGCGCGGCGGGCCTGACGGCGCCGATCCTCGCCTGGCTGGTCGGGCCGGGGATTCCCCTGCTGGAGGGCGTGGTCGAGGACGTCGACCTGAACGCCGCGAGCACCGAGCAGCTGGCGGACGTGGTGGCAGCCGCGCAGCTGGCCGGCCTCCCGGCGCGGGTGCATCTCAAGATCGATACAGGGCTGAGCCGCGGCGGCAGCCGGCCGGAGGAGTGGCCGACGCTGGTCGAGGCGGCCGCGAAGGCGCGCGACGACGGGCTGGTCGAGATCGTCGGCATCTGGAGCCACCTCGTGTACGCCGACGATCCCGGGCACGAGACGATCGACGCCCAGCTGGCGGCGTACCAGGACGCGCTGGCGGTCGCGGAGCGGATCGGCGTCGTCCCGCAGGTACGCCATCTCGCGAACTCCGCCGCCACCCTGACCCGCCCCGACACGCACTTCGACATCGTCCGGCCCGGCATCGCGCTCTACGGGCTGTCCCCGATCCCCGGTCGGGACTTCGGGCTGCGCCCGGCCATGACCGCCCGCGCCCGCGTCGCGCTGACCAAACGCGTACCGGCGGGGCAGGGGGTCTCCTACGGGCACACGTACTACACCGACCGCGAGACGACTCTCGCGCTCGTCCCCCTCGGGTACGCCGACGGCGTACCCCGGCACGGCAGCAACGTCGGTCCGGTGTCGGTGAACGGGAAGCGGTACACCGTGGCCGGCCGGGTCTGCATGGACCAGATCGTCGTGGACGTCGGCGACGACGAGGTACGCCCCGGCGACGAGGCGGTGCTGTTCGGCCCGGGAGATCGGGGCGAGCCGACCGCCGACGACTGGGCCGAGGCGATCGACACGATCAACTACGAGATCGTGACCAGATTCGGCAGCCATCGTGTGCCCAGAGTGCACGTCGGCGGGGCCGAGCATGGCTAACAAGTTCGGGGTCATCGGCGTACTGGCGGGAGTTGCGGCGGCGGGGGTCGCCGCCGGAGTCGCGGCGGAGCGGGCATTGGTCGGGCGTACGCGCAACGAGACGAACGATCCCTTCACGCATGAGCCGTTCGGGGAGCTGCCGTACGACCAGAGCCTGACCGTCACGACCGCCGACGGCCTGGACGTCTACGTCGAGGTCCTGGAGCCGGCCGACGGCGTGGCGATCGGCCTCGACGACGAGGAGCCGGAGCCGACCCTGATCTTCGTGCACGGCTTCTGCCTGGACATGGGCACCTTCCACATGCAGCGGCGCTACCTCGACGGCGGCGGGTACCGGATGGTCTTCTACGACCAGCCGGGCCACGGCCGGTCGGGCCGCCTGCACGACGGCGAGTACGAGCTGCCGATGCTCGGCGAGGTGCTGCGCGACGTGATCGACGAGACCGTCCCGGCCGGGCCGATCGTCCTTATCGGACACTCGATGGGCGGCATGGCGATCATGGCCTGCGCCGAGCGCTACCCCGACCTGTTCGCCGAGCGGGTCGCCGGAGTCGTGCTGATCTCGACCTCCGGCGGCCGCAGCGAAGTGGGCAAGCTGGGCGGCGTACCGGAACTGGTGGCGAACGCGGGCGCGCTCATGCCCGTCGTCAGCCGGGCCAACCGGTTCAGCGGCCCCATGATCGACCGCGCCCGGCACGCCTCCAGCGACCTGGCCTGGCTGCTCACCCGCAGGTACGGGTTCGGAACGAAGCGACCCTCGCCGGCCCTCGTCTCCTATGTGGAGCACATGAACTCGGCGACGCCCGTCGACACCGTGGCCCGCTACCTGCGTACGCTCTACAGCCACGCGCGCTACCCGGCGCTGCAGGCCATCCGGGACAAGCCGGTGCTGGTCGTCTGCGGCGGCAAGGACACGATCCTGCCGGTGGCCCACTCGCAGGAGATCGTCCGCCACCTGCCCGACGCGGAACTGGTGATCGTGCCGGACTCCGGCCACGTGGTCCTGCTGGAGCACGCCGACGAGGTGAACGCCGCGATGCAGCGCTTCCTCGATAGGGTTGTGAAGTGACCCAACTGGACACGGCGGCGACCCTGCCCACCGTCGAGGAGACCCAGGCGTTCGGCCGGCGGCTGGCGGGCGCGTTGCGGGCGGGGGACCTGGTCGTCCTGACCGGCCCGCTCGGCGCCGGCAAGACCGCCCTCGCCCAGGGCATCGGCGCCGGCCTCGGAGTCGCCGGTTCGATCACGTCGCCGACCTTCGTCATCGCCCGGGTGCACCGGCCCGACCCCGCGCGGGGCGGCCGGCTGCCGATGGTGCACGTGGACGCGTACCGGCTGGGGATGGTCAAGGATCCGCGGGCCGAGGTCGACGATCTCGATCTCGATGCCGACGTGGACGACTCGGTCACCGTCGTCGAGTGGGGCGAAGGGCTGGTCGAGCAGCTCAGCGACGCGTACCTGGAGGTGCGCATCTCCCGCCACGACGACGACACCCGCGAGGTCCGCCTCCACGGCCACGGCGGCGACTGGCCGCAGCGCCTCGCTTGATCAAGATCAATTTCAAGATCGAATTCTTGTCCCGGGACAAAAAACTCTTAAGATCTGGAGCAGGGACCTATCGGTCCACTGGGGTGAAGTCCCAGGCGTGGGCCGACCGGGCGACCAGGTCGCGCGGCGGGTCGGGCAGCGGCGTCGGTTCGCCGCGCCAGCGGGAGAGCACCACGATCCGGAAGTCGGCCGACGAGAAGATCTCCGTGCTCATGTGCAGCGGCTGGATCTCCAGGCCGGGCACGGCGACGTCCGTGACCCAGCTCAGCAATTCCGGAAAATGGTTCGGGTAGGCACGGATCTCCCACATGCGCACGATCACGCCGGTGACCATACCCGCGATGGGAGTTATGCCACCACCGACGTGAGGGGCATTGCACTATCGGCCGGCAGATCGAGCCGGCTGGGCGCCACCCCGGCGGCGACGAGGTGGGAGCCGAGCGCCGCCACCATCGCCCCGTTGTCCGTGCACAGCTTCGGCCGGGGTACGCGTACCGCGATGCCGTACTTCGCCGCCCGCTCCTCGGCGAGGACCCGCAGGCGGGAGTTGGCCGCCACGCCGCCGCCGATCACGAGGGTGTCGACGCCGCGGTCCCGGCAGGCGGCGATCGCCTTGGCGGTGAGCACGTCGCAGACGGCCTCCTGGAAGCTGGCCGCCACATCGTTGACCGGTACGCGTTCCCCGTCGCGCTCGCGGGCCTCGACCCAGCGCGCGACGGCCGTCTTGAGTCCGGAGAAGGAGAAGTCGAAGCGGTGTTCGGCCTGGTCTCGGGGGCCGGTGAGGCCGCGCGGAAAGGTGATCGAGGCGCCGTCGCCCTCGCGGGCCGCCTTGTCGATCCAGGGTCCGCCGGGGAAGGGCAGGCCGAGCAGGCGGGCCACCTTGTCGAACGCCTCGCCCGCGGCGTCGTCGATCGTCGCACCCAGCGGCTGTACGCCCCGCGCCAGGTCCTCGACGAGCAGCAGCGACGAGTGTCCGCCCGAGACGAGCAGGGCGATGGCCGGTTCCGGCAGCGGGCCGTGTTCCAGGGTGTCCACGGCGACGTGGGCCGCCAGGTGGTTCACGCCGTAGATCGGCTTCTCGGCCGCGAGCGCGTACCCCTTGGCGGCGGCGACCCCGACGAGGAGGGCGCCGGCGAGACCGGGGCCGGCCGTCACGGCGATCGCGTCGATGTCGGCCAGGGTCACGCCCGCCTGGTCGAGTGCCCGCTGCATGGTCGGGACCATGGCCTCCAGGTGCGCCCGGCTGGCCACCTCCGGAACGACGCCGCCGAACCGGGCGTGCTCGTCCACACTGGACGCGAGTGACTCGCCCAGCAGGGTGTGGCCGCGCACGATGCCGACGCCGGTCTCGTCGCAGCTCGTCTCGATCCCGAGGACCAGCGGAACGCTACTCATCAGACAATCCTCACTGCTCTCGGCGCATGACCCAGGCGTCGGTGTTGCTGGGCTGGTAGTAGCCCTTGCGGATGCCGATCGTGGTGAAGCCGAAGCTCTGGTAGAGGGCCTGCGCGGGGATGTTGTCGGCGGCCACCTCCAGCAGCGTCTGCTCGGCACCGGCGCGTACGGAGGCGTCGATCAGGGCCGCCACCAGGGCCCGGCCCACGCCGCGGCGCTGGGCGTCCCGGCGTACGGCGACGTTGTTGATCCACGCTTCGTCGGGCGGGCTGACCGCGAGGCCGCCGTATCCGAGGACGGAACCGTCGTCGTCCAGCGCGGCGAGGTAGAGGTGGCCGTTGGCGAGCTCGTTCCAGAACATGCCCGCGGTCCACTTCTCCGCGCCGAACAGGTCCTCCTCGATCGGCAGGATCTCCTCGATCTGCCACCAGCGCAGCCGGCTCAGCTTCATGAGACGTGCTTGCGGGCGCCGGGCTCGACCGCGTCGGGGCGGCGCAGGTAGAGCGGCACGAGGCGCTCGCCTGGCTCGCCGGACAGGATCCGCGGGGCGGCCAGCCGGGCCAGCTCGAACGCACTGGGGTAGATCGGCTCGTCCGGCGGCACCGGCAGGCCGAGGACGTCGGCGTACACGAGGGCGCCCTGGCCCACCGCCGTCGTGGCCGCACCCGGCGAGACCTCGGCCGGCCGGTCGACGTGCGGACCGTCCACGCGTACGCCGTCGGCGTACACGGCCCAGTAGACCTCCTTGCGCCGGGCGTCGGTCGCGACGAGCGCGTGTCCCGACAGCGGCGCACCGAGACCGTCCAGGCTGCACACTCCATAGGTCGGTACGCCGAGCGCGTTGCCCATCGCGGCCGCGGTCATCAGCCCGACGCGCAGGCCGGTGAACGGGCCGGGCCCGGTTCCGGCGACGATGGCGGCCAGATCGCGGGGCTTGACGCCGGCCTCGGTCAGCGCCGCCTCGATCTGCGGGGCGAGGCGTTCGCCGTGGGCCTTGCCGTCGACCGTCACCCGTTCGGCGAGGACGCGAGTGCCTTCCTCGGTCACCTCGGCGAGCGCGGCGGTGATCGCGGGCGTGGCGGTGTCGACGACGAGGACCAGCACGCCGACAGCCTATCGGGCGAGCACGCGACCCTTGGTAAGGCGGGGTACGAATCGGGTGTGACCGGCCAAAATTCGGTTGCCCCGGCGGCCCCGATCTCGTAATGTGCCGCCTGTGCGGCGCCCCTTACGCAAACCCCTTCCCGTCCTGGATCCCGGCTTCCCCGACAGCCGGTCGCCCGCGCATTACCTCGGCTGGCTCTGGCGTCGGCAGTGGCCGACGATGGTGGTCGGCATGTCCCTCGGCGTCATCTGGATGGTCGCCCAGGCGCTGACCCCGGCGGCCGTCGGGCGCGCGATCGACCAGGGCGTCCGCGCGCACAGCACGAGCGGCCTGCTGACCTGGGCCGGCATCTTCTTCGCCCTGTCGGCGATCACCGCGTGGGCGAACATCATGCGGCACCGGTTCGCCGTCTACAACTGGCTGAGCGCGGCGTACAAGACGATCCAGCTGACCGTCACGCAGGCGAACCGGATCGGTGCGACCCTGCCCCGGCGGATCGCCACGGGTGAGGTCGTCAGCATCGGCAACTCCGACGTCAGCCACATCGGCGGGGCGCTGGACATCCTGCTGCGCGGCTCCGGGGCGGTCGCCGCGATCATCGTCGTCGCCGTCATCCTGCTGAGCGCCTCGACCCAGCTCGGACTCGTGGTGCTGGTCGGCGTACCGGTGATGATGTCGACGGTCAGCCTGCTGATCCGGCCGCTGCACCAGCGCCAGGCCGCGTACCGGGAGCAGCAGGGCAAACTGATCGGCCGGGCCGGTGACATCGTCGCCGGGCTGCGCGTACTGCGCGGGGTCGGCGGCGAGTCGGTGTTCGCCGAGGCCTACCGCGAGCAGTCGCAGGAACTGCGCGCGGCCGGCGTACGCGTCGGCCGCGTCGACGCGCTGCTGGAGGCGGCCCAGATCCTGCTGCCCGGCCTGTTCCTGGCGCTGGTGACGTGGCTCGGCGCCCGGTTCACCCTGTCCGGCGAGATCACGCCCGGCCAGCTCGTGAGCTTCTACGGGTACGCGGCCTTCCTCGTCTCGCCGCTGCGGACGATCGTCGAGGCGGCCGACAAGATCACCCGCGGGCTGGTGGCGGCCCGGCGACTCGTCCGGCTGCTGCGGATGCAGCCGGAGATCGGCGATCCCGCCGAGGCGCTGCCGGCCCCGCTGGGCGCGCTGGAGCTGCGCGATCCGCAGTCGGGCGTGACCGCCTGCCGGCTGCGGTACACGGCGCTGGCCGCCGCCCGGCCCGAGGACGCGGCCGAGATCGTCGATCGCCTCGGCCGGTACGCCGACAGTGACGCGACGGCCAACGGCGTACCGCTGACGGGTTTGGCGCGGGCGACGGTGCGTGAGCTGATCCTGGTGTCGGACAACGACGGGCGCCTGTTCAGCGGCGTGCTGCGGGCGGAGCTGGACCCGCGCGGGACGGCGAGCGACGAGCAGATCACGGCGGCGCTGACCGCGGCGAGCGCGACGGAGATCGTCGAGGCGCTGCCGGACGGGCTGGACACGTTCGTGGCCGAGCGCGGCCGCGAGTTCTCCGGCGGCCAGCAGCAGCGGCTCCGGCTGGCCCGGGCGCTGCTCGCCGACGCTCCCGCGCTGCTGCTCGTGGAGCCGACGAGCGCGGTCGACGCGCACACCGAGGCGCGGATCGCGACCCGGCTCGGCGACTTCCGCGCCGGGCGCACGACGCTCGTCACGACGACCAGCCCGCTCATGCTCGACCGGGCCGACAACGTCCTCTACGTCGAGGACGGCAAGGTCATCGCCGAGGGCACCCACCGCCAGCTGATGCACTCGGAGCCGCGCTACCGCGCGACCGTCACCCGGGGAGAGGACTGAGATGGCCCGCGAGATCCTCCCGATCGCGCCCGGCTCGCTGGTGCGCGCGTACGCGGGCGGCCTGCTCAAGCTGCACCGCCGGGCGCTGGGCAAGGTCGTCGCGCTGCACGGCCTCGCCGCCGTCGCCGGCCTCGTCGCGCCGCGCCTGCTGGGCGACCTGATCGACACCGTCACCTCCGGCGGCCGGACCGGCCACGTCGACCGGCTGGCCCTGGGCATCGTCGCATCCGTGGTCGCGCACTCCGTGATCATCAGATTCGCCGTGTACGCGAGCAGCCGGTTCGGCGAGCAGATGCTGGCCGACGTCCGCGAGGAGTTCGTCGGCCGGGTGCTCAACGTGCCGCTGTCCACAGTAGAGAAGGCCGGCACGGGCGACCTGATGACGCGGGCCTCCCGGGACGTCGGGTCGCTGAACCACAGCGTGCGCAACGGCGTACCGGAGCTGTTCGTGGCGGCCGTGACGGCGGTCCTGTCGGCGATCGCGCTCGTCCTCAACAGCCCGCTGCTCGCCCTGCCCTGCCTGGCCGGAGCGCCGCTGCTGATCTGGATCTCCCGGTGGTACCTCGGCCGGGCCACGCCGGGCTACCTGCGGGAGAACGCCGCGTACGCGGACGTCACCGACTCGCTCGCCGAGACCGTGGAAGGCGCCCGGACCTCGGAGGCCTTCGGGTACGCCGAACGCCGCAACGCCGACATCCGCGCCCGGATCGGCGGCTCGTACGCGGCCGAACGGTTCACGCTGGGCCTGCGTACGGTGCTGTTCCCGGTGATCGACATGGGCTTCACGATCTCCGTGACGGCGACCCTGATCCTCGGCGGCGTCTTCTACTTCCAGGGCTGGGCGACGCTCGGCCAGATGGTCGCCGCGACCGTGTACGTCCAGCAGATGGTCCGCCCGATCGAGCGGATGCTCGAATGGCTCGACGAGTTGCAGGTCGGCATGGCGGCGCTGGCCCGGCTGGTCGGCGTGGGCCTGGCGGCCGACGAGAGCGGTGATCCGTCGCTGCGGCCGCGGGGAGCCGAGCTGGTCGCGTCCGGCGTCGAGTACGCGTACGTGCCGGGCCGGCCGGTCCTGCACGGCATCGACCTGACCCTGCGCCCGGGGGAGCGGCTGGCGATGGTCGGCCCGTCCGGCGCCGGCAAGTCGACGCTCGGGCGCCTGCTGGCCGGCATCCATCCGCCCACGGCCGGCAGCGTGACGGTCGGCGGCGTCGACATGGCCCGGCTGCCCCTGGACCGGCGGCGTTCCGAGGTCGCGCTGGTGACCCAGGAACACCACGTCTTCCTCGGTACGCTCCGCGACAACCTGCTGCTCGCCAAGCCCGACGCCACCGACGACGAGTTGTGGCACGCGCTGGCCTCGGTGGACCTGCGCGACTGGGTGGAGGAGCTGGCGGACGGCCTGGACACACGGGTCGGCTCGGGCGGCTTCGCCGTGCCGCCGGCCCAGGCCCAGCAGCTGGCCCTGGCCCGCCTCGTCCTCGCCGACCCGCACACGCTGGTCCTCGACGAGGCGACCTCGCTCATCGATCCGCGCGCGGCCCGCCACCTCGAACGGTCGCTGGCCGCCGTGCTCGCCGGCCGGACGGTGGTCGCGATCGCGCACCGGCTGTTCTCGGCGCACGACGCGGACCGGGTGGCGGTCGTCGAGGACGGGCGGATCGCGGAGCTCGGCTCGCACGACGAACTCGTCGCGGCGGGCGGTTCGTACGCCGCCCTCTGGCGCTCCTGGCAAGCCTGACGCTCACCCCCGCCCTCCCAAGATCCCGTTTGGATCAGGCTTTTCACCCGAATCATGGCCCAAGATTCGGGTGTTTTCCCTGATCCAAACGGGATCTTCGCAGCTGGGGCAGCGGGCAAGGAGAGTGCAAAGAAATGTTTGCAGCGGATGTCTTGCAAAGAAGTCTTTGCAAAGATATGTTGGCCGCATGGACGAGAGCATCAATCTGAGTGCGCAGAGCTTGAAGGGCGTGGCGCACCCCCTGCGGGTCCGCCTCCTCGCCCTCCTGCGGGAGGAAGGTCCGTCGACGGCGACCCGGCTCGCCGAGCGGATCGGCCAGTCCAGCGGTGTGACCAGCTACCACCTCCGCCAGCTGGCCGTCTACGGCTTCGTGACCGACGACGCCGAGCGGGGCACCGGCCGCGAGCGCTGGTGGCGCGCGGTGCACCGGGGCATGTCGCTCGACACCCCGGCCGCGCGCGAGGCTCCGGCCGAGTCGGAGGCGTACATGCGCGCGGTCGCCGCCCAGTACGCCGAACGCGTCGACCGGTGGCTCTACGAGCTGCCGTCGATGCCCGAGCCCTGGCAGGAGGCCATCGATCTGAGTAACTACTGGCTGCGTCTGACCCCCGAGGAAGGGGCCGACCTGGTCACCAGGGTCCGGGCCCTGATCGGCGAGTACCGTCGCGACGACGCCGACGAACCCGTACCCGACGGCATGGAGCGGGTCGCTGTCCAGGTGCAGGTCATGCCGTTCGTCCGGGACAACGAGAACGGGCAGGCCGCCTGATGCGCCGTCCCGCCTTCGCCGGCCTGCTCGCCGCGAGCACGATCTCCCTGCTCGGCAGCCGGATGTCCCTGGTCGCCGTACCCTGGCTGGTGCTCGCCACCACCGGCAGCGCCGCCAAGACCGGCATCGTCGCCGCCACCGAGGCCGTCCCGATGGTCCTCGCCGGACTGTTCGGCGCGCCGCTCATCGACCGCCTCGGCGGCCGCCGGGTCAGCATCGCGGCCGACCTCGCCAGCGCCGCCGTCGTCGGCTCCATCCCCCTCTTCTACGACCTCGGCGACCTCGGGTACGCGGGACTGTGCGTACTGGTGGCGATCGCGGGGTTCCTGCGCGGATTCGGGGACACGGCCAAGCGTGGCGCCCTGTTCACCCAGTCCGTGGCGGCGTCCGGTGTGGACATGACCCGGGCGACGTCTCTTGTGGACGGATTCAGCCGCGCGGCCGGCCTGGTCGGCGTGATCGCCGCCGGAGCCCTGGTCGCCCTGCTCGGCGGCGCCGCACACGTCATCTACCTCGACGCCGCCTCGTTCGCGCTCTGCGGCCTGCTCGTCGCCGGGCTGGTACGCGTACCCGGGCGGGCGGAGAAGGCCGAGAAGGAGCCGTATTTCCAGGCCCTGCGGGCCGGAGCCGTCTTCCTGCGCGGTGACCGGCTGCTGCTCGGCCTGATGGCGATGCTGTTCGCCACCAACATGTTCGACCAGGCCTTCGGCTCCGTCCTGGTACCCGTCTGGGCCCGCGACATCTACGGGTCGCCGTTCGGCATCGCGATCGTCAGCGCCAGCTTCAGCGTCGGGGCGGTCACGGGGAACATCGCGTACACGGTGCTGGCGCCGAGGCTGCCCCGCTGGTCGCTGTACTCGATCGGCTTCCTCATCGCGGGCGCGCCCCGGTTCTACTTCCTCGCGTTCGGCGCGCCGACCTGGGCGATCATCGTTCTCGGCCTGGTCGACGGGGTGTGCATCGCGGCCGTCAACCCGATCCTCGGCGCGGTGATGTACGAGCGGGTTCCGGAGACGCTGCAGGCCCGGGTCTCCGGGCTCGGGACCGCGCTGGCCTTCGGCGGGATGCCGCTCGGTTCACTGCTCGGCGGGTGGCTGGCCGACCACGGCGTCCGGCAGGCGCTGATCATCATCGGCACGGGGTACCTGATCGCCACGCTCGCCCCGTTCGCCGGCCGGTTCTGGCGGGAGATGGACCGCCGGCCGGCACCCCGTCAGGAGGAGGCGATGGCGGCGACCGTCGCCTGAGTCAGGCGTACCAGATCGTCCGGGTGCAGGCTCACCTGCAGACCGCGCTTGCCGGCGCTCACGAAGATCGTGTCCCCGGCGAGCGCGGTCGCGTCGATCACCGTGGGCAGGCGCTTGCGCTGGCCCAACGGGCTGATCCCGCCGCGGACATAGCCCGTCGTACGCTCAGCGACCGCCCGATCGGCCATGGCGGCCCGCTTCCCGCCGGCCGCCGAGGCGAGCGCCTTGAGGTCGAGCTCGCCGGTGACCGGGACGACCGCGACGGTGAGCGATCCGTCGACCTCGGTGACCAGGGTCTTGAAGACCCGGGCGGGGTCGGCGCCGATGGCGGTCGCGACGAGCGCGCCGTAGTTCGGGGCGTCCGGCGAGACCTCGTACGCGTGCAGCGCGTGCGTGATCTTCTGCTTCGCCAGCAGCGCGGTCGCCGGAGTTCCGTGGCTCGCCATACCGGGATCTTAGAACCCGGTCAGACGGGGTGGGCGATGACGGCGACCGGCCTGCCCGCGACCCTCGTCAGCAGGAGGGAGGCCGGCTCGTCCCCGGCCAGCCGCAGATCCCGGCGCAGCTGCTCGACGTCCAGCGCCGACCCTCGCTTGAGGATCTCGACCCGGCCGACGTTGCGCTCCCGCAGCGCCGTCCGCAACCGCTTCAGGGAGAACGGCATGACCTCGTCGACCGCGAACGCGCGGCCGAACGGGGTCGCCACCTTCGCGTCCGACCACACGTACGCGATGCTCTCGTCGCCGAGCCGCCCGTCGAGCAGGTCGGCGTACTCGGCCACGAGATGGGAGCGGACGACGGCTCCATCGGGGTCGTACACGTAGTCGCCGGTCGGCCCCACCCGCGCGATACGCGTACCGCTGCCGGTCAGTTCGTGCGCCGTCCGGCCGCGCAGGACGCCGGCCCGGCGGGGGACCTGGGCCAGCGGGCCGCACCACGCGGCCGCCTCGACGACGTCGCCGTCCACACTGACCAGTTCCAGCTCGCAGTCCTCGGGCAGCAGCGACTGCTCGATGCCGGGCGCCAGTTTCAGGGCCGTGTAGGGGACGAGCGTGGGCAGTTGCACCACCCAGTCCCAGGGCGGCGAGTAGTCGGCCGGATCGAACACGCGGCGGGTGTCCCGCGTACGCCGGGCCCCGGATCCCGTCACCCGCCGGGCGGGATCGCAGAACGCCGCGCCGGCCGCCGACAGCGGGACGTCCCGGGCATCGGCGCAGCTGACGTCGATGTCGAGGCCGAGGACGGTCGCGTTGTACGCGATGATCGCGGCGGTCACCGGGTCGGCGTCGACCGCGTGGACGGTGATGCCCGCCCGGGCGGCCGCGATCGCGTCGGCACCCAGACCGCAGCCGAGGTCGGTGAGATGGCGTACACCCGCTTGGGCCAGGCGGGCGGCGCGCCGGGCGGCGACGGCCGGCCGGGTCGCCTGTTCGAGCCCGTCCTTGGTGAACAGCAGCCGGTACGCGTCCGCGCCGAACTTGCCGACGGCCCGGTCGCGCAGGCGGGCCTGGCTGAGCGCCACGCCGGCGAGATCGGGCCCGAAGCCGCGGGCCCGCAGCGCGCTGACGGCGGCGAGCGGCTCCTGGCCGGTCAGCTCGGCCGCCGCGGCGAGGGCGGCGGACCCGTCGCGGGAGCGCAGCGCCGCCAGCTGATCGAGGTCCACGCCGTCGATCGTAGGCCGCACGGGAAGAACAGCGCACAGGCGGCGCGCGGGGACGAAACGGCTGGCACTCTCCTTGACTGAGTGCTAGCCACGGCCTAACCTTCGGTTAGCACTCTCGGTTCGAGGGTGCTAAGAATGACAGGGCCCACGTGGGCCCCAGCCAGCCACGGCGGCCCGGCACCCGCGACGACGGTGCCGCTGCGGACGGTGAGACAGACGGCAATTCGATACCCCAGGAGGGTATGCTCGTGACTACCGCGACGAAGGTTGCGATCAGGCCGCTCGAGGACCGCATCCTGGTCCAGGCGAACGAGGCTGAGACGACCACCGCGTCGGGCATCGTGATCCCCGACACCGCCAAGGAGAAGCCGCAGGAGGGCACCGTCCTCGCTGTCGGCCCGGGCCGTTTCGACGACAAGGGCGCCCGTATCCCGGTCGATGTGAAGGTCGGCGACACCGTCGTCTACTCGAAGTACGGCGGCACCGAGATCAAGTACGCCGGCGAGGAGTACCTCGTGCTCTCCGCCCGCGACGTCCTCGCGGTCATCGAGAAGTGACCCGACCGTCGGCCCGGTCCTCCCGAGCGTGGGGGGCCGGGCCGGCGTGATTTCGCATAGGAGATTTGATGGCGAAGATTCTGAGCTTCTCGGACGACGCCCGGCACCTTCTCGAGCACGGCGTGAACGCGCTGGCTGACGCGGTCAAGGTCACCCTCGGTCCGCGCGGGCGCAACGTCGTCCTCGACAAGAAGTTCGGCGCACCGACGATCACCAATGACGGCGTGACGATCGCCAAGGAGATCGAGCTGGCCAACCCGTACGAGAACCTCGGTGCGGCGCTGGTCAAGGAGGTCGCGACCAAGACCAACGACGTGGCCGGCGACGGCACGACGACCGCGACGGTGCTCGCCCAGGCCATGGTCCGCGAGGGCCTGCGCAACATCACCGCCGGTACCAACCCGGCGGGCGTGAAGCGCGGCATCGACAAGGCCGCCGCGAAGATCAGCGAGGCCCTCCTGGCCAAGGCGACCGAGGTCGCCGACCGTCAGGACATCGCTCACGTGGCGACCATCTCCGCGCAGGACGCCACCATCGGCGACCTGATCGCCGAGGCGATGGAGCGCGTCGGCCGCGACGGTGTCATCACCGTCGAGGACGGCTCGACGATGCAGACCGAGCTGGAGGTCACCGAGGGCCTGCAGTTCGACAAGGGCTTCATCTCCCCGCACTTCGTCAGCGACCCGGAGAGCGGCGAGGCCGTCCTCGAGGACGCGTACCTGCTGGTCACCACGCAGAAGATCTCCTCGATCGAGGAACTCCTGCCGCTGCTGGAGAAGGTCCTGCAGACCAACCGCCCGCTGCTGATCGTGGCCGAGGACGTCGAGGGCCAGGCCCTGTCGACGCTCGTGGTCAACGCGATCCGCAAGACGGTCAAGGTCTGCGCGATCAAGGCGCCCGCGTTCGGCGACCGCCGCAAGGCGATGCTGCAGGACCTCGCGGTGCTGACCGGCGGCGAGCTCATCGCGTCGGAGCTGGGCTACAAGCTCGACTCCGTCGGCCTGGAGCAGCTGGGCCAGGCCCGCCGCGTGGTGGTCACCAAGGACACCACGACGATCATCGAGGGCGCGGGCTCGTCGGCGGAGGTCAAGGGCCGGGTCGACCAGATCCGGGCCGAGATCGCCGCCACCGACTCCGACTGGGACCGCGAGAAGCTGCAGGAGCGGCTGGCCAAGCTGGCCGGCGGCATCGCGGTGATCAAGGTCGGCGCGGCCACCGAGGTCGAGCTCAAGGAGCGCAAGCACCGCATCGAGGACGCCATCTCGGCGACCAAGGCGGCGGTGGAGGAGGGCATCGTCCCCGGTGGCGGCGCCGCGCTCGTGCAGATCGCCCCGACCCTGGACGGCAACCTCGGCCTGACCGGCGAGGAGGCCGTCGGCGTGGCGATCGTCCGCAAGGCGCTCGACGAGCCGCTGCGCTGGATCGCCCAGAACGCCGGCCACGACGGCTACGTCGTCGTGCAGAAGGTCCGCGAGAGCAGCTGGGGCGAGGGCCTCGACGCGGCGACCGGTTCCTACGTGGACCTCGCCAAGTCCGGCATCGTCGACCCGGTGAAGGTGACCCGCAACGCGGTCATCAACGCCGCCTCGATCGCGGGCCTGCTGCTCACGACCGAGTCGCTGGTCGTGGAGAAGCCCAAGGAGCAGGCGCCGGCCGCGGGCGGTGGCCACTCGCACGGCCACGGCCACCAGCACGGTCCCGGGTTCTGACCCGACTCCGTCGAACGGCCCCCGGGATCTCTCCCGGGGGCCGTTTTCTTTCACCACTTCGTAAGAGACGGCTTGATCACCCCCGGCGCAGAATGGGGGCATGACCAAAGTGCGCGCGGCGCTCGCGGGAATGACTGCCGCGCTGGTCGCGGTCGGGCTCGCCGAACTGGTGGCGGTGCCGTTCGGCGCCCGGAGCGCGCCACTCGTGGCGGTCGGCGGCTGGGTCATCGATCATGTGCCACCCGGGGTCAAAGACTTCGCGATCAGTGTCTTCGGCACGCATGACAAGCAGGCCCTGCTGGTCGGCATGGTCCTCGTGCTGGCCGCCTTCGCCGCGCTGGTCGGGCTGGCGGCACGCGTACGGCTCGCCTTCGGCCTCGCCGGCATCGGGCTCTTCACGCTGGTGGGGGTCGCCGCGGCGCTCACCCGCCCGGGAGCCACCGCCGCGTGGGCCCTTCCGTCGCTCGTCGGTGGCATCGCCGCCGGGGTCCTTCTCGCCTATCTGGTACGCCAGCAGCAGCGCTCCGCTCCCGTCGGGTCCATGACCGGCGCCGAGCAGGACATCGCCCGTGAACGGTCGCGGCGGCTGTTTCTGCGTACCGTGGGGGTGGCTGCGGCCGGCGGGGTGGTCGTCGGCGTCCTCGGGCGGACGATCGCGTCCCGGCTGGGCGTCGCCAAGGCCCGGTCGGAGGTCACGCTGCCGGCGCCGGCGAGTCCCGCCCCTGCCCTGCCGTCCCATGTGGACCCCGGCTACGTGACGAGCAACAAGGACTTCTACCGGATCGACACGGCGTTCTTCGCCGAGCCGCAGATCGACCCGTCGACGTGGCAGCTGCGTATCCACGGGATGGTCGACCGCGAGATCACCGTCACGTACGCCGATCTGCTCGACATGCCGATGGTGGAGCGTTACATCACCTTGGCCTGCGTGTCGAACGAGGTCGGCGGGGACCTCATCGGCAACGCGAAGTGGCTCGGCGTACCCGTGAAGGGGCTGCTGGAGAAGGCGGGCGTGCACCCGGACGCGGACCAGGTGGTGCAGCGCAGCGTGGACGGGTGGACCTGCGGGTCGCCGACGGAGGCCCTGACGGACGGCCGGGACGCGCTGCTGGCGGTCGGGATGAACGGCGAGCCGCTGCCGGTCGTGCACGGCTTCCCGGTACGCATGGTCGTGCCCGGCCTCTACGGCTACGTGAGCGCGTGCAAGTGGCTCGCGGAGCTGGAGGTGACGACGTTCGCGGCGTTCGACGCCTACTGGGTGCCGCGCGGCTGGTCGCAGCAGGCGGTGATCAAGACCGAGTCCCGGATCGACACACCCGGCGACGGCAAGTCACGGCCGGCCGGCCAGGTGACGATCGCGGGCGTGGCGTGGGCGCAGCACCGGGGCATCAGCAAGGTCGAGCTGAACGTGGCGCCGGACGGGCAGCCGGGCCAGTGGCACGACGCCGAACTGCTCGACACGGTGTCCTCGGACACGTGGCGGCAGTGGAAGCTGGACTGGAACTTCACGCCCGGCACCTACCAGCTGACCGTACGCGCGACGGACGCGACCGGGCAGACACAGGCCGAGGCGGAGGCGCCGCCGGCACCCGACGGCGCCACCGGCTGGCACTCCACCCGACTTGTGATCGTCTAGCGCTGAAATCGCGGCGCTGAAATCGCGTGGCTCTGAAGTTGTCGGCCATCCCGTCGCGGGCCGGCGGGGCGGGTCTCAGTGGCGCTGCGACGGTATGCCGCGGGCGAGCCGCTGCTCCAGGCGCGGCACGTCGACGCGGTGGCTCTCCTCGCAGTCCTTCCAGCCCATCATCTGCAGGCGGAGGCGCTCGGTCTCGGTGAACCCGCCCCACACGCCGTATGCCTCGTGGGTGGCGAGAGCATGGGCGGCGCATTGGGGACGTACAGGGCAATTCCGGCAGACCTGCTTGGCCGTGGCCTCGCGTCGTCCGCGGGAGGAGCCCCGCTCGCCGTCGGGGTGGAAGAACTGCGCGCTGTCGCGCCCCCGGCAGGATCCATCGTGCTGCCACTCCCAGATGTCCGCGATGGGACCAGGAAGCCTTCTTACGTTGGTCATCGGTTTCCTCCCGATGTCGGCCACGTTCCGCTACGCCCGCTCAGGTGCCTCCCGTGCCCGCTGACCGGGGGACCCACTGACCGTGCGGCTGTGCCATACCCACGTCCGGTCGAGAGCATGCCAAACTCAGGCTCCGACCGTCGAAAGACGTTACTCCTCCTACGGACGTCTGTCAGGAGTCATCTGTCCCGGTCATCCGGGGTCGCCCGACCCGGCGGCGCCTGAGAGAGTTTTCGACACTTTCCCCCGAAACTGCGTAATGATCAGTGTTTCTCGTGGTCTCCTCCATAGAGGAGAGGGGGATCACCGTGCAGACCGTCCTCGTATGCGTCCGCTCCGCCCAGGCGGCACAGGGCGTCAGTACCTGTGCCCAGCGGCTCGGCGTCATGCCGGCCGTCCGGACCGCCGTGACCGCCAATGACGCGCTCACGCAGCTCGCCGCCGAACCCGCCGAGATCATCCTGGTGGACACGGCGCTCACCCGGCCCGACACGGTGGGATTCACCCGCCGTGCCATGCTGGCGGCGCCGCGCTCGACCCTGGTGCTCTTCGGCCTCGAAGACCCGCAGATCGCCCGCGCGGCGATCGAAGCGGGGGCCCGGGGCCTCATCGGCGGGACCGACGGCGAGGTCGTGAGCGCGGCGGCCAAGGCCTTGTTGCTCGTCATGGTGCGGTTTACAGCCGCGGCTCCGCCGGCGCGTCCGCCGGTGCCCGCGGTCGAGGCGTGGTCGGCCCGTCCGACCAACGGGGGACCCTCGGCACCGGCCGGCCTGCGTTGGCCGGCCAACGGCGGCCCGGCGGCCGCCACCCGCAGTGTCGGCGTACCGACCATGGTGCCCGCACAGCGGGGAGATCTGACCGACGAGCCCCGGCTCGCGCCCACGCTCCGACCCACGCGCTCCACCACGCTCACCGAGCGGGAGTTGCAGGTCCTGCGGGGCATGGCCGACGGCCGTAGCAACGCCGAGATCGGCAGGGAACTGTTCGTCTCCGAAGACACGGTCAAGACCCACGCGCGGCGGCTGTTTCGCAAGCTGGGCGCGCGCGACCGGGCTCATGCGGTGGCGGCGGGCTTCCGGGCCGGCCTCGTGAACTGACCGATACGACGGAACCATGGGGCCCGGGCTCGGTAGAGCCCGGGCCGGGTCCGTATCCGGGCACGTCCGGTCAGGTGTTCTCGGCCAGGTCCGCGACGGCGTCGCTGTAGCCGCGCGCGTACTCCCAGCTGACGTAGTGGTCCGGGTCCGGGTCGTAGGCCGGCTCGTGCACCCGCGGCCGTCCGGAGTCCAGCAGATGACGCAGGTTGCCCCGGAGCAGGTCCCAGTCGAAGTAGTGCGGCTCCTGGCAGTCCTGGCAGTCGATCACGAGCCCGCGTACCCCCCGCGGCGCGAGGAGAACCTGGAAGACCTCCAGCTCACCGAGGTCCTCCATCAGGTCTTCCCGCTCCTCGGAGGAAAGCTCGTCGAAATCCTCGCTGTCCGGCTCGCCCAGGTTGGCGGCCGGGTCCTCGGGGTCTCCGTGGAAGGGATCGAGCGGCTCATCGTGCACACCTTCACCGTAATGCTTTCTGGGGCGTGGTGTGGCACCGGTGTGGTCTGAGCCGCCCGCGCGGGGGATGGGCCGGGCCCGCTGGGTAGGATGGGTCGTACGCGGCGTACAGGGGGTTTTCCAGTGGATCTGTCCGGCACCATTCCTCTCGGTCTCACGTTCGACGACGTACTTCTGGTGCCGGGGGAGTCGGACCTCATCCCGAGCCAGGTGACCACGCGTACGCAGCTGTCGCGGGGTATCACCCTGAACATCCCGATCGTGTCGAGCGCGATGGACACCGTGACCGAGGCCCGGATGGCGATCGCGCTGGCGCGTCAGGGCGGTCTCGGCGTACTGCACCGCAACCTGTCGGTCGAGGAGCAGGCGTCCCAGGTCGACCTGGTCAAGCGGTCCGAGTCCGGGATGATCACCAATCCCGTCACCTGTTCGCCCGACGACACCCTGCGCGACGTCGACCAGCTGTGCGCGCGGTTCCGGATCTCCGGCGTACCCGTGGTGGACAACGCGGGCACCCTCGTCGGCATCGTCACCAACCGCGACATGCGCTGGGTGACCGACCAGTCGGTGCGCGTACACGAGATCATGACCCGGCTGCCGCTGATCACCGCGAACGTCGGCGTGTCGAAGGACGAAGCGCAGGCCCTGCTGCGCGAACACAAGATCGAGAAGCTGCCGCTGGTCGACGCGAACGGCAAGCTGCGCGGCCTGATCACGGTCAAGGACTTCGCCAAGAGCGAGCAGTTCCCGCTGGCGACCAAGGACGACGCGGGCCGGCTGCGCGTCGGGGCCGCGGTCGGCGTCGGCGAGGACGGCTACAAGCGCGCGAAGGCGCTCATCGAGGCCGGCGTCGACGTGATCATGGTCGACACCGCGCACGGCCACAACAAGGCCGTCCCGGGGCTGGTCGCCCGGCTCAAACGGGAGAGCGAGATCGACATCGTCGGCGGCAACGTGGCGACCTACGCGGGCGCCCTGTCGCTGGTCGAGGCGGGCGCCGACGCGGTGAAGGTCGGCGTGGGCCCGGGCGCGATCTGCACGACGCGCATCGTGGCGGGGGTCGGCGTACCGCAGATCACCGCGATCATGGAGGCCGCGCGCGCGTGCCGGCCGGCCGGCGTACCGGTCATCGCCGACGGCGGCATCCAGTACTCCGGCGACATCGCCAAGGCCATCGTGGCCGGCGCGGGCACCGTCATGCTCGGCGGCCTGCTCGCCGGCTGCGAGGAGAGCCCCGGCGACCTCGTCTTCAAGAACGGCAAGCAGTTCAAGGCGTACCGCGGGATGGGCTCGCTCGGCGCGATGACCGCGCGCGGCCCGGCGGCGCAGTCCTACTCGAAGGACCGCTACTTCCAGGCCGACGTGACCCAGGCGGACAAGCTGATCCCCGAGGGCATCGAGGGCCAGGTGCCCTACCGCGGCCAGCTCTCGACCGTCTCCCACCAGCTGGTCGGCGGCCTGCGCCAGGCGCTGTTCTACTGCGGCGCGAACTCGATCGAGTCGCTGCAGGAGCGCGGCCAGCTGGTCCGGATCACGTCGGCCGGGCTCAAGGAGAGCCACCCGCACGACATCCAGATGACCGTCGAAGCCCCCAACTACCAATCCCGCTGAGGACAGCCGCATGCGTGACATCGTCGAGATCGGACTGGGCAAGTCCGCCCAGCGTGGCTACCACCTCGACGAGGTGGCCATCGTGCCCAGCCGCCGTACGCGGGACGTCGACGACGTCTCGACCGCGTGGCAGCTGGACGCGTACCGGTTCGAGATCCCGTGCGTGGCGCATCCGAGCGACGCGACGATGTCCCCGGATCGGGTGATCGAGCTCGGCCGGCTCGGCGGCCTCGGCGTGCTCAACGTCGAGGGGCTGTGGACGCGCTACGAGGACCCGGCGAAGCTGCTGTCCGAATTGCGGGCGGCCGCCGAGACCGAGGACTCGCTGACCGCCCGCCTCCAGGAGCTGTACGCCGAACCGATCAAGCCCGAACTGATCACCGAGCGCGTACGCGTGATGCGCGAATCCGGTGTGACCGTGGCCGTACGCGTCTCCCCGCAGCACACGCTCGCGCTGGCCCCGGTGATCCTCGACGCCGGCGTGGACCTTCTGGTCATCCAGGGCACCGTGGTCTCGGCGGAACACGTCTCCACTGTGGACGAGCCGCTGAACCTCAAGGAGTTCATCGCCGACCTCGACCTGCCCGTCATCGTGGGCGGCTGCACGAGCTACCAGACCGCGCTGCACCTGATGCGTACCGGTGCGGCCGGGGTCATCGTCGGTCTCGGCGCGGACGACGACTCGACGAGCGACACGGTGCTGGGGATCCGCGTACCGATGGCGACCGCGATCGCGGACGCCGCGGCGGCCCGGCGTGACTACCTCGACGAGACGGGCGGGCGCTACGTCCACCTGATCGCCGACGGCGACGTGCACACCTCCGGCGACATCGCCCGGGCGCTGGCCTGCGGTGCGGACGCCGTGATGCTCGGCGCGCCGCTGGCCCTCGCCGAAGGCGCTCCCGCGGGCGGCCTGTGGTGGCACCCGTCGGCGAGCCACCCGAAGCTGCCGCGTGGCGCGGTCGGGTTCTACGACGAGCCCATGGGCAGCCTGCGCGACGTGCTCTACGGCCCGTCCGCCGACCCGTTCGGCCGGCTGAACCTGTTCGGCGCGCTCAAGCGGGCGATGGCCAAGACCGGCTACCGGGACCTCAAGGAGTTCCAGAAGGTCTCCCTGGTCCTCGACCGGTGACCGGCGGCGGCCGACCCCGGGCCGGCACGGGCGGCAACGCTGTAGGTTGGGCGCATGCGGCAGGTGGGGCGTAGGCATCGGTGGGTTCTGGCGGGCGGCCTGGCGGTCGTGCTGGCCGGCTGTTCGTGGTCGAGCAAGCCGATCAGCCTGCCCCCGGTACCCACGCCCGAGGCGGCGAGCCCGAGTGCCGTCGAGTCGAGCGCTCCCGGTGTCGGCGCGCCCGGCCTCGGCGATCCCTACTTCCCGACCTATGGCAACGGCGGCTACGACGTCACCACCTACGACCTGAAGGTGACGCTCGGCCCGGCCGCCGGCCACCTCTCCGGGGACGCCACGATCACCGCCACCGCGAAGCAGGACCTCACCCGGTTCGATCTGGACCTGCACGGGCTCACCGTGGACTCGGTGACGGTCGACGGGGCGGCCGCGACGTTCACGCGTACCGGGGACGAACTGGTGGTCACTCCGGCCGGGAAGCTGGCCACCGGCAAGAGCTTCGCCACCCGCGTCCGGTACGCCGGATCGCCGGAGGCCAACCGCGATCCGCAGCTCGGCTCGACGGGCTTCCTGTCGTCGAAGGGGGTCACGTTCGTCGCCGGTGAACCCGAGTCGGCCACGAGCTGGTTCCCGGTGAACGACCACCCGAGCGACAAGGCCCGCTACTCGATCACGATCACCGCGCCGAACGCGGACAACGTGATCAGCAACGGCGTACTGCAGGGCAAGGAGACCACCGGCGGGCAGACGACGTGGCGGTGGAGCGAGTCCGCACCGATGGCGCCCTACCTGGTCACGTTCGCCGCCGGGGACCTGCGGATCGCCGAGTCCACGCACAACGGCAAGCCCGTACGCCTGGCCGTCTCCGAGTCGGTCCCGCAGGGCCTGGTCGACACAGCGATCGCCAAGACGACCGCGATCTGCGACTACTTCGAGCAGTACTTCGGCCCGTACCCGTTCGACGCGTACGGGGCGATCGTGATCGACGATCCGTCGGTGGGCTTCTCGCTGGAGACCCAGACCCGGCCGACCTACACGGCGATGATGCTGCAGGACGGCGACCTCGACGGCGTCGTCGCGCACGAACTCGCCCACCAGTGGTTCGGCGACGCGGTGTCGGTGGCGCAGTGGAAGGACATCTGGCTCAACGAGGGCTTCGCCACGTACGCGCAGTGGATGTGGCTGGAGCACACCGGCAACGTCTCGGTGAAGGACACGTTCGAGCGGCTCTGGTCGTCGAAATCGAGTCCGCTGTGGACGGTGCCGCCGGGCGACCCGGGCAACCAGCGCGTCTTCAACAACAGCGTCTACTCGCGGGGCGGGATGACCCTGGAGGCGCTGCGCCTGACCGTGGGCGACGACGCCTTCTTCCAGATCCTCAAGACCTGGGTGACCGACCACAAGTTCGGCAACGGCTCGACGCCGCAGTTCATCGCGCTGGCCGAGAAGATCAGCGGCAAGGACCTGGACCAGTTGTTCCAGCAGTGGCTCTACGGCAAGACCAGGCCAGATCACCCCTGAGGTCTTCCCCGGCAAGTTACTTGCTGGTAATAATCGGTCCATGAGGTTCGACGTCGTCGTCATCGGCTCCGGGTTCGGCGGCAGCGTGGCGGCGCTGCGCCTGGCGGAGAAGGGCTACTCGGTCGCGGTCCTGGAGGCCGGCCGGCGCTTCGCCGACGCCGACTTCGCCCGGACCAGCTGGCGCGTACGCCGTTACCTGTGGGCGCCCGCGCTCGGCTGCTACGGCATCCAGCGGATCACCCTGCTGCGGGCCGCCCGTGGCCAGCGGGGCGCGGGTGTCATGGTGCTCTCCGGGGCCGGGGTGGGCGGCGGCAGCCTCGTGTACGCCAACACGCTCTACCGCCCGCCCGCGGAGTTCTATGCCGACCCGCAATGGCGGGGGATCACGGATTGGGAGGCCGAGCTGCGGCCGCACTACGACCAGGCCGAGCGGATGCTGGGCGTGGTCGCGTACGACCGGATGACGCCGGCCGACGAGGCGGTCAAGCGGGTGGCCGAGCGGATGGGCGCCGGGCGCAGCTTCCGGCTGACCCCGGTCGGGGTGCACCTCGGCACCGCCGGTGAGCGCGTCGCCGATCCCTATTTCGGGGGCGCCGGACCGGAACGGGCGGGCTGTCTCCACTGCGGACAGTGCATGACGGGCTGCCGGCACAACGCCAAGAACACCCTGGAGAAGAACTACCTCTACCTCGCTGAGAAGGCCGGTGCGCAGATCTTCGCGTACACGACCGTGACGCGGGTGACGAAGGCGGAGCACGGCTACCGGATCGAGGTAGCCCGGACCAATGCCCTCCTCGGGAAGCGGCGGCGGGCGGCCGGCCACGGCGTGATCGAGGCGGATCAGGTCGTCTTCGCGGCCGGCGCCCTCGGTACGCAACGCCTCCTGCACGCCGCCCGCCACCGCGGCGATCTGCCGGACCTGTCGCCCGCGGTCGGCCGGTTGACGCGGACCAACTCCGAGGCGCTGCTCGGCGCGTCCGTGTCGAACAGGGACCGCAAGGCCGACTTCAGCGAGGGTGTGGCGATCACGAGCTCGTTCCACCCCGACGGCAGCACACACATCGAGCCCGTCCGGTACGGCAAGGGCTCCAACGTCATGGGCCTGCTGCAGAGCATGCTGGTCGACGGCGGGCCGCGGCGGCGTACGCGGTGGCTGCTGCAGATGCTGCGCAATCCGCTGCTGACCGCCCGGATGATCGTGGTACGCCGGTGGTCGGAGCGGACCATCATCGCGCTCGTCATGCAGTCGCTGGACAACTCGCTCGCCACCGTCTGGAATGGACGATCGCTGCGCGCCGCCCACGGGCACGGCGAACCCAACCCGACCTGGATCCCGGCGGGCAACGAGGCGGTCCGGCTGCTCGCCGACGAGATCGGCGGGATTCCCGGCGGCTCGATCCCCGAAGCCTTCAACATGCCCATGACCGCCCACATCCTCGGCGGCGCCACGATCGGCGCCACCGCGGACGACGGCGTCGTGGACGCGTACCACCGGGTGTTCGGTCATGAGGGCCTGCACGTCGTCGACGGGGCCGCGGTGACCGCGAACCTGGGGGTCAATCCCTCGCTCACGATCACCGCGCAGGCCGAGCGCGCGTTCGCGCTCTGGCCCAACAAGGGTGAGTGGGACGCGCGGCCGCCGCTCGGCTCGCCCTACGAGCGTCTTGCACCCATTGCCCCGGTACGCCCAGCGGTGCCCGACGGTGCGCCCGCAGCCCTGATCCCCCGATAGCGTGTTCGTTAGCTTCCCGTGACCCATCCGGCGGCCGGAGGGGCGAGGCTGTCCGCGTGCGCCGGGATGTCGTTCTGGTACTCGTCTGCGTGCAGATCGGCGCGGGCGTCCTCGCGATGCTGGGGGAGCTGCTCTTCATGGGCGGCAACCCGCTCTACGTCTGGGAGCCCGCGGTGCGGGTGCTGGTGGCGGCGATCCTGGCCGGCCTGCTGCACAAGCGCATCGGTGCGCTCGTCGGGATGATGGCCCTGCAGGTCGTCAGCCTGATCGGGGTGACGCTGAGCGCGGTCGCCGGGGCACTGCCGGGCGTCGTGTTCACGCCGACGCTCACGGGCCTGCTCACCGGGGTCGGCCTGCCGGTGGCGATCCTCGTCCTCTGCCTGCGCGAATGGAACGCCCGCCACGGCGCGCCGCCGGTGTCCGGCCACGCGGCGGAGGTGCGGCGCTGATGGGCGCGCTGCGGACCTTCGTCACCGGGATCGCCCCGGAGCATCTGCCGGCGTTCCTGGTCGGCCTGCTCGTCGCGGTCGGCCTGCCGTTCCTGCGGCCCGCCGACCGGCCCCCGTTCGTCGCCGACCGCTGGGCGGTCACGCTCCTCGGCGTCGCCGCGGCCGTGCACGTCGCCCTGCCCCTCGGTCACCATCACGGTTCCTACCTCCTGCAGGCCGGTTTCCTTCTGGACGGCCTCGCGTACGCGCTCCTGGCGTACTTCGCGTACCTGGGCCGGGGCTGGCGGGTGGGGACGGCCCTGGTGGTGCCCGCGACCCTCGTCGGCTACCTCGTCGTCGTGGTACGCGGTGGCGAGGACCCCGATCAACTCGGCATCGCGATCGCCCTGATGGAGATCGCGGCGGCCGGGATCGCGCTGCGCGGACTGCCCGGCTGGCGGATCGTGGGCAACATCGCGACCGCCACGCTGGTCGGAGTCTTCGGCGCGATCGTGTGGATCGGCAGCTTCGCCGCGCACACCGCCGCGGACGCGAGTTCCGGCGCGCCCGCCGTCGCGAGCGGCCACGACCACGAGCACCTCGGCCGCGCACAGGCCGGCGTCATCATGCGACCGTGGACAGGGCCGGCGAATCCGACGGCCGCCCAGGCGAAGGCGGCGGCGGATCTGTGGACCACCACCCGCCGCGCCATGGCCCGGTACGCCACAGTGGACGACGCGCTCACCGCCGGGTACGCGTGGCCGCTGGGCAAGCATTCCGGCCCGGACGTGCACATGGAGAACAAGGCGTACCGGGCGGACGGGCGGCAGCTCGACCCGGACCGGCCGGAGATGCTCGTCTTCTCCGTCGCGAATGGACGCTCGGTGCTGCTCGGCGTGGTCTTCGTCATGGAGCGCGCGGGCGAACCCGGCCCCGACCCGGGCGGCCCGCTCACCCGGTGGCACGCGCACAACCTCTGCGTATCGCTGTATCCGCCGGGGATCGGCATCGTCACGCCCTACGGCGGCTGCCCGGCGCTCTCGCTCAGCGGCACGATCCCGGAGATGATGCACGTCTGGGTCGCGCCGAATCCGGCCGGGCCGTTCTCGGACTCGGTGGACCCGGCGTGGTCGCGGGCGTACCTGGCCGAACACGGGGCGGCCGCGCGGAACGCGGAAAGCTGATAGGTTCGCACCGATTTCACCAGGCTCACCAGGGGGTCGAAGTGCGTCTGCGGATCGCTGCGGCGGTCGTCGCCGGGTTGGCCGTGACAGGCCTCGCCGCCGCGTGCGGTACGCCGTCCGCCCCGCCGCCCCGGCTGGTCCAGGGGGTCACCGACGACAGCACCGGTGGGGAGGCGCTCGGCGTACGCCTGCCCGCGATGCCGGCCGAACGGGACGACGAGGGAGCCCTGGCGGCCACGCCGACCGCGGCGCCCGTCGTTCCACCATCGGCGGCATCGAGCCGGGCCGGGGTGACCCGGCCGCAGCGGCCGCTGCCGGGCACCTCGCCGGCCGGGCCGATCAAGCGGAATCCGCTGCCGGGCAGCTCGCCGACGTTCGCCCCGCCGGTCGTGCTCGTTCCACCGACGGGGACACGCACGTTCACCAGTGCCAACAGCGGCACTCCGGTGGTGGGCGACGGCGCGACGCTGGTGACGTACCGCGTACAGGTGGAGGGCGGCATCCCGGGCTGGACGCCCGAGCAGTTCGCGCAGATCGTGGACGGCGTCCTCGCCGATCCGCGGAGCTGGCAGGCGTCGCACAAGTGGAGCTTCCAGCGGGTCGGCACCAGCGTGACCCCGAGCGTGTTCGTCCGCCTGGCCACCCCGGGCACCACCGACTACCTGTGCGGCTCGGCCGGGGTGAACACCCAGGGCATCTACTCGTGCCGGTACGGCAGCTACGTGATCATCAATCTGCTGCGCTGGGTCTTCGGCACCTCCGGCTACGAGACGAACCTGCCCGGCTACCGGGCGATGGTGACCAGTCATGAGATGGGTCACTTCCTCGGCTACAGCCATCAGGCGTGCCCGGCCGCGGGCTCGCTCGCGCCGGTGATGCAGACGCAGACGATCGCGCTCGACGGCTGCCTGCCGAACTCCTGGCCGTACCCCGACGGTGTGCATTTCGTCTCCGGGCCGCCCGCGCCCGCGTAGTCCCGCCGACCGTGGCCGCGGGGGTGCTGGGTAGGGTAAATACATGACGACGCCGCGCCCCGTCCTGGTGGTGGACTTCGGAGCCCAGTACGCCCAGCTGATCGCCCGACGGGTACGCGAGGCGCACGTCTTCAGCGAGATCGTGCCGTCCTCGATGCCGGTCGCCGAGCTGCTCGCCAAGGACCCGGCCGCCATCATCCTGTCGGGCGGCCCGTCCAGCGTCTACGAGCCCGGCGCGCCGCAGATCGACCCGAAGCTGTTCGACGCGGGCGTACCGGTCTTCGGCATCTGCTACGGCTTCCAGGCGATGGCCCAGGCGCTCGGCGGCACCGTCGCGCACACCGGCAACCGCGAGTTCGGCGGCACCAGGCTGGCGGCGCGGCCGGAGGGCAGCAAGCTTCTCGGCGGCCTCCCGGCCGAGCAGGACGTCTGGATGAGCCACGGCGACTGCGTGTCGGACGCGCCGGCCGGCTTCACCGTCACGGCGTCCTCACCGGGCGCGCCGGTGGCGGCGTTCGAGCACGTCTCCGCCGGATTCGCGGGCGTGCAGTTCCACCCCGAGGTCGGCCACACGCCGCACGGCCAGGCCATGCTGGAGCGCTTCCTCTACGAGATCGCCGGCATCGAGCCGACCTGGACCATGGGCAACATCATCGACGATCAGGTCGCCGCGATCCGCGCCCAGATCGGCGATGCCGAGGTCATCTGCGGCCTGTCCGGCGGGGTCGACTCCGCGGTCGCGGCCGCACTCGTCCACCGGGCCGTCGGCGACCAGCTCACCTGCGTCTTCGTCGACCACGGCCTGCTGCGTGCGGGCGAGGCCGAGCAGGTCGAGCGCGACTACGTGGCGGCGACCGGCATCAAGCTCAAGGTCGTCGACGCGGAGGAGCGTTTCCTCACCGCGCTCGCCGGGGTCACCGACCCCGAGCAGAAGCGCAAGATCATCGGTCGCGAGTTCATCCGCGTCTTCGAGGCGGCCGCCCGCGAGGTCGCCTCCGCCGGCGATGTGCAGTTCCTCGTGCAGGGCACGCTCTACCCGGACGTGGTCGAATCCGGCGGCGGCACCGGCACCGCCAACATCAAGTCCCACCACAACGTCGGCGGCCTGCCCGACGATCTGCAGTTCAAGCTGGTCGAGCCGCTGCGTACGCTCTTCAAGGACGAGGTACGCGCGCTCGGCGCCGAACTGGGACTGCCCGCCGAGATGGTGTGGCGGCACCCGTTCCCCGGCCCCGGCCTCGCCATCCGGATCATCGGCGCGGTCGACCGCGAGCGGCTGGACGTGCTGCGCGAGGCCGACCTCATCGCCCGGCAGGAGCTGACGGCGTCCGGCCTCGACCGGGACGTGTGGCAGTTCCCGGTCGTGCTGCTGGCCGACGTGCGATCCGTTGGCGTACAAGGAGACGGGCGCACCTACGGGCACCCGGTCGTGCTGCGGCCGGTGTCCAGCGAGGACGCCATGACCGCCGACTGGTCGAAGCTGCCCTACGACCTGATCGGCCGCATCTCCACCCGGATCACCAACGAGGTACGCGAGATCAACCGGGTGGTCCTGGACGTCACGTCCAAGCCGCCGGGCACGATCGAGTGGGAGTAGGCCGTCAGATGTCGGCGGCCTTGAGGGCCTCCAGGGTCACCTCGGTCATGTCGTCCTCGGTGAGCGCCTGGACCTCGGCGCGCGGCAGCCAGAACGCGCCCGACGTCGACCCGCCCTGGTCGTGGACGCGCGGCTTGGTCGCCTTGTCGATGGTGACCCGGTAGAACGCCCGTACGCCGTGCCAGTCGATCGGGAAGCCCTCGGGGCCCAGCGAGGCGGGATCGCGGTGGCTGGCCACGCCCAGCAGCCCGGCGAGCCGGCCGGCCTGACCTGTCTCCTCCAGGAGCTCCCGGATGAGGGCGGTGGCCGGCTGCTCGCCGAAATCGGTGCCGCCGCCGGGCAGGTGCCAGCGTCCCTCGCCCGGATAGCCGGGCGAGACGCGGGTGAGCAGGACCCGGTCGCGCCGGTCGGTCGCCACCGCGTACGCCGCGAACCGCTGCGTACGGTGCAGGCCGTCCGGGCCTTCCGCGATGTGGAAGCTCGGGAAGTCCGGGACCTCCTCCGGTCGCAGATCCGGCGCGGCCGGCGGCAGCCCGAGCGCGTCGGCCGTGAACGGTCGCAGGGCGAGCCGCTCGGCCTCGGCCATCGGCAGCCAGCGCACGAGATCGGTGCTCTGGTCGCGGCGTTCCCGCAGGGCACCGCCCCGGACCCGGCCCGTGTAGATCAGCCGGTCGGTGTGGATGGTGACACCGCGGTGCGGCAGCGCCCGCATGTCGGCGAGCACGTCGCGTAGGCCGGTCAGCGCGATGGACAGCCCCGTCTCGGCGGCCGTCTCGCGGATCGCGGTGTCGTTGGGGTGTTCGCCGTGGTCGACGGCGCCACCGGGAAGCGACCAGACGCCGGGGGTACCGGAGCGGTCGGAGTTGCGCACGAGGAGAACCTCGGCTGCCCCGTCGTCGACGACGCGGGTCACAACGGCGTAAGCGGCGATCCGGCGTACCGGGGCCAGCGGTTCGACGTCGGTGGTCACAGGTAATCATTCTCCGTTGGCTAGAAGATCATGACAAGATGTCCGATTCCATATGCTGGACAATCGCGCTGCTGCGACCGGTCGTAACCGTTTACCCAAGCGGCTACTCCTGTCCTCCTACGGCTCGCCCGCGTTGGCTACGGTGTTCACCGTGGAGAAGCGGCGCAGAATCGGGGCCTATGGCATCGCCCGTGACGACAGTGACCAGGTTCTGCTGGTTTCGGGCTCGGCGTCGGCCTGGCACCTGCCCGGGGGCGGCATCGACTTCGGCGAGGACCCGCGGCACACCGTCGTCCGCGAGTTCGTCGAGGAGACCGGCTACGAGGTCGCGCTCGGCGACCTGCGCGTCGTCTCCGCGGACTTCGTCGAGTTTCCCCGGCTCGGCGCGTTGCAGCACCACGACCGGATCGTCTTCGACGTCACGGTCACGGGCGGCGTGCTGACGCCGGAGGAGGGGGAGCGGGCCGCCTGGGTCCGGCCGGAGGACGTCGAACTCGTCCCGTTCGCTGCCAAGATCCTTCTCGGCCGGGACCTCGGCCCGGAGATCAATCCGCGGACGCGCCCGTTCGAGGACGGCCACCAGCCCGCCAACCGCGTACGCCGATTCGGCGCGTACGGCCTGATCACCGACGACGCGGGCCGGATACTGCTGTCGCAGATCGCCCCCGACTACCCCGGCGCGGGGCGCTGGCACCTGCCCGGCGGCGGGACGGACTTCGGCGAGCAGCCGGCCGAGGCGCTGGTCCGCGAGGTGTTCGAGGAGACCGGCCAGAGCGCCCAGGTCGTCCGACTGCTGGACGTCAGCCACTTTCACAATCCGGCGGCGATGGGCCCGGAGAAGGAGCCGCTGGACTGGTTCTCCGTGCGCGCGATCTTCGCCGGCCGGGTGAGCTCGCCCACCGAGGCCAGGGTCACAGAAGTGGCCGGCGGCTCGACCGCGCAGTCGCGCTGGTTCGCTCCCGGGGAGGTCTCGGCATTGCCGCTGACCGATCTCACCAAGCACGCGCTCGGCCTCGGCTGATCCGGAGACGGTGTCCGTTTTGTGCGATGCGGTAGCATTGACGGCTGAACCGACACTAGTTGATCACGCTGGGTAGTCGAGCCCGGCGGTGATTGTGCCGCTCTAGGCCGATATCTCCCTGACAACCCGCGACCGGGTTGCGACCGGGTATCGCCAAGCCGTACCGGTGTGTGCGATCGTGTAGCCGCACAGCCGGACGGCCGCCGAGGCGGCGGAGAGGAACCGTTCGGCGATGGAGGGACACGTGCCGAGAGCCATCTGGCGTCGGCGCCGTACGACGGACAGCCCACGCCCCCAGGGGCGGCAGTGGGCGGGCCGGCTGCGCCAGGGCGGAAGCTTCGCCCGTCAGGTGCTGCTGGTCCGAGTCGGTCGGCGCAGCGCCGCACCGGTCATGGACACGCCCACGCTGCCGGAGGTCGATCCGCGTCGGATCGCAGAGATCGAGGCGATCGCTCCGGTAAGCCCCGCGCCGGTGGAGACCACCACCCCCGCACCGATTCCACTGCTGCCCGGCGAGCGTACGACCGCCCGGCGGATCAAGTTCGGTCTGGTTCAGGCGTGCACGCTGAGCAGCCTGCTGCTCGGCATGACCGCGATCATGCTCGCGGTCAGCGGCCAGGACCCCCGGCTCGGGGCGGCCTGCCTGCTCGCCTGCATCACGTTCGACGGCCTCGACGGGGCCCTGGCCCGCAAGTTCGGGGTGGCCAGCCCGTTCGGCGTACAGATGGACTCGCTGGGCGACATGACGAGCTTCGGCATCGCCGCGCCGGTCGTCGTCTACTCGGCGCTGCGCTCCGAGGTGCGCCCCGGCGTCCTCATCGGCGTCTGCGCGCTCGTCGCGGCCTGTGCGGCCATCCGGCTCGCCCGGTTCAACGTCTCGCCGAAGGACGGCCGGTTCTTCTGCGGCGTACCGACGACGATGGCGGCGGCCGTGCTGGCCCTGAGCATCCTGCTCGGCCTCGGCCTGCCCGGCGTGGTCATGGCCGGCGGCGTGGCGCTGATCGCGATCGCGATGGTCTCCAGCTTCCCCTACGCCAAGCTGGTCAAGGTGTTCAGGTTGCCGCCGTGGCTGTTCATCCTGCCGCTCTTCGGCGCGCTGCTGAACCCGCGGATGACCTTCGGACTGGTCGTGCTCGCGTACCTGCTGAGCGGGCCGCTGCTGTGGGCGTACCAGCGCCGGACCGCGCGCGCCTGATCCGAACACGCGAAAGCCCCCGGTTCCCTGTGGAACCGGGGGCTTTCTGCTGTCCTCTGCTGCTGCCTACAGCCAGCGGGCGATGACCGTCTCGGCGCCGACCACGCGGTCCCCGGGCGCCACCAGCGCCTCGGCCTCCGAAGCCGGCAGATACACGTCCGTACGCGAGCCGAACCGGATGAGTCCGAAGCGCTCGCCCTTGGCCAGCAGCGCGCCGACGGGCGCCCGCTGCACGATCCGCCGGGCGATCAGGCCGGTACGCTGCGCGACCACGACCTTGCCGTGCCCGCGCGCCTCTTCCAGCACGGTGTACGCGGCGACGTTGTGCTCGGCCTCGGGCTTCATCGCGGCCGCGTAGCCGCCGTCCTCGACGAAGTAGTCGACGACCTTGCCGGCCACCGGTGCGCGGTTGACGTGCACGTCGAGCACGGACAGGAAGACCGCGATGCGCAGGAACTCCTCGTCGGCGAAGCGCTCGTCGTACAGCCGCTCGACCGACAGCACCTTGCCGTCACTGGCCGCGACGACCGCGGCGGGGTCGGCCGGCACGTGCCGGTGCGGATCGCGGAAGAACGCCGCGATCGGGGCGGCCGCGAGGGCGGGGACCAGCCACGCCTTGGACTTCGGTCGGACCGCCTTGACGAACGCGGCCACGCCGAGCGCGATGCCGGCCGCGGCCACGCCGTTCGAGTCGATGTGCATCGAGGAGGTCAGCGGCACGCTCGACGGCCGGTACGCGGGCGCGAGGTCGGCCGCGATCGCCGCGTCGGCCTCGGTGAAGCGCAGCTTGTGTACGCGTACCGGAGGAGTGTTGAGCAGCACCAGGTCGGTGCCGACGCCGAACTGGGCGGCGCGGCGGTCGAGTTCGTCCGCGGCGCCGCCGGCCACGCCGGGGACGGCGACGACCGCGACGACCAGGATGCCGCCGTCGGCGACGAGCTTGGTGAGGCTCTCGATGGTGAGCCGGGCGTCGTCCGCGGCGCCCACGACGGGCTCGGCCACGATCACGATCTCGGCCGGGGCCGCCTCGCCGGGGGTCTGCACGACGGTGCACGCGTCGGCGATCTCGGCGTCGAGCGAGGCGATGTACGCCCGCAGCGGCGCGGCCTGGTCACCGCCCACGATGGTCAGGGTGTCGTCCGGCTGCAGCGCGTCCAGGGCCTCGTTGAGCACGAAGGAGTCGGGACCGGCCCCGACCAGCAGCGCGGACTTCGGTCCGGGATGGCGGTGCAGTTCGGCGGTGAGTGTGCGCGCGGCGCGCTCGCCAATGCGGATCTGGCCGAGTGGGCCGAGCGAAACCTGCGACATGACCTTGAACTCCTGGTGTCCTCTGCGTGTGTCCTGCGGGTCAGCATATGCGCCCGGGCGCGAGTACGCGCGAGGCGCCGGGAACCCTCGGGCTCCCGGCGCCGCGCACCCCCGTCCCCCCGGACCGGATGCCTACTCGGGCCGGCTGTCCTGGTCCTCCTCCAGCGCCGCCGGCTCCTTGGGGCCGCCGGCGCCGCGTACGACGCTGACGATTCCGAGCAGGCCGACCACGATCAGGCCCACCGCCACGATCCAGCCCGCCGGCGGCAGGTCGATCCGCAGCGAGTGGTCGGCGACCCAGCCCGCCGCGATGAGCAGGAAGATCAGGCCGAAGACCAGCGATACCACGTCGAGCGGGTGCTTCTTCATCGCGACACCTCCGCGTTGCCGAGGCTGACGTCCACGATCAGGCGGAGGTGGCCACCGCCCTCACCGTCCGCACCGTTGTCGGTGACGGTGAAGTCGCTGATGCGTACGCCGTTGGAGTTCTGGTCGAAGAGCGTCACGTCGCCGAGCCGCACGTTGGCCGTCGCCTGGACGTCGACGTCGGCCGGCACGATGACGTTGACGTTGCCGGCCTGGATGCGGACGTGGATCTCCTTCTGCTGCCCGGTGAAGTTCACCCGGGTCAGGTCGAGTGTGGCCGACCCCGCCTGGTGCTCGTAGTCGCTCTCGACCTCGGTGATGTTGGCGGGCTGCCAGGTGATGTCGCCGCCGCCGCTGCGGGCCGTGTCGAAGTCGATGTTCCGGCTGAGCGTCGTGGCGCTGAGCGCGATCGTCAGGACGATGCCCCAGAAGATCATGCCGCGGGCCCGGCCGAGGAAGGCACCGAGCACGAGGCCCGCGCCGACGACCCCGAGGGCCGTCACCACGTACCACGCGGCGGGGATGGAGAAGGTGTTCGTCGCGTCGAGGACACCGAGGACGCCCAGCGCGATCAGCACCGCCGAGAAGATCAGCGTACCGAGGCGCGAGTGCTCCCTGGGCGGCTTCGGCGGCCGCGGCGGGCGGGCCGCCACCGGCGGGACCGGCGGCCCCGGCGGGATCGGCACGGTCGTCGCCGAACCCGGCGCGTACGGTCCGTGCGGCGCGAACGCGGGCTGGTAGCCGGCCGGAGCAGCCGGCGGGGCCGGTGACGGCGGCGTGTGGACCGGCGGCGGCGTGTACGCGACCGGCTGCGACGCTCCCGTCGACGGCCGGCTGCGGTTGACCGCGAAGACGACCGCGCCGCCGATGGCGATCAGCGCGATCAGGGGCCACGGCCAGTCGTCGGAGATGCCGCCGAGGAACAGCACCGCGAGCACGCCGGCGATCACCGTCAGCGTGGCCGAGGTGCTCGACCGGCCGCGGCCGAACAGCGCCTCGACCGGCGACGCGGTGTCGCCGTCGGCCGGCGTACCCAGCCACAGGACGACGTAGGCGAGGATGCCGAAGCCGCCGAAGAAGCTGAGCACGACGAAGAGCACCCGCCAGAGCACCGGGTCGGTACGCGTCGCCCGGGCGACCGCGCCGCTCACACCGGCCAGATAACGACCGGTACGCGGACGGACGAGCCCGTAGCGGGCGGCGAAGGCGCCACCCGGCGGCGGAGGCGGGGGCGGAGCGGAACCGGCGCCGGGCGGCGTCGGGTCCGGTTGCGGGGTGGTACCGCCGGGGAGCTCGGCCCCGGCCGCCGGACCGGACGACCCGGGCGTGCCGGGCGCCTCCGGTTCGGCGCCCGCCGGACGGTCGGCCGGCGGGGTGTCGTGGTACTCGGTCATGTCCACCATCCTGCAGCCGAGGCCACCTCAGATACCTCCGGAGCGGACCCTGAGCCCACCCTGATAATCCAGGTCACAGCAGAATCAGGGTTGTCTCGGGTCGTCGGGTGCCGGTCGCCCGTGTGACGATCGTCAGGTGAGCCAGAGCCCCGCGTACGCGCCGCCCGTCCCACTGCGGCGTAGCCGATCCGATCGTATGGTCGCGGGCGTGGCCAGTGGCATCGCGACGCACGTGCGCCTGCCCGCGACCCTGATCCGCATCGCCTTCATCGCCCTGCTCGCGGCGCACGGCCTCGGAGCCGTCCTGTACGCCGTGTACTGGGCGCTGCTGAAGGACGAGGAGTCCGACGCGCCGGTACGCCGGGACGTCGCGCGCATGATCCCGTTCCTGCTGCTCGGCATCGGCGTCGTCGTGGCCATGAATCTGCTGTGGGGCGGCGACGGGCTGACGCTCGCGGCCGGCTGGCTGGTGGCCCTGGTCATCGTCGGCGGCGGACTGATCTGGCACCAGGCCGAGCCGTCCCGGATGACCAAGTTCGGCCGGGCCCTGGGCGGCGACCGCCGGACCACGTTCGTGCTCAGCCTCATCGGCGGCGGGATCCTGGTCTCGATCGGCATCATCGGCCTCGCGCTCGCGTACTCGCCGGTCGATGGCGGTCCGAGCCTGTCCGTGGTCGCCACCAGCGTCGCGTACACGTTCGTCGCGCTGCTCGGCGTCGGTGTCGTGGCCGCACCGGCTCTGTGGCGTACCGCGACGGCCCTGCGGTCCGAAAAGGAGGGCCGCATCCGGGAGACCGAGCGTGCCGAACTGGCGGCGATGATCCACGACCAGGTGCTGCACACGCTCGCCCTGATCCAGCGCAACGCCGCCGACACCAACACCGTCACCCGGCTCGCCCGCGGCCAGGAGCGGTCGCTGCGCAACTGGCTCTACAAGCCGATGGGCTCCGCGTCGGAGTTCTTCGCCGCCGCGCTGGAGGAGTCCGCCGCCGAGGTCGAGGACACGTTCGCGATCGCGGTGGAGACCGTCGTCGTCGGTGACCGGGAGGTCGACGAGCGTACCCGCGCCCTGGTCGCCGCGGCCCGCGAGGCACTGGTCAACGCCGCCCGGCACGCCAAGGTCGGCACGATCTCGTTGTACGCGGAAGTGGAGCCCGCCGAGATCAGCGTCTTCGTACGCGACCGCGGCGTCGGCTTCGACATGTCCACGATCGACGACAACCGGCATGGCGTACGCGGGTCCATCGTGGGCAGAATGCAACGGCACGGCGGCCGCGCGGAGATCCGCAGCGAGCCGGGCGAGGGCACCGAGGTACGGCTGCACCTGCCCGTCAGCACGAACAAGGAAGGTGCCTCATGACCGAGCCCGAGACTGTCGCGGAACCCCGCCGCCTGCGGGTGTTCCTCGTCGACGACCACGCGATGTTCCGGGCGGGGGTGCGGGCGGAACTGGGCGTCCACGTGGACGTCGTCGGCGAGGCCGCGACCGTCCCCGAGGCGATCAGCGCGATCGGCGCGCACGAGCCCGACGTCGTCCTGCTGGACGTGCACATGCCCGAGGGCGGCGGCCGGGCGGTGCTCGACGCGATCCGCCGGGCCCACCCGCAGGTGCGCTTCCTCGCCCTGAGCGTCTCCGACGCCGCCGAGGACGTCATCGGACTGATCAGGGCCGGCGCGCGCGGTTACGTCACGAAGACGATCTCGCCGGACGAACTCGTGGTGGCGATCCGCCGGGTCGCCGACGGGGACGCCGTCTTCAGCCCCCGGCTGGCCGGATTCGTGCTGGACGCCTTCGCCGCCCGGCCGGACGCCTCGCTCGCCGATCCCGAGCTGGACCAGCTGACCAACCGGGAGCGGGAGGTGCTGCGCCTGCTCGCGCGCGGGTACGCGTACAAGGAGATCGCCAAGGAGCTGTTCATCTCGATCAAGACGGTCGAGACGCACGTCAGCAATGTGCTGCGGAAGTTGCAGATGTCGAACCGCTACGAATTGTCCCGGTGGGCGGCGGATCGCCGGCTCGTCTGAGGGTTCGTTCCTCGGCGGAGCGTATCGGGGCCGTCCCGTATGGGTATCAGCTAGGTAACGGGACTGTCCACCAGGGCTTTTATTTTGCGAGAGTGCCTGTGTCCCCGAACGTGGGGGGCGCGCGCCAACGCGCCCCCGTTCACGATCGGGCCTGGAAACGCCCGGGGGTGCCACCCCGGGACCGAAGGTTCCACCACATAGAACGCCGGCCGGGTACGCGAAGGTTCGCGTGCCCGGTCTCGTACTTTCGGCTGAATTCCACGCGAAGTCAAGATCCCGGGACAACGTTGTCCCGCGAACCTGGTCCTGGCGGTGCGTCCTTGGTCCCGGCGGCCGTGGCGCGGCTCAGAGCGGCCCGCGGCCGGCCCGCAGGATGAGCAGGGCGAGCTGCGTACCGTCGGCGCCGAGCTCGTCGCGGAAACGGTCGAGGATCTCCCGCTCGCGGGCGAGGACTAGCCGGGTCCCACCGGACGCGACGCGGGTCGCGCCGACCTGCCGGGAGATCGCGGCCCGCTCCTTCCACAGGTCGATCAGCGCGGCATCGATCGCGTCGATCCGCGCGCGCAGATCGACGATCTCGCCGGCGGCGCCGGGTTCCGTGGTCCCCGTCCCGTTCAGCCCGTGCGCCACCGCGGCCGGGGCCGCCGTCGTTGCCTGAGTGCTCATGTCCGCGTACTCCTCGATGGGTTGGATCGGGATCCTCGGTGCCCGCAGCAAAAAGCCCCGGGCTCTGGGAGCCCGGGGCTTTCGTGAGGTCTTGAGGCGCTCAGGCGCGACCTACGGCGGCGGGACTCCCGGGGCCGTAAAAGTAAAATCGCACCTGCTCGATCACGTCGCCAACTATGCCACGGGGCGAGGTGAAGTCAAGGGCCTCGACCGCCATCTGGGACTCACGCCACCTTGGTGATGCGGTCCGCGGTGCCCGGCGCGACCGGCGAGTTCCCGGCGATGTACGCCGTGAGCGCGTCGACGTCGAAGCCCGGAGCCGTGGTACGCCCGGCGCCCAGCTTCAGGTTGGTGAAGCCGTCACCGCCGTTGGCGAGGAAGTCGTTCGTCGTCACCTGGTAGTTCGCGGCCGGGTCGAGCGCGACGCCGTTGAGCTTGACGTCGCTGATCCGGGAGCCCAGGGCGGCGCTCGCCGTGTAGGTGTAGGTGAAGCCCTTGCTGACCTGCAGGATGCGCGTGGTGCCCTGGCCGGCGTACCCGGCGAACTGCTGCTCCAGCACCTCCTTGATCTGCGCACCGGTGAACGTCTGCGTCACGACCAGGTTGTTGAACGGCTGGACCGTGAAGCATTCGCCGTAGGTGACCTCGCCCGGCGCCTCGCCGCCGACGCTCGCCGCGTAGGACAGCGACGCCCGGATGCCGCCCGGGTTCATGAACGCGATCTGCGCCCCGGCCGACGTGGCCGTGTACGCGAGCTGCGCGTCGGCGATCACGTCACCGATCGGGCTCTCGCCGTTGGGCAGCGCGGCCGAGGACAGGTCCGACGTGATCTTGCCGATGACCTTGTTGGCCAGCGACGCGATGGCGGTGCGGTACTTGTCGGCGATCACCTTGGCGCTCGGGTCGACCAGGTCGGGGTTGCGGACCGGCACCCCGTTGACGAACTGCCACGACCCGTCCGGGTTGCGTACGCCGTTCTCCACGATCACGTTGTGCGCCTCGACGGAGGCGAACCGGCCGGTCTTCTTGTCGAGCGTGTACGAGATGTCGGTCAGCAGCTGGCCGTTCGAGCCGGCGCTGGTGACGACGACGTTCTGGCCGGCCTTGTTCGGCAGGGCGCAGGAGTAGAAGCGGTGCGTGTGCCCCGACACCACGATGCCGTAGGCCGGGTCGAGACCCGCCACGATCGGGGTGATGTCGCCGGCGAACCCGACGCAGCTGGACACGTCGGTGCTGACGCTCTGCGCGCCGCCCTGGTGGATGAGCAGGACCAGCGACTTCACGCCGAGCAGCTTGAGCGCCGAGGCGTAGAAGTTGGCGGTCTCGATCTCGTCCTTGAACTCGACCGACGTCACGCCGGCCGGGTTGACGATGCCGGGCGTGCCCTTGAGCGTCATGCCCACGAACCCGACCGGTACGCCACCGACGAGCTTGATGCTCACCGGCAGCAGGAACGGCAGGTGGGTTTTCTTGTCGAGGACGTTCGCCGCGAGGTACGGGAACTTCGCCCCGGCGAAGCCGTCGCCGTCCTGGCATCCGTCGGTCGGGTGGCAGCCGCCGAACTGCATGCGGCGCAGCTCGGTGGTGCCCTCGTCGAACTCGTGGTTGCCCACCGAGCTCAGGTCGAGGCCCAGGTTGTTCATGATCTCGATGGCGGGCTCGTCGTGGAAGCCCGCGCTGACCAGCGGCGAGGCGCCGATCAGGTCGCCGGCGGCCACGGTGAGCGACTGCTCGCCGGAGGCCTGCGCCTCGGTCCGCAGCTTCTTGACCCAGGTGGTCAGGTACTCGGAACCGCCGGCAGGAGTGCCGTTGATCAGGCCGCCGCTGCCGGTCGGCGGGTCGATCGCGCCGTGGAAGTCGTTGAACGCGATCAGGTTGCCGTAAGCAGTCTTGCCCGGCGCGTTCGCCGTGTAGGTCAGCGACACCGGGGTCATCGGGGTCCAGCCTGTGCCCGCGGGCGCCTGATGCGCGGTGGCGAGCGGCAGACCGGCCACGACCGCGAGCGCCAGGGTCGGCACCGCGGACAGCCGGAACAGCCGTGAGCTGGATCGGCGGGAGTTGGACATGAAAATGCCTCCGTGGGATGGACGGGGGTCGTTCCGCGCTTCATCCTCCCGGTACGGCACTCACTACGCCAGATCGGACACGAACCTCATCCATGAAGTCCAGGTGACAAATTCCTGCGGTTTCTCCTACGCGGGGTTGTAGCACCATCCGGACGGGGTCTGCGTCGCCGGAATGTCGGCCCGGCGGCATAGACTTCATGTCCGATGCATGCTCTCTTTGATCTCCCCGCTGAACTGCCCGCCCAGCCGTCCGGGTCAGGTGCTCCTGAGTCTGGGTCGGACGCCCCCACCGCAGGCAAAAGGCCGGCCCAGGCTCGGCCGGAGGGCGACGACCAGCCCCGGCGCAAGGGCCGGCTCGATCCCGAGTCGCTGCTCGAAGGGTTGAACGGACCCCAGCGCGACGCGGTCGTCCACCACGGCGCCCCGCTGCTCATCGTGGCCGGCGCCGGTTCGGGCAAGACGCGCGTCCTCACGCAGCGCATCGCGTACCTGCTGGCGGCCCGGGACGTGCATCCGGGCGAGATCCTCGCGATCACCTTCACCAACAAGGCCGCCGGCGAGCTCAAGGAGCGCGTCGCCGCCGTCGTCGGCGGGCGCGCCCGGCTGATGTGGGTCAGCACGTTCCACTCCGCCTGCCTGCGCATCCTGCGGGCCGAGCATGACGCGGCCGGGCTCAAGAGCAGCTTCACGATCTACGACACCGACGACTCGCGGCGGCTGATGACCATGGTCGCCCGGGAACTGGACCTGGATCCGAAGAAATACCCGCCCCGCGGACTCGTCACCCAGGTCAGCAATCTCAAGAACGAACTGATCGACCCCGAGGCGTTCCAGCCGACGGGCGCGCACGAGCGGGTGCTGGCCGAGGCGTACACGCTCTACCAGCGCAAGCTCGTCGAGGCCCACGCCCTGGACTTCGACGACCTGATCATGCGTACCGTGCACCTGCTGCAGGCCAAGCCGGACATCGCCGAGAAGTACCGGCGGCGCTTCCGGCACGTGCTGGTCGACGAGTACCAGGACACCAACCACGCCCAGTACGTGCTGGTCCGCGAGCTGGTCGGCGAGACGGGCGAGCTGTGCGTGGTCGGCGACGCCGACCAGTCGATCTACGCGTTCCGCGGTGCCACCATCCGCAACATCCTGGAGTTCGAGCGCGACTACCCGCAGGCGCGCACGATCATGCTGGAGCAGAACTACCGCTCGACGCAGACGATCCTGACCGCCGCCAACGCCGTCATCGACCGCAACCCGGGCCGCAAGCCCAAGCGGCTCTGGTCGGACATGGGCGAGGGCGAGAAGATCGTCGGCTACGTCGCGGACAACGAGCACTCCGAGGCCGACTGGGTCGCCCGCCAGATCGACGCGCTCTCCGACGCCGGCGAGGCCCGGCCCGGCGACGTCGCCGTCTTCTACCGCACCAACGCGCAGTCCCGCGTGTTCGAGGAAGTCTTCATCCGGCTCGGCCTGCCCTACAAGGTCGTCGGCGGCGTGCGCTTCTACGAGCGCAAAGAGGTCAAGGACGCGCTCGCCTACCTGCGGGCCGCGTCCAATGAGGACGACACCGTTTCGGTACGCCGCATCGTCAACGTCCCGAAGCGGGGAGTGGGGGAGCGGGCCGAGGCGTGCGTCGAGGCGCTGGCGAGCCGCGACCGGATCTCGTTCGGATCGGCCTTGCGGCGCGCCTCGGAGGCGCCCGGGATCTCGACCCGCGCGGCCAACTCGATCCGCGAGTTCGTGCAGCTGATGGACGACGCCCGGGACAAGGCCACCGCCGCCCCGCCGGAGGAGGTGCTGGAGCTGCTGCTCACCGGCTCCGGCTACCTGACCGAGCTGGAGGCGAGCATCGATCCCCAGGACGAGGGCCGGGTCGAGAACCTGCAGGAACTCGTCAGCGTCGCGCGCGAATACACCGAGCGTACGCAGGCCGCGGGGGAGGAGGCGACGGTCACGGGCTTCCTCGAACAGGTGGCGCTGGTGGCCGACGCCGATCAGGTGCCCACCGACGACCCCGACCACCAGGGCGTGGTCACCTTGATGACCCTGCACACCGCCAAGGGCCTCGAATTCCCGGTGGTCTTCCTGACCGGGCTGGAGGACGGCGTCTTCCCGCACATGCGCAGCCTCAGCGAACCCCGGGAGCTGGAGGAGGAGCGGCGGCTCGCGTACGTGGGGATCACCCGGGCCCGCCGGCGGCTCTTCCTCAGCCGGGCGGCCACCCGGTCGGCGTGGGGGCAACCGCAGTACAACCCGCCCTCGCGGTTCCTGGAGGAACTGCCGCCCGAGACGACGGCGTGGGAGCGTACCGAGAGCTCGATGACCTCGTGGGGCGGCGGCATCGGCTCCGCCGAACGCGTACGCGAGCGCAACTCGTCGTTCGTCGGCGGGACGGCCCGGGCCGCGCAGATCGCGTCGAGGATCGGGATCGACCCGTCCAAGCTGGCGACCGCGAGCGACCTGACGAAGGTGCCGTCGCTGGAGGCCGGTGACCGGGTGCTCCACCAGCGTTACGGCATGGGCCGGGTCGTGGTGGTCGAAGGGCAGGGCGCGCGGGCGCAGGTCCAGGTGGACTTCGGGGACCAGACCGTCTGGCTGGTCCTGCGGCACGCCTCCCTGGAGAAGCTCTAGGGCTTTGTCTCCCCGGATCTCGCGGGCCGCGAATGATCCGGGAGACAGGCCCCACTGGGGTCAGCCGAGCAGGCGCTCGGCCCGCTCGACGACGTTGAGCAGGAGCATCGCCCGGGTCATCGGGCCGACGCCGCCCGGCATCGGGGCGACCCAGCCCGCGACCTCGGCGACCTCGGGTGCGACGTCGCCGGTGTAGCGGCCCTTGCCGTCCGCGCCCACCACGCGGGTGATGCCGACGTCGACCACGGCCGCACCCGGCCGGATCATGTCGGCGGTGAGCAGGCCGGGCGTACCGGCGGCGACGATGACGATGTCCGCGCGACGGGTGTGCGCGGCGAGATCCTTCGTCCCCGTGTGGCAGAGCGTCACGGTCGCGTTCTCCGTACGCCGGGTCAGCAGCAGCCCGAGCGGCCGCCCGACCGTGGTTCCCCGGCCGACGACGGTCACCTCGGCGCCCTTCAGCGGGACGTCGTGGCGGCGAAGGAGCTCGACGATGCCGCGCGGCGTACAGGGCAGGGGGCCCTCGTAGCCGAGGACCAGGCGGCCGAGGTTGACCGGGTGCAGGCCGTCGGCGTCCTTGTCCGGGTCGATGAGTTCGAGGGCGCGCTGCTCGGACAGGCCCCGGGGCAGCGGCAGCTGGACGATGTAGCCGTGGCAGGCGGGGTCGGCGTTGAGTTCGGCGAGAGCCTGGTCGACCTGGGCCTGGGTGGCGTCCGCGGGCAGGTCCTTGCGCAGCGAGGCGATGCCGACCTCGGCGCAGTCGCGGTGCTTGCCGGCCACGTACGCCTGCGAACCGGGGTCTTCGCCGATGAGCACGGTTCCGAGGCCGGGGGTGATGCCCCGGGCGGTCAACGCCGCCACGCGACTCTTGAGCTCGTCCTTGATCGCCGACGCGGTCGCCTTGCCGTCCAGGATGTTCGCCGTCACGGCACCATCCTGCCAGCCACTCGACAGCTACGGCCGAGCCGCCCCTGTGGATAACCTCTCATGATCAAAGTCCTGTAGCAGCTGTATCAACAACGTCAGCGGACCTTTGACCTTTGTAAGAAGTGTCACTTTGCGAGTTCGCGCGCGCCGCGTTCCATATTTCGGGATACCAGAACCCTACAAAACGGACAACGCTCCGGGGTGCTTTGTATCGATAGTGACGATTGCCGGAATCGGTCATCCGTACCCTCGACCGGACAATGCCCCCGGATCCCACACTGTGAGTTCTTTACCAGATGACTTGCCGACTGGGCAAGTTTCATGGGGCTCACTGTGACCCTCCTGTGATAATCCGGGTTTGGACAGCCGTCTGCGCCCGGCCTACCTTTGCCGCACGTTGTCGCGGGTCACACCGTCGGCGACGAGAGAAGAGGAGGCTCAATGCAGGTTCGCAAGCTCGCTGCGTTTGCTGCGCTCCCTGTGGTCGCGGCGCTGGCTTTGTCGGCGTGTGGCGGCAAGGGCGGCGACAGCGCCAGCTCGTCGAATGGTGTGGTCCGGATCGGCATCGCCGAACCCCAGTTCCTCACCCCCGCTGACACGAACGAGACGAGTGGTTCGCAGGTCCTCGCCGCGCTCTTCGCGCCGCTGGTGGACTACGACGAGAACAACAAGCCGTACGAGGTGCAGGCGGAGTCGATCACCACGACCGACAACAAGACCTGGACAATCAAGATCAAGGACGGCTGGACCTTCCACAACGGTGAGAAGGTCACGTCCGACAGCTACATCAACGCGTGGAACGCCGCCGCCTACAAGGGCAGCTCGCAGAACGCGTACTTCTTCTCGCAGATCGAGGGCTACGACGCGGTCGCTCCGGCGGACGCGAAGGCCACGCCGACGGCGAAGACCCTGTCCGGTCTGAAGAAGGTCGACGACACCAGCTTCACGGTGACGCTGACGGCTCCGTTCTCGGACTTCAAGACGATGCTCGGCTACACGGCGTTCTACCCGCTGCCGGCCGCCGCCTTCGACTCCGACGGCGCCGTGAAGAAGGACTTCGCCGAGGCTCCCATCGGTGACGGCCCGTTCAAGATGGACGGCACCTGGCAGCACGACGCGGAGATCTCGGTCACCCGGTACGACGCGTACAAGGGCACGGCTCCGCACATCAGCGGCGCGGACTTCAAGATCTACCAGCAGCCCTCGGCCGAGTACGCCGACCTGCTGGCCGGCAACGACGACGTGATGAAGCAGATCCCCACGGAGAACCTCACCACGGCCGACGGCGACCTGGGCGACCGGTTCCTGCAGAGCCCCGCTTCGACGTTCCAGTTCCTGTCGTTCCCGACGTACGACAAGTCGTTCGCGAACGTCGACGTCCGCCGCGCGATCTCGATGGCGATCGACCGCCAGCAGATCGTGGACCAGGTCTTCAAGGGGTCGCAGAAGGCGGCGTACTCGTTCGTGTCCCCCGTGGTCGCGGGTTACCGCGACAACACCTGCGGTGCGAACTGCGAGTACAAGCCGGCTGACGCGAAGACGTTGTACCAGCAGGCCGGCGGCCCGGCGAAGCTGACGATCAGCTACAACGCCGACGGCGGCCACAAGGACTGGGTCGACGCGACCTGCAACCAGCTCAAGGCCAACCTGGGTGTCGAGTGCGTCGGCCAGCCGGAGGCGAAGTTCGCCGACCTCCTGACCAAGGTCCAGAAGAAGGAGTCGGTCGGCGTCTTCCGGATGGCGTGGGTGATGGACTACCCGTCGATGGAGGACTACCTCGGCCCGCTGTACACCACCAAGGGCTCCTCGAACTACTACGGGTACAGCAACCCCGACTTCGACAAGCTGGTCCAGGACGGCCGTGAGGCCAAGACCTCGGACGAGGCCATCGCCAAGTGGCAGCAGGCCGAGGACATCCTGGCCAAGGACATGCCGGTCATGCCGCTGCGCTTCGGCCAGAACAGCTACGGCATCTCGACCAAGGTCAAGAACGTCGAGATCGACCTGTACAACCGGGTCAACCTGACCAAGATCGAGTACGTCGGCTGATTCAGCCGGGAGCAGTCTTGATCTAATGGGCACGCTCAGGCGCCGCCGGCTCCGACCGGAGCCGGCGGCGCCACGCCCGTGTCCGGGTCTTTAGGGGAATCGCCCCAAAACCTCCCACATCCGGAGAGACTAGACTCATGTTCCGCTACATTGTGCGGCGCCTGCTCCAAGGTGTGCTGACCTTCTTCGGGGCGACGCTGATCGTGTTCGCCCTGATGTTCGCCGGTGGTGGAGACCCCATCCAGGCACTGGCGGGTGAGAAGCCCGTGACCCCCCAGCAGCGGGCCGCGCTCACGGAGCAGTTCCATCTGAACGCCGGGTTCTTCCAGCGCTACCTCTACTTCCTCAAGGATCTCTTCACGGGGAACCTGACGACGTACACCGGGCGCTCGGTCTTCGACTCGATCGGCGACGCGCTGGTGCTGACCGGCAAGATCGCCCTCATCGCCCTGCTCTTCGCGATGATCGTCGGCGTCTCGTTCGGCATCATCGCCGCGCTGCGCCGAGGCGGCGTCTTCGACAACACGACCCTGGTACTGACCCTGGTCGTCATCGGCATCCCGTCGATCGTCCTGGCCCCGCTCGCGCAGTACCTCTTCGCGATCAAGTGGAAGATCTTCCCGGTCATCTACACGCCGGACCAGCCCTGGACCTCCCTCATCCTGCCCGGTCTGGTGCTCGGCTCACTCTCGCTCGCGACCGCCATGCGGCTCACCCGCGCCTCGTTCGGCGACAACCTGCGGGCCGACTACGTACGCACGGCGACGTCCAAGGGCCTCAAGCAGGGCCGCGTGATCGGCGTACACGTGCTGCGCAATTCGCTGATCCCCATCGTCACGTTCCTCGGCGTCGAGCTGGGCAACCTGATGGGCGGAGCGATCATCACCGAGAGCGTGTTCAACGTCCCCGGTGTCGGCTTCAAGCTCTACAAGGCCATCGGCCTGGACGACGGCCCGACCGTGGTCTCGATCGTCAGCCTGCTGGTGGTCATCTACATCGTGGCCAACCTGATCGTCGATGTGCTGTACGCCGTTCTGGACCCGAGGATTCGCTATGAGTGACTTTGAGACCGCCGCGGCGAGCGAACTGCACTCCGCCACGCCCGGACTGCAAGGCGAACCCGGTGCCCCCGGCCAGCCGCAGACCATGGAGTCGGCGACGAAGGTACGCAGCGCCGCCGCCGACGCCTGGCGGGAGCTGCGGCGCAACGCGCTGTTCTGGATCGCTCTGGCCATCGTTCTCGTCATCCTGGTGATGGCCTGCTGGCCGAGCCTGTTCACCAGCGCCGACCCGAACAGTTGCAGCCTGAACAACCAGATGGCCGGGCCTTCCGCCGGTGCCCCCTTCGGGTACGACTTCCAGGGCTGCAACGTGTGGGCGCACGCCGTCTACGGCACGCGCAACTCGCTGCTCATCGGCGCGGGCGCGGCCATCCTGGCCGGCGTACTGGCCATGGTCATCGGCATGATCGCCGGCTTCTTCGGCGGCTGGATCGACGCCGTGGTCTCCCGCATCGTCGACATCGTGCTGGCGATCCCGCTGCTGCTCGGCGCGATCGTGCTGATGAAGCGCATCCCGTCGGACAGCCAGAGCCTGCGCCTGACCGCCCTGATCGGCATCCTCGGCGTCCTCGGCTGGACCACCGCCGCCCGCGTCGTACGCTCCTCGGTCATCACGGCCAAGCAGCAGGACTACGTGTCGGCGGCGCGGATGCTGGGCGCCGGCAACGGGCGGATCATGTGGCGGCACATCATGCCGAACGTGCTCGCACCGTTCCTGGTGATCATCACGATCGCCCTCGGCGCCTTCATCGCGAGCGAGGCCACCCTGTCGTTCCTCGGCGTCGGCCTCAAGCCGCCGAGCATCTCGTGGGGTAGCGACATCGCGACCGCGCGCGTACACATGCGGGAAAAGATCACCCCGCTCGCCGTCCCGTCCGTGTTCCTCGCGCTGACGGTGCTCGCCTTCATCATGCTGGGCGACGCCATCCGCGAGGCCTTCGACCCGAAGCTGCGGTGATCCGATGACTGGCCCACAGACCGACTTCCCGGCGGCTCGCGCGAGCACTCCCCGGCTCCTGGAGGTGGACGACCTCTACGTCGAGTTCCACACCCGCGACGGGATCGCGAAGGTCATCAACGGGGTCTCCTATCACCTCGACCCGGGCGAGACGCTCGCCGTACTCGGCGAGTCGGGCTCCGGCAAGTCGGTGACCGCCCAGACGATCATGGGCATCCTCGACATCCCGCCGGGCAAGGTGACCGGCGGTCGCATCCTCTACCAGGACCGCGACCTGCTGAAGATGTCGAAGGAGGAGCGGCGGCAGATCCGCGGCCAGGAGATCGCGATGATCTTCCAGGACGCGCTGTCGGCGCTGAACCCCGTGTTCACGGTCGGCAACCAGATCTCGGAGACCCTGCGCAAGCGCAAGGGCCTGTCGAAGTCCGACGCGACCCGCCGGGCGGTCGAGCTCATGGACCTGGTGAAGATCCCGGGTGCTCGTGCGCGCATCAAGGACTACCCGCACCAGTTCTCCGGCGGCATGCGGCAGCGCGTGATGATCGCGATGGCGCTGGCGCTGGACCCGAAGGTGCTCATCGCCGACGAGCCGACGACGGCGCTGGACGTGACCGTGCAGGCGCAGATCATGGACCTGCTCGCCGACCTGCGTCGCGACCTGAACATGGGCATGATCCTGATTACCCACGACCTGGGCGTCGTGGCCGACGTGGCGGACCGGATCGCCGTCATGTACGCCGGCCGCATCGTCGAGCACGCGGACGTGCACGCGCTGTACAAGAAGCCGGCCCACCCGTACACCGAGGGGCTGCTCGACTCGATCCCGCGACTCGACTCCAAGGGTGCGGAGCTGGCCACGATCAAGGGCCTGCCGCCGAACCTGATGAAGCCGCCGACCGGCTGTGCGTTCAACCCGCGTTGCAAGTACGCCAAGGACATCTGCGTGACGGACGTCCCGCCCCTGCTCCAGCTGGGCGACGGGCGGACCAGCGCCTGCCACTTCGCGAAGGAGCTGCTCGATGGCCGTCTCTGAGACCGCTTCGAAGGGCGAGACCATCCTCGAGGTCGAGAACCTGGTCAAGCACTTCCCGATCCGGCAGGGCATCCTCTTCAAGAAGAAGATCGGTGATGTCAAGGCGGTCGACGGCGTCTCGTTCGAGCTGCGCAAGGGCGAGACCCTCGGCATCGTCGGCGAGTCCGGCTGCGGGAAGTCGACCGTCGCCAAGCTGCTCATGCGCCTGGAGACGCCGACGGCCGGCCGGGCCAAGCTGCACGGCCGCGACATCTACAAGATGGGCGGCTCGGAGCTGCGCAGGCTGCGCCGCAACGTGCAGATGGTCATGCAGGACCCGTACACCTCGCTCAATCCGCGGATGACCGTCGGCGACATCATCGGCGAGCCGTACGAGATCCACACTGACGTGGCCCCGAAGGGGGACCGGCAGCGTCGCGTACAGGAGCTGCTGGAACTGGTCGGGCTCAACCCGGAGCACATCAACCGCTACCCGCACCAGTTCTCCGGCGGCCAGCGCCAGCGCATCGGCATCGCCCGCGCGCTGGCCCTGCGGCCCGAGGTGATCGTCTGCGACGAGCCCGTCTCGGCGCTCGACGTATCGATCCAGGCACAGGTCATCAACCTGCTGGAGAAGCTGCAGGACGAGTTCGGGCTGAGCTACATCTTCATCGCCCACGACCTGTCCGTGGTCCGCCACATCTCCGACCGGGTCGGCGTCATGTACCTCGGCAAGATCGTCGAGATCGGCACCGAGGACGAGATCTACTCGCGCCCGACCCACCCGTACACGCAGGCCCTGCTCTCGGCGGTCCCGGTGCCGGATCCCGAGGCCCGGGCCCACCGCGAGGTCATCCGCCTCGAAGGCGACGTGCCGTCCCCGGCCAACCCGCCGTCGGGCTGCCGGTTCCGCACCCGGTGCTGGAAGGCCCAGGAGCGGTGCGTCACCGAGGAGCCGCTGCTCATCCTGCGGCCGGCGGCGGACAACCACCTCTCGGCGTGTCACTTCGCCGAGCAGCGCCACGTCGTCGCGTAAACGCCGAGGAACAACGCCGAAGAACGCAGAAGGCCGCGGTCCCGATCGGGACCGCGGCCTTCGTGCTGCCGGCTCAGTGCCAGAAGTGGCGTGATCCGGTGAAGTACATCGTGATGCCGGCCTTCTCCGCCGCCTCGATCGCCTGGTCGTCGCGGATCGAACCCCCCGGACACACGATCGCCGTGATCCCGGCCTCGCCGAGCAGCTCGATGTTGTCCGGGAACGGGAAGTACGCGTCCGAGGCGCAGACCGAGCCGCGGGCCCGCTCCTCGCCGTCGGCCAGCGTGTTCGCCCGGGAGATCGCGAGGCGTACCGAGTCGACGCGGTTGACCTGGCCCATGCCGATGCCGACGGCGCCGCCGTTCTTCGCGAGCAGGATCGCGTTGCTCTTGGCGTACTTGCAGGCGCCCCAGGCGAACTCGAGATCGTCGAGCTGCTCGGGAGTGGCCGGCTCGCCGGTCACCAGGCGCCAGTTGTCCACGTTGTCGCCGTCCGCCTGCAGCAGGTCGGCCGTCTGCGCCAGGAAACCGCCGGAGATCTGCCGCAGCTGTACGCCCTGCGCCACATAGGGCGGCGCGACCAGCGTACGCAGATTCTTCTTGGCGGTGAGGATGGCCGCGGCCTCCTCCTCGTAGCCCGGGGCGACGATGACCTCGGTGAAGACGCCGTCGAGCTGGCGGGCCATCTCGGCGGTGACCACGACGTTGCTCGCGATCACGCCGCCGTACGCCGACATGGGGTCGCACGCGTGCGCCTTGCGGTGCGCGTCCGCGACGGATTCGGCGGAGATGGCGATGCCGCAGGGGTTGTTGTGCTTGACGATCGCGACACAGGCCACCCCCTCGTACGCGTTGCACGCCGCCCAGGCCGCGTCGGCGTCGACGAAGTTGTTGTAGGACATCTCCTTGCCGCCGAGCTGCTCGGACCGGGCGAGGCCGGGGGCGCCCCACGGTTCCATGTAGAGCGCGGCCGCCTGGTGCGGGTTCTCGCCGTAGCGCAGCACCTGGGTACGCCAGCCGCCGATGCCGCCGAACTCCGGCCAGCAGTTCGCGCCGGGCGCGGTGTCCTCCAGCTCGACGAGGTTCACGCCGGTCCACTGGGCGATGGCCAGGTCGTAGTCGGCGATCTCGCCGTACGCGCGGGCGGCCAGGGCCCGGCGCTCCTTGAGGGTGAAGCCGCCCCGCTCGGCCGCTCCGATGAGGAACGGGTAGTCGGTGGGGGAGATGACGACCGCGATGCTGTTGCTGTTCTTCGCCGCCGCGCGGACCATCGCCGGGCCGCCGATGTCGATCTTCTCGATGCACTCCTCCAGCGAGCCGCCGCGGTCGACGGTCTTGCGGAAGGGGTAGAGGTTCGACACGAGCAGGTCGAAGGGTTCGATGCCGAGCCGCTCCAGCTCGGCGACGTGCGCCGGGTCGGTCATGTCGGCCAGCAGGCCGGCGTGAACATTGGGGTGCAGCGTCTTCACCCGGCCGCCGAGCGCCTCGCCGAAGCCGGTGAGGTCTTCCACCCGGTTGCAGGGCGGCCCCATGTCCTCGATCGCGTTGGCCGTCGAGCCGGTCGCGAAGATCTCCGCACCGGCGTTGCGCAGGGCGCGTACCAGGCCGGGCAGGCCGTTCTTGTCGTCGACGCTGATCAGCACCCGCCGGAATGGGCGGCGTCCGTCGCCGACGTCGTCAAGCCGCTCAGCGTCCGGCCGCTCAGCACTGGTCACAGCACCTTCACCTTTCGTCCCGAGATGGTCCAGCCGTTGCGGGCCATCCGGCCCACGTACTCCACCAGCTGCGCCCGCTCGACTTCTTTGATCCGCTCGGTGAGCGTCTCCTCGGTGTCGCCGTCCAGCACCGGTACGGCGACCTGGGCGATGATCTGGCCGGTGTCGACGCCCTCGTCGACCACGAACAGGGTGGCCCCGGTGATGCGCACGCCGTACGCGAGCGCGTCGCGCGGGCCGTGGATGCCCGGGAACGACGGCAGCAGCGCGTTGTGCGTGTTCAGATAACGACCGCCGAACCGGGCCAGGAACGCCGGGCCGACGAGTTTGAGGAAGCCCGCGCTGATCACCAGATCCGGCTCGTACGCCGCGACCGACTTCGTCAGTGCTTCGTCCCAGGCGCCCCGGTCGGCGTAGTCGGGAATCCGGTGGACGAACGTCGGTACGCCGGCCGCGTGGGCGCGGTCGAGTCCGGCGATGCCGTCACGGTCGGCTCCGACCGCCACGATCCGCGCGCCGTACGCCGGGTCGGCGCAGGCGTCGAGGAGGGCCGCCAGATTGGAGCCCGAGCCGGACAGGAGGACGACGAGCCGTCGCGGGCCGCCGCCGGCGGGTCGGTCGGGAGCGGTCACCGCAACACCCTATCTGGCCCCGGGATCTGCGATTTCACAGACCCAGGCCGATCAATGCCATATGTTGGACAAAACGCCCAAAAGAGGAGGTCGCCGTGACGTCTTCGGAACCGTCCGAGTCGAACACCGGCCAGCCGCAGGAGCCCATCTGGGCCGCGCCACCGGCGGCCCCGGAGCCTGTCGGCAGTCCCGAACCCATCTCCGGTACGCCGGAGACGCTGCCCCCCACGACGGAGCCCACGGGTACCGGCCTGCCGCCGATGACCCCACCGCCGCCGATGCCGGATCCGGCCGCGCCGCCGCTGCCGGCGGATCCCGCCGCCGCGCCACCCGCCGCGATGCCGTCGTCGATGCCGCAGTCGATGCCGCAGTCGGTGCCGCCGTCGATGTCGACCGGGCCCTCGGTTCCGCCGCCGCTGCCGCCGACCGCCCCCGGCGGAGGCTGGCAGGGCACGCCGCCCACGACTCCCCAGTACGCGCCGCCGCCCGCCCCGCCGGCCGCCGGAAACAATTCCATGTACGAGCGGATGGGCGGCCACAACAATGTCATCGGCTGGCTGTCGGTGCTGTTCGGCATCATCGGCACGGGGTGCTGCTGTTGCTGGTTCCTCGACGGCGCGCCCTTCATCGGCGGCATTCCGGCGCTCATCCTCGGCATCATTCACCTCCAGCGGGTGAAGCAGAACAGGGCGAGCATGAAGTGGCTGGGCTGGCTGGGCATCGCGCTCGCGGTCATCGCGCTGCTCGGTGCGATCTGCAGTTTCACCACCCATTGGAATGACAACCTGCACAACGATCTGACCAATCAATAGGGATTCGGCGCACCAAAGAGGCGATACATCCGGCGATTCGAGTTGATCTCGGTCGCCGGGTGTATGACGATCATCCTCCGGTCACAGGAGTCCCACAGGTTGCTCCTGATGACTACAATCCCGCTGTTCGTCCATCCATCGGCTTCACGGCCCCTGAAGGAGACCCCTTATGAGTCAGCCTCCCGTCATCCCGCAGCCGGTCGCGCCCGCCGGCAAGGACAACACCACGCTCTTCGGCGTCCTCGGCATCGTGCTTGCGCTCTGCTGCGCCCCGATCGGCATCCTGTTCGCCGTGCTGTCGCACCTGCAGGCGAACAAGAACGGCAAGCCGGCCACGCTGGCGATCGTCGGCTACGTCGTCGCGGCGCTCAACATCATCTTCGGCATCATCTACTCGGTGAACCGCTGACGGCTCCGTTCACGAAATGGGCGATCCCTCGGGGTCGCCCATTTTCGTGCCGCGGGCATAGAAGGGCCGCGTTCCGAGCGCGCCGAGCAGGCAGCCGAGCGCGATGACGCCCGACCCCGCGGCCACCACCGGCAGGACCTCCGGGCCGAGGTGCCCCATGGTCGAGGTGAGCGTGCCGCCCGAGGCGAGCGCCGCCAACCCGAGCAGCACTCCGGCGATCGGGCCCGCCATCAGCGAGCCGGTGAGCAGATGCCCCCACCGCACGACGGGCACCACGCCGTCACGCGGCCGCAGGCGACGCCGCGTCAGCAGCCAGCCCGCCGTGATCCCGGCCAGCAGCGGCAGGCCGAGCAGCACATACGCGACGCCGTGCAGCTGGGCGCCGGGCATCGCCACCACCAGCGGCAACGCGGGCAACGGGCCCGCCGCCACGCCCGAGGCCCGCACGATGCTGTCCGCGCCCAGGCTGAAACCCGGCCCCAGCAGGTAGGCGGACGCCCAGACGGCCACGTTCGGCGCCACCGCCAGGCTCACCAGCGTCACCCCGGCCTGCCCCGCGACACCCGTGTGATAGGCCGCGAGCACCGAGCTCGCCTCCCCGCCGCGCAACGCCACCACCAGGCCCGTCGTGGCACCACCGGCGGCGATCACCAGCATCGCGCCGACCGCGCCGGTCCGCGTCGCATCCCTGACCACCCGGGGTACGCGTTGCGCGACGACCTGGATCGCGCCGGTCTCCCGCAGGGCGCCGAGGACGGCGAAAAGCGTACCGAGGACGAGCCCGTGCAGGGCGGCCCGCAGCGGGGCCACGCCGACCAGGTCGCCGTCGGCGAGCCAGCCGGCCAGCCCGGCGAGGAAGGCGTACCCGAGGCCGACGGCGGCGCCGACGCGCAGAGCCCGGCGCGGGCTGCGGCTGCCCCGGGCACCGAGCGCGCGGGTGGTGTGCACGCCCGCCCGCATGATCCGCCACGCGGCTAGCGTGCCCAGTGCCAACGGAGCCAACGTGAGCTGCCCGTACTCGGTTTCCAGCGGTACGCCGAGACTCAGCAGCCAGCCGGCGAGCCCGAACCGCAGGCTGCCCGCGATGCTCAGGTGCTGACCGGCGGTGATCAGGGCGAGTGCCGTGAGCGCGGCGACCGGTGCGATCGCGGTGAGGGCGGCCAGCAGCGCGTTGACCGTCGCGGCGGCCATGCCCCGCAGGAGCCGGCGGCGGCGCGTGTTCGCACCGGGAGCCACCGGCGCCGCACTGGCCCGGACGGCGGCCCGCTGGCGTGGCCGGCCCGGCCCCGCCGGCGCCTCAAGGTCGAGCGCCACCGTCTCGCGGCGGGCAAGGTGCGCCGCCTCCGCCGCGGCCAGGGTTTCTTCGTCCGGGGTGCCTGCCATCACGGGCTACCTAACCACATTCGGGCGCCGATAACTACGAAGTACACCCGCGTCCGTTTTGCGGCCATTACCCTTTGCTCAAGGTCGCCGACAGATCGTGCCTCGGTTGCGAAGAAGGAGATGTCGATGAGCGACGACAAGCCGCCGCCCTACGAACCGCCAGCGTCGTCCGGATCGGACGGCACTCAGCCGCCGGCCTATGAGCCGCCGGTCTCGGGCACGGGGTACGAGCCGCCGGTCTCCGGCACGGGCTACGAATCGCCGGCGGCAGGTTCGCCCCAGGAGCCGCCCGGCGGGGGATCGATCTACGAGAGCGCCAGCTACCAGCCGGCCCCGGCCGGTTCGATGCCGCCGCCGCCCGAAGCCGCGCCGCCACCCGGTGCCATGCCGCCACCTGGGACCGGGGCCGGCGCCGGGGCGTACCCGGCCGGCGGATATCCGCCGGGGGGCGCGTACGCACCGCCGACGCCGGTGCAGTCCGGCAAGGACAACACGGTGCTGTTCGGCATCCTCAGCATCATCTTCGCCGTCGTGTGCTGCCCGCTGATCGGCGTCCTGTTCGGCTGGCTCGCGATCAACGAGGGCAAGAAGACCGGCAGCGACGCCCTGCTCGGCAAGATCGGCTTCTGGCTGGGCATCGCGTTCACGGCGCTCGCCCTCATCGGCGGCCTGGTCGCGATCTGCGCCGGCGCGATGAGCGGCAGCTGGCACTACGACAACTACTGACGTACCCCGCCAACGAAAAGCGCTCCGCTCCCGGGTGTCGGGAACGGAGCGCTTCGGTACGCGTACTAGGAAAGGATCTCGCGCATGAGCTGCGCGGTCTCGGACGGCGTCTTGCCGACCTTGACCCCCGCGGCCTCGAGGGCGATCTTCTTGGCCTCGGCGGTGCCGGAGGAGCCGGAGATGATCGCGCCCGCGTGGCCCATGGTCTTGCCGGGCGGGGCGGTGAAGCCGGCGATGTAGCCGACGACCGGCTTGGTCACGTTGGCCTTGATGAACTCGGCCGCGCGCTCCTCGGCGTCGCCGCCGATCTCGCCGATCATCACGATCGCCTCGGTGTCGGGGTCGGCCTGGAAGGCCGCGAGCGCGTCGATGTGCGTGGTACCGATGATCGGGTCGCCGCCGATGCCCACCGCGGTGGTGAAGCCGAAGTCGGACAGCTCGTACATCATCTGGTAGGTCAGCGTGCCGGACTTGCTGACCAGGCCGATCTTGCCGGGGCCGCTGATCGACGCGGGGATGATGCCCGCGTTCGACTGGCCGGGCGAGGCGATGCCGGGGCAGTTCGGCCCGATGATCCGGGTCTTACCGCCCTTGGCCAGGTTGTACGCCCAGAACTCGGCACTGTCGTGCACCGGTACGCCCTCGGTGATGACGACGGCCAGGCCGATGCCCGCGTCGATCGCCTCGATGACCGCGCCCTTGGTGAACGCCGGCGGTACGAAGATCACGGTGACGTCCGCGCCGGTCTTCTCCATCGCGTCGGCGACCGTGCCGAAGACCGGCACCTTCACGCCGTCGAAGTCCAGCTCCTGGCCGGCCTTGCGGGGGTTGGTGCCGCCGACGATGTCCGTGCCCGCGGCCAGCATCTTGCGGGTGTGCTTGGTGCCCTCGGACCCGGTGATGCCCTGGACGATGACCTTCGAGTCCTTCGTGAGCCAGATAGCCATCTCATGCCCCCACAGCGGCGAGATCGGCGGCGCGCTGGGCGGCGCCGTCCATGGTGTCGACCCGCTGGATCAGCGGGTGGTTGGCCTCGTCGAGGATGCGGCGTCCCTCTTCGGCGTTGTTGCCGTCCAGGCGTACGACGAGCGGCTTGGTGACCGCCTCGCCGCGCTGCTTGAGCAGCTCCAGGGCGGAGATGATGCCGTTGGCGACCGCGTCGCAGGCGGTGATGCCGCCGAAGACGTTGACGAAGACGCTGCGCACGGCCGGGTCGGACAGCACGATCTCCAGGCCGTTCGCCATGACCTCGGCGCTCGCGCCGCCGCCGATGTCGAGGAAGTTGGCCGGCTTGACGTTCTTGTCCGCACCCGCGTACGCCACCACGTCCAGAGTGGACATGACCAGGCCCGCGCCGTTGCCGATGATGCCGACCTCGCCGTCGAGCTTGACGTAGTTGAGGTCCTTGGCCTTGGCCGCCTGCTCCAGCGGGTCGACGGCCGACTTGTCCTCGAGCGCCTCGTGGTCGGGGTGGCGGAAGCCGGCGTTCTCGTCCAGCGTCACCTTCGCGTCCAGGCAGAGCACCTTGCCGCCGGTGGTCTTGGCCAGCGGGTTGACCTCGACCAGGGTCGCGTCCTCGGCGACGAAGGTCTTCCACAGGTCCACGGCGATCTGCTCGACCTGGTCGGCGATCTCGGCCGGGAACTGGGCCTGGGCGACGATCTCACGGGCGATCTCCGGCGTGACACCGACGGTCGCGTCGATGGGCCGCTTGACGACCTTCTCCGGTGCCTCGTGCGCCACCTGCTCGATCTCCATGCCGCCGGCGACGCTGGCGATGCACAGGAAGGTCCGGTTGGCCCGGTCCAGCAGGTAGGAGAAGTAGTACTCCTCCGCGATGTCGGCGGTCTCGGCGAGCATCACGTTGTGGACCGTGTGGCCCTTGATGTCCATGCCGAGGATGTCGGTCGCGCGGTCGTACGCCTCGGCGGGAGTGGCGGCGAGCTTCACACCACCCGCCTTGCCGCGGCCGCCGACCTTCACCTGCGCCTTCACGACAACACTCGTGCCGAGCCGCTCGGCGATCGCTCGGGCCTCTTCGGGGGTCGCCGCCACGCCGCCGCCGAGCACGGGCAGGCCGTGCTTCTCGAAGACGTCGCGCCCCTGGTACTCGTACAGGTCCACGTTAAGCGTCCCGTTCCGTCAGTCTGGGGAGCCCGTCACCTAGAACGGGCCTTCACTGCCGCAGCCTAACGGTCGCGGGTCCCCCGAACGGCCGTTCGGGTACCCATTTGTGCACGATCCCACAATGGCGCCCGCGCCGGGGCGCCGGGAAGCCCGGAAAGTTCTCGCCAAGATTTTTTCTGGACCGCGTAACCCCCCGGCAGAGGCCTCGTTGAAGTGGATGTCAGAGCGCTGAGGGGTAGCTCTGACAAGGGAAAACGGCCGATGCCCTGTCGGTCGAGGGGTGGCGGCGGGGCGTCGTGCATATGAGGAGCCGGACGTGTGAGGGGTGCGTCCGGCTCCTCTCTCTTTGCACCGCATATATAAAAGGCCGGCCGTGGTGGCCGGCCTTTCGTGTGCGCCGGGTCAGCCGGCGGCCTTCTGCGGGACGTTCGCGCGTACCCAGTCGACGATGGACTGCGTCGTCGCGCCCGGCGTGAAGATCTTGGCGACGCCGATCGCCTCCAACTCGGGGATGTCGGCGTCCGGGATGATGCCGCCGCCGAAGACCGTGATGTCGGTGGCGTCCCGCTCCTTGAGCAGCTCCACCACCTTGCGGAACAGGGTCATGTGCGCGCCCGACAGGACGGACAGGCCCACCACGTCGGCGTCCTCCTGAATCGCCGTCTGTACGATCTGCTCCGGCGTCTGGTGCAGGCCGGTGTAGATGACCTCCATGCCGGCGTCGCGCAGCGCGCGGGCGACCACCTTCGCGCCGCGGTCGTGCCCGTCGAGGCCCGGTTTGGCGACGACGACCCTGATCGGTTCGGACATGCTTCCCACCTTTTCGGCTACGGCGGCCCGACCCCGGACGGCGCCTTAACGAACGGTAACCCGCTGCGCCGCGACCGGGAAAGCGGAGGCTTCTCACACCGCTGTGTTTCTTCCGTGTTGCGGAGAGTAGTGGCCAAGAATCGTGCCTTATAGTGACGCAATCGGACACTTCCTGCCGCACAGTCGCACTGTCCGTATGTTGATCACGTTGCGGAACTTGTGTGAACCCCTAGGGGTTCGCTACGTTGTCCCGCAGTACACCGGGGAAACAAGTCAGGATCATCGAGCTTCACCGCTGGATGATCGGATACCGGAGAACGTCGTCCGGACCAAGCACTGACCGCGAGCGCGAGAAAACGCGCGTGGCCGGGTCAGGGTCCGCACCGGTGTCAGAGTGACGGAGGTTGTTGGCGTTGCAGTACCGGCCAGAGCCGCTACGCGAGCGCGATAAGTACCGAGGTCGCCGCCGGATCCCTTCGCCGCCGCGCAGCCGTTATGTCGGCGTCGTGGCGACGGCCATCGTCGGAGCCGGCATCGTGGCGCTGGGCGCCGGTGCCGCCATGCCGAACGCCAAGGCCGACGCCCATGCACTCGACGGCGTCGACAACACTTCGCAGGCCTCTCTCGACCGCGCGACCGCGGCCGACGCCGCCAGCCGTAGCGACCGCAACGGCGGCCTGAACAGCTCGGTCGCCGCCGCGCCGGACGCCTGGGTGCTCCCGCTGCACGACTACGAGTTCACCTCCGGCTTCGGCGGCCGATGGGGCACCGTCCACAACGGTGTCGACCTCGCCGTCGCGGAGGGCACCCCCTATGCCGCCATCCACGACGGCACGGTCATCGTGGCCGCGTGGCGCGGAGCCTGCGGCAACACGATCATGATCGATCACGGTGACGGCGTCGTCTCGGTGTACTGCCACTCGCTGAAGCTCAACGTCAAGGTCGGCGACAAGGTCAAGGCCGGTCAGCAGATCGGCTGGACGGGCAACACGGGTCACTCGACCGGGCCGCATCTCCACCTCGAAATTCACGACCACGGTGCGGCGACCGACCCGGTGCCGTGGCTCAAGGCGCACGGTGTCGACTTGAAGCTGGAGATGGAGTCGGTTTACTGATTTCCCGACTTGAGGGATCCGCCCACACCGTTGTCGGTGTGGGCGTTTTTCATGCCCGGTGGGCGTCGACGTCTGTCCGTCGATCGGCGCTGATGTCCAGATGGCTGTGACCAGCACCATAGTCCCCAATGTGATTCAGCTCACCATTTTTATCGACCCTAATTTCTGTGGATTTAGGGCGATTTGCCGACCACCCTGAGTCGGCTCGGGTTCGCCATTAGGGGTTTGACCAGGCAGTCTTGCGCCTCGTGTCAACGAGGACCCGAGGAGGCGTACGTGCCTGAAGGCAACACGAAGACCATCCTGAACAAGGGGCAGCAGCTTGCCGGCCAGGTACGCAGCCGCCTCACCGGCAAGAGCCGCCAGGTCGTGGCGATCGCCGCGCTCGCGGGCGTGACCGGTGTCGGCCTCGCCGCCGCGAGCTTCGCTCACCCCAACCCCACTTCCCCCGCCCATTCTTCGGCCGCCGCGCTGACCGCAGAGGCGCGTGACGCCGCCGCAGCACGGGCCGACCGCTCGCAGCGCCAGGCCGCCTCCACCCAGGCCTCGGCCGACGCGAAGACGGCGGCCGACGCGGCCGCCGCCAAGAAGGCCGCCGACGCAGCGGCCGCGAAGAAGGCCGCGGACGCCAAGAAGGCGGCTGCGGCCAAGGCGACCGGCTGGACCATCCCGATCCCCGGCGCCCAGGTCACCTCCTGCTACGGCCAGCGGTGGGGCGTACTGCACGCCGGCATCGACTTCGCCGCCGCCGAGAACACCCCCGAGCACGCCGCCAGTGCCGGCACCGTCGTCGCCGCCGGCTGGGTCTACTCCGGCTACGGCATCTCGGTTCTGGTCGACCACGGCAACGGCCTGTTCACGCACTACGCGCACATGAACAAGACCGTCGTGCACGCCGGCCAGAAGGTCGCGGCCGGCCAGATCCTCGGCTACGAGGGCTCGACCGGCGACTCGACCGGCCCGCACCTGCACTTCGAGGTGTGGAAGGGCATGTGGGGCCAGATCGACCCGGCTCCGTTCCTCGCCGCCAAGGGCATCAAGACCACCTGCAGCTGACGAAACCCCCGCCCCGTTCCCCGACGGGCGAGCTTCCGCGGCCCGGTCCTCCCCGTGAGGGCCGGGCCGCCGGCGTACGCGGGGCCCGGCGTCGTGTCACCACCGGATGGCCGTGGTGATCTGTGGGCAACATCGCCGGGACCCGGACCGTCGTTGGGTCGATGTCGGGGCTATGGTGCGGAAAGTGAACCCGTCCGGTCAACGCCGGTTCGTCTGATGGCGCCTCGCCACGGCGCGAGGCAACTCCCCGCAGGGAAGGTCTGAACAATGGGCAAGAAGGTCACCGTCGTAGGCGCCGGTTTCTACGGTTCCACGACCGCGCAGCGTCTGGCCGAGTACGACGTCTTCGAGACGGTCGTCCTCACCGACATCGTGGACGGCAAGCCGGAGGGCCTCGCCCTCGACCTGAACCAGTCGCGCCCGATCGAGGGATTCGAGACCAAGGTCGTCGGCGTCACCACCGGTGTCAACGGTGAGAACTACGAGGCCATCGCCGACTCGGACATCGTGGTGATCACCGCCGGCCTGCCGCGCAAGCCGGGCATGAGCCGGATGGACCTGCTGGGGGTCAACGCCAAGATCGTCCGCGGGGTGGCCGAGCAGGTCGCCAAGCACGCGCCGAACGCCGTGATCATCGTCGTCTCCAACCCGCTCGACGAGATGACCGCCCTCACGCAGATCGCCTCGCAGTTCCCGCGCAACCGCGTACTCGGGCAGGCGGGCATGCTCGACACCGCCCGGTTCTCGCACTTCGTCGCCGAGACGCTGAACGTGCCGGTGGGCTCGGTCAAGACGCTCACCCTCGGCTCGCACGGCGACACCATGGTCCCCGTCCCGTCCCGCTGCACGGTCGACGGCAAGCCGCTGTCCGACCTGCTGTCGGCCGAGAAGATCGAAGAGCTGGTCGTGCGTACGCGCAACGGCGGCGCCGAGGTCGTGGCCCTGCTGAAGACCGGTTCGGCGTACTACGCCCCGTCCGCGGCGGCCGCCCGGATGGCGAAGGCCGTGGCGGAGGACAGCGGTGCCGTGATGCCCGTCTGCGCCTGGGTCGACGGCGAGTACGGCATCGAGGGCGTCTACCTCGGTGTCGAAGCCGAGATCGGTGCGCAGGGCGTACGCAAGGTGGTCACGACCGAACTGACCGACACCGAGCTCGCCGGGCTGAAGGAGGCCGCCGAGGCCGTCCGCGCCAAGCAGGCCGACGTCGTCAGCCTCTGACGCGCATCTCTTCGAAGGGGGCGGGCGTCGGCCTGCCCCCTTTGTCTGTCGTATCGCCGGGGAGCGCTTGCGCGAGCCGCCAGTGTCGTATTCGGAGACTAGGCTCTCCCGCATGGCCTTCGACCTGTTGGATCTGCTGCCCGCCGAGTGGTGCGACGTGATGAAGCCGCACCTCGATCTCGACGCGACCGCCCGCCTGTCCGCCTTCGTCGACGCGGAATACGCGTCGCAGACCGTCTTCCCCCCGCGGGAGGACCTGTTCACGGCGTTCCGGCTGACCTCGCCCGCGCACACGCGCGTACTGATCCTGGGGCAGGATCCGTATCACAAGCCGGGTCAGGCGCACGGGCTGAGCTTCAGCGTGCGGCCGGGCGTGTCCGTCCCGCCCAGCCTGCGCAACGTCTACAAGGAGATCTTCGACGATCTCGGCCAGTCCTCGCCCCGCGACGGCGACCTGACCCGCTGGGCGAGCCAGGGCGTGCTCATGCTCAACGCCGTGCTGACCGTTCGCTCCGGCACCCCGACCAGCCACGCCGACAAGGGCTGGGAGCAGTTCACCGATGCGGCGATCAAGGCGGTCAACGACTCGCCGTATCGCGTCGTGTTCCTGCTCTGGGGCAGCTACGCGCGGAAGAAGGCGGCCCTCGTCCGCAATCCGCAGCACGTGGTGATCGAGGCCGGGCATCCGAGCCCGATGAACCCGCGCGGCTTCCTCGGCTCGAAGCCGTTCTCGCAGGCGAACGCGGCTCTGGTCGAGGCCGGCCGCGGCGAGGTCGCCTGGGGCGTCTGAGCAGGGACGTCCTGTTTGGGAGTGCCTTCTTTCACCGCTCGCCGACCCGCGTCGGGCGCCCCTTCGGGACGGCAGTACGCTCGTACTGTTAATCGAATTCCCGAGAGGAGCGCCCGGCGCCATGGCGAAGATCAAGGTGACCAACCCGGTCGTCGAACTCGACGGCGACGAGATGACGCGGATCATCTGGAAGCAGATCCGCGAGCAGCTGATCCTGCCCTACCTCGACGTCGAGCTGGACTACTACGACCTCGGCATCGAACACCGTGACGCGACCGACGACCAGGTCACGATCGACGCGGCGAACGCCATCAAGCTGCACGGCGTCGGCGTCAAGTGCGCCACGATCACGCCGGACGAGGCACGGGTCGAGGAGTTCGGCCTGAAGAAGATGTGGCGGTCGCCCAACGGCACGATCCGCAACATCCTCGGCGGCGTCATCTTCCGCGAGCCGATCATCATGAGCAACGTCCCCCGGCTCGTACCCGGCTGGACCAAGCCAATCGTCGTCGGCCGTCACGCGCACGGCGACCAGTACAAGGCGACCGACTTCGTCGTGCCCGGCCCCGGCAAGGTGACCGTCACGTACACCCCGGCCGACGGCAGCGAGCCGATGGAGTTCACCATCGCCGACTTCCCCGGCGGCGGCGTCGCGATGGGCATGTACAACTACGACGACTCGATCCGGGACTTCGCGCGGGCGTCGTTCAGCTACGGCCTGCTGCGCAACTACCCGGTCTACCTGTCGACCAAGAACACGATCCTCAAGGCGTACGACGGCCGGTTCAAGGACATCTTCGCCGAGATCTTCGAGGCCGAGTTCAAGGCCGAGTTCGACGCCAAGGGCCTGACCTACGAGCACCGGCTCATCGACGACATGGTCGCCGCGGCGCTCAAGTGGGAGGGCGGCTACGTCTGGGCCTGCAAGAACTACGACGGTGACGTCCAGTCCGACATCGTCGCGCAGGGCTTCGGCTCGCTCGGCCTGATGACCTCGGTGCTGATGACCCCGGACGGCCGTACGGTCGAGGCCGAGGCCGCGCACGGCACGGTCACGCGGCACTACCGGCAGTGGCAGAAGGGTCAGAAGACCTCCACGAACCCGATCGCGTCGATCTTCGCCTGGACCCGGGGCCTCGCCCACCGCGGCAAGCTCGACAACACCCCGGCGGTGACCGACTTCGCGAACACGCTGGAGCAGGTCATCATCGACACGGTCGAGGGCGGCGCGATGACCAAGGACCTCGCCCTGCTGATCAGCGCGGACGCGCCGTGGCAGTCCAGCGAGGAGTTCATGAACACGCTCGACGCCAACCTGGCGCGCAAGCTGAACGCCTGATCGGGCGTCACCCGTTCGGCGGTGTGTCGTTGAGGGTTGCGAGAGCGAATGCCAGACGCCCTCATCCGAAGTGAACTCACCTGCCGTCCCTTTCGGGGCGGGCCTTCTTTCGGGAAGGCCCGCCCCGGCCCTGTCTCCGGCCCGCAGCGGAGCCGTCCACAGGGGAGCATCAGGCGATCTTCGTGTCCTGGACGGCGAATCCGGCGCCGGTCAGCGCGTCCCGCAAGGCGTCCGCCATCGCGAAGTCGCGGGCGGCCCGGGCCTGTTCGCGGGCGTCGCGTACGGCGGTGACGAGCGCGGGAACGGCCTCGTGCGCGTCGGTGGCCAACTGACCCAGCCGCACGACCATTCCTCGCAGGACACTGCGGGCGTGCTCGTGATCCGGGCTCACGTTCGTGTCGGCCGACCAGTCCTCGATGGCGCTCTCCAGCTCCAGGACCACCTCGACGCAGGTCGCCGCGTCGTTGGCCGCCAGCCCGTCGGCGAACCGCGCATCCAGGCCGTCGACGATGTCCCGCAGCGAGGTCGCCCCGTCCCCGGCCGCGCCGTCCTCGTCGGCGGGGGTGAAGGCCGGTGGTGCCGTGGCCGCGGCGGAGTCGGAGAAGCCGGCGAGTTCCGCCAGCCCCAGCGTGCTCCCGGTCGGGTGGACCGCGACCTGGCCGCCCCGGCGCAGGGTCAGCCCGCCGACGCCGACGACCTTCACCGTGCCGGACCGCAGGTCGACCAGCGCGGCGGTGTGCTCGTCCACCCCCACGATCAGCGACTCCTCCGGCAGCCACTTCTCCATCAGCGTCAGCCGGCCCTCGCCGAGGTAGCAGTAGCGGGTGTCGTGATGACCGCCCTCGGCGTTGTCGAAGTGCGGGATGATCACCGCCGGTACGCCGGTCAGCCGCCCGAACAGGTCGAGTCCCCGATCCCAGCGGGGGTCCTCGCCGGCCTTGTAGATCTCGTAGACCGGAATGGCGTGCGATCCCAGGGTGAGCGCGGCCGCGCTGGCGAACACCAGGACCTTGGTCTGTTCGAGGATTCCCGGGATCGCCGAGTCCCGCCAGTTGCGCAGGGCGTACGTGGGGGAGCCGGGGCCGGAGAAGATCCAGTCGGCGGAGCGGAGCGCGGCCAAGGCCCGTTCGCCCTCGACCGCCGGCAGGTCGGCCCGGCGCCACGAGGCCACGCCGATGTCCCGGCCCACGCTCGCCTTGAAGTAGCCGGTCGCGCGGGCGGAGATGTCGTCGGCGTTGGACTGGAATCCGTACGGAGTGTCGAGCAGGACGGCCGGCGCGGCGCCGACCAGCTCGAAGATCCCCCGGTGCGGCTTGATCATCGTCGGCGTCGTCTCGCCGGAGCCCATCAGAGCGATCAGCTCGGTCATCGTGCGTCCCCCACCAGGCTCAACAGGTCGTCGGCCACGTCCTTGGGCCGTTGGGCGTGCAGGTCGTGGTCGCTGCCGGGGTACTCGTGCACCCGCGCGTCCGCCATCGCCGCGGCGGCCCGCGCGACGTGATCGCGTTTCCCGGCGGCCCGCCCCGGATCGTCGGACGAGTACGCCGGAAGCAGCACCGCCGGCATGGTGATCCGGCCGAAGTACCGGGTGACCGGGTGCTCCCACATGTCCCGGACGATCTCCATGTGCCGCTCGACGGGCAGCCGGCGCTCGACCGTGCCGTCGTCGCGTACGCGGAGGTTGAAGGCGGTCGCGTCGACGGCCTCGTCGGACCAGTCGGGATGCGCCGTCCGCAGGAAGCCTTCGAGCTGCCCGGCCGGTGCCCCGTCGATCTCCGGTGGTCGGAGGGCTTTCGCGCACGCCTCCCAGGACGGGAAGTCCGCGGCGAGGTCGATCCAGCCGCCGTCGACGAGGGCGAGCCCCGCGACCAGCCGGGGATGCTCGGCGGCGAACCGGACCACCACGTTGCCGCCCCACGACTGGCCGGCCGCGATCACCTGGTCGAGACCGAGGCGCTCGCAGACCACGGCGAGGTCGGCGGCGGCCGTCGCGGTGCCGACGTCACCGTCGGGCAGGTCGGATTCGCCGTGGCCGCGCAGATCGACGGCCCAGGCGTGGTGCCCGGCCGCGACCAGGTATGCCGCGACCTGGTCCCAGAGCCGCGCGTTCGACGCCAGACCGTGGACGAGGAGGAAATGGCGACCAGCGTCGCCGGGCTGCCCTGTAGGGCCGTACTGCCGGACGTTGAGGTCGATGGACTCGGCGACTGCTACCCGCATGCCATCGACATTAGTCCGCCTGTACGACAGCCTCCGGGGTTACGGCTTGCCAACTCGCCCGCAACGCCGAGGCGGCGGCCTCCGGCGCGATGTCGTTCACGAAGGCGCCCATCGCCGACTCCGAACCGGCCAGATACTTCAGCTTCGCCGGCGCCCGCCGGATGCTGAAGATCTGAAGGTGCAGATAGCCCAGCTCACGGTCGGTGCGGACGGGTGCCTGGTGCCAGGCCGCGATGTAGGGCATCGGCTGGCCGAACAGGCCGTCGAGGGCGCGTACGGCACCGAGCCAGAGGGACGCCGCCGCCTGCCGTTCCACATCGGACAGTTCGGTGAGATCCGCCACCTTGCGGTGCGGTGCGATGTGGATCTCATAGGGCCAGCGGGCGGCGGCCGGCACGAAAGCCGTCCAGTACGCGTTCTCGGCGATCACCCGTTCGCCGGTGGCCCGCTCGGCGGCGAGCACGTCGGCGTACAGATTGCGGCCGGTGGTCTCCTGGTGCTGCCGGGCGGCCCGCAGGTACAGGCTCGTCCGCGGCGTCACGTACGGGTACGCGTACACCTGGCCGTGCGGGTGGTGCAGGGTCACGCCGATCTCCACGCCCCGGTTCTCGAAGCAGAAGACCTGCTCGACGCCGGGCAGGTCGGACAGTTCGGCGGTCCGGTGGGTCAGCGCGTCGAGCACCGTGCCGACCCGGGCCTCGCTGAGCGACCCGAACGACGAGTCGTGCTCCGGGGTGAAGCACACGACCTCGCAGCGCCCGACTCCCGGCCGCGTACGCGGATATCCGTCCACCTCGCCGAAGGCGGCGTTGTCGGTCGCGTACGAGAAGGAGGGGAAGCGGTTCTCGAAGACCACGACGTCGTAGCCGTCCGCGGGGATCTCGGTGAAGTGGCCGGGCGTGGACGGGCAGAGCGGGCACTCGCTCGTGGGGGGCAGGTTGGGCCGGCCCTGCCGGTTGTCGGCGACGGCGATCCACTCCTGGGTGAGCGGGTCCAGCCGCAGCTGCGAGGGGGCGGGCCGGGGCGGCAGATGCCGCTGATCAACGGTGGCGCGCACCTGGTCGTCGGATTCATCGAAATAGATGAGCTCGCGACCGTCCGCGAGGTTGATCGAACTGCGCTTGACCATGTCTCCCACTACTGTGCAATCACGAGGTCGCCCACCACGTCGCCGAGTGCCTCGCGCGCGGCCGCGCTCAGGCCACCGTCGGTGACCAGGACGTCGGCGTCCTGGAGTGACGCGATGGAAGAGATGCCGATCGTTCCCCACTTCGAGGAGTCGGCGATCACCACGAGCCGCTCGGACGCCTCGACGAGCGCCCGGTCGGTGTCGGCCTCCATGAGGTTGGGCGTGGTGAAGCCGGCCCGCTCGCTCATCCCGTGCACGCCCAGGAAGAGCATGTCCAGGTGCAGCGAGCGGATGGCGTCGACCGCGATCGGCCCGACGAGCGCGTCCGACGGAGTACGCACGCCGCCGGTCAGCACGACCGTCTGGTCGGTGCGGCCGTTGCGGTAGAAGACGTCCGCCACCGGGATCGAGTTGGTGACCACGGTCAGGCCGGGCACGTCGACGAGGCGGTGCGCCAGGCGGGCGGTGGTCGTGCCGGCCGACAGCGCGATGGCGGTGCCGGGGCGGACCAGCTCGGCGGCCTTCTGTGCGATCGCGGCCTTCTCTGCGGTGTGCAGATCGGTCTTGGCGGCGAACCCCGGCTCGTCGGTCGCGCCGGGATGCAGGGCCGTGGCGCCGCCGTGCACCTTGAGCACCAGGCCTCGGTCGGCCAGCATCTCCAGGTCGCGGCGGATCGTCATGTCGGAGACGCCGAATTCGCTGACCAGGTCGGCGACGCGCACGCCACCGCTGGCGCGGACCCGGTCGAGGATCGCGGCCTGCCGTTGTGGTGCGAGCATCAAGCCCTCCGCGTAGGGGGAAGAGGGGTGCGGGCGACGACGCCGTCCCAGCGAGCCGGCGGTGGCTTCCGGTCCGGCGGTGAATCGCTGTTAAACGAAATCGCTCACGTTCCCACACGGTACACGGCTACTGTAGCGGCCGATGGGCACGGTCGGAAGGCCCACATCCTATTGGAGACTTGACAGCACCCCGGATGTCTGGCGTCAATGTGTGTACGTAACGCTTCATGTTGGTTTCGCTGGGTCGTGCCAGGCCCGGGGTAAGCACCCTGACCCGCCCGGGACGCCCGGTCGTGGAGCCCGCCCGGTGCAGGGACGCGGAGTACCGGACGCGCGGCCGGTGGGCGGGTCAGGGCCCGGCCCTCAGTCCTCCGGGCCGTCGGCCCGGCGGCGGTTCGCGGCCGCCCCGGCGAGCAGGCGTACCGCGTAGGGCGCGTCGTGGCGCAGGTAACGCGAGGCCAGCCGGCGCGGCTCCTGCGCCAGCCGGTGCGCCCACTCCAGGCCGCTGCGCTGCATCCACACCGGCGCCCGCTGCTGCTCGCCGGCCACGAAATTGATCGCCGCGCCACAGCCCAGGAACCACGTACCTGGCAACTCGCCGCGCAGATCCGAGATCACCCGCTCCTGCCGGGGGAAGCCCAGGCCGACGAAGCACACGTCCGGCTCCGTCGCGACCACCTCGTGCAGCACCGCGGCGTACGCGTCGGGGTCGTCGTCGAAGCCGAACGGCGGCGCCGAGCAGCCCGCGACGACCAACCCCGGGCAGGCGGCGGCGAGTTCGGCCGCGGCGCGCTGGGCCCCGTTGCCGGCCGTCTCGCCCTTGACTCCGACGACCTCGGCCATGAGCAGCCAGTCGTCCTCCTCGCGCTCCGGTTCCGGGGTTCCGCCGAGCAGGTAGACCGAGCCGCCGACCTCGCCGACGGCCTGGGAGATCGTCCAGATGAGGCCGGAACCGGCCACCCGCTCGGGCAGCGGGCTGCCCTGCAGCCTGCTGGCCCAGACGAGCGGCATGCCGTCCGCGACGACCAGCGTGGCGTCGTCGAGGAAGCCGCCCACCTCGGTCGCGAGCGGCCCGTCCCCGTCGGCCAGCCGCAGGATGTCGACGTTGGGCGTCACGATCCGGCCGCCCTCGCCGCGGGCGAGCGCCTCGGCGACGAAGCCCGCGACCTCTTCCTCCGTGATCGCGTCGAATTCCCGGCCCGCCAGTGTCACACGCTCATATGCCACGAATCCGGACAATACCGGGTCAAGGGTCATGGATTGTCGTTAAACCCCGTGACACGGGCAACATCGGGAACACGGGGGTCCGGCGATGACACGGGTGATCTTCCTGGGTGGACTGGGCCGCAGCGGAACCACGCTGGTGGAACGCGTACTGGGGGAGGTTCCCGGGGTCTGCGCGCTCGGCGAGGTCGTCCACCTCTGGCAGCGCGACCTGCGCGACGACGAGAAATGCGGCTGCGGCGTACCGTTCTCCGGCTGCGACTTCTGGGAACGCGTCGGCATCGCGGCCTTCGGCGGCTGGCACCGGGTCGACGTCCACCGCGTGCTCGCCCTGCGCGCGCTCGTCGAGCGCACACGGCACATCCCGCGCCTCGCGACCCGCGTACCAGCGGGGTACGCCGACCTCGTCCAGGAGTACGCGGAGTACTACGGCCGCGTGTACGCCGCCGCCGCCAACGTGTCGGGCGCGTCGGTCGTCGTGGACTCCTCGAAGCACTCCGCCCTCGCCCACGTGCTGCGGTACGCGCGCAGCAGCATCGACCTGCGCGTCGTGCACATGGTCCGGGACGCGCGCGGGGTGGCGTACTCGTGGACGAAGCGCGTACGCCGGCCGGAAGCGGCGGACGCCGAGATGACCCGCTACTCGCCGGCCCGCTCGGCGCTGCTGTGGACGGCGCACAACGCGGCGTTCGGACTGCTCCAGCGGCGCGGGGTGGCCGTGCGCCGGCTGCGGTACGAGGAGTTCCTCGACGATCCGGTGGCCAGTGTCCGGCGTCTGGTCGCGTTCGCCGGGCTGGATCCGTCCGCAGTGGACTTGAGCTGGCTCGGCCACGACCACGTCACGCTCGGCGTCTCGCACAGCGCGGCCGGCAACCCGATGCGGTTCACCTCCGGCCGGGTCGCGCTGCGCCGGGACGAGGAATGGCGTACACGGCTGGCGCCCCGGCAGCGGGCCGTCGTCAGTGCGGTGTGCGCCCCGATGCTGCGCGCGTACGGCTATCCGCTCGCGGCGCCGCCCGCCGTCCCACCGGCCGCCTCGCCCCCCGCCCCGCCCGCCGGCCCGGTCGCCGATCCGGTCGCCGAGTCCGAGGAGGTGGCGGCGTGAGCTGGCCGTCGGTCGGGGTCGTCGTCCCCACGCACAACCGTCCCGGGCTGCTGCGCAAAGCCGTCGAGGGCATTCTCGAACAGGACTACGAGGGCCCGCTGCGCGTCCTCGTCGTCTACGACCGCGCCGAGCCCGACGAATCACTCGCGTCAGACGGCGAGCATCCGGTGAAGGTGATCACGAACGCGCGTACGCCGGGTCTGGCGGGTGCGCGCAACACGGGCATCGAGGCGCTCGACACCGACCTGGTGGCGTTCTGCGACGACGACGACGTGTGGGTGCCGAACAAGCTGCGTACGCAGGTCGCCGCGCTCCGCCACCATCCGGATGCCGAGATGGTCACCTGCGCGATCGAGGTCCAGTACGCCGACCGCCGCACGATCCGGCTGGCCGGCCAGGATCTCGTGACCGTCGAAGACCTGGCCCGGTCGCGGATGGCGATGCTGCACTCGTCCGGTTTCCTGCTGCGCCGCCGGGCGCTGGCCGGCCCCGACGGGCTGGGCCTGGTCGCCGAGGACGCGCCGGGCAGCCAGAACGAGGACTGGGACCTGCTGCTGCGGGCGGCCCGCCGGCATCCGGTGCTGCACGTCGACGAGCCCCTGGTACGCGTCCTGTGGGGACGGACGTCGCACTACGCGTACGAGTACGCCACGAAGATCTCGTCGCTGCGCTGGATGATGACCCGGCACCCCGAGATCTCCGGCTGCGCGCCCGGCGCCGCCCGGGTCTACGGGCAGCTGGCCTGCTGGAGCGCTGCCGCCGGGAACAAGTCCGAGGCGTGGAAGTGGACCCGGGCGAGCGTACGTGCGAACTGGCGGGAGCCGCGGGCGGCGATCGCGCTGGCGGCGCTCACCGGGGCGGTGAAGGTGGAACGGGTGCTCGGCGCCCTCCACAAACACGGCCACGGCATCTGAGCTGTCGCGGCCGCCTGTCCGGCTGCAGCAGTGCGCGATGATCCCGTTTGGATCAGGGATATCCACGTAATCTTGGCCCAAGATTCGGGTGATTTCCCTGATCCAAACGGGATCAAGGGGCCACGGGCACGCCCCGCCCCCGAGCGGCGGGCGGAACGGGTCAGGGTCGGGTGAAGGCGGCTCGGAAGGCCGCCAGCACCTCGGGGTCGTCGGCCACCCGGAACTGCTGGTTCTCCCCGTTGCCGTCCGGGTCGGACTCGAAGTAGCTGACCGCCTTGATCTGCGCGTACGCGTGCACGAACGTGCCGGCCTCGGTGAACCAGTCCACACGGCGGCGCGTACCCCAGGCCCGGGAGATGCCGAACTCGCCGAGCACGATCGGCTTCGGCCGGGCCGCCGCCCAGGCCAGGAACGGCTGCAGCAGCGCGGGCAGGGTGGCGTACTGGGAACCGGCGTACGCGTCCACGCAAACCCAGTCGACCACGTCGTCGCCGGGGTAGTACGCGGCGGCGCGGCCGGCCGCGAAGCCCTCGGCGGTCGGGCACCACACCCAGGCCACGTTGGTGACCCCGAGCCCGGCGAAGAGTGTGCGGATGTGCCGGTACGCCGCGATGTAGTCCTCGGCGCTCCAGATGGTGGCGGCGAGCCCGGGCCGGTCCATCTCCCAGCGCACCCGCAGCAGCACGGGCCGGCCGATCGCCTTGATCTCCTGGGCCCGCTCGCGCAGGACCGGGTCGCTGTGGCCGAGCGTGATCGAGCGGGTGTCGCCGGTGGCCCAGCTGAGCATCAGCACCGCCTTGCGGGCGAACTGCCGGTCGGAGGTCGTGTCGATCGCCTCGTCCAGCCGGCGGTAGGTGTTGACGATCTCCAGCGGCCGGCCGATCGCCTTCTCGTACTGGCGTACGGCGGCCACGCGGCCGGTCTGGGTCAGCGCGGCCGGCTTCACCCAGGCGCCCAGCATGATCCCCTTCGCCGGGGCGGCGACGGCACCGCCGGACAGCCTGCCCGCGAACGGCGAAGCCGAGGGGGAGACGCCGGGGGCGGGCGCCACGCGGCTCGCGGGCTGCGAACACCCCGCGAGTACCAGCGCCGCCGCCCCCAGCACCGCGATGGCGCGGCGGATCACCAGCTCTCCGCGTCGGGGTCGGTCCGCGGCCGGTCCGGGTCCACCACCGGCGCCTCCTCCGGCACTTCCTGGTGGTCGGGGAACGGCAGCTCCGGGGCGGCGTCCCGGGGCGCGTACGCGTCGGGCGCGGCGATCAGATCCCCGCTGGCCAGGTCGCCCAGGGTCGGCCGGGTACGCCGGGCGACGTACAGCACGTTCACCGAGAAGCGGCCGGCCAGCCCGAGCTTGGTGGCGAAGTCGTCGACGAATCCGGCGATCGGGCGCAGCCACCGGCGGCCGTACCAGCCCTGCGTGAACAGGGCGAAGCCGCGCTGCTCCACGATCGTGAAGCCGTGCCGGTCCAGCAGGGCGGCGACGTCCTCATGGGACAGTTCGGCGAACCAGGGCTTGTCGCCGTGCGTACGGTGGCGCAGGTGCCGCAGCGACTGCGCGTTGCCGTGGTTCTCCACGACCAGCAGCCCGGCGTCGTAGTGCGGCAGGGCCTGGGCGGCGAACGCGATCGCCCGCTCCCGGACCGCCTCGTCCACATTGAGCAGCAGCCGGAAGACCGTCACGATCGCCGGGGACTCGGTGGCCACCGGCTGCGGGATCGGGCCCGACTCGCCGATCTGGTGCATCATCGCGTACGCGCCGACCTCGGACGCCTTGGCCAGCATGGCCGCGCTGGTGTCGTAGCCGTGCGCGCCCCGGACCAGTCCGTGCAGGATCCGGATCGCCCGGCCGGTACCGCACGCGAAGTCGTGCTGCACCGGCCGCCGATAGGGGAACGCCCGCTTCGCCAGCCCCCGCAGGTACGCCCGCTGCCGTCGATTGATCGCCGACCAGTAGCTGTCCGGCGCGTACACGATGTGCTCGTATTTCTCGACGGCGGCGCTGTCCTGGAAGATCTGGGTGTAGTCGGTGCGCATTTCTCTCCTCGCAGTCATGAGACGGTCGCCCGCAGGGCGAGTGGCAGGCGGTCGCGCAGAGCGAGCACCGCCAGCAGGTACGCGACCGCCCCGGCCCCGATGGCCACGAGGGGGTACGCGTGCAGCGCGGCCGGTACCGCGCCGAACGTGAGGAGGGTGAGCGACGCGGCGGCGAAGGTGGCCCCGCCGAAGGGGTGCAGCCGCATCTTGATCATGATCTGGGCCAGGGGGAGCAGGTTGTTGACGGCGACCGAGCAGGCGAGTCCGGCCGCCGCGCCGACGATGCCGTAGGGCGGGATCAGGACGAGGTCGAAGGCGACCGTGGTGACCAGGGCCGCGAGCACGTTGCCCAGGTTCCACCAGGTACGCCCGCCCATGGCGAGGACCATGTCGACCATTCCGCAGCCGGTCGCCAGCAGCATCGCCAGGGCGAGGAGCCGGACGGCGGGAGCGGCGTACCGGTAGTGCGCGCCGAAGAACGACAGGTAGAGCTCGGGGAACTGCAGGATCGTCAGGTGCAGCGGCCAGGCGACCAGGATCAGCCAGCTGGTCGCGCTGCGGTAGAGCCGGCGGGCGCCGTCGAGGTCGCCGACGGCCAGCGCTTCGGCCAGCCGGGGCTGGGTCGCCTGCGAGATCGCGCCGTTGGCCAGCTGGCCGACGATGACGAACCGGCCGGCGACGGCGTACGCGGCGGCCGGGGCGAGGCCGGCCAGCGCGGCCACGAGCAGCACGTCGATGCGCTGCAACGCGGTCTGCGCCATGTTCGCCACCGCCCGCGGCGCGGTGAACCGCCAGAACGGCACCATCATCGAGGTCCGGGCGCTCGGGTGGCTGCGTACCTGGCGCCAGACCAGGTAGCCGGCGACCGCACAGACCGGCACGTAGGGCAGCGCCCAGGCGAAGGCCCACCAGCCGGTCGCGTCGGTGCCGGCGAAGACCGCCCCGATCAGCAGCACCTGCGCCGCCGGCCGGACGATCTTGTCGAGGACCACCGTCGGGCGCATCTGCCGGTAGCCCCGGGAAGCCGCCAGCAGGGCGTCGGTCAGGGCGGCCACCGGCAGGAAGACCGCGAGCGCGCGCAGCGGTTGGGCGTACTCGGGGGTGACGGTGGGGGCGAAGAGATAGGTCAGCACCGCGAGGACGCCGCCGACCAGCGCCACCGGCGGCAGGCTCGCCCGCAGGCACGCGCCGATCAGCTCCGGTGTGGACAGCGCGCGTAACCGGGCCGGCCAGTAGACCAGCCCGGTCATCGTGCCCAGCCGGGCCACCCCGCCGACCAGCGTGAACGCGGCCGTCGCGGCGAAGAACCCGCCGGCCTGCACGGGACCCAGGCCCCGCGCGACCAACCAGGTCACCGCCACCCCGGACACCCCCGCCAGGCCCGCGCCCAGCAGGTTCGCCAGACCGCCGCGGGCCGTGGCGGCCACCGCGTCGGTCCGGGCGGCGGGTGCCTCGACGGCCGTCGTGGTCATGAGCGCCAAGCGGGTGTACGCCCGAGCCAGCCGCTCAGGGCCGCGTCATGCGGTGCGAAATGCTCGGTCAGCTCGGCGCGTACCCCGTCGGCCAGCTCGACCGGGCGGGGACGGGCGTTGTGCTGCTCGAACTCCGGGTAGCCCAGGTGCGGCAGGCCCAGGAAGTCCTGCACCCGGTCGTACACCGGCTTCGGGTCGACGAAGAACTCCTCGCTTGACAGGACCAGCAGGTGGTCCCGGCCGACCTGCTGCGCCATCTTCTCCAGGTACGCGGCGTACTCGCCCCGGCCCCGGTAGGCGTGGTGCTGGTGGGCGAACGAGTACGCGTTGGGGTCGTTGAGCAGCCGTTCGTGCTGCCCGCGCAGGCGCAGCGGTTCGAGCTGCAGGGCCCGGGCGAAGTCGGGCTCCATCTCGAACCCGCGGGCCACCTCGTGCGCGTGGTGCGAGTACGCGCGCTCGACGGGATCGCGTACCAGAATAATGATCTTGACACCGGGCAGGTCGCGGGCGATCCGCGCGGCGGCGTGCGGGTGGTAGAGGTAGTACGGGCTGGACTCGAACGTCTGCCCGGGTACGCCGTGCTCGTCGAGCAGGCGCTCGGCGTGCCGGCGCAGCGGGAAGTGCGCGCGGTACCACTCGGGACCGCGCTGGTAGTTGGTGTCGAAGTAGTGCACGCCCTTGTGCAGCACGGCCTTCAGCACCGTCGGGTGCTGGGCGAGGGCACGGTAGAGCGAGGTGGTGCCGCAGCGCTGGCCGCCGCAGATCAGGAAGGACGGCAGCAGCCGGGCGCCGGCGGTCAGCCGGCCGAAGGAGCGGGAGCCCGCGTGCAGCAGGCGCTTGACGGGCTCGGGAACCGCATCGCTTCTCATGACAACCTCCGTACGCGCTCGAGCAGGACGGGCAGGAGCCACGTGCCGAGCACGCCGAGCCGGGCACCCGCCTCGGCCTGGCGGTCGGCGACGTAGCGGGCGGCGAGGTCGATGAGGTAGAGCAGTGCGGTGACGTCGCGCCCGTCCGGTACAACGTCGAACGGGTCCAGCAGGGTCGGCGCCTGCGCCACCAGATCCGCGACGCAGGCGCGGGCGTCGGGTTCGTGCTGGACGCGACGCTGGAGTTCGTGGTGCAGCGCGTCGAAGCCCATCGGTACGCCGGGCGTGAACCGCTCCCAGTCCCAGACCAGCAGCCGGGTCTCGCCGCCGGGCTGGACGACGTGCGCCATGTTCCACGGCGCCCAGTCCCCGTGCCACGCGCCGTAGGTCAGGCCGACGTCCCCGCAGCGCTCGACGAGCTGCCGCGCGGCGTCGTTGAGCTGGGCGCCGTCCGGGTGGTGGATCAGTTGGCCGAGGCGGTTGCGCAGATCGGCCCAGTACGGGCTGGTCGCGAGCCAGCCCTTGGTCGTACCGCAGGCCCGGGCGACCTCCAGCATCGCCGCCGTCAGCGTCCCGGCCGGCAGTTCCGCCCGCGGGTGCCACACCGGCAGCGCGGACTGCACGAGGATCTGATGGCCGCGCCACTGCCCGGAGTGCAGCACCCTGGGTACGCTCACGCCCCGCAGATCGATGTGCGACAGCGCGGTCAGGGCGGCGGTCTCGGCGCGTACCAGGCGGCGGGTCAGCGGGCCGGTGCCGAGCTTGGCGAAGCCGAACGTGCCACCGGTCGGGGAGAGCAGCTGCAGCACCGGTTTGCGGTTCGCCCGTGCCGGTCCGATGTGGACGCTGATGCTCAGCTGGGTGCCGAGCGCCGTGCGCAGGTAGCTGTCGATCGAGTCGGCGGCGCTGGTCGGCGCGTGGATGCGTACGCGGTCCCGGAGCAGGGCCGGCCACGTCCCGGTACGCAGAGCGGCCACGACCGCCTCCCGCTTCAGCCGGGCGAGGCGGCCCTGCGGTTCGGCGAAACGGCGTACGGCGGCGGCCGCCACCCGGGCCGAACCCGTCGGGACGAGCAGTTTCGGCTTCCGCGCGTGCGGGATCACCAGGTACTCGGCGACCCGGCCGGCGCCCTCGCCGGTCAGCGAGCACGGCGCCGGATAGAGCACGTCCAGCACCTCGGCGAGGTACTCGTGCCGCAGTCGCGCGTCGGCCACGGTCAGTGCGGGTGGAGCAGTGGTCACCGGGCTCATGCGGCGGCCTCCTTGTCGTCGGCCCGCCACAGCAGCGCGTAGGCGAGGAAGGTGAAGGCCAGCGGCGTGACCAGGGCGTTGTACCAGAACATGGCGCAGAAGGTGCCGAGGATGGCGGCCGAGCCGGCGATGCCGACCGGGCTGCGGTCGCGCCGGAACCGCACCAGCGCGTACGCGAAGAAGCCGAGGTACGCCGCCGTGCCGAGGCCGCCGTGGGCGAACAGCAGCTGCCACAGCTGACCGTTGCCGCCGACCGTGAAGTTGCCGCACCGCTCGCAGCCGGCGCTCTCGCCGACGGTGATCGACTGCCGGCCGCCGACCGTGTTGCGGGTGGAGCCGAAGCCGATCACCGGGGACTCCTCGAACCCGGTCACGGCGCGCTCGGTGAGATACATGCGGACGCCGTTGGACTTGCCGTTCTCCAGCCGCTGCCCGACGATCGTCCCGAGTGGAGTGACCGCCAGCGCGGCCGCCAGGACACCGGCCGCCCCGACCCCGGCCACCAGCAGGGCGAGCTTCCCGGCGACCGCCTGGCGTACGGCGACGAAGGCGAGGGTGACGCCCAGCCCGATCCACAGGCCGCGGTTGAGCGAGTAGACGACCGGGATCGCCGACAGCGCCAGCACCGCCAGGGCGAACACCTTGACCCGGCGCCGGGTCGCGAATCCCCAGACGGCCGCGGCGAACCACACGACGAGCAGGCAGTAGTTGTTGCCCCAGGTGTTCGTGTAGCCCCAGGGCGCGGCCGGGCGCGGCTTCGGATCGCCGACGATGTCCATGATCTGGGCCGCGTACGGGTGCACGAGCGACTGGATGAAACCCTTGCCGCGCAAGCCGTGCGGCAGCAGCAGCTCGACCGGGCTGGTGAAGCCGAAGTGCCCGGCGAACGTACCGAGCAGGCCGCCGGCCACCGTCACGACGAACAGCCAGCCGAGCAGGCGTACCAGGCGGCGCTGGCTGAGCACGCCCGTCGGCAGGTTGCCCGCGTAGAGCAGCAGGACCGTGAGGGACGCGTACTCGGCCAGGCGGAACGCCACCGCGATGATCCGGTCGCTCGCCGTGCTCGCCACCACGCCGTCGGGGTCGGAGCCGAGCACCGCCACCCCGGCCACCGCCGTCGCCAGGAACAGCACCCACAGGGCGAACCCCGGCGGCAGCTTCAGGCGGCGACCGGCGCGCCGGCCGCGTACCAGGGCGACGGCCATCGGCACCGCCATCAGCGGGAAGATCAGTACGCCCAGACCCAGCGCCCACCACAGCGGATAGAGCAGCAGCAGGCCGGTCAAGGGCCAGCCGGGCCGCAGCGGCAGGACCGCGATCCGTGGCCGGGGGAGGGCGTACGCGGTCACTTGCCCAGCGCCTCGGCAGTCGGTTCGCCGGCGGCGCTCTTCGCGGCGTCGTCCAGCTCGGCCAGCTTCTCGTCGGTCAGCCGCTGCATGAGGACCGTGTCGGGGGCGGAGGTCTCCACCGGGGCCGGCGCGGCCGCGGTCCCGTCCGGCACCTGCAGGCGGGGCACGACCACGGCTCCGAGGAGCGGCGTACCGACCCGGCGAAGCTGCTCGGCGGCGTCGGCCACCTGCGGGTGACGCGTACGCCGGAGTTCGACCGCGACGATCGCGGCGTCGGCGGCGCCCGCGAGGCTCTGCGCGTCCGCGCTGGTGGCGGCGGAGGGCGCCTCGATGACGAGGAAGTCGCAGCGCTGCCGAAGCTGGCCGAGAACGTCGCGCAGCGCCTGGGACTGGAGCACCCCGGCGGCGCTGGCCGACGCCCCCGTGGCAAGTACGTGCAGATGCGGCGTACGCGGCGCGCGCTGCAGGGCCGCCGACAGGGCGGTACGTCCGCCGACGACGTCCGGCAGCCCCGGGGTCGGCTGGACGCCCAGCATCCCGGCCAGCGGAGCGATCCCGACCAGCAGTTCGGGCTGGTGCGCGCCGACCAGGACGACCTCGCTGCCGGTACGCGCGAGCGCGGCGGCCAGGTTGGCGGCGACCAGGGTGGCGCACGGGCCGCCGCTGGCGCCGGTGACGACGATCGTGCTGGCCACGTCCTGCCGGCCGGTCTCGGCGAGGGCGGCGACCACCTCGTTGCGGAGCCGGTTGAAGATCCGCCCGCCGGTGCCGTAGGGCGGGAACACGTCGTCGAGGCGCGGCTTCGTCCGGGCGGTCACCTCGGCCAGCACCGGCACGTCGGCGCGGCGCGAAACGTCGGAGCCGCGGCGTACGCGCTTGTCGAGGCGCTGGCGCACGGCCGCGACGAGGACGCCGATCAGGCCGCCGAGCATCGCGCCGCCGGCCAGGTTGACCATCAGGTCGGGCTTGCGCGGCCGGTTCGGCAGGCCGGCGTCGCTGATGATCCGTCCGACGCTCACGGTGGCCGTCGCGATTTGGTTCGTCTTGCTGTTCAGCTGGTTGATCTGGGTCTGCAGGGTGGCGCGCTGGCTGTCGAGGCTGGGCCGGGTGGCCGAGTCCGGGCCGAGCTTGCCGAGCTTCGCGACGATCTGGTTGAGCTGGCCGTTGAGCTGCTTGACCTTGGTGTCGAGCGCCTTCGCCTGGCTGGTCAGGTCGAACCGCGCGTTGGCCTCCCGGCTGCGCAGGTACGCCTCGGCGAACGCGTGCGAGCCGGCCTGGGCGGCCAGGGGGGTCGCGGCGGCGTACTTGATCGACAAGACGGTCGTGTTCGGCGGCACCTCGACGGTCACGTTCTTGGCCAGGTCCCGCGGCGACTCCTGGGTACGCAGCAGCTCGGCGGCGCTCGCGGCGACCTGGGTCGACCGGACGAGCTGAGCCTCGGTGTCGAGATTGATCTCACCCTTGGTACGCCCGCCGGACGCGTTCGTGTCGTCGCCGGACGGCTGGACCAGGACGGACGTGGCGGACAGGTACTCCTTGGGCAGCGTACGGGTCACGGCCCCGGCGGCGCCGACCCCGACGGCCGTCAGCAGCAGGACCACCCACCAGTGCCGGCGGACCAGTCCGAGGTAATCGGAGAGGTCCATCGACACGGGAGGAGTGACGTCCATCGGCTGCCCTTCGGGTGCGGGTGAGCCGTCCGGACAGTGAGGAGTTCTCGCGGACGGCGGGGACATCCCCCGTGGGGTAAACGGCGTGGCTGCGCGTACGTAACTGCCGAAGAACGCGCCGAATGTCCGATTTCTCGGGTCTGACGGACATGCCGGTACTCGTCCGAGTACCCAATCTACCCGTTTGTGCCTTTAGACCCCCATACGCGGCTAATAGGATCTAGATCAAGTGAATCCCCCATTCGGATCCGGGAGGTACGTATGACACAGACGCGCCCGCGTCCGGTCTTCGTCGCACTCCTCGCGGCCGGCGCGGTCACCCTCGCCGCGGCGATCGGATTCGTCGGCGGACACGTCGGCGAGCCCCGCTCCATCCCCGTCAGCGAGGACGCGTCGGTGCGTACGTGGACCTCGGCCTCGGCGGCTCTCACGGCCGGCGGCCTCGGTGGCGGCGCCGCCATCAGCTACCTGAAGTTCCAGGTGGACCTGCCCGAGGGCCGGGCGCCCCAGCACGCGGAGGTCTGGCTCGCCCGCGGCTCCGGCGTCCTGCCCGGCCTGGTGGAGCTCAGCTCGGTGCCGTGGTCGTCGTGGCGGTCGCACGAACTCAGCCCCGCGACCGCGCCCCGGCTCGGCCCGGTCGTCTCGTCCGTCTTTCCCCGCGGGCTCGAGACCGCCGTGCACTTCGACGTGAGCTCGGTGATCAGGAAAGCCGGCCAGTACGCCTTCGCCGTCACCGCCGCCACCAGCGACATGCTCGCGACCTTCGCGTCCAGGGAGAGCGACGCGTACCGGGCGCCGACCCTGATCCTGCAGTGGAGCGGCGGCCCCGCGAACACGAGCCCCGGTACGCACAAGCTGCTGCCCGGCGGCCCGTTCGTGGCACCGCCGTCGGACGGGGAACGGGATCTGACGCTGCCGGGCTGGCTCGTCGAGGACACGGCCTCGGCCGGGGCCTCCCCGAGCGGCCTGGGATCACACTCGCCGCCGGCGCTGCCCAGCCCGACCGGTGCCGACCCGGCCGGATCGGCGAGCGGGCCGGCGTACAGCCCGCCGGCACCGCCGAGCCCCACAGGCGACCAGCCCTGGCCGTCACCGAGCGAATCCCTGAGCGAGTCGCCCAGTGGATTGCCCAGCTGGTCTCCGTCGGCGGGGCCGAGCGCATCGGCGAGCCCGTCGGAGAGCCCTTCCGGGCTTCCGTCGAGCAGCCCGTCGGGAACGCCGTCGGGCAGTCCGTCCGGCAGTCCATCGGGGAGTCCTTCGGGACAGCCGTCCGAGAGTCCTTCCGGGAGCCCTTCGGGGAGCCCTTCCGGGGGTCCTTCGGGGAGTCCGAGCCATTCCGCGCAGCCGAGCCCCTCGCCGAGCAGTCCCGCCGAACCGGACTGCGTGCTCGGCCCGCTCAACGTGCCGAGCTGCGGAGTCCTCTGGGGAGTGGCGCCCGCCGCGCATACCTCGATCAACCGCACCACCGCGCTGAGGACGTTCGAGGCGCAGACGCAGCGGCCGCAGGCGATCTACCACGCGTACCACCGGGGGGACCAGATGTTCCCGACCGCGGAGGAGACGGCGATCGCCCGGGACCCCGCGCACCCGCGCATCCTGCTGCTGAACTGGAAGCCGCTCGACGCCACCTGGCGCTCGATCTCGCTGGGCAACCCGTGGGCGAACGACTACCTCGACCGGCTCGCCGACCACATCAAGCGGACGTTCCCCGAGCCGTTCTTCTTCACGATGCACCACGAGCCCGAGAACGACGTGCGTACCAACCCGGTGCTCGGCATGACCGCCAAGGACTACGCGGCCGCCTTCCGGTACGTCGTGCAGCGGCTGCGCAACGACGGCGTGACGAACCTGATCTCGACCATGTGCTACATGGCCTACGTCCCGTGGAACACGCAGTCGTGGTTCGAGGACCTGTACCCCGGTGACGACGTCGTCGACTGGATCGCCTGGGACGCGTACGCGTACAGCGACCCCGGCTACGGTCACGGCGACTTCGCCGAGATGATGAACCGGCGGTCGAGCCTGAGCCCCGCGTGGCCCGGCTTCTACACCTGGGCCGCCCGGACCTTCCCCACGAAACCGTTGATGGTGGCCGAATGGGGAGTGTGGTACTCGGGCACCAACCCGGGGCACATGAACGACTTCTACCGCAGCGTGGGACGGCAGATGCAGCTGTTCCCGCGGGTCAAGGCGATGGTCTACTTCGACACGCCGGACGCCGCCGGGCGCGACTCCCGGGTGACGGCGACCGCGGGCGGGCTGGCGGCCTACCGGGAACTGGGGCGGCTGCCCGTCTTCCAGGTCAGCCGGCCACCTGCATGATCCAGTTGTGCTCGGCGAGGTAGTCCAGCACCAAGCCGGCCGCCTCGTCGACCGTCAGCCGGCTCGTGTCGATCGTGATCTCGGCGTCCGCCGGGACCTCATACGGATCGTCCACACCGGTCATGCCGGTGATGAGCCCGGCGCGGGCCTTCGCGTACAGGCCCTTGCGGTCGCGCTGCTCGCACACCTCGATCGGCGTCGACACGTGCACGAGCACGAAGTCCGCTCCGGCGGTACGCGCCATCGTCCGGGCCGTCGCCCGCGCCTCGTGGTAGGGCGCGATCGGGCAGCAGATCGCGATCCCGCCGTGCCGGGCGGCTTCGGCGGCCACCCAGCCGATCCGCCGGATGTTGAGGTCGCGATCGGTCTTGGTGAAGCCGAGCCCCTTGCTCAGCTCCCGGCGTACGACATCGCCGTCGAGCAGCGTGATCGTACGCTCGCCGGTTTCGCGCAGGGTCTCGGCGACGGCGTGCGCCACGGTGGACTTGCCCGAGCCGGACAGGCCGGTGAAGAACAGGACCAGGCCGCGGCGCTGCCGGGGCGGGCGGGCCCGGGCCAGCTCGCGGGCGACGGCCGGCGGTGTGTGCCACTCGGGCAGCGTCTCGCCCTCGTCGAGCAGCTCGGAGATCTCCTCGGAGGTCAGCGGCAGCCGGGCGAAGCGCGCGGTCACGTCGTTGCGGTCGCGCCACTGCCCGTCGCGCGTGTCGTAGGCGAGCGCGCGGGGCACGAGCACCCGCGGCCCGCGCCCGGCGATCGTGTCGGCCGTCGAGAGCAGGTGGGTGATGCCGTACGCCTCCGCGACCCGCGCGCGCAGCGCACCGTCCACGATCTCGTCGTCGCGCCGGTGCAGCGGCAGGGCGACGATCAGCGGATCGGGCAGCCGCTCGGCCGCCGCGGCCACGCAACGCAGCAGCGCGTGCTGTTCGAGGCCGCCCGGCCCGGGGTCGGCCACCGGCACCAGCAACACGATCTGGGCCGTGAGCTGGCGGGCGGTGTGCAGCAGCTGGGCGAGCTGCGGGCGGTGCAGCGGCCGATCGGCGTAGAAGCCGAGCACGCGGCCCTGCGCCCGGCCCGAGGTGCCGTCGCCGAGGACGGAGCCGAGCCGTTGCCGGGCCTCGGGCGCGGACAGCCGGTAGCGCCGGAACGGCAGGTGGCCGCCGTCGCCGTAGGCGCGTACCGGGCCGGCGACGCGGATCGCGCCACCCCGGCCGGTCGGCCACTGCTCGGCGACCTGGACGGCGGCCACCGGGGCACCCTCCTGATCGGTCAGCAGCAGCGCCTTGGCGCCCGGATCGAGGACGCCCTCCGGCACGGTCAGCGTGATCGGCGGCCAGACCCCGTCCTTGGCCAGCCGGCCCGTACGCTCGATGGCCTCGCAGTCGGCGCGGCTCATGAATCCGTCCAGCGGCGCGTACGCCCCGGAGAGGATCATCTGCAGGTCGGAGAGCTCGACCGGGTCGGGTGTGTACGCCGAAGCCGTGAGCAGATCCTGCTCGGTCAGCACCCAGTCGAACCGGTCCACCGCTTCCTCCTGCCTTCCCACCCGCCGGTGCGCACCGCGCGACGGCGGCGGCGCCGGGTCCCCGGCCGAATCATGCCGATCGAACGCATGACAGTCTGCCAGGACGGGGACCCGGGCGCCTACCGGACCGGGGAGGCTTGCCCGAGCCGCCAGGAGTTCGGTCAGCCGGGGAGGGCTTGCCCGAGCCGCCAGGAGTTCGGTCAGCCGGTGTTGCGCATTCCGGCCGCGATGCCGTTGACCGTCGTGAGCAACGCCCGCTCCAGTGTGGGGTCCGTCGTCGGTCCGCGGTGCGCCGAGGTGGCGTGCTTCGCGCCGCCCGCGTCCCGGTACTGCCGCAGCAACGCCACCTGCAGGTGGTGCAACGGCTCCAGGTAACTGTCGCGAACGGACAGCGTCCGCGCCAGCACGGGCTGCGACTCCAGCAGGTGCCCGGCCCCGGTCACCGCCAGAACCTCCTCGACGGTACGCGCGTACTCGGCCTCGATCTTGCCGAAGATCGGCTGGAGGTGCTCGGGGACGAGGGTGTTCACGTAGCCGCGGGCGATGGTCAGGTCGGTCTTGGTCAGCATCATCTCCACGTTGGACAGGAAGGTCCGGAAGAAGTGCCAGCGCTCGACCGCGTCGGTGAGGACCTCGGTGAGACCGGCCTCGCGGGCGGCCTTGAGCCCGGTGCCCACGCCGTACCAGCCGGGGACGATCTGGCGGGACTGCGTCCAGCCGAACACCCACGGGATGGCCCGCAGGCCGCCCAGGCCGGCGCCGGAGTCGGGCCGCTTGGCCGGCCGGGAGCCGATGTTGAGCGCGCCGAGCAGCTCGGTCGGGGTGGCCGCCCAGAAGTACTCCGGCAGCAGCGGGTCCTCGACCAGGTCCCGGTACGCGCCGAACGCCGCGTCGGAGACGGCGTCCATGGCGTCGTCCCAGCGGGCCAGGTCCTCCTGGGGCTGCCGGGGCGCCGTGTGCAGGAGGGTCGCCTGGAGCACGGCCGCGACGGTCAGCTCCAGGTTCTCCCGGGCGAGCGCCGGCAGGGTGTACTTGTCGGAGATGACCTCGCCCTGCTCGGTGACCTTGATCGCGCCGTCGAGCGTGCCGTACGGCTGGGCCAGGATCGCCTCGTGGGTGGGGCCGCCGCCGCGCCCGACCGTGCCGCCGCGGCCGTGGAACAACCGCAGGCGTACGCCGTGCCGGGCCGCCACGTCCCGCAGATCGCGCTGGGCCCGGTGGATGCCCCACTGGCTGGTCGTGATCCCGGCCTCCTTGTTGGAGTCCGAGTAGCCGAGCATGACCTCCTGCACGTCGCCGCGGGCCCGCACGATCGCCCGGTACGCGGGCAGCTTCAGCAGGTCGTCGAGGATCTCGCCGCCCGCCGACAGCTCGGCCGGGGTCTCCAGCAGCGGCACGAAGCCGACGCGGGCCTTGCCGTTGTGCGGGTCGATCAGGCCGGCCTCGCGGGCGAGCACCGCAGCCGCGAGAACATCGTCCACGCCGCGGGTCATCGAGATGATGTAGGACTCGATCACGTCCGGGCCGAACCGGTCCTGCGCCTCGCGGATCGTGGCGAACACGTCGAACGTCTTGCGGGCGCCGTCGGTGAGCGGAGTGTCCGGATGGGACAGCGGCCGGCGGCTCTCCAGCTCACGGGTCAGCAGCTCCCGCCGGGACACCCGGTCCAGGGCCGCGTACGACTCGACCTCGCCGACGTTCGCGTACAGCTGGGCCAGCACGGCGTGGTGCGCCTCGGCGTGCTCGCGTACGTCCATGGTCGCGAGGTGCAGGCCGAACGCGCTCGCCCGGCGGATGACGCGGGCGAGCGTACCGGTGGCGGTGAGCTGGCCGGCGTTGCGCGCCAGGGAGGCCCGCAGCAGTTCGAGGTCGGCGATCAGCTCCAGCGAGCCCAGGTAGTCCCGGCCGGGCACGTGCGGGGTGCCCTTCGCCAGCCGCTGGCGGGTGTTGGCGAGCTTCGCCTTCACGCACCGGGCCTTGAGCCGGTACGGCTCCTCGGCGTTGGTCCGGCGGAAGCGCTCGTCCACCTCGGGCAGTCGTTCGAGGTCCTGGGCCAGGCTGGCCGACAGGTCGAGGGACACCGTACGCAGCCGGCGCGACACGCTGATCTGGTTGATCAGCTCGTCCATCGCCTCCTCGGTCGCCTGGATGCCGTGCTCATGCTGGATGAGCAGGACGTCCCGGGTCACCGTCGGGGTGACGAACGGGTTGCCGTCGCGGTCGCCGCCGATCCAGGTGCCGAAGGTGAGCGGCTTCGCGCTCGGCGCCGTCTCCACGCCCAGCCCGCGCAGCGTCTCGGCGAGGTCGTCGAGCACCTGCGGAGCCGCGTCGGCGTACAGGTCGCGCAGGTAGTAGACGGCGTTGCGGGCCTCGTCCGCCGGGTCCGGCCGGTCGACGCGCAGCTCGTCGGTCTGCCAGAGCAGGTCGAGCTGCTCGGCCAGCCGCCGGTCGGTACGCGCGCCGGTGTTCGTGGCGCCGAACAGGGAGACCTCGGCCGCCTCGGCGTCCAGCTCGTCGGCGATGCTGCGCAGCTTGGTCAGGATCGAGCGGCGGGCCGCCTCGGTCGGGTGGGCCGTGAACACCGGGCGCACCGCGAGCCGCCGGGCCGCCGCCGCGATCTCGGCCGTCGGCACCTGCCGCTCGGCGATCAGCCGGCCGGCCTGGTCCAGCCAGCCGCCGTCGCGGGCGCGCAGCCGGCGCAGGTCCCGGGCCCGGTGCACCTGCTCGGTGACGTTGGCCAGGTGGAAGTAGGTGGAGAAGGCGCGGGCCAGCTTGGTGCCGGTCGACACGTCGAGGGCCGCCAGCTTCATCGCCGCCGACTCGGGGTCGGCGCGGACGAGGGCGCGTACCTCCTCGACGAGGTCGAGCAGACCCTGGCCTTCCTGCCGGGCGAGCGTCTGCCCGAGCAGGGTGCCGAGCCGGCGGATGTCCGCCCGCAGCGCGGCGTGCTCGGGCGCGTCGTCGGGCGGCTCGATCGGCGCCGAGGGCGTACCCAGGGCGAGGGGATCGAGGGCGGAGGCGCCGGCCGGGAGAAGATCGCTCACTGCGGTGATCCTTCCAGTTGTCTGCAAGGACGCCGCTGTCCTGAGCCGCATCCTATCCCGCCCTTCTGACCAGCGGATGGACGATGTAGTCCGTCCCGCGGATTGGTAGGCTGTCCTCGCTGGCGCCGCCACCCCCCTTCCGTTTCGGAACGGGGGCCATACGGCGTGCCCAGACCTCGTGGGAGGAACTTCTGTGAAGCTCGCCGGACTGCTCACCGCCGCCCTGGCCGACCCCGCTCTCACCCGGGCCGGGCAGCTGACCGACTCCGACGTCGACGTGACCGCTCCCGGTGCGCTGCGTCCCTTTCTCGCCGCGGTCCTCGCCGGGCACAAGAGTGTGCTGGCAATCACAGCCACCAGCCGGGAGGCCGAGGACCTCGCCGACGCGCTCGCCGGCTTCCTGCCTTCCGAACAGATCGCCGTCTATCCCAGCTGGGAGACCCTGCCGCACGAGCGGCTCTCGCCCCGGTCGGACACGGTGGGCCGGCGGCTGGCCGTGCTGCGCCGGCTGGCCCACCCCGAACTCGACGGACCCGTACGCGTCGTCGTCGCCCCCGTCCGCAGCGTGCTCCAGCCCCAGCTCAAAGGCCTCGGCGACCTCCGGCCGGTGGAGCTGCGCCAGGGCGGCTCGGCCGATCTCGAAGACGTGGCGCGGCGCCTGTCCGATCTCGCGTACGCGCGGGTGGACCTGGTCACCAAGCGGGGCGAGTACGCCGTGCGCGGCGGCCTGCTCGACGTCTTCCCCCCGACCGAGGAGCACCCGGTACGCGTCGAGTTCTGGGGCGACGACGTCGAGGAGATCCGCACGTTCGCCGTCGCCGACCAGCGGACGATCGCGCAGGTGGAGCGGCTGGTCTGCGTACCGTGCCGGGAGTTGCTCCTGACCGACGAGGTGCGCGGCAAGGCCGCGGAGCTGCTGGCCGAGCACCCGGAGCTGAGCGAGATCCTCGCGAAGCTCGCGGAGGGCATCCCGGTCGAGGGCATGGAGTCGCTGGCCCCCGCTCTGTGCGGGCCGGACAGCCTGGAGCTGCTGACCGACTGCCTGCCGCGGCAGACGGTGGTGCTGGCGTGCGACCCGGAGCGGATCCGTACGCGCGCCCACGACCTGGTCCGCACGAGCGAGGAGTTCCTGCAGGCGAGCTGGGCCGCGGCGGCGGTCGGCGGGCAGGCGCCGGTGGACGTCGGCGCGGCCGCCTTCCGGACCCTGGCCGAGGTCCGCGCGAGCGCGATGACCCGCGGCCAGGCCTGGTGGAGCATCGCGCCGTTCGGCCTGGACGCGCCCGAGCCGGAGAAGGTCGACGACACGCCGTGGCTGGACGTGGCGGAGACCGCGGGCGTCACCGACGAGGACGCCACGCTGCTGACTTTGGGCGCGCAGGCCGCCCCGCTGTACCACGGCGACACCGCGCGCCTGCTCGACGACGTGCGCGGCTGGCTCGCCGCCAACTGGCGGGTGGCGCTGGTCTTCGAGGGGCACGGCCCGGCGCAGCGCGCGGTCGAGGTGCTGCGCGACGCCGGCATCGGTACGCGGCTGGCCGACGACGCGACCGCGCTGGCCGAGGGCGAGTTGCTGGTCACGACCGGCCCGCTTGGTGCCGGTCTGGTCGACGAGACCGCCAAGCTGGCCGTCGTCACGGGGACCGACGTGTCCGGCGGGCGCGGAGCGTCCACGAAGGACATGCGCAAGATGCCGTCCCGGCGGCGCAACACGATCGACCCGTTGGAGCTGCGCGCCGGCGACTTCGTCGTGCACGAGCAGCACGGCATCGGCAAGTACGTCGAACTCGTCCAGCGGCAGGTCAACGGGGCCGAGCGCGAGTACCTCGTGATCGAGTACGCGGCGTCGAAGCGGGGCCAGCCCGGCGACCGGCTCTTCGTGCCGACCGACGCCCTCGACCAGCTGTCCCGCTACGTCGGCGGGGAGCAGCCGGCGCTGCACAAGATGGGCGGCTCGGACTGGCAGAAGGCGAAGGCCCGGGCCCGCAAGGCGGTACGCGAGATCGCGGCCCAGCTCATCCAGCTGTACGCGGCCCGGCAGGGCGCGAAGGGCCACTCCTTCGGTCCGGACACCCCCTGGCAGCGCGAGCTGGAGGACGCCTTCCCCTACACGGAGACGCCCGACCAGATGGCCGCCATCGAGGAAGTCAAGATCGACATGGAGAAGCCGGTCCCGATGGACCGGCTGATCTGCGGCGACGTCGGCTACGGCAAGACCGAGATCGCCGTACGCGCCGCGTTCAAGGCGGTCCAGGACGGCAAGCAGGTCGCCATCCTGGTGCCGACGACCCTGCTGGCGCAGCAGCATTTCAACACGTTCTCGGAGCGGATGCAGCAGTTCCCGGTGCAGATCCGGCAGCTGTCGCGGTTCCAGACGCCGTCGGAGTCGGCCCGCACCATGGAGATGGTCGGCGAGGGCACCGCCGACATCGTCATCGGTACGCACCGCCTGCTCCAGCAGACCACCCGGTTCAAGCAGCTCGGCCTGGTCGTCGTCGACGAGGAGCAGCGCTTCGGCGTGGAGCACAAGGAATTCCTGAAGTCGTTGCGTACCAACGTGGACGTGCTCACCATGTCGGCCACGCCGATCCCGCGGACGCTGGAGATGGCGATCACCGGCATCCGGGAGATGTCGACCATCGCCACGCCGCCGGAGGAGCGCCACCCGGTCCTCACGTACGTCGGCGCGTACGACGACAAGCAGGTGGCCGCCGCGATCCACCGCGAGCTGCTGCGCGACGGCCAGGTCTTCTACCTGCACAACCGGGTCGAGTCGATCGACAAGGCGGCCCGGCGCATCCGCGAGCTCGTCCCGGAGGCGCGCGTCGTCACCGCGCACGGCCAGATGGGCGAGGACGCCCTGGAGAAGGTCATGGTCGGCTTCTGGGAGAAGGAGTTCGACGTCCTCGTCGCCACCACGATCATCGAGTCCGGCATCGACATCCCGAACGCGAACACGCTGATCCTCGAACGGGCCGACCTGCTCGGCCTGGCCCAGCTGCACCAGATCCGCGGCCGGGTCGGCCGGGGCCGCGAGCGCGCGTACGCGTACTTCCTGTACCCGCCGGAGAAGCCGCTGACCGAGCACGCCCACGAGCGGCTGGCCACGATCGCGCAGCACACCGAGCTCGGCGCGGGCATGTACGTGGCGATGAAGGACCTGGAGATCCGGGGCGCCGGCAACCTGCTGGGCGGCGAGCAGTCCGGCCATATCGAGGGCGTCGGCTTCGACCTCTACGTACGCATGGTCGGCGACGCCGTGCGGGCGTTCAAGGGCGCGGCCGGCGTCGAGGACGAGGCGGAGGAGACCGAGGTCAAGGTCGATCTGCCGGTCGACGCGCACCTGCCGGTCACCTACATCGAGGTCGAGCGGCTGCGGCTGGAGATGTACCGCAAGATCGCCAACGCCCGCAGCGAGGCCGAGCTGGACGCCGTCGCCGCCGAGATCGACGACCGGTACGGCGAGGCCCCGCCGCCCGTCGTCAACCTGCTCGCGGTCGCGCGGTTCCGGCTGCTGGCCCGCGCGTACGGGCTGTCGGAGGTGTCCCTGCAGGGCAAGCACCTGCGGTTCGCGCCGCTGGCGCTGCCGGACTCCAAGCAGTTGCGGCTCAAGCGCTACCACCCGGACGCGGTCTACAAGCAGGCGACCGAGCAGGTCAGCCTGCCCCGGCCGATGACCCGGCGGATCGGCGGCGAGCCGGTCCGCGACCAGGCCCTGCTGGCCTGGTGCGCCCAGGCCCTGTCCGACGTCCTGGGCCCGCCCCCGTCCGCTTCATGATCCGGCTCCGCCGCATGATCCGGTTTGGATCAGGGATTCGCACGTAATCTTGGCCCAAGATTCGGGTGATTTCCCTGATCCAAACCGGATCTTGGGGGCCCCGCCGTGATCGTCGGTCAGGAGAGGGAGCCGAGGGCTTCGCGGAGCGCCGCGACGCCGTCCTCGTCCTTGGCCGCGGCGGCGAGCGTCGCCAGCGCCCGGGCCAGCGAACTCGTGTGCCGCTTCGGGCCCTCGGCCGCCTTGGCCGCGTTCCAGTTGACGATGATCTCGTCGATGTCGTCGGTCGCCCGGCCGGGCTCGAAGATGTGCGGGTTGCGGCGGATCATCTTGGCCACGTACTCGCCGGCCACGTCGTCGACGGTCCAGCGCTCGTCCTCGGCGCGCTCCTCGGCGATCCGCGCGTGCAGCAGGACCTGCAGCAGCACGTCGCCCATCTCGCCGCGCAGCGCGTCGAGGTCGCCCGCGAGGATCGCGTCGTACGCCTCGTAAGCCTCCTCCAGGAGGTACCTCGCCAGCGTTTCGTGGGTCTGCACGCGTCGCCACGCGTCCTCGACGTGCAGCCGGTCCGTCACCGCCACCGCGTCCAGCAGCCGGGCGCCGGGCGGGTCCCACGACCCGTACACCAGCTCCAGCTCGGCGAGCTGCGGGTTCGCGGCCAGCTTCAGGCCGATCTCCCGCGCCAGCCGCTCGTCGCCGTCCGGCGCGGCGAGCCACACGACCGCCTCGTCCAGCGCCGCGAGCAGCGCGTCCGCGGTCGGGGCCGGCATGATCTCCACGTCGCCCCCGGCCGCGCGGATCGCCGCCGTCTGCGCGCCTTCCACCCTGCTTTTCACCGGGTACGCGCGGACGAGATCCCAGGCCTGCGCGGACAGCACGCCGGCCGGGATCCGAGGCGAGGTGACCAGGAGGACGACGCGGGGCATCAGCTCTGCGGCTCGATAGGCGCGGCCGACGGGGCCTCTCCCGGCCCGTCGGTGACCGCTCCGTTGGGCGCCTGGCCCAGCGGCACGTAGATGATCGGCTTGCCGCTCTGCCCCTGGAGGATCGGGAAGGTCAGCTGGCGGTACCGCGGGTTGACCGAGACGTCGGTGGCGGCCTGGGCGAACGCGTCGCGCTCGGCCATCGCGCCGCGTACCTGGGCGGTGTCGATCTGGTCGCCGACGCTGGCCACGGTCGAGCCGGGCGGGAAGATGCCGTCGGCGATCGCCGCCTGCAGCACCTCCTGCTTCTGCTCCGCGGTCAGCGGGGTGCTCGACGCGGGGAAGCCGCTCAGGCAGCTGTAGGTCTTGTCGAACATCTTCACCGCGGGAGCGCCCTGCGTGACGCCGAGCGACTGGGCGATGCTGGCCGTGTCGATCTGCTGCGACGAGAACTTCTTCGCCGACTGCAGCTGGCCGCACAGCTCGCCCAGGACCAGCGCCTGCACGACGTCCTGGCGGGTCAGCGGGGTCTTCGGCGCTTCCTTCACCGTGGCGTCGTAGATGTCGCTGACCTGGCTCTCGGTGATCTGCGTGTCGCCCACGTAGGCCGCGACGGTCGGCGAGGTCCGGCACCCGGCCAGCGCGAACACGGCGACGCCGGCGAGGGCGACGGCGGACAGCAGACGGCGATGGGATCGCACGGCATCCTCCAGCAGATGTGTACCGGTTTCATCGGTCAGTACCGGGGCCGATGGTCTCACGGCGGTGATCTCAGGGATAAGTGGGGGACGCCGACGGCTACCGTGCGGGCGTGTCGCACGGCAGAATTCCGTCAACCACGTCCCGAGTTCAGGGGCGTACCGACGAGACGAGTGAAGCCGTGACGATCTTGACGTTGCCTCCCACCGACTGGGCTCGCATCGCCCGGTCCGGCCCGACCGAGGAGCAGCGGCCGGCCACCACGGCGGCGGTCTTCCGGCTCTGGCTGCTCGCGTTCGTCCTCAAGATGCTCGGCTCCACCTGGGACATGTCCTGGCACTTCAAGTGGCTGCGCGACGACTTCGCCCCGCCGCACCTGCTCAACACCGCCGGCACCGTGCTCGCCGTCGCGCTGGTGATCTTCCAGTGGCGTACCGGGTTCGGGCTGGACCGGCTGGCGCGCAACCTGATGGTGAGCGGCACCGGGACGTTCCTCATCGCCATCCCGATCGACGTGCTCAACCACCGGATCAACGGGCTGGACATCACCGCCTGGTCCTACAGCCACGCGCTGCTGTACATCGGCACCGCCCTCATGATCCTCGGGGTCGCCCGCAGCTTCTGGATCAGTACGCCGGCGTCCCGGCTGCGTACCGTCGGGCTGAGCCTGGCCTGGTTCTTCTTCCTGGAGAACGTGCTCTTCCCCGACCAGCACCAGGAGTACGGAACCCTCGGCTTCCAGGCCTACCTCGACGGCCACCCGTACGCCGAGCCGAGCCTGCTCAAGTTCGCGGCGGACCAGATTGGCCGGCCGGTCGACACGGCCGCGATCCACAACTTCACGCTGCCCGTCGCCGACTGGGTCTACCCGGGCTGGATCGTCGCGGTGGCCATGCTGGCTCTCGTGGCGGCCCGCGCGTTCGTCGGCGCCCGGTGGACGGCGACGTTGATCGGGGTCGGCTACGTCGCGTACCGCTGCGTGGTCTGGGGTGTGCTCGTGGCCTTCCACTTCCCGCCCTCGGCAGTGCCGTTCGCGCTGGTGGCGGGGGCTGTGATGGTGGATCTGGCGTTCGTGGCCGGCGCGGTGCTGGGCGCCGACCGCACGGTGCCGGGGCGCGTGGTGGTCGCGGTGCTGGGCGCGCTTGCGGTGGCCGCGGCCTACGGCGGCGGCCTCTGGCTGCAGTCGCACCTGGCGGCGCCGCCCTCGGACTACGCGGTGCTGCCGCTCGCGGCGCTGGTGCTGGCGGCGGGCTGGGCCGCGGTCACGGTACGCCGGAAGGCGTCCGCATAGAGCGGGAAACGGAAACCCGTCCGGGATAGGGTCTCCGCATGGAGTTCGCGCCGCTCGCTGAGCACATCGTCGACGCCGTGCTGGAGGCCGATCCGCTGGCCGCTCTCTATGCGGGCGACCACCGCTTCGACGACCGGCTGCCCGACCTGAGCCCGGAAGGGGTCGGCGCCGACGTCACCATGCTGCGGGAGGCCGCCCACGCGCTGTCCCAGGTGGACCCGGACGGGCTCGACCCCGCAGAGCGGGTGGACCACGAGATCCTGACGAGCATCGTGGACCGCGGCATCTTCGAGCGCACGGAGGTCCGCGGTCACGAGTGGAATCCGTTGCGGCACAACCCCGGCGCGCTCCTGCACGCGTTGATCGCCCGGCCGTTCGCGCCGGTCGACGAGCGGCTGACGGCGCTCGCGGGCCGGCTCGCCGCGATCCCGGACTCGCTGGCGACCGCGCGTGCGCTGCTGGACGACTGCACCCAGGTGCACCTCGAGACGGGCGTCGGCCAGTTCCGGGGCACCGCCGACCTGATCCGCTCCCAGGTCCCGCCGCTGGTCGAGCAGGTGCCCGGGCTCGCCCCCGTCGTCACGCCGCTGGCCGAGCGGGCGGTCGCCGAACTGGATTCCTTCGCGGACTGGCTGTCCCGGCAGAAGGGCGTACGCGACCCGCGGCTCGGCCGCAAGCTCTGGGAAGCCCGGCTGTGGCACACGCTGGACACGCACCTGTCGGCCGCCCAGATCATGGACCGGGCGGAGGCCACCCTCGAACGGGTGACGCAGGAGATCACCGAGGCCGCCCGCGCGCTCGGCCACGACTCCGTCCGCGCCGCGCTGCGCGCCCTGTCCGACGAGCACCCGAACGACGAGACGATCGTCGACCTGGCCCGCACGACCATGATGGAGACCACCGAGTTCGTCCGCGAGCACGATCTCGTCTCGCTTGTGGACGATCCCTGCGTGCTGGAGGTCATGCCGGAGTTCGCCCGGGGGGTCGCGGTCGCGTACTGCGACGCGCCCGGTCCGCTGGAGACGGCCGACGTCCCGACGTTCTACTGCATCGCGCCGGCGCCCGCCGACTGGTCGCCGGAGCTCATCGAGTCGTTCTACCGCGAGTACAACGACCACATGATCCGCAACCTCACCGTGCACGAGGCCATGCCGGGCCATTTCCTCCAGCTCGCGCACGCGCGGCGCTACCGCGGTTCGACCCGCGTACGCGCGCTCGGCGCCTCCGGCGTCTTCATCGAGGGCTGGGCCGTGTACGCCGAGGAGGTCATGGCCGACCACGGCTTCGGCGGCCCGGAGATGCGGATGCAGCAGCTCAAGATGCAGCTGCGCTCGACGATCAACGCGCTCATCGACCAGCTGATCCACTGCGAGGGGCTCGGCGAGGCGGACGCGATGGCCCTGATGACCGAGCGCGGCTTCCAGGAGGCGGGCGAGGCGGCCGGCAAGTGGCGGCGGGCCCTGCTCACCTCGACGCAGCTGTCGACCTACTTCGTGGGCTACGCGGAGGTGTCCGCGATCGGCCGCGCCCGCCCGTCGGGTACGCCGTTGCGGGCCTGGCACGACGCCATGCTGGCGCAGGGATCACCGGCCCCGCGCCATCTGCGTACGCTGCTGGACGTCTGAGCGCCGTCAGTCGCCGGTCGGGGACGGCATCGCCGTGGCGAAGCTGTCCTCGGCGACCACCCGGCTGTAGTGGGTCATCGTCATCTCGATCGCCTTGCCGTTGACCGTGCCGGCGAAGCTGCCGAGGACGCCGTCGGTGATGACGCAGACGTCGAACTCGTACCCGGCGCCGTCCTTGACCCCGTTGACGTCGACGCAGGCCGCCGGCTGCCCGGCGATCGTGGAGTCCCGCTGCTGGATGTCCGTACGCAGATCGAGGACCGCCGCCGTCAGCAGCGCGCTGACCTGCTGGGCGGTGACGAGACCGTGCTTGGGCAGGTCGGCGCCGACGGGCTGGCCGGGTCCGGGCGGCGCGGTCGTGGAGCAGGTGACCGGCTTGCCGCCGCAGCTGGTCGTGGCGCCGGTCGTGAGCACGAGCGCCCCCGAGTCCCACCGGTACGCCGTCCGCGCCGGCGCGGCGGTCTGCGCGACGGTCGCCGAGGAGCCGCCGGCGACCTGGTAGCGGGCGGAGTAGGACACCTCGCCGGCGTGGCTCAGCCGGGCGGCGAGGTCGTTGACGAGGTCGGTGCGGTCGATCGCGGGCGGGGCGCCGGAGCCGCAGCCGGTCAGCAGCGCGGCCGCTGAAAGCGCTCCCACCAGGGCGGCGGTCAACCGCACTGATAGCCGCCCATCTGTTCTCTCCCCGTGTCCCACCCGGTCAGACTGGTCCACGCGTTCCGCCGTGTGCAACGTCGTTGTCCGATATCCGGCGTAATGCGAAGTAATCTCGGTCCAATCTTGTCGATCCGGTTCGCGCCGACCACCCGAACCGGGTGGCGTACCCGGCGGGTCCGGCGGGCGGCGTCCGCGAGCCGGGGCAGTCCGGATAGGCTGCCTGTGACTTTCGCACCGCAGAGTCGCGGCTGCAGAAACACGCGGACGGCATCCCGCCCGCGACCGAGCCGAAACCGCGGAACAGGAGCAACGACTGTGGCCACCATCGAAGGATTCGTCGCGCGGGAGATTCTCGACTCGCGGGGCAACCCGACCATCGAGGTCGAGGTCGGCCTCGACGACGGCACCATCGAGCGCGCCGCCGTGCCCTCCGGCGCGTCCACCGGCGCCTTCGAGGCGATCGAGCTGCGCGACGGGGACAAGGCCCGTTACAACGGCAAGGGCGTGCAGAAGGCCGTCGCCAACATCGCCGACAAGATCGTCGACGAGCTGATCGGCTACGAGGCCAGCGAGCAGCGCCTCATCGACGCCAAGATGCTGGAGCTGGACGGCACGCCGGACAAGTCGGTCCTGGGGGCCAACGCCATCCTGGGCGTCTCGCTGGCCATCGCGAAGGCCGCCGCCAAGAGCGCGGAGCTGTCGCTGTTCCGCTACCTGGGCGGCCCGAACGCGCACCTGCTGCCGGTGCCGATGATGAACATCCTCAACGGCGGCGCGCACGCGGACTCGAACGTCGACGTCCAGGAGTTCATGATCGCCCCGATCGGCGCGCCGAGCTTCGCCGAGGCGCTGCGCAGCGGGGCCGAGGTCTACCACGCCCTCAAGTCGGTGCTGAAGAAGAAGGGCCTGAGCACGGGCCTCGGCGACGAGGGCGGCTTCGCGCCGAACCTGCCGACCAACGCCGCCGCGCTGGACCTGATCGCGGAGGCCGTCGCCGCCGCCGGGTACGCCCTGGGCAAGGACATCGTCCTGGCCATGGACGTCGCCGCCACCGAGTTCTACAAGGACGGGTCCTACATCTTCGAGGGCGCCCCGAAGTCCAGCGACGAGATGATCGCGTACTACGCCAAGCTGGCGGAGTCCTACCCGATCGTGTCCATCGAGGACCCGCTGTCCGAGGAGGACTGGGCCGGCTGGACCAGCATGACCCAGCAGCTCGGCAGCAAGATCCAGATCGTCGGCGACGACCTGTTCGTCACCAACCCGACCCGCATCCAGCGCGGCATCGCCGAGGGCGCGGCCAACGCGGTGCTCGTCAAGGTGAACCAGATCGGCTCGCTGACCGAGACGTTCGACGCCGTCGAGCTGGCCCACCGCAACGGGTACCGCTGCATGATGAGCCACCGCTCGGGCGAGACCGAGGACACCACGATCGCGGACCTCGCCGTCGCCACCGGCTGCGGCCAGATCAAGACCGGCGCGCCCGCCCGCTCGGACCGGGTCGCCAAGTACAACCAGCTGCTGCGCATCGAGGAGGAGCTGGACGACGCCGCGCGTTACGCCGGTGCCGCCGCCTTCCCCCGCTTCAAGGGATAAGAAATCCGATAACAGTGCGATCAACGCTCCGGCGCCACCGGCATTTCTGCGTCGCCGGAGCGTTGATCACGCGGTTAAAGTGATGCCATGACGCAGCGCCGGACCCCCAGCGGGCAGGGTCCCGCCCGGCGGTCGGGCGTACGCGACCTGAGCCGGGGCGGCCGTTCCGCGGCCCGTCCGGCCACGGCCCGGCGTGCGGCGGCGGCCGGCAGCGCCGCGCGTACCACGGCGAAGGAAGACCGGCGGCTGACCGGTCGGGCCACCGTCATGCTGGTCGTGCTGGCCACGCTGGCGCTCGCGTACGTGTATCCGCTGCGGGTCTACTTCAACCAGCAGGACCAGATCAAGGCGCTGCAGGCGGCGCAGGAGCGGCAGCGGTCGCACATCGCAGACCTGAAGCTGACCGCCGCGAAGTGGGACGACCCGGAGTACGTGCGGATCCAGGCGCGCCAGCGCCTCTATTATGTACGCCCGGGCGAGGTGCCGCTCGTGCCGATCTGGGCGCCCGAGGGGCTCGCCGGCGACCCGAAGCCGCAGACCGGCCAGGACACCGGCGATCGGCCGTGGTACTCGACCCTGTGGGGCTCGATCGGTGCCGCGGGCGACGCCCAGGGAAAGAACCCGGGCAAGTAGGAGACAGATGAAGCACGATGACGTGCCGGCGCCGGTGCGTACCGAGGCGACCGCCGAGGATCTCGAGGTCGTCGGCCGGCAGCTCGGCCGCCCGCCCCGGGGGACCCGCGCGGTCGCGCATCGCTGCCCCTGCGGCAACCCGGACGTCGTCGAGGTGGCCCCGCGCCTGCCCGACGGCACGCCTTTCCCGACGCTCTACTACCTGACCTGTCCCCGGGCGACGGCGGCGTGCAGCCGGCTGGAGTCCGCCGGGCTGATGAAGGAGCAGCAGGCCCGGCTGGCCGAGGACCCGGAGCTCGCGGACGCGTACCGGCGGGCGCACGAGGACTACCTGAGCCGCCGCGAGGCCGTCGGGCACGTCGAGGAGGTCGCCGGGGTCTCCGCGGGCGGCATGCCCGACCGCGTCAAATGCCTGCACGTCCACCTGGCCCACGCGCTCGCGGCCGGACCGGGCGTGAACCCCTTCGGCGACGAGGTGATCGAGAACGTCGATCCCTGGTGGTCGGGCGGGCCCTGTGTCTGAGGTGCTCGTCCGGCGCGCCCGGACCGCCGACGTCCGGGGGATCCGGGCCCTCGTCGACGTCTACTCGCCGCAACGCCGGCTGCTGAGCAAGGCCACGGTCACGCTCTACGAGGACATCCAGGAGTTCTGGGTCGCCGAGGTCGACGGGCGCGTGGTCGGCTGTGGCGCCATCCACGTCATGTGGGAGGACCTCGCCGAGGTCCGCACGGTCGCCGTCGACCCCGGGTTCCGCGGCCGCAAGATCGGCCACCAGATCGTCGGCGCGCTCCTGGATCAGGCTCGTGAGCTGGGCGTACGCCGGGTCTTCGCGCTCACGTTCGAGATCGCGTTCTTCGCCTCGTTCGGGTTCGTCCCGATCGACGGCGCCCCCGTTCCGTCGGTCGTCTACGAGCAGCTGCTGCGCTCCTACGACGAGGGTGTCGCCGAGTTCCTCGCGCTGGAACGGGTGAAGCCCAACACCCTCGGCAACACCCGGATGCTGCTCATCCTCGAAAAGGGGAGTTCATGAGGCGTGTCGCGGCCATTGACTGCGGTACCAACTCGATCCGCCTGCTCATCGCCGAGCTCGCCGACGACGGCCGCGGCGCCACCGACGTCACCCGCCAGATGCGGATCGTCCGCCTCGGCCAGGGTGTGGACAAGACCGGCCGGTTGAACCCCGACGCGATCGAACGGACCCGGGTGGCGCTCTCGGCGTACGCGTCGGAGATCGAGAAAGCGGAGGTCGACGCGGTCCGGATGGTGGCGACCAGCGCGACCCGCGACGCGGCCAACGCGGCTGACTTCCACGACATGGTACGCGCGACGCTGGGCCACCCGGCGGAGGTCGTGACGGGGGACGAGGAGGCGCGGCTGTCGTTCACGGGAGCGGTGTCGGGCCTGGCGGAGCCGGGGCCGTACCTGGTGGTGGACATCGGCGGCGGCTCGACGGAGTTCGTGCTCGGCTCGACCGAGGTCACGGCCGCCCGCAGCGTGGACATCGGCTGCGTACGCATGACCGAGCGGCACCTGCACAGCGACCCGCCGGAGCTGGCGGAACTGGCCGCGGCGACGGCCGACATCTCGGCGGCCGTCGATCTGGCGCTGAGTACGGTCCCCGGCTCGACGGCCCACACGCTGGTCGGGCTGGCCGGTTCGGTGACCACGGTGACCGCGATCGCCCGTGGCCTGAACGAGTACGACCCGGCGCGCATCCACCACGCGCGGGTGAGCCGCGAGGAGGTCGCGTTCGTGACGGCCGGCCTCGCCGAGATGACCCGTGAGCAGCGCAGCGGGGTCGGCGTCATGCATCCGGGCCGGGTGGACGTGATCGTGGCCGGCGGGCTGATCCTGCGGACGATCATGGAGAAGACCGGGTTCGACTCGGCCCTCGCGTCGGAGCACGACATCCTCGACGGCATCGCGGACTCGCTGGCCTGATCTCCCCGTGATCCAAACGGGATCTTGGAACGGGTGAACTGGCTGGCTGCGTCACTGCGGACGCGGCTAGGGTGCCGTGCATGAGCGCGTTCGCCCCCCTGCGCCACGCACCCTTCCGGTGGCTGCTCCTCGGCCGCATCGTCGACATGATCGGCAACGCGGTCGCCCCCATGGCCCTCGCCTTCGCCGTGCTGGACCTGACCGGCTCGGCCAGCGACCTCGGCCTCGTGGTGGCCGCCCGCTCCGGGACCAACGTACTGTTCGTCCTGGTCGGCGGGGTGATCGCGGACCGGCTCCCGCGCCGGGTCGTGATGATCGCGTCGGCCGTGCTGGCCGCGGCGACCCAGGGCGCCATCGCGGTGCTGCTGTTCAGCGGCCACGCCTCGATCGGGGCGCTGGCCGCCATCGGCACGGTCAACGGCATGGTCGCCGCGTTCGCGCTGCCCGCCTCCGCCGCCCTGGCCGGGCAGGTCGTCCCGGACGAGATCCGCCAGCAGTCCAACGCGCTGCAGCGGCTGGCCACCAGCTTCGTGACGATCGGCGGTACGGCGCTGGGCGGCGTACTGATCGCGGCGGTCGGATCGGCCTGGGGCATCGCGATCGACGCCGCGAGCTTCGCCGTCGCCGGTCTGCTGTTCGCCCTGATCCGGGTGTCCGAGCAGAGTGACCGGGCCCGGCAGGGCGCCAAGATCCTGCACGACCTGCGCGACGGCTGGCGGGTTTTCGTGTCGCGTACCTGGCTGTGGGTCGTGGTCGTCGGGTTCTCGGTGCTCAACATGCTCCTCGTCGGCGGCATCTACGTCCTCGGCCCGGCGATCGCCGACGAGACGTTCGGGCGTACCGGGTGGGGTCTGCTGCTCAGCGCCCAGACGGCCGGATTCGTCCTCGGCGGCCTGCTCGCCCTGCGCCTGCGCGTACGCCGTTTCCTGCTGCTCGGCGTCATCGGCATGCTGGGCGAGGCGCCACTGCTGGTCATGCTCGGAGTCGATCCGGCCCTGCCGATCCTCGTCGGGCTCGCCTTCCTCGGCGGGATCGGCGTCGAGATCTTCAGCGTCGCCTGGGAGACGAGCATGCAGCGACACGTGCCGGCCGACGCGCTGGCGCGGGCGTACTCGTGGGACATCCTGGGCTCGATCATCGCCGTCCCCGTCGGACAGATCGTCGCCGGCCCGGCCGCCCTCGCCTTCGGTACGCGTACCGCCCTGGTGGCCGCCGGCGTGGTCAGCCTGATCGTCGTCGTGGCGATGGCGGTGACGCCGGCCGTGCGTACGCTCGACAACACGCCGGCGGCGACTACCGAGGAGCCGGAACTCGCTCACTCCGTGTAAACATCTCGTTGCGAAACTGGCACGTGAGGACCGCGACTTTTACGTGCGACTTCTTCCCCTGGGTCTGCTCAGCGTGGTTGGCTACGCGCAACGCATCTGCCGGGCGAACAGCCGATGACGCCTGACCGACAGGAGGACCAACCAGTGGGTGAAAAGGTGACCTTCGCGAGCAATGGTGGCACGAGTTCGGGGTACCTGGCGGTGCCGGAATCCGGCACCGGTCCGGCCGTGATCGTTATCCAGGAGTGGTGGGGACTCGTCTCGCACATCACCGGTGTGGCCGACCGCTTCGCGCAGGCGGGCTTCGTGGCGCTCGCCCCCGACTTCTACCACGGTGTCGCCGCCGCCGAGCCGGACGAGGCGCAGCGGCTGCTGATGCAGATGGCGTTGCCGCAGGCCGCCGCCGACCTCGCGGGTGCCGCGGAGTACCTCGCCGGCCGGCCCGAGGTCGACGGCAGGATCGGCACGGTCGGCTTCTGCGCCGGCGGCATGCTGGCGCTCTGGGCGGCCACGGTCGCGCCCTCGATCGTCGCGGTCGCCGCGTACTACCCGGCTCCCTACACCGACAAGCTCACTCCCGACTGGACGGCGTACGCGGGCAAGGCCGCGGTCATCCACTGCTCCGAACAGGACGGGACCTCCACGGCGCCGCACATCCAGTCGGCCGTCAAGGGGATCGGCGACGCCGGCGGCGCGGTGACGGTCTACGACTACCCGGGCACCGACCACGCCTTCTTCAACGACGACCGGCCCGAGCACTTCGATCGCGAGGCGGCGACGCTGTCGTGGGCGCGTACCGTCGACTTCTTCCGCGGCACGCTGTAACGAGACTTCGCACGCCCAGGCACGCCCGCGCGGGTCCGCGCTTCCTTCCGGACCCGCGCGGGTCTTTTCGTCCCGGCCCACCGCCGCCGCGACGCGGAGAACGGCGCCGCGACGGCAAGCACGGCGAAACGGCACCGTGCCCACGGGAAACGCCGGGGACCACTAGGCTGACCGGGTGACCTCCGCCGCCGACCTCGCCGCGCTCGACGCCGAGGTCAGCGAGTGCCGGCGCTGCCCGCGACTGGTCGCCTGGCGGGAACGGGTGGCCGTGGAGAAGCGGGCCGCCTTCCGTGATCAGACCTACTGGGGCCGGCCGGTGCCCGGCTTCGGCGCCGCCGACGCCCGGATCCTGATTCTCGGCCTGGCCCCGGCCGCGCACGGTGGCAACCGCACCGGCCGCATGTTCACCGGTGACCGCAGCGGCGACGTGCTCTACGCCGCGCTGCACCGCGCCGGCCTGGCCAACCAGGCCGAGGCCGTCGCCGCCGACGACGGGCTGCGGCTCGCGTACACCCGGATCACGGCCTCGGTGCGCTGCGCGCCGCCGGAGAACAAGCCCACGCCGCAGGAGCGCGACGCCTGCGCGCCCTTCCTGCGGCGCGAGGTGGCGCTGTTGCGGCCGACGCTGCGGGTGGTCGTCGCGCTCGGCGCCTTCGCGTGGTCGAACTGGTGGCCGGCGCTGGACGCGGTCTACGGCATCGCGCCGCGGCCCCGGCCGGCGTTCGGGCACGGCGTGGTGTGGCAGGGCGGCGGCCCCGCATTGCTTGGCTCGTACCACGTTTCGCAGCAGAACACCTTTACCGGACGGCTGACACCCGCCATGCTGGACGACGTGTTCGTCGAGGCGCGGCGGCTCGCCGGTGTAGGAGGTGCCTGAGCGTGCCACGCCGGTGGATGCCGCTCGCCGCGGCCGCTTTTCTGCTGCTCCTGGTCGGCCTCGCGGCGACGACCGGATCCCTGCCGCTGCGAACCGCCCCCCTCGGGGCCCCCAAGCCGGCCGCGACCTGGGACCCCGGCCTGCCCACCGCGCATCCGCAGGTGCAGGAATCCGTCGGCGCGGCGGCCCAGCGCATCGTCATCCCCTCGATCCTGGTGTACGCGGTCCAGGCCTTCTGCCTGCTCCTCGTCCTCGGCATCGTGGGCGTGCTCGTCTACTTCCTGATCCGGGGAGCCGTCCGGCGCGTCAAGGAGATGCCGCCGCCACCGCCGGTGGGTTCGGCGCGCGTGGACTCCGCCAAGGAGATCCAGAAAGCGGTCGACCAGGGCCTGGTGGAGCTCGACGACTCCGACGCGGATCCGCGGAAGGTCGTCATCGCCTGCTGGGTACGCCTGGAGCGCGCCGCCGACCTGGCCGGCATGCCGCGTAAGCCGGGGGACACCCCGACCGAACTGGTCCTTCGGCTGCTCGCCGACCGGGCGGTGGACGGCACCGTCCTCAACGACTTCGCCGACGTGTACCGGGCGGCGCGCTACTCGCCGCACGTCGTCGACGTGACCATGCGGGACCGGGCCAGGGGCGCGCTGCGGGTCCTGCGCGACGCGCTGACGGTGGAGCGGGCGGAGGTGGCGCAGTGAGCGGGACGAGCATCGACGACCTGCTCGGCGGGCCGGCGCCGGAAGACCGGCCCGTGCCGTCCGGCCGCCCGGGTGCCGAACTGTTCAAGTACTTCCTGATGGTGGCCGCGCTGACGGCGGTCGGGCTCTTCGCCCTGCGGGTGTCCTCGCTGTCGGCACCGTGGTGGTTCGTGGCCGCGGTCGCGGTCGCCGCCGTGCTGGTCTTCCGCGCCGTCCGCACCGTACGCCCGCCGCTGCCCTCGCGGCACGCCGGCCGGTCGATGGGCGAGGGTGCGCCCGCCGACGGGCTGCGACAGGCGTTGCGGCGCTGGGAGACCCGGCTGGACTGGTGCCACGGCGACACGGGCGCGTTCAACCGCAAGCTGCGTACGGCGCTGGTGGAGATCGTGGACGAGCGGCTGCGGCAGCGGCACGGCATCACCCGGGAGTCCGACCCGGCGCGGGCCCGGCAGGTGCTCGGCGAGCCACTGTGGACCTTCCTGGCCGAGCCGGTACGCCGGCCGCCGAGCCCCCGAGAGCTGACCAACCTGATCGCGTGGATGGAGCGGATATGACCAAGGACTTGACGCCGGCCGAGGTGGGCCGGATCTCGCAGCAGGTCCTCGACCGGGTCGGTACGGTGATCGTCGGCAAGCGGAGCGCGCTGGAGCTGGTCTTCGCGGGCATCCTGGCCGGCGGCCACGTGCTGCTGGAAGATCTGCCCGGCCTCGGCAAGACGCTGACCGCGCGGATGTTCGCGCAGGCCCTGGGCCTGGACTTCCGGCGCCTGCAGTTCACGCCCGACCTGCTGCCGGCCGACGTCACCGGCTCGTTCCTCTACGACCAGCGCAGCCACGACTTCACCTTCCGGGCCGGCCCGATCTTCACGAACATGCTGCTCGCCGACGAGATCAACCGGACGCCGCCGAAGACGCAGGCCGCGCTGCTGGAGGCGATGCAGGAGAAGCAGGTCTCCGTCGAGGGCGTGACCTACCGGCTGGAGGCGCCGTTCCACGTGCTCGCCACGGCCAACCCCATCGAGTACGAGGGCACCTATCCGCTGCCCGAGGCGCAGCTCGACCGGTTCCTGCTGCGCGTGTCGTTCGGCTACCCGGATCCGGTCGAGGAGCTGAACGTGCTGCGCCGCCGGATGGCCCGCCAGCGCGAGGAGGCCGCCGTCGAGCCGGTCGTGGACGCCACGACGCTGCTCGCCATGCAGAACGCCCTGGAGGGCATCGACGTCGAGGACTCGATCGGGCAGTACATCGTGGCCCTGACCGGCGCGACGCGTACGCACCCGTCGGTCCTGGTCGGCGCCTCGCCCCGAGGTTCGCTGGCGCTCATGCTGCTCGCCCGGGCCCGCGCCGCGATGGCCGGCCGGGACTACGTGATCCCCGAGGACGTCAAGGACGTGGCCGTTCCCGCGCTCGCGCACCGCATGACGCTGCGCCCCGAGATGTGGCTCAAGCGGGTCGACCCCGCCTCGATCGTCGGCGACGTGCTCAGCACCACGCCCGCGCCCGCCAGCGGCGCCCTGCCCGCGTACGCGCAGGCGCACCAGCGGCCCGGCCCGGCGCACGGCCAGTCGGAGGACTGGGAGTACGCCGACCCCGGCCAGCCCGACCCCTACCGTTACACGGCCCGGGGCTGACCCGTGCTGCGTCCTGCCGTTCCGGTGCCGGGGGGTGACCCGCCGCCGGAGGAGACCTCGCACGACTGGCATCCGACCAAGGCGCTCGGCCGGGCGCTGGTCCTCGTCGGCCTGCTCCTGGTCGGCGCCGTCCTGTTCGGCCGGATCGACCTCGTCGTGATCGCCGTGCCCTTCGTGGCGAGCGTCGCGTGGGGACTGTCGCGCCGGCCGCGTACCGTGCCGGGGCTGCGGCTCGCCACCCTGGAGGAGTACGCGGCCGAGGGCGCGGAGCTGACCACCACGCTGACCGCCGCCAACCGGGACGTCGTCGCGTACGACCTGGTCGTGGCGCGTACCCAGCATTCGGCCTGGCTGACGCTGCGGTCGACCAACGGCGACAAGCAGCCCGACCGGCCCGTGGTCGCCGCGCTGAACCGGGGCGAGGCGGCCGACGTCGTCCTCAAGGGTCCGGCCCGCCGCTGGGGCCGGCACAGCATCGGCCCGGCCGCCGCGGTCGCCGCCGCCGGGGGTGGGCTGCTCGCCTGCCGGGCCGTCGTCACCGGTTCGCTGGGCTTCAAGGTCTTCCCCGTCACCGAGCCGTTCGCGGCCGTCGAGGCGATGCCCCGGGCGGCCGGGCTGGTCGGCCAGCACCGGTCCCGGCGAGCCGGCGAGGGCGGTGAGCTGGCCGGCGTACGCCAGTTCGGCCCGGGCGACCGGCTGCGGCGCATCGACTGGCGTACCACGTTGCGGACGCGGCAGCTGCACGTCGCGCGTACGCTGTCCGACCGCGACGCCGAGGTGGTGCTGCTGCTGGACGTGCTCACCGAGGCCGGCCGGTCGGGCGGGATCGCGGGCGAGGCGAGCGTGGTCGACACGACGGTGCGGGCCAGCGCCGCCATCGCGGAGCACTACCTGACCCTGGGCGACCGGGTCTCCCTGATCGAGTACGGCGCGAACGACCGGCGGCTGCGCCCGGCGTCCGGCCGGCGGCAGTTCATGATGGTGCTGGAGTGGCTCCTCGACGTCTACCCCCACCAGGTCGTACGCGTCGCGGGCGGGTCAAGGCTGTCCGCCGCGATCTCGCCGAACGCGCTGGTCGTGGTCATGACGCCGCTGCTGGACGCCCGGTCGGCGGACATGATCGCCGGGCTCGCGCGGGCCGGCCGGTTCGTGGTGACCGTCGACACCCTCCCGGCCGGCATCGGTACGCAGACCGCCAACGCCTGGACGCCCGCCGCGTTCGGCATCTGGCGCTTGGAGCGGGCCAACACGATCGGACAGCTGCGCGAGCACGGCGTACCGGTGGTGAGCTGGCAGGGGGCCGGCAGCCTCGACCTGGTGCTGCGGGACGTCGCCCGGATGGCCGGGCGCGCGCAGGGTGCCGGGGTACACCGGTGAGGAGGGCCCGATGACCAAATTCCTGGAGGCGATCAGCCGGATCACGCCGGCGACCGTTCTGGTCCGCGGCCTGGTCTTCGTGTTCACCTTCATCGCCCTCGTCCTGGCGATCCCGTCGTTCATGTTCGGCGTGACCCCGCTGTCGGTCGCCGCGCTCGCCGCCCTCGTGACCGCCCTCGCCCCCGGTACGCGGATGGTCACGATCGTCCTGGCCGCGGGCCTGTTCGGCTGGGTCGCGGGGTGGCTGGGCCGGCTCGGCGAGCTGAGTGCCGTGCAGCTCGTCCTCTTCGGGAGTGTGCTCTTCCTCGCACACTCGTCGGCGTCGCTCGCGGCGCTCATCCCGTTCGATGCGGTGGTCTCGCCGGAGGTTCTGCTGCGGTGGTACCTGCGGGCGTTCGCGATCGCCGGCGGCTCGGCTCTCGTGGGCCTCGTGTTGATCGTGGGGGCGTCGCTGACCTCCGGAATCAACGGCACGGCGCTGGCGTCCCTGGCCGGTCTGGCGGCCGCGGCGGGACTGATCGCCGTCCTCGTACGCCTGCTGCGGCGGCGTACGAACAATTGATCGGACAGCTTGTTCCCAGGTGTGCGCCATCACAAGTTTTCGCATCTGAACCGCCCTGCAAATGTCAACGGGCGAAGATAATGACGTGAAACCTCAGCGCATCCTTGTGGTCGGTGCCGGACATGTCGGGCTTTACGCAGCCCTGCGACTGTCCCGGAAGCTCAGTTCCCGCGAGGCCGAGGTGATCATCGTCGATCCCCAGCCCCATATGACCTATCAGCCGTTCCTCCCCGAGGCGGCGGCCGGAAACATCTCCCCGCGTCACGCTGTCGTGCCCCTGCGGCGAGAGCTCAAGCGCTGCAAGATCGTCGCGGGCGAGGTGACGAAGGTGGCGCACACGGCGAAGACGGCGACCGTGCAGCCTTACGTCGGTCCCGCGCTGGAGATCGAGTACGACCACATCATCGTGGCGCCCGGCAGCGTCTCGCGTACGCTGCCCATCCCCGGGTTGCGGGAGAACGGCGTCGGCTTCAAGACCATCGGCGAAGCCATCTACCTGCGCAACCATGTGCTGGAGCGGCTCGACGTGGCGGCCAGCACCACCGACCCGGCCGTGCGCAGCCGGGCCCTGACCTTCGTGTTCATCGGCGGCGGGTACGCCGGCATCGAGGCGCTCGCCGAGATGGAGGACATGGTCCGCGACGCGATCAACCGGTACTACCCGGAGCTGACCCCGAAGGACACCCGCTGGGTGCTCATCGAGGCCGCCAAGCGGATCCTGCCCGAGGTCGGACCGGAGATGGGCGCGTACACGGTGACGCAGCTGACCAAGCGCGGCATCGACGTACGCCTCGACACCCGCCTGGAGTCCTGCGTCGACGGAGTGGTGAAGGCCTCCGACGGCGACGAGTTCCCGTCCGACACGATCGTGTGGACGGCGGGCGTCAAGCCGAGCCCGATGATCGAGGCGACCGACTTCCCGCGCAGCCAGCGCGGCGCCATCACCTGCCTGCCGACCCTGCAGGTGGTCGACGGCGACCGGATCGTCGAGGGCGCCTGGAGCGCGGGCGACTGCGCGTCGGTCCCGGACATCACCGGCACCCCGGACGTCAACGGCCAGCTGCCGTTCTGCTCGCCGAGCGCCCAGCACGCGGTACGCCAGGCGAAGCGGGCCGCCGACAACATCCGCAACGTCATCCGGGGCCGGGAGGTCCGCCCGTACCGGCACAAGCACGTGGGTTCGGTGGCGAGCCTCGGCCTGCACAAGGGCGTCGCGCACGTCTACGGCGTGAAGCTGCGCGGCTGGCCGGCGTGGATGATGCACCGGACCTACCACATGAGCCGGATCCCGTCGACCAACCGCAAGGTACGCGTCATCGCGGACTGGACGCTCGCGCTGTTCCTGCGCCGCGAGGTCGTGCCGCTGGGCAGCCTGCACACCCCGCGCGAGGCGTTCGACGAGGCCGCGGCCTCGACCCCGCCCCGCAGCTGACACTCAACGAGAAACGGCGGGCCGCGATCGCGGCCCGCCGTTTCCGTATGCACAGCTGTTCTAGCTGATTCGCCAGACGGTCGCGTCGCCGATCGTCTGGCCCGGGCCGAGCAGCCCCTCCAGGGTCGTCTCCAGCGCCGCCCGGTTCGGCGTGTCGGTCAGCGCCACGCAGTCCGCCTGCCACACCGCCAGGTCGTGCTTGGCGATCGCCCGGTCGTCGTCGTTGACGTCGCGTACCTTGCCGGTGCGGGTCACCTCGTCGATCAGGGCCGAGGTCTGCCGCCGCGGGATGCCGATCGACGCGTTGCCCCAGCGCCCGTACGGTCCGATGAAGAAGCCCTCCGGCATCGAGAACGCCACCCGGGTCGCCGCGGCGTACCGCATCGGCTCGGGCTCGGGCGGTGTCGCCATCGGCACGGGCACGATCACCCCGCCCTCCGGCGCGCACTGCCGCCACAGCCCCTCGCTGTAGAACCGCGGGATCTCCGCGCGCTCGACCGTCGGCAGCGGCCGCGGGGTCAGCGGCACCAGAGCCGCGAGCACCAGCACGGGTACGCCGAGAGCCGTGCCCCGGATCGGCCGCGGGGCCGCCGAGCGAGCGTGGTCCCAGGCCAGCACGAGGACGAGGGCGATGAGCGGCACCGACGCCAGCGCGAAGCGCATGGGCAGCGCCCCGTCGACCACGGGCAGGCCCTGGATCAGCCGGTACGGGCCGGGAACGTGGGTGTTGTGGTGGGCTACCACGATCCGCGGGCCGAGCGAGAACAACGCCATCACCAGCGCCCCGATGCCGCTCGCCAGCGCGACCGGGTTGCGTCGCAGCCACACCGTGGCGGCGGTGGTCACCAGCAGCAGCGGCCAGCCGAAGAACGTGTTCAACTCGGTGTACCCGGTCGACAGGCTGGCCGAGTCCGCCGAGCCGGCGATCGACAGCGGCGAGAACGCCGGGAAACTGGCCAGGTCCGCGTAGAAGTAGTACGGGCTGAACGGCCCGTCCGGCACCGCCTGCGGCCCGTGGAACTGCATCCACAGCGGGTACGCGAGCAGCACGACCGCCACCCCGGCGGCCACGCCGATACCGCGTCCGAAGCGGGCGATCAGCGGCCGGCCCGGCTTGGTGACCCACGCGTACGCCCCGGCGACGAACAGCAGCGTCAGGGCGGTCAGGAAGAGGGTCTCCTCGCCGATGAGCACCTGGAGGCAGACGAGCAACGCGAGGGCGACCCCGCTCGTGGCCGTCCGGCGCCGGTCGTCGGCCACGGCGGCCCGCCACATCCGCACGACCGCCCAGACGATCGCGGGCACCAGCCACTGCGCGGTGATGTGCAGGTGCGCGTTGGACTGCGAGATCATCCCCGGGGCGAAGCCGCAGAGCGCCGCCCCGGCGACCGAGGCCGGCCGGCTCGCCCGCAGCGTACGCGTGAACAGGAAGTACCAGGCCGCGGCGGTGGCCGCCAGGTTGACGGCGACGATGACCGCGAACGTCGTGGCCGCCCCGTACGCGAGCGTGACCGGTGTGAAGACCGCGCCCAGCGCGATGACGGTGGTGTTGGCGAGCAGGTTGACCCCGAACGGCGCGTTGAGCCGGTCGGTGACGAGGTGGAAGCCGCCGCTCCAGATCTTGGTGTCGTAGGTCAGGAACCACTCGTAGAGCGTCTGGTCGTCGGGGTTCTGGGCGAGCGCGCGGCCGGTCGGGTCGGCGAGCAGGCCGTGCGTGAGCCAGATGGCGAAGGCGCCGAAGCCGGCAAGGATGAGCAGATCACGCAGCAGCGGTACGCCGACCCACCGCCGGGTACGCGCGCGCAGCCCACCCAGTGGACCGTCACCGGCCTCGGTGATGCCGCTGTCAGCGCCGGAATTTTCCGAGATTTCGACGGAATGCGGTGGTGGCGTGCGGGGCGGAGCAGTGCGCGTCACGGTGCGACCCTATCGTCCCTTCGCTCTCGGCACGCGCGCCGATGGCCGATCCGTGTGAATCCGCACTCGTGATCATCGTTGCGTGGGCCGAATCATGTCCGCCGTCGCGGCGCCCGTGCGATAGCGTGAGACCGCACCGCCGCCGGTCGCGCCCGAATGGCGAAATCGGTATACGCAGGCCACTTAAAATGGCTCGCCGCAAGGCTTGGGGGTTCGAGTCCCCCTTCGGGCACCGACACCGCAGCCCCGGACCGGTCACGGTCCGGGGCTGCGTTTCGTACGTCAGCTCAGGCTCACGCCTTGTGCTGGACGGCCGCCGGAGCGCCCTTCTCGAAGAGCTCGTGGCCGGATCCGCCACGGATGCCCTGGACCGCGATCGTGCCGAGGCTGCCCGCGGTACCCGGGTACAGCCAGTAGCTGCCGACCGCGTCGATGACGACGCCGGTGGTGCCGTTGTTGTTGTAGACGTTGAACTGGCTGCCGGCCAGGAAGGTGAGTCCCTGGTTGGCGGCGACCTGGCCCTTGGCGAGGTTCAGGTTGCTGACCTCGGGCTTGGGCAGGTCGGACGGCCACGCGGTGAGGTAGGTCGCCGCGGTCGGCGTGACGCCCGTGATGTTCAGGGCGAGCGCCTGGGTACCCGCGGGAGCGACCTCAGCCGGAACGGTGACCGCGCCGGTCTGCGCCGTGCCGAGGTTGGCCCCCAGACCCTGGCCGATGCGGCTGTCCACGATCCGCTGCGGAGCCGCCGGGGTGAACCGGAGACCGTCGGAGACCGTTCCGTCGTCGATCAGGCCAACGACATCGATGATGAAGTTGGTGTCCTGCAGGGTGAGGACGGTGATCGACGGCAGGTCGGTGTAGCCGGGGTCGCAGAGGTAGCAGGGGCCGACCGGGACCACGGCCAGGTTCGGCGTGATCTCCTTGGCGAGGTAGTTCACCGTCGAGGTGCTGGGGATGTTGTTCGGGTCCCCGTTCCACGCGGTGAGGTAACCACCCTTGGGGCCGCCGATGGCGGTGATGTTGACGATGACCGCCCGCAGGTGCGAGTTGAAGTCGGCGCCGAAGTTGAACGCGAACTGACCCCACTCGTCGGAGTGGAGCGGCTGGCCCCAGTCCGTGCGGCTGTCGAACTTGCGGTACGGCTCGACGGACTGGAGCTGGCCGCCGACGCTGCTGAGTCCGTTCGCGCCGTACCAGCCGCTCACGTCGGCGATGATGTGCGTCGAGGCGGACGCGTAGATGTCCACCTTCCCGCCGGTGCCGACCTGGACGGTGACGGAGTTGGAACGGGTCCAGCCCTTGGCGAAGTTCAGCGACGACGCGGTCGGACGGACCGCGGCGCCCGACGGGTAGGCCGTCAGGAAGCCGGGGCCGGTGGTGCCGGTGACCGTCAGGTTGAGCACGACCGCCGAAACACCGGTGCTGGGTACGCCGCCGCGGCCGGTCACCTGGAGGTGAACGGTGCCGCCCTTGCCGACGATGCCCTTGGTGACCCCGTTACCCGTACGGGAGTCGAGGATGCGGGCCGGGTTCACCGGGAAGTACGTGCCGCCGCCCTCCTTGACGCCGGTGGCGGTCACGTCGGCCGTGAGGGAACCGGCCGCCGTGTTGGCCACGACGTTTAGGGTGGCGGCCTGCGCGCCCGCCGTGACGGGGTTCGCGGTGACCCGGATGGTGCAGGTCTGCCCGGTCGTCAGGGTGGCGCCCGTGCAGGTGTTGCCCGTGACCGAGAAGGCGGCCGCGTTGGCGCCGGTGAGCGATACCGCTCCCGGGGTCAGCGACGTGTCGCCCGTGCTCGTGACCGTCACGGTCTGAGACGTGGAGTGGCCGATGTTCACCTGGCCGAAGGCCAGGCTGGTGGGGCTGAGGCTCGCCTCGGCGAGACCGTCGGCCGCGTGGGCCGCGGTAGCCGGGATGCTCCCGACGGCCGCGATGAGGATGGCGCCGAAGACGGCGCTGCGAAGGGTGCGCAACAGAACCCCCGATTTTCTTGGCGAGAAGCGCATTCCAGCAGCGGAACCTAAGTCATACCGAGGATCCTTCGCAAGGCAAAAGATCTGCTGTGGACCGAACGGCCCGCCGACTCAGCCGAAAGGGCCGCGTACCGGATCGAGGAGAATGTCACCAACCACATCCGACAAGCCGACAATCGGACGAAATGGAGTGCAGGGTAGATGAGCAAGATCACAGCGCGGCATGCCCTCACCCGGCAGGTGGACCTGCTCGTGGGCCAGGTCGCCCACTGGCCTTCCCCGCGCTGGCGCGATCGTGGCGAGACCGTGTACGCGCTCGTCCAGGACTTCGCCGACGCGGGCGCCGAGGCGGAGGGGCGGCCGCGCCGGGGCGTACCACGGCTGGCCGACGCGAACCTGCCCGACCAGTTGCGGGTGACGGTCGCGGACGCGCTGGCGGCCGGCGTACCGGACGAGGAACTCGCCCGGCTGGCCGGCCGCGTGGAGGCTGTGCGCAGGTCGCTTTAGGTCTGTCGCAGACCCTAGGAGAGCCGTTCCAGGATCATCGCCATGCCCTGGCCGCCGCCGACGCACATCGTCTCGAGGCCGATCGACTTGTCGTTCCACTGAAGATTGTTGATGAGTGTGCCGGTGATCCGGGCGCCGGTCATGCCGAACGGGTGGCCGACGGCGATCGCGCCGCCCATCACGTTGACCTTGTCCAGCGGCAGGCCGAGCTCCCGATAGGACGGGATGACCTGGGCGGCGAACGCCTCGTTGATCTCGGCCAGGTCGATGTCGTCGATCGACATCCCGGCGCGGGCGAGGGCCTGGCGGGTCGCGCCCACCGGGCCGATGCCCATGATCTCGGGGCTCATCGCGGTGACACCGGTCGAGACGATCCGGGCCAGCGGGGTGATGCCCAGCTCGCGGGCTTTCGTGTCGGACATGACGATCACCGCGGCCGCGCCGTCGTTGAGCGGGCAGCAGTTGCCGGCGGTCACCCGGCCGTCCGGGCGGAACACCGGCTTCAGCCCCGCGACCGCCTCCAGGGTCACGCCGGCCCGGGGGCCGTCGTCCGCGCTCACGACCGTGCCGTCGGGCAGCTCGACCGGGGTGATCTCGCGCTGCCAGAAGCCCGCCGCGATGGCCTTCTCCGCGTTGTTCTGGCTGCGTACGCCGAACTCGTCCATGTCGGCCCGGGTCACGCCGTACAGGTCGGCGAGGTTCTCCGCGGTCTGGCCCATCGACATGTAGATGTCGGGCAGCTCGCCGTCCTCGCGCGGGTCGTGCCACGTCGCCGCGCCGCCCTCGGCGCGCTTCGCGGTCCGGGCCACGGCGTCGTCGAACCGGTGGTTGCGCCACGTGCCGCCGACGAGTTCCTGCGCCTCCGGCGGCAGGCCGTCCGCGCTGCCGCGGGCGAACCGCGAGACCATCTCGACACCGGCCGAGATGAAGACGTCGCCCTCGCCGGCCTTGATCGCGTGGTACGCCATCCGCGTCGACTGCAGCGACGAGGCGCAGTAGCGGGTGATGGTCGCGCCGGGCAGCGTGTCGTAGCCCATCAGGGTCGCGACGACCTTGGCCATCTGGTGGCCCTGCTCGCCGCCGGGCATGCCGCACCCGAGATAAAGATCTTCGATGGTACGCGGATCCAGCTGCGGCACCTTGTCCAGAGCCGCCTGGATGATCGTGGCGGTGAGGTCGTCGGCCCGAAGATCCTTCAGCGAACCCTTGACCGCCCGGCCGATGGGCGAGCGCGCGGTGGCGACGATGACGGCTTCAGTCATCCTCCGAGATTACTTATGAGTAACCTGGCCGCGCCAGAGGGTGTGACTTTCTTCGGTGCCGTGTCCGGGCCGGGCGCGATCAGGGCAGTGTCGGGCTGACCCCGGCCGCGTCGGCCACCGCCGGCATCAGCGCGTACGCCCACACCCGATACCCGTCGGCCGACGGGTGGTACCGGTCCGAGCACAGCGTCGCGGGGTCGGCCCGGAACACCGGACCGGTCTCGGTGGCGAGGTCGACGACGGCGCCGCCCGCCGCGCGTACGGCCCGCAGTTGCGCACGGGCGACGCGGCGGCCGAGATAGGCCACGACCTGGCGCAGCGGCGGCGCTATGGCCCGGGCGGCGCCGAGGTCCGGGCAGGTGCCCACGACGACCTCGACCCCGGCCTCGCGCAGGCGCCGGACGGCGGTCCCCAGGTGGCCCGCGGCCTCGCCGGGGGAGCGCAGGCCGATGACGTCGTTGGCGCCGACGAGGATGACCGCGACGTCCGGGCGGTCGCCCAGCAGCGCGCGGGCGACCTGGGTGGCGAGGTCGGCGGAGCGGGAGCCGGAGACGCCGACGCTGGAAAGCTCGACCCGCCGGGCGGCCCCGCCCGGCGCCGCGAGCAGCGCGGCGAGCTGGCCGCCGACGGTGTCCTTGACGGTCTCCACGCCGACGCCGAGCGCCGACGAGTCCCCGAGCATGACCAGGCGCAACGGCGGCGCGTTGTCCTCGCCGTGCCGCGTTCGCAGGTTCAGGCCCAGCGCGGGCTGCGCGTACGTGCGCCGACGCGCGAGGACGGCCTCGGTCGTGAGCAGCACAGCACCGCCCACCGTGCCCGCGACCAGGGCGATCGTCGCGGCCTTGCCCGCCCGCCGGACCAGGCTCATGAGGTCAGTCCCTCCGCTCGCACGTCGGCCGGGCGTACGCCGACCGGGTGGAGACCCGCCCCGGGCCGGACGTGGACGCCGTGTTCCGGGCGCAACGCCTCCCGGACGCGGTGGCGCAGTTCGGCCCAGCGCCCGCGCGGACCGCGTTCGCGGCCGCCGACCTCGACCCCGCTGACCTCCGTACCAGGGCGGCGAACCGCCTCGGCGGCCGCCTCCGGCAGCGACCGTACCCCGGATGTGGCGGTTTGCGCAGCCGGACGATCGTCCTGTCGATGCACCGCGGCCACGGCCGTCGGCAGCAGCACGGCCGCTGCCAGCGCGTACCCGTCCGCAGAGGGGTGGAAGCGGTCGTCGGCGAACAGGCGCTGCGGATCCCGGGCGAACTTCGGCCCCAGCAGATCGCCGAGCGACACCGTCCGGCCGCCGGCCTCGACCACCGCGACCGTCTGGGCCATCGCCATCTGCCGGCTCCAGCGCCGTGCCACCCACCGCAGCGGCGGGCGGATCGGTTGCACCGCACCGAGATCCGGGCACGTGCCGACCACCACCTCGGCCCCGGCCGTACGCAGCGCGCGTACCGCCTCGACGAGATGGCGTACGGCCACGTGCCGGTGACCGGGGCGGGTGACGTCGCGGGTCACGTCGTTGGCGCCGATGAGGATCACGCCCAGGTCCGGCGCCGTCCCTTCGAGCGCGACCTGGACCTGGTGGCGCAGCTCGTCGGAGTGCGCGCCCACCACCGCCAGCACGCGCAGGTCGACCGGCCGGTGCAGGCGGCGGGCCAGCCCGGTCGCGATCAGCGCGGCGAGCGTCTCCCGCGGACGGCGTACGCCGAAGCCGGCCGCCGACGAGTCGCCCAGCACGACGAGCGACAGCGGCCGTCCGGGGAACCGGGGACCGTAGCGGCCGTCGGCCCGGGGCGGCGGCGCCTCGGCCAGCGGAATGATCCGCTTGGCCGCCTCGGCCTGCCCGAACAGTACGCCGACCCCCACGAGGCCGGCCCCGACCAGCAACCCGCCGGTGTACGCGGCGGTCCGTGCGATCTTTCGCCCAGCGGTGCTCATGGACCTTCCCGAGTAACGTGGATGTTCGGAACCTCCACGACCTAGGTTAGCGAGGGCACATGGGACGGACCATGAGGCGTACCGCGGCGCTGACGGCGTTGTGGCGGGCGGTGACCGCCGCCCATCGAGGCGGACCGGGGCTCGGTGCCCGGCTGATGGCCGCGCCGCGGCTCATCTTCCACTCCGTGACCGGGCGTTACGACGGTTTCAGCCGGGTCGCGCTGATGAGCGTGGCCACGCTGTACATCGTGTCGCCGATCGACCTGATCCCGGAGATCCCCTTCGGGCTGATCGGCCTGATCGACGACACCGTGGTGCTGGCCTGGCTGGCCGGGGCCTTCCTGTCCGAGACCGACCGGTTCCTGGAATGGGAGCGGATCGCCAAACCGGACAAGCGGGCACGAAGCCGCGTACACGACACGCCACCGCCCCGGTACGCGCCCGAGGACGTGATCGACGGTCAGGTCGTCGACTAGGCGACGTAATACGCTTACCCGATGCGATATGTCGACAACGTTGTTGATCTGATCGGCGACACCCCGCTGGTCCGGCTGCACAGCGTGACCAAGGGTGTGACGGCGGCCGAGGGGCCGATGGTGCTGGCCAAGGTCGAGTACCTCAACCCGGGCGGTTCGGTGAAGGACCGGATCGCCACCCGCATGATCGACGCCGCCGAGCAGGAGGGCCTGCTGCGCCCGGGCGGCACGATCGTCGAGCCGACCAGTGGCAACACCGGTGTCGGGCTGGCCCTCGTGGCGCAGACCCGCGGCTACCGCTGCGTGTTCGTCTGCCCCGACAAGGTCAGCGAGGACAAGCAGAACGTGATGCGCGCGTACGGGGCCGAGGTCGTGGTCTGCCCGACGGCCGTGGCGCCCGAGGACCCGCGCTCCTACTACTCCGTCTCCGACCGGCTCGTACGCGAGATCCCCGGCGCCTGGAAGCCCGACCAGTACTCGAATCCGCACAACCCGCGGTCGCACTACGAGACGACCGGACCGGAGCTGTGGGCGCAGACCGAGGGGCGGATCACGCACTTCGTGGCGGGTGTCGGCACCGGCGGCACCATCTCGGGCGTCGGCCGCTACCTGAAGGAGGTCTCGGGCGGCGCGGTGAAGATCATCGGCGCCGACCCCGAGGGCTCCGTCTACTCCGGTGGGACCGGCCGGCCGTACCTGGTCGAAGGCGTGGGCGAGGACTTCTGGCCGACCACGTACGACAAGTCCGTCTGCGACGAGATCATCGAGGTCACCGACCGCGAGTCGTTCGAGCTGACCCGGCGGCTCGCCCGCGAGGAGGGCCTGCTCGTCGGCGGTTCCTGCGGGATGGCGGCGGTGGCGGCGCTCAAGGTCGCGGCGAGCGCGCCGGCCGACGCGGTGATCGTGGTCCTGCTGCCCGACGGCGGCCGGGGCTACCTGTCGAAGATCTTCAACGACGACTGGATGTCCCGGTACGGCTTCCTGGCCGCCGAGGGGCCGACCGTGGCGGACGTGCTGCGGGCCAAGTCGGCGGGCATGCCGTCGCTCATCCACGTCCACCCCTCCGAGACCGTCCGCGACGCGATCGACATCATGCGCGAGTACGGCGTCTCCCAGCTGCCCGTCCTCAAGGCGGAGCCGCCGGTGGTGACCGGTGAGGTGGCCGGCTCGATCGCGGAGCGGGACCTGATGGACGCGCTCTTCGCCGGCCAGGCCCACCTGCACGACATGCTGGACAAGCACCTGTCGCCGGCGCTGCCCATGATCGGCGGCGGCCAGCCGGTCGCCGAGGCGGTCGCCCTGCTGGCCAAGGCCGACGCGGCGATGGTCCTCGTCGACGGCAAGCCGACCGGCGTCGTCACCCGGCAGGACCTCCTCACGCACCTCGCCTGAACCTGTACGTCCACGTGGGAGGGTCCGCTGCGGCGGGCCCTCCCACCTGCGTACGGTCACCTTCTCGGGCGACGTGGCGGACGTCGGACAGTTTGTCCGAGTGTGACGCTTGACCAAGGCGTTGACTTCCATGTCAGGAACACCGCTCCACGGGGCGCCGTCGGTGCTCCGCCCGGGGGGAGGAAGTCAGTGATCAGCGTCGCCGATCCGCTGTCCGGCAGCGGCAACGCCGCCGGGGACACCGGCAGCACCGCCGAACCGACGGACGTCCTGGACCGTCTGCTGTGGCAGGACGCGCAGCACCTGCTCGCCCGCCACACCCCGCTCGACGGCCTGGACACGCCCGACGACGCCTGCTCCTGGTGCGGCCACTCCTGGCCGTGCCCGCCGCGACGGCTCGCCGAGCGCGCCGCGGCCGCGTCGACGCGGACCTGGCAGCAGGCCTGGACCGTCCGGCACGACCTGAACAGCCTGCGCGCACTGCCCAGCATGCGTACCGGCGCGTCCCCTGCCCACCGAGGAGCGTTCTTCGACTCATGAGCACGGGTGCCCCGCCGTCCGCCGGACCCGTCCCCCGGATCCGACCGACGACGAGGGAAACCCAGTGAGCGGCGACGTGTACGCGCCCGCCAGCGCTCACGTCCCGCGACACCCGTCCCGCGGTACCGGGTAGGCCGCCTCCGCCGACCCGCACAGCACCTCCGGCCAGGAGCTGACCGCGTAGCGGACGGGTTCGTTGGGCGGGAGTACGCACAGACCGGTTCCCCGCAGTCCGGTCGGCGTACCTCCCGCCCAACTTTTCTTTCAGGTGTTTCCCAGGCGCTATCGACGGGTCACGCACGACTCCTACGTACGGTCGGCGCATGGGACACGATCACGAGGGTCAGCGGGTCAGCCGCCGTGCGGTCTTCGCCGGAATCAGCTCCGTCGGCCTCACCGGCCTGCTCGCCGCCTGCGGCGCGGACGGTCCGGGCTCGGTGACGACGTCCACCGGCGCGACCGTCACCCCGCAGGCGAGCACCGCGGCCGACCTCACCGACCTGTTCGCGGGGGCCGGCACCTGCACCCTGACGAAGACGACGACACAGGGCCCGTACTACTTCGACGCCGACAAGATCCGCAGCGACATCCGCGAGGACCGGCCCGGCACGCGGCTACGGGTGGCCATCAAGGTGCAGGACAGCGAGACCTGCAAGCCGCTGTCCGACGCGGTCGTCGAGATCTGGCACTGCGACGCGGCGGGCGCCTACTCCGGCGCCGAGTCGATGTCGCAGGGCGGCGGCGGTGCTCCCGGCGGCGGTGCTCCTGGTGGCGGTGCTCCTGGTGGCGGGGCTCCCGGTGGTGGCGGGACCCCGCCGTCCGGCGCTCCCCAGGGCGGCGGGATGCAGGGCGGCTCCTCGGAAGACGACGGCTCGATGGACCTCAAGCCGCAGGACGACAAGCGCTACCTCCGCGGTGCCCAGGTCACCAACGCCGACGGGATCGTCGAGTTCACCACGATCTGGCCGGGCTGGTACCGCGGGCGTACCGTGCACATCCACGCGATGGTCCACTTCTCGGACAAACGGGTACTGACCACGCAGATGATGTTCGACGAATCCCTCAACACCACAGTCTTCACGAACGCCCCGTACGCGAGCCACACCGGCCGGGACACGTTCAACGACAAGGATTCGATCTACCAGGACTCGATGCTCATGAAGGTCACGCAGCCGGCCGACGGGTATCTCGGGGTGATCGTCTTCGCCGCCGACTCCGACAAGGACGGCAGCTGATCCGATTCCAGGTCAACCGCCGGCTGTGAATTTCGCCCAAGCGTCGACGGCCTGCTGCAGATCCATCGCGGCAACCTCCTCGCGAGGCAGGCGGACTGTGTGGATCAGTCGCGTCGCCAGCCAGTCCGGCACGGGCTCCGGTGGCGACGGAGGCGGGAAGCCTGCGATACCTTCCGCCTGCCGGCCCAGCCGCTCGATCACGTCGCCGAGCGCGGTCAGCTCGGGCCGTGTCACGGCTGCGGCGCGTACGCGAGCCGACGCTTCCGCGTACACCTCGGCGTCGGCGCGGGCGCCCACGGCCCAGATCTCGCAGATCTCGATCACGTCGGCGTTGACCCGGTAGACGATGCGCCAGGTGTTGTTGCCGACCACGAGTTTGCGGAAGCCGGCCAGCTCGCCACCCAGCGGATATCCGGCGACGACGTTGGTCTCCAGCAGGAGGATCTTCTTCAGGACCCGGGGAACGACCTCCGGGCCGAGACGGCGCAGGTCGTCGATCGCGTCGTTGGTGAACCGGATGTCTGCCACAGTCACTCGTCCGGCAGTTCGGCCAGGGACTCCCGGGTATGGCCGTATGCCCGCAGCACCTCGTCGAAGCTGGTCCGCTCGCCGGTGTCGGAAACCTGCCGCGCCAGCGCCAGGGCGAGATCCCGCAGGTCCTCGGCAGCTTGAGCCAGTTCTTCCAGCCGGTGGTACGCGATCACGGCCGCGACCGGCCTTTTGTGCCGGGTGACCACGACATCCGTACCCTGCTCGGCCTCGGTGACGAGGCCGGCGACGCCTCGCTGTGTGGCCTCGGTGACCGACATCTCCTGAGGATGGACAAGGATCGTCATACCGATAACTGTACAGAATTCTGTATAGAAAAACGCCCCGCTCCGAGAGGGGAGCGGGGCGTTTCATCAGATGGCTAGGCGGTCTTGGCTACGCCGACCGGGCAGGTCATGCCGTTCGGACCGATTCCGCAGTATCCGTCCGGATTCTTGGCCAGGTACTGCTGGTGGTACTCCTCCGCGTAGTAGTACTCCGCGAGCGGCCCGATCTCCGTCGTGATCTCGTCGTACCCGGCGCTCTTGACGATGGGCGCGAACGCCTCGCGGGACGCCTGCGCCTCGGCCAGCTGCTCGGGCGTGGTCGTGTAGACCGCCGAGCGGTACTGCGTACCGACGTCGTTGCCCTGGCGCATGCCCTGGGTCGGGTCGTGGTTCTCCCAGAAGACCTTGAGCAGGTCGCCGTAGCTGATCACGGCCGGGTCGAACACGATCCGCACGGCCTCGGTGTGCCCGGTGAAACCGGAGCAGACCTCGTCGTACGACGGGTTCGGCGTGATGCCGCCGGCGTAGCCGACGGAGGTCGAGTAGACGCCGGGGAGCTTCCAGAAGAGTCGCTCGGCGCCCCAGAAACAGCCCATGCCGACGATCGCGACCTGGGCTCCGTCAGGCTCGGGGCCGGTCAGGGGAGTGCCGAGGACGTAGTGGCCGCCGGCGACTCGCATCGGGGTCTCCCGGCCGGGCAGGGCCTCGGCCGCGGTCGGCAACTCGAGCTTCTTGCGCCACACGAACATGGGATGACACCTCCGGGTGTGCTGGTGCGGCGTAGCGCCGCTGTTCAAAGTCTGCCCGACTAGGCTGAGGTGATGTCTTACGGTTTCGAGACGCTCGCCATCCACGCCGGCCAGGAGCCGGACGGGCGTACCGGCGCGGTGATCCCGCCCATATTCCAGACCTCGACCTTCGCCCAGGATGCTGTCGGGGCGCCGCGGCTGGGTTACGACTACTCGCGGAGCGGCAATCCGACCCGCGACAGCCTTCAGGAATGCCTGGCGGCGCTCGAAGGCGGACGTCACGGGCTGACCTTCGCCAGTGGTCTCGCCGCTGAGGACACCCTCCTTCGCGCTGTGTGCAAGCCGGGTGACCACGTCGTTATTCCCGACGACGCGTACGGCGGGACCTATCGGTTGTTCGCGAAGGTCGCGCAGCCCTGGGGGATCGACTTCACCCCGGCGCGGCTGACCGACGTCGACGCGGTACGCGCGGCCGTCACCGACAAGACCAGGTTGATCTGGGTCGAGACGCCGACGAATCCGCTGCTGGGGATCGCGGACATCGCGGCGCTGGCGCAGGTGGCCCGGGACGCCGGGGCGCTGCTGGTGGTGGACAACACGTTCGCCAGCCCGTACCTGCAGCAGCCGCTGGCGCTGGGGGCGGACGTGGTCGTGCACTCGACGACGAAGTATGTCGGCGGACACTCCGATGTGGTCGGTGGTGCCCTGGTTCTGAACGACGAGACGGTGTTCGAGCAGGCGAAGTTCCACCAGAACTCGATGGGCGCGGTCAACGGCCCGTTCGACGCCTGGCTGACCCTGCGCGGGGTGAAGACCCTGGCCGTACGCATGGACCGGCACTGCGACAACGCCGAGCGGATCACGGAGTACCTGAGCCGGCATCCGAAGGTGGCCAAGGTGCTCTATCCGGGCCTGCCCGATCACCCGAACCACGAGGTGGCGGCCAAGCAGATGCGCCGGTTCGGCGGCATGATCAGCTTCCGTACCGGCGATCCGGCGAGCGCGGAGGCCGTGTGCAACCGGGCGAAGGTGTTCACCCTCGCGGAGTCGCTCGGCGGGGTCGAGTCGCTCATCGAGCACCCCGGCCGGATGACGCACGCGAGTGTCGCGGGTTCCGCCCTGGAGGTGCCGGCCGACCTCGTACGCCTTTCCGTGGGCATCGAGACCGCGGATGACCTGCTCGCGGACCTGGAGCAGGCGCTGGGCTGACCCACCGTCCATGCACGAGCGTTGCGCCCCGGGCCGAAGTTGGCGCGGGGCGCTCGCCGTCTCCGGCGGCCCACCGCGGGTACAGTGGTCCAACGCACTGCTGGGGAGGAGTGGGTCCATGTCGGAGACCTGGGTGGGGGCGACCGGGAAGCAGATAGCCCGCGCCGTGCGGCGGGGCGACATCTCCGCGACCCAGGTCGTCGCCGATCATCTGGACTACATCCATTCCCAGGACGGGCAGATCGGCGCCTTCCGGGCGCTGCGCGAGACCGAGGCCACCCTGGAGGCGGCGAAGGTCGACGATCAGCCGGATCTCGGGCATCTCCCGCTGGCCGGCGTACCGGTGGCGGTCAAGGAGAACACCGCCGTCGCGGGCCTGCCCACATGGAACGGCTCGGCCGCGGCCCGGTCCACTGTGGCCGAATCCGACCACGAGGTCGTCCGCCGCCTGCGCGGCGCCGGCGCGATCATCGTCGGCGTCACGCGCATGCCCGAGCTGGGCCTGTGGGGGACCACCGACGACGCGTCCGGCATCACGCGCAATCCCTGGAACCTCGACCGTACGCCGGGCGGATCGTCGGGCGGCTCCGCCGCCGCCGTCGCGGCCGGGCTCGTGCCGATCGCGCACGGCAACGACGGCATGGGCTCCGTACGCATCCCCGCCGCCTGCTGCGGACTCATCGGGCTCAAGCCCGGGCGCGGGGTCGTGCCGTCCCAGATCGGCCTGGACTCCTGGTTCGGGCTGACCGAGAACGGCGTCTTCGCGACGACCGTCGCCGACGCGGCCGTCGGCTTCCACGTGCTCGCCGGGCGTACGCCGGGGAAGCTGGAGCACCCGCCGCGCCTGCGGGCCGCGATCTCGCTGCTGTCGCCGGTGGCCGGTTCGAGCGCCGACGACGATGCCAAGAATGCGGTCTCGATCGCGACGAAACTGCTGGTGGACGCCGGGCACGACACGGTGTCGGCCGATCCGGGCTACCCGTTCAACCTCGGCCTTCGTGGCCTGGCCACCTGGTTCGGGGCCGCCTGGCGCGACGCCGAGGCGGCCGGCCTGGACCTGTCCACATTGCAGCGGCGTACGCAGCGCCACCTCAAGGTCGGCCGCTGGGCGCTCCAGCGCGGCTACGTACGCGAAGCCGACCGGATCAACTTCCGGGCCCGGTGCGAGGGGTTCTTCAACGACGGCCCCTACGACATCCTGCTCACGCCGGCCCTGGCCCGTACGCCGTTGCGGGCGGCCGAGTGGTCGAGCCGGTCCTGGCTGAGCAACGTGCGCGCCAACATGAAGTACGCGCCGTTCGCCGCCCCGTGGAACATCTCGGGTTTCCCGGCCCTGACCGTCCCCGTGGGCGTACGCGCCGACGGCATGCCGCTCGCCGTTCAGCTCGTCGGGCCGCCGGGCAGCGAACTCGTCCTGCTCGCCGTGGCCGGCCAGTTCGAGATGCAGCAGCCGTGGCGGCGGCACGCACCGGGCTTTCCGCGTACGGTCAAAATGGCCTGATGGTCATCAAGAGCGTGATGAGCGCGAAGGCCAGCAGGACGACGATCCCGGCGCCGTAGACGCGGCCGGTGATCGCGTCGAGCCGCTCCTTGAGCTGGAGGTCGCCGCCGGTGGCGGTGAGCGCGGCCGTGTCGGGGGTGGCCTCCAGGACGCCCTCGGCGACCATGTTCGCGGCCTTGCGTAACGCGGGCACCGCGTAGAAGAAGACGAGTCCGAGCGCGACGACGTAGAGGGTGCTGGAGATGATCACCCACGGGTCGCCGAACTTCACCTTCCCGCCGCTCGCCGACACCGTGAGTACGCCGAGCAGGGCGGTCAGGATCGAGCCGAGGCCGTAGAAGCTCATCTGGTTCGCGGCGGCGCGGACCCCGTCGGCGCTGCGCCGGGCGATGGCCCGGCGGCCCACGAAGGGCGCGCTCATCAGCGGGCCGATCAGCATGACGGCGCTGAGGACGTGCAGTGCCTTGACGAAAGTCATCACGAATCGGATCATAAGTCGCGAATCGCCCGGTACGCCGGAGGCCGCTGTCCCCGGTCTCCCGAAGGGTGGGACGATCAAGCCGTGACGCTGATCAGCCTCGAAGACATCGAAGCCGCGCGGAAGCTGCTGACCGGCGTTGTCCGGACCACGCCGATCGAACCCTGCCGGCCGTTGACCGCCAAGCTCTCCGGCCCGGTGTGGCTGAAGTGCGAGAACCTCCAGCGGGCCGGCGCGTACAAGGTGCGGGGGGCGTACACGCGGATCTACCGGCTCACCCCCGAGGAGCGCGCCCGCGGCGTCGTGGCGGCCAGCGCCGGCAACCACGCCCAGGGCGTCGCCCTCGCGGCCACCGCGTGCGGCGCGCAGTCGACCGTGTTCATGCCGATCAACGCGCCGCTGCCGAAGGTCTCCGCGACCAAGGGCTACGGGGCGCACATCCAGCTGGAAGGGGCCACCGTCGACGAGGCGCTGGTCGCCGCGCAGGAGTTCGCGGAGCGTACCGGGGCGATCTTCATCCATCCGTTCGACCACCCGGACGTGATCGCCGGCCAGGGCACGGTCGGCCTGGAGATCCTCGAACAGGTCCCGGACGTCAAGACGATCATCACCGGCATCGGCGGCGGCGGGCTCATCTCCGGCGTCGCGGTCGCGGTCAAGGCCCTGCGCCCGGAGGTACGCATCGTCGGCGTACAGGCGGCCGGTGCGGCGGCGTTCCCGCTGTCCCTGCGGGCCGGGCAGCCGATCAGGCTGGACACGCTGGCCACGATCGCCGACGGCATCGCGGTCCTGCGCCCGGGCGACATCACGTACGCGCATGTCAGCAAGCTGGTGGACGACGTCGTCACGGTGACCGACGAGGAGATCTCGCGCGCCCTGCTGATGCTGCTCGAACGCTGCAAGCTGGTGGTGGAGCCGGCGGGCGGGGTCGGCGTGGCGGCGCTGCTGAGCGGGGCGGCCGAGGTCGAGACGCCGGCGGTCGCCATCCTGTCCGGCGGCAACATCGACCCGCTGCTGCTCATGCGGGTGATCGAGCACGGACTGGCGCTGGCCGGCCGGTTCCTGCGGTTCACGGTGCGCTGCGACGACCGGCCGGGACAGCTCGCCACGCTGCTCTCCCTGATCGCCGAGCACCGCGCGAACGTCGTGGACGTCGCCCACCAGCGGCACGACGCCAACCTGCGGCTGGGCGAGGTCTCCGTGGCTTTCTCGGTGGAGACCCGGGGATCGGAACACTCCGATCGGCTGCTCGGCGCCCTGCGGTCGGCCGGGTACCTGGTCGTCCTCTGAGCCGGTGCCCGCCCGCGCCGTGGCGGTCTACCATCATCTGCCTCGGCCGGGTGATCGACCGGGGGTGATGCGTCGATCTCAACGATGAGGGCGTGATGAGCACAGCCTCCGCAACGCATTTTCCGCAGGTCAGGCCAGCCACCGAGGGCCGCTCGCCACGGGACTGGATCGCGCCGCTCTTCCCGGACACCCCGGCTGCCGTACCGCACGCGTGGCACTGGCCGGCCGGCGTACTGCTGGTGCTTGGCGGGGCCGCCGCCAGCCTGCTGCGCGTCAACGGGCACGGCGCGTGGGACTCGATCTGGGCGCAGGACGCCAGCGTCTACCTCTCCGACGCGCTCACGCGCTCCCCGGCCGCCGCCCTCACCACGCCCGTCGGCGGCTTCCTCCCGCTCGTCCCGCGGCTGCTGGCCGAGGTCGCCACCCTCTTTCCGGTCGAGTGGGCGGCCGCCGTGGCGAGCACGCTCGCCGCCCTCGTCACGAGCGCCCTCGCGCTGCTCGTCTACGTCGCGAGCAGTGCTCACCTCTCGTGGCGGCTGTCACGCGTACTGGTGGCGGCACCGCTGGTGCTCGCGCCGATCGGGCAGGGCCGCTTCGGCCCTGACAGCGGCTCCGTCATCGACAACCTGGCCACCCTGCAATTCCCTCTCCTGTACGCGACGTTCTGGCTGCTGCTGTGGTCGCCGGTCCGGATCGGGCCGCGGATCGCGGCGGGACTCGTCGTCGCCGGCACCGCCCTCACCACGCCGTACGCGCTGCTGCTGCTCCCGCTGGCCGCACTGCGGATCGCCGTGCGGCGGGACGTGCACGGCATCCTCCTGGCCGGCTACCTGGCCGTCGGAGCGGTGCTCCAGTTCGTCACGTTCGCGCTGGCCGGTGGCGCCGGCGGCACGCTGCGGCCGAATCCCGTCTGGGCCCTCGGGGAGTACGCCCGCTGGCTCGTACCGCACACGCTCTTCGGCGAACGGTGGGAAGCGCAGCGGTCCCCGTGGGGCTACGGGATCGCATCGCTGACGATCCTCGCCCTGGCGCTCGCGGCCGCCCTCGTACGCCTGACGAAGCCCCGGTGGCAACTCGCCATCGCGGCGGCCACCACGAGCGTCGTGCTCGCCTCGGCGGAACTCATGACCTTAGGCGCGACCGCCGACCGCTACCTGTACGCGCCCGGTCTGCTGCTCATCGCCGCCTTGGCGGCCCTGCTGGCGCCCCGGCCCGATCCGCTCGCGCTGGCGCCGGCCGGCGTACTGGCGCTGATCCTGGCGGTCGTGTCGGCGCTCAACTGGTTCGTGCCCAACCACCGCTCCGCGGCCCGGTCCTGGGCGGTCGTCGTCGCCGAGGCGCGGATGGCCTGCGATCACTCGGACGGCGGGCGGCTGCCGGTCGACCTGTCGAAGGTGGCGCCGGTCGGCGTACCGGAGACGGGCGGCGGGGAGGTGTCGGTGAAGACGCACCCGTCGGGCTGGCGCGTCACGATCCCCTGCCGCGACCTGACCTGACCCGCCCGGGTACGCGAAAGGAGCCGGGACGGATCCCGGCTCCTTTGCGTGTTCTTGTCGTGCTCGCGGTCGGCGGGCGCCGATCAGTGGAACGGGTGCTTGTTGTTCGCGCGGACCTGGGCGCGGGTGACCGCCTGCTCCTTGGCCAGCTTCGCCGCACCCTTCACGCTGTTCAGCTCCGCGACGTCGTTCGACTGCGCGACGCTGAACCCGAAGACGTCCAGGATGACGTGCGTGTTGCCGAGCGCCTTGATCGACAGGCCGGTGGTGACCGTCGGTACGCCGTGCGTGTCCGTCCGGAAGCCGGCGCCGACGAAGAACGAGTTCGACGCGTACTGGTTGGCGGCGAAGTTCACGTTGGAGGTCGCGGGCTCGGGAGTGTCCAGCGCGAAGAGCTTCAGCCAGCCGGCGCGGTCCGGGGTGATCGCGGCCAGGTTGCCGAACACGCCCAGCGCCAGGTACGCCAGCGAGCTGAGGTCCAGCTGCAGCGTGGCGCCGCTCTTCAGACGGCCCTGCGTGTCCAGGACGCTCGGGTTCAGCACGAAGTCGAGGACGGCGCTGCTCTTGCGGGTGTCCAGGACGCGTACCGGGGTGCTCAGCGCGATCGGCATCGACGCCCAGCTGGTGTCGTAGACGTACGCGATGTTGTTGTGCGCGATGCCCGAGCCGGTGTCGATCGAGAACGAGTACTGGAGCGGGCCGTCCGGGGTGAAGCCCAGCGAGCCGTCCGGGTAGGTGCCCGAGTTCCAGTCCTTCGGCGGCAGCACGAGCGGCGCCGCGCCGACCTTGTTTTCCAGGGCGAGCGTGCCGGTGGTGTTCGAGCTGGTGATCCCGGTCGTGGCCGTGCCCGAGTCGTTGTCCGCCTTGCCCAGCAGCACGGCATCACCGCTCGCGGCGCTGGCCGGGGTCGCGGCGACGGCCGTGGCCACGCCTGCGGCACCCAGGCCCGCGGCGACGGTTCCGGCCCGGCGGATGAGACGGCGACGGTCGACGGCCGCCGGCTCGAGGGTTTCAGACATACGAGGAATTCCCCTCCGTGGAAGGCTCGCGGTCACAGCGAGCGGCGCAAGCCTTCCAGGAGTTCAGGACGTCCTCAATGGGCCGAAGGGCCGGTATGCATCTCCCCAAGGCCCCTGAAATGCCGCCTATCCGGCGAACGGCTCGAATTTCACGACCGTGACAGTGATCTTGGCCCCGCTCGGTGCGGTGTAGCTCACCGTCTGGCCGGGCCGCGCGTGCAGGATCGCGGCGCCCAGCGCGGACTCGGGGCTGTAGACCGTCAGCTCGGTGGTCGCGGCGATCTCCCGGGAGCCCAGCAGGAACGTCTCGGTGTCGTCCGGGTCGTCGTCGAACTGGATCGTCACGACCATGCCCGGGGCGACCGTGTCGGCCGAGGGAGCGTCGCCCACCACCGCGGTACGCAGGAACTCCTGCAGGTAGCGGATGCGCCCCTCCTGCTTGCCCTGCTCCTCGCGGGCGGCGTGGTAACCGCCGTTCTCCCGCAGGTCGCCCTCCTCGCGGCGGGCGTTGATCTCGGCTGCGACTGCCGGACGGGCCGCGATCAGCTCGTCAAGCTCACCCTGCAGCCGGTCGAACGCCTCCTGAGACAGCCAGGTGGTGGACTCGGTCGATGGCACGGCGGGCTCCTTGGGTAGAGATGGGCGGAAGTTCAAACTTAACAGCGTACGCCAAGAAGCTGGATTATCCGCGCGAGCCGGAATCGGCCGAGGTGGCGGCCGGCGTGCAGGCGACGATCTCGCCGGTGACCGGTCGGGCGGTCGTGGCCAGCCGGTATTCGACCACCGTGTGCGCCGGTTCGGAGCCGGCGGTCACGGCGACGGTGGCCCGGCCGACCTCCAGCCCGTCCGATCCCCGGGCGCGCAGTACGCAGTCCGCCCGCCCGCCGTCCGGCAGGCGCACGAAGAACTGGACGTCGACGGAGCGGTCGGCCGTCGAGAAGCGGGTCACCTCGGCGCTGTAGTCCTGGTCGCCGTACGCTCGGTAGAGGGTGTACCCGATGAATGTGAACACCGCCACCAGCACGATGACGCCGGCGGTCAGCACGCCCCGCGGCGTACGCCGGGCGGTGCGGCGGCGCCCGTAGCGGCCGGGCGGGAATACTGGCTGCTGCTCGCTTGTCACGTTTTCGGGTCCTCCCCACGGAACTGTCGGTGGGCCAGGCAAGAATGGCCGGCGGCGGGCGTTGCCCCGTCGCAGGACCCATCATCGCATTCCACCTCACGGAGGAGACGTCGTGACTGAGCAGCTCAGGCTCATGGCCGTGCACGCACACCCCGACGACGAGTCGAGCAAGGGCGCGGCGACCATGGCCCGCTACGCGCGGGAGGGCGTCGAGGTGCTGGTCGTCACCTGCACCGGCGGCGAGCGTGGCGACGTGCTCAACCCGAAGTTGCAGGGCGACCCGGCCATCCTGGAGAACATCTCCGAGATCCGGCGGGCCGAGATGGAGCGCGCCCGCGAGATCCTCGGGGTCGGGCAGGCCTGGCTGGGCTTCGTCGACTCGGGTTACGTGGAGGATTACGACCCGGCCGACACCTCGAAGCTGCCGGAGGGCTGCTTCGCCCTGGTGGACGTCGAGGAGGCGGCTCGTCCGCTGGTGGCCGTCATGCGTGAGTTCCGCCCGCATGTCGTGATCACCTACGACGAGAACGGCGGCTACCCGCACCCCGACCACATCCAGTGCCACCGGGTGAGCGTCGCGGCCTTCGAGGCCGCCCCGGACCCCGACCGCTACCCCGAAGAGGGCGAGCCCTGGCAGCCGCTGAAGCTGTACTACCACGTGAGCTTCACGCGGCGGCAGTTCGTGGCGATGCACGAGGCGTGCCTGGCCGCCGGCATCGAGAGCCCCTACGCGGAGATGCTCGAGAAGTGGGGCGCCGACGAGGGGCGCGACAACAGCGACCGGATCACCACCCAGGTCGTCTGCGACGAGTACTTCGTGATCCGTGACGAGGCGCTGCGGGCCCACGCGACCCAGATCGACCCGGACGGCTTCTTCTTCCGCGCGCCGCTGGAGCTGCGGCGCAAGGGCTGGCCGACCGAGGACTACCAGCTCGTGCGATCGTTGGTGGACAGCTCCGTCCCGGAGGACGACCTGTTCGCCGGGGTCGCGCAGACCGCCGGCGTCTGAGGAGGATCGGACCATGCTTCACCAGCTCGGCGCGGCCGCGCTCACCACGAGAGTGATCGCCGACAACAACTTCGGGGACACCCGATCGGGCGGCCTCGCCGGGCCGATGGGTCTGCTCCTCATCATCGTGCTCGGCGCGGCGACGGTTCTCTTGATCCGCAACATGGGAAAGCGGATCAAGAGGCTGCCGTCCTCCTTCGACGGTGAGGCGCCCACGGGGCAGGCCACATCGACGGACGTCGGGGCCTTGCCGGGCCGTGACAGCGGCTCCGACGTGCCGATGGACGACTCCGACGCGCGGTGAGAATCTTCCACAATTCCGCTTTTTGGCGCACGGAGACTGTCGCCCACACCAATTAAGCCGTAGCCTTCCACCGGGATTCGCGTCAGCGGAGGTTCAGCCGGGGACCCACAGTGAGGGGGTGCGGTGGCCTGATGAACGACCTGCTCCGTCAGGCTGCCCAAGGTTTGCGCAGCGGCTGGGACCAGGCGGGCGACGCCGTCCGCCGGCTCTACGTGTCCTCCGGCGCCCCCGAACTTCCGCGCCGGGCGCGTACCTTCATCGGGTCGATGCTCGTGGCGGCCCTCGTCGCGTCCGTCGGCGGGCTCGTCCTGTCACCGATCGACGACTGGGCGCGGTTCGGCATCGTGGTCGGCCTGATCTTCGTCAGCCACCTCGGCCGTCTGCGTGTTCGCATCGGCGCCGCCACGTTCGCCACCGCCTGGGGCGACGCGGCCGTCATCGTGGCCGTCTGGATCGGACGCGACGGCTGGCTGCCCGCCGCGACCTTGAGCGGTGTCCTGCTGGCGAACTTCGTGCTGGCCGCGTTCTCCGAGGAGGGCCGGCCGGCGGTCGAGGTGCTCCGGCGCAGCGCGAGCCTGGCCCTCGCGGCCGCGCCCGCCGCCGTCGCGGCCCATCTGCTGCTGGCCGACACCACTCACTTCACGCCCGTCGGCGGTGCGGTCCTCGCCGGCGCCGCGCTCGGCTACTCGCTGCTGACCGTGGTGATCGCGTGCGTCTACGTGATGCTGCGCGACGGCACCCGGTTCGGCCCGCTGATCCGCCGGGCGCTGGCCAGCATCTGGATGATGACCCTCGGCAACCTGCTGATCGGCCTGCTGATCGTCGCCCTGCTGGTGCACGAGTGGCACTGGCTGATCGCGTTGCCCCCGGTGCTGTGGCTGCTGCAGCAGACGTACACGCACCGGCTGCTCGACTCCCAGGAGCGCCAGGGCTGGCACCGGTACGCCGAGGCGATCCGGGCGCTGCGCCGGCACGGGGACCTGCCCGGCATCGCCAACGCGGGTGCCCGCAGCGCGCTGACCCTGTTCCGGGCGACGGAAGTCGTGGTCGAGCTGCTGAACCCGGACGGCCCGACGACCCGCCACACGGCCGGCGTACATCACGGGGGTGTGACGGCCTCGGTCAGCCGGCCGCTGGAGGTGGCCGGTGGCCCCGTCGGCACCTTGACCCTCCACTTCGCCGGGACGACCGGCCTGCGCTCGCGCGACCGGGCCGCCCTGGCCGCGTACGCGGACGCGCTCGGGGTCGCCCTGCACGACGCGGCCACCCACGCGGCCCTGCGGACGGCCACGGAGCGGGCCGTCGACGAGGCCGTCCGCGACCCGCTGACCAAGCTGTTCAACCGGGAAGCGCTGCTGCACCGGGGTGACGAGACGCTGCGCGGGCTGGGCCGCGGTGCCGCGGTCGCGCTGCTGCTGCTCGACGTCGACAACTTCAAGGAAGTCAACAACGCTCTCGGCCACGTCGCCGGCGACCAGCTGCTCCAGGTGGCGGCGGGCCGGCTGGGCGACCTCGTGTCCGATGTGGAGCTACTGGCCCGCCTCGGCGGCGACGAGTTCGGCCTGCTCCTGTTCGACCTGCCCGAGGACGGCACCGAGCCGGCCCTGCGCCAGGCTCAGCGGCAGGCGGTGCGGCGCGCCCGGCGTATCGCGGCCGCCCTCGCCGAGCCGACCGAGATCGCCGGGGTCACCGTCTCGGCCGAGACCTCGATCGGCGTCGTCGTCGCGACCTCCGGCCGGGTCGACATGCCGGAGCTGCTGCGCCGCGCCGACGTGGCGCTCTACCAGGCCAAGGACGGCCGCTCGTCGGTCGTCGCGTACGACCCGACCCAGGACGGGGCCAGCACCGACCGGCTCGCGCTCGTGGCGGAGATGCGTACCGCGCTGCGGGTGGACGACCAGCTCGTACTCGCCCTGCAGCCGGCCGTCGACCTGCACACCGGCGCGCCGACCGGCGTGGAGGCGCTCGCCCGCTGGGAACATCCGCGCCGGGGACGGCTGCACCCCAAGGACTTCGTCCGCGCCGTCGAGGCCAGCGATCTGCTCGCGCCGTTCACCCGCTACGTCATCGACAAGGCGCTCGGCGCGGCCGCGCAGTGGCGTGCCGAGGGCGTCGACGTGCCGGTCTCGGTCAACCTGTCGGCCCGCAACCTGCTCGACTCCGAACTGCCGGGCGACATCCAGAAGCTGCTGGACAAGCACGGCGTACCGCCGCAGCGGCTGGTTCTGGAGATCACCGAGACCGTCGTCATGAGCGACCTGCGGGTCATCGACGAGGTCCTCGGCGATCTGCGGGTGATGGGCGTACAGCTGTCGGTCGACGACTTCGGCACCGGCTACTCGTCGCTGACGTTCCTCACCCGGATCGCGGTCGACGAGGTCAAGGTGGACCGCAGCTTCGTGCGGGCCATGGGCGACTCGCCGCAGGCCGCCGCGATCGTGCGGACCACCGTGGACCTCGGCCGCCAGCTCGGCCTGCGCATCGTCGCCGAGGGCGTCGAGACCAACGAGCAGCGGCGTACGCTGACCGAACTCGGCTGCACGGCCGCGCAGGGCTTCCACTTCTTCCGGCCGATGCCGGAGGAGGAGATCACGGCGGCGCTCCGGAGCCTGCCCGAACCGCCGCCGCCCGCGATGCGCGTCGTGGTGTAGCCGTCACTGCTGAACGTAGGTCCGATAAGCCTGCTGGTGCGGCATCTGACCGGCGCTGACCAGGTAGTCGTACTGCTTCTTGGCGTCGTCGGTGACCGGGGCGACCCAGACCGCCGTGCCGTACGCGCACACCTCGGTCCACTGCTGCATGATCTCGCCGGTGTCGAACCGCATGGCCACGACGGCGTTCGCCCCGCGGTTGTGCGCCTCGGCGAGCATCCGGCCCATCGCCTCGTTGCGGCTCTGCGCCACCAGCTTCGTCATCTCGGGGACCTCACCGCCGCCGATCGAGCGGAAGCCGGCGGTGAAGCTGGCCCCGAAGCGCAGCGAGCGGACGGTCAGCCCGAAGACCTCGCCGTAGACGGCGCGGATCTCGTATCCGGGAACCTCATTGGATGTCACGACCAGCATGCCGACACTGTAGCCACTCGAACAAAGAGCTACTCGAACAAGAGCTACTCGAACAAAGAGTTCAGGGCGTCGTAGTCGAGCGCCGCCGAGACGGCCTGGTAGGTCCCGGACGTGTACGCCTCCCGGGCGGCCCGGGCGGCCACCGCGTACGCGGCTTCGGCGACCGCGGAACCGAGGCTGACCCGGTGTACGCCGACCGAGGCCAGCTCGGCGACGCTCGGCGATCCCGGTCCGACGAGGATGTTCAGCGGGGCCGGGATCTCCTTGACCAGGGCCGCGATCGTGGTCAGGTCGGCCACGCCGGGCACGAAGATCCCGTCCGCCCCCGCCGCCAGGTACGCGGCCGCCCGGCGTACGGCGTCGTCGAAGCCGCCGCCGCGCAGGAACGGGTCCACGCGGGCGTTGATGTACACGTCGGGGTCGGCGGCCCGGGCCGCGGCGATCCGGTCCACCTGGCCGGGCACGTCCCGCAGCGCGGTGGGGCCGCCGTCGCGTACGGAGTCCTCCAGGTTGATGCCGACGGCGCCGGCCGCGACGATCGCCCGGACCGTCTCGCCCACCTCTTCCGGGGTGTCGCCGAAGCCGCTCTCGATGTCGGCCGTGACCGGTACGCGTACCGCGGCCACGATCCGCCGCACGTGCTCGACGGCGAGGTCGCGGGTGAGCCGGTCGCCGTCGGGCGCGCCGAGGCTCCAGGCGACGCCGGCGGAGGTGGTGGCGACGGCGGGGGCGCCGGCGTCCTCCACGACCCGGGCGCTGGCCACGTCCCAGGCGTTCACGAGGACGAGCGGGGTGTCGGCGTGATGCAATGCGCGAAACGTCATGCCCCTGAGTCTGGCCTACGCCGGCGCCCGGCCGAACTGATTCGAATCCGGCTAAAACTTGGGGGCCGGCTAAAACTTGGCGGCCGCCGAGACCAGGTCCCGGCGGCCGATCGTCCACTAGGGACGGCGCAGGCGGACCTCCAGGCCGATGCCCTCCGCGTCGACCTCGCACGAGCCGAACCGGGACGCCTGGGCCAGCCCCCGGAACCGGTCCGCCGTGAACGCCCGGCGCCGCAGCCCGCGCAGCGCGATCCGCGTGAACCAGGCATCCCGTGTGGACAGACCCATCGGCGCCACCTCGGCCGCGATGTCCGCCGCCGTGATGTCGTGGTTCATGTCATGGATGTACGCGGTCCCGCCCGGCCGCAGCACCCGGTGCATCTCGTCGAGCGCGCGTACGGGCTCCTGGAAGTTCTTGAACGCGGCCTGGCAGACGACGACGTCGAAGGCCCGGTCCGGGAACGGCAGCGCGGCCGCGTCGCCGTGCCGGAAGTCCACGGCGACCCCTTCCGAGCGCGCGTACGCCGAGGCGATCCGGACGAACGACGTGCTGATGTCGAGCCCGGTGACCGGGAATCCGAGGTGCGCCAGCTCGACGGCGAAGTAGCCGGGACCGGGTGCGATCTCGAGGATCTCGGCGCCTTCGGGGATCCGGCGGGCGAACGCGGCCGCCTGCGTCCGGTACGCCGCCCGTTGCGGCGCGGAGCCGCGGTTGCGGGCGTACCAGCGGGCGGTCGCGCCTTCCATGGTCGGTACGGGCAGGCGCTTGGTGCCGGGACTGCTCATGGTCTTCCTCCATCGGATGGAGGGTGGTCCCCGGATATCCTGGAGCTGCCGCTTGCCGCCCGGGGTACCACCCGTGTGGTGAGTCGAGTCCCGGTGGCGGTGTTGCCGCACTGCCACCGGGACGTTCCGGTCATCCGCCGTCGGCCGGCGGCACCAGTTCCGGCGGCAGTACGCCGGTGTCGTAGAAGCGGTGCCAGAGGTCCAGGCCGGGCAGGGTTTCGTCGGCGAGCTGCCGGTGCAGTTCGCGTACCCAGCCGAGGTCGGCCTCGCGCAGGGTCAGCCCGTAGTCGGCCTCCATCAGGAAGAACGGGTGCATGCGCTCGCGCAGCGCGGTCAACTCAGCACGTTCCGCGGCGAGCTGCTTCTCCAGCGCCGCCACGCGCAGGCCGAGCAGCCGGGTCGCTTCGCGGGGCCCGACGACTCCCATGATCGACAGGCCCGCCCGGAACCGGGGCTGCTCCTCCTCGGTCGAGGCGAGCAGCTCGCTGACCCAGTCGACCATTTCCTGCCGCCCGGCCTCGGTGATCCGGTAGACCGTCCGCTCCGGCCGGGCGCCCTGCCGATCGCTGTGCACGACCTCCAGGAACCCGTGTTTCTCCAGGTTCTGGACGACCGTGTAGAGCGAACCCCATTTGACGTTCATGTCGCGGTCCTTGCCACGCTCGCGCATGACCGCCGCCATCTCGTACGGGTGCATGGGCTGGAACAGCACCGTCGACAGCACGGCGAGGCCGAGCAGGTTGGTCACCTTCCTGCGTTTCGGCACCTCGTCGCCTCCTTCTACCGATTATTCGTAGACGAGTATACGCGTACGAGCAATGGGTGGCGAGGGCGAATGTGAGCTGAGCCACGGCCGGTCACATCGGCAGGGCGGGGTCCGTCAGCCAGATGACAGATCAACCCCGCTGTGTGGAGGAAAACAGAAATGCAGGCACGTATGAACAACCCGGCCGGCGTACTCGACGCGACCCCGGCGATCAACCTGCTCTACAAGGCGGCGCACTCGGGCGGCGTACCCCAGGGGACGCTTGAGCTCGTGCACCTGCGGGCCAGCCAGATCAACGGCTGCAGCGCGTGCGTCGACTCCGGCGCGCGCAGCGCGAAGAAGAACGGCGAGACCGACGAGCGCCTGTTCGCCGTCGCGGCCTGGCGGGAGTCCACGTACTTCACCGACGCCGAGCGCGCCGCGCTCGCGCTCGCCGAGTGCGCGACCCGCCTGGCCGACCGCACCGACCCGGTCCCGGACGCCGTCTGGGACGAGGCCGCGCGGCACTACGACGAGAAGCAGCTCGCGGCCCTCGTGCTGTGGGTCGCCACGACCAACTTCTTCAACCGGCTCAACGCGACGACCCGCCAGCCCGCGCCCCAGACCTGGGGCTGACCCAGCCGCCGGCTTGCGGTTTGCCGCTTCGGCAAACTTCTTCGCCGGTACGCGTCGGCCGGGTCATCGTGGACGCATGACTTCGCACCAGCACCACCAGCACGGCCACGGTCCCCAGGACGGGCACGACCACGATCTGGCGACGATGTTCACCGCGGAATATTGGGACGACCGGTACGGCTCGGCCGACTCGGTCTGGAGTGGCAACCCGAACCCACGCCTCGTCGCCACGGTCGAGGCCCTGCCGCCCGGCGACGCGCTCGACGTCGGCGCGGGGGAGGGCGCGGACGCGATCTGGCTGGCCGGCCGCGGCTGGAAGGTGACCGGGGTCGACATCTCCCAGGTCGCCCTCGACCGGGCCGCCGATGTCGCCGCCACCCAGGCCGGTCCCGAGGTCGCCGCCCGGATCACGTGGCGGCAGGCCGACGTCCTCGCCTGGACGCCCGAGCGGGAGGCGTACGACCTGGTGTCCGCGCAGTTCATGCACCTGCCGTGGGAGGACCTGCAGACGTTGCACCGCAAGCTCGCCGCCGCGGTACGCCCCGGCGGCACCCTCCTGATCGTCGGCCACCATCCGTCCGATGTGGAGGCGTTCGACCGGCCGGCGCACCTGGCCGCCCTGATGTACCCGGCCGAGCGCATGGCGGGCACCCTCGACCCGGCGGACTGGGAGATCGAGGCGTCCAACCCGGGGCGCGCGTACACGGATGGTGAAGGGCGGACGGTGACCCTCCACGACGCGATCGTCCGCGCGGTACGCCGATGACCGCTGCCCCGCGGTTCGCGCTTCAAGATCCCGCTTGGATCAGGGAAATCACCCGAATCTTGGGCCAAGATTACGTGCGAAAACCTGATCCAATCGGGATCTTGGGGGTGGGTCAGCGGGTGAGCCGGCGGGTACGCAGGCCGCCCAGCAGGCAGAGGACGACGCCGAGGGCGAGCCAGCCCGCGAGCACCGCGATGGGCTGGGCGACGGCGTGGCCGTGGAAGAAGGCGACCGAGCGCAGCAGCGTGACCGCCGCACCCGGGGGCAGGAATCGGCCGACCTCCCCGGACCAGCCCGGCAGCATCTCCGGCGCGCTCGTGGCGCCCGACAGCGGATTGCCGAGCAGGAAGATCGCCAGGCCGCCGAGCGCGAAACCGGCCGTACCGAGCAGCGATTCGAGTCCCAGCACGGTCAGCGAGGTCGCGGCCAGGGACAACGCCATCACGCCCGCGTTGGCGGCATAGTTCCCGCTGATCGACCCCAGCCAGAACTGGAGGATCGCCGCCATCGCCAACCCGCCGGCCACCGCGTACGCGACGGCTCCGGCGACCCGGCGGCCGGTTCCGCGTACGCGGACGGTGAACAGGACGGCCGCGATCATGCCGCCGAGGACGAGCGGGAGCGCCCCGGCGGCCAGCCCGGCACCGCGGGGGTCGCCGGACGGGAGCGGGACGAGGTCGCGTACGCCGACGGTGGACTGGGCCGGTTGGGCGAGTCCCGCGGCGACCCCCTGCAGCGCCTGAGCCACCACCGGCCCGGCCGCCGACGCGACGATGACCTGAGGCCGCCCGGAGCTCAGATCGATCGCCCCGTACGCCTCCCGGTGCAGTACCGAGCTCTCGGCGGCGGCCGTGTCCGCGACGGCCGTCACCGTGAAGGCGCCGGGCTGATGCTGGTCAAGGGCGGCCGTGACCTGGGCGACCGCGGCCGGCGGCCCGGCAACCACGATCGGTACGCCGTGCACCGACGAGCGGGCCGCCGGCCAGGCGAACGCGGTCAGCAACGCGGAAATGATCACGGTGAGCAGCGCCGCGGTAGCGGCAACCCGTGACCAGGGAGAGTTCGGTTCGGCCCGGTCGGGCAGGGCCGTCGTGGCCGTGCCGGTCGCCGTGTCCGCGGTCATCGCGGCCTCCTAAAGAAGAACGGTCATTCGTTTTTCAGCCTAGGAAGCGTGCCCAGGCTCGTCAAGAACGAACGTTCGCTTTATTGTGGTGACATGCCTCGCGTCACCGACGAGTACCTGGTCCAGCGCCGGGCCGAGATCCTCCGCGCGGCCGCCCGCTGTTTCGCCCGGGACGGCTTCCACGCGACCTCGATGGCCGCGATCATCGCCGAGGCAGGACTGTCGGCGGGCGCCGTCTACCGGTACTTCCGCAGCAAGGACGAGATCATCGTCGCCGCCGCGGAGTGGTGGTTGGCTGCGGTCGACGAATGGCTCGGCGACCTGCTCGCCGACGGCGCCGCCCCGTCGCCGGAGGAGGCCGTCGCGCAGATGGCCGGCGGCATCATGAACCGGACGATCATCGACTCGGCCGGCGGCGTCGACCTCACCCGGATCGCGCTGCAGGTCTGGTCCGAGGCGCTGCGCCAGCCCGCACTCGCGGCTCAGGTCGACGTCGCGTACCGGCGGCTGCGGGGGCACTGCGCGGAGGTCGCCCGGCGCTGGCAGGCGGCGGGGAACCTGTCGCCGGAGGCGGTCCCGGAGCAGGTGGGCGCGGCCATGTTCGGGCTGCTGCAAGGGTTCATCGTCCAGCGCCTGCTCGTCTCGGACACGACTCCGGAGGGCTACCTGGCCGGGGTGCACGATCTCCTCGCCGGAAGCGGCCGCCGGTCGGAAGCCTGAGCGCGATCGGCCCGCCTCAGCCCGTTCGATCCTCGCGGGAACACGGTGAACGCGGCCGGGCTGATCCGCCCGGCCGCGTTCCTCTTCACCTACTGATCGTCAGGACAGCGTCCAGCTCTGGTTGGCCGAGCCCCCGCAGGTCCAGATCTGCAGTCGCGTACCGTCGGCGGAGCTGGGTCCGGTGGCGTCCAGGCACTTGCCGGAGCCCGTGTTCACCAGGCTGTTGTTGGCGCCCACGGTCCACGCCTGCGCCGCGGTGCCGTTGCAGTCGTACAGCTGCACCTTGGTGCCGTTGGCGGTGCCGGCCGCGGTCACGTCCATGCACTTGCCGAGCGCCTGGAACGTGTTGCCGGTGTGGGTCCAGTTCTGGGCGGTCGTGCCGTTGCAGGTCCACAGCTGGATCGCGGTCCCGTTGGCGGAGCTGGCCCCCGAGACGTCGACGCACTTGCCGCCGTAGCCGTGGATCGGCGTACCGCCGCCACCGCCTCCGCCGCCCCCGCCGGTGGTACCGCCGGTGATGGCCTTGAACGTGTTCGTGAACTGGTAGGTGCTCTGCGAAGTGCCGCTGGAGCCCTGGTTGTCCCGGCCGAGCGACCAGAACGACAGCTGCTGGATGCCGTTGGACGCGGCGAAACTCTCCAGTGTGGACGCGTTGCCGGTGGTGAACACCTCGCTGGTGGTGTCGTTGACACCGATCATCGGGGTGTTGCCCTCCATCGCCCACAGCTGCGCGGACGTCTTCGTGGTCCAGATCGAGCCGAGCTGGCTGTGCAGGGCATTCGCCGCGTTGATGGCGGCCTGGCCCATGTCGGTCGCGTACCCGTAGTCCATCGTCATGATGTTGACGAGATTGACGTTCAGGTTGTGGCTCTTCGCGTTGTTGAGCAGGCTCAGCGAGTCACTGAGCAGGCCGGACGGCAGCACCGGCAGGGTGTAGTCGACGGCCAGTGTCTTGCCGGCGGCGGCGTACTGCGACTGCAGGTTCGCCAGCGCCTGGTTGCGGCGGTCGTTGGCGGCCGTGTTGTCGAGGGGCGCGCCTTCGATGTCGAAGTCGACCCGGTTCAGGTTGAGCTGGTCGATCACGCTCTTGTACGCGGCCTGCAGCGAAGCCACCGACGTACAGGCGACGCCGAGTTCGGTGCCGGACGCGCCGCCGAACGACGCGATGACGTCACCGCCCGCGGCGCGGATCGTGTTGATCGCGCTGGTCCAACCGGCGTCGTTGATCGGCGTGTCCCCGTTGAGCAGCGGGGTGCAGGAGCCGTTGCTGATCACGAATGCGAGCGTGTAGTACTTGTTCCCCGTCGCGTTCATGGCGTTGACCATCGTGCTGGGGGAGAGCCACATCTCGACGTACGGTGCGGCGTAATGGGCGGGGAAGCCGGGGCCGGGGTTCGCCGCCGCGGAGGCCGGCGCGGCGGTGCCGACGAGCCAGCCGGCGGTGGCGAGACCGACGGCGGCGGCCGCGGCGAGGAGGCGTTTCGGGGGTGACCAAGACATTGCTGTCCTCCGATACGGGCGGATGGGACTGCGGGGGTGCGGGGTCCTTCCGGGGCGGCGGAAGGATTGTAAAGAAAGTTTCCTAACTTTCTTTGAGTCAAGAATTTAGCCTTATCACTAACTCTCGTCAAGCGCTCCGAGGGATCGAGATTCCCCGCTGCGCCCGAGCGGCCGTCGGCGGCGAAAACGAACGGTGGCCCCGGCACATCGCGTGCCAGGGCCACCACCGTCCGAGCGATGCTCAGTGCCGGCCGTGCTCCCGCGCCGGGTGGTCCGACCGGGGGCCGATCGGCGTATCGGCCGCGCTGACCCGCCGGCTGCCGGCGATCGTCTGGAAGCCGCGGGCGTAGACCGGGCGCACGCCGGCAGCCACCCGCGGGTCCGGCAGGCTGTCCGTCGGCGTCGGCGTCAGAAAGAAATCCGCCTGTACGCGCTCCGGAGTGACGTCGATCAACGCGTACCCGTGGCCGACGCCGTCGAGGTAGCGAACCCACGGATTCGTGGCGGCGACGGCGCCCGTCACCCTGGCCGTGGCGGCGAGAGCGACGGCTGTCGGCGTACCGGCGGGCAGCGACGCCCGGACGAGTTCGAAGAAGCCGTCGCTGGTGACGGACGGGCAGACGAACTCGACACCGGCCGGCTCGTATCCACCCGGGCCCCGATCGGCGGGCAGGTCGGCCGCCCAGGACGAATGGATGTCACCGGTCAGCACGACGACGTCGCCGCTGCGCGCGGGCCGGGACGCGAAATGCCCGAGCAGGGCGTTCTGGTCGGCCTGGTAGCCGTCCCACTGATCGGAGTTCAGCAGCGTCAGGTTCCCCGGTACGCCGAGCGCCGCGCCCGGCCAGCGTACGGGGGTCATCATCACCTGATTGCCGACGAGGTGCCACTGCCGATGGTGGTCGGACACGTTGTCCTGCAGCCAGGCGAGCTGCTCCGGCTCCGGCAGGTGACGGCTGGGGTCGGCGAGCGCGGCGTCGACCGCCGGAACACCGACCGGGATGAACCCGCCGCCGCTGGTGGTGAAGCCGGGCACGTCGATCTGCCGGCTGCGGTTCTGACGGGTCTCGAGGACCGACAGATCGCCCAGCGGGCCGAAGGTGAACCGCTTGAAGAACCGGGTGCCCTGGTGCGGCACGGTGTGCTGGTCGGGCAGCCGGAACGGCATCCACTCCAGATACGCCTGGTACGCGGCGCGCCGGCGGGCGTCGAACTCGCCCTCGGTGCCCGGCGTGTGGTTCTCTGCGCCGGTCGCCCAGGCGTTGTTGGCGACCTCGTGATCGTCGAAGATCGTGATCCACGGGTGCCGCCGGTGCGCGTGGGCGAGATCCGCGTCGGCCTTGTGCAGCGCGTGCCGCAGCCGGTATCCGGCGAGGTCGATCGTCTCCGTCGGCGGCTCGGCGTCACGGGTGCCGATGAGGGCGGCCGGGCCGTAGCGGTCGGCGCCGTTGCCGTACTCGTAGATGTAATCGCCGACGTGCAGCACGAAGTCCAGGTCGTCACGGTCGCCGAGAGCCGCGTACGCGCCGAAGTAGCCGCCGGTGTAGTTGCTGCACGACACCAGCCCGAACCGCAGCGCGTGTACGCGATGCGCCTCGTCCGGCGACGTCTGCGTACGCCCGACCGGGCTGGTCTCGCCCTCGGCCCGGAACCGGTAGTAATACCGGGTGTAGGGGTGCAGCCCGCCGACATCGATCTTGACGGTGTGATCGGAAGCCGCGCTCGTACGCACGCGGCCGCGCCGCACGACGGCCTGGAACGCGCGGTCGCGGGCCAGTTCCCACTCGACCTCGACGGGTTTGCCGAGCCCGCTGCCGGGTACGGCGACCGGATCGCCGGGGCGGCGCCGGGGTGGCGTGGCCCGCGTCCAGATCACGATGGAGTCGGCGGTGGGGTCGCCGCTGGCCACCCCGTATCCGAAAATGCCCCGGCTGGCGGGTGCGGCCGCGGCCGCGGCGTCGAAGGCCCGCAGCGTGGTGGCTCCCACGACGGCGGCTGCGGTGAGCGCGGCACCCTGGAGAACGGTGCGCCGCGAATGCACGGTTGGCTCGGTCACGGCAAGCACGCTCGACGACGAAGATGAACAGTGCCCGGCCCCAGGCCGACGACGACGAGTCCGCCGACCATCCGGCGGGCGGCGAACCGGTCGGCCGTCGTGGCGGGTCCGGTGTGTGGAAAGGTGGAGGTATGAACCGGCTTGGCAGCGCGACCTCGCCCTATCTCCTGCAGCACGCCACGAACCCGGTCGACTGGTGGCCCTGGGGAGACGAAGCCCTCGCCGAGGCGAAGCGCCGCGACGTGCCGCTGCTGATCTCCGTCGGCTACGCCGCCTGCCATTGGTGCCATGTCATGGCGCACGAATCCTTCGAGGACGACGTCATCGCCGCGAAGCTCAACAACGCCTTCCTCCCCGTGAAGGTCGATCGCGAGGAGCATCCCGACGTCGACGCCGTCTACATGGCCGCGACGCAGGCGATGACCGGGCAGGGCGGCTGGCCGATGACCGTCTTCGCGACCCCGGAGGGCGAGCCGTTCCTGTGCGGGACGTACTTCCCGCCGCAGCAGTTCGGCAAGCTGCTGGACGCGGTCGGCACCGCGTGGGCCGAGCAGCGGGAGGCGATTGTCAGCCAGGGTGCGGCCGTCGTCGAGGCGATCGCGCCGCCGGCCCCGGCCGGGCGGGCTCCGGTGACGAAGGAGCAGTTGGACGCGGCGGCCGATCGGCTGGTGGGCCTGCACGACGAGGAGTTCGGCGGGTTCGGCGCCGGCGGCCCGAAGTTCCCGCCGCATCTCGCGATGCTGTTCATGCTGAGGAACTACCAGCGTACGGGGGATGGCGCGGTCCTCGAGGCGGTACGCCACACGGCCGAGCGGATGGCCCGTGGCGGACTGTACGACCAGGTCGACGGCGGCTTCCACCGGTACACCGTGGATGGTCAGTGGGTCGTGCCGCACTTCGAGAAGATGTTGTACGACAACGCTTTGCTGTTGCGGGTCTACACCCAGCTGTGGCGGCTGACCGGCGACGCGCTGGCCGGCCGGATCGCGGGGGAGACGTACGCGTACCTGGTCAACGACATGATGACGGGCGAGGGCGGGTTCGCGTCGGCGTACGACGCCGACAGCGAAGGGGTCGAGGGGCTCACCTACGTGTGGACGCCCTCGCAGCTGATCACCACCCTGGGCGACGAGGACGCGGCGTTCGCGGCGGACCTGTTCGGGGTGACCGAGGACGGCAACTTCGAGGAGCGGCAGACCGTCCTCACGCTGGCCCGGGACATCGACGATGCGGCGCCCGAGGTCAAGGCCCGCTGGCTGAGCGTACGCAGGAGGCTGTCCCTGGCCCGCGCGGACCGGCCGCAGCCGGGGCTGGACGACAAGGTGGTGACGGCGTGGAACGCGCTGGCGATCACCGCGATGTGCGAGTACGTGCAGCTCGAAGGGGCGCTCGGCGGGCCGCACGGGTTGACCGGGCCCGACGTCGTCGCGCCGGTACGCGCCGCGCACCTGCTCGATCTCGTGCACTTCGTCGACGGGCGGCTGCGCCGGGTGTCGCGGGACGGCCGGGTGGGCGAGCCGCGCGGGGTGCTGGAGGACTACGGCTGCTTGGCGGAGGCGTACCTGGCGGTGCATCAGCTGACCGGCGATCCGGAGTGGATGGCGAAGGCGAAGGTGCTGCTCGACACCGCGACCGAGCTGTTCACCGAGGACGGGCGGGTGTTCGACACCGCTTCCGACGCGCAGCGGCTGGTCACCCGGCCGGCGGACCCGACCGACAACGCCACGCCGAGCGGGCTGTCCGCGTACGCGCAGGCGATGGTCGCGTACGCGGCGTTGAGCGGGGAGCCCGGGTACCGCGAACGGGCCGAGGCCGTGCTGGCGACCGTCGGTGCCGTGATCGAACAGCACCCGCGGTTCGCCGGGTACGCCGCGTCGGCCGCCGAGGCGCTGGCCGGTGGGCCGGTCGAGGTGGCCATCGCGACCGACGATCCCGGTGACGAGCTGGTGGCGACCGCGATCCGGCGGCTGCCGCCCGGTGCCGTGATCGTCGTCGGCGAGCCGGACAAGCCGGGCGTGCCGTTGCTGGCCCAGCGGCCGATGATCGACGGGCGCCCGACGGCGTACGTGTGCCGGGGGTTCGTCTGCGAGCGACCGGTGACGGATCCTGTCGAGTTGTCGACAATGCTCACCGCATAGGGTCATTTGCCCGGCCATTCGGACATGGGCCGATAGCATCGGGCGCATGGCCGGCCTCGCCGCAACGCTCCACTGTCCGCAGCCCACCGCCGACGCCCTCGCAGATGCCCTCGCCCCACGCGGCGCCGATGTCGCCCGTCAGCGGGTCGGCGCGGTCACCCTCGTGGTCCGCGCGGCGCTCCCCATGATTCACGAAGTTGATGGTGTCCGAGCGGTCGTCGACGGGTTCGCCGAGCTCGGAGCACTGCTCTCGGCGTACCGGGAAAAGGGTCTGCCGGGCTTGCTGGGCGGCGCGGAACCCTACGCGGTGATCGTGCACGACGGGCGCGGGCTGCTGCTGGCCTGCAACGGCGACGGGCCGTCGCTCTACTTCGCGCGGACGGCGCGCGGCACGATGGTGGCCTCCGAGCCGGAGGCGCTGCTCATGGCGGGGGTGCCGGCCGATCCGGACCCGGCGGTGGTGGCGGCCTTCATCGCCACCGGCGAGTGCGACGAGACCGACGCGACCTTCTTCGCCGCCATCCGCCGGGTCCGCCCGGGTCAGGTGATCCGGCTCGGCGGTGGCGAGATCGAGGAGATGCAGGCGCGGCCGCCCGCGCGTCGCCCGGTCTCCGCGCGCGTCGCGCTCCGCCGGTCCGTTCCAGGCCGAGCGGGAGTACGCGCGGCCTCGGACCCGGACGCCGCTGACCTGGTGGACGCCGTACTGGGCCTCGCGGACCTGCCGGTCTACGCCGATCCCGTGCCGGTCGGCCTGGACCTCGACACGTTCCTGGCGGACGTGGGGGAGCCGATGCCGAGCCTGGACGACTATCGCTTATGGATGGTCGCGCGCGGGTGCGCCGGTGAGATCGACGCGCTGATCGACGGCGCGCCACCGGCCGCGCACCTCGCCCGCCTGGCCGACCGTATCGGCAGCCGCTACGGAGTGGAGCTGCGGTTCCCCCGGATCCTCGCCCCGGACGAGCCCTGGCCCGGCTCCGGTACGCGTACCCGGCCGGTTGTGGACGTGTTGCGCCGCAACGCGACCGAGGCGGCGGCCACGCTGCTGCACGATCAGCCGGCCGGGCACGCCACGCCCGCGATCGCCGAACTGGCCGCGTTCCACGCCGGTCGCGAGGGCCTGGCCGACGTTCTCTACCGCCGGCTGGTGCTGGGCCGCTGGCTGCGCCGGTACGCCGCCGCCCCGGTCCCGCCGCCCGTACCCGTCGCGCGCGTCGAGATCGACGGGACGGACTGGCGGCGGGTGCCGTTGCGTACCGATGTGCTGCGCCCCGGCGACCCGTTGGCGGAGAAGCTCGCGTGGTACGTCGCCGAGGCGGTGGCCAGCCCGGTCGCCTGGTACGTGCTCGTCGCCGCCAAGGCCGTCGCGGTCGCCCAGGGCGGCGTACGCGGGGTGTGGGAGATCCGGCCGCGGGCCCTGGCCCGGCTGTCGGCCCGATTGCGGGCCGCCGAAGGCGGGATCGGCCGGGACGCCTGGGCCGAGCAGGCGCTGATCGACCACGGTGGAGCGGTGCGGACGCTCGCCGTCGCCCTCTGTGAACGCCTCGGCCTGCACGGTCCGGCCCTGCGGCTGACCACCCCCGCGATGCGCGCGGTACGCCCGCCCCGCCGCGAGGCGACCGCGCCGGCCGACGTCAGCGTGGTGACCGGTCCCCGGCGCGGTGACGAGGCGGCCGCCGAGCTGTTCGCGACCCTGGCCAAGGTGCTCACCGGCGACCAGTTCGCCCGGCTGGCCGGCTGCGCGGTCGTCGGCGCCGACGGGGAGGGCGTACGCCTCGTCGGCTTCGCCGGACCCGGGGACCCGGCGGCCGCGGTGGCGCTCGCGAAGGGCAACCCGTTCGGCCAGGACGACCGGCGTACGCCGGTGGTGCTCGGGCTGGCCGAACCGGCCCGCACGGCCGCGATCCGGCCCCGCGCCGGCGGCCGCAAGCGCACGGCCCGGGCGGGGCGGCGGTGAGGGCTGCGTCTCCCCGGGCGGTGTCCCCGCAGCGTGCGGCCGACCGGCCTCGGTAGGCTTGCGCGCGATGGACACCAGGACCGGACTGCCCACGGTCGGCATGGTCGGCGGCGGCCAGCTCGCCCGCATGACCCACCAGGCCGCGATCGCCCTCGGCCAGTCGCTGCGCGTACTCGCCACCTCGCCCGACGACGGTGCCGCCCTGGTCGCGGCCGACGTCCGGCTCGGCTCCCACCTCGACCTCGACGCCCTGCGCTCGTTCGCCGAGGGCTGCGACGTGGTCACCTTCGACCACGAACACGTGCCCGGCGACTTCATCCGCACGCTCGCCGCCGAAGGGGTCACGCTGTACCCGTCGGCCGACGCGCTGCACTTCGCGCAGAACAAGCGGGCGATGCGCGTACGCCTGGGGGAGCTCGGCGCGCCGATGCCCCGCTGGACGCCGGTCGACTCGCCCGAGGACCTGAAGGCGTTCGGCGACGAGGTCGGCTGGCCGGTCATCGGCAAGGCGGTCACCGGCGGCTACGACGGCAAGGGCGTCTGGGTGCTGCACTCGCCGGAGGACGCCCGGGCGCTGCTCGACGGCGGCGTCGACCTCATGGCCGAGGAGAAGGTCGACCTCGACCGCGAACTCGCCGTGCAGGTCGCCCGGTCGCCGTTCGGACAGGTCGCCGCGTACCCGGTGGTGGAGACCGTCCAGCAGGACGGCATCTGTGTCGAGGTGCTCGCGCCCGCGCCCGATCTGCCGGAGCAGCAGGCGGCGGAGATCCAGGAACTGGGCATCCGGATCGCCACCGAGCTCGGCGTGGTGGGCATGCTCGCCGTCGAGCTGTTCGTCGACAAGCAGGGCCGCGTCAGCGTCAACGAGCTGGCGATGCGCCCGCACAACAGCGGCCACTGGACCATCGAGGGCGCCCGGACGAGCCAGTTCGAGCAGCACGTACGCGCGGTCCTCGACTACCCGATGGGCGACACGTCGATGTCCGCCCCGGTCGTCGTGATGGCCAACGTCCTCGGCGGCCCCGACGGCGGCATGGCGATCGACGAGCGGGTGCACCACCTGTTCGCCGCCGAACCGGGCGTCAAGGTGCACCTCTACGGCAAGCAGACCCGGCCCGGCCGCAAGATCGGGCATGTCACCGCGCTGGGCGTGGACCTCGGCGACACCCGCCGGCGGGCGGCCCGGGCGGCGCACTGGCTCACCTACGGCAGCGAACCGAGCGCGGAATCCGGGGAGGGGACGGCATGACCGTCGGCGTGATCATGGGCAGCGACTCCGACTGGCCGACCATGAAGGCCGCCGCCGAGGCGCTCGCCGAGTTCGGCGTGGACTACGAGGTCAGCGTGGTCTCGGCCCACCGTACGCCGGTCGCGATGATCGAGTACGGGCAGCAGGCGGCCGGCCGCGGCCTCAAGGTGATCATCGCGGGCGCGGGGGGCGCGGCGGCCCTGCCGGGCATGGTCGCGTCGGTGACGCCGCTGCCGGTGATCGGCGTACCGGTGCCGTTGAAGTACCTGGACGGCATGGACTCGCTGATGTCGATCGTGCAGATGCCGGCCGGCATCCCGGTCGCCACGGTGGCCATCGGCAACGCCCGCAACGCCGGCCTGCTCGCGGTACGCATCCTCGCCGCGTCCGACCCCGAACTGCAGGCGAAGCTCGTCGCGTACGCCGGGAATCTGATCGACGTCGTGGCCGAGAAGAACGCGGCGCTGCAGGCGAGCCTCTAGCTACGGGGTTCGCGGCGGTGGGCCGCGATGGCCCGGCGCCGGGCGAGCCGGTGCTCGCGCCGGATGAGCGCCTCGGCGAAGCGGCGCTCATCGGTGGCGTTCTCCAGGGTGACCGGGGGGACCTCGCGCGGCTTGCCGTTCTCGTCGATCCCGACGAACGCGAGGTACGCCGTGGCGACCCGCTCAGGCGTGCGGCCGCCCTCGTTCCAGCGCTCGGCGAGGACCGTCACACCGATCTCCAGCGACGTCGTGCCGACCCAGTTGACCTGGGACTTCGCGTGCACCAGGTCGCCGACCCGGACGGGGACGATCAGCTCGATCTCGTCGATCGCGACGGTGACGGCGTTGAACCCGCAGTGCCGGGCGGCCACCGCGCCGGCCGCGTCGTCGACGAACTTCATGATGACGCCGCCGTGGACCGTGCCGTAGAGATTGACGTCCAGCGCGGTCATGATCCGGCTCAACGTGATCCGCGAGTACGCGGTCGGCCTGGGCGTCGTGTCGTTCACGATGTCAGATTACGGCCATCCGCCGATGGGTTGCGCTGCGGCGGGAACTCTATAAGGTCCCTCACATGCGTCATTTATGGAGCCTGCTGGCTGGAGTGGTGATCGCTCCGGTGGCCTGGGCGCTCATCGCGTACGGCGCGGCGGTCACCGCCGATGTGCAGAAGTCGGGGCCGGTCACGGCCTACGACTCGAAGCTGCTCGTCGCGGCCGCCGTGTTCGTGGGCGCGGGCCTGCTCGCCGGCCTCATCGGCAGCCTGCGCGTCTCACCCCTCGGTCCGCTCGTCGCGGGCGTCGTCTATGTCGCGAGCGCGGCGGTTCTCGTCTTCGTGCCGAAGACCGCCGACGACATCTTCAACCGGCAGTCGGACGTGGCCGGGCACACGGTCAACCTGCTGCCCCCGCTGGCGAACGGGATCATCCCGGTGGTCGGCGCGATGCTGCTGGTGAGCATCGTGAGCGCGGGCCGGTGGCGCCGGTGGCCGAAGGACGAGGAGCCGCTCGGCGCGGCCGTGGCGCCGGTGTCCCCGGAGCCCTACCGGCCGGCGGACGGTCCCACCGAGGAGGTCACGGCGACCACGCCGGCCGCCTCCGCGTGGCCGTCGGACTCGACGGCGTCCGAGAGCAAGGACGACACTTCGCCCTGGGGTCCGCCGCCGGCGCGGTGAGCCCGCACATCCCTTGTAGCACAACGGTTTCACACCGCCGCGAGCTCCGGTAGCTCGCGGCGGTCGTACAACCCGCTCAGTTTCATCGCCCGCACGACCCGCGGGTCCAGCAGCAGCGCCAGCCCCTCGCTCCCGCCCGCGTACAGGGTGAACACGCGTAACGGCGTACCGGCGGCGGCGAGCAGGTCGTTGACGATCGCGAGCGGCCGGACGGTCGCCGCGCGCCCCTGCTCCCCGGCCGTCCGGATCCGGCAGAACCGGCCGTTCACGTCGATCACGTAGTCGTGCTCGTCGCGGCGCAACCGGCGTACGCGCAACGCCAGCCCGTGTTCGGCGAGCGCGGGAGTCATCGCGTCGAGCAGCTTCTCCACACCGCCCTCGGTGAGCGCCTCCCCGTCGGCCGGGAAGGTCACGTCGTCGAAGACCGGCAGGTTCAAGGGATAGTCGCCGGACAGGACGGCCGCGAACTGCCGCTCGCGTTCCTCGGGGTCGGCCGAGCGCCAGACTCCCGCCTCCGCGAGGGCGAGGGCCAGACGCCCGCGTCTGCCAGCCATGCTCCGAGTCTGGCCAACCGGGCGGCTCCCTGTCGAGGGGTCAATCCGTACCGAATTCGTCAATAGCGTCCGCGACCTTCGGCCGCCGCGCCGCGAACAGCAGCGTGCCGGCGGTGCCGACGAGCGCGTACCCGGCCAGGACCAGGAGCGGGAAGCCGATCTTCGCGTTTCCGAAGTAGACGATCCCGCGGAACGCCGACATGCCCGCGCCCGGCGGCAGCCACGGCCCGATCGCCCGCCAGAATCCGGGCAGCAGCGGACTCGGGTACGCCCCGCCCGCGCTCGGATTGCCGAGGATGACGAACAGCAGCACGGCCAGGCCGATGCCGAGGATGCTGGAGACGACCTGCAACGCCATGGTAGTCGCGCCGACCCCGAAGACGAGCAGCGCGCCCATGGCCGCGAGCGGGACGTAGTGGTGCGGCATTCCGCCGACGATCCAGTAGCTGACGGCGGTCCCGGCGATCCCCGAGACGACCGAGTAGATCGCGAGCGCGGCCAGGCGTACGCCGGCCCGCTTGCTGTTGGCCGGGCGCGATCCGACGCTGATGCTGAGCGCCGAGGCGACCAGGTAGCCGCCGACGGTCCAGCCGACGATCAGGTAGAAGCCGGACAGGCCGCGGGGGTCCCCGTTCGGCAGCGGCTTGATGTCGGTCACCACCAGCGGCCGACCGGTCTGCTTGTTGACCTGCGTGAAGATGTCCGCCAGGGCGAGGGACAGCGTCGAGCCGTTGGCGCCCGCCACGAGCAGGGTGTCCGACTGCGCCCCGTTCAGGTACGCCCCGTACGCGTTCCGGTCCTCGATCGCCTGCCGGGCGGCCGCGTCGGTCGCGTACACCTCGGCTTTGACGGGATCGCCGGGCAGGGCGTTGAGCTGGGTCGCGGTCTGGGCGCTGGTGACCGCGACGGCGATCTCGTGCGGCTTCGGCTCGTGGAAGGCGGCCAGGTAGCTCGCGATGAACCCGAGCTGCAGAAGCAGTACGCCGATCACGAGCCCGGCCGAGCGGGTGGAGACGCCGTTGTCGGCCAGCCACCGGGTCCACCGCCAGCGCTGCCAGGGTCGCTGGGTCACCGTCTCGTGTCGCCCCGTCATGATCTGAGGGTAATGAGGCGGAGAGGCCCGTGTGTCCGGTTCAGGGGATCCACCGGATGCCGCTCGCTGCGGCGTGTTCGATGATGAGCCCATGACTGCTACGTATCCGGACCTGCGCGACCGGACGGTCGTGATCACCGGTGGCTCCCGCGGTATCGGCGCCGGGGTCGCCAGGGCGTTCGCCGATCAGGGCGCCCGCGTCTGCGTGGTCGGCCGGGACCGGGAGGCCCTCGACAAGGTCGCCGCCGAGACGGGCGGTACGCCCTACGTCGCCGACGTGACCGACTTCGCCGCGATCTCCGCGATCGCCGATCAGGCCGGTCCGGTCGACGTCCTGTGCGCCTTCGCCGGGGGGCAGGGCCGGCCCGAGCCAGCCGCCGCGATGAGCCCGGAACGCTGGCGCGAGATCATCGACGCCGACCTGACCTCGGCCTTCCTGACCATCCGCGCCTTCCTGCCGGCCATGATCGACCGCGGCCGGGGCTCGATCATCGCGATGTCCTCGACCTCGGGGCGGCAGCCGAGCAAGGCGAACGTCGCGTACGGGGCGGCCAACGCGGGGCTCGTCATGCTGGTCCGGCACCTCGCGACGGAGATCGGCCCGGCCGGCGTACGCGTGAACTGCATCGCACCGTCGTCCATCCTCACCGAGCGGGTGGCGGCGATGATGCCGCCGCAGGTCCAGGAACAGGTCGCGCAGGGCCATCCCCTCCAACGCCTCGGTACGCCGGCCGACGTCGCCTCGGCCGCGTTGTTCCTGGCCTCCGACTCGGCGTCCTGGCTGACGGGCGTCACGATCGACCTGTCGGGCGGCCGCGTCACGGGGTGAGGTCCCGTAAGGCTTTCCCGGCGCGCGGGAGTTGATCTGTTCTGCCATCATGGCGGCCATGTCCGCCACCCCCTCCGCAGTCGTGCGTCCTTCCCTTTTCATCCGTTCCGATCTGGTGATCCTCATAGGATCTGGGGTGGCGATAGGCTTCGCGGCCCTGTGCCACTACGCCGGCCTGCCCGTGGTGGTCGCGTTCGTCGCCGCCGCGCTGGCGGTCGCGCTCCTCGCCTCGCTCGTCGGCCGATCCGTGGAGCAACTGGGCGACCGGCTGGGCGCCGGCGCGACGGGCGTGCTGCAGAGCGCGCTGGGCAACCTGCCGGAGCTGTTCATCGGCTTCTTCGCCCTGAAAGCGGGGCTCATCGGGGTCGTGCAGGCCTCGATCATCGGCTCGATCCTGTCCAACGCCCTGCTGGTGCTGGGGGCGGCCTTCCTCGTCGGCGGGTTGAAGCACGGGTCGCAGAAGTTCGACTCGGCGCAGATCCGCTCGACGGTCGTCCTGCTGTTCCTGGCGACCTCGGCCATGGTCCTGCCGGCGCTCGCCGACCTCCTGCACGCGCCGGTGGCCCAGCATGAGCGGGCACTGTCCATCGTGATCTCCATCGTGCTGCTGGGGATCTTCGCGCTGTCGCTGCCCGCCTCGCTGCGCCGGCGCAAGGGGGCCGAGCCCGCCGACACCGCCGGGCACGAGCCGCCGCGGTGGCCGCTGTGGCTCGCGGTCACGCTGCTGGCTGCCGCGAGCGTGGGGGCGGCCTTCGTCTCGGACTGGTTCGTCGCCGCCCTTACCCCGGCCATGGATCAGCTCGGCATCTCGCAGGCGTTCGCGGGCCTCGTCATCGTGGCCATCGCGGGCAACGCCATCGAGAACGTCGTCGGCATCCAGCTCGCCGCCCGCAACCAGATGAACTACGCGGTCAGCGTCATCATCAACAGCCCGCTGCAGATCGCGCTGGTCATGGCGCCGGCCCTGGTCCTGCTCAGCCTCCTCACCGCGACCACGCTCACGCTGGTCTTCGCCCCGCTGCTGGTGGCGGCGGTGCTGCTGACGGTGGTCATCCTCGCGCTCGCGATGTTCGACGGGGAGAGCAACTGGCTCGAAGGGGCGGTCATGATCGCGCTCTACGCGGTCATCGCCACGCTCTTCTGGTGGGGGTGATTTTTCGATCAAGTTCAAGATCTTTTTTAGGATCAAGTTCATGTCCCGGGTTCGTCGATCTCACCTCCGCTCCTCGCGCGGGAGACCGTTCGGCGCTGGGGCGCCTCACTGCCAGGTGAGTGGGGCGACGCATCCTTCGCCGTCGTTCGCCGCCGGCGCGCGGGTGGGTGGATCTTGATAGTCATACCCCCTGGGGGTATCTTTGCTGTATGGATCACGAGCACATGCAGCACGGGCATATGGATCATCAGGGGCATCAGGGGCAAGGTGCCGGAGGTCTGTGGCGGATGGCGGCTCAGGCCACGTTGCACTGCCTGACCGGGTGTGCGATCGGTGAAGTGCTGGGGATGGTGCTGGGGACCGCTTTCGGGTGGCACAACGCCACGACCGTGGTGGTCTCGATCATCCTCGCGTTCGTCTTCGGCTACGCCCTGACGATGCGCGGTGTGCTGAAGGCCGGCCTCGGTTTCGCGGCCGCGGCCAAGGTGGCGCTGGCCGCCGACACGGTGTCGATCGCGGTCATGGAGCTGATCGACAACACGGTGATGGTGGGGGTTCCCGGCGCGATGGACGCCGGCCTCGGCGACCTGCTCTTCTGGGGGTCGCTGGCGTTCTCGCTGGCGCTCGCGTTCGTCGTGACCTGGCCGGTCAACCGGTGGATGATCGGGCGGGGCAGGGGTCACGCCGTGGTGCACCAGTATCACTGATCCCGGCCGGGCCCCCTACTGGACCGGAATGATTCGTTCCGCTTATGCTTCCGAGTATGACGGCACTCTCCGGGCGGCGCGTACAGGCCGCGCGCAATGACGGCGTGATCCTGACGGCCGCCCGGGAGGTGTTCCTGGCGGACCCGAAGGCGCCGATCGCGGCCGTGGCCGAGCGGGCCGGCGTCGGCATCAGCGCCCTCTACCGGCGGTACGCGAACAAGGAAGACCTGCTGCGCCGGCTGTGCCACGACGGGCTGCGCCGGTTCAACGAGATAGCGGAGGCAGCCGCGGCCGAGCCGGACGGGTGGGCGGCGTTCACCGGGTTCCTGGCCGACGTCGTGGACGCCGACGTGCACTCGCTGACGGTCCATCTCGCGGGGACGTTCACCCCGACGGAGGACATGGCCGCGGACGCGCGCCGGTCGGGCGTACTCGTGGCGGGCATCGTCGAGCGGGCGCGGCACAGCGGACGGCTGCGGCCCGGCGCCGACGTCAACGACATCGGGTTCGTGCTGGAGGCGTGCGCGGCGATCCGCGTACCGGATGCCGACCGGACCCGGGTGCTGCGCCGGCGCTACCTCGCGGTGATCGTCGACGGCCTCGCCGCCCCCGCCGGTACGCTTCCCGGCCCGCCGCCGGCCGAAGCCGAGGCGAACTGGCGGTGGCGTCGCCCGCGCTAGGTACGCCGTCCGGACCGCTGTGTCGGCGATCCGATATACGACAATCCGATATAGACGGCCGGGCGTTCCACTTCGGGATGTCGGGCCTGCTGTTGATCTCCGTTCGCTGGCATGATGGGAGCCACTGTCGAAGCGGGCGAAGATGATTCACGCGCTTTGATGTTTCGGGGGTGCCGAACGGTCGGATACCATCGGTGACCAGACGGCTTCGATAAGCAGCATCGATATGCATGGGGAATGAGTGCCCGTGTCGGAAACGATTCTCGGCTCCAGCCGGCTCGACAGTCTGCTCGAAGCGCTCCTGCGGCTCGACAGCCTGCGCGACTCCGACGTGCGCGACCAGTGCATGGAGGAGTTGGAGGCGAGCCTGCGCCGGCCGCTGGACGCCACCCGGTTCGCCGATGCCCGGCGCGATCTCAACGCCATCGTGCGGGCCTGCGCGTTCTTCAGCGGTGGCCTGCCCGCGCTGGCGCAGATCGTGCGGACGCACTCGCCGGGCGAGGATCTGTCGGCCGTCAGCGCCCTCGCCGAGGACAGCGGCGACGCGCTGCTGTCCACACAGGACCGGGAGGCGCTCGCCGCGCACCTGGCCGCGATTCCGCTGCCGCTGGTCGCCGACGCCGTGAACAACCTCGTCGACGCCGACGACCTGCGCTCGCTGCGCGCCTGGCTCGACCTGTCCGAGGCGATCCGGATGCTCGAGGCGCTGCCGCTGCCGGACGACGGCGTACCCCAGCTGCTGACCTTCATCGACCGGCTGGCCCACATGGTCGGCGGGACGAAGGGCGCAGACCTGCGGCGCTGGACCGACCTGGTGGCCGGCGGCCTGGGCGTCAGCCAGTCCGACCTGTCCGCGTTGCGGACCGTCAGCGAGCGCGGCGCCGGCCGCCCGCCGGTGGCGCCCACGCAGCGCGAGGAGCGGCCCGTGCCGCCGACGGTCGCGGCCCGGCCGAGCCGCGACGACTTCCCGCCGATCCGCGGCGGCGTACCGCTGCGGAACCGGAACTTCACCGGCCGCGCGGTGCTGCTCGACCGGCTGAGCGACGCGCTGCGCATCGGCTCCAAGGCGTCCGTGCTCCCGCAGACCCTGCACGGCCTCGGCGGTGTCGGCAAGACGCAGCTCGTCATCGAGTACGTGTACCGGCACCTCGACGAATACAACATCGTGTGGTGGATCGCGGCGGAGCAGACCTCGACGGTCCTGTCCTCGCTGGCGCAGCTCGCCGAGCGGCTCGACCTGCCCGTGCTGGAAGACCGGCAGCAGACCGCGCGCACGGTGCTCGACGCGCTGGCCACGGGAGACCGGTCGTGGCTGCTCATCTACGACAACGCCGACGACCCGGCCGACCTGGACCAGCTGCTGCCGTCCACGGGCGGCCACGTGATCATCACGACCCGGAACCTCGACTGGTCCACCGTCGGCGAGGCGATCGAGGTCAACGTCTTCGAGCGGGCCGAGAGCGTCGAGCTGCTGCAGCGGCGTACGCAGGGCGACGACGGCACGCCGCGCATCTCCTCGGTCGAGGCCGGCGAGCTCGCCGACAAGCTGGGCGACCTGCCGCTCGCGCTCGAGCAGGCGGCCGCCTGGTACCTGGCCACCGCGATGCCCATCAAGGAGTACATCGCGCTGCTCGACAACCACATCCGCGACCTGCTCTCCGAGGGCAAGCCGGCGAGCTATCCGCTGACCGTCGCCGCGTTCGTCACGGTCGCCGTGCAGACGCTGCGGGAGAGCGCGCTGGCCACGGCCCAGCTGTTCGAGCTGCTGTCCTATCTCGGCGGCGAGCCGGTCTCGCTGTCGCTGCTGCGGTTCGGCAAGGACGCGGACATCAGCAGCCCGCTGCGCGAGACGCTCGGCTCCTCGATCGCCATGAGCCGGATCGTGCGCGACCTCAGCCGGTACGGGCTGGCCAAGATCGACGCCGAGCGGCGCGTACAGGTCCACCGGCTCGTGCAGTTGGTGCTGCGCGACAGCCTCCCCGAGGAGCTGGCCGAGCGTACGCGGCGCAACGCGCAGAACCTACTCACCGCGGCGAACCCCGGCGACCCGGACGACCAGGACAACGTCGAGGCCCTGCAGCGCGAGATCGGCCCGCACCTCGAACCGTCGGACATGATCCACGCCCAGAACGTCGAAGGCCGCCAGGTCGTCCTCGACCACGTCCGGACCCTGTTCGTCACCGGCGACTACGAGAACAGCCGCCGGCTCGCCCGGCTGGCGTGGGAGGCCTGGCGCGTCGACACGTCGAGCCCCCGACTGGGTCCGCACGGCGAGATGACGCAGATCATGCGCGGTCACCTGGCCAACGCGATGCGTACGCTCGGCCAGGCGACCCAGGCCGCCGAGCACACCGCCGAGGCGTACCGGGAGCTCAGCGAGAACCCGGCGATCGGACCCACCCACGAGGTCACGCTGATCCTGGCCAACCAGATCGGCGCCGACCTGCGTATCCAGGGCCGGTACAAGGAGGCGCTCGAGTTCGACACCAACCTGGTCGCCCAGCACCGGTCGGTGTTCCCCGAAGGGTCGCACTACACCCTGCGCGCCCAGTCCAACCTCGCCGTCGACCACCGCATGGTGGGCCGCTTCCCGGACGCGGTCCGGCTCGACGAGGAGGTCCGCCAGCACTGGCTGGACATCAGCCGCGACGACGGCCGGGCGCTCGCCGCCACGATCAACGTCGCGCGCAGCTACTACGGCATGGGCGCCTACGAGGCCGGTCTGGAGATCGTCGTCGACACCCGGCCCAAGCTGGAGCGCCTGTTCGGTGCCTCGCACAGCCAGGTCATCCTGGCCGAGCGGACGCACGCCACCCTGCTGCGCAAGGTCGGCCAGCTCGAAGAGGCCGTCGAGATGATGCAGATCAACCAGAGCCGGGTCACGGCCCGGTTCGGGCTGGCGCACGAGTTCTCGGTCGCCGCCACGGTCAGCCTCGCCAACGCCCTGCGCCAGGTGAACGACCTGGACGAGGCCGAACGGCAGATCGGCGACGCCCTGACGCGGTACGAGGCGGACTTCGGCCCGCGCAACCCGCTGACCCTCGTCGCGCTGGTGAACCAGGGGATCATCCTGCGGGCGGTCGGCGACATGGACCGGGCCGCCGAGGTCGACGAGCGCTGCTACACCGAACTGGCCGACGTCCTCGGCGCCGACCACCCGTACACGATCTGTGCCGGCGCCTCGCTGGCCACGGACTACTCGCGCCTGGGCCGGCACGCCGAGGCGGTCGCCCTGTCGGAGCAGATGCTGGAACTCACCCGCGAGGTGGCCGGCGGCCGGCACGAGGCCCGCGGCAACTCCGAGCACCCGTACCTGCTGATGCGGGCGATCAACCTCTCGCACGACCTGCGGGCGATCGGCGAGGAGGCGCGGGCGGACGTACTCTTCGACGAGTCGCTGTCCGGCCTGCGCGACGCGCTCTCCGACGGTCATCCCGAGGTCGTGGCGGCGGCGGAGGGCAAGCGTACCGAGGGCGACATCGAGGCGCCGCCGACGTAAGGCGTACCGACGTGAAAGAAGCCCCCGTCCGGTCTCCGGATCGGGGGCTTCTTTCGGGATTGGGTCAGGAATCGTCAGGCGGTGGCGAGCTGCCGGTCGAGCCAGCGCTGCCGGTTCTCCGCCAACGAGGCTTCGGCCGCCTGGGCGGTCTGCGCCGGGATCGGCACCGCGAGCAGCCCGTCGGTGACCCGGCGCAGATGCGCCGCGAGGTTCTCCCCGGCCGGGGTGAGCGCGCCGGACTCCTCGACCGAGGTCAGTCCCAGATCGACCTGGATCCGGGCCTCGGCGAACTGCTCCTCGGCGAACTGCCCGATGCCGGGCACGTCGCGCAGCGCACACCAGGTTTCGGCGACGCCGACGAAGGCGTACACGCCCTGGAGCAGGCCGGCGAGCGGGCGCGGGTCGAGCCGCCAGGGCGCGAAGAACCGGCGCCCGTCGTTCGGGTCGCTCATCGGGACCAGATCGAGCAGCGCGCTCAGCTTCGAGTGCTGGAACTCGTGCACCAGCGTGACCGCGAAGTCCGCCACCGACGGCGGCCGGGTCAGGCCGAAGACGCCGAAAGCGTGCCGGATCGTCGCGCTGCGGGCCGCCCGCGCGTCGGTCTGTGCCAGCGGCACCAGTACGCGCAGCCCCGCGGCCAGCTCGGCGGCCCGCCCCGGGAGCCGGGAGTCGAGCATCCGCCAGGCGTCGGCGAAGTTCTCCCGCCACAGGTCCAGCTCGGCCGGGGCGAGCCGGCTCGCGGGCGGGGCGTGGTGGCCGTGCCGGTACGGGTCGAGGTCGTCGAGTTCGATGCGGGCCGGGATGCCCGCGTCGGCCGCGTTGGCCAGGATCCACACCGGAAGCCAGCCGGCGGCCGGTCGGCTCGGGTCGGCGGGGACCTCGACGACGGCGCCGCCGCCCCGGACCGTCAACCGGCTGTCCTCGACCGTCACGAGCGCTTCGTCGGCCCCCGGCAACAGGGCCACGCCGAGGCCGGGCAGGCTCGCCTCGCCGTCGCGTACCGGAATGGTGGTCTGCGCGTCGACTCCCGCGGCGGCGCAGGCGACCATGGTGAAGCCGCCGAGGTGCGCGAAGTCGGCGGGCGTGGCCTGGCCCTGACGGTGGGCGCGGACCGTGATGCCGGTCCACGCGCCGACCAGCGGCGCGGTGAAGACCTCGGCGAAGGCGGCGGGGTCCTGGCGCTGCGCCCGGTCGAGGGCGTCGACCAGGCCGTCGCGCTGGGCGGGATCCCCGGGCCAGGCCGACAGCAGCAGGCCGATGAGCTGGCGGTGCCGACTGAGCTGGGCCCGCCGCAGGTACGCGATCGCGTCCGCTCCGCCGCCGCCCGTGGCGAGCCGGTCGAAGACGTCCGAGGGCAGTTCGTGGTAGATGCTCATGCCTTCCCCCACACCGCGAGCCGGCGGACGTCGGCGTCGAGGCGTTTCCAGATGTAGTTGATCAGCTTCTGCATGTCGGCGCAGTACGCCGAGGTGTTGCGGAACCCCGTGACCGGGGCGTACCGGTGGGCGTAGTGGCCGCCACCGCAGACCCGGTGGATCGGGCAGGCGAGGCAGTCGTCGGACAGCGCCTGTACGCCGATCTGCCGCGCGATCACCCCGGGGTGCTCCAGCAGCCGGTCGAGGTCGTCGGTGAGGACGTTGAGGCCGGTGGCACAGGCGCCGGCGTACGTGGACTTGAGGGCGTCGACCTGTTCCAGGGCCCCGTCCGATTCGACGACGCAGATCGCGGCCGGGCTCAGTCCCGCCTGCTCGGAGCGGCTGGGCCCGCCGAGCAGCAGGTTGATCACGTCTTCGAAGATCCGTACGCGCATCGGCCCGCCCGCGTCGTACCAGCGATCGAAGACGGCGATGAGCCAGTCCGCGTACGCGGTCGGCGACCCGGCCGGCCGCGACGGCGGGTACGCCCAGTTGGCGTGCGGCAGCAGGAAATCGATGAGCGGCGGCGCGAACGCCAGCAGCTGCTCGTAGCAGGCGATCGGATCGCTCTCGGGCGAGACCGTGCACAGCAGCCCGCCGTAGACGGCCTGGTACTCGGGCGACCGGAGCAGGCCGAGCGCGCGCGAGACGGACGCGAAGCTGCCCTTGCCGGCCCGGGTCACCCGGTGCCGGTCGTGGTCGGCCTCGACCCCGTCGACCGAGACGCCGACGACGACACCCAGCTCCCGCAGGCGTACCAGGGCCGGGGCGGTGAGCAGGACGGCGTTCGTCTGCATGCCGAACTCCACCGCGCAGGTCGCCGGTACGCCCGCGCGTACCTCCGCGATCAGTGCGGCGATCCGGTCCAGGCCGTAGAGCAGCGGCTCGCCGCCGTGCAGGACGATCCGGATCCGGGTCAGCTCGTGCCGGCGTACGTGGGTGCCGATCGCCGCGACCGCCGCCTGGCGTACTTCGACGGGCATCGCCGCCGGGCGGTCGCGCCAGCTCTGGTCCGCCGACTCGTACACGTAGCAGTAGTCGCAGGCCAGATTGCACCGTTGATGGATCTTGAGAATGAACTCCCGCACCGGGGTGGGCCGCCAGCCCGACGCCCGGAGCGCCGCTATGTCCAACTCCGCATAGGGCCACGCCGCGGCGCGGCGGTGACCCTCGTCGACAGACCCGGCGGCCACACCGAGAGCGGGAGCCGGCACCGGGCCGCCCGCATCGATCATGACCGCCGGATCGATCATGATGCGGACGTGAACGACTGGAAGGCGGAAATGATCCCGTCAGGGTCGTCGAGGCTGTCGGCGAGCCGCTGGACGGACTTGGCCAGGACCGAGTCGGAGTTGCCGATCAGGTCGCTCATGGACATGGTGGATACGTCGACCAGAGGTGCCCACTCCGGTCTGCCCGTCGCCGGTGCGTTCAACGATGGACCTCCATATATTGTGGCCGGGATCTGGCGATCACGACACGGGAAGCGAGCACACCCCCGCTCTTGAGCGGGGGTGTGCTCACCTGTCACGTGTATGATGGCTTCCACGAAGCCGTCGCGCGACGGGTGAAACCCGTCTTGACGATTCTTGACGAATGGCCTGCGGAAAAGTACGGAATCAGCTGTCAGGCAGGCGACGCGGGCTCATGTCGCCGGCGGTTCTATATCGCATTCGATGCGTATTCCACTCGCGACAGCCGTGATCATCGGATGGTCCGTGCTCAGTGTCCGCCGCAGCCGGCCGAGCACGTGTTCCAGCAGTTCCTCGGCGCTCTCGGTGGCGCCGGCGGCGATCCGGTCGAGGACCAGGTTCGCGCCCGCCGCGAGGGTGTGCGGGTGGCTGGGACCGCGGCCCTCGGCGGCCTTGCGGAAGGCCTCCTCGGACAGCTCCAGGGCGCCCTTGCGGTCACCCGCCAGGGACAGGTCGGTGGCCCGGTTCACGGCGGTCGCGATCGTGTACGGGTGCCGCTCGCCGAGCGCGTCCCGCAGTGCTTCGTACGCGAGTGCGTCCAGTTGCCGGGCCCGCTGGCGTTCCCCCTCGGCGCGCAGGATGGCGGCCAGGTTCACCTCGGCGACCAGGGTGAGCGGATTGCGGGGTTCGAAGATGCGCTGGTAGGTGCTGGCGGCCTCCTCGGCGAGCAGGTGCGCCTGGGTGAGGTCGGAGCGGCTGCCCCGTTCGCGCAGTGTGTTCGCGTACGACATGCGGGCGGCGAGGGTGTACTCGTGATCGGCGCCGAAGGAGTCCACGCAGTCGTAGAAGTGGTCGCGCAGCGCGTCGACGGCCCGGGCGAGCTGCCCCACCCCCCGGTA
>NZ_AUAX01000002.1 GCF_000428945.1 Hamadaea tsunoensis DSM 44101 | reverse complement strand
TACGGCAGCCGAAGATCGTTTTTTGTTCGCCCGGTCGATGGTCACGGGTTGGCAAAGTCGGTGTGTGGCAGGGGAAGTAGGCACGGTCGCCGCTAGATCATGTCTGTTGTGGACATACATGAGGTCGCGGCGACCGTTGCCGCCAGGATAGACCCTGCCGGGTGGCGGGAGGAGTTCGACTCGCTGTTCGCGCGCGTGGCGCCGGCGTTCGCCCGGGTCGAGCCCCGCCGTCGAGCCCGGCTGTTCGTCCAGGCCCTGCTCGGCCCGATCGAGGTGCGTACCTGCTGGCAGATCGCGGAGTACGCCGGTGAGAGTGATCCCGGTGGGATGCAACGGCTCCTGGCGTCGGCGTCGTGGGATGACGCGTTCGTGCGGGCGCAGATCCGTGACTACGTGGTGGCCGGGCTCGGCCCCGGCGGGGTGCTGATCGTGGACGAGACCGGCGACGCCAAGAAGGGGATCAAGACCGTCGGCGTGCAGCAGCAATACACCGGCACCCTCGGGAAGGTCGACAACGCGCAGGTCAGTGTGCATCTGGCCTACGCCACCCGCGCCGGCGGCCGGGCCTTGGTCGACTTCCGGCTCTACCTGCCCGCCGGCTGGACCGACGATCCGCAACGGTGCACCGCCGCGAACGTGCCCGACGACATCGGCTTTTCGACCAAGCCACAGCTGGCTTGGCAGATGATCGAAGACGCCCTCGACGCCGGTGTCGAAGCCGGATGGGTGACCGGCGACGAGGTCTACGGCAACGACACGAAGCTGCGCGCCCACCTACGGGCCCGGCAGGTCGGCTACGTCCTGGCGATCCGCTGCGACACCGCCCTGACCCGCTGGGACCATCCGAGCCTGACCATCACCGCCGCCCAGCTGGCCGCCTCACTACCCGCCGAAGTGTGGGGCCGCTACCTGGCCGGCTGGGGCTCGAAAGGACCCCGCTACTACCAGTGGACGTGGGTGAACATCATCGAGACCGAAAGCGACGCAACCCACCACGGCCACCACTGGCTACTGCTGCGCCGCAACGAAACCACCGGCGAAACCGCCTACTACCGGTGCTGGTCACCGACCCCCGTCAGCCTGCCCACCCTGACCTGGACCGCCGGGCTGCGCTGGCCGATCGAGTCCTGCTTCCAGGACACCAAAGGCCAGACCGGCCTGGACCAACATCAGGTCCGCACCTGGCTCTCCTGGCATCGCTACACCACCCTGGTCCTACTCGCCGCGGCGTTCCTGGCCGTGCTCGCCGCCCAACAGCCCCGACCCCAGCCCTCCGCCGTCCCGCCCGCCGACGAGATCGGACCACTGAGCGCGGCCGAGATCCGCCGCCTCCTCACCTTCGTATTCGCCAAGCCCGATATGACGATGCGGCATGCGCTGTCCTGGCTCGCCTGGCGCCTCGTCCACCAAGCCAGAGCCCGCCACTACCACCACAAACGCCGAACCCTCGTCGACATCAGTCGATGATCAGAATCTTCGGCTGCCGTACTAGCCTCCACCGTCGTCCTTAAGCCCCAATGGCTTAGCGAACGCATCAGTCAAGTCCTCGACAGCAAACCCGTAGCCGCCCGCAACGGCCTCCTGCGCTCTGAAGATATCGACTACCAGTGGGCAGACATCGACCCGGAACTGCGCCGCGACCTGCTACATATGATGGACAAATACGACGTATCGTATCGAATCCGTGATGTTGACGATCCCGGCGCTCTCGCCATCGTCGTTGACAGGCTCCCCTACGAACCTCCCGACTTCGGACCGCTGTGGGACCAGTTCGCGCCACCTCATTCACGGGAGATCCGGCTGCGCTACACCTTCGACACCGTCGCTCCGCCCGGCATCCCCACGTGGTTCATCGCCCGCGAGCACCGGTTCACTACCGGCCTGTACCGGCCCTGGCGCACCGGCGCTTTGCTACACCACCGCGGGGCTGCCAGCTACGCGGTGATTGAACTGGATTCTGAAATCAGCCTGGCCCTCACCGTCCGAGGCGAAGACCCCGACACCTTTCTGCATCTGCTCGACGAAGGCCTGCAACAGACCTTTGACCGCTACGACGGCCTGAAGATCACCAGGCAGGTCCCTTGCCGTTGTCATCCTGAATGCCCCCACCTCTACGACTATGAGTACCTACGCCGCAGGCAGCGCCAAGAACGTCCCGTCGAATGCCCGCGATCTGACGCAATCGTCGACGTGGAACTTCTCTTGCGCGGCATCCCCACTCGTGGGAACGACGCCATCCTTCAGGCCCTTCAACGGCTGGAGAGCGCCAGTGACCGCAGCGCCGACATGATGCAGCAGCAGTTCAGCCAGCAAGCCGAACTCCTACAACGGCTCTTTACCGAAATGTACCGAGCCCAAGCGGTCCAATGCCCAACCGTCTTCACCATCACCCCCAACCAGCGTGATTTCCTCCCCGGCACTCGCACATATACCCTGCGGCTGTACTGTGAAGAACCCGGCGCTTGGCACCAACTGCCCGCCGATGACGGCTGCTACCGAATTCGAGACCTCGACCCCTGGCTACGCGCCATCGCACCGCACCTCAACCGCATCATCAAAATTCTCACCATCACCGCCGCAGGCATAATTCACCCCGCCGCGGGAATCGCAGCCGCTGGCCATCACATTGGTATCCAGGACGACCTCGGACTCAAAGACCTTCTTGAACAGATCCCCGCCATCTCCGCCCACAGCCTGAGCCTTTACGACACCGGCGCTATACCGGCCCGCCGCGGCGAGGACGAAGCTGACTTCCGTATCATCTACAACTTCCTCAGCCAGGTCGACCCACAACAACGCTGGGCCGGGCTATCCAGAGTTCACACTCCTGAAGGCCATACCCTCTACCTGTGCGATCATCACGCCGCCCGCTATCGCGAGCCCTCACCACGACCGGCAGGAATCTAGGGACCTGGGACCTGGGACCGTCTCGCTAGCGGTGTGAATCGGCTGCCGGACCAGAGGAGTTGGACGTGGACAGCGGTCCGCGGTCGACCCGCGCAAACGGATCTGTAATCGTTCGGATCTGCATATTTTAGCTGCAATGACTTAATGCGTTCGCAGGTCACCTACGGTTCAGGCCCTGTAAGGAACTTTGTGGTTGATCTCGGTGTGGTCCGTTGGACCGGGTGAAATATCCCGGCCTGAAGGGACCACGTCATGTCTATGGATTCTGTTCCGGAGCAGCCGGAACGCGAGTCGGGTTCGGCTGCCGAGCAGCGGATCGCTGAGCAGTTGTTGGAGCAGGCTCGCCTCGACGGGGTGAAACTCGTCGGCCCCGGCGGGCTCCTCGCGGGAGTGACCAGGCGGATCCTGGAGTCCGCTCTGGAAGCCGAGATGACCGAGCATCTGGGCTATGAGAAGGGCGATCCGGCCGGGCGCGGTGCCGGCAATGGACGCAACGGTCATTCGGCCAAGACCGTGCACACGGATCTGGGTCCGATCCCGTTGAAGATTCCCCGTGATCGGCAGGGCGGCTTCGAGCCGCAGATCATCCCGAAGCACTCCCGGCGGGTGTCAGGGTTCAACGAAATGATCCTTTCCTTGTACGCCAAAGGTTTGACGACCGGCGAAATTCAGGCGCACCTGGCCGAGGTGTACGGGGCCGACGTGTCCCGGGAGCTGGTCAGCAAGGTCACCGACGCGGTCGTCGAGGACCTCAACCAGTGGCGCAACCGTCCCCTCGACCGGGTCTACGCGGTCGTGTTCATCGACGCGATCATCATCAAGATCAGAGACGGTCAGGTCGGCAACCGACCGGTCTACGTGGTGGTCGGGATCGGCCTGGACGGGCACCGAGACGTCCTGGGCATGTGGGTCGGGACCGGCGGGGAAGGCGCCAAACAGTGGCAGGTCTACCTGACCGAGCTGCGTAACCGCGGCGTCGCCGACGTCCTGATCGTCTGCTCCGACGGGCTCAAAGGACTGGGCGAGGCGATCGAATCAGCATGGCCCTTGGCCACCCACCAGACCTGTGTAGTCCACCTCGTGCGCAACAGCCTGCGTTACAGCAACCGCCGCGACTGGCAGGCGGTCACCACCGGCCTGCGCACGATCTACACCGCGCCGACCGCCGACGCCGCAGCCCAACGGTTCGACGAGTTCGCCGAGACATGGCAGGCGAAGTATCCGGCGATGATCCAGCTGTGGCGGACCAGCTGGGAGAAATTCACCCCGTTCCTCGCCTTCGACGTCCAGATCCGCAAGCTGATCAACACGACAAACATGATCGAGTCGTTGAACAGCCGGTTCCGGCAAGCCACCCGACGGCGGGGCCACTTCACCACCGAACAGGCCGCCATGAAGATCCTCTACCTCGTCGTGGTCGAGAAACGACGCGCCGGCCAGAACATCGCCGCCCGGATCCCCGCCTGAGGACAAGTCCTCAACGCCCTCGCCGACCAGTACAACGACCGGATCAACGACAACTAACCTCATCGATCACACCGAAGATCCAACCACAAAGGATCGGACAGGCCCACGGTTCACTCGGTCCGCTGAAGATCGGATAGACGGTCGGCCGTCGTTGTGCAGGGTGACGACGAGCCCGCGAGGGGTTTCGATCGCGATGGTGCTGTGTCCTGCCGGTTTGGTCATGGCGGCGACTGGGTGAAGGCGGCGCGGTACGCGCTGGGAGACAGGCCGACCCGTCGGACGAGGTGCTGGCGCAGCGACTCCGCCGTGCCGAGGCCGCTGTGGCGGGCGACCTGATCCATCGGCAGATTCGTCGCCTCCAGTAGTTCCCGGGCCCGGTCGATGCGCTGGTGTAGCAGCCATTGCAGCGGGCTCAGGCTGGTCTCGGCGTGAAAGCGCCGGGTGAGGCTGCGTACGCTGGTGTGGGCGTGCGCGGCGAGGTCGGCCAGGCTGATCGGTTCGTGGAGGCGCTCGGCTGCCCAGGCCCGTGTTTCGGCCAGTGACGCTCCTCGTTCGGGAGGCAGCGGCGACTCGATGAACTGGGCTTGTCCGCCGGGGCGTACCGGGGCGACGACGACGTGGCGGGCGACGCTGTTGGCCACCGCGGCGCCGTAGTCCATGCGGATCATGTGCAGGCACAGGTCTATGCCGGCGGCGAGCCCCGCGGAGGTCAGGACGTTGCCGTCGTCGACGTAGAGCACGTCGGGCTGCACGTCGACGGCCGGGTAGCGGTCGCGGAGGTCATCCGAGCGCGCCCAGTAGGTCGTGGCGCGGCGCCCGTCGAGCAGGCCGGCTTCGGCCAGCACGAACGCGCCGGTGCAGATCGAGGCGACCCGTCGCCCGTCGGCGACGGCCTTCCGCAGCAGCGCGTGTACGCGGGGATCGGAGTTCTGCGCGCCCGTCCCGGTGACCATCACCGTGTCGGCGTCCTGGGCCGCTTCCAGGCCGAGGCTGATCAGGATCTCCAGGCTGCCGGTCGTCGGGACGGTGCCGGGGTCCGGTGTGCAGACCTGGACGTCATAGCCGGGTACGCCGTCGACCAGGGGCGCACCGAAGACGAGTTCGGGGATGGACAGGTCGAACGCGGTGACGGGCGGCACGGCGATGACCGCGATCTTGTGCATGGCCAGATCCTTTGGACATGTGGCATTCCAGCCACTACCTTACGCCGCGGAGCCGGCGCACAGTGGATCTCGGCCCCGGCATTCCGACGGGGTACGTCATTCTCAGGAGAACCACTGTGGCTTTGCATGTCGTCGTCGGCGCGGGCGCTACCGGCACCGCGACCGCCCTTCAACTCGCCGAAGCGGGCGAGCAGGTCCGTCTGATCACCCGCCGCGGCAGCGGCCCCGACCACCCCGGCATCGAGACGTACGCCGCCGACGCGACCGACGCCGACCGGCTCACCACCCTGACGCGCGGCGCCGCGGTCCTGTTCAACTGCGCCATGCCGGCCTACGACCGGTGGCCTGCCGACTGGCCGCCGCTGGCCGCTGCGCTGCTGGCGGCGGCCGAGCGTACCGGGGCGGACTATGTGATGCTGGGCAACGCCTACGGTTATGGGCCGGTCGACGGACCCGTCACCGAAGACCTGCCTCTCGCGACGACGACGATCAAGGGTCGCGTACGGGTGCGCATGTGGACCGACGCCCTCGCCGCCCACGACGCCGGCCGCGTCCGCGTCACCGAGGTCCGCGCCAGCGACTTCCTCGGGGCCGGGGCGGCGTCGCTGTACACCTTGACGGTGGTGCCGCAGCTCCTGGCCGGGGTGTCACCGATCGCGTACCCGGCCGACCTGGACGCACCGCACAGCTGGACGTACGCCGCCGACGCCGCCCGCACCCTCATCGCCGCCAGCCGCAGCGACGAGGCGTGGGGTCACGCCTGGCACGTGCCGTCGACATCGGACGCGTCAGCGCGCGAACTCACCGAACGCCTGTCGAAGGTCGCGGCCAGAGACGAGGCCCTTCTCCACTCGATGAGCGTCGACGAACTGGCGGAACTGGCCGCCCACGACTCGATCCTCGCCGAGGTGCCCGAGATGAGTTACCTCTTCCGGCGTCCCTTCGTCCTGTCCACCGCGCGGACCGAGCGCGTACTCGGCGTCACCCCGACAGACCTCGACGCGGTCCTGGCCGAGACGCTGTCCTGAACCACCGCGGGGCGGCTGGTCGAGGCGGGTGGGCAGGCTGCGCCGGTGCTTGAGCCGGTTGAACGGCCTACGGAGTAGTTTGGGCGTTTTGCCCGCATAGCGGGGGTGTCTGCGGTGATGATCGCGTATGACCGCTTCCACAGCCGCGATCGCGGAGACCGCGGACGCCCCGCTCAGCTCCGGGCGTCGCAACGCGATCTTCGCGACGATCGCGCTGGGCATGCTGCTGGCCGCCCTGGACCAGACGATCGTCAGCACCGCGCTGCCGACCATCGTCGGCGACCTGGGCGGGGCGAGCCACCTGTCGTGGGTGGTTACGGCGTACATGCTGGCGGAGACGGTGGCCACGGCGATCGCGGGCAAGCTCGGCGACCTGTTCGGGCGGCGGCTCGTCTTCCAGATCAGCGTGGTGATCTTCGTGGTCGCCTCGGCTCTGTGCGGGCTGGCGAACACGATGCTGTGGCTGGTCGCCTGGCGGGGCGTACAGGGAATCGGCGCGGGCGGTCTGATGGTGACGGCGATGGCGCTGATCGCCGACTACATCCCGCTGCGGCAGCGCGGCAAGTACCAGGGCGCGATGGGCGCGGTGTTCGGACTGTCGTCGGTGTTCGGCCCGCTGCTCGGCGGGCTGTTCACCGATCATCTGTCCTGGCGGTGGGCGTTCTACGTGAACGTGCCGCTCGGGGCGCTCGTGCTGATCATCTCGTTCACCACGATGCCGGCCATCGCGCGGTCCGCCCGGCCGATCATCGACTACCTGGGCATCACGGTCATCGCCGCCGCCTCGACCGCGGCCATCCTGATGACCAGCTGGGGCGGCGTCGAGTACGCCTGGAGCTCGCCGGTGATCATCGGCCTCGCGATCGCCACGGTGCTCGGCTTCGCCGCGTTCGTGCTGGTGGAGCGCAGGGCGCGGGAGCCCATGCTGCCGCTGAGGCTGTTCGCCAACCGGGTGTTCACGGTGTGCGGCGCGCTCAGCTTCCTCGTCGGCTTCGCGATGTTCGGCGCTCTGACGTACCTGCCGACCTTCATGCAGTTCGTGCAGGGGACCTCGGCGACCGCGTCGGGTCTGCGGATGGTCCCGATGGTGATCGGCCTACTGATCACCTCGGTGCTCAGCGGCAGCATCGTCGGCCGGACCGGCCGTTACAAGATCTTCCCGATCCTGGGCAACCTCGTCACCGCGCTCGCGCTCTTCCTGCTGTCGTTCATGGACGCGTCGACCTCGCTCGCGCTCAGCTCGCTCTACCTGTTCCTGCTCGGCCTCGGGATCGGCCTGAGCATGCAGGTGCTCACGATCGTCGTGCAGAGCGCCGTCCCCTACGCCGACCTGGGCGTGGCGACCTCCGGGGTCAGCTTCCTGCGTACGCTGGGCAGCTGCTTCGGTGTCGCGGTCTTCGGCACGATCTACAGCCACAGCCTGACGAGCCAGCTCGACGCCGCCGCGGGCAAGCTGCCGGCGGGCACCGATCCCCGCCTGCTGTCCACGCCGGCCGGGGTGCACGCGCTGCCGGCCCCGTTCAAGGCCCTCGTCGTCGACGGGTACGCGACCGCGCTGCAGACAGTCTTCCGTTGGGCGGTGCCGGTCGCGATCCTGGCCGTCGTGCTGGCGCTGTTCCTACGTGAGGTGCCGTTGCGCGACACCGCCCGGGCGGCCGCCGGGGATCTCGACGACGGGTTCGCGGCACCGCGCAGTCCGGACCGCGTACCGATCCTGGAGAAGGCGATTTCGCGGGTGTGGCGGGCGAAGGGACCGGCCGCCGCGCCGCGGATCGTCGCCGACTCGGGCAGCTCGCTCGACACCGCCCAGGCGTGGTGCGTGGCGCACGTGGCCCTCTTCGAACAGCACCACGGCGGGGCCAGGGTGTCCACGATCGCCCGCAGCCACGACCTGCCCGACGCGATCCTGGAACCGAGCATCCGCGGGTGCGTCGCCGTGGGCTACCTGGTCCGGCAGGACGACGACCTGACGCTCACCCCGGCCGGGCAGGCCGAGTTCGACCGGATCGCCGCGGCGTGGGGGGAGTGGCTGCACGGCGAACTCGGTGACACGCCCGGCGACGGCCCGACCGACGACGAGTTCCGTACCGCGCTCAGCATGGCGGCCCGGGAACTGGTCACGACCGACGCGCACGAGGAACGGGCGCTGTCCGGCACCGCCGCATGACCACCTCCGTCGGCGTACGGCTCGGCGTACGGCCCCAGGCGCAGTCGAGGTTCCTACGCGCTGAGGTCACGAAGCGGTGCAGGCGTTCGTGACGGTCTCGGTCCACACCTCAGGGTGGGTGGACCAGAAGTCATGCGGTACGCCCGGCACGGTGGAGAACCTCCCACGTGGAACGAGCGCGGCGAGCTGCGCCAGGGGCCACGGCGGACGGATGTCGTCGCCGGCGGCGATGAAGTGCATCGGTACGCGGCAGGCGGCCAGCCCGCTCCACAGATCGGCTCGATGGATCCAATCGGTGAACGAATCGCTGAGAGCCGCATGTACTTCGGGCACCCAGTCGATGTCGACGACCGGCTCGGTGGCCTTTCCGGCTTCGTACGCCTCGGACCACGTGCGGTCACGTTGCGGACCTCTACCGGCGATTCCGACCACCGCGGTGACCGCCTGCGGGTGTTCGACCGCGTAGCGCACGGCGAGATCACAACCCCATGAATGGCCTACCACGATCCAGGTGGCGATGCCGACCGCCGCACGGATGCCTTCAAGATCGGCGATCGCTTCTTCCATGGTGTGGGGGCCGCCGCCCGAGCGGCCGACGCCCCGCGGCTCGGGGTACCAGGCGCGGTGGTCGCGCGGCGCGATCTCGTCTCGCTCCAGATACTGCACACAGCCGGGACCGCCGGTCAGGACGACGACATCGCGGCCGCGGCCGGTCACGCCGACGTGCAACGCCGTAGCTCCCAGGGGAATGATCCGCGACTCCATGTCCGCGAACGCTATCAACGGACAGCCGCTCGCCCACGCGCATTCCGGGCGCTCGATCGCGAGGCAGGCCCGCCCGGCGTTCGAGTACGCCGCGCCTGCGCACTGAACTGGGAAAACGCGCAAACCTTGAGGCTCTCTTGAGCCGATCTTGAGCCGCCACGGCGACGGTTGCCGCCGTCCGGACCGGTCAAGATCCGCACAGAGGCCCTCAGGAGGAACGAAAGTGACACCCCCTTCCCTGGCCCGCGTCGCCTCCGGCGCGGCCCTCGGCGTCATGCTGTCCGTCGGCGTGAGCGGCGTCGCGCACGCCGCCACCGACTGGGTCGCCACCAAGGCGGCCGCCGACGGAACCGTCGTGGACAGCGCCGACCTGCCCGCGATCTCCGCGTCACCCTCGACGTCCGCGTCACCCTCGACCGATGCCACGAAGTCGGCTGATGCCACGAAGCCGGCTGATGCCACGAAGTCGGCTGACACTACGAAGTCGGCTGACACTACGAAGTCGGCTGGCACCGAGTCGGCTGATGCCAAGGCGGGTTCGGCGAAGACCGCCACCGTGGCCAATCCGCTGCCCGGTGCCGAGATCACCTCCTGCTACGGCTCCAGGTGGGGGACCGTGCACGAGGGCATCGACTTCGCCGCCGCCGAGAACACGCCGGAGCACGCGGTCATGGCGGGGACGGTGGTCGCCGCCGGCTGGAACTACTCCGGCTACGGCATCTCCGTCCTCATTGATCATGGTAACGGTCTGTACACGCACTACGCCCATATGAACAAGGCGGCGGTGACCGCTGGGCAGAAGGTCCAGGCCGGCGACGTCATCGGGTACGAGGGGTCGACCGGCGACTCCACGGGACCGCACCTGCACTTCGAGGTGTGGAACGGCATGTGGAACCAGATCGACCCGGCTCCGTGGCTGAAGGCCCGCGGTATCGACACCGGCTGCTGAGCACGGCGTACCGGCGGAGCCTGTGGAACGCGCCTCGCCGGTCAGTCCCGGGTGGCCAGGCGCGCGTACACCTCGATCTCGATCTTCATTCGCTCGTCGGCCAGGCCGCACACCATCATCGTGGCCGCCGGGCGTACGTCGCCGAAGGCCGCGCGCAGGACCGGCCAGCAGGGCTCGAAGTCCGCCCGGTCGGGCAGCAGGTAGCGGACGCGGACGACGTCGGCGAACGACCCGCCCGCCTCGGCCAGGGCCGCCCCGATGTTGCGCAGGCACTGCTCGGCCTGTTCGACGACGTCGTCGGAGATCGTCATCGCCGTGTAGTCGTAGCCGGTCGTGCCGGACACGTGCACCCAGTCCCCGTCGACCACGGCGCGGGCGTACCCGATCTGCTCCTCGAAGGTGGAACCGCTGAGGATCGCGCGTCGCTCACTCATGCCGGAACCGTATGACGAGCTGCTGTCATACGTCCAATAGCTACTCGACGCGGATGTGATATCTCTGAGCGTATGGACCGGCCGGAGCTTTCCCTGCCTCAGCTGTACGCCTTCGCCGTACTCGCCGAGGAACTGCACTTCGGCCGGGCCGCGGCCCGGCTCGGCATCGCGCAGCCGCCGCTCAGCCAGCAGATCCGGCGGCTGGAAACCACCGTCGGGTATCCGCTGTTCGCCCGCGGGGCGGCCGGCGTCGCGCTCACCGCGGCCGGTGCGGAGCTGCTGCCGGTCGCGCGGCGCGTACTGGCCGATCTCTCGGACGGGCTGGCCGCCGCCCGGGCCGTGGGCGACGGGCGGGCCGGCAGGCTGCGCATCGGGTTCGCCGCGTCGCTGGCGGCCACCATCCTGCCCGACCTGCTGCGCCGCCACCGGGAGCGCCGTCCCGGCGTACGGCTGGAGATCCGCGAGATGACGACCGTTCCGCAGCTGGCCGCGCTGCGTGCGGGGGAGTTGGATGTGGGGCTCGTCCGGGAGGCCGAGGCGGCGGACCTGGCCTTCGCCACCGTCGCGGTCGAACCCTTCGTCGTGGTCCTGCCCGCCGGGCACCCGCTCGCCGCGCACCGCCGCCTGCGGCTCGACCTGCTCGCGGGCGAGCCGTTCATCCTCTTCCCCCGCGACGCCGGGCCGGGCCTGCACGACCAGATCATCGGTGCCTGCGCCGCCGCTGGTTTCGCTCCGGGCATCATCCAGTACGCGACCGAGTGGCAGACCGTGTGCGCCCTGGTGGGGGCCGGTCTCGGCGTGTCGATCGCGCCGGCCGGGATCGGCCGCATCCGCCTGCCGGGCGTGGCCTACCGCCCGGTCGAACCCGGTGACCTGCGTACGCGGGTGGCCGTGGCGTGGCGCCCGGACGACTCGAATCCGCTGGTCAGCGAGTTCCGCCGAACGGTACTGCCGGCCGGTTGAGCAGCCGGGCGACCTCCCCGGACACCGCCTGCCAGCGGTTCTGGCGGATGGCGGCGAACATCGACGAGTAGGCGTACACCCACCACGGTTCCTCGCCCGACAGCGTCAGGGCCGCCGCGAACTGCGCCTCGGTCGCCTCCGCGTACGCGAATCCGGCCCGCTCCACGACCGTCGCGATGTCCAGTGCCTCGGGGCCGGTCAGGTCGTGGTGGGTGTTCGTCGGCTCGCCGAGCGCCAGGACCGCCAGGCACTCGGCCACGTCGTCGCGGTGGACGAGGGAGACGCGGCCGGCCGGGAGGCGTACGACACCGTCCTGTTCGGACTGGCGCACGAGGCCGCCGAAGAACTCCGCGAACAGCCCGGCCCGGGCGATGGTGAAGTCGAGCCCGCTCGCCCGCAGCACCTGCTCGGACCAGCCGTTGGTGTACGCGTAGCAGAACGGCGAACCGAGGTCGACGTCGAGCCCGCTGAGCAGGACGACGTGGCCGACCTTCGCCTCGACGGCCGCCCGCAGCACGTTCTGGTGGTGCAAGACGACCTTGGCGGCCTCACCGTCGCTGGACACGAAGACGAGCGTGTCGACCCCGTCCAGCGCCGACCGCAACGCGTCCACGTCCTCGTACGGCGCCACCTGACGGGTGAGCCCGACGATGTCGTGATCCCCTCCGGCGGAGATCAGCCGGCGTACCACGGTGCCGCCGACGTGTCCGGTGCTGCCGGTGACCGCGATCTTCATCCGGCCAGGATAGCGGGTTGCCGTGAGCCTGCCGGACCGCTTGGATGGCGTGGTGACCATGACCGCGCAGAGCCTGGGGAAGACGTCGTGACGCTGCCGGCGACCCATCAACTGGTGCGGGCCGACGGCTCCGTGCTGCGCTACTGCCTCTACGGCCCGGCCGACGGCCACCCCGTCATCTCGCACGGGGGAACGCCGAGCAGCCGGTGGCGGCGGCCCCGGCTGGTCGACGCGATGGAACGCGGCCCGCTGCGGGTGCTCGCGTACGACCGGCCCGGTTACGGGGGTTCGACCCGGAGGTTCGGGCGCACCGTCGCCGACGTCGCGGACGACACCCGGTCGCTCGCGGACGCGTACGGGTGGGCGCAGTTCGGGGTGCTGGGCGGCTCGGGTGGCGGCCCGCACGCCCTGGCCTGCGCCGCCCTGCTCGCCGACCGGGTCACGCGGTGCGCCGTGGTGTCCGGCATCAGACCCGCCGAACCCGGTACGCCGCCCCGCGACGAGGCCGACGAGCGGGTCCAACTCGCCGAGACCGCGGCCGCCATCCTGGCGAACGTCGCCGACGGCGGCCCGGAGGCGCCCGACGAGCCGGAACCCTTCGCCCGCGACAACCCCGACGCGATGGCCCGGCTCCGGGCGACCTTTGTGGACGACATCGACGGCTGGATCGACGACCGTCTCGCCTTCGTCCAGCCGTGGGGGTTCGCGCTGGAGGCGATCGGCGTACCGGTCGGGATCTGGCGCGGCACCGACGACCCGTTCGTCCCCGCGGACCACGCGGAGTACCTGCTCGCGCACATCCCCGGGGCGGCCGATCACGTCTTCACCGGCGGCCACCTGCCCGGTCCCGACGTGTACGCGGAGATCTTCGCCTGGCTCGCCGCGCCGTCCGTCCACTGAGGCGGACGGGAGCGCCCGTTCGCCGGAGGGCCGCCGCCGGGCTACTGTCGAGCGGGTGATCGAGACCTACCTGCTGCCGGGCGACGACGTCTTCCCGGAGGGCATCACCGAGGACCCGGACGGCGTCACCTTCTACGTCGGCAGCTCGGCGAACGGCACCATCTACCGGGGCAGGACCGATCAGCCCGAGCTGGAGGTGTGGGCCACCGCCCCGGCCGATCTCCACAGCCCGGCTGACCCGCAGGGCCCGGCCGATCCCCTGAGCCCGGCCGACCCCCAGAGCCCGGCTGGTCTTCCCGGCCCGAGCAGCGTCCTGGGGCTGACCGTCGACGGCGACACGCTGATCGCCGCCGGGTCGGACACCGGCTGGATCTTCGCGTTCGACCTCCGCACGGCCCGGATCGTCGGCCGGGTACGCGTACCGAGCGACGAAACACTGCTGAACGACGTCTGCGTCGCCCACGGGTACGCGTACGTGACCGACTCGGCGCGGCCGGTGGTGTGGCGGCTGTCCATCAGCGACGGACGGCTCGGCGATCCGGTCGCATGGGCGCATCTGGACGACGGTGCGCCGACCCCCTACCTGAACGGCATCGTCGCGGTGCACGACGGTGCGACGCTGATCGTCGCGGCCCAGGGCAGCGAGGTCCTGTGGCGGGTCGACACCGCGACCGGGCAGGCGGTCCGGCTGGACCTGCGGATCGCCGCCGACGGCATGGTCGTGGTCGGCGACCGCCTCTACACCTGCGACAACGTCGACCGTGCCGACGGCGGGGCGGACTACTACGTCTCCGAGCTGGTGCTCTCCGCCGACGCGCACGCCGTGCGGCTGGAGCGGCGGTGGCCGCAGTCCGCCGAGGACACCCCGACCACCTGCGCCTACCTGGGCGGCCGGCTGCTGATGGTCAACTCGCGCTTCGGCGCGCGGCGGATCGGCACGACGGTACCGCCGTTCAGCGTGCGGGCCCTGTCGATCGGCGAGGACGCCCGGTAACGAACCGGCCGCAGCCTGGTGTCGTCGTCATTCGGTGTCGTCCTCGGGGACGAGGATCGTGGCCCAGACAGTCTTGGCCCGGCCCAGGTGGTCGCGTACGCCCCACCGTTCCGCGAGGGCCTCGACGAGACGCAGGCCGAAACCGCCGTCGATGCTCGGTTCGCGCAGGACTGGCGGGTGGCCCGACTGGTCGGCGACGTTGATCGTGAGCAGCCCGGCGTCGAGGACGAGCGACAGCGCGATCGCGCCCGTGGTGTGCCGGACGGCGTTGGTCGCCAGCTCGCTGATCAGGATGTCGACGGTCTCCAGCACGGACTCGTCGAGCACACCCCAGCGGGCCAGCGTGTTGCGCGCCATGCGCCGGGCCACCCCGCCGGCCGAGTCGGCGCGGGGCAGGCTGATGTCGACGGAACGTTGCCGTACCACGGGTCAACTCCGAAATCACGGGTGCGGTGCAGCTCTGGGGTTGCGGTCCGGCCGGTCCCGGGTAGCCGGCCACCGGCGATGCTACCCAGGTCACGGCGGCATAAACCACCGACACCCAGGTCGGCGACCCGAGCCTCCGCCGTCCGGGTTCCCTCGGCGGGCGGCTGGGTTCATGCGGAGGGTGGGCCCTGGTCGAGGGTGCAGCGCGCGCCGAGCACCTGGGCCGCCGTCGTGAAGCCGAGCTTGCGGTAACAGCCCACCGCCGCCGCGTTCGCCGTCGACACCGTCAGCCCCACCAGATCCACGTCGGGCGCGAGGTCCGCGCACAGCCGCGCGGTCACCGCCTCCGCCAGACCCCTTCGCCGGTACGCGGGCCGCGTGGCGATGTTGCCGAGGACCGCCACCCGCTGCTGACGGGAGAAGACGTGGCAGCCGGCCATGGCGACGAGGCGGCCGTCGAGACGCAGGCCGCGGTAGGGACCGGAGCGGAGCATGATCGCCTCGAAGAAGCCGCCGCCGGGGTGCACCTCGTCCTGCAGTTCCTGGATGTCAGGTAGATCACTGGCGGTGAGGGCACTCACCCGCAGGTCCTCGCCCAGTCCGGTGAAGGTGGCACCGGGCGCGGACATCAGCGCGTACTCGTCCTCGACGGCGACGTGGTACCGGGCCCGCCCGTCACGGTCGCGCAGGGCGGCGGCCGCGGCGGGGGAGAGGTGGCTGTAGAACCGGGGCGGCAGGTCGGCCTCGGCGGCCAGCCGCGCGATGCCGTCGTCTCCCGTGTCCCCGGCGGCTGGATCCTCCACGGCCGGATCTTCCACGGCCGGGTCCGCCACCGCCAGGACCACCGGCTCGCTGAGGCCGGTGTAGATCACGATCGCCTGGCCGTACCCGGCGAGCACCCGCGTATCGGGCCAGAACGCGTCGTCCAGGTCGCCGAGGCCGAGCAGGTGCCGCTCGGGATGCCGGCGCAGCAGCGCGAGGGCCTCGGCGCGGTCGGTGAGTTCGCGTACGGTCATGAGGGCACGATAACGATCTTGCCGGCCGGTCCGCGCGAGTGGGACGCGCCGGACGAACGGCGCCGAAACCTCGTTCGGGGCCTGTGCCGCCGAAAGTCACCGCGCCCCGTGGTTGTTCATCCGCGCCGTGTACTCTCATCCGGCCGTTCTCATGCGGTCCCTGTAGGCGACTCATCGGAGGTACTAGCGAGGAATGATCAGTGAGACCAACGTCGACGGACTCACCGGCACCGACCCTCCCGGCCTGCCCGAGACTCCGTTCCTGCTTCTCGATCCCAACGTAGCCAAGCACCAATACCGCAGGCTCGCCGGCGCGTTTCCCCAGACGCAGATCTTCTACGCCGTGAAGGCGAATCCCGAGCCGAACATCATCCGGCTTCTGGCCGGCAGCGGTTCCTCCTTCGACGTGGCCAGTCCGGCCGAGATCGACATCTGCCTCGCCGAGGGCGTCGATCCCCGACGCCTGTCGTACGGCAACACCATCAAGAAACCCGCCGACATCCGGTACGCGTACGAGCGCGGCGTCCGCATGTTCGTCTTCGACTCCGAAGATCAACTGCATCAGATCGCCGCGTACGCGCCCGGGGCGGAGGTGTTCTGCCGACTGCTCGCCTCCAGCGACGGCGCCCAGTGGCCGCTCAGCCGCAAGTTCGGCTGCTCCCCGGCGATGGCCGTCGACCTGCTCGTCGCGGCGTCCGGGCTCGGGCTCACGCCGATCGGCGTGTCGTTCCACGTCGGTTCGCAGCAGCTCGACCCGCACAGCTGGGAACCGAGCATCGCCCAGGCGGCCGGCGTCTTCGCGCAGGTCCGTGAACACGGCGTCGAGCTCGACTTCCTCAACCTGGGCGGTGGCTTCCCGGTCGCGTACGCGGACCCGGTGCCGCCCATCGAGGATTTCGGCTCGGTCATCCACGCGGCCGTCGGGCGGCACTTCCCCGGCATTCCGCTGCGGATCGGGGCCGAACCCGGCCGGTACATCGCGGCCGAGGCGGGCACCTTGCGGGCCAGCGTCGTGCTGGTCGCCCGCAAGTCGTACACGGACGATTCGCGCTGGGTCTACCTCGACGTCGGCCGGTTCGGCGGGCTCGCGGAGACCGAGGGCGAGGCGATCCGCTACCGGATCGTCACCCGGCACGACGGCACGGCCACCGGGCCGACCGCGATCGCCGGGCCGACCTGCGACAGCGTCGACGTCCTGTACCGCACCACCCCGTACGAGCTGCCGCTCGCCCTGCACACCGGTGACCACGTCGAGATCCTCAACACCGGCGCGTACACCACCACATATTCGTCCAACGGCTTCAACGGGTTCGCACCACTAGCCACCATCTGCATCGGAGACCGCACGTGACCAGTCCCCAACTCCGCTTCGACGGCCGCATCCTGCTCCTGGGCTGCGGGTCGGTTTCGCAGTGCCTCCAGCCGTTGCTGCTGCGGCACCTCGACATGGACTTCGCCAAGCTGACGGTGATGGACTTCGAGGACCTGTCGGGCACCATTCCGGGCACGCTGGCAGCGGGTGCGCGGTACTCGCGTACGAAGATCACGCCGGAGAACATCCACGAGACCCTGGCCGCCCACCTCGGTGCCGGCGACCTGCTGATCAACCTCGCGTGGAACATCGACACGGTCGAGATCATCCAGTGGTGCCAGGACAACGACGTGCTCTACGTCGACACGTCGGTCGAGCTCTGGGACCCGTACGCCGACCAGCAGGCGACCACGCCGCAGGCGCGTACGCTCTACGCCCGGCACATGAAGCTGCGCGAGCGGGCGAAGTCGTGGCGCCCCGACGGCCCGACCGCGGTCGTCGAGCACGGCGCCAACCCGGGCCTGGTGTCGCACTGGACCAAGGTCGCCCTGGAGGACATCACCGCCGCCATCCTGCGCGGCGACGCCGGTGACATCGACGCCGGTCGCCGCGAGGAGTTCGAGGCCGCCCTGGCGTCCCGGGACTACGCGAAGCTCGGCCAGCTCACCGGCACGAAGGTGATCCACATCTCCGAGCGCGACACCCAGATCTCGGACAAGCCGAAGCTCGTCGGCGAGTTCGTGAACACCTGGTCGGTCGAGGGCTTCTACGAGGAGGGCATCGCCCCCGCCGAGCTCGGCTGGGGTACGCACGAGCCGGAGCTGCCGCAGCACGCGTACACGCACGAGTCGGGTCCGCAGAACCAGATCTGCCTGGCCCAGACCGGCATCACCACCTACGTGCGCTCCTGGGTGCCGGTCGGCGGCCCGATCATCGGCATGGTCGTGCGGCACGGCGAGGCGTTCACCATCTCCGACCACCTCACCGTGTGGGAGGACGGCCTCGCGACCTACCGCCCCACGGTGCACTACGCGTACCTGCCGACCGACGCCGCGATGAACTCGCTCTACGAGTGCCGGATGACCGGGTACCAGCTGCAGACCGAGCAGCGCATCATGAACGACGAGATCACCGACGGGATGGACGAGCTCGGCGTACTCCTGCTGGGCCACGACCTGAACGGCTGGTGGGTCGGCTCGCAGCTGGACATCCACGAGTCGCGCACGCTGGTGCCGCACCAGAACGCCACCACCCTGCAGGTGGCCGCCTCGGTGCTGGGCGCGGTCTTCTGGATCGTCAAGAACCCCAACCAGGGCTTCTGCGTCCCCGACGACCTCGACCACAACGAGGTCCTCGCGGTCGCCAACCCGTACCTGGGCAAGGTCCCGTCGGTGCAGACGGACTGGAAGCCGGAGTCGGCGGCCTACGAGCCGTTCGAGCAGTACCGGCCGGGCAAGGCGGACGACCAGCACCCGTGGGCGTTCCGCAACTTCCTCGTCGCGTAAGGGTTCTGTCCGCGTAGAGGGCCATGAGGGGGGAGTGCGCCGACCGGCGCGCTCCCCCCGATCTGTTCGGGTCGTCCACAGTGGTCGAACTGGTGGCCGGGCACGCCTTTTCGCTCGGGGCGGTGTCGCGAAACGGCCGTCCGCCATCGGGCTACGCGGATCGGCCGGAGTATCCGTGCGATCACAGGATGTGACCACCGGTGGCCCGCGTGACAGCATCACGCCAGCAGGAACCATTCCACGATGGATCTCCCGACGGAGCGCTGGTGTCCCGGTCACAGAAGATCGCTCAGATTCTCGCCCGGCGCAGCGAGCACGCCACCTCGCTCGAAGCGCTCGACTCCCACCTCGCCGCGGTCGGCAGCGCCCTGACCCGGCTCGACGAAGCCCGCCTGGATCTGCTGGGCCGCATCGAGATCGAGGCGCGCGACCGCCTGTTCGACATCGGCAACACGATGCGGGGCCTGGAGGACAGGCTGCGCGGCGAGCGGGCGGAACTCGCCCGGCTCGGCGTACGCCTCGGGCGCACGACCCTCAACGTCGGCATGGTCGGCCGGGCGCGAATGGGCAAGAGCCGCTTCCTGCAGAGCCTCACCGGCCTGACCGCCCGCGAGATCCCCGACGGGGACGGCGGCTTCTGCACCGGCGTGGCCAGCCTCGTCCAGCACCGGCCGGGCGCGGACCCCAGCGCCCAGGTGTTCCTGCACGACGAGACGACCTTCCTGCGGGAGGTCATCGAGCCGTACTACAGCCGCCTCGGCCTCGGCCCCGCCCCCACCGCCGTACGCGACTTCGCCGACCATCCGCTGCCGGCGCTGACCGGCGACGACCCGCGGGCCACGAGCGAATACCGGCACCTCGGGGCGTACCACGCGAACTTCGGGGCGTACGGCGGCCTCATCGGCGGCGAGTCGCCGTTCACCGTCGGCGCCGAGCGGATCCGCGAGTACGTGGCGCAGGACGACCCGTCCGGCAGCCGGCAGTACCACGCCTTCCGGGCGGTACGCCGCGTGGTGATCACGACGAACTTCCCGGCCACCGACGTCGAGGGGCTGGGCGTCATCGACCTGCCCGGCCTCGGCGACACCAACCTGGGCGACTCGAAGATCCTGCTGTCGGCGCTGAAGGACGACGTTGACGTGGTGCTGTTCGTCCGCGAGCCGAAAGCCGGCGGCGACGACATCCAGGACTTCGACATCGACCTCTACACCCAGGCCCGCGACGCGCTGTCGGAGATCCCGATGCAGCGGCGCTCGTTCCTGATCATCAACCACCGGCGCAGCTCCGACCGGGACAACTCCGCGAACGCCCGCCGCTACCAGGAAAAGGTGGCCGGGTCGCCGATCCAGGTCGCCGGGTCGACGGTGGTGGACTGCTCCCGGCCCGACGAGGTGAGCGCGGCCTTCGACCCCATCGTCGACTACCTGCTGGCGCACGTGGACGAACTCGACGGCCTGCTGCTCGGCGACCGCCTGCGCCACCTCGCCGAACTGCGGCACGAGCTGAACACACTCGTGGCGGAGGCCGGCCGGGTCGCGGCCCTGTCCCAGCCCAGCAGTTCCTGGTTCCCGCTGTTCCAGAAACTGTTCGAGAGCGCGTACGAGCAGATGTCGACGGCACTGGTCAAGCTGGTCAAATCGTTGGAGGGCAGCCGCAACGCACCCGACGGTGAGTTCGCCCGCGCCGTGGCCGAGGTGATCCGCCGGGCCGGCGAGGACGACGGCCTGCCCGACGAGGAGGGCATCGTGATCCGGGCCGCGGCGGTCGGCGGCCGGGCCATCGCGTACGGCCAGTTCCTGAACGAGGCGCGGGCCCATCTGTCGCGCCACTTCCTGGAGCTCGACGGCGTGCTGAAGGCCCGGGTGGCCTGGATGCAGGAGCAGATCGCGCAGGTGCTCTGCGGCGCCGGCGAGCTGGCGCCGCTCGCCGGCTCGGCGCGGGTCGTGGCCATGGGCGTTGCGGGTGACTCGGTCAGTGACTCGGACGGCGGCTCGGCGACCGGCCGGGACGTCCTGCTCGACATCGCCGGCCGGGTGCCCGAGAACGCCTCGGAGTTCGTCGGCGCCGAGATCGGCTACGGCCTGCACATGCTCGCCGACTTCGAGCTGGCCTACCGCGGCTTCATCCAGCACCGCATCCGGCCCTGCCTGGACGGCCTGCACAGCGACCATCCGACCTTCCAGCTGCCGCTGGACGTCGACACGGTCAGCAACGCGAAGATGCTGGAGATGCTGGAGGTCAGCTACCAGGATGCGCTCAAGCGCTGCGAGGACACCCTGCGGGACATCTTCGCCGAGCCCAACGGGGCGCTGTTCGCGATCGTGGAGGAGTTCACCGACCGCGTCCTGCGCTCGATCGGCGTCCAGCGCGAATGGCGCGTCTTCTACGAGCAGGTACGCGCCGAGCTGTGGCCAGGACCGCTGGCCGAGCTCGCCGAGCGCTCGGGCCGGTTCGTCGAGTGGAACCGTGAACTGGCGCTGCTGCGGACCCAGACGCAGGCCGAGGCATGGGTACAGATCACCGTGGAGCCGGCCGCGCCGGCGCGACCGCAGGAGGAGACACCATGACCGGCGCCGCGCAGCCGAACGGCCGCATCGTCATCAACGCCACGATGCTCGGCTCGGTCGGCGTCGGCAAGACCTCGCTGCTCGCCGCGATGTACGAGCGGTTCGGCCACGTGGTAGGGAACGTGGACCTCGACATCCGGCCCGAGTCGGAGACCAGCCGGACCCTGGGCGCCAGCGTGGCGGTCCTGCAGCGGATCGCGACCATGAACTCGATCCGGGTCCACGTAGGCATGGAAGGCACGGGTTCGGTCCGCCGCTACCGGTTCGACATCGGTGGCAAGGGCTGGCCGGCAGCCTTCACCCTGCAGCTGACCGACTACCCGGGCCGGTTCATGCTGCCGGCCGCGTACGCCGACCATGATGTCGTGGAGCAGATCCTCGTGGACAGCGACGTGGTGCTCGTCGCGATCGACGCGGCGGCCATGATGGAGCAGGACGGCGCGTTCCACAACGTGACGAACACGCCGCTCGTGGTGCTGGACGAGATCAAACGCATGCTCGCCGCCAGCCCGGAGCCGCGGCTCATCATCCTGACCCTGCTCAAGTGCGAGACCTACCTGGCCACACCGGACGGTACCGACCGGCTCGTGAAGAAGGCGATCGAGAAATACCGTCCGCTGCTCGACCACATCCGCGGAACGGACGTACGGGGCCGGGTCGGCTGCGTGCTGACCTCGGTGCAGACCATCGGGTCGATCCGGCTGCTCAGGGTCCATCCTGACGAGAAGGGCGAGGCGGACTTCGAGTACCGGTCGCTGGGGTACCAGGGCGGCTACAAGCCGATCGACACCGACCAGCCGCTGCGGTACCTGCTGCGCTTTGCCATCAACAAATATCGCTACGAAGAGCGCTCGCGTTTCGCGGCCATCCGAGACTTGATCACGGGCGTGAACAGCCGGCTGGCGGCCGCCGTGGACGAGTTCGCCCTCGGCTGCAAGACGACCGACGGCTTCGAGGTGCTCCAGGACCACCCCCTGCTCTACTCCTCGCGGCACGGCAGCCGATGAGCACGGCCACCTGGTACGTGCACAGCCGCGGACGCCGCCGTGCCGACGACTACCAGTGGCTGCCGATCTCTGGAGCGGCCGGCTCCACCGGCAAGGCTGAATCCGCACGGCTGACCGAGGTCCGGCGGCACCGCTGGTACGGCGCGACCCTCGATGACCTCGCCGACGACGAGAGCCCGTCGCTCGTGCTCGCGTACGCCCGCGAGGTCGGGCTGGTCGTCTACATCACGCGCCTGGGACCGGTCGAACCCGTGACCGACTCCCTGCACCGGCCGATCCGGGCCGCCGTCATCGGCGTCGGTACGCCGGCCTCAGCTTCGGACGTGGTCGCGGTCGCGGCCGCCGCGCTCGCCGGTGAATTGTCCACACTCGACGGACTGAATTACGAACTGGCTGAGGAGCCCGGTTTCCGGCTGGATCCGGCAACCTGGAGCACCACCGTCGCGCGCTGCATACGCTGGTTCGCCGACCTTCCCGCCGACGGACCAGAGCGGCCCGACAAGCCGCGCGTGGACGCGGACCGGCCCGACACCCGTGAGCGGATCGCCCGGGAACTGCGGTCACTGGACCTGTCGGCGCTCGCCGGCCGGCGCGACGACCTCATCCTCGTCCTGCGTACGCCGCTGCTGCAGCGGGCTGACCACGACCGCCGGCGGCCGTGGCGAGTCCTGGCCGAGTTATCCGGCGCGCCGGCGCCGGCGACCTTCACCCCCGCCTGGCTCGGCGACCAGCTCGGCGGCATCTTTCGGTCGGGGGTGGGCTGGGCGGTCGGACTGGTGACCGGGGCGGCAGTGCTGGTCGTCGCGGCCGTCCTGGCCTGGCCGGGTTCGGCGAGCCAGCCGACCCCAGCCGCATCATCGGCATCGCCGTCACCGGCAGCCTCATCCCCGCCCGCGCTGTCGCCGACGCCGTCACCCGTGTCGTCCGGCTCGCCCGCGTCGCGCGGACCGGCGGCGTCACACAAGGCGACGGTGTCCCCGCATGCCACCCAGACGGCGCCGTCGAAACGGCCGAGCAAAGCGCCGTCCCTGGCCGATCGGTAGAAATCGTGTGCATGGGACGGGTCAGACGGGGTACCGGGAGGTCATGACCGAACCTGAGTTCCACGAGGAGACGCCCGAGGAGTTCGCCCGGCAGCCCGATCGGGACCTGCACGGCGTACCGACCCAGGCGTCCGGGGAGTCCGATTCCGGGAGTGACGCGACCGAGGACGATGCGCGGCGCAGGTCCGCCGAGCGGGAGGACACGGAGGAGGAATCCGGGGACTGACCTTCGGTGGTCTTGGTCGGCGCGTCACTCCTCGCCGGACGGCACTGCGGTGTTCTGCCCGCTTGCGATGAGCCACCGACCGTCGCGCCGATGCCAGACGTAGGTCGGGCGGCCCTCCTGCCGAGGGGAGACCGGCTGGCCGTCCGTGGTGAGGTATTCCTGGTCCACACTCGTGAGCGCGACATCCTCCGTGATGAAGCGGATGTGGGCGACGTCGTACCGGACGCTGCCGGTGACGAACGCGCCCGGCAGCACCTCACGGGTGAAGGCCGCGATGGCCGCACGACCGACCAGGCGCCGGCCACCGCCGGTGATCCAGACGGCGTGTTCGTCGAAGAGCGCTGCGAACCCCTCGACGTCCTCGGCGAGCTGGGTGCGCTCCAGTTCGGCGACCTGGGCAACGAGCTCCTGAGCGTCCTTCGTGGACATCCCGGGCGGGGCAATCGATGGTGTCATGAGTAGAGTTCACTTCATCAAGTTCACTTGATGTCAAGGGGCGGTTGTGTCGGACACTGCGGGCGATGGCATTGCCGGCGATGGCATTAAGGGCGACGGCATTAAGGGCGACGGCATCGCGAGCGATGCGGTGTGGCTCAAACCGGGGCAGGTCGCACGGCGGGCCGGGGTGGCGGTGTCGACCCTTCATTACTACGAGCAGCTCGGGCTCATCCGTAGTCGGCGGACCGCCGGCGACCGACGCGAGTACCGGCGGGACACCCTGCGGCTGATCGCGTTCATTCGGGCGTCGCAGACGCTCGGCATCCCGCTGGCGCGCATCAAGGAAGCCCTCGACGATCTGCCCCACCAGCGGCCGCCTACCAAGCGCGACTGGGCACGTCTGGCCCGAGTGTGGCGTAGCGACCTCGACGAGCGGATCGAGCGGCTGGTTGCGCTGCGGGACAACCTCGCCAACTGCATCGGCTGCGGCTGCCTGTCGCTCAGCGCCTGCCCCTACACGAACCCGGGCGACAAGCTCGGCGCGGAAGGGCCGGGCGCGCGGCGGCTCCTGCCGGCGTCCGACGGTCTCACGGATCGACGTGAGGTTGCGTCTCCGGCGCCGGGATCACGTCCATCGAACAGATAGACGCTCGGTCGATATAGGGTGTCCTGGTCCACCACGCGGATCAGACCGAATACAGATGACCATGGATTGTGGGGTCGTTCTCCAGGACGAAGTCCACGATCTCCCAGAACTGTGGCAGCCACGGGTGTTCCAGTCCCTGTTCCCTCGTCAAAACGCTGCCGTGGACCGCGCTGGGAGTAAAGCCAGTCAAAGCATCCACCAGCGTTGCCGCAGGAAAGGCACTGTTCTCCACCGGACCTACGCGGCACCCGAATGTCACGTGGTCGTCGGTGCCGTCATCGCCCCACGTGCCCATGATGACGTCGATCCAGGCGTCATGAGGCTGGTCTGTGTGGTGGTAGCAGTTGGCGAAGTACACCGCCCACGCGGTCCCATCCCGGTGGACGTAATTCCATACCCGCTCGATCGCGGCGTTGCAGCATGAGCACTCATACTCACGCTGCTGACGCTCGGCAGGGTCCGCAGTCAAGGTCACCGCCAGACCTTATCCAAACCCTGCCGGCAGCAATGCCCGAAGCCCGGACGATCGCCATCCGCCTGAACAGCGGAATACCGCACGTACGGAATGCGCTGAGCCCAGTCCGGTGACATCCGTTGACAGTCGGCGACGGCCGTTCGTACCGTTGGGTCGCAGGACCGGATCGTCGACTGTAGAGGGAGCCCCCGCTTGTCCCGTGATCCGTCGATGTCCCTGCGCGGCGCCCTGCGGATACTCGGCAAAGACGAGAGCCCCGTCATCTCCACCCTCAACGTACTGCTCGGCGGCCTGATCCTGGTCGCGCCGGGCCTGGGTCTCGCGGCCGCGCCGCTGGGCGCCCTGTGGGGCTGGGTGGACCAGAAGAACGAGGCGACCTCCCTGCTGCACCAGTTGTTCGACAACGGTGTCGGCAAGCTGCGCGGGCAGGCCGGCTACCAGCGGCACGAGCTGCTCAAGGCGGCGCATACGACGCTCGTGGCCACCGCCTTCTTCGACGCCGTCGAGTCCGCGATCGGCCCGGCGTACCGGTCGCTTTCGGTGACCGAGGACGAGAAGCGGCTCCTGGCGACACGGCTTCCCGACGCGCGTACGGTGCTCGACCGCCTGTACGACGCGCAGGTCCCGATGCCGTCGGCCACGATGGGATTCGAGGAGACGGTCGCCGGGCCGCTCACGGCGTACTTCACCGAGACCGCCGAGAACACGCTGAGCTTCTTCCGTGGCCTGCGCGCCTGGTCGAAGGTCCGCCAGCGCCGCGACGAGGACCAGCTCCGCGCCGAGATCGTCGCCGAGGCGCTGCGCCGGTACCAGGGCCTGTACGTCACGCTCGCGGCCAAGGTCCCCGAGTTCTACATCTGGGCCGGGCTCGCCGAGGCCGCCGCCACCCGCGCCGCGGTCGAGCAGCACGCCCACGACCTGGCCGAGCTCCTCGACCAGCAGGCCGGCCAGCTCGTCCGCCTGGAACAGGCCCTGCGCCGGATGTCACCGGCCGAGATTCCCGCCGCCGGCTCGCAGACGGGCATGCTGAGCCTCGCGAACCGCGCGGTCATGCGTACGCCGCTGGTGCCCGACGAATCTCTCCGGCACGCCCCGCACGTCGTCTTTCCCACGGTGGAGCAGGGCTACGTCACCCCCGCCTTCCGGTACGCGGTCACATCCCCCGATGCCCGGCCGGCGGAAGAGGCCTGGTGGCAGAAGCTGCCGCTGGAGGAGGATTTCGACCGCTTCCTGGCCGCCTACTTCGCCACCCCGGCCAGCATGCTCGCGCCAATGCTGCTGCTGGGCCACCCGGGTTCCGGCAAGTCGCTGCTCACCCGGGTTCTCGCCGCCCGCCTGCCACCCGAGGGATTCACGACGGTACGCGTCGCGCTGCGCTCGGTCGACGCCGACGCGCCGCCGCGCGAACAGATCCAGCAGGCTCTCGACGAGTTGACCAACGGCCGGCTGCGCTGGGGTGACGTCAGCGACGAGAGCGGCGTCCGCGTCCGCGTGGTGCTCCTCGACGGCCTCGACGAACTGCTGCTCGCCTCCGGTCAGCACGGGAAGGTGGGCTACCTCACCGAGATCGTGGACTTCCAGCAGCGCGAGTACGACCTCCAGCGCCCGGTGGCCGTCATCGTGACCTCGCGGACCGTTGTCGCGGACCGCGTACGCGTCCCGGCGGGCAGCACGCTCGTCCAACTCGCCGAGTTCGACGACGACCGGATCCGGCGCTGGCTGCGGGTGTGGAACGAGACCAACGGCTCGGGCATCTTCGGCGGCACCGTCCGCGAGGTGGATCCCGCCGCCGTCGTACGCCACGCCGACCTGGCCCGTCAGCCGCTGCTGCTGCTCATGCTGGCCCTGTACGCGTGCGACCCCGCCGGCGCCGACCTCGACGCCCTGGTCATGGCCAGAGCCGACCTGTACCGGGGACTGCTCGACAACTTCATCCGCCGCGAGGTCGGCCGGTCGCTGGGCGTCAACGCCTCCGAGGCGAGCATGCGGCAGCCGGCGCAGACCGTCCAATGGCACCTGGGCATCGCCGCGTTCGCCATGTACAACCGCCGCGACGGCCTGCGCGTGTCCGAGGCGGAACTGGCCGCGGACTTCACCGCCCTGCTGACCGAGGAACAGGGCGCGAGCGACGCCGCCGCCGTCGCCGAGCTGGCGGCGCGTACCGTCGGGCAGTTCTTCTTCATCCAGGCCTCCGAGTTCAACACGGTGTCGGGGCTGCGCCCGGCGCGTACCTTCGAGTTCCTGCACGCCACGTTCGAGGAGTTCCTCGTCGCTCTGCACACCGTGGAGCTGATCGGCGAACTGGCCCGCACCCGCCGTTCCGCGCTGCGGGCGGCCGTCGACACCCGGATCCTGCGGGCGCTGCTGTCCTACCGCTGCCTGGTCCGGCCCACGTCCGTGATCTCGTTCGCCGTCGAGCTGTTCAGGGCACTGCCGGACGAGGACCAGCGGGCGTGCATCGAGCTGCTGGACCAGCTTTCCCGGCAGGCGCGTACGCGAGCGGTCTTCGAACACGGTGTGCCGTACCGCCCGCAGCCGGACGACCTCGTCCGGGCGATGGCCGCGTACACGGCGAATCTGCTCTTGCTGAGAACGGCGATGAGCGCGAACGCGCTGGTGCCGCTGGCCGACGTGGCGGCGGTGGGCGCGGACGTGCCGGACTGGTGGCGCTCGACCGTACGCCTGTGGCGGGCGGGTCTTTCCGACGACGAGTGGGACGGGCTCGGCGCGGCCCTGGGCGTCGGTCGGGAGACACACCTGGTCCATCGCGCGGGCGCGGGGGTCGCCACGACGCCGCTGGGGGAGCACCTGTGAGCCGTCCGGCGCCGGTGATCGTGGTCGGCAGCGACGACCTCGCGCTGCGCACGATCATCTCGCTGGTCGAGCATTACCACGTGCCGGTCACGGCGGTGGTCACCGGTGGACGAAGCTCGGAGGAGATCACGCTGGTCCCGGGCGTGCGGGTGCTGCGCGCGGACCGGGTCGACGACGAGGTGCTGAGCCGCGCCGGCGTCGCGGAGGCGGGCGCGATCGCGCTCCTGGAACGCGACGACGCGGTGAACCTGCAGGCGGCCCTGGTGGCGCAGGACTTGCATCCCGCGGTACGGACGGTGATCCGGACGTTCAACCTCGCGTTGGCCTCCCGGGTCAGCGTCCTGCTGAACGACGCGGTCGCCCTGTCCGACAGCGACATCGCCGCCTCGGCGTGGGTCGAGGCGGCCCTCGGCGCGCTGGATTTGGAGCCGGTGCGCATCGGCGCCACGGAACTGTGGGTCGAGTGGCGCACCGACGTCCCGCCCGAGGCCATCGTGACCGGCCTGGGCAAGGCCGACGGCGGACTGCTCGGCAGAGACAAGGACGCCGACATCGTCCTGACTCGGTACGCGGGGCCGCTCGAAGCCGCCCGGCTCGCCCGGCGCAGGGCGGTGACAGGCGGCCGACCCCCACGGTTCATCCGCATCCGCAGGCCCTACCTCTATATGCTGGGCGGCCTCGTTCTCTTCTTCGTGGTCGCGTCCGTGCTGCTCGCCTCGCTGGAGGGACAGTCGCTCGGCGACGCCTTCCTCAGCTCGCTGCTCGCTCTCGTCGGGCAGGAAAGCATCGATATTAATGAGTCGAGTGCGGCCCTCGTCGTCCGGATCATCCTGGCTGTGATCAGCGTCGCGTTCGTGCCGGCGATCGCGGCCGCGGTCGTCGACGTGGTCGTCTCTGCCCGGCTCGCCAGTGCGAGCGGGATGCGCCGATCGATGCAGTACCACATCGTGCTGGTCGGTCTAGGCAACCTGGGCACTCGCGTCATGCGCCGGATGGTCTCGCTGGGCTTTACCGTCGTCGGGGTGGAGCGCGACGAGCAGTCCCGCGGTGCTGGGGCCGCCCGTGAACTCAACGTGCCCGTCGTGATCGGCGACGCCGCCCAGCCGCAGGTACTGGTTCGCGCCCAGACGGCAGCGGCCAGGATAGTCGTCCTGACGATCCCGGACGACTTCACGAACCTTGAAATCGCGCTCACCGCCCAGGATCACGGATCCGGCCCCCGCCTGGTCATGCGCCTGCGCGACGGCGACTTCGCCGATCGCCTCTACCGCGCTTTCGGCCTGCGCGTCTCCCGCAACGCCGAGCGCATCGCGGCAGCCGCCTTCGCCCACGCGCTCGTCTGCCACGAGCCGGTCATCCGCGTGATGGCCCTGGGTCGCCGGGTTCTGCTCTTCGCCACGGTCCTGGTGGAGGCGGACTCACCGCTCAGCGGCGTCCTGCTCAGCTCAGTGAATGCCGCCGGCCTGGTCAAAGTGCTCGGCGTCCAGTCGGCGGACACCGACACCGCTCTGCTCCAGCCGCCAGACCGGCGTATCGAGGCCGGGCTGCGGATCATCGTCGTCGCGACCCAGGCCGGCCTGGCCGACCTGCTCGGACGCGCGCGCAGCCTGTACGCCTGAGTGCGCTCGCCCTTCGGCGTACGGAGAGGCTCCGGCGCGCTCACATCGCGGTCGCTACCGGTGTGCACCCGATGGGATTACGCCGAACTTCCCGTATCGCGCCACGCACGGCGACTCTTCCGTGGTCGAAAGCCACGGAAGAGGACGTCGGCCGTCGGATCGCGGGCACGACCGTCTGAAGAGGACTGAGCCGGCGGTCGATTGCTGGCGACTGAGCCCGCTCAATAGCCTGAATGCCGCTGATGTCAGAAGGCGGGTCAATGGCTACCAATCTCTACAGCTTGACATGTTATGCGCTGCTTCGCGCGATCGAGTCCGACCTCCGGGCGCTCATCGTCAGGTACTGCGGCGACCACCCTGCGGAGCAGGTGCTCGGTGCGGAACTCAGGGCGAAGGCGCTGAAGCGTCAGGCGAACGAGCGGCGCGACGCCGACGGCGCCACGACCGCGGTCCTGGTGGGCTACCTCGACTTCGGTGACGCCAACGCGCTGCGCAGTCGCTGGGCGGCGAGCTTCCCGGAAGACCTGCGCGCTGCTCTCGACAAGCTGCACAGTGCGCTGGACCGCGCCGTACCGATCCGCAACCGCGTCGCCCACGCCCGCCCGTTGGACATCGACGACCTGTCCAGCCTGATCGAGCTAGCCGACCGCCTGATGCTCGTCCCAGGTTTCGACTGGCCGGAGCTCACCGCGACCCATCGGCGGCTCAAGGACGAGCCCTCGTACGTGCTGGGCCTGAGGTCCGACCTGCGCGCGGACACGCAGAGCACGGTGTTCCACAACCTGCCGCCCGCCGATTTCGACGAGACCGGGTTGCTCGGCCGCCGGCAGCTGCGCAGCGAACTGCTCGCCGAGCTGCTGAAGGGGCCCTGGCCGGTGGTGTCGATCCTCGGCGAGGGCGGCCTGGGGAAGACGGCGCTCGCGCTGCAGGTCGTCTACGACCTGATCGATCATCCGTCGTGCCCCTTCCAGATCGTCGTGTGGACGACGGCGAAGACCGAGATGCTGACGACCTCGGAGATCCGGCGCATCCCCGGAGCGATCCAGGACTCCATGGGGGTGTTCGAGCGGGCGGCCGCCGACCTCGCCGGCGCCTCCGCCGGAGATCCCATCGCCGAGGTACGCGACTACCTGTCATCGTTTCGCATGCTGCTCGTTCTCGACAATCTCGAAACCGTCATGGACGACCGGATACTCGACTTCATCACCCACGTTCCGTCGGGATCGAAGGTGCTCATCACGAGCCGGATCGGCGTACGCGACCAGCGTGGCATCAATCTCGACCCGCTGAGCGAGGGCGAGGCGACACATCTGCTCCGGCAGCTCGCCCGGGTCCGGCACGTGACCGCCCTGACCGGGCTGAGCAGCGACGTCGCGAGCGGCTACGTACAGCGGATGAACAGGCATCCGGGGTACATCAAGTGGTTCGTGACCGGCGTCGAGGTGTCCCGGGAGTCGCCCGAGAAGCTGCTGCGCAACGAGGGGCTCGTGCTCGACTACTGCATGGGGCATGTCTTCGAGCAGCTCAGCGAGGACGCGCGAAGCCTGCTGCGATCCTTGCTGATCGCCACCGGCAGCCACACGCGGGCCGAGTTGGCCTTCCTCAACGACTTCGACTCCATGCGCACCGACGCGGCGGCGTTCGAGCTGCTGCGCACGAACTTCGTGACCCAGCTGTCGGCCGGCCCGGGCCGCAGCGCGTTGACGCTGAGCGACTTCGCCCGCAAGTACGTCCAGCGTCATCATGCGCCCAGCCCGCACGAGTATCGCCTGGTGACGGCGCGACAGCAGCATCTGATGAAGATCGGCGGCGACCTCCAGTACGCGCACAGCCGCGACCCGTACGCGCCCGACACCATCGAGGTACGCGACCCCGGCGACTACAGCGCCGCCAGCAAGCTCCGGTTCGCGCTCGACGAGGCCCTGGCCTACCGGTACATGGAGGCGATCGAGCTGTGCCGGCAGGCGCACGCGCTCGCGCCCGGATACGCGGAGCCGTACCGCGTCATGGGCTACGTCTACGACCTCGCGAGCAACCTCTCGGAGGCGGTGGACGCCTACCAGTGCGGCCTGGAACTCGCCCCGGACAGCCCCTACATCCGGTACTTCTACGGCAAATTCCTGGTCGACAACCGGATGAACCTCCACCAGGGACTGCAGCTGATGCTGGAGGCCCAGGACCTCGATCCGGGTACGCACGTCGTCGGGCTCGGCATCGCCGACGCGAACTTCTGCCTCGAAGCGTACGACGAGGCGATCGAGGAGGCCGCCCGCGTTCTGCGGCTGCCCGAGGTGGCGCCCGTCGTCGCCTGGGACGCGCTGTGCATCGTCCTCCAGGCGACCGCCCACCTGGTGAAGAAGTCGGAGGACAAGGGCGACCACGCTCGCGCCGGCACCTTGATCGCCAGTGCGGCGGTAGCGGTCGAGGCGTGCGGTGTCGAGCTGCTGAACGGCTATCTGCTCGACCTCTGCCTGCTGCTGGAGCACAAGGCGACCGACCTCGCCGCGCTGGCTCGGGGCGACGATCGGCGTACCCTCGACGACAGCGCGATCCGGCTGCGCCACCGTCGGCGCGACGCCGACCCCGACCACCTGACGAGGACCCTCGGGCGGGTGAAGACGACGATGGTCCAGAAGAACTACGGCTTCCTGCACGCCGACGGTCAGGACTACTTCTTTCATCAGAGCGCGCTCGAGGACCCGGAGCAGTTCTACGAGATCCGGCCGGACTCGATCGTCGCCTTCGTCGGCGGGCCGCGTACCGGCGGCAGCAATCCACCCGCCAACGACATCAGGTGGATCTTCTAGACACTTCCGGTCCTCCGGGTCTGATCCGCGGCGTACGCGCTGACCGTCGCGGGTGTCCTGGACCGGGCGGCCGTTCACACCCACTTAGTTGATCTGGTCACCGGGGCCGTGTGCCGCTCGTAGAATCTTGGTAGCGGGGCCGCGGGTGGCCTGCGGTTCCCTGCACCAGGAGGCCGCCATGCGCGACGCCGACCAAGCCCGGTTCGCCGACGACTTCGGCGGAGCCGTCTTCCGTCCGGGCGACGACGGATACCAGGACGCACTGGACAAGGCGATCTGGAACGGCGACAGCCGGCACCGCGCCGCCGTCATCGCGCGCGCGACGAGCGCCCAGCAGGTCGCGACGGCACTGAGATTCGCCCGTACGCAGGGGATGGAGGTGACCGTCCGCGGCGGCGGGCACAGCTTCGCCGGGCTGGCCGCGCAGGAGGGCGCGCTCATGGTCGACCTGGGCGGCATGACTGACGTGGTGGTTGATCCGGCAACCAAAGTGGTCAGGGTCGGCGGTGGTGCTCCGCTGGCCGCGCTGGACGCGGCGACCGCCGCACACGGCCTGGCCGTTCCGGGCGGCACCATCAGCCACACCGGCATCGCCGGGCTGACGTTGGGCGGCGGGTTCGGCTGGCTGACGCGGCTGGGGGGTCTCACCTGCGACCATCTCGTCGGCGCGGAGGTCGTGACGGCCGACGGGCGGATCGTCCACGCCTCCGATGACGAGAACCCGGAGCTGATGTGGGCGCTGCGCGGCGGCGGGGGCAATTTCGGCGTGGTGACGACCTTCGAGTACCAGGCGCACGATCTGTCGCCTATGGCCAACCTCGGGCTCTTCTTCTGGGAGCCCGACCACGCGCGCGAACCACTGCGGTTCGCCCGCGAGTACCTGCATGCGCTGCCGTCGAGCTTCGGCGCGATGATCGCCGGACTCGCCGCGCCGCCGGCGCCTTTCGTCCCGCCGGAGCATGTGGGCAAAGCCGGGTACGCCGTCCTGGTGGCGAACTGGGACTCGGCGGAGGAGCACGCCAACGCGGTGAAACCGTTGCAGGACTTGAATCCTCTGTTCATGTTCACCGCGCCGGTGCCGCACGTCGCATTGCAGACGATGCTGGACGACGCCGCGCCCTGGGGAATCCACGGCTACGACAAGGCGCACTATCTCGGCGATCTGCCCGACGAGGTGATCGATGCCGGCCTGGACGCGATCGGCCGCCGCCGTTCGCCGATGTCGCTGACCCCGATCTTCCCGTTGGGCGGCGCGTTCGCGGAGGCGGACGACGGGCGTACCGCGTTCGGCGGGGATCGCGCAGCCATCCGCTGGGCGTACGACATCGCCGCCGTCGCACCGAACGAGGAACTGCTGGCCGCGGACCGGGAATGGGCACGCGACCTCTACGACGCGCTCACGCCCTACGCCACCGGCGGAACATACGTCAACTTCATCTCCGAGCCGACCGAGGAACGGTCGCGAGCCGTCTACGGGCCGAAGTACGCGCGGCTGCAGGCGGTCAAGGCCGAGTGGGATCCGGACAACGTCTTCCACCACAACGTGAACATCACGCCCGCGTCGTGACCCGGTGGCCGAGCCGACGCCGACCGTCCATACGGGACGGCCGGCGTCGATCACGGACCTGCTACGCGCCGATGACGGACTTGCCGGTCGCGGTCTGCGCGGCCGCCGACTGCGGCAGGTGGACGAACGGGTCGGTCTCGCCCGCGCCGCCCAGCCACCAGCCGAAGTTCCACAGGGTCGAGACCCGCACGTCGGTGGCGGCCACGTTCAGGTAGACCTGCTGGCGGGCGGCGGTACTCGCGTCCGTCGCACCGGGACACCACAGCGGCGACGCCTCGGGGAAGAGGATGACCTGCTGCGACGCCGAGGGCAGGTTCGTCTTCAGCCAGTTGAGCGTCGCCGTGAGATCGGTCTGCGTCGCGCAGTAGAAGTCGAAGCCGACCCGCTCCACTCCGGACACCGGCAGCTGCGACGGCAGGCCGGTCGACGCGTCGCGGCCGAAGAGCGTGAGGCTCAAGGGCTTGCCGGGGAACGCGGCACGTACCGCCGTCACACCCTGCTGAAGATCGGTACGCGCCAGCCCCTTGTTGTACGGCTCGTCGATCACGTAGACGGTCCCGACCTTGTCGAGGTTCGAGCCGACGTCGCCGGAGAGGAGGCCGAGCTGGTTCGTGACGTCGGACGGCGTACGCAGATGCCACACCCCGGCGTTGTCCGGTGCGAACACCTGCCACTGGGTCATCACCGAGCACGACTGCGGGCGGCAGTAGTCGAGGAAGCCGGTGCCCGGCCCGTCGAGGTACACATGCTGATTGGAGTACGCCGAGACGGCCGGCGAGTGGTCGACATGGTCGGTCGGGTCCAGGACGTCGAAGTAGCCGTAGTAGTTCACGCCGCCCAGCCGCGAGACGCGCAGACTGTCGAACGTACTGACGGTACTGGACGAGCTGATGTACGCCCCGAGGTACAGGTACGGGTTGACCGGGATGTCGGCGGTCAGCGTGACGGCGAAGCTCGTGCCGTTGACAGTGATCACGAGATCGCGGCCCTGCGCGGTCAGGCCCACCCGGAAGGAGCCGTCGGCGGCGGGCGCCACGACCGGTTCCGTGCCCCACTGCGCCGTACCGTGGCGGTAGAGCTGGATCCCGCCGTTGGAGCGTACGAGCAGCCCGAAGTCGATCTCCGAGCCGGTGACGTAGCCGTTGCTCGTGGCCGACGAGCTGAGCATGATCGAAGTCCAGTCGGTGCTCGTCGTGCCGCTGTCCTGCGGATCGGTCTTCACCGAGATCGCGTACTTGCCGTCCAGGTCGGCGGCGACGGGCTTGGCCACGCGTACGCCAGACGGGCCGAGGTGGAAGCTGAGTGCGCCCGGATGCACGGGGTGATTGACCTGGGAGTACCACGGCTGCGGCGGAGTGGGGCTGTACCAGTTGCCCGAGACGCGCTGATAGCGGCTGGCCACGACGGCGGGCTGGCGCGTACGCAGATCGACGTTGAGCCCGTAGGAGTTGGCGTCGGTGTCGGCGACCCCGTCGAAGTCGTCGGCGAAGATCTCCGGGTTGTCGTGCACCGACAGGTCCACTCGCGACACTGACAGCCCCTGGCCGGTCAGCCCCGAGCCGAACGTGGTCAGCTCACTGCCGCTGGAAAGATAGGTGCCCAGATACACGTACGCCTCGCCCGGCCAGCTGCCGCCGACGGGGAAACTCTGCCCGTTCACGACGACCGTCGCCGTCGTCGGCGACACGGTGACCGACACCGCGTACTCGGTAGTGGCGGCGACGCTTCCGGTCCACACAGGAGTGCCGGAGCCGTGGTAGACGGCGAGGGCGCCGTTGGACGCGACGGTAAGGCCGAAGTCGGCGTCGGCGTTGGTCGGGTAGCCCCAGGCGTTGCGCGACCGGCTGAGAATGAGCGAAGCCCAGTCGGCGCTCGCCGTGTCGCCGCGGACCGGATCGATCGTGGTGGTGATCGTGTACTGCCCGGTGTCGTCGGCGACGGCCGGCGCGCCGAGCATGACGGCGTTGGTCCCGTGCGTCAGGCTCAGCCGGTTGGCGTGGCCGGGCGCGTTCACCTGGGCGTAGTCGGAGGTGGGCGGGTTGGCGGTGTTCCACAGGCCGGAGACCCGGGTGTAGGAGATGTTCTTGGCGGTGCCGGTCTGGCGGGTGTCGAGGCCGACGTTGAGCCCGTAGAGCGGCGCGGTGGCCGTCACCGCGGCGAAGGTGTCGGTGAAGGCGCCCCAGCGGGCCAGGTCGACAGGGGCGAGGCTGGCGTACGCGGCCGGAGTGGGACCGACGAGCAGTCCCGCGATCAGAACCGATATCAATCCAACTATGCGAGTCAGTCTATGCATGGGGGGATCGTTTCGAAGATCGGCGAGGATCGCCAGGCCCCTTCGGCTGGTGTGCCCATCGGGCATTCGCCCGCCGCCGACCAGGCGCCTCGACAGGAAGGGATCGAGCACCCGGCGACTGTAACCGCGGTGTAAGCGGCTCTCGCAACACTGGCCATCGATGCGTGACGGCCAGCCAGCCGCGCTCCTCGACAGCGGGACGGCAGGCCGGGCACTCCCTTCATCCCCTCGAAAGGAGCCACATGCAACGTGCACGATTCGGGTTCGGCACGGCGATGGTCGGCGTGGGCCTGGTCATGGCCCTGCTCCCGAGCACCGCTGCCCAGGCCGCCGAGCCGCCGAAGATCACCGAAACGGTGGCCACGGTCGGAGTCGATACGCTCCGCGGCGCCACCGTCACCGGCGACCGAGCCGACAAGTCCAATCACGAGCAGCAGGGCCGGATCCAAGGCTACCTGCGCGAGTCGGCATCCCACGGCCGGCTTCTCGACACCAGAGCGGTCAAGACGGCGCACGTGCCGGATCCCGTGTCACCCAGTCGATTCGTCGACCTCGTCTGGGACGGCAACAGCGAGCCGGCCGCGGTCCGGGCTCAGGCCGCCCGCATGGGTACGGTCGGCGAGCACAAGCGCGTACGCGTCGACTTCCAGCCGGCCGCGCAGACGGTCTCGCCGCAACGTGAGCGGCGGCTGGCGCTGCTGGGAGCGGGCTCGGCCTTCGACGTGGCCAACTCCGCGGCCGGACTGCGGCTCAACGACTCCGGCTACGGCACGTTCTACTTCAGCCCGGGCTACGCCACCGCTGACACGAACAACGACGGCGTCGCGGACAGCAGTCAGATGAACAGCTCGTTCGAGGACTGGGAGCGCGACGGCTCGCCCTACTTCTTCTACAACCGGTTCGGAACATGGAAGCCCGCCGAACCCGCCAACTGCAGCCTCTACACGTACTGCGTCCATGTGGGCACGAACGACTTCTCCATCCTCTCGCGCCCGTGGTCGGGTTATCGCGCCAACTTCAAGAAGATGTGGCAGGTGACCCCGGCGGCCACCGCCACGACCTGTGACGACATCGCGAACTTCAGCGTGTCGGCCGGTGGTTTCACCCTCGGGATCCCGGTGCACCGCTGCAACACGACGTGGACCCATGAGGACTACACCGCCATGCAGTTCGGTCTCGACTGGGACGGCCACACCGCTGAGAAGCTCCGGCTCGACGCGGCGGCGAGCTTCGAGGCGATCAACAGCTGGGTACCGCTCTACTGGGCGGACCAGACGTACGCGGCGGTCGACTGGTGTGACTGGGCGATGCCGGACTTCTGCTCCTACACATTCTGGAACAGCTACAAGTTCCAGGACTCGGGCTGGTAGTCGATGCCAGCTTCCCGAACAGTGCGCGGGCGCCGGCGATCCGTCCGGTTCGGACGACCGGCGAAGACCATGCGCTGGTCGACCCTCGTCATGATCGGGATCGTGCTCCTGGTCGCCGCCACAGCGGCCAGGAGCCACCCCGAGCCGACGCAGGCCCCGCCGACCGCCAAGCCCGCCACCAGCCTCTGCGAACAATTCGAGACGCGGGAGTCGTGCCGCGAGATCGCCGTCGACGGCCGGACGTGGCGCTACACCCTGCAGCAGCCCGCCGCACCGACGTCCGACGCGGTCGTCCTCGACCTGGGCGGACCCGGCACGTCGGCGCTCTCCGGCTCGTTCAACCTGGCGGGCCTGCCGGATGTCCTCCCGGACCTGATGCGTCGCTTCAACGTGATCATCGTCGAGGAGCCGTGGGTCACGACGCCCGTGACCGACGGCTGCGATCAGTCGCTGTCCGCCTTCTACCACGACATACGAAACGGAGACCGTTCCGCGGCCGGCCCGGTGAGGTCGAGCTGCGGGCTGGGCGCCGCTTCGAGCCCCTGGGGCTTCTCCCCGTCGACCTACTCTGACGTGATCCGCGCCATCGCAGGCCGGCACCAACTCTCGCTCAAGGGATTCGTCGGGCACTCGTTCGGAAGCGTACGCCTGAGCTACGGCAAGGATCTCGGCTTCGCTTGGGCGGTCCTCGGACGCCCCTTCCCTTACACGGCCGGCCTCACCGAACTCATCCGCGAACAGTCGACGGTGCTCACGCGGCTCCAGCGGAAACTGGAGCGGACCGAGCCGGGACCCCTGCCACCGGCCGGCGACGAACGTTCGATCCCCACCACCGAATTCGACCGCCTCTCCGCCATCGTCGAACTGGGCTACCTCGACGACACCATGGCGGCCCGGCTGGGCAAGCGTGTGATCGACGGGTCCGACACCGAAAGCATCGGCCTCATGTCCGACACCCTCTGGTCCCGCTACGGCACGGAGTCGATGTCGACACGTACGCTCGCCTTCTGGGACGAGGTATGCGCGACGACCGGACCGGCGAAGCCGCCTGCCGATGCCTCACCGCTGCGGACGCTGCTCACCAACCGGTACGCGACCTGCACATCACCCGCGACCTACCGGCCCACCCTGCCGGCCGGTCTCAGGCTGTGTGTCGTCGATTCACCCGACGACCCCGTCGCCCCACAGTCACTGGTACGCAAGACATTCCCGCCGGGCGCGGCGATCACCTACAACACGACGACCGTCGGCTCGCATACGTCCATGGCCGGGCTCGACGATTGCGTCGAGGCGGTGAGCGGTACGTCGTAGCCGCCGTGGCTCAGCGCGATGGCGACCAGGGCCACGCCACACCGGCCTCCGTCCGGCTCGATCGGATGGAGGCCGGCGGCGGTTGGGAATCATCGTCCGGACTGGCGAACCGCTCCCACATCCTCACTGGCGGAGACGGTCGAGCTTGACGCGTACCGCGTCCGCGCCGGGGTAACGAAGCTCTTCGAGAATGCTCAACGCCTGCCGCCAGGCTTCGGCGGCCGAGTCGAGATCGCCGGCGACCGAATGCGCATCCCCGACGTACTCCAGGGTCATCGCCTCGGCGTAGCGGTCACCCAACTGCTGGAACAGTGCGATTCCCCGCTGGTAATGGGCGACGGCGCGGTCGTGGTCGCCGAGGTGGTGGTGGACGTAGCCGAGGGCCCCCCAGGTGTGCGGCTCGGCCCGGTCGCCGACCTCGTGCAGCAGCGGGAGTGCCTCCTGGCAATGGGCGAGCGCGATCTCGTAGTGCCCGAGCTGGGCGTGGTACCAGCCGATCGAGTGCAGACAGCGGCCCTGCCCCGCCTTGTCTCCGAGGGCGCGAAAGAGGTCGAGGGCGTGCCGGTTCTGTTCTATCGCCTCGTGCTGGCGGCCCTGCCTCTCCAGCACCAGGCTCAGATGGTTGCGGGTCTGCGCCTCGCCCAGCTTGTCGTCGAGGTCCCGGTAGAGCTCCAGCGCCTGCTCGTAGTGAGCGGTGGCGTCGGCGTACTGGTCGAGCTGCTTGTACGCGCCGCCCAGGCCGCGGTGGGCACGGGCCTGTTCGGACCGGTCGCCCATCCGCCGGGTCGCTCCCAGGGCGGCATGCTGAACGTCCAGCCAGTCGTGCCAGTGACCGCGACGGTCCAGGAACGGCATGAGAGTCCACGCCAGGCGGTGGGCGTGCGCGTCGAACCCGTCCGCGACGGCACGCTGAACCGCCGCGAGCAACTCCGCATGTGCGCCGGCGAACCAGTCCATCGCTTGTGGCAGGTCCGCGAACGTCTCCGGGACGACATGGGGTTGCGGCGTGGTCTCCGGCAGCGGGTCACGGACGGCGTCCAGGCGCAGGACCGCGGCCCGGGCGCTGTGCACGTAGTGATCGAGCACCCGATGCGTGGCGGCCCGGCGGGCCGGCCGGGTGTCGTGGACGTCGGCCAGTTCGCGGGCGTACGACCGCAGGAGGTCGTGGCATCGGTAGCGGCCGGGCACATGTTCGGCGACCAGATGCGCGCGGATCAGCTCGGCCAGCACGGCCTGGGCTCGCTGCCGGGGGAGACCGGCGAGACTCGCCAGGGCGGGCAGCGCGATGTCCGGACCTGGGTGCAGGGCGAGCAGCCGGAACATCCCAGCGGCGGCACGGCTGAGCGCCCGGTAGGACCAGGAGAAGACGGTCCGCACATCAGCCGCCGCATCGCCGGCGTCCAGCGCGTCCAGGCGACCGTCCCCCCGCAGCTGACCGGCGAGGCTCGCGAGTGGCAGATCCGCGGCGATCGCCGCCCGGCCCGCGGCGATCGCCAGCGCCAGGGGCAGCCGTGCGCACCGGTGGATGATCTCGTCGACGGCCTCCGGCTCCACCGTGACGCGGTCGGCCCCGACACGAAGAGCCATGAGAGCGCGGGCCTCCGCATCGGGGAGCACATCGAGCATCAGCGGGTGCGCGGCAGTGGCCGCCACGAGGCCCGGCAACCGCTCGCGGCTGGTCACCAGCACCAGGCACTGCGGCGAGCCGGGCAGCAGCGGACGGATCTGGTCGCCGTCGCGGGCGTTGTCGAGAATGACCAGAACCCGCTTGCCGGCCAGCAGGCTGCGGTAGAGGCTGATCTGGGCCGCGTCGTCGAAGGGTATCCGCTGCGGTGGATACTCGAACGCGCTCAGGAACCCGCGTACGGCCTCCGCCGCGGACACCGGCGAACCGCTGGGATCGAAGCCCCTGAGGTCGACATAGAGCTGCCCGTCGGGAAACCGGTCGGCGACCTGATGCGCCCAGTGCACCGCCAGCGTGGTCTTGCCCACGCCGGCCGTCCCGGCGATCACGGCGACGGTGAGACCGCCGCCGTCGCGGGATCCCACGAGCAGCAACCGATCCAACGCGCTGATCTGCTGATCCCGGCCGACGAAACCAGCGATCGCGCCGGGAAGCTGCCGTGGGACCGCCGCCCGCGCCGCGACGCCGGCGGCCGCGGGCGAAGGGGCGCCTTCGCCACGCAGAATCGTCCGGTGCACCTGCTGGAGATCCTCGCCGGGCTCCACCCCGAGCTCGTCGACGAGCACCGCCCGAGCCCGCCGGAACACCTCCAGGGCGTCGGCTTGCCGGCCCGAGCGGTAGAGCGCGCGCATGAGCAGCGCCGACAAACGCTCCCGGTAGGGGTGGGCGGCGGCGAGTTCGGTCAGCTCGCCCGCGAGCTCCCCGCTGCCGCCGAGTTCCAGCTCAGCCGCGAACCGTGCCTCCTGCACCAGCAGATACTGCTCCTCAAGCCGCCGTATCTCCTCGGCGATCAGCGTCGCGCCGGACACCGTGTCATAAGGCCGTCCCCGCCAGAGGCCCAGCGCCTCGCGCAGGAGATCCCGTGCCGTACGCGGGTCGTCGCGTACGAGCGCTGCCCGGCCCTGCGCGGCCAGATCCCCGAACCGGAGAGCGTCCACCTGGTGTACGCCGACCCGCAGCGTGTAACTGCCCTGTTCCGCGGTGATAAGAGCATCGTCACCCAGCAGGACGCGTAACCGGTGCACGTAGACGTGAAGTGCCTTGCGGGGGTTGGCCGAGGGAGCGCCTTCCCAGACGGAGTCAGCGAGCTCTGCCGTGGTGACGGCCCGGTTGGCCCGGCAGATGAGGACAGCCAGCAGACGACTGAGACTCCGGCCGCTCACGGTGATCAGGTAGCTGTCGCGCAAGATGGACAGAGTGCCTAGCACGTGAAACTCGATCATGACCGCCCCAGAGGGTGTCCTTCTGTGCGGGTCAATGTAGCGGCTCTACGGCGCGAGGTGCCGGCGTGATGCGTACCGGTATCTGCGCTGCAACACGGGGAGCGCGCGGTGCCGGGCGGGCTTACCCTCGCTTTCGCCCGGAACGTACGCGATCGACGATGCGCCGCACGGCCCGACGCTCATCACGGGAACGTCCGTCCTCTCGCCGGGCGACGTCCGCGGCACCAGGATCGTCTACGAGTTGGTCGAGACCGGCTGCTGGTCGCTTGCCGGCTGGAGCGACTGCGTGGCTTGCGACGGTTGCGGCGCATTGATCGCCTCGCGTGTCGACGACTGCGACAGGGCTCAGGAGACCAGGTTCTCGCCCGCCGCGGTCGTCTGGGAAGACTGGGGCGACGAGGCCGGGCGCGTGGCGGACCCGTTCGAGCTGATCGCCGACTGGGATCAGGCTCCGCCCGATACGCGGAAGCGGGGCTGGCTGCCGAACCTGGTCCGGGAACGGCCCGAACTCGTCGCCACCCGCTGGCGTGCCAAGAGGGTGAAGGAGGACCTCTTCCGGGACGATCCACCGGCGTGAGCCGACTGTTGTCGTTTGAACAGGGCTGTTGGTGGTCGTGGTGTCGTTGTGGTGGTCGATCCGTCGCCAATTCGGTGGTCGCGGCTGCTGTTCTACGCTGAGTTCGTCCTGCTGCCTGCCGCGGTGCTGCTGGCGCAATGAGCGGCACGGCGCGGGTCTTGAGACCTCTGCCGTGCCGCTTCGGGTCAGGCTGCGACAGTGTCGTCCGGTGTGGACGATCGCCGCCGCCAGGCGTGCAGCCCCGGCCCCACGACGAGCGTCAGTGCGAGATAGGCCGCCGTGGTGCCGAGCATCGACACGACGTCCGATGCCGGCATCGGCGTCGACAGCATCACGATGGTCTGGGCGAACAACATGCCGGTCGCGAGGCCGGTGCCGATCATCGGCAACCGGGCATCCACCACGGCCGTCAGCAGGAGGATCGCCGCCAGCCCCGTTCTGAGGGCTACCGCCAGGTAGCGGGTCTCCAGGTGGAACGATGGGATGGCCTCGGCGCACAGCAGTGCGAGCAGCGCCAGCCACGGCCAGGCCCGGCCGCCCGGCACCCGCCGGATCGCGAGGACGATCAGGCCGACGATCGCGACCACCGGTTCAACCGCGATGAACGCGGCAGCCCCCCAGTTATGCTCGCTGAGCTGGAAGGACGTCACGATGGCTGCCCACCCGGCCGCGCAGGCGCCGATCGCGAGCCAGTACCGCCCGCGCGCGGCCACCGCCAAGGCCGCGGTGGTGAGCAGCATCGCGATGGCGGCGAAGACCCGGTCCTGCACCGGTGCGGCGTCAGTGAACGAGACCTCCACATCGATGAAGGGTTGCAGCAGTGCCGCTGCAAGGGCGGCCAGCACCGCGAAGCGCAGGCCGTCGCGCCATACCTGCCGCGGGGGCCGCTCGCGGTTCGCGCGGATCCGGGTCCGTAGGCCACCCGTCAGCAGGGCGGCGGCTTCGCGCGGTGCGGGCCAGCGGCGGCCCTCGTCGATTTCCATCAGCGTGCCGAGGATCTCGTCCGCGCGGCTCTTTCGATATTCGCGCGGATACGCCCAAAGCAGCCGACGATACCGCCGCTCCAACCGCGTCGCACTGTCCATGGTGGTCATACGGCCATCACCGCCGTTGCCACGATCGGGCGGCGGCGGTGGGTGACCAGGGCTGCCGCGGCGGCCATGCGGTCGGCCTCGGCGCGCACGGCGACGGTGCCCGGTTCGGTGACGCCGTAGTAGCGGCGGGCCCGGCCGGAGACGATCTCCTCCTTGACCACGCGGAGCATGCCCTCGGCGGTGAGCCGGTCGAGCGCGGCGTAGAGGGTTCCGGCGGCGAGCCTGACCCGGCCACTGGAAAGCTGCGCCACTTGACTGATGATTGCGTATCCGTGCAGCGGCCCGTCGAGCAGAGCCGTGAGGATGAAGTACGTCGGTTCGCGCATGGGTGCACCGTGGACGCTCATATGGTCAGCATATACAAATCATCGGTATATCGCCACCCCTACTTCGCGGCCTGACGCGGCGGGTGACGAGTACCGAGAGGCCGAGGTTCGCCAGCGCGTCGACGCCGTGCAGAGCGAAGACGATCTGGCCGCGCGAGTAGCACCGACGAGTCTCGCTGACGAGTCTGGACCGCCCGGCGCGTCTCGCGCTGCAACGACAGCAGCCTCAGCAGCGCCGACCGTGCGTATCCTTCGCCGGTGACCGCCGCTTCGTGCCGCGGCCAGGAGCCGCTGGTAGCGAGCGCGCGGGCGCAGTGTCGGACGCGAATGCGACGCGGTAGGTCAGGATGCGGCGACGCGCCACGAAGGGCCGTCCAGACGGGCACCAACACGATGCGAGTCATGGCTGACATCCCGCTACGCTGGTGGTTCGCCGTCGGCGAGGATCTCGACTACATCGGCTCCGACGACCTCGGCGCATCCGACACCGCGCGTCGCGCCGGACACCGTGTCATACGGTCGTCCCCGCCAGAGGCCCAGCGCCTCGCGCGGGAGATCCCGGGCCGTACGCGGGTCGTCGCGTACGAGCGCCGGCCGGCCCTGCGCGGCCAGATCCGCGAACCGGAGAGCGTCCACCTGGCGCACCGCGGCCCGGTACGCCTTCACTGCACTTGCGCGTACCTGGAAAATAAATCACCATCTATGGAATAGGTGTGACGACGAGCTGAGCCCTGGAGGACGGCACATGCAGGCTGGAGCGAAGAGGTGGGCGGTCGTCGCGGCGACGATGCTCGCGGTGGCCGTGACCGCGGTGTCGCCGGCGCACGCGACCGGTGGGTACGGATTCAATCGGGTGACCTCGCCCGGCGCGTCCTCCCAGGGAGTCGGCTACGGATACGGCTGGGTCGGCCTGAGCGGCCCCGGCGTCAACGATCCGATCGTCGGCAACCTGTTCTTCTATGACAACAGCGCGGGCAACGCCGCCGACCACATGGACATCTTCAACCCCGGCTACACCTACCCGCGCGGCTGGGCGTACGGGCAGTTCGGCGGATGCGCGTACGCGTACACGTTCCTGAACTTCTACCTGGAGAGCGGCAGCCCGCACAACGGCAACTGCACGCCGTCGTACGCGGGTATGGCCAAAGCCGACCTGTTCTGCAGCTCCGGCGACTGGCTATGTCCGGCCTACGGCGCGTATCAGGACACCTTGCGCGTAACGATCAACCAGAACTGCCCGGCGTTCGGCAACGTCGGTGCGGCGCTGTTCGGCCCCAGCCGGGCGACGGCCAGCTCGCCCGGGTACAACCCGCTCGGCACCATCCCTGTGAACTGGCCGTTCGACGTCCGGTACGTGACGAAGAACCGGCAGTGGATCATGGGGAAGGTGCCCGGCTTCCAATTCTCGGCGCCCGGGGCGCCGGCGCCCGACCTGAACTGGGTGTTCGTCCCGCGCGGCTGCGTCTGACGACGTGGGTGACCGGCCCGGGCGTCGCTACGGCTGCCGGTCACATAGGAAGGAAGGTGCGGTGCCCCGCGAAGGGGCGCCGCACCTTCGCGGCTTTGCGGCGGGGGAGCCCGTCGAGGTTCGGCGTCGCCAACGGCACCGTCAGGGTGGAGCTCTGGAGCGCCATCGGCAACGGCCCCATGACCGTCGGGGTCGGCAACCAGAGTCGCGTCGTCCTGCCGCTCGCCTGACCGGTCACGCGTACGGACGCCTTGGAATGAGGTAGCGCCCGGCCGCCGCCGACCCTGGACGGACGGCGACGGCCGGGCGCAGCGAGCACAACTAGCGGCGGCGGATCGTGACGGCGAGGTCGACGAACGAGGCCGCGTTGATCGAGTCGTCGGTGTAGGCGCAGAATCCCGGCAGCTTGGAGAGGGCTACCTCGAACTGCGGGTCGGTCTGGCGGGTGTAGCCCACAGCGGTCGGTGCGGTGCAGGACGCCAGCTGCCGGGCGAGGTCGGTGGCCGCCCAGTCGGCGAAGACGTCGTCGCTGGAGGGAACGGGCAGACCGCGGACGGGGCGCAGAATCTTCAGCTGCCGCGGCAGGACGGCGCGCCACGCGTGCGGATGGTACGCGGCGCCGTCGGTGAGGTAGCTCCAGCGGGCGGTGGTGTTCCGCAGGTCCAGGATGCTGACGCCGTTGACGCCCACGACCCGGCCGGTCTCGTACGCCGTTCCGGGGGAGTGGACGAGGAGGGCGGTGTCGGGGTCGAGGCCGTAGACGCGGCGGTGCAGGGTGGTGCGGGCCAGTTGGAGGGCCCGCCCCAGCCGCCCGTACGCCGAGAAGTGGGTGTCGATCAGACCGCTGCTCAGCAGGCCGAAGCCGCCGGCCGGCAGGTACCCGCTCACGTCGGGATCGTCGAAGTAGCCCGGCTGGCAGCCGTCGCGCAGGGCGTTGTAGCTCTCGCCGCCGGTCACCATGTCGGTGCCCTGCTGGATCTCCGCGCCCGCACTGCTGCCGGCGACCACGGCCCCGGCCTGGTGGCGGCGGCGGATGGCGGCCATGACGAGCGAATCGGTGTGGGCGTCCCCGTGCAGCAGGCAGGTGACGTAGCGGTACTGGTCGCCGCCGCCGAAGAAGAAGCCCGTCATCGTGTCGATCTGGGTGGCGAGGGCGGGGTCGTCGGCGTTGGCGATCGTGTCGAGGTCGACCGGGATCCAGGTGACCTGGCCGGCGCCGTAGGAGCGGAGTAGGTCGCTGTAGTAGGCGCCGTTGGCGGCGCTGTTGCTGGCGTCGGGCGTACCGGCGTCCGGGTCCTGGCTCGGGGGAACGGATGCGGCTGTGAGGACGCCGATCCGCGCCCGGTCGCCGCCGGCCAGGTCGACAATGGTCTGGTAGATCGCGGCGTTGTCGTCGGAGAGCCCGCCTCCGACCAGGACGAGGGGGCCGGGCCGAGGCGCGGCGGCGGTCGCGGGGACGGCCCGGCCGAGGACTCCCAGGGTGGTCGCGCCGAGAGTTCCGGCGAGGACGGCGCGTCGACGGGTCATGCGTACCTCCGGTGAGGCGGGTGGAGCCGCCCGCCGGCAGCGTGGTGGATTGTGTCCGGAACCGGCGGGCGGCGCCGCGCGGCACGCGGCGGATCAGAAGTTACAGGTTGGCGTGGTGTGCGTCTAGATGTAACAGACATTACGTACGCCGGCCGGGTCGATCTAATGAAGATTACGTATGTACGAATTCCGCATGTGGATGTAATGTCTGTCACATTCGCGTGGTGGATCGTCTGCGAGGAGAGCGATGTCCCCCAACCCCCGAGGTGCTGCGATCGCGGTTCTGGCGCTGGTCGCGGCCCTGCTTCCCGCGACCGCGGCGTACGCCGCGGTCACCCGTGTACGGCTCGGCAGTACGGCTGACGTCAGCCGTTCCGCGTGGTCGGGCCCAGCCTTCACCATGAACGGCTCCGGCGCGATCATCCCGGCGACCATGACCAAGGCGATCGACGCCATTCGGGGCGCAACCGGAACCCTGGACATCGTCGTGCTGGCCGGGTCGGCGCCCACGTCCGGCAGCAAGACGCCGGAGTGCGACACGATCATGACGCTGGCCGGTGTGAACTCGTGCACCACCCTGACGTTGACCGCCGCCGCCGACGGCAACAACGTGCAGGTGAACACCGATATCCAGAACGCCGAGTTCGTCTACTTCGCCGGCGGCGACCAGTGCCGGTACGCCGCGTGGAAGACCACGAGCCTGCGCGGCTCCGTGCAGTCGGTCGTCGCCAAGGGCGGCGGCGCGGGCGGCGGCAGCGCGGGCCACCACATCAACAGCGACGTCGTCTACGACGCGTGCGGCGGCAGCGTGCTGTCCTCCGAAGCGCTGGCCGACCCGTACAACTCCTACGTCACGTTCACGACGGGCATGTTCAGCTGGCCGTTCTACGGCGCCACGATCAACGACTCGCACTTCGTGACCAGGGACCGCATGGGGCGCACGATGGCCTTCGTCGCCCGGGCCATCAAGGACGGGCTGGTCTCCGGGGGCAAGGCCTGGGGCGTCGGCGTCGAGGAAGGAGCGTCGCTCTACCTCGACCGCAACGGCCTGGCGACTCTGTCGGGGCCGGACGCGTACATCGTGCTCGGCGACCACCAGCCGGAGAAGGCCGTGGCCGGGCAGCCGCTGACCTTCAGCAACTACAAGATCTGGCATCTGACCGACGGGCAGCAGTTCGACTTCGCCCACCGGCCCACGTGCGGGTACTACCTGCGGAGCGTGACCAACGGGGTCGCCGATCCCAGCCTCTACTCCGGTACGCCGGTCACCGACTGCGGCGGCACCGGCGGGGGCGGGTCGACGGTCGCCGAATCCGAGCCGAACGACTCCCGCGGCACGGCGGACCCGCTGACCGGGGCGACGTTCCCCGTCACGGTCACCGGGAACATGGCCAGCGGCAGCGATCGCGACTACTTCGCCACCACCCTGTCCGGCGGGCAGACGCTCACCGTCAGCTGCGCGATCCCCTCGGCCTACGACGCGGATCTCTACCTGCTCAACTCCTCGGGCAGCACCCTGGTGCGGTCGGTCAACGACGGTGCGGGGGCCGACGAGTCGTTGTCGTACACGCGCACCGCTTCAGGCAGCGCGACCTACTATGTCGAGCTCGACGCGTACTCCGGTTCAGGCACCGCCGCCTACGGGTGCACGCTGGCGCATTGAGACCGACGCGGATGGCTGCCTTCGAACGGGCAGCCATCCGCCCGAGTCGTGTCACCTCCCGGCTATGGTGGCCCCAAGCGACCAGATGGGAGGCAGCGGTGACCATAGCCGAACAGGGCGTGGCCGGACTGGTCCACGCGAAGCTGGCCGACTGCAGCCCGGCCGAGCGGCGCGTCGCCCGCGTGCTGCTCGCCGCCTACCCGTCGGCCGCGCTGGAGACCATCGCCGCGCTGGCCGAGCGGGCCGCCGTGAGCGGCCCCACCGTCCTGCGCTTCGTCAACCGGCTGGGCTTCCGCGGCTACCCGGAGTTCCAGAAGGCGGTACGCGACGAGCTCGACGAGCGCAACACCTCGCCGCTGATCGCGTACGCGGCCGGTGCGCCGGCGGTCGACGGTCCGCTCGACCGCGCCCAGCAGCTGCTGCCGAAGGCCGTCGAGGCCACCCTCGCCGAGCTGCCGGTCGCGGAGGTGGACGCCTGCATCCGCCTGCTGGCCGACGCGCAGCTGCGCATCACGGCGTACGGGGGCCGGTTCTCGTCGCTGCTGGCCCAGTACCTCGTGCTGCACCTGGTGCAGATCCGTGGCGGCAGCCGGATGCTGCCCGCCGGTCCGGTGGAGCGGGCGGCGACCCTCGCCGACCTGGGCCGCAAGGACCTGCTGGTGCTCTTCGACTTCCGCCGCTACGAGCCGCCGACCCTGGCGCTGGCGCAGGCGGCGAAGGCGGCCGACGTGAAGATCGTCCTGTTCACCGACAGGTGGCTGTCGCCGATCGCCAGCGTCGCCGACGTCGTCCTGCCGGCCCGGGTCGATTCGGCCTCGCCGTACGACAGCTTCGTGCCCAGCCTCGCGGTGATCGAGGCGGTCATCGACGGCGTCATCGCCCAGCTCGGCCCGGCCGTCGGCCGGCGGCTCGCGGCCATCGAGCAGGCGGCCCAGCGGCACGACCTGTTGTGATCATTACAACTTCTGACATCTTCCCAACCTCTGTAATTTCCATTACAGTCCCCGGTACTGTGTCGCATCCCCACCGGAGGACACCATGTACCTGCGTAAATTCATGCTGGCCACGGCCGGCATCGGCCTCGCCTTCGCACTGACCGCCTGCACATCCGGCACCGACGCCCCCAGCTCGTCCGCGTCCGCGGCCACTGTCACGACCACCGTCGCCGGCGTCGGCGAAGTGCGTACGGACGCGGCCCTCGCGGCGAAGGTCCCCGCCGACATCCGGGGCAAGGGCAGCATCACCGTCGCCACCAACGCGCCCTACGAGCCGTTCATCGCCTTCCTCAACGAGGGCGACCAGAGCAAGTTCAAGGGCCTCGACTACGACCTCGTCCAGGCCGCGTCCGCGCGGCTCGGGCTGACCGCGCAGTGGAGCCAGCAGCCGTTCGACGGCCTCGTACCCGGCCTGCAGGCCGGCAAGTACGACGTCATCGTCGGCGGGATCACCGACAAGAAGGCCCGCCAGGCCGTCGCGACGTTCGTCGACTACTCCGCGTCCGGCACCGGGTTCCTCGTCCCCAAGGGCAACCCCGACGCCGTCGCCGACGTGTCGGGCCTGTGCGGCAAGAACGTCGGCGTGCAGAAGGCCAGCAACCAGGCCCAGCACCTGGCCGACTACAGCAAGGCCAGCTGCGCCGGCAAGCCGATCACGATCAAGGAGTACCCGGAGAACCCCCAGGCGGTCCAGGCCATGCTGGCCGGCACCGTGCAGGTGGTCGCGGCGACCAAGGTCAACCTCGTCGACACCCAGGCGCAGCTCGCGGACAAGGTGGAGCTCGTCGCCGACGCGGCCAACCCCAACGGCTGGCAGGCCAGCCCGAACGCGTTCGGCTTCCTCAAGAGCAGGGCCGACCTGGCCGGCGCGTACCAGGCGGCGGTGCAGTCGCTCATCGACGACGGTACCTACGGCCGCATCCTCGCCCAGTGGAAGCAGCAGCCGATCGGTCTGACCAAGGCCACCATCGACCAGGCCGTCGACTGACCGTCGCCCTGCCGGCCGGCGCGGCGGAGCTGCCCCTCCGCCGCGCCCCTGCGTGAAGGAACAGCATGACCCAGCCACCCGCCTCCCTCACCGCGGTCCCGGTGCGCCACTACGGACGGTGGATCACCGCCGCCCTCGCCGTGGCCGCGACCGTCTGGCTCGTCGTCACCCTCGCCGCCAGCCCCGCCCTCGAACCGGCGACCGTCGGCCACTACCTCACCCAGGACTTCATCCTGGCCGGCGTGCGTACCACCCTGATCCTCACCGCGGTCGCGATGGTCCTCGGCGCCACCGGCGGGATCGTGCTCGCGGTCATGCGGCTGTCGGACAACCCCGTCCTCAAGGCCCTGGCCGCCGCGTTCGTCTGGCTGTTCCGCGGCACCCCGCTGCTGGTGCAGATCGTCTTCTTCGGCTTCCTCGGCGCTCTGCTGCCCCGCATCACCGTGCGGGTGCCACTGACCGGCACGATCCTGTTCGACAAGCCCACCAGCCTCGTCATCACCGGCACCGTCGCGGCCGTCCTGGCCCTGTCGCTCAACGAGATGGCGTACGCGGCGGAGATCGTGCGCGGCGGCATCCTGGCCGTCGACAAGGGGCAGACCGAGGCGGCGCACGCGCTCGGCATGACCTCCGCCCAGACCCTGCGGCGGATCGTGCTGCCGCAGGCGATGCGCGTGATCGTGCCGCCGATGGGCAACGAGGTCATCACCATGCTCAAGTCGACGGCCCTCGTGTCCGTCATCGCCGGACGAGACCTGATGACCGCCGTGCAGGGGGTCTACGCCCAGAACTACAAGGTGATCCCGCTGCTGGCCGTTGCCGCGATCTGGTACCTGGCCTTGGTCAGCGTGCTGTCGATCGTGCAGATCCTGCTCGAACGCCGCTTCGGGCGCGGCCACCACGTCCACACAGGAGGAGCGCCGCGATGACCGCGATGATCCACGCCGAACAGGTCACCAAGTCGTTCGGCCACCACGAGGTGCTGCGCGGCATCGACCTGACGGTCGAGGCGGGCGAGGTCTGCTGCCTGCTCGGCCCGTCGGGGTCGGGCAAGTCCACGTTCCTGCGCTGCGTCAACCACCTGGAGACGGTGAGCTCCGGCCGGCTGCGGGTCGACGGGCAGCTGGTCGGCTACCGCGAGAGCCACGGCCGGCTGCACGAGCTGCGGCCCCGCGAGATCGCCGCCCGCCGCCGCGACATCGGCATGGTCTTCCAGCGCTTCAACCTCTTCCCCCACCTCAGTGCGGCGGCCAACATCATGGAAGCCCCGATGCGCGTACGCGGAGTCAGCAAGACCGACGCCCGGCAGCAGGCCCTGGCGCTCCTCGACCGCGTGGGGCTGGCCGACCGGGCGGAGGCGTACCCGGCGACCCTCTCCGGCGGCCAGCAGCAGCGGGTGGCGATCGCCCGGGCCCTGGCGATGCGCCCGAAGCTGATGCTGTTCGACGAGCCGACCTCGGCCCTGGACCCCGAACTCGTCGGCGACGTGCTCGACGTCATGCGGTCGCTCGCCGCGGAAGGCATGACGATGGTCGTCGTCACGCACGAGATGGGCTTCGCCCGCGAGGTCGCCGACACCGTCGTCTTCATGGACGGCGGGGTCGTCGTGGAGGCCGGGCAGCCCGGTCAGGTGCTCGTCGCCCCGCGCGAGGAGCGTACCCGCGGATTCCTGGCCAAGGTCCTGTGAACGGCACCGAACTGGTCGCGTACGCGGCCCGGCGCTATCCGGCCTTCCTGGAGCGGCTGGCCGCACTGGTGGCCCTCGACCGGGGCTCCGGCGACCTGCCCGGACTCGACGAGGCCGCCCGGCTGGTGCGGGCGTACGCCGCCGCCGACGGGTTCACCACGGCACTCGTGCCAGTGGAGGATGCCGGCCGGCCGCTCGCATCGGCTGTCGTCGCCCGCAGGGCGGGCCGGGGTACGCGTACCGTCCTGCTGGCCGGTCACCTGGACACCGTCTTCCCGGCCGGAACGGCGGCCCGCCGACCACTGTGGATCGACGAGGGGGCGGGGCGCGCGTACGGGCCGGGGGTCTGCGACGACGCCGGCGGACTGCTCGCTGGGCTGGCCGCCGCGGAGACTCTGCGGCTCGGCGGCGACGAGCCCTACGGTGAGCTCGTCGTCGTGGCCACCCCGGACGAGGAGATCGGTTCACCGGGCAGCCGGCCGCTGCTGGCCGAACTCGCGGCGCAGGCCGACGTCATCCTGTGCCTGGAGTGCGCCCGCGACAACGGAGACCTGGTACGCGCCCGCGCGGGCGTCGCCGACGTGGAGATCAACCTCTACGGCAAGGCGGCCCACGCCGGCATCGAGCCGGAGCGGGGAGCCAACGCCGCGCTGGCGCTTGCCCGGCTGACCGTGGCCCTGCAACGCCTGCCGGGGGTCAACGTCGGCCTCCTGCAGGCCGGTACGCGCCCGAACGTGGTCGCCGAGCGGGGCCGGATCGTGGCGGACGTGCGGGCCTGCGATCCCGGCGAGTACCGTCGCGTACTCGAAGCGATCGAGGCTCTGGCAGCGACCGAGTTCGTGCCGGAGGTGACCGCGGACCTGCGGCTCATCGCACCCACTCCGCCGTGGAGCGGCGGCGCCGGAACAGCATGGCTGCTGGAGCTGGCCGGTGCCGTGGGAGACGGGCTCGGCCTGGCGGTGACCGCGGCGGCGACCGGCGGGTGTGCCGACGCGAACCTGCTCGCCGAGAGCGGCCGGCCCGTCCTCGACGGGCTGGGCCCGGTCGGTGGCGGCGACCACGGCCCGGACGAGTGGCTGGACCTGGACTCCGTGGTGCCGCGGGTCGCCCTGCTGGCCGGCCTGATCGGTGCGGCCTGTGCGAGCGACCTGCCGACGACCGGGCCCGGCATGTGATCATCCAGCCGGCCGGAGGGCCGCACAGGGCGCCGCTGTTCCAAGGATCGCGCCAGTCACGCGGCAGCTCATGGCGCCGTCGAGGCCGTCCTCGGGGGTTCTTCAACTCGGCCGCTTTGGGGGCCAAGGTCGACGCCGCCGACGTCTCATCGGGGGCGTGTCCTCCTCAGGAAGAACCCGCACCGCCGCATGCTGCAGCCCTTCTGATCTCGCACTGCCGAAGGTCGGACCGGCCGGTGGGCGGCTGTCGCTTCTTCGGATGTTGTCCCCCTGGGGCTCCTTGGAGAGGAAGCAGGGCTGGTCGGTGACTGGTGGCATGGGCGGTCTGAGCTGCTGAAACAGGGTCACAGGGGTGGCCGTGGCGCTTGCGGACGGCCGCTCATACTCCGGACGGCACGGCGTCGGCCGGCTGATCGTCACGGCGGCGGGGGTCCTGAAGATCCGGGGCCGGACCGTCTGTGTCTGGTGTGGACCCGGGCGTGGCGGGGCGAGGCGTCGGTTGCGGTCGGGATGCTCTCTTGTGAAAGGGGTCTAGGTGAGTGCGAGCACCTGTCGACAATATCGACAACGCCATGATCGTGGGCGTGGACGATATCTGCAGCAAACGACCTGACCTTCGTTCCACGGATCGGTTCGTCCTGCCTGCCGATCGCGCTGGGAAACTCGCGCAGCCTGGCGTTACGCCCAGGGGATTCGGCATTCAGCCGCGTCGGGGGCATGGGCCTCGTCGGAGGAGCGTGGGGCGTCGGAGTCACCAGTGCCACACCCGCCGAGCAGACCAACGGAAGCTATGGTGGTTGTGTCGTCCCGTTCGCCGGACTGTGTTACTGGGGTGAGCACCGACAAGACGGCAGTTCCTGGCATGGCGGCGAGGTGCAGATCGGCGTCGGCGTCTTCCTCGGCGCCCAGGGCTCACTCTTCCACACAGACAAGACGCTCTGGTCGTTGTTCAAATAGGCCGCATACATCCGGTCGTCTTGAGATTCGAGGAGAGAAATGCAAGCCGTTCTGACCACGGGCAACGATGCCGTGATTCATGGAATGGCTGGAGGAATCATCGTTTCAGTTCTGGTCGGCGGTTTCGTCACAGCTGGCGGTGTGTGGCTTCTTCGGCTTGGTCGGAAGCTACGCAAAATGACTCCACAGCAGCGCGCAGAGCATCCATACGGTCGCGGCATAATGGGCCATTCCCCAGTGGGCGTTAGCGTTCGTCGCCCATGGTTCGCCACCGTCCAAGGCGTCGCAGCGGTCTTCTTCGGCTTGGTGATACTTGTCGGCGGAGTTGTCGCCAGCATCATCGACAATCATTCAGGCCGCGTCTCGGTTGGCTTCGTAGTGGCGGTGGCAGATGAGTAGGCATGCGATCGTGCGGCGTCGGCGATCCTTCGAGCAATTGCTACATCCACACCGGACGCAACGACGCCGCCGACCCCACCAGGACCCCTCCTTGACGCCGGTGAGTTTTCGTCTGTCGATGTGAAGGCTCATAACCTCCTGGGTCGAGAGTCCTCACCTGGTCGCTGAACTGGGCGTCGTGATCGCAACCGCTCGCCTGCCGTGGCGCGTGTGGCTGAGTCATCTACGCCGCTCGGCTGAGTACAAACGACGATGTCCGGCCGCGAAGGCGGTGCCAGCATCGGTGGCATGCTCAGAAAACTGGCGGCGGCCGCCGCCGTCCTCGTCGCTACGGCCGGCTGCGGGCTGTGGGAGACACAGCATACTCAGGAGAACGTCGATAAGTGGACAAAGGCCGCGGTGGCCGAGAACGTCGAAGCGGCGCGAGAACAAGCCGCCCGAGACGCGCGGGCCTTCGAAGCGAGGTTGCCCGCTCCGTCGGCTGCGACAACCTGGTACGACAGTTGCTTCGCCGGTGAGGAAGACCAGTGGAATCAGGACAAGTATCAGTTCCAATGCAACCGCAGTCAGATCTGGTACGTACCGGTCGACGGCGATCTTCTGGCCCTACTGGAGAAGGTGGACCTGACGTTCCGGCCCGACAGAGGCGAGCCCACGAGCGAGCTCCAGAACACACGGTTCTACTTCGCCCATCACGGCAAGAATGCCGACGGCCTGCAACTGCCCAAGCCCTACCTGGTGTACTACGCCGCAGGCTCCGGGCACGTCTTCGTGGACTGGAACGACCCGGCCTTCCCTCCGCCCACCGAGCTGCCGACGGGAACCGCGATGACGTGGCCCCAGGTGTATCGGCAGACCGGGCCGGCGGTCACCGAACCGAAGGGCCACGCCAACGTGCTCAAGATCTCCGTCTCGACCACGTACTACACGGTCGCCTGGCCCAAGGAGAGCTGACCGGCGCGATCGCTGACCGCCGCCTGTACCGGGTACCGACGTTCGCCCTGATGGCATAGGCTGCCGCGCCGTGGGAGATCTTCTCGGGCGGCTGGCAACGGCGCTCGGAGTGTTCGCGGGCACCAACGTCGACGACATCCTCGTGCTGACCGTGCTGTTCCTGTCCGCCCGAGCTGTGGGCAGGCCGAAGCTGTGGCAGATCTGGGCCGGGCAGTACGCGGGCATCGCCCTCCTGGTGGCGATCTCCGCCGTAGCCGCTCTCGGACTCACGATCGTGCCCGATCAGTGGGTCGGCCTGCTCGGACTGGTGCCGTTTGCGCTCGGGGCGCGCGGCTTGGTGGCGGCTATCCGTGCACAGGGCCAGGAGACGCCGCCTCCGGCCAGTGTGGCAACCGGACTGGTATCCGTGATGGGCATCACCGTGGCCAACGGCGCTGACAACATCTCGGTCTACACGCCGTTCTTCCGCACCATCGGTCCGTCCGGCAGCGTGATCGCGGTCGCGGTGTTCGCCATCGGAGTCGCGGTGTGGTGTTTGGCCGCTTCCTGGCTCGGCTCGCACAAGAAGGTCATCGCGGCGGTGCAGCGGTTCGGGCACTGGATCGTGCCCGGCGTGTTCATGCTCATCGGCGCGGTCATCGTGGTCGAGTCCGGCGTGATCAACCGCATCCTGACCTGAATCTCGGCGTGTGTCTCGCGCGTTCGTAGACTGGCGCGGTGAGTGATCTTCGTATCCTGACCGTCACGCCGGACACCGCCGAGGACTGGCGGTTCGTACACAACCAGATCATCCCCGCCGACGCACTCTCCGCCGACGAGGTCGCCGAGCGGCTCACGCGCTATCACCTCGAAGTCGCGTACGCGGGGGAGGCGCTCGTCGGCTGCACGACGGTCCGGCCGCCGGCGGACGGTGGCCCGGCGACCGTGATCGTGCGGGTGCTCGCCGAGTACCGGCATCGCGGCTACGGCCGGGCCCTGTACGCGCATGCGTTGCTGAGCGTGGCGCCGGGGGAGGAGATCGAGACGGTCGTGTGGGAGCCGAGCACGGAGGGGTTGGAATTCGCGTACGCCAACGGTTTCGTGGTCGAGATCGACCGGTACGTGCCGGAGGGCGAGGAGACCGCCTACCTGACGTTGCGCCGGGGCTGAATCCGCGTCAGGCCGGCAACGCCTGAGCGGTGACGCGGCGCAATGTGGCGAGCAGGTCGTCGGCGTCGGCGTCGAGGGCGTCGTTGGGGACGAACCGGCCGTCGGCGAGGTGGTTGCGGAAGCGGACCAGCAGGGTGCCGACCGGCATCATCCCGAGGTGTACCAGGACGGGCAGCAGTGACTGCGCGGCCCGCCCGCCGGAGGAGATCCCGCCGTAGGCGACGACGGCGACCGGCTTGCCGCGCCATTCCTGGTACAGGTAGTCGAGCGCGTTCTTGAGCGACGCCGGGAACGAGCTGTTGTACTCCGGGGTCACGAACACCAGCGCGGCGCAGCCGGCTATCCGCTCGCTCCACCGGCGGGTGTGCGCTCGGGCGTAGTTGCCGGTGGAGGCGTGTTCGGGCTCGTCGAGCAACGGCAGGCCCTGCTCGGCGAGGTCGATGAGGTCGCCGCCGGCACCGGCCCGGCCCGCCATCCAGGCTCCGATCTGGCCGCCCACCCGGCCTGGTCGGGTACTGCCGATCACTATCCCCACCGTCATGCCGGTTCCTTTGTTTGACGTGTCATGCAAACTGTTTGACACATCATGCAACCGAAGTGTGTGACGTGTCAATCTGTTCTCGGGTACGGTGGTGCCCATGGTGGAGCAGGTGCGTTGGCTCGACGACGCCGAGCAGGCGGCATGGACCGGGTACCGGCAGATGAAGCGGCTGCTGGACGCCCGGCTGGCCGCCGAGCTGACGGCCGGCTTCGGCCTGTCCGAGCCGGACTACGACGTGCTGAGCCTCCTCAACGACACGGACGCGACGCGCTGGTGCCTGAAGGACATGGCCGTCCGGCTCCACTGGTCGCCCAGCCGGCTGTCGCACCACATTGCCCGCATGGCGACGCGCGGCCTCCTCGACCGGCTGCCCTGCGAGACCGACGCGCGCGGCACCGACGTCGCGATCTCCGCCGCCGGCCGCCGGGCCATCGAGCTCGCCGCGCCCGGGCACGTCGACTCAGTACGCCGCCATGTCATCGACCAGCTCACCGCCACCGACCTCGCCGATCTGGCCAGGATCACCCGCAAGATCACCGCCCACCTCCGCTCGCTGGACACCTGACGGTACGCGCCGGAGGGAGAGGAGAGACCGCTCACCTGACACTGCGACGGGGCTGATGCGATCAGGTTCTGCGCAGGATGACCATGAGGTATTCGCAGGGCGTGTTCGTTCGGTTGGCGAAGCCGTGGTCCGCGTCGGCCTGGAAGAACATGGAGTCGCCGGCGTCCAGGGTCTCGCTGATCCCGCCGATGGCGACGGTGAGGGTGCCTTCGAGGACGACGAGTTGCTTCTCCGTTCCCGGCGGATATGCCGGCAGCAAACCGGTCGACACCTGCGCGGGAAGATGATGGAAGATCATCTCCGCTCCGCCGGCCCCGGGCGCCGCCGAGACGATGTGCCGTTCGAAGGCGGTTTCCGGGTCCCGGAAGACGGGGCGGTCCTTCTTGCGCAGGACCATGGCCACGCCGGACGCGGCCGCGCCGGGCGCACCGATCAGGTCCGACAGTGAGGCGTCGAGCGCGTGGGCGATCCTGGACGCGATGCCGATCGTGGGGCTTTTCTCGCCGCGCTCGACCTTGGACAGCATCGCCCGGCTGACCGACGACTGTGCGGACAGCTGCTCCAGCGTCAGACCCGCTTCCTCGCGGCGTCGCCGCACGTTACCGCCGAACGCGCCGGCCAGGTCGTCACCGTGCTGCGGTCCGACCCCGTTCTCGTCCTGCTCGACCACCGTGCTCCTCGAACGTCGGGTACATCGCTGCCTAGTGTAGGGTGTCTTCTAAAGAAGATTTCGTCTTCTATCGGAGACGCGCGACGCGCGTCCGACACGATGGAGGTTCCATGCGCTTGATCTCGAGTGGCCGGCACCATGCCACGTTCGAACTCGGCGATCTGCAGGTGATCTCGCTGCGAGACGGATACATCGACATGCCGCCGACGCGGCTGCGCGACGAGGAAGGGCGCCCGCTCGGCGAGCTGCCTGCCGCGGTCCCGATAGTCGGGGGCAACCTGCGGCTGTCGGTCAACGCCTTCTTCGTCACCGACGGAACGCGGTCGGTCCTCGTCGATACCGGCGCGTCCGACAACTGGCACGACCCCACCATGGGATTGATCTACGACGCGCTCGACGAAGCGGGGATCGACCGGACGCACATCACCGATGTGGCCGTCACCCACAACCACGAAGACCACGTGAGCGGCCTGATCGCGCCGGACGGTTCGCAGGCGTTCCCCCAACTCGAGCGCGTGTGGATCGGCGCGGGCGACACCTCGGTGTTCACGGGACGGCTCGAGCCCGTCCGCGACCGGGTCGTTCCCGTGTCGGAGCGGGTCGCGATCAACAACTGGATCACCGCGGTACCGACCCCGGGCCACACCCCCGGCCACACCGTCTACGACGTCCACGGCGCCGCCGGCCACCTTCTCATCTGGGGCGACACCGTGCACGTGCCTACACTTCAGTTCGATCGGCCGAACGTGACCTGGGAGTTCGACGGCGACCAGCCCCAGGCTCGCGCTGCGCGAGCGGACCTGCTCCGGCAACTGGCCCAACCGGACCACTTCGTGGCCGGCGCCCACCTCGACTCACCCGGCATCGCCCGCGTCACCCCCGCCGGGGACGGCTACACGCTGGAATACCTCGCCCCACCGATCGGCTGATCGAGCTCGCCCTCCCGAGCCACGCTCGCGATCACCGCCCACCTCCGCTCGCCGGACACCCGGCCTCGCCCCGGCTCCACGGACCTCCTACCCACGCGGCGGTGATCGCGCCCGCCGCGAAATAGGGTGCGGCAGTTTCGCCCGCCGAACCGTGTCGTGAGGATGGGAAACGACTACGGGCGGGAACGGACACATGGATTTCGCGGATTTCTACCAGGCGACCTCGCATCGCACGCTCCGGTACGCGTACGGGCTCACCGGCGACCTGCAACAGGCGCAGGACGTGACGCAGGAGGCGTACACGCGGGCGTGGCAGCGATGGCGGCAGGTGAGCGGCTACGACAACGTCGAGGCGTGGCTGCGCCTGGTCGTCAACCGGCTCGTGCAGGACTGGTGGCGGCACCTGCGGGTCCGGTCCCGCGCCCGGCTGGAGGCCCCGGCGCCGCTGCCCGGGCCGACCGAGGACGCCGTACTGCTGGCTGCCGCGCTCAAGCAGCTGCCGAAGACGCAGGCCCGCGCGCTCGCCCTGTTCTATCTGCTGGACCTGCCGGTCGGGGAGATCGCCGCCGAGACCGGGGCGGCCGAGAGCACGGTGCGGTCGTGGCTCTCCCGGGGCCGGGCCGGGCTGGCCGACCGTCTGCGCAGCGAGGCCGACATGTCGAGGGTCCCGGACGTGTCGGACGTGGCCGCGGCGGGGGAGCGCCGCCGGCGTACGCGTGTGGTGACGGCGGTGACCGCCGCGAGTCTGGCGGTGCTGCTCCTTCTGGGGATGGCGGTGGCCGTGCTGCGGGCGCGGCATCCGGATCATCCGGTGACGCCCGCGCCGAGCGGGACGGCGCTGCGCCGCATCGGCGAGCCTCTCCCGACGGCGCGCGAGGCGTACACGCGGATCGTCGACGACCGCGCGTTCGTCGCCGGCTACCAGGACGGCGCGCTGCGGGTCACCGCGCTGAACGCGACCGATGGCCACCTCATGTGGACGCAGACGGTGGCCGGCCCGCACTACGAGCTGAGCCTGATGAACGTCATCGGCGGCGAACTGGTCATCGTGGACCTGGCCGCCGACACGACGACGTCGGCGGCGATCCGCAATCAGATCACCGTCCTGGACCTGACGGACGGCCGTACGCTGTGGCAACGCGAACTGGCCGGCGGCACCAGTACGGAACCGGGGGAGCTGCCCACCCTCACCGAGAAGGTCGCCATCCTGACGGCCGGTGAGGCCGGCGCGATGCGGGCCTTCGACTGGCGTACCGGCCGGCAACGGTGGAGCCTGCCCGCGGGTGCCCGGACACTGATCGAGCCGGCTCTGCGCGCCGGCGGCAACGTGGACATCCCGCACGGCGGGATCGACCGGATCAGCACGGCGGACGTGTTCTACCGGGCCGACGGCACGACGCTGCGCGCGTACGACCTCGCTTCGGGGCGCCCGACCGGCCAGCAGTGGACCGGCCTGCCACCGGGTGTGGGCGACGCGCGCAACCTCCTGTGGCACGGCAAGCTCTACCTCGTCACCGACACCCGGCTGTCCACTGTCGACCTGGGCGGGGACGGCCCGACGGTCGGCTACACCGCCCACCCGACCGTGCCCGGGACGCGCGTCACCAGCCGCCTGAACGGCCTCGTCCCGTGTGCCGGCGACGCCATCTGCCTCACCGACGGCGGCAACCCGAACGACGAGGCCGGCCGCAACCCGTACCAGGTGGTCCTGTTGCGTACCGGTGCGGCGCCGGTCACCCGCGACCTCGGCACGGACGACTGGATCGTCCCCCGCGGCGCCCTGGTCTGCCTCGAACGCGGTGGCATCCTCGACGACCAGCTGCGCGTGGCCACACCCGCCGCCCTGGCCGGCTTCGGCACGGTCGGCGTCGACACCGGCGGAACGGCCCTGCTCGCCCGCGAGCCGGAGGTCAGCCTCGCGTACGAGACCCACGCCGTGCATCTGTTCGCACTGCAGGTCGCGACCCAGGCGACCACCGACCTCGGCGAGATCATGGCCGTACCCGGGTCGCTCGCCGCGGGCGACCACCGTCTCCTCGCCCTCACCGCCGAAGGTGCCGCGCTGTACGCGTACTGACCGCCGGATGCGGGCAGGCTCCGCCGGTCCGAGCCCGCCCGCATCCGGAACACCCAGCCATCGCTTGCGTACTGTCACCATGATCGGCAAGCTGATGCGGTGATCGAGCTTCCCGAGGAACTGCTGGCCCTCCTGTACGCGACCAGCACCTGCTACCTGGCCACGGTGATGCCGGACGGCTCCCCTCAGCTGACCCAGACCTGGGCGGACACCGACGGCAAGCACCTGCTGATCAATACCGTGCAGACCCACCAGAAGGTACGCAACATCCGGCGCGACCCGCGCGTCGCCGTCACCGTGTCCGACCCGTCCCAGCCGGCGCGGTACTTCCGGATCCGCGGCCGGGTCGTCGGCATGACGACCGACGGCGCGGCCGAACACATCGACCGGCTCTCCGAGCGCTATCTCGGCCGGCCGTACCCGTGGTTCGGCGGCCGCGACCAGGTACGCGTACTGCTTACGATCGAGGCGGACAGCGTCGGAACGCCGCACTGACCGATCGTCTACCGTCCCGAGCGGGGCATCGCGTCGAGCACTGTCGCGACGACGTCCTCGCGCACCCCGGTCACCAGCTCCGCTCCGGACGGGCCGTCGAGCACGAAGGTCAGACCGGACATCGCCTTCTTGTCCAAGCGCATCAAGGCGATCAGCCGCTCGGTGTCCACATCGGAGGGCAGTTCGAGCGGCAGCCCGTAGTGCGCGACCACTTCACGGTGCTCGTCGGCCCGCGCGTCGTCGATCCGGCCCAACGCCCGGGCCAGGCGACCCGCGAACACCGTGCCGATCGCGACCGCTTCGCCGTGGCGTACGCGGAAATCGGAGGCGTGCTCCAGCGCGTGGCCGAGGGTGTGCCCGTAGTTGAGCAGGTGGCGCAGGCCGTCGTCGCGCTCGTCGGCGGTGACGATCGACGCCTTGAGGCGGACGCTCGCCGCGATCTGCTCCTCCAGTGGCAGGCCGCGCAGGTCGCCGGCGCCGATGAAGTGGCAGCGCGCGATCTCGCCGTAGCCGTTGGTCCATTCGCGGTCCGGCAGCGTACGCAGATAGTCGGTGTCGCACAGCACCGATTGCGGCTGCCAGTAGACGCCGACGAGGTTCTTGCCGCAGCTGAGGTTGACGGCGGTCTTGCCGCCCACGGAGGCGTCGACCTGGGCGAGCAGAGTGGTCGGCAGGTGGACGACGGGCAGGCCGCGGTGGAACAGCGCGGCCGCGAGCCCGACCATGTCGGTGATCGTGCCGCCGCCGACCGACACCACGCCGTCGAGCCGAGTCAGGCCGAACTCGGCGAACGCGAGGCAGATCCGCTCGACGGTGGCGACCGTCTTGTGTTCCTCGCCGTCCGGGACCGTCACGACCGTGTACGGCACCCCCGGGTCGGGCACCTCCTCGACCGGTCGTGACGTCACGACGGCCACCTTGCGTACGCCGATCTCCGCGACGACCTCCGGCAGGCGCGCGCGTACGCCGGGGCCGATCTCGACGGCGTAGGAGCGGTCGCCGAGCGGGACCGGAACGACGGCGGTGTCCATGGGGGTGCCCCCTCTGCGATCATGCGAGCGGTCGTCTGTGAAGGTATGCGCCGGTGAGGGCCGCGCATACCCCGACAACCCCCTAAGTGCGGTGATCGCCACCGGGACAGGGCCGTCGATGCCGCGGGAGATACGTCCGATGCCGCGGGAGACAGAGGAGGAAGGCCGCTCGGCGAGTCCTCAAGGACATCTGGGTCACACGCGCAAGGCGTGGACAAACGAGGCGGCCTTCCCCACCGGTCATCCTCCAGCCTGGGGTCGAGTCAGGTCAAGTCAGGCCGTCGCGGTCCGGGGAAGGCGCGACGCGGGTGCGTAGCGCCAGTGGGTGACTCCGCTGCGGAAGGTCTTCGCCTCGAGCAGGCTCAGGGCCGGGAGCTCGAAGCCGTCCGGGAACAGACGCCGGCCGCGGCCCTGGACGATCGGGTAGACGAACAAGCGGTACTCGTCGACCAGGCCGGCCTCGATGAGGGTGTGGCACAGCGTGATGCTGCCGGTGACCACGATGTCCTTGCCCGGCTGCTCCTTGAGCGACCGCACCTGTTCGACGGCGTCGCCGGACAGGACGGTGGAGTTCTGCCATTCGGGCGCCGTCATCGTCGCGGAGACCACGTACTTGCGCACGCTGTTGAGATACGCGGCGATACCGGTCGCGTCGTCCGTCTGCAGGGGCCAGTAGCCGCGGAGGTCCTCGAACGTCTGCCGGCCCACCAGCAGGGCGTCGGCTTGACTGTCCTGGCGGTGCAGGTGCTCCATGAGGTCGGAGTTGTCCACGCCCGCCTGGCTCTGGGGTTCGAACCAGTCGCCCAGCATCTCGATCGAACCGTCGACGGTCATGTTCTGCGTGATGGCAAGTGTTCGCAACGCGAGCCTCCTCATGTCCGGCTCGGCCGGGCGCCTTAGGCTGGCCGTATGGATCCGACCGACGATCTCGGCCGTCCCGTCCCGGTCCCTCGGCCGCCCCGCCGGGTGGTGTCGCTCGTGCCCTCGCTCACCGAGGCGGTCGCCGTCAGCGCCCCCGGGATGCTGGCCGGTGCCACCGACTACTGCACGCATCCGGCCGGATTGGGCGTACGCCGGGTCGGCGGGACCAAGTATCCGTCGGTAGACCGGATCATAGCCCTCGACCCCGATCTGGTACTCGCCAACGTCGAGGAGAACCGGGAGGAGGACGTCGAGGCGCTGCGGGCTCTCGGCGTACCCGTGTGGGTCACCTATCCGCAGGACCTCGACCAGGCGCTGGCGTCGTTGCAGCGCCTGACCACGGCGCTGGGCCTGGGTACGCCCACCTGGCTGGCGGCGGCGCGCGACGCCTGGCGACCGCCCCACGTCGGCCCTCGGGTACGCGCGGCGATCCCGGTGTGGCGCAAGCCGTGGGTGGTGCTCGGCGGTGGTACGTTCGCCGGCGATCTGCTGCGGCGGCTGGGCGTGGACAACGTCTTCGACGGCACCGACCGATACCCGCGACCGTCCCTTGTGGACATCAACGCCGCTTCTCCGGAGCTGATGGTGCTGCCGGACGAGCCCTACGCGTTCACCGACGACGACGGACCGGAGGCCTTCCCCGGCGTTCCCTGCGCTCTCGTGTCCGGCCGTCACCTGACCTGGTACGGACCCAGTCTGGCGTCGGCTCGGGCGGTCCTGACCGCCGCGCTGGCGCCGTTCACCGGCCGACCCTGACTCCTGTACCGGGGCCGAATCGTCGCCCATGGGTTCGGCACATCGTTGTTCCCCGGCGATCCGACGGTTCCTCCTCAGGCCGAGTGGTTCAGCAACGCCTGGCCGAGCGGTGTGACGACATGCCTCACGGCCAGCCCGTCGCGCCGCGTCGTGATGAGTCCCGCCTGGCGCAGGACCGACGCGTGCTGGCTCGCCGTCGCCAGCGATGTTCGCGTACGCCCGGCCAGCTCGGTCGTGGTGCACGGCGCGGTGGCGATGGCCAGCAGAACGCGGGCGCGGGTGTGGCCGATGAGCTGCGTCACGCCGTGCGGAGCGGCCTCCGGCAGCACCGCGGTGGCCAGCGGCAGGCTGTCGCGATGGGCCGGATAGATCAGCCGGAACGGCCCGTCGGGATCCACATCGGACAGCAGTAGCGGCATGTCGCCGACGAACATCGACGGAACCAGGGTGACGCCCCGGCCGCCGAGATGGACGTCGGCGTCCATGACGGCGTCGACGTACAGCACCGGCGCGGACCACCGGGCGACGCCGGGCAGACCGGCCAGCATCCGCTGCGTACCACCGTGGCGATGATCGTGCGCCCGAGCCGTCCGTTCCGCGTCCAGCCGGCCGGACACCTGCTCCCACACCGGTTCCAGCAGAGCCTCGTACGCTGCCCTCGCCGCGACGGCGACTTCCTCGCGGGCGGCTGCGTCGGCGTCACCGAGACGCCAGGCACGCCGGGTGGCCGGAGCGAACGCGGGCGTGCGGGCCAGTTCCGCGCGTACGGTGCCGGGGCGCAGCGCGCGCAAGGCCTCCAGGCCCTGTTCGATCGTGGCGGCCTCGCCGGTCAGGCTCCACAGGTCCAGCCCGATCGAGCCGGGGGCGGCCAGGTCGGTCAGCGGCTTGAACGCCGGGTTGAAGCGGGCCCGCGCCCGGTCTCGCCAACCGAGCAGGTACGCGGGCACCGGCCACCGGGAGCGGGCCGTCATCAGGCCGAACAAGGTCTCCGCGAGCGGTCCGAGGGTGGGCGCGACGCGGGTGCGGGCCAGATCGTCGGACGTGAAGTGCAGCCGCCACATCCCTGCATGATGCCCGCCGCCGAGACCTGTCGCGGCGAGGCTTTCGGAAATGCCCGAAACCCCTATCCGACCGGCGGACCACGACCGAGCATGCATGTACGCCTTTCGATCTTTATCGCACGCGAAGGAGGACGTTCACGATGGGCAGACACGCGATGTCCCTGGCCGCCCGGCTGATCATGGTGATCGGGCTGGTCGTCGCCGGTACCGCGACCCCGGCGGCCGCACTTCCGCAACCGGTGCCGCACGGGCACGTCTACAACGCCGGCAGTCCGCGCTGCCTCGACGCCGCCAACCCGGCCGCGATCACGTTGCGTACCTGCTCGGCTGCGGCCACGCAGAGCTGGAACGGCCTCGCCGGCAACATCCGCCTCCCCGCCACCCACCAGTGCCTGGACGACGGCGCAGGCCTCAACGGCAGCGTCGTCTTCCTCGCCACCTGCACCACGTCGGCCCACCAGAAGTGGTCCGGATCGGCGACCGGCAGCACTTACTACAACGCAGGCAGCGGCCGGTGCCTGGACGCGGACACCGGCACGATCGGCCAGAACGGGACCAAGGTGCAGGTCTGGGACTGCGTCGGCCTGGCCAACCAGGTCTGGTCCTTCGAGATCACCGGCGACTGACGCACCGGGTAGGCCTCTTCGCGGCATCACCACCGGCAGCCAGCCGAAACGCCATGCCGGCAGCGACGTCGCGAAGGGGCCGCCCACCACCGCCCGCCGCAAAGCGCACCCGGCCACGGGCGAAACGCGTCGCGCGGCGGGCCGCCCGGCGTTTAGGGTGCCAGGATGTCTGCACAGCCTGCCCTGCTGCCGCGCTCGACACCGGCTGCCGCAGGGGTCTCGTCCCGTGCCATCGGCGCCCTCCTGGACCGGCTGGAGGAGCGGTCCGTCGAGCTTCATTCGATCATGGTGGTACGCCACGGTCACGTCGTCGCCGAAGGTTGGTGGGCACCCTACACCGCGGAGCGCCCGCACCTGCTGTACTCGCTGACCAAGTCGTTCACCTCGATCGCCGTAGGACTCGCGATCGCCGACGGGCGCCTGTCGCTGACCGACCGGGTGGTCGACATCCTCCCCGACCACGTCCCGCCGCAGGTTCCGGAGCAGGCGCGCCGCATCACCGTGCACCATCTGCTGTCCATGACGGTCGGCCACGCCGACGACAGCCTCACCGAGGCCTGGCAGCTCGAACCGCACGACCTGGTCAAGGGCTTCCTGCGCGTACCCTTCACCGAGCCGGAGGGGACCCGGCACACCTACGACAACGCGACCACCTACGTGCTGGCCCGGATGGTCGAGCGGGTCACCGGTCGCGACCTGCCCGGATATCTCGACGAACGGCTCTTCCGGCCACTGGGCGTCGATCATGCCGAGTGGGACCGGGTGGCGACCGGCGCCGCCTTCGGATTCCACGGACTGCACCTGACGACCGAGGCCGTCGCGGCCTTCGGCGAACTGCTGCTACGCGGCGGCGTCCACGGCGACCGGCAGCTCATCCCGCGCGAGTGGGTGGAGGTCGCGACCCGCCGGCACGTCGACACCGCGCAGGTGGACGGCTGGTCGGCGAACCCGGACATCCTCTGCGGATACGGATACCAGTTCTGGATGACCCGCCACGGCTACCGTGGCGCCGGCGCGTTCGGCCAGCAGTGCCTCGTCATCCCGGAACACGATCTGGTCGTCGTCCTCACCGGCGCGGAATCGCCCGAGACCGAGACGCCCGGCGCGCTGTGGGACTGCCTGCTGCCGGGCATGGACGACCCAGCGACCAGCGAGGACGACGAACTCCTCGCCGAACGGCTGCGGAACCTGTCCCTGCCGAAGATCCACGGCACGGCCGATCCATCCCGGTCCGCTGTGGCCACGATCGACGCCTCCACTCCGGAATCTGCCTTGGCGGAAGGAAGCACGGTAGCCGTCGAACCGGTGGAGGACGGCTGGCTGCTGCGGCTCGGCGACTCCATCAAGGTGGCCGCCGGCCACGGCACGTGGCGGGAGAGCTCACCGCTCGGTCGTCCGGTTGTCGCGATGGGAGCGTGGCGGGACGGCCTGTTCGTCGCCGACCTCTACAACATCACCACTCCGCACCGGGTCCGGCTGGAGATCGACCCGGGCGTCGGAAAGGCCACGGCGACCTGGGCGACGATGCCGCTGACCGGGCCGATCCTGGAGCGGCACCTACGGTCGCCGCTGATGACCCGGCCCGACGTCGCGTAGCCGGGTTCTCTCAGGCCGCCGCCGCGAGGGGACACCGGATGCCCGATTGCGGATGTGTCGGGCGGGACGCGGGTCGAGTGCGTTTGTACGCAATGGGGGAGGGCACCGCCACGGAGATGATCCTCATGATCGTCGCCGTGGCGGGTAGGTAATCAACTCAGCCAGCCGATGCGGGTCGGGTATCGGCCGATTGACGTAGCGTGCGAGCTGCTCGTCGGGGTCGTTGGCCAGCCGCCGACGTTGCTCGGGCGTGAGCCGGCCGGAGCGCAACGCCCGCCACCGGTGCCGGACGTCGTCGGACCGGCTGAGCTCGTCGAATCGTTTCGGCGGGCAGCCGCGGGTTGCGGGCCATGACGGAACCGGAGTAGCCATCCCAGGTCCGGATCATCTCGATGAGCAGTGCCGGCGGAACGTCGTCGGGGTGCTGTTCGGGGAGCGGCAACCTCACTGCGAAGTCGTCACCCCCGGCGAGTAGCCCGATGATGTCGGCTGGCAGCGTCGGGATGCTGGCGGTGGTGCGCCGGTGAGCGATCGAGCGCGATCGTGCGTATCGACAAAGGAGGCCCGTGTCAGCCTGCCGGTCCCGCAACCAGCCGATGATGGCGGTTCGCTGGTGTCGCTCGACCGGTGGCGCGATCTCGTCCAGGAGATCGATGGAGATGTCCGGGTAAGTCCCCAAGCAGGGACGATCAAGAGGTAAGGGCGAGCGCCTATCGGATCGCCGTCTGCGCGTAATCCGGGCGACGCTCGGCGTACGCGGTCGCCGCCACGCGGAAAGATGAGCTGTGGAGGTGCCGTTCGTCCGGTTCCATGCGCCCGCTCCTGCCTCGGAGGGTGCTGACTGCCACTTCGCGGGTTAGACGGTCAGCGGGTGGGTACACCTTGACCAGGCAAGCGGGTTTCCGCGGGCCGGAGCAGAGGAGGCGCTGCATGTCGAACACCGACAAGCTCCGCAACATGGCTGAAGAGGCCAAGGGCAAGGTCAAGGAAGCGGCCGGCAAGGCCACGGACAACGACTCGATGCGGACCGAGGGCAAGGCCGACCAGGCCAAGGCACACGCCAAGCAGACCGGTGAGCACGTCAAGGACGCCGGTCGCGAGGCGCTCGACGCGGTCGACCCCGACCGTCGATAACACGTCATCCGCGGCCTCCCCTCCCTTCGTGGGCGGGGAGGCCGGTGTTTTTGTCGTACGCGCCTGCCATGCCGATCGGATAGGCACGGTGAGTCTGCGCACGGTGAATCTCGACTGCGATGGCGCGCTTTCTGGCGTTGGGAAAGACGCATTGGAGCGGCGTGCTGGGATGCGTCGGTGACGGGCCGCCGCCGCAACGATGGCGACCCGTCAGCCGAACATGACAAAGCGCTTCTATGGGCTGGTGCAAGCCGCGCCGGACGGCGTGACGGTGTCGCTGGCGGCCCGCGTGGCCTGGAAACCCCACGTCGTTGTGGCTCCTGGGGCGAGCGTGGTGTTCTGGCCGGGGATGCCCCGCGCCGTCACTGTCTGGCCGCTGACGGTGACGATGGCGTTCCACGAGCCGGTGATGGTGTGTCCGGCGGGCAGGGTGAACGTCACGGTCCAGCCGTTGATCGTGGTCGTGCCGGAGTTCGTGACGGTGTTGGGCTGCATCACGTAGCCGGTGGCCCAGACACTTTGCGCGGTCAGGGTGGCCGAACAGCCGCCAGCGCCGGATGTCTGGACCGTGACGGCCGCGGAGAACCCTGACGTGTTCCCGGCCGCGTCGCGCGCCCGGACCTGGTAGCGGTACGTCGTGGCCGGGCTCAGCCCGGTGTCGGTGAACGTGGTCGTGACCGAGGTGCCGATCGACGTGAAGGTACCGCTGCCGAGCGCCCGGTAGATGTCGTATCCGGTGACGCCCACGTTGTCGGTCGACGCGGGCCAGGCGAGCGTGGCCGAGGTCGCGGTCGCCGATGCCGTCGGCGTGCCGGGTGTGCTGGGGGGTTGGACGTCGGTCGGGCAGGCAGGGGTCGTGATGGTGATCGGCGGAGTGAACGGCGAGGTGTTGCCCGCCGCGTCGCGCGCACGGATCTCGATGCGGAACATACCCGCGCCGGGCAATGCGAACGACGTCGTGGTGGTGGTGCCGACCTGGGTGAAGGTGCCGCCACTGGCCCCGGGCGCCCGCCAGATTTCGTAGCCCGCAACGGCGATGTTGTCCGTCGAGGGTGTCCAGGTGAGCGCGGCCGACCCGCAGGTGATGGTCGCGGTCGGCGTGCCGGGTGTCGTGGGCGGCTGCGTGTCCGGCGGCGGGCAGGGCGGCGGGTACGCGGTGACGGGCGCGGTGAACGCCGAGGTGTTTCCGGCGGCGTCGCGTGCTCGGACCTCGTACTGGTAGACGTTGTTCAGAGTGTCGGTGAACGTCGTCGTGGCCGTGGTGCCGATGGGGACGAAGGTGCCGGTGCCGCCCGAGCCGGGGGCCCGGAACACGTCATAGCCGGTGACGCCCACATTGTCCGTGGACGCGGTCCAAGTCAGCGTCGACACGAGGCTGCAACTCACCTGTACGCCCAGTCCACTGGGTACGGTCGGCGCGGTGGTATCGGCGGGCGGGTTGCCCGCGAGCAGCGGAGTGAGTGCCGGATACCAGCGGTCGGCCATCTTCTGGAACCCCGAATCGACCGGGTGTACGCCATCGCTGGTGTCGGCAACGGAGTCGAACCCCGTGTACTGGTCGACGACAGTGATCGGCGACTGCGCGGTGGACTTGCCCGCGGCCCAGGCCGGAATCGCGGAGTCGAGCGCGGTGACGCCCGACGGGCACCAGGTGCAGCCGCTCGGTGTCATCGGAATGATCTGTGCGACAAGGACCTTCATCGCCGGATTGCTGGCGCGCATCTGGTCGACGAGCGTGCTGTACGCGGCCAGGATGCTCGCGGTGGGCGTGTTGCCCCAGATGTCGTTGGTGCCCAGGTGCATGAGGACGATGTCTGGATGCGTGGCGGCCAGCCAGCCCGGGAGCTGATTCTGGTTGGCGATGCCGGTGGCGGAGAAGCCGCCGTGGCCTTCGTTGTCGCCGTCCCAGGTGGCCAGGCCGCAGCCGCCGCCGGGTTGCGTGCCGACGAAGTCGATGTTCGTGAAGCCGTTGCGTTGCAGGCGATCCCACAACAGGGCCCGCCAGCATCCGGGACCGCCGGTGATCGAGTCGCCGAGCGGCATGATGCGGATCGGGGTGGCGGCGTGGGCTGGTGCGGCGGCGGTGACCGCGAAGGTGATCGCCAATAACGCGGTGGAGAGGGCTGTGATGAGTCGAGACATGGGCGTGCCTCCGATGGATGGATCAGGATGAGACGCACTTCGATGGAAGCGCTCCCACAATGCGGCGGTGGCGCGGGGAAGTCAAGCGGGCCGGCCGCAGCCGCGGTGTGGCCCTACCGTCTTGGAAGAGCCAGGGATCAGACATACCCTCGTCGGCCGCGGCGTGGACGGTGGGGGGCTTTAAGCGGGGGCTCTTGTCGCGGGGCGTGGTGTGAGGACGTCGTGGCGGTGTCCTGGGCATCGGCAACCGCCTGGCGTGACAGGAACATCGAGCCCGGCTACCCTTCGAAAGTTGCATCGTTTTCTGCATCGAATTAAGGTGTGTGTCATGGCGCTTCACGCACTGGTCACCGGCGGTGGCCAGGGCTTGGGCCGGGAAGTCGCAGCTCTTCTCGCAGAGCGCGGCTATCGGGTGATCGTTACGTCCCGAGCTCCCGGTCGGGTGCCGCCGTTACCCCGTGGCGTCACCTGCTCGTCGCAGCCCCTCGATCTCGCGGAACCTGGCAGTGTCCGATCGTTTGCCGCAAACTTGCAAGTACTGGATGTGCTCGTCAACAACGCTGCGGCTTATGCCGACTGGGATCAGAAGGTGACCACCGCAGATATCGCCCAAGCTCGGACCGTCATGGAAGTCAACGTCGTGGGTGTTTGGCACCTGACCCAGTTGTTGATGCCGTTGCTCCGGCGTAGCGCGGCCGGCCGGATCGTCAACGTCAGCAGTGGCGCAGGCTCACACCAGGATCCCCGTTTCGGCATGGCCGCACGGTCGGGTCTTGCCCCCGCCTATGGCATCAGCAAGGCCGCGGTCAACGCGCTGACCACAAGCCTCGCCGCCGAGTTGGCGGGCAGTGGCATTCTCATCAACGCCGTTTGTCCCGGCCTGACTGCGACCTGGCCGGGCGCGGAGAAGATGGGAGCGCGGCCCGCGCGAGTGAGCGCTCAGGGCGTGGTCTGGGCGGCGACCCTGCCGTCGGGCGGCCCGTCGGGCGGCTTCTTCCGCGACGGTCAACCACTCGAGTGGTGACCTCGGGCGCCCGGACACACGCTCGCCCTGGCGTCCCGTCTGAAGCCGTCGCGGGTCAGGCGCCGAGGTCGGCGATGACGGCCTGCGCCGCGCGCCGGCCAGATACCATCGCTCCCTGCAGCGAGCTGGTATCCCGATGATCTCCGCAGATGTACATCCCGTCGGTCAGACGCACGCTTCGCCGTAGCCGATGGGGTGCTTGCATAGCCGGTAGGGCCTCGGCGATCGGGTAGGCGGCGATCAACTGCCAGCGGCGCGTACTCGTCGCATAGATGACCGCGAGACGGTCGCGGACCGCGTCGGCGGTGGCGGCGTCGTCGCGCGCGCCCAGGATCGAAGCGGCAACCAGCGACTGGCCGGCTGGCGCGTACTGGGGAGCGGCCGCGGAGACGACGACCGTGTTGCGCACGAGGCCGGGCTGGTCGGCGTCCAGGCGAAGCAGGGGCTCCGTGCTCGGTGCTTCCTCTGCGGCGTAGTAGAAGGTGGTCAGAGAATTCCATTGTGGTGTACGGATGTTGGGCAGTAGGCGGCGGGCGTCGACGGCGTTCGTGGCCACGACGATCGCGCGGGCGGCGACCGTCGTACCGTCTGCGAGCTCGACCCGACCCGGCCGTAGCCGGGTAACGGCCTGCGCCAGGCGAATGGTGTCGGGCGGCAGCGGTGCGGCGATCTGGTGGGGGAGGGCGGCCATACCGTCGGCCGGCACGGCCGCGCCGCCGCGGACGAAACAGCGCCACAGCAGGCGAACGACCCGGCCGGAGGTCTTCAGCTCGTCCTCGCCGAGCACTCCGGCGAAGAACGGGCGCAGGAGCTGTTCGACCGCGTTGGCGCCGACGCCGGCGGCTCTCAGCTCATTGGCTGCACTGCGGTCGGGACTGCGGCGAATGTGACGGGCGCCGCGCACGACATCCGCGGCGGTCAGCTTCCCGAGGTGGTACGAGTCGCGCAAGCTGAGGAACGTCAACGCGTCCGGTCCGAGGGCCACGCGGTGCAAGTGCCCATCGCGCAGGATGCCCACCCCGCGGGTGAACGGCCGCAGCCGTAGTGCCGCCAGGTCGGCGTACGCCCGCAGGGCCGGATAGGCGGGTAGTACGACCTGGAAGCCCCGATCCAGCCGGAAACCGTCGATGTCATCGGTGCGTACCCGGCCGCCCACGTCGTCGGATCCTTCGAAGACTGCCACGTCCACGCCGTGCTGGTGCAGCTGTCGCGCGGCGACCAGACCGGCGAGGCCCGCCCCCACGATCGCGACGTCCACGCTCATCAGGTTGCCTCCGATCTCCGGCGGTGGTTGCTGCGCCGTGATGTCGTTCGGGTCAGGCGAATTTCGACGTCTTGCCTTTCTTCGGCGGCAGCTTCGTCCACTGGTGCAACACGGGATCTCCGTCCTTGCCCAACCGGAACCCGTCCTCGGCCGCTTGCGCCGCGGGCGGTCCGACGCGTCCGTACAAGCCGGCCGTCAGCAGGATCGATCCAATGATGAAGGACACCACCGATGCCGAGACGTCGTAGTTCAGGAAGTCCAGACTCGACCGGGACAGCGGCAACATGAACAACCCGGCCAGCATGAAGACCGCGGCCCCCACGAGGTTGATGTTGCGGTCGACGTTGCGGCCGATCAGCATCCCGGCCAGGATGATCAACCCGACCAGGACTGACAGCAGGGAAAACGCCATGTTGGTGCGTAGGCCCCAGGCCTTCGTGTCGCCCTGATCGAAGAACGGATCACCCCAGCTGCGAGCCACACCGGTCAGTCCGAACCCGAGCAGATACACGCCGGTAGCGCCGCTCAGGACGCGGTAGAAGGGCCTGAGCCGGTGGTTCATCGGCAGGTGCGTTGCCATGACACTCCTCCTCCGAGCTTGCTTCTGATCATGCCGTGGTGAGCGAGCCCACGGGGTCAAAACGACGCAAAATTCGACGCAAATTTCTTCCCGGGAGTGCATCCAAGGACGCCCCCGGCGCCGATCTACAGGTGACGGCTCCCCTGGGGGAGCACTTCCAAGGAGGAACTTCATGAGCAACGCGTTCGGCCGCCGAATGCTGGCGGTCGCTGTCACCGCGATCGCGGTGGCCGGGTTCGGCCCGACCGCCGCGAGCAGCGCCCATGCCGCGGCCGTCACCTCGCAGGTCTACGTGGTGCACGGCATCCCGGCCACCCCCGTCGACGTCTACGTCAACGGCAAGAAGACGCTGTCGAACTTCAAGCCCGGCGACGTCGCCGGGCCGCTGACCCTCCCGGCGGGCTCCTATGACCTGGCGCTGACCAAGCCCGGGGAGCCCATCGCCGGCGCGATCCTGAAGGCCGACGGTGCGGCCATCCCGGGCGGAAAGAGCATCAGCATCGTGGCGCACCTGGACGCCTCGGGCACCCCGAAGATCACGCCGTTCGTCAACGACACGTCGATGGTCGCCGCGGGTAAGGCCCGCCTGATCGTGCGGCACACCGCTGCCGCTCCGGCGGTCGATGTGCGGGCCGGCGGCAAGCCGGTGTTCACCGGGCTGACCAACCCCAACGAGGCAAAAGCGGACGTCGCGGCCGGCACTGTATCGGCCGACGTCGTCCTCGCTGGAACGACCACAGTGGTCCTCGGTCCGAAGGATCTCATGCTCAAGGAGGGCACAGTCACCATCGTCTACGCGACCGGTTCGGCGGAGGCCAAGAACCTCGCCCTGGTCGCGCAGGTCCTCACCGGAATGCACCAGGTCCCCGGACGGGTACCCAGCGGCGATGGCGGCGCGGCGGCCACCGGCGTCAGCGCGGCCACCTACATCCTCGGCGGCGTCGGCCTCCTGCTGATCATCGGGGCTGTCGTACGGCTGCGTGGCCGAAGGGCCACCGCGTGACCGGCTCGGGTACCAGCGTGCCCCGGATGTTCGCGTCCGGGGCACGCGCCTGGCTGGCTGTACTGGCAGCCGGCTGCGCGTTGTTCGTGGGGGCGACCGTCGTGGCGTGTCGATCCCAGCCGCCGGCCACCGTCGGTGCGTCGACAGTCGCCTCCCTGGAAGCGAGCCCTCCAGCGAGCGGACCCGCCGTGCCTGTCCACGCCGGATCCCTGCCCTCCGCAGCCCCGCAGCTACCGCCGGTGCGCCTGTCGATTGCGGCCATCGCTGTCGATGTGGCGGTCGACCCGGTCGGACTCGACGCTCGCAGCGGCGACTTCGACGTTCCGCCCAGCGTCAGCCGGGTCGGCTGGTACCGATACGGTCCGGGCTTGGAAGCGACGACCGGGTCGATCGTCATCGCCGGCCACGTCGACAGCGCACAGCAGGGAACCGGTGCGTTCTTCCGCTTGCGTGAGCTCACCGCGGGTGACATCGTCATGGTCACCGGGCAAGACGGACAACAACACGAATTCGCCGTCATCGCCCGCGAGGAGTACGCCAAAACGAGGATTCCCCTCGCCAAGTACTTCGCCCGCGACGGCGCAACCCGGCTCACCCTGATCACCTGCGGGGGACCGTTCGACGCCGCCACGCGGCACTACCGCGACAATATAGTGATCACTGCGATCCCCCGCTGAGAAGAGGTAGCCCGCGTGCGGCCAGCGCCGCTGTCCGAAGCCGATCACGGTGACGACGACGACCTGCCCGTACGGTTCGCCAAAGGCGACGAGACCGCCTTACGCGAGCTGTACGACCGCTACAGTGGTGCCGTTCTACACCTCGCCGCCGCCACCGTCGGCCCGGCCGAGGCCGAGGACATCGTCCAAGCCACCTTCGTCGCCGCCTGGCAGTCGCGGCCGAGCTTCGATCCCGATCGGGGATCTCTGCTCGGCTGGTTGATGACGATCGCCCGGCGCCGCGCCGTCGACCACGTCCGCAGCAGAACGCGTGCCGACCGGGCAACCGACGAGGCGCGTAAGGCCACCAGCGAGGTCGCCGACGAAGCCGCAGATCACGTGGTTGCCCGCATCGTGATCGCCGACGAACTGGCGAACCTGCCACTGGAGCAGCAGCGGGTCCTGCAACTCGCGTTCTTCGACGACCTCACCCATGAACAGATCGTGGCGGCCACCGGTTTGCCGCTCGGTACAGTGAAAAGCCATCTCCGCCGGGGGATGGCCAGGCTACGCACGCGATGGGAGGTGGACGGTGCCCCATTTGGACCCTGACCAACTGGTCTTGATGGCGCTGGAAGGCGACCCCGCCGACGATCCCACCGCCCACCTGACCGCCTGCCAGGAATGCAGCCGCGAGGTCGACGCGTTACGACGAGTCGCGGGTATCGCCCGCTCGACGGTCGGCCTGCGTGAGCTTCCCCCCGCGCCTGACCGCGTGTGGAACCGGATCGCCGACGAGGCATTCGCACCGCCGGAGCCCTCACCGGGCCGCCGGGCCACCGCCGCGAGCCGCCGCCGCCCGGCCGCGACGGCGTGGGGGAGGTGGCGGATCGCCGTGGCCGCCGCGATCGCCGCGGTCTGCGCGATGACCCTCACCCTGGTGTTCACCCGAGGGCCGCAGCCGCCTCGAGTCGTCGCCACCGCCGTCCTCGCCGTCAACAATCCGGCCGCCGCCGGGGGAACAGGCCGAGCGGAACTCCTTGAGAGTCGACAGCTGCGCATCACCCTCCAAGGACTGCCCGCCGCGACGGGCTATTACGAGGTCTGGCTCTACGACGGCCACCAGCGCATGATCGGCCTGGGCGATGCCGGATCCGGTCGGCAAACGGTCGTGGTCACCATCCCCGCCGCTGCCGACATCGGCGAATTCCCGATCGTCGACATCTCCGCGCAGCGTCTGGGCCAGCAAGAACACGGTCAAAGCATGCTGCAAGGGAGATTCGGCCGCTGATCGTGCATCCATCGGTGAGCTTGCCGACGAACTGACGGTGACTACTCCAGTTCGAGAGGGAGACACCGTGTTGAGTAAGACATTGCGGCGACTGGCCGTGGTCGGCATGGCCGGTGTGCTGGCCATCGGTATCGCCGGCGGTCCGGCCAGCGCTGCACCGGCAACGGTTCGCGGCGGCCGCACGACCGTCACCACGGCGCCCGGCATCGCCGCAACCCTGCTGCGCAACGGCATCCTGCCGATCGTCACCAGCCCCGGCCGTGAGGGCCTGTCCATCCGAAATGGACTGGCGGTCACCGCCGGTTTCCCCGTCACCGGCGGAGCCGTCAGCCTCGACCCGCTCGGCGGGCAGGTACTGCATCGCGGTGGCATCAAGTTCATCAATCTGCGCACCTTCAAGGCGCTGGAGGTGGGCGACTTCATCATCGACCTGAGCACCGGGCAGCTGACCGGTCGCGTCAACCGGGGGACGGCCCGGGTCGCCGTCTTCGACCTCGACCTGAGCAAGGCCTCGATCACCGTCGACGGCAGCACGGTGAAGATCACCGGGGTGGGGCTGAACCTCACCGCGGCCGCCGCGGGCGCTCTGAACGCCACGCTGGGTACGACGCTCTTCACCGCCGGCCTCCGGTTCGGTACCGCCCGTAGCGTGGTCGAGGTGTGACAGTTGGCCTGGCTGGGTGGACGGCCGCCGCGCGCTGCAGCGGCCACCGCCTGGCCGGCTCACCGCCAGTCCCGGCGGACCTGGTGTTTCGGTCGACCGGCGCGGATGTGTTCTGACGTCAGTGGTGGCGTAGTTACCTGGCTTGGTAATGGAGCAGCAGCGGTCCGGTAGGACGGAGGGTCAGCCCGGCTCGCGGCGTGGGATCACCGTTGCGCTGTTCCAGCTTGCCGTCCAGCAGCGGCCGGGCCGCGGCGGTCAGCATCGCGCGGGCAAGGTGGACACCCAGGCAGGTACGCCGGCCCGCGCTGAACGGCAGGAAGCCCCAGGCGGGCCTGCCCTCGGCGAACCGGTCGGGGCGAAACGCGCCCGGATCGGTCCACAGCTCGGGATCGCGGTGGGTGAGCAACGGCGAATACAGCACCAGGGTGCCGGCTGGGACGGGACGACCGCAGACCTCGACGTCGGCGGCCGCGACCCGGCTGCCGATCCAGCCCGCCGGGTAGAGGCGCAACACCTCGTCGAGAACAGCCGGCAGTGATTCCGGGGAACGCCATTCCGGGGCGCCGGCCAAGTGCCATGCGAGCCAGGCCAGCGTGTGTGCGGTCGTGTCGTAGCCGGCGGCCAGTGCGACGCGCAGTTCCTCGCCGGCGGCGGGCTGTCCGGCGAGCGCGGCAGCCAGCGTGCCGGCCGGGGGTTCGGCGAGCACCGCGGCGATGGCTCGGTCGATCGCGGCGAACAACCGAGGCCGTGGGCGCAGCGGCTGGGGAAGCGGCGCGTGCAACGGCCGCAGGAAGCGGCGTAGCAGCGTGTCCGGTATCGCGCCGCCGAAGAGGGCCGCGTTGAGTTGCCGCCGTATGAGGGTCGCCGCCCAGTCCAGCGCCTCGAACCGGCCGTCGGGGCGGTGCTGCGCGGCCGCTTCGTCGAGGCGGTCCAGCAATGGCCGCAGGCCGCGGTTGTGGAACGCCGGGTTGAGGCGGGCCCGCCGGTCGGCGTGGTCGGCGCCGTCGGCCCGGACCACACCGGCGTTGAGGTACGGCGTCAGGCCGCTCAGGCTGCCGCCGGCGCGGAACATGGCGAGGTCGCCGAGCACGGCCCGGTTCCACTCCGGACGGTAGCCGACCACGGCTTTTCGCCACAGCCGCAGCTCGAAGACGGGCGCGGTGGCGGCGCGTTCGGTCAGCAGCGTGATCGGGTCGCTGGTCCAGCGCCACAGATCGCGGATCACCGGTAGGTACGCCCTTTCCAGCGTGCCGCACGGCGGGCTGCGACGGCGTACACGGGCAGGGCCGCGAGCGGCACGATCGGCACGGCGGCGGCTTCGACGTATCCACGCCGTCCGGTCTTGGCACTGGTCAGAACGCGTTCTGCCAGCCCCAGCACGGCCGCGGCGCGCCATGCGGCTCCGCGGTTCCACATCAGCCACGGCATCGTGTACGCGACCAGGTGGAACGCCGCGCTCGCGGCGAGCAGTGCGTCGCTGTCGCCATGGGCTGCCCGCACGCTCTTGCCGAGCCCGGCGACGGTCTCCGGATAGCTGGTGTACATCCTGGTCTGCACGAGGTCGCCGCCGAGGGCCAGGCCCAGGCGCAGTCCGCGCTGCCGCGTACGCCGGCCCAGGGCGATGTCCTCCACGATGCGGTCGTGCACGGCGGCGTGGCCGCCGACTTTCGCGTACGCGTCGCGTCGGAAGGCCAGCAGTTGTCCGTTGGCGGTGGCGGCCGCCGGGACGGGCGCCGACAACAGGGGATGGGGCAGGAAGCCGAGCAAGGTTTCGTCGATGAGCGGCACGAGCAGCCGTTCGCCGAGGGTGCCGGTGATCTGGCGGGGGAATACCGAGAAGACGTCGGCGCGCTGATGGACCATCTGCTGCCACAAGGCGTCCAGCGCACCGGGCCGGATGACCACGTCGGCATCGACGAAGACGAGCAGGTCGGCTGTGGTCGCCTGGGCGAGCTGATGGCACGCCCAGTTCTTGCCGATCCATGTCTCGGGCCGCGGTCGGCCCGTCAGCAGCCGCAGGCGGGGATCGTCGTGCCGGGCGACGACGTCGGCGGTGGCGTCGGTGGAGCCGTCGTCCAGGACGAGGATCTCGTCGGCCGGCTGCGACAGAAGTCCGGCCAGCAGGTTCGGCAGCCGGTGTTCCTCGTCGCGGGCCGGCACCAGGAACGCCGTACGCGGACGCCCGGGCACGGTCCGGCCCGGACGTAGGGTCGGGAACGTGACTGTGTTGATCAGCAGTCCGGCGGTCTTCAGCGTGTGATACCCGGCGACCGCCGCACCGAGCGCCCGCGTCATCGTCATCGTTTCTCCCCCGTCAGCCGCTCGTCCCAGCTGCGCTTGCCGCGCACAACGAGCCGGAAACCGGCCGGGGCACACCGGGCGTCGGTCTCGTTCAGCTCGGCGTCGAGTTCGGCGAGCCGGGCGTCGAGGGTGCTTCGCAGCCGCCGGGTCGCTTCGGTGAGGTGGCCGGTGTCGCCGAGGTCGACCGTCGCGGTGGATGCGTAGGCTTCCGGCGCTTGATGGCCACGCATCGCGACCCGGACGGCGACGGCTTGCAGCGGCACCCCGGTACGCAGGGCGTACCAGGCCGCACCGGCAGCCAGTGGTCCGGTGGCGCCGGGCGTACGCAGTTCGGCCTCCGGGAACAGGATCAGCACCCGGCCCTCGTCCAGATGACGCAGACCGGTACGCGGTTCGGAAGCGGCGAACACGCCGAGCCGGCGGGCGAACGCGTACCGGGTGAGATTGTCGGCGCGCATCAGCAGGCAGGCGGGTCGGCGCAGCCGGGCGAGCACCGCGAAGGCGACGAACGGGTCCCACCAGCTGTGATGGTTGGCCGCCCAGACGAACGGGCCGGCGGGCAGTGTTTCTCGTAGCCAGATGCCGCGCAGGCCGCCGCGGACGAGGCGGTCGACGCCGGCCCGCATGACCGCGCCCACCGGGTCAGCCATCGGTACGCCGGTCCGCTTGGCGCCGCCACAGCAGCAGGCTCAGCGTGATCAGGGCCATGCCGAAACCGTAATCCTCGACGGGGATGTTCCAGGGGAAACGCACGCCGCAGGTCGCCTGCGGGCTGTACAGGACGATGGGGTGTCCGGCGCGGGTGAGCCATCCGTCGACGGGCAGCTGGAACGCCAGCGCGATCGCGAGCGTGACCCAGTACCGGCCCTCGCTCAGCAGACCGGTACGCAGGACCGCCAGCTCCAGCGTGGCGACCAGGATCGGGGCCGCGACGGCGGCGGCGGTGTATTCAGCGGCCACGGTCGAGCACTTCATAGGTCAGCAGGGCACAGATGGGCACGATAAGGAAGAACAGCCACTCCTCGACCGGCAGACCCGCGAGGCGTACACCTGTGGTCTGTTGAGCGGACCACCACCAGTGCCCGCGCCAGGCCGCGACGAGGTCCCACCCGGTGAAAACCGCGAGGACCGGCAGCAGCGCCCAGGCCAGCCGGCGCGGGCGGCGGTAGACGCGCGCACCGAGGACGACCTCCAGCGGCAGGGTGATCACGACGCAGGCGGCGAGGACCGCGAGGTAGTTCCAGCGATCCATCACACGGCCACGGACGCAGCGGCGGAGACGGGCCGACCCGCCGGGGTGATCAAGCTGCGGGCCGCGACCCGGAGCCGGACGCGGCGCGGAACAACCGCACGGCGGGTGAACACGTCGAGGTTCTGCCGTTCGACCTCGTCGAGGATCGCCGAGTAGAGGTGGTAGGCGGTGCGGATGCACGCCTGCGACGCGGGGGCGAGCATCGGGATGCCGGGAGCGGCCAGAGCGTAATGGTCACGGGCGCGCTCGATTTCGAACCGGACGAGCGCGCGTACCTGTGGGGGGCTGTACCCCCGGTCGAGGGCTGTGCGCAGGTCGGCCACGGTGACGCCGAACCGGTCGAGGTCCTCGCGCGGCAGGTAGACGCGCCCGCGCCCGAGGTCCTCGGCGACGTCGCGGATGAAGTTGGTCAGCTGGAAGGCGAGACCGAGCTGGCGGGCGGGCTCGCGGGCGGCCGTGGGGTCGACGGGCCGCAGGATGGGCAGCATCATCGTGCCGATGACGGCTGCCGAACCTTCCATGTAGGACAACAGGTCGTCATAGGTGTCGTAGGAGCGCACCTCGAGGTCCATCGCCATGCTGTGCAGGAACGCGGCGAAGTCGTCGCGGTCGAGGCCGCACACGTTGATGGTGTGCAGGACCGCCGGCAGGATCGGGTCGTCGACCGGTGCGCCGTTGAGGCCGGCCACGAATGCGTCGGCCCAGCCGCGCAACTGCCGGGCGCGCTCGCCGGGATCGGTGCCGTCCATACGGTCGACGATCTCGTCGGCGTACCGGGTGAAGCCGTACAGCGCGTGCACGTGCGGCCGCTGTTCTGCGCTGAGCAGGCGGGTCGCCAGGTAATACGTGCGGCCGTAGTGGCGGTGCAGGAGCCGGCACTGTTCGTACGAGGCAGCCAATCGCGGGTCCACCGGTCGTCCCTCCCCGTTGCGTCGCCCCCGTCGGACGACTTCGTCGCGAGCGGCCCCATCGTAAAACGACGCAGCAAACGACGCAACTGTGTTAGCGTTGCGGATGTGGCTGACGAACCCCTCCTCGCGACCATGACGCGGCCGACCGCCGCGCCCGCCGAAACCCTGCTTGTCACCGCCGAAGTCGAGGCGGAGCTCACCTTGTTCCTCGCCGGCGCCCGCACCGCCTTCACCGCGCTGGATCCCGCTCTGCAGCCGCTGGCGGACGCGGTCGCCAACGCCGTCCTGGCCGGCGGGAAGCGCCTGCGCCCGGCCTTCGCCTACTGGGGCTGGCGGGCTCGGCACAATCAGCAGGCACTGAACACCGTCCTGCCCGCGTTGGCGGCCCTGGAACTGCTGCACGCGTTCGCGCTCGTGCACGACGACGTCATGGACCGTTCCGACACCCGCCGCGGGCAGCCGACGGCGCACCGGGCACTGGCTGCCACCCATCGCCGGGAACGTCTGCGCGGTGACGCCGAGCACTTCGGTCAATCGGCCGCCATCCTCGCCGGCGACCTCTGCCTGATCTGGGCCGACCAGCTCATGGCCCGGGCCGCCATCGCACCGGCCACCCTCATCGCGGCCCGCCGGGTCTACGACGAAATGCGGTCCGAAGCCGTCGCCGGGCAGTACCTGGACATCCTGGGGGAACACTCGCGCACCTGGAACGTCGACCGAGCCTTGCGGACCGCGCGGCTCAAGACCGCCGGCTACACCGTCGTGCGGCCATTGCATTTCGGCGCCGCGCTCGCCGGCCCGGTTCCCGGAACGCTGCTCAGCGCTTTCACCCAGTACGGCACCGCCATCGGTGAAGCGTTCCAGCTGTGCGACGACCTCCTGGGGGCCTTCGGCATCCCCGAGGTCACCGGCAAGCCCGTCGGCGACGACCTCATCCAGGGCAAGCCGACGGCACTGCTGCACCTGGCCCGCTCCCGTGCGACCGCACGGCAGCTGGCCGAGATCGACCACCTGCGGCGCCGCTGCGCGACGCACGAAACGGTGGACAGCGCGACCGCAGCGGCCCGGCTCGCCGACATCGTGCGCGACACGGGCGCCGCGGACCAGATCGAGTCGATGATCGCCGATCGGATCGAGACGGCCCAGCAGGCCCTCGCCCTCGCTCCGCTGGACGACGCCACCCGTGCGGCGCTGCTCGACCTCGCCCAGTCCGTCACCCGGCGGTCGGCATGAGAAGCCCGCGTACGGTGACCGGTCCCACCGACCGCGTCGTCATCGTCGGCGCCGGCCTCGGCGGGCTTGCCTGCGCGCTGCACCTCGCCGGGACCGGCCGGCATGTGACCATCGTCGAACGGGAACAGACGCCCGGCGGCCGTGCCGGGCGGCTGGACAGCGGCGGCTACCAGTTCGACACCGGCCCCACCGTGCTGACCATGCCGGAACTCATCAGCGAAGCGCTCGCCGCCGTCGGCGAACAAACGCAGGACTGGCTGACCCTGCGGCCGCTCGACCCGGCCTACCGGGCCTGGTACGCCGACGGCTCCAAACTCGACGTCATCGCCGATCCCGAACGTATGGCCGCCGAGATCGCGGCCGTGTGCGGCCCGCGCGAAGCCGACGGCTACCGGCGCTTCGTGGCGTACGCGCGCCGGCTGTGGGAACTGGAACGGACCGACTTCATCGAACGCAACTTCGACGGGCCTCGCGACCTCGTCACCGCCAACCTGCTGCGGCTGCTTGCCGCCGGCGCGTTCGGCCGGCTGCATCGCCGCGTCGGCAACTTCCTGCACGACGATCGCACCCGCCGCATCTTCTCCTTCCAAGCCATGTACGCAGGCCTAGCCCCGCACAAGGCCATGGCCATCTACGCCGTGATCGCATACCTGGACTGCGTGGCCGGCGTCTACCACCCGGTGGGCGGCATGCACGCGCTGCCCTCGGCCCTGGCCGGCGCGGCCCAGAAACACGGCGTGGACATCCACTATGCGACGACCGCGACGCGGGTCGAGGTCAGCGCTGGCCGGGCGGTCGCGGTCCACACCGACGACGGACAGCGGCTGCCCGCCGACGTGGTCGTCCTCAACCCCGACACCGAAGCCGCCTGGCAGCTGCTGCCCGGCACCACGTCGACGCGAACCCAGCAGTACTCGCCGTCCTGCGTCGTGCTGCACATCGGCTCGCGGCAGGCCTACCCGCACATCGCCCACCACAACATCCACTTCGGACAGGCGTGGCGGCGCACCTTCGACGAGGTCATCACCCGCGGCGAACTGATGAGCGACCCGTCGCTGCTGGTCACCAACCCCACGTCGACCGACATCAGCGTCGCCCCGCCCGGCCGGCACACCTACTACGTCCTGGCCCCCGTGCCCAACCTGGCCCGCGGCGGCATCGACTGGCAGTCCGGCTTCGCCGAACGGTACGCCGACCAGCTGATCGAGGTGCTCGAACAACGCGGCTACCTCGGCTTCGGCGACGCGGTGCAGGAGCGCCACGTCGTCACCCCGGCGAGCTGGGCGGCCGACGGACTGGCCGCCGGGACCCCGTTCGCCGCGGCGCACACGCTGGTCCAGACCGGTCCGTTCCGATCACCCAACCTGCACCCGGGCCTGGACAACGTGGTCTTCACCGGCTCCGGAACCACGCCGGGCGTCGGCGTGCCGATGGTACTGATCTCCGGCAAGCTCGCCGCCGCCCGCATCACCGGGATCCAGCGATGAGCCGCGAAGAGCACCTCGTCGAACTCGTCGACGCCGACGGCCGGGCGACCGGGTCGGCCACCGTCGCCGTCGCCCACGCCGCACCCGGCCGATTGCACCGGGCGTTCTCCGTCCTGCTGATCCGCGACGACGGGCGCATCCTCCTGCAGCGCCGGTCGAGTACGAAGACCCGGTTCGCGCTGCACTGGGCGAACAGTTGCTGCGGCCACCCGGCTCCCGGCGAGGACGTGCTCGCGGCAGCCGGCCGGCGCCTGGCCGAGGAACTCGGCATGACCGGCATCGCGCTACGCCAAGCCGGCGTCTACGTCTATCGGGCGGCGGACGCGACGACCGGGCGGGTCGAGCACGAATACGACCACGTCCTGATCGGCCGGGTCGGCGGCGCAATGACCCTGGCTCCCGACACGCGCGAGGTCGCGCAGGTGCGCTGGGCCGATCCGGCGCACCTGACCGGCAACAGCATCCCCGGGCCTCTGGCACCATGGCTGCCTGGCGTTGTGCGTACCGCCGCGCCCGCCATGGGCGGATAAGCTGCACGCCGTGACCGCACAGGACCTGTCCGCAAGCGAGGCCGCCCGCCTCGTCGGCGTAGCCGTCACCACGCTACGGACGTGGGACCGCCGCTACGGACTGGGCCCGCGCGGCCATCAGGCCGGCCAACACCGCCGCTACAGCACCGACGACCTCGACCGGCTGCTGGAAATGCAGCGCCTGACCGCCCGCGGCGTACCGGCCGCACAGGCCGCAACCTGGGTCATGGCCGGCCCCGACGCCGACCGTGACGAACCCGTGCGCCGCGACGGCGGCGGCCATGCCGTCGCCGTCGGCGACAACGGTCCAGCCGTGCGGGGCTTGACCCGCGCAGCCTTGCGACTGGACGGCGCTGAGATCCGCATCATCCTGCACGCGGCGCTGGCGTCCGACGGTGTCGTCGCCACATGGACCACGCTGATCGCACCGGCGCTGGTCCAGGTCGGGCTGAAGCAGGCGGCCACAAAGGCGCTCATCGAGGTCGAGCATCTTCTGTCGGCGGAAGTCTCCCGGATGCTGGCGTCGATCCCGCTGCCGGGCGAGCCGAGCCGGGTCCTGCTCGCCTGCGCCGACGAAGAACAGCACAGCCTCGCCCTCGAAGCGCTGGGCGCCGCCCTTGCCGAGCGCGGCGTGGCCACGCGCCAACTGGGGCCTCGCGTCCCCTCGCAGGCGTTGCTGGACGCCATCGCCCGCACCGGTCCGGACGCTGTCGTGCTGTGGTCGCAAACAACAGCAACGGCTGATCCGGCCCAACTGTCGGTGGTTCTGGCCGCTCGACCGGCCATCAAGACCGTCGTGGCGGCGGGGCCCGGCTGGAATGGCGACCAGATACCCGACGGTGCAGTCACTCCGAACTCGCTGGCGTCGGCGGTAGCCCTTCTGACCCGCACAACCACCTGAAGATCTGCGTCCGCATAGCCGCTGACGGATGGCCGGCCGGGCTTGGCGAGCGCGGGGGACCGTATGCGGGGTGGCGGGTCAGTCCGGCAGCACGACCGGCAGCAGGTACAACATGAGCAGCGACCAGGTGACATGGGTGATGATCGGCGCGAGGACCCCGCCTGACGACCGCCGTTGCAGCCCCAGCACGAGCCCGAGTGTCACGGCCGCGAACACCAGCATGGGATTGCCGGTGGCGACGGTGACGAGGGCGTAGACGGCGGTGGTGATGATGACGGCATGAGGACCGCCGACGGCGGCGTACACGGCTCCACGGAAGAACACCTCTTCGGCCACGCCGTTGACCGCGGTGACGACGGTGATCCAGAGCAACGACGTCCGTGACGCGTGCGACAGGACGCTGTTGACGTAGTCACGCAGCGGCGGGATCTCGCGTACCAGGAAGGCGCCGCCGATGAACACGGCCGCGGCCGCCAGCCCGGTCAGGAACGGGGTGAGAATCGGTCGGCGCATCGTGTCGCGGAAGATGATGTGTCCGAAGTGGAGGGGGCCGGAGGCGAGCCCGCCGATCAGCCAGGTCGCCGCCACGGCGAGGCTGTACGTGTAGAAGCTGCGATCGCCGGGATCCTTCGACAGCGACAGGCCGAGCAGGATCGCACCGGCGATCAGTGTGACCCCGACTATGCAGCGGCGGCGCAGGAGGCGGGCGGCGGTCTCGGAATGATCGCGGGGGACGACGTCGATCAGCGACGGGGCCAGCAGGCGGCCCAAGCGCGTACGCGGCTTGTAGGTCATCGGTCGTCCATCTCCGCATAGGCCATGCGGACCGCCTCCTCGTAGCCCATCAAGTCGCCGGGCAGCAACGTCCTGATCCGGTCATCGTTCACCACCACCTCGTTGGTCATCGAGTCGACCAGGTTGCGAGCGGTCGTCATGTCCACGTCGGTGACCAGCGCCAGCCACATCGCCGACAGTTGCGGTGTCAGCAGCGGAACGGTGACGTTGGGCAGCGGCCGGCCGCGTACCCGTGCGGCGCGTTGCAGCATGTCGATGTAGCGCATCACCTCCGGTCCGCCGATCTCGTAGGACTGCCCCGCGGCTTCGGGGACGTCCAGGACGCCGACGAGATACCGGATCACGTCCGGCAGCGCGATGGGCTGGGTACGGGTCAGTACCCAGCGGGGCGTCACCACGGCGGGAAGGTGGTCGACCAGCTGGCGTGTGATCTCCCAGGAGATGCCACCGTGGCCGATCACCACGGCTGCGCGTAGGGATGTCACCGGCACGGTGCCTTCGTGGAGGATCCGCTCCACCTGCCGCCGCGACCGCAGATGTGCGGACAGCGCTTCCTCGTCGTCGCCGAGGCCGCCCAGGTACACGATGCGCCGCAATCCCTGCTCGGCAGCGGCGGCTGTGAAATTCCGGGCGCCTTCGGTGTCCTTGGCCTCGAAGTCGTCGGAGTCCAGCGAGTGCACGAGGTAGTAGGCGGCGTCCGCGCCCGCGAGCGCCGCCGTGAGGCTTTCCCGGTCGAGCACGTCACCGGCCACCGGGTCGCCGGCACCCGCGTACGCCTGTGGACGGCGGGTCATCGCGCGCACGTGATGACCCGCTGCGACCAGTTCCCGGGTCAGGTGGCTGCCGATGAAACCCGACGCACCGGTCACCACCACGTTTGCCACCATGCTGCCAAGTCTGGTGCATTCAGTTGGCTTTCGCCGGATTTGCAAGGAGTGTGAGCAGCCGTGTCGGCGCTGTTGCGTCGCGGAACTCGCGGACGGGGGAATGCCCAGGCCCTAGGTTGACACCTGAACTGCGAGGATGGGGCGAGAGGCGACCGTCCGCTGCGGGTGCGCATCCTGCCGTGATGCGGTGCTTCACGGCAGGACGCGATCAGCCGCAACGGCGTCGAACGGTTCGCCGTCGATCTCGGAACCAAGGCTTCTGGCTGGTGGTAGCGCCGTGTGGTCGGTGCTCCAACTGGCGAGGAATTCGAGTTGTTCCTGGGCGGGGCTGCCGGCTTCGGCAGTGTAGGTGATCATGGCAAGGTTGTCGCCGGTCAGGTCGAGAGCGTCGCAGGTGAGTTCGATGTCGCCGATGACCGGGTTGCGGAGTCGTTTGACGGTCGTGCGGTGCAGGCGCACGTTGTGGCGTGCCCAGCGGACGCGGAACTCGTCGCTGCGGGTGGCCAGTTCGCCGACGAGGTCGGACAGCTTGCGGTCCAGTGGGCTGCGGCCGGACTCGGTACGCAGGGTCGCGACGAAGTCGTCGGCGACGGCGTCCCAGTCGAGGAAGAACTCGTGGGCGTGCTGGTCGAGGAACATGAAGCGGGCGAGGTTCAGCGGCAATGTCTGCGGTGTGAGGATGCCGCCGTACAGGGCCATGCAGAGCGAGTTGGCGGCGAGGACGTCCATACGGGCGTTGCGGACGTAGGCCGGTACGCCGGTCATGCCGTCGAGGATGCGTCCGATGCTGGGCCGCACAGTGGGCCGTGGCGTACGCCGTGTGGTGCCGCCGGCGGCGGTGCGGGCGAGATCGAACAGGTGCCCGCGTTCGGCTTCGTCAAGATGCAGGGCGCGCGCGACGGCGTCGAGGACGGCGCCGGAGACGCCGGCGAGGTTGCCGCGTTCCATGCGGGTGTAGTACTCGACGCTGACACCGGCGAGGGCGGCGACTTCGGTGCGGCGTAGACCTTGGACGCGCCGGTTACTGCCGTAGACGGAGAGCCCGGCCAGTTCGGGGGTCAGCCGGTTGCGGCGGCTGGTGAGGAAGTCTTTGACTTCGGCGCGGTTGTCCACGTCTTCGACGGTAGGCCTCCGGTGGGCGGGTTGGGAGGTACTGCGGTTACCCCTAAGAAGCGAAACTCCCCAGCCCGGTTGCGATCGGGTGTGGTGGATCGGTAACCGCCGCACCTGTGAAGGAGCCTTACCATGTCCGTCGCTTCACTGTCTGCGCCGATCCGCGACCGACGCGCGGCCGCGCCTACGCCGATGAACCCTCGATTCGCGCTGTGGGCGGCGATGCTGGGGTTCTTCGTCGTCGCGTTGGACGCGCAGGTGGTCAACGTCGCGCTGCCGGACATCCGCACTGATCTGAGTGCGAATCTTTCCGGGCTGCAGTGGGTGGTCACCGGGTACACGCTGATGTTCACTGCGCTGCTGCTGTTCGCCGGCACCCTGGCCGACCGGATCGGTGCCCGGCGGACGTACGGCATCGGAATGGGTGTGTTCGTTGTCGCATCCGGCTTGTGTGGGCTGGCGCCGTCGTTGGGCGTGCTGGTGGCGGCCCGGATGCTGCAAGGTGTGGGTGCCGCGCTGGTCACTCCGACCTCCCTGGCGCTCATCCGCTCTGCCTACCTCGACAGCACCGATCGGGCGAAGGCGATCGCGTTGTGGGCGATGGGTGGCGCGGTCGCCGCGGCGGCCGGCCCCCTACTCGGTGGCGCATTGACCCAGGTCGGCTGGAGGCTGATCTTCTTCCTCAATGTGCCGGCCGGCGCGGCCGCGTTTGCTGTACTGGCTCGGGTGCGGCGTTCGGATCGCCGGGCCGTGCCGTTCGACTGGACCGGACAGTTCAGCGCCATCGTCGCCCTGGCGGCGCTCACGTTCGCGGTCATCGAGGGCGGCGCGAGTGGCTACGGCAGCCCGATCATTCTGGCCGCTTTCGGTCTGGCGATCGCCGGTGCGGCGGTGTTCCTCACCGCGCAGGTACGCGGTCGGCACCCGATAGTGCCGCTGTCGCTGCTGCGGTCGCGGCGGGTCGGGTTCGCGTTGACCGCCGGTTTCGTCGGCATGGTCGGCTTCTACGGGGTGGTGTTCCTGCAAAGCTTGTATTTCCAGACCGAACGAGGCCAGTCGCCGTGGCAGACCGGGCTGCTGTTCCTGCCGATGACCGCCCTCGTGGCGATCTTGAACCCGGTCGCTGTGCGGACGGCGGTCCGGTTCGGTCGTCTGCCGACCATCGTCGGCGGTCTGGTGACCCTCGCCGCCGGGCTCACCGCGCTCGCCGCGGCGCCCGTGGACACGCCTACGGCGCTGGTTGCCGCAATGATGATCCCGGTCGGAGTCGGTGGCTCGTTCACCGTCCCGCCGATCATCGCGCTGCTCATCGACTCCGTGCCTGCGCCACAGGCCGGGACCGCCAGCGGTGTGCTCAACACCGCCCGGCAGTTGGGCGGCGCGCTGGGGGTGGCGGTGTTCGGCGCGATCGTCGGCCAGGCTGGGTTCCTGCCAGGGCTGCGGATCAGCTTGCTCGCCACCGCCGTCCTCGTGCTGGCCACCGCGGCAGCAGCCCGCCTGGCCCGCTCCCACGGCCAGTAACATGCCTCGTCTCGCCGGCGCGGTGTGCGACACTGGCCATCAGATCGATCTCCGTCGCTTCGTGAATGTTCCCGACAAGCGGAATTATCGTGTGCATTCGCGAACGCCGGTGGGGCCGTCGCCCGCGAGCCTCTACGCCGCCCACAGCGGCCGCCCGTCCCCTTCGGCCAAGGCCCATGGCGGCCCGCGACCAGGTCGAACTGGCCATCCTCGAGGACGTCGACCGGTACAACCACCGCCGGCCACATAGCGTCGCCGCGGACCTGCCACCAGCCGACTTCGAGACCCTCTACGATCCCGACCAGACCCGGCACGCCTCTGACTTCGCGGCCGGCCTGCGACTGCACCGCCTACTCGACACGATCCGGCGATCCGCGGGGGACCCGGCAGGCAGTCCTGCGCTGAGGTCAGGCAACTGACTGCCGGGCTGGATCGAGATCTTGTCAGTGCGGCCGGCCCCGGGTCAGCGGGTGACGCGTCGAGCCAGCTCCGTTCCGCGTGCCCGCAACTCGGCCAGGTCGAGCCCGACGAGCCGGCCGGATCGCTTGACCACCCGGCCGTCCACGATCACGGTGTCCACATCGGACGCACGCAGCGTGGTGACCGCTGCTCCTGCGCGGTCGCCCGCGACGTGGGCCAGCCCACCGGCAAGGATGACGTCGGCCCGCTTTCCCACCACGAGGCTGCCGATGCGGTCACCAAGCCCCAGTACCCGCGAGCCGTCCTGGGTCGCGGCCGTGATCATGCTGGCGGCGGGCACCATCGTCCGGGTGCGCAGCCGCTCCGCCCGCAGCGTGTCCCGCATGACCTCGAACAGGTCCGGCGCCGCGTTCACCACCACGTCCGTACCCAGTGCCGGCCGCGCGCCCGCCGCGACCAGCCGCCCATAAGCCGATACGCCGTGCCCCATCAGCCCTTCCACCAGCGGTGTCACGGTCACCCCGGCCCCGCTCGCCGCGATCACCTTCGCCTCCTCGTCGCTCATTTCATTGCCATGCACCAGGTGTACGCGGGGCCCCAGCAGTCCGGCCTCGTGCAGCCGGACCAGAGGTGATTTCTCCCGGCCGCCCTGGACGTGCATCGTCACGAGCACCCCGTCCGCCTGGGCCTGCCGTATCTGCTCCGCGGCCACCTCGTAGGGGCCGTAGTCGGGTCCGAGGATCGCCCGGGCCTGATCTGCGTCCTCGGTCTCGGTCGCGACGATCGCTCGTTGGCCCGCGGACGCGTACGCCTCGGCGATCGCGGCGCGGTGTTCGGCGGTCAACGCGGCGTTGCTGTAGTCGAGGACGCTGGTGATTCCCGCATCGAGCGCCTCGGCCGCACCCAGCAGTGTCGCGAGTCCCGCGTCCGCCGCCGTGTAGGCGGGCAGGATCCGCCCCAGCACCGTGGACAGATAGGCGGGGAGCGTCATATCGGCGCCGATCCCACGCAGCGGCGCCTGCCAGACGTGCCGGTGCGTGTCCACCAGGCCAGGCAGGGCGATGAGTCCGGTGGCGTCGATGACCTCGGCGGCTTCGTGTCGAAGATCCGGTCCGATCGCCGTGATGACGCCCTGTTCGATGAGGAGGTCGACGCCGGGTCGTTCGGGGCTGCCGTCGCCCGGAACGACGTGGGAGTTCGTGATGAGCAGCATGTGTATACCTTTCTTAAAAGCTTTCTGAAAAGGTATCACGAAGGCTGCCCGGATGTGACCCGGATGCGACCCAGATGTGACACGGTCCCTGCCTGATTTACCATCGGGGGCGTGAGCAGGGATTCGACCGATGTGATCGCCGCCGCCTGGGACCGTGAGCTGCCCGGCGTCGTGGGCGAAGAGTTGGCGCTGGCCAAGCGCGCCGGCCGCCTCGCCGCGATCCTGGGCGACTGCGCCGCTACGGCGCTGGCCCCGTTCGGCCTGACCAAAGCCGAGTACGACATCCTCGCCGTGCTCCGTTCGAGCGGCCCGCCCTACCGTCTGCGCCCGTCGGAGTTGACCGCTCGGCTACTGCTCTCCTCCGGCGGGACGAGTAACGTGCTGCGCCGCCTCACCGAAGCCGGCCTAGTCGATCGCGAGGCGCATCAGGAAGACGCCCGCAGCGCCTGGGTACGCCTCACCTCGACCGGAGTCGCCCTCGCCGAGCAGGCCGTCCGGGCGGCGACCGAGGCGCAGGCTGCGGCGTTGGAACGTGTACCGGTGGAGGTGCGGCGGACGGCGGTCGACGCCCTCCGCAACGTCCTGCTCGCCCTCGGCGACCAGGCCTGAGAACGGATCAATCCTGCCCTCGTGGATGTAACGCCCTCGTGGATGTAAACGGCTCACATCGCGCCAGCCCGGTCAGGGCAACAGACCATGCCGTTCGGCGAATGCGTACATCTCTTCGCGTTGTTCGGCCGGATCCGTCGCCGTGCAGCCGACGACCACCCTGGTGACGCCCTGGGCCGCGAGCGCCGCAGATCCCCCCGCGGTCAGGTCCATCGACGCGGTACGCGTGTACTCCAGCTCTGCCGGGTCACGTCCGGCCGAGGCGGCGGCCTCGCGGGCGATCCGCAGTTGGGCGGCCCGCTCGTCGGGCGGGAGGAGGCCGCCGGGGAAGTAGCCGTCACCACGGCTTCCGGCTCGCCTTGCGGCGGCCCGGCTGGATCCACCGACGTGGATCGGCAGAGTCGCCGCCCGGTACGGCTTCGGGAAGCTGACGAGCCCGGTGAAGTCGAAGAACTCGCCGTGGAACTCGGCGCCGTCCGTGCCGCCCGCCCACAGCAGCCGCAGGACGTCGATCGCCTCGTCGGCCCGGCGGCCGCGGCTGGCGAAGTCGACCCCGGTCGCGGCGGCCTCGCCGGGCAGTGCGCCGAGGCCGACGGTCAGCAGCCGCATCCGGCCCCGAGCCAGCACGTCCAGTGTGGCCAGCCGCTTGGCCAGCACGACGGGATGGTGGTAGGGCAGGAGCAGCACGCCTGTGCCCAGTAGCAGCCGGTCGGTGGCCGCGGCCACGAAGGCCAGCGCGTCGAGAGGGTCGAGGTAGGGCAGGTCCGGCGGGATTTCCCAGCCGCCGATCGTCGCGCCCGGGTACAGGACGACATGCTCGGGCAGGTAGATCCCCTCGAACCCGAACTCCTCCGCCGTTCGCGCGTACGCGACGAGGACGTCGGGGTCGACGCCGTGATGCGGCGGGCTGTAGCTGATCGCGTACTTCACGGGGTGACGGTAGACGTTGACGCTGGTGTCAAGGCAAACGACACGAACCTACCCGGGGCCGATGCTCTTCGTCTGGGGACCGGCGGACCCCGTCGGCGGCGCCCCTGTCCTGCCGCGCATCCGAACGGATCCCAGGCGCCGTCGTGGCCCTGCTTGACGGCGAACCAGCCATCGGCCATTACCCGCAGATAGAGAACCCCGCAGCGGTGATCGCCCTCCTGATCCCCTTCCTCACCGGTGGCCTGCCATAAGCAACATCGCGCAACGACTGCCCGCTGAAGTGTTCGGCTCCTGCGTCGCCGACGACACACCGGTATGTGACCACCGTCGGCCGACTCTTGTGACGCCAGCCGATCATCGGCAAGTACCATACGGTGTGACCACTCCTTACGGCGTGCGGCCCGAACCGCCCTACCACGTCGCCATCTTCACGATCACTCCGAGCGGGATCGACCCCGACGGCTATGCCGCCATGAATCAGCGCATGGTGGAGCTCGCGGAGGCTCAGCCCGGATACCTCGGCCGGGAGTCCGCCGTCCTACCGGACGGCAGCGACCTCGTGGTCATCTACTACGCCGATGATGAGGCGATCCGTGCTTGGAAGCAGCACCCCGAACACCTGGAGGCCCAGGAGCTCGGCCGGCATCGGTGGCTGGCGCGCTACCGCGTCGAAATCGCCCGGGTGGAGCGCGCGTACGACTTCACCGCGGCCCCCGGCAGCTGAGAGGGCCACGTAATCGGCGACGCTGGCCGGGTGGGTGGCAGATGGGCCGATCTGTCGCATGTGGACACGACGGCCTGGATGAGGGTAGACCACCTGGCCCGTGACCATGCGGAAGATCCTCGCCGATCGGCCGTCACGTCCATTCGTGGCACGTTACGACTGAGCCGAGGTCGACGGTTTCCGTCGACATATATGAGAGGAATTCGCCCCCATGACACGATGTGCGATCCTCGAACGGGACGAGCGTGATTGATCAACGACGTCGACAGCTTCTGGCGGAGCCGTAGGGGAGGCGCGGTGGATCGGCGGGTACGCACCAGCACCGGTTCCGTGGTGCAGCCACGGTGTGTTCAGAGCGCCTATCTGCTCGTCGCGGCGCGGCCCGATGATGACCTGGCATCGAGGTTCGACCCCGCGGAGGTAACGCGTATCACCGGCATCACTCCAAGCCGGACGCAGCGTGCGGGCTCCGGTGTAGGTTCGCAAAGCGCGTGGGCTGTCGATATATCATCGCGCGCCGAGTTCGGCACCGACGCCGTTCTCGGCGAACTCCTCGACATCATCGAGCCGTATGCCGACAGGTTGCGGCACGCCTGTGAGTCGCTGGGTCTGGTGGCAGGCATCAACGTCTTCATCGAGTTGACCTCGGATCGAGACGCGGCCAACCACCTTGTACTGGCATTCCCGGAACTGCAGCTCAGCGCCGAGACGCTGCGACGGCTTTCCGACCTGGGGCTGTGGCTCAGTTGTCACCAATTCGCATCCTGATCCTCGGCTCGCCGCTGAGGGCGTCCTTCTCGCGGGCTCCGTAGAACGGCGCCGCCGGCACACGCCGCATGAACGGGATGCATTGACGATCATCGGTTGAATAGATCTCTCTGTCACTCGTCTTCTCGGCGATCGGGCAGTTCAGGTGCGGTACGCCGCCCAGCGCCCCATGCCCGACCGGAACCTCGCCGATACGCGTCGTCCGGCAGCGTTCGTCGAGTCTCGAAGACGTCGTAGGGGGATCCTCTGGGGATCATCAGGGGATCACCAGGGGTTCGACGACCGCCGATCCTCGCAAGACTGGGCAGCACGACACCGACGAAAGGGTGTGGCCGTGCTGCGTACCGATTTGATCCGTCCCCTGCCGGAGCTGCTCGTCGAGCACGCCCGGGTACGCGGCGACAAGGTCGCCTATCGGGACGCGTACCGGGCTGTGACGTACGCGCAGTTGGAGGCGCGTACGCGGCGGCTGGCGGGGCATCTCGCCGGGCACCGGTTGCAGCCGGGCGACCGGGCCGCGATCTGTCTGGGCAACCGGGTCGAGATGGTCGAGAGCTACCACGCGATCGTCCGGGCCGGCGGCGTCGGGGTGCCGATCAATCCGCGGCTGACCGCGGGCGAGATCGCGTACATGCTGGACGACAGCGATGCGCGGTTCGTGCTGACGGACGAGGCGCATCTGGAGTTGTTCCGGGCGCTGGCGGCGGAGCGCCCGCACCTGACTCTGGTGATCGTCGGTGGGGCGCCGCGGGAGGCGGGCGCGAAGACAGGAGACGGGACTCTCGACTTCGAGCGGCTGGCCACGACCGAGCCGCCCGTGCCCGCGCGCGATGATCTCGGGCTCGACGATGTCGCCTGGATGCTCTACACCTCGGGGACCACCGGCAAGCCCAAAGGCGTGCTGTCCACGCAGCGCAACTGCCTGTGGTCGGTGGCCGCCTGCTATGTACCCATTCCCGGGCTGTCCGCCGACGACCGGGTGGTCTGGCCGCTGCCGCTGTTCCACAGTCTGGCGCACATCGTCTGCGTCCTGGGTGTCACCGCCGTGGGCGCGACCGCGCGGATCGTCGACGGCTTCTCGGCCGAGGACATTCTCGCCGCGGTCCGCGAGGAGGATGCCACGTTCCTCGCCGGCGTGCCGACGATGTACCACTATCTCGTCCAGGCCGCGCGGGAGACCGAGTTCGCCGCGCCCGCGCTGCGGATGTGCCTGGTCGGCGGGGCGATCACCACGGCGGCCCTGCGGCGGTCGTTCGAGGAGGCGTTCGGGGCGCCGCTGCTCGACGCGTACGGGAGCACGGAGACGTGCGGGTCGATCACGATCAACTGGCCGACCGGCGCCCGGGTCGAGGGCAGCTGCGGGCTGCCCGTGCCGGGTCTCGGCGTACGCGTCGTGGATCCCGAGACGGGGCAGGACGTCGCCGACGGCGCCGAGGGCGAGGTGTGGGTGCGCGGCCCGAGCGTCATGGCCGGGTATCACAACCAGCCCGAGGCGACGGTGGTCGCGCTGGCCGGCGGCTGGTACCACACCGGTGATCTCGCGCGGCGCGACGAGGCGGGCTACTTCCGCATCACCGGGCGGATCAAGGAGCTGATCATCCGCGGCGGGGAGAACATCCACCCCGGCGAGGTGGAGGAGGTGCTGCGGTCGGTTCCCGGGGTGGCGGACGTCGCGGTCGTCGGCAAGCCGCACGACATCCTCGGCGAGGTGGTGGTCGCGTTCCTGGTGCCGGCCGCCGAGGACACCGGCTCAGGCGGCTTCGACGCCGAGGCACTGCTCGCCGCCTGTCGCGAACGGCTCGCTCCTTTCAAGGTTCCCGAAGAGCTGTACGAGATCGACCGGATTCCGCGCACGGCCTCGGGGAAGATCACCAGGCACGTGCTGCTCGATCTTCCCGCTCGCCTGCGGGCCTCCGGCTCGTTCTTCTACGACGCCCTCTTCCGCTTGTCGTGGGTCCCTGTTTCACCATCCGGTGATACGCGTTTCGGGGTGCTCGGGCCGGTTGACCGGGTCGTCGCGCTGGACGAGTTCGACGGCGTGACCGAGGACGGGGGTCTGACGGTGGTCACCGCCGTCGGCGGGATCGCTGTCGAGGAGTCCGAGGTCGTCGATGCCGGTGTCGCGGCGGCGTGGGCTGCCGCCCGTACGGTCGACGGCGTCGTGCTGGTGGACGGCGTCGCTCCGGCGGAGGTCCCGGCCGATCTGCCGGCCGGCGAGCCGCAGATCGCGGTACGCGGTGGGATCGCGCTCGTGCCCCGGCTGGAGCGGGTGGCGGCGCTGATCGATGTGGCGGTTCCGGCCTGGGGCCTGACCCTGGTCGCCGGGGCGGACACAGTGGACGGTGCGACGGTCGCCCGGCATCTGGCGCGCAGCGGTGAGGTTCTCCTCGCCAGCGCCTGCGGCGCCGAGGACCCGGCGGCAGCGGCCCTGGCGGAGGAGTTGGGCGCCCGCCTGGTGTCCTTCGCCGACCTGCACGGGCAAGCCGTGGATGCCGTCGTGGACACGGCCGGGCGGGCGGCCGAACTCGACGAGCTGTTCCCGGACGTCGCGGCGTTCGTGGTGCTCGCCGCGGACCCAAGCTCGCAGGCCGTCGTCCTCGACCGTCGCGGGCGTGGCCGGGCCGCGCTCTGGCTCGGTGCCGCCGACGGGCTCGGTACGCTGGGCGACCGGGACCGGATGGCGATGTTCGACGCCGCGCTCGCGCTCGGGGAACCCGTCCTGTACGCCGGCCGGCTCGATGTCACCGCGTTCGGCGCCGGCGTTCCGCCGCTGCTGCGGGGGCTGGTCGACACCGTGCCCGCCGGGGTCGAGGCCGTCGCGCCGGACGTGTCCCGGGCCGACCTGCTCGACCTGGTCCTGGAGCACGCTGCCGCGGTCAGCGGGCTGGCCGACCTCGACCCGGCGCGGGCGCTGAAGGACCTCGGGTTCACCTCGCAGAACGCCGTCGCCCTGCGTACGCGGCTGGCGGCGGCGACCGGGCTGGTCCTGCCGGCGACGGTGGCGTTCGACCATCCGACGCCGAACGCGCTCGCCGACCACCTGCACGCGCTGCTGACCGGGGCACCGGCGGCCGCCCCGGTACGCGCGTCGGACAACGCCGCGCGGGTGGCGGTGGACGAGCCGATCGCGATCGTGGCGATGGCCTGCCGGCTGCCGGGCGACGTGTCCACACCGGACGAACTGTGGCGGCTGCTGGCCGAGGGGCGCGACGCGGTCAGCGAGTTCCCCGACGACCGGGGCTGGCGTCTCGACGAGCTGTACGATCCCGATCCGGCCGCCCACGGCACCTCCTATGTACGCCACGGCGGCTTCCTGCACGACGCCGGCCTGTTCGACAACGAGCTGTTCGGCATCTCGCCCCGCGAGGCGCTGGCCATGGACCCCCAGCAGCGGCTGCTGCTCGAACTGGGCTGGGAGACGCTGGAGCGGGCCGGGCTCGACCCGACGTCGCTGCAGGGTTCCGACACGGGCGTGTTCGCCGGGGTGATGTACCACGACTACGGGTCCGGTGTCGGTCGCGTACCGGAGGGGACCGAAGGCTACATCGGCATCGGCTCGTCCGGCAGCGTGGTCTCGGGCCGGGTCGCGTACGCGTTCGGGCTCGAAGGGCCGGCCGTCACCGTCGACACCGCGTGCTCCTCGTCGCTGGTCGCGATCCACCTGGCGGCTCAGTCGCTGCGGCAGGGCGAATGCTCGCTCGCGCTGGCCGGCGGGGTCGCCGTGATGTCGCAGCCGACCTCGTTCATCGAGTTCTCCCGGCAGCGCGGGCTCGCGCCGGACGGCCGGTGCAAGGCGTACTCGGACGCGGCCGACGGGACCGGCTGGTCCGAGGGGGCCGGCCTGCTCCTGCTGGAACGGCTGTCCGACGCGCGCCGCAACGGCCACCCCGTGCTCGCGGTCGTCCGGGGCTCGGCCATCAACCAGGACGGCGCGTCCAACGGCCTGACGGCGCCGAGCGGGCCTGCGCAGCAGCGGGTGATCCGCCGCGCCCTGGCGTCGGCCGGCCTGACGACGTCCGATGTGGACCTGGTCGAGGGGCACGGCACCGGCACCACCCTGGGCGACCCGATCGAGGCGTCGGCGCTGCTGGCCACCTACGGGCAGGGGCGGTCCCCGGACTCGCCGCTGTGGCTGGGCTCGCTGAAGTCCAACATCGGGCACGCGCAGGCCGCCGCCGGGGTCGCCGGGGTCATCAAGCTGATCCTGTCGCTGCGCCACCGGGAGATGCCGAAGACCCTGCACGTCACGGAACCCTCGTCGCATGTGGACTGGACGTCCGGCGCGGTCTCGCTGCTGACGTCGGCCCGCGACTGGCCGTCGTCGCCCGAGCGGCCCCGCCGCGCGGGGATCTCCTCCTTCGGCGTCAGCGGGACGAACGCCCACCTCATCCTGGAAGAAGCGCCGGCCGCGCTGTCCGCGCCGCCCGCCGCGGCGGCGGCGGACCAGCCCACGCTGTGGCTGCTGTCCGGCCGTTCGGCCGCCGCCGTCCAGGGCCAGGCCGCCGCGCTCGCGCGCGATCTGCCGCCCGCCGGCGTCGTGGACATCGGCTCGTCGCTGGCCGGGACCCGCGCCTCGCTGGAGCATCGTGCCGCGCTCATTTTCAGTAATACGCGTTACGGGGCGGACGAGGCTCTGGCAGCGCTCGCCGCCGGGCGGGAGCACCCGCAGGCCGTCGTCGGAAAGGTCGTACCGGGGCGGCTGGGCGTCGTGTTCACCGGGCAGGGCTCGCAGCGGCTCGGCATGGGCCGCGAACTGCGAGCCGAGTTTCCGGTCTACCGGGCGGCGTTCGACGCCGTGGCCGCAGCGCTGGACGAGCATCTCGTGTTCGCGGGGCACGTCCCGCACCGGGTCGCCGACGTCGTGTTCGCCGAGCCGGGTTCGGCGGCGGCGGAGTGGCTCGACCGGACCGTGTATACGCAGGCGGCGCTGTTCGCCGTCGAGACCGCGCTGTACCGGCTCGCCGAGTCGTTCGGAGTGAAGCCGGACCTGCTGGCGGGGCACTCGATCGGCGAGCTGACCGCCGCCCACGTCGCCGGGGTCTGGTCGCTCGACGACGCCGCCCGGATCGTGGCGGCGCGCGGGCGGCTGATGCAGGCGCTGCCGGCCGGCGGCGGCATGCTGGCCGTACGCGCGTCCGAGGCCGAGGTCCTGCCGCTCATCACCGGATTCGCCGACCGGGCGGGGATCGCGGCGGTCAACGCACCGAACTCGGTGGTCGTCTCGGGTGAACTGGAAGCGCTGGCGGAGATCGGCAAGCTCGCCGAGGCCCGCGGATGGAAGACACGCGATCTCGCCGTGAGCCATGCGTTCCACTCGCCGCTGATGGAGCCGATGCTCGCGGAGTTCGAGCTCGCCGTCCGTTCCGTCGCGTTCCACGCGCCGCTGATCCCGGTCGCGGCGGCCGGCGAGATCACCGACCCGGCGTACTGGGTCGAGCACGTGCGGCAGCCCGTCCGGTTCGCGGACGCCGTCCGGCACATGCGGGACAAGGGCGTGCGGACGTTCCTCGAGGCCGGGCCGGGCGGTGTGCTGACGGCCCTCGTACCGCAGACGGCCGAGGACGCGAACGCGATTCCGATGCTGCCCGACGCGCTGGCCGCGATCGCGCGGCTCGCGGTGTCCGGAGTGGACGTCACCCTGCCCGCCGGCAACCCTGTCGACCTGCCCGTGTACGCGTTCCAGCGCCGCCGGTTCTGGCTGCTGCCGTCGGACGAGCCGCTGGTGGGCGTACCGGTGGAGCTGCCGGACGGCGGGGTCGTGCTCACGGGGGTGCTGTCGCGTTACGCGTATCGCTGGCTGGCGGACCACGGGATCGGCGGGGACGTCGTCGTGCCGGGCGCGGCCCTCGTCGAGCTGGCGTTGCGGGCGGGCGAGGCGGTCGGCGTACCGAACGTGGGCGAGCTGATCGTGGAGGCGCCGCTGGTGCTGAGCGAGCCACGCCGGATCAGGGTGACCGCGACGGCGGAGGGCACGTTCGCGATCCACGCGCAGGCCGATGGCGGCGCATGGGTCCGGCACGCGAGCGGCAACCTGACCAAGGAGCAGACCGAGCCGGCGGCCGCCCCAGTTGAGACCGGCGCCTCGTGGCCACCGGCGGACGCCGAGCCGGTCGACGTCACCGACTTCTACGAGAGCCAGGCCGCCGCCGGGTACGCGTACGGGCCCGCCTTCCAGGGGCTGCGGGCGGCGTGGCGGCGGGGGTCCGAGCTGTTCGCCGAGATCGGGCTGCCCGAGGGGAACTCGGCCGGGGCGTACCTGGTGCATCCGGCGCTCCTCGACGCGGCGCTGCACGCGACCAAGGCGGGCGCGCCCCAGGACGAACAGCCCCGGATGCCGTTCGCCTTCACCGGAATCAGCCTGTACGCGACCGGCGCGACCACGCTGCGGGTCCGGGCGGAGTCGATCGGCGGCACCGGCGGCGACCTCGGCAGTGAGATCTCCGTGCACGCGACCGACCCGGCGGGCGGTCCCGTCTTCTCGGTGGCGTCCCTGAAGCTCAGGGCGGCCGCCGGTGACAGGGCGCAGGCGGCCGGGACCGACGGGCTCTACCGTCTGGAGTGGACACCGGCGGACCTCGCGGACCCGGGAACTGGCGGCGGCGAGCAGCCGGTACGCGTACACGTGCTGGAAGATCTGCCCGGCGTGCTGGCGGAACTGCAGCGGGAGAGCGACGAGCCGCTGGTCGTGGTGACGCGGGGCGCGGTGGCCGTGCACAGCGGCGCCGAGGTACGCGACCCGGCGGCGGCCGCGGCGTGGGGCCTGGTCCGGTCGGCGCAGTCGGAGAATCCCGGCGCGGTGACGCTGCTGGACGCGGACGGCCCGGTGGCCGCGGCGCTGGCGGCGCGGGTCGCCGCGACCGACGAGCCGCAGCTGGCCCTGCGCAACGGGGTGGCGTACGCGCCGCGCCTGGCCCGCACACCCGCCGAGCTCGTGCCGCCGGCGCAGCCGCGGTGGATGCTCGATCAGCCCGAGGGGGCGACCAGCCTGAGCGATCTGCGGCTGGTGCCGGTGGCCGACACGCCGCCTGCTCCCGGCCAGGTCGCCATCGCCGTACGCGCGGCCGGCGTGAACTTCCGCGACGTGCTGGTGAGCCTGGGCATGGTGCCGGGGCAGACCGGTCTGGGCGGCGAGGCGGCCGGGGTCGTGCTCGCGACCGGCAAGGGCGTGAAGGGGCTGAAGAAGGGCGACCGCGTCTACGGGATGATCGGCGACTTCGGGGCCTTCGGCCCGGTGGCCGTCACCGACGCCCGGCTCGTCGCGCCGATCCCGGCCGGCTGGACGTACGCGCAGGCCGCCGGCGTGCCGATCGCGTACCTGACGGCGTTGTACGGGCTGGTCGACCTGGCCGGGATCGCACCCGGGCAGAAGATCCTCGTCCACGCGGGCACGGGCGGTGTCGGCAGTGCCCTGATCCGCCTGGCCCGCCACTTCGGCGCCGAGGTGTACGCGACCGCCAGCCCGGCCAAGTGGCCGAAGCTGCGCGAGCTCGGGCTCGACGACGACCACATCGCCAGCTCGCGGGACGCGGGATTCCGGGACAAGTTCGGCGGCCCCTCCTCCGGTAGCGGCTCCTCCGACAGCGGCTCCTCGGGCGGCGGCATGGACGTCGTCGTGAACTCGCTCGCGGGCGAGCTGACCGACGCCTCCTTCGACGTGCTCCGCGACGGCGGGACGTTCCTCGAACTCGGCAAGACCGACATCCGGCCGGCGGAGTCGGCGCCGCGCGGGATCGCGTACCGGGCGTACGACGTGCGCGACGCGGGACCGGAGCGGCTCGGCGAGCTGCTGGCGGAGCTGCGCCGGATCGGGATCGAGCCGCCCGAGGTGTCCACCTGGGACGTACGCCGCGCGCCGGAGGCGTTGCGCCACTTGAGCATGGCGCGGCACACCGGCAAGGTCGTGCTGACCGTTCCGCGGACGTTGGACCCCGACGGGACGGTCCTGGTCACCGGTGGCACGGGTACCCTCGGGGCGCTCGTGGCCCGGCGGCTGATCGAGCGGCACGGCGTACGCCACCTGCTGCTGCTCAGCCGGCAGGGCGAGCAGGCGCCGGGCGCGGACGAACTGCGCTCCGAGCTGATCGGGCTCCTGCAGGAGGGCACACATCAGAAGCCGGGGACCGTGACGTTCGCGGCGGTCGACGCGGGGGACCGGGACGCGCTCGCGGCGGTGATCGCGGCCGTTCCCGCCCGGCATCCGCTGACGGCCGTCGTGCACACCGCCGGCGTCGTCGACGACGCGACCATTCCCGCGCTCAACCCGCGGCGGCTCGCGAAGGTGCTGGCGCCCAAGGCCGACGCCGCGCGGCATCTGCACGAGCTGACCGAAGGCCACGACCTCGCCGCCTTCCTGCTGTTCTCCTCGGCGGCCGGGGTGCTGGGCAATCCGGGACAGGGCAACTACGCGGCGGCCAACGCGTACCTGGACGGGCTCGCGACGATCCGGCACGCGCAGGGGCTGCCCGCGACCTCCGTCGCGTGGGGTCTGTGGGCGCAGAAGAGCGGCATGACCGCCGGGATGGACGCGGCGGCCGTCGAGCGTACGCGCCGCGACGGGGTCAAGGCGATGTCCACGGAGGATGGCCTGGCCCGGTTCGACCGCGCGTTCACCGGCCCCGACGCCGCGCTCACCGCCGCCGACCTCGACCTGCGCGGGCGCGCCGAGGTGCCGCATCTGCTGCGCGGCCTCGTGCGCACCACCCGCCGGTCCGCGTCGGCCCAGCCGGGCGGAGCACAGCCGCTCGGCTCGCAGCCGGCGGCGTCGCTGCCCGCTCTGCTCGATCTGGTACGCGCGGAGGCCGCCACGGTGCTCGGGCATTCGCGTACCGACGCGGTGACCGCGGACCGGGCGTTCAAGGAGGCGGGCTTCGACTCGCTGACGGCGGTGGAACTGCGCAACCGGCTGTTGGCGAAGACGGGTCTCAAGCTGCCCGCCACGCTGGTGTTCGACTACCCGACGCCGGCCGTCCTGGCGCAGTACCTGCTGACCGCGATGGGCGGGGGCGCGGCGTCCGCGCCGGACTCCCCGGCGGATGCGGCGGCTCAGACGGGCGAGTCCGAGGAGCCGATCGCGATCGTGTCGCTGGCGTGCCGGTTCCCCGGCGGCGTCGCCTTCCCGCACGGCATCGACGACCCTGAGGACCTCTGGCGGCTGCTCGCCGAGGGACGCGACGCGATGACCGACTTCCCGGCCGACCGCGGCTGGAACCTCGACACCCTCTTCGACCCCGACCCGGACACCCCCGGCACCACGTACGCCCGCCGGGGCGCGTTCCTCGACGCGGCCGCCTTCGACGCCGGGTTCTTCGGCATCTCGCCCCGCGAGGCGCTGGCCATGGATCCGCAGCAGCGGCTGCTGCTGGAGGTGTCGTGGGAGGTCTTCGAGCGGGCCGGGGTCAACCCGCAGACGCTGGCCGGGCAGAACGTCGGCGTCTACTCGGGAGTGATCAACCACGACTACGCGCTGCGGCTGCGGTCGGCCGGCGGCGGCTCGGCGGAACTGGAGGGCTACCGGCTGACCGGGATCTCCGGCAGCGTCGCCTCCGGCCGCGTCGCGTACGCGCTGGGTCTGGAAGGTCCGGCCGTCACGGTCGACACGGCGTGCTCGTCGTCGCTGGTGGCGGTACACCTGGCCGCCCAGGCGCTGCGCCGGGGCGAGTGCACGATGGCGCTCGCGGGCGGTGTGACCGTGATGGCCACGCCCGACAACTTCATCGAGTTCGCCCGGCAGCGCGGGCTCGCCCCCGACGGCCTGTGCAAGGCGTTCGCGGCCGGGGCCGACGGCACGGCCTGGGCCGAGGGGGTCGGCGTCCTGCTGCTGACCCGGCTGTCCGAGGCCGAGCGGCGCGGCCTGCCGGTGCTCGCCGTCGTCCGGGGTTCCGCGGTCAACCAGGACGGCGCGTCGAACGGCCTGACCGCCCCGAACGGCCCGTCGCAGCAGCGTGTCATCCGCCAGGCGCTGGCTGCGGCGGGTCTCCACCCGGCCGAGGTCGACGCCGTCGAGGCGCACGGCACCGGCACGGCGCTCGGCGACCCGATCGAGGCGCAGGCGCTGCTGGCCACCTACGGCCAGGACCGGCCGGAGCAGTCGCCGCTGTGGCTCGGCTCGGTCAAGTCGAACATCGGCCACACGCAGGGCGCGGCCGGCGTCGCCGGAATGATCAAGATGATCCTGGCGCTGCGCCACGGCGTCCTGCCCGCCACCCTGTACGCCGGCGAGCCCACGCCGCACGTGGACTGGTCGTCCGGGGCGGTGTCGCTGCTCCAGGAGGCGCAGCCGTGGCCGGCGTCGGACCGGCCGCGCCGGGCGGGAGTGTCGTCGTTCGGGGTGAGCGGGACGAACGCCCACATCATCATCGAGGAGGCGCCCGGTACGCAGCCCGCGGAAGCGCTTCCCGTGAGTGCCCCTCCCGCCGGTGCCGTTCCCGTTGTCGCGTGGCCGGTGTCCGCGCGGTCGGCCGCCGCGCTTCAGGTCCAGGCCGCGCGGCTGGCCGACCATGTCGCGGCGGCGCGGCCGGAACCGGTCGACGTCGCGTACACGCTGGCGGAGCGGCGGGCCCGGCTGGACGAGCGGCTGGTCGTCGTGGGCACGCCCGAGACCCTCGCCGACACTCTGCGGGGGTTCGCGGCCGGCAGTGCCGCCGGCGGTGCGGTCGTCACGGGGTCCCCTGTGGACGGACAGGTCGCCGTGCTCTTCACCGGGCAAGGGGCGCAACGCGTCGGGATGGGAGCCGGGCTGTACGAGGCGTACCCGGTGTTCGCGGCGGCGTTCGACGAGGTGACGGCCGCGCTGGACGAGCACCTGGTCGCGGCGGGCCACGTCCCGCACCGGCTGGCCGACGTGATCTTCGCCGAGCCGGGCTCGGAACCGGCGTCCTGGCTCGACCGGACGGTCTACACCCAGGCCGCGCTGTTCGCCGTCGAGGCGGCCCTGTTCCGGCTCGCCGCCTCCTGGGGCGTGCGGCCCGACGTGCTGGCCGGGCACTCGATCGGCGAGCTGACGGCCGCGTACGTGGCGGGGGTCTGGAATCTCGCCGACGCGGCCCGGATCGTCGCCGCCCGGGGCCGGCTGATGCAGGCGCTTCCCGACGGCGGCGGCATGCTCGCCGTACGCGCGACCGAAGCGGACGTCCAGCAACTCCTTCCCGCCGACAGCGCGGCAGTGGTGGGCAGCGAAGCCGTGGACATCGCCGCGGTCAACGGCCCCTCGGCCGTGGTCGTCTCCGGCGCGGTCGACGCCCTCGACCGGATCGCCGCGGCCGCCGAGGAGCGCGGCTGGAAGACCCGCCGCCTGTCGGTCAGCCACGCCTTCCACTCGCCGCTGATGGAACCGATGCTCGACGAGTTCGCGGCCGTCGCCTCGCGACTGTCCTATGCGGAACCGAGCATCCCCGTCGTCTCCAACGTCACCGGCCGCCTCGCCGCCGAGGGCGAGCTCACCGATCCGGCGTACTGGGTGCGGCACGTCCGCGGTGCGGTCCGGTTCCACGACGGCGTACGCGTACTGCTCGACCGGGGTGTCACGACGATGGTGGAGATCGGGCCGGACGCCGTCCTGACCGCCCTGGCGCAGGAGGCGTTCGCGGATGACGCCCCGGCGGCGGTGGCCCTGCTGCGGCGCGGGCAGCCGGAGCCGGTGACCCTGCTGACCGCCCTGGCCCGCCTGCACGTACGCGGCGTCGCCGTGGACTGGACGGGCCCGATGCCCGGCGGCCGTCTGACCCACCTGCCCCCGTACGCGTTCCAGCACGCCCGCTACTGGCCGGAGCCCGAGCGGCCGACGGCCGACGCCGCGTGGCTGGGCCTGCGGCCGATGGCCCACCCGATCCTCGGCGCGGCGCTCGACGGCGCGAACGGCGAGGGCCTGGTCCTCAGCGGCCGGCTGTCGCCGAACGGCCAGCCCTGGCTCGCCGACCACGTCATCAACGGCACGGTCCTGCTGCCGGGCACGGCCTTCCTCGAACTGGCGGCCCGCGCCGCCGACGAGGCCGGACTGTCGGGAGTGGACGATCTGGTGGTCGAGGCGCCGCTGGCGCTGCCGGCCGGATCGGGTCCGTGGGAGCCGGTCCAGCTCCAGGTCACCGTGACCGGCACCGAGGTCGCCGTGTACGCCCGGCCGACCGGCGCCGACACGTGGACCCGGCACGCCGCCGGCACCCTGTCCGGCTCGGACTCGGCTGACCTGCCGGCTGAGCTGTCGGGCGCGTGGCCGCCGGCCGGAGCCGAGGCGGTCGATCTGACCGGCTTCTACGAGAACCACCGCTCGAACGGATACGGCTACGGTCCGGCGTTCCAGGGGCTGCGCGCCGTCTGGCGTCTCGACGGCGACACGTACGCCGACGTCCGGCTGCCCGTGACGGGTTCGGGCCCCGAGTATCTCCTGCACCCGGCGCTCCTGGACGCGGCCCTGCACGCGACCAGCTTCGGCGCGGTGCCGCCGGCTGCGTCGTCGTCCGCCGAAGGCCCGCTGGTCCCGTTCGGCTGGAGCGGCGTCACGATCCACGCGACCGGCGCGACCGAGGTACGCGTACGCGTCCGGCCGGTGGGCGAGCGGGCGGTCCGGCTCGACCTGTTCGACCAGGCCGGAGCGGTGGTCGCCACGGTGGCGGAGTTGTCGTTCCGTCCGGTGGGCCGGGTGACCGCGACCGACGCCCTCTTCCAGGTGGGCTGGACGGCGGTACCGCTGCCGGCCGACGCCGCTATCGACGCCGCCGACGACATCGTCGTCCACGCGACCGGTGCCCCCGGAGCGGGAACGCCGCAGCGGGTACGCGAGCTGACCGGCGGTGTCCTCGCGGCGCTGCAGGAGTTCCTCGCGGGAGACCACGACAGGAAGATCGCGATCGTCACGCGGCAGGCGGTGGCGGTCGTGCCCGGCGAGGACGTCGACCCGGCGGGCGCGGCGGTCTGGGGCCTCGTACGCACCGCCCAGGCGGAGAACCCGGGCCGCATCCTGCTCATCGACACGGATAGTCAGGACGGTGTCGAGTCCGGCACAGCGGGCCGGGCGGTCGCCACCGGGGAGCCGCAACTGGCGCTGCGCAACGGTTCGGCATTCGTCCCGCGCCTCGGCCGCTGGACCGGCGGCACCGGCGCGACCGATGGCACCGGAGAAACCGATGGCACCGACGACGCGGGGATCTCGTTCGATCCCGCGGGGACGGTTCTCGTCACCGGCGCCTCCGGCACGCTGGGCGGCCTCGTCGCCCGGCATCTGGTCGCGGCGCGCGGCGTACGGAAGCTGCTGCTCGTCAGCCGGGGCGCGCCGAGTGCCGAGCTGATCGCCGACCTGACCGCCGCGGGTGCCGAGGTCCGAGCGGCCGCCGCCGACTGCGCCGACCGCGAGGCGCTCGCCGATGTCCTGCGGTCCGAGCATCTGGCCGCCGTCTTCCACATCGCCGGGACGCTGGACGACGGCGTCCTCGCCGCCCAGGACGCCGACCGGCTCGACACCGTACTGCGGCCCAAGGCGGACGCCGCGTGGCATCTGCACGAACTCGCCGGCGAGGTCGGCGCGTTCGTCCTGTTCTCGTCGATCGCCGGTGTCCTCGGCAATCCCGGGCAGGCGAACTACTCGGCGGCGAACGCGTACCTGGACGGGCTCGCGGAGCACCGCCGGGCCCAGGGGCTGCCGGCCACCTCCGTCGCGTGGGGAGTGTGGGATGTGGACAGTGCCATGACCCGCCGGGTCCGCGGCGGCCGCACTCCCGTCGGCGCGCTGCCGGTCGAGGCCGCACTCACTGCCCTGGACACCGCGCTCGCGCTGCCCGACGCCCGGTTCGTCGCGGCGCGCCTCGACCTCCGCGCGGAGCACCCCCTGCTGGGTGTACGCCGCACCCGCCGCTCGGTCGCGTCGGCGGCCGCCGCGCCGGACGGGCTCGCCGGGCGACTGGCCGCGCTGGCGGCGCCGGAGCGCACGGCGTACCTGCTGGAGCTGGTGACCGGCGAGGTGGCGGCGGTGCTCGGCCACGACGACGGCACCCGGATGGGACCGGCGCAGGCGTTCAAGGACGCCGGGTTCGACTCGCTGGCCGCCGTCGAGCTGCGCAACCGGCTGACCGCCGCGACCGGCGTACGCCTGCCCGCCACGCTCGTGTTCGACCACCCGACCCCGGCGGCGATCGCCCGGCTGCTCGACGGCCAGATCGGCGCGCCGGCCGCCCGCCCGGCCACGGGGGTCCTCGCCGACCTGGACCGCCTCGAACGCCTGCTGGCCGACCCGGCGGGCGGCCCGATCGCCGACGAGGCCGTGCGTACGCGAGCCGCGGCCCTGCTCAAGACGCTGTCCGGCCGGGCGGCGGAGAAGGACGCCGCCGACGACCTCAGCGACATCACCGACGCGACGGACGACGACCTCTTCGCCCTCGTCGAGAGCGAACTCGGCCGCGCCTGAGCACGCAGTCCGGATCCCAGAGCGAAGCAGCCAAGACCCAGGAGGAGAGCATGGCCGACGACGACCGGATGCGCGACTATCTCAAGCGCGTACTCGTCGAACTGCGCCAGGCCAACGACCGGCTGGAGCAGCTGGAGGCGGCGGCGGCCGAGCCGATCGCGATCGTCTCGATGGCCTGCCGGCTGCCGGGCGGGGTGAGTACGCCGGACGACCTGTGGCGGCTGCTCGACGAGGGCCGCGACGCGATCACGGAGTTCCCGTCGGACCGGGGCTGGGACACCGAGGGCCTCTACGATCCCGATCCGGACGCCGCCGGCAAGACCTACGTACGCCACGGCGGATTCCTGCACGACGCGGCCCAGTTCGACGCCGACCTGTTCGGCATCGCGCCGCGCGAGGCCCTCGCGATGAATCCCCAGCAGCGGCTGCTGCTCGAACTGGCCTGGGAGACGGCCGAACGCGCCCGCCTCGACCCGGCCTCGCTGCGCGGCTCCGACACCGGGGTGTTCGCCGGCGTCATGTACCACGACTACGCGCCGCGGGGACGCGTACCGCGGGAGGTCGAAGGGAATCTGGGCATCGGCGATTCCGGCAGTGCCACCACCGGCCGCGTCGCGTACGCGCTGGGGTTGGAGGGGCCGGCCGTCACCGTCGAGACGGCGTGCTCGTCGTCGCTCGTGGCGGTCCACCTCGCGATGCGCTCGCTGCGGGCGGGGGAGTGCTCCCTAGCTCTTGCCGGTGGCGTGACGGTGATGGCCCTGCCCTCGATCTTCGTCGAGTTCTCCCGGCAGCGGGGACTGGCGCCGGACGGCCGCTGCAAGGCGTACGCCGACGGGGCCGACGGCACGGGCTGGTCCGAAGGGGCGGGCCTGGTGCTGCTGGAGAAGCTCTCGGACGCGCGACGGCTGGGGCATCCGGTGCTGGCGGTGCTGCGCGGGTCGGCGGTCAACCAGGACGGCGCGTCGAACGGCCTCACCGCGCCGAACGGGCCGGCGCAGCAGCGCGTCATCCTGAGCGCGTTGAAGTCCGCGGGGCTGTCGGTGTCCGATGTGGACCTTGTGGAGGGGCACGGGACCGGTACGACGCTCGGCGACCCGATCGAGGCCCAGGCGCTGCTGGCCACCTACGGCCGCGACCGTTCCGACAGCGAACCGGTGTGGCTCGGCTCGCTCAAGTCGAACATCGGCCACGCCCAGGCGGCGGCGGGCGTGGCCGGGATCATCAAGCTGGTCCTGTCGCTGCGCCACGAGACCATGCCACGGACGCTGCACGCCGAGACCCCGTCCTCCAAAGTGGAGTGGGAGTCGGGCGCGGTCTCACTGCTGACGGCGCCGCGCCCCTGGCCGCGGGCCGAGGGCCGGCCGCGCCGCGCGGGGGTCTCGTCGTTCGGCGTCAGCGGCACGAACGCCCACGTCATCGTCGAGGAAGCGCCCGTCTTCGAGACGGTGCCCGTCGAAGAGCAGCCGGCCGAGGTCGGGGCGGGCCCCACGCTGTGGCTGCTCGGCGGGAAGTCGCCGGCCGCCGTCCGCGGTCAGGCCGCGGCCCTCGCACGCCACCTCCGCACGACCCCCCTCGACCCCGTCGACCTCGGGTGGTCGCTGTCCGCGTCCCGCGCGCGCTTCGATCATCGCGCCGCCGTCCTCGCGGGTACGCCCACCGGGGCGGTCGAGGCGCTGGACGCGCTCGCCGCCGGGCGGGAACACGCGCAGGCCGTCGCCGGAAGAGTCGTCGGCGGGCGGCTGGGTGTGGTGTTCACCGGCCAGGGTTCGCAGCGCGTCGGCATGGGCCGGGACCTGTACGACGACTTCCCCGTGTACCGGGAGGCGTTCGACACGCTCACGCGGGCGCTGGACGAGCACCTCGTCGAGGCGGGACACGTGCCGTACCGGGTGGCCGACGTCGTCTTCGCCGAGCCGGGCACCGAGGCGGCCGCGTGGCTGGACCGCACGGTCTACACGCAGGCGGCGCTGTTCGCGGTCGAGGCGGCCCTGTTCCGGCTCGTCGAGTCGTTCGGGGTGAAGCCGGACCTGCTGGCCGGGCACTCCATCGGCGAGCTGACCGCCGCGTACGCCGCCGGGGTCTGGTCGCTGGACGACGCCGCCCGGATCGTGGCGGCCCGCGGGCGGCTCATGCAGGCGTTGCCGGAAGGCGGCGGCATGCTCGCCGTACGCGCCGCCGAAAGCGACGTCCTGCCCCTCCTCGCCGGGTACGAGGACGTCGCCGGGCTGGCGGCGGTCAACGCGCCGGACTCCGTGGTCGTCTCGGGTGACCTGGGCGCGCTGGCGGAGATCGGGAAGCGGGCCGGGGAACAGGGCTGGCGGACGCGGCCGCTCACCGTGAGCCACGCGTTCCACTCGCCGCTGATGGAGCCGATGCTGGCCGAGTTCGAGCGGATCGTCCGCTCGGCGGCCTTCTCGGAGCCCCGGATCCCGATCGTCGCCAGCGGACCTGCCGCCGGCGGGGATGTGCGGGATCCCGGGTACTGGGTTCAGCACGTCCGGCAGCCGGTCCGTTTCGCGGACGCCGTCCGGCAGATGCGATTCAAAGGCATTCGGACGTTCCTGGAGGCCGGTCCGGGCGGCGTGCTGAGCGCGCTCGTCCAGCAGATCGCCGAGGCCGACACGACCCCGGTGTACGCGGTCCCGATGCTGCCCGGCGCGCTGGCCGCGATCGCCCGGCTGGCCGTGTCCGGTGTGGACGTACGCGTACCCCGGGGCGACCTCGTCGACCTGCCCGTGTACGCGTTCCAGCGCGAACGGTTCTGGCTGCGCGCCGACGACGCCGCCGAGGACGATCCCGACGTGGTCGAACTGGCCGACGGCGGGCTGGTCGCGACCGTGCACTGGGACACGCGTACGCGGCCGTGGCTGGCGGACCACACGATCGCCGGTACGGTCGTCGTGCCGGGTGCCGCGCTGGCCGAACTGGCCCTGTGGACCGGAGCCCAGGCGGGCACCCCCGCCGTCGAGGAACTCGTCGTCGAACGGCCGCTGGTCCTGCCCCCGGCCGGCGTACGCGTACAGGTGGCGGTCGGCGCCGAGGAGGAGGGGCGTCGCAGCGTCACGATCCACGCGCGAACCGAGGCAGGGTGGAACGTCCACGCGATCGGCCGGCTGGTACAGGGCGACGCCACGCCGTCGGCCGGTCCGGCGCAGTGGCCGCCCGCCGGGGCGCAACCGGTCGACCTCGACGGCTTCTACGACCGCGGCGGGGTCGCCTACGGCCCGACCTTCCAAGGACTACGCCGAGCGTGGCGCCTCGCCGACGACCTGTACGCCGAAGTGGCCCTCGCCTCGGAACCCCCGGACGACGCCCAGCGATCGGTCATCCACCCGACCCTGCTCGACGCCGTGCTTCAGGCAGCCAGCCTGCGCACACCCGCCGGGCAGAGCAACAGCGTCCAGATCCCGTTCGCCTGGAGCGGGCTGGAGGTCCACCAGCGCGGCGTCACCGAGGCCCGGGTGCACGTCCACGGGACCGGTACCAGCATCGCCGTGTCGGACACCTTCGGCGCACCCGTCGCCAGTCTCGCCGACCTCACCGTCCGACCCCTCGGCGACCTCGGAACCGAATCGCTGTACGCGATCGAATGGGTGCCACTCACCGGTGAGATCGGAGCGGCTGACTCCGCGTACACGAAGATCGTGGAGAGCGACCCGGCGAAGGCCTTGAGCGGACTGAAAAAGGCGCTGGCCGGCGGCGAACCAGTAGCAGTGATCAGCACGGACGCCGCAGTGCTGGGGTTGGCGCGGTCGGCGCAGACGGAGAATCCGGGGCGCATCACGCTGGTGGACGCGGCGGCGGGCGACCCCCTCGTGGATCGCGCCCTGGCCACCGGCGAGCCCGAGGTACGCATCCGCGACCACACGCTGCTGACCCCCCGCCTGGTCCGCGCCACCCCGACCGGCGACGTGAAGATCGACCCGGACGGCACGGTCCTGATCACCGGCGGCAGCGGCAGCCTCGGCCGTCTCGTGGCGCGACACCTGGTCGAGAAGTACGGCGTCCGGCACCTGACCCTGGTCAGCCGCAACCCGAAGCCCGATCCTGAGCTGGAGGGGCTGGCGCAGACGAGCTACGCGGCCTGCGACGTGGGCGACCGCGACGCCGTGGTCCGCCTCCTCGACGGGCTCGACCGGCCGCTGCGGGCGGTGATCCACACGGCGGGCGTGACCGACGACGGGGTGTTCGACGCGCTGACCGCGCAGCGGCTCGCGGCGGTCGCCCGGCCGAAGTCCGACGCCGCCCGCCACCTGGACGAGCTGACCCGCGACCGGGAACTCGACCTGTTCGTCCTCTACTCCTCGCTGGCCGGGATCGTGGGCAGCGCCGGTCAGGCCGCGTACGCGAGCGCCAACGCGGAGCTCGACGCGACCGCCGTACGCCGCCGGGCCGCCGGGCTGCCGGCCGTCTCGCTGGCGTGGGGCGTCTGGGCCGCCGACAGTACGCTGACCGACGCGCTGTCCGATGTGGACCGCAAACGGATGGCCCGGTCGGGGCTGCTGCCGCTGACGCCGGACGAGGGGCTGGCGCTGTTCGACGCGGCCGTGCGTACGGACGCGGCGGTGCTGGTGCCGGCCAAGTTCGAGCTGTCGGCCCTGGCCGGCGAGGGTGTGCCGCCGCTGCTGCGTACCCTCGCCCGCGGGGCTCGGCGCGCACCGGCCGCGAATGCCGCCGCGACGCCGGCTTCGCTCGCGCAGACCCTCGGCCCGCTGCCGCCCCGGCAACGCCGCCGCCACGTCGTGGACCTGGTGGGCGCCCTCGCCGCCGCGGTCCTCGGCCACGCGGGCGGCCGCCGGGTCGAGCCGGACCAGGCGTTCAAGGACGCCGGGTTCGACTCGCTGTCCGCGGTCGAGCTGCGCAACCGGCTCTCCACCCAGACCGGCGTACGCCTGCCGGCCACCCTGGTCTTCGACCATCCGACGCCGGGGGAGCTCGCCGACCACCTGCTGTCCACTCTGGAGCTGCCGGAGCCGTCTCCGGCCTCGGGGCCGACCGGTTCGGGGCCGTCGCCTTCGGCGGCCGGGCGGGCCGGAGAGCAACCCCGGTCCGCGATCGCGGGGATGTCCGCGGACGACCTGATCGCCCTGGCGCTGGGCGCCGGCACCCCGGAAGGAGAAGACGCATGACCGCCACCGATGAGCGGCTGGTGGAGGCGCTGCGCGCGGCGCTCCTGGAGAACGAGCAGCTGCGCCGGGCCCGATCCGATGCCGCCGAAACCGGTGCCGCCGAAACCGGTGCCGCTGAGCCCGGTGCGGCTGAGCCGAGTGCCGCCGAGCCGATCGCGATCGTCTCGATGGCCTGCCGGCTGCCCGGCGGGGTGCGGACGCCGGACGACCTGTGGCGGCTCGTCGCCGACGGGGTCGACGGCATCAGCGAGTTCCCGGCCGACCGGGGCTGGGACGTCGACGCCATCCACTCCACCGAACCCGACGCGCTCAACAAGACCTACGTACGCCACGGCGGCTTCCTGCACGACGCGGCCCTGTTCGACGCCGGCTTCTTCGCCATCTCCGACCGCGAGGCGCTGGCGATGGATCCGCAGCAGCGGCTGCTGCTGGAGATCTGCTGGGAGGCGGCCGAACGGGCCCGGATCGACCCCGTTTCTCTGCGGGGCAAGGAAGTCGGCGTGTTCGCCGGGCAGATGTACCACGACTACGCGACCGGCGTCACGCGGCTGCCGGACGGCGTGGACGCGTACCTGAGCATGGGCAACTCCGGGGCGGTCCTGTCCGGCCGGGTCGCGTACGCGCTCGGGCTCACCGGTCCGGTGCTGACCGTCGACACCGCGTGCTCGTCGTCGCTGGTCACCATCCACCTCGCCATGCAGGCGCTGCGGCAGGGGGAGTGCGCCCTGGCCCTGGCGGGCGGGGTGACCGTCATGGCGACCCCGAACTCGTTCATCGACTTCTCGCGGCAGCGGGCCCTGGCCCGGGACGGCCGCATCAAGGCGTACGCGGACGGCGCCGACGGGACCATCTGGTCCGAGGGAGCGGGTGTCCTGCTGCTGGAACGGCTCTCCGACGCGCGGCGCAACGGGCATCCGGTGCTGGCCGTGCTCCGCGGTTCCGCGGTGAACTCCGACGGCGCCTCGAACGGGCTCACCGCGCCGAACGGCCCGGCCCAGCAGCGGGTCATCCGCCGGGCGCTCGCCTCGGCCGGGCTGGCCCCGGCCGACGTGGACCTCGTCGAGGGGCACGGCACCGGCACGACGCTCGGCGACCCGATCGAGGCCCAGGCGCTGCTGGCGACCTACGGCCGCGACCGGTCGCCGGACGATCCGCTCTGGCTGGGGACGCTGAAGTCGAACATCGGCCACGCGCAGGCGGCCGCGGGCGTCGCGGGTGTCATGAAGGTGGTCCTGGCGCTGCGCAACGAGGTCATGCCGCGGACGCTGCACATCGACGAGCCGTCGTCCAAGGTGGACTGGGAAGCGGGCTCGGTGGCGCTGCTGCGCTCCGCCCGGAACTGGCCGGCCGTCGAGGGCCGGCCGCGCCGGGGAGCGGTGTCGGCGTTCGGGGTGAGCGGCACGAACGCCCACGTCATCGTCGAGGAGGCGCCCACTCAAGAGACCCCGGCCGCGCCCGACGGCGAGGGTCCGACGGTGTGGGTGCTGTCCGGGCGGTCCGCGGCGGCGGTGCGGGAACAGGCCGCCGGGCTCGCCGCGCGGCTGCGGTCGGGCGCGGCGCGTCCGGTGGACGTCGGCTGGTCGCTGGCGACCTCCCGCGCGCTGCTGGAACACCGGGTCGCGGTGCCGGTCGGCGGTGCCTCCGTCGACGAACCCGTTGCGGCACTGGAGAACACCGACGGCCCGGCGATCTCCGGCCGGGTGTCCGCCGGGCGGCTCGGCGTCCTGTTCACGGGGCAGGGCGCCCAGCGGATCGGAATGGGCCGCGACCTGTACGCGGCGTTCTCCGCGTACCGGGAGGCGTTCGACGAGGTCACGCGGGGGCTGGACGAGCACCTCGTGGAGGCCGGGCACGTCCCCCACCGGGTGGCCGACGTGGTCTTCGCCGAGCCCGGGTCGGACGCGGCCGGCTGGCTGGACCGGACCGTCTACACACAGGCCGCGCTGTTCGCCGTCGAGGCGGCGGCCTTCCGGTTCCTGGCGAGCTGGGGGATCGAACCCGACGTCCTGGCCGGCCACTCGATCGGCGAGCTGACCGCCGCGTACGTGGCCGGAGTCTGGTCGCTCGACGACGCCGTACGCGTCGTCGCCGCCCGCGGCCGCCTCATGCAGGCGTTGCCCGAGGGCGGCGGCATGCTGGCGGTACGCGCGTCCGAAGTGGACATCGCGCCGCTGCTCGCCGGCCACGAGGACCGGGTGAGCCTGGCGGCCGTCAACGCCCCGAGTTCGGTGGTCGTGTCCGGGGACAGCACGGCCCTGGCCGGCATCGCGCGGGCGGCCGAGGAGCGGGGCTGGAAGACCAAGGCCCTCACCGTGAGCCACGCGTTCCACTCCCCGCTGATGGAACCGATGCTCGCCGAGTACGCCGCCGTCGTCGAGGCCGCCGCGTTCCACCCGCCGCGGATCCCGATCGCGACCACCGGTCAGGACGACGCGGCCGGCCCGGTGACCGATCCGCGCTACTGGATCCGCCAGGTACGCGAACCGGTCCGCTTCGCGGCCGCCGTCCAGCGCATGTACGCCGACGGCGTCACCACGTTCGTCGAGGCCGGTCCGGGCGGCGTACTGACCGCGCTGGCGCAGCAGACCGTCGCCGAAGGCGTGACCGCGATCCCGCTGCTGCCCGACGCCCTGACCGCGATCGCCCGGCTGGCCGTCATCGGGCCGGCCCTCACCGTGCCCCGCGGCGACACCATCGACCTGCCCACCTATCCGTTCCAACGCCAGCGCTACTGGCTCAGCAGGGAGGCCACCGTGACCGAGCAGACCCCGCCGGAGATCCCGTCCCCGGCCGCGGCGCCGGACGGCGTACCGGAACCGCCGCAGGGCAACGACGCCGTCCGGCTCGCCCTCGTCGCCGAGCTGTCCGCGCTGGCCGGACCGGAGCGGCGGGCGTACCTGGTGGACCTCGTGGTCGCCGAGGCGGGCAAGACCCCGCTGGAGGTGCCGATCGTCGCGCCGCTGGCGGCGGACAGCCCGTTCTTCGAGGTCGGCTTCAACTCGCTGACCGCCGTCGAGCTGCGTAACCGGCTGATGGCCGCGACCGGTCTCGTGCTGACGCCGATGCTGCTGTTCGACCACCCGACGCCCGGGCTCGTCGCGGACTACCTCGACGGCCAGCTGCGTACGCCGGAAGGGGCCTGACCATGGACGACGTGCTGATCGTGGGCTACGGGCCGGTGGGGCAGACGCTGGCCGTCCTGCTGGGCCAGCAGGGCTGGCGGGTACGCGTCGTCGAGCGCTGGCCCCGGCCCTACCCGATGCCGCGCGCGGTGGCGTTCGACACGGAGGGCGCGCGGATCCTCGCGTCGGCGGGCGTCGCGGGCATCATCGGTGAGATCGGTGAGCCGTCGCACGACTACACCTTCGTGAACGCGGCGGGGGACAAGCTGCTGGAGATCGACGTGAACGAGGTCGGCCGGTGCCTGTGGCCGGACTCGACGTCGATGTATCAGCCCGCGCTGGAGGCGGCGCTCATCGAGCGCGGCGCCGCGCTGCCGACGGTGGAGGTGATGCGCGGCTTCGAGGTGGTGGAGCTGACCGACCACTCCGACCTGGCCGGGCGGGTGGACGGCGTCACAGTCGTCGCGGCGGCGGTCGACGGCGAGCGTCGCACCTGGACGGCGCGCTGGGTGGTCGGGTGCGACGGCGCGAACAGCTTCGTGCGTGAGCGGATCGGCACGTCCCTCACGGACCTGGGCTTCTCGCACGACTGGTTGATCTGCGACGTCGCCCTGGCCGAGCCGGTGCCGTTCCGCCCCAACAACCTCCAGGTCTGCGACCCGGCCCGGCCGCGCACCGCCGTGTCCGCCGGCCCCGGCCACCGCCGGTGGGAGTTCATGCGCGTCGACGGGGAGAGCGTCGAGGACCTCTACAGCGCCGAGGCGGCGTGGCAGCTGCTCGCACTGTTCGATGTGGACCCGGACCACGCGACGCTGGAACGCTTCCACGTCTACAGCTTCACCGCCCGGTACGCGAACGAGTGGCGTTCCGGCCGCCTGCTGCTGGCCGGGGACGCGGCGCACGTGATGCCGCCCTTCGCCGGTCAGGGCATGTGTTCGGGGCTGCGGGACGCGGCGAGCCTGGCCTGGCGGCTCGACCTCCTGCTGCGGGGCGTCGCCGGGGAGGCGCTGCTGGACGGCTACGTGACCGAGCGCCGCCAGCACGTACGCCACGCGCTGAGCATGTCGGTCAACCTCGGCAAGGTGATCTGCCAGACCGACCCGCGGGCGGCGGCCGACCGGGACACGGTGATGATCGCGGCGCGGCAGCGTCCGGTGGCGGCGGCCGCCCAGCAGCGTTCGCCCGTGCATCCGCTGCAGACCGGCCTGCTGCATGCCCCCGCCGGTACGCCGATCGCACCGGCGGGACTGCTCATGCCGCAGGGCAACGTCGGCCGGGGCTCGCGTACGGGGACGTTCGACGAGATCGCGGGGCGGGGATTCGTGCTGCTGACGACGCCGGACGCGCCGGTGGACCGGTCGGCCCTCGATCCGGTCGGCGGCCAGGTCGTCACCGTCCTGCCCGCCGACAGCCCGGCCGGCGACGGCGAGGTCGCGGACACCGACGGGGTCTACACCGCGTTCTTCGCCGAACATGGCGTACGCGCGGTGCTCGTGCGGCCGGACTTCTACGTCTACGGCGGCGCGGCCGACCCCGCGGCCGTGCGGGCGCTGGTGGCCGAACTGCTGTCCGGCGTGCTGGCCGAACTGCCCGTCGCGACCGGCTGATCGGCCGGTCAGCACTGGTGTACTCGGCTGTTTTCCTTTCGATGGAGGACTTGGTTTAACACGAAACTATCTTGAAAACACCTAAGCCATTTACGATACGTTCATGAACGCAGGCCCCGACGCGTCGGTCCGGCCGGTCGACCTCATGTTCCTGCTGTCCTGGGCGCATCATGCGCTGCTGACGGAGGAGACGGCCGGTCTCGCCGATCTCGGCATCACGCCGCGTGACCGCTGGCTGCTGGAGCGGGCCAAGGACAGCGACCTGACCCAGCGCGAGCTGGCCGACCTGTGCGGCCTGGACAAGACGACCATGGTCGTCGTCATCGACAAGCTGGAGAAGGAGGGCCTGGTCGAGCGCCGCCCGTCCAGTGTGGATCGCCGGGCCTGGATCATCAACGTCACGCCGAAGGGCCGGAAGGTGCTCGGGAAGGCCGACGTCGTCATCGAGCGTACGCAGGCCGAGATCCTCTCGACGATCGACCCCGCGGTACGCGACGGGTTGGTCGGCGGCCTGAGCCAGCTCGTGCACGGGCGGCTGAAGACGTTCGTCTCGTGCGATCAGCCGCCCCGGCGGCGCGCCAAGTAGGCGAGAGGTCTCGCCCGACCGGGCGGGCCGCCTGAGGCAAGAGGGTGTCCGGAAGTCGGCCGTCATGGCCGGCAGGTCCGCCGGGACGCCGGGCGGAGCGCGCGGTCAGGCGCGCCGCGGGCCGCGTTTCGGATGAACCCGGCCGCGATCCGACGGTCCGGTGAGAGCCGCGGACATCGGTCTGAACCGCGCCGGCGCTGCTTGTCGGGGTGCGAGGGCGTTCCTACGCTCGGCCGGACAGCATTCCCCGAGTCGCTGCCGATCGCGGCGTGAACGGTGCGGTGACCATGACACCCCGGCTCCTTTCGCAGAATTCCCTGACCGCTCTGCTCGCCACGCTGATGTCCGTGGCGCTCCTCGCATCGGGCTGTGCGGCCGCCGCGCGGGAGGCGGGCACCATACTGCTGAAGATCGGCGAGGAGGTCATCGTGTCCCTCGGGGCGGACTACCTCAAGAAGATCCTCTCGCCGGACGAGGCGGCCGGCCAGCCCACGATCATCGTGAGCAACACCAACGCCGCCGGGTACGGCGTCGGCACGAACTTCGCCGTCAGCGGGTCCTCCGGGATCGGCATCGAGCACGTCGAAGGCACCGTGTACATCGTCAGCGACGGCAACGGGCTGGCCATCACGGTCGCCCCGGGCAGCACCGCGACCATCGAACTGCACACCACGGGCAGCGCCCGCACGGCCCCGGTCGCCACCGGCGCGCGCGATCAGGCGGCCACGGTCGACGGCATCATCCGCTGGTCCGGGCGCAGCCGCCAGGCGCTGTTCGCCGCGCTGGACGACCTGGGCGCGTGCCACGACGCGTACGGGGCGACCCAGTCCCTGCGGACGGTCGCGAGCGGCCGGGCGGGTCAGGTCGCGGCGCTGAACGGACTCGACGTGTCGGCCCTTCCCAGCGGCCCTTCGCTGCGCGGCACCCTGATCAGCGCACTGAACTCGTCCCGGGAGGCGGACCTGGCCTTCGTCCGCTGGGGCGAGCACGTCCAGGCGTCGGGCTGCGGCCACGACTCCAACTACCAGCAGGGAATGGCCGCGTCGAAGACGGCCACGAGGACGAAGCAGCGGTTCGTCAACGCGTGGAACCCCGTCGCCCTGGCATACGGGCTCCCGACCTACGAAGAGCCCGGCATCTGACGTCCGCCCGACCGGGCCCCCGGTGGCGCACGGGCGCCCGTCCGGTGTGGACGGACGCCCGTGCCTGATGGATCGGAACCTGGATCAGAGTGCGAATCGGAACGCGGCTCAGACGACCTTGCCGGTGCCGGCCTGGCTCGTCACGATCGACTTGACGGCGCTGCCCGAGTCCAGCGTGTACGAGTAGGGGATCGCCGCCACGCTGCCCGAGTTCCGGGTCGCGGGCGTACCCGAGTTCACGAGGTAGTTGCCCGACGCCTTCACGTTGCCCGAGGGCGAACTGCCGGTCGCGGTCACCACCGAGTTCGGCGTGTTCTCGAAGTAGTTGTTCTGCACGAACACGCCCGCGTTGCAGGTCGACGCGACGCCGTAGGTGCCGCTGTTCGAGTAGTAGTTGTTGTAGACGTGCACCGGGTTGCCGAAGCGTACGCGCGGCCCGCGCTGGTCGCAGTTGGCGAACCAGTTGTCGTGGTAGGTCACGCGCAGGTGCCCGGTGTCCTCGGACGCGTTGTCGTCGCTGTGCCCGAGCAGGTCGCACTTGATGTGGTCGTGCTCCTTGTTCCACGACACCGTGATGTAGTCGCCGGCGTGCGTGATGTCGATGAGCCCGTCGTAGTAGTCCGTGCCGTGGCTCGTGTCGCTCGACAGGTCGTTGTGGTCGATCCACAGGTGGGTCGACTTCTCGATGTGGATCGCGTCGCCGTTGCCCACGCTGGCCGGGACCTTGGCGATGTTCATGTTGCGGATGATCACGTTGTTGACGCCCTTGAGGCCCAGCCCGCAGCCGGTCAGCCCGGAGCTCGCGCCGACGCCGTAGATCGTCTTGTTCGAGGCGACCTTGATCTCGGCCGAGCAGGTGAACCGGCCGTTGACGTTGATCGTCTGCTGCGTGCTCGACGCCGCCGCGCTGGTCAGGGCGGACAGCGAGGTCACCGTGACGACCGGGCCGGTGCCCCCGCCGTTGGTGCCGCCGGCCATAGTCGACCAGCCTTCCTGGTTCCAGGTCGAGGCGTACGCGGCCGGGGCGAAGGTCGACGCGCCGATGGTGGTCAGTGCCGCGACGGCCGCGAGGGCCAGCGGTACGCGCCAGCCGGCCGCCCGCAGGCGGCCCCCCTGACGATGTGCCCGTGGAGTGAGAGTGGACATGGACGGATACCTCCCGTTGGGACGAGACCCCACCGCCGGGACCGCCGGGCGGCGGCCGTTACCGGGCGCAGGCGGTCGGGGCCTTGCACGGTTCCGGAAAGCGGAAAGCGCTTTCCAATCTCGGGATAGTATTTATCGAATTCGATTTCGACAACCGGTCCGGCCCGTTCTCGGGCCGCCGTCACCCGCACGGAGGACGCGGGCGGCGGCGGCCTGCTCGAAGACCTGTACGACTCAGTCCAGCCGGTCGGCCAGGTCGTTCTTGACGGCGGTGATCTGCGCGAGCTGGTCGGCGATCAGCTGCTCGGCCGCCGTACGCACGCCCGCCACGAAGTCGTCCGGGCCGATCTCGGTCAGCGTGCCGTCCCGGACGACGGCCTTCCATTCGTGCATGCCCCGGACGGACAGCTGGACGCGGCCGTCGGCGGACGCGCCGCGCGCGACGATGTTCTCGCGCCGCTCCACGAACTCCTGCTGCGCCGGCGTCACCGGAAGGGGCTCGGCCGTATAGGCGTAGTCGCTGACCTCGCCCATGATCATCCAGAACTCGCGCATCCGGCGCGACCACAGCACCCGGGCCAGCGAGACCAGGTGTCGTTCCAGGGTCCGCTCGTCCAGCCAGCGGTAGCTGCCCTGCTCGAAGGTGATGCGTACCTGGTCGCGGTCGTACAGCTCGGCCGACAGCGCGCCGTCCGAGGTGGACGCCGTGACGACCATCCGGTCGAGCCGGTCGCTCAGCGTCGCTTCCATGTGCTCCCCCTCATGAAGCATGGCCCATCAGGTCCTTGATGTTGCCCCGCGTACCGGTGGCCAGCTCCGGCTTGTTCGGGATCAGCTTGTCGGTGCCGGCCTCCAGCTGGGACAGGTCGCCGGAGAGCACCTTGTAGACGTCGTCCTGCTTCTGCACGATGGCCTTCTTGAGCGTCTCCAGGGCGGCCCGCAGCTTCGGCACGACGGTGAACGCGTCCGCGCCGGACACGTCGAGCTTCTGGCTGTCGCCCCCGCCACCCGCGCCGGCCGCGCCGACGCCCGCCCCGGCCGAGACCACCTCCAGCAGCAGGACCGCCGGGGCGACGGGCCCCTCGACGAGAGCGGTACCGACGGCGGCCACCGCGCCGATCACGGTCAGCGCCATGGCCGCGCCCCCACCGCCGAAGTGGCAGTGGTGCTCGAGCGCCTCAAGTGTCTTGTCGGCGATCTTCATCGTGTCCGCGCGGGCGGCCCGCCAGACCGCCTGATACCCCTTGACCGCGCTGACGAGGACGTAGACCGCGACGAACTGGCTCTGCACCTTGTACGGGAACGGCTGGATGAAGCCCGACTCGAAGTTGCGGGCGGCGTTGCCCGTCCAGCCGACGAGGTCGGTGCTGATGTTCATGTGGCTCATGTCGCCGACCGGCGAGATGCTCTCGCCGTGCGCGTCCGGCTTGCCGGACGACGACGGCAGGATCTGCCCGTCGGAGAGTTCCGCCAGCGCCGAGTGCAGGTCGTTCAGCATGTTCACGAGCACGCCCGCGTCCGGATCGGGCAGCTGCGCGAACGGCTCGAACAGGTACGGGATCTGCGCCCAGTTGGCCATCTCCTGATGCTGCTCGGGCGTGATCTGGTTGCCGCCCTTCTCCAGGACCTGCTGGTACTGCTGGCACTTCTGCCAGATCCGGACGGCCTTGGCACGCAGATCGCTGTCGTAGCTCATGATGCTGACCTCATGATCTAAATCGCGGAGGGTTGGCTGGTCACAGCGGCAGCTTGAGGTCGGGGATCTCGCTGCCGTCCTCGGCCCGGTCGCCCTTCATCAGGTCGGTGAGCGCCCGGCCCGCCTGCTGATCGGTACGCGAATACTCCTGCGCCGCGATACGCAGGGCGTCGGCCGTCAGTTCGATGCTGTGCTCGGCGCTCTTCACGCAGTCGATGACGATGCCGGCGAACTTGGCCACCGCCGCCACATGCTTGTCGGCGCCGCCGCCCTCGAACTCGGCCGGCCGCCAGAACGCGCCGCTGACGTCGGACTCCGTGGTCTGCAGCTTGCCCGCGACGCGGGCGAACGCCGCGGACACGATCGGCAGGTCATGATTCGCCGCCCGGACCAGAAGCTCCAGTCGGGCACCCAGTGGATCGCCGGTCACCCAGCCGCCCATGACACCTCCCCCAGAAGAGCGGAGGCGCGCGCCCCTCCCCACGCGGGCGCAGCAGCCTGCCGCGCTGTCCATGCTATGAGGACGGTCGCTGGAAGACGTCGAACCAGCAGCGCAAATACGCCTACAACCAGGGCGTTACGGGGCCGTACAACCTACGAATCAGTGGATGACCCGCGGGTGGTCAACGCACGGTGAGCCGTGACTTCTTGGCCCTGTTTCCGCACGTGTTCATCGAGCACCAGCGGCGGTTGGTTCCGCGGCTGGTGTCCAGGAAGAGCCCCATGCAGTCCTTGCCTTCGCAGCACTTGACCCGGCTGCGATCGGAGGTTCCGTAGACGCGAACGGCATCGGTGGCAAGGACGCCGAGCGCGTCGCGGACCGCTGCCGTCCGGCTCAGCATCCAGTGCAGGCTGTCGCCTTCGAGTACTGCTTTCGCCTGTCCGGCGGTCGCGGCCGCGTTGAGGACCCGCACATCCTGCAGGTCGGGATCTCGTGCTGTGGCGATCGCCCTTCCGGCGCGGTAGATCGCCTCGCGTAACTCGACGGCGTCGTTCAGGTCCTGCCGGGAAGAGCCGGGGACGTCGAGTCCCGCGCTGCGCAGCCAGAGCGACAGGCGTGCGGGGTCGGTGAGCCGTTCGCGGGGCGTACCGCCGGACCGGTCGCTGACGGTGGCGGTGAACCGGAACGCCAACACCTCGTTGTCCAGGCGGAATGCACGATGAGCCGCTTCGTCGGCGGGAACCTCCACGACAGGGGACACCTCCTCGCGAACCATCTTAGCCGGTTCGCAAATCGCGGCGGCCCGTGCGATCATGAACCGTCTGAGACGGTTCTTTCGAGAGGGCTCCCCATGAGTGAGATCGCGGTCATCGGCCTGGGAGCGATGGGTCGCCCCATCGCCGGCAACCTCCTCGCGGCAGGTCACAAGGTCGTCGTCTGGAACCGCACCAGCGCGGCGGGCGACGAGCTCGTGGCGGCGGGAGCGCGCCGCGCGTCGTCGGTGGCCGAGGCGATGAGCACGCCGGTGGTCTTCTCCATGCTCAGCGACGACCGGGCCGTGGCCGAGACGTTTCTCGACTCCGGCGTCTTGGCTCGCATCCCGCGCGCGAGCGTGCATGTCAACCTCGCCACGGTGAGCGCGGACCTGGCGGTCCGGGCCGCCGCGGCGCACGCGGAGCACGGCATCGGGTACCTTGCGGCGCCGGTCTTCGGCCGCGTCCCGGTCGCCGAGGCGGGGGCGCTCAACATCCTCGCGGCGGGTGAGCCGACATTGATCGACCGGGTCCAGCCGTACCTCGACGTGATCGGCGCGCGTACGTGGCGGATGGGGGAGCGTCCCGAACAGGCGAACGTCGTGAAGATTCTCGGCAACTACCTGATCGCATGCGCGATCCAGTCACTCGGCGAAGCCGTCAGCCTCGCGGAAGCCTGCGCGATCGACACCGGAGCTCTGATCGAACTGCTCTGTTCGACCTTGTTCCCGGGTCCGGTCTACACCGGCTACGGATCGGCGATCGCCCGCCGCCGCTACCAGCCGGCCGGATTCACGACCGTCCTCGGCCGCAAGGACCTGCACCTCGCGCTCGACGTCGCGGCCGACCACCAGGTTCCGCTGCCGATCGGCCGACTGCTTCGGGAGGTGTTCGACCAGTCGATCGCCGACGGGCACGCGACCGACGACTGGGCGGCCATCACCGAGCGGCAGCCGCGGTCTACCGGGTGAGGTGACCGTTCAGGACGGCGAAGTGTGCGAGCATGCGGCCCACGTCCGGCGCCCGCCCCGTGAACAGCTCGAACCCCTTCGCCGCCTGGTGCACCAGCATGCCGCCGCCGTTCAGGGTCCGGCAGCCGAGTTCCCGGGCCGCGCGCAGCAGCGCCGTCTCCGCGGGCCGGTAGATCACGTCCACCACCCATGTCGGCGCGCGCAGGGCGGACACCGGCACCGGTACGCCGGGGTGGATCCCCATGCCGACAGGCGTGGCGTTGACCAGGCCGTCCGCTGTGGACAGGGCGGCCTCGACGTCGTGGACGAGCTGGACGCTCGGGAGGCGGTCGGCGAGTTCCTTCGCGCGTACCTCGTCGGTGTCGTGCAGGAGGATCTCGGACGCGCCCAGCGACTGGAGCGCGTACGCGGCCGCGGCGCCGGCCCCGCCCGCGCCGACGAGCAGGACCCGGGACAGCGGTACGCCGGCCAGGCCGGCCCGGAAGCTGGTCGCGAAGCCGTGCAGGTCGGTGTTGTGGCCGACGGCCCGGCCGCCCGTGAGGACCACCGTGTTGACCGCGCCGAGGGCCGCCGCGTCGGGGGAGAGGTCGTCGAGGTGGTCGAGGAACGCCTGCTTGCACGGGTGGGTCACGTTGAGGCCGGTGAACCCGAGCGACCGCGCCGTACGCAGCAGCCGCCCGAAGTCACCGGGCCACGGAGCGGCGTCACCGGCTTCGACGGTCGTGTAGTACACGCGTATTCCCAGCTCCTGGGCCTCTCGCTCGTACAGGGCGGGGCTGTGGGAGCCGCCGACGTCGGCGCCGACGAGGCCGAGCAGGAACCGCGTGGACATCTTGCCTCCTCTAGGGACGGCCGCCGGCGCGGGGCAGGATGCGGCGCGGCCCGCGGAAACCGCCGTGCGCCGTCCATTCCCGGGGGTAGCCGAGCGAGACCTCTTCGAAGGGGACGCCGTCGTAGGCGGTCGTCCGGGGGATGTGCAGGTGGCCGTAGACCACGGTGTGCGCGCCGAACCGCGTGTGCCAGTCCGCCGTCAGCTCCGTGCCGCACCACTGCGCGAACACCTGGTGGCGCAGGATCCTGGTGGGTTCGCGTACCAGCGGCCAGTGGTTCATCAAGATCGTCGGCGTGGTCACCGCCGACAACCTCTTCTCCGAGTACGCGACGCGCGCCGCGCACCATTCGGCTCTGGTGGCGTACGGGTCGGGGTGCAGGAAGAACTCGTCGGTGCAGACGATCCCGGCGGCGTACGCGAGCGCGAGGCCCTCCTCGGTCGTCGTGGCCCCCTCGGGTCGGAACGAGTAGTCGTAGAGCAGGAACAGCGGGGCGACCGTGATCGGACCGCCGTCGCCGTTCCAGACCGGGAACGGATCCTCGGGCGTGTGCACGCCGTACCCCCGGCACATCTCGACCAGCGCCTCGTACCGTGCGACCCCGCGGGACTGCACCGGATCGTCCTTGGGCGTCCAGAGTTCGTGGTTGCCCGGCGACCAGACGACCGTCGCGTACCGCTCGGCGAGGGTCTTCAGGGTCCACTCGATGTCGGCGAAGTTCTCCCCGACGTCCCCGGCGACGAGGAGCCAGTCGTCGTCGGCCGCCGGCCGCATCGCCTCGACGATCGCCTTGTTGGCGTCGTACGCGACATGCAGATCGCTGACCGCCCAGACAGTTCCCGGAGCCAAGCCGACCACCCGATTCCTTCTCGAAGACCATGGTGACAAGGGAAGGGCCCTTGCCGACACCCCAGCGGCACCCCAGACCGACCCCTATCCGGGTGGGGAACCGCCGCTGGAGAGAACATACTGGTGTCGATGACATCTCAGCCGACCTCGCCGCAGCCGAATTCACCGCAGCCGAATTCACCGTGGATGCACGTGTTCCCGGGCGCGCCCGACGCCGTCGCCGACCTCGTCTGCCTGCCGCACGCGGGCGGTTCGGCGAGCTTCTTCCATCCGCTGGCCCGGCTCGTCGCGCCGCGCGTACGCGTGCTGGGCGTGCAGTACCCGGGCCGCCAGGAGCGCCGGCGCGAACCGGTCGTCACCGACGTACGCGAGATCGCGGCCGGGGTGCTCGACGCGCTGGCCGGGTTCGGCGACCGGCCCGTCGTCTACTTCGGACACAGCATGGGCGCCGTGGTCGCGTACGAGATGGCAGTGGTGAAGAGTCCCGCGGCGCTGGTGGTGTCGGGGCGGCGCGCGCCGTCGCGGTACCGGGACGAGACGGTGCACCGGCGGGACGACGCCGGAGTGGTCGCGGAGCTGCGCCGCCTGAGCGGTACGCACAGCGCGCTGCTCGCGGACCCGGAGGTGCTGGAGCTGATCCTGCCCGCGGTACGCGGCGACTACCAGGCGATCGAGACCTACCGGCACGCGGACGCGACGCCGCCGCTGGAGTGCCCGGTGACGGTGCTGACCGGCGACACGGACCCGATGGTGAGCGCGGACGAGGCGGCCGACTGGCAGCGGCACGCCCGGCACCCCGTCGACCTGCGGGTCTACCCTGGCGGCCACTTCTTCCTGGTCGACCACGCGGTGGGCATCGCCGAAACCCTCGTGGAGACCGCTACTTCCCGATGAGCTCCGATGCCGGGTGTGCCGGTGCGGTGCCCGGCTCGGGGGCGAGGTCCGGCTCGGGGAGGGCAGTGGGCTTGGGGAGGGCAGTGGGCTTGGGGAAGGCAGCGGGCTGGGGGAGGGCGGGCCGCAGCGCGTAGGCGGTCACGAGCGCCGCCGTCGACGCGAGCGCGTAGGCCCACACGCCGACGTGCCCGGCGGTCAGCGCGACCACGAAGCAGAAGACCGCGAATCCCGGCAGCCCGCGCAGCACCCCGTGCAGGGTGGTGATCGCCGCCGCCGGTCCGGCCTGGACGAGCGCGAACGTCGCCACGACGCTCGTCGCGATCGGGAACGGCGCCAGCACGCCGGTCAGCTCCGGTCCCAGAGCCGCCGCGGCCGTCGTCAGGGCCACCACGAGTACGCCGGTCGCCAGCGCCCGGCTCGGCAGGTCCCACCACGCCGGGCGTACCTTGGGCGGGTGACCGGTGCGCAGCCGGCCGAGGGCGTACCAGCAGGCGGTGTTGGTGGCCAGGGCGAGGACCAGGCCGACGACCGGTCCGACGTGGACGAGCGCGGACAGGTAACCGGCGGCGAGGCAGGCGGTCCAGGTCACCGCGAGCGTCAGCGGCCAGGGCAGGCGTACGCAGACCACCGCGTACAGCAGGGCGAAGCCGCCGAGGACGGCGATGCCCCGCAGCGAGGCCGAGGCGGCGTCGGCGGCGAAGCCCGGGCCGTGATCGAGGTAGCTGATCAGCAGGATCGGACCGGCGACGATCGGCAGGGCGACCAGGGTGCCGGTCAGGGCCGGTCCCCAGCGGCGCCCGGCGAGCGTGGAACCGACGACGAGAGCGGGAGCGAGGAACAGCTTCAGCAGGAGCGCGGCACCCATCACTGTGTGGATCATGCCAGCCGCCCAGGCCCCGCCCCCGGACACCCCGCCGCCTCCCATGATCCGGTCGCCGCACCCCGCCCCGCTCCCATGATCCGGTTTGGATCAGGGAAATCACCCGAATCATGGGCCAAGATTCGGGTGACAACCGTGATCCAAGCGGGATCATGGGCCGGGGTAAGCGGCCGGGGGTAAGCGCTCAGGCGGAGGAGACCAGGCGGCTGAGGTCGACCGGGAGCTCGCGGCGGTGCTTGACGTTGAGTTTGCGGTACACCCTGGTCAGGTGCTGTTCGACCGTGCTGGCGGTGACGTAGAGCCGGGCGGCGATCTCCCGGTTGGTGTAGCCCATGGCGGCCAGGGCGGCCACCCGCTGCTCCGAACCCGTCAGCGTCGCCAGCAGCCCGGTGTCCGCGTCGGGCTGCGCGAGCTCGCCCAGCTCGCTCGTGATCGCGAGCAGTTCGCGGCGCAGCGGTTCCGCCTCGCACAGCTGGGCCATGTGCAGCGCCCGCCGGAACACGGTACGCGCCCGCCGGTTGTCCCCGAGCCCGTGATGGGCCTTGGCCAGGTCGGTGAGCGTACGCGCCTGCTCGAACCGGTCGCCGCAGGATTCGAGCAGTTCGAGCGCCTCGGCCAGCAGCTGCGGACGGCGTACCCCGGTGTCGCAGGCGGCCAGCAGGCGCAGCGAGACGGCCCGCGTACGCCCGCCGGCGGCACCGGGCCGGGCGAGCTGGTCGCGCAGCAGCAGGCGGGCCTGATCCCGGTTGCCCAGGCGCAGCCAGGCTTCGGCGGCACCGGCCCGCCAGGCGACGAGCGCGGCCGGTTCCAGCCCCCACCGGCGGCTCAGCTCACCGCAGGCGAGGAAGTCGGACAGGGCCGCGTGATGGTGGCGGGTGGCGAGCTGGTGGTGGCCGCGCGCGTACAGGTAGTGCAGGGCGTAGCGGCTGTCGTGCAGGGCGTCGGGCACGGCGACGGCGAGATGGGTGGCGGCCTGTTCCCAGCGGCCGAGCCGGGAGGTGGCCACGACGAGGTCGCCGAGCGGCAGGCCGGCCGCGATGCCCCAGCCCTTGACCGGCAGGGTGAGCGCCTCCTCGGCGGCCTGGACGACGCCGGCCAGGTCACCGCGGGCGAGCGCGATCTCGGAGCGGGCGGCGGCCAGGACCGCTTGCCAGGTCGGCCCCCGGTCGGTGGTGGCGCTGAGCCGGGCGTGCCAGCTCGCGGCCGCCTCGACCCGGTCGGCCCGGGTCAGGGCCAGCATCGCGGTGAGGACGGACTCCTCGGCCCAGCCCGTGTGCCGGCCGAGCAGCAGGTCGTGCAGCGTCCGCTCGGCGGTGGCGGCGGCCTCGGTCAACCGGCCCCGCACGAGCGAGGCGGCGATCGACGCGCACGCCCGCAGCCACGGGTCCACCCGCGGGGCGACCAGCCGCGCGTCGGCGTCGTCGGGGCCGCGCAGGCCCGCCGGCCGGGCCAGCGGCGGGTGGCTCAGCGTGAGCCACTGCTCCAGGTCGTGCACCTCCGCCTCCGGGTCGCCCGACCCGGCCGCGGCCGAGCGGAGCCGTTGCAGGACGGTGGCCGCCTCCGCGGCGCGGCCGAGCCACAGCAGGCGGCGGACGAGCTGGATCTCCTCGGGGCGCGGCAGGTGCCCGGCGCGGGCGGCCGAGATCAGCTCGGTCAGGTGCTCGCCGGTGCTCGCCGGATTCTCCTGCCACAGCAGGTCGGTGAGGGCAGCCCGGGCCCGCGCCAGCTCGGCGGGCTCAGCCGGGCACTGGATCGCCAGGCTCAGCATCCGTGCCGCGACGGCCGTGCGGTCCTCGGCCAGCGCCTGCTCGGCCGCCTCGCCGAGCACGCCGGCCGCCCAGCGTACCGGCAGGGGACCGGTCGCGAGCAGATGCCCGGCCACCGTGGATGCCGGGGAACCGTTGGCGTACAACACTTCGGCTGCTCGGGCGTGCAGCTGCGCACGCTGCTCGCCCAGGTCCTCCAGGATCGCCGCCCGCGCCGCGGGATGCTCGAAGATCCGCGCCGCCGCGAGCGTCTCCAGCGCCGCGCGTACCGCCGCCGGCTCGTGGTCCAGCACCGCCGCCACGTCCGCGGCCCGCGCGTCCTCGCCGAGCACCGCGAGGGCCCGGGCCACGCGGGCGGCGTCGTCCTCCGCGCGCAGCACGCATCCGATCAGAGCCTGCCTGTACGCGAGTCCGGGCAGACCGGTCTGCGCGTAGTCGTCGAGGAGCGCTTCGAGCAGGCGGGGGTTGCCGCCGCCGGCGCGCAGGATCTCCTCCGCGCCGAGCGCCTCCGCCCGGTCCAGGCGGCGGGAGACGAGTTCGGCCGCCCCCCGGTCCGACAGCGGCGACAGGCCCAGGCAGCGGAAGTGCGGCTGCCGGCGCAGTTCGGCCAGGAACGGCTCGGTGTCGGCGGTGGGCTCGACGCTCGTCGTCAGCGCCAGCTGCACCCGCAGGTTGCGCGTACGCCGGGCCAGGTGCAGCAGGAAGCGCAGGGAGGCGGTGTCGGCGTACTGGATGTCGTCGACGGTGAGCAGCAGCGGCCGCTGGCGGCTGACGCGCAGCACGTCGGCGCAGAGCCGGGGGAGGGCGTCGGTGCCGTCCCCGTCGCCGAGCAGCTTCTCGGCGCGGTCGGCGAGGTCGACGGGGAAGGCGGGCGCGGCGACCAGCTGGTGCACGACGCCCCAGGCGAGGTGGCGCTCGGCCGGGGCGCAGGCGGCGTGCGCGACGGCGGCGTCGCGGACCTCCATCGCCTCGGTGAGGGCCTGCAGCATGGCGGTCTTGCCGACGCCCGGCGGTCCACCGACCACATTGATCTGACCACGGCCGCCGAGGGTACGCCGCGCGGCCGATTCCAGGACCGCGAGCGGTTCCGAGCGTTCGACGAGATCCACGTAAACCTCCCCTGACGAGCGGTTTTTTCGATCAAATCGACGCTAACAAGCGGATGGGAAATCGCGGTCTGCGGGCGCCCATCCCTCGGCAATCGGCCGCCCATCCCGGCAAAGTACAGTGATATGTACGATTTCCCGATAAGGGGGTCGGTAGGGGAGCAAAGGGCAGCTCGCCGGGGCGACAATCGGGCCATGTTCGACACCGACGCGTACCTCAAGCGGCTGGGCTACACCGGCCCGACCGCCCCGACGGTGGAGCTCCTGCGCGAGCTGCACAAGCGCCACCTCATGGCCATACCCTTCGACAACGCGCTCAACTCCGCGCGAGGCCTCGACATCTGGGAACAGGTCGACATCGACGTCGACGCGATCTTCGACGCGGTGGTGACCGGCCGTCGCGGCGGCGTCTGCCACGAGATCGGCGGCCTGTTCCGCAACCTGCTGGTCCGCCTCGGCTTCGACGTGCAGATCATGGCGGCCGGCGTACGCATGGCGAACGGGTTCTACGGGCCCGAGCTGGAGCACATGTTCACGGTCGTGACATTGGACGGTCAGCGGTGGATCGCCGACGTCGGGTTCGCCGGACCCTCCTTCACCGAGCCGCTCCGCTTCGCGCCGGGCGTCCAGGAGATCGGCGGGGCGTCGTACGAGCTGGTCCCCGACGGCCCTTCCCCTGACGGCCCCGGCGCCGGCGGCACCGCGTGGATCCTGCACCGGCGGCCGGCCGGCGGTCAGTGGCAGCCCATCTACCGGTTCCCGGAGCGCGTCCGCGAGCTGCCGGAGTGGAAAGGCGAACCGAACCTGCGCGCGTACGCCGCCGAGCTGACCCGTGCCGAGACCCTCATCCGCGGCCGGGCCACCGAGGACGGTCAGCTGACCCTGATCGGCCGGCGGTTCACCCGGGTCGTGGACGGCGCCGACACCGTCAAGGTGATCGTCGACGCCACCGAGTACGCGGCGGCCGTGGACCAGATCCTCACCCCGGGCATCTGATGCCCAACCCGGACGGGCGGGACGGCCGATCCCCCACCAGGAGACCGTCCCGCCCGTCGGACTCAGCTCGCCGCGGCCGGTTCACCGTCGGAGGCATTGGCGGCGACCGGCTCAGGGGCCGGTTGTGCGGCGGGCCGAGGGATGAGGAAGGCCAGCAGCGACCCGGCCGCGGCGGCGATGCCGCCGACCAGCGAGGCCGCCTTCAGCCCATGGAGCACGACGTCGGCGGAGTTGGTCGCGCCCGCCGACAGGTCGAGCCCGGCGTTGGCCACCGCGATGAGGGCGGCCAACCCCAGAGCGCCGCCCAGCTGGGCCGACGTCTGGGCGAGGCCGGACGCGACGCCCTGCTCGTTACCGGGGATGCCGGAGCCCGCCGCGAGGAACATCGCGGGGTACAACGTGCCGGCGAACAGACCCCAGAGCAGGAGGCCGGGCAGCAGCGTCCAGTAGGACCCGCTGACGGTCATGGTGACCGCGAGGATGATCATCGCCGCCCCGACGCCGAGCATGCCGACGAACAGCACGACGCGTACGCCGGAGCGCTTCAGCAGGAACGGCAGCAGCTTGTTCGAGCCGAGCATGGCGAACGCGCTCATCGGCAGGAAGGCGAGGCCGGCCTGCAGCGCCGAGTACTTCAGGACGTCCTGGACGTCGATGAAGAACAGGTAGTGCAGCGTGTTGATGGCGCCCTGGAACACGAAGATGATCGCCATCGCCACGACCAGGCTGCGTACGCTGAACATCCGCGTCGGAGCCAGCGGATCACGGCTGAACCGCTCGATGACGAAGAACAGGATCAGCAGCACGACGCCGCCGACCAGGCTGCCGACGACCCGGGCCGACTGCCAGCCGGCCTCCGGCCCACTGATCAGGCCGAACACGAGCAGCGTGGACGCGCCGGTGGCGACGAGCGCGCCCAGCACGTCGAAGCCGCCCGCACCCGCCGTGACGTTGTCCTTCGCCAGCAGCTTGTACGCCCCGAAGATGGCCAGTACGCAGAGCGGGATGTTCGCGTAGAACACCGACTGCCACCCGAAGGCACTGGTCAACAGGCCGCCGACCATCGCGCCGACGATGGCGCCGGAGGCACCGGCGGTACCCCACCAGGCGAACGCCTTGTTGCGCTCGGGGCCTTCGGCGAAACTCGTGGAGATGAGCGACAGCGTTGCCGGGAACAGCAGCGCACCGCCGATACCCTGGACGACGCGCGCGCCGATGAGCACGCCCGGGTTGGGGGCCAGCGCGCCGGCGAGTGACGCCAGCGCGTAGAGCAGCAGCGCCACCACGAGCATGTTGCGAGCGCCGAGCTTGTCGACGGCCCGCCCGCCCAGCAGCAGGAAGCCGCCCAGACCCACCGCGTACGCGCTGACGACCCACTGCAGCGACTGCGGCGAGAAGCCGACGTCGGCTCCGATCTGCGGCAGCGCCACGTAGACGATGTTGTAGTCGATGGAGAAGATGAGCATGCAGAACGCGAGCAGTGCCATCTTCGAGCCCGCGTGCGTACCCGGGCTCCTGGACTCGGTCACGGTCCCTGTCCCTTCCGGTCCGACAAAAATGTGTTGATCTCTGACAAGTGCCGTCTTCAAGACCGTTCACCCATAGGGAACGGGTTGTAACAGAGTCCATCATCTGTAACGATGGACGTAGTGCGGAAGGAGGCACTTTCATGTCCCAGAGGAACATGGGTGTGACCGTCCTGGAGGAGCGCCTGCCGGACGAGCGCGACTTCATCGAGCCGGTCGCCGAGAACTGCCCCGTCCGCGAGGTGCTCGAACGCATCAGCGGCAAATGGAGCATTCAGATCCTCATCGCCGCGGCCAACGGCCCGGTCCGCTTCACCGAGCTCGAACGCCGGATCGAGGGCATCAGCCGCCGCATGCTCACGCTGACGCTGCGCAGCCTCGAACGGGACGGCCTGCTGATCCGCACGGTCTACCCGACGGTCCCGCCGAAGGTCGACTACACGGTCACGCCGATGGCCCGGGAGCTGTACGAGTCGTTCCTGACGCTCATGGACTGGGCGCAGCGCAACCGGCCCGCGATCTCCGCCTCCCGGCAGGCGTACGACCGGGCGGCCCGCGAGGACGCGTTCGACCTCTGAGCCCGCGTCCCGACGGTCAGGACGCGGCGCGCGCGATCAGGTCGAACCGGTTGAGCGACGCGTAGAGCAGGTCGTGCAGATCGCGTTCGGCGTCATGCTGGTTGTCCGCCGTGCTGCTCACCACGCTGACGAGGTGGCCGTAGCCGAACACGGCCGTGCATTCGTACCTCAGCGGCTGACCTGTCCAGGCCACCTTGTCGCACCGCAGATGCCCCGACGGGACGTCGGAGTTGAGCTGGACGCCCGTCGGCACCACCGCCGTGTGACGTTCGGGGAGGTACTGCATCTTGTACGAGGGGCACCGGGCGTCCGCCGGCCCGGCCGCCCCGAGGATGCGTCGCGCCGAGGCGGGGTCGGGGAAGGCGTACACGGTCTGGCGCACGAGGGCCGCCCGGAGACCCCAGGTGCGCTCCCAGGCGACCGCCTTGTCCGCGGGCTTCAGGACCTCCTTGCCGCAGACCGGGAGTAAAGGCCGCTCCACCTGGAAGTCACCGATGGGGGCGCCCCAGCTCGCATCGACGGAGGAGGGATCGGCCGCGGCGCCCTGGGCGACCTGCGACCAGTCGATCTTCCGCGACGGCGAAGGCTTCGGCGCGACGGAAGGCGAGCCGGCGGTGGCGGAGGTCGCGGCGCTGGGGGCCGCGGCCTGCGGCGTCGCCGTCGGAGATCCGCACCCCGCGAGCAGGACGGTGCCCAGCAACAGCGGCCAGCGCTTCATCGGTTCTCCCGGCGTGATCATGTGGGAGGCGCACGTTAGCACAGGCTGGGCGACCTGGCTGACCAGGCAAGGGGGAACTGGCAAATCTTGGACAATCGATGCAGATAAATACTGACTGATATCTATGTTCGAACGATGAGACGACGCCTACTGACTGTCGTAACATCCCTCCTCATCGCCCTGCCCCTCGCCGCGGTCGTGAACGCGCCCAGCGCGTCGGCGTGGAACTCGCTGGGCTGCAAGTGGTCCACATCGTCCATCAACTTCTACGTCCCCTCGCCGTTGATCTCGTATCCGGCCTGGGGCAACGCCGTTCCCTTGTGGAACGGACTGGACGCCCACTTCAACTGGAACACGACTCCGGCGCTCTTCACGGGGACGAATGAGAATCGCGGCAACACCGTATCCTGGAGCGGCGTCACCCGTAAGCCGGGAACGGTCCAGGACTTCCCGACGTGCAGCGGCGGATTCTGGGTCTCCGGCGGCATGGAGGTCGTCCTGAACTGGCCGATCGTGTCGGGATACAGCACCGCGAAGCGCTACGGTGTCGCGGCCCACGAACTCGGACACTCGTTCGGACTGGCGCACAACAATGGTTCCACCGCGTACCTCATGTATTACAGTGACTCGCGTACGGTCAATACTCCGCAGAGCGACGACAAGGCGGGCGTCAATGGGCTCTACTAAGGTTCGAGTGGCCGTATTCGCATTGGCGGCGGCCATGACGTTGACAGCCTGTGGATCCACGAGCCAGGGCACGGCCGGCGCGGTACCCCGCATCGCCGACGTGGGCACGCGCGCCTTCGAATACAACACCCTCAGCGACCTCACGACGCACGCCAGCGCGGTCGTCGTCGCCGAGCCGACCGGCAAGACCTCGACGAAGCCGTTCCCCTACGGCGACGCGAAGTCGGCCCCGACCCCGTACACGCAGATGCGCATCGTCAAGGTCGTCGCCGGCGTCCTCACGGCCAAGGAGATCGACGTCGTGACCCCCGGCGACGACATCTCCACCGGCAAGTCGGCGCTGCTGACGTCCAAGTCGTACCTGCTCTTCCTCACCCCGGCGATGTACGCGGCCAACGACCCCGCCGGCGGGTACGCGGTCGTCGGCGGCCCGGCCGGCACGTACGCCCAGCAGGGCACGGCCGACCAGTACGTGAAGGTGGACACGGAGAGCCCGGCGCTGCCGGCGTCGATCAAGCTCGGTGCCACGGCGATCCCGGCGATCAGCAAGTCGGAGACGCAGATCCTCAACGAGGGTCCGCACTGAGGATCGGGACCTCTGTCCCCTCCAGTGAAACGGCGCCGCCGGGAGATCTTCCGGCGGCGCCACCACGATCTCCACCCGCGACCGAGAGTCCAAAAGGGGTCCCAAGCCTGTGGCGTGGGTGGCCTGCCGCTCGCACGCGTCGCGTCGTTCGGCAGGGAACCGGTTCGGCTGCGGGATGGCTGGCGGTGATCAAGTGCCCGGAATCTGCAGATGTGGAGCTCTATTGCTTGATCAAGAGCCGGGGATCTGCAAAATCGAGCCGCTTTTGACAGAATCCGGGCTCTTGATCAAGCTTTCGGACCACGATCAAGCCGAACGCCCCGCGGCCGGTGATCGTTTACCGCTGTCACGGCAGTCCCCGTCGCAGCCCTGACCTACTCGCATCGCCGGGTCACGTCGGGAACCGGTCAACGACAAAGCCGCCGCTACCCGTCGCACCCCGAACCGGACGGCGGCCTCAGGCGTCGCGCCCGCACGCGGGCGAAGAGTCCGGTGTCTATATTTCCTGTTCGTACCCACTCGATGTCGTTTCGTGTCTGTGCGTGCCATGACGTGCGGGCCTCAAATTTGATCTTGTAGCCTTCTTCGGCTCCCCACCTTCCAGGCGTTCGCAACGCTCGCATGCCAACTCATAGGCCACCGTCGCTACGAAGCCAACTGAGACGCGGCCTCAGGCAGCGCGGAAACTGCCGGTTCGATTGCCGGTCTACGGCGTTTTCGCTGATAGACGGCGTGTGCCGTGCTGAGCGGTTCGCTGAGCGGTGATCGGTAGCGTGCGGCACGCCGAACCTGGTCTCCGGGTGGGCGCTTGCTTGTCAGGCGATGGCTGCGCAAGGTCGCGACAGCCACGACCTGGTTGACCTACAGGGGGTCCGCGTGCGCTCCATTGTGTCCATTCGTCTGGCTGTGGCCGCCGCCGTCGCGGTCACGACCGTGTTGTGGGGGCCGGTGAACGCGCAGGGCGCGCCGGGCTCCCATCCTTCGCCCGCGGGCAGCACCCGGAATCCGGCGCATGAGAAGGCTCACGAGGAGGCTCAGCCGGCACATGAGGCGCCTGACGCGCGTAGTGCCTCGGCGGCCGCGCGGCGGTGGAAGACCCGTGTCGAGGTGACCGGGGAGCGGACGGAGACGGCGACGGTGTACGCCAATCCCAACGGCTCGTTCACCGTGGAGTCGAGCCTGCGGCCGGTGCGTACGCATAAGAACGGTGTCTGGGTGAAGGCCGACGCCACGCTGGTACGCAACGCGGACGGGTCGGTGTCGCCGCGGGCGGCCCTGGTGCCGATGACGTTCGCCGGCGGTGCTGTGAGGACGCTGGCGTCGATCGGGTCGGCGGGGCGCCGGATGGCGCTGGGCTGGAAGGGAAGGCTGCCCGAGCCGGTGCTGCAAGGGTCGACGGCCACGTACGCCGAGGTCCTGCCCGGTGTGGATCTGCAGATTCAGGCGGATGTCGACGGGTTCACCCATGTCCTGGTCGTCAAGACCCGGGCGGCGGCGCAGAACCCGGCTCTGGAGCGGGTCGCGTTCACGGTCAGTGCGCCGGGTCTGCGGTCGACGACGGACCGGTCCGGGATCGCGACCGTGACCGATGCGTCCGGGGCGGTGTTCCTGCGCGGTGCGGCGATGATGTGGGACTCGCGGGCCAAGGCGGTACGCCCGGCGGCGCGGTCGAAGCCGCAGCCGCGGTCGCCGTCGGCGGTGTCGGCGGGTGCGTCCACGCCGGCCGAGCTGGAGGAGGTCGAGCCGCGGCAGGCGCCGGTCGATGTGGAGATGTCCGGCGGGGCGCTGACCGTCAAGCCCGACCTGAAGCTGTTGCGGGGCAACGACACTGACTTCCCGGTGATGGTCGACCCGGTGTGGCAGATCACGCCGGTCGGGTTGAATCATTGGTCCACCGTGTCCACCAACGCGGCGAACCCGATGTACAACATCGGCCTGGCGTCCAGCTCCAACTCCTACGCCGGCGAGGTGAAGGTCGGCAAGTCGCCCGAGGACGGCGGCTTCGTCGCCCGGGAATTCTTCGAGTTCAACACCTCCGCCCTGAAGTACAAGAACATCAGCAGCGCCACGTTCTCCATCAAGCAGCTGTGGTCGTCGTCGTGGTGCGGCGACAAGACGACACGCTCGACGCAATTGTGGGGCACCAACGGCACCGACACATCGACGACGTGGAACACGGCCTGGAACAAGAACAGCACCGGCTGGCTGACCGGCCTCGGCGTCAACAACTCACTGAAGTTCTATAACAGCAGCTCGTGCCCGGCCGGGCCGGTCGACTTCGACGCGACGAGTTTCGTGCAACGGTCCGAGCGGGAGGGCTGGCCGTCCACGACGCTGGGCCTGCGAGCGGTGAACGAGAACGACTCCTCGTCGTGGAAGCGGTTCGAGAAGAACACGGCGCAGCTGTCGATCACCTACAACTCATATCCGAACGCGCCCGATCAGATGTCGGTCGACGGGCAGGCGTGCAACTCCGGCGCCCAGTTGTGGGTCCACTCGCGTACGCCGCAGCTGCGCGCGCGGGTGACCGACCCCGACACCGGGCAGCCGCTGACCGGCCGGCTCTACTGGGCGACGCCGGGCGCCGCGATGTCCGACAGCCAGAAGCTGGACCTGGGAAACCTCGGCAACCCCGGCTACGCCCAGGGCGTCACCACGCAATCGCTGGCCGACGGCGACTACACGTTCCAGGCGTACGCCAACGACCAGATCGACAATTCGCAATGGTCGCCGGTGTGCTCCTTCTCCGTCGACGCGACGCCGCCGCCCAAACCGACGGGTGTGTCATCGACGCTGTACCCCGACCGCAATCCGCACGGCAGCCCGGGGCAGCCTGACATCTTCACGTTCCAGCCGCCGGCTGTGCGTACGGACTTCGACCACTTCTGCTACACGGTCAGCGACGTCCTCGATCCCACCTCGTGCACGCCAGTGGCGGCCGACGTCAACGGCGTCGGCAAGGCGCTGGTGTATCCGGTGAAGGCCGGGATCAACAGCCTGCGAGTGTGGAGCATGGACAAGGCCGGCAACCTCAGCCGGGGCAGCGGCGGTTCCGATCCCGACTTCCTGCTCTACGAGTTCGGAGTGGGGCCGGGCGCGCCGCCGGCAGCGTACTTCGCGCTCAACGAGGGCACCGGCACGACCGCCGCCGACGCCTCGGCCCAGCATCCCGATACGGCCACCCTCGCCGGGTCGGCGGCCTGGACGACCGGCCGCGGCGGGCGCGGCTTCGCGCTGAACCTCAACGGCAGCACGGCCTTCGCGACCACCGCCGGTCCGATCAACGGCCGCAACGCCGCCGACACCGCCAACACGCCGGTGCGTACCGACCAGAACTACACGGTGTCCGCGTGGGTCAAGCTGACCACGAAGGGCGCCGACCGTGCCGCGATCTCCCAGGATGGTACGCACACCGGCGCGTACTGGCTGGGTTACGCGACCGCCTGCGACTGCTGGCGTTTCACGGTCAACCAGACCGACACGACCGCCCCGGCGACGTCCACGGCCAGCGCGACGGGCAGCGCGGCGCTGAACTCCTGGACGCATCTGCTCGGTGTCTACGACGCGACGGCCAACACCGTGAAGCTCTACGTCAACGGGACGGCGGCCGGTTCGGGCAGCGTACCGGTGGCGTTGTGGAACGCGACGGGCGCGGCGTCGATCGGCCGCACGAGGGCCGCGGACGTCAACGCCGGCTTCTGGGCCGGTGTGCTCGACGACGTACGCGTCTGGAACCGCTCGTTGTCGGCCGGTGAGGTCAAGGCCCTGTACTACCCGGCGGCGCCGGTCGTGTCGTCGGCGAGCGTGGACGTGACCGTCGGTACGCCGTTCACCGTGACGCTCAGCTCCGGCGGCGACACGAACGTCAAGAAGTTCAAGTACTACACCAGCATCGCCAACGTGCAGACGGTCAACGCCAACGCCGACGGCAGCCCGGTGACGGTGAGCGTGACCTTGACCGCCGCGGATGTCCTCTACGTCGGCGCGTTCGCGTACTACGACGACGGCACCTCGGCCGGTGCGCAGAGCGACGCGGGCCGCTTCGATCTGCGGGTGCACCGCCCGACGAGCATCGTGGGCAAGGTCACCGACGCCGACACGTCGGCGGCGGTCGCCGGGGCGACGGTGACGTTGCAGCCCGGCGGGCAGACCACCACCACCGACGCCACCGGCTACTACTCGATCGGCGGGCTGGCGCCGGGCTCGTTCAAGCTGGCCGTCCTCGCCGGTGCGAACCGGTGCGGGAAGTTCGCCAGTACCGAACTGGTGCTGGGCGAGGGGCAGACCAGCATGGACATGGCGGTCTCGCCGCAGGGCGACGCCTACGGCTACTCCTGCTCCGTGGCGGCGGCGCCGTTCGTCGCCGGTTCGGCGGCGCTGACCTACAACGACAACGACTACGGCGTGGTGCCGGTGGCACTGCCGTTCGCGTTCACCTACTACGGCGCCGACGTGAGCACGCTGTGGGTCGGCGACCAGGGCGACGTCACGTTCCACGAGATGGACTGCTGCATGCAGGGCGATCCGACCAGCATCCCGTCCGGCACCCGGCCCAACGGCGTCATCGCACCGCTGTGGGCGAACCTCGTCCGCGACGCGTCGTCGAGCGTACGCACGGCGGTGGTCGGCACGGCTCCGAACCGGCGGTTCGTGGTCGAGTGGCACAACGTCTACCGGTACTGGGACGCGGCCATGACCCGGTTCTCCTTCGAGCTGATCCTCGGCGAGGACCAGAGCATCGCGTTCAACTACCAGAATCTGCCCGCGGACGGCTCCGTGCAGTCCGAGGCCGTCGTCGGCATCGAAAGCCCGGGCGGCATGGTGGGCCTGCAATACCAGGCGTTCCAGCCGATCGCCGCCAACGGCCAGCAGATCACCATCCAGCCGCCGATGTTCGCCCAGCCGATCGGAGCGTGGACCCTGTCGGGCGACGTGACCTACGCCGACGGCACGCCCGCGGCGTACCTGTCCATGGAGCTGGCGACGACCGGAACCTGGATCCAGGCCGACGAGAACGGTCACTACCAGTTCACCGGCCTGGAAAACGGCTCCTATGAGGTGATCGCGTACACCGACGAGCACTGCGGCGAGATCGTCGTCTCTGACTCCTATGTGGATGACGATGTGGCGATGAACCTGCAACTGCACCCGCAGATCGACGCCGCCGGCTACCGGTGCGTCTACGACGGCTGGGACCATCCGTTCGTCCACGCCGACACGACGGTGCTGCCGCTGACCGGCGACAACGCGTTGACCAGTACGGCGTTGCCGTTCGCGTTCCCGTTCTACGGCACCAACTACTCCACGGCCTGGGTGGACACCAACGGCGTGCTTTACTTCACCAACCCCGGCCAGTCCAGCCACCAGAACACGGTCGTGCCCAGCGAAGCGGGGCCCAACAACTTCATCGCTCCGATGTGGTCGGACATCGTGGTCGACGCGTCGGCGAGTGTGCGTACGAGCATCATCGGCACGGCACCGAACCGGCAGTTCGTCGTCGAGTGGCGCAACGTCACCCTTCTCGGCGACGACCACCGGTGGTCGTTCGAGGCGCTGCTGGGCGAGCACGGCAGCATCCAGTTCAACTACGCCGACATCTACATGGCCGACCAGGGCGGCGGGGCCGGGACCATCGGCATCGAGAACTCCACCGGTACGGCCGGATTCCAATACACGTACATGAAGTACGCCGTGTTCAACGGCGGCCTGATCACCTTCCACCCGCCGGGTGTGGAGAACTGGACGCTGTCGGGCACCGTACGCAAGCCGGACGGCAGCCCCGCCGTGGGCTACCAGGTGACCGACAACCGGTGGGCCGACAACGCCGTGTACACCGACGCGGCGGGGCATTACTCCCTCGGCGGGTTCGCGACCGGTGAGCATGACATCTTCGTCTCCGCCGAGCGGCGCTGCGGCGATGTCGCGACGACGAACCTGCACCTGGAGGCCAACGGGGTCAAGGACTTCGTGACCGCCCACAAGCAGGACGCGTACGGCTACTACTGCACGGTCGCGCCGAACACCGCGTTCGTGGCCGGGACCACGCAGGTGCCGGTGAACACGACCGCCGCGTCGGCGCTGACCCTGCCGTTCGCGTTCAAGTTCTACGGCGTCTCCTACACCTCCGGCTGGGTCGACAAGTACGGCACGGTCTACTTCACCCAGCCCGCCGACGGCCAGTTCAACTACTGCGAGACGATCCCGTGGTCGGCGCCCAACATCGTGGCGCCGTTCGGCGAATCGTCCTTCGACGACCCGTCGACCGGGGTCTACACGAAGGTCATCGGCACAGCGCCGAACCGGCAGTTCGTCGTCGAGTGGCGCAACGTCAGGATCTGGGACTCCACCCCGCTGTTCGGGTTCGAGGTCGTCTTCGGCGAAGACGGAACGATGACCTTCAACTACAACGGGATCACCGCGGCGCTGCAGGGCAACGACTGGGGTGAGGGCATCGCCTCGCTGGTGAATCCGGCGGGCGACGGCGGTCTGCTGATGGCCGACCACGAGTGGACGCTCAAGGACAACGAGGCGCTGATCATCCGCCACTGATCGATTCTCGCCGCACCCGTCCGCCGACACGGGCGGGTGCGGCTCCTTCACTCCGACATCCGCTTGAGCCACTGGGGAGAGCTTCAGTGAGGTTGCCGCGCGTCTTCCGGGCATTCGCCTTCATCCTGCCGATCACCGTCGCCATCAACACCGGTATCCACGCACAGGCTCTGGCCGCCGGGAAGTTCCACCATCCCGACGGGCAGAAGATCCCGGCGGTCGCCGTCACCGCCGTCCGCACTCAACCCGCCCGCCTCCAGTCACCGGCCAAGCTCCTGAACGGCGCCGTACCCGACGCCGCCTGGCCGGTCGGCGTGTCTGAAGTGGACACTGGCGCGGCGGCGGCGACGGCGGGCACCCTGCCGGCCCGGCTCGGGGCACCGGCGTCGGGCGCCGCCCGGCTGCGCGTGGAGTTCCTGGACCGCACGGCATCCGAGCGCGCCCGCGTCGCCGGTGTGCTGATCCGCCTCGCCCGGGCGACACCGGCCACCACGTCGGGACTGTCGGCCACGACGGCTGCGGCGAAGCCGACGCGGGCGCCGGTGACCGTCGACTACCGCGGTTTCCGCAACGCGTACGGGGCGGACTGGGCGTCGCGTCTGCGTGTCGTGGCGCTGCCCGAATGCGCACTGTCCACTCCGGACGCGCCCGCCTGCCGGGGCGTACCCGTGGCATCGAAGAACGACCAGAAGGCCGGCACCGTCACGATCAGCGCGCCGCTCGCGGGCAGCGCGAGCACCCTGATGGCCCTGGAGGCCGGCGCGTCCGGCGCGGCCGGGGCCTTCGACGCCTCGCCGATCGCACCGTCGTCGTCGTGGCAGGCCGGCGGCAGCACCGGCGACTTCGGCTGGAAGTACCCGCTGCGGATGCCGCCCGCCCTGGGCGGCGCCGCCCCCGACGTGACGTTCACCTACTCGTCGCAGGCCGTCGACGGGCGGACGGCGGCGACCAACAACCAGCCGTCGATGCTCGGCGAGGGCTTCGACTACTCGCCCGGCTACGTCGAGCGGCGGTTCAAGGCGTGCGCCGAGGACATGGGCGGCACGGCGAACAACACCACCAAGACCGGCGACCAGTGCTGGGGCCCGGAGAACGTCGTGCTGAGCCTCGGCGGCGCGACCAACGAACTCATCTTCAACGCGGCCGAGAACCGCTGGCATCTGAAGAAGGACGACGGCACCAAGGTCGAGAAGCTCGTCGACGCGTCGCTGGGCAACGGCGACGACAACGGCGAATACTGGCGGGCCACGACCACCAACGGCATCCAGTACTTCTTCGGCCGCAACCGGCTGCCGGGCTGGACGGCGGGCGCCACCGAGACGAAGTCCACGTGGACGGAGCCGGTCGCCGGCAACAACCCGGGGGAGACCTGCCATCAGGCGGCGTTCGTGGACTCGTTCTGCGACCAGGCGTGGCGCTGGAACCTCGACTACGTCATCGACCCGAACCAGAACACCACCGCCTACTGGTACAGCCAGGAGGAGAACTACTACGGCCGCAACAACGACCCGGCCAAGCGCAACCGTTACATCCGCGGCGGGATGCTCGCCCGGATCGACTACGGCACGCGCAGCACGACGGCGTACGGGACCGCGCCCGCCCAGGTGATTTTCACGCCGGGCGACCGGTGCTCCACCGCGACCGGCTGCGACCAGACGGTCCAGGCGAACTGGAAGAACTGGCTCGACACCCCGCTGGACCAGGGCTGCACGGCCGACAAGGCGTGCGACAACCACTCGCCCACGTTCTGGTCGGCGCGCCGGCTCGCCAGCGTCACGACGCAGGTGTGGGGCGGAACGGCGTACCGGCCGGTCGACCGGTGGACGCTGCGGTCGAGCTGGACCGCGCCGATGGACGGCAGCCACGCCGGGCTGTGGCTGGCCGGCATCACCCACACCGGCCTCGTGGGCACCGAGACCTCACTGCCCGAGACGGTCCTCACCGGCACCATGATGAACAACCGGGTCGACACCCCGACCGACAACATCTACGCGTACGCGTGGCCGCGGCTGACGTCCATCCGCACCGAGACCGGCGGGCAGATCTCGGTGTTCTACAGCGACCCCGACTGCGTTAAGAGCAGCCGGATGCCGGCCGCCGAGGACAACAACTCGCTGCGGTGTTATCCGGTGAAGTGGCAGCCCGACGGGTTCGCCAACCCGGTGACCGACTACTTCCACAAGTACGTGGTCGTCGGTGTCACCGAGACCGACCTGACCGGCGGATCGCCGCCGGTGGTGAGCAAGTACGAGTACCTGGGATCGCCCGCCTGGCACCGCGACTACGACGACGGCCTGGTCAAGAAGGAGAACCTGAGCTGGGGCCAGTGGCGCGGCTACGACGGCCTGCGCATCCTGCGCGGTACGGGCGCCGAGCAGACGCGGACGGAGACGACCTACTTCCGCGGCATGGACGGCGACACGAAGGCCGACGGCACGACCCGCAGCGTCACCGTCGGCAGCAGCGACAACGATCCGCCCGTCGCCGACTCCGACGCGCTGGCCGGCCTGGTCCGGGAGGAACGCGCCTACGACGGCGACGCGATCATCGGCGCCACCGTGTCGACGCCGTGGCAGTCGGCCGCGACCGCGTCCAAGACGGTCAACAACGTCACGACGAGTGCCCGGTTCATCGACACCGCAACGATCCGCAGCCGTACGAAGATCGACCACGGCAGCGGCTGGCGGTACACCACCAAGGCGACGACCTACGACGACATGGGCATGCCGGTCCAGGTCGACGACTCCGGCGACGAGGCGGTCGTCGGCAGCGCCACGGTGGTCGGCGACGAGACGTGCGTCAAGACCACGTACGCGCGCAACACCGGGGCGTGGATTCTCGACAAGGCCGTGAAGGTGGAGTCCTACGCCCGCCCGTGCGCCACCGCGCCGGTGAGTTCGGACGACGTCATCGGCATCACGCGCAACTACTACGACAACGCGACGGCGTACACGACGGCGCCGACCTACGGCCACATCACGAAGACCGAGACGTTGTCGACGTGGACCAACGCGACGACGATGACGTTCGCCGCCCAGTTGCGCGCCCATTACGACGACTACGGGCGTGCCGACGTGGCGTACGACATCGCCGGAGCCAAGCGCACGACCGTGTACGACACGGTGTCCGGCGGCGGCGTCAACAAGGTCACCACCAGCGTCCTGGCCGACTCCCGGACCTACACGACGACCGTCGAGATGGACCCGGCGTGGGGTGCGACGACGGCCTCGACCGACATGAACGGCAACCGCACCGACGTCACATTCGACGCGCTCGGACGTACCTCGGCGGTGTGGCAGCCAGGCCGCGACCGGGCGTCGGGCGCCAACACTCTCTACGACTACGCGATGCGCACCGATGGTCCAGTGTGGACGCACACCCGCTCGCTGAACGCGGCGGGCAACTACGTCGACTCGTACACCATCCTGGACTCGCTGCTGCGCAAACGTGAAGTCCAGCTGCCCTCGGCGACGCCCGGCGCGCGGATCATCACCGAGACGCGGTTCGACAGCGCCGGCCGCGGCTACCTGCAGCTCGGCCCGTACGCCAACAACGCGCCGCCGTCCGGCGACCTCGTCAGCGGCGACGCGACGCAGATCTACGTCCAGTCGCGCACGATCTACGACCAGGCCGGGCGGACGGTCGCCACCGTGTCACAGCCGCGGGGTGTCGAGCAGTGGCGCACTTCGACGCACTACGGCGGCGACCATATCGACACCGGGCCGCCGGCCGGGGGCATCGCCACGACGGTCTACACCGACGCGCGGGGTCACACGGTCAAGTTGCAGCAGTACACCCCGGGCGCGGGTGCGGGCAGCGGCACGACGACCACGTACGCGTACAACGGCAAGGGCGAGCTGGCGTCGGTCACCGACGACGCGGGCAACGTCTGGAAGTACAAGAACAACCTGCGTGGCCAGCAGATCTGGTCGTCGGACCCCGATCGGGGCGAGACGACCTACACCTTCGACGCCGCCGACCGGCTCTCGACGGTCACCGACGCCCGCGGCGCCGCCTCGGCGCTGAAGTACACCTACGACACGCTCAGCCGCAAGACGGGCCTGTACGACAAGGCCACCAACGCCAAGAGGATCACGTGGACGTACGACACCGCACCGGGTGGCAAGGGCCAGCCGGCCACCGCCAGCCGTTGGGTCGGCACGGCCGAATATCAGACGGCGATCCGCGGCTACAACGCCCGCAACCAGAGCACCGGCACTACGACGACCCTGCCGGCAGGTGAGGGCGCGCTCGCCGGCGCCTACACCTTCGTCATCGGCTACAACGACGCGACCGACGGGAGCGTGTCGGGCTACACCTTCGGCGCCCGCGGCGATCTGGCCGCGGAGACGGTTTTCTACGCCTACGATCCGGTCACCGGACTGGCGTCCCATCAGGACACCGACTATCCGGGCGCGAACGCGTACGTGAAGTCGACGGCGTACAACGGCGACGCGTCGCTGGGCGGCTTCGTGCTGACCACCGACAAGCACGGCACGGACGAGGTCTACCGGGACTTCGCCTACGACCTGCCGACGCATCGCCTCGACCACGCGACGACGAGCACGACGTCGGGCGGGGTGATCGCCGACGCGCACTACGCGTACGACGCCGACGGCGACATCGTCGCGATGTCCGATCCGGTCACCGGCGACAACCAGTGCTTCCAGCAGGACTATCTGAAGCGGCTGACCGAGGCGTGGACGCCGCAGGACGGCAACTGCGACCCGGCCCGGCGGACGACGGACAGACTCGGCGGCCCGGCACCCTACTGGCAGTCGTGGACCTACGACGACCTCGGTACGCGGCTGAGCCAGGTCGATCACACGTCCACAGGGGACAGTCGCACCGATTACCACGTGGCCGACGGCAAGCACCTGCTCAACAGCACCACCGGGGCGATGGCCGGGTCGTACACGTACGACCCGATCGGTGATCTGCGCACGCGTCCGCACGGCACGGCGAGCCAGGATCTGCAGTGGGACAGCGAATCGAAGCTGACCTCGGTCACCGAGTCCGGCGCGACGACGTCCTACATCTACGACGCGGGCGGCAATCGCCTGCTCCGCAAGGACGCCACGACGGTGACGCTGTACCTCGGCGACACCGAGTTCAAGCTGACGAAGTCGACCGGGGCGGTCGCGGAGACGCGCACCTACAAGTGGGCCGGGCAGATCGTCGCTCAGCGGACGATCGACGGCGTCATCTGGCTGGTCTCCGACCATCAGGGCACCGCGTTGACGGCCGTCAAGGCCAGCACGCAGCAGGAGGTCGTGCGGTACCAGACGCCGTTCGCCCAGGCCCGGGGGCCGGGCGGGACGTGGGTGAACGAACGGGGCTTCCTGGGCGGCCAGCTCGATCCGTCGGGCCTGGTCCACCTGGGCGCCCGCGACTACGACCCGGCGATCGGCCGGTTCGTGTCGCTCGACCCGCTGCTGAAGATCGGCGATCCGCAGCAGATGCACGGGTACGCCTACTCAGGCAACAACCCGGTCACGTTCAGCGACCCGACCGGTCAGTATCACGATCCCGGCGGCGAGGGTTCGGGCAACGCCAACATCGAGGGCGGCGGCACCAACGACGACGCGAACTGGTGGGACAAGTTCAACGAGGCTCATGAGGAGGCGATCGCGCTGCGGGTGAAGCGGATCCACGAGCGCTGGCCCGAAGCGCGGGTCACCACGACCCGGGTCGACAACTTCATCCGTAAAGGCTCGTCGAATAAGACCGAGAAGCCCGGTTACGCCGACATCATCTGCTGGGACTGCGATCCCGGGAAGGTCTACATCTGGGAGATGAAGCATGAGGGCAACGGCGTGGAGCTGGAAGGGCCCGCGCAGCTGGACAACTACGTCAAGAAGCTCCAACCCATGATCGATAGCGATCCCAACTACTCGCAGTACAAGGGCCGCACCGTGGGCAAGGGGCCGGCGCTGGACCCCGAGCAGCAAGGGCCGTTACCCAGCAACCCGAAGAAAACCGTCACGACCCACGACAGCACGAAAAAGAAGGGCGCGGACGGTAACGCCCTGGATTTCACCGGCGTCGAGGTGTACACCACCGACGACGACAAGAAGTCCTCGGCCTCGCCGTCGCCGGCCCCGACGGCGACCAACACCGCCCAACCGGAGACCACGTCGTTGCCGGTGCCCAACTCGCAGAACACACCCGGGGTCAAACCGACGCCGACACCGAACAACCGGGCCACGGACGGCGAAAACGAGGACAAGCCGCCGATCGAAGTCCCGGCGCCCGTGAAGCAGATGGCCGAGCTCGCGCTCCTCGCGCTGCTCCTCATCCTCCTCGCGGCCGCCTTGGCAGCCATCATCATCATCGGCATCGTCATCTTCGCCTGATGCCGGCGGGTCTTCTCGGTACCGTACTGCCGAGAAGACCGCCCGCCGCTCGCTGTGACAGAAGGGAACATCGCATGGGATACACCGGACGGATCGTGGTCGCCCGCTCCGACCACCGGCTGGCCGAGGCGCTGCCCGGCATCGGGATCCTCGACCAGCAGGACCTCGGCGGCGGCTGGCAGTCGCTGCACCTCGACGGCGACCTTCGTTCGGCCACGCAGACGCTGGTCACGCAGACCGGCTCGCCCGCGCTGTCGGCGTTCATCCTCGACAGCGACCTCGCCGACGTCTCGGCGCTGACGCCCGGCGGCGTACGCTGGCGCGCCTATCTGCACGAGGAGGCGGCCGAGGAGATGGGCGCTCCGCCGCTGGGCACGTCGCGGGACGAGGTCGTCGGCCAGGCGCTGGCATGGTCGGCCGAAGCGGGGCTGACGGCGTCGGAAACCGCGCTGCGGGCGGCGCTGGACGCGCACCACACCCTCGCCGAGGAGACCTTCGACGAACTGCTCGCCGCGCTGGGCATCGTGGCCGGTTGATCGCATCCGCGGGTACGCGTGGTCGCGTACCCGCGGTCTCGGCGATCGGACGCCCGACAAGGGTCTGGATCACTCCAGTCGACAGCTGCGACGTGTAGCAGGGAGTTTGCCCTTGATCGTGGACACCCTGATGAACCACTCTCGGGTCAAGAGTTTCACGTTGTCCCAATCCTGCGCAGTAGCGCAATCGGAAGAGGAGCGAACTCTCGAACCGTGGATTCGGGGTTCAAGACCCCTGGCAACGCACCGCACCTGGATGGGTTGCGTTGAGCGCGAACCGCGCTCGAGACCAGCCGAAACAGCTGATCTCGGTGAGCCTGCTGGTGTGACTCACCAGTGACTCACCGACCACAACACATCGAAGCTGCCCACCCGCCTTCTCGGCGAATGGGCAGCTCAGATATGGTGCGCCGCCAGGGAATTGAACCCCGAACCCGCGGATTGAGAGGGCCGTCGCGGGGGCGGCAGATCGGGCATAATCGCCAGAATGCGCCGACTCTTCTCCTTGTCCGTGGTCGCGTTCCTGGCAATCGTTCTCACGCCCACGCCTGCTGTGGCCGTCGACTATCCGGGCGGCAGGCACATCTACACCGTCGCCTTGGGTGCGATCCCCGCGCCCGGCGTGACCTCCGGCCCGGTCTGGGTACGGATCGCGATGTACTACTTCTTCGGCGACGGCACGGTCCGGGAAGGGTTCTGGTACTGGAACCGCACTCAGGCGGTCGGCGCGGCCAACACCGGCGTCACCTCGACGGGCTGCGACAACTGTCCGGTCAGGACGGCAGCCGGTTTCGAGGGAGCCGGTTCGACCTACTACGGCACCTACACCACCACCGCCACGCAGACCGTCATCACCTGGTCGAACGGGTCCGCCGAGACTTGGAACATCAGCCACCCGAGCACCGACCTGGCGCGCCTGGATCTCGCGAGTTCCAACTACGACGCCAACGTCGGCTGGGGGTTCGGCTCCAGCGCCTCCAACAACGCCTTCACCACGATGGCCGACGTTCCGCGCAAGAGCTACAGCGGCCGGTACGCGGGCTTCAACACCGCCGGGGGCGCCGGACCAAGCGTCATGAACCTCCAGGACTTCCAGCAGTGCAGCACCAACTGCCTGAGCGTCCTGAGCGCTCCATCGACGGCGTGCAGCGCCTGCTCCAGCGGCAACTCCTCGCCGATCCGCTACTATCTCGCGGGCGGTGGCCGCAAGACCTACTACGAGCACTGGTGTCAATGCCTCACCAGCGCGACCTGCTACACCGGCGGCTCGCACCGCAAACCGATGCTGGAGATCCTCGGCGACTCCGGTACGTTCCACGGCTGGGTCGGCGTCGAGGCCTCCAACTCGGCCGCCAATACCGGCTACTTCACGGTCTTCTACCACGCGGACGTCTAAACAAGAAAGCGCTCTTTTGCCACAGCAGAGGTACTTGATCAAGGCGAGCTGATCACCTGAGATACGCAGGAGGAATGATGGAGTTCTCGGTACGCCGGATCGGGCGCGTCCTCTCCCCGTTGACCGATCTCGCCGACGCTCCCCGGCAGGCCGACGAGGGCGCTCCGGACGCCTGGCTGCTCTTCGACGATGAGTACGCGCCGGCCCTGGCCGGTCTGGCGGCGGGGACCGATGTCATTCTGCTGACCTGGCTGGACCGGGCCGACCGGGCGACGATGGCGGTGCACCCGCGGGGCGACGAGTCCCGGCCGCTGACCGGCGTCTTCGCGACGCGGTCGCCGGACCGGCCCAATCCCGTCGGCCTGCACGAGGTGCACATCCTCGCGATCGAGGGGACGCGCGTACACGTGCGCAACCTGGAGGCGCTCGACGGTACGCCGATCCTCGACCTGAAACCGGTCCTCACCCCGGACCGCTGAGCACGGCGATTCCTTGGACACACGGCGCGGGGCGGCGCACAGCGCACCGCCCCGCGATCAAGGAAGACGGCTCAGGCTGGTTCGGCGTACAGGACGAGGGGGTCGGTGGACTCCGTGGTCCGGAAGCCCGCCGCGGCCAGGGCCGGCGCGTACTCCGCCGAGCGGCCGTCGAGACCGGCGATGACGATGCGCGCGCCGCCTTCGACCGCGAATCCCGCCTGCTCGTCGGTGAACTCGGGGAACCCGGCCGCGCGGAGCGCCGCGCGCACGCTTTCCGCGTGGACGTCCTCGTCCGTCCAGAGGGGACGGTTGTGGGCGCCCACGCCCAGTGGCTCCTCACCCTCCTCGGCGTGCCGCGCGGCCCGCGCCACCTCCGCGACGAACTCCGGGCGCCAGAGCGCCGTCGGCGCCACCAGCAGGTGTTGCACCTGCAGGACGACGGTACGCACAGCCCCGGACACCTGTGCCGCCAGCTGGACGAGGGTCGAGTAGCGGCCGAACAGCTCGGCGGCGGCGGGACGCGTACCCCCGGTCTCGGGGTAGTCGAAGTCGCCGCCGACGGCGGCCTGCCACGGGATGAACGTGATGCCGGCCAGCTTGCCGTAGAAGGACAGGGCGGCGGCCGGGGTGAGCGTCGCGTACTCGTCGACGATGGAGCCGAGGGCGAGCGCCTCCTGGGCGGCGACGGTCATGCCCTGGCCGTAGAGCGGGTTGAAGCTGCACACCGCGTCGCCGAGGCTGACGAAGCCGCCGGGGACGGTGGGGAGTTGCTCGAAGAGGCGGCGGCGGTTGCTGGGGAACTGGAAGGCGACCGGTTCGGTGAGCGGCTGGGCGGTGGCGATCAGGTCGGCGATGATCGGGTCGGGCAGGCTCTCGGCGTGCTTGCGGAAGCTCTCCTCGTCGGCCGGCGGGTAGTCGCCGTGCCAGCCGCCGACGGAGACCAGCCACTGGTCGTCCTCGACGAGCAGGGCCGCCCCGATCCGCTTCTCGACGGGCGGGGTGGGCTGCACGAACGCCGCCTGGACCGGCAGGTCGCCGGGCGTACGCCGGTACAGCCGGCTGACGTACCCGACAGTGACCTTGACCTCCTCGGTGTCCGGCACGGGGAAGCCGAGTCCTTCCAGCCAGCGGTCGGAGCGGCTGCCGCGGCCGGTCGCGTCGACGACGAGGTCGGCGGTCAGCGTACGCGCGTCGTCGAGGACGACCCCTGTGACGCTGCCGTCCTGCGCGGTGAGGCCGGAGACGGCGGTGGCGGGCAGCACCGTGACGTTGGGCAGGGCGGTGACCAGGCGGCGGAGGGTGAACTCCAGCAGGGGGCGGCTCAGCGAGACGAACGGCAGGCCGGTCTCGACCGGGTTCCAGGACGCGCCGAGCCGGTAGAGGTGCAGGTCGTTGCCGGAGTCGAAGACGACGGCGCCGGCCGCGACGAGTTCGTCGTGCAGGCCGGGGAAGATCTCGCCGAGCGCCTTCTGCCCGGCGACCAGCAGCACGTGCGAGTGCCGCCCCTGCGGTACGCCGCGCCGGGGCGAACCGTCGGCGGGCAGGGCGTCGCGGTCGAGGATGGTGACCTCGGTGTAGCGGTCGGCGAGAACGCGGGCCGCGCACAGGCCGGCGATGCCGGCTCCGATGACGACGGCGGCCCGCCGCCCGGGTGACTGTCCACTGTCCATTCCAGTGTCCTTCCTGAACGGGCCGGCGGTCACGCCGACGGGCTGCCGATGCTGCGCGGGTGGCGGAAGACGTTGTCGGGGTCGTAGCGGCGCTTGGCGGCGAGCAGGCGCGGGTAGTTCTCCGCGTAGTACCGGCCCGCCCAGTCGGGGAGCTTGTAACCGGGGAAGTTGACGTACGCGCCGCGCGCAACCTGGTCGAGGACGGCGGTGCCGCGGTCGACGAACGCCTCGGAGGCGGCGACGAGGTCCGGGGTCGGGCTGTCGAGCTGGGCGTCGAAGCCGAGGATGAACTGGGCGTCGCGGTGGACGAAGGCGTTGGCCTGCCGGCCGGTACGCGTGTTCGCGCCGCCCAGGGTCATGCCGTGCAGGAACCGGCGCTGGCCGGCGACCCGCTGGCCGTCCCAGGCGGCGAGGAGGTTGCCGATCTCGGTGGTGGTCAGGGCGCGGTCGAGGAACCGGTAGCCCTCGCGCAGCAGCGCGGTGCGGTGCAGCTGGGCGGCCGGGTTGGTGCCGACGCGGTGGCATTCGTCCTGGGTGAGCTCGCCGCACCCGTAGGACAGCGCCATCCCCTCGTGGTACGCGAGGTCGCGTACGTCCAGGTTCACCGGTGCGGCTCCGACGAGCGTGGTCAACTGGGCGAGCGCGACCCTCAGGTCGGCCTCCGAGCCGTGGTAGCCGCCGGTGATCAGCGGTGTCGGCATGTTGCCGGGCGCCGCGTCGTCGAGCATGAACACCAGTGCCGAACCGAGTTCGTCAGGCGTACCGAGGTGCCACTGCTGCCAGGCGGCGAGGATCTCGGCGGCCCGGTCCCAGGTGAAGACCGCGGTGAAGGCGACCATCCGCGGCGCGTCGATGGGGGTCACCTCGAAGTCGGTCACGATGCCGAAGTTGCCGCCGCCACCGCCGCGCAGCGCCCAGAACAGGTCCGGCGAGCTGCCCGCCGACACCCGGCGTACGCTGCCGTCGGCCAGCACGATCTGGGCGGACACGATGTGGTCGCAGCCGACGCCGAACTTCTTGGTCTGGTAGCCGATACCGCCGCCGGACAGGAATCCGCCCGGGCACACGGTCGGGCAGGTGCCCGCGATGACCTGCTTGCCCAGCGGGCCGAGCGCGTACAGGGCGTCGATCGACTGCGCGCCGGGTCCCAAGTGGACGGTCTCGCCGGTGACCGTCGTGTGGTGGATGCGGGACAGGTCGATCACCAGCCCCTCGCCGGTCGACCAGCCGCGGTAGTTGTGGCCGCCGCTGCGCGTACGCAGGGGCAGGCCGTGGTCGCGGGCGAAGCGGACGGCCAGCGACACGTCGGCGGTCGTCTCGGCGTACACGAGGCCCCGGGGTGTGATCGCGTCGAACTCGCCGAACTGGTTCTGCTTGGCCAGCTCGTAACCGGTGTCGGCGGGCAGCACGAGATCGCCCGTCAGCCGCGTACGAAGATAGTCCCAGCCGCCGCCGGCGGAGGCCGAGCCGGCCAGCGCGGGCACGCCGACGGCGGTCGCGACCGCGGCACCGCCGCCGGCCTTGAGAAGAGTTCGTCTGGACAGCACGAGGGGTCCCCCAATGAATGTGGTCGAAGGGTGATCAGTCCGACCGTAGGTCGGGGCGTGACGGCGGGGGCACCCCAGACGATCCCCCTAAGTGACCCCAGAAACCCGTTCCGGCGGGATGATGGGCGGGCACGCCCTCACGTCAAGGAGACCACTGTGGACATCGTCACCGGCGACAACCGCCACCCCGTGAACGTCGCCGTCGAGGCGAAGCGGGCCGAGGACTTCCAGTTGCGGCTGGCCGACGCCATCACCCGGTTCGCCGGTTCGATGATGTTCGTCTACCTGCACGCCATCGGCTTCGCGCTGTGGATGATCTTCGCGGAGGGCAATCCGTGGCCGACGCTGACCCTCGTCGTGTCGCTGGAGGCGATCTTCCTGTCCACGTTCGTGATGATCGGGCAGAACCGGCAGGCCGCGTACCAGCAGGCGAAGGCCGACCACGACTTCAACCAGCAGGAGCTGGAGCTCAAGACGAACACCCAGCTGACGCGGGAGATCCACGTGCTGACGACCGAGCTCCACCGGCGGCTGCTGGGAGAGCAGCCCGCCGCCGAGATCCCCGCGGGCGCCTAAAGCCCAAGATCTGGTTTGGATCAGGGAAATCACCCGAATCATGGCCCATGATTACGTGCGAAAACCTGATCCAAACCAGATCTTGGAACTGTCAGGCGCGAGGACTAGGAGAGCGTTACGGCGGCGTCGTCGATGACGAACGACGTCTGCAGGGACGAGTCCTCGACACCGGTGAACTTGAGCGCCACCGTCTGGCCGGCGTACGCCGACAGGTCGGTGGTGCGCTGGGTGTAACCGGTGCCCTTGTTCAGGTTGGAGAACGTGGCGAGCGTCGTCGAGCCGGCCGTGAGGGTCAGCTTGTCGTACTGCGTCGTCGTGGTGGTCTCCGCGGTGTCGATGTGCAGCCAGTAGGTCAGCGTCGCGTGGCAGCCGGCCGGGATCGTCACCGACTGCGCGAGGGTGTCGGTGTGCGTGCTGCCGTAGCCGTTCAGCCACGCCTTCCACGAGCCGGCGTGCGCCGCCTCACTGGCGCTGTTGTCGAGCACGCCGGAGGACGTCGTCCACGGCGAGGCGGTGCCGGTCTCGAAGCCGCCGTTGCCGAGAAGCTGGCCGGAGCAGCCGCCGCCGGAGGAGGTGACGGTGAACGAGAAGGTCGCCGAGCCGCTGGCGTTGGTGGTGTCCTTGGCGGTCACGGTGACCGACGTCGAGGCGGCCGCGGTCGGCGTACCCGAGATCAGGCCCGTGGCGCTGTTGATGGTCAGACCCGCCGGCAGGCCGGTCGCGCTGTAGGTGAGGGTCTGGCCGGAGGCCGAGTCGGTGGCCACGATCTGCTTGCTGTACGCGGTGCCGACCACGGCGCTCTGCGCGCCCGGGTTGGTGACCGTGACGGTGTTGCCGGTGGGCGTGCCACCGGGCAGCAGGCAGCCGGCCTTGTTGAGGTCGATCGCGTTGGCGGAGGTGAGGCAGGTGGTGAACCAGTAGGTCTCCTGCCCGTAGCTCTGCCCCTGGTACGCGTGCGTCGTGCCGTCCGCGTCGACCTCACACGGGTTGTTCAAAGTGCACATCTGACCGTCGTCGTTGCCGGTGTTGTTGATGCCGACGATCTGGTTGCTGCCCAGGTCGATGATCGGCGAACCGGAGGTGCCGTGCGTCGTGTTGCAGCCGGAGCTGTAGCGGATCGAGTCGTGCCAGGTCCAGGCGTCCTCGCGCAGCGTGCTCACGAAGCCGTTGACCGAGCAGTTCCAGATCTGCTTCCAGTAGCTCGACGGGATGTACATGCTGCTGCCGTCGACCGGGTGGCTCGACGAGACCGTCAGCGCGGTCACGCCGTAGCTCGACTTGATCGACGCGAACGTCGTGTTCAGCCGGTACAGGGTGACGTCGGTGTTGGTCATCGTCGCGTACAGGACGAGGTCGGCCTTGACCGTGCCGAGGCTGCCGCCGGTCGAGTTGAGCAGTGTGCCCGAGCGGGTACTGCTCTTGTTGGTCAGGACCACGCCGGCGCCGGGCATGCCGCCCTCGTAGCAGTGGCCGTTGGTGAGCATCATGGCCCGGTCGGTGTCGACCGAGGTGGGGAAGCGTACGAGCGACGCGGAGCAGTTGCTCAGCGCGATGGTCGCGTTCAGGCTGGCCGCCTGCAGGGTGTCCGCGTGGGCGGGGGCCGGGGCGCCGAGCAGGGCGGCGCCGAGGACGGTAGCGCCAAGGGTGATGGCGAATCGTCTCAGTAGCATCGGGTCTCCATCCGGAGGGTGACGGGGGTGTATCGCCGAGAGTCTATGGACTCGGCCCGCCGTAGTGAAGACCGTGAATCAAGCTCGTTCCGAGCGACCTTTCAGGCGGCGGCCCAACTCGCGCGTGATCTCCTTGTTCGCGTCGCGTTCGGCCAGCGTCTGGCGCTTGTCGTAGGTGCTCTTGCCCTTCGCCAGGCCGAGTTCGACCTTGGCCCAGCCGTTCTCGAAGAACATCGACAGCGGCACGAGGGTGATGCCCACGTCGCGCAGCTTCAGCAGGATCTTGACGATCTCGGCCCGGTGCAGCAGCAGCTTGCGGACCCGGCGCGGGGTGTGATTGGTCCAGGTGCCGTGCGCGTACTCGGGGATGTGCAGGCCGTGCAGGTAGAGCTCGCCGTCGCGCTCCTGGGCGAACGCGTCCACCAGCGAGACCCGGCCCGCCCGCAGCGACTTGACCTCGGTGCCCTGCAGGACCAGCCCGGCCTCGTAGGTCTTGAGGATCGCGTAGTCGTGGCGGGCCTTCCGGTTGACGGAGATGACCTTCCGCTCGGTCTGCTTGTCGGGCATCCGGCCAGCTTACGGCCTGCCGCGCGGTCCGGTCGGCAGGGTTGGGCCGGCCGAGTCCGGGCGGTCTGGTCCGGGCGGTCCGGTCGGCAGGGCCCGGTCGCGTGGTCCGGCCGGGTGGCCCGTCGGGGTCAGCGGGCGGCCGCGCCGGGCGCCGGGCCGGTGACCATCATCCAGGTGAGCGCCACCGCCACCGTCGCCACCGTCGCCAGGACCAGCAGGTTGCCGAGCGGCACCGCGGCCAGCCACAGCACCACCGCCGCCGCGGCCGCGGTCTCCAGCGCGTCGACCGCGCGCGCCCACCAGCACCCCCAGCGGCCGTCGAGCAGGTGCACCCGCGCGTCGCCCCGCGCGTACTGGAGGAAGACCCGCAGCAGCGACAGCGGTACGCGTACCAGGACGATCAGGGTCGTCCAGCACGCCGCGTCGCCCCAGTCGAAGTCGGGCGCGGGTGCGGGCAGCGAGACGGTGGCCGCGAGGAAGACGAACAGGATGACCCAGTTCGCCAACTCGACCCCGGCGACCAGCCCGGCCAGGACCAGCGGTCGAGGTCGTCGTGAAATGCCGATCATGCTTGTGGTTCCCCCGTGTCCGCAACGTCTGAGGGATCTTCGTCAGAAGTGGACACGGCTGACTCTAACCTGGTTCCGAGGTGGCCGGTGAGGGCTCGGCGGGCGGCGTCGGCAGCCGGGCGGCGACCGGATACGGACCCATCGGCCGGTGGCGGTCGGCTGGTCAGCGGAGGAACTTTCGCAAGCGCCGCAAGGCATTTGCACGTTCAACATCGTCGGCGTTCATCGACCGCGCAACTTGGCCCGCAGCCGTTCGGCCTGGGTCGCGTCGATCGTCTCGGCGAGCTCCAGCGCCTGCCGGTACGCCACCGCGGCCCCCGCCCGGTCGCCGGCGTCCGATGCGCAGTCGCCGAGGTGTGTGCGCACCGTGAGCAGCCGCGTCATGTGCAGGCTCCGCTGGCACAGGTCGGCCGCCCGGCCGTACGCGTCGCGGGCTTCGGCGTACCGGCCGAGGCGGTGCAGGGCGACTCCGTAGGTGTCCCAGGTGGCGGCGGCGTGCGTGGTCTCGGCGAATCCGCCCTGTTCCAGCATGTCGAGTGCCTGCCGGCAGTGCCCGATGGCCGCATCGAGCTCGCCGAGGTTCACCTCGGCCCACGCGATCGCGTTGATGGATCCCGCCGCCCAGTTGACCGCTCCGGCCTCGGTGTAGACCTGGTAGGAAGCCTGCGCGGCCGCGCGTACGCCCTCGTGGTCGCCGCGCAGGTCGTAGAGGTGGGCGAGCCCGTTCAGCGCGTTGCCGAGGCCGCGTCGGTCGTCGCTGCGCCGCAGCGTCTCGATGCTGTCGCGCAGTCGTGTCTCGGCCTCGTCCTCGCGCCCGAACCGGATGTACCCGTAGCCCAGCGACCGCTGCAGGAACCCGAGCCGCGACGGATCGCCGAGCTTCTCGGCGATCGGCAGCAGCCGCTCGTTCATGCGGACCCAGTCCTGCCAGTGACCGGCCCGGTCGAGGAAGAAGGTGATGGCGAGGCCGAGGCCGACGGCGAGGGCGTCCCAGCCGCGTCCGGCGGCGTCGGCCACGGCGTGGACCAGGTTCACGCGCTCGGTGACGTACCAGTGCCGCGCGTCCTCGGCGTCCCGGAGATGACCGGATACGCCGCCGTCGCCGGGTATCCACTGCGAGGGCTCCGACGGGTACACGAGCATCCTGGCCTGCCAGGCCGTGTCGTGATAATGCCGGTACAGGCGCAGCCGGGCGGCGTCCAGTTCGGCGGGGTCCTCGTGGGCCGCGGCGAGTTCCGTCGCGTACGCCGTCAGCAGGTCGTGCGAGCCGAAGCGGTCCGGGCCGAGCTCGGTGAGCAGGCCCGCGTCGGCCAGTTCGTCCAGAGCCTGGCGCAGGTCGCGCGAGCCGGCACCGCCGACCAGGCTCCGCGCGGCGGGCAAGGTCAGCTCGCCGTTGTGGATCACGCTCATCCGGCGGAAGATCCGCGCGGCCGGGCCGGACAGCCGGCGGTACGACCAGGAGAAGACGCTGTTCACGTCGGTCGCGGCGTCGGCGCCCGGCGGAGTCTCGTCGAGCTGGCGGACGATGTCGGCGAGCCGGTGCCGGGGCCGCGCGACGGCGTGCGCCCCGAGGACGGCCAGGGCCAGCGGCAGGCCGGCGCAGTGGGCGAGGATCGAGGCGACGGCGGCGGGTTCGCGGTCCATGCGGTGCCGGCCGACGTGCGCCGCGAGGACCAGCCGCGCGCTGGCTTCGTCCAGCAGCGGGAGCTCGAACGGCTGCGCGTCGTGCGTGACCGCCAATCCGGTGAGCCGGTTCCGGCTGGTGACGAGCGCGGCGGAGGTCCCGCCGGGCGGTAGGAGCGGGCGTATCTGGTCGGCGCTGCGCGCGTTGTCGAGGACCACGAGGATCCGGCGGCCGGCGAGCAGGCTGCGGTACAGGCCGGCGCGGGCGTCGAATCCCGGCGGCATCGCCGCCGGAGCGACTCCGAGGCCGATGAGCAGGGCGTAGAGCGCGTCGTCCGCGTCCAGCAGCCCGCTGGGGGAGAAGCCGCGCAGATCAAGATAGAGCTGCCCGTCGGGGTAGGTATCGCGCAGCCGGTGGGCGAGGCTCACCGCCAGCGTCGTCTTGCCGACCCCGGCCAGCCCGGCGATCGTGAGCACCGCCGGCCCGCCCGGCCGTTTCATCAGGTCCGCGAGGCGCGCCAGGTCACCGCCGCGCGCGGCGAACCGCCGCGGCTCGGCGGGCAGTTGCGCGGGAACCACGCGTGCCGCCACCGGTACCGTCACCTCGCCGCGCAGGACCTGCTCGTGCAGCGCCGTCACCGCCGGCCCGGGATCCAACCCGAGCTCTTCATTCAGGCGTACGCGCAGCCGCGTGAACGCCGCCAGCGCGTCATTGCGGCGGCCGGCCTGGGTCAATGCGCGCATGAGCAGCGCGGTGGCGTCCTCGTCGAGCGGGTCGGCCTCGGCCAGGGCGGTGATCTCGCCGATGAGCTCGCTCGCCCGGCCGGCGTCGAGGTCGGCCGCGTACCGGCCGCGCTGGGCCTGCCGGCGGCGCCCCTCCCAGGCCGCCGCCAGTGACTTCAGGGCGGGTGCGTCGGTGAGTGCCGGTCCGGACCACAGCCGCAGCGCGTCGCCGTAGGCAGCGGCCCGCTCGGCGGGATCGGCCAGCCCGGCCGCGCGCCGGGTCTGCCCGTCGAACCGGTGGCAGTCGACGGCCTGCGGATCGACAGCCATCCGATATGCGTCTCCGCGCCGCTCCAGCAGTTCCGGCGCGCCGGCCGCCCGCAGCACCCGCCGCAGCCGGGACACGTAGGTCAGTACCGTCCGGTGCGCGGCGGCCGGTGGCTCGTCCGTCCACAGCACGCCGACGATCCGGTCCACGGAGATCCATCGGCCGGCGTCGAGCAGCAGCAGGGCCAGCAGCTCGCGCTCCTGACGCCGGCCTATGTGGATCCGGGCACCGGAGACGGTGATCTCCATCGGGCCGAGAAGGCGAAAGTCCACCCGCGCAACGGTACGACCCGGGCACACCTGGGCAGCGGCTCGTTCCCGAGGGATGACCGCTCAGTTGCCGCGGAAGCCGCCCGGTTGCGGCGCGGTCGAGAACTTCCCCTCCCAGGACGCCTGGGCGCCGGACTCGCCGATGCGGTAGACGTCGTAGCAGGCCCCGCCGGCCACCGCCGTCGCCAGGACGATGACGGCCACCGTCGCCGCGGTCGACTCCGGCATCAGGAACTTCCAGCCGTTTCCACGCGTACGCCACCAGATGACCGCGGCCACGACGGCGACCGCGAACGCGGCGATCTTGGCGGTGTCGCCGAGCTCGGCGTGGTCACGGACGGCCGTGCTGCGGGGTACGCGCCGCTCAAGCCATTCGCCCGCGTCGGTCGTGAGGGGAACGAGGACGAGCACGAACACCGACAGGATCAGGTTCGCCAGGGCGAGACGCCGGCGGGCGGCCGGCCACGCGGCGGTCACCAGCAGCAGGAGCGCGGACAGGGGCAGCAGCACGACGACGGCGTGCACGAGCAGGACGTGGGCGGGCAGGCCGCTGATGGTGGTCACGGGGGCCAGCCTCCCGGGCGCTTCTCAGAAGGCTCTGAGACGCCGCCATCTCAGCCTCTCCATCAGACGGTCAGGAGTCGCTGCGTGACGGCCTCGGCGAGCCAGTCGCGGTAGCGCCCGGCCGGCCCTGCAGCGCCGCCGCAGAAGCTGGTGCGTGTGCGGTGACGCCGGCGCTTACAGGATGTCGGCGGCGTCGCGGACCGACACCAGCGACCGCCAGTGCTCTACCGAGTAGCGGGCTGCATCGCCGAATGCGTCTGTCCAAGCTGTACACCGCTCAGCGTCGGGCCTCGACCTGGGCTGAGACGCCGCAGCTCACAGGACTGGGCCGGAGGATGAAGCGCTGTAGGCGGGCCGTCAATTGAGCGACATACGTACGCGCTTGAGTAGAACAGCAGCGAATCATCGACCGCAATGGCTGTTACATTCGGTGATATCGCCATCACGAATACGGTATGCGGCGATTCTCGCCGGGCGTCGACGCGATAGCGACCGGCGCGGCGCGACCACCGGGCCGCACCACCACAAGCCGAACCGGGGCTGCATCGGCCGGCCTCGTTCACGCTCATCCTGCCCAGAGGAGATGCGTTGTTCTGTGTCGACACCGCCGCGCTACGGCAGACCGCCGCCGACTACGGCCAGCACGCCGACCACCTCGCGGCCGCGTACCGGTATCACCATGAGAACAGCCAGTTCGACCTGGCCAAGGCCGGCCTCATCGTGCGGCTCAACCCGGCGCACGACGAATTCGTCGAGCAGTTGGCGATGAAGCTGCGCCAAGCCGCGAATGTCCTCCGCGACAGCGCGGACGGGCTGCGCCGCGCCGCCGACGCCTACGACATCACCGACCAAGCCTCGGCAGCCCGCATCGACGCGACGCTGCCGGCAGCCGGTCCGCCCGCACAGCGGCAGCCGGGGGCGGCATAGTGGACGACCCGACGCGCCACCTCACCGCACCCACGGCACCTCAGCCCACCGCCGAGACCGGCTACATCAACCTCACTCAACTGCTCGACTACGCGAGCCCCACCGCGTGGCTCAACACCGCGATCGCCGACATGACTGGACGCGACGTCCTGCAGACCGTCGTGCAGCCCTTCGCCGGTGACTGGGCCCGCATCGGGGAGTACGGCGACGCGCTTACGCACCTCGCCGCCTGCCTCGGCGATGTCGCCGTACAGACCGAGGCACACGCCGCCCTGCTGACGACCCGCTGGACCGGCAACGCCGCCGAACAAGCCTTCACCTACTTCTCGGACGTGGCCGCCGGCGTCTCTCGTACCTCCGCCATCATGAGCAGAGCCGCCCACCGGTACAGCGAACTGGCGCTGGACGTGTGGATGATCGCCACCCAATTGCAGAACCTCCTGCAGAGCATCTGCGACCAGGCGGTCCTCGCGCTGCTGGAGATGGCCGCCGGGACCGCTCTGGTCGAGACCGGCATCGGGGCCGTCGTCGGCTACGGGCTCGCCACGGTGCAGATCATCAACATCCTGAAGCTCATCACCAAGGCGTCGACCATCATCCAGAGCGCCGCCACCGCGATCACCATGGCCTTCGCGTTCCTCGCCGCGCTCCTGAAGGAGTTCGGCGACCCGGGCCAGATCAGCCTGCCCGACCACGCCTACACCGGACCCGTGGCGGCTCGGTGACCATGGACCAGACCGGCGACGAACCCGACAACGCGTACTCCGGTGCGTCACTACGCGCTGTGCTGCGCGCACTGCGTACCGGATCCGATCCGGCTCTGCGCGATCTCGCGGACGACCTGCTCGCCGGGCGGCTACATCTGCGCGATGTGGCCACCAGCAATGCGGTATTGCCGTCCCTGCGGGCGGCCATAGAGTCCTATGGCCAGTGGCGAAAGCAACTGAGCAGCAGTGAATACGCCGAGCTGGTCGAGCGGTCACGCATCCCCCTCGATCCGAGCGACACCGAGACCGACGCAGGTGACCGCGATGCCTGAACCTACGCCCGGACCCTGGTACGACGTACGCCGCAGTATCGCCCTTGCCGGCCTCGCCCTGTGGTTCTTCCTCGCCGGCGTACCGCTGGCAGCACTGATCATCTGGTGGAGTCGCGGGCAGCTCGCGCACTCCACGCCGTCCCACGTGCTGTTCGTCCTGCTTGTGCCCGCTGCCGTCAACACCGCCAGCGCGGCCTACGCGATCGGGGTCCTGCAGACCCGCGACCCCCGTCGAGCGCGGCGCTTCACCCGCTGGCAGCTTCTGCTGCTCTGCGCCGGCCTCGCCACGTTCCTTGTCGCGACGGCACTGCACGCTTGACACAACCCCGGTTGTGGCAGCTCCACCTCGCGGGCGAACTCCCGTTCAGAACTGTGACATCAGACCGTCGGTGGTCGAGGTCGTCCCTGGTTCCACCACGACCTCTGCGGCGATCCTGCTGATCTCCAACGCGATCAACCAGACCACCTCCCGGTAGTCCTTCTCGCTCATCCTCGCCAACCCGAGTACGCCTTCCGCCGCGTACCGGTTCCGCAGGGCGGCACGTTCGGGCGCAAAGCCCTGAACCGCCTGTACGCGATGGGGAATCCCGCTGCCGACCGGCGCCCACAGGACCGGCAGGATGCCGGACCGCACCGTCGCCGAGCCGTCCCCGTTCCGCACGGCGCGGCGGCTGAACACGTCCCATTCCTTGACGCACCACGGGCTGCGGTGGAGATACCGCTCCGAGAGCAGCGGGACGAAGACCTGGCAGGTGTTCAGCACCTCCAGCAACTCCCGCTGCCAGTCCAGGCCCGGCGACAGCATCCGGTCGGTGAACCCGAGGGACTGGCCGGGCACGGCGGTGATCAGCTGATCGAGGTCCGCCACCACGTGGTCGAAGAATCTCAGGACATCCTTGTTGCCCTGGCCGGTATGCGCGTAGCTGAGATGGAACACCGGCCCCTCAGGGCGACGATCGGCCGGCACCGGGCGACGAGGGGCAACGCCGAGCGACGGGACCGCCCGGCTCATCCGGAGTTCGACGTCGGGAGCCATGGTCGCGGCCTCGACGGCGACCGGGCCGGTCCGCTGCCGATAACCTTTCAGTTGCGCGCCGAGATGGGCCGTCCCAGGGGTGACCTCCGGGAAGGAGAAGCCGCCGTCATCGCCTGTCAGCTGCTGAAAGGCCTTGCCCGCGGAGTCGCGCAGGACGACCGTCGCGCCCGCGAGCGGTACGCCCGTGGCGGACTCCAGTACCAGCCCTCGGACTCGCAGCTGAACGGGCGCTGTCGGTGGAGGCGGAAACTCGGAGGCATTCGTGTCCGACCTGCCGGAGAGGACCACGGGCCGACCGCCGGAAGGGGCCACACGCTGATCGCTGGGGGAGACTGCGGGCTGATCGCCGGGAAAGACCACGCGCGGCGTGGTGGCCGGAACTCCGGGAAAGGGCGCGCTGGTCGGCCGCAGCGGGTTCCGGTCGACGGCCTCCAGCAGTGCGACCTTGGCCTCCTCCTCACTGAGCCCGACAAGGGTCACGCGTATGCGGGCTTTGAGGAGGCCCGGTGGTTCACATTCCTCGTCCACCACGACCGGTATCAGGAGTCCCTTCGCGCCGGTCGGGTCCTTGGCGAAGACCGCCTGCCACTCGGCCGCGCCGTACGCCGATGTGAAGTAGGACTCGGAGAAGACGGCGATGGTCCGGTCGGTGAACTCGGCTCCCACCCGCATCGCATGCACGAAATCGTTGCCGGGGCGGAAGTCGAACGCCTGCACCAAGGTCTTGTAGCCGGCCTGCTCCAGCGTGACGGCGATCCAGCGGGCCCAGGGCTCGTCCACCCTGGCGTAGCTGATGAAGAAGTCCCGTCGCTGCACCGGCTGGTCACCGGCCATAGGTTCTGGGCCTCCTTCGGATGACGTCGCCGGGTCGTTCACAGGATATCCAGCACGAAGTGATCTCGGGCGTTCAGCCGGATGGACAGGAGCGTGCGCCGGGTCGTCGGCGAGTCGATCGCATGCTCCTGATCGGTAGCGTCCGGCGAGCGGTTCAGTCGATCTCATAAATGGAGGTTGATCATCATAACGCGTCCACAATGGATCAGGGCTACCGCCGCGCTGAGCGTCGCGGTGGCTCCAAGGGGACGACGCTGATCGTCCATCGGGACGGAACGACGTCCATCAACCGCCGTCGGGCACAGCAGCTCAGGTCAGCTGATCGCCACGCACACCATGATGGCCGGTGTCGGCGCCGAGGCGCCCCTCCCTGTGTGTGGGCCGTCGTATACCTGGGCGTGGAGACTCTACGACCGGCACCGAACCGTTCGTAACATCCACCGCGGAGCGCCACCGATGACGGCCGTCATCGGTGGCTCCGTGCCGGGGCTCAGGCCGCGGGCGGTCCGAGCAGCCGCTAACGGAATGCTCATTGCATACTCTCGCCGTCAGTAAGGTCGGCATATGTTCGCGCGCAGGGCTGGCCGGCATTGGCGGCCGACCAGCCCAAGCGGGGTGCGCTCAGGTGAGCCAGGGCAACCGCCGCACCAGCCCCGTACGCGTCCACCAGTGCCCGAGTCCGAGCGTGCCGCCCGCGCCGATGAGGGCGAGCCCGATGACGACACCGGCCTGGATCAGGTGGTCGTCGAGGAACGGGTTCGCCGCCGGGTGCAGTACGACGCTCCACATCAGCACGTACATGACGGTGGCCGCGACGGCCGCGATGCGCATTCCGATGCCGAGCATGAGGGCCAGGCCGATGCCGAGCAGGCCGATCATGAAGGACCAGTCCGCCCACCACGTGCCGGCGACGTCGTGCCATACCGACGCGAACGGGCCGGTCGCCGAGTGGCCGAGGAAGCCGGCCGTCGGGCTGCCTCCGTTGATCCAGGCACCCCTGTCGGGTGTGGCGATCCCGAGGCCGAACAGCTTGTCGAGGAAGGCCCACAGGAACGTCCAGCCGATCGCGATGCGTACGCCGGCGAAGACGTAGCGGGCTGCCCTCTGTGCCGAGGTCTCCTCTGTGGATGGTGCCGGCCCAGCGTCGGTCCGGCGGGTCGTCGTGGTCATGGCTGTCTCCTTCGCCGTCATCGACCGCGTCTGCGTTCGGTGGTCCTGCCTTTTCCTTCCTGTCTTCCGTGTTCACGATGCGCGCCGTGTCGGGTTCGCCGGCAGAGTCGCAGCACCCTCGCGTACGGGCCCTTGGTCCTGTCCGGACGATCCGGTGAACCGGTCGTGGTAGGTGACTCGCCGGTGTATGCCTGATTACCGAGCGTAGGGAGACCTGCGAGGTGCGGTCCTGTTTAGCACCGTTCCTCCGCGAAATACCTTTTGTGTAATAGGCCGTAAAGACGATGTTTCGCGGCTGTGACCGGACGCGACGATGGATCCAAGCGAAGTGCATTGGAGGATGCAATGTTCCAGCCGAACATCGACACGATGCGCGAGGCGCTCTTCGCGTCCCACGTCCAGGCGTCCGATCAGCCCGACTCCCGGCAGATCTCCACGGTGATCGCGACCGTGCTCCGGCAGTTCGGCCCGCAGTACTGCGCCGAGCGGGTCGCCGAGGAGTACGGCGACCACCCGGAGACCGCCGCCGCCCGCATGCGGTGGATCCGCGAGGCTGTGCGGGGCGGGACCACCGGCGGCTCCGGTCGCCCGGCCGACCTCGCCTGAGTCCGTCCCGCCCTGAATCTGTACCGCCCCGGATCTGTACCGCCCGGATCTGTACCGCTATGAGGCGTATTATCGGAATTCGTACCGCCTGAGGTCGTATCGCCGGTGCGGAGCGGTCCTGCTACCTTCACGGGGCGGAGGCCCGGCCCGCCGGTCGGCGCTCCCATCGCCGGCGCTGAGAGGGCTCCATGGCCTGGTACGAGCCATCGGACGGAAACCGGGTCTACTACGAGGACCACGGCCGGGGTGACGCCGTGGTGCTCATGCCGGGTTGGGGTGGCAGCATCATCGACCTCGATCGGCTGCGACTCGAACTCGTGTCCGGGTTCCGCGTCATCGCCGTCGACATACCGGGGTCGGGCCGGTCGCAGCCTCAGCCGAGGCGGTACACCTCGACCTACTACCGCGACGACGCCCTCGTCCTGCTCGGTCTGCTCGACGAACTCGGACTCGGCGTGGCCCATCTCGTCGGCTTCAGCGACGGCGGCGAGCTGGCACTTCTCATGGCGGCGCTGCGGCCGGCCGGGGCGTTGTCCGTCGCCGCCTGGGGAGCGGCCGGCCAGGTCGTGGCGGCGCCCCGGTTGTTGCAAGGGCTGGCCCGGCTGCCGGACGACCCCATCGACGAGCTCAAGACCCTGGCGGCCTACCTGGCCGAGAAGTACGGCGTGGCGGAAGCCCGGATCATGGCCCGCAGCTGGGCTGAGGCGATGGGTGCGATCATCGACGCGGGCGGCGACATCAGCCGGTCGCAGGCAGCCGCCATCCGCTGCCCGGCCCTGCTGATCACCGGTACCGACGATCCGTTCTGCCCGCCGGACCTCGTCCGCGAATTCGCCGCGGCGATCCCCCGCGGGAAGTTCCGGGAGGCGCTGGGGGCCGGCCACGACGTCCACCTGTCCCAGCGCGCTTGGCTGGTGTCCACGGTCGTCGCCTGGCTCACCGACCACTGAGCGACGTCCGGCTCGCCCGTCATCGAGCGAAGTCCTGCCGCCCGTCCACTGAGCGAAGCCTGACGTGCCTGCGTTGCGGGGCCTGACTTGCCTGCGTTGCGGGGCCTGACTTGCCTGCGTTGCGTGCGGCGTCACCGGCCGGGGACGGTTCAGGAATCGCGGTCCGAACGGTCGGGCAGGCGCAGGACCGACCGGGCGAGGTCGGCCAGCACCGGTACGCCCGGCCGGTCGTCGATCTGCCGCAGAGCCAGCACCCCGATGGCCACTCCGGCGACCCCGGCGATCGCCAGCATCACCCGTGACGCGGACACATGCAGGTCGATCGGGCCCACGTGCAGCCGCCGGGACGCGCCGACGCCGACGATGACGCCGCACGCGGCGACGGTGAGCAGCAGGGTGACGCGTACGGCGGTCTGCAGGAAGGCGAACACGCGGCCCCGGACGGCGTCGTCGACCTCGCCGCCGAGCAGGGTGATCCCCGACAGGAACGCCATGCCCGCACCGGCTCCCACGACGACCGCGCAGCCCGCCGCGATAGCGAGCCGCGGCGCGAACGCCAGGCCGGCCACCGCCGCGCCGGCCAGGATGATCGACAGCCCGAACCAGCGGCGGCGCGACAGCCGGCCGACGACGCCCGGGCCGGCCAGCGTACCGACGCCGAAACCGGCGAACAGGGCGGCGAACAGGACTCCGAAGGTGGCGTCCCCGCCGCCGAGGGACGCGGCGTAGAACCGGGCCGTCCCGATCACCACGCCCGCCCCTGCGAACGCCCCCAGGACGCCGATCACCAGTCCACGGGCGAGCGGCGTACCGGTGATGAAACGTGCGCCTTCGGCGAGCTGGCGTACCAGGCCGGTCGGCGCGCCGTCGGGACGGCCCACGCGGCCGGAGATCTCGGGGATGCCGAGGTAGACGACGGCGGCCGAGGCCAGGAAGGTCAGCGCGTCGAAGGCCAGCGCCAGGTGGGCCGGGGTGACCCGGCCCCACTGGGGCAGCCGCGAGATCGCCGCGAACACCAGCGCCGCCGCGACCGGCGTGAGACCGTAGGTCGTGACGAGGGTCAGGCGATTGGCCGTCTCCAGCAGGCCGTGCGGCAGGAGGTTCGGCACGGCGGCCTCCTTGGCGGGCGTCCAGACCAGGGCGGCGGTCTGCGCCAGGAAGAGCGCGACGGCGGTCCAGGCCACCACCATTTCGGGTGAGCCGAGGACGAGCCCGCCGACCGGGATCGACAGGAACAGCAGGAATCGGGCCGCGTCCATGGCGGCCATGGTCATCCGGCGGTCCAGCCGGTCCGCGGCCACGCCCGCGACCGGGCCCAGGATGAGCGCGGGCAGCAGCTGCACGGCGATGACCGTGCCGAACGCTGCGCCCTGTGCCGCGGGCGCCGACACCTGGGCGGAGGCGAACGCCGCCCCCGCCAGCAGGCCCAGCCAGTCGCCGAGCGAGGACAGGCCGAGCACCAGCCACAGCCGCCGGAACGGACGGATGCCGACGGCGGCCCAGAATCCGGCCCCGCCTGGATCACCAGGCGGCTCCGCGGGTCGGGCGTCGTCGTCCACGCCTCCATTGTGGGCGTTCCGGCGCTCCACCGTCGGCCTATATCCGCTGTTGGCCGTTACGCACGTCCATCGCCGCCGGAAGCCCCCGATAGAATCGGGGGCGTGGAGCCATTGTCCGCTCTGGGGTTGACGCCCCTTTCCCGTGTACGCCTCGACGAGTTGCTTCAGGAGCTCCTTGACCGGGTCGGTGATGTGCTGGCCAGCCGGGAGCGGTTGCGTAGTCTGCTGGATGCGGTCGTGGGCATCGGTACCGATCTGGATCTGCGGGCGACGTTGGAGCGGATCGTGGTGGCGGCGTGTCAGCTGACCGATGCCCGTTATGGTGCGCTGGGTGTGATCGGGGCCGAGGGCAAGTTGGTGGAGTTCATCACGCACGGGTTGGATCCGCGTACGCATGCCGCGATCGGGAATCCGCCGACGGGTCGGGGTGTGTTGGGTCTGTTGATCGCCGATCCGCATCCGGTGCGTCTGCCGGACATTACCGAGCATCCGCAGTCGGCGGGTTTCCCGCCGAATCATCCGCCGATGCACAGCTTCCTCGGCGTACCTGTGCGTATCCGTGATCAGGTGTTCGGGAATCTGTATCTGGCGGAGAAGCGGGACGCGGCGGTGTTCTCCGACGATGATGAGGAGATCATGATCGCGTTGGCGTCGGCGGCGGGTGCGGCGATCGAGAACGCGCGGCTGTATGCGTTGGCGGGCCGGCGGCAGCGGTGGTTGACGGCGACGGCGGAGGTGACGTCGGCGGTCGCGGACGCGGCGGGGCCGAACAGTTCGTTGTCGGTCGTGGTACGCAAGGCGCGGGCGGCGGCCGATGCCGCGTTGGCGGTGGTGCTGCTGCGTGACGATGATGATCTGCTGACGGTGGCCGCGCTGGATGCGGTGCAGCCGTTGCCGGACCTGGCCGCCGCGAGTGTTCCGGTGGTGGGGACGGTGGTGGGTGCGGCGGTGGCCAGTGGTGAGCCGGTGGAGGTGGAGCGGCTCGCGGACTTGGCGGACTGGCCGGTCGGGTTGCCGTTGTTGCGGGGGTCGGTGACGCCGTTCGGTCGGGGTCGGGGTGCGTTGCTGGTCGGGTATGAGGGTGAGCCTCGTGATCGGGAGGAGTTGTTGTTGATCGGTTTGTTCGCCGATCAGGCGGCGGTGGCCCTGGAGCGGGAGCAGGCGCACGCCGACCGGGAGGAGCTGGTGGTGCTGGCCGACCGGGAGCGGATCGCCCGTGACCTGCACGACGTGGTCATCCAGCGGTTGTTCGCGACGGGACTGCGGTTGCAGACGGTGGCGAGTCTGGCGCCGAAGCCGGAGGTCGCGGAGCGGATCAACCTGGCCATCGACGATCTTGACGCGACGATCCGTGACATCCGTGGTGCGATCTTCGAGTTGCGGACGCCGATCGCGGGTTCGTTGCGTGTGGAGGTACGCCGGTTGGCTGATGAGTCGACGGAGGCGCTCGGGTTCCGGCCGGCGCTGCGGATCGTCGGCCCGGTCGACTCGGCGGTTCCGGCCGTCCTGCACGGCGACGTCCTGGCCGTCGTCCGCGAAGCACTGTCCAATGTGGTACGCCATGCGCACGCCGAGCAGGTCGAGGTGGCCGTCGCGGTCGGGGCGGGCCGCCTGACGGTCACGGTGGCCGACGACGGTGGTGGCGGTGCGGTGGAGTCCAGTGGTCTGGCCAACACCCGGGAACGGGCCCGCCGGCACGGTGGCGACATCGAACTGCACTCACCGGCCGGAGCGGGCACCACACTCGTCTGGGACATCCCCCTGTGACTCACCAGACCACCAATCAGCAGACCGTGAATCGGCAGACCGTGGATCAGCAGGACATGCTGCCGCCGCACGGCGACTCGATCCAGGTGACCGGCGTACCTTCGCCCGCGCAGTAGACGAAGCACACGTCGTCGTACCAGACACCCGGGCCGCCGGCCACGATCTCGATGTAGATGCCGGTCTGGACACCGTCGGACTCCCGGCGTACCGGGACGGGCTTGAACTGCCGGACAACGTCCGGGGGATAGCTGACGCCGAGCACCCGCCCGGCGATGAGGCTGATCTCCTGCAGCCGTCCCTGGATCTCCTCGGTCAACCGGAGCATGCGGGCTTGGTCGTCACCGCTCAGTTCGTGGCGGGTGGGCTTCGACTCGTCCATCGGACTCTCCTCATCGTGAGTGCGTACGCAGATGAGGGGCCCCACCCGGTCGCCTGGATACACCCGCGGCCACTCCCGCTTCCCGCGATCTTGCGCGAATGTCCGGGCCTTTCGGGCGTTCGCCGCGAAATTCGAGACACTCGCGCAAGATCGTCGAGAACGGGGTGGCGACGAGAGCCAGGGGTCAGGGGGTACGGCGGGGCGGGCGGCGGCCGATGAGCTTGTGCAGCCGGCCGCGGACGAGCAGCCGTAGCAGATCGCCTTGTCTCGGGTCGTTGTAGATGACGAAGTCGTCGAACCGGTGTACGCCCCGGCGCCCGGCGACGTCGTGGGCCGCTTTCCGGACCTGGCGCAGCTGCTCGACGGTCATCTCCAGCCGGCGCTCGCCCGGGTGGTAGGTCGCGCCGATCGGGAAGTCGCGGCGGGGCTGCTGCCGCATCTCGACGTGGCAGCCGAGCACGTAGGAGACGGTGTGCTCGTCGGCGAAAGCCACGAGGCGGTCCAGCGTGGCGAGGAACTCGGGGTAGTCGAAGGCGTACAGCCGGCCGGGGAGCACGGTGTCGCCGGTGAGCAGGAAGCCGGTACGCGGGTCGTGGACGGTGATCGCGGCCTTGTGGTGGCCCGGCGACCCGATGATCGACAGTGTCCGGCCGCCGAGCTCGAAGGTGACGGTCTCGCCGGGCAGCCGGTCGTCGGCCGGGCCGAAGCCGAAGAAGGCGCGTACGGCTTCCAGGTCGCGGTCGACAATCGTCGTGTGTGGACGGTCGGCGAACTGGCCGTCCGCCGCGACGTGGTCGCCGTGCCCGTGCGAGTGCGCGACCACGAGCGGGAGGTCGCCGATCAGCTCGTCGACCGTGGCCCGCAGAGGGAAGGACTCGGGCCCGGGGGTCGCGCCGGTGTCCAGGAGCAGCGCGCGGTCGTCGCCCGCGAGGAGGAAGAGGAAGGGCGCCTCGTAGGTGACCGCCTTGTTCTGGCGCAGGATGAACGTGCCGTCGCCGGCGCGGTGGAGCTGGATGTCGGGCTCGCCGGCGGTGCCGTGGATCCACGTGACATCGAGACTCACATCGAGATTCACTGCTCTTCTCCCAGGGGGGTGACGGAAACGAAGACGCGGACGTGCCGGGCGCCGGGCCGGTCGTCGCGGGTCTGGTAGGGCTCGAGCAGGGCGCGCCACTTCACGGCCAGCTCGGCGGCCTCCTCGGCGGTGAGCTTCGCGACCCCGGTCGCCAGGCCCAGGCCTTCGCGCCACTCGGGCCGCTCGTCCTGCTCCCGGTCGACGTACGCCCGGATCGCCGCCATCTCGCGGTCGACCACCACGTTCTCGATCTGCCGCCGGAGCAGGTGGTCGCCGCCGGAGTCGATCCGGATCCGGGGCGTCGTCGCGGCGATGCGCCACTGGCGTTCGCGGCGGTCCTCGCCCGGCCCGGCATCCTCGACGAATCCGTACTTGGCGAGCTGCCGCAGATGAAACGAGCAGTTCGCCTGCGGTACGCCGAGGATCCGGCCGCAGTGGGCGGCGGTCGCCGGGCTGATCGTGCCGAGCAGTTCCAGGAGATCGAGGCGGAGGGGATGGGCCAATGCCCGGATCGCCTGCGGATCGGTGACGCGCATAAGCCAAAGAGTACTTTGGCATTGCGAGATGTCAAGGGAGTCTTTGACATCTGACGACCCGGGTGCCGCCGGGTGGAACGGGACGGGTCAGCGGCCGTCGCGCAGCCGCGTCGCGAGAACGGCCGCCTGCGTACGCCGCTCCAGGCCGAGCTTCGCCAGCAGGCTGGAGACGTAGTTCTTCACCGTCTTCTCGGCGAGGAACATGTTCTCGGCGATCTGGCGGTTGGTCAGCCCGTCCGCGATGTAGTTCAGGATCTTGCGTTCCTGCTCGCTGAGCGAGCGCAGCTGCGCCGGCTCCTGCTGCGGATGCCGGATGCGTTCGAGCACGCGTAGCGTCACGGCGGGGTCGAGCAGCGACTGCCCGGCGGCGACCCGGCGGACGGCGTCCACGAGATCGGTGCCCTTGATCTGCTTGAGCAGGTAGCCGGCGGCGCCGGCCATGATGGCGGCGAACAGCGCCTCGTCGTCCTCATAGGACGTGAGGATGAGGACCTTGATCGAGGGGTCGACCGAGCGGATGTCGCGGGCGGCGTCGATGCCGCTGCCGTCGGGCAGCCGGGCGTCGAGGATCGCGACGTCCGGGCGCAGCGCCGGGGCGCGGTGGGCGGCCTCGACCGCCAGGCCGGACTCGCCGACGACCTCGATGTCGCCCTGAGCCTCCAGCAGCTCGCGCAGGCCACGGCGGACGACCTCGTGGTCGTCGAGGAGAAACACCCGGATCATCCCGTCAGTGTCGCAGCAGCCGCAACCGCGCGCATAGGGACCTTGGTCCCGCGTCGCGCCGGGACCTGTGGCCCGTGCGTTGCGGGCGGCGGACTCTGCGCAGACCGCCGCGGCGGGCGCAGGGTGGGGGCATGACCGAGACGACACCGGTGACGGAACGGCAGCTGCGCGCCGCGGCGCAGGCCGCACTGCACGCGCCCTCCATCTTCAACACCCAGCCGTGGCGGTGGGTCGTTGCCGGACGAACCTTGAGCCTGTACGCCGACCGCGCGCGCCAGTTGCTCGTCGCCGACCCGGAAGGGCGGCTGCTGACGGTGAGCTGCGGGGCGGCGCTGCACCACGCGCGGCTTGCCGTGACGGCGGGCGGCCGGTCGAGCACGGTACGCGTACTGCCCGACCCGGCCGACCCGGATCTGCTGGCCGTCATCGAACCCGGCGAGGCCCGGACCGCCGACGTCCACGAGTACGTGATGTACCACGCGATCTCGCAGCGGCGTACGGACCGGCGGGCGTTCACGGCCGAACCGGTCGCCGACGCGGCCGTCCAGCGGTTGGCGGCCGCCGCCGAGGCCGAAGGCGCGCACCTCGCGGTCCTGCGCGAGCACCAGGTCGGCGCCCTCGCCGCGGTCGCCGCCCAGGCCGGGGAGCTGGAACTGGCCGATCCCGCGTACCGGCGGGAACTGGCCCGGTGGACCGTCGGCTCGGTGCCCGGTCCGGCCAACGGGGAGGGCGTACCGGCGGCGACGGCGGTGGCCCCGGGTGCCCGCCGGGTCCCGGTACGCGACTTCGCCGTCCCCGGCGCGGCCGGCCTGGACGCCGGCGAGCACACCGACGCCGGTGCCCTGTACGCGATCCTGTTCACCGACGAGGACACGCCGGAGGCCTGGCTGCGTACGGGGCAGGCGCTCTCGTCGATGCTGCTGACCGCGACGGTGGACGGTCTGGCCGGCGCGCCGATCAGCGACGTCACCGAGACCGCGCTGACGCGGGAGCGGTTGCGGGGGCTGCTGGCCGGGGTGGGTCTGCCGCAGCTCGCCCTGCGGGTCGGCCACCCGCCGCAGGGCACGCCGCCGGCCAGTCCCCGCCGCAGCCTCGGCGACATCGTGACCGTTTCCGAGAACTGATCGATCTCCCAGACTTCAGGAGGAGCCATGCCCACCGACATCCCGATCAAGCCGGTCGTCGCCGGGGTGGACGGGTCCGCGGGCGGTCTCGCCGCCGCCCGGTACGCCGCCCACGAGGCCGAGTTGCGGGGCGCACCGCTGGTGCTGCTGGCCGCGTACGAGATTCCGATGTACGGCTACTTCCCGACCGGCATGGGTTACCTGCCCGACGACCGGCCGGAGATCGACGAGCAGCTGGCCGCTCTGGGCAAGCAGCTGCGCGAGGAGTACCCGGCTGTGCGTGAGATCTCCGGCCGGCAGGTGGTCGGCGGCGCGGCCGGGATCCTGATCGACGAGTCCCGCCGGGCGCAGCTCACCGTCGTCGGGTGCCGGGGCATCGGCGGCTTCACCGAACTGCTGCTCGGTTCGGTGTCGTCGCAGCTGATCGCGCATGCGGAGAGCCCTGTGATCGTGCTGCGGCCGCCCGCCGCCGAGGTGCCGCCCGGCCCCGAGCAGCCGCCCGCGCCACCCGCCCCCGACGGCCCGATCCTGGTCGGCGTCGACGGTTCACCGGCCGGCCAGACCGCCCTGCGGTTCGCCGTCGATCAGGCCCGCCGTCGCGACGTCGACCTCATCGCCCTGCACGTCTTCCCGATCACCGCGACACAGACCCGCGACGAGGTCGCCCGCGCCGAGGCCGGCGCGCGGCTGGTCCTGGCCGACGCGGTCGCACCCTGGGCGCACGAGCCGGGCGTCCGCATCCAGACCCGTACGCTCGCCGCGCACAACATCCAGCAGGCGATGATCGACGCGGCCCGGACCGCCGGCCTGATCGTCGTCGGCAGCCGGGGGAGGGGTGGCTTCAAGGGGCTGCTCCTCGGCTCGGTCAGCCAGGCGCTCGTCCACCACGCGGTGCATCCGATCGCCGTCATCCACGCAGACCACCAAATCTAATCCTGTACTTCTGGCTTCTCACGCGCCGTGGTGGTCCTACCTCCATCCGGGAATACGCGTTGCGGCGCCGACTGAGCACGAGGACATCCCTGACACCGGGCGATCGCGCGGCGGCCGCCCGGGATCGGAGATGTCCTCGGAACTGGTCGGCGCCGCTACGCGTACTCCCGGATGGAAGAACGACGACGATGGCGCGTGAGATTCACTCGTTGAGGAGGTGGAAGAGGACGTGGTCCTGCCAGCGGCCGGCGATGTTGAGGTAGGACGGCGCCACCCCGTACGGCCGGAATCCGTTGCGCAGCAGCACCTGCTGCGATGCCGTGTTGTGCAGCAGCGTCTCGGCCTGCAGCCGGTGCAGGCCGAGTTCGCCGAAGGCCAGGGCGACGGCGTCGGCGACCGCGCGGGTGGCGAATCCCCGGCCGTGGTGCGTCGGGCTGACCCAGTAGCCCAGGGCCGCGGACTGCAGTGCGCCCCGGGTGACACCGTTGAGGTTCAGTCGACCTATGACCTCGCCGCCGTCGAGATCGCCGTCGACGATGACCAGCGGGACCAGGGTGCCCTGCGCGTACGCCTGGAGTGACGTTTCGAGGATCGCGCGCTGGCTGTCGAGCGTGAACCAGGCGTCCTCGCGCAGCGGCTCCCAGGGCGCGAGGGCGTCCCGGTGCGTACGCAGAAGTTCGGTGACGGCGGGGGCGTCGTCGAGCGTGGCGACCCGGGTGACCGGCATGGCGTGACTCCCAACGTGGCGGTGGTACTCGCAGAGATCAAGACCAGCGGCGGCCAGGCTCTTGATCATCATGGTAGGCCGGGACGAAAGTCCTGACGGGCAGGGGCGTGGCGCACTACTGGCGGAGCCCTTCGCGCCGTCATGCTCGGGTCATGACGATCGCCACCGGTCTGCCGGGCGGGCTGAGCGAGGCCGAGGCGGCGGCGGTCCTGGCCGCGGACGGGCCGAACGAGGTGCCCAAGCCGCGGCCGCGCGGCCTGCCGCGCCGGGTCGGGGCCCAGCTCGCCGAGCCGCTCGTCGCGATCCTGCTGGGTGCCGCGGTCGTCACGGCGCTGCTCGGCGACTGGCCGGACACCGCGATCATCGTGCTGGTCGTCGCGCTGAACACCGCCATCGGCGTCACCCAGGAGGTCCGGGCCGACCGTGCGATCGCGGCCCTCGACGCGCTCGCGGCGCCGGTCGCGAGGGTCGTGCGGGACGGTGCCGACCGGCAGATCCCGGCGGCCGGGCTCGTGCGCGGCGACCTTGTCCGGGTCGAGGCCGGCGACGTCGTGCCGGCCGACATCGTGATCGCCGAGGCGTACCGGTGCCAGGTCGACGAGGCCGCCCTCACCGGCGAGTCCGTGCCCGTCGCCCGGGCGGCCGAGCAGGAACTCCTCGCCGGGACGGTGGTCGTCACCGGGCGGGCGACGGGCACGGTCGCGCGTACCGGGCCGCGCAGCGCGCTGGGGCAGATCGCCGCGCTCACGCGTACGGGGGCGCCGACCGCGACGCCGCTGCAACGCCGGCTCGCCGCGTTCGGGCGTACGCTCGGGGTGTTCATCGTCCTGCTGAGTGCCCTGGTCGCCGCGATCGGCCTCCTGCAGGGCCGCAGCCTGCTGACCATGGCCCTCGTCGGCGTCAGCCTCGTGGTCGCCGCCGTGCCCGAGTCGCTGCCCGCCGTGGTCACCCTCGCGCTCGCCCTCGGTGCCCGCCGGATGGCCCGCCACCGCGCCATCCCGCGCAACCTGCACGCCGTCGAGGCGCTCGGCTCGGTCACCGTCCTCGCCTCCGACAAGACCGGCACCCTCACCGAGGGCAAGATGGCGGTCCGGCGCGCGTACACCGCCGGGATCGTCCACAGTGCACACGGCACCGGCTACGATCCGGCCGGCCAGGTCGAGCCGCCGCCGGGCGCGCCGCTGCTCGACCTCGCCCGGGCCGCCGTGCTCTGCTCCGACGCCGCGGTCCTCGCTCCGGACGGCGAGCACCCCCACTGGTACGCGGTGGGCGACCCCGTCGAAGGCGCGCTGGTCACGTTCGCCGCCCGCTGCGGTCTGGACCCCGCGCGGGTACGCTCAGCCGCCCCGCGCGTCGACGAGCAGCCGTTCGACCAGGAGGCCAGGCGGATGACGACGGTGCACAAGGACGGCGACGCGTACCTGACGGTCTGCAAGGGGGCGCCGGAGACCGTGCTCGCCGCGCCGATCACCGACCCCGCGGATCCGGCCGTCGCGCAGGCCCTGACGGCCGCCGAGGAGCTCGCGGCACAGGGGCTGCGGGTGCTCGCCGTCGCCGCGCGCAGGGGGGAGCCGGGCGATCCGCGTACGCCGGCCGGGCTGGAGGTGCTCGGCGTGGTCGGGATCGGCGATCCGCTCCGGCCGGGCGCGGCCGACACCGCCGAGCGGATCCGGGCGGCCGGCGTACGGCTGATGCTGATCACCGGGGACCATCCGCAGACGGCGGCGGCGATCGGGCGGCAGCTGGGCATCTGGGCGCCCGGCGACGAGATCGGCCACGGCGGGGCACCGCAGGCGGCGGGATCGGCCGGCGTGTTCGCGCGTACGCGTCCGGAGCAGAAGCTGGACATCGTCGCGGCGCTGCAGGACGGCGGGCAGGTCGTGGCGATGACCGGGGACGGGGTGAACGACGCGCCGGCGCTGCGCCGCGCGGACATCGGGGTGGCGATGGGCGGCGGCACGGAGGTGGCGCGGCAGGCCGCGGACCTGATCCTGGTCGACGACGAGCTGGCGACGGTGACCGTGGCGATCGCCGAGGGCCGCCGGGTCTACGACAACATCCGCCGCTTCCTGCGGTACGCCCTGGCCGGCGGGTTCGCCGAGATCGTCGTCATGCTGGCCGGCCCGTTCCTGGGGCTGCCGGTGCCGGTGCTGCCCGGCCAGATCCTGTGGATCAACCTGCTCACGCACGGCCTGCCGGGGGTGGCCCTCGGCGCCGAGCCGGCCGAACCCGGCCTGCTGCGACGCCCGCCGAGGCCGCCGCAGGAGCAGGTGCTCGGCGGCGGTCTGGGGTGGACGGTGCTGGCCCTCGGCAGCCTCGTCGCGGCGGTGACCCTCGCCGTCGGCGTGTACGCGTCGGCGGCCGGCCGGCCCTGGCAGACGATGGTGTTCGTGGTCCTCGGCCTCGCCCAGCTGGGCGTCGCCCTGGCGGTACGCGCACGCCGCCCGCACGGGCAGGGCTGGGCGAATCCCGGCCTGCTGCTGGCGATCGCGTCCTCGGCGGTGGCCCAGGTGGCGGCGGTGGTACTGGAACCGTTGCGGCTGCTGTTGCGGACGGAGTCGCTGACGCTCACGGAGTGGGGGATCTGCGTGGCGGCCGCGGTGATCCCCGGACTGGTCCTCGGGATCGTCCGCCTGCGGCCGGAGCGGCCGGCGGAGCGGACCGCGGAGACCGGCTGACGGATCAGGCGCTCGACGAGGGGCCGACGCGGATGGCCGCCCAGACCACCTTGCCGCGGGGCGTCTTGCGCGCGCCCCAGGTCGTCGCGGTCGCGGCGACCCGGTCGAGGCCCCGCATCCGGCCGGCGCCGAGTGCGGGGACGCCGACCGGCGACGGCAGGACCGGCAAGGTGGCGTTGAAGTCGTGTACGCCGATCCGTACCAGGCCGCGGCGCAGCGTGAAGGTGACCTCGGCCCGGCCGCCGGCGTACCGCAGCGCGTTGCCGACCAGTTCGGTGGTGACGCTGCGGACGGCGTCCTGGACGGGCCAGACGCCCCAGGCGAGGCAGGCCGCGGTGACCCGGTTGCGGCAGTGGCTCACGGTGCTGGGGATGTCCTCGACCAGCACGTGCAGCCAGCGGTGGGTGGCCGCACCGGCCACGAGCGTGTGGGCGACGGCGACGCTCGGATAGACGGTGAGGAAGTTCGCGATCCTCGCCGCCCGGACCGTCGTCGCGAGTTCGTCGTTCAGCGCGCACACCAGGGACACCTCCTCGCGCTGCGCCCGGCGCTCCTCGGTGGCCAGCGCGTGGGGCAGCAGCGGGTCGGTGGACCTGACGTCCTGCAGGTTCAAGATGATGGTCGCCGGCCGGTCGGCCAGGCATCTCGCGACCGTCCGCCGCAGATCGACGTGGTCGGCGTGGGCATAGTCGCCGGCGAGCGTGATGGTCCAGATCCCGTCCTGCCAATCACGCTCCACCGTGAAGACGAGGGCCATGCCGTCCATTACATGCACGCCGCGCACGGGAAGGAAAGATGCAGCGGCAGTGTGGGTACCTTATTGGCAGATCAGCGGCCTCGGGAGCGCCGGATCCGGCCTACCGGCCGACCTCCTACAGTTGTCTGATGACCGCACGCCGTCCGCAACGCTCACCCGTCCGGCCAGGGACGTCGCGATGATTCGCGTACTGCTCGCGGAAGACCACCGCCTGGTACGCGGCGCGCTGGTGGCGCTGCTCGGCTTCGAGCCCGACATCGAGGTCGTGTCCGAAGTGGACTCAGGTGACGCCGTCGTGCCGGCGGCCCTGGCCGTCCGGCCGGACGTGGCGGTGCTGGACATCGACCTGCCCGGCATGGACGGGCTGACGGCGGCCGGGCGGCTGCGGGAGCGGCTGGCGGACTGCCGGGTGCTGATCCTGACCAGCTTCGGGCACCCGGCGAACCTGCTGCGCGCCCGGGAGGCCGGTGTCGAGGGGTTCATGCTCAAGGACGCCCCGCCGCAACAGCTGGCGGCGGCCATCCGGTCCGTCGCGGCCGGCGAGCGAGTGATCGACGCGAAACTGGCGGCCGCGCTGTGGGACGCCCAGCACAGTCCGCTGACGCCGCGGGAGACCGAGGTCCTGCGGCTGACGGCGGCCGGGGCTCCGCCGGTCGAGATCGCCGGGCGGCTGTTCCTGTCGGTGGGCACCGTCCGCAACTACCTGACGGCGGTCATCACCAAGCTCAACGCCCGCGGCAAGGTCGACGCGGTCCGCATCGCGCAGGAGTCAGGCTGGCTCTGAGGCGGGCAGCCGTGCGATGAGTTCGAACCAGCCCGCCGTCGCCGTGTCCGTCTCGACGCGACCGCCGGCCTCGCCGAGCCGCCGCGCGAGATTGTCCAGACCGGTACCGGGGCTGCCGGCCGGCACCGCGGGGACGCCGTCGTTGCGTACGCGCAGGGCGACCCCGTCCGGCCGGATCCGCACCCGGATCGTGCACGTGGTGGCCTGGCTGTGGCGCAGCAGGTTGGCCACCGCCTCCCGCAGAACGGTCGCCAGGACGGTCTGCGTGCCGGCGTCGAGCGCGTCGTCCGGTCCGGACACCTCCGTGGCGACGCCGACCGAGACGAGAACGGACCGGGCCGCCGCCAGCTCGTCGTCGAGAGACATGCGGCGCTGCGTGGTGGCGATCGTGCGTACGTCGGAACGGGCCTGCCGGGCCACGTCCACGAGTCCGGCGAGTTCCGCCGCCGCCCGCGGCAGGTCGCCACCGGCCAGCCGATCGGCCAGCTCGCCCTTGAGGACGACGGCGGTGAGGCTGTAGCCGAGCAGGTCGTGCAGGTCGCGGCCCACCCGGTCGCGTTCCCCGGCGGCCGCGAGCCGGACGAGCTCGGCCCGGGCCGCGCGCAGCTCGACGATCAGGTCGGCCAGCCGGGTCAGGCCGTAGATGCAGATGCTCGCGAAGACCAGCCCGGCCGTGTAGTACGCGCAGTCCACGAGGTCCGGGTCCAGCGCCCGGACGATTGCGGCCTCGCCGGCGACGACCGCGCCCCAGAGCACCCAGCGCCACCGGGAGCGCAGGAACAGCAGCAGCGTCGCGCCGAGGAACGCCGGCGTCGCCACCCAGGAGATCCCCGCCGCCAGGAAGGGCGGATAGATGAGCACCACCTGCAGGACCGTCGTGGCGATCCAGTACCGCGGCCGGCGGCCGCCGAGCCCGCCGCGCAGATGCCTGATCTGGATCACCGCCAGCGCGGCCAGCGTCGCCGCGTACCAGCCGAGGTGTTCGGACTGAGTGGACAGGATCGAGCCGAACGTGACGGCCACGAAGCAGAGGATCATCGCGACCGTGACGGCGATCGCCGTACGCGCCGCGGGGATCGCCGCCTCGTCGGGACCGGGTTCGGTGGCCGTCATCGCGGGCCGGGCCGGACCCGGTAGCGCTGGGCCGTCGCGCGTACATCGTCGAGGGCCTGACGGGAGGAGACCAGCAGGGGCGCCAGTTCCGCGCGGACCTGTCGCGCGTCGCCGCCCGCGGCCGCGACCCGCGCGCGTTCGCCCTGCGACACGATGGCCGTCAGGCGGTAACCCAGCAGGTGGTGCAGGTCGCCGGTGACGCGTTCGCGCTCCCGGGCGACCGCCAGCCCGACCAGGTCGGTACGCGCCGCCCGCAGCCGCCCGGCGAGGTCGGTCAGCCGGGTCAGGCCGAAGATGCCGAGGCTGGACAGCACCGAACCGAGCAGGAAGTAGACGCCGAGCGACAGCGGTTCGCGGCCGATCGCGACGATGAGCAGCGGGCTGGCGATCACCGCTGCCCAGCCGGCCCAGCGCCACGGCGGCGCGAGGAACAGCAGCAGCGAGGCGGCCAGCAGCCCGGCGCCGCCCACGGAATCCGCGCTGAGGAAGAACACCGGCGCGTAGGTCAGCCCCGCCTGCAGCAGCACCGTGACCGTCCAGAACCGCATGCGCCGCCGGTCGTGGCTGCGCCGGCAGTGCCAGATCTGCAGCGCCGTGATCAGGCAGAGAATCGTGATCCCCCAGCCCCGGTGGGCGGCGTGGCGCCCGATGAGGCCGAGGATGCCGATCAGGAGCCAGCACATCGTCGCCCCCACGGCGAGGTGGTCCTCCGCGCGCAGCCTGAGTTTCGCCGTCACCGCGGTCGCCCCCTCCCCGTACGGACCCATGAGATCTTCACGGTTCGCTCGTGAATCTGTCCACTGGGCCGCGGCGGCACCGCCGACAAGACTCGGAGCAGTCGCTCGTCCTCACGCGCTCCCGTCGCGTGTTCCGTCGCCGGAAAGGCTCCAGCCATGCCACAGGTTGCCGAACGTCACAGCAGCACCACGCGTACGCCGGGAATCACGGTCGCGCGCGCCCATGTCACGGCGGACCTCCCGGCGTCGGCGTTCTTCGCCCGGTGGGCCGACATGGCGACCTGGCCGCAGTGGAACACCGACACCGCATGGGTACGCCTCGACGGGCCGTTCGCCGCCGGGGCGACCGGCGAGCTCAAGCCCAAGGGCGGCCCGAAGACGAAGTTCGTCGTCGCCGTGCTCACCCCCTCGGAGTTCACCGACGTCTCGCTGCTGTTCGGCGCCCGGCTGACCTTCCGGCACCTCGTCGACACCGTTTCCGGCGGGCACACGCGAATCGACGTCACGGTGACGCTCGCCGGACCGCTCGCCCGCGTGTGGAACCTGATCCTCGGCAAGGGCATCAGGAACGGCATCCAGGCCGATCTGGAGCACCTCGTCCGCGCGGCCGCCGAGGTCGCGCCCGCTTCGTAGCCCGCCGTTTCGCGTACGCCGCGACGTCCGATCTTCGCCAGACGACGACCTCGCCGCGCGGCAGGCTCGAACGCATGAACAACACACTGGACGGCAAGGTCGCCCTCGTGACGGGCGGCAGCCGGGGAATCGGGTCGGCGATCGCGCTGCGGCTGGCGGACCTCGGCGCGGACGTGACGCTCACCTACCGGGACGGCAAGGAACGCGCCGAGGAGGTCGCCGACCAGGTCCGTAGCAAAGGCCGCCGCGCCGAGGCCGTACGCGCCGACAGCGCCGACCCGATCGCCATGCAGGACGCGGTCGCCGAGGTGGTCGCCCGGTGGGGGCGGCTGGACATCCTGGTCAACAACGCCGGGGCGTTCGCCGTCGGCCCGGTCGAGCAGTTCACCCTGGACGACTTCGAGCAGACCGTCGCGGTGAACATCCGCGCGCCCTTCGTCGCGTCACAGGCGGCCGTCCGCCACATGCGGGCCGGCGGGCGGATCATCAACATCGGCAGCAACGTGGCCGAGCGCGCCGTCTTCCCCGGATTCTCCCTGTACGCGATGAGCAAGACGGCGCTGACCGGCCTGACGAAGGCGCTCGGCCGGGAACTCGGGCCGCGGTCGATCACGGTCAACCTGGTGAACCCCGGCCCGACCGACACGGACACGAACCCCGCCGACAGTTCCTTCGCCGAGACGGTCAACGGGTTCACCGCGCTGGGGCACTACGCGCAACCGGACGACATCGCGGCGGTGGTCGCGTTCCTCGCGAGCCCGGACGCCCGCTACATCACGGGCGCGACCGTCAACGTCGACGGCGGATTCAGCAACTGACCCGTGCCGCGGCGGTCAAGAGGTCCCCTCAGATGAGGAAGCCCGCGAGCGGTCGGCGGGGCGATGCCGGCGCCTCCCGGCCGTACCCGAAGCGGATGATCGCCTGCGCGATGCGGTTGGTGGCGCTGTCCTCGAACAACGCCCGCAGCTCCGGATACTCCAGCGGCTGCGTCATCAGCGTCGACTGAAGCCCCTCGGCCGTCGCGGTGAGCAGTACGCGTTCCAGCGCCTGCCCGGCGTGCAGCCAGGCCCGCAGGTCGTCGCCGTCGGTGTAGAGCACCGCGACCGTCGGCTGGTCGATGCCGGCGGCCGGCCAGCCGTGGCGTACCGGATGGGCCAGACCGAAATCGCGCAGCGGCAGGCGCTCGTCCGGATCGCGCGGAGCGTAGGCCACCGGCGGTACGCCGTCGCGCCGGCCGCGCTCCGCGCCGGTCCATGCGGCCAGTTCGACGAGGTAGTCCGGGTCGTCGCGGCGGCGGTTCTCGGCCGTGCGTACGACGCTCAGGATGCCCTCGCCGAGCGGGTCGTCGGCGATCAGCAGGCGGGTGCCCTCGGCGACGGCGGCGGCGCGCAGGTCGTCGGCGACGGAGTCGGGCACGCGGGACGACGCGAACGGGCGCCGGTTGGAATGCCGGTGCGGGATGGCGCCGGCGAGGCGCCGGGCCGCGTAGGGCGGGGCGACGGCGGCCCCGGCGACGACGCGGGCCAGCAGGTCGGGCTCGCCCCGGTCGGGCAGCAGCGTCAGGACCGGCAGGTGGCCGTGGGCCAGCAGCGCCGCGCGGAGGTTGAAGACCGCCGCGCCCACGGAGACCGCCAGCGCGCGGCCGTCCGGGTCGAGCACGGCCAGCTGCCGCCCGCGATCGGCGAACACGTCGACCACGTTGTGCCGGACCCGGAACCGCCAGGGCTGCGTGTTGTGGATCGAGGGCGCGGCGATCGCCGCGGTCAGGCAGGGCAGCAGCTCGGGGCTGATCGTGGCCGGATCGCCGGCGGTCGTGGTGGTCATGACCCCAGATTCGCGCCGCCCCGGCCACCGGGCCAGGGTCCAGCGGCGCCCGGACGCGGGACTTTCGGCCCTGACCCGGGCGCCGCGGCGGAGCTGTGATGGAAGGGAAGCGTGACAAGGAGGGCGACCATGTTGTCGGAGACCACCTACGACCTGCTGGCGGCGCACCCGTTCCTGCGCGGCCTCAGCCCGCACCAGGTCGACAAGCTGTCGATCTGGGGGCACACGACCCACTTCCACAGCGGTACGCGCATCCTCGCCGAAGGCGGCCGGGCCGACCGGTTCTGGCTCATCGACGACGGCGAGGTGACCCTGTCCGCCTCGATCCCCGGCCGCGGCGAGGTCGAACTGGAGATCCTCGGCCCCGGCGCCGTGCTCGGCTGGTCGTGGCTGTTCCCGCCGTACAAATGGCAGTATTCGGCGACCGCCCGCGGCGCCGTGCACGCCGTCGTCCTGGACGGCCCGGGCGTCCGTGAGCTGTGCGAGAACGACCGCTCGCTCGGATACATCGTGATGAACCGGTTCCTCGGCGTCGTCGTCGACCGGCTGCAGCGTACGCGGCTGCAACTGGCCACCACGGGCCGACCGGAGCCGAACGAAAGGAGTACGCCATGACCGTCCTCATCGCGTACGGTTCCCGTCGCGGCGGCACCGCCGGCCTGGCCGAGATGATCGGTGCGGAGCTGGTCGCGCAGGGCCTGCCCGCCGACGTCCTGCCCGCGGACACGGTCACCTCGGTCGACGACTACCAGGCCGTCGTCCTGGCCGGCTCGCTGTACATCAACCGCTGGCACCCCGACGCGCGCAAGTTCGCCCGCCGGCTGTCCGAGGGCCTGCGTACCCGGCCGGTCTGGCTGGTGTCCAGCGGCCCGCTCGACGACTCCGCGGCCACCTCCGTGCTCCCGCCGGTGCCGCAGGTGGCCCGGGTCAGCCGGAACGTCGGGGCGCGCGGCTGCGTCACGTTCGGCGGCCGGCTCACCCCGGACGCGCGAGGGTTCGTCGCCCACTCGATGGCCAAGACCCGGGCCGGTGATTGGCGGGATCCGGCCCAGGTCAAGGCATTCGCGACCGAGGTCGCCGACGTGCTCCGGCCGTCGCGAGCGGGCGCGGAATCCTGACAGGACCAGCCGGCGTACGCGAGCGGACACAGCGGCCGGGCACGTGGTGAGTGCCCGGCCGCCGGTCGGCATGGGGACGGGACGTTCGTTTCCGGCGCACGGCTCGCGGTCATCGCTTGATGGTGTCGCGTCCGGCGCCGGAATCGCTTCTGTCACGGTCAGTAGAGCGTGAAGTACCACTCCTGAGCCTCGCCCGGGTAGCACGGCCACTGCTGCACCGGCGAACCCGCGGACGGGGTGTTCCACGGGATCTCGATGCACTGCTTTGTCTGCATGTTCGTGAACGCGTAGTAGGTGGTGCCGGGCACCTGCCCGTAGGACCACAGCTGCCGCGCGGCACCCAGGCAGTCCCACAGTTCCAGCGCCTGACCCGCCGCCGGGTTGCCCCACGGAACCTCGATGCACTTGGGGCTGGACGGCGTCGAAAGGCCGCTGACCAACTGGTAGTAGCGCACTCCGTTGTAGACGCCCTGATCGTCCAGCGTCCAACTCTGCGCGGCCCCGTGATAGCACGGCCACTGCTGAATGCGTGTGCCGTTGGCCGTGCTCGCGTACGCCACGTCGATGCAGAGGCTGCCCCCGGAATCGATGCTGTGTATCAGGTACGGAGGCAACGAGGCGTGGGCAGGAGAGGCGTTCACGAGGCCCGCCGCGGCCAGGCTCGCGCAGAGCGCCAGCGCGGCACACGCACGGCGGAGAATTTTCATGAGCGGTCCCTTCGTCGGGTGGGTGGCCGGCGGAAGCCGGGCGCCTCAGAAGGGGAGCCTCGCCAGGGCCAGATACATCGCCATGTGTCGTGCCAGAGGGGCGACAAAAGTCGCTAGCACTGCGTCGTAGGCTGAATGTCGCCGCCGTGTTCGATGAAACGCCGAAGATCTCGATTTGGTAACGGTGGCCTTTTACCTGCATGCATGTCGCACGGCTATGGGTCGTCGACAGGGTTGGTCTATGCACCCTGCTCGCGCCCTCATGCTTCTTCTGTCAGCCAGCGAGCGGCATCTATCTATGTCGGTGAATCCACCCAGGACGCGACCATGATCGACTCTTCCGTCCCGCGCTGAACCCTTCTATGCTCCGCGCCGATCTTGTTCTAACGGGGAGCGGGGAAGCAGTGGCCCGAATTTTGGGTCCGGTTCGGCGTGCGTCGGCACGGTCGCGGACTGGAATCGTTTCGTTGACTATGTCAGTGGCGGCCGCGTGCGGCCTCGTCTTCGTGCCGGCCGTGGCGCACGCCGCCACGGTGTCACCGGAGGATGCCGCGCTGGCGGCCGCTCGGGTCGCCGGGAAGTCCGTCGATGTGCCGTCGCTGATGACGGAGACCACGTCGGTGGTCGCCAATCCGGACGGGACGTTCACGGCTGAAGTACACGGCGGTCCAGTGCGCTTCAAGGATGACGCCGGTGCGTGGCAGTCGGTCGACCTGAACCTGGCGGCGCGAACGGACGGAACCGTGGCGCCCAAGGCACATCCGCGTGGGCTGGTCCTGTCGGGTGCGACCGCCGACGCCGGTACGCACACCCTCGCGAGCCTGGGAACGGGCGACGAATCTGTAGAGCTCGGCTGGACGGGCACCCTGCCGCAACCGGTGCTGGACGGGACGACGGCGACATATCCCGAGGTGCGGCCAGGTGTGGACCTGCGGATCGAGGTGACGCGCACCGGCTTCGAGCAGTTCCTGGTCGTCAAGAACCGGGCGGCGGCCGCATCTGTGGCGCAGCTACGGATGTCGTTGTCCGCGCACGGACTCACGAGCACGCCCGCCGAGGGCGGCGGCGTGGACTTCGCCGACACCTCCGGGGAGGTCGTCGCGACGATGCCGGCGGCGCGGATGTGGGATGCGAAGACATCGGCCACGTCCGGTGAGCCGGCGCACCAGGCGCCGGTCGACATGGCTGTGGACACGGGTGCCACCAGGCAGGCCAGGACCAGCGGTGCGTCGACCACGGCCGATCTCGTGGTGACGCCGGACGCGCAGTTCATGGCGTCGGCCGCGACGACCTACCCGGTGACCATCGACCCCGGCGTGACGTGGAAGAGCGGCTACGACGCGTTCATCGAGAACACCTACTCGTCCGACCAGTCGGGGGCCAGCGAGCTGAAGCTCGGCTACTCGGACGACTCCAGCGGCGGCTGCGGATCGGGCTGCACGGCTCGGTCCTTGCTGCGGTTCGACAACGCGGCGCAGTTCTACGGCTCGACCCTGCTGACGGCGAACCTGTACCTGTACGAGACGTGGTCGTGGTCCTGCACCGCGGCCGGCTGGCAGGCATGGAGCATCGGCTATCCGGGCACCACCAACCGATGGTCGAGCCAGCCCTCCTGGTTCTCGAAGGTCGGCGAATCCACCACCACCAAGGGATACGGCTCCTCGTGCGGCGCGGGCTGGGTGTCCGTCGACGTCAAGGGCTCCTGCCAGAAGTCGATCAACAGTGCCTGGACCGGCTGCTACATCGGCCTGCGGGCCAGCAGCGAAACCAACCACAACGGCTGGAAGAAGTTCCAGTCCGCCGAGGCGGGATCGAACGACCCCTACATCTCGGTGACCTACAACCGGCCGCCGAACACGCCCACGGCGCTGAAGGTGGGCGGCAAGGCCTGTGGTTCGTCGGCGGTGAGCGTCTCCACGACGGGCGGCCAGCCCAACGTCGAAGCGAGCGTCTCCGACCCCGACGGATCCGAACGGCAGGTGACCGCGCAGTTCTACCTGGCGGAGGCCGGAAACGCGCTGCCGGCGTCACCGACGGTGAGCAAAGCGGTCGCGGGCTCCACCGGCGGCACGCTGGCGACGGTCCCCGTCCCCGCCGGGTTCACGCTCACGCCCGGCAGCACCTATGTGATGCAGGTGAACGCCACCGACGGAGTCACCACGGGAACGACCAGCGCCCAGTGCCAGATCTACATCGACAACGGCTCGACCGACGAGTCTCCGCTCGTCAGCGTGGCGGGCAACGTTTATCCCAAGGACGGCACCGGTGGCGGAGTCGGCGTGTCGGCGGTGTTCACACTCGCCGCACCGATGTCACGCGTACCCGGGGCGGCGGATATCGTCAAGTATCACTACAAAGTGTCGTACGGCGGCACTACTTCCGCGTGGACCGAGCTGACGCCGTCCGCGCACAACGGCTCGGTGTCGTTCACCTGGACTCCGCCCTTCGGCGGCACCGGTAGCCTGGCCGAGATCAACCAGGGCAGCCAGGTGACCGTCACAGCCGAGCTGTACTACGCGACCAACCGGTGGTCGCAGAACAAGGCCGTGTATACGTCGAACGTCAAGTCGGCCACCGCCGCGGTCGCGCACTGGGCGATGGACGATCCCGCGGGTCAGACCTACCTCGACGACACCGCTGGAACCTTCGACGCGACGCGACACGGTTCGATGGTCAAGTCCACCGAGGAACGCGGAGACTTCGGCAGCAGCTGGCGATTCGACGGCACCAACACTTCGGGCGGCACTGCCGACGAGGACTACTCCGAGGTCGGCAGCCCGATCGACGTGTCCGCGGCCTTCACGATGTCGGCCTGGGTCAAGCTGGACGCGCAGACCACCGCCGACCAGATCTTCCTCTCCGACACCGGCGGCTCACAGGCCGGCAACTTCTACCTGATGTACCGGGGCTGGGACAAGCACTGGGGGTTCCACGCCGCCGTCACCGACGCGGCGGGGACGCTGTCGAGCTGGTACCAGGTGACGGGTACCAGCATCGCGCAGCCGGGCGTATGGACCCACATCGCCGGGGTCTTCGATCCGGCGTCGACCAGCATGAAGCTCTATGTCAACGGAGTGCTGGAGAAGGCGGACTTCGCCGTCCCTCGTATATACCCCGATGCGGCCAACAAACTCCGCATCGGCACCGGTGACCTCAACTTCTACTGGCACGGACTGATCGACGATGTGACCGTGTGGCAGCGCGCCGCCGACCCCCGCGAGCTGGGCGCGCTCGCGGTGGCCGAGCGGGCGAACTGGGACCTGGACACCGTCGGGACCGACAGCGCGCCGGGTAAGGGCATAGCAGCACCGTTCGAACTCACCGGATTCGTCGGCGGAGGCGGTGACGACATCAGCGATCCCGGCAATCCCGCATGGTGGTCGACACAAGGTCACAGCGCCACCGACGGAGGCTCGGCTGTCGGCGACGGCACCCGAGACCTCGAGACCGGCATGCCGGTGATCCCTACCGATCAGTCGTTCTCGGTCTCCGCCTGGGTCCACTTGGACGCGATCCCGGCGGCGACTGCGCCGGTCAACACGTTCGTGTCGCAGGACGGCCAGTTCCGGTCCGGGTTCTACCTGAGCTCCCGGGCCGTGAGCGGGGTGTCGTCCTGGGCGTTCAGCATGCGTGACCAGGACTGTGACACGACCGTGACGGACTGCACCGGGCAGTCGGCGTCCGTGCCGATCAGCGCAGCCCAGGTCGGCACCGATGCCAACGGTGATGCAGTCTTCGTGCACCTGGTGGCGGTGTTCGACGCCAGCGCACAGAAGATCACCCTCTACGTCAACGGTACGCAGGCCGCGTCGGCCGGGCGGACGACGCGGTGGAACGCCACCGGCACCTTCGCGATCAACCGGGCCCTGTGGTCGGACAGCAGCAGCGGCACTTACCCGACCGACTACGCCGTGGGGCGTACCGACGAGGTACGCGTCTTCCAGGGCGTCCTGAGCCCGGACATGGTCAATCGGCTCTACACCACATCGGACGGTGCACTGTGAGTGCCTCGAAACCATCCCGGACGACCTCGGCAACCGCAATGGCAGGGGAGGCCATCGTGACTCGTCGTACCCCCGGAAACCGGCGTGCCTGGCTGGCGGCGGCGATCAGCGGCGTACTGGCGGCGGGACTTCTGCCACTGTGGCAGGAGCCGGCCCACGCCGCCCCGCGTACGCCCAGCCAGCAGACCCAGACGACCAGCCGGGTGACGCTGGGATCGAGCAAGCCGGCGCATGCCCCGGCCACGACGGCGGTGTCGTCGTTCGCGGCGAAGACGCCGGTGTGGCCGGCCGCCGGTTCCGCGACCGCGGACCTGCGGGCGACGGCCGCCGTGAAGATGCCACGCGGGGTGATGCTCGGCAACGACGTTCCGCTCGCAACGGGCAAGGCCCGCGCCGGGTCGCTGCCGGTGACGATCGGCTCCCGGGGCGCGCGCAAGATCAATGTGCAAATGCTCGGCCATGACGCGGCGACCGCCGCCGGACGGGACGTCCTCTTCCACATCAAGACCGCCGACGCGTCCGCCGCGCCGGTGGCGGTGTCGCTGGACATCTCCGGGTTCGCGGGCGCCTACGGCGCGGACTGGTCCGACCGCGTACGCCTGGCGACCCTGCCCGCGTGCGGGCTCAGCACGCCGGGCGCGGCCGGCTGCGCACCGACGGCGGTCCCGACGACGCGCAGCGCGGACGGCGCGGTCCTCACCGCGACCGTCGCCTCGGCGGACACCATGATGACGCTGCTGTCCGACACCGGCTCGGCCGGTGGAACGGGAACGTTCGCGGCGACATCGCTCTCCTCGTCGTCGACCTGGAGCGCCGGCGGCAACTCCGGCGGGTTCTCGTGGAACTACCAGATGCGGGTCCCGCCTTCGCTCGGCGGCCCCACGCCGAACGTCAGCCTCAACTACTCGTCGCAGGGGGTCGACGGCCGGACTTCAGCGTCCAACAACCAGCCGTCGTGGGTCGGCGAAGGCTTCGACTACACGCCGGGCTACATCGAGCGGCGCTACGTCAGCTGCAATGACGACAAGAGCGGTACGCACAACAACACCACCGACACCTACGACGAGTGCTGGGGAACGAACAACGCCACCCTGATGCTCAACGGGCACGGCGGTGAGCTGCTCTACAACTCCTCCGACCACCAGTGGCACCTGCGGTCCGAGGACGGCTCGAAGATCGAGCACCTGACCGGCGCGGTCAACGGCGACTCCGGCGACAGCGTCGACGGCGTCGGCGAGTATTGGGTCGTCACCACGACCGACGGCACCAAGTACTACTTCGGTCTCAACCGGCTGCAGGGCTGGACGTCCGGCAAGCCCGAGACGAACTCGGTCCAGACCGAACCCGTCTACGGTAACCACCCGGCCGACGCCTGCTACAACACCTCGTACGCGGCATCGTCGTGTGTCGAAGCCTACCGCTGGAACCTCGACTACGTCGTCGACACGCACGGCAACACCATGAGCCTGTGGTGGAAGAAGGACACCAACAAGTACGGCCGCAACATGTCCACGACCGACCTGGTCTCCTACGACCGCGATGCCTACCTGGACCGGATCGACTACGGCACCGACCAGCGGACGCTCGTCGGGGGCGTGAAGACCGACACCGAGTTCACCGGCGCGCCGGTGGCCATGCAGGTCAAGTTCGACGTCGCCGACCGGTGCCTGGCCAACTGCTGGACCGGATCGCCGGCAACCCCGGTCAAGGCCTCCTGGTCGGACACCCCCTGGGACCTGTCCTGCACGGCCAGCCCCTGCGACGCGCACTCGCCGTCGTTCTTCTCCTCGCATCGGCTGTCGGCCGTGACCACGACGATCTGGGACACGACCGTCACCCCGAACGCCCCGAAGAACGTCGAGCAGTGGACCCTGACCCACTCGTACCCGGACCCGACCGACGGCACCCGGGCCGGTCTGTGGCTGGCCAACATCGGGCACCAGGGCGTCGCCACCGGCGCGGCCATCACCGGCGGCACGGTCACCCTGCCGACCGTCGCATTCACTCCCATCATGCTGGACAACCGGGTCGACACCGCGCTGATCAACGGTCTGCGGCCGATGCGGTGGGCCCGGATGAACCAGATCAAGACCGAGTCGGGCGGCACCATCACGGTCAGCTACGCGCCCACCGAGTGCGTCGCCGGCGCGACCCCCACGCCGGAGACCAACACCAAGCGTTGCTACCCGGTGCGTACCGCGCCCGAGGACCTCGGCGGCACGCCCGGCCAGGAGATCATCGACTGGTTCCACAAGTACGTCGTCGCCAAGGTCATCCAGACGGACACCACCACGCCGTCGTCCGACAGCCCGCACGACGTCACGACCAGCTACGAGTACGTCGGTGGTGCGGCCTGGCGATACGCCGACGACGACGGCCTCACCAAGGACAAGTACCGCACCTGGAACCAGTGGCGCGGCTACGACACCGTCCGCACCTACGTCGGCGTCGGCACCGAGCAGACCCGGACGGACGCCCGCTACTACCGCGGCATGAACGGCGACCGGCTCAACACCGCCGGCGGCTCCAAGACCGTCACACTCGCCGACTCGAAGGGCTACCTCACCGGCGGTATGCCGGACAGCGACGAGTACGCCGGCATGCTGCTGGAGAACGCCACCTACGACTCGCCGACCGGCAACCCCTTGTCCGGCAGCGTCTCCAAGCCCTGGACATCCACGGCCACCGCGACCCGCACCATCGGCGGCCAGACCGTCACCGCGAAGTTCACCAACACCGCCGACACGTGGGCGTGGTCCAAGCTGGACGGCAAGACGGCCAACCCGGCCAACCCGACGCCGGTCGATCGGGTCACGCACACCCACAAGGACTACGACAACGCGTACGGCATGGAAACCGCCGTCGCCGATGACGGGGATCTTGCGGTGACGGGCGACGAAAGCTGCTCGCTGTTCGACTACGTCCGCAACCCGAGCGCGTACATCATGAACGCGATCAGCAACACCCGCACGTACGCCGACACCTGCACGACCGCCCAGCAGAGCGGCCATGTGTTCAGCTCGGACGAGGTGGTCAGCGAGACGCACATCGCCTACGACCATCAGGCCTGGGGCACTCCGCCGACCATCGGTGAGGCGACCCAGACCGACGCCCTGCTGGACTGGGTCAACAACGCCTTCTCCGGCATCACCACCTCGAAGGTCAGCTACGACGCGTACGGTCGCACTACCGACACCTGGGACGTCGACAACCTGCACACTTCGATGGTCTACACCCCGGCGTCCGGCGCACCGGTGCTGACCGTCGACACTTACCCGCCGACCCCGACCGGTCAGGCGGCGTGGAAGTCGACCGCGACGATCGAGCCGGCGTACGGGCTTACGACCGCGAGCGTCGACATCAACTCCCGGCGTACCGACGAGACATATGACGCGATGGGCCGCCTGCTGGCGGTCTGGAAGCCGGGCCGCGCCAAGGCGACGTACCCGAGCAGCCCGCACATCGCGTACGTCTACAGCGTTTCCGACACCGCGCCGTCGGTCGTGGAGACCAGGACACTGGGCCCGAACGCCAACCAGATCTCCAGCTACAGCTTCTACGACGCCCTGATGCGCCCGCGCCAGCAGCAGACGCTACCGGCCGACGGCTCAGCCGGGCGGGTGGTGACCGACACGTTCTACGACAGCGCCGGCCGTGCCTGGCGCACGTACGGACCGTACGTTCCGGTCGACACCGCCGCGCCGTCTGCGACGCTGTCGCCGCTGCCCGTCGACAACTACGACCAGATCGACGCATGGGCCAAGACCCTGTACGACTCGGCCGGCCGGGCCACCGACCAGGTCCGCTACTCGCGCCTGACCGAGCAGTACCGGACGTCGATTCGCTACCCGTCGGCGGATCGCGTCGACACCATCCCGCCCGTCGGCGGCACCGCCACCACGGCCGTCCTCGACGCGGCAGGTCGTACCGTCGAACTGCGCCAGCAGCACGATCGCGCCAACGTGAGCGTCGACCCGGCCGGCTTCGACCGGACCGCCTACCACTTCAACGCCAAGGGACAGCAGGACAAGCTGACCGACGCCGCGGGTACGCAGTGGTCGTGGCAGTTCGACATCCTCGGCCGAGTCCACCAGTCGGTCGACCCGGACCACGGCACGAGTACCACGGACTACTACGACGACGGCCGGGTCAAGACGACGCAGGACGCCAGCGGCACGCTCGTCTACGACTACGACTCCGTCGGCCGGCAGATCGGCCTGTACAGCGGCTCGAAGACCGCCGCCACCCAGCTGTCTCGGTGGGACTACGACGGGACCAGCCCGACCCTGGCGAACGCCCGGGGCATGAAGACGGCGTCGACCCGCTACGTCGGCGGTTCGAGCGGCAGCGCGTACACCACTGCCATCACCGGTCTGGCGACCAACGGACTGCCGTCCCAGCAGAAGATCACCATTCCCGCCACCGAGACCGGACTGACCGGCACCTACCAGTACGACATGACCTACAAGGCCGACGGCTCACTGGCCACGTACCGGATGCCCGCCATCGGCAACACCACCACCAACCTCGGTTATGAGACGCAGACGACCGCGTACACCGACCTCGGCCAGCCGCAGAAGCTGACCACGAGCTCGACGACGTGGCTGGTCACCAACACGACCTACACCGCACTGGGCCAGGTCGGCGTCATCACCCTGCGCGACCAGACAGCGGACGGCCAGGTCCAGATCGGCAACTACTACCAGAGCACCACCGGCCGCCTGCAGCGCACCTGGGTCACCAACAACGCCGGTGCCTCGGTGGCAGACACCAATTACACGTACGACGCCCACGGCGGCATCACGCAGATCGACGAGACTTCGTCGGTCGCCGGAGCCCAGACCCAGTGCTTCGCGACCGACTACCTCATGCGCCTGCGGGACGCCTGGACTCCGAGCAACGGCGACTGCTCCGCCACGAAATCGGTCGGCACCCTCGGCGGCGTCCAGCCCTACTGGATGCACTGGGACATCGACGCCGCAGGCAACCGCAGCAAGCAGATCGACTACAAGAACAACAAGACCACCAACTACGCGTACGCCGCGCCGACGGCCTCGAAGCCGCACGCGGTCACCTCGACCACCAACGCGAGCGGAACGGTCACCGGCACCTACAGCTACGACGCAGCCGGGAACACCACCTGCCGCCCGTACGCCAAGGACAACGCCAACACCTGTCCGGCCACGCCGACGGCGAAGGATCAGAATCTGAGCTGGGATGTCGAAGGACACCTCGCGCAGACGAAGGACACCACCGGGACCACCACCTACCTGTACGACGCGGACGGCAACCGGCTCGTCCGCAAGGATCCGCTCGGCAAGACCCTGTACCTGCCAGGACAGGAACTGCGGGTGGACACCCTCGGCGGGTCGGTCACCGGCTGCACGCGCTACTACGGCTGGGCCGGACGCAACATCGCTGTCCGCAGCACCGCCAACGGCCTGAACTGGATGGCCGCCGACCAGCAGAACACCACCAACATCACGATCGCGGCCGCCGGTACGCAGGCAGTCGCCGTCCGCCACCAGGATCCGTTCGGAAACCAGCTCAGCGCAGCCACCGGAACCTGGCCGTCCGCGCTGGACAAGGGCTTCGTCGGCGGGACCAACGACAACACCGGGCTCGTCCACGAAGGCGCGCGCGAATACGACCCGACCATCGGCCGGTTCGTCAGCCTCGACCCCGAATTCGACAAGACCAATCCACAGAGTTTCAACGGCTACTCGTACGCCGACAACTCGCCGATCCTCGGCATGGACCCGACGGGTCTCCACGACGAGTGCGGCGGCGGTACGGGGACCTACTCCTGCCAGAACCCCAACGGGACCATCAGCTCCAATGTGGAGTTGACCCCGGATGAGCAAAAGCAGGTCAACACGGTCCTCGACACGATCCGCAAGAACAACGAAAACAAGAAGAAGCAGGACGAGTGCCAGAAGAGCTTCTGGTGCCGTAACAAGGCCAACATCGCGGGGTTCGCCGTAGGTGCTGTCGTCGGGCTCGGCTGTGGTGCGCTCATCGGCTGGACCGGCGTGGGTGCCGTGGCCTGCGGCGCCTTCGCCGGGGCTGCCGCCTCTGCGGTGACCGGCTACATGAACGGCGACGGCGGGCTGGACCTGCTCAAGGATGCCGTGATCGGTGCGGCCTTCGGCGCCGTCACCGGCGGCCTGTTCTCCATGTTCGGCGCAGGTGCTGGGGCTGCCGCCGGTGCGGCTACCAGACCGATGGCGGCATTTGGTGACGCTTTCGTCGGGGAATTCTCGAACATCGTCAAGGGGCTAACGGGCAAGGCGGCCGGCTCAGGCCTTGCCGGCGCGGGTTGCCATAGCTTCGCCGCGTCGACACCGGTTCTCATGGCGGACGGAAGCACCAAGCCGATCGGTGAGGTGAAGGTCGGCGACAAGGTTCTGGCGACCGACCCCGGAACGGGGGAGAACGCTCCGAAGAGCGTTACCCAGCTCCACCTCAACCATGACTGGGATCTTGCGGACGTCACAGTCAAGAACCTGAAGAGCGGCCAGACGACGGTCCTGCACACGACGTGGAATCATCCGTTCTGGAACGCAGACCTCGGAACTTGGTCGCAGGCTGCCGACCTGAAGCCCGGAGACCACCTGCGCGATGACGATGGCAACGCGGCGGACATTGTCACCTCGGTCCGGACGTGGACTGGGCTGCAATGGATGCGTGACCTCACGGTCGCTGACATTCACACCTACTATGTGATCGCCGGCAACACGCCAGTCCTGGTCCACAACTGCGGCGGATATGATCTCAGAGGTAAGGACCCGATGAGTATCGTTCCCGATAACGCGAGCGTGCGGGAACTTACGCCGCACCCGAATGGCGGGTCGCAGTATGGGCTGGAGTTCAAGTGGACCAATGATGCTGGCAAGACCGTGCGTCTTCGGATTCATGGTCCCGACGGTACGGCGCCGGCCGGATCCAACTCCGCGACAGGCGAGACATACAGGGTGCAGATTGGTCGTCAGTATCAAGATGAAGCCGGGAATTTGTTCCACCATCAATCTCATAATCCAAATAGCCCTAACTACAATGCTGACGCAGCCAATGCGACGCACATACCTTGGCCCAGCCAGTTCCCGGGGTTGTGATGGCTGTCGGTGCTGAGGACCTGATCCAGCTGCTCAGGCGCATCATGGCAGTTGACGTAGAGGGGCGGGAAGCTGGCGCGGAGAATGCGAGCGACTGGGCGACCGTATTCGATCGTGAGGAAGCTGAATCGGTCGTGCTCGTGCTGGCCAATATGGCGTCCGTCGAGAGGAATTCTCGGGTGCGGGAGGCGCAGCTGCACGCGATTCTCGAGATCTCGGATACTCACCCATTGCGCGCGGGGTTGGTGAGTTCGCTCGGTCGACTGACTAGCGAAGATATAAACGAAGAGCAGCTGTCTTATCTGAATGAACTTGAACTCGGATTGCGTAAGAGGGACGATCCGTGAGCGTAGAGTGAATGAAATGACGTTCTTGGCGGCCGCTTCAAACCTGGCTCCGAGTGGCAAGCAGAGCCTCGGCGGCATGTGGCGTCGTTGGCATTTTCGTGCGCCGACGGTACCCCGCGTGCGCCTCCGTTGCTGTCACAGTTGATGTCAGGTGATCAAGAATATTTACAAAGGTCGATATCGGCTCGTGAGGATCGCATTCCACGGATCGCGCGAGGTGGTATCGGTTGAGCATGGCGTGCGCGCGGGGCCGTAGGCCTTGAGCGCGTGCGCGCGGCCCCGGCTTCGGCCGGGGCCGCTCTTGATTAGGGGCTATACGGCGTTGACATCGAAGTAGTCTGAGCCGGTGTGGTCTTGGAACTCGTGCTGAGTCTGTTCGGCGCTGCCGCGCACCTGCCAGCCGGGTGCGCGGCAGTGATGCTCACCCAACGTCGCCCGGCTTTGTCGTTGAGACGGGTGTCCGGGGAGCCGACCCGCGTGAGCTTCTCGGATATCTGTCAGGCGCCTTCTCGGCGGCGCCGAAGAGGCTGCCTGCACCTATGAGGCGTACGGCGGCGGTGTCGTTGGCCCGGCCAACCTCGGACGGCCTGTGCGGCAGACTGGTCAAGGCGACGCCAGGGCGCGAGATGTTGCTGGTGACTTCCCAATCTGCGGCGAGGCTGCGGCGGTCGAGTTCGAGTGCCGGCAGACCAAAGGCGATCTTGGGCTGGCTGTACGCGGTGGGGGTCTGCGGATAGCCTCCGCTGGTGACTGCGGACGAGACCGACTGGGCGCGGCTGTTTCACGCGCGTGGGCCGGCGACGGACCTCCCAGCGAAACTCGCCGCGCTGTGCGGAGCGGATCAGGAAGCCGCCTCCGAAGCCCTGACCTTTCTGTGGCCACGCATCTTCGGCGGGGGAAGGCTCACACCCGCGACCGCTCCGGCCGTCCGGTACCTCGTGGCGATCCTTGACGATCCGACGTTCGGAGCCGGAGACGACGGCATCCTCGACGGAGTCCTGTTCCTGTTGCGCGAAATCGCACGGGTCACGACCGGCGCGGATATCGAGAAGCTCCGCGATCGCGTCGACATCAATGACGCGGTCGCGGTATGGCTCGACGACTACCTCGCCCAACCGGAACCGCCGGAAGTACATGGCTGGTCCGACACCGACGACCCTGGACGCGTACTGCTCGACCAAGCTCTGATCGATTGCTTCGACCTGCTTCCCGAGGCCGTCGCCGCCGTGTGGCCCATTCCGATCGACTGGCCCCGGTGGACCCGGGTGATGGCTGCGTGTGCGGCAAGCATGCTCGTCCGCCACCCGCAGCTGGCGAATCTTCGTGGCGAGGTCATCGCCTTCCATGAGGAAGCCGCGCGGTCCACTGCGGACAGGCGTGAGTGCGCGAGCTACCTCATCGGACTCGGTGAGCTCGGCGTGGCGCCGCGGGCCTGGTTGGATGATCCCCGGCTGGCGGTACGCACCTGCGCCGCGCTCGCGCCGGCCCTCGCCGCCGATGACGCCGCCATTGATCTGCTGGTGCGAGCGGCCGAACACCCACGAGCGTTCGACCATTCCTTCGCGGAGCCGTTCGTGGCACCGGCGTATCGCATGATGGTTCCGGCGCAGTTCCAGGGCTGGCCTTATCGGGTCCTGATCCGGACGGTGTGCGAGCGGGTGGGCGACTTTCCGCGGCTGCTGAGCGCCGCCTTGGCGGCCATCGACCTGCGCGGTGTCTACCGGCCGGTGCCGGAGTTCGGGCCGTATCTGCGCCTCGCCTTCCCCGCCGGGCTGGTGGAAGACGGCACCGCATCCGCCGAGCAGAGCTGCTTCGCGAGAGCGGTCGCCGAACGTGACGAGCTTTGGGACGGAACCTTCCACGGCGTTGCCGAGATGCTCACGGCGGCGGGTCTGCCGCACGATCGAGAACGTTGGCGCAACGTCCGCACGCCCGAAGGAATCGATGACGAAGGCCGGCCGACCTACGCATCAGTGAACGTGCCGCGCGTGGAGCCCGTCCGGACCATGCGCAAGTTTCCACAGATGTTCCTCGGTGCTGCCCGCACAGACCCCGATCTGCTCCGCAAGCTCCTGAACCTCTGCCACGCCACCGATGCGTCGGTCGAGATCGAGGGACCGCTGTGTTTCACGGTGACCGCGAAGGGCGTCGACAGTCCCCAGCCCGACGCGGAGGATCTCATCGGCTTGAGCCTGCTTCGTTCGCCCGAGCTCTACGCGATGAGCGTCGCAGCGGCGTTCAGCCTGTGGATCAGTGTGCGGCAGTGGATCGACGGGGTCGCGTACCGGCAGCAGTTCGTGGACGGGGTGCCCATGAGTCCGCGCGAAACACTCGGCCCCGCCGACCGCGAAGATGGCTACCACATCGCCTTCGAACTCGACGCCGAGTGGCTGCCTCCGGGCGCACGCCTGCCAGGCTGATCCCGGGCGCCCGACTCACGTGCCGCAATCGCGTCAATGGCGGTGTGAATAGAGCAGGAATATGTAGCTCGAAGAGTATGGCGAGTCGCGCGAAATAGCGACCTTGCGAGCTTTGCGGGCCCTGCCGTACATCTGTCGACATTGGACTCAGGCATTCCCGGTATTCGCGGCGGGAGTCTGTTTTTGGCCTCATGGCGAACTTTGCAACGCTGCAGGTAGGGCTGATCTGCTGTGCTAACCTTCCCGAGTGGAAATCCCTTTTGATAGGTTTCGTACACATCTAGGAAATCATGCATTAGATGCCTGATTTGCTGGCGATGACAGATCCGCAATAGGCATGATCGCCCGTTAATAAGCCTGCGTGACAACCTGGGTCGCGCCGCCCGTCAAGGCCGGCGCGCCGGACTGTCCGCTGTCTGTCCACATAGGCGAAATGCTGACCGCGCTCTCGCGGGCCCGCCGCCGGATGACACCGGGCGGCATGCCCCACCGGGAGCAACGCACGTGAAACGCATGGTGGGAAACAGATGACACTCTCCGTGGGTCGGCCGCGCACAGGTGTGGCGGAGCTGCCGGCGCGTGGCCTGCACAGAGTCGAGGTCCGCGGCCGCACGATCGTGCTGCGCCCGGCCGTACCCACAGCCCCGGCGTCCAGCGATCCGGGCAACGCACGCCTCAGCGACGAAAGCCTCAGCGACGTAAGCCTCAGCGACGTAAGCCCCAGCAAGGCAGGCTCCGGTACGCGACGCCTACATCACGTGTTCGAAGCGGCGTGCGACGCCTGTCCGACGGCGATCGCGTTGGAGTGCGACGGCGACCGGCTGACCTACCAGGAGCTGGACGAGCGTGCGAACCGCTTGGCACATCATCTGCGCGCCCTGGGAGCGGGCGACGGCTCCCGGGTAGCGATCCTGCTGCAGCGCTCGGTCGCGACCTACGTCGCACTCCTCGCGGTGGGCAAGGCCGGTGCGGCGTTCGTGCCGATCGATCCGGAGTCGCCGGCCGACCGCGTCGCGTACATCTCGGAAGACTCTGATGTGGATCTTCTCTTGACCTCCTCGGCGCTGCTGGACCGCGCCGCCGGGCTGGACCGGCCGGTGCTGGCGCTCGACCGGTGCGCAGCCGAGTTGCGCGAGGCGCCGACCGGACGGCCGGAGCCCGGCGGGGACGACGACCCACTCGCCTACATCATCTACACCTCGGGTTCCAGCGGCCGGCCCAAGGGCGTCGCGGTGGCGCAGTCGAGCATCTGCAATTTTCTCGACGTGGTGCCCGGCGTGTACGACGTGCGCCCCACCGATCGGGTCTACCAGGGGATGACGATCGCCTTCGACTTTTCCATCGAGGAGATCTGGCCGACCTGGTCGGTCGGGGCGACTCTGGTGGCGGGACCGACCGACTCCCGGCGGCTGGGTGCGGAGCTGGCGGACTTCCTCGAAGACGCCGCCGTCACCGTTCTCTACTGTGTACCGACGCTGCTGGCGACCCTCCCGCGCGACCTGCCGCTGATCCGCGGGCTGATGGTCGGCGGGGAGGCGTGTCCCGGGCAGCTGGTCGAGCGGTGGGGCGGGCCGAACCGGCGGATCCTCAACACGTACGGGCCGACCGAAGCGACGGTGACGGCCATCTGGTGCGAGCTGCGCCCCGGCCGGCCGGTGACCATCGGTACGCCGCTGCCCACCTACTCGGCCGTTCTGCTCGACGAGCAGCGCCAGCCTGTCGCCGACGGCGAAGTCGGGGAGATCTGCATCGGCGGGCCCGGTGTCGCCCGCGGTTACATCGGACGGCCCGACCTGACCGCGGACCGGTTCCTCGATCACCCCGCGGCGCCGCCGGGAAGCAGGCTCTACCGGACCGGGGATCTCGGCCGGCTGACCGACGACGGCGAGATCGAGTACCTCGGGCGGGCCGACGCCGAGGTCAAGATCCGTGGCCACCGCGTCGACCTCGGCGAGATCGAAAGCGTGCTGATGGAGGACGAGGCCGTCGCGGAGGCCGTCGTGGCGCTGATGGCGGTCGGCGACGATCCGGACGCGCCCAAGGAACTCGCCGGCTACATCGTCCTCACCCCACCCGTCTCGCCCGATGAAACCGGGGAGGCGCTGGTCCAGCGGTTGCACCGCACGCTGCAGGAACGGTTGCCCGCCTACATGGTGCCCTCCTTCATCGACGTCGCCGCCGCGTTGCCGACCATGCCGAGCGGCAAGGTGGACCGCTCGAAGCTGCCCGCCCCGGCCGGCCGCCGGCTCATGAGCACCGGCGGTCCGGTCGTGGCCGCCCAGAACGACTTCGAGGTACGCGTACGCGCGGTGTGGGCCGAGGCGTTCGGCGTCGAGCCGGGGGCGCTGTCGGTGACCGCGGACTTCTTCACCGATCTCGGCGGGCATTCGCTGCTCGCGGCCCGGGTGGTGTCGCTGCTGCGGACCCGCGGGATCGGGTCGAGCCCGGCGTTGCGGGACCTGTACGACCATCCGACGATCGGCGATCTGGCCGCGCATCTGGGTGCCGCGCCGCCCAGCGCGGCGACGACCGCACCGCCACGCCTGACACCGCTGCGTCACCGCACCCGGCGGCTCGCGGCCGCCGGCGCCGGCCAGGCCGTAGTGATCTACCTGCTGATGCTGCTGATCACGCTGCCTGTCTCCTACGTCTATACGCGCAACAACGGCGAGGTGTCGGTACGCGTCCTCACGCAGCTGATGTTCGCGACCCTCGTGAGCTACCTCGGCGTACGCTGGCTGGTCCCGGCGCTGCTCGCCCGGCCGCTGGCGATGGGGATCCGGCCCGGCCGGTTTCCCCTGTGGGGGCCGACCTACGTCCGGCTCTGGGCGCTGAACATGCTGCTCGCGATCGGGCCGCTGCCGGTGCTGAGCGGCTCCCCGCTGATGGGTGTCTACCTGCGGTTGCTCGGAGCGCGGATCGGCCCGCGGACCACCATCGCGACCAGCGCGATCAGCCTGCCCACCCTGGTCGAGGTACGCGCCGACGCGTCGGTCGGCTACGGCGTCGCCCTGCGTCCGTGGCATGTGGAGGACGGCTGGGTGATCGTCGAGCCGATCACCGTGGACCGGCAGGCGTTCGTCGGGGCCAATGCCGTCCTGGAGCCCGGCGCCCGCGTCGGCGTGAACGCGTGCCTCGGCGAGCAGTCGGTGCTCGGCCGCGGCGAGGCGGTCGCCGACGGAGCCCGCTGGTCGGGGTCCCCGGCGACCCCGGCGGAGGAGATCAATCCGGTCGTGGAGATGATGCTCGACCGCGAGGCCCCGCGCCGCGGCTGGCGGCTGGACCACCTCCTCGCCGCCTTGGTCGGACTGATCGGGCTGGAGCTCGGTGCGATCGTCATGATCTTTCCCAGCGTGGCACTCGTGTGGTGGGCGCTGCTGAACTGGGGCACCCTCGCGGGGCTGCTGGCCACCGTGCCCGCCGGACCGGTGTACGTCCTGACCGTGTGCGCGGTGGTCGCCGTCGGCAAGCGGCTGGTGCTGCCGCGCGTGCCGCTCGGCGTACACCCGGCGCGGTCGTGGCTCGGCGTCCGGAAGTGGATCACCGACAAGCTGCTGGAGTTCAGCCTCACGTTCACCAACTCCCTGTACGCGACCCTCTACACCGTGCCGTGGCTGCGGCTGCTCGGTGCCCGGGTGGGTGCGTGGTCCGAGGTTTCCACGGCCGCGCACCTGGACCCGGACCTGCTCACCCTGGGGGCGGAGAGCTTCGTCGCCGACATGGCGAGCGTCGGGGCGGCCACGTTCGCCAACGGCCGCATCGCGTTCTTTCCCACCGCCGTGGGGAGCCGGGCGTTCGTCGGCAACGCGGCGTTCGTACCGTCCGGCACGAGGCTCGGCGACGGCTCGCTGATCGGCGTCGGTACGCTGCCGCCGCCGGACGGGGTTCCGGCGGGCACGTCGTGGCTGGGTTCGCCCGCGATGCACCTGCCGGTACGCCAGGACAGCGGCTCCTTCTCCGAGGCGCAGACCTACCGCCCGCCGCGTGCGGTGCTGGCGCAGCGGCTGGCGATCGAGTTCTTCCGGGCGACGCTGCCCGCGTCGATGCTGGGGGCGGGCATCTACCTCTACCTGTTCGTGCTGTCGTGGCTGGCCAACGGCCGGGACCTGCTCGTTCCCGCGCTGGTGTCGCCGCTGGCCGCGATCGCCGCCAGCGTCGCGGTGATCGGCTTCTGCGCCGCGACGAAGCGCAACATCATCGGCACCTACCGCCCGCGCGTGGAACCCCTGTGGAGCCCGTTCGTGCGGCGCTCGGAGTTCGTCACCGGGCTGTACGAGGCGGCCGCGGTGCCCGCCGGGATCGGACTGCTCGTCGGTACGCCGTTCCTGCCGCCGGTGCTGCGCTGGTTCGGGGCCAGCATCGGCCGGCGTACGTGGATCGGCACGACGTATCTGACCGAGTACGACCTGGTCGTGATCGGCGACGACGCGACGGTCGGCACCGAGGTGTCGCTGCAGACGCACCTGTTCGAGGACCGGGTGATGAAGATGTCGTTCGTCACGATCGGCCCCGGCGCGAGCATCGGCACCCGGTCGATCGTGCTCTACGACACCGTCGTCGGCGACGACGTCGGCCTCGGCCCCCTCTCGCTGCTGATGAAGGGCGAACACCTCACGCCCGGTACGCGATGGCGCGGCATCCCCGCCCAGGGAGCGCCCTAGATCTCCACCCCGCCACAGGAAACGACAACCAACACCGACCTCAACGGAGAGGCCTATGAACACCGAGCTGCTGGTATCCGACGCCGCCCATTTCCGGGTCGACTACGAGATCAATCCGTACATGCACACCGAGGTGCAGCCCGACCCGGTCGCGGCCGCCGCCGAGCACGCGTCGATCGTCGCCGCGCATCGCGAAGCGGGTCGCCGCGTCGTGCGCGTACCGTCGGCGCCCCAGTGCCCGGACATGGTCTTCACCGCCAACGCCGCCGTCGTCCGCGGCGACCGCGCGGTGCTGGGCTATCCGCCGCCGGAACGCAAGGCGGAGATCCCCTACTTCCACGAGTGGCTGACCCGCCACGGGTTCGACGTCATCGAGGCACCGCACCCGTTCAGCGGGCAGGGCGACGCGTTGGCCTGCGGCGACCTGCTGCTGGCGGGGTACGGGCAGCGTACCGACCGCGGCATGCACGGCATCCTCGCCAAGGCGCTGCGCTACGAGGTGATTCCACTGCGGACGGTGAGCCCGCGCTGGTACGACCTCGACCTGGCCGTCGCGGTCATCGACACGCGGACGCTCGCGTACTGCCCGCAGACCCTCGACGAGCAGAGCGGCCGGCGCCTGCAGCGGCTGGGGCTGGACCTGATCGAGGTCGGTCTCGACGAGGCCGCGCGGTTCGCGCTCAACCTGATCAGCGACGGCACCACCGTGACGATGACCCGCCAGGCGCCCCGGCTCGCCGCGGTGCTGCGCGGACGTGGCCTGCGGGTGGTCGAGCTGGACACCACCGAACTCGCGAAGGGCGGCGGCGGCGTGCGCTGCACCGCGCTGACGCTCGACAACCCGCCGCCGCGAGAACCGTCATGACCCCGGCGACACCCAGCTCGCCGGTACAGCCGGGCGGCCCGGATCAGCCGGGCGGCCCGGCCCACCGGTGGGTGCCGCGCCGGGGCGCGCCGATCGCCCTGGTCTACCGGGGGCCCGCGTCCCTGCCCGGCTGCCCGGAGGCGGCGGCGCGGCTCCTGCGGACCAGCCAGCACGGCTTCGACGTCCGCTACGTCGGCCCGCGCGAGGAGGTCCCGCTGTCCGCGCGGGCACTGGCCGGGGCGGTGCTCTACGTCCAGCCCGGCGGCGACACGCTCGCGGACGCGTACGGGCACATGCGCCGCCACCGCAAGGACATCCGCACCTTCGTCCACTGTGGCGGCCGGTACCTGGGCATCTGCCTCGGCGGCTACCTCGCCGGTGCCACACCGGGATTCGCCCTGCTGCCCGGCGACACCGACCAGTACATCGCCTCGGGCGGCGCCACCGTCGACTCCGAGGACGACACTCTCGTACGCGTCTCGTGGCGGGGCCGGGAGCGGACGCTGTTCTTCCAGGACGGCCCGTACTTCTGGCTCCGCCCCGGCACCAAGGCGACCGTCATCGCGACCTATCCCAACGGCACGATCGCCGCCTTGGTGGCCGGGTTCGGCGCAGGCCGGGTGGCCGTCGTCGGCCCGCATCCGGAAGCCGACGAGGGCTGGTACGCCGACGCGAGGCTGGAACGCGGCGGCGTCCTCGGCACCGACCTCGGGCTCGACCTGGTGGACGAGGTTCTGACGCCATGACCGAGGTAGCCACGAGAGCGGTCACGGACCGGGCGGCGCCACCGTCGGCCGTGCCCGCGCCGGCCGACGATCGGCGGCGGATCCTCGCGGTCGACGTCGTCCGCGGTGTGGCCCTTCTCGGCATGATCGCCGTGCACTCGCTGAACGACGTCGACGCGGCCGGCCAGCCGAGCTGGTCCACGACGGTCTTCGCCGGCCGGGCCGCGGCGGCGTTCGCGGTGATCGCCGGGATCACGATCGCGTTCCTGACCGGCCGCCGGCGCGTACGCTTCGCGGGCGCGCTGCCGGCGGCCGCCGCGCTTCTCACGCGGGCGCTGGTGATCGGCGTGATCGGGCTCGCCCTGGGCTACACGGACGCCGCCACCGCCACGGTGATCCTGCCGTACTACGCGGTCATGTTCCTGGTCGCGATCCCGCTGGTCTTCCTGCCGACCTGGCTGGTCGCGTTCGCCGGGCTGGCGGCGGCCGGCGGGATGCCGGTGCTCACCCACGTGATGCTCGCCCGCCTGGCCCAGCCGACGCATCCGAACCTCACGTTCGGCTGGCTGTTCGCGCATCCCGCCGCGTCGCTGAGCGAACTGTCGATCACCGGCGCCTACCCGGCGTTGACGTGGATGGCGTACGTGTGCGCGGGGATCGTCATCGGCCGGCTGAACCTGGCCCGGCTGCGTACCGCCGTGGCGCTCCTGGCCACGGGGACGGTGTTCGCGGTGGCGGCCGGGGTGACGGCGGCGCACCTGTCGCTGCGGGCGCTGGAACACATCTGGCCGGCCCAGTTCGCCAGCGCGCTGACCGAGTACGAGACGCGCGACGTGCTCACCCTCGGCGGCGACGGCACCGCGCCCACGTCCACCTGGTGGTGGCTCGCCATCGCCACACCGCACACGGGCACGCCGCTCGATCTGCTCGGCACCACTGGCACGGCGGTCGCCCTGCTCGGGCTCATGCTGCTCGCCGCCCGGATCGCCCGTCCCGCCGGGCTGCGGCGGCTCGTGGCCGTCGTGCTGACGCCGCTCGGCGCGGCCGGCGGCATCGCGCTGACCGTCTACACCCTGCACACACTCTTCATGAGCTCGGACTTCGACGAGTACACGGCGACCACCGGGTTCGTCGTGCAGCTCTGCGGAGCGCTGCTGCTCGGGCTCGGCGTACGCGCGACGATCGGCAAGGGGCCGCTCGAAGCGCTCGTCTCCGCGCTGACCGCAGCGGCCCGGCGATGGGCGACAAGGCCCGCCCGCCGGCTACAGACCACCACGACTACGAGGTCGGAGGCATCACGATGAATCGGCGAGACCTGCTCCTGGGCACTGCCGCCGTCGGCGTCGTCGCCGCGGTTTCCGGCGTGACGTGGCTCAGCCGGTCCGATCCTGCGCCCGCCGGGCCGCAGCCGCTGGCACTGATCTATCGCGGCCCCGCGTCCTGCTCCGGCTGCTCGGAGTCCGTCGCGGCGCTCCTGCGATCCAGTCCCACGAAGTTCCACACCGAGTACTGCGGGCCGGGGGAGAGCCGCCAGATCTCGCCGGGCGACCTGGCCGACGCGACCGTCTACGTCCAGCCCGGCGGTGGCGAGGTCAGCCGCGCCTGGCGACGACTGCGCGACGACAGCGCCTACGTCCGCGACTTCGTCGACAAGGGAGGCACGTATCTCGGCTTCTGCCTCGGTGCCTACCTCGCCGCCGGCGAACCCGGATTCGGCGTCCTGCCGGGGCGCGTGGACCAGTACATCAGCAGCCCCGGCGCCAGCACCGACAGCGACGACGACACGGTCATCCCGATCACCTGGCGCGGCCGGCAACGCAACATGTACTTCCAGGACGGACCGTCGTTCCGGCTCAACGACGGCGCGCCGGCGACCGTACTCGCCACCTACAACACCGGTGCGCCCGCCGCGGTCGTCGCCGCCTTCGGCTCGGGGCGTGTCGGTGTCGTCGGCCCGCACCCGGAAGCCGACCAGGGGTGGTACCGCGACGCCCACCTGAGCAACCCCGACGGCATCCGCTTCGACCTCGGCTACGACTTCGTCGAGACCGCCGTGCACGGGCCGCGGCCCACCTGACGACCGGCCCGGCGCTCCCGTACGCCGGTAATGCGCACTTCAACGCATCCAGGTATTTGAGGACAGCGTGGATTAGTGTCAGCGGGTGGCCGAATCGCATTATCTGCGTTATCCGCACATCGCACGCGATCTTCTTACCTTCGTGGCCGAGGACGGCGTCTGGCTCGCTTCCCTGAGCGAGGCGGCCGGGGGACAGGGCGCTCAGGCCCGCCGGTTGACCGCCGAGGGCGTACCGGTGCTGCATCCGCGGCTCAACCCCGCCGGTACGCAGGTCGCCTGGACGTCGACCGGCGACGGCAGCCGGTCGTTCGGCCGGGGCGGCCCCCGCGAGGCGTACGCGATGCCGGTCCGCGACGGGAGCGAGCCCCGGCGCCTGACCCACTGGGGCGACCGGTTCGCGACCGTCCGGGGCTGGACCGGCGACGACGAGGTGCTCGTGCTCAGCCGGACCGGCCGCCCGCACAGCATGAAGACGTGGGCGTTCGCCGTCTCGCCCACCGGACCGGTACGCGAGCTGCCCTACGGCCCGGCCGGCGACGTCTCGGTACGCGCCGACGGTGCCGTCCTGATCGGCAGCGCGATGAACTTCGAGCCCCTCGATCCGGCCGACTGGAAGGGCTACGGCGGTGGAGCCGGCGGCGCGATCTGGTATTCGCCGGACGGTACGCGGTTCGAGCGCATCCTCGCCGACGTCGGCGCCAACCTGGTCAACCCCATGTTCGTCGCGGAACAGGCCGGGGAGCAAGCCGTGGAACCAGGCGGCGAAGGAGCCGGCGAACGAGCGGACCGGGTAGTGTTCCTGTCCGACCACGACGGCACCGGCGCGCTCTACTCGGCCCGCCCGGACGGCTCGGACCTGCGCCGCCACACTGATCCGGGTGAGTACTACGCGCGCCACGCGACGACCGACGGCCGGCGCGTGGTCTACCAGCGCGCCGGTGAGCTCTGGCTGCTCCCGTCCCTCGACGCCGCAACGGTACGCCTGGACGTACGGCTCGGCGGCACCCGCTCCGGCCGTATGTCCTATGTGGTCCCGGCAAGGGCGCACCTGAACTCGTTCGCGCTGGACGCCGCCGGTGACATCGTCGCCGCCGAGGTACGCGGGACCGTCCACTGGCTGCCCGCGCGGGAAGGGGAGGCCCGCGCGCTGCTCGCCACGCCCGGCGTACGCGGCCGGCTGCCGGTGGTCGTCCCGGGCCGCGACGCGGTCGTCTGCGCCTCGGACTCCGGTGGCGAGGACGGCCTCGACGTGCTCCCCGCCGACGGCTCGGCGCCGACGCGTACCGGCCACAGCGCGTTCGGCCGGATCCTCGAACTGGCGGTCGCTCCCGACGGGACACTGGCCGCGGTGGCCTGCGCCGACGGCCGCCTGCTGACGGTGGCGCTGTCCGGCGAGCCGGCCGTCACCGAGATCGCGCGCAGCACCTTCGAGGAGGTCGCGGGCCTGGCGTTCTCGCCCGACTCCGCGCTGCTGGCCTGGTCGCAACCCTGGCGCCCCGAGCGCCGCGGCGCCCAGATCCGGCTGGCCCGGCTCGCCGACGGCACCGTCACCGACGTGACCCCGCCCAGGTTCGACGACACCTCCCCGGCCTTCACCCACGACGGCCGCTACCTGGCGTTCCTGTCCAACCGCACCTTCGACCCGATCTACGACGCGCACACCCACGACTTCGGCTTCCTGCCCGGCGTGCGCCCCTACCTCGTCACCCTCCAGGCCGCGACCCCGTCACCCTTCACCGGCGATTCCCCACCCGGGAGTACGCCTGCCGGAGCGCACGAGCCGGCCGTCGACGTCGACGGGCTGGCCGATCGGATCGTGGTCCTCGCCGTGGCGGCCGGACAGTACGCGCAGCTCCGAGCGGTCCGCGACGGCGTGGTCTGGCTGGACGTGCCGCGTACCGGGGCGCTCGGGGAAGCCTCGATCGGCGCGGCGGACCGGCCCGCGACCCGGCTCGTCCGCTACGACCTGGCGCGCCGCGAGCACACCGTCGAAGCCGAGAACGTCACCGGCTACGCGGTCTGCGCCGACGGGGCCGCGATCGCGTACACGACGGGGGAGTCCTTGGAGATCAAGCCGGTCGGCGTACGCGAAGGTGCGGCCGTTGATCTGGATCGGATCCGGGTGACGGTCGAACCCGCGGCCGAGTGGCGGCAGATGTACCACGAGGCGTGGCTCCTGATGCGCGACAACTACTGGCGCGCGGACCTGGGCGGCCTGGACTGGAACGCGATGGGTGCGCGCTACCGGCCGCTGCTGGACGGGGTCGCGAGCGCGGACGACCTGCTCGATGTGCTGCGGGAGCTGCAAGGCGAGACGCGCACCTCGCACACCGGGGTGCTGCCGCCGCCGGCGGTGGGCGCGGACCCGGCGCTGGCGCAGGGCCTGCTGGGCGCGGACCTCGAACGGACGGACCACGGCGCCTGGCGGATCGCGCGGATCGTGCCGGGCGACTCCTCCGTGATCGGCGCGCGCTCCCCGCTCGCCGCCCCGAGCGTCGCGGCGGCCCCCGGCGATCACATCGTCGCCGTGGACGGCCGGCCGGTGGACTCGCTGCGCGGCCCGAACCCGCTGCTGACCGGCAAGGCGGACCGGCCGGTCGAGCTCACGCTGCGCCGCGACGGCGTGGACCGCCGCACGATCGTGGTGCCGCTGGCGAGCGAGCACGCGGTCCGGTACTACGACGAGGTCGCCCGGCAGCGGACCGCCGTACGCGACCTGTCCGCCGGCCGCCTCGGCTACCTGCGCATCCCGAATGTGATGGCCAAGGGCTGGGCGGACCTGCACCGCGACCTGTACGCCGCGTTCGAGTGCGAGGGCCTGCTCGTGGACCTGCGGGACGCGATGGGCGGCAGCGGCTCCGACCTCGTCGCGGAGAAGCTCATCCGGCGCGTCGTCGGCTGGGAGGTCTCCCGCTACGCCGAACCCGGTCGATACCCGGCCGAGTCCCCCCGCGGACCGGTCGTCGTGCTCACCGACGGGTACGCGTCCTCCGGCGGCGACTTCGTCGTGCAGGCGCTCAAGTCCCACGGCGTCCCCATCGTCGGTACGCGTACCTGGGGCGGCGTGATCGGCTGCGACATGCGGTACGAGCTGATCGACGGAACCATGGCCGCCCAACCGAAGTACGCCGGCTGGTTCCCGGGATCGGGCTTCGGCGTCGACAACCGCGGCGTGGAGCCGGACGTCGAGGTGGCCATGGCACCGCACGACTGGGCGGCCGGCCGCGACCCCCAGCTCGACGCCGCGATCCGGCTGGCACTGGACCTGTTGGCGGAACGTCCCGCCGCGGTCCCGCCAAGAGTGTCCTGAGTGGAGCGTCCCGGCCGGACCGGTTCAGCCGATCGGAGCGGCCTGGTCGCAGGAGCAGTCGCCGCCCGCGCACCGTGCCTGGTGGGCGGGGCGGCGACGGGTCCACCACCAGGCGAGCGCGGCCGCCGCGGCCAGGATCACGGCGATCCCCGGCAGGATCTGCCCGACCAGCGCCCACCCCGCCCCGCCGAGAATGCCCGCCCCCAGCAGCAGGGGCACGGCGCAGCAGAGGACGCAGGCCAGCCCGGCCAGCCCGCCGAGACTCGTGGGCAGCATGCGGCGCAGGGTGTTCATGGGCGGTCTCCCCGGTCGAGGTCGGCGAAGGGCAGCGGGCAGCAGTCGGTGGTGGCACACGTGGCCAGGTCGTCGCAGCCCGCGTCGAGCGCGGCCCGCAGGCTCGTGGCGATCGTGCGCAGGTCGGCGATCCGGGCCTCGATCTCGGTGAGCTTGGCCGCGGCCCGCCGTTGCAGGCTGGTGTCGCGGCGCCGGCCGTGCCGGTGGGTGCCGAGGTCGACGAGTTCGGCCACCTCGTCGAGGGTGAATCCCAGCCGTTGCGCCGTCTTGATGACGCGCAGCGTGACCACCGCCTCGGCGGGGTAGAGCCGGTGCCCGCCAGGGCTGCGGCGCGGCTCGGCAAGCAGCCCGCGCCGCTCGTAGTAGCGCAGCGTCTGCTGGTGGACGCCGGCGGCTTCGGCGAGTTCGCCGCTGCGCAGTTCGGTGGTCATGGCCGGTCCCGGACGAGGGCTGCGCGGGCCTGCAGCGTGTCGAGGACGTCGACGTGCCCGGCGGGAACCTCGATGTCGAGGCGTACGACGCCGGGGGCCGGGGTGGTGACGGTGAAGGTGAAGAACGAGCAGCACTGCGTCTCACGTTCGGCCAGGTCGCGGACGGTGGACGCCAGCTGCTCGCCGCCCGGGAGCGTGAGACCCAGGTGCCGGGGCGTACGCCGGTCGGCCGCGCGTACGGCGGTGGAGAAGAGGGCGTCGAACTCGGCGAGGCGCAGCGGCTGTTCGGCGGTCGGCAGCGTGCATGCCTCGGGCACCTGATCCGGCCCGGCGGGGCTGTTCTCGGTCATGCCCTCACGGTAAGCCTGTACCTGGGTACAGGTTGCAAGTCATCGGCTGCACAGGTCGTCGGTCACGCAGGTCATCGGCTACGTGGCGTTCCATGTCCGGCAGGCGTTGACGTGCCGGGCGGCGGCGATCGCCAGTCCGGCGCAGGCGGTGGCCAGCGCGACGCGGCCGCCTGCCGTGGCGCCCAGCACGTGCCGCAGACCCGCGGGCGCCTGCTCGGCGAGGACCAGGCCGGCCATCGCGACGAGGAACCAGCCGAATCCGGTACGCAGCAACCGCGGGCGTACGCGTCCGGCCAGCCGGGCACCCGCCAGGCTGCCCGCGACCGCCAGAGCCGTGACGCCGAGCGTGAGCGGCCAGTCGATCGCGGCGTGGGGCAGGTGCCCGGCCAGCCCGGCGGCCGCCTGCAGGGTGATCGCCAGCAGCGACGTGCCCACCGCCGCGCTCATCGGCAGCCCGGCCAGCAGCACCAGGACGGGGACGATGACGAACCCGCCGCCGGCCCCGACCAGGCCGGTGATCAGCCCCACCGCCAGGCCGAGGGCGGCCAGTGCGGGCGTACGCCGGGCGCCGGACGCCTGCCGGGGCGGTCGCCGGCACGAACGGATCATGACTGCCGCGGCCGCGGTCATCAGCAGTCCGAATCCGGTGAGCAGCAGGGTCGCGGGCAGGTGGACGGCAAGCCGCCCGCCCCCGTACGCACCGGCCAGCCCGGCCGCCCCGAACACCAGCCCGGTACGCCAGTGCACACGCCCGGCGCGGGCGTGGGGCAGCAGCGCGACGGCGCTCGTGACCGCCACGACGAACAGCGAACCGGCGATGGCGGCGGACGGCTCCTGCCCGGCGATGTAGAGCAGCACCGGGACCGTGAGGATGGAGCCGCCGCCACCGAGCAGGCCGAGCATCAGACCGATGACCACGGCCGCGGCCAGGGTGGCGGCGAGGGTCATCCGGCTGCTCCGGACCGCAGCCGCCCGACCACGCCGTCCAGGTCGCAGGAGGCGCCCCGGTTGTAGGGCAGCCGGCCCAGCAGCATGCCCATCGCGCAGGTGTCGGTCAGCGCGGCGACCGCCAGGCCGGCCCCGATCGCCGCGGCCGCGTACTGCAGGCCGGGGACGAGGAGGCCGCCGAGGACGAACAGCAGGACGAGGCCGCCCGCGACCAGGCGTACCTGGCGTTCGACGGCCCAGCGGGCGCGGCCGGCGGTGACCGGTGCGGCCTGCCGCTGCCAGGCGACGAGGCCGCCGTCGAGCAGGTGCACCCGGGGCAGGCCGGCGCCGGCGAGGGCCTGCTCGGCCTGGGCAGCCCGCTGGCCGGACCGGCACACGAGCACGATCCCCCGGTCGAGGTGCCCGGCGATCTCGGCGGTGTGCTCCCGCAGCAGGTCCAGGGGCACGTTGTAGGAGCCGGGGATGTGGGCGGTCTCGAATTCGGCGGGCGTACGCACGTCGAGGACGCGCGGCGGCCGGGGCTCGGCCAGCCAGTCGCGCAGGGCGGTCGGGTCGAGGCGGGGAGATCTCATGGAGGCGGTACTGCTTTCTGTGCGTGTTCCAGTGCGTGTTGCCGTACGTGGTGCTGTGCGGGTCCGGCCGGTGCTCACGCGGCCGCGGGTCCGGTCAGGCCGTGCTCGGCGGCGTGGGCGTAGTCGTCGTCGATGTGCACGACCTGCCGGCCGGCGGCCCGCAGCAGCGAGGCGGCGATCGAGGCGCGGTAGCCGCCGGCGCAGTGCACCCAGATCTCGCCTTCGGGCAGGTCGGCCACCCGTTCCGGCAGCTCCTGCAGCGGGACGTGGACGGCGCCGGGCAGATGCGACCGCTGCCACTCCAGCGCCCGGCGTACGTCGAGGACGACGACGGGGCGGTGGTGGCGTACCTGGGCGAGATCGGCGAACGTCGCGCGCGGGTAGCTGCCCTGCGGCTCGGTCCCGGCCCAGTCCCCGGGCGTCCCGGTGGCGTACGCGGCCGGCCGGTCGATGCCGATGCGTACCAGTTCGCGCTGGGCCTGGCGGATCTGGTCGGGGGAGTCGCCGAGCAGGGTCAGCGGCGTACCCCAGGGGATCAGCCAGCCGAGGTAGGTCGCGAAGCTGCCGTCGAGGCCGAAGTTCAGGGTCCCGGCCAGGTGCCCGGCGGCGAACGCGACCCGGTGGCGCAGGTCCACCACCCATTCGCCGTCGGCGATACGCTGCCGCAGCTGCCGGGCGTCGGCCCGCTGGGGCGCGGAGAGGTCGGGCGCGGCCGGGCCGGCGAGGTTGAGCGAGGCCATGTGGGTGTAGTACGCCGGCCACGCGTCGAGCCCGGCCAGGATGTCGTCGACGAACTCCTGCTCCCCGCGGGTCAGCACCGCGTTGGTCGCCTTCTCCTGCGCCAGGGTCGACGCCGTGGCCGACGACTGCGTGGCCGAGCAGAAGCTGCCGAATCCGTGTGTGGGGTACACCGCCGTCGTTTCCGGCAGTTCGGCGGCCAGACGCTGGGCGGAGGCGTACTGGTGGCGTACGAGATCGTGGGTGTGCTCGGCGCCGAGGAGGTCGGGGCGGCCCACGGAGCCGTAGAGCAGCGAGCCGCCCGTGAAGACCGCGACCACCTCGGCGCCGACGGCGAGCGTGTAGGACAGGTGGGTGAAGGTGTGGCCGGGGGTGGCCACGGCGGTCACGCGCAGCTCGTCGCCGACGGAGATGACGTCGCCGTGGGACACCGCGGCGTGCTCGAAGCCGACGGGGTCGGCGGCGTTGACGTGGTACGCGGCCCCGGCGGCCCGGGCGAGCGCGGCGCCGCCGGTCACGTAGTCGTTGTGGACGTGGGTCTCGAACACGTGGGTGATCCGCACGCCCGCCGCCTCGGCCAGGCGAAGGACCCGGTCGATGTCGCGCTGCGGGTCGACGACGAAGGCGACCCGGCCGTCGTGGACCAGGTAGCTGCGGTCACCGAGCGTCGGAGTGTCGATCGGGACGATGTGCACCACGGTGCTTCCTCTCCTCACACCCGTACCCGTAGGGGTATCCGGTGGTACTGCTGAATACCCTGGGGGGTATTGGTCGCCCCCACCATAACGCGGCGGTCGCGTTGCCCGTCAAGGCCGCGTACCAGCTCAGGGGGCGTCGGATCGATCACACGAGGTCTCGGGAACCGATACCCCCGGGTGTATGTTGAACCGGCCGTCACCACCGAGCGGAGGAAGCCATGCAGATCGAAGCCGACACCGTCGGAGACGTCGTACGCCGCCTGCGCCGGGCCGAGGGGCAGATCCGCGGGGTCATCGCGATGCTGGAGGACGGCCGGGACTGCGCTGACGTCGTGACGCAGCTCGCCGCCGTGTCGCGGGCCCTCGACCGGGCCGGATTCAAGATCGTCGCGAGCGGCCTCCAGCAGTGCATGGCCGCCCGCAACGAGGGCAAGGACCAGACCGCCGACCTGGCCCAGATGGAGAAGCTCTTCCTCTCGCTGGCCTGACCGGCGGGCCGCCGGGCGACGGCGTACCCGCCGAGACCCGGCTCAGTACGTGACGATCGCGAACCGTTCGGCCGTGCCGTTCGCCGCCTGGTTCGCGATCAGCGGCTGGGTCCCGCCGTCCGCCGTCACGTACTTGTTGTCGGCGTTGGCGAGCAGGCTGATCGAGCCGTCGGTGTTGCTGACGATGCGGAACTTCTCCCAGGGGCCGATCGCGGCGCGGTTGGCGGCCAGGGCGCTCGCTCCGGCGTTCTCGGCGGTCACGTACTTGCCGTTCGCGCGGGCCAGCAGGGCGACGAAGCCGCCGCCCGCCTCGATCACGGTGAACTGCTCCCACTGCCCGATGCTGGCGCGATTGGCGATCAGCGGCAGGCCGTTCGCGCTCTGGGTCGTCACGTAGCGCTGATTGGCAGCCGCCCGCAGGCTCATCGTCACCGGCGGCGCGATCCGGTAGAACCGCTCCCAGAGGCCGATCGCCGTACGGTTCGCGATGAGCGGTTTCGTCCCCGCGCTCTCGGCGGTCACGTATTTGTTGTTGGCGTTGGCGAGCAGGCTGACCGAGCCGTCGGTGTTGCCGACGATGCGGAACTTCTCCCACGCCCCGATCGCGGCGCGGTTGGCGATGAGCGGTTTCGCCCCCGCGCTCTCGGCGGTCACGTACTTGCCGTTCGCGCGGGCCAGCAGGGCGACGAAACCGCCGCCGGCGTCGACCACGGTGAACTGCTCCCACTGCCCGACCGCCGTGCGGTTCGCGATGAGCGGCTGGGTGCCGGCGCTCTCGGCGCTGACGAAACGGGTGTTCACCTCCGCCAGCAGGCTCGCCAGGGGCGGATTCGGCGTACCGCCGGCCAGTTGGGCCAGCGCGGCGAGATCTCCGTTGAACACGTCGAGGTCGACATCGCCGGTGATACCGGGTACGCGACCCGTCGACGTGTACTGCCACAGTGACCAGGTAGACCAGCCGGCCGGCAACGGCAACGGAGACGGCTGGTACCGGGCGACGAACACCTGGTTCGCCGAGAAACTGGTGTCGTTGGCGGTGCAGGGGTTCCACCAGTTGGTGTTGGTGTAGATGAGCGCGAGCCGCCCCGTACGCAGTGCGATCTCGTCGACGAACGCCCGGATCCAGCTCACGAGCTGGCTGGGCGTCAGGTTGTAGCAGGCGTCCAGCCCGGTCCAGTTGGCTCTGGGCCATTCGATGTCGAGCATCAGCGGCAGCGTCCGCCCGTCGGCGGTGAACTGCGCGTTGTCGGCGAAGAAGTCGGCCTGCGCCTTGCCGCCGCTGACATCCGGCCGGGCCCGGTGGTAGGCGCCCGCGTACAGCCCGTTGGCCTTCGCGCCCGCGTAGTTGGCGGCGAAGGTCGCATCCGGCGTGCCGGCCTGCTCGGAGGCGCGGATGTAGGCGAAGCGCGCCCCGGAGGTGGCGACGGCCGCCCAGTCGATCGTGCCCTGGAACGCCGAGACGTCCAGGCCGGTCACGGAGTATCCGGGCGGCGCGGCGGCCGCCGGTGGGGCGGTCAGGCCGGCTCCGCCGCCGAGGGCCAGGAGACCGGCGGCGGCAAGAGCGGTCAGCCGTCGAATCGATGTGGACATGCGACGCCCTTGTCTGCGGTGTGGAGGTCGGTCCGTGGGGTCGAAGGAGTTCCCGATATCAGCATCAGCCTGCGGGAGTCCGGTGGCAACGCCCGCATGACCTGGTTCCCGGGCGATGCCGCCGGGTTTTCGCCGCCCGTGGACGACCGGGCCGGTCGCGTACGCCAAGACGGGCTGACCGGCCGAACCCGGAAGGAGTCCGGCACCCGGCGGATCACCGACGGGGGCGGTCTCGCACCGGGCCACATTCGCCGACACGTCCGCTCAGCTTTCCGTTTCGCCCCCCTTTCAGTGCCCTCATGACGGATCATCGGATTCAGGGCAGCGCCCGGCCGGTTCCGGCGGCGCGCGCACCGCTACGGGGGATCGAGTTGCGCGAAACCACGGCAAGGACGTCGGTCTGGCGGTGGCTGCTGCCCGCACTGACACTGGTGGCCTGGCTGGTGGTGGGGGCGGCGCTGGGGCCGTTGTCGGGCCGCACGTCGGAGGTGCAGAAGAACGACAACTCCGCGTTCCTGCCCACCGGCGTCGAATCCGCCGAGGTCAACGAGCTGGACCGGAAGTTCGTCAGCGCCGAGTCGACGCCCGCCATCATGGTGTACTCCCGGCCGGGCGGCCTGACCGCGGCGGACCGGACGCAGATCGCCGCGGACCGCGCGAAGATCACGGCCCACTTCGGCGATCAGCTCGCCGCCCCGCCGGCCGGTCCGATCCCGTCGACGAAGGACGACACCGCCGCGCAGCTGATCGTGCCGTTCACGAGCAGCGACGGCGACACCCTCTCGGCGAACGTCGGCTGGCTGCGCGACCTCCCGCACGAGCCGGGCCTACAGGTCAACGTCGCCGGCCCGGGCGGCCTGCTGGCCGACCTCGTGAACTCGTTCGCCGGCATCGACGGCGTCCTGGTGCTCGTCACCGGCGCCGTGGTGCTGCTCATCCTCGTCGTCGTGTACCGCAGCCCGCTGCTGCCCCTGATCGTGCTGTTCTCCGCCGTGTTCGCGCTCAGCGCCGCGAACGGCGTCGTGTACCTGCTGGCCAAGAACGACGTGATCACCCTGAACGGGCAGAGCCAGGGCATCCTGGACGTCCTCGTCCTCGGGGCTGCGACCGACTACGCCCTGCTGCTGGTCGCCCGCTACCGGGAGGAACTGCGCCTGCACCGCAGCCGGTTCGACGCGATACGCAAGGCGTACCGGGCGGTGGTGGAGCCCATCGTCGCGAGCGGCGGCACGGTCATCATCGCGCTGCTCTGCCTGCTCATCTCCGATCTGCGATCGAACAAGGGACTCGGCCCGGTCGGCGCGATCGGCATCGCCTGCGCCATGATCGCGAGCCTGAGCCTGCTTCCGGCCATCCTGGCGCTGGTCGGCCGGGTCGCGTTCTGGCCGTTCCGGCCGCATTTCGACTCGCACCCCACCGAGCAGCACGGCGTGTGGGCCAAGGTGGCCGCGTACGTCGGCCGGCACGCGCGGCTGGTCTGGATCCTCACCAGCGTCGTGCTGATCGCCCTGACGTTCGGCCTGTTCCGGTTGCAGGCCAACGGCATCCCGCAGAGCGACGCCTTCACCGGGACCCCGGACTCCAAGGCCGGCCAGCAGGTCCTGGCCGAGCATTTCGACAGCGCGGGCGGCAGCGCGGAGATCATCATGTCCGCCGCGCAGCTGGAAGCGGTGCTGGCCGCGGTCAAGCAGGTCCCCGGTGCGGTCGACGCGGTGCCCTACACGGGTCAACCCGTGGTACCGGGACAACCGGCCGTGCCGCCGAAGGTCGTGGACGGCCTGGCACGCGTCGACGTCGCGCTGTCCGCCCCGCCCGACAGCGAGGCCTCCTACCAGACCATCCGCGACCTGCGCGCCGCCGTGCACGCCGTGCCCGGCGCGCAGGCGAAGGTCGGCGGCTTCGTCGCGATCAACCTCGACGTCCAGGACACCGCCCGCCGCGACCGCACGGTGATCATCCCGCCGGTCCTGGTCGTCGTGTTCGTCATCCTGATGCTGCTGCTGCGCTCCGTCGTCGCGCCGCTGCTGCTCGTCGCCACCGTCGTCCTGTCGTTCCTGGCCACCCTCGGCGTCTGCGGCGTGGTCTTCCGCGACGTCATCGGCTTCGCCGGCGAGGACTCGTCGTTCCCGCTGTTCGCGTTCATCTTCCTGGTCGCCCTCGGCGTCGACTACAACATCTTCCTCATGACCCGCGTACGCGAGGAAGTGGCCCGACGGGGTCACCGGTCCGGCGTCCTCACGGCGCTGGCCGTCACCGGCGGGGTGATCACGTCGGCCGGTCTCGTCCTGGCCGCCACCTTCTCGTCGCTGGCCGTCCTGCCGCTCGTGTTCCTGGCCGAGATCGCGTTCGCGGTGGCGTTCGGCGTACTGCTGGACACGCTCGTGGTGCGGTCCCTGCTGGTGCCGGCGCTGGCGCTGGACATCGGGCCGCGCATCTGGTGGCCGAGCAGGCTCGGCCGGGACCGGACGGGCGTCGAGGCCGGCACCGAGACGGGCATTGAGACCGGCGATGAGACCGACCGTGAGACCGGCTGAGTCACCACACGGTGTGGAACAGGTGGTTCACCACCAGCGCCGTGACCGCCTGGAACGCGAGCCAGTACGGCCGGGACCGGCGGGGCAGGAAGACGGCCGCCGCGGGCAGCCAGACGGCGAACGGCAGCCAGATCCGCTCGACCTCCGCCTTGCTGAGCCCGGACACGTCGGCCGCCACGATCGCGGCGACGGCCGCGGCGCACAGCAGCGCAGCGGGTCCGCGCCGGGCGACCAGGGCCCGGCGGGTGGCGGCGAAGCCGGCCGGCCCGGCGCTCGCGGCGAGCGCGCCGAGGTTGGCCCACACCCAGTACCAGTAGGGGCGGTGTGCCGCGATGCCCTGGTAGTAGCGGACGCGGACGGCGGTGTAGCCGTCGTACCACCAGAATCCGGCGACCGCGAAGCAGACCGCGACGGCCGCCGCGCCGAGGGCCGCCCAGACCAGCGGGACGTACCGCCGCGCGGCGACCGCCACGGCGAGGGCGAGGAAGCCCATGAGGACCAGGCCGTAGGACAGGAAGCAGGCGAACCCGAAGAGGACGCCGGACAGGGCCGCGAGCCACGGCCGGCGCAGACCGGCGGCGAGCACCGCGACCGCGGCCGCGGTGACCCCGAGGAACAGCCCGTCCGCCGAGACGCCGACCCAGACCGCGCCGGGGAACAGCACGACGAACGGCACGGCGGCCCGGGCGGCGGCCTCGTCACCGAGCGACCGCAGCGCCGACGGGACCGCGACGGCGGCGACGCAGCCGACCACCACGCACAGCAGCGCGGCCGGTACGCCGCCGCCCAGCCCGATCCGGTCGAGGACGGCGAACACGAGCAGCGCCCCCGGCGGATGCCCGGCGGCCTGGGTGTTCCAGGAATCGGGCTGGAAGTCGACGATCCGGCGGGCGTACGTGCCGATCATCGTGGGGATGTCGGGCGTGGACGGCAACGCCGACAGGTACTCCGCGTCGGTGGTCAGCCGCGTCGCGGTGGCGTGCCAGCCGTCGACCAGGGTCAGGCTGAGGGTCCACGCCAGCGCCACCCCGTACGCCGAGAGCAGCAGCCGCCGCCACGGCAGGACCGCCGCCCACCGGGGTCCCCAGCCGACGGCGAGAACGGCGACGGCGATCGCGGGCAGGGTTCCGGGGCCGACATGCGGGCGCCACAACGCGTACAGGGGCGGGGTCGCGGCCTCGACACCGACCGCGACACCGACGACGGCGGCCACCGCGATCAGGGCGGCGGTGAGGGCCACGGTCGCGGCGTCGCCCCGTGAGAACGCCTTCACGCCGGGACCGCCGCGAACTCGGCCACACCCTCCTCGAACGTGATGCCGGCGGTGAACCCGAGTTCCCGGCGGGCGCGGTCGGGCGAGGCGAGGATGTGCCGCACGTCGCCGGCCCGGAACTGCCCGGTCACCACGGGTTCCGGCGCGTCCATCACGGCGGCGAGGGTCGCGGCGAGATCGAGGATCGTCCGCGGCCGGCCGGTGGCGACGTTGAACGCCCGGAACGGCACCGCGTCCGGTGTGTCCAGCCAGGACAGGGCGGCGAGGTTGGCGGCCGCGACGTCGCGTACGTGGATGAAATCGCGCAGCTGCCCGCCGTCCTCGAACACCCGGGGCGCCAGTCCGCGGGCGGCCGCCGAGCGGAAGATGGCGGCGACACCGGCGTACGGGGTGTCGCGGGGCATGCCGGGTCCGTAGACGTTGTGGTAGCGCAGCGAGGCGCACCGGCCGCCCGCCGCGTGCGCCCACGCCGCCGCGAGGTGCTCCTGGGCCAGCTTGGTCGCCGCGTACACGCTGCGGGGGTCGAGCCGGTCGTCCTCGTCGACGGTCCCGTGGGCCAGCGGCCGGCCGCAGCGCGGGCAGGTCGGCTCGAAATCGCCGGCGGCCAGGTCCGCGTCGGGGCGGACACCCGCCCGCACCGCGCCGTGCTCGGCACACGTGTACGCGCCGTCGCCGTAGACGACCATCGAACCGGCCAGGACGAGCCGGGTCACGCCGTGCCGGGCCATCGCCGCCAGCAGCACGGCGGTGCCGAGGTCGTTGCAGCCGGCGTACTCGGGCAGGTCCTGCAGGTCGACGCCCAGGCCGACCATGGCCGCCTGGTGGCAGACGGCGTCCACGCCGGACAGCACCCGGTCGAGCGCGGCGGCGTCGCGGACGTCGGCCACCACGTCCACCCCCGGTACGCGGTCCAGCCCCACCACCTCGTGGCCGGCCGCGCGGGCCAGCGTGCTGATCTCGCTGCCGATGAACCCGGCGGCACCTGTCACGAGCAGTCTCATGAACCGAACATATGGGTACGCCGAGCCCCATGCCGCCCATTGTCAGCGGTTCGTAAGGATTACGCCGAAGTCGGTAACTATTTCCGCCCCGGATCGGCGGTACGTTGACGTCCATGGTGGATGTGATCTTGCCGTGCCTCAATGAAGCGGCGGCGTTACCGCAGGTCCTCGCCGGTCTCCCGGCCGGATACCGGGCGATCGTGGCCGACAACGGTTCCACCGACGGCAGCGCCGGGGTGGCCCGCTCGCTCGGCGCCCACGTGATTGACGTGCCCGAGCGCGGGTTCGGCGCGGCCGTGCACGCGGGCCTGCGCGCGGCCACCGCCGAACTGGTCTGCATCGTCGACGCCGACGGCTCGTTCGACCTGGGCGAACTGCCGAGCGTCGCCGATCCGGTCGCCGCCGGGCAGGCCGACCTGGTCCTCGGCCGGCGCGTACCGCGCCCGGGTTCCTGGCCCTGGCACGCCCGGCAGGCCAACCGGCTGCTCGCCTGGCGGTTGCGCCGGCACATCGGCGTACCGCTGCACGATCTCGGGCCGATGCGGGCGGCCCGGCGTACCGCGCTGCTCGGGCTGGGCCTGCGTGACCGGCGGTTCGGCTATCCGCTGGAGATGGTGATCGCCGCCGCCCGGGACGGCTGGCGCATCCACGAGGTGCCGGTCGCGTACGCGCCCCGGGCCGAGGGCACCCGCTCGAAGGTGACCGGAACCGTGGCGGGCACCGCCCGCGCGGTCCGGGACATGGCGAAGGTGCTGGCCCGATGAACCTGCAGACCCTGGTGCTGGCCAAGCAGCCCGTGCCGGGCCGGGTCAAGACCCGGCTGTGCCCGCCGTGCACGCCGCCGCAGGCCGCGGCGGTCGCGGCGGCGGCGATCGAGGACACCCTCGACGCCGTCGACGGCAGTTCCGCCGCCGCCCGGGTCCTGGTGCTGGACGGTACGCTCGACGGCCGTCCCGGGTGGACGGCCGTCACCCAGTGCGCGGGCGATCTCGACGTCCGGCTGGCGCACGCCTTCCGGTCCACTGCCCGGCCCGGCTGGGCCAGCCTGCTCATCGGCATGGACACCCCGCAGGCGACCGCCGGTCTGCTGGACGCGGCGGCGGGCGCGCTGTCGGATGCCGACGCGGCGCTGGGCCTGGCCGCCGACGGCGGCTGGTGGGCGCTGGCCCTGCGGGAGCCCTCACACGCCGAGGCGTTGATCGGCGTGCGCATGTCGCAGGACGACACCGGCCTGCGCACGCTGGCGGCACTGCGGGCCCGTGGCCTGGCGGTGGCCGAGCTGCCGGTGCTGCGCGACGTCGACACCGCGGCGGACGCGTGGGCCGTCGCCGCCGCCCACCCGCACGGGCGGTTCGCGGCCGCGGTCCAAGCCCACGTGCCGGCGGTGGTCCGATGACCAGCGCGCTGGCCGTCTACAGCGGAGCGCTACGCCGCGACACGGCGCGCCTGCGGCTGCTCGACACCGCGGGGCGGCCGCTGCGCCACGTCGACACGAACCTGTGGCAGCGGCTGCGGCCGGGTGACCGCACGATCCTCGACCGGTGCGCCGCGCCGACCCTCGACGTCGGCTGCGGCCCCGGACGTCTGGTCGGCGCGCTGGCCGGGGCCGGCATCCCCGCCCTGGGCATCGACATCAGCACGACCGCGGTACGCCTGGCCCGCCGGCGCGGCGCCCGGGCGGTCACCGCCGACGTCTTCGGCGACGTCCCCGAGGCGGGGCAGTGGTCGCGGGCACTGCTGGCCGACGGCAACATCGGCATCGGCGGCGACCCCGCCCGGCTGCTGCGCCGCTGCGCCACCCTGATCCGCCGGCACGGGCACGTCCTCGTCGAGGCCGACCCGCCCGGCACCGGCGGCTGGTCCGGAGCGGCCGTCCTGCACGACGGCGACCGGGGCAGTACGCCGTTCCCCTGGGCGCTCGTCGGCGCCGATCAACTGCACCACCACGCGTACGCGGCCGGGCTGCGCGTCATCGAATCATGGAACGAGGACGGTCGATGGTTCGCCTGCCTGTCGCGGTAGATCCGCGTACGCTGTCGCGGTCGTTCTCGTCGCGGTTGCGCTCGCCCCGGCTGACCAGCCAGCTCGGACTGATGCTCGCCGTGGCGTTCTCGGTCTGCCTGGCGACCGGCGCGCTCAGCCACGCCATCCAGCATCCGCCGGGCTGGTTCTGGTGGCCGTCGCGCCCGGTCGGCCTCTACCGGGTCACGCAAGGGCTGCACGTCGCCACCGGGCTCGCGATCGTGCCGCTGATCGGTGCGAAGATCTGGTCGGTCTACCCGAAGCTGCTGCGCTGGCCGCCCGCCCGCGACCTGGCCCACGGACTGGAACGGCTGAGCGTCGCCGGGCTGGTCGCCGCGACCGGGTTCCAGGTCCTGACCGGCGTGCTGAACATCGCCCGCTGGTACGCGCCGATGGGCTTCTTCTTCACCGTCGCGCACTTCTGGACGGCCTGGATCGCCGCCGGCGCGATCCTCATCCACGTCGGCGTGAAACTGCCGATCATCCGCCGCGCCCTGACCGCGAAGGTACGCCCGGTGCCGGCCGGGGACGGCTGGACCCGGCGCGGTTTCCTGCTCACCGTCGGTGCGGCCATCGGCGTCGTCACGCTGTCGACCGTCGGGCAGACCGTCCGGCCGCTCGCCGGGGTGTCCGTCCTGGCGCCCCGCGATCCCCGGGTCGGCGTACAGGGCGTACCGGTGAACGGCTCGGCCAAGGGCGCCCGGGTGGCGGACAAGGCGCTCGACCCGGCGTACCGGCTGGAGGTGACCGGGCCGGCCGGTACGCGCCGGTTGTCGCTCGCCGAGCTGGCAGCCCTGCCACAGCACACTTCGGCGCTGCCGATCACCTGCGTGGAGGGCTGGAGCGCCGACGCCGTGTGGACCGGGGTACGCCTGCGCGATCTCGTGACGATGGCCGGCGGCGGCCCCGACGACCAGGTCGTCGTGGAATCGCTGCAGGACGACGGCCCGTACCGGATCTCGACGGTCGCGCCGCCGCACGCGCGCGACGAGCTGACGCTGCTCGCGTTGCGGCTGCACGGCGAACCGCTGCACCTGGACCACGGCTACCCGTGCCGGCTGATCGCACCGAACCGGCCCGGCGTCCTGCAGACCAAGTGGGTGGCCCGCATCGTGGTAGGCCGGCCATGAAGTGGATCCGGCGCCTCCTCGTCGCGGGCGGCCTCGCCCTGGCCGCCGTCGGACTGACCGGCGTCCTGCGGTCGGCCTCCGTCGGGACCGTTCCCTACCTGCGGTTCATGCTGTTCGCCCTGCTGTTCGGCGACGTCCTCGTCATGCCGGTCGTCCTGCTCGCCGGGGCGATCGCCGCCCGGGCACTGCCGGGCCCGGTACGCGTACCGGTGCAGGCAGCGCTGTCCGTGTCCGCCGCGGTCGCTCTCGTGTCGCTGCCGCTGCTGCTGGGGTACGGGCGGGATCCGGCGCTGCCCTCGGCGCTGCCCCGCGACTACCCGCGCGGGCTGCTGATCGTGCTGGCCGTCGTCTGGGCCGGCGCGGCGGTGGCGGTCCTCGTGCGGCTGCGGGTCAGGCGGGCAGCCGGACCTCGAACCGGCAGCCGCCGCTGACGTTGCGGACGCCGACCGCGCCCCCGTGCGCCTCGACGAGCCCGCGCACGATGGCCAGGCCCAGCCCGCCGCCGTTGCCGAAGGCGTCGGGCGTACGCGCCCTCGATCCGCGGAACGCCACGTCGAACACCTGGTCCAGGTCCGTCTCGGGGATGCCGCCGCAGGTGTCGCTGACGGTGAGCCAGGCCCCTGAGGCATCCTGGCCGCCGTCGATGGTGACGGTGCCGTCCGGCGGCGTGTAGCGGATCGCGTTGAGCACGAGGTTCGCCACGACCCGGCTGAGCTCCTTCTCGCTGGCGCGGACGGTCGGCCACGCCGCGTCGCCGGGAGTGCTCAGGCGTACGCCGAGGTTGGCGGCGATCGGCGCGGCGGCCGCGATCGCGTCCGAGACCACGTCGTGCAGGCCGACCTCGTCGAGCGTGAGGTTCAGCGCACCGGCGTGGATCCGCGACAGCTCGAACAGGTCGTCGACCAGCCGGGTCATCCGGTCGGCCTCGACCCGCAACCGGCGGTGGTACTCGTGGACCGAAGCGGGGTCGTCGACCACGCCGTCCTCGAGCGCCTCGGCCATCGCCCGCATGCCCGCCAGCGGCGTACGCAGATCGTGGCTGACCCAGGCGATCAGCTGGCGGCGGCCGGCTTCCAGCTCGCGTTCGCGGCGCCGGGCGTCGGCGGCCCAGACGGCGGCGCGGGCCATGCGGCGGCCCGTCCAGAGCCCGACGGCCAGCGACAGCGCACCGGCGATCGGCACGACGATGAGCACGACCTGCAGGTCGTGCGGGGAGATGAACATCGCCTCGGCGACGGCGAGGATGCCCGCCACGACCGCGAGGACGACCATGACCACCAGGACGGCGACGTTCGCGGTGATCGACCTGCGCTGCATGAGGCGTACCGCCACGAATCCCGGTACGCAGACCGCCAGCGCGCCGAGCAGGGCGGCGAGGGCGATCAGCAGGATGTCACGCACCGGAGGCCGCCGGCTCGTAGCGGTAGCCGATGCCCCACACGGTCTGGATCCGCTGCGGTTCGGCCGGATCCTGCTCGATCTTCTCCCGCAGTCGTCTGATGTGGACGGTCACCGTGGACTGGTCGCCGAACGACCAGCCCCAGACCTGTTCGAGCAGCTGCGGCCGCTTGAGCGCCACGCCCGGCTGCGACATGAGCGCGACCAGCAGGTCGAACTCGCGTACCGTCAGCGACAGCGGTTGCCCGCGCAGCATGGCGGTCCGCCGGGCCGGGTCGACGACCAGGTCGCCGTCGGTCAGCAGCTCCCGCTGCACCGGCTGGGCCACGGTGCGCCGCAGGACCGACTGCACCCGCAGCACGAGTTCGCGCGGGGAGAAGGGCTTCGTGACGTAGTCGTCCGCGCCCAGCTGCAGGCCGACGATCCGGTCGATCTCCTCACCCATCGCGGTCAGCATGATGATCGGCATGTCCGCCGACGCCTGGCGCATCCGGCGGCAGACCTCCAGCCCGTCCACGCCGGGCAGCATGAGATCGAGAACCACCAGATCCGGCGTACGCGCGGCGAAGGCGGCCAGCGCGGCGTCCCCGTCCTCGGCGAGCTCCACGGTCAGGCCGGCCCGCTCCAGATAACGGCGTACCACGTCGGACACGGTCCGGTCGTCGTCGACCACCAGGATCGTCGGTGCCACTCGGTTCACCTTCCCAGCCTAGGTTCGGCGGCGGGCGGCGTACCGCCGGGACACGGATCCGTCACCGGTTCGTAAGGCCGCCCGCTCGCCTCCTCGGGTCACCAGCCGTCGATCACAGGTCGTCCGGGCCGGGCATCCCCGGGTCGGTTCCCGGCCGGCTGAACCGGTCGCGTCCCCGGGGCGCCTGCACGCCGCCGCCGTCGGGTGCGGGGTCGCCGGTGACCCGGCCGGGCTGCGCCGGTCCCGTTCCGTCGAGGGTCGGCGCGAAGCCGCCGTCCGCCGAGTCCAGGACCCCGCCGAGCCGCTGCCGGGCGGCGTCGGTCAGGCCGATCCGGCCCCGGCCGGTCAGGGCGGGCCCGCGACGGCCGCCGGTGACCGTGTCCCCGTCGGTGTACGCCTCGCCGCCACCGCCACCGCCGTCCGGCCCGCCGCCGTGGTCCTCGGGCTGGCCGCCGCCCTGGCCGCCGTCGTTCTGCCCGCCACCACCCTGGCCGCCACCGTTCTGGCCGCCGTCGCTCGGGCCGCCGCCCGGCTGGCCGTTGCCGCCGTCCGACTCGCCGCCGGTACCGGCGATCATGCGGCCGTCCGCGTCCGGCCCGGGCGGGTCGAACGGCGGCGTCGTCGACGGCGCGTCGGGCGGCCCGGCGTCGAACAGATCCTCCAGCCGCTGCAACTCCATCTGCTCCGCCGGCGTCAGGTCCTTGCCGGCGGCCTCATCCTCGGCGAGCTTGTTCAACCGGTCGATCTCCTCGCCGGTCAGCCGCCCGTTCTGCTCCCGCTCGTCGCGCTCCGCCTGGTCGCCGAGGCGTTCGAGCTCCTTGGCGAGGTCGTCGAGCCGGTCCTGTTCCGCCTGGGTGTGGCCCCGGTCCTCGTCGGAGGCACGCTCGGCGATCTTCTCGCGCTCCTTGTAGATCTGGTCGCGCTCGGCCTCCCGCAACCGCGCCCGATCGCCGTAGAAATCCGACGAGTACGCAGGTGACCGCTGGTCGTTGGTAGTCATGAACCCAGTGTTCGCGCAGGTCAGCGGCCTGGCGAGAGCGAAGTGCTTATCGGCTGCTTACAGGGGGATTACGCCGGCGCAGGCCCGCCGCCCGGCAGGGTCCGGCAGACGAATTCCCCGGGCGGCACACAAAAGGACGAGAGCTTGCCACTGACCGGTCGCATTCATGTCCGTCACAAGTCCGCAGTGGACTCACAACCATTACCGGACTTGCCCGGCGCTGGCAAAATCGCCCCCGGAGGTGCGGCCGATGAAAGTGACCTCGCCACGCAACGGCGTGCTGATCTTCGCCGCGGTCATGGTGGTCTCGGCGGGCGGGACCGTCTTCTTCGGATCGCCTACGGCGGCGGTCGCCCTGCTGTCGGTCATGGGCGTCGGCATCGCCGGGGCGCTGCTGACCCAGGCGCTGCTCAACCGGCGGTACGTGGGCCGGACGCGGCTCATCATCCGCCGGCCGTACCTGGAGCCGGCCGACCTCCCGCCGCCGCCCGGAATCCTGGTCGGCCGCGACCGCGAACTGCTGCAGGTATGCCGACTACTGCAAGGCCCCGAGTCGCCGAGGGCAAGGGTCGTGACGATCGTCGGGGACGAAGGCGTCGGCAAGACCGCCCTCGCGGTCACCGCCGGCCACATCGTCACGCGCGCCTTTCCCGACGGGCAGATTCTCGTCCGCTTCGACACGCAGCGGCCCGACAACGACAAGCACGCGCGAGCCTATTTCGCGCGGGCTCTGGGAACACCGGCCGAGACGCCGCCGGAAGACCGCGAATTCGGCCAGTGGTACCGCAGGAAGACACACCGCAAACGCATCCTCATCGTCCTCGACAACGTCGACGACTCGGTCTCGGTGAAGCGCTTTCTGCCCACGGCTCCCGGCTGCGCGGTGATCGTCACCTCGCGCCGGGCGGTCACGGAGGTGAGCGCCGACCTGCCGGTGCAGCTGGGCCTGCTCGACCCGGCCGCCTCGCGCCAGCTGCTGCGGCGGCTGCTCGGCGATCGCACCGAAACGCCGGACGCCCGCCAGATGGAACAGATCGTGGTGGCCTCCGCCGGGCATCCGGCCGCCTTGCAGATGGCCGGGGCGGCGATCCAGACCCGGCGCGGCTGGGATCTGGAGGTCGCCTTCGGCGAGGCACAGGCGATCGCCATCGCCGCTCCGGAGGCCGACCTGCCGCCGTTCGTCGGCGTCCTCAATCTCGCGTGCGCGCTGCTGACCGACCAGGAGCGCACCTGCCTGGCGCTGCTGTCCCTGCTGGACACTCGGCGGGTCGCCCCCTGGATGCTGATGGCGCTGGCCCAGGGCGGTTACCCCGAGTGGTCGTCCTTCGACGAGATGACCGCGGCCCGCATCCTGGACCGGCTCGCCCGCGTCCGCTTCGCCGAGGTCCGCATCGACGAGCGCTCCGGCGTCGCCGTCTACCGCATCCCGCGCTACACCACCGAGTACGCGCGCGTCCTGCGGGCCAGTGAGGTCCCCGAGGAGGGAGCGGTGGCGGCACTCGCCGCGTACCGGGCCGGGCGGGACGAGCGCTCGCGGCAGGATCCGGATCTCGCCCATCGCGTACGCGTCTATCAGCTGCTCGACCAGGGCCGGCTCGACGAGGCGCTGGCGGTCGCGCGAGAGGCGCTGTTCCAGGCGTCCGACGACGCGGACTGGGCCGCCACCGGCGCCGACGAGGAGACCCACCTGGCCGAGGTCGCGTTGGCCGAGGTCTTCGCCGAGCTGGGCTGGTTCGACGACGCGCTCACGTACGCCCGGGCGGGCGCGAAGGGGACCGAGACCCGTACCTGGGTCCGCGCGTTGCGGATCCAAGGCCGGGTCCGCTGGCGCCTGCGTCAGACGGGCGCGGCCGTCGCCAAGCTGCAGCAGGCCGAGGAACTGGCCCGGGATCTGCCTGTGACGGACGGCGCCGAGCGGGTCCGCGTCCTGCGGGAGCTGACGGTCGCGTACACGCTGGCCGGCGAGTGCGACAAGGCGCTGGCCAGTGCGGGGCAGGCCGAGAAGCTGTGCGGTTCGGCCGAGCACCGGCTGCCCGGCGTGCTCTGGGCGTACGGACTGGCGTTGACGGCGGCCCGCCGGTATCCCGAAGCGGAGGCCGTGCTCGAACGCGCCGACACCCTCAGCGGCGTCGAGCGGTTCGAGCAGGGCCTGTGGCGTCCGTGGATCCGTCACCAGCGCGCGGTCCTCGCGCTGGAGCAGAAGTCGTACGACACCGCACGCAGCCTCGCCGCGGGTGCGCTGAGCGGGTTCACCGCCCTCATCCACCGGTACGCGGCCGGGCACTGCCGTCAGCTGATCGGGCGGGCATATCTCGCGGAGCGCACTTACGACCAGGCGATTCCGGCCCTTGCCGAGACCCGGCAGACCTTCGAGCGCTGCGGCGACCGCTGGATCGAGGCCGACACCCTGGTCTGGCTCGCCCGGGCGTACATGCGCAAGACCTGGCCCGACGACGTGCTGAGGGAACGGTACGACGAAGCGGGCTCCATGCTGGACGTGGCTCGCCGGACCTTCGAAGCGCTCAAGGACGCCGACAGCGTGGCGACGACCCGGGCCGAGGACAGAGAGCTGGAGAGCCGGCGGGGTCGGCTGTCCCGGCGTACCGACCGCGATCCGACCGAAGCCGGGCCGCACGGTGACCGTGCTCTGACGGAGAACCCGGAGGTGCCGGTGTGACCGAGGAGAACACCGACGCCGGTACCCTTCCGCGCTGGCGCAAGCAGCTGCGTACCGTCCGGCGACGGCTGCGCTCGTTGCGGCTGCCGCTCGCGGCCCTCGCGGGCGTCGTGACGACCGTCCTGAGCACGATCTACGAGGACCTCCCACCGGGGCTGCGGTACGCCGCGCTCGGCGTGGTGGGCGTCCTCAGCGGCGTGGCATTGCTGCTGACCGAGTTCGGGTCGACGAAACCGGCGGACTACACGCGCGACGTCTCCGGCGACTGGCCGACAAGCGTACGCGTCAGCACGCCCCGGGTCGGCCGGCGGCAGCGGCCGTCCATCAAACCGCCCGGGACGGAGCTGTTCGCCGGGCGGGAGGCGGAACTCGGCGCGTTGCTCGCCTCGCACCGCAACCAGCGCGCCGACCGGGATGCCCGGCCGAGCGCTCTGGACGACCTGGCCGAGGACGGCGGATTCGACCCGCCGGCGATCGGCTGCGTGACGTTGTATCTGCACGGGCAGCCCGGCGTCGGCAAGAGCGCGATCGCCTGGGAGCTCGCCGCCCGGCTCGCACCGCAGTACGACCACGTCATCTCCGTGGACCTGGGGACGGCGGGGACCGCGCGGCCGCCCGGCGACGTCCTCAAGGATCTGCTCCTGCAGCTCGGCTGGTCGGAGCATGAGATGCCCGAGGAGCGGCACGGCCGGGCGGTCGCCTTCCGCACCATCACGGCCGGCCACAACCTGCTGTTCATCTTCGACGCGGCGCGTACGGCGGACCAGGTGAAGATGATCCTGCCGACGGATCCGCAGAACGCCGTGATCGTCACCAGCCGCCGCGACCTGACGTCGGATCCCGAGATGCAGGCCACCCCCTCGATGCTGATCCAAGAACCGTCCGCCGCGGAGGCACTGGAGATCTTCCGGCTGATGTCGTTGACCAACCCGCTGGACCGGCCCGAGTGCGCGGCGGAGATCGTCGAGCTGTGCGGGCGGCTGCCGGTCGCGATCCGGTCGGCGGCGGAGCGGATCGCGGTCGAGGGGACCAACATCTGCGCGGTCGCCACCTACCTGTCCGAGGACTCGACCCGCCTGTCGCGACTGGAGCAACCCGGCCGGCCGGTACGCACCATCCTGCAGACCGAGTTCGACCGCCTGCTCCAGCAGGAGCAGAAGGCGCTGGTCTACCTGTCGCTGCTGCCGTCGCGGTCGTTCTCGCCGTGGATCCTCATCCCGCTGCTCGGCGTACATCCGGGGGAGGCCGAGGCGCTCGCCGACCGCCTGGTGGCCGCGCAGATGCTCGAGGTCGCCGCGCCCGCGGCGCACAGCGGCATCAGCCGGTACACGATGCACGCGCTCACCTGGCTCTTCGCCCGCCAGCACGCCGACGACCTGCCCGAGGAGGAGCGGACGGAGGCCCTGGACCAGGTCGATCAGGCGTACCAGGCGCTGATCGCGACCGTCCTCAACGTGCACACGCCCGACAAGCCGATCGAGGTCCCGGCCGCGGGCATCGCGCAGACGCCGCAGATCGCCCGGCGGATCGCCGAGGACCTCACCGGCTGGGTGGTGGCCGAGCACGCCAACCTCCTGCACGAGATCGAGGTCGCGTTCGCCGCCGGCCGCTACGGGCTGTGCTGGCGGCTGGCCGTTCTCCTCGACGGGACGACGCCGCTCAGCCTGGACTTCGACGCGACGGACAAGGCCTACCGGAAGGCCCTCGAAGCCGCCCGGCTGGACTCCGACGACAAGGCCGTCGCCAAGGTCCAGATCGCGGTCGGGCGGTTCTACGCGGCCGTCGGCCGCTACGAGGACGCGGAATCCGGGCTCGCCGGCGCCTACCCCCACGGCGGCTCCGCGCCTGCGCGCCGGCCCACCGCGGCCGAGGTCCGCAGCCAGCTCGCGCTGGCGGAAACACTGCTGCAGGCGGGATCCCACGACCTCGCCAGCGAGAAGCTGCAGCGCTGCCTGCGCCAGGCCAAGCTCGCCAACGACAGTACGCTGGTCCACACGGCCGAGATCATGATCGCGTACAACCATCACGTCGAATGCCCGTACTGGGTCCAGGACCGCCTCCTCGACGACACCCTGGACACCGCCGGCCGGTTCTACGCCCAGCTCGCCTTCGCCGACTCCGCCTGCCGCGGGCGCGAATGGCGTACCGCGTTCGAACACCTCGACGCGGCGGAGCGGATGGCGGCGTCGGACCTGTCCCGCGGCGCGTACGTGGCCCTGCGCGCCTCGGAGGCGAGCCTGCGCCACGCCTGGCATCTGTCCCGCGCCCAGACGGCCGGCCGGGCCAGGGACATCGCGATCGGCCGCACGATCGAGTGGGCCTGCATCGCCATGCGCCGCTATCGCGGCATGCGCTACCCCGGCGGCGAGTACCGGGCCAAGTGCCAGCTCGCCCGGGCGTTCGGCGCCGCCGAGCTGCTGGGCGTGGCCGAGCAGCTGGCCGACCGGCTCTACAACGACGTCCGCGACCTGCAGCGCGACTGGGACCGCATCCACCAGGACCTGCTCGCGCGGGTCCACCAGGTACGCGGAGAGCTGCTGTTCCGATTCGGCGACCGGGCGGCGGCCCGGGCCGAGCTGATCCGGGCGGCCGGGATCTTCTCGCTGCTCGGCGATCCGATGTCCGAAGGGGACGTCCGGGACACGATCCAGACGCCGCCCGCGATGCGCCGGCCGCGGTGATCACAGCTACCGCGCGGAAACTGCACCAGGCGCTCGTCGAGCAAGTCGGCCGGGGCTGGTACCCGACAGCCAGCGCGTTCGCGGCATCGTGGGCGCTGTCGGCGTGGCGCTACCCGCCAGCCGGGCGATCAGCTGGGGGACGTCGTCGACGCGCTGCTTCTGTACTCGCGTCTGGAGGGCGCCCAAGGGTGGCGACCTCGGGGCAGGACGGACTCCGAGTCGGCATTGACTGGTGACGTTACCGTCGACCCACGTCTTGCGGGGGAGGAGCCTCGATGGATCTTGGGGATCAGATCGGTACCGTCATCGCAGTGGCGGTGGGTGCGATCGGCTCATACATGTTTGGCAGGCTGTCTGACCGTGACCGGTTGGCTCGCGACCTCGCCTTTCGATGGGATGAAAGACGCCTTGATGCCTACGTCGCATATGTTTCAGCCGTCAAGATGGCAGGGATGCGAGCCAATGAGGTGCACGAACGACGCCTCCAGGGCGCCAGCGCGAGCGACCTCGTTGACTTGATCAATGATCTTGCCGAGCGCGAGGGCCATCGCGCGGAACGGTTCGAGGCACTGCCACTCCTTGCCGACGGAACTACCATCGAAGCCGCCCATGAACTCAACCATGCACTCTGGCGTCTTGAGCACCCGGCGAGAACGGGGTCGGAGATCGCCGAGCAGGAGTGGCACGAACTTGCGGACAAGTGGGTCACAGCCCTTAACAACTTCCATGCGGCCGCTCGTCAGAGCCTCACCGTACAGGGGACGTTCTCGCGTCGGGATACTGCTGCCCTCGCGGTCTCGCGCCCGGAACGTGCCAGTTCTGGCGTGATTGTCTGAGTATCTGCCCAGGTGATACTGCCGTGGCACGCTTAGGGGTGTTGGCACACTGTGCCGGACAGTCTTGGCGGCCCACAGCACTGTCTATACCTGCGTAGGAATCAAGGTCGTTGCCTGGACGCCAGCCGGGTCTTGCGGGTACGCCGGCGGACTCAGCAGGTCATGACATCCACCACGTTCGCCGTGTGGTGTTCTCGACCGGCGGCTTCTTCGCGACATACACGTGGTGGCAGCCGTGGATGGAGACGGTGGCGGTAGTGGTCCTCGGCGTCCGGGTACGCATCGTCGACCTCGGACCCCTGCCGCCCGACGACCCAGCCGACAACGGTGTCGACGCGCACGTAGCCGCGATACCTGATTCGACGATGAACTGATGTTTGGCTACTCAGGTTTCTACTCGGAATCGGCGCGGCGGTTACTCATGGCCGCGTCTCCCGGTGTCGCGGGGATCGGCGTGTCGTTGTCCCAACTATGTGCGGTCGCGGTCAACCCCTCAACGGCGTCGAACTGGCGGTGAACGCCGTGCTGGAAACCCACGCCGGACGGCCCTTCGAGGAGGCGGGCGCCGCGCTGCGGGCCACGCTGTTCCGGCTCGACGCGTACCTGGACGAGCGGTCGCTGCACGCGTTCGCCCTCCTGATCGCGGTGGGCCTGCCGATCGAGGTGCGCTGGCGGCGTGATCCCGCCGTCTGCGCGGCGGTGCCACCGTCCGGCTGCGCGGTCGCCGGCTGACGCGGGCAGTTCCCGGCGAGGGGCGTGCGGCGTGCGGCAGACCCGAATCTGCCGCACGCCGCACGCGGAGGGAGGAGTGTCAGCCTGAGACGTCGGCCGCCTGCGCGCGCAGGGCCCGGCGTACTTCGTCGCGTCCCTCGATGAGCAGCCGCCGCAGGGCTGGGGCGGGCTGCGCGTTCGCGAGGTACTCGTCGGTCCGGGTGACCGTGGCCGGTTCCACGAACAGCCCGGGGTAGAACCCGATCGCGAAGGTACGCGCGACCTCGGCCGGCTGCTCGGCCCACACGTCGCCGAGGGCCGCGAAGTAGCGGTCGATGTAGTCGCGCAGCAGGTTCAGCTGGTTGGACTGGGCGAAGCCGAGCCCGATCGAGCTGCCGATGATGGACTTCTGCGCGCCGTTGCTGAGCTGCCCGTCCACGATGGACGACCAGGCCGCGGCCTTCGCGTCCGCCTCGGGCAGCGCGGCGCGGGCGCCGAGCGCGTACTCCTCGCCGGCGGTGGTGCGGTCGCGTTCCCGCTCGGCGTCGATGCGCGCCGCCCCCGCCCGGCCGGTCCGCACGAGCGCCCCGAGCAGCGCCCAGCGCAGCTCGGTGTCGACGGTCAGGCCCTCGATCGTGGTACGCGCCTCCAGCAGGTCCTCGATCAGGCCCAGGTCCGCCGGCTTGGTGGCCAGCCGGGCGAGCAGCGACGCCCAGGCGAGCTGGAGGTCGGGGGACGGTGCCGTCCGGATCCGGGTCGCGGCGGCCTCGGCGAACCAGCCGGCGGCCTCGGCCCGGGCGGCCGGCGCGACGAACCGGTCCACGCTGGTCAGCACCGACTGGTGCAGCGCCTGCACGACCTCGGTGTCGGTCTCGGTGTCGATCCCGGCCAGGACCTGCCGCAGGTAGGTGCGGGCGCCGAGCTCGCCGGCGCGTACCGCGTCCCAGGACGCGGCCCAGCACAGGGAACGCGCGAGCGGGTCGGCGATCTGGCCGATGCCGTCCCGCACCGTGGCCAGCGACCGCTGGTCGAGCCGGATGGTGGCGTACGCGAGATCGTCGTCGTTGAGCAGCAGGAGGTCGGGCTGGGTGACGCCGATCAGCTGGGGCACCTCGGTGCGGGGTCCGTCGATGTCGACCTCGACGCGGTGGCGGCGCACGAGCCCGTCGGGGCCGCCGTCGTAGAGGCCGATCCCGAGGCGGTGGGACCGCAGCGTGGGGTGCTCGGCCGAGGCTTCCTGCACCACGGTGAAGCCGGTGTACGCGCCGTCGCCGCCGACGGCCGACTGCGGCCGCAGGGTGTTGACGCCGGCCTGCTGCAGCCACTGCTTGGACCAGCTGGACAGGTCGCGTCCGGAGGCCTCCTCCAGCGCGGCGAGCAGGTCGCTCAGGGTGGCGTTGCCCCACTTGTGCCGGGCGAAGTAGGCCCGGATGCCGGCGAGGAAGCTCTCCTCGCCGTGTCCGGTCGAGCCCGGGTCGCCGTCGGCGCCCCGCGCGGAGACCAGCGCGATCAGCTGCTTGATGACCGACGCGCCCTTGTAGTAGGTGATCGGGTCGAAGTTGGCGACCGCGTCGTCGATGTCGCCGGCCTCGGTGGCGATCGGGTGCGTCGACGGGAGCTGGTCCTGCCGGTACGCGTTGGCCTTGTCGGCGTTGGCGAACCCGGCCCACGAGTCGGTCCACCGGGTGGTGGCCACCTGCGCGTGCACCGACATGTAGGTCGCGAAGGTCTCCTTCAGCCACAGGTCGTCCCACCAGCGCATCGTGACCAGGTTGCCGAACCAGACGTGCGACAGCTCGTGCAGCAGCACGGCGGCCCGGCGGTGCCGCACGGCGTCGGTGACCCGCGAGCGGAAGATGAACGACTCGCGGACGGTGACGCAGGCGGCGTTCTCCATCGCGCTGAGGTTGTACTCCGGCACGAAGATCTGGTCGTACTTGGCGAACGGGTACGGCTGGCCGAACGTGGTCACGTAGTGGTCCAGGCCGCGGGTGGTGATCTCGAAGATCTCGTCGGCGTCGAGGTGCTCGGCCATCGAGGCGCGGACCGCGAGGCGCAGCGGCACCACCTTCCCGGACGGATCGGTGTGCGTACGCGAGACCTGGTGGTACCGGCCGGCGACCAGCGCGGTGACGTAGGTCGGCAGCGGCTCGGTCGGCTCGAACCGCCAGACGGCGGCGTCCGGGCCGGCGGCCTCCGGTTCGGGGCTGGGGGAGTTGGAGAAGACCGTCCAGTCCGCCGGGGCGGTGACGGTGAAGGTGAACCGGCTCTTGAGGTCGGGCTGGTCGAACGCCGTGTAGACGCGGCGCGCCTCCTGCACCTCGAAGTGCGTGTAGAGGTAGACCTCGCCGTCGGCCGGGTCGACCGACCGGTGCAGGCCGACGCCGGTGTTGGTGTAGCGGCAGTCGGCCACGACGAGCAGCTCGTTGTCGGCGGCCAGTCCGGTCAGCAGGATGCGGTCGTCCTGATAGGCCCAGGCGGGGTCGAGCGACTCGCCGTTCAGGACGATCTCGGTGACCCGGTCGGCGATCAGGTCGGCGAAGGTCGTGCCGCCCGGCTGCGTGGCGCTGAACCGGATCCGGGTCGTGGACCGGAAGACCTCCGGCCCGGCGGTCAGGTCGAGCTCGATCTCGTAGGCGGTCACGGAGAGCAGGTTGCTGCGGGCTTTCGCCGCGGCGTAGGTCAGCTTGGTTCCGGGCACCGGACAGGCTCCTTTGCGCTTGCCAGGACGGCTGAGGGCGTACGCGCGGCAGAGCACCGATCGGCGCATGGAATTGACCAGCGTGATTTCGCCGCGTGCCCGACCGAGGCTAACGCACCGGTGATCGTTATGGCAACTTTCGGCGGTCCGACTTTCCAAATCCGTGCCAATTGTTGCCAAGGCGTCGTCGGAGGTCTGCGGAGGGTCAGCGGTCGGTCACCGAGGCGAGCGTTTCGGCCAGCGTCCGCCAGATCTCCGAAGCCAGGTCGACGTTGTGCGACTCCTGCACCTGCCGGGCGAGGTCCTGCAGGTTGCGGATGCCGTCGGCCTTCTCGCCCTGGAGGATCAGGATGCGGTTGAGCAGCATGGTGACCCGGACGAAGTCGCGGAACGCCAGCGCCGGCGCGCCCGCGAGGACCTCCTCGGCGTACGCGCGCGCGGTGGCCAGGTCGTCGTCGAAGAAGGCGACCTGGGCCTGCAACGCCCGGAACTCCTGGCGCTGCAGGGGCGTGCCGAGGACGTTGAGGATCGGCGCGACCGTCTCCAGGCGGCGCTTCGCGTGGATGGTGTCGGGCTGCTGCTGTTGCAGGCACAGCGAGGCGAAGGCCAGGTGCAGGCGGATCCACAGGGGAACGTCGTCGCGGGCCTCGAGCGCGGCGAGGGCGTCGTTGAGCAGGCTCAGCGCCGTCAGCGAGTCGCCCTGCCGGCCCCGGACCGTCGCGGCCGCCCACAGCGCCTGTACGCGCAGGCTGCCGCCGGTCTCGGAGTCGCACAGCCCGAGCAGGATGTCGGTGTGTTCGCGGGCGTCGGTCAGCAGGCCGGCCTCGGCCTCGGCGGAGACCAGCACGAGCAGCGCGGCGGCCCGGTCGGGTACGGCGACCTGGTGGGCGTCGGCGAGGTGGACCGCCTCGCGGGCGTAGCGGCCGGCGCCGGCGTTGTCGCCGCGCGCCCGCATGCACCGGGCGAGCTGGGTGCGGGCCCGCACCTGCAGTCTGGGCTCGTCGAGGGCGTCGCTGAGCTGGACGAGGTCCACGAGCTGCTCGGACTGCTCCGGGTAGCGGCCCTGGCTGCCCAGCATCTCGGCCAGCAGCCAGATGGCCTGCCAGCGCAGGTCGGGGTCGCGGTCGTCGGCGGCCTTGATGGCGTCGGCGAGCAGCTCGGCGGTCGCGGTCGGCCGCGGCCCCGAGGTCACCTCCAGCATGACGCGCGCCAGCGGGGGCGCCTTGGCCGGTTCGAACGAGTCCAGCGGCACCTTCAGCTTGCGGGCCAGGTACGCCACGATGCGCGGGGTCGGCGGCCGGGCGCCGCCCTCCAGGCGCGACAGGTACCCCGCCGACATCTCCTCGCCGGCCAGAGTGGCCTGGGAGAGCCCGCGTTCCAGTCGCAATTCCCGCAGCCGTCTGCCGAAGTGGGGTTGTTGCAGCATTACGACCCTCTTAATCTATGATCTTCGATGTCGTGGCGAGACTGGAACGGTCCCAGTGTTCCGAAGACCTCTCGTAGAGTTAGCACGGTTTCCGGCGATTTGGCAATTTATCCCATGCAGGTGGTTGTGTTTGGCAACAAAATCTTTACAGGCGGGACGCTTCGCCGCTAGGTCCGGCCGGTGTGAGGTGGCATGAGGCCCTCTGATCTTGATAGACGGCCGTCTACCAGTTGACACGTGTCACGCATCGACGTCCGGCGTTGGAGAAAATTCCTACTGAATCAGTGTGATTTCTGCTGGTAGGGCGCCTGAAAACGTTGTCAGCCAAGGCCTCCGGCCTGCGTGCCGGGCGGGCGAACCGCAGTCAACTATTTGGCAATGACTTGGAAACCTCATCCAAAATCCTTGCCACGAATGTTGCCAATGGGCTAGCGTTCGGCGCGATCATCCATCCAACCCACGGGGGTTTCCGTGACCAGACACGTCCTGTTCCGGCTGTTCGTGATCGCGGCCGGCGCCGCGACCCTGATCGGCGCGGCCGGCCAGTCCGCCGGCGCCCAGGGCCGATGCGCCGCCCGGCAGCCTTCGCCGGCCGCTCAGGGGTGGCACTTCCTCGGCGGTGCGACGAACGAGATCGACTGGCCCTGACCCGCCGTCTCCCGCCCGCGTGTAGAGAGGAAGATCCCTTGACTCACAGACATGTCGAACTTCTCGCCGTCGGCGCCGGGCCATCCAATCTGGCACTCGCGATCGCGCTGGAGGAACTGGCCGCCGACACCCTGGCCGCCGACGCACTGATCATCGAGCAGAACGACGACATCGCCTGGCAACCCGGGATGCTGTTGTCGTGGACGCAGAGCCAGGTGTCCTTCCTCAAGGACCTGGTCACCCTGCGCAACCCGGCCAGCCGCTTCTCCTTCGTCAGCTACCTGCACAGCACGGGTCGCCTCGACGACTTCATCAACCTCGGCTCGTTCACGCCCTACCGGGCCGAGATCTCCGGCTACCTGAAATGGGTGGCGGGCTCACTGTCACGCGTACGCGTCGAGTTCGGGCGTACGGCGCGGCGCATCGTTCCGCAGCTGGACGCCGACGGCACGCCGACCAGCTGGGTCGTGCACCTGGCCGACGGCTCCACGATCGAGTCCCGCTACCTCGTCATCGGGGCCGGCCGCGACGCCCACGTCCCCGAGGTGCTGGCCGACATCCCGCGCCGGTTCCTCATCCACAGCACCGAGTACACCTCCCGCATCGCCGCGCTGGACCCGGCCGGCGCGCACCGCATCCTCGTCCTGGGCGGCGCGCAGAGTGCCGCCGAGATGCTGTGGGCGACGCACGAGCAGTTCCCCAACGCCGAGCTGACCATGGTCATGCGGTCGATCGGGCTGCTCGCCTACGACGGCAGCAAGTTCACCAACGAGCTGTACTACCCGGGATTCATCGAGGAGTTCTACAACTCCCTGCCGGCCGCGCGCGAGCAGATGCTGCAGGAGATGCACCGGTCCAACTACGCGGGCCTCGCGCCCGGGCTGCTGGACAGTCTCTACCGGACGATGTACCTGCAGCGGCTGTCGGGCAACCAACGCATGCGCATGGTCACCATGGCTGACGTCGTCGAGGCGAAGGCCGGCGACGACGAGGTGGTGCTGACGGTCAAGGACCGGCGTACCGGCCAGATCGAACAGCACACGGCCGACGTGCTCCTGCTGGGCACCGGATTCGTGCGGGCGATGCCCCGGCTCGTCCGCCAGCTCAGCGAGTCTCTCGGCATGACCGACGTGGCGGTCACCCGCCACTACCGGCTCGACCACGGACCGGTGAAGCCCGGCTCGGCCCTGTGCTACCTGCAGGGCGTCAACGAGTCCACGCACGGCATCGCCGACTCGCTCCTCAGCGTGCTCGCGGCGCGGTCCGGCGAGATCACCGCCGACCTGATCGCTCACGAGCGCCGGCACATCGCCCCGGCCACCGTCACCACCATCCCGCAGCAGAAGGGGGTCTCCACATGGAAATCCGCGGCCTAGAGCGTGCACAGCTGGTCCACGAGAACGGCCTGGACGCGCAGCGTCTGCTGCCGTGGCCCGTCCTCAACGCCCCGTTCGAGGGCTCGTGGTGCGTCATCCGGCCGGGCACGGCCTCCACTCCCCACGCCCACCACGAGTACGAGATCTTCATCGCCCTGCGCGGCAGCGCGGTCCTGGAGTCGCAGGGCGAGCGGCGGCCGTTCGTCGCCGGCGACATCGTGCACTTCACGCCGCAGAAGGAGCACAGCGTCATCAACGAGTCCGATGAGGACTTCGAGATGTACAGCGTCTGGTGGGACCTGGAGATGGCTCAGCGCTTCGCCGACCGGCACGCCGAAGGCGCGCAATGAGCACATCGCCCGCCGGGCGGCGTACGGTGATCATCGCCCCGCCGCCCACTCCCAACGGCGATCTGCACGTCGGCCACATGGCGGGGCCCTACCTCGCCTGCGACGTGTACGCGCGCTACCTGCGGGCCGCCGGCCGGCCGGTGATCTACACGACCGGCACCGACGACAGCCAGACCTACGTCGTCGCCAGTGCCCGCCGGGCCGGAACGACGCCGGAGGAACTGGCCGCCCGCTGCTGGAACCAGATCCGCGACACCCTCGACGCGGCGGGGGTCGCCGTCGACGGGTTCGCCCCGTTCGACGACGGCTACCGCAAGACGGTCCTGGACTTCGTCGGCGCGCTGCACGCGGCCGGCCGGTTCAAGCTGCGCACCGTGCGGCTGCCCTACGTCGTGGCTACCGGCGAGTACCTCATGGAGGGGCTGGTGGCCGGCGACTGCCCGGTCTGCCTGCTGGAGAGCCGCGGGGGTCTGTGCGAGTCCTGCGGGCACCCGAACAACTTCGACGACCTGATCGGCGCCCGGTCCACGACCGACCCGACGGCCGAGGTCGCGTACCGCGAGGTCGAGATCCTCGTGCTGCCGATGGAGGAGTACCGGGGCCGGCTCGCCGCGTACTACGCGGCCAACCGGACGCGGTTCCGCCCGCACATGCTGCAGCTCATCGACGAGGCGCTCAGCCGGCCGCTGCCGGACTTCCCGGTCACCTATCCCACGCCGTGGGGCATCCCGGCGCCGTTCCCCGAGACGCCCGGGCAGACGATCAACGCCTGGGTCGAGGGGATGCCCGCCTCGATGTACTGCACCTGGTGGGCGGCCAAGGAGATGGGCGAGCGCGCCGAGAGCTTCGACGAGCAGTGGCTCGCCGAGAACGACATCGCGCTGGTGTACTTCCTCGGCTTCGACAACGCGTACTTCTGGGGCATGACGCACCTGGCCCTGCTGATGGCGCACGGCGACCGGTACGTCGTGCCGGACGCGATCGTCTGCAACGAGTTCTACGAGCTGGAGAACGAGAAGTTCTCGACAAGCCGGGGCCACGTGGTATGGACCCGGGACCTGGTCGCGGAGGTCCCCCGCGACCTGGTCCACTTCTACCTCGCGCTCACCGCGCCGGAGCACTCCCGGACGAACTTCAGCCGGGCGGGTCTGGACAAGCTCGTCGCCGAGCGGCTGGTGAAGCCGTGGAACCGGCTCGCCGACCGGGTCGACGAACTGGGCGCGGGGCTGGACGGCGAGGCGCGGCTGGAGGTCACCCAGACCGGGCGGGAGCAGGCCGACATCATCGTCGACCGGTTCTCCCGGTCGTACGAACTGGAATCCTTCAGCCTGCACCGCGCCGCCGACGCGATCATGACCTATGTGGACCGCGTCACGAAGCAGGCGGCCGCTCCGGGCGACGTGCTGCTCGCGGCCCGGACGCTGCTCGCCTGCGCGAGCCCGATCCTCGCCGACGCCGGTGACCAGGCGAAGGCGGACGGTGTCGAGCTGGCGATCACGACGCGCAGCACGGTCAAGGAGATCGCGCCGTTCCGGTTGCCCCGGATGCGGGTTTCCGTATCCGCGGTTGTCGGAGAAAATGTGCCCGCAGTTACGGGTGCAAGATGATCAATATGAGGGAGCAGCATGACTGACACTGTGGTCGCCGAAACCCCCGCGGCCGCTCTGCCAAAACCCAACCGGGCGGAGCGGCTGATCGTACCGGCGACCTTCATCACCAACCTGGGTAACGGGATCCAGCTGACCGCTGTGTCCTACCTGGTCTTCACCACGAAGGACACCACCCTCTCGGTCGGCTGGCTCTTCATCGCGGTCGCCATCCCGCAGGTGGCCCTCTCGCTGTTCTTCGGCCGGCTCGCCGACCGGGTGGACCGGCGTACGCTCGCCGTGATCGCCGACGTCGGCAGTGCCGCGGTCGCGATCGGGCTGCCGGTGTGGCTGCACTTCGGCGGGGCGGCGGACATAGCGTCCTATGTGGTCAGTTTCGCCCTGGCGATCCTGTCGGCGCTCTTCCTGCCGGCGAGCAGCGCCCTGATCAAGGAACGGATCCCGGAGGGGCGACTCGGCCACTTCAACGCGAACTTCGAGATCGCGCTGCAGGCCGGTACGCTGCTGTCGGCGGCGATCGGCGGTTGGGTCATCGCGGCGGTCGGGGTCAACCCGCTGTTCTACTTCAACGGCATCACGTTCGTCGGCTCGGCGATCCTGCTGCTGCTCGTCGGCAAGCGGGCACCGGAGCTGATCTCGGCTGCGGCCGACGCCGCCAAGACCGCCGCCGCGGCCGTCCAGCAGCCGATCAAGCGGCTGGCGCTGCTGTACGCGATCGGCAACATCGTGATCATCGTCGGCAACACGATCCTGATCGTGCTGGTGATCCAGGGCTTCAAGAGCGACATCGGCATCCTGGGTGTCACCGACGCCGCGTTCGGCATCGGCGTACTGTTCGCCGCCTGGTCGTTCAAGAAGCTCAACGCGAAGTTCACCACCGCCCGGGTGGCCCTGATCGGCTACATCGCGTTCGCGACCGTGCTGGCGCTGGAGACGACCAACCTCTGGGTCCTCATCGGCATCATCCCGTTCGCCGGCCTCACCTTCGGGCTGGCCCGCATCGCCGCGCGTACGTCGCTGATGAAGGCCTCGCCGGAGAGCCGGGTCGGCTTCATCTTCGGCGCCACCAACGCCTTCGGCCTCGCGGCGGGAACCATCGCGACCATCTCCATCTCGCTGCTGATCGACAACTCCGACGTGCGCTACGGCTTCTACGCCCTGGCGTCGCTGGTCGTCGTGATCGCGGCGATCACCGTGGCTTCGCTGCCGAAGTCGGCCACGAAGACCGAAGCCACCGCCTAGAAAGGAGCAGAGTGATGAAGTTGCTCGCTATCGAGGCACGCCAGAACGCCACCTACTACCTCTCCCGCTACCAGCAGGTCGAGGCGCTCGGTGCGGAGTTGTTCGTGCTCAACGGGGAAGGCAGCGAGGACTTCTGGCCCCAGCCGCGCTATCGGGTCGCCGGTTCCAAGAAGATCGACGACATCGTGGCCGCGGCGGCCGCCTGGCACGCCGAGGAGAACTTCGAGGGCGTCATCACGTTCTCGGAGTCCGGCGTCGTGACCGTGGCGGTGGTGGCCGAAGCGCTGAAACTGCCGAGTGTGGGCTTCGAGGCCGCCGTGGCCAGCCGCAACAAGCTGCTCATGCGGCAGGCGCACGAACGGGGCGGCGCGCCGCACCCCTCCTTCCGCTTCGTGCCCGACGTCGAGTCGGCGCTGGCGGCGGGGGAGGAGTACGGCTACCCGGTCATCCTCAAGCCGACCCTCGGCGCGGCGAGCAACTTCGTCTTCCGCGTCGACGACGCGGACGAGATGCGCCAGCGCTTCGCGGACGCGCTCACCGGCATCGAGTCGATGTCGTGGGTGCTGATGGAGGCCGACGGCCTGGACCTGGGCCCGAACGGGCTGCTCGTGGAGTCCTTCCTGGACGGACACGAGCACCTGATCGAGGCGCTGGCCTGGGACGACGAGGTGTATCTCGGCTCCATCGTGGACCGGGTGACCGTCGAGGGCGACACCTTCGACGACGACGTGCACCACGCGCCGACCGGGCTCACCCCCGAGCAGGTCGCCGCGGTGCACCGCGTGGTGAAGGCCGCCGCCCACGGGCAGGGCCTGCGCCGCGCGGTCATGCACGCCGAGATCCGCTTCCACCGGGGCGAACCGCACATCCTCGAGATCGCGGTCCGCCCCGGTGGCGGGGGTCTGGACTACATGGCCCGCATCAGCGCGGGCTACGACCCGATCCAGTCGGTCGTCGACGTCGCGCGCGGCGTCGCGCCCAAGGTCGGGCACTTCGCGCCGACCGAGGTGCACACGGCGGCCATGTGCCTCATCTCCAAGGCCGGCACGATCGCCTCGGTCGAGGTGCCGCCGGAGGTCGCGGCCGCCGAGGAACTGTTCTTCCTCAAGGTCACGGCCAAGCCCGGCGACGTCATCCGCCGGCCGCCGGACGGCAACAGCATCCTCGGGTTCATCGGGGCGAAGGGCACGTCGCTCGACGACACCCTCGAGACCGCGACCGCGTTCGCCAACCGGATCTCCGTGACTCTCTCCTAGAGGCACCGCCCAGCACCACAACCGATCCGCACGACACCGCCGAGCGCCGCCACCGCGGCGCCGGTCGGTGCTGCCCTCGATCCGCCTGTACGCGGGCGGAAGAGGCCTTTCCGGACCAGACGTTGGGAGACGACTGTGCGACACCAGACGCGACGGCGCTACCTGATGTGCCCGCCGACCCACTTCGGCGTGACCTATTCGATCAACCCGTGGATGCACGTGGGCAAGCCCGTCGACGCGGACCTCGCCGTGCACCAGTGGGAGACCCTGCGCGACCTGTACCTGTCCTTCGGCCACGAGGTCGAGCTCATCGACCCGGTGCCCGGCCTGCCCGACATGGTGTTCACCGCCAACGGCGCGACGGTCGCCGACGGTCGCGTACTGATGGCGAAGTTCCGGCACGAGGAGCGCGCGGCCGAGGCCGACGCCTTCCGGGCCTGGTTCGCGCAGCGCTCCTTCCGGGAAGTACGCGATCCCGAGCGCATCAACGAGGGCGAGGGCGACCTGCTGGTGGACGGCGGGATCGTGCTGGCCGGCACGGGTTTCCGGACCGACATCGAGGCGCACGAAGAGGTGCGGAGGTTCTTCGGCCGCCCGGTGATCACCCTGAACCTGGCCGACCCGCGGTTCTACCATCTCGACACCGCGCTGGCCGTGCTCGGCCACGGCCAGATCATGTACTACCCGGCCGCCTTCTCCTCCGCGAGCCGGGACGTGCTCGCCGCCCTCTATCCCGACGCCATCATCGCGACCGACGCCGACGCGGAGGTCTTCGGCCTGAACGCGGTCAGCGACGGCCGCAACGTCGTCCTGCCCCAGCCCGCCACACACCTGATCGGCGAGCTGCGCAAGCGGGGCTTCCAGCCGCACGGCGTGGACATCTCGGAGCTGCTCAAGGCGGGCGGCGCGGTCAAGTGCTGCACCCTCGAACTGCGCGGCGCAAAGCCCTCGGGCGTGCACGAGTAGCAGACGGAAACGGAGAACCCATGGTCAACTACGACGGCAGGCGGTTCCGCAACACCGCGTACGCCGCGGACGAGGCGCCGCTGGCCATCTACCGGCAGCAGGGCGACCTGCTCTGGGGCGACTTCGCCGGCGGCGACGTACGCCGGGGCTCGCTCACCGGAGTGAGCGATGTGGACGGCATCCTCGACTTCACCTACACGATGGTCCTGGCCGACGGCGAGGTCGTGGCCGGTCGCTGCCACAGCGAGCCGCTGGTCCTCGACGACGGGCGCATCCGCCTGGTCGAGACGTGGGAGCGCTACGGCGACGGCGCGTCCACCGGCGTCTCGGAGCTGGAGGAGGTCCGGTGACCGCGGACGACGTGAACGGCCGCGTCCAGGGCGGCACGGTGACCTGGGCGTGCACCACCGGCTTCGCCCCGGTCTTCATCTTCCCCTTCACCCCCGGCGACTACTACGGCGTGGCGAACCTGCACGAGTTCCAGGTGCTGCTCTACCGGCCGCTGTACTGGTACGGCTCGGGCGGCCAGCCGGTCGTCGACTACGAGCGCAGCCTCGGCGAGCCGCCGGAGTGGGCCGAGGACGGCCGGACGGTCACCGTCACGATCAAGCCGTACGCGTGGTCGAACGGCGAGGTCGTCAACGCCGACAACGTCCTGCTGTGGATGCACCTGCTGCTGGCCGAGAAGGAGAACTTCGGCGGCTACACGCCCGGCTACTTCCCGGACAACGTGACGTCGTTCGCGAAGGTCGCCGAGGACAAGGTGAGCTTCACGTTCGACAAGGCGTACTCGCGCAACTGGGTGCTGATGAACCAGCTCAGCACCATCACTCCGCTGCCGCGGGCCTGGGACCGGACCGAAGCCGGCCCGGCCGACGCCACCCACGACCCGGCCCAGGCCTCGGCCGTGTACGCGTACCTGCGCAAGCAGAACGACGACCGGTCGACGTGGGACTCCAGTCCGATCTGGAGCGTGGTCAACGGTCCCTGGAAGCTGCGCACCTACACGATCGACGGGTTCGAGGGCGAGGCCGTCCTCGTCCGCAACGACGCGTACTCGGGGCCGAACAAGGCGTACCTGGACGAGTTCCGGCTCATCCCGACGGCCACCGACGAGGAGGAGTACGAGCTGCTGGGCAAGGGCGGCGCGCAGGTCGGCTTCCTGCCGTTCAGCAAGGTCACCGAGCCCGGCGACCCGGTGGCCGGCGGCCCGAACCCGCTGTCGGAGCGGTACACGCTCGTCCCGCAGCTCACGTACAAGATCCACTACTTCCCGATCAACTTCAACAACCCGACGCTGGCCGGGAAGATGTACCGGCAGCTCTACGTCCGCCAGGCGATCCAGTCCTGCCTGGACGTCGACGGGGCGATCCGCGACATCTACAAGGGCTACGGCTACGCCACCACCGGCCCGATCCCGCGGCTGCCCGACAGCCCGCTGATCTCGCCGGCGGCGCACGAGCACCCGTACCCGTTCGATGTGGACCACGCCCGGGCCGTGCTCGCCGAGAACGGCTGGGACACCGGCCAGACCCCGGCGGTGTGCGTACGCCCCGGGACGGGTGAGGGTGAGGCGGGCGAGGGGATCAGCGCGGGTGACCGGCTGACCTTCCACCTGCGCTACGCCAAGGGCCACGCCACCCTGACCCAGCTGATGCAGAAGTTCTCCGCGGACGCGGCCCTGGCCGGCATCGAGATCACCCTGGAGGAGGTGCCGGCGAACATCCTCGTGCTGGAGGACACCACCTGTACGCCGGGACCGGACTCGCCGTGCCTGTGGCAGTTCAGCGACTGGAACGGCGGCTGGGGCTACGGCCCGGCCTACTACCCGACCGGCGAGGGCCTCTACGGCACCGGATCGCCGGTCAACTTCGGCAGCTACAGCGACCCGAAGGCCGACGAGCTCATCGCCCGCACCGTCGTCAGCGACGACCTGTCCGACCTGCACGAGTACCAGGACTACATCGCCCGCCAGCTGCCCGTGATCTGGATGCCGAACTTCCCGTTCCGGCTGCTGGAGGTCGACAACAACCTGCGCGGCGTCACGCCGATCAACCCGTACGGGCTCATCAACCCCGAGGACTGGCACTACGTCGAGCAATGATCACGGGGAGACGAGGAATGCACGACCACCCGGCGCACAGCGTCGTGGCCCTCGACGGCACGCCGTCGAGGGCCACGGGCGGGCCGGACCGGCCGACGGGCACCTACGGCCGGATCATCGACCTGCTGGACACCAGCGGAGCCCGCTACCGGCTCATCGAGCACGGCCCCGAGGGCCGTACCGAGGCGGCCAGCCTGCTCCGCGACAACCCACTTGCCAAAGCAGCCAAGTGCATCGTGATCCGCGTCAGTCTGACCAAGAAAGGCCGGCGCTACGTGCTCGCCGTCGTGCCGGGCGACCGCAAGGTCGACCTCGACGAGGTGAGCCGGGTCGTCGGCGGAACGAAGGCCGCCTTCGCCAGCCGCGAGGTCGCCGAACGCATGTCCGGCAGTGTCAGCGGCTCGATCCCGCCGCTGTCGTTCCATCCCGAGCTGGATCTCATCGTCGACGAGAGCCTGCTCAAGCTGGACGAGTTCTTCTTCAACGCCGCCCGGCTCGACCGGTCGGTGGCCCTGGCCGTCGACGACTACCTCGTCCTGGCCCGCCCGCGCGTCGAGCGGATCGCGGCGTGAGCGTACGCACGCCCGGTCGCGGCAGTCGCCCGAGCGCACCGGCCCGAACGCGAAAGAGAGGTTCGACATGAGCACCGACGAGATCGTCCTGCTGCTGGGCAGCGGCGGGCAGCCCTACCGGGAGTACCTGCTCTCGGCGGCCGCCGACACCGCCGCCGTCTGGCTGCTGGAGGGCGCCGAGCCGACCTGGCAGGCGCGCTACGTACGCGGCGCCAGCGTCGTGCCGCTGCTGGACCGGGCCCGGCTCATCCCCGACCGCGAGCAGCTGATCAAGACCGCCGACGAGCTGGCCGCCACGCACAAGGTGATCGGCGCGTTCTCGTGGGACGAGACGCTGGTCGTCACCGCCGCGCACATCACCGACCGGCTCGGCCTGCCCGGGCTCACCCTGGACGGCGTGGAGAACTGCCGCAACAAGCACAACACCCGCCAGGTGCTCACCGCCGCCGGGCTCGTGCAGCCGCGGTTCGCGTACGTCACCTCGGTCGAGGAGGCGGCGAGCAAGGCCGCGGAGTTCGGCTACCCGGTCGTGCTCAAGCCCCGCGGCATGGGCGCGAGCATCGGGGTCATCCGCGCCGACGGCCCCGACGACGTCGCCCACGCGTTCGCCGTGGCCGAGGCCGGCAGCTACGGCGGGTCGCCGTCCTACGAGGGCGGCGTCCTGGTCGAGGAGTTCCTCACCGGCCCCGAGATCAGCGTCGACGGCGCCGTGGTGGGCGGCGCGTACACGCCGATGTTCCTGGCCCACAAGCAGATCGGCCTCGAACCCTACTTCGAGGAGGTCGGCCACGTCGTCGACGCCGCCGATCCGCTGCTGTCCGACGAGGCGCTGCTGGCCACGCTGCGTACCGCGCACGAGGCCCTCGGGGTCAAGGACGGCATCACGCACACCGAGGTCAAGCTGACCCCGCGCGGGCCGGCGATCGTCGAGGTCAACGCGCGCCTCGGCGGCGACCTCATCCCGTACCTCGGCAAGCGGGCCACCGGCATCGACCCCGGCCGCGCGGCCGTCGCCATCGCCACCGGGCGTACGCCGGAACTGGCCGCCACGAAGACGACGGCGGTCGGGATCCGGTTCTGCTACCCGCCGGCGAACGGCACCGTCCGCGCGATCCACGTCCCGGCCGAGGGTACGCTGCCCGGCCTGGTCGAGACCCGGGCGATCGTCGCCGACGGGGCGGTCCTGCGGCTGCCGCCGGACGGCTACATCACCCGGTACGCGTACCTGATCGCCGAGGCCGCGACGCCGGCCGAGGTGACTGCCATCCTCGACGAGGCGGCCGCGCTGGTCTCCATCGACCTCGACGGGATTCCCGGTGACTGACGGCCCGCGGGTGGCGGTCGTCGGCGGCGGGATCGCCGGCGCCCTGCTGGCCTGGCGGCTGTCCGGCCACCGGGTCGACGTCTACACCGGACCGGTCCGCTCCGACGCCACCGCGGCGTCGGGCGGGCTGGTCCGCGCCTTCGAAGCCGACGAGGCCGCCTGCCGGGACGCTCTGGCCAGCCTGACCGAGCTGCTCGGCGACGCGCGGCTGCGGGAGTGGGCGCAGTACCGCGAGAGCGGCTCGCTGTACCGGCTGCCGGCCGGCGACGGCGAGACCGCCGCGGCGCGGGTCGCCCTGATCGAGCAGGCGCTGCCCGGCTCGGCCGAGGTGATCGAACCGCCGCACCCGCTGCTGGCCGCGCTCGGCGAGCCGGCCGTGGCCGTCGTCGAACGGCAGGCCGGCAACATCTCGCCGCACGCGCTGCGCAACGCCGCCCTGGCCCACAGCGGCGCCACGGTCTGCCCGGAGCCGGTCGCGGCGGTCGTCGCCGACGGGGTGATCCTCGCCGACGGCCAGGGCCGCGACTACGACGCCGTGGTCGTCTCCGCCGGCGCGTGGACGCCGAAGCTGCTCGCCGCGAGCGGCCTGCCCGACCCGGCGCTGCGGACCAAGCAGATCCAGTACAGCGTGTTCCCCCGCGCGGGCTCGGTCGACCGGCCCTTCGTCGACGACATCACCGGCCTGTATGGACGGACGTTCGCCGACGGGACGCTGCTGCTCGGACTGCCCGGGCAGCGGTGGGACGTCGACCCGTCGGCCCTGACGGTGGACGCTCCGCTCGCCACCCGCGTACGCCAGGTCGCCGCCGACGTGCTCGGCGACCGGCACACCGGCGCCCCCGACCGCATCGTGGTCGCGGCGGACTGCTACCACGGGGACCCCGGGCTGCGCCTGCGGCCGGTGCCCGGCGGTGGCAGCCTGTTCACATTCACCGGCGGCAGCGGCGGTGCGGCGAAGACGGCCGTGGCCGCCAGTCGCACGGCCGCGTCAGCCCTGCTCACTAGGATTGATGCATGACCGTACTTCCCCCCGGCCGGAGCGCCATCTACCAGGTCCTCGTCGTCGGATACACCAGCGCGACCGGACCGGGCGCCCCGCACGCCGGCACCCAGGCGACGGTGTCCTACCTGCGCGACACCTCACCCGAAGGCGTGCGCCACATCGTCATCGACCCCGGCATGGTGGAGAGCCGTTCGCTGATCCTCGACCCGCTCGCCGAGCTGGGCCTGACCGCCGACGACATCACCGACGTGGTGCTCAGCCACCACCACCCGGACAACATCATGAACGCCGGCCTGTTCGCGAAGGCCTGGGTGCACGACCACAAGGCCAGCTACCGCGACCAGGAGTGGGTCGACCGCGAGGTCGAGGACCTGCACATCTCCGACTCGATCCGGTTCGTGAAGACCCCCGGCCACAGCCCGCAGGACATCACCGTCCTCGCCGGTACGCCCGACGGTGTCGTCGCGTTCGTCGGGGACCTGTGGTGGTGGCCGGACGGCCCGGTCGAGGACCCGATCGCCGACAACGCCCTGCTCTCCCAGAGCCGCAAGGCCCTCCTGGAGCTGGGGCCGGACGTCATCGTCCCCGGGCACGGCCCGGCCTTCACGCCCGACGAGACGACGCCCGCCTGATGCTCGCGACCACCGCCGCGCCGACGCTGACCGTTCTGCGGTCGGCGTCGGCGCGGTTCACCGAACTCGGCAACGTGGACCGCAGCTGGAACCGGTACGCCGAGGCGACCGCCCCCGCGATCGACCTCTCCCTCGCCGAGCACCGCGAAGCCACCCTGACCTGGCTCAACTCGTGGGCGTGCCGCATTCCGCGGGGGCCCGGGTTCGGCGACGGGGTGGCCGCCTGGTGGTCCACGCTGGACCTGCCGGCCGCGGCCGGGCTGCTGTCCCTGTCCGACAGCGAGGCCGACGCGATCGGGGTGGCGTTCGACGGTCTCGCCGAGATCCGGGTCGGCCGCCGCCGGGTCGGTCCCACGGCCGCCGCCAAACTGCTGTACGCGTTGCGCCCCCACGGAATCATGCCGTGGGACGCGGCGATCGCGGGCTGGCTGCACGGCGCCCGGGACGGCCGTGCGTTCGCCGCCCACCAGAAGCTGGGGCGGGACTGGGCCCGCACGCTCGTCGAGGCGACGGGGACCGCCGAGGAGCAGCTGCCGCAGCTCATCGGCCGGCCGTCGGTGTCGCTCGCCAAGCTGCTCGACGAGTACACCTACCTCATCGCCAACAACCGGATGGCGCCTGCCGGCTGATCACACTCAACGCAGGTAGTGATCACGCTCAACGCAGGTAGAAGGCCTCGATCGGGATGTGGGCCTCCTCGTAGAGCGCCGGACCCTCCTGCTGGACGTCGGGCCGGTCGGAGTCCGGGTTCAGCTCGATGAGCTGGTCGGTGCTGAGGGCGTACACGACCCGGCCGAGGCCGGACCGGACGATGCCGCCGGTGCACATGCCGCACGGCTGGCAGCTGGTGTACATCGTGGTGCGGGCCGCGACGGCGGGATCGAGTTCCCGGGCGGCCCAGCGGGCCAGCTTCAGCTCGGGGTGCGCGGCGATGTCATTGTCACGGTGGACGGTGTTGTGCTCCTCGGCGAGGATGACCCCGTCGGCGTCGGCGAGCAGCGAGCCGTAGGGCGCGTCGCCGATGGTGACGGCGTGGGCCGCGAGGGCGATCGCCCGGCGCAGGAGTACCTCGTCGGCTTCGGTGATCATGGCGCTCCCTCCGGTGCGGCCGGCCCGCGTGGCTGACCTGGTCGACTCCTGCCAGGCTACGCCGCGTACCAGGCCGGGGCCGGTCGAAGGGCGCAGCGGCGCCGGATGGGGCCCGCACGCCCCATCCTTCTCACAGCGTCAGCCGCAGTGCTCGAACGGGCTCTCGTACCAGGAGTCGCCGTACGAACCGCCCCACATGATGCATTTCCCCGGTGCCTTCACCTTCACGGGTCCGGCGTAGTAGTGGTAGTAGTCCGCGTCCACGACCCCCGGCGAGCCGTACGCCTGCACGACCGCGCGTACCCAGGCGCTGTTGCCGGCCGCACCGGTCTTCCAGGTGATCACGCAGTCCGTGCTGCCGTTGTAGAGCAGGTACGTGACCGCGCTGGACCCGTACGCGTGGCTGTCGATGACGTGGTAGCTGCCGCCGCCGCAGGCCTCGATCGGCGTGGACGCGGCCAGCGCCGGACTTGTCGGCCCGACGGCCGCCGCCAGCCCGACGGCCAGCCCGGCCGCCACGGTGGCGCTTCGCTTGCTGAGACTCACTCTCCAGGACCTCCTCGTACGGATGATGATCAAGGATCGGTGCGTGATCAAGATAGGCCGCCGGGCCGCGCGGTCAAAGCCGCCCTGCCTGCGGCCCCGAAAAGCCGTGGCACGATTCCGCCCCGGGCGGGCACCATGGGCTCATGTCTTCCTGCGGCTCCGATGTGAGCGTCGACCTGTGAACCGACGTCGACCCATCCGTTGGAGCACAGGGAGAGACCTTGCACACCCTTCAGACATTCACCGACCCCGTCACCGAGATCGCCTGCGACGAATCGGGCTGGGAAGGTAGCAACTTCGCCGCCGCGAACTCCGACGTCATCGCGTACGCGAGCGTCGGGCTGACCGCGGAGGCCGCCGAGGAGTGCGTCCGCACGCTGCGCGGCTCGTCGTCCAGACCCGGCGACGAGTTCAAGGCCGGGCATCTGATGCGCTTGCGCGACGGATCGCAGCTTGCCGCGTTCCTCGGGCCGGCCGGTCCCGTCCACGGCCTCGCATGGGTGCACCTGACGCACAAGTCGTGCTTCGTCCTGCGGCGCGCGTTCGACATCTTCCTCGGGGACTTCGCCGATACGCGCAGCCTCGGCCTGCGGCCCGACGAGCGGCTGTCCCGACAGGCGGCCGAGCTGTGCCGGACGGGACCCGACGCCTACGGTCGGGAACCCTGGCAGGCGTTCCTCCTCACGGCCAACGCCGTGCTGCGGGCGAACCGCCATCCCCAGGTGCACGCCCCGGTCGACGCGTTCTTCGCCGCATTGGACGTCCTTCGGCGCAGCCGCGGCAGCGACATCCTCGACGAACTGCACGACGCCCGCGCCGGCGCGTACGCGGCCCGGACCCGGCTGCTCGACGGGCATGTCCTGCACCCCGTCCTGGAACCCCTGATCCCCGCCCTGGTACGCACAGCGCTGCACTGGAGCGGGGGAGAGCGGCCGATCGCGATCGTCCACGATGAACAGTCCGCGCTGACTGAGCGACGGATGCACCTCATGGAACAAGTTCTCGCCGAGCCGCCGATCGAGGCGATCCGCCGCCCGGAACACGGCCGCTTCCTGCGGTTGCGGCAGGCGGATTCGCGTACCGAGCCGCGGGTGCAGGTCGCCGATCTGCTGGCCGGTGTGGCCCGGAAGATCGCCTCGGACAGTCTGCGCGGGGCGGCCGATCCCGCGCTGACCGCCGCGCTGCGGCCGTATCTCGATCCGGCCTCCTGCTGGTGCGGCCGTTCACCGCTGGCGGAGGAGGGAAGCCTGTTCAGATGACTTCCGGCGCGAGTGGATTGACATAGGCCGGCTTCCTCGACGGGTCAGGGAACGGCGCGGGTCCGTACTGCGCCCCGTAGACCCGCACATCGGCCCATACGTAGTTCTCGGTGTCCAGCTGTCTGGCCACGCAGGTGAACGCCTACTCGATCGTGTCGGCGTCCTGCGCCTCGGCGCCGTAGAGGCTCACCCGTGGAAACATGACCGGGCTGAGCAGATAGGGGATGCGGCCGGGTGCGGGCTTGTTGGCGACCGACCGTTGCAGGACGTCGACTATCGCGCGGCCCATGTCGGCGAGTTCGTCCGGGCTCAGCCACAGCACGGCCTGCCGGTAGCCGACTCCGTCGGCCACCGGGTCGGCGCCGTCACTGTCCAGGTAGGCCTCGAACTCGGCGATCAGGACGGCCATGGCCGCGGCGAATCCGCGACGGTGGTCGTCCGGCGTCATCGTGGCGGCCATGCCGGCGTCGATCCTCGGCCGCTGCGGTCGCAGGCGGTACCGTCGCTCGACCGCTCCCCGTACGCGATGCTCGCCGGACACCTCGATGCAGCCGCCCTCGACGAGCAGGGCGAGCTGCCGGTACACCGTCACCTTCGACACGTCGGGCAGGCGGGTGCACAGCTGGTTCGTGGAGAGGTCCGGCCGGCCGGCCAGGACGGCCATGATGCGCAGGCGCACGGGATGCAGCAGCAGCTCGATGGGCTCCATCGCTGAACTGTGTCATAACTGTAACCATTATCCAAGCTGCAACAAGTGGCCACAACGTCCGGCAACTCCTCTCGACCACCGCCCGTACGAGCCGGGCCCGTCCGCGTACCGCGAGCTCGGGAGTCAGAGCAGGACGACCAGCTTGCCGGTGGTGTGCAGCGCGGCGAAGTCAGCGCAGGCCTGCGGGCCCTCGGCGAGGGTGTACCGGCGGCCGATCGTCGCGGGCAGGACGCCGCTCTCGGCGAGCCGGGCGGTGGCGGCCATGCCACCGTGGACGCCGTCCATGTCGAGCACGGCGGTGACGGTCAGATCGGGCCGGTCGAGGTCGGCGGGGGTGGGCGCGGGCAGCGTGATGGTCACCAGCCGCCCGCCGGGGCGCAGCGTACGCGCGATGCCGGCCAGCCCGTCCCCGGGCAGGGTCGCGTTGACCACGACGTCGATCCCGGCCGGGTAGCGGCGCAGGGTCTCGTCGGCGGTGTCGGTCTCGCGGTAGCGGATGATCTCGGCCGCGCCGAGTTTCCGCAGGATCTCCTCGTCGTCGGCGGTGGCTGTGGCCAGCACGCGTACGCCGGCGTTGGCCAGGACGGGGACGATCGCGGTTCCGGCACCGCCGGTGGCGCCCACGACCAGAGCCGTCTCGCCGGGCCGGAACGCGCCCGCGCCCAGGACGGCCACCGCGGTGAACCCGGCGGTGGCCAGGGCGGCGGCGTCCTCGGCCGCGAGACCGGGCGGCCGGTGGGCGACGAGGGCGGTGTCGGCTTCGATGACGGCGTACTCGGCCAGCATGCCGGTGCCCACGGAGGGACGGGTGGCGGAGGCCATGCCGCGCAGCGCCCGGGGGACCGCGACGCCGAAGATCTCGTCGCCGACCGCGTACGCCGTGACGCCCGGCCCGGTCTCGGTCACGGTGCCGGCGAAGTCGTTGCCGACGACGTGGGGGAACGTCAGATCGACGAAGTCGCGGAAGTCGCCGCGGGGAAGGCGTACATCCGCGGGGTTGATGGCGGCCGCGGCGACGCGGACCTGGAGCTGGCCGGGGCCGGGGCGGGGAATGGGCAGGTCGGCGACGGTGAGCTGGTCGGGCGGGCAGTAGTCGGTGGCGATGACGGCGCGCACGGGTGTCCCTTCAGTAAGCGGACCGCTCGGTCCGGTTATGGGGCGAGGCTACCCAGAAGCGGACCGCGCGGTCAAGTTACGGTAGGCTGGCCCGCGGAGGACGAGATGACCGAGACCCGCACGCTGCGCGCGGACGCCGCGCGCAACCGGCGCGAGCTGCTGCGCGCGGCCGCCGACGAGTTCCGCGAGCGCGGGCCGGACGCGTCGATCGAGAGCATCGCCCGGCGGGCCGGAATCGGCAAAGGGACGGTCTTCCGCCACTTCGCCTCCAAGGACCACCTGATGGCCGCGATCGTCACCGACCGCCTGGAGGACCTCGGCGGCCTCGCGGAGTCGCTGGCCGGCGCGCCGGACGCCGGCGCCGCGCTCGCGGACTTCCTCGCCGCGAGCGCCGAGCGCCAGCAGGAGCAGAGCATGGCCTTCCTGGCCGCCGCCGACCCCGCGGTCCTGCGCGAGGCCGGCGTCGAGGAGGTCCGCGAGCGGATGTTCCAGGCGGTGTACGCGCTGGTCGACCGGGCCCGCGGGCAGGGCGCGATCCGGGCCGACGTGACGGGGCCGGACGTGGTGCTGCTGATGTGCGCCCCGACCCACGTGGCCGAGCCGCTGGCGAAGGCGTCGCCGGACCTGTGGCGGCGCTACCTCGCGATCATCCTGGATGGACTGCGGCCGGACGGGGCGCGCAACCTGCCGCACCCCGCCCCGCCCGCACCTCTTCCCTAGCTGCGTTCCCAGGCGACCGTTCCGCCGACGACCGTCGTCAGCACCTGCGTACGCAGGACCGCCTCCGGCGACTCGGCGTACGGGTCGGTGTCGACGGCGATGAAATCGGCCAGCATGCCGGGGGCCAGGACACCCTTGCGGCTCTCCTCACCGGCGGCGTACGCCGATCCGGCGGTGTGCGCCCGGACGGCCTCGGCCATGGTGATCCGCTGCCCGGGCTGCCAGCCCCCGGCCGGTTCGCCGCCCGGCCGGGTACGCGTGACCGCGGCGTACAGGGCGGCGAACGGGTTGGGGTCCTCGACGGGCGCGTCCGAGCCGAACGCGAGCGGGGCACCGGCGTCCAGCAGGCCGCGCCACGCGTAGGAGGCGAGGTCGTGCCCGGCGAGCAGGTCGTCGACGAGGTCGAGGTCGCTGGTGCAGTGCACCGGCTGCATCGAGGCGACGATGCCGAGCCGGGCCATCCGGGCCACGTCGGCGGGCCGCAGGTGCTGCGCGTGCTCGATCCGGTTGCGCAGGCCGGGGGTCGGCCCGACCTCCTCGTACGCGTCGAGCACCAGATGGTTCGCCCGGTCGCCGATCGCGTGGGTGGCGACCGCGATCCCGGCCTCGGCGGCGGTGCGGTAGATGCGTACCAGGTCGGGGTAGGGGACGACTTCGATGCCGTGGCCGCCGCCGGCCATCGGCGCGCTGGTGTGGCAGGTGTGCGAGCCGAGGGCGCCGTCGCTGAACACCTTCAACGGCCCGGTACGCAGCCAGTCGTCGCCCTGTCCGGTGCGGCGGCCCTCGGCGACGGCGGCCTCGAAGTGCTCCAGCCGGATCGCCTTGTGCACCCTGATCTTCAGCTGGCCGTCCGCGTGCAGCCGCCGGTACGCCTGCCAGCAGTCGTCGCCGTCGATGTCGTGCAGGCTGGTGATGCCGAGGGCGAGCAGCTTCTCCTGCCCGGTACGCAGCAGCGCGCCGAGGTCGTCGGCGGCGGTGTAGGGCCGCAGCGGATGGGTGGCGTTCTCGCGCAGGATGCCGGTCGGCTCGCCGCGCTCGTCGCGCACGATCTGGCCGCCGACCGGGTCCGGGGTGGCCGCGTCGATGCCGACGATCCGCAGAGCGGCCGAGTTCACCCAGGTCGTGTGGGCGTCGATGTTCGGCAGGGCGACCGGGTTGTCCGGGCACACCGCGTCCAGCGCGTACCGGTCCGGCTGCACGGGCGGGTCCCACACGTTGCTGTTCCAGCGCCCGCCGAGCAGCCATTCGCCGGGACGCAGCCGGGCCGCCCGGTCGGCGACGCGGGCGAGCGCCTCGGCCAGGGAACGCGTACCGCCGAGGTCGACGGTGACGAGGCCCTGCGCGTACTGGGCGGTGTGGATGTGGGCGTCGTAGATGCCGGGCAGGACGGCGGCGCCGGGCAGGTCGACCAGCTCGGCGGCCGGTCCGGCGGCCGCGCGGACCTCGCTGTCGGAGCCGATCGCGACGATCTGTCCATTCTCGACGGCCACCGCCTGTGCGCGGGGCCGGCTCTCGTCGCCGGTATGGATGACGGCGGTCCGGAAGACAGTGATGCTCATGCATCAACACCGTACCTTCGTTTCGGTTCAGGCCGAACAGTTTCGCGCATCGGCCCGCGACGGGGCAGCATGTCCCCGACGGCGTCCATGAACGAGAGGGGAACCCGTTGAAACGCCTTGCCATCACCGCACTCGCGCTCGTCTCCGCAGCGCTGAGCGTCGCGGTTCCGGCCGCGCCCGCCACCGCCGCACCGGCGAACGGCATCAAGGGCGCGACCGAGGGCACCATCCGGGAGAGCGCCAACCGCGCGGACGGGCTGCGCCACCTGGACACGCCCGCGATGATCTCGCGGCTGCTGGCCCTGCACGCCAACACCTACGACTATGTCATCGAGAACGCAGCCGACTGGCCCGACTTTGCCGAGTTCCTGCCGGCCGCCCAGGCCGCCGGGATCCGGGTGTTCGCCTACCTGGTGCCGCCGTCGGAGTGCCCGAGCTCCGCGGCCGCCCCGAAGTCCTGCGACCTGTACGCGCCGTACCACAAGGACTACGTGGCCTGGGGGAAGGCCATCGCCCAGCTGTCGCTGACCTACCCGAACCTGACCGGGTGGACCGTCGACGACATGGACTACTGGCTGTCGCTGTACACGGCGTCCTACGTGCAGTCGATGCGGTCGGCGGCCCGGGCCGTCCAGCCCAGCCTCGACTTCTACCTGCAGCTGTACCGGCCGGCCATCACGCAGTCCCTCGTGGACAGCTACGCGGCCGGCATCGACGGGCTCATCATGCCCTACCGCGACGACCCGTACAGCAACACGATCTGGTCCTCGGCGAGCACGATGCAGGCCCAGGTGGACGCGGTGACCGCGATCGCCAACCGGGACGGCAAGCGGCTGATCCTCATGCTGTACGGCAACAAGCTCAGCAGCTCCATGCTCGCCCCCGACAAGGACTACGTCGCGACCCTGACCGCCCAGGCGGTCGCGGACACGGCGTCCGGCCAGATCGCCGGCGTGATCCTGTGGAACCTGCCGCTCGGCGCGACCGGCGTACCGGCGGGCAGCAGCAGCAACCTCGCGCGCAGCGGCCTGGGCGTGCTCAGCTTCACCGTCGCGGCCAACCGCGCCACCGTCGCCGGCCAGTACGCGCAGGCGGCCACCACGGTCGCCCTCGACGCGGGCTCGTCCAGCTGCACGATGGTGCTGTGGCGGCAGGACAGCCGGGACACCACGTCGCCGGCCGGTTACCACCAGAAGCAGGCGTACGTGGGCGGGTCGCTCGTGTGGGCGTCCGATGTGGCCAGTGAGGGCACCGACTGGTACACCTCGAGCGCGCTCGACATCACCTCGCACCTGACCAACGGTTCGGCCACCCTCGTGCTGCGCCTGATGGAGATGAAGGCGGTCAGCAACTACAGCGTGAGCGTGCTGTTCGACGACGTGCAGCTGACCGGCTGCCACGTCACCGACCCCGGCTTCGAGAGCGACGCGTCGTGGTCGGTCAGCCGCTCCGGCGGCCCGGTGCTGGCGACCGTCTACCAGTACAGCCCGACGTTCAGCACCGACACGTTCGACGCCGTGGCGGCGCTCTTCTGAGACTTTGCTCCCCTCACAAGGTGCCCGGGGTCCCGCAGACCCCGGGCACCTTTCCGTCCGGCCGGAAAGGTTGGTTAGGTAAGTTGCCATTCCATTAACGGACTCCTAAGCTGAGCGGACTGGGACACAGGTCGATGTCTGCTCCGTGGAGGAGAACCATGGCCCGTTTGACCGCACCCCTGTGCGTACTCGCATCGGTCGTCATCATGGGAATCGTTCAACCGCAGCCCGCCGCGGCGGCCACCGCCGTCACGTTCGGCTCCGTCGTCCCGGCCCCGGTGTCGTCCACACCGTCCGCCGGCGTCACCTACAGCCTCACCTCGGCCACCACCGTCTACACCGAAGCCGGATCGAGCGCGGCCGCCGCGATCGGCTCCCTGCTCGCCGCCCCCTTGCGCACCGCCACCGGGTACGCGTTGCCGGTCGTCGCGAACTCGGCCCCCACCGACGGCGTGGCGCTCCTGCTCAACGGCGCCCCCGCCCAGGTCGGTACGCAGGGCTACCAGCTCGACGTCACGTCGAGTGCGATCACGATCCGGGCCAACGCCCCGGCCGGGCTGTTCGCCGGGGTGCAGACCCTACGGCAGCTGCTGCCGGTGACCGCCGACGCCACCACCCTCCAGACGGGACCGTGGCCGGTGCCGGGCGGGCACATCGTCGACTACCCGCGGTTCGCGTACCGGGGGGCGATGCTCGACGTGGCCCGGCACTTCTTCAGCGTCGCCCAGGTCGAGCGCTACATCGACCAGATCGCCCTCTACAAGGTGAACTACCTGCACCTGCACCTGTCCGACGACCAGGGCTGGCGGATCGCGATCAACAGCTGGCCCAACCTCGCGACCTACGGCGGGGGCACGGCCGTCGGCGGCGATCCCGGCGGCTACTACACGCAGGCCGACTACTCGGCGATCGTCGCGTACGCGGCCGCCCGGTACGTGACCATCGTGCCGGAGATCGACATGCCCGGCCACACCAACGCCGCCCTCGCCTCCTACGCCCAGCTCAACTGCAACGGCGTCGCCCCGAACCGGTACACCGGGACGAACGTCGGGTTCAGCTCGCTGTGCGTACCGCTGGAGCTGACGTACACCTTCGTGAACCAGGTGCTGGGGGAGATCGCCGCGCTGACTCCCGGGCCGTACCTGCACATCGGCGGGGACGAGGCCAGCTCGACGACGGCCGCCGACTACGCGACGTTCATCAACCGCGTACAGCCGTTGGTGACCGCGTACGGGAAGGCGGCCATGGGCTGGCACGACGTCGTGCACGCGACGCCGTTGCCGTCGACCGTCGCCCAGTTCTGGGGGACCACGACGTCCGACAGCGCCGTGGCGGCCGCCGCCGCGAACGGCACCAAGGTCGTCATGTCGCCGGCGAACCGCGCGTACCTCGACATGAAGTACAGCAGGAAGATCAAGCTCGGGCAGACCTGGGCGGGACTGATCGACGTCGACACGGCGTACTCGTGGGATCCGGGCAATTATCTCGCGGGGGTGGGCGAATCCGCGGTGCTCGGGGTCGAGGCTCCCCTGTGGACGGAGACCCTGCGCACGTCCGCGGACATCGAGTACATGGCCTTCCCGCGCCTGCCGGCGATCGCCGAGCTGGGCTGGTCGCCCTACGCCACCCACAACCTGACCGCGTTCAAGACACGGCTCGGCGCGCAGGGGCCGCGGTGGCACGTGATGGGCGTCAACTACTACCACTCCACGCAGGTGACCTGGCCCACCGGTTCCTGAGACCCGCACATCCCACGCGAACCCGGCCGCCGCAAGGGCGGCCGGGCAGGAGGAGGGCACCCATGAAACGACTTCGCACGGCGCTGGCCGTGCTCGTGACGGTCCTCGCGGTCGGTGCGGTCGCCACGCCCAGCGCGACGGCGGCGACCGTCGGCTCCAGCGAGCTGACCGGGGGCTGGGCGCTGCGCTCGGCGACCGGGCTGGCCGACACGGGCGCGACCATCTCGCAGGTCGGCTACTCGACGGCCGGCTGGAATCCGGTCACCCTGCCCACGACGGTGCTCGGCGGGCTGGTCGCGAACAACGTCTACTCGAACATCTACTTCGGCACCAACCTGCAGAACGTGCCCGACCTGACCGGGCAGAACTGGTGGTACCGCGGGCAGTTCACGGCGGCGGCGGCCAACCCGGGCCAGATCTACTGGCTGCGGTTCAAGGGGATCAGCTACCGCGCCCAGGTCTGGCTCAACGGCCAGCAGCTGGACGCCAACGCGGTCGGCTCGATGGTCGTGCACGAGTACAACGTCACCGGCATCATCAACGCCGGCGGCCTCAACGCCCTCGCCGTACGCGTGACCCCGCCGGCCCACAACTGCAACGACCTCTCGTTCTGCACGGTCGACTGGAACCCCGAAGCGCCGGACATGAACGCCGGTCTGTGGGGCAGGACCCTCGTCGACACCACGGGCGCGGTGGCGATCCGCGATCCCTACGTCAAGACGGTGCTCCCGTTGCCCGCCACCAACTCCGCCGACCTCACCGTGTACGCCGACGCGGTCAACGCGACCGCCGCACCGGTGACGACGACGGTCAGCGCAACGATCACGAAGACGGGCTACCCGACGATCTCGGTCAGCCAGACGGTGACGCTCAACGCCAACGAGCGCCGGGAGATCGTGTTCGACCCGGTCGCGTACCCGCAGCTGCACGTGGCCAACCCGGCGCTGTGGTGGCCCTACCAGTTCGGCTCGCCCGAGCTGTACCAGCTGACCGCGGCCGCGGCGGTCGGCGGCTCCGCGTCCGACAGCAAGAGCATCTCGTTCGGCGTACGCCAGTTCACCGACTACCGCACGACGGTCCAGGGCACCTCGTTCGCCGGGTACAAGGTGAACGGGCAGAACATCCTGTTCCGGGGCGGCGGCTACGTCTGGGACATGCTGCAGCGCTGGGACACCCGCACGAACGCCGCGCACGTGCAGTACACGAAGGACATGGGCCTCAACACCATCCGCCTCGAAGGCACGCTCGGCAACGAGGAGCTCTACGACCTCGCCGACCAGGCCGGAGTCATGATCATGCCGGGCTTCGTCTGCTGCAGCGCCTGGGAGAACGACAGCGGCTGGAGCACCGAGCAGGCGGGCGTCGCCACAGCCTCGCTCGACAGCCAGATGCGGGCACTGCGCGCCCACGCCAGCTCGTTCGTCTGGGCGTACGGCAGCGACCAGCCGCCGACCGCGGCGCACCTGACCGCGTACAAGAACGTCGCCGCCGCGCTGCACTGGCAGAACCCGACCCTCGACAACGTCGCCAGCTACTCCAACGCCAACGCCGGGGTGAAGATGGACGGCCCCTACAAGTGGGAGCCGCCGGTGCTGTGGTGGGACACCACCAAGGCCGGCAGCGCGTTCGGCACCACCGCCGAGGAGGGCACGGAGACCCCGCCGCCGCTGGAATCGTTGCAGCGCTTCCTGTCCCCGGCCGACCAGTGGCCGATCGGGACCGCGTACAACTACCACGCGGGCAAACCCGGCACGGTGTTCGACAACAACACCGTCTACACCGCCTCGCTCAACGCCCGCTACGGCACCGCCAGCGGCGCGGCCGACTACTCCAAGAAGTCCGAGCTGGCCAACTACGAGAACACCAGGGCGTTCTTCGAGGCGTGGAGCGCGCACGAGTTCACGCAGTCGTTCGGGACCATCTTCTGGATGCTCAACAACTCGTGGCCGTCGGTGCACTGGAACCTCTACGACTACTACCTCAAGCCCGGCGGCGGCTACTTCGGCACCAAGAAGGCGACCGAGCCGGTGCACATCGCGTACGACTACGCCACCCGCAACGTCGACGTGATCAACTCGACGCTGGCGGCGCGCGGCGGGCTCACCGCCACCGCGACCTACTACAACGTCCCCGACCTGTCGCAGAAGTACACGACCAGCGCACCGGTCACCGCCACGGCGAACGCCAACACCGTCGCCCTCACGCTGCCCGCCACCGTGTCCGGTCTCTCGTCGACCTACCTGCTGCGGCTGCGGCTCACCGACGCCGGCGGCGCGCTCGTCAGCGACAACCTGTACTGGTACTCCACCGTCGCCGACGCGCTCGGCCGCAAGAGCAACTGGTACATGACCGCCATCAAGACCAACGCCAACCTCACCGGCCTGTCGAGCCTCGCGGCCGACAACGCCGTCACCGCCTCGGCCACCCGCGCCGTCACCGGCGGCACCACCACGGTCACCATCACGCTGACCAACACCAGCCCGACCGCGCTCGGCTTCTTCCTGCGCCCCGAGATCACCGCGGGCAACGGCGGCAACGAGGTCACCCCGGTCACCTACTCCGACAACTACGTCTCGCTGTTCCCCGGCGAGAGCAAGGTCCTCACCGCCGCGTACCAGACCGGCGATCTCGGTGGTCAGGCTCCTTATCTACGCGTACGCGGATTCAACGTCCCCACGGTGTCCCAGCCGATCCCGTGACGGGGGAGGGGTTTCCGCCGCTTGTCTGAGCGGGAGCCCCTTTCCCGCTCAGCGGGTGCCCCGGCGCGGTCAGGAGACCGGGTCCGGGGCACCCGACCGTTGCGATCCGGCAACGGTGGCGGCGTTCGGCCGCGGCGCGACGTCAGAGCGGTCATGAAGCGCTCGCCCTGGACGTGTGCCGCGCTCGTCCTCCTGCTCGCGGCCTGCCAACCTGACACCTCGCCGCCCCTGCGCGTGGTCGGCTCCACCACGGTCCCCGCCGGCTACGCCATCACCGGATTCGCGCCGGACGGCGACGGCGGCTGGGTCGCGGCGACCCCGCTGTCGAGGTCCAGCACCCAGACCGGCAGCGGCATCGTGGGCCGGCTGGACACCGACGGGCACATCTCGTGGACCGACGTCGGCCCCGCTCTGCAATACCCGCAGGACATCGTCGTCGACGGCCGCGGACTCGTCTGGTACGCGAAGGTCACCGCCCACGGCTTCCACCCGACCGTGGACAGCGGACCGGCGATGACCGACCCGACCTCCACACTGGAATGGCTGAACGGCACCGACGCGGCCGTGCACACCGTCCCCCTGCCGGATCCGGCCGACCGGCTGCGAGTGCTCGTGGCCGACTCCGACGATGGCGTCTGGTACGTCGCGTACCGGCCGGCGGGCGACGTGTACGGCCACGCCTCAGCCGACGGCCGGATCAGCGAGTACGCCGCCCCCGCGGGCCTGGCGGGCATCGCCCCGGCCGCCGACGGCACGGTGTGGCTGACGACGGCCCAGGGCTGCGAGATCCTCCGCGTACGCCCTGCCGACGGCACCGTACTGGCGCGTACCCGGGACGAGACGGACAACGGCTACCGTGCCGAATGCACCCACCTAGTACCCGACGACGGCGGCGTACTCGTTCCACAATGGAATCGGTTCGCGGTCGTCACCGCGGACGGCCACCAGACCACCAGGGACCTGCCCGCGGTGAACAACGTCGCCGAGCCCGACACCATCCCGCCGGCCCCGGTGCTGGCGCTCGCATCCGGCGGCGCCGTGTGGGCGGCCCGGGCGAACACCGTCCCAGTCGTCCTGCTCCGGGTGGGCGCCGACGGCACCACGACGAGCTACCCGACCGATCTCGGTGGCACCGGTCGCAGCCTCGGCCTCCTGTACGCGGGCCGGGGCGGGACGCTCTGGGCCGTCGGCACCGACTGGATCACGCGCCTGAGCTACGGCTGAGCGGCTCAGACCTCGACGGTGTCGCCGCGGCGGAAGACGCGGATGTCGGCCTTGAGAAGCTCGGCCTCGTCCTCCAACCAGGACGCGACGATGTCCATCCCGATGTCGGACACGTACGCGTCATGGATCGTGTACGCCCGTGCCGGCTCCATCCGCCGCAGGTACTCCACCATCTCCGGCAGCTTCAGCCACGGCGCGTCGCAGGGCACCAGCAGCGTCGGCACCCGCCGGTCCGGAACGGTGTACGAGTCGCCGGGGTGGAACACCTCACCGTCGATGAGGAAGCCGCTGTTGGCGCACGGGGTGACGTCGGGGTGCGACAGGGCGTGCCGGTGGCCGTACACGTCCACGGTGAAACCGGCGGCCGAGAAGCTCTCCCCGTGCCCGACCGGCTCGACGCGCAAGGCCGGGAACGCGTCGGCCACGCCCTGCGGCGCGAAGATCCGCAGCCGCGGATCGGCCGCCTGCGCGGCCGCGAGCCGGTCGTCGTCGACGTGATCGGCGTGCTCGTGCGTCACCAGCACGACATCCACGCCCGCCAGCGCCTCGGCCTCAGGAGTGAAGATACCGGGATCGACGACCAGCACCCGGTCGTCTTTTTCGACGCGTACGCAGGCATGCCCGAGCTTGGTGATACGCATGCCAGCCATCATGCCCCGCCCGATATCCGGATGCTCCGCCGGTCCGCGGCTTCTACGCTCAGCTCATCGAAACGAGACTCCAGCAGGCCGTCGACGGCCTCTACGACGCGTTCGCCGCGTACCCGCTGCGCGACGTGATCGACGGCTGCTCCTGCTGCACCGCGCCTTCCGACCACGCCGACGTGCATGCCGCCCCGCTGCGCGAGCTGAACGTCGACCAGCTGCAGTACTTCGTCGTCTCGGCCGTGTTCACGTGGGGGACCGTCGAGGACTTCAAGCACTTCCTGCCGCGAATGTTCGAGCTGACGGCCACCGACGGCTTCGTCATCCCCGCCACCGAGACCCTCTACGGCCGGCTCGCGTACGCCGAGTTCGCCACCTGGCCGCCCGCCGAACAGGAAGCGGTACGCGTCTTCTCGCTCGCGCACCTCCACTCGGCCCTGGTCGACGACGAAGACGGCGACGACCCGGAGGCGGTGCTCACCGGGGTCATGCTGATGGGCGAGGAGCTGACGCCCTACCTGGCCCTGCTCGGTGAACATCCCGAGGAGGCCGCGATCCTCCGTGACCGGTGCGCGGGCTGGCGGAACGGGTACCTGACGGAGGAGACACGGCCGGCGGAACAGCGCCTGGACGATTGGCTCAGCAGACTGCCCAACTGACGACGTGCGGTCGATGCTCGTCGCCCGCTCCACGCTCATCGCCTGTGCTGTGGCTGTGAGGTTTCGCTCTCGCCGCGCCTCCACCTAGGAAGGCTCAACATTCATCGCCTCAAAAAATATTGAGGTATTGTGGTACCGCTTATATGTAGCGTTGCAAAGTATTGTGATGCTACGGTCAAGGTATCGGCGGTAGTCGGTGTCTGCGAGGTGATGTGGTGCGGCCGGAACTACTCAAGGGCCATCTGGACGGGCTGCTGCTGGCGGTCCTCGAACCGCATCCGCTGCACGGCTACGCGGTGATCGACGCGGTCCGATCGGCGAGCACAGGGGCGTTCGATCTGCCGACCGGGACGGTGTATCCGGCGCTGCACCGGCTCGAACGCGCCGGGCTGATCGTCAGCGAGGACGAGGTGGTCGGCGGCCGGCGTCGTCGGATGTACCGGCTGACGGCTGCGGGTGTCGCCGCCCTGTCGCAGCAGCGGACGATATGGCATCAGTTCGCCACCGCCGTCGACGCGGTGCTGGGCAGGACGCCATGGCCGGCCACACCCTAGCCGCCGAGGCCCGGCTGGCGGAATATCTGGCCGAGGTGTCGGCGGGGCTGGGCTGCGGGCCGTGGATGCGACGGCGCCGGATCGTGGCCGAGATCGGCGAGGGTGTCCGCGACGCCGCTGAGGCATCCGCACGACACGGCGTGGACGCCGACGCCGCGCTGTCGGCAGCACTGGACGAGTTCGGTCCACCTGAGCAGATTGCTGCCGGGTTCGCCCCTGAGCTGACGATCGCCTACGCCCGCCGCACTCTGGCCTGGTACGTGGCCACCGGACCCTTGGTCGGGATCTGGTGGCTGATGGCCGGTTGGCCGGCCCACGCCGGGATCGGCGCTGCGGTGGCGGCGATCCCGGTACGGCCGCTGATCGCCGCCGCGATCGTCACCGCCGCGGCGGTCGCGGCCATGACGGGGCGGGCGATGCGGTGGCTGCCCGAAGCCCGGCCCCGATGGGCGCTGGCCGCCGTGGCGGCGGTCGGCGCCGTGGTCACCAGCGCCGACATGCTGATGATCGCCAGCGACGGGGCTGCACTGACCCGTGCCGGGCATACGGCGGCACTCATCGCGGCGGCGGCGAGCCTGGTGCGGATCGGCTGCACCGCAAGGGTTCTGTTCTCGCTGCACCGGTTACGGCAGCAGTTGGCCGCCGCCGACCACTTGGCCGGATGTCATGCCGGCCGGTGACGTGTTCGGGCTGCCGGTCCCCGACGCCGGCCCGGTCTTCGCCGCCGCCCTCGCGGTGCATGTCGTGAGTGGACTGACCGCTGTGGTGGCCGGTGCGCTGGCCGCGTCCGCCCGCAAGCGAGCGGGCCGTCATCCGCGCGCCGGGCACGTCTACCTGTGGGCGCTGGGCGGAGTCTTCGCGACGGCCGCCGTGATGGCCGCGATCCGCTGGGAACACGACGCTCATCTCCTGGCGATCGCCACCGTCGCCGCCGGTCTGGCCGCTTACGGGTGGTGGGCCCGGCGCCGGCATCGGCCGGGCTGGCCACCACGGCACGCCATCGGCCTCGGCGGCTCCTACATCGCCCTGTTCACCGGCTTCTACGTCGACAACGGACCGTTCCTGCCGCTATGGAACCGGCTGCCGCACTGGACTTACTGGGTCTTGCCCGCGGCGGTGGGTGTGCCGTTGATCTGGCGCGCGCTGCACCGGTTCAACCATCCCCGGCGAACGGGCGGCCAGGATCCCCCTCGTCGCACATGACCGCGTTGCGCCGGCTCGTCACTGACCGGTGGCCTGAGCCTGCAGGACGCCATCGCGAAGGTCGCCGCAGCTCGGTTCCCCACCGAGATGACACCCGGTACGCCCGAGGCCGTGGTCCGGTCCGTACGGCGTTCCGCATCTCGCCGGAGATGCTGGCCGGGCTGGACGGCGGCGGGCGTCCGAAGGTGTCGGTGACCGTCAACGGATTCACGTTCGGGACCTCCATCGCCCGGATGGGCGAGGATCTCCTGCTCGGGGTCAGCGCCGATCGCCGCGAGGCGGCCGGGATCAAGGCCGGCGACGTGGTGGACGTCGAGGTCGTGCTCGACACGGCGCCGCGTACAGTCGATGTTCCCGATGATCTGGCCGCTGCGCTGAAGGACAATCCCGAGGCGTCGGCGTTCTGGGACGGCCTGTCCTACAGCGCCCGGCAGTGGCATGTCCTTCAGATCACCGGCGCCAAGACGGCCGAGACGCGTACGCGTCGGGTGGCCAACAGCATCAGCCTTCTGAACTAGAAGCGCGCCCGCTGATCCACGCCTGGTCGTCGCTTCGGACGATGGATGCTTCAACAATCGGGCCCATAGCATTCGGGTACCGATGTCCTGAAGGGATCCGATGAAGCTGTCGCGCGAATCCAGCGGATCGTCCGGTCGTCAATGGACACCCTTCAACATCGTCGCGAGCATCCTGATTCCGGTGCTGGGAATCATCGTGGCGGTCGTGGGAGTCCTCGCCACGCGCGACGACACCTCGCCCACGGCCGACGAGGGCAGCTCCTCCGGTGCGTCGGCCACGTCGCCGTCGCCGCGCGGCATTCCGAGCCCCAGCCGGGCGATCGACCAGTGCCTGCTCGGGCTGTGGTCGACCGATTGGAGCCGTAGCGAGCACGAGCGTACGAAGAAGATCGACGGCGTCGCCCATGTGTTCGACGCGACCGGGAACAAGACGCAGCGATTCGCCGCCGACGGCACCGGATATGTGCAATTCGCCGTGACGCTCACGCTGACGATCGACGGCAAGGATTGGAAGGAAACGGTGAACGGCAAGTTCACCTACAAGTACAAAGCGAAGGACGGCGTCATTTCCTACACGCCCAGCAGCACCGGAGAGACGACCTACACCTGGTATCTGGACGGCGAGGAGCACAAGGAGACCGTCACGGACTCCTCCGACGTCACATGGTCCGACGACGCGTACACGTGCTCCTCGAACGAACTGTCCGCGCGGGACGTCAACGGATCGAGAGTCATGATCCGCTAGACGCCGGCCAGGAGGCGGGCCAGCTCGTCAGGGCGGCTCAGGGCCACGAGGCGTCCGCCGGGGAATGGGTCAACCGCCCTAACAGGTGACCTCTACTGCACGAGGTCGACCCGATCGGCGGGCTCGGTGCCCGCCGACGCGACCGCGATCGGACTGGCTTGCGTCCACAGGGGCGGCGGCCAGCTGCGAGCGGGCCGAGTTGCGGAGCGGGGACTGCACGAATGGCTCAGCAGGCATCCAAGCGGATGGGGCGTCGGTCACCGGGAGTTGAAACGCACGTCGTGGGTCGATGCGTCCGGCGCGGCGAATGCCAGCAACCGCAGTCCCTCCTCGGTCAGGTCGTGAACGTCGCGGGTCGGGATCTGGGCGAACGGCCGCACCACCAGGTATGCCGACTGGCCCGACCGGGTGATCTTCCAGGTGCCTTGGGTGAACCCGTCGACCAGCACGACGCCCGGTACGACGCCCGGGGTGGCGAAGATGGCCTTGCGGTCGTCGTCGTACATGATGCGTGCCCGGTCGTCGTGGGCCTGGAGCACGTTGTCGAACTCGGCCAGGTATCGGACGGGCGCGGGTTCGTCCTCGTCGGGCAGCGTCGCGTCGGGCAGGTCGAAGAGCTGCGCGCCTTCCTGGCCGCGCAGGCGTACCAGGCGCAGGCCGGCGTCCTCGACGATCTCGTTCAATCCCGGCAGGCCTGACCAGGCCCGTAGGTCGGCGAGGGTCGCCGGGCCGTAGGCCGACAGGTACCACTCGACGAGGTCGGCCACGGTCGACGTCGCGGGTTGCGGGTGGCCGAGCCACGCGGACAGCGTGGTCCAGGCGGGCTGACCGACGGCACCCCAGACACCGCCGGGCGGCACGGGGACCAGGGCGACCTCGGTGCGGGCGGCGGCGGTCAGCGACGTCACCGGGACGTCCGGCCAGCGGGCGGCCAGCTCGGTGCCGAGGTCGGCGATCGTTCGGGGGAGGTCTTCGAGCAGCTCCCGGGTCACCTGGGCGACCTCGGTCAAGGCCACCCCGCGTAGCCGTTCGCCGTGCGTCGCCAGCAGCGCGTCGTGGAGGGCGGGCTGGACGACCTGGCGTAGGCCCGGTGCGTGGCGGGCGGCGACGAGCTGCACCTTGCCGTGCATGAGAGCCACGCGCACGACCTGCCGGGTCTCGATCAGCTCGGTGAGGTCGGCGAGCGCGAACCGGTCCAGCCGCGACCACAGCCCGAGGTAGGGCGGGTTCGGCGACTGGGCCTGAAGCCCGGCAACCCTCCCGATCGCGGTGAGAGGGTCCGTCGCCGACCGGTCCAGCAGCAGCTGGCGGTCGAGCAGGGCCCGGTTGAGGGCGCGGTCGGTGAGCATGCCCACGATCCTGCCATCCCTCGCGCGGGAAACGGCCGCAAATGCGGCGCGGGCGCGGCTCGGCCGTTCCGCGCCTCGCTTTGGCCCCGCCTGGTTCACGCTCGCCTGATCGTCCTCGCACTGCCGATGACCGGGAGCGGCGGCAAACTCCGCAGAGCGAAGGCCGGTCGGCGTCACCATCGCGTAGAGATCGCCGAGCAGGTGGGACGCCCCCGCCGGGCGTCCCACCTGATGGACATTCGCTCGGCCAGGGACGACGGTACGCACCGTGACGGCGGCGTAGGTCATCATGGTGTGTGAACTTCGACCTCTCCGGGCCGGAACTGGCGGACGGCGTCGCCGCGGCCGACGACCTGGCGCGCCGCGTGAGCGGGCTGGACCACGATCCGGCGCGCAACCGGGTCCTGCGGGACCTCCGGTGAGCCGCCACCGGTTCCACGGTGATCCGGCGCGGTTCGACGTCGTGGCTCAGTTCGTCGCCGGTCGTTTCCCCGCCGCGCGCTATGTCGCCGACGTGGCCGGCGGCCAGGGCATGCTGACCCGCATCCTGCGCAAGAAGTTCGGCCTGGAAGCCGAGGTGATCGATCCGCGCGGCTGGACGCTCAAGGGCGTACCGGGCCGAGCAGAGGAGTTCGACGCGGCGATGGCCGACTACTACGACCTGCTCGTCGGCCTGCACCCGGATGAGGCCCTGCGGGCGGTGGTCGAGTCCGCCGACCGAGCGCCCGTCTTCGTCGTACCGTGCTGCAATTTCTGGTCGCGCGACACCAAGCTCGGTCGCGACGAGCTGGCGGACAAGATCGCCGAGTTCCACGATGCCCGGGGCGGGACGGTGGAGCGCGTCGTGCTGGACTTCGCTGGCCCGAAGAACAGGGCGCTGGTGCTCCTGCCTCCGGCGTAGCCACATATTGACGGCTGAAACTGGAGGCAGGCGGAGTCCGTGACCAACTGATCGACCTCGACCGGATGTACCGCGGCTGACGCCGATAGGGCACACACCACCGGACAGCAGACACTTGTCGGGTTCGCGCCAGAGCAGGGCGCACTCGCACGCATATCATGCCGGTCATGGCGAAGGCGGCTGAGCCTGGCATCGACTTCCTTGACCTTGATGAGGCCGGAAGCCTTCTCGACGGTAACGGGAAGGCGGTCGCCCCGGCCGACCTCCGGCACTTTCTGCCCGCGCGCCTGCGGGTTCCGTCGGCGGCCACCGACATCGTGGTATTCGCCCACGGATGGCGCAACGACCGGCCTCGGGCGGCTGCCTCCGTGCGGCGGCTCCTGGACGGACTCGAAAGCCAGTACGCGGAGCACCGGACGCGCTATCCGGGGATTCCGGACTTCCGACCGTACGCCGTCGGTGTCCGGTGGCCGTCGATGAGCAATCCCTTTCCCTGGGGCTATCGCCGGATCCGTGATCGCGCCCACGCGATGACGACTGAGGGGCAGGCCGGACATGTCCTTGCTCACCTGCTCGGATACCTCAACCGGGAACGCCGGGTACCTATCGCGGGAGGACCGCGCCTAGGGACCGTCGACTCGCAGTACCTGCATTGTGTGGGGCATTCCTTCGGCGGCCGATTCCTCGGCGAGGCGATCATGGCGGCGGCTTCGCCGTCGGGGCCACCCCGGCTCGCCTGGCCCTGGACCAACCCCGACTACCCGTACGCGGTGGATACTCTGCTCGTCTTTCAGATGGCCGCCCGGCCGACGATCTTCGATGAGGAGTTCGCCGGTCTCCTGCGGGACGCGCCCATCAGCGGCCCGGTCGCGCTCACGTTCTCCCGATACGATAGGGCGACCCGTCTGTGGCACCGACTTGCCGAGGGCGTGAAGGGCATTGGCGCCGTAGGTTCGACGTCACCGGCCGGGCAGACCTCGGTCGGGAACCTGCATCGCCTCGACGAGCCGTACGACTTCGCCCAGATGTCCGCCCGGGTCTGGAACGTGGACGCGCACTGGCGGTTCCGCCAGGGACGTTGGTGGCGTCCCGAGGGCGCGCACTCCGACATCTGGCACCCCGAGTCGATGCATCTCCTCCTCGCCCTGGCCGCTTCGGCCCGGTGAGCGGGCTGTCGAAAGATCGAGGTATCCATCGTGCGTGAACCGCCAGACTATCCGCCCGGTGTCCGGACCCTGGCGCGGCGTGGACAACTCGCGAGGTACTTCGAGAACGCCGGTCCGGACCAGCGACGCCGGCTCCGTACGGAGGCCTACGAACTGCTGGTCGACCTTGTGTTCACCCGGCTGACCCGCCGGGTCGAGCAACGACGCGGACATCGGGACTGTGCCACGTGGTGGACCAACCTGCGGCCGGATTGTCTCGACCGATTCCACACCGACATGGAGGCTGTACTCGACGACCTGTTCCGCTCCGCCCGGGTTCCGATCATCAACCTGGAGGGCTGGGTCGCGACACGGCTCAACGCGGTGACCATCGACGCGTATCGGCGGCGCCGCGGCCAACGCGGCGCGTTGCAACGCCCCCGGGTCCCGCGCTGGCTCGCGGATGGACTGCAGCATGACAAGAATCTCATCGCCCTCGCCCTCGACATGCTGGACTGGGTGGGCAGCGATGCGGACGTCGTCCGTCATGACTGGCCCGTCGAGGCGTGGGCGGAGCGGCGGGTGGGCCCGGACTATGACTACCCGGCAGCCGAGAGGTCCGTCCGGGCGGACATCGCCATCGTCCTCACCGCCATGCGCCGGCAACCCCGATGGCTGGCGGCCTATGTGGAGCGGCCACTGGGGCGGAAGGGCTGGCCGATCGCGATCGGGACCGAACCCGACCCGGACCTCGACCCGCGACGACAGGCGCTGGAAGCACACATCGCCGACGATGCTCGGCTGCTCCTGCTGGCCCAGTATGCCCTCGAGGCGATTCAGAGTCGCATGCAGAACGGCGAGGACCGCCGACGGGCGGTCTACTCGGTTCTCGAGTTGCTCTTCGCGTCCGACATGGCGCCCACCGCCCTCCGCCCACGCGTCATCGACGAGGTCACGAAGCTGGCCGACGCCCTGTTCGCCGACGGCCGACGAAGCCGTAGCCGCCCAGTGGCGGTCCAGGACTCGTCCGGTCGCGGGTGGACGATCCGCGCCCGGGCCGAGTCGCCTTCGTCGACGTTGACGCCCGGCGACGTCGTGACCGTGCGGGTCGCTCTCGAACCCGACCCCTCGTCGGTGGGCATCCTTTCCGGAGGGGAGATCACCGTGGTTCTGCTCGCCCAGAACGCCGATGTCACGCCCGGTGCCCGGCACGTCATCCTGAGCGCGGACCGATATCCGCAACCAGTGAGCTTTCAGCTCACGTTGCGTACCTCCGGCGTACCGGATCTTCGCGTTCTCGCGTACGCGGGCGTCGGGGGTGAGCTGCTGCAGGAACTGCGATCCGGCGTCGGCGACCCGCGGCATGATTACGCGAGCGCTGAGAAGGGGCGGTCGGCATGAACCTGGATATACCGCTGACGACCATCGTCGACAACTCTCATGGCTTGCGTCTTGTGGAGCCTGACAGCCAGGCCCGACGCAGATCCCTCCACCTGCTGTTCGAGGAAGCGGATCGTGGCCGGTTCCACGTCCGCGCCTGGGGCGACGCGCTTGCGGAGGACGGCGGCGGGGCGTACGCGGGCTGGCTCGAACTCAGTCGCATGGACGTTCACGCCATCGTCGACGAGGTGATGAGGACGTGGAACGTCTCCTTCCTCGGATACCAGGAACCGGGTACGATCGGCACCCGCCGCTATCCGTTCAGTGATCATGCCGACCTCACCGCCGACCGGTTGACCACCGCTCTTGACGCGCGCACCAGGGAACTCGCGCGCGCCGGGCACAAGCTGTTCCGGGCGTTGTTCTACAGCGGCGACTGGGCGTTGAAGGAGTTGGGCGACGCGGTCAGCGCGGCCCTGCGTACCGGCCCGCAGCTGATCAGCGTTCATTCGGAAGACCTGTTCGTCCCGTGGCCGATGCTGTACGTGCCGCCGAGCGACATCGTGCTCGGCCAGGCAAGCGCCACATGGGATCCCGAGGGTTTCATCGGCTGCCGGCACCTGATCGAACACAACTTCCGGCGTACGGGCCCGGGGTGGAGTCCGGCCATCGCCGTAGGCGAGCGGGTACGTGCCGGCGTGAACGTCGACCGCAATCTGGATGTCCAGTTCCCCGAGTCGCCGACGGTGGACCCCTTGATCAAAATGTTCGAGGAGTACTGTCAGGTGATCGTCCGCGAGGACCGGCAGCGGCTCGCCGACGACCTGAGCGCGGACGACTTCGCAGATCACTTCGTCTACTTCGGATGTCATGGCATGGTGGCCCGCACCGATCACCCAGATCGCCAGGCGTATCTGGTCCTGACCGACCGCGAGCCCATATACACCAGCGATTTCCGCTACTGGCTCGAACTGCGGCCGTTGTCGTCACGGCCGATGGTCTTCATCAATGCCTGCCAGGGCGGCCGCATGTCGTCGCAGTTCTACACGACGTTCGCCCGGATATTCATGCAGGCGGGCGCGAACTGTCTGATCGGACCGCAGATCGACATTCCGCCGGCCTTCGCCGCGGCGTACGCCTCCGCCTTCGTCTCGAAGGTCATGACGCCCGGATCCCGGGTCGGCGACATCGTGCAGGAACTGGCGAAAGATTTCCTGCTCCGCCAAGGCAACCCGCTGGGCCTTGCCATGCTTGTCTTTCGCGGGCTGGACGCCCATTTCGCCGCCTGACGACAAACCTGCCGTGGCCTTCCTTTAGGCACTCGCAGTCCCTACGGCTGGACGCAATGATGGCGCGTACGGGCCTCATCGTGACCAGGGTCGCATGGCGATCGATGTAACGTTCTCACCCCTGGGCGGGCCGATGTCCATCAGACGCCGATCGGCGGTTGTCGTCCTCGCGACGATCGCTGCCGCGCTGCCCGCCGCGCCCGCCCGGGCGGTGTATTCCGATCCGCTGACGAGGCCCATATGGGTGGCATGGTCTGATACGGCGACAAGCTCCTGGTCTCCGCGGTCGGCAACACCTCGGTCGCGATCCGGGTGTTCAGCATGTCCCACATTCTCACCATGACCGACTCGGCGGCCACGGTCGGCACGACCAGCGGCGGGTACGCCGCCTACGGCTACAAATACGCAATGCCGCAGGTGGGCTACTACTCGTACGCCGGCGGCCCGTGTTCCATGAGCAGCGACACCGGGGTTCCGTGCTTCTCCTCGATCTCATTGGACCGCAGCACCAGCCCGGACTCGCTGGTCGCCACCGAGTACTTCGCCGATGCGACGCTGCACGGCCAGCTCTTCCGCTGCTCCTTCGGCGCGCACTACCTGCCGACGGCGCCGGCGGTTCAGGCGTACCGCAGCGTGGTCGGGAACATGCAAGGTGTGCTGTCGTTGATCTGGTACGTGGCGCACAGTTCGGCTACCTCCCACGGCCAGCTGTGGGCGCAAACGACATCGGCGAGCACCGCGCGTACTTGCTCGACCCCCGACACCTCGGCGAACATGTGCTGGGCCATGCACCCGGAGGGGCTGACCCACTGGTGGAGCACCGGTCTGGTGTGGTCGCAGTCGGAGTGGCCCGACCAGCGGGCCGCCGTGCCGCTCACCCACCTGCCGTAGCAGACCTTTCGTTACGGCCGACCTGCTACCGGCAGGGAAGCGGCGTCGGCCGCAACGTCAAAGTGTCTCCAACCACCCGGCCGCGGTCCACCGCCGACTGCCGGCTGGCGTTCTCTGCGGGCGGAGCACCCGAAGGGTTTACACGGTCCTACCTTCCGGCGGTGTTGGTCGCGAACTTCACCTCGTACACGTGGGTGATGGCGTTGTACCAGTACACGACGAGGTTGCCGTCCGATTGGAGCGACAGGATCGGCATGTACGGAGTCTTGATGCAACAGGTGTCCGTCGCCCCGACCGCACCGCCGCCCCCGTTGTAGCTGACGAGGTTGCCGTCGAAGCCCTGGAAGTACGCGTAGGTGCTGCTGTATGCGCGGCTGTCCTTCCAGCACATGCACCATAGGATGTCGCCGTCCGGGGACAGGGCGTTTTTCCACAGGGCCAGTACGCCGTATTTCTGCTCAAGGTAGTAGTTGCCGACCCGGCAGTAGTCGCCGTCGGCGAACACTCCATCGCGGATGAACAACGCCCGGACGCCGTAGAACGAGCTGTGGTAGTCGATGTCGTAGACATCGTCGAGATGCAGCTCGCACAACACGTCCGAAGAGATGCTCGCGTACACCTCGCCGTAGCCGTAGGGGAGACCGCCGTCGGGTGGCGGCGGTGTCGCCAGAGCGGCTTGTCCGGGGGCGACGAGCCCTCCGAGGGCGACACTCAGAACCACCGTTGCGGTGGCGACCAACCGGTTCCAGCGCATAGCGCTTCCTCCTTGTACATTCCGGGACCCAGCCTGCGGAGTCGCGCACGGAAATTAACAAGGTCGGCCGGGCGCCGCGCTGTCCGCGAAATCCGGGCATCCGCCCTGATGGGGCGCGTCGACGGCCGGGTGACCGGCAGTTAATGCGGCAGCCGGGAGCGGTTCTGGGTCAACGCATCTGCGGGGCGTCCGCCACCGCCCAGTCCCAGCTGTCGATCGTCGTACGCATCAGCCGCGCCGCCGTCGACAGGTGACTGTCTGCGCCCCAGTGCAGCGTGACCCGGCGGCGGCAGTCGGCGCTGTCGACCGGGATCCACGTCAAAGGTGCCCGGGTGACCGCCCGCTGCGCGATGGCCGGCACCAGGCCGATGCCGAGTCCGGCGCTGATCAGGTCGGCGATGGCGCTGTGCTCGTCGCTCTCGCAGACGATCTTCGGGGTGAGTTCCCGGGCGGCGAAGAGCCGGTCGAGCAGGCGGCGCAGCCAGTGTCCTCTGCGGGCGGTGACGAAGGGCTGGTCGGCGAGGTCGTCGATGCTCACCGACCGGCGGCCCGCCAGCGGGTGGTCGAGCGGTACGCCGACTCCCACGGCGTCGTCGAACAGGTGCGCCGAGGCGAGGCCCTCGGTGGGGATCGGCTGCGAGGCGATGCACAGGTCGACCTCCTGGGCCCGTAGCCGCCGGGCCATGTCGTCGGCCGGCGACCACTGGAGTTCGATCTCGATGGACGGGTGGGCTTTTTTGAACGCCGCCAGCGGTCCGGTGACCGTGAGGAACGTTTCCGAGGCGAGCCGCACGGTGCCCAGGCTGTCGCCGGTGGACTCGGCGAGCGCCCGTCGGCCGGCGTCGAGTTCGCCCAGGGCCCGTTCGACGTGATCGCGGAAGAGCCTGCCCCGGTCGTTGAGGCGCAGCCGGCCGCCGCGGTCGAACAGCGGTACGCCCAGCTCGCCTTCCAGCCTGGCGATGGTGCGGCTCAGCGACGGCTGGGCGATGCGGAGCTCGTCCGCCGCCTGGCTGAGGTGCTCCAGGCGCGCCACCGTCAGGAACTGCTGCAGCGAGTTCAGGTCCACTATGTCTCCATCGGCATAACGCCATAGCGATATTGATCTTAGGCAGGATAACGCGTACGGCATAGTCTCGGAAGCGTCGGGATGCGCCCGCGAACGGAAGGTGGGACAGGGATGCCAACGCAGCGTGAGGTGGACGAGGCAGCGATCCGGGGTCTGATCGGCACCATCGTCGAAGGTCTCCGGGCCAAGGACCTTGAGGCTCTGAAGCGGGCCTATACCGCCGACGTCGTGTCGTTCGACGTCGAGCCGCCGCTCCAGCACGTCGGGATCGACGCCAAGCTCAAGAACTGGTCGACCGTGTTCGCCGTCTTCGAGAGCGTGACGTACGAGGTCCGCGACCTGACGCTCGCCATCGGCGGGGACGTGGCCTTCGGGCACGCCTTCGCCCGGCTGAGCGGAACGCTGAAGAACGGGACGGCGACGGGCGGCATGTGGGTCCGGCTCACCTACGGCCTGCGGAAGATCGAAGGCACCTGGCTGATCGCGCACGACCAGGTCTCGGTGCCGCTCGACGTCCGCAGCGGCCGCGGCGTCGTCGACCTCGAGCCCTGACCGGCCTTCCGCACTTCCGAGAGAAAGAGACCCTTTGTCATGATCCTGGTCACCGGTGCCGCCGGCAACGTCGGCACCCATGTCGTTCGATCACTGCTGGAAGCGGGCGAGAAGGTCCGCGTCATGACCCGCGACCCCGGTCAACGGTCCTTTCCGGACGGTGCCGAAGTCGTCTCCGGCGACCTCGCCCGCCCGGAAGCACTGCCGGCGGCGCTGTCCGGAGTGGAGCGTGCATTCCTCTTCCCCGCCGCGACCGGCGTCGACGCGTTCCTCGACGCGGCGCGGCCGGCCGGCGTCCAGCACGTTGTCCTGCTCTCCTCGTCGAGCGTCGTCGCCGCGACGCCCGGCTTCCTCGGCGAGCGGCACCTGCGCATCGAACGCGCCGTCGCCGGATCCGGCCTGCCGTACAGCTTCGTGCGCCCCGGCGCGTTCATGACGAACGACCTGGCCTGGGCGTCGCAGATCCGCCACGGCGACGTCGTCCGCGGCATCCACGGCCGGGCCGCGAGCGCCCCGATCGATCCGCGGGACATCGCGGCGGTCGCCGTACGCGCGCTCCTCGATCCCCACTCCGGAGCGGAGCATGTGCTCACGGGACCGCAGTCGCTGAGCCAGATCGAACGCGTACAGATCATCGCGGGGGCGATCGGACGGCCGCTGCGGTTCGAGGAGGCGACCGAGGAGCAGTACCGGGAGCAGATGCTGCGCTACGGCATGCCCGCGCCGGTGATCGACCAGCTCGTCGCCGGACTGGGTGCCGTCAGCGACGGCCGGGCCGCGGCGATCTCGCCGGCGGTGGAGCAGATCACCGGGCGGCCGGCTTTCACCTACGCGTCATGGGTGGCCGGCCACGCGGCGGCATTCGGTCCGGCGCCGGCATGACGGCGACCGTCGCGGAGGCGCGATCCCGTGCCATGTCCAGGGGGACCGTCGCCGGCTGGGCCCTGCGGATCGTCGTCAGCGCGCACCTGGCGGCGATCGCGGGTCAGCCCGTGTTCGCCGGTGTGTACCTCAGCGGTGACTACGACGGCCTGCGCTGGCACGCGATCGGCGCCGACGTCGTCACCACCCTCGGCTACGGGCAGGTGATCACCGCGATCGTGGTGTGGGTGCGGTTGCGTCAAAGCCGGCCGTTCTTCGCCACGCTGGCGCTGGTGGCGGCCGAGACCGTGCAGTACTTCGCCGGAACGGCCGGGGCGCTGTGGCTCCACCTTCCCCTCGGGGTGCTGACCATCGCCGGGCTCGTGATCCAGTTCATCGCCGTCTGGCGGTGGCCCCTCCAGCCTCGGGCGGCCCGCGATGCCTGACGACATGCCTGACGGCGAGGTGAGCCGGCGTCTGACGCGACGGCGGACGCTGGGCATCGGTGGCGCTCTGGGGCTGATGGCGGTCACCGGCCTGTCGGCCTCGGCCGCGCTGGCCCGCCGGCCGTCCTTCACCGGCGCCGAACTGCGCAGCGCCGTACCGTTGCCGCCGGCGTTCGGCGTACCGCTGCCGGTTCCGGTGGTGCTGAAGCCGGTCAGCACCACCGGAACGGCCGACCGGTATGAGGTCACCCAGCGGGAGGTGAGCTCGGAGATACTGCCCGGCGTCCGGACGCCACTGTGGACATACGAGGGCACCTTCCCCGGGCCGACCATCGAGTCGCGCCGCGGCCGGCCCATCAGCGTGCTGCACCGCAACGAGTTGCCCGTACCCACTGTGGTCCACCTGCACGGCGGCCGGACGCCGGCGACCTCCGACGGCTACCCGACCGATCTCGTCCTGCCCGCCGGCTGGCCGGACGTGACCGGCATGACACACGGTATGCAGGGCATGGACGACATGGCGGGCATGACGGGGATGCCCGATCCACGGGCCGTGATCACCCGCTCGACCCGGGAGTACGCGTACCCGCTGGACCAGCGGCCGACAATGCTGTGGTACCACGACCACCGGATGGACTTCACCGCACCGGCGATCTGGCGGGGGCTGGCCGGTCTGCACATCGTCCGCGACGATGCCGAGGAAGCGCTCGGCCTGCCCGCAGGACGACGTGAACTGCCGCTCATGATCACCGATCGCGCCTTCTCCGCCGACGGCAGCCTGACCTATCCGTCCCTCGACCCGACACTGCGAACGCGGCCGGGCGTACGCGAGCCGTATCTCGCCGGGGTCCTCGGTGACGTGATCCTGGTCAACGGTGCGCCGTGGCCGGAGCACGAGGTCGACGCCGCCCGCTACCGGCTGCGTATCCTCAACGCCTCCAATGCCCGGCACTACGAACTGGAAGCGGTCACCGACGACGGGCGGCGGCTCGACCTCGTCCAGATCGGCGCCGATCAGGGGCTGCTCGCCGGGCCGGTCACGCTCCAGCGGCTGCCGATCGCGCCCGCCGAACGCTACGACGTCGTCGTCGACTTCGCGGGTGTCACCGTCGGCGGGCGTGTCAGGCTCGTCAACCGGCTCGGTTCCGGCCGTACCGGCGAGGTGATGGCGTTCCGCGTCGCCCGCCGGGCCGCCGACGACAGCCGGATCCCCCGTACGCTCTCCGCTGACCTGCCCGCCTGGCGGCGTTCGGATGCGGTACGCGTACGCGACTTCGTCTTCCGGGCCGGCCGGATGAACGGCGGCCGAGGCTGGCTGGTCGGCGGGCGGCCCTTCGATCCGGCCCGGACGGATGTCAGCACGCGGCTCGGGGACGTCGAGGTGTGGCGCCTGTACGCCGATGTCCACCATCCGGTCCACCTGCACGTGGTCGGCTTCCGGGTGCTGGCGCGCGGTGGTCGGCCGCCCCAGCAACACGACGGTGGCCTGAAGGACACGATCTCGCTGCGGCCGGGGGAGATGGCGGAGATCATCACCCGCTTCGACGGGTACCGGGGCCGCTACCTGTTCCACTGCCACAACGCCGAGCACGAGGACATGGGGATGATGGCGAACCTGGAGATCACCTAGGCGGTCGGCGCGACCCGCAGTTCAACGTCGTACGCGTGCGGCAGGGCCTCGGCATCGCCGGGACCCTGCCTCCTTCGCGGCACTCGATCGGAATGCGTCCGCCCGGCTACAGCAGCGTGCCGCCCGAGACGTCGATCCATTGGCCGGTCACCCACCGGCTGTCGGCCGAGGCGAGGAAGGCCACCGTGTCGGCGACGTCGGCGGGGGTGCCCACGCGGCCCATCGGCGACAGCGACGACACCCAGGTCAGGGCGTCGCCGACGAGCCGCCCTTCGTGCATGTCGGTGTCGATGACCCCGGGCGCCACCGTGTTGACGGTGATGCCGCGCGGCCCGAGCTGCTTGGCGAGCATGGCGGTGAGCACGTCGAGCGCCCCCTTGGACATGGCGTACGCGATCGACGCGGGCATCGCGGAACCCCGGGTCAGCATCGTGCCGATGTTGATGATCCGGCCGCCGTCGCGTAGCCGTCGCAGCCCGTGCTGGGTGACGAAGAAGGAGGCTCGCGTGTTGACCGCGAAGACCCGGTCGAAGTTCGCGTCGGTGACGTCCTGGATCTCGGCCTGGTCGCCGAGGACTCCTGCGTTGTTGACGAGGATGTCCAGGCCGTCCGCCTGCGGATCGAACGCGGCCCACAACGCTTCGGCGTCTCCGCGTACGCCGAGTGGTGCGTGGACGACGAAGGCCTGGCCGCCGGCGGCCTCGATCGCGGTGACGGTTTCCTTGGCCGCGGTTGCGTTGCTGCCGTAGTGCACGCCGACGCGGGCGCCGTCGGCGGCGAGGCGGCGGGCGATGGCGCGGCCGATTCCGCGGCCGCCCCCGGTGATCAGTGCGGTCTTTCCGGCGAGCGTCGTCATGTCGGAGGGGCCTTTCATCGTGTGGTGGTCGCGAAGCGGTAGGGGGAGGTGGTTCTGGCGTCGTGGAGGGCGCGCGCCCACCAGGTCACCTGGTCGAGGAGGGCCTCGGCCGCGGCGGCCGGGCGTTGCGGATCCTTGGGGTTGCCGTCGGCGTCGAACTGCTCCCACACGTGGTGGAAGCTGACGATGTCCCGGGTGGTGACGGCGTGCAGTTCGGTGAAGACGGCGCGCAGGTGTTCCACCGCGCGCAGGCCGCCGGAGATGCCGCCGTAGGAGACGAAGGCGACGGGTTTGGCGTGGAACTGGACGTCGTGCCAGTCGATCGCGTTCTTCAGCGCGGCCGGATAGCTGTGGTTGTACTCGGGGGTGACCACGACGTACGCGCCGGCGGCGGCCAGGCGGGGGGTCAGTTCGCGCAGGCCCGCCAGCGCCTCCGGCGGGGGCGACATCGTGGGCGACGCCGATCCGATCGGCATCTCGGCCAGGTCGATGAGGTCGACCTGGATGTCGTCGCGGCCGGCGGCCACGCGGGCGAACCAGCCGGCGACGATCGGGCCGATCCGTCCATCTCGGACGCTGCCGACGATGACGGCCAGGCGCAGTGGGTGGTCAGACATGGGTCTCCTCCAGAACGGTGACGGGGGCGGGACTGTTGCGCAGCGGCTTGTCGCGGACAAGCCAGGCGAGGGTGAACGCGACGACGCCGAGGGCCGCGCCGGCGAGAGCGATGGCGTGTACCCCGTTGGTGACCGCGGCGTGCGCGGCGTCCTGCGCGGCGGCGGGGAGCCCGCGTACGCCGCCGGGGGTGAGTCCACCGGCGAGGATCCGTCCGGCGGTCGGGGTCCCGAGGTCGTCGGTGAGCGTGTCCCGCAGCCGATGGGTGTAGAGGGCGCCGAGCCCGGCGGCGCCCAGCGACGAGCCCATGGTGTGCCAGAGCGTGACCGAGCCGCTGGCCGCGCCCATGTCACGCAGCGGCGCACTGTTGATGGTGATGATCGTGGTGCTCTGTGTCAGCAGGCCCACGCCCGCGCCGCCGAACAGCGTCAACGCGGACGTGAGGGCCGTGTCGGTGCCCGGCCCGAGGGCCAGCAGGACGAGCATTCCGCCGGCCACCAGCGCGCCGCCGACGATCGGGTAGACGCGGTAGCGGCCGGTACGGCTGATCAGCCAGCCGCTGCCGATCAGCGCGACGACCATGCCGAGCATCGCCGGCAGGATCAGCAGGCCGCTGCCGGTCGGTGACGCCCCCAGCACCAGCTGCAGGTATTGCGGCAGGAACGTGGCGAACACCATCGTGCCGGCCCCGGCCAGCAGCCGCAGGACCTGGGCCACGGTGAAGTCGCGGTCGGCGTACAGCCGTGGCGGGACGACCGGTTCGGCGGTGCGCCTCTCGACGGCCACGAACGCTGCCAGCGCTATTCCGGCGATCACGGCGAGCGCGGCGATCGGCGCGGAGATCCAGGCGTACCGGCTGCCGCCCCAGCTGGCCAGCAGGCTCAGGGCGACCAGGGCGGCCGTCAGCAGCAGGACCCCGGGGACATCGATGCTGGCTTTGATCCGCCGGGGCGTGGCGGGAATCGTGGCGGCGACGAGCAGGATCGCGGCGACGCCGACCGGTACGTTGACATAGAAGGCCCACCGCCAGCTCAGCTGCTCGACGAACAGGCCGCCGAGCAGCGGGCCGGCGATGAAGGCGACGGGCATCGCCACGCCGAACAAGCCCATCACCCGACCGCGCTGGCGTGGCGTCACCAGTTCGGCGATGAGCGCCAGCGCGCCGACCATGAGGCCGCCGCCGCCGAGGCCCTGAACCGCGCGGAAGACGACGAGCTGGGCCATGTCCCCGGCAGCCCCGGACAACCCGGAGCCCAGGAGGAACAGGGCGATCGCCGACAGGTACGTCCACTTGCGACCGTACAGATCGCCGAGCTTGCCCCAGATCGGGGTCGCGGCGGCCATGGCCACCAGGTAGGCCGTCACCACCCAGGAGAAGTAGTCCAGGCCGCCGAGGTCACCCACGATCACCGGCAGCGCGGGCCCCAGCATCATCCCGTCGAGCGGGGCCGTGATCATGCCGAGGACCACCCCGGTCAGGCCCGCGTAGAGAGATCGGTTCACGGTTCACTCCAATCGCGTACGCCGTACTCGAAATGCACGCTAGCCATTCGGGTACGCTGTACGCAAGAAGGGGAGGTGTGATGTCCGCCGCCGAGCAGATCAGCATCTGGATGCGCCCGGAGAACGTGGAGCGGTCGGGACCGGGCCGCAGACCCGGATACAGCCGGGCGCGGATCACCCAGGTCGCCGTCGAGATCGCCGACCGCGAAGGGCTGGAAGCGGCCACGATGCGGCGGATCGGCCAGGAACTGGGCACCGGGGCCATGTCGCTGTATCGGTACGTGCCCAAGCGGGACGACCTGATCGACCTCATGCTCGACGCGACGGCCGGCGAGATCGAACTGGCCGGGCGGCCGAGCGGCGACTGGCGTGCGGACCTCTCCCTGGTGGCCCACCAGACCCGCGCCGTCAGCCTGCGCCACCCCTGGCAGGTCACGCTGGCGCGGCGGCCCACCATCGGGCCGAACATGCTGCGGGTCTACGACTTCGCGCTGAGCGCGCTCGACGGGTTCGGCCTGCACATCGACGAGATGGTCAGCCTCTGCGGCATGATGGGCGACTACGTCGCCAGCGCGGTCCGGGACGAGATCGGCTGGCTCGAACAGGCCCGCCACACGGGAATGGACCGTCGACAGTGGATGTCGGAGTACGTCGGGCCCTACGTCGGGCAGATCGTCGAGTCAGGCGCGTACCCGATGTTCAACCGCACGATCCGCGAAGGGCGGCTGTCCCACATGGCGCCCGACGCGCGTTTCCAGTACGGCCTCGACCACGTGCTCAACGGCATCGCCGCGGCCCTGCCCGACCGGAACGCCTGATCGAAACCCGGGCGGATCGACGCATCATGGCCGGCCGCGGACACGGTTCGCGGTGATCTTCACCGCATCGGCCTGAGCGCTTTCCGGCTACCTTGACTCAATGATCGACAACGCTGCCCGCTACGCCTCCGGCGACCTCGACATCAGCATCATGATCGCCTCCCACGACGCGCTCAGCCGCGACCTCGTCAAGATCGCCCGCACGGCCGATCACTCCCACCTGGGCGACCCGGAGCGCCGCCTCGCCGTCGCCCACGGCTGGGCCACGTTCCGCCGCCAGCTGCACGGGCACCACGTGGCCGAGGACGCCGTCGTGTGGCCGACCATGCGCGAGCGGCTCGCCGGCAATGCCAACGCACTGTCCACCCTGGACGAGATGGAGGCCGAGCACTCCGTCATCGACCCGCTGCTCGAGGCCATCGACGCCGCGCTGTTCGACGAGTACGCGCCGCTGGCCGGCCTCCTCGACCAGCTGCACTCGAACCTGACCGGGCACCTCGGCCACGAAGAACGCGACGCCGTTCCACTGATCGGCGAGTCGCTGACCATCGGGGAATGGGGCGGCGTCGCCCGCGGGATCATGGCCAAGAACGGCAACGAGGCCACCGCCGAGCTGATGCCGTGGCTGGTGGAGGACACTGAGGCGGAATACCGCCAGAAGGTCCTCAGCTTGCTGCCCCCGCCCGCGCGTGAGGCCTTCACCACGCAGTGGGAGCCCGCATATCTGGCGGTCCCGCGCTGGTAAGGCGGTTACTTGATGCACGCCGCAATTCGGAGTAGCTGTCAGCCGTTCAGCCGGAGCTCGAAGCAGAGTCCAGGCTGACCGTCGATATCGATCTCGCGTACTGCCGTGAACCCGGTTCGGGTGAGGACGGTCCGGGACGCGGCGTTGTCGAGGGTGGTGACGGCGGTCAGCATCCGCAGCTGGTAGCGGTCGGCGGCCAGCCGGCATGCTTCCCCGGTGGCCCAGGTCGCCAGGCCCCGGCCGGCGGCGGCCTCGGCGATCCGGTAGCCGAGTTCGGCACGGCCGTCGGCGACTCTCACCAGGTTCACCCGGCCGAGGATCGCGCCGTCGGCGCCGGTCACCACATGGAAGAAGTCCGTGCCGGCGGCCTGCATGGCCAGCAACGCGGCGTGCCGGTCGGCGAACCGGGCGAAGTACTCATCGCCACGGTCGGGGATCGATCGGGCGAAGTACGCCCGGTTGGCCAGCTCGAACTCCAGCAGGGGACCGGCGTCGTCGGCGGTGACAGGCCGAAGACTGTTCAGGATCATCGGTCGAGTATGCCCGCTCAACGAACGTGATTCGGACCGGCGTGGGCTGGTGGGCCGGCGACTGTCCGATGGTCGAAACCCCGCGCGCTCACCCTGAATCCATAGTGGAATCGATCGCCGCGTGGAACGGTTCGGGTTCGGCCGGGATGCGCTTGGACATGAGGCAGAACTCGTTGCCCTCGGGATCCTCCAGCACGACCCACGAACCGCTGCCGACGATCTCCGAACGCCGCGCCCCCAAGGCCAGCAACCGGTCCAGCTCCGCGGCCTGGTCTCGATCGGTCGGGCAGACGTCGAAGTGCAGGCGGTTCTTGACCCTCTTGCCTTCGGTGTCATATAGGAAGAATTGGACATTCTTATGTCAATTGCTGAGGGCAACCTTCGGGAACCAAGAACCGATCCGTGGGCGACTGGGTCTGCGTACCCGCTGACGTGGCTCCGTGCGTGAGGCTATGGTGTGCCGTCATGTGGAGCGATGTGCTGGGGTTCCTTGAGACGGCGAGGTTTGACGACCTCCTGCTTCCAGGCTGGATCGACCGCACGGGACCGTTCCCGGTCCATCGTCTGCTCGGCTTCGACGCGTACCTGAAGGCCGAGGGTGGCCTGGTCCGGTTCACGTCGGTGAACAACCACGGTGGCCTGCATATCCGGCTGGCCGGCGAGATTGAGTACGACGAAGCACTGCGGGATGACCCCGACGAGGATCTCGTCGCCGCCAGCGTCGGCAGCCACTATCTCGCCGCGTCCGGTCCAGTGCGTTGTACCGCGATGCGCTTGTTCACCAACAACGAGGCTGTTCCCGAGGCCGGAATCTTCCGGGCAGCCGAGCTGGCGTTCGACAACGGCTCGGTCGTGTTCTTCGACCCGTTCTGGATCGACGGTATCCGCATCGGCACCACCGCCGCTGCCGACCTCTGGCTGGCCGAGCACCACGCACCGCCCCTCCAGGCGGCCTTCGGCCTGCTTCAGGAAACAACCTGGCGGCCGAACCTTCGGTAGGGTGCGGCACACTGACGGGCGTGCGCACAGAACCAGACCCTGCCCACTTGTTTCCCGAGGTCGTTGCCGAGGGCAGCCTCGCTGCCGCACTACGCAAGGCAGCGCACGGCAAGGGGTACGTCCTCGACATCGTCGGCCCGGACCAAGACCCGCTGCGCCATGCGTCGGTGCCGAGCCCAGCGACGGGCCGCGAGCCCTTGGGGGTCAGCGCCTGGCGGTTTGAGCCGCGTTGGTCGATCAGCGGCTTCGGACGAGGTGCGGGATCGGGCGAGCCCAAATGGCTGATCTCCGGCAGTACGCAGGACCTGACTGAGATCGCGATCGCGGCGCATGGTTGGCAGAACGGGCTATCTCTGTCCGAGATCGCGAGAATTGCCCCGTTCGTGGAGCTCACCGGCTATCTTGAGGTTCCTGATGACGACCCCGTGCACGCGATCGCATCGCAGTGGTCGTACCTGCGCGCCGACGCCCTCCGAGCGGCTTGGCCCGAGCAGCATGAGCTGATCGAGGCCGCCTACGCCCGTCCTGAAATGCGCTCTCGCCACGCCTACACCAGCCACTGGTCCTTGCGCTTCCCCACCAGCGGCGACCAAACGTCATCGCCCGACCTGGTCTGCCTGGAGGCATCGCCCGGCGGCAAGTACACCGTGCGCGCCAGATGGAACGGGCCGATCATCGGCCAGACGGCGATGGCTGAGGAAGCGGTCTCGGTCGCCATAAATCACCTACCAGCCATGTCCTAACCCGGTCGGCAGCACGCTCAACGTTGAAGGTGGCCGGGCTTGCGTGGTTGGAGTCTCGTCGCTGTATGGCGGCGGCCGAAGGCGTTCCGCATGCGGAGTCAGGCTTCGGCTGGCCCTCAGGAAGTCGGTCGCTGCGTTGCGGTTGGGCAGCCCCATGGCTTTCTCGCCGGGCTGGCCAGGTACTTTTCACAGTCGCGTAAACGGGCAACAACCCAAGGATCATTGGCGAGATCAGGTGACAGCTGAGTCGACGCGTCGATGAGTGCTGGTGAGAGTTGCTCGGCGGTGAGCCCTATAGCTCCTCGCAAGTCGGCCCCTTCTAGCATGGCGCCGGCGAGGTTGGTTCGAGAGAGGCGCGCGCCGCGCAGGTCGGCGCCGTGGAGGCTCGCTGGCCCAAGGTCTGCTCCATCGAGGATGGCCAGGTGGAGCGAGGCACTGTTGAGTATCGTTCCGCGTAGGTCTGCTCCGCGCAGGTCGGCGCGCTGCAAATCGGCCCAGGTTAGAAACATCCTGGTAAGCCGAGGTGTTTCAGAGAAATCGTATGTCCGGATGGATAGTCCGTGGAGGACGACGTCGCGTAGGTCGGGACGGTTGGGCTCGGGTCGGATCGGGCGTCTTGCAAGCACGGTCATGGCTGCGTCGATGTCAAAGAGTGGCTGCGTTCCGTGAGGAGGAGGCGGTCGCTTGATCGGCCCTAATCTTGGAGATCGCCGTGGGCGGCCCGTTGCTGGACTCGTCCGTGCCCGGACGAATGCACAGATGATCGCCAATACCGCTGCGTGATCCTGAGGAGAGTCGGCCATCACGTGTTCGAGTGCGTAGAGGCCGCCAAGGCGTTCCTCCAACTTCTCCGAGGCCAGGAGAGCGATGGCCTTTGTGTATCGCTCGGTCACCTGTCCACGGCGGGACAGGAAGAACGTGCGGATCGTGAATCCAAGGCCAACGAGTGCCGCGCTACCGGCGAATCCGGCAAGTACCACCTGCCTGATGGAGTTCAAGGCATCCGCTCTGTCCTTTCCAGACAGCTGACCCACGGCCGTGCCACCGATAAGCTCAGCGAACGGTCCGAGCACTGCGAAAAGGAGGGCGAGCAGGACACAGGTACTGGCCAAGACTGCCAGGATATAGCGTAGGAAACGGGTTTCTCGTAGGTAACGTCGCGAGCGCTGGTACGCGACGCGAAGCGCCCGCATCGGCCGTCTGAGAAACTTCACGCATACATCAGAGCACAGCTCACAAAATGATCAAGGGTAGCTACTCAGCCGATGGTCCTTCGCCTATGCATAGCAACCCCGCATATGGAAAGAATCGGATATGTTGGCGCATGTCGATGGGGTCAGACCCAACGGAACAAGAACCGATCGCCCCGCCGCTATCCGTCCACAGTCTGCGGGGTCAATGTCTCGACTGACGAAGGCCCGGGATGCTCGACCGTGGACACCGTAGGGGATTCATAGGTGAAGTCAATTTCGGCATAGTCGCGTCGGTAGCTTGCTGGTAGCTCGTTGTCGGCGACGATGATCTGAAGTCTGGTGGTTCTTGGATATACCTCTCGGGCGTGGCGGTTCGCGTCCGCGAGCGCAACGAGCCGGGAGTACAAGGCCGCCGACAGTTGCTCCTGGTTGTTGAGCGCGAGACGAGGGCTGTCGATTAGAAGGAATGCTGGATACTGGGTGTCTCTGAGCCGCTGAGCGACGGTGAGAAGCGATGTCCAATATGCGACCTGGGTCGCAGTGCGGATTCCGCCGCCTGGAGGGCTAAACGATGTGAAGGGCAGGCCATTCAGGATCGGCAGGTAGTTCGTGGGGTGGATCGAAGCAGTCTCGACGCCAGGGACGCCCATCTCCTGCATTGTTCGCTGGAACTCTTGGCTCAGGGCAGTAATGACTTCGTCGCGCCGTCGGTTGAGTCGTTCCTTGCCAGTGTCGATCTCCGACTTGAGTCGTTCCTTTGTCGCTCGGCAGCCTTCCTCTGCTAGCTGAAGGTCACCAACACGGTCCCATTGCCGCAGCACAGTTTCCAGGTGCCGCTGTGCTGCTCGGGCTTCCGCAAGTTCCTGGGACACGTCCGCAAATGCCTGCAACCGAGGGGTAATGCGATCTGCGTTCCGTTCCTCAAGCTCCAGAGTTAGCCGCTTGACCAGATCATGACGCTGTAAAAGTGCTTCCTCGATCTCGGAGTTCTGGCGGACGAGCGCGGAGATTTGAAGATCAATCTCGGAGAGCTGATCGGAAAGTTGCCGCATCTCGTACTGGCTTAGCTCGGTTCCGTGGCCGACAACCGGATCGGGCTGGAGGCAGACCTGACACGTGCCCGCAGCAACCTGTCGTTCCGTCAGCGACTGCATGCACCGCGGGCACACAGCGAACTCGAAGTCCGCGAGCCGCTGACCGGCGTCCTGCGCACGCTTAAGTCGATCAATGTCGCCCTGGACTCGTTTCCGTTCGAAGCCGTACTCGGTATGCGTAGCTCGGAGGTTTTGAAGTGTCGCGTTGGCCTCTGCCACCCCACGCTCGGCATCGGTTAGGAGATCACGAAGTACCTGGCTGTACCGGTCGACAACTGGATCGATCTCATTCCTGAGGACCACCAGGGCATCCCTAGCCCGAACCTCGGCCTCGGCTGCGGTGGTCGCCGCAAGTTCAGCTTCCTCGCGCGAGGTCGTGTTGCTGTCGCGCAGGAAACCTCGCACAATGCGAGTCTCCCGCTCCGCCTCGACGATCTTGCCGCTCATGAGATTGAGCTCGGATTGCTTGCCAAGGAGATCGGCATCAGTCAAGCCAAAGAAGAGGGCGAATACCGCCTTTCGCTTCGGGTCTTGGTAACTCTGCTCGCTGTCGGCAATGTCGCGATTGATCGATGCTTGTGGGACATATAGATAGGAGAAGATGTCGGAGAATGTAATCCGGTTCCCGGCACTTGTGCTCCCGCTCGTACCAGCCGCGGCCCGCATGTCGTCACGGAATCCGAGCGCGTTCAGCAGCAGCGAGTTGAGGCGAGGCTCGTTCGCGTCCGCGTGGTGGTCGGGCATCCTCTCCCGTGCGATCAGATCCCATACCCGCACGGTCTTACGCTTGGTGGGGTCCAGGCTGCGCGTGAGGCGAAGCCTTTCGCTCCCGATCGCGACGTCGATCGTCACGTCCGCAACATGATCGACGGCCACCTTTGCTAGGACACCGTTTCCACCGAAGCCATACTTCACGAGCTCCAGCAGCGTGGTCTTGCCAACGCCTGTGGGTCCGGCAAGCACCGTTAGGTCCGAGGGGAAGGCGTGATGAACCTCCCCTTCGTCGGTGGACAGATGCACGGCGTCAATGCGGAAGGTCGTGGTCATCGAATTACCTGCCGATGGGGCCGGTCCATCAAATCGGCCAGCCGTAGATAGATGAGATCCTTTAGGCCGCTGCCAGTAAGGCCCGAGGTAGCAGCCGCAATCGCCTCACAGCGGTCGCTCACCTCTGACCAGGATTCTGTGCGGGCAAGCGTATCGGCGAGGGCCCTGCCTGCCGCAGTCGGAACGAGGGCGACACTCCCGCGCCTACCTGCGGCGTATTTGAGCAAGCCCCGACCTACGAGCGCGCCGACGACTGGGTAGTAGCGATCGTCCCACGGACCGTACTTGTATCGAATCATCGGGGCCTCGACCTTGGTTGGCTCTGCTCGGTCGAGCTCGGAAAGATGCATCATCTGATCTTCCGGGTCAAGATCATCTAACACGATGGGTGCGAGTGCCGGATAGCGAAGGAGGAAATCAAGCTTGGCCAGCTTCGTTAGCCCATCCACTTTCCGTTGGTGACCCGACGCACGACAGACGGCGTTGACTAGCAGGAGAACCCTCGCCTGGTGGTAGGCCAAGTCCTCGCGCGCAAGCGCTAGATGCTCGGACTCCTGAACTCGTCGCATTATCCGGCCGCCTGCTCCGCGCGAAGCCTGCCAAGCTCAGCCTCGACGTCGAACGGATCGCTGAACCAGACCTTGCAGAGATTGGCGAGGTCACAGACCCCGCCGAGCAGAAGATCGTCATCAAAGGGTTCGTCCCACGCGCGGGTCGGGTCGTTGACGCGACGTTGAATCTCTTTCCAAAGGTCAGCGCCCCACGGTTCCAGCCCGCCGGCCACACCCTCCGTCGCCTCATCCGTGATCGCTAGCAGCCTGCGCCGCAGGGCCTCCTGAACCGCGCGAGCGGTGTGGTCGACGCTTGTCCTGGTACGCCAGTGATCCTGGTAGTACAGACGGAGGGTGTCAGCGCGCTCGACCGCGTTGACGTTGCATCGACCGACCAGCATCTTTACCCCCATTCGGTTAAGCAGGATGATCCGCTTCAGAGGGCGATAGCCGAGGGGATTGGTGACAGCGATCCGGACCGCAGCGTCGATGTCAAACGTCGTGACGATGCGAGCAGCCAGGCGCCGCTCAGCCTCGGCGGCACCGGGAAGAGAAGTGCCGGGGCGGTAGGCCAGGACCTCCGGCAGCCCGCCGCTGGGCAAAGGTCCGGCAGCTCGCATCCTCGTTCGGAACAGGCCGACGACTGCCTCCCAGGCAGACTCCGGAGGGGTCGTGCCGAATCCCATGCGTTCCAGCACGGGCTTGGCGTACATGTTGGGCGCCGCGAACCGGAGAAGGTCCCGTCGAGGCTTTCCATGATCGATCGTGAGCATCGACAGGAAGCGCGCCACCTCGGCCAGGTGATCGTCGCTCAGATCCGTGACCGGCTGGTCGGGAGTACCGGTCCAACGCGGAGGTAGCCCGCCAGCGTTTGAAAGTAGCCCCCTCCCGATGGCCGTGATCTCCGATGCGTATTCGCCCTCAACAGACAATGGCTGGCCTAGCAGCCGCTCGTTTCGCAAGGCGATCGCTGCCTTCTCGATTCCCTGCGCTGGGCCATTGCCAAGCCCCGCCGTGGTAGCCAGTCGGCAAGTGGGAGCCTCGTGCAGAGCGCACCACCGGCCGAATAAGTGGGCGAGCCCGCCATCGGTTAGAAGCATGTTCACAGTGGTAAAAGCCCCGAACGACAGCTCCTTGTGCTTGGCTGATACCAGCTCCGCATCGCCGCCGTCGCACGCAGCCCAATCCTCATGGAGTTCGCAAATGATCCGTCGATGATCCGTCGCAGGGAGCTGTCCCTGTTGATCAAGCGCATCGAGCAAGAGGCGAAACCCGTCGGCAGCTGCCATCGCAGCCTGCCAGTCATACCTGTCGGCCGTATCCGCGCCCGAGTCATCCGGCTGTGGCGTGGTGACGAGGAGCTGGGACCCCGTGCTGCTGCCCTCGTGCGCTCCCGCAGCCATGGCTAAAGACTATATGCGAGTCGACGCTCGCTGTGACAGTCTGATTACCGATGGCTTCCGAGCGGACATGGAGGCATCGCGTCGGTTGCTCATGCCCTACCTCGAGCTAGAACAGCCGCCCGGCAGACTCATGGATCATCCGATACGGTGTCGAGATCTTCGCCAGGCGCTCGATGCCCGGCGATCACGCAACGCAGAACTCGTTGCCTTCCGGGTCGGCCATCGTGACCCAGGTATGAGGCCCTTGCTGCCCGTCCCACAGCCTCGTCGCCCCACGCGCGATCAGCTTGGCCACGACCTCATCGCGGTCGTCGTCACCGATCCGAATGTCGAGGTGTAGCCGGTTGTGCCGCCGTCCGTCGGCGGGCCGATCGGTTGTTGGTTCGCCAGGTTTCCCCTCCGGTACGCGGATGAACAGGATGTCCGGACTGACACTCGCGCCCCGAATGGCGACCCCGGTCTCGTCGCGGTCGAAGATGCGGTAGGCGAGCACCTCGGCCCAGAAGGCGGCGAGGAGTTCAGGATCGGTGCAGTCGATCACGATGTCGCCGACACGGCTCGCCATCGCCACAGCGTAGCCGGATGTGCTATCGAGGGTCACGGTTCCCAGAGGGGTCACGCGGCAGATCCATCACGCCCCGGGCGCACGGACCATCGGAAGCTCACTGAACATCGGTGCCGAGTGAATCGTCCCCGACTGCTGTCGTCGCCGACCGGTTCGCGTCGCGCAACACAGCCGGCATCGGCGGCGAAAACCCGCTCCCGGGCGTACGGAGCCAGATCTCACGCCACAGAAAATGCGTACGCGAAGCCCCCGTCAATTTCATAGCGCCGTCGCGGCCACGCGGTTGGATGCCGCAGTCGGAGCAGATCTTCTTGCGCAGCGGCTCATTGCACAGGGGACATTCACCGTCGACCAGTGCCCCTGAGGCGTAGACGTCGAGGAGGCGCCCGACGATGACCGGCAACGGGTCGCGGGGATGACGCAGGGGATCCGGACAGAAGGCAATGCCGATGATTCCGTGCTGCTGCCACCTATCACGCAGCGGTACCACCCGCTGCCCTCGGGCCTTGGCCGCCCTGCGCTCGGCGGCGAACCCGGCGGCGTGCCGCTGCCATATCGTCCGTGCTGCAGCAAGCTCGTCCACTGCGCGCATCAGCGCCGCCGGATCGTCTTCAAGTCGCTGGGGAATCCGGGCGTTAATGATCAAATGGTGCCAGGTGGCGCGGAAACCGTAGGGTGCGCAGCGCAGAGCACACTCGCGCAGTTGCAGAAGCCGGTTGTACGCAGGCAACGACTCGTCGCGTACGCGGAGGGCGGCGGCCGGGAAGCTGGTCATGGGAGCCACCCACTGTACGCGCCCAGCAGCCCGTTCGCCCTCGTGATCAGGGCTCTGACCCAGTCCTCTGCGAACGGCTCGATTGTGGCAAACTCCCCGATCGTGTCCAGCAGTGAAGAGTTCGCCGGCGACCACTTCTTCCGTGCTCCTGACGAGCAGATCGCCTATGCGCTGGCACACTCCTTGGCGGACTTTGGATTCGCGAAGGTCGGCGCCCGCCCGTTCGACGCAGCCTGGCTCGTCCACGCCATCGATGACGGGCCCTATGAAGACGACGATGGCGGGCGGCGCTGGTTCGCGGCTGTGACTCGGCACGCCACCGCCATCGCCCAGCAGTACGCCTGCCCGTGGTTCACGGGCAGTACGTTCCCCATTTCGCACGACTGGACGCTTGTCGAGGACAGCCCGCTGATGATCCTCAATCCGGGCGCGCGTCCTGTGGTCGAGCCCCCGCCGACCGTGACCGCGCCAGCGGACACGCCGCTCGGACTGCACGCCGCGGGGATCCTGGCGGTCCAGCCGCCCCTGGTGGGGCTGCACGAGATCGGATGGGCCGACCTCGAACATGCGCATGGTTCCGCGGCGGACGTTCCCCGCCTACTGGAGATTCTCGCCCAGTTCGATGATCCACAATGGAGCGCCGCCCTCAGCGAACTCGTCGGCGACGATCTCCTGCACCAAGGCAACTGCTACTCCGCAACCGCCCCGGCGCTGGCATTCTTCGTCGAACTGATCACCTGCGGTCAGGGGACGCCCGATCAGCGTCACCACCTGCTACGGGATCTACTGTGGGGCGCAGCCAGGCATGCTTCCCGCGTGGCCCATGACATCGAAGACCCAGACGCCGAAGCGGCCCACGTTGTCGTTGGCCTGTACGCCCACCGGCTGTTCGACCTCTGGGACTACGAGTGCCCGGCCATGCGGTACCTCCTGGCCGGGCTGGCCTGCCTCTATCCCGAGCGAGCCCAGTCGCTGCGCCCCCGGGTACGCGACTTCGCCCGGTCACTGGAAGGCAGCCGGCAAGGCGCGTACCTCAGCCTTGTGGAGCTCGTACTCGACGGTGACGAAGAGGCGATCGGCCAGGCGATCGAGGAAATCGCGCAGTGGAGAGCAGGCGAGGTCGACGACCTACTCGATGGCGACTCCACCATCGCCGCCCGACACCTCGTCGCCCAGGCGATCGTCTTTGCGTAGTGCGGAGCCGAATTCTGATATTCGGTGTGTGAGGAGGGCGCGCTTGGCGCGTCTGGGCAGTTCTGGCAATCTCCGTCGCGGTGGCCAACGGACAGCTGGAGGCCGTCATCGCCAGGGATGACGGCCTCCAACCGGGCCGGGTCAGTTGGTCGTGAGCACGTCGTTGTGGAGAACTTCGTAGCGTACGAGCACGTTGTCCGAACCCTCGAATGTGGACGTTGCCAGGCGCCGAAGTGCGACGGTCTCGCCCGAGGCGGCCTTTCCCAAGTGCTGGTGGACCCAGTAGGAACCCATCGACTGGTGCTCGATGATCGGAGTGCCTCCGCCGAGGACGACTGCGCCGATCATGAGATGCAGCTCGTCGACCAGACCGCTGCCCAGTAGATCGTTCCAGAGGGTACGGCTGCCCCACATCACGATCTCCTTGCCGTCCTCTTCCTTCAGCGTCGCGATCTCCTTGTGAGCCTGCGCCCGCTTGATGATCCGGGTGGTCGTGGCCCAGGGGTGGTCCTTCCCGGGCACCGAAGCGTGGTCGGAGATGACCACCTTGTCGATGGCGTTGTAGAGCCGTGAGAACTCCCTGTTGGTGGCCGACGCGGAAGAGTCGCTCTCCACATACGGCCAGAAACCGGCAAACCCCTCGTACGAGTTGCCGCCGAGCAGCACGGTGTCGGCCGCCTTCATGCGCTCGAGGTTGTACTCGTCGAAGGCGCCGTCCAGGGGCAGCGCCATCACGTTGTTTCCCGGCCCTTCGTAGAAGCCGTCCAGTGACATGAGGTTCACCACGACGAGTTTTCGCATGCTGTGTCCCCGTCCTTCTCTTGATCGTCTTTCGTGGCCGGCGTGACTATGCAACGAGGCTCTCGGGCTCCCGTTGCGTCATGTCGTCGTGGCCTGGTTGCGTACCGATGAGCGGGACATCACGGAGCGTGACGAAAGCCAGTACGGCCAGCGCGAGGAATACGACGGCGCACAGGCCGGCCACCTGGGTAAATGCCGTGCTGAAGGTGGCGCGGGCCGCGGTGAGCAGGTCATTGCCGACATCTGACGGGAGCTGTCGCGCCGCGGCGATCGCGCCGGCGATGCTCTCGTTGGCGGCTGTCGCGGTGTCGGCGGCGACCTGGGCCGGCACCTGCACATGGCCCTGGTAGAAGAGCGTGGCGAGGCTGCCGAGTCCGGCGATGCCCAGCGCCGAACCGAGTTCACCGGCGGTCGTCGACAAGGACCCGACCGAGCCGGCCTTGTGCGGCGGGGCGGACTGCATGACCAGCTGGTTGGTGAGGGCCGGAACAGCGTTGACCCCGGCGAACACGATGCCCACGCCGAGCATGAGGGTCGGCAGCCCGGCAACGGCGTCGACCTGGGTGAGCACCACCATGCCGGCGGCGGCGATGAGCATGCCGACGGTCAGGATCGAACCCGGTCGGACCCGCTTGGCCACCCGCATGACGATCTGGATGCCGATGACCATGACCGCCGCCGGCGCCAGCATCCACAGTGCCGCTGTCAACGGGGAAAGCCCTTCGACGAGCTGCAGGTGCTGGGACAGGAGCAATCCGCACCCGCTCAGGGCGAGTCCGGCGAGCAGGTACAGCGCCAGTCCGCCGCCGATCGCGCGCGTACCGAACAGGCTCAGGTCGAGCAGCGGCTCGGCCAGCCGGCGCTGTCGCCGTACGAACACCGTCCCCATGGTCGCCCCGACCGCACAGGCCACTACCGACGTGACCGCGAGACCGGACCTGGCCAGCTCCTTCAGCCCGTAGATCAGCGGGAGGACCGCGGCCAGCGACAGCGCGACGCTGACGAGATCCAGCCGGCCGGACGTCGGATGACGCGACTCCGGCAGCAAGGCCGGACCCACCGCCAGCAGCACCACCATCACCGGCACCGAGATCAGGAACACCGAGCCCCACCAGAACGAGTTCAGCAGCAGGCCGCCGACAGCCGGGCCGAGCGAGATGCCTGCCATCATGGCCATCGACCAGAGGCCCACCGCCGTGGCCATCTGCCGGGCGTCCTTGAACATGTTGCGGATCAACGCCAAGGTCATGGGCATGATGGTCGCCCCGGCGATCCCCAACAACGCCCGCATCGCGATCAGTTGCTCCGGGCTGGTCGTGTAGGCCGCCGCCACAGACAGGGCGGCGAACGCGCCGGCACCGGTCAACAACAGCCTGCGGTGGCCTATCCGGTCGCCCAAGCGCCCCATCGTGACCAGGAATCCGGCGATCAGGAACCCGTAGATATCCGTGATCCACAGCTGCTCGCTGCTGCCAGCCCGCAGGGCTGCGCCCAGGTGTGGCAACGCCAGGATCACGACATTGAGATCCAGCATCGCCACCATCGTCGGCAAGGTGAGCACCGCCAGGCCGATCCACTCCCGCCGCCCGGCCGGCGGAACCGTCCCCGTCTCAGCCATGTTCTTGGTCCTTTCCCTGAATGTCCGAGATTTCGTCTCGGCGGACACAGGTAGGAGACGAAGCCGTCACCCCGTTCTCGACAAGTCGCCGACGAGGTCGTCTACTTCATCGGAGGCCGGGTCGGCCCCTCGACACATCTCGTGAAGTACGCATTGAGCCGGACGAGAGGGCGTGGACATGGCCAGCAGGATCGTTCAGCTGTGGGGGCGAGAACTCGCGCCGGGCTGGAGCGGCCTCTATCGGGCGGACGGTTTCGCGCGTGCGGTGGTGGCCGTGGGCGGAGCGAGGCTGGAGCGGCTCGACTTCGGTGCGCCGCTCGACCTCGATGCGCTGATGGGGGGCGACCCCGAGAATCTGTACGACATCGACGTCATGCGGGGGACCGTGGCCGGGATTCCGGACGGCTCCGGATCGGTCTGTGGCGGCGAGGGTTCGCACGGCTCGTTCGGGTTCTTCGCCCGACTCGGTCGCGCGGGCGAGCTGCTGTGGATCATGGTGTTGACGGACGGCAACCCGTTCGAGGCGGCTGAGGTACGCGGATCGCTGGCAACGTTCACCAACAACCTCGGCAACTCGGTGACCGTCGACCTGACCGAGCCGGACTTCGCCTGACACCATGCAGGGCGAGCGGCTACCGCAGGATCGCCTCGACGAAGTCGGCGCCGAGGCGGGCGCAGACCGTGAGGTCGAGTTGGTAGTGCACGTATCGGCCGCGCCGGCTGACCGTCACCAGGCCCGCCTGTTTGAGGACCGCCAGGTGCCGGGAGACCTCGGGCGCGGTGAGCTGCCATGCGTCGGCGAGTTCGCCGGTGGTGTGCGGTCCGCGGGCGATGGTGCGGGCGAGCCTGCGCCGTACCGGGTGGGCAAGGGCGTCGATGCGCTGCTGCACCAGGTGCAGCGAGATCGGGTGCGGCAGGCCGGGTTCGGCGACCGGATACTGGATCACCGGCCGCCAGCCGGGAGCGTGCACCACCAGAAGGTGGGGGTGCCCGAAGGCGGTGGGAATGAAAGTGACCCCGCTGCCGTACGCGGTGGTCGCGTTGTCCTGCAGCTTGTCGACCACGATCCGGTCGTCCCGGAGCGAGACCGACGGTGACACGGCGGTGAGCATGGCCGGAAGACCGTGGCGCGCCAGCAGATCCGCTTTGTGCCGGGAGTCCGCGGCGAGCTGGTTCTGCACCCGTGCCCATGATTCGGCGAAGAACGCCTGTTCGCAGTCTTCGAGCAGGCGCCGGACCCAGGCCCGCACGCGTGGCGGGTCGGCCAGCAGCCGTTCGGCGAACTCGGCCTGCCGGGGGCCGCGGGCCGACGCCAGCTCGAGCGCCTTCTCACGAGTGAAGCGGCGGTGCAGCGGTGCGGAGCCGCAACTGGTGGTCATCAGCGCCGAGAACACGTACGCGTCGTCGTCGAGCCGATCGACCTCGTCCAGCTCCTCCGTCAGCGTGGACCGCGGCTGACCGGGGACGAAGAAGTCGGCGCGGGCGGACCTCCAGAGGAAGTCGGCCTCGATCATGCGCTCGCTGAGCTCGGGTTTGAGGGCGGCCGAGGTGGCCGTGATCCAGCCGTGCAGTGCTGGATGATGGCCGGGCTCCGACAGGGCGTGCAGCATCGAGGTGAGCTCGGCCAGCGGCGAAGGCGCGAACAGGAAGCGTTCCTGCGCGACGCCGGTGATGTCGATCGAGAGGGCCACGTTCCCCATAGTGCTCCGCCACCCGGTCCGCCCGCCCGTGGGTTGACGATCCCCGTCAACTCGCGGGCGTCCCCGCGTACAGGTGGGGAGATTCGACGGCGTGCGCAGATATGTGGCGGCCCTGGTGGTCGATTCGGTGGGCGGCGGGATGCTGCGGCCGTTCCTGGTTCTCTATGCCGTGACCGTGCTCGGGTTGGGGGTGGGCGAGGCGGGCGCCGCGCTCTCGGCCGGCCTGCTGGCGGGACTTGCCGCGCTCCCGCTCGTGGGACGGTGGATCGACCGCGGGGCGCGGTCGGCGGTGGTCGCGACGACGCTGTTCGTTCGCGTCGCCGGGGTCGTGGTCCTGCTCGCTGGGCATGGCCTGATCGCCTTCGTCATCGCCTCGGTGCTCCTGGGATCCGGCGGCCAGTCCTTCCCGGCAGCGCATGCCGCGGTGGTCGCGGCGCTTAGGCAGGGGCGCGAACGCGATGCCGCGCTCGCCATGACGCGGTCGGTGCGCAACGCCGGGCTCGGCGCGGGCGCGCTGCTCGCGATGATCGCCGTGGCCGGCGGCGGGAACGTCCTGAACGGCCTTATGAGCGCCACCGCGCTGGCCTTCCTCGCCGCGGGCGGCCTCGTGCTGTCGACGAGAGTGACCGCCGTGCGGCCGAAGCGCGAGCATGGCCTCGGCACGCCGCCCGGCATGGCCGTCCTGCTCGTGGCCAACCTTCCTTTCGCCATGTGCTTCAGCGTGCTCGAAGTGGTGCTGCCGGCGTTGCTCGTGACCCGGATGCACGCCGGCGCCGTCTGGCCGGCGGCGCTGTTCGTGGCCAACACGGTACTGGTGATCCTGCTCCAGGTACCGGTCGTCGCCTGGCTGTCGAAGTGGGGCCGCGGCAAGGTCTTCGCCGCCTCCGGGGTCGTGCTCGGCCTGTCGTATCTCGGCTTCTGGGCAGGCGAATCAGTGGGAGCGGTGGCCGTCGCCATGGTGGGCGTCGTCTATACGCTGGGCGAGATCCTCTACACCGGAAGCGGAACCGCCCTCGTGATCGCCGGCACGCCGCCGGCGCAGCTGGGCCGCGGCCTGGTGCGCTTCCAGCTGTCCACCGGGCTCGGTATGGCGTTCGCCCCGGCCGCGCTCATGGGTCTGCTGGCGGTGAGCCCGGCCGTCCTGTGGGCCGGCCTCACCGTCGCCACGCTCTCGGGAGCTCTCGCCGTCACCCTTCGAGCCCGCGTGGTCTCGGCCGGAACGCCGGCCCAGCCGCAGCCGTGACCAGGTCTGTCGGCTTCATCACCGCGAGTACGCGACGCCGGAGAGAGGATGTCGCCAGGACCGCCGTCGGCTGGCATGATCGCCGCCATGTCATCCGTCAACGAGAGCGGCCAGTTCAACTGGACCAGCCGCCGGGCTCTCCTCGCCTCCGGCGCCGCCGTGCTCCTCGGCGTGGTCGCCGTGGTCATCGGCCTGCTCGGCGGCGGTGCGGCAGCCGGCATCACGGGTACCGTCGCCGTGGTCGGGCTCTTCGTGGCGGTCAGCGGACGGCTCACCACCCTGCGCTCCGAGCGCTGGGCCGCGGACACCTCGTCGCCGGAGGTCGTGGTCCGCCGGAACCGGGTGGTCGTCCGGCGCCGTGACGCCTTCTCGTTGATCTTGTTTACCCTGTGCGCCGCGGGCACGGCCGTGTCCGTTGCCGGCAGCGCGGACACGCCCGCGACCGCAGCGGTCGTGCTGGCGGCCATGGGCTCCGCCACGATGTTCTTCGGGCTGACGGGTTTCTCGTGCCGGACCGTCGTCACGGCCGACGAGATCCTGGTCGACCGGATGTACACGCGCTCGGTCATCCCGCGCAACGCGGTCGGGAAGATCCGCCGGACCGACAGCGGAGCCGTCGGGATCACCGTCGCCGGGCAGGCCGCCGAGATCCGGATGCCGACCGGGGTGAACACGCTGTTCATCCGGGGCTCATGGGACTACCGCCCGGCCGAGGCCCGCGCGCTCGGGCGCCTGCAGGCCGGCCTCAAGGCGATTCCGGCCGGCCCGGGCGGCGGCGATCAGGTCGTCGTACGCCGCCGGGTCGTGACGATCGCGCTGACGGTACTGGCGGCGGCAGCCTTCGCCACGGATGGGGTTCTGCTGCTCACCCACCGGATCTCGTAGGCCGTCCGTGTTCAGTCGGCCGCCGTCGACCGCTCGGCGAGTTCCTGCCGCAGGCGTCGAAGAACCTCATCGAAGGCGGGCTCAGCCAGGTAGAACCCGGGCGCTGGTGTCGTGCGGCGCCCCATTCGCTGCTTGATCATCCAGACCGAGGACCGGATCAGCGGGGTTTCGCGTACCGATCCGTCCGGGGCGAGGATCCAGAGTGACAGTCCCGGCTCGAAAAGCCACTGAGCGATCGTCGCCCGTCGGGGCTCGAAGGCCGCGATCTGCGCCCAGGGCACGATCTCGTCGTTCATCGTCAGGCTGAACTTGACACCCTGGTCATTGACGAACACCCCGACGAACCGCATGCGTACGCCGAGAAGGAGCAGGACCACCGCGCCGCATGCGGTGACGGCCTGGACCGGTTCCGGCGGATGCCGCAGAAACACCAGGGGTACGCCGACCACGACGGCGGCAACGGCGAGCCAGCCGAGAACCCGGCGCCCGAGCGGCGCGTATACGCGATGCCAGCGAACCACGCGGCCATTGTCGCCGCGGCCCGCAAGCGGCGCCGGGTCGGCCTCATCACGTTCACCGGGATAGCCAGCGGATACGCGCTCACGACAGCGATTTTGGAGGTCGCGAGGAGGAGACACGATCTGGTGATCGGCCCTGCGGGGATTGCCCCGGTCCCTGTCGCTCGCGGAGAATGGTGTTCCGCTGAGCCTGGGGAGGCCACGAGTGTCCACAAGCGAGTCGCTCGGCACCCGTCCGCTCGCGGATGCGCTCGCCGCGCCGCTGCTGGCCGCGTACCGGGTCGGCGGTTTCGGCCTGGCGTTCCTGCTCATCGGGGCCAGCATGCTGACCGGCGCGGGGTTCGTCGACCAGGGAGCGGCTACCTATGTGCTGCTCGGCGTGGGTGTCGTGCTCGTCCTCATCCCGTGCTATTTCTTCTACGCCAAGGAGATCCGGCCCATCGACCGGGCTCGCCAGGCCGTCGTCCGCAACGAGGAGCTGCTCAACGAACTGCAGCAGGCGGCGCTTTCCGCCGCGCAGCTGGGGCTGATGATGCAGTCGCTGGTCTACAAGTACTCGTCCGACGTCAACGCGGTCCTCATCGCGACGCGATCGCAGTTGCGACTGATCCCCTTCGGCGAGCGCCTGGCCAACCAGCCTGCCCTGGTCAGCGCCGACGCGCTGGCACAGAGCGCGGTGTCCTTCGCGCAGCGGCTCGAGGACGTGCTGGGTGAGATCAACAAAGCGATCGCCGAGTCCGATCCCGCCCGGCTTCGTAAGTATCTGGACGAGGCGGACAAGCTCAAGGAATCGATGCGGGCATTTCTCGCCGCGCGCAAAGAGCTGGCTGCCGAGGTGGGTGAGGGCTGAAGACCCTGGCCGGGCGGCTATGGTGCCGAGGTCGAACTGCCGCTGTGGCGCACATCCGGGCCGCCGGCCTCCGCGAGGCGGATCGTCGCGGCGACGGCCTCGGCCGCCGTGGCGAACTCCGCGACCACGGGTCCCCAGAAGTCTTCCTTGACCGCGTACCGGCCCGCGCTGGTCACGAAGACGGAGACCGTGTTGACCGAGACTTCGCCCTCGGCGACTCCCGGGCGTTCAGGCAGCGGCACGGTGGCGAACCGGAGCGCCCAATGACTGGTGTAGGGGCATAGGCGGCGGAGTTCCGGCCGGGCGTACGCCGCCTCGATCAGCTCCGCCTGCCCGGCGCGTCCGGAGTCCCGTGCGTCCTTGCGCTCGTAGTCCCACCGAGCGGCGATCCGTCGCGCGCGGTCGTCATCGGATACCGACGGGTACGCGGCGGGCTGGTCGGGTTCGGTCTGCACGCAGCGATTATGCACAGGTCGGCCGGGGAGGTACCGGTCGCCGGCGGGAGAACGCCTATCGCAGGGTCCCGTCGAGAAGCGTCGGCAGCAGTAGAGCGCGCGCTTTCTCCGCACTCCAGGAATGCCTCGCCCGGAAGTGCAGGTACGGCCACGCCGTCGCGTTGAACAGGATGTCCGCCGCCTCCTCGTCGTCCCCGGTGGCGCGCAGACGTCCGGCGGCCCGCGCGTCGCGTACGACGGCGATCATCGGGTCGAGGAAGCCGAGCGGGACGCCGCCCTCCGCGTACGCCCGGTGGAACATCTCGTCGGAGACGCCGAGCAGATCGAGGTGGGCGTCGACGACGTCGCAGAGCGCGCGCAGCGTGCGGTCGAGCCGTTCGCGGACGTCGCCACCGGCGGTGAGCACCGGCAGCATCGTGTCGCGGTAGTCGTCGGCGAGCCCGCGCAGCAGCCCGGCGAGGATGGTGTCGCGGTCGATTCCCTTGCGCCACAACGTTACCCGGCTGCGTCCGGCCCTCTCCGCGACCCGGTCGAGGGTCAGCCCGTCCCAGCCCACCTCGGCGAGCACGGCCACCGCGGCGTCCCGGAGCTGATCATCCACGCCCACACCGTACCCCATTGCCTCCGGCCGATGCAACATGTACGTTGCAGAGATGAAGCGTACGCGTTGCAGAGGGGTTTGATCATGACTTTGAGGCTTCCGTTCGTCGAACCGGTCGAGGTACGCGGACCCGGGCCACGTGTAGTGCCGGAGCCGCTACGGCCGGGGGATCCGGGCGGCGCGCCGTGCCGGCTGTGCCACCAGGACGAAGGCATCTGGGCGGACGCGAACTGGGTGCTGCACAACTCGGCGGGCGGCAGCCTGCCGGGGACGGTGTGGCTGGCGTCGCGGGCGCACGCGGACTCGTTCAGCGACCTGCCGGCGGAACTGGCCGCGGATTTCGGCCGGGTCGCGGCGCGGGTGGAGCGGGCGATCCTGACGCTGCCGGAGGTCGCGCGGGTGCACCTGTATCGCTGGGGTGACGGGCAGGCCCACTTCCACGTCTGGTTCATGCCGCGTCCACTGGGGATGGTCGAAGCGATCAAGTACGCGCTGCCGGTGTGGGAAGAGGCATTGCCGCCCGCGTCGCCGGAGCGGATCGAGGAGGCGGGAGCGGGCATCGCGGCGGCGATGAAAGGCTGAGAAGCGCTCACCAGCGTGTCGTATGCGCGTGACCGTTGTCGGCCAGCGGCGGTGCCTATGCCGGTCGGGCACTCAGGGTGCGGGCGGGGTATCCGTCCTGGCCGGGAACCTCGTACTCACACTCGACGCGTTGCCCGGCCGTGAGTTCCCGGAAGGCGCCCGGCTCGGCAACTACGACGCTGAAGTGCGTCCACGATGCGACCTGTCCGGCGTCGAGGACGATGACGCCCCAGCCTTCGTTCGTGTTCCAGGACTGCACGACCCCACGTTCGATCGTAGGGGCCGTCGGTCCGACTCCGTCGCGTTGTCGTCGAGTGGCGAGCGGACAATCTGCGGGTCGAATATGGATCCTGCGCCGCGTGTGCCTGGCTTCGCCGAAGTGTTCAGGCGATCCGGTAGATCACCAATTCGCTTCCCGTCGCTGCGGCGACGAACGGCCCCGCCCCGGCGACCGACGCTCCCGGACCCACCGTGCCCAGCGGCGTCTGACGCCCGTCCTCGGTGATGCCCGTGAGTTCCCCCGACTTCGCCACCACCAGCAGGTTCGTCGCGTCGAGGCGCTCGACGACGTCGCCGACCGGCCAGTGGGAGGTCTGCCGGCCGTGTTCGTCGACCAGCACGGTGCCCGGTCCGGCGTAGCAGAAGACCCGCAGTCCCCGGCCGTACGGGGCGATGGTCTCGGCCTCGGAGACGGTACGCGAGCGCCAGTCGACCCGGTTGCCGTCCAGGGCGACGACGTCGGCCGCTCCGCCTTCCGGGGCGGTCGCCAGCGCGCAGATGTCCTGGGGGCCGCATGGTGCGAGCCATCGGACGGGTCCGCCGAGGGGGACGGCGCTGCGGTGATCGTCGGCCAGGTCGACGAGGGTCACGCCGTGCGGGCCGAGGACGTAGAGAGTTCCCTCGTAGACCTGTAGCCCCACCGCCGGTTGCAGGTTGGTCCAGTGCCGTCCGGTCGAGGTGCCGCTCGTGACCGCGTACTCGGTGAGGGTCGTGCTGTCGAAGGCGTAGAGCAGGTCGCCGTTGTAGCGGGTGTCGGTGGTGGTGGCGCCGGTGTCCGGCAGGGCGAGGTCGCCGGGAAGGATCGCGCCGAACGCGCGCCACGTCGGTCGGGGGAGCGTCCACAGTTGCCGGCCGGTGGTGACGTCGACTCCGAGGAGGCGGTCGGCCGCGGTGAAGATCACGACTCCGGGGAAGAACAGCACGTCGTCGGGTGTGGTCACGACGGCGCGCTGCCACCGGACGTGCCCTGTGGCGGGATCGAGGACGAACGTCGTGTTCTGGCCGACGACGGCCAGCGCGTCGGGGCGGGTGACCAGACGCCATCCGGCGGCGCCTGCCGCGACGGTGACCGGCGGCCACGCCGCGCGGGCGGTGGCGAGATCCACCGCCGCGAGCTGGACTCCGGCGGGGCCGGACGATGCGACGACGGCCCGTCCGTCCTGGATGGCCACCGTCCGGTCGGCGGCGGGCGGCAGGGTGACCGCGCCCGTGCGGCGCAGCGGCGCGAAGGCCAGCGGGCTGGCGGTCGGCCGCACCGCCGGGGTCGGCGGCATCGACTGGTGCCGGCCCAGCACGGCGGTCGCGAGCCAGATCGCGACGAGCACCGCGACGCCTGCCGCCGTCACGACCCCCACCCGGGTACGCCGTCGGCGCCGGCCGGCTGCGGCCACGCTTTCGGCGGTCGGCAGGTCGGCGGCCGGCTGATCCTGCAGCAGCACGGCCAGCCGATCGCGGCCCCGCGACAGCCACGACTTGACGGTTCCCTCGCTGACGTCGAGTTCGACGGCGATCCGGGCGACCGGCATGTCGAGCAGGTAGTGCAGCGCGAGGGCCTGCCGCTGCCCGTCCGGCAGTTTCCGCAGGGCCGCGGCGATCAGGACCGACTCCTCGGTGGGCCCGTCGACGACTCCCGGCGGCGGCAGCGGTGTCGCTCGGCGTACCCGCAGGTGGCGCCACCAGTCGAAGACGAGCCGCGAGACCACCAGGCGCAGCCACGCCTCGGTGTCGTCGTAGCCGCCCACGCGCCGCCACCGCTGCCAGGCCCGCACGTACGCCTCCTGCACGACGTCCTGGGCCTGCGCCAGATCGCCGGTCAGCCCGTACGCGTACCGCAGCGTACGAGGTGAGGTGGCCTGGTAGAACTCGGCGAATTCCATGGCTGCCGTCCCCGCTTCGGTCGAGTGCTGCTGGACATCCTTCACAGAGGACACGGTCGGCGCACGACGCCGGGTTGCGGTGGCGGCCGACTACTTCACTCGCGACCGCCGAGGCGATCGGTGTCGCGATGCAACCCCTTCCGCGGCCGCCGGTCTCTAGGGGGTGAGGCGCTGAAGGGAGATGCCTATGAGTACCGATCCGCAGCAGGACTACGTCGAATACCTCAGCACACGATGGCCCTACCTGCGCAGGACCGCATTCCTGTTATGCGGCGACGTGCATCGGGCGGAGGACGTCCTCCAGGACACCGCCATCCGGCTCTACCTGAAATGGGACCAGGTACGCGCGGCCGACAACATGAACGCGTACGTGCACAGGGTCCTGGTGAACATGTGCGTACGCCAGTACCGCCTCGCCTGGTCCCGGGTGCTGGTCACCCACCGGACGCCCGAACGCGAGGCGCCGTCGGCGGACAGCGTCGAGGAACGGGACCGGGTGACGAGGGCCTTGGCCGCTCTCGGTCGCCGGCAGCGGATGGCGGTCGTGCTGCGGTACTTCTGCGATCTGTCGGTGAGCGAGGCGGCGGTCGTCCTGAACTGTTCCGAGGGCACCGTCAAGAGCCAGACCGCTCGGGCGCTGGCCACGTTGCGCGGGCTGCTGGCCGAACCGTCGATCCCGCCGGGCGGCGCTTCCGCTCAGTCAGTCGTCAAGAAAGGGGAGTTCACCCATGTCCGACAGCATGCATGATTCCGGCCAGGATGTGCGGGACTGGCTGCACAGCGCCGGCCGGGGCGCGGACGCCGCACTGTCCTCATTCGACGCGGGCGGCACGATCCGGCGGGCGCTGGGGCGACGACGGCGTACCCGTTTCGCCATGGCCGGCACGGCTGCCGTCGCGGCCGCTGCCGTGCTGGGCGTACCGGTACTGCTCGGCCACCCGACGGGCCCATCGCACCCGGTGCCGGGCGTGGAGGGCTCGGCCAGCGCGCCGGCGACGCGGGTCGTCGACTGCGCGATGACCGAACTGCCCGTCCCGGGCGGACTGGCGGCACGAGGCGTCACCCAGCCGCCGCGGGTCTACGTCACCGCCATGGATCCCAGCGGCGCGTACGTGGTCGGGAGCGCGTTCGCCGCCGACAACAACGCGGGCGCGGTGATCCTGTGGCACAACGGGGTCGCGACCGTCCTGCCCGAGAACGGGCCGGGCACGATCGCGGGGGCGGCGGCGGTGAACTCCCACGGTGTCGTCGCAGGCACCGGCGAGCGTCCAGGTGCGATCGGGTTCGCGTGGGTCTACCGCAACGGCGTGACGACCAGGCTGGCCAACGTGCCGGGATACACCCGGCTGGTCCAGGTGTACGCGGTCGACGAGGCCGGCGACGTGCTCGGCTCGGCGCTGTCCACCTCGGGCGAGCACTCCGTCGTGGTGGTCTGGCCGGCGGCCGCACCGGGCGAGCCCCGGATCCAGGCGGGGCTGACGGACCAGCTCGGCACCCTGATCGGCGCGGCCTTCGGCGACGACGGCCGGATCTACGGCTGGTCGGCGGCCGACACCACGCCCGCGGTCATGACCGGCGACGGCCGCAAGCATGCTCTGCCGCTACCGGACGGGTTCGCCGTCGGCGGCGTCACCGGCGTACACGGTTCGTGGGTGTTCGGCTCCGTGTCGAGCGAGCTGCCATCCCCCGCCCGGACTGCGAAGCGCGCCGTGACGACCCCTGCGCCGGTGACTGCGACGGTGCGCTGGAAGCTGGACGGCGGCCCCGCCGTCGTCGTCGACGGCACGGCCATGGAATCGCTCGACGCGCTACCGCCGACCTTCGTCACCACCCGCATCGCCGGCCGCGCGGCGCTCGGCTACGTCGCGCTCGACGGCGACTTCGCCGGCCGGGTGTTCGCGCTGCCCGCCGGGGACGACGCCCCCAGGCCCGTGGCCATCAGCCGCGACGCGTCGTCGATCGCCGGCGCGGTCGGTCCCGTCGGCGACAACGAGTCCGCCGGCCACACCCGACCCGCCCTCTGGCACTGCTGAATTCCGAGATGAGGTACCACAAGATGAAGCGATGGTATGAAGCGGTGAGGGCCCACCACGCGATCGGAAGGCCGCGGAGGCGACGGCGGATCGTGGTGGCCGGGGCGCTGGCCCTGGCGGTGCTCGTCGCGGCGACACCAGCGTCCGCGCGGCCCGTGCCCCTCTCGGGTGGTGCCGAGGTCGTACCGGACAAGGCCGCCGACGTGCTTGCGACCGGCCGCACCTACACGGTCACCCTGCTGACCGGCGACGTGGTCACCGTGCACACCACCAGCGGCGGCTGCCCCCAGGTGACCGTGGCTCCCGCCGCGCCCGGCCGGGTCGTGAGCCGCACCTGCCTGCCGAACGGGCATGTCCGGGTCGTGCCCGCCGAGGCCGCCGGCCTGATCGGCAAGACCCTCGACCCCCGGCTGTTCGACGTCACCACGCTGATCCAGCAGAAGTACGACGACGCGAACACCACGAACCTGCCCGTCATCGTGCGGCAGGCGGCCGGGGCCGTCGCGCCGCTCGCGACGGCGCTCACCGGCCGCCGTACGCTGCCGAGCATCCACGCGGTCGCCGGTGTCATGCCCAAGAAGTCGCTGGCCGGCCGCTTCGCCGCGCAAGGTTCGCGCGGCACGGGCGCAGGGTCGCTGTCGGCCGCGCTGACCGGCGCGAGCTACGTGTGGCTCAACGAGCGCGTGCGGGCCACCGGCACGACCGCCACTTCGACGGTACGCGCAGCCGCCCCGGCCCAGCCGGTGGCGGCGAACCTGACGCAGATCGGTGCGCCACAGGCCTGGCAGGCCGGCTACACCGGACGCGGGCAGACCGTGGCGGTGCTCGACTCGGGCATCGACGCCACCCATCCGGACCTGGTCGGGAAGGTGGTCGCCAGCGAGAACTTCAGCTACTCCGCCGACACCGTGGACAGGTTCGGCCACGGTACGCACGTGGCGGCCACCATCGCGGGCACTGGAGCCGCGTCCGGTGGCGTACACCGGGGTGTGGCTCCTGATGCTTCTCTGCTCATCGGCAAGGTCCTGGACGACAACGGTGAGGGAGACGACTCCACGGTCATCGCGGGCATGCAGTGGGCGGCGCCGCTCGCGGGGGTGGTGAGCATGAGCCTCGGCAGCCAGCTCCCCAGCGACGGCAGCGATCCGATGTCGCAGGCGGTGGACGCGCTGAGCGCACAGTACGGCACCCTGTTCGTGATCGCCGCGGGCAACGACGGCGGGTCCGGTGAGGCCACCATCGCCTCGCCCGGCGCCGCGCGCTCCGCGCTGACCGTCGGCGCGGTGGACGGCAACGACACCCTGAGCGGCTTCTCGGGCCGTGGCCCGGAGACCGGCAACGCGGCACCGAAGCCGGACATCACCGCGCCGGGCGTGAACGTCGTCTCGGCTCGGGCCGCGGGCACCGCGCTGGGGACCGTCCTCGACGCGGCGTACACGACGCTGTCGGGTACCTCGATGGCCACACCGCATGTCGCCGGGGCCGCCGCGCTGCTGCGGCAGGAACATCCGGACTGGTCGGCCGACCAGCTGAAGGCGGCGCTGGTGGACACCGCCGCGCCGGTGCACGGCGGCGACCTCTACGACCACGGCGCCGGCCGGCTGGACGCCGGAGCCGCGGTGACCGCGCCGGTCCTCGGATCGTCCATTCTGGACCTGGGCACCCTGGCCTACCCCCAGACCGGCAGCACCGGTTCGCGGATCACCTGGACCAACACCGGGTCCACCCCGAGCACGCTTGGGCTCAGCCTGACCGTGACCGACCGGACCGGCCATGCCGCACCGGCCGGCGCCGTGACGCTGTCGAGCACCTCGGCCGCCGTTCCGGCCGGCGGGCACGCTTCCACGCTGGTGAGCATCGACGAGACCAAGCTCGCCGGCCGGCCAGGGCTGTACGAGGGCATCCTGACCGCCCGGAACAGCACCACCGCCATCCAGATCCCGCTGGCCTTCAACGTCCAGCCTCCGACCTACACGCTCACCATTCTGACGACCGCCATTCCGGGTACGCCGGCCGGCGCGCTGTCCAGCGACGCGGTCATCGTGAACCTGGACGAGCCGGCCCTGTTCGCCGAAGGCGTCTACAACTCCGACGGAGCATCGATGACCGTCGCAGTGCCGGCCGGCACGTACAGCGTCCTCGGCGAGGTCTGGGACAACACGCGGACGCAGACGCGGGACGCGCTGACCGGCGCGAGCGAGGTGCACGTCACCGGTCCGGCCACGGTCGTTCTCGACGGCGCGAACGCCCGGCCGGTCACGGCCACCGTCGCCGGCGTCGCGACCCAGCAGCTGGAAGCGGGCCTCGCCGTCGTACAGACGACCCGGCACGGCAACATCTTCTGGATCGAGCCCTGGACCGGCGGGTCCGCCCCGGCCGTGTTCAGCACCCCGTTGTCGCCCGTCGACATCGGTACGCTGAACGCGTACGAGGTGTTCTCGTTGCGCGCCCCCGGCACCGGGCCGAGCCCGTTCGTCTACCAGGTGGCCGAGGATCTGCACGGCGGCGTCCCCGCCGATCCGTCCTATGTGATCGGAGCGGCGGAGCAGGCCCGGCTGGCGCGGATCGACCTGACGTTCCACCGGCTGGACTACGCCGGCGTCACGGTCGGGCACCAGCGATTCCTCCAGTCCCCGGAGGGAATCCTGATCGGGGACGAGTACTCCGAACAGGTGGGCGCGACGCGTACGGACTATGTGTCGCCCGGCTGGCCGACACTCGACGAGGAGTTCCTGGGCGGCGACTCGCCGGTGGCCGGTCTGCTGACGGACGCGAAGCGGACCACCTACCAGCCAGGTAGCCACACATCCTTCGACCTGCTGGGCCAGCCACTGCATCCGGACTGGAACGACAACACCGATCCGGCAGCGATCGGCTGCGTGTCGGCGACGCCGAAGCGTACGCGGGGCAACCTGCATATCGAGCTGCAGCCGCTGACGGACTCGCACGCCAGGTACAACTGCGCGTCCCGCTGGTGGCCGCCCGATGCCGCGACGTTGAGCCTCGCCCGCAACGGGCAGACGATCGGTTCGGTGAACAGCCTCGCCGCCGACTTCACGGTGCCCGCCACGGCCGGCAGCTACGCTCTGACGCTGGCGGAGGACGCCACCGAGGTCGCGCCCGTGTCGATCCGGTCCAGTACCACGTGGACGTTCCGCTCCACCGGCCCGGCCGGCGAGGGCACGGCGGTGCTGCCGCTGCTGTCGGTGGACTACGGGCTGCCGATGGACGCGGACGACCACCCGGTCGGCAACCGGGCGACGTTCACCGTCGCGCAGGCTGCCGGCGTACCGGCGCAGAGCATCACCGGCACTCGCGTGTGGACGTCGACGGACGACGGGGCGACCTGGCAACCGGCCACCGTCCTGCCGGGAGCGGTCAGTGGCACGTTCGCCGCGACGCTGCCGACGGCGGCCTCGGGGACGGCGGTGTCCCTGCGCGTCTGCGTGACCGGCAGCGCGGGAAGCGGGGTCGACCAGACCATCATCCGGGCGTACACGGTGCGCTGAGCGGTATGAATCGGCGGGCGCCGGATCATCCGGCGCCCGCCCTCACACGGCCTGCTTGGCCGATCGCCGAGGACGGTGGAGGCTGTGGTCACGGACTCAATTGCGGATATCGACCACGGCGGGAACCGCGTCCTGCGGCACACTGTGCGTCATGGCGACCTGGCGTCGAGCGGAACCCGTGGGGATATCCGCGGTGCTGCCCCTCGTTTTCGCCATCATCGGCCTCGGGTTCGCCGCGCTGGTCACACTCGGACTCCTCGCGGGTGCCGGCGAATGGGAGGTCAACCCCGTCGTCGGGTCCTTGAGTATCTACGGCTTCCTGACCCTCTGGACGGGATTCGCCTGGCGTATGCACCGGACCGGCATCTACGTCTCCGACACCGCCGTGCGCCTCATCTACCCCTGGCGGAATCGAGTGATCCCGTGGAGTGACGTCGTGAACATCGCCAGCCGGCCGGCGATGCTGGGCACATGGGCGACGGCCCGCAACGCGATCTACCTCGACCTCGCCAACGGCGACCGGGTCGAGACACCGGTGCAGCGCGGGACGGCGAGGTTCATCCGCGGCGTACGCAAGAACATCGGGCCTGTGCTCGGGCAGGTGGAATTCGACGCCACCGTTACCTTCCTGCGCGAAATGCGCGAGTACGCCGGAGCGCAGGGCGTGGCGGAGATCCGGCGACCGCCTCGCTGACCATGATCGTGTCGCGCGTATATGTCGAAGTTGATCGCCGGGCTTTGATCAAGTTGCGCATATATGTTGGCGACGGCCGGATTTCGACAGATACGCATTACATGATCAAGGCCGTTGAGCTGGTTCAGGTGGGCTGAGGTCGTCTGACGCGGATTTGATGAGCTGCTCCACCTGCTCCCGCCGGCCGAAGCCGAGGCTCTTGTAGAGCGTGAGCGCCTGTTCGAGCCGCTGGCGGGCCTCCTCCCGGCAGCCCAGCGCGAGCAGCGCCCGGCCCTGCCCTTCGTACGCGCGTGCCTGCCCGTCCGGAGCGTTGATCGTGGTGGCGAGGTCGAGCGCTTCGGCGTGGTGGTCGAGGGCCGTGGCGAAATGCCCGTGAACGGTCGAGGTCTCGCCGAGCGAGTTGAGGATGTGCTGCTGGTCGTGCCGGTTGCCGGTCTCGCGGGCGAGGTCGAGGGCGCGCCGGTGATGGGCGAGGGCTTCGTCGTGGCGGCCCTGGAGGCTGAGCGCCCTGCCGATGCTGTCGATGACGCCGGCCTCGCCGGAACGGTCGCCGACCTCCCGGAGCACCGTCAGCGCCTCGTCGAGGTAGGTGATCGCGGAGTCGGGGCGTTCCTGGTCGAGGCTGATCAGGCCGAGGTTGAACAGCGAGAAGCCGACGTTGGCGTACGCGCCGGCCTGGCGGGCCTTCCTCAACGCCTGCAGCTGGGCGGCGGCCGCCTCGTCGTAGCGGCCGAGCTGGCGGTACGCGTTGCCGATGTTGATGAGGGACCGGGCTTCGCTGAGCACGTCGCCGAATTCGACGGCGATGCGGTGGCTCTGCCGGTAGTACTCGATCGCGAGTTCGCGGTGGCCGAGGCGGGCGACGACGATGCCGAGATTGAGCAGCACGCGCGACTCATTGTGCCGGTCGCCGGTGGTGCGGAGCAGGTCGATGCAGCGGGTGAGGTGATCCTGCGCGCCCGCGTAGTCGCCCCGGCGCAGGCAGAGGTTGCCGAGGCCGTTGTGCGCGTGCGCCTGGACCGTCGGGTCCGGGTCGGTCAGCGCGAGGCTGTGGACGGTGTGCCCGGCGTCGTGCAGCGAGCGGGCGTCGATGTAGCGGAACAGCAGCCGGGAGAAGTCGCCGGGGGCGTCGTGGGCGACGGCGACGAGGTTGGCCCGCTCGGCGTCCAGCCAGTGCAGGGCCTCGGTGGCGTCGGCCATCGGCGGCACGTGGTGCGGACCGGCCGTGAAGTCGGGGCGGAAGGGACGTTCGGCGGGCGCGTACAGGTTCATCGCCGCCGACGCCGCCTGCCGGTAGTAGCCGGCCAGTTCCCGCCGGGCCGCGCGGCGCTCGGTCTCCGGGGCGAGTTCCCGGGCGAAGGCCTGCATCAGGTCGTGGAAGCGGTAGCGGCCGGCGGCGTGCTGGATGAGCAGGTGGGCGTCGAAGAGCTCGTCGAGCAGCCGCTCGGCGTCCAGCGGATCGGTGCCCGTCATGGCCGCCACGGCGTACGCGGTGAAGTCCTGCCCTTCATGGGCGCCGAGGAGCCGCAGGAGGCGCTGCTGGTCGGCGGTGAGGTCCAGATAGGACAGTTGGAGGGTGGCGCGGACGTCGTGGTCGGCGGTACGCAGCTCGGCGAGGCGGCCGCGTTCGGTACGCAGGCGGGCGGCGAGGTGGGCGACCGACCATTGGGTGCGGTGGGCCAGGCGCGCGGCGGCGATGCGGATCGCCAGCGGGAGGTAGTCGCACAGGACGAGGACCTCGTCGAGGGCGTCGGGTTCGGCGGTGACCCGGCCGCCGGCGATCCCGGTGAACAGGGCGCGGGCGCCGGCGTGGTCGAGGCTGCCCAGGGAGACGCCGGCGGCGCCGTCGAGGGTGAGCCGGCGCCGGGAGGTGACCAGGACGAGCGAGCCGGGCGTGCCGGGGATGAGCGGGCGGGCCTGGTCGGCGCGGGCGACGTTGTCGAGGAGGAGCAGGATGCGCTTGCCGGCGACGGTGTGGCGCCACAGGGCGGCCCGCTCGGTGAGGCCCGCGGGGATGCGGCCGTCGACGACGCCCATCGCGCGCAGCAGGATCGACAGCGCTTCGGCGGGTTCGGCGGGCCCGCAGCCGGGGGTGAAGCCGCGCAGGTCGACGAAGAGCTGGCCGTCGGGGTAGCGGTCGGCGAGCTGGTGGGCGAGGTGGACGGCGAGCGTGGTCTTGCCGATGCCGCCCATGCCGTCGACCGTGCAGATCGCGACGCTGCCGGTGGCGTCGGCGGCCGCGCGGAGGCGGTCGAGGTCGGCTTCGCGGCCGGTGAAGTCGCGCACGTCGTAAGGCAGCGACCGGGGCACGGACGTGATCACGGGCGTCGCCGGCGCGGGCGGATCCAGCTCGTCGCGCAGGATCCGGGCGTGCAGTTCCACCAGCTCGGGGGTCGGGTCGATGCCGAGGTCGTCGGCCAGCCGCTCGCGGGCGGCGGCGTAGCGTTGCAGGGCTTCGGCTCGGCGGCCGTCGCGGTAGAGCGCGACCAGCAGCAGCGACAGGACGCGTTCCCGTAGCGGCTGCTCCTCGTGCAGGCGCAGCAGGTCCGCGGCGATCTCCTTGTGCCGCCCGCCGCGCAGCTCCCGGTCCAGGCACTCCTCCCAGGCCGTGAGCCGCTCCTCGCGCAGGCCGGCGCGCAGCCGGTCGAGCTGCTCGCTCGCGGGCAGGTCGGCGAGCGGTTCGCCGTGCCAGAGGGCCAGCGCCTCGCGCAGCGGCCCGGCGTCGGAGGTCGTGGCGGCGTCGGCGAGGACCCCGCGGAACACGTGCAGGTCCACGTCCTGAGCGGGAAGGTCGAGCAGGTAGCCGTGGGCGCGCCGTTCGATGCCCGCCCCGATGGGCTTGAGCACGCCGCGCAGCCGGGAGATGTAGGTCTGTACCAGCCCGTGCGGGTCCTTGGGCGGCGTCTCACCCCAGAGGACGGTGATCAGCCGGTCGACCGGAACGACCCGCCCGGTCTCCAGGGCCAGCAGTGCCAGCACCGTGCGCTGCATGCTCGATCCGAGCGGCAGTGCGGTGCCCGCGTCGTCGACGGTGACCGGTCCCAGCAGACGCACGCGCATGACACATGGTGACCGATCCGGTTGGGACGCGTGTTCGACGGCGGCGGATCTGTTGCCTGGCTCACGCCGCTCTTGCGTACAGCGGGATTCCAGTGGGCGTCCAGCGGGTGTTCGTAGCGTCCGGCCCGCACCGTCCCCTCACGTCCCGGAGGTCCCGTCCGTCATGGCTGCCGTCCTATCCCGACGCCGACCCGGGCGCCGTCCGCGCTCCCGTTCGCTGGTCGGGGCGGTGTGCGCCGCCGTGGTCGCGGGCCTGCTGGTCGCCCCGCCGGCCACCGCGGCACCGTTGCGCGCCCAGGCCCAGCAGGAGCATCCGGTGCGCGGCGTACGCGTACCGGCGCCGGCGGCCCGGGTGACCGCGGCCCGCAAGACGCTGGTCCGCGACGCGGTGGCGCGCCCGCCGGTGTGGCCCGCGGCGACCACCGCCGAGGTCGCCCCCGCCCCGGCCCGGCTGTCCGCCGAGGACCACCGGCTGGGCGCCCGCCCGGTCGACGGCGTCGAGACGCAGCCCGTCCGCGCCGGGACGTCGCCGGTGTGGGTGCGTACCGGCGGCCGGGGCCAGGCCGGGAAGCTGCGGGTGCAGGTGTACGACCACGCCACCGCCCGCAGGGCCGGAGCCGACGCGGTGCTGCTGAAGGTGTCGGGGGTGACGGCCGCCGCCACGGTGGCCGTGGACTACTCGTCGTTCGCCGGCGCGTTCGGCGCCGACTGGGCGCAGCGCCTGCGGTTCACGGTGCTGCCGGACTGCGCGCTGAGCACGCCGGACCTGCCGCAGTGCGCGGGCCGGCCGGTCCCGACCCAGGCCGACCCCGCCGCGCGGACGGTCGCCACCCTGGTCGCCGCGAACCCCGCGACGGGTACGCTGCTGGGTCTGTCGGCCGGCGCGTCGGGCAACGCGGGCAGCTACGCCGCCACGCCGCTGTCGGCCTCGGCGACCTGGGGCGCGGGCGACAACTCCGGCGCGTTCACGTGGTCCTACCCGATGCGTACGCCGCCCGGACTGGGCGGCCCGTCGCCGGCACTGGCGCTGAGCTACTCCTCGTCCAGTGTGGACGGCCGGATGGCGGCCGGCAACAACCAGCCCGGCTGGGTCGGCGAGGGCTTCGACCTGGACGCCGGGTACATCGAGCGCAAGTACCGCGGCTGCGCCGAGGACATGACCGGCGGCAACAACTCCACCAAGACCGGCGACCTGTGCTGGGCGACCGACAACGCGACCCTGTCGCTGTCCGGGCACGCCGGCGAGCTCCTCGTCGACGGCTCGGGGGTCTGGCACCTGCGCTCCGACGACGGCACCCGGGTCGAGCGCCGGACCGGCGCGGCCAACGGCGCCCGCAACGGCGAGTACTGGGTGGCCACCACTCCGGACGGGACGCAGTACTGGTTCGGCGACCAGACCCAGTCGGCGCTGGCTGTGCCGGTCGCGGGCAACCAGGCCGGCGAGCCGTGCCACGCGACCGCGTTCGCCGACTCGTTCTGCGCCCAGGCGTGGCGCTGGAACCTCGACCACGTCGTGGACACCCACGGCAACACGATGCGGTACGCGTACACCAAGGAGACCAACAAGTACGCGCGGAACCTGAAGGAGACCGACCTCGCCGGGTACGACCGGGCGGCGTACCTGAACCGGATCGACTACGGGACGCGTACCGACCGGACCGAGACCGCGCCGATGCAGGTGCTGTTCGACACGTCGGACCGGTGCCTGGCCGACTGCGCCACCCACGACGGTACGCACTGGCCGGACGTCCCGTGGGACCAGGAGTGCACCGCGAGCCCGTGCCGCAACGGCGCGCCCACGTTCTGGACGACGCGGCGGCTGACGAAGGTCACCACGCGGACCGGCGGCGCCGACGTCGAGGCGTGGACGCTGACCCAGTCGTTCCCGAATCCCGGCGACGGCACCCGCGCGGGCTTGTGGCTCGACCGGATCTCCCACGTCGGCCTCGGCGGCGGCGTCACCACCCCGATGCCGGACGTCGTCCTCACCGGTACGCAGCTCAACAACCGCGTCGACACGACCACCGACGGCTACGCGGCGATGAACTGGTGGCGCATCAAGGACATCGACTCCGAATACGGCGGCCGGATCGAGGTGACCTACTCCGACCGCGACTGCGTGGTCGGCAGCCGCATGCCGGACCCGAACAACCTGGCCGCCAACCACCTGCGCTGCTATCCGGTGAAGTGGACGCCGGACGGCAAGACGAGCCCGATCCTGGACTTCTTCCACAAGTACGTGGCGACGACGATCACCGAATCGGACCTGACCGGCGGCGGTTCGCCGCGCAAGGTCACCGCTTACGACTACGTCGGCGATCCGGCGTGGCACTACACCGACGACGACGGGCTGATCACCCCGGACGACCGGACCTGGTCGGACTGGCGCGGCTACGCGACCGTACGCGTGACGGTCGGCGACCCGGGCGCGCAGACGTCGGCGGAGAACCGCTACTTCCGCGGCATGGGCGGTCAGCTGCCCGCGGCCGGAGCCGCCGCGGCGGTGACCGACGAGGACGCGTACGCGGGGATGATCCGGGAGAAGGTGACGTTCGACGGTCCCGGCGGGGCCGAGGTGTCGGGGGAGTCCTACAGCCCCTGGCAGTCCGACGCGACGGCCACCCGGACGATCGCGGGCAGCACCGTCTCTTCGCGACACGTCGGGGTCGCGGCGACCTACACGCGTACCGCGCTGGACGGCGGGCGCGGTGACCGGACCACCAGCCAGACCACCGGGTTCGACGGGTTCGGCGCGCCGGTGCGGGTCGAGGACCACGGCGACGACGCGGTCACCGGCGACGAGAAGTGCTCGCTGACCGACTACACCCGCAACCTGTCCGCGTGGATCGTCGCGACGGCCGCGCGTACGCGGACGTTCGCGGTGACCTGCGCGGCGGCCGACGCGGGCGGGCTGACCGACGCCGACGTGATCTCCGACGACCGGGTGTCCTACGACGGGCAGGTCTACGGGGCCGCGCCGGTCAAGGGCGACGTCACGACGACCGAGACGCTGAAGGGCTACAACGCCGGGCACCCGGACTACCTGACCGCGCGCCAGACCGCGGACGCGTACGGCCGGGTGGTCAGCAGCACCGACGTGCGCGGCAACGTGACGACCACCAGCTACACCCCGGCGGCGGGCGGCCCGGTGACGGCGGTCGGCACGACCCTGCCGCTCGGCTGGACGACCAGGGCGACCCTGCAACCGGCGTGGGGGAGCACGCTGACGCGGACCGACGAGAACCAGCGCACGACCGAGTGGACATACGACGGCCTCGGCCGCACCACCGCGGCATGGCTGCCCGGCCGGGACCGCTCGGCCTCGCAGACCCCGAACATGACCTACGCCTACCTGGTACGCGGCAACGCGCCGACGGTCCTCACGACGAGCCGGCTGAACGCGGCCGGCGGTTACGTGGTGTCGCGGTCGATCTACGACGGCCTGCTGCGCGTACGCCAGACGCAGACCGCCGACGCCGCCGGGGGACCGAACGCGGTACTCACCGACAGCTGGTACGACGCCGCCGGCCGGCCCACCCGGGTGACCGAGCCGTACCTGTCCACGCAACCGCCGGGCCCGGACCTGATCCGGTCGACCGACGTCATCCCGGTCGCGGGCGAGTCCGTGTACGACGGGGCGGCCCGGATCATCACCTCGATCCGCAAGGTCAACGTGCCGCCGGGCGGCAGCCCCGGCGGGGCGGAGCGGTGGCGGACCACGACCGCGTACGGCGGTGACCGGATCGACTCCACACCGCCGGCCGGGGACACCGTCACCTCGAAGGTGATGGACGTGCACGGCCGGACGGTGGAGCTGCGCCAGTACCACCCGGGCACGGCCGCGGGCTCGACCGACCGGGCCGGCTACGACCTGACCACGTACGCGTACAACAGCAAGGACAAGCTGACCCGGCTGACCGATCCGGCCGGGAACCACTGGGACTACACCTACGACCTGCACAACGACGTCGTGGCCGTCGACGACCCGGACAAGGGCCGCAGCCGGTCCACCTTCGACGCGTTCGGCCAGCAGGTCACGTCCACCGACGCGCGCGACGTGACCCTGGCGTACACCTACGACCAGCTCGGCCGGCGGACCACCGTCCGGGACGGCTCGGCCACCGGACCGGTACGCGCCCGGTGGACCTACGACTCGGTGGCCCTGGGCAAGGTGACGTCGTCGACCCGGTACGACGGCACCGACGCGTACGTGACCGAGACGCTCGGGTTCACCGCGGACTACCAGCCGACCAGCGTCCGGTACACGATTCCGGGCAGCACGGTGAACGGCACCTACACGTACTCCTACACCTACGGGCAGGACGGCTCGCCGCTGACCGAGCGGCTGCCGGCGGTCGGCGACCTCAAGCAGGAGACGCTGACGTACGGCTACGACGCCCTCGGCCAGGCCACGACCGTCCGCTCCGGATACGGGGTGGCGGCCGAGACCGACCTGGTCAAGCAGACGGCGTACACGTCGTTCGGCGAACTCGGCGCGTACACGCTGCGCAACAACAACGGCAACGTCGTGTCGGTCACCCGGACCTACGAGACCGACACCCGGCGGCTCGCCCAGATCTCGACGGCGAAGCAGACCTCGCCGACCGGCGTGGCCGACATCCGCTACAGCTACGACGACGCGGGCAACGTCGTCAAGGTCGCCGCCGTCTCCGACGTCGCAGCCGCCGACACCCAGTGCTTCCGCAGCGACCACCTGCGGCGGCTGACGGACGCGTGGACCCCGTCGACCGGCGACTGCACGGCCGCCCCGGCGGCGAACGGTCTCGGCGGCCCGGCCAAGTACTGGCAGTCCTACGGCTACGACCTGGCCGGCGACCGGACCACGCTGGTCGAGCACGCGACGGCGACCGGGGACCGGACCACGACCTACAGCGTCGCCGCCGGGAGCCACCGGCTCGACGCGACGCGTACCACCGACGGCGCCGGGACGGCGACCGCCGCCTGGGGCCACGACGCGGCCGGGAACACCACCACCCGGCCGGGCGGCGCGGGCTCGCAGACCCTCACGTGGGACGCCGAAGGGCATCTCGCGAAGGTCAGCGACCCCACGGGCCCGACGAGCTACCTGTACGACGTCGACGGAAGCCGGCTCGTGCGTACCGATCCGGCGGGGACGACGCTGTACCTGCCCGGGCAGGAGCTGCGGTTCGCCGGCGGGAACCGCACCGCCACCCGCTACTACGACCACGCCGGTACGCAGATCGGCGTACGCTCGTCGGCCGGCCTGACCTGGCTGTCCGGTGACCAGCACGGCACCGCCTCGATCGCGGTCAACGCCGTCACGCAGGCCGTCGCGACCCGGCGGGAGACCCCCTTCGGCCTGGTACGCCAGACCGGCGGCAGCTGGCCGTCCACGATGGACAAGGGGTTCGTCGGCGGCACCAACGACAACACCGGTCTCACGCATCTGGGCGCCCGCGAGTACGACCCGGGCACCGGCCGGTTCATCTCGGTCGACCCGGAACTCGACACGAGCGACCCGCAGCAGCTCAACGCGTACACCTATAGCAACAACAACCCGATCACCCTGTCGGATCCCGCGGGCACCAAGTGGAACTGGGGCAAGATCCTCAAGGTCACGGCGGTCGTGGTGGCCGTGGTGGCGGTGGTCGCCGTCGCGGCGGTCATGCCGGCCGCGATCCCGGCCATGGTCGCGGCGGCCGGCAACGCCGCCGGTGGCGCGGCGATGTTCGGCGCGACCGCCGGCATGGCCGCCACCGCGGGTCTCGCGGCGGCCGCCGGTGAAGCCGCCGCCGCGACCGCGGTCCTCGCCGGCAGCGGGGTCGTCGCCAGCACGATGTACATGGCGGGCAAGATCGTCAGCGGCTACGAGCAGGGCGACTACCCGTCCGGTCCGGTCACGCCCAAGTCACCCGCGAACCGCAACGCCTCGGGCGGGCGGACCAATCCCGACGGCCCGCTGCGCGAGGCGAACCCGGGACAGCCGGGCCGGCCGGACGGGCAGACGGTCATCAGCGGGCACGGCTCGCCGACCGGCAAGCAGACCGTGGCTCCCGAAGGGACCATACCGACCTTCTACGTCGAGCACGGCAAGATGCTGCCGGCGTCCCTGGGCAACGACATCGAGGCCGGCCGGGCGCCGGTCCTCGAGAAGTACCAGTACCAGCCGGGCCAGACCATGCCGGACTACTGGGTGCACCCGCACGACAAGCTGGAGCTCGAGGGCAACCCGTGGGTCATCGACGAGACGGGCGACCACCGGGGCGCCGTCCCGCTCTCCTCGATCATGCGCCCGCACATGGGCCCGATCCACCTCGCGTTCTGCCGCGGCAACGAGCCGCTGACCGTCGCCGACCTCCTGGCCGACCACGACCCCTGGGCGCGGCCGTCGGCGGCCGCCCCGGAACCGGCTCCAGTCCAGCGCGTCAAGCCGGGCTGGAACCAAGGCCACTCGCGCTTCCTGGGCATGGACTGACCTCCCGCCCGATTCCATCACCTGACCCGTCTCCTCATCCGGGGCGTCCGTCTGCCAGCGGGCGCCCCGACCCCCTGCGAGCAAGGAAGAGCATGCAGACAACCGCAGACCGCCGCCTGCTACGCCTGGCGGCGATCCTCGTCACCGCGTTCACGACCACGATGTTCCCGGTCGACCTCACACCCGCGCGGGCCGCGGCACCGGCCGTGCCCGCCTGCGCGGACACGCAGACCGGCGTCGCCGCGGCCACCACCATGGCCCAGGCCTGCCGGACGCGGGTGGAGATCCTCGACCAGCGTACCGAGACCAGCCAGACCTTCGCCCGGCCGGAAGGCGGCTACACCACCGAGGAATCGGTGGCTCCGCGCTTCGCGCACCGGCCCGACGGTTCCTGGACCCCGGTCGACACCGCACTGACGACAGTGGACGGTGCCCTGGCGCCGAAGGCCGGCGCCGTCCCCGTGACGTTCTCGCCCGGCGGCAGCGGCCCGGCCGCGACCGTCCGCTCCGGCGACAAGACCCTGTCCATCACCTGGCCGGGCGGGCCGCTGCCGGCACCCTCGGTGGCCGGGGACACCGCGACCTACGCGGACGTCCTGCCCGGGGTCGACCTCGCGCTGACCGCCACCGCGACCGGCTTCTCCGAGGTCCTTGTCGTCAGGTCGGCCCGGGCGGCCAAGCACCCGAAGCTCGCCTCCGTCCTGTTCGGACTGAACACCGGCGGTCTGACCACCCGGCCCGCCGACGGCGGTCTGGAGGCCACCGACGACCAGGGCCGCACCGTGTTCACGTCCCCGGCCCCGCAGATGTGGGACTCCGGCGACCAGGCGTCGGCCGGCGTACGGCGCCCGGCACGCCGGGCCACCATGCCGGTCCGCGCCGCCGCCGGGAAGCTCACCGTCACCCCCGACGCGGGCATGCTCGCCGCCGCGGACACCGTCTACCCCGTCTACATCGACCCGTCGTGGTCGGGCGGCCTGCGCAACAACAACTGGGCCATCGTCATGAGCAAGTACCCCGAGTCCTCCGGCCTGTCGCTGACCAGCGCCAGCACCAAGGGAGGCGCCGGGCACGGCCGGGTCTGCGACTACGACAGCAACGGCAACTGCCTGAGCACCACCTACGTCGTACGCTCCATGTTCCAGCTGGACACCAGCGGCATCCGGGGCCACCACGTGACCAAGGCGTCGTTCTTCATCAAGCAGCTGCACTCGTGGACGTGCAACCCGGCCAGCACCGCCAAGCTGTGGCACGTCGACAACGTCGGCAACTGGGAGAACTTCTCCAACCTCACCTGGAACTACTCCAACGACTGGAACAAGTTCCGCTGGTACGAGTCGACGACCGCCTGGGCGAGCCGGCGTACCGACAGCGCGTACGGGTGCTCGGGGCCGGGCGACGACGAGTTCGACGTGACCGGCTGGACCCGTGACGTCGCGGCGAACTGGGGCTGGTACCTGGGCCTGTCCCTGCGGGCCGACAACGAGAACGACACCAACCAGTGGAAGCGGTTCGACGCGGGCACCGCCCGGCTGGCCGTCGACTACGACGACCCGCCCACGGCCCCCAACTGGCTGCAGGTCGACGGGCGCGACTGCGTGCAGGGCGGCGGCCGGCCGGTGATCCCGACCGCGACGCCGCAGCTGTCGGCCCGCGCCTGGGACCCCGACGGCGACCAGATGCAGCTGTGGCTGGGCGCCCAGAAGTGGGGCGGCACGGCATTCGACGGTCCCTCGGTCGCCGGCTACCAGGACTGGGTCTCCAACGGCACCCGCGGCTACTGGACCACGTCCGCCCTGGACGACGGCGGGATCTACGCCTTCCGCGCCCAGGCCAACGACTACGGCAAGGGCGGCACCGGACCGGTGACGAACATGCCGGGCAACTGCGAGTTCGAGGTCGACCTCACCGACCCCGTCACCCCGACCGTCACCGGCGACGTCTATACCAACGGCTGCGACGCCTGCGGCGAGATCGGGCGTACCGGCACCTTCACCTTCCGCAGCTCACCCGACGTCACCCACTACCGGTGGGGCTTCGGCACCGCGACCATCGACACCTGGGCCACCCGCGCGGGCGACCCGGTGACCGTCACGTGGACCCCGCCGGAAGGCGCCACGCTGCAGCAGAACCTGGTCGTCGTCGCGGTCGACCGGGCCGGCCGGACCAAGGACAACTCGGCCGCGCGGTACCAGTTCACCGTCAAGCTGCCGCAGCCCGCCAAGGCCCAGTGGCCGCTCGACGACCCCGGCACCGGCCTGCAGAACGCCCAGAACCCGGGCGTGCTCGACCTGTCGCTCACCGGCGGCACCTGGCAGACCACCGGCCGCGTACCCGGCGGCACCGGCGCGCTGTCGTTCAACGGCACCAGCGACGCGGCCACCACCGGCCGGGTCGTCGACACCGCCAAGGGATTCTCCGCCGCCGCGTGGGTCAAGCTCGCCGACCTTGCGAGTACGCGTACGGCGCTCAGCCAGGACGGCGTACACAGCACGGGATTCCAGCTGCAGTACTCGATCGGTTGCAAGGGCTGGCAGTTCGTCGTCCCGAACTCCGACAGCGTGGTTCCCGGCCAGGCGGCGGCCTGCGGACCGGCGGCCCGGGCGAACGTCTGGACGCATCTCGCGGCCAGCGCCGACCCGGCCACCGGCACGATGACCCTCTACGTCAACGGGCAGAAGGCGGCCACCGCCCAGGCCCCGGCCGCCTGGTCGGCGACGGGCGCGTTCACCGTCGGGCGTACGCGCTGGGACGACGCCAACCGTGACTTCTGGAAGGGCGCCATCACCGGTGTCCAGGTCTGGGACCGGGTGATCAGCGCGAACGAGGCCGCGGTGGCCGCCGACGGGGGCAGCCCGGGGGAGTGGCACTTCGGCGAGCCCGGCAAGGGGCCGGCCCTGGACTCCTCGCCGTACGCGCACGACCTGACCTTCATCCCGAACGCCAACGTGCCCACGTCGGGTTCCGGCCAGACCGGTACCGGCCTGCAGCTCGACGGCACCGGGTACGCCGAGACCGGCCAGGTCCTCAACACCGACCAGTCGTTCACGGTCTCCGCCTGGGTACGCCTGCACCAGCTGCCGGCCGGCAACGCGGTGATCGTCAGCCAGGACGGCACCGTCAACAGCGCGTTCCACCTGCGGTACGCGAGCATCGGCGGTGGTGCGGGCAAGTGGGCGTTCACGTGCATCTCGCCGGACACCACCTCGCCGGCGATCGCCGACGCGCTGAGCGTCAACACCGTCGGCACCGGTGACCTGAACACGTGGCAGCACCTCGTCGGTGTCTACGACGCCGGGGCGGGGCAGCTGCGGCTGTACCTCAACGACGTCCTGCAGAGCACCGCCGCGTGCACGGTCGGCACGTCGGCCGGCAAGTTCGCGATCGGACGGTCGAAGTGGATGAACGGCATCGCCGACCGGCTGACCGGTGACGTCGACGAGGTCAAGGTGTACGCGAGCGCCGTACCGGCGGCGAAGATCCTCACCGTCGGCGGCTCCCGCACCGGCCAGGTACGCATGGACGGCACGACCAGCTGCGCGGCGATCCCGGCCGGCAACCCCGCCGACCCGCACGGCGTGATCATGTGGGGCTGCAACGGGGGCGACGAGCAGCGGTTCAGCTACGACCCCGACCGCCGTACGCTGTCCGCGCTGGGCAGCTGTGTCGAGGTCAAGGACGGCGTCGCCGCGAGCGGGACGCTGATCCGGATGGCCGCCTGCAACGGCACCGCGGCGCAGATCTGGACCTACGATCCGGCCACCCAGGCGTTCGGTGCCCTCGGGATGTGCCTCGACGTGCCCAACAGCGCGCCCAACCCGGGCGTGAGCCTGCAGCTGTACACCTGCAACGCCACCAACGCGCAGCGGTGGCGCCTGGGCTGACGGATCCTTCGCCGGTCCAAGCCGATCTCGGCCCGGGTGCGCCGCGCCCGGGCCGAGTCGCAGGTTCCGAGGGTTTCGTGACCGGGGCGTTATCGAATTCCGAGCCGCCCTCAGTCGAATATATAGATTTCGATGGTTGAGTTCCTCCTTTGTGGAGCCCGGATCCCCCCGTCCGGGTCCGCACTGGGAAGGAGCCCACATGTACGAGGACAACGACGCGTACGTACGCGCCGTGCACGACAAGGGCCTCAAGTTCGACCTGGCCACCATGTCCCGCCGCCGGATGCTCGCCGCCCTCGGCGGAGCGGGCCTGACGGCGGCCGTCGGCGGCCCGCTCGCCCTCGGCGACGCCACCGCCACCGCCGCGTGCGCGACCGAGGTCGAGTCGGAGACCGCCGGGCCGTACCCGGCCGACGGCAGCAACGGCCCCAACGTCCGGGTCCTGTCGGGCGTGGTGCGCAACGACATCCGCCCGTCGTTCGGCACCGCTTCCGGCACCGCCGCCGGCATCCCGCTGACCTTCTCGCTCACCGTGCTCAACCCGAGCTGCGTACCGCTGGTCGGCGCGGCCGTCTACGCCTGGCACTGCGACCGCGAAGGCCGGTACTCGCTGTACTCCAGCGGGGTCACCACGCAGAACTACCTGCGCGGCATCCAGGCCACCGACGCGGCCGGCAAGGTCAGCTTCACCAGCATCTACCCGGGCTGCTACTCGGGCCGCTGGCCGCACATCCACTTCGAGGTCTACCGGTCGCTGGCCACCGCCACCACCGCCTCGGGGCAGATCGTCAAGACCTCGCAGATCGCCCTCCCGCAGAACATCTCGCAAGCGGTCTACGCCACTACCGGGTACGCCCAGAGCGTCACCAATCTCAGCCGGATCAGCCTGTCCACCGACATGGTCTTCCGCGACGATCTCGCCGCCCGCGAGATGGCCACCGTCACCGGCAACACCGCCGGCGGGTACGCGGCCGCCCTGACCATCACCGTCCCGGCGTAGCCCACGAACGGGTCGCGTACGCGGGGGGAGTCCGCGTGCGCGACCTGCCCGGGATGGCGGTTTGTGCCGGATTTGTCCGACTCGCCGCCGGTGCGATGGATGGCTTGGCATCGTCCGGCGGCCTACGATGACCAAAGTGACCAGGCGGTTCACTTTGGGAGTGCTGTCCCCGTTCCTCGGCGGCTGGTACTTCGGCGGCATCCTGGCGGGCATCGCGCGTGCCGGCCGGTCGCTGGACGCCGGGGTCATCGCGATCCAGACCTCCGACGCCGGGACCGAGCAGACGGAGATCGACCAGCCACCCGAGGTCAGGCATCCGATCGCCTGGGACCACGTCTCGGGGTTCGTCGTCATCCTGAACGCCGCCGGACCGCAGTACCTGCTCGCCGCCCAGCAGGCCGGCAAGCCGGTGGTGACCGTTCCGCACGACGTCCCGGACCTGTCCTGCCCGGCGGTCCGGCCGGACAACCGGACCGGCGCCCGGGAAGCCGTCACGCACCTGATCGCCCACGGGCACACCAGGATCGCCTTCGCCGGCTACCTCGGCGCCAGCGACGTGCGGGAGCGCCTGGACGCGTACCGGCACACGATGCGGGCCCATGGACTGGAACCCGACCCGGCCCTGCTCTTCGAGGCGGCGGACAACCACGAGGGCGGTGGGGAACTGGCCGCGCGGCACATGATCGAGACCGGCGTCCGGTCCACCGCGGTGCTGGCCGGCACCGACGCCAACGCCGCGGGCATCATGCGCGTCCTGACCGCCGGCGGGCTGCGTCTCCCCGACGACCAGGCCGTCGTCGGGTTCGACGACCAGCGGATGGCGGCGTACCTCGATCCGCCGCTGACGACCGTCCGCCAGCCCGTCGAGATGCTCGGGTACACCGCCGCCACCGAACTGGTCCGCCTGATCCGCGGCGAGCGTCCGTCGCCCGCACCGCTGCACGTGCCGACCGGCCTGGTCGTCCGGGCCTCCTGCGGATGCGACCACGGCCACCGGGCCGGCACCCGGCCCGCCGACGCCGCCGGGCACCTCAAGGCCGCGCTCGCGCCGCTCATCGACGAGGTCGGGCTGGCCGCGGTCGCCCCGCACGTCGAGGTCCTCGCCGCGGCGATCGGCGGCGGCCCGGACCGTCCGACGGCTGCGCGGATCCACGCAGCCCTGCAGGGGCTGACCCAGGCAACCGGCCGGCCGGAGATCCTCATGGATCTCGTCAACACCGTGTCGGACTGCGGCACGGCGTCGGCGTCCGAGCGGAGTTCCGCGACGCCTTCCGCTGAACCTTCCGGGATCCCGATCGAATCGATGATGCGGGACATGATGCACACCCTCGGCCGCGCGCAGTTCCGCGACAGCGTCTACCTCCAGCGGACCCTCAGCCGCCAGTACGAGGTCAGCACGCAGCTGCTGCGCGCCCACCGGGAGGACCCGCGCCGACTGGCCTGGCTCGCGCGTACGCAGGCCCGGGCCGGCAGCCTCGGCCTGTGGACACCGGACGGGCAGGTGATGCTGGCCGGCGCGTACAGGAGGAATGGAGAGCCCGCGGACCAGCCGGCGCCGACGACGGCGGCCGCGTTCCCGCCGGCCGGCCTGCTGGCGGAGGCGAGCGAGCATCCGCAGGAGGTGGTCTTCGTCGTGCCGGTCAAGGTCGACACGAGCGACTGGGGCCTGCTCGCGGTGGTGGACCGCGCCGAGCAGGAGGTGGAGACCGGCCGCGAACCGATCAACCAGTGGGCCGCGCTGCTGGCGCACACGCTGGACTACGACCAGCTGGTGCAGGACCTGCGCAAGGGCAAGGACCAGCTGCGCACCGCGGCCCTGTACGACGACCTGACGGGTCTGCCCAACCGGGCGTTCTTCCTCGACCGGCTCCGCGAGGCGCTCGACCGCGACCGGCCGGCCGACGGCGGCCGGATCGCGGTGCTGTTCCTGGACCTCGACGGCTTCAAGGTGATCAACGACAGCCTCGGGCACACGGCCGGGGACGGGCTGCTGGTCCAGGTGGCCACGCGCATCACCGAGAACCTGCGCGAAGCCGACACGGCGGCCCGGTTCGGCGGCGACGAGTTCCTGATCCTGCTCGACGGCGTCGACCGCGTTCAGCAGGCCACCGACGTCGCGCGGCGACTGCAGGACAGCTTCTTCCAGCCGTTCCACGTGCAGGGCCACGACGTCGTCGTCACCGCCAGCATCGGCGTGGCACTGGCCGACCACCGGCGCGACGCGGCCGAGGACCTCGTCCGCGACGCCGACGTCGCCATGTACACGGCGAAATCGGCGATGAAGGGCTCCCACGCGATCTTCGACAGCTCGATGCGCGCCAAGGCGGTCAAGCGGCTGCAGATCGAGACGGAACTGCGCTGGGCGATCGAGCACGGCGAGATCGAGACCTACGTGCAGCCGATCGTCCACATGGCGACGGGCGAGGTCACCGCGTTCGAGGCGCTGGCCCGGTGGCGGCATCCCGCGCGCGGCCTGATCAGCCCGAACGACTTCCTGCCGGTGGCCGAGGAGACCGGCATGATCACCGAGATCGGCCGTCAGATCCTCACCGAGTCCGGCCGCCGGCTCGCGTCCTGGCGCGCGGCGACCGGCCGGGACCTGCGCATCAGCGTCAACGTGTCGCACAGCCAGCTGTGGACCCGGACGCTGGTGGGCCTCCTCGCCGACTGCCTGCGCGAGTCCCGGCTGGACGGTCGCTGCCTGGCGCTGGAGCTGACCGAGAGCGTCGTCATGCGCGACGTCACGCAGGCCCGCACGATCCTGACCGAGATCCACGAGCTCGGCTGCGAGGTCTACATCGACGACTTCGGCACCGGGTACTCGTCCCTGGAGGCGTTGCACCGGCTGCCCATCGACGCGCTCAAGATCGACCGCTCGTTCGTGTCGCGGCTGGGGTCGGACACCAAGAGTGACGACCTCGTCGGCTCGATGGTCCTGATGGGACGCAAGCTCGGCCTGCAGATCATCGCCGAGGGAGTCGAGACGGCCGATCAGCGCGACCGGCTGCTCGGCCTGGACTGCGGCTACGGGCAGGGATTCCTGTACGCGATGCCGTTCCCGGCCGACCAGGCACTGGAATTCCTGCGGCGCTGGCAGGGCTGAGGGCCCGCCGCTCAGCGGTTCGGCGTTCGCCGCCGATCGCGTGATCTGACCGCCGCCGCGAACGCCTCGACCGCGTCGACCACGGCTTCGAAACGCGGCGAGTGGTACAGGTCGAAGGCGTGGTGCGCGCCCTTCATCTCGGCGTACACGACGGGAGCGCTCGACACCCGGCGCAGGTGCTCGGCGAAGGTCCGGGCGTCCGCCTGCGGTACCAGCGTGTCCTTGTCCCCGTGGGCCAGGAGGAACGGGGGCGCGTCGGCCGTGACGTGCCACGCCGGCGCGGACTCGGGCGACCCGTCGAAGTACGTGCCGTACCAGGCGTTGAGCAGGACGGCGGCGCTGACCGAGGTGTCGGCGTGCTCGAACCCCGGCTGGTACGCGGGGTCGTTCGGGGTGAGCGCGGCCAGTGCCGCCATGTGCCCGCCCGCGGAACTGCCGGCGACGAACACCGTCGACGGATCGGCCCCGTACTCGTGGGCGTGCTCGCGTGCCCAGGCGATGACCTTCTTGAGGTCGATGAGGTGGTCGGGATGGCGGACCTGGGGTTGCAGGCGGTAGTTGGCGCTGATGCACACCCAGCCGTGGCCCGCGAGCCGGTAGAGCAGCGGAAGCGACTGGCTGTTCTTGTGCCCGCCGGAGTAGTGGCCGCCGTGCATGTGGATCATGATCGGCGCGCCGGCCGGCCGCGAGCGATGGTGGTAGACGTCGAGCAGGTTGCGCCTTCCCGCGTCGCCGTACGAGAGGCCGGCCACACGGCGGACGTCCGGACGGCGCCGGAAGAAGGGCAGGAACAGGACGCGGGCCAGCGGAAAGCGGCGGCGCAGGCCGGCCGCCAGATCGGGGTCGAGGGCGTCGCGCCAACCCGCGCCCAGGCCTTCGTCCACGGCGGACTCGATGCGGCCGCGATCACGCCAACCGCGACCGGCGACGACGGCCAGCCCCTGCGCTGCCGCCGCGGCCAGCGCGACGGTCGCCCAGGCGATCGGCGTATCGATGTCGCCCTCGCCGAACGCCAACGCCGTCGAGACCCCCAGCCACCAGATCGCGGCGAAGAACGGCAGCTCGTTGACGGCCAGACCGAAGAAGTAGCTCACCGTCGAGATCGGCCGCGGACGGCGTACCGGCATGAGGGCGAACAGGGTGCCTATCGCGACGCACCCCACGGTGAACATGTAGCCGACGGGCATGAGACCTCCCCTGGGACGGTGTGGCGGGCTCCGCCACTCTCCGCCACCGCCCGTGGTTGATCAAGGTGAACCTGCGCGACCCATTGTTAAGCGCCGGTTCACGATGCCGGCGGCCGACCTGATCGACGTCCGCCGACCGTCCTGGGCGGAACAAGATCCGCGTGCTACCGTCCACACTGGAACGATCACGTACGGCGGCGGATTCGACCGGTCCCCGGTCTCCGGCCCATGCGACCCGCGCCCGCCTGGTGCAGCGCGGCGCCCAGCTACCTGTCCCTGGCCCCGGGAGCGTGAACCGGGGCCAGGGACGACGGCGCTGACCGCCTGGTCGGCGGGAAGCCGCTCAGTTGACGGTCGTGTAGCAGCCGGGGCCGTTGGGGTAGTTGCCGAACGGGTAGCAGCCCCAGTTCGCGAACGTCGAGTAGATGCTCTTCACGCCGTAGACGGAGTACGCCCAGTTCGACGGCGTACCGCCGCAGCCGACGTGGACCGTCCACGGCGCGGTCACCCCCGACTTGCTGAAGACGCTCGTACCCGACGCCCAGCCCGATCCGCCGGCCGCCTGGATCCAGACGCCGACCACGGCTCCGCCCTGATTGCAGACCACGTCGCCGGAGACGGTGACGGACGCCGCGGCGGGAGCCGCCGGCAGGAGCGCGCTCGCCAGAGCCACCGCCGCCACGAGTACGCCGAGTCTCTTGCCTCGCATGGAGAACCCCCTTTGCTCGTCGAGCGCCGCCTTCCCGGCTGGGAGAAGGCCGGCTCGCTCGGTGTCCCGTCACGCTATGATGAGGCCGGAGTTCGATGTTGATCGATTGCAGGGCGGGGCTGCGGGTGCAACTACCGAGGTAGCGAACGGTGAAGATCGGTGCCAGAGGCAAGATCGGCTGGCTCCTGCGGGCGAACAGGACGCTGACCGATGTGCATCACAAGCTGAGGTCGGGCAAGGAATTCGCCCGGCTGTTTCGGGCCGACGGCGAATCCGCCCTGGCGCCTTCGCACATCACCCGTTGGGAGCAGGGCGGTATCGCGGTGAGCCGGGCGACCGTCCGGCGGTACGAACGGCTGCTCGATCTGCGTCCCGAGTCGCTGGTGACCGTCTGCGACGCGGTCGCCCGCACGGAGGTCGTACGCGAGGAGAGCGCCGACCCGCGTACCGGAGAAGAGCGCGAAAGGGACCTCAAGGAACTGCTGGACCGCGCGCTGTCCGGTGCCGTCATGACGGGGCTCGACTGGTCGTCGATGGCGGAGATCGTCCGGTCGACCCCGGGGCTGTTCCTGTTCCCGACGGAGAACTGGGCGTTGCTGACCGGCCGCCTGCTGGAGGAACTGGTCGTCTCCGATCATGCCGAATGGCTGCTGCGGCAGGAGGCCATGAGCAAGCTCCTGGAGCATCCGTACGCCGGTGTCCACGCCGTCCAGAGCTGCATCAGCCTGGTCGAGGACCGGGCCTCGGCCGCCGTGCTGGAACCCATGTCGCTGCTGGACGTCTCGGCGAGCCCGTCCGCGAACGCGTACATCCTGGGACAGTTGGCGAAGCCGGACGATCAGCGGGTCCTGTACGGCGCCGCGGTCGCCGCCCGGCAGAAGCTGTTGCGCGGGCATTTCGACGCCGCCCAGGTGCGCGGCCTCCTGGCCGCCGCCGCGCAGCGGATGAAGGAGGGTGCCGCCGGTGACACGCTGACCAGCCTGCGACTGCTCGTCCAGGGCGTACGCGAACCGCCGCCGAGAACCCACGTGGCGGAGATCAGTACGCGCGTCGCGTTGCAGGTGCACGGCGCGATGGCCGCCGAGCGGGAGGATCCGCTGCTGGTGGAGATGATCGACGAGGCGCTGTTCGGGATCGAGTCCGACGCCCGGATGGTCGCGGCGATGTGCCTGGCGGCGACGCCGTACCGGGCGCACGTCGGAACGGCGTTGCTGGCCGAGATCCAGGCCGGGCTGGTCGGGCGCGACGAGGACTTCCCCCGCCGGGCGCTGCGTACGCTGACGACGCTCGCGGTCGACGTCCACCGGCCGCTGATCCTGCGCATCCTGACGACGCCCGGGTTCAACGCCGGCGTACGCGAGGCGGCCGCCTGGGCATTGCCGCACTGCGCCGGGCGCTATGCGGAGACCACCTGGCGAGGACTGCTGGCGGCCTACGGCGGTGCGTGGCGCCGTACGCCGTCGGATCATCTGGGCCGCGTACTGCACGGGATCGCTTACGGCATCGGCACAGACGACTACCACGGCCTGACCGAGGAGATCCGCACGGATCCGTCGCTGCCCCTGGTGGCCCGGCGAACCGCCGGCTGGCTGGGACGCACGAGGCGCGCAGGCTGAAAGACGCCTCCTCATGCGGCCAGGGCGGTGGTGGGCGACAGGCGCGCGGCTCGGATGGCCGGGTGGATTCCGGCGATCCCGCCGACGCAGACCGTGGCGGCCAGCCCCGCCGACACCGCCCACCACGGCACGGTGGCCGGCCAGGACTGGAGCGCGGCGTACCCGTGGATGACCAGCGTGCCCAGGGCGGTGCCGGCGGCGCCGCCGAGGAGGGTGAGCAGCAGGGACTCGGTGAGGAACTGCAGGCGGATGTGCCCGCGGCGGGCACCGAGCGACCGGCGCAGGCCGATCTCCGCGCGGCGTTCGAGGACGGAGATGAGCATCGTGTTGGCGACGCCGATGCCGCCGACGAGCAGGGCGACGGCGCCGAGGCCGAGCAGGAGGGCGTTGAAGGCGTGTTCGGTGGCGAGCTTGGCGACGAGCGCGTCGGAGGGGCGCGAGACGATGGTCTCGTACGGGGTGACCGGGTCGGCGGTGGCGGCGAGAACGTCGCGGACGGCGACCACCTGCTGATCGGTCGCGCGCAGGTACACTTTGGACGGATGCCGGCCGCTGCCCAGGTACTGTCGCGCGGCCGGTACGCCGATCAGCGCGGCGCTGTCGAGTTCGGGCGTGAGCGGGACCGGTCGCAGTACGCCGACCACGGCGAACGACCGGCCGCCCAGGACGAGCAGGACGGCGGGTGACGGGGCGGTGATGCCGAGGCGCCGGGCGGCGTCGGCGCCGAGGACGACGGCCGGATAGGCGGCGGTGGCCGCGTTGAGCCAGCTGCCCTGGGCGATGCGAGCGCCGGTGACCTGCGGCAGGGTGAGGTCGGCCGCGTACGCGATGATCCCGTTGGTCTGCTCGGCCGGCACGTGGTCGTTGCGGTAGACGTGGACGCTGTCGGGCAGCTTCGAGACGGCGGCCGCGAGCGTCACCGGGCCGATGCGGCGGATCATCGCCGTCGCGGTGTCCGGCAGCTGGTCGCCCTCGACGGTCAGCAGGTTGGTGCCCAGGGAGTCCAGCGTCTTCTGCACGTGTGCCTGGCCGGACGCGGAGATGCCGACGACCGACAGCATCGCGGCGATCCCGATGGCGATGCCCAGGGCCGACAGCACCGCTCGCAGCGGGCGCGTACGCAGGCCGGAAACGCCTACCCGCAACAGGTCCGCGGGGCTCATGCGGTCACCTCGCCGTCGCGTACCTCGATGCGGCGCGGCAGCCGGGCGGCCAGTTCCCGGTCGTGGGTGATGATCAGCACGGCGGTTCCGGCCGCGTTCAGCTCCCGCAGCAGCGCCACGATCGCGGCGCCCGCGGCCGAGTCCAGGTTGCCGGTCGGCTCGTCGGCCAGCACCAGCGGGGGCCGTCCCACGATCGCGCGGGCGATCGCGACACGCTGCTTCTCGCCGCCCGACAGCTGGTCGGGCCGGTGATCGACGCGGTGGGCCAGGCCCACCCGGTCCAGTGCCGCCGCCGCCCACCTCCTTCGCTCCCTGAGGGGTACGCCCCGGTAGAGCAGCCCGTCGGCGACGTTGTCGACGGCGCGTACGCCGGGCGCGAGGTGGAACTGCTGGAAGACGAACCCGATCGTCGTGGCCCGCAGATCCGACAGCTTCCGGTCGGGCAGGTCGGCCACGTGGTGCCCGGCGACGGTGACGCGGCCGCTGGTGGGGCGGTCGAGCGTGCCGATCAGGTGCAGGAGTGTCGATTTGCCCGAGCCGCTCGGGCCGACGATGGCGGCCAGTTCGCCCTCGTGCAGCGTCAGGTCGGCGTGGCGCAGCGCCGTCACACCGCCGGGATAGGTCTTGGTGACGTCGCTCAGTTCGACGAGGGTCATTGGGCCATCCCCACCGTCTGGCCTTCGGAGATCGGCCCGTTCACCTCGACTTTTCCGCCCGCGAAGAGCCCGGTGCGGACGGCGACGACGCGGCTGGTCGTCCCGTCGACGATCTCCAGCCCGTAGCCGCCTTCGGCCAGCGCCAGTAGGGCGCCGACGGGGACCGCCAGCACGTCGTCGCGGCGGGCGGCGACGAGGCGTACCCGGACGGGACCTTCCTGCGCGTCGGCCGCGTCGAAGGCCACGACGGCTTCGACGATCGGCTCCTGACCGCCCTGGTCGGCGGGCGTGCGCACCGACTGCACCACGCCGCCGATCTCGGCGCCGCCGGGCAGGGCGACGGTCACGTTCGTGCCCGCCTTCGCGAGCGCCTCCTCGCGCGCCGGGACCTCGGCCGTCACGAGCCGCGTCGTGCCGGTGTAGGTCAGCACCGGACCGGCCGCGGTCTGCCCGGGGTGCAGCAGTTGCGCGTCGACGCGGATCGGGCCGTGCGCGTAGAAGACCCGGCCGAGGTCCACCACGCCCGTCTCGGGTACGCCGAGATCGTGCTGCCAGTGGCGTACCGCCGCGGCGGTCTGGACGGTGAACGTGTCGTCCGCGCTGAAACCGTTGTAGCCGAGCGCTTTCAGGTTCTGCTCGAACTGGCGTACGTCGCGGCCCTGGGACGGGGTGACTGCGGGTGTCGCGGGTGGACCCGGCACGGCCGCCTTTCCCGCGTTCAGCTCCCGGTACGCCGGAACGTCGCCGTACATCAGCACGACCGGGGTGTCGTCGACGCGGAACACGGTCTGTCCACGCTGGACGGTCGATCCGATCGGGGCCAGGGCCGTGATCGTGCCGGGCAAACGGCTCTCGGCCCCGGTCGGCGGCCCGTACGCCAGCTTCCCGTTCACGGTGACGACGTCGGTCAGGGTCTCCCGGGTGATGGTCGTGGTGGCGATCGGCTCGCGCTGGGCGGCGGGCGTGCCGGTGCCGGGTCGCCACAGGACGGCGATCGTGACGGCCAGGGCGGCGGCGAGAACCACGGCCCCGACGGTGATACGCGTCCTCACCGGTTGCTTCCGCCGTTGGCCGGATCGTCGTAGAGGTAGCGGCAGGCGTCCTCGGCCGCACGGTACTCGGGTGTGTACCAGGCATCCGGATCGGTCGCGTAGTGCACCATGCCGTGCGCGTCGGGCTCGGGTACGACGATGCCGCGCTTGCGCAGGCAGTCGTCGAACTTGGCCTCCTTGGCCAGGTCCTTCGGGTCCATCTTCACCGGCCACGTCGTCGGCAGGTACTGCTTGCACTTCGGCAGGTTCGCCGACGGGATGTACCAGTCGCCCTGGCGCTGCGAGGACAGCTGCAAAGGCCTGCCCTCCACCGGGTCGGGGATGGTCTCGCCGAGCGCGTTCATGCAGCGGGTGAAGCGCAGCGCCTTGTCGTAGTCGGTCTCGGCCTTCGAAGGGGTGGGGGAGGGGACGCCGGCCGCCGTGGCGGTCGGCTGGGCGGCCGTGGCCACCCGCGGCTGCTGCGGCGCGCTGGAGCAGCCGGCGACCGCGGCCAGCGCCACGGCCGCGCACAGGACGAACACACAAGGGCGGTACACCGGTCGACTCCTTCAGTCTGTGGTCTACCGGTACACACGCAGCCGCGAGCCGGGACGCTGCTCGGCGTGGGAAGATTTCTCTCAGGGGATCAGGGTGGGCCCGGCGGCCAGGCCCGCCAGACTCTCGGCCGTGAACGGCAGGCCCGTCAGCGGCGGTTCGTTGTGCGGGTTCGTCGCCACGTACCACGTGTTCGCGTCGCCGCCGTCGGCCGCGACCTGGTACGCGCGGATGCCCTGGCTCGCCGTCACGACCAGGTAGCCGCCGCTCAGGTACCGGGTCGCCGACAGGACCGCGCCCGTGCCGGGGCCGGCCGCGGTGACCACACGGACCGGTACGCCGCCGACGGTCACCATCCGGCAGCCGGAGATCGTCGAGCCCTCGATGCCGAGGCCGAGATCGGTCGCGCACGGGTCCTTCGGGGCCGCCAGATCGGTGCCGTAGAGGACGCCGACGACGCCGACCCGGTTCTGGTCGCGAACGCGTACGGCAACGACGGCACGGAATCCGCCGCGGGCGTCCGTGCGCACCGTGTACGCCGCCGCGGCCGGGATCTCCAGGCCTTCGAGGGACATCGGCGCGGCCCGGTATCCCGGCGGCACGGCGCGGATCAGCGCCCCGGCGATCGGCCCCGATCGGCTGGCCAGCACCGTCAGGGAGGGTGCCTGCGCGGCGGGCGTCGGCGTGACCGTGGCGGACTGGGCGGCCGGCGTCTCGCGTACCGGATGCCGGGGAAGCTCGCGCGCGACCAGCGAGCCGCCGCCGGCCAGCGCCAGCACCACGAGCGCCGTCGTGGCCGCGCGCCGGCGGGCCGAGCGTTTCGCCGCGCGCAGCACCAGGGCGCTGGGCCGCAGCGGCGGCTCGGGCATCTCGCGCAGGGGCTCGAAGACGTCCTTCATCGCAGCATCAGCTCCACGAGGTCGTCGCCGAGCGCCGCCCGCAGGTCGGCCAGCCCGCGCGACGCCTGGCTGCGCACCGTGCCCGCGGAGCAGTCGAGCAGGTCGGCGACCTGCTCGACGGACAGGTCCTCCCAGTACCGCAGGACCAGCACCGCGCGCCGCCGCTTGGGGATCCGGTTCAGCGCCGCGAGCAGGATCTCCCTGTCCGCGGAGTACGCCGCCGCGGCGACCGGGACGTCGAAGACGCCGCTGCCGGGACCCGTGGCGTGTTCGCGGTGCCACGGCCGGCGGCGGTCGTCGAGGAACGCGCGCAGCAGGGTCTGGCGGACATATCCGTCCAGCGCCTCGTGCCGTTCGAGCCGGGGCCACGCCCGGTAGAGCTTCGTGAACGCGATCTGGGTGAGGTCCTCGGCCAGATGCCAGTCGCCGCACAGCACGTAGGCCGTCTTGCGGACCGCGGCCGCCCGCGCCTCGTAGTACGCGACGTAGTCGGCATCGGCCCGGCGCCGGCCGAACCCCAGGAAGGACACGCCCCAAGAGTGCCACGGCCGCCGAAAACGCGTGTACGCGCGGCGGCCGCGACCGCTACCATCGTCGGCGACCCTGTTCCCGACCTTGGGGGCTGCGAGCAGTGCTGTGACAGATCGCTGAGCCGAACCTCCCGGACGCACCTCCGCGTGCCCACCGGCGTCGCGCTTTCGCGCTGGTACGCCTCCTCAGCGATCTCGCCCCACCGGACCCGGCCGTCGCCGTGCCGGACGCGGGGCCCTGCCCTTGGGAAGGGACACACTTTGCTGCGCGCACACCATCTCAGTAAGAGCTTCCACAGCCGGCCGCTGTTCTCCGACGTGTCGTTCATCCTCGGCAAGGGCGAGCGCATCGGTCTCGTGGGTCCCAACGGGGCCGGCAAGTCGACGCTGCTGCGCCTGCTCGTCGGCGCCGAGGCACCGACGTCCGGCCGGGTGGAGACCGCCCCCGGTACCACCATCGGATTCCTGCCGCAGCAGGTCGTCGAGCCCGGGTCCACGGTGGGGGACGTGCTCGCCGAGGGACTGGCCGAGATCAACGCCGCCGCCGCGCGGATGCGGGAACTCGCCGACCAGGTCGCGGCCGGGGACACCGACGCCCTGGCCGACCTCGCCGAGGCCCAGGAGCGCTGGACCGACCTGCGCGGCTGGATGGCCGACAGCCGGCTCGCCGAGGTACGCGGCCGCCTCGACATCGACCACCTCGCCGACGACCAGCCGATGATCCACCTCAGCGGCGGCGAGCAGGCCCGCGTACTCCTGGCCGCGATCCTGCTCGCGCGGCCGACCGTGCTCATCCTGGACGAGCCCACCAACCACCTTGACGAGGAGGGCATCCGGTGGCTCGGCGACTACCTGGAGCGCTTCGACGGCGCGGTCCTCGTCGTCACCCACGACCGGGCGTTCCTCGACCGGACCGTCCACCGCGTCTTCGAGCTCGACGGCGTACGCGAGCAGTTGCAGACCTACACCGGCGGCTACTCGGAGTACCGCGTGGAGCGGGCGCGGCGGTGGGAGGCGGCGCTGCTGGAGTTCGAGGCGCAGGAGAAGTACCGGCGCCAGATGGTGGACGGCATCGCCGAGATCAAGCAGCGGGCGCTGACCAAGGAGCTGTCCTCGACCAACGACCGGACCCGGCGCCACGCGAAGATGATCGCGCGCAAGGCGATCATGCGGGAACGGCGGCTCGACCGGCAGATGCGCTCCGCCGAGTGGCTGGTACGCCCGGAGACCCGGCCGCGACTCGTGCTGGCGTTCGACGGCGCACCGTCGGCCGAGGAGGTCGTGCTGCACGCGGAAGGGCTGTCGGCCGGGGTGGACGGCGTACCGCTCATCCGCGACGCTGATCTCGTCGTCCGCGGCGGCGACCGGATCGTGCTGAGCGGACGCAACGGCGCGGGCAAGACGACCCTGCTGCGTACGCTGGTGGGGCAGGCGGCGCCGCTCGGCGGGACCGTGCACCTGGGCGCGCCTGTCGCGTTGCTCCCGCAGACCCACGACGAGCTGCGTACCGGGCAGGCGGCGATCGACTTCTTCCGGTCGCGGGTGCCGATGTACCTCGACGACGCCGAGCAGCTGCTGCAGGGCTATCTGTTCACCTTGGACGAACTGGCCCTGCCGATGCGGTCCCTCAGCGCCGGGCAGCTGCGCCGGCTGCTGCTCGCGGTCATGGTGAACAGCCAGGCGCGGGTGCTGCTGCTCGACGAGCCCACCAACTACCTCGACTTCGACTCGCTCGACGTCGCGGAGGAGGCGCTGCGCGCGTACCCCGGCACGCTGATCATGGTCACGCACGACCGCCGGTTCGCCGAGAACGTCGGAGTCACCCGGCACCTGCACGTAGCCGAGGGCCGGCTCACGGAAGCGGAGCCGGCCGCCGTGTGACATGCCTACAGAAGTCTCCAGTGGCCCTCGGACACGATCTCGACGTCGCCGTCGACCACCTTGATCGCGGTGTCGTCGTCGATCGCGTACGCCGGGTTGTCCAGCCCGGCGGCCCACTTCTCCGCCTCGGCCATCGTGTTCTCGGGCAGGGCCGGGTGGTCGACGTGCGGGAAGATCGAGAAGTCCACGACACCGAGCGTCTTGTCGCCGGTGGGCGCCTTCCAGTCGACGAACTCCGGTCCGATGCGCGGGGTCAGCACCATGCTTCCGGCGCTGAAACTCAACCAGACCGTCTCGGTCAGCGACGGCAGGAGGTCGGCGAGCCCCGACTCGCGCATCCAGTGCGCCAGGTAGACGGCGTCCCCGCCGTTGACCAGCAGGGCGTCGGTCTCGCGTACCCAGGGGATCCAGCGGTCGCGGTCCATCGTCGGCAGCGCGGTCAGTTCGAGCACGCCCAGCGACTTCCAGCCCAGCTCGGTCATGGGCTGGTCGGACTTGCCGGCGAGGAATCGCCAGGGGCCGGCCGGCCGGCTGTAGCTGGCGCCGTAGCCGCCGGTGGGGATGCACAGGGCGGTGGACTCCGCGATCGGTTTGCCCAGGAGTTCGACGAGCGCGTTCTCGATGCTCTTGTTCTTCACTCCGGCGGAGGTGAGCAGAAGCTTCATCAATCGGCCTTTCTGATCCGTGTCGTCGCCCGGCGGTTCCAGTGGATGCCGGCCCCGGCCGGTGCGGAAGGTTACGCCCCTTGCGGGCCGCCGTCGGCGTACGCGGGGAAGCGGTAGGTGGTCTGGCTGAACGGCTCGCCCTTGGTGAAGGCGTACGCCTTGGCCGGGGTGACCGCGAAGGCGACGAGCCGCGTACCCGGTGTCACTGCGGCCAGCTCGCCGTCGCGGATGTCCAGCTGCCAGCGGCCGTCCCAGCGCTCGCGAAACAGCTCCGCGAGGCGCCGCAGCACGGACTCGTCGGTGACCGGCTCGGCGACGCCCTCGGCGACCACGTCGAGACCGCGCTCCCAGCCGGTGTCGCCGGCCAGCACCAGCACCTGGGGATTGGCCTGCAGGTTGGCGTACTTCACCTCGGTGCTGCCGGTGTGGAAGTAGACCCTGCCGTCGTCGACCACCGGGACCATCGGTGTCGCGTGCGGTCGGCCGTCCGGCCGCACCGTCACGATCCAGGCGACCTGCGCCGCTGCCAGTCGCGCCAGCGCGGCGGTCCACGCGAGGCTCGCGGCGTCCTCGTCGCTGTAGCGGCGGTCGATGTGTTCGCTGATCGGTTCCATCACGCCCCCGAAACTGATTGCAGAACGAGAGTAGTCGGGCGTGACGCTAACACAACCGATTGCGAAGTACCATCAGTCCCGATGACTGACCTACCCGATCCCCACCGGTCCGGCTGCCCGATCAACCTCGCGGTCGAGGTGCTGGGCGACCGGTGGTCGCTGGTGATCTTGCGCGACGTGATGTTCGGCGACCGCCACTACTTCCGCGAACTGCTGACCGGGTCCCAGGAGGGCATCGCCTCCAACATCCTGGCCGACCGGCTGCGGCGGCTGGTCGGCCACGGGCTGCTGTGGCGGGCCGACGACAAGTCCCACCGGCAGAAGATCCGCTACAGCCTCACCGAAGCGGGCGTACAGCTGGTGCCGGTGATGGCGGCGCTCGGCTCCTGGGGGCGGCGGCACATGCCCGTGACCCACGAGCTGTCGGTACGCGCGGAACTGCTCGAACGAGGCGGCCCCGAACTGTGGGACCGGTTCATGGACGAGCTGCGCGAACAGCACCTGGGAATCGCCCGCCCGCCGGGTACGCCGTCGGTCTTCGCCGAGCTGCAGGCGGCGTACGAAGCCGCGGTCGCCGACGGACCGTGCGGCGACCCGGACCCTGTCGTCGGCGGCGGTGCTGCGACATCATGAGGCCATGCGACCACCCCGGAACGCCGGCCGGCGGGCCCTCGTCATGTCGGTTCTCTGGCGAGCGCTCGTCTGGCTGCTGGTGTTGACGGTCCTGGCGTGCGCCATCGGCGGCTGGGGTCTGCCGGACGGCGACCCGGTGTTGCGGGTCGGCGCGATAGCGTTCGCGGTCTTCCTCGGATACATCGCCGTCCGGTTCGAGATGATGCTGCGCTCGGCGGCGCGCCCGAGCCGGGACAAATGAGGTCGGTCCACCAGGACACGGCGCCGTCGTATAAGGTGGTGGAATATGGCAACTTATCGAAGTCCCGCAGTTCTGCTGTCCGCAGACGGTACGCGAATGTCCGGCACCGCCGCCCTTTTCACCGAACCGGCGCGTAAGGGTGGCATTTCGCCGTGGGCGGGCGATTTCCGCCTCGCGGCCGGTTCCGCCCGCATCAACAGCCCGGTCGGCAAGACATTGACGCTGGAAATGCCGGACGGTCGGTCCGGCAAGGTCGTCGTGCAGGGCCTCAAGGGTGGATCGAAGAACACCGTCCTGGCCCTGATGGGCGAGGATCTGGCCCCGTTCTGACCGCTCTGATCGGCGTCGGTTTGATGGGCGCGGCGCGCGCCCGACGGCTGCGCGTCCCCATCAGCTCGCCGTGCAGCGGGCTGCACTGAAACGGGCTGCATCGAAACGGGCAATTGCTACGCGTCCGCGGAACCTGCCCATTGCCACTCTTCCATTGCGCCGTCCATCGGCACATGGAATTCCTGTCGTCACGCCTTTTCGCCGGTGCCGTACGATTCGGGACCGGCCGAAGTCGGCCGTGGAACCGGGGCACAACCGTATATGCGGCAGTCCACGCCGGACTGCCGCGGTATCGCCGCACAGACGGCTCACAACGGAAGGTCCCACCTCTTGTTCACCTTTGTCATCCCGGCCCACAACGAGCAGGACACCGTGGCGACCGTTGTCTCTCAGGCATTGCAAGCGGCTCACCAAGGTGACCGGGTGATGGTCGTCGACAGCGCATCCACCGACGGCACTGCCGGAAAGGCGGCCGCGGCCGGCGCCGAGGTCCTCGCCGGCCCCATCGGCAAGGGCGCTGCGATGAACGCGGCTCTGCGAGTCATCGACACCCAGTGGGTGTGCTTCCTTGACGCGGATCTGGGTTCTTCCCCCGAGAACGTGCCCGCCCTCTTGCGTGCCGCGGCTGTCAACGGCACCGCCGACCACATCGCCGGTGACTGGGAGTACGCCGATCCCGGCACCATCCTGAGTAATACCTTCACCCTGTACGAGCCGCTGGTCAGCAGGTTCTTTCCGGAAGTCGCCGGCCGGCTCGGCGCCAATTCGCTGACCGGGTACCGGGCTGTCCGCCGCCGCTATCTGAACTCGGTGCTGCCCAACGACTTCGGCGTCGAGGCGCACATCAACATCACCGTCGCCACGGCCGGTGGCACGTGCGCGGTCCAGCACCTCGGTGTCATCGCCAGCCGGTTCCGGCACAAGCCCGCGATGGGCAGCGAAATCGCCGCCGCCGTTCTTCGGCTCGCCGTTTCCAGCGGTCGCCTCGATGCCCGTGATCGCCCTATGTGGAACGAGTGGGTCATCGAAGGCGTAGCCGCGATTGCCGGTATCGACGCGGCTGGTGGCCGCTCACAAGCCCTGGCCGGCTTGTTCGCGGCCATCCGCCGCCCGATGCCGCGACAGTAGGCCTACAGTGGCGAGGTGCGGCGGGCCGATCTTCTCAGGGACCTGGTAGCTCACGGAGCTGACACAGATCCGAATCGATGCGTGGAACTCGCGGGCACGCTCGATATGCTCACCTCGGACCTACTGATGATCGCCGGGCATCCGGTGCCGGCGGAACTTCTCCCGCCGGAGCGAGACCGCCAGGTGGTGCGGGAGTTCGCCTACCGCGTCACGTTCTGCGATCACTCTCAGATGGCGGCGCTGAAGGCGTTCATCCACACGCTGCCGACCGCGGGGCCACACACTGCCACGCTTGCGGAGCCACTCGGCATGGGGGATCTGCATCCAGACGCCGGCAGGTTTTCGACCATACTCAGAGGCTTGTTGCGCAACAGAGGTTTCGGGCTCAGAGAGCTTCCGTTCGTGGTGCTGTCGCTCAGCACCATCAGGGGAAGGCTGACGCGCGACCGGCACGATGAACACCGCTGGCCGACGCTGAGCAAGCTGGCGGGGCCTTTGGGTTGGCGGTTCCAGGACCTGATCGCCGTCGCGGACGAGCCGCTCACGGACCGCCCGAGATGGGAAATGCACTGCCACCACGTCGGTCGGATCTACATTGCGGCGATCCCACTCACCACGGAGCAGCTCGTCAAAGCCATCAAGGAGGCGGATCGACTGAGCGGGCGTCCGGATCAGGGTGCGTGGCGACCGGTATCGGAAGGGTTCGCCGCCGAGTGCCCGGACCTGACATCACCCGATCCGCTGCAACCGCGGTTCTTCCGGTGACCCACGGGCAAGACCGGGCGGGTCAGCTAGGCGCAACGTCCAAACGGGATGGATACCCGGTCGTCGTCTCGGCTCCCTCGACAGTCGGTCGGGGTGCCGTACGCGCCAGCGCCCGTAGCAAATGGCGTACCGCAGGATTCGGTGGCCCGGGCGGCACGGCGAGCGCGGTGGTGACCGTGGGCTCGATCAGGCGGTGGAAGGCGACGTTCGGCATGGCGGGCAGGCCGGTGACGTTGTAGAGCACCGTCCACGACGGCGGTTCGGCGGCGATCGAGGACAGCGCCTCCTGCAGGCCGGTGAACGGCGTCGCCCGAGGTGGCTGGATGCCGGACGACCGGAGGGCGTCGGTGACGAGGTCGTGGAAGGGCTCGTTCGCCTCACGCGGGGCGAGATGCAGGGGTAGCGCGGCGAACTGCGCGAGGCGTACCGCGGAACCGGATGGCAGCGGATGGCCGGCGGTGACCGCCACGAAGAGCGGATCGCTCCACACGGACCGAAGGTTCAACCCTGGTGCGGTCGAGGCGGCACGCACCAGTGCGGCGTCGAGCTCGCCGGCGCGGACGGCGGCCAGGCGCTCGGCCACCGGGAGCCGGCGGGGGCGTACGGAGAGTCCCGGGGCGAGTTGGGCCAGTTCCGCGAGGAGCCGGTAGATCCGGTCGCCGGGGCCGTGGATGGTACCCAGACGCAGCACTCCGTCATCACCGGCGGCGATGCCGGTGGCGACGCGGCGGGTCCGCTCGACGGCCGCGAGTACCGCCCGTGCCTCGGGCAGCAGCCGCTCCCCGGCTCCGGTGAGCCGGACATGACGGGTCGACCGGTCGAACAGCTGCACGCCGAGCGTCCGTTCCAGGGTGCGGACCTGCTGGCTGACCGCCGACTGCACGATGCTGAGCCGTTCCGCCGCGCGGCCGAACCCGCCCTCCTCGGCGACAGCGACGAAGTACTGCAGCTGCCGCAGCTCCACCGCACCGACCTCCTTCGATTCATCGCGTTGGGTGATCACTGCCGACGGTAGCTGGTCCTGGTTCGGATGCCGGCGCGGTCGTCGAATGGAGACGTCACCGACGAAGGAGCTGTCATGCCGTATCCCCACGAAGCACTGGTCGTACGCCCCGGCGAGGCGGAGCAGGCCCCGTTGCCGCACGGCGGCCGGTTCGGCCTGATCGCCGACGCTGATCAGACCTCGGGCGTGTTCGGGGTGAACCGTCTCACGCTGGGGACGGGCGCCGACGGGGCCCGCCCGCACCATCACGCGGTATCGGCCGAGCTCTTCTACGTCATCGACGGCGTCGCCGAGTTCCAGTTGGGTGCCGAGGTGCCGGTCCGGGTCGAAGCGGGCGGCGTCGTGCTCGTCCCTCCCGGCTTGGTCCACGCCTTCGGCGCCGCGCCGCGATCGCCGGTCGACCTGCTGATCGCGGTCACGCCCGGGGTGAACCGCTTCGAGTACTTCCGCACGCTGAGTCGGGTGCAGCGCGGGCTCGAGCCGTTCGAGCCGCTGCTGGCCCTGCAGGAGCACTACGACGTGTACTTCCAGGATCCGACGGCCTGGAACGCGGTCCGGGCCGGCGACACGCTGCGGGAGCGGGCGTGACGGCGCCGGGGGCCACCGGGGTCGGGCTGCGCGTCGGCGCGCTGTTCGGACCGGCCGTGTTCGGTGTCACGGCCGCGGCTGTGGCGCTGCCCGACGTCGCCGGCGCGCTGGAGGTCACGCCGAGCGCCGTCGTGTGGGTGCTGACCGCGCACGCGCTCGCCCTCGGCGTCGGCACGGCAGTCGCCGGCCGGGTCGCGGACGGTCGCGGCGTCCGCCCGGTCCTGCTCGCCGGGGCGCTCCTGCTGACCGTCGGCGCGCTGGTCTGCGTCACCGCCACGGGACTCGGCGTGGTCATCGGCGGACGCCTGCTGCTGGCCGCCGGCTCGGCCGCCGTGACCGCCGGCGCGGTCGCCGTACTGGCCGGCGGCGAACCTGCGCGGCGCGTACGCACGCTGGCCGCCTATGGCATGGTCGTCGCCGCTTTCGCCGCCACCGCCACGCTCGTCGGCGCGCTCACCACCACCTGGTGGTCGTGGCGCGTCACCCTGATCCTGCCGGTGCTGTCCGTGGCCGCCGTACCCTTCTGCCTGCCGCTGGCCCGCCGTCCCGGCTCGCGCCACCCGTTCGACGCGCCCGGTGCCGCGCTGCTCACCATCGCGGCGAGCGCGCTCGTCGTGCTGATCCAGGCGCATTCGCTGAACCTTCGTACGCCGCAGGTGCTGGCCCTGGCCGCCGTGCTGATCGGCGCCTCGGCCGCGCTGGCGTGGTGGACGGCGCGCCGGCGTGACGGCGTACTGCCCCGCGTCATCGTGGCCAACGGCAGGTTCCTGACCGACACGGCGGTCGGCGTCGGCGTCTTCGGCGCACTGTTCGCCACCCTGTACGCCGTCCCGCAACTGCTGGCGCGCCGGCACGGCTGGGACACGATGAGCATCGGCGCGGCGCTGCTGCCGGGCGCCGCCGTAGGCGCGGTGCTCTCGCGGGCGGCCGGACGCTTCGGTCCCTCCGCCCAACGTCGCCTGCTCGCCGCCAGCACGGCCGCGACGGCCCTGGCCCTCGCGGCAGCCGCCGCCACCGGCGCTGCCTGGCTGGCGGTGACCGCCGCGTCCTGCGCCCTCGCCACCTTCGCCGTCACGCAGGTCGTGCTCACCGGCCAGATGTCCGCGCACCTTCCGCCGTCGATGCGCGGCTCCGGCCTCGGCCTGTTCAACCTGGCCTGCTTCGTCGGCGGCGCCGCCGCATCCGCGCTGACCGCGGCCCTGATCGCACCCATGGGGCTGGCAAGGCCGCTGTTCGTGGTGGCGTTGCTTCCACTGGGTGCCACCGCGCTCGCGTTACTCAGTCCTCGCCGCCAGGCTCTACTGCCGCCGCCCGTGCCGCGGGCGGGCGATCCTGAGCCCGCCGGCGGCGAACCACCCGCGCACACGGCGGTCGTCTAACCGCTGCCCGCTCGCGGTTCTCTTCGTGGTGATCGCCGGATTCGCCAGCGCCTGACCGCACCGCGTACGCCGGGGTCTCGGTGTGACGGTCCATCTGGGACGCTGAGGGTATGGACGGGCTTCCCATGTCGCCAGACGAGATCTCCTCCGTTGCGGACGTGCTCACCGAGCTGAACCGGTGGCGCGTACGCGCGGCCCGCGGCACCGGCAAGGCGCGGCTCTCGCTGCAGGATCTGAGTGCGGCGACCGGGATAGCGCGCAGCAGCCTGTCGAACTATCTGAACGGGACCACTCTCATTCCCGGCGACGTCCTGGACTCGCTGGTGCTGGCGCTGGGCGCGACGCCGCAGGAGGCCCGGCAGTGGGCCGAGGCGTGGGAGCGGGCCACCGCGGCGGCGTTGCGTTCGTCGGGGCCGCGGACGGTACGCGACCAGCTGCTGCCCGATCTCGGCGACTTCGTCGGGCGGGCGGCGGCGCTGGATCAGCTGGACGACGCCGGGCCGCTGGTGATCGTCACGGGGCTGGCGGGTGTCGGCAAGACGTCGCTGGTGCTGCGGTGGGCGCACCGGTCGGCGCACAGGTTCCCGGACGGCCGGTTCTACGTGAACCTGCGCGGCTACGACCTGCGCGAGCCGATGTCCGCCGGGCAGGCCGCCGAGCGGCTGCTGCGGGCGCTGGACGTCGTCGACATCGCGGAGGATCTGGAGGAGCGCTCGGCGCAGCTGCGCTCACGGCTCGCCGGGCAGGCCGCGCTCATCGTGCTCGACAACGCGCGCAGCGCCGAGCAGGTCCGGCCGCTGCTGCCCGGCGACAAGTCCGTACGTGTCCTCGTCACCAGCCGGGACACGCTCGCGGGCCTGGTCGCGCGGGACGGCGCGCAGCGTCTGCCGTTGCCGCCGCTCGACGACGCCGAGGCGCGTACGCTGCTGGGCCGGCTCGCCGTGGATCTCGAACAGCCGGGCACGGGGCGGGTGCTGCGCTGGTGCGGTGGGCTGCCGCTGGCGTTGCGGCTGGTCGCCGAGCGGCTGGCGGCCGGCATCCATAGTGGACTCGACGAGGTGGCCGAGCAGCTGGCCGAGCGCGGCCTCGGGCTGTTGTCCATCGAGGACGATCCGCAGGCGGACCTGCGCCGCGTCTTCGACTGGTCCTACCGGACGCTGCCGGACCCGGCGGCCCGGCTGTTCCGCCTGCTCGGGATCGTGCCCGGTCCGGATGTCGACGCGTACGCGGCCGCCAACCTGCTCGACGGCGACCTGCCGCAGGCGCGCCGGCAGATCGAGGCGTTGTGCCGGGCGCATCTGCTGCAGCCGGTCGGCTCCGGCCGCTACCAGGCGCACGACCTGCTCAAGGCGTACGCGCAGGAGTTGAGCACGACCGACGACGGCCGGGACCGGGCGATGACGGCGCTGCTGGACTGGTACCTGGACCGGACCGCGGCGGCCATGATGCGGGTGCAGCCGCACCGGTCGCCGGGGGAGGGGGCGGCGCTGCCGCTGCCGGAGTTCGCGGACCGCGACGACGCGATGGCGTGGCTGGACGCGGAGCGGGCGAACCTGACCGCGGCCGTGCGGCTGGCCGCGACCGAGGACCGGCCGCGGCATGCCTGGAAGCTGACGGCGGCGCTGTCGCTGTACTTCAACCTGCGCGGCCACCTCGACGACTGGGCGGCCTGCCTGGAGGACGGCCTGTCGGCGGCGACGTTGCTGGACGACGCCGAGGCGCGGGCGCACATCCACGGCGCCTACGGCAGCTACGCCTACCGGACCGGCCGCTACGAACTGATGACCGAGCACCACGCGCACGCCCTGGAGTATTTCCGCGCGCTCGGCGACCGCCGCGGCGAGGCGGCGGCCCTCGGCAACCTCGGCATCGGGCTCTTCCAGATCGGCCGGGCGGCCGAGTCCGCCGACCGGTTCACCGAGGCCATGGAGATCTGCCGGGAGCAGGGCAACCGCCGGGGCGAGTCGATCACCCTGACCAACCTCGCCTCCATCGACGACTTCCTCGGCCGGTACGAGCTCGCCCAGCGCCGGATGCGGGCCGCGCTCGACCTGCACCGCGAGGTGGGCGAGTTCCGGCTGGCGTCGCGTACGCTGTGCAACCTCGGTCAGCTGCAACTGCGCCTCGGCGCGCCCGGCGAGGCGGCCGTCAGCCTGAAGGAGGCGCGGGAACTGGCCGAGCGCATCCAGGACCGGCAGCTCATCGCGCTGTCGATGGTGTTCCTCGGCCGGCTCGACGGCCCGGCCGGCTTCGCCATGGTGACCGAGGCCCTCGCCATCGCCCGGGACAACGCCGACGGCGCGACGGTCGCCACCGCGCTCACCGAACTAGGCGCCGCGCACGCCGCCGAAGGCCGCCACGACGAGGCGCGCACGTGCCGGGAGGAAGCGCTGCAGCAGGCGTACCGGCTGGCGGATCCGTGGCTGGAGAGCCAGATCCACAACGATCTCGGCGAAACCCGGCGGGCGCTGGGCCACGACCTGGAAGCCGACGAGCACTTCGGGGCCGCCGCGTGGATCGCCGGGCGTACGGGTGCCCGCTACCAGCTCGCCCGCGCATGGGCGGGGCTCGGCGGGGGATCAGGCCCGGAAGCAGAGGGTCATCGGGAGCGTGCGCGCGGCCTGTATAGAGAACTCGGCGTCCCGGCACCCCTCAGCTGAGAGGGCTTCACCGGTTCGCCACCAGGCTGTCCCACCGCACGGTGGTCATCAAGCCGACCATCCGGCGGCCGCCCTGCTCGTCGCAGATCCAGGTGTCGGGATCACCCAGCGTCTGGGCGATCTCCTGCGCTGTCATGGTCGGTGAATCGTCCCACGGCATCCACGGTTCCCGGATCTCTATCCAGCCTCGTGCGATCAGGTCCGCGACCACCTCGGCGAACTGGGGGATGAGCGAACGGAGCTCCTCCTCCGTCATCGGAGGGGGTGCCACCGAGGTGACGCCGCCGTTCGCGCGCCAGAACCTCCGAGCGTGGAACTCGTAGATCACCTGGTTGAGGCATGCCTCTTCCACCGCGTTCACCATGACCGCGTACTGCTGAGGTGTCAGCTCATGCCACAGGTCCACCCCGGGATTGTGCCGCAACCGGGATGCTTGCGCGCCGTCTCGTCTTTCTCCCATTCACGTGTACGCGTTGCGGCGCCGACGGTGTCCGAGGAGATCTCGGTGTGCGGGCGAACAAGTAAGAGCGCCCGGGATCCGTCGTCCTGGGCGGGACGCTCGTCGCCAAGATCCCGTTTGGATCAGGTTTTCGCACGTAATCATGACCCAAGATTCGGCCCTCCGGTCGTATGTGTGAGCAGCTCGCCGGCGGTCATCCCGATCATGAAGCGTCAGTGTGATCAAGTTCCCAGATGCTGCAGAAAACGGGCCGATACTGCAGCTCCCGGGTACTTGATCAAGCCATGGAGATCAACTTCTACAGCGTCCGGGCACTCGATCACCCCAGCCAAACCCTGACCTACTCGAACCAGCCCCCACAACTGATACCCGGCCACGATCTCCGACGCCCGGGCGGGCGAAAACGGTGACCGAACCGCGGCGGACGATGCTTCGCCCCGCTCACCTGGCAGTGGAGGCGCCCCGCGCCGGAACGGTCTCCCGCGTGAGGAACGGAAGTGAGATCGACGAACCCGGGCCATAAAAAAGATCTTGGCCCATGAATTCGGGTGATTTCCCTGATCCAAACGGGATCGTGGGGCCGGGGTGGGGCCGGGGTCTGGAGAAGGCGTCCAGGGTTGTCCAGGGTCGTCCAAGAGGTGCCAGCGTTCTCGATCACCTTGCCATACTTCCTGCCGTGACCTGCTGATCTGTCGAGAACACCGGGAGCCGGTCGTCGATGGCCATGATCACGGCACGTTCAGGCGGTCCGGGCACCGACCCCGACCCGGTCGTGGGGAGGACCGGCGGCGGGATGGGCCCGACCCTCCGTCCGCCCACCAGGACACCGCGCGTCGCGGCAGGTTCGCCGCTTGGCCGCGACGCGCGGTTCTCCCCGCCGCACTGGGCCGCCGTCGGGCTCGCGGCCGTGGCGCTGTTCCCGGTCGCGCATGCCCGCGCTCTTTCCACTCTGGTGTACGCGACCACCGGCGTCCTCGCCGGCCTCTGCCTGGCCAGGTGGAGCCGGGCCGACCGGCCGGCCGCGATCGCGTACCTGGCGGCTGCCGGGGTGTGGGCCGGCGTGGGCGGCTGGACGGGCATGGCGCTGCTGGGCCGGATCGCCGTCGTCGCGGTGGCGGGCGCGGCCGTGTGCGCGGCGGCCGTGGTCGTCGCGGGCAGCCGGATCGCCGCCACGGGACCGGGCCTGCCGATCGGGCTGGGCGTGCTCGCGGCGGCCGCGGTCCTCGTGGCGGCCTGGACGGCGGCGGCCGGGAGCGTGCTTGCACCGCTGCGCTTGCTGCCACTGCTGGGCGTCTTCGGGCTCGGCCTGCTGCCCCAGTTCTCTGCCGGCGGCAACGGCCTGGCCGAACTCGCCGTACGCGTCCGGGAAGCGCGCCGGACGGATCCGTCCGCTGTGGACGCTCTCGTCGCGTCGAGTCGTTCGGTGCTGGCGGGCGCGGTCGCCGGGCTGTCCGCCGTCGCCGGGATCGCCGCAGCGGTGCTGGTCGCCACCGGCGGCGCGGCCGAGGTCGCGTACGCGGTGTGCGGCGGGGTGCTGCTGCTGACCCGGTCGCGGTTGTTCGACCGGCCGCCGTTGACCGTGCCGCCCTGGCTGGCCGGGTCGGCGGTCCTCGCCACCGGCACCGCCCGGCTGCTGCTGGACGGCGATCCCTTGCTGCCGGCCGTCGTCCTGGTCCTGCTTCCGCTGCTCGTCCTGGGCGGCGGCCGGCTGTCGTCGCTGCCGCGGCGGGGTACGCGTACCGGTGAACGGGTTCTGGCCGTCGCGGGGCTGGTGTCGTTCACGGTCGCATGTGGACTTCCCAGCGCGCTGGCGGGACTGGTGGCGTCGTGAGGCCGCGCTGGTTCGCCGATCCCGGCGAGATCGCCGCCGACCAGGCCGCCGCCGCTGCCCTGCGGCGGCTGCCGGCGTACCCCCGGATGGTGGCGGTGAGCGGCGCGGCCGGGGGCGCGGGGGCGACCTCGGTGTGCGTCGGGCTGGCCGCCACCCTCGCGGCGCTGTGGCCGGGGCAGGTCGCGGTGACAGGCTTCGACGAGTTGCCGGAGCTGCCCGGGGTGGACCGCGACGAGGCTCCCTTGTGGAGCGACGACGTGGATCCGGACCTGCCCGCCCGGCTGCGCGGGACGCATGCCTTCACCTTCTTCGACGTCGGTACGCAGACCGGCGCCGCCGCCCGCGCGGTCCTGACCGGGGCGGACGGCCACATCGTCGTGGCCGGTGCGGCGGGAGCGGGCCGGCAGCGGGCACTGGACCGGGTGGCGGCGGTCGCCCGGCCGGGCGCGCTGGTCACGGTGGTCGTCCGCGACGGGCGCGACGGTGACGGCCAGGCGGGACTGCCGGCGGATCCGGCGTTCAGCCGGCTCGACGCCGAACTTCTGGAACGCGCACGCACCGGCACGTGCCGCGCTCTGCTGGCGATCGCGGCCCGTCATGCGTGACGGCCCGCCTAGGGGAAGCACACGCGACGGAGGCGACCGGCGATGAGGATGAGGTTGCGGCATCTGCGGTCCGCGGTGCCGATCGGCGTGGTCGCGGCGGTCGTGGTGGCGCTGGGCGCGACGGTGTTCGCCCTGGGCATCACCGGCCAGCAGCCCGCGGTCGCCGACGGCGCGTCGTGGCTGTGGAGCCGGCACGCGGGCGAGACGGAGCAGGTCAACGCGGTGTCGGGCGGGGTGTCGCTGCGCCAGCCGGTCGTCGACTCGCTGGGCCATCCGGTCTCGATCAGCCAGAACGACCGCTACGTGATCCTCACCGACCTCACCACCGGCCGGGTCACCTCGATCGACCTGACCCGCCTAGGCTTCTCGGGCTCGCTCGACATGGGCACGGGCGACGATGTGACCGCCCTGCTCAGCGGCGCGTCGGCGGTCGTCGTGAACCGTACGCGCGGCCTGGTCCGCCCGGTCGACCCGGCGACGTTGCAGGCCACCGGGGACGCGGTCCAGCTGCCGGCGCCGCTTTCCGGCGGGGCGTTCGACGCGTCCGGCCGGCTGTGGCTGAGCGTACCGAGCCAGGGAACCGTTGTGGCGCTGGGAGTGCACGCCGGCGCGCTGGCGATCGAGCGGACCGAGGCGGTCGGCGTACCGGGGCACCCGCTCGCGCAGACCGTCCTCGATCAGGGCGCGCTCGTCGTGGACCAGGGCGGCGACCAGGTGGCCGTGGTCGGGCCGGCGGCGGGCGTACGCCGGCTGACGGCGCCGGTCGCGCTCACCGGTGCGGTACTCCCGGCGCGTACCGTCGGCCGGGGCGCGGCCATCACGCTGCCCGCCGCGGGCAAGGTGCTCGCGATCGCCGACACGGCCAGGTCCACCACCATGACGAGCCTGCCGCTGCCGGCCGCGGTACCGGCGACGGGCGTGGCCGCGCAGCCCGCCGTCAGCTTCGCCGACCGGGTGTACGTCCCGGATCCCGGCCAGGGCACGGTGAAGGTGTACTCGGCCGCGGGCGCGGCCACCGCCACGATCACCGTCGGCACCCCCGGGACCTCCGTCGAGCTGGAGGTACGCGAGGAGCACCTGTTCATCAACGCGCCGGACACGACGAAGGCGGTCCTCGTCGACCCGGACGGCTCGACGTCGACTGTGGACAAATACGATCCGGACCCGGTGACGTCTCCGACCGCGGGGAGCCAGCCCGACGTGCCCCCGTCGGACGTGCCGACCGCGGCCCCGTCGCGTACGCCGGAGCAGCGTCCCTCGCCCCGGCAGCCGAAACCGTCGCCGGGCCGGGTGACGCCGCGCCGCCCGGGTCCGCCGGTGCCGGTGACCGCCCTCGCCGGCGACGGCCGGGTACGCCTGTCCTGGGGGCGGGCCAACGGCGGCACGTCGGCTGTGACGGCGTACACCGTGACGTGGGAGGAGAACGGCGGCGGCCGGGTTCCCGTCGACGGCTCGACGCTGCGTACCACGATCACCGGGCTGACCAACGGGACGGCGTACCGGTTCCGGGTGTTCGCCACGAACGCGGTCGGCGACGGGCCGCCGGCGCTGTCCGAACCGGTGACCCCCGCTCCGGCCCCGGCCCCGGACATCCCGCAGGCTCCCCGGGCGGACCTGGAGCGCGACGGCAGCGGCGCCTACAGCGGAGCGGTCTCGGTCAGCTGGCCGGCCGTGGCCACCGCGGCGGACTACGTGGTGACCCCGCTGCTGGACGGGGAGGCCGGAGCCAACCCGCCGCAGACGGTGACCGGCACCAAGGTGCTGTTCGCCGGGCTCACCCTGGGCAGGGCGTACTCGTTCACGGTGGTGGCGCGCAACAAGGAAGGCACGGCGAGCGACCCGAGCCCGGCCGGGAACACCGTCGTTCCGATCAAGTCCCCGGCCGCGCCGCCGGATGTCGCGGCCCGGCAGACCGGTGCCGACACCTACGCCGTCACGTGGGGCGAGGCCGACTCGCACGGCAGCGCGGTCACCAGGTACACGGTCTACAGCGACGGCGGCGCGGACCTCGCCGACCTCGGCGGCAACGCCCGCTCGGCGACCCTGACCGGCACCAGGCTCACCGGCGTACGCGTCGTGGCGACCAACGCGGCCGGGGACGGCCCGGCGGGGACGGCGACGATCGCGGCGGTACCGGCCCCCAAGGTGACGATCACCGGCACGAGCGCCGGTTCCAACGACGTCACCGTGACGTTCACCGTGGCCGCCGGCGGTGCGCCCGCGACCTGCAAGGTGACCGTGGGCGGCCGGACGAGTCCGTCGTGCGGCTCGCCGGTGACGGTCGGTGGCCTCGACCCCGCCACCCAGTACGCGGTCCGCGTCGACGTGAGCACGTTCGCGGGGGCGGCGAGCGACACCGGCAGCGCCAAGACCGACCCGGTGACCTACGGGGCGGTGGTGACCTGCAACGACGCGCCGACCAACCCCGATCCACAGTTCTGCTCGAAGGGCCTGCCGGAATACAGCGGGGGCGGCAGCTGGTACTCGGTCGTCGGCCACGTCTCGGCCGGTACGCATCTGGGGGTGGTCTGCAAGGTGCACGGCGACAACCAGCAGGCCGGGCCGTACAACAACAACAAGGAAGGCGACCACTTCATGAAACTGCCGAACGGCAGCTGGATCTCCTATGTCTGGCTGACGTTCGACAACGGCAACAACGAGAAGGCGATCCCGGACTGTTGAGCAGGCTGACCGGGCGGGGTGCGGGGGTTCTGGCCGGCGCGGTCGTGCTGCTGGCCGCGGGGCTGCTCCTGGCGTACCGCGAGATGGCGGTCCTCGGCGGGGCGGGCGTCCTCGTCGTGGCGATCGCGGCCGCCTGGAGCGCGGCCCCGCCGCCGGTCGCCGTGCAGCGGCTGATCACGCCGCGTCGCGTACGCCGGGGCGAACCGGCCGCCGTGGCGACCGACGTGCTGGGCCTCGACCGGTCGCGGCGGCTGCTGCGGCTCACCGAGCTGATCGGCGAGCCCGGCGGCCCGCTGCTGGCGTTGCACGATCCGGTCGAGCTGCCCGTCCGGGCCGGGGTCCCGGCGCGGGTCACCGCCGCGCTGCCGACCGGTCGCCGGGGGATCTTCACGGTCGGGCCGCTGCTGGCGGAGCGGAGCGATCCCTTCGGGCTGTGGTCCGTACGCCGCCGCACCGGGGGCGCCGACCGGTTCACGGTGTGGCCGCGCTGGCACCCCGTGACCCGGCTGCCGGCCGGCCGCTCCGCCGAACTGGAAGGCGACCGGGATCTCGTCGACGCCGGCAGCATCACGTTCCACGGCCTGCGCGGGTATGTGCCCGGCGACGACCTGCGGCACGTGCACTGGCGCACGTCGGCGCGGATCGGGGAGCTGATGGTGCGTACGCACGTGGACGCCGCCCTGGCCCGCCAGGTCGTGGTCCTCGACGATCGGGCCGGCTCCTACGCGACGCCCGACGCGTTCGAGGAGGCGGTCGAGGTGACCGCCTCCCTCCTGGTCGCGACGGTCGACAGTGGACACCGGATCGTCCTGCTGGTCGCCGGCGACCCGGGCGAGGAGCTGCCGGTGCCGTCCGTCGAGGCGGGGCTCGACCGGCTGGCCGCCGTCCGGCTGCGCGACGAGGCGGGGCTGGACGCGCGTACGCGTTTGCGGTTGCGGGAGGGCGGCGACGCGCTGCTGTACGTCACCGGGGAGAAGGCCTCGCTCGACCTGCTCGCCGAGGTACGCGCGAGGTACCGCACGATCGCGGCGGCGGTCGTCGGTCCGGAGCCCGCCGCCGGTCCGCGCACCGGTGGGACGGCCGTGATCGCGCCGGGTGCGGCCGGGCTGGTCGCCCAATTGCAGGAACGGGCCTGGAACACGGCCCCGGCGCGGTAGGGGGCGTCATGGCAGCGGACGATTCGCCGGTGGGTTCCTCCGCCGGCCCGACAGGGGGTTCCCTTTCCGCGGGTCCGCTTGTCGTGGGGACGGCGGCGGTCGCCGTGGCCGGCGGGGCGGCCGGCGCGCTGCTCGCGACCGTCTACTCAGGACCGCAGGCGCTCGCGGCGATGGGTGCCGCGGCCGTCGCCGCCGCCGCGATCGCCCTGGTGACCCGCGCCCGGCTGCGCTGGCATCTGCCGGCGGGCACGCTCGGCCTGGCCGGTCTGCTGGCCGGGATCGGCCGGCTGCTGCCCGCGTCGGACGGCTGGCGGGACGCGATCGTCCACACCGGAGCGCGGCTGCTCACCAGCGCGACGCCGACCCCGCCCCGGCTCGACACCCTGGCCCTGCCGGTGGCGGCGACGTGGCTCGCGGTCGCGGCGGGCGCTGCGGCCCTGCGCGGGCGGCGACCCGGGACCGCGATCCTGCCGCCGATCGTGCTGGCCGTCTGCATGCTCGTCCTCGCGGGTCCGCTGCCCGGTCCGGCGTACGCGACCACGGCCGTCCTCGTCGGCGCGCTCGGCGTGGTGCTCGGCTGCGCCCGCCCGCCGACGTTGTCCGCTCTCTCCCCTCAGAGCGGCGGAGCGGTCTTCGTGGCCGGGCGCCGCCGCAGGCGGGACTCGCGTACGCGGCTGCTGTTCGCGGCCGGTCTCAGCGCCCTGCTGGCGGTGGTCGCGGCTACCCTCGCGCCCGTCGTGCTCGCCGGTTACGGCGCCGAGCCGGCCGATCCGCGGTCGGTCGTGCTGCCGCCGCTGGACACCGCCGGCCAGGTGCACCCGTTCAGCCTGCTCGACCGGTGGAGCGCCCATCCCGAACAGCCGCTGCTGACCGTGTCCACCGACCGGCCGGCCCTGCTGCGCTGGGCGATCCTCGGCGACTTCGACGGCACCGCGTGGCTGCCGTCGGGCACGTTCCGCGCGGCAGGCGGCGACCGCGGCCCGGCCGGTACGCCGACCGGCGTCCCCACCGTCGCGGTCAGCGCACGCATCACCGTCACCGGCCTCGGCGGCGTGTGGCTGCCCGTCCCCAGTGGACTGACCCGGGTCGGCGGCGTTCCGATCTACATCGACGCGGAGTCCGGCGGGGTCGCGGTCGAGGGCGGCCTGCGCGCCGGGCTCGCGTACGCGGTGCGGGCGGACGTCCCCAGCCCCGATCCCGCCCAGCTGGCGAACGCTCAGCTGCCCCGGTCGGCGGCGTTCGACCGGTACCGGGAACTGCCGGCCGGGGACTCCGGACGGCTCGCCCAGCTGGCCCGGACCGCGGCCGGCGACGGGCTGCCGTACGCGCAGTCCACCGCCCTCGCCGGCTGGCTGGTCCGCCGATACCGGTACGACGCGCGGGCGCCCGGCGGCAGCGGATACCCGAGCATCAACCGGTTCCTCGGCGGCGACCCCGCGACGGGCGGCGGCCGGGGCACCGCCGAGCAGTTCGCGGCCGCGTACGCCGTGCTGGCCCGGTCCCTCGGCATCCCCGCCCGGGTCGTGGTCGGCTTCGCGATGCACTCCGGTGTCGTCACGGCGGGCGATGCGCGCGCGTGGCCGGAGGTGTACCTCGAACCGGGCGGCTGGCTGCCGATCGACCTGGAACCGACGCCGGCCGGGGTCGCCGCGTCGGCCAGTGCCGCGCCCCGCCCGTCCCGCACCGGTACGCCGCCGTCGCCACAGTCCACACCGGACGAAACTCCGGCGGACCTCCCGGTCGCCGGAGCAGAGGACGACGGCGGCCCGCAACCCGGTCACGTCGACGGCGGCCGGTTGGCGCTGCTGGCCCTCCTCGTCCCGATCGGGCTGGGCGTGGTGCTGGTGCTGCGCCGACGGCGTACCCGGCGCCGGCTGGCGGTCCCCGGCGACGTGGCCCGCGTACGCGCCGCCTGGGCGGAACTGCTCGACGCCGCGCGGCTGGGCGGCGTACGCCTGCCCGCCTCGTGGACGGTGACCGAGGTGATCGCGGCGGTGAGCGCGGCGGTGCGGGCCGAGCCGGACACCGACCTGGCCGCGGCGGTGAACCGGGCGCAGTTCGCCGACGAGAGCGGCGACGGGACGGCGGAGGCGGTGACGGACCGGCTCCTGGTCCTCATCCGCGCCTTGCGCCGGGCCGCCGGCGCGCGCCGGCGCGCCCTGTGGTGGATCGACCCTCGACCGTTGTGGTGGTGAGGAGGCGCTGATGGTCCACATGCGACGCATCGTCACCCGGCTGGCCGCGCTGGCCGCCATCCTGCCGATCGCGGCCCTGCCGGTCGCCGGCCCCGCCGCGGCGTGGGCGGAGCAGTGCGTGACGGGCGGCACCGCCCCGACGGCCCAGACCCCGTGGGCGCAGCGCTGGCTCGCGCTCGGCGACGCCTGGCCGCTCGGCTCCGGCGGCGCGGGCGTCACCGTCGCCGTCGTCGACACCGGCGTCGACACGCGCCAACCCCAGCTCGCCGGCGCGGTCCTGCCGGGCACCGACCTGATCGCGAGCGGCGACGGGCGGACCGACTGCACCGGTCACGGCACGGGCATCGCGGCCCTCATCGCGGCCCGGCCCGCCGCCGACACCGGCTTCGCGGGGGTCGCTCCCCAGGCCCACATCCTTCCTGTACGCGTCGCGGAGCGGATCGAGGACGTCCAGCCGAACCTGGCCGCGACGGGGATCGACTGGGCCGCCGGTCACGGAGCGCGCATCATCGTGCTGGCGTTCGCCCTGCCCACGGACGCCCCGACGATGCGGGCCGCGGTCGCCCGGGCGGTCGCGCGCGGCATTCTCGTCGTGGCCGCCGCGGGAACCGATCCCGATCCGCGTACGACCGCCGCCGACCCGACCCGGCCGGCCGGCGCGGGACCGTTCCCCGCCGCGTACGACGGGGTGCTCGGGGTCAGCGCGATCGACGGCAACGGGACGGTCGACCCGTCCACCTGGCCCGGCCGGCACGTCGACCTGGCCGCCCCGGGACTGGACGTCGTCACGGCGGCACCCGGCCACGGCCAGGCAGCCTACTCCGGCAGCGACATGGCGTCGGCCGTCGCCGGCGGGGTCGCGGCACTGCTGCTCGCATCGTCCGCGCCGGGAACCACGCCAACCGGAACCCGACTCGCCGCGCGGCTGACGGCGACCGCTGACCCGTTCCCGGCGACGCGGGGGTGGGCGTACGGGGCGGGGATCGTGAACCCGGTCCGGGCGTTGAGCGAACCGCTGTCCCCAGGTGTGCGGCGGGCGGCATCGCCGGTCGCCGTCGGCCCCGCGCCGCCCGCGCCCGGTGGCGGTCCTGGCGTCCGCGTGACACTGGTCTTCCTCGTGCTCGCCGGGGCCGCGCTGGGGCTCGGATTCCTCGAACGCCGCCGCCGGCTCGCACGCCGATGAGCATCCTTCTCACATCTAGGAGCACGCGTTGCAGCGTGTGGCGAGTCATCGGCTGCTGCTGCCGCGGGCGGTCTGATCTCCCGGCGCAGCATCAAGGAGGTAAGTGCCCGTTGAAGAACCCGGTCAGCGGGCACGATGCGCATGGCGACGCCAGCGATTCATGGCACGTTACGGTGAGGCATGGCCGCTATCACCGTGAACAATGACTCGGAAGGGTGGCTCACGCTGTGGATCGAGCCGCTCGGCGAGGACCGCTGGCTTCGACCGGGCGAGAGATTCGTTGTCCGATCCGACTATTCCGGCAACGAGTCGGCGTTCACCGTCCAGTACTGGGTGAATGCCGTTGACCGTGCCGGCGGGATCGAGAACGTGACTGTCTGGATCGACGAGGGCGATGTCTATCCAGAGGTCGTCGACGGCGAAGGTCGTGTCATCGAATGCGGCCATCAGCGGCCCGCTGAGATCGGCGCGAAGTGGCGGACCCAGTGGACCCGGACTCCTCCGGCCTAGGCTGGATTATCAGCCCGGTGGACGCCTGCGTACCAGAGGGTTGATCGTTTACGGGTGAGGTGTGAAATCGGCCGACGACTGCATGATCGTTTACGGTTCCGGGGTGCATATACGACCTTTGGCCGCACCAGACGCGTAAACGATCATGCAACGTGGGCCGGAAATGACACCCAAACCGTAAACGATCAGAAAATCGGCGACCGCAGTTCACCTGCCGGAAGATCCTTCCCGCATCGCGGACGCGGGCGTCAGCGGAGGGCGTCGGTGCCCGGCTTCGACGTCGTCGCCGGGTTGGTGCAGGCCGGAGTGGACTCGGTCTTGACGGATGTCGGGAGAGGAAAGTCGCGTGGGGGCCGGACGTCGCGAAGACGACCCGGCCCCGGTTGCGGATCCGGATGATGGTCAGATGTGGTGTGACCCGACCGTCTTGACGACGAGCGCCTCGGTCTCGCGCATCTCGGTGCCGACCTCGGTGACGACCCGGCCGATCTGGCCGCCGATGGCCTGGAACTCGTTGGCCGCGCCGTCCCAGATGCGCTTCACCTCCTTGTAGGTCTCGTCACCGCTGCCCTCCCATTCGGCGAGGATGGTCGCGAGTTTGCCGCGCAGGTCGGACAGCTCGCCCTCGGCTCCGGCCACGGCCTGTTGCAGCGCCAGCGCGCCGTGCTCGAGCTGGAGGAATTCATAGCGGATGGTGTCGGGTGAACCCATGTCGTCCTCCTCAGTTCGCCGGCGAGAGCACGGACGTGATGTTGGTGGGCACGTCGACGGTGCTCACCTTGTGGTGGGCGTCGACTTCGCCGGCGTCGTAGTGGCCGCCCGACTTGCGGATCAGCTCACCGAGCAGCTCCAGGGACCGGTGGATGCGGTTCACCTGGGTGGCGTAGCGGTGGTAGAGCGACTTGAACTCGCGGCCGGCCGGGCCCTCCCAGGCCTTGCCGAGCAGCAGCGGGTCGAGCTCGCCGGTCAGCTTGGTCTGGATCGAGTTGAGGGTCTGGTACGCCAGGCCGATCTCGTGTGCGGCGGCCTGCAACTCGGCCGGACTGGCGTGCAGAAGATTGTTCGGTTGCACCAGCAACTCCTCCCACGGAGTGAATCGGGATGGGAAGTTGTGGTTCGCCGCCGTGCTCCACGATATCGGCAGTGCGCCTCATCGAGAAGGTGTCGTGGGGAAGTTCTCGTCCACAGGGGACTTCGCGGCGTCGGGATCGAGGGCCACGCCGGCCGGCAGCCGCTCCAGCAGGGCGGCGGGTACGCCCACCGGCGGCCGGTCGGCCGGGCAGCCGAGCGTCGTCGCGACCGCGGCGGAGGGCAGCGCGTGGCGTACGCCGCGGTCGGTCACGAGTACGAGGGCGCCGCCGGTCGCCTGCGGGCTGGACAGCGACCTGGCGTACACGGCGTGGCCGGGTTCGACGAGGACGGCGTCGGCCAGCGGTATGCCGCCCGGCCCTTGCGCGTGCTGGGGGGCGACGGCGTCGGCCCGGGCCGGCAACCGTCCATCGAGGACGAGGGTGACCTGGTCGGCGATCATTTCCGCGCAGATTGGACCGCCGGCCGGCCGGGCGAAGTCGGGCACCTCGGCGGGGGCGGGCGCGGTGCCGCCGGTGGCCAGGGGCGGCAGGATGCCACCGGCGGCCAGATCGGCGGCGGCGACGGGCACCGCGGGCGCGGCCGGGGCGAGCCCGCGGACGAGGAGGCTCTGCAGCGGGGTCACCTCCTGCAGCCCGTCGGTACGCACGACGTACAGCCGCCCGCCGGCGGTGACGATCCGGCCGACCGGGGCGGGGGCGAATCCGGCGCGGTGGCCCCCGGCTCCGGGAACGTCGATCGGCGCCAGGTCGGTGCCGCCCGGGACCGAGGCGATCCACGCGTCCCCGACCGGTACGCCGTCCTGCGCCGAGAAGCCGAGGACGGGCAGCACGAAGCCGGGGTCGCGCACGCGGTAGCGGCGGCCGCTCCAGATCACGTACCGGGTGCCGTCGGGGCCGCTGACGAGAACGGCCCGCTTCTGCAGGGCGGTGGCGCCGTCCGGGGTCGCGCCGGGCAGGACGACGGTGACCCGGGCCGGCCGGCCGCCGTCCATGGACGACAGTGCGCACACGCTCCAGGCGCCGTCGAGGTAGTTCGCCGCGGGCGGCAGGTCGCCGGGCGCGCCGGGCAGCCCGAGGAGTTCCCCGCGTGGCCAGGTCAGGGCGGCCCGCGACACCTGTACGGTCGCCGTGGTCCGCATGAGCAGCGCAGCGGAGGCGAAGTTGGCGGTCGGGAAGAGCACCGGCCGGGTCGCGTCGCACGCGTACGCGGTGCCGGTCTCGCGTTCGATGACGATCGCGGTGCAGCTCTGCCAGCCGGTGGCGCCGCCGGGGAACAGCAGCCCGGCGACGGCCGCGCCGGCCAGCCCGATGACGAGCAGCATGACTCCCGCGAACACGGTCGCGCCGCTGTGCCGCCCGGCCCAGTCCAGCGGATCGGGGCGGTGGGCGACGAGGGCGCGTACCTGGCGCTGGCGCAGGTACTGGCGGGACTGGATCAGGTCGCGGCGGCTCAGCATCCCGGTCAGCCGCCCAGGCCGTACATCGCCCCGAACAGGCCCAGCACCAGGGCCGCCAGGATCGGCACCGAGGTCGCGGCCAGCAGGCACACGACGTCGGCCAGCCGGCCCAACTGCGGTGCCGCCGGCCGGCCGGCGAGCCGCCGCCCGGTCCCGAGCGCCACGAGCGCCACGAGCAGCGCCGCGGCCACCACCGCACAGGCGAATGCCGGGGTACGCGGTGCGCCCCGCGTCGCGTACACGAGAAGGGACAGCAGGCCGACGCAGCCGGCGGCGATCAGCGGTACGCGATGGCGCACGGCGGCGAAGGCTCGGGAGCGCAGCGCGCAGACGAGGGCGACGGCGGCGGTCAGCAGCAGGCCGCCCGCGCCGGACCGGTTCGGGGCGAGTGCCTCGCCGACGGCGACCGCGCCGGCGGTGCCCCAGAGCAGGCCGGTGAGCAGCGTGTCCGAGCGGCGCACGGCGGCGGCGAGGTCGGTGGCCGGCGGCGCGGGGTCCTCGGCTTCGCCGGTCAGCGTCGGTACGCCCGGCGCGGTCAGCCCGCCGAGGGACATGGCCCACCGGGGCAGGGCGAACAGGACGGCGGTGCCGAGCGCGGCGACGAGCGCGCCCGCGGCCGCCACCGGTACGCCGGTCGTGGCGGCCAGGACGGCGCCGGCGCCGAGCCCCGTGGCGAGGGTGGCACCGGCGGCGAAGACGGGGGCCGGCATCAGGACCTCGCCGAGCAGCGCGGTGGCGAGCAGGGCGGCGAGGGCTCCGGCGAGCGGCCACGGTTCGAGGAGCGCGTGTCCGCCCCGGGCGCCGAGCAGGGCCGCACCGGCGGCGGCGCCGAGCATCGCGAACGTGCCGAGGAGCCGGGCCCCTTCGGCGTCGCGGCCCGCCCGGTCGACGACGACGGCGGCGCCGAGCAGCAGTGCCGCGGCGGCGACGGCGAGTCCGCCGGTGAGCGCGCCGGGCGCGGCCGTGAGCGTGAGCACGAGGCCGGCGGTGAGGGCCAGTGCCGCGACGGCCCGGCCGGTACGCAGCGAGGCCCGGCCGCTCCAGGCCGCGCCGAGCCGGGCGGCCCCGTCGGCGATCGCCTCGGCGACGTCGTCGAAGGCCGGTTCGGGCCAGTGCCGGTCGTGCGGGGCCAGGACGAGCGTCTCCCCGTCGAGCACGCCGAGCATCGCCAGGGACCGGGCCGGATCCAGCGGTACGCCGTCCACCCGGCGCAGTACCCAGCCGCCGTGCGCGATCCCGTCCTCGGCCAGGGTCGGGCCGGCGTGGCGCAGCAGCGACGGCAGGATGCCGGCGAGCGGAACGTGTTCGGGGACGGTCATCTCGACCCGCCGGTGCGGCGCGATCACGATGATCCGCGCCAGCCCGGTCTGCTCCAGTGTCATCCAGCCTCTCCCGCCCGCGGGCCGTACCGCGGGCACGGACGGCCGCACGGCGGCCCCGCGGTCCCACGGTCGACAGATCGTCGCGACCGCCCGAAGGCGCCGGGCGGCCGGATCCGCCGCGCGAACCGCGGTCGCCGCCGATGCGCGCCCGGCTGGGGGACGCGACCGGCCGCCGTCCACGACAGATCGCGTCCACCATAGACAAAGAGCCGTCGATCGTCACTATCATGGCCCGATGGCCACCTTGATCCGCCGGCGGCGGCCGCGCCTGACCGCTCCCGTGCTGCCGGCCGGCGACCTTGTCCTGGAGCCGCCGGCGGAGGTGCCCGAACCCGAGGGCGGCTGGGCCGGACGGCTGATCATGGTGCTGCCGATGGCGGCCGGCGCGGTCGCGATGACGGTGCTGTTCGCCGGCGGATCCGGCGGAGCCCTGCGGATGGTCACCGGCGGCCTGCTCGGCGTCGCCATGCTGGGCATGGTCGGCTCGCAGTTCTCGCGCTTCGGCAGCGGCGGCGGCAAGGCCGAGATGAACCGCCAGCGCCGGTCGTACCTGTTCGACCTGGCGGCCAGGCGCCGGACCGTGCGCGGCACGATCCGGGCGCAGCGGGCGGGCGAGTACTACCGGCATCCCGCCCCGGGCCTGCTGTGGTCGCTGGTGGACAGTTCCCGGCTGTGGGAGCGCCGCCCGGCGGACCCCGACTTCGCCCAGCTGCGCCTCGGCCTCGGCCCGCGCGAGCTGGCCACCGCCCTGATACCGCCGCCGTCCGTGCCGGTGGAGCGGGCCGAGCCGGTCAGCGCCGGTGCCCTGCGCCGGTTCATGGCGACCTACCAGCAGGTCGGCGAGCTGCCGATCGTCGTGGCCCTGGACGGGTTCGCCACGATCCACCTGCACGGCGACCTGGGGCAGGCGCGTTCGGCGGTGCGCTCGCTGCTGGCGCAGGCCGCGTTCTTCCACGCACCCGACGACATGATGATCGCGGTCTGCGCCGGGGAGCAGGAGCGCTTCGGCTGGGAGTGGGTCAAATGGCTGCCGCACGGCGCCCATCCCCGCCAGACCGACGCGCTCGGGCCGCTGCGCCTGGTCAGCGGTACGGTGGCGGGCCTGGAGGCGATGCTGGAGGACCTGCTCGTCGCCCGGCCGCGGTTCAACCCGGCCGCGACGGAGGTCGGTCACACCGGGCCGCACCTGATCGCGGTCATCGACGGCGGCGACACGGCCGGGGCCGACCATCTCGGCGTCGACGCCGGCATCGAGGGCGCCACCATGGTGTTCGTCGGCGGCGAGCCGCCCCGTCACCCGGACAGTACGCAGCTGGTCCTGCACGTGGCCGCCGACGGCACGATGACGGCCCGGACGCAGTCGGGCGAGCAGGTCCTCGGCCGGGCCGACGAGACGCCGCCCGCGGTCGCCGAGGGGCTGGCGCACCAGCTGGCGCCGCTGCGGCTGGCCCAGGCCGCCGGGGCCGACCAGGCGATGACCGTCACCCACGACCTCACCGAGCTGCTCGAACTGACCGATCCGCAGCACCTCGACCCGGCCGTCACCTGGCGGGCGCGGCCCAACCGGCACCGGTTGCGCGTACCGATCGGGGTGGGGCCGGCCGGGGAGCGCATCGAACTCGATCTCAAGGAGTCCGCCCAGGACGGCATGGGCCCGCACGGGCTGCTCGTCGGCGCCACCGGTTCGGGCAAGTCCGAGCTGCTGCGGACGCTCGTGCTGGCGCTGGCCGTCACCCATGCGCCGGAGATCCTCAACTTCGTCCTCGTCGACTTCAAGGGCGGCGCGACCTTCACCAAGCTGGACGCGCTGCCGCATACCAGCGCGGTCATCACGAACCTGTCCGACGAGCTGCCCCTCGTGGACCGGATGGCCGACGCGATCAACGGCGAACTCGTCCGCCGCCAGGAACTGCTGCGCCGGGCGGGCAACTACGCGTCGCTGCGCGACTACGAGCGGGCCCGCGCCGCCGGTGCGCCGCTGGCCGCCGTACCGAGCCTGCTGATCATCTGCGACGAGTTCAGCGAGCTGCTGACGGCCAAGCCCGACTTCATCGACATGTTCGTCCAGATCGGACGGCTGGGCCGGTCCCTGGGCGTGCACCTGCTGCTGGCCAGCCAGCGGTTGGAGGAGGGCCGGCTGCGGGGCCTGGACACCCACCTGTCCTACCGGATCGGGCTGCGGACGTTCTCGCCGATGGAGAGCCGGGCGGTGCTCGGGGTCACCGACGGCTACTCGCTGCCCCGAGCCCCCGGCCACGGCTACCTCAAGTACGGCAGCGAGCAGCTGACCCGGTTCCGGGCGGCCTACGTCTCCGGGGCGCACCGCCGCGCCTCCGCCGCGACCGGTCCGGCCGAGGCGACGGTGGCCACGTTCGTGTCGGCGTACGTGGCGCGGGCGGCCAACGTCGTCGCGGTCCCGGACGAGCCCGGCGACGACGCGGCCGGCGAGACGCTGCTCGACATCCTCACCGACCGGCTGGCGGGCCACGGCGTACCGGCGCACCAGGTGTGGCTGCCGCCGCTGAGCGTGGCCGAGCCCGTCGACACCGTCCTCGGTGGAGTGCTCGCCGACGGCCCGCTCGGCCTGACCGCGGCCGACCCGGACCTGCGCGGTGCGCTCGTGGCCACCGCGGGCGTCGTCGACCGGCCGTTCGAGCAGCGCCGGGAAGCGTTGCAGTGTCAGCTTTCCGGCGCGGCCGGGCACGTGGTGGTCATCGGGGCGCCGCAGTCGGGCAAGAGCTCGCTGCTGCGTACGCTGATCCTCAGCCTCGCCCTGACGAACACCCCGGCGCAGGCGCAGTTCAGCTGCCTCGACTTCGGCGGCGGCGGTCTGACGGCGCTGGCCGGCCTGCCGCACCTGAGCAGCGTCGCCACCCGGCAGGAGCCCGACCGCGTACGTCGGGCGGTGGCCGAGACCGTCGTGCTGCTGGCCGAGCGGGAGCAGTTCTTCGTCGAGCACCGGAGCGACTCGGTCGCCGGGCTCCGCCGCCGGGCCGCCGCCGGCGAGTTCCCGGGCGTACGCTGCGCCGACGTCTTCCTCGTCATCGACGGCTTCCTGACCCTGCGCAACGAGTTCGAGGACCTCGAACCGCTGGTGCTGGACGTGGCCAACCGGGGGCTCGCCTTCGGGGTGCACGTCGTCGTCTCGGCGGCCCGCTGGTTCGACCTGCGGCCGTCGCTGCGCGACCTGTTCGGCTCCAAACTGGAGCTGCGCCTCGGCGACCCGTCGGACTCCAGCATCGGCCGGCGGGCGGCCGCCAACGTTCCGCAGCAGTCGCCGGGGCGGGGGATCACCGCGGACGGGTACCAGTTCCTGGCGGCGCTGCCGCGGTTGAGCACGGTCGGCGGCGGCGACACCGCGGTGACGGCGACGGTGGAGGCGATCCGGTCGGCGTGGCCGGGCCCGGTCGCCCCGCCGGTACGCCTGCTCCCGACGGCCGCCCCCTACGCGGAGGTCGCCGCGGCGTACGCCGGACCGGGGCTCCCGCTCGGGCTGGCCGAGTCCGACCTGCGCCCGGTCGGCGTGGACGTCGACGCCGATCCGCATTTCCTCGTGTTCGGCGACAACGAATGCGGCAAGTCGGCGTTCCTGCGGATGCTGGCCCGGACCGTCGCCGACCGGCGTACGCCCGCCCAGGCCCGGATCCTCGCCGTCGACTACCGGCGCAGCCTGCTCGGCGCGTTGCCGGACAGCCACCTGCTCGCGTACGCGACCGGCGCGGAGCAGGCGGCCACGATGATCCGCGAGGCGGCGGCGTCGCTGAGGGGGCGGCTGCCCGGGCCGGACGTGACGCCCGAGCAGTTGCGCTCCCGGGACTGGTGGTCGGGGCCGGAGCTGTTCGTCCTGGTCGACGACTACGACCTGGTGGCCGGGGAGCGCAATCCGCTGCTGGCGCTGCAGGACCTGCTGCCGCAGTCGCGCGAGATCGGCCTGCACGTGGTGATCGCCCGGCGCAGCGGCGGCGCGGCCCGGACGGCGTACGACCCGGTGATCATGCGGCTGCGCGACCTGAACAGCCCCGGCATAGTGATGGCGGGCGACCGGTCGGAGGGCGCGCTCCTCGGCACCGTACGCCCGGGACCCCAGCCGCCCGGCCGGGGATTCCTGGTGACCCGGCGGGAAGGGGCTCGGTTGATCCAACTGTCGTGGTTGGAGGGTCCGCAAGGGACTGGTCTCGATGGATAGTCCGCCGGTACGCTGAACCCCGTGGGAGACGGCGACCTTCTGCACGCGGAGCTGACCGGGCTGCGTACCTTCGGGGCCGCGGCCGATTCCGCGGCGGCCACGTTCGCCGGGGACTCCGCCGGTGCGCTGAGCGGGGTCGACGCCGCCGCGCGCGGGCTGGGCCAGCCGGCCGGCTTCGCCGAGCTGCGTTACTTCGCCGGAGCCGCGCGGGCCGATCTCGGCGTGCTCGACGCGTTCGTCACCGATCTCGGCGGCGGCGTGGCCAGCACCGGGTACGCGGCCGACCTCGCCGCCGACTGGTACGAGCAGGCCGAGCGGCGCAACGCCGGCCACCTCGACCGGCTCCAGGAGGCCGTCGTCGACGGCAAGGAGCCCGGCCCGGCGTACGGCGGCGACCGTCCCGGCGCCGTCCCGAAGCCCGTTCCCGGCGGCGACTACACCCTGCACCGGCCGCCGGTCACCTGGACGCGGTGGCAGGATCTCGATCTCGACGACATCGCCGGGCTGCTGCTCGCCGCCCACCCCGCGCTGGCGGACGATCTCAGCACCGGCTGGACCGCGGTGGCCGCCGACATCTCCGCCGCCCGCCGGTCGGTCGCGGACTCCCGGCACGGCCTGAAATGGCTCGGCACCGGCGGGCGCGCCTTCCACGGCGCGGTCGACGACGCGCTGGACTCCGCGCAGCGCTGGCACGACACCGTGCCGGACCGTGTTCGCGGCTATACGAAGGCGGCGGGCCTGCTGCGCGACGCCCAGGCCGAGATCCGGCGCCTCACCGGCGACCTGCGGAGCACTGTGGACGATCTGCAGAAGCGGATCGACGCGCTGCCGCCCGGCGACCAGACCCTGCGTGGACTGCTGACCGAAGCCGAATTGGCCCGCTCCGGCGCGCTCGCCCATGCGCGTACGCTCGCCGCGCAGCTGGGCGCCGACCTGGTCGCGGCCGCCAACGACTGGGCGCCGGTCGAGCGCTACCACGGCCTGCTCGGCCTCGCCGACCCGGTGAATCCGGGCGGTCAGGGCCCGAACGGCCCCGGCGGTCCCGGCGGCCCGGGTCCGGGCAGCGGACCGAAACTCCCGCCCGGTCCGGGCAACGTCCCCGGCCCCGGCCCCGGCGACAACGGACCGAGCGACAACGGACCGAAAGACGACGGACCTGGCAACAACGGGCCCGGCAACAACGGACCGGGCGGCAACGGGCCGGGCAACGGCGCTCCGGGCGGTCCCGGCGACGTGGTTCCGGGTCAGACCGCGCCCGGCGACGGCCCGTCCGCCGTCCCCCCGCCCGTGCTCCCTGCCATTCCCGGCAGTACGCCGATTCCGGCCTTTCCCGGCCAGGCGGGCGGTCCCGGCTCGGGACCTCCCGGCGTGGTGACCGTTCCACCGTTCCCCGGCGGCGACTTCCCAGGCGGGGAGCTGCCCCCGGGCTCGGGCCTGCCGGGCCTGCCCGGTGCCGGCCAGGGTTCCGGCGGCGCCGGGCTGCCCGGCCTCCCGGGGCTGCCCGGACTGCCGGGGCTTCCTGGTGGGCCGGCGCGTGGCCGGGTGCCGGGGTACTTCGGCGGCTCGCCGGGCAGGTTCCCCCGGGGTTCCGGACCGGCGCTGCCGGGCCGGTTCCGGCTGCCTGCCCTACCGGCGGGCGGCGGCGCGGTGCCCGCGGAGCCGCCGGTCGGTCCGGTCGAGGCGGCGGCCGCCCAGGAGGCGGCCGGCACGGTGCCGTTCCTGCCCGGACTGGGCGGCGCGGGCGGCGTAGGCGGCCCCGGTACGCGCGGACGCGGACGCGGCGGCACGCGACGTGCGGCGGCCGGGGGCACGCTGATCGAGGGCGGTCTCGTCGGCGGCCGGTCGGCCCGCAGAACCGGTGTGACGGCACAGGATGACGATCCGCTGCGGGACCTGGCGGTTCCGCCGCTCGGGGAAGCAGGGCCGATCACCGGCCGCCCACCGGCCGGATCCGCCGTCGCCCGCGCGGCGGAGGCGGCAGCGCGCCGGCCGACCGACCGTGACGTGCTGCGGTCCCGGGCCGTCCGGCGCGGCGACCGCCCGGCCGACGCCCCGGAGCCGGTCGCCGCGACCGTCGAGACGCCACCCGCGGCCGCGGCCGACGGCGACCACCCGCTTCGCGGGGACCGGCCGCTGGGGGAGCGGCGAAGCGCATAGCCGCTACGGCACCACGGTCATCTCAGCGAGCGTGCTGGGCGATGCGCTTGTCGACGTTCTCGACCGCGACCGCCTTCACGTCGATGACCAGTTCGTCGTCACCGCCACGGGATCGGGGAAGTCCTCGTAGCGGGGATGCCGCCGATCTCGTGCAGCACCGCCGCCTTCATCACAGCTCCCGGCCGAAGAGGGCCGCGACCCGCCGCTGCCAGGCCGGCAGGAACCGGGGCGGGCGCGCGGGCGAGTGGTTCCAGCCGTGGTTCGGCGAAGTGTGCGGGGTGCTGCCGTGCCGGGCCCGGCCGTGGGCCGTCGTGCCCTGGTGGGCGGGTGGCTGGTCGACGTGCACGGGGACGCCGGGAAGGCGATGCGTCGCCTGGTGCAGCAGGTTGCGCAGCGAGGACTTGATTGTCATGGTTATCCCCTTCTCTCTATCAGTGATAGAGAGAACCTATCACTGATAGAGTCCGGTGGGGAGGTGTCGATGTGACGTTGGACCGACAGCGGATCGTCGCCGAGGCCGTCGCCCTGCTGGACGCCGAAGGGCTCGACGGGGTCACGACCCGCAAACTCGCGGCGCGGCTCGGCGTGCAGTCGCCGACCCTCTACTGGCACGTGCCCAACAAGGCGGCGCTGGTCACCGCGATCGCCGACGCGATCCTCGACCAGCAGTTCGCCGACGTCGGCCCGCCCGAGCCGGATCAGCACTGGCAGGACTGGTTGCGCGGGCTGGCCGAGCGGCTGCGCCGGGCGCTGCTCGCCCATCCGGACGGCGCCCGGGTCGTCTCCGCCGCTCAGCTCTCCCGGGCGATGGCCGCGCTCTCGGAACTGGCGATGAGCGCCCTGGTGGCGCGGGGCGTCCCGTTGCGGCAGGCCCGCGTGATCGTGCTGACCGTCGAACGCTTCACGGTCGGCCACGTCCTCGAAGAACAGGCCCCCCGCCCGGACGCGGAGGCGCTGAAAGACTTCGACATGACCGCGTTCGCCGAGCGGCACCCGACCGTCGTGGCCGCGATCTCCGAGTACTTCGGCCCCGGCCGCACCGTCGACGACCTGTTCCGCGAATGCCTGGACGTGGTCATCGCGGGCGCCGCGGTCCACGCCGGGACCGCCGGCTGACCGGTCGTCCGCCCGGCGGCAAGCGGCCGCGGCGGCTCAGGGCAGCAGGCCGGTCAGGTCCTCCAGGACCAGCAGCTGGAGCTCCTCGGCGGTCGGCATCCGGCGCAACTGCCGCAGCCGCTGCGCCTGGGCCTTGCGGGCGCCGTCGAACAGCTTGCGGGCCTCCCGCGCGTTGCCGAAGTTGCGGTCGCCGGAGATCGCCGCGAAGTAGCCGCCCAGAGCCGCGTACAGCTCGCCGTCCAGGTGGTATTCATGCTGCTCGGCCAGCGTCGCGAGGATGCCGACCAGCTCGTCGGGCGTGTAGTCCTCGAACACGATCGTCTTGTTGAACCGCGATGCGAGACCCGGGTTCGCGTCGAGGAACTCCCGCATCTCGCCGGTGTATCCGGCGGCGATGACGGCGACCTCGTGCCGGTGGTCCTCCATGAGCTTGACGAGGGTGTCGATGGCCTCCTGGCCGAAGTCCGAACCGGATCCGAACGACCGCGACAGCGTGTACGCCTCGTCGATGAACAGCACCCCGCCCAGGGCCGCCTCGAACGCCGCGGCGGTCTTCTCCGCGGTGTGCCCCAGGTACTGGCCGACCAGGTCCCGGCGGGCGACCTCGGTGAAGGCGCCCTTCGGCAGGATGCCCAGCGACGCGAGGAGCTGACCGTAGATGCGGGCCACGGTCGTCTTCCCGGTGCCGGGCGAGCCGGCGAAGATCAGATGGTGGGTGGACGAGGCGACCGTCAGGCCGCCGCTGCGCCGCCACTCGTTGACCTGCAACTCGTCGATGATGCCGCGTACCTCGGCCTTGACGCCGGGCAGGCCCACGAGGCGGTCGAGCCGGCCGAGCAGCTCCTCCGAGCGGGCCGTGTCGAGCAGCCCGGCCGAGGCCACCGGCTCCGTACGCGCCGCGACCGCCCGTCCGGTGTCGACGAGTTCGGCGGTGCTGCCCGGGGCCAGCAGGATCCCGGGGGCGGCGGTCTGCTCCGTCGTACAGCCCACGATCTCCCCGCCGCAGCCGGCGCCGATGCTGATCCCGGACCCGCCCGTCTCGCTGACCCGGCAGCGGCGCAGGACCGGGCTGCTGTGCTGGGCGACCGCCACTCCCACGTCCCCCGTACGCGCGACCGTGCAGTTTTCCAGCGTGGGCCGGGCGTAGTCGTAGATGTAGATCCCGCGGTAGCCGGCGTCGCTGATCTCGCAGTTGCGCAGGACCGGGTCGGCCGACCGGATGAGGACGCCGTCCGCCACGATCCGCGTGATCGAGCAGCTCGACAGCGTGCCCGCGCAGCCGTCCAGCTGCACGCCCGACTGCCCGCCGGTGATCCGGCACCGGTCCAGCTCGAACTCGCAGCCGGAACCGAGGTGCACGGCCGCGGCCGGCCCCGTCGACAGTTCGCAGTCGGCGGCCGTCAACCGGGTGCCGACGGCGAGCAGGGCGGCACTCTCGGCTCCGCGTACGCGCAGCTGTCGCAGGTGGACCTCCGCCGATCCGCAGCGGATGACCGGCTGCTGCGGATCACCGGCGTACAGGGTCACGGTGCCGGGCTCGGCCGCCGCCAGCGTCACCGATCCGGCGTCGAGGACGAGGTTCTCGGCGTACTCGCCGGGGCCGATGAGGATCCGGTCGCCGTCGGCGGCCTCGGCGAGCGCGTCGGCCACCGTGGGATAACCGCCGCTCTGGACCGCGGAGACGAGCAGGGTGCGGCTCATGGCTTCGGCGTTCCGAACCGGGTCGTGCACACCTGCGGCGACTGGTCGTACACGTCCACCGACAGGATCGCCACGATGGTGAAGCAGTATTCGACATCCGGGTTCACGGCGTTGACGCGTACGTCGGTCGCCCCGCGTGGCGCGGTGGCCAGCGTCGTCACGCCCGCGCCGGCCGGTCCCCCGACGACGGTGAACGCGGCCTTGCCGCCGCTGTGGTCGGCGAAGGTCAACGTCACCGTGACGCGCTCGTCGCGTACACCCGTGATCTGGGGTGCGATCTTCCCGCCGGCCGAAGCGGCCGGGGTCGCGGACGGCGCGCGGGCCGGCGCCTTGCCCAGGATGAAGGCCACCGCCAGGCCGCCGGCCAGGACCACCAGCGCGCCCGCGATCACCCAGCGCGGGGTGGCGCGGCGCGGCGGCGGCACGGGGGTGGGCGCCGCCGCGGCAGGTTCCGGGGGCGCCGGGCGGGGCGGCGCCGGCAAGAGTGCGCCGCAGGCCGGATTCACGCAGTACGCGCTGTCGCCGTGCTCGGAATGGCCGCACACGGGACAGGTGACTTCGGACATGGCGACGATTGTGGCACGGCCGGGCTCGGACCGTCGCAAGTAGATCCGCGCCTTTCCGTCGCCGTTTGCCCGCGCTGGCAATGGCTGGACGGCAAGGGATGACACGTCTCCAACCAGCGCGGTACGCGCGTCTCCTCCTCAAGGATGAAACAGCCCCGAGTCACCGGAAGTCGCACTTCAATCCTCTGTGGAACGTCATGGCCGAGGGTTGCCGAATCCGCGATGGACATGTTCGACTGTTGGTGTACGCGTCTGGACGGCGAACGGTCGCGGCCACACCCATCGAGTGCCGGTGGGCGGGGTACCGAGAGGAACGACCGTGGCCCTGCAAGACGACCTTGAGCCCATCGTGATCGCGATCGCCGTCGAAGCCGAGAAGCGCTGGCAGTATCTCCTGTCGTCGATTCCCGATCTGGATCTCGCGCAGGAGGCCGGCGCGTGGGAGGACGCCCACCACGAGTACTCCTTCTCGGTCGCCGAACTCCAGACGCGGTTCCGCGAGTTCTACGTGCTGGACGCGTTCGACTTCATGACGACGGCGAACGCGTTGTCCACGCCGTCCGAGGCCAAGCCCAACACCTGGAATCCGACCCAGAGCGACTCGGTTCCCGGGCCGACGTTCGGGAGCACGGGGCCGCTGGTGAGCACCGTCTCGGCGGGAACGGCCTTCGGCGACGTCGCCGTCGCCGACGAGACCTACGTCCGGCCCGTCCTGGGGATGATCTACGCCAAGCAGTGGTCGGGCCCCGCCGCGCTCACGTTCTACAGCCACTTCCTGTACCCGTTCCATGTCGCGGCCGACTGGCAGGGCGCGTACATCAAGGAGATGGCGCTCGCGGCGGTGATCCTCGCCAAGGTGGTCGAGACCATCGAGCACGCGATCCTGTTCATCGCGAAGAGCTGCCTGAGCGCCCTGCGCTTCCATCAGATGTACGCGTCGGGCGACGGCGACTGGCGTACGGACCTCGGCACCATCTCCACCGCCCTGGCGGCGTTCGGCCTCGCGCTGCCGGCGAGCGCGGCGGCGATCGTCGTCGGTGTGGCCTCGCTCGTGAGCGGCGTGGTCTCGTCCTTCAAGCTGGCCTCGGACGACAAGCCCTACATCGAGGTGGACTACAACGACGCCCCGCAGCAGATCATCGTCAACACGATGTACGCCATCAACAACCTGCGTGAGTGGATTGCCAACGTGGACGGCGCCATCGCCCGCGGCCTCGACACCGACATCACCAGCGGGGACCGGTTCGGCAGCAAGAACCTGACGCTGGAGACCGTGGACCTGTCGCCGCACGAGCTCGGCCACCTCGACATCCAGGACGGCGACGGCAAGCCGCCGGACCAGCTGGTCGTCGCGTTGCAGGACCTCGCGCGGGCCGGCTACTTCAACCTGCCGCGCGCCGCCCGGGAGTACTACGACGCCGTGTCCGCGGTCCACGGTGCGCAGGTGCCCGGGTCGGTGTCCTCGATGTTCCCGCGCTCCGTGCCCCTGTTCAACGAGGCGGCCCAGATGCTCGAGAACATCCTCCAGAAGACCATGAACCAGCTGGAGAACGCCGGTCAGGCCCTGTACGAGGCGGTCCTGCACTACAAGGCGGGGGAGAAGGAGAACGCGAAGATCGTGGCGGGGCTCGCCGAGATCATCCCCGACCACTTCTGAGGACCGCCGCTCGCCGGGACGGGTGGTGCGGCAGTCGGCAACGCGACGGCGCCACCGCGGCGACGTCCTGTGCGTGATCCCATGAAAGCGTGCCCACCCCGCTTCTCAACGTGGCCGCCACCTGTGTCGGCACCCACGCCCTCGGCCCCGGCCGGCGCTCGGTCGTGTGGGTGCAGGGCTGCCCCTTCGACTGCACAGGTTGCGTCGCCCCGGAATGGATTCCACAACGGACCGCCCGTCTGGCGGACAGCTGCGACCTTGCGGCTGAGTTGCTGTCCGATCCGGACGTCACCGGGCTCACCTTCTCGGGCGGAGAGCCGATGCTTCAGGCCGAGGCGCTCGCGGCGGTGGCGCGGCATGCTCGGCGTACGCGTGACGTCGACGTCGTGTGCTTCACCGGGTTCACGCTCGAACGCCTGCGTACGCGGCCGCCGAGCCCCGGGGTGGCCGACTTGCTCGGGGAGGTGGATGTGCTGATCGACGGCGTCTACGTGGCCGCCCGCGACGACGGTCGGGGCCTGCGCGGCAGCACGAATCAGCGGATCCACCGCCTGACCGGGCGGCTGTCCGGGTTCGACTTCGAGGGTGCGCACCGGCAGGCGGAGCTGCACATCTCCGGTGGCGAGGTGCTGATGGTCGGCGTACCGCCGCGGGGGCTGCTGCCCGCCCTCGACGACGTCACCGGCACCGTCACCGGCGCGGAGATCGGTTCGCAGGAGGAGACTGCGTGAGCGGCCAGAAACGGATTCCGGTGGCGGAGTCCTCGTTCTTCGACATCCGCCGGCGGGCCGAGCTGCTCAGCGATGTGCGGCGCAACGCCCCCGAGTACTACACGGCGATCAATGAGCGGGTGCAGGAGCAGTTGCGGCTGGCCGTCGAGGAGGCCGACGCCCGGCTGGCCGCCGCCGACGCCGCCGCGAGCCGGCTGAGCGCGCGTACGCGGGAACTGGAAGAACGCACGACGCAGGAGTTGCGGCGGACCGCGGGCGCCGACGGGGAACGGGCGGCCGGGGTGGAGCAGGCCCGCGCGGCCGCGACCGAGGCGCTGGCCGCCGCGCCGGTCGCCGACGTCGAGGCGGTCGCCCGTGACTGGATCGCCGACGCGAAGACGCTCGGCGAGCTCATCCGCACCACACTTCCGCATCAACGGCTCCAGCCCGGCGAGGTCGACCGGCTCACGACCCGGATCGCGATGGCCGAGGCCAACGTCGAGCAGGGCCTGCACGGTCCGGCGCTCAGCACCGCCCAGGCCGCGTACGCCGATCTCAGTGATCTGCGGGTGCGGATCGAGGTGGCCGACCGGGACCGGCTGGCGGCGCGGAAGGCCGCACTGCGCGGGCTGTACCTGGTCGCGGCCCTGGTGGACGAGCACAAGCGGCAGGCCGTGGAGGCGTCCGACGCGCACGGCCGGACCGTGTCGGTGACCGTCGACGTGGACCACTGGACCCGCGGCCAGCTCAGCGAGCTGGAGGCCGAGGTCGCCGGGCTGATCGAGCGGGCGTCCGACGAGCAGGCGCCGATGCCGGCCGCGGACCTGACCCGGATCGTGCAGCAGGAGATCGGTGCCCTGGAGCAGCGCCTCTCGGAGGTCGTGCAGCGTTCCGGGTTGCGGGTGCTGGCCTCGCAGCTGCGGGCCAACTACGCCGACGCGGTCGCCCGCAGCCTGCAGCAGCGGGCCGGATACGTCGTGGTGGACCGGGTGTACGCCGGCGACGACTACCGGGAGGCGTACTTCGCGAAGCTGCGGCACCCCGACGGCAGCGAGATCGTCGTGGACGTCGCCGCGACCCCGGACGACAGCGGCGCGTGCGTGGTGCGCCTGCACTCGTACGACAGCCGGACCACCGCCGAGTACGTGCTGCGGGACCGGGCGGACGCGATCGCGCGGGAGCTGCGCGGCGCGGGCATCCTGGCCGAGGCGCCCCAGACCGAGGCGGATGTCGCGAACCCCGCCGTACGCGACCTGCAGGCGTTGCGGCACAAGGCTTCGGCCGCGGTTCCCGGTGAGCCGGCCGGCCAGCCGGTGCCGCCGCCCCCGGTGCAGTCGCCGGGGCGCTGATCGGAGTGACCGCGCCCGCCCCGGTCACCCCGCCGGCCGCCGGAGTCGAACGCCTGCCCGGCCTGCCCGCCGCCGGCACCGAGCCGCTGCTCGTGCTGTTCGGGCCCGGCCTGGACGACACCTTCGCCGGCCGGGACTACGTCCTGCGCGACATCCAGCAGGTCACCCTGGAACTGCTGCGGGCGGCCGGTTTCGAGTGCGTGGTGTTCACGGCGGCCCGCGAGCCGATCTACTTCCGCGACGACGCCTCGCGGGCCGCGTTCTACCCGGCCGGGGAGCCGGAGCCGGTCCCGGCCGACCGGATGCTCGGCGGATTCGCTGGGCCGTTCGGCGACCTGATCCTCGCCACCGCCCCGGACGGCGCGCCGTCGCCGGTCGCCGCCCCCGCGGAACCCGACGCGGGGCTCTCCGATCCACATTGGATCATGATGATCGACCACGCGATGCGCCAGTCGCGTACGCGTACCGCGGTGGTCGTGACGCACGCGGAAGAGCAGCTGACCTACCTGGAGTCCAACCGCGACCTCGCCGGGGTCTTCGCCGAGTGGCTGGAACCCGGCCGGGTCTCCGGGCAGAACGTGTGCATCCTCATGTTCCGCCAGGAGCGGCTGGCCGACGTGCGCGACTTCGTCGCCGGTCAGCGCCGCCTGCCCCGGCTGGAGCGGTTCCTGCGCGACGCCGAGCGCCGCCGGGGCGTTCCGCTCGCCCTGCGGATCGGCGCCCCCGACGCCGGCGAGGTACGCAGGCTGCTGGACGTCGTCCGGCTGCGGGAAGGGCTGCGCATCGGCGACTGGCGCGACGTCGAGCCGACCGTGCGGAGCCTGGCCGGGGCCGACGACATGCGGCTGCGCGACTGGCACCACTGCCTGCGGGTGCTGGCGCGCGAAGGCGTACCGCTGAGCACCGGCGAACTCATGCGCCGCGGCTGGCTCACGGCGGCCCTGCCGGGCGGACCGGGCGCCTGGGCGCGGCTGTCGGCGATGCCGGGGCTCGAACCGATCAAGGAGCACATCGCCGGCCTGCGCGCGATGGTCCTGGCCCGCCGCCAGCTGGCCGCCCGCGACGGTGCCGCCGTCGACGGCGGCACCCTGGGCACGGCGTCGTCGCTGCACATGGTGTTCCAGGGCAACCCGGGCACCGGCAAGACGACGGTCGCCCAGCTGATCGGCGAGATCTACCGGGAGCTCGGCCTGCTGCGCAAGGGGCACCTGGTGGCGACCACCGCCAAGGATCTCGTCGCCGGCTTCCTGGGGCAGACGTCGCAGCGTACCGGGGAGGTCATCGACCGGGCGCTCGGCGGCGTGCTGTTCATCGACGAGGCGTACGACCTGCTGGAGCAGGGCAGCTTCGGCAACCAGGCGACCGACGAGCTGGTCGAGCGGATGGAACGCGACCGCGGCGACCTGGTCGTGGTCGTGGCCGGCTACCGAGAGCAGATGGCCGCCTTCCTCGCCTCCAACCAGGGACTCGCCGGCCGGTTCGGCGCGGTCGTCGACTTCCCCGACTTCAGCGGGCCGCAGCTGCTGTCCATCGCGGTGGACGTCCTCGCCGGGCGCCGGCTCACCTGGGACGCCGCCTTCGAGGCCCGCCTGGGCGAGGTCATGCAAGGCATGTACGTCGCGCAGGCCCCGGGGTTCAGCAACGCGCGTACCGCCCGGAAAGCGGCCGACGACATCGAGATCGCCTGGGCGCTGCGCATCGGCGGCGACGTGACGCTGCCGGTCACCGCGGCCGACATCCCGGCGGCCTTCGACGCGTACGCCTCCGCGCCGGTGCCGTCGCCGCGGGAGCTGCTCGCCCGGTTCGACTCGTTCGTCGGGCTGGCCGCGGTGCGCCGGGTCTTCACCGAACTGGTCGGCCGCCTGCAGCTCAAGCAGCGCCAGCAGGCCGCCGGCGTGGTCGCGCCGCACCTGCTGTTCCTCGGCCCGCCCGGCACCGGCAAGACCACGGTCGCGCGGCTGTGCGGCGAGACGTTCCGCGCGCTCGGGCTGCTGCGCCGCGGTCACGTCGTCGAGGTCAGCCGGGCCGAACTCGTGGCCGGGCACGTCGGCGGGTCGACCGAGCGTACGAAAGCGGCGGTGGAGCGGGCGCTGGACGGCGTGCTGTTCATCGACGAGGCGTACACGCTGTCGCAGGGGGCCGGCTGGGACTTCGGGCAGGAGGTGATCGGCGTCCTCAACTCCGAGATGGAGCGGCTGCGCGGGCGGCTCGTCGTCATCGCGGCCGGCTATCCCGATCTGATGGCCGAGTTCGTCGCCCGCAATCCGGGGCTGCGCAGCCGGTTCACCGAACGGGTCGAGTTCAGCGCGTACACGGTGGCGGAGCTGGTGGAGATCCTGCGGCGGATGGCCGCGGCGGCCGGCTGCACGGTGACCGACGCGGCGGCCGCGCGTGCCACCGCCTGCCTGGCCCGGGCGCAGGCGGCGCACCGCGACGACTTCGGCAACGCCCGGGCCGTGCGGCGGCTGCTGGAACGCATGGAGGCGCGGATGTCCGCGCGGCTGGACGACGGCGACGACCCGTTCACGTTCACGGCCGAGGACGTGCCCGATGACCTCTACTGAGACCACGGCGCCCCGGACCGCCTGCCCGGTCTGCCGCGACGCCGGGACCGCCGACACGTGTGTCCGGTGTGGATGGACGCTGCGGACCGGCTACCGGGCCGGCCACGCGGACGCGGCGGCGCGCCGGGAGTTCGCCGACCAGCTGGCCCGGGCCCGCGCCGAGGTGGACATCGACGCCGCCCTGCGCGCCGCGGGCCATCCCGGCCGCGTCGACGAGGCCCTGTTCGACCGCCTGGCGCCGCTGCTGCGCGGCGGCCCGGTCGCCGCGGACCGGCGCGCGGAACGCCTGCGCCGGCTGGGCGCCCACGACTACGACGACGAGTACGCCGTCCCGCCGCAGGCCATCGAGGTCGACGAGGACGGCGTGCACGCCGGCGGTCAGAGCGTCACCTGGCCGGAGGCGATCGCGGAGCTCGACGCAGACGAGGACGTCCGCCGTTTCCAGCTCGCCGGCGGCACCGGTACGCGGCCGCTGTCCACCGAACGTGTCCGGGCGGCTCTGACGGACGCACTGGCCGCCTTCCCGGTGGCGGATGAGCCCGTGCTCGTCTGCCACGTGCCCGGCTGGCTCGTGCCCGACCTCGCGCTCGACCTGCTCGCCGAACGCCGGCCGGGCAGCCGGATCGTGCGTACGCGCCGCGGTCGCCGGTGGGCGCTGGCGATCCCGGCCGGCCGCCCGCTCACCGCCGCGGCCGTCGCGCCGGACGCCGTCGTGGCCGGGGACCGGGCCGGGGCGATCGAGGTGTGGCGGCTGCCGTCGGGCCGGTCGGCGTACCGGGGGCCTGCGGCGGCCGACGCCCGGATCTCGGCGCTCGCGGTCACCGCCGACGGCACGATCCTCACCGGGGACATCGACGGCACCGTACGCGTCATCGTCCCCGGCCGGCCGCCCCGGATCATCGCCCGGCACGGCGGCTGGGTCGCCGGGGTGTGCGTACGCGGTGGGACGGCGGTCAGCGTCGGCGACGACGGAGTGATCCTGCAGGCGCCGTGGCAGCCGGCCGCCGCCGAGGAGTACGCCGAGCGGATCACCGTCGGCCGGCTCGCCGCGGCCGCCCTGGCGACGGGCCGGGGCGGGAACCTGATCGCCGTCGGCGGGGACGACGCCCTCCTGCAACTGCGCGACGCGCGTACGGGGGTGGTCGTGGGGGCCATGCCGACCGGCGCGCCGGTCCGGTGCGCGGCCTTCGACCGGGACGGCACCGTCGTCGCGGCCGGCTGCGCCGACGGCTCGGTACGCCTCTGGCGTACCGCCGACCAGGCCGAACTGGCGGTGTTGCGGGCCTTGACCGCGGCCGTGCGGGCGGTGGTCCTGCCCCGCCGCGGTGCGGTCGCCGCCGGGGACGACCGCGGAACGGTGGCCTGGTGGCCGGGGCGGCGCCCGGGGGAGCAGGCGGTGGTGCTCGGGCAGCACGCCGGCCCGGTGCGGGCGCTCGGCCACGACGCGGCCGGCCGGCTCATCGGCGTCGGCGGCGACGGCCTGATCCGCGCCTGGCAAGCCGATCCATCTCAGCAAAACGTTGCCGGATAAGGGGTTTGGAGTGGGCTGTGGGTGAACGACAGATGCCGGCCCTCGGGCCGATCTTCGACCGCTGGGACGCCGAGCGCGTGGCGAAAGGGCAGAACTGGTCGAGAGTGCCGCGTGGGACTGTCGAAGGCTGGAGTGCGTTGGCCATCGACCATGTCCTCGGGGAAGCGTTCGGCGCCACCAGCGACGCTCGGGCCGAGCAGGTGCGCACCCTGCTCGGCACGCTGACCGGTGTGCTGATGACCCTGCGGGAAGCGCCGGTCCGGGCCCGCACCGAGCGGACCGAGGAGAGCGGCCGGTCCGGGATCACGATCATGGGCGTGCGCATCGGCGGGTCCTCGCCGGATCCGGAGCCGCAGGGAAAGCTGCGCGACACCACCGACCGCCGCGACCGGGTCGACGGCGGGGCGTACTTCGGCCAGCTCGGCGCGGCCTTCCATGCGATCGACCGGCTGATGGAGCTGTCCACCCCGGCCCCGCGCCCCGCCGCCCCGCTGCCGTGGGGCGCCGACGTCGAGCTGCTGCGCGTCTTCCAGGAGCTGTTCACCGCCGACGACACGATGGCCCTCACCAAGATCAAAGAAGTCCGGGCCAAGCTCGAACGCAAAGGCATACAGGTCAAAGACTTCGACGGGGCCGACCGCGACCTGTTCAACGTCGGCCCGCATCCCGACCCCGACCGGTCCGGGCCGCAGACGACGCGGCCGGCCATCGTCGGCGTACACCCGGTGTTGTTGCGCGGCGAGGCGCTGGAGCCGACCCGGACCGCGGAGGAGGAGCACTGATGAGCGACACCATGGACACCCAGGTCATCGGGTTCGATCTCGGGCACGGCGAGACGGCGCTGACGGTCGTGCAGGCGCGTGAGGACGCGGCGCCGCGGGCGCTGTCGCTGACCGGCGCGCAGGGCAAGGGACGCCAGCACATCACCGCCGTCGCGGTGCATCCCACGCGTGGCGTGCTGGTGGGGGAGAGTGCCATCACCGACGGCACGACGCAGCTGTACCTGGCGTTCAAGTCCCCGCACCTGGACGATCCGGCGATGCACGTGCCGACCCGGCTGCTGGTCGAGACGATCGTCGCCGACGTCACCGGCAAAGGCTCGGTGCGCCGCGACGGCGCCCGCCGCTGGGTCTTCGGCGCGCCGTCCGGCTGGGACAAGGAACTGCTGAAGGAGTACGCGAAGCTGCTGGCCGTGCCCGGCCTCGACGATCCCTATACGACGGTCGAGGTGGTGCCGGAGTCGCGGGCGGCCCTGCTCTACGCGCGGGATTCCGGCGAGGTGCCGGTGACGGCCGGCCAGCTGTCGGGCTCGGTGCTCATCGTCGACGTCGGATCGTCCACAACGGACTTCACCAGCGTGGTGAAGCGGCGGATGGCGCCGAGCGACCGCGGCACGGCGCTGGGCGCGGGCCTGATCGAGCAGACCATGCTGCGCCGGGCGATCGAGGCCAGCCCGCAGCGGGCGGAGATCGAGGACGCGCTCGGGGAGAGCCCGTTCCAGCGGCTGCGGCTGGAGGTGTTCTGCCGCCGGATCAAGGAGGAGTACTTCCTCATCGACCCGGCCGACCTGTCCAGCCCCAACTCGGTCATCATCAAGACCTACAAGCTGATCACGCGGACCGGCGCCGTCTACTTCCCGATCGAGGTCGGCGAGGAGGAGATGACCGCGATCCTGGCCACCCCGCAGCCGGCGCTCGGCGGGCGGTCGTGGCCGGAGGCGTTCCGCGACGACCTGATGACCGTCGCCGCCGGGCTGGCCGACCCGCCGGACTCGGTGCTGCTGACCGGCGGCGCCTCCCGGATGACGTTCGTGCAGGAGATCACCCGGACCGTCTTCGGCCCGGACCGGACCCTGCTCGGCTCGGAACCCGAGGTGGCCATCGCGCGCGGCCTGGCGCTGGCGGGCCGGATCGGCGTACGCGCCGGCGGGTTCCGGTCCGACATCACGAGCCTGACCACCGGCACCGGCATCAGCCTGCTCGTGGCCGACCGGCTGCCGGACCTCGCGCAGCGGCTGGGGGCCGGGCTGACCGAGGGCATGACCGAGCGGTACGTCATCCCCGCGTTCCAGCAGTGGCGCTCGGGCCGGATCAAGACGCTGCGGGACATGGCCGCCCAGGTCGCCAGCGAGATGCGCGCCGACATCACCCGGCCCAACAACCCGAAGGTCAACAGGATCATCTCCGACTGGCAGGACGAGATGCAGCCGGCGCTGGAGGCGTTGACCCGGCCGATCTGCAACCGCTGGCGGATCCCGCCGGCGGCGATGGCCTTGCAGCGGCAGAAGGTGAGCGGTTCCACGGAGGTCGACCTGGCCCCGAACATCACCCCCGGCACGGAGGCGATCGGGACGATGGCCACCGCGATCAACACCGTCGTCCTCGGCATCCTCGGTACCTGGCTGCTGACCAGCACCGGCGCGATCGTGCTGGCGATGGGGCCGGTCGGCGCCGTCGTCGCGTTCGTCGCCGCGATGGTGACGCTGGTGATCGGGCGGGAGGCGGCCCTGGAGAAGGCGCAGACCTCGAACCTGCCGCTCTGGATGCGCCAGCTGAAGAGCGAGGAGGGCCTGGTGCAGCGGCTCAAGTCGTCCGCCTCGGTCGAGGAGGGCCGGCTGGCCCTCCAACTCGCCAACGAGTTCCTGGAGAAGGAGGGCCCGAACCTGGGCGCCAAGATCGCGGCCGACCTCGCGCTGCGCCTGGAGGCGCAGGCCCGCGAGGCCGAGCTGCTCATCTCCTGAGCGCCGCCGGCTGAGGGTTCAGGCGGGCTGCTCGTTTCTTGAGTGGCCCGCCTCTTCTTGAGTGGCCCTGCCTTGCCGTGGGTTCAGGCGGAAAGGGCCCGGCCGGCGGCGGTCCCGTCGTGCCGGGCCGCCGCGGCCGCGAGGTGGGCGCCGAGCGCACCGTCCACTTCGGTCAGCCGGCCGCGTACCTCGTCGAGGACGGTGGTCAGGCGGGCCAGCGCGTCGGTCTCCGCGGCCGGCCCGAACGCGGCCAGCGCCGCCGCGACGGCCCGGTCGGCGGCCTCGTGCTCGCGCAGGGCCGCGACCGTCTGGTCATGCTCGGCGGTCAGCGCCGCCTGCCGGGCGGTCGCCGCGGCCAGGCCGGCCCGCGCCGTGGTCAGGCGCGCTTCCAGCTCGGCCAGCCGCGCCTGCCGCTCGGCGGCCTCGGCCAGCGCCTCCCGGGCGGGCGCGGCGAGCAGATCCAGCCGCTCGCCGGTCAGCGTCACCAGGTCGCCGGCCGCCGCGCTGAGGCCCTCGACGGCCACGCCGGCCGTGCCGCGCAACAGTTCCAGCCGCTCGTCCACCAGGGCCCGCTGGGCGGCCAGTTCGTCGAGCGCGGTCACCAGCCGGGCCAGGCGGCGCAGCTCGTGTACGCGTACCAGCAGCTCCTCGTGCTCGGCCGCGCGGGCGCGCAGATCCTCCTCCGACCGGCGTACGTCCTCCCACTCCGAGCGGGTCGCGGCCAGCCGCCCGGCCAGCGTCGCCACGTCCGTCGCGGTGCCGCGCACGTAGTCGTCGACCGCGGACCCGGCGGCCGCCGCGTCGAGCAGAGCCGGTGCGGCCGCCAGTACCGGCGCGGCGGCGGAGAACGCCTCGTCGAGGGCGATGACCGCCTCGATGGCGGTGACGCCGCCGTCGGATCCGGCCGCCGACAGCGTCGGCGCGGCCAGCTCGAAGGCCAGCCGCAGGACGCGCAGCGGTGCGTCGGCGGCATCGTCCGCGAGGGCCGCCGCGAGGTCCGCCCGCACCTGTTCGGTCATGCTCTGCCTCCGGGGGCGTCTACGGCAGGGGTGCCGTGGGCTGGGGCTGCCGCGGATCGGGGATCGCGGGCAGGGCGACGAGGACCGGTTCGCCCGCCGGGACCGGTCGCAGGACGACGAAGCCGGGCCCGGTGTGGGCCGGCCAGAATCCGAACCGGTACAGCCCGGCGGCCGGCACCGAGGCGGTGACCGACTCGTCCTGCCATCGCAGGCGCAGGGGATCGCCGGGGCGTACCTCGACGGTGAGCGGGCCGTCCGGCGCCACCACCCAGGCCGGGTACGGCTGTCCCGCCTCGACCAGGGTCAGCGTCTCGTCGACGAGTTCGCCGCCGAGCACGCGGTGCACCGGCAGCGCCAGGCGGCCCGGCGCCGGCTGCGGTACGCGTACCGCCCCCTCGGCGATGAGCAGTGCGCCCCGGGCGGCGGCGTCGGCGGGCAGCAGGACGGCGTCGGCGGTGGCGGTGTCGAGCAGTCCGGCGGGCAGCGCGCCGGCCGCCGGACCGAAGACGAGACCGGGCCGCGGCAGACCGTGCAGCGCCGAGCGCAGCGGTGCGAAGGCGGCCAGGAGTTCGCCGGCCGCAATGCCGTCGTAGACCGGCGTCCCGGCGTACCGGTCGGCGCGCGCGGCGGCGGCCAGGACCGCGAGGGCGCGCCGGTGATCGTCGGGGCCGCCACGGTCGATCGCCGCGAGGAACCGGTCGAGGGAACCCGGCCGGCCGACCGGCCGGGTCCACGCGCCGACCACCTCGATCCGCGTACCGGACCGCCGGCAGCCGACCACGCTGACCGACTCGGCGGACACGTCGCAGAGGGTGTGTACGCCGTCGACGGCCGGCTCCACGCTCGCCAGGGCGGCCGCGGCCCGGCCGACCATCTGGGCGACGGGCACGGGCCAGACCCGGTCCAGCCGGTCGCGGGCCCGTTCACCTTCGGCGGCCCCGGCCGGATCGCCGGCCAGCCACGCGTCGGGAACAGCGGCGACCACAGTGGACACGCCCGGCGGCGGTCCTTCGCCGACGACGATCACGCCGGCGGCGTCGCGGACCACGGCCTGGCGCGTGCTCAGGTCCAACCCGACATGCACGGGCAACCATCCCTGGGACTAGGGTCTGTTTCAGCATTCCGTTCGGTCACGCCGGGCCCAGCCGGCGCCCGGCGGCGTTTGATCTCCGCCGAGATACAACACCGGTATCCCGACGAAGATCAAGCCTTGCCGGATCACCGCCTGGACCACGCCGTGCCTCGACCGCAATTCTGAAACAGACCCTGTGGCCTGGCGGCGGTCGGCTCCTGCGGCGAGCGTACCGAAGAATGCGGACGGCCGGATCTCCCTGTACGGACGGGTGGATGTCGGCTTTCGGCCAGCCGCCGGGGGGCCCGGCTGGCTACGCTCGGGCCACGCGCGGCAGCGCCCCTCCAACTCGGACAGTCAGGTGGGCACGGTGGCAGACCTTGTGCAGTTCCGCACCGAGAACGGCGACGCGCTGATCGTCGAGGTCGACGAGCCGTCGGTCGGGTTGCAGCGCGTCGCGCGCAACGGCACCGCGATCGCCGAGGCCGGCCAGCGCCTGGAGCAGGCACTGGACTCGCTGCGCCCGTCGCTCGCGGCGGTCATGGAGTCGATCGCCGCCATGGCGCCGACCTCGCACGAGATCGAGTTCGGGCTCAAGCTGTCCGGCGAGGTCGGCGCGGTCGTCGCCCGCTCCACGGCGGAATGCCACTTCGTGGTCCGCATGCAGTGGGAACGCGGCGCCGGTCGATGACCACCCCGGTCCGGCCCGGCTGGCTGGTGAAGGTCCGCCGCAGCCCCGGCGGGCCCGTCGTCGGCGCGGGCTTCCTCGTCACCCGCACGCACGTCGTCACGTGCGTCCACGTCGTCTCCCCCGGCGCCGAGCCGCAACCGGTCTGGCTCGAATTCCAGTACGCGGACGCGCACGAGCCCATCGAGGCACGCGTGACGGCCGACGGCTGGCATCCCGAGCCGCCCGGGCCGTCGCTGCGCGGCGACATCGCCGTCCTCGAACTGCTCGCCGACGCTCCGCCGGGCGCGGTCCCGGCCCCGCTGCGCCGTTCCGACGACGTGGTGGGCCATCGCGCGGTGGCCCTCGGCTACCCGCTCGCCCATCCGGTCGACGCCGTCCCGGCGCTGGTGACCCTGGTCGGCGCCGCCGAGGCGGAGTGGCTGGCGTTGCAGTCCCGCGACGTCGTCGGCCAGGGCATCGAGGAGGGCTTCTCCGGCGGCCCGGTCTGGGACGAGGAGCTCGAAGGCGTCGTCGCCATGACCGTGCGCAAGGACCGGCCCGGCAAGGTCGACCAGCGCACCGCGTACGCGATCCCGGCCGACGTGCTCGCCGGCTACTGGCCGCCGCTGGCCGGGCTCGTCGAACGGGTGCTGACCCGCGCCGACCGGGAACGCCTGCAGAAGCTGCTGCAGATCTCGCTGGCCGACGACGGTTCGCTGCCGCGCGTACGCGACGCCGACATGTACGACATCGGCGTGCAGGCCGGTCCCGCCGGGGAGTACCGGCCCCGTCCCGAGGTCGACGGCCTGCTCGCCGCGGCGCTGTCGGCCGAGCCGTTCGTGCTCCTCGTCGGCGGCAGCGGGGCCGGCAAGTCGCGTACCCTGATCGAGAACCTGCGCCGGCACATGGCGGACGCGCGCCTGATCGCCCCGCTCGTCTCCGACGCCAGCGTCGAGGAGGCGACCCGGCTCGCACTGTCCTACGGCGACGGTCCGGCGGTCGTCTGGCTCGACGAGCTCCAGCTGTTCCTCGGCCCGCTCGGCCTCAACGTCAAGGCGCTGGACCGCCTCGCCCGCCACGATCCGCCGGTGACCGTCGTGGCCACGATGGACGCCGACATGTACCGCGAGATCCACGGCAACGCCGGCGTCCTGCGCAGCTACGCCCGCGGCGTCCTGGCCCGGGTCAAGCCGATCATGCTCAACGAGCGGCTGGAGGAGCAGGAGCGCGCCGCCGACCTGCTCGCCCGCAGGTACGCCGAGATCCGCGCCGAGGACGGTCCGGCCTGGGCGCTCGTGCGGGCCGCCGCCGACTGGAATCGCATGGGCCTCAACGGTTCCGTGCCCGTCGCCCAACTGCGTACGCTGTTCGAGGCGTACCTGCCCGGGACCGGTGACGAGCAGCGGTGGCGGTCGGCGCTGCTCCAGGCGGCCGAGGCACCGGCTCTGCTGGCGGCGGCCGGGGACGACGCGTACCAGGTCCACAACTACGTCCGCTCGATGGCCGACGGCGGGGACGGCGTGGAGGCCGTCGACATCCCGGCCCGGGCGTGGCCGATCGCGCTGGACGCCGCCGCCCCGCGGGAACTGCTCGCCGTCGCGTACGCCGCCGCGGCGCGCGGGGACGGCGGGACCGCCCGGGCCGCGGTCGGGCGCGTACGCGCCGCCGACGACGCCGACCCGGCCGTCACCGCCTGGGCGACGCTGTTCCTGGCCGAGCTGGAGTTCGCCGACGGCGCTTTCGCGGCGGCGAGCCCCCTGTTCGAGGAGGCCCTGCGGTCCCCGGTCCCCGAGGTGGCCGAACTCGCCCGGCTGGACTTCGGCCTGACCCTGATCAACCTCGACGCGCCGGACCGGGCCGAGCAGCTGCTGCGCGACGCGCTGCTCGCCGACGACACCACGGTCACCTCGGTCGCGCAGGCGCACCTGGCGAACCTGAAGATCTCCAGCCCGCAGCAGCAGCGCGCCATGCTCTCCACCGACCGCGGCGAGCAGCCGCTGACCGCGGAGGACCCCGAGGACCTGGTCCGCGGCACGGTCCTGCGCCGCCAGCAGGACGTCATGCGGCCGCTGGGCCAGCTCGCCCTCGGCGGCATCCTGCTCGACCGCGGCGAGCTGCGCGACGCCCGGCAGCTGCTGGAGCAGTCCCTGGCCGCCGGGGTCGCCGAGGTCGTCCCGCTCGCCCAGGCCAACCTCGGCACGCTGCTGAGCTACGAAGGCGACCTCACGGCCGGCCGGGAACTGCTGGAAGCGGCCGCCGCCAGCGACGACAGCCACGCCGTGGCCCTGGCGAAGGTCAACCTCGCCTGGTTCCTCGGCCAGGCCGGCGACCTGGACGAGGCCGCCGACCTGCTGTCCGAGGCCGCCGACGCCGGTGATGCCGAGCAGTCCGCCCGGGCCGCCGACCTGCTCGGCGACGTGCTGTCGGGCCGCGGGGACATCCGCGGCGCGCGGGAGGCGTACGAGCGGGCCATCCGCGACGGCCACCGGGACTGGGCGCCGATGGCGATGATCGACCTCGCCGCCCTCGACGCCCGGCACGGCGACACCGAGGCCGCGCTCCAGCTGCTGCGCGAGGTCAGCCGGCTGGGGCACGCCCAGCTGTCCCCGCGCGCCGGCTACATGCTCGGCCAGCTGCTCGAAGCGGCCGACGACGACCTGGGCGCGCAGTCGGCGTACCAGGAGGTGATCGCCGCCGGGCACCCGGAGTACTCCGGCCTCGCCCGGATCAACAACGCCGGCATCATCTACCCCGACGATCCGGCCCGCGCCATGGCGATGCTCGACGACGCCGTGTCCACATCGGAGCACAAGGTCGCCGCGTACGCCGAGATCGTGCAGGCGTTCGTCCACGCCAACGAGGACCGCACCGAACAGGCGGAGGCGATCTTCGAGCGGCTCGCGGGCGACGACGACGAGGCCGTGGCGTACGTGGGGGAGCTGTTCCGGATCGGTCTGGTGATCCAGATCGGCGACCTGCCCCGGGCCGAGGGGCTCCTGCGGCAGCTCGCCGCCGATCCGCGTACGCGGGACTACGGCTTCGAGCGGGTCATCACCGGCGAGCTGGCGGCGATGCTGCTCGACCGCGGCGACGCGGCGGCCGCGATCGAGCTGCTGCGCGCCTCGGTCGATCAGGACACCCCGGCGGAGATCGTCGAGGTCTTCCTCGACCAGGGCGTGGATCTGATCACCGCCGACCGCTGCGCCGACGCGCTGCCGTTCCTGCGGGTCGCCGCGGAGCACGCCGAGGGCGACCCGCCGCGGCTGGCCGCCGTCCGCACGGAGATCGGGATCGCCCTGCTGGTGACCGAGGATCTGGCCGGCGCCCGGACCGAACTCGACTACGCCTACGCGAACGGCGACGCCGGGGTACGCCCCCGGGCCGGGCGCTATCTCGGCAGCGCCCTGTCCCGGCTGGGCGAGCCCGCCGCCGCGCGGGAGATCCTCGCCGAGGTCGCCGCCGCCGACACCGATCAGAAGGCGGAAGCCGCGCTGCTGCTCGGGAAGATGAGCCTCGACGAGCACCAGCCCGACGCGGCCGTCGCGTGGCTGACCAGAGCCCGCGAGGCGGCCCGCGGCACCGATCCCGACACGTACGTCAGCGCGAGCCTGGCGCTGGGCGAGCACTATGTGCGTACCGCGCAGTTCGCCGACGGGCTGCAGCTGCTGTCGGAGCTGGCGGCCGGGGCGGGCGCGAGCCGGGCCCGGGCGATCGAGCTGCTGGCGTCCATCACCGAACCGGTGGCCCAACTCCCGCCGAAGCCTGTGCCGCTCCCGGCGCAGCCGGTCGAGCCCAGGTCGGAGTTTTCGCTTCCGCCGCTGCTGAGCGTCCTGCTCGGGGAGGTCTCGGCCGCCGAGGGGCAGGCGGAGGAGGCGGCGTACTGGTTCGCCCTCGCGGCCGCGGGCGACGACCCCGTCGGCGAGCGCGCCCGTACGGGCCTCGCCGGCCTCGCCTCCGACTGACCCGGCGGTCCGCTCGAAACCGGTCCGGCCCGGGTGCCTGCGCGTACGCGGACACCCGGGCCGGTCGCGGTCAGGGCAGGCCGAGGATCTCGACCGCGCTGAGGTTCCAGCGGTCGTCGGCCGGTGCGGTGTCGCCGATGGTGACCACCGTGCCCGCGGCGGCCGTGGCGGCCGCCGTCGACTGGACCCAGTAGGTGTCACCGGCGGAGTCGGTGCCCTGGGCCTGGATGGTCTGGCCGGCGGCCGGGGTGCGGTTGACCGACCGGTCCCAGTCGTTGCCCACCGCGAACACCCACGACTTGGCCGCCGTCGTGGTCAGGCCGACCGTGGGCGCACCCGTGGTCGCGTTGGCGCCGGCACTCGCGCCGACTCCACCGGCATTCGTGTACGCGACGACCGTGACCTGCTGGTTGTAGACGGTCCGGCCGAGCGTACTGGTGACGGTGATCTGGTTGAGCGTGGCCGGCGCGCGGGCCGTCCAGATCTCCGCCGTCCCGTGCTGGGTGTTGGTCCGCCGGACCAGCGTCCAGGTGATGCCCCGGTTGCTGGTGACGGTCGCGGACTGGGGCTGGTTGTTGGCGCTGGGCCCGTCCGCCGCCACGTACGCGACGAGCAGCTCCCCGGCGACGGTCGGTGTGATCTTGGCGGTGGCGACGTTCATGCCGGTGCCGGTGACCTTCGTGTCGATCGACGGCGCGGTGCCGGTCGGGGCCGGGTTGACCGTCAGCGTGAACGGCTGGGCGACCTGGCCGCCGACCCCGTTGGCGGCCACGAACGTGAAGTGCGCCGTGCCCGCCACCGCCGAAGGCCCGACGGTGAGCACCCCGCCGGTGAAGGTCACTCCACTGGGGAGGGTGCCGGTCACGGTGACGGCCGGTGTCGGCGTCCCGCTCGCCGTCGGGGTGAACGAGCCGCCGGTCCCGGCCGTGAAGGCGGCCGACGATCCGGACGTGAACACGGGCGCGCTGCCCGTGTAGGCGTACCGGTCAGCGGCTGTCGGTGCGCTGCTGCCCGCCGGGTTGGTCACCGTCACGTCCACTGTGCCCGGTACGCCCGGCGGGACGGTCACGTGCAGCTCGGTGTCGGAGACGACCGCGAGACCCGTGGCGGGCTGCCCGCCGAACGTGACCGCGGTCGTGCCGGTGAAGCCGGACCCGGTCACCGTCAGCGGTACGCCGCCGGTGGCGATGCCCTGGCTACTGCTCAGCCCGGCCACGACCGGTGCCGTGCCGAAGAAGTAGCGGTCGGCGTCGCCGGTCGGGCTGGTGCCGCCGGCGGTGTGGACGGTGATGTCGACCGGCCCGCTTCCGGCCGGGGTGACGACCGACAGCAGCTGCGGTGACAGGTAGGTGACGGATGCGGCCGGGGTGCCGCCGAAGGCCACCGTGGCGGCGGGGGTGAAGCCGGTGCCGGTGACGGTCACCGTGTCGCCGCCCGCGGTCGTGCCCGTGCCGGAGCTGAGCGCGGTCACCGCCGGCACCGCGGCCGGTGGTTCGCCGGCGCAGGCGAGCACGATGCTGAGCCCCACCCGGGGCGGCGGTACGGCGAACGGGCCGATCGTCACCGACGCGTTCGCCGGATCGGCGGGATCCGTGCAGCCGGGCGCGGCCGCGCGGATCTCGTAGAAGCCGGACAGGACGTCCCAGTGGAAGACGCCGTCGGCGGCCGTCGTCTGCGGGTTGGTGCCGGGCTGGATGCCGGGGTCGCCCGCCGGGACGGCCGTGAACGGACCGGTCTGCTCGCTCGCGCGGAGCAGGGTCACGCTCGCCCCGGCGACCGGGTTGCCGTTCGTGTCCTGCACGGTGCCGCTCGGGTCGATGAACAGGTTGCTGTCCGCCGGTGTGACGGTGCCCTTGCACTTCTCGGCGAGGGCCTCGGCGACGAAGTCCGCGATCGCGTTGGCGATGCCCTTGCCGACGCCGAAGACCACCGCCGCGATCAGGGCGGCGATGGCCAGCAGGGCGAGCGGCCCGGCCACCAGGGTCGCGGTGACCGCGGTGTAGATGACGGCGGACAGGCCCGCGGCGGCAAGCTTGGTGACCGTGTCGTACGACTGCTCGGTCTCGGCCTTCTTCACCGCGAGCCGTGTCTCGCAGTTGTTGTTCGCCGCCAGGTCGCGCTTGACGGCGTCGAGTTTCGCCTGCGAGATCATATCGATGATCTTGCCGGCGAGCAGGAAGACCGCACCCCGGCCGTACTTGACGAGGTTGTCGCCGGGGGTCAGCGGCGGCGGCAGCGCGGTGGCCCGGACCACCGCCCGGGTCGCGGCCGACGTGACGGCCGGGGCCTTCCCGGCCGGTCGGGTCACGGCGGTGAGTGCCGGACGCCGGCCGGACAGGGCCGTCGCGCCGCCTCCGGTGTACGCGAACCGGTCGCCCGCCGTCACCGGTGTACGCCCTGCCAGCGTCTCCACCTGGATGTCCTGCGTTCCGCTGCCGGGCGGGCTGACGGCCTGTACGTGCTCGGCGTCGAGCTGGGTGTAGTCGGCCGGTACGCCGCCGAACGTGACGCCGGTGGTGTTGGCGAGACCGGTTCCCGTGATCGTGACGACGGTGCCGCCGGCACCCGCCCCGCTCGCCGGGCTGACCGCCGTCACCGCCTCGTAGGTGTAGTTGCCGACGACGATGTCCGTGCCGCCGCCGGCGGGGGTCACCGTCACACTGACCGTCCCGGTGCCGGCCGGTGCCGTCGCCTGGATGAGGCTGTCGTCGGCCACGGAGAACGACGCCGGCGTGCCGCCGAAGCGGACCGCGGTGGCCCCGGTGAACCCGGTGCCGCCGAGCGTCACCGCGCCGCCGCCGGTGGCCGGACCGGTCGAGGGTTCGAGAGCCTCGTCCGGCAGGCAGATCACGCGGCTGCGGATGCGGGCCGCGCCGTGCATCGGGTAGAGCGCGGGCAGGACGCCGGTGTAGGTGCCCGAACCGGCGGGGGACTCGGTGAGCATGGTGGGGGTGAAGGCGAGCTGGGAGGACGTGTCGGCGCCCACGACGGCCGCGATCGCGACGCCGTGGGCGCAGCCCTGCACCGAGACGGTGGTGGGCCGGCTCCAGTTGATCCACGGCTGCGCGGTCGGGTTCGTCGGCAGGTCCGGGAAGGCGACCCCGTCGGCGATCGGATAGAGGTCGTGCAGGCTGATGTGCTGTCCGGACAGGCCGAGCGGCGGCACGGTCAGCGGCCCGAGCGTACGCGGGAACCGGCCCTGCGCGGGCGGCGGCGCGGCGGTCAGCCGGATCGAGGCGCCGGCGAGCGCACCGACCGAGTACGCCCCGGCGGCGTCGGTGGTGGCGGTCGTGCAGATGCCGCCGCCGCACGCCTCGACGGCGGCGTCGGCGACCGGGCCGCCGTCGGCGGTGACGTGACCGGTGACGGCGACCGTCTGTCCTACCGCGACGGTCGACGGCAGGGTCGTGACGCTGCCGAGGCTGTTGACGGCGGTCACCGCGAACGTGAACCCGGTGACGCCGGCCGGTACGGTGCCCGACACGACGCCCGAGTGCGCGTCCACGGACAGCCACGAGGGCGCGCCCGCGGCGAGGCTCATCACCGGCGCCGGGTGCCCGGTCGCGAGGAACGTCGAGGTGAAATGCGCACCGGCCGGCACCACGAGGTCCGGCGCGACGGAGACGAAGCGGGGCGGGCGCGGCTGGACGCTGGCGACGGCGAGCGTCGCGAACGAGCCGTCGGAGACCGCCGCGACGGCCGCGTCGTCCGGCAGCGGTACGCGTACCGCGCTGGTGCGCTGGGTCGTCGTGCCGTCGCCGACCAGGCCGCCGGAGTTCTCGCCCCAGCCGTAGAGGCTGCCGTCGACGCCGATCGCGTGGGTGTTGGACTCGCCGGTCGACACCGCGGCGGCCAGGGCCCCGCCCGGCAGGTCCACCGGGACGGGGGACTGGGCGAAGAAGTTGCCCGGCCGGTCGTTGCCGAGCTGCCGGTAGCCGTTGCTGCCCCAGCCGTACACGTGGGCGTCGCTGCCGACCGCGAAGCCGGCGATGAAGTTCATCGCGATGTCGGTGGCGCCGATGTCGTCGGGCAGGCTGATCCGGTGTGGTGTGTAGAACGTCTCGCCGGTGCCGTTGCCGAGGATCCCGTTGAAGTTCAGGCCCCACGTGTAGATGTGGCCGTCGGTGCCCAGGGCCGCCGTCGCGTCGTTGGCCGCCGAGACCTTCTTGACGGCCACGCCACCCGGCAGGGTCACCGGGACCGGCGTCGTCCGGTTCATCGTGCTGCCGTCGCCGACCTGGCCCGAGGTGTTGAAGCCCCAGCCGTACAGGTGGCCGTCGTCACCGATCGCGAAGGCGGTGTGCGCGCCGGAGGCGGTCACCGCGACCGCGCGTACGCCGGCGGGCAGCGGCACCACCCCCGGTGTCGAGCGGTCGGTCGTCGTGCCGTCGCCGAGGTCGCCCTGGCTGTTGTAGCCCCAGGCGTACAGGTGGCCGTCGTCGCCGATCGCGTACGAGGACTCGTTCCCGGCGGCGACCGCGACGGCGGAGACCCCGCCGGGCAGCGGGATGGCGACCGGCGTGTGATGCGGCAGCCCGGTGGCGTCGCCGAGACCGCCGTACGAGTTGTCGCCCCAGCCGTACACCTGGCCGTCGGACCCGAGGGCGAGGCTGGAATGGGTCCCGCCGGAGACGGCCGCGAACGACGCCCCGCCCGGCAGGCTCAGCGCGGCGGGCGCCGTACGCAGGAGGCCGGAGCCGTCGCCGGTCTCGTGACCCCAGCCGTAGCCGAGGTACTCCGGCAGCGGATCGGCGTACGCCGACGGCGGCAGGACGGTGATGCCGATCATGGCGCACAACGCCGCGATCAGCCCGATGATCAATGGTCGGGAACGCACGTGCGATCTACCCCCACGGTTCGGACGCGACAGGATGCCGCTGTGCGCGGAACGTAACCGGGCGGGGACTCCGCGTTCCATGGATCCGGGGTGATTCTGTTCGTCCGTCCACCCAGGACGGACTAGGTTGCCGGAGTCCGCACCGGATCGGGGACGTGTTTCACGCGCTCGGCGTCCGGCGTACGCCGGATCATCGCGGGCGCCCGGCCGGAGGGCACGCGGCAGTCGGGTGGACGGCTCGCCCCCGGGCCCGCTTAATGACCGAGACGGTTCCTGATCAACGCGTTAGGGTTGTGATCATGCTGGAGACCCAACGCGAACGCGTACCCCTCGACGACGGCGGCGAACTGGACACCGGCCTCGCCTTCCTGTCCTTCGGCCGCGCGTGCGTCCTGAAGAAGGTCGCCGGGCTCGACGAGGAGCAGCTGCGCCGCCGCCTGGTCGTCTCCGACACGACGCTGCTGGGCCTGGTCCAGCACCTGACCGCAGCCGAGCACTACTGGTTCGCCTACACCCTCGGCGGCGACCCCCGGTACGCCGACGTCGACTTCGACATGGTGGTCTCCCCGGACCGGTCCGCGGACGAGATCGTGGCCGCGTACCGGGCGGCCATCGACGAGAGCGACGCGCACATCCGGGCGGCGGCGGGGCCGGACGCGCGTACCGCCCAGCCGGTCGGCGACGAGCCGCGTACGCTGCGGTGGGTGCTCGCCCACATGACCGGCGAGACGGTCCGCCACGCGGGGCACGCGGACATCCTGCGGGAGCTCATCGACGGCGTGACCGGGCGCTGACCAGCGCGGCGGCGGTCCGAGCCGACAATGTCGGATCTGGACCCTATGCTCGGGTACATGACGATCAAGCGTATGGACAACGTCGGCATCGTCGTCGACGACCTGGACGCCGCCGTGGCCTTCTTCGCCGAACTCGGCATGGAGCTGGAAGGCCGGGCCCCGATCGAGGGAGCCTGGGCGGGCAGGGTCGTCGGCCTCGACGACATGCGTACCGAGATCGCGATGATGCGGATCCCCGGCGCCCCGGGCAGGCTCGAACTGGCGACGTACCACAACCCGAAGGCGATCGTCACGGAGCCGGCGGTCATCCCGCCGAACACGCTCGGCCTGCACCGGGTCATGTTCACCGTCGAGGACATCGAGGACACCGTCGCCCGGCTGCGGCCCTACGGCGGCGAGCTGGTGGGCGAGGTGACCCGCTACGAGGACAGCTATCTGCTCTGCTACCTGCGCGGGCCGGACGGCATCATCGTCGGACTGGCCGAGGAGCTCACCTGAGCAGCGTCTCGTGGATCTCGGCGTCACCGATTTCTGGTAATGCCTGAAATCACGTGATTTGCCAGCTTGGTGGTCACCTCGGGCCGCGGCCGGACTGCTGCCCCAAATGTGGCCCCCACCAGGCGAAACAGGCCCGAGAAAAAGGCCGGGTTTCCCTGCTGAGGGGTGGGCGACGCGGGATGCGCTGCCTAGCATCGGCCCATGCGCCGCACCGAAGCCCCCCATGAAGCTGCTGGTGATCACCATCGATCGGCGATACCCGGGCCGGGAACCCGGCCCGCACCCCGCCACCGTGCGGCGAGCGGGCGGCCGGTCACCCTCCGCCGGCTCCTCGCGGTCGGCGGGCTGGCAGGGGTCATCTCGCTCGGCATGGTGGGGGGAACGCCGGCCTTGCCGGACCGTGCCGGTGAGACCACGCTGAGTGACATCAGCGAGCACCGCGTGATCGCGGCGGAGGGGGAGACATCCCGATCCGCCGGCCGGACCACGAGCGCGCCGACCCCGACTCCCTCAGCAACCCCGACGGCTCCGGCGTCACCGAGGACGGCCACCTCCTCGGCGGCCCCGACAGCCCGGGTGTCACCGGTTCCGGCTCCTTCCACCGGCGGATCGGGCGGTCCACGCACGGATCGGACCAACCTGTCGTACAGCGCCGGCGGCGTCACGTCCTCGTATCACCTGTACGCGGCGGGGCTGAACTGGACCAAGCCGGTCGGCCTGCTGGTCTACGCCGACGGGTCGGGCGAATACGGATTGAAGAACCCGTCGTCCACCTACCTGCTCTCGGGCACCAACGGCATGATCGCCGTCGCGAAGCGGCGGAACATGGTCCTCCTGACTCCCCTGGCGCCCGGCACAGGCTGCCCCGACGGTGACGGCACCTGCTGGTACGAGACGTCGTCGGGCTACACCCCGACGCAGAAGGCGGCCTGGTCGCACAACCTGGTGGAGTACGTGAAGAGCCACTACGACATCGACACGGCACGGGTCGCGCTGGGCGGATACTCCTCGGGGGCGCAGTGGCTCACGGAGTATTTCGCACCCGCCTACGGTGTGCGGACGATGACCGACGGCGTGGGCGTCGCGATCTCCTACGGTGGCCGTTGCATCGCCACACCGACGTTCACCGCCGCGTACAAGGCCGCCGTGCCGTTCGTGTGGGACGTCGGCGATCAAGACCCGGCCTGGACGGACTCGTACGGCGTCAAGGCCGGTGAAGCGTGGTACCGGGCCAACGGATTCACGACGCAGCTCCACGTCGTGCCCGGACTGGACCATGATCGATCCGGCCAGTTCGGCGCGATCATGGAGCGGGCGATCCAGGAACAACTCGGGGGGTAAGGCGGCGACCTGCACCGTCGTCGGCGGGGGCGTCCCCAACCTGTCCCGGACCGTCTTCAGCCCTGCGCCGGCTGGGTACGCGCGAGGCGTACCCAGCGGGCGTCGGCGGCGGTCTCGAACATCTCGGTCGCGGCCGTCCTCACAGCAGACCTCGCAGGAGCGCCTGCAGACCCACATCGAACTCGTGGTCCGGTCCGAGCCGGACGATCTCCTCGGAGATGCGCTGCAGGCGATCGGGCGGCTGCTCGGCGTACGCGGAAGGGGTGATGGCCTGAGTCGGTGCGAGCTGTTGTTCGAGGACGCAGCCCAGGACATACCGGCTGACCGCGATGGATGCCAGGACGGCGCCGGCGGCGGTGAATCCGTGGTGTTCCAGGAATTCGATCCGGGCGAGGGCGCTGGCGGGTTCGGGCGCGCGGGGGCCGGTGGCGGCGACGAGCCGGGCGCCGTCGCGGACGGTGAGCAGCGCGCGGCGCAGGCTGTACGCGTTGCGGGCGAGGAACTCGCGCCACGCCTCGCCGGGTTGGGGGAGGCGTTCGGTGTGCCAGCGGTCGAGGACTTCGGCGGCGGTGGCGTCCAGCAGCGCGGACTTGCTCGGGAAGTGGTGGTAGAGCGCCGGCTGCCGTACGCCGAGACGCTGGGCGATCGTGTGCAGTGAGAGCTCGTCCAGGCCCCGTTCGTTGAGGACGTCGATCGTCGCGGCGACGATCGTGGCGCGTTCCAGCCGCCGTGGGTGGGGCATCCGTCGACCTCGTTTCCGGCGCGCGCGGTTTTCTGGCTCAAGTGTACTCGTAGTTTATCGATGATAAGCTTCAGGGCGAGTCGGGCGCCAGGCCGGGTGCCCGGGGACCTCGCGAGGTGAGTGATGACAGCCAAGGAAACCTGGGACGGCATCGTCGAGGAGAAGTCGCGGGCGGCGTTCGACGGGGCGAACCTCTACCGGAACGTGACGATCCGGCTGGCGGACGGGACCACGTCGAAGGTGCGGGTGCCGCGGGCGCTGTGGAAGGACCTGGAAGTCGGTGACCGCCTGGTCAAGGAGGCGGGCGCCGACCCGCGGCGGGCATGACCGCGCCCGGCTCGCAGCTGGCGGCGCCGGCCCGCGACATGGGCGCCGGCCCCGCCAGGTCCCGCCACCGCGGGGCGGCGCTGACACTCGTCGTCCTGACCCCGCTGATCGCCGAACTCGCCCTCGGCTCCACGCCGATCAGAATGGCGTGGCTGGTACTGCTGTGGGTGCCGATCTACGGCGCGGGCGTCCTGCTGATCCGCGAGCTGGTCGTGCGGCGGCACCGCGGCTGGCCGAGCATCCTGCTGCTCGCGGTCTGCTACGAGCTGCTCGAGGACGGCCTCGGGTTGCAGGCGCTGACCAGCCCGCACCTCTACGGCGCGGCCGACTGGGGCGCCCGGATCCTCGGCTTCAACCTGCCGTACTGGTTCGCCAACACGGCCTACCACGCGGTCTTCACCGTGGCGATCCCCATCGTGTTGACGGACATGCTGTTCCCGGCGTACCGGCGGCGGACCTATGTGGGGCGGTTCGGGCTGGGGGTCACCGCGGTGGTGATGATGTTCGGCGTACTGCTGCTGCGGGTCTCGGTTCCGCCGGTCGAAGATCCCGGATATCAGGCGCCGCTGCCGTTCGTGGCCGGCTGTCTCGCGGTGATCCTCCTTCTCGGGGTGCTGGCGTTGACCGTGGTGCCGGTGCCTCGCGTACAGGCCACGGATGCGCGGGTGCCCCGGCCCGCGGTGCTGTTCCTCGGCGCAGCCCTCGCGACCCTGGTGTTCTTCGCTCTGACGTTCCCGATGTTCGGGGCCGCGCAGCCGGCGTTCACCCGCGGCATGCTCGTCGTGGTCCCGCTCCTCGTCGCCGCGGCCGGGATCGCGTGGGGATATCGGGTCCTGTCCCGGCTCACCCGCTCCGCCCGCTGGAGCGAGCGCCACACCCTCGCCCTGATCGGCGGGGCGCTCGTCGCGCACAGCGTGGGCGGGCTGGTCATCATGGCCCACACCCGCGTGGACCGCGTCGGGCTCGTTCTGATCATCGCGCTCACCCTCATCGGCCTCCGGCTTCTTGATCGACGCGTACGCGGAGACAGCTGGGCTGGAGAACGATGAGTGAGGGCGGGATCTACGACGTCGGCTGAGACTCGGTCGCCGCGCCAGGCACCTGGTGTTCGATGACGAGGGCCGCGATCCAGTCGACCTCCTCGGTGCCCGGATCGCGGTCGGCCATCACGGCGACGGCCCGTGCCTGATCGAGGTCGTCGAGGAGACCGAGTTCGTTCACGGTGATGCCGAGCTGTTCCCAGGCATCGCGTTGCAGGTCGTTGCACAGCCAGCTGTGCAGGTCTCCGGCCTCGAACCCGACCACCTCGAAGCCCAGCGGCATTCCGGGCGGCGCCGCGACCGGGTGGGTGAGCCGTCGCCAGAGGGGATGGAAATCCGCGGGACCCCAGCCGCCGAACCGGTCGAGCAGGACCGCCGTCTCGGGCGGAGCCAGGTTCATCGACAACGCGTACACGCCTGCGGCGCGGGCGGCGGCGTGCGCGGTCGCGAGGTCGTGATGCCAGGGCTCGGTCAGGGGTTCCTCGCTCGCCGGCACGCAGTCGACCAGGCAGTCGCTCACGGTCGCGACGGTCGCAGGAAGCAGGCCGGCCCGCGACTCGGGCGGTATGTGCCAGCGGGGTGCCGCCACGAAACCGGCGAGGATGAAGTCGTCGTCGAAGGCCACCTGGATATCGTCGCCGAATCATTCGCGATCCGGCGGCCCGTCGCGGCCGGGTGCGGTAAGTTCGCGATGGGGGACGGCCGCGCCCTGTCCTCGCGGGAGACTGCCGAATGACTGCGAGCGTGGACGACCGCAAGGCGATGGGCACGGCCGCGCGCGACCGGACGCCCGCATCGGCTCACAAGAAGTGGCAGCCCGCCGCCGACCGCCCGGATCCGCTCACCGTGCTGGAGGAGCAGGACGCCGTCCGCGAGAAGGACCTCGTGCCGGTACGCCACGGCCGGATGATGGTGTCGCCGTTCACGTTCTACCGCGGCGGCGCCGGGATCATGGCCGCCGATCTGGCCCCGACACCGGTCGCCGGGCTGAACGTCCAGCTGTGCGGGGACGCGCACCTGTCGAACTTCGGCGCGTTCGCGGCGCCCGACCGGCGGCTCCTGTTCGATCTGAACGACTTCGACGAGACCCTCCCGGGACCGTTCGAGTACGACGTCAAGCGGATGGCGGCGAGCTTCATGATCGCGGCCCGCAACAACGGCTTCGCCGCTTCCGACGCCCGTGCGGTGACGCGGGCCGGCGTGGCGGCGTACCGGGCGGCCATGGCGGACTTCGCGCGGATGGGCACGATGGATATCTGGTACGCCCGCCTCGACGAGGACGAGTTGCTCGCCGGCATCCGCAGCGCCGCCTCCGCCGGCGCGCGTACGGAGGGGAAACTTCTGCAACGCCAGGAGAAGCAGGCGTTGAAGGCGATCCGCAAGGCGCGTACCCGAGACAGCCTGCAGGCGCTGTCGCAGCTCGGCGAGCTGGCCGACGGGCGGTACCGGATCGCGAGCAAGCCCCCGATCGTGGTTCCGCTGCGGGATCTGGCCGCCTTTCACGGCCTGTCCGCGGACGAGGTCGAGCACCTGATCCGCGAACAGTTCCGCACCTACCGCTCCACACTGGAGGACGACCGGCGCCATCTGCTGGAGCGCTTCGAGGTCGTCGACGTCGCCCGCAAGGTCGTCGGGGTCGGCAGCGTCGGCACGTGGGCGTTCATCGTCCTGCTGCAGGGCCGCGACGCGCAGGATCCGCTGTTCCTCCAGGTCAAGCAGGCCATGTCGTCGGTCCTGGAGCCGCACGTGGGCGCCAGCCGCTACCGGTCGCACGGCGAGCGTGTCGTGCGCGGCCAGCGGATGATGCAGGCGGCGAGCGACATCTTCCTCGGCTGGACGAAGGGACCGCGCGGGCGCAACCACTTCTACTGGCGGCAGCTACGCGACATGAAGGGGTCGGCGGTCGTCGAGGCGATGGTTCCCGCGGGAATGACGTATTACGCCGGCATCTGCGGCTGGACCCTCGCCCGGGCGCACGCGCGGTCCGGGGACCCGGTCGCGATCGCCGCGTACCTCGGCGACTCCGACGCGTTCGACAAGGCGATCGCGAACTTCGCCGCCCGGTACGCCGACCAGAACGAACGCGACTACGACGAGTTCGTCAAGGCGATCCGCGCCGGGCGCCTGGAGGCCCTCGAAGGAGTCTGACCCGCGTGGCGGTGGGCGGGATCAGGCGATGTCGAGCGCGTCGAAGGCGGCGGCGACCGACGGCCACAGTTTGCGGGGATCCGCGCCGGCGATCTGGTGCCCGGCGTTGAAGCAGGCCAACGTGATCTGCGGAGCCAGTACGGCCGTCTGCGGGTCCGCGCCCTGCTCGCGCAGGGAAGCGGTGAGCAGCTCGGCGAACCGGCGGTGTTTACGGGCGGCCCGGTCGGTCAGTTCGGGGTTGTCGGCGATCAGCTGCTCGCGGACACGATAGCGCCGGGGGTCCCGAGTCGCCGACGCGCACACCGCCTCGGCGACCGCCCGGAGCGAGCCGAGCGCCTGCGCGAGTGTGGGCGCCCGGCCGGCGCTCGCGTCCCGGTACCGCCGGGTCACGTCGTCGAGCCAGTCCTGCTCGTTGGCGAAGACGACTTCCTGCTTGTCGCCGAAGTACCGGAAGAACGTGGTGCGCCCGACCTCCGCGCGGTCGGCGATGTCGGCCACCGTGACCACCGGATAGCCGCGCTCGCCGAACAGCGCGTACGCGGCCTCGATGATCTCGTCGCGGGCGCGTTGCTGTTTGCGGGCGCGCAGGTTCGGCTCGGACACCGGCCCAGTCTAGCGGAGTGGTACGCGATCCGTTATGGTACGCAGTACCACTTGGTTCTCAGTATCAGGAGCTTCTCATGCGCGCTGTCCAGCTCACCGAATTCGGCGGTCCCGAGGTCGTCGTCGTCCGCGACGTGCCGGACCCGTCGCCCGCGCCAGGCCACCTTCTCGTCGACGTCAGCCGGGCCGGGGTCAACTACGCCGACTCGCTGCTGCGCGAGAACGCGTACCTCGGCGCCACGGCGCTGCCGGTCATTCCCGGCGGCGAGGTGGTCGGCCGGACCGCCGACGGCCGCCGGATCGCGGCGATGCTCACCTCCGGCGGGTACGCCGAGAAGGCCCTGGTCCCGCAGCAGCACGCGTTCGCCGTGCCGGACGAACTCGGCGACGTGGCCGCCGTCGCCCTGCTGGCGCAAGGTCTGACCGCGTGGTGGCTCGTGCACCAGACCGCGAGAGTGGCGCCCGGCGACAGCGTCGTCGTCCATGCCGGGGCGGGTGGCGTCGGCTCGCTCGCCGTGCAACTGGCGAAGAACGCCGGAGCCGGCCGCGTCATCGCCACCGCCAGTACGCCGGAGAAAAGAGAGCTGGTGCGGTCCATCGGAGCCGACGCGGCGGTCGATCCGTCCACCGAGGACCTCACGGCCGCGTTGCGGGCGGCGAACGACGGCAAGCCGGTCGACGTCGTCCTGGAGATGGTCGGCGGGCGGGTGACCGGCCAGAGCATCGACGCCCTGGCCCCGTTCGGGCGGCTGGCCTTCTACGGCATGGCCAGTCTCGTCGAACCCGACCCGGTCCCGCCGCGCGCACTGCAACGGCAGTCGGCCACGGTCAGCGGCTTCTGGCTCATGCACGCCTTCGCCCGGCCGGACCTCCTCGCCCACGCGTACGCGGAACTGGCCGATCAGGTCGTCGACGGCCGCCTGCGGATCGTCGAGGGCGGGGACTTCCCGATGTCGGACGTCCGCGACGTCCACGCCGCGCTCCGCGGCCGGCGCACGACGGGGAAGGTCGTGCTCGACCCGCGCCGCTGAGGATCCCGTCTAACGCTCTTGCATGCGTGCTTTGAACTCGGGGCATTCGACCAGTGGCGTGTGGTCACAGGTGGCCGCGTGCCGGAGGCTGTCACGCATACGGCTCAGCCGGGCGATGTCCGCCTCCAACTCCTGCGCCTTGCGCGCCATCTGCTCGCGCAGTTCCGAGTCGTGCGGGCTCGCGACGAGGAACCGGGCGATCTGCGCGAGGGTGAAACCGGCGGCCTGCGCGCATGCGATGAGCGTCAGCCGGTCGACGGTCCGGGCGGCGAACGTGCGGCGCAGACCGTTGCGGCCGCTGGACTCGATCAGCCCGCGCCGCTCGTAGAAGCGCAGCGCGGAGGCGGTCAGCCCGGTGCGTCGGGCGACCTCGGCGATGTCCAGCTCCCTGGTGCGCGGCATGCCACATCCTCCTCAACAGCAGACCTTCAGCAGACCTTCGCCGCGGACCTTCACGGCGGGCGGATTCCGTGCCTTGACTTGAAGCACGGTTCAAGTCGCAGGCTGGAAGCGTACCTCCGTTCCGATGGATCCGATGAAGGAGAACAACCCGCATGGCACTGCATCCACAGGTTCAGGCGCACCTGGAGCGCCTCGCCGCCGTCAATTTCGCCGGACTGCACACCGTCTCGCCCGAGCAGGCCCGGGCCGGGGCCCGCCGGTTGACGGCGGCTTCGGTCGGCGTACCGGAGAGGGTGGAAGAGGTCACCGACCGGATCGCGGAAACCGCCGTGGGCCCGTTGGCCGTACGCATATACCGGCCGCTCGGCGTACGGGAGGAAGTGCCTGGGGTCGTGGTCTTCTTCCACGGCGGCGGTTTCGTGCTCGGCGACCTGGACTCCCACGACGCGTTGGCCAGGGCGTTGGCCAACGGCGCAGGCAGCGTGGTCGTGTCGGTGGACTACCCGCTCTCACCCGAGGCCAAGTATCCGGCGGCCGTCGACGCGGGTTTCGCCGCGACGAGCTGGGTCGTGGACAACGCGGCCGATCTCGGCGTCGACGCAGGCCGGCTGGCCGTCGCGGGTGACAGCGCGGGCGGCAACCTGGCCGCGGTGCTCGCGCTGAAGGCGCGGGACGCCGGTGGCCCGGCCATCGCCTTCCAGTTGCTCATCTACCCGGATCTCGACTTCCGCCGCACCAACTTCACGATCACCGAGTACGCCGGGAAGTACGGCAACGTCAGCCGGGAGGCTCAGGAGTGGTTCATGGACCATTATCTGACGACCGCCGAGCAGCGCCTCGATCCGAGGGTGTCGCCGCTGCTGGAGCCCGACCTGGCCGGATTGCCGCCCGCTTTCATCGTCACCGCCGAATATGACGCGCTGCGCGACGAGGGCGAGGCGTACGGGCGGCGACTCGCGGACGCGGGGGTGCCCGCGACGGTACGCCGATACGACGGGATGATCCACGAGTTCCTGCGGCACCCCTTCGACGACGCGAAGAACGCTGTCGGAGACATCACCGAGGCGCTCCGGGAGGCTCTGCGGTGATCGGCCGAGGCGACGGCGCGTGGCCCGATTCTTGCCTGTATTGGCTTTCGGGCCACTGTCCGGCCCGGCCCGCGTTCGGCAGGCTCGACTCATGACGAGTGCGACGATGCGAGCGGTCAGCCAGGACCGGCTGGGCGACCCCGATGTGCTGCAGGTGGTGGAGGTCGAGCGGCCCGTGCCCGGCCCCTCCGAGGTGCTGGTACGCGTACACGCGGCGGGTATCAGCCCGACCGACTGGGTGCACCGGCGGCTGCCCGGGTTCCTCGACCAGCTGCCGCTGATCCTGGGCTGGGACGTGTCCGGAGTGGTCGAGGCCGTCGGCGTGGGCGTGACGATCCACGAGCCGGGCGACGAGGTCTTCGGCATGCTTCCCTATCCCCACGGCCACGGTTCCTTCGCTGAGTACGTGACGGCCCCGGCCCGGACATTCGTCGCGAAACCCGCCGGGATCGGCCACGTCGAGGCCGCTTCGGTGCCGCTGGCCGCGCTGACGGCGTACCAGGCGCTGGTGGACACCGCCCACATCCGGCCCGGCCAGCGGGTCCTGGTCCACGCGGCCGCGGGCGGCGTCGGGCACTTCGCCGTGCAGATCGCCAAGTCGCTGGGCGCCACGGTGATCGGCACGGCCAGCGCGGCCAAGCACGAACTGCTGCGCGAGCTCGGCGCCGACGAGCTCATCGACTACCACACCGAGGACTTCGAGAAGGCGGCCGGCGAGGTGGACGTGGTCCTGGACCTGATCGGTGGCGACTACACGGCCCGCTCCCTGCGGACGCTGCGGCCCGGCGGCACGCTCGTCTCGCTCGTCCTCTCCCAGACCACACCGTTGCGGGAGGAGGCCGCGGCACTCGGCGTACGCCATCGGCTGATGCTTGTCGAGGCCGACCAGGCGGGGATGCTCGCCGTGGCCGACCTGCTGCGTAGCGGCGCGCTGCGCCCGGTCGTCCAGGCGTCGTTCCCGCTGGACCAGGCGGCGCAGGCCCACGAGGTGGGGGAGTCGGGCCGAGTGACGGGGAAGCTCGTCCTCGAGATCCGCTGAGGTGTTTCCTCCCGGCCGGTGTGCGGCCGGGAGGAAACCACGCGCCTGCGACGTCGACGCCGCGCCGGACCGCACGGAGACCATCGGGCTTCGTGGCTCTGCCGTCCCGCGCCGAGGTCGAACTGTCCACAGGCGACCGCCAAGCCGCCGACGACCACCTCCGGCCGCCGACCTCGACAAGCTCCGAATCGCATAGCTGGAGCGGAACGGCAGGGAGGGGCCGACGTCGGCCGCTCCCGTCCCACCGTCGATGATGATCGAACGGCCCGTCGTCACGGCACGCCGAAGCCACGGAGGTGTGACATGCAACTGCCGTCCCGCGAGGACCTACCGGCGATCCTCATCGGACTCGCGGTGCCGCACGACGACATCGCCGACCTCGTACGCCTGATGCCCTCGCCGGAGAACGCCGACGTGTGGCGGCTCCTGCACAACGCGGTACGCGAACTCTGCCACGCCGGGCCGCCGCCCGACTTCCGCCGACAGTACCCGGAACTGGGCGAACTCGGCCGATACTTCTACGTGTACGTCTTCGTCGCCGCCCTGGGCCACGCCCGCAGGCTGCACGCCGCCCACGGCATCTCTGACGACGTCTCCCGCCTGACCCTCGCCGACCTCGGCCGCAGCATGGCCCTGCACCGCAAACGCCACGGCGTCGGCGGCCTCAACCTCGCCCACTGGCTGTGGCGGCACTGGCGCGGCCAGCTCTACCAGCTCGGACGCCTGCAATTCGAACGATCGAGCCTGCTGGAGCCCACGGCCGCCGGGCTCACCGGCGCCGGCCTGCCATGCTCGCCCGGCGACCCGATTCTGGAGATCCACATCCCCGACCTGCTCGGCCCGCTCAGCCCCGCCGCCTGCGACGCGTCGTTCGCCTCGGCCCGCGACTTCTTTCCCCGGCATTTCCCCGACACGAAGCCGGTCGCGATGACCTGCACCTCCTGGCTACTCGACCCTCAGCTGGCCGAACGCCTTCCCGCCCACAGCAATATCACGGCCTTCCAACACCGCTTCCCGATCACCGGTCGCGTCGACCTGCCGGAACTCTGCGACAAACCGGTGCTGCGCTACATCTTCGGCCTCACCGAACAACCAGCAGACTGGGACGACCTGCCGCGGACCACCGCGCTGGAACGAGTCATCGGCGACCACCTGCGCGACGGCGGACACTGGTACACCCACCTGGGATTCATCGCCATCTGAACTGACGCTGCAGACCGCCGTCCGCGTCCGCTGGGACCTACAAGATCCCGTCTGACCATGTCAGGCTGGATATGATCTTGCGCGCCGCCAGGCCCTATGGCGCTTGGTCGAGGCGTCATGTGGCGACGGTTCGCAGACCCTCGATATCGGTCTGCGCCGGGCGGTGCGCTCACCCACGGCCGGACGTCGCGCCGGGTAGGCTGCCCACGTGACGACATCGACGGACGTTGCGGCCATCGGACGTCGGCCATGTGCGTACGCTGTGCTGGGTGCTGCTGATCGTGATGGCGTTCGCGCCGTTCGTCGCGGTGGTGCTGATGCCCGTCGGCTTCGAGCGCCTCTTCCGCCGCCGGCCGATGAGCCGCCCGATGGTGGCCGGGATGCTGTTGTCGGTGATCGTGGTCGTCGTCGGCTTCTCCTCCGTCGGCATGACCGTGCTGGGCTGGCTCGCCGACTGACGCCAGGCGGCCGAGGATCTCGAACCTGCGGTTAGGCGGCCTCACGCAGGGTACTCGGCTGGTATGCCGAACAAGTACGAGCTCAACGAGGCGGCCGTGGCGTACGCGCGGCAGCTGGTCGACAAGCGGCAGTACGTCCTCGACAGCGACTGGGGCGACGCCCAGCCGAAGGCCGAAGCGCAGAACGCGTACCTGGACAAGCACAGCTGGGCCGAGTACGCCGCCTGGCACCTGGGCCTCACGGTCGGAGCGTCCGACGAGACCAAGGCCCGGTACGCGTTCGTCTTCGGCGACCTGCGCCGTGTCCACCGCAGCGGCCTGATCGCCTGTGTCTACCGGGCTTCGGAGTTCCACCACAAGGACATCGAGCTGGCCGCCCACGATCTGCTGCAGTATCTGGACGCCAAGACCTCCTGACGTCTCGGGGCGGCGTCCCTGTCTGTCGACCCGACGGGGGACGGGCGGCTACACGAAGGAGAAGACGCGTTCCTCCGGCTCCACGACCGCGGCCAGGAACGCGCCGGGCACGAGGGCCGGGTCGTCGGCGCGGACCGCCTCGGTCTCGAAGGCGGCGAACCCGGCCGCGCTGATCCGCAGGCGGAGTTTCCGGCCGGACTCCTCCCCGTCCGTGTGATCGGCGACCGCGAGAATCTCCGCCGTAGCGGCGACGCCGTTGGTGGCGAGCCGCCGCATGTCGCGGCGCGAGCGCGTGACCAGGCGCAGGCCCCACACTCCGAAGCCGCCGCCGGCGATCGTCGTCAGGAGGCCGCCGCCGAGCAGGCCCCAGAAGTCCGCTGTGGACAGGCTCTGGCGCTGCGCTACGGCGACGAGCAGCAGGACCGGTCCGGGTAGGCAGACGGCGGTGAACATCACCCGGCACAGCAGCGCGCCGACCGGGCCGATGCGCGTCTCTGCCTCCCTGGGCGTGTTCGTCATCCCCACACCATAGTGTCGGATTCATCAGCGGTGAGGCCCGCCAGAACGCCGCTGCCGGCAGATGAAATGTGCAACCCTGGAGTTGCGGCTTGCTGCCCGATGTGCAATCCTTGAGTTGCACATGAAGTTTCGTGAGGTGAGGAGCAACCGATGAGCGAGGACCGGATCGAACGCGAGACCCTGATCCAGGCATCCCTGGAACGGGTCTGGTCACTGGTGACCGAACCGGGCTTCTGGGTCGCCGACAAGCCCGGCGGCGTCGCCGTCGAGGGGGAGTCCACGGTGGCGAGCAACGCGCAGTACGGCGACTTCCCGGTACTCGTGGAGAAGGTGCGGCCGCAGACCTACGTGGCGTACCGATGGGCCAGCGCGTTCGCGGGGCAGCCGCTGACCGACGACAACACGACGCTGATCGAGTTCACCCTGATCCCGGAGGGCGAGCGCAGTACGCGTCTGCGGGTCGTGGAGAGCGGCTTCACCGCGCTGCCGGCGGGCGCGGGCGCCCAGGCGCACAAGGACAACTCCGGCGGCTGGGTCGAAGTCCTCGACGGGTTCACCAAGCGCGCCGAACAATAGTCGTCGTGACCGACGACATTCGCGACACCGTCGACGGGGTCATCGGCGCGCTGGCCGACCCGACCCGCCGGCACCTGCTCGACCTCCTCGCCACCCACGGCGAGGTGACCGCGACGACTCTCGCCGAGCAGGTGCCGGTGTCGCGGCAGGCGATCGTGAAGCACCTCGCGGTCCTCGAGGCCGCGGGGCTGGCCACCTCCCGCAAGTCAGGCCGGGAGGTGCTCTACGCCGTGCGGCCCGACGCGTTGAACGCGACCGCCCGATGGATGACGGCGCTGGCGACCGAATGGGACCGGCGCCTGGCCGCGGTCAAGCGCATCGCCGAAGCGGCCGAACGCGACTCTCGCTAAAACACCGCCCTTTCTCCGCTGGGGTGTCACGGACGCACGTGTCCGTGGCACCCCGCTTCGTCACGCCCTTCGAAGGAAGTAATGCACCGTGTCCAGTGACAGCACGCCCTCGCAACGCATGACCGGCCGGCAGCGGATGATCCTGTTCGTGCTGCTCGGCGCCGGATTCACCATGTCCGTCGACTTCTCCATCCTCAACGTCGCCCTGCCCAGGGTGGGCGAAGGCGTCGGGCTCGGCGTCACCGGCCTGCCGTGGATCGCCTCCGCCTACGCCCTGCCCGCCGCCGGCTTCGCGCTCCTGTTCGGACGCACCGCCGACCTCTTCGGCCGGCGCAAGATCTTCCTCGGCGGCATGCTCCTGCTCGTCGGCGCGTCCCTGCTCGGCGGCTTCGCCACCAACCCGCAGATGCTGCTCACCGCCCGCGTACTGCAGGGCTTCGCGACCGCCATGGCCATGCCCGCATCACTCTCGCTGCTGACCACGACCTTCAGCGAAGGCTCCCTGCGAGCCAGGGTCCTCGGCCTCAACGGCGCGCTGCTGGCCGGCGGGTTCACCGTGGGCGCACTTGTCGGCGGTACGCTCGTCAGCCTGCTCGGCTGGCGGTCCGCGTTCTTCATCAACGTGCCCGTGGCGCTGATCGTCCTGATCGTCACCCCGTTCGTCATCGCCGAAGGCCGCTCACCCGACCGGGTCCGGCTCGACCTCCCGGGCGCGGTCACCGTCACCGGCGGCCTGCTCGCGGTGATCTACGCGATCATCGAGAAGAACATCGTCGCCGGGGTGGTAGGGGCGCTGCTGCTGGCCGCGTTCTGGCGGATCGAGCTGCGCGCACCCGCACCCCTGGCCCCGGTACGCATCCTCACCCGGCCCACCGTCAAATGGGGCAACTACGCCGGGCTCATCGTGTCCACGATGGAAACCGCGATGATCTTCCTCGTCACGTTGTACCTGCAGAACACCCTCGGTTTCTCGCCGCTCGTGACCGGGCTGGTGTTCGGCGTACCGGGGCTCGCCTCCGTGCCCGCCGGGATCATCGCCGGCCGCTTCCTCGGCAGGTACGGCAACCGCAAGGTCCTCGCCGCCGGCATGGCGGTCCAGGGTGTGATGACGCTGCCGCTGGTCCTGCTCGGTACCGAGCGCGTCGGCCTGGCGATCCTGCTTCCGGCCCTGTTCATCGGCTTCTTCGGGCACGTGACCTCGCTGGTCGCGTACACGGTGACGGCGACGTCCGGGCTGCCGGACCACGAACAGGGGCTGGCGACGGGTCTCGCGTCGATGACGCAGCAGGTCGCGATCACCATCGGGATCCCGATCCTCAGCGCGGTCGCCGCCACGCAGACCCTGGCACTGCACGGGATGCGGCTGGCGCTGAGCGTGAACGTCGTGGTCACGCTGGCCAGCGTCGTCCTCGTCTGGATCGGGCTGCGGCCGCGGCCGTCGTTGGCCGGGCCGACCGTCGTCGAGCCGGCAACCGCGGCGGACCTGATCGGATCGTCGCACTGAGATTCCTGCGCGACACGTACGCCACGGCCCGATTCGTCGGCCGTGGCGTACGTTCTACTTCCACCAGACGCTCTGGTAGTCCTTCATCGACGCCGTGCACGACTCCTCGTTCAACTCCGTACGCGAGCACGCGACCCCCACCCCGACCGTGTACCACTTGGCCGGTGGCAGGATCTGCGTCGCGACGTCGGTCCCGTCCACGGCGAAGACCGAGGTCGACTTCGACGCATCGGTGCGTACGCGTATCCGGTGCGGGCCGGGAGCGACGGCGCCGGACGCCACATCGGCGGCGAACTGCGCGCTGTGGTCGTGACGGTCGATGAACCAGCGCCCGGCGGAGTCGACGGCGAAGAAGAAGACCGGAAGGTCGGCGTCATACTGCTGCAAGGCCGGGACAGGGTCGACGACGATGCCGCCGCGTGCCTCCGGACCGCCCGTCAGCACCTCGGCGGTCACCTCGATCGCGGTGCCGGCGTAGCCGTGCTTCTTCAAGTCGGGCGGATCGATGTAATCCACATCGGACTCCGTCCAGTAGACCCGCGCGCCGGGCATTTTCGGAGGTGCGAGGACGCTGTGGTCCTTCGCGCAGCTGACCAGAACCCCACTGGAACGCGACCAGATGTCGGACTTGCCGCTGTCGGAATCGGCCAGGTCGCCACAGCCTGTTCCCGGCGCCGCGTACCGGTGTTCGAAGCCGTCGTCGCCGAAGGAGCAGCCGGCGAGGAGCACCAGCATCGCCAGGGTGGCCGTCCGCCATCGCGCCATGCGCACAGCGTCCCACGCCGGCGCCACTCATCGATGTTTCGCCCCGAAACGGAGTGGGGGCGCGCGAAGAATTGGTGAGGCCCGGGAACATGTCCTGTCCCGGGCCTCGGTGTGCCACTGAATTGCACTCGCCGATGGCGTTTAAGCTGGCGGGTCGGGCTGAGGGCACCATGCTCTGCCGTTGAGCCACCGCCGCATGAAGAGCGGCGGACGGGAGTTGAACCCGCAACCTGGTGCTGATGCCCGCCGGCGGTCGATCCGGCGATCAATGGCGAATGCTGAGTCTGGAGCAAGAGTCTGAACTTGATCCGCGGTTGCCTCTGCCAGTTGGGCTACCCCCACAGGAAATGCGGGGGGCGGGGCTCGAACCCGCACTGTGGCCGCGGTTGGTCAGCTTGAGCCTCAGCTTCAGCTTGCGCTCATGCGCACCCTCGCGCTTGCGTGTTGCGAGGGAGTCTGTGGGTCATCGGAACAGGTAGCCGAAGACCTTGTCGCCGACCTTGCGGTCGACCGCCTGCGTGCCGTTCGCCTCCTCGCGGGCGAACTTCACCGCGCTCTGCAGCTTCTCGACACGCTCCAGCAGCTCGGAGACCCGCTTGGCCGGCAGCGCACCGGAGAACTTCACGGTCGTCCAGTACCCGATCGTGACATCCTCGTAGTACACCTCGACCTGCGCCGGATGCTTCTCGGTCGCCTCGGCCTTGACGTGGTTACGCGGAACCTTCTTCGTCCGCAGCGTACGCACCGGCTCGGTCGACCAGCTGTCCGCGGAGTCGTTGTACTGCCACGACTCGGCCGCGTCCAGGATCGGCAGCTTCTTGACGAACGTGTGCAGGTCGGTCAGCTGCTTCTCCAGGAACAGCAGGTAGCTGACCGGCACATCGGACAGCAGCGTGTCGTCGTCCACGACGACGTCCGCGCGCGCGACGCAGTTCGTCGCGTCCTTGGTCGCGGTCACGTCGAACAGCCGGGTCAGCGTGACCGCCACGCCCCGCAGCACTTCCTCGGTACGGATCTGGACCTTCGTGGACTCGGGCGGCAACTGCTCGCCTTCCTCGTCCTTGGCCTGATACGTCCGCGCGATGCCGGACAGCAGCGCGGGCTTCTGCACGTCGCGGTGCGCGTCGGTCAGCTCCTGCAGCGACCGGCTCTTGACACCCTTTTCGACGGCGATGATCTGGTTCAGCTTGGGCACCGTTCCCCTTTCAACCGCCGTAAGCTATGCGATGAAGCACCGTTCCCGCAACGCGTTAAGTCCGCGTCTCAGCGCCCGCATTCCGCAGGACGTTGAGGCACAACGCAGGAAAGGGCAGACATCGGTGTCCAACACACCACGCCGCCAAGACTCGGCTACCGGAGCGGACCTCGTCGACGTTCTCGTCTCGCCGACCGCGCGCAACGATCTGGACTTCGCCTCGGTACCCATACACGGGGCAGTCGAGGGGTCCGCGCTTGTCACCGTGTTCGCGGCCGGGCACTGGCCTGGACGTGCATCCCGCGTCACGGTCCTGGTCGGCGGGGACGTCCGCACCCGTATCGTGCTGGCCAGCCGCCTGCTCGCGTTCAACTGCTGGGTGTTGCTGCCGTTGACCGTGATCGCGGCCTGCGCGATCGGTGTTTTCGGGCCGTCGACCTGGCCGGATTCCCTTCTTTCGCTGGCCGCTGTGATCCTTGTGCTCGTCGTGTGCGGCCTGATCGCCTCCGTTTCCAGGCTGGCGAGTTTCCCGCAGTACCCACGTCAGGCGAGTGGCGGCTGGATACGGCTACCACGAGTGGAAAGGCAGCGGGCAGAGACCTGGCTCTCGGCGAACCCGGCCGATCGGCTCAGTCTCGCGGAGCCCATAGTGCGCTCGAAGGGGTGATCGGACGATTCAGTCGACGATCGTCGACGAGTCAGCCTCGGCGTACCACGTGCGTCACTTGCGGCGGCGGGCCTCCCGAGCACGATGGCGGCGGTTGCGGTGCCACTCCTCGGCTCGCGCCTCGATCTCGGCCCAGTGCCGCTCCCGCCGGGCACTGCGTGATTCGAAGAACGGCACGTCGGGATCCTCGTTCCGTACGTCGGCGGGGATCTGCCGCCAGAGGAGCCTGACGTACAACAGCACCCAGATGGCGGTGATCGCGATCCCGGGGCGTGGATCCCTGAAGACCCGGAAGAGCCAGATCGACAGCAGAACCCCTGCGGCGCCGGCCGCGAGGAACAGGAGCGTCTTGGCGAGGAACCGTCCCATGCGCACAGTGTCGCAAGTGGAAGCCATGTGCTGTTTGGACCTGAGCCTCTCCCGCTCGCCTATCCTGCGATCATGGATGACGACGGTACGCAGTCCTATGCACAGCGTATGCGAGCACTGGTCGGCAAGGAGCCGCTGGTGGTCGCCGCCGCCGGTGTGCTCGTCTGGGATGACCGGCAGCGGATCCTGCTCCAGGAGCGCCTCGATGACCGGACTTGGTGCATTCCCGGCGGTGCCGTGGAGCCGGGCGAGCGTCTCGAGGACGCGGCCCGTCGAGAGCTTCGTGAGGAAACCGGCCTCGTCGCCGGAGAGCTGACCCTGCTCTCGGCACGATCGGGCCCAGAATGCCTCCTGGTCTACCCCAACGGCGACCAGTGCCATGTGATCTCGTTGACCTACCGCGCGGAGTCGTGGTCGGGGGAGCTCGACACGTCTGACCCCGAGACGACGGATCTCGGGTTCTACGACCCGCTCGAACTGCCTGAAATGAACGCGTACAACCGGGCTCTCTTCATGCACCTGGCCTCGCAGGGGCACCTGAAGCCGCCAGGAATCGCGCGGAACTGACGGCTCACTTCCGCGTCGGCAGGCCCCATTGGTTGAACTCCCGCCGTAGCCGGGCCGCGGCCTGCCCACCCAGAACCATTCTCACGATGAAGACGAAGTTGACGCGCCACGCCTCGTGGTGGCCTTTGCTGCTGGCGCGGCCGAGTTTCGGCTCGCGCAGGACTCCGTCATCCGCGTAGTCGCTACTGACGATATGGGCCAGCTCGTGCAGACACGCATGCTCGCATCGGGCGGGGGACTGTCGGTCGGTGGCTCCGACCTTGATCTGGCTGCGCCGCGCGTCGGCATGGCTGATCCCGCGTCCGCCGATGATGTGCAGCAGCACGCTGTGTGCCGGGAACGCAGCCCGGAACCATGGCATCTGCTGAATCGTGTCTATGTAGCTGGCGCAGTGCTCGACAGTGATCAGGCGGGCGTCCAACGCCAGGATCGCCGTCGCCAGCGGGCTGATCGGCAGTCCGGCCGCCAGCTGGGCGTCATATGCCGCCTGTTGTAAGCGTGTCAAAGCGTCCTCGTGCTGTACGGATGGCCGACCGTGCTGCGACTGTCACGTCCCATGTGGTCGGCTCGGCGGCGTCAGAGATATTGGCGGATGAGGTCGGCGAGGATCGTGTCGTCGCCGTCGGGCTGGCGGAGGAGTTCGCGTAGTGCGGCCGCGGCGGGGTCGCGCGGATCGAGGCCCGTCTCCGTCGTGGCCGTCTGCCAGGCATGGTCGTCCCCGGCCGCGGCAAGCAGTCGGGTCAGATGCAGCTCGGAACCGTTGCCCACCGCAGGTCGGGACAGGCCGGCGAGAATCGGCGCCCACCCTACGAGGATGGCGGCGTACCGGGCGGTCTCGCATCCGCGCTTGACGACCTCGTCAAGAGCGAAGGACAGCTGCCCGCGCTGGTACTGCAGTAGTACGTAGAAGCGCCAGACGTTGATGAAGACACCGATCCGTTGCGGCGACAGATCCGGTATCGCCTGGACGGCCAGGCTCATCGCCGTGCGTACGCTTTCCAGGTCCTCGATCCGCGACCAGGGCTGTTCGGGCACGTCGGTGAGGAGCTCTGGTTGTGCGAACGATCGCGGCGCCGGGCCATCATAGGGATCGCTCTCGGGCTCCGGTTGTGGGCGTGACGTGGCGCCTGGACGTGGCTGCGGTACGTCGTAGGGCGACGTGTCCGCGGACCTCGTGCCGGGCCGGCGCAGCCAGGGGGAGAGGTGGTCTGCCGCGGCTCGGCCGTGCAGGCTGGGGATGCGGACGGGCAGGTCGATGTAGTCCTCGAGGATGGCCCATCCGTTGTGGCGCAGGTGGCCGTAGGACAGCGGCTCGGCGAGCGCTCGTTCGCGCAGGCCGGTGTGGATGGTTTCGAGCTGGGCGGCTACGGTCGGGGCGTCGTAGGCCAGCACGAAGGTGCATGGCGGCAGCGCGCCGTTCATGAAGACGTGGACGAAGTCCAGCGTCGCGGCGACGATCTCGGGCCGGCAGCGGTCGAGGCCGCGCAGGAAGATGATCACGGATGAGTCGCGGGTGGCGAGACTCAGCAGCGGGCCGACTTCGTCTTCGAGGCGTTCCGCCCGCCCGGCCGGCATCGTCGCGTCGCGTCGGCGGATTCCTGGGCCGAGGACTCCGTCGCGTTGCGAGAGGAGCCAGGTTCCCAGCGTACCTGCTTGTGATATCGCGGAACGGCCGAGGAATCCCAGGACCGCCAGGACGATGACCGCCGTGGGTCCGAGGAGAGTGGACAGGTTGACGGTGCGAATCGCCGTCATGCTGGCGGTGACGACGCCGATGACGATCAGTGCGACAGCCGTGCACAAGGCCAGCGCGCCCATGAGCGTACGCGGAAGGAAGCTGGCCAGGATCCGGCGCCGCAGCGCGAGCGGGTCGATGCGATGCCGGTTGAGGTCGAACCGTAGCCGTTGCACCTGCCCGCCGGGGAGCCGGCGGACGACTCCTTCGACGATTTCCGTGGTCAATCCGTCCCAGAGATGCTCCGGCGTCTCGTAGGTCGACGGATCCAGCATCATCGTCACTGCCGCCGCCGACTCACGACCCGTGAGCGGCTCCATCCTGTACGGCAGTTCGTGCGAATTGAGGAATGGGCGATGCGACTGACGCCATAACCAGAATCTCGTGAGCCGGGTACGGACCTGTCCGCCCTGTGCCCACCGCTTCATCGGGCTGACAGGCTCGTACGCGACGAGGTGGTGAGTGGCGGGTTCGAATGGACTCTCCGGGTCGAGGCGATGACGCAGGCGATACAACAGTGATGTGCCGTGATGACCCGGCGGCGCGTGGATGCCGATCACGGTAGGCGGGAAGCTGCTGAACGCGACCACCGCGTCATACACGAGATCCAGCAACTGGGCATGAGGAAGCTCCTCGTACGCCAGCGGGACATCCTCGGGGCTGAACCCGGTCGGCGCATGGAACTCGGACATGCAAGTGACTCCCTACCTCGCCCGCACAAGAGCCCACCCTCAGGATCCGCAAGCGAGATCCGCCCGGGCCGTCAAGACCCGTCGGCGATCCCGCTGCCAGAGTGACGATATCGGTAAGGCTGAAATCGGTCCGCCGGTTCTGGTCCGGCCGCGGTCCGGGCGAGCCGGCGGGCCAGGCGGCCGAAGGCGTCGACGAGCTCGGCGGGTTCGGCCACCTCGATCTCCGCGTCGAATCGGGCGAGGGCGGCGGCGAGGCTGGTCCAGGACCAGGAGCCGAGGGTGATCCGGCAGCGGTCCGCGCCGAGCGCCTCGACGATCCCGTCGCGCGTGTAGAGGGCCACGGTGGCGGCCGGCAGGTGGAGGATCGCGGTGCCCTGGCAGGGCCAGCCGGCGGTGCCGTCGTCGGCGCCGCGGAATCTGCCGGTGACGAAGGTGGTCACGTCGCCGCCGGGGAGGTCCCGGGGAGTGAAACGGGGTCCGTTGGGGATGCGCAGGGTGATCCGGTCGGCGCGGAAGGTACGCCAGTCCGAGCGGTCGAGGTCCCAGGCGACGAGGTACCAGCGGCCGTCCCAGGTGACGACGTGGTGGGGCTCGACGCGGCGCGGGGGTTTGTCCGGGTTCTCGGGGCCTTCGGGGGTGTAGTCGAAGCGGAGGATCTCGTGGGTTTGCACGGCGGCGCTGATTGCCAGGAGCAGGCCGCGGTCGATCGCGGCGGCCGGTCGGGTGGCGGGCCGTTCGACGGCGGTGATCTGGAGCGCGCCGATGCGGTGCCGGAGCCGGGACGGCATGACCTGCCGGATGGTGGTCAGTGCCCGGGCCGCCGCTTCGCCGAGTCCGTCGCCCAGTGTGGTGGCCGCGGTCTGCAGGGCGATGGTGAGGGCGACGGCCTGGTCGTCGTCGAACAGCAGCGGCGGCAGTTCGGTGCCGGCGCTGAGCCGGTAGCCGCCGTCAGGACCCTTGACGGCGGCGATGGGGTAGCCGAGCTCGCGAAGCCGGTCGACGTCCCGGCGTACGGTGCGCAGGCTGATCTCCAGGCGCTCGGCCAGCAGCGCGCCCGGCCAGTCGCGGCGCGTCTGCAGGAGCGACAACAGGGCCAGCAGTCGACCTGACGTTTTCGGCACGGGTTTGATTCTGCCCCGCAGTAGGTGCCACATCCTGGCACCTACGTCCTCGAACCTTGGTGGTGACGCCGGCCGGACACCGGCCGGGAACAACTCTCACCAGGAGTCTCGATGAGCATCACCACCACCGCCCACCTCAATTTCCGCGGCAACGCCCGGGAGGCGCTGGAGTTCTACCACTCGGTGTTCGGCGGCGAGATCATGGTCGTCACGTACGGCGACTTCGGCATGCCGAAGGAGCTGCCCGACGCCGGCAAGGTCGTCTGGGGCCAGGTCGCGGCCGTCGACGGCTTCCGCGTCATGGCCTACGACGTGCCCAGCCAGGCCGGAGCCGGCGCCGCCACGTCGCCGACGCTGCGGGAGAACGGCATGACGCTGACCGGCGAGCCGTTCTTCCTGTCGGTACGCGGCGAGACCGCCGAAGAAGTGGGCGCGCTGTGGGAGAAGCTGGCCGACGGCGCGACCGTCGTCGAGGCGTTCGGCCCGGTGCGGTGGGCGCCGGCGTTCGGGATGCTGACCGACCGCTTCGGCATTACGTGGATCCTCGACGTCGCCGCCCGGTACGCCGACGCCTGATCCTCGAATCGCGGCGGCGGGACGAGGCAGCGCCGGCCCGGTGGCTTGGTCCCGCCGCCGTCCGCCGTGGACTGATGGATGATCGCGGATGGCTTGGCGGCGCGGGTGGACCACCGTAGGATCGCGGCTGAGCCGTTCCCCGCCCGCACACCGACTCCGGGAGCCTCCGACGCCAGCCGATCTGCTCTACCTCGACACCCTCTCCGTGGCCGGTCTGCTCGACGAGATCGATGTGGTGGCGACGGTCGAAGACGCGTTACGCATGAACGCCGTGGGCGAGACCGTGCTGCCTGCTGAGGCGTACCTCCGCTGGGACGTGGACGACGGCTGGGCGCGGAGCCTGACACTGCCGGCCGCGCTCGGCCGGCCGGCGTACGCGGCAGGAATCAAGGTCATCAATGGGAACGTGGCGAATCCGGGGCGCGGTGTGCCGCGTGCCAGTGGTCTGATCCTGCTTTTCGACGTCGAGACCGCGCAGGTCACGACGATCATGGCGGCCGCGCAGGTGTCGGCGATGCGGACCGCGGCGGTCAGCGTCGCGGCGGTGAAGCGGCTGGCGCCGCGGATTGTGGAGCGCGCGCTGGTGGTCGGGGCGGGGCCGATCGGCGAGGCCCATGCCCGGATGCTCGGCCGAGCCGTCGCCTCGCTGGGGACGATCTGGTCGTATGACGCGGACGGCACCCGGGCGGTGGAGCTGGCGGGGCGCGTAGAGGGTGTCGTGGCGGTCGAGGATTGGCGCTCGGTGGTGGGGCGGGCCGACGTCGTGATCGCGGCGACGACCAGTACGGAGGCCTATCTGCGGCTGGGCGACGTCGCCCCGGGGGCGATCGTGGTCAACGTCGGCCTGGACGACTGCGCCGAGGATCTGCTGCTGGGCGCGGATCATCTCGTCGTGGACAGCTGGGATCTGGTCGCGGATGACAGGAACCGGCTGCTGGGGCGGCTCATCGCCGCCGGCGCGGTTCTGCCTCCGGGCGTGGACGCCGGGACGGGCGGGCGGCAGCGGGTCGCCGGTGAGCTGGGCCGGATCCTCGCGGGCGCGGTCGAGATCGTTCCGAAGCCGGAGCAGCGTGTCGTCGTCAATCCGTTCGGCATGGCCGTGAACGACATCGCCGTGGCGACCGCGGTCGACCGGCTGGCCCGTCGCGGCACGGCCGGGCAGCGGCTGACCCGATAGCCGCCGCCGGCCCCGCCGAAGATCGGTGGCATGCGCTGGTGGGCGGTGGTACCGTCGCCAGATCATCGACAAGGGGAGAATGCTGAATGTCTGTGGCGACGAACGTTCCGCGGCTCCTGCTCGTCGACCCCCGGGTGCTGGCCGATCCGTTCACGGTCTACGGTCAGGCTCGCGAGGAGGCGCCGCTGGTGCGGCTGCTGGCGCCGGGCATACGACCGATCTGGGGCTTCACCCGGCTGGCCGACTGCAAGGCGATGCTGGCCGACCGGCGGTTCGCCGTGACCGAAGAGAGCGAGATCCGGCCCGACATCCCCGATGTGGCGCAGCCGTATCTGGCCGCGATGCATGTGGACGGTGAACGCCACCACCGCCTGCGTTCGATCTGGGCGCCGGCCTTCACCGCCGCCCGCTCGGTGGCGTTCCGGCCGCGGGTCGAGGCGATCGTCGACAGCCTGATCGACGATCTGGAGGCGGCGGCGGCCGACGGCCCGGTCGACCTGCTGGCGGACTTCACCGAGCCGTTCAACGCCGACGTGGTCGTGGAGTTCCTCGGCTTCCCCGTGTCGGACCGGCAGCCCTGGCGCGAGCATGCCCACGCGATGAGTTCCGGGGTGAGCGACGACTACGCGCGAGCCATCGACGCCGTCCTACAGGCCACGAAGGACGCCATCGCGCAGCATCGCGAGCACCCCGCCGACGACCCGATCTCCATGCTGATCCGCGATCAGGCCGACGATCCGCAGCGGCTCAGCGATCTGGAGATGGAGGCGCTGATCTGGGTCACGGTGGCCGCCTCCTCACCCGTGAAGCACTTCCTCGCCAACGCGATCGTGGCCCTGCTGACCAATGTGGACCAATTGGAGCTGCTGCTGGCCGGCGACAGGCTGGCGCCGAACGCGGTCGAGGAGCTCATCCGCTGGAGCGGCCTGAACGTCATCGGCAATCCACGGTACGCGACCGAGAACGTCGACGTGCACGGCGTCGTCATCCAGGCCGGGGATGCCGTCGTGGCCGTTCACGCGTCGGCCAACCGCGATCCGCGGGCGTTCGACCACGCCGACCGCCTGGACGTGACGCGCCCGCTGAAGCCGATGGGGCACCTGGGCTTCGGCTACGGACCGCATGTGTGCACGGGGAACTGGCTGGCCCGGGAGATGAGCGACGTCGCCCTCGTCCGGCTGTTCCAGCGCCTGCCGCGGTTGGCCCTGGCCGTCGACCCGGCGGAGCTGCGCCGCGTACGCGACCCGGGAACGTGGCGGCTCGAATCGCTTCCGGTCACGCTGCACTGAGCGACGTCCGACGCTGCACCGAGCCGGCCTCGCTCAGTCGTCGGCGCAGACGCGGAAGCCGATGTCGTAGCCGGTGTACAGCGGCAGTGAATACAGCCGGCTGTACACCGACAGCCCCATCGCGCTGCAGTCGTTGAAGAACGAGCCGCCCCGGATCGAGATCAGCTCCACCCGGCCGCCGTGCGTGATGATCGCGCGCGACTTGTCCTCCGAGTACGGGTACCGGTGCCAGTTGGTGCTGGTCCACTCCCAGACGTTGCCGGTGATGTCTTCCAGGCCGTACGGGCTGCGGGCGGCCGGGTACGCGCCGATCGGCGTGGTGTCGCCGACGTTCATCGCGTAGTTGCAGTGCTCCGGTGTGGGCGGCTCCTCGCCCCAGGGGTAAGTACGCCCGTCGGTGCCGCGGGCGGCCTTCTCCCATTCGGCTTCGGTGCACAGCCGGGTGCCGGACCAGGCGCAGTAGGCGTCGCAGTCGGCCAGGGACACGTGCGTCACCGGATGGTCTTCCTTACCGGTGACGTCGGAGCCCGGCCCCCGCGGCGTACGCCAGGACGCCCCGGGTGTCTGGATCCACAGCGCGTCGTTGCCGGGGAAGAGGTCTTCCTTCTCGCGGCCGGTCCAGACGTAGCTCTGGCCGTTCTTCTCGGCCACCGTCACGTAGGACGTGGCCTCGACGAAGCGGGCGAAGTCGGCGACCGACACAGGGCGGCGGCCGATGCGGAAGGTGTCCACGTCCACGGTGTGCGCGGGGGAGCACGACCGGGGCCGGCCGTCGGGCCGGGTGCGGTCGGCACCCATCGTGAACGGGCCGCCGGGCACGGTGACCCAGTCGCCGGCCGGACCGCCGCTGTGCGTTTGCGTCTCACTCCGCGCCGATGTGGACATCGAGACCCGCCACCTCCATCTCCGAGTCGAGGTAGTACTGCCGGACGACGCCCAGCGGCGCGAAGCCGCAGCCGATCAGGCGGTCGTGGAACGCGGTGAGGGCTTGCCGGTCGGTGCCGACGCCGGCATCGCGGCGCCATTCCCGGATGCGCAGCTTGCCGAACGTGTAGAGGGCGACCCGCCAGTCGGAGGTCGTGCTGAGGACGTCGCGGGTGGCCTGGGCGACCGGCCACTCGCACAGCACCGCCGTGTTCTGCACCGCTTCCCCGAAGGTCCAGCGGCCGGCGTGCACGCGCAGGTAGACCAGCAGCCGGGTGGCCGCCTCCAGCGCCGAGAGCAACTGGGCGGCCCGCAGCAGCGGCCGGTCCTCGGCCAGGCCCTGCTCGATCGCGAGTTCTTCGGTGTAGTGCGCCCAGCCTTCCACGAATCCGGCCCACAGCCGCAGGCTGCTGCGTACGCCGTGGGTCTGCCGGAAGGCCGCCTCGGTGTGCAGGTAGTGGCCGGCGTACGCCTCGTGGACGGTGAGCATCTCGATCATCGGCAGCGGCCGGTCCGTCCACTGCGGCAGATACAGGTGGTGCGGCTGGCCGCTGCCGGCGAAGGGGCCGGTGACGCCGAATTCGGCCGCGGCGAACATCCGCGGCCGGTGCAGGTAGCGCAGGGGGTTGGCGGTCTCTACGGTCACGACGCCCCGGCCGGCCCAGAAGTCCCGCAGCCGCTCGACGAGGCCCGCCACGCAGTCGACCGCGCCGAGCCCCTGCGCGGGGCGCTCCATCAGGTCGTAGAGGTCGCGGCGGCGGCTCACTCCGTGCTGGGCGGCGAGCGCGTCCAGCGCCGCCACGATGTCGTCGACCTCGGCCTGCGCCTCGTCGATGAGCTCGCCGGTCGACCGGTCGACGCCCTCGCTGACGCGGATCCACTCGCGCAGCCGCTCCGGTCCCAGCATGCCGCCGATGGGGGCGGACTTCTCCACGGCCACAGCGAACTTCTCGACCGCGATCGCCGCCGCCTCCGCGGGACCGGCGAGGTGGGGGGCGCTCATCTCCGGGTGCACGGCGGCGAGCAGTCCGCCGACGTCGCGCAGGTCCGCGGCGAGCGCCCGGGCCAGGTCCAGCGCGTGCAGCCGTTGTCCCACCGGCAGGCTGGGGGCGATCGCCGGCTCGGCTCGTTCCAGGAATGCGGGTACGCCGTCCAGATGCGACCGCAGCGCGTCGATTCTCGCGGCAGGGTCGGCGTACGGCTGCTGGACGTAGCCCCACACATCGGTTTCGCTGAGGCATTCGACGGGGTCGCGGAGCTGCTGGCCGAGAACGCCGACGCGGAACGCCTCCCGGTCGAGCCAGGCCAGGCTGGTACGGACGTCCGCGCGGCGGGCCGGATCGGCGATGACGGCCAGCGGGGCGACGCGGGACCGGTAGTCCGTGAAGTACCCGGCGTCCGGGCGGGCGATGTCGGGGAAGCGGCCGTCGTACTCGTACCGGCCGACTTCGCGTCCCGCATGCGGATGGATCGCGAAGTGGGAGTCGAGGATCTCACGGCTGACCGCGTCGACGTCGGCGGATGTGGGGACCGCCAGCGTCCGGTTCCGTGCGTTCACGGCGTCCGTCACGGCACTGTCTTGTTCGCCGGCATCTGCACCACCCAACTATCTTCGTGGATGCTAGCGGCGGCCCTGGCGGTACGCAAGCACTGCGTTGGCCGCCGGCGGGGTTCGGCGTACGGTGGGGCGAACCGATCGCAGGATGGATGTGTTCATGACTGTCACTGTCCCGGGGAGCGACGTTCCGCGGATGCTCCTGGTCGACCCGGCGGTGCTGCGCGACCCGTTCACCGCCTACGGCGCCGCCCGTGAACAGCATCCGGTCGCCCGGCTGCTCGCGCCCGGCGTCCGTCCGATGTGGGCACTGACCCGCTACCAGGATTCGCGCGCGATGCTGAACTCGCCGCAGTTCCAGTTCACCGTGGACAGTCTCACGATCCGGCCGGACATGCCCGACAGCGGCCTGGCGTACCTGGAGTCGATGCTCATCGACGGCGACGTGCACCGGCGGCTGCGGCGGCTGGTCGCGCCGGCCTTCACGCCGCGCCACGCCGACCGGCTGCGCGAGCCGATGACGGCCATCGTCGACACGTTGCTGGACGAGCTGGAATCCCGCGTGGCCGGCGGGCGGGTGGACATGCTGGAGCACTTCGCGCGGCCGCTGCCGATGGACGTGCTCTGCGGCCTGATGGGCATCCCCGACGATGACCGGCCGCTGTGGCGCTCCTACGGCGCGGCCGTGTCGGTGGGGGAGGGCGACCGGTGGAGCGAGGTGATGCCGGGGGTGCTCGACAGCACCCGGCGGGCGATCGAGGGCCGCCGGGCCGAGCCGGGCGACGACCTCATCTCCGACCTGGTACGCGTCCAGGAAGCCGACGGCGACCGGCTCAGCGACACCGAGATCACCGGCCTGATCTGGCTCATCATGGTGGCCGCGTCCACGACGGCGGACTTCCTCGCCAATGCCGTGCTCGCGCTGCTGACCCACCCGGCCCAGCTGGCGTCGCTGCGCTCGGGGGCGACCCCGATGCCCCGGGCGGTCGAGGAACTGCTGCGCTGGTGCTCGCTGAACGTCATCAGCATCCCCCGGTACGCCAGCGCGGACGTCGAGCTGCTGGGCGTACCGATCCGGGCGGGCGACCCGGTGGTCTCCGTGCTGGTCGCCGCCAACCGCGACCCGCGTGTCTTCGCCGACCCCGACCGGCTCGACTTCGACCGCCCGCCGGGGACGCCCGGCTCGCTGACGTTCGCGCACGGGCCGCACATCTGCATCGGCGCGGCGCTGGCCCGGGTGCTGGTGGACGTCGCCCTCACCCGGCTGCTGGGCCGCTTCCCGGACCTGGCTCTGGGTGTCGACCAGCAGGAACTTCGCCGGATCAAGGACCCGGGGACGTGGCGGCTGGAGTCGCTGCCCATCACTCTCCGACGGCCGGAAAGTCCTTTGTGGATCCTCCGCAATGGACTGGAAACACAGGAAAACCAAGGCGGGCCATCGAAGGGTTGACGTTCGTCGTTCACCATGTGAGGATCAACTTCAATTGTCACTGTGGAAAGGAGGGACACAACATGTACCGGACTGTCCTGTCCCAGCTCATCGACGCTGACGAGTTCGCCGCCCTGACCCCCGATGAGCTTCGGGAGCTGGTGCTCAAGCTGGACGAGCAGATCATGTTCAGCACCAGCGAGGTCGTCGACCCGTACGCCGAGTCCACCATCGCGTGACGTCTGGTTGGTTTCTCGACCTGCTAGAGCCGGGGAACCAACCATTCGCGCGACCTTCACCCGTTGACGGTGGGAGGCCTGCGAAACAGTGACCGCCTCCACTTCTGCTTCGACCAGCCCTGCTCCGGCCAAACCTCGGTGGCTGTTGCGCCGCCCCGATCCGACGGCCGAGTTCCGGCTCTTCTGCTTCCCCTACAGCGGTTGCGGTGCGTCCATGTACCACCGCTGGCCGCGCCGCATCGGGCCGATCGACGTGTGCTTCGTCCAGCCGCCCGGCCGGGAGAGCCGCATCCGCGATCCGCACTTTCAGACCTACGAGGCGTTCGCGCAGTCGATCATCGAGACCGAGACGGACGTGTTCGACGTACCGTTCGGGCTGTTCGGCCACTGCGGCGGCGCGCTCTACGGGGTCGAGCTCGCCCGACAGCTGCACGCCGCCGGCCGCCCGATGCCCCGGCGCCTGTTCATCTCCTCGCAGGTCGCTCCCCAGGACGGCCCGGCCGGGCGGTTCCTGGACCTCGACCGCGAGGGCCTCGCCGAAGAACTGCGGCGGCTGACGGTCAGCCTCGGCGGCCAGCCGTCGCCGCAGCTGATCGAGATGGGCCTCGACCTGCTCATCGCCGACCTGGAGGCCAACCGGCAGTACAAGGTGGCGCAGACACCGTCACTCGCCTGCGGGGTCACCGCCCTCGGCTGGGCCGACGACCACGAGATCCCGGTCGCGTCGATGAGCGGCTGGCGTGACACGACCGCCGACTGCCGTCAGGTGACGCTCGACGGAGGCCACCACACGTTCCTCGAAGGTCCGGCGACCCTGCTCGCCGAGTTCGAACGAGACCTCATCGGAGAACCGCGTCCGTAATGTGAGGCGTCGCGGCGGTCGCGGGTGTGCGACCGGGACGCTACCAGCACCAGCACGAATCAGCGGTTCGACGCGGTGGCCGAAGTCAGCCGCGTGGCCGTGCGGATCAGCGCGGCGAGGGCCAGGGAGCGGCTGTGCGGCGGCCAGGCGATGTGGGTGACGACCGGCGCCGCGTCCGTCAGGGGCACGGCGGCGTGGTCGTGCCATAGCCAGGTGCGGGCGGAGGCGGGGACGACCGCCACGGTGCGCCCGAGGGCGATCAGCTGGGCCAGTTGCGTGTGGTCGTGGACTTCCGGGCCGGGGCCCGGCGCGTACGTGCCGTGCCGTGGCCAGCGGGCCAGCGGAAGATCGGGGATGTCGCTGATGTCGGCCATCGAGAGCGCTGTGCGTGTCGCGAGGGGATGCGCCGCGGGCAGGACCGCGATGCGTCCCTCGGTCTGCAGTTCCTCGCTGTCGAACCCGGCCAGGGAATTGAACGGCACCAGCAGGAGCGCGACGTCGGCGCGGCCGTCGCGGAGCATCTCCTCCTGCTCGGCGAAACCGCCCGCCAGCACTTCGATCTCCGCGGCGTCGGGCTCGGCGGCGTACGCGGCCAGCAGCCTCTGCAGCAGATCGTGGGACGCGGCGGCCTTCACCCCGATGACCAGCCGTTCGCGGGGGCTGCCCGCGCTGTCCGCGAGGCTGGCTCGACGGGTGCGGCGGGCCGCGGCCGCGGTCGCGTCCAGTGCCACGCGGCCCTCGCGCAGCAGCACCTGGCCGGCGCCGGTCAGCTGGACGCCGCGGCGGTCGCGCTCCAGCAGGCAGACGCCGAGGCGCCGCTCGAGTTGCTGGATGGCCCGCGACAGCGGCGGCTGGGCCATGCCCAGCCGGTCGGCGGCGCGACCGAAGTGCAGCTCCTCGGCGACGGCGACGAAATACCTCAGCTCGCGGGTCTCCAAGGTGTCCATGGCCGTAGCGTACCTGGGGTGATACCTGCCGGGTATCGCAGAATACCGCTTCGGTGTTGGACGCTCGGCGCGCCTGGCCGCGAGCATCATCGGCATGAGCAACGTGAAGATCGCGCTGGTGACCGGCGCGAACAAAGGCATCGGATATGCGATCGCGGCCGGTCTCGGCGCACGGGGACACCGCGTGGGCGTGGGAGCGCGCGACGAGGCGCGGCTCGAAACCGCCGTCGAGAAGCTGCGCGCGGACGGGGTGGACGCGTTCGGCGTACCGCTGGACGTGACCAGCCGGCGCAGCGTCACCGAGGCGGCCGAGCTGATCGAGTCGCAGGCCGGAGGGCTGGACATCCTGGTCAACAACGCCGGGATCTCCGGTGCGATGGGGCCGGGATGGCTCCAGGGCCCGACCGATCTCGACCTGGACGTGGTCCGGGCCGTGGTGGAGACGAACGTGCTGGGCGTGATCCAGGTGACCAACGCGATGCTGCCGCTGCTGCGGCGCTCCCCGTCACCGCGCATCGTCAACGTCTCCAGCTCCGTGGGCTCCCTGACCCTGCAGGCGGATCCGGACATCGAGATGGGACCCGTCATGGCGGCGTACGCGCCGACCAAGACGTACCTCAACGCCGTCACCGTGCAGTACGCCCGGCAGTTCGCCGGTACGGGCATCCTGATCAACGCCGCGTGCCCGGGCCTGGTCGCGACCGACTTCACCGGCTTCCACGGACCGCGTACCCCCGAGCAGGGCGCGGCCACCGCGATCCGGCTCGCCCTGCTGCCGGACGGCGGCCCGACCGGCTCGTTCTTCGACGACGACGGCACCATCCCCTGGTGACGACCTGACGGGTGCCGAGCGACCTCCGTCTATCGAGGAGGTCGCTCCAGGGTGTCGAGCAGGCCTTCCAGCGGGTAGGGCATCTTGTCCATCTCGACCGACTCCGCGAGCAGGCGGGCGTACCGCAGCTTGCGGCGCGACCCGCTGCCGAAGAAGCGCCGCATCTGGTCGCCCACCTCGCGGCCGCGCCACGCCGGCTGGGTCTGCAGCGTACGGAAGGAACCCAGGTCGCCCTGGGAGTCGAACAGCTCCTCGACGCGCTGCGGTCCGATGGCGCGGACGAACTCGTCTTCGAGGTCCTCGACGCAGACGAAGAAGCCCAGCTGCTCCAGTTCGACCGTCGTGCGGGCCGCGCCGACCTCCGCCTCGGTCAGCCCGCGCCGGTAGACCTCTTCCTCGGCGGCGTCGCACAGCCCGGCGAGGCGTACGCCGGCACCGAGCGGGCCGAACTGGCGGGCGTAGCGGGCGAGCGCGTGGGCACCGCCGATGGGCAGCACGACGATGCCTTCCGCGAGCAGGTCCCGCTCGAATCGCAGCGCGACGGTCTCCAGCGCGATCTGATCGCTGATGCCCTCGACGAACACGATCGTCGCGGCGTCCTCTACTTTGGTCAGTGCCTGGGCCGTGGCCTCGGTCGACGCCGCCGGCCCGTGCACGTATCCGTCGAGCAGCTGTCGCGCGAGCTCGCGGCGCCGGGCCAGGTTCATAGCGGTTCCGTCAGCCATCGAGGCATGTTAACATGATCGCGAAATCGGCGGTTCAGCTTCATTCCCCGATAGGACAGTCATATGCGTAGCTGGGATTCGGTGCCGGTCGTCGAAGGCATCGACCGCCCCGGCTTCTACGGCGACTTCGTCAAGCCCCGCCGACCGGTGGTCCTGCGCGGCCTGACCGCCGAGTGGAAGGCCCTCGACTGGGGCCTGGAACGCTTCCGCCGGCTGCCCGACTCGGCCAAGCTCGGGGTGAAGACGGGTTCGGTCGCCGACGGGCGCCGCGTCTCGATGTCGATCGGCGACTATGCCGACGCGCTGGAGCAGCACGAGGCGCGTACGCGGGCGGGCGAACCCTCGGTGGGGCCCGGCTACCTCCACGACGTGCCGATCTTCCGCTTCTTCCCCGAACTGGCCGAGGAAGCGTCCCCGTTCCCGCTGCCGCTGTTCCCGAAGTGGTACTGGCAGTCGTGGCAGGAGTACGCGCAGTTCTTCATGGGCCCGACCGGCAGCTCGACGCCGCTGCACTTCGACACGCTGCTGACCCACAACCTGTTCTTCCACCTGGCCGGGCACAAGCGGTTCGTGCTCATCCCGGCCGAGCAGCGCGCCCTGTGCTACCCCAAGAGCTGGCGGTGGATGCGCTACGACCCGATCGAGCCGGACCCTGAGGCGTTCCCGCTCGCCTCCGGCGTGACGCCGGTGACGGTCGACCTGGAACCCGGCGACACCCTGTACATGCCGTCGGGCACGCTGCACCACGTCACCAACCTGAGCATGACGGTCGCGTTCAACATCGACTGGCACACGGCCGACAGCGCCCGGGACGGGCTGGTCAGCGTCGCGCGCGGCGCTCCCTGGAAGAACAGCTACTACAACCTGCTGTCGCTGCTCGGCGTCGGGCTGCGCGTACCGCCGCAGGTCATCTTCCCCTTGTACAAGTCCTATCTGACGTATGTGAGCTGACCGTGACGCAGCCCGCGATCGCCTCGGTGCCGAGGATCGTCGTCCACGACCCGGAGGTCCACCGCGACCCGATCGGCGTCTACGGCCGCCTGCGCGAGGAGTCCCCGCTGGTACGCGTACTGGCGCTGGGTCTGCCCGCCAAGTGGGCGCTGACCAGGTTCGCCGACGTCCGCTCGATGTTCGCCGACCCCCGGTTCGCGTTCACCGCCGACAGCGCGGTGACCCCGGACGTCCCGCCGGAGGGCGGCGCGCAGATCCAAGCAACCCTGGTCGACCACGAGGGTCACAAACGGCTGCGGTCGGGGATGGCGCGGACGTTCACCCCGCAGCGGGCCGCGGAGTTCCGGCCCCGGATCGAGTCGATCGTCGACGCGCTGCTCGACGAGCTGCCGGACCGCGCCGAGGGTGGTGCGGTCGACCTGCTGCGGCATTTCGCGGACCCGCTGCCGATCGACGCCACCGCCGCCTTCCTCGGCATCCCGGAGGCGGACCACGTTCAGTGGCGCGGGTTCCCCGAGCCGGTCGGCTCCGGTGTCCCGGGCCGCTTCGCCGAGGTCATGCCGGCCATCCTCGACCGGTCGCGGGCGGCGATCGCGTACCGGCAGGCGCATCCGGGCGAGGACGTCCTCTCGCTCCTGCTGGCCGGCGACCCGAAGCCGGCCGCCGCGGACCTGGAGGGCTTCGTCTGGATCAACATCATGGCGTCGTCCACTGTGTCCGGGCTGCTGGCCAGTGCGTTCCTCGCCCTGCTGACCCACCCGGACCAGTGCGCGGCCCTGCGCTCAGGTGAGGCCGGCGCGGCGACCGCGATCGACGAACTCGTCCGCTGGTGCGGTCTGCACGTGCTGAGCACCCCGCGGTACGCGGTCGCCGACGTCGAAGTGCACGGCGTGGTCATCCCGCGCGGCAGTGCGGTGGTGGGTTGCATCGCGGCCGCCAACCGGGATCCGCGGGTCTTCGCCGAGCCGGACCGGCTCTGGCTGGCGCGGCCGTTGCGGGCGGGTTCGCCGCCGCACCTGGGTTTCGCGCACGGGCCGCACGGCTGCGCCGGCAACGCGCTCGGCCGGGTGATCATCGACGTGGCTCTGACGCGCGTCCTGCAAAGGTTCCCGGAGCTCGCCCTGGCTGCCGACCCCGCCGATCTGACCTATGTGGACGATCCGGAGGCGCACCGGCTCGCGGCGCTGCCCGTCACGCTCTGACGCCTCCGGCAGGCCTGCTTACCGGCCCGGGTCAGCGCTGGATCCGGGGATGGGCCAGGACCGGAAGATGCTTGATCCCGCCGGTGAAGTTCGAGCACAGGTGCTCCACCTCGCCCGCAGGTTCGAAGCGCTCGACCCGGGCGAAGATCTCCTTCAAGGTCAGGTCGAGCGTGATCCGGGCGGCTGCCGTCCCGATGCACCGGTGCGGCCCGTAGCCGAAGGAGATCTCCCGGTTGGGCCGCCGCCGCGTGTCGAAGCGGAACGGGTCGTCGAAGACGTCCTCGTCCCGGTTGGCCGAGGCGATCCACGCCACGACGCCCTGCCGGGCCTGGATTTTGCGGCCGCCGATCTCCACGTCGTCGACGGCGTACCGCAGGAAGTGCAGGACCGGCGACGACCAGCGCAGCGCCTCGGTCAGCCCGGTCTTGAGCCCGGCCTCGTCGCGGGACCAGCGGTCGTACTGCTCGAAGTCGTCGAACAGTTCGAGGACGGCCGCGGAGATCACGTGACCGGTGTTGACGTTCGCGCCGAGCAGCATCGAGTAGCAGTTCGACACGATCTCGCCGTCGGTCATCGGCGAGCCCTCGACCTCCATCGTCATCAGGCGGCCGATGAGGTCGCGATCGCCGAGGTCGGGCGGCGCGGCGCGGCGGCGGGCGCGGACCTGCTCGGCGAAGTACGAGAACAGGCCGGTGTGGGCCGCCCGCAGCGTCGTGGTGGAGCCGGTGCCGACCTGGAACTCCTCGTCGTCGGGGGCGACGGTCATCAGGCCGAGGCGGACCAGTTCGGGGAAGTCCTCCTCGGGCAGGCCCATCAGCGCGCCCGACACGATCATCGGCAGCGCGGTCATCGCGACGCCGAGGTCCCACGGCTCACCGTCGCACATCCCGGCCAGCAGCCCCTGGATTCCTGCCCGGATCCGCGGGACGAACGGCCGCAGGGCGGCCGGGGTCATCATCGCCTCCAGCGGGCGGCGGACGTGCGTGTGGCGGGGCGGGTCCGTCACCGCCATCTGGTGGCCGCCGGCCGGGTCCTCCGTGCCGAGCATCTTCAGGATCGCGCCGCGCTGCGAGGTGAACGCCTCGTGGTCGGACAGCACCCGGCGGACGTCGTCGTACTTGGTCACCGACCAGAAGCCCCGGCCGTCCGGCAGGTCCTGCCAGAACACCGGCTCCTCGCGGCGCAGGGTCTGCCAGGCCAGATGAGCATCGCCGTACGCGTACAAGCGCGGGTCGTAGAGGTCGATGCCGGCCGGGTCCACGCGGTCCGACGGCGCCGGTGCGGTGATCCTCACTGCTTCTCGCTTCCCTGCCCGAGGAGGGCGTCGACGGCGGTGGCGAACTCGTGCACGGTGGGGTTCTCCAGCAGCACGCGGTAGGGCAGCGGCAGCCCGGCGACCGCCTCGGTGCGGCTGACCAGGTCCATCGCCAGCAGCGAGTTGCCGCCGAGCTCGAAGAACTCGTCCAGTACGCCGACCCGGTCGATCCCCAGCGCTTCGGCCCACATGTCGCAGACCAGCTGCTCCGTGGGCGAGGACGCGGCGACGAAATCGGCGTCGCTGTCGCGTTCGGCGCGCTCGGGCGGTGCCAGCCGGGCCCGGTCGACCTTTCCGTTGGCGGTCAGGGGCAGCTCGTCCACCGCGATGAACGCCGACGGGATCAGGTAGGGCGGCACGAGCCGGCGCAGTTCCCGCCGCATCCAGGTCGACAGGTGCTCGGCCGGGGCTCCGTCCTGTGTGCACACGTACGCGACCAGGTGCGTGTCGTGGCTGCCGGTGCCGGCGCTGAGGACGACGGCTTCGCGTACGCCGGGCAGCGACGTCATCGTCCGTTCGATCTCGCCCGGCTCGACCCGGAAGCCGCGGATCTTCACCTGCCGGTCGGCCCGGCCGAGGAATTCGAGCTCGCCGTCACCGACCGCGCGGACGAGATCGCCGGTGCGGTACATCCGGGCGCCCGGTTCGGCGGCGAAGGGATCGGGCCGGAACCGGTCGGCGGTGGCCGCCGCGTCCGTCACGTAGCCCCGGCTGAGTCCGGCTCCGGCGATCCACAGTTCGCCGCGGTCGCCGGGTTCGACCGGGCGCAGGGCGGGGTCGAGCACGTAGAGGCGCGTACCGGCGATGGGGCGGCCGATCGGCACGTGGTCGCGTACAGGAGAGGTGATGGTGTTGCAGGTGGCGAAGGTGGTGTTCTCGGTGGGGCCGTAGCCGTTGACGAGCCTGACGTGGGGGTGGCGCGCGAGGAGGGCGGCGGCGCGGGCGGGGTCGAGGACGTCGCCGCCGGCGAGCAGTTGATGGAGGCGCCCGAGGGCGTCGGGGCGGTGGTCGACCATGCGGTGGAAGAGGCCGGCCGTCAGCCACAGGCTGGTGACGCCCTCCTGGTCGAGGACCCGGGCGAGGCCGTCGAGGTCGACCGGGCCGGGCGGGTGGACGGCGAGCCGGCCGCCGGTGAGCAGGGGGCCCCAGATCTCCAGAGTGGACGCGTCGAACGACACCGGCGCCAGGAGGAGGAAGACGTGCCCGGGGCCGAAGTCCGCCGCGTCGCCGAGCACGAGGCGGGCCACGGCCCGGTGCGGTACGCCGACCCCTTTGGGCGCGCCGGTCGAGCCGGAGGTGAAGGCGATGTAGGCCAGGTTCTCCGGGTGGACGTCCGGCAGCGGGACCGCTGCGGCTTCGGCCAGGCCGCCGGGGAGGACCAGTTCGGGCAGGGGGGAGTCGTCGGCCTCGGTGTCGGTCACGAGCGCCCGCGCACCCGCGGCGGCGATCAGTTCGGCCGCGCGGGCCGGGGGCGCCTCCGCCTCGACCGCGAGGTAGACCGCGCCGGCCTTGACGATGCCGAGCACCGTCGCCACCAGGTCGATCCCGCGGGGCAGCCGGACGGCCACCACGTCCTCGACGCCGACGCCGTGCGCGCACAGCCAGCTCGCGATCCGGCCGGACTGCTCGTCGAGTTCGGCGTAGGTGAGCTGCGAACCGGCGCAGGAGACGGCCACCGCGTCGGGTGCCTGCCGAGCCTGCCGCGTGAACAGCTCCGGAATGGTGTGGTCCCACGGTGTCATCGTTCGTCCTGGTGGCTGTCGTCGCGTCGGATGGTCGTGCGGTACGCGGCCGGCGTACTCGTCCATGGTGTGTGCCGGTCGCGGTAGTGGCGGCTGAGCGGGTGGCCGGACTGCCCGCCCGGCACGTCGAACGCGGCCGTGCGGCCGTCGGGGGACAGCACCGCCCGCCCGGCCGCCCCGAACCCGGGTACGCACACCCGGACGCTGTGCAGCGCGCCCGGCTGGGCCACAGCCGCGATGTCGAGGAGGGGGCCCGCCCACGGCGCCAGCAGGGTCAGCGGATGCGTCAGCCCGACGGCGTTGAGGTCGCCCCAGCGCGGCAGGTGAGGGTGCTTGAGCTCCTGGACGGCGTCGTCGACGCAGCCCGCCACGAAATGCGGCCAACCGCGGTCACGGGCATCCGGCGGCAGCAGGTCCGGGTCGCCGGAGTCGACGATCGCCAGCAGCGGCCGGTCGACGGCGTTGGGCGCGTAGACGAATTCCGGGTCATGCTCGCGTCCCACGGTCAGCAGCGGCGCGAGCACCCGCCGCGCCAGCAGTACGCGCAGCTGCACCAGGACGGCGAAAGCGCGGGAGTCCACGGCGGCGGTGCCGTCCCACTCCGCCAGCAGCGAAGCGACAGCCCGGCTCGGGCCGTCGTCGCGGGTGCCGAGCGCCGCTACGGCGAGATCGCGGTAGCGGGCGTACAACGCGGCCACCGTGTCGTGCTGGAGTGCCCGCATCGCGTCGGCCGTCCGCTCGCCCGGAGGCAGGGCGGCCAGGACCTCGCTGATCCGGCGGGCCCGGTGGCCGGGGTCGGCGTCGTAGCTGATCCGGTACTCGTCCTCCGGCAGCGCCGCGTCGTTGGCGGAGACCAGGATGCGCGACGGCGGGTCGACGATGCGGGGCCGTTGCGGGCCGTCGAGAAAGCCGTCGGGCGGGCCCGCGTCGGCGGCCGGTCGGCGGGGAAGCAGTCCTGTCGCCAGGTGCGCCATCCGGCCTGCGGTGTCCGTGACCAGCACGTTGAGGGCCGCTCCCTGCGCCTCGTCCAGCACCCGCATCGCGTCGGCGACGTCGGCGGCGTGGGCGAGCCGCTGGAACTTCAGGTCGGCGCACCGGGGGTCGTAGCCGGTCCACCGCAGGGCGGTCCGCTTGCCGAGCAGGGTCTGCCGGGCGACCGGCACCGTGCCCTCGCTGACGACGGTGACCTGGTGCTCCGCGCCGCCGCGTACGCGGATGTGCTCGGTACGCTCACGGAGCGCCGGACCGTCGTCGTCCACGGGTACGAGGTCGACGACGTCCGCCGACAGATCGGTGACCCCCCAGGCGATGCGGCCGTTGGTGCCGGTGAGCACGACCGGTACGCCGGCCGGCGCCAGGCCGCGCAGGCTGCCGCCGGGCCAGCTCAAGTCCACTTCGTACAGGACGTTCGGCAGGGTCAGCGCCAGGTGCGGGTCGCAGGCGAGCAGGGGACCGTCCGGGCCGTCCGCCACCCAGCAGTTCGAGCCGGCGATGGGGCGGTCGACCCCGATGACGTCCTCCACGACGTCGGTCGCGGTGTGGAATTTCGCGAGGTCGTCGGGAATCTGCGGCGGGTCGCCGTTCGCGTCGGCGGTGAGGAGGAAGCGGGCGACCGCTTCGGGGAACGCGTGGCGGATCACCGCGTCGGCGCGCTTCTGGCGTACGTCGAAGGACAGGGTGTGGAACATGAACAGGCTCAGCAGGACGCTGTCCTCGACCGTCCACGGCTGCGGCCGGTAGGACAGGAAGCGGCACTCGAACGGCGGCCCGAACTCGGCCAGCGCCGCGTTGACCCCGGCGGCGAAGGCGGTCAGCAGGTCGCGTTCCGGTGCCTCCAGCGCGGCCGCGGCCGACTTCGCCGCCGTCGCCAGCCCGGCCGTGCGGTAGTGCTCGTCGCTGGGCACGGCGGCCTTGCCGAGCACCTCCGCGAGCCGGCCGGCGGCCAGGCGGCGCAGCAGGTCCAGCTGGAAGCCGCGATCGCGGGCCATAGCGAATCCGGTCGCGCGGACGGCGTCGAGCCAGGAGTCCGCGCGGATCCGGGTCACGCCGTCGTCTGCCGTCCCCGTCGTGCCGGCCCGCGGCCCCGCGGCCGATGTGGCCCGCGCGGACTGGACGAGGGACCGGATCAGGTGCCGTTCGACGGCGAACCGGTGGCGGTGGCGGCGCAGGTAGGCGGCGATCGCGGCGCCGCCGGCCACCACCGCGACCGGTGCCGACCAGGCCGGCCCGGCGAGCGCCAGCCCGGCAGCCGCGGCGACGGTGGCGGCGCCGGCGATCGAGACCGTGCGCGGGGTCGGCAGACGGCCCAGCCGTTCGTACCGCGGCCGGCCCGTCGTCACGCTCCCGCCAGTGCTCATAGGGCCCGCGCGACGTCGGTCAGCCAGGCCGCGACGGCGTCGAGCAGGTCCTCGGCGACCTCGGGCGCGACCGCGGCCGGCTTGTACTGCAGGCCGAGCTCGATTCCACTGTGGCCCGTACGCGCGACCAGCGTCATGGTGTTCGTCGAGGGGGCGAGGGTGGTGGCGAGGATCGTGTGCCGCGGCCGGAACGGCGACAGCTCGACGCCGTCCACGGTCACGCCGGTCAGCTCGTCCTGTTGCAGCAGCATGACCTCGTAGAGCGGTCCGGCGTCCGGGGCGGCCAGCGACTCCAGCACGTCCTCGAAGGGCAGTTCCTGGCGGCCGTACGCCTCCGCGCAGACCTGGTGCGCCTGGCGGGTCAGTGCTACCGGATCGGCACCGGGGTCCACCCGCAGCCGCAGGACGACGGTGTTGGCGAGCAGGCCCAGCACGTCCTCGGTGCCGGGCTCGCCGCGGTTGGCGACCATCGTCGCGATCCGTATGTCGGGCTGGCCGCTGATCGACGCCAGGCCGGCGGCGTACGCGGCGACGAGGAGCATGAACTCGGTGTGGCCGCGGGCGGTGCCGGCCTTGCGCAGCGCCTCGGCCGGCCCGGCGTCGACGAGGCGGCGGGCGTACCGGAAGGCGAAACTGTCCATGAGGGACACCGGCCCGGTGGGCCGGACGCGGCTCACCGCGGGGTCGGACAGCGCCGGTCGCGGCGCGGCCAGCTGCCGGGACCAGTAGCGGCGCTGCTCGTCGGCGGCCGGGCTGCGCGACCACGCGATCCGGCCGGCCGCGACGGCGCCGGCGCCCGGTACGGTGGGCCGGGCAGCCGGTCCGCCGGTCGACAGTTGCTGGTAGAAGCCGGTCAGCTCGCGCTGCATGAGGGCCATCGACCAGCCGTCGCAGATGATGTGGTGCAGGCTGAGGTAGACGACGAACGACTCGTCGGCGACCCGGTAGACCGCCACCCGCATGAGCGGCGCGCGGTCGAGGGCGAACGGCACGCGGGCCGCCTCGACCATCAGCCGCTCGCTCTCCACGAGCGGCTCGGCGTGGCCGGTGAGGTCGGTGACGGTGATCGGCAGCTCGGCGTGGGCCTCGACGATCTGCTCGACGCCGGTCGGTGTCGGCACGAACCGGGTCCGCAGGGCGTCGTGGCGGGCGACCAGCGCGGCGAAAGCCTTCCGGAGCACGTCGAGGTCGACCGGACCGTCCATGCGGAACGTCGCCGGTACGCCGAACAGCGGCACCTGCGGTAGCCGCGTGGCGAGCTGCCACAGCTGGTGCTGTCCGGTCGTCACGGGCCAGCGGGTATCGCCGCCTTCGCCTTCACCGGAGACGGTAGCGGTGATGGCCTCGCCGGCGGTGTCGTCGGCGGTGTCGTTGGCGAGGAGCGCCCGGGCGGTCGCGGCGATCGTCGGCGCCTCGGTGAACGTGCGCATCGAGAAGGCGCCGTGCTGGGCGCGCAGGCGGCTGACGACGCGCATCGCGGTCAGCGAGTCGCCGCCGGCGCTGAAGAAGTCACGGTCGGCCGGGTACTCCCCGGGCCCGAGCACCTCGATCCAGGTCCGCCGGACGCTGTCCTCCAGCGGCGACGGTGCCGCGGAATCGTCGACGGCGGGCACCGGAGCCGGTTCGGCCACCACGGGAACCTCGCCGACGTTGCGCTGGTCGTCCTCCTCGTCGAAGGCGTGCAGCAGGCGTGCCTGGTCCAGTACCCCCGGCAGCGCCGCCCGGCGTACCGGGGCGGTCAGGTCGGCGACGATCGCGGCCACCACCCGCCGGTACGCCTCGGCGGCCAGCCGTGCCGTCGAGGAGTCCAGGCGGACCGTGTCGTATTCGAGGATGAGGCGCAGTTCGTGGCTGCGCAGGTCGACGGTGAAGTTGACGCCGAGCGCGTAGTGCGTGAACTCCAGTTCCAGCGCGTCGAGCAGCCGCAGGTCCTCTTCCAGCATCCGCTTGGTGGTGTGGAAGTCGGTGAAGTTGAAGTACGAGTCGAACAGCGGTCCCTGGTCCCGCTGCTTGAGCACGGCGGCGTGCGGGTACCAGCGATGCTCCAGCATGGACAGTTCCTCGGCGTGCACCTGGCGGGCCAGCTGCGCCCAGGTCGGGTCGCCGAGCCGGGTGCACATCGGCAGTTCGTTGAGGAACAGGCCGAGCAGCCGGTCGGCGTCCGGGCCCTCCGGGCGGCAGGTGAGCACGAGGCCGGTGACGATGTCGTCGGCGCCGAGCAGCCAGGCCAGGACGCGTACGTGCGCGGCGAGCAGCAGGGCCTTCAGCGGTACGCCGGCCGCCGTGGCCGCGGGCCGCAGGTCGGCGATCGTGCCGGGCGCGAAGTCGATGCTGAGGCGGCGCATCGCCGGTGGCGTGGCGGTCGGCGGGGTCAGCAGGGGAGCGGTGGTGGTGGCCCGCTGCCGCCAGTACGCCTCTTCGTCCGGATCGGACAGTGCGGCCTGCTCGCGGGCGACGTAGTCGGCCAGCCGCCCGCGCAGCGGTTCCCCGGTGTCGGCCGCGCCGTCGAGCTGCTGCCGGTACGCGCGGTGCAGGTCGTCGAACAGGATGTTGACCGACCACCCGTCCAGCAGGATGTGGTGGTGGCTGAAGACGAGCTGGTACTCGTCCGCGGTCAGGGACAGCACGACGAAACGCAGCAGGGGAGCGGTTTCCAGGTCGAAGTCGGTGGCCCGCTCGGCCGCGAGCACCTCGTCGATCCGGCGGCTCTGCCGCGCGGCGTCGAGGCCGGTGAGGTCCTCGAACCGTACCGGCACCTCGACGGCGGTGTGGACGCGCTGCACCGGGCCGGCGACGTGCCCGAGTTCGAAACTGGTCCGCAGCACCGGGTGGCGGGCGACGACGGCCTGCACGGCGGCCCGGAAGGCGGCCGGCCGCATGATGCCGCCGACCCGGACGCTGAGCAGGTTGTGGTAGACGCGCGACTGCGGAGCGATCTCCTGGTGGTACACCATGCCCACCTGGAGCGCGGTCATCGGGTACGCGTCCTGCACCTGCGGCCCGAACGAGGCGGCGCTGCCGGGCGGCAGCAGACCGAAGCGGTCCGCCGCCGAAGGACCGGGGTCCGGGGCGTCCTCCTGCAGGACGGCCCGTGTCGCGAGATCGCGCAGCACCGGCCGCTCGTAGACGTCGCGCAGCGAGAAGTCGAGGCCGCGCTCCCGGGCGAGGCTGACGAGCTTGATGGCCCGCATCGAGTCGCCGCCGAGGTCGAAGAAGTCCACCGAGTCGTCGGCGCGGTCGAGCGGGTCCGGCCCGGTCGGCGTGGCCCCGTCGCGCAGGACTTCCCGATAGAGGTCGTGGAGTGCCGCGACGGCACGGGAATCCGCCGGCGGCTCCTGGGCGCCGGCCGCGTCGGCGGTCGCCGTGGCCGCGGCGGCCGGCTGCTCGGGGCGCACCTCCGCGGCGAGGGCGGCCACGCTCAGCGACGGGTCGGCGCAGGCCCGGGCGAGGACGGTCGCGATCCCGGCCGCCAGCGCCGCGATGACCTGGTCGCCGACCGTCTCGCGGTCGAACTCGACGTCGACGCGCAGCGTGCCGCCGAGGTCGCGGACGAGGAAGTTCAGGTCGAACTTCGCCCCGATCTGCTGGACCTCCACTTCGGACACGGCCAGGCCGGTGAAGCTGGCGGCCTCCAGGGGCTTCCCGGCGTCGGTCACGAGAATGTTGAACAGCCCGCGTTCCGCCGGTTTCGGGCCGCCGCGCGTACCCGGTCCGGTGGCCTGTGGGGCGAAGCGGTGGGTCAGGGCGCCGAGGACCGATCTGCGCGCCTGGTGCACCAGTTCGAGGAAGGCCGGCGCCGACGTCAGGTCCAGGCGTACGGGGACGGTGTCGAGGAGCAGGCCGACCAGGTCGGCCAGGCCGTCCTGGTCCCGCCGGGCGACCGGCATGCCGACGACGAGGTCGTCACGTCCGGTGACCGAGCTGAGCACGGTCGCCACGGCCGCGGCGACGACCAGGAACGCGCTCGCCCGTCCGGTGGCGGCCAGCGCGCGTACCGCGGCGGTGGTGTCGGGGTCGACGACGATCTGGCGGGCGGCACCGCGGGCGCGGGCCGATCCGGCGCCGGGGGCGGGGATCGGCACGGGCGGCGGCGGGGCGCCGGCCAGCGCTTCGCTCCAGTAGTGCCGGGGTGCCGCGAGGTTGCCGTAGCGCTGGAACTCCTCTTCCCACACCGCGTAGTCGATCATGTCGGTGTCGTGCGGGCGGGCCGGCGCGGCCGCACCGTCGAGCCGGGCGTTGTAGCAGCGCGCCAGGTCGTCGATGAGGATCCCGAAGGAGACGCCGTCGGCGACGACGTGGTGCAGGACGACGAAGAACACGTGATCGTCGTCGGCGAGGCGGAACAGGTGCAGGCGTACCGGCGGGTCGGGGTCCAGCGGCAGCAGCCGGTCGGCCAGGTCGGCGCACTGCCGCAGGCATTCGGCGTACGCGGCGTCGGCCGGCAGGTCGCTCAGGTCGTGATCGACCGGCGCGGTGGCCGCCGTGGCGAGGATGCGTTGCCGTGGTTCACCGTGCTCGACCGGGAACACCGTCCGCAGGGACGCGTGCCGCTCGACCAGGTCGGCCAGCGCCGCCGTGAACGCGGCCCGGTCCAGCGGCCCGCGCAGCCGCAGCGCGCCGCACAGGTTGAACGTGCCGTCGTCGACGAGATGGTTGGTGGCCCACAGGGTGCGCTGGGACTCGGTCAGCGGACCGGACCGGTCGCCGCTCCTGGCCGGGTCTCCGGCCGGCGGCCACAGGAGACGCTCGCGGCGCGCCAGCACCGCGCCGAGTTCGTCGCGGTGCTCCCGGATCTGCGCGAGCAGCTCCGGCGGCACGGTGCCGGCGCGGCTGCGGTACCGGATCCGGTCGCCGGCCAGCGTCAGCTCGACACCCAACTCGTCCAGCCGGGCCAGCAGCTCGCTGCCGGTCACAGCTCCCCCTCGTCGGCGTACGCGGGCGCAGCGTCGGCGAGCTCGCGCCGCCGGTCGATCTCGGCGGCGATGCGGTCCACCGTGGCCAGGTCGAAGAACGACTCCAGGTCCAGGTCGAGCCGGGTCCGCTCGGACAGCTCGTGCACGACCTGGACGGCGAGCAGCGAATGGCCGCCCAGCTCGAAGAAGTCCTGGGAGACATCGACCGAGTCGACCTCCAGCATCTTGCACAGCACCTCCGCGACGAGCGCCTCGGTGGGCGTGACAGGAGTCGTCACTGCGGTCTCCCTTCCTCGTGGCCGGGCCCGGCCGGCTGCGGTGCGATCGGGGCGGCCGGATCGGCGCAGCCCGTCCGCAGTACGTCGACGACGGCGTCCAGCCAGGTGTCCGCGACCGCACGGTCGAGCACCTCCGGCCGGTAGACCAGCTCCAGCCGCAGCCGGTCGGCCTCGCCCGACACGTCCAGCATCAGGTCGAGGTCGGTGACCGGTTCGGAGTGCATGTCCGCGGTCACCGTCAGCCCCGGCAGCGTCAGCGTGTCCCGCCACCCGCCCTGGTGGGTGATCTTCACCTGGAACAGCGGGAACCGGCCCGCGCGCCGCTGCGGGTTCACCGCCGCTACGATCTTGTGGAAGGGCAGCCGGTCCTGGGCGTACGCGGCGAAGCTCTGCCGGCGTACGAGGTCCAGCAGGCCGGCGAACGACTGCTCGCCGGGCTCGCACCGCAGGCGCAGCGGCAACTGGTTGACGAAGGTGCCGATCAGGTCCTCGGTGCCGGGCCAGGACCGGTTGGCGGAGTCGAGGCCGAGGACGAGGTCGTCGCGGCCGCTCAACTGCCGCAGCACGGCCGCGAGCGCGGCGGTCACCGCCATGATCGGAGTCGCCCGGCCGGCCCGCGCGGCCTCGCGGACGTTCGCGGTCTCGGTCGGCGTCAGGACGCGTACGACATGGTCTGCCTGGAAGGTGGGGCTGGCCGGGTGGGGGTGAGTGAACGGCAGGGCCAGCTCGGGGGCGCCGGCCAGGGTGTCGCGCCAGAACTGCTCGGTGGCGGCGGCCTCCGGGCCGTCGAGCCACCGGCGTTCGGCGGCGACGTAGCGGGAGTAGGTCGAGGCGGGCGCGGGCAGGTCCGGACCACCCTCGCGGTACGCGCGGTAGAACGCCCCGATCTCGGCGGCGAGCACGCCGATGGAGAAGCCGTCCGCGACGAGATGGTGCATGACCAGGCTGAGAACGTGGTGGTCGGGGGCCAGCCGGACGAGTTCGACCCGCATGAGCGGCGGCGTCTGCGTACGCGACGACAGCCCCTGCGCGTCGACGGGGCCGGACAGGTCCCGGTCGCTGCCGTCGACGACCTCGATGTGCACCTTGGCGTGCGGCGCGATGACGGCGGACGGCTTGCCGCGGTCGTTGGCGATCGTCGTGCGCAGCGGTTCGTGGCGTTCGACGACGGCGCCGAGGGCGTGCTCCAGGGCGCCCTGGTCGAGGTCGCCGCGCAGATCCAGGCGCAACCGGATGAGCTGGACGTAGCGGGACGGGTGCAGCTGTTCGAGGAACCACAGGCGTTCCTGGCCGGACGACAGCGCGCTCGACGTCGCCTCGCCGGCGAGGTCGGGAGCGTGCGCGTCGGCGCGGGCCTCGGACAGCAGGCCGAGCAGCCGGCGGGGCGTCGGCTCGGCCAGGAAGCCGCGCAGGGGGACGTCCTGGGCGTCGAAGCGTTCCCGGGCCAGCGACAGCAGCCGCATCGCGAGCAGGGAGTCACCGCCGGCGGCGAAGAAGTCGTCGTCGGGTCCGACCTGCGGGGCGTCGAGGACCTCGGCCACGGCGGCGCGTACGCCGTCCAGACTGACCTCGGCCGGCCCCGCCGGAGCACTGTCCTGTGCGGACTCCGGCGGTGCGAGGGTGCGTTCCAGGGCGCCGTGGTCGACCTTGCCGTTCGCGTTGGTCGGCAGCCGGTCCAGCACGGTGACGTCGTGGGGGATGAGGAAGCCGGGCGCGGAGGCGCGCATAGCCCGCAGGACGGCGTCGGCGTCCACGGCGCCGGTGACGAAGGCGTGCAGCCGCTGCCGGACGAACACCGCCGCGGCCGCCGTCACGGCGGGCACGCGGGCGAGTTCGGCCTCGACCTCGCCGAGTTCCACCCGCTGCCCGCGCAGCTTGATCTGGCGGTCGCGGCGGCCGAGGAAGTCGATGGTGCCGTCCGCCGCGCGCCGCGCACGGTCACCCGTGCGGTAGAGCCGCGCTCCCGGTACGCCGGACAGGTGATCGGGGACGAACGCCAGCGCGGTCCGGACGGGGTCGCCGATGTACCCGCGGCCGACTCCGTCGCCGCCGACGAGCATCTCGCCGTCCATGCCCGGCGGCAGGGCGGCACCGCTGGCGGGGCCGTCGGCTTCGGTGTCCACCAGGTAGATGCGCGTGTGGACGATCTCGCGGCCGATCGAGGGCGGCCGGCCCGCGTCGCATTCCGCCCGGGTGACGATGTGATGCGTGACGTCGTCGGAGCATTCGGTCGGCCCGTACGCGTTCACCAGCGCGATCTGCGGAAGATGCGCCTGCCAGCGGCGGGCCAGGGCCAGCGGGAGCGCCTCGCCGGTGGCGATGAGGAACCGCAGCGTCGCCAGGGACCGGACCAGGCCGCCGTCCAGCTCCACCTCGTCGAGGAGGACGGCCATGTAGGACGGGACGAGTTCCAGCACGGTGACGCCGTGGCGGCGTACCCAGCCCAGCAGCTCGAACGGCTCGGAGACGTCGACCGGCGACGCGACCACGACCCGGGCGCCGACGCTCAGCGCGGTGAGCACCTGCCACACGGAGATGTCGAACGACAGCGCGGCGGTGAAGGCCACCGCGTCGTCCGGGCCCAGATCCAGATCGATCACCTTGGCGGCCGTGTGGTTGGCCAGTCCGCCGTCGGTGACCATGGCGCCCTTGGGCGTACCGGTGGATCCGGAGGTGAAGATGACGTAGGCCAGACCCGCGTCCTCGCGGTGAACCGATCCCTGCCCCGCACCACCGTGCTCGGGCACAGTCGTGACGACGTTCGGATGCAGTTGCGCGGCATAGGTTTCACGGCCGGGCTCGGCGAACACGACGGACGCGCCGACGGCCGTGGACATCTCCCGGGCGCGGCGCGCCGGCGTCTCCGGGTCGACGGGCAGGAACGCGGCACCGGCCCGCAGCACGCCGAGCACCATCGCGACGTAGCGACCGCTGCGGGCGGCGACGACCGGCACGACCGTCTCCGGTCGGGCCCCGGCGGTCCGCAGCGCCGCGGCGTACGCGGCCGACTCGGCGTCGAGCTGCGCGTAGGTCCGGGACGCGTCGGCGTCCACGACCGCGATCGCGTCCGGCCGGCGGGCGCACTGCTCGTCGAAGCACACCAGCACGTTGCGCGCTGCGGTCATCACGCCACCCCCGTCGGCACGATCGTCTCCAGTGCGGCGGCCGGTGCCCGGACGAACGCGGCGAGCACGTCCGCCAGCCGGGCGGCCAGGTCCTTGACGTCCTGGTCGGCGTACCGGGCGCGGTCGTAGCGCAGCGAGACCCGGTACGCGTCCTCGCCCGGCTCGACGTCCACGGTCAGCGGATAGGGCGCGCCGGACGGCTCCAGCTCGGTCAGGCCGGCCGCCAGCCCGGTGAACGACGGGATCTCGGTGGGCGGCTGCATCACGAGCATGACGTCGAACGGCGCCCCGGTCTCGTCGGCCACCGTGCGCAGCTGGGCGGTGAGGTCCTGGAACGGCAGGTGCCGCTGCCGGTACGCCAGCAGCGCGCCGTCGCGTACGCGCCGCAGGGCCTCGCCCACGGTGTCCGACAGGGACAGTCGCGAGGCGACGACGGAGACGTTGAGCAGCGGCCCGACGACGTGCTGCCATTCGGCGCGGTCCCGTTGCGCGACCAGGGTGCCGAGCATGATCGTCTCGCGTCCGCCGCCGCGGCTGTGCATCAGCGCGGACAGGGCCGAGGCGAAGACGAGGAACGGTGTCGTCCCGGTACGCCCGGCGAGGTCGCGTACGCCGCGGGAGACGCCGGAGTCCAGGGTCCAGACGTGCTGGCCGCTGCCTTCGTCGGGTGTGCCCGGGGGCAGCGGGGAGCGGGTGACCGGTCCGGCCGCGAGCTCGGCCCACGGCGAGGGTTCGGCCGGGTCGCGGGCGTCGAGCCACCGCCGCTCCTCGCGGCAGAAGTCGGCGAACGTGTACCGGGCCGTCGGCTGCGCCGGTGGCAGCCCCCGCACGAGCCGGTTGTACGCGTCCGCGAGGTCGCCCAGGAACACCGACAGCGAGACGCCGTCGCAGGCGATGTGGTCGATGGTGATGATCAGCGCCCAGTCGTCCTCGGCCAGCCGGGCCAGGACCGCGCGCAGGGGACGTTCGCGGCGCAGGTCGAAGGGGCGCAGGGCTTCCCCCTCCAGGTACCGGTCGAACGCCTCGTCGCCCAGTTCGGCGAGCAGGCCCCGCAGGTCGAGCGGTGTGGCGGGCGGGTCCTCGGGCTCGGTCGCCGTCCAGGTCAGACCGCCGCCGGCGGTGCCGAACCGGGCCGTCAGAACGGGGTGGCCGCGCAGGACGTGCCGCAGTGCCGCCTGCAGGGCGTCCTCGTCGAGGTCGCCGCGCAACCGCAGCACGCCGGGCATGTTGTAGGTCGGCTGGTCGGGGTCGAGCTCGTGCAGGTACCAGAAGCGCAGCTGCGCTGCGCTGGCGGGCACGTCGTCCGCCGGGCCCGCACCGCTCGCGGCCACGGCCGGCGGCCCCGAGCGTTGCGCCGAACGGACCGCGGTGACGAAGTCGCCGAGCCGCGGATGGGCGAAGACGGTGTCCACGACCAGGTCCACGCCGAGCGCCCGGCCGACCGTGTCGAGCATCGTGAGCGCCAGCAGCGAGTGCCCGCCGAGGTGGAAGAAGCTGTCCTGCCAGCCGAGGTCGGGCGCCTGGAGCACGTCGGCCCAGATCGAGCGGACCGTCGCCGACAGCGGGTCGTCGAATCCGCGGTCGTCGCCGTCGCGGGGCGGGGCGGCCATGGCGTGGGTGAGCGCGCCGTAGTCGAGCTTGCCGTTGGCCGAGCGGGGCAGGCGGGCGACGCGGACGAGGACGGTCGGGATCATCTGGCGGGGCAGGCGCTGCGCGAGACCGGTCCGGATCGCGGTCTCCTCGGCCGGGTCCAGCAGCCGGGTCTCGCCCGGTCCCGTTCCGGGCTCCTCGGCGCCGATCACGATGTAGCCGACCAGGACGGGCCCGGACGCGCCACGCTCCACTTTGACCACCGCGTCGCCGACGCCGGGCGCGGCGCGCAGCGCGGCCTCGACCTCCCCGGCCTCGATCCGGATGCCGCGCAGCTTGATCTGCGTGTCGGCGCGGCCGAGGAACGCCAGGTCGCCCTCCGGCGCCACCCGCCCCAGGTCGCCGGTCACGTACATCCGCGCGCCGGGGGTCGCCGACCAGGGGTCGGGCACGAACACTTCCGCGGTACGCCGGGGGTCGCCGAGATATCCGCGCCCGACGGCGATCCCGCCGACGCACAGGGTGCCGACGACACCGGCGGGCACCGGCACGTGCCGGTCGTCGAGGACCAGCACGGACGTGTTGGCCAGGGGGCGGCCGATCGACGGGGAGATCGGGGCACGCGTACCGTGCGCGCACAGTCCCATGGTGACGTCGTCACTGCACTCCGCCGGCCCGTACGCGTTGAACAGCGGAACCTCCGGCAGCTCGGTACGCCAACGGTCGGCGACGTCGTCGGTGAGCGAGTCGCCGGTGGAGATCATGACCCGAAGGACGCCCGGATCGGCCGCGAGACCCGCGTCGAGGAGCGCGATGATCATGGAGGGGACCAGTTCGAGGATCGTGACGCCGCCGTCGCGTACGGCGCGCAGCAGGGCCGCCGGGGACAGCGACGAGGGCTCCGTCACGACCCGGATGCGGCCGCCGACCGCGAGCGGGGCGAGCAGCTGCCACACCGAGATGTCGAACGAGACCGGCGCGGTCTGGGCCAGGCAGTCGCCCGGACCGGCGCCGAAGTGCTCCATCATCTGCCAGATGTGGTTGGTCATGCCGAGGTTGGTCACGACCACGGACTTCGGCGTGCCGGTCGAGCCCGAGGTGTGGATGACGAACCCGGCTGCCTCGTCGAAGCAGTCGTGCCCCGGTCGCACGGCCGTCTCGCCGCCGGTGAGCTCCGCGAAGTCCACCAACGCCGGCAGGTCCTCGGGCAGCGCGGCGCTCAGCAGGTCGCGGCCGGTCTCGTCGACGATGCACACGGCGGGCCGGACGGCGCGGACCATCGCCTCGGCCCGGCGGGGCGCCTCGGTGGGGCTGATCGGAACGTAGGCCCCGTCGGCCTTGTGGATGCCGACCAGCGCGGTGACGTAGGCCGCCGACCGGGCCGCGCAGACGACGACCGTGCGGTCCGTGCCGACGCCGTACGCGCGCAGCCGCTCGGCGACGTGGTTGGCCCGCCGGTCGAGCTGCGCGTAGGTCAGCCGGGTCGTCCCGTCGTCGACCGCCACCACGTCCGGGGCGGTGTCCGCGTACCGCTCGAACGACTGCACGTAGTGCTCGGTGCGCTCGATCACCGCGCCGGTGCCGAGCGCCACCGACCGGCGCAGCTCGGCCGCGGAGCTGACCGGCAGGCTGCGCAGCGCCCGGCGGGGTTGCTCGGCGACCGCCCGCAGCAGTGTGTCGAAAGTGGACAGCACCTGCCCGGCCTGCTCCGCCGTCACCTTCTCGGTGCTGTACTGCATCCGCAGCTCGACCCGGTCGCCGACGACGGCGACGTTCATCGACAGATCCGACTGCGCCGTGCGTTCCGGCAGCGGGTGGCCGCTCAGCACGGCGGCGCCCAACGGCAGCTCGGTGCCGGTGTCGCCGAGGACGGCCGCCGCCGCGCCCGCTCCGCCCGGCAGCGCGGTCGTGTAGTACTCGAACATCGCCTGGAACAGCGTCGAGGCGGCGTCCGGGCGCTCCGCGGCGGCCAGCCGGGTGATCGCCGACAACGGCAGGTCCCGGTGGTCGAGCGCGTCGAGCACGGAACGCTGCGTCTGCTGCGCGAACTCCTCGAAGCCGCACCCGGGCCGGTAGCGCGACCGTACCGGCACGGCGTTGACCAGGTAGCCGACCCAGGACTCGGTCCGCCGGTCGTCGCGGCCCATCGTCGGGACGCCGACCAGCAGGTCGCTCTGGCCGGTGAGCCGGTGCAGCAGCACCTGGTAGGCCGCCAGCAGCACGTTGTGCAGCGTCAGGCCGCGCTCGCGGGCCCAGCGCGACAGCGCCGCGCTCACCTCGCCCGGCACGGTCGCCGCCAGCGCGGCCCCCGCACCCCGGTGCTGCCCGGCGGCCTGCGGCTGGCCGCCCAGGCGCGGCAACGCCAGCGAGGGCAGTTCCCCGGCCAGCAGTTCCTTCCAGTACGCCGAGAGCCGCTCCCCGTCGTCGTCCAGGATGCGCCGCTCCCGGGCGGCCGGCGCGGCGACCGAGGGCCCGAGGACGTCACCGGCGTACGCGCGCAGGAAGTCGGCCAGGAGGACGGTCAGCGAGGCGACGTCGCAGGCGATGTGGTGCAGCGACAGGACGAGCAGCCAGTCCGCCGGGCGGCGTACCAGCGCGGCGCGCAGGACCGGGTCGTGTTCGAGGTCGAACGGCGTGGTGGCGAAGGTGTCCACCCACCGGTCGGAGTCCACATCGGAGCCGTCGACGTGGTGCAGCGCGACCCGCAGGGTGGGCGCGACCGTCGCCCGTGGCCCGCCGTCCACGCTGTGCACGGCCAGCCGGAGGCTCGGGTGCCGGGCGGTGACGGCGTCGAGCGCGGCGGCGACGCGATCGGGATCGACGGCCCCGGTGAGGCGGAAGGCGCGGGTCACGTTGTAGCTGTAGTTGTCCGGGTAGGCGCGCTGCAGGAACCACAGCGCCCGCTGGGTCTCGGTCAGCTCGTAGGCCGTGTCATGGCTCCGCGGGTCGCCATACTCTGGATGCCGGACGCCGTCGCCGAGATGCGTGCCGTCCGGCTGCGGCGCCTCCGGCCGTCCCTCGGCGGTGCGGGCGCGGCAGGCGGTCTCGGCGATCTCCATGATCGACCCGGAGCGCAGCATCAGCGTCGGGCGCAGCGCGACGCCGAGCGCCTCGGCCAACTCGTTGTGCAGCTGCACCGCGAGCAGCGAGTCGACACCGAGCGACGCGGGCGCCACGCCGGTTGCGGGGACCTCGGGCAGGCCGAGCACGTCGCGCAGGTGCTCCGCGAGTGCGACCGCGACGGCCTCGGTGTCCGGCGGCAGGGAGTGCCCGGTGAGCCGGTCCGCCAACCTCGTCACGGCCGCCTGGGGCGCTGCCAGTTCGCTGACGAACAGCGGCCGCAGTTCCCCGGCGAGGAAACGGCGCCGGACCGTGTGCCGCTCGACCTTGCCGCTCGTGGTCATCGCGACGCTGTTGGGCCCCGACAACACCACGGTACGTACGGCGACATCATGGGCCCGGGCCACCGCGGCCCGGATGGCGCCCGCGATCACGGCGTGGCGCTCGGCGGGAGTTCCGGGGCGGAGCTCCTGGACGGCGACGACGGCTTCGTCACCACCGGAGGACACGGAGAAGATCGCCGCCCGCCCGGTACGCACGGCCGGGTCGCTGTCGGCCAGCTCCACCTCGAGGTCCTCGGGGTGCAGGTTGCGTCCACGATGGATGATGACGTCCTTGTGGCGGCCGCTGACGTACAGCCGTCCATCGTGGACGAAGCCGAGGTCGCCGGTACGCACGAAGGGCCCGGCGCCGTCGAGGACGAGCCCGAAGGTGCCGGCGGTGCGCTCGGGGTCGCCCCAGTAGCCGGTGCCGTTGCTCGGTCCCGCCACCACGATCTCGCCGACCTCCCCGTCGCCGGCCGGTGCGGCGGTGGCGGGGTCGACGACGCGTACCTGGGCGTGGGGCGGTGGATCGTAGGCGATCAGGTCGCGGTCGCCGGCGGGATCGGCCATGGCGCGGCCCTGCTCCAGCGCGGCGGCCGAGAACGTGGTCGCCGTCCCGCTGCCGCGGGCCACCAGCAGGGTCGCCTCGGCCAGGCCGTAACACGGGACGTGTGCCGAAGCCCGGAATCCCGCACCGGCGAAGGCGGCCGAGAAGGCCCGCAGCGTCTGCGGATGCACCGGGGCGGCGCCGTTGAACGCCACCCGCCAGCGGCTCAGGTCCAGGCCCTGCTTCTCCTCCTCGTCGATGGTGCGTACGCACAGGTCGTAGGCGAAGTTGGGGGCGCCGCTGATGTCGGCCCGCTCGTCGGAGATCACCTGCAGCCACCGGGCCGGGCGGCGCAGGAAGGCCAGCGGGTCGAGGATGACGCCGCGGGCCCCGGCGTACAGCGGCTGGAGCAGGCCGCCGATGAGGCCCATGTCGTGGTGCGGCGGCAGCCAGCTGACGATCGTGGAGTCCGCGGTCACGCCGAACGCGGTCCGGATGGCCGCCTCGTTGGCCAGCAGCGCGCCGTGCGACACCATGACGCCGCGCGGCGCGGCCGTCGAGCCGGAGGTGTACTGGAGGAACGCGAGTTCGTCGGGCTGAGCGGCCGGGAGTGGCCGGCGGTCGGTCGTGTCCTCGGCGTCGGCGTCGGTGAGCAGCCACGCGACGTCGCGGAGCGGGTGCTCCTCGGCGGACTTCGTGACGGTGTCGCGGACGGCCGCAAGCGAGAGGACCGCGGCGGGGCGGCTGTCGGCGGCCGCCGCGAAGAGCCGGCGGCGGGCCGATGCCGTCGTCGGGACGGGCAGCGGTACCGCGATCAGCCCGGCCGAGACGCAGGCCAGGAAGGCGACGGCGAAGTCCGCGCCGGCGGGCAGGACGAGCAGGATCCGCTCCCCGCGGCCGAAGCGGTACGCGAGCCGCCCGGCGAGATCACCGACGCGGGCGACGAGTTCGCCGTAGCCGAGCTCGACCCGGGCCGGGCCGGTGAGGAACGTCAGCGCCGGGCGCGCCGGGTCGGCGGCGGCGTGCGCGGTGAGGCGCGTGAACAGGTCGGTCGTCATGGCCTACCACTGACCTGTGGTGGTGACCAGGGACGGTGCGAAGTTCGCGGCGACCCACGCGTCGTCGTAGACGGTCATGCTGTAGGGGTCGCCGCGGTCCATGCACAGGAACGCCACCACCGGCGGCGGTCCGCTGAAGCCCTCGAAGTAGCACTCGATCGCGGAGTAGACCGCGCCCGTCGAACCGCCCGCGTAGACGCCGTGGTCGCGTACCAGGCGGCGGCAGCCGGCGACCTCCTCCAACTCGGAGACCGTCACGATCTCGGAGATGACCGCGTCCTCGACGAGCGGCGGCCGGATGCTCGACCCGATGCCCGGGATCAGGCGCCGGTGCGGCTCCGCGCCGAAGATGGCCGACCCGGCGACGTCGACGGCGACCACGACGACGTCCGGGTTGGCCTCCTTCACCCGGCGCGACAGGCCGTTGATGGTCGCGCCGGTGCCGACCCCGACGAAGAGGTAGTCGATGCGCTCCAGCTGCGCGACGATCTCGGTCCCGGTGAGCTCGTAGTGCCCGCGGGCGCCGGCCGGGTTGGAGTACTGGTCGGTCCAGTACGCGTCCTCGATCTCGCGGACCAGCTCGCCGACCCGGGCCAGCCGGCTGAGCAGGAAGCCGCCGGTCGGATCGCGCTCGGTCACCTTCTCCACCCGCCGGCACATCCGCCGCAGGGTCCGCTCGGTCATGTCGTTGATGTTCGGGTCGATGACGGGCACGAAGTCCAGGCGCAGTTCGTGGCAGTAGGTGGCCAGCGACAGGGCGAAGTTGCCCGACGAGGACTCCACCACCGTCGTCCCGGCGCGGATGGCGCCGGTGCGGACCGCGTCGCCGAGGATCCAGATCGCCGACCGGTCCTTGGCGCTGCCCGTCACGTTCGCCGACTCCAGCTTCGCGAACAGCTGCAGGCGGGCGTGGGGCAGCCGGACGACCTCGGTCGGCGTGTGACGGCTCAGGACGGCCTCGGCCCGCCGCCGCAGCGTGTCGTCCCGGCTGGACACGGCCGTCATCCCCGCGGCTGCGCCGGCTGCGTGCGGCGGGGCGCGAGGTCCGGCCAGTGGGCGGGGTCGATCCCGTGCTGGCACAGGAAGGCGTACGCGAGGCGCTCCAGCCCGAAGCCGACGCAGCCGGTGTGGACCCGGCCCGGCCCCGGCGCGGCGATCCCGAAGGCGTCGGCGAAGAACCGCTCGTGGAAGTTGAACGAGCCGACGGCGATCGTGTCGTCCTCGGTGACGTTCAGGCGCAGTTCGTACTTCAGCTCGAGCAGGCGCTGCGACCAGATGTGGTCGGCGCTGCGGCCGAGGAAGAAGGGGTCGTTCGCGACTTCGCAGAAACCCTGCAGGCCCAGCCGTTCGACGAGGGCGATCGCCGCGGACAGGAACCGCTGGCGGCAGTCGAGCACGAACTCGCGGTCGCCGACGAAGACGATCTCGCGGATCGTGAAGTCCCACAACCGTTCCAGCGTACGCCGATAGCGGGTCTCGAACCGGAACGACTTGCCGCGCGAGGTGACGACGAGCGAGGGTGAGGCCAGTGGCGCGTCGCGCAGTTGGTGGTAGGTGTGCAGGCACATGGTCGGCGGCAGGAAGTACTCGCTGCCGGCGCAGTGGGCCAGGATGTCGAGCCGGTCGCCGCCCGCGGCCTGGTCCATGAAGGACCGATAGCCGTCCACATCGGAGTGCAGGCGGGCCATGAACATCAGCTGCTGCGGGAACGACTTCAGGTAGCCCGACCGCTCCAGGACCGACAGCGGCAGCAGCGTCGGGTAGCGGTACTGCACCGCGCCGAACTCGGTGGCGGCGATGTCGAGCACGAGGGCGTCCAGCGCGTCCATCAGGCCGAGCACCGGCTCGCCGACCGCGAGCTGCCCCTCGCCGGCCTCGAACACGGCGCCGCTCGCGACGAGCTGATCGAAGGCGGTGTCGTGGAAGGCGGCCGTCCGCGGGGCCCGCCACAGTTCGCGGGCGGGCGTCGCCTGCTGGGGCAGCACGTCGTTGGCGACCACCCAGCGCAGCTTGCGGTCGAGTTCGGTGCCGTCGGCGCCGGCCGACAGCTCGACGTCGACGGCCACGACGTCCTGACCGGACCGGACGAGCGCGAAGTCGACGATGGTGTCGGAGACGAAGTAGACCCGCTTGGCCAGTTCATCGGCGAGCGCTGCGGGGACCGGCGGGTCGAGGGCGATCGTCCGCCGGCTCATCGTTCGTCCGGCCGGCTCGCCCCGGGACCGCCCGTGGATACGGAGTGCAGCACGGCGTCGCTGAGGATGTCGAGGGCGAGATCCAGCGTCGGCCGGTCGATGTTGAGCGGCGGCAGCAGCCGGACGACCTCGCCGCCCCGCCCGCCGACCTCGAGCATCAGCCCGTTCTCCAGGGCCCGGCGCTGGATGCGGCGGCCGAGGTCGCCGTCGGGCCGGCCGGAGCCGGGCTCGATCACCTCGACACCGAGCATCAGGCCGCGGCCGCGGACGTCGCCGACCTCGGGGACCTCGTCGGCCAGCGCGCCGAGCCGCTCCATCGCGTGCTTGCCCTGGGCGACGACGTTCTCCAGGATGTCGGTCTCCCGCATGACGTTGATCGCGGTCAGCCCGGCGGCGAAGGCCAGCTGGTTGCCGCGGAACGTCCCGGTGTGCGCGGCCGGCGCCCACCGGTCGAGCTTCTCGTGGTACGCGATCAGCGCGGTGGGCAGGCCGATGCCCCCGGCCGCCTTGGACATCAGCACCACGTCGGGGGTGATGCCGGCGGCCTCGAAGGCGAACCAGTGCCCGGTACGGCCGTAGCCGGTCTGGATCTCGTCGACGATGAGCGGGATGTCGAGCTCCGCGGTGACCCGGCGCAGGCCGCGCAGGAACTCGACCGACGCCGGGATGACGCCGCCCTCACCCTGGACGGCCTCGATGATCACCGCCGCCGGGCGGGGGATGCCGCTGGCCGGATCGCGCAGGACGCGCTCGACGTAATCGATGCAGCGCTGCCCGCACTCGCTCGGCTCGGCCCCCAGCGGGCACCGGTACGCGTACGGAAAAGGCAGGAAGTGCACGCCGGGCATCAGATTGGCCAGCGGCTCCTTCGGCGCGACGAATCCCGTCAGGGCCAGGGCGCTGTGCGTGCTGCCGTGGAACGCGCCGTGGAAGGCGAGGACGGTGCCGCGGCCGGTGGCCGTCTTGCAGAGCTTCAGGGCCGCGTCGACCGCGTCGGCGCCGGCCGGCCCGCAGAACTGGAACCGCACGTGCTCGCGCATCTCGGGGGGCAGCAGGGCCAGGTGCGCGTCCACGAAGTCGTACTTCACCTGGGTGGGGAAGTCCAGGCCGGTGACGAGGAGGTCGAGCTGGGCCTTGGTGGCCGCGACGACGTCGGGATGCGTGTGCCCGAGCGGCAGTACTCCCGCGGCCGTGAGGAAGTCGATGAAGACGTTGCCGTCCACGTCCTCCACATAGGATCCCTGACCGCGGCGCAATGCGACCGGCAGTCGGCGCGGATAGCTGCGGGCGTTGGACTCATGGCGCCGCTGTCGCTCCAGCAGGGCAGCCGACCGGGGGCCGGGCAACGGACCGCCAACGCGAGGGCCTCGCAGGATCGGCTCTGACGTCACCCGACAACCCCTCCGTTCCTACAGAGGTGAGGCTCGCGGCCTCGTGATCACCGTCGCTACACTATGGGACGCATCGAATGGAGTCAAGGCGTTCGGGAAGGGGCGGAGCCATGCCGGATCGACGTATCGACGAGGATGAAGAGCTGCTTTATTTCGTTGTCATGAATGCGGAAGAGCAGTATTCGGTCTGGCCCGCCGAGCAGGCGCCGCCCGCCGGCTGGGCCACGGTCGGCGTACCGCAAGGAAAGCAGCTCTGCCTGGACCACATCGAGCGAGTGTGGACGGACATGCGCCCGCTCAGTCTGCGCCGCAAGATGGGCGAGGCGTGAGCGGGTACGCGCCGCGGCTCTCGTATTGACAGGCCGCGACCTGGTGGCAAGACTGCTGCCGTGGTTGCACTGGAGATTGTCGACGTCTCGCGCTCGTTCGGCCGTGGCGACAAGGCCGTCCAAGCGCTGAAGAACGTCGATCTGACACTGGAGCCCGGCGAGACCGTCGGACTGCTGGGCGTCAACGGGGCTGGGAAGACCACGCTGCTGAAGGTGATCTCCACCCTGCTGCTGCCCACCTCCGGCACGGTCCGGGTCGCCGGCGTCGACGTCGTGAAACAGACGCGCGAAGCCCGGCGGCAGCTGTCGGTGGTGCTCGGCGGCGAACGCGGCTTCTACGGCCGGCTCAGCGCCCGCGACAACATCCGCTACTTCGGCATCCTCAGTGGCCTGTCGCACCGGGCCGCCGCGGCCCGCGGCGAGCAGGTGCTGGCGCAGGTCGGCCTGACGGAGGTCGCCGACCGGGCCGTCGAGACCTACTCCAAGGGCATGAAGCAGCGCCTGCACATCGCCAGCGGCCTGCTGACCACGCCCAAGCTGCTCATGCTGGACGAGCCGACGGTGGGCCTGGACCCCATCGAAGCCGAGCACGTCCGCGAGGCCGTCGCGCAGCTGCGCGACAGCGGCGTGACGATCCTGCTGACCAGCCACTACATGGTCGACATCGAGCGGCTCGCCCGCCGGGTCGTCATCCTGCAGGCCGGTCAGCTCACCCACGACCTGCCGCTCGAACGCCTCCTCGAACAGGCCACCTCGGCCGCCGAGGTCAACGTGTCGGGGGCGGGCGTCCCGCCGCTGACCAACGGGGAGGTCATGGACGGCGTCCGGGTCGTGCGCAGCGGCCCGCTGGACGGCGGCTGGAACGTGACCTTCGAGGTACGCGACTGGTCCCCGGCGTCCCTGCGCGCGCTGGCCGATCTGTGGCCGCAGGCCGAAGTCGGCGACGTACGCGTCCTGCCGGCCAACCTGGAGCGCGTCTTCGCGCAGCTGACCCGATGACCGCCGCCCTCCGCGTCTTCTTCGCCTCCGCCGTCGTCCAGCTGCGTACGCAGCGCTCACTGGTCCTGGTCATCATCGGCATCGTGCAGCCCGCGGTGTTCCTCGCCGTGACGCTGCTGGCCCGCGGCCCCGCCAGCCAGGTCCAGCCGGCCGCGCTGGCGCTGGGCATCTGCGTCGTCGGGCTCTGGGGCGCCACGATCTGGCAGACCGGTTTCGTCCTGCGCGGCGAGCAGTCCGAGGGCACCCTCGCCCCGGTCCTGTCCCGCCCGGCGAGCCTCGGCGCGGTGCTCGCCGGCAAAGCGGCCGCGTCGACGATCCGCTCGGCCCTGTTCGTCGTGCCGACGATCGTCGTGGCGATGCTCGTCTCCCGCGAACCGGTGCCCGTGAAGGACCCGCTCGCCCTGGTCGCCGCCGCCCTCGCGGTCCTGGTCAGCGCGGCCGTCTTCGGCCTGCTCGTCAGCTGCCTGTTCGTGCTGACCCGCGCCGCGTACCGGATCGCCGAGGCGGCCGCGTACCCGGTGTTCATCCTCGGCGGCCTGGTCGTCCCGCCGTCCCTGCTGCCGGACTGGCTGCACCCGATCTCGTGGATCGTCTCGCTGCACTGGGGAGCCGAACTGCTGCGCGCCGCCGCGGCCGGCACCGCCGTGCCCGCCAACGCGTGGCCGATGCTCGCCGCGACCACCGCCGCCTACGGCGTACTGGCCGCCTGGCTCTTCGAACGGATGGTGAACCGTGTCCGCCGAGACGGCACCCTCGAGCTTTACTGACCGCCGCCGGGCCCGGGTGGCCGGCTACGGCTTCGCCGCCCTCATCTCGGTGCGCAACTACGCGAGCCTCTACCCGCCGAGCATCATGCTGCTCACCATCGTCCCGCGCGTCCTGCTGCAGACCGCGTTCGTCGCGTACCTCGGCTACTACGCGGCAGGCGTACCGGGGCGTACCTTCGCCTTCATCGGCGCCGCCTGCCAGATCATGACGACGGCCACCGTCGCCAAGGGGGCCGACGCGATCCTCGACGAGCGCGTCCACGGCACCATGTACCGGGTCCGGCTCGGCGTCCTCGCCGTTCCCGGCACGATCGCCGCCCGCTGGCTGGTCTACGCGGCGGAGGGCTTCGGCGCGTCGATGACCGCGATCCTCGTGCTGGCCGTCCCGTTCGGCGGCACCCACCTGCTGCTGCACCTGCTCGCGGCGACCCCGCTGGTCGCCCTGCTCGCCCTGACCACCAGCGCGTTCGGGCTCGCGGTCGGATCGTTCGCGCTGTCCTACCGGGCCGACGTCCTCATCGTCAACTTCGCCACCTACGCCATGCTCCTGCTCTGCGGCGTGGCCGCGCCGACCACCGTGTTCACCGTCGGCGGCATCAACCTGCCGCGGTTCCTCCCGCTCACCAACGGACTTCTCGCCGTACGCGCAGTCGTCGACGGCCGGCCGTGGCTGGGCGACGCGGCACTGGAGGTACTCGTCGGAGGAGCGTGGGCGGTCGTGGCGATCCTCCTGCTGGCCCGCCAGGACCGCCGGGCACGACGGCTCGGCGCCGACGACCTTCTCTGAAGCACATACAGCGGTGTGGTGTCCGCCGTCAGGGAAGCCGCGACGGCTGGTCGGCCCTCGGCGGGCAGCTGGTTTCACTTCACCGCGCGCAGGCCGTTCCGCTGGAAGATGAGCGAGCGCAATGCGTTCTCCGCGTCGGTGTCCGCCGGAGTGATGACCGAGAGCCGCTGATCGGATCCATCCTGGACGGCCAGCACGTCGTAGCGCAGGGTCATGATCCCGGCGGTGGGATGCAGGACGCGTTTGGTCCCGTTCGTACGCTTCTCCACGGTCTGGTCGTCCCACCAGGTGGCGAATTCGGTGCTCCTGCGGCGTAGTTCGCCGATCAGGGCCCGCAGCCGCGGATCGTCCGGGTGCCGGGTCAGGTTGGCTCGCAGATTGCCCACGTACTCGCGGGCGATCCGGGTCCAATCCAGCTGGAAGTCGCGGGCGGCGGGATCGAGGAAGAGCGGTTCCGCGGTATTCGTCCCCACCGCGAAGCCCGGGCCGAACAGGGCCACCGCCGCCGCGTTGTACGCGAGGACGTCGAACCGGAAGTCCAGGATCCAGGCGGGGGTCGTCGGCATGCTGTGCAGCAGCGCCCGCAGGGACTGGCTCGCCGGGGCCGACACGTGCGGGGGAGGCGGCGCTTCGCCCCGGGCGATCAGGTGCAGATGGTGGCGTTCGGCCGCGGACAGCTTCAGAGCCTGGCCCACCGCGTCCAGGACGGCGGTGCCGGGGACGCCGACCCGGCCCTGCTCCAACCGGATGTACCAGTCGATGCTGACGGCCGCGAGCTGCGCGACCTCCTGGCGCCGCAGGCCCGGCGTCCGGCGGCGGCCGATGTCCGGGAGGCCCACGTCCGCCGGTCGCACGCGCGACCGCATCGCCCGCAGGAACGCGGACAGTTCGGGCCGGTTCGTGGCTCTGGGCGCTGGCACCGTCCCAGTCTGCTACGTGGCGTTGCCGCGCGTCGACCATGGAAGGTGGCACTGCGAGCACCAGGATGCCCAGGATCTCCCTGCCCGCTGTCGCGGGTCGCAGGCTTACCGGCGTTCGCAGTCCACCCATTCGAGGAGCGCAATCGCCATGACTGCCGCCAACAACCCGTTCGCCCGTCTCGCGCAGGTGCCGAGCTTCGAGGTCGAGAGCACCGCGGTCGCCGACGGCCGGCCCCTGCTCCTGCCGCAGATGTCCGGTGCTTTCGGCATCCCCGGCGGCCGGGACATCTCCCCGGACCTGACCTGGTCCGGCGCGCCCGACGGCACCAGGAGCTTCGCGGTGACCGTCTTCGACGCCGACGCCCCGTCGATGTCGGGCTTCTGGCACTGGGCCGTCGCCAACATCCCCGCCACCGTGACGGCACTGCCCGCAGGAGCCGGCGACGCCGCAGGATCAGGATTGCCGCAGGGGGCGATCCAACTGCCGAACGACGCCCGCCTGCCGCAGTACATCGGCGCGGCCCCGCCCGCCGGCCACGGGCGGCACCGTTACTTCATCACCGTGCACGCCCTCGATGTCGAGGACATCGGCGTGTCCACCGAAGGCACTCCCGCCGTCTTCACCGTCATCATGGAGGGCCACACGCTCGGCCGCGCCACCATCGTGGCCACCGCCGAGACGCCCGCCTGAGGATCACTCCCCATGCACGAAAGGGCGGATCAAGCGGTCCGCCCTTCACACAGGCACTCGACCCGAACCGGCGACGGTCATGACGCTCAACTGACCTGGATCTTCACGTCCATCCCCAGCTCCTTGTGGCCGGGGATGGAGCACCACAGCTCGTAGGTGCCCGGCTGCAGGGTCGCCGTGAGCGGGGCGGTGTCCCCGGGCTGCAGGGTCGGCGTCGACTGCTGGGTCACACCGGGTCCGGCGATCGTCAGGTCGTGCGGCATCGTTCCGGCGTTCTGCGCCTCGAACGTGTACACGCCCGGAGCGAACGTCATCGTGGACAGACTGATGGAGTACTCCTTCTCGGTCGCCGTCACCTTCGTCCCGGCCACCGAGGCCGAGGTGGCCGGCGTATTTCCGCCGCTGCCGCCGGTGTCCGAGCTTCCGCCGCAGCCCACGACCAGCATCGCCGTGCCCACCAGGGCGCACAGCAACGCCGTGGACCTGCCTCGTAGCGCTCCCATGGCGACCCCCGTCGATGCTCATGCGCTCCTCGGAGACAATCTACGACGGCGGGAGGCTTTGTGTGCCTTTACTCCGTTATCGGGAAGGGCTGCGGGACGGTTGGCACATATCCTGTGGCCTTCTCCCGGCCGGACTGCCACGGTCGGGGAGCGGCTTCACGCCTTGACCCGGGTGAGTTTGAGCTTCGTGGTGGTCGACGGGTCGAGCGAGCACGAGTACGCCATCGTGGTGAAGGTGTCGGCTCCGGAGTCCTGCTGTTCCAACTCCGTGCCCGTTACTGCTCGCCACTGACCCTCCACATGAGACGTGTCTGAGGGGATTGTGTAGAGGTTCAGCCGCCGTGGCCATCGGTTTCGCCGACTGCCGGTGAATGTCTGATAGATCAAGCAATCGATCGGCCGAGGGCGGTCGAGTGGCCGTGGGCCAGATGTCCTGAATGGACAGATATGCGCCGCGTGTAGCTCGGCCGAGCTACACGCAAGTGTCCGCCCAGCGGTGACGTTTTCCGTCGTGAAGATCCGTAGTTTTCTTCTCAGCCGCGGCGGCGTGCCGCGGTTCTGCGAAGGGTGTGTCATGCGGTTCTTTCTCCAGCTCGTCACGGTGGTCGTGGCCTCGTTCCTGGCCGGTCAGGCGGTCCGTCTGGCGGACGGCAGTGTCTGGCTTTCGCTGGCGGTAGGTGTGGTCGTCGCGTGCCTTGCGATGGCGGCCTACTACGGCGTGGTCAGGGCCACCGAGAAACGTCAGGTGACCGAGGCGTCCGGTCGGGAGGCAGCGTCCGGGCTGATCAAAGGCACGCTGCTGGGCGTCGCGATCTTCGCGGCGGTGATCGGAGTGATCGCGGTCAGCGGCGGCTACCGGATCGTCGGGCTCGGCGACGACCCGTTCAACGCGGTGGGCCTGATCGGGTTGATGGCGGTGGCCGCGACGACCGAGGAGCTGGTCTTCCGGGGCGTGCTGTTCCGGCATCTGGAGAAGCTCACCGGTACCTGGGTGGCTCTTCTGGCGTCCGCGCTGGTGTTCGGCGGCCTGCACCTGGTCAACAAGGACGCCACGTTGTGGGGCGCGCTCTGCGTCGCGATCGCCGGTGGCGGCTTGCTGACCTCCTCGTACGTCGCCACCCGCAGCCTGTGGCTGCCGATCGGCCTGCATTTCGGCTGGAACTACGCGCAGTCCGCGATCTTCGGCTCCGAGGTCTCCGGAAGTGGCGCACAGCAAGCGATCCTGGATTCGCAGTCGACCGGTAACGCGCTCATCAGCGGTGGCCAGTTCGGACCGGAGGCGAGCATCTTCACCGTGCTGGCCGGCGTTCTGGCCACGGCGGCGTTCCTGTGGCTGGCCCGCCGGCGCGGCAACCTGGTGCCGATGCGTCGCAAAGCCGGGCCCACCGGGCTGGGCCGGCCCGCCGAGCCTGCCTCTAAACTCGCCCAGTGACCAGCCTCGCCGATCTACGGGACCGGTGGCGCCGTCTTGACGTCACCGTCCAAGACCTCCCCCTCGCGCTCCTGCTCACCGCAGTGGCCCTGGTCCCGGTCTGGCACGGGCACGGCACCCAGCTCGCCGACCTGGTGCCGGCCCGGCCGTTCGACGGCTGGGGCGTGCTGGCGATCACCGTCGAATGCCTGCCGCTGGCGATGCGCCGCAAACGCCCGATGACCAGTCTGGTCCTGGTGTTCACCGGCTTCACGGCCGACCAGCTCTGCGGTTGGAACACGCTCGGCGGCACCGCCCTGTCGCTCGCGCTGTTCAGTGCGGGCATCCACCTGGCGCACCACCGTCGGGCGACGGTGATCGCGGCGTCGGTCGGCTACCTCGCGTTGGCTGGCGTACTGGCTCGCATGGGGCAACTCGGTTTCGACTCGGCGCTGCTGTTCTACGCGGTGCTGGCCTCGATGTGGGCGGTGGGGGCCGGGTTGCGGCGCAACCGGCTGGCCGAGATGGAGCACCGCCGGCATGTGGCGGAGGCGGCGCGGGCCGCCGAACGTACGCGGATCGCGCGGGAACTGCACGACGTGGTGACCCACCATGTGACCGCGATGGTGGTGCAGGCCGAGGCGGCGCGGTACCTGACCGCGGCACCGGAGCGGCTTGACGAGGCGCTGACCGCGGTGTCGGACACCGGCCGGTACGCGATCGCCGACCTGCGGCACCTGCTCGACCTGCTCAACCCCGTTCATGGCGATGAGCTGCGGGCGCTGGTCGAGCAGACCCGCCGGGCCGGGCAGCCGGTGGAGTTGGTGGAGCAGGGCAGGTCGCCGGACACCCAAGGCGGCACGGACGCCACCGTCTACCGCGTCGCGCGGGAGGCTTTGACGAACGCCCTCAAGTACGACTACGGCGCGCGGACCAGCGTCACGGTGCGCTACGGGGTGGGGGAGATCGACGTGTGGGTCAGCACGGACGGATCAGGGTCGGGTACGGCGTCACCCGGTGGAAGCGGCCGCGGCCTGGCCGGGTTGCGTGAGCGCGTCGGTACGCTGGGCGGCGACTTCACCGCGGGCCCGCGGGCCGAGGGCGGTTTCCTGGTCACCGCACGGATCCCGGTCGGGGTGGGCGCGTGATCCGGGTGCTGGTCTGTGACGATCAGCCGTTGATCCGGACCGGCTTCGCCACGATCATCGACGCCCAGCCGGACATGGCGGTGGTCGGCGACTGCGGCGACGGCCACACCGCGGTCGCGCTCGCCCGCGAACTCGAACCGGACGTGGTGGTGATGGACCTGCGCATGCCGGGCCTGGGCGGCATCGAGGCCACCGCCCAGCTGGCCGGCGCAGGCGTACCGCATCCGGTCAAGGTGCTGGTCGTGACGACGTTCAACCTCGACGAGTACGTCTACGAGTCGCTACGGGCCGGTGCCAGCGGCTTCCTGCTCAAGGACGCCCCGCCGGCGCAGTTGCTGCACGGCATCCGCACCGTGGCGGCCGGTGCGGCGCTGCTCGCCCCCGAGGTCACCCGCCAGCTCGTCGGCCGGTACGCGGCCCGGATCCGCCCGACCGCGAACACCCCCGACGACATGCCGTTGAGCGCACGCGAACTGGAGGTGCTGTGCCTCATCGCGAACGGCCTGTCCAATAGCGAGATCGCGGCGACCCTGGTGATCAGCCACGAGACGGTCAAGACGTACGTCTCGCGGATCCTCACCAAGCTGGACCTGCGCGACCGGGTCCAGGCCGTGGTGTACGCGTACCGCCGGGGTCTGGTCACCTGACCGCGCCACCAGCAATCAGATCTGGTTGTTCTCCTGGAAGTCGACGATCGCCTCGCCGTTGTCCCGTGCCCAGTCGGTGAGCACCTTGATCGGCTCGACCAGGGTGGTGCCGAGTTCGGTGAGGCTGTACTCGACCCGGGGCGGCGCTTCGGCGTACGCGTGTCGTTCGACCAGGCCGTAGTTCTGCAGCCGGCGCAGCGTCTGGGTGAGGACCTTGCGGGAGATGCCACCGATGAGTTCGGCCAGATCGCTCGGCCGTTGCGGTTCGAGGCTGAGCGCGAACAGCACGATCACCACCCATTTCTCGGCGATGATCTCGACTGCCAGGCGGGTGGGGCAGTCGGCGAGGAAGACCTGTCCAGGGGTGTTGTGCACAAGGTCAAAAGTTACCAGCAGGTTCCTATCGGCTCCGTAGCGTTGCTTTCGAACCCCACTGGAAGCAGAAGGAGCCAGCCATGCCACGGGTAGTCGTGTTCGATGAGACCGGCGGTCCGGAAGTCCTGCGCATCGTCGAGGAGCCGGTCGTCGAACCCGCTGCGGGCGAGGTACTCGTCCGGATCGAGGCCTTCGCCGTCAACCCGCTCGACCAGATGGTCCGCGCGGGCCAGTCCCCGCGGCCGGTGCAGCTGCCGCGCGCCCGGCTGGGTATCGAGGGAACCGGTGTCATCGACGCGCTGGGTCCCGGCGTCACCGGGCTGTCGGTCGGCGATCCTGTCATCCTCGCCGCTCTTCCCGACTTCGCGACCAGGGGCGCCTACGCCGAGTACGTCACGGTATCGGCGAACCAGGTGATACCCCGGCCCGCCGGACTGTCCGTCGCCGACGCGGCCGCGTTCTGGGTCACGTACTTCACCGCGTACGGCGCGCTTGTCGAGCGGGCCGGGATGCGGCCTGGTGACCATGTGCTGATCACCGCGGCGTCGGGCGGTGTCGGCCGAGCCGCGATCCAGATAGCCAACCAGGTCGGTGCCGTTCCGATCGCGGTCACCCGGCACACCTCGAAACTTCAGAGCCTGATCGCCGCCGGTGCCGCCGCGGCCATCGCCACCGACCGCGAGGACGTGGCCGAGGCCACCCGGCGGCACACCGCCGGGGCAGGCGCCGACATCATCCTGGACGCCGTCATGGGCCCGGGCCTGGCCGAACTGTCCCTGGCCGCCCGGCTCGGCGGCACTCTGGCCGTCGTGGGCTGGCTGGACCCGAGGCCGGCCTCCTTCCCGGCGAACCCGTCGCTGACCATCCACCGCTACATGTCATTCGCGGACATGGCCGATCCGCAGACCGTCACGCGCGTCGCCGCCTTCCTGGCCGCGGGCGTACGTACCGGCGTACTGCGGCCCACGATCGACAGGGTGTTCGGCCTGGAGGAGATCGTCGAAGCGCATCGCTACCTGGAGAAGGGAACGCCAGCTGGCAAGATCATCGTGACGGTATGACGCCGCCCCGACACCGCCGAGGCGGTCGCCGTCACCGTCACGCCACGATCCTCAAGATGGCGCCACGATGCTCAAGATGATCGCTTCGGCGCGGAACGGTTCGGCAAGCTCAAAAATTCTTCGACGGCAGGTGCACCCAGGGCGAGGCTACTGAGTCGATAGTGGTACCCCGACCCTATTCCCAAGGAGCCGTCGAGCGTGAGCCTGCTCAAGGACCACCCGGTCACCGACGACGCGACGTTCGCCGAGTTCGTCGCCAGCCGGTCGGCCCGGTTGCTGCACCTGGCGTACCTGCTGACGCGGGACTGGGCGCTGGCGGAGGATCTGCTGCAGACCTCGCTCGCGAAGTCCTGGTCGGCGTGGCGGCGGGTCGAGGGCGACCCGGAGCCGTACGTGCGGCGCGTCCTCGTCAACACCTACTCGCGCTGGTGGCGGCAGCGGTGGCTGCACGAGCGGCCGTCGGAGAGTCTGCCTGAGAGCGCGGCGGAGCAGGCCGGGACACTGGAGGACCGCGACCTCATGATGCGCGCGCTGGGCCGACTGCCCAGACAGCAGCGCGCGGTACTGGTGCTGCGCTACTACGAGGACCTGTCCGAGGCGGAGATCGCCGACACGCTCGGCATCTCGCCGGGAACGGTGAAGAGCCACGCGCACAAGGCGATGGCCAGCCTCCGCGTCGACCCCGACATCGCCGCCGCGGCGTTCGGCGCCGACGTCGAGCCTCCGGCCGGCGGCTCGCGGGTCGTCGCCGTCCGTCAGCGGGTCGAGCAGCGCCGCCGTCGGCGGATCGCCGTGGCCGGTGCGTGCGCCGTCGTTATGGCTCTCCTTCTCGCGTACGCGTTGAGCACGACCTCCCGTCACGCGCCGACCCCCGCGCAGACGCCGTCGCCGTCACCTACGAGCCAGGCGTTCGGGGACTACGGCGACGGCCTGCATTTCAGCTCGACGGCACTGCTGTCGAGCGAGAGCCGGCAGGCGTCGTTGGTGTGGAAGATCCCGCCGGGCGATGTCCACATGCACGTGAGGTTCAGCGTCCCCGCGCACAGCGGGGTAGTTGTAGTGATGACGTTCAACGGCGCCGCGACGCCGCTCACGCTCAACGGCAGCGGGGACACGGAGGCGGGCATGGTCCTCCCCGCCGCGTATCGCGCGACGTACGGGATTCCCGCGGATGGAGCCATCTCCGTCGTGCTACGACTTACGGGGGAGACCGATGACGAACCGCTTGATTCCCGTCCGCGTAGGCCCGCGGTGCCGCCCGGTACTCAGGTGGCGTTGGCCTTTACCGAGCCGGTGGCGTGGGCGAGTTATCCGTTCCCGGCGCGGCCGGCGGTCTTGCGAGGGCTGCCCGCGATCGCGGAGCGCTTCACCGGGGTGGTCATCGAGTCGATCCCTGGAGACCCGGGCGCGCCGGTGTCCGTCACGGCGGAGTGGCCGGGGGTGCTGGACGACAGCGTGGGTGTCTGCTGGAGTATGCAGACTCCGGGAACGCTGCATGTCACGGCGAACGGCAAACCGGCATTGACGTTGACCAGGTGGGATTACGACAGCGAGAAAACGGTGAGTTACGTGACGTTCGCCATGCCGCCGTCGACCGGCAACCGGCTCACGGTCGTCGTCACTCCGGAGGTGGTCAGCGGCGCCTGGCGGGTGTGGGTGCCGTTCGCCGTGACCTGCTGACCGGAGCGGCCGGGTGTGGGATCGGCTGGAACCAACAGGGTCGTTCGCCGACCGGCGTACGCGCACGATCCCACCCCATGACCGTGTCTCCAGTCGACCTCCATCACATCGGTGGCTGTTCGCATCGTGGCTGTCCGCTGACGACAAGCGTCGACCATCCGAGGTCGGCCACGCCGAGTCGTCGCGCCGCACCGACCGGCCCGCCGCGCCGGCGCGTGGAGATCTTGACTCAATGTGGACGGTCAAAATATGGTCACGACCGTTCCCAGCCATCGGACCGGAGGCGGTCGTGCAGCGTCGCGAGTTCGGAAGATTCAGTACGGCCGCCGCACTCCTCGCCGGTATCCTGCTGGCCGGTACGCTGGTGGCCCCCGATCCGGCCCGCGCTGCCGACAAAGTGTTCGGCAACAACGGCTTCGAGGCCGGGCTCACGGGCTGGCATCAGTCCCACGGCACAGGCGGGATCAGCGCGAGCGCCGTGCACGCCCACCGCGGCGTCGCCAGCGCGCGGCTGGACGACGCCAGTACCACGACCCCGGTCGGGCTGGAGTCGGCGCCGATCGCCGCGACCGCTGGCACTGGATACCGGGCGTACGCCTCAGTCTGGCTGGAGTCCGGCACGGCCGATTTCTACCTGCGTTTCAGCGACTCGACGGGCACCATCCTCGGCAGCCAGCACACGCTGCTGTCCGCTCCGGCCGCCGGCTGGAGGAGGATCGCCGTCAAGGCCACCGCGCCCGCGGCGACGACCCGCGTCACCGCCCTGCTGTACTCCGGGGTCGCGAGCACCGGCACCGCGTACTGGGACGACATCCTGATCACCGTCGCCGGGGTGACCGACCTCGGATATCAACCGACGAACTCCGCGCCGAACGCGACCACGTTCGGCGTCGGCGCGGACCAGAACAAGATCTTCGGGGTGTACGCCGGGACCGCCACCGCCGCACCCCGCCTCGCCGTGATCGATGCGAACACGGACGCGGTGGTGGAGACCGACCCGCTGCCCGGCGCGCTCGGCGGCTGGGCGGCGACCACCGCCACCGACGGCGCGGTGTATCTGGGCACCTACGCCTCGGGGCAGCTGTTCCGGTACGCCGCCGGCACGGTCACCGACCTCGGACAGCCGATCGCGGGCGAGAACTACGTGTGGTGTCTGGCCGCCGGCGCGAACAAGAAGGTCTACGGCGGTACGTCCAATCAGGCGGGCTATTTCAAGTACGACGGCGGGAGCTTCACCACCATCGGGCCGAAGCCGGCCGCGCCCGGTGCCCAGTACGTGCGCGCCATCGCCAACGATCCCGTGGCCAACGTGACCTACCTCGGTCTGGGCACCGACCAGGCGCGGCTGCTGCGCTACGACAACACGGGTGCCGTCGCGACCGTCGATCTGCTGTCCAGTCAGGACAAAGCGCTCGGCACCACCGTCGGCGGGCTCACCTGGACCGGCGGCCGGCTGTTCGCCAACATCAACGGCACCCTGCTGGTGTACGCCGTCACCGCGACCGGCGTGGCCACCAAGGAGGCGACGATACCCGGCGTGGCGTTCCCGATCTCCGACGCGCGGGGCGGCGCGGTCTACCTGGTCGCCGGTGGTGAGCTGAAGCGTTACGACATCGCCACGCGTACGGTCACCTCGACCGGCGTGGCGATGGCTCTCGCACCCACCCGCCTCGGCTGGGTGACGTTGAGCGGCGACACCACGTTCCCGTCGACCGCCGAGACCCTGGTGGTCGTCGGCGGGCTGGACAACCGCACGCACACCCTGAAGTACGCCCCGGCGACCGGCGCGTTCCGCGACCGCGAGGTGATCGGAACGCCCGAGCAGCCGGTGCAGGTGAGCGCGGTCGGCGCTGATCCGGACGGCGCGGTGTACACCGGCGGGATGGTCACCGGCGGCGTGGCGCAGTACGACCCGATGAACGGGATCTCGGCCTTCCAGCCCGGACTGCATCAGGCCGACCGGATCCTGGCCGCCAACGGCAAGGTCTACTTCGCCACGTACCCGAACGCCTCCCTCTATGAACAGGACCCCGCCGGAACCTGGGCACCGAAGCTGCTCGCCGCCGCGCCAGGCCAGGACCGCCCGATGGCACTGGCCGGCGCGGACGACGGGGCGGTCTTCATGGGCACGGTCGCGCCGTACGGCCGCTACGACGGATCGGTCACCATGTGGCGCCCCGGTGCGACCCCGGTCACCTGGTCGGTCGACCAATCCGTGACCGCGCTCGCGTACCGGGACGGGGTGCTCTACGCCGGAACCTCGCTGCGCGGCGGGCTCGGTTCGGCCGCGCCGGCCAACCCGCCCGCCCGGGACGCCACGCTCTACGCGTACGACGCGTCCACCGGCGCGCAGCTCGCGGCGTACCACCTGCCCGCCGTCGTGGGCAAGGTGTGGTGGTCGATCACCGCGCTCGCGGTGTTTCAGGGCAAGCTCTGGGGCATCGCCGAAGGCTACCTGTTCACGCTGGAACCCGGCGCGGTGAAACCTACGCTGGTACGCAAGCTCTACGACGTGAACACACTCGGTACCGCGACCGCCGCCTGGCACGACGCCGAGCTGGTCACCGACCCGCAGGACCCCGGCGTCCTCTTCGGTGCCGTCGGCGACGCGCTGTTCGCCCTGGACCCGGCGGGTGTCAAGACGAACCTGATGACCGGCAGCACCGTCGACGGTCTGGCCGTCGACGGCTACGGCAATCTCTACTACTACGACTACCTCGGCGGGCGGCTCTACCGGTACGCGCCCTGAGCCTAGAGTTTCAGCGCCGGTTGCCCGTCTGACTCTGGATGATCTGGACTGCGCCGGATGGCAACTGCCGACTCGTAATGCTTTCGAGAGGCGGATCGCGATCTCGGGCGTGCTTGCGGCGAGCGTCGCGGTCTCGAGTACGTCGCCCGGCGTGGTGCTGGTCATCCAGTCGTCAACGGCCTGGCACCAGGTATCACCAGTGCCGGCGCTCATCATCCAGTCGTCGAGGACGTCGGCGAGGTGCTGAGCGGCAGGCTCGCCACATCCGTGCCACCAAGCCGACAAGTAGATATTGCCGTCGGCGCCGGTCTCGGAGAGCGCGTCCAGTACGGTGGCTGCGTCGTGCGCGGCCGGATACCGGGCGAGTGTGTTCTGCCACCACGCGAGGAACACGGCCGATACGGCATCCCGCTCCTCGCGCGACCAGTCCGCGCTGTGACAGCTGACTCTACGGATGAGGCTCTGCGGCAGCGCGGAGTTGTCCTCGTAGAGTCCATGTACCAGCAGTTCCAACAGCCTCGGCAGGAAGTGCTTGAAGTCGGCTTCGGTTCCCCACGTGGTCATGGCCTTCCACGCGTATCGCTCCAACTGCCGGCCGGTCAGTGCGTGCAGGCGAACCGACAGCAGGATCGAGTTCTCCTCAGCACTGACGCAATGGTCGCAGAACTCGATCTTGTCGGGCCGGCGATGGGAGCCGAACACGGCGTACGCGTGCTCAATGGCCTCGCGCAGATCAAGCTCGGCGATACGCGCGGGAGACACCGCCTCGGCAAGGTCATTGTGGAACGCCTCATGTGCGGCGCGCTGGTCGGCGTAGGCCTGACTGACATGGACCAGACGCTTGGCCTTATCGAGTCCCATGCTACGGAGCTGCATCACCGCTCTGATCGAGTCGATGATCGTCAGCCCTTCGGACCGCAGGTACCCGAGGATCTCTTCGATGTCGGCCTGCGGGCCGAACCGTTTGCCGACCGCGTTGATGACACGGTCGAGTTGATCTGATCGACTCGCGGTCATGGCCGTCGCCTCGCGTCCAGCCACTCCGCGTCGTTCCACATCACCGGCATCGCGCCGACCGGCTCGAACCGAATCTGCGGGTCGTCGGACTGCACCAGGCACATCATCCGCCGGCCGAACAGAAGGGCACGTCTGGCCTGGTCAGCCATGATGTCGAGCACGATCTGCGCCGCGCGCGGGCAGTGGCGCGTGAACTTGTCGTAGCGGGTGAAGACCAGGGCAAGACCGGTAGTGTCGGCGGCGGCCCAGCCGTAATCTCCGGCGACGACGTCACGCATCCAGTCGTTGAGCGCGTCGAGGTTGCGCCCGTAGTAGTCGGGGAAGTCGAGTGCCTGGGCGATCTCACGGTGCAGGTCGTGTTCGGTTGCCCAGCCGGCGGCGTCCATGCGCGTGACCTGGTAGCCGGCTTCGGACAGCCGGGCAGTGGTCTGGTCGAGAAGCTCGGGACGCCAGAACAGCGTCACGAACGTGTTGGACATCAGCCGGAACGCGGGGTCGCTTCCGTCGTCCTTCTCTGGGTCGAACGCCGCCATGATCGCTGAGGTTAGCTGGGCGGGCGGTGGCTGCCCAGCTCATTTCGGAATGTTGGAGTCGCCACCCTCGGCGATCTTGACATGATCTGGCTACGTGTATTAGCTTTCTAGCTATGATAGATAGCCAAAGCCTGGCGGGCCGAGCGGACGGTTCCGATGCCTAGGGCCGGTCTGACGCCCGATCGGGTCGTCGACGCCGCGATCTCCCTGGTCGACGACCGCGGGCTCGATGCGCTGACGCTGGCCGCCGTCGCCGAACGCTGCGGCGTCGCCGCCCCGTCGCTCTACAAGCACGTGAGCAACCTCGCGGATCTACGCACACTCGTCGGCGTACGCGTGCTGGCGGAGATGACCGACCGGCTCGCGGCCGCCGCCATGGGGCGCAGCGGTCCGGACGCGGTCGGTTCGGTGATGCGGGCGTATCGCGACTACGCGGTCGCCCACCCCGCCCGCTATGCCGCGATGCCGGTCGACCCGCTGCACCAGCCGGAGTACGCCGCGGCCGGACAGCGGTTGCTCGACGTGATGCGGGCGGCGTTGCGGCCTTGGCGGCTGTCCGACGCCCAGATGGTTCACACCATGCGGGCCGCCAGGGTGATCACGCACGGCTTCGCCTCCCTGGAGTCCGCCGGCGGATTCGGCCTGCCCGAAGACCTCGACGAGTCCTACGAACTTCTCATCCAGATGTACCTGACCTCTCTTCCCCTCACGCACGCTGCTCAGGAGTCCTGATGTCCCGCAACCGCCTCGCCGCGCTGACCCTCGCCGTTTCCGGTGTACTTTTCTTCCTCTATCCGGCCCTGCGGCCGTGGGCGGACGAGTCCACCGCCGCCGGCGCCCTCCATGCGATGGGATCGCCGTGGTGGGTGGCGACCCACCTGTTCGCGATGATCGGCTTCATCCTGGTGCCGCTCGCGCTCTTCCGGGTCGACAAGGTCGCCGCCGCGATCATGTGGATCGGCGCGGGCCTGACCTTGCCGTACTACGGCGCGGAGGACTTCGCTCTCAACACGCTGGCTGGCAAGATCAATGACGGCCGGCAGCTGGACCTGCTGGACCTCTCCGACAGCATCCGCTACCACCCGGTCGCGATCGCCACCTTCGCCGTCGGCCTGGTGCTCCTCGGTGTGGGCGCGGTCTGGGCCGCGGTCGCGGTCTGGCGGCGCGGCGTACTGCCGAGGTTGTCGGGGGTTCTGTTCGGTGCCGGGTTCGCGCTGTTCCTTCCGCAGTTCTTCACCGGCGAGGCCGTCCGGATCGGCCACGGCGTCCTGATGCTCGCCGGGTGCGTCTGGCTCGCGGTGGGGCTGTGGCGCGTACCCGATCCGGTCTGACCTACTTGCCGCTGCACCATCAGAACGACGATCCCTTGGGTGCCCGCCGGAGGTGCCCGAGGATCGTCGTCACCGCTGTTGGCTTGGCCCGGCGGCCGGTTTCCCTTGTAAGGTCGGCGGATCAGTCGGGCTGATCGTATGTGGAGAGGTTGTGCGGTGAGGTGAACGGGCCACGGTGGGTTTCGGCGCTGCGTGGTTCATCGGACTTCCGGCATCTGTGGGGTGCCCATCTGGTCTCCACTCTGGGCTCGGGTGTGACCGGACTTGCCATTCCGCTGCTGGCGGCGGTCGTCCTGGGCGCTTCGCCGACGGCGGTCGGCATCCTGACCGCGGTGAGCGCGGTACCGCATGTGCTGCTCGGCCTCGTGGCCGGTGTACTCGTCGACCGGCTGCCTCAGCGTCCCGTGCTGATCGTGACGGACTTCGGCCGGGCGATCTGTCTGGGCATCGTGCCGGTCCTCGGCATGCTCGATCTGTTGTCCATGCCCGTCCTGTACTGCGTCGTTTTCCTTGTGCAGGCGCAGACAGTGGTGAACGACCTGGCTTCCACCTCCGTCATTCCGAAGGTGTTGCCGGCCGGGATGCTCGCGGCCGGCAACAGTGCGATCTCCGTCAACAGCTCGGTCGCCGGGATCGTCGGCAATGGACTGGGTGGTGGCCTGGTCCAGTTCGTCGGAGCTGTCTCCGCCGTCGCCGTCGACGCCGTCTCCCATGTCCTGTCGGGTGTTCTCCTGTTCTTCCTGCGAGCGCCGGAGCTCGTCGCCGCATCGATCACGGGCCGGCGGGGAATGCTCCGTGACATCAAGAGCGGCCTGGTCTACGTCCGCACGGACCGCGTACTGGTTGCCTTGTGTCTTTCGTCCGGCGTCGGTGCGTTCGCGGTGGCGATACGGGATGCGTCGCTGGTCCTGGCGCTTGTGCGTGAGTTGCGCTTCTCGGCGACGCTGGTCGGGCTCCTGGCCATGCTGGCCGGCGTGGGCGGTATCGCGGGCGGCTTGCTCGCGGATCGGGCGACGACTCGTTTCGGGTTCGGCCGTTCGGTCATGGCGGCCAATCTGGCGAGCGCGGTGGCGATCGCGCTCCTGGCGGCGCCGTTCGGTGTGGCGCCCGCTGTCTCGGTGGGGGTGGGGCAGCTCGTGGGCGGTTTTTCCGGCGCGGTGTACGCCGTCGGCCAGTTGACCATGCGTCAATTGGCGACGCCCCGGGACATGCTCGGTCGGGTCAACGCCGCACGGCGGTTTCTCGTCTACGCATCGATCCCACTGGGCGGCATCGTCGGTGGATACGGCGGCGCCGTGCTGGGCAGCCGGCCGATGTTGACCGTCGCTGCCGTCATCATGGCGATCTCGGTGATTCCGCTGGTGGTAGGCAAAGTCACCGAAAGCGCCGATCGGTGGGGGCTCCGCCTCGCCGCCGGCTGAAATATGTCGTCACATTCTTGGTCTGATCAGCCGAGGAAGGTCACGGTTTCCGACAAAGGGGCGCGGGGGATACGCGGATGCGTCGTGGCCGGGTCGGCGAAGCCGATCGACATGCCGCAGAACAACACCTGCCGAGGCGGTGCCGGGATCTGCTCGGCGACGCTGCGATGGTATTCCGTCCAGGCGATCTGGGTGCAGCTGTGCAGTCCTTCGGCGCGCAACAGCAGCATGACCGTCTGCAGATAGATGCCCGCGTCGGCCCACTGCGGTGCGGGCATGTCCCGGTCGAGATAGCAGAACAGGGCCGTGCCGGCACCGAAGCAGTTCCAGTTCTCGGCGCGTACGCTGGCCCGCGCCGCCGCGTCGCCGGGGTTGATACCGAGCGCGCCGTATCGATGTTCTCCCAGGACGGCCATGCGTTCGAGGTAGGGGGATCGGATCTCGGCGGGGTAGATCGCGAACTCGGGATCGTCGCGATCACCGGCGCTCACCCGCTGGGCAATCCGACGCTTCAGTTGTCGCAGCGTCTCACCGGACAGCACGTATATGTGCCAGGGCTGAAGGTTGCTCCCCGAAGGCGCGTCGGCCGCGGCCGTCAGGACTCGCACGAGCATGTCGTGCGGCACGGGCTGATCGGTGAATCGTCGGATCGACTGTCGTGTGCGTACCGCCTCGTAGACATCCATCGCGGCCTCCCCGACCGGTATCTCATGGTTTCGGCCGTCCTTGACGGGCGCGACCCGATCGGATCGGCGTACCCCATGATGTGGGGAGCGGGGGGACACGAAGCGCGCGCCCCGGTACGCGGTGACGGACCGGGGCGCCGGGAGTGTCAGCAGGCGACCCTGGCGGCGTCGGTGATGAGGTCGGCGACGATCCGGGGGTGGCTGAGCATGACGACGTGCGACGAGTTCGGTACCTCGACGACCTTGCGCGCGTGGGCGCGGCTGTACATCCAGCGCTCGCACGCGGGCGGGATGGCCTTGTCCTGACCGGCGACCAGGCCCCAGGTCGGGATGGTCTTCCAGGCGGCGGCCGTGGTCGGGAAGATGAACGACTCGGCGTCGAACGGGCGCTGCGTGGCTTGCAGGACTCGGAAGGCGCTGGTGGAGATGTCGGCGGCGAAGGCCGCCTGGCCGTCCTTGCTCAGGTACAGGTCGATACCGGTCGTGCCGTCGGCCTTGGTGTACGGGACCCCGACGCTGACCGGGCCGACCTCGCTGCCGGGGAACCTGCCGATCAGCTCGCCCTGCGTCTCGCCCACCTCGGGCACGAACGCCGCGATGTAGACCAGCGCCTTGACGTTGCTCTTGCCGGCGGCGGCGTTGGTGATGACCGTTCCGCCCATGGAGTGCGCGACGAGCACTACCGGTCCGGGGATGGAGTCCAGCAGGCTGGCGACGTAGGGTGCGTCGGTCGGGATGCCGCGCAGCGGGTTCGCGGCGCAGATCGTGGTGTAGCCCCGGTTCTGCAGCAGGGCGATGGTGTCGTTCCAGCACGACGAGTCGGCGTAGCCGCCGTGCACGAGCACGATGGTCGGCTTGGCCGCCGGCGAGCTGTCGGCGGCACTGGCGGGGCTGCCCAGGGCGATGCCTGCAGTGGTGGCAGCGGCGGCGGCACCGATACCGGCGACGAGGGTACGCCGGGAAAGCGACGGGTTCATGGTCTGCTCCAAGGTCAGTGGTCGGCGGATCCGGCGGCCTGGCGGATGAGGTCGGCGACGGCGCCGGGCTGGGAGGCGTAGACGGCGTGGCTGCCGATCGCCTCGACGGTGACCGCGCCGGCGCGGGCGGCCATGGCCCGCTGGGCGTGCGGCGGGATCATGCGGTCCTGTGTGGACACGAGATACCAGGCCGGCCGGGTACGCCAGGCGGGTTCGGTGACGGTGCCGGCGAGCGCCTCGACGCCCCACGGCACCTGCGAGTCGGCGAGGAACGCGGCCTCGTCGGCGGGCAGGTCGGCGGCGAACGAGCCGTGGAACTTGTCGCGGTCCAGGAACAGGAACCCGTCGCGGGGCGCCAGGATCGGCGGCACCGGGTCACCGGGGGAGGGGTCGGCGATCAGGGTGTCGACCGACTCGCCCTTGTCCGGCGCGAACGCGGCGACATAGACCAGCGCCGCCACGTTGCCGTGGGTACCGGCCTCGCTGATGACCGCGCCGCCGTAGGAGTGGCCGACCAGGACGGCCGGCCCGTCGAGGGCGTCGAGGACGAACCGGGTCGCGGCCGCGTCCCCGGCGAGCGACAGGGTGGGGTTCTGCACGATCTTGACGGTGAACCCGTCGGCGGTCAGCAGCCGGTGTACGCCCAGCCAGCCCGATCCGTCGACGAACCCGCCGTGGACCAGCACGACATTGCGAATCATGGAGTGCTCTCCTCCAGCGCCGGGCGGCAGGCCGTTCACCTGCCGCTTCGCACTCCATGCAATCGCCGTACGCCGTTCGGTCCCAGGCAGAACACCATGCAGAACTACGGTTGCGCAGAACTGCGGTTGCGCGGAACTACCGTGGCGCCGGGCCGTGTTCGGCGGCCGCGGCCCGCATCCGCGCCGCGGCGTCGGGCAGGCCGGCGTTGTCGTACAGTTCGGCGGCGCGCAGCAGGTTGTCGCGGGCCTCGACGGCGCCGTCGTCGTACAGGGCGGCCAGCGCCTGCAGCGCGACCGCGTACTCCAGCGGCTGCTGCTCGCGTTCGAGGATGTCCAGCGCCTGCTGCATCATCGCCCGGCCCGCTTCGGCCTGACCGGACACGCCCAGTGCCTTGCCCAGGTAGATCAGCACGTGGGGCCGGGTGTAGTCGGCGATCGTCGTGGTCATGCCCGACGCCGGGTCGTCGACCGTCTGCTGCGCCCGGCGGAAACTGGCCAGGGCCGCGTCCGGGTCGCCCAGGCGCAGCTGCAGGTCGCCGCGCTCGATCCACGCCTGACAGCTGGCGTCGACGTCGCCGGCCTGCTCGAACAGGTCCGCCGCTTGCAGTACCGCCGTCATCGCGGCGGCGGCCTCACCGAGCGGGCCCAGCGCCCGCGCCGTGTAAGCCAGCGCCCACGCCTCCTGGAGCAGGTCGCCGGCGGCGCGGGCCAAGGCCAGTGCCCGCTCGGCGTACGGCAGGACGTTGCGTTTGTCGCGCCACGGAAGGGTATGCGTCCAGGCGACATAGTTAAGGAACTCTGCCTGCCGGCCGGGATCACCGAGGCGCTCGGCCGAGTCGTGGCCGAGCATGAACACCTCCGCCCAGCGCGGCCAGTCCACCCAGCGGTCGGAGTACCAGTGCAGCGCACTGGTCGCCCGTACGACCGCGTCATGACGACCGGCGAGGGCCGCCGCACCCAGCGCCGGCAGCCAGTGCTCGGACTCCACGCGCAGCCACTGATCAGCCTCCTCGGCAGACGCGAACCGGGACTGCGCGCCGTCCGGCTCGAACCACAGTCCCGCCGCGGTCATCGTCTCCAGCAGCCAGGCGACCATCCGGTCCCGCACGGCGGTCACCGTCCCGGACGGCTCGTCCACCTCCAGGCGCTGGTGGGCATAGAGACGGACAAGGTCGTGGAACCGGTAACGGCCGCCTTCAGCGGTGCCCATCAAGCTCAGGTCAACCAGGTCGTCGAGCTGATCCTCGGCGTCGTGGACGCCGACATCACCGACCACCGCCGCCAGCGCGGTACCGAAGTCCGGCCCCGCGACCAGCGATACCCGGCGAAACATCTGCCGGGTAGCCGCCGGCAGCTGCTCGTACGACATCCCGAAGGCGGCCGCCACCTTCAGATCACCGGCGCTGAGCTGCTCCAGCCGCCGCTCGGCCGCCGACAACCGGTCCACCAGGTCCGCCGCGCTCCAGCCCGGCCGGGAAATCAGCCGGTTGCCGACGATCCGCAGCGCCAGCGGCAGCCCGCCCAGCAGCTCCACCAGCCCGGTCAGATCCTCATCGCGTGGATCGAACCGCTCCGCGACGATCCGGCCGAGCAGATCCTGCGCGTCCGGAACGGGCATCGGATCCAGATGCAGCCGCCGCGCGGCCTCCAGCCCCGACAGGAGCCGGCGGCTGCCGACCAGCAGCAGGCTCCGGCCGTCTCCGGGCAGCAGCGGGCGTACCTGCGCTTCCGACTGGGCGTCGTCGACGATCACCAGAACCTGCCGCTCGCTCAGCAGGCGGCGGTATCGTCCCGCCTTCTCGGCGGCGTCATCAGGGATGTGCTGCGTCCGCACGCCGAGCGCCCGCAACAGCCGGGAGAGCAGCTCATCGCTGGCGACCGGCCGCCGGCTCATGCCCAGCGCGTCGACGAACAACACGCCGCCCGGGAACCGGTCACGCAACCCGTGCGCCGCCCGGACGACCAACGTCGTCTTGCCCAGCCCGGCTCCGCCCGAGACGATCGCGACATGAGGCCCGTCGACCGGCTCCTCGGCCAGGCGGTAGAGCCACGCGAGTTCCGCCGCCCGCCCGGTGAAGTCCCCGATCGACCCGGGTAGCTCACACAACCCCGGCGCCGCCGCCAGATAAGCCGACCGTGCCCGGCCCGCCTTGGCCAGCGCCACGAACTCCGCCCGGCCGGCCGCTTCCAGCTTCAGCGCGTCGGCGATCAGCAGAACCGTACGCCGCTGCGGCCCCAGCGCCCGCCCGCGCTCCATGTCGCTCAGCGCCCGCGTACTGACCCCGGACGCCTCGGCCAGTTCCTCGAGCGTCAAGCCGACCCGATGGCGCTGGCTGCGCAGCATTCCCGCGAATGAACCCGACGCCTCCATCCGTCCATCATCGCTCAGGCTGCGCCGGTCCAAGATCCCCCGAGGAGCGCAAGCCCTTGGCCTCGGCGCGTACGCCACCGGGAGGTCTCCCCGGCCGTCCAGCAGATGACGTCCGCCGCGGCCGGTCAGGGTGCGCAGCGGCCGGTCAGCAGCCTGCCCTGCGGAGGCGTTCGGCGGCTTCCGCAGGGCTCAGGCCGGCGTACCCGTCGCGGTGCCATTTCTTGAGGTTGAAGGCCCGGGTCCACAGCCCGGCCGCCCAGGAGACCTCGACCTCCTCCGTGCTGAACGCCCGCCCCGCCGCCCGCTGGTACGCGTCGAGGAAGGCGGCCGACCGGTCGATGTCCGGTTCGCCCTCCTCGGTTCCGGCCGTCCACACCGCCGCCGCGTGCCCGGCCAGGGCGGCCTCCGGCAGGACGGCGGCGCTGTCCCAGTCGTGGACCGCCGCGGGGCGCCCGTCGCGCCAGCGCAGGTTCCGGGCCTCCCAGTCGGCGTGGCCGACGACGAGCGGCAGCGTGAGCCCGGCGAGGCGCGCGCGTACGCTGCGGGCGACCGGGTCGATCCAGGCGGGCTCGGCGTCCGCGTTGAGGTCGGTGTCGACGTCGTCGGGCGGGGGCCACAGGTCGTCGGACGGATGGTTCCAGTGGACCCACGGCGGCGGCGGAAAGGGTTCGATCGTGTCCGCCGGCGGGGCGAGGCGGACGAGGTCGGCGAGGAGCGCGGCGTACTGCGCGGGGGCATCGTCGGCGCTCGGGGCGAGGATCTCCCCGGCGTCCATCAGCTCCTCGGCGCTGGCGAAGCCGCCGGCCAGCGGGTTCAGTCCGGTCAGCAGGCGCGGGCAGGGGAACCCCGCGGCCCAGAGGCTCTCGTGGATGTCTGCGCAGGAGCCGAGCTCCGGCCGCCAGGCGCGTACCTTCACCACCACGTCGCGGCCGTCCGCCAGTCGGACTCCCACCACCTGCGACAGGTGGGAGGTGACGAACAGCGTCTCGCTCAGCGGACTGCCGAGGTGCTCGGCGCACCAGTCGCTGATCGCGGCGGCGTCGGCTGTGGGTACGGCCATGCTCACCCACGATAGTCCCATCGGAATCCGAAAAATGGTTCATCCGGAATCGTGGTGCGGCCACGTCGTAGGAGCGATCGGACCACGGTCACCCGCAACATAGGCAAACCCGCCATGCGCGGCGGTTCCGGGGAAGCGGTCTACGGAACGGCCGGGCTCGGCATCTGCTCGGTGCCGTCCACTATGGCGCGTGCGAGTTCCGACAGCCGGCGGTTTCCGCTCCGGGAGTGCCTGCGTAACAGGCCGAACGCCTCATCCATGTCGACATGCCAGCGCTCGGCGAGCACGCCCTTGGCCTGTTCGATCACGATACGGCTGTTGAGCGCGGCCTGCAGCTGCTCGGTGAGCACGTCCCGGCGGCGGATGGCCCGCTCTTGCAGCAGTCCGATGGTCGCCACGTCAGCCAGTGCCTGGCCGCTGCGCAGCTTGTCGGGGTCCAGTGAACCCGGTGCGGTGTCGAAGAAGTTGAGCGCCCCGATCACCTGCGTACGCAGCCGCATCGGCACGGCGTGCACGGCGGCGAAGCCCACGGCCGCTGCGGCCTCCGTGAAACGGGGCCATCGCGTCGCGGTGGCGAGGTTCGCGACCGACACCGGCCGCCCGGTGCGGAAGCAGTCCACGCACGGGCCTTCATCGGACTGCAGCTGGAACAGTTCGAGCAGGCGGGTCCGCTCCGAGGACGCGGCCACCAGTTGCAACGTGTCCCGCCCGTCGGTGAGCAGCAGGCCCGCGGCGGACACGCCGAGAAGCTGCACGCTGCGCTCGGTCAGCACGTGCAGGAAGTCGATCACATCGAAGTCGTCGACGAGCGTATCGGCCATTTCCACCAACACGTCGGCTAGCTGGAGCTCGGCCATCTCACTCACCCTTCACCCAACAGTAGTCCCGCCGAGCGTACGGCTGGAAGTAGCAGATCAGCTTCACTGCAGCCCACCGTCCCCGATGTCGGGGTCCGGGGAGAACCGCAGGCGTCGTGCCACCACGCTGCGTGCCACGTCGCGCAGCGGAAGGTCGTGGGCGTACGCGTACGCGCGAAGGCGGACCAGAGCGACCGAGGCAGTGACCCGCAGCTGGACGATCAGCATTCCGGTGGCCTGGTGTACCTCGGGATGGTGCGCGTCGAGGTGCGGACGGGAGGCGGATCCGATATCCATGCCCCCGGCGTCCAGCAGGATGGCGCAGGCGGTGTCCGCGAGCAGCAGGGCGTCGGCAAGCTGGTCGTCGTCGAGGCTGCCGGGGGCGGCCCGGTAGAGGTCGAGAACGCCCACCTGGATCGTGCCGACCTGCAGCGGCAGGGCGAACAGGGCTCGCGCGCCGACCTGCACCGCGGCGGGAGCGAACACCGGCCAGCGGGCCTGGGAATCGATGTCGAGGAGATCAGCGGCGAGGGCGGGTGTCCCACCCGAGGCGTCCACGCCGGGCCCCTCGCCCAGGGTCAGCGCGAGGTCCGAGAGGCGTTCGGCGACCGCATCGCTGGCGTACACCGTCTCGCGGAGGTTCGCGGGCAGCAGCACGCTGGCCCAGGCGCCGTCCACGCCGGCCGCCTCGATCAGCGCGGTGCACACGGTGCCGAGGGTCACCCGCCCGCCATCGGCCACCTCGACGACCCGGGTCCACAGACGTATGCGGCGCTGCGCGGTCATCGGACACACCTGGCCACGTGACGATCGGCGGATCTCGTACGCACGACGAACGCCTCCGATACCTTCACGGTCCGTGAGGCCGCAATTGACTGCCGCCATCGGGCGGAACCGAGTCGAAGGCCGTCTCCCAGGCGGCTTATCCGAGGAGCGTACCCCTTGCCGAGGTCGCCGAACCGTAGCGCGGGCTCTTTCCCTCCGGCGGCGCCTCCGAGTCGCCCGAGGCCACGTGACGCCGGACGAGGAGCGTGCGGACTTGGTCGGACCGGCTGGCCTCGGCGTATGGTGACCTTGTCACCCGAGACCCCGGTGGCGTGGCCGGCGCCCGCAGGGATTCACGGACCCCCGAACCAGATCACGTGCCCGATCGGCGCGACCGCCGCCGCCGGGCGGCCCGGGGAGGAGAAGTGGGGTAGGCCATGGAGTTCGACGTGACGGTCGAAAGTCCTCAAGGGACTCGCAACAAGTACGTGATGGACCGGGCCCGTGGCCGGCTCCGGCTGGACCGCATGCTCTTCACAGCTACGCAGTACCCCGCCGACTTCGGCTTCATCGAGCAGACCCTGGGCGAAGGCGTCGATCCCCTCGACGCCCTGGTCCTCGTCCGGGAGCCGACGTTCCCCGGCTGCCAGATCAGGTGCCGCGCGATCGGCATGTTCCTCATCGACGACGAATTCGGCCCCGACCCGACCGTGATGTGCGTACCGTCGGCGGATCCCCGCCAGGCGCACGTCCGAGATATTGACGATCTTGAACATTTTCATCGCCTCGAGATCCAGCACTTCTTCGAGATCTACACAGACCTCGAACCCGGCAAGCGGCGGCTTCACACCACGGCGGGCCACTGGAGCGGCCGGCCGGCCGCCGAGGCCGAGATCAGCCGTTCTCTGCAGCGCCATCAGCGGACGGCCACCGCGGGAACGGAATTCACGGCCGTCTGATGGGAACCAGCCGTTCCACCAGCTGGCCCGGCTTCGCTGTGGTCATCCGGCCACCGTCGTCCTCCCAGACGCCGTCCTCGTCGTCGGTCTTCGCGGGAGCGTCGAGGCCGACCGGGCGGACCAGGCTGCCCAGGATGCTCTGCGCGTGCACGAGGTTACCGGTGGTGGCCGAGGTGAGCAGGGCGGCGCGGGCGGCCCCGGGGTCCGTGCCGGGCGCGACGACCAGGAGATCCACGCGCTCTCCGTTGTCACACAACGCGGTGAGCAGGCTGACCGGCTGGCTGGCGAAGTAGCCGAGGCGCAGAACCCGGTCCGCGACCCGCAGCCGGCCGGGCCGGCTGTCCCAGAATTCGGCGTTCAGGACGAGGCGTGACACCAGGCCGCGCAGCTTGTCTATGGCCAGCACCAGGCCGGGAAGCTCGGCGACGGGATCGGTCGACCGGGGCCACCATCCCCCGTCCAGCAGGGAAAGCCGCGAGCCGGTGGGCTCCAGTTGCAGTCGCGGCGTCGACGGCGGCGTGCTCGCCGCGGCGACGGTATGCGCGTTCATGGTCGCCGTCATGTCAGCTCCCATCCGCGAGGTACGAGCCGGACTCGGGCCTGTCGTCCCGGCGTACCGCGAATTGCTGGCGGCGGCTGCGCCGGCGCAGCTGGGTGATGCGGGCCGTGCCGATCACCGTCACCACGACCGCGCTTCCGACCGCCGCGATCAGCAGGCCGAGGGCGAGCGGAACGCTGCCGTGCAGCCACAGGAAGCTGATCTCGACGCTGCGCGTATTCTGCAGCATGAAGACGATGAGTACCACGAGGGTGGCAGCGGCGACGCAGATGCCGAACCAGGTGGCCCCGGTCCGAGTCCGCGCCGGGGCGGGCCGCTCCCGCGCCGGAATGGCATCGACATTGGTATCTGCCGATGTAAGGCGATGGGAGCCGGGCGCCTGGTTGGGCGGGCGCTGGAGAAGGGCCATGACGATCCGCTCTGAGCGGTAGCCGGTGTGGCTGACACCTCACGGGCGGGATGTCGTCGATTCCGGGATACCTCCACCGTACGCCTGTTCGGGCCGCAAAGCGCGCCGGGCAACCCGGGAATCAGGCTGCTCAAGGTCTATCGACAGGTCCATTTCAAGGTCTATCGACAGGTCGATCGACGAAGCGTCGAATGTGGGCGTCGTGTGGAACGTCTCGAACAGGCCGAGGGCCACGAGTACCCGGACGACGATCTGCCGGGGGTGCATCAGGCGCAGACGGCAGTCGGCGAGCTCGGCGGCCGTCTGGACCCGCACCAGCACACGGACCGCGGCGCAGTCCATGAACCGCACGCCGGCGAAGTCGAGGTCGAGAACCTCGGGACGGCTGTCACGCAGGACCGTGAGCAGGCATGCCTGCAGGACGGAAGAATTCGACATGTCCAGCTCACCAGTGACGCTCGCCCGTACGCGCGGGCGGGAGGATCCGTCATCCACCGGTGTGACGTCGATCCGCACGAGACCGGGATGCGCCGCTTGAAGGTCGGGTTGGGACACAGTTGGTCCTCCAACCGCTCGATTGAGCATGAATGCATCAATGGCGGGCGAAGGCTGGGCCCGAGGGGCCGGACGGTCATCCGGTCGGCCGCGGATACGTCAACGGCCTGCCGCCAGTCTAGCCGCAGCTCGGAGTCCTCCCCTAGGCCATAGCGCCGAATCGATACGGAGATCCGCTCGCGACCGCGGGCACGAGGTCAGGCGTTCCAGGTCAGGTCGTCGATCATGGACCGGTCGGCCAGGAGGCTGCTCGCGAGGTCGTACAGACGGCGATCACGACGGCGGGCCGCTTGGCTGATGAGGATGAAGGCTTCGTCGACGGGCAGGTGGAGGAGTGCGGCGACCACGCCGGTGGCCCGCTCGACGACCACCCGGCGGCCCAGCCGCGCGCGCAGCTGCCGCGACCGGGCCCGGTCGGCATGGGGTTGATCTCCCAGCAGGGTCAGCACCGCCAGGTCCGCGAGTGCCTGGATCGTGTACGCGTCGTCGAGCCGCAGGGGCCGCGTGCTCCGGCCGCCGACGGCGGTGACGGCACCGATGGACTCATGTCGCAGCCGTAGCGGAAAGGCATGCGCGGTCAGGAGACCGGCGGCGACTGCCAGTGGTGCATAGCGTGGCCAGCGCTGGGCCGCCGTGCGCAGGTCGACGTTCACCACCGCCGCGCCCGTGCGAAAGCAGTCCTGGCCCGGGCCCTCGCCGAAGTCGATCTGAAGGTACTCCAGGGCGCCGCCGAGCCCCCGGACGGCGAGGGTCGTGTGCTGGGCGGCGATGAACCGCAGCCGCCGGCCGGGTCCGGCCAGGGTGATTCCGAGCGTCACCGGTCCGACGAGGGCCGTCATGTGGTCGGTCAGCATCTGGGCGAAGTCGGCGAGTTCGAAGTCGTCGACCAGGGTGTCGAGGGAGTCCAGCAGGACCTCGGCGAGTTGCCGGCTGGAGCCGGGGACCACAGCTGACATGTCGGACACTCCGGCTTGGTCGACACTGCGCCGACACCTGGTGTCGCCGGGGTCCAGGGCGACGGAGCTGAGAAGGTGCCTCAGCCTCTACCCGGAGCGAACAACGGGGAAACAGTCAAGGAAGACATTCACCGGATTCGCCGGACAACGCGTCCGAAAGTGCCGCGACGCGTGACTGGACGGTGCTCCGGGGAGCCGGTTCGGGGCTCGCGTTCAGTCCGGCCCCCGAGGCGGCGATCGGGTTGCCCGGCGCGGTCCTGCGTACCGGGTCGGTGGACTCGGACGCCGGGTCGGACGTCGCCGAGGCGCCGCCCTTCACGCTGTCGCGGGCACCGTACAGGAGGCCCAGCGTCCGGCTCACGCGATCGTGGACCGCCCGGCCCGGACTCGTCTTGTGCGCCACGGCATCCATGTCACCGCTGAGATGGGCAGGCGTACGCCGGAGGTCGTCGCTCACCTGATCGGGACAGGTATTCATCGAAGTGCCCCCGTCGACGGCCGGCCCGGTCACGAGCGGTCGGCTCCGGTACGCCCAGCCGACTTCTTGCTCTTCGACCGGCCGCCGAGATTCCGGGCCAGCCGCCCGGCGACCACACCCAGCAAGGCCGCGGCGGTGAGGAACATCGCCGGCCGGCGTCGCGCGTACGCCTTGACGTCTTCGACCACCTGGCCCGGATCACGATCGTCGATCCACCGGGCGGTATCGGCGATCCGGTCCGACGCCTGCCGGGCCAGGTGCGTCGCGGCGGGCCCGGTCCGGCCGCCGTCCTCGGCCATCTTGCCGACCTCGCCGCTGAGCGCGTACAGGCCGTGGACGAGGCGCTTCTGCTGCGCGACGACCTGCTCGCCGACCTGGGAGCGAGCCTCCTCGTAGAGAGTGCGGCCCTGGCGGCCGGTCTCGGTGGCCAGGTCGCCGCCGTGCTCCTGGACGCCGTGCTCGGCGCCCTCGTCCGCGGTGCCGTCGGGGTCCGGTCCCGTGGCGTCGGTCGTGGCCGGCGTCGGGGCACCCGTCGCGAACGGCGGCGTTTCCGTCGTCGGATCGACAGGCGTACGCCCGGTCGGGGTGCGCTCGGGGGGTAGGGGAGGGCCGGTCACGGGAGTGCCCGGCACGGTGGTGCCGGGCGTCGGGGAACCGGCGGGGTCGCCGGTGGAACGAGCGGAGATGTCCGCCATGTTGGGCCGTCCTGTCTGGAGGGTGGCGCGGAGGTCTGTCCTGAGTGGCGCGGACGGCGAGGACGCGCCGGCCGTCGAGAGTGGTGCCGCGCGGGCGCGTCGGCATCGGCGTCGGCATCGAGAGAAGCCCGGGTCGCCGAGGCGCTGTGACCGCGCGTACCGATCGGTCGTGGGGCGAGGAACCGGCCGCGGTGTTTCGCCGATCGGTGGCCGCGGGTCCGGGCGTCGGCCGTCGCTGCGGGCGACAGCAGGGCTTACAGAAGTCGTCATACCCGCCCGCGGGTCGACTAACCACATACAGCCGACATTTCCTCATCGGCGTACGCGTACCCCCGTCGGCCTGCTCCTCGATCGCGTCGGGGCCGTCGATGCGACGTTTTGCGTGCTGAGCGTGGGGTAATCGGCCGGTGTAACCCGAGGTGTCATCACCTCACGATCGCTCGGACCCCGCGATCTCTTTTTCCGGCGGCCGCTCCCGCTGGGTACGCCACACGAGATCGATGTAACGGATCCGAGGGATCAAGGGTGCTGCGATGAACTGGGTCAGCCAAGTACGCCAGCGGGCGCGGACGCGCTTGATCAACGCCCAGCAGGCCGGCCCGCTGCCGCCGCTGCCCCTCGACGACGCCGATGGTGCCGACACGGCCACGGGTTCGGTGCTCATGGTCGAATCCGCGCCGACCGTCGACGACCACATTCCCCGGGGCGTACGCCTCGCGGGCGCCTGGGCCTGGCGTCTGATCCTGATCGCCGTCGCCGCGTACCTGGTGCTGAAGGTCGTCGCGCTCCTGAGCGTGGTCATCGTTCCCGTGGCCGTCGCCCTGCTGCTGGCGGCATTGTTCGAACCGGCCGCGGTGGCCCTGCGCAGACGCGGGGTGAACCGGTCCTTCGCCGCCGGCATCGTGCTGGTGACCGGGCTGCTGGTGGTGGCCGGCGGCCTCGGCCTCATCGTCCGGACGTTCATCAGCCAGTTCGACACGCTGTCCGCCCAGGTGGGCCAGGCGATCACCCAGATACAGACGTGGCTCGCCCAGGGGCCGCTGCATCTGTCCCAGGCCCAGCTCAACGCGCAGGTCGACAAGATCCAGCAGGCGGTGACGAAGAACCAGGGCGCGCTCGCCTCGGGGGCGCTGAGCACCGCCGCCACCGTGACCGAGGTCGTCGCCGGATTCTTCGTCGTGCTCTTCACCCTGTTCTTCTTCCTGCGCGACGGCGGCCAGATCTGGCGTTTCCTCTGCCGCCTCCTACCCCGCGCCGCCCAGGTACCGGTCGCACGAGCCGGGCACTACTCGTGGGTCACACTCGGCTCCTACGTACGCGCCACCGTCCTCGTCGCCTTCGTCGACGCGGTCGGGATCGGGATCGGCCTCTTCGTGCTCCGCGTACCGCTGGCCCTGCCGCTGGCGGCCCTGGTCTTCCTCGGAGCGTTCATCCCCGTCGTCGGCGCCACCCTCTCCGGTGGCGTGGCCGTGCTCGTGGCCCTCGTCACGCAGGGACCCGTGACCGCACTGATCGTCCTGGGCGTCGTCATCGGCGTCCAGCAACTGGAGGGCCATGTCCTTCAGCCACTGATCATGGGTCGCGCCGTCGCCCTGCATCCGCTCGCGGTGATCCTCGCGATCGCCACGGGAGTCGTCACCGCCGGCATCATCGGCGGCCTGGTCGCCGTACCTCTGCTGGCGGTGGCCAATACGGCGGTGCGGTACCTCGCCGCCCATCCGTCCGGCGAGCCGACGGCCGACCGTCCACCACCGGGTACCGATCCCACGGACGACGACCAGGCCAAGGTCGAACCCGCCACACAGGACGCGCCGCCCGACACCGATCGTCCACCGGTCGTGGCGACCGCCGGACACACCGCATAGCGCGATTCCAGCTGGTGACTGGAGCTGCCTCCTGCTGTGCCGGCTCGTTCGGCGGCGGACCGCTACCGGGTTCGGAGCGCTCCCTCACCGGTCCGACGGCTGTGCGAAGTGGGCGGTCAGCAGGGCGAGTGAGCGGTCGATCGCGCGCCGGTTACGCCGAGGGAAGCCGAGCAGGATGATCGCCCACGGATGCCGGGCGGTCGTCCAGTCGAACGTCTCGGTGACCCGCGTACGCGATTCGTCCAGCGGTTCGAGCTGCCAGCGCCAGCGGTGGCCGTTGAAGTGGCGCCAGGCCAGCAGGCGGTTCTCCTCGTACTCGACGACGGTGTTGCGGATCCTGTAGCGGGCGCCGATGCGCATGTCCATGTCGAAGGAGGCCCCGAGTTCGAGGCGGCGGGCTCGGCGGGCGGCCCGCACCGTCCCCGAACCGTCGATGAGCGGGTGCTGCGCCGGGTCGGCGAGCAGTTCGAAGATGGCCGCCGCGGGGGCGTCCACCACTGTCGTCGCACTGATCCGGCGCATGCGGTCATCATCGCACCGCGCCGGGCCCAGGCGGCCGGACTTCGCGTGAGGACACAGTGGATGGTCGCGGAACTGGGCTCACAGGACGGCGTCGAGCGGCTGAAGCAGCGTATGCCGCTGGCGCAGCGCGACGGCGACCGCGTCCGTACGCCCACGGGCCTTGCCGTCGCGAGGCTCGGTGGCGATGTCCGCCGGGGGAGGGTTGACGTGACACGCCGGGCAGTCGCCATGGTCGTCGATCTCGGTGCCGCAGGTGACGTGCACGAAACGCAGCTGGTTGGGGCCGGCCAGGCGGGTGCCCCACGACAGCAGGGCGTGCAGCGCCGGCCAGAGGTCGCGGCCCAGCGGCGTCAGGTCGTAGAGGTGCCGCGCGGCGTGGTCGGGATCCTGCTCACGGACGAAGAGGCCGTTGTCGACCAGCGTCGCGAGGCGCTCGACGAGAACGGCCCGCGGGATGTCGAGATGGTCGCGGAAATGGTTGAAGCGCCGGACGCCGTAGAACGCGTCGCGGATGATCAGCAGCGTCCAGCGCTCGCCGATGAGCTCCAGCGCCCGGGCCAGCGTGCAGTTCTGCGCTTCGTACGTGCCTGCCATGGTTCCCCAGTCTAGCTCCGAGTTCGGAAAACAGACCCGAGCCATGGTAGCGTCACTCGGGTTCGGAAAACGAACCTCACTGAGCGGAGGGAACACGATGACCGAGCACAGGAACGAGTCCGGGCTGCCCATCGCCGTGGTGCTGTTCATGGCCGTGGCCGCCGCGCTGGGTACGTCGACCATCTACCTGTTGCAGCCCTCGGTCGCCGACGTCGCCGCATCCACTCACACGCGTGTCGCCCTGGTCGGCATCGCTTTCGCCGCCGGCCCGGTCGGCTACATGCTCGGCCTGCTGGCGCTGGTCCCGCTGGTCGACCGGTGGCCGCCGGCACGCGTACTCGCGGGCCAGTTCGCCGTGCTGGCACTCGCGCTGGCCGCCGCGGCCGCCGCCCGGCACGTGATCCCGCTGGCCGTCCTGACGGCCCTCATCGGCGCATGCTCGGTGGTGGGCGCCGGAATGAGCTCCATGGCGGGCCGGCTCGCCCCCGCACACCGGCGGGCGACGAGTCTCGGCATCGTCACGGCCGGCATCTCCGCCGGAATCCTGGCCGGCCGGATCGTCGGTGGCTGGCTGGCCGACCAACTGGGCTGGCGTACCATGCTCCTCGTCTTCGCCGCCGCCTGCGGCGTACTTGCCGCATGCTGCCTCGCCGTCCTTCCCACCGCGCACGGCCAGGTGACCGGCGGCTACCTCGCCGGCCTGCGTACGCTTCCCGGCCTGTTCGCCCGCTATCGCGCGCTCCGGCTGGCGGCCTTCCGTGGCGCCCTGTGGTTCTTCGGCTTCTGCGCCGTCTGGGCCGGCCTCGCGGTCGCCCTGTCCCAGCCGCCGTACTCCTATCCCGCAGAACGCATCGGCCTGTACGCCTTGGCCGGCCTGTCCGGCATCGCCGCCACCCAGATCGCCGGGGTCTGGACCGACCGGGTCGGTGCCCGGAAGGTCATCCTGGCCGGGCTGGCGCTGGCCGGCACCGCCGCATTGCTGAGCGGGTTCGTGCTCCACAACACGGTGGCCACCCTGGTATGCCTCGCGGTCTTCGACGCCGGACTCTTCGCGGCCCAGGTCGCCAACCAGAGCACGGTGCTGGCCCTCAACCCGGCCGCGCCCGCGCGACTCAACAGCGCCTACATGGTCGCCTACTTCGTCGGCGGTAGCCTCGGAACGATGTTCGGCGCCGCGGCCGTCGCGTGGTTCGGCTGGGCGGCGACCACCTCGATCACCGCCGCCGCCATCGTCGTGGCTGCCGTGGTCACGGTGACAATCCGCCCGACCCGTCCGGTCTCGCCCCGGCTGTCGGCGGTGGAAGGCGGCCGCAGTCTCCTGACAGAAGATGTCAGCTGACCGGCGATAGCGTCCGGGCATGACTGAACAGATCACCGTGGAACCGAGCGCCGACGGCCGGGCCGACTTCGACTTCTTCTTCGGCCGGTGGCACGGCGCGATCCGCAAACTCGCCGACGTCACCGACCGTAACTGCACCGAGTGGGTCGAGTTCGAGGCGACCTGCGACTGCGGCCCGATCCTGGCGGGACTGGGCAACTTCGAGACCGCGGTCATGCATCCCGGCGGGCAGACCGTGCAGGGGGCGACCTTGCGCCTGTTCACCCCGTCGACGCGTACGTGGCGTATCTGGTGGATGTCGTCACGGCTGCCGGGAGTCCTGGATGCGCCGGTCGAAGGCCGTTTCGAGGGCGATCGCGGGATCTTCGAGGGCCCGGACGAGTTCGACGGCACGCCCATCCTCGTACGCTACGAGTGGGATCGGCTCAGCGCCGACGAGGTCCGGTGGGCCCAACGGTTCTCCTGGGACGGCGGCGCCACCTGGGACGACCTCAACTGGGTCACCATGTGGACCAGGATCGTCTGATCCCGCAACCAGACCTGGTACGGGGAATCCCGTCGGCCATCCGAACCGTCAGGAGCTCCTGGTCCTGCAGTTCGACGAACTCGCCTGCGTTGGGCGGCGGGCCGACCCACTCGCCGCGGAGTGGTACTCCAGCCGCCACGATGTCGACCATCGTCGGCACGCCCGGGTGCACTACAGCGACATGGGCCCGCATGCGTCCCATGATCGCATCCAGGCCCGGATCTGCCGATCGCGGAAGGAAGGTGGCTCTACGGCTCTGGGGCGCTGAGATCGATGGACGGGCCGGGGTCGACCATTCCGCCGATCCTGGCGACGATGCTGGATCCCGTGCGTGTCGCGTCGGCGAAGATCGCTGACGGCCTCCGGAGCGTGTCGCCCTGGTGGATCTCGATTTGGCCGTCGCCGGAGGTGTCGAGCAGGTGGGCGGCAAGGCAGCCGGCACTGTTGGCGTTCGCGATGTCCTCGTTGACGCCGATCGCGGGGGCGAACATGCGGGCCGCTGCCGTCCTTGCGTCCGGTGACAGTGCGTAGGCGAAGCAGCCGAGATACCCGAGTCGGCGGCACTCGGTTGCCAGCCGCTCGAAGTCGGGCTGCAGGGACAGCAGCGTCAGGTTGTCCCGGACGGGGACGAGAAGTCGTGGCGTGCCGGGCGAGGCGACCCGTACGCCGGCGGCGATGTCCGCTCGTCGCAGGTCGAGGGCCGCGATGATGCCGCCGGTGGCGGCCTCGGCATGGTCGGCCAAGACGATGGCGCCTTGGTCGAACCAGACTTCGATGCCGTTGTGGCGGCGGATGGCGGTCGTGGCGAAGGTGCGGCCTGCAGTGCGCAGGCTGCCGTGCTGCTCGGCGGCGCCGCTGCGGTGCAGCAGGACGGCTTGCGCGGCGATGGTGCCATGGCCGCAGTTGGTGAGTTCCCCGGCGCTGGTGAAGAAGCGCACCATGGGTGCGTCGGCTGTGCGGGTGTCGATGAACGCGGTGTGGGAGGTGCCGGATCCTCGGGCGATGGCGTGACGGTCGTCGTCGGTGAGCGTGGCGTCGTCGATCACGATCGCGGTGGGGCTGCCGCCTTCCCCGTCGCGGGTGCAGGCGTTCACCACTGCCACCGGTGGGCCGGCCATCAGGCGGCCGCGACGTCGACGTTGCACGAGTCGTGCAGGGCGTCCATCGTGGCGAGTGTTACCTCCACGTCCGCCGTGGCCGGCGGTTCGGGCGCTGGGATGCGAGCCATGGCCATCCCTCCAGGCGGTTCGGATTCAGAAGCACATCAGAAGCACCGTAGCGGTTCGGTTTCCGAAGCGCCAGGGGCGGCACTTCCAGGGCTCAGTCCTTACCGTCCTTGCCCAGGGCGGAGGCCCACGCGTCGGACCAGCGGGCAAGCGGGCGCAATGCCTGGTAGACGCCGCGGCCCAGGTCGGTGAGCGTGTAGGCCGCGTCGGGCTGCTGAACAACCAGCTGGGCGTCAAGGAGTTCGGTCAGCCGTTGCCGAAGGACGCTGGACGACATGTTGTCGCAACGCTGCCGCAGGTCGCGGAACCCGACCGGCCCATGCTGCAGCTCCCAGACGACGCGCAGGTTCCAGCGGCGGCCGAAGAGGTCGAGGGCGGCCATGAGGGGCCGGCCGGTACTCGATCCGCGTACGGGCTGTCCTGGCCTGGGTACCGTCATCGCCTGTGCCACCCCTCTTGATGCTTCGATCTTCGATACAGTAGCGTCCGGTGAGATGATTCGATTTCCGAAGCGGCAGGGGTGGCGTTGTGAGGCGTCTACGCACTGCGCTGCCTGACCGGATGGGTACTGACCTGCCGATCGTGGTGGTCCAAGGGAATCGAACGAGTGCCGACTCTCGGCATTGGATCACCTCAACGGAGGTTGTCATGCACAAGCTGGTCGTCCTGTATCCCACACCCGTCGATCCCGACCACTTCCGCGACTACTACGTGACCAATCACCTCCCGCTGGTCACGCGCCTGCCCGGCCTGCTCGCGTGGCGCTACAGCTTCGACGTCACGGCGGCGCAGGGTCAGACGCCGTACTTCGCGGTCTTCGAAGCCGAGTTCGCTGACGCTGCGGCGATGACCGCGGCGAGGGCGTCTCCGCAGGGCCTGCAGGTGTCCGCCGATGTCGCCAACTACGCCACCGGCGGTGCGGTCGTCATCCACTATGCGGTGCAATAAGGCACCGGCTGATCCTGAACCCCGGCGGATGGCTCACGGGTACTGATCTCGTACGGCAGAGGCCGCCTTGAACTCGTCCAGGACCACTCGGACCGCAGGCGCGTGGTAGCCGTTGGCACGCATCGCAGCGAAGATGTTCCGGTTCACCGGGTTACGCAGTACGCGGACCGACACGCCGTCGGGTAGGTGCTCGGCGGCCAGGCGGGGCAGCAGCGTGACACCGGCACCGGCGCCGACCATGGCGAGAATGGCCGGATAGTCACTGAAGCTCGCCGTGATGTTCGGGACGAAACCGGCGACGCCGCAGGCCCGTTGGATCATCTCGTGGCAGGACGAGCCGGCGGTTGTGGTGATCCAGTCCAGTTCCGCGAGATCGAGGAGGTCGATCGGGCCGGCCGCGTGAGTCTGGGGAACTGCAACGAGCACAGGATCGGTGAGCAGCTGTTCGGCCACACAGTTCGGGGGAAGCGTACGCGGTAGCAGGTCATAGGAGTGAGCCACCGCGAGTTCGACAGTTCCACGGGTGAGCGCACGCAGGCTGTCACCGGGATCCAGCTCCGTCACCTGCAGACGCAAGCGCTCTCCGTGGTTCGCGCGTACCGAGGCCCACACCGTCGGCAGGAGTGCGACCGCTGCGGACGGGAAGATACCGACCCGGACGGTGCCGGTGATCTCGTCGCCGAGGGAGGCCAGGGCGGCTTCGGCCGTGGCCATCTGGTCCAGCATGATCTCGGCATGCGCGAGGAGGACGGCGCCCGCCTCGGTGAAATACAGCCGCCGGCCGTTGCGGGCGAGCAACTGTGCGCCCGCTTCCTTTTCGAGCGCGGCCAGTTGCTGGGAGATCGCCGGCCCGGTCAGGTGCAGCGCCTGGGCCGTCGCGGCGATCGTCTGATACCGCGACAAGGCGTGCAGGAGGCGAAGCCGCCGTAGGTCAAGCATAAGCAAATCCTACGATCTTGCGAAGTAACTGCAACTGGACCTTTCCTATCGCTCGATGGAGCATGGGGTCATGCCGATGATTACCGTTGACATGTGCGCCGGGCGTACCGACGAGCAGAAGAAGGCGCTCGTCCGCCAGTTGACCGATGTGTTCCTCGAGACCTGCGGTGGCGACCGATCCGGGGTGTGGATCGTCCTGCGGGACGTCACAACGGACAACTGGGCGATCGGAGGTCGCCTGCAGTCGGATACCGACCCCTCGTAGATACGGCCCGCAGCGTCGACACGAATCCCGGGCCCTTCTGATGATGCGTACCCTCTTCGCCTGGCATGCCCGAGATCGGGGCGAGCTTCTTAATGGTTAGTGTCGTTATGGTCGAATTGCCGGGCGTACGTTGGTACTATGTGTCGCCAAGGGCATTGCCGCCCAGTGGCAGGCAACCGCTCCTCCGGGCGTCCTGGACGGGCACGGCAACGGGGGCGAAGGGCATGGGGGACACCGAAGGCCACGGCAGCGAGGCGACGCGGCGGGAGCTCGCCGCCCTGCTGCGGCAGCAGCGGGAGCAGGCAGAGCTGTCCACCGACCAGCTCGCGGGCCGGCTGCGCATCACTGCCGCCGAGATCGCGGCCGTCGAAGGCGGCGACCAGCCGATCCCGGGCCGGCTCGTCTACGGCTGGCTCAACGCCTGCGGGCTGCTCGGTCCCGAGCGGCGCGCCATCATGGACCTCGCCGAATAGCCATTGACATGTGTTGACGCCTGATCGCGGGTGTGCGGCACTGATGCGAAGCCGATCGTTCGCGCCGACCGCCAAGGCCATCCTCCATGCCCAGGCCCGCGGGCACGTCCTTCCCGTCGAGCCGGCCGCCGATCGCCCGGCGCTGTGACGCGCCGGGCGATCGGGCGAGGCTCCGGTCAGAGCGCTGGGACGCTCACGATCTCACTGGTCGTACGCCGTCGGCCACGCATGAATCCGCGTACGCCGACAGACGGACGTCTGTGAATCGACGGCCGGGGCTTACCCTCGATGCCTGAGGCGCCGTTGCCGACCTCGCGGATCGGCGCATCGCGATGCGAGGCGGTGCTGGTGTCGCGGGCCGGACGTTGAAGGGAAGCCGATGGATCGAGTCACAATGACCGAGTTCCAGCAAGCCGATGGTGTCGGGGACTGGCGCGTCCTGGACACCGGCGCCAGTGCCTGGTTCGATGCGCCGTCGATGACCGCAGGTGCAGCACTCGTCCGCCGCATCGCCGGGCTGACGGCAACCACCGGTCTGCCGGACCTGGACCTGCGACCCGGCGGGGTACGCGTGCGGATCGCCCCGGTGGGGGATCTGACCCGAGCCGAGGTTGAGCTCGCGTGTTCGATCTCGGCGGCAGCCAACGACCTGGGTTTGGCTGCGAACCCGTCGGTACTCCAGACCGTGCGGCTCGTGATCGAGTCCGGGAACGAGCCGTCGCTCGTGTCGTTCTGGCAGACTGTGCTCGCTTACGAGCCCGTCGGTGCCAGCCGGATCGGGGATCCGTCGCGACGAGATCCCGTGTTCTCGTTCCACAAGAGCCGGCCCCGGCCGCTACGCGATCGGATCCATGTCGACGTGGTCCGCGCGTCGGACGCGGTGGAAGCAGTCAGGGCCGCGGTCGGACAGCAGCCGTTCGGCGCGTACGGGGTCGCGCTCGCCGACGACGACGGGAACGTGGTCGATCTGGTTCCCGGTGACATGCTGTCGGAAGGGCCGGAGACCGCCGACTGGCAAGTGCTGTTCGGCGCGATGGCGTTCTACGCCGCCGATTCGCCTGCCCGAGCGGGTGAACTCGCGTCGGCTGTCGCGGGCCTGGCCGACGACGCAGGCTTGCCGTTGATGGTGGACCTGCGGCCCGACGGTGTCACGATCGACAGCGGGAAGGACCAGTGGGAGGACGGGGAGGGGTCTGCCACCAGCCGGTTCGTGGACCTGGCCGGCCGGATCCAGACCGCAGCCCGAAACCTGGGGCTGTCTGCGGACGCAACGCGTCCGCGCTTCGTCCAGCTCGGAATGGACGCGGTCGACGTTCCCATGCTGCGAGCCTTCTGGACGTCCGTACTCGGCTACCAGCACGACGTTCGCGCATCCGTGACCGACATCTACGATCCACGGCGGCTCAATCCGGTCCTGTTCTTCCAGTCGATGGACGCGTCGGACACGGACCGGCGGCAGCATCGCAACCGTGTCCACCTCGAGCTCTTCGTCCCTGACGATCAGGCCCAAGCCCGCATCGATGCGGCTGTGGCAGCCGGGGGCCGGATCGTCAACGAGAATGCTCCGGAGTGCTGCACTCTCGTCGACCCGGAAGGCAACGAAGTGGACATTGTTTCCTTCCGCCGGGCGTAGACAGTTCACCGAACGCGATCAACGTGCGGCATTACCACAATGCGCGCGACGCGGTCGGCCTCTGACTGCCTGCACTCAGCCTGATGACCGGGCGTTGGCACGACAGCGTGGTACCGGCGCCGAGTCCTGCGGCTGGTCATCAGCTCAGCAGTGCTTGGGTCAGGGTTACGAGGCCGGATACGACGGGAGCCTTTGTCTGCGCGAGATGTTTTCGCCGGTCCCGGCCGCACTCGCAGCCAAGACCGTTGGCGCCTATTCGGTGGGCGGCGGTGAGTACCCCGGCCTTTCCGCTGACGACGAGACAGTTCGCCACGCCGACGCCGAGCAAGCCAGCTGCTCGCTCAGCAGTACGCGAAGCGTCGCATGCTGACAGGTCGAGTCCTTGCCGGGCCGCCACCGCTGCAATACGTCCGCTCATGCCATGTGCCTGCAGCGTTGCGAGGACAGCGGACTCGGAGAGATCGCTGATCACGGCGACGTCACGGCCGCTGGCCGTGCAGGCGGCAAGGAGCTGCTGCAGACCGGGTGCGGGGCAGGCCGTGAGGGCGGCATCCAGTTCGAGTGTCGAAATGACTACCTCCGCCTCGATGGCATGGTCAGGCTCACGCTCTGCCAGGAACGCCAATGTCTGATGCACGCCGAACCAGGCAAAGGTGATCGGCACCGGTCGGGGGCGGTAGTCCCGATTCGCCAGCAACGCGGCGACCGCCTGCTCCCGGCGGTCATGTCCCAGCGAGTCGCGGACATTGAACATCACACCGTCGAAGTCGAGGAGTACGCGGCGCGCGCGGTTGACGGCCCGGCCGACGTGAGGACGTACTCGCGGCTGCCCTGGATCGACATCAGCCATGACCACCCCGTCCGACCTTGGAACTGAATGAGTCGTTCCGTGGATCCTGCCAACCTGCAAGATCATGACAGGAGTCCGTGCCCGGCTTCAACAGGTTTCCCGTCAGCGGCGTCGGCCCGAGAGGAATGGAACTCCCTGGTGAGTCTGCCGACGATTGGGCATGATTCGGCTGGTGACCATCGTGTTTCCGCCCCGGCTGACTGCATCCGCGGAGGCGATCCGAGCGACTGCGGTGCAGCGGGGATTGGCGACCGTGCAGTTGTCGACGTTCGCTGTTCCAGCTGGTTTGACCGCTGAGCATTTGCACGCCGGACCTGGTTTCGCCGATGCTGTCGCCGGCAAGCTGGATATCGCGCTGCTGGAGGCGCCGGCGGACTGGTTGGCCCGGCTGCCGCGCGCGTTGGTCCGCCGCCGAGTCGAGGCGGTGCCGATCAGCCACGCGTGGCAGCTACGCTCGCCCGCTTTCATCAAGTCACCTAACGACAAGAACATCAAGGCGATGATCTACAGCGACGGGACCCGGCTGCCTGGCTCCGACGCCGTGGATGCTGACACCGTGGTGCTGGTCAGCGACCTGATCGATCTGTCCAGCGAACACCGGCTGTTCATCCTCGACGGGCAGATCCACGCGGCCAGCCAGTACGCCGAGGGCGGTCGCCTGCACATCGCCGAGGCGCCTGCCGATGCGCTCGCCTTCGGTGTCGAACTCTTGGCCGAGGTCGGCGCGAGCCTTCCCAGCGCGGTGGTCATCGACGTCGGCGATACCGAAGACGGGTGGGCGGTCATCGAACCGAATGCGGCCTGGGCCAGCGGTTGCTACCAAGCTGCCCCCGAACAGGTGCTCGATGTGGTGCTTCGTGCCGCCTTGCCAGCCGGCCGAGTCCTCGACCGGGACAGACCGTTCGTGCGTAACCACGTCGCCGTTCCGTGAGACCGACCAACCTGACCGTGCAGACTAGCGCTGGTCAGCATCTGCCCGGCGGCGCCGAAAGTGAAGCTACCGGTCGTCGTCGACGTTCTGCCCGGGGCGATCGATGGAGCGCCTCGTAGATCAGCCGGAACTGCACGACCGTTACCTGTACTACGGCTGAGAAGCAGATATTGCCAGGTTGGTAGGCAGCAGGTAGGGACCATCCCTCGGGCCGGGAATCCGCCTGGAACGATCAGAGTCATGACGACCTTCCGCCTGCTGCAGCAGACGAATCGCTCCTCGCGGTTCGCCCAGGTCACCGTCGAGGTCACGGCATCGAGCCGGTCCGAGGTGGAGGTGACCGCCGTCGTGGTGGAAGAACACCGGTGGGAGGCGGAACTGGGCGCTCGGCGTGCTCTGCGTGGACAACCCGTGGCGGCGAGGGTGATCGTGACCGGCGTGGTCACGGCCGGGGCCGACACCAGCGTGGGCGACGTCTACGAGGCCACTGCCCGCGCTGTGTGGCAGGCGCTGCGCGTCGAGCACCGGACGTCGTACGTGGACTTCAACGATTCGGCGATGGTCGCCTCGTGGCTGAAGGGGATGGTGGGCCGTCGGCTCGACGCCGTGACGGAGGCCCGGCACTGGTACGGGCGACGGCGCGAACCGGACGCCGAGAGCCTCTTGCACGCTTGGCTGTTCTTCGAGTACGCGATGCCGGTCGGTCTGCACGGCCATGGCGATCAACTCCTCCTTGCGGCGGAGGATCCGTACGGGTCCTATGACATGGGCGAGTCTGGAGAGGCCAGGGTCGGCCCGGCACAGCCTCCGGATGTGCTGTCCGGGTTTGTCGGCGCCCGGCTCACCGACGGCGCTGTGATCGTCGGCCACGACGGGGACGCGGTCGCCGCTGGTCTCGTGCTGCGGTTCGACAAGCGGGACCTCGTTGTCGGTGTGCTCGGCGACGAATGGGTTCTCGCCGTCGACTCGGTGCCGGCGGACGCCGCTCGCTCCTGGGCTGTGCGACCTTTTGTGCAGGGCGGCTGCTGGTAGCCGTTACGTCAAACATCTCCCCACAGATCAGACTGTGCACGTCGGTATTTTCTCCGCTTCACGGATTGGTTGATCTTCCCCGGTTTCGAAGACCGCGCTGAGGGGATGACGGGCTTTGCTCGGCGGCCGCGCCGATCGGGCACCATATGCGCATGAGCTTTGGTCTTGTCATGCTGGCTGCCGATCCTGGCGCGACCGACGCCGAGGTACGGGTCATGGCGGAGCACTGCGGCAGTCTTCATCATCGCGAGGGCGAGTTGGACGAGCGCATCGTCGGGTTCTACGAGAGCCTGCGCGCTCGCTACCCGGACTTCCCGCCTTACGGTCCTGATTCTCCGTGGATGGACATGCCACTGAATGTCGGGATCGACCACGTCGGCATGCATCTGACCTTCAGTGAACGCGGCGACGCTGCGTTGCAGCTGATCGACGAACTCGCCCGCCGGCACGGCCTCACCATCTACGACCCTCAGGGCGACGAGATCACGCGTCCCGCTGAGTTACGAGTGCAGATGGAGCCCGCGATCGTGGCGCTGATCGAGGAACTGCGGGCGCCAGAGCACTGACCAGCGGCCGACTCCGGCACGCCCAAAGGCGAACGGTTTCTCCGTCTCGCAACACGCTCGGCCACAGACCGCGCCGCCAACTCCGGCTGGGAATTCGGGACGGTCGTTACAAGAATGGCGACCTCGACGACCAGCTCTCCGCGACCATGCGTACTTCAGGAATCAGGCGAGCGACACCGTAAACAGACACGAAAGCCCAGCTCATCGAGCCGGGCTTTCGGCGAATCAAGAGTCGGCATCTTCTTGGCGGACCACGACGGAGCGGGCCGACGCGACCGCGCCGGCCTCGGCTGGCCACTGAGCGGAGCGGGTCAGTCTATATTGGACGACGACATCGAAGCGCGGCCGACGGTTGGCCACGTTGTCGCAGACCTCGACGGCGGCGGTTTCGTACGCGAATCCGTGAACCTGCCTCAGGAGCGGACCAGCCCGTGTGGATCCAGCACGAACTTCTTGGCCATGCCGTGGTCGAAGTCGGTATAGCCCTGCGGTGCCTCATCGAGTGAGATCACCGTCGCGTTCACGTTGCGGGCGATGTTGGTGCGTCCGCTCAGAATCGCCATCATCAGGCGCCGGTGGTAGCGCATGACCGGGCATTGGCCGGTGGTGAACGAGTGGGACTTCGCCCAGCCCAGACCGAGCCGGATCGAGAGCGATCCGACCTTGGCCTCCTCGGTCGTGGCACCCGGGTCGCCGGTGACGTAGAGCCCGGGTACGCCCAGCGCGCCGCCCGCCCGGGTGGCTTCCATCAGCGAGTTCAGCACGGTCGCCGGTGCTTCGATGCCCGCGTCGGCGCCGTGTCCGTGTGCCTCGAAGCCCACGCAGTCGACGCCGCAATCGACCTCCGGTGTGCCGAGGATTTGCGCGAGTTGGTCCTTCGGTTCGCCATCGCTGACGTCCAGCGTTTCGCAGCCGAAGCTGCGGGCCTGTTCAAGGCGGTCCTTGTTGACGTCGCCGACGATGACGGTCGACGCGCCGAGCAGGAACGCCGACGTGGCGGCGGCCAGGCCGACCGGACCGGCGCCGGCGATGTACACGGTCGATCCCGTGGTGACGCCGGCGGTGACGCAGCCGTGGTAGCCGGTCGGGAAGATGTCCGAGAGCATTGTCAGGTCGCGGATGCGAGCCATCGCTTCGTCCTTTTCGGGGAAGCGGAGCACGTTCCAGTCCGCGTACGGGATCATGACGTATTCGGCTTGGCCGCCGCGCCAGCCACCCATGTCGACGTAGCCGTAGGCGCCGCCGGGTTGCGAGTTCACGTTGAGGCAGATGCCGGTCTTGCCTTCCTTGCAGTTGCGGCATCGTCCGCATGCGACGTTGAACGGAACCGAGACCAGGTCGCCCACGTTAACGTACTCGACGTCACGGCCCTTCTCGATCACCTCGCCGGTGATCTCATGGCCGAGGACGAGACCGACCGGCGCCGTGGTTCGGCCGCGCACCATGTGCTGATCGCTGCCGCAGATGTTGGTGGAGACCACCTTCAGGATCACACCGTGCGGGCACTGGCGGTCGGCGTTCAGAGCCGGAACCCCGGGACCCGGCTTGAGCGCGAGCTCCGGATAGTCCACCGATTCGACGCTGACCTGGCCGGGCCCCTGGTAGACGACTGCCTTGTTTCCTGCCATGTTGATCATGTCCTCCGTGCGCTCAGAAGGCGCTGGCTGCGGCTTCGGCCACTGTCTGGTCCTGCTTGCCGTCGCCTCCGCTGACGCCGACCGCACCGACGACCTCGCCGTCGGACCGCAGTGGAACGCCGCCAGCGAAGATCATGATGCGACCGCCGTTGGAGGCGTGGATGCCGAAGAACTGGTTGCCTGGCTGTGAGTTGGCGCCCAGCGCCTCCGTCTCGATGTCGAACGATCGCGCCGTGAACGCCTTGTTGATCGAGATGTCGACGCTGCCGATCCAGGCGCCGTCCATGCGTTCGTGCGCGATCAGGTTGCCACCGGAATCGACGACCGCGATGTTCATCGGTTGCCCGAGTTCGCGGGCGCGCTCCTCGCCGGCGGCGATCACCCGTCGTGCGTCCTCAAGCGTCGCTGTCTTCATCTGCTTCATGATTCCCCCGTACGCAGCGCGGGCAGCCCCACGGCACACCAGCGCGAAACGCCGGCTCAAAGTCCGTGACCGCAAGACATGCGCATGCAGAGATGCTTGGAAGAGCCCGAAGGCTCGGAAGAGCTCGAAATAGGCTACTCGAACGCCCTCAAGGGGGCATTCCCATAGCTATGGCCGGCCCGCACGCGTCAGCGCACACGCGCCGGCCATGCTTCAGCTGTCAGGTCACATGGCGGCCCGCTGCTTGCTCATCTGGGCAATCTGTTCCAGGGTGGGCATGATCCCGATCTGCTGCAGAGTGCCCGCGAGGTCGTAGTTGACCCACTCTTCGACGATGTGGTCGCCCTGCCACTTGTCCATGATCATGCCGGTCATCACGTAGCTCTTGCCGGTGCCCGGGATGCCCTGGAACTCCCCGCGGGCTGTGCCGCCCATCGTCCACCGGGCGGCGGTCAGGTCGCCCTCCGCCAGCACCTCCTGGATGTCCATGTGCAGGTCCGGGTTGGCGGTTCTGAGCTCGCGTACCTGCTGCTTCATCCCCGTAATGCCGTCGATGTGGAAGCTCGGGTCGTGGAAGGAGCAGTTCTGGGCGAACACCTCGTCGCAGATATCCACGTTGCCCTTGTTCCACAGTTCGTCGGATACGCGGCGGATCATGTTCTTACGGTCTTCTGATGTCATGGCGTGCCCCCCGTAGTCATGCAAGATCGGTCGCGAATGATCGTCATCGGCTGTCTCGGCATTCCACCGGATCCGCGCTGGGCCGACTGCCGCCTCATGCGGACCGGCTGCGACCGCTACGTCCAGCTCACGCGCGTTGACGCCGGTCGTCAAGCGCTTTCGGACTTTCGGCTTCGCGCGTATCTCCTACGAGAGATTGATCGTGCAACCATCGTGCGCACCGGAGGGGGCTTCCGGATGCCGCCGAGCGAGGCGTGGGCCCGCAGTATCTGCCCGGGATGAGAGGCGCGCCGTACCCGTGGTCCATATTGGACCGCGTGGCGGCTGATCAGATCTGCTTCACGAGGCGCTTCCGTCGGCCGGCGTCCTTCGCGGCGTCGCGGACGCATCGGCCAGCTGGTTGAGCAGGCCGGCGGAGAGTGCGAGCAGCTGCTGCTCGGTCTCGGTGAGCGTACCCAGTGCGGCACTGAGCCAGCCGACGCGCTCGGCGAGGTCCTGGGCAAGCACCTGAGTCCCGGCAACGGTGATGGACAGGATCGAGGCGCGCCGGTCCGCCTCCGAGCGTTCCCGGGCGATCAGCCCGTCGGCTTCCAGCTCGTTGAAGGTCCGGGTCAGCGCCTGGGGCTGCTGATGCTCCGCCAGCGCCACCGCGCTCGGGGTGCACGGGCCGTTCCGGCGCAGATGCCCCAACACGATGATCTTGTTGGTTGTCAGGGACCCGGCCGGACGCTCGTGGCGCAACCGGGAGCCCAGTCGCAGCATGCCGTCCAGAAGCGCTCGGGCGGCGTCGTCGGTGTCCATGGAGAAATACTAAACGATCTCGTAGTATGGGGCGAGCTGAAAACGGCGCTTACAAGATATGTGGAACCATTCAGGGACCAATGTGTTAAGCAAAGTCTACTATCAGGTCGCTGTGATGGCAGCCGTGCTGGCCTCCTTCTGCACGGCTGTCGAGATCGCGCGGCACGCCGCGGGCTACCCGGCAGCGGTGCTCGGCGTACCAGGGGTCGTCTTCGCTTTCGTGCTTGCGCGTCGCCGTGTCGGTGCGTGGTGGCCCGAGGAGCTCATCTCCGCGGCGACGTTCACGGTTCTCGCCGGCGCCACTGTGTGGATCGGCTCCCAGCTGACGGCGTACGCGATGATCGGCGGGGCGGCGTTCGTGGTGCTGATGTCCGGCGCGGTCTGGGCGCGGCGGTTCGGGCCGAGGGTGACGCGGCTCGGTGCGTTGATCCCGCCGGCGCTGATCGCGGCCCTGATCTCCGGCCAGGCCGGCGCCGCAAGCGTGTCGTGGTGGCCGATCTGCGGCTGGTACGCGCTCACCGGCTTCAGCGCGTTCGTCTGGATCCGTGCGGCGCGGTGGCTGCAGGGCAGGCTGTCCGGCGTCCCTGAACCCGGTCCCGTTCCCGCTCCGGCCGCGCGCCCGCAGCGCAAGGGTGGTGGGCTGTCGATCCACACGCGGGCGGCGTCGCAGATGGCCGTCGCCCTCACGGTCGCGCTCGTGCTCGGGCATCTGCTGTTCGGCTCGCACTGGCCCTGGGCGGTGATCAGCGCGATGGTCGTCAACCTCGGTACGCTCGGCCGCGGTGACGTGGTCCTCAAAGGCATCGAGCGCGGCCTGGGGGCCATGGCCGGCACCGTGATCGGCGCCGTCATCGCGACAGCGGCCGACCCGCACGGCACCGCGAGCATCATCGCGATCTTCGTCGCCCTGGCGACCGCCTCGGCGCTGCGCCCGTACGGCTACGCCTTCTACGCCTGCGGTATCACCACCGTCCTGTCCTTGCTCTACGGGTACTTCGGCGAACCGGCCCAGCACCTCCTGACCATCCGTCTGGAAGCGCTCGCCCTGGGCGCGGCGACAGCCGTGGCGGTGGGCTGGTTCGTGATGCCGGTGCGCAGGAACGACGCGCTACGGGTCCGGCTTCTCGCGGTCCTCGGCACGCTCACCGCGTTCTTCGCGGCGCGCCGCGACCGGGATTCGACCGCCGGCGCGCTGGCCGCGTTCGATGCAGCGTGTGAAACCCTCGCCGCCACCACGCGGCCGCACCGGCTCCACCGGGCGGTGGCGCAACGGATCCACGTCACGTCCGACGTACCATCCGAGGACGCCGGTGAGGTGCTGCTGTCGGCGCGCGCCGCCGTCCATGCCACAGCCGCCACCGAGTTCAGCCCCGACGAGCGCGCGAGCGCCAAGGCGATCGGGCTGCTGCGCAAAGCCCTCGCGGCGCCCGGCGAACCGGTACCCGCACTGCCCGCCGCCGCCGCGAGCGGCCCGCTCGCCGACCTCGACGCCGCGCTGGCCCGCTTGGCCGTGAAGATCGAGAATCACTAGCGCGACCTGCGTCAGGCCGTGCCTCACTCGCGCGCCATCGCCCCCTTCCATTCACCTGTACGCGTAGCGGCGCAGACGATGTCCAAGGACATCCCGGTTGTCGCGTCAGAGGAGCGGGCAGGCGGCGCGGCGACGGTTTGATCGCCTTGAGAGGGCGCGGGCGCAGGCTAGGGCGCACGGCGACGTTAAGGTGGTGGCATGCTTGATCGTCCGACGCTGCATTCGATGGTCACCGGCGCCCGTTCCGGCGTGCTGCTGTTCGGCATCACGCCGCCGCGGCGTACGGCCACCGTCGCGCAGATCAAGGAGATCGCCGACATCACGCTGGCCCGGCTCGCCGGACTCGGCCTCGACGGCCTGACGCTGTACGACATCGACGACGAGAGCGACCGCAACGCCGAGGAACGGCCGTTCCCGTACCTGCCCACGATCGATCCGGCCGAGTTCCTGACCGAGTACCTGCAGGCGTGGGACGGCCCGGCGATCGTGTACCGCTGCGTGGGCAAGTACACCGAGTCGGAGATGCGCGACTGGATGGAAGCCACCGATGCCGGGCGTGTCATGGGCGTCTTCGTCGGTCCGTCGTCGGGCCAGAAGACCGTGCTGACCGAGCTTCCCCGGGCGCAGGCACTGCGTACCGAGATCCGTCCGGAGCTCACGCTGGGGGGCGTGGCCATCACCGAGCGGTACGCCAGGGGGCGCGACGAGCACTTGCGGATGCTGGCCAAGCAGGAACGCGGCTGCGCGTTCTTCATCTCCCAGGTGGTGTACGACGTCGATGCGACCAAGAGCATGCTGTCGGACTACTTCTACGCCTGCGCCGAGCGGGGGACCGAACCCCGGCCGGTGATCCTGACGCTGTCGGTCTGCGGTTCGCTCAAGACGCTGTCGTTCCTGCACTGGCTGGGAGTGGGCGTACCGCGGTGGCTGGAGAACACGCTGCGGCATGCCGAGGACCCGCTGGCCGAGTCGTACGCCCAGTGCCTGGCCAGCGCCCGCGAACTGAGCGCCTTCTGCCGCCGGTTGGGCCTGCCGTTCGGGTTCAACGTGGAGAGCGTGTCGATCCGCAGAGCGGAAATCGAAGCGGCCGTCGCCCTCGCGGCCGAACTGCGTACGCTCCTGGACGCGTAATGGCCGCGGACCTGGAAGGGCTGCTGTTGCGGCCCCGGGACGGCGTACGCGAGCGGGTGGCTTGACCTCCTGCGTTGCGGCCTCCAGGTCTGCTCAACGTGCGTGTTGGAGATCGCTCGCTGTGCCTGCGCGGTAGCGGTTCAATCCCTCGGTAGCGCGCCGCGCGCGGTCGTTGCTGCACTTGTAGGCCCAGACGACGACCTCGTCCACGCCTTCGGCCTCCCAGGCGCTCAGCGCCGCGGCGATGGTATCGGGTTCGCAGGCGACGCCGGGCGCGTCGGCCTCCGCGTCATCCGGCCTCAACATCATGCCGACCGTCAACCGCAACGTCGCAGGGTCGCGGTCCGCTGCGGTCAGGGCCTCCATCAGACGTTCGCGTACGCCGAAGAAGCGATCTCCCGGCAAACCGTGCCAGGCGGTGTTGTACGCGTCCGCGTACCGGGCGGTGAGTGCGAGCATCTTCGGGCCGTGCGTACCGAGCATGATCGGCGGAGGCGGCAACGTCGGCGCCGGGAGGAGCGGCGCGTCCACGGTGGTGTGATAGCGGCCGGAGAACGTGGACCGTCCCTCGCGCAGCATCGCCGTGATGATGGCGAACGCCTCGTCGAACCGGCTGAAGCGGTGGTCGAACGGGTAGCCGAAGGCGGCGTACTCCGGCTCGTGCCAGCCCGCGCCGAGGCCGAGCAGGAGCCGGCCGCCGGACATCTCGTGGACGGTGTGGGCCATTTTGGCCAGCAGGCCCGGAGGTCGGAACCCGGCGCAGGTGACGATCGTGCCGAGGGTCGCGCGGCCGGTGGTGGCCGCCAGCGCCGCCAGAAGTGTCCACGACTCCCAGGTCGCCTGCGGCTCCTCGCCGGGGCTCTGCATGAGGAGATGGTCGAAGACCCACAACGAGTCGAATCCGCCGTCTTCCAGTTCCCGTGCCGCGGCGACGATCTCGCGGCCCGTGGCCGGTACGCCCTCGTCCCGGTCGTCGCCCATCGGCAGTACGTATCCCACGCGCATGGTCGCCAAGCCTAGGGATTCGCCGGCCTCCGGTGACCCTCGCTCCTACCCGATCCTGTGACGAACGGGTAACCCTTCCGTGGCGACGAACCGGACGCTGTGCATGTCGTCACCGCTGAACGGGCCCGCGGATCGCCTCGTGGCCTGTCGTTCGGGGCGGACTCACTTGAGGAGCTGGGTCTGCAAAGCGAGAGTGAGCCAGTCCTGGAACTGCGCCGGTCGCCACTGTCGCTTGTGGACCAGTTGGTGGTAGAGCATCGGATCGTTGTGCAGCCACAGGATGTCGGCCGCCGTGTTGATGGTCAGTCCGCGCCGCAGGGCGCCCCGTCGCGACAGGATCGTCGCCGGTCGTCGCATGGCCGTGAGCCGTTGCTGCTCGAGCTCGTCGAACGTGGACCGGGTCTCGGCATCGGCCTCGGCCGCGGCCGCCAGTGCGACGTGCAGCCCGGCGATGCGCCCCTGCATGTCGGTGACCAGCTCGGCGAAGCCGGCGAGCAGCCGAGCGGCATCCGGCTCGGCCTCAAGCGCCTGGACCGTGGGCCGATCTCGCAGCGGGACCGGCTCGGCGTCCCCGACGATCGCGTGGTCGTACGCGAGCCTGATCAGTTCCGCCTTGCCGCCCGCGGAGGCGAACACGGTCTTGCGGCTGACTCCGGCTGCCCCGGCGATCGCCTCGATCGTGGTGGCGGCGTAGCCGTGCTCGATGAACAAGGCGGCCGCGGCGGCGACGATTTGCGCGCGCGTACGCGAAGCCTGCGCCGTGCGCAGATCGGAAGTGTAGGAACGCTTGCCCTGGTCTGCCAATTGAGGTTACCTTCGGTGTAACGAATACATCGCTGGTGTCGTCGATTCAGGAGCGTAACATGATCCACTCGATCGTTGCCGACGTGCACCTGCCCGCGGGAATGGCCGGACCGGAGGAGATGACGTTCGACGTCAGGTGCTTCCTGTTGTCCCACGCGAGTGGCGTCACCCTCGTCGACACCGCCCTGAACAACGGCGCGGAGCTGATCACGCAGAAGCTAGCCGAGATCGGAGCGGACTGGGGCGACGTGACGGACGTGATCCTGACCCACAACCATCCTGACCACATCGGCTGTCTGCACGAAGTCACCGCCCGAGCGCCGGGCGCGTCGATCTGGGCCGGTGTGCACGACATCTTCCCCGTCGCGGTCAAGGGGGCCGAGGACGGCGCCACGATCCGGGGATTGCGGGTCATCGCGACGCCCGGACACACCGCCGGCCACCTGAGCCTCCTGGCCACCGACGATCATGCACTGCTCGCGGGTGATCTCGTCGGCACCCGGAACGGCTCGCTCACCCGTGCGCCAGAACAGTTCACCGCGGACCCGGTCGAGGCCGAACGATCACTGCACATGCTGAGCACGATCGACTTCCACGACCTCTATCCCTCGCACGGTGCCCCATCCCACCGGCAGGCGCTACAGGACCTCATCCGGCAACCGTGACTCGCGATCATCCTGCGCCGGGTCCGACGGTCCGCGGCTTGCGCGACGGCAGCAGCAGCATGAGCAGGAAGGTCATGATCATCAACCCCACCTGGTACGCCAGCGTGTGCTGAGTGGCCGTCCCGTACGCCCTTTCGCGCGCCTCGGTGGCGGCGGCCGCGAACGCCGGTCCCACGGTGGCCGCGGTTTGCGGTGGCAGCTGCGCCTGCTGGGCGGCGATGGCCTTGCAGCTCTCCGGCTCGACGGCCGGGTCGTCGGCGACGACGCGGTCGTGCAGGCAGGCTTGGAAGCCGGCGACCGCCTGGTCCTGGATCGCCGGCGGCGCGCCGGCCTTGGCCAGGGCGCCGCGCAGCTCCGAAGCCACCGCGGAGGTGGCCGCCGGGGCCTGCGAGCCGAGCATGGCGACGAAGATGACGCCGACGATGGCGATGCCGAGCGCGTTGCCGACTTGGAAGGCGGTGTTGATGACGCCGCTGGCGGCACCGGCGTCGCGGCGGTCGACGCCGGTCAGGATGATGTCGGCGAGCGGGGCGATGACGAGGCCCATCCCGGCCCCGGCGCAGGCCATGGCCGGGATGAACTGCCATGAGTGGACGTATGGTCCGTAGTGTCCGATGGTGGCGATGATGCCGGCGATGCCCGCGGCCATGACGAGGGCGCCGATCCAGACGACGACCCGGCCCAGCCGCGGTGTGAGCCGGGAGGCGATGACGGACAGAATCCCGACCCCGAGCGAGAACGGCACCGTGGTCAGACCGGCCCGCAGCGGGGAGTAGCCCAGCCCGTACTGCAGGAAGAACGTCATCACCAGGAAGAACGACGCCACGCTGCCGAAGAAGAACAGCGAGACGACGACTCCGGCAGCGAAACCCCGCCGGCTGAACAGCTCCATCGGCACCAGGGGCGCCTTGCGGCGGCGCTCATGAACGACGAACACCGCGAGTACGCCGATCGCCGCGATCATCATCGCGAACCCCCACAGCGGCCAGCCGTTCTGTCGGCCCTGCACGATGGGGTAGACGAGCATCAGGAGCCCGGCGGTGACGAGGAAGACGCCGAGGAGGTCGAGCTGGGCGGCCTGCGGTGAGCGGGATTCGCGTACCAGGACGATGGCCAGGGGAACGGCGATGAGCGCGATCACGACGTTGATGTAGAAGATCGAGCGCCAGCCCCAGCCGAACCAGTCGGCCTCGATGAGCAGACCGCCGAGCAGGGGACCGGAGACGGTGCCGAGCCCGGCGGTGGCGCCGAAGGCTCCCAGGGCTTTGATCCGCTCCTCAGGTGGGAACGTGACCTGGATGGTGGACAGCACCTGCGGCACCATGATCGCGCCGGCCGCGCCTTGCAGGATGCGGGCCGCGACGAGAACGGTCGGGTTGGGCGCGGCTCCGCACAGCGCCGAGGCCGCCGCGAAGCCGATCATGCCGATCAGGAACATCCGCTTGCGGCCGTAGATGTCGCCGAGCCGGCCGCCGGTGATCAGAAGTGCCGCGAAGGCCAGGGTGTAGCCGGCGAGCAGCCATTGGATCTCGGCGAAGCTGGCGCCCAGCTCGGTACGGATCGACGGCAGCGCGACGTTGGCGATGCTGACGTCGAGCAGGTTCATGAAGGCGCCGCTGAGCAGGACGATGAGAGCCAGCCAGCGACGGGGATCCGGCGTCGGCTCCTCCGAAGCCAGTGGTTGCGGCATGCGGTGCCCCTCGAAGTCCGGTGAACCGACGACCCTCACCATCGTCGCACTCGACGGCCCGATTATGGCCGAAATGCCCTTTATCGGCACAGGCGCTCTATGACTCGCCTACGGGGCATATATCGAGAGATTCATACGTTCAGTTCAGGCACCGGTCGATGATCGCCAGGTAGCCGCGGTAGCCGACGTCGAGTTCGGCCGCGTCGAACACCTCGGCGAGGGTCGGCTCGGCCCAGTCGCGGATCTCGGCGAGGGTCGCCCGGCCGTCGCGGATCGCCGCGTCCACGTTCAGGTCCGCGAGGGCGTACCGCAGGTAGGTCGGGCGGTCCGTCGGGATGTGGAGGTGGACGTCGGTGTAGTGGCGCAGGTTCCAGCCGTGGGCGCCCAGGTTCACCTGCCGCGGGTCGAACGGCCGCCAGCCCGGCGGCCACGGCCAGCGCCGTTCGAACTCCGCGCGCCAGTCCGCCAGGCGGTCGTGTCCGCCCTCGCCGAAGTCGTACACCACAACGGTTCCGTCGGCCGTGAGCACTCGGGCCAGTTCCGGCAGCACCGCGTCGATGTCCACATAGTTGAGTACGCCGGTCGCCGCGACGAGGTCGAAGGAGTGCTCCCGGAACGGCAGGTGCTCGGCGGTCCCTGCCGCGAAGCCGGCGAACGGCGCCACGGTACGCCGATGGCGCAGCATTCCCGGGCTGGCCTCGACGCCGACGAGTTGATCGGCGTACGGGCGGAGGGCGGCGGTGGACAGGCCGGCCCCGCAGCCGATGTCGAGGGCGCGTCCGGCGCGGAAGCCCGGTGGGAGGTGGCGGAGCAGGGGAGCGTGCACCGGCGGCCGGTGGAAGGCGTACGCGTCCGCGACCCTGGTACCGCCGTAGACGTCCATACCCGGCACGGTATGTGGGCAGGCGCGTGTCAGGCGCCGTGACAGGACCGGAACAGGCTCATGACAGGGCGGCGGGCGATCGTATTCCCATCACCGGAAAGCACCACCGACAAAGGGAGTACCGATCATGTCCATCACCTTCTCCGACCAGGACAAGCAGACCATCCGCACGGCCGCGTACGGCGCGGTGTCGCTGGTCGCCGCCGCCGGTGCCGCGGGCGGTTCGCCGCACCGGATCGCGACCGACGGTTCCATCGCCATCGCCTCGGCGACCGGACCGGTCGGGCACGTGCTCGCGGCCCGGAAGGGCGCGGTGCAGCTGAACGGCAAGACGGTGGCCGGTCTCGCCGACCAGGTCCTGCCGGCGCTGACCGAGGCGATGTCGCTGCTGAAGAAGCAGTCGCCGGCCGAGGCGAGCAACTTCCGCGGCATCGTCATGCTCGCCGTCGAGTCCGCGGTGCGCGACCCGAAGAACCAGACGCCGACCATCGCCGAGATGACCCGCAAGATCACTGCTGCCCTCGACGCGGCGTGACGGCGCCGCCCTCGGGGGTCCCACCGCGGGACCCCCGAGGAGCGCTCAGGAGGAAAGCACCTGGCGCGCCAGGGCCCGGGTGCGCTCCTCGTGGCCCCCGGCCACCTCGCCGCGGGCGAGGTCCGCGCGATGCGTGACGAATTCCCGCAGGTCGGCGGAGGCGCGTGCGGCCAGGTTCGCGACGGGCAGGGCCGCCGCCCGGGCCACCTCGTCGGCACTGATCAGCCCGGGCATGAGCATGCCCTCGTGCGGGTTGCCGGCGGGTAGTCCCGCCTCGTCGTGCAGCGCCCGCAGGGTGGGCAGTTCCGCGGCCACCGACGCGCGTACGCCGGCCGCCGCCGGCACGTCGGCGCCGCGCTGTTCGACCAGGTCGAGGAGGGGCTGGACCTGTTCGTCCATGGCAATCATGATCTCGATCCAGGCTGTGTCCGTGCCGCCGAACGGTGACGTCGCCGTCGGTGCGGGCGGGGCAGGCCGCGATGCGCAGCCCGCCCCGACGATCAGCAACGCCACGATCAGGAGCAACCGAAGCGGTGTACGCATCGCGTCACGGATAGCTGACGACGTTGTGCGGCGTGACCTTGCTCGGCAGGGCGGCGTCCCCGGTGTCGTTGATGACGTGGGTGATCGAGCCCTTCCCGAGGGACACGGTCAGCACGTCGTGGAACTTCACCCCGGACGTGGCCGGCACTTCGAACGAGTGGTACGCGGCGATGCTCGGGTCGGCGGTGAAGACGCAGTAGCTGCCGAGCCCCCACGCCTCGTGGGACGTGACCGAGTCCGCCACCTTGTACGCCGCGTACCCGGTGATCCCGTCGTGGGACCAGGCGGCCGCGGACGGCGGGTCGTAGGGCAGTTCGTTCTGGAAGAACACCGTCCGGCCGCCGTTGCCGTTCCACAGCACGTTGTACTTCTGGAAGTGCTCGACGAACAACCCGTACGCGGTGACGTCGCGGCCGTTGACGAGCAGCCCGGTGTCGGCGGGGTTGGTGGTCCAGCCGGCGCCGCTGCCGTGGTCGGCCCGCCAGGCCCAGATGTGGTCGATGATCGTGTTGTTGTTGTTCACGACGAGGGCCGTGGCGGCCTGCGCCGGTCCCGCGCCGCCGACCCGCAGGAAGACGTCGGAGATCAGGTTGGGCGCGCCGGCGTGGTCGTTGCCGGCTCCGTCGGGCCCGACCTGCAGCAGGGCGGGGGAACTGGCGGTGCCGGCGTCGAACAGCAGGCCGGCGATCTTCACGCCGTCGACGTCGCCGACGCGCATCGGCACGGCGCCGTTGTCGGCGACGATGGTGGCGTAGCCCAGGCCGAGGACGACCGTGCCGGGCCGGTTGATCGCCACCGTCTGGTCGAGGTGGTAGACGCCGGGCGTGAACAGCAGGTGCAGGCCCTGGCTGACGGCCTGGTTGAGGGTCGCGGCGGTGACGCCGGGCCGGGCCACGTAGAACTGGCTGATCGGCAGCGACGTGCCCGGGGTGTTGCCGTTGAGCCAGGTCGCGCCGCTGGAGCCGGTACGCACCGACGGCACGAAGACGCGGTAGCCGGTCGCGTCCTGGTACAGGTACGGCTTCTCCTCGGTGACCGGTGAGGTCGCCAGGGTGGTGTACGGCGGTGTCGGGAAGCTCTGCGCCGGCGCGCCGGTGACGCCGGAGAACACCATGTTCCACACGGAGCCCTTCCAGCTGCCGATGGTGCTGTCGCGGGTCATCCACTGCTGCTGGGAGCAGGAGCTGATCTGGCCGCTGACCCGGCTGTCGGCGATGAAGCCGCCGGAGGCCCAGCCGCAGTTCGGCGAGGCGAGCGTCATCCCGCCGTGCACGTCGATCCGCCGGAACGGCGCGGCCTGCGCGACCGCCCACCGGTCCACACCGGACACCGGGTAGAGCGACAGGTTCTCCGCCGACCGCCAGAAGTTCTGGGTCGCGTTGCCGGCCATCCAGCCGGCGTCGACGGTGATGTCGCCGTGGATCTGGACGTCCTGCGGGTTCTGGCCCAGGCCGCTGAGCGAGGTGTAGAAGCCGAGCTGGGCGTTGAGCCCGCTGTAGGAGCCGGGCCGGAACAGCAGCTGGTAGCGCTCGCCGCCGAACTGGTTCTTCTCCTGCTGGGTGAAGATCTGGTCCAGCCGGGCCTGGATGTCGGCCGACGGCTGGCTCGGGTCGAACACGACGACGTTGGGGCCGAGGTCGCCGCCGCCCGGCAACGGTGAACCGGACGGGCTGGGGCTCGGACTGGCACTGGGACTGGAGCTGGGGCTGGCACTGGGGGAGGGGCTGCCACCCGAGGCCGCGTACACGGAGAACTCGTAGAGGGAGTAGCCGTAGCGGGTCGCGCGGGCGGTGCCGTACATGCGCACGAACCGGCCCGACCCGGTGACCGGGATCGTCTGGGTCCCGCCGGTTCCGGCCGAGGTCGTGTACAGCGTGCTCCAGCCGCTCTGGCCGTCCGCCGACACCTCCAGCCGGTACGCGGTCGCGTACGAGGTCTGCCACGCGAGGACGATCTGGCAGAGGTCGGTCGTCGTGCCGAGGTCGATCTGGATCCACTGCGGATCCACGCCCTGGGCGCTGGCCCAGCGGGTCGTGGCGTCGCCGTCGACCGCCTTGTCGGGCGACAGCCGGGTCGCCTCGATCGACGACGCGGTCGCGGGCCGGCTACGGGCGACGTTCGTGCTGCCGCAGGCCGCGGCGGCGCTTCCCGGCCCGACGGCCAGCACGACGAACCCGGCGAGCACCGTCGTGAGGACGGCCACGGCGAGGAGGGCTCGACGCCGGTCGGGTGTCCGGGTGGGGAAAGAAGTCGGATGCATCGCATCTCCTGTGGACGGATGGCATGCGCCAGCACCGCATCGTGCGTGCGTACGGTGCGGATGGCGAGGACGACCGGCGAGCGGGCAGCAGCGCCGGTGCCGACAGACGGTAGGCCGCGGCGCGGCGCCGATCAATCGCTTGCCACCGATTTGCCAAAAAGATCTTCAAGCGGCACGGTCGGGGCCAAGACCGTCTGGCAAATTATGGCAACCGATTGCCGTCTGTTTCGGACCGCTGCTAGCGTCCGGCACCATCCATTGCCGATGCTCGATTCAATGCCCAAGGAGTCGACATGCGCATCCGATCCATCCGTTCCCGGCTGGCCCCGCTGGCGATCGCCGGGCTGCTGCTGACCGCCGCCGTCGCCGGCCCGGCCCACGCGGCCGACGACCCGCCGCGGACCCAGTACCACGAGATGCACGCCAACTGCACGGTCAACCACAGCCTCAACGACGACCCGATCGTCTTCCCGGGCCTGGCCGGCGCCTCGCACAACCACTCGTTCATCGGCAACCCGTCGACGAACGCCGCGTCCACCCCGCAGTCGCTCGTCGGCGGCGCCACCACCTGCGAGGACACCCTCGACGCCTCCGGCTACTGGTTCCCGACGCTGCTCCAGCGCGGCGTACCGCTGCAGCCGGACAAGCCGACGGTCTACTACAAGTCCGGGGTGACCGACTACCGCACCGTCCAGCCGTTCCCGGCCGGTTTCAAGCTGCTCGTCGGCGACGCGCGTACGCCTGACGTGGCGCACTTCCAGGGCAACTGGCAGTGCACCGGCTACAAGGGCGCCGACATCCCGGCGTCCTGCCCGGCCGGCTCCACCCTCCAGGTACGCCTGACCGCGCCGAGCTGCTGGGACGGCGTCCACCTGGACACGGCCGACCACAAGTCGCACATGGCGTTCCCGGTGAGCGGACGCTGTCCGGCCGACCATCCCGTACCGCTGCCGATGCTGGAGATCAAGCTGCCCTATCCGCTGAACAACGGCGACACGAGCGGGCTCGCGTACTCCTCCGGGGCCGGCTACACGTTCCACTACGACTTCATGAACGGCTGGGACGCCACCCGGCAGGCGTACCTGGTCGGGTACTGCATCAACGGCGGACGCCAGTGCAACGGCTTCGGCCAGGACCCCAAGAAGCCCTGACCCCAAGAAGCCCTGACCGGCTTTCGACAGGGAACCCCGAAAAGCGGAACGCCCGGCCGAGATCGTGATCCCGGCCGGGCGCTTCGCCCCTGGTGGTGCCGGCTCAGCCGCCGAACAGCTCGTTGAGCACGTCGGCGCCGGGAGCCGGGATGGCGCCGTCGTCACCGGTGCCCGCCGAGGCGTACTTCGTCTGTATCGTCACCTGCCAGCCGGTCTGGGTCTGCATCGGCGCGCCGTCGGCGTACGTGACGGTCATCGTCGTCTGCGTCCACTGGGCCCGGGCCTTGACCGACAGCCAGCCGGTCGTCCACTTCCCGCCGTCGTTGTCCAGCGGGAAGCTGAAGCCCTTCGTCTTGGTCTTCTCGTAACTCAGATCCACCGTCGCCCCGATGTCGACTCCCTTGAAGGGAGCCGATGCGCCCAGACCGCCGGTGATGCCCTTGCTGACGGAGTTCTCGAAGTAGGGCGCCGGCGGGTTGGCGGTGTTGGAGAGGTCGAACACGTCGCCGCTGAGGTTCACGTTCGGCAGCAGCGTCCAGGCCGAGTACGGGCCGGTCTCGGTCGTGAACGTCACCCGCAGCGGGCAGGACGCGTCGCCGCTGACGCAGGCGGAGTTCCAGGCCATCAACTGGCTGATGTCCGCCGACGGGAACGCCTGGTACAGCAGTTCGCTGTACAGGCTGACCGCGTCCACCGTGTCCTTCAGGCTGTCGGCGTTCAGCGCCCCGGTCTTCAGCCGGTCGTTGCCGCACTTGCTGTCGCAGGGATCCTTGACGCCCGGCTTCTTGGCCACCGTGAAGCCGTCGTTGCAGTAGCAGTTGCTGTGCACGACCTGGTCGTGGCACTTCTGCGTCGTGCAGGACGCCGCCGACCGCGCGTTGTCGGCCGCCGACGCCGCCATGATCTGCTGGTAGCAGAGGTAGGTGGCGCACTGGCTCGCCGTCATCAGCCCGGACGCGTCGCTGCCGTTCACCGGATCGTCGGTGCTGTAGGCGTACGCGTCCAAGGTCTGCGGGTTGGCGGGGGACGACAGCGGATCGGGGCTCACGAACGCGCCCACGGCGGGGTCGTAGTACCGCGCGCCGGCGGCGACGAGTCCCGTGCTGCTGTCGTAGTTCTTGCCGAGGAACCCGCGGTCGGTGCCGGCCGCCGGGCCTTGCGTGCCGCGCTGCTTGCCGTAGGGCAGGTAGCGCTGCTGCGTGTACGCCCCGGTCGCGCCGTTGACGGTGACCTGGGTGCTGCCCTGCCCGTCGCTGGTGAGCCAGGACAGGTGGGCGGCGGAGGTGTCGCCGACCCGCATCGCCACGATGGCGCCGCCGCTGGTGTAGTAGCGGGTGGCGGTGACGGTGCCGCCGGTCAGGCGCAGTTCCTGGCCCGGCAGGTAGAGCACGGCCGTCGACGGGTCCTTGCGCAGCAGGCGGGTCCCGTCGGCGTCGTAGGTGAACCGGGTCGCCGCTGTGCCCACAGTGGACGATGCGAGATGGTGCTGCACGTCCCAGGCGAGCGTCGCCGTGCCGCCCGTCACCGCGCGGCTGGTCTCGTCGCCGTTGAGGTCGTACGCGAACGAGTCGTGCCCGCCCGCCCCGCCGGTACGCGCGACGTCGGTCACCGCGTGCACGTGTCCGGTGTCGCCGTAGGTGTAGGTGCTCGTCGTCCCCGTGACGTTGTCGCCGACCGACGTGATGTCGCCGAGCGCGTCGTAGTGGTACGCGAGATCGTACGGAGCGACACCGCCGGTGTGATCGGCCGGAGTGCTCCCGCACGGACCCACCGCCGCCGCCGTGGCCGTGTACGCCGACGTCAGCCGCGACAGGCTGTCGTAGGAGTAGCACTGCTGCTGCGCCGGTCCCGCGGTGCTCGCCAACTGCACGACGTTTCCGCCGTTGTCGAACGAGTACGTGTCGCTCTGGGCGGTCGTGGCGACCCCGGCCTGCACCGCCTGCGTGGTGATGTTGGTGATCCGGCCCGTCGTCTGATCCCAGGTGAAGGAGCGGTTCACCCCTTGCGTCGCCGTGCCGTAGACCCGGCCGAGCATCGGGCCGTAGTTCGCGTACGCGGTCGACGCGACGTAGCTGCCGAGCGGACTGCTCAGCGTGCTGGCGCGGCCGGCGACGTAGGCGGCGGTCACCGTCTCGGCGGGCAGGCCGCCGACGGCCGGGAACGTCTGGCCGACGACGTGCCCCGCCGCGTCGTACGCCGTCTTCGTGTCGTACGTCCCGGCGAGGGCGCCCTCACCGGACGGGATCGTCACGGTGTTGCCGAGGTTGCGGCCGTCGGCGTCGTAGCCGTCCACGGTCCGGGTGTAGGTGCCCGCGCCGGTGATCGCGCTCGCGGACGCCTGCACGCCCTTGCCGCCGGGCGCGGTGTCGTAGGTGAACGCCGTCAGCTTCGTACCCGTGCCGGCGGCGCCGCTCCACACGGCGGTCCTGCGGTTCATCGCGTCGTACACGGTGGACAAGGTGACGTTCTTGGCGTCCACGGTGGCGACCACGTTGCCGTTCGCGTCGTACGTGCTGCTGGTCGCGCCCGCGTCGGGGTCGCTGCTGGTGAGCTCGTGCCCCGCCCAGTCGTAGGTGTAGCGGCTGGTGTGGTTGCCGGCGTCGACGATCGTGGCCAGCGCGCCGGCCGGGGTGTAGGTGTACTGCGTCGTGATGCTCGCCGGGGTCAGGTCCGGGGTGTGCTGCACGACGCTTGTCACGTTGCCGAACACGTCGCTGTACGCGTCACCGACCGAACCCGTCGGCGACGTCGTCGTGACGTAGTCCCCGTGGTACGCCGTGTACGCGTGCTGCTGCGGTTGCAGGACGCCGTTCTTCAGCAGCTGCGACTCGGTGACCCGGCCGGCGTAGTCCAGGATGGACTGACCGAACGCCGGGATCGCGGCGAGCGTCGGGTTGAGCATGCCCGAGCCGGGCGCCGACGCGTTGAAGAAGCCCGACGAGGTGCCGACCGACCGGCCGGCGTCGTCGTACCGGGTCACGGTCACGATCCGGCCGGCGGAGCCGTCGGCGGCGCTGTCCTGGGTCTCGCGTACCCGGCCGTTGCCGTCGACGTAGGTGGCCGAGGTGAGGTAGGTCGACGGGGCCGCCTGCAGCGTCTTGGCCACCGTCACGGCCGGCCCGGTGACCGCGTCCGGCACCGTGCTGACCACCGCCGTCGGGATGGTGTAGGTGAAGTTCATCGTCGCCGGCTGGTTCGGGTAGCTCGCCGACTCGGCGGGCATCCAGACGCTGAGCAGCCGGCCCGCCGTGTCGTACGCCATCCGCGTGTCGTGCCCGTTGGCGTCGGTGACGCGGGTGGTCTGGCCGTCGAACTGGGACCGGTAGGTGGTCGAGCTGAACGCCGTCGCCGAGCCGGTCGTCCCGGTCGGGTCGGGCACCGGCGTGGTGACCTTCGTCCCGCTCCACGGCCAGTTCGCCGCCGGGCTGTACGCGGTCGTGGTCGTGTTGCCGCGGCCGTCGGTCGCGGTGAGGATCCGCCCGCCGGTGTCGTAGGTGGCCTTCGTCTTGACCACCGACGTCGCGTTCAGGTACGTGTCGGTCTCGGTCGCGTTGCCGTCGGTCGGCTTGTTCGTCGCCAGACCGGCCGCCGAGTCGTACAGGGTGACGACGTCACTGTCCTGATTGGACGTCGAAGCCGTCGCGCAGGCCGCCCCGTAGTGCTTCACCTCCTGCGGCAGGGCCATGAAGCGCAGCACGCTGCTGTTGGAGAACTGGTCGGTGTTGAACGCGTACGTGGTGACGACGCAGCGCTCGTCGGCGGCGCCGCCGGTCTGGCCGAGGTCCTCGCTGCGCACCGGCAGGCCGAACAGCTTCGTCGCCTCCTGCGCCATGTCGAACGTGCTGTCGGTGATCCGCTCCCGCCAGGTCGTGTCGGCCGTGGTGGAGGTCGAGATCTTCGTCCGGGTCGTCGTCTTGTCCTCCCGGATGAACCGCCCGTCCTTCACCCCCGGGTACGCGGCGATCGTCGTGGCCCAGTAGTGGTGGATCGTGTGCTCCTGGGCCGTGCCGGCGCTGTCCAGGGTCTCGGTCTCCAGCACCTTGTTGGCCGCCCACGAGTAGTCCGTGGACGAGACGCCGGCCGTCCCGGTGACGGTCACCGACTTGTAGTCGGCGTCACTCGCCGGCGCCTTCACCTTCCGGTCGCCGTCGAGCCCCTGGTAGAGCCAGTAGTGGGTCGACGACTTGCCGGCGGCCGACCCGGTGGTCACGATGACCTGGCTGTACCCGCGCCACTCGTTCCACGACTCGTCGTCGCGGCGCATCGTCGGATCCTCGGGGAACCGCCAGCCCGGCTTGCCCACCGAGTAGTCGTACGTGTACGTCTGCACCGGATCGCCGTCGTGGGAGCCCGCGTACCCGACCCTCGGGTCGATGACGACGGTCTTCACGAGCCACTTCTTGAACCAGCCCCACTGCTGGCTGCCGCCCTCCGGCGTCCACTGCTGCCGGAAGCAGTCCATGGTGTTGTTCGCCTCGGTCGGCAGGTGCGTCGCGTCGCAGGTGTTCTGGTGGCCGTAGGTGACCGAGATCGTCCCGCCGAGGTCGGTGTGGACGGTCGTGACCCGGTGGAAGTTCAGCTCCCCGGAGCCGACCTCGTTGTCGATGTCGCTGCCGTCGAAGTTGATGACGGGCAGGTACAGGCTCGTCCCGCCGGCGTACGTCTTGCGCTGGATGTAGTCGAGCCACAGATGTCTCGTCACCGTGCCGGTCGGGTTCACCAGCGAGTGCCGCAGGGTGTAGTTCAGCACGTGGTCCCAGTCCGTACCGGCCTGGTTGAGCGTCCACGTGCTGACCTCGAGCAGCATCTGCGTGGTGAAGAACACCGGCGCGTCGGCGTGCGACGCGCACTTGCCCGAGTCGCCGGCCGCGCAGATCAGATCGGTCGGCACGTCGGGATAGTCCGACGGGGTCGAGGCGATCGTCGGGCAGACCGGGTCGGTGTTGCGGATCGGGTCGGTCGCGGCCATCCGGGTCAGGCAGCGGTTGACGTTGTTGAACGTGATCTTGTCGGTGAAGGTCGAACCCGTGATCTGGGTGGCCCAGCCGTAGTCGATCTCCAGCAGGTTGCCGCCGCGGTCGTACGCGCGCTCGACGTCCGAGCCCAGCGTCGAGTAGTAGTTGTTCGTCTCGACGTTGTACTTGTACGCCGACTCGACCTCGTTGGCGTCGATGACCCGGTCGAGGTTCCAGCGCCAGGCCTGCGTGCAGGGCGACAGCGTGCCGGTCGTGTAGCACGGCTCGCCCGGGTCGTTGCCGAACACCGGAGCGGTCCAGACCGAGTTCGTCGCCGACGAGTCGGCCTCGTCGCGGCCCCAGCCGAGGTAGTAGCGGCTGCCGTCCGGAGTGGACACGACCCAGTACTCGTCGTCGGCGCCGTGCCCGCCGGTCATGTGCTGGATCTGCCAGCCCGGGTCGTCGGACAGGTGGAACAGGTTGGCGTTGGCCGGGTCCTTCACCATGACCGCGGAGACGCCGTTGAGAGTGATCGTGTAGTACGCGAACCCGGGGTCGGTTCCGGCGGTGGTGTTGGGCGAGTCCCAGCACAGCTCGCTGTTCGACGAGGACTCGCCGTCGTCCTTGCAGGACCGGTAGTGCCGCTGCACGAAGCTGTCGTTCAGCTTCCAGCCCATCCCGACCCAGCCCGCCTGGTTGTTGGTCGCCGAGGTCAGGCCGTCGATCGACTGCGAGTCGTAGTCCAGCTTCACCGACGGCGTCTTGCCCACGGGCGCGGGCGGCGCGGTGATCGGCACCGAGTAGGTGAACGAGCCGGATCCGGTCGACACCGCCCACGTTCCCGTCTGCGACAGGTCGGTCGCCCGGTAGTCGCCCGCACCGCTCGATGGCGTGGCGGCGAGCGCCACCACCGTCATGGCGCTGCCGGCGGCCGTCGTGTCCGTTCCTACCTGGACGGTCGCGGTCACCCGGCCCGCCGCCTGGTCATTGGCCGCGTGCAGGTAGGTGCGAGTCCGGCAACCGTCGGCCTCCGGCGTGGTCAGGGCGCACGCCGGCAGGCTCACCAGGGTCACCCGGCCGGCGAAGTCGCCGCCATAGGCGTACCGGAAGCCCGAGTAGTCGATCGAGACCGCGACCGGCCCGCGCCCCGCGACCCCGTCGGCCCGGGTGAGGACGGCTCCGGCAGCCACACCGCCGACCGCGGCGATCACGCTCCGGTCGAGGGTACGCACCGCCACCGCACCCGGGCTGGCAGCCTGATCCGTGACGGCGGCCGCTGCGCCGCCACTCCTGGCCGTGCCGGTGCTCGCGTCGGCGGCCGCCCGCCGTGGCGCGGCGACCGAGACCACCGATCCGGCCACCGCCGCCGGGGATCCGGACAAGCGCACGGTTCCGCTGACCGGCGCCGGCCAGACGGGGGCGGCGGCCCGCGCGATCGACGGCTCGACCGCCGACACCGGCGGCGCCGCCGGGGCCTGCCCGGGAATCGACGGCGACGACGGAGGCTTCGCGGGGGCGGCTGCCCCGGCGCCCGGCGTACCGGTGAGAGACAACATCGCGCCGACGAGAGCGGCAACCGCCAGCACCGGCGTACGCCAGCGCCGCGGCACGGCCACCGGATCCGGCGGCCGGCTGTCGGATGGGGACATGTGTTCCTCCAGGAACGACCTGGTACGCCACAGGGCGCGGCGCACCTTTGTCCCGCATCGAACCGGCGGACCAGGCGTCTGTGATCGGGCGAGGTGAGCGTTGCGGAAACCCGTACGAGTTCCGCAAGGGCGCAGCGACCGCTACGAGAGGGGCGAGCCCAGCGAGGGCGCTCCGGCGATCAGCCGGATCGTGAACCCCTCGTCGTCGCGCTGCAGCGACACGTACGCGCACAGCTGGTGGGCCAGCCACAGACCCAGGCCGCCGGGCCCCGCGCCCGGCATCAGCCCGGCCGTCGGATCGGCCGGACCGCGTCCCTGGTCGGTGACGGTGACCACGATCCGCCCAGGCTGCGCCCAGGCGCGCAGGCGCGCCCGCGGACGGCCGTGCAGCAGCGCGTTGGTGACCGCCTCGGTCACGCTCAGCCGCAGGCCGTGCCAGTCGTCGTCGGTGAGCCGCGCGATGTCCTGCAGCGGTGCGAGCGCCGCCCGCGCCAGGTCGGGCGCGGGATCGCCCAGTTCGAGGATCGGCGGCGCGGCCTCCACCGGCTCGCTCCACGGGGTCACGGCCGTGGCCAGGAACTCCCGGGGCTCCTGGTACGCGTCACTGCGATGGCGCAGCCCGTCGGCCGTCACCAGATGCGTGTGCGTACGCCGTGCGTGGTCGAGCACCTCGGGCGGCGTGATCCGGGTGTCGTAGGGGCACAGCCCGTACATGGGGAACTCGTCGTAGACCTCGTTGGCCGCGGCCTCGTAGCGGGCCCACCATTCCCACGGCACACCGACGCCCGGGTGCGGTACGTCGCCGGCGATGCGGATCTGCGCCGCCCCGTCACCGACGTAGCCGGCCAGCATCTCGCGGTGGCTGCGGATCGCCGCGGCCGGCCGCAGGTAGTGCTCGCCGCCGTCGATGAACACCACGCCGCTCGCGGGGCCGATCGCCGCGCGGATCAGTGCCTGGTTGCGTTCGCCGAACAGGGAGACGGTCGGCTCCCCGGCGGCGACGCCGTCGCGCAGGAAGGGCAGCACGATCGCGAGGAACTCCTCGTCGGCTCCGTAGAACGCCGTCTCGTGCAGGATGCCCTCGTGCCCGGCCGCGGGACCCGATCTCATGCCGTCACCACCTGCAGGTCGGGCAGGCGCAGCAGCTGCGCGAGCGGTCGGATGACGCTGCGGGCGCCGACCGACAGGACGGTCGTCGCGCCGCGGGCGCGGACGTGCTCGACGAGCTGGATCAGGCCCCGATGATCGATGAAGGCGAGGTCGCGCGCATCGATCGTGACGGTGCCGTCGACGCCGGTGAGGTCGGCGCTGTCCAGCGCCGTCCGCAGCAGTGCGTATCCATGCATGTCGACGTCCCCGGCGAGGACCGCGGCGATCCCCGGCGTCTCGGAATTGTGCAGCCTCAGCGGCACCGACGAGCGGCGGGCCACCGGATGCACGCAGACCAGCTCGGCCGCCTCCGCGGCGCCGAGCTCGGCCCGGTCGTAGGCGCACAGCGCGGAGAACATGCTGCGGATCATCAGCTCGTCGGCCAGCCGCTCGTAGCGGGCGAACGCCGCCCGGTCCTCGGCGGTCCGCACGAGCGACGTGACGTCGGCCGCCACGCGCAGCCCGGTGAACCCGTCGGCCAGCGCCTCGTCGACCGCCCGGGCGTACGTCTCGACCGGGACGTACGGGTCGCCGGAGCGGTACATGCCGACGTCGAGGACGACGGCGGCACCGGTGTCGCGGGCGGCGGCGAAATCGTCGCTCAGGTCGGCCCCGTCCACGTCGCCGGTCACGAGCAGTACGCGCTGGCCGCCGGCCAGCCCGTCGGCGAGGAACCGGGTCGCGGCCGCACGGAAGTCGCCGGGGGTGTCGAACACCCAGCCGACGTGATCGTGGTGGCTGAGCCCGTCGACGGAGTCGACGAACCCGGAGCGGCGCATGGCCGCAACGCTAACACGCAGGCGCCGCCCCGCCACCGCCCCTGACCTGGCGCCCGCTATCCGGCGGCGAGCACCCGCCGGCCGGCCGCCAGGTGCGAGAGCGCCCGCGGGAAGTCGTAGAGGACCCCGGCGTACCACTGGAGGGTCATGTCCACGGTCACCAGGGGCACCCGCCGCGACCCGAGCACGACCGCCAGCCACTCCACAAAGGACACGAACAGGTGCTCGTCGTCGACGAACAACCCGGCGCACAGGAACTCGACGATCTGGGTCAGATCGAACTCGGTCGCCTCACGCTGGGCCGGCGTGTAGTCGCGTACCACCGGGAAGTGCTCTTCGAGCTTCTTGAGCGCGACGTCGACGAGCTCGCGGCCGCGCTTGGCGATGAGCACATGCTCGTCGTCGGCGGCGACGGCCGCCGGGACCGTCGCGAGCGGGCGGCCACCCGGCGGCCGGCCGTCCAGGGCGCGTACGGCCTCCAGCGCGCCCGCGGCGGCGAGGTCGGCGCCGAGCCGCAAGGCCCAGCGGGCCTGCGGGCCGAAGCCCGCGCCACCGGCGATCACCGGGACACCCGCCTCCCGCGCGGCCTCGATGACCCGGCGCGCGGTCGTCAGGCGCAGCGGCAGCGAGCAGCTCAGCGCGACCGCGTCGGGACCGTAATGGTGCAGGTAGCTCAGCAGGTGCGGGCCGGGGACGCTCGCGCCGAGGAACCGCACGTTCCAGCCGTGCAACCGCAGCACCTCGGCCAGCAGCCGGGCGGGCATCGAATGCCACTCGCCGTCCACGCAGGCGACCACCACCAGGCCGCGCGACGCGCCCACGGCCGTGCGGGCCCCGACCGCGGCCACCACCTGCTCACTCACGTGGGTCGCCGCATGCTCCTGGGCGACGCTCCACTCGTTGGCAGCCCACAGCTCGCCCACCCGCGCCTGACTGCGCGCGACCAGATCCAGCAGTACGCCTTCCGGCGCGACGCCCCGGTCGAGCAGGCCGCCGGCGAACCCGAGCGCCGCAGGGGTGTCCGCCTCCGCCAGCAGGGTGAGATAGGCCGCCCGGTCCTCGTCGGTGACGGCGGTCACGCGGCGGCCTGCACGACGAGGACGGCGACGTCGTCCTGCAGCCCGTCGCGGGCCCATTCGGAGGCGCGCTGCGCGATGCGCTCGGCCATCACCTGCGCGGGCGCCCCCCGGTACGCGTCGACCTCGGCCAGCAGCCGTTCGCCGAAGAACTCGCGGCCGCCGGCACCGCCCCGGGCTTCGGTCACACCGTCGGTGTACGCGACGAGCATGTCGCCCGGCGCCAGGACGACGTCGGTCTCGCCGAACTGCGCTTCGGGCACCATGCCGACCGCCATGCCCCGGACCGCGACCGGCTCGGTGCCGCCGCCGGCGCGTACGAGGAGAGGTGCCGGATGGCCGCCGGTGGCCAGCGTGACGTGCAGGCCGCCGTCGATCCGGCGCAGCGAACCGACCACCAGGGTGACCAGGTCGGACCGGTCGGCGTTCAGCGAAGCGGCGTTGAGCAGCTCCAGCAGCCGCAGCGGGCGCGGTTCCAGCAGCCGCAGCGCGTGCACCGTCTGCCGGGTCCGGCCGGTCTGCGCGGCGGCCTCGATCCCCTTGCCGCACACGTCGCCCAGCAGGAACATCCAGCCGCCGTCGGGATCGGGGAAGACGTCGAAGAAGTCGCCGCCGATACGCAGCTGCTCGCGGGCCGGCCGGTAGGTGCCGCCGAGGACGGCACCCGGGATCGCCGGCAGTTCGGGCACTTCCAGGCTGCGTTGCAGCACGTCGGCGGTGTACGCCTGATCCGCGTACAGCGCGGCGGCGGCCAGAGCGGTCCCGGCCCGGGCGGCGAACTGCTGTGCCAGGTGCACCTCGGCCGGCTCGAAATCGGCCCGGCCGGCGCGGCGGGCCAGCACCAGCGCCCCGGCTGCGGCGGCGTACCCGGGCAGCGGGACGACCATCGCCGAACCGATCTCCCCGAAACCGTCCGCCAGCAGGCCGCCGAGCGTCTCGGCGAGCCGCGGATCGTCCGGCACCGTGAGACCGTCGAGGGCCTGCCCGATGGGCGAGTCCGCGGCCAGGTCGCCCCGGTGGAGGGTGCCGGCGCCGAGCTCGGCGTCCGGCGCGTCGTCGACCCGGAACCAGTCCAGGTGGGTACGCGTACCCGGCAGGATCACCAGCGCACTGTCGGCCAGCACCGGAACGGCGAGCAGGGCGGTCGTGCGGGCGGTCCGGGCGACGTTGAGCGACCCGCCCAGCCGCCGGCCGGCCTCGGCCAGGAACGCCGAGCGCCACCGCTCCGCCAGCAGCGCATCGGTACGCACGACCTGTTCGGTGATGTCGCGGACATACCAGACGACATGGCCGTCGGCGACGATCCGACGTCCTTGCAGGCGCCGGTCACCGTGGTCGAGTTCGAAGGCGGGCTCAGGCCCGGCGAGCGCGACCCCCAGCGCCCCCGGTACGGCCAGCGGGGCGCCCGCCTTCGCCCGGAGGAGACGCACGGCGGAAGCGTTCGCGACCAGGACGAGCCCGTTCCCGTCGAGGGCGACCGCTGCGTCCTCGATACCGTCGAGCATGGCGGTCAATACGCCCGCGGCGGGATTTCCCGAGGCCAGGCGGGCACGGCGCGAGGCGCCGGTCCGGCTCCGGATCGCGGAACCGCCTCCTTGGTCGTCGGTCATGGGGCAAGCCTGCCATGCACGGGCCCGCTTGACACGTCAGGAATTGTCCGGACCCCGTCCGGAGGACACCGCACGAGATGTCGGAGACATCCGGCTCGCGATTCGTAGACGTCCGCTGCGATCGGTCCGGCGAACCGGGCCGGACACAATCATCGCCGTCGCTGACCGGCAGGCTGCCGCCCCGCGTCGGCCTTCGAGCGAGACCAGGTGATCGGGGTCACCTCGCCCGGCCGTGGAAAATGACCTCCAGCAGGTTCGCCGCGCCCTCCGGCGTGATGTCGTCGATGATGTAGTGGTCGGCGGTGCCCGGCAGAAAGATGAGCGGGATCTCGTCGATCGACCGCCCGGGCAGCACGACCGGCAGGATCTTTCGCGTCCAGCGGGGCATGTCCCGGTGCATGAGGTCGGCGAGGCGCAGGTATTCCGAGCGCACGCCGCGGTTGCGGCCGGGCGGCAGCCGATCCTCGCTGGCGGCGAGGTACGCCGGTGACGCCATCACCACGGTGAAGTCGGCGCGCAGGATCTGCGTGGTCGTCCAGTCGGTCCAGATGCGCCGGCTGTCGAGGCCCTCCTGGTCGATCTCGACGTCGACACCGCAGCTCTCCAGCAGCTTCCACAGCCTGATGACGTCGGCCTGGTGCTCGGGCGGATCCTGCGAGTAGGACAGGAAGACGCGAGGCCGCTCAGCCCGTACGACCGTGCCGAGGTGCGACGGATCGGCCGCTGCCGGGCCCGGGAGCCGGACGGTGAACGCGTCGCGGCGGCTCGCCGGCACGAGATCCAGCTCCGGATCCAGGTCGAGCTGGTACCGCCCGGACGCCAGGACCGGCAGCATCTCCCGGTCCGGTGCAGCCAGCAGCACGAACCAGCCGGTCTTGCTGCCCACCGGCAGTTCGGCCGACGGCGTACCGGTGTAACGCCAGCGAACGAACCGGCTGCCGACACCGAAACAGTCGACCTGCGGCGACATCGCAGGCAGCGCGACATCCGACGCCACGGTATCGCCGTCCCACCCGCCGGGGTCGGCACCGTCGCGTGGCACGAAGTTGAGGAGGCGGTTGACCCGGTAGGCCCGTCCTTGCTCCGGCTGCATCACGCTGCGCGGCAGCACGTCGAGAACGGTGACGTCCTCGGGAAAGGTGAACTCGAGTTCGGCCCACTCCGGGGCCGGTACGCCCGCGGCGACTTCGAACTCGCAGTTCGTCCGAACGAGATAGCCGACCTGATGTCCGAAATCGGACCCCAGCGGCGGCAGTCGATGCAACTGCCATCCGCGCAGGCGAATCATTCCAATGGGGATGTCGTCCGGCGCGTTGTCCACGGCCCGGGCGGGATCGGTCAGGAACAGCGGCACTTGCCCTACCAGGCCGGATTCATCGTAGGGTTCCATTGCCGCTCCTTCAGGGGATGGGCGCCGCCGGTGCGGCAGCGTACCGTTCGGACAGGCCGGTGCCAATCTGATCAAGAGGGGTGGCCCGTGACCGATCCGCGTCAGCGAGCCGTGTCCCGCGACACCGACCGTCGCATGGCCCTGGCACGCGAGTGGGACGGCCTTGTCGAGCAGGTCCGAAGGCTCGACGGGTTCGAGGACTTCCTCGAACCTCCGCCGCTGGCGACACTGCGGGAGGCTGCCGCCGAAGGACCGGTCGTCATCGTCAACGTGAGCAGGTGGCGGTGCGACGCGCTGGTCGTGACCACGGCGGGCGTCCGCTCCGTGCGGCTGCCCGGTCTCACCGCCGCCGACGTGACCACCCGCACCGCGGCCTACCTTCAGGCGCTACAGGACGCGGCACCGGCTCCCGACCAGTCGTTCAGCCGGCGGCTCGAGACCCGCGCGGCCCGTCGGCACGCACGCGAGCAGGTGCTGCGCGCGACCATGGAATGGTTGTGGGACACCGTGGCCCAGCCGGTGCTCGCCGATCTCGGCATCGGCGGCCCGCCTGCGGCAGGGGCGGATCCTCCCCGGCTGTGGTGGTGTCCGACGGGCAAGTTGACGCTCCTGCCCCTGCACGGAGCGGGCTACCACGGTGCCGGAGATGACCGGACGGTCCTGGACCGAGCCGTATCGTCGTACACGCCCACGTTGCGTGCTCTCCGCGAGTCCAGGAGACCCTCGGCGCCGCAGCCTCCGCGCCACCCGGGTCTGGTGTTCGTCGGGGTGCCCGAGACGCTCGACCAGGTGCAGTTCGCCGCCGACGCGGCCCGGGAGCGGGCGGCCGTCACGGCCGCGTTTCCCGCCGGGGTCACCGTTCTCGAGGGTGCCGACGCCACCATGGCCGCCGTGGAGACGGCCCTGGCCGACCACCGATGGGCGCATGTCAGCTGCCACGGCTACCAGGACGTCTACGATCCTTCCCGGGCGGGGCTGATGCTCGCCGACGGCACCTTGACCATCCCGCGGATCAACTCAGGCCGACGCTCCGGCGAGTTCGTGTTCCTCGCGGCGTGCATGACCGCAACGGGCGGCGTCAACCTGCCCGACGAGTCGATCAGCCTGGCCGCGGCGCTCAACTACGCGGGCTACCGGCATGTAATAGCCACCCTGTGGCGAGTGCACTCCGTCGTGGCCGCGCAGGTCACCGAGGCGGTGTACCCGCAATTGTGCGCCGATGGAACGTTCCGCCCGGATCGGGCGCCGTTCGCGCTGCACGATGCCGTGCGTACGCTCCGCGACAGCGGTGCCCGCATGAGCGACTGGCTTCCGTTCACACACAACGGTCCCTGAGAGGGCGGGCGTGACCGAGCAGCGCGACCAACTCCTCCTCCAGATCGAACAGCGGGTCGAGCAGTACGCACGGAGCAGGCATCCTGGGCTCCTCCTGGACGGGGATGCGGCCGTCGACGCGACCCGGCTGCTGGCGACGGTGGGATGGGACCCGGACGAAGGCGGGGACGTTCTCGACGCGGAGGCCGTGCTCGCGGTGGCCTGGCTGTACTGGTTGCGCTCCGACGTCGTCGACCCGGCCGACCGCGAGCGTGAGCTGCAGATCAGCATCGCGTTGTTCATGCCCCTGCGCGACGTCGACGAGACGCTGCTGCCCGCGGAACTGCGCGGTGCCCTGGACACCGTCGAGCAACCGGAGATCACCGGATACGAGGAGTACAGCGGCTCCGGCGACCTGGCCGCCCTCGACCAAGCCGTCGACCACCTGCGCGCCGTCGCGACGCCCGCGGACGACCCCCAGCGGCCTCGTCATCTGAGCAGCCTCTCGGCCCTTCTCCGGGAACGGTTCCTGCACACCGGAAACCCCGATGACGCCATGGAGGCGGCTACGCTCGCGCGCGACGCGGTCAGCCTCGCCCCCGCCGACGCCCCGGATCGCGCACTTCTGCTGTCCAATCTCGGCACGACTCTCCTGGCGCGGTTCGACCTCGCCGGCGACCCCGCAGACCTCGATGCCGCGGTCGCCACCCTGAATGAAGCCGTCTCGGCTCCCGGCGGCGACACCGATTCCATCGCGTACGCGGTGATCCGGGCCAACGCCAGCAACGCCCAACTGACGCGCTTCCTCCTGCGGACCGACGCCGCCGACATCGAGGCCGCCGTGGGCCATGCCCGGGCCGGCCTCGCCGGTGCGCCCGACCCGGAGGATCGCGGGACGTTGTCGGTCGCGCTCGGCGAGGCGTTACGCGTGCGATACCAGCACACCGGCAGCCTCGACGACCTCGCCGAGGCCGTCCAGTGCGGAGAGGACGCCGTCCAACTCGACACGGCGGCGGGTCAGGTCTCCGCGGCCAGCCTGACCAGCCTCGCGTCCAGCCTCAGTACGCGCTACGAAAGCCTCGGCGACCTGGCCGACCTCGATGCGGCGACCCTGGCCGCACGAGCGGCGACCGAGGCGGCGACCCCTGCCGACCTGGGTACCAGCCTGTCCAACCTCGCCGACATCCTGCAGCTTCGCTTCGCTCGGAGCCGCGATGTCGCCGAACTCGACGAAGCACTTCACTTCTCCCGACGGGCCGTAGCCCTCACCGGAAACGGCCGGCCGGACCGGGCAGCGTTCCTTTCCACCCTGGGCAGCGTCCTGCATGCCCGCCATGAGGCGACCCGCAGCCCTGAAGACCTGGACGAAGCCATCAGCGTCGGCCGGGAGGCCGTGGCGACCTTCGCGCCGGATCATGCCGACCGCCCGCTGGCACAGTCACATCTCGGCTTGGCGCTGCACGCCCGATTCGAGCTGACGGCGAACCTCGACGACCTGAGCGAGGCGATCGAAGCCGCCCGCGGGGCCGCCGCCCGAGTCGATCCCGCGGGCGCCGGCGCAGCCGCCTTCAGCAACAACCTGGCGGCGGCTTTGCAAAGCTGGTACCTGCACGGCGGGGATCCCGGGGTCCTCGACGAGGCCGTCACCCACGCCAGAGCCCTGGCGCAGTCGGCCGCCGGCCGTGCGGGTGCGCTGTACCAGTCGAACCTCGCCGCGTTCCTGTCGCTGCGCCACGAAGCCACGGGCGATCCCGTGGACCTGGACGACGCGGTACAAGCCGCGCGCACATCGGTGGCAGCCACCGATGTGGACGATCCATCCCGCGCCCGGCGCCTGGGCAACCTCAGCACGGTGCTGCGGGCACGGTTCGAAAGCCGCGGCGCGACCCCGGACATCGACCAGGCCGTCGCGGTCGCACGGGCAGGGATCCACGCCGTCGCGGATACGGCCATCGTGCAGGCCATGTGCCAGACGGCGCTCGGCGCCGCCCTGCAGAGCCGCTACCAGCGATTCGGAGACCCGACGGACCTCGACGAGGCGGTGACCGCCGCACGGGCGGCCCTCGCCGCGACCCCACCCGGCAGTTCCGACCTGTGCGGTCAGTGGACCAACCTCGCCAGTGCACTGCGGCTGCGCGCCGTCGAAGGGCAGCAGCCCGCCGACATCGATGAGGCCGTCGACGCGGCGCGCGCGGCCGTAGCCTGCGCGACGCCGGGCTTTCACGACCAGCCGGCCCTCCTGTCCAACCTCGGCTTCACCCTCGCCGACCGTTACTCGATCACCAGGTGGCTGCCGGACCTCGAGGAGGGCCTGCGCCACTGCGCCCTGGCCCTCGACACCGTCGGCAAGGAGCATCCCGACCGCACCGTGTACTCGATCAACCTTGCCCGCCTGCTGGCCATGTCGCACGACGCCGGCGTGGGCACCCTCGATCAAGCACTGGCGATCCTGGCCGCAGCCGTCAGGGTGACGACCGCGCCGGCGGTGCAGCGGCTGCAAGCGGCCAGCCTCCGAGGTGAGCTGGCAGCAGAACACGGCCTTACGCAGCCGGCCGCCGCGAGTCTCGCCGAGGCGACCCGCCTCCTGCCGGTCGCCTCCTGGCACGGTCTCGACCGCGGATCGGTCGAGACTCACATCCACCTGTTCGAAGGGCTTGCGACGGACGCCGCCGCCTGGAGCCTGAATGCCGGGAAGGTCACGGCCGCGACCGAACTGCTCGACCTCGGCCGCGCGGTGATTTGGCAGCACGCGCTCGACACCCGGCCTGATCTCGAAGCTCTCGCCCACCGCGCGCCGGAGCTCGCCGCCCGACTACAGCGGGTCGCAGCCGGCCTCAACCACCGCTAGGCATCGGCGGCGGATTGTCGGTGGGCCCGATTAGCCTGGACGGATGCCGCTGCAGAACCGGGTCACGCCGTACGGCGAGATCGTCGCCGACCGGGGCCGCGGCCTGCTCATGGGCAACCGCGGCTGCCTGCACGGCTCCGGCCTGACGCTGGGCGCGTCGCGATGGCGGTCCAAGCTGTGGATCTGCTGCGTGCTGGACTGGAAGGGCGTGCAGCGGGCGCCGATGCCGCCCGGTCGGTGGACCGCGCTGTTCTTCCTGGACGAGGCGACGGCCCTGGCCGCCGGGCACCGGCCCTGCGCGTACTGCCGGCGTGGCGCCTATCTCGCGTACGCGACCGCGTGGCAGGCCCACTCCGGTCTGGCCGAGCGGCCGCGGGCGACGGAGATGGACACTGTGCTGCATGCGTCCCGGGTGGACTCGCGTACGCGTCGGCAGCGCACCTGGCCGTCGACTGTGGACGCATTGCCGGACGGGACGATGGTCGACTACGAAGGCGCTCCGGCCCTGGTGCTGGACGGCGGACTACGGCCCTGGGCCTTCGCCGGCTACGGGCCGCCGGTTCGTCCACCCGCCGGGCTGGTCGAGGTGCTGACCCCGCCGGCTTCCGTGGGGGCACTGGCCGCAGGCTACCGCCCCCTGCTGCATCCGACCGCGACTCCAGCCGGCCGGCACGGCCGTCGTCAGCTGCCCACCGGTGCGTAGAACGAGTACCGGGCGATCGTCGGGATCCAGGGCCGCAGCGCCACCAGGTCCAGCGTTTCCGCGGGAACCGGTGTGGTCACCAGCCAGTCGATGAGCTGTTCGAGATCGCGGAGGACGACCGGATCCTTGATGTCGCGGTAGAGCATGTTCACGAGTTCCGGCAGCGACTCCTCGCCCATTTTCGACATGGCCGGCAGGAGGACCGCCGCGGCTTCCGGCATCCCGGTGACCACGGCCAGCAGCAGCAGTACGCGATACCGCTCCTCGACGCTGTCGATCGGGCGGGTGCCGCCCAGCGCGATGCCCTTGACGAGGCGGAACACGTTGAGGAAACGCTTGATCGCCCGCGGTGAGTCGCCGAGCAGCGGGGTCAGGCTGTCGATGGCGCTCAGGTCGGCGGCGTCGATCTCCAGGCTGCTGATCTCCAGGTAGGGCTCGTCCTCGTCGGTCTCGTCGTCGTCGAGGTCGGCCGGCGTCTGCACCGGCAGCACGGTTGTCGTGGACAGCGACTCGGGATCGACGTCGGCCAGCCCCATGATCAGCCGCCGGCGGGCCGCCACGTCCAGCCGAGGCACCCAGAACGGTATCTGGAAGATCTTCTCCAGGTAGTCCTGGCTGGTCGCCGACGGGCCGTGGAGGGCGCCCGGGCCGGCGACACCGAACATCTCGGGGTGTTCGAGGTCCAGCGAGCGGCCCAGCCAGCGCCCGTCGACCGCCACGACCACGACGAAGATCGGGAACGACAGCAGCAGGTGGATGGCGTGCAGCACCTCGACCACCCGAGGTGCCGGACACCGGTCGAGGTCGTCGATGTAGAGGACGATCCGGTTGAAGTCGAGGCCGGTCTCCTGGGCGTCGCCGGCGGTGTTGTACTCGGTGACGAGGCGGCTCAACTGGTCGAAATCGCGCCGGACCAGCGCTGTCAGCCCGAGCAGCTTGCGGTAGTCGTCGGTGTCGCCGCGTTCGCTGACGAACTGCGCGAGCATCCGGGCCGGGGTCAGCTGGGCGAGCTTCTCCCGGATGCGCGCCGCCGCGTGCTCAGCGTCCTCCTGCGTCCTGCGCAGGGCGTTCTCCTCCACCCGCAGTCCGTCCAGTTCGGACTTGACGGCGTCGATCCGTGCCGCGTGGAGGGCCTCGGCGGTGAACAGCCGGGCCCGCAGGCTCTGATCGGCCCGGTCGAGCCGGTCCAGCATCTGCGCGCTCCAGCCGACCCCGCGATTCAGGACGGCCGCCGCGGCGGCGAGGAACGCGGCGACCGTACCGGCCGCTCTGGTCGTCCCGGTCAGGTCGAGGTGGCTCAGCACGATGCTCATCACCGGCGCGGCCAGCACGGCGACGCCGACCAGCAGGGTCCACCGCCAGCCGCGTCGCAGGAAGACGCCACCGGTCGCGCCGCCACGGCGTACCAGGTCGCGGGCTCGTTCCACGGCCGCGGCCAGCTCCTCGGCCTTCGTGCCGACCGCGGTCACCCCGATCTCGTCGAGGCTGTTCTGGATGCTCTTCGCCTCGCCTGCCGGGATCACGATCGCCTGCGCCACCGTTCGCAGCCGCAGATCCTTCAGCTCGGTGAGCTTCTTCTCCTGCGCCTCGTGCAGTTCGGCGAGCGCCAGCTCCGCGCCCTCGATCTGCTGCGCCAGCGCCGTCAGGCGGACCGCCGTCCGCTCCTGGACCTCCTGCGTACTCGCCAGTTCCGCGGCCACCGTCGCCCGGCGCCGCCGCAGCTCCGCGGTGTGCTCCTCCGGCGAGGTACGCAGATTGTCGAAGATGTGGGCGACCAGGCTGGCCCAGAGGTTGCCCTCGACGTAGTGCCAGGCGTTGAACTCGATCTGCGCGATCCGCGGATGGATCGACTGCTGTTGCGGCTGCTGGCGGGCAGTCCGGGTCAGTGCGTCGATACGCGCCCGCAGCGTACGCATGAAGAAGGATTTTCCGGAGCCCCATTCGCCGAACAGGCCCACGGCCAGGGGCGGGGTGAGCTGGCGGGCGGCCAGGAGGTGGGCGAAGGCGTCGACCTCGACGGCGATGCCGATGAGATCGTCCTGTGGCCCGTCGTCGACCTGGTCCGCGTCGTATGCCGGAACAGCGAGCGTACGCGGCGCGGAAGAGAACGGCGCGTCCCCCGGGACGGGCGGCGCGGGGGCGCCCTGATACATGCCGCCGACCGGCCCGGACGAGAACGGCGAAGGTGCCTGTTGGGCCGCGGAGCGGGTGGACTCGGCCCGAAGCCACAGCGCCTGGAACCGCGGAAGCAGCCGGCTCTCGTCCTCGGGTCGCTGGCACATCCTGTTCAGAACGATGACGATGGACTCTCCCCGTCGCCATGATGGGAAGGACGTTCCCCGCAGGAGAGCGGAGATGGTCTCGTGCGAGGCGGCTTCGCCCAGCGTGCCGTCCTTCCGGATGGCGAGGCTGATCACCCGCGCGCTGGGCTTGCCCGCCAAGTCGTAGAGCGCATGGATCGCCTCGACGAGGTCCCTGTGCGGGCCAGGCGGAAGCTCGTCGGGACCGGGTGACGCGACCGCCACGAAGACCTCCATCGGCGTCGGATCTGCGGCACTCAGCGTAGAGGAATGCGGCGAGTGTGGACGGTCGCGATGTCGACTGCGAAGCCGAGCAGCGCCCCTACATCTGCGCCCATTCCGGCTTCGCGGCCCGCGTACGCGAGAACAGCCGCGCGGGTGACGGCAGCCGCTGGACGAGCGCGGCGCAGCCCACGCCGAACAGCAGCGAGATCACGACTCCGATGATGTTCGGCTGCGCGATCCAGGCGAACCGCGGGAACACCTGGTAGTGGGTGACGTAGATGAGCAGCGAACTCGCGGCCAGCGTACCCAGGACCTTGTTGAGCAGCGGGAAGCTCGGCAGCGTCCGGACCCACACCAGCAGGAGCAGCCCGGCGGTCACGATCTCCTGCTGCATCGGGTACATGAAGTAGTCCGCCATCGTGACCAGGATGATCGCCGTCAGCAGCAGCTTCTGCCAGATCTTGTCCGCCCGGGCGGTCGCCCAGCCGAGCGCGAAGATCCAGATGACCATCAGCGGCGTGACCTGGCTGGACACCCACGGGCTGGCGGTCATGCCGGGGACGAGGTCGTAGCGGGTGAGCAGGCCCAGCCCGACCAGGACCATCGGCAGGGCGAACCGAAAGCGTCGTTCCAGGCGGTATCCCCACGGGTTCGTCACGAGGAGCAGCGCGCCGAGCGTGTAGAACACGATCACCTCGATGAACCACAGCTGCGCCTCGTGATGCGCGTTCACCGCTCCGGTGAGGTAGTAGCCGAGATAGAGGTTGATCGGCGAGTAGTCGCCGACGGTCACGATGATCAGGGCGACCCACACGATCATCGGCAGGACGATGCGCGTCAGGCTGGACAGCACCCGGCGTACGCGCTGCAGGGCCGGTGCGTCGTCCAGCTGGAACCGGGCGAGGTTGAAGCCGGCGATGCCGAGCATCAGATGCGCGCCGCCGACCGCCATCAGGACCTTGGAGTGCACGAGGACGACGGCGACGATCGCGGCCGCGCGCAGGGCCACGCTGACCTCGATCGTGGCGCGCCGGCGCGACGCCGGTCTGGGCGCCTCGGCGAGATCCTGGATCGTGGCGTGCTGCCAGTCCTGCGGCAGGCGGCCGATCAGCCGTTCCAGCCTGATCGACGTCTGCACGAACGACAGCGAGTCGCCGCCGAGCCCGCTGAACGTGTCGGTGCGGCGCACCGGTCGGCGGAGCATGTCGGCGTACAGGTCGCAGACCGCGGTCACGACGTCGGTGGCGCCGTCGCTGCGAGCACCCTGCCGGACGGCCAGGTCCACGACGGCGGTGTAATCGATCTTTCCGGTCGCCAGCCGGGGAAGCTCGTCGAGCACGTGCACGCTCAGCGCGTGAGCAGGCAGTTTGAACTGCGTGGTGAGCAGGCGGGTCAGATCGTCGGCGCCCGGTCGTCCGGCGACCGCGACGACGAGGTGGTCGTCCGTGCCCGCACAGGCAGCATCCACTCCTGTACGCCGGACGAAGTCCTCGACCTGGGAAAGGTCGATCCGGAGGCCGAACAGCTTCAGGAAGCGGCTGCGCCGCCCGACGATCTCGTACAGGCCGTCGTCGGCGAGCCGGGCCAGGTCGCCGGTACGCAACTCGTCGACCTCGCGGCCCAGCGCCAGGTCGGCGGGGCTCTCGGCGTACCCGAGCATGACGTTCGGGCCCTGGTAGACGAGTTCGCCGAGACCGTCCTCGGGGTCGACGTCGATGCGGAAGGAGCCGCCGGGCACCGGGATCCCGATCGCCTCCGGACGGGTGGCCGCGAGCCGCGGCGGCAGGTACGCCATCCGCGCCGTCGCCTCGGTCTGCCCGTACATGACCACGAGGTCCCAGCCGTGTGCGCGACCGAGTTCCGCGTAGCGGGTCACCCGGTCGGGGGCGAGGCGGCCGCCGGCCTGGGTGACGTAGCGCAGGTCCGGCAGGTCGAGGTCGGCGAACCCGATCTGGTCGAGCAGGTCGAAGGTGTAGGGCACACCGGCGAACGCCGTCCCGTGGGCCTGCCGGAAGAGGTCCCAGAACCGGTGCTCGCTCACCGACAGGTCGGTGAGGATGATCCCGGCGCCGGCCAGCAGATGGCTGTGGATCACCGACAGTCCGTAGCAGTAGTGCATCGGCAGGCTGGTCGCCGCCCGGTCACCCAGGCCGATGCCCAGGTACGCGGCGATCGCAGTCGCGTTCGACTGGAGATTGTCGTGGGAGAGCCGGACCAGCTTCGGCGAGCCGGTCGAACCGGAGGTACTCAGCAGCAGCGCCAGATCAGGATGCAGGGTGTGCGCCGATCCGGGCCGGCGTACGTCGAGCCGCCAGTTCCCGTCCGGGCCGGCGAGCACGTCCGGGTCGTACCGGTCGACGATGGCTTCCGAGTCGCCACCCAGCAGCAGCACCGTGTGGCCGCCGTGCAGCGCACCGAGATAGGTGGCGATCGCGTCGACGGTGTTCCCCCCGGTGACGGCGACGAGCCGCCGGACGGGACCGAGTCGCGCCGCGACCGCGTACGCGCGGGCGGCCAGATCCTGATAGCTGACGGTGTCTGTTTCGGTGATCAGGGCCGGCCGGTCGCCGAACATCTCCAGGTCCCGTACGAAGGGGACGAGGGCACGTTCAGAGGCGTCCGGCATCGGGCGATGATAGAGGACTCGGTCGGCGGCCGGAGACCGCCGGGTACCAGCCCTATCCCGTCTGCCGCTATCTCGTCTGCCACGTCGAGCGGATGACTTCTCGCGTCGCCGCCTGCTCGTACACCGCCGCGCCCAGCCACGCTTCCGCCAGCAGGTCCGCGTCGTGCGGGTCGAGGCGGCCGAACGTGTCACGCGTACGCCGGATGCCGGCCGCTCCCAGCCCGCGCAGGACGCTCGCGCCGGTGCCGAGATGCGCGGCGGTCAGTCGGTACGCGTCTTTGTCCACTCCGGACAGCAGCGCGGCCCGTCCCGTGGCGACGACCCGTTCGAGGTGGTGGCGGACGAGGTGCAGGGGCGCGACCGGTGCCGGTGCGGCCGGCCCGATCGGGAGGGGAGCCGCGTCGGGCAGGTCCGCCCGGGTCAGGCGGGCGGCGCCGAGGTCGAGGTGGCCGCCGTGCCGGTCGGGGAGCCACGGTGCGGCCAGCGCCAACCCGGCGACGCGTCGGGCGCCGAGGAAGCGGCCGATCAGGCGTACGGGATGGCCGGTGGCGTGGGTGGACAGCTGCCGCAGGTTGGCGACGTAGGGCAGGGCGGGGTCTTCGTGCGGCGCGGCGACGGTGACCAGGAGGCCGTCGGTCGTGACGACGATGAGGCCGCCGCGGTCGGCGCCGGCCACCAGGCCGTCGAGGAAGGCCAGGTCGTCCGCGGCGCGCCGGTCGTGCACGGGCAGGCTCGCGGCGGCCAGCCAGCGGTCGGCCTGCTCGGCGGCGGGCGCCTGCCACAGCCCGTCCAGGGCCGGATCGGACCAGGACGCGCCCGGCGCGGCCACCGCCTGGCGGGCGCGGCCGTGGCTGAGCCGTCCGGCCGAGGAGGCGTGCGCGTTGACCGCCAGCAAGCCGGCCCGGGACAGGTCGTGGTGGCTCAGCCGGACCTCGCCGAGGTCCACCGCGGAGGCCGTCCCGGCGACGGTGACTCCGGCGGCCACCGGCTTGACGTCGGACACCACCCAGACGCGGCCGGTGGCGTCGGCGAGGTAGGTCGCCGCTCCGGCGTGGCCGGTCGCCGCCCGCACCGGCTCGCAGAAGAGCCCGTAGAGCCGCAGGTCGCCGACCGGTTCGTAGTCGCGTCGCGGCACGCCGAGCGCAGCGCCGTCGCCGCCGGCCACGCGATGGCAGGCGACCAGCAGCTCGCGTACGCGGTCGGTCACGTCGCCGAGCCGGAAGGCGGGATCGTCGCGGCGGGCGGCGCGGACCAGCTCGACGACCTCGACGGCGGCCGAGGCGGCGGCGTGCAGGCCGACGGCGCGGGCCTGGTGCACGGCGCGCAGCAGGTCTGCCTGGGCGACGGCGCCGGTGCCGGAGATGCCGGCGGTGAGCAGGGCCGCCGCGGCGGAGCGCAGCACCCGTGCCGCGTCCCGCTGATCGGCGTTCGCCTCCACCATGGACGGTGTCTCGACCGCGGGCTCGGCGGGGACGTCGGCGGTTTCGGGTCCGGGGCCGAGGATCGGGGCGGCGTTGAGGACCGCGGCGCGGTGCAGGCAGCGCGGCGCCAGCAGGCAGCTGCACACCGCGTCGGCGTCCGCGGCGACCGGCGTGGTGAGGGTGACGGTCGTCTGCTCGTCGGGCCGGACGACGACGGTGGCTGCGCCGGACTCGACCGGCCACCCGCGAGCCTGTTCGACGGCGGCGTCGAGGCGGGCGCGCAGCCGGGCGGGCAGTGCGGCGACGGCGTCGGCCGCGACCCCGGCGGCGACGGGTGGCAGGCTCATCGGACCTTGTCTCCGATCCACGAGGCCAGTTCGGTCGGGCTGAGCGCGGCGACCAGCATACCCGCGGCGACCAGCTGGGCGGCGACGCCGGTCGCGTACCGGGGGCGGCCGCGGTCGTCGAGGCTGGCGCAGCCGAGCAGGGTGGCGCCGTCGTCGGCCAGGGCGCGGGTGGCGGCCAGGAGATCACCGACGGCGAAGCCCTCCTCGAAGTCGCTGATCGTGATCACGAGGGTCCGGCTGGGCACCGTCATGATCTGGCGGGCGTAGCGCAGGCCGGCCGCGATGTGCGTACCGCCGCCGACGCGGATCTCCAGCAGCAGCGAGAGCGGGTCGGCCACCCGGTCGGTGAGGTCGATGACCTCGGTGGAGAACGTGACGAAATGCGTACGCAGCGCGGGCACCCCGGCCAGCACTGCGGCGGTCAGCGCGGCCCAGATCGTCGACTGCTCCATCGACCCGGACACGTCGACGAGCAGGATGACCTGCCAGTCGACGCTGCGGCGGCCGCGGCTGCGAAACACCGGCCGGTCGGGGAGCACCTGGGGGCGGCCGTCGGCGCCGGTGCGGACCGTGTGCAGGTTGCGGCGCAGGGTCGCGGCGAGGTCGAGGCGCCCGGTCGGGCGGTAGGTCGGCCGCGGTGTGCCGATGCCGGTCAGGGCCGGCCGGATCCGCCGGGCCAGCTGGGCGGTCAGGTCGGCGGCGAGCCGGGCGACCAGCGGCCGCAGCTTCGCCAGCCGGGCCTCGGGCAGGCCGCCGGCCAGGGAGAGCACGGTGTGCAGCAGGTCCACCGAGGGCCGGACCCGGTCGGGATCGGCGGCGAGGACCGCGTCGATCCGGCCGCGCTCGGCGGCCCGGGCGAGGACCTCGTCGCGTACGGCGGTGCCGAACAGTGCTTCGAGGTCTTCCAGCCAGTCCCGGACGTCCGGGTACGCCTGCTCGCGCCCGCCGCCACCGCCGTCCACCGTGTACGCTCCCTCGCCCCGACCGGCCCCGTACAGCTCGTCGAGGGCGGTGGCGAGCGGCCGGCGGCCCTCGCTCAGCTTGTCGGATTCGCGGCCGAGCAGCAGCCGCCACCGCTCCTGGGCGGTGATCGTCCCCGTGGCCCGGGGCGCGACGGGTTCACGTGGTGCCGCTTGCGGCGCCGCCGGTGCGGTGGAGAGCCCGAGGGCGGTCAGCGCCGCCAGGCCCGCCCGGTCCGCGGCGAGCCAGCCGGCCACCGCGAGCGGGTCGGCCGGCAGCCGGTCGCCGATGTCGCCGTGGCGTTCGGACACCGTGGCCAGGAACCGGTCGCGGTCGGCCGGGCTGAGCGCGTCGAAGCCGCCGCGCAGGGCCGGCAGGCGGCGGACGAACTCGTCGTCGGGCAGGCCGTCGACCGCCTCGACGAGCGGATCGAGCGGCGCGCCGCCCGCCTGCAGCAGCGAGCCCGCGATGCTCAGCACCCCCCGCAGCCGGTCGGTCGCCTCGCTCGCGGGCAGGTCCACCCAGGACGCCACCCGGGTGCCGAACACGGCCGGGTCCTCGTGGCCGAGCAGGACCCCGACGGCCGCCGCCGCCCCGCGCATGAGCGGCGAACCGGCCCGGGCGAGGGCGTCGATCTCGTGCCGCAGCCGCAGCACCGCACCGGCCTCGTCGGCGGTCTGGACGAGGTCGCGCAGGGCGCGGGCGTCGTCGACCCGGGTCGATCCGGCCAGGCCCGCGACCGCGCCGACGGCGGCCGCGTGCAGGTCCGCGCGTACACCCGGGGCGGCGGAAGGGAAGTCGGTCAGGCCGGGGAGGAGGCCGTGTTCGAGGCGGCGCAGCAGGTGCAGCGCGGCCACGATCTGCTCGATGGTGCCGGCGTGGCAGACGGCCTGGCGCACGTCGGCGAGGCGCCGGTCCACCAGCCGCGGCAGCCCGCAGGCGGCGGCCGTGGCGAGACCGGCGAGGGCCTGCTCGGCGGTGCTGCCGCCGGCGTCCCGCTCGCGGCGCCGCCGGGCGGCCAGCATGCCCGCCGCGGCCTGGTCGAGGGTGACGCCGTGCAGCCCGGCCACGGCCAGCGCGGCGTCGGCGGCGGGCGTCCACTCCAGCCGCCAGGCCGTGGTCAGGGTCTCGCCGCCGCCCTGATCGGCGTGGCCGTAGGGAGCGCCGCACGCGGCCAGCCGCTGGATCGCGACCTCGCGGGCGCGGTCGGTGGGGGAGCGCAGCGGATCGAGGCGCATCCGCCGGTACGCGTCGCCAGGGCCGGGCAGCTTCAGCGCGGCGAGCAGCTCTTCGACGGCCGGCCGCAGCCCGGTGACGGGGGCGCCCGGTGGCAGGCTGCCGCGCTTGTGTCCGATGAGGACGGTCCGCATGGCACGGGCGACGCCGCGGCCGACCCCGGTGGGCGAGCCCTGGGCGAGCACGGTCTGCAGGGCCTCGACGAGTTCGCCGCGGCCCGGGGCGGGCAGCGACCGCAAGGCGGCCAGATCGTCGGCCAGCCGGACGACCTCGGCCGCTTCCGCGGGACCGGCCGGCTGCCCGTGCGTACGCAGATCGCGGGCGATCTCGACGGCGAACCCGTGCGCCGCCGCGCGTACGCCGTCCGGGGTGGCCCCGCAGGCGTGCACGGCCTGCTGCCACCGGGGATCGCGGATGCCGGCCGGGTAGCCGGAACGGGCGTCGAGCAGGTCGAACGTGTACGGGACGAGCGAGATGACGGCCCCGCCGGCCGGTATCCCGGTGAGGGTCGGCCCGTCGAGCAGCGCGGGGGCGTGGAAAGCGCCGACGACGACGGCGATCCGGCCGGACGCGGCCGCGATGTGGCCGCGCATGCACGCCTCGCGCCGCAGGTCCAGCGGATCCACCGCGGATCCGGCGTCGTGGCGCAGCGCCCAGCCGGCGGCCAGCGCGGCCCGCCGGACGGCCTCGGGCGGGCTGCCCGGCGCGGCGGCCTCCACCCAGCGGTCCCACAGATCGTCCCCGGCCCGGCCGGAGAGACCTTTGTGGACGGTCCCGCGCAGCGTCGGCCCGTCCGGCTCCTCACCGCCCGCCTGCTCGCGGTCCCGCCACGCCGGATCGTCGAGGGGCAGGTCGCAGCACACCACCGGGACGCCCGCCCGCTGCGCCCACCGCACGGCGGCGAGCTCCGGGCTGAAGTCCGCGAACGGGTAGAACGCGCGCGGCCCGTCCGGCCCGGCGGCGGCCAGGGCGACCGGCGCGACCGTGCCCGGGTCGGCGAGCCAGCGTACCCAGTCCTGCATCTCGGCGGGCAGCTCGACCAGCAGAGTCTGCGGGGCGTACGCGTCCAGCAGCGGACCGACGGCGGCGGCCAGCACCGGGGAATGGTGCCGGACGCCGATCAGCCGGACGCGGTCGTGCCCGGCCAGTTCCTCGACCCGGGCCCTTGGATCAGTCACGCAGCACGTCCCGGTGCTCCCACAGCTGCCGCCACATCCGCGAGCCGCTCTCGGCCCGCCGCCGCAGCGCCCCGTCCCAGTACGCGAGCAGCCGGGCGGCGTCGGCCGGATCGTCCTTGCGTACCACGCCGAGCAGGTGGCCGGGCAGCAGCGACAGCGGATCCGGCCCCGGCAGGTACGCCGCCGACAGCCCCAGCGAAGCGGCGACGGCGACGGCCTCGGCGGTACTCATCACCGACGACGGCCGCTCGACCTCCCACCCCTCGGCGCTCTGCCCGGTACGCAGATCCCGGAACGCGGTCACCAGCGTCTCCAGCACCGCGTCGTCGACGGCGAACGGGGCGCCGCCGCGCTCGACGGCCGCCCTCGCCTGCCGCGTGACCAGCGCGACCTCGGCGTCGAAGTCGGCGATCGGCGGCACCACCTCGAAATTGAAGCGCCGCTTGAGCGCGGCCGACATCTCCGACACGCCCCGGTCGCGCAGGTTGGCCGTGGCGATGAGGCAGAACCCGGGCGCCGCGTACGCGACGGCTCCGTCCTGTCCGGACAGTTCCGGCACGCTGATCCGCCGCTCCGACAGCAGCGAGACCAGCGCGTCCTGGACCTCCGGCAGGCATCGGGTGATCTCCTCGACCCGGGCCACCGCGCCGGTGGCCATCGCGGTCAGGATCGGCGACGGGGTCAGCGACTCCGCCGACGGCCCCTGAGCCAGCAGCAGCGCGTAGTTCCAGCCGTAGCGCAGCTGATCCTCGCTGGTCCCGGCGGTGCCCTGCACGGCCAGTGCGCTCGTGCCGCAGATCGCCGCCGACAGCAGCTCCGACAGCATCGACTTGGCCGTGCCCGGCTCGCCGACCAGCAGCAGCCCGCGCTCCCCGGCCAGGGTGACGACGCACCGCTCCACCAGCGCCCGCTCGCCGACGAACTTCGGCTCCACGACCCGCTTGCCGTCCGGCCCGGCGACCGGCACGCCGCCCGAACCGGCGATGAACGTCACCACCGCCCGCGGCGTCAGCCGCCAGCCGGGCGGGCGCCGTCCCTCGTCGGCGGCGGCGAGGAAGTCCAGCTCGTCGGCGTACCGGAACTCGGGCGGGTCGATCTGGCGGGCGGTCACGGTCTCTCCCTGCATCGGTTGGGCGGTCACGGCTTGCTCGCCAGATCGAGGTAACGCGGCACGTCACCGGCGACGACCCGGTCCCACGCCGCGGTGAACAGGCGCGGCAGCGGCAGCGTCACCAGCTGCGCCTGGGCGGCGTCCAGGTAGAACGGCTGCTTCCACGCCTCCACCGGATGCCGCGGCGCCTTGGCCGGCTGCCAGCCGCCCGGCAGGAACACCGGCCGCCCCGCCCGCTCGCGCTTGGCCGCCACCACCAGGTCGGCCGCCGCCAGCGCCGCCTGCGCGGCCTTCAACTGCGCCGGCTTCCAGCCGTTCCAGGCCAGCACCGCCTTGTCGGTCGGATCCGGCAGGGCCAGAAGCTGCAGATAGTACGCGGCGGCCGCATCGTCGAGCCCGAACCGCTCGCGTACCTGGGTGACGAGACCGGGCGCGCTGACGGCCGGATCGTGCGGGTCGCCGTGAGCACCGTCCGGTGTGGACACGACGTCGTCGATCCAGCCGGACAGCACGACCCGCAGCGCGGTCCCGTTCTGTTCGTCGATGAAGCCGAGGGCCGGATCGTCGGGGCCGGTCAGCTGGGCCGGGGCGACGTGATGCGACGCGTAGTAACCGGTCGCGTGCCCGTCCACCAGCGCCGGGCCGATGTCCGGTCGCTCATCGGGATCGTGCACGCCGTGGCCGACCAGCAGATCCGGATTGCGCAGCCGCGCGCGTACCAGGGCAAGGGCCGGGGCGAGCGCGGCCCGCAGCGGATCATCCCAGCTCAACCGGTACGCCAGCCAAGGCAGGGCGATCGCGGCGGCGCACAGCCACGGCCCGTCGAAGGCCTCGCCCGTGTCGGACCTGGTGACAAGCTCGTAGTAGGCGCGCGACGTGCTGCGGCCGTCCGTGGACAGCAGATCACCGTCCGACGGCGCGGTGATCGCCTGCAGCAGCGCCGTGACCTTGGCCTTGTCGACGACGCGGGCCAGGTCCGCGACGAGGTCCTCGGGGATCACGACCCGCCGCCCGCGCACCTTGATCCAGGCCTGCGCGACCGCGTCCACATCCGGTCCGTGCTCCCACAGGTCGGCGGGTTCGACGGGCAGCGCCGCGTCGAGCAGCCGGACCCGCTGCTGGGGCGTCAGCTCCTGCAGGGAAGCGCGGGCGACCTTGGCGTGCGTGGCGGTGATGCCGAGGACGCCGCGCTGCTCGGCGGTGAGGAAGTTGGCCTCCCACATGGCGATCCCGGGCAGGCCGGCCAGCAGCAGGATCGCCTCGGCGCGCGTCATGCCGGTGGCCGCCGCCAACTGCTCGGCCGCGGCGGGCCGCCACGGGGCCGGACCGCGCTCGGCGAGCAGGGCGCAGAACTCCCGCAGCCGGGCGCCGCCGTGCCGCGTGGAGACCCGGGCCTCCGCGGCGACCGTGAAGCCCTCGGGGACCGCGAACGTTCCGTCCGGCGAGACCTGCAGGGCGGAGCGCCGCCAGTGGCTGCCGTTGGCCACGTACCGCTGCTCGACCGGGAACATGACCGTGATCCGGTCGCCGTCGCGGGTCACCTCGATCGGATGCTCGGCCGTCCGGGAATGGATCAGCTCCAGCACCCGCAGCGGCGGCCCGTCGCCGGACAGGGGCGTCCCGGCGACCTCGGCGAGCAGCGCCGCCAGCGCCGTCCGGTCGGCGTCGGTGGTCGACGGGGCCGCGGCCCGCATCGCCACCGCGCCCAGCCCCGCCAGCAGTTGCGTCCACGCGGCGGACACGCCCGGGATCGCCGGACGAGTGGCGCCCGCGAGCACCTCGGCGACCTGCGAGATCTGCTCCAGTGTCTGATACCGGGCGCCGGACTGGCCGCTGTGGTAGTAACCGCGGTGCCCGTCGGTCAGGCCGTCCCACGCCAGGCGCAGCGCCTCGTCCGACACCGTCGCCACGGCCGGCGCCGGCCGCGGGACCGCCTCCAGATGCGCGGCGACCGTGGCGATCCGGCGGCGCAGCCGCACCGCGCGCGACACCACCTCGACGATCCGGTCACGCAGCACCGCGTCCGTCACGGCCGGCAGGTGGGCCGCGACCGTCGCCGCCACCGCCGCCTTGACCTTCTCCGTCCCGGTGACCTCGTCGTCGACGGCCATCAGCGCCGCCGCGGTGACCTCGTCGAGGGCGCGCAGGGCCGCCGAACCCGCCTCGTCGCGCGGGCGCAGCGCATGCCACCAGTCCAGCGGCGGCAGCGTCGAGGTCGGCTCGCTCGGCTCGGCCAGCACGAACCGGCCGTCGGCCGTCCACAGCCGAACACTCTGCTGGCCGTAGCCGCGTACGCGGGTCAACGGCAGCGGGGCCGTGGCGCCGGGCAGCATCAGCGCGCCGACCAGGAACTCGGCGATGCCGGGCCGCCGGACGTCCGGCCGCCACTCGACCCGGCGCCCGTCGAGGCCCTCGCCGATCTGCGTACCGTCGGCGGTGCGGACCACCCGCCAGCCGACCAGCCCGTCGCGCCAGCCCAGCGGCGAACCGGCGAACTCGGCCGGAGCGGGCCGCAGCTCGCACGACTCGGGGACCACCGCGGTCCCGGGCACCTGCCCGGACGTGGCCGCGGCGAAGAACGACGGCTCACTGATCCGCCCCGCCTCACCGGTACGCGGATCGAACTCCCGCCACCGCCAGTGGTACACGTCGGAGTCGCGGACGAACTCGCACCGCCAGAACGCCTGCCCGTCACTGACGACGGGGTAGCGGGTATCGCCGGGGCGTCGGCTGTCCCCGGCGTGCATCGGCCGCCCGCCGGTGGTGACGCCGCCACCCGCGACCGCAAGCGGCAGACTCCGCACACCCCAGCCCTCCGACGGCGGCTGAGGATCGCCCTCGATCCGCTCGTCGGGCCGCGACGCCCAGTAGAAGACGTTGTCGACGTACGCCGACCAGCCCACCCGCAGCTCACCGTCGACGAGCCAGCAGCTGGTCGACGAGTACCCCGCCCGGGCCTGCGGATGCCCGTTCGGCGGGTAGCGGAACACGTGCTCGGACGCCTGACCGTCCGGCGCGACGACGTGCGCCGAGTGCTCGTCGTGCAGCACGAGTTCCGGCCAGCTCTCGCCGACCCGCAGCGACTTCTTCGGCCGGGCGACCTCCTCGTACCCGGGCCAGCCCAGCTCGGCCGGCAGCCCGGCCCGCAGCGACCGGGCCAGGACGGCGGGCACGTCGATGTCCATCAGCCGCCGGAACGCCGCCGGGGCGAGCGCCATGCCGGCCGGGGACCACAGCGCGGCCAGCTCGGTCAGGTCGTGGTCCAGTTCGACGACGGTACTGCCGCCCGCCCGGGTCGTCTGCTCCTCGATCAGTCCGATGAGGACCGACTGGACCCCCGGCGCACCGAACGCCTCGCGCAGGGTGCTGTCGGCGAGCGCCGGACTCGTCAGCGCCCGCCCGTCGCGCATCCGTGAGATCGCGGCGCGTACGCCGCGCGCCAACGCGGGCCGCCACACCGGATCGGCGGCGATCGGGGCCAGGTCGCGGCGGCCCGGCCGGGTGTCGATCGCCCACGAGGCGACGTTGAACTCCGGCGCGGAATTGTTGTGCGGACTGCCGATCCGCACCGGTACGCCGGCGGCCAGGCACACGTCGAGGATGTCGAGGTCGACACCCCACGGGTTCGCGGCGAGTTCGACGCCGCCCTCGGCGATCAGCCGCGGCGCCATACGCTCCACAAGGGACACCATGAGGACGTTGCGGTGGCCGGCCCGCGCGACCCGCCGCCCGCTCAGCATCCGCTCCAGCCAGCGGCTCGCCGATCCCGGCCCGGCGGGCGCGACCAGATCGGCGGCGGCACCGCAGGCCTCCAGCAGTTCCAGCCACTCGTCCGTCATGTCGGTACGCCAGCCCGGCGGCTCCGGGACGATGGCCAGCAGCCGGCCCCGGACCTCCGCATCGCGCTTGCCCAGCCGCACCAGGCTCCTGCGATAGGACTTCCAGACCGACGGATGCGCGCGGCCCATCGCCGGATAGCCCAGCAGCTGGCCGACGACCGCGTCGGCCTCCTTCTCGGCGTCCAGCCCGGCGGCCTTCGCCAGCCGCGCCAGGTCGGCGGCCATCGACGCGTGCGGGGCCAGACCGCCCGCCACCCGGCGCAACGCCAACGTCTTCACCAGCTGGTACGCCTCCGCGGCCGGCCGGCGGTCGGACACGCCGCGCGCGTACTCGCCGAGCATCGTGGCGGTCAGCGCACCGGCGAACGCGAACTCCAGATGCACATCGCGTACGCGCTCCTCGTCGATCACCAGACCGTGCACCTGCTCGGCCCGGCGGGCGTCGGTGAAGCACGAGCCCGCCATCCGCTGGTTGTCGGCCGCCACGAACGCGCGCCCCGCCTGCTCCCAGAACGTCGGCAGGAACTGCGGAGCCGCCGCGCCCAGCCGCCCGGCCAGCTCCTCGTAGCCGTCGCGGGCGTTGCCCGGCTTGGACCGCGCCACCCGGGCCAGCTTCTCCATCTCCTTGACCAGCGCCAGCGCGTGCCGCCCGTTGGCCGGATCGTGCACCAGCGCCCAGGCCGGGAAACCGAGCGCCTGACGGCGGGCGACGCCGACCGGCACCGGCGCGGCGGCCGGGGCGAACCCGAGGAACTCCATCGTCAGGTCCTCGGCCGGGCCGACGGCCGCACCGACCAGCCGCACGACCGTCCGCCCGTCCAGCACCGGATGCCGGTACGCGCGCGCCGTCACCGTGTCCGTCGCGGTGGCCCGGGTCCCGCCCGGCAGGATCGCCCCGGCGTCCAGCAGCACCTCGCTCATCGCGCCTCCTCCTCGACCACGCGGCCGGCGTACAGCGCGGCGGCCATCCGCAGACCTTCCGACCACGCGACCGGCGGTACGCCGGCAGCCGGCACGCTCTCCCCGGCAGCGTCGGCGAACGTCAGGTCGCCGGTCTCCGTCTCATAGCTCGGATCGCCCTCGCCGATCCACACCGACGCCACCACGACGGCGCCCTCCTCCCAGATCCGGCACACCGCCGTGCCGCCCTGGACCCGGTAGCCCTGCGCGCCGGCCCGGCTCTGCACGTGCCGCAGCTCCTTGAAGTGCCCCTGCGCGTAGCGGGACAGCTCGCGGCGCTGCTCCGCCTCGCCCTCCGGTTTGCGCCAGACCTCCCGGAACAGCTGCAACGTGCCCTGCTCCACGCCCAGGTCGGCGGCGAACTCGCGCAGATCGTCGAGGTCCGGCAGGCGTACCGGATGGGGGATCGCGACCGTCTCGGTGGTGATGAACGCCGACTCCCCGTCGAGGTCCACGACACCCAAGCCTTTCGCCTCGTCGGCGTCGCGCAGCAGACCGGCGGCGGCCAGATCCCAGGCACCGTCGCGTACCGGCACGACGACCAGGTCGCGCAGCACCGACCGCCACGACTCGTCAGCCCACACCTGCGCCAGCACACTCACCGGCACCGGCAGCGAACGGATCATCCACTGCTCGGCCTCGGCCCGGCAGGACGCCTCATGCCGGGCCAGCCACTCGGCGACCTGGCGCAGCCCGGCGACGGACTCGTGCTCCTTGAGCGCCTTGGGCAGGCTCCGCAGCGCCTTGCCCTGCGCATTCCGCGCGACGACTTTGCCCTTGTCCAGGGTTATCTCGTAGTCGGCACCCGCCGGCAGCCAGCCCATCGCCATCCCCTCGTCGAAAACGTGAGGCGGATTGTGCCACCGGCGGCCGACATTCCGCGCCGGGTCGGTCCCGATGAAACGGGAAAGGCGCAACCACCTGCATGATCGAGGCGGAAACCCACCTCGATCATGGGAGCGGTGCGAGTCCGCCACCAGATCGCCCACGCAAGCTGCCGGAGAGCCTGGAAATCCGCTTGATCACGCAGAGGCCTGGGTCTCACCCGGTTTGTCGGTCAGATCGAGAGCCCAGGCGCCAGGCCTATGACAGAACACCGACGGTGGGTCGTCGGTCGCCCGCGCCGCCGACCAGGCCTCGGTGATGTCGGCCCACACCGGATCGGTCGGGCTCAGGTTCATGCCGAGGATCTGATAAGCAAAGTCGTCGCCACCCTTCGCGGCCGGGACCAGGACGTCATAGGCGGCGCGGTCGTCGCCGCGTCCATGCAGCAGAGCCGCGAGGTTGGTTGCCGCCGCCCGATCACCGGCGGAGATCGCCCGCCGGTACATGGCTTCCGCGCGCTCGTCCTGCTCCATGTCGACCAGGACGTTGGCGAAGGCGTTGGCCGCGCCCGGCACCGCCTTGTCCACTGCCCGCGAGAGCAGCTCCGCCACCTCCGTGAAGACGGTCTGCTCGTCGCGACCGCTTTCGTACCACAGGAAATCGGCCAACCGTGCCAACGCGGGTTCATGACCGGCGGCGATCGCGTCGCGGAGAAGGCGCTCGGCCTCCGCCTCATGACCTCCCAGTGTCGCCAGCTTGTCCGCCCGGTCGAACCATAGTTCAGCCCCGTCCATGCCAGACACGATAGGCTGCCGTCCCGTTCGGTGGCGGCGGCTACCTCGTGGAGACGGCGCGCACGGCATGGAACGGCAGAGTAGGGTGTGCCGACCTGATCACGGGAGGACCTCATGCTCGCCTGGCTGACCTCGGCCGCCTTCACCCTCTTCGGTACTCCGACCACATGGGGTGAGCTGCTCGGGTTCGCGACCGGGGCGCTGTGCGTGTGGCTCGTCGTACGCCAGCACATTGCCAACTGGCCGGTCGGCATCCTCAACGTGCTGCTGCTCATGGTGGTGTTCGCGTACGCGGGGCTCTACGCGGATGCCGGACTGCAGGTCCTGTACGTGGTGCTCGGCGCATACGGATGGTGGCAGTGGGCAGCGCACGGTTCCGTACGCGACGCGATGCCGGTTCGGCGTACGACGCGCGGGGAGTGGCTGGCGTTGGCGGGGACGGGAGTCGTGCTCACCGCCGGGCTGGCAGTCTTCCTCGACCGGTTCACGTCCTCCACGGTGCCGGTCCCGGATGCGCTGACAACGGCGTTGTCGTTGCTGGCTACCTATGGCCAGGCTCGCAAGCTGCTCGAGAACTGGTGGTTGTGGATCGCCGCCGACGTCGTCTACATACCGCTCTACGCGTACAAGGGCCTGTGGTTGACCTCGATCCTGTACGCGGGCTTCCTGGCGCTGTGTGTGCTGGGCCTGCGCACGTGGCAGCGGGAGCCGCGAGTGCCGGCCGTGGCGGTGTGAGGTGTACCGGCACGGGCTGGTCGTCGGGAAGTTCTATCCGCCCCATGCGGGACATCATCATCTGATCCGGGTGGCGGCCGCCGCGTGCGAGCGGGTCACGGTCGTGGTGGCGCCGTCGAGCCGGGAGTCGATCCCGCTCGCTGTGCGGCTGGACTGGCTGCGCGAGGTGCACGCCGATACGGACGGTGTACGCGTCGCCGGCGTCATCGACGACCATCCGATCGACTACGCCGACCCCGAGGTGTGGGACGCCCACTGCGCGGTGTTCCAGTCCGTTCTGGACGCGGACGTGGATGCCGTCTTCAGCTCGGAGGCGTACGGGGAGGAATTGGCGCGGCGCTTCGGCGCACAGCATGTCGCCGTCGATCCCCGCCGGGCCGCCGCCCCGGTGTCGGGAACCGCCGTACGCATGGATCCGGTGGCGTATTGGGACATGCTCGCGCCTCCGGTGCGGGCCTGGTTCACCCGGCGGATCGTCGTGGTCGGCGCGGAGTCGACCGGCACGACGACGCTGTCCCGGGCGCTGGCCGCGGCACTGCGAGATCGAGGCGGAGTCTGGTCGGCCACGGGCTGGGTGCCCGAGTACGGGCGTGAGCTCACCGAGCGGAAACTGGCCGCATTGCGTACGCGTGACCCGGAGGCGACCGTCTTCGACGTGACCTGGGATCGGGACGACTTCGTCGAGGTCGCCGAGGCGCAGAACGCGGCCGAGGACGCGGCGGCGCGTACGGGGTCGCCGATACTCGTCTGCGACACCGACTCGTGGGCCACCGCGATCTGGGAGGAACGGTATCTCGGCTCGACCTCTCCGGCGGTCCGCGCAGCCGCCCGTCGGCCGGCGCTGTACCTGCTCACCGACGATAAGGACGTGCCCTTCGAGGACGACGGGCTGCGCGACGGGGAACACCTGCGCACGTGGATGAACGAGCGGTTCCGGTCCGAACTGCGTACGCGGGGGCTGCCGTTCGTCGAGGTGAGCGGGGCACCCGAGGCGCGGCTGGCCGTGGCGCTCTCGGCCTGCGACGAGCTGATCAGGCAGGGTTGGAGCCTCGCCGATCCGCTCGTACCGCCGAGCCGGACCGACCAAGAGAAGGAATTGGCGAACAGCCCTTCCTGTTCGAGGACTTCCCCGACGAGATGAAGACCGGCGCCCCGGTCGCGTACCACGTGCCGGGTCGGTGAGGCATGACGGGGCCACGCTGGCGGTCATGCACTACTGGAAGGACCTGGAGGCGGCAATGTGCGCGGCGCAGAATCCGAGGCCGTACGCGTACGCCGGCCCGGCGGACGTGCTTGCCGCGATCACGCCGGGGGAGCGCGGGCGGTTGATCGCGTCGGTGGACGATCTGACCGCGTGGCTGGCGGCCCTGGCGCAGGCGGATCGCAGCGGGCCGCAGACGTTCGTGGTCGACGAGGCCGGCGATCTGCGGGTGGGCGCCCAGGCGTAGCGAGCACGTCGCCTGCGCGGCCGGTCATGCCGTACTCAGCGCCGGAGAGATCGACTTTGCCTGGGAGGACGGGCGCTGGACAGTCGTCGCGGTGAGCAATCAGTCGACCGGATACTGCCCCGAGCCCGCTTCGTGGCCCGCCGTGGCCGCCGCGTGCGAACGGGCGGGACTGGCGCATCCGGGAGGCTTCACCGCGGCTTTCGAGTTCCGCCGCTGCCCGGACTGCGGCCAGGTCAACATCGTCAAGGGAGATGACTTCGTCTGCGCTGCCTGCGACGGGGATCTGCCCTGGGAGTGGAATGTCGCGTGCTGAGACCTACAGCCTGTCCGTGAGGACCCACCGTCAGGCGCGGGGCCACGCCCTGGACGCGCTGTCACAGCGCCACGACCAGAACTCAGGCAGCGGACATGTGCGCGCGGCGGGTCACAGGACCCGGCGGCCCGGCTGCGCTTTGGTCTCCAGGTCAAGGCGTACCGGCAGCTCTGGCCGGTCGAGGGCCTGGCGGGCATGCGCGACGGCATCGTGTTCGATCCGTTCGCGGACGGCGGCGAGATCGGCGTCGATGTCGGTCTCGACCCGTAGCGCGAGCTCCGGGTGCTCGTCGGATCCGACCAGCCGGGCGCGCGCGGTCCGCACGCCACGGTAGCCTTCCACCTCAGCCGCGACCGCCTCACTCACCGCCGACGCCGCCAGGACGACACGGTCCCGGCTCCCGGTCGGGAAGGCCAGATCACGGACGCGGTCGGTGCCGAACAGGATGGCGACGAGCCAGCGCAGGGCGAGCACGAGTATCGCCAGGGCGACGACGCCTACCACCGGCCACAGCCATCGGCCCTGGGCGCCGGCGTAGGTACCGACGGGGTTTCCCGTCAGGGTCCGGGCCGCCCAGGCATTGCCGTACACGCCGGAGGACGCCAGCGTCGCCGCGAGCCCGGCCGCCACCATCAGCAGCCCGAGCAGCAGGAGGACGACACGACTCGTACGATCGGCATGCATCAGGATCTCCTCTCGACACTGACCGCGAGGCTCGGCCGGCGGCGAAGGTGGAGCCGATCCAGGTGCGAACCGACCGATGCCAGAACGGCGTCCCGCAGACCTTGCGGTTCCTGCCCGGCGATGCGCGAGGCGATCCGCACTCGAATCCGGCCGGGGCGCACCGACACATGCCTCGGCGACGCCCCGTCCACCTCGGCGACCGCCGCCCTGACCTCCTGCTGTACCCCGCGACGCGTAACGGCCGCCTCCAGGCCCGGTTCATCACTGTCGACCGGCAGGCGACCCGCCCGCGACGGCCACAGTTCGAACACGGTCAAAGCCAGGCCCACGAGGAGGATCGCCGCACCTGCGGTCCGCACGACGCCGGCATCCCATCGCGTACGCCGAGCCCAGTCCAGAGCCGCCGGCCAGTCGACGAGCACCGGGCGGGCGCCGACAAGCACACCGACCACTTCCACGATGACGACCGCTGCACCTGCCACGAGGGCGAGGGCGAGAACCACGCCCAGCAGCCGGTTGACAATTCTCCTCATCGATCGCTTCCTTCGTTCGCGGACCGGGCTTTCGTGGGCCGGGCTTTCGAGGACCGGGCTTTCGTCAAGCGACCCGGGCCGACCGGGCCGGCGCCGTGATGAGATTCGTGATGTCGACGCGTACCTCGTCGACCTGAAGACCGGTCAGTTCCGCGAGCCGATCCCGTAGATGCTGCCGAAGCCGCTCGGTCGTCAGAGCGACCGACGCCGGCCATCGGACGCTCGCGACCACGTCGACGGCGACATGGCCGCCGTCGACGTGAGCCGACACGGTGGGCCGCTGGTCCAGGTCGGCCTTGCCCATGCTCGTGAGGCCGCCGACGGGCAGCCTGCCGAGGCCCCGGGCGGGCCCTCCCACCTCGGGTACCTCACCGGCGATGTACGCGGCGAGTTTCGCGACCGCGCCGTCCGCCATGTGGATGCGGCCGAGCGGCAGATCGGCCACGGAGACGGCCGCGGGCTCCGCGACGCTCACCGCGGACTCCGTCGCTGGAGGCTGAGGTTCAGGTCGCCGAGGTCCAGCTCTCCGCTGACGACCTTCGCGACGGCCCAGCCGATGACGGTGAACAGGGCGACGACCAGCATCTGCCAGAAGCCGACCAGGACCACGACGAGTCCCAGGATCAACCCGATCGCGGCGCCGACAGTGGTCCGGTTCATTGTTCTCCACTTCCCCTCACGGGCGGTTCCACGCCGTCTGTCCAGGCGGCGCTCGCGGGCGTCGAGATGTCCACGACGTCGGCGATCAGCACATCGACCCGGCGTCCCCCGGCCAGGGGCGCGACCGCGACCTGCACCTCGCCGGCGATCTCCGGCAGCGGCCTGCCCCACTGGGCGCGGACCTGCACCTCCACGGTGGCGTCGGCGACCCGCACTCCGGCCACCCGCCGCCCCGGGAGATACGTCGCCAGCTCAGCGGGATGGCCCGCGTCCAGATCGGCGACTCCCGGACACGCGCGTACCGCGGCGGCGATCGCGTCCACGTCGACGGTCTCGGCGGTCGCCGGCAGCGGCGCGGCCGCCGCCATCACGTCACCCGAGACGGTGTGGACTGATCTTCGTCGGGCATGTGCACATCGTCGACGTTGACGTTGACCTCGACCACTTCGAGCCCGGTCATCCGCTCCACGGACTGCTTCACGTTGCGCTGCACGCTGTGTCCCAGGTCGGAGATGCTCGCGCCGTAGTCGACCACGATGTCGAGGTCGACCGCCGCCTGTGTGTCGCCTACCTCGACGCTGACCCCCTGCGAGACGCTGGGTCCCGCGCTGCCGGGGATACGTTCGCGGATCGCGGCGAAGGCACGGGTCGATCCGGTACCCATCGAGTGGACGCCCGCTACTTCGCGGCAGGCCATACCGGCGATCTTCTGCACCACGCCCTGCGCCACGCTGATCTTGCCCACGTCGGTGGTAAGCCGGTCGAGCCCCGGCGACCTGCTCTTCTCTGGCGCCTGTCCCGCGCTCTGTTCCAGAGTTTGTGTCATGGCCAGCCCTCCTTCACTTCGAGCCACGGCACGATTACCCCGTTCTCGCCAGTTCAACCGAGAGTTTGCGCAGGTCAGAGTCCATCGGAGGAGATCGCGGTGGCGGTCGGGGGGTGCCTCCGCCGCAAGGGCGTCGCTATGTCCCCGGGCGTGGTGGCCTGCGTGCCATCGTCTGTTTCGAGGATCCCGTCCTCACCGCCGAGGATCCGGTCGCCGGCACTCACGGCGGCATCCCCGGCCGACAGCCACTCGGAGGCCTACTGTGGGAACCATGAGATCGCCTCGGTGCTCGATCCGGCTGGACTGACCGTGCTGTCTCGGTCCGAACAATGGTACGAAGCGATCCTGGATCTGCTGCGCGAGGCGAATCTGACCTCGCCCGACGAACTGCCGCAGCTTTTGCGGGCGGTGACCGCGGGCCTCGCCCGCGACTTCACAATCTACCTGGTTGACTATGAGCAGTACCATCTTCGGGAGCTGACCGGAACGGGCATCCATGACGGCGACTCGCAGCCGGTGGAAGGCAGCCTCGCGGGGCTCACATTCCAGAATGGACAACCGCAGACCGACCCTGAGCAGCCCGCGGTGACCTGGATACCCCTCATGGACAGCGCTGAGCGGCTCGGCGTCCTGCGGGTCGCGACCGAGGTCTCGGACCCGGACGAGGCGTTCCACCACGGGGGCCCGGTCGTGCAGTTCGCCAACCTTCTGGGACATCTGATCGCGGCCAAACTGCCCTACGGCGACCGGCTGCACCAGACCCGCAGCAGCCGGCCGATGACCGTCAAATCCGTGCTGCTCCGCCAGTTGCTGCCGCCTTCCACCTTCACCGCCGACAGGTGGATCCTCTCGGCGAGCATGCGGCCCGCGTACGCGATCGGAGGCGACGCCTACGACTACGCCCTCGACGACGACATCGCCTACGTGGGGGTGTTCGACGCGGTCGGGCACGGGCTGGAAGCCGGCCTTGCCGTGGCGGTGGCCCTGTCCGCGACCCGCGCCGCGCGGCGCAACGGCGCCAGCCTCACCGAGATGGCTCACGATGCCGAGGCGGAACTGACCGCGCAGTTCGGCACCACCACCTACGTGACTGCCGTCATGCTCCGCATGGATCTGACGAGCGGGCAGGTGACCTATGTCAACGCGGGTCATCCGCCCGTGGTGGTCCTCGGCGCGGACGGCGGCACGACCCTTCTCTCGGGCGGCCGCCGACTGCCACTGGCCATGGCGCCCGACACCGCATGGCCCGGCGAACACCAGCTGCAGGACGGCGACCGGCTGCTTTTCTATACCGACGGCGCTGTCGACGTACGCGACGCGGACGGGCAGTTCTATACGGTGGAGCGATTGATCGCCTCGGCGCGGGCGCTGGCGGCCGATGGGCAGACGGTGCCGGAGACCGCACGGCGGTTGAACCAGGGCGTGGTCGACTTCCACGGCGGGCCGCCCGACGACGACTCGACCATCGTGGTCTGTGAATGGTCGGCCCGCGCCGTCGAAGACGCGTTGCCGTGACGCAGTCGCCTCCTCGCGGACGACGGGACCGCGACCGTACGTCGCGGCCCCGTCGAGCGAGCTCGTACCGCTATCGCTGAAGTGTCAGCAGGCCCGGCCGCCACGGCAGCTGGTCGTAGGGGCCGCCGGCGCTGGGGGACTTGCCCTGGTAGAGCAGTTGCAGGTTGCAGGGGTCCACGGTCATGGTCTGGTCGGGGTTGCTGCGGACGAGGTCACCGTGGCTGATGTCGTTGGTCCAGCCGGCGCCGCTGTTGTTCTTGCCGGCGAAGGGGTTGCTTTCGCTGGCGGCTTGTGGTGTCCAGGATCCGTTGAGGCTGGTGGCGGTGAAGGAGCGGAAGTAGCGGCCCTGGCTGCCGATGGCTTCGACGATCATGAGGTATTGGTTCTGTCCCTGGACTTTGTAGACCTGGACGGCTTCGAACAGGTTGTTGGTCGAGTCGCTCAGGACGGTGGTGTAGGAGGAGCCGAAGCTGCCGGGGAAGTT
>NZ_AUAX01000001.1 GCF_000428945.1 Hamadaea tsunoensis DSM 44101 | reverse complement strand
TGTCCGTGACTCGCCGGCTCTGGCGGTGGCCGGGATGCTGGCCGAAGCCGGGGCGGATGTGCATGTGTACGACCCGCAGGGCACCGACAACGCCCGCCGGGTGCATCCGGAGCTGGCGTACGAGAAGTCGTTGACCGACGCGGTGACGGGTACGGACCTGGTGTGCGTGCTGACCGACTGGGCCGAGTTCCGTAACGCCGATCCGGTGTCGCTGGGCGAGATCACCGGCCGCAGGCTCGTCGTCGACGGCAAGAACTGCCTCGACGGACCGGCCTGGGCCGCCGCCGGGTGGACCTACCGCGGACTCGGCCGCCCCGCCCTCTGACCGACCGCTTGTACGGCCGCGGATCCCGACCCGGGACCGCGGCCGTTCGTCGCTGCGAGCCCCGGCGGGCGGTCGGCCGCCCGGCCGCAGGAGTACGGTAACCCGGATCGAGGTTTCCGCCGTCGCGTACGCCGGGCGGGACCGCCGGGGGAACGCAACGAAAGACGGGGGAGTCCATGCCTGCCGCCATCCGCGACCGCGATCAGGGCTCCAGCCGGTCCTCCCACCAACTCGGATCCGCCGGCCGCAAACGGAAGCGGAAGAAGGCCAAGAGTCCACTGTGGGCGAAGATCGTGGCCGTCCTCGGCGCGCTCATCGTGCTCGCCAGCTCCGGCGCGCTGATCGCCGCGAAGTACTTCCTCGGCGAGGTGGAGAACTCCGTCCAGCATGAGAGCATGCTCGGCGGTGCGAGCGCGCCCGTCGACAAGGCCCACGCGCTCGACGGGGCGGTGAACATCCTGCTGATGGGCGTGGACGAGCGCACGGTCACCGACGACCCGGACGGTACGCGGGCCGACTCGATCATCATCTTCCACATCAACGCGGCGCACACGGCGGCGTACTTCCTGTCGATGCCGCGCGACACCCTCGCCCAGATCCCGGCGTTCCCGAAGACCGGCTTCAAGGGCTCGAACGAAAAGATCAACGCGGCCTTCCAGCACGGCAGCGACAACGGCGGCGGGCGTACCGGCGGTTTCGAACTGCTCGCGGAGACCATCAGCTCGGTCACCGGTCTGCACTTCAACGCGGGTGCCATCGTCAACTTCGCCGGCTTCGAGGCCGTGGTCGACGCGCTGGGCGGCGTCGACATGTGCATCGACCAGAAGGTCACCTCGATCCACATGAACACGAACGGCCAGCTGCTGGCGACGGGCGGCGGCACCGCGATGACGTATGAGAAGGGCTGCCGCCACCTCGAACCGTGGCAGGCGCTGGACTTCGTGCGGCAGCGGCACACCTCGGGCGGCGACTACGACCGCCAGCGCCACCAGCAGCAGTTCCTCAAGGCCGTCGCCAAGGAGGCGATGAGCCAGGGCATGACGAACGTCTCGAAGCTGAACGGCCTGCTCACGGCGACCGGGCACACCCTCACCGTCGACCCCGGCGCGGTCGGCCTGACCGACTGGATCTTCATGCTCAAGGGCATGAACATCGGCGACATGCAGATGCTGAAGACCAACGGCGGCCAGTACGCGTCGCTCAAGTGCCCCGACGGCTCGTCCTGCCAGAAGCTCACCCCCGACAGCCTGGACATGTTCCACGCCGCCCGGGACGACACGATGGCGGACTTCGTGCAGAACCACCCGACCTGGATCGCGAAGGACTGACCGGTCAGTACGCGCCCCGGCGGCCGACCACGATCCACACCGTCCGCCACAGGATCCCGAGGTCGTACGCGAGCGACCAGTTGTCCACGTAGTACAGATCCAGCCGGACGGACTCGTCCCAGCTCAGATCCGAGCGACCGGACACCTGCCACAGTCCGGTGATGCCGGGGCGCACGAGCAGGCGGCGGCGTACGTCGCCCTGGAAGCTCTCGTCGTCGGTGGGCAGCGGGCGCGGCCCGACCAGGGACATCTCGCCGACCAGTACGTTGATCAGCTGGGGCAGCTCGTCCAGGGAGAACGACCGCAGGAACCGGCCGACCCCGGTCACGCGGGGATCGTCCTTCATCTTGAACAGCAGGCCGTCGCTCTCGTTGCTGTCGCGCAGCGCCGCGAGGCGGGCCTCGGCGTCGGTGTGCATCGTCCGGAACTTCCAGACGCGGAACGTCTTGCCCTGGTAGCCCACCCGGCGCTGGCGGAAGAAGACCGGGCCGCGGTCGGACAGCTTGATGGACAACGCGATCAGCAGCAGGAACGGCGAGAGCGCGAGCAGCCCGAGGAGGGCCGCGAACCGGTCGAGCAGGATCTTGACCACCAGCGAGAGGCCGGAGATCGTCGGCTCCTCGACCGTGAGCAGCGGCAGCCCCTCCACCGGCCGGACGTGTACGCGCGGCCCCGCGACATCGGTCACCTGCGGAACCACGACGAGGTCCAGGCCGGTGCCCTCGATCTGCCAGGCGAGCCGGCGCAACTCGTAGGACTCCAGGCTGGCCGGGCCGCAGATGGCGATCGTGTCGGCGTCGATCTCCTGGACGAGTGGGACCAGGTCCCAGCCCGCGTACACGGGAACGGGTGTCTCGGGGACCTGCCCGGCGAGCGGCGGTTCGGGCAGATGGATGGCGACCGGCAGCAGCCCGGCGCCGCGGTTGCGGGTGGCGACGTCGTAGACGGCGAGCGCGTCGGGCAGCCGGCCGACCAGCAGCATCCGGTGCGAGGCCGCGGTGCCGGTACGCCGGATGATCTGCAGCACCCAGCGGGCGATCAGCCGGGCCAGCAGGGTGTAGCACATGGCGGCGAGGATGACGACGACGACGGTCATCCGCGACAGGTCCTTCTTGAAGCCGAAGGCCAGGAACGAGACGGTCGCGGCCATGGCGAGCGTGGCCCGCATGAGGCGCTTGAGCTCCTCGGTGCCGGTGCCCAGCGCCCGCCGGTCGTACGCGCCGCAGGCGGCCAGCAGCAGCACCCAGCCCAGCGGCATGCCGAGGTTGGCCACCAGGGTGAACGCGCGCAGCGAGCCGGAGAGGACCTCGTCCTTGCCGAAGCCCGCGTCGGCCCGCTGGAAGAGCGTGATCGCGGTCCGGCTGGCGGCCAGCGCGCACATGAAGTCCAAGGCCAGCAACCAGATGACGTAGTTGCGGTGCCAGGTGACGCGGTGCGCGCCGGAGCGGCCGAAGGCGGCGCGGGCCACGCCGTTCGAGGGTGTGATGACGTCGGGCCCGGCAGGTCCGGCCCCGGAAGGACGCGCGTGGGTGGACACCGCCGGATTCCTTTCGCGCCGGAGAAGTCCGTCGGTCAGGGGTCCGGCGCTCTGGAGGCTAGCGGCCGGGTCGGCGTTTTGCCTAGCGGCATTCGGGCGGAATTCGACGAGAGGGATCACAACTCCGAATACGCCGTCCTCGTACGGATCCGTGCAACTCGGGACGGATACCCAGGGCGGCCGCCGGTGGACTACGATCTGCGACGGTGTCGACCGACCGCGGGGAAGCACAGCGCATGACCATGACGCACGACCATCCGTCCGACCGGCCGGAGGGTGAGGCGACCGTGCCCGCCCCCGCCGCGCGCGGCTCGATCGGCGTGCTCAAGGCCGGCGCGCTGTCGATGCTCGCGCTGGTCGCGGTCGGGTTGACGCGGCTGGTCCACGGCTCGCTCGTCAGCCACGCCACCGATCACGAGACCTATGGTCTCGTCGGGACGATGCTGGCCACCACGATGATCGCCAGCCTGGTGCTGCCCGGGGGCGTCTCCAGCGCGTACTCGAAGTTCGTGGCCTTCCACCGGGGGGCCGGCGATCCGGCCGCGGCGTGGGCCGTGCACCGGTTCCTGGGCCGGCTCGGTCTGGTGTCCTCCGTGGTCCTCGGCGCCGGCGCGGCCTGGGCGGCGGCGGAACTCTACGACCTGCGGCCCGCGGACGCCCTCGCGGTGGCGTTGCTCACAGCCGCGTACTCGCTGTATACAGTGGACAAGGCGGCCATGTACGGCCACGGCCTCGTCCCGCAGTACGCCCGCCTGGAACTGTGCACGTCGGGCCTGGCCGTCGCCGGCACGATCGTGATCGTCGTCACCGGCGCCACCCAGTACCTGCTGCCGCTCGCGATCGGCTATCTCGCGTTCGTGGTGCTGGCCCGCGTACAGCTGCGGCGGCACCGGCGGAACAGCCACACCGGCGGCACCGGACCCTTCGACCGGCGCCAGGTCGTCGTCTTCACCATCCTCGGCAGCATCGGCACCCTGGCCAGCGCGGGCTTCCTGCAGGCGACCCAGCTGCTGGCGGACCGGTTCGCCGAGCCGGACGAGGTGGCGCACTTCGTCGCGGCCGTCGCCCTCGTGGCGCCGCTCTACTTCCTGCCCCGGGCCATGGCGCTGGCCCTGTTCCCGGCGATGGCCGGCGCGCAGGGCGCGGGCGACCACGCCGCGATCCGCCGCCAGGTCGACCTGTCCACGCGCGGCCTGGCCGCCCTGCTCACCCCGGTCTTCGTCGTCGGCCTCCTCGCCGCGCCGCTGATCCTGACGATCTTCGGCGGCTCCGGGTACGCGCGCGGCGCCGGCGTACTGCGGCTGATGCTGTGCGCGTGCTTCTTCGGCGTACTGCAGGTGCCGGCGGTCAACGTGCTCGCCAGCGGTACGCCCCGGCAGACGCGTGTCCCGGTCGCCTCCGCGGTGACCGGGTGCCTGGTCGGCCTGGGGGTGGTGGCCGTCCTCGGCGGACCCTACGGCGCGACCGGTGTCGGCATCGGATACCTCGTCGGGACGTGTGTGACGGCGCTCATCCCGCTGTCGGCGGTCTGGCGTATCCACCGCATGTCCTGGTTCGGCCCGCTGGCCAAGAGCATCGCGGCCGTAGCGGTCACCGGAGTGCTCACCACCCTGCCCGTCCTGCAGAGCACGCTGTGGGGACCAGTGGCCGCCGCAGTCGGGGCCGTCCTCGCCGGAGTGCTGTTCCTGGGAGAGATCAAGGGGCTCGTCGCGCAGGTCCGGTCGGGCGCCCGGCGGTCCGGGCCGGCCGCCGTCATCCCCGCCCAGCGGCAGCGCGCCGGCATCGTGTCGCACCGCGCGCCCAGCTCCAGGAGGATCCGACGTGACTGAACCACTGCGCATTCTGGCCGTCACCAACCTGTGGCCGGAGGAGGGCAGCTACCGCGGCATCTTCGTGGAGCGCCAGGTCACCGCCGTCCGGGCCCTCGGCCACCAGGTGGACGTCGAGGTCGTCGCGCAGTCGCGGGGCAAACTCGACTACGTCTCGGCCGCGCCGCGGGTCCGCGCCCGGGTCAAGGACGGCGGCTACGACCTCGTGCACATCCACTACGGACTGGCCGCGCTGGCCGCCCGGGGCATCGGGCGCACGCCGCGGGTGCTGTCCCTCTACGGCAGCGACATCAACGCGCCCAAGCAGCGCATGGCGACGAAGCTCGGCTGGTCGGGCACGGCCGCGCGGATCTACGTCTCGCAGCGGCTGGCCGACACCGCGGGCGACCCGGCCGGCCACGTGGTCGCCAACGGTGTCGACTTCGACCTGTTCACCCCGGGTGACCGCCGCGCGGTCCGGCAGGAGTACGACCTCCCGGAGACCGATCCGGTCGTGCTCTTCGGCGGCGACCCGAAGCGCCCGGTCAAGGGCTACGACGTGTACGCCGACGTGCTGGCCGAGCTGCGCCGCCGGGGCGTACCGGTGCGGGAACTGGTGCTCTCGGCGCCCGGCCAGCCCGCGACCGAGCTGGTACGCAAATACGACGCCGCCGACGTCCTGCTGTTCACCTCGCGCGAGGGCAGCGAGGGTTCGCCGACGGTCGTCAAGGAGGCGACCGCGATGGGGCTGCCCGTGGTCTCGGTCGACGTCGGCGACGTGACCGAGGTGCTGCGCCGGGTCCACCCGAGCGCGGTCGTGCCGTTCCCGAAGCACGAGGATCCCGCGCACAGCCGCCGCCAGCTGGTCTCGACGCTGGCCGATCGGACCATCGACGTGCTGATGCAGCGCGTACGCGCCGACGGCCGGGAGAGCTGCGCGTGGCTGGACGAGCGCCGGGTCGCCGAGCGGATCGTCGAGATCTACCGGAAGGTCCTCGCCGGATGACGAGGGCGCTGGTGACGGGGGCCGGCGGCTGGGTCGGCGGGTACGTGGCACCGCTGCTGGCCGAGCGCGGGTTCGACGTCGTGCGCACCGGCCGGACACCGGGCGCCGATCCGGGCTACGTGGCCGCTGATCTGTCCGATCTGGACAGTGTGACCCGGCTCCTCGACGAGGTACGCCCGGATGTCGTGATCCACCTGGCGGCCGCGACGCCGCAACGCGTACCGGCGGCGGACCGGCTGGTCGAGGCGACCGTCGGGCCCGTGTCGAACCTGGCGGCCGCGCTGCGGGCGAACGGCGGCCGGCTCGTGCTCGCCGGCTCGTCCGCCCAGTACGGCGCCCTCGACCCGGGCGCGGCACCGCTGACCGAGGACTGCGCGCTGCGGCCGGCCGGCGCGTACGGCTGGGCGAAGTGCGCGGCCGAGGCGATCGCCCGCGGGCTGAGCGCCGACGACCGCTTCGAGCTGGTCGCCACCAGGCCTTTCAACCACGTCGGCCCTGGTGAGACCGCCGCCACCGTCGCCGGCGCGCTGGCCCGGAAGGTCGCCGCCGTCGCCGCCGGGTCCGCGGACAAGGTCACCGTCCGCGACATCGACGCGATTCGGGACTTCACCGATGTACGCGACGTCGCGCGCGCGTACGCGGATCTGGCGGCGGCCGATCTCGGCGGGCCGACGGTGAACATCTGCTCGCAGCGGCCGGTCGCCGTGCGGGCGGTGCTGGAGACGTTGCTGCAGGTGGCGGGGTTGGACTGGTCGGTGGTGGAGGTGCTGCCCGGGGCCGGGCCGGTGGCCCGCCAGGTAGGGTCGGCCCGTCGGATCGGGGAGCTGACCGCGTGGACCGCGGCCATTCCCTTGCGCCGCAGCCTGGAAGACCTGTACGCGGACGTCGCGCGGGGATGACGAGAAGGAGATGTCTGTGACGAGCCACGTCGAGGACTGGTCGGGCCGTCGGGTGCTGGTGACGGGCGCGGGCGGCTTCATCGGCTCGCACCTCACCGAGCGGCTGGTCCGGTCCGGCGCCGAGGTACGCGCGATGGTGCGCTACAACGGCCGCTCCGACATCGGCATGCTGGCGCAGGTCGACCCGGACGTCCGGGCCGACCTGGAGATCGTGCCCTCCGACATCACCGACCCGTTCGCGGTACGCCGGGCCGTCGACGGCTGCGACACGGTGTTCCACCTGGCCGCGCTGATCGCGATCCCGTACAGCTACGTGGCGCCGGCGTCCTATGTGGCCACGAACGTCTCCGGCACGCTCAACGTCCTCGAAGCGGTACGCGATCTCGGCGTACGCCGGATGGTGCACACGTCGACGTCGGAGACCTACGGGACGGCCCTGTACACGCCGATCGACGAGAAGCACCCGCTGCAGCCGCAGTCGCCCTACTCGGCGTCGAAGATCGGGGCGGACGCGCTGGCGGAGTCGTTCTTCCGCTCGTTCGAGACCCCGGTCGCCACGATCCGGCCGTTCAACACCTACGGGCCGCGGCAGAGCGCCCGCGCGGTGATCCCGACGATCGCGTCGCAGGTGCTGGCCGGCCGGGAGAAGATCTCGCTCGGCGACCTGCGCCCGGTACGCGACCTCACCTTCGTCACCGACACGGCGGCCGGCTTCATGGCGGTCGCGGCGACGGACGCGTGCGTCGGCCGGGCCACCAACATCGGCAACGGCGCCGGCATCACCATCGGCGACCTCGCCCGGCTCATCGCGGAGATCGCCGGCCGGCCGGACGTGGAGATCGTGGCGGACGGCGACCGGCTGCGGCCGGCCCGCAGCGAGGTCTTCGAGCTCATCGCGGCCAACGCCCAGGCGAAGGAGCTGTGCGGCTGGACGCCCGCCGTCCGGCTGCGCGACGGCCTGGCCCAGGTCGTCGCGTACGTCCGCGACCACCTGCATCAGTACGACGTGGACCGGTACACGGTATGAGAGCGGTGATCCTGGCGGGCGGCCGGGGGACCCGCCTGCGCCCCTTCACGGTCAGCTTCCCCAAGCCGCTCATGCCGGTCGGCGACATCCCGATCCTGGAGATCCTGCTGCGGCAGCTGCGCTCGCACGGCGTCGTCGAGGTCACCCTGCTCACGGGACATCTCGCGTACCTGCTGGAGGGGTATTTCGAGGACGGGCACCGGCTCGACCTGAAAATCGACTACCTGCACGAGGAAGAACCGCTCGGCACCGCCGGCCCGCTGCGGCAGCTCGCCGGCCGGCTCGACGAGGACTTCTTCGTCATGAACGGCGACCTGCTCACCGACCTCGACTTCACCGCGCTCATGGCGGCCCACCGCCGCGCCGGCACGCTGGTCACCATCAGCACCTTCTCGCGCGCCGAGAAGATCGACCTCGGCGTACTGAAGATCGACCCCAACGGCGACGTGATCGGCTACGACGAGAAGCCCACGCTCTACGTCGACGTCTCCATGGGCGCGTACGCGATGTCGCCGGCGGCGCTCGAACGCGTACCGGCCGGGCGGTACGACATGCCGGAACTGATCCTCGACCTGCTCGCGGACGGTCAGCGGGTCAACAGCCGCGGGCACGACGGATTCTGGCTCGACATCGGACGGCCCGACGACTACGCCCTGGCCAACGAGATGTTCACCGACAATCCGCGGGCGTTCCTGCGCGACCTCTGAGCGGCCCGGCGCCGATTCTCAGCGGCCGACGGCGCTGACGCCCCACTTGGCGATCTCGCTGGCCGTCCGGTACGCCTTCATCCGCAGCCGGGACCGCCGCGGCGCGTACTCCGAGATGAGCCCGTACCAGGCGCCCAGGCCGGTCAGGCGCTTGTGGCTGATGTTGCTGTCGTGCCGGCGGAACTTGACGACCGGCTCGCCGAGGCGGACGGGCAGGATGTCGTGCCGCAGCGCGCGCAGCACGAGCTCGACGTCCACCTTGATGCGCATGTCCTCGTTGTAGCCGCCGAGGTCGGTCAGCACCCGCCGGTCGATGGTCATGCCGGAGTGCTTGAACGGCAGGCGCGGGCGGGTCAGCACGGCGCGCAGCATCTCCGGAGGGCTCTGGTACGCCGGCATCCGGATCACCCGCTGCGAGCTGTTCGTGATCTCCTCGTAGTCGGTGTAGACCCAGGGCGCGCCGGTCGCATCCAACAGTCCGCGCAGGTGGTCGAACGCGTCGGCGGTCAGCTCGTCATCGGAGTCCAGCACGGTGATGTAGCGACCGCGGGCGACCGCCAGGGCGGTGTTGCGGGCCGCCGCGATGCCGCGCGCCGGGCGCCGGACCAGCCGGATCCGCTCGTCGGCGAGCAGGCCGGCGTCGGCCAGCCCCTCCTGCGACGGGGTTCCCGAGCCGTCGTCGACCACGACGACCTCGACGTCAGCGGCCCCGGTCGCGAAGACACTCTGGATCGAGTTCACCAGCAGCGCCGAGCGGTCGCGGACCGCGATGCAGACGGAGAAGGTCGGCTTCACCGGCGTACGCGTGGCGGGGTCGATCGTCTCCGCCGGCGCCCGGACGTCGTGCACCTGCAACTGCCGCGGCACCTGCGCCGTCACGTCCACGCTGTCCGGTGGGAAGGGCGTCACCGGCCGGCCCGCCGTCATGGCAGCCCGTACCGACCCGGCCGGTCTCGGCCTCGCTCTTCGGGTCCCCCGCTGCGTCCGGACATGCTTCTACTCTGTTCCTCTTCGTCGGCGAAGACACGGAGGAGAGGTCAATCGAAATTGACAGATAGGTGCGTCGTTGCCTCCCCGTGGCCGCCTGAGTATAGCCGCTGCTCAGAAATGCGGGCTAGAGCTACGACCGGACGTCGGACCCGCCGGGGAGAGTGGACTGTCCGCCATGGCAGATGACGGCCGACCCCTGTTGATCAGGGCTGCGGTGCTCCGGAGCCGTTGATCCGCTCGTCCCGGCGGGGGTTGCGGGCGAGCGCCCGGATCTCGTCCGTGCTGAGGATCACGGTCTCGTCGGCGGCCCGGCCGTCCCGCATGCTGGGCAGCTGGGTGGTCTCGGCGGTCAGCGCCCGCAGCCGGGCCTGTGCCGCGGACTCCAGCGACCACCAGGCGAAGCCGAGAATGCCGAACAGCAGCGGCGGCAGCAGCGGATCCTCATAGGCCGGGGAGAGGACGGCGACCAGGGCGACGAACGGCATGACCGCGATCGCCCACAGCACCAGCGGATCCCGGGGCCGGCGCCGCTCCCGGCCGGTGGACCGCGTCGACTGCAGCAGCGGCCGGACGAGCATCCACAGCCACGCCGCGTACGCGAGCAGTCCGAGCAGGCCCGCCTCCATGCCCAGGTGCAGCCAGAACGAGTCGATCTGGACGGCCTGGAAGCCGTAGCGGTTGAAGCCCTTGGGGCCGAACTTCGGGTTCTTGTCCCAGTCCGGATTGTTCTTCTGCGCGACGACCCCGCCGAACTGCCCGATGCCGAAGCCGAGCAGCGGCTGCTTCTGCCACAGCTCGAAGGACTGCTGGAAGTAGAGGACGCGGATCTCGCGTACAGGCGCGGGGGAGGGGGAGTGGCTCACCTGCGGCGTGGGGCTCGCGGCCTTGGACGGCGAGCGTGACGGCCGGGCCGACGGGGCCGCGGACGTGGTCTCCTCCGGCTGGGGCGACGGCCGGGGCGTGGTCGCGGGCTTGGACGCGACCGGCTGGTGCGAAGTGGTACTGGCGGGATGGCGGAACGCGGTGAAGACGTTGCCGATACGCCGTTCCCACTCGGCCCGGTTCGCCGGCCGGGCCACGATCTGCAGGCCCGTGCACGCGACGATGACCAGGCAGAACACCACGATCTTCTTCGGCGGCGTACGCGCCACGAGTCCGATGACGACGGCACCGAGCACGACGCCGATCAGGGATTCGCGCGACTGGGTCGCGGACAGGGCGATCGCCGGCGGCACCAGGACCGCCCACCACCAGCGGGGCAGCGGGCGGCTGACCATGAAGGCCAGCAGGCCGAGCAGGACCAGGCCGAGCACGTGGCCGAGATGGTTGGGGTGCGGCAGCAGGCCCTGGGCGCGGTACTGGCCGGCCCACGTCAGGTCGACCCACCCCAGCATCCGGTACGCCGGCTCGCCGATGATCATCTGCAGGAGTGCGAGCAGCACGTTGACGCCGACGAGGACCCCGGCGACCGTCATCAGCCGGCGTCCGGTGCGGGGCGTCACGTCCGCCGACCGCAACGCGTAGAAGACCAGGGCACCGCGCAGGTAGACGAAGAGCGCGTCGGCCATGAGCTTCGGCGACGAGCCGTTGACCAGGCCGGCCAGCACCAGCACCACGACGAGCGCGGCCAGGGCCAGGTCGGCCGGCGTACGGAAGGACTTCCAGCGGCGGTCGACGGCGATCTTGGCGAAGGTGACGGCGGCGAGACCGAAGTAGAGGGCGTTCTTCAGTGTTTTCGGCCACTGGCTGGCCAGTTCGAGGTTCACCCGCGGATCGGTGCTCGTCGGACCGGTCAGCACCTGCGTCCACGTCTCCAGGAACACCTCGACCAGGAGGATCGCGAGCAGTGCGAGGAGCACAATGGACAGCAACCTGCTCAACCGGCGGGCGGTGGTGCGGCCGGCCGGCGAAGCGAGGGACATTGCGCTGGCCATCCTTCCTGATCGCGGCCCGAGGGCAGGACAGCTGTGGCGATGGCCCGATCACGGCCCCGTCGACGGCGCGGTCCGAGGGCAGGCAGAGGTTACCATCGTGGACCGGGCGGGGCAGCCCCGGCCGCCGCGGCTGTGATCATCATGGGGCACGACCGGCCGGACCCGACGTACCACATGTAACGAGCCGTTTGCGCGGCCCCGGGGGAGCCTGGTGCTGAGGCATAATCCATCCTCGTGACCTACCCCGACGCGCCCTCGACGGACGCCCCCGACGCCACCCCGACCGTTTCGGACGAAGCGACCGCGGCCCCCGACGGCACCCCGGCCGAGACCGCGCCGGCCAAGCGCCGCCGCTGGCCGAAGGTGGTCCTGATCGTCGGTGTCATCCTCGTCGTCCTCGCGGCCGGTGGCGCCATCGCCGGCTGGCAGTACGTTCGCCACATCGACAACTCGACCGTCACGCACGTCGACGACCTGGCCCAGATCCCCGAGCAGGACCGGCCGGTCAAGACGGTCACCGCCGCGATGAACATCCTGATGCTGGGCAGCGACTCGCGTAACCCGGAGCTGGACGGATCGCGTACGGACACGATCATCCTGGCCCACGTCTCGGCCGACCATAAGTCCGCGCAGCTCATCTCGATCCCGCGGGACACCTGGGTGAAGATCCCCAAGTCGGCGGACGGCCAGCACGGCGGCGTGACGGCGAAGATCAACGCGGCGTTCGCCTGGGGCGGCATCGCGCTGATGACGCAGACCGTCGAGTCCATCACCAAGGTACGCATCGACCACGTCGCGGTCATCGACTTCGCCGGGTTCGCCAAGGTGGTCGACACCATCGGCGGCATCGACGTCACGATCGACAAGACGTTCACCTCGATCCACGCGCCGTTCCGGGTGTTCCAGGCGGGCCGCCAGCACCTCAACGGCGAGGAGGCGCTCGACTACGCCCGCCAGCGCAAGCAGTTCAGCAACGGCGACTTCAGCCGGATCGAGCACCAGCAGCAGGTGCTGCGGGCGATCCTGAACAAGGCGACCACCGCGGGCATCCTGGCGAACCCGCTGAAGCTCAGCGACTTCCTCCAGTCGTGCGCGCAGACGCTGACGGTGGACCGCGGCTTCTCGGTCGTGGACACGGCCATGGACCTGCGCGGCATCTCCGGCGACCAGCTGCGGTTCATCACGAACCCGAGCAAGGGCACGGGCATGGTGTCGGGCCAGAGCGTGGTCTTCGCCGACGAGGCCCAGGACGCGGCGCTGTACAAGGCGATCGCGGACGACACGGTGAAGGACTGGAAGGCGACTTCCTGAGCCGCCGTACGCGAGAACGCCCGGCCGGATCACCGGCCGGGCGTTCTTTATGTGCTGGTCAGCGGCTCGCGCCGGACGGCGGCGGCGCCCACGGGTTGCCCGTGTTGGTCTCGTCCGCGTCGGCCGGCGGCTCGTCGGCGTCCTCGGGCCAGGCGAAATCGGCGAAGTCCGCCGGGACCGGCAGCGGGGCCGGCGGCTGCTCCACCACGGGCGGCACCGGGAAGGTGTGCAGTGACGGCTCCGACGCCACCGGCGGCAGGGGTGCCACGAGCGGCGCGGGCGTCACGGCCTCCTGCGGCGGCGCGGCCGGCTGGAAGATCGGCTGCTGGAAGATGGGCTGGTACGCCTCCGGCTGCTGGGCCACCGGCGGAGCCGCCACGGGCTGCTGCGCCACAGGCTGCTGCGGCACGGGCGGCTGCGCCACAGGCTGCTGGACTGCGGGCTGCTGGGCCGCGGGCTGGGCGAACGGCTGCTGAACGACCGGCTGCTGAACGAAGGGCTGTTGAACGACCGGCTGCTGAACGAAGGGCTGCTGAACCGCCGGCGGCTGCTGGGCCGGCAGGGGCGGAAGCTCGGACTCGGGCTGCGCCACCGGCGGGGCGACGGGCTGGGCCACCGGTGCGGCGGCCGTCTCCTGGGGCGCCGGGTACAGCGGCGGGACCGGCAGCTGCTGCGCGGCGGCCTGCTCCGGCTGGGCCGCGACCGGCGGCGGGACCATCGGCGGCCGCTGGACCGGCGGCTGCGGGATCATCGCGCCGGGCGTGGCGGGCTGCGGCTGGGTCAGCGGGTACGGGGCCGTCGGGTACTCGGGATAGCCGCCGCCCGAGATCGGGGGGACGCTCTGCGGGATGCCGGACGTCGGCGAGAACGGGTTGATCGAGATCGGCACGAGGATCTCGTCGGCCGCCCGGTCCCGGTGCGAGCGGCGTACCAGCATCAGCACGACCATCACGATGATGCCGATGAGCAGCGCCCCGCCGATCGCGGCCAGCAGGCCGACGAGCCACACCGGCATCGCCGAGCTGCCCGGCTGGCTGCCCTCGATGTTCATCCGGTCCGCGGCCTGGCGCCGGTAGTCGGCCGCCGTGCGGTTGTCGGGCTGCTCGGCGAGCACCTTGTCGAGCTGGGCGATGGCGTCGGAGTACCGGCCGCCGAAGTACGCGTCGATGCCCTGCCGGTACGCGTCGTCCGTCGAGGCCCCGGTGTTGTCGATCTTCTGATCGGTCATCAGCTGCTGGATCGTGGCGACCGTGGTCACCATGACCGGCCGGGTGTCGGTCGGGAAGTTCGCGTTCAGCAGCCCGACGACGTGCCCCTCCGAGTCGGTCAGCACGCCGCCGGCCGACTCCGGTCCGAGGTCGCCGTCGAGCCGGCCCTGGCCGCCGACCTCGCCGACGATGGCCGTCTGGCGGGACCGGACGGAGAACGACGCGCCGTCGGCCGGCTTGCCGTTCGCCGAGCGGTCGGCGGTCGTGAAGCCGGACGCGTACATGGAGGCGCCGGCGGCCGGCGGGGTGGCCGACAGGACGGCCGCGGGCAGCCCGGACACCGACAGCTTCAGCAGGGCCGCGTTGCCGTCGCGGATGGGCAGCCGGTCGGCGATCGTCGCCGTGATCGGGGTCGTCGCGCTCGCGGTCGCCGAGAACCGCTGCACGTAGACCGACAGTTCCGCGTTGCGGGTCTTGTCCTCGGTCGTGTAGACCGCGTTCTTGACGAGGTCCCGGGCGTAGCCGGCGGCCTTGTCCGGGGCCAGCTTCTTCTCCGCGACCAGGTTGCCGGCGACCACCGCGAACGCCCGCTGGCGCAGCACCTCGATGCCCGGGTCGAGGCAGTAGGTCGGGGTCACCGCGTACCCGGCGGTGTCGACGACCACGCCGGTGCAGGAGAAGCGCATGACGATCTGCTTCGGGTAGACCAGCGCCCCGGTCGAGCGCAGCCGCACGAAGCCCGCGTACCGCGCCTCGATGTAGATCAGCGACGGCGTGGTCAGGGCGGTGGCCCGCTCCTCCAGCGTGTAGGAGGGCGCCGCGGCCGCGGCCGGGCCCGGCACGGCCGCCGGCAGCGCGAGCGCGGCGAGGACGGCGGCGGACGCGCCCAGGCGGACGACGGAACGGCGAAGGAACATGGAGGCTCCGGGAGGGGTGGCGGCCGGAAAGGTCTTCCGGGCCAGTCTAGAGGTCGCGAGCTCACGCCACCCCGCGGCCGGTCGGCCGCCGCCCGTCCGGAGACCATGATCGACCGGTGGTATGAGGAGATGAGTCCGGTTCGGATAGGCTCCTGGGACACAAGCCGACGAGAGGAACAGCTGCCGACGTGGGATACCAGGGCCGGGCCAAGGTGGTCAGCCGTCCCACCGGCCGGCCGCGGTCGGTGCGTCCGCAGCTGCGCCTCGGGCCGCTGCGCCGCTCCCGTTCGACCCGCGTGCTCGCCGTGGCCGCGGCGCTCGTCGTGGTCTGGGTCGCGGTCGTCGTGGTGGTGATCGTGCGGATGTCGCCGTCGGGTCACGACCGCGTGGAGGCCAACCCCCCGGCGACGCCCACCGTGAGCGCTTCTCCCTCGGCCGCGGCGGCGTCGCTGCGTACGAGCGCCGGTGGCCGTGTCCACATCGGAACGGCGATGCGCCCGACCCTGCTCGACAACGTCGGGTACGCCGACCTCGTCGCCCGCGAGTTCGACTCGGTGACGGCCGAGAACGCGATGAAGTGGACCGAGATCCAGCGCACGCCGGACGATTTCGACTTCGCCACGGCCGACCGGATCATCGCCTTCGCCGCCGCGCACGACCAGGTCGTCTACGGCCACACGCTGCTGTGGCACTCGAACGTGCCGACGTTCGTCAACGAGTCCACCCCGCCCGACGTCGTACGCGACGAGGTGCGCACCTACGTCCAGACGGTCGCGGCCCGCTACCGGGGCAAGATCTGGGCCTGGGACGCGGTCAACGAGCCGCTGAACCCGGACGGTACGCCGCGCGACTCGATCTGGCGGCGGAAGCTGGGCGACAACTACATCGCCGACGTCTTCCGCTGGGTGCACGAGGCCGATCCGGGCGCGCGGCTGTTCATCAACGACTTCGGCATCGAGGTGGCGAACAAGAAGTCCGACGCCCTGCTGAACATGGTCCGGCAGCTGCGCAACGAGGGCGTACCGGTCGGCGGGGTGGGTTTCCAGACGCACATCCAGTCCACGACGCCGCTGGCGAAGATGAAGGCGAACCTGCAGCGGTTCGCCGCGCTCGGGATCAAGGTGGCGATCACCGAGCTGGACGTGCGCATCCAGCTGCCGACCACGCCGGCGACGCTCGACCAGCAGGCCGCCCAGTACGCCGCCGCGGTCCGCGCCTGCCTGGCCGTCCCGGCCTGCGCGTCGATCACGGTGTGGGGCTTCAGCGACGCCCTGAGCTGGATCGACGCGAACTACAAGGGCTGGGGCGCGGCCTGCCTCTTCGATACGCAGGACCAGCCGAAGCCGGCGTACCAGGCCACGCTCAGGGCGCTGCGGGGCTCCTGAAATCCAGGTGCGGCCCGGGGTATCCTGGTCGCACAGGCATCGACCCGGCGATCACCGGTGAGCCTCCGGAAGAAAAGCCCGCCGTACCCCGGTGGGCTCGGTAGAACCGGACGGGGCGGCCCGTCACAGCCGACAACGAGCGGCCCGGCGTACGTCACCGGGCAAGCGAGGTGGTACCGCGGGCGGCCCGGCCGGGCTGTTCGTCCTCGCGCACAGTGACCGGACTGTACGCGAGAGAGGACCACTCATGGCGTACCCCCTGCACGAGGCGCTCGGCGGCGTGCCCGCCAGCCCCGACCTGCCCGCCGTCGAGCGCAAGGTGCTCGAATTCTGGGCGGCCGACAAGACGTTCGAGGCGTCGGTGGACGGCCGTCCGGCCGACGACGAGTTCGTCTTCTACGACGGCCCCCCCTTCGCCAACGGCCTGCCGCACTACGGCCACCTGCTGACCGGCTTCGCCAAGGACGTCGTGCCGCGCTATCAGGCGATGCGCGGCAAGCGCGTCGAGCGGCGGTTCGGCTGGGACTGCCACGGCATGCCGGCCGAGGTGGAGGCCGAGAAGCAGCTCGGCATCACGACCAAGGCCGAGATCCTGGCGCTGGGCGTCGAGAAGTTCAACGACTACTGCCGCGAGTCCGTGCTGCGCTACACCAACGAGTGGGAGCGCTACGTCACCCGGCAGGCGCGGTGGGTCGACTTCGAGAACGACTACAAGACCCTCGACAAGCCCTACATGGAATCGGTCATGTGGGCGTTCAAGAACCTGCACGACAAGGGGCTGATCTACGAAGGCTTCCGCGTGCTCGCGTACTGCTGGCGGTGCGAGACGCCGCTGTCCAACACCGAGACGCGGATGGACGACGTCTACAAGGACCGGCAGGACCCGGCCCTGCACGTGCTGTTCCAGCTGCTCGACGCCGACGGGAACAAGGCCGAGAAGATCGCGGTCTGGACGACCACGCCGTGGACCCTGCCGTCCAACCTCGCCCTCGCCGTCGGCCCGGCCCTGACCTACGCCGTGCTCCAGAACGAGTCCGGCGACAAGGTGATCATGGGTTCCTCCCGGGTCTCCGCGTACGCGAAGGAGCTCGACGGGTACGCGCAGGTGGCCGAGGTCACCGGGGCCGAACTGGCCGGCCGGCGGTACGTGCCGCTCTTCGATTACCTCGTCGAGCAGGCCGGCGAGAACGCGTTCCAGGTGCTCGCGGCCGATTTCGTCAGCGACTCCGACGGCACCGGCGTGGTGCACCTGGCGCCCGCCTTCGGCGAGGACGACCAGAACGCGTGCAACGCGGCCGGCGTACCGACGATCGTGACGGTGGACGCGCACACCCGGTTCACCTCGCTCGTGCCCACCTACGAGGGCCAGCAGGTCTTCGAGGTCAACAAGCCGGTGATCCGGGAGCTCAAGGACCGGGGCGGCGTCGTGCTGCGGCAGGACACCTACACCCACTCCTACCCGCACTGCTGGCGCTGCGACACCCCGCTCGTCTACATGGCCGTGTCGAGCTGGTTCGTCGCCGTGACCCAGTTCAAGGACCGCATGGTCGAGCTGAACCAGCAGATCACCTGGACGCCCGAGCACATCAAGGACGGCTCGTTCGGCAAGTGGCTGGCCAACGCCCGGGACTGGTCGATCTCCCGGAACCGGTTCTGGGGCTCGCCGATCCCGGTGTGGAAGTCGGACGACCCGGCGTACCCGCGCATGGACGTGTACGGCTCGATCGAGGAGCTGACGCGCGACTTCGGCGTGGAGGTGCAGGACCTGCACCGGCCCTTCATCGACTCGCTGACCCGGCCGAACCCGGACGACCCGACGGGGAAGTCCGTGATGCGCCGCGTACCGGAGGTGCTCGACTGCTGGTTCGAGTCGGGCTCGATGCCGTTCGCCCAGGTCCACTACCCGTTCGAGAACCGCGAGTGGTTCGAGTCGCACTATCCCGGTGACTTCATCGTCGAGTACATCGGGCAGGTACGCGGCTGGTTCTACACGCTGCACGTGCTGGCCACGGCGCTGTTCGACCGGCCGGCGTTCTCGAGCTGCGTGGTGCACGGCATCCTGCTCGGCGAGGACGGCCGGAAGATGTCCAAGAGCCTGCGCAACTATCCCGACGTGTACGAGATGTTCGACAAGTACGGCGCGGACGCCATGCGCTGGATGCTCATGGCCTCGCCCGTGCTGCGCGGCGGCGACATGCCGGTGTCCGAGTCCGGCATCCGCGACGCGGTACGCCAGGTGCTGCTGCCGCTGTGGAACGTCTACTACTTCTTCACCCTGTACGCCAACGCCGCGGACCACACCGCCCGGCGCAGCGTGGACAGCACGAACGTGCTCGACCGCTACGTGCTGGCGAAGACCGAGGAGCTGGTGGGCAAGGCGACGGCGGCGATGGACGCGTACGACCTCTCGGGGGCGTGCGCCGCGGTCCGGTCCTATCTGGACGCGCTGACCAACTGGTACGTGCGCCGCAGCCGGGACCGGTTCTGGGCGGGCGACGCCGAGGCGTTCGACACGCTGTACACCGTGCTGGAGACGCTCTGCCGGGTGGTGGCGCCGCTCGCGCCGCTGACCGCGGAGGAGATCTGGCGCGGCCTGACCGGCGGCCGTTCGGTGCACCTGGCCGACTGGCCCGCGAAGGGGGAACTCCCGGCCGACGACGACCTCGTCACGACCATGGACGCCGTACGCGACGTCTGCTCGGCCGCGTTGTCGCTGCGCAAGGCCCAGGGGCTGCGCGTACGCCTGCCGCTGTCGACGCTGACCGTCGCGGCGCAGGGGGCGCAGCGGTTGCGGCCCTTCGCGGATCTCGTGGCCGACGAGGTGAACGTGAAGAAGGTCGAGCTGACCGAGGACGTCTCGGCCCACTGCGAGCAGGTGCTGACGGTGGTGCCGCGGGCGCTCGGGCCGCGTGTCGGCGGGGCCGTGCAGACGGTGATCAAGGCCGTGAAGGCGGGGGAGTGGTCGCTGGTCGACGGCGCTCCGGTGGCGGCCGGGGTGACCCTGCAGGAGGGCGAGTACGAGCTGAAGCTGGTCGCGCAGGCCGGCTCCTCGGCGGTCCCGGTCTCCGGCGGCGTGGTGCTGCTCGACACCGAGGTCACCGCGGAGCTGGCGGCCGAGGGCCTGGCCCGCGACGTCGTGCGGGCCGTGCAGCAGGCGCGCCGCGAGGCGGATCTGCGGGTGTCGGACCGCATCGCGCTGACCCTGTCCGCCTCGGACGAGGTCATGGCGGCGGTACGCGCCCACGAGGAGTTCGTGAAGGGTGAGGTGCTGGCGATCGGGCTGACGTTCGGCGCGGTCGACGGCGGCTACACCGGCGAGGTCGGCGACGGCGGCACCGTCGCCATCTCCGTCGTCCCCGTCACCGCCTGATCGCTTCCGCCTGATCCACTTCCGACGATCCACCTTTCGACGATCTTGCGCGAGTGTCTCGAATTCCGCGGCGTATGCCCGGAAGGCCCGAACATTCGCGCAAGATCGTCGCTGAGGGGGGCGTGGAGGGGGCGGTAGGGTCGCGGGCATGCGCTCCCGTCTCGCCGCGGCCCTGCTGTCGATGACCGCGCTCGCGACCGCGGCCTGCGGTCCCACCGCGGCGCCGGCCTGGGCGCCCTCGCGCCCCGGGCAGCCGCAGGCGAGCCCGTCCGGCCCGCTCACCGCGGCGGGCCTGGTCGCGATCCTCCAGGAGACCGCCGCCCTCAACGCGCAGGTCGACACCGAGCGGCAGAAGCTCATCGCGAAATGCATGGCGGCCAAGGGTTTCCGCGTACACCCGGCGGCGGTCTCCAACGTCCCGCCGTTCCGCAGCCCGCTGCCCGAACCGGCGACCTGGACTCTCGACAAGACCCAGGCCGCGACCATCGGCTACGGCTACGGCGAGACCCTGCGCAACCCCGCGCCGTCGGACTCGCCCGCCGCGAAGACCGCCTTCGACAATCTTCCCCCCGCGCAACAGCGGCAGTACGCGACCACGCGCGACGCGCAACCGAACGGCTGTGCCGCCCAGGCCCGCAAGACCATGATCGGCCCGAGTCCCGCCCCGGTACGCTTCGGCGCCCCCTCGCCCAGCGACCTGCTGACGACGCCCGTGGAACAGGCCTCGGCGGACAAGCGGGTGACGACGATGCTGTCCGCCTGGTCGGGCTGCATGAAGAAGGCCGGGTACGCCGGACTGCACGACGTCGACGAGGCGTACAAGATGACCATGCGCAGGTACGGCGCGCACGGTGAGCCGCCGGTGTACACCAGAACCCGGGAGCTGGCGGAGATCAAGCAGGCCGGCGCCGATGCGCGCTGCCGCGAGCAGGTCACGATGGCATCGGTGATGGTGACTGTGATCACGGAGCGGGCGACGACCCTGTTGCTGAAGTATGAACAGTGGATCGTCGCCTGGCGCGACGACGCGCGTCAGCAGCTCGAACGGCTCCGCGCCCAAACTGGCGGGTAACTGGGACGGCCATCCGCCGGGCGGCGGGCGTTCGAGCTGGCTAGGGTATGTTCAGCGGCTGTCGCGTCGAGAGGCTTTGGAGGCCAGCGGTGCCCGTGCTTTACACGGTCGGTCAGTGGACGGTCGCGCCTGCCCTGCGTATCGGATGGCGGCCGGACGTCGAGGGACTGGACAACGTCCCCGAGACCGGTGGCCTGATCTTCGCCGGCAACCACCTCTCGGTGGCCGACGAGATCTTCCTGGGCGCGGTGCTGCAGAAACGCAAGGTCGCCTTCTGGGCGAAGTCCGACTACTTCACCGGCAAGGGCCCCACGGGTCTGTTCTTCCGTACGCTGATGACCGGCCTCGGCGCCATCCCCGTCAACCGTGAAGGCGGCCGGGCGGCCCTGTCGGCGTTCGACGCCGCCATCCCGCACCTGCAGGGCGGCGGCACCGTCTGCGTCTACCCGGAAGGCACGCGCTCGCCCGACGGCCGGCTGTACCGGGGGCGTACCGGGGTGGCGCGGCTGGCGCTGGCGGCCGGCGTACCGATCATCCCGGTCGGCAACATCGGCACCGACAAGATCCAGCCGACCGGCCAGCTGCTGCCGAAGTTCAAGCGCGGCGAGGTCAAGATCCGGATCGGCGAGCCGATCAGCGTGGAGAAGTGGCAGGGCGCGGAGCAGACGTCGACCGCCGCGCGCGAGATCACCGACGTGGTGATGGCGGCCATCCAGAAGATGACCGGCCAGGAGTATGTCCCGCGTTACGCGCCCAAGAGGGTCGAAAGCTGAGTGCAGTACCCTGGTTCGTTATGGGTGTGAACACGTCGCCGACCGTCTGGCCACAGCTTGAACAGCTTCTTCCGCTGGTCTCGAAGCCTATCCAGTACGTCGGAGGCGAACTGGGGGCCACCGTCAAGGAGTGGGACTCCGCCGCCGTCCGCTGGGTGCTCTCGTACCCGGACGCGTACGAGGTGGGGTTGCCGAACCAGGGCGTACAGATTCTCTATGAGGTACTCAACGAGCAGCCGGACGTCCTGGCCGAGCGTACGTACGCGGTCTGGCCGGATCTTGAGAAGCTGATGCGCGAGCGGGGCGTGCCGCAGTTCACGGTGGACGCGCACCGTCCCGTACGCGACTTCGATCTCTTCGGCATCTCCTTCGCCACCGAGCTCGGCTACACCAACATGCTCACCATGCTCAGCCTGGCCGGGATCCCGCTGTCGGCCGCCGACCGGGACGAGTCGCACCCGGTCGTGGTGGCCGGCGGGCACGCCGCGTTCAACCCGGAGCCCATCGCGGACTTCGTGGACGCGGCCGTCCTCGGCGACGGCGAGGAGGCGGTGCTCGAGATCACCGCGATCGTCCGGGCGTGGAAGGCCGAGGGCCGGCCCGGGGGCCGCGACGAGCTGCTGCTGCGGCTGGCGCGTACCGAGTCGGTGTACGTGCCGCGCTTCTACGACGTGGACTACCTGCCGGACGGGCGTATCCAGCGGGTCGTGCCCAACCGCGCGGACGTGCCGTTCCGTGTGCACAAGCGCACGACCATGGACCTCGACGCCTGGCCCTACCCGAAGAAGCCGCTGGTCCCGCTGGCCGAGACCGTGCACGAGCGGTTCGCCGTCGAGATCTTCCGCGGCTGCACGCGCGGCTGCCGTTTCTGCCAGGCCGGCATGATCACCCGTCCGGTCCGCGAGCGGTCGATCACGACCGTGGGGCAGATGGTGAAGGAGGGGCTGGAGTTCTCCGGCTTCCACGAGGTCGGCCTGCTCTCGCTGTCGAGCGCCGACCACAGCGAGATCGGCGACATCTGCTCCGGCCTCGCCGACCAGTACGCCGGAACCAACGTCTCTTTGTCCCTCCCGTCGACCCGGGTGGACGCGTTCAACGTCACGCTGGCCGAGGAGCTGTCGCGCAACGGCCGGCGTACCGGGCTGACCTTCGCTCCCGAGGGCGGCTCCGAGCGCATGCGCAAGGTGATCAACAAGATGGTCACCGAGGAGGACCTGATCCGGACGGTCGTGACGGCGTACACGCACGGGTGGCGGCAGGTGAAGCTGTACTTCATGTGCGGCCTGCCCACCGAGACCGACGAGGACGTGCTGCAGATCGCCCGGCTCGCGCACGAAGTGATCAAGGCCGGCCGGGCCGCCACCGGTACGCGCGACATCCGCTGCACGGTCTCGATCGGCGGTTTCGTGCCCAAGCCGCACACGCCGTTCCAGTGGGCCGCGATGTCGAGCCCGGAGGTCATCGACGACCGGCTGCGCCAGCTCAAGCAGGCGGTCAACGCCGACAAGTCGGTCGGCCGGGCGATCGGCCTGCGCTACCACGACGGTGAGCCGTCGCTCATCGAAGGCTTGCTGGCCCGGGGTGACCGCCGCGTCGGCGCGGTCATCCGCGAGGTGTGGGAGCAGGGCGGCCGGTTCGACGGCTGGAGCGAGCACTTCGCCTACGCCCGCTGGGTCGACGCGGCGGCCAAGGTGCTGCCCGCGTACGGGGTGGACCTCGCCTGGTTCACCACCCGGGAGCGCGAGGAGGCCGAGGTCCTGCCCTGGGACCACCTCGACTCCGGGCTGGACAAGGACTGGCTCTGGCAGGACTGGCAGGACTCGCTGCGCGAGTACGAGCAGGACGACTGCCGCTGGACGCCCTGCTTCGACTGCGGCGTCTGCCCGGCCATGGACACCGAGATCCAGGTCGGCCCGACCGGGCGCAAGCTGCTCCCGCTCACGCCCGTCGACGGTCTGCGCGTCTGACCCACCCCGGCTTCACCCGCTTGACGCTGCCAAGATCCCGTTTGGATCACGGTTGTCACCCGAATCATGGCCCAAGATTCGGGTGATTTCCCTGATCCAAGCGGGATCTTGCCGTTGCGCGCGTTGCGCGCGTTGCGCGCGCTGCGCGGTGGTGCGGGTCAGGCGGCGGGGAGTTCGAACACGGCGGCGTCGCCGCGGTCGTAGACCAGGTTGGCGTACTCCTTGAGGTCGGCCCAGTTCGGCGTCAGGCGCTTGTCGACGAAGAGCCAGCGCACGCCGTACTCCTGGCGGAGCCGGGCCACGTTCTCCTTCGTCGGGTGCGCGAACACCGCGTCGTTGTCGGCCAGCACCTGCGGCTTCCAGTAGGGCAGCACGTGGTAGTCGGGCACGGCCTTGACCGCCAGCGGGTACCAGGTCGGCGCGTACGCCCAGCCCTCGACGAGCATGCGGCGCTCGGCGTACGCGGAGACCCAGAAGCTCCGGTTGTCGCACCGGCCCCGCACCATCAGGCAGTGGACGTTGGTGGCCACGAGATCGTCCGGCGACGAGTGGTCGCGCAGCCAGCGGGCGGCCTCGACACCGCCGCGCGGGATCTGGCCGTGGGTCGCCTTCGGATAGGCGCGCGGGCCCTGCGTGGTGGCGGCCTTGATCGTCGAGGCCTCCAGCTCGGAATCCGAGAACGCCGAGAACACCATGATCCCCACGAGGAGCGCCGCGAGAAGCTGGTTCACCCTGGTACGCGTACTCAGGAGGTTGACGAGGCCGGCCACGGCGGCGAGCGCGAGGTAGGGCCGCGCGGACATGAGGAAGTAGTACTGGCTGGCGCCCGGCTGGGTGGTGAGCAGGACGGCGCCGAAGCCGGCGAGGCCGAGGCCGAGGCAGAGCAGGACGGCGCGGTCGGCGAAGCGGCGGCGCCAGAACAGGCCGGCGATGCCCGCCCAGGCGATGCACCAGGCGAGGATCGCGCCGGCCAGGACGGCGAGGCGGGCACGGCCGGGGCGGTACATCGAGCCCAGGAAGTTGATTTCGAGCCCGGTGGACGATCCGCCGAAGATGAAGACCATCGCCACGCCCAGAAGAGCGAGCACGATGAGGAAGGCGGTCAGCGTCGTGCGGCCCACCCGCCGCCGCGCGACCAGCTCGGCCACCGCGACCAGGGCCAGCGCCGCGAGCAGCATCGGCAGGAAGGTGGCCTTGCCGCCGGCGACACCCAGGGTGAGCACCGCGAACAGCGCCCAGTCGGTCCGTCGCGGCGTCCCTCGCCACATCAGGATCAGCAGGTACGCGAGGCCGGCGAACACCACGTTGCCGAAGCTCTGCGTCGGGCTGGTCCACAGCACGGTGAGCGGGGTCGCGGTGCTGTACCGGCCGAACGGGGCGGCCGCGAAGAAGGTGAGGAAGACCGCCGCGGGCCCGGCCCACCAGGCGCCGGTGATCTGCTTCGCGAGGACGGCGACGAGCACCACCAGCGCGGCCAGCATCGGCAGGACGGCCAGGCGCAGCAGCAGGACCTGCAGCTCGATGCCGGTGCCCCAGCTCGCCGCGGCCAGGTGGGCGTGGAAGAAGTAGTGGTAGTGCAGCGGTTCGCCGGCGACGAACGGGATCCGGCCCGGGAAGTGGTTCTTCAGCTCGCCGGCCAGCGCCTGCTGGAACGGGATGTCGGGGTAGGGCGTCGAGTCGCCGGGCCAGTCGAGGCCGTGGCCGCGGAAGAAGTTGATGCCGCTCCAGGCCACCAGGACCAGGACGAATCCGGCCAGCAGCCACGACCACCACCACGGCGTACGCTCGCCGGAACCGCGCCAGTGCCGGCGCAGTCCGGGAACGCCGGCGAACAGCCCGAGGACGGCCAGCGTCGGGACGACCGCGAGCTGCGGAAGCCCCACCGCGCGCAGCGCCAGGTACACCAGGACGGACAGCGCGTACCCGAGGGCGGTGCCGGCGGCCACGTCGGCGGCCAGCAGCCCGGATCCGCCGCGCAGCAGACGCCACAGCAGGGTCCCCGGCACCACGACGACGAGCAGCAGGTACGCGGAGAACTTCGCGACGTCGGCGGCGGAGACGCCGTAGAGGACCACGAAGACGGCGGTGAGGGCGGCCGTCAGAGCGGCCGGTATCCATCCACTGCGCAGCACGCGCCGAACTTTACAGTCCCGGCGCGGCCGGCTCCGCCCCGTGACGCGCGACGGACCGTGTCGACCATGATCAGCAGTGTGACCTGCGGTGATGCGGGCCACCCGGGCATCGCCCCGGCCGGCGGGCCCGACCGTGCGGACGCGCGGGGACGGATCTCACCTGGCCGTCGCGCGGCCTATAGTACGTGTCGTGAAGGCCACCGATACCGCCGCAAACGCAGCTCCGAAGCTGTCGGTCGTGATCCCGATGTACAACGAGGAGGCGGTCCTGCCCCTGCTCGTGGCCCGGTTGCGGCCGGTGCTCGACGGGATCGGCTGCACCTACGAGGTCGTCGCGGTCGATGACGGCAGCCGGGACGACACGGCGGCGATCGTGCACATGATGCGCGCGTCCTGGCCGCAGCTGCGCCTGGTCCGGCTGCGCCGCAACAGCGGACACCAGGCGGCCCTGACCGCCGGCCTGCACCGGTCGCGGGGCGACTACGTGGCCAGCATCGACGCCGACCTGCAGGACCCGCCCGAGACCATCGCCGAGATGCTGGCGAAGGCCGAGGAGGAGGACCTCGACATCGTCTACGGCGTACGCGGGGACCGGACGACCGACACCTGGTTCAAGCGGAACACCGCCGGCATCTACTACGGCCTCATGCGCCGCATCGTCGGCAAGAAGGTCCCCTCCGGCGCCGGCGACTTCCGGCTGCTCAGCCGCTCGATGGTCGACGCGCTCAAGGGCCTGCCGGAGAAGACCCCGGTCTACCGCCTGATCGTGCCGTGGCTCGGCTTCCCGAGCGGCGAGGTCACCTACACCCGCGAGAAGCGGGCCGCCGGCGAGAGCAAGTACCCGCTGAGCAAGATGCTCAAGCTGACCGTCGACAGCATCATCAGCTTCACCGCCGCCCCGCTGCGGATCGCCATCTGGCTCGGCGCCGTCGGCGTCCTGGCCTGCCTGGTCGGGATCGTGACCACCCTGATCGCGTACGCGAACGGGCACACGGTCGCCGGCTGGACCTCCCTCTTCCTGGTCGTGCTGCTGTTCGGCGCCACCCAGCTGCTGTGCCTGGGCCTGCTCGGCGAGTACGTCGGGCGGATCTACCAGGCCGTGCAGGGCCGCCCGGCCTTCTACATCGGCTACGACTCGGCGGAGGAGAACGGGCCCGTCCAGCTGGGCGACGTGCTCTCCGACTCGGCCGACTCCGAGGATCTCGATGGCATCGGTCGACGGCAGCCCGTCTCCCACTGACGACGGGCCGCCCGGCGCGCTTCCCGGGCCCGGCACCCCTCGGCTCCCCCCAGCCCCTAAGGACGAAGACGTGCAGACCGTTGGTCTCGCGGAACCGGCCGCCGCGCCCTCGTCGGCGGAACCGGCCGAGAACCCGCCCACCCCGCGTACGCCCTGGTGGCGTTCGAGTGCCGCGACCGCGATCGTCACCTGGCTGATCGCCGTGCCGGTGGCCTTCGTGGTCCCCAAGGTCCTCAAGCTCAACCCGATCTCGGTGCACGGCGCGATCATGCCGATGCTGGCCCTCATCGGCGGCCTGACGGTCCTGGCGATCGTCTGGCTGCGCCGGCCGATCGGCGAGGCCGTCACCGGGATCGCCGCCGGCCTGCTGGCCGCCTGGTTCGTGCTGCTCGGGCGCGCGATGCTCTACGGCACGCCGTTCGGCTACGAGGGCATGGAAGGCGACGCCAAGCGGATCGTCGCCCTCGCGCTGCGCTACTCGACCACGGTCATGCCGGTCGACGCGGTGACGAAGGGCGTACCGGCCGAGTATCCGCCGCTGTTCGCCTGGCTCGTCGGCCGCGGTTCGGTGCTGACCGGGGTCCCGCCCTACCACCTCATCGCGTACGCGCAGGTGCTGACGGTCTCCTTCGCGGTGCTGGCCGCCTTCCTGCTCTGGCGCCGGATGGTCCCGTCGGTCGCCGCCCTGTGCATCGCCGGGGTGACCCTCATCGGGCAGTCCGACGCCGCCAAGGCGTACGAGCTGATCTCGCTGTTCGTGGTCGTGCCCTGGATCCTGCTGACCTTCGCCAAGCCGCCCCGCGGCCGGCTGCACTGGCTGCCGGCCGGGATCATCGGCGGCCTGATGGTGTTGAACTACCAGGGCTACTTCGTCTTCGCGGTCTTCGCCGTCCTGTACTTCATGTACTCGGCCTGGCGTACGGCGGAGCACCGCTGGGCCGAGGTCCGCCGGTGGATCTTCATCGCGGTCACCGCCTTCGTCGTGGCGTCCTGGTACCTGGTGCCCTACATCCACGGCACGCTGACGCTGCCGGCCAAGATGACCAGCGACACGCTGGAGGCGCCGGACTACATCGACAACCCGATCCAGCTGCCGTTCCTCAGCGTGGCCGCGTCCAGCGTCCTGCTCGTCGCCGGGCTGGTCGGCATCGTGTGGTTCTTCCGGCAGCAGTGGTGGGCCCGGTCGCTCGGCGTCCTGCTGATCGGCACCGGGCTGTTCTACGTGCTCGCCGAGCTGCGGTTCATGCTCTCCGGCCACAACATGTTCGCCCACTACTCGGTCCGACTGGTCGCCGAGGTGCTCGCCGTGGCGGGCGTACTGACCCTGGCGGAATGGCTCCGGGCGGCGGCGGGACGGTTCGACGCGGTCCGCGTACGGTCCACGGCGATCATCCTGATCAGCGTGTACGCGGTGCTGATCGGCCAGAGTTACTGGCAGGGCTGGAAGCCGACGACGGTCCCGAACGTGCACAACCCGCGGGTCAACCTGGACGTCGAGGACCTGAACCCGGCCGACGCCCCGCTGACCGAGCCGCTGCCCGACGGGAGCATGCCGAAGTTCGCCAACCCGGCGGCCCGGGCGCAGAAGTGGCTGCCGGTGTGGCAGATCCGCGACGCGGTCGAGCGCGTCTACGGGCCCGGCTACAAGCCGACCGTGCTGACCGTCGACGAGAAGCTCTTCGCGTACCTGCCCTGGTACGTGTACGCCCAGCCGGCCGGCATGGTCGTGTCGGGCACCTTCGCGCAGGGTCCCCGGCGCGAGGCGGCGGTCGACAAGCTCGCGGCGCAGACCGACCCCGCCGAGTTCGCCCGGATGGCCGGGAACCTCGACCTCGGTCCGATCGACGCGTTCATCCTGAAGGTGGACCCCGACGGCAAGTGGCGCTGGCGCGGCGCGACACGATTCGACCCGAAGGTCTTCTCGGACCCGTCGTTTGAGATCGTGCACGTGGCGAACGACTACGTTGTCGTCATCCGGAAGCCTTAGGAGGGCGTACGCGTGGCCAGGAAACAACCCGAGGGCGGCCAGGCCCCGGTCGTCCAGCGCATCCGCATCCGGTACGCGAAGCGCGGTCCGCTGCGTTTCACCAGCCACCGGGACTTCGCGCGGGCGATCGAGCGGGCCATCCACCGGGCGAACGTGCCGATCGCGTACTCCCAGGGGTTCACGCCGCACCCGAAGATCTCGTTCGCCTCGGCCGCGCCGACCGGCGTGGCCAGCGAGGCGGAGTACCTGGAGCTGGGGCTGCAGGCGCGGGTCGACCCGGACCGGCTGCGGGCGGCGCTGGACGCGGCCCTCTCGCCGGGCCTGGACGTCATGGAGGCGGTGGAGGCGGCCGCTCCCGGCAGCCTCGCCGACCGGATCGAGGTCTCGCGGTGGCGGATCGAGCTGCCGGAGATCACCGAGGAGGAGCTGCGGCGCGCCGTCGCGGCCTTCGAGGCGGCCCCCGAGGTGGTCGTCGAACGGCTCACCAAGCAGGGACGACGCTCGTTCGACTGCCGGGCGGCGGTGGCGGCGATCACGGTGATCTCACCACCTGAAGCTGTCGCCGATGCCCAGTATGCGATACTCGACCTTGTCGTACGGCAGGTGACACCGACCGTGCGGCCCGATGATGTACTCGCTGGGCTGCGTGTCGTGGCGGATCTGCATCAGCCGGTCCCGCCCCGGGCGACGAGGATCGCCCAGGGCACGCTCAGGGACGGCGAGATCGTCGATCCGCTGGACGCGGATCGCGAGGCGTCGTCGGTCGAGCGCTAGACCCCGGAAAGGTCGCGCGCGCGAAGACGGACTTGGGTACGGCGGCCGGTGGGCCGCCGGCCTGGTGACTATAAGGAGCACGCCCTGCGTGGCTGCGTACGCGCGCCCGGGGAGTGCCAGAACTGGAGAACGTCCGGATGCTCGACAACGAGCCCGCCGAGGCCGCGCGAAACGCAGCGGCCGAGGCTGAAAACGCCATTGCGCCCAGCGCACCGGCAGACGACAAGGCGCCCGAGGGCGTCACCGAGCCGGCCCCGGCCCGTACGCGGACTCGTCGGCGTACGGTCGTGGCCGACGACGGTGAGGCCAAGCCGGCCCGGCGTACCCGCAAGCGGGTCAGCGCCGAGGAACCCCCGGCGGAGCCCGACCCCGTGACCGCGCCCGACGCGGACCTGGCGGTGGCCTCCCCGGAGGAGATCGCCGAGGCCGAGGAGGACGAGGCCGCCGAGGAGATCGCCGAGGAGGAGGCTCAGCCTGAGCCGGAGCGCCCGTCGCGCCGCCGGCCGATGGCCGCCACCGTGCTGTTCATGGCCCCTGAGCCGGCCGCCGAGCCGGTGCGGGCGCCTGCCCGGCCGGTCGAGCGGGCCGAGGAGGCCGCCCAGGCTCCGGCCGAGACCGAGGCCGCCGAGCCGGAGACCGGTCGGCGCAGCCGCCGTCGCCGCGGCAAGGCGGCCGCCGAGCCCGTCGCCGAGGCGGTCGAGGAGACCGAGGCCGAGCCGGCCGACACGGACGAGGACGCCGACGACGACGGGGAGGGCTCCGCCCGCCGCCGCCGCCGTGGCCGCCGGGGCCGTGGCCGCGGCAAGGGCGGGGCGGAGGACGGCACCGAAGAGGGCGAGACCGACCAGCCGGCCGAACCCGTCGAGGCCGAGGAGGGCGAGGGCGACGACGAGGAGGGCGGCGAGCAGCTGACCCGCCGCCGCCGCCGGCGCCGCCGCAAGGGCAGCGCCGAGGTCGAGGACGGCGACGACGACGGCGTACCGACGATCGTCAAGGTCCGCGACGGCCGCAAGGCCGCCGACGAGGTGCAGGGCGTCACCGGTTCGACCCGGCTGGAGGCCAAGCGCCAGCGTCGCCGGGACGGTCGCGAGCAGCGCCGCACCCGCCCGCCGATCCTCAGCGAGGCCGAGTTCCTGGCCCGCCGCGAGGCCGTCGACCGGGTCATGGTCGTGCGCCAGAAGGGCGACCGTACGCAGATCGGCGTCCTCGAGGACGGCGTGCTCGTCGAGCACTACGTCACCCGGGCCAGCGCGGCGACCATGGTCGGCAACGTGTACCTGGGCCGCGTACAGAACGTGCTGCCGAGCATGGAGGCCGCGTTCGTCGACCTCGGCCGGGGCCGCAACGCGGTGCTCTACGCGGGCGAGGTCAACTGGGACGCGGCCGGCCTCGAGGGCCGCTCGCGCTCGATCGAGCAGGCGCTCAAGAGCGGCGACTCGGTGCTCGTCCAGGTCACCAAGGACCCGATCGGGCACAAGGGCGCCCGGCTGTCCAGCCACATCGCGCTGTCCGGCCGCCACCTCGTCTACGTGCCGCACGGCACCGCCTCCGGCATCAGCCGCAAGCTGTCGGACGTCGAGCGCCGCCGGCTGCGCGACATCCTCAAGAAGCTCGTCCCCGAGGGCGCCGGCGTGATCGTGCGTACGGCGGCGGAAGGGGCCAGCGAGGTCGAGCTGGAGCGCGACGTGGCCCGGCTGCAGGCGCAGTGGGAGGAGATCCAGGGCAAGGCGGCCTCCGGTGGCGCCCCGACCCTGCTCTACTCCGAGCCCGACCTGCTCGTACGCGTCGTCCGCGACCTCTTCAACGAGGACTTCAAGGAGATCGTGGTCTCCGGCGCGGACGCGTACGACATCGTCGAGGAGTATCTGGAGCACGTGTCGCCCGACCTCGTCGAGCGCGTGCACCGCTACTCCGGCACGGTGGACATCTTCGCCGCGTACCGGGTGGACGAGCAGATCCTCAAGGGGCTGGACCGCAAGGTGTTCCTGCCCTCCGGCGGCCACCTGGTCATCGACCGCACCGAGGCGATGACGGTCGTCGACGTCAACACCGGCAAGTACACCGGTGCGGGCGGCAACCTGGAGGAGACCGTCACCCGCAACAACCTGGAGGCGGCCGAGGAGATCGTGCGCCAGCTGCGGCTGCGCGACCTCGGCGGCATCGTGGTCATCGACTTCATCGACATGGTGCTGGAGAGCAACCGGGAGCTGGTGCTGCGCCGGCTCACCGAGTGCCTCGGCCGGGACCGGACCAAGCACCAGGTCACCGAGGTGACCTCGCTCGGCCTGGTGCAGATGACCCGCAAGCGGATCGGGGCGGGCCTGCTCGAGGCGTTCAGCGAGACCTGCGAGCACTGCAAGGGCCGCGGTGTCGTCATCCACACCGAGCCGGTGGCCGAGCGCGGTGCCGGCGGCGGCCGCAACCAGGGCGGCGGCGACAAGGTACGCGAGGTCGCCCACTCCGCGCACAACCACGACGCCGACGAGGAGACCACGCCGGCCGAGCCCGACGACCCGTTCGCGAACGAGGCCGAGGTCGTCGAGGACACCGAGGCACTGGGCGAGAACGGCGACGGCGAGGGCGACGAGAACGGCGAGGGCGACGAGGGCCGGTCCGGCCGCCGCCGCGGTCGCCGGGGCGGGGCCCGGCGGCGTACGCGCCCCTAGGGACTCTCGGCAGGAGCCTCAGGGGCTCTCAGCAGGACTGGAACGGCGGCATCGGGCAGTGTCCCGGTGCCGCCGTTTGCGCGTAGCCTTCCCGGGGCATACTTCCGTCGTTCCGATATCCCCGCACGGTTTGGATACCCCCGACATGCGCATGTTTTCCGGAACCACCCTTCGGCTCCTCGGCGCCACGGCCGTCGCGGCCGGCACGCTGTTCGCGGCGGGCTGCAGCGGCACCGGTACGCCGGACGCCTCGGCCTCGGGCACCACCGCCGCGACCGGTACGCCGAGCGCCCAGGTCAGCCTGGCGCCCGACGTCGCGGCGAACACGAAGACGGTCTGCGCCTCGGTGAAGCAGGTGATCACCGACAAGACCGTCGAGTTCAGCAACAAGCTTGTGGCGGCGCTCAGCGACGCGAGTTCGGGCGGCACGAAGGCGAACCAGGCCGTGCAGCAGATCAAGCAGCTGCTCACGGACTGGGCGGCGGGACTGCGGCAGCAGGCGGACACCGCCGTCGAGCCGAACCTGAAGGCCGCGCTGACCACCGAGGCGGCCGCGTTCGACCAGGCCGCCGCGAAGGTCAACAGTGCCGCCGACCTGCAGAACGCCGGTGCGGTCCTGTCCGGCACCGACGTGACGGACGCGGGCGAGAAGGTGCAGCAGGCGTGCGGCGACTTCTGGGTCGCCGATCTCACAGCATCGCCGACGGCCTCCTGATCGCCCTGATCACGCGGCCGAACACCATGATCGGATCGATGGAGCCGGCGGCCGACCAGGCGGCGTACCGCGACGGGATGCCGTAGAGTGCGCGAGCGTCCTCCCGCTCAGCCGGGACGACGCTCGCGTTCTGTCGCGACCCGCCCGGGCCAGGTCCGGCCCCGGCGTCAACCCCCTCTGCAGAACAGGAACGAACACCTGATGCGACGCGTACTCGCGGCCGCCGGCGTCGGCGTGGCCCTGCTCGCCGTCACCGCCTGCGGAACCAGCAAGGACACTTCCAGCAGCCCGACCGCTGCCGCCTCCTCCGCGGCCGCGGACCACACGGCCAACTCCAAGGACGTGTGCACCGAGATCAACACGACCCTGAACGGCGTGAACGACACGGCCGGCCTGCAGAAGGCCGTCCAGGACGCCATGGCGGGCAAGAAGACCCAGGCCGAGCAGCAGGCGGCCGCCCTGATGACCGCCAAGGCCTTCCTGGTGCAGGTCTTCGCCAAGCTCAAGGACGTCGCGGCCAAGGCCGAGGACCCGGAGCTGAAGGCCGCCCTGCTGAAGATCGAGGCCGACTTCGAGGGCGTGGTCACCTCGATGAAGAGCCTCGACGACGACATCGACGGCAAGATGAAGGCGCTCGACGCCACCGACGAGTCGAAGAAGGTCACCACCATCTGCAGCGCCGCCGGTGTGACGCTGTCCGAGTGACGCCGTGAACCGGCCGGGGCTCGCCGCGTGTACGCGGTGAGCCCCGCCACGCCCGGCGGGTATCGACCTGGCCCGGTTTGAGGTACGGGCGGCCGATGGCGTACCCTAGCCTGCGGTGCCCCATCGGGTGCCAGGTGTCGTGCGCCGCGCGGTCCGGGTTCTACGGATCGGGCTCGCCGGCCGCGGAGCCCCGCGTGGGTTCGCGCCGTGACGAAAGCGCCCGCCGCCTCTTCATCCGCCAGAACAGCGCCGGTCTCGATCGGCGCGGATCACTACGCAAGGGAGTCCGCGTCCCATGTACGCGATCGTCAAGACCGGCGGCAAGCAGTACAAGGTCGCCGAGGGCGACGTGATCGAGGTCGAGAAGCTGACCGGCCAGCCCGGCGACGCTGTTTCGCTCGTTCCGGTGCTCGTCGTCGACGGCGCCGACCTCGTGACCGACGCGGCCAAGCTTGCCAAGGTCTCCGTCTCCGGTGAGCTCGTGGCCCACACCAAGGGCCCGAAGATCCGGATTCACAAGTTCAAGAACAAGACCGGCTACCACAAGCGCCAGGGTCACCGCCAGCCGCTGACCCAGGTGAAGGTCACCGGCATCACCACCGGGAAGTAGGCGTTCCGCAATGGCACACAAAAAGGGTGCGTCCAGCTCCCGTAACGGTCGTGACTCCAACGCCCAGCGCCTCGGCGTGAAGCGCTTCGGCGGTCAGCAGGTCAACGCCGGCGAGATCATCCTCCGCCAGCGTGGCACCAAGTTCCACCCGGGCGACCTGGTCGGCCGCGGTGGCGACGACACGCTCTTCGCGCTGGCCGCGGGTGCCGTGCTGTTCGGCACCAAGCGCGGTCGCAAGACCGTGTCGATCGTGCCGGTCGAGGCCTGAGCCTCGCACCAGAACTGACCGAGCGGGTGGGGCGGTACGCCCCGCCCGCTCGTCTTTGTTCCGCCCCCGGCCTCCGGCCGGGCGCCCAGCCCGGGAGCCGGGCGAGATCTCGGGGCGAAGCGGCGGTGAGATGGAAGGATTGAGCACGTGGCTACCTTTGTCGACCGGGTCGTTCTGCACCTGCAGGCCGGAAACGGGGGGCACGGCTGCGTGTCGATCCTGCGCGAGAAGTTCAAGCCGTTCGGCGGTCCGGACGGCGGCAACGGCGGGCACGGCGGCGGCATCCTGCTGGTCGTCGACCCGGCCGTGCACACGCTGCTGGACTTCCACTTCCGGCCGCACCTCAAGGCGCCCAACGGCGGCGGGGGCGCGGGCGGCAACCGGGACGGCGCCAAGGGCCAGGATCTGATCCTCAAGGTCCCGAACGGCACCGTCGTCCTCAGCCCCGAGGGCGAGGTCCTCGCGGACCTCGTCGGCGTGGGCACGACCTTCGAGGCGGCCCGGGGCGGTCGTGGCGGGCGCGGCAACGCGGCCCTGGCCAGCTCCCGGCGCAAGGCGCCCGGCTTCGCCGAGCTCGGCGAGCCCGGTGACCAGATCGACGTCGTGGTCGAGCTCAAGAGCGTCGCCGACGTCGGCCTCGTCGGCTTCCCGAGCGCGGGCAAGTCCTCGCTGATCTCGGTGATCTCCGCGGCCAAGCCCAAGATCGCGGACTACCCGTTCACCACGCTGGTGCCCAACCTCGGCGTGGTCCAGGCCGGCGAGAGCACCTTCACCGTCGCCGACGTCCCCGGCCTCATCCCGGGCGCGGCCACCGGCAAGGGCCTCGGGCTGGAGTTCCTGCGGCACATCGAGCGCACGTCCGTGCTGGTCCACGTGGTCGACACGGCCACGCTGGAGCCCGGCCGCGACCCGCTGGCCGACATCGACGCGCTGGAGGCCGAGCTCTCGGCCTACGGCGGGCTGGAGGACCGGCCCCGGCTCGTCGCGCTCAACAAGGTCGACATCCCCGACGGGCAGGACCTGGCCGACATCGTGCGGCCCGACCTCGAAGCCCGCGGCTACGAGGTCTACGACATCAGCACCGCCACCCGCGAGGGCCTCAAGGAACTCGTGTACGCGATGAGCCGGCTGGTCATCGAGCACCGCCTGGCCACGCCGATCCTGGAGCCGACGCGGATCGTGCTGCGCCCGCAGGCGGTCGACGATTCGGGCTTCACCGTCCGGCAGGACGACGAGGGCGTCTACGTCGTCGTCGGGGCCAAGCCCGAGCGCTGGGTACGCCAGACCAACTTCGCCAACGACGAGGCGGTCGGCTACCTCGCGGACCGGCTGGCCCGGCTGGGCGTCGAGGCCGCGCTGGCCAAGGCCGGTGCCGAACCCGGCGCGCCGGTACGCATCGCCACGCACGAGTTCGACTGGCAGCCGACGGTCTACGCCGGTGACGACTACGTGCCCGGCAACCGGGGCACCGACATCCGCCTGGACCAGAAGTCGTCGCGTACGCCGACCGCCGACCGGCTCGCCATGCGCAAGGCGCGCCGGGTCCGGGCCGAAGGCGACACGGCGGGCGATTTCGAGCCGGACGAGCACACGTGGGGCGTGACGGACACGGTCGGGGACGACGAGGACGAGTGATCGCGCTCACCCGGTAGCCGTTGTGCGGGATGCGAAACAGGCCGGAAACAGGCGCTGGCTAGCGTCGCGCGGGTGCTGATCCAGAACCGCGAAGTCACGCACCCGGACGTCACCCTGCTCGTCGTCGCCGCCGAGCGTGAGCTGCTGTCCCGCTATCCGGACGAGACCGTTACCCCGGTCGATCCGCTGGCGCGTTTCGTCGTCGCGTACGTGTTGTCGGAGCCGGTCGGCTGCGGGGCGCTGGCCACCGTCGCGCCCGGCGTCGCCGAGGTCAAGCGGATGTGGGTGCGGCCGGCGAACCGGCGTACGGGTGTGGGGCGGCGGATCCTGGCCGCGCTCGAACGCAAGGCGCACAACGAGAAGCACGACACGCTCATCCTGGAGACCGGCGTACGGCAGCCCGAGGCCCTGGCGCTCTACGAGGAGTCCGGTTACGTCCGCATCCCGCCCTACGGCGAGTACGTGGGCAATCCGCTGTCCGTGTGCTTCCAGAAGAAGCTGCTGACCGAGTGATCATGCCGGCCCGCGGGCAGGCATGATGGGGGCATGGCCAGCCTCACCCACGACCAAGCCACCGCTCGCGTCGCCGTCGTCCGCGATGTCCACTACGACCTCGACCTCGACCTGACCGGCGAGGAGACCTTCCGGGCGACCACCGTCGTCCGCTTCGAGGCCGATCCGGGTCACGCCACCTTCCTCGAACTCCGCCCGTCCCGCTTCGCCTCGGCCACGCTCAACGGCCGGAGCATCGACGCGTACGCCGACGGCCGCCTGCCGCTCGCCGACCTCGAAGCCGTCAACGAAGTCGTCGTCACCGCGGAGTACGCGTACTCGCACACGGGCGAGGGGCTGCACCGGTTCACCGACCCGGCCGACGGGCTGGTCTACATCTACGCGCAGCCGGCGATCGCCGACGCGCCGATGCTGATGGCGTGCTTCGACCAGCCCGACATCAAGGCCGTGTTCCGGCTGGCCGTCACCGCCGATCCCACGTGGACGGTCCGCTCGAACACCGCGCCGGTCGCCGAGACGCCGGGCCGCTGGACGTTCGCGCCGACCAAGCCGATGTCGACCTACCTGATCACCCTCATCGCCGGCCCGTACGCCGAGGTCGCCGACGAGCACGACGGCATCCCGATGAGCGTCTTCGCGCGGTCCTCGTACGCCGCCGCGCTCGCGGAGAACGCGCCCGAGATCTTCGAGATCACCAAGGCGTGCCTCGACCGTTACCACGAGCTCTTCGGGCTGCGGTACCCGTTCGGCAAGTACGACCAGGCGTTCGTGCCCGACTTCACCTGGGGTGCGATGGAGTTCCCGGGCCTGGTGGTGTTCCGGGACGAGGTCGTCTACCGGTCCGCCGTCACCGACACGCAGCGCGCCCGCCGTGCGTCGATCATCGCGCACGAGATGGCCCACATGTGGTTCGGCGACCTCGTCACCATGCGCTGGTGGGACGACCTCTGGCTGAACGAGTCCTTCGCGACCTACATGGGCACCCGGCTCATCACCGAGGTCACCCGGTTCACCGAGGGCTGGTCGGACTTCTCCATCGACCGCAAGATCTGGGGGTACGCGGCCGACCAGCGCCCCTCGACCCACCCGATCGCGCCGGAGTTCGTGGCCGACACCGGTTCGGCGTACGCGAACTTCGACGGCATCTCCTACGCGAAGGGCTGCTCGGCGCTGCGGCAGCTGGTGGCGTTCGTCGGCGACGAGGCGTTCTTCACCGGGCTGCGGGCGCACTTCGAGAAGCACGCGTGGGGCAACGCCACCCTGGACGACCTGCTCGCCGCGCTGTCGCTGGCGTCCGGCCGCGATCTCGGCGAGTGGGCCCGCGTCTGGCTGCGCTCGGCCGGGGTCAACACGCTGCGGCCGGTGGTCTCGTTCGGCGCGGACGGCACGGTCGAGCGGTTCGCCGTCGAGCAGAGCGCCCCGGCGGCCTGCCCGACGCTGCGCCCGCACAAGATCGAAATCGGCTACACCGACGCCACCGGTACGCGCCGCCGCATCGAGGCCGATGTGGACGGTCCGCTGACCGAGGTGCCGGCGCTGACCGGGGTGACCGCGACCGACGTGCTGCTCAACGCGGGCGACCTGACCTTCGCCAAGGTACGCCTCGACCCCTCCGCCGACCCCGGCCGACTTCTGTCCACACTGGATTCCTCGCTCGACCGGGCGGTCACCTGGGCCTCCCTCTGGGACTGCGTACGCGACGGCGAACTGCCGGCGGCCGAGTTCGTCCGGCTGGTGGCGGAACACCTCCCGAACGAGACCAACGTGTCGATCCTCGAAACCGTCGGCTCCTACGCCGGTCCCTTCGCGGTCGACCAGTACCTGGCGCCCGAGCGCCGGGCCGACGCCGACCGGGCGCTCGTTTCGGCGTACGAGCGGATCGTGGCGGCGAACGACGGACGGCTCCTGGCCGCGGCGCGACTGGTGATCGGACGCCAGAACGATCCGGCGGCGCTGCGCGCCTTCGCGCCCGCGGGCCTGGAGATCGACGCGGACCTGCGCTGGCTGATCCTGGCCCGGCTGGCCGCGCTGGGTGACCTGAGCGCGGCCGAGATCGACGCGGCGGCCGCGGCCGACCCGACCGAGCGGGGTGTCACGAAGTCGGCCTACTGCCGGGCCGCGCGGCCGGACATCGACGCCAAGCGGACCGCCTTCGACCTGCTCCTGCACGACCGTACGCAGTCGAACCGCATCCTGCAGGCGGTCGGGCAGGCGTTCTGGCGGCCGGGCCAGGAGGAACTGATGGAGCCGTTCGTCGAACCCTTCCTCGCCGGCCTTCCGGCCACGGGGGAGTGGCGATCGGGTGCCCTGCAGTCGATGCTCGCCGGCACGGCCTTCCCCGCGTACGCCGTCTCGCAATCCACTGTAGACGCGGCCGAGGCCCTGCTCGCCCGGGACGACCTGCACACGATGCTGCGCCGGTCGATCATGGATGACGCCGACGACCTGCGCCGGTCCCTGCGGCAGCGGGAGCTGTAACCCTCGACACCAGGCGGCGCGGACGCTCCCGGAGTACGCTTCGATCATGAGGCAGCGCCCGCGCCGCATCGGGATCATGGGTGGCACCTTCGATCCCATCCACCACGGCCACCTCGTGGCCGCGAGCGAGGTCGCCGACCGGTTCGACCTCGACCAGGTGATCTTCGTGCCGACCGGGCAGCCGTGGCAGAAGCACGACTCCAAGGTCTCCCCGCCCGAGGACCGCTACCTGATGACGGTCATCGCGACCGCCTCGAACCCGCAGTTCACGGTCAGCCGGGTGGACATCGACCGGGACGGCCCGACCTACACGGTCGACACCCTGCGCGACCTGCGAGACGTCTACGGCCACGACGCCAAGCTCTACTTCATCACCGGCGCGGACGCACTCGGCAAGATCCTCTCCTGGAAGGACGCCGAGCACCTGTTCGACCTGGCGCACTTCGTCGGCGTCACCCGGCCGGGGTTCACGCTCTCCGACGCGCACCTACCGTCCGAGGCCGTGACGCTCGTCCAGGTCCCGGCCCTGGCGATCTCCTCCAGCGACTGCCGGGCGCGGGTCGCCGCGGGCCAGCCGGTCTGGTACCTCGTCCCCGACGGCGTGGTCCAGTACATCGCCAAACACGACCTGTACCGCTGAGCGCCGACCGCATATCTTCAAGATCTTTATGGGCATTTTGTCCCGGGTTCGTCGATCTCACCTCCGCTCCTCACGCGGGAGACCGTTCCGGCGCCGGGGGCGCCTTCACTGCCAGGTGAGTGGGGCGAAGCATCCTTCACCGTCGTCCGGTCACCGTCTCGCCCGTGCCCCTGGTTCGCCGCTATGCCTGGCCTTTGTCGCGACTATCCGATATGGGCATCGGGCCGGCTCGCCGTCATGATCATGTAGCGCTATTCCGGCAATGAGGGCTGCTTGGGCTTGATCGTGTAGCGCTATATCGGCGGGAGAGCGTTTTCTTGCCGGACTGGCGTTACACGATCAAGGGGTTCGGCGTGATCATGGCGGGCGCGTGGTCAGGCCCACCCGGGCTTTGTCCTGACTGTCCGATACAGGGTCGGGCGGGTCGACGTCCTCGGTGATCGTTCGCGGTGGGGATGTGGGTTTCGGGGTCGTCCTCGTGATCCATTGCGGCTGGGGTGCAGCTGTGGGCCGATTTCCTGCATCCGAACCGCTGTGGATCGTGGGTGAGGGCGGGGTTTTGCATCGCATGCGCTGTGGATCACGGCTGAGCCGTTCCGGTGCCGGCCGTCGTCCGCGATGCGGGAACGATCTTCCGCCAGGTGAACCATGGCCGCCGATTTCTTGATCGTTTGCGGCTGAGGTGTATTTCCGGCCCGATCTGCATGATCGTTTACGCGTCAGGTGTAACCAGAAGCGGTCAGCGTGCTCCGGAACCGTAAATGATCATGCAATGGGCGGCGATTTCACACCTCAGCCGTAAATGATCAACCCCCGCCAGGCCCGAGTAGTCACCACAGCGCCCGAGCAGCCACTACCTGGCGTGTTGCCGGGCGCCCATATCGGACAGTCACGACAAAGCCAAACGAGTCCCGACGAACGGCAGCCCCGATCCCGGCGACCTTCAGCGGGCTCCGACGGCGTCCGACGATCTTGCGTGAATGTTCGGGCATTCCGGGCAGGTCGGACGAAATTCGGGGCATTCGTGCAAGATCGTCGGACACGTCCGTCCGCAAGGGGTGGAGGGATCGGCGAACCTGGGACCAAACGCCCTTAACTCTCTTGATCTCAAAAACGTGACATTCGGTCAAGAGGGCGAGATGGGTCATATTGGCGGGGTGCGAAGGTGGGGGGCTGTGAGATCCTGGAGACCTGGGAAGTCCGACGGAAGGAACCAGGTGCCCGCATCCGAGCGTGCCGTGGAGCTGGCGTTGGTCGCGGCGCAGGCCGCGGCCGACAAGAAGGCCGAAGACATCGTTTTGCTCGACGTCGGTGACCAACTCGTGATCACCGACGTTTTCGTGCTCGCCTCCGCGCCGAATGAACGTCAGGTTCTCTCGATCGTCGACGCCATCGAGGAGAAGCTGCTGGAGTTGCCCGACAAGGCCAAGCCCGTACGCCGTGAGGGCGAGCGGGCGGGTCGCTGGGTGCTACTCGACTACGTTGACATCGTGGTTCATGTCCAGCACTCCGAGGAGCGCGAGTTCTACGCGCTCGACCGGCTGTGGAAGGACTGCCCACGGATCGATTTCGTCGACCGCGACCTCGCGGAGAACCAGGCACACGCCGCATGAGCGGAACACGGATCATCCTCTGGCGGCACGGCAACACCGATTGGAATGCCGAGCACCGGGTCCAGGGGCAGACCGACGTTCCGCTCAACGATCTCGGCCGGCGCCAGGCCGCCGAGGCGGCCGCCAAGCTCGCCCTGCTGAAGCCGGCCGCGCTGGTCAGCAGCGATCTGCAGCGGGCCGCGCGGACGGCGGACGCGCTCGGGGACATCCTCGATGTGCGGCCGGAGCGCGACGCCCGGCTGCGGGAGCGCGGCTTCGGCTTGTGGGAGACGTTCACGACGCCGGAGATCAAGGAGCGCTTCCCGGTCTCGCGGGCGAAGTTCGAGGCCGCCGATCCCGATCCGGGTGACGGCATCGAGTCGCTGCACGACCTGGGCAAGCGGATGAGCGAAGTGATCCGCGAGGCGGCCGAGCGCCACCCCGGCGAGCTCAGCATCCTCACGACGCACGGCGGCTCGATCAAGTACGGGTCGGCGTACCTGCTGGGGATCCCGGAGGATCTGCTGCACCGGTTCGGGCCGATCGGGAACTGCCACTGGGTCGAGCTTCTGTTCGACGAGAAGCACGGGTGGCGGCTCGCGGCGTACAACGCGTCCTGAGGCTCAGCTCGTTCTGGGGCTCAGCTCGTCCGGTGGTGGGCGAGCAGCCGGGTGAGCAGCCCGGTCAGGGTCGCGCGTTCGTCGGCGGAGAGCGGTCCGAGCAGTTCGTCCTGCACCCTGTCCAGGGACCGGTCCATGCGGTGGAGCTGGTCGACGCCCGCGTCGGTGAGGCGTACCAGGTTGCGGCGGCGGTCGGCGGGGTCGGGAGTGCGCTCGATGCAGCCGCTCGCCGCCAGCTCGTTCAACGCCGCGACCACGTCGCTGCGGTCCAGATTCCCGCGCCGCCCCAGGTCGGCCTGGCTCTGCGCGCCGAACTCCCGCAGCGCGGCCAGGATCCGATAGTGGTACGCCCCGGCCCGCGCGTCCTCGTGGCCGGCCGCGGACAGCCGGCGGGCGTGTGTGGCCAGCTGGGTGATCAGCCAGCTCGGCTTGGCGGCGAGGCGTTCGGGGATTCCTTCCACGTGATCACGGTAACACCGTTGGCGTGACCAATGATCGGTCAGATCGTTGGCAAGACCAACGATCGGCTGTATCGTTGGCTACACCAACGATTACGAGGGAGGGCGCCATGCCCACCACCATCGACGCCGCCGACCGGTTCGAGATCGCCGACCTGTTCGCGCGCCTGGCCGACGTCCTGGACGAGAGCCGGTTCGACGACATCGGGACCGTCTACGCCCCGGACGTCTCGGTCTCCTCACCGCGCGGCGGCGAACTCCGCGGCCTCGACGAGGTCAAGGCGTTCCTGCACAGGACGGCGGTGGCGGACGAGCGTACGCACCACATCCACAGCGGTGTGCGGATCACCGAGGACGGGGCCGGCGTACGCGTCTCGGCCAGCCAGCTCGTCATCTACTACCAGGAGGGAGAGGCCCCGCACCGGCGCAGCGGCCTCCGGCTGGCCTACACCGCCGTGCGTACGCCGGACGGGTGGCGGCTCACGCAGGGACAGTTGGCCCTGGCCTGGACCGAACCGGCCCGCTAGCCACAAAGATCCCGCTTGGATCAGGTTTGCCGCCCGAATCATGGGCCAAGATTCGGGTGATTTCCCTGATCCAAGCGGGATCTTGGAAGAGCTGGTGGTGCGGAGGGCGGGCGGTACGGCTAGGCGAGGTGGAGGGCGGCGGCGGCCGCGCGGCTGTTCGCGCGGCTGGCGCCGAAGGTGTTCATGAACGCCCGCGCCCCGGCCGGCCGCCAGGCCGCCGGCCAGCCCATGTCCACGACCGCGATGGGGTGCCCGGCCGCGAGCGTCTCGGTGAGCTGGACGGCTGCCGGGGTCCGGTGGATGTGCCGGCCCACGATCACGATCGGGCGGTCGCCGGCCTTGGCCAGCAGGGACGCGGCCGAGCTGTCGGCCGGGTCGGCCACGAGGTGCTCCGCGCCCGCGGCCAGGTGCGGGGCGAGACCCCACGGGACCGGGCCTTCGGCGATGCTGTGGCCGCTCACGAGCTGCACGACCAGCGGGTTCACGATCTCGTCGAGCGAACCCTCGACACGGATGGCGCGGGCCGCGGCGGCGTACCCGAGGTCGGGTTCGATCTCGGTCGGGAAGCTGCCCTGGGTCCAGGCGGCGAGCTCCGCGTTGCGCGCGGCCGCGTCCTCCAGCCGGGCCAGCGCCAGGCGGCCGTCGCCGACCGCGGCCGCGATCTCCGCCGCGATCCGCTCGATCAGGTCCAGGTCGACGTCCGCGCCGATGCAGAGCAGGTCGCTGCCGGCGGCCAGGGCCAGCACCGCCGCCTTCTCGATCCCGCCGGCCGCGCTCGCCGCGCCGGCCATCTCCAGCGCGTCGGTCACGATCACGCCCGCGTAGCCCCATTCGGTACGCAGCAGATCCTGGAGTACGCGTCGGCTGAAGGTCGCCGGCAGGTCGCCCGTGACCGACGGTACGCGGATGTGCGCAGTCATGATCGACTTGGCGTCGGCGGCCGTGGCGGTCGCGAACGGCGGCAGTTCCCGCGAGCGCAGCAGCGCCTCGGCGATGTCCACCGTCGGCAGGCCGAGGTGCGAGTCCTCGACGGTCGCGCCGTGCCCCGGGAAGTGCTTGGCGCAGGCGGCCACGCCGGTCGACTGGAGCCCGACCACGGCCGCCGCGGCGTGCGCGGCCACCTGTACGGGGTCGGCGCCGAAGCTGCGCGTACCGATGATGGGGTTGTCCGTGGCGACGTTGACGTCGACGGTGGGGGCGAGGTTCAGGTTGACCCCGGCGGCGCGCAGGTCCTGGCCGATGGCCTGGTAGATGCGGCGGGTGAGGCCGAAGTCGCCGACGGCGCCGAGGGCGGCGTTGCCGGGGTAGGGGCTACCGGTGCGGTGGTAGAGCCGGGTGACGTCACCGCCTTCCTCGTCGAGGCTGAGCAGCACGTCGGAGCGGGCCGCGCGCAGCTCGGCCGTGAGGCTCGCGAGCTGCTCGGGCGTGGAGATGTTGTAGCCGAAGAGGCAGTAGCCGGCGAGGCCCTCGCTCACCAGGTCCACGGCCCACTGGGGGGCGGTGAACGCGCCCTTCCCACGGCCGGCCCCGATACCGTCTCCGGCCCGGGTACGCCCGCCGAAGGACGCGAGCAGCGTCTGCAGGACCACGCGCCGGAGTCCTGGGTCGATCGTCATCTCTGTAGTCCCACTATTCGTCGGTGACCGGGGGATCATGAGCCGTCGTTCGGCTCGGTGTGCGTCGGGCGGGTAGGGGACGACTTCGTTGTCGTGGGACCGCTACTCTTCCGTTAGTGGTTAAGCGCTACCAATCTAATAAGAAACTTTACTAAACGCCAGAGGCTGCCGCCATGTCTTCTGCCCGCCTTCCCGGAACCCCCCGTCTCCTGCGCGCTCTCAACGACCGCGCAGCGCTCGAACTATTGCTGGAACACGGCCCGCTCACGCGTACTCAGCTGGGCGAGCGGACCGGCCTTTCCAAGGTCACCGCATCCCAGCTCGTGGAGCGCCTGGAGGAGCGCGGACTCGTGCGCCGGGTCGGCGAACAGGCCGGTGGTCGCGGCCCGAACGCGCAGCTCTACGCGGTCACGCCGTCCAGCGCGTACGTCGTGGGTGTCGATGTCGGCCCCGATCACGTGATCGCCGCCTGCGCCGACATCACCGGTTCGATAGTAGGCCGGGCGGAACACTCCACCCACGACACGGACGACCCCGTTGGGGTGGTGCACTCCGCCGTCATCGAGGCGGCGGAGATCGGCGGGGCGGCCGTCTCCGACATCCGCCGCATCGTCCTCGGCACGCCCGGCCTCGTGGATCCGTCCACTGGGGACATCGCGTTCGCGTTCGACCTGCCCCGCTGGCACCGGGGCCTCCTCGGCGCGCTGCGCGAGGACCTCATCGCCGACGTGTTCTTCGAAAACGACGTGAACCTCGCCGCCGTCACCGAATCGCACGAGGGCGCCGCCCGCGGCGTCGGGGACTTCGTGCTCGTCTGGGTCGACCGCGGCGTCGGCCTCGCCGTCATGCTCGGCGGCCGGCTGCACCGCGGGGCCACCGGCGCCGCCGGCGAGATCGGCTACCTGCCCGTCCCCGGCGCGGAACTGCCGCGCGACGTCAGCAAGCGCGGCAAGGGCGCCTTCCAGCAGATCGCCGGGGCCGACGCCGTCCGCGTCGTCGCCCGCGAGCACGGCTTCCGAGCCCCCACGGCCGCCGACGCCGTCCGCGCCGCGATCGCCGCCGGCACCAAGGGCGGCCCGGTCCTCGACGAACTCGCCCGCCGCCTCGCGCTCGGCGTCGCCTCCCTGGGCGTCGTCCTCGACCCACCGCTCGTCGTCCTCGCCGGCGAAGTGGGACAAGCCGGGGGTACGCCGCTGGCGGACCGCGTACAGCACGAGGTCGCCGCGATCACGCCGGTGTCGCCGCGGGTGGTCGTGTCGGAGGTGGGAGCGGAGCCGGTCCTGCGCGGAGCACTGCTCACCGGCCTCGACGCGGTACGCGACCAGGTGTTCGGCTCCACCACGAACTAGTCCCAGGATTCACCGATCGCGGCCGCCCAAGCATTCCGGACGGCCGCGATCGCCTCCCCCGGACCGATCTCCAGACGGGTCTGCCCGGCCAGAGCCGCCTCCCAGGCGTTCTCGGTGGGCGTACGCGCGAACATGAAAGGCCGTGGCGGGCGTCCCGTCGAGCCGTGCGCCACGAACGCGGCGACCGCGGCCTCGTCGATCGCGCCGCAGTCCGCCAGAGCCCAGAGGTCGTAGAGGTCTCGGCAGGCTTCGCGGGCGTGCCAGGTCTCGGTCTGCCGCCAGGACGTGGGAGATCGCGTGGTCACGTCGCACCTGTTCGTCGGCGACGCCGAAGCGCTCGGCCTCCGCGGCCAGGTCGGCCGGGGACAGCCCGAAGGAGCTTCGTTCGTGGTTCACGACATCTCCCTGATGCGAGTGAGGGCACGTTTCAGCCGTTGCGTACCCGCGATCTCGGCGAGGTTCGCCTCGTCGCAGCGGGGAAGAAGGATCCGGATCGCCGCTACGGCCTCTCCGTGGAGATCGTCGAGCGGGCTGAGGTGAGCGAGGTCGAGCACCGTCTGCTCGGGCGTGGTGACGAGGCACGCGCCCAGGTCTGTCGCCAGCATTTCCACGTGCAGCGCGTCGATGTCGCGAACGAAGAACCGCACCCGGGCGGGGCGATCGGTGAGTCTCAACGGCTGGCGCCGACGGGGGGCGGCGACATCCGCGACAGCCAGGGCGCGGGGGACCGCGCGGTGCAGGCGCGCCGCGCTGAGGTTCATCAGGGCGTAACGGCGGTCCCCGAATTCGGCGGCGGCCACACCTGCTGCGGCGCCCTCCAACGACGGGATCCAGGTGTCGCCCGTCCGCTCACGGGGGACGACCGTGTAGAAACCGTCGGCGAGCCGGTGCAGGATGCCGCGTCCGGCGAGCCGGGCGAGCTGCTGACGGGGGTGCGCGTACGCGGTGACGTCGCGGGCCCGCACTGTGCGCAGCGGGGCTCGAACGATCTCGGGTGGCACGCCTGGATGCCGGGTCATTGCATTCATGGTCTCCATTTCTACGGCTATCGTACCCTTGAAGAGGACGATAGCCGTAGAAATGATAGCCGTGGAAATGGAGTCGATCAGGTGAGGTCGCGTTTGCGGAAGTGCGCGAACGCTCCGCCCACGACGATCACCAGCAGGGCGAGGAACACCGCCGCCGCGTGCCACCAGTAGACCGTGTAGTGGTCCGGCGAGCAGTAGCTGGCGTCCCCGGAACCGTCGGAGTAGTAGCAGCCGGACGGATCCCGCGAGTAGAACTCGAACGAGCCCGTCATCCAGGCGCCGACGTAGGTCGACAGGAACCAGGGGTCGGGCAGGTTGGCCCGGACCACCTCCATGATGATCCGCAGGCCCCCCTCCCACACCACCCCGTACGCGGTGAGCAGGCCGAGGGCCGCCGCGGTGTGCCGGCCGATCGTGGCGACGCCGAAGGACAGCGCGGTGACGATGAGGGCGAGCCCGATGCCGCGGCCAGCCATGAGGGCGATGTCCTGGACGAGTTCGCTGCTGACCGTCCCGACGTACCCGGTCGCCGAGGCGATCCCGTAGAACGTTCCTATGTAGACGGCCGAGAAGAGGACCGAGAAGGCCCCGACCGCCAGCAGCAGTACGCCGAGTTTGGTCCCCAGGACGGTCATCCGCTGCGGCCGCCACAGCAGCAGGTTGGTGAGCCCGCCGCTGGACATCTCCGCTCCGATGAACGTGGCGCCGACCAGGAACCCGAACAGTGCCAGGTACGCGGCCAGGAAGCCGACGAGCCCCTTGATCGAGGTCCGGAAGACGTAGGTGTCGTAGAGGAAGTCCTCGGGCGCCGCCTCGACGTAGACGCACTTGTCGGGGTAGCGCAGCCGCTGCGTACTCGACGCGTCCGGGGCGTGCGCCGCCGTGCACTCGTCGTAGGCCTGCTTGTTGGCGGCGTTCACCTGCTGCGCCTGCTCGGTCGCGCTCGACCAGTCGGCCGCGGTCGGCGTACGGCTGCCGGCCATGGTGACGCCGACGGTGACCGCGAAGGCGCCGATCATCACCGCCGTCAGGATCTGCACGAAGCGGCGGGAGAGCAGCCGGCGCAACTCGGCCCGCACCAGGCTGCCCGCGGGCTCGGCGGGCGGGGTGGCGACCGGCGGCGCGGCCTGTTCCAGCACGTCGGTGCTCATGCGGACACCTCCAGGGTCTGCGGGGCGACCGACACGGCCACGGAATCGTCGACCTGGTGGTAGACGCCGTCGACGGGACGCGTACCGGTGAGGTCGAGGAAGACGCTCTCCAGGTCGGGGGCGATCGGCGACAGCTCGGTCAGCCAGATCTCGGCCCGGCCGAGCGCCTCGCTGATGGCCGACGCGTCGGTGACGCCGCCGACCACGAGGTGGTCGTCGGCCGCGGTGACCGACAAGCCCGCGCCGGCGAGCACTTCGCGGGCCCGGTCCGGCTCGGGTACGCGTACCCGGAAATCGCCGTTGTCGTGCTCGGCCAGGACGGCGTCGACGGGACCGGCGAGCACGCGCCGGCCGCGGCTGATGATGGTGACGGTGTCGCAGATGATCTCGATCTCGCTGAGGATGTGGCTGGAGACGAGGACCGTGACGCCGTCCGCGGCGAGATCGCGCATGAGGGTACGCATCTCGTGGATGCCGGCCGGGTCGAGACCGTTGGCGGGCTCGTCGAGGATGAGCAGCTCGGGCTGCTTGAGCAGGGCGGACGCGACGGCCAGGCGCTGCTTCATGCCGAGAGAGTAGGAGCGGACCCGGTCGTCGGCGCGGTCGCGCAGGCCGACCCGCTCGAGGACCTCGCCGACGCGCGACTGGCCGACCCCGCCCGCGGTGGCGAGCAGGCTGAGGGTCTTGCGGCCGGAGAAGTTGCCGAAGAACGCCGGGCTCTCGACGATCGCGCCGACGCGGTGGGCGACCGACGCGTACTCGCGGCTGGGCGTACCGAGGATGCTCATCTCGCCGCCGTCGGCCCGGACCAGGCCGAGCAGCGTACGCAGGGTGGTGGTCTTGCCCGAGCCGTTGGGCCCGAGGAAGCCGTGGATCTGGCCCGGTTCGACCAGCATGTCGAAGCCGTCCAGGGCCACTTTGGGCCCTCTGCGCAGGGAGCGGAAGGTCTTCCGCAATCCCTTGATCTCAATTACCGCCGTCAACGCGGCCTCCCGGAGTTTGAGGGTTGGCTCACCGTACGCTGTGACGCGAAAACCATGGGGGGCGTTGCTCGCCGAACGGGTGGTTATGATTCCCGGCCATGCGCATCGTGTTCGCCCTGGTAGCGGCGGTTTCCGTGACGGTGGCGGCGTTCTGCGCCGGACGTGCCTGGCTTGTGCCGTCCTGGCACAACCTGGCCGGTTCGCTGACCGCGGGCCTGTTCGTGGCCAGGTTCGCGAGCTTCCTCTGGCGCAACCAGTTCGCCGCGCGGGACTGGGAGCCGTTGCCCGGGGGCGGTTTCGTCGCCCCGCGCCGGCCGCTGGCCGTCTACTCCAGCCTGGCGGGCCTCACCCTCGCGCTCGGCCTGTACGCGGCCGGCGTCGGCGCGGCCACGACGACGCATCCGGAGCGCTGGCTGACCGCCGCGACCGGGGTGTTCCTGTACCCGCTCTATGCCCAGGCGGCCCTCTTCCTGCGCTGCCTGCGGGGTCTGCCGGAGGTGGCGGTCACCCCGGCGGGGATGATCCTGGCGGGCCGGCTGCGGCCGTGGGAGCGGATCACGCGGGTGGTGCCGGCCGAGGAGTCCATGACGATCGAGGTCGCCGAACGGTTCGGCCGGCGGGTCGTGGTGCCGGTGGACCTGAGCACGGTGCCGCCCGCGCGGACCGTGGCGGTACTCCAGCACTTCGTGCGGCATCCGGAGGATCGTGTGCCGATGACCACCCTGCCGTCCGCGAACGTGCCGCGCCTGATTGGATGACACCGTGGCTCACGATCTACCCGCCCTGCCCGCCGTGGACGATCCCGACCTCGCCGTCGCCGCCGACCGGGTCGCCGTGGTGCGATCGGGCCAGGCGCTGCTGCGCGAGATCACCTGGCGCGTCGAGCTCGACGAGCGCTGGGTCGTCCTCGGCCCGAACGGGGCCGGCAAGACGACGCTGATCAATCTGGCGGCCGGCCGGTCGCACCCGACGCGCGGCACCATGTACGTGCTCGGCGAGCGCCTGGGGCGTACCGACCTGAACGAGCTGCGTACGCGGGTGGGCCTGTCCACGGCCGCGCTCGCGGAGAGCATCCCGGGCGACGAGATCGTGCGCAACGTCGTCGTCACGGCCGCCTGGTCGGTCGTCGGCCGGTGGCGGGAGAGCTACGACCCGGCCGACCTGGCCCGGGCCGAGGGCCTGATGGCCCAGCTGAACGTCGGGCACCTCGCGGAGCGGACCTACGGGACGCTGTCGGAGGGGGAGCGGAAGCGTACGCAGATCGCCCGCGCCCTGATGACCGATCCCGAGCTGCTGATCCTGGACGAGCCCGCGGCCGGGCTGGACCTCGGCGGCCGGGAGGACCTCGTCGCCCGGCTGGCCGCCGTCGCCGCCGATCCGGACGCGCCCGCGCTGGTCGTCGTGACCCACCACGTCGAGGAGATCCCGCCCGGGTTCACCCACGCGCTGCTGCTGCGGCAGGGCGAGATCGTGGCGGCCGGCGTACTCGAGGAGACGCTGACCGCGGACAACCTCAGCGCGACCTTCGGCCTGCCGCTGAAGCTGAGCTACGAGGACGGGCGGTTCGCCGCCCGGGCATCCTAGGGCCTGTCTCCCGGATCATTCGCGGCCCGTTGGCGGCCTCAGACGACGATCGGCGGCGCTTGAGTCTTCGCCGACAGGCCACCAGCCTGACGACGAAGATCAAGCTTGCCGAATCGCCGCCTGAGACTCGCCACCGGACCACGAGATCCGGGAGACAGGCCCTAGAAAGCAGCTGTCGGCCGGGCGACACTTGGCAGACGCCGAACATCGGCCACAATGCTCGGCATGGCTGTGACTCTGGACCGGGAGGCGCTCGCCGGGACGGCCCGTGCCGCCGCGGTCGGCCTGGCCGCCCTCGATGTACGCGTGGTCGCTCTGACCTGGGTCGACAACGCGGGCGTGACGCGGGCGAAGGCGATCCCGCTGGACCGGCTGGCCGGCGCCGCCGCGTGGGGCGTGGGCATGTCGACCGTCCACGACGTCTTCCTGGTGGACGATTCGATCACCGAGAGCGAGCACATCGGCGGTCCGGTGGGCGATCTGCGGCTGCATCCCGACCTGGACGCGCTGACCGTGCTGGCCGCCCAGCCCGGCTGGGCGTGGGCGCCGGTCGACCGGTGGACCCAGAACGGTGAGGCGTACGTGGCCGATCAGCGGCAGTTCGCCAAGCGGGCCGTCGAGCGCGCGAAGGACGCCGGGATCACCATGCGGATGGCCTTCGAGATCGAGTGGTATCTCGGCAACGAGGACGGTACGCCGGCCGCGGCGGGGCCGGCGTACGGGATGACGCGGCTGATCGAGGTCTCGCAGTACGCCCAGGACGTGCTGACCGCGCTGACGGCTCAGGGCGTGCCGGTGGAGCAGTTCCATCCCGAGTACGCCGGCGGCCAGTTCGAGATCTCGGTGTCGCACACCGATCCCGTGGGCGCGGCCGACATGGTGGTCCTCGTCCGCGAGACCATCCGCGCGGTGTCCCTGGCGCACGGCTGGCGGGCCTCGTTCGCCCCGGTGCCGGTCGCCGGCAAGGTCGGCAACGGCCTGCACCTGCACTTCTCGGCGTGGTCCGGGGACGGCAACCTGTTCTCCGGCGGCCTCGGCCCGTACGGCATGACCGGCCGCGGGGAGTCGATCCTGGCCGGCATCCTCGAACGCATGCCCGCGCTGATCGGGCTGACCGCGCCGAGCGTGTCGAGCCGGCTGCGACGCGTACCGCAGCGGTGGGCGGGCGCCTATCAGTGCTGGGGGCTGGAGAACCGGGAGGCCGCCCTGCGGTTCATCGCCGGCGTCAAGGGCGCCGGTCCGGGCGCCGCCAACGCCGAGCTGAAGTGCTGCGACGCGTCCGCCAACCCGTACCTGGTCGTGGGCGCGGTCGCCGCGGTCGCCGCGGCCAGCGCCTTCGCCGAGCTGCGGCTGCCCGCCGAGTACCAGCTCGATCCGTCCACTCTGGATGGTTTTACCCGGCCGCCGCTGCTGCCCACCGGCGTCGAGGAGGCCCTCACCGCGCTCGCCGGGGACGAGGTGCTCTGCGACGCGCTCGGCAAGGAGCTGCTCAACGCCCACATCGCCGTGCACCGGGCCGAGGCCGAGCTGTTCGCGACGCGTACCGATGACGAGATCGCCGAGGCCGTGCGGTGGAAGTACTAGACGCGCACTGCCACACCGTCGAGCTCGGCCCGCTGACCGACGAGCGGTTCGCGGCCTGGTGCACCGAATCGCCGTGGCCGCCCGCGCCGGGAACGTCCTTTCCGGACTCCCGGCTCGGCCTCGCGATCCGCCGCTGGTGCGCGCCCGCCCTCGGCCTTTCTCCTTTCGCGCCCCTTGCGGAATATGCGGAGTCTCGTCGCTCCCTGCCTGACGCGGGCGCCCGCCTGCTCGCCGCCGCGGGTCTCAGCGCGCTCCTCGTGGACACCGGCCTGACCGGTGGTGCCGCACTCGATGAGCTCGCGGCCGCCGCCCATGCGCCTGTCCATTCCGTTGTACGCCTGGAGCAGTTGGCCGTATCCGTCGCCGAGACGGCCGGCGGGTCGGGGTTCGGCCGCTCGTTTTCCGACGCATTGGCGGCGCAGCTCGATGCCGGGGCGGTCGCGGTGAAATCGATCGCCGCGTACCGGCACGGGCTCGACCTCGATCCCGAGCGACCGGGCCCGGCCGAGGTGGTCCGGGCGGCCGACGCCTGGCTGCGATCGGGCGAGCGGCTGGCGGATCCGGTGCTGCTGCGGCACCTGCTGTGGACGGCCGTCGACTGTGGACGTCCGATCCAGTTCCACACCGGGTTCGGTGATCCGGACGCCGCTCTGCTTCGTGCCGATCCGGCGCATCTGCAGCCGTTCTGCGCGGCGACGCGGTCGGCGCGGGTGCCGATCGTGCTGCTGCACTGCTACCCGTACCACCGGCAGGCCGCCTGGCTGGCCCAGCTCTACCCGCACGTGTACGCCGACGTCGGCCTGGCCGTCACCTACACCGGGGCCCGGTTCGACGCCGTGCTCGCCGAGTTCCTCGAACTGGCCCCGTTCGGCAAGGTGCTCTACTCCTCCGACGCGTACGGGTTGCCGGAGCTGTACCTCGTGGGGGCGCAGCAGTTCCGGCACTCGATCCGGCACGTGCTGGCCGATCTGCCGCCGGGCGAGGCCGAGCGGATCGCCGGACTGGTGGCCGCGGGGAACGCCCGGCGCGTCTACGCTCTGGACGCATGACTTTCGCACCGGGATCCACCGTCTTCGCGCCCGGCGACACCGTCGTCCGCCGCGAGATCATCAACGGGGAGATCTGGCTCGGCTACTCGTCGATCTGCGTCCACGATGACGGGAATCTGCTCGTCACGTACCTTCCGACCGGTTCGCCGTTCGGCTTCCCCGACGGCGAGTTCCCGGCGGGGGAGCACCCGTGGCGGACGGCCGGCCTCACCGCCTGGTCCGGGCACGGCCTGCTCGCGCTGCACTGGGCGGACGTCGAGCACGCGATCTTCGTGTTCTGGCGCGGCGGGAACCGCGAATTCACGGGCTGGTATTTCAATCTGCAGGACGCTCCACGGCGTACTCCCCTAGGCTTTGACACGCTGGACCACGAACTGGACCTGGTGTGGCCCGCGGGCGCCGAGACGTACTCGTGGAAGGACGTCGATGCCTTCGCCGCCACGGGCGCCGCGCGCTACCCGGGGCGGGTGGCCGCGATCCAAGCCGAGGGCGACCGGATCGCGGGCCTGCTGGACGAGGGGAGCCGCTGGTGGGACGAGTCCTGGGCGACCTGGGAGCCGGACCCGGCGTGGGGCCCGCGGCCGCTGCCGGCGGGCTGGGACGCGGTGCCGTTTGCGAACCGGTGAGATGATCACATCATGCGGACCATCCTGAACGTCCTGTGGTTCATCTTCGGCAGCGGCTTCCTGCTCGCCCTCGGGTACGCGATCGCCGGGATCCTGTGCTTCGTCTTCATCGTGACGATCCCGTTCGGCGTGGCCGCCTTCCGCATCGCCCGGTACGCGCTCTGGCCGTTCGGCTACACGATCACCGAGAAGAAGTCGGCGGGCGTCGCGTCGGCCGTGGCCAACGTGGTGTGGCTGATCATCGCCGGCTGGTGGCTGGCGCTCGGGCACATCATCGCGGGGATCGCGCTGTGCGTGACGCTCATCGGCATCCCGTTCGGGATCGCGAACTTCAAGCTGGTGCCGGCGGCGCTGTGGCCGCTCGGCCGCGAGATCGTCGCCAAGCCCTGACGTCCCCCCAGATCCCGTCCCGCGAGTCGCCCCCGAGATCCCGTCCCGCGAGTCGCCCCAAGATCCCGCTTGGATCAGGGAAATCGCCCGAATCATGGGCCATGATTACGTGCGGATCCCTGATCCAAGCGGGATCTTGGGCGTGTGCCGATCTCCGATGCCGGAAAGAAGCGGATATCGATCTCTACGGCTGCAACCTGGGGTGGAGATTGTCGTGACACGACATCCGTGGCAAGACATCAGCTGATCGGCTAGTGGTGAAGGTCGACTAAATACGACAGGCTCCGGGAACTGTTTCGTGTTTCGCGGAGGGTTCCCAGATGGGGCGGAAACGTTTCCAATCGCAGGTCGCGACCGGTCCGGCGACAGTACGCACCGTCGCCGATCTGGCCGGGGTCTCGATCGCGTCCGCCTCGCGGGTCCTCAACGGACTCGGGGGCAGTCCGGAGCTGTCCGCGCGCGTCAAGGCCGCCGCCGAACGGGTCGGCTACGTGCCGAACGCGATCGCCCGCAGCCTGCAGGCGCAGCGTACGGGGCTGATCGGGCTGGCCGTCGCGGACATCGGCAACCCCGTGTACGTGCAGATGATGCGGGCCATCGAGGCGGAGATCGCCGACTGCGGGCGGCAGCTGCTCATCCATGCCACCAACGCGAACGCGGCCGGTGAGACCGAACTGCTGCGGGGGCTCGCCCGGCGGTACGTGGACGGCATGATCATGTCGCCGCTGCGGGTCACCGAGGCGCACCTCAACGCCCTGGCCAAGAGCGCCGTACCGGTCGTCGTGGTGGGGCAGCTGCCCGACGACGCGCCCATCGACAACGTACGCGCGGACTCGATCGCCGGCGTACGCCTGGCCGTCGACCATCTCGTGGACACGGGCCGGCGGCGGATCGCGATGATCAACGGTCCGCTCGACACGGTGCCGGGAGCCGCCCGCGACACCGGTTTCCGCTCGGCGCTCGCCGCACGGGGACTCGCCCCGGCCGACGTCGAATACGGCGACTTCACGTTCGAGGCGGGGCTGGCGGCCGCCCGGCGGCTGCTGGAGCGCAGTGGCGGCACCGGCGACCGCCCGGACGCCATTCTCGCCGCCAACGACCTCATCGCCGCCGGTACGCTGCACGCCCTGCTGGCCGCCGGGGTACGCGTACCCCACGACGTGGCGCTGGTCGGGATGGACAACACGGACATCACCGAGCTGACCTTCCCGCGACTGACCAGTGTGGACCTCGGGGCGGCCGAACGCGGTCGCCGGGCGGCCCGGCTGCTGCTGAGCCGGCTCGACGACGGCACGATCGGCCCGCGCCGGGAGACCGTCCCACCGACGTTGGTCCAGCGGGACTCGACGTGAACAGGGACGCCCGGTTCGCGTACTCCTTGCTGATCCCGGCGCTGGTGCCGGTGGCCGCGCTGTCCGCGGCGCCCTTGATCCGCGGCGTCTTCCTGGGTTTCACCGACGCGCGGGCCGGGCGGCACCAGCCGATCCACGTGACCGGGCTGGCGAACTACCAGAAGCTGCTGGAGGACGAGCAGTTCTGGAGCGCGTTCAAGGTGGGCCTGGTCTGGGCCTTCGCCGTGACGATCTGCCAGTTCCTGCTCGGCCTCGGCCTCGCGAGCCTGCTCAACCAGCCGCTGCGGCTGCGCTGGCTGGCCCGGACGCTGGCGCTCGTGCCGTGGGCGATGCCGCCGGTGGTCGTCGGGATCATGTGGAAGCTGGTCTACCACCCGGACGCGGGCCTGCTGAACGAGGCGCTCTACCGCACCGGACTCGGCGGGCTGCAGCACAACTGGCTCGGCGACTTCACGACGGCGCTGCCCGCGGTGATCCTCGTGGGCATCTGGGCGGGCCTGCCGCAGACGACGATCGTGCTGCTGGCGGGGTTGCAAGGGGTGCAGCGCGAGCTGCACGAGGCGGCGGCGGTCGACGGCGCGGGCGCGGCGCGGCGGTTCCGGGCGGTCACCTGGCCGGCGCTCGCCCCGGTCGTGCTGGCCATCACGAGCCTCGACTTCATCTGGAACTTCAACTCGTTCGGCCTGGTCTACGTGCTCACGGGCGGCGGGCCGGGCGGCCGGACCATGCTGCCGATGCTGTTCGCGTACGAGGAGGCCTTCCGGTTCGGGCACTACGGGTACGCGGCCGCGCTCGGCAACGTCATGGTGCTGGTGATCCTCGTGCTGCTCGGGTTCTACCTGAGGCGCCGGCTGAAGGAGGCGGCGTGAGCATCTCCGGCCCGAAAACGAAAACGTTTAAACGGATCGGCCAGTACACGGCCCTGGCCGGGTACCTCGTGTTCCTGGCGTTCCCGCTGGTGTGGCTGATCTCCACCAGCTTCAAGGATCCGCGGGAACTCGTCGAGCTGCACCCCTCGCTGATCCCGCGGCACCCGACCCTGCAGAACTACGTCACCGCCTTCACCGAGCAGGACCTGGCCCGCTCGGCGCTCAACAGCCTCATCGTCGCCTCGGCGTCGGCCCTGCTGACCGTGCTGCTCGCACTGCCGGCGGCGTACGCGCTGGTGCGGTTCCGGACCCGGCTGTCCACCCCGATCCTCGGCTGGGTCCTCGTCAGCCAGCTGTTCCCTTTCGTGCTCCTGGTGATCCCGCTGTTCCTGATCCTCAAGGCGGTGGCGCTGACCGACACCCGGTTCGGCCTGATCGTCGTCTACGTCACCTGGTCGCTGCCGTTCGCCCTGTGGATGCTGCAGGGCTTCGTCCGCGGCATCCCGCGCGAGCTGGAGGAGGCGGCGGCCGTCGACGGGGCGTCCCGGCTGCAGGTGCTCCGCCAGGTCGTCGCCCCGCTGCTCGCCCCCGGCCTCGTGGCGACCTCGCTGTTCGCCTTCATCAGCGGCTGGAACGAATTCTTCTTCGCGCTCGTGCTGCTCAAGAGCCCGGAACTGGCGACCCTGCCGGTGACGCTGGCTCGCTTCGTGGGGGTGGAGGGCATCGCCCGGCTCGGCCCGCTGGCCGCCGGCTCGCTGCTGGCCACCCTGCCCAGTCTCGTCTTCTTCGCCCTGCTCCAGCGCCGTCTCGCCGAGGGCAGCCTCGCCGGCGCCGTGAAGGGCTGACCCGACAGGAGAAACCATGATCATGCGTACGCCCCTCGGCCGGCGGTCCCTGCTCGCGCTGCCCGGCCTCGTCGCGACGGCGAGCCTGCTTTCGGCCTGCTCCGCCGACGACTCCCCGGAGCAGTCGACCGGCCCGGTCAAGCTGCGCTTCCTCAGCCTCGCCTGGCAGAAGGAGTCGGTCGAGGCCAACAAGGCCATCGTGGCGGCCTGGAACGCCGCGAACCCGAACATCCAGGTCGAGTACGTCCAGGGCGACTGGAACTCGGTGCACGACCAGATGCTGACCGCCTTCGAGGGCGGGGACGCGCCCGACATCCTGCACTACGAGTCGGCCGCGATCGGCGAGTTCTCCGGCCAGGGGTACCTCGCCGACCTGTCCGGCCTGCTGCCGGCCGACCTCAAGGGACAGATCTCGCCGAAGGTCTGGGACACCGTCACGTTCGACGGCAAGGTGGCCGGCGTACCGTTCCTGCTCGAATCGCAGGTCGTGCTGGCCAACAAGAAGCTGCTCGACGCGGCGGGCATCACCGTACCGGCCGTGGACGCGCCGTGGAGCTGGGACGACTTCGCCGAGAACGCCCGCAGGCTCACCAAGCCCGGCCAGTACGGCGTGGCCTGGGCCCTGAAGTCGCCGACCAACCGGGTCATGAACCTGGCCCTCAACTTCGACGGCGTCTTCTTCGCCCAGGACGGCGGCAAGACGGTCGTGCGCGTCGGCGACGGGGAAAAGGCCGTCCCGCAACGCATCCACGATATGTTCTATGTGGACAAGAGTGCCGCGCCGGACGCGCTGGGCATGGGCGGCACCGACCCGCTGCCCGGCTTCTTCGCCGGCAAGTACGCGCTCCTGCCCGGCTCGATCTACCTGCGCCAGCAGATGGTGGAGCAGGCCCCGGCGGGCTTCGAGTGGGTGACGCTGCCCGCGCTCAAGGGCACCTCGCAGAACCAGGCGGCCAACCCGCAGACGCTGTCGGTCAGCGCCGACTCCAAGGCGCAGAAGCAGGCGATGCAGTTCATCGCGACGTTCCTCGACGCGACCAACATGGCGAAGCTCGCGCACGGCGACTGGCTGGTGCCGACCGGCACCGACGCGGGTAAGGAACTCGTCGCGAGCACCGGCGGCAAGCAGGGCTGGGACGTCGCCGTGGGCAGTGCCTCGGCGCTGATCCAGGCCCCGTTCCAGAAGGTCGCCGCGTACCCGGAGTGGAAGTCGAAGATCGCCACTCCGGCGCTCCAGCAGTACTTCGCGAACAAGATCTCCATCGACCAGTTGGCGAAGAACCTCGAAGACGGCGGGAAGCAGGTCCTGGGATAGTGCTCACAGCGGAGATTCGCGGTTGCCTCGCCGGCGCCGCCGTGGGGGATGCCCTCGGTGGCGCCGTCGAGGGCGCCCTGCCCGGCGAGATCCGGGCCCACTACGGCGGTCCGGTCACGGGGCCCGTCGCACCGATACGTGGGCCCGCGCAGAAGCCGACTGCCCCCTACTCCAAGGGATACGGGCGCGTCACCGACGACACGCTGATGACCCTCGCGCTGGTGCGGGCGTACCAGCGCAAGCGCGATCACCTCGACGCCTTCGACGTCGCCGAGATCCTCGTCCCGGACCTCCTCCAGCGTCCGGTGTGGATTCCGGACCTGGAGCGCGAGGCGGTCACCCTGCACCGGCTGGCCGCGGGCGAGCGGTACCTGGTCAGCCGCGTACACCACGCGCACGCCGATCCCCGCGAGGCCGGCAGCGGCAACGCCGTCAACTGCGGCGCCGCGATGTACGCCGCCCCCGTCGGCGTGATCAACGCGGGCGACCCGCGCGCCGCGTACGCGGAGGCCATCGAGGTCGCCTCCCCGCACCAGCACAGCTACGGGCGCGAGGCCGCCGGGGTCATGGCCGCCTGCGTCGCCGCCGCGCTGCCACCGTCGGCCACAGTGGACGATGTGATCGACGCGGCGCTCGCGGTGGCGCACGACGGCACCCGCGCCGCCATCTCCGCGGTCGTCTCCCAGGCCCGGGAGTACGCCGATCAGCCGACCGACTCCCCGACGGTGGTCGACGGCCTGCGCCGGGCGGTCGCCGCGTACGACACGGTCGGGGAGAAGTACGCCGAACCAGGTCTCGGCGCCCGCCGGCCGAGCCGGCTGCACGCCATCGAGGAGCTCCCGATCGCCCTCGGCATGCTCGTCGTGGCCGGGGGCGCGTACGCACCGGCGGTCCTCGGCGCGGTCAACTACGGCCGGGACGCGGACTCGACCGCCACGATGGCGGGCGCGATCGCCGGTGCGCTGCACGGTTTCGGGGCGATCCCGGCCGACTGGGCGGCGGCCGTCGAGGCGGACTCCAGACTGGACTTCGCCGCCCTCGCCGCCGACCTGTCCGAGGTGGCCGACGCGATCCTGCGCCGCGACGCCGAGCGGTACGCGTACCGGGCGAAGAACATCGGCGACCTGCTGGGATGAGCGGGATGTCAGAGGGTGGCGCTACCTTGTGCGCCATGCGATTGAGCTGGGTGCAGCCTGAGGATCTGCTGACGCACGAGCTGGTGGCCGCGCGTGATCTCGGCAAGGACGTGAGCCGGGTGACATGGAAATGGCTCGACGCCGGCGGGTCGCTGGCGGCGACGCCGGCGGGGGCGTCCGCGACGCCGGCCTCGCCGCAGCTGCATGCGCTCGCCGACCGGCTGATGGAGGCGCTGGACGAGCAGCCCATGCCGGTCAGCCCGGGCGAGCCCGACGACCTCGACGGCATCCGCGCCCTCTGGAAGAACGTGCCGGAGTTCCCGGCGCGCCACGACTTCGACCGCGTGCACTCCGCCTGGGTCGGCCGGGCGGCCGGCTGCGTCCTCGGCAAGCCGGTCGAGAAGATCCCGCGGGAGGGCATCCGCGAGATCCTGTCCGCGAGCGGGCAGTGGCCGTTGCGCGGCTACATCTCGGGGGCGGGCGTACCGGCGGAGGTGACCGCGCGCTGGCCGTGGAACCGGCGGTCCGCGCCGACCAGCCTGGCCGAGCCGCTGGCGGCCGGGGTCAGCGAGGGCACGCCCGAGGACGACGATCTCAACTACACGCTGCTCGCCCTGCGGCTCGTCGAGCGGGCCGGCCGCGACTTCACCAGCGAGGACGTCGCCCAGGCGTGGCTGGACGAGCTGCCGGCCGGGCGCGTGTTCACGGCCGAGCGGATCGCGTACCGCAACCTGCTGCTGGGCTACACGCCGCCGGCGACGGCCACGCGGGGCAACCCGTTCCGCGAGTGGATCGGCGCCCAGATCCGCGCCGACCTCTACGGCTGGATCCATCCGGGGCGGCCGGATCTGGCCGCCGCGGCCGCGTACCGGGACGCCGTCGTGAGCCACGTGCGGGCGGGGGTCTACGGCGCGATGTGGGTCGCCGCCCTGAGCAGCGCCGCGCTGACCGCCGACTCCGTCGAGGCCGTCCTGGACGCGGGGGAGTCCGTGCTGCCGCCGGTGAGCCGGTTCGCCCACGCGGTCATGGACGGCCGCGATCTCGCCACCCACGGCGACTCCTGGGAATCCGTCGTCGACGGCGTCTACGCGCTCTACGGCAAGCACCACTGGGTCCACGTGCTGCCCAATGCGGCCCTCGTCGCGGCCGCGCTCGCGTACTTCGGGGGCGACTTCGCGGCCTCGGTCTGCGGTGTCGTGACCGCCGGCTGCGACACCGACTCGAACGGCGCCACGGTCGGCGCGATCACCGGTGCGCTCGCCGGGAAGGTGCCGCCGGAGTGGAGCGGGCCGCTGCGCGACACTGTGCGTACCAGCATTCCGGGCAGTGACCGGGTGACGTTCACGGAGCTGGCCGAGCGGACCCTGAGGATGAGCAGATGAAGATCGTCGTAGTGGGCAGCGTCAACCTCGACCTGGTGGCGACGGCCGCCCAGCTGCCCCGGCCGGGGGAGACCGTGCTCGGCCACGGCTTCACCACCGTCCCGGGCGGCAAGGGCGCCAACCAGGCCATGGCCGCCGCGTACGCCGGTGCCGACGTGAAGTTCGTCGGCGCGATCGGGGACGACGACTTCGGCCTCCAACTGCGGGCCAGCCTCGGCGCGGCCGGCATCGACCTGGCGCACCTGCGCGTCGTGCCCGGCCCGTCCGGCGTCGCCCTGATCGCCGTCGACGACGAGGGCGAGAATCTGATCATCGTGGCGCCCGGGGCGAACTCGCAGCTCACCGCGCTCACCGATGCCGACCGGGCGGCCGTCGCCGGGGCCGACGCGGTCGTGCTCCAGCTGGAGATCCCGATGGCGACCGTCGTCGAGACCGCCCGGACGGCCAAGGCGGCCGGCGTACCGGTGCTGCTGAACGCCGCCCCGGCTCAGCGCCTGCCCGCCGAGCTGCTCGACTGCGTGGACGTCCTCGTCGTCAACACGATCGAGGCGCAGATGGTGCTCGGCGACGTCGACAGCTCGGCCCGGCTGAGCCGGGTCGCGGCGGCCCGCGACATGCACGCGTACCAGCTGATGGAGCGGCTGCGCCCGCTGGCCAGGCGGATCGTGCTGACCGTCGGGGCCGACGGCGCCTTCTACGCCGACCGGGACGGCGCGTGGCTGCACATGCCCGCCCCCGAGGTGGACGCCGTCGACTCGACCGCCGCCGGGGACGGGTTCATGGGCGCGTTCGCGGTCGCGTACACGGAGGGCAAGCCGGTCGTCGAGGCGCTCGGCTGGGCCTGCGCGGCCGGCGCGATCGGCGCCACCCGGCTCGGCGCGTCCAGCTCGCTGGCCACCCGCGACGAGATCGACATGCTGGCGGCGAAGCAGTAGTGAACCCTTACGTCCCGCGCCCGCTGGACCGGCCGACGCCGGTCCCGCTCGACGACGACGCCGACCTGTCGGTGCTCGACGAGGCGAAGATCTTCGCGGCGCCGGACGACCCGGCCGACTGGGCGGCCTGGCGGGCGGTGCTGGCGCGCTGGCGTACCGGTGCGCGGGAACGGCTGGGCTACGACGGGTCGCGCTACGACGTCGCGCCGCTCGACTGTTTCGCCGTCGCCCTCGTCTGGCTGTGGGACGAGACGCTCTACGATCACGCGACGCGACAGTTCACCGTCGACTCCTTCGTCGACCGGGCCGTCGAGGAGTTCGGCGGGTTCGACGGGGTGGTGCTGTGGCACGCGTACCCGGTCATCGGGATCGACGCCCGCGACCAGTTCGACTTCTACGCCGTCGACGCGCTCCCCGAGGTCGTCCGGGCTTTCCAGGCCCGCGGCGTACGCGTCTTCGCCGACTACAACCCCTGGGACGGCGGCGAACCCGCCCAGATCGCCGAGCTCGTCGAACGCCTCGGTGTCGACGGGCTCTTCCTCGACACCCTGAAGTCCGCCGCCGACCTCGTCGCGGCGCTGCCCCGCGAGACGGTGCTGGCCGGGGAGTCACGCGTACCGCTGGACCGGATCGCGGACCACACGATGTCGTGGGCGCAGTGGTTCGGCGACTCGCCGGTGCCGGGAGTGCTGCGCGCCAAGTGGTTCGAGCCGCGGCACATGCTGCACCACACCCGGCGCTGGCATCGCGACCACCTCGAAGAGTTGCAGTCGGCCTGGTTCAACGGCAGCGGGATGCTCGTCTGGGAGGCGGTCTTCGGCTCCTGGGTCGGCTGGTCGGAACGGGACAGGGGCCTGCTGCGGTTCCTGCGGTCCACTTGGGACACCTATGCCGCGTTCTTCCGTTCGGGCACCTGGACGCCGCTGGCCGACCACGCCGGCGGCGCCGTGTACGCGTCCCGCTGGGACCTCGACGGCGAGACACTGTGGACGGTCGTGAACCGGGGCGACGACCACGACGGCCCGTGGCTGTCGACCGGCGTGGGCGGATTCCTCCCGGCGGGCGGTCTCGGCCTGGTCACGTCGGCGGGAGCGGTCGCGGCCCCGATGCTCGACCCGGGCTTCCCCGCGCGGGCGGCGATCAGGGTGCCGCACCGGCCCGCGCCCGTGAGCGGCGTGCCGGAGGGCTTCGCCGCGCTGCCGACCGGTCGCCGGGATCTGGTCGTCCGCCATCGCCGCCGGGAGACCGGGCTCTACGGCGAGGTCCCCTACGTCGACGAGTGGAAGCCGCTGCCGCCCCGCCTGCACGACCTGGCGACCCTGCACCGGTCCGTGGAGCTGGGCGCCTTCGCGATCGCGGTCGCCGAGGTGAGCGCCGGGGAACTGGCCGCCTTCCGGGGAACCGGGTGCGTGGGCGATCCCGGGGCGCCCGCGACCGGTGTGACCCTCGCGGAGGCCCGCGCGTACGCGGCCGCGCACGGGTCCCGCCTGCCGACCGAGGACGAGTGGCAGGTCGCCGCCGAGGCGGGACTGCTGCGCCGGCGCGAGCCGCTCGTGTGGAACCTGACCGAGAGCGAGCACTCCGACGGGCGTACGCGCTTCGTCATCGTCAAGGGCGGCTGCGCGTACGCGGCCGAGGGCTCGGACTGGTACTTCGACGGCGGCCCCCGACCGGCCGGTTACAGCGCCAAGCTGCTGCTGACGGGGGAGGGGCTCGACCGGTCCCCGTCGGTCGGCTTCCGCCTGGCGGTGGACCTGTGACCGGGCCGCTCGCCGGGGTCAAGGTCGTCGAGGTGGCGACCGTGATCGCCGGGCCGCTGGCCGGGGCGTTCCTCGGCGACTTCGGGGCCGACGTGATCAAGATCGAGCACCCGGCGGTCCCCGACACCGGCCGCGGTCACGGTCCTGGCGGACTGTGGGGCAGGGTGCTCCAGCGCAACAAGCGCTGCGGCACGCTCAACCTGTCCACTCCGGAGGGTGCGGACCTGTTGCGGCGCCTGCTCGCCGGCGCGGACGTGCTCATCGAGAACTTCCGGCCGGGCACCCTCGAACGCTGGGGCCTCGGTCCGGACGTGCTGCACGAGGTGAACCCCGGCCTCGTGATCGCCCGGATCACCGGCTTCGGCCAGACCGGCCCGTACGCGTCGCGCCCCGGGTTCGGCACGCTGGCCGAGGCGATGTCCGGCTTCGCGATGGCGACCGGCGAACCGGACGGGCCGCCGACCCTGCCGCCGTTCGGGCTGGCCGACTCGGTGACCGGGCTGGCGACCGCGTACGCCGTCCTGCTCGCGCTGCGCTCGCGCGACGCGACCGGCCGCGGCCAGGTCGTCGACCTCTCCCTCGTCGAACCGCTGATGGCGATGCTGGGTCCCCAGGTCACGTGGTGGCGGGAACTCGGCTACGTCTCGCCCCGGCTGGGCAACCGGTCGGCGAACAACGCGCCGCGCAACGCGTACCGGTGCGCGGACGGGAGGTGGGTCGCCGTCTCGACGAGCGCCACCTCGGTCGCCGCCCGGGTCATGACCCTCGTCGGCCTGCCGTCCGTTGTGGACGAACCGTGGTTCGCCACCGGCGCCGGCCGCGCCACGCACGCCGACCTGCTCGACGGCGCCGTCGCCGCCTGGATCGCCGAGCGCGACCGCGACGAGGTGATCCGCGCCTTCACCGCCGCCGACGCCGCGATCGGCCCCGTGTACGCGGTCCCCGAACTGGCCGACGATCCGCACCTGGCGGCGCTGGGCACCTTCGTGACCGTGCCCAGTGCCGACGGCCCGGACCTGACGATGCAGAACGTCCCCTTCCGCCTCTCCGAGACCCCCGGCGGGGTACGCGAGGCCGGCCGCCCGCACGGCCACGACACCGACGAGATCCTGCGCGAACTCGGCCTGGCCGACGACGAGATCGCCGCGCTGCGCGAACGTGGCGTCGCGTGATCCCGCTGACCTGGCTCTACGTGCCCGGGGACCGGCCGGACCGGTTCGCCTCGGCCGTCGGTTCCGGCGCGGACGTCGTGATCATCGACCTTGAGGACGCCGTGGCCCCGGCCCGGAAACAGCTCGCGCTGGAGGAGACGGCCGCCTTCCTCTCGGCCTCCCATCCCGTCCCCGTCCAGGTACGCATCTCCGCCCCGGATCAGCTCACCACGCTGCTCGGGCTGCCCGGCCTGTCCGGGGTACGCCTGCCCAAGGTGGAGGAACCGGTCGCTCCGGTCGGCGTACCCGTGCATGGGTTGATCGAAAGTGCCCGGGGGCTGGAGCGGGCCGCGGAGATCGCGTCGTCGTGCGCTCCCGCCGGCTCGATCGGGCTCGGTGAGGCCGATCTGGGCGCGGACCTGGGCGTGAGCGACGACGCCGGGTTCGCGTGGGCGCGGTCGCGGATCGTCGTGGCCGCGCGGGCCGCGGGCCTGCCACCGCCGGCCATGTCGGTGTACCCGCATGTGTCCGATCTGGACGGACTGGCCGCGTCCTGCCTGGTGGGTCGGGGTCTGGGCCTGCTGGGGCGGGCGGCGATCCATCCGCGGCAGCTGCCGGTGATCGACCGGGCGTTCCGGCCGACGGCCGACGAGGTGGATCGGGCGCGGCTGCTGCTGGAGCGCTTCGATCCGGCGGCCGGCACGGCGGTCCTGCCGGACGGGCGCTTCGTGGACGTCGCGATGGTCGCGGCCGCCCGCCGGACGATGGCGCTGGCTGGTGGGTGATGAGTACCCTTCTGGACATGCCGGTGCAGGTATGGCAGGACGCGGTCGAGGTGCCTCAGGACCCGCCGCCGCAGCTCAACGCGGAGAACCACCGCAGCCGTGCGGCGCTGGAGCGGATCCTGAAGGACCCCTTCGACGACGCGGCGTGGGCGGATCTCGTGCGGACCTACGACGAGATGGCCCCCGAGTGGACCGACTGGGCCAAGGACCAGCACTGGTACGCGGCACCCGTGTCGGTCGGCCTCGCGCACATCCGGCCGGTCCCGTGGATCGTCGAAGTGGGCTGCGGCACCGGCCAGGCGACCCTGGTGCTCAGCAAGGCCGGCCCGCCCGTGCTCGCCACCGACGTCAACGAGTCGATGCTGACCGGGGCGCCTTGCCTGCCGCAGACGCACTACCTCGCCGCCGACGTACGCCGCCTGCCGTTCCGCGACGGTTCCGTGCCGCTGCTGGTCGGGCTGAACGGCGTACCGCACCTGCACGAGTTCACCCGGGTGCTCGCGCCCGGCGGCCAGCTGCTGTGGTGCACGTCCTTCGGCGCGGGTACGCCGCTGTACGTGCATCCCGATAGACTGGCCGACATGCTGGGTCCAGAGTGGACCACGCGGGCGGGCCGGGCCGGTCATGGCGAATGGCTGCTCGCGACGCACAACGCTTGACCTTTTTCCTCTTCTCCCCGGGACAGGGTGGTTCGGTGCGGGTCATCAACGTGGGCGCCTTCCTGCTGCCCGTACGCTTCTCGCTGGTCGGGATGATGAGCGGGGACGGCCGCGACCGGGTGTCGCAGGCGCTGACCCGGCGGCTGACCGACTTCGACGTCGACCGGGCGCTCTTCGAGACGCAGGGCCTGTTCCTCGACGTGCAGCGCTCGGCGCACCAGCGGATGGAGACGATGGTCTTCTCCGGCGCGGCCGAGATCGAGGGGGCCGGCTTCGTACGCCTCTATATCTCCAGCCTTGCCGTGGGCTTCGTCGTCTGCGAACTGGACGTGCCCGACGACCTCGTCCTCGACCTGGAAGACGAGGATTCCTGCGACCGTTTCAAGGCGTACGAGACGCCGGTGACCGAGGTCATCGAGCCGCTCATCGGCCGCTGGTGCCGGGAGATCGTCGACGCGGTGGACCCCGCGCTGCTCCGGCCGGTCCCGAAGTCCGCCCTGGACGCGAGCAGCCTGCTGTGGTGGCACCGGATCTGCGTGGACGGCGCGCCCGAGGTCGAATTCCCCGGCGCCCGCTGGTACGGCGTCTCCGCCCAGCTGACCGGCAACGCCGACGTGCAGGTCGGCACGGGCGTGACCAACCTGCACACGGGCGGCCGGACCGGTCTGGTCAACGACGTCATCGAAGGTCTGATGATCGCCACCCAGGAGTGGCTCGTGGTCGACGAGGCCAAGCGGCACATCGCCGAACTCCTGCTCGCGCTGAGCGCCAACGACGCGCGCAACCTCATCACGATGGAGACGCAGTACGTCGACGTGCTCGCCCTCACCGAGGACGTGACGCTGCGCAACCTGCTGCTCAAGCAGGAATCCCGCTACCTGACCGCCCCCCGGCGCCGGATCAGCCAGGCGGCCAGCGCGGCGTGGAACACCACGGAGGAGGCGCAGGGGCTGGAAGAGCGTACGGCCGCCCTGCGCGACCTGTTCACGCTGCATCGGGAACGCATCTTCAACAACCGCGACGAGCGCCGCAACCGGCTCATCTTCGTCTTCACGGCGGTGACGCTGATCCAGTCCGTGCTCGTCTGGTACGACTTCCTCACCTCCGACGCGAACGCGGTCGGCGGGGCACCGCGCCCGCTCATCGCGATGCTGGTGCTGCTGGCGACCCTGATCTCCGTGGTGTCGGCGGTGGCGTCGCGGCCGCGGGCGCGCCGTCGGCTCCGGGAGGTCGCGATCCCGCGTCAGCGGGACGGCGCGGAGCCGGTCAAACAGGTCACCCGCGCCTGACCCTCTCCCACCTCACCCCGACCCCAAGATCCCGTTTGGGCCGCCCCAAGATCCGGTTTGGATCAGGGAAATCACCCGAATCTTGGGCCATGATTCGGGTGGCAACCGTGATCCAAACCAGATCTTGGAGCGGTCTTGGGTCTTCCGTCCTTACGTGCGTGATCGAATACCGCTATCACGGCACCGCGATACCGATTCCCTTGATCGAATACCGCTATTGCGGCGAGAGAGCGCTTTCTTGCCGTATTGACGGTATTTGATCACGAAGATGAGGCCGAGACTGCCGTCATAGCGGTAAATGATCACGGGTCGTGGTGTTACCGGCCAACCGCTCCACGGCCGAACCGGCTCCCGGCCGAACGGCGGGACAGCACCCGCACATGGGCTGGAGAGCCGAATTCCGGGCCGTGACTACGTGCGAATCGCTGGTCCAAACGGGATCTTCGAAATGCGGTTGTCGAAAGCAAATGGACAATCGAGGAAATGTTTTGGAGTTGCGGATACAGCAGGCCGGGCGCCCTCCAAGGACGTTCAGAGAAGCGCGCTTTATCCACAGGCCGTTTCGCCTCGTTGTGATCTCACAAGGCCCGCGCCTAACCTTCTCGTCGAGATCAAAGGCGGCTTCATTTCTCGACCGGAATCCCGGCGATTCGCGTCATCACCGCCGGCACGCCCTTATGGCGCGCCTGGATCTGCTGGAACTCCACGCCAGAACGCTTCAGATGGATGTACGTCACAGAAGAGTGTCCGCTCCGCTCGATAGGCTGGGACCGACGAACAGGGGGAAGCACGTGGACCACGAGCCGGCCGGCAAGCCCCGGCCCTCGGACCGCCAGATCACCGAACGGCTCATCGCCGAGATCGCCTTCACCGCGCCGCGGGCCGACGTCCACCGGCGGCGGGTGCGGGAGCTGGCCGGGCGGCCGGAGGTGGCCGCGGTGTTCTCGGCGATGCTGGTGAGCGAGGTCGCGACGGTGTGGCGCCGCGGCTGGCAGCCCGCCGAGCTGGTCCGGGCCGTCCGGCGGGAGGTCGACGAGGACTGCGCCCGGCTCGTGCGCGACACCGTCGCCGAGGAGGCCCGCGGCTACGCGGCGGCCCGGCTCGACGACCGCTGGCGGGCTCAGCTGAAGGACATCGGCGCCGACAGCGGCCCCGAGGGCGGCCCGTTCGGCGGCCAGCGCGGCGACGCCGAGGCCGTGCTGTCGCGGGCGCTGAGCGTACTGACGTATCTGCGGCGGTTGCCGGAATTGCCGTTCGCGGGTCCGCTGCCCGGCGAGGCCCGGCCCGAGTCGCCCGCCCGCGCGCGCGGCCCCGTCGACCAGCGCATGCTCGATCGCGTACGCGCGCTGCTGGCCAAGGCCGAGTCGACGACCTTCCCGCAGGAGGCGGAGGCCTACACGGCCAAGGCGCAGGAGCTGATGGCCCGGCACAGCATCGATCTCGCGCTGCTGGCGGCGCGTACCGGCGGGCGGGACGAGCCGGCCGTGCGGCGGGTGCTCGTCGACAACCCGTACGAGGCGTCGAAGACGATGCTGCTGCAGGTGGTCGCGAGCGCCAACAACTGCCGCGCGGTGTGGTCCAGGAACTACGGCTTCTCGACGGTCATGGGCTTCCCGGCCGACCTCGACTCGGTCGAGCTGCTGTTCACCTCACTGCTCGTGCAGGCGATCAAGGCGATGACCCAGACCGGCCCCCACCAGGACCGCTACGGGCGCAACAACACCCGGTCGTTCCGGCAGGCCTTCCTGACCGCGTACGCGCACCGGATCGGCGAACGTCTCAGCGGTGCCGCCGAGGACGCGGTCCGGGAGGCGCAGACGGAGACGACGATGGATCTGCTGCCGGTCCTGAAGGCGCGGGCCGACCAGGTCCAGGAGCGGTTCACCGCGCTCTTCCCCCGGCTGGAGACCCAGACCGTCACCGTCCGCAACGCCGAGGGCTGGGCGCAGGGTCGCGCCGCCGCGGACCGGGCGGACCTTCACGGGCGCAGTGCCGTCCAACGATAGGGTGATCACGTGGCGCGCAGCGTGTATGTGACCGGCCTCGACGCCGGCGGCGGCAAGTCGACCATCGCACTGGGGGTGGCCGAGCTGCTGTCGCGGCGCGTACGCCGGATCGGGGTGTTCCGTCCCTTCACGCGCAAGGTCGACGATCCGATCGTGACCCTCGTGCGCAACCACTATGCGATCTCGCCGATGGCGGCCGGGACCGGCGTGACCTACGCGGAGGCCGCCCTCATGCTCGGCCGCGGCCAGCAGGACGCGGTGGTGGGCCTGATCCTGGAGCGGTTCCACGAGATCGAGCGCAACTGCGACGCGGTCGTCGTGGTGGGGACCGATTTCGGGGCGCCGGACGGCGGCGAGGGTGAGGCGACCTTCCCCGACGAACTGGGCATGAACATCCGGCTGGCCGGGGAGCTGGGCGCGCCGCTGCTGCCGGTGGTCGACGGCGACGGCCGCACCACGCAGGAGATCGACGCCGCGTTGCGGGCGGCGCAGCAGGCGGTGCTGGGGCACCCCCTGATCGCGTTGTTCGCGAACCGGGTGTCCGCCGAGCAGATGAGCAGCCTGCCGGCCGTGATCGACGGCACCCCGGTCTACGCGGTGCCCCGCATCGCGGCGGTCAGCGCGCCCACGGTGGCCGAGGTCGTCCAGGTGCTCGGCGCGACCCCGCTGCTCGGCACCTCGCCGCAGGCGCTCGACCGGGACGTGCTGCACATCGTGGTCGGCGGCGCGACCGTGCCGACCTTCCTGGACCACGTGAGCGACGGCTGCCTCGTGATCACGCCGGGCGACCGCGCCGACCTGATCGTGGCCTCGATGGCCGCGCACTCGTCCGGGCTGGCCTCGATCGCCGGGCTGATCCTCACGCTCGGCATTGAGCCTGATCCCCGGGTCGTGGCCCTGATCGGGCGGTTCCGGGCCGAACTGCCCGTCATCTCGGTACGCGACGACAGCTTCGAGACCGTCTCCCGGCTGACCGGCCTGGAAGGTGCGTTGAAGGCGGACAATCCCCGCAAGGTCAACGCCGCCCTGGGTGCGTTCGAGGCGAGCGTCGACGTGCCGGAGCTGACGTCCCGGCTGGACGTGACCCGGTCGGAGCGGGTGACTCCGCTGATGTTCGAGTACGAGCTGATCGAACGGGCCCGCGCCGATCTGCGCCAGGTGGTGCTGCCGGAGGGTACCGAGGAGCGTGTCCTGCGGGCGGCCGAACAGCTGCTGCGCCGGGGGGTGTGCGAGCTGACCCTGCTCGGCCCGGTCGACGTGATCGAGGAGAGGGTCCGGGATCTCGGGCTCGACCTCGGCCTCGGCGACGGCGGCGCCCGCCTGGTCGACCCGGTGACGAGCCCCTGGCGTACCGAGTTCGCCGGCACGTACGCGAAGCTCCGCGAGCACAAGGGCATGACCCTGGAGAAGGCGTACGACCAGGTCAGCGACGTGAACTACTTCGGGACGCTCATGGTCAACAGCGGCCGCGCCGACGCGATGGTCTCCGGCTGCGTGCACCCGACGGCCGACACGATCCGGCCGGCCTTCGAGATCATCAAGACCGCGTCGGGTGTCTCGATCGCCTCCAGCGTCTTCTTCATGTGCCTGGCCGACCGCGTCCTGGTCTACGGCGACTGCGCGATCAACCCCGACCCGAATCCGGAGCAGCTGGCCGACATCGCGATCTCCTCGGCGGAGACGGCCGCGCGGTTCGGTGTCGAGCCGCGGGTCGCGATGCTCTCCTACTCGACCGGCGGCAGCGGCTTCGGCGCGGACGTGGACAAGGTCGCCGCGGCCACGAAGCTCGTCCGGGAACGCCGCCCGGACCTGCCGGTCGAGGGCCCGATCCAGTACGACGCGGCCGTCGATCCGAGCGTGGCGGCCACCAAGCTGCCGGGCAGCGAGGTCGCCGGGCACGCGACCGTCCTGATCTTCCCGGACCTGAACACGGGCAACAACACGTACAAGGCCGTGCAGCGGTCGGCGGGGGCGGTCGCCGTCGGGCCGGTCATGCAGGGCCTCCGCAAACCGGTCAACGACCTGTCCCGGGGAGCCACGGTGCGGGACATCATCTCGACCGTCGCCATCACGGCCATCCAGGCAGCGTCGTGACCGGCGAAGCCGGCGCCCCCACCAGCGAAGCCGGCGCCCCCACCAGCGAAGCCGGCGCCCCCACCAGCGAAGCCGGCGCCCCCACCAGTGAAGCCGGGGCCCGAAGCAGCGAAAACGGCTCCCGAAGCAGCGAAGCCGGCTCCCGAAGCAGCGAACACGGTGCCGAGGGCAGGGCGAGCCGCGTCCTCGTCCTCAACTGCGGGTCGTCGTCCGTCAAGTACCGGCTGTTCGACGGGGACGGCACCGTCGCGAAAGGACTCGTGGAGCGCGTCACCGACCACGAGTCCGCGCTGCGGGGCGTCCTCGGGGAGCTGGATCTCGACGGGCTCGCCGCCGTCGGGCACCGGGTCGTGCACGGCGGCACGCGGTTCTCGGCCCCCACGCTCATCGACGACGAGGTCGTCGCCGTGGTCCGCGAGCTGATCCCGCTCGCCCCGCTGCACAATCCCGCCAACCTGACCGGTATCGAGGTCGCGCGCCGGCTGATCCCCGGCGTACCGCAGGTGGCGGTGTTCGACACGGCGTTTCACCGGACGATGCCCGCGGCCGAGTCCACCTATGCGATCGACCTCGCCATCGCCGAGCGGTACGGCATCCACCGGTACGGGTTCCACGGGACGTCGCACGCGTACGTGTCCCGGCGTACGGCGGTGCTCACGGGTGCGCGGAAGGTGATCACGCTGCACCTCGGCAACGGGGCCAGCGCCTGCGCGGTCCGCGACGGCCGCAGTGTCGCGACCTCGATGGGCCTCTCGCCGCTGCCTGGCCTGGTCATGGGCACCCGCAGCGGCGACATCGACCCGTCCGTGATCTTCCATCTCGTACGCGTCGGCGGCCTGTCCCTCGACGACGTGGACGAACTGCTCAACCACCGGTCCGGACTGCTGGGCCTGGCCGGCGCCAACGACATGCGCGACATCCTGGGCCGCCGGGCGGACGGGGACGCGGCGGCGGCCCTCGCCTTCGACGTCTACTGTGGACGCATCAAGGCGACGGTCGGGGCGTACCACGCGATTCTGGGCGGGGCCGAGGCGATCGCATTCACGGCCGGCGTGGGCGAGAACGCCGCCCCCGTCCGCGCCGCCGCCCTGGAAGGGTTGACGGCATTGGGCATCGAGGTCGACCCGGACCGCAACGCGGGCAAGGGCGAACGAGTGATCTCGCCCGACGGCGCCCCGGTGACGGTGTGCGTGGTGCCGACGGAGGAGGAGCTGGAGATCGCGACCCAGTCCCGGGCCGTCCTCCAGCCTCCCTCGGCCTGAATCCGGCTGCCGCCTCCCAGCCGTCAGGTCCCGGGCCGGGCGGCGCCGATCGTCAGGTCCCGTCGTCCGATCCGTCGACGACGGGGGCCGGTGCGCCGGCTGCTTCGATGGCGCGCTCCAGCGCCCGGTAGATCCGGCCGAACCGTTGCGCGTCCGCGATCCGGATGAGGCAGCGCTCCTGGCCGTCGACCACGCTCCAGATCTCCCGCACCTGGGAGCCCTGGTCGACGTTCCGGTCGATGCGGTGCATCCCCATCTCCACCAGCGGTCCGGCGAGCCCGACGAGCGCGACCACCCCCGCCAGCGGCAGCAGTACGCGCCCGGCCGTCGCGGCGTCGCCGATCACCAGGGCCAGCAGGTAGACGATGCCGATGAGGGCCAGCAGGCCGCCGATGACGAACCCGAAGCCGACCGCGCCCCGGCCGACCAGGCGCAGGCGTACCTTCGGGGGTGCCTCGGCCGAGGTGTGCCAGACGTATTGGAGCCGGTCCAGGGGTATGCGGACGTCGCCGACGCGGAGCGTCTCGGACGTGACCTGGACCTGAGGATCCTTGTAATAAGTGATCACGATCGACCCCCATCAACGTACGCCCATCCTCGCACGCCGATCGCGGATCGCGCCCATATGCTGGACCAACCGCGACCGACCGACAACGAAGTGGGTGACGCATGGGCGAGCTGGTACGCCTGGACAAGGCCGACGGCATCGGGATCATTCGGCTGGAACGACCGCCGATGAACGCTCTCAACATTCAGGTGCAGGAGGAGTTGCGGGCGGCGGCCGCGCAGGCCACGGCCGACGACGAGATCCGGGCCGTGATCGTCTACGGCGGCGAGAAGGTGTTCGCCGCGGGGGCCGACATCAAGGAAATGGCCGACATGGCGTACGTCGACATGGCGAAGCGGGCGGGCGCGCTGAGCAGTGCGTTCGACGCGGTGGCGCGGATACCGAAGCCGGTCGTCGCGGCCGTGACCGGGTACGCCCTCGGTGGCGGTTGCGAGCTCGCCCTGGCCTGCGACTGGCGGGTCGTCGCGGAGGACGCGAAGCTCGGCCAGCCCGAGATCAAGCTCGGCGTCATCCCCGGTGCCGGCGGTACGCAGCGCCTCGCCCGCCTGGTCGGCCCGGCGAAGGCCAAGGAGCTGATCCTGTCCGGGCGGATGGTCGGCGCGGCGGAGGCCCTGGCCATCGGGCTCGCCGACAAGGTCGTGCCGGCGGCCGAGGTGTACCAGACCGCGTACGACTGGATGAAGACGTTCGTGGAGGGGCCGGCGGCGGCGATCGCGGCGGCGAAGGCGGCGGTCGACGGTGGTCTCGACCGGGACCTCGCCGGCGGGCTGGCGTGGGAGTCGCAGCTGTTCGCGGCGCTGTTCGCGACGGACGACAAGCGTGAGGGGATGGCGGCGTTCGTGGAGAAGCGCGCCCCCAAGTTCACCGGCCGCTGACCCCCGCGACACACCCTCCAAGATCCCGTTTGGATCAGGCAAATCACCCGAATCTTGGCTCATGATTCGGGTGAAAACCCTGATCCAAACGGGATCTTGCGCGTCCAGCGGAAGCGAGAGCCGAGAAAAGCATGAGATCTCTTCACATTTTCCAGAGGGCTGGATAGGCTCCCCGACATGTCGACCATCGAGGGGCACGGCGGCGCCCTGGCGCTCGCCGCACTGCAGGCCGCCGGCGTTTCCGAGCTCTTCACCCTCTCGGGTGGCCATCTCTTCCCGCTCTACGACGCCGCGCATCAGGCCGGTTTCCCCCTCTACGACGTGCGGCACGAGCAGACCGCGGTCTTCGCGGCCGAGGCGGTCGCCAAGCTGACCCGCCGCCCGGGTGTCGCCGCGCTGACCGCCGGCCCGGGCGTGACCAACGGCATCTCCGGGCTGACCAGCGCGTACTTCAACGCGGTGCCGGTTCTGGTGCTGGGCGGGCGGGCACCGGCCTTCCGCTGGGGCTCGGGCAGCCTGCAGGAGATCGACCACCTGCCGCTGGTCGCCCCGGTCACCAAGTACGCGGCCACGATCGCCGACATCACCGACATTCCCCGCCACGTGCAGCGCGCGCTGCAGCAGAGCCTGTCCGGCCACAAGGGACCGTCCTTCTTGGACTTCCCGTTGGAGGTCATCTTCAGCACCGGCGACGTCCCCGCGCCCGAGGCGCCCCTGATCACGCCCGAGAGCGCCGACCCCGAAGAGGTCGCCAAGGCGGCGAACCTGCTGGCCGGGGCGCAGCGCCCGGTCATCGTCGCGGGCTCCGACGTCTACTCCGGCGATGCCGTCGAGGCGTTGCGGGCGGCCGCCGAGGAACTGGGCGTACCGGTGTTCACGAACGGGATGGGCCGCGGCGCCCTGCCGCCCGAGCACCCGCTCGCCTTCGCGAAGTCCCGCCGGCTCGCGCTCAGCCAGGCGGACGTCGTCGCCGTCATCGGCACACCCCTGGACTTCCGCCTGGGCTTCGGCGACTTCGGCTCCGCCTCGGTCGTCCACATCGTGGACGCCCCGTCCCAGCGTGCGAACCACGTCACCGTCGCCGCCGCGCCCGCCGGCGACCTGCGGCTCATCCTCACCGATCTCGCGAACCACCAGGGAGTACGCGTAGAGCACGCCGACTGGATCGCGCAGCTCCGCGAAGCGGAGAACGTGCAGGCGGCGAAGCACGCGGCGGAGATGAACGCCGAGACCGAGCTCATCAAGCCCGCCCGGGTCTACGGCGAGCTGCGCAAGGTGCTCGACCGGGACGCGATCACGATCGGCGACGGCGGCGACTTCGTCTCGTACGCCGGCCGCTACCTCGAACCCGCCCAGCCCGGCACGTGGCTGGACCCGGGACCCTACGGCTGCCTCGGCACCGGCATGGGGTACGCGATGGGCGCCCGCGTGACGCATCCGGACCGCCAGATCTGCGTACTGATGGGGGACGGGGCGGCCGGCTTCTCCCTGATGGACGCCGAATCCCTGGTACGCCAGCAGCTGCCGGTCGTGATCGTGGTCGGCAACAACGGCATCTGGGGTCTGGAGAAGCACCCGATGAAGGCCATGTACGGCTACGACGTGGCCGCCGACCTCCAGCCCGGACTGCACTACGACAAGGTCGTGCAGGCGCTCGGCGGGGCGGGGGAGACCGTCGCCCAGGCGGCCGACCTGGGCCCGGCCCTGGCCCGAGCCTTCGCGTCCGGCGTCCCGTACGTCGTGAACGTGATCACCGACCCCGAGGACGTCTACCCGCGCTCGGCGAACCTGGCCTGAGCACGGGCGGCGCGGCTCGGGCGGCCGGGGCCGGTCGCGGGAGTCGGGCAGAATGGGCGCGTGGACATTCTGCTGCTGGGGCCCGTGGAGGTGCGCGCCGACGACGGCACGCCCCTGGACCTCGGCGGCGCCCGGCTGCGGCGGCTGCTGATCCGCCTCGCGCTCGATCCCGGCCGGGCCGTCGGCACCACGACGCTCGTCGACTCCGTGTGGGGCGAGCAGGTCCCGGCCAACGCGGCCAACGCACTCCAGGCGCTGGTCAGCAGGCTTCGCCGGGCCGGAGTGCCGGTCGAGGCCGCCCCTGGCGGCTACCGGCTGAGCGTGGCCCGGTCGGCTGTGGACGCGTACCGGTTCGAGAATCTGATCAAGGACGGGCAGGCCGGAGCGGCGCTGCGGCTCTGGCGCGGTGAGCCGTTGCCCGAGGTGGCCGCCGAGGACTTCGCGCGCGTACCGGTGGCGCGGTGGGAGGCGCTGCGCCAGGAGGCCGCCGAGGCCGTGCTGGCCGAAGAGGTCGCCGCCGGGACCGCGGACCTCGCGGCGCTGCGCGGGCTCGCGGCCGGTCAGCCGCTGCGCGAACGGCCGGTCGAGCTCCAGATGCGGGCGCTGACCGCGCAGGGCCGCTCCGCCGAGGCGCTGGCCCTGTACTCCGAGCACCGGACCCGGCTCGCCGACGAGCTCGGCACCGACCCGTCCGCCGACCTGCAGCAGCTGCACCTCGCGATCCTGCGGGGCACGGCGGCTCCGGCGCGGACGAACCTGCCGGCGGCCCGGACCTCGTTCCTCGGCCGCGACGACGACCTGCGCCGCGTACGCGAGATGGTCCGCGGGTCCCGGCTCGTGACGCTGACCGGCCCGGGCGGATCGGGCAAGACGCGCCTGGCGGTCGAGTCCGCGCGCGGGCTGGCGGAGTCCTTCCCGGACGGGGTCTGGCTGGTCGAGCTGGCCCCGGTGACGAAGCCGGAGGATGTCGCGCCGGCCGTGGCCGCGGCCGTGGGCGCGCTCGAATCCAAGGTACGCAACCAGTCCCTGCTGTTCGACGCCGGCGACGTGGAGCAGCGGCTGGTCGGCGCACTGGCACCGCATGTGGCCCTGATCGTCCTGGACAACTGCGAGCACCTGATCGACGCGGCCGCGTACGTGGCGGATCTGCTCCTGAGCGCTTGTCCGCGCGTACGCGTCCTGGCCACGAGCCGGGAGCCGGTGGGAATCACGGGCGAGGCGCTGTGGCCGGTGGAGCCGCTCGGCCTGCCGCCCGCGGACGCGGACGTGGCGACGGCGCTGACGTTCCCGGTCGTGCAGCTGTTGCGGGAGCGGGCCGAGGCCGTGCGGCCCGACTTCGAGGTCGACGAGGCCGCCGTACGCATCTGCCGTGCGCTGGACGGCATGCCGCTGGCGATCGAGCTGGCCGCCGCGCGGCTGCGGACGATGCCGGCCGCCCAGCTTGCGGAGCGGCTGGACGACAAGTTCCGGCTGCTGCGCGGCGGTTCGCGGACCGCGCTGCCGCGCCACCAGACGCTGCGCGCGGTGATCGACTGGAGCTGGGACCTGCTCGACGCGGACGAGCGGCGGGCCTGGTCGCGGCTGGCCGTCCCGACCGCGACCATCGGCCTCGACCTGGCCGAGAGCCTGCTCGGCCCGGACGCCGTCGAGCTGACCGCCGCGCTGGTCGACAAGTCCCTGCTGCGCCCGGACGGCCCGCGCTGGCGCATGCTCGAAACCATCCGCGAATACGGCCTGGAGAAGCTGGCCGAGTCCGGCGGGGGCGACGAGGCGCGCCGGGCCTGGGTCGAGCACTTCATCGAGCTGACCGAGACGGCCGAGCCGCACCTGCGCGGCCGCGACCAGCTGGTCTGGATGCGGCGCCTCGCGGACGACCACGAGAACATCCAGTCGGCGATCCGCTGGACGATCGCGCGGGGCTGGAAGGTGCAGGCGCTGCGGCTCATCATCGGCGTCGGCTGGTACTGGTGGCTGCGCGGTTTCCGGCGCGAGGGCGGCGCGGTGATCGAAGCCGCGCTGGCCCTGCCGGGCGAGATGCCGAACCACCTCCTGGCCATGGCGAAGGTGTTCGCGTCGGTCAGCGACATCGACGCGATGGAAGACATGGACCGCTCGTTCGCCGTCCTCACCGAGGCCGTCGAGCTGGCCCGGGGCGAGGAGCACCGGCATCCGATGCTGCGGATGGCCGAGCCGATGCGGGCCCTGATGGAGTCCGGCATCAAGGGCGAGCCGGAGCCGCTGGACCTGCTCGAAACCTACTTCGACGACCCCGATCCGTGGCTGGCCGCGACCGCCCACGCGTTTCACGGACACGCGGCCATGAACATGGGCGGCGACCGCGAGATGATGCGCGCCGACTTCGAGAACGCCCTCGTACGCTTCCGTGCCGTCGGCGACCGCTGGGGCATCATCCTGGTCCTCGACGCCCTCGCGGCGGTGGCCGGGCAGGAGGGCGACTTCGCCGCCGGTGCCGCGTACGCCCGCGACGCCGTCGCCCTCGCCGAGGAGCTGGAGGTCACCGAGGACGCCGTCCAGCAACGGATGAACCTCGCCTGGGCGATGTGGCACCAGGGCCGCCGCGACGAGGCCCGGGCGATGATCGACGACGCCGGCCGGACGGCCACCGAGATCAACCTGCCGCACACGCTGACCTTCGTCGCGTACGGGCGGGCCAACATGGCGCGGTTGGACGGCGATCTCGACTTCGCCCGCCGCGAGCTGGAGCGCATCCTGGTCGAACTGCGGGACCTGCTCGGCGCGCCGCAGTTCCGGGCGATGATGTCCAGCGCGCTCGCCATGCTGCTGACGGTCCAGGGCGACCTCGACCGGGCCCGCGTCCTGCACACCAGTGCCCTGGAAGACGGGCTCGCCGTCGGCGACCACCCCGTCGTCGGCCTGGCCCTCATCGGCTGGGCCGACTACGCCCTCGCGAAGGGCGACGCGACCACGGCCGCCCAGCTGCTCGGCGCTGCCGAGAACATCACCGGAGCCATCGACCACTCCGTCCCGGACCGTCCCCGCGTCGAAGCGGCGGCGCTGGCTGCCTTGGGCACCGAACGGTATGCCGAAGCGTACGAATCAGGTCGCCGGTGGCAGGCCAAGGAAATCCGCGAACTAGTCGCGACGATCGCCTGAACCGATCCGCGGCGAACGATGCGTCGCCCCACTGTGCCGGCAGTGGAAGCCCCGTCACGAAGTGACGGGGCTGGAGCGGTCTCCCGCGCGAGGAGCGGAGGTGAGATCGACGGACCCGGGACAAAAGGCTCTTGAACCAGATCTTGATTTAGACCCGGCGGCGGAAGCGCCAGACGGCGAGCGGCGCGAAGACCACCAGGAAGCCCGCCGCCCACAAGAGCGACTGGATCACCGGGGTCGCGACCGGGCCGCCGTTGAGCATGCCGCGGACCGCGTCGGCCACGATGGTGACCGGGTTGATCTTCACCCAGTGCTGGAGCCAGTGCGGCATCGACTCGGTGGGCGCGAAGATGTTGCTGGTGAAGGTCAGCGGGAAGACCACCGCGAACATGAAGATCTGCACCTTGTCCGGCTCGGAGGCGATGACGCCGACGAGCACGGCCACCCACGCGATCGCGAGGCAGAAGACGATCATCAGGCCGAAGGTGCCGAGGACACCCCAGAAGCTCGTCTGTACGCGGAACCCCAGCAGCATCCCGACGCCCAGCAGCAGCGCGACCGACCACGCCTGCTTGACGGTGTCGGCGGCGATCCGCCCCGCGAGCGGCGCCCACCGGGCGATCGGCAGCGACCGGAGCCGGTCGAAGACGCCCTTGGTCAGGTCGGTGTTGAGCAGGATGCCGATGTTCATCGTGGCGAAGATGGTGTTCTGCACCAGGATGCCCGGCAGGGCGAACGACAGGTACGCGCTCGTCGACCCGGAGATCGCGCCGCCGAGGGTGTAGGTGAACAGCAGCAGGAACATGATCGGCTGGATGCTCAGGTCGAGCAGTTCCATCGGGTTGTGCTTGACCGAGACCAGGCTGCGCCAGGCCAGCGTGAGGGTGTTCTTCACGCCGGCCACGGCACCGGGCCGGGCGGGCAGGGCTACGGCGCTCATGGTGCGGCCACCTCCGGGGTGAGTTCGGCACGGTGGCCGGTGAGAGACAGGAACACTTCGTCCATCGTGGACGTACGCAGGGTCAGCTCGGCCACCTCGACCTCGGCGTCGTCGAGGCGGCGTACGACGGCCGGCAGGGCCGCGGCCTCGGTCACCTGGGCGATGACCACGTTGTCGTCGACCTCCGGCGTGGACCGGGTCACCTCGCCGACGACGCTCAGCACGATCGGCAGGTCGCGAGGGTCGACGGGGCGTACCGCGAGGGTCTGGGCGCCGGTGCGGGACTTGAGCTCGGCCGGGGTCCCGCCCGCGATGACCTTGCCGTGGTCGATCACGACGATCTCGTCGGCCAGCTGATCGGCCTCGTCGAGATACTGCGTCGTGAGCAGCACCGTGACCCCGTCGGCGACGAGCGTACGCACGATCTCCCACATCTCGATCCGGGCGCGGGGGTCCAGGCCGGTCGTGGGCTCGTCCAGGTAGAGCAGTCGCGGCCGGCCGACCAGGCTGGCGGCCAGGTCGAGGCGGCGCCGCATGCCGCCCGAGTACGTCTTCGCGGCCCGCTCGGCCGCGTCGCTCAGGCTGAAATCGGCCAGCAGCCGCGCGGCCCGGGCCCGGGCGTCCTTGCGGCTCATCCCGATCAGCCGGCCGATCATCAGCAGGTTCTCGGTGCCGGTCAGCGTCTCGTCGACGCTGGCGTACTGGCCGGTGAGCCCGACCAGCGACCGGACCCGGTGAGCGTCCTTCACCACGTCCAGACCGTGCACGGTGGCGCGCCCGGCGTCGGGGCGCAGGAGGGTGGCCAGGATGCGTACGGCCGTCGTCTTGCCGGCCCCGTTCGGGCCGAGGACGCCGAGCACCGAGCCGGTGCGGACGGCCAGGTCCACCCCGTCCAGGGCGACGGTCGAGCCGTAGCGCTTGACCAGCCCTTCGGCAACAATCGCGTTCGTCATGCGGACTACGGTGCGCGCCCGCCCTGACCGGACGCTGACGAGCGCTGACAAGCCGCTGACACGCCGATGTCAGCGGGGTGTGCGGCCACCCTTGATCCCGTTTGGATCAGGGAAATCACCCGAATCTTGGGCCAAGATTACGTGGCCATCCCTGATCCGAACGGGATCAAGGGTGGGTTACGCGGGGGCGAGTTCGGGGTCCGGCTCGGCGGGCGCTGCCTGCTTGTCGCGCAGCATGAGGGACACGATCGCCGTGGGGACCCACGCCACCTCCAGCAGCACCCGCACCAATCCCGGCGAGACCGGGATGAACGGGATGGGCAGCACCGCGTGGTCGATCGCGCCCATCAGCGCGAACGCCGCCACGACGATCGTCAGCACACCGAGCCGCCCGCGCCCGACCCGGCGCAGCGCCAGCCCCAGGGCCAGCATCCCGAGCCCCGCGACGCCGAGGCCGATGCCGTCCAGTCGCGCGTCGGTCCGCCATGTTCCGAGTACGCCGACCGCCAACCCGGCCGCCGCGCACACCCAGCCGAAGGTGGCCAGCGGGGAGCGGCGCAGACGGCGTACGAAGGTGGCGCCGAGGAGCAGGAACAGCACGACGGCCTCGCCGAGCGCCCACTCGACCTCGATGCGTCCCGTTCCCGAAGCCGCGTACGCGCCCCACCAGTCGCAGTCGACCGGCATGTGATCGCCCTGCAGGCTGTACTGCGCGCAGGCGTACATCTTGAGGGTGGCGCCCGGCTCGCCGATGTAGCGCTTCATCCCCAGCGCCGTCGGCCGTTCGTCGGAACCGCATTCCGGCAGTACGCCGATGTTCGACGACACGTCGACGCTGTCGGGAGCGGTCGTCCAGCAGTTGTCGACGCCCTGGCCGTCCCACCAGTAGTCCGTCCCGTTCGGACTCGGGACGCCTTTCTCGCTGATCCCCATGTGGTTGTTCAGGTAGCGGTTGTGGTTCGAGGTGTCGAACTGGGCCGCGAACGCGGTGTCGTCGCGGACGAAGCCCGGCACCCAACTCGTCACGAAGCCCGAATACCGGTTGCCGTAGATGTAGTTGTCGCGCCAGATGTTGTAGTTCCCGCCCGGGTTGATGACCCCGTTGCCCACCGGTACGCCCACCACCGGGCAGACGACGCCGGTCTCGTACCCGCGGTCGGCGTACGGCCGGTGGCAGGTTCCGTCGCCGAAGTACTTGTAGAAGTCGTGGTTGTTGTTCGCGATCACGTTCCGCTCGAACTTGGAGTGGTTCTGCGGCATGCCGGGGTGGTTGGGGAAGGCCGAGTCCGTCGAGATGCCGGTCGAGTTGTTCGTGAACACGCTGTCGTGCACCCACACCGAGTCCCCGGCGGTACCCGAGTAGCCGAGCATGTTGTCGTGGCCGTAGCTGTCGCGGATCTCGACCGCGTACCGGGGCACGTCGTAGCCGGCGTCCTTGTTGATGTTCGCGGCCGCGCCCGGGTAGAACGCCGAGTCGCCGTTGCCGTAACCCTCGGCGTGCGTGTAGAGCCCGTGGTCGACGTCGAAGGTCAGGAAGCCGTACTCGTCGTTCCACCGGCCCACGGCGTTCTCGATCACGAAGCCGTCGGTCTCCATGATGTAGACCGCGTTGAACTGGCTGCGCTGGGTGGTGAAATTGCGCAGGTAGACGCCGTCGGCGTTGTCCGCCCGCAAGACGTTGAGCTTCTGGTACTGCCCGTCCAGCACGACATCGCCCGGCGCGGCACCCGTACCCTCGATCTGCAGGTTCTTCTTGTTGATGATCGCGACGAGGTTCTGGTTGTGCGGGCAGTCGATCTGCTGCTGCAGGGACAGGACGTCGTACTTGTAGAGGACGGACTTGCCGATGCCGACCAGGTTCGCGCACCGCGCGGTCGGTGCGGCGAGACTCGGCAGCTCCTGGTACACCCCGGGGAGCATCTTGATGTTGGTCCCCGGCAGCGTCACGGAGTCGACGGCGGCCTGGAGGTCACGGAAGCCGGACTTCTGGCAGTCCGCCCACAGCTGCTCGTTCGCGGCCTTGAGATCCGGCGCGAAGGTGGCGATCCGCTGATCGAAGTCGGTCTTGTCGGACTTGCAGACGAGCAGGGTCGGCCCGTCCGTCCGGTACGCCGGCCGCGTACCGGTGCCGTCGAGTGTCCGGGTAGGACGTTCGTCATGGGCCTGAGCGGGCGTGGGCAGGGTGATCGCCGCGATCAGGACCAGGAGGGTGAGTGTGATCCGCCTCATAGCACGGGGAGCGTAGAGAACTTTTCATGTTTCCGCCAGGGCGGTTGTTTGAAGATCAAGTTCTCAACCTTGAAGATCACATTCATGTCGGGGTTCGTCGATGTTGATCGAGGGACCAGGCCCGGAGCCACATCCCAGCCGTCGACGATCCCCGGTGGTGGGAACTGGGTACAAGTGCACCGGGCCTTGATCATGTAAGTCGTATATGTAGAAAGTCGGCCGCTGTGACATATATGTGCTACACGATCATGGTCAGGTGATCTACTGCGACATATATGCGCGACATGATCAAGGTTGGTGTGGTGGTCGGCAGAGGTTTTTGGCTTCTTCCTCATCTCGGTGATCCGCGATGCGGGAAGGATCTTCCGCTGGCTGGACTGCGGGCCGGCGGCGCGGGGTCGCGCGTGATCGACTGCGGTGGGGATGCGGAAATCCATTTAGGCCCAAGATCGAAAGCGCATTGGATGCGGAAAGCGGGCCAGGGCCGCATGTGTGCCGCAATCGATCTAGGGCGGAAGCGCGAATTGACATCCCGGCCGTTTTCGATCACCAGTCGGCGAGCCGCCGAGGCGGCCATATCGGACGGTCGCGACAAAGACCCATATGGCGACTGTGATCAACGCGCTGATCCTGACGCCAACAGCGGACTCCGGCCGTGAACGATCTTGCCAGCCGCGACGGGTCGCCCATACATGCAGACAGGAGAGCGCAAGTTTTCCCTGATCCAAGCGGGATCTTGGGTAAGCGGTGTCAGGGCAGGTCGGCGAGGGTGAGGATCGCGGCGACCACTGCCATCGCCGCGGCGCAGCCCGCGATCAACACGCCCGACTTGTGCATCGCGGGCGGTTCGGCCTGGGCCATCACCGCGATCCGGCGCTGGATCACGATCAGGCTGAAGACCCAGATCGCCACGGTCGCCACCAGGGCACCCGCGCGCAGCGGGGTCAGCGTGTCGACGTGCAGCACCTGGCGGGCCAGCAGCAGGCTCACCGCCGAGATCGTCAGCGCCGTACGCCGCCACGCCAGCCGCGTACGCTCGGGTTGGACGCCGGGTGCGAGCGGCGGCTCGTCGGGGGAGGGCTCGGGCGCGCTCACAGGACGCCGACGAAGACGACGATCGAGCCGATGCCGACCAGCAGCGCCAGGATCGCCGGGAAGCGGGACGCCGGCAGAGGCAGGCCGCGGCGCATGGCGATCTCGCAGCGGACCCAGTGGTCGACGGCGCGCAGGGAGCAGGCCGCACCCAGCAGGATGAGGCCGAGAGCGACGATCTCCCGCAGGTGCGGGATCGCGAGCGGCGGCACGAACTGGGCCACCGCGAGGCCGCCACCCGTGATCGCGAGGCCGGTCCGGATCCAGGCGAGGAAGGTGCGCTCGTTGGCCAGGGAGAACCGGTAGTCGGGGGTGGTGCCGACCTCCCGCACCTCGCGCGGGAAAAACCACATCCTGATCATGCCGAACACCTCCCTATTATCCCGGGGTGACTTTCGACGCGAACGCGGACCGGCTCCGTGAGATCTACGACGCCCAGCTCAGGACCCACGTACCGACCAATCTGCCGCCGGGCGCGGCCATCGAGCAGGACGGCCCGCTGCAGCGCTGGACCGGTTTCGGCCGCGGCGGCCACCTCACCTACCGTGACCTCGGCGGGCTGGAGGGCGCCGAGCTGGACGAGCTGATCGCCCGGCAGGTGCGGATCTTCACCGAGCGCGGCGAGCAGGTCGAGTGGAAGACGCACGGCCACGACCGGCCCGCGGACCTCACCGATCGCCTGCTCGCGCACGGTTTCCAGCCCGAAGACCCGGAGACCGTCGTCATCGGCCCCGTCGCCCCGCTGGCCGCCGCGCCGCCGCGCGACATTCCCGGCGTACGCCTGCGGGAGACGACCGAACGCGCGGACCTGGAGGGCATCGCGCGGATGGAGGAGGAGGTCTGGGGTGCGGGGACCCGCGGCCACCTGGTGGAGATGCTGGCCGGGGAGATCGAGGCGACCCCGGAGGAGATCCTGATCGTGGTGGCGGAGGCCGACGGCCGGATCGTCAGCGCGGCCTGGACCCGCTACGTCCCGGGCACCGAGTTCGCCGGCCTCTGGGGTGGCGCGACCCTCGCGGAGTACCGCGGCCGGGGGATCTACAAGGCGCTGGTCGAGCACCGGGCGCGGCGGGCCGCCGAGCGGGGCTTCAGCCTCCTGCAGGTGGACGCGTCGGCGGACAGCCGCCCGATCCTGGAGCGGATCGGCCTGATCCCGGTGACCACGACGACGCCGTACGTGTTCGAGCCGCGTGGCTGACCCGTCGCCGCCGTTCTAACCGCAGCGACTCTCCTTCGATCTCCCCGGCGCTGTCCACAGGCCGTTTCCGGGTGCGGCCGGCCCGCCTAGGGTCGGCCGCATGGAAGCCTTGTCGTCACCGGCACGGGAGCTGCGTGCCGATCCCGAGGAGATCAGCCGGCTGGCGTCGGCCACGCTGGACCTGTCCACCGCGCTGAGCGGATCGTGGCGGGCCGCGTCCGGCCGGCTCGTGGTGCCGTCCGGCGCGGGTGGGGGAGTCGACCATCTCCGCGCCGCCACCGAGACTGTCGCGGCCGCGGCCGGCCCGGCCCTGCGCCGGCTCGCCGAGGTGTATGCGGGCGACGCCGATCGCTTGTGGCGTACCGCTTTCGCGTATGAGGAGGCGGACGGGCGGGCGGCCGGCTGGATGCTGCGCGCCGGCCAGGTCAGGGGTGCGGCATGAGACCGGTCGAGCTGCCCGTCCCGGACCACTGGTCGCTGCCGGCCGACCCGGGCGGCTTCGCCGACGCGGCCGCCGCCTGGTCCGCCGTGGCCGACGCGAAGGAGCTGGGCGTCGACGCCTGGAGCCGCCGGGCCGCCACGATCACGAAGGGCTGGCAGGGTCCGACCGCCGTGAGCTACTCCGCCCATCGCACCGGCGCCGAACGGGACCTGCGTACGTGCGATGCGCTCGCGGGGCGGATCGCGGGCGCGTTGCGGGCGTCGGCCGCCGCCGTCGCGCGTACGCGGGGGCTGCTCGCCGAGCACTACGCGGCGGTCACCGGCGTGCTCGACATCCGGGCGCACGCCGAGGGCGAACTCCGGTTGCGGGTCCGCGAACAGTCCGATGTGGAGCTGATGCGGGTCGCGGTCCGGCAGGCGGCCCGCATCCGGACCGCGCTCGCCACCGAGCTGTCCGACCAGGCGGGTGTGCTGCTCGGCACGGTGCCGGAGTGGAACCGGATCGCGGGCGCCTGGCGGGACGCGGCCGAGGGGGCCGACACGTTCACCACGCCGGCCGAGTCCGGGCGGACCATGGTGCTGCGCGACGGCCACCGGGTCGTGATCAGCACCGGCCGCGGCGACGACGAGGTCTCCGTCCGCGTCGACCCGCTCACCGGCGAGGACGTCGTCAGCACGGGCCTGGGTACCTGGCGGTTCCCGAAGGACTCCGACATCGTGCTGCGCACCGGCGACGGGGACGACACGGTGACCGTCGCGCCCGGGACCCGCGTACGCGTGACGGTGCTGGGCGGCTCCGGCGACGACGTCCTGCAGGGCGGCGGCGGCGGCGTGCTGCTCGGCTCCACCGGCGCCGACTACCTCGCGGGCGGCACCGGCGCGGATCTGCTCGACGGGGGCGCCGGTGACGACACGGTGGCGGGTCTCGGCGGGGATGACCAGCTCAGCGGCGGCGAGGGGCACGACTTCCTCGACGGCGGGCCCGGTTCCGACGTCGTCGACGGGGACGCCGGCCCGGACGCCGTCACCGGCGGGACCGGAGTCGACCGGATCTCCGGCGGCGCCGGCGACGACACCCTCTACGCCGACACGCGCAAGGACACAGTGGACGGTGGCGACGGGCGGGACACGGCGTACCGGCCGGACGGGGTGGCCACCGACGCCGTCGAGCGCTCCGTCACCGTGGAGGTCTCCCACGCCGGTACGCACATCCAGGTCGAAGGGTCACCGGCGTTCGTGCAGCGCGTCCAGGCCGACCTGGATCTCCTGCGCGTCTCGCCGGACGGCCAGCGGATGCTGGCCGAGCTGGATCAGGGCATCCACGGCCGGGACACGCTGACGATCCGCGAATTCGCCGAGCAGAACGGATCCGCCTACCCGGACACCTCGGCGGCGGCCGGTGCCCAGCGTGCGATCGACTACAACCCGACGTTCAGCACGTTCCTCGGCGACACGCCGCCGGTCGTCGTGCTCTACCACGAGATGGCCCACCAGTACGACTTCATGAACGGCACGGCGCTGGCGGGCACGTACCACGATCCGCTCGACCCCGACCGGATTCCCTTGGGGCACGGGCGATTCGAGGATGTGCCGAACGCCGAGCGGCAGGCTGTCGGGCTGCCGGTGGACGATGACGGGAACCCGGCGACGCCGACCCGGATCGACCCCGATCACCCGATCGCGTTCACAGAGAACGGGCTTCGGACGGAGCTGGGCTGGCGGCTTCGCGCCCACTACGGCCGCTGACCCGGGGCAGCCGCAGCTTCGGCTTGCCGAAGCTCAGCAGCCCCTCGACCCGCAGCGTCGCCAGGCCGATCCGGGGCAGGTCACGGGTGGCCGGGAAGAGCAGGAAACGCGGCTGCCAGTCCGGGCGGAACTTCGCGTTGAACCGGTAGAGGGACTCGATCTGAATCCACCGCGACGAGAGGACCAGGATGCCGCGCCACATCTTCAGCACCGGACCCGCCCCGAGCCGTTCCCCGCGGGCGAGCGCCGCCCGGAACGCCGCGAAGTTGAGCGACACGTACCGGTAGCCGAGCCGGGGCGCGGCCTCGATCGCGGCCACCACCATCAGCTCGTTGAGGCCGGGGTCGGCGCTGCGGTCGCGGCGCATGATGTCGAGCGAGATGCCGTCGGCGCCCCACGGGACGAAGTGGAGGAACGCCCGCGGCTCACCGCTCTCGTCGTGCGCCGTCACCAGGGTCGCCGCGTCGTCGGCCGGGTCGGCGAGGCGGCCGAGCTGCATCGAGAATCCGCGCTCGGCGTCGGCCGTCCGCCACTGGATCGCGAGGCGTACCAACTGGTCGCGTTCGGCGTCGTCGAGTTCGGCGACCCGCCGTACGCGGCAGGCGTACCCGGCCCGGGTCACGCGGGCGACCATCTGGCGTACGTTGCGCATCTGGCGGCCGGCCAGCGAGAACCGGGTGGCGTCGACGATCGCCTCGTCGCCGATCTCCAGCGCGTTGAGCCCGCTCACCCGGGTCCACACCGTGCCGCCCTGCTCGCCGCAGCCCATCACCGCCGGCACCCACGCGTGCCGCCGCGCGGTGTCGAGGAAGGCCTCGATCGCGCCCGGCCACGCCTCGGGATCGCCGATCGGGTCGCCGCCCGCGAGCATCACGCCGTTCACCACCCGGTACGCGATCGCGGCCTTCCCGGTCGGCGAGAAGATGACGCTCTTGTCGCGGCGCAGCGCGAAGTACCCGATCGAGTCGCGGGCCCCGTTCTCGGCGAGCAGCTGCCGCAGCCGGCCCTCGTCGGCCGGGTCGAGCGTGGTGACCGGCTTCTCCGGCCGCAGGAACAGGTAGGCCGTGGTCGCCGCGGTCGTGACTCCGAGCGCGCCGAGCGAGAACGCGACGATGTCCCCGGTGTGCGGCTGCGAGTAGGCGACCGGCCCCGTCACGCCGACCAGCCCGAGCAGCACGTGCCGCAGCCGTTCCGAGAACGACGGATCGCCGACGATGTCCCGGTGCGCGCTGACGATGAGCAGCCCGAGCACGACGCTGACCGTGCCCATGCCCAGCAGGTTCCACAGTGCCCGCCAGCGCGTACGCGGATCGGACAGGGCGTAGAACTCGTGCTGCTGGGCGGCGAGGGCGGTCAGGAAGGCGACCGAGATGACGGCCGTGCCGAGGGCGTGCCAGCGGACGAGGTCGAGCAGGACGCTGAGGGTGAGCAGCGCGACCGCCGCCCGCCAGGCGCGCTGCTTGCGCCGGCGCAGCCCGTGGGCCAGCATGACGAGCAGGACGCCGACGACCAGCGCGGCCGCGGTGGCCACGCTGGACACCGTGCCCGGCAGGACGTCGGCGAACTCGCGCAGCCGTGAATGGCGGAACCGGGGGACGATCGCGCTCGCGATGTCGACCAGCCCGATGAGCAGGCAGATGAGGCCGAGCCAGGTGGTCATCCACGTTGCCCGGCCGCCCCGTGCCTGCACGTTGTCGCTACGCCGGGGGGCGCGGGCCGGGACACTCATGGCAGCACCGTATAGCGGCCACGCATCCCGGCGTCGACCCTCCCCCGGAGATCAGCTCGACCAGAGTGCCCGTACGCGCTCGCGGACGCACTCCTCGCGTACGCGGCCGCAGGTGCACAGGTGTTCGTGGGGTTGTTGACGAGACCGGTGCACCTCGTCGGCCCGGGTCGTGGTTACCTGGGCTGTGCCCGTGGCCGTCGTGCTGTGGACAGGCGGAGTAGCGATTTGCGTGGACATGTACGACACCTCCAGCAATAGTGACTCTACCGCCCGGCGATCATTACGAGGTGAGTTGTGTCACGGACACCACCGCGACGTGGTGAAGCTACTAGTGGGTAACATCGGAGCGCGGAGCCACATGGCAGCATGAACGAACGTTCAGCTGTACATCACAGGAGGGTCGTCGAAGCACGATGAAGATCGTCGTACTCGTCAAGCAGGTGCCGGACTCCGGCGCGGACCGCACGCTGCGCACTGACGACAACACCGTCGACCGCGCGTCGGCGAACAACGTGATCAACGAGATGGATGAGTACGCCATCGAAGAGGCGCTGCGCATCCGGGAGGCGCACGGCGCCGAGGTCACTCTGCTGACCATGGGACCGGAGCGGGCGACCGAGTCGATCCGCAAGGCGCTGTCGATGGGGCCGGACAAGGCCGTGCACGTGACCGACGAGGCCCTCCACGGCTCGTGCGCGCTGGGCACCTCCGCGGTGCTCGCCGCCGCCCTGAAGCAGCTGGAGCCGGACGTCGTCCTCTGCGGCGCGGAGGCGACCGACGCACGTGGCCAGGTCCTGCCGCACATGATCGCCGAGCGGCTCGGCGTCGCGGCGCTGACCGGCGCGCGCAAGCTCACCGTGGACGGCTCGACGCTCACGATCGAGCGGCAGACCGAGGAGGGCTACGAGATCGTCACCGCTTCGACCCCCGCGGTCGTCAGCGTCTGGGACACGATCAACGAGCCGCGGTACCCGTCGTTCAAGGGGATCATGGAGGCCAAGAAGAAGCCGGTCTCCACCCTGGGCCTCGCCGACCTGGGCGTCGACGCGGGCACCGTCGGTGCCGCCGGTGCCAGCACCGCGGTCGTCGAGCACAGCAAGCGTCCCGCCCGCTCCGGCGGTGTCAAGGTCACCGATGAGGGCGACGGCGGCGCGAAGCTCGTCGAGTTCCTCGCTACCGAGAAGTTCGTGTGAGGTCGACGATGAGTGACGTTCTTGTTGTAGTCGAGTCCGCCGGCGGTACGCCCAAGAAGGTGACGCTGGAGATGCTGACCCTCGCCCGCGACCTCGGTACGCCGGTCGCGGTCGTCCTCGGCGCCCCTGGCACGGCCGAACCGCTGGTCGCGAAGCTCGGCGAGTACGGCGCCCAGAAGGTGCTCGTCGCGGAGCACGACGACCTCGCGGGCTACCTGGTCGCCCCGAAGGCCGCCGCGCTGGCCGAGATCGTGAAGTCGACCTCGCCGGCCGCCGTGCTCCTCGGCTCCACCCAGGAGGGCAAGGAGATCGCCGGGCGGCTGGCCGTCAAGCTGGACAACGGCGTACTGACGGATGTCGTGGGTCTGAGCGCGGACGGCACGGCCACGCAGGTCGTGTTCGCCGGCTCGACGATCGTGAAGTCCACGGTCACCCGGGGCATCCCGCTCGTGACCGTCCGCGGCAACTCGCTGACCCCGACCCCCGCACCGGCGCAGCCGGTCGTGGAGGCCGTCGCCGTCGAGGTGCCGGACAACGCCAAGCTCGCCACCGTGACGCAGCGCGTCGCCGAGGCGAAGGGCGCCCGCCCCGAACTGGCCGAGGCCTCGATCGTGGTCTCGGGCGGCCGCGGTGTCGGCAGCGCGGAGAACTTCGCGCTGGTGGAGGAGCTGGCCGACCTGCTCGGTGGCGCCGTCGGCGCGTCCCGCGCGGCCGTCGACTCCGGCTTCTACCCGCACGCGTTCCAGGTCGGACAGACCGGGAAGACCGTCTCGCCGCAGCTCTACGTGGCACTCGGCATCTCCGGCGCGATCCAGCACCGGGCCGGCATGCAGACCTCGAAGACGATCGTCGCGGTGAACAAGGACGCCGAGGCGCCGATCTTCGAGCTGACCGACTACGGCGTGGTGGGCGACCTGTTCAACGTCGTGCCGCAGGCTGCCGAGGAGATCCGCAAGCGCAAGTGAGACCGTCGGCGCCGTCACCCGCGGGAGGCGTACTCTCCTGCGGGTGACGGCACCCGACATCGAAGCGTGGCAGGCGTGGGAACCGCGCGGGATCGCCACCGTCCTGTCCGGAGTGGACGTGCCCTGGTACGTCGCCGGCGGCTGGGCGGTCGACCTGTGGCTCGGCCGGATCAGCCGGGCGCACGAGGACCTGGAGATCGCCGTCCCCCTGACCGACGTCGTCGCGTACGCGGACGGCATCCCGTTCCTCCGGCCGGAGCTGGCCCTGTTCTTCAAGGCCAAGCACGCCCGGCCCAAGGATCAGCAGGACTTCGACCTGGTCGCGCCCCTGCTGGCGGCGGCCGACCGGCACCGGCTGCGGTCCTGGCTGACCCTCGTGCATCCCGGCCACCGCTGGCTCGGCGCCCTGTCCGGATAGGCTGGACACGATGGCATACCTAGACCACGCGGCCACGACCCCGATGCTGCCGGAGGCAGTGGAGGCGTACGTGGCCGCCGCGCGCGAAGTCGGCAACGCATCGTCGCTGCACGGCCCCGGCCGGTGCGCCCGTCGCAAGGTCGAGGAGGCGCGCGAGCGCGTCGCCGCGGCCCTGGGCGCCCGACCGTCCGAGGTGATCTTCACCGGCGGCGGCACCGAATCGGACAACCTCGCGGTCAAGGGCATCTTCTGGGCGCGCCGCCCCGAGGGCCGCTGCCGCGTGGTCGCCAGCTCCATCGAGCACCACGCCGTCCTCGACGCCGTCCACTGGCTGGAGGCGCACGAGGACGCCAAGGTCACCTGGCTGCCCGTCGACGGCGCCGGCCGCGTCGACCCGGCCACCCTGGCGGAGGCCCTCGACGACGACGTGGCCCTGGTCACCGTGATGTGGGCGAACAACGAGGTCGGCACGCTGCAGCCGATCCCCGAGCTGGCCGGGATCGCCGGCGCCCGCGGCATCCCGATGCACACCGACGCCGTCCAGGCCATCGGCCAGGTCCCGGTCGCCTTCGCACTCTCCGGCGTCTCGGCCCTCACCGTCACCGGCCACAAGATCGGCGGGCCGGTCGGCGTGGGCGCGCTGCTGCTCGGGCGCGAGGTGGCCTGCGTACCACTGCTGCACGGGGGCGGCCAGGAGCGCGACGTCCGCTCCGGCACCCTCGACGTGCCGGGCATCGTGGCCTTCGCCACCGCCCTCGACCTGACCGTCCGCGCCCGCGAGCAGGCCGCCGCCCGGCTCGCCGCCCTTCGGGACGAGCTCATCTCCCGCGTACGCGAGATCGTGCCGGACGCCGTCCTCAACGGTGACCCGGCCGACCGGCTGCCCGGCAACGCGCATTTCGCCTTCCCCGGCTGCGAGGGCGACGCGCTGCTCATGCTGCTCGACGCGCAGGGGATCGCCTGCTCGACGGGTTCGGCGTGCTCGGCCGGGATCGCCCAGCCGTCCCACGTGCTGCTGGCGATGGGGTGCGATCCGGTGCTGGCCCGGTCGTCGCTGCGGTTCACGCTCGGCCACGATTCGACGTCCGCCGAGATCGACGCGCTGATCGCCGCCCTGCCCGGTGCGGTCGAGCGGGCCCGCCGGGCCGGCATGCTGCGCAACCGCGCCTGAGAAATCCCTCAGAGGCAGGCAGTAAGCTCGGTGGGTGCGTGTTCTTGCGGCGATGTCGGGTGGGGTCGATTCGGCGGTGGCGGCTGCCCGGGCGGCCGCGGCCGGCCATGACGTGACCGGGGTGCACCTGGCCCTGTCGCGCAACCCGCAGAGCTACCGGACCGGCGCCCGCGGCTGCTGTTCCCGCGAGGACTCCCATGACGCCCGGCGCGCCGCCGACGTCATCGGCATCCCGTTCTACGTCTGGGACATGGCCGAGGAGTTCCACGCCGACGTGGTCGACGACTTCCTCGCCGAGTATGCGGCCGGGCGTACGCCGAACCCGTGCCTGCGCTGCAACGAGAAGATCAAGTTCGCCGCCGTCCTCGACCGGGCGCTGGCGCTCGGCTTCGACGCCGTGGTCACCGGGCACTACGCCCGGCTCGGCGCCGACGGGCTGCTGCGGCGGGCCGTCGACCTGGGCAAGGACCAGTCCTACGTGCTCGGCGTACTGACGCCGGAGCAGGTGCGGCACTCCATGTTCCCGCTGGGCGACACCCTCAAGTCGGACGTGCGCGCCGAGGCCCAGGAGCGCGGCCTCATGGTCGCCGACAAGCCGGACTCGCACGACATCTGCTTCATCGCCGACGGGGACACCCGCGGCTTCCTGCGCCGGCACCTGGGCGAGTCGCCGGGCGACATCGTCGACGGCACCACCGGCGAGGTCCTGGGCCGCCACGACGGCGCGTACGCGTTCACGGTCGGCCAGCGCAAGGGCCTCCAGCTCGGCCGGCCCGCCCCGGACGGCAAGCCCCGCTACGTCCTGTCGATCACGCCGGTGTCCAACACGGTGACCGTCGGCCCGGCCGAGGCCCTCGACGTCCGCACGGTGGTCGGCGAGCGCCCCGTCCAGCTGGCCGCGATCGACGGCCCGATCGAGGCACAGGTTCAGATGCGGGCGCACGGCGAGGCCACGGACGCGGTGATCGAGCTGGCCGGCGGCCGGCTGACGGCGTCGCTGCGGCAGCCCGCCCGCGGCATAGCTCCGGGCCAGGCGATCGTCGTCTACCGGCCCGATCCCGGCGGCGACATCGTCCTCGGCAGCGCGACCATCGTGAATGCGGAGTGATCTTGTGATCGAGCTGCCCCTCGGGAGCGCCACCGGCATCGGTTCGCTGCCGGGCACCGACATCGCCGAGGCGGTGAAGCTCAGCCTGGGCGAGCTGCCGGTCGCGTACCTGCCGGAGCTGCCGGGGCGGGGGCCGGGTGCCGACATGATCGGACGCGGTGCCGGGTTCCTCGTCGAGCTGCCGGTCGAGATCTACACCGGACGGTGGCGGATCACGGCGCGCGGCGGCAAGGATCTCCGGCGCGCGTACGACCTGCTGGAACGTGATCTCGACGAGCTGGCCGAGCAGGCGGACGGGTACACCGGGCCGCTGAAGATCCAGGCCGCCGGGCCGTGGACGCTCGCCGCCGCCATCGAACTTCCGCAGGGGCAGGCGGTCCTGTCCGACCACGGCGCCGCCCGCGAGCTGGCCGCCTCGCTCGCCGAGGGCCTGCGCCAGCACGTCGCCGACGTCCGGCGCCGGGTGCCGGGTGCCCAGGTCATGCTGCAGATCGACGAACCCTCGCTGCCCGCGGTCCTCGCCGGTCACGTCAAGACGGACAGCGGCCTGTACACCTATCGCTCGGTGGCGGCCGCCACGGTCCGGGACCGGCTGACGGAGCTCGTGGGGCCGGCCGGCGTACCCGTGATCCTGCACTGCTGCGCGCCCGACGCGCCGATCGGGCTGCTGCGGGAGACCGGCGCCGCGGGCGTCGCGGTCGATCTTTCGCTGGTCAAGGACCTCGACCCGATCGGCGAGATGATCGAGGCGGGACTCACGCTGCTCGCCGGCGTCCCGGCTTCGCGCGACTCCCGCAAGATTGCCGATACAGTACGCACGATGTGGCGGACGCTCGGGTTCGGCGAGTCGCAGCTGGCCCGGCAGGTGGTGGTGACACCGGCGTGCGGGCTGGCCGGCGCCACGCCCGAGTTCGCCCGCGCGGCCCTCACGGCCTGCCGTGACGCGGGCCGTCGTCTCGCGGAGGTGTGACGTGGCAGCACCCGCGGTCGTGCTGTGGGTGCAGGTGCCGGGGGAGGATCCCGCCCTGCTGACCGACGCGCTGCCCGCCCCCGGCGCCAGTGCGCGGCTCCTCGACGGCCCGTCCCGCGTGTTGTGGCGGCTCGCCGGCGGTTCGCTCGGCGACTTCCTGGACGCGTGCGCCGGGCTGAAGGATCCGCTGGAGAAGCTGATCGAGACGGAGGGCGCGAAGATCTCGCTCGACGTCGCCGTGGACAGCGCGCTCGGCGTCGACGCGGCGACCCTCGGCCGCCTGGCCGACCTGGGCCTGCCGGTCTCCTTCGTGGCCCGGGTGGCGGCCTGATGGCGAGCTCGGGCTGGACCGCGATCCAGGTGTCGGCGCAGGGCCGGAACGGCCTGCCGGTGCCCGACGGGCAGGATCTCGGCCCGGCGCTGGTGGTGGCGCTGGCCGGGTGCGCGACGGCCGGCCCGGACCGGCGGTTCGTGCAGATCACGGGTGAGGTGAGCCCGGGGTCGCGGCTGACCCTCACGCCGGCGATGCTGACGCTGCTCGCGGCCAACCGCGTGAGCCTGCGGCTCGTCGGCCGGCCGGGCCCGGCGCAGGGCTCGGATGTCGTACACACCCAGTAGATTCTTGGTGTGAGCGAGAGCGTCCTTCCCGAAGCCGTCCCCGTCGCCGTCCCCGCGGATACGGCTCCTGTCAACGATCCCGCTTTCGAGCAGGCCCGGATCCGGGTCGCGCAGCTGGCCGAGGAGATCGACGAGCATCAGCGGCGCTACTACGAGCTGGACGCGCCCACGGTCTCCGACGCGGAGTACGACGCACTGCTGCGCGAGCTCGCCGCGATCGAGGAGAAGTTCCCGGAACTACGCTCGAACGACTCGCCGACGCAGCGGGTGGGCGGCACCGCCTCGACGCTGTTCGCTCCGGTGCAGCACGAGGTCCGGATGCTCAGCCTGGACAACGCCTTCTCCGAAGAGGAGCTGGTGGCGTGGGCCGAGCGGGCCGAGCGCGACGCCGGCGGCGGACCCCTCTCCTACCTGTGCGAGCTGAAGATCGACGGGCTCGCGATCAACCTGACCTACCGCAACGGGCGGCTCGTGCGGGCCGCGACCCGCGGCGACGGGCGTACCGGTGAGGACGTCACGCCCAACGTGCTGACCATGGCGGGCGTGCCGAAGCAGCTCACCGGGGAGGACCTGCCCGCGCTCGTGGAGGTCCGCGGCGAGATCTTCTTCCCGACCGAGGGCTTCGCCGACCTCAACGCCCAGCTCGTCGCGGCCGGTGAGCGCCCGTTCGCCAATCCCCGCAACGCGGCCTCGGGATCGTTGCGGCAGAAGGATCCCGGCGTCACGGGCAGCCGGCCGCTGCGGCTCATCGTGCACGGCATCGGCGCCCGCGACGGATTCGCACCCGTCCGGCAGTCGGAGGCATACGAGCTGCTGCACGCGTGGGGGCTGCCGACCTCGGACCGCTGGAAGGTCGTCGACTCCCTCGACGGCGTCCGCGAGTTCATCGCGTACTACGCCGAGCACCGGCACGACGTCGAGCACGACATCGACGGCGTGGTGATCAAAGTGGACGACGTCTCGATCCAGGGCCGCCTCGGTTCCACGAGCCGGGCACCGCGCTGGGCGATCGCGTACAAGTATCCGCCCGAGGAGGCCAACACGAAGCTGCTCGACGTGCTCGTCAACGTCGGGCGCACCGGCCGCGTCACGCCGTACGCGGTGCTCGCCCCAGTCCAGGTCGCGGGCGTCACGATCACCAGCGCGACCCTGCACAACCAGGAGGAGGTCAAGCGCAAGGGCGTCCGGATCGGCGACACCGTCACGATCCGGCGGGCCGGCGACGTGATCCCCGAGGTGCTCGGTCCGGTCGTGGACCTGCGTGACGGCACCGAGCGCGACTTCGTGATGCCCGTGAGCTGCCCGGAGTGCGGCGCGCCGCTGCACGCGGCCAAGGAGGGCGACGTCGACCTGCGCTGCCCCAACTCCCGCTCCTGCCCGGCCCAGCTGCGTGAACGGATCTTCCACCTGGCCGGCCGCGGCGCCTTCGACATCGAGGTGCTCGGCTACAAGGCCGGCGCGGCGCTGCTCGCGGACAAGATCATCGTGGACGAGGGCGACATCTTCGCGCTGACCGCCGACGACCTGGCGCGCTCGCCGTTCTTCCTCAAGAAGGACGGCACGCTGTCGACCAACGCCGGCAAGCTGCTGCTGAACCTGGAAGAGGCCAAGCAGCGTCCACTGTGGCGGGTTCTGGTGGCGCTGTCCATCCGCTACGTCGGGCCGACCGCGGCCCAGGCGCTGGCGGCGCACTTCGGCTCGGTCGAGCGGATCGGGACCGCGAGCGTCGAGCAGATGTCCTCGGTGGAGGACGTCGGCGGCATCATCGCCGAATCCGTCCGCGACTGGTTCACCGTCGACTGGCACCGCGAGGTCGTCGAGAAGTGGACGGCCGCCGGCGTACGGATGGCGGAGGAGATCGCGCCGGACACCGGTCCCAAGCCGCTCGACGGGCTGACCGTGGTGGTCACCGGCACCCTGACCGACTTCACCCGCGACGAGGTCGGCGAGCGCCTCGCCGAGCAGGGTGCCAAGGTCACCGGATCGGTGTCGAAGAAGACCAGTTTCGTCGTGGTGGGCGCCGAACCCGGTTCGAAGGCGGACAAAGCCCTCACGCTGGGCGTACCGACGCTCGATGACGCCGGTCTCGCGATCCTGCTGACCGAGGGACCTGACGCGGCTCGGGCGTACGCGGCATCGACGGCGGAGGCGCCCTGACCGACCGGTCCGGCTGTAGTGTTTGCGTGGTTTCAGTTCCGTCCGGGCGTGTCGTCCCTTGGCCGGAAGCGTTACGCCGGTCATAAGGTTGCTGGTCATAGGGTGTTGGTACGCCGGTCGGCGACGACGGCGACGGGGGCGCTGGAGGTGGGGGCATGGCGGCCGACACGTCACGCACCGTCAGGATCCCGGCCGAGACCCAATCGATCATGGTCCCGGCCGAGACGTTGCGGAATTCGGCGCCCGCCGAGGGCGCGGGACGGTTCGCGAGTTACGTCGCGGTGGTCATCGCGGTCGCGGCGACGCTGATCTTCCTGCATCCCGCCGGGCCGCTGGCCGGATCGGCGAACATCGGCGTCGAGGTCTGGCTCATGGCCGCCCTGGCCCTGCTGGCCGACGCCTGGCCCTGGATGCCGCCGGGGCGCCGGTTGAGCTCGGCGGTCTTCCCGTCGATCTGCTTCACCTTCGCCATCCTCATCGACTCCGGCCTGCCCGCGGCGCTCGTCGTCCAGACCGCGGCCGTGATCGTCTCGTCGATCCGGATGAAACACAGGCCGTGGCGGGCGCTGTTCAACATCGCCCAGTACACGCTGGCCCTCACCGCCGCCCAGCTCGTGATCCACGCCGGTTCGATGATCCTGCCGGTCGACGCGCCGACCGGGGCGTACGTGGTGGTGTTCGTGGCCGCCGCCCTCACCTGGTTCGCCCTCAAGTACACGACGACCTCGATCGCCGTGTGGCTGCGGTTCGGCGGGCCGTTCTGGTCGACGATCCGCGTACCGTTCGTCTCCGAGGCGCTGACCACGGGATCGCTGCTGCTGCTCGGCACCGTGCTCGCCGAGGCGGCCACGGCCAGCCCGCTCTACGTCCCGCTCGCGGTCGTCCCGCTGCTGGCGGTGCAGCGGCTGTCGGTGCTGTCGATGCAGCAGAGCCGGCTCGCCCGGCTCGACCCGCTGACCGGACTGGCCAACCGCAAGGTGCTGATCAGCGAGGTCGGCTCGATCGCGGCCGACTACGCCCGCTCGGGCGGCCGCGGCAGCTTCGCCCTGCTGCTGCTCGACCTCGACCGGTTCAAGCACGTCAACGACGCCCTCGGGCACGCGGTCGGCGACCGGCTCCTGGTGGCCGTGGCCGACCGGCTGGCGAAAGGCGTACGCGAAGGCGACCTGGTGGCCCGGCTCGGCGGCGACGAGTTCGCGATCATCGCCGGCCGGCTGACCGGCCCGCAGGACGCCGTCCACCTGGCCGCCCGGGTGACCGCCGCGCTCCAGCGCCCGATCAGCCTCGACGGGCTGCCGCTGGACATCTCGGCGTCGGTGGGCATCGCCCTCTACCCCGAGCACGGCACGGACTTCGCGACCCTGATGCGCCACGCCGACGTGGCCATGTACGACGCGAAGCACCGCGGCGACGGCGTCGCGATCTACGCGGCCGAGTCCGACCACAACTCGCCCCGCCGCCTCAGCCTCGTCGCCGACCTCCGCCAGGCGCTGGAGAGCCCGGACGGCGGCGGCCTGACGATCTACTACCAGCCGCAGGTCGAGATCGCGACGGGCGAGGTCGTCGGCGTGGAGGCCCTGCTGCGCTGGAGCCACCCGCACTACGGGCCGATCGACCCGGAGGAACTGATCAAGGCGGCCGAGCCGAGTTCGGTGATGCGCCAGCTCACCCGCTGGGTGCTCGAGCACGTCATCGAGCAGCTGGCGATCTGGCGGCCGATGGCCCTGCGGCTGCGCTGCGCGGTCAACGTCTCCGTACGCGACCTGCACACCGACGACATCGTCGAACACGTCACGGCCCTCCTGCGTACGCACGGCGTGACGGCCGACCAGCTGCAACTGGAGATCACCGAAGAGGGCCTGATGGCCGACCCGAACCGGGTGCTCGTCACCCTCGGCCTGCTCGACCGGCTCGGCGTGGCGATCGCCCTCGACGACTTCGGCACGGGCTACTCCTCGATGCAGCACCTGCGCCGGATGCCGCTGGCCGAAGTCAAGATCGACCGGACCTTCGTCTTCGGGATGCGTACCGACCCCGACGACGCGGCGATCGTACGCTCGATCATCGACCTGGCCGGCGCGCTCGGGCTGCGGGTCGTCGCCGAGGGAGTCGAGGACGAACCCACCTGGCGGCTGCTGCACGAATGCGGATGCGAGGTCGCCCAGGGCTGGTTCTACGCCCGGCCGATGCCGGCGGACGAACTGATCGGCTGGCTGGGGCGTACCACGGTGCCGGGGGCGCGACGGCTGGCCGGGCTGCCGGTGGGCCGGAGCGCCGCGGACCTCACCGCCTCCTGGACCAGCGAAGACGCCTGACCCTCGCCCTTCCCCGACGATCTTGCACGAATGTCTCGAAATCCGTCCTGAATGCCCGATATGCCCGAACATTCGCGCGAGATCGTCGAGAGAAGGGGGCGTGGAGCGCTGGGGTGACACTCGCGTCAGCGAGCGCGTGCGGAAACCGCGACCCAACCGCGGTGAATGATGCGTCGCCCCACTCACCTGGCAGTGGAGGCCCCGGAGCGAAGCGGAGGAGCCGGAACGGTCTCCCGCGCGAGGAGCGGAGGTGAGATCGACGAACCCGGGACAAAAAAGATCTTGATCTTGACCGAAGAAACCCCTACGCCCCGACGAACGACGAGGACAGGCGGGCAAATAGACTCTCGGGGGCACTCGCTGCCGCATATTTCGTCGGACTTCGTAGGGGGCGCGTCATGACTGCCATCTCCCGCGAGGAGGTCGCGCACCTCGCGCGCCTGTCGCGGCTCGCCGTCACCGAGCAGGAGCTGGACATGTTCGCCGGCCAGCTCGACGTGATCCTGCAGTCGATCGCCCGGATCGGCGAGGTCGCCGCCGCCGACATCCCGCCCACCTCGCACTCGGTGCCGCTGGTCAACGTGCTGCGCGAGGATGTTCCCGCGCCGTGCCTGCCGCGGGAGAAGGCGCTGGCCGGTGCGCCGGACGTCGCCGAGGAGCGGTTCCGCGTACCGCGCATCCTGGACGAGGAGTGAGCATGATCAAGAAGACCGCCGCCGAGCTCGGCGCGTTGATCGCGAGCCGGGAAGTGTCGTCGGAAGAGGTCACGCGGGCCCACCTCGACCGGATCGCCGAGGTCGACGGGAAGGTACGCGCCTTCCTGCACGTCGACGAGGCGGGGGCGCTGGCCGCCGCCCGGGCGGTCGACGAGCGGATCAAGAACGGCGAGAACCTCGGGCCGCTGGCCGGTGTGCCGATCGCCGTCAAGGACGTGCTCGCCACCGAGGGGGTGCCGACGACCGCCGGCTCCAAGATCCTCGAAGGCTGGAAGCCGCCCTACGACGCCACGCTCGTGCAACGGCTGCGGGCGGCCGGCACGGTGATGCTCGGCAAGACGAACATGGACGAGTTCGCCATGGGATCGTCCACCGAGTACTCCGCGTACGGGCCGACGTACAACCCGTGGGACCTGTCGCGCATCCCCGGCGGTTCGGGTGGCGGGTCGGCCGCCGCGCTGGCCGCGTACGAGGCGCCGCTGTCGATCGGCACGGACACCGGCGGGTCCATCCGCCAGCCCGGCGCCGTCACCGGCACCGTCGGCGCCAAGCCCACCTACGGCGGCACCAGCCGTTACGGGCTCATCGCGTTCTCGTCCTCTTTGGACACGCCCGGGCCGTGCGCGCGTACGGTCGAGGACACCGCCCTGCTGCACGCGGTGATCGCGGGTCACGACCCGCGCGACTCCACGTCCATCGACGCGCCGGTGCCGGACGTCGTGGCCGCCGCGCGGCTCGGGGCGACCGGCGACCTCACGGGCGTGAAGGTCGGCCTGGTCCGCGAGTTCTCGGGGGAGGGCGCCGAGCCCGGCGTCATGGCCTCCTTCCGCGAGACGGTCGACGCCCTGGCCAAGCTCGGCGCCGAGGTGGTCGAGGTCTCCTGCCCCCACTTCCTGTACGCGCTGCCGGCCTACTACCTGATCGCGCCCAGCGAGTGCAGCTCGAACCTCGCCCGGTTCGACGGTGTCCGCTTCGGTCTGCGGGCCGGGGACGACGGCAACCACTCGCTCGAAGAGGTCATGTCGCTGACCCGGGAGCAGGGTTTCGGCCCCGAGGTGAAGCGCCGCATCATCATCGGCACGTACGCGCTCTCGTCCGGCTACTACGACGCCTACTACGGCCAGGCCCAGAAGGTGCGTACGCTGATCACCCGCGACTTCACGGCCGCGTTCGAGCAGGTGGACGTGCTGGTGTCGCCGACGACCCCGTTCGTGGCGTTCGAGCTGGGCTCGCGGACGTCGGATCCGTACCAGATGTACCTGGCGGACCTGTTCACCATCCCGACCAACCTCTACGGCGGTCCGGCGATCTCGGTGCCGTCCGGGCTGTCCGAGGGGCTGCCGGTCGGTTTCCAGATCATGGCCGGGACGCTGCGCGACGACAAGATGTACCGGGTCGCGGCGGCGGTCGAGTCCGTCGTGGGAACCCTCACTCCGCCCGCGCTGTAAAACAAGTCGTACGGGGGCGGCACAATGGCGTACGTGCCTGGGATGCGCCGCCCCCTTCAGCGTGACGACGCCGTGGTGCTGCGCGTACAGAAGCTCGGTGAATCCGACCGGATCATCACCCTGCTGACGCGCAGGCACGGCCGCATCCGCGCGGTCGCCCGCGGCGTGCGCAAGATGACCTCCCGTTACGGCGCCCGGCTGGAGCCGTTCGGCCACGTCGACGTCCAGTGGGCGCTGGGATCGGGGCTGCACACCATCTCGCAGGTCGAGGGGCTGGCCCTGCTGGGCAAGCATTTCGTCGAGGACTATCCGCGCTACACGGCCGCCTGCGCGATCATGGAGACCGCCGAGCGGCTCACCTCGGAGGAGGACCAGCCGGCCCTGCGGCTGTTCCTGCTGACCCTCGGCGCCCTGCGGGCACTGGCGGACGGCGAGCACGCCGGGACGCTGGTGCTGGACGCGTACCTGCTGCGGGCGATGGCCCACGAGGGCTGGGCGCCCGCCCTCGCCGAGTGCGCCGTCTGCGCCACTCCCGGCCGGCACCGCGCCTTCTCCGTCGCCGCCGGCGGCTGCGTGTGCCCCAACTGCCGCCCGCCCGGCGCGGCCCACCCCCACCCGCTCACGATCGACCTGATGATCGCCCTGCTCGGCGGCGACTGGAAGACCGCCGACGCGGCCGAGCCCGCGCAGCGCCGCGAGTGCAGCGGCCTGGTCGCGGCTCACCTGCAGTGGCACATGGAACGCGCGCTACGCTCGCTACCGCTGGTCGATCGAGGAGAGCGCACGTGATCAAGAAACTCAGCCTGCGGCGGTCCGCCTCGCGGAGCACGGCCCCCCGGGAGCCGATCTTCCCGACCCCGCACCCGTCCGGTGCGACACCGCCCGCGTTGCCGGTCGAGATGCTGCCCCGGCACGTGGCGGTCGTCATGGACGGCAACGGCCGCTGGGCCAAGGAGCGCGGGCTGCCCCGGACGAAAGGCCACGAGCAGGGCGAATACTCGCTCTTCGACACGATCGAGGGCGCGCTGGAGATCGGCGTCCCCTACCTCTCGGCGTACGCGTTCTCGACCGAGAACTGGAAGCGCTCACCCGACGAGGTCCGCTTCCTCATGGGCTTCAACCGCGACGTCATCCGGCGCCGCCGTGACCAGCTCGTCGACCTCGGCGTACGCGTGGTCTGGTCGGGCCGGCGCGGTCGCCTCTGGAAGAGCGTCATCGACGAGCTGGAGACCGCGGAGGAGATGAGCCGCGGCAACACCAAGCTGACCCTCCAGTTCTGCGTCAACTACGGCGGCCAGGCGGAGATCGCCGACGCGGCGGCGGCCATCGCCCGCGAGGTGGCGGCCGGGCGGCTCAGCCCGGACCGGATCACCGAGAAGACGGTCGCCAAGCACCTCTACCACCCGGAGGTGCCGGAGGTCGACCTGTTCCTGCGCCCGTCGGGGGAGCAGCGGACCTCGAACTTCCTGCTGTGGCAGAGCGCGTACGCCGAGCTGATCTATATGGACGTGCTGTGGCCGGACTTCGACCGCCGCCACCTCTGGCAGGCCTGCGAGCTGTACGCGCAGCGCGACCGGCGCTTCGGCGGAGCCCTCCCGAACCCGGTCGCCACCGCATAGAGTTCAAGATCCACTTCAAGATCTTTTGTCCCGGGTTCGTCGATCTCGCCTCCGCTCCTCGCGCGGGCTCACCGGTCGCCGGTGATGCCGTCTTCAGTGCCGCGGGCGGGGTGGTCACAGGGCGAGTAGAGGCACGGTGGCCAGGAAGACCGTGCCCAGCAGCAGGGCCACATCCGGCGGCCCGAACCGGGACGGGCGGGCGATCGTCCTCGGCAGCCCCGCGTCGAAGCCGCGGGCGTCCATGGCCTGGGCGAGGCGCGTACCTCGGCGGATGGCGCCGACCAGCAGGCCGAAGGCGGTTCCGGCGAACAGTTTCGCCCAGCGCAGGGGGTTGCCGCCGGAGTCGATGCCCCGGGCCCGGCGGGCCATCGTGAGCTGTTGGTATTCCTCCGTCAACAGCCCCACGAGCCGGTACGCGGCCAGCGCACCGTACGCGAACCGGGCGGGCGCGCGTACGTGCTGGACGAGGGAGTCGGCGAGGTCGGTCGGGTCCGTGGTGGCCGTGAACAGCACCGCGGGCAGGCTGAGGGCCACGAGCCGCAGCGCGTACGCCCCGGCGGTGGCGAGCACCGACGAGGTCACCAGGAACGGTCCGAAGTGGACGTAGACGGTGCCGCCGCGGTCGGCCGAGAAGAGGGCCAGCGACAGGATGATCCCGACGGCCGCCGCGAAGGCCGGCCACGCCCGGCGCAGCAGCCGGAGCGGGGAGAGGCCGAAGAGCGGGGCGGTGACCAGCGGGATCGCGGCGAGTACGGCCAACGCGACGGGGTCGAGGGTCAGCACGGCGGCGACCGACAGGGTCAGGGCGGCGCCCAGTTTGGCCACGGGCGCCCGGCGGGCGAGCAGCGTCGTCATCCCTGCCGTCCTTCCCGCGAGAAAGCGACCGGCGCAATCTCCTGGGGCGGAGCCGACAGCGCCACCTCCCGCGCGTCCAGCGCCGTGACCAGGTCCGGATCGTGGGTCACCGCCACGATGCCGTGGCCCTCGTCGCGCAGCGCCGCGAGCAGGTCCACCATCTCCGTCCACGTGCGACGGTCCTGGCCGAACGTCGGCTCGTCCAGGATCAGCAGGCGGGGCGCGGCCGCGAGCGCGGTCGCCACGCTCAGCCGGCGCGCCTGCCCGCCCGACAGCGTGAACGGGTTGGCCCGGGCCAGCTCCGCGAGGTGCAGGCGGTCCAGCAGTTCGTCGACGTGTACCGGGCTGGTGCCGCCGAGGGCCAGCTCGTCGCGTACGGTCCGGGTCACGAACTGGTGCTCCGGATTCTGGAACACCGATCCGATGCGCGCGGCCAGGCGTCGCGCCCGCCAGCGGTGCGGCTCACCGTCCGCTGTGGACACGCGACCCGCCGCCGGTCGCAGCAGACCGCCCAGGGCCAGGGCGAGCGTCGACTTGCCCACTCCGTTCGGCCCCGTCACGGCCACGATCTCCCGCTCCTGCACGACCATGTCCGAGTACGCGTTCCGGCGTACTCGAAGATCGAAAGTAGAGATGAGGGGCTCACCGGGTGAGTGGAGCGCGGGCCTCGCGGGGAGTGGATGGCCGGGGACCCATACGCCGGCGGCCGCGAGTTCGGCGCCGAGCGGGCCGGACAGCAGGCCGGGCGGCCCGTCCGCGCGGACGCCGCCGCCCGGGTCGAGGACGACGACCCGGGTGATCAGCGGGAGGATCTCGGCGATGCGGTGTTCGACGATGACGGTGGCGACGTCCGGGCCGACGGCGGCGAGGGCGGCGCGCACGAGCGCGGCCCCGGCGGGGTCGAGGTTGGCCGTGGGCTCGTCGAGCAGGAGCAGGTCGGGCCTGGGCGCGAGGGCGGCCGCGACGACGAGGCGCTGTTGCTCGCCGCCGGACAGCCGGCCGGTGGGCCGGTCGCGGTCGTAAGGGAAGCCGACCTGGGCGAGCACCTCGTCGACGCGCGGCCAGAGGCCGGCGGCCGGCCAGGCGAGGTTCTCCAGGCCGAAGGCCACCTCGTCGCCCGCGCGGGTCATGACGAGCTGGGCCTGGGGATCCTGGAAGACGATGCCGGGCCGGCCCTCGACCTTGAGGGTGCCCTCGGCCTCGCCGGACGCCGTGTCGAGCAGTCCGGCGAGGGCCGAGAGCAAGGTGGATTTGCCCGCCCCGGACGGGCCGAGCAGCAGGACGCGCTCCCCGCGTTCGATCCGCAGGTCGACGCCGCGGACCGCCCAGGCCCGGCGCCCCCCGTGCCGCCACCCGTACGCGTCCAGGGTGATCATCAGACGAGCTCGCGGGTCCGGCCCGAGGGGAACGGTGCGAGGACGCCGGTCTGGCCGAGGGCCCGGGTCAGGCCGGCGGAACCGGCGCCCGCGATGAGCGCCCCGCTGGCCATCTGGATCAGCGTGTACGCGACCTGCCAGCCGGCCGACCATTCGCCGTACGACGTGGTGGTGAGGTCCAGAGTGGACGCCGCCGCGCCGATGAGGGCGCCGGAGAGGACGGCCTGGGTCAGGCCCCAGCGCCGGTACCGGCCGAGCGCGAAGCCGAGTTCGCCGGCCGCGCCCTGGGCGAGGCCGTACCAGAGGACGGACAGGCCCCAGCCGGAGCCGATGAGGGCCGAGACCGTGGCCGCGACCAGTTCGGCGAAGAGGCCGGCGCCCGGCTTGCGGACGATCAGCGGCGCGAGGACGGCGGGTACGAACCAGACGCCGGTCACGACCGCGCCCGCCGGCGGGAACGCCGCGAAGGCGGCCGAGAACGGCCCGAACCACAACAGGTTCCAGGCCCAGAAGATGACGCCGAAGGCGACGGCGATGATGGCGGTGACGACGATGTCGACCGTCCGCCAGCGGTTGCCCTGCATGATGGTGACTCCCAGTTCTGGCCGCCGGAGCGGCCGGTCGGCGGAACCCCTGGCCGGGATCCCGGCGCGAACCAGGAGAAGACGCACGCCCTGCCCGAATCATCCCATAAGGGGTGATACGGCAGGGCGCAACGGTGAGGTGGTGAGACCGACTCCCTACGCTGGCATCGGGCGGCCGTCGGCAACGCCTTGTCCAGATCAGGTTCGAGGGTCTGCGGCCCGGTTGCCCGGCCGCACTCTCAGCGCTGTGCGCTCCCCTGTCGTCTGTGTTCTATTCACTTGTGGCGCGTACCGTAACACTCTTTCGGCCGGTACCGTACGGTTTCGTGACGACAGTCTCGCCGCCGCGTACGCCGCCCGGCACACCGTCCCGACCAGCCGCGACACGCCGCCGGATCGGCTCGGTGGAGATCCTGGCCGGGCTGCTGATCCTGCTGGTCCTGCTGCGCGCGCCCCTCGCCGGGCTGCTGTCCGGCCAGCGGATCGCCACCTGGACGACGGTGTTCGTGTCGGTGATGGTGCAGGCGACGCCCTTCCTCGTCTTCGGTGTCGTGCTCTCGGCCGTGATCGCCGTGTACGTGCCCCGGGGCTTCTGGGCCAAGGCGCTGCCGAGCCATCCCGCGCTCGCCGTACCGGTGGCCAGTTGCGCGGGCGTGATCCTGCCCGGCTGCGAGTGCGGCTCGGTACCGATCGCCGGCTCCCTCATGCGCCGCGGGGTCACCCCGGCGGCCGCGCTCGCGTTCCTGCTGGCCGCCCCGGCGGTGAACCCGATCGTGCTCACCGCGACCGCCGTCGCCTTCCCCGGCCGGCCCGGGATCGTGGTACTGCGCGCGGTCGGCAGCCTGATCATCGCGACGCTCATGGGCTGGCTCTGGCTGCGCCTCGGCAAGGCGGAATGGATCAAGCTGCCGCACCGCCCGGAACTCGACGACCTCGCGCGCGGCCGGGCGTTCTGGGCCTCCTGCCGGCACGACATCATCCACGCGGGCGGCTACCTGGCCCTCGGTGCCGCGGCGGCGGCCACCATCAACGTCTTCGTCCCCGAACGCTGGCTGCTGCTCGTCGCCGCGCACCCGTTCCTGTCGGTCGTCGCGCTCGGGCTGCTCGCCGTACTGCTGTCGATCTGCTCGGAGGCCGACGCGTTCGTGGCCGCCTCGCTGTCCCAGTTCTCGCTGACCGCCCGGCTCGCGTTCCTGCTCGTCGGGCCCATGGTGGACCTCAAACTGATGTCCATGCAGGCCGGTGTCTTCGGCCGCCGGTTCGCGTTCCGGTTCGCCCCGACCACGTTCGTCGCGGCGGTCGCGGTCGGCCTCGGGCTGGGGGCGGTGTTCCTGTGAACAGGCAGGCCCAAGCGGTCATCATGCTGCTGCTCGGCGGGGCGGTTCTGCGTACCAGCCTGACCGATCTCTACCTGCGGTACGTGAAGGCAGGGCTGCGCCCCTTCCTCATCTGCGCGGGCGTCCTGCTCGTCCTCGCCGCGATCATGACACTGTGGTACGAATTCCGGTCCACCGACGAGCGCGAGCACGATCACGGGGGCGATGACGGGCACGACCACGGGGACGGCAAGCCGCACCGGGAGCCGATGATCGGCTGGCTGATCATCGCCCCCGTCCTCGGCCTGCTCCTCGTGGCCCCGCCCGCCATGGGCTCCTACGCCGCCGGCCAGTCCGGCACCGCCCTGTCCACGGCCGACCAGTCGGACTTCCCGCCGCTGCCGGCCGGCGACGTCGTCCCGCTGACGATGCTCGACTACGCGTCCCGGGCGGTCTTCGACAAAGGGCAGTCCCTCGGCGACCGCAAGGTACGCCTCACCGGCTTCCTCACCACGGGAGCGGACGGCCGGCAGATCCTCGCCCGCATGATCCTCTCCTGCTGCGCGGCGGACGCCCGGCCGATCAAGGTCGGCTTCGCCGGCCAGGGCCCGACCGGTCTCGCCGACGACTCCTGGGTGGAGGTCGAGGGCACATACAGCGACCAGCAGGTCAAGGATGGGGTCAACGGCGAGATCATCCCGTTCGTCGAGGTGACGGCCTGGCGCCCGATAGAGCCGCCGAAAGAGCAGTACGAATAGGCCGCCTCGTGATCCGGGCCCAAGATCCCGTTTGGATCAGGGTTTCGCACGTAATCTTGGGCCAAGATTCGGGTGATTTCCCTGATCCAAGCGGGATCTTGAGCCGGGGATCCTGCGTGGGGGATCTTGGTTAAATCGGCCTACCCACGGGTAGCAAACGGGTTTAGCGTGGAGGGTGTTGCCCGCCGAACCCCGGAGGTGCCAGCGATGACCGCGACGACCCAGAGCCGCGAGAACCAGTCGGGCCGCGAGAACCAGTCGGACCGCGAGGCTGCGCAGGCGCGCGAGATCCTCGAATCCGCCCGCGACGCCGAGTGGCGCAAGCCGAGTTTCGGCAAGCAGTTGTTCCTCGGCCGGCTGCGGATGGACCTGATCTCCCCGTGGCCGACCTCCGATCCGGAGAAGACCCGGCGGGCGGAGGAGTTCCTGCCGAAGCTGGCGGCGTTCCTCGCGGAGAAGGTCGACAACGAGCAGATCGAGCGCGAGGCGTTCATTCCGGACGAGGTGTTCACCGGGCTGGCGAAGCTCGGCGCGTTCGGGATGAAGATCGATCCGGAGTACGGCGGCCTGGGACTGTCCAATCTGCACTATTGCAAGGCGCTGATGCTGGCCGGTTCGGCGAATCCGGCCGTCGGGGCGCTGTTGAGCGCGCACCAGTCGATCGGCGTACCGCAGCCGTTGAAGATGTACGGGAGTCCGGAGCAGAAGAAGAAGTTCCTGCCCCGGGTGGCGGGCGGCGAGGTGTCGGCGTTCCTGCTGACCGAGCCCGACGTCGGTTCGGATCCGGCGCGGCTGCGTACCTCGGCGACGCCGGTCGAGGGCGGCTACCGGCTCAACGGCGTGAAACTGTGGGCCACCAACGGAACCGTGGCGACCCTGCTGGTCGTGATGGCGCGGGTGCCCAAGTCCGACGGCCGGAAGGGCGGGATCACGGCCTTCGTGGTCGAGGGCGACGCCGAGGGGGTGACCGTCGAGCGGCGCAACGGTTTCATGGGGCTGCGCGGGCTGGAGAACAGCGTCACCCGCTTCCACGACGTGTTCGTCCCGGCGGAGAACCGGATCGGCGACGAGGGCAAGGGCATGCGGATCGCCCTCGGTACGCTGAACACCGGCCGCCTGTCGCTCCCCGCTTCCTGCGTCGGGGCCATGAAGTACTCGGCCGGGGTCGCGCGGCGCTGGGCGGCGGAACGCGTACAGATGGGGCGGCCGGTCGCGGTCCACGAGGCGATCGCGACGAAGGTGTCCTTCCTCGCGGCGACCGCGTACGGGGTGGAGAGCATGCTCGACCTGTGCTGCATGCTCGCCGACGACGACCGCAACGACATCCGGATCGAGGCGGCGCTCATCAAGCTGTACGCGTCCGAGCTCGGCTGGCGGGCGGTGGACGAACTCGTCCAGATCCGGGGCGGCCGGGGCTACGAGACCGCCGCGTCGCAGGAGGCCCGGGGCGAGCGTGCGATCGGCGCCGAGCAGCTGCTGCGGGACATGCGGATCAACCGGATCTTCGAGGGCTCGACCGAGATCATGCACCTGCTCATCGCCCGGGAGGCCGTCGACCAGCACCTGAGCGTGGCCGGTGACATCATCGACCCGAAGGCCGGCGCCGGGAGGAAGACCAAGGCGGGCGTGAAGGCGGCCGGCTTCTACGCGCGCTGGCTGCCGACGCTCGCGGCGGGCAAGGGAACCGTCGGCGGCTACGGCGCGTACGGGCCGCTCGCGAAGCATCTGCGGTACGCCGAACGCGCGTCCCGCAAGCTCGCCCGCGAGACGTTCCGGGGCATGGCCACGTGGCAGGGCCGGATGGAGTTCCACCAGAACTACCTGGCCCGGATCGTCGACGTCGGCGCGGAGCTGTTCGCGATCGCGGCCACCTGCGTACGCGCGCACGCCTCGGGCCGCCGCGAGGAGCTGGAACTGGCCGACCTGTTCTGCCGGCAGGCCCGCGACCGGGCGGAGACCGTCTTCCGGGCGCTGCACGCCAACACCGACGCGATCGACGTCAAGGCGGCCAAGGCCGTCGTGAGTGGACGGTACGCGTTCCTCGAAGACGGGATCGTCCCGCTGCCGGAGACGGGGGAGTGGGTGGCGAGCTGGTCCGAAGGCCCGTCCACCCAGCACGACGTCCGCCGCCGTATTCCCCGGGACTAGGGTCTGTTTCTCAAACAGACCCTAACCGGTCTTGATCCGCGTACGCAGGCCGAGCCGGCGCAGCTCCAGCTCGGCCAGGCCGTCCATGATGCCCGGATCCCCGGCGCGCCAGCGGGCGGCCGTGTCGTCGGGCATGGTCGCCAGCCGCCGGATCGGCGCGCCCGACAGCGCCCGCAGGGCGAGCAGTTCGACACCGCCGCGCCGGCGCCGGAGCCGGGCCGCGGCACTGGCCTGGCGGATCCAGCGTACGCGGGTGATCAGCCAGAGCAGGCCGACGAAGAAGATGGGCAGCACGGCGATCGCGATGCCGAGGGCCAGCGCGACGTCGTGCACGGCCGCCTGCTGGCTGCGGCCCGCGTCGGTGATGGCGTTGGCCGCGTCGGCCGCTTTGCCGAACGGTACGCCGAGCTTGTCGCCGACCAGCGGGATGTCGTCCGCCTTGTGCTGGGCGTCGGTGAAGTTGCCGGCGAGCCCGGCGCCGGCGGATTCGAGCTTCTGGCCCGGCACCGCCAGCTTCATGATGAGGACGTAGAGGGTGCGCCCGAGCCAGATCCAGAACACGATCCAGGCGACCACGAAGACGTCGGCCAGGAACTGCCGGCCGAACCGGAACGGTCTTTCCGCGTAGAGCTTCGGCATGCGTCCATATTGCCCAATCAGGGGGTGGACGAAGCCTCCGCCGCGCATCGCGAACAGGTACCGAAAAGCTCCAGGGTGTGGCTCACGTCGGAGTAGCCGTGCCGAGCCGCGATCTTCGACGTCCACGTCTCCACGGCCGGGCCCTCGACCTCGACCGTCGCCCCGCACACCCGGCACACCAGGTGGTGGTGATGGGTGTCGCTGCACCGGCGGTAGAGGTGCTCGCCACCGGGCGGCCGCATGACGTCGATCTCCTCGGCGTCGGCCAGTGCCTGCAGCGTGCGGTAGACCGTGGTCAGGCCGATCGCGTCGCCCTTGTCGCGCAGCATCGCGTGCAGTTCCTGGGCGCTGTGGAAACCGGGGGTCTCGGCGAGCAGGGCGGCGACGGCGGTGCGCTGCCGGGTCGTGCGCGCGGGCGCGGTCTTCCGGCCATCCACGGTCATGACCGTCCCTCCTGACTGAGCAGCACGTCCGGTGGATCGCAGTGCGCGGGCTCACCGGGCATCCTACGGCGGCGCCAGGCCCGCCGACCAGCCGCGCCGATCGCGACCACCAGGAACAGCGCTATCGCGAAGAGCACCACCGTGGCACCGGGCGCGGTGTCCGACGGCCCCGAGATCACGATCCCGGCGACCCCGCTGGCCAGGCCCAGCACCATCGACAGCGCCATCGTGCTGCCGAAGCCGCGGGTCACCAGCTGCGCGGTCGCCACCGGCACGACCATGAGCGCGCTCACGAGCAGCAGGCCGATCGAGCGCATCGCCGTCGTCACCGTCACCGCCGTCGTGATCGCGATGACCACGTTGAGCGTACGCACGGGCAGGCCGGCGACCTTCGCGTACTCCTCGTCCTGGCAGACGGCGAACAGCCAGGGGCGCAGGCCGAGGCAGACCGCGAGGATGGCCGCGCCGAGCACGACGATGGTGGCCATGTCCGCGTCGGAGATCGTCAGCGGCGACCCGAACAGGAACGAGTTCAGGTTCACGCTCGTCCGCGACAGCGCGACCAGGAACACGCCGCCGGAGATGCCGCCGTAGAACAGGATCGCCAGGGCGATGTCGCCGGAGGTGCGGCTGCGCTCGCGGATGATCTCGACGGCCACGGCACCGAGGGCGGCCACCAGCGTCGCGAGGAGCACCGGCGACTTGTTCATGAGTACGCCGATCCCGACACCGGTCAGCGCCACGTGCCCGATGCCGTCGCCGATCAGCGACAGTCGCCGCTGCACGAGGTAGATGCCGAGGGCCGGGGCGGTCAGTCCGGTGATCGCGGTGCCCAGCAAGGCGTACTGCATGAACTGGTACGCGAAGATGCTCATGGCCGCTCCCAGAGGCCCGGCGCGGTGCCCGGCGCGTGCGGGTGGACATGGTCGTGGTCCGGGTCGGCGTGGTGGCCGGCGGGCGGCGGCACGGGCCCGGTGTGGGCGACGACGCCGTCGTGGATGACGACCGCGTTGGTGATCAGGGACGCGAGCGGGCCGAGTTCGTGGGCGACGAGCGCGACCGAGCCGCCGCCGTGGACGAAGTCGCCGAGCGCCTTGGCGAAGGTCTCCTGGCTCGCGGCGTCGACGCCCGCGGTGGGCTCGTCGAGGATGAGCAGCTCCGGTTCGCCGGCCAGCGCGCGGGCGATGAGCGTCCGCTGCTGCTGCCCGCCCGACAGTGTGGAGACGGGGTCCTTGGTGCGGTCGGCCAGGCCGACGGCGTCGATGGCGGCCCGGACGGCCTCCCGGTCCCGGCGGGTGGCCGGTTTCCAGCCCCGGCGCCCGAGCCGGCCGGCCGCGACGACCTCCCCGACCGTCGCCGGTACGCCGCCCCCGGCCCCCAGGCGCTGCGGCACGTAGCCGAGCCGGGGCCACTGGCGGAAGCGCCGCAGCGGGGTGCCGAACAGTTCGATCTCGCCACCGGACAGCGGGACGAGCCCGAGCGCGGCCCTGATGAGCGTCGACTTCCCGGAACCGTTGGCGCCGAGGATCGCGACGACGTCTCCCGTGTGGACGGTCAGGTCGACCCCGCGCAGGACCGGGCGCTCGCCGTAGGCGACCACACCGTGGCGTACCCGGAGAACAGTTGTCACGAACACCCCAAGGCCGTACGCAATGTGCTCAGATTGTCGCCCATGATGCTCAGGTAGTCGCCGCCCGCCCCCGGTGCGAGGCCCTCGATCGGGTCGAGCACCTCGGCCTTGATCCCGACCTCGCGGGCGATGGTCTCGGCGACCTTCGGGCTCACCAGCGTCTCGTAGAAGATCGTGGTGGCGCCGGATTCCCTGGCCTGCTGGGCGACCTGGGCCAGCTGCTTCGGGGTGGGCTCGATCTCGGGGTCGAGTCCGGACAGCGCCACCTGTTGCAGCCCGTACCGCTGGGCCAGGTACGCGAACGCCGCGTGGCTGGTGAAGATCTGCTTGCGGGCACAGGTCTGGAGACCGGCCGCGTACTCCATGTCGAGCTCGCCGAGGTCGGCCTCCAGCTTGGCGGCGTTCGCCGTGAAGGTGGACGCGTGCCCGGAATCGGCGGCGCCGAGCTTCGCGGCGACCGCGGCCGTGATCGTGGACAGCCGGGTCGGGTCGAGCCACACGTGCGGGTCCCGGCCGTGCAGGCCGGGTGCCTCGGACGCCGCCTCGCCGGTCGCGGTGAGCATCGGGACGAGCTCCGAGACGTCGATCACGGTGCCCTTCGCCTGCTCGGCGACGGCCTTGTCGACGTCCGGCTGCAGGCCCTTGAGGTAGACGACGACCTGGGCCTCGGCGATCTGGGCGACCTGCCGGGGGGTCAGCTCCAGATCGTGCGGTTCGGCGCCCGGCGCGGTCAGGTTCGTGACGCTGACCGCGTCGCCGCCGACGCGTTCGGATACGAACTGCAGCGGATAGAAGGCGGCCACGACGGTGAGCCGGCCGCCGGCGTCCGGCAGTGCCGTCTTGCCGCAGGCGGCCAGCACCAGGGCCGAGGCCAGGAGGACGGTTCCGAGGAGGGAGCGTCGCATGCCACCACTCTCCCCTAAATGAGAATGATTGTCAAAAGCGTTTTCATCTTCGCCCGGACCGCGATGCCTCGCGAGGCGGCTTCCGGCCAGGGCTACTCTGTGACTTCAACCGCGGGAGGGCGTTCAGGATGCTGGTCTTCAACAGGTTCGTCGTCGCCGACGAGGAGGCGTTCGTGCCCCGCGCGCACGCGGCGCTGGGTGCGCTGGCCGAGGCCCCCGGCTACCTGCGGGGCGAGCTGACCCGGTCGCTCGACGAGCCGCAGAGCTGGTGCCTGGTCACCGAATGGGAGCACGTGGGCGCGTACCGGCGGGCGCTGTCCCGGTTCGATGTCAAGATCACGGCCACCCCGCTGCTGGCCGAATCGCTGTTCGAGCCGACGGCGTACGAGACGCTCGCGACGGCCGCCCCGGGCGCACAGGTGGAAGTGCGATCCAGCGACCGCGCCGTATGATCGCCAGGTGACCCAGCCCACGCCCGATCCGGCGCACCCGGCCGGCTGGCCCGCCACCGTGCCGCCCCCTCCGCCGTCGGGCCCGGTGGGCCACCCGCCGGTGGCGGCTCCGCCGCTGGAGCGCATCCCGCCGGGTCCAGGCGTACGCCCGCCGTTCGTCGCGGCCCCCACCGAGGGCGGCAACCAGCGCGTCTGGTGGGCGGTCGGCACCGCGGTCCTCGCCGTCCTGCTGGTCTGCGGCGGCGGCGTCGCGGTCTTCACCGGCATGATCGTCACCGGCGTACGCGCGGTCAACGACCAGGCCCACAAGGTGGTCGGGGACTATCTGACCGCCCTGGAGCACGAGCGTTACAACGACGCGTACGCGCTGCTGTGCGACCGGATGCGCCAGCGCTACGACCTCAACGACTTCAAGGACGCCGAGCAGGACACCGCCGGCAGCACCGGATACACCCTGGGCAAGTTCGACGTGGCGACCCTGGAGATGCCGGTCGAGCTCAAGTTCGGTACGCGTACCCAGAACGTGACGTATCAGCTGGCCCAGGACGCGTCGACCGGTCATCTGGAGATCTGCGGCACCGCCTGAGGGCGAGCCGGGACGGCTTCGGTAGCGTTAACCAGGTGCAGGCCCCGGCCCGGGGTCCTATCTTTGCTGACTAAATACCGCCGACAGCCAGCCGGCGGCGGCCTCCACGGAAGGAGCCCATCATGCCCGCGGATCGTATCGATGCGGTCGTCAATCTCGCCAAGAAGCGAGGCTTCGTCTTCCCGTCCAGCGAGATCTACGGCGGCACGCGTTCCGCCTGGGACTACGGCCCGCTCGGCATCGAGCTGAAGGAGAACGTCCGCCGCCAGTGGTGGCGGGCGATGGTGCAGACCCGCGACGACATCGTCGGCCTGGACTCGGCCATCATCCTCGCCCGCCAGGTGTGGGAGGCCTCCGGCCACGTCCGCGAGTTCACCGACCCGCTGACCGAGTGCACCCAGTGCCACAAGCGGTTCCGGGCCGACCACCTCGAAGAGGCGTTCCTGGCCAAGAAGCCGGACGCGGTCTTCGACCTGAAGCAGCTCAACTGCCCGAACTGCGGCAACAAGGGCACGTTCACCGAGCCGCGCAACTTCAACGGCATGATGAAGACCTACCTCGGCGCGGTCGAGAGCGAGGACGGCCTGCACTACCTGCGGCCCGAGACCGCCCAGGGCATCTTCGTGAACTACAACAACGTGGCGACCGCGTCGCGCAAGAAGCCGCCGTTCGGCATCGCCCAGGTCGGCAAGAGCTTCCGCAACGAGATCACGCCCGGCAACTTCATCTTCCGTACGCGTGAGTTCGAGCAGATGGAGATGGAGTTCTTCGTCGAGCCCGGCACCGACGAGAAGTGGCACGAGTACTGGCTCGAACAGCGCTGGAACTGGTACATCGATCTCGGCATCAAGCCGGAGAACCTGCGCTACTACGAGCACCCGAAGGAGAAGCTGTCGCACTACGCGAAGCGTACGGTCGACATCGAGTACCGCTTCCAGTTCGGCGGCACCGACTTCTCCGAGCTGGAGGGCGTGGCGAACCGTACCGACTTCGACCTGTCGACGCACTCGCGTGAGTCCGGTGTGGACCTGTCCTACTTCGACCAGGAGACCAACGAGCGCTGGTTCCCCTACGTCATCGAGCCGGCGGCCGGTCTGACCCGGGCGGTGCTGGCGTTCCTGCTCGACGCGTACGACGAGGACGAGGCGCCCAACACCAAGGGCGGCGTGGACAAGCGGATCGTCATGCGCTTCGACAAGCGGCTCGCGCCGGTGAAGGTGGCCGTGCTGCCCCTGTCGCGCAACGAGAAGCTGTCGCCGAAGGCGCGGGAGCTGGCGGCCGCGCTCCGGCAGCGCTGGAGCGTGGACTTCGACGACGCCCAGGCGATCGGCCGCCGCTACCGCCGCCAGGATGAGATCGGTACGCCCTACTGCGTCACGGTCGACTTCGACACCCTCGAAGACGACGCGGTGACGGTACGCGACCGCGACACGATGGAGCAGGAGCGGGTCCCGCTGGCGGAGATTGAGGCCTACCTGGCCGACCGCCTGCCCCGCTGCTGACCCGCCGTCTTCCTTCCGACGATCTTGCGCGAATGTACCGGCATTCCGGGCATTCTCCGCGATATTTGAGACATTCGCGCAAGATCGTCGCAAGGGGTGCGGGGGCGCTGCGGGGGCGGGGCAGGGGCGGGGCGGGTGGGAAACCCGGTGGGACCGGGACGGCGCAGCCGATAGTGTTGTCGGCGAGATGAGCACTCCCGAGCAGAGCCCGCCCGAGCGCGCCGGCGGTCCGCAGCAGCGCGCAGGCGGACGTCCGGGCGCGCGCCGCCGCCGTCCCGCCTCCCGTCGGCCGGGTCCTCAGCCGGCCGCATCCGCCGCGGAGAACGCGACCGGCGAAGCGGCGGCCGCACCCGTCGCGGAGAGCACCTCCCGCGCGGACAAGCCCACCGGTGACCAGGCGCCCGCGACCGAGCGTGGGCCGAACCGCACCCGCCCCCAGCGTGACGGGCGCGGCTCCCGGGACGGCCGGAACCAGCGCCCGGAGCGGAAGCAGAACACCGGCCGTGAGCGGCGCAGGCGTACGCCCGAGCAGCTGGAGGCCCGCCGCGCCCGGGTGCCGAAGATCACCTATCCCGAGGAGCTCCCGGTCAGCCAGCGCCGGGACGAGATCCTCGCGGCCATCCGGGACAACCAGGTCGTGATCCTGGCCGGCGAGACCGGTTCGGGCAAGACGACGCAGATCCCGAAGATCTGTCTCGAACTCGGCCGCGGCATCGACGGCATGATCGGGCACACCCAGCCCCGGCGGCTGGCCGCGCGTACGGTGGCGGACCGGATCGCGGAGGAGCTGGGGACCGAGCTGGGCGACCTGGTCGGCTACCAGATCCGCTTCGGCGGCAGTGTCAGCGAACAGAACCTGGTCAAGCTCATGACCGACGGCATCCTGCTCGCCGAGCTGGCCCATGACCGGCTGCTGAGCGCGTACGACACCCTGATCATCGACGAGGCGCACGAGCGCAGCCTCAACATCGACTTCATCCTGGGCTACATCAAGCAGCTGCTGCCCAAGCGGCCCGACCTCAAGGTGATCATCACCTCGGCGACCATCGAGACCGAGCGGTTCGCCCAGCACTTCGCGGACGCCGACGGCAAGCCCGCGCCGGTCGTCGAGGTCTCCGGGCGTACGTATCCGGTCGAGGTCCGCTACCGGCCGCTCGTCCTGGTGAACGAGGCCGAGGAGGAAGAGGACGAGTCCGAGGACGTACGCGACCAGGTCGGCGCGATCTGCGACGCGGTCGACGAACTGGCGGCCGAGGGCCCCGGCGACATTCTCGTGTTCCTGTCCGGCGAGCGGGAGATCAAGGACACGGCCGACGCGCTGAACCGGCGCAATCTGCGGTTCACCGAGGTCGTCCCGCTGTACGCGCGGCTGTCCACGGCCGAGCAGCACAAGGTGTTCGCCCCGCATACCGGGCGGCGGATCGTGCTCGCCACGAACGTCGCCGAGACCTCGCTGACCGTCCCCGGCATCAAGTACGTCATCGACCCCGGTACCGCCCGCGTCTCCCGCTACAGCCAGCGGTTGAAGGTGCAGCGGCTGCCGATCGAGCCCGTCTCCCAGGCGAGCGCGAACCAGCGCAAGGGCCGCTGCGGGCGGTTGAGCGACGGCATCTGCATCCGGTTGTACTCCGAGGAGGACTTCGAGTCCCGGCCGGAGTTCACCGATCCGGAGATCCTGCGGACCAACCTCGCCTCGGTCATCCTGCAGATGATCGCGCTGCGCCTCGGCGAGGTCGCCGACTTCCCGTTCCTCGACCCGCCGGACAAGCGCAACGTCAAGGACGGCTACGACCTCCTGCACGAACTCGGCGCGCTCGACGCCGACGCCCGGCTGACGCAGACCGGCCGCCGGCTCGCGCAGCTGCCCGTCGATCCGCGGCTCGGCCGGATGATCCTCGAAGGCGAGCAGAACCTGTGCCTGCGCGAGGTCCTCGTCATCGCCGCCGCACTGTCCATTCAGGATCCCCGGGAGCGCCCGCAGGACAAGCAGCAGCAGGCCGCCCAGTCCCACGCCCGGTTCGCGGACAAGGAATCGGACTTCCTCGCGTACATCAATCTCTGGGACTACCTGCACGAGAAGCAGGAGGAGCTGTCCGGCAACCAGTTCCGCCGGCTGTGCAAGGCCGAATACCTGCACTACCTTCGCGTACGCGAATGGCAGGATCTTTTCAGCCAGCTGCGGCGCGCGGCGAGCGACAGCCAGGCGGTGCGCGCGGCCAAGGATCCGGACAAGGTTCCCAACGGCCAGGCCATCCACGTCTCGCTGCTCGCCGGCCTGTTGAGCCACATCGGCCTCTACGAGCAGGAGAAGCGGGAGTACGCGGGCGCGCGCGGGGCGAAGTTCGCGATCTTCCCCGGTTCCGTGCTGTTCCGGCGCAATCCGCGCTTCGTGATGGCCGCCGAGCTGGTGGAGACCTCGCGGCTGTGGGCCCGGATCGTGGCGAAGGTCGAGCCGGAGGCGGTCGAGAAGCTCGCCGGCCACCTGGTGAAACGCTCGTACAGTGAGCCGCACTGGTCGCGGAAGGCCGGCGCTGTCCTCGCCTACGAGCGCGTGACCCTGTACGGCGTGCCGCTGATCGTGCAGCGCAGCGTCAACTTCGGCAACATCGACCCGGGCCTGAGCCGGGAGCTGTTCATCCGGCACGCGCTCGTCGAGGGCGACTGGGAGACGCGCCACCACTTCTTCGCCAAGAACCGCGAGCTGCTCGGCGAGGTCGAGAAGCTCGAACACCGCGCCCGCCGCCGGGACATCCTCGTCGACGACCAGACGCTGTTCGACTTCTACGACGCGCGCGTACCGCGGGACGTCGTGTCGGGCCGGCACTTCGACGCGTGGTGGAAGACCGAGCGGCACCAGCAGCCCGACCTGCTCACGTTCGACCTGGCGATGCTCACCAACACCGGCACGGGCGGCGTCAGCGAGGCCGACTACCCCGACGTGTGGCGCAGCGGCGGGCACGAGTTCCCGCTGACCTACCAGTTCGAGCCGGGCACCGAGGCCGACGGCGTCACCGTGCACATCCCGGTCGCCGCGCTGGCCGCCCTGACGACCGAGGGCTTCGACTGGCAGATCCCCGGACTGCGCGAGGAACTGGTGACGTCCCTGCTGCGCAGCCTGCCGAAGGTGCTGCGCCGGCACTTCGTCCCCGCCCCCGACCACGCGAAGTACGCGCTCACCCAGATCACCCCGTACGAGGGCACGCTGCTGGAGGGGCTGGGCCGGCACCTGCACCGGCTGGCGGCCGTCGAAATCCCTTACGACGCTTGGGATCTGGCCAAGCTGCCGGACTACCTGCGGATGACGTACCGGGTCGAGGACGAGGACGGCAAGGTGCTCGCCGAGGGCAAGGACCTGGCCGCGATCCAGGCCAAGCTGCGCCCCAAGACCCGCGAGGTCTTCCAGACCACCGTGTCCGATGTGGAGCGGTCCGGCCTGACCGGATTCCCGGACGAGGAGATCCCGCGCAACGTCGAGCGCAAGCGGATGGGGTACACCGTCAAGGCGTACCCGGCCCTGCACGACGAGGGCGACTCCGTCGGCGTACGCCTCTACGAGAGCGAAGCCGAACAGCAGAAGGCGATGTGGCGGGGCACCCGCCGGCTGCTCATGCTCAACCTGCCCTTCTCGCCCGTACGCTTCCTGTCCAGCCGCCTCGACAACGCGGCCAAACTGGCGCTCGGCAAGGGCCCGCACGGCAGCATCGCCGCCCTGCTCGACGACTGTGTCGCGTGCGCGGTCGACCGGCTGATCGCCGAGAACGGCGGCCCGGCCTGGACCCCCGACGCCTTCACCGCCCTCCGCGAAAAGGTACGCGAGAACCTGTTCGACGCCTTCGAACAGGTGGTGTCCAAGGTCCAGCTGATCCTCACCGCCTCCTTCGAGGTGGAGCGACGGCTGAAGGGCGTGTCGAACATCGCGTACGTGTTCGCGGTCAACGACCTGCGCCGGCAGCTGTCCGGGCTGATCCACGCCGGGTTCGTCGCGGAGACGGGCTGGTGGCTGCTGCCGCACGTGCAGCGCTACCTGCAGGCGATGCAGATCCGGCTGGAGAAGCTGGCCGCGAACGTGACCCGGGACCGTGAGTACACCCAGCGGATCGAGGAGATCCGGGCGGAGTACAACGAACGCGTCGCCGAACTGCCACCGGCGCGCCGGGCGGCGGACGCGGTCACGCAGATCCCCTGGATGATCGAAGAGCTGCGGGTGAGCTACTTCGCGCAGACGATGGGGACGGCGTACCCGGTGTCGGACGTCCGCATCTACCGCGCCATCGACCTCCTGTGACGCCCCTTTCGGCGGCGTCACTCCTCGACGATCTTGCGCGAATGTTCGGACGTTTCGGGCATTCGCCGCGAAATTCGGGACATTCGCGCAAGATCGTCGGAGGCCGGGTGAGGCGCAGGGTAAAGGGGTGGCCTTCAGGAGAATCGGCCGGGGGAGAACGGCGTCAGGTCGAAGTCGCAGGTCCCGTCCAGGGCGAGTGACGCCAGGATCTCCCCGACCACCGGGACGAACTTGAACCCGTGCCCGGAGAACCCTGCCGCGACCACCACCCGTGAGTCCGAGGGATGCGCGCCGATGAGGAAGTTCTCGTCCGGCGTCAGGGTGTACATGCATTCCTTGGCCCCGACGTGACGCGACAGTCCGGGAATCCGGTCGGCGAGCCACGACCGGACAGGCTCCTCCTCGCCGGGCGCGTACGGCCGGACCCCCTCGGCCGGCGAGGCGGGCTCGTCGCCGTGGTGGAAAGCGGCCTTGACCCATCCTTCCGCCCCGAACGCGGGCATCCCGTAGCCGATGCCCTCGCCGGACTCCCAGATCCAGACCGGAAAGGCCGAGGGCTCGTACGCCGGACCGGGCGACGCCCAGTAGTGCTGGATCCGCCGCGAGACCCGCAGCGGCACCGGGAAGCCCAGTAGTCCGGGCGCCCACCCGCCGGGTGCCAGCACGAGCCGGTCCGCGGAAAGGGTCGACCCGTCGGACAGCACGACCGACACACCACTGTCTGATGTGGACCAGGATTCCGCGGACGTACCGAAGCGGAACGAGGCCCCCAGCGAAGCCGCGCGGGACAGCAGCGTGGCGATGGCCCGCTCGGGTTCGACGATCCCGGCGGCCACGTCGTACACCGCGACCTCGTCGGCGGCGGGGGTGAAGGCGGGAAACCGCCGGCGCAGAGCGGAAGCGTCCAGCACCTCGTGATCCAGCCCGTACGCGACCGCGCTCTCCAGTGCTCCCGCAACGGTCCCGGAGCCGGGCCGTCCGATGTTGAGCCCGCCCGTCGGCGTGACCAGAGTCGGGTCCAGCGCCTCCCACAGCGCATAGGTACGCCGTAGCAGCGGCACGTAGGCCGGCCCTTCGGCGTACGTCATGCGGATGATGCGGGAGCCGCCGGCGTGGGCGCCCCGGGTGTGCGGCGGGGTGAAACGGTCGAGCGCGACGACCGAGGCTCCCCGCCGGGCGAGCGCGTACGCCGCCGCCGATCCCATGCTGCCCGCACCCACGATGATCACGTCCGGCATGCCGAAAGACTAGGTCAAGGGGGCATCTCAAAAAAGGGGCGGACTCCATGGGAGCGTTCCCACATCGTGACATCCACATTGCTGAATTGTTTAAGGCGTGATGCGCTTCCCGCACGGGCAACTCCCACGGCCCGGGCGTCTAAACCTGTCCATCGCGAAAGGAGTTCACGTGAAGATCGGACGCGCGATGGTGGGACGCTCCCTTGTGGTGGGACTGGTCGCCGCGGTAGTCGCGGCGCTCATCCCCAGCACGACGTGGGCACATGGTGCGCTGCTGACCCCCGGCAGTCGAACGTACCTGTGCTACAAGGACGGCCTCACCTCCACGGGCGAGATCAAACCCACCAACCCCGCCTGCCAGAACGCCCTCGCGGTCGGCGGAGCCCAGCCCTTCTACGACTGGTTCGGGGTCCTGCGCTCCGATGGTGCCGGGCGTACGTCGGGCTTCATCCCGGACGGTTCGCTGTGCAGCGGCGGCTTCACCAAGTACGCCGGCTTCGACGCCCCCCGCAACGACTGGCCCCTGACCCATCTGACCTCGGGTGCCCCCTTCACCTGGACGTACGCCGCCTGGGCCGCCCACCCCGGCTGGTTCTACCTGTACGTCACGAAGGACGGCTTCGACCCGAACCAGGCGCTGACCTGGGCGGACATGGAGTCGACACCGTTCCTGTCGGCCGACCACCCGCCGCTGACCGGCTCCGCTCCGACCGGGTACTACTCCTGGTCGGGCAACCTGCCGGTGAAGACCGGCCGCCACATCATCTACTCGGTGTGGAAGCGTTCGGACAGCACCGAGACCTTCTACGGCTGTTCCGACGTGGTCTTCGACGGCGGCAACGGCGAGGTCACCGGCATCGGCGGCACCGGCACGAACCCGTCGCCGTCCCCGTCGGTCTCCGCCTCCCGCAGTGCCAGCCCGAGTCCCAGCGCCAGCGCGTCCCGCAGCGCGAGCCCCAGCCCGAGCACCAGCCCGAGCCGGAGCGCCAGCGCGAGCCCCAGCTCCAGCCCGCCGCCCAGCGGCGCCTGTAGCGCCACGTACACGATCGTCAATTCGTGGTCGGGCGGCTTCCAAGCGGACGTGACGGTGAAGAACAACGGCACCGGCACACTCAACGGCTGGACGGCGAAGTGGACCTTCGCCAACGGCCAGACCATCAGTCAGATCTGGAACGGCACGCTGGCCGCCAGCGGCGCCAACATCACCGTGACCCCGGTGAGCTGGAACGGCACCCTCGGGGCCGGCGCCAGTACCACCTTCGGCTTCCTGGCGGGCATGTCCGGCGCCACGAACTCGATACCGACGGTCACCTGCACGAGTCCCTAACTACCCTGGGAGGGTGAGCGGCGTACAGACACAGCTCGCGCCGCTCACCTTCCTCCCCGAGCTGCGCCTCCACCAGGCCCCCGCGACCGCGGGCCTCTGGGACGGCGGTTACTCCTCCGACCGCCGCCCGCCCTTCTGGGCCTTCGCGTGGCCGGGCGGCCAGGCCCTCGCGCGCTACATCCTCGACCACCCCGAGACGGTCCAAGGCCGCACGGCCCTCGACGTCGCTTGCGGCTCCGGCGTCGTCGCGCTCGCCGCCGCGCACTCCCACTCCTCTCGTGTACGCGCAGTCGACCTGGACGAGGACGCCATCGAAGCCGTCGCCGCCAACGCCGCGGCGAACGGCGTACAGGTGGAGGGGGTCGTCGGGGACCTCGCGGACCTGACGGTGAGCGCGGACGTGGTGCTCGTCGGCGACGGCTTCTACACGCAGAGCATCGCCGACCGGATGACGCGCCTGCTCCTGCGCGGCACGGCGGACGTCTACGTGGGCGACCCGGACCGGGAGTTCCTGCCGAAGCGCCTGTTCACCCAGGTGGCGACCTACGACGTCCCGGTACGCCCGAACCTTGAGGGAGTGTCGGTGAAGCGTACGCACGTGTGGCGGCTCAATCGCCGTGATAGAGCCGTTCCAGGTCGATGAGTTCCAGGTCGGCACGTCCGGTCTCGGCCCGGAGCTCCTTCGTGAACCCGGTACGCGAGAACAGCAGCAGCTTCGGCGTACCCGGCTTCGCGGCGGCCACGAGATCGCGCAGGTGCTCCAGCCGGGCCAGTTCCCCGTGCCCGACCGGCCGTTCGGTGGCCTTGGCCTCGCCGATCGCGAGAACGCGTACCGGTTCGTGGGGCAGGTCGGCCTGGGCGACGACGTCGATCTCGTGACCGGCCCGGTGCTCCCGGCAGGCGACCGTGGCCGGTCGTACCTGGTTGGCCGCACCGCCGAGCGTCTGTTGCGACGCGTACGCCAGGGTCCACTCGCGGGCGAGGTGCTCCAGGTGCGGCCCGTAGATCTTGCTGCTGACCGTGTCGGTGGTCTCCCGCCAGACCCGCGAACCCCCGTGGGCGGCGAGAGCGGCCTCGCGGGGCCGGATGACGAGCTGGTGGAAGCGGATGACCGGCTCGCGGATCTCGTAGACGGGCCGCCGCGGGCGCAGCGCGTCCTCGATCTTCCCGACGAGCTGCAACTCCTCCAGCACCGCGAGCGGATGGCTGAGCGAGCTGTCGGCGCGTTCCAGCAGTGCGGCGATCTCGCTGCGCTTGGCAGCGCCCTGGGCGATCGCGCCCAGCACCGAGAAGTAGAGCGCCGGATCGTTGACCTCGGGCTGCTCGTACAGCAGCACGTTGCCCTCGCGGAAGATCGCCGAGGCCGGGTCGAGCAGGCCGTCGGCGATCCACTCGTCGAACCGGCCCGGGGCGGGGCTGCCGCCGGACATCGCCCGGTACGCGGGCGTACCGCCGATGAGGGCGTCGACTCGGAAGGCGGTGTCGAGGTCGGATTCCAGGTTCCAGAACGCGGCCGCCTCGCGGAACCCGAACGGCGGCAGCATCAGCTCCAGCACGGCCCGCCCGCGTAACGGAGCACTGCCGACCAGCAGCCGGCGCATCGTGGTGAGGGCGCTGCCGCACAGGATCAGCCGCGTACGCCCCCGGCGGAAGGCCGCACCGGTCGGGCCGATGCCGACCTGCAGCAGGGACGGCAGGGACGGGTCGCCGTCGAGCAGGAACGGGAACTCGTCGAGCACCACGACTGTCGGCTCGGCCCGGCGCTCGCCGAGCAGGAGAAGTGCCTCCATCGCGGCCGGCCAGCCGGTGAACCGCACAGGGTCGCGCAACCCCAGAAAGGCCGCGTACGCATCGCCGAGCAGGCGCAGGTTCTGCGGGCCGGACTGCTGTAGGGCGGTGAACATGAAGCCGCCGGTCGCCTCGGCCAGCAGTTCCAGCAGGAACGTCTTGCCCTGGCGGCGACGCCCGTACACGAGTCCGAGATGCGCGCCCACCTCGTCGTCCTCGGCGAACCGGGTGACCGCGCGCCATTCGCGTACGCGGCCGCTGAGTCGGTCGGGTTTGTCGATCATGTGGTCGCCTCCCCTGGTCACGTCCTTCTCGGCATATGGTAACTCGGGTTATGGTAACTCGACTTACCATAACCCGACCTGCCATAACCCGACCTGCCATGGACGGTCAGGAACGCGGGTCGGGGCGGCGCAGGCCGGCGAGCTTCTCGGGGTTGACGACCATGCGTACCTCGGTGATCTTTCCGTCGGCGACCTCGACGTGGATCGTGCCGACCGGCTGGTCGCCGTAGTAGCCGACGATCGCCGGCTCCCCGTTGACGAGGGCGGGCCCGAACTCGGCCGCGGCGGACTCCGGCTTGCGCATGACGCCCAGCATCCACCGGGCGACGTGGTCGGCCCCCACGAGCGGGCGCCGGGCGGCGGTGACGATGCCGCCGCCGTCGGACCAGAGGACCACGTCCGGGGCGAGGAGCTCCATCATCGCGTTCAGGTCGCCGCCGGCACAGGCGGCGCGGAACCGGTCGGTGGCTTCCACGCGTACGCGATCGTCGGTGTCGAACCGGGGACGGCGGGCCGCGACGTGGGCACGGGCGCGGGTGGCGGTCTGCCGGACGGCGACCTCGGACTTGCCGAGGATGTCGGCGATCTCGCCGTGGGCGTAGCCGAAGACCTCGTGCAGCAGGAAGACCGCGCGCTCGACGGGGGTGAGGGTCTCCAGGACGACGAGCATCGCCATCGAGATCGATTCGGCCATCTCGGCCTCCTGGCTGGAGTCGGGCTGCGTGAGCAGCGGCTCGGGCAGCCACGGGCCCACGTACGCCTCGCGGCGCGCCCGCGCGGAGGTGAGCTGGTTGAGCGAGAGGTTGGTGACGGTCCGCACCAGGTACGCGCGCGGGTTGGCGACGGTGCTCTCGTCCGTGGCGGACCAGCGCAGCCACGCCTCCTGGACGAGATCCTCGGCATCGGCGACACTGCCGGTCATCCGGTACGCCACATCGAACAGCAGCCGCCGATGCCGGGTGAAGACCGCGGAGTCCACCATGGCCGCCAGCCTAGTGCTCGAGCCCGTCGGGCAGAGTCGGATAGACCGGCGCCCAGCGCAGCTCACGGCGGGCCTTGGCGGTGTCGGCCGTGATGTTGGTGGTGAGCATGCTGCGCAGGTAGGGCAGCGCGCGGGTGAACAGCGCCGGCATCGTGAACGGCTTCGGCGTCCCGTACGCGGCCGCGACCGTGCGTACGGCGCCGCCGAAGCCGAGGTGCGACTCGTCGACGATGTTGTACGCCTCCCCGCCCCGACCGTGCTCGATCGCCGCCGCGACGGCGTTGGCCGCGTCGATCAGGTTGATCCAGGGCAGGACGCGGCCGTGGTCGTCGAACGCGGGCAGCTGCCGCTTGCGCAGCATCGCCACCAGGCTCTCGGTCGCGCCGCCGGGGCCGTAGAACAGGCCGAACCGGAGGCTGACCGCGTCCAGCCCGGCCTCGACCGGGAGGTTCTCCTTGACCCGCATGCCCTCCAGATGCCGGGCGAGGCCCGCGTCCGGATCGGTGCCGCCGAACGGGTCGGCCTCGGTCAAGACCCGGCCGCCGAAGTCCTTGTACCCGTAGCCGAACACGATGTTCTCGCCGATCCACCGGCGGGCACCCACGACGCCGGCCAGCTCGATCAGATTCCGGGTGCCCGCGACCCGCAGGTCGTCGGTGCCGTACATGCCCTTGTGCGACATCGGCGGCTTGCTGAGCGCCGTCGCGGCGTGGACGACCACGTCCGCGCGTACGCCGTCGGCCGCCCGCAGCAGGGCCGCCCGGTCCAGCAGGTCGGCCCGGATCTCGGTGCCCTCCCGGCGGCCCAGCCCGAGGACGGTGTGCCCGGCCGCCCGGAGCGTACGCACGACGTGCCGGCCGAAGACGCCGCTCGCGCCGGCCACGATGACCGTCTGGTTCGTGTTCATGCCCATGGGTTGCGTGTTCATGCCCATGGGACAAGACAGCCCGGGAATCCGTGACATCCGTGACCGCGATCACACCCGACTCGCCCGGGTATCCTCTACGGGTGACTTTGACCCTGGGCTCCCACGTCGTGGACCCGCCCGTCGTGCTGGCGCCGATGGCGGGCATCACCAACGTGGCCTTCCGCCGGCTGTGCCGGGAGCAGGGCGCCGGGATCTACGTGTGCGAAATGATCACCACTGTCGCGCTGGCGGTCCGCAACCCCAAGACCGACAAGATGATCGAGTTCGCCCCCGAGGAGCAGCCGCGCAGCATGCAGCTGTACGGCGTCGACCCGGAGATGACCGCCCGCGCCGTACGCCGGGTGGTCGAGGAGAACCTCGCCGACCACATCGACCTGAACTTCGGCTGCAGCGTCAAGAAGATCACCAGCAAGGGCGGCGGCTCGGCCATCCCGTGGAAGCGGAACCTGTTCCGGTCCATCGTGAAGGCGGCCGTCGACACCGCGGCCCCGGCCGGCATCCCGGTCACGATCAAGATGCGCAAGGGCATCGACGACGACCACCTGACCTTCGTCGAAGCGGGCCTGATCGCCCAGGAGGTCGGCGTCAAGTGGGTCGCGCTGCACGCGCGTACGGCGGCTCAGCGGTATTCGGGCGAGGCGGACTGGGCGGCCATCGCCACCCTCAAGGACGCCCTCGACGTCCCCGTCCTCGGCAACGGTGACATCTGGGAAGCCGACGACGCGCTGCGCATGGTCAAGGAGACCGGCTGCGACGGCGTCGTGGTCGGCCGCGGCTGCCTCGGGCGGCCCTGGCTGTTCGCCGACCTCGCCGCCGCGTTCGCCGGGCGGCCGGACCGGGTCATGCCGAACCTGGGCGAGGTCGCGTCCGTCATGCGGCGGCACGCGGAACTCCTCGTCGAATGGTGGGGCCAGGAGCGCGAGGCGGTCACCGACTTCCGCAAGCACGTCGCGTGGTACCTCAAGGGCTTCCCGGTCGGCTCCCAGCTGCGCCAGGCCATGGCCATGTCGTCGTCGCTCATGGAACTCGACGACCTGCTCGGCAAGCTCGACCCGGCGGCGCCGTTCCCGGTCGCGAACCTGGGGCAGCCGCGAGGGCGTACGAACGCGCCGGCCAAGGTGGTGCTGCCCTACGGGTGGCTCGACGACCGCGACTCCGAAGCGGTCCCGCAGGACGCCGAGCACGACGACAGCGGTGGCTAGTTGTACTGCCCATGGAGGTTGGTGACGGGGACCACGGGCTGTAGATCTTGAAAGATGGAGGGCCTTCTGGCTGGGTGTGTAGCGACCAAACTCGCACGCCCTGACCGGAAGGCCCTCGCATGACCCACCGTAACGCACCCCTGTCCGAGACCGGCCGGCTACGCCTGGCCCGCTGCATCGTCGAGGACAACTGGCCGCCTCGCCGTGCTGCCGAGCGTTTTCAGGTCTCGCACACCACCGCCCGACGCTGGGCCGACCGCTACCGGCAACACGGGCCAGCGGGCATGACCGACCGATCCAGCCGCCCCCATCACAGCCCACAGCGCACCCCGACCCGCACCGAACGACGCATCATCAAGGTCCGCGTCATCCGCTGTTGGGGCCCGGCCCGCATCGCCTACCTACTCCACCTCAACCCCGCCACCGTGCACCGCGTCCTGACCCGCTACAACCTCGCGCGGCTGGCCGACCTCGACCGCGCCACCGGCCGCACCGTGCGCCGCTACGAACGCGACCGGCCCGGCGAACTGATCCACGTCGACATCAAAAAGATGGGCAACATCCCCGACGGCGGCGGCCACAAGATCCACGGCCGCGCCGACGGCGGCCATAACAGCTCCGCCCACCGCGACCCCGACCGCCCACGCAAGGTCCACGGCCGACCCAACCTCGGCTACAGCTACCTGCACAACGCCGTCGACGACCACTCCCGCCTGGCCTACAGCGAGATCCTGCCCGACGAGACCCAGCAGACCGCCGCGGCGTTCTTCACCCGCGCCCACGCCTGGTTCGCCGCGGCCGGAGTGAACATCGAGCGGGTACTGACCGACAACGGGAGCTGCTACCGCTCACGTCTATGGGCCCAGACCCTGGCCACAGCAGGCGTCAGCCACAAACGCACCCGCCCCTACCGGCCCCAGACCAACGGCAAAGTCGAACGCTTCAACCGAACCCTGCTCAACGAATGGGCCTACGCCCGGCCCTACCGCACAGAGACCGAACGCCGCGAAGCGTTCGGCCCCTGGCTACACACCTACAATCACCACCGCGCGCACACCGCGCTCGGAGGCCTACCACCCGCCAGCCGGATACCCAACCTCACGGGACAGAACAGCTAGTCCGTCGCCTTCGGGTGCCTGGTCGAGGCGTACGTGATCCACACGATCATGTCCTGCGGGTCGACGCCGAACCATATGCGGCCGCCCGCCGTCACCTCGTACTGCCACTGTTCGAGAACCTTTCCGCGCACCGTCACGGTCGCGAAGCCGGCCTTCAGCCGATGATGCCTGTCGCCGTTGATCGGGGTCAGTGGATGGCCGTCGAGGGTGTCCCAAGCCGTCCGCAGGGCATTGCCGGCGACCCGCGCCAGTTCCTCCCAGCCGTCGGCGGCATCCTTGCCGGCGAACCTGACCTCGTAACCACCTGCTCTGCGCGGCGGCGCGGCTCGGTCATTCCTTCCGGCCGGCATCGTCGGACACCACCTCGGGAGCCATGACCTGGCCGAGGTCGTCGTCGAACGGGCCCTGGAGCTTGGCCGCCAGGACGGGATCGGCGTAGATGGCGGCGGTGGCCTTCCACTCCCTCATGAGACTCTGCAGCGGGGTCCACACGTCCAGCTCGCTACATGCTTCGTAGGTGGCCACAAACTCCGGGGCGAACTCATGACGATGGCTTTCCGGGATGAATCGGAGCCAAGGAAATGTGTCGATGAGCAGGCTGTCAAGATCGCCGAGCCTGCTGGAATGGGTAATGGCGTTCCGTAGCAAGCTCTGCGCGATGCGCATGCCGGTGCTCGCCGCCTCATGGCGGCTCGCCGTCATGAGGATGAACGCTGAGCCTTCACCTCGGCGCTCCAGACGTGCTTCGCCCTCGCGTTCGACGGTGGCCGCGACCTCGCGGGGATTTCGAGCGATATCCGACCACTGCAGGGTTGCTTCTATGGTCATGGCCCAATCATGAACTAATTCATGATCAAATACAACGATGATCCGTCAGAGGGTCGCGCGTAGCCACTCCGTGAGGTCGGCGAGCACCCCGTCGCCGTAGCGGAAGCGGTGGAAGCCGTACATGAGGCCCTCGGGCGTCAGGCCCACGACCTCCTTGGGCAGCACGTTCAGCAGGTGCTCCAGGCCGTGGTACACCTTCACGGTCACGTCCTGCCCCGCCTCCGCCACCGCGCGCTCGATCCTTTCGATCGAAGCCTCCACGGGTACGCTCGTGTCGTCCGATCCATATTGGAGGAAGACCGGGCAGCCGACGGCCTCGTAGTCGGTCGCCGGATCGTAGGCGACCTGGGGATCGCGGAGGTCGTCGAGCATTCCGACCAGGTCGGCGACCGGCATCAGCGGGGGGATCGGCGACAGCATCGGGTTCTCGCGGACGAAGTCCGGGATCTCGTACGCGTCGAGGTCCGCCGCGGCGCCGATGACGGTCATCGCCCGGTCGAGGCGTTCCTCGAGGGCGGCCGACCGGCCCTCGCCGACGATCGAGAAGATGCAGCGCCAGGCGTCGCCGACGGCCGCCACCGTGCCCAGGCTGATGCCCGATTCCCGCAGCACCTTCGTCCGCCGGTGCACCTCCGCCTCGGCCATCGAGACACCGGGGGCGCCCACGCCGGCGATGAACGCGGTCTCGGCGCGCGCGGCCGCCATCGGGGCCGCCCACATCCCGTTGGAGAACCCGGCCAGCCCGATACGCGTACCGTCGATCTCGGAAAGGTCGGCGAGCAGGCGCATGGCCGCGTTGGCCGCGGTGGCCTGGTCGAAGATGGACGGATCGGTGCCGTCGGAGAAGCCGTGGCCGGCCTTGTCGAAGAGCAGGACGGCGACGCCGGCCTCCAGCAGGGGCCGCACGTGCAGCCGGCCGAAGTCGCGCTGGCCGCCCGCGGCGCCGGGCAGGAAGACGGCGGCGGGGTGCGGCCCGGTGCCGGCGGGGAGGATCACCGTGCCGGCGAGCTGGTCGTCGCCGGCGTAGAAGGTGACGTAGCGCTCGCGGAAGCGGGGGCTGCGCCGCAGCGTGGTCACCAGGTAGTCGCTCGTGACGCGCAGGCCGTCGTCGTCGAGTTCGAGGAACATCCCCTCCTCGGTGAGCATGCGCGTCTCGCCGAGGGCGTACGCGCGCGTGACCCTGTCGCCCTCCGCCACGAGGATCATGGGCTCGCCGAAGTACGCCTCGGGGAAGTGGGTCAGCAGCAGGACGCGGCCGTCGTCGTCCTCGTACCAGCCGGAGACCTCGGACATCCGGGACGGCAGGGGCGAGACCCGGTGCAGCGCGACGTCGTCGACGACCGGGCTGTCGCCCTGGATCGCCAGCGGCCGCTTCTCCCGGAACCGGCCCAGCGCCGGGCGGTCGACCACGAGCAGCGCCTCACCGGCCCGCATCCGGGCGACCACGACGCCGGTCGCGGTCTCGGCGATCCAGATGCTGTCCGGGCTGGTCTGCATCCTCAACCCCAGGCCCGGACCACGGTCGTCCCCGGATCCGCCGCACGCGCCATGCATGCACATTAGCCGATGCCGTAAGGGTAGGCGAGCGTGCCGACGGGTGGAGTATGCAACACTCCGACCCATGATCTTCGCTGGTGCGGCGGGTACTTGGCAGCTGGGGGACAGGACCGTTCACCGGATGGGGTTCGGTTCGATGCGGCTCACGGGGAGCGCCGCGTTCGACGAAGGTACGCCGAGCGACCGCGCCCGGTCGATCGCCGTGCTTCGGCGGGCGGTCGAGCTGGGCGTCAACCACATCGACACCGCCGCCTTCTACTTCTCGGCGATCCGGTCGGCGAACGAGCTGATCAACTCGGCGCTGGGCCCGTACCCGGACGATCTCGTGATCGTGACCAAGGTCGGTCCGGGGCGCGACGCGTCCGGTGAGTGGCTGCCGCTGGCCCGCCCCGATCAGCTGCGCGGCCAGGTCGAGGAGAACCTCCGCCAGCTCGGCCGGGATCATCTGGACGTCGTGAACCTCCGGCAGCAGGGGCTGGACTCCATCGAGGAGCATTTCGGGGCACTGGCGGATCTGCGTACGGCGGGGATGATCCGGCATCTCGGGATCTCCAACATCCGGCCCCAGCATCTCGCCCAGGCGCAGGCCATCGCGCCGGTGGTCTGCGTACAGAACCGGTACGGGCTGGGCGCGCGTACGCCGAGTCAGGAGGAGATCCTCGCGGCGTGCGGCCGGGCGGGGATCGCGTTCGTGCCGTTCTTCTCGATCGCGGCGACCGGTGGCGGTTCGGGCCGCTCGGCACCGGACGAGGCCGCCGTGGTGTCGATCGCGCAGGCCCACGGTGTGACGCCCGCCCAGGTACGCATCGCGTGGACTCTCCACAAGGGACCTCATGTGCTGGCGATCCCGGGCACGGGGAACCCTGCGCACCTGGAGGAGAACATCGCGGCCGGGGAGATCAAGCTGTCGCCGGCGGAGTTCGCCCTCCTCGACGCCCTCTGACGCGTACCCGGAATGCTCGACGATCTTGCGCGAGTGTCCCGAATTTCGTCCGGTGTACCCGGAATGCCCGAACATTCGTGCAAGATCGTGGCAACGTCCGTCGAATGGGCCGGGGAGCCGGACGTTCGCGCAAGATCGTCACAAACGGGGCGGGCGGGCGGTAGGGTCGGGAAGTGGGCGAAAACGAGGATCCGGCCTGCCGGATGGCCAGCGGCGAGATCCCGCCCGAGGTGGGCGCGTACGCTCGTGGCCGTCTTCGCTTCACCCGTCGCCGGGTACCTGCTGCATTTCGGGGCGGACCTGGGCTACCGGGTGATCCTCGTCGAGCCGAGCCCGGACCGGGTCGGAGATCTTGAGGCGTACACCGTGGTGAGCACGGTGGACCCGTCGTTCGCCGATCCGGACGCCGACGTGGTGGTGACCGATCACGACCGGCCGGAGCTGGGGGAGATGCTGCGGGCGGCGCTCGCGACACCGGCCCGCTGGATCGGTGTCATGGGCAGTACGCGGCACGCCGCCCAGCATGTTCCGGCGTTGCGCGAACTCGGCGCGACCGATGCGGAGATCGCGCGCGTACACCGGCCTATCGGGTTGAACATCGGGTCGAAGGCGCCGGCGGAGATCGCGGTGTCGACGCTGGCGGGGCTCATCGCGTCCCGCAACAACCGGGCTGGGGGGTTTTCGTTCTGACGGGTCCCCCTGGCTTACCCCCACGGGACGGTTCCCCCTGGCTTACCCCCACGGGCTGGGCTGGAAGGTTGTTGTTGGGCCCGCCCTTCGGGCGGTGCCGGGCACTCGGCCCCATAATGCAACGTCCGTCAGCACAGAGATCAACAATTACTTCGTATTTGTTGATCTTGCACTGCCGGACGTCGCGGGCCGAGTGCGGGGCCAAGACCTGGGGGGTCAGGTCTTTGGGGGACCTGGGCAGTCAGGTCTTTGGGAACGGCGAAGGGCCCAGCGCCGTGGCGCCGAGCCCTTCCGCCGGATCGGTTGGTATTAGTCGACCTTGATGGCCGCGAGCTCGAACTCCAGCGTGATCTTCTCGCTGACGAGCACGCCACCGGTCTCCAGGGCGGCGTTCCAGTTGACGCCCCAGTCCTTGCGGTTGATCGTGACCGCGCCCTCGAAGCCGAGGCGGGTGTTGCCGAACGGATCCTTGACCGCGCCCTCGTACGAGAAGTCGATCGTGACCGGCTTGGTGACGCCCTTGATGGTCAGATCTCCGGTCACCTGGAAGGTGGTGTCGTCCAGCTGCTTCGCCTCGGTCGACACGAAGGTGATCTCCGGGTAGTTCTCCATGTCGAGGAAGTCGTTGCTGCGCAGGTGGCCGTCGCGCTGCTCGTTGCGGGTGTCGATGCTCTTGGCCTGGATCGTGACGTTCACCGTCGACTTGCTCGGGTCGGCGCCGTCGAGGAAGGCCGTGGCCTCGAACTCGTTGAACGCGCCGCGTACCTTCGTCACCATCGCGTGGCGGGCGACGAAGCCGACCCGGGAGTGCGCGGTGTCGAACGCGTACTTGCCGGTGAGCTCGGCGAGCGGAGTGGTCGTGGTGGTCATCGTGTGCTCCTCGTGGAAAGTCTGTCTGGCGGAACCGCATTAGTTGAAGACTCAACCAACGCCTACAGCCTACCCAAGGTTCTTGAACTTACAACTATTCCCACGCGGATAATCTCGTGTGACTCAGCTCACGGTTGACCAGGTAAATGCGCCTTCGTCCGGTACGACGCCGAAGTCGTAGCGTGTCCCGGCCGGGCCGAGCGCCACGAGCGAGACCGAACTGCTGCCCCACAGGTGCTCGTCCCCGAAGTCGCGACGGACGAGCAGCGCCGCCGGATCGGCCGCGGGGAGGCCCGCGCCGGACACCAGCGGCAGCCATTCGCCCCAGGCTTCCTCGACGCTCATCCCCGTACCCGGTTCCGGCCGCTTCGCGGCTTCCAGGCGCGGCCGGAAGTACGCCAGCCGTGCCGCCATGTCCTCAGCGGCCTGCGGAGGGGCGGTGGCGGCGCGCTCGCCCTCCAGGCCGCTGTTGAGGATCATGTGCAGCCCGGGCGCGAGCGGCCGCTCGGCGAGCGTGGCGCCGTCCCAGGTCCACAGCAGGACCTGGTCGGCGTCGGCGCGTACCAGGTGGAAGGGGTCGAAGCGGGTCAGCTCCTCGCCGAACGGCTCCCCGCCCCCGGCGGCCAGCAGCGGCAGCCTGCCCCGGGTGAGCCGGGTCGCCACGGCCGCCTCCGCGCCGAAGGCGTTGAGGACGCAGCCCACCCGCGGTACGCCGGGCGCGACCGCCAGCCACGTCCCGCCGGACTGGAGGTCGATGCCGCCGACCAGGCCGGGCCGGGCGGCCCAGTGGTGCGCGGGGGAGCGCCACGGCCGGGCCAGGTACTCGTCGCGTACGCCGACGACGAGCAGGGGGACGGCCGCGTCCGGGTCGAAGCCGACGATCACCGTGCACATGCGGACCTCCGGGCAAACGGGTCAGTGGGCGAGCACGGCTCCGGGCGCGTACGCGGTGACGGGCAGGGGCACGGTCGCGGCGCAGCCGAGCGTCGAGCACTCGCAGACCCACGGGAACGGCGCGGGTTCGGCGGGCGCGTGCTCGCCCAGGTAGCGCAGGAACATCTCGATCTGAGTCTTCACCACGGCGTTCTCGGCGCGCCGGATCGCCGCGCGCTCGGCGCCGTCCCGGACCCGCGGTCCGGCCTCGATCAGCGGCGCGAACAGCCGGGCGACCCGCTCCTCGGTCTCCTCCAGCGTCCACGAGCCGTCGACGTCCCAGGTGGGCAGTCCGAGCCGGGCGGCGTCGGCCCGCATCCTTTCGACCAGCAGCTCGTCGCGGGCGAGGCGTACCCGGGTGGCCTGCGCCTTGGCCTCGGCGTCCTCGGTCGGCTGCGGCTCCGCGCGCAGACCCAGGTTGCGGGCCGAGAACTCGGCCGAGGGCAGCAGCCACAGCCCGTGCGCCGGCGACGCCATCCGCGCCGCCACCGGCTCCGGCAGCAGCCCCGGCCCTTCGGCCAGGATCAGCGGTCCCGCGCCGAGCGCCGCGAGATCCTCGTCGATCAGCGGGAACCTCCGCTCGGCGTACGCGAGGAAGGTGGCTGCGCGCTCGTGCGGCGTCGGCGAGACGAACTTCTCCTCGAAGGACTGCTCCTGACCGGTGGACAGCCGGGCGTCATGCACCCACCCGTACGCGTCGAGCGGGTACAGCCGCAGATCGAACCGGTACGCCAGCCGGCGCGCCACAGTCGATTTGCCGGCACCGCAACCGCCGCCGAGCCAGAGGACGTCCATCGGGATCAGTATTCCAGCAGGCCGTCGAACATGGTCTCCGCGCGGTGGGCCAGTTCGTCGAGGGCGCGCCGGGCCTGGACGGCGGCGTACGGGTCGCGTTCGGCCAGCCCGCTCGCGTCGAACTCGTCCTGGTCGAGGCGCAGGACCGACTGGCGGTCGCCGGACAGCCACAGGTCCAGGTCGAGGTCGTCGGCCTCGATCACGCCGTCCTCGACGGTCACCGGGCGGCAGACGTCGCAGTACCAGCCCTTGAGCAGGCCGGCCGCGGTGCGTACCTCCTTGATGGCGAACCACCGGTCGCGCCAGTAGTGCTCGGTGAAGACGTCGCCGGCCTCGAAGCGTACGAAGCCCATGTCACGGGTCTGCGTGCCGGCCCAGGGGGCGCGGACCACCAGATGGGTGCCGTCGTCGGCCACCAGTTCCGCCGGATAGGACAACTTCTCGCGGCCGTTCTTCGTCAGGCGCACCGTGACACTCATGATCCATGAGCCTACGCCGGACGCCGCCGGACGGAGATTGGCCCAATCAAGTCGACCCGGATTGGATCTGATCACGGGCCAATCCGGGCCCTAATCTCATCACAGAGAAGAACAACGACGCACTACAGGAGTGACGCACCATGACCGCTCGGATGGAACTCGGCAAGGTCGTTCCGGCCGCGTACAAGGCCCTGATCGCCCTCGACACGGCCGTCGGGCACAACAGCCTGCCGAAGCCGCTCACCGAACTCGTCCGGCTGCGGGCGAGCCAGATCAACGGCTGTGCGTACTGCGTGGACTCGCACAGTGGTGACGCGAAGGCCGGCGGCGAGACGGACGCCCGGATCTGGGCGGTGGCGGTCTGGCGCGAGGCGCCCTGCTTCACCGACGCCGAGCGCGCGGCGTTCGAGCTGACCGAGGCGCTGACCCGGCTGCCGGACGGCGGCGACCGCGTGAGCGACGAGGTGTGGGCGAACGCGCAGAAGTACTACGACGAGACCTCGCTCGCCGAGCTCTTCATGCTGATCTTGACGATCAACGCCTGGAACCGCGTCGGCGTGGGGATGCGCCTGGTGCCGGCCTCCTTCCGGTAGCGGGTCGCCCGCGTGGGCCGGAAGCCTTTATGTAAACGTTTTCCCACGTCGGGCGGGCCGGGTCGGCCCGTCCGGCGATTGTGGAATCGTAAAATATTGACAACGCGAGAAATGTGAATGAAAGTCCTTCACATGATGAAGGAGCAGAAGGGTCCTCATGGGACGGACGCTGTAACACCACAGGTCGCCTGGGGTTCACCCGGACAGCGGATCCTGTTAAAGGACCTCTACAAATCTACGGCCATGAGATCAGTTGGTCGTCGTACTTTCATCCTTGGCGGACTGGGTGCCGCCTCGACGCTGGCCTTCGCCTCCTCCGCCCGCGCCGCGGCCTTCCCGTTCACGCTCGGCGTCGCCTCCGGTGACCCCGACTCGTCCAGTGTCGTGCTGTGGACCAAGCTCGCGCCCTCCCCGCTGAACGCCGACGGTCAGGGCGGCATGGCCAACGCCGACGTGACCGTCGACTGGCAGGTCTCCACCACGAGCACCTTCGCCACCCTCGTCGCCTCGGGTTCGGTCGCCGCGCACTACGCCGACGCCCATTCCGTGCACGTCGTCGCCGGCGGGCTCGCCCCGGACAGCGACTACTACTACCGCTTCCGGGCCCAGGGGTTCATCTCTCCCGTCGGGCGTACGCGTACCGCGCCGGCTCTGGGCACGACCGGCCGGACGCTGGTGATGGACTTCGCCTCGTGCGCGCACTACGAGTCGGGGTACTACAACGCGTACCGGCGGATGGCCGAGGACAACCCGGATCTCATCCTGCATCTCGGCGACTACATCTACGAGGACGCCGCCACCACCGGCTCGGTACGCCTGCACGTCGGCGCCGAGATCGTGTCGCTGGCCGACTACCGCGTGCGGTACGCCCTCTACAAGTCCGACCCGGATCTCCAGGCGGCGCACGCGATCGCGCCGTGGATCGTCGTGCCGGACGACCACGAGGTGGAGAACAACTACGCCAACATGGTCCGGGCCGACAACTCCCCGGCCCTGACGACGGCGCAGTGGACGGCCCGGCGTACGGCGGCGTACCGCGCGTACTACGAGAACATGCCGCTGCGCGCGACCTCGACGCCGAACGGCAACAGCATCCAGCTCTACCGGCGCCTGCAGTGGGGGAGCCTCGCGACCTTCCACATGCTCGACACCCGGCAGTTCCGCGACGACCAGGCCTGCGGCGACGGTACGCAGGTGTGCGCCGACGCCGACCTGGCCAGCCGCACGATCACGGGCGCCGCGCAGGAGGCCTGGCTGCTCAACGGGCTCGGCCTGAAGCAGGCGACCTGGGACATCATCGGTCAGCAGGTGTTCTTCGCCAGCAAGCACACCGCCGCCGGCGCCGGCAGCATGGACTCCTGGGAGGGCTACCGCGCCTCGCGCAAGCGCATCCAGCAGGGCCTCATCGACAACGCCGTGCGCAACCCGGTGGTGCTCACCGGCGACGTGCACAGCTCCTGGGCGAACGAGCTCAAGGCCGACTACACGAACACCAACTCGGCCACGATCGGCACCGAGCTGGTCTGCACGTCGATCACCTCGACGGGCGACGGGACGGGCAGCACGACGATCCCCGACGCCGCGACCAACCCGCACATCAAGTTCCACGTGGACCGGCGCGGCTACGTGCGTACGACGATCACGCCGACCCAGGTGCAGGCCGATTTCCGCTCGGTCGCCGCGGTGACCCAGCACGGCGCCGCCGTCAGTACCACCGCCTCGTTCGTCATCCCCGACGGCCAGCCCGGCCTGAACCGGATCTAGGAGACCCTCTCTTGAAGCGCATCGTTCCCCTCTCCGCCGCGGCGCTGGCCGCGGGCGCGGTGCTGGCGGTCCCCGCGTCGGCGCTGGCCGCACCGGCCGGCATCGTCTACGGCACCGCGAACACCACCGCGACCGGCGACCAGGACGGCTCGGCGATCGCCATGAACCGCAACGGTTACGTGGCCGTGGTGTGGGAAGACGACCGCGATACCACGAACGCGGCCGACAACACGCACTCCGAGATCTGGATCCACCTCTGGCACAACGGCGCCTCGGTCTACGAGAAGCAGCTGTCGGCCGGCGGCACCAGCGGCACGAACTGGAAGCACATCGACCCCGACGTGTCCCTGGACGACAAGGGCGACGCGGTCGTGGTCTGGTCCGACGACCCGGACGGCAACGGCTACTACAACGTGCCCTACCGCGTCCTCGGCCCCACCGGTACGCAGCTCGCCTCCGGCCAGGCCAACGCGTCGTCGACCGGCCAGCAGATCAACCCGCGCGTGGCGGCGGACCCGGACGGCACCTCGGCCACCCCGTCGGCGGTCGCGTTCACCGTCGTGTGGGAGGACATCCAGACCGGCGCCTCCGCGACGGTCAAGGCGGCCGGCTACACCAACGTGACCACGAAGGCGTACGAGGTGACGGCTTCGCAGACGACCGGGGCGCACCACCGGCCCGACGTCGGCGTGGCGGCCTCCGGCGACGCGACGATCGTGTGGGACGAGGACTCCGACGCCAACGGGTACTACAACATCGGCCTCGTCCGGCTGGCCCGGGCGAACGGCGCGGTGACGCTGACCCGGCGTACGGCCAACTCGCTCGGGGACCTGCAGCAGGAGCACCCGGCCATCGCCGAGAACTTCAACGGCGACTTCACCGTGGCCTGGGAGTCCGACCACACCGGTGCGCTCGGCGTGTGGGCGCGTACGTTCACGTCGGCCGCGGTCGCCAACGCCGTCGAGGTGCAGGTGTCGACGGGCGCCGGGGCGAACTCGCCGAGCGTCGGCATCGACGACCAGGCCAACGCGGTCGTCGGCTGGGTCGAGACGGCCAATGCCAACGACGTGTGGGCCGTCGGCCTCAACCCCGACGGCACGACCGCCGGGCGCTTCGCGAACCAGGTCGTCAGCGAGCTGACCGCCGACCGGCAGGAGCAGCTCGCGATCGCCGAGTCGGCGTGGGGCGAGATCGCTCTGAGCTACACCGACGACGCGGACGGCAACACCTTCGACCAGGTACGCATGGGTACCGGCATCAGCAACTCCAACTGGTAGGCGGTCTCGGATCTCGGTAGGGCGACGTCATCGGGTGATGAAGTCGCCCTACCGGCATGTCGATCAAGATCCTTTTTGATTTCAAGATCTTTTTAAGTTCTTTTTGTCCCGGGTTCGTCGATCTCACTTCCGCTCCTCCCGCGGGAGACCGTTGCGCCCCTATCGCTGCGCTCCGGGGACTCCACTGCCAGGTTTCTGGGGCGACGCATCCTTCACCGCGGTCCGGTCGCCGTCTACCCCCACCCCCCGACCAGACTTTGTCCCGACTGTCCGAAATAGCGGTTGGACGGGTCGACTTTTCTACATCCCCACCGCTGTGGATCGTGGGCGAGGGGTGTGTTTTTACATCTCAGCCACTGTGGATCATGTCCAAGGCGGCCGGCCGTCTGCTGTGGTCCGGGATGCGGGAACGATCTTCCGTCATGCGGGCGGCGGGTCGTGTTTTCCTGATCGTTTACGGCTGAGGTGTCATTCCGGCCCGATCTGCATGATCGTTTGCGCGTCAGGTGCAGCGAAAGCCGGTCACCGCGCTCTAGAACCGTAAACGATCATGCATCGGGAGGCCTTTTCTACACCTCAGCCGTAAACGATCTTCCCGGCTTTCGGCGATCTTGCGCGAATGTTCGGGCATTCCGGGTACACCGGACGAAATTCGGGGCACTCGCGCAAGATCGTCGAGGATCTCGGGTACAAGTCGGACAGTCGCGACAAAGGTCGGGGCAACGGGCAACGGGCAACGGGCAACGGGCGACGGGTGACGGGCGACGGGTGACGGGAGGGGTGAAGGGTGAAACCGTGACCGGACGGCGGTGAACGATGCTTCGCCCCACTCGCCTGGCAGTGGAGGCGCCTCGCGCCGGAACGGTCTCCCGCGGGAGGAGTGGAGGTGAGATCGACGAACCCGGGACATAAATTTGATCTTGAATTGTCGACGGGCTCCGGCATTGACGATGGACGTTGTCCACCCTAGAGTCCTAAACCGTTAGGCAAATTGACTAACATAAGCGCCGCGTCGCGCCCGCGGTCTCCAATCCCCGGGAGTGACGATGCTCCATGCTCGGAGGAAGGCCGCGGCCTTCCTCACCCTCGCCCTGATCGCCGTGATCCCCACGACCACGCCGGCACACGCCGCGACCACACCCGCCACCACCGCCCTGTCCGGTTACCGGATCCAGTCGACCGCGAAGACCACCGACACCGGCGCCACGATCTCCCAGCCCGGGTACGCGGCGACGAGCTGGCACCCGGCCGGCCCCCGGTCGACCGTGGTGGCCGCGTTGCTCGCCGACGGCACGTATCCGGCGGATCCCTTCTACAGCACCAATCTCAAGAACATCCCGGCCGCCGACTTCACCGTGCCGTGGTGGTACCGGTCGGAGTTCACGCTGGCCGACGAGCCGGGTACGCGTACCTATCTCGACTTCTCGGGGGTGGTGTCCAAGGCGGACGTGTTCGTCAACGGCGTACAGGTCGCGACGAGCAGCCAGGTCGCGGGCGCGTACAACCGGCAGGAGATCGACGTCACCGCCCAGGCCCGGATCGGCGTGAACGCCGTGGCGTTCAAGGTCTACCCGAACGACCCGAACAAGGATCTGACCGTCGGCTGGATCGACTGGGTGCAGAACCCGCCGGACCGCAACATGGGCATCTTCCGCGACGTTCTGGTGCGCCGCAACGGTTCTGTGGCCCTGCGCGGCGCGCACGTGCTCACGTCCGTCACGGGCGCGCTCGATTCGGCCACGCTGACGGCCAAGGTGGACGCCCGCAACGACACGGCCGCCGCGGTCACCGCGACCATCGCCGGCACCGTGGCGGGCAGGAGCATCAGCACCTCCGTCACCCTCGCCGCGCACGAGACCAGGACCGTGGCCTTCGCGCCGGTCACCCTCGCGTCGCCGCAGATCTGGTGGCCCGCCACGATGGGCGCCCAGCCCCTCTACGACCTCAGCCTGTCCGCGTCCGTCTCCGGCGCCGTCTCCGACCAGGCTCTCGATCATTTCGGCGTACGCACGGTCAGCGGCACGCTCGACGCCGGCGGCCACCGCGCGTACAAGATCAATGGGCGGCCGATCCTGATCAAGGGCGGCGGCTGGTCGCCGGACCTGTTCCTGCGCTGGGACCCGACCTCGGTCGAGGACCGTCTGAAGTACGCGCTCGACCTCGGCCTGAACACGATCCGGCTCGAAGGCCACCTGGAGCCGGACGAGTTCTTCGACCTCGCCGACCGGATGGGCGTCCTGGTGCTGCCCGGCTGGGAGTGCTGCGACAAGTGGGAGGGCGACGTCAACGGCAGCGAGCCCGGCGACACCTGGGCCGCCGCGGACCGCACGATCGCGCAGGCGTCCATGAAGTCCGAGGCCGTACGCCTGCGCGACCACCCGAGCGTGATCTCGTTCCTCATCGGCAGCGACTTCGCCCCGCAGGGGACGATCGAGAGCAACTACGTGGCGGCGCTGAACGCGGCCGACTGGTCCACGCCGATCGTGTCCGCCGCCTCGGACTCGTCCTCGCCGATCTCCGGCGCGTCCGGGATGAAGATGACCGGGCCCTACGACTGGGTGCCGCCGAACTACTGGACGAACAAGCGCGAGGGCGGCGCCTTCGGCTTCAACTCCGAGACGAGCGCGGGGCCGGACATCCCGACGCTGGACAGCCTCCGGCGGATGATGTCGACGTCCGAACTGGACACGCTGTGGCAGAACTTCACCGCGTCCCAGTACCACCGGTCGCCGTCGAGCACGTTCGGCACCCTGAAGATCTTCGACAACGCGCTCGCCGGCCGCTACGGCGCCCCGACCTCCCTGACCGACTACGTACGCAAGGCGCAGCTGGCCCAGTACGAGAACATCCGGGCGCAGTTCGAGGCGTACGGGCGCAACTTCAGCGACTCCTCGAACCCGGCCACGGGGGTCGTCTACTGGATGTTCAACAGCGCCTGGACCTCGCTGCACTGGCAGCTGTTCGACTACTACCTCGACCAGGGTGGCTCCTACTTCGGGGCGAAGAAGGCGAACGAGCCGCTGCACATCCAGTACGGCTACGACAACAAGGCGGTCGTCGTGGTGAACAACCGGCACGCGGCCGCGTCCGGGCTGACGGCCAAGGTCAGCGTCTACAACACCGACGGTACGCAGAAGTACACGCAGACCGTCGCGAACCTCGGCGTCAACGGCGACGGGCAGAAGGCGAGCGTCCTGACCCTGCCGTCGATCAGCGGGCTGTCGAGCACGTATCTGCTCAAGCTGACGCTGACCGACGGCACGGGCGCCGAGGTCGACCGGAACGTGTACTGGCTGTCGACCGCCCCGGACACCATCGACTGGGCGAACAACGACTGGTACTACGTGCCGACGACCGCGTACGCGAACCTGCAGGGGCTGGCCGCCATGCCCAACGTGCCCGTGTCGAACACGTCGTCCACAGTGAACAATGCGGACGGGACGTCCACGACGACGGTCACGCTGCGCAACACGGCCACGAGCGGCGTACCGGCGCTGACGATCGACGCCCACGTGGTGCGGTCCTCGGGGGCGCCGGTGCTGCCGATCCAGTGGAGCGACAACCAGGTCACGCTGTGGCCGGGGGAGTCCACGACGATCACCGGCACCTATCGGACGAGCGATCTGCAGGGCTCGGCTCCCGGCGTACGCGTGAGTGGTTTCAACGTGACCGCGGCCGGCGGCGGGGGCGGGACCGGGCATCTGGAGGCGGAGAACGCGACGCTGACGCAGGCGGCGGTGGCGTCGAACCACCTGAACTACAGCGGCACCGGGTTCGTCGACTACACGAACGTCGCGGGCAGTGCCGTGGAATGGTCGCTGACCGCACCGGCCGCGAGCACCGCCACCCTCTCCCTGCGGTACGCGAACGGCACCGCGGTGGACCGCCCGATGGACATCTCGGTCAACGGGACGGTCGTCGCGGCGGGAGTCTCGTTCCCGGCGACGGCGAACTGGGACACCTGGGTGACCAAGACGCTCACGGTGTCGGTGCCGGCCGGGACGAGCCGGATCACGGCGACCGCGACGACGGCCAACGGCGGTCCGAACGTCGACTACCTTGACGTGGCGCTGGCCGCTCCCCGGACCCGGTACGAGGCGGAAAGCGCGACGATCTCGCAGGGGGTGGTCGAATCGAACCACCTCAACTACAGCGGGACGGGCTTCGTCAACGGCGACAACGTCGTGGGCAGCTACACCGCCTGGACCGTGACCGCCGCGACCGCCGGACCCACTCCGATCACCATCCGGTACGCGAACGGCACCGCCGCGGGGCGGCCCGCGGACATCTCGGTCAACGGGGTGGTGGTGTCGCCGGGGGTGGCGTTCCCGGCGACGGCGAACTGGGACACCTGGGTGGACGTGACGCTGACGGTGAACCTGGTCGCGGGGAGTAACACGATCCGCGTCACCGGCACCACCGCCAACGGCCCGGCCAACCTCGACTACCTCGACGTGGGCTGACCCCCTCGCCACCCACCCCCCGCCCCCGTCCCCCTCGCCCCCGTCGCCCCGGCGACCCCTCTTCGACGATCTTGCGCGAATGTCCCGAATTTCGCGGCGAATGCCCGAAAGGCCCGGACATTCGCGCAAGATCGCCGCAACTCGGCGGGGGCGGGGGCGGGAGGGGAGGGGGAGTGGAGGCGGGGGGCGGGAGGGGGCGGGGTCAGCGGGTGGGGCGTTGGCGGCACTGGTCGAACGCGACCCGGGCCTCCTGCGCCTCGGCGGCCGCGTCCGCCGCTTCCTGGGTCAGGGCCCGCGACGCCACTTCGGCCACGTCGGCGGCCTGCCGGGCCGCGCGTTCCAGGAAGGTCGCGTTGTCGTAGCGGCGGCGGGCGTCGACGTCCTCGGCCCGCAGCCGGGTCAGCTCGTGGGCCAGCTCGTCCTGGCCGGGCTCCCAGCCGTCGATCTTCTGCCACAGCAGCCGGAGCTGGTCGGCCGAGATCGCTCCCTGCCGGTACGCCGCCATCGCCGCGCTCGACAGCTCCTTGGGGTCGTCGCGGCCGGACGCCGGTGGGCGTACCGAGGTGCTGGCCTCGTCCAGGGCGGCCGTCGTCGCGTCGAGCGCATGGGAGGCCGCGTCGGTCTCGGCCTGGGCGAGGTCGAGCTGGGCGAGCGCGTGGGCGGCTGTCGTGGTCGCTTCGAGGGCCTTGGTGTAGGCGGCCGCCGCGAGTTCCTCCAGTTCCTTCGCCTCGGCGAGCAGGCCGGCGCAGTCGCCGCGGCGGCGGGGCGGGGCCTGGCGGCGCTGTTCGCGCAGGATCAGCAGGAACAGGCCGAGCATGGCCAGGCATACGGTCGCGAGGACGCCGCCCCACACCATGTACCCGTACTGCGACACGCTCCCAGGCTAGTCAGCGCAGACAGATATTTCTATGCGTTGGCGAGGATCGCGAGGCCGTCGGAGATCGCGTACTCGCGCCAGCCGACGCGGTGGTAGAAGGCGAGCGTGCTCTCGGCGGCCAGCCGGGTCACCAGCCAGGCCGGTTCGCTGCCGACGATCGCGCGGAGCAGTTCGCGGCCGAGGCCCCGGCCCTGCGCGGACGGCCGTACGGCCAGTTCGACCACCTCGATCCGGCCGCCCAGCGTCCCCACGGGGTCGCCGAACCGCTCGCGGAGGACCGCGTAGAAGTCACCCGCCGGGACCGGCTCGGGCGTGCGTACGCGGAAAGCGAAACCGCTGATCCCGGCCGGTCCGGCCGACCAGGCGGCGGTGAACCCGTCCCGGGCGGTCCACTCGGGCAGCCCGCTCAGGAAGGAGAGCACCTGATCGTCCGATTCGTCCCACGGTGGGCCGCTGAAAGCGTCCTGGTACGCGTCCGCGAGCGCCGCCGAGGCGGCCAGAAACGGCTCGCGGCCGACGAACTCGACGGGCGCGGGGGTGCTCATCGGCATCCACTGATCATGCCTCACCGCCGCGTACGCGGAAAAGACCGGCGGGTACGCGGAAAAGACCGTTGCGGTTCCGAAGATCGCTTGGGTAGATTCGGCGTACACGGGAAGGGAGGTGGTCCAGCTTTGTGTAGCAATCGGACTCGTGAGGTGGCTGTCCGCTAGCCGCTGTTCTCGACTGGATTCGCTCGAGGCCGTGTAGTAGCGGTGTGGCGAATACTAGGCAGCTACCCGGCCCCTGGGGATCGACCGGTTCAGTCCAACCGGCCCGCGCGACAGCGCGGAACCCCAGGGGTCGCTGCATATCCGGGTTCAGGTGAGGCTCCGGGTCAGGTGAGGCGCGCCGCGATCTTCGTGATCGCGTCGCGGACGAAGAGGCCGTGCCGCAGACCGGTCAGCACGCTCACCCGGGCCGAGTTGCGCGCCATCCGCTGGGCGGGCTTGCGGCGTACCGCGTCGTAGCGGCGCAGGCCGGCCGGGACGTCGCCGTCCGCGAGCGCCTCGGCCAGGGCTGCCGCGTCGATCAGCGCCTGGCACGCGCCCTGCCCCAACTCCGGCGTCATCGCGTGGGCCGCGTCCCCGAGCAGGGCCACACTGCCGTCTACAAAGGACCGAAGCGGTTCGAGGTGGTACAGGCCGTGGTGCAGGATCGCGGCCGGATCGATCCGAGCCAGCAATGCCGGGATCGGATCGGGCCAGTCCGCGTACAGGCGGTGGAGTTCGGCCAGGTGGTCCTCGGGTTCGTCGCCTTCCGGAGCGCGCGCGGCCGCGTACCAGTTGGTGGTTGTGATCATGGGTGTGACGCCGAACTTGCGCGCGCGGCCCCAGGTCTCGCCGCCCGCGCGGACCTCCAGGTCCGCGGTGCCGCGCCAGGCCGTCCAGCCCGAGTAGACGGTGCGCGCGGGGTCGCCCACCGCGGCCCGCACCCGGCTGTTGATCCCATCTGCCCCCACCACCAGGGAGTACGCGGAGACGAGCGACCTGACGTCGTCGACCGGCGACCCGAAGCGCACGATCCCGTCGGGCAGCGCCTCGGCCAGGGTGCGCAGCAGTGCGGGCCGGGACACCAGGTGGACGGGTTCGCCGTGGCGGCGGGTGAGCGCGTCCATGTCGAGCCGGGCGATGACCGTGCCGTCGTCGCGGCGGATGGTGCCCGAGGGCTGCGGGCGGCCGGCGGCGCGGGCGGCGGCGCCGACGCCGAGCGTGTCGAGCGCGCGCAGGGCCGCGGGCCAGATGCCGAGGCCGGTGCCGGTCTCGGGCAGGGCCGCGGACCGTTCGAAGACCGTGACCTCCCAGCCCGCGCGGATGAGTCCGATCGCGGCGGCGAGGCCGCCGATGCCGCCACCCACGACGGCCGCAGTTCTCCCCATGACGGCACCGTACTACAGCTGTAGTGCGTTTGACTACAGTTGTAGTCTGCTCCTCGTGACCAGGCGCGACGATCTTCTCGACGCTGCCGTCCGCGTGCTCGGTACGCGTGGCCTCCGGCAGCTCACCCACCGGGCGGTCGACGCGGAGGCGGGGCTGCCGGCGGGGTCGGCCTCGAACGTCTTCCGCACCCGCGAGGCGCTCCTGGACGGCGTCCTCGACCGGCTCGTCGAGGTGGAGACGGCGGGCTGGCAGCGGCTGGCGGGCACCGCCCGCCCGCTCGGCGTACGCGAGTTCGCCGCCCTCCTCGGCACGATGGTCGAGCAGCTGACGCGGGGCGAGGGCCGCGTGCTCACCCTGGCCCGGTTCGCGGTCTTCGGGGAGGCGGCCCACCACCCCGCCCTCCAGCACAAGATCGTCGAGGCCCGGGAGCGGCTCGGCGCGTGGGGCGTACCGTGGCTGGCCGCGCTCGGCTCGGCGGACCCCGCCCGGGACTACCGGATGGTGCTCGACCTCCTGGACGGCCTGCTGCACAACGAGCTGGCCGGGCCCGCCGCGGATTTCCGGCCCGCTGAGACGATCGGAACACTGCTCGCCGGTATGCTGCCCCGCGCGTGATGATGGCTGCGTGAGCGACGAGAAGGCGGGCCGGGCAGTGGACGAACGGCTGGAGAAGTTCCTCATCGAATGGCTCGGCGGCTGGCCCGGTACGCCCGGCGTCCACGTCGTCGGCGCGGACGTACGCCTGCGCCCCGGCTGGGACGGTTCGACGACCAACGTGCTGGGCGTCTCCACTCCCGACGGCGGGGTGCTCTCGGTCGCGCCGGCGCTGGCGGATCCGGTGCGGGCGGCCGTGCGTACCTGGGACGACGTGCCGGTCGAGCTGCCCCGGGCGGTCGGCCGGCCGCAGGCGCGGGCCTTCGCGGGCACCTTCCGGTACGCGACCGACCCGACCGATCTGCCGGACGCGGGGGAGTGGATCGCCTTCACCGACGAACGGCTGCCCGCATGGCTGCGCCCGTTCGGCGGGGAGGCCCTGGTCGCCTTCGGCTCCGACGGCGCGTACGCGGCGGGGGTCGGGATCAAGCGGCACAACGCGTACGGGATGGAGATCTCGGTCGGGACCGACGAGCGCCACCGCGGCCAGGGCCTGGCGTCCCGGCTCGTCGCGCAGGCCGCCCGGCACATCCTCGCGGCCGGTGCCGTACCGATCTACCTGCACGATCCGGCGAACACCGCGTCGGACCGCACCGCCCGGCGCTCGGGCTTCCCCGATCTGGGCTGGAAGATCATCGGGGTGTGGGGTTGAGCATGCTGATCGTCTTCGGCGGGCTGCCCGGCTCGGGCAAGACCACGCTCAGCGCCTCGCTGGCCGCGCAGGTCCCGGCGACCTGGCTGCGTATCGACCAGCTGGAGGCGGCCATGTGGAACTGCGGAGTCGCCCGCGACTTCACGACCGGCATCGCCGCCTACGGGGTGGCGCACGCGGTGGCCGACGCACAGCTCGCCCTCGGCCGGCCGGTGATCATCGACGCGGTGAACCCCGTCGAGGTCGCCCGTCAGGGCTGGCGGGATCTCGCCGCGAGCCGCGGGGTCGAACTGCGCTTCATCGAGGTGGTCTGCTCCGACCGCGACCTGCACCGGCGCCGGGTCACCGAGCGGGTCAGCGATCTGGCCGGACTGACCGTCCCGACCTGGGAAGAGGTCATGAAGCGCGAATACGAGCCGTGGACGGACGAGCGGCTCGTCGTCGACATGGCCGGGGACGCCGACGAGTGCGTACGCGCCGTGCGGGCGTACGTGGGGCCGGTAGCTTGAGGGCATGGGGATCATCGATCGTGTGACCGAAGTGCCCGGCAACGCCCCGGGGTTCGGATTCGCCCATGCCGTCACCGTGTCCGGGGCGCTGGCCTTCGTCTCCGGCCAGGTCCCGCTGGACGCGGACGGGCGGCTCGTCGGGCCGGACGACACCGGCGCGCAGACGGCCCAGGCCCTGGAGAACCTCGGCCGCGTCCTGGTGACGCTGGGCGCGGACTGGCCGGACGTCGTCAAGCTGACCTGGTTTCTCACCGAGGCCGCCGACCTCCAGCCGGTACGCGACGCCCGCGACGCGCTGTTGCGCCCGGCACTCGGCGACCGCCCGAACCCGGCATCCTCCCTGGTACGCGTCGCCGGCCTGTTCCGCCCCGACGTCCTCGTCGAGGTGGAAGCCGTAGTAGCCCTCCCCACCTCCTGACCCCGACGATCTTGCGCGAATGTCTCGAATTTCGTCGGGTTTGCCAGGAATGCCCGGACATTCTCGCAAGATCGCCCGCACGCCGCAGGCGATCCCTGAGGATCAGGGTCGGCGTTCGTCGCGGCCCGTTCGGGCTTTGTCGCGACTGTCCGATATGGGCGGCTGGTGGTGGCGGGTGGTAGCCGGCGAGTGCTCGGTGAGTGCTCGGCGGGCGCTCGGCGGGTTGATCGTTTACGGGTGGGGTGTGAATACGGCTGCCCACTGCATGAACAATTACGGTTCTGGAGCACGCTGACCGCCTCTGGCTACACCTCACGCGTAAACGATCATGCAGATCGGGCCGGAATTACACCCCAGCCGCAAACGATCAGGAAATCAGCGACTGCAGTCCACCTGACGGAAGATCGCTCCCGCATCGCGGGCGACAGCCGGCAGCGGAGCGGCTCGGACGTGATCCACAGCGCCTGGGATGTAAAAACCGCACCCTCGCCCACGATCCACAGCGGTTCGGATGTAGAAAATCGGCCCATAGCTACATCCCAGCCGCGATGGATCATGACGGCGGCCCCGAAAACTACGTCCCCACCGCGAACGATCACCTATGGTGCCGGCCCGCCCGACCCGGTATCGGACAGTCGGGACAAAGCCCGACCGAGCCCGACCGAGCGCCCGGCATGATCACGCCGAACTCCTTGATCATGTAACGCCATTCCGGCAAGAAAACGCTCTCCCGCCGATATAGCGCTACACGATCAAGCCCAAGTGGTCCCCGCTGCCGGAATAGCGCTACATGATCATGGCAACGGGCCTGACCCGAGGACCATATCGGACAGTCGCGACAAAGTCCGACCGAGCCTTGGCCCTGGCCTCGACCCGGCCTGATCTCGATCTCGATCTCGATCTCGATCTCGATCTCGATCTCGATCTCGATCTCGATCTCGATCTCGATCTCGACCTCGACCTCGAGGCTGGCGGCGATCTTGCGCGAATGTCCGGGCATTTCGGCCACACCGGACGAAATTCGAGACACTCGCGCAAGATCGCCGAACACACCCGGGCACCCTCGCGCACAAGTCGGATAGTCGCGACAAAGGCCAAGACCTGGGCGAGTGTCACCGCCTCGGGGCCACAATGGGCGGCTGTCGGCAGCAGGCCATGCGATGGATCGCCCCCGTCCGGATCGCATCGGAAACCGGTCAGCGACAAGCCGACGCCTGATCCTGAAACCCCGCAGCGGCACCTCCCGACCCCGACGATCTTGCGCGAGTGTCCCAAAATCCGCGGCATATGCCCGGATAGCCCGGACATTCACGCAAGATCGCGGGGAGGGGGGACGCGCAAGATCGCAAGAGAGGGGGAGCGCGCAAGAATCGGTGGGGAGGGGGTCAGGGGGTGGCGAGGTGGCCGTCGGTCAGGTGGATGCGGGGGTCGGCCGGCGTGGCCAGGGTCGTGTCGTGGGTGACGAACAGCGCCGCCACCTGGTTCTCGGCGACGATCTCGCGTACGAGTTCCACTATGGAGTGTGCGCGGGCCGAATCCAGGGCCGAGGTCGGTTCGTCGAGCAGCAGGACGGCCGGCGAGCCCATGAGCGCCCGGGCCAGACCCACCCGCTGCTTCTCGCCACCCGACAGCTGGTGCGGTCGCCGGTCGGCCCGCGCCGACAATCCGACCCGGTCCAGGAGCGCCCGGGCGCGCGGTTCGGCGTGGCGGCGGGGCGTACCGGCCAGGTGGGCGGTCAGCAGCAGCTGATCCCGGGCGGTCAGCGACGGCAGCAGGTTCGCCTGTTGGAAGACGAAGCCGATGCGCTCCCGGCGTACGCGGGCCGGATCGGGGCCGAGCGGCGCGCCGCCGATCAGCACGGTCCCGCTGTCGGGGGTGAGCAGCGCTCCGGCCACGGCCAGCAGGGTCGACTTGCCCGAACCCGAGGGGCCGGTGACGAAGACCAGGTCGCCCGGGTCGGCCTTCATCGAGACGTGGTCGAGCGCGGTGAGCGTACGCCCGCCGTCGGGGTAGGTCACGGTGACGTCGGTGAGGCTGATGCTCATCGGGCTCCTCCGAGCGCGAGCAGGGGATCGGCTGCGGTGACGCGGCGTACCGGGACGGCCGCGCCGATCAGGCCGACGGCGAGCATGGCGGCGCCGGGAAGCAGCACTGTGGACGGATCGAGGACGAACGGGACGGCGGTCCGCGCGAGCGCGCCGAGTCCCGCGGCCACCCCGGCTCCGGCGAGCACCCCGCCGAGCAGCACGACGAGCGCCTGCCCGACCGCGTCCCGCAGCAGGTACGCGCGACCGGCGCCGAGCGCGCGGACGACCGCCAGATCGTGCCCGCGTTGCAGGGTCCAGACGGTGAAGAACGCCCCGCAGACGAGGGCCGACACGATCAGCAGCAGTACGCGCATGAGCGTCAGCGAACCCTGCTCCGACGCGTACCCCGGAACTGCTTGGCGGGCCTCGGAGCGGGTGAGCGTGACGGTGCCCGGGAGATCGGCGGACGCGGCGGGCAGGGCGTAGGCGGTGACCCGGTCGGTGTGCGCGACCTGCTGCCAGACCGCGAGCGGGACGTAGACGGCGGCCAGGTGGCTGAGGCTCGTCTCGCGCACGGTCCCCGTGACCGTCACCGGTACGCCGCCCACCGAGACGGCGGTGCCGACGTCGAGGTCGAGCGAGTCGGACGCGACGAGTCCGTCCGCCGATCCGCGCACCAGCGGCGGCACGAGCCGGCCGCCGAGGACGGTGACCGCTACGGAGCGTGACCCGGCGTCGAGGCGGCTGGTTCCCACCCCCAGCGGCTCGGCTGCGGCGGTGGCGCCGGCCGGAGGGAAGGGCAGGGAGCTGGTGGCGAAGGAGACGTCCTGGCCCGGCGGCGGCGCGGCGAAGGCGATCCGGTCGGCCGGCAGCGCGTCGACGGCGGAGACGGCGGCGGCGCCGAGCCCGGCGGTCAGGCCGGTGAGCAGGACCACCATGAGAGTCATCACGGCGACGACCGCGCTGAGCAGAGCGAACCGGCCGCGGGCGAATCTGAGATCACGAAGGGCGATGAACACGTCCACCAGGCTTGCCGGTCGGCGCCCGGGCGACCTCGGGCGTCGGATGGGAACCCGGCCCCAACTTTCGATGCAGGCAGTGGATCTTCAAAGCTGGCTACCCTCGGTGATATGACCGCCCGAACCCTGCTGCGCCGCGCCGAACATGTCCTGTTCGCCGTGCTGCTCGTGGTGGGAGCGGTGTCGGCGTCCGCCTACGTCCTGCCGGCGGTCGTCGGCGCCTGGTACGCGGTCGGGATCCTCCTGGCCCGGCCGTCCGGCGTCCCGGACGTCACGAGGTCGCGGGCCCTTCCCGGGTTGTGGCTGGGCGCGCTCGTCGCCGGCTGGGTCGGCCTCACGGCCGTCTCGGCGAGCTTCGTGTGGCTGGCCTTCCCGCTGATGCTCCTCGGCCTGCACCTGCTCCGCCCGGTCCCGGGCCACCTCCTCGTCGTGGCCCTGGTGCTCGCCTCGGCCGCCGCCTTCACCGCCCACCAGGGCACGTTCGACCCCGGCGCCCTGCTCGGCCCGGTCATCGGGGCCGGTGTGGCGATCGTCATGAACCAGGTCTACGGCTGGCTGCGCCGGGAGGCCGACCTCCTGCGCGAGCTCGCGGACGCCCGCGAGCGGCTGGCCGCCACCGAGCGCCGCGCCGGCGTCCTGGCCGAACGCGAGCGGCTCGCCCGCGAGATCCACGACACGGTCGCGCAGGACCTGTCGAGCATCCTGCTGCACCTGCGGGCCGCGCCGCCGGCCGTGGGGGCCGCCGAGCGTACGGCGATGACGGCTCTGGAGAGCGCCCGCCGCCTGGTCCGCGAGCTCACCCCGGCCGAGCTGTCCGGCGGCTCGCTGCCCGACGCGCTCGCCCGGCTCGCCGCCGACCTGCGGCCCTTCGGCGTCGCCACCGCACTCGTCGTGGACGGCGAGCCCGCGCCGCTGCCCACCCCCGTCTCCGTGGCCCTCCTGCGGGTGGCCCAGAGCGCGCTCGCCAACGTGCGTACCCACAGTGCCGCCCGCCAGGCCGTGGTGACCCTCTCCTTCCAGAATTCCGCTGTACGCCTGGACGTGGCCGACGACGGCGTCGGCTTCGACGCGGAACGCGTACCCGCCGGGGGGCTCGGGCTGCCGGCGATGCGCAAGCGGGTGGCGGAGGCCGGCGGCGTGTTCGTGGTCGAGGCGGCCCCCGGTGGCGGCACGGCGGTCAGCGCGACGGTGCCGCTGTGAGGGTCCTCCTGGTCGACGACCATCCGATCATGCGATCGGGGCTGCGCTCGGTCCTCGGCACGGCGTTCGAGGTGATCGAGGCGGCGTCCGGCGAGGCGGCCGTGCCACTCGCGTCCGATGTGGACGTTGTCCTGATGGATCTCCAGCTCGGCCCGGGCATCGACGGCGCCGAGGCCACCCGGCGTATCCGCGCCCTGCCGGACCCGCCCGCGGTCCTGGTGCTGACGACCTACGACAGCGAGGCCGACATCCTCTCGGCGATCGCGGCCGGCGCGCTCGGCTACCTGCTCAAGGACGCCGAGCCGGCCGAGCTCGTGGCCGCGGTACGCGCCGCCGCCGCCGGCGAGACCGTCCTGGCCCCGGCGGTGGCGACCCGCCTCGTCGGTCGCGTACGCCGGCCGGCGCAGACGCTCACCGCCCGGGAGACGGAGATCCTCCAGCAGGTGGCCGCGGGCCGCACCAACCAGGCGATCGCGAAGCTGCTGTTCATCAGCGAGGCGACGGTGAAGTCCCATCTCGTGCAGGTCTTCGCGAAGCTGGACGTGGACAACCGCACGGCCGCGACGGTCGAGGGGCGCCGCCGCGGTCTCATCCGCTGACGTCGCGGGGTTGACCTGACCGGCCTTCAGGCGCAGACTCTGCCGATGGCCACAGTGGACATTGCTCGGCGGGCCGCTCTGGCGCTGCTCCTTCTGCTCCCGGCCGGCTGCGGGAGCACGCCCGATCCCACGGCGGGCGCCTCCTCCGAACCGTCCCTGTCCGTCGCCGCGGACGGCTCCGCCGCCGCCGGATCGCCGGGCGCCTCCGCGAGCGCGTCCGCCGCCGCCTCCGCGACGCCCGGCAAGCCCGCCTCCTGCGGCCTGTACGCCTTCGACAAGCCGTCGACCGCCACGCTGCGGTCGGCCAAGAAGAAGGCGTTCGCGTACTACTTCCCGCCGTATCCGGTCTCGATCGACAACAAGAGCGCGTCGGCCGACTACTGGGCGAAGTGGCGGGCGAACGGCGTACCCGGGGTGCATCAGGGCGACGGCGTGCTGGACCGGCCGCTGACCCGGTCCGTGCGCTCGGGCTCCGACTGGCGGCAGCAGGACTTCGCCACCGAGGTACGCCAGGCGATCGCCATCGGGCTCGACGGTTTCATCTGGGAGTACCACAGCGTCAGTTCGGACGCGCGGTGGACGCAGCTGCCGGCGATGCTGGCCGCGGCGAAGTCGGTGGACCCCGGCTTCCGCATCATGCTGAGCCCCGACCTGCAGCAGGGCGCGGACACCAGCCCGGATCAGATCGTGACCGACGTCCTCAAGGTGAAGGACGCGGCCAATCTGTACAAGGTGGACGGTTCGATCGTGCTCGCCCCGTTCTACCCCGAACGCAAGCCGGCCGCCTGGTGGACGGGTGTCCGCACGACACTGGCCGGCCAGGGCGTCAAGACCGTGCTCGTCCCCATCTTCCTGTCCGGCTCACCGGCCACCAGGTCGGCGGAGTGGAACTCGGCCGTCTACGGCTACTCGCTGTGGGGCAACCGCTGGGTGTCGGGCGCCGACACGGACCGCGTCGGAGCACAGCAGGCGCACGCGGCCGGGCGGGCGTACATGGCGCCGATCGCGTTCGAGGACGACCGGCTCTACGACGGCCGCTACTGGGAGTCCTCCGGCAGCGGGGCACTGCGGGCCATGATGGAGAAGGCGATCGCCGGGGACGCCGACTGGGTCGCCCTCATCACCTGGAACGACTACACCGAGTCCTGGGTCGCGCCCTCCGTCGAGCGCGGGTACGCCGTCGCGGACGTCATGGCGTACTACACGGCCTGGCTCAAGACCGGGAAACGGCCGGGCCTCGTCCGCGACGCGCTCTACTACTTCCACCGGAGCCAGAAGGCCGCCGCCGCCTTCACCGGTACGCAGACCGTGACGATGAAGGTGCCCTACGGCGATCCCGCGGTGGACCGGGTCGAACTGCTCGCGTACCTGGCGGGGGCGGGCCGGCTCGTCATCCGGCAGGGGTCGCAGGTGTCCACGAAGGACGTCACCGCGGCCGGGCTGGTGTCCTTCACCGCCGCGCTGGTGCCGGGCACGACGCCGGTCTTCGAACTGCAGCGCGGCGGAGCGGTCGTGCAGCGGGTGACGAGCCGGACGCCGATCAGGACCGCCGTCGTCCACCAGGATCTGATGTACCACGCCGGCGGCGGTACGGCCTGCGGCGGCCACTGAGCGCCGGGAGCTGAGGGCCGGGAGCTGCGGGCCGAGAGCTGCGGGCCGAGAGCTGTGAGCCGAGAGCTGTGAGCCCTGAGCCGTCCAGTCCGGATGCCCCCGTGCCTCCGAGGAGGCCTCACCCGGAGTGGAGAGCCGCTCACGCGGAGGAATGAGTATGGCGAGCGTCAATGGATGATGTCAACGCCTCCACCCCGCTGACCGCCCGAACGTGAGGCGCGTCACGTGCGGGCAGGGCTCCCCGGTCAGTGGACGAGGAGGTCGAGGAGGCGGGTGTGCTCGGCGGCCGGGTCCTCGGTCAGTCCACTGTGCACCGGTCCGGCCTGGACCACGGTGCTGCGCGGCGACGTCAGCCACCGGAACCGTTCGCCCAGGCTCATCCGGCGCTCCCCGTCGCACGTCGCCGCCCAGCCGTCGAGGACCGCGCGTACGGAGTCGAGGTCGGTGGTCGGGTCGAAGGCGAGCAGCCGGGCGGGATCCAGATGCGTACGCACCGCCAGGTAGTCCCGGCCGCGGCTGTAGAGCACCACGCCGACGTTGATCATCTCGCCGCGCTCGATGCGGGGGACGAGCCGGATGACCGCGTACTCGAAGGAGGTCTTCATGGCAGCCAGGCCTCCGGGGACGCGGCGCGGGCCAGCAGATGGTCCCGGTACGCGGCCCGGTTCTCCTCGACCGTCGCGAAGGCCGGGTCCCCGAGCCAGCCGTCGGGCACCAGCGAGATCACCTCGTCCAGCAGCGCGGGAGTGATCCTCGGGGTCAGCTCGGCGGCGGCCGCCGGCAGCCCGGCGGCGTAGTCGGACAGGGCGTGGTCCTCGGCCTTGAACGGGCGCAGGACGGCCTTGTCGGCGCGCGGCCAGTTGTGGTGGAAGTAGAGGCTCGCGCCGTGGTCGATGAGCCAGAGCGCGTTGTGCCACATCAGCAGGTTCGGATTGCGCCAGGTGCGGTCGACGTTCTCGACGAAGGCGTCCAGCCACAGCACCCGCGCGGCGAGCTCCTTGTCCACCCGGTGCGCGCGCGGGTCGAACCCGAACGAGCCGGGCAGGAAGTCCATGCCGAGGTTGTCGCCGGCGCTGGCCAGCAGCAGCGCCTGCACCTCCGGGTCGGGCTCGCCCCGGCCCAGCTCGGCGGCGAAGGCGGCGACGGCCAGCGTGGGCATCGGCAGGCCGAGCCGGCGGGCCAGTTCGCCCACGATCACCTCGGCGACCAGGGCTTTCGGCCCCTGGCCGGCGCCCCGGAACTTCACGACATAGGTGCCGAGGTCGTCGGCCTCGACGAGGCCGGGCAGCGAACCGCCTTCACGCAGGGGAGTGACGTATCGGACTGCCGTCACCGTGGGAAGCATGCGACCACCCTAGCGACGTGAAGATCGCCGTGATCGTGGGACCGCTCCCAGGCGCGAATGTGCGTGGAGGAGCGATCCACCGAACCGGAATGAACGGGACAGACCCCGCGGAATGTGCCATTCCTCACGACTCGTTTTCAGCAGCTCATAGCATGGATAACGTCCCGGCCTAATGAAGCGTTCAGGCCGAGCGGGAGGTCGACGATGACCAAGTTCGTCTATGCGTTCGCCGAGGGGAACAGGGACCTCAAGGATCTGCTCGGCGGCAAGGGGGCCAACCTTGCCGAGATGACCCGGCTGGGTCTGCCCGTGCCGCCCGGGTTCACCATCACCACCGAGGCGTGCCGCGCGTACCTGGCCGACGGCGAGGTGCCGGCCGGGCTGGACGAGGAGGTCGGCGACCACCTGCGGCGGCTGGAGGAGCGGATGGGCCGCCGCCTCGGCGACCCGGCCGACCCGCTGCTGGTCTCGGTACGCTCCGGCGCGAAGTTCTCGATGCCCGGCATGATGGAGACCGTCCTCAACGTCGGGCTGACCGACGCGAGCGTCGCCGGCCTGGCCGCCCAGTCGGGCAGCGACCGGTTCGCGTGGGACTCCTACCGGCGGCTGATCCAGATGTTCGGCAAGACCGTCTGCGACGTGCCCGGCGACGCCTTCGAGGCCGCGATCGACGATGCGAAGAAGGCCAAGGGCGTACGCGACGACGTCGACCTGGACTCGCGTGATCTCGAACAGCTCGTGGACGCGTACAAGAAGATCTTCCGGGAGCACACGGGCCGGGACTTCCCCCAGCAGCCCAGGGAACAGATGGAGCTCGCGGTACGCGCGGTCTTCGCGAGCTGGAACGCGGAGCGCGCGGTGCTGTACCGGCGGCAGGAGCGGATCCCGGCGGATCTCGGCACGGCCGTGAACATCGTGGCGATGGTCTTCGGCAACCTGGGCCCGGACTCGGGCACGGGGGTGGCCTTCACCCGCGATCCGGCGACCGGCGAGCGCGGGGTCTACGGCGACTACCTGCAGAACGCCCAGGGCGAGGACGTCGTCGCCGGCATCCGCAACACGGTCACGCTGCAGGAGCTGGAGAAGCTGGACGCGGCGAGCTTCGCCGAGCTCATGCGCATCATGACCGTCCTCGAAGGACACTACAAGGACCTCTGCGACATCGAGTTCACCATCGAGCGCGGCCGGCTGTGGATGCTGCAGACCCGGGTCGGCAAGCGTACGGCGGCCGCGGCCTTCATCATCGCCCACCAGCTGGTCGACGAGGGCGTCATCGACCTCGACGAGGCGCTGCTGCGGGTCGACGGCGTCCAGCTGTCGCACCTGATGTTCCCGGCGTTCGCCATGACCGACGCGAAACCGCTGGCCAAGGGGGTCGCCGCCGCGCCAGGTGCGGCTGTGGGCAAGGCGGTCTTCGACGCCCGCCGCGCGGCCGAGTGGGCCGACAAGGGCGAGAAGGTCATCCTCGTACGCCGGGAGACCAATCCCGACGACCTGCCCGGCATGATCGCCGCGACCGGCATCCTGACCAGCCGCGGCGGCAAGACGAGTCACGCCGCGGTCGTGGCCCGGGGCATGGGGCGCACGTGCGTGTGCGGGGCGGAGGACATCGAGGTCGGGGTCGACCGGTTCACCGTGGACGGAACCGTCGTGCACGAAGGGGACCTGCTCTCGATCGACGGCACCACCGGCAAGGTCTACCTCGGCGAGATCCCGGTCGAGCCCAGCCCGGTCGTCCAGTACTTCGAGGGCAAGCCGGTGGCCGGGGCGCTCGTCACCGCCGTCGACCGCCTGCTGCGGCACGCCGACCAGGTGCGGCGGCTCGGCGTACGCACGAACGCCGACACGGCCGACGACGCCGCCCGGGCCCGCCGGTTCGGGGCCGCCGGCATCGGCCTGTGCCGCACCGAGCACATGTTCCTCGGCACCCGCCGGGCCCTCGTCGAGGAGCTGATCCTGGCAACCGGCCAGGACGGCCAGGCGGTCGCGCTGGAGAAGCTGCTTCCCTTGCAGCGTAAGGATTTCGTCGAGATCCTCACGGCGATGGACGGGCTGCCGGTGACGATCCGGCTGATCGACCCGCCGCTGCACGAGTTCCTGCCGTCGCTGGAGGAGCTGTCGGTGAAGGCGGCCACCGGCGAGGCGAGCGCGCGCGAGCGGGAACTGCTGGCGGCCGTCCGGCGTACGCACGAGCAGAACCCGATGCTGGGGCTGCGCGGCGTACGCCTGGGGCTGGTGATCCCCGGCCTGTTCGAGATGCAGGTACGCGCGATCGCCCAGGCCGCGGCGGACGTCCGGGCGGCGGGCGGCGATCCGCGGCCGGAGATCATGGTGCCCCTGGTCGGCGCCGTCCAGGAGTTCGAGGTGGTACGCGCCCAGGCCCTGGCGGTCATCGCGGACGTGGCCCCGGACGTGACGATCCCGATCGGCACGATGATCGAGGTGCCCCGGGCCGCGCTGACGGCCGGGGACATCGCGGCCAGCGCCGAGTTCTTCTCCTTCGGCACCAACGACCTGACCCAGATGGGCTGGGGATTCTCGCGCGACGACGTCGAGGCCGCGTTCTTCCCGCGGTACCTCGATCTGGGCATCTTCGGCGTGTCGCCGTTCGAGACCCTGGACGCCCAGGGCATCGGCCGCCTGGTCCGCATCGCCGTCGAGGAGGGCCGCGCGGCCCGGCCGGACCTCAAGATCGGCGTGTGCGGCGAGCACGGCGGCGACCCCGCGTCCGTGCACTTCTTCCACGACACCGGGCTGGACTACGTGTCGTGCTCGCCGTTCCGCGTACCGGTGGCGCGGCTGGAGGCGGGACGGGCGGCGCTGGAGGGCGGTAGTTCCGATTCCCGCTGACCGCTAGCCTGGACGGATGGGACTGCGCTGGAACCGTGTGGTGATCGAGGCGGCCGACCCCGCCCGGCTCGGCCGCTGGTGGGCCGAGGTGCTCGGCTATCCGATCATGCATGAGGAACACGGCGAGCTGATGATCGGACCCGACCTCGACCTGCCGTGCATCTACTTCACCCCGGCGCACGCCGACAAGGCCGGCAAGAACCGCCTCCACCTCGACCTCAGCCCCACCGACCAGGAGGCCGAGGTGGAGCGGCTGCTGGACATGGGCGCCCGGCACATCGACATCGGCCAGGGCGACGTCGGCTGGGTGGTGCTCGCGGATCCGGAGGGCAACGAGTTCTGCGTCCTGCAGAGCCGTGGCGAGGACTAGGCTGCGCTGGTGACGGCTGAGCTGGAGGAACAACGCTGGGTCGCCGAGCCGGCCAAGGACACCGCCGGCGAGCGCGGCGCCTACGAGCGCGACCGCGGCCGGGTGCTGCACTCGGCCGCGTTCCGCCGGCTCGCCGCCAAGACCCAGGTGCACACGGCCGGCTCCGGCGACTTCCTGCGTACGCGGCTGACGCACTCGCTCGAGGTCGCCCAGATCGCCCGCGAACTCGGCGAGCGCCTCGGCTGCGACCCCGACGTGACCGACGTCGCCGGGCTCGCGCACGACCTCGGCCACCCGCCGTTCGGCCACAACGGCGAGGACGCCCTCGACGCCGTCGGCCAGGCGTGCGGCGGCTTCGAGGGCAACGCGCAGACGCTGCGGGTCCTCACCCGGCTGGAGGCCAAGATCCCCGGCGCCGGGCTCAACCTCACCCGCGCCTCGCTCGACGCCACCTGCAAATATCCGTGGCCGCGCCGCTCCACCACGCGCAAATTCGGGGTGTACGCGGACGACGCCGCCGTCTACGACTGGCTGCGGACCGGGTCGCCGGGCGGTGATCGGCGCTGCCTGGAAGCGCAGGTCATGGACTGGTCGGACGACGTCGCGTACTCGGTGCACGACGTCGAGGACGGCATCTACTCCGGCTACATCAAGCTCGGCCCGCTCATCGCGGACGCCGACGAGCAGGCGGAGCTGTGCGCCGACGTCGCCGCGGCCTACTCGCCGGAACCGGCCGACGTGCTGCGCGCCGCCCTGACCGAGCTGCTGGCCGATCCGGTGTTCGCCTGCCTGGCCGCGTACGACGGGTCGCACAAGGGTCAGGAGCTGCTGAAGAACAGCACGTCCGTCCTCACCGGACGGTTCGTGGTGAACGCGGTGACGGCGACGCGGTCGGCGTACCCCGGAAAGCTGCGCAGGTACGCCGCGGACCTCGTGGTGCCGCGCGCGGACCGGCTGCGGTGCGCGCTGCTCAAGGGGGTGGCGCTGCGTTACGTGATGCGCCGGCGCGGCATGGAGCCGTGGTACGAGCAGCAGCGGGAGATCCTCACCGACCTGGTCCGTACGCTGTGCGACCGGGACGGCGCCGGGCTGGACCAGGTGTTCGCGCCGCTGTTCCGGGCGGCTCCGGACGACGCCGCGCGGCTGCGGGTGATCATCGACCAGGTGGCGTCACTCACCGACCCCGCCGCGATCGAGCTGCACCGGGATCTCGTCGGCGCGTAGCCCGCGCTGCTCGATGACCCCCTTGGTCATCAGGTGCGTGAGCCGCTTGGCCCGCTGCAGGTAGCCGATCTGCAGGCTGAGCAGGACGAGGAACGCCGCGACGGCCGCCGCCACGGTGACCGCGACGGGCAGCGTGGGTGCGATCCGGCCCAGCAGCAGCCCGGCCCCGCCGCCCGCGAGGGCGCTGTTGATCAAGGCGACCGTGCCGGCCAGCCCCACGATGTCGCGCCGCCACCGCAGGCGCCGGTAGCCCTCGCCGATCACACCCCGGTCGTGCAGCGTCGGCAGCAGGATGTACGCCCCCGCCGGCCCGGCCCGCCCGACGAGATAGGTCCGCACGGCGTCATGGGCGGCGGCGTAGCGCATGCCGCGCTGGGTGAACTCGACCTGGCGCACGAAGATGGAGATCCCCATCACCAGCACGAGCACGCCCAGGGCCGCGACCGCTCCCAGCCCGGCGCCGGAGATGTTCCCGCTGCTCAGCAGCCCGGCGACGACAGCCGCGGCGGCGGTCGCGACGGCCAGGAAGAAGTTGAACCGGGCGGCGGCCTGGTCGCGCATACTGCTCTGGAGCTGGGCGATGAACCCGTATTCGGTGAGCGCGATGGTCAGCGCGTCGGCGGGCGCGTCGGCGGGTTCGTGTGCCTTCTGGGGGGTGGACACCCGGGGATGGTATCGGCCCCGGCTGACACTGTCGGTCCCCGCCTTAGGATGGTGGCATGGCTGGGGGTCGGATACGCGACGAGGACGTCGCGCTCGTGCGCGAGCGTACGGACATCGTCGATGTGATCTCCGAGCAGGTGACGCTGCGGGGCGGCGGCGGGCGCAACCTCAAGGGCCTGTGCCCCTTCCACGACGAGAAGACGCCGTCGTTCACGGTCGCCGCGGACCGCAACGTGTACTTCTGCCACGGCTGCGGCAAGGGCGGCGACGCCATCAACTTCGTGATGGAGATCGACCACCTGCGGTTCACCGAGGCGGTCGAGAAGCTCGCCGCGCGGGCCGGTCTCCAGCTGCGCTACGTCGAGGGCACCGCCGCGCCGGGTTCGCCGCGCCCGCAGCCCGGCCAGCGCCAGCGCCTGGTCGCCGCGCACGTGGCGGCCGCCAAGTTCTACGCCGAGCAGCTGATGACCCCGGGCGCCCGGGCGGCCCGGGAGTTCCTCGCCCAGCGCGGCTTCGACCGGGACGCGGCGACGGCGTACGGGTGCGGGTTCGCGCCGGACTCCTGGGACGCGCTCACCAAGCACCTGCGCCAGCTCGGCTTCACCCCAGAGGAGCTCAACACCGGCGGCCTGGCCAAGCCGGCCCGCTCGGGCAGCCTCATCGACCGGTTCCGCCGCCGGCTCGTGTGGCCGATCCGCGACACCGGCGGCGACGTGATCGGGTTCGGCGCCCGCAAGCTGTTCGAGGACGACGACGGCCCGAAGTACCTCAACACCCCGGAGACCCCGCTCTACAAGAAGTCGACCGTGCTCTACGGCATCGACCTGGCCAAACGTGAGATCGGCAAGCGCGGGCAGGCCGTCATCGTCGAGGGGTACACCGACGTGATGGCGTGCCACCTGGCCGGCGTACCGACGGCGGTGGCGACCTGCGGGACGGCCTTCGGCTCGGAGCACATCTCGGTGCTGCGCCGGATGCTCATGGACACCGACACGTTCAAGGGTGAGATCATCTTCACCTTCGACGGCGACGCCGCCGGGCAGAAGGCCGCGCTCCGCGCCTTCGCCGACGACCAGCGCTTCGTCGGGCAGACCTTCATCGCGGTCGGCCCCGACGGGATGGACCCCTGCGAACTCCGATTGGCCCGCGGCGACGCCTCCGTGCGGGACATGATCGCGAGCCGTGAGCGGCTGGTGTCCTTCGCCCTCCGCACGAAGCTCACCGAATACGATCTCGACAGCCCGGAGGGACGCATCGGCGGGCTCCGGGCGACCGCCCCGCTCGTCGCGCAGATCAAGGACCGCTCGCTCCGTCCCGAGTACGGCCGCATCCTGGCGGGCTGGCTGGGCACGGACGTCGAGACGGTGCAGCAGGCGGTCGCGGCCGCGACCAAGGGCGAGCGCATCGAGACCGCCACGCGTCCGCGGACCCGCCCCGACGACCCGCAGCTCCTGGTCGAACGGGAGGCGCTCAAGCTGGCCATCCAGGCACCGGTGCTGGCCGGCCCGCTGTTCGACAACGCCGAGGCCGACTGCTACACCGATCCTCTCCACGTCCAGGTGCGCCAGGCGATCCACGCGGCCGGCGGGGCGTCCCGGGGCGTCGCCGGAGCCAACTGGATCGCGGCCGTCACCGGCCAGTGCGACGACCTCATGGCGCAGTCGCTCGTCGCCCAACTGGCCGTCGAGGAGTTCCGCTACGACGGCGAGGCCGACCCCCACTACGTCCACGTCACCGTCGCCCGGCTCCAGCTGGCCCAGGTCGACCGGCGCGTACACGCCGTGAAATCGCGGCTGCAGCGGATCAATCCGGTGACGCAGAAGGACGAGTACTTCGGCCTCTTCAACGATCTCGTCTCGATGGAGACCACCGCCCGCGCCCTGCGCGAACAGGCATCGACAGGACTTCTCTGATGGCATCCTTCTTCGCGAGACGCGCGCTGCCGAAGGCGTACCGGGAGCTGTTCGCGCCGGGTGAGCGCACGCTGGCCTGGGCCGCCCGCGCCGACGGCGAGGAAGCCGGCCTGGTCGTCGCGACGAATCTGGGACTCTGGGTCGAGCGGCAGCGCATCGGCTGGCACGAGATCACCAAAGCGGTCTGGGACGGCTCCTGCCTCACGGTGACGATCAGCGAGATCGTCGACGGCGAGGTGGACCCGGTGACGATCCGGGACCGGGAGTCGCTGAAACTGACCCTCATCGAGCCCGGCCACCTGCCCCACCAGGTACGTCAGCGGGTCACGGCGTCGGTCGTCAGCTCCGACCTCAACGCCGACGGGTCGCGCCTGGTGGGCCGCCGCATCCCCGGAGTCGACGGCATCGCCTGGACGCTCCACCTACCCTGAAGATCATTTTATAGGCATCAGCCACCGTCGTCCGGTCAGCGTTTCACCCGAACCCCCGACCGGCTTGTGTCAGCCCGGCCTTTGTCCCGACTGTGCGACTTGTGCGCCCGCCGGCGACCGATGAGGTGATCGTTTGCGGCTGAGGTGTAGAAAAGGCGTCCCGATGCATGATCGTTTACGGGTCTGGAACGCGTTGACCGACTTCCGCTACACCTGACGCGTAAATGATCATGCGGATCGGGCCGGATTTACACCTCAGCCGCAAACGATCACGAACAGTGGCGGGGCATCGCCGCCGCGAACGATCAGCCACGAGTCGACCCGCCCAACGCGATTTCGGACAGTCGGGACAAAGTCCGGGTGGGGCTTGGGGTGAACGGTGACCGAACCGCGGTGGACGATGCTTCGCCCCACTGTGCTGGCAGTGGAGTCCCCGGAGCGCAGCGACAGGGGCGGAACGGTCTCCCGCGGGAGGAGCGGAAGTGAGATCGACGAACCCGGGACAAAAGAATCTGAAGATTTTCGACGTGGACATGGGTGCTCCCGGGCGCCGGGGGGAAGGACGCCCGGGAGCGGAGGGTGCGGATCAGGCGACGCCCGAGACCGTGACGCCGTAGACGCTGAGCGCCTCGGTGACCGGCTGGAAGTAGGTCGTCCCGCCGCTGGAGCAGTTGCCGCTGCCGCCGGAGGTCAGGCCCAGCGCGATCGAGCCGTCGAACAGCGAGCCGCCGCTGTCGCCGCCCTCGGCGCACACGTTGGTGCGGATGAGGCCGGTGACGGTACCTTCGGCGTACCGGACGGTGGCGCCGGTCTGCTGGACGGTGCCGCTGTGTACGCCGGTCGTGCTGCCGGAGCGCTTCACAGCCTCACCGACGTACGCGTTCGCCGACGAGCTGATGGTCTGGCTGCCGCTGTACAGGTTGACGGTGCCGGGGTGGGCCACGCCGCTCGCGAACTTGACGATCGCGTAGTCGTTGCCGGGGAAGCTCGATCCCGAGGTGGTGCCGAGCAGTGACGTGTGGGCCGAGTTCGCGTACCAGGTGCTGGCGATGTTGCCGCAGTGCCCGGCCGTGAGGAAGTAGTAGGTCGAGCCGCTGCGCACGTTGAAGCCCAGCGAGCACCGGTACTGCCCGCCGTAGATCGCCGTGCCGCCGTTGATCCGGAGGCTGAACACGCCGGGCGTCTGCTCGACGCGTACGGTGTCGCCGATCTTCGCGGCGGCCGCCTGGACCTGGGCGTAGCGGGCTCCGGTCACCGTCGAGTCGACCGTGATGACGACCTGGTTGGAGGCGGGATCAACGCCCCAGGCGATGCCGGAACCGGGGATGGTGCGGTCGACCTGCCCGGCGGCGGAGCTCAACGCGGCGGCGCTGTGCCGCACGAGCCGGGCCGTGGCGCCGGACGAGCGGACCAGGGCGGCGGCCGCGTCGTCGGTGACCGTGACGACGGGCTTGCCGGTGACCTGGTCGAGGTAGAAGCCGGCGCTGCGGTCGCCGAGTCCGGCGACGAGGTTGGCGGCGCCCAGCGCGGTGGCGTGCGGGGCGGCCGCGTTCGCGGCACCGGGTGCGACCGCCGTCGCGAAGAAGAATGCGGTCGCTGCCGCGCCGATCACGGCGGCGTGGCGTAGGGAGAGCTTGGTGAAGCTCACGATGTCCTCCTTGGGGGTAGAGGAGTTCCGTGATTGCAGATATTCCCATTCACCGCTTTTGATGGCAAGGCTTACGACGAAGATTATCGATATGTTACGTGCCGTGATCTCGTGTTGATCCGGCTTGGATCAGGGAAACCAGCCGAATCTTGGTCCATGATCACGTGCGATTCCCTGATCCAAACCGGATCATGGGGGTGGCGGGCATTCGGGCCGGGGCGTATTCGGGTTGGGTTTGTCGTACCTCGGGTCTAGGGTCGGCCCCGTGACTGTGCAGCCCCTGATTCATGCCCGTGGCCTGGTGAAACGCTTCGGCGACTTCACCGCCGTCGCCGGCATCGACCTCGACGTCGCCCCCGGTGAGGCGTTCGGCTTCCTGGGGCCGAACGGCGCCGGCAAGAGTTCGACGATGCGGATGATCGGCTGCGTCTCGACCCCCACCGAGGGCACGCTGAGCATCCTCGGCATGGACCCCGTCCGGGACGGCGTCAAGATCCGTGCCCGCCTCGGCGTCTGCCCGCAGCTGGACAACCTCGACCCGGACCTCACCGTCGCGGAGAACCTGACGACCTACGCGCGCTACTTCGGCCTGCCCCGGGCCGAGGGCCGCCGCCGCGCGGCGGAGCTGCTGGAGTTCGTTCAGCTGAGCGACCGCGCGGAGAGCAAGGTCGACCCGCTCTCCGGCGGCATGAAGCGCCGGCTCACCATCGCCCGGGCCATGGTCAACCAGCCGGACCTCGTCCTGCTCGACGAGCCGACCACCGGCCTCGACCCGCAGGCCCGCCACCTGCTCTGGGAGCGGCTGTTCCGGCTCAAGCAGCAGGGCGTCACGCTGGTGCTGACCACGCACTACATGGACGAGGCCGAGCAGCTCTGCGACCGCCTGGTCGTCATGGACGCCGGCCGGATCGTGGCCGAGGGCTCGCCCCGCTCGCTCATCGAGACCCACTCCACCCGCGAGGTGGTCGAGCTGCGTTACGGCGACACCCCGCTGGAGAGCCTGCGCGGCAAGCTCGACGGCGTGGGGGAGCGCATCGACGTCCTGCCCGACCGCATCCTGCTGTACGCGGACGACGGCGACGCGGCCGTCGCCGAGGTGCACCGGCGGGACCTGGCGCCGTCGAGCGTACTGGTGCGCCGGTCCAGTCTCGAGGACGTCTTCCTGAACCTCACCGGCCGGACCCTGGTGGACTGAGCGATGGCGACCGCGATGGTGGCCACGCTGGAGCGCGAACTCGTGCTCTACCGTCGGCTGTGGAAGGCTTCCGCACTCTCCTCGTTCCTGCTGCCGCTGCTGTTCGTGCTGAGCATCGGTGTCGGCGTCGGCCGCTACGTCGACGCCAACGGCGGCCTCGGCGGGGTCGACTACCTCAGCTACATCGCGCCGGGCGTCCTGGTGACGACGGCGTTCCAGATCGCGGTCGGGGAGTCGACGTATCCCGTCCTCGGCGGTTTCAAATGGGTGCGCTCGTACCACGCGATGCGGGCCGCCCCGGTCGCGCCGCGCGACATGGTCGGCGGGCACCTGCTGTTCCTCGCCTTCCGGGCGCTGCTCGCGACGATCGCGTTCCTCATCGTGGTCGGCTTCTTCGGCGCGATCCACTCCTGGCTGACCGTCCTGACCCTGCCGATCGCGGCCCTGCTCGCGGTGGCCTCGGCCGCCCCGGTCACGGCGTTCGCCGCCACGATCGAGAACGACAACTACTTCGCGATCCTGTTCCGCTTCGGGCTGATCCCGGCGACCCTGTTCTCCGGGGTCTTCTTCGACGTCAACCAGCTGCCGCTGTGGATCCGCCCGCTCGCCTGGGTCTCGCCGCTGTGGCACGCCGTCGTGCTGTCGCGCTCGGCGATGCTCGGGCAGGCGCCCCATCCCGGGGCGTCGGCCGGCTGGAACGCCGTCTTCATCGCCGGGCACGTCGCGTACCTGGGCGTGTGGGCGGTCGTCGGGGTGCTGCTCGCGGTCTGGCGCTTCACCAAGAGACTTCAGGACTAGGCGGAGACATGGTCACCACTTTCGTCGCCACCGCGGGACTCCGGACGGGCACGCTGTCGCCCGGCCGGATCGGCGCGGTCATCAGCCGCAACATCGGGCCGCTGCGGTCCGGGCCGGCGTACTGGGTCGTGCTCGTGTCCGGCTTCTTCGAGCCGCTGTTCTACCTGCTGTCCATCGGCCTCGGGGTCGGCGCGCTGGTCAAGAACATCACCCTCGTCGACGGCTCCGTCCTGAGCTACGCGCAGTTCGTCGCGCCGGCCATGCTCGCCACCTCGGCGATGAACGGCGCGATGGCCGAGACCACGTTCAACTTCTTCTTCAAGTTCAAGTACATCAAGACGTACGACGCCATGCTGGCCACGCCGGTGCAGCCGTTCGAGATCGCGATGGGCGAGCTGATCTGGGCGATGATCCGGGGCTCGCTCTACACCGCCGTGTTCCTCGGGATCATGGTGGCGATGAAGCTGGCCGCGTTCGGCTGGGCGGTCGCGGCCTTCCCGGCGACCGTGCTGGTGGGCTTCGCGTTCGGCGCCGTCGGCATGGCCTTCAGCACGCTCATGCGCGGCTGGCAGGATTTCGACCTGCTCACCACGGCGCAGTTCGCGCTGTTCCTGTTCTCCGGGACGTTCGCCCCGATCGAGAACTACCCGCCGGCCATCCAGGTGATCATCGAGTGCACGCCCCTCTACCATGCCGTCGGTCTGGTACGCGACCTCGCGACGGGCGTACCCGACTGGGCGACCGTGGGGCACGCGGCGTACCTGGTCGTGATGGTGGTCGTGGGGCTCTGGTTCACGGGCCGCCGGCTCGAGGCCATGCTGCTGAAATAGGCGTTCGCGCGCACGGCCGGACACGGCACGTTTTGTGTCGTTGATCCGACATGACCTGGGGGTCCGGCCGTGCCGCGTGGGATCGTAAGACCAGCGGTCCACCGGATGTCTCATGTGGATTGTCAGGTGCGGCAAGATCCTATACGGTCACTCCCACAGGGGCTGGAGGTGGCTTGATGCGTCTACGGCATCGTGACGGTCAGACCGTTCACCTCGCCTACGGCACGAACGTGCGCCACGTGACCGACCTTCGCGGGATCCTCGCCCAACTCGACTCCGACGCCGTCCCCGTCCGCGAGGAACTCGGCGTCGATCTGCTCGGACTCGGGCTGTGGCTCGCCGCACCGGTCGCCGCCGCACTGGCCGCGTCGTACTCGCTGCGTACGCGATTACGTTCCGAACTGGCCGCCCGCGGGCTCGAAGTCGTGACCTTGAACGGCTTCCCCTACCGATCACCGGGTTCGTCCACCGAGGACGGCCGACGGTTGCCGTCCCCCCGGCCGGCCGCGGAGGTCCACAAGACGGCGGAGACCGCCGTGGGCTGGCCCGAGGCCGGCGACAGCGCCCTGACCCCGCAGAAGCGGGCCGTCTACCGGCCCGACTGGAGCGAACGGGAGCGCCTCGAATACACGCTCGACCTGGCCCGCGTCCTCTGCGATCTGATGCCGGACGACGCCGAGCGGGGTTCGGTCTCGACGGTGCCGATCGGCTGGCGCGAACCCTGGGACGAGGAGCGCGGCGCCCGGGCGGACCGGCTGCTGGAGGATCTGGCCGACGGGCTCGCCGAGATCACCTGGCATACCGGGCGTCTGGTCCGGATCGGCTTCGAGCCGGAGCCGGGCTGCCTCATCGAGACCAGCGCGCAGGCGGTTGAGCGGCTCTCCGACATCGACCCCAATTTCCTCGGCATCTGCCTCGACCTCGCCCATCTCGCCTGTGCCTGGGAGACGCCGGAGGAGGCGATGGCGAACCTGCGCGCGCACCGGCTGCAGGTCGTGAAGGTGCAGCTGTCGGCCGCGCTGGTGGCCGACGATCCCGCGCAGGCGATGGCCGTCCTCGGCGCGTACGCCGAACCCCGCTTCCCGCATCCCGTACGCCGTCCCGACGGCAAGGGCGCGGACGACCTACCCGAGGCGTTCGCGGGGGATCTGGACGGGCCGTGGCGCGTACACGTCCACGTCCCGTTGCACAGCGAGGCTCCGGCTCCGCTGACGACGACCCTGCCGATCGCCTGGGCGGCCCTCGACCAGCTGTTCGCCGGCGCCGACGCGCTGACCGACCACGTGGAGGTCGAGACGGCCACGTGGGCGTACCGGCAACCCCATCCCGACGTGGCGGACCTGGCCGCCGAGGTCGCGTACGCGCACACCCGGCTGAGCGAGATCGGGCTGACCGGCCCCGCCCGGCCGCCCCGCCCGGTACGAGACCAGGAGCGGCGGCCGGCGGATGCGGGGGTCACGCACCGTTGATGCGTGCCTCGGCGTCGGTCACGGAACGGTCGAACCTGTGCGTGTAGGTGCCGACCTTCTCCTGGACCTTGTCCTTGGCGGTGTCGACCAGGCGGGCCGTCTGTTCGCGGGCGACCCCGGCCGCCTCCTGCACGGTAGGGCTCTCCCACAGCTGCCGCGCCGAGCGCACCAGCTTGTCGTACTGCTCCCGGCCGGCCCGGGCGCCGAGCACATACCCGACGGCCGCACCGGCGACGAACCACATCTTGCTCATCTCCGTGCCTCCCTCCTGTTGTCCTGTACGCGGTGATGCCCCGTTTCGGGGTCGCCTACACCTCGGACGAACGTTCTCGTGAAGATTGTCCCTTTCCTGGGCCTGTGTCGGCGCCGCAACACGAAGGGATACCCACTCGCGTCGGCCCCTGGGAGTTGTGTAGTCTTGTGCAGTCGCCCGGGCGCGGAGATCTTCTCCAGCGTCCGGAACTGCGATCCCCGATAGCTCAATTGGCAGAGCAGCCGGCTGTTAACCGGCAGGTTCTTGGTTCGAGTCCAAGTCGGGGAGCCAGAACCACAACGAAGAAGCCCAGGACTCCGGTCCGGGCTTCTTGTCGTTCAGGGCTGCCAGCCGGTGTCGGCGGCCCACTGCTCGGCGACGCCGACGACCAGGTCGACGACGGGATCCTTCACATCGGTGTACGCGTCCCGGTCCGCCACGCTGTCCGCGAGCACCCGCTTGAAACTCGCGTACGCCGGGACCGCCGCAGGATGCGCCCGGAACCAGTCGCGAAAAAGGAGCGCCAGCCGCTCGTTCGGCGCGCCCGCGACGCGTACGTGCAGGTTGACGTCGCCGGCTGGATGGTGGTGCCGGTGCCAGTAGCGCTTGGCCCAGCGGTCGGGTGCGTCGGCGCTGCCGGCCGGCACGTGATCCTGCTGGAAGGGCGTACGCGCGAACCCGAGCCGGGCAAGCGGTTCGTCGAACGCCTTGGCGGCAGGGTCCAGGGCGGCGACGCTGACCTGAAGGTCCAGCAGATCCTTGGCGGCCATGCCCGCGATGGCGGTGCTGCCGATGTGGTCGATCCGCAGCGCCCGCGGGCCGAGGCTGTCCGCCAGTTCGGCGATCAGTGCCCGGGCCCGGTCCGGCCAGCGGTCGTCGTAGCCGACCACCCGCGCCCGGTCGACGGCCTGGTAGGTGAGCGCCTGGGCGACGACAACCCGGTCGCCGTCGAAGGTCAGCGCCGGCGAACCGTGAAGTTCGTAGCCGTCGGCCAGCGCGGCGCTCACCCGCTCGCAGAACGTGGCATCGTCGGGTCCGGTCAGCACCCGGTACGGCAGCGGCCCAGTCACGGTGATCATGGTAGTCCCCGGCACCGCACCGTTACCCGTGCGCAGGCGGTGGTCCCGGCCTCCCCCGGCGGCAGGCCGGGACCACCCTGTCGCGGGCCGGACCTAGGGGATCGGGTTCCAGCCGTCCGATCCCGCCAGGTACTTCTGCGCCGTGTAGTTCGCCGCCTGCGCGGCGGTCAGCTGCGGGCGGTCCGCGGTGACCGTGCTGCCCGGCCCCGTGTTCGCGTACTCGCTGAATCGAGCGTCGCGCCACGAGAAGCCGGACATGTCGTCCCAGGGTGAGGGCAGGATGTGCGCGCCCATCGCCGACTCGCGGTAGAGGACCTGGGCGATGGCGTTGACGTCGCCGCCGGGGTGCCACGGGCGTCCCAGGTGGACGCTCTGGGCGGCGACGCCGGACGCCGCGGTGAGCGAGCACTGGGTGAAGAGGAACCCGTACGCGGTGGTGTTGCTGGTCGAGGCGGCGGTGACGTAGCCGTTGTTGGTGGTGGAGCCGCGGTTGAGCGAGCGGATCTCGCAGTGGTCGAAGACGGCGGTGCCGCGGCCGAAGATGAAGTCGACGTCGCCTTCGACGTAGCAGTTGCGGTAGTACGCGCGGCCGATCGTGGTGGTGCTCGGGGAACTGGGCTGGAGGGTGTCCTGGTTGCCGAGGAACCTGACGTTGTCGAAGATCAGCCGGTCGCCGCGGGTGGTGACCGCTACCGCCTGTTCGGCGTCGTAGCTGTGGGCGGCCTCGTCGAACGCGTTGGCGAAGGTGAGGTTCTTGGCGGTGAAGTCGTTGGCGTCGATGACGACCGAGGAGCTTCCGGTCGTTCCGTAGGTGCCGCTGCCGTCCGGCTTGGGCGTACCGGCGGCGTTGTCGTAGGTGATGACGACGTCGGTCGCGTTGCCCGTGGTGCCGACGAAGGAGATGTAGGGCTTGGTGGCGGGCACGGTCACCAGCTCGCGGTAGGTGCCCGGCTTGATCGAGATCGTCACGCGCTTCGTGTTGCCCGCCGGTACGCCGTTCACCGCCGCCTGCACGGTCGTGTAGTTGCCGGTGCCGTCCTTGGCCACCACGATCGTCGTTCCGGTGGGGGACGGGGACGGGCTGGGACTTCCGGTGTCCGCCACCGAGATGTCGTCGAAGGAGGCGGTGGCGTAGTAGGTCGCGACGCCGATGCCGCCGGCCGTGAACTGCGAGTCGGTCGCCGTGAGTGTCGGCCCGCCCGCGACCGAGCCGCGCAGCGTCGATCCGGACACCGTCAGCGACAGCGTGTACCAGGTGCCGGCCGTGACCGTGGCGGCGGCGGTCGCCAGCGTGGTCGAGGAGCCGTTGACGAGCTTCTTCAACTCGAACACGTTCGTCGAGCGCAGGGTCACGTAGTAGTAGCTCGTGTCCGACTGCGTACGCGCGAGCAGGGCGACGAACCGGTTGGAACCGTTGAACGCCAACGGTTTCACCCGGGCGGTGACGGTGTAGTTCGTCCAGGAGGCCGAGCCGGCCCGGGACCGGGCGTCCAGGGTCGAGGCGGACTGCCGCAGCGCGTTCGAGCCGTCGGCGACGACCGACCACGTGCCGGCCGAACCGGTCCAGCCGGTCGCGTTGCCGTCCTCGAAGTCGTCGGTGAACAGGGTCGCGGCGCTGGCGCCGGTGCTCAGCGCGGCGCCGACGAGGACGGCGAGCAGGCCGGCGGCCGGCCCGGCGAGCGACCGCCGCCAGGTGCGGGGGAGTGTCATGGGACGGGTCCTTCCGTGGAGCGGCCGCGGACGTGCTGGGCGAGCGGCCGGGAATCGGGACGGGAAAGCGCTTTCCGATTCGGAACGTACGCCTCCGCGTTCCCGCATGTCAATCGATACTCATCACGGTGAGGGTGCTGAGCAGCATCCGGAAATCGACCGAAACTTGCGGTGATTCAGGGCGTGCCGACAATCGCCAGGCGGCGAGTGAAGGCGATTCGAGCTGTAAGGCAGCGCCCGAAACTGTTCCGGAAGTTGTTGACACTCCATTCTCGGCGGTCACATACTTCAGCCATCGACGGATCCCTACAACCGTCGCCCCGGGTCCCGTCCTGACCTGGGCCTCCGGGCCGCCGCTCCCACCGGCGACCACCCAATCCCGGGTACCGCGGCCGGCTCTTTCCACCGGCCCGATCAACGCTGCCCCGGCCCGCCCGGCCGGGGGAGAAGGAGGAACCATGAAGCACGACCACCCCGCTCCCACGAGAAGGCGAGGCCGGCTGCTCACCGCGAGCGTGCTCGTCGGCGCGCTGCTCGCCGCGGTGGTGCTGCCCGGCACCGCCAACGCCGCCATCACGTCCAACCAGACCGGCACGAACAACGGCTACTTCTACTCGTTCTGGTCCGACGGCGGCGGGTCCAGCTCGATGACGCTCGGCTCCGGCGGCAACTACAGCACCTCGTGGAGCAACGTCGGCAACTTCGTCGCCGGCAAGGGCTGGAGCACCGGCGGCCGGATGAGCGTCAACTACTCCGGCAGCTTCAACCCGTCGGGGAACGCGTACCTGTCGCTCTACGGGTGGACGACGAATCCGCTCGTCGAGTACTACATCGTCGACAACTACGGGACCTACCGCCCGACCGGCACGTACAAGGGCACGGTCTCCAGTGACGGCGGCACGTACGACATCTACGAGACGACGCGTACGAACGCACCGTCGATCATCGGCACGGCCACGTTCAACCAGTACTGGAGCGTGCGGCAGTCGAGGCGTACGGGCGGGACGATCACGACCGGCAACCACTTCGACGCCTGGGCGAGCCACGGCATGGGCCTCGGCGCCTTCAACTACATGGTCCTGGCCACCGAGGGCTACCAGAGCAGCGGCAACTCCAACATCACCATCGGCGGGACCGGTGGCGGCGGTGGCGGGGGCGGAGGAGGCGGCGGTGGCGGTGGCGGCTGCACCGCGACGCTCTCGGCCGGCCAGCAGTGGAGCGACCGCTACAACCTCAACGTCGCGGTCACCGGCTCCAGCAACTGGACCGTGACGATGACCCTGCCGTCGCCGGAGAAGATCATCGCCACCTGGAACGTCGGCGCGACCTGGCCGAGCGCGCAGGTTCTCACGGCGAAACCCAACGGCAGCGGCAACAACTGGGGCGTGACGATCCAGGCCAACGGCACGTGGACCTGGCCGACCGTCTCCTGCAGTGCGTGATCCCTGGTTCGGCGGAGGGGCCGCCGCCGCGCGACGGCCCCTCCTGCATCACTCAAGGACTGGTGCAGGTGATGCCGTTGGCCGATCCCGTACCGGTGCCGAGGAAGCCGAAGGTCGTCGACCCGCCGGCCCCCAGCGATCCGTTGTACGACAGGTTCTTCACGGTCGCCGAACCGCCGCTGACGGTCAGCGTCCCGTTCCACACCTGGCTGATCGTCTGTCCACTCGCGAGCGTCCAGCGTACGGTCCAGCCGTTGATCGCGGAGGAACCGGCGGTCACGGTGACCTCACCCTGGAAGCCGCCCTGCCACGCGTTGACCGTCCGGTACGCCGCCGCGCACGCCCCGCCGACGGGCGGTGGCGAGGAAGCGGGCGGTGAGGAGGGCGGCGGCGAAGAGGGCGGCGGCGAAGAGGGGGAAGGCGACGGCGATCCCGGGGAGTCCGAGAGGGTCGGCGTGGTCCAGGTCCGCCAGTCGGCCAGGTTGCCGGCCTTCAGGCTGGAGATCCGGAACGTGCCGGCCGCGTTGCCCGTCTTCAGCAGGAACTTCTGCAGGTTCTGCTGGAGCGGGACCTTCCACTCGGGACGGACGGCGCAGTGCGTGCCGTCCGCGACGTCGGACCAGTAGGTGATGTTGTCACCCGCGCCGAGCGCCTTGTACACCTCCGCGCCGGCCAGCGCGGAGACGCTGCCCGACCGCGCCGCCAGCCAGTCGATGTGCGGGTTCTCCATCACGAGCAGGCCGCGCGGCGCGATCATCGCGACCGTCTCATGCGTGTCGACCGGCAGGGCGTTCGGATTTCCCGTGTACGCGCTGAAGGCGTCCCCGAGCCACGGCTGCTCCGAGTACGCGCTGGACAGCGGCTGCGCCCCGGACTCGCCCGCGATGCCGCGCAGGATCGGGACGCCGCCGGAGCCGGACTCGATCGGCATCGTCAACGCGATCCGCTGGTCGAAGGCGCCGATGGCGAAGGCGCCCTTGCCGTACCGGGAGCAGCCGGTGACGCCGAGCGCGTCCGCCTTGAGGATGCTCGCGCCGGACTGCTCGATGACGTCGATCAGCCGGCTGACCCCCCAGGCCCAGGCGGCTTCGAGACCGGTCGTGCTGGTCGCGCCGTAGATGCTGTAGAAGGCGCCCTGCTTGCTGGTGCGGGGCGTGCCTTCCTTGCCGACGGCCAACGGGTCGTAATTGATCACGGCCACTCCGGCCGCCTGGATCGTCGCCGTGTCGGCTCCCAGGCCGCCGACGACGAACACGGCCGGGAACGGTCCCGTGCCGCTGGGCAGGCTGACGCTCGCCGAGAAGCTCGCGCTGCGCCCGCTGTCGGAGACGCTGACCGAGATCGCCGTACGCGTCACCGACCCGGTCACGCCGGCCGGCTTGCCGGGTTTCGTGCCGTAGACCGAGCGCTCGGCGAGTTTCCTGATCTCCTCTCGGCGGCACCGCCAATCCGACTTGGCGGTGATCCGCGTACCGTCGATCTTCTTGAAGGGGTCGGGGAGCCTGCTGTCGCTGGGCGTGGAGCCGGGCAGGGACACCGCGCAGTCGGCCCCCTCGTCCTCGACCCCGGCCGCCGAGGCGGCGAGGGCGGTGGTGGGGGTTCGGCTGAGCACTGTGGCCGCTCCCGTGACGGCGAGGGTCGCGGCGGTGACCGCGACGATCGTCGAACGGAACAGGGAGCGGCCCGATTCGATGGCCACTGTGGGCCTCCTTCCGGGCGGAGAAGGATGCGACAACGTGATCGATGATCACGTATGTCAGGGCAGCCTCCAGCCTCCGCGAGGAAACGCATGAGCGTCAATATGTTCCGGAAATTTTCGGTCCCACGGCCCGTAGTAGGACGCTCCATAGTGGCTTTCCACTGCTGTGTGTGGCACTAGGGCAGCGGAAAATTCCGGTTGCTCGCCTCGATCCACCGGGACAGGGTCGCGGCCGCCCGGCCCGTGTCGACCGCCTCCGCGCAGATCTTGAGCGCCGCGCGGAACCCGTCGGGCTCCGGTGCCGCCCCCCGCGCGACGAGTACCGCACCGGCGGCGTTGAGCAGGACGGCGTCGCGTACCGGGCCGGGGCGGCCGGCGACGAGATCGTGGACGACGCGGACGTTGTCGGCGGCCGATCCGCCGCGCAGACCGTCCCCGTCCGGGCGGGGAATGCCCAGCTCGGCCGGATCGAGGACGGACGCGGTCGCGGCGCCGTCGCGTACGCGCCACAGGTGCGAAGGCGCCGCCGTGCTCAGCTTGTCGAGGCCGTCCCCGCCGCGGACCACGAGCGCGTCGGCACCGCGTACGCGCAGGGTCTCCACGATCGCGGGCAGCAGCCGGGGATCGGCCACGCCGATCAGCCGATGGGTCGGCTCGGCCGGATTGATCAGCGGCCCCAGCGCGTTGAACACCGTCGGTACGCCGAGCGCGCGGCGTACGGGTCCGGCGTGTCTCATGCCCGGGTGCAGGGCCGCCGCGAAGAGGAACGTGATCCCGGCTTCCCGGGCGACCCGGACATGCTGTTCGGGCGTCAGATCCAGCGGTACGCCGAGCGCCTCGACGAGGTCGGCCGATCCGGCGCTGCCGGCCGAGGCCGCCCGGCCACCGTGCTTCACGACGGTCCGGCCGGTCGCGGCGACGACCACGGCCGCCATGGTCGAGATGTTGACCGCGTTCGTGCCGTCCCCGCCGGTGCCCGCGATGTCCACGGTCGGCCCCGGGACCGGTACGCGTACAGCGGCCTGGAGGAGCGCGTCGACGAGCCCTGCGATCTCGACGGCGGTTTCGCCCTTGGCCCGCAGGGCGACGAGGAAGCCGGCGATGCGGACCGGGTCGGCGGCGCCGAGCACGATCTCCGTCATGGCGGCGGCGGCCTGCTCGCGGGAGAGGTCCTCGCGGGCGAGCAGGCGGGCGAGCGTGTTCATCCGTGTCCTTGTCGATCGGGGCCGCCGACCGGGAGCTGGACAGGAACGACAGCCGCCGGAAGCGGCGGCCGTGGGATGCGCGCGGGGGCCGCCTAGGAGGCGGGCCACCACTGCGCGCGGAACGTCATGGCGGGAGTGTAGCCAAGATCTTTAGAGAGGCCGGCAGTAGGCCCCAGCATCTTGGCAGCGGGGCGCCGCAGGGGGCCGGCGGATCCCGAGAGCCTACTGCCGGACGCTCTTATAAGAATTGTGTCCCGGGTTCGTCGATCTCGCCTCCGCTCCTCCCGCGGGAGACCGCTCCGGCCCCTCCGCTTCGCTCCGAGGCCTCCACTGCCAGGTTTCTGGGGCGACGCATTCTTCACCGCGGTTCGGTCACCGTTTCACCCGTCACTCCCAGCCTTTGTCGCGACTGTCTGATATGGAGGCGGTGGCGATCCTCAGCGGCTTGATCATGTAACGCCATTCCGGCGCCGTGACCGACCTGGCCTTGATCATGTAACGCCATATCGGCGGGAGAGCGCGTTCTCGCCGAAATAGCGTTACATGATCAAGGAGGTAGCCGCGATCATGCCGAGCTGCGATCGGATCCGCCAGGCGTTTGTCCCGACTTTCCGGTTTCGCGACCGCCCAGCCTTGATCATGTGATGCGTATATGTCGAAAAACCCTGCCTGGCGACATATGTGCATCACATGATCATGAAGGCATCGAGCCCGCAAACCTTTGGAGTCGAAAATAAAGCAAGCACACTTGACTTTTTCTGACCGCCGCGTGACCGTGGAGGCATGTCGGGACGGTGCGGAGGGGTGGCATGACGCTGCGGATCGCGAACGCCTCGGGCTTCTACGGCGACCGGTTCTCGGCCGTCCGCGAGATGCTGACCGGCGGCCCGCTCGACGTGCTCACCGGCGACTACCTCGCCGAGCTCACCATGCTCATCCTCGGCCGCGACCGCCTCAAGGACCCCGCCACCGGGTACGCGAAGACGTTCCTGCGCCAGATGGAGGAGACGCTCGGGCTGGCGGTGGACAAGGGCGTCGCCGTCGTCACCAACGCGGGCGGCCTGAACCCGGCCGGACTGGCCGAGCGCCTCACCGAACTGGCCCGGCGCCTCGGTGTCGAGGTACGCGTCGCCGTGGTCGCCGGCGACGACCTCATGGGCGCCGATCTCGGGGTGCAGCGGGCGCTGACCGCGAACGCGTACCTGGGCGGGTGGGGGATCGCCGAAGCGCTGCGGGCGGGCGCGCAGGTCGTCATCGCCGGGCGGGTCGCCGACGCCTCGCTGGTCACCGGACCCGCGGCGGCTCATTACGGCTGGGCCCGCGACGACTTCGACGCGCTGGCCGGCGCGGTCGCGGCCGGGCACGTCATCGAGTGCGGTACGCAGGCCACCGGCGGCAACTACAGCTTCTTCCCGGCGACCATGGGCCTGCCCGGCTTCCCGATCGCGGAGATCGAGGCCGACGGGTCGAGCGTCATCACCAAGCATCCCGGCACCGGCGGCCTCGTCGACGTGGGAACCGTGACCGCCCAGCTGCTCTACGAGGTCGGCGGCCCGCGTTACCTGCATCCCGACGCGACCCTGCGCCTCGACACCGTACGCGTCGCCCCGGCCGGACCGGACCGCGTCGCGCTGACCGGAGTCCGGGGCGAGCCGCCGCCCCCGACCCTCAAGGCCGGCGTCACCGTGCTCGGCGGCTACCGCAACGACGCCACGTTCATCCTCACCGGGCTCGACATCCCGGCCAAGGCGGCCCTGGTCCGATCGCAGCTCGCCGACTCGCTGCGCGTACCGCCGGGGGAGATCGTGTGGACGCTGGCGCGTACGGACCACGCGGACGCGTCCACACAGGAGGAAGCGAGCGCCCTGCTGCACGTGACGGTCAAGGACGCGGACCCGGCGGTGGTGGGACGCTCGTTCTCCGGCGCGGCGGTGGAGCTGGCGCTCGCCGGCTATCCCGGGTTCACGATGACCTCGCCCCCCGGCGACGGTACGCCCTTCGGCGTGTTCCGGTCGGTGCTCGTCGACCCGGAGCTGGTCCGCCAGACGGTCACCCTCCCCGACGGCACCACCCTCGACATCCCCCACACCCCTCCCCAAGATCCCGCTCCCGGGAGCCTCCAAGATCCCGTCCCCGGGCGCGAGAGCCGCTCCCAAGATCCCGTTTGGATCAGGGATCCGCACGTAATCATGGGCCAAGATTCGGGTGATTTCCCTGATCCAAACGGGATCTTGGGGAAGCCCGCGGGGGCAGCGGGGTTGGACACCGCAGGTGGCGGTGGGACGCGGCGGGTGCCGTTGGGGGTTCTCGTCGGGGCGCGGTCGGGCGACAAGGGTGGTTCCGCGAACATCGGCGTGTGGGCCCGGTCCGACGACGCCTTCGCCTGGCTCGTGGCCTTCCTGACCACCGACCGCCTCCGGGACCTGCTGCCGGAGACGGCGGAGCTGCCGATCGAACGGCACGAACTGCCCCACCTGCGCGCCGTCAACTTCGTCGTCGACGGCCTGCTGGGCGAGGGCGTGTCCGCCGGTACGCGGTTCGATCCGCAGGGCAAGGGCCTCGGCGAATGGCTCCGCAGCCGGTACGCCGACATCCCCGCCCATCTCCTCCCCGAACCGACCGCGACATCGGCCGACCCGGCGACATCGGCCGACCCGGCGACATCGGTTGACACCGAGCCATCGGTTGACACCGAGCCATCGGCTGACACCGAGCCATCGGCCGACATCGAGCCATCGGCCGACACCGAGCCATCGGCCGACACCGAGCCATCGGCCGACACCGAGCCATCGGGCGCCGCGACCGGGGAGACGTCATGAAGTCCACTGTGGATGCCGGTAGCCGCGAGTTCGCCGAGAACCGGGAGGCGATGCTCGCCAAGCTGGCGGAGCTGGACGCCGAGCACGCCAAGGCGCTCGCCGGCGGCGGTCCCAAGTACGTCGACCGCCACCGCAAGCGCGGCAAGCTGCTTGCCCGGGAGCGGATCGAACTCCTCCTCGACGAGGACGCTCCTTTCCTGGAGCTGTCCCCGCTGGCCGCTTACGGGAGCGACTATCCGGTCGGGGCCAGTGTCGTCACGGGGATCGGCGTCGTCTCGGACACCGAATGCGTGATCATCGCCAACGACCCGACCGTACGCGGCGGCGCCTCCAACCCGTGGACGCTCAGGAAGACGTTGCGCGCCTTGGAGATCGCCCGCCAGAACCGGCTGCCCGTGCTGAATCTCGTCGAGTCCGGCGGTGCCGACCTGCAGAACCAGAAGGAGATCTTCATCCCCGGCGGCCAGGTCTTCCGCGATCTCACCCGGCTGAGCGCGGCCGGCGTACCGACGGTGGCGATCGTGTTCGGCAACTCGACCGCGGGCGGCGCGTACATCCCGGGGATGAGCGACCACGTCGTGATGATCGAGCAGCGGTCGCAGGTCTTCCTCGCCGGGCCGCCGCTGGTCAAGATGGCCACCGGCGAGGAGGCCGACGAGGAGGAACTCGGCGGCGCGCGGATGCACGCCCGCGTCTCCGGCCTCGCCGACCACTACGCGCGGGACGAGATCGAGGCGGTCGGCCTCGGCCGGCGGATCGTCCGGAGCCTGCGCTGGAAGAAGCAGGGCCCGACGCCCGGCCCGGTGACACCGCCGAAGCTGGCGGAAGAGGAGCTGCTCGGCATCGTGCCGCCCGATCTCAGGACGCCCTTCGATCCCCGGGAGGTCATCGCCCGGGTCGTCGACGGCTCCGAGTTCGACGAATTCAAGCCCGAGTACGGCGGCAGTCTCGTCACCGGCTGGGCCACGGTGCACGGCTTCCCGGTCGGCATTCTGGCCAACGCCCGCGGGGTCCTGTTCAGCGCCGAGTCGCAGAAGGCCACGCAGTTCATCCAGTTGGCGAACCAGTCGCGTACGCCGCTGATCTTCCTGCACAACACGACGGGGTACATGGTCGGCACGGAATACGAGCAGGGCGGCATCATCAAGCACGGGGCCATGATGATCAACGCCGTCTCCAACAGCACCGTGCCGCACATCTCCGTCCTCATGGGAGCGTCGTACGGCGCCGGGCACTACGGGATGTGCGGTCGCGCGTACGAGCCGAGGTTCCTGTTCGCCTGGCCGAGCGCGAAGTCCGCCGTCATGGGCGGCGCGCAGCTGGCCGGGGTCCTGTCCCTGGTCAACAGGCAGGCCGCCGCGGCGACCGGGCGGCCGTTCGACGAGGACGCCGACGCCGTGGTCCGGGCGATGGTCGAGAACCAGATCGAGGCCGAATCGCTGCCCATGGTGCTCTCGGGAATGCTCTACGACGACGGCGTCATCGACCCGCGGGACACCCGCACCGTCCTCGGCCTCTGCCTCTCCGTCGTGATCTGCGAGAAGGCCGCCGGTCCCTACGGCGTCTTCAGGATGTGAGCCGCATGTTCTCCAGCATTCTCGTGGCCAACCGGGGCGAGATCGCGCGCCGCGTCTTTCACACCTGCCGCGCGCTCGGCATCACGACCGTGGCGGTCTACTCCGATCCCGACGCTCACGCTCTTCACGCTGCAGAAGCAGATCTGGGAGTACGCCTGCCGGGGCGCTCCGCTGCCGAGACCTATCTGCGGGCCGACCTGATCATCGAAGCCGCTCTGGCGGCGGGCGCCGAGGCGGTGCATCCCGGATACGGCTTCCTCTCAGAGAACGCGGAATTCGCCCAGGCCGTTCTCGACGCCGGGCTCGGCTGGATCGGGCCGTCCCCGGCGGCCATGTCGGCCATGGGGTCCAAGGTCCGGTCGAAGGAACTGATGGCCGGGGCCGGCGTACCCGTGCTGGGGGTGGTGGAAAGCCCTGGCGAGGCGGACCTGCCACTGCTGATCAAGGCCTCGGCCGGCGGCGGTGGCCGGGGCATGCGCGTGGTGGAGCGGCTCGCGGACCTGCCGGAGCAGCTCGCGGCGGCGCGGGCCGAGGCGCTCGCGGCGTTCGGCGACGAGACGGTGTTCTGCGAGCCCTACCTGCCCACGGGTCGGCACGTCGAGGTGCAGGTCCTGGCGGACCGGCACGGTACGGTGTGGACGGTCGGCGAGCGGGACTGCTCCGTGCAGCGGCGGCACCAGAAGGTGATCGAGGAGACGCCGGCCCCGACCGTCGGCGAACCCCTGCGGCAGCGCCTGTACGCGGCCGCGCGCCAGGCGGCGCAGGCGATCGGCTACGAGGGCGCGGGCACGGTCGAGTTCCTGGTCGGACCGGACGGCCGCTTCTTCTTCCTGGAGATGAACACGAGGCTGCAGGTCGAGCATCCGGTGACCGAGGCGGTGACCGGTCTCGACCTGGTACGCCTCCAGCTGGAGATCGCCCGGGGCGACCGCCTGCCGCCGAGCCCGCCGGATCCCCGGGGCCATGCCGTCGAGGCCCGCCTGTACGCCGAGGACCCCGCTCACGACTACCGGCCGCACACCGGTGTCCTGCAAGCGTTCGACATCCCCGGGATCGTCTCGCGCTTCGAGTCCGGTGGCGCGCCGCGCGGGTTGCGGCTCGATTCCGGCGTGACGGCGGGCGACGAGATCGGTGTGCACTACGACCCGATGCTGGCGAAGGTCGTGGCCTGGGCGCCCACGCGCGACGAGGCCGTGTCGGCGCTCGCGGGCGCGCTGTCGCGGGCCCGGATCCACGGCGTCGTCACCAACCTCGACCAGCTCGTACGCGTCCTGCGCGACCCCGTTTTCCGGTCGGGCGGCGCGGATACGGGCTTCCTCGCCACCTTCCCCTCAGCGCCGGCCGATCCGGACTGCGTCCGGCTGTCGGCGGTCGCCGCCGCTCTCGCGGACGCCGTCGGCTCCCGGCGCACGGCCGTCCTCGGCGGCCTCCCGAACGGCTGGCGCAACCTGCCTTCCATGCCGCGCCGCCGGAGCTTCACAACCGACGATTCCACTGTGGATGTCCACTACCGCTTCTCCCGCGACGGTGTGGCGGTCGTCGACGGCCCCGTCGTCGGGACCGTGTCGGCCGACCGGGTGGAACTGTTCCGTGACCGCGTACGCCATGCCTTTGCCGTCGCGCGCTACGACGATGCGACCTATGTGGACTCCGCCCTCGGCTCGGTACGCCTCGTCCCGGTCGACCGGTTCCCGAAAAGCGGCCCGGCGGGACCCGGCGGTTCGCTGGTGGCGCCCATGCCCGGCACGGTCGTCCGGGTCGCGGTCGCGGTGGGCGACACCGTCGCGGCCGGGCAGCCCCTGCTGTGGCTGGAGGCGATGAAGATGCAGCACCAGCTGCCCGCCCCGGCGGCCGGTGTGATCGCCGAGCTGCGGGCGAAAGCCGGCGACCAGGTCGAGCCGGGGACGGTCCTCGTAGTGCTGGAACAAGTGGGGCTGGAACAAGTAGTGCTGGAACAAGTGGCAGACGAACACGTGGTGCGAGAACGGGAACAGGAGACGGCATGAGTTTCGTCGAGTCCGAGGAGCGGCGCGCGCTGCGGCAGGCCGTCGCCGCCTTCGGCGCCAAGTACGGCCACGATTACTACGTCGCCCGGGCGAAGGCGGGGGAGAAGACCACCGACCTCTGGCGCGACGCGGGCCGCCTGGGCTACCTGGGCGTGCACGTGCCGGAGGAGTACGGCGGCGGGGGCGGCGGCATCGGCGACCTCGCGGCGGTCTGCGAGGAGCTCGGCGCCTGCGGCAGCCCGCTGCTGATGATGGTGGTCTCCCCGGCGATCTGCGCGACCGTGATCGCCCGCTTCGGCACGCCGGAACAGAAGCAGCGCTGGCTGCCCGGCCTCGCCGACGGTACGCGCGTCTTCGCGTTCGGGATCACCGAACCGGACGCCGGATCGAACTCGCACAAGCTGACCACGACCGCCCGGCGCGACGGGGACGGCTGGATCCTGTCCGGCCGCAAGACCTACATCTCCGGCGTGGACGAGGCCGAGGCCGTGCTGGTCGTCGGGCGTACGGCGGACGAGCGTACGGGGCGGTTGAAGCCGGTGCTCCTGGTCGTGCCGACCGACGCGCCCGGCTTCACCGCGACTGCGATCGACACCGAGCTCGTCTCGCCCGAGCGGCAGTTCGCCCTGTTCTTCGACGACGTCCGGCTACCCGGGGACGCCCTCGTCGGCAGCGAGGACGCCGGTCTGGCGCAGCTCTTCGCGGGGCTCAACCCCGAACGGATCATGGCTTCGGCGTACGCGCTGGGCATGGCCCGGTACGCGCTCGGCAAAGCGGTCGACTACGCGAAGACCCGGACGGTGTGGGACGCGCCGATCGGGGCGCACCAGGCGGTCGCCCATCCGCTGGCCGCCTGCCACATCGAGATCGAGCTGGCCCGGCTGATGACCGCGCGGGCCGCGTACCTCTACGACTCCGGGGACGACCAGGGGGCCGGGGAAGCCGCCAACATGGCCAAGTACGCCGCCGGCGAGGCCTGCGTACGCGCGGTCGACCAGGCGGTCCAGACGCACGGCGGCAACGGGCTCGCCACGGAGTACGGGTTGGCGACCCTGCTCGTGGCGTCGAGGCTGGGCCGGATCGCGCCCGTCAGCCGTGAGATGATCCTGAACTTCGTCGCCCAGAACACGCTTGGGCTGCCACGGTCCTATTGAGGGGGATGCGTTGACGTCCGCGAGTGTCCGCGAGCCCCGGCAGGATCGCAGCCGGGCGACCCGGCAGCGGCTGCTGGACGCCTCGGTGGCGTGCATGGCCGAACTGGGCTGGTCGGGTGCGACGGTCGCCCTCGTCGCCGAGCGGGCCGGCGTGTCCCGGGGCGCCGCCCAGCACCACTTCCCGACCCGGGAGGATCTCGTCACCGGCCTCGTCGAGCACATGAGCGAGGTACGCCAGGCCGAGATCGAGGCCGCGTCGGCGTCCCTGGCGGGCGGGGAACGGCGTACCGAGGCGGCGCTGACCGCCCTGGTCGGGCTGTACAACGGGCAGATCTTCCGGGCCGCGCTGCACCTGTGGGTCGCGGCCGCCGCCGACGAGGCCCTGCACGCCCGGGTCGCCCCGCTGGAGGCCCGGCTCGGCCGGCAGGCCCACCACATGGCCGTCGAGCTGTTGCGTGTGGACGAGAGCGTCCCCGGCGCCCGCGAGACCGTCCAGGCCACCCTGGACCTGGCCCGCGGTCTCGGGCTCGCCAACCTGCTCAGCGACGACACGGTCCGGCGTACGCGAGTCCTCCGGCAGTGGGCGCGGACCCTCGACGCGGTCCTGCCGCCCACGCGCTGACTCCGCCCGCACAATGGACAGGTGACCGATCTCTACGGACTGACTCCGGAGGAGTTCACCGCGGCCCGCACGGCCGCCGCACAGGAGGCGAAGGCGGCGGGGGACGCCGGGCGCGCCCGCGAGATCAGTGCGCTCCGCAAGCCGACCACCGTCGCCTGGCTCGTCAACCGCCTGGTCCGGGACCACCGCGACGAGGTCGACGAGCTGCTCGCGCTGGGCGACACGCTCCGGGAGGCGACGCGTACGCTCGACGGCGCCCAGCTGCGCGAGCTCGGCCGGCGGCAGCAGGAGCTCGTGGCCGGGCTGGTCCAGCGGGCGCGGGCGGTCCGGCCGGTCGGCGAGGACGCAGCCCGGCAGATCGCCGACACCCTCCAGGCCGCCATGGCCGATCCCGCCGCGGCCGCGGAACTGCGGGCCGGAATGCTCGTGAAACCGCTCGAACGCGGCGGCTTCCCGACGATCGAAGGCCAGGTCACGCGGGCGGTCCGGCCGGCTGTGCGTACGCCGGACAAGAAGGCGGTCGCGGACGCGGAGCGCAGGCGGGACCGGGCGCTGGAGCGGATCGAAGCCTTGCGGGCCGACCTGACCCGGGCCGAGGCCGAACTCGCGGCGGCCGAGGAGGCCCTGCGCGCGGCGCGGGCCTGATTTTCCGGCGATCCCGGTACGCCCGGCCCCGGCGTGCCTCATCCTGGAGCCGACGCCTCGACGAGTTCGGTACGCGGACCGGCGAAGGTCACATGTTCGTGGTCTTATCGCCCTACTGGACGGGCGACCGAGCGGCGTAAGGTCGAAACATGTCGGGAATCGTTCAAGATCAATATAAGCTGACCGAGCCGGCGACCCCCAAGGTCATCATCCGTGAGCCCATCGAGGCGCAGGTGCGCCGGGTCCCGGAGAAGCCGGCGGTGGAAAGGCCCGTTCCGGAGCGGCGGGTGGTGCCGGGCAAGTCCCTGACACAACTGCTGCGGGGCTGATCGTCTGTTCGACGGGTGACGCCGTCGCGGCGGCGCCCTATGCTCGCGCGATGACGGAGATCGTGAGCGCGCGGAAGATCGATCGCGGTGACACCACGGCGTCCTGCCCGGTCGAGCGGGACGCCGACGGCGTGTGGCGCGTACGCGGCTTCGCCGCCGGGCGAGCCCTGCTGCGCAGCAACGACACGAAGCAGGCCGGTCTCGGTGTCGAGACGGTCGAGAAGCTGCCCGCGAAGATCCGCCGCCCGGTGCTCTACCGGGACGGGCCCGAGCACCGCGAGCACCGCCGCCAGACGGCCAAGTACTTCACGCCGCGCCAGGTCGACGAGAACTACCGCGACCTCATGCACGCCGTGGCCGACCGGGAGATCGCCCTGCTCGTCCGCGACCGCGCGGCCGTCCTGTCCGACCTCAGCTTCCGCCTGGCGGTCGACGTCGCCAAGCAGGTCATCGGCCTCACCGACAGCAAGCCCGGCACCGACCGGCGGCTGGAGCGCTTCTTCCCGGAGAAGTTCGGCAAGCCCGGCTTCGACAGCCTCAACGGGATCTACTGGTTCTTCCGGCAGAACCTCGCGTACCTGGCCATCTATCTCGGCGACGTACGCCCGGCCGCGCGTACGCGCCGCAAGAGCCGCCGCGACGACCTGATCTCGCACCTGCTGGACGAGGGCTGCAACGACGGCGAGCTCCTCGGCGAGTGCCTCACGTTCGCGGCCGCCGGAATGGTGACCACCCGCGAGTTCATCAACGTGGCGGCCTGGCACCTCTTCGACGACGAGACCCTCCGCGCCCGGTACGCGGTCGCCGGCGAACCCGAGCGCCTGGCCATCCTCTACGAGATCCTGCGCCTCGAACCGGTGGTGGGGAACCTGTTGCGGCGTACGACGGCACCGGTCGAACTGCCCGACGGAACCGTGATCCCCGCCGGTGATCTTGTGGACGTGGTCGTCTCGGTGACCAATCTGGACCCGGCGGTCATGGGCGAACGGGCGCTGGAGGTCTGCCCGGCCCGGCCGCTGCGGGACGGGGCGCCCGCGCAAGGGTTGTCCTTCGGCGACGGGCCACACAAATGCCCCGGTGCGCACATCGCGATCCAGGAGACCGACATCTTCCTGTCGAAGCTGTTCGCGCTGGACGGGCTGCGGATGTCACGCGGGCCGCGGGTGACCGTCAAGCCGGAGATCTCCGGCTACGAACTCCGCGACCTGCACCTCACCCTCCCCTGAAGCCCCGGCCGCCGCCCTCCCGGGACACCCCGGGCCACCGCCCTCCCCGGCGCCCCGGCCGCCGCCCTCCCCGGGTCCCCGCCGGCTACTGCTGACGATCTTGCGCGAATGTACCGGCCTTTCGGGCATTTGCCGCGAAATTCGAGACATTCGCGCAAGATCGTCGCTGCTGGGGCGCTGTTGGGCGCTGGCGGGTGCTGCTGGGCGCTGGCGGGTGCTGGCGGAGCGCTGTCAGAAGAGCGTGCCTGCGATCTCCTCCAGGCAGTCCGCGTCGCTCGGCCCGTACTCCCGCAGCCACAACGCCCGCCGGTACCAGTGGTGCACCGGATGCTCGTCTGACGCCGGCGGCTCCAGCACCCGCAGCGCCTTCTCGCACGTCGTCACCGCCGCGTGCCGGGCGGCCGGCGTCGCCATGGCCACCGCGATCCGCGCGAGGTCCGAGTCGTGTTCGTCCAGAAGCCAAGCCGCCTTGTACGCGAGCGAACGCGCGATCTCGATCAGCACATGGCAGTCCGCCATGCCGGCCGCCACTTCGGACAGATCATCGGCGAACCCCGCGGCCGGCCGGCCGAACTGCGAGCGCACCCTCGCGTACGCGACCGCGAAGTCACAGGCGCGCCGGGCGACCCCGACGGCCTCGGCGGCCAGCACCGCCTGCGACCGGAGCGCGAAGGAGTCGTCCATCAGCGGACGCTCCCATGCGGGCACGTCGGTGCAGGACAGGTCCGCCCCGGCCCGCAGCGGGTCGACGCCCGCGACCGCGGTGACCGTGCACGCCGACGGCGCGATCTGGAACGTACGCCCCTCGGCCGACACCAGGAACGCGGTCGCCGTCAACGCGTCGGGTACGCCGGCCGCCGTCCCCGTGACCAGCCAGCCCCCGTGCGACCGGGCCTTCGCCGAGAAACCGCCGTGCGCCATCGCGATCGGCCCGTCCGGCGGCTCCGGCAACGCCAGCGCGCTCCACCACGGGGTGGGCAGGAGGGCGTACCCGCATTCCTCGGCGAGCAGCGCCCGCTCCACCATGCCCGCCTCGAACCAGCCGAGCCCCGCCAGCGTGTGCCAGGCCGCGATGTCGGACCCGGCCGAAGCCACCTGCGTTATCCGCTCCGGCGGATAATGGTCGGCGAGGTAACGTCGGGCCACCTCGCGCAGCTCGTGCTGGTCGGCGGTCAGGCTGAAATCCACGGGCTCTCCAGGGCGGCGGGGTCCGATTCTCGCGCCAGTATGCCGTTTCGCACCGGCCGCTGGGTCACAGCTTGTCACCATAGGCGTAGATGCGTGGATGGCGCCGCATCGGCGTACCCCGAATGGGCGTTAATCGATGATCTCAGCGGCGGCGTCGGACTCCCGCGCGTCGAACTCCTTCGCGCCGAACTCCTTCGCGTCGAACTCCTTTGCCATGCGCTTCGGCACCTGGCAGCGCCAGCCCTCGACGAGCAACTCCCAGAGCTCGGCCTCGTCCACCCGGTCTAGCCGCACCAGAACGGCGGGGAACCCGCGGTAGTGGTCGGTGGTGAAGAACTTGTCCGGGTCCGCGGCGAGCAGCGACTCCTTGTCCGCCGCCGTGCACCGGATCGCCAGCACCCCGATCACCGGCTCCTTCGGAGCACGGGGTTCCGGTCGCTCCGTGAAGGTCCAGGCGAAGCCCTTCCCGCGTACGCTCAGCCCGACCCGCTCGGGATCGCCGCCCTCGACCGCCTCCGGCAGGCGTACGCCCAGCCGCCGCACGTCCTCAGCGTTCATCGCTCGATCCTATGCAGTGCCACCGACTCGATCCGGCCACCGGCGAGGTCCATCGTCAGGAACGTCGCGTACGCCTGCCGCCGCCGGTCGGTCGGCGAACCCGGATTGAGCAGCCGCAGCCCGCCCGGCGTGGTCGAATCCCACGGGATGTGCGAATGTCCGAAGACGAGCAGATCCGCATCGGGAAACCGCAGGTCGCACCGCTTCTCCCGGCCTTCCTTGGCGCCGGTCTCGTGCACGACCGCCACGCGTACGCCGGCCAGCTCGGCCCGGGCGATCTCCGGCAACCGCAGCCGCAGTTCGGGGCCGTCGTTGTTCCCGTACACGCCGACCAGCCTCGGCGTACGCGCCTCGATCGCGCCGAGCGCCGCCGCGTCGACCCAGTCGCCGGCGTGCACCGTGACGTCGGCGTCGTCGATCGCCGCCCACACCACCGCCGGCAGATCCCGAGCCCGCTTGGGCAGATGCGTATCCGCGATCACCACAACCCGCACCCCCCCATCCTCCCCCAGCAACACTCCCACCCCGGTGCTCCCATCCCATGATCCCGTTTGGATCGCCTCCCTGCCGGAGAAGGTGATCGTTTACGGGCGAGGTGCGAAAACGGCCGACGACTGCATGATCATTTACGGTTCCGGGGTGCGTGGACGGCTCCTGGTTGCACCAGGCGCGTAAACGATCATGCAAGGTGGGCTGGAAATGACACCTCAGCCGTAAATGATCAAGAAAACGGCGGCCACGGTCCACCTGCCGGAAGATCTGTCCCACAGCGCGGGCAACCGGCGGAGGCGGAGGGGCTCGGGCGTGATCCACGGCGGCTGAGATGTAGAAATCCAGCCCCCATCCAAGATCCAAAGCGCTACTGATGTAGAAAAACCCTCCCCTATCAACATCCCTGCCGCAAACGATCGAGGGACAGGCCCGAAAACTACATCCCACCCGCCGACGATCACCCGGCCTGCTGGCAGCCAAGCCCCCATATCGGGCAACCCTCCCGGGCGCTTTTCCCCTGCTTCATGATCGGCGCACTGATCATGAGAGGTGCACGATATTTCTGTTCCAAACCAGATCATGGACCGGCCGACCGAGGCCGAGCGAGCGACCACTATGGACAGATGGTTGAAGGAGGGAGACGCGGGGTATGACCGTCGGGTCATAAGGAGGAATGGAATGCGCATCGGAGCCGTAGTCGTCGTCATCTGGCTTGTCATCGGAGCCATCGCCGCCGGCCAGCGTGGATATTTCAACAGCAGCGACACGAACTGCGCGAAGGCCGGCAACACGATCGTCACGGTGATCGCCGGCCCGTTGAACTACGTGGGCGTCAACCCGAAGATCGAATGCACCACGCCCACCCCCTCGAAGTAAGGCCCCTCGAAGTAAGCCCGCTCAAAGTAAGGCCGCTCGAAGTAAGGCCCAAAGCAAGCCACAACCGCCCGACCCACCCGGTACGCGTAGACTGTGGCCATTGCTCCAGCTTCACCGGCTGGGGCAATGGCCATCTTCGGACTGGGAGGAGCCGGCCGTGGACGTGGAGCGTACCGCCCTGCCCGGAGTGGGCCTGCGCCACGATTTCCGGACCGCCCGCGGGCAGCGCGCGGCGGTCATCTCGCATCACGGCGGGCGTCGTGATCTCGTCGTCTACGACCCGCACGATCCCGACAGCGCCGTCGCGTCGCTGATGCTGACGCCGGACGAGGCCAACGGGGTCGCCGAGCTGCTGGGTACCTCGCGGATCGTCGAGCGGCTCGCCGAGTTGCAGCAGCAGGTCACCGGTCTGGTGACCGTGCAGGTGGCCATCGCGGCCGGTTCGCCTTACGACGGCCGGACGCTGGGCGACACCCAGGCGCGTACGCGTACAGGAGCCTCGATCGTGGCCGTGCTGCGCGGCCCGGAGGTGGTGACGAGCCCGCGACCGGACTTCGGTTTCCGGGCGGGTGACGTCGTCGTGGCGGTCGGCACGTCCGACGGTACGCAGGGCGTGGCCGATCTGCTCGGGGCAGGCTGATGCACGAAGCGAGCGTGCTGGTCGAGCTCGGTGCGGTGATCCTGGGGCTGGGCCTGCTCGCGGCCGTGAGCTGGCGGTGGAGCATCTCGCCGATCCCGTTGTACCTGCTCGCGGGCCTGGCGTTCGGGCACGGCGGCATCCTGCCGCTGACGACGAGCGAGGAGTTCACGGCGACCGGCGCGGAGATCGGCGTGATCCTGCTGCTGTTCACGCTGGGTCTGGAGTACACGGCGCCGGAGCTGGTCGGCACGCTGCGTACGAACTGGCTGGGCGGCCTGGTTGACCTGGTCCTGAACGCGGCGCCGGGCGTGATCGCCGCGCTGCTGCTGGGCTGGGGGCCGGTCGCGGCGGTCGCGCTGGGCGGCATCACCTACGTGACCTCGTCGGGCATCACCGCGAAGGTCGTCTCCGACCTCGGCTGGCTGGGCAACCGTGAGACGCCGATCGTGCTCTCGCTGCTGGTCTTCGAAGACCTGACGATGGCCGTCTACCTGCCCATTCTCACCGCCCTGCTGGCCGGCGCGAGCCTGCTGCTGGGCGCGGTCACGCTCGGCATCGCCGCGGCCACCATCACGGTGATCCTGATCGTGGCACTGCGGTTCGGCCACCTGGTCGAGCGGTTCGTCGCCTCGCCCAGCGAGGAAGTGCTGCTGCTCAAGGTGCTCGGCCTGACCGTGCTGGTCGCGGGAATCGCGCAGAAGCTGCAGGTCTCGGCCGCCGTCGGCGCCTTCCTGGTCGGCATCGCGCTGTCCGGCCCGCTCGCGCACACCGCGCGCCAGCTGCTGCTGCCGCTGCGGGACCTGTTCGCGGCCGTCTTCTTCGTCTTCTTCGGCCTGCACACCAACCCCCAGGCACTGCCGCCGGTCGCGGGCGCCGCGCTCCTGCTCGCGCTCGCGGGCGTGCTGACCAAGATGGCCACCGGCTGGTGGGCCGCCCGCCGCGCGGGCATCGGGCGCCCCGGCCGGTTGCGCGCCGGCGCCGCGCTGCTGCCGCGCGGCGAGTTCAACATCGTCATCGCCGGTCTCGCGGTCGCCGCCGGCACCGCGCCCCAGCTGGGTCCCCTGGCGGCGGCCTACGTGCTGATCCTCGCCGTCGCCGGTCCCGTCGCCGCGCGTCTCGTCGCTATCCTGGCAGTACGCGTACAGCGGCAGTCCGCATAGGACAGTCCTCGGCTCAGGACGGCAGTTCGCCGAAGCTGCGTTTCACCGAGTTCTCGATACCGTCCCAGAAGTCGGCGGGATAGCTCGCGGGCGGCACGAAGTGCCTGCGCAGCGGCCCTGTATTGGAGACGAGATCGTGCAGCGTCTGATACAGCGCGACCGAGACCCCGTACTGGGCGGCCACCCCCTGCGGCAGGTCCTCGGACCAGCGGTACACGTCCTGCGCGCTGCCGAAATAGGGCGTCTCGAACCAGCCGCCCGCCTCCTTGATCTCCCGCCCGTGCACCCCGAGGTACGCGATCGCGGCCGGATGCTCGTCCCGCAGCCGCCACAGCCGCTGCTGCGCCCAGGCGATGTACGCCTGGTAGTCCGCGTCCAGCGAACCGGGCTTGACGCTGCCGAACACGAACGGCGCGGCGAGATCGTAGTGCGGGGACCGCCCGGCGAACACCCCGGCGCCGTTGGTACGCGGCAGCCCGGCGGCGTCGCGTACGTGTTCGAGATAGATGCGCAGTTCCTCGTCGTCCGGTACGCGACTGAGCACGCCGACCTTCTTCACCCCGTTGCAGGCCCGGGCGAAGCGCAGCGGGGGATAGATGTCGCGCCACTGCAGCGTCTTGGCCTCCTCGTTGGTGAGGAACGGCGGCACCGGCGGGTTGACCGCGAAGTCGATGAGGGCCAGCGTCGTCACGAGCGCCGGGACGAGATGGTCCTGGCTCAATTCGAGAGCCTTGGCGAGCGCCCGGAGCGGCGCGCCGGCCGACCCCTGCAGATGCGCCGGATCCCCCTGCTCGATCCCCAGGTACGCGTCGATCGCGGCGGCGCACTCCCACAGCAGCCGCGTGGTGACCCGTTCGCCGGCGAGCATGACGTAGCCCATCGTCGAGCCGTCGCCGAGCCCGGTCTTCTCCAGCCCGTCCCGCTCGCCGAACAGCCGGTTCGCCCACACCGAGACCGCCGAGAACGCCGACCCGACGGCCTCCGGCACGTCCCAGTCGAACCCGTCGGCCTGCTGCGAATCCAGCAGTACGCCCCGGGCCACCCGCAGATCCAGCCACGCCTGCCGGGCCCCGAGGAACTCCCGGGACTGGATCGGTGCCGCCGCGCCGGCCGAGAAGATCGGCTGCCCGTTCGCGCGGTGCCGCATCAGGATCGTCTTCTCGCCCTCGGTCAACTGCCCGAGATCCGCGTACGCGACCCGCTCCGCGGCGTATTTCATCAACGAGAGGGCGACGCCGATCGTGGAGCCGTGGAAGCGTACCCAATAGGCGTTGGCCACCGGTGCCGCCGGTGGTGCGGCGAGGAAGTACGTCCCCAGGTCGAACCGGCCCGTGCCGGCGATTCCGGCCAGTGTGCCGTTGTCGTTCAGGTCCATCGGCGACGACTCTTCCTCCTCATGGGACATCCACGATGCTCAAGGAGTCTGCCGGTCACAGTACGCCGACAAGAGTCCGCCGTGGGGCCGGGGGAGTGCACCGTTCGGCTGAATTCCGCCCGCTCAAATTCCCCTGATCCCGCAGGAAGCCGCCGCGCTCCGCGGGCGGAACCCCCCTGATCCCGTTTGGATCAGGGAAATCACCCGAATCATGGCCCATGATTACGTGGCGATCCCTGATCCAAACGGGATCAGGGGTCGGGTGCGGCCGAGTCCGCACCCGAGCCGCGGGCGGCCGGCTCAGGCCTGCCACTCCGGGCGGCGGCCCAGGAAGAGCAGCAATTCCGCCGCGGCCCCGGCGGCCGGCGCGTCGATCGCGGCCTTGAAGGCGCCCCACCCCCGCAGCGGCTCGACCAGCTCCCTGGCGACCGGCAGCAGCTCCGCCGCCATATCATCGTCCAGCGGCGACGCCTGCCCGGTCGCGACCGCGATGTCCCACGCGTGCACAGCCGCGTCCATCGCCGCCGCCCCGGCCGCCATCTCCGCGCTCATCGCATGCGGCGGAATCGGCGTCGGCACATCCGCCTGCCCGGCACTCAACGTCGCGAACGCCGCCGCCGACCGCCCGATAGCCTCCTCGATCAGGGCCGCGGGCTCGCCCTCGATGTGCCCCGAAGGCGTGAACGGATTCTCCGCCGGCCCGGCCCCACCCGTGATCGCCGCCGCGTACGCGATCTGGTCGCCGGCCGCGTGCTGCAGAACCTGCGCCACCGTCCACTGATCGCACGGCGACCCGACACCCCAGTCGCGTACGCCGGAAGTCGCACTGCGCAGTGCGTCGTGAGCCCGGTCGAGAATGCTGAAGCCGCTGGTGGTCATGGGTGTCTCCCTTGCTCGCGGTGCTGTTCAACCTGCAGAACGGAACGTTCCATTCCACTATAGCGCGGGCACCCGAGGGTGTAAAGCGCGGCAGCGACGGGATGGCGGGTGAAATCGGCGCGACAGTCCGGCTACGCTAGGCGCACGCGAGCCCCCGGGCGTACCCGGAGGCGCTGTGCCGGGGCGGTAGCTCAGCCGGTCAGAGCAGGGGACTCATAATCCCTCGGTCGCGGGTTCGAGCCCCGCCCGCCCCACAACCTGGCCCCCTGTGCGAAATTCATAGGGGACCATGAATGTAGGGATCAGATCCCGACCGTCGATCTTGATCTCGGCGACGTGCGCCTCGATGATCGCCTTCTTCGCTCCGTTCTCCCCATGCTCCAGCACGTGAGCCAGCTCCGCTCGGGTTTGAGCGATGTCTTCCGGGCGTACGCGTGCCTGGTCGTACTGTACGAGAGCTGTCAGTTCGTCTCGGCGTACCGTGAGCTGGTCGATCTTGATATGAAGATCGCGGATGCGGTGGCCGCAGGTGCGCTCGTCGAGGGCGCCGGTTTCGAACGCGGCGAGGTAGCGGTCGACGGCGGTCTCGGCGGCGGCGATCTGGCCGGAGATGCCGGCCAGCTCCTCGCGCTGCTTGGCCGTGTCCTGGGCGCGGACCGCCCACTCGGCCTCGACGACGTCGATGATCAGATCGGTGTCGGCCAGCAGGTCGAGAAGCGCTCGGTTGACCGCTTGCTCCAGGAGGTCGGCGTCGATGCGGCTGGCGGTGCAGCCTGCGGTGCCGTAGCGGGCGCGGCTGAAGCAGGTGTAGTAGCGGTAGCGGCGGAGCTTGCCGGTCGCGGACGTGCCAACGTACCCGTGTCCGCATTCGGGACAGGTGATCAGGCCGGTGAGCTGGTAGTCGGAGTTCGCGGCGGCTCGCGATGAGTGCGGATCGGTCCGCTTGCTGAGGACGGCCTGACATCGGAGGAACAGATCCTCGTCGACAAGCGCCTCGTGCGCGTCGGGAACGACGACCTCCCGGAACCCGACCTCGCCCAGATAGAGCCGGTTGACGAGCATTCTGATCACGGTGTGCCCGGAGAACGGCTTGCCGTTCTTGGTACGCCTGCCCTGCGTGTTCAGCCGCTCGGCGATCGCCCGCGTGCCGAGGCCGACGCGCGCGTACAGCTCGAAGATCTCGCGAACCACCGGCGCCTCGTCGAGGTGGGGCAACAGGCGCTGTGTCGTGGGGTCGACGGTGTAGCCATAGGGGCGTGGGCCGTATGTCCACTCGCCCTTGGCCGCCTTGCGCTCCATGCCGCTGATGACGCGATCGATGATGACCTCGCGCTCGAACTCCGCGAAGGCTCCGAGCATCTGCACGAACAAGCGGCCGGCCGCGCTGGACGTGTCGAACGGTTCGGTGGCCGACCGGAAGTGCACGCCCGCGGCATCCAGCTCGTCCATGAGGTTCGCGAGGTCGGCGATGCGACGGCTGAACCGATCGAGGCGGTACACGAGCAGAAGATCGAATCGCCGGTCGCGGGCAGCTGTCAGAGCGTCACGCAGTCCCGGGCGGTCGAGCGTCGCGCCGGAGGCATCGTCGGTGTAGCTCGCGCTGATCTGCCAGCCCGGCTGACTCGCCACATACGCTTCCAACCGGTGGGTCTGCGCCTCGATCGAGTAGGGCTGGTGTTCGTCGTCGGTCGACCTCCGTGTGTATATCGCCACGCGGAGGAGGGACTCGGGTGTGATCGCGTCGCGGCGTCGGATGGGCTTCTTCTTGGCCATGTCTTCACGCTCCAGGGACGGCTCGGCTGCGACCGGAACTCGTCCAGCCGCAGCCGTGATCAGGGATGTCAGTCGTTGTCAGGTCGCTGCCGTGCCCGGTACGCGGCGAGGAGTGCAGCCCAGGCGCGTACCGCTCGTTGGTATTGCTCCGGGGTCATGGGGACGGTCTTCGGCGGTCCGAGAGTCCACCGCGGATCGTCTCTGCGGCGACGCGGGCCTTCGCCGGGCTGCCGGGTGGCGGACGGCTCGTGACGGCCATGTCGGTCGCGGGTGCCACGACGCGTGGGCTTCTTCTCCGGCTGGCCGAGGTCTTCGTTCGGCTCAGGTGCTGGCATGTAGCTCCTTGGCGATCAACCTGGGCAGGCCAGGTGCGGTTCGAGGCCATGGCGCTCCTTTCGCGGCCCGCTGACCGGGCCATTTGATGATCAAATACGGGTGGATGGGTACCTATAGATCGACCATCCATTTGCGACAAATGTCAAGCCGCGCCTGCTTCTCACCGGCGGGTCTCCACGTCTTATGAGCGGGTCTCTGTGTCGAACGCCGCCAGGTCGGCTGGAGTCGGCATGGGGAGCGCTGCGAGTCGCAGCAGCGTCGGCGCACCGCTCGCGAGTCGCCAGATCGCTTCTGCCGGCGTACGCCCGTCGAGGCGGTCCCGAGCCGCTGTCGCGATCGGGAAGCGCGTTGCTGTCTCCGCGAGCCGCCGGTGGAGGTGCTGCTCGCGAACCGTGGAGTGCAGCCAGAACAGCACTGGCCAGGCAGGTGCGCCTCGACGGTGGAATTCCGTGTATCGGCGTACCTTGTCGGCCAGCACGGTCAGAGCCTCGTACCCGGTGTCGTGTTCGAGGTAGAAGACGACCGTCTGTCGATCCTCGGTCCAGACACCGAGCGCGTCCGCCTGCGGATAACCGAACGCTGTCGTTCCCGGCGGTGTGAACCTCTCCAGTCGCGTGTCGGGCCACCAATGATGGAGCTGAGCGCCCTCCCTCTTGCGCTCGTAGCCGGCCAGGCCGGTGAAGAAGTCGTTGATCCCCAGCCGGTGGTCGAGGTTGCGACTCGTTGCGATGCGGTGCAGCCGTGCCGTTGAGTCAGCCCGTCGCGGCGGCGGCATACCTCGCGAAGCCGCAACCACAAGCTCGCCCACGTACGCGAGCGCGTAGTGGTACGGGTAGCTGCCGCCCTGGAGCCGGAACGGCCGGAACCGTTCGAGCAGACCGAGGCCGGTGAGCTGGGTGAGGCGTCGCTGCGCGTAGTTGAGCGTCGGGAACAGCGCGTTGGCGATCTGAAACGTCGTCAGTACTCGGTGATCGTGAAGCCAGCCGAGCAGCCGCCAATCGCGCTGCGTGAGCTGATGCTGGAGCCGTAGGACCGGATCGTGGGTGATGTGTTTGGTCATAGCCACCTTCGATTGGAGGAATTCCTTACCCCTGGGAGGGAGGAGACCCGTTGGGTCTTCTGCGTCCATCCGCAGCCGCCTGTCAGGCCGCTGACCTGGTCTGTCAGACGAAACGGGGCCGCTTGAGCGGGGCACTTTCCGGAGGGACGGTCTTGTCGACGACGATCGGCACACCGACACGGATCCCGGTACGCCGCAGGGCCGCCGCGTACACGCGACGGCCCTGGATTCACCGGGGTTCCGGGGTGGGATGATCCGTGGCCCGGACGACAGCTCCACAGCGTCGCGCGGGAGTGAGGGAGGGCCTCCTTGGACCGCTGATATCCGAGCGGTCGGCGCCTCGCCTGCCCGCGCCGCACTCCCGAGGCCGAGCAGCCGGCCAGCATGGCCGAGAAGAACAGCGTAGGTGCATCGCCCGCCGGCTGTGGAGCGATTATCGACGACCGTGGACGCTGCTGACCTCGGCTGTTAGATCGTGACAGGTCTTGTCAGGTGCCTCGCTCGCGTCTGTCAGTCGCCGCCGGTCGCCTTCGCCCTGCCGTTGCTCGGCGGACAGGATTCCCAGAGCCGCTGGAAACCGTCGGCGAAGGAGTCGAAAGGCTTCTCGTCTGTGGCGCGGGAAAGGAACAGGACCGGGCTGGCCGCCGTCTCCAGGCCGAGCCCGCCGGGGACGACCATCATCAAGCCATCCATGCGGATGATGGAGGTGCTGTGGACTCCGGGATGCGTACGGACCTCGGCGTTGGCTGGCATGTCGCGATGCGGTTGTACCAACTGCGGCGAGAGCAGGAGCCGAGGAGAATCGCCCGCTTGGAGGGTCAGTGAGGCGAGGTAATCCGGAATCAGCAGCCGGGCAAGCAGCCAGTTGCTGTCGGTGAGAACCCAGAGCCGGGACTTGGCAGCGAAGACCGTCTGCCGAAGGAAGGACGACGGAAGGTCGTCGGCGCGGAAGCGGAATTGCCAGCCCTGTCGTATGCCCTCCCGCTCCCAGGAAGACAGGTCCGACAGATGCGGCCAGAGCCAGAACAGTTCCACTCCCAGAAAGGCAGCTACGCGCTCGGCACGCCGTCGTCGAGGCGTACGCCCCTCGTAGACCCAGCGCTGAGCCGTCTTGGGATCGGCGTCGGCGACGTTCGCCAGATCCTCGTAGGTCACGCCAGCGGCGAGCATGCATTTCCGCAGCCGGACGTTGGTACGCGAGGTCAGCACGGCCGACTCCATTCCCACCGGAGAACGTCGAGCGTGTGCTGGAGATGTTCGGTGTCGGTCGACCAACGCGTGGATCTGAACCGGCCCAGAGCGATGGCGGTCGCGGCAAGCTCCGTCGCGGCCTCCGGAAGCGGGAAGGTCGGGGTCAAGCCGATCCGCCTCTTGGAGACTTCGTGCGGTGGTTCCGATGAAAATCCGTCGAGTTTGGAAAGGCGAGTCACACACGCCTCCTATCGTCAGTAACGATCTATCCGGACAAGCCTCGTCCGGAGGCGGTGTGAAGTCCCTGATCCATAGTGGTAGGAACGTCCGTCGCCATGATCTGCCAGGTAGGGGAACCAGAACAGCCAAACAGCGGTCGGACGGGAACCACATTGCGGGAATGGCGCAGAAATGGCGCATCGCCATTGCAACGCGCATTCTGATTTGGCTAAATGAATCCGTAGGAAATCGATGTCGCCCTACGGATGGGATCATGATGAGACGCCAGCGGCTCGCGCAGCGACGGAAGGCGGTCGGTCTCAGCCAGGAGCGGTTGGCGGAGCGTGTCGGAGTCGACCGTTCGACGGTGGTTCGTTGGGAGCGTGGGGATACCGGCCCGCAGCCGTGGCATCGTCCTCGCCTGGCGCAGGCGCTGGCGGTCTCGGTGGACGACCTAGCGGAGCTGCTCAACGACGCCCGCGACGACGCAGCCAGACTTCTTCAGGCCGGACGTCACATCTCTGGGGCCGAAGCCGAGCTGCTGGCCACGACGACACCCTCGGGTCAACGCCTGATCGTGCCTGATTCCCTTGTCCAGGAAGGGCATCCGTACGTCGCTCGGTCTGTTGAGCCGAGTTCGGCGTCCGATACCGCGGACGTGGAGGCGTCGGCCGATAGAGTTGCGGGCAGACTCTTCGATCGAGGTGACGACGTGCTTCGTAGAGATGTTCTCAGATACTCGGCGGCTGGTGCCGTCGCGACAGATCAGCTCGTGATGACCCTGCTGGCGCCTGGGCGCGACGGCGGCAACCTGGAACTCCCGACTCGGTCCGAGCTCTCACAGAGCGTCAGACGGGCCAAAGGCACCTACCAGGCTTGCCATTACGAGCAGGCGTTGGGCCACCTCGTCACGCTTTTGCCGCAAGTTGATGCCGCGTGCAGCTCAGCGTCGTTGGACGAGCGTGATGGGCTCCGTGCTCTCGCTGCAGAGGCCTATCACGTGGCCGGCAGCGTGTTCCTCAAGCTTGGCGACAATCCGATGGCGCTCGTCGCGGCGGAGCGCTGCGCGCAGAGCGCGGCTGCCAGCGGAGATCCGATCGCTGTGGCTGCGAGCGCTCGGCTGACAACGCACGCGCTCATGAGCAACGGGCGTTCGGCTACCGCCGTTGACTTCGCTCAAGGCGCGGGGGAGGCGTTGGAGGGTGCCACGGGCCTCGCCAGCGCCGAGTCTGTGGCAGTGTACGGGGCGCTGTTGCTTCGTGCAGCGATCGCGGCCGCTCGAACCGAGGACAGGGACACGGCTATAACGCTGCTCGATGAGGCGGAACGTGCGGCCCAGATGCTCGGCCATGATGGGAACGAGCGGTGGACCGGGTTTGGGCCTACGAACGTGCTGCAACACCGGATGGCTGTGGCGCTCTCGCTGGGCGACGCCGGAACGGCGATCCAGTACGCGCGGCAGTTGCCCCTTCAGGCGATCCGTCTGCCTGAGCGGAAGGCGCGGCTGTTCGTCGACGTTGCCCAGGCGTACGCGCAGTGGGGCAGGAGGGACAAGGCATTGGCTGCCCTACGTACGGCCTACCAGATCGCACCAGAAGAGATCCGAGCGCGATCCACAGTTCACCGGTTGGTGGGTGATCTCGCCGCGCTGTCCTACGGGAGTTCCCGGACAGAGGTTGCGGACTTCGCCAGGTCAACGGGGGTGCCGCTGTGACCGACGGGCATCTTCAAATCGTCGTCTGCGGAGCCGCGCCAGCGGCGGATGCCACCAAGCTTCTGAGGCTGGCGCAAGAGCGTAACTGGAGTGCTGCTGTTACTGCTACGCCCGCATCACTGGACTTCTTCGACTTAGCGCTGGCGGAGGAAATCTCCGGGCGTCCAGTGAAAACTAGCTACCAGGCTACGATATCAAATAGCCGGGCGACCGCAGCGGCGGATGCACTTATCATCGCACCCGCAACCTTCAACACCATAAACAAGATCGCAGCAGGAATCGCAGACAATTATGCATTGGCATCGGCTGCCGAACTGATTGGTAGAGGCGTGCCAACAGTGATCGTCCCGTTTGTGAACTCTGCTCTGGCAAGGCGGCCGCCGTTCGGCAACTCAATCGCTGCCCTGCAAGCTGAGGGAATCAGGGTGCTCACCGGTCCTATATATGGTTGGGAGCCGCATGTGCCGGGACGAGGCGCGGAACGGTTGCCCACGTTTCCTTGGGCTGAGGCGCTTCGACTCGCGACTGATCAGGTGGTCTGATCACGCTCTCCAGTTATCGCCGAGCAAATGCAGAATCGACTGATCCTAGCGTGACGCCGCGAGTCAGTGACTAGCAACCCCACCCCAGGTGGGACAGCAGCGATCTTGATGACGCTGCGCAATAGAATGGATACCATCTCATTGACGCTACGCTACTTTTTCTTCCGATGTGATTTCGATCCCTTTTTCGGCTTGCGTGGCGTCAGCCTCTTAGGTGATGGAGCCAACGTATTGCGCATTCGCTCTACGGGTACCAGGTGCATGCGCTCAACTAGCTCATCGAGGTCCGCATCTTCTCCTGGGGGATCGTTTCGATATTCTACTCCAACGACCTGATGCTGTTCGTCGATGAGAAACCCGACTGCCCGATCGGCCTGGAGTTGGTGTTTCTTCGCTGCCATATACGTGGACAGGCGGTTCCGCGCCGTGGGATACGAGCGCGGTTGCGTTGCTATGATAATCAGCGAGTAGCCCCAGGCGCCCATGAACGCGTAAAACACGCTGTGGAAGTCGCCATCGCGGCGAGTCTGCTCAACGACTTTCTTGAGGTCATTTACTAGTGCCGTTTGGGTTCGGGAGGAAAGATTCAGAAGGTCGGCTCCGCTTCGCAACCAACCGGGCGAGCGGCTGTTTTGCATAGACTTGACCAACCCTAGAATCATCGGATTCTCGGCCCGCGTTGGCTTTGGTGCCGGCAAACTGCTTATACCTTCTTCGAAATACATCCACGCATCAAGTTTGTCGGTGAGAGTTCCGACTCGTGTGACGATCTGTTCCCGATAGCGAGTACGATCCCGACTCGTTGGCATTGGTGACCTTGGAAAGCGTTGAAAGAGTGCATCGGGGTCGGCTTCGAAGTATAGGCCCCCGTGTAAGAACCACATCAACACATCCAGTTCGTCGATAGCGGCGACGAGCTTCGCGACCGACGGCTCGGTACGCCTCCGTAGGTAAAGTAGGAATGAGGCCGGGTCGTCTATTACCTTCTCAACTACCGCCAGGTCATGGATTGAGACAATCCATGGCATTGACGAACCTCCGAGCAGTCCTGCCCGGACGAGGGCATCTGCTGCAATGGCAAGAGGGCCGAAGTCATCCAAACAAGCGACGACTGATCTGACCTCACGGACACCAGAGAGATCAAGCCACTTTCCATTGGCAAGCCACAATCCGTGATTATCTAATAGCAGTGATTCCAGTCGCTGGGCCTGTGTTGTTGCCTCGCCGATCGTCTTCTTAAGATCCTCGGCAACTCGTTGAACATTGCCGCTCTTGGCTTTGTCGGTGATCGCCCCAGCCTTGACTTCAAGACATATGGCCACGTCTTCGACTATGAACAGGGCATCGCCCTCGGTTTGCAGCGTATTTTCGCGGGGATTCGAGGACGAAGCGCTCAGATCGCATTCGCAGTCCTTGCTCGATGGTGCGAGGTACTTTAGGCCCACGAAAGTTGGCTCTGGCATACCTAGCAGACTCGCCAAGGTACTACCAGCCTTCTCTTCCGCGAAGGCGTCGCGCCGCCGCCCATACTGATCCCATGCCTTGCCGTTTCCCGCGGCCTTGATCCGCGACTCCAGCAACCTTCGAACATGATCGATCTGTACGCCATTCTGGAGCATGAGATAGTTGCCAGATCCGTCGCCGATAATGTCAATGCCGGCCAGGGGGTTTCGGCCATTGACAAACGCAGTAATGAGACCCTCAGAGTCTCCGCCGAGGTTCCTGCTAAAGATCTGTAGCGCGCTCAAGATCCTGTCTTGTGTGACGCCACTGATTTCGGCCAGGTCGGCAGCGGTGAATGAACTGTGAGTACCAGGACTTATGAAAAGATCTGAAAACGCTTGCCGCAATAATTCAAGGTCGTCTGGTGGTGGTTCAGCCTGGCCGTACCGCATCGACGCATCGCCGATCCGATCTATTAGGGAATTCTTGCCACCCGCGTACCAGGCTCTTATTGCGTCGGAAATTGACCTTACATCATCGTAGGTAAAGCCGACATTCGCCTTCAGAAGAGAAGCTATCTGCGGTGCATCGAGAATGCCGCGGTTTAGTTCAATTCCGATCGATTGGTAGTGTTTGCCGCGAATCATCTGCTCGGCACCACGGAGTTGGCTAGCCAGCTCGACCAGAGGGCCATAGCTGGGGTTGGCCATCAGCGAGAAACTCATGAGTGCGGCAAGCTTCAAAATATCGCGGGCAAGGGCGCATAGCGGTTCAATTATCTGGTTTGGGTATGGGGGATCTGAGGGAGTGGTTCCATTGTTGATGGGCGCCGTTCTTTGGCCGACACCGAGCGCCACTAGAGCAACTATATCGATAATTGCGGCAATGCCTTGCGACTCGCTTTCCCTATGCCCGGCTAATGTGATTGGTATCTCATGCTGCCGCACGAGTTCGAGCACATCGAATAAATCCTGGCCCTGCAATAGGCGCTTCATTTCGTCGACGTGGTGACGGATTATCGAGGGTGCTTGTTGCTCGACCTCGCTCCAGGATTTTGCAGGTACGAGCCCGTCCATATGACGTGCCATGCGCTCGAGAAGAGTTCGGACGCCATCTGGACCGTCCACGATGACTTGCCGACCTCGCCGATCGTTCGACAACGCTCCCCACTCCTGCTCGTCGTTGACCATCATGGTTTCTGTCAAGTCTGACAACGATGTGCTGTGCAGGTCGTCGTGTGACCGTCCGTTGCAATTCAGTAACCCTGTCGTCTTGGTGCGGTGCGGGACTTGGAGTCTCGTCCGTGGGCGTGAGCCCATCGAGGCCACCTCCGTAGGGCTCGGTCTCGACATGACCCGATCACACCGAAGGGGCGAACGTCGATCGTGGTCGCGGTCTGGCCGAAGGGCAGAGGTCCACAGCCACGATCCAGTGACGGTAGGCGGCGAAATATTCGGCGCTAGCCGGTGGCGGACCGGCAGCGGCAGCCCGGCGCAGCTCGCCTCGCGAACGGCTCGCCAGGGTGTCGTAACTGCAGGATGCCGTGTTCTGGGGGCGAGCGGTTCAGCAGATGGGTCGCTCCATCGCTGTCCAAATCTTCGTTCCTATCGATTGGAAACCGTAGATATCCACCTCTCTCGGTGCTGACAGGCGTCGAAGCGTCTCGTAGGCTTCGGGCTACCGTACGTCACGTCGGGGAGGAAGCCGTATGCTCGATGCGAACCAGCATCAGGGCAAGTTTGGCGAGGACTATGTTCGTGTGCTGGCCTCCGCCGCTGGTCTGATCGTCTTCAAGGAAGATCTCGACGTCGACGGGGTCGATTTGGGATTTCGTGCCACCGGCCGCCACGGGCGCGTGTACTCGCCTGCTATCGAGGCGCAAGTGAAGACCTGGAGTCAGCCTGCTGGAACGTCCGGTAACTTGGTCTATCGGGGGCTCAGCGAGAGCCAGTTCAGCCAGCTCGCAGGTCCGGATTACACCGTGCCCCGCTTCCTGTTCGTCATCTGCGTTCCGACGGATAGCAGGCAATACGCGACGTCCACGATGGATGGCATCTTGCTCCGCAACCTCGGCTATTTTGTGTCGCTGCGTGACGAGCAGCCAATCGCCAATCCCGATCGGAAACGCAAGCACCCAGTGAAGGTGCCCACCGCGAATGTGCTCACGGCGACGACATTGCGCAGGCTCACCGAGACCCAGTCGGTCTGGTAGATCGCGCGATGAAGGTTCTATTACGGGTCGGCGACATCGTCAGCTACCTGGCCGACATGGGATGGGAACGTGACCCGCATGGGTGGCAGGGCGCCAGCATATGGCGTACTGCCGACGACTACGAAGTGCTGGTACCAGGCCGGGATGGCATGGGTGACAGCGACCGCCGCTTGCGGGAGATCCTGCGCTGTCTGTCTGTTGTAGAGGACCGGCCGGCCGACGACATCGCCGGAGACATTGCTCATCCAAACGCGGACAGGCAGTTCTTTCACACCTTCCCAGCCGGGCGCGACCCTGGGTACACGCCGCTGACGTCCGGTGCAAAGGCACTGCAGGGTGTCCGCGGCGTGTTGGGCGCGGCTACGCGGACAGTGCTGCAGGGTCCCCACTTCGCGTTCGCGGGGCGGCCGCCGAGTGTGGTGACAGACATCCTGCGTGCAGCGGAACTGGGCCCGTCGCGTGCTGGCAGCTACATCTTCGAGGTACGCCTAGCTACCGACGCGATAGCAGGCGTACCCGGCGGCGAGGCGGTGGGCGGCCGCGCGGTCGTAGTTCAAATGCTGGAAGCGGTCAGTGCGGTTCAGACGGCGGTGGCAGCGCAAGATCCCTCAGCATTTGACGAGACGGTGACTGCGGGAGTCTCGGCGGACTTTTGTAGGGCGCTGAGCGAGCTGTCCGGCTCGGGACACGACGAACCCTTTCAGATCACGTTTCGCTGGGCACGGGCACGGCCACTAGACGCTACATCTCAGTCGGTTGCATTCCCGGAGACCGCAGGCTCGCTCCTGCTGGCCGCTGCCGAGCGCCTGCGTGGCCTGAATGCTTCAGGCCCGGCGACAGTAACCGGCATCGTCGAGGGTCTCCACGACGATGCCGCAAGTGAAGACCGATGGCGCATGAAGGTACGTGGCGAGTTGCGCACCGCGCATCTTCAACGATCTCGGCGGGCGGTCTGGGTGCGCCTTGGTTCTCAGGCTGACTATGAACGGGCCATCGCCGCCCACCGCGAGCGGCTCGTGATCACGGTCGCGGGCGAGTTGTCCAGCACTACCGGTCGGGTGGAGTTGGTGCCCGAGCGGGGTTTCGCACTCTGAACTGTCTCATCTCATCCGATGTCAGGAGGAATGTTGTGGCAGCCGATCTGACTGTCCGGGGGCAGGCGTCGCTCTTCGCGCTCATGGTGGTCGCCCGGCCCGTGACGAACAGGGAACTACGCGATGTCGCGGGCCTGGAAATCGATGCGAAGGTACTTCGGCAGGTTAACCGTAGTGTCGAACGAGTCGCCAAGAAGAAGCGTGGCGCAGTGAACACATATCGGCTCGCCCCGGCCGGCCGCAGCTGGTGCGAATCGGCTCTCGTTGCCGGACGGCCGGATAACTCAAAGTTCCCGGCGGGTGTGCTGTACGCAGTTCTGGAGAACATCGGCCAGCATCTCGCGCGGTCGGGCATAAAGTTCGAAGAGTTCTTCCAGCCAGACATCGAGAATTGGATACGCGCGGCGTACGCGGAACTGACCGTACGCCGTGGGCCAAACAGCTGGATCAAGCTGTCAGTGTTGCGCCCGTGGCTGGAAGGTGTTGCCCGCGAGGTGGTGGACGCCGAGCTTGACCGGATGATCGAGCAGCCCGACGTGCACCTGATGGCAGAGCTTAACCAGAAGTCACTCACGGCGCACGATCGCGAGGCCGCAGTAGACATCGGTGGTGAGCCTCGGCACCTGTTGAGGATCGGGAAGGCATGAACCGGCAACTCGAGGCGCTCGGCGCGCTGCACGTGAGCACGGCGCCTACGCCGGACGAGGTCTGGGCATCGCTGTCGTCTTACCACGTCGACGCGCTCTACCCAGAAGTGTCCGCCCGGCTGGCCCGGTCAATGAACGCACTCGATGGTGACCATGCGCCCACTGCTGCCGTCGCGCTTGGCGAACGAGGGTCGGGCAAGACGCACCTGCTCGGCTGGACGCGCCAGGAAATCCAGGCGCGTGGTGGATTCTTCTTCTATATCAAGCTTGTGACCGGTTGTGATTTCTGGGAAAGCGCGACCGGCAGCCTCGTAGACGGCCTGTATCGCAAAGACGACGGCGGCCAGGAACAGCTGGTGTACCTGCTGGCCGAGCTTTCTCGGCTGTCGGAGCTGGACGAGGCGACCCGCGCCGCCATTACGGGCGAGCGTGCGTTAACTCGTACGCACCTCGACGCGTTCGTGCACGGCATTCGCGGACTGGATCGGCAGGTGGGCAATGAGGCCGCGGATACGGCCCGTGCACTCGCGCTGATCGCGTCGTCCGGAGAAGCAGTTGAGATCGGCAAGGCATATCTGGCGTTGAACGACGAGGACCTGGGTCAGCGGGCGGCGTGGGGGTTATCGTCCCGACAGCGACCGGCGCAACTGGTGCTCCGCGACCTCACCCGCATCTTCGCCCTGGTCGGGCCGCTGGTGTTCGCCTTCGATCAGCTCGACAACCTGGTCTCGGCGTCTGAGGCGTCACTGGCCTCAGCGGCGTCCGGCGAGAGCCGTGCTGTTATCCGGCTGAGCAACGATATCGCTGCGGGCTTGATGGACATGCGGGAGGAGGCTCGGCGTACCCTCATGGTGATCGCATGCCAGCCTGACACCTGGCGAAAGATCAGTCACGCGGCGATACTTTCAGCCCTCGATCGTTTCACCGTCCTGCCGACCCTGGGGGAAATCCGCGACGAGGCAACCGCGGCGGCGATCATCGGCAACCGTTTCCGTGCCGGCTACGCGTCGGTGGAGTTCACGCCGCCCTATCAGACGTGGCCGATACGGCCGGAGGCACTCGCCGGAGTGCCTCACCGGTATACGCCGCGGCGGCTGCTCATCCGGGTCGCCGAGCACATCGCAAATTGTCTGGAGAGCGGCGCTGTCACCGAGCTGCTGTCGCTGGCTCCGGGAAGCCGGGCCAACATCTCCCCGCGAACCGTCCCCGCCACCGAGCTCGCCGTGCTGACCGAGGAATTTAGCAAGCTCCGCGCCGCAGCCGATGACATAGGGCCTCTCGACAAGGCGAACGAGGATGGGACGATTCCCGCGCTCCTCGGCGCCGGGCTGCGCTGCTTGATCAAGGAGCTCGGCGGAGATGAGTCCCGCTTCGTAGTGGAAACCGAATTCGGCGGCAAGGCAGCGCTGCACGCACGGCTCCGGTACATCCTTGACGATGCCACCGAAAACGAGCTGCACTGGTCCTTCCGTGCGATCGCCACAGACAATGCCCGCGCGGCGCAGACCAGAATGCACAACGCGGTCGTGGAAGCCGGATTGGAGACAGGGCTTCCTAGCCGCAGCCTGTTTCTGCTGCGGAACACCACGTATCCGGGTGGCACCAAGACCGATGAGATCAAAGCCGACTTCCTCGCTCGTGGTGGCCTCGCGCTACCGATCGGAGCGGCTGATCTGCGCACGTTCGCCGCTCTGCACACCATGCTCGACAGTCACCGCTCCGGCCTGGACGTCTGGTTGCGGCAGCAGCACCCCGCGGCGCGTACGGAGGTGTTCGCCGCGATAGTGAGCGATCTGCAGCCGTATCTCGGCGCGCCAACGGAAAATGACGACATCGCGGTGGGCACCGCGGATGCAGATGCCGAGGGCCTGATGGAGGGTGATCTGGATGAGCGCGGCGCGGTGGGGGCTCCCGAAATCTACCCGGGTGGTTCGCACGTCATCCTGGGCGCCACTACTCGGGGCGGCCGACCGTTCACCGTTGCCATTGAGCAATTCCGTAAGCACGCTGTAGTGATCGGCGCGGCCGGATCCGGGAAAACGGTGCTCGTCAAGCGCATCGTCGAGCAGTGTGCGATGAGAGGCATATCTGCCATCGTGCTGGACCCCAATGACGATCTTGGCCGACTCGGCGACCCTTGGCCGGACGCGCCAAGGGGGTGGACCGATACTCACCAAGGCGAGGCGCAGCGTTACTTCGCTGAGACCGAGGTGGTGGTCTGGACACCCGGGTTGAACCGCGGGCGTCCACTGAGCTTTCACCCGCTCCCCGATTTCGGCCCGGTGCTCGGGGACGAGGATGACTTCAAGCGGCTGCTGGGCGCCACCATTGCCGCGCTGGCGCCGCAAGCCGGCATAGGTAAGACCGGCGGTCGGGCTACCCAGCAGCTGGGCGTGCTGAGCCGGGCCTTGGAGCGATACGCCCGCGAAGGCGGCAGGAACCTAGCCGGGCTGATCGAGATGCTCGGTGACGCCCCAGCCGACATCGTGAACACTCGGACCCGCAAATTGGCCGAGCAGATGGCAGACACTCTGGAGGCGGCGCTTGACACGGACCCACTGTTCGGAGAGTCGGGCACGCCCGTCGATCCTGGCGTACTGCTGACACCATCCGCAGGAAAGTCCGCGCGCATCTCGGTCATCAGCTTTGTCGGCCTGTCGCGAGAGGGATCGGCGCGGTTCGTCAGCCGCTTGCAGGGTGCCTTGTTCTCCTGGTTCCGCGCCAACCCCACCAACGACCGCCCCCTTGGCGGGCTGCTCGTGATGGACGAGGCACAGAACTTCGTACCCTCCGGCGCCTCCACCCCCAGCACCGACAGCACCGTCGAGATCATCCGGCAGATTCGCAAATACGGCCTGGGTGTGGTCCTCGCCTCCCAGGCGCCCAAGGGAATCAACAATCAGGCGCTTGGCAACACCGCGAACCAGTTCATAGGCCGCCTGACAGCGCAGACTCAGCTCGAAGCGGCCCAGATGATGGCGCAGTCTCGCAATGCCGACCTGAAGGATCTGGGCAGCCTTCCGATGGGCACCTTCTACTCGGCCGGCGAGGGAACGAGCTTCAGCAAGATCCAGGTGCCGATCTGCCTAAGTCATCACACCGGGCCGTTGCGCGAGGACGAGGTGGTGGAGCGGGCGCATCGCAACGGCTGAGTGTGATCATCGGTTGGCCAGATGACGTACAGCCGAGCGGACGCGCACCGCCAGGCACTCCGGACAAGTCGTGTCGCGGGGTGACGCTTGAGGGTGCGCCCGAGGTGCGCCCGGACGATCCGACAGCCGCCGTCACGCATTGGAACTGATCGTGACGTAGGCGGGTGCCTACCTGTATAGATAGGCACCCGCCTACACTTCGCAGCATTCGCCGTCAGGGTAATAACTAAGTTCATAATCCCCCGGTCGCGGTTCGAGTACCCGTCCGCCCTGTAACGGTTTCACGGTGCGAACGCGAGATGGGGCTCGTCAGGCGCTGGCTTGTCGACTTCGCCTCGTCCTGGAGACCCTGACGGGCAGCGCTTCACGGGGAACATGTATTGACGTTTTCGCATGCTGGACCCGGGGACCCGGAAGCGCTTCACAGTGCGAACTCGATCAAAACTCGTCAGGAGTTCCGCCTTCGGCGCCTCCGGGTTCTGGACGTCTTGACGGGCAACAGTTTTCCGGCTAGATGTATCGACGTCTTCCCATGCAGTGGTCCGCGGCAAGACTGCGTAGGGGCTGCCCAGCCCGAGAGTAAACCAAATTCGAGGCAGGCTCCTAGCTGAAGCTGCCGGTATGGCAGCCCCCTTCCGAACGTCAAGGGTGAGTTCTTGCGTCCGGGCGGCTGCATGGCTTCGGACCAGCCGAACATCCAGCCATCAGGTCCACCGGACTCCCATCCCTGGTGTCTTTGCCACGGCCGGCGACATCGGCGATCTCGCGAGGCGAGATCATGGTGTGGGGCCGTCGGTCAGGCCGCCGAGCAGCGACACGGTGGCCATCGGCCCGCTGACCAAGGCGGCCCTTGCCGGACGAGCCCGGGCGTCGCTGGCGCTGTCTCCACGCCCCGAAAATCGAGTTGGAGGCGACCGCCGCGGCGCCGAGCACCTCGGCACCTTGGCCGGTGAGGGCCAGCGCGCCTACGGTGCCAAGGATGGCGACCAGCGCGGCCAGATCGTACATCTGATTGTTCTGCATCCGTGTCCCTGCCCTCGGTCCGTTGTCTTGCTGCCGTGACAGGTAAGAGCCTTCAGGGATGGGCCTAAGGTTGCAAGTATTGTTCGAGACAACTAAAGTTTTAGCGAGACAAACATTCGAGACAAAGGAGCCAGATGCCAGGGGTTCCGGGGCGGCGCCGACAGGGACCTGCGGGCGAGACCGAGGAGATCAACCGGCTCGCCGAGTTCCTACAAAGGTGCTTGACCGACGCGGGTCTCTCGGTGCGGGCGCTGCGCGAGCGCCTCACCCCGGAGAACTTCACTCACAAACGCGGCGTGCCTAGTCACGCAGTACTGCAACGCCGACTCAACGGGGAGAACCTCGTGTCGGAGACCGATTTGATCAAGGCGATCGTCACTATCACCACGCCCGCCGCCCGCCGCGAACGGGCACTCATTCATGCCGAGAACCTCCAGCGCGAGGCGAGCAGCACCGCCACACCCGCTGACCGGCGCCAGGATGAGGCTGCCCGCCTTCGCCGGGATCTCAGCCGGCTGAAGGACCAGCTGGAGAACACCAAGGACGATCTTCTGGCCGAGACCCAACTGCGTGCGGAGGTCCAGCGGCAGTTGATCGAGCAGAGCCGGCAGGACACGCGGGAGGTGGACCTAGCTGAGCTGACCCGACTGCGCGAGGCGGTGCGCCGGGCGGAGCAGGAGCGCGATGAGGCCATGCAGGAGCTAACCGCAGCCCGCCGCCGGTGGGAGCCTGCTGAGCACAGCCGGCGGGCCGAGCGGCTGGCGTACGGGTCGGATCCGGCCGCGGTGGCGTTGGCCGAACCCCAAAGGCCTGTCCAGCCGGGCGAACCGGACGCGGACCTCGAAGCGTTGGCCAGGGCATTGCTCCGGCTGGACCCCGACGGAACGAGGTTCGCCGCAGTCCTACGGCGGTCGCTGGACCAGATGTACGACGGCCAGCACACTGGCCGGTTCTCCTGGGAGCAGATGACCAGAATCGAGAAGAGCTCGCTGAGTGCCCGCATCGAGCTGGAACTCATGAGAGAGTTCTCCCTCGTCAGTGGCGGCAGATCGGATCTGGAACTGGCTGGTATCGCCTTCGATGTCAAGTTCTCCCGGCGGTCCGACTGGCTATTCTCTCGGCGTGACTCGGGTCTCTGCCTCCTCGTGACCGGCGATGACGGCGAGTCACGAGTTTCGGTGGCACTCGTCCGGGTGACCGCCGACATTCTGCGGGCCGGTGGCAACCGGGATGGGAAGGCAGCCTTGTCGGCCGACGGTCGCGCCGCGCTGCAGTGGCTGCACCGAGATGTTTCGCTGCCGGAGAACACCCTGCTTCACCTGCCCACTCGCGACCGTGAGGCGATACTCGGCACCACGCCGGGTCAGCGCAGGCTCAACGAATTCTTTCGCCGGGTGCCGGGCCGACCCATCAGCAGAACAGTCGTGGCAACCCTGGTGACGCAGACGGACAGCGCCAAACGCGTGCGGGATGCGCGCCGCGCACTCAAGGAAGAGGGCTATCTCGTACTCGGCTCGGCGTACGCCAATCATCGCGGGATCGCCACCGATCTTGGTCTTTCTCTGGAAGAGCCGGGATCATATATGAGTGTCCGCGTCGTACCCGCCGAGGACAGTGCTTCCGAGCCGGTCGCGGTGATCGATGGGCGCCGGTGGCGGCTGGCGCTTGCCAACGACCCACCAGCCGAGGCTCCCGACATCCCTTCGTGATTGTCACCGGAATAGGACGGATCCGGGAATCCGCCCGGGAGGCGCCGTCCTAGCTGCTCGCGCATTGGCGTGCCCGCTTGCCGCCTCCTGGAGACCTTGACAGACAACGCTTCGCGAGGACCGTGTATCAACGTCTTTCGCATGCTGAGCCTGGGCTTCCGTAACGGTTTCACAGTGCGAACGAGGGACGGGGCTCGTCAGGCGCTGACTTGTCGGCTCTGCCTCGTCCCGGAGACCTTGACGGGCAACGCTGCGCGGGGAACGTGTATCGACGTTTTCGTATGCTGTGGCCCGCGGCCCGGAAGCGTTTCACGGTGCGAACTCGATCGAAGTCTCACCGAGGCGGCTACCTAACCATGTAGCCCCTAGCAAACCCGGCGCGTTTCACATTTGGACTGAGCCAGGCCAGAGGCTCGACGTCGTCGGCTGTCGTTGCAGTTTGCGCGGCTCGCCGTTGTCGATGCGCCCCCATTTCTGTCCTCGAGCGTCGACGAAGGTGATCCACGTGACTGCGTGCGGATCTTCGATCGGCTGACGGTCTGGCCAGTAGTATGCGTCGCGTTCTCCGCTCGGTTCGAGGACATATAGCTGTTGGCTACAGGTCAGATTGCCAAGCACGCGGATGGTGTGACGGCCGATTGGGTCGGCGATCAGCGGTCCCGCGTCAACGTGATGGACCGGTGCTTCACTGTGGTTATGAATGATCAAGTGAGCGGCCGGGGCATTCGTCTCGTCGCGACCGGTCCAGCGATCGGAGCGAACGGTGACAAGCCTGGCCTGGTTGGCTTCGGCGCGCTCGTCGTCTTGCCGCCGGCGGCGAATTTCCAGCGGAGTCCGAGACCGACGACGAGGACGCTGGCGATCGTACCGATGGCTGAGAACCACTCGGCGCGGTCAGCGTCTTGTTGCGGTCCCGCGGCGCCAGCAACCCGGCCAGGTAATCACGAAACCCGCGCCGCTGCACCAGCGAGGCGAACAACTCATCAAATAGACGGCGTACGCATCCAGCGGCGCCGCCGTCGGCGGACATAGCAGACGAGCAGTCACCAAGAACCTCCTGTTGCCAGCCCCGGTGAACTACTCCTAACATCATGAAAACCCCATAAGCCGCTTATGTCACCAAAGTACCACTAATCGTGCGTCCTGCGCAGATGGAGTAGGACGAGACCGCCGCTGACGGCCATTGTGAGCAGGAAGAGGGGGCCGAGTATGACGTGCCAGCGTGGGATTACGACGGCACCACCGCTGTTGAGGCGGGCGAAGTAGTCACCGGCATAGTCTCCCGACAGCTTGCCGTCTTCGGTGGTGGTCTTGGCTAGGGGGTCCACGTCGACGCCCAGGATCGCCCCGGAGGCGACTGTGCTGACGTTGCCGCCGCCAAGGTCAGTGCTGTGGTGCCAATCGCCGATGCATTGAGCGTAGGGGGTCTCGTTCCAACCGTACTGGAGGTGGCACGAGTTCACGGTTGCGGTGACGGTGTTGCCTCGCACGAAGTCCCACAGCCAGGTGCCAAAGTGGCCGGCGCCGAGCGCGGAGATCAGCGCTGTGAGCCAAACGGCAGTGATCCGCCGAGCTGCCAGTGTGCGCATTCAGGTCCTCCAGGGACTGTTGGTGTGGGCTTGCGTGCTGTGGGCCGTGGATGTGCTGGGAGCAGGGCTCCCAGCACATCCACGAGGTGTCATCCAGCCGAGGAGGTGATGACGCGGTAGGTGGCTCCGGCCACGTTGTTCGAGTATTCGTAAACACCCCAGTACGTGCCAGCGCCGCTACTGATCGGGATGTAGTTGTTGATCTCTCCGGAGTAACAGGCGCCTGTTCGCGTCGTTTGGTAGCTGCCCTCCAGGATGCCGTACGCGGTCTGGTCTACCTGGCTGAACAACGGGCCGCCACTGTCACCCGGTCGGGCGCAGATGTCGGTCCAGATAGTCGATCCGTCCAGCGGGTCGATGACCCTGCCGCATCGAGTACCGACCAGGTATCCGGCGTTGTCGCTGTCGTAGTGACCGGTGAAGTAGGAGTCAGCGTAGTTCGTGGTGCTGGTGGCTGTTCCGCTCGCGCAGGCCACCCAGCCCGGGGTGATCTGATCGAGAGAGTGGTAGCCGGTGATGTACTGGTTCGCCGTGGTGGCCTGGGTGCCGCACGGCGTGTCGGAGTCGCTGTCTTGGCCGCCGTTGCGGCAATACTTCATGACGCGGTTCTTGCCCGTGAAGTTGTCCAGCCACGTCTGCGAGTAGCTGGCGTCGATGTACGGCAGCATCACGAAGTCGACCGGGAACGAGTTGACCTCCAGCGCGGGGTTCGGCGCGTGTTGTTTCAGGATGTTGTAGCCGTTGTGGTGGATGTAGGTGTTGTTGGTCTTGCCGACAGTGCAGTGCCCCGCGGTCAGCACCCACGCCCAGTTGTTGTATGTGGTGCCGCCGGTGGAACGGACGTTGAAGCCGCTCGTACATCCGCCCCAGGTGCCGTTGTCTCGCTTGATGTTCAGCCGCAGGCCGCCGCGCATCGGCCCGTACGCCGTCGAGCAGTAGAGCGGGTGGCAATAGCCCCAGTCCACGTACGGCGTGAAGTACTGCTGCGGCTGCTTCAGTTGCCGCTCCTCCACCAACCCAGGCGCTTCCGACGCAGCGGCTGCCCGACCTGCAGCGAGTTCGGCTGTGACAGCCTTGGCCCGCGCTGCGGCCGTGGCGGGCAGCTTGGCCGGGACGCCGGTGGTTTGTGCCAAGGTTCCCTGCGCCTTGGCGTCGGCGATCCAGTCGCGGCGTTGCAGCAGGACGCGGTTCTCCATCATCGATATAGCCGGAATGAAGATCGAAGTCGCCACGCTGGAGGCGTCGACGCCGCTCTTGGCGTTGAGACGGGACATGACTGCCCGCAACTCCTGTAGGGAGTGCCTGACCAGCTGGACGTCAACGTGCGCGTTGTCGGCCATACCTCGGACATACGGATCGACGGAAGGACGGTTCGTAGAAAAGACCACGAGGCGACCGCCGTTGTCTTGGTCAATCCACATGCCGCCGTACGCGTCAGATGCGTCGCTGCCGAGCTTCTCCGCCAGGGATTGGGCGTCGGCCTGAAGCTCCAGACGACGCAGCGCTTCCGCATCTGAGATCCCATACGACTTTTTCAGGTACTCCATTGACTCGCGAACCGAGTCGGGGGCTAGCGCGGTGTGCGGGATGGCCACTGCCGCCACTGCAGGTGCCTGCGGTGTCAACCAGGTCGTCGCCGCCGTGGCTGCGAGCAGGATCGACGCTGCTCGCAGCCCTCTGCGGCTGTGTAGCATGAACCGAGTCCTCAAATGATCCTCCTAGGCAGGTTGGTGAGAGGACGCAGCGGCTGCGGTGTTCCAGCACCGCAGCCGTACCCCGTCACCGATCATGGTTCGGATGCCGGGAGCGTAGGACACACATGCGACACTTCGGGGCCCATCAGACGGCCCAGCGACCAGAATGGAGAAGATTCGTCACGCACCGTGACGCCAACGCGTCGTTTCCGTGACTACGCTTCCAACTCGTCCAGATTGCCCGTCCTCGAAAACTACGCAGAGATAGATAACAGTTTGACCAACGCGTTCCCTTCGCAGAAAACGCGGTCCCGACCTGAGCACCGTGGAACCCGCCCGCACGACAACGGCTTCGCACAAGATCACCCGCAACCTATAGCTGCAATCCGCAAGGTTTCTCTTTAAAGGGCAATACAAATAGGACAAAAGGAACGAATCGCTCTCGCGAAATAGTGTCACAGTTGGGTATTGGGCTTGCCCACTCCGGCGGTGCCCGCGATGGCCGAGACGACGCCCGTGCGCCGGGCTGGGCGCGCTGAGTCTCGTCCAGCCATGCGAGTGCCTCGTTCCGGCCGCAGAAAGCGCTGGTGTCCGGTGGCAGCAGTCGCCGGACCTCGCTCCCAGCGGCCTGCTGGGCCGATGGCCGGGCACGTTCGTGGCCGCCGCTGGCCCGGTCTCACGCGTCGGCCCAGCGCCGGGCGTCGGCGGGAGCCACTCCCAGCGCGAGCACCAAGGCGTCGAGTGCGTCGGACGGCAGCAACGTGGTCCCGCGCAGATAGTGGCTCAGACTGCTCAGCGGTACGCCGGCCGACACGGCCAGGTCCCGCAGTGGTACGCGGGCCTGGCCGGTCCCGCGGGCGGCGGTGTGCCGCAGACGGTCCAGGGCCGCCAGGCGTTCGCCGATGGTCTGAACCTCGTCGATCGCCCCGATCTCGCCAAATGGATCGTCGTTTGGCGTTTGGCCACCGTCCGACTTTCCCACCATGTTCCATAGCGTTCCACTTCGACCTTTGTGGAGTGTCCCGGCGGGCATCCTTGCTTCACCGGCCGGACCGACGGGGGCGGTCGGCGCGGGCTTTCGGCGGAAGGAAACTGACCGGTGTGGCAGGCTTCGATGCCGATCGGGCGTACCTCTGGCAGCTGCTCTGGGAATGGCGGCACCCAGGGATAGGATGGTTTCGTCGACGTCCCTCGCGTCCCGATAGCGAGCGCTCATCGATGATCATTATGAAGACGAAACCCGGCCATTCGTACCGGCAGCGGGTGCCCGGTTACCGGGATGATTGTTTTTGCATTCTGACGCTGCGGCCCCACTCCTGCGTACACGCCTTGAGCTGGCGTTACCTCCGATTTAGGCGATCTTCGTAATCGTCTGATCTCGATCTGTTGGCTCATGTGGGCCCGAGGTGAGCCCCGATCCCCGAGCCTTGCGTGGCACGAGCCGCACGGCGGCCTCCGCTGCCTCGCGTGCAACCTCCGGCAGGACGCTGGAGTAGGGGTCGAAGGTCAGAACGATCGTCGAGTGTCCGAGCATCTCCTGAACGACCTTCATCTCCGTGCCTGCGGCAAGTGCGATGGTCGCGGCGCCCTGCCTCAGGTCATGTAGGCGAATGGGTGGCAGGCCGCTGCGCCGTACTAGCGCATTGTGACCCTGGTTCCGTTATCTTCTGATGCTCGTTAGTCTCAGCTGTGCGGGTTGAGCTTGAGGAGGATCAGGTCGCGGAGTTGCGGGCGTTGATCAACAGTCGGGATGTGCCGGCGACGATCGCGACGCGGGCTCGGATTGTGTTGTGGCGGGCCGAAGGCCGCCGCCGCAACGAGACAGCCGTGCTGGCCGGGGTGTCGCTACCGACGGTCGACCGGTGGCTGGCCCGCTACGCCGACGCGGGGCTGGCGGGGCTATCCGATGAGTCGCATGCCGCGCCGCGAGCTCAGGTGCCGGCCGGTACGGCGGAGCGGATCGTGGCGCTGACCCGGGTTACCCCGCCGACCAGCACGGGCTTGACGCACTGGTCGACGCGGACCCTGGCCGGCTATCTGCGCCGGGTCGAGGGCATCAGCGTGTCCTGGCACTACGTGGCCAAAGTGTGGCAGGACAACGATTTGCGTCCGCATCGGTCGGGCACGTTCAAGCTGTCGCGTGACCCGGCGTTCGCCGACATGGTCGCCGACGTCGTCGGCCTGTATCTGGACCCGCCCGGCGGCGCGGTCGTCTTGTGCATCGACGAGAAGACCCAGATCCAAGCATTGGACCGCACACAGCCACTGCTGCCGCTGGATTTCGGGGTGACCGAGAAACGGTACTCACGACTACCGCCGGCACGGCACCACCAACCTGTTCGCCGCCCTGGACACCGCGACCGGTCAGGTGATCGGTGACTGCTACCCACGACGGACGGGCGCGGACTTCCTGACGTTCGTACGCAGGGCCGTCAAACCCCACGCGGGCAAACAGATCCACGTCGTGCTGGACAACCTGTCCACCCACGACACTCCTGCGGTGAAGGCGTGGCTGGCCAAGCATCCGAACGTGACGTTCCACTTCACCCCGGTCGGCTCGTCGTGGCTCAACCAGATCGAGACCTGGTTTTCGATCATCACTCGCCAGGCCATCCGCCGCGGAACGTTCAGCTCCGTCAACGCCCTGGTCTTCGCCGTCCACGACTACATCACCCACTGGAACACCGACGCGGCACCGTTCGCGTGGACCGCGACCGCCGACGAGATCCTCGCCAAAGTCGCCTGGGTCCAGACCAGCGTCAAGAAACTCGTCGACAACAACGCGAAGTAACGAAACCAGAGTCAGAGAACCATTCAACAGGCAAGCGTCGATGAACTGGCTAGTCTCGGCGGTGATCCACTTGTGGCGTAACGTGAACGGACGCAACGGCCATGGGCGGGTCATTCTTCTGACCTGTGACCACACAGAAGATTCTTGCGGGGAAGGGCATTGTGGGCGAGCGTGTGGAAAAGTGGTCGATCCGATTCAGCATCGCGGATGAGGTCTCGGCGCAGGCGTTGGCGCTCGAATTGTCGCAATTTGGGTTCACCCGGGTTGACGGATATCCGAATGGGAAGGGATCGTGGGCGGTATCAGCCCGCTCCTATGGCCCGTTCCGGGGTGTGGAAGCGCAGGGCGTACTGGAGCGGGCGGCGGTCACGATCGCGCGACCGTTCGGAGGCATCCCCGAGATGATCGGCTCCGGGGCCAATCCGCCGCATGCCCGCCCCAAGCCCTTGCCGATCATGCTGGACCGGCCCGGGGTCCAACCCCCGGTGCCCGCGCTGATCCCCGTTGTGACGCCGCCGAAGGCGCACCTGTCGATGACGCCAGACCTGGTTGAGCGCCGACAACCTGACCTGTCCGGGCTCGACGTCATCGACTGGGCCAGCATCGCGGCGGTGGGCGAGACGGGTGCGAGGATCCCCGACCGGCTGCGGCGGCTGGCCGCAATCGACGCGAGCGGCGACTCCGACGGCTGGTCCGACGCCCTCGAAGCCGTGACCGAGCTGCTGACGAACTCCGGTGACCTGTGGGACGCGGCCGCGGTCACCGTACCGTTCCTGGCTGAACTGGCACGCTGCACCGGCGTCGCGGCCCACCGTCGCGATCTGACCGCCTGGCTGTTCGCGTTGGCCGGCGGGGTCGCCACCGAATTGATCCTGGACGCAGACCGCGCAGCGATCCAGCGCCGGGCGCCGGCGGCCAGCGCTGAGGTACTGCGGACTTATGAGGCCGTCGGTGCCGAGGTTGGCAGCCTACTGGCCACCTGGGCAGCCCAGCCACCGGCGGTGCAGTTGCAGCTGGCCCGGCTGGCCGGACTCTTCCCCGAACACGGCCGCGGTCTGCGCGGCGAAATCGCCGCCTTTGCCGACGGGATCACCGGCACCCGCCAACACGTGATCCTGCACCTGGTCCTGGCGCTTCTTGACGAACGCTACGAGGACGCCGTCGTCCTGGCCGCGCCGACCGGTAGATGGCGGATGGGCCACCTCGACAACGCTTGGCTGGATGCACCCGGCATCACCAACCGCGCCAGCGCCGAACACGCGCTCGACCGCAGCACCCTGCATGACTAGGACCTGTTCGATAGTTGGTCATGAGGTTCTGTAGATCTCCAGTTTCGTGACGGCGTCCAGGTACGGCGGGAACCGCTCGAGCATGCCGCTATAACCAGGGGCCAAGATCCTCCAGTTCTTCAGGTGCGCGATGACGCGTTCGACGCTGGCCCGCCGGGAGGCGATCAGCCTGTTGAACTCGCGGGCCGATGCGGTCAGGGGTTGGCGGTTCGGTTTGCGGTCAGGTACGCATAGGCCGGTGCTGGTGTATGCGGTGTCGGCGAAGCCGCCGGGGCCGCCGTCGGCGTGCAGTCGGCCAGCGAAGCGCTGCGCCAGACCGGATTCGTGCCATGCTCGGGCGTCGTGGGTAGCGCCAGGCAGCGGCCGGCTCGTCATGACCAGGCGCCCCCGCCAGGAGGTGACGATCTGCACGTTGAAGCCGCACCGATGACGCTTTCCTGAGTACATGCCCGAGGTGTAGGTGTTGACGCGGCGGTCGCCGGTCGGGGCCAGGAAGCCGTCGACGCGCACCGTGGAGCGCAGTGCCCGCTCGGCGACCTGGTCGGCATGTGGCGTCAGGACCGTGGTGATCACCGGCAGGAACCGGCCCACCAGCCGCGACACCGTAGGCTGCGAGCAGCCAAACAGCTCGGCCAGCAGCGCCTGGGAAAGATTGTGCCGCAGGTACAGCAGCACCACGACCACCGCTCGGTACGGACCGACCGCACGACGCCGCCCGGAAACGAAGCCAATCTCGGCATACACCAGCAACACCAACTCATCGACATGATCGGCTGCCAGGCCCGTCATAACCTCTACCCGCGATGGCCGGTCGGCGAGAATCTCCTCTATGGTCACAGACCAGAAGATCTACCCGCGCACAGCAGTCGCGTCCATTCGCGACGCATCATGAGTGGATCACCGCCGAGGCAGGCCGACTCCATCGACATCCATCTGTTGAATGGCTCTCTCACGTTGCACTAGCAAGATCTTCGCAGTGGGCCGACTGCGGCGGATGCCCGCGACCGTGGCGACCACACCGGCGGATTCGTGAGCATCGTCCACGATAACCAAGAGGCGGTCCGCTGTGGAACCCACCATCGCCCCGACTGCATCTTTTGCCGTTCGTTACCTGCCGCCACGGGTTGAGCAGCAAGCCTGCGGTGGCTGCTCGTCGCGGTAACGAACGTCTGAAGAGGAGGCCGATCTTGGGAATGCGCGAAATTCGATGCCTAGCATCCTGATCAATGCGATATCCCTATCGCGTACTAAGGAGATCAGGATGCGATTCGGCACGAGATTCCCGAAGTTTCGATCGATCGTCGCGGCGGCGATCGTCGGGGCCGCCGCGTTGACCGCGACTCTTGTCGCGGCCCCGGCGGCGTACGCCTCCACCAATTCGTCGTGCGGCAACTGGGCCAACTACGCGGCGGTGAGCATTCCGGCGAAGGACTCCGCCGGCAACCTGGTGGCCAACGTGCGCTGGTGGAAGGCCGGCAACCTCGGCTGTGCCCAGCTGGACGCCTACGGCAGCTACAGCGGCGTGGCCAAGTACATGCGGGTCTACATCGCCAATCACAGCAACAATTACATGGACGACCACGGCTCGTACAGGTATTACGCGGGGCCGGTCGGCGTACCGTCGAGTTCGTTCGAGCTGTGCCAGGCGAATTACTACTCCGGATTTCAGGTCATCTACGCGATGAACGGGCCGTCCGGCAATGTCGTGGTACCGACGACGTACTGGGACGTTCCCTACTGCTGATTCCGGCGATGCGGCAAGTGCCTCCGCGCTGCGCCGGTCGGAGACCTCGTGAGGTTCCCGAACGGCGCAGCGCGGAGGCACTTCCAACCCTGATGGCGGTCACTCGGCGGCAGCACCTCGATGTCCTCCGGCTGCACGAACGCCGAACGATCGAGGAAACGCACCACGTAGGAATACTCCAGTGCCGCAGAATGCAAACGAACGCAGCAATCGCGACTCCCGATGCCGCCCCGACCGTCGAGAATCGCGGCCGTACGTTCGTCCTCGACAAGCCACTCAACAAGACTGTTCAGCGTCGTATCGCGTCCGACCAAGGTCCACTCGTATGAATAGAGGCTCTCGCCACTTTCCAGATCGAAGAAGCGGTCCGGCTCATGCCAGATTCCGGGGCGCTGCCGCGGAGCCCCGGAAAGATGTTGAGACGAGACCACCGAGTCCGCTGTGTCATCGGCGCCGATGACGTGCAATTTTGGCCAGAAGCGGTGCGTCGACGATGCGCGTCGATGTTTGGCATGCTGTGGCTCGCGCCCCACGTAAATGATCAACTTGTCCCACGCTGCCGACCGTAGAGAGACGGCAGGCCCTTCTCGAGCGCTCAAAAGCCATCATCGCGGTACGCCGCCCGAGAGTTTCCCAAGTTGGATACGGGTGACCGTCCCACGAGACATTCTGAGGGGAACCGAAATCGGTAGGGGGCGGAAGAAATGTATGCACGTTCAACTACGGTTGCTGCGAATCCTTCGTCGATCGACCGTGCCATCACGCTGATGAACACCGAGCTGATGCCCGCGATGATGGAGATCGACGGCTGTATCGGACTGTCATGCCTTGCCGAGCGCGAGACCGGGCGCTGTATCGCGACGTCGGCATGGCGCTCCATGGAGACCATGCGCGCGAGCGCCAACCAGGTCACGGGGTTGCGCGAACGCTTGATCAGCACAATGCGAGCCAAGGACCCGCTGATCCAGGAGTGGGAGATCCCGCTCATGCACAGGTATCACGCGGCACCCGAAGGTGCGTGTGCGCGGCTGTCCTGGCTTCAGGGGTCGCCGGCCAACCTCGACAACGCCATCGAGTCGTTCCGGATGATAACTCCGGAGCTGGACGACCTGACCGGCTTCTGCAGCGCCAGCCTGCTGGTCAACCAGGACACTGGTCTGGCATGCGCGACGGTCGTCTACGAGGACGCCGACGCGGTCGCGCGTACCCGCCAGATGGGGACAAGCCTGCGCACCCAGGTCGCGGAGCAGGCCAATGCCAAGGTGATCGAGGTCGCGGAGTTCGAGCTGGCGATGGCCCACCTGCACGTGCCTGAGCTCGTCTGACGGCACCACGATGCAGCCCTCCCGCGTGTGTGGGAGGGCTGCATCGTGGTGCGCGGCCATGCCCCGGCCGACCTCACCGCTGACGCCGTCACAGTTGGCCCCTTGAACGGCGCGAATGCGGTTCGGGTTCTGCCGGATCCGGTCGACACTTGGTACTTGGCTGCGAAAACGCGATGTCAGTTGTCGCAGTATCCGAACCGATCACCATCCGGGTTCACTGCGGCAAGAGCCCCGCCTACGGCTCGTGGCACGATGCCGCGATGGATCATGACTTGTCACCCGCCGCCGCGGTCGTTCGTGACCACTTGGCTGCCCGCTTCCCGGCTCGTGAACTGACGGTCCTGCCAGCTACTCAGGGGCCGATCTACGAGCGAGTTCCTGGTCTTCACATGATCCGCTTGGCGCCGACACGCGAGGAGGGCGGCTGGCTATACGTAACGGCGGGCCTCTGGGATGCGACTCAGCATCATGGCCATGGTTTGGAGTTCGTCCTGCTCGCGCCGGACCATGATCCTCGGCATATCGAGACCCTGACGATGACCGCCTACTATCATGCCGCAGGCGGCAGCTTCGCCCTCGACCATGGTCACACCGTGCCGATCGGTCGACCGTGGATCAGAGGTTCGGCCTGCAGGTTCCTTGTCGTCAGCCTCCCGTACCTGTGGGGGCCAAGCTTGGAGATGTGCTCATTGCCAGAGGGCCACGCTCGGATCCTGTGGCTGTTGCCTATCACTCGGGCCGAGCGCAACTTCAAGCACAAGCACGGCCTGGAGGCTCTCGAACAGAAACTCGAGGCCGCCAGGATTGCTCCTTCCGATCCTTGTCGCAAGTCCGTGATCCCCGGCTGGTGGCAGAGAATGCGCAGAGCCACCGCAGCTTAAATGCTAGACGGCCACGTTGTTGTTCGCCGTGACCGAGCCAAGCGAGCAGGCAGCGGTTCGCCCGTCACAAGGATGGGCTTAGCACTCTGCGGCCTTGGGCCCACCTATCTGCATGCCGAATGAGCTGCGAAAATACGCAAGCCTACGACTCTTGTCGATCGATGACTCTAGCTGCATTCGGTGAGTAGTGAACGGGCGAGGGTGCTGGCGGCCCACTCCGCCCATTCCTGCTCGCTCCACCCTCGATCACGGGTGAGCAGGAGATAGATCTCTGGTGCCATGATCGCCAGTGCGACGTCGGCCGCTCGCAGGGCGTTGATTCCGCCGCGGAGACCGCCCTTGGCCGCGAGCGCGCCGGTGAACACTGCCATGACGGTGTGGCGTTGCGTGATGTTGGTCTGCCAGAGTTCGGCGATCTCCGGGTCGGTCGCTGCCGCGGAACGGACGACTTCCAGGATCGGGGCGACCCGGTCGTGGATCTCGGCGGTCTTCGCGACGAGTTGCCGGAGCATGTCGGCCGGCGGGGCGGCGAGCGCCTGAGCGGCCCACGGGCGATCGAGGGATGTGATCGGCAGGGCGTCGCCCGCGACCTCCACGTCGAGCAGTTCTTTGAGGATCGCCCGCTTGTTGTCGAAGGTGAAGTAGAGAGTCTGGACCGCGACGCCTGCTTCGGCCGCGATGGCCTGCATTTTCGTGGCGGTGTAGCCGTTCTCGACGAACAGTTGGCGGGCTGCCTTGAGCATGCGCTCGCGGGTGGCGGCTGCTTTCGCCGCGCGTGCTCCATGCTTCGGGCCGGCGGTCACGGTGACCCTCCCCACGTTGACTAGAACGCAACTCTAGCGCAATTCTCACTAGAGTCGAACTCTAGTCAAGTGGGAGGTCTCATGGCTGGCCGCATGTTGATGGGTCGTAGCGGAACTCTAGTGCTGATCACTGCCGTGGAACTCCTGGTTTTCCTGGACACCTCGGTAGTCAACATCGCCCTGCCGCAGATCGGTGCGGGACTGCACCTGCGAGAGGCCGGGCTGAGCTGGGTCACCAATGCGTACCTGCTGGCATTCGGCGGCTGCATGCTGGTCGGTGGCCGGGCTGCCGACCTGCTCGGAGCTCGCCGCATGTTCCGTGCGGGTCTGACGTTGTTCACGCTGGCCTCGGCGGCCGCCGGCCTGGCTACGACGCCATGGCTGCTGATCGCCGCCCGCGCCCTGCAAGGCATCGGCGGCGCGGTGCTGATCCCCGCACAGCTCGCCTTGCTGACGCGGGCCTTCACCGAACCGGCGGCGCGCCGCCGTGCCTTCGGGGTCTGGAGTGCCATGGGCGCGGCGGGCGCCGCGATCGGCACCGCCACCGGCGGACTGCTCACGCAGGCCCTCGGTTGGCCTTCGATCTTCTTGATCAACGTGCCGGTCGGGGTGCTCGCCCTGGCGTGGAGCAACCGGCTGCTTCCCGCGGACTTGGCACGGCCGGCGGGTGCGCGCGGACGGCTCGACCTGCCCGGCGCGGTTGCCGGCACCGCGGGCCTGCTGATGCTCGGCTACGCGGTGGCTGCGATCGCCGACCGGGATACGCGCGTGGCCGCTGTGGGCTTGCTCGTGGCCGCGCTGGTGATGCTGGCCGGCTTCGTGGTCATCGAAGCGCGCACTTCGGTCCCGCTGATGCCGTTGCGGCTGTTCGGCGTACGTCTTGTGACTGGATCGGCAGTCGTGAACGCCCTGGTCGGCGCTGCGCACGTTCCCGCGTTCGCACTGCTGGCGCTCTATCTGCAGCAAACCCAGAACTACGACCCGACGCGATCGGGGCTGGCGGTCCTGCCCGTCGCGGCGGCCGCGTTGGTCGCGTCTCGGACGTTCATTCCCGGCTTGCTGAAGATTCTGGGGGCTCGCCCGGTGCTGGCCGCTGGGCTCGCCTTCCAGGCAGCCGGACTCGGCTGGTTCGCCGCCCTGCCATCCACTGTGGACTATCTCGCGGACGTGCTGCCGCCCGCACTCTTGCTCGGCGTCGGCCTGCCGGCGGCATTCGTCGGGGTCACCGCTCCGGCGGTCACCGCGGTGGCGTCCACCGACGCCGGCGTGACGGCGGCGATCGTCAGTACCGCTCAGCGCATCGGGTCCGGCCTCGGAGTCACCGCCGTCCTCGCCCTCGCGGCCACGGTCACCGGAGCCGAGTCTGCCGTGACGAGCCCCGCCTATCTCAGTGGACTACGCGCCGGCTTCGCGGCGTGCGCCGGCCTGGCACTGCTGGGCCTTGTACTCACCCTCGTCCTGCTGCGCCCCGACCCGACCGCGACAGCGCTCGTCCCGCAACCAACGAAAGGCAGCCACTGATGACAACCATGCACGAAACCACCGGCGACGTACGCTGGCTCGCCGAGACCTGGCCGTTCGTCCGCCGGCACCTGCCGGCCGCACCGTCGCGGGTGCTGGAGATCGGCTGTGGCCCACTCGGCGGATTCATTCCCGCGCTGCGTACGGACGGTTATGCGGCGGTCGGGATCGACCCGTACGCGCCCGAAGGACCGGGCTACCGCCGCAGCCGCTTCGAGGATCATGCCCTCGACGGCCCGGTCGACGCGATCATCGCCTGCACCTCCCTGCACCACGTCGACGGCATCGAGGCCGTCGCCCGCCGGATCAGTGACAGCCTGCGCCCCGGCGGTACGTTGATCGTCATCGAATGGGCCTGGGAACGGTTCGACGATCAGACCGCCCAGTGGTGCTTCGCCCATCTGCCGGTCGGGGCGGCCCAGCCCGGATGGCTTCAGCACCACCACGACCGATGGCATGCAGCGAACGTCGGCTGGGCCGGCTATCTGCGTACCTGGGCGGCTGAGGAAGGACTGCATACCGGCCAGGCCATCACCCAGGCATTGACCTCCACCTTCCAGACGAGCCAGTTGACCTACACGCCGTACTTCTTCGCCGACCTCGATGCCGCCATGGCCGACGAGCAGGCCGCCATCGACGCCGGGGACATCCAGCCCACGGGCATCCATTACGTGGGCCACCGCGCCACGGATACCGGGGTGGCCGGGTGAACACGCCGGTAGTGATCATCGGTGCCGGCTCGGCGGGGCTCGCCGTGGCGGCCGCGCTGCAAGAGCGCAATGTGGACTGCATCGTCCTGGAACAGGGTGACCGTGTCGCCGCGTCCTGGCGGCAGCGGCACGAGGATCTGCGTCTGAACACCATCCGATGGCTGTCAGACCTGCCAGGGTTGCGCATTCCCCGGGCCGCGGGCCGCTGGGTCAGCCGCGACGACTACATCGCCTACCTGGAGCGGTACGCCGACCGGAACGCTCTCGACGTCCGATGCACGGTCAGAGTCGAGCACGTCATGCCCACAGCCGACGGCTGGCAGGTGGTCACGACGGCCGGCACCTACGATGCGGCCAACGTCATCGTGGCCACCGGCGGCGACCGCATCCCCCGGCTGCCCGGCCTGCCAGGCCTGGCCGCGTTCCGCAAGCCGGTCATGCACGTGAGTCGCCTGCGGCGGGCCGCCGACCTCGCCGGGCGCCGCGTCCTTCTGATCGGGTCCGGCAACTCCGCCGTCGAGATCGCCGGGCACCTGGTCGACCACCAGGTGGCCCAGCTGTGGATGTCCGTCCGTCGGACACCGAACATCCTGCCGCGGCAGCTGTGGGGAGTGCCGCTACACCCCGTCACCGTCGCACTTCGACATCTGCCTGAACGGCTACGAGACGGTCTGGCCCGCAGCATCTCCCGGCGCGCGTTCGGCGACCTTCGCCCGTACGGCCTGCCCGCCCCGAAAGACGGACCCTTCCGCCGGATGCGTACCAGCGGGGTGACGGCCGCCGTCGACCAAGGGTTCGTCGGCCACCTCACAGCCGGCAGGCTTCGCATCGTCGCCGACGTCGACCACCTGACCGCGAACGAAGCCGTCCTGCGGGACGGCGTTCGCGTCGAGCCCGACGTCCTCCTCGTCGCAACCGGTTACCGCTCAGGCCTCGAAGAGCTGCTCGGCCATCTCGATATTCTCGATCAGAACGGACGGCCCAGGACAGGCAAGTCCCAGCCCGCCATGGAAGGCCTGTGGTTCACCGGGTTCTGGCCGGCGATCGAGGGAACCCTGCGTCAGCACGGACCAGAGGCGCGTCGCATCGCCGCCGCGATCGCGAGGAACCCCCGTTGATCAGGCCACCCGCTGTCCCGCGCCGCGCCGTGTGGTCCAGCCTGTCTCGATGCGATCGAGCCGGCCAGCCGTTGACGACAACGAATCAGGGCCGGTCTTTGGGGGAAGACCGGCCCTGAACTATTCAAGAATCGCTACAGACGAAACGCTGCCTCAGTGGCTGTAGCCCCGGGTCGCGATCCACTGCGCCAGATCCGTCGTGTCGATCCAGTAGTGCGACTGCGACGGGTCCGCCGAGTCGGCGATGTCGACCTGGCGGCCGTTGTCGCGGTAGCCGTTGACGGCGATGTAGTGGCCGCCTTCGTAGCTGTGGGACGCGCCGGCGGCGTCGGTCGCGGTGCCGGCGACGTTGGCGACGACCGCGCGGTTGTCGTCGATGGTGGCGATGACGTCGCGCTGGAGGGCGGCGACCTGCTTGGCGGTGACCGTCGGGTTGGAGAGCTCGGTGGTGGTGTACGCCTTGCCGCCGACCACCTTGTTGAGGGCGGCGGTGATGTCGTACGCGCTGTTCGTGCCGGCCTCGGTGGTGCCCATCTGGCGGGCGAGGCTGGCCATGGTCACGTTGTGGCCGGAGGCGCTCAGCGCGTTGCGGGTGGCGGCGGGGCCGCACCAGTAGTAGTTGGGCTGGGCCTGGTACTTGACCTTGAGGACCTTGGTGCTGGGGTGGGGGACGGTGGCCTTGACCTTCGCTGTGGTCGCGGCGGCGGCCTTCGTCGTGGCCGCCGCAGCGGGCTTCGTCGCGGTCGCGGCGGCTGCCTTCGTGGACGTGGCGGCGGCGTGCGTGGCGACGGGGGCGAGGGCCTGGGTGGTCGCGGCCGAGGGTGTGGTGGCGGCGTGGGTGGTGGCCGCGCCGGCGGACATCACGAGCGCCCCGGCGCCGACCGCGGCGACTAGGCCGTAGGCCGCGGTGCGGCGGGTGGTCGACAGGTGGGCACGGACGAAGTTGGCGGCCTTGGCACGGGTGCGGGTCATGGCGTGGACGTCGTTGTCGTGTCGCATGCCGACAACGATAGGAGCTGGAATTACCCGGCTGACCTCGAAGTATCTGTCGCGGTGACTGTGGCGAAGCTGAACTCCGGATGCGAAGGGGCGGCCGGGTCGAGCCGGAGATTTCGGTCGAAGACCTCGTGAAGCTCCCTATCGTATTCCTAGTGGATATACCCGCACAAAATTAGCGGACGATCGGGCGGAAACCTCGCCGTCCGCGTCGCCATGATCATTGCGATGGGTGCGCCCGGCTACAGTGTGATCGGGGTCACATCCACAGTGGACACAGTCTTTCCGCCGTTGAGTCGCCACCCATTAGTCGATATGCGTTACGCGCCAATTACTGTGGGTAGTCGCGGATTGAATCGCCTTATTCGAAATGCGTTATGAGCCAATTACTGTGGGTGAACGAGTCTGGTGGCGGAGCCCCGGAGGGAGCCCCGCCGTTCGCGTAAGACAGCGTCAGGGCAGCAGGTGGGGGTTGAAGGTGAGGCCGGGCGAGGCGTTGCGGGCCAGCCAGTGGGCCATGTCGGGCCACCACGCGCCGGCGGCCGGGTCGACCGCGCCGTATTCGGGGTCGACCGGTCCGGCGGTACCGCGCTTGCAGCTGCCGTCGGACTCGCCGATGGTCTTGATCCAGAGGAAGGCGTCGGTCAGCGGCAGGCCGGTGTCGGCGGTCGGCCGGGCGCCGATGCCGCGCTCGGGCGCGTTGCACCAGGTCTCGGCGTCGGTGTACTTGCCGGCCGGGGCCGTCCAGGGGCCGACGCCGTTGCGGCTGGTGTCGACGATGTTGTGGGTGAGCTGGTCGGCGGGCGGGGTGCCGACGTTCTGGTCGAACCAGGCGTCGGTCCAGTGCCAGGTCGTCGCGTCCTCGTAGACGACCGCGTTGCCGGGCTGGCCGTCGTTGGGCGCGGCGGCCGAGTAGTACTGGCTGGCGCACCAGTCCGCGTGCCCGCGGGCCCAGTCCGGGCCGCTGGTCGACCACCAGATGCATTTGGCGACCCAGGAGGCGTACCGGGTGTTCTGGTCGGTACGCCAGTAGTTGGAGATGTTGACGGCGAAGCCGCGGGCCTGGTCGATACCGGCCTGCACCAGGCGCTCGGCGATCGTGCCGACAGCCTGCCAGCCGCTGTTGCCGGCGTCGAGGTAGACCGAGGTGTTCGGCTGGGCGCCGAACAGGCCGACGGCCGCCTTGAGGTCGGCGAGGCGCTGCGCGGTCAGCTCGCCGGTCGGGTCGATGTCGCCGGCGCAGTCCTTGGGCAGCAGGGCCAGGCCGTCGGGTTCGACGATGACGACCGCCTTGCCGTCCCCGATGGCGGCCGCGAACGCCGCGATCCAGGCGCGGTACTCGGCCGACGACTGGGCACCGCCGGCGGAGTAGAGGCTGCAATCACGTCCGGGAATGAAGTAGCTGACCAGGACGGGGACGGTACGCGTCAGCCGCGCGGCGGCCATGATCTTGCGTACCTGGGTGCCGATCTGCGCGGGGGTTCCGTTGTCGATCCAGATCGCCTGCGGCCACGTGGCCAGCTCGGCCATCCGCAGGGCGTCGGCGGTGTCACCCGCGCGCAGGTCGGCTACGGCCTGCTGGGCGGCGCCGGCGGCGGGATCGACGTAGAACCGGGTGCCGGCGGGGAGGGTGCGGTGGGCGGGGGCGACCGGAGCGGGGGGCGGCCGCCGCCGGTGCCGCGGCGGCCGCAACCAGGCCCACCGTTGCCAATGACGCGAGTAGCCGTCTTGGTATGCGCATCGGGTCTCCTTGAGGGCGTACTGGGAATGATTGGAAGCGCTCCCAGTTTGTAGCCTGCATCGTGGCCAATCCGCCCGACACTGTCAATGGCGAGAGCGGATGGATGCGACCGGAAGCGCTTCCACCTGCGGCGATCCGAGGGAGAGCTGCTGTCCGCGCCGGCGGTGTCACGCCTGCTCTACGATGGGTCCCGCTGATGTCCCGCGACGAAAGGCCGGTCACCGCCTCATGGACGCCGCGCCGCCCGACCGATCGCCGACCCTCGACGAGGTGGCACTGCGGGCCGGGGTGTCGCGGTCGGTGGCGTCCCGGGCGATCAACAACTCCGGCAACGTCAGCGCCCCCAAGCGGGCCGCGGTGCAGCGGGCGGTCCGGGAACTCGGCTACGTCCCCAATCCGTCCGCCCGGGCGCTGGCGACCAACCGGGTCGGCGCGGTGGTGCTCGCGGTGGCCACCGACGTGCCCGGCATCTTCGCCGACGCGTTCTTCGCGCAGGTCATCTACGGCATCAGCGTCGCGTTGGAGCGTACGGACTTCACGCTCACGCTGGTGCTGGCCGGCCGGCCCGAAGGCGCCGCCAAGCTCCAGCAGATCGTCCGTTCCCGGCGCGCCGACGGCATCATGCTCATGAACCTGCACGGCGACGATCCGCTGGCCAGGCTCGCCGAGCAGAGCGCCGTGCCGGTCGTGTTCGGCGGCCGGCCGCTGCGTACGGAGCCCCGGTGGTATGTCGACACCGACAACCGGGGTGGGGCGCGGCTCGCCACCGAGCACCTCGTCGAGGCGGGCTACCGGCGGATCGCCACCATCACCGGGCCGCTCAGCCTGGACGTCGCCGAAGCGCGCTACCGCGGCTTCCAGGACGCGATGGCGGTGGCCGGCCTGCCCGCGGGGCGGGTCGAGCACGCCGACTTCTCCGAGGCCGGCGGCGCCGCCGCGATGGCCCGGCTGCTCGAAGAACATCCCGATCTCGACGCGGTCTTCGCCGCGTCCGACAACATGGCCGCCGGCGCGCTGCGGGCGCTGCGGGCGGCCGGCCGGGCGGTCCCCGGCGAGGTCGGCGTCATCGGCTTCGACGATCTGCCGACGGCCCAGCACACCGACCCTCAGCTCACCACGGTCCGCCAGCCCGTCGAGGCGCTGGGCACGGAGATGACCCGGATGCTGCTGTCCATTCTGGATGGTTCGCGGCCCACGCCGCTGATCCTGCCGACCCGCCTGGTCGTCCGCGGGTCGACGCGGACGCTCGTGCGCCACTGAGGGCTTGGGCGTCCTCCCGGCCGGCCGCAGGTTTCCACCTGCGTGACGCCGCCGTGACCACCGCGGCCGGCCGGGAGAACGTGACACAAACTGGGAGCGCTTCCAGTTTTGGAAGCTACCTGCGTCTTGCCGACGTGTAAAGGCCGGGTTGCGGGCAGCGAGTCTTGACAGCTCATCGATGTATGTTCATCATTTCCCGTGACGCCGCCGGACCGCTGGAAATGACTGGAAGCCCTTCCAGCTCATCGCCCTCGTCCGTGGCGTACCGCTGCCCGCGGTCGCCCCAGGAAACTGGAGCAGCAATGAAACGCCTCACCCGCACCCTCGTCCTCGCCGCGGCTCTCGCCCTTGCCGCCTCCGCCGGCGCCGTCGACATCTCCACCAGCGCGTACGCGGCCATCGGCGGCAGCTTCGCGGACGGCTTCAGCTCGTTCGACACCAGCCGCTGGTACAAGTCCGACGGCTGGAGCAACGGCAGCATGTTCAACGTCGGCTGGCGGGCCGACCACGTCTGGTTCAACGGCGGTGTCATGGGCATCAACCTGGACACCGCCACGTGCCCGGGCGGCTGCTCCGGCAAGCCCTACGCCTCCGGGGAGTTCCGCACCACCGACCTGTACGCGTACGGGCGGTTCGAGACCCGGATGACGGCGGTCAAACGGGCCGGCACGGTGACGTCGTTCTTCACCTACACGGGACCGAGCGACAACCAGCCCTGGGACGAGATCGACGTCGAGATCCTCGGCAAGAACACCACCCAGATGCAGACCAACTACTTCACCAACGGCGTCGGCGGCCACGAAACGATCATCAACCTCGGGTTCGACGCCTCGGCCGGCTACCACACGTACGCCTTCGAATGGTGGAACCAGGGCACGATCAACTGGTTCGTCGACGGCCGCCTCGTGCACCAGGAGACCGGATCGCGCGGCCCGCTGCCCACCCATCCGCAGCGCATCATGGCGAACCTCTGGCCCGGCATCGGCGTCGACGGCTGGCTCGGCCCGTTCAGCTACCCCGGTACGCCGCTGACCGCCCGCTACGACTCGGTCACCTACACGAAGTACTGAGATCCTGAAGTTCCGTCCACGTCGGACGCGGGTCGGGTGGCGCCGGCCCGCGTACCGTCAGCCGCCGGTCGCCGAGAAGTGCATGTAGTCCCGCAGCGACGCGTAGTCCCCGCCCCATTTCCAGCCCACGGCCTCGAACGCGCGGACGACCGTGCTGCGCGGCTGCACCATCCCGGGCCGGACGTCCGCCCGGTCGAGGTAAGCCGTGGCCAGCTCCGGCAGCACCACGTCCCCCTTGTGGTACGGGTTCTGGAACGGGTTCACATCCACTGCCAGCCCGTACGCGTGCTGCGACCAGCTCTTCTGACCGCGTACGGGTCGGCAGGCGAAGGACTCGGTGGTGTTGTCGTCGCCGGTCGGGGGCGCGTTCAGTTCGGCGGCACTGGAGATGCGCATCCGTTCGATCGGGTACGCGGCGGCGTAGAGCCGGCGGAACACGGTGACGAGATCGGTGGCGACCCGCGCGTTGACCAGCAGTTCACCGGTGTGCGCCAGCCCGTCGAAGCCGCGGAACGTGACCGTGACGTAGCGCAGGTCGGCCGCGGCCACCGGGCAGCTCTGGGTCCAGCTCGACCGGGCCAGTACGCCGGCCGGCACCCGCTGGATCGTCGAGTGGAACCGGCCGTCGGTCGGCGGAGGCAGGTCGTCGACGGTGATGATGGACCGGTCGCGGAGCTCCGCCGGGGTCTTGCGGGCGGCGGCGAACCCGTCGGGCCCGACCGGGAGGACTCGCGTACCCAGCCACCGGGGCGCGGCGGTGGCCTGTCCGATGCGGCTCGGCGACGGGCTGGGGGAGGCGGGCGCCGAGGCGGCGGGTGGCGTGGGGGTGGGGGCGACCGCCACGGGGGTCGCGGGAGCGGCGGAACCCCCCGAACACCCCGACAGTGCCCAGCCGAGAAGCAACACCGCCACCGTGCCCGTCACGCGCATCCGACGACCATACCCGCGCCCGGCGTACGCGGTCTGGCCTGCGCTTATGGGTCTTGTCACGGTGGGCTGACGGCCTGCGGGAAGCCGAAGACGGCGGCCAGGCGGGGCTCGTGGAACGAGAAGATCTGGCTGATCCCGGCGCTCGTGACGGTGAGGACCACGATTCCGTACGCCTGGTGGCTGCCATGCCGATCACGAAGATAGGCCATCGCGGCGGGCTGCCCGTTGGCGCTGGTCGGCAGCATGAGCCAGGCACCGGGCGATCCCAGCACGTGGTCGCGGAGATAGGGCACGCAGGTCTTGTTACCGGCGAACCAGGTCTTGAAGGGGGTGGCCTCCAGAGTCGCGTCGCGGCACAGCAGCCGTTCCAGAGCGGGCGCGTCGGCGTTCTGGAAGGCCGAGATGTACTGGTCGAGCAGCCGGTGCGCGGCCGGCTCGGTGGGCCGGGTGATCTCCTCGGCCGCGGGGGCCATCTCGCGGAGCCTCGCGCGGGCGCGCTGCAGGGTGCTCTTGACCGCCGTCGTGCTGGTGCCGAGCATGGCGGCGACCTCGGCGGCGGGGAAGGACAGCACCTCCCGCAGGAGGAGCACCGCCCGCTGCGGGCCGGACAGATACTGCAGGCTGGCGATGAGCGCCAGCCTCAGGTCTTCGCGGGCGAGGACGACGGCGGCGGGATCGGCCTGGTCCGAGCTCAGCAGCGCGCTGGGCGCCGGTTGAAGCCAGCTGACACCCGGTTCGGCCGGTATCGGGGCGGCCGCGGGGTCCGCTTCCGGGCCGCCGAGGCCGGACGGCAGTACGCGTCGGCTGCTGTGCCCGAGCGCGGTCAGGCAGGCGTTGGTGGCGATCTGGTACAGCCAGGTGCGTACCGACGACCGGCCCTCGAACGTGCCGTAGGAACGCCAGGCCCGCAGGTACGTCTCCTGGACCGCGTCCGTGGCGTCGTCGACCGAGCCGAGCAGGCGGTAGCAGTGCGCCAGCAGCTCCCGCCGGAACGGCTCGGTGGCGCCGACGAAAGCCTCGCTGTCGGGGGCGTCGGGTCCGGCAGAGCTCAAAGGGATCCTCCGGTCATAGGGCGCGGCCGAGGAAGGCGGCCAGCCGGTCGGCCGGGCCCGCGCCGGCGGGAGCCTCGACGACGGGTCCGAAGGCGGCCTCGCCACCGGCTCCACGATAGGCGTCGAGAATGTCGATCCTGGCCTGGTGGAGCAGCTCGTCCGCGAGCTCGGGATCGAGGTCCGTGGCGTGCCCGACGGCCCGGGCGAGGTCCCAGCCGTGCGTGAACTGGTCCCGGACCACCATGTTCAGCAGATCCGCACCGGAGAACTCGCCGAACGCCAGGTCGATCCGCTTCTCCAGGACGCCGTCGGCCGCGAAGGCCGCCAGCGCCGCCGTGATGCCGTCGTCGTAGGCGGCGAGGAAGTCACCGGCTGCGTAGTCCTCGTCCGTCGCCGGGTAACCGGCGCCCGCGGCGGCGGAGACGCCCCACCGGGCCGAGCCGACGAAGTGGTTGATCAGCGCGCGTACGTCCCACGAAACGCACGGGGTCGGTGCGTCCAGCTGGTCGCGCCGGACCTCGGCCAGTACGGCCCGGGTGCTCGCGAAGGCTCGGCTCAACGAACGGGTCGCGGTGGAATCCGCCTTGCTGCTCATCGGTGCGATCCTCTCTCGGGGTGTTCGGTGCAACAGGTAGACCTCCGGGGAGCGGAAAAGGAATCGCGGCACTGAGCACGACGCGACCGTAAAAGGTTGGCGGACCCCGGCCGGGCGACGCGATGATGTCGCTGTTCGCTGCGAGAGCGCGCGGCCTCTGCGCGAAAGCACGGCATGCGGGCGAGGGGGGACGATGACACCCGAGGTACGCGTACCGGCCGGTGTTCTGCGGGGAAGCTGGGAGAGCGGTGTCGCCGTCTTCCGTGGCATTCCCTATGCCGCCCCGCCGGTCGGAGCCCACCGCTTCGCGGCCCCGCAACCCGCCCTCGCCTGGGACGGCGTACGCCCGGCGGTGGCGTTCGGACCGCCGCCTCCGCAGACGGACGACGACGGCGGGGAGGGCGGGGAGGGCGGCGACTGGCTGACCGTCAACGTCTGGTCCCCGGATCCCGGCCGGGCCGTGCACCTCCCGGTGCTGGTCTGGATCTTCGGCGGCGCGTACACGATCGGTGCCGCGAACAGGCCGGAGTACGACGGCGCGAACCTGGCCCGCGGCGGCGTCGTCGTGGTGACCTTCAACTACCGCCTCGGGATCGAGGGCTTCGCCGAGATCGCGGGGGCGCCGCCGAACCGGGGCCTGCTCGACCAGGTCGCCGCCCTCCACTGGGTACGCGACCACATCGCCGCCTTCGGCGGTGACCCGGCGAACGTGACCGTCTTCGGGGAGTCGGCGGGCGGCGGATCGGTGGCCGCGCTGCTGGCCATGCCCCGGGCGAGAGGTCTGCTGCGCAGGGCCGTCGTCCAGAGCATGCCGGGCACGTTCTTCGCGCCGGAGCTGGCCGCGGACATCGCGGCGGCCTGTGCCGGGGAGCTGGGCCTGCGCCCGACGACCGAGGATCTCGCCGCCGTCGATCCGGCCATGCTGGTCCTCGCCGCCGACGCGGTCTCCGCCACGATGAGCGGTCAGGCTGCCCGCTGGGGGCGGCCGGCGCTGCGGGAGATCCTGTTCGCGCCCGTCGTCGACGGCGAGGTGCTGCCCGTCACGCCGTGGCAGGCGCTGGCGGCGGGGGCCGGGCGGGAGGTCGACCTGCTGGCCGGGCATACCCGCGACGAGCATCGGCTGTTCACCCTCTTCACCGGGTATCTCGGTCAGGTGACGCCGGAACAGGCGGAGTTCGCGCTGCGCGTCTTCGGCCCGGGCCCGGACGGCGTACGCCGGTATCGGGCGGCGTACCCGCGGGCCGGCGCGGATGAGCTCTTCGAGCTGGTGCACTCGGACTGGCTGTTTCGGATGCCGAGTCTGCGGCTCGCCGAGGCGCAGGTCGAGGGCGGCGGCCGGGCGTACCTCTACGAGCTGGCGTGGGGCGCTCCGGGCCTGGGCGGCGTACTCGGCGCCTGCCATGGGCTCGACGTGCCGCTCGTGTTCGGCAATCTGACGGGCAGCCGGCCGGCCATGCTGATCGGCGACGGCCCGGGTGCGGCGGCGGTGGAGCTGTCGGCGCGGATGCGGGCGGCCTGGACGGCGTTCGCGGCGGGCGGCGATCCCGGCTGGCCGGCGTACGAGAGCGAAGGGCGGCTCACGCGGATCTGGGACGCGGAGCCGGTCGTCGCCGCGTATCCCGAGGAGGGATCGCGGCGGATCTGGCAGGACCACGAATTCGCGCCGCTGGGTCTGCGCGGCGCGGATTCCTGACGAAGCGCGGAGCCGCCTCGGCGACATGAAGTACGCCGAGGCGGCCCAGCAGGCGGTCACGCGCGCTTGGCGAAGGTGGACCGCGCCCACAGGTACCCGACCAGGGCGATCGCGACGCACCAGGCGAGGGCGGGGATCACGTGGCCGGCGGTGGGAGTGCCGTTGAGGAAGCCGCGCAGACTCTCGATGATCGGGGTGAAGGGCTGGTACTTCGCGAACTCCCGCAGGCCCGGGCCCATCTTGTCGGCCGGGACGATCGCGCTGCTGAAGAAGGGCAGCATGACCAGCGGCACCGCGGCCATGCCGGCCGTCTCGGGCGACTTCGCGAACAGTCCCAGCGCGACGGTGAACCAGCCGGCGGCGAACGCCAGCAGGGCGACCAGGCCGACCGCGCCGAGCCAGTCGGTCAGGCCCGCGGCCGGGCGGAAGCCCAGCGCGAAGGCCACGCCGACGAGGGCGGCGATCGCGACCAGGTTCGTCAGGACGCTGGCCACGACGTGCCCGGTCAGCACCGCGCCGCGGGAGACGTCCATGACCTTGAACCGGTTGATGATGCCCTTGGTCATGTCGGCGTTGACCGCCGTGGCGGTCCCGCCGAGGCCGTAGCAGACGGCCAGCAGCATCAGACCGGGCGTCGCGTAGTCGATGTACTTGACGCCGACGTTGAACGCGTTGCCGAACATGTAGACGAACATCAGCATGATGACGATGGGCATGAGGACCGCGTTGAACACCGAGGTCGGGTTGCGGGCGATGTGCTTGGCGTTGCGGCGCAGCATGACCAGCGAGTGGGACTGGGCGCTCATTTCGCAGCCTCCGTGGTGTGGCCCGTCAGGGCGAGGAAGACGTCATCGAGGTCGGGGGTGTGAACCGTGCACTCCTCGGCGCTGAGGGAGTGCTCGTCGAGCCGGTCGAGCAGGGCGCGCAGGGACTTGGTGCCGCCGTCGCCGGGCACCCGCAGGGCCAGCGCGTCGGGGTCCGCGGTCGCGCCGGGGAAGATCCGCGCGGCGGCGTCGAGTTCGTGGGCGGTGGTGAACCGCAGGCGGATGTGCGTACCGGGGATCTGGCGCTTGAGCTCGTCCGGGGTGCCCTGCGCGACCAGGCGGCCCTGGTCGAGCACGGCGACGCGGTCGGCGAGCTGGTCGGCTTCGTCCAGGTACTGCGTGGTGAGGAAGATCGTGACGCCGTCGGCCACCAGGCCCCGGACGATCGACCACATCGTGTGGCGGCTGCGCGGGTCCAGCCCCGTCGTCGGCTCGTCCAGGAAGATGATCCGCGGCGAGCCGACCAGGGTCATCGCCAGGTCGAGCTTGCGGCGCATCCCGCCGGAGTAGGTCGAGGCCGGCTTCTGCGCCGCCTCCGTCAGCTCGAACCGCTCCAGCAGGTCCGCGACGACCCGCTTGCCGTCCTTCGCCGGTCCCCGGCTCAGGTCGACCATGAGCTGCAGGTTCTCCTGCCCGCTCAGCAGCTCGTCCACCGCCGCGTACTGGCCGGTGACACCGATCGCCGCGCGGACCGCCTTGGCTTCGGTCGCCACGTCGTGGCCGGCGACGCGTACCGAGCCGCCGTCGGGCTTCATCAGCGTCGTCAGCACGTTCACCGTCGTGGTCTTGCCCGCCCCGTTCGGGCCGAGCAGCGAGAACACCGTCCCCGCGCGGACCTCCAGGTCGATGCCGTCCAGCACGACCTTGTCCTTGTACGCCTTCCGCAGTCCCGAGACCGCGATCGCCGAGTTCGTCATGGGAGGAACTATCGGGGGGCGCCCTGTCGCGGGCCTGACGCGATCCTGACACGGCACCTGACACGGCACCTGACACCGCACCCGGCCCGGATCCGGACGCACAGCGGCCAGGGGCGCCTGTTCGGCAACCCCTGGCCGGAGCGGTGTGTTCGGTTAGACTTCGATCCGGTGGAAAAGTGTCTCCGCTCTTGCGGGCACTCCCTCGGGGAGGTGTTCCAGCACCTTCCCGGGGGCCCGTCCGATCATCCGGACGGTGCTCACTCGCAGAAGACGCGCACCTTGGTGTCGGGCTGGTCGACCTCGATCGTCATCTCGTCCAGGGCCTCGATGAGCTCTTCGAGCTGCTCGGGCTTGAGCTGGGTCAGGTCGATCGGCACACCCGACTTGCTGAGCTGCGCGTTCGCCTCCCCGAGGGCCTGCGGCGGGATCAGCGCCGCGAGGCGTACGCCGGCCCGGAGCAGTTGCAGCGGAACCCGAATGTTGACCTTGGTCGGCGTACCGTCCTCGGTGGCGTCGACGACCACCCGCAGGTACTTGAGCCGGCCCTTCGGCCCGGCCGCCGACCCCGGGCCGGCCGACGCCGGCTGGTCGCGTTCGAGGGCGGCGATGAGCTGGTCCGCCTCGTCCGCGGTGATCTTGCCTTCGGCGAGCATCCGCAGGATGTCCTTGCGCTGTTCGTCCACTGTGCACCTCTCTCTTCCGTTCTCCGATGGATGGTTCACCGGTCGCCCGCGGGCTACCGGATGCTGACGAGGAACGCCGTGTTCCCGGTCGCCACGTCCAGCCGGGTGCCGGGCAGGGCGGACAGGATCCGCCAGCTCGTGCCGAGTGCCCGCAGGACGCTGATCCGGTAGACGGCGCAGGCGACCGCGACCACGCCGACCGCCAGGATCAGCAGCGGCGACAGGATCAGCGCGACGGGAAGCACCGGCACCCAGATCCGGATCGGGCGGCGGCCTCGCGACCGGTTCACGCGTACGGTCAGCAGTTGCGGCATCATGTGCGACCCTCCAACTCGCGCAGTGCCTGCTGGGCGTCGATCTCGCCGCGGCGCAGCCGGTCGATGACGTCGGCCCGGGACGGCGCCGGATCGGTCTCGACGAAGTCGAGCAGCTGCGCGATCCGGTTGAGCCGTGACTTGATCGTCGGGTAGCTCACCCCGAAGATCCGCTCCATCTCCTTGATGGAACCGTGGCAGCGGACGAAGGCCGTGACGAACACCTGGTCCTCCAGGCTCAGCTGGCCCAGCTGCGGTGGCTCGAACGCGCCCTCGATCGCGACGCCGTTGGCGAGGCGCACGCGCTCGACGACGAAGGGCTGCCCGCGGGTCAGGTTCGTCAGTTCTTGCCAGTCCATGGTCCGTGCCGTCATGATTTATTTGTACCTTGAGAATCTTAAGGATTCAAGCCGTGGATCTTAATTTTCTTAAACCCGACTCTTCCTGTGGTACGCGGTGACTCAGATCACGGCGTCGCGCCCGGTACGCGGACACCCCCTGGCTCGGCGAAGTCATGCGAACGCGACGCACAAGCGAGTTAGCCCCATGATTCATAGGGGACTACGCGTATGTGGGTTCGCTTGGCGTACAGGGCTTCTCCGGCTGTCGAGCGCCGCGGCGGCCCGATCCCGGCGGCTTAGCATCGGCCGGACGCGAAGGAGGATCGATGAAGTTGCCCCGGCGCCTCGACGCCACCCCTGAAGATCTCGACCGGGCCCGCGATGCCGCGCACCACATCGCGGCCGAGGTGCTGGGCCGCGATCCGGGCCCGCTGACGACGGCGGACAGCATGTCGCACTACGTCTTCCTCGGCGCCGGGATCGCGGTGAAGCTGATCGGGGCGCACATCCACGACCGGCTCGACCTGGAGGTCACACTCGCCCCGCGGCTGCCCGCCGGGCTCGGCGCGCCGTTGATCGCCGCGGGCCGCACGGAGTTCGCCGGCACCGAGATCCGCTACGCGGTCTTCACCCGCATGCCCGGCGTACGCGCGGGAGTGGGGTTGCCGGGAGCGGACGACGCGACCGCCCGGCGGTGGGCCGAACAGGCGGTCCGGCGCCTGCACGATCTGCACCGGTGGACCCCGGACGGCGAGGTCGAACAGGCGCTGCGCAAGTCCCCGGTCCACGAGGGATTCGTCGGCCGGGCCGCGCTCCTGGAGCAGATCGAGCGGATCGACCGGGCGGCCGTGGTCTCGCGGTGGCTCGTCGACCGGCTCCGCGCGATCGCCGCGTCCGCGCCGTCGGACGGGCCGGCCGCGACACCTGTGCACGCGGACGCCGACTGGGGCAACTGGCTCGTCGACGGCCCGGACGTGTCCGCGCTGCTGGACTTCGAACGGGCCCGGTACGGCGTACCGGCGGACGACTGGATCCTGCTGGCGGTGACGAGCGGGCCGCACCTCGGCGCCGTGCTCGGGGCGATCGTCGACCTGACGGGCGCCGATCCGCTGGTCCTGCGGGCGGAATGCGAACTGCGCGACGCCGCCCACATCGCCGGCGACGTCGCGTACGCGCTGGAGGAGGAGAAGGTGCCCGGCTGGCTGGCGGCCCGGATCGGGCACCTCGAACGGCTGGCCGCCGGGCGCTGGCACTAGGCCCGACGGCGCAGCGGCGCTCCCACCCGGTGCAGGTGGCGCAGCGCGATCGAGTACGACTCGACCAGCCCGGTCTCGTGGTAGGCAACGCCGATCTCGGCGCAGAAATCGCGTACGAGCGGCTTGGCCTTGCGGAGGTTGACCGACGCCATGCTCGGGAAGAGGTGGTGCTCGATCTGGTGGTTGAGGCCCCCGAGGGCGACGTCCAGGATGCCGCCGCCGCGGACGTCGCGCGAGGTCAGGACCTGCTTGCGCAGGTAGTCGAGGTCGTCGGTGGCCATCGGCATGCCCTTGTGGTTGGGCGCGAACGTGCAGCCGAGGTACAGGCCGAACAGCGCCTGGTGGACGGCCATGAAGGCGATCGCCTTGCCGGCGGGCAGGACCGCGAACACCGCGGCGAAGTAACCGAGCACGTGGGCCGCGAACAGCACGATCTCCGCGGCGCGATGCCGCTGGCCGCCGCGGCGCAGCGCGCGCGCCCCGGACACGTGCAGGTTCAGGCCCTCCAGGAGCAGGAGCGGGAAGAAGATGTACGCCTGGACCCGCCCGACCCGGCGCGCCACTCCGGTCGCCGTGCGGGCCTGGTCCTCGGACCAGATCAGGATGTCGGGGGAGACGTCCGGATCGTGCTCCTCGTGGTTCGGATTGGCGTGGTGGCGGGTGTGCTTGTCCATCCACCAGCCGTAGCTCATGCCGATGCCGAGGTTGCCGGCGATCATCCCGGCGACCTCGCTGGGCCCGCGCTTCGCGAAGACCTGGCGGTGGGCGAGATCGTGGGCGACCAGGGCGACCTGGGCGAACACGACGGCGAGGGCGGCCGCGACGAGCAACTGGAACCAGGAGTCGCCCAGCAGCGCGAAAGCCGCCCAGGCGCCGGCGTACGCGGCGACGACCAGGCCGATCCGCACGGCGTAGTAGGCCGGACGGCGTTCGAGCAGGCCGGCCTGGCGTACGCGGTCGGCCAGCCGGGCGAAGTCACTGCCGCGGGCGGTGATCGGCGAGGGTGCTGCGATCGTCTCGGTCATGGGACAAGCGTGCTGAAAGAGACGGGTACGCCGGAATACCGCAGACCCCCGGGATCAAGGTAGGGGCAACCCGACCATCATCGACGAATGTCTGTCTACTGTGGGCGGAGACGGGCGATCGCCTCCGGGGTCAGGTGCTGTCCGAGGATCTCCAGGGCGGCCAGGACGGCTCCCAGCTGAGCCGGCTCGTCGAGGGCTGTCGCGAGCGCCTCGTCGATGCGGGCCGTGGCCACCTCGCGGCGGCGCGCGGTGAGTTCGGGGTTGCGCCGCAATAGCTGCCGCCGGCGGTCGGACGGGTCTGGTTCGGCGACGATCGAGCCGACCTCGCGCAGCCGGGCGACGGCGGTGGAGACCGCGCTCTGCGGCAGTCCCGTACGCCGGGCGACCTCGACGACGCTGGTCTCCGGGTGCTGGTAGACGTCGGACATGACCACGACGACCGTACGCTCGCCGCCGCGCGGGGCGTCCGGGGCGGCCGGCGGCAGGGCCTGCTCGCCGATCTTCATCAGGGTCCGGCCGAGCAGGATCAGTTCCACGGGGCTCACGTGATCCAGAGTACATCATTCTTGATGCATCAAAATTGATGCTTTATGGTCGGGGCATGACCGAATTGATCGTCGAAGGCGCCCGCATCCACTACCAGGTCACCGGAGCCGGGCCGGTCCTGCTCATCTCGCAGAGCGGCGAGGGCGACGCCGACCGCAGCGTGGATCTCGTGCGGTCGCTCGCCGGGGAGTTCACCGTGGTCACGTACGACCGGCGGGGGCTGTCGCGCAGCGTCGTGACCGATCCCGGGCTGCCGATCACCCTGCGCCGGCACGCCGCGGACGCCGCCGCCGTGGTCCGGGCCGTCACCGACAAGCCCGTCCTCATGCTCGGACTCAGCCTCGGGGCCGCCGTCGGCCTGCACATGCTCCACGCGTACGCGGGAACGGTGCGGACCTTGATCGCCCACGAGCCGATCGCGGTGCGGTTCCTCGCGGCGGATCAGGAGCGGATCGCCCGCGACAAGCTCGCGAGCGTACGCGTCGCGTATGAGACGGGCGGGTGGCGTGCGGCGGCCGGGCGGGTCGCGGCGGTACTCGGGATCGACCCGCGCGACCAGGCGACGGAGCCGGGGGTGACGGCGTTCCCGTTCACCGACCAGCGGGCGGCGAACTTCGAGTTCTTCCTGACGGCGGACCTGGACGCGGCGCTGGCGGACACGCTGACGCCGGCCGATGTGGCCCGGGACGCGCCCGTGATCCCGGCGGTGGGGGAGCGCAGCCCGGCCGACGGGTTCGACTACCTGGCCGGGCTCGCGCTCGCGGATCGCCTCGGCCGGCCGGCCGAGTCCTTCCCGGGCGGGCACAACGGGAACCTGACGCATCCACGGGCCTTCGCGGAACGCGTACGCGAGCTGTTGGCGGTGTGATCCAGACGACTCCGGTCACACTCCGGCGCGGGCGGGGGTCACGGAAGTGAAGACCAACGCCGAAGGAGCTCCTCATGTCGACCACCACCGCCGTCGTCACCGTCCTCACCGCCCTCACCGCCCTCTGGGTCGGATTCTCCTCGTTCTCGCTGCTGCGCCGGGCACCCTTCGTCGTCGACCCGCTGGTCACGTACGGCGTACCGCGGTCGTGGTGGACCCCGCTCGGGATCGCCAAGGGGGCCGGCGCGCTCGGCCTGCTCGTCGGGCTCGCCGTGCCGGCCGTCGGCATCGCGGCGGCCGTGTGCCTCATCGCGTACTTCCTGGGGGCGGTCGTGACCGTGCTGCGGGCGCGGTCGTACCAGACGGTCGCCTTCCCCGTGCTGTACCTGATCCCGGTGGCGATCACCCTCGCGCTCATGGCCTGAGGGGCCGCCGCCCGCGCCCGCTCGGCGCCGGGGTGCGGCCGTCCGGTGGACGGCCCGCCCCGGCCGGCGCCGCGATAATGCCCGCATGCCATCGAGCTCGATCTCCGTCATCGCCCGCGGCGCCGCCGCGGGCCTCGTCTTCGCCGTCGCGGGCGCGGTCACCCTGCGGATCGTCGCCGCCGACGGCCTGGCGAACATCGGTCGCGGGCTGCTGGTCGTCGCGGCGATCGCGACCGCCGTGACCTTCGGCGCCGCGCTGCTGCTGCGGCTCGACCGGCCCTGGGCCGTGGCCCTGGCCGGCTTCGTCGTCAGCGTCCTGCTCATGATCCTGTCCGCGCGGGTCCTCCCCGACGCAGGCGCGTGGCCCTGGCCCGTCCTGATCGTGCTGAGTTTCGTCCTCGTCGCGTACGCGGTGCGCCGCCGGTCCGCCCCCGCCTGAGCGACACTGACCGGGTGAGCAACGTCCACATCGTGTACGCGCATCCGGCCGGCCGCAGCTTCACCCGCGACCTGCTCGACTCCTTCGTCGGGGGGTTGACCGGCGCCGGCCACTCCCACACCCTCAGCGACCTGTACGCGATGGGCTTCCGCCCGGACCTGAGCGCCGGGGAGTACGCGCGGGAATCGGCGTACGACGCGGGGGCGCCGGTCGCGGCTGACGTCACGCTCGAACACGAACGGCTGGCCGCCGCCGACGTGTGGGCGTTCGTGTACCCGGTCTGGTGGAACGACTGCCCCGCGCTGATGAAGGGCTGGTTCGATCGCGTGTGGACGGTCGGCTGGGCGTACCGGCCGGTGCGCGTCGTGGCCCGCAAGGCGCTCGTGCTGTGCACCGCCGGCTACACACAGGAGCAGCTGCAGGAATCGGGCTGCTACGAGGCGATGCGTACCACCATGATCGGCGACCGCATCGGCCAGCGGGCGGAAGCGGCCGAGTTCCACCTGTTCAGCCGGGACGTCCCGGTCGCCGGGGCGGCGACGATCGCCGCCGGCCTCTAGATCGTCCGGAGTTATCCACAGGTGGACGGTGAGGGGCTGACGGGATAGACGGTCGGCGCTATGGTCGCGGTGAGGACGGGGGAGGGGGAACCGTGGCCAATCCGCTGGTGGCGCAGGCGCATTCGTCGACGACCTGGTACACCGGCCTGGGCCTCGTCGAAGACGTCGCACAGGTGTCGAGCGGCATTCACAATCACTCCTGGGTGGACGGCACGCTCGGCGGGGTCGGCGGCGCGCTGGACATCCTCGGCATGGCGATCGACCCGATCGGTTCGCTGGTCGCGTGGGGCGTCTCCTGGCTGATGGAGCACCTCAAACCGTTGAAGGAAGCCCTCGACTGGCTGGCCGGCAACCCTGACGAGATCTCGGCGCACGCGCAGACGTGGAAGAACGTCTCCCAGTTCACCGATCAGGCGCGGGAGGAGTTCGCCGACGCCGTGCGTATGGAGACCGCCCAGTGGGTCGGGGATTCCGGCGACGCGTACCGGGAGCACGCGGGGATCCACCTGCAGGCGCTGGAAGGGATCTCGAAGGCGACCAACGCGATCTCCTATGCCGTCGAGGGCGCGGGGCTGCTCGTCGGCCTGGTCCGGGGCATCGTCCGCGACCTGATCGCGCAGTTCATCGCGACCCTCGCCGCCCGGCTGCCGCAGTGGCTGGCCGAGGAGGGACTCACCCTCGGCCTCGGCACACCGGTCGTCATCGGCCAGGTCACCGCCCTGGTCGCCAAGTGGGTCAACAAGATCAAAGGATTCATCGAGGCACTGCTGCGCTCCCTCAAGCGCCTGCGCCCGCTCGTCGACAAGCTCGGCGAACTGCTGACCGAGCTGCGTACGCTGCTGAAGAAGCTCGGCCGCAGCGACCCGCTCAAGCACGAGCCAGGCGTCGACACGCCGGGCTGGTCCGGGGCGAGATATGTCGAGGACCCCGATCCGGCGGCGGCCCTCGCGTACGAGCGGATCCGCAACGACACCGGCGACGTGAGCGCCATCGCCGACAACCTCGGCGTCGACCCGTCGATCATCGACAAGGTCAAGCAGCACCTGTTCGTGGACGAGCACGACGTGCCGACCGGTCCCGGGCAGGTCGGCCGGGGCAACTTCACCGCCGACGAACGCATCGCCGACCTGTGGACCAAGGCGCGCAACGGATCCCTCAGCGACGCCGAGAGCGCCGAGTTCAAGCGCCTGCTGTCGCACGAGTACGTCGAGAGCAGCCTCATGGACCAGGGCCTGCCCTACCGGTCCAGCGATCCCGGCGCGTACGACGAGGACGGGTTGAACTGGCCGACCGCCGACCACCACGGCGCGCACGACCTGTCCCCGCTCGTCGACCCGAAACGGGACCCGTTCGCGCACTGGCCCGGGCTCGGCAAGGATCATCCGGGCATTACGATCGCAGACGACCTGTCGAACCTCGACGACGTCGTCCGCGCCGCACAGGGAGGCTGACCATGACCGCGACACCGCCGGAACTCGCGTACCGGATCGGCCGGATCGACTGGAGCGGCGACTTCACGCGTACGCGGTCCCGGGTCGCCCTGATGCGCGAATACCTCCGGCGGGCGGCCTGGTGGGCGGAGCGGCTGGAGCGTACGCCCGAGTGGCCGTTCTTCGACGTCGCGGCGGCGATCGACGCGGACGTGCGGGCCGACGCGGACCTCGTCGCCCGGACCACCGAGGACCTCACCTGGTACGCGAGCCGCACCTGCGCGTGGGCCCTGCACTTCGCGGAGCTGGCGCAGCATCCGGAGATCGTCCGGCCGGACCTGCCCGACCCGTTCGAACCGCTCATCGTGATGTACGAGCGGGGCGGCGACTTCACGACGCAGAACGCCCGGATCGAGGTGGACCTGGTGACGCTGCCGAAGAAGACCTGGGTGGACTACAAGGTGGACCAGCCGTACGCGTCGCTCGACCCGGCGGCGCTGGACGCGCTCGACGGCCGCTGACACTCGCCGCCCGACCGTCGTACTTGATCATGAGATTCGCGTACGCGGTCAGCTGGGTGCGGTCTTGCCGCTGAGTCGCGGGCGAGCCGTCCCCGCCACGTTCGTGCAGATGCCGTAGACCCGGGCGTGGTTGGTCCAGCCGTTGACACGACCGCGGTTGTTGCTGATCTGGACCCGCGCGTTCGCGTGATCGACAGCCGAGACCTTGTGCAGGTACACGGTTCCGGCCACCTTCGCGAGGACGATGTCCCCGGCCTCCAGGCGGCCCGCGTTCACCGGCTCGACCGTGACCAGGTCGCGACTCGCGATCAGCGGGACCATCGAGTTCCCCGTGGGCCGGAACCGGACGATCTGGCCGGCGGCGACGCGCTGCGCCATGAGGTCCAGCATTCCCATGCCGCTCAGCGTGACCGCGCCGCGCCCCCGCCGGCGACCGAATTTCGCCTTGCGGTCCGTTGCCCCTCCTCCTTGATCCGGTTTGGATCAGGGATCGCCACGTAATCTTGGCCCAAGATTCGGGTGATTTCCCTGATCCAAACGGGATCAAGGGGGTGGAGGATCAAAGGGGAGTCAGTTGTCGCGGAGTTCCTTGAGGCGGGCTTCGAGCGCCGCGGTCAGCGCCCCCGGCGCGTCCAGCCCCACCGGTACGCGTAGCGCCGGTTGCGCCGTCGTCACGACCTTGCGGACGGCGTCGACGAAGACCGACGGCTGGTTGATCTGGGGCAGCACTTCGAGGTTGCGCATCGCGTCGAGCATGCCGCCGTACGCCTGGTCGTACACCCTCGCGTGCAGTCCCGGTTCGGTGAGGTGCTTGCCGTAGGGCGTGGCGAAGCCGCCGCACTGCAGGATGCTCACCTTGACGCCCAGCGGGCCGGCCTCCTGGGCGAGCGACTCGGCCATCCCTTCGAGCGCGAACTTGCTGGCCGTGTACGCCGACAGGCCCGGGAACGGCATCGTGCCGGCGACCGAGGAGACGAACAGCGCCCGGCCGGTACCCCGTTCGCGCCAGTGCGGCAGGACCAGCCGGGTCAGCCGCCACGGCCCGTACACGTTGGTGGCGAACTGGTCGGCCAGCTGCTCGTCGGTCACCTCCTCGACCGCCCCGAACTGGCCGTATCCGGCGTTGTTGACGAGGACGTCGATCCCGCCGAGCCCGTTGATCGCCGTGGCGACGGCGTTCTCGCACGCGTACGCGTCGCGGACGTCGAGGGGGACGGCGAGGACGGTGTCGGGGTACCGGGCGACGAGATCGGCGAGTACCTCGGGCCGGCGGGCGGTCGCGACGATGTGCTCACCGTCGGCGGCGAGACCCTCGGCGAGGGCCCGGCCCAGGCCGGACGAGCATCCAGTGATGAACCAGCGCATGCCTCCAGGGCACGCCATGAATACACTCACGTAAATATTCGTTCACGTGCATCACTCGTACGCCTGACCGCGTACCTGGGGGAGTGCCGGAAACCTGACAGGATGGGGCCGTGCAGGGTATCGAGATCGTGGCGTACGACCCGGCGTGGCCGGACCAGGCCCGGGCGGCGATGGCGGAGATCCGGGGCGTGCTCGGGGGTGTGCTGGTGGACATCGAGCACATCGGCTCCACGGCGGTCCCCGGGATGTCGGCCAAGCCGACGATCGACCTCATGGCCGCCGTCGATGATCTGTCGACTGTGGATGGTGTGGCGCTGGACGGGCTCGGTTACGAGCCGCGCTTCAACGGCATGCTCGACCGGCTGCTGCTCATCCGGCGCGCTCCGGACCGGCGGCGTACGCACATCCTGCACGTGGTCGAGACGGCGACCTGGCCGCACCGCAATCAGCGCATCCTGCGGGACCATCTGCGGGCGCATCCCGAGGACGCCGAGCGCTACAGCCGGGCCAAGTACGCCTTCGCGACCGCGCCGGACTACACGCGGGCGAAGACCGGACTGATCCAGGAGCTGACCGACCGCGCCCGGGCGGCCCGCGGCCTGGAATCCGTTCCCGTATGGGAGAAGGGCTAGGGCTACGGCGCGTACGCCGTCTTGCCGTTGTCGAACTTGTTGCCCGACCACACGTTGCCGCGACCGTGGGAGTTGAAGAAGACGCCGGGCCCGAAGGTGCCCTTGGTCTTGGTGCTGAAGGTGTTGTTGCGGATGACGACGTTGTAGGTCGCGTCGCTCGCCCCGCCGCCGTAGAGCGTGTAGCCGCCCCCGCCGAGCAGGTTGTTCTCGACCAGGATGTCGTGCGCGACGTCCTTGCCGTCGGTGTAGATGCCGACCGCGCTGGTCGCGGGCTGCGGGTTGAGGATCACGTTGTGCCGGACGACGAGTTTCGTCCCCGGCGCGGGGCCGCCGGTCGCGCGGATCATGTCGATCTCGTAGTCGGCCTGCTTGAAGTAGTGCGGGTCGTGGAGGTAGTTCTCCTCGATCAGGCCCTGCGGGGTGTCGACGGCCTTCTTGCTGATGCCGGCGATGTCGCAGTAGCGGACCGTGACCATGCCCCCGAAGTTCGTCACGCCCGAGGTCAGCTCCTGCCCGCTCGCGCCCACCATCTCGACGTGCTCGACGACCAGGCCGCTGTAGCCCATCCACTGCACGACACCCCAGTAGGTCGGGCCCGAGTCGCCGCTGTTGTTGTGGATGCGCACGTTGCGTACGGTCACGTTGTTGGCCTCGACCCGCACGTCGCCGTTGAGGTCGAGGTTCTGGATGACGGTGCCGGACTTCTTCACGAGGATCTCGCCGCTGCGCTTGGTCAGCGTCACCCCCGCCTGTACGCCGGTCGTGTCCGCGTTCGGCCAGCCGGCCGGGGTGGCGGGCTTCTTCGACGCGGACGGGGACGGGGACGGCGAGGAGGTCGGGGCGGCGCTGGCGGAGCCCGCGGCGACGGGGACATCCAGCCCGGCCGACGCGGAGACGCCGGGGGAAGGGGATTCGCCGGCGGTCGCGGACGGGGTGTCCTTGCCGCAGGCGGCCAGGAAGCCACCGGCCGTGAGCAGCAGGATCGCGAGTTTCGCTACGGAGGGACGCACCCGAACACGATAGACGGAGTCGGCCAGGTCGCCCCGATGCGAGAAGGGCGGACGGCCCGATCGGCCGATCCTGGCACATCATCGGCCAATGCGAGCATGGCCTGTGGACTTCAGCAGCAAGCGCCGGGGCATGGGACTCGCCCTCATGGTGATCGCGGTCGTCATCTTCGCATACGGGGCATACCAGTTGCGAAGCTGGAATTGGGACACCGCCACGGGAACCGTCAGCGCCTGCAAGCTGTCGACGACCGGGTCCGGAAGCAAGGCCACGCATACGCAGACGTGTGCCGTGGACTGGACGGCCGCCGGAGTCGACCACCACGCCACGATCGACTTCGGCGGGAGGACCGATCCGACCGGCACCGCCCGGCTGCTGGTGCACGGGAACGACGCGATCGCGTACAGCGGGCGGATCTACGGGCTGCTCGTCGCGGTCTTCGGAATGCTGCTGTTCGGCGCCGCGCTGCTGCTGCGCCGCCGTCCCCGGGATCAGTAGCGGGCGGCCATCAGGCGGATCTCGTCGGCGACGTCCGCCCGCAGGTCCGCCGGGGCCAGCACCTCGACCGTCGAGCCGAGGCTGAGCATCGCCGACAGCGCGTACAGGCGGTCCTCGAACGGGACGGTCAGCTCCACCTCCTCCGTCGCGGTCAGCGGGATCCGGCTCTGCCCGTGCGACGGGACCAACCGGCGCAGCCGCGGCAGCATGCGCGCCGCGACGCGCAGGGTCACCTCGATCGCGGTGGGCTCGGCCTCCAGGTCGCGCCGCGCCTGCGCCCATGTCGCCGCGAGGTCGAAGCCGGGCGGCCGGGTGATCGGCTCGTCGGTCGGCGTCACCGCCTTCACCCTCGACACGCGGTAGGTACGCCGCTCACCCGCCTTCAGCGCGATCAGGTACCAGTCGCCGCCGGCGAGGACCAACCCCAGCGGGTCGATCTTCCGGGTCGAGGCCCGCCCGTTCTTCACATATTCCAGGAGTACGCGACGATCCCGCCAAACCGCGTCGGCCAGGTCAACCAGGCGGGGTACGGGTTCGGCCGTCGCGTACCAGCGGAGGGGGTCGAAATGGAAGCGCTCGGCGGTACGCCCGGCGCGGGCCCGGGCCTCCCCGGTGAGGCTGGCCCAGACCTTCATCCGGGCGCCTTCCAGCATCTCGCCGAGGCCGAGCTGCTCGGCCGGGCCGGACAGGCCGAGGAAGGCGAGCGCGCCGGCCTCGTCGAGGCCGACGCCGGTGAGCCGGGTGCGGTAGCCGCCGTCGAGGCGGTACCCGCCCGCGGGCCCACGCTCCGCCCGCACCGGTACGCCGGACGCGACGAGCGCCTCGACGTCGCGCTGGACGGTGCGCTCGCTGACCTCCAGCAGCCGGGCGAGTTCGTTGCCGCTGGCCCGGCCGCGGACCTGGAGGTGCAGGAGCAGGGACATCATCCGGCTGGCGCGCATGCCTCCCATACTCGCCGACGTATACGACAAGGGATGTCGGGAATTCGGGGGATAGTGGGATCATGACCGACAAGATCACTCCCCGGCAGTTCCACGAGTCCGACGGCGTAGAGGACTGGCGCGTCGTCGGTGAGGGGGCGGTGGCCGTCTTCCGGACCGGCGACCTCGCCACCGGGGCCCGGTTCGTCCAGGCGATCTGCGCCCTGCCCGGCCTCGACGAGCACCACCCCGACATCGACCTGCGGTACGCGACCGTCACGCTGCGCCTGATCACCATCGCGGCCGCGCAGTACGGGCTGCGCGAGGGCGACGTCGAACTGGCCCGCCGGATCTCGGCCGTGGCGAAGGAGTCCGGGCTGGCCGCGGCCCCGGAACTGGCGCAGACGATCCAGCTGTCGATCGACGCCCTCGTGATCCCCGAGGTGCTACCGTTCTGGCGGGCTGTCCTCGGCTACGACGACCGGGCGGACAGCGGCGAGGACCTGATCGACCCGCGTACGCGCGGACCGCTGGCGTACTTCCAGCAGACGGACGAGGCCCGGACGCAGCGCAACAACATCCACGTCGACGTGTGGGTGGCCCACGACCAGGCGGAGGCGCGCATCGCGGCCGCGGTGGCGGCGGGCGGCCGGATCCTCACCCGCGAGTACGCTCCATCGTGGACGGTCCTGGCCGACGCCGAGGGCAACGAGGCCTGCGTCTGCACCTGGCAGTCCCCCGCCTGAATTTCCGACGATCTTGCGCGAATGTCCCGAATTTCGCGATGAATGCCCGAAAGGCCCGGACATTCGCGCAAGATCGTCGAAGTCAGGGCGGCGGGGCGGCAGGGGCGGGGGCGGGGTGGCAGGTAGCGGGGGTGGGGTTATGGGCGGGGGCGGCGGGCGTTGAGGTTGGCGAGGGCGACCATGGCGGCGGTGACGGCTCCGGCGGCGAGGGCGGCGACCCAGGCCGGGCTCGCGTACGCGAGCGGCAGCACGATCAGCAGCGGCAGCAGGACCGCCGGCACGACCCAGCGGAGCAGGTCGGTCCCGTTCGCGCCGAGCCGCCGGGAGATGGCCGCGTTCGTGAGGTAGTAGCCGATGATGCCGAAGGTCAACGCGTACCGGTGGCCGGCCGGGAGGGTGTGCCCGGGCTCGGCGACCGCCTCGGCCAGCGCGGCCGCGAGCACCGTCACCGAACTGATCAGCACGAACGGCAGGTAGAGCACGGTCTCGCGCATGATCTCCTCGGCGCCGCGCGACTGTGCGCCGGCGATGCCGTGCTCGGCGGTCTCCGCGCCCCAGTTGAAGAAGCCGACGGCGAGCATCGCGGCGACGGCCAGTCCGCCGAACGAGGCCGCGGCCGACGGGCCGGTGAAGTACTCGGCCAGTCCGGTGACCACGCCGAAGACCGCCTCGCCGAGCACGATGACCAGGAACAGGCCGATCCGCTCGACGAGGTGTTCGGCCGACAGCCGGCCGTAGAGGTCGGCGGGCTGGCCCCGGCGGAAGGTCAGCAGGCCGATCTCGATGACGAGGGCGAGGACCCAGAGCGCGTACCGGGCGGGGGAGGGGACCACCGCCGACACCGTCCACAGTCCGGCCGTCAGCCCGCCGTAGACGACCGGTCGCCACCAGGGGATGCCGGCCAGCTCCCGGCGCGTACGCGTCCACCAGATCGCGAAGGTGACCAGTCGGACCCAGGCGGCCCCGAGGGCGAACGCCCAGGCCCGGGAGCCGAGCCCGGCCCGGGCGGCGGCCGCCATGAGACCGAGGCCGGGCATGGCCGCGAGCAGGAGGGCGCGGGTCCACCGGGCGCCGAAGAGGTTCACCGAGAGCATCAGGTTGACCCAGGCCCACCAGGCCGGGAAGAACAGCGCCAGCAGCGTCCCGTACGCCGCCCAGCCCGGATCGCCGTGCAGCCCGTGCGCGAGGACGCTGACGGTGACGACGAAGACGAGGTCGAAGAACAGCTCGAACCAGTCCGCTCGGCGCTGCGGTTCGAGGAGGTTCGCGGCGGCGGCCGGTGCGGTCATGGCGGACAGCATCGCATCCGTCACGGGCCGCGATCCCGGTTGGCGCCCGCGACTCATACCGAACTTTGAGGCAGCCGCCGTAGTCTCGAAGGATGCGGAGGCCTCGCGTACCCCTCGGCAAGCCCCTCGTCGTCGCGATCGTGCTGGTCGCGCTGGTCGTCACGGCCGTTGTCGCCTTCCGCGCCGGCGCGGCCGGCCGGCCCGCGGCCACGGCGCCGCGCCCGGCCGCCTCGCCGTCGGCGTCCGCGCCGCCGACCGTCGGCGACATCTACCAGACCCTCCTGCCCTCGGTCGTCGCGATCACCTCGCACCTTTCCGGCGGCAAGTCCGCCGGCGGCACCGGGGTCGTCGTCAACGCCGACGGCACGATCATGACCGCCCTGCACGTGGTCAAGGACTCCCAGAGCATCGAGATCGCGTACGCCGACGGCAGCACGTCCCCGGCGACGATCGCGTCTTCGGTGCCGGCCAGCGACATCGCGACCCTGACCCCGCAGACCCTGCCGTCGGTGGTGGTCCCGGCGACGATCGGCGGCGGGGTGGCCGTCGGCGACCAGGTCGTGGCGATCGGCAACCAGCTGGCCCTGGCCGACACGACCACGACCGGCGTGGTGTCGGGGCTGGAGCGGGCGGTCTCGACCGACGAGGCCGGCGACCTCAAGGGGCTCATCCAGTTCGACGCGGCGGTCAACCCGGGCAGCTCCGGCGGGCCGCTGGTGAACATGCGGGGGCAGACCGTCGGCATCGTCGTGGCGCTGGCCAACCCGACCGACGCGAAGACGTTCATCGGGATCGGCTTCGCCGTTCCCATCGGCTCGGCGGTGGGCGGCGGCCGGCCGCCCCAGCTGTAACAGACTCCAGTTAGGACGGAATATGAACGCATCCGCCACCGGGCCCGCTGGGAGCCTCGTGGAACAGGTCCTCTACGAGGTCAAGAAGACGATCGTCGGGCAGGACGCGCTGCTGGAGCGCCTGATGGTCGCATTGCTCGCCCGCGGGCACATCCTGGTGGAGGGCGTACCGGGACTGGCGAAGACGCTGGCCGTCAAGTCGCTGGCCGAGGCGGTCGGCGGGCAGTTCCACCGCGTGCAGTTCACGCCCGACCTGGTGCCGGCCGACATCGTGGGCACCCGGATCTACCACCAGCACAGCGGCGAGTTCCAGGTCTCGCTCGGCCCGGTCTTCACCAACCTGCTGCTCGCCGACGAGATCAACCGGGCTCCCGCCAAGGTGCAGAGCGCCCTGCTGGAGGTCATGCAGGAACACCAGGTCACCATCGGGCGCGAGACGCACCGCGTACCGGAGCCGTTCCTGGTGATGGCCACGCAGAACCCGATCGAGTCGGACGGCACGTACCCGCTGCCCGAGGCGCAGATCGACCGGTTCATGATGAAGGTGATCGTCGGCTATCCCACGCCGACCGAGGAGTTCGTGGTCGTCGAGCGCGCCCTCACCCCGGTCGCGAAGATCCAGTCCATCGTGGACCCCGAGCGCCTCGTCGCGCTGCAGCGCCAGGCGGACGAGGTCTACGTCGACCCGGCCCTCATCGAGTACAGCGTCCGCCTCGCCTCCGCCACGCGGCAACCGGCGCTGGTGGGACAGCAGCAGCTGGCCCGGTACATCACGTTCGGGGCGAGCCCGCGCGCGTCGATCAACCTCGTGCTGGCCGCCCGGGCGCTGGCGTTCCTGCGCGGCCGGGACTACGCCGTCCCCCAGGACCTGACCGATCTCGCGATGGACGTGTTCCGCCACCGGCTGGTGCTGTCCTACGAGGCGCTCTCCGACGAGGTGACCCCCGACGTGATCCTCAGCCGGATCCTGTCGTCGCTGCCCGTCCCCGAGCCCGCGCTGCACAGCCGGCTGTCATGACCGCCGCCTCCGACCGGCTGCTGCGCCGCCTGGAGTGGCAGGTCGTCCGCCGCCTCGACGGGCGGCTGCAGGGCGCGTACCGGACGGCGTGGCACGGGGTCGGCATCGACTTCACCGACCTGCGTGAATACACCCCCGAAGACGACGTACGCCACATCGACTGGAACGTCACGGCCCGGCTCGACGAGACCTACGTGCGGCAGTACACCGAGGAACGGGACCTGACCGCCTGGCTGGTCTGCGACCGGTCGGCGTCGATGGCGGGCTCGAAGCACGCCGCCCTCGACGAGCTGGCGATCTGCCTCGCCCGGCTGCTGTCGCAGGGCGGCAACCGGGTCGGCGCGATCCTCTTCGACAACGACAACCGGCTCGTGCTGGCTCCGCGTACGGGACGCAATCAGGCTCTTCGGATCGCGCATGAGCTGGACAGGTCCGCGGCGACCGGGCCGAAGCGGACCGCGACCACGACGGACCTCGCGGCGATGGTGCGGATGGCGGCGACCGCGGCGCGGCGGCGGAGCCTGGTGTTCGTGCTGTCGGACTTCCTCGGCGAGCCGGGCTGGGAGACGGAGCTGAGCCGGCTCGCCCACCGCCACGAGGTCGTCGTCGTACGCCTGGTCGACCCGGCCGAACTGGACCTGCCCGACGTCGGCCTGGTGATCGTCGAGGACGCCGAGACCGGCGAGCAGGTGCTCGTCGACACGAGCGATCCGCTGCTGCGGCAACGGCTGGCCGCCCAGGTCGACGCGCGGGAGGCCGGGCTGGCCGAGACGCTGGGCCGGGCCGGGGTCACCGCCCACCGGATCACCACCGACCAGGACCTGGTGGCCGCCTTGATCGACATGGTACGCACCTCCCACCGGAGACGCCGATGACGCTGGCCTACCCGATCATGTGGTTCATCGCCGCGCTCGTCACCGCGGCCGGCGCGACCGCGTACGTGATGCTGGTGCAGAAGCGCTCGGAGGCGTTGCGTACCCAGGGTCTCGTGTTCGCCGGTCCGGGGCGCCGGCGGCACGTGCCGTACGCGCTCTTCCTGGTCGCGCTGCCGCTGCTGCTGATCGCGGTCGGCCGGCCCGAGGCGACGATCTCGCTGCCCCGGGTGTCCGGCACGGTGATCGTGGTCGTCGACGTCTCCAAGAGCATGGCGGCCGACGACGTGAAGCCGACCCGGCTGGCGGCCGCGCAGGAGGCGGCGACCGGCTTCGTCAAGGCGCAACCGGACACAGTGGACGTCGGCGTCGTCATCTTCGGCCAGGACAGCCTGACGACGCAGCCGCCCAGCGCCGACCACGGCGCGGCGCTCGGCGCGATCAACCGGCTCACGCCGAGCGGCGGCACCTCGCTGGGCCAGGCGATCCTGGCCGGGCTCGGCGCGATCGTCGGCCACCCGGTCGCCCTGCCCGACGCGGAATCCGGGGCGGCCCCGCCCGACCTCGGCTACTGGGGCTCGGCCACGATGGTCCTCTTCTCCGACGGGGAGAGCCGGTCCGGTCCCGACGTCGAGTCGGCCGCTGCCCTGGCCGCCACGGCGGGCGTACGCATCGAGACGGTCGGGATCGGCACGAAGCAGGGGACCACCGTCGAGGTCGACGGCTACCAGGTCGCCACGGCGCTCAACGAGGACCTGCTGACCGCCGTCGCGACCCAGACCGGCGGCGCGTACCACCCGGCGGGCTCGGCGGCCGACCTCGACCAGATCCACAAATCGATCGACCTGCGGCTCACGGCCAAACCGGAGAAGGTCGAGCTGACCGGTCTCCTGGGCGCGGCCGGGCTGCTCCTGCTCACGATCGGCGGGGCGCTCATGATCGGCGCGTACGGAAGGATCGTCTGATGTCGCTCACCTGGCCGTGGGCCCTCGCCGCGCTGCTCGCGGTGCCGCTGCTGTTCGCGCTGCGGTGGTGGTCGAACCGGCGGCGTAAGCGGCTCGCGGTACGCGTCTCCAGCATCGCCCTGATCCGCGCGGCCGTCCCCGGCCGGACGAGCTGGAAGCGGCGCGTACCGCTGATCCTGTTCGCCGTCGGGCTGGTCGCCCTGGGCACGGGGGCCACCCGGCCGCGCGCCACGGTCGAGGTGCCCTCCAACGCGACCTCGATCCTGCTCGCCATCGACGTCTCGACCTCGATGTGCTCCACCGACGTCTCGCCCAACCGGCTCATGGCGGCCCGCGCGGCCGCGACGGAGTTCGTGAAGGCGCAGCGGGGTACGAAGATCGGCATCGTCGCCTTCTCCGGCATCACCGGGCTGGTCGTCGCGCCGACCACCGACACGGACGCGTTGATCGCCGCGATCGACACGCTGCGTACGGCTCGCGGGACGGCGATCGGGCAGGGGATCCTGACCTCGCTGGACGCGATCTCCGAGATCAATCCCAACGTGGCGCCGACCGGTGTGACCCTGACCCCCGACAAGGACGGGGTCGCGTCGGCGGCCGGCTTCGAACCCGACACGATCATCGTGCTCACCGACGGGGTCAACACCCAGGGCGTCGACCCGGTCACCGCCGCCGAACAGGCGCAGGCGCGGCGCGTACGCGTCTACACGATCGGCTTCGGCACGACGACCCCGGCGCCGTTCGTGTGCTCGCCGGACCAGATCGCGGACGGCGGCGGGAACTTCGGCGGGTTCGGCGGCTTCGGCGGCCGGTTCGGCGGGGGCGGCCCCCGCAGCCAGGAGATCGACGAGGACGCGCTGAACAAGGTGGCGGACACGACGGGCGGCAAGTACTTCCGGGCGGAGGACGCCGGGCAGCTGAGCAAGGTGCTGCGGGACCTGCCGCGCAACATCGTCGTCCAGAAGAGGAACGTCGAGATCACGGTGTGGTTCGTGCTGGCCGGCCTGCTCCTGACCGTCGGCGGGGTGGTCCTCTCGATCGCCTGGAACCGTTCCGTCCGCTGACCCCGCGCCGCCCGCCGGCGCTGTCATGCCGCTGTTAGGCGGCGACCGGCATCCTGGACGCATGTCGCCCACGGATGGCCCGGTCCGGCAACGGTTCACGCTGCTCTACGCAGGCGCGTCCTTCCTCAGCGGGGCGGTGCTGCTGATCCTGGTCAACCTGCTGGCGGCGGCCGGGACCGGGCGATCCAGGCGGCTGCTCGGCGTCTGCCTGCTCCTGCTCATCCTCTGGGGACTGTCGTCGGTCGCCGTCGGGTGGATCGTCGCCGGGCGCGTACTGGAACCGCTGCGTACGCTGACCGTGATGACCCGGGCGATCGGTGCCGAGAACCTCGACGCGCGGCTGGCGATCGCCGGGCCCGACGACGAGGTCAAGGATCTCGCCGACACCATCGACGGACTGCTGGGCCGGTTGGAGGCGTCGTTCACGGCCCAGCGCAGGTTCGTCGCCAACGCCGCCCACGAGATGCGTACGCCGCTGGCGACCGTCCGCGCCGCGGTCGACGTGGCGATGGCGAAACCGGAGCCGATCCCGGACGCGACCGCCGTTCTGGCCGCCCGTACGCGTACCGAGCTGGACCGGTTGGACCGGCTGCTCGACGGGCTGCTGGTGCTCGCCCGGGCCGAGCACGGCGCCCTGGCGGACCGGGAGCCGCTGGCCCTCGGCGGGCTGGCCGGGCAGGCCATCGCGGCCAGGGCCGACGACATCCTCGCCCGGAACCTGACCGTCGACGCGAGTTCGCTGCACGGCGGGCGTACCGAGGGCAGCCGGATCCTGCTGCTGCGGATGGTCGAGAATCTCGTCGACAACGCGATCCGGCACAACGAGGAGGGCGGGTTCCTGCGGGTGGCCACGGCATCCGGCGAGTTCGTCCGCCTCGTCGTCGAGTCCGGCGGCCCGGTCCTCGACCCGGTTCAGGTCTCCCGGCTCGGGCGGCCGTTCGAGCGGCTGGGGATCGAGCGTACGGGGACGGGATCGGGGCTCGGCCTGTCCATCGTCACCGCCATCGTCGAGGCGCACGGCGGCAAGGTCGTCTTCGACGCGCGGCCGGGTGGCGGCCTGCGGGTCGTCGTCCTGCTGCCCCGCATCGTCCAGCCGAGCCGGGCGGAGCCCGCCTCACCTGAGGAGGCGCGGTGAGGGTACTCGTCGTCGAGGACGCGCGCAGCCTCGCGGAGGTGGTCGCAGAGGGCCTGCGCGATCAGGGTCTGGCCGTCGACCTGGCGTTCGACGGGCTGGCCGCGGCGGCCAAAGTGGATCTCGTCGCGTACGACGTGGTGGTCCTGGATCGTGATCTTCCGGGCCTGCACGGGGACACGCTCTGCCAGATGATCACGGAGCGCGCGGACCGGCCGATGGTGCTGATGCTGACCGCGGCCGGTACGCCGGGCGACCGCGTCAGCGGGCTGACCCTCGGCGCGGACGACTACCTCGCGAAGCCGTTCCACTTCCCGGAGCTGGTCCTGCGCGTGCGGGCGCTGGCCCGGCGGCGGCCGTCGGCGCAGCCGCGGACGTTGCGCGCCGGCGGCCTCGAACTCGACCCGGTACGCCGCACGGCGACCCGCGACGGCCGCCCGCTGGACCTGTCGGTGAAGGAGTTCGCGCTGCTGGAGGCGCTGCTCTCGGCGAGCCCGGCGTACCTGAGCGCGGAGATGCTGCTGGAGCGGGTCTGGGACGAGAACGCGGATCCGTTCACCAACACGGTGACGGTGACGATCGGTCGGCTGCGCCGCAAACTGGGGCCGCCGGCCGTGATCACGACGCTGCCCGGCGTGGGCTACCGCATCTTGATCTAGACTCCGGCGGATGATCGTACGCATCGGCGGTGTGGCGGACGCGGCGGCGCTCGCGGAACTGCGCGACATCGAAGCGCACCAGGTCGCAGCGTTCACGGAATGGGTCGCCGACCACGCGGAAACGTACCTGCCGTTCGTCGCCGAGGTCGACGGGAAGATCATCGGTGCGGCCTGGCTGCTCGTCGCGGAACGCGTGCCCGGCAACGGTTCGCTGGAGCGCCGGTACGGCGACGTCCAGTCGGTCATGGTCCGCGAAGAGCACCGCAACCAGGGGGTCGGTGCGGCGCTGATGGCCGCGATCCTGGCCGAGGCGCGGGCCAGGGACCTGCTGCACGTGACGGTGCACTCCGGCCGGCGCGCGGTCGACTTCTACCTGCGCAACGGCTTCAGCCACCACCGCCAGCTCCTCCTCTGGGAACCCGCCTGACCCGCCCTTGATCCCGTGTGGATCAGGTTTTCGCACGTAATCATGGACCATGATTCGGGTGATTTCCCTGATCCAAACCAGATCATGGAGGCTCAGGCGAGGAGATTGCCGAGGGTTGTGCGGGCGATCCCCGCGAGGACCGGGTTCGTCACCACGTAGTACGGCAGCGCCGTGACCGCGAAGGCCAGCGCCCAGCCCTGCCCGCGCCGCCACATCGCGTCGTCCACGTCCAGTGCCTCCCGGTAGGCGGCGCGGGCGGGCCCGTCGAAGAACGCCCAGGCCGGAATGAGGTCGCAGGCCGGGTCGCCGACCCCGGCCGGGCTGAAGTCGATGACCGCGCTCAGCCGCCCTTCGCGTACCAGGAGGTTGCCGGGCAGCAGGTCCCCGTGGCTCCAGGTCGGCGGGCCGGTCCAGGCGGGCGCGTCCACACAGGACGTCCACAGCTCCAGCAGCCGGGCGGCGTCGTGCTCCTGCCGCCAGTCCGCCAGGATTCCGCGTACGCCGACGTCGCGTGTGGACAGAGGTTTGCCGCGACCGGCCACCGGGGCGCCGACGGGGTCGACCGCCCGGAGGGCGCGCACGAATCCGGCCAGGTCCGCGGCCAGCGCCGGGTCGGGCGAGGTCGGCGGGGAACCGGGCAGCCAGCGGTAGACACCCCAGTCCCAGGCGTACTCGGCGGTCGGCCGGCCCACCGCGACCACCTCGGGCACGGCGACGGGCAGGTGCGGCGCCAGGATCGGCAGCCATTCCCGTTCCTTGGCGACCTGTCCGTCGGCCCAGCCGATGCGGGGCAGGCGTACGGACAGCTCGTCGCCGAGGCGGTAGATCGCGTTGTCGGTGCCGGCCGAGGCGACGGGCTCGATGCTCAGCGCGGCCCAGGCCGGGAACTGGCCGGCGAGGAGGCGGCGGACCAGCGATACGTCGGTGGGAACCTCGCCGTCGTGCATCACGCGGCCACCATAGCGGCCCCGTTGAGCTGGGCAAAACCGTTTTGGGCGCGGTGTTCGCGGCTGCCACCATGATCCTGTGCTACTGACCCTCACCGCCACGCGCGACCCGGAGATCCTGCCCGACGCCACCGACCTCGGCTACCTGCTCGTCAAGCACCCCGACCGGGTGCAGCCGTTCGAGCTGCCCTGGGGCACGGCGACCGTCTTCTATCCGGAGGCGTCGGCGCAACGATGCACGGCCGCGCTGCTGCTGGAGGTCGACCCGATGAAGCTGGCCGAGGCGAAGGGCCGCTGGGACGGCGCGCAGTCGTTGAACCAGTACGTCAACGACCGCCCGTACGCGGCGTCCAGCCTGCTCGCCGCCGCGCTGAACCGGTCGTTCCGGTCGGCCCTGCGCGGCACCTCGAAGGACCGGCCGGACCTGGCCGGGATCGCGATCCCGCTGGCGGTACGCGTACCGGTGCTGCGCTGCAAGGGCGGCCCGGAGGTGGCGGTACGCCTGTTCGAGCCGCTCGGCTGGCAGGTGGCCGCGACGCCGATCCCGTTGGACGAGACGCTGCCCGAGTGGGGCGACAGCCGTTACGTCGACCTGACCCTGACCGGCCGCGTACGCCTGGCCGACGCGCTCAATCACCTCTACGTGCTGCTGCCCGTGCTGGACGACGCGAAGCACTACTGGGTCGCCCCCGACGAGATCGAGAAGCTGGTACGCGCCGGGGACGGGTGGCTCTCCCAGCACCCCGAGCGGCGGCTGATCGTCCGGCGGTACCTGGCGCACAGCCGCGCGCTGACCGACCGTGCCCTGTCCCAGCTGGCGCCCGACGACGCCGAGGTGGTGGACGAGAGCCCCGAGAAGGAGAGCGGAAAGCCGAAGCTGAACGCGTTGCGGCGGACGGCCGTGCTGGCCGCGCTCGCGTCGACCGGCGCGGCCCGCGTGCTCGACCTCGGCTGCGGTCCGGGCGCGCTCGTCGCGGATCTGTTGCGGGACAAGCGGTACACCGAGATCGTCGGGGCTGACGTGTCGCCGGTCGTGCTCGACATCGCCGCCCGGCGCATCCGGCTCGACCGGCTGCCGGACCGCCAGCGCGCCCGCGTGAAGCTGCTGCAGACCGCACTGACCTACCGCGACGACCGGCTGCGCGGCTACGACGCGGCCGTGCTCATGGAGGTCGTCGAGCACGTCGACGAGCCGCGACTGCCCGCGCTCGCGGACGCCGTCTTCGGCCACGCCCGCCCCGGCGCCGTCGTGGTCACCACGCCGAACGTCGAGTACAACGCCCGCTACGAGTCGCTGCCCGAGGGCGGTCACCGCCACGAGGACCACCGCTTCGAGTGGACCCGCGCGCAGTTCGCCGCCTGGGCTTCGGGCATCACCGAGGAGTACGCGTACCGCGTGGAGCTGAGCGGCGTCGGCGACGAGGACCCCGACCTGGGTACGCCGACCCAGCTGGCCCTGTTCATCCGGGAGGAGAACCGATGACGACCACAGTGGACATTCCGGAGCTGGCGCTCGTCGTGCTCGTCGGCGCCACCGGTTCCGGCAAGTCGACCTTCGCCCGGGAGCACTTCCTGCCGACCCAGGTGCTGTCGAGCGACTTCTTCCGCGGCCTGGTCGCCGACGACGAGAACGACCAGAGCGCGACGGGCGACGCCTTCGAGGCGCTGCACTACATCGCGGCCAAGCGGCTGCGGGCCGGCCGGCTGACCGTCGTCGACGCCACCAACGTGCAGAAGCACGCCCGTGCCTCCCTGGTGAAGCTGGCCCGGGAGCACGACGTCCTGCCCGTGGCCGTCGTCCTGGACACGCCCGAATCCCTCTGCTGGGAGCGTACGCAGGCGCGGCCCGACCGGCTGTTCGGCCGCGAGGTCGTCCGGCGGCAGACCCGCGAGCTGCGGCGCTCGATCTCCGGGCTGGCCCGCGAGGGCTTCCGCAAGGTCGCCGTCCTCGGCCCCGAGCAGCTGTCCGATGTGGAGCTTCGGTACGCGAAGCTGTTCAACGACCGGCGGGACCTGACCGGCCCGTTCGACATCGTCGGCGACGTCCACGGCTGCGCGGAGGAGCTGTCCCAGCTGCTCGTCAAGCTCGGCTGGGAGCTGGTCGCCGATGCCGCCGGGCGGCCGGTGGACGCGGTGCACCCCGGTGGGCGTACCGCTGTCTTCGTGGGCGACCTGGTGGACCGCGGCCCGGACTCCCCGGGAGTGCTGCGGCTGGTGATGGGCATGATCGAGCGCGGCCACGCGCTCTGTGTGGCGGGCAACCACGAGGCCAAGCTGGCGAAGAAGCTGCACGGCCGCGAGGTGCAGGTACGCCACGGCCTCGCGGAGACGCTGGCGCAGCTGGAGGCCGACCCGGTCGACGGGCTGCCGGCCTTCCTCGACGGGCTGGTCAGCCATTACGTGCTGGACGAGGGTCGGCTGGTGGTGGCCCACGCGGGTCTGAAGGAGGAGTACCACGGCCGCGCGTCGGGGCGGGTGCGCGCGTTCGCGATGTTCGGCGACACGACCGGCGAGACGGACGAGTACGGCCTGCCCGTGCGCTACCCGTGGGCGGACGACTACCGCGGGCGGGCGACGGTCGTCTACGGCCATACGCCGACGGTCGAGCCGGAGTGGGTCAACAACACGATCTGCCTCGACACCGGCTGCGTCTTCGGCGGCACGCTGACGGCGCTGCGCTACCCGGAGCGGGAGCTGGTCTCGGTGCCCGCGCTGCGGGAGCACTACGCGCCCGCGAAGCCGCCGGCCGCCCCCGTACCGGCCGCCGCGCGGGCCTTCGAGCTCAAGCGCGTCACCGGGCGGCGGCACGTCGAGACGGCGACCGGCACGATCACCGTGCAGGCCGAGCACTCGGCGGCCGCGCTGGAGGTCATGAGCCGGTTCGCCGTCGACCCGCGCTGGCTGCGCTGGCTGCCGCCGACGATGGCGCCCGCTGGAACGTCCAGTGTGGAGGGCTACCTGGAGCACCCCACGTCGGCCCTTGCCGACTACGCGTCGGCCGGCGTGGAGCGCGTGATCTGCGAGGAGAAGCACATGGGCTCGCGCGCGGTCGTCCTGGTCTGCAAGGACCGGGACGTCGCCGCCCGCTCCTTTGTGGACGACGGCAGTACCGGGGCGGTGTACACGCGTACGGGGCGGCCGTTCTTCGAGCCCGGCCGCACCGAGGAACTGCTCGGCGGCGTACGGGCCGCGGTCGAACGGGCCGGTCTCTGGGACAGCCTCGGCTGCGACTGGCTGCTGCTCGACTGCGAGCTCCTGCCGTGGTCGGCCAAGGCGGAAACCCTCATCCGGCAGTACGCGGCGGTCGGCGCGGCCGGCCGGGCGGTCCTGCCGGCGGCCCTGGACGTCGTCGAGGCGGCCCGGTCCCGGGGACTCGACGTCGGGGGGCTCGGCGCCGATCTGCGTACGCGGCTGTCGGAGGTCACGGCATTCGCCGAGGCGTACCGGCGCTACGTCGGCCCGCCCGGCGCGACCACGCTGGCCCCGTTCATGGTGCTGGCCTCGTCCGCGGGCGGGTACGCCGACCGCGACCACGGCTGGCACCTCGAACAGGCCGACGCGCTGGTCGCGGCGGACCCCGGGCTGTTCACGCCGACCCGCCGGATCGTGGCCGACACCCGCTCGGCCGAGGATGCCGACCGCGTCACAGCGTGGTGGCGGGAGCTGACCGAGTCCGGCGGCGAGGGCATGGTCGTCAAGCCGTACGCGGGCCTCACCGCCCGGGCCGGCCGCGGCCTGCACCAGCCCGGCCTCAAGGTACGCGGCCGCGAGTACCTCCGGATCATCTACGGGCCCGGTTACACGGCCGAGGCCCAGCTGAACCGGTTGCGCGGCCGCAGCCTGGGCCGCAAGCGGGGGCTGGCCCTGCGCGAGCACGCCCTCGGCCTCGAAGCCCTCCGCCCCGGTACGCCGCCGTGGCGGGTGCACGAGCTGGTGTTCGCGGTCCTCGCCTGCGAGTCCGAACCCGTCGACCCCCGCCTGTGAACCCCCGGGGCACCCTGTGCCCCGCTCGGGCTCCCGCGTGCCCCGCCCCAAGATCCCGTTTGGATCAGGGAAATCACCCGAATCTTGGCCCATGATTCGGGCGGCAACCGTGATCCAAACGGGATCTTGGGCGGGCGAAGCGGACGGGAGGGCGGGGGAGGGGTCATATCGTTCCCGGTCGCTGGACTGGCCCGGCCGGGGGCGGTCGTTTCCAGGAAGGCTCGGTACTGTGTGTGGCATGGGTCTCGCCGACAAGTTGAAGCAGAAGCTGCAGACATTCATGCAGCGCCCCGGAGCCACCGTCAGCCTCGCGCCCTCGGAGGCACTCCTGCCCCGGATCGAGGCCCTGGAGGAGGAGCTCGGCGCGCTGTCCGACGAGGAGCTGACCGAGCGCGCGGGCGCGCTGCGGGAACGCCTCACCAAAGCCGCCGACGTGCACAGGAGCGGCGCCGGAACGGACATGGAGGCGTACACCGACGCCACGAGCCGCCGTCAGGCGGTCCTCATCGACGACGACGACCTCGTCGAGATCTGCGCGCTGGGCCGCGAGGCCGGCCGCCGCGCCCTCGACGAGCGGGCGTTCGACGTCCAGCTCCTCGGCGCCATGGCCATGCTGGCCGGCACGATCGTCGAGATGGCCACCGGCGAGGGCAAGACCCTGGCGGCCGCGATCGCCGCGTACGGCTATGTCGCCCGCGGCTCCCGGGTGCAGATCCTCACGGTCAACGACTACCTCGCCCGCCGCGACGCCGAATGGATGGGCCCGGTCTACGGGCTGCTCGGCCTGAGCGTCGGCTCGGTCGGCGAGGACAGCACCCACGACGAGCGCCTGGAGGCGTACGCGCGGGACGTCTGTTACGTATCGGTCAGCGAGGTCGGTTTCGACTTCCTGCGCGACCAACTCGTCCTCGACGCCGGTGACGAGGTCATGCCCGGCCTGCCGACGCTCATCCTGGACGAGGCCGACTCGGTGCTCATCGACGAGGCACGCGTACCGCTGGTGCTGGCGGGCAGCTTCGACGACTCGGTCTCCCCGGCGGCCTCGGCGGCCACGCTCGTCGCCGCGATGCAGCCCGGCCGGGACTTCGAGGGGATCGAGGACGGTCGCAACGTCCAGCTGACCGAGGCCGGCGCGCTGATGGTCGAGAAGGCGTACGGCGGCATCGACCTCTACGCCCCGGAGAACCTGGAGAAGCTGACGGCGGTGAACCTGGCGCTGCACGCGCGGGCGCTGCTGACGCTGGACGTCGACTACATCGTCCGGGACGGCAAGGTGCAGCTGGTCGACGGCTTCCGCGGCCGGATCGCCCAGCGCCGCCGGTGGCCGGACGGCCTGCAGGCGGCGGTGGAGGCGAAGGAGGGCCTGACGCCCACCGCCGAGGGCGAGGTCCTCGCGACCATCACCGTGCAGGGGTTCATCGGCCTCTACCCGACGGTCTGCGGCATGACCGGTACCGCCGTGAACATCGGTGACGAGCTGCGGGAGTTCTACCGCCTCGAGGTCGCCGTGATCCCGCCGAACACGCCCTCGATCCGCATCGACGAGGCCGACCGGGTCTACGTCACGGCCGAGGAGAAGGAAGACGCGATCATCGCCGAGGTCGCGGCCGCCCACGAGGTGGGCCGGCCGGTGCTCATCGGCACGCTGGACGTCGCCGAGTCGGAGCGCCTCGCGGCCGCGCTGCGGGCCAAGGACATCGAGTGCGTCGTGCTCAACGCGAAGAACGACGCGAGCGAAGCGAAGATCATCGCCGAGGCCGGCGGCCTGGGCCGGGTGACCGTCTCGACCCAGATGGCCGGCCGGGGTACCGACATCCGGCTCGGCGGCCGGGGCGAGACCGACCGGGACGCCGTCGTCGACCTGGGCGGCCTGCTCGTCATCGGGTCGGGCCGGCACAACAGCCGCCGCGTCGACGACCAGCTGCGCGGCCGCGCCGGCCGGCAGGGCGACCCCGGCGGCTCGGTCTTCTTCGTCAGCCCCGAGGACACCCTGATCGTGCGCAACGGCGAGCCGTTCGACGGGCGTACCGCGGGCGACGGGCGGATGACCGGGCCGGCCGTGGACCGTGCCGTCAGCCACGCCCAGAAGGTCTCCGAGGGCGTCGCCTTCGAGATCCACCGCAACACCTGGCGGTACGGCGTACTCATCGAGCGGCAGCGCCAGCAGCTGGCGTTCCGGCGGCTGGAGATCCTCGCCGGCGACCTGGCCGCCCAGTGGGTACGCGACGCGGACAAGGAGCGCTACGACGAGGTCGTCGAGCTGCTCGGCGAGGAGCGGACGGAGGAGGCGGCCCGGCTGATCGGGCTGGCCCACCTCGACCGCGGCTGGGCCGACCACCTGGCGATGCTCGCCGACGTGCGCGAGGGCGTGCACCTGCGGGCGCTCGGCCGGCAGGACCCGCTCGACGAGTTCCACCGGGTCGCGATCCCGGCGTTCAAGGAGTTCCTGGACGACACGCAGACCAAGACGGTCGAGACGTTCGCCGAGGCGGATCTCAGCGAGGGCTGGACGCCGGACGACGAGGGCCTCGTGCGCCCCTCCACCACCTGGACCTACATGGTCCACGAGAACCCGTTCGGCAGCGAGATCGAGCGCTTCATCTCGGCGGCCGCCCGGGCGGTGTTCGGGGTTTCGTCCAACCCGCCGAGCTGAGCGGGATCACGGTGCGCGGTGGGCTCGGCGGTACAGCTGCCAGCCCACCTCCACCGTGATCAGGACGCCGAGGGTGACCACCACGGCGACCACGCCGGCGAGGACGGAGACGATCAGCGCGGCCGCCCAGAGCGCGACCGCGAGCAGGACGAGGGACACCGGCCGTCTCGGCGTACGCATGCGCCGGGCGAAGGCCGGGTCCTCGGTCACCAGAAACCGCTCGATCTCCGCGAGACGGTCTCGTTCGTACTGTGTGAGCATCGACGGTCACCTCCCGTCCGCGGGCTTACCCACGCGGACGGTCGGGGAATCGTCACCGATGATGCCTGTTCGGTGGCTTGATCCCGGCCCGGTACCCCGAGTGGAATCGGCCCATGCTCTCCCACGCCCATGTTCTGATCGGCCTGCACGTCCTGCTCGCCTTCGTGCTCTCGTTCGTCCTCGGCTTCGAGCGGCAGCTGCGCGGCTCCGTCGCGGGCGACCGCACCTTCGCGCTCATCGGCACGGGGGCCGCCGTGATCGGCGTACTGTCGGCCAACGGGGCGCCGACCATCCTCACCGGAGCCATCACCGGCGTCGGCTTCATCGGGGCCGGCGTGCTGTTCCGGCAGGGCGAGATCGCGTACCCGGTGGTGCACGGCGTGACCACGGCGGCGGCGATCCTCGCCTGCGCCGCGATCGGAGCGGCCGCCGGGCAGGGTGACACTCTCATCGCGATCGTCGCGACGGCGCTGGTGCTGCTCACCCTGGAGCTGCGCTACGTGCCCTTCCTGCGGGTGCTCGACGCGGCGCGGTGGGCGCACCACTTCGCGAACGACGACGATCCGGTCCACCCCGTACCCGCCGCGGAGGTGAAGGAAGCGCTGAAGACCGTCCCGGGTCAGGCTACGGTCAGGAGATGACCGAGGCTTTCACCTCCGCCGGGCTCGCCCGGCTGCACGACGCCCTGGCCGGCCGGGTCGAGCGCGGGGAACTGCCCGGGCTCGTGACGGTGCTCGCCCGCGGCGACGAGGTCCACGTCGACGCCATCGGCGCGTACGCGTTCGGCGACGAGCGCCCGATGGCCCGCGACACCGTCTTCCGGATCGCGTCCCTCACGAAACCCGTCGTCGCGACCGTCGCCCTGATGCTGGTCGAGGACGGACTGTTCACTCTGGACGAACCGGTCGACCGGCTGCTGCCCGAACTGGCGGACCGGCGCGTACTGGCGCGGGTGGACGGGCCGCTCGACGAGACCGTGCCCGCCCGGCGGCCGATCACGGTCGAGGACCTGCTGACCTTCCGGCTCGGCCACGGCCTGCTCATGGAACCGGAGTACAACCCGCGGTTCCCGATCGTGACGGCGGCCGAGGAGATGCGGCTGACCCTGGCCGAGCCGGACCCGCGTACGCCGCACCCGCCGGATGAGTGGATCAAGCTCTTCGGGTCGCTGCCGCTCATGTACCAGCCCGGGGAACGGTGGCAGTACAACACCGGCGCGCTCGTCCTCGGCGTGCTGCTGGCCCGGGCGGCCGGCGTACCGCTGCCGGAGTTGTTGCGGGACAAGCTCTTCGAGCCGCTGGGCATGACGGAGACCGGGTTCTTCACGGCGCCGGAGAACATCGGGCGGATCCCGGGCTACTACATGACCGACTTCGCGACCGGCAAGGTGACCCTGCAGCCGGCCTCACCCCCGCAGGACTGGCTCGACCGGCCGGTGTTCCCGTCGGCCGCGGCCGGGCTGCTGTCCACCGCCGACGACTTCCTCGCCTTCGGCCGGCTGCTGGCGCGTAACGGTGTCCACAAGGGACGGCGTCTGCTCGCCGAGGCGTCGGTCGCGGCGCTGACGACCAACCGCCTGACCCGCGAGCAGATCGCCTCGGCGGATCTCCTGCTGGAGCCCAAGGGCTGGGGGCTCGGCATGGCCGCCGTCCCGAACCACTACGGCTGGGACGGCGGCTACGGCACGGTCTGGTTCAACGATCCGAGTCTCGATCTCACCGCGATCGCGCTCACCCAGAACTCCGACTTCCTGTTCGCGGGCGGCCGGGCCGAGTTCACCGCCCTCGCCCGCGAGGCGGCCGCCTGAGCTCAGCCGCGCCGCAGGGCGTACAGCAGCAGGGCGCCGAGCACCATGAGGGCCAGTCCCGCGTAGAGGAGCGGGAGGAGCGGCGTACCGGTGACGGGGATCGTCACGGCCGCGTTGATCGGCACGGTGCACGGCGTCGTGACCGAGGCGGTGGCGTCGTCCGGCGTACGGTCGGAGTTCGTGCCGGCCGCCGTCGCCGTCTGGGTCACGCCCCCGCGGCACGCGTCCGCGTCGCCGGTCACCGAGGCCGTGACGGCGAAGGTCCGCGTCTCGTCCACGGCCAGGTCGCCGACCTCGCAGGTCAGCTTCCGCCCGCTCAGCGCGCACCCCGGCGCGCTCGCCGTCGCGAAGGCGGCGGGCAGGTCGTCGGTCACGACGACCCCGCGCGCCACGTCGGGCCCCTTGTTCACCACATGCACGGTGTACGCGGCGGACTTGCCGAAGACGAGCGGCGAGGTGCTGGTGAGCTCCTTCGCCGTCACGAGATCCATGAACGGGTTCACGTCCGTGTCCCACGTGGACGTGTTGTTGCTCGGATCCAGGTCCGTACGGTCCTCCGGCGGCACGATCTCGGCGGAGTCGTGGATGGTGGTCTCAGCCGCCTCTTCCGGAACCGTCCCGGTGACCGTGACGGTGACGCCCGTGTTCTCCTCCATGGACACCGGGACGTCCACGGTGCCGCTGCCGGACGCCTGCAGGCACGCCGCGCCGGCCCCGGCCGTGCAGGTCCAGCGGACGTCGGTGATCCCGGCGGGCAGCGTGTCGGTGACCCGCGCGCCCGAGACCGGGTTCGGGTACTTGTTCGTCGCCGTGAGCGTGTACGCGATCCGCTGCCGCGGGTTCGCCGTCGCCGGACCGGTCTTCGTGATAGCGAGATCGGTCGGCACGGTCACGCGCAGGTTGCGGATCTCGTGGTTGTTCGTCGCGCCGCCGGTCGAACCGCTGAAGCCGAGCTTGAACGTGGGCGGGAGCACCGGCTGCCCGGGAGCTGTCGCGACGTTGAAATCGGTGATCACCGGTTCCAGGTCCGTGCCGCCGCCCTGGTTCGACAGCACCGAGATCATCGTCTCGTGCGGCGCGTTCGGGGTGATCGTGATGCGTACCTTCCGGAAACCGGCGCGGTCACCGGTCTCGACGGTCCCGCCCGGGCCGGGCGCGTTGGTCAGCCAGGCCCAGTTCGGGGTGGCCGCGTAGGAGCCGCGGATCGCGATCGTGTCCGGCGCCTGGCCCGGCCCGCCGAGACCGCCGGAGAAGTTGCCGAACTCGTCGAAGCCCACCCCGACGTAGCCGCCCTGCATGCCGGTGTACCCGAGCCCGCCGCCGGACTGCCCGATCGAGGGCGGGAAGGTGCCGTCGATGAGGAAGAACGAGAACCCGTCGCCCCGGTGGCCGCCGAGGTCGGTGCCGCCCCAGGTCGCGTACTCGAATTCGACGGTGACGCCGAGGTCGGTGGGGAAGGCGTCGTTGAGCACCGCCGTGCCCGCCTGGAACGTGGGGCTGGCGCTGGTCAGCCGCAGCCAGCCGTCGCCCTCGTTCGTGAGGTGCGCCTGGTCGGTGAAGACCCAGTCCGGATTGTTGGTCGTCGCGCCGCTGAACGGTTCGTCGATCGGAAACGTCGCCGCCCACGCGGGCGCCGGTACGCCCAGCCCCACCAGCAGGACGACCGCCATCGCCCCGACCACACGCCACCAGTGCCTCATGATGTTCCCAACGATGCCCGGAATGCCGGGTAATTGGGGTTGCTAGAGTGATCGACTCGTGAGCCTCTCCGATGCCGACCCCACCGCCACCGTCGCGACCCTGCGGGCCGCCGGCTGCGTCTTCGCCGAGGACGAAGCGGACCTGCTGCACGCGGCCGCGCGTACGCCCGGAGAATTGCGGGAGATGGTGCGGCGCCGCGTGGCGGGCGACCCGCTGGAGCAGATCCTGGGCTGGGCCGAGTTCCACGGCTTGCGGATCTTCGTGGCGCCGGGCGTCTTCGTGCCGCGGCGCCGGACCGAGTTCCTGGTGGCGCGGGCCGCGACGAGCCTCCGGCCGGGCGCGGTGGTGGTCGATCTCTGCTGCGGCACCGGCGCGGTCGGCGCGGCGCTGCTGACCCTCGGCGACATCGACCTGTACGCCGCGGACATCGACCCCGCCTCAGTGGCGTGCGCCCGGCGCAACCTGGATGTTCCGGTCTACCAGGGCGACCTGCTCGATGCTCTGCCGGAGGACCTGCGAGGCCGCATCGACGTCCTGGTCGCGAACGCGCCTTACGTTCCGACCGACGCCGTGGCGCTGATGCCGCCCGAAGCACGCCTGCACGAACCGATGGTCGCGCTCGACGGCGGCGCGGACGGCCTCGACTACCTGCGACGGCTCGCGGAGACGGCACCGCGGTGGCTGGCGCCGGGCGGCGTCCTCCATGTGGAGACGAGCGTGGAACAGTCGGGGGTGGCGCTCGGGATCCTGCGCGGGGCGGGGTTCACGGCGACCGTCGACCACGACGACGACCTCGACGGCACCGTCCTCACCGCCCACTGACCCGCCCCTCCCGCCTTCCCGGGCTGCTCTTTGCGGCGATCTTGCGTGAATGTTCGGGCTTTTCGGGCATTACGGACGAAATTTGAGACATTCGCGCAAGATCGTCGGAGAGTGGGGCGCTCGGCGATCGGTCCGCCCCGGCCTGGCCCTGGCCTTGGCCCTGGTCCCGGTCCCGGTCCCAGTCCCGGTCCTGGAGGGAGTGATCGTTTACGGGTGAGGTGTGAAATCGGCCGGCTACTGCATGATCGTTTACGGTTCCGGAGTACGTAGAAGGCTCCTGGTTACACCGGACGCGTAAACGATCATGCAAGGTGGGCCGGAAATGACACCCCAGCCGCAAACGATCAAGGAAACGGCGACTGCGGTTCATCTGGCGGAAGATCCTTCCCGCATCGCGGACAATCGGCGGCAGGGGGCGGCTTGGATGTGATCCACGGCGGCTGAGTTGTAGAAATCCGGCCCTACCCAAGATCCGAAGCATTACGGATCCCGAATCCGCACATCGGACAGTCGGGACAAAGCCAAGGCGCAGGCCGCTGTGGATCGAGCAGACGGGCGGTCGACGACTGGGGTGATCGTCGGCCGGATAGGCTCGGGGCATGGATCGGTTCGCGCTCGATCGGCGCGCTCTCGCGTACGCCGGCGACATCGTCGCCCAGGTCCGCCCCGAGCACCTCGGCAAGCCCACGCCCTGCGGCAGCTGGACCGTGGCCGAGCTGCTCGCTCACATGACCGCCCACAACGTCGGCTTCGCGGCCGCCGCCTCGGGCCGGCCCGTGGGCGGCGAGATCTGGGACCTCGTCACCGATGAGACCCTTCCCGCGTACGCGGAGTCGGCCGCCCTGGTCACCGCGGCCTGGGAGGCGCCGGACCTCCCCGAGAAGATGGAGGTCTTCGGGTTCGGGACGGTCCCGGCGCGGACCGCGCTGAGCATGCACATCGTGGACTTCGTCATCCACGGCTGGGACGTCGGCGTGTCGATCGGCGTACCCGTGGCCGCGGACGCCGACCTGGTCCGCGACGCGTACGCGATCATGCGCGAGTTCCCGGTCAACCGGCCCAACAAGGCGTTCGGCCTGATGTTCCCGGTGCCGGACGACGCCGCCGAGTTCGACCGGTTCCTGGGTTACGTCGGCCGGGACCCGGCGTGGCTACCGCCAGAACTCGAACAGTAGGTCGCCGTACGCCACCCCGTTCACCGGTACGCCGGCCGCGTCCACCATCGACTGGAGCAGATCGCTGAATCCGTTGCGCAGGAACGGGATGGACAGCACCAGGAAGAACAGCAGCACGCCGAACGGCATGATCTTCCGCCCCGTGGCGCGTACGGAGTCGGGCAGGAACGGTTCGATGATGCCGTAGCCGTCGATGCCCGGAATCGGCAGCAGGTTGAGCACGGCCGCCGCCACCTGGAGGTACGCGAGGAAGCTCAGTCCCGCCCAGAACGCGGCATGCGGCTCGGCCAGCGTCCAGATGGCGTCCGGACCGAGGGTGGCGACGGCGGTCAGCAAACCGGCCGCGAGCACGATGTTGATCAGCGGCCCGGCCGCCGACACCATCGAATCCCGCCACCGGCTCCGCAGCCGGTGGCTCTCGATCAGCACCGCACCGCCCGGCAGCGGCAGCCCGCCGGCCATCAGGAAGATCAGCGGCAGGATGATCGTCAACACCGGATGCCCGTACTTCAACGGGTTCAGGCGCAGGTAGCCCTTCTCGGCCACGGTGTCGTCGCCGCCCCGGTGCGCGGTGAGCGCGTGCGAGAACTCGTGCAACGACAACGAGACCAGCCACGCCGCCAGGATGAAGACGAACATCGACAGCTGCGCCGGCCCGAGCCCCGCCCACAGCGTGTACGCGCTCCCGCCCGTCAGCGCGAGCAGCGCGACGAAGATCCAGGAGATCCCCCGCGGATTCCCCGGTACGCGTACCGACCGGCGGCGGAAGGTGGCGGCTCCGCGTACGGCGGCCTTGCGGCGTTGCCGGGCGACGTCCTGCTCGACGGCCCGCGCCCGCCGGTCCCAGTCCTCCTCCGCGGCCAGCCGCTGCAGCGGATCGTCGTAGTCGCGCTCCCCGTTGGTCATATGCCGCAGGCTACCCGAGCAAGGTGGGCAGGATCTTCTCAGCTTGTGCCGATGCGCGCTCGATCCGGTGTTCCGGGCTCGTCCAGCCCAGAACGGGCACGGGGAATGGGACCTCTACGTGGTCGTCGAGGCCGCCGGCCATCCGGGACATTTCGCCCCCACGGAGTACTCCGGCCCGAGCGGGCGCCCGATCAACCATCGCCTCGACCGGTGACGTCCACTCACAGGATCGGAGGATCGGGGGCATCCTTCTTGTAGGACGCTCGTATCTGATCCCACTTCGCGTAGACGAATCGTCGGAAGCGGGTCTCCAGGACGGCCGCGCCGATCAGGAGCACCACCGCCAGACCGGTTGCCCCGAAGGCGCCTATGTGATGGTGGGTCGAGAAGGCCACGTTGTAGACGCCCAACAACGTGCTGGCCCAACCGGCTCCGAGGAGCAGGTAGATCGCGGACTTGTAGGGGTAGCTCATGTGCGTTCCCCCATCGATCAACCGGCTCTCCCAGCTCATCGCCTTGGAGCGCTCACCGCGACCGAGTTCGTCGTTGATTCTGGTCTCGAGGCTGCTGATCGCTTTGCCGGCACGCTGTGACCGCTCGTACTCGCCGAGCCAGATGAGCAGGCCGGCCTTCGCGATCTGCGGGACGAAGAAGACCGCTATGAGGCCCTTGGTCAGATTCGGCTCGGGGTTGGCCAGGATCGCGGCCACGATCACGGCCACCGCGCCGAACGCGAAGTTCGCCACCGTAATGCGATTGGTGATCGACGCGAGGCTTTCGGTCCGCAGCGAGGAGTACTCGGCAAGCATCGCGTCCAGCGCACGGGGCGACTTGCTCGGCGGAACGGCCTCGGCCACGGTGGCGGGCGTCCGGGGAGTGGGCGGCAAGCTCGCTTCCGTCATGGTTACTCCGTGGAGTTCTTGACCAGTTCCAGCAGGCCGCGGCCGTCGGGATCGTCGTAGAACGAGTATCGGGCGGTAGCGAACCCGACTGCCTGCGCGCGCCGCAGATTGTGGTCGCGGTCGTCGATGACCAAGGTGCGCCGCGGGACCGTCTTCTCTGCGGCCAGCTCGAAGAGCCCGATGCCCTCGCTGCTCTTGGATCTTCCCTGTTCGTAGGACAGGAGCGTCAGAGCGTCGTCCTCTATGGAAATCCCGAGGAGAGCCAGCTGCTGGGGAAACCAGAAGGCCGTGTTGTCCGAGATGACGCCCCATCGCATCGTTCGACTCTGAACGATGGCAAGAGCCTCCGCCGTGCAGGGGTTGGCGACTATCAGCTTCCGGACAGAAGCCACGATGTCCATCTCGACATCCCGATTGACCAGGGCCGAGAACTGCCGCCAGTAGTCGGCCTCGGATGCACTTCGGAGTGAAAAACGAGGCCAGAGCCGGACGCCGGCGGCCTCGGCGGTCGGTCGTGGGATCCGCAGCCGGTCCGCGAGTCCTTGCGTCGGCGTCAGGACCATCGTCTCCCACGGATCGAAGGTCAGTACACCGCCGACGTCGAAAAGCACAGTGTCGATCATCGACACGGTCGTCACCTCCCGGGCGTTCCAGGTCATCATCGCCGAGCGATCACCTGCGATGCCAGGACTGGCTTCCCGTCCGCCCGCGGGGCGGGAACAGGGCGCCCGGGTCGTGCCCACCCGGCCGTAGACGACCTTTCGGCGAGCGCGACCCGGACGGCCGGTTGGCGGCCTAGCGCGTGATCATGACTTTCCGGGACTTCACGGTTGGTAGATCACCGGTCGCGGCGGCGTACCCATCCCGTCCCCGATGAAGAAGCTGGTGTGCGGCGGCTGGTTGTAGGCCGTGTTCTGCCAGGCCAGCCCCACCCGGTACATCGGATCCTGGAGCAGCGTGGTGATCCGCCGGTCGGTCGTGATCGGCGTCGAGTAGATCCGCAGTGCCGTGTTGTCGGTGGTCGGCCAGATCACCTCTTCCCGCCAGTCCCCGAACAGGTCGCCCGACAGCGACGGCGTCGACTTCGTGCTGTTGTTCGAGTGCACTCCGGATGCCGTGAGCAGGCGGGTGTCGGACGACGTCCCGTACTTGTCGATGTGGGTGCTGTCGAGGAGTTCGCGTACCGGGTCGCCGTCCCAGTAGGCGAGGAAGTTGGTCGAGCCGGGCTTGCGGCCGAGCGCCGTGCCGGCGGTGTTGCGCAGGCTCCCGTCCGCCGCGGACCACGATTCCGCGCCGGGGCTGCCGGCCCAGATGTCGTCGGACACGCCGCGCCCGTTGTCGCCGTTGGGCGTCGTCGTCCAGAGGACCTGGCCGGTACGCGCGTCCGCCAGCCACGAGGACGGCTTCGTGCCGTCCTCGTCCACTTTGAACACTTCGAGACCGGCCCGGCTGGGGATGAGGTCGCCGACGTGCAGGGCGTCGCCGTGGCCGTTCTGGGTGTTCCAGAGGGGAGAGCCGTTGTCGTCGATGCACATGGCACCGAAGACGATCTCGTCCTTGCCGTCCCCGTCGACGTCGGCGATGGCGAGCTGGTGGTCGCCCTGGCCCTTGTACTGGCTGCCGGACACGTCGGAGTCGAAGGTCCAGCGGCGGGTGAGGGCGCCGTTGCGGAAGTCCCAGGCCACGATCACGGTACGCGTGTAGTACCCGCGCGACATGATCAGGCTCGGGTGCTTCCCGTCGAGGTACGCGGTGCCGGCCAGGAACCGGTCGACCCGGTTGCCGTAGCTGTCGCCCCAGGCCGAGACGGTGCCGCGGGGCGGGACGTAGCCGACCGTGGACATGGCCGCGCCGGTCTGCCCGTTGAACATGGTCAGGTACTCGGGGCCGGACAGGATGTAGCCGTCGGAGTTGCGGTAGTCGGCGTTCGCGTCGCCGATCACCTGCCCGGTGCCGGAGACCGTGCCGTCGGCCGTCTTCATGGCGACCTCGGCCTTGCCGTCCCCGTCGTAGTCGTAGACCTGGAACTGGGTGTAGTGCGCGCCGGCGCGGATGTTGCGGCCGAGGTTGATCCGCCAGAGCCGCTGCCCGTTCAGCCTGTACGCGTCCACGTACACGACGTCGGTCACGCCGGCCTGCGAGTTGTCCTTGGAGTTCGACGGGTCCCACTTGAGGACGATGTCGAGCTGCCCGTCCCCGTCGAGGTCGCCGACGCTGGCGTCGTTGGCCGAGTAGAGCGAGGAGTTCGGGTTCTGGATCGGCACGTCGAGGTAGCCGTTGGCGAACTGCAGGGCGGATTCGGAGGATGCCTGCTCCACCCCGTTCACGACCGCCCGGACCGTGTACGCCGCCCCGGCCGCTGCGCCGGAGTCCAGGTAGTCGGTCGCGTTGGTGATCGGCGACGAGTTGACCTTGGTGGTCCCCCGGTAGACGTTGAAGCCCACGTTGTCGGGGTCGGTGGCGAGCCAGCGCCAGCTCACCAGGTTCCCGCTGCCCGAGCGTACGCTGATCAGCCCGCGGTTGAGCCGTTCCATCTGCTTGCCGTTGGTCGACGGCGGCGGTGAGGTCGACGGCGACGGCGAAGGCTTCGGTGACGCGGACGCCGACGGTGACACGGACGCGGAGGGCGACGACGGCGCGGAGGGTGACGCCGAGGCGGGCGCGCCGGTGCAGGCCACTCCGTTGAGGGTGAAGGTCGCCGGTGCGGGGTTGGTCGAGTTGTTCCAGCTGCCGTTGAAGCCGAACGCGGTGTTCGCGCCGGTCGCGATGGCCGCGTTGTAGCCGGCGTCGGTGACGGTGACCTGGGAGCCGGACTGGCTGACGGCGCCGTTCCAGATCTGGGTCACGGTCTGCCCGGCGGTGAACGTCCAGCCCAGGTTCCACCCGTTGACCGGGTCGCCGAGGTTGGTGATGGTGACGCTCGCGCCGAAACCACCCGCCCACGAGTTCGTGACGGCGTAGTCGACGCGGCATCCGGTGGCCGCCTGGGCGTCCGTGACGGCGAGGAAGCCCGTGGAGAGGGCGGCCACGCTCGTCGCGGCGATCAGGACGGCGGTTCTGCGGGACAACATGCAGATCCTCCACAGTGGTGTGTTCCCGGTGGGCGCCGGGAGCGGACACGCCCCACGAAGGCCGAATCGCTGGCGTCCCGGTGAGCGCTGGGAGCGGGCACGTCCGGTGATCGGCGTGGAACGTCGCAATTCGGGAGAATGGTAGCGCTCCCACTAACGTATGTCTATGTCGTCGTCGCCCGCCGATCCGGGCTAATCTGGCCGGATGCGTCTGGACTACTACGCCGTCCCCGGCGGTGCCCTCCTCGTCGAGGCGTACGCGCTGGCGACCGATCACACGACCCTCGGTGTGGACGCGGCCGTCTGGTACCCCGGCACCGGCTGGTCCGGCGGGGCCGAGGTGAGCCGGGAGATCCGCCGCACAGCGGCCGCGACCCCCATCAAGCGGGCGGACGCGGCCGGCGTGTGCGCGCTGCCCGCCGAGGACGTCCTGCGTAGCCTGATGACCCGCTACGACCTGCCGGTGGAGGAGCCGCTGCGGCTCACCGCGGCCGAGGAGGGCGTACGCGTCTACCGGATCCTGTGCACCGGTGAACTGTCCCCGGACGGGCTGGTCAACCTCACGATGATCTGGCCCATGACGCTGCGGGACGACCCGCGGGTGCTCGGCTCGGCGCGCTACGAGCTCGGCGGCGACGAGTACCTGTGGGATCTGCGCCGGGTCGGTCCCGCCGGGTTGTGGGCCGTCGACGTCACGGCCGTCGGCGACGGTGCCAGTCTCGGCGCGCTCCTGGAGCACCTGCGCGCGGGCGTCCGCGACCAGGGGCTGATCCCGGTCGCCATCACCCGTTTCCGCTGATCACCAGCCGGGCCGCAGCCTGGCCGCGATGCCGTCGAGGATCATCGCGAGCCCGAGCTCGAACTGTTCCGCCGGTCCCGGGCCGCTCGGTGCCGCCAGCCAGCTCGTGAGCAGCGGCACCGTGCCGTCGGCCACGGCCAGGGCGTGCACCTCCTCGATCGCGGCCAGCAGCTTCGCCGGGCTGTCGATGCCGTGCGCCGCGTTGAACCGGGCCTCCTGCGCCTCCTGCAGCCCGCTGCCGTAGACGTGCCGGTCGAGCAGGGCCGCGTACGTCATCGCCGCGCCGACGGCCAGTCCCTGCCCGGCCAGCACCCGCAGGATGAACTCCGTACGCCGCATCGTGGCCGGTCCGGCCGGCGGTCGCGTGTGGACGAGTTCGGCGTACCAGGGATGCGTTGTGATCATGGATCGGGTGGCGACGGCGAGCTCGAAGAGGTCCTCGCGCCAGTCCGGCCCGGGTGCGGCCGGGACCGGGACGCCGGCGGTGGCGGCGTCGAGCATGAGGTCGACGAGGCCGTCCTTGCTGTGGACGTAGCGGTAGAGGGCCATGGGCGTGACCGGGCCGAGGCGCGCGGCGACCGCCTTCATGGTGATCGCGGGCGCGCCCTGCTCGTCGGCGAGCGCGACCGCCGCCGCGACGATCTCCGCCCGGCCGAGCGTGCGCTGCCGGGCCGGGGGCGGCGGCTGGTTCCAGATCACGGTCACGGGTCGAGTATACGAGCTATAGTCTTCGTATACGTCATATACTTCCGCTCTGATGATCACGCGGGAGCCGCCGACCTCGGGAGGAACGATGATGGAGGACACCCGCCTCGGTGTCGTGCGCGGCATCAGTTACGGCCTGTTCGCCCCGCCCGTACCCTTCGTGGCGCCGGCACGAGCCCTCGGTGCCCGGCTCGTGCGGGCCTACCTTTACTGGTCGCAGTTCGAGCCGGAACCCGGCCGCTACGACTGGAGCACCGTCGACTCGCTGCTCGCGCAGCTCGACGGCGACACCGAGCTCTGGCTCACCGTCTGCTCCAGCTCGCCGTGGGCCACCAGGTCCGCGACCGACTTCCTGCCCCCGTCGCCCGCTCTTTCCCTCCCGGTGTACGCCGAGAGCATCCGACGCCTCGCGCAGCGCTGTGCCGGCCGGATCAGGTTCTGGCAGTGCGACAACGAGCCCAGCAACACCGGCCTGCTCTGGGCCGGAACCGCCGACGAGTACGCGGCCCAGCTCGCGGTCTTCCACGAGGCGGTTTGCTCGGCCGACCCGGCGGCCCTGGTCGTTCTGGGCGGCTGCGGGTACGACGCCCTGTCCGGTGGCGAGCCGCGGAAGTTCTTCGACCGGGTCGCCGCCCTCTCCCGGGACTCCTTCGACCTCTTCGACGTCCACCTGTACGCCGACCCGTACCGCGTACCGGAGTTCGTGGCGACCGCCCGGGAGATCATGGCCCGGCACGGGTACGAGAAGCCGATCGTCGCCGGGGAGCACGGCGGCCCGCTGCTGTTCGAGTTCCCCGAGCTCGACGACATCCTCGCCCAGGTGTTCGCGGAAGCGTTCACCGCCGACGTGCCGCCCTCGTCGCAGAGCACCGCCGAGCTGGCCGAACGGGCGTCGACCGAGACCCCCGAACGCCGCGCTCTGCGCAGCCTGTACGCCCGCGCGGACAAGCTGCCGCCCCGGCTGCGCATGCTGATGGCGGACGCCCCGGCGGACCTGGCCGCGAAACGGGACCGGATCGACGCCCGGCAGGTGGTCGTGCGTACCGTGCTGGCGCTGGCGAGCGGGATCCGGCGTACGGCGTACTGGAACCTCGCCCCCGAGATCGCCGGGTTCCACGATCCCTACCAGATGATGGACCTGCTCTTCGGCCGGCTGCCCTTGCTCGACGGAACCCTCTCCGTACGCAGCCCCGCCGCCGACGCCTTCGCCCGGCTGGCCGAGCTGCTGTCCGATGTGGAGTCCGTGCGCCGGATGGATGATGCGGCGTGGGTCTTCGTCGCGGAACGGCGGGAGCGCGGCCAGGTCTGGATCATCTGGGACCGCCGCGACACCTTCGACGGAGAGGACGAGCCCGCCGTCTCGGTGGCCCTTCCCTGGGAGGGCCCGGCGTCGGCGGTCGACGCCTTCGGCACGGCCGTCCCGGTGGCCGTGGCGGACGGCACGGCCCGCCTCACCGTGACCGACACCCCCGTCTACCTGTCCCGCGGCTGACCCCAGCCGGCTGCTCGCGCCCCCAAGATCCCGCGCTGCTCGCGGCTCGCCAAGATCCCGTTTGGATCAGGTTTCCGCACGTAATCATGGCCCAAGATTCGGGTGATTTCCCTGATCCAAACGGGATCTTGGCGGCGCGGTCGCGGCAGGCGGGCGGGTTCAGCTTTCGCGGGCCGCGCGGGCGCGCCGCTTCCCTTCGTGCATGGCCTGGACCCGGGCGATCGGGATCGTGTGCCCCTCCTCGATGAGGTCCGCCGGGATCGTCTGCGGTTCGGGCAGCGCCGCTCCCCACGGGTCGCCGTCCGCCAGCAGTGACGGTGCATTGTGGATGGTGAAGTCGCCCGGCGTCACGTCGTCGAGGTCGTCCCACGGCACCGGGAACGAGACCGGCGTACCGGGGCGCAGGCGGGGGCTGTAGACGCAGACGACGGTCGCGCCGCCGGCCCGGGTCGAGTCGAGGAACACCTTGCCCTCCCGGTCCTCCCGGATGAACGCCGTCGTCGCCAGGCCGGGGTCGAGCCGCTCGGCCCGGGCCGCGACCGCGCGGGTGGCCGCCGCCACGTCCTCGATGCCGGCCCGCTCGTCGATCGGCACGAAGACGTGTACGCCCTTCGACCCGCTCGTCTTCACCGCGCTCGTCAGCCCGGCGGTGGTGAGCACCTCGCGGACGAGCCGGGCCGCCGCGACCGCCGTGCCGAACGGGGCGCCCTCGGGCGGGTCGAGGTCGAGGATGAGATGCGTCGGGTGATCGAGGGCGGCGGCCCGGCCGAGCGTCACGTGGTACTCGATCGCCCGCTGGTTGGCGAACCACAGCAGCGTCCTGCGGTCGTTGCACAACGCGTACGCGACCTGGCGGTGGGAGCTGTCGGCCCACAGGGAGGCGCGCTCGACCCAGTCCGGCGTGTACTTCGGCAGGTTCTTCTGCATGAACGGATCCTGGCCGCGCAGCGACCGGATGACCGATAGCGGCCGGTCGCGCAGGTAGGGCAGCATCCGGTCGCGGATCGCGTCGAGGTAGTCCACGAGGTCGCGCTTGGTCGCGCCGGCCCCCGCGAACAGCTCCTGATCGAGATTGGTGAGCGGTACGCCGTCCCGCTCCTCGTCGGCCTTGGCCATGCAGTCACGGTACCCAGAACCACCGACGTTCTTGACCCGTCCGGACATGTGTCGAAGAATGTCGATACTTTGCGTGCCCATGACAACGTTGTCACGGCGCCGCTCCCACTCCGGAAGGAGGCCGCCGTGCCTCGTCTCTCCCGCCTGCCCGGGGCGATCCTCCTGCTCACGCTCGCCCTGGCCGGTATCGCGACCCCGGCCCACGCCGCCCCGTCAGCCCCGCCGAGCGCCCCGCCCGCGTCGAGGTCGACGGCGCAGGCCGCCCTGGCCGGCGGCGCGGTGAAGATCATGCCGCTGGGCGACTCCATCACCTACGGCGTCGGCTCGCCGACCAGCTCCAGCTATCGGGCCGCGCTCTACACCACCCTCGTACGCCAGGTCGGGCACGCGATCGACTTCGTCGGCTCGCAGGTGTCCGGCAGCCTGCCCGACCCCGACAACGAAGGACATTCGGGCTGGCGGATCGACCAGATCGCGGCGAGCCTGGACGGCTGGCTCGCGACCTACCAGCCCTCGATCGTGACGCTGCACATCGGCACCAACGACATGAACCAGAACTACCAGGTGGGCACCGCGCCGGCCCGGCTCGGCGCGCTCATCGACCAGATCACCGCCGACCTGCCCCAGGCCACCGTGATCGTCGCCTCGCTCATCCCGGCCAACGACGCCGCGATCCAGTCGCGGATCGACACCTTCAACGCCGCGGTCCCAGGTCTCGTCTCCACCCGCGCGTCCGCCGGCAAGAAGGTGCGTTTCGTGGACATGCGTACGCTGACCGCGGCGGATCTGGCCGACACCCTGCACCCCTCCGACGCCGGGTACGCGAAGATGGCCGCGATCTTCGCTCCGGCGGTGGCCTCGGTGCTCGACGACGGCCGGGACGCCCCGATGTTCACCAGCGGCTTCGAGCAGGGCGCGGGCGTCGACGCCGTCCCGACGTGGTCGGACTCGATCGCCAACGCGGTGAACGTCGGCGGCTACTGCTGCGCCCTCACCGCGATGGAGGCCGGTCCCCGGCAGGAGACCGCGCACGGCGGCGTACGCGCGCTGATGTACTCGGGCAACGACACGAGCGCGACGCAGTCGTACGCGTACGCCCGGATCTTCGACGTCCACCTGCCCGTGTCGGCCGCGACCGAGCTGTCCTACTGGATCTATCCGCAGCAGGCGATGGGCACGTACGCGGCCGTCGACCTCTTCTTCACCGACGGCAGCGCGCTGCGCGACTCGGGCGCGGTCGACCAGTTCGGTGTACGCGTACACCCGCAGTTCCAGGGGCAGGGCGGGCATCTCGCGGTGAACCAGTGGAACCACGTCCGCTCGCAGATCGGAGCGGTGGCCGCCGGGAAGACGATCGACCAGATCCGGATCGGCTACGACCAGCCGGCCGCCACCGGCCAGTTCCGCGGCTACTTCGACGACATCGTCCTCGGTGAGCGGCACAGCGCGTACGCCGGAGAAGATCTCGCGTTCCGGCGGCCCGTCACGGGCAGCGCGCCGTGCGCGACCGCGGAGGCCGTGGCGAACCTGGTCGACGGCACGACGGCGGGCAACAGCAAGTGGTGCTCGGGCGCGGCGCCGGTGACCGCGCAGGTGGATCTCGGCCGGACGGCGACGGTGCAGCGGATCGTGGTGCGGCACGCGGTGACCGGGGGTGAGGACGCTGCCTACGACACCCGCGCGTACGCGATCTCGACCAGCGTCGACGGGGTGACCTGGTCGACCGCGGTGACCGTGACCGCGAACGCCGACGGCGTGACCTGGCACCAGATCGCCGCCCGCTCAGCCCGCTACGTACGCCTCGACGTCTCGGCGGGGGAGCAGGGCGGCGCCGCCGTCACCCGCATCTACGCCCTGGAGATCTACGGCTCCTGACCAGCCCTCCCCGGCCCGCTTCCCGCGCGCCCCAAGATCCCGCAAGCCCACACGCGCCAAGATCCCGTTTGGATCAGGGAAAGCACCCGAATCATGGCCCAAGATTCGGGTGACAACCGTGATCCAAGCGGGATCTTGGGGCGGCGGAACCCAGCAGGCGAGGCCCGGCGGGATCGAGGCGCTAAGGTGGCGGCCGTGGAACCGGATCTCATGGCCGACGTCGACGCCTTCCTGCTGGACATGGACGGGACTCTCGTCGACACCGAGCGCTACTGGCTGATCGCGATTCAGAAGGTGGCGACCGCCCTCGGCGCGCCGCCGATCGACGAGGACCTGCTGGCCGGTGGATCGGTCGAGACGATCATGGCTGTCGTCCTGGCGGCGATTCCGGGCGGTGCCGACTACGCCGAGGTCAAGGACCTGATCGGCGCGGCCGTCGAGAAGGAGATCGCGGTCGCGGGCATCCAGCTGCGGCCGGGTGCGCGGCGGCTGCTCGACGCGGTCGCGCGTACCGGGCTGCCGTGCGCGCTGGTGACGTCCTCGGACCGGGAGAAGACCGAACCCGCGCTGGACGTGCTCGGCCGATCGTATTTCCGGGTCACGGTCACCGCCGACGACGTCGTCCGGCACAAGCCCGATCCGCTCCCGTACGCGACCGCCGCCCGCCTGCTCGGGGTGGCCCCGGAGCGTTGCCTGGCGGTCGAGGATTCGCTGGCCGGCGTACACGCGGCCGAGGCGGCGGGGTGCCGGACCATTGCCGTGCCGCAGGTCCAGAAGATCCCCGCCGTCCCGGGCCGCGTCATCCTCGACAGCCTCGACCCCATCGCCGAGGCGATCGAGAAGCACCGCGCCTGAGGAAGGGCGTCAGGCGAACTTCGACTCCTTGGGCCGCTTCGGCGGCAGCTTGCTCCAGTTGTGCCGCACCGGGTCCCGGTCCGAACCGTGCCGGAAGCCGTCCTCGTGCTCCTGGCGGTCGCGCGTACCGACGCGGCCGTAGAGGCCGGCGATGCCGAGGACGCTGCCGATGAAGAACGACACCACCGCGGCAGTGACGTCATAGTTGAGGAAGTTCAGGCTGCTCCGCGAGAGCGGCAGCATGATCAGCCCCGCGACGATGAAGACCAGCGAGCCGACCAGGTCGATCGTGCGGTCGACGTTGTTTCCGATGATCACGCCGACCAGGATGATCGCCCCCACGACGACCGACAGCACCCCGAACGCCAGGTTGGTGTGCAGCCCCCAGGCCTTGGTGTCGCCCTGGGCGAAGAACGGATCACCCCAGGCCGCGACCAGGCTGGCGATACCGAAACCGATCAGGAACACCCCGGTCGCCCCGGCCACAGCCCGGTAGTACGGCCGCAGCCGGTGGTTCATCGGCAGATGGGTGGCCATGTGCGCTCACCTCCATAAGGGTTGTGCCCTTACTTCGATGCTGCCCCGATACCCGGATGGGTGCGAGCGAAACACCGTGGGAAAGCCCTAGATGTCGACGATCGGCCGCGGATAGCCCTTCGCGCCGCCATGTTCCCAGGGCCGGTGCGCCGCGGCGCCGGCGAGACCCGCCAGCTCGGGGACGTAACGGCGCACGTAGTCGCCCGCGGGGTCGTACCGGTCGGCCTGCCGTAGCGGGTTGAACCGGCGGTAGGGCCTGCTGTCGTTGCCCGTCCCGGCCACCCACTGCCAGTTGCCGTTGTTGTTGGCGATGTCCGCGTCCAGCAGCAGGCTCGCGTACCAGGCGGCGCCGTCGCGCCAGTCCACCCACAGGTGCTTCGTCAGGAACGACGCCGTGATCAGTCGCGCCCGGTTGTGCATGAAGCCCTCGGCCGCGAGCTGCCGCATGCCCGCGTCCACGATCGGAACCCCGGTCTGACCGGCCTGCCAGGCCGCGAGCGCCTCCGGGTCGGCCTTCCACTCCTCCCGCACACCCGGCCTGTACGCCTTGGCGGGCAACTCGGGGAAGCCCAGCAGCACCTGCTGGTAGAAGTCGCGCCAGCAGAGCTGCCGGACGAGCGCGTCGGAGTCGACGGCGGCCGCCACCGAGACCGGCGACACGCAGCCGAAGTGGAGGTACGCGCTCAGCCGCGACGTCCGGTCGCCGGCGAGATCGTCGTGGTGGTCGGCGTACGCGGGGGAATCGGGCGCCCAGGCCTGAAGCCGCCGGCGGCCCGCGGTCTCGCCGCCGCCGGGCCTGGTCGGGCCGGGCAGTCGTCCACATGCGACACCGTCGGGCAGCGTCACCCGGCCGGGCGCGGCGAGCTCGGCGCGGTGCTTCGCGGCCAGCCAGGCGCGCCAGTAGGGCGTGAAGACCTTGTAGTGGTCGCCGCCGGAGCCGGGCCGCAGCTGCCCCGGCGGCACGATGGTGAGCGAGTCGAACAGCTTGAGGGACAGGCGTTCCGCCGCGCAGGCGTCCGCCAGCCGCCGCTGCCGCCGGGCCGCGTACGCGCTGACGTCCGACGCCGCCGCGATGCCGAACGCGCCGACGGCGGTGGCCAGCGAGACGGCCTCGCGGACCGGATCGCCGGTGCGGATGACGAGGTCGCCGCCGCGCTGGCGCAGCGATGCGCGCAGGTCGGCCAGGGCCTCGGCGAGGAAGGCGTCGCGGTGGGGCGACGAGGGCACCGACGGGTCCCGGACGAACAGCGGGACCACGCGGTCGGCGGCGGCGCACGCGGCGTGCAGCGCGGGATTGTCGTGCACCCGCAGGTCACGCGTGAACAGCACCACCGCCGTACGCATCTACACCCCCACGGCGACCGGTTGAGGGACCGGCGGGACGACCTGGGTGCCGGCGGGGGTGAGCAGGCACCGCGCGGCGACCCGGAGGCGGCGCGCGGTCGGCACGACCGCCCGCCGGGCGAACACGTCGTGGCCGAGCCGTTCGACCTCGTCCAGGATCGCGGCGTACACGTGGAAGGCGGTCCGGATGCACGCCTGCGACCCCGGTGCCAGCATCGGTACGCCGGGAGCGGCCAGCGCGTAGTGCTCCCGGGCCCGGCTGACCTCGAACCGGATGAGGCTGCGGATACGCGGGGTCGCCCGGCCCTCGGCGGCCGCCCGGCGCAGGTCGCCGGAGTCGACGCCGAACGACGCGAGATCCTCCTGCGGCAGGTAGACCCGGCCGCGGTCGAGATCCTCGGCGACGTCCCGGATGAAGTTGGTGAGCTGGAACGCGAGCCCGAGCTGGCGGGCCGGCTCCCGGGCGGCGGCGGGATCGGCGGGCTCCAGGATCGGCAGCATCATCGTCCCGATGACGGCCGCCGAGCCCTCCATGTAGCGCAGCAGGTCGGGATAGGTCGCGTACGCGTGGACGTCGAGGTCCATGGTCATGCTGCGCAGGAACGTCGTGAAGTCGGACCGGTCGAGGTCGCACGCCTCGATCGTGTGCAGGACGGCGGGCAGGATCGGGTCGTCGACCGGCTCGCCGGAGAGCCCCGCCTCGAACCGCCCGGCCCAGTCCCGCAGGGCGGCCGCCCGGTCGGCGGGCGCGCCCGCGTCGGTCCGGTCGACGATCTCGTCGGCGTAGCGGGTGAAGCCGTAGAGGGCGTGCACGTGCGGGCGCTTGGCCGCCGGCAGCAGGCGGGTCGCCAGGTAGTAGCTGCGCCCGTGCTGCTTGTGCAGCTCCCGGCAGCGCTCGTAGGAGGCGACCAGCCGCGACTCCATGCATCCCCCAAATCGTTTCACCAAACGACGCAATTCTTGAGTCTACGCCATATCGCCAGCGAAGCTTCTCAGCCCCGCTTTCCGGGTGTGGCGGTACGGGCCGGTAAGAGACGAGCGGCACTCCCGCTATGTTCGCTGCGTGGCACATCCTCGAACCGTCCCCGGGCGTACCGGTCATGTCGTCGTGGTCGGCGCCGGGCTCGGGGGGTTGGCGGCCGCGCTGCACCTCGCGGGGGCCGGCCGGCGGGTGACCGTCCTCGAACGCGCCCCGATCCCGGGCGGCCGGGCGGGCCGGCTGGCGGTCGGCGGCTACACCTTCGACACCGGGCCCACCGTCCTGACCATGCCCGAGCTGATCGCCGAGCCCCTCGCGGCCGTCGGCGAGGACCTGAAGGACTGGCTGCGGCTCCGGCCGGTCGATCCGGCGTACCGGGCGTGGTTCCCGGACGGGTCGTCGCTGGACGTGATCGCCGACCCCGACCGGATGGCCGCCGAGATCGAGAACGTCTGCGGCCGCCGGGAGGCCGAGGGCTACCGGCGGTTCGTCGCGTACGCGCGGCGGCTGTGGGAGCTCGAACGCACCGATTTCATCGACCGGAACGTGGACGGGCCCCGGGACCTCCTGACCCTCAACCTCGTCCGGCTGCTCGGCATGGGCGCGTTCGGCCGGCTGCAGAACCGGGTCGACCGGTACTTCGCGGATCCGCGTACCCGCCGGGTCTTCTCGTTCCAGGCCATGTACGCCGGCCTCGCCCCGCACCGGGCGCTCGCGATCTACGCCGTGATCGCGTACCTGGACTCGGTCGCCGGCGTCTTCTACCCGGAGGGCGGCATCCACGCGGTGCCGCGGGCGCTGGCCGGGGCGGCCGAACGCCATGGCGTCGAGATCCGGTACGGCACCGAGGCCGCCCGCGTCGACGTCCGCAACGGCCGGGCCACCGCCGTCGTCACCACCGCCGGCGAGCGCATCCCGGCCGACGCGGTCGTGCTCAACCCCGACATCCCGGCCGCCCTCGCGCTGCTGCCCGCGACCGGCCGGCGCCGGCGGCTGCGGTACTCGCCGAGCTGCGTCGTGCTGCACGTCGGCTCGCGGCAGGCGTACACGCGTACCGCCCATCACAACATCCACTTCGGCCGGGCCTGGCGGCGCACGTTCGACCAGGTCATCCGCCGGGGCGAGCTGATGAGCGACCCGTCGCTGCTCGTCACGAACCCGAGCCGGGCCGATCCGGCGGCGGCCCCGGCCGGCCGGCAGACGTACTACGTCCTCGCCCCCGTGCCCAACCTCGTCACCGCACCGTACGCGTGGCGCGACGGCCTGGCCGACCGCTACGCCGACGAGCTGGTGGCGACGCTCGAACAGCGCGGCTACACGGGATTCGGCGAGGCGGTCGAGGAGCGGATCGTGGTGACCCCGGACGACTGGGCGGCCGACGGTCTCGCCGCCGGTACGCCGTTCGCCGCCGCGCACACGTTCGGCCAGACCGGCCCGTTCCGCTCCCCGAACCTGCATCCGGCCATCGAGAACGTCGTCTTCGCCGGTTCCGGTACGCAGCCCGGCGTCGGCGTACCGATGGTCCTGATCTCCGGCAAGCTGGCCGCCCACCGCATCACCGGGTGAGGAGGGTGAGGGCTTCGGCCAGGCTCTGGGGGCGGGCCACCTCCGGCGGGACCGTGTGCCACCCGGGCCCGGCCGCGAGGACGAGTTTCGGCGCGGGCCGCCGATCCAGCAGCCCCCGCAGCCGTGAACCGTCCCCTGTGGAGGATGTCTGCGACCACACGGCGACGGCGTCCGGCCCGGTGCGGCGTACGGCGTCGAGAAGAGCGGATGCGGGCACCCGCGCGCCCAGGACGCGGACCGGTACGCCCGCCTCGCCCAGCGCGGCCGCGAGCGCCTCGAAGGCGAGGGTGTGCTGCTCCTCGTCCGCGCAGGCGAGCAGGATGCGCGGCGGACCCGCCGGCCGCCCCACGGTACGCAGAACCGCGGAGATCTCGCCGGAGAGCAGGTGCTCGACCTCGATGAGCCGGCCGGTCTCCGCCTGCTTGCGTCCTATGTGGATGAGGACGGGGGCGAGCAGGGCCGGCCAGACGGCGGCGACCCCGCGGGCGGCGACGGCGGCGCTGATCACGGCCTGGAGTTCGGCGGCGTCGAGGCGCAGCGCGGCGCGGGTGAGACCGCGGACGGCGGGGCCGTCGGCACCCACCGCGACCGCGTGGCCGCCCCCGGCCCGGCTGGCGGCCCGCCGATCCTGCCCGAGAACCCAGGCGGCCGCCTGCGCCGCCGGTACGCCCTGCCCGGTGAGCCGGTTCATCTCGGCGAGCCGGTCGAGGTCGGTGGGGCCGTAGCGGCGGTGCCGGCCGGGCTCGTGGCCGGTCGGCCCGAGACCGTAGCGGCGGTCCCAGGTCCGCAGCGTGGTGACGGCGATGCCCAGGCGGTGCGCCGCCTCGCCCGCGCTCACCGTCTCCGTCATAGCCGCACCATCCGGGTTTCACCATCCGGGTTTCGACGCGCGTACCGACGCAACCACGTCTACGCTGATCTTATGCGATGCCTGGTCACGGGCGCGACGGGCTACATCGGCGGGCGGCTGGCGCCCCGGCTGATCGAAGCCGGGCACGAGGTCCGCTGCCTGTCCCGCTCCGCCGCCCGGCTGCGCGACGTGCCGTGGGCCGCCGGAGCGGAGGTCGTCCAGGGCGACCTGCTGAAGCCCGACGATCTCGCGCGCGCCCTCGACGGGATCGAGGTCGCCTACTATCTCGCGCACTCGCTCGGGGCGCCGGACTTCGAGGAGACCGACCGCCGCGCCGCGCGCAACTTCGCCGCCGCCGCGCGTACGGCGGGGGTCCGGCGGATCGTCTACCTCGGCGGCCCGCTGCCCGGCCCCGGCGAGGCGTCGGCCCACCTCCGCTCCCGGGCCGAGGTCGGCGACCTGCTCGCGAGCGCGGGCGTACCGGTCGTGACGCTGCGCGCGGCCGTGATCATCGGCTCCGGCTCCGCGTCCTTCGAGATGCTGCGCCACCTCACCGAGCGCCTGCCGGTCATGGTCACGCCGCGGTGGGTCGACAACAGGATCCAGCCCATCGCCGTACGCGACGTCCTGCACTACCTGCTCGCCTGGGCCACGGTCCCCGACGAGGTCAGCCGGGGTTTCGACATCGGCGGACCAGACGTGCTCACCTACGTGGACATGATGCGGGAGTACGCGCGGGTGGCCGGCCTGCCGCCGCGGATCATCCTGCCGGTACGCACGCTGTCCCCGTGGCTGTCCTCGCAATGGGTCGGCCTCGTGACCCCGGTACCGGGAGCGCTCGCGAAACCGCTGGTGGCCAGCTTGATCCACGAGGCCGTGTGCCACGAGCACGACGTGGCCGCGTACGTGCCGGATCCGCCGCGCGGCCTCAAGGGCTTCCGGGAAGCCGTCCGGCTGGCCCTGACGAAGATCCGCGACGCCGAGGTCGAGACGCGCTGGGCGAGTTCCGCCTGGGTCAACGCGCCCGCCGATCCACTCCCGACCGATCCGGACTGGTCCGGCGGCACCGTCTACCTCGACAACCGCGTACGCGACGTCCACGCCGGCCGGTCCGACCTCTGGCGCGTGATCATCGGCATCGGCGGCGAGTCGGGCTGGTACTCCCTCCCGCTGGCCTGGTCCGTACGCGGCTGGCTGGACAAGCTGGCCGGCGGGGTCGGCCTGAGCCGGGGCCGCCGCGATCCGCAGGAGCTCTTCGTCGGCGAGGCGCTCGACTTCTGGCGGGTCGAGGAGATCGAGCCCGGCCGGCTGCTGCGGCTGCGGGCCGAGATGCTGCTGCCCGGCCGGGCCTGGCTGGAGATGCGGGTCGCCGACGGGCCGGACGGCAGCCGCTACCAGCAGCGGGCGGTGTTCCTGCCGCGCGGGCTCTCCGGCCACCTGTACTGGCGCGCGATCTCGCCGTTCCACGCGGTCATCTTCGGCGGCATGGCCCGCAACATCGCCCGGAAGGCGGAACGGGCGGGCTGAGCGGATCTACTGTAGACCTACTGTTGCCAATACTTAGAGATGTGAATATTGTCGGGTCAGGCCCCTGTGGGCCGCCGGCCCAACGCACCGGGCCGGACCCCGGCCGGGTGTCCCCATCACCCGGCCGGGGACTCCGTCTTCCTATCAGACCCGGTCCAGCGCCGATGGGGCTCCGGCGGGTGCAACCCTTCGCAGGCCCGGGGAGATCATCTGTGGCGGCGGGACGCTCAGGAGATCGTGAGGATCTCTCATGGCTGATTCATTCTGGGTGATTCCGGAGCGAACCCGTCGCGAGCCGGGCGCGGAACGTTGTGATGGGCGAGAATGTGACGGTGATACTCCCCTCAGATCACGGTCCGCAGTTGCCCCGGGAGAACGTGGAGCAACTGGCGGCCATCTCCGATGACGAGGAAGCCGCCGACGTGCACGCCGCCGCCACCGCGGTAGTGACCACCTGGTACGCGTACCAGCACGATGCGAGCTTTCCGGGCGTCGAGGATCCCGCCGCCGAGCAGCACGAACGATTGTCCGGCTCGATAGACGCCCTCGTACGCGGACTCGCGGCCGTCCCGGTGGGCGCGCCGGGGGAGCGGGTCATCGAGGCGGTGTGGCCGGTGCTCGGGCAGGTCTGGACCGACCGGTCGGCGGCCGCGGAGTCCGTCCGGCGGGCGGTCGACGAACTGCGCTACCTGGCGGTGCAGCGGCACGGCCTGATCCAGGACTGCCGCCGCGTCCTCGGTCGCTGACATATCAACATTCAGCGATGGATGCTGATCGCTGACCGATCTGAGAGAGCGCTCTCTCGAATCATGCCGAACGGAGGTCGCTACGGTTCGGCCGTGGGGCAGGCGGGGAGTCGTTCGGATGTGGGAGCGCTTCCCGGAAACAGGGCGGCCGATCGGCCGGGCAGGAAAGGGAAAGGCGTCGCCGTGCGGGCGTCCCTTCCCGCACGGCGACATTCCTCACTCAGCGCTTAGATTTCGGCAGGAGGCGACACGCCCGGCCTGCCGATCTCCGTGAGGGAGCGCTCTCTGGAGAGAGCATTCTACCGACGCGGTCGGATGTCAATGGGTGCGCCGAGGCCACCTTCGGCGGGCTCGCCCGCTGGGCCGATGACCTGGGGGAACATCGATGAACTCGGCTGTACGCGGCTGTCCGGCAGCCGGGCGCGCCGACCTTCGGAGCCGGTCGGCGGAGCCCTGTCAGGGAGCGCTCTCTGGCCGAACCCGCGGTACGCCCACCGCCGGAACGGACCGTCGACACAAAACCGTGAATTTCGCCCCGTAACCAGTGAAAGCCGGTCATATTTGTCCCATGACCGCAGTGAGCGCACAGAACTCGCACAAGCTCGGCGTACCGTGGTGGCTCTTCCTGATCACGGGGCCGTGCTGGATCATCGCCAGCTGGTTCGTCCTCGGTTTCGACTCCCGCAGTGTCGTCTCGATCGCGGTCCTCGCCGGGGCGGTCATCCTCGTCGCGGCCGTCGCCGAACTGGTCCAGGCGTTCATCGCGCCGGGCTGGAAGTGGCTGCACGCCATCCTCGGCGTGCTGTTCCTGTTCACCGGCATCTTCGCCTGGGTCAACCCGGGCCGGACCGTGTTCTGGCTGGCCGCCTTCATCGGCTGGTACCTGCTGTTCAAGGGCGTCGCCGACATCATCCTCGCGTTCCTCACCAAGTCGGAGAACGACGCGTGGTGGCTCGGCCTCGTCATCGGCATCTTCGAGGTGCTGCTGGGCTTCTGGGCCGCCGGCCGGTTCGGCCGCTCGCTCTACACCCTCGTCGTGCTGGTCGCCGCGATCTGCCTCGCCCGCGGCATCACCGACATCATCATGGCCTTCCGCGTACGCAAGCTCCAGCAGGAAGCGTGAATATGCTGTCCCGATGAACCGGGACCGGTTGCGGGACCTCCTCGCGCGCGAGCGCGCCGTGTTCGCCGAGAACCATCCGCGTTCCCGGGCCGCCTACGGGCAGGCCCGGTCGCGGCTTTTCGGCGGCGTACCCATGACCTGGATGAACAAGAACGCGGCGGGTTTCCCGCTGTACCTGGCCGGGGCGCACGGAGCCCGCGTGACCGACCTCGACGGCCGCGAGTACGCCGATTTCTGCCTGGGTGACACGGGCGCGATGGCCGGCCACTCGCCGGAACCGACGGTCAGGGCGGTACGCGAGCAGCTGGAGGCGCGCGGCGGCGCGACCGCGATGCTGCCCACGGAGGACGCGGCGAAGGTCGGCGCGCACCTGGCGCGGCGCTTCGGACTTCCACTGTGGAGCTTCGCGCTGACCGCCACGGACGCCAACCGCTGGGCGATCCGGCTGGCCCGCGCGATCACCGGCCGGCCGAAGATCCTGGTGAACTCGTACTGCTACCACGGATCGGTCGACGAATCGCTGATCGTGGTCGGCCCCGACGGCAAGCCGCAGAGCCGGGCCGGCAACGTCGGCGCGCCGGTCGACCCGACGATCACCTCGCGGGTCGCCGAGTACAACGACCTCGCCGGGCTGGCCGCCGAGCTGGCCGGCGGCGACGTCGCCGCCGTCCTCATGGAGCCCGCGCTCACCAACATCGGGATCGTCCTGCCCGAACCCGGCTACCTGGACGGCGTACGCGAGCTGACGCGCGAGCACGGGGTGCTCCTGATCAACGACGAGACCCACACGTTCTCGGCCGGTCCCGGCGGGGCGACGGCCGCCTGGGGACTGCGCCCCGACATCGTCACGCTCGGCAAGGCGATCGGCGGCGGCCTGCCCGTGGGCGCGTACGGGCTGACGGCGGAGGTCGCCCGGCGCATCGAGGAACTGCCCGGCCTCGACCTCGTGGACATGGGCGGCGTCGGCGGGACCCTGGCCGGCAACCCGCTGTCGATGGCGGCGACCCGGGCGACGCTCGAACACGTCCTGACCCCGTCGGCGTTCGAGCACATGATCGCGCTGGCGACCACGTTCACGGCCGGCGTACAGGCCGTCATCGACGAGTACGCGCTGCCGTGGTCGGTCGTGCAGCTGGGCGCGCGTACCGAGTACCGGTTCGCGTCGCCGGCCCCGCGCGACGGCGGATCGGCCGCGGCGGCGGGAGATCCCGAACTGGAGGACTACCTGCACGTCGGGCTCGCGAACCGCGGTGTCCTGCTGACGCCGTTCCACAACATGGCGCTGATGTGCCCGGCGACCCGTCCATCCGATGTGGACGCGCACCACGCCGCCTTCCGCGACCTGGTCGCCACCCTCTTCCACTGACCCGCCCGCCCCTCCCGCCGCCCTCCCCCCGGCGCCCCGCCCTCCCCTCCCGGCGATCTTGCGCGAATGTCTCGATTTCCGTCCGGATTGCCTGATACGCCCGGACATTCGCGCAAGATCGCCGAAGGAGGGGAGAGGGCGCGTCGGGAGAGGGGAGGGGGGTCAGAGGGAGAGTTGGGTGGTGAGCCAGGCCTCGCGGTCGTCCTTGGCGGGTTGCGTCAGGAAGTGGTCCGCGCGGTCGTAGAGGCTCACCTTCGCCCGCGGGTTCGCCGCGCTGAACGCCGCGCGTACCGCCGGGGTGACGAACTGGTCGCGGCCCGCCCACTGGAAGTACAGGTGGTCCCCGAGCCGGCTCACGTTGTCCACCGGGTCCAGCCCCGCGAACACCGCCCGGTAGGCCGCCTTCCGCTCGTCGGGCAGGTCCAGCCAGTACGTGTCGAACCAGTTCGCCCAGGTCGCGTCGCCGGCCATGAACACCGCCGCGCGTACCAAGGGCTGCCGCTCGGCCAGCAGGGCGCCGAACATCGAGCCGTAGTCGTGGCCGATCACCGCGGTCCGGTGCGGGTCCACGTCCGGTTGGTTCACCAGCGACGCGTACGCGGATTCGACCGCCGCGAGCTGTGCGGTGATCTTGGTGCGGTCGGTCGCGTCGCCGGCCGGGTCGCCGTCCCAGGGGAACGTGAGCTGGGGCAGGACCGCCACGGCTCCCCGGTTCGCCAGGTCGACCGCCTCGGCGAGGAATTCCGTGCGGTTCTGCGTACTGCCCGGGGGTTCGAACCAGTGCAGGAACAGCGCGCCGGCGCGGCTGCGGTGCGGCGCGGGGGTCACGGGCCGGACCAGGTACGCCACCACGGCGGCCTGTCCCGGAACGGGGATCTCGATCTCGGTGACGACGGCGCCGCCGGGCCGGGTGCGGCCGGGGTTCCCGCCGGCCGCGGCGACGGCCCCACCGCCGAGCAGCACGGTCGCCACGCCGAGGAAGGCGACGGTACGAGTGAGCACATTCCACCTCCAACGAACAGAGTAATCAGTTGCTAAACTGAGGTTGACAACTGATGACGGTAGGCGGCTGTACGCCACCTGGTCAAGCAGGAGAAGATGTCGGTTCGCTGACCTGCGGACGAGCGCGGTGCCGGCGCGGACGACCGAAGGAGGTCGCGGGTGAGCGGGGTGCCGTCCCCTGATGCCGGGCTGGATCTCGCGGTCGCCCTGTGCAACACGTACGACCTGCTCGACGACCCGCCGGACCGGCTGCGCCCGGAGAGCCTGCCCCGGCTCGCCGACCGGCTGGACTGGCCCGAGCTGGCCGGCCTCGCCGGTCGCCTGTCCGAGGTCCGGCGCGTCCGGACGGCCCTGTACGCGGTGTTCGCCGATCCCGACCCGGCCGCCAAGATCGAGGCGTTGAACGGGTTGCTGGCCGAGTACAAGGCGGAACTCCGGCTGATCCCGGCGTACGACGGCGGGGCGCCCCGGCTCGGCGCGACGGGCGGCGAAGGGCCGGTCGGCCGGCTGGCGGTGGCGTGTGCCGGCGCGCTGGCCCGGGTCGTGGCCGACGGCGGCGCGGACCGCGTACGCACCTGCGTGGCGGATCCCTGCCGCTGCGTCTACGTCGACCGGACCAGGGCCAACCGCCAGCGATACTGCTGCGAACTCTGCAACGACCGGATGGCGTCCGCGGCGTACCGGCGCCGGCGCGGTTAGGTTGGTCCGTCGGACGTGTCGAGACCGCCGCGTCCGCTCCGACCAGTGTGTGAGAGGCGCCCGTACCGGGGGCCGCGGCCGAGGGGTGCACGATGAAGTACCTGCTGATGATCTACATGAACCCGGAGATCTTCGCCAACCTGACCGACGAGGAGCGTGACGGCGTCTTCGCCGCCCACGACGCCTTCCAGCAGCCGCTCAAGGAGTCCGGCGAGCTGATCGGGTTCGCCGCGCTGGCCGACCCCTCCAACAGCACGACCGTCCGCGTACGCGACGACGTCCTGTCCGCGACCGACGGCCCGTACGCCGAGGCGAAGGAGTTCCTCGCCGGCTACTACGCGATCGAGACCGACACCCTGGAACGGGCGGTCGAGCTGGCCGGGCAGCTGCCCGACGCGAAGCTCACCGCGATCGAGGTCCGGCCGCTGATGGAAGCCTCCGGGCTGGAGATGTGACCGCAGGGCACGCCGTCGAGGGTCTGCTGCGCGAGCTGGCGCCGCAGGTCCTCGGCACCCTCGTACGCCGGTACGGCTCGTTCGACGAGTGCGAGGACGCCACCCAGGAAGCGCTGCTCGCCGCCGCGTTGCAGTGGCCGGCGGACGGCGTACCGGACAATCCCCGGGGCTGGCTCGTGACCGTCGCGGGCCGGCGCCTGACCGACCAGTGGCGCAGTGACAGCGCGCGGCGCCGGCGCGAGGAGTCGGTGGCGCTGATGGACCCCGCGGACCGGCTCGTGAGCCCGCCCGCGGACGCCGACGACGGCGCGGGCCGGGACGACACGCTGAAACTGCTGTTCCTGTGCTGCCATCCGGCGCTGACGCCCGCGTCGCAGGCCGCGCTGACCCTGCGCGCGGTCGGCGGTCTGTCCACGGCGGAGATCGCGGCGGCGTTCTTCGTGCCCGAGGCGACGATGGCGCAGCGGATCAGCCGGGCCAAGCAGCGGATCAAGGCCACCGGCACGGTGTTCACCCTGCCGCCCGAGGCCGAGCTGCCGAGCCGGATCGCGGTGGTGCTGCACGTGCTCTACCTGATCTTCAATGAGGGCTACACCGCGACCAGCGGGGCGGATCTGCTGCGGGTGGAGCTGACCACGGAGGCGATCCGGCTGGCGCGTGCGGTGCACCGGCTGCTGCCCGCCGACGGCGAAGCCGCCGGGCTGCTCGCGCTGATGCTGCTGACCGATGCCCGGCGGGGTGCGCGGGCGACGGCCGAGGGGGAGCTGATCCCGCTGGCCGAGCAGGACCGCACCCGGTGGGACCCGGCGCCGATCGCGGAAGGGGAGCGCCTGCTCGAACAGACCCTCCCGTACGCGACCCCCGGCCCCTATCAGCTCCAGGCTGCCATCGCGGCCGTGTACGCCCAGCCCGGCGACATCGACTGGCCCCAGATCCTCGGCCTGTACGCCGTCCTGGACCGGCTGGCGCCCGGCCCGATGGTGACCCTCAACCGGGCGGTCGCGCTGGCGATGGTCGCCGGGCCGGAACGGGGTCTGGAGCTTCTGTCCACACTGGATGCTGACGACCGGGTCGCCCGTCATCACCGGCTGGCCGCCGTCCGGGCCCACTTGCTGGAGCTGGCCGGGGACGCGGCCGGTGCGCGCGAGCAGTACCTGCTGGCGGCGAAGCGTACGACGAGTCTTCCGGAGCAGCGTTACCTGGAACGCAAGGCGCGCAAGCTCCCCAGCTGAGGCGAGGGGCTTTTTTCAATACTTAGATTGACTAACGCAGGAAGTCGCAATAGCCTTCAGTCGATTCCTGCGTGGGCACCGCCCGGTCGCTCCCCTCCCATCCTGTGTCGTCCCGGGGCGCGGCCCGCCCGCGCCGCTACCGAGGAGGCCCACTCCCTGATGGAGATCCGAAGGAAGCTGACCGTCGTCGCGGCCGCCGCCCTGGCCCTGGCGATGCTCCCGGCGCAGGCCGCCCAGGCCGACCGCACCTCTGGCGCCCAGCCCAAGTACCTCGACGCGAGACTGCCCATCCCCGTACGCGTCGCCGACCTGCTCGGCCGCATGACGCTCGAAGAGAAGATCGGCCAGATGACGCAGGCCGAGCGGCTCGCCGTGGTCGACGATCCGACCCGGGTCGCCACCTGGAACCTGGGCTCGGTGCTGTCCGGCGGCGGCTCGGTGCCGACCCCGAACACGGCCGAGGCCTGGGCGACGATGGTCAACTCGTACCAGGCGCAGGCCCTGTCCACCCGCCTGCACATCCCCATGATCTACGGCGTCGACGCCGTGCACGGGCACAACAACGTCTACGGCGCGACGATCTTCCCGCACAACGTCGGCCTCGGCTCGACCCGCGACCCCGGCCTGGTGCAGCGGATCGGCGCGGTGACCGCCGACGAGGTCCGGGCGACCGGCATCCCGTGGGACTTCGCGCCCTGCATCTGCGTCTCGCGCGACGAGCGGTGGGGCCGGTCCTACGAGTCCTTCGGCGAGGACCCGGCCCTGGCCGTGCAGATGACCACGGTCATCGACGGCCTGCAGGGTACGCGGCCGGCCCAGCTGGCCGACGGCGATCACGTGCTCGCCACCGCCAAGCACTTCGCGGGCGACGGGGACACCGGCTACGACTACGCCAAGGCGGCCGCCAACGTCGGCAAGAACTGGTGGGAGAAGGCGTACACGATCGATCAGGGCGTGACCGTCACGAGCCGCGCCGACTTCGACCGGATCGACCTGCCGCAGTTCAAGGTCGCGGTGCAGAAGCGCGACGTCGGCAGCGTCATGCCGTCGTTCTCCAGCGTCGACTTCACCGACGACGGCGTCGGCAACCCGGTCAAGATGCACGCGAACGGCGATCTGATCAACGGCACCCTCAAGCACGACTTCGGCTTCGACGGGTTCGTCGTCTCCGACTGGGAGGGCATCCACCAGATCCCCGACCCGTCCGCGCCCGGCAACGGGGGGCTGACCGCGTACAAGGTGGCGACCGCGGTCAACGCCGGCATCGACATGGCCATGGAGCCGAACTCCGCGCCGCAGTTCGAGGAGCTACTCCTCGGCGAGGTGAACGCCGGGCACGTCAGCCAGGCGCGCATCGACGACGCGGTGGGCCGCATCCTCACCCAGAAGTTCAAGCTCGGCCTGTTCGAGCACCCGTACGCGGCCACCGACCGCGGCGACGAGGTCGGCAGCGCGGCACACCGGGCGGTGGCCCGCCAGGCGGCCGCCGAGTCGCAGGTGCTGCTGAAGAACGACCACGCGCTCCCGCTCTCGCCGAAGGCGAAGATCTACGTCGCCGGCAGCAACGCCGACGACCTCGGCCACCAGGCGGGCGGCTGGACGATCAGCTGGCAGGGCGAGTCCGGCCCGGCCATCCCCGGCACCAGCATCCTGGCCGGGCTGCGTGAGGACGCCCCGAACGCGCAGATCACCTACAGCGCGGACGCGTCCGCCCCGACGACGGGCAACGACGTCGGCGTGGTGGTCGTCGGCGAATCCGCGTACGCGGAGGGCTACGGCGACGTCGGCGGTCCCGAGTGCGGCTGGTGCTCCCCGTCGCAGCAGGTCTCCAAGTCGCTCGAACTGTCCGCCGCGGACAAGGCGGCGATCGACAAGGTCTGCACCGAGCTGCCCAAGTGCGTCGTGCTGGTCGTCTCCGGCCGGCCGCAGCTGGTCACCGACCGGCTCGGAGAGATCGACGGACTGGTCGCCTCCTGGCTGCCCGGCAGCGAGGGCGGCGGCGTGGCCGACGTCCTGTTCGGCCGGCGGCCGTTCACCGGACGGCTGTCCGTCTCCTGGCCGGCCGGTGCCGGCCAGCTCCCGATCAACGTCGGCGATGCGAACTACCAGCCGCTGTTCCCGTTCGGCTGGGGTCTGCGTACCGGGCACGGGGGCGGCGGTTCGCCGGTCGACGAGCTGGTCGCCACCGTCCGCGACCGGGCGCAGGCCAAGGTGGTCGCCGGGCACGGCGCCGCGAACTGGCGCAGCCTGATCGCCGACGCGGACCACGCCCAGCTCAGCGGGGACCCGTTCCGCGCGATCCTGCTCCTCGCACAGGTGTAACACCCCCGCGGGGTGTCGGAGAATCCCGGTCCGTGGTCGTGATCCCCGATCACGGGCCGGGTCACCCCGCGCCGCGCGTACCCGAGGAGCACCCGCCCTGGTACGCGCATGGGAGAGTGGCAGGGTGCGCGTGAACATCCTGGGGCCGCTGGAGGTGGTCGTCGACGGGCGGCCGGCCGAACTGGGCGGCGCCCGGCTGCGCGTACTGCTGGCCCGGCTGGCGCTCACGCCCGGGCGGATGGTGTCGACCGAGGCCCTCGCCGACGCGCTCTGGTCCGGGGCGCCTCCGGCCGACCAGCTCAACGCGCTGCAGTCCGTCGTCTCGCGGCTGCGCCGGATCCTGCCCGCCGACGCGGTCAAGCTCGTGCCCGGCGGTTACCGGCTGGACCTGCCGCCGGAGGCGGTCGACGCCGAGGTCTTCGAACGGCTCGCGCGGGAGGGCCGCGCATCGTTGCGGGGCGGCGATCCACAACGGGCGGCCGGGCTGCTGACCCAGGCCCTGGCGCTGTGGCGGGGGCCCGCGCTGGCCGACACGCCGTTCGCCGAATCCGCCGTCGTACGCCTCGACGAACTCCGGCTCGCCGCGACCGAGGACCGGATCGAGGCGGAGCTCGCGTGCGGGCGTACCGCCGATGTCGCCGAGCTGGAGGAGCTGATCGCCGCGCAGCCGCTGCGCGAGCGTCTCGCCGACCTGCTGATGCGGGCGCTGGCCGCGTCCGGGCGGGCGGCCGAGGCGCTGGCCGCGTACGAGCGGACCCGCCGGCGGCTCGCGGACGACCTGGGCGCGGACCCGGGCCCGGAGTTGCGGGCGACCCACCTGGCCCTGCTGCGCGGAGATCTCGCCGCCCGCCCGGAGGTACGCGCCCGCGGCAACCTGCGGGCCGCGCTGACGAGCTTCGTCGGGCGGGCCGACGATCTGGAGCGCATCGGCCGGATGCTGCGCGATGGGCGGCTTGTGACCCTGGTGGGACCGGGTGGCGCGGGCAAGACGCGGCTCGCGGCGACGGTCGCCGCCGGCGCGGCGCACGGGCCCGACTGGCGGCCGGCGAGCATCTGGCTGGTCGAGCTGGCCCCGGTCGGCGAGGCCGACGAGCTGGCCCTGGCCGTCCTGCGCGGTCTGGACCTGCGCGAACGCGTCCAGGGTTCGCGGGTGGCGCAGGTCGAGGCGCCCCGCGATCCGGTGACCCGGCTGGCGGATTTCCTCGACGAGGGCCCCGCCCTGCTGATCCTCGACAACTGCGAGCACATCGTCGACGCGGCGGCCCGGCTCGCCGACGAACTCCTCGCCCGCTGCCCGGATCTGCGCATCCTCGCGACCAGCCGGGAGCCGCTCGGCATCCTCGGCGAGACGCTCTGCCCGATCGCGCCGCTGCGGCCGCCGGCCCCCGGGTTGACGGCCGCGCAGGCGCTCGCGTACCCGTCCGTGCAGCTGCTGCGCGACCGGGCGGCCGCCGTGCGCCCCGGCTTCGCGGTCACCGACGAGAACATCGCCGCGATCATCGAGATCGTCCGGCGGCTCGACGGCCTGCCGCTGGCCATCGAACTCGCCGCGGCCCGGCTCCGCTCGCTGCCGCCGGAGGCCGTCGCGTCGCGGCTGGACGATCGGTTCCGGCTGCTCACCGGGGGCAGCCGCACCGCCATGCCGCGTCACCGCACGCTGCGCGCGGTGGTCGCGTGGAGCTGGGAGCTGCTCACCGAGGACGAGCGCCACCTCGCCGACCGGCTCGCCGTCTTCCCCGGCACGATCACCCACGACAGCGCCGCCGGCATCGCCGGCCGCCGCCCCGAGGACCTCGACGACCTCCTCGCCGCGCTCGTCGACAAGTCGCTGCTGCAGCCCATCGAGGAGACCGGCCCGCTCACGGCCGCGCGCTACCGCATGCTCGAAACCATCCGCGAGTACGCGTCGGAGCGGCTGGCCGACGAGGGCACGGCCGAACCGGTACGCGCCCGGTTCACGGCGTACTACCTCGCGCTGACCGGCGAGCTGGAACCCTTGCTGCGCCAGGCCGGCCAGCTGCGGGCGATCGACCTGACGGCCGCCGAGGAGCCGAACATCCTGGCCGCCCTGCAGTACGCCTGCGAGACCGGCGACGCCGCGACGGCGCTGACGATCGCGGCCAACCTGTCGTTCTACTGGAACGTGATGGGCCGGCGGGCCGACGCGACGGAGTGGCTCGAACGCGCCCTGGACACGCCCGGCGAGGCGCCCGCCGACGTCCGGGCGGTCTGCTTCGCGATGCACATCGTGCACCTGGCCTTCGGCGGCGACTTCTCCCAGATGGGTCGGGCCCGCGAACTCGCGGTGATCATGTCCGGGGTGGACGTCACGACCTCGCACCCGCTCGCGGCCCTGATCCAGCCGATCATCTCGCTGTTCACCGACGCCACCGAGGCCGGACTGGCCGCGATCGAGCTCGGCCTCGGCCATCCCGACCCGTGGGTACGCGCCGTCCTGATCTCGATGCGCGGCAGCATCGAGGAGAACGAGGGCGACGCAGACGGGATGCTGCGCGACATGACCCACGCCGTCGAACTCCTCCGGGAGCAGGGCGAGCGGTGGGGACTGTCGATGTCGCTGACCGCGCTGGCCGACGCGTACGGCAAGCGGGGGCGTGTCGACGAGGCGATCGAGGCGCTGGAGGAGTCCGTCCGGCTCGCCGCGGAGCTCAACTCGGACGAGAGCACCGACCACCAGCTCGTCTGGCTCACCGCGCTGCGGGCCAAGCGCGGTGAGGTGGCCGAGGCCCGGGCCGTGCTGCTCGACCTCGCCCGCAACACCCCGACCTCGCGCAACGGACGGGAGGCCGCGTTCGCGCTGCTCACCCTGGCCGAGATCGACCGGCAGGCGGGCGAGCACGCGTCCGCGCTCGAGTACTACGACCAGGCGCAGGCACGGTTGCAGGACGCGATCATGGTCGGCCCGCAGCTGCACGCCCTGATGCAGAGCGGGCGCGCGTACGTGGCCATCCACCAGGGCCGGCTGGACGAGGCGCGCGACGAGATCCGCGAGGCGATGAAGTTCGCGCTGGACGGCAAGGACATGCCGGTCGCCGCGCACGTGGCGGTCGCGACGGCGGCCCTGCGGCTGGCCCAGGGCGATCCGGCGGCGGCGGCCGAGCTCATCGGCGCGTCCGAGGCGTTGCGCGGCACGGCCGACCAGTCCAACGCCGACGCGCGGGAGGTCATCGCGGGTGCCACCGTCGCCCTCGGCCCGGACGCCTACGCGGCCGCGTACGCGCGGGGACGCCGACGGGGCCGGCAGGACGCGCTCGCCCTGGCCGACCCCGTCTGAACTCCTACTCCTAGGCCCGGCGGCGGTACGCCCGCACGGCCAGCGGCGCGAACACCACGAGGATGCCGGCCGACACGAGCAGCGTGTGCGTGACCGGGCCGGCGATCGGGCCGTCGCCGAGCGTGAGGGCGCGTACGGAGGCCATCACGTCGGTGACCGGGTTGATCTTCACCCAGGCCTGCAGCCAGCTCGGCAGGGTGTCGGTCTTGACCATCATGTTGGTGCCGAAGGTCAGCGGGAACAGCGTGACGAATCCGATGCCCTGCACCGCCCCCGGCTCCCGCACCAGTACGCCGACCAGCACGAAGATCCATGACAGCGAGAACGCGAAGAACAGCATCAGCAGGATCGCGCCGATCACCTCGACCGGGTTGGTCTGGAACCGGAAGCCCATGATCAGACCGAAGCCGAACGACACCGTGATCGAGACGACGAACCGGATGAGGTCGCCGAAGACCGCGCCCACCAGCGGTGCCGCCCGGCTGATCGGCAGGCTGCGGAACCTGTCGAAGACGCCCTTCTTGACGTCGCTGTTGAGATTGGTGCCGGTCGCCATCGACGCGAACATCAACGTCTGCACGGTGATCGCCGGCAGCAGGAACTGCAGGTACGCGTGCGTCGACCCGGCGATCGCCCCGCCCAGCAGGTAGACGAAGACGAGGATGAAGATCACCGGTTGGAGGGTGACGTCGAGCAGCTGTTCCGGCGTACGCAGGGTCTTGATCAGGCTCCGCTTGCCGAGGGCGAGACTGTGCCGCAGCAGCCCGAACGGCCGCCCGGCCGGTACGTCGAGGGTGATCGTGGTCATACGGCCATCTCCAGGGAGTCGTGCGCGTTCTGGTGCGGTACGGGCGCTCCGGTCAGGGTGAAGAAGACCTCGTCCAGGCTGGGCAGGCGCAGCGACAGCTCGATGACGCCGATCCCCGCCTCGTCGAGCCGGCGTACCAGGGTGGTGAAGACGCGGTCGTCGTCGGCCGGCGCCGTCAGCACGCCGCGGCCGGACGACTCGGTCTCGTGCCCGGTGGTCTCGCGCAGCAGCCGGTCGACCTCGTCCAAGCGACCCGGGTCCGACGGGCGTACGACGATGGTCTGGCCGCCGACCTTGTGCTTCAGCTCGGCCGGGGTGCCGTGGGCGATCACCGAGCCGTGGTCGATCACCGAGATCTCGTCGGCCAGCGCGTCGGCCTCGTCCAGGTACTGGGTGGTGAGCAGCACGGTCACGCCGGAGTCGAGCAGCGACCGGACCATGTTCCACACGTCCTCGCGCTTGACCGGGTCCAGCCCGGTCGTCGGCTCGTCCAGGTAGATCACGCTCGGCCGGCCGACCAGGCTCGCGGCCAGGTCCAGCCGCCGCCGCATGCCGCCGGAGTAGGTCTTGGCGGCCCGGCCACCCGCCTCCGCCAGCCCGAACTGCTCCAGCAGCTCCTTCGCCCGGCTCCGCGAGTCCTTGCGGCGCAGGTCGAGCAGGCTGCCGATGAGCTCGAGATTCTGCTGGCCGGTCAGGTCCTCGTCCACCGACGCGTACTGGCCGGTGAGTCCGATGAGACGGCGTACCTTGGCCGCGTCCCGGACCACGTCGTAACCGCCCACGGTCGCCCGGCCCTCGTCCGCGCGCAGGAGCGTGGCGAGGATGCGTACCGCGGTCGTCTTGCCGGCGCCGTTCGGCCCGAGGACGCCGAGCACCGTGCCCGCCCGAGCGGCGAGATCGATGCCGGCCAGGGCCGTGGTCGCGCCGAATCGCTTGACCAGGCCCTCGGCCTGGAAAGCGTAGGTCATCGCGTTCCCCCTTCAGGTTTCGCGATGAAGTCTGCGGGATGGCGCTGACAAACCCCGCACACGCCGCTGACACCGTGATGTCAAGATCAAATTCAAGGGCACATGCATGTCCCGGACTCGTCGATCTCACCTCCGCTCCTCGCGCGGGAGACCGTTCCGGCGCGGGGCGCCTCCACTGCCAGCACAGTGGGGCGAGGCATCCTTCGCCGCGGTTCGGTCAGGGCGCCGTGGATCCGGCTGCCGCGGGGGACGGGTCGCTGCTGGGCGGCTCGGCCGGCTGGGTGCTGAGGCTCGGCGCGGGTGCGGCCGACGGGCTGGCGGGAGCCTGCGAGGGCGCCTGCGACGCCTGAGCGGAGGTCGAGGCGCCCGCGGACGGTGTGGCGCTCGTGGTGGCGTGGCCGGTCGGGCGTTCGGTCGTCCGGACCAGGACAGGTTTGCCGGTGCCGGGTGTGTGCGTCGTCGGGGCCGACGGCGTCGTGCCGCCCGGACTCGACGTGCCCATGGGGCTCGCTGCCAGGAGGATCGCGCCGACGGCCACGGCCGCGACGGCGCTGCCCGCCGCGACGACGTGCTTCTTGCGGGGGCGGCGGGGCACGGCGGGGAGCACCGCTGTCGTCCCGCTGACCGCCGCGGTGGTCGCGTTGCGGGCGGCCTCGGCCAGTGCCATGGCGTCGGGGTAGCGGTCGTCGGGGTCCTTGGCGAGCGCCCGTTCGACGACCTCGCGTACGCCGGGCGGGACGGAAGCGGGCAGCGCCGGCGGATCCTCGTACGCGTGCCGGTACGCCAGGGCCACGGGGTTGTCCCCGGTGAACGGAGGCGCCCCGGCCAGGCAGTGGTACGCGAGTGCGCCCAGCGCGTACACGTCGACGGCGGACGTGATCGTGCCCCGGGTCGCCTGCTCGGGCGCCATGTACAACGCGGTGCCGAGGACGGTGCCGGGTTCGGTGAGCCCGGCCGAGCCGGCCGAGGTCGCGATGCCGAAGTCGACGAGGACGGCCGAGCCGTCGTCCGCACGCAGCAGCAGGTTGCCGGGCTTCACGTCGCGGTGCACGACGCCGACCGCGTGCGCCGCGGCGAGGGCGGCGGCCGCCTCGGCGACCACCCGCATGGTCGACTGCGGTCCGAGGGTGCCGCGGTCGGCCAGGATGTTCGCCAGCGACTGCCCCGCGACCAGCTCCATCACCAGGTACGCGAGTTCGCCGTCCTCGCCGTAGTCGTAGACGGCCACGATGCCGGGGTGGCGCAGTCCGGCGAGGATGCGGGCCTCGGTCGCGAAGCGCTGGGCGAAGCCGCCCTGGGCGAGGAGCACCGGCCTGATCACCTTGACCGCCACGGGCCGGGCGAGCACCTCGTCGGTGGCCGCCCAGACGTCGGACATGCCGCCGCTGCCCAGGGGCGTACCCAGGCGGTAGCGGCCGGAGATGCGCTGTCCGGGGGTGAGCATCCGACCTCCTTACCCCGGCGGGCCCGGCGTTCACACACGCCGTCAGTCCGTCAGGTAGGTCTCCATGAAATCGTTACGAAACTTACCGGCTGGGTCGAGATGATGTGCCAACGCCACGAACTCTGACATGTGCGGATAACCCGAGCGGACGACGTCGGTTGCGAGAGTGAAGAGCTTTCCCCAGTGTGCGCGTACGCCGAACGGGGACAGCGCGGCCTCGATCGCCGGCAGCAGCGCGGTGACCTGTTCGGTGAGCGGACGCCAGGTGAAGTGGAAGGCCATCGTGGCGCGACCGGAGGCGGGGCTGAGCCAGAGGTCGTCGGCGGCGACCGTGCGGATCTCGGAGACCAGCAGGAGCGGCGCGATCCGCGCGGCGAGCGGGGCGAGCGCGGCGAGGGCCGCCGGGCCGTCCGCGAGCGGCACGAAGTACTCCGTCTGCAGCTCGTCGCCGCTGCTGGGGGTGAAGGCGAGCCGGAAATGCGGGAGCCGCTCGTGCCACGCCCCCGGTACGCCGCCCTGCTCGGTGCAGGCGGCCGGGTCGACGCCCTCGATGGGGTGCTTCCTGCCGGTGGCCGGCCGGGCGCCGAAGAACTCGGCGGGGCCGGGGTCGTCCGGCAGCGCCTTGCGCCACACCTGCGTGAAACGCGGGGCTGCGGGACCGGAGAAGGCGAAATCGGTGAACAGGCTGACGCTGTACCCGTCGGCGAGCACCTCGGTGATCGGCGCGTCGAACGGCAGTCCCGTGTAGACGTCCTGGCGTACCTGGAAGGTGGGCACGAGGTCGAGGGTGAGGGCGGTGACCGCGCCGAGGGCGCCGAGCGCCACCACCGAGCCCGGGAAACGCGGGTCCGACCGGTCCAGCCCGATCACGTCCCCGGCCGCCGTGACCAGTTCGATCGCGCGTACCGACGTCGCCAGGTTGCCGTTGCGGACGCCCGACCCGTGCGTCCCGGTCGCGACCGCGCCCGCGATCGAGATGTGCGGCAGGGAGGCCAGGTTGGGCAGCGCGTACCCGGCGGCGTGCAGGGCCTCGGCGACCTCGCCGTAGCGCAGGCCGCCCGACACCCGGACCGTCGACGCCGCGGTGTCGATGTCCACCGCGGGCGGCAGGCCGGCCAGGCTCACCAGGTCACCCGTGGTGTCGGCGAGGCGGTTGAAGGAGTGGGCGCTGCCGAGGACGCGTACTTTGGCGGCTCCGGCGAGGGTGTGCCGCAGCTCGTCGAGAGTGGACGGTCGGTGGACGCGCGCGGCGGCGAAGGTGACGTTTCCGGCCCAGTTCAGCACGTCCGAAGGTTACCCGCCCCGCCCGCCGGCATGATCGGGTTTGCCGCCAAGATCCCGTTTGGATCAGGGAAATCACCCGAATCTTGGGCCAAGATTACGTGCGGATCCCTGATCCAAACCCGATCTTGGAGGTCTCGGGGGTGGGGGTGGCGGGGGCGGCGGCGGTGGCCAGGGTGACGACCTCGGCGAGGCTCCACTGGTCGTCGGCGTGCTCGCCGTAGTGGGCGGCCAGGACCGTCCCGTCCGGCCCGACGAGGAAGTCCGCGGGCAGGCCCCAGCGGCCGCCGTCGGGGAACAGCTTCGGCGCCCGGCCCCGGCCGGTCACCAGGCGGGCGAGGCTGCGCGCGCTGCCCGCGAGGATCGCCGGCCACGACCGTGGGTCGAGCATCGCGCGTTTGCCCTGCTCCACGCCGAACCGCCGGTACCAGCGCTTCTCCGGGTCCGCGACGATCGGCAGCGGCAGGTCCGCGGCATGCTCCAGCAGCTCGTCCACACTGGAATGGAAGAACACCATCTCCTGTACGCCGATCGCCGCCAGCCGGTCGGCGCCCAGCACGAACGAGCGCAGGTGCAGGTTGCACACGGGACAGCCCGCGAACCGCCGGAACTGCACGTGCACGAGCCGCCCGGCCGGATCGGGCAGCGGCGCGGGCGCGCCGGTGATGGTACGCAGGTCGAGCTCCGGCGCCCGATCGCCGGGGAGCAGGCGGGTCATCGCGACATCCTTCGTAAGAGTACGGTGTACGCCTACGAAGCTATAGGCGTATCTTGTACGCTGTCAACCCGTGCCCCGGCCTCGTTCGCTCACACCCGGCCAACTCGCCGTCGCCGCCCTGGCCGTCATCGACCGGGACGGGCTCGGCGGGCTGACGATGCGTACCGTCGCCGACGAGCTGGGCATGGGGACCATGTCGATCTACCGGTACGTGCCCGACCGGGGACAGCTCGAACTGCTCGTCGTCGACCACGTCATGGGCGGGATCGACTTCACGTCGCCGGACGGGGCGTGGCGGGAGCGGATCGCCGTGATCTGCGAACGCATCCGGCTCGGGGTCGCCGCGCATCCGCACGTGATCCCGCTGCTGCTCGTGCACCGGCAGGCCTCGCGAGGCGTACGCGCGAGTGGTGAGGCCCTGCTGGAGATCCTGGCGGGGGCGGGCCTCGACGGTGAGCGCCGGGTGCTGGCGTTCCGGGCGCTGCTGAGCTGGCTGACCGGGGCGCTGGCCACCGAGGGGCTGGGGTCGCTGGCGGGCGCGGGCACCGCGGCGCTGGCGGAGCAGGACGACTATCCGCGGCTGGCGGAGACGGCGCGGGTGGCGCGGACCGTGCCGGCCGAGCGCGAGTTCGCGACCGGCCTCGACCTGGTCCTCCGCGGCATCGCCACCTACCTGGAGTAGCCGCCAAGCCCTCGCGCGGCCGCGCCAAGATCCCGCGCGGCCGCCCCAAGATCCCGCGCGGTCGCGCCAAGATCCCGCTTGGATCAGGTTTTCGCACGTAATCATGGGCCATGATTCGGGTGATTTCCCTGATCCAAACGGGATCTTGGGGCGGAGCGGGGCGGGGCGGGTGAGGGTGGGGCTAGAGGCCGGCGTCGGTGAGGAACTTGGCGACGCGGGAGATCTCCTCGGGGCTGAGCGGGATCTGGGGGAGCGCCGTCGTCGGCGAGTCGATGATCCCGCGCAGGTGCAGGGCTGCCTTGAACGCGCCGAGCGCCGACGAGCTGCGCCCCATGTGCGGGCCGCCCACGTGGACCAGCCCGAAGAGCTTGAACAGCCGCTCCTGCTCGGTACGCGCCGCGGCCCAGTCCCCGTTCCGCGCGGCCGCGAAGAGGCGTACGTAGCCGTGGGGGTCCACATTGCCGAGGCCGGGGACCACGCCGTCGGCGCCCATCCACAGCGCGGCGTCGACGGTCAGCTCCGAGCCGGTGAGCACCGAGAACCCGGTCAGGTCGCGGTCGCGCCGGCCGAGCAGCACCTCGCGGAAGCCGCCCTCGTCGCCGGACGAGTCCTTGACCCCGGCCAGTACGCCTTCCGCCGCCAGCTCCAGCAGCAGCTCCGCGCCGAGCTTCGAGTGCACCGAGACCGGCAGGTCGTACGCGTACACGGGGACGGTCGAGCGGGCGTGCACGGCCCGGAAGTGCCGGGCGATCTCCGCCGGATGCGTACGCGTGTAGAACGGTGCGGTCACGACGATCCCGGAGACGCCGGCCTCGACCGCCGTGCGGACGTGGTCGAGGACGCGCAGCGAGGTCATGTCGATGACCCCGGCGAGGACCGGCACCGCGCCGCCGACGTGGCCGACGACGGTCTCCAGCACGGTCCGGCGGTGCCCGTCCGGCAGGAACGCCACCTCGGACGTCGAGCCGAGCACGAACAGCCCGTCGACGCCGCCGTCGAGCAGATGGTCGACCAGGCGGGTCAGCGAGGCGGTGTCGACCTCGAAGTCGGGGGTGAGCGGCGTACACACCGGAGGGATGACGCCGGACAGGGCTGTTGCGGTGGTCATGAACGCTCCTGGGCTTGACTGATCAGTTCGCGGTCGGTCGCGTCGTTGGGAACCGGATGGTGGCAGCGGAAGAGGTGGCCGGGGCCGGCCTCGGTCACGGGCGGCAGCTCGGCGGCGCACTCGTCGGACGCCTTCCAGCAGCGCGTACGGAAGGGGCAGCCGGTCGGCGGGCGGGTCGCCGAGGGCACCGGACCCGCCAGCGGGATCGGGTCGATCGGCGAGAGCAGGCCGGGTGTGGCCGAGAACAGCGCCCGCGTGTAGGGATGACGGGCACCGGCCGGCACGTCGGCCGCCGGTGCCGTCTCCACGATCCGGCCGAGGTACATCGTCACGACGCGGTCGCTCATCCGGCGTACGGTCTGGATGTCGTGCGAGACGAAGACCATGGCCAGTCCCAGCTGCGTACGCAGATCCAGCAGCAGGTTCAGGATCTGCGCCCGGACCGACACGTCGAGGGCCGACGTCGGCTCGTCCGCGACCAGCAGCCGGGGCCGCAACGCGAGCGCCCGGGCGATGGCGATCCGTTGCCGCTGACCGCCCGAGACCTGGCCCGGTAGCACGTCCGCCACGCTCGCGGGCAGGCCGACCAGGTCCAGCAGTTCGCGTACGCGCTCGTCGCGTTCGCGTACGGTGCCGATGCGGTGGACGTCGAGGGGGTCGCGGAGGATCTGCCGGACGGGCAGCCGCCGGTTGAGGGCGGTCGACGGGTCCTGGAAGACCATGCCGACATGCCGCCCGATCGCCGTACGCCGACGCCCGGCCGCCATCCGCCACAGGTCTTCACCGTCCACCGTGACCGATCCGGCCGTCGGCTTCTGCAGGCCGACGAGGACCCGGGCGAGGGTGGACTTGCCGCAGCCGGACTCGCCGACGACGCCCACGGTCTCGCCGGGCGCGACGGACAGGTCGGCGCCGGTGAGCGCGTACACCTTGTCGCGCTGAAAGAAGCCGCCGGAGCGGGCCTTGTGCACGACGTGGACGTCGCCGAGCGTCACGAGGCTTGGCCGGGCAACCGCGCTCATCGGGCCTCCTCCAGGATCTTCGCGGGGTGGAAGCAGGCGATCTCATGGCTCTCGGCGCCTTCGAGGACCGGGCGCTCGGTGGTGCAGACGGCCGTCGCCCGCGGGCAGCGGTCGGCGAACCGGCAGCCGGCCGGGAAGTCGGCGGGGGCGGGGACCACGCCGCGGATCTGCGTGAGCCGCTCGGCGCCGGCCTCCAGCGAGAGCACCGATCCGAGCAGGCCCCGCGCGTAGTGATGGGCGGGCGCGCCGACCAGCTCGGCGGTCACGCCGGTCTCCACGATCTGCCCGCCGTACATCACGGCCACCCGGTCGGTCACGTCCGCGACCAGCGCCAGGTCGTGCGAGACCAGGATCAGCGCGAAGCCCAGCTCCGCGCGCAGCCGCAGCAGCAACTGGATCACCTGCGCCTGCACGGTCACGTCCAGCGCCGTCGTCGGCTCGTCCGCGACGATCAACCGCGGATCGCGCGACAGCGCCAGCGCGATCAGCACCCGCTGCCGTTGTCCCCCGGACAGTTCATGGGGGTACGCCGAGAGCGTCCGGGCCGGGTCGAGCCCCACGAGCGTCAGCAGCTCGGCCGGCGAGCGTTTGCCGCCGCGGCGTACGACCTGCTTGAGCTGGGCCTTGATGGTCATCGCCGGGTTCAGCGAGGACAGCGCGTCCTGGTAGATCATGGCCATCTCGTGGCCGAGCAGCTTGCGCCGCTCCTTCGTGGACAGTCGCAGCAGGTCCCGCCCGGCGAACATGATCCGGCCGCCGATCCGGGCGCCCCGGGGCTGCAGTCCCATCACGGTCAACGCGGTCAGGGACTTGCCGCAACCGGACTCGCCGACCAGCCCGAGCACCTCGCCCGGGCGTACGCCGAACGAGACGCCGTCGACGATGTCCACGCCGTTGTGCCGGCCTTCGAAGCCGATGCGGAGGTCCTCCACGACGAGCACGGGATCGCCGGTCGGCCGGGGCCGGGCGCGTTCGGCCAGGCGCCGCGCGGCCTGCGCGAGGCCCGGCAGCTCGACGACCTCGCCGCCGCTGCTCGCCGGCGCCTCGGCGGAATCCTTGCGCTGACCCGGAAGCACCGGCCGCGCGGCGGGGGCCGCCCAGGCGTCGGAGACCCCCTCGGCCAGGATGTTGAGGGCCAGCACGGTCAGCAGGATCAGCGCACCCGGGAACACGGTCGCCCACCAGCCGCCGAGCAGCACCATCGTCCGGCCGTCGGCGATGACGCTGCCCCACGACGGGTTCGGCGGGCGTACGCCGGCCCCGATGAACGACAGCGAGGCCTCGAAGACGATGGCGTCGGCGACCATGACCGTGCAGAAGACGAGGACCGGCGCGGCACAGTTGATCGCCACGTGCTTGATCAGGATGTGCCAGGTACGCGCCCCGATCACCCGCTCCGCGGCCACGTAGTCCTCGCCGTACTGGGCGAGCACGTTCGCGCGTACCACCCGGGCGACGCTCGGCATGTAGAGGAAGGCGATCGCCAGCACGAGAACCGGGATGCCGCCGCCGAAGACGGCCACGAGCACCGCCGCGAGCGCGATGCCCGGGAACGCCATGATCACGTCCAGCGTACGCATCAGGGTCTCGTCGGCGGCCTTGCGCGAGGTGGCGGCGACCGCGCCGATCAGGGCACCGGTGACGAGCGCGATCGCGGTGGCGCCGAGGCCGATGATGAGCGACCAGCGGGCGCCGTAGAGCACGCGGCTGAAGATGTCGCGGTTGCCGCTGTCCAGGCCCATCCAGAAGCCGGGCCGGGGACCGCCGCCGGTGGCCTCCTGCACGTAGGGCGAGTGCGGGGCGATCACCGGGGCCAGGACCGCCGCGATCACGATGATCAGGATCAGGGCGAGCGAGGCCCAGGAGGCCCAGTTCAACCGGCGAAAGGTGATTCCGGGGCGGGACAGCCGCTTCGCGAGACCACTGCGCATCATGCGGCGCTCCTCAGTCGGGGGTTGACCAGCAGGTAGAGGACGTCGACGACGAGGTTCACGACGACGAAGCCGACCGCGATGGTGAGGACGACGCCCTGGACCACCGCGGGGTCGCCGTCGCGTACCGCGTTGATCATCAGCTGGCCCATGCCGGGCAGGGAGTAGATCGTCTCGATCACCACCGCGCCGCCGAGCAGGTAGCCGACCCGCAGGCCGAGCACGGTCAGCGGATTGATGAGCGCGTTGCGCAGCACGTTGCGGCCGACCACGACGATCATCGGCAGCCCGCTCCCGATCGCCGTACGCACATAGTCCTTGTCCAACTCCTCGACCATCGAGGTACGGATGATCCGGGTCAGCTGGGCGGCCACCGGCAAGGACAACGAGAGTGCGGGCAAGGCCATGCAGCGCAGCCAGCCCGAGAGCGAGTCGGCCGGGTTGATGTAGCCGCTGGTCGGGAACCAGCCCTGGTCGACCGCGAGGTACTGGATCATCAGCAGGGCCAGCCAGAACCCGGGCGCGGCCACGCCGACCAGCGACACGAACCGGATCGCCTGATCCGGCCAGCGGTCGCGGAAGATCGCGCCGGTCACGCCGAAGATCAGGGACAGCACGACCGCGATCGCCAGCCCGAGGAAGGTGAGCTGGAGCGTCAGCGGCAGGGCCGTCGTCACCGAGTGGAGCACGGGCGCCTTGGTGAGCACGCTCGTACCCATGTCGCCGTGCAGCAGCTGGCCGACGAAGTGGAAATAGCGTACCGGCAACGGGTCCAGCAGACCGTTGTCCACTTGGAACTGATGGATCTGCTCCGGCGTCGGGTTCGCCCCCTGGAAGTACGCGTACTCCGGCTTGCTGTCGGAGAAGCGCATCACGGTGAAGACGAACAGGATGACCCCCAGCAGCAGGGGGACGAGGATCAAGACGCGGCGCACGAGCATGCGGGCGATCACTGCCACCGGGGGTGTCTCCTCTCGAAGGGGCGGTGTCGGCGGGGCTGCGTCAGGCTCGCTGGGCCTGGAGCAGGTTGATGCCCGGGTACGGCTGGGCGCGGACGCCGGAGAGCTTCTTGGCGTCCCACGCGGTCATCAGCTCGGTGTGCAGCACCGGGTAGAGGACGGCCTGCTCGGCGATGGTGTCGAGGTACTTGTGCGTGAGGTCGAGCTTCTTGGTCGCGTCCGGCTCGGCGGTCGCCGCGTCCATGGCGGCGAAGAGCGCCTTGGCCTCGGTGGACTTGTCCCATTTGGTGTACTTCATCCACGTGCCGCCGGACGTGTAGTTGTAGCGCAGGATCAGGTCGGCGTCGAGGCCGAACTGGTTGGGGTTGGAGGCGGCCGCGACCACCTGGTAGTCCTGCGACTGGTCCATCTTCGTGAACAGCGCGGCGGTGTCCTGCGGCGCCAGCGTCGTCTTGACCCCGATCGCCTCCCACGAGTTGGCGATCGTCGGCAGGCAGTCGGCGATCCACGAGACGTTGACGGCCATCAGGTTGATCGTCAGGCCGGCGACACCCGCCGCGGCCAGCAGCGATTTCGCCTTGTCCGGGTCGTAGGAGTAGACCGTGCGGGCGGCCGTGAACGACGGGTTCTCCTTGTTCAGGAAGCTGCTCGCCGGGGTGCCGTGGCCCTTGAGCGCCACCTCGATCATCTTCTGCGTGTCGATCGCGTAGAACAGCGCCTGGCGTACGCGTACGTCGTCGAACGGCTTCAGGGCGGTGTTGAACATCAGGAACATGTGGTTCATGCCCTTGCCGCCCTGGACCGTCAGGCCGGCCTTGGTGAGCTGGTCGATGTTCGCGTACGGGATGTTGTCGGCGATCTGGGCCTCGGCGCTGCCGCCGGAGATCTTCGCGACCCGGGCCGAAGCGTCCACGATGGACAGCCAGTTCATCTTCTTGACGTTGGCCTTGCGCGGGCCGTTGTAGTCCGCGAACGCCTCCATCGTCGAGTTCGACGAGGGGTTGTGCGCGGTGAGCTTGTACGGGCCCGACCCGACCGCCTTGCCCGCCTTGGCCTGGTCCCAGCCGCCGGGCGCGCCGAAGATGTGCTTGGGCATGATCTTGGCGATCGTGAGCCGCCGCAGTGCGTCCGGGAACGGGAACTTGAAGACGAGCTCGACGCCGGTGTCGTCGACCTTCTTGACCTCCTGCAGCCAGGAGGCGAAGAAGGACGAGATCAGGGTGCTCTTGTCGAGCGCGCGCTCGAACGAGAAGAGCACGTCGTCGACCGTCACCGGCTGGCCGTCGTGGAACTTGGCGCCCGACCGGAGGGTGAACTTCCACGAAGTGGCGTTCACGTCAGCCGGCAGCGCGGTCGCGAGCGCCGGGAACGGGTCGCGGGTGACCGGGTCGGTGTCGACCAGGCCTTCGTAGATGTGGCTGTTGGCGGCCATCGTGAACGCCGACGCGCTCATCGACGGGTCCCAGCTCTGGTTGTTGCCGTAGCCGATCACGGCCGTGACGAGGTCCTTGTCGCCACCCGCACCGGCCGAGCCGGTCGAGGCGGGGCCGCCACAGGCGGAGAGGGCGGCGGAGATCGCCGCCGCGGCGCTCACCGTCCCGCCGAGCCGCAGGAAGTCGCGGCGGTTGAAGTCGACGCCTATGCCATCAGCTCTGCGCACGAGAAGCCTCCTAGGTAGGGGTGTCTGTGTCGGGGCTCGAACTTGATCGTCGGAAATATTCGGGGTCGGACATTGGACGTCCCACATCCCATGTCCGGTAAGGTGCAGGCTAGGGGCCGAGCCCGTCCCCGGTCAAGAGCTGATGGCCAGGAGATGTCCGTGGTGTTTCGTGATCCAGGTCAGCGCCCCAAGGTACCCGGCCAGCCGACGCGTACTCGGCGGCTGAGCAGGGCCGTTGAGGTCCAGGAGGCGGTCAAGGAGATCATCGTGCAGCGGGGACTGACGGCCGGCGATCCGCTGCCGACGGAGTCCGAACTCATGGCGGAGCTCGGCATCGGCCGCAACTCCGTCCGGGAGGCCCTCAAGGTCCTGCAGGCCGTCGGCATCGTCGACATCCGGCACGGGTTCGGGATGTTCGTCGGCCGGATGTCGCTGGCCGGCCTGGTCGACGAGCTGGCCTTCCACAGCCGGATCACGTTGCAGGAGGAACGCAACCAGCTCGGCCACCTGATCGAGATCCGGGAGGTGCTGGAGACCGGTCTCGCCCGGCGGCTCATCGAGCGGCACGCGGGGGCGGACCATGCGGGCGTCCACGCGATGCTCGAACAGATGGAGGCGGAGGCGCTGATCGGGGCGATCTCCCCGGAGACCGACCGGCGCTTCCACGACCTGCTCTACGTCCCGCTCGGCAACCCGCTGCTCGGCCAGCTGCTCGGCGCCTTCTGGCAGGTCTACCACCAGCTGCGCGACGAGATCGGTACGCCGGACGAGACCCCGGCCGACGTGGCGCGTACGCACCGGGACATCTACACGGCGGTCGTGACCGGGGACGCGATGGGCATCGAGGCGGCCATGATCGCCCACTTCGCCGGCGTCCGAGCCCGCCTGGCCCGCCTCTCGTAACCCGTCGCAGGCTCGCGCCAAGATCCCGCTTGGATCGCCAAGATCCCGCTTGGATCAGGGAAATCACCCGAATCTTGGGCCATGATTACGTGCGATTCCCTGATCCAAACCAGATCTTGGGGGCAGGGCTCGCCGCCGGGGCTGCGGGAGGGGGCGACGGCGGATGATGCGTCGCCCCACTCACCTGGCAGTGGAGTCCCCGGAGCGCAGCGACAGGGGCGGAACGGTCTCCCGCGGGAGGAGCGGAGGTGAGATCGACGAACCCGGGACAATATCTTCTAAAGGATCTTGAATTTAGGGGAGGTCGGAGACGGCCACCCGGCGGAAGGTGATCGTTTCGTTGGCGCCGAAGTCACCCGTCTCGTAGAGGACGCCGACCGTCTTCTTGTCGAGCTGGACGAGGTCCGAGTACGCCGCCGGCAGCCCCGACAGGGCCGGCCCGGCGATCCAGGTCGCGCCGGAGTCGTGGCTGACCCGCAACGTCATGGTCGCCCGCGCGGCCGGGTCGGCGGGGCCGGCGTACACGAGGGGGCCGTTGTCGAGCTGCAGGACGCTGCCCTCCACGACGGGACCCGCGATCGTGTCCTGCGGCCGGAACGGTTTGACCAGCGTGGCCCCGCCGTCGGCCGAGTACGCGTCCGCCCGGTTGCCCGGCGCCGTCCCGTTGTGGTCGCGGGTGTTGAAGTAGACGCGGCCGTCCGGCAGCTGCGTTGCGGCCGTCTCGTTGACATTGACGTAGTTGTCCGGGTTGTCGTCGACGTACCCGATGTGCCAGGTCTGCCCGTCGTCGTCGCTGTACAGCGAGTGCCCGCCGTAGTACTTTGCCTCGGCGCCGGTGTCCGCCGAACCGTCCGGCGGGGCGATCGAGTGGTTCGCCGGTACGACGAGCCGGCCCTTGTGCTCGCCGACGGTCAGCCGGGTGGCGTGCCCGGGGCCCGTGGCGTACCAGCGCCAGTTCGGGAGCTTGGCGTCGGCGGTGATCTCCGTCGGGGCCGTCCAGGTCGTGCCGTCGTCGTCGCTGTACTGGGCGAAGACGCGACGGCTCTGGTCGGGCGTGACCTGGCCGCGCAGGATCATCGCCTCGGTGGCCGTACCCGCGTTGTAGGTCGTCAGCAGGACGATCCGGCCGTCGGCGGTCACCACCGGCGCCGGGTTGCCCGAGGTGTTGTCGCCCGAGTCCTGCACGACGGTGAGCGGTCCCCAGGTGCAGCCGCCGTCGGTGCTGCGCTTGACGACCGTGTCGATGTTGCCGGCGTCGCCGAGTCCGTCGTGCCGGCCCTCGGCGAAGGCGAGCAGGTCGCCGCCCTTCGTCGTGATCACCGCCGGGATGCGGAACGCGCTGTATCCGTCGGTGCCCGCGGCGTACGCGATGGCGGAGGTGCAGGGGGAGTGGCCCGCCCAGGCCTCGGGCGCGGACAGGGCGGCGGAGCCCGCGAGGCCGGCGGCAAGGACCACGGCGGCACCGCCGGCGGCCAGGTGGGAGCGGGGGAACGGGGATTTCATTCTGCCTCCAGAATTGGACATGGGATGTCCTATGTCAGCTGGGAAGGTATTCCTGCTCGCCGGACGGCGTCAAGAGCGCAACATCTGGCGGACGTCCCACGTCGGACATAGGATGTCCGGCATGCGTCTACACCCCCGAGCGCTCGCCGTCCTCGCGGCGCTCGTCCTCACGGCCGCCGGGACACCCGCGGCCCACGCATCCGGCGGCGCCGCGACCGCGAGCCCGCGCTTCGACGAACAGGTCGTCTACCAGCAGAAGACCGAGGGGTACGCGTGCTTCCGCATCCCCGCGGTCGTGCAGGCGGCCGACGGGACCCTGCTCGCCTTCGCCGAAGGACGGGTGGCCGACTGCGGCGACGACGGCGACATCGACCTCGTCGTACGCCGATCCTTCGACAACGGCGCCACCTGGGGCCCGATTCAGGTCGTGTCCAAGGGCAACGGCGAGACCCACGGCAACCCGGTGCCGATCGTCGACCGCCGGACGGGCCGGATCGTCCTGGTCAGTACGCACAACGGCGCCGCACCCTGCCCCAACGGCTGCGACCGCGATCCCTACGTCACCTACAGCGACGACGACGGGGCGACCTGGTCGCCGGAGCGGGAGATGACCGAGGGGAAGCGCCCCGAGTGGAACTTCTGGTACGCCACCGGCCCCATGCACGGCATCCAGCTGACCCACGGCGTCCACGCGGGACGGCTGGTTCTCGGCGCGAGCTACGAGACCTATGACGGCGTGGGCCCGCACGTCTACGGCACGCACCTGCTCTACAGCGACGACAGCGGCGTGACCTGGCACATCGGCGCGACCAGCGCCGTCGACGACGGGTCGATCATCGCGCAGGAGGTGACCGTCGTCGAGCTCGACAACGGCGGCGTCTACGCCCTGGCCCGTGAGCGCGGCACCGATCCGGGCCACCGCGCGTACGCGGTCAGCAGCGACGGGGGCGAGTCCTTCGACAAGCCGTTCCAGATCATCGATCTCGACATCGCCGACGTCCAGGCGTCCACGCTGCGGGAACGGCCCGGCCGCATCCTGCTCTCGTCTCCGGCGCACCCCGTCGCCCGCGAGGCGATGACCGTCCGCTCCTCCTACACCGAAGGGCGTACCTGGCAGGACTGGGAGGACGGCAAGGTCTTCTGGTGGGGGCAGTCGGGATACTCCGACATGTCGCTGCTCGGCGACGGGCTCATCGGGCTCGCGTACGAGGCCGGGGTCGCGTCACCCTACGAGAGCATCCGGTGGGCGCGCTTCGACGACGCGTACCTGGCCACGCCCAACGGCACACCACCCGGCATTCCCGCGCCGCCGGCACCCGGCCCGGTCACTCCCGACGCCACCCGGCACAACCAAGCCTTCGTACGCGGCGGCGCCACGACCGGTGACGGCGTGTTCGGCGGCGGGCTGCACCTGGACGGCGTCGACGACCGGGTCGAGGTGCCGTACGACTGCTCGATCGACGTCGGCGGCGGCGACTTCACGATGATGACCTGGTTCCGGTACGCCGACACCGCCGGCGCGCACACACTGCTGTGGGCGTACCGGGTGGGCAGCGGGACGACGCCGCAGATCTGGTTGCGGGCCGAACCGGCGTCCCACCGGATCCGGGCGCTGATCATGGTCGACCGGTTCAACGTCAGCGTGCAGTCCGCGCAGGCGTACAACGACGGGGCCTGGCACCACATCGTGCTGCAGCGGGCGAACGGGCAGTTCTCGCTGCGGGTCGACGGCGCGGTGGTCGCCTCGGCCGCGGTGCCGCCCGGTTCGGTGACGGCCGGCAAGGAGTTCGGCGTCGATGGCATCCACATCGGACAGAAGCTCGACGGCGGGGACCGCTTCCACGGCGACCTCGACGAGGTACGCGTCTACCGCCGCGCGCTCAACGACACGGAGCTCGGCCTGATCCGCGACCGCAACCTGCCCATCGGCGGCCAACTCGGCCTCCGCCTCCCCATGGACAACGTCACGTCCTGAGGGGCCAAGATCCCGTTTGGATCAGGTTTTCGCACGTAATCTTGGCCCAAGATTCGGGTGATTTCCCTGATCCAAACGGGATCTTGGGGGTGGTCAGGACGCCGACTCCGCTTTGGCTATGCGGGTCTTGACCTCGGTGAAGTGGCGGCTCATGGCCTCGCGGGCGGCGTGGGCGTCCTTGGACCGCAACGCCTCCACTATCCGTCGGTGGTTGGCGACGATCTCCGACTTGTGCACCTGGGGCCAGTCGCCGAGGATCGGTTCGACCTGGTGGTAGACCTGCCAGAACAGGTCGATGAGCTGCAGCACGAGCTCGTTGCCGAGCGACTCGTAGAGCAGCGTGTGGAAGGCCCGGTCCGCCTGCAGGTCGTTGGCCATCGCCGTGACCAGCGCGTCGAGCGCCGCGAGCTTGGTCGAGGTGGCGTCGGCGGCGACCCGGCCGATGAGCCCGGTCTCCAGCAGTTCGCGTACCTCGACGAGGTCGTGCAGGGCGCTCAGCGGATTCGAGCGCACCCGGAACTCCAGGGACGGCGAGAGCACGTCGAGCGACGCCCTGCCGACGAAGGTGCCGAAGCCGTGGCGGATCTCGACGATCCCGAGCGCCTGCAACGCGCGGACCGCCTCGCGTACGCTGTTGCGGCTCGCGCCCAGCAGGTCCATGAGCTGCGGCTCGGTGGGCATCGGGGCGCCCGTGGCCAGCTTGCGCTCGTGGATCAGGGCGACGATCCGGTCCTGGACCGTGTCCCCGTTGCGCTTCGCCATCGACGGCTCCTCCATGCGATCACGCGATTACTGGATCATGACATCCCACCACTGAATCTACCCTTGACCGCCGTCCGGCCGGGTCCGTAGGGTACCTGGCGGACGAGGGACGTCCCATGTCCGAAAAGGAGTTGAAATGCCTATCGACTTCGGCGGCGACTACAACCCGGAGCAGTGGTCCCCCGAGGTCTGGGCCGAGGACATGAGGCTCATGCCGGCGGCCGGGGTCTCGCTGGTCTCCGTCGGCATCTTCTCGTGGGCGAGCGTCGAGCCGCGGCCGGGCGCGTACGACTTCGGCTGGTTCGACCAGGTCATGGACAACCTGGCCGGGGCGGGCGTGGGCGCGAGCCTGGCCACGATGACGGCCTCACCGCCGCCGTGGCTGTCGCACCGGCACCCGGAGATCCTCCCGGTACGCGCCGACGGCAGCCGCGTCTGGCCCGGCGCCCGCCAGCACTACTGCCCGTCGAGCCCGGTCTACCGCGAACACGCCGCCCGCCTCGTCGACCGGCTGGCCCAGCGGTACGCGGACCACCCCGCCCTGCGGATCTGGCATGTCGGCAACGAGTACGGCTGCCACACCCGGCAGTGCTTCTGCGACGTGTCGGCCGAGGACTTCCGCCGGTGGCTGCGTACGCGGCACGGGACGATCGAGGCGCTGAACGAGGCCTGGTCGACGACCTTCTGGTCCCAGCGGTACGCGGACTTCGCCGAGATCCTGCCGCCCCGGCAGGCGCCCACGTTCGGCAATCCCGCCCACCATCTCGATTTCGCCCGGTTCTCCGACGACGCGATCCTCGAGTGCTACAAGCTCGAACGCGACATCGTGAAGGCGTACTCGGACAAGCCGGTGACGACCAACTTCACCGGGCTCGTGCACAAGCCGATCGACTCCTACAAGTGGGCCGCCGAGCAGGACGTCGTCAGCCTCGACAGCTACCCCGATCCGGCCGACCCGCGGGCGCACGCCGAGGCCGCGTTCGGCTACGACCTCATCCGGTCGGCCCGGGGCGGTCAGCCCTGGCTGCTGATGGAGGCCGCTCCCGGCGCCGTGAACTGGCGCGAGCACAACGCCCCCAAGGCCCCCGGCGTCCTGCGGCTGTGGAGCTGGCAGGCCGTCGCCCAGGGCGCCGACGCCGTGCTGTTCTTCCAGTGGCGCCAGGCCCGCGGCGGCGCCGAGAAGTTCCACTCCGCGATGGTCCCGCACGGCGGCCCCGAAACCCGCCAGCACCGCGACATCCAGGCCCTGGGCCGCGAACTCGCCGCCGCGGCCGAGGTGGCGGACTCCCGTGTACGCGCGGACGTGGCGCTCCTGTTCGACTGGGACAGCTGGCGGGCGGTCGAGATGCCGGCCCACCCGGCGGACCTGAACGTGCTCGAAACCCAGCAGGCGCACTACGACGCCCTGTTCGACGCGCACGTGACGTGTGACGTGGTGCCGGCGACCGCCGAGCTCTCCGCGTACAGGATGGTGGTGGTCCCGAACCTCTATCTGATGGACCTGGACGTGGCGCGGCGCCTGACCGACTACGTGGCCGGGGGCGGTGTGCTCGTGGTGTCGTTCTTCACGGGGATCGTCGACGAGCACGAGCGGGTGCATCTCGGGGGCTATCCGGCGCCGCTGCGCGCGGTGCTGGGCCTGCGGGTGGACGAGTTCTGGCCGCTGGCGGAGCCGGTGGGCCTCGACCTCGCGGGGGTGCGGCGGACCGGCACGGTGTGGTCGGAGTGGATCGAGACCGAGGGCGCCCGCCCGATCGCCACGTACGCCGACGGCGAGCTGGCCGGCCGCCCGGCCGTGACCCGGCACGAGTACGGCGAGGGCGTGGCCTGGTATCTCGGTACGCGGCCGGAGCCGGCGGCGATGCGGGCGGTCCTCGACCTCGCGCGGGCCGACGCGGGGGTGGCGCCGGTGCTGCCGGACCTGCCGGCCGATGTCCAGGCGATCGTGCGGCACGGTCACGGATCGGACTACCTGTTCCTGCTGAACCACGGTTCGGCGACCGCCCGGATCGCAGTGTCCGGTGTGGACGTTCTCGGCGGTGGCCCCGTGGACGGGGTCGAGCTGGCCGCCCGGGACGTCGCCCTCGTACGCCTGCCCGCGTGACACGTCCGAACCGGTGCCGTCCGGCTTCCGGCGTGCTGTGATGGGTGGATGAGGCTTCGTCTGGGTCTGTTGCCGGTCCTGCTGTCCGGGCTGGCCGCGTGCGGGAGCACGGGGGTGGACGCCGGTGGCACCTCTGCTCCGCCGCCGGTCGCTTCGGCTTCCGCCGCCGCATCCGCATCGGCGTCGGGGCCCGCGCCCTCGTCCGCGGCCGGGTCGCCCCCGGCCTCGCCGACCGCGGCCGTCGCCGGGGCCGCGTGCACGATCGACCGGATGCGGGTCACGGCCGGGGCGCAGGACGCGGCGGCCGGCCATCGGAGTGTCGTGGTCGTCTTCCTCAATCAGGGCCCGGCGTGCACGGTCTCCGGCTACCCGGCCGTCACGGCGGCGGGCGCGGGCGGCCAGGCGATCGCGTCGGCCCGGCAGACGCCCACCGGTTTCATGGGCGGGGCGCCGGTCGCCCGGCTGCTCGTCCGCAACGGGGACTCGGTCTCGGTGGTCGTCGAGGCCACCGCCGCGACGGACACCGGGGCGTCGTGTTCGGCCCACCGCTACGCGAAGCTGCTGTTCAGGGTGGGCGGTGCCCAGGTCGGCCTCGGCTGGAACAGCGACGGCTGCGCCGGCCTCCAGGTGCACCCGTTCGTCGCGGGCACCTCCGGACGCAAATGAGGGCACGGTCGCCCGTGCCCTCACGATGAGATCCCTCAGTAGGCCTCGCCGAGCGCTTCCTCGGGCGTACGCTCGGCCGACCGGGCGCCCTTGTCGAGGCGGGCCCAGAAGACCTTCTCGCCGACGCCGCGGGCCATGACGTGTCCGAAGAGGACGAACGAGACGACGCCGACGGCGAGGACGGCCGCGCCGACCCAGAACGGCGACTCCAGCGTCGAGTGCTCGACCAGCAGGCCGGCCACGACCGGCGCGGGCGCGGCGCAGCCCCAGCGGACCAGGTTGAACGCGCCGGTGGCGACCCGGCGGTCGGCCGAGCCGAGGCCGAGGGCGAGGTCCGTCAGGTTGGCGTTGGCCAGGCCCATGAACAGGCCGCAGACCACCAGGACGGTGATCGAGAAGGCGGTGCCGGGCGAGACCGCGAACAGCACCAGGCAGACCAGGATGCCGGTGATCGCGACGCCGACCGTCTGCACCGCGCCGATCCGGTGCGCCAGCCGGTGCCCGACGCCGAGGATGCCGGCGGCCAGGCCGAGGCCCCAGCCGGTGAAGGCCAGGCCCAGCGGGACGACGGCGAGGTGCAGGAACAGCGGCGTGAAGCCGAGCACGATGAAGAACGCGAAGTTGTAGGTGCCGGTCACCGCGCACAGGGCCAGGAACGCCGGCCGCTGGAACGTGCGCCCGATCTCGGCGAGGCGTACCGGGGGCTGCTTGGTGGTGGGTTCGCGGAGCTTGGTGCCGGCCACGGCCAGGGCGATCAGCATGAACACGCCGCAGGCGAAGAACGGCAGCCGCCAGGAGGACCGGCCGAGCAGGCCGCCGATCAGCGGGCCGGTCGCGAAGCCGAGGCCCATCGCCGTCTCGAAGAGGCCGACGACCCACTCCCGGCTCCTCGCCAGGGCGATCATGATGACCAGGGCGGTCGCGAAGAACATCGCGTTGCCGAAGCCCCACACGCCGCGCAGCACGGCCAGTTGCTCGATGTTCTTGCTGAACGAGGCGAGGATGGCCGCGACGCCGACCGTCGCCACGCCCGCGATGAGCACCTTCTTGAACCCGAACCGGCTGGTCGACAGGACCGCCGGGATCATGCCCAGCCCCATCACCGCGATGTACGCCGTGAACAGCAGCTCGACCTGCCAGGGCGAGACGCCGATGGCCGAGCCGATGGCCGGCAGGATCGGGTCGACGACCGCGATCCCGGCGATGGCCAGGTACGCGGCGAGGGCGGTCGCGTAGATCGCGCTCTTGTTGGGTTCGTTGCGCGTGGCGCTCACGAGGGGTCCTCCGGATCAGAACTTACCTGTATCATGCAGCTAACTCTCCCTGTATCGTACAGCTATGCGGGACGAGCAGGTAGTCGAAGTAGTCGAGACGGAAGTGGCGTTGCTCATGCGGCGCTCCGAGGCCACCCGCCGGGCCGGGGGCGAGGCGCCGCACCGGGCCCTCGACCGGGCGGCGTACCTGCTGCTGCGGCGGCTCGACGAGCACGGGCCGGCTCAGATCAACGGGCTGGCCGAGGCGCTCGGGCTCGACGGCTCGACGGTCACCCGGCAGGTCACCGCCCTCGAACGGGACGGCCTGGTCACCCGGGGACGCAGCGACAGCGACGGCCGGGCCATCCTGGTGACGCCGACCCCGGCCGGGCGGGAACGCGTACGCGCCGTGCGGGCGGCCCGGGTCGAGCTCTATGAGCGCATCCTCGCCGACTGGCCGCAGGCCGACCGCGCGACCCTCGCCGAGCTCTTGACCAGGCTCAACGCGTCACTGGACGAGGCGGTACGGCGTACCTGAGCGGGGTGTCCGGATCATCGGATGCGGACTGCGCCACATTTAGTGATGACGCCTGTACAGCGAGTAGTCACTCCAGAACACTGGGCGCATGCGAACGGACAGCACTTTTCCCGCTCCGGGCGGCCCGCCCGTACCGGACCGGATCGACGCCGGACGGAACTGGTGGCGCAGCACGACCGCCGCCGTTCGCCGAAGCCTGCCGACCGCCGTACAGATCGTGGCCGCCGCCGCGCTGGCGATCCTCGTCGCCCTCCTGCTCGGCCTCGACAAACCGATCGGCGCGCCGCTGTTCGCGGTGACGACCATCGAGTTCGTCTGCGCCCGCCACCGCCGCTCGATCGCCACCTTCTTCTTCGGCCTCGGCGCCGGGCTCGCCATCGCGGCCGTCGCGTCCGGCTACCGCACGCTCGACCGGATCTTCATCGACCTGCTGGTGGGCGTCGCCGTGGCCATGCTGGTCGCCTTCGCCGCCAACTCCCGCAACGGGGCCGCCAAGGTCAACGAGACGCTGGTACCGCTGCTCAACAGCATGACGATCAACATCCGCTCGATCGCGGGCGCGCTGCGTACCGGTGACGCCGAAGCCGCCAAGGCCGCCGTCTACGCGCTCGCCGACACCGACGACGACCTGCGCCGCCTGCGCGAGGTCCTGCTCTCCGTACGCCGTTCGGCCGTCATCACCCTGTGGACGACCGGGCAGGACCTGGAGGCGTACAGCACGACCGCCCGCGAGATCGGGTACGCCGTCCGCAACACCCGGGTGCTGGCCCGCCACGCCTGGTGGGGCGTCCTGCACGGCGGCGAGCAGGTGCCGAGGGCGCTACCGCCGATGCTGGAAGCGCTCGCCGACGGGATCAGCCTGATGCGCGACGAGATCGGCCAGGGCGACCGGCCCAAGGCGGCCCAGCCGCAGCTCATCTCGGCGGCCCGCTGGATCGACGTGATGCGCGGAGAGCGGCTCGGGCTGGCCAGCGCGGCGGTCGCGGCCGACGCGGACGCGGCCGTCCTCAACCTGCTCATCGCGACCGGCATCCCGCTCGCCCGGGCGGACGCCCTGCTCAACCACGCCGAGTCCCCGGCACCGCGCCCGATTCCCGGCCTGGTCTCCGCCTGACCGTCGACCCCGCCGCGGGTCCCGCCGGCCACCGCATCGGCGCCGCCGTAGGGCGTGGCCCGGAGATCCGGTTTGGATCAGGGAAATCACCCTGATCTTGGGCTCTCCGGCCGCCTGTGTGGGTCGCGTCGGCCTGGCGGTCCGCGCAGTTCCCTGGGTAGGTCGGCCGATCGCCGTGCCGGCCTTGATCATGTCGCGCATATATGTCGAAGTGGATCGCCTGGCCGTGATCGTGTCACTCGTATATGTTGCGGCGGCCGGATTTCGACATATACGAGTGACATGACCAAGGCTCTTGGTCTTCAGGATCTTGATGGGCTGCGTCCTTCCCGGCTCGCCCCGGCGACCAGTGATCAAGTACCGCCATAACGGCAGACCGTGCCCGATTCCCTTGATCAAATACCGCCTATACGGCAAAAAGGGGCTCCCGTGCCGTAATAGCGGTATTTGATCAAGGGAATCGGTGTCCCGGTGCCGTAATGGCGGTATTTGATCACGCCAATCTCGAACCCACCGTCGCCTCCCGGCGAGCCCTGCGACGCGTACGCCCGGAAGGAGAGGAATCTCGACGGCGCAGGCGACAGCCGCCCACACCAACGACTGGAGAGCCCAAGTGCGGCGGGTCATGGGGTGTGGCGGACCGCGTACAGGGCTGCTTGGGTGCGGTCGTCCACCCCGAGCTTCATGAGGATGCTGGAGACGTGCGTCTTGACCGTCTTCTCCGCCAGGTGCAGGGCGCGGGCGATCTCGCGGTTGGAGCGGCCGAGCGCGATCTCCGCCAGGACTTCCCGTTCGCGGGCGGTGAGGTGGTCGATGCGGTCGCCGCCGGACGGGCCGGCCGCGAGGGCGGTCGCGACCGCGGGCGGCAGGACGATGTGTCCAGCGTGGACGGTGCGGATGGCGTTGGCCAGTGCCGCCGGGTCCACGTCCTTGTAGACGCAGCCCGCCGCGCCGGCCTGGATCGCGGGGACGATCTGCGTCGCGTCCGTGAAACTCGTGACGATCAGTACGCGCGCCGCGGACCCCGCCGCCTTCAGCCGGCGTAGAGCGGTCAGCCCGTCGGAGCCCGGCATGCGCAGATCCATGAGGATGACGTCCGGCGAGGAGACGAGCGCCTCCGCGACACACGAGTCCCCGTCGGCCGCCTCGCCGACCACCGTGATGTCGTCGTGCAGTTCGAGAAAGACGCGCAGGCCCCGGCGTACGACGGCGTGGTCGTCGGCGAGCAGCACGCGGATCATGACGGCACCGTCAGGGTGACCACGGTGCCACCTTGGCCGGAGTCGACGGCGAGGGTGCCGCCGAGCCGGCGGGCGCGCTCGCGCATGGAGGCGAGGCCGAGCGAGGCGGAATCGGCCGCGGCGGTGTCGAAGCCGGTGCCGTCGTCGGCGACGACGCAGGTCAGCGGGGGCCCGGCGAGGGTGACCGCGACCTTGCCGGCGTTCGCGTGGCGCAGCGCGTTGTGCAGGGCCTCCTCGACGATGCGCAGCACGGCCTCCTCGACGGCGGGTGCCGGGCGGCCCGCGAGCGTGGTCGAGAAGCTCACGGCGGCGTCGTGGACGCGGTCGAGGAGCGCCACCCGGCGGCGGAGGGTCTCGGCGAGGCCCGTGTCCACCAGCTCGCGCGGGCGCAGCTCGGCGACGATCTGGCCCAGCTCCTCGGTCGCCTGCGCGGCGAGCCAGCGGATCTCCTGCAGTTCGGTCTCGGCGCGGGCCGGATCACGGCGTACCCAGGCGGTCGCGGCCTCCGTGGTCAGGCGCAGGCTGAACAGCTTCTGCGCCACCGCGTCGTGCAGCTCGCGGGCCACCCGCTGGCGCTCCTCCAGCAGGGTCAGCTCGCGGCTCTGCTCGTAGAGGCGCGCGTTGGTCAGGGCGATCGCCGCGTGCGCGGCGAGCACGCCCAGCAGCCGCTCATCCGCGTCGGTGAACTCGCCGCCGATCTTGTTCGCCAGGAACAGCGCGCCCAGCACCGAGCGGCCGTCGGTGATCTGCCGCCCCAGGAACCCCTTGAGCACCGGGTGCGCGGCCGGCCACCAGCCGAACCGCGGGTCGCGCCGGATGTCCGCGAGCCGCTGCGGGCCCGCCTCGGTCAGCATCGCCGCGAGGATGCCGTGCTGGCGCGGCAGCGGCCCGATCTTCTCCCGCTGCTCGTCGCTGACTCCCGCGACGACGAACTCCGCGAAACCACCTTGGTCGTCCGGTACGCCGAGAGCCGCGTACCGGGCGCCGAGGAGGGTCTGCGCGGCCGACACGATCGTCTGGAGCACCTCCCGGACGGACAGGTGCCGGTTGACCGCGAGCACGGCCGCGCTCAGTTCGTCCAGCGTGCTGCGATCGTCCACGCCTGAACGCTATCCCGGACGGGGCGGGTGCGTCGTCGGACGGGAGTCCTAGGACCAAGGTCCCAGGACCTGGGCGGCCGTGGACCGATTCGGGCGCGCGCCGGGCTGCATAGCGTCGAGGCATGCCTACCGCGATCATCACCGGCGCCTCCCGGGGCCTCGGCCTCGCCCTGACCCGCACCCTCAGCACGGCCGGCTGGACCGTCGTCGTCGACGGCCGCGACGCCGCATCCCTGTCCGCGGCGACCGAAGGGCTGGCCGGCGTACGGGCGGTGGCGGGCGACGTCACCGATCCCCGGCACCGGGCCGCCCTCGTCGACGCCGCGGAGCGTACGGGCGGGCTGGACCTGCTCGTCAACAACGCGGGGGCGCTCGGACCGTCGCCGCTGCCGTCGGTCGCCGCGATACCGGTCGACGCCCTGCGGGACCTGTTCGAGACCAACGTGTTCGCCCCGCTCGCGCTGACCCAGCTGGCCCTGCCGCTGCTGCGGGACGCCCGGGGCGCGGTCGCCGACATCACCTCCGACGCGGCCGCCGAGGCGTACGCGGGCTGGGGTGGCTACGGCAGCACCAAAGCGGCCCTCGAACAGCTGAACCGGGTGCTGGCGCAGGAGGAGCCGGCCATCCGCGCCTGGCGGATCGACCCGGGCGACCTGCGTACGCGGATGCACCAGGACGCCTTCCCCGGCGAGGACATCAGCGACCGGCCGCTGCCGGAGACGGTCGCGCCGGGCGTCCTCGGACTGCTGGCCCACCGGCCGCCCTCGGGCCGCCACCGGCTGGCGGACTGGATCCCCGCTGATGCCGTGGCGGAGCGGTGAGCACGCTCTGGGCGCCGCTGGAGGTGGTCGACTTCGGCGCGGCCGACGCGTTCTACGGGGGCGTGCTCGGTCTCACCACAGTGGACACCTGGGAGCGCGACGGCGAGCGGGGCGCCGTCTACTCCGGCGGCGACGGGGGACTGGTCGAGATCGTCCGGCCCGCCCGGCGCAGCTTCCCCCCGCCCCGCGCCCTGCAGTTCGCGACGTGGGCCGACGTCGATGCCGCGTACGCCCGCGTACCGAAGGCCGAGGGCGCGCCCGAGATCTTCCCCCGCGGCCACTACGGATTCGTGGCCGTGGACCCCGAAGGACACCGAATGCTGATCTGGAGTGAGAAGCCATGACGACCGCCACCCTCGACTTCACCCTCGCCCCCGAACTCGAGGCGCACGAGCCGCCCGAGGCCCGGGGCCTGTCCCGCGACGAGGTACGCCTGCTCGTCGGCAAGCGCCCGAACCAGGTGGCCCACCATCGGTTCACGGACCTGCCGGACCTGCTGCGCCCGGGCGACGTCCTCGTGGTCAACACGTCGGCGACCATGGCCGCCGCGGTCCCGTCCTGGGACGGGACGCTCGTCGTGCACTTCTCCACCCGGCAGCCAGCCGGGGAGCGCTTGCGCGAGCCGCCAGAAGTGCAGCCAGCCGGGGAGCGCTTGCGCGAGCCGCCAGAAGTGCAGCCAGCCGGGGAGCGCTTGCGCGAGCCGCCAGAAGTGCAGTCAGCCACGTGGGTCGTGGAACTGCGGGAGCCGGTCGGCCGCACGACGCAGCGGTTCCGTTCCGGCTACGTGGGCCAGAACGTCACGCTGCGCGGCGGCGCGAACATCACCCTCCTGGCCCCCTACACCGAGCGGCTCTGGATCGCCGAGCCCTCGTTCGCCGACGTTCCGGCGTACCTGCGGCGGAACGGGCGGCCGATCCGGTACTCCTATGTGGAGAAGGAGTGGCCGCTGTCGGCGTACCACAGCGTCTTCGCGGAGACAGGGGATCGCGAAGGCAGCGCGGAGATGCCGAGCGCCAGCCGGCCCTTCACCGAGGCGCTCGTCACCCGCCTCGCCAGCCGCGGCGTGGTCGTCGCGCCGATCACCCTGCACACCGGCGTCGCCTCGCACGAGGCCGACGAGAAGCCCTACGCCGAGCACTTCACGGTCGGCGCGACCACCGCTCGGCTGGTCAACGAGGCGCGCGCGGCGGGTGGCCGGATCATCGCCGTCGGCACCACCGCCGTACGCGCGCTGGAGAGCGCGACCGGCCCGGACGGCGTACGCGCCGCCGCCGGCTGGACGGAACTCGTCATCACCCCGGAGACCGGCGTACGCGTCGTGGACGGCCTGCTCACGGGCTTCCACGAGCCGCGGGCGTCGCACCTGCTGATGCTGGCCGCGATCGCCGGGGAGGAACTGCTGGCGGCCTGCTACACCGAGGCGATCGAGGCCGGCTACCTGTGGCACGAGTTCGGCGATCTGAACCTGCTGCTGCGCTGACCATCCATCATGGACGACCACCATGGACGGCCAACATGGACGGACGGCATGGACGAAAAGATGGGGACGAAAAGAGGGGACGCCGCTGGCCGCGGCGCCCCCTCTCTGGCCGGACTTCGATTATCCCATGTGGACGACGGACGATTCCGCCGGGAGGTCCTTCTTGCTCGCCTTGACCACGATCAGGGTGACGATGCCGGAGAGCAGCAGCAGCCCGGCGCCCCACGCGAAGGCGATCTTGTAGCTGTGCACCATCGCCTCCAGGGCGATCAGCTTGCCCTGCTCCGGCGAGGTGGCCTGGTGGCTGGTCAGGTACGCGGTCAGCGCCGTCGTCGCGAACGTGTTCAGCAGGGCCGCGCCGAGCGAGCCGCCGACCTGCTGGGTCGCGTTGAGCGTGGCGCTCGCGGCACCGGCGTCGTGGTTCGGCACGCCGAGCAGCGCCAGGCTGGACAGCGGCACGAAGACGAAGCCCATGCCGAGACCCAGGATCAGCTGGGCCGGCAGGACGTGGCTCGCGTACGCGCTGGTGACCGAGATCTGCGTCAGGTACGCCATGCCGGCGGCGGCCAGGAGCGAGCCGAGGACCATGAGCGGCTTCGGGCCGATCTTCGGCACGAACCGGCTGGCCAGACCGGCCGAGATGAAGACGCCGAGGCTGACGGGCAGCGAGGCGAGGCCGGCCTTGATCGGCGTGTAGCCGAGCACGATCTGGAAGTAGAACGTCAGGAAGAAGAAGGCGCCCATCATGCCCGCGCCCACCAGCATCGAGGCGAGGTACGAGCCGCCCCGGTTGCGGTCGAGCACGATGCGCATCGGCAGCAGCGGGTTCTTCGACCGCAGCTCGATGACCACGAAGGCGAAGAGCAGCACGAGCCCGGCGCCGATGAAGGCCAGCGTCGCGGCCGCGTCCCAGCCGTCCTCGGCGGCCTTGGTGAAGCCGTACACCAGGGAGACCAGGCCGAGGGTCGCGGTGATCGCGCCCGGGATGTCGTACTTGGTGTTGCCGTGGGCCCGGCTCTCCGGCACGATCCGCAGCGCCAGGATCAGCGCGATGAGCGCCACCGGGATGTTCACGAGCAGGCACCAGCGCCAGTTGGTGTACTCGGTCAGCACGCCGCCGAGCACCAGGCCGACCGCCGCGCCGCCGGCCGAGATGCCGCCGTAGACGCCGAACGCCTTGGCGCGCTCCTTGGCGTCGGTGAACAGCACCGTCAGCAGGGCCAGGCCGGCCGGGGCGAGCAGCGCGCCGAAGCCGCCCTGCAGGGCCCGGGCGGCGAACAGCAGGCCGCCGTTGGTGGCCAGACCGCCGAGGGCCGAGGCGAGGGCGAAACCGACCGCGCCCACCAGGAACGTACGCTTGCGCCCCCAGTAGTCGGCGATGCGCCCGCCGAGCAGCAGCAGACCGCCGAACGCCAGCGTGTACGCCGTCATGACCCACTGCCGGTTGGCGTCGGTGATGCCGAGGTCGACCTGCGCCTTGGGCAGCGCGATGTTGACGATGGTGGCGTCCAGCACGACCATGAGCTGGGCGATCGCCAGCACCATGAGGGCCAGCCACCGCTTCGGATAGGGGGCTTCGGCCGACGGGTTGCCCGTCGCCCGCTCCGCGACTGCGGTTGTCACAGCGGTTCCTCTTTCATCGGTGTCGGCACGGCGAGGGAAGCGTCGGTACGAAACCGTTTCGTTCCCACCGAACACCGTACGAGAATGTTTAGCGTGGGGCTAAGTGACTGAGATGATCGTCACGTCCGCGCCACGATCTTCCGCCGCGATCTTCCATAGTGGAGATCGGCACCGGGCCGCTTCGCGCCGGACCGGTTCTTGTCGGACGGAGGTGGGAGGATCGCGGGGTGAAGGAGACCTACCTGCGAGCCGCCGCCGTCGCCGCCGACTTCCTGAGCGCGCCGGCCGTCGCCGGTGCCTGGGCGAAGCCGAGCGCGCTGGAGATGATGAGCGTCGGCGGCCTCGCCGCGCACCTGTCCCGCCAGATCACCATGGTCCCGGAGCTGGTCGAGGGCCCGGTCGAGCCGGACGCCCCGATCGTGTCGCTGCTCGGCCACTACACCCGGGTGCGCTGGCGGGGGCAGCCGCTGGACAACGAGACCAACCAGCAGATCCGCGGCAGCGCCGAGGACCTGGCCGCCCCGGGCCCGGCCGCGATCGCCATCGACGCCAACCTCGCGCTGACGGCCATCCCGGACGTGCTCGACGCCGATGACCGCGGGATCGTCTACCTGCCGTGGACGGGGTGGTCGCTGCGTACCGCGGACTTCCTGGCGACCCGCACGCTGGAGATCGTCGTGCACACCGACGACCTGGCGGCGAGCGTGGGCCTGCCGACGCCGGAGTTCGGGGCGGACGCGGTCGACGTGGTCGTCACGCTGCTGGCCCGGCTGTCGGTGCAGCGGCACGGAGCCGTTCCGGTGCTGCGCGGGCTGGCCAGGGCGGAACGCGCCCCGGTCTCCATCGCCGCGATCTGACTCGGGCGGTCACGCGATCCGACTCGGGCGATCAACGGTCGGCGGCGGCAAGCCGGCGCCGGCGGCTCACTCGTCGACGACGGTCGCGATGATCACGGTCACGTTGTCGGGGGCACCGGCCTGGAGGGCAAGCTTGACCAGCTGCTCCGCCGCCTGCTGGGGGTCGGGGTTGGCGATCAGGCAGCGCGCGAGGCTGTGGTCGGTCACGATGTCGGACAGCCCGTCGCTGCACACCAGCAGCCGGTCGCCGGCCTGGACCGGCACGGTGGAGCAGGCCGCCGTGAAGTCGAGGCCCTGCACCGACTGCGTGATGATCGACTTCTGCGGGTGGTGCCGGGCGTCCTCCTCGGAGAGCAGGCCCTGGTCGACCAGCGACTGCACGTAGGTGTCGTCCCGGGTGAGCCGGCGGAACTCGTTGCCCCGCATCAGGTAGGCCCGCGAGTCGCCCACGTGCACCACGGTGATGGCCGGGCCGGAGAGCAGGAGGGCGGTGACCGTCGTGCCCATGCCCTCCTTGCTCGGGTCGTCGATGGACGACTGGCGGATCTCGCGGTTGGCGATGCGCAGCCGGTCGAGGACGGCGCCCGTCGGGTCGCCGCCGAGATCGGCCGTGTCAAGATCGTTCAGAGCGCGGATGACGATGTCGCTCGCGTCCTCACCCGCGGGCGCGCCACCGATCCCGTCGGCGACGACGACGAGACGGGCCCCGGCGTGCGCCGAGTCCTCGTTGTTCGTCCGAATCAGGCCGAGATCCGTGACGAGCGCGGGGTGCAGGGTGAGGCTCATACCGTCAAGACTGCCGCCAACACCGGGCAGATGTCTCTAGGCAATAGTACGTACTTGGCGCCCCGCCAGGGTCAAACTACGCAGAAGGGCATAGAAGTCCTGGATTTTGAGCCCTCTCCGGGAAGATCTTCAAGATTAAGATCACTATTTCCCGGGTTCGCCGATCTCACCTCCGCGGTCTCGCCCCTCAATCCTCCGGTGTCGTACTGACCGTCCTATATAGAGCGATCTGGCTCCGCCGGAACGGTGGCTGGGCGAGGCGCGTAGGTAGGATCTGCACGTCTGGGCACGAATGTGACCGTGCGACTTCCCCATGTTCTGATCTTGTGCGGCGGCGTGGTCAGCGGGGCAGATTGTGACCGGCGGGCGGACACGCGGACAAGGCCGGGGAAACGTATCCTTTGGGCCGTGAACGCGGTGCCGATGGTGGGGCGAGCCCGGGAACTGGGCGAGATCGTCCGGCGCTGGGCGCACGTCGCGAAGCGGCCGAGGTCCGGCCCGAGCACGGTGGTGATCACGGGGAACGCCGGCATGGGCAAGAGCCGGCTGGTCGGTGCCGCCCTCGCCGGACTGCATCCGCAGGCGCGGACGGTGCTCGCGGGCGCGGCCCGGCTGCACAGCCCGGCGCCCTACGACTGGCTGGCCGCGGTCCTCAGCGACCACGACACGACCCGTCTCACGGTGCCCGCCGACGGCCTGGCCTGGCTCGCCCAGGATCCGCACGCCCCCTCCGAGCGGTACGCGCCGGACGCCCTGCTGCGGCTGGCCGTGCGTACGGTGCGGGGACTGATCGGGGACGGGCCGGCCGTGCTCGTGGTGGAGGACCTGCACGCCCTGGATCCGGCCAGCCTGAACCTGATCGGTGAACTGGCCGGCGCCCCCCGCCTGCCGGCCCTCATCATGATCACGAGCCGTCCGCCGGACGCGGCCGTGTCACCGCAGCTGGTGGCGCGTACGCTCGCCCGGCTGTCGGGGGCGCCCGGGGCGATCCGCCAGCACCTCGGCCCGCTGAGCCAGGAGGACGTCGGCCAGATCCTCGCCGAGCTCTATCCCGACCCGGGCCCGGTCAGCGCCTCGATCTGGGAGCGTACGCAGGGCAATCCCTACTGGCTGTCGGAACTGCTCGCCACCACGGCCGGGCAGAGCCTCGACGCCCTCGTCAGCGAGCCGCTGCCGGGGTACCTGCCGTTGTCGGCCCTGCCCGAGGTCGACCTCACGGCCCGGGAGCTGGAAGTGCTCGAATGCCTCGCGGCGGGGATGTCCAACAAGCAGGTGGCGAAGTCGCTGGAGATCTCCATCCGCACGGTCGCCGTCCACGTCTCCAGCCTGCTGCGCAAGACGGGGTCGTCGTCGCGTACCGAGGCGGCGCTGTGGGCGGTCCGGCGGTCCTGAGCGGGTCGGCGGGGCAGCGCGATCGTCGGTCCCAGGTGGACGTCCAGCGCGCTACCGCCGCCGGGTGAGCGGATTTCCCCGTGCGGGTGTTACCTCCGCGACGGCCAGGGCGTCTGAGAGGGCATGAGACGCCCCGAGGAGGACGCCGGCTTCGCCGAGTTCGTCCGCGCCCGCTCCGACCGGCTGCTGCGCTCGGCGTGGCTGCTGACCGGTGACGCCCGGCGGGCCGAGGACCTGCTGCAGACGGCCCTGGCGAAGGCGTGGAGCCGGTGGTCGACGATCGAGCGCGCGGACAGCCCGGAGGCGTACGTGCGCCGGATCATCTTCACCACGTACGCGAGCTGGTGGCGGCGCGCCTGGCGGGCCGAGATCCCGACGGAGAGCCTCCCGGTGACGGCCGGCGGCGTCGATCCGGCCGACATCGCGGCGACCAGGGCGGTGGTCCTGCAGGCGCTGTCGCTGCTGTCCCGGCAGTCGCGGGCGATCGTGGTGCTGCGCTATGTCGAGGACCGCCCGGTCGCCGAGGTGGCCGACCTGCTCGGGATCTCCGAGGGGACGGTGAAGGTGCAGGCGTCGCGCGCACTCGCCAAGTTGCGCGAGGACCCGCGGCTGGGGCTGACGATGGTTGAGGGGGCATGGTCATGACCGAACACGAGATCCGCCGGGTGCTGGTGGACGTGGTTCCGGAGCTGCCGGCACCGGCCGACCGGCTGGCCGCCGTCGGGCGCCGCGTACGCCGTCGGCGCGTACGCACCGCGGCGGGGACGACCACCGCCGGGGTAGCGGCGATCGCGGTGCTCGCCGGGGTCTTCCTGACCGTCGATGGTGGACGGATGGCGCCGGTGCAGCCGCCGCTCGCCTCGTCGGCCGCGCCCCGCGTGGTGGTGCCGTCGGCCAGCCGGGCGACGACGGGGCACCCCAGCGAACCGGAGATCGACGCCACCCCCCGGTTGCGGGCGGCGTACGCGGCGGCGATCCGGGCGGCCGCTCCGTCGGTCCAGTTCCGCGGGGAACTCGTGTTCCAGCACACCGACACAGGCGGAGACGCCGGCTACGCGATGGTCCGGCTCGTCAGGGCCGCCGGGCGGCAGGGAACCGTCTGGATCACCATCGAGACGCCGACGGGTCCCCAGCCGAACACGTGCGCGGAGCAGGCCGCTCCCGGGGCCGGCTGCCGCGACGAGGTCGGGCCGCACGGCGAGAAGGTCGTCGTGCTGGCCGCCACCGGCGACGGCTCGGATCACGGCCGGCACGACCGTGCCACCGTGGTACGCGTACAGCGGCTGGACAAGTCGTTCGTGACGGTGACGGCGGACAACGCGACGCGGATCGACTCGCCGAGCAGCGAGACGTCCTTCGGCATCGAGACGTCGGCGTACACCGGTGGGCTGCCGCCGCTGACGGTCGAGCAGGTGAAGGCGATCGCCCTCGACCCGGCACTGACCCTCTATCCGTGACGGGGCGCCATCCGTGACGCGGCGCCCTATCCGTGACGGGTCGCCGTAAGGACGGGCGGCCGCAGGGCGAGCGCGACGAGACCGGTGGGGGACAGCAGCCCCTCGATGATCTCCAGCGCCTCGGTGCGGTCGTCCGGCCGGCGGCCCTCCACGTCCAGCACGTTCAGCGCCCAGTCGAGATCCTCCAGGGCACGCGTACAGCGGTAGTAGGTGAGCCGCTCGGGATCCACGGAGATCTCGCCGTAGCCGGCGAAGAAGGCGGCCTGCTGCGCGGCGGTCACCGGGGCGGAGGAGAAGATGCCGTCGACGACGAACAGCAGGTCCCGCTCCGGCGGCGCGAGCACGGCGTCGTCCCAGTCGATCAGCCACACCCGGCCGGGTGCCGTCAGGATGTTGCCCAGGTGCGCGTCGTTGTGGCAGACGACCGCGGGCGCCTCCCGCCGGCCGAGCGCCGCGCCCAGGCGCGCGGTCCGCGTGACGAGCGTTTCGAGATCCGCCGCGTACGCGTACCAGAGGTGGCGCAGGGACCGGGCCAGCGGATCGGCCGACGTGCAGCCGCGGATGTGCTCGTCCATCCGCTGGAAGGTCTCCAGCAGCGGGGCGGGATCGTGCCGCTCGCAGGGCAGGCCGTCCAGCGGCGGCGCGGCGTGCACCCGCCGGAACAGGACGCCCAGCGCCCGCCACTGCCCGGCGTCGAGACCGGTGGTGACGGCACGTCCCGTGCCCACCCAGGGGACGACGGACAGCCGCCGCCCCTCGCGCATCGTGAACAGCTTCCCGTCGCGCGCCGCCACCGGCGCCGGTACGCCGGCCACACCCCGCGCGCGGAGATGGGCGGCGAGCACGAGCGCGGCCGGCGTACCACCGCTGGTGAGCTTGATCGCGTACCGTTCACCGCCGACGGCCGTCGCCCGCCAGAGCGTGGCCCGGGGGTCGGCCCCTTCGTCGAGTTCCTCCGCCCCGGCCAGTTCGATGCCGAAGTCTTGGTGAACCCAGGTGAACAAGTCCGTCACGGATCTACCTTGACAGGGCGAACGCCTTGCGCGAAAGCGGAATCCCGCCAATACGCGTCTCAGATCACTGTGAATGCATAGGCGGAATCCACTGTCTCGGCGGTGCCGTATGCTCGCCGGATGCGTACGCGGGCCGTGGTGGCGATGGTGGTCGTCACGGTGGCCGGGCTGGCGGTCCGGGCGGTGTTCTCGGGCGCCTTCGCCAAGTACGCCGGCGACGCCCTGTACGCCGCCGACATCTACGCGCTCGTCGTCTTCTCCGGACCCCACTGGCGGCCGGTGCGGTCCGGCGCGATCGCGCTGGCGTTCTGCTGGGTCGTGGAGTTCTTCCAGCTCACCGTCTATCCGGCCGAGCTGTCGGAGCACAGCCTCCTGGCCCGACTGGTGCTGGGCAGCACGTTCAACCCGCCCGACCTCTTCTGGTACGCCGTCGGCATAGCGCTCCTGGGAGCGCTGGACTACCTGACCCGGCCGCGCGGCTTGAGCGGGCCGGCCGGCATCGGGGGTGCGAGCAGCCGCTCCCCGTCGTAGCCGTGCACCTCGCCGAACGAGCCCGCGCCGGCGTTCCACTCCGCGCGGGCCGCCGCGACCTCCTCGCCGGTACGCGCCACGAAGTTCCACCACATCACGATCTGCTCGTCGAACGGCTCCCCGCCGAGCAGGAGCACCCGGGTGTCCACATCGGACTCGATGTGCACGTCCGACCGGTTGGTGCCCAGATACAGCAGCGACCCCGGTTCCAGCAGCACACCGTCCACAGTGGCGCCGCCGGTCATGGTCAGCATCGCGTACTCGAAATCGGGTTCGAGCGGAAGACGCGCGGACGCCCCCTTGCCGACGGCGAGGTCCGCCCCCACGATCGGCGTGTACGCCGTTCCCGGCGAGCGCGCGCCGTCGACCTCGCCGAGCATGACCGTGGCCCGCAGGCCGCCGCCGGTGACGACGGGCAGCTCGCCGTGGAACTCGAAGGCGGGGGCGGTGTGCCGCGCGTGATCCGGCAGGGCGACCCACAGCTGCGCGCCGTGCAGGATGTCGCGGTGCTCGCGGGGCGACTCCTCCGAATGCGCGATCGCCCGCCCCGACGTCATGATCCCGAGCTGTCCCGGCTGCAGCAGCTGCAGGCTGCCGAGGCTGTCGCGGTGCAGCACCTCGCCGTCGTGCAGCCAGCTCACCGTCTGCAGGCCCATGTGCGGATGCGGCGGAACCTGCATACCGGGTTCGCTCGCGATGTCGTCCGGTCCGTAGTGGTCGATGAAGCACCAGGCGCCGACCATCCTGCGGCCCAGCGTGGGCAGGAGGCGGCGGACCTTCGTGCTCTCGCCGAGCTGGACGACGCGGCCGGGGATGAGCTCGCGTACGGGTTCACCGGCGACACCCGCCCGGCCGCCGCAAGCCGTCATGTCCGGAGTCCGGTCGAGATTGCTCATGGCCCCACTCTAGAGGGCCTTCTGTGATGAAAAACCAAGATCCTTTTTTAAAGATTCGTCCCGGGTCCGTCGATCTCGCCTCCGCTCCTCCCGCGGGAGACCGTTGCGCCCCTATCGCTGCGCTCCGGGGACTCCACTGCCAGGTGAGTGGGGCGAAGCATCGTCCACCGTCGCCCGGTCACGGTCTCACCCCGTTCGGCCTTTGTCGCGACTGTCCGAAATGCGCGCTCAGTGGATGGCCGGCGGGGTGATCGTTTACGGCTGAGGTGTGGATACGGCCGCCGGATGCATGATCGTTTACGGTTCTGGGGCGCGCCGACCGGGTTCTGCTGCATCTGACGCGTAATTGATCATGCAGATCGGGCCGGATTTACACCTCAGCCGTAAACGATCAAGGCATCGGAGGGCCCATCCGAACCGGCGCCTGACCCGCCAGGCTAGCGACGATCTTGCGCGAATGTCCGGGCATTTCGGGCACTCCGGACGAAATTCCGGACATTCGCGCAAGATCGCCGGGCGGCCCGCGGGTGGAACGGGTGGCTGCGGGTGGAGGTGGACAGTCGGGACAAAGGTGGGGCCGTGTAGAGGGAAGCGGCTAGAGGAGGTCGGGGTATTTGAGGCCGGCGCCGGTGTTGAGGACGACCACTTCGTCCTCGGCGGACAGCCAGCCCGTGGTGTGGAGCTTGCGCGCGGCGGTCAGGCCCGCGGCCCCCTCCGGGCAGAGCAGGAGACCCTCGTCGTGCGCGAAGTCCCGGAGATCCCGCAGCAGCTCGTCGTCGTCGACCGCGAGCGCCGTGCCGCCGCTGGCGCGTACGGCGTCGAGGATGAGCTCGTCGCCGATCGGGGAGGGCACGGTGATGCCGAAGGCGACCGTGTGCGCGTCGATCCAGGGCTGGGCGCGGCTCTCGCCGGCCGCGAACGCCCGCACGATCGGGGCGCAGCCCGACGACTGCACGGCCACGAGGCGCGGGTGCTTCTCGCCGATCCAGCCGAGCGCGCGCAGTTCCGCGATGGCCTTGGCGATGCCGATCAGCCCCACGCCGCCGCCCGTCGGATAGATGATCACATCCGGTACGCGCCAGCCGAGCTGCTCGACGATCTCCAGGCCCATCGTCTTCTTGCCCTCGACGCGGTAGGGCTCCTTGAGGGTGGAGGCGTCGAAGATCGTGGCGTCCTCGGCCAGCAGGGCCGCGATCTGCTTGCCGGCGTCACTGATCAGCCCGTCGACCAGGCGCAGGTCGGCCCCTGCCGCGAGACACTCCTGGCGCGTGATCAGGGGTGCGCCGAGCGGCATCGCGATCGTCGAGCGCAGGCCGGCGCGGGCGGCGTACGTGGCCCAGGCAGCACCGGCGTTGCCGTTCGTCGGCATCGCCACGTGGGTCACGCCGAGCTCCCGGGCCCGCGCCACGCCCACGGCCGCGCCGCGCGCCTTGAACGATCCCGTCGGCAGCAGGCCCTCGTCCTTCACCATCAGCCGGCGTACGCCGATCCTGCGCCCGTAGCGCGTCGCGGCAGTGAGCGGCGTCCAGCCTTCGCCGAGGGTGGGCGCGTTGGCGGGGTCCTCGACGGGCAGCAGTTCGCCGTAGCGCCAGAGGTTGGCCGGTCGCGTACGGATGGTGTCGGGGGTGACGGCGGCGGCGACGGCCGCGAGGTCGTAGCGGGCGAGCAGGGGAGAACCGCACGGGCACAGGTTCTGCTGGCGGTCGGCGGGGTGCGTCGCGCGGCAGCGCGGGCACTCCAGGTGGGTCAGGAACATCATGCCTCCGCGTACGCGGCCCGGATCGCGTCGTGGTCCGCGCCCGCGGCGAGGAGTGTCCACAGCAGAATCCTGGCCTTGAAGGGGTCGAGGCGGCCCGCCCCGACGAGTCTGCGGCGGATCAGGTCCGCCTCCGAGCCGTCGAATCCGTAGGTGTTGGCGAGGACCGGGCCGACGCCGATGCGGGAGGTGAAGACGACGGGGATGCGCTCGCCGATCCGTTCGAGGATGGGCGGCCAGGCGCCGTGCACGTGCCCGCAGCCGAAGCCGGCCACGACGAGCCCGTCGAGCCGGTCGGCGTACGCCGGAAGCCAGTCGCCCTCGTCGCCGAGGGTGGCGGTGGCCAGCCCGACCTTCACATCGGTACGCGTCGGCCGCGGTGCCCGCAGTCGCGCCGACGGGCCGCCCGTGAACCGGACGCGGCTCTCGACGACGACGCCCACGGGTCCCGTCTCCGGTGACGAGAACGCGGCCGGATTGGTGGTGTGCGTCTTGCGTACCCAGCGGGCGGCGTGGACCTCGTCGTTGAAGGCCACCAGGACGCCCCGGTCGCGGCTGTCCGGCGAGGCCGCCGTCTGGATCGCCGCGAGGAGGTTGGCCGGGCCGTCGTGGCCGGCCATGGTCGGATTGCGCATCGCGCCGGTGACGACGACCGGTTCCGGCCGGTCGTGCAGCAGGTCGAGCAGGAAGGCCGTCTCCTCGATCGTGTTGGTGCCCTGGGTGACCACGACGCCCTGCTTGCCCGCGTGGAAGGCCGCCTCGATCGCGGCCGCCAGGTCGAGCACGTTGGCGAAGGCGAGGGTTCCCGCCGGCAGCAGGCGGAACGCGTCCAGGGTCAGGGCGACGGGCAGCCGGTCGAGGCCCGGAATCGCGGAGACCAGCTCCGCCGGGCCGAGCGAGGGCACCACCTCCCCGCCTGCCAGGGAGCTCATCGAGATCGTGCCGCCGAGCGAGAAGACCGCGACCGGTGTGCGGGGCTGCATGGGCCGATCGTACGGAAGAATGATCGACTCGCCACCCCGAACGGGCGGGTCCGGCCGGGGACTACGCTGATCCCCGTGCCACAGACGCTCGAAGCATGGCTCGACGACCTGGCCTCCTCGTCCCCGACACCGGGCGGCGGCGCGGCCGCGGCGCTGCTGGCGGCGACCGGGGCGGCCCTCGTCGGGATGGTCACCAACCTCACGATCGGCAATCCGAGGTACGCGTCGGCCGAGCCGCTCATGATCCGCGTTCGCGACGAAGCGGCCGAACTGCGTACGCGCGCCCTCGGGCTGGCCGCCGCCGACGAAACGGCGTTCGGCGCGGTGATCGCCGCGTACAAGCTGCCCAAGGGGGACGAGCGGACGGCGGCCATCCAGACGGCCCTGAGCGGCGCGGCTCGCGTACCCCTGGAACTGGCGGGATCGGCGGCCCGGGTGATCGCGCTCGCGGAGTCGATTGTGGACGATGCGAACCCGAACGTGATCTCCGATGTCGCGGTGGCCGCCGACGCGGCTCGGGCCGCGCTGACCTCGGCGCGGGTGAACGTGGAGATCAACCTTGCCGCGTTGAGGGACCCGGCGGTGATCGCCGCGCTGAGCGCGGAGCTGGCCGGCCATCTGGCCGCGGTCGAGATCGCCGACCGGGTGTCCGCACGAGTACGGGGGAAGATCGCCGCATGAGACTCATCGACGGACGGGCGATCGCGGCGGCGATCACCGAGGGGGTCGTCGCGGACATCGCCGCGCTGCCCACCGCGCCGGTGCTGGCCGTGGTGGTGCCGACCGACGACGAGGCGACCGCCTGGTACGTGCGGTCGATCGCGCGCGCGGCGGCGAAGGCGGGCGTGGACTGTCGGGTGTTCACGCTGGACAAGCCGACCGGCCCGGAGATCTCGGCCGAGCTCGACCGGCTGAGCGGCGACCCGGCCGTGCACGGGATCATCTGCCAGACCCCGCTGCCCGACGGCGTCACGCTCGACGAGGTCGGCCTGCACATCGCGGTCGCCAAGGACGTCGACGGGGCGAACCCGGAGAGCCTCGGCCGCCTCGCCGCGGGACTGCCGGCGTACGCGCCCGCGACCGCCCATGCCGTGCTGGAGATCCTGCGCCGGGAAGGCGTACCGATGGTGGGCGCCTCGGCGGTCGTCGTCGGCCGGTCGACCGTCGTCGGCAAGCCGGCCGCGCTGCTCCTGCTGGCCGAGCACGCCACGGTGACTGTCGCCCATTCGCGTACGCGCGACCTCGCGGCCGTGTGCCGCACCGCCGACATCGTGGTGGCCGCCGTCGGCCGCCCGCACCTGCTCGGGCCGGGCCACGTCGGGCCGGACGCCGTGGTGATCGACGTCGGCACGAACCCGACCGAGGACGGGGGACTCGTCGGCGACGTCGACCCGGCCGTTCAGGCGGCCGCGCTCACGCCGGTCCCCGGCGGGGTCGGCCCGGTCACGACGGCGCTGCTCCTGCGCCACGTGGTGGACGCCGCCCGCGGGTGACCCGGATCCGCACGGCTCCCTCCGTCTCGCCCCATGCCCTGTTGGGATCACGGTCATCACCCGAATCTTGGCCCATGATTCGGGTGATTTCCCTGATCCAAACGAGATCTTGGGGCCGGGCCGGGCAGCGGTCGGCTACCAGTCGGTGGGGGAGTAGTCCTTGAGGAAGCAGCCGTAGAGGTCCTCGCCCTGCTCGCCGCGCACGATCGGGTCGTACACCCGGGCCGCACCGTCGACGAGGTCCAGCGGCGCGTGGAACCCCTCCTCGGCCATCCGCATCTTCTGCGGGTGCGGCCGCTCATCGGTGATCCAGCCGGTGTCCACGCTGGTCATGAGGATGCCGTCGGAGTACATCTCGGCGGCGCTGGTACGCGTCAGCATGTTGAGCGCGGCCTTCGCCATGTTGGTGTGCGGGTGCCCGGCGCCCTTGTAGCCGCGGGTGAACTTGCCCTCCATCGCGGAGACGTTCACGACGTACTTGCGCCGGGCCGGGGACGCCGCCATGGCCGTACGCAACCGGCTGACCAGGATGAACGGCGCGGTCATGTTGCACAGCGTGACTTCGAGCAGCTCGACCTCGCCGATGTCCTGCACGTGCTGCGACCAGCTGTTCTCCCGGGCCAGGTCGGGTACGAGGCCGCCCGCGTCGATCGCGGTGCCGTCGGCGATCCGGGCCGGCGACGCCGAGCCGCCGATCAGGGCCAGTTCGGCGACGGGCAGCGGCTGCGCCGGCACCTGCACGTGTACGCCGGCCGTCAGCGCGGCCGCCGGGTTCGTACCGCCCGCGTGGCCGAAGGTGATCAGCTCCGGCAGCGGGCCGGCCGGCAGCGGTTCGGCCTCGGCCGCCACGAGCTGCGCGTACGAACCGGCGGACCGGCGTACGGTCTGGGCGGCGTTGTTGATGAGGATGTCGAGCGGTCCGGCCGCGGCCACCGCGTCGGCGAGCGCGATGACCTGCGCCGGGTCGCGCAGGTCGATGCCGACGATACGCAGCCGGTGCAGCCAGTCCGCGCTGTCCGGCTGGGCCGAGAAGCGGCGTACGGCGTCGGCGGGGAAGCGCGTCGTGATGGTCGTGTGCGCCCCGTCGCGCAGCAGCCGCAGGGCGATGTACATGCCGATCTTGGCTCGGCCGCCGGTGAGCAGGGCCCGCTTGCCGGTCAGGTCGGCGTGGGCCTCCCGGCGGCTCCAGTTGAGCGCCGCGCAGTTCGGGCACAGCTGGTGGTAGAACGCGTCGACCTGGGTGTAGCGGGTCTTGCAGGTGTAGCAAGAGCGTGCCCGGCGCAGGTGCCCGGCGATCGCGGCGTCGGCCGTCGGCGAGGTGAGCCCGAACACACCGGCCGTCTCGTCGTCGATCCGGGTCGGCGCGCCGGTCGCGGTGGCCTCGGTCACCACCCGGTCGGCGGCGGTCACGGCGGCCCGCCGTTCGCTGCGCCGGCGCTGCTTGACGCCCTTGTAGAGGCGCGCGGTCGCCCGGCGTACGCGCTCGATGTCCGGGTGTTCGAGCGGCAGGTCGTCCAGCTCCGCGAGGACGCTGAGACACACCGCGAGGCGGTCGGGGTCGATCCCGGGGACGGCGTCCGCGGCGAGGGTCGCGGTGGTGGTCGCGGTGGGGAGGTCAGAGCCGGTCGTCACCGGGAGAAGGATACAAGCGGTTCAGGGACCGCCGGCCGGTGCGCTCACCGGTGCCAGGGCACGGCGGTGCTGTCGTGCAGCCGGGCGGCGATCGCCGAACAGGCGTCCCCGAAGGCGGTCACCTGTTCCGGTGTGAGCACGTCGAAAATTCCGCTACGCACCGCTTCCACGTGTCCGGGGGCCGAACGGGCGAGGAAGGCGTACCCCGCGTCCGTCAGCGTCGCGATCTGACCGCGTTTGTCGGACGGGCACGAGCTGCGGACGACCCAGCCGTTCTCCTCGAGACGGGCGACGGCGTGGGAGAGGCGGCTCCGAGTGATCTTCGACTGCTCGGCGAGCTCGGTCATCCGCATCGCGCGTCCGGGCGCTTCGGACAGCCAGGCCAGCAGGGCGTAGTAGGTGTGGGGAATACCGGAGTCCCGCTGGAGTTGTTGATCCAGATGGTCCGCGAGGAGGGCGGACGCCTGGAGGTACGCGCGCCATGCGCGGTCCTCGTCCGCGTTCAGCCACCTCGGTTCGGTGGGGACGGCCGGGTGGGCCGCGGCGCTGGGAGCCATTGTGGTGATGCTCATAAATGGAGCATACCGCAGATGATTGAAAGTTAAAGGACTGGGGCGTACGGTGATCGACATGACTGTGAAGGTGCAACTACCCGCCGCGGACGTCCGTACCCGGGTCACCGTGCCGCTGCGGTTCGCCGACGGCTACGAGACCGTGGCGGACGTGTTCACCTTCACCGGGCTGGCCGACGGCAAGGAACACCTGGCCCTGGGCCTGGGGGACTACCGGGACAACCCGATCCCGCTCGTCCGGCCGCACTCGGAGTGCCTCACCGGCGACGTCTTCGGCTCCGAGCGCTGCGACTGCGGTCCGCAGCTGCGCGAGGCCGTCGAGCGCATCGCCGGGGCGGGCGGCTTCCTGCTCTACCTGCGCCAGGAGGGCCGCGGCATCGGCCTGTACGCCAAGCTCGACGCGTACGCGCTGCAGGACCAGGGGCTCGACACCTACGCGGCCAACCGCGCCCTCGGCCACGCCGACGACGAGCGCGACTACACCGCCGCCGCGCAGATGCTGCACGCGCTCGGCGCGGACAAGGTGACGCTGCTCACGAACAACCCCGACAAGGGTGCCCAGCTGGAGCGCCTCGGCATCACCATCGACGAGACCCGGCCCACCGCCGTCCACCTGTCCGCGGCCAACGCCCGCTACCTGCGCGCGAAGGTCGCCCACACCGGGCACACGCTCACCCTGGACTGACACTCGTACGCGCGGCGGAGCCGGTGAAGCCGAGCCGCTCGTACAGCCGCCGGGCACCGGTGTTGTCGGACATGACGCCCAACGCGACGGTCGCGTACTCCTGAAGGAGGAGGCGGGTGAGCGCGGCCGTGAGGCAGCCGCCGAGGCCGTTGCCCTGAGCGTCGGGGTGGACCGCGATGGCGGCGAGAAAGCCCACGCCGTTGCCGGGGGAGCGGTCCCCGGCGACGGCGACGAGCCGGCCCTCGGACCGGATGCCGTACCAGGCGCGGATGCGGGGGTCGCCGGGCCGGCTGGTGGTGTGCGGCAGCGCGGCGGTCTGCACGGCGAGGATCTCGGCCTCGTCGGCCGCGGTGAGCCGGATCACGCGGTCCTCGCCGGCCATGGGCGCCGGGGGTTCGGTGGCGAACAGCAGATCCCAGTCGTCCTGGGCCCGCACGGTGAAGTAACGCGCGATCACATCCGCCCCCGTACGCGGCAGGTCCAGCCACCGGCGCCCGTCCAGTACGCCGTCGGCCGCCAGATCCACCAGGAGCGACAGGATCGCGTGGCGCTCGCCGACGGAGGTGGCGTTGCCGTGCGAGAGCCAGACGAGCGCGCCGTCGCGTTCGTAGCCGACACAGTCGTCGTCGCTGGACGTGAGCTGGGCATGGGGGTGGCCGGCGGTGCGTTCGAGCAGCTCGCCCCGGCTGTGCAAGGTGGGGGTGATCATGACGGCCACGGTACCGGTGGGGTTCGCGGAACCGGCTCCCCGGTAGGGTCGGCGGGTGGATCGAGCCTTCATCGACTTCGAGCGCGTCTTCAACTTCCGTGACGTGGGCGGCCTCGTGACCGCCGACGGCGCGCGCGTACGCACCGGCCTGCTGTACCGGTCGGACAACCTGGGCAGCCTCCAGGAGGCCGACGCGACCCGGTACTCCGGGCTCGGCATCAAGACCGTGATCGACCTCCGGCAGCCGGCGGAGATCGTCCGGCAGGGCGGCCGCGCGCCCGCGTGGGCGTGCTCGGCGTACCACAACGTGCCGCTGCACAACCCCGCCTGGCGCGAGGAGGACTACTCGCCCGCCGAGGGGCCGGTGGCCTACCTCGTCGCGCGGTACCACGAGGCGGTCGAGGGGGCGGCCGGCCCGCACCTGGTGACCGCCCTGCGGCTGCTGGCCGACGCCGAGGCCGGCCCGGCCGTCGTGCACTGCCTCGGCGGCCGCGACCGGACCGGCATGGTCGTCGCCTTCCTGCTGGACCTGCTCGGCGTGTCCGATGAGGACATCGCCGCCGACTACCACTTCACCGAGCGGGCGACCCGGCGGTTCATGGCGTGGTACCGCGAGGGGCATCCGGAAACGCCCGACCTGGTGCCCTATCTGGACGTCACGCCCGCCGAGGTGATCCTCACCTTCCTCGGACAGCTGCGGGCGCGGCACGGGTCGGTGACCGCGTACCTGATGGGCAATGGGCTCACGGAAGAGGACATCGCGGCACTGCGCTCGATCTACCTGGAAGAACCGGCGAACTAGTTCGTTGGCACGCCAAACTATTGACAGGCGTGCCGGTCGGCTGTGAAATCTGGATAACCGTGCCGTGACTTCCGCGGAACGACACGGCCCCCGCGGCACACCACTCCACGGACGTGCCCCGGGTTCATCCAGAAAGGACAGCCATGTTCCGCAGACACTCCGGAACCGCCGTCGCCCAACGGCGAAGTCTGGCCACCGCGCTGACGGCCGCCCTCGTGGCGGCCACCGCGGCGGTCGTGACCCAGGTCCTGCCGACGACGCCGGCCAACGCCGCCGGCTCCGACCCCTACTCGTTCAAGAACGCGCAGATCGTCGGGGGCGGCTTCGTCCCGGGCATCATCTTCAACCAGTCCCAGGCCAACCTGATCTACGCGCGTACCGACATCGGCGGCGCGTACCGGTGGGACCAGACGAACTCCAAGTGGATTCCGCTGCTGGACTGGGTCGGGTTCGCGAACTGGGGACTGAACGGCGCGTACAGCCTCGCGACCGACGCCGTGGACCCGAACAGGGTCTACGTGGCGGCCGGCATGTACACCAACAGCTGGGACCCCAACAACGGCGCGATCCTGCGCTCGTCCGACAAGGGCGCCACCTGGGCGGTCACGCAGCTGCCGTTCAAGCTCGGCGGCAACATGCCCGGCCGCGGCCAGGGCGAGAAGCTCGCGATCGACCCGAACAAGAACAGCATCCTGTACTTCGGCGCGCCCAGCGGCAACGGCCTGTGGCGCAGCACCGACTCCGGCGTGACCTGGGCGAAGGTGACCGCCTTCCCGAACGTCGGCAACTACGTGCAGTCGGCCGGGGACGCGTACCTGGGTGACAACCAGGGCATCGCCTGGGTGACCTTCGACAAGAGCACCGGCACCGCCGGCAGCACCACGCAGGGCATCTACGTCGGCGTCAACGACAAGGACAACACCGTCTACCGCAGCACCGACGGTGGCACGACCTGGTCGCGCATCGCCGGCCAGCCGACGGGATACCTGGCCCACAAGGGCGTCCTGGACCCGGTGAACCACGTGCTCTACATCTCGACGAGCGACACCGGCGGCCCGTACGACGGCGCCAAGGGCGAGGTGTGGAAGTACAACATCACCACCGGCGTGTGGACGAACATCAGCCCGGTGCTGGCCAGCTCCAGCGACGACTACTTCGGCTACAGCGGCCTGACGATCGACCGCCTGCACCCGAACACGATCATGGTCGCCACACAGATCTCGTGGTGGCCGGACATGATCCTGTGGCGCAGCACGGACGCGGGCGCCACCTGGTCGCGGATCTGGGACTGGAACGGGTACCCGAGCCGGACCTTCCGCTACACCCAGGACATCAGCGCGGCACCGTGGCTCACCTTCGGCACCAGCCCCCAGGCTCCCGAGGTGACCCCGAAGCTCGGCTGGATGAACGAGTCCGTCGAGATCGACCCGTTCAACAGCAACCGGATGATGTACGGCACCGGCGCCACGCTCTACGGCACCGAGAACCTCACGAACTGGGACGCCGGCAACCAGATCACGATCAAGGTGATGGCCAAGGGCCTGGAGGAGACCGCCGTCCTCGACCTGATCAGCCCGCCCAGCGGGGCGAACCTGCTGAGCGCGCTCGGTGACGTGACCGGCTTCCGGCACACGAACCTCGACGCCGTGCCCTCGATGATGTTCACGACGCCGAACTTCAGCTCGACGACCTCGATCGACTTCGCCGAGAGCAACCCCAACTACGTCGTACGCGTCGGCAACGTCGACAAGACGGCCAACCCGAACACGAACCGGATCGGCATCTCCAACGACAACGGCGCGAACTGGTACCAGGGCCAGGAGCCGTCCGGCGTGACCGGCGGCGGCACGGTGGCGGTGGCCGCGGACGGCAGCAAGATCGTGTGGGCGCCGCAGGGCGCGGCGGTCAGCTACGGCGGCGGCAGCTCCTGGACGTCGTCGACCGGCGGCGTGCCCTCGGGCGCGCGGGTGGCCGCGGACCGGGTGAACTCCAACAAGTTCTACGCGTTCTCCGGCGGCACCTTCTACGTCTCCACCAACGGCGGCGCCTCGTTCACGGCGACCGTCACCAGTGGACTGCCGACCACCGGCACCCCGGCGGTCAAGGCCGTCTTCGGCCGCGAGGGCGACATCTGGCTGGCCGGCGGCGACGCGACCGGCGCGTACGGGCTGTGGCACTCGACCAACTCCGGCGCCAGCTTCACCAAGCTGAGCAACGTGCAGGAGGCGGACAACGTCGGCTTCGGCAAGGCGTCGACGGCGACGGGCTACCCGACGCTGTTCACCGTGGCGAAGATCGACAACGTCCGGGGCGTCTTCGCCTCGTACGACGCGGGTACCACGTGGCTGCGCATCAACGACGACCAGCACCAGTACGGCAACATCGGCGGCGCGCTCACCGGCGACCCGCGGGTGTTCGGCCGGGTCTACATCGGCACCAACGGCCGCGGCATCATCGTCGCGGACCGGGTGAGCACGGCCTCGCCGTCGGTGGGACCGTCGGCGTCCGCCTCGGCCAGCGCCTCGCCGTCGCCGTCGGTGTCGCGGTCCGCCTCGGCGTCGCCGTCGGCGTCCGCTTCGGCGTCCCCGTCGGCCTCTCCGTCCGCCTCGCGGTCGGCGTCGGCCTCCCCGTCGGTCTCGCCCTCGGCCAGTTCCGGCGGCGCGAAGTCCTGTTCGGCGACCTACACCATCACCAACCAGTGGCCGGGCGGCTTCGGCGCGAGCGTCGACGTCAAGAACACCGGTACGGGCGCCATCACGGGCTGGACGGTGAAGTGGACGTTCGCCAACGGCCAGACGGTCACCTCGCTGTGGAGCGGCAACCTGACCCAGTCCGGCGCGAACGTGACGGTGACGAACATGAGCTACAACGGCGCGCTGACGGCCGGGCAGACCACGAACTTCGGGTTCAACGGATCCTGGTCGACCGCGAACACGGCGCCGACGCCCACGTGCACGGCGAGCTGAGACACATTCCGATGAGGTAGCGCGGGCCGTCCGCGCAACCCGATGAGACGGCGGGCAGTTGGCCGGGGTGGTGGGAGCACCCCGGCCGGCTGCCCGCTTTTCGTGTGCCGTAACGCCTACGGAAAGTCATAGAGTGATCGTCTTCTATTGACTTGACGTTCCCCGACTGCATAAGTGATGGCCATCCCTTCGTTGAGCCTCCCTACCCACAATCCCAGGAGGAAGAGATGAGCCGCAGGCTTCTCCGGCTGCTCGCCGCGTCCACGGCGGTCGCCGTCGGCGTACTGGCGCTGCCGGCACCCGCGCCCGCCGTCCCGTCACCAGGCGCGGCGGCCCGGGAGAGCGCCGAGTACCGCGTCGTCGGACCGCGTACGTTCGAGGACGTCAACAAGATCGCGGCCACCGGCGCGGCGATCAACGGCGTCGAGGACGGGAAGGTCTACATCACGGCCACCCGCTCCGAGGCCGCCGCGGCCCGGGCACTCGGCTTCACGGTCACCGCCGAACTCGTGGCCACGCCCGGCACCGGCACGGACGCGACGGTCGACGACTTCCCGTCGTCGGACTCCGCGTACCACAACTATTCCGAGATGGTCTCGGAGGTCAACTCGCTGGTCGCGGCGCATCCCGCGATCGCGCTGAAGAGCAGCATCGGCACCTCGTACGAGGGCCGCGACATGCCGATCATCAAGATCAGCGACAACGTGGCGACCGACGAGAACGAGCCCGAGGTGCTCTTCGACGCCCACCAGCACGCGCGTGAGCACCTCACCGTCGAGATGGCGCTGTACCTGCTGCACCTGTTCCTCGACAACTACGGCACCGACACGACGATCACCGACCTGGTGAACAACCGTGAGATCTGGATCGTGCCGGACATGAACCCCGACGGCGGCGAGTACGACATCGCGACCGGCTCCTACCGGTCCTGGCGCAAGAACCGCCAGCCCAACAGCGGCTCCTCGGCGGTCGGCACCGACCTCAACCGCAACTGGGCCTACCAGTGGGGCTGCTGCGGCGGTTCGTCGGGCACCAAGTCCTCCGAGACCTACCGCGGCGCGTCGGCCTTCTCCGCGCCGGAGACCGCGAACCTGCGCAACTTCGTCAACAGCCGGGTCGTCGGCGGCGTACAGCAGATCAAGGTGAACATCGACTTCCACACCTACTCGAAGCTGGTGCTGTGGCCCTACGGCTACACGACCGCCGACACGGCCAACACCGTCACGGCGGACGTCCGCAACACCTTCGCCACCCTCGGCCAGCAGATGGCCGCCTCCAACGGCTACACCCCCGAGCAGGCGAGCGACCTGTACATCGCCGACGGCATCATCATCGACTGGCTGTGGAACGCCCATCACATCTTCTCGTACACGTTCGAGATGTACCCGGGGGCGTCCGGCAGCGGCGGCGGCTTCTACCCGCCGGCATCGGTGATCACGGCACAGACCAGCATCAACAAGAGCGCGGTGCTGCTGCTGATGTCGTACGCCGACTGTCCATACCGGATCATCGGCAAGCAGGCCACATACTGCTGAATCGCAGCTGTGTCCAGATCTGAACGTATGGATTTGTCGACGCTCCCTGGACGATTGCTGTAAGCGTTCCCGGACCCCGAGACTCCACACCACTAGCATCGGTCGAATCACGGGGGTGACGGCTGTGTCCGTTTCTGCGCGCCGAATCGCGGTAGCGGCGGTGGCATTCTTGGGTCTGTCGGTCGGCGTACCGACGGACGCGATCCCAGCCGGCGGGCATTTCCCGCTCGGCTGGGCGGCATCATGGATCACGAATGGCCGGGCCTGGGCCGCCTTCTCCGGCGGCCCGGCCCCGGCTCAGCCCACCGGGCGCAACCTCGGCCTCGCCGGCCAGGTGCCCGCGTCGGCCACGCGCGCCGGGGGCGGCCACAAGAACCCGCAGCACAAGGCGGCCGGCGGCCTCGACGGCTACCAGCCCTACACGAGCCCGCCCGCGACGGCCGCGCCGTCGGTGCGCGGTTTCGACGCCAAGACGAGCAGGCGGGACGCCCGCAACTCACGGTCCACCATGGACCAGTTCACCAACGCCGACGGCTCGGTCACCCGCCGCGTCTACGGCGGGCCGGTCAACTACCGGGCCGCCGACGGCACCTGGCAGCCCATCTCCACCGATCTGGTACGCGTGAACGGCCGCTGGGCCACCAAGGCGAACTCGCTGCGGGTGTCCTTCACCGGAACGACAACCGAAGCGACGGCCGGAACGACAGCCGATGCGGCGGCCGGCCATCTGGTCTCGATGACGCTGCCGTCCGGCGAGGTGTTCGCGTACGACCTGAAGGACGCGAAGCTCGGTACGCCGTCCGTCGCCGGCGCGAAGGCCACGTACGCCGCGGTGTTCCCGCACACGAACCTGGAGCTGGAGGGGTCGGCCGACGGCGTACAGGAGACTCTGGTCCTGGATTCGCCGGCCGCGGGCAACTCGTGGGTGTTCCCGCTGGCGCTGCGCGGGCTGACGGCCCGGATGGCGGCGGACGGCTCGATCGAGCTGGTCGACGCGAGCGGGAAGGTCGCGGGGCAGCTGCCGAAGGGCAGCATGCGCGACTCGCACTTCGACCGGGAGTCGGGCGACATGACCCACTCGCCGGACGTGGTCTACGAGCTGGTGGACGGCGGCACGGCGGTACGCGTGACCGCGGACGCCGCGTGGCTCGCCGATCCCGCGCGCGTCTACCCCGTCCGGGTCGACCCGACGGTGACCACCGGCACCACCGGTGACGTGTACGTCGACAACGACTCCGGCACCGACGCGAGCGACCAGAACGGCGACAACCTGCCGGTCGGCACCTACAACGGCGGCACGGTCAAGGCCCGGTCCTTCATCGCGCTGGGCGACTTCGGCGGCGACGTCACCGGCAAGCGCATCACCGCCGCGACCCTGAACCTGCATCTGACCTGGACCTACTCCTGCACGGTCGACCGGGCCTTCACCGTCTGGGCCAACGCCGCCTCGTGGAGCGTGGCGAACCTCAGCACCAGCGGCCTGTACGGCCCGGCGCAGGGCGCGCAGATGGCGAGCTACACCGTCACCGACCCGGGTCTGGCGTGCACCAACACCGGTGCCGACCGCAGCGTCGGGCCGTGGATCCACGTCCCGATCACGAACATCGCGCCGCTGATCGACTGGCAGTCGGGCGGCCCGAACTACGGCATCGGCCTGACCGCCTCGGAGACGGACTCCAACGGCTGGAAGCGGTTCACCGCCGCGAACTACTCGGCCGGGGCGTACAAGGCGACGCTCGACATGACCTATACGACGAACGTGGCGCCGCAGGTGGACACCACCTACCCGGCCAACAACACGATCATGGAATCGCTCACGCCGCAGCTCGTCGTCCGCGCGCACGACCCGGACAAGTACCCGAACAAGCCGCTCGCCTACAGCTTCGCGGTCTACACGCCGGACAACCTGACCACCGCCGTCGCGACCTCGGGCTGGGTCAACTCGACCACCTGGACGGTGCCCGCCGGCAAGCTCAAGTGGAACGGCACGTACGTCTGGCGGGTCGTGCCCAGCGACTACGTGACGATGGGGACGTGGACGCCGTACATGGCGTTCACGACACCGGTCCCGCAACCGGTGCTGACCTCGACGCTCGCCCAGAACCCGGGCAAGGGCTACGACCCGGGCAGCGGCAACTACACCACGACGGCGACCGACGCCTCGCTGCCCGGCCCCGGCCCGGCGCTGGACGTCACCCGCTCCTACAACAGCCTCAGCCGGGCCACCGACACCGCGTTCGGCATGGGCTGGTCGTCCATGTTGGACATGCGCGCCCGGCAGAACCTCGACGTCTCGGGGGCCGTCAAGACCGTCTCGGTACGCTATCCGTCCGGCCAGGAGGTGGCCTTCGGCCGCAACTCCGACGGCACCTTCACCCCGCCCAGCGGCCGGTACGCGCTGTTCTCGCCCCTGCTGTCGGGGACGACCGTCATCGGGTACACGCTGACGGACAAGGACGCCACGGTCTACAAGTTCGGCCAGCCGGACGGCACCGGGACCGCGTGGAAGGTCACCTCGGTGACCGACGCGAACGGGCGTACCGAGACGTTCACGTATGACGCGAGCAACCTGCTGACCACCGTCACCGGCGCTTCGGGCCGGGCGCTGCACGTCGAATGGTCGACGCCGGCCGGGGCGAACCGGAAGTACGTCTCGAAGATCACGACCGACCCGGCCGTCGCGGGCGACTCCTCGACCGCGCTCAGCTGGACCTACAACATGAACTACGTCCAGCTCATGGGCGTCTGCGGACCGGCCGCGGGCGGGGGTTGCACGAACTACGAGTACCAGTGGTACTCGCAGGGCGCCAACGCCGTCCTCAACACCGGCCCGTACGCGTTCTGGCGGCTGAACGAGGCGTCCGGCGACATCGCCCGCAGCGGCGTGCTGGCGAACGCCGGCGTGGACAACGCGCTCTACAAGAACGTCGGCCTCGGCGGCCCGTCGCTGTACGGGACCACCTCGGCGTCGTCCGGCTTCAACGGCACCTCGTCCTTCGTCCAGCTGCCCGGCAAGCTGGTCACGGACGGCGCGTACCAGTCGATCGGCCTGTGGTTCAAGACCACGACCGCCGGCGGCGTGCTGTTCAGCTACAACCACGACCCGGTGACGAGCGGGACCACGGCGGGCAACTACACGCCGGCGCTCTACATCGACCAGAACGGCTTCCTGCGCGGCGAGCTGTGGACCGGTACGCCCACGCCGATCAAGTCGGGCAGTACCGTCACGGACGGCACCTGGCACTACGCGGTCCTGGCCGGAGCGGGCAGCACCCAGACGCTCTACGTCGACGGCGTCGCGCAGGGCTCGCTCGCCGGCACGATCGCCATGGTCGACGCGACCGGCTCCATGAACGACGTGATCGGCGCCGGCTTCGTCGGCCACGGCTGGCCCGACCACGCGCGTACCGGTGCCTCGCCGGCCGTCGCCACCTACTTCACCGGGCAGATCTCGGACGTCGCGTACTTCACGAAGGCCGTGACCTCGGCCGAGGTGCAGGCGATGTGGGACGCCGGGCGCTGGTCCTCGACCGAGCTCAGCAAGATCACGCGGCCGTCGGGCCGGGTGTCCGCCGCGGTCACCTACGACAGCGCGACCGCGAACGTGACCAAGGTGGTCGACGACGACGGCGGCAGCTGGACGCTGAACCCGCCGAGCATCGTCGGCGACAGCGACGTCTACGAGGCGTCCGTGCTCGGCGGCAAGCCGCTGGGCTACTGGCGGCTCGCGGAGACCGGGACGACCGACGCGGTGAACGAGGTCAACGGCGACGTGGCCACGTACACCGACGTGACGCTCGGCGCGACCGGCCCGTTCAGCGACGCGACCGCGGGGGCCTTCAACGGCACCACGTCGTCGGTCGCCCTGCCGGCCGGCCTCAGCCCGGCCGCGGGCAACTCGGTCGACCTCTGGTTCAACACCACGCACGGCGGCGGGATCCTGGCCACCGGCCAGGCCGGCGCGCTCGGCGACACGATGTGCCCCTGCGAGCCGAGCCTGTGGATCGGCACGGACGGCAAGCTGCGCGGCCTCGCCCCGTCGAGCACCCCCACGGGTCCGCTGACCTCCGACGGCATCGCCGGCAAGTGCGTGGACGTCGAACAGGGCGGCACGGCCAACGGTACGCACATCCAGCTCTACACCTGCAACGGCACGGCCCCGCAGAACTGGACGTTCATGGCCGACGGCACGCTGCGCGCGGTCGGCAAGTGCCTCGACGTGCCCGGCGGCGCCACGGCCAGCGGGACGAAGCTGCAGCTCTACGACTGCAACGCCGGTGTGGCCCAGCGGTGGGAGCCGTTCGGCAACGGCCTGCGCAATCCGAACTCGGGCAAGTGCATCGACGACCCGAGCAGCAGCACGACCAACGGCACGCAACTGCAGATCTACGTCTGCAACAACACGGCCGCGCAGGCCTGGACGCAGGAGCTGCTGAGCCCGGCGGCGGTCACCGACGGCAAGTGGCACCACGCGGTGATCGCGGCGTCGAACAACACCCAGACGCTCTACCTGGACGGCAACGCCGTCGGGTCCAGCACGGGTGCCGTCACGTTCGCCCCGGGCGCCCAGCCGTACGCGTACCTCGGCGCCGGGTTCACCGGGACGGGCTGGTCGCACCTGGCCGCGAACACCACGGCGTACTTCAACGGGAGCATCGCCGAGGCGGCGTTCTACGGCGGCCAGCTGAGCACGGCCGACGTCCAGGCCCAGTACGCGGCGAGCAAGCAGACGCTGCCGGTCGTGCTGACCACTGTGGACACCACGGTGAAGACCATCCCGATGCCGGTGAAGGTCGTCACCGTGACCGACCCGGGCGGCAACACGCTGTCCTACAGCTACGACATGGTGAACGGCAACCGGGTCGTGGCCCAGTCCGACGCGCTCGGCAACGTCACCCGGTTCGGCTACGACACCGGCGGTTTCACGAACCTCGTCTACGACCCCAACGGCAGCCTGACGCAGACCGTCCAGGACGCCCGGGGCAACTCGATCCAGCAGATCACCTGCCAGGACCAGGCCGCGCAGGACTGTTCGAGCACGTACTACGAGTACTACCTGAACACGGCGAGCGCGACCGATCCGCGTAACGACCTGCTGGTCACCACCCGCGATCCGCGGTCGGGGAAGGCCGGCGACAGCACCTGGGACCTGTTCAAGACGACGAACGCGTACGACGCCTTCGGCAATCCGACGACGGTCACCGATCCGCTGGGCAACACGACCTCGACGGCGTACACGGACGGGACGACGGTCGCCGCCTTCGACGCCGGGTACGCCCCGCCCGGCCTGCCGTCGGTCGTCACGGACCAGAACGGCAACCAGCAGAAGATCGTCTACTACGCCAACGGCGACATCGCGAAGGTGACCACGGCGGGCGGGGCCACGACGACGTTCACCTACGACAAGCTCGGCCGCAAACTGAGCGACACCACGGTGACGTCGACGTTCCCGGCCGGCCGGACGGAGACCTTCACCTACGACGGGCTCGGCCGGGTCCTGACCCAGACCAACCCGGCGACGGTCAACCGGGTCAGCGGCGCCACGCACACCGCCCGGACGACCAACGTGTACGACGCCGACGGCAACATGACGACGCAGACGACCGCCGACCTCACCGGCGGGGACGTGGCGCGTACCGAGTCGGTGACGTTCAACGCGCTGGGGCAGAAGGACTCCCAGACGGACGCGTTGGGCAAGACCCGTTCGTTCGCGTACGACGTCTACGGGCACGTGATCCGCGAGACCGACCCGGACGGCGGCGCCACCCGGTACGACGTCGACGCCGAGGGCCACATCCTCAAGACCTGGATGGTCGGTTTCGTCGGCGACCCGGACAACCCCGGTACGCCGACCGACAAGCTGCTCAGCTCGGCGCAGTACGACCCGGCCGGGCGGCTCGCGACCTCGACCGACGCCATGGGCTGGACGACGCGCTACACCTACACCGACAACGGCCTGACCGCGAAGGTCGTCCGGGAGGACGGCGCGGGTGCCCAGTTCGTCACGGAGCAGAACACCTACGACAAGGCCGGCAACGTCACGCGCAAGGTGACCGCCAACGGCGACACCACGTCCGACTTCGCCTACGACGCGGCGGGCCGGATGATCCAGTCCACACTGGACCCGGCCGGGCTCAACCGTGTCACGCAGGTCGGCCTGGCCGCCGACGGGCAGAGCACCTCGGTCGTGTCCCGCGTCGGCACCGCAGGCACGGTCCTGTCCGCCGGCCGGACCGCGTACGCGCCGTCCGGCGGGCCGATGCTGACCACCGCGTACAACAGCGATCCGCAGACGACGCCGGTCGCCCGCTGGCGGCTCAACGAGACCTCGGGCACGACGGCGGCCGACACGTCCGGCGGTCTCGCGCCGGCGACGGCGAGCGGGGCGGTGACGCCGACCGCGAACGGCGCGGTCTTCAACGGCACCTCCGGCTGGCTGGCCGCGCCGAACCCCGTGATCGACACTTCGCAGTCGTACACGGTGTCGGCGTGGGTGACGCTCGCGGACAAGAACGCCAACCACCCCGTGGTGTGGAAGTCGTTCGCCTCGACACCGTTCGAGATGTACTACGAGAAGTCCAGCGACCGGTGGACGATCACGACCGCGACCTTCTCGTGGAGCCCGACCTGGAAGGCGGTACGCTCGTCGGCCGCCGCCCAGACCGGTGTGGCGACCCACCTCGCGGCCGTGTACGACGCCGCCGCGCACACGTTCAAGCTGTACGTCAACGGCGTGCTCGACGGCACGGTGACCGGCGTGGTGAACCGGCAGGACGTCCGCGGCACCTTCTACATCGGGCAGTACGGCCAGGGCGAGTTCTTCGCCGGCACCATCAAGGACGTCCAGGCGTACCAGTCGGCGCTGACCGATCCGCAGGTGGCGGCGGTCAAGGGCGGTACCGCACCGGTCGCTGCCGCGAGCGTCACGCGGACCTACAGCCAGGCCGACGAGGAAGGCCTGACGACGGCGAGCGCCGACGCGCTCGGCAACGTCACCAACATCGAGTACGACGCCGCCGGCCGCCCCACCGTCTCCACCGGCCCCGCCGTCAACTGGCAGAAGTACGGGTCGTCGGGTTCGGCGCGGCCGGCCACGTTCGTCGGCTACGACACGTTCGGCGACCGGACCGAGACGCAGGACGGCAACGGCAACATCACCACGCACGTCTTCGACCGGGCCGGCCGCGAGTACGAGACGCACCTGCCGGCGTACACGCCGCCGGGCTCGGCCACGCCGATCACGCCGGTCACCTCGTCCGTCTTCGACACGCTCGGCCAGCCGGTCTCGACGACGGACGCGCTGAACCACACCACCGCGTACACCTATGACCAGCTCGGCCGGGTCACGAAGGTCACCGGCCCGACGGGCGCGGTCACCCGGGCCGCCTACGACATGGCCGGCCAGCTGCTCTCGGCGACCGACGCGACCGGTGCGGTGAGCCGCTCCACCTACGACTACCTCGGTCGCAAGATCACCAGCACCCAGGAGGTACGCCAGGCCGCCGACGGCCCGTACGTCACCACGTACGCGTACGACGCGGACGGGCGCCTCCAGTCGGTCAAGTCACCCGGCAACGTGACGCAGTCGTACACCTACAACGCCGCGGGGGAGACCCTCACCAGCACCGACGGCGCGGGCCAGACGACCACGGTCACCTACGACGGCCTCGGCCGGCCGGTGTCCACGAAGAGCCCGGACAACACGTCGTCGACGACCGCGTACGACATGCTCGGCCGCCCGGTCGGCACGGCGGACCTGTCCAGCACCGGCACGACGCTGCGGACGACCTCCGCCGGCTTCGACGCCAACGGCAACCTGTCGTGGGCGAAGGACGCCCGCGGCACGACCACCACGCTCACCTACGACCCGACCGGCATGGTCCTCACCGAGAACCAGCCGATCGACGCCACCACCTCGGTCAGCACGTCGTTCGGCTACGACCTCGCCGGCAACCGGACCCGGTTCACCAACGGCCGCAACGTCGACTTCTGGACGACGTTCACCCCCTGGAACCAGCCCGAGTCCACGATCGAGCCGGCGGGCTCCGCGTACACGGCACTCGCCGACCGCACCTACACCACCGTCTACGACGCCGCCGGCCGCGTCGCCGCCAAGAACGAGCCGGGCGGCGTCTCGCAGACCTACACCTACGACGCCGCGGGCCGGCTCACCGGCCAGAACGGCAGCGGCGCCGAGGCGGCCACGACCGGCCGCACCTTCGGCTACGACCTCGCCGGCCGGATGACCTCGTTCAGCGCGCCGACGGGCACCAACACCGTCGCCTACGACGACCGCGGCCTGCCCACCAGCATCACGGGCCCGTCCGGCGACGCGACCTTCGCCTACGACAAGGACGGCCGGCTCGTCCACCGCGTCGACGCGGCGGGCACGACCGACTTCACCTACGACAGCGCCGGCCGCCTCGCCACCGCCAAGAACGGCACCGCCGTCGACGCGAGCTTCGCGTACAACTCCCGGTCCGCGCTCTCCCAGATCACCTACGGGGGTACGCAGAACCGGCGGGTCTTCGCCTACGACGATCTGCATCAGGTGCTGTCGGAGAACCTGACGAAGTCCGACGGCACCTCGATCGCCAAGATCGACTACGGCTGGGACGCCGGCGGCAACGAGATCTCGAAGAAGACCACCAACTTCAACGGGACCACGACCGCCAACACCTACACCTACGACCTGGCGAACCGGCTCACGTCGTGGACGGCGGGCACGGTCACCACCCCGTACGCGTACGACAAGGCCGGCAACCGCACGGTCAACGGCAACCGGACCTTCGTCTACGACGACCAGAACCGGCTCGTCGGCGACGGCGCGACGACGTACGCGTACACGGCCCGGGGCACCCTCGCCTCGACGCAGACCGGAACCACCGTCCTCACGAGCACCGACGACGCGTTCGACCAGGTGACCGCGCAGCAGTACGCCGGCGGCACCCAGACGTACGCGTACGACGCCCTCGGCCGAGGCCTGCGGACCGGATTCGCGTACACCGGCCTGGACAACGACCTCGCCGCCGACTCCACCGCCACCTACGTACGCGACCCCGGCGGCGGCGTCCTCGGCGAGCAGTCCGGCGGCGTCACCCGGCTGGCCTGGACCGACCTGCACGACGACGTGGTCGGCCAGTTCACCGCGTCCTCGACCGCGCTGGACGCGTCCACCACCTACGACCCGCTCGGCCGGGTCACCGCCACCACCGGGATGCTCGGCAACCTGGGCTACCAGTCGGAGTGGACGGACACGTTCACCAGCCGGGTGAACATGCTCGCCCGCTGGTACAACACCGACACCGGCCAGTTCGACAACCGCGACTCGTACGCCAACAACCCGGTACCCACCTCGGTCTCGGCCAACCGGTACGCGTACGCGGACGACAACCCGCTGGTGCACACCGATCCGAGCGGCCACTGCTCCTGGTGGAACGCGGTGTGCAAGGCGGCCAACGCGTGGAACAACTCGGCCCTCGGCCAGACCGTCAACCACACCGTCTCGGCCGCGTACAACCAGGCCGCCTCCTACACCTACTCGGCGTTCAACTACGGCCTCAGCAAGGTCTCGTCGGCCGCCCACTCCGCCGGCTGGACCGGCCTGGAGAATCTGGCGAACAAGGGCCGCACGTACACGGCCAAGAAGGCTGAGGAGCACCACCGCGCGTACCAGGTCGAGAAGGCCAAGGCCAAGGTCGCCGGACATCAGCTCAAGCAACAGGTCCAGCGCTCGGTGACCAAGAAGCTCAACAAGCTGAAGGACGCCGCCAGCAAGGCCAAACAATGGGTCAAGGAACACAAGGACGCCATCATCGAGGTGGCCGCGATCGCCCTGACCGTCGTCGCCACGGTGACGCTCGGCCCGGTGGGCGGCCTGCTTGTCGGCATTGCGATCAACGTCGCCAAAGACGCGGCCCAAGGCAAGATCCATTCGCTGAGCGACTTCGGCAAGTCACTGGCGGTCAACGCCGTCTCCGGCACCCTCGGCCTGGTCACCGGCGGCATCGGCGGCGCGGTCGCGGGCAAGCTCCTCTGCGGCGTCGGCGCCAAGGTCGGCACCAACCTGCTCGGCCGCATGGCGGTCGGGGCGGCCTCCGGCGCCATCAGCGGCGGCATCGGCGGCGGCCTGACCGACATCGGCATGCAGGTCTACAACAACTGGGGCACCGGCAAGGGCATCGACTGGAACTCCGTCAAGAACTCGACCATCAGCGGCGCCGTCATGGGCGGCGTGATGGGCGCGGCCGGCGGGGCCCGGGCCAAGGGCTGCCACAGCTTCGACCCGAGCACGCGGGTCGTCATGGCCGACGGCACGACCCGGCGTATCGAGGACGTGAAGGTCGGCGACAAGGTCAAGGCGACCGACCCGGCCACCGGCAAGACGGAGGCCAAACCGGTCACGGTGCTCCACAAGAACGACGACAAGGACCTGGCCGACGTCACCGTCAAGGACACGAAGTCGGGCAAGTCCACGGTGCTCCACACGACCTGGCACCACCCGTTCTGGAACGCCTCGCAGAATCGGTGGACCGAGGCTGTCGACCTCCAGGTCGGTACGCACCTGCGCAGCGCGGACGGGGAGACGGCCCAGGTCGTCACGGGGATCAAGGTCTGGACCGGGCTCAAGTGGATGCGGGACCTCACGGTCCAGGACATCCACACCTATTACGTCCTCGCCAACAACACCCCGGTCCTCGTACACAACACGACTGCCTGCAGCCCCGAGCCCGGTCCCGCTCCGGAGGGGACGACGCTGAGGGACTACGCCGACGCGAACCGTGGATCGAACCAGGCCGCGACGCCGGACTTCGTCACGGAATACACATCGCCGTCAGGCAAGCGCTACTACGGCCGCACCCAGGGCGACACGGACATCGAGCCGGGTTCCGCGCTGGACGATGTTCTCGGTGCCAGCCATCGTCGGACCTGTTCAGAGGTCTGCGCCATGAACGAGGCGCAGAAGGCGGAGGGCGATACAGCGATCTTCGGTGGCTCCTTCAGTACGCTCAGAGTTCGGCCCATGGGCTCCCCGGAGCCGCACGGAGAACCGTTCAATCCGTGCAAGCAGTCGTGCAAGACGCTGATCGGCAAGGTGTATGGCAGTTACGACGAAGTCCCTGGCAGGTGACGATCCGTTCGTCCTGGAGGCGTTGCGGTCTGCGGGTTGGTTCGCTGGGAGATCCCACGAGACCACCCGCTGGAACGAACGCCTCCGGGCCGTCGGGTTCGAGGTAAGCCATCTGGCGCTACGGATATGGGCGGAGTTCGGTGATCTCCTGATCGCCAGCTCCGCCCACCGAGAGCCGCCGTCATCGTTGTACGTCGACCCGGTCGACGCGTGTATCGACATGATCGACGAAGCGAGGGTGCTCGCAGAACATGAAGGGGAGCGTTTTACCCCACTGGGCATGTGGAGTAGCCAGTTTCGCGCCTATGTCGCGCCGGGCGGACGGACCATCGCAGTCGGTCCGCTCGTGATGTGGGACTTGGGTGAGACGTTCACGGATGCGCTGATCTACATCGTGCGCGGCGAGGAAGACCCCGCTCGGGAGCAGAACGCCCGATGGCTGCGGAACACGATTTTGTGAGCATCGTGCTCCCTGCGGATGGCGGCACCGTTTCGATCTGGCTGACGGGCGTCTGAGACGAGCCGGCAGTCGCGTCCTGCGTCCTGCCCTCGGGTGATGACGCCAACCGTCCGCGTCCACCTCGTCCAGCAACGCGATGGCCGCTGAGTGGAGGCGGTTGCTTTCGGACCTGACGTGATATCGGCGTCAGGCGATGTTCAGCTGGATATTGCCGATACGGGCCACGATGTCGAGGTGGCCGCCCAGGCCCATGACATAGGCGCGGAGTGATTCGAGGCTGGTGGCGACACCGTTCTCGATCTGGCTGACCCGTGCCTGCGAGATACCCGCGGATTCGGCGAGCTGGGTCTGCGTCATGCCCAGTTGCTTACGGATTTCGGCCAGCTGCGCGCCACTGACGGACGCGAGCATTTCCTCACGCATCTGGGCTCGTCGGCTGGTGCGTTCGTCACTGTCCCAGGTCGGATCGGCGGCGCGAGCCTTGGCCTTGACTTCGCGCCAGTTGGACGGCGTACTCATGGCTGCTCCTCCTTCAACTGGGTCAGGTGCTCTTCATACCGGTTGTCGGCGATGGGAATGGCCGACTGGTACCACTTCTTCCACTGCCCGGACTTGTCGCCGGCGATGAGGAAGATCGCTTCGCGGTGCGGATCGAACGCGAACAGCAGGCGTATCTCGGTCGCGCCGGCCGACCCTGGACGGAGCTCCTTCATATTGTGGAACCTGCTGGCCTGTATCCGATCGACGAGCGGGCGTCCGAGTGCCGGGCCTTGCTCGGAGAGTAGGTCGATCGCTTCGGCGACGAGGTCAGCGGTCGCCGGGTCGGCGTCGCAGAGTTCGAGGAACCATGCCTCGACCTCTGCATGAAGGCTGACCTCCCACACTGCTCAAATATAAGTCTAGCTTATATTTATCGCAAGCTCGCCGACGAACGCTACGACGCGATTTCGATGGTGGTGAGCCGCTGAGTAGCTCGCGACAGCGCGACATACAACGTCCGCACCCCCGACTCCTCCCGGAGCCGGGCAGGAGAAACCACCAACACCCCGTCGTACTCCATCCCCTTGGCTTCCAACCCGGTGACGACCTGGAGGCGGCTGTTCTCCGGCAGCCAGTTCCGGGCGTCGTCCCGTGTCCTGCCCTCGGGGGTGATGACCCCGACCGTCCCGTCCACCTCGTCCAGTAACGCGGTTGCCGCCGACACGACCGCGGACCGCAGTTCGGACCGAGGGACGGACAAGGCCACCGGGGATACCCCCGTGGATCGGACGGCCCGGGGCAGCGGCAGGTTCGGGGCGATACGCCGGATCTCCGCCGCCGCCACCTCGAAGATCTCCGCGGGGTTGCGGTAGTTGGTGGTGAGCGCGAACTGGTGCCGTTCGCGGCGGCCGGTCGCGGCCTCGCGGGCGCGGCCGGGTTCGCCGGGGTCGCCGGTCCAGGCGGTCTGGGCGGGGTCGCCGACGATCGTCCAGCTGGCGATCTCGCCGCGGCGGCCGACCATGCGCCACTGCATCGGCGTGACGTCCTGGTATTCGTCGACGATGATGTGGGCGTAGTCGCGGTAGTCGGTGCGGTCTGCCACCTTCTCCTGGCCGGAGGCCCGGGTGCCGATGACGCGGTATCCGCCCCCGTTCGTCCGGCGCTTGCGTCGCGGTGGCCGGCCGATCAGCTCGTCGAGTTCGTCGAGCAGCGCGATGTCGTCGATGGACAGCTCGTCGGGGCGTACGGCGGCGGCGAGGCGGCTCTGCTCGGCGGCCGACAGGATGCCGGAGGCGTACCAGGACAGGCGGCGGGGGTCGGCGAGCCAGGAGAGGACGTCGAGCGGGCGCACATACGGCCACCAGCGCTTGAGGAAGGTGCGGAAGTCCTCGTTCTCCGTCATCTCCTCGTCGAACCGGGACTGTTCCCAGCCGGGCAGGTTCGGCTGCGCCTGCTTCCACAGCGTGTCGAGGACGGCGCCGAACGCGCGGCCGCGGATCTCGTTGCGGCGCTGGCCGCGGACGATCTGCCGGCGCAGCTGCTCGACCTCGCGGGCCGGCAGTTCGAGCCAGCCGCCCCGGAAACGCATACGCAGGCCCTGAGGCTGGTCCGGGACGGCGTCCTCGGCCGCCCGCCGGAGCACCTTGCGCATCCGCACCGACCCCTTGATCGCGTGCAGGGCGGCCGGCTCCTCGCGGGTCGCGCGTACGCCGTCGATCATCTCGCCGAGGGACCGGAGCGTGGCGCTCTCCTCGCCGAGGGAGGGCAGGACGGCGGAGATGTAGGAGACGAAGACGGGGGAGGGGCCGACGATGAGGACGCCGCCGCCGGCGAACCGGGCGCGGTCGCGATAGAGCAGGTACGCGGCGCGGTGCAGCGCGACGGCGGTCTTGCCGGTGCCGGGGCCGCCCTCGACGACGGTGACGCCGCCGCCCGGGGCGCGGATGGCGACGTCCTGTTCCTGCTGGATGGTGGCGACGATGTCGCGCATGCCGGTGCCGCGGGCGCGGGAGAGGGCGGCGAGCAGGGCGCCGTCGCCGATGACGGTCATGCCGGGCGGGGCGGCCTCCGGATCGAGGAGGTCGTCCTCGATGCCGGTGACCTTCTCGCCGGAGGACTGGATCATGCGCCGGCGGATGACGCCGAGCGGCTGGGCGGCGGTGGCGCGGTAGAAGGGTTCGGCGGCGGGGGCGCGCCAGTCGACGACCAGCGGTTCGATGTCGTCGCCGACGACGCCCTCCTCGCGTACGCCGATCCGGCCGACGTAGCGGGCGACCTTGTGGTCGAGCAGGTCGAGGCGCCCGAAGACGAGTCCCTCGTGCTCGGCGTCGAGCACCGACCGGCGCCGCGCCGCGTGGAACACCATCGCGTCGCGGTCGACCAGGGAACCGGGCACGCCGGCTCCGGCCAGGCCGTACCCGCCCTTCTCCAGCCGGGTGACCGCCTCACGATCGCGCCCGAGCTGCGTGTACACCCGATCGACGTGCCGCTGCTCGACAGCGATCTCCTGCTCGAGCGGGCTGACTGGCGTCTCGGACATGCGGCTCCCGGCTGCTCGCGCCTTCGCGCCCGGAGGGCTGCGAATTAATGCCGTCAAAGCTTAGTGGTCGCGGCCCGTCGTCGCGACCACTGTGTCGTCATCGTCACCGTCGGCCACCTGCCGGTGGGCCTTGCGCTTCAACCACCACGTCGTGCCCAGCCCGAACAGCACGGCGACGCCCAGCGCGATCCACGAGAAGTCCTTCAGGTACTTCTCCACGGCCTCACCCAGGAAGTACACCAGCGCCACGGTCCCCGAGGCCCACACGATGCCGCCGGCCGCGTTCGCGATCAGGAACTTCGGATACGGTACGCGCAGCGCGCCCGCCAGCGGCCCGGCAAGGATCCGCAGCAGGGCGACGAACCGGCCGAAGAACACCGCCCAGACGCCCCACCGGCCGAAGGCTGCCTCCGCTTTGGCCAGTTGCGCGGGTCCGAAGTGTTTGGGGAACCGTTTGCCGGCCCGGACGAGCAGCGGCCGGCCGCCCCGGTGGCCGACCGCGTACCCGATGGAGTCGCCGACGATGGCGCCGATCGAGGCGGCGATGGCGACATAGACGGGATTGCCGGTGCCGGCCGCGGTCAGCAGGGTCGCGCCGATGAGCGCCAGCTCGCCCGGCAGCGGGATGCCCATGCTCTCGATCATGATGATCAAGCCGACCAACAGGTAGATCACGGCAGGTGGGAATCCGGCCAGCCAGTCCTGAACGTGTCCCACCGATCGCCCCTCCCGGCTGCTACCTGTCGCGTCGAGGCTAGCCGAGGCCGTCAGGTGCGGGCCATGGGTGACATCCCCCAAGATTCCCCCGACCGGACTTTTCTCATGACCGGAGTTTTTCCGTGATCAGAGTCGCAGTATTCCGTCATTCTCTTTCGCGTTCGGGAGATCTGCCCGAGCATGGGCATATGACGCCGCAGTCACCGACCGCGACGCCGTCTTCGCCGGGCGTACGCCCTCGCGGAGCGTCCGAGGCGCTCGCCGAACTTCTGCAGGGCAACGGCCGATTCGTGGCCGGGCAGCCCCAGTACGGCCACGAGATCGCGGCGGCCGCCGCGTCCTCCGGCGGCCAGCAGCCCTACGCCGTCGTCGTGGGCTGTATCGACTCCCGGGTTCCGCTGGAGGCGGTGTTCGACCAGAACTTCGGCTCCATCTGCGTCGTGCGCTCCGGCGCCGCCGTCCTCGACCGGGCCATCGCCGGCTCCGTCGAGTTCGCGGTGCAGGAACTCGGCGTACCGCTGGTGATGGTGCTCGGGCACGAGCGCTGCGGAGCGATCTCGGCGACGGTGCAGTCGCTGCGCGCGGGCCGCAAGCCGCGTGGCTCCCTGGGCTACCTCGTGCACGAGATAGCGCCGTCGGTACTCGCGGCCGGGCTGGACGAGCCCGACGTGGAGGCCCGGGCGCTGCGCATCCACGTGCAGCGGACGGTGGAGCTGCTCAAGATCGAAGAGGGGATCAAGGAATCCCTGACCGCCGACCCGCCCGTACGCGTCGTCGGCGCCGTCTACGACCTCGACACCGGCATCGTCCAACTCATCTGACCCCTCCCCGACACGGCCCGTCCCCCGACACGGCCAGTCCCCGACACGGCCCGTCCGCCGACGCGGCCAGTTCCCGACGATCTTGCGCGAATGCCCCGAATTTCGCGGCGTATGCCCGGAATGCCGGTACATTCGCGCAAGATCGCCGGGACTCACGGCCTTGCGGCCTCGCGGGCGGGGCCGGGGCCGGGGCGGGGGCGGGGCGGGGGCGGAGATGGAAAAGCCCCCCACCGGATGCGGTGGGGGGCTTTCGTGTGCTCGCGGCGAGGATCAGGCCTCGCCGAAGACGCCGGCGTCGGCCAGCCGCTTCTCGGTGGCGGCCCAGCCGTCGCGCGGGTGCGTCGACTCCAGGGCGACCAGCTCGGCACGGATCTTCGCGCCGTGGCCGGCGGCGGCCAGTGCCCGGATCTCCTCGACGAAGGCGTCCGAGGTGGTGCTCAGGTGCGTGGTCTTGCCGTTGGTGAGGTTCCGCACGTAGACGTGCTTCCCGCTGTTGAGCGGGATGATGTACTTGAACTCACCGAGCACGCTGAGCGCGCCGCCCTTGGCCTCACCGGCCCGGACGGACGCGCGCGCGGTCTTCGAGGTGCTACTCGCCACCGGGCTACTCCTTGGCAGTCTTAAAGCTTGGCAGTCTTCTGACGCTGTGCCGGCGCCGATTGGTCGCCAGCCCAGCAGAAAAGGGGCCCGACGCGCGGGCCATCACCCAATATAGCGTCCGGACCCGGTCCGGCCCAAGTCACGGTCATACGACGGGGACAAGGCGGGGACAAGAGGCAGAATCTCCGGTGAGTTTTCCGATTCTCTGGCGTCTCGTCGGCCTCAGGCGTCATCATGGACCCGTCGTCAACATCAGTCTCAGACACCCATAAAGGGGGCATTACCGCCCACAGGCGCCAGGTCGTAGGGGAAGACGCACCTGTCGTCACCGGGAGGTCACCGTGCCCACGCGAGGCGTCGTATACGTCCATTCGACCCCGCTCGCCGTGTGCGCTCACGTCGAGTGGGCGATAGCCCGTGTCCTGGCGGCCCCGGTCAGCCTGGAGTGGACATTGCAACCCGTCGATTCCGGTGCCCGCCGGGCCGAGTGCGGCTGGACCGGCCGCCCGGGTACCGCCGCCGAGATCGCCGCTGAGCTGCGCCAGTGGAACATGCTCCGGTTCGAGGTCACCGAGGAGCCGAGCCCCGGCGTCGACGGCGAGCGCTACATGCACGTGCCCGGCCGCGGGCTGCACCGCGCGACGGCCGGCGCCGCCGGTGACATCCAGCTCGGCGAGGACATGCTGCGTACGCTCGTCGCCCAGGCGCGTACGCCGGAAGCGTTGTCCCAGGCCCTCGACCGGGCGCTCGGCTCGGCCTGGGACGCCGAACTGGAGCCGTACCGCTGGGCCGGTGACGGGGCGCCGTTCACGCTGCTCACCCAGCGGGCCGGGTGATCTGGGACCGATTCGCGGCGGCGCGGCGGCGCCAGAGTGGCGGCCGGGTCCCCCGTGTGATGAGATCGCTGGAATGCGGCGTACGGCAGCAGTCCTCCTGGTCGGTCTCCTTCTGTTCTCCGGTGCCGCCTGCGGCACCGCCCCCGACGAACCGGCCGCCTCGGCGGATCCGGCCGATCCCGTCGCCGCCATGTCCGACGAGGAGCTCGCCGGCCAGGTGCTGATGCCGTACGCGTACGGCCAGGGCGCCACGAAGGTCTCCGAGGGGGCCGCCCGGTCGAACCAGAAGCTGGCGGGCGTGGACACCCCGGCGCAGCTGGTCCAGAAGCTGCACCTCGGCGGCGTCGTGCTGGTCGGCTTCGAGGCCGGCGACCCGACGGCGAAGAACACGGCCAACATCGTCGACGCCGCCCAGGTACGCGCGTTCACGGCCGGCCTGCGCCAGGCGTCGGCCCAGCCGCTGCTGATCGCCACCGACCAGGAGTTCGGGGTGGTGACCCGGGTGAAGTCGGGGGTCACCGTGCTGCCGAGCGCGCTGGCCGCCGGGGCCGCCCACCAGCCGGAGCTGACCGAGGCCGCGTGGAAGGTCGCCGGGACGGAGCTGGCCGCCATGGGCGTCAACGTGGACTTCGCGCCCGACGCCGACGTGCAGGGCGCCTCGGGCGTCATCGGGTCGCGTTCGTTCGGCGACGAACCGGAGCGCGTCGCCGAGCAGGCCTCCGCCGCCGTACGCGGTCTCCAGTCGGCCGGTGTCGCGGCGACGCTGAAGCACTTCCCGGGGCACGGCCGGCCGGCCGCCGACAGCCACTCCGATCTGCCGCGGCTCGACCAGTCGCAGGCCGAGCTGGAGAAGACCGATCTCGTCCCGTTCCAGGCCGGGATCGCGGCCGGCGCCAGGCTCGTCATGTCGGGCCACCTCGACGTGCAGGCGGTCGATCCCGGCGTACCGGCGAGCTTCTCGTCGAAGGTGCTGACCGGGCTGCTCCGCGAGAAGCTGGGCTACCAGGGCGTCGTCGTGACCGACGCGCTCAACATGAGCCCCGCGATGCGGTGGCCGTCCGGGGAGGCGGCCGTCCGGGCGCTGCTCGCCGGCAACGATCTGCTGCTGATGCCGCCGGACCCGGTCGGCGCGTACCAGGGGATCCTGGACGCGCTGAAGTCGGGGCAGCTGCCGCGCGACCTGCTGCGCGCCTCGGTCCGTCGCCTGCTCGACCTGAAGAAGGCGGTCACGGCCACGCCGCAGCCGGCCGCCGATCAGCTCGCCACGACCGCCGCGAAGAGCACCGTCGCGCCGCTCGCGGCGGCGGCCGTGACGATCCTCAAGGGGCGCTGCGACGGCGGCCCGCTGGTCACCGGCCCGGTCACGATCAGCGCCTCGGACGGCCGGCAGGCCAGCCAGGACCTGCTCGCCCGGGCGCTCGTCCAGCAGGGCGTCCAGGTGGTGGCGAAGGGCGGCACGGTGGTGCACCTCGTCGGCTACGGAGACGCCGCCCCCGATCTGCGCAAGGACGCCGACATCACGGTGGCCATGGACCTGCCCGGCATCCTGGCGCACTCGCCGTCCCCGACCTTGCTGGCGACGTACAGCTCCAGCGCGTACTCGCTGGAAGGGCTGGCGGCGGTGCTCGCCGGCAAGCAGAAAGCGGCAGGCCGCTCACCGGTCGCGGTGAACGGCCTGCCGAGGAGTGCGTGCGCCGAGGCGGAGTAGGGCCTGCCTCAGGCGCGGTGGAAGATCAGCGCGACGTTGTGCCCGCCGAAGCCGAACGAGTTGTTCAGCGCCGCGGGGACGTCCATCTGGCGGGCCTTGTGCATGGCCACGTCCAGGGTGAGGGCGTCGTCGGGGTCGTCGAGGTTGATCGTCGGCGGGATGATGCCGTCGCGGACCGACAGCACGGTCGCGATCGTCTCCAGCGCGCCCGCCGCGCCCAGCAGGTGACCGGTCATCGACTTCGTCGCGGTCAGCACCGGGTGGTCGCCCAGTTCCCGGCGTACGCCGAACACCTCGGCCATGTCGCCCACCGGGGTCGACGTGGCGTGCGCGTTGACGTGCTTGATGTCCGCGCCGGTCAGGCCCGAGTCGCGCAGCGCCGCCCGCATGGCCCGGCCGCCGCCCTCGCTCTCCGGATGCGGCTGGACGATGTCGTAGCCGTCGGAGGTCATGGCGGCCCCGGCCAGCACCGCGTGTACGCGTGCCCCGCGCGCCGCGGCGTGCTCGGCCGACTCCAGGATGACGATGGCGGAACCCTCGCCGAGGACGAAGCCGTCGCGGCCCTTGTCCCAGGGACGGGAGGCCCGCTCGGGGTCGTCGTTGCGCGTCGACATGGCCCGCATCGAGGCGAACCCGGCGATCGGCAGCGGGTGGATCACGGCCTCCGTGCCGCCGGCGATGACGACGTCGGCCCGGCCGGACCGGATGATGTCCAGGCCCCAGGCCATCGCCTCGGCACCCGTGGCGCAGGCGCTGGTCGGCGCGTGTACGCCGGCCTTCGCCCGGTAATCGAGCCCCACGTACGCGGCGGGACCGTTCGGCATCAGCATCGGTACCGTGTGCGGGCTGACCCGGCGGGGCCCGGACGCCTCCAGGATGTCGTCCTGGGCGAGCAGCGTCTGCGCGCCGCCGATGCCGGAGCCGACGACGACCGCCAGCCGTTCGGTGTCCAGGCCGGCGTCGGCCAGCCCGGCGTCCTTCCATGCCTCGGCCGCGGCGATGAGCGCCAGCGCCTCGGACCGGTCGAGCTTGCGCAGGCGTACCCGGTCGAGGACTTCGGACGGGTCGACCGCGACCTTGGCCGCGATCCGCACCGGCAACTGCGCGGCCCACTCATCGGTCAGCGGCCTGACCCCGGAGCGACCGGCGAGCATGGCGTCCCAGGTGGACGCGACATCCCCGCCCAGCGGGGACGTCGCGCCGAGCCCGGTGACGACTACGTCACGACGAGACAAGGGAGGATTCAGCCCTTCAGGATGAAGTTGACGGCGTCGCCGACGGTCTTGAGGTTCTGCACCTCGTCGTCCGGGATCTTCACGCCGAACTTCTCCTCGGCGGCGACGACGACCTCGACCATCGACAGCGAGTCGACGTCCAGGTCCTCGGTGAACGACTTCTCCTCGGACACGTCCTCCGGGTTCACCCCGGCGACCTCCTCGAGGATCTCGGCGAGGCCGGCGGTGATCTCTTCGCGGGTCATGTCTTTCCCTTCATCATGGTGGACACGGAACCGGCCAGTCGGCCAATCCGAGCGTAGGGGGGTCAGGGGCAGCGGACGACCTGACCGGCGTAGGTCAGGCCACCGCCGAACCCGATGAGCAGGACCGGGCTGCCCGCCTTGATCTCGCCGCGCTCGACCATCTTGGAGAGCGCGAGCGGGATGCTCGCCGCGGACGTGTTGCCCGACTCCACGATGTCGCGGGCGATCACGGCGTTGACCACGCCGAGTTTGCGGGCGACCGGCTCGATGATGCGCAGGTTGGCCTGGTGGGGCACGAACGCGGCGATGTCGGCGGGCTCGTAGCCGGCCTTCTCGCAGACCTCGCGGGCAATCGGCGGGATGGCCGTCGTGGCCCAGCGGAAGACCGCCTGGCCTTCCTGGGTGATGTACGGGCGCCAGCTCTCGATCCTGATCGCGTCGCCCGGCGCGGAGCCCCAGACGACCGGGCTGATGCCGGGCTCCTCGCCGTCGGCGGTCCGGCTGACGACCGCCGCGCCGGCCCCGTCACCGAAGATGACGCAGGTCGACCGGTCGGTCCAGTCGGTGATCTCGGAGAGCTTCTCGGCGCCGATGACGAGCGCGTGCCGCGCCGCCCCGGCCCCGATGGCCTGGTCGGCGAGCGCGAGCGCGTAGGAGAAGCCGGAGCAGGCGGTGTTGACGTCGAACGCGGCCGGCGTACCGAGGCCGAGCTTCATGGCCACCCGGCAGGCGACGTTGGGGCTGCGGTCGGCCGACGAGCAGGTCGCGACGATCACCAGGTCGATGTCGTCGGCGTGCAGGCCGCTGCCGGCCAGCGCCTTCTCGGCCGCGATCGCGGCCATGTCGGCGACGGTCTCGGTGTCGGCGACGCGCCGCTCCTTGATGCCGACGCGGGACTGGATCCACTCGTCGTTCGTGTCGACCATCTGCGCCAGGTCGTCGTTCGTGACGACCCGGGAGGGCTGGTAGTGACCGAGCGAGACGATCTTGCTGCCCATCAGGCGGACGCTCCTTCGGTGCCGTGGCGCTGGATGAGGTCCTGGGCCGTCGCCAGGTCGTCGGGCGAGTTGACGGTGACGATCTCGAGCCCCTTGACGGCGCGCTTGACCAGCCCGGCCAGCGTACCGGCCGGGGGCAGTTCGATCACGGCGGTGACCCCGAGACCGGCGAGCGAGGCCATCACGAGGTCCCATCGCACGGGCGCGGTCACCTGGCGGACGAGCCGGCCGACCAGCTCCGTCCCGGAGGTCACGGCCGTGCCGTCGAGGTTGGACAGCAGCGTACGGGCCGGGTCGGCGGGCACGATGCCGGCCGCGTACGCGGAAAGCGCCTGCTCGGCCGGTGCCATGAAGGGCGTGTGGAAGGCGCCCGCCACCTGCAGGGCGATCACCCGGGCCTTGGCGGGCGGGGCCGCGACCAGCTTCTCGATCGCGCCGACCGGGCCGGCCGCGACGATCTGACCGGCGCCGTTGCGGTTGGCCGGGAACAGCCCGTTGTCGGCGATCGCCGCGAGCACCTCGGTCTCGTCGCCCCCGACGACGGCGGCCATGCCGGTCGGCTCGAGCGCGCAGGCGGCCGCCATCTCGCGGCCGCGTACGCCGGCCAGTGCCACCGCGTCCTCGGGCGTGAGCGCGCCGGCGACCGCGGCCGCCCCCAGCTCCCCGACGCTGTGGCCGGCGACGACGCACGTCGCGGGCAGCCGCAGCCGGGTCGCCGCGATCAGGGCGGCGGCCGTGAGCAGGGGCTGGGTGCGAGCGGTGTCCTTGATCTCGTCGGCGTCGGCGGCGGTGCCGAGGTACGCGAGATCGACGCCGGCGAGCGCGGACCACGAGCGCAGCTGGTCCTCGACGCCGTCGAGGGCGAGCCACGGGGTCAGGAAGCCGGGTTTCTGAGCACCCTGGCCGGGAGAAAGAACGGCGAGCACGCCTTCCACCCTGAAGGATCACTCAGGGCGACGTCGTTGACGCGCGCCACCAAATCCTACCGATGCCTTTGTATGGTCTCCACAAAGATAGACGTACGATGTCGCACACGGGTCCCACGGGTGAACTGTAGCCCGCCTTGTTTACGCAGCTCAGACGCCATGTCCGGGCTCCAGCCGGCCGAGCGCGAGGGCGATCCGGAGGGCGAACGCGTCCCGGGGCGACAGCGGCGCGTACCCGGTGATTTCGGCCACCCGCCGCATCCGGTAGCGCACCGTGTTGGGGTGCACGAACAGCGCCCGCGCCGTCGCCTCCAGCGCGCCGCCGTGGGTCAGGAACGCGTCGAGGGTCTCCAGCAGTTCGCCGCCGGCCCGCTGCACCGAACCGTAGATCTCCTGCCGCAGCGTGCGCCGGGCGTCGGCGTCCCCGGCGAGCGCTCGCTCCGGCAGCAGGTCCTGGGCGGCCACCGGGCGGGGCGCGGCGGGCCAGGCGGCGGCCGCCCGGAACCCGGCCAGGGCGGCGCGGGCCGAGGTGCTCGCCTCGTCCAGGGAGGGCACGGCCGGCCCGACGACGATCGGGCCGTCCCCGAACCCGCCGGACAGCTTCTCCGCGGTGCCGAGCGGATCGGGCGCGCCGCCGAGGACGAGGACCAGCCGGTCCCCGTGGACGCCGCCGAACACCTCGACGCCGACCCGCCGGGCGAGCCGGTGCACGGCGTGCAGCACGGCCGAAGCCTCGCCGCCGGGGGACCGGCCGACCGTCACCGCCACCGGGGGCGCGTCCGACCAGCCGAGCGCGGCCGCCCGGCTGGCCAGGACGTCGGAGGAGTCGCCGCGCAACAGGGCGTCGACGAGCAGCGCCTGCAGCCGGGCGTCCCAGGATCCGCGGGTCTCGGCCGCGCGGGCGTACACGCGGGCGGCGGCGAAGGCCACCTCGCGGGAGTAGCGCAGGATCGCCTCGCGGACCGCGCTCTCCTCGCCGGGCTCGGCCAGCGCGGGAACCTGCTCCTCGACGACGTCGATGGTCACCTTGATGAGGGCCACCGTCTGCTGCAGGTTGATCATGCGGGCCAGCGCGCGGGGGGCCGCGTCGAAGATCTCGTCCGAGACCTGCTGCTTGCCGGCGCCCTGGTCGCCGCGCAGCCACTCCACCAGCGACTGCACGCCGGACTGGGCCACGAGCATGACCCAGGCGCGCTGGTCGGCGGGCATGCCCCGGAACCAGGGCAGGACTTCGTCCATCCGGGCCACGCTGGCGGTGGCGAGCGTACCCGCGGCGCGCTCGATCCGCTTCAGCGAGGCGGCGAGGGCGGGCACGTCGGTCATGCCTCACAGCATGTCACGCTGCGTACGCGCCGCCCTCGCTCGCTCGGTCAGACCGCCGGCTGGGTGGGCTCGTCGGGCCGCGCCTGCGTCACGATCCCCGTCCGGTCCCGGTCGGTTCCCACTGGCGCGCCCTGCGGGGCCTGCTCCGCGTTCTCCTCGGGCCGGCGCGCCTCGGTCGCCGCCCACGGATCGCTCGTGTCCGGCTCGGCCAGCGTCGCGTCCGCCTTCTCCGCGACCTGCGAGCCGTCTCCCGCGCGTACGCGACGACGCCGGCCGGCCAGCACGACGAGCACGATCGCCACCACCGCGAGTACGCCGACGCCCGACAGCACGACCGGCAGGATCCACGCGGTGCTGGTGGGCTCCTCGGCCCGGGCCCGCATGGCGTAGCTCTGGCCGGCCTTGGGCTTCCAGGTGACGGTACGCCCGTTCAGCTCCCCGTTGTGCTCGATGACCTTGCCGGGGAAGGTGACCGCGAACGTGACGCCGAACATGTCGGCGAACGGCTTCACGGCCGGGTTGTCCAGCTGGACCAGGCTCAGGTTCACCACGCCGTTGAAGACGTACTCGTGTCCCGAGTGGACGATCGAGAACGTGTCCTTGTCGCCGGTGCCGGTGAAGTCCTTGAGCGGCGTACCGGAGAAGACGATCTTGCGGCCGACGAAGCCGTCGTCGGCGTACTTCTCGACGGTGGCGCCGGTGGGCAGCTTGGCGGTGTCGAGGCCCATGCTCGCGACCAGCTGGTCCTCGGTCTGGCCGGTGAGCCCGGCGAGGCGCTTGTCGACGCCCATGACGATCGTGCCGCTGACGGTGTCGTCGGCGCCCACGGTCAGCTGGGCGTCGATCTTCATACAGCCGGTCAGGGCGAACAGCAGGGCGGCCACGGCGAGCGCGAACGCGGTACGAGGGGTCCGGGGTGACATGGCGAACAGAGTAATGCGCCCCGCCCCCACCCCGACGATCTTGCGCGAGTGCTCGGAAATCCGGGGGTTATGCCCGGAATGCCGGTACATTCGCGCAAGATCGTCGAGGTGGGGGGACGGCGGTCAGATCTTGCGGCGGATGAGGAACGCCATGCCGAACAGGCCCGCCGCGATGAGCACGACGATCGCCCCGTTCAGCGCCACGACCCGGCGCCACTCACCCATGACCTCGCCGATGTCGGCGGCCGCCGCCTTGGTGCTCTGCACGACGCCGCCACCGCCACCGCCGACCGCGCCCCCGGCCACCGGTACGCCGACACCGCGCAGCGTCGTCGGCATGGTGAGCCGGCCGTAGATCCACGCGGCCGTCGTCTTGTGCTTGTCCGGCTGCGCCGCCGGCCGGTACGCCTTCGGTCCGCCCGCCGCGAGCGGGTAGAGGTCGTACTGCTGGCGGGCGACCGTGCCGAAGCTGACGACGACCGTGTACTTCGGACCGAGCTTGTCCGGCTTGGGGGCGGTGAGGACGTTCGGGTAGGTGGCGAGGTAGTCGATCTCGGTGATCAGGTTGTCGAACGCGTCCTCGTTGGTGTCGGCCGACACGGTCAGGGGGCCGTCGAGCCCCTCGCCCGTGATCGTGGCCGACGTCGGTGCGGCGGGCGCGCTGGGCGCCGCCGCGTACCCCGCCGGACCTGGTCCGGCCCAGGCCGACCCGCCGGCCAGGGCGAACACCCCGACTGCGAGGACGACCGCGCCACCTGTGAGCAGGCGACGAGCCACCGTGCGAACCATGTGAGCCCCGTTGTGTGATGAAGACCGGTGAGGGATGACCAGACGCGGGAGCATGACGACCTTTTCCCGCGCCTGAACCAGAAGACACCTGGGAGCTTGCTTGCGTTGCGAGTATCAGGTCACGATTGCACAACGGTGCAAACACGACCGTTCAGGCGCGGGCGACCGCCGCCCGGAGCCGGTCGAGCGTACGCTCGCGGCCCAGCACTTCCAGCGACTCGAACAGGGGCAGCCCGACCGACCGGCCGGTGACGGCGACGCGTACCGGGGCCTGGGCCTTGCCGAGCTTGAGGCCCCGCTGCTCGCCGACGGCCAGCAGCGACTCCTTGAGCGCCTCGGCGTTCCAGTCCACCTCGGAGTACGCGGCGATCACGTCCGGCAGCAGGGTCAGGTCGGCCTTCGCCCAGGCCGCCTCGTCGACGACGGGGGCGTCCAGGAAGAAGAAGTCCACGTAGGACACGATCTCGGCGAGCAGCGCGATACGGGTCTGGGCCAGTTCGGCCACGGCCGCGAACACCGCCGGGTCGTACGCCTCGGGCGCCCACGGCGGCGGCGTGATGCCGAAACCGGTCTCGCCCTTCTCCTCGGCGTCGACGAACGGGCCGGTCAGCCACGGCCGGCAGCGCTCGATGAACTGCTCGACCGGCAGCGCCCGGATGTACTCGCCGTTGAACGCGGTCAGCTTCTTGACGTCGAAGAACGCCGGCGACGGGTTGACGTCGGCCAGGCTGAACTCCTCCTCGACGACCGACCACGGCACGATCTCGCGGTCGCCGGCCGGCGCCCAGCCCAGCAGCATCAGGTAGTTGCGCATCGCCTCGGCGAGGAAGCCCTCGTCGCGGTACATCTCCAGGGCGACCTTGTCGCGGCGCTTGGACAGCTTCTGCCGCTTCTCGTTGACGATGATCGGCACGTGCGCCCAGACCGGCGGGGTGTGGCCGAGCGCCTCCCACAGCATCTGCTGCTTGGGCGTGTTGGGCAGGTGCTCCTCGGCCCGGATCACCTGGGTGATCTCCATGGTGATGTCGTCGACCACGTTGGCCAGCAGGAAGACCGCCGAGCCGTCGCCGCGGGCGATGACGAAGTCCTCGATGAGGTTGTTCTCGAAGGTCGGCTCGCCGCGGACCAGGTCCTTGACGATCGTCACGCCCTCGTCGGGAGTGCGGAAGCGCAGCGCGTGGCCGTCGCCCGGGCCGAGGCCGCGGTCGCGGCAGAAGCCGTCGTAGCCGCCGTACTTGTTGCCCGTACGCTGCTCCAGCGTCTCCCGGGTGCAGTCGCAGTAGTACGCCTTGCCCGCGTCGAAGAGCTGCTGGGCGGCCTTGGTGTGCTCGCCGGCGTACGAGGACTGGAAGTAGGGGCCCTCGTAACCGTCGCCGTCGATGCCGAGCCACTCCATCGCGCGCACGATGCCGTCCACCCACCGGGGGTGGTTCCGCGACGCGTCGGTGTCCTCGATCCGCAGCACGAAGGTGCCGCCCGACTGCTTGGCCACCACCCAGTTGTGCAGGGCGGACCGGGCCGAGCCGACATGGAACATCCCCGTCGGGGAGGGTGCGAAGCGTACGCGAACAGTCACCCGCACAGCTTACGTCCGCAGCCGGTGCCGATCGCGCGCCGCCTCCAGGTGCGCGCGCATGGCCGAGTCCGCGCCGGACGGGTCCCCGGAGCGGATCGCGGCGACGATCGCGGCGTGCTCGGCCTCGGTCGTCCCGGCTCCGGGGAAGGAGATCCGGTGGACGTGCAGGTGCGCGTGCAGCCGCGTGATCGCGTCGCGCAGCAGCGGATTGCCGCCCGCCACGGCCACCGCGTCGTGGAAGGCCGCGTCGGCGGCGGTGAAGGCGGCATGGCCGGCGTACCCGCGGTCGGCGACCGGCCGGGGCAGCCGGGGGAAGTCCACGCCGCTCGTCTCCTGGGTCGCCGCCCGCGCCGCCGCCGCGCACTCCAGCAGCAGGCGTACCTCGAAGAGCTGCTCGAACTCGCCCGGGGTCAGCAGGGGAGTGGTGGTGTAGCCGGCCATGGGGCGCTTGACCACCAGGCCGTCGGACTCCAGCCGGGCCAGTGCCTCGCGCACGGGCGTCGGGCTGACGTCGAGCTGGCGGCTGACCGCGTCGATCGTGACCCGGGCGCCGGGCGCGATCGCGTGGTCCATGATCAACGCTTTGACGGCCTCATAGACCTCGTCGCTCAGCGTCGTCCGGTTGCCCATCTCGTCCTCTTCTGCCAGCCACTTCCAGCCTCAGGGCACATCCTATAGGATCGCCGCAGAATCCTATAGGATTCTGCTCCATCCGAAGGTCAAGACCGTACCGCTGGGAGGCAACGTGACGCCGACGGGACGCGTTCCACTGGGCAGGACCGGCCTGAGCGTGACCGAGCTCGGGCTCGGCCTCGCCCCGCTGGGCGGGCTCTACACCGACGTGTCCGAGCAGGACGCCCGTGACGCCGTCGAGACCGGCTGGGACCTCGGCGTACGCTTCTTCGACACCGCTCCGCTCTACGGCTTCGGCCGCAGCGAGACGCGGGCCGGGGCGGCCCTCGCGGGGCGTACGGAGTTCGTGCTGTCGACCAAGGCGGGCCGGGTCATCACGAGCGTCCCGGACGGCGGCGGGCAGGACTTCTGGGCCGGGGTCGACCCGGCGGTCGCACCCGTCTTCGACTTCAGCGCCGCGGGCATCCGCCGGTCCTTCGAGGACAGCCTGGAGCGGCTCGGCGTCGACCGGATCGACGTCCTCCACCTGCACGACCCGGATGATCATCTGGACCAGGCCGTCCGCGACGCGTACCCGGAGATGGTGAAGCTGAAGGAGGAGGGCCTGGTGGCGGCCCTCGGCGCCGGGGCCAACAGCGGCGCCGTCCTCACCCACCTGATCGAGCGGTGCGACCTGGACGTGGTGCTGCTGGCCGGGCGGTACACGCTGCTGGACCGGACCGGCGAGCCGCTGCTGGCGCTCGCAGCGGAGCGCGGTGTGGCCGTGATCGCGGGCGGGGTCTTCAACTCGGGGCTGCTCGCGGATCCGAAGCCCGGCGCGCGCTTCGACTACGCGCAGGCCGACGGCGAGCTGCTGAACCGCGCGATCGCGCTGCGCGACCTGTGCGAGGCCCACGGCGTCCCGCTGCGGGCGGCCGCCATCCAGTACGCGCAGCGCCACCCCGCGATCACCTCGGTGCTCGTCGGCGTGCGCTCGGCGGACGAGGTACGCGACGCGGTGGCCATGGCCGCGCATCCGGTCCCGGCCGAGCTGTGGGCGGCGCTGGCATGATCGACGCCCACCACCACCTCTGGACCTCCTCGTACGCCTGGCTGCAGGACCCGGGGCTGGCCGCGATCCGCCGGGACTACACGACGGCCGACCTGCTGTCCACGCTGGACGGTGCAGGGGTGGAGCGTACGGTGCTCGTCGAGGCCGCCCGCTGCGACGACGGGGAGACCACCGAGTTCCTGGCCCTGGCCGCGCGGACGCCCCGGATCGCCGGCGTGGTGGGCTGGGCGGATCCGGCCGACCCGGGGCTGGCCGGCAAGCTGGCCGCGCACCGGGCGGGTCCCGGCGGCGACAAGCTGGTCGGCATCCGGGCCCAGGCGCAGGGCTTCGGCGACGGCTACCTCACCGATCCCGCCGTCGTCCGCGGCATCGCCACGGTCGCCGACGCGGGCCTCGCCTTCGACCTGGTGATCCGGGCGGCGCAGCTGCCGTCCGCGGCGGCCCTGGCCCGTGCGCTGCCCGGCGCCCGGCTCGTCCTCGACCACCTGGGCAAGCCGCCGATCGCGGCCGGCGGGTTCGACGCGTGGCGGCGCGACCTCGACGCGCTCGCCGCGTACCCGGGGGTGACCGCGAAGTTCTCGGGCCTGGTCACCGAGGCCGACCCGGCCGGCTGGGCCCTCGACGACCTGCGCCCGTACGCGTCCGCCGCGCTGGAGCTGTTCGGCCCGGACCGCCTGATATGGGGTTCGGACTGGCCCGTCGTCGACCTCGCCGGGGGCTACCGGCGCTGGCTGGCCGCCGCCCTCGACCTGATACCGGAAGACCTGCACGCGGCCGTCTTCGGCGGTACCGCCGTTCGTACGTACGGATTGGACTGAGAATGAGACTGCTGAGAGTCGGGCCGGCCGGTGCCGAGATCCCGGTGCTGCTGGACGACCTGACTTACTACGACCTGCGCCCGGTGACCGCCGACGTCGACGGGGCGTTCCTGGCCCGGTTGACCGCCGGTTTCCGGCCGACCGGCCTGCCCGAGATCGACGTCGCCGGGCAGCGGATCGGCGCGCCGATCGCCCGGCCCGGCGTGATCCTGTGCATCGGGCAGAACTACGCCGCCCACGCCGCGGAGTCCGGCAGCGCCCCGCCCGAGCAGCCGATCATGTTCTACAAGGCGCCGAACACCCTGTCCGGGCCGTTCGACGACGTCCTGATCCCGCGCGGCTCGGTGAAGACCGACTGGGAGGTCGAGCTGGCCGTCGTCATCGGCGCCCGGGCCCGCTACCTCTCTTCGCCGCAGGAGGCGCTCGCCTGCGTCGCCGGGTACGCCGTCTCGAACGACCTCACCGAGCGGGCGTACCAGTTCGACGTGTCGGGCGGCCAGTGGTCGAAGGGCAAGAGCTGCGAGACGTTCAACCCCCTCGGTCCCTACCTCGTGACGCCGGACGAGCTGCCCGAGCCGGGCAAGCTCCAGCTGCGGAGCTGGGTCAACGGGGAGCCGCGCCAGGATTCGTCCACAGCGGACATGATCTTCGACGTGGCCACCCTCATCCAGCACTTGTCGCAGTTCACGGTCCTGGAGCCGGGCGACGTCCTCAACACCGGTACGCCGCAGGGTGTCGCGCTCTCCGGCCGCTTCCCCTACCTCGTCCCCGGGGACCTGGTCGAGGTCGAGGTCGAGGGACTGGGCCGGCAGCGCGTACGGACGGCGGCGGCGTGAAGATCATCGACATGCGCGTACGCGACGTCCGCTTCCCCACGTCCCGCACGCTCGACGGCTCGGACGCGATGAACCCCGACCCGGACTACTCGGCCGCGTACGTGACCCTGGTGACGGACGGGGGCACGGAGGGCCACGGGTTCGCCTTCACCATCGGCCGGGGCAACGACGTGTGCGTCGCCGCTATCGAATCGCTTCGATCCTATGTGGTCGGCTCCGACCTGGACGGGCTCGACCTCGGCGAGTTCTCCCGCCGCCTGACGCACGACTCCCAGCTGCGCTGGCTCGGCCCGGAGAAGGGCGTCATGCACCTCGCCGCGGCCGCGCTCATCAACGCCGCCTGGGACCTCGCCGCCCGCCGCGCCGGCCTGCCGGTCTGGCGGCTGCTGTCCGGCTTCTCCCCGCAGCAGCTCGTCGACTTCGTCGACTGGCGCTATCTCACCGACGCCCTCACCCCCGCCGCCGCGGTGGACCTCCTCACGGATGCCTTCCCCGGCCGGGGTACGCGTACCGCGCAGATCGCGGCCGAGGGGTATCCCGCGTACACGACGTCGGCGGGGTGGCTCGGCTACGACGACGCCAAGGTCACCCGGCTGGCCCGCGAGGCGGTCGACGGCGGCTTCGACATGATCAAGCTCAAGGTCGGCGCCGACCTCGCCGACGACCTGCGCCGCTTCCGGGCGGCCCGGACGGCGGTGGGCCCCGGCATCCACATCGCGGTCGACGCCAACCAGCGCTGGGACGTCCCCGACGCGATCGACTGGATGCGCGAGCTGGCCCCGCTCGACCCGTACTGGATCGAGGAGCCGACCAGCCCCGACGACATCCTGGGACACGCGGCGATCCGGGCCGGCCTGCGTACGGCGGGTCCGTCGGGCGGGCCGATCCGGGTCGCGACCGGCGAGCACGTCCACAACCGGGTCATGTTCAAGCAGCTGCTCCAGGCGGACGCGATCGACGTCGTGCAGATCGACGCCTGCCGGGTGGCGGGGGTCAACGAGAACCTCGCGATCCTGCTGCTGGCCGCGGCGTACGGGAAGCCGGTCTGCCCGCACGCGGGCGGCGTCGGGCTCTGCGAGGTGGTGCAGCACCTGTCGTTCTTCGACTACGTCGCGGTGAGCGGGGAGCTGTCCGGCCGGCGGATCGAGTTCGTCGACCACCTGCACGAGCACTTCGTCGACCCGGTTTCCATCGTCAAGGGCCGGTACGCGGCGCCGACGCGACCGGGGTTCTCAGCGGAGATCCACCCGGAGGCCCTGTCCCGCTTCGCCTATCCGTCCGGCGCCGAGTGGGCCTGACCCTCACCTGCCTTTCCCCCATGATCCCGTTTGGATCAGGGAAATCACCCGAATCATGGCCCAAGATTCGGGTGGAAAACCTGATCCAAACGGGATCTTGGCGGTGGGGGAGGGGCCTGATGGAGGAGGCGGTGGGCAACTTACCGGTCGGCAAGTAGAATCGCGGCCATGCCCCCGAAGGTCGGTCTGCGCTCCCTCTGGCCCTACGTCCGCGACCACCGCACGAGCCTCCTCGTCGTCGCCGTGCTCTCCCTGGTCAGCTCCGCCGCCACCCTGATCCAGCCGCTGCTGACCCGCAACGTGATCGACGGCATCTCCGCCGGCCACGCCGTCTCGGCGACCGTCGTCCTGCTCGTCACGGCCCTGATCGTCGTGGCCGCGCTGGACGGCGTACGCGGATATCTGCTGCAGCGCACGGCCGAGGGGCTCGTGCTGACGGCCCGCCAGCGGATGGCCGCCCGGATCCTGCGGCTGCCGATCAGCGAGTACGACGCCCGGCGTACCGGCGACCTGCTCTCGCGCGTGGGCGCGGACACGACGCTGCTGCGCGCGGTGGTGACGTCGGGGCTCTTCGAGACGGTGACCGGCGCGCTGATGGTCGTCGGCGCGACGACCGCGATGATCCTGCTGGATCCGGTGCTGTTCGGGGTCACGATCGTCGCCCTCGCGATCGGCCTCGCCGGCGGCATCATCACCGCGCGGCGCATCCGCGGCCTGTCGGTCGAGGCGCAGGCCCGCATCGGCGAGATGACCTCCGCCGTCGAGCGCGCGATCTCCGCCGCGCGCACGATCCGGGCCAGCCGCGCCGAGGAACGCGAGACCGACGCGATCAACGGCAGCGCGCGGCGGGCGTACCAGGCCGGGTTGCGGATCGCGCGGTTGCAGTCCACCCTCGGCCCGGTCATGGTCACCACCATCCAGGCTTCGTTCCTGCTGGTCCTGGGCGTCGGCGGGGCACGCGTCGCGCACGGCACCATCTCCGTCGGCGACCTGGTCTCCTTCGTCCTCTACGTCTTCTTCCTCGTCATGCCGCTGGGCCAGGCCATGAACGCGTACACCCAACTGCAGACCGGCCTCGGCGCGCTCGGCCGGATGGAGGAGATCCTCGCGCTCCCCGCCGAGACCGACAAGCCAGGCGCGGGCTTCGCCGTGGTCCCGGCCGCGCCCGCCGTCGAGTTCCGCGGCGTTTCCTTCGAGTACGCGCAGGGCAGCGCTCCGATCCTCACGAACGTGAGTTTCAGCGTGCCGGCCGGATCGCGTACCGCGCTGGTGGGGCCGTCGGGTGCGGGGAAGTCCACGCTGCTGTCCCTGGTGGAGCGTTTCTACGACGTGTCGTCCGGAGCAGTCCTCGTGCACGGGGTCGACATCCGCGACATGCCCTACGACGTGCTGCGATCCCAGCTCGGTTACGTCGAGCAGGAGGCGCCCGTGCTCGCCGGCACCCTGCGCGACAATCTCCGGCTGGCCTCGCCCGGCGTCTCCGAACACCGGATGCTCGACGTGCTGTCCGCCGTGAACCTGGGCGACCTGGCGACGCGTACCGAGGCGGGACTGGACGCCGAGGTGGGGGAGGGCGGCGTGCTGCTCTCCGGCGGGGAGCGCCAGCGGCTGGCCATCGCGCGTACGCTGCTCGCCGCCCCGGCGATCCTGCTGCTCGACGAGCCGACGAGCAACCTCGACGCGCGTAACGAGGCGGCGCTGCGATCCGCCATCGACACCGTGGCCGTCGGGCGTACGCTGCTGATCGTCGCGCACCGGCTGTCCACAGTGGTCGACGCGGACCAGATCGTCGTCCTGGAGCACGGCTCGGTGGCCGCCGTCGGCACGCACGCGGAACTCGTCGAGACGAGCCCCCTGTACCGGGAGTTCGCCGCCAACCAACTGCTCGTCTCGCCGGCGTGACATCCTGATGCGCGTGTCTGACCTTCGTCTCGGTGTCCTGGGCGCGGCCCGGATCGCCCCCGCCGCGCTGATCCGGCCGGCGGCCGCGGTCGACGGCGTCACGGTCGCCGCCGTGGCCGCCCGCGACCGGGACCGCGCCGCCGCTTTCGCGGCCAAGCACGGCATCCCCCGGGTGGTGGGCGGCTACGACGAGCTGATCGCCGACCCGGAACTGGACGCCGTCTACATCCCGTTGCCGAACGGGCTGCACGAGCAGTGGGCGCTGGCGGCCATCGCGGCCGGCAAGCACCTGCTCTGCGAGAAGCCGTTCACGTCGAACGCGGCGCAGGCGCGTACCGTCGCCGACGCGGCCGCCGCCTCCCCGGTGACCGTCATGGAAGCCTTCCACTACCGCTACCATCCGCTGGCCGAGCGGATGCGCGAGATCGTCGCCGAACTCGGCGAGGTACGCCGGGTCGAGACCGCGATGTGCTTCCCGCTGCCCCGGTTCTCCGACATCCGCTACCAGTACTCCCTCGCGGGCGGCGCGCTCATGGACGCGGGCTGCTACGCCGTGCACTGCGCCCGCCTCCTCGGCCCCGGCGAACCCGTCGTCGCCGACGCGAAAGCATTGCTGCTCAAGAAGGATCCCCGGATCGACCGGGCGATGACGATCGACCTGCGGTACCCGACGGGTGCGACGGGACGCGTACAGACCTCGATGTGGTCGGGCACCCTGCTCAAGATCCAGGCGAAGGTCGTCGGCGAACGGGGCGAGATGGTCGTGACCAATTTCGCCGCACCGCAGCTGTTCCACCGCCTCCGGGTGACGGTCGACGGCGTACGCCGATCGGAGAAGGTCCCCGGCGCGCCGACCTACGAGTACCAGTTGCGCGCCTTCGCGGCCGCGGTCGGCGGGGACTCCTCGGCGAACCTGACCACCGCCGAGGACGCCGTGCGGACGATGACGATCATCGACGACGCGTACCGGGCCGCCGGGCTGCCGCTGCGGGGGGAGCGGTGAAACAGGCCCTGATCGTGCGCGGCGGCTGGGACATCCACCAGCCCGTCGAGGCCACCGACAGCTTCGTACCCTTCCTCGAATCCGCCGGGTACGCCGTCGAGATCGCCGAATCCCTGGACGTGTACCTCGACGAGGGGCTGCTCGCGCGTACGCGACTGATCGTCAACTGCTGGACCGAGGGCGACCTGACGGCGGACCAGCTGTCCGGATTGGACGCGGCGGTACGCGCCGGCGCCGGATTCGCCGGCTGGCACGGCGGCATCGTCGCGGCCTTCCCGCAGCGGGGCTACCAGCTGCTGACCGGGGGCTGGTTCCTCGCCCACCCGGGCGACTTCGTGCCGCACACGCTGACGGTGACGCGCCCCGACCATCCCGTCGTGGCCGGCATATCGACCGTTTCCCTTGACACGGAACGGTATTGGCTCCTGACGGACGCGCACAACGAGGTCCTCGCCGAGATCACCTTCCCCGCCGAAGAACCATGGGGAACTCCTGTCACCCATCCGGCCGTGTGGACGCGGCGCTGGGGGCGGGGGCGGGTCTTCGTGTCCACTGTGGGACACCACATGGCGGACCTCGACGAGCCATCGATCCGGCGCCTCACCGAACGCGGCCTACTCTGGGCCGCTGGCGACCTCTGATCGCGGCCGGGTAGCCAACCCAAGATCCCGTTTGGATCAGGTTTTCGCACGTAATCTTGGCTCAAGATTCGGCTCCCCGCCCGTATTTGTGGGCGGCTCCTGCGGCGATCGTCCGGATCGGGATCGCAACGGATCGGTTCCTCATGTGATCCGGGGCGGGGCGATCCATCGCGCCGGATCGCCTGACCCGGCCCGGGCTTTGTCGCGACCATCCGGTATGGAACGTGCCGACCTCGTTCGCGGACGGCAGTCCCGGTGCGGGTTCGAAGACTTGATCAAATACCACTATTGCGGCATCACGACGCCGATCACCTTGATCAAATACCGTCATTACGGCGAGAGCGCACCTCCCTGCCGGATAGCCGGTATTTGATCAAGGAGACGCGCCGTGGACTGCCGAAATGGCGGTAAATGATCACTCCACGGCGGGCTGTTCACCAGCGGGCCACTCCATCACGACGGGAAAGCATGATCAAGTTCCCGGATCCTGCAGAAAACGGGCCGATTCCGCAGCTCCAGGGAACTTGATCAAGCCGTGGAGATCCACTACTACAGAATCCGGGCACTGGATCGAGGTCCAGGGCGATCCGGACCCACACAAGCGACCGAAGAGCCCAAGATTCGGGTGTTTTCCCTGATCCAAGCGGGATCTTGCGGGTGATCCAAACGGGATCTTGCACGTGATCGCCGAGTGGGTCAGCCGGCGAGGAAGCTGAGGCGGACGGATCGGGTCGGGTTGTCCCCGTTGGGATCCACCAGGCAGATCGACTGCCACGTCCCCAACGCGATCTGTCCACCCAGGACGGGTAGAGATGCGTAGGGAGCCACGAACGCCGGCATCACGTGGTCCCGCCCGTGTCCCCGTGAGCCGTGCCGATGGCGCCACCGGTCGTCGGTCGGCAGGACGTCGTCGAGCGCGGTCAGGAGGTCGTCGTCGCTTCCCGCGCCCGTCTCGATGATCGCGATACCCGCGGTCGCGTGCGGCGCGAACACGTGCAGCAGGCCGTCTCCCTTGTCCCGGGTGAAGTCCGCACAGGCTGCGGTGATGTCGCTGACCGAGGGCCGCGAGCCGGTACGCACGGTGATCACGATGCTGTCCACGGGCCCACTGTAGAACCCTTGACACCTTCGATGGGCCGGACGTAAGGTCGTGAATATTTTAGGAAACTTAACTAAAAGTAAACCCCCTCCTCACTTCGGATCCCCAGCTCCTTTTCGTTTCCCCCGTTCCGAAAGCGAGCCAACGTGACCACAATCCGCAAGGGGCTGCTGCGCGCGGCCCTGTCGGCGGGCGTCGCGGCGGTGGCCGCCGGTGCCGCCGCCGTCCTGACCCTCTCCCCGTCCGCCCACGCCGCCGGTACGCTGCTGCCGGCGCACGTGTTCGCCCCGTACTTCCAGGCGTACTCGGGTGACAATCTGAACACGCTGTCGCAGCAGTCCGGCGCGAACTATCTGACGATGGCCTTCGTGCAGACCGAGCGGACCGGTTCGTGCACGGTCTACTGGGACGGCGACACCGGTACGCCGATCGCGGCGTCGAGCTTCGGTTCGCAGATCGACGCCCTGCGCGGCCGGGGCGGTGACGTGGTCCCGTCCTTCGGCGGGTACGCGGCCGACAACGGCGCCACGGAGATCGCGGACAGCTGCACCAATGTGGACTCCATCGCGGCGCAGTACGAGAAGGTCATCACGACGTACAACGTGACCCGGCTGGACATGGACATCGAGGACAACTCGCTGACCAACAGCGCCGGGATCACCCGCCGCAGCCAGGCCATCAAGAAGACGCAGGACTGGGCGGCGGCCAACGGCCGGCCGTTGCAGATCGTGTTCACCCTGCCGACCACGACCAGCGGTCTGGCCAGCAGCGGCCTGAACATCATCACCAACGCGATCGCCAACGGCGTCAAGGTCGACATCGTGAACCTCATGACGTTCGACTACTACGACAACGCGACGCACAACATGGCCAACGACACCAAGACGGCGGCGACCGGGCTGAAGAACCAGCTCAAGAACCTGTACCCGGCGAAGACCGACGCCGAGCTGTGGGGCATGGTCGGCGTCACCGAGATGATGGGCATCGACGACTTCGGTGCGGCGGAGACGTTCCAGACCGCCGACGCGCCCATAGTCGAGGCGTGGGCCGCGCAGCAGGGCATCGCCGAGCTGTCGTACTGGGCCTTGCAGCGGGACAACGGCGGCTGCCCGGGCACGGCCGGCAGCGACACCTGTTCCGGGGTGAGCCAGACGCAGTGGCAGTTCAGCCACGCGTTCGAGCCGTTCACCAGCGGCACGACCACGACGTCGCCGTCCGCGAGCGCCTCGAACCCGACGTCGCCGTCCGCCTCGCCCAGCGCCTCGCGGAGCGCGAGCCCGAGCCCGTCCACGTCGCCGACCGGCTCGTGCACGGCGGCGGCCTGGGTGTCGACGACCGCGTACAACGGCGGGGCGGTGGTCTCCTACAACGGCCACAAGTACACCGCCAAGTGGTGGACGCAGGGCGACCAGCCCGACCTGAACACCGGTGACGGCAAGCCGTGGACCGACAACGGCCCGTGCGGTCCGAGCACCTCGGCCAGCGCGTCGCCGTCGGCCAGCCCGAGCCGGTCGGCCTCACCGTCGCCGTCGGTCAGCCCGAGCACGCCGGCGTCACCGTCCCCGACGGCCTCCGGCAGCTACCCGGCCTGGACGGCGGGGCACGCGTACAAGGCGGGCGACATCGTGACGTACGGCGGGCACACGTACAAGTGCCTCCAGCCGCACACGTCGCTCACCGGCTGGGAGCCGCCGAACGTGCCGGCTCTCTGGCAGCTCATCGCCTGACGCATCCGAAAACGAACCGGCCCGGGTGGTGTGACCCGGGCCGGTTTTCGTTACTCCAATATGGATACCACGGTGCCCGCCGCCACCGTGCGGTTGCCCTCACGGACGGCGAAGCCCAGGCCGGCCTCCATCGGCACCGCCGAGCCGAGCACCACCGTCACGTCCGCCGACTCGCCCGGCGCCATCTCGGGCCGGTCGCCAAGGTCGATAGACCCCGGGACGTCGGTCGTCCGGAAGTAGAACTGCGGCCGGTAGTTCGCGTGGAACGGCGTGTGGCGGCCGCCCTCCTCGCTGCTCAACGCGTACATCCGGGCGGTGAAGCGGTGATGCGGGCGCAGCGTGCCGGGCGCGACGACGACCTGACCCCGGCGGATCTGGTCGCGCTTGATCCCGCGGAGCAGGATCGCGGCGTTGTCACCCGCCTCGGCCCGCTCCAGGACCTTGCCGAAGGTCTCCAGCCCGATCGCGACGGTGCTGATCGTGGGCCCGAGGCCCACGACCTCGACGGTGTCGCCGGCACGCAGGGTGCCGCGCTCCACCGCGCCGGTGACCACGGTGCCGCGGCCCGAGATGGTCAGGACGTTCTCGATCGGCATCAGGAACGGCACCGCCAGCTCCCGGGGCGGGACGGGGACATACGCGTCCACCGCGGTCAGCAGGTCCATGATGGACTGCTCCCACACCGGGTCGCCCTCCAGTGCCTTCAGCGCGGAGACGCGGACCACCGGGATGTCGTCGCCCGGGAAGCCGTTGCGGGACAACAGCTCCCGGATCTCCAGCTCCACGAGGTCCAGCAGCTCCGCGTCCGGCGCGGCGTCCGCCTTGTTCATGGCGACGACCAGATGGGGTACGCCGACCCGCCGCGCGAGCAGCACGTGCTCCCGGGTCTGCGGCATGGCGCCGTCGAGCGCCGACACGACCAGGATCGCCCCGTCGACCTGGGCCGCCCCCGTGATCATGTTCTTCACGTAGTCGGCGTGGCCGGGCATGTCGACGTGCGCGTAGTGCCGCGCGTCCGTCTCGTACTCGACGTGGGCGATGTTGATCGTGATGCCGCGCGCCTGCTCTTCGGGAGCCCGGTCGATCGCGTCGAAGGGCGTGAAGGGGTTGTGCTCCGGGTCGCGGTCGTGGAGGACCTTGGTGATCGCGGCCGTCAGGGTCGTCTTGCCGTGGTCGACGTGCCCCATCGTGCCGATGTTGAGGTGCGGCTTCGTCCGCGCGAAGCTGCTCTTGCCCATGATGAAATCCTTGTCCGACTGGGAAATGCGGCCTTCGGCCGAACGCGACGGCACTGCCGTCGGCACCATCGCGCCAGAACGCGGCGCGCCGCCTGAAGTCAGGGGCGCGCGAGGACACTCTCCTCCCATCGTCCTGCTGCGGCGGGGAGAAGAGTCAGCTATCCAGTCGGCACGTACGCGCCACGGCACTCAGCAGGGCGCTGAGTGGGGAAAAGCCGGGCGGGGTACGCATGTCGATCAACCTAGCGGGACCGGTCCCCGGCCGCCACCGAATTACGCGCGGGCGAGCTGCATCAGGAACTCCGCGTTCGAGGAGGTCTTGGCGAGCCGCTCGACCAGCTGCTCGCCCGCGTGCTGGGAGTCGGCCGCGCTCAACGCCCGGCGGAGTCGGCGTACCAGTTCGAGTTCGGCGGGGGTGAAGAGGAGCTCTTCGCGACGCGTACCGGAGGCGTCGACGTCCACGGCCGGGAAGATGCGTCGCTCGGCGAGGCCGCGCAGGAGGCGTACCTCGGAGTTTCCGGTGCTCTTGAACTCCTCGAAGATGACCGTGTCGGCCAGTGACCCGGTCTCCACGAGGGCGGTGGCGACGATGGTCAGCGAGCCGCCGCCCTCCAGGTTGCGGGCGGCGCCGAGGAACCGCTTCGGCGCGTGCAGGGCGCCCGCCTCGATGCCGCCGGACATGATCCGGCCGCTCGACGGGGCCGCGAGGTTGTACGCGCGCCCGAGCCGGGTGATCGAGTCGAGCAGCAGCACGACGTCGGCCCCGGCCTCGACCAGGCGCTTGGCGCGCTCGACGGCCAGTTCGGCCACGGCGATGTGGTCGCTGGGCGGGCGGTCGAACGGCGAGGCGACGACCTCTCCGCGTACGGTGCGGCGCATGTCGGTCACCTCCTCGGGCCGCTCGTCCACGAGCAGCGCCATGAGGTACGCGTCCGGGTGGTTCTCGCTGATCCCCTTCGCGACCGCCTGCAGCACGGTCGTCTTGCCGGCCTTCGGCGGGGAGACGATGAGCGCCCGCTGACCCTTGCCGATGGGGGAGACGAGGTCGATGACGCGCGTGGCCAGCAGCCGGGGATCGGTCTCCAGGCGCATCCGCTCGTCGGGGAAGATCGGCGTCTGCGCGTAGAAGTCGGGCCGGTCCCGGCCGAGCTGGTCGACCGGTACGCCGTTCACCGTGTCCACTGTGGTCATCGGAGAAGCCTTGCGGCCCTGGGCTTCTCCGGCGGTACCCGTGACGAGGTCGCCGCGGCGCAACGCGTACTTGTCGATGAGGGAAGGCGGCAGGAACGCGTCGCCGTCGGCCGGAAGATAACCGTCGGTACGCACGAAGCCGCGATGATCCTTGATGTCGGCGATGCCGCTGACGGATCTGGATGTGGTCATGCTGGACTCCCGTGGTGGGTCGGGCGGGACCCGCCGGGCGCTTCGGCCTGCCGGAGGATCGGCGGCCGGGAGGCGGTGGGTCGCGCGGAGCTCCGGCACCGAGGTCCGCGCGACCACGTCGCGATACGGAGAAGCGGTGCCGGTGATGGTGGGGTTGAGCGCGTCAGCGGGAGTGAACTCGACCGCCGGTACCTTGCTCAGCCACCACCGTAACCCATCGACCGCGCCTCCGGCAATGAATCACGTCACCAGCTCTCGGCGATCTCCCGCCGGTAGCGTTCCTCGAACCGCGCCAGCTCGGCGTCGATCGCGGCGGACTCGCCCTCGGTGAGCACGACGCGCGGCTCCCGGTACGGGGCGGCGGTCAGCATCCGGTGCCGCAGCCCCTGCGGCGGATGCGTCGCGAAGATCGAGGCCTCCGTCCGGATGGTCAGCTGGAGCAGCCGGGGCATCCGCTCGGCATTGCGGCTGCGGGCCTCTTCGACGCCCTGGCGCCAGCCGTCACCCGTCTGCCGTGACCGCGACCGGCCGCCGATGACGGCGATCAGCCCCTGCGACAGGGTGAGCAGCTCCTCCAGGCTCAGCGCGGCAGCGGTTCCGGCGGCGTACGCCTCAAGGTCGTCCGCGTAGTACTCGGCACGCTGCGAACTCCGGGCGCCGATGGCGTGTGCACCGAGGTGCGCCAGCCACAGGAGGTTGGACGCCAGCCAGAGGAACGGGTAGGCCAGGAGCAGGCAGAGCATCATCAAACCGCCGGCCCACCCGGTCGCGCCGGCCGCAAGACGCCTGAGCTGGGAAGGGTGGATCAGGTCGGCGGCGGTGCCGAAGCTGTTGAGGGCCGGGTACGCCGCCACTCTCCGCGCCACGTCGTTGTTGACGAAGTGACCGAGCTCGTGACCCAGCAGCGCGACCCGCTCCTGAGGCCGGGCGGCGCGCCACAGCGGCAGGCCGAGCACCAGGAACCGGCGTCGCCGCAGACCCAGCACGGCCGTGGACGCGTTCCACTGCGCCTCGACGCCGATGTGGTGCGGCATCGGTGCACCGACGGCCTCGGCCGTGCGGCGGATGAGCGAGTACAGGTGCGGCGCTTCGGTTTCAGACAGCTCGTCGATGGCCGCGCGCCGCTTGCGGGGCGAGCCGAACTTCGGCGTGAACGGCAGTGCGAAGCCGATGAGCAGCAGGCCGACGATCTTCACGAGGAAGGGCTGGGTGACGACCAGCCAGGCGCCCACCGCGATCACGCCGAGGAAGATCGCGAGCATGACGCCCGAGATGAGCAGCAGCACGACCAGCGGCAGCCCGAGCCCGGGCGCGCCGGCCGTACGCCCCGCCAGCTGCGTGAAGAGCGAGCTGCTCAGGTCGTAGCCGGCGTCGTGGATGAAGGTCGCCTGACGCCGGGCGAACCAGCCGTCGTGCTTGTCCGGCTCGAAGGCGCCGAGGTTCCATTCGCAGCGTTCACACCAGGGCGTCGCGTCGTACTCGCTGACGAGGCGGGCGTGGCACTGGGGACAGGCCTGGTCGGTGGTGATGGGGGCGGTCTGCGTCACGGACGCGGAGCATACAGATGATCAAGCCCGCCGTGGGGGCCTGTTTCACGCTTCCGCCGCCGCTGTCCCTCAAGATCCCGTTTGGATCAGGTTTTTCACCCGAATCATGGGCCAAGATTCGGGTGATTTCCCTGATCCAAACGGGATCAAGGGGTGGGCCCGGCGGGCGGCAAAAAGGGGCGGGGCCGGCAACGGCCCCGCCCCTGGATGTGATCAGGCGATCAGGAGTCGCCGCCGGTCTCGCCGGCCGGCGCGGCCATCACGTCGTCGATCGCGTACTTGCGGGCGGCGTCGGTGACCACGCTCACCGGGACCTCGCCGGCCTTCGCCAGCTGGGCGAGCGTCGCCACCACGATGGACTCGGCGTCCACGTGGAAGTGGCGGCGCAGCGCCGAGCGGGTGTCGGACAGGCCGAACCCGTCGGTGCCGAGCGAGGTGTAGTCGCCCGGAACCCAGCGCGAGATCAGGTCCGGCACGGCCCGCATGAAGTCCGAGACCGCGACCTTGGGGCCGGGGGCGTCGGCGAGCTTCTGCGTGACGTACGGCACCCGCGGCGAGTCGACGTTGAGCAGGTTGTGCCGCTCGCAGTCAACCGCGTCCCGGCGCAGCTCGGCCCAGCTGGTCGCCGACCAGACGTCGGCCGACACGCCCCAGTCCTGGGCCAGCAGCTCCTGGGCGCGCAGCGCCCACTGCATGCTGATGCCCGCCGCCAGGATCTGCGCCTTCGGGCCCTCGGCGGTCGACGGCGCGTACTTGTAGAGGCCCTTGAGCAGGCCCTCCACGTCGACCTCCGCCGGCTCCGCGGGCTGGAAGATCGGCTCGTTGTAGACCGTCAGGTAGTAGTAGATGTCCTCGGGCTGCTCGCCGTACATGCGCCGCAGACCGTCCTGCACGATGTGGGCGATCTCGAAGCTGAACGCCGGATCGTAGGAGATCACCGCCGGGTTCGTCGCCGCGATCAGCAGCGAGTGGCCGTCCTCGTGCTGCAGGCCCTCGCCGTTGAGCGTGGTGCGGCCCGCCGTCGCGCCGAGCAGGAAGCCCCGCGTCATCTGGTCCGCGGCCGCCCACAGCCCGTCGGCCGTACGCTGCCAGCCGAACATCGAGTAGAAGATGTAGAGCGGGATCATCGGCTCGCCGTGGGTGGCGTACGAGGAGCCCGCCGCGGTGAACGACGCGACCGAGCCGGCCTCGTTGATCCCCTCGTGCAGGATCTGCCCGGCGGTGGACTCCTTGTACGACAGGAAGAGCTCGCGGTCGACCGACGTGTAGGTCTGGCCGTGCGGCGAGTAGATCTTCGCGGTCGGGAACAGCGAGTCCATGCCGAACGTCCGCGCCTCGTCCGGGATGATCGGCACCCAGCGGGGCCCGATGTTCTTGTCCCGCATGAGGTCCTTGTAGAGCCGGACGAAGGCCATCGTGGTGGCGACCTTCTGCTTGCCCGAACCCCGCTTGACGTCCTTGTACGTGTCGTCGCCCGGCAGGGTCAGCGGCTTGAAGTCGCGCCGGCGGCTGGGCAGGTAGCCGCCGAGGGCCTCCCGCCGCTCCCGCAGGTACGCCAGCTCCGGGCTGTTCTCGGCCGGCTTGTAGTACGGGGGCTCGTACGGGTTGGCCTCCAGGACCGAGTCCGGGATGTCCAGGTAGAGCCGGTCGCGGAAGGACTTCAGGTCGTCCAGCGTCAGCTTCTTCATCTGGTGCGTCGCGTTGCGGCCCTCGAAGTGCGAGCCGAGCGTCCAGCCCTTGATCGTCTTGGCGAGGATCACGGTCGGCTGGCCGGTGTGCTCGGTGGCCGCCTTGTACGCCGCGTACAGCTTGCGGTAGTCGTGGCCGCCCCGCTTGAGGTTCCAGATCTCGTCGTCCGACATGGTCTCGACCATCTTGCGCGTACGCGGGTCGCGGCCGAAGAAGTGCTCGCGGACGAAGGCGCCGGACTCGGCCTTGTACGTCTGGTAGTCGCCGTCGGGCGTGACGTTCATCAGGTTCACGAGCGCGCCGTCGGTGTCGGCGGCGAGCAGCGGGTCCCACTCGCGGCCCCAGACGACCTTGATCACGTTCCAGCCGGCGCCCCGGAAGAAGGCCTCCAGCTCCTGCATGACCTTGCCGTTGCCGCGTACCGGGCCGTCGAGGCGCTGCAGGTTGCAGTTGATCACGAACGTCAGGTTGTCGAGCTCCTCGCGGGCGGCCACGCCGATCGCGCCGAGCGACTCGACCTCGTCCATCTCGCCGTCGCCGAGGAACGCCCATACTCGCTGGTCGGACGTGTCCTTGATGCCGCGGTGGTGCAGGTAGCGGTTGAACCGGGCCTGGTAGATGGCGTTGATGCCGCCGAGGCCCATGGAGACCGTCGGGAACTCCCAGAAGTCCGGCATGAGCCGGGGGTGCGGGTACGACGGCAGGCCGCCGCCCGGGTGGGAGAGCTCCTGGCGGAACCCGTCGAGCTGCTGCTCGGTCAGGCGGCCCTCCAGGTACGCGCGCGCGTACATGCCGGGGGAGGCGTGGCCCTGGTAGAAGATCTGGTCGCCGCCGCCGGGGTGGTTCTTGCCCCGGAAGAAGTGGTTGAAGCCCACCTCGTAGAGGCTCGCGCTGGACGCGAAGGTCGAGATGTGGCCGCCGACGCCGATGCCGGGGCGCTGTGCGCGGTGCACGGTCATGGCCGCGTTCCACCGGATGTACGCCCGCAGCCGCCGCTCGACGTGCTCGTCGCCGGGGAACCAGGGTTCGCGTTCCGGTGTGATGGTGTTGATGTAGTCGGTCGTCGTGAGCGGGGGGACACCCACCTGTCGCTCACGGGCGCGTTCGAGCAGGCGGAGCATGACGTACCGGGCGCGCTTGGCGCCACGTTCGTCGATGACTCCGTCCAGCGACTCGACCCACTCAGCGGTCTCCTGGGGGTCGATGTCCGGCAGCTGGCTTGGCAGGCCGTCGCTGATGACCGGGCGCTTGCGTTCGGTGGACACAGGCGTTCCCTCGCGTTTGTGTGCTGGATGAATATTCGTTGTGAACTGCTCTTGTGGTGAACTTGGAGTTCGTCACGTTCATCCTGCCTCGCGAACCGGGTCCGCGTCACGCGGAACGCGTACGGATGCGATCCCGGACACGCCTACTGAGCAGTAACTTCGGCCACGTTCCCCAGGTTGTCCCGCCCTTGTCCCGCCGCTGTGCCATCACCGCGGCGGGGCTCGCCGTCACGGCGCCGGGGGCCCGGCCTGCTTGATCAACTGGCTGAGGCCGTCGCGCGTACCGACGATCGTCAAACGGTCGTTCGCCCGCAGGCGCTTGTTCACCGCGGGGCGCCACAGCGGGCGCGGCTCGCCGAACTCGTTCAGCGCGATCACGCGTACCAGGCCCTCGGCGTCGGCGTCGGTCACCCGCGCGCCGTCGAGCTCCGACCGCGCCGCCACCACCACGCTCGCCACCAGCAGCACCCGCCGCTCGACCGAGATCGTCCCGATCACCTCGCGGTCCATCAGCGCCTCCGCGAACGCCGGCGCCGCGAGATACGACACGCTGCGACTCGACGGCAGGTTGAAGGTCCGGCGTACGCGCCGCGCCAGGTCGCCGTCGAACAACCGGAGCACGACGTGCAGCCGGCCCTGCAGGTTGCGCCCGTGCAGGGCGGTCTCCAGGTTCGAGGCGTCCGAGTTGGTGATCGCCATCAGGGCGCGGGCGTTCTCCACGCCGGCCAGCCGCAGCGTGGACTCCCGGCCGGGGTCGCCGAACACCAGCGGGATGTTCAGCTCCCGGGCCAGCGGTACGCCGCGCGCCTGCTCGTCGTGCGCGATGGCGACGACCGTGATGCCCCGGTCGTGCAGCAGGCGCAGGACGCGCGTACCGACGCCGCCGAGCCCGGCGACGACGATGTGGTTGGAGTGCGGCTGGGTCAGGCGTACCTGGGCGACGGCGAGCCGGGCCCGGACCATGCCCTCGACCACGAGCGCGGTGAGCAGTGGGATCAGGGCCAGCCCGGCGCTGCCGATGGTCAGCTGCAGGACGCGCTGCCACGTCGTGTAGTCGTCGTCGAGCTGGATGCCGCCGATGGCCGTGCCGATCGCGTTGTAGAGCGCGTCGCCGGGGGACATCCGCAGGCTGATGCCGAGGGCCAGGGCGGCGACCGCGATGACGGCCACCACGACCGTCGCCGCGATCCGGGACTTCCGCGACACCAGCGCGCCCAGGAACGTCCGGGCGAGCACCAGCCGCCGGGCCTTGACGGCCTCGGCGATCCGCAGCGTCGCCTCGACGTCGGCCGGCTGCATGTCGGCCAGCACGAGATCGGCGTGGATCTCGTCGGCGGGCAGCACGTGCGGGTGCGGATGGGTCGTCGTGTTCGCGATGGCGCAGACGATCGACCGGGCCGGCACGTCGGCGCGCCGGGCGACGATGAGCGTCCGCTGCCCGACCCGCACCGGGTTGACGGCGACCTCGCGCAGCGCCGAGGCGACCAGCGCGGGGGCGGCGATCTCGGAGTCCGACAGCACCTTGCAGTTGCCGAGCAGCGGCTCGATGCTGTGCGCCAGGCTCGTGTTGAACATCCGCACGACGATGCGCAGTCCCGGCGCGGACTCCCGGGCCTGGAGCGCCAGGTGGATGTTGGCGACGTCGTCCTGGACGGTCAGCGCCACCCCGGCCGCCCCGGCGAGATCCGCCTGGGCGAGCGAGCGCTCGTCGAGCCGCTCGACCACGACCACGCGTACGCGGTCGATCTCGGCGAAGTCGCCGCGGGCCTGGCGGCGCTGCTCGGCGGTCATGAGGACGACCACATCGGTGTCGTACCGGTCGGTGAGCTGCTCCGCGAGCCGGTACGCGAGCCCGTCGTGGCCGCAGACGACGAAGTGGGCGGTCGGCGCTCGGCGCTGGGCGGGCGCCGGGAGGGTAGCCGGATTCACGCTCCGGATGCTAACCCGTCCGGGGCGTGATGATGTCCTGACCGGACAGTCAGTCGGGGGTCGCCGATGATCTGAGCCCGCGAGCTCGGGCGTTGTGAGGCCAGGCACATCCACGGTGGTCAGGCTGCCGAGTTCAGACGGGGGCGGCGGAGTGCTCGTCCGTCGTTCAACTGCGCGCCATCCACCTCGTGCCTACTGAGCGCGCTTCTGCACGGCAACCACAGCTTGGGAGCTCGACGTGAACTCACTGAAGATCCGCCGCACCGGCCGCCTGGCCGCGATCGTGGCGTTGACCGCCGTGACGGCCCTGTCGGCCGCCGCGTGCGGGGCGAAGAAGGAAGAGTCCCCGACGGCGTCCGGCGTCAGCGCGGACAAGGCGAGCAGCCTCGCCGACTTCGGCGGCCTGGACGGCCTGGTGGCCGCGGCCAAGAAGGAGGGCACGCTCAACGTCATCACCCTCCCGCCGGACTGGGCGAACTACGGCGAGATCATCAAGGCGTTCAGCGACAAGTACGGCATCAAGGTGAACAGCGACAACCCCGACGGCTCCAGCGCGGACGAGATCACCGCGGTGAAGACGCTCAAGGGCCAGGACCGCGCGCCGGACGTGCTGGACCTCGGCATCGCGTTCGCCATCAGCGGCTCGCAGGAGGGCCTGTTCGCGCCGTACAAGGTGGCCGCGTGGGACAAGATCCCGGCCGCCCAGAAGGAGTCGACCGGCCTCTACTTCAACGACTACGGCGGCTACGTGTCGATCGGCTGTGACGCCAAGAAGATCGCCAACTGCCCGCAGACCTTCGCGGACCTGAAGAAGCCGGAGTACAAGGGCAAGGTCGCGATGAACGGCAACCCGACCAAGTCCGGCTCGGCGGTCGCGGCCGTCTTCGCCGCGGCGCTGGCCAACGGCGGCAGCTTCGACAACGTGCAGCCCGGCATCGACTTCTACGCCGGCCTGCACAAGTCCGGCAACTTCATCCCGGTCGAGTCCACCCCGGCGACGGTGGAGAAGGGCGAGACCCCGATCAGCATCGACTGGGACTACCTCAACGCCGGGTACGCCAAGGAGTTCGCGTCGAAGGGCGTGGACTGGAAGGTCGCCGTCCCCGCCGACGGCAAGTACGCCAACTACTACTCGCAGGCGATCAACGCGACCGCGCCGCACCCGGCCGCCGCGCGCCTGTGGGAGGAGTACCTCTACAGCGTCGAGGGCCAGAACCTGTGGCTGAAGGGCTTCGCCCGGCCGGTGCTGCTGCCGGCGATGACCACCGACGGCACGGCTCAGGCCGACCTGGTCGCCGCGCTGCCGAAGGTGGACGGCGAGCCGGCCTTCCCGACGCCCGACCAGAACGACAAGGGCAAGGCCGCGATCGTCGCGAACTGGGCCAAGGCCCTCGCGTAACCATGGCCGACGCCGTCGTCGCCCCGCTGCCCGGTCCGGAGGCCGTCACGGTCCCGGGCCGGGCGCGGGCGCGTACCCGCTCGGGCGGCCGGGCAGCGCTGCTGGCCTCGGCACCCCTCCTGCTGTTCGCGGCGGTCTTCTTCGGCCTGCCGCTGCTGGCCGTGCTGGTCGGCGCCTTCTCGGTCACCGACCGCAAGACGGACACCACGTCGTTCACCACCGCCCACCTGGCCCACTCGCTCCAGGGTCCCTATTGGACGGCCATGGTGAGCAGCATCCGGCTCTCCGCGATCACCGCCTTCCTCGGCATCGTCCTCGGTACGCTGCTCGCGCAGGCCGTCGTGGCCAGTCGCGTACGCGGGCTGCGGACGGTGGTGACGACGGCGTCCGGAGTGCTGGCCAACTTCGGCGGTGTGCCGCTGGCGTTCGCGTTCATCGCCACGCTCGGCATCTCCGGCGTCGTCACCCAGCTGTTCCGGCTCGACTCGCTCGGCTGGAGCCTCTACACCGAGACCGGTCTCGCCGTGGTGTACCTGTACTTCCTCGTGCCGCTCATGGTGCTGGTGATCGCGCCCGCCCTGGACGGGCTCCGTCCACAGTGGCGGGAGGCGGCGGCCAACTGCGGGGCGAGCCCGTGGCGGTTCTGGCGCCACGTCGGCCTGCCTGTGCTGGCGCCGTCCCTGCTGGGCGGCTTCGTCCTGCTGTTCGGGACGGCGTTCGCGGCGTACGCGACCGCGGCGGCCATGGTCGGCGCCGCGCTGCCCCTCGTGACGCTGCAGATCGCGGACGCCCTGTCCGGCAACGTCCTCGTCGGGCAGGAGGGGGTCGCGCTGGCGCTCGCCCTGGACATGGTGATCGTCGCGCTGCTCGTGATGGCCGTGTACCTGCCCCTGCAACGGCGGAGCGCCCGATGGCTGCGCTGACCCGGTCCCGCCGGGCCCGAGCCTGGTCCGCGCTCGTCCTGCTGCTCGCCGCGGTCTACTTCGTCGCCCCGCTCGCCGCGTCCTTCGTGTTCACAGTGGACATTCCGGGGAAGGGGCTGGACTGGTCGGCGTACACGCAGCTGCTGGGGGCGCCCGGATTCGGGGCGGCGCTGCTGCGCTCGCTCGGCCTCGGCGCGGCCACCATCCTCATCACGCTCCTCCTCGTCGTGCCCGCGATGGTGGCGATCCGGCTGCGCCCGGGCCGGCTGGCGGCCGTCGTCGAGGTGGTCTGCACGCTGCCGCTGGTCGTGCCGCCGATCGCGTTCGTCGCCGGGATCTCCACGGTGCTGCAGCTCGGGCCGAACCAGCTCGCCACGACCCCGCTCTACAGCACGTTCCTCGCGGTGCAGGACACGGACTTCCCGGTCGCGCTCGTGCTCGCGTACGTGATCCTGGCCCTGCCGTTCGTCCACCGCTCGCTCGACGCCGGCCTGCGTACGCTGGACGTGCCCACCCTGACCGAGGCGGCCCGCAGCTGCGGGGCGAACTCGTGGCAGGTGCTGTTCCGGGTGCTGCTGCCCAACCTGCGCTCGGCGCTGTCCAGCGCGGCGTTCCTGACGCTGGCGCTGGTGCTGGGCGAGTACACGGTGGCCCGGATCCTCAACTTCGAGACGTTCCCGGTGTGGATCGTCAAGGTGAGCGGCGACTACGCCCGGCTGTCGGTGGCGGTCTCCCTGCTCTCCCTTCTGATCACCTGGTTGCTGCTGCTGGTCGTGGCCGGCGCCGGCACCCGCCCGAAGGAGTCACCGTGACGAGAGTCGAATTCCAGGGACTGCGCCGCACGTTCGGCGACACCGTCGCGCTCGACGGGTTCGACCTGACCGTCGAGCCCGGCGAGCTGATGGCCCTGCTCGGCCCGTCGGGCTGCGGCAAGACGACGGCCCTGCGGATGCTGGCCGGCTTCGACCAGCCCGACTCCGGCCGCGTCCTGCTGGACGGGTCCGACATCGTCGGCGTACCGGCGAACAAGCGCGACGTGGGCATGGTCTTCCAGTCCTACAGCCTGTTCCCGAACCTCACGGCCGCGGAGAACGTGGCCTTCGGGCCGCGCATCCGCAAGGTGGGCGCGCGCGAGCGCCGCCGCGGCGCGGTCGAGCTGCTGGAGCTGGTCGGCCTGCCCACCCAGGCGGACCGCTACCCGCACCAGCTCTCCGGCGGCCAGCAGCAGCGCGTCGCCCTGGCCCGGGCGCTCGCCCTGCGCCCGCGCGTCCTGCTCCTCGACGAGCCGCTGTCCGCCCTCGACGCGAAGGTACGCGTGAACCTGCGCGAGGAGATCTCCCGCCTGCAGAAGGAGCTGGGGATCACCACGGTGTTCGTGACGCACGACCAGGAGGAGGCCCTGTCGATCGCCGACCGGGTGGCCGTCCTGCGCGAGGGGAAGCTCGAACAGGTGGCCGTCCCGGTCGACCTGTACGCGCGCCCGGCCACCGCGTTCGTGGCCGAGTTCGTCGGCACGATGAACCGGATCCCGGGGCGCCTGACCGGCGGCGAGGTCGAGGTGGCCGGTCAGCGGCTGCCGGTGACGGGTGCGGTGCCGGCCGGCCCCGACGTCGACGTCCTCGTCCGCCCGGAGGAGATCCGGGTACGCGCGGCGGCCGGCGGCGGTGCCCGTGTGGTGACCTCATCGTTCCTCGGCGCCACCACACGGGTGTTCCTGACGCTGGCGGACGGCGTACCCGTGAAGGCTGATCTGGCGACCCGGGACGCGGCCGCCCTGACCCCGGGATCGTCGGCGGACATCCAGCTCGCGGAGCACCCGGTGCTGGTCGTGGCCCGATAGGAGTCGTGTGTGGACGATCGGGTGGCCGGTCGTCCACACCGCGCTGGGCCGACCGCTCCACGCGGGCATCGGCTGAACGGCTGGCCTCGGTCATCGTCCGCTGGGCTTACGCTGCAAGCCATGCGACGCTGGCTGGGCCTGCTGCTCGTCCTGTATTCATTGGTACCGATGGTGAACGCCACGGTTCCGCTGGTGGCGGGGCTGAGCGGGGACGAGCTGACGGTGACGCATCAGTTCGACTCGTACGAATGCACCTCACCCGTCGCCGCGCCGCCGCTCGCCGGCCTCTACGGCTCCTGCGCCGCCGAGGCCCACCCGGCCGGCGGCCCGACCCGCGGCGTCACGCTGCACGGCCCCGACGTCACGCCGGAACTGCTCGGCCGGACCGCCAAGGTCGACGCGTCCGGCTGGGGCGGCCAGGTCTACCTGCCGACCACCGCCCTGGAGTCGGTCGTGGGCATCGTCGGCCCGATCCTGTTCATCGCCGGCCTGGTCATGTTCGTCGGCAGCTTCCGGCGTACGCGTACGCCGCAGGAGAAGGTGGCGGCCTGACGAAAAAGGTTCCGTGGCGCGCGCCACGCAACCGGTCCGGTCGCGGGGATCCGGGGTTACGTTGACCCGCATGAGTCAGCAGCCCATGAAGGTGACCGTGGTGACCGGCGGCAGCCGGGGGATCGGCGCGGCCACCTGCCGCCGGCTCGCCCGGGACGGCCACGCGGTCGCGGTCGGCTTCCGCAGCGACGCCCAGGCCGCCGAGGCGGTCGTCGCGGCCGTCCGCGCGATCGGCGTACCGGCGGTGGCGGTCGCGGTCGACACGTCCGTACGCGCCCAGGTCACAGAGCTGTTCGAGCTGACCGAGGCGGCCCTGGGCCCGGTCACCGGCCTGGTGAACAACGCGGGCGTCAGCAGCCGCATCGGACCGTTCGTCGACCTGACGGAGGAGGACGTACGCCGGGTCCTCGACGTCAACGTCGCCGGCTACATCTTCTGCGCGCAGGAGGCGGCCCGCCGGATGGCCGAGGGCGGGGCGATGGTGAACGTCTCGTCGGGCGCGGCCACCCTCGGCAGCCCGCGCGAGTACATCCACTACGCCGCGAGCAAGGCGGCGGTGGACACGCTGACCGTCGGGCTGGCCAAGGAGCTCGCGCCGCGCGGCATCCGCGTGAACACGGTGTCGCCCGGCATCATCCGCACGGAGTTCCACGCGGGCAGCGGCGAGGCCGGCCGCGCCGACCGGGTCGGCCCGTCGATCCCGCTCGGCCGGGCGGGGGAGCCCGAGGAGATCGCCAACGCGATCGCGTGGCTGCTGAGCGACGAGGCGTCCTTCACCACCGGCGCCAACCTCCGCGTCGCCGGCGGCAACTGAAATCCCCAGCCCGCCCCTCCCGCCCCTCCCGCCCCGCCGCCCCGCCCGCCTCCAAGATCCCGCCCCAAGATCCCGCTTGGATCAGGGAAATCACCCGAATCTTGGGCCATGATTACGTGCGGAACCGTGATCCAAACCGGATCTTGCCGGCGGGCGAGCGTGGCGGGCAGGCAGGTTGGCGGGCGGGTTTCGCTAGGCTGGGCGGGTGGACGAGGCGGGTGCGGCGCGCGGCGGGACCGCCATCGACAAGGCGTTCGACGTGCTGGAGAGCCTGGCCGAGTTCGAGCGGGTGACCGACATCGCCGCCGCGACCGGGCTGCCGAAGTCGACCGTGCACCGGATCCTGCAGGCCCTCATCGAGCGCGGCTTCGCGCGCAGCGACGGCGCCGGGGCGTACCAGCCGGGGCCGCGGATCCTCACCCTCGCCGGCAAGGTCACCCAGCGGCTCGACCCCGCCCGGCAGGCCGAGCCGGCCCTGCGGCGGCTGCGCGACGAGACCGGGCACACCGTCCACTTCGCACTGCGTACCGGGGACGAGGCGGTCTACGTCGCGAAGACGACCGGGCTGCGGCCCTACCAGATGTCGTCGCGGGTCGGCATGAGCATCCCGCTGCACTCGACCGCCATCGGCAAGGCGGTGCTCGCCGCGCTTCCCGACGATGACGTACGCGGCTTCGCGCGACGCGTGGGGCTGACCCGGCGTACTCCCGGAACCTTGACGACGGTGAGCGCGTTGCGCGCGGACCTGGCGGTGACACGCACCCGGGGGTACGCGATCGACGCGGAGGAGAACGAGGCGGGGATCGTCTGCGTCGGCGCGGCGGTACGCGACCACGCGGGGCACGTGATCGGCGGGGTGAGCGTGTCGACGTTGAGCCACGACCTGCCGGACCCGCACACGCTGGGCGCGGCGGTGGTGGCCGCGGCCGCCGAGGTGAGCCGGGCGCTAGGCGGCCAGTAGCGCGGGCAGTTCGGCGAGCGAGTCGACGATCGTGGCGCGCGCGGCGGCCGGGCGTTCGGCGTGCAGGTAGCCCCAGGGGCCCCGGCGGATCAGGATCGGGCGCATGCCGGCGTCGGCGGCGGGCAGCACGTCGTTGTCCAGCCGGTCCCCGACGTACGCGATCTCGCCCGGTACCGCCCCGGCGACCTCGGCGACCTTGGTGAAGAAGTCGGGATGGGGCTTCTCGACGCCCCACTCGGCCGACGTGAAGATCGCGTCGACCGGCAGCCGCATGGCCTCCAGCGCGGTACGCGCCTGGGGCGGCTGGTTGCCCGCGACGACCACGGTCAGCCCGGCATCGCGCAGCGCCTGGAAGGACGGCCGGACGTCGGGGTAGAGGTCGTCGCCGTCGAAGTTCTCGCGCAGCCCGTCCGGATCCTCGGCGGCCCACTTCCCGACCTCGGATTCGACGTCGAAGCCGGGCCGGAAGAGCTCGAAGGCGTACGTGTGGGGCTGGTCGAGGGCGGCGCAGCCGCCGAGCGCGCCGAGGAACGCGAACCCCGGTACGCCCAGCCGGTCGGCCCAGCGCAACCAGATCCGGGTCTCGTCGATGAGGGTCTCGCCGACGTCGAACACCACCGCCTTGATCATGCGTCCACGATAGTCGGCCGCAGATTCGTCGGGTGTATCTTCCCATCGCTCCCTGGTCGAACCTAGGATACGGCGAGAAGACCGCCCGATTCATAGGATCTATAGGAGGCAAGTCGCGATGGGTGAACTGGACGGCCTGGTAGCGGTGATCACCGGCGGCGGTTCGGGCATCGGGGCGGCCGCCGCCCAGGCCTTCGTCGCCGCCGGGGCCCGGGTCGGCATCCTCGACGTCCACCCCGGCGAGTACGCCGCCCCCGCGTCCCTGCCGTTGACGGCCGACATCACCGACGGGGCCTCGGTCGAGGCGGCGATGCGTACGGCGGCGGAGACCTTCGGCGGGATCGACATCCTGGTCAACAATGCGGGGATCAGCTCGGTCGGCACGGTCGAGGACAACGACGACGCGGAATGGCTGCGCGTCCTGGACGTGAACGTGGTCGGCTTCGTGCGGGCGACCCGCGCCGCCCTGCCGTACCTGCGCCGCAGCGCCCACGCCGCGATCGTGAACACCTCGTCGATCGCCGCCGGCGCCGGGCTGCCCAAGCGGGCGCTCTACTCGGCCTCCAAGGGCGCCGTGCACTCGCTGACCCTCGCGCTCGCGGCCGACCTGGTCGGCGAGGGCATCCGGGTCAACTGCGTCGCCCCGGGGACGGCCGACACGCCGTGGGTCGCGCGGCTGCTGGCGCGTACGGAGGACCCGGCGGGGGAGAAGGCGCGGCTCGAAGCGCGGCAGCCGATGGGCCGGCTCGTCTCCGCGGACGAGGTGGCGGCGGCCATGCTGTACCTGGCCAGCCCGCGCAACGGTGCTACCACGGGAATCTCGCTCGCGGTCGACGGCGGCATGCACGGCCTGCGCCTCCCGCGCTGACCCGCCCCTGGCGCTCCCGCGGCCCGCGCCCCCGCGCGCCGCGCCCCCGCCCCGCCTCGCCCGCTCCATGATCTGGTTTGGATCACGGTTTCGCACGTAATCATGGCCCAAGATTCGGGTGATTTCCCTGATCCAAACGGGATCTTGGGGCCGCGCCGGGCCGCCCGGCGGGGCCGGCGGGGCCGGCAGGGGCCGGCCGGTGGGGCCGGCGGGGCCGGCAGGGGCCGGCCGGTGGGGCGGTGGGCGGGAGGAGTTTGGGACGGGCGGGCAGGGGTGCGGTCCCACCCACCCGTCCCGTTTCACTCTCCCAACACCGTCCAGGACGGCACAGAGACACCGTGTCGGCTCACGATGTCGGTACAACGCGCGGCAGTATGCGGCGATCATGGTCGATATCCGCCTATGCTGCCATCGGTGGAGCGGCATATCGACCCGCGGTGGTGGACCGAGGGCGCCATCGGCGACAGAGTGCTGCCGATGGTGCTGGCCGAACGCGACATCGGCAGCCTCTTCCAGTTCCTCCACCAGCGCGGGTGGAGCTGGTTCGCGATCGCGACGGCGGTGAGCCTGCCCGACGCCCGCGTACGCGAGATCGCCGCCGGCCGCCGGCAGGTGCTGGCGTACACGGTGCTGGAGCGGATCGCCGAAGGGCTGGAGATTCCCCGGCACTTCCTCGGCCTCGGCCTGACCGCGCCCCATCAGGCCACCGGCGCCCATGAGGCGACTGCCGGCCACGCAGCGGACGTCCTCCCGGAGGTGGCCGCCGTTCCCCATCAGACCGCCGAGGGCCTGGCGGTCCGGCGCCGGGTGGCCGTGTGCGGCAGCCGCGGCCCGGAGAGCGACGACCGTGTCATCGACGCCGCGGTACGCGGACTCGGCCGGCTGTGCATGACGGCCGGGCTGGACGTCAGCCACGGGCCGTTGGGCGTCGGCGTGGAGGTGCTCACGTACGTCGCCGATCACTACCGGCCGCCCGGGCTCAGTCACGTGACCGGGGTCTTCGGCCGGCCCAACGTCGTGCGGGGAGTCGTCGCCGCGGTCATCGTCGGCGGCGGCGGGGGTACGCGTGACGAGACCGACCTGGCGCTGGCGGCCGGCGTACCGCTGATTCCGATCAATGCGAGCGGGGGTGCTGCCCGGCGCGCGTACGCTCTCCTGGAGCGCGACGTAGAGTTGCGCCGCTGGATGCCCGACGGCGACTTCGCCATGCTGCGGACCTGTGCGGAGGCCGACGCGATCACCGAGGTCGTCGGCGGGCTGCTCACCCGTTGTGCAGGAGGGGGCACCTGATGCACGTCATCCTGAGCTGCGCCATGTCGGTCGACGGCTACATCGACGATGGGGCACCCGAGCGCCTGCTGCTGTCCAACGGCGAGGATTTCGACCGGGTCGACGAGGTACGCGCCGGCGTCGACGCGATCCTCGTCGGGGCGACCACGATCCGCCGGGACGATCCGCGCCTGCTCGTCCGCTCGGCCGACCGCCGGGCCGCCCGGGTCGCGCGCGGGGAGCCGGAGTCGCCGGTGAAGGTGACCCTGACCCGCCTCGGCGACCTCGATCCGGCGGCCGCGTTCTTCACCACCGGGACCGGCGAGAAGCTGGTCTACTGCGCGGACGAGGCGCTCGACAAGGCGGCCGGGCACCTCGGCGGGGTCGCCACGGTCGTGCCCGCCGCCGGGATCGCCGAGGTCTTCGCCGACCTGGCCGCGCGCGGCGTACGCCGGCTGATGGTCGAGGGCGGCACGAGCGTGCACACGCAGGTGCTCGCGGCCGGTCTCGCCGATGAGTTGCACCTGGTGGTGGCCCCGTTCTTCGTCGGAGACGGGCAGGCGCCCCGGTTCGTGAACCCAGGCCCGTTCCCCTTCACCTCCACCCGCCCGATGCGGCTGGCCGAGGCGCGTCCGATCGGCGACTGCGTTCTGCTGAGGTACGAGCTGTGAGCTCCCGCAACCGCCCCGACGACGACGTCTGGATGAGCGCCGCGCTGGACTGGTCGCGCCAGTCGCCGCCGGTGCCGACCGCGTACAACGTGGGGGCCGTGGTCGTGCTGGACGGGGAGTGCCTGGCCTACGGCTTCTCCCGGGAGACCGACCGCACCGTGCACGCCGAGGAGGCGGCCCTCGCCAAGCTGTCCGATGTGGACCTCACCGGCGCCACCGTCTACAGCACGCTCGAACCGTGCTCCCGCCGCGCGTCCCGGCCGAAGTCCTGCACCCGTCTCATCATCGACGCCGGTGTCCGCCGGGTGGTCTACGCGCTGCGCGAACCACCGCTCTTCGTCGAGTGCGAGGGCGTCGAGCTGCTCACCGCCGCGGGCCTCGAGGTCGTGCACCTCGACACGTACGCGGACAAGGTCGTGGAGATCAACGGGCATCTGCTCGGCTGATTCGGGGTTGGTGCCTGGCTTGTCCGGGTATTCTCCCGTCATGACGACCGTGACCGCCGACGACGTACGCGCACTCGCCCAGTCGGCCGACGACCAGCCGGTGCTGGCCCTGGTCGACGGCGAGATCGTGATCCTGCCGGAGGCCGAGGTGAGCCCGCAGGACCGGGTGCTGTTCACCCAGGCCGCCCTCATCGAAGACCTGGGTGTGGACGTGACCGAGGTGGAGGCGGAACTGCTCGCCGGCCGCCTCACCGCCGACATCACGGAGGTCGACGTCGACGTCGTGGACGCCGGCGGCACCGCGGAGGACTAGGGCCTGTCTCCCGGATCTCGTGGTCCGGTGGCCGCCAACGGGCCGCGAACGATCCGGGAGACAGGCCCTAGGCCGGCGACGAGGTCGGCTCGGGCTCGAACTCCGGCTCGCCGGGGTAGGGCGCGATCCGCCGCTCGGCCGTCTCCCGGATGTCGTCGGCGGTCTCCTCGGCGGTCAGCAGCAGCGGCAGCAGGTCCGGCTCCAAGGTGATCGCCCGGAAGGTCAGCCCGATCGTCACGTCGTGCTCCGGCCGGTGCACGATCTCGATCCGGTCGCCCGCGCGTACCGTGCCCGGGGACACGACGCTCAGGTACGCCCCCGGCCGCGCCGCCTGTGTGAACGACTTGATCCAGCGGCCCTGCGCGTACTGCTGCTCGGCCATCCAGTTCTTGAAGGTCCCGCACGGGATGCGGGGCACGGTCACCTGCAGGACGAGGTCGTCGCCGATCTTCCAGCGCTCGCCGATCCGCGCCTCGGTCACGTCGAGTCCCCGCGTGGTCAGGTTCTCCCCGAAACATCCGCCGGGCAGGTCGACGCCGAGCTGCTCGGACCACCAGTCGAGGTCCTCCCGGGCGTACGCGTACACGGCCTGCTCGTCACCGCCGTGGTGGCGAACGTCGAAGATCTGGTCGCCGACGAGGCCGCTGCCGAGGCCGCCGTGCTTGGGGCCGGGCGCGCGTACGTCGACGGGCTTCTGGGTCGGGCGCTTGTCGATGCCGGTGACGCCGTGCTCCTTGGCTCGGGTCGCGCGGGGGACGGCCAGGTTCACCGACAGGACGGTGCCGAAGTTCATGATCACGATTCTACCGTGCGGGCCCGGCCGGGAAATCCGTGCGCGGTACGGTGAACGCCATGCGGATCAGGATCGTGGACGCCTTCACCGATACGCCGTTCCGGGGCAACCCGGCCGGCGTGTGCCTGCTGCCTGCCGGCGACTGGCCCGCCGAAGCCTGGATGGCCTCGGTCGCGGCCGAGCTGAACCTGGCCGAGACCGCGTTCGCGAAGCCGAGCGGCGACCCGGCCGCGGACTGGGACCTGCGCTGGTTCACGCCGGCCGTCGAGGTGGACCTGTGCGGCCACGCGACCCTGGCGACGGCCCACGTCCTCGGCGGCGACGCGCCGCTGCGCTTCCTGACCCGCAGCGGCGTCCTGGTCACCTCGTGCGCGCCCGACGGCACGGTCACCATGGACTTCCCGGCCAACCCGCCCACACCCGTCGAGGCGCCGCCGGGACTGGCCGAGGCACTGGGCGCGTACCCGGAGAAAGTCTTCGACACCGGTGCCCTGGGCGACCTGGTGGTCGACGTGGCGGACGAGGCCACGGTACGCGGCCTGGCGCCGGACCTGCGCGGCCTCGCGGGGTTCGGCGAGCGGTGCGTCATCGTGACGGCGCGCGGCGACGGCGACCACGACTTCGTGTCGCGGGTGTTCTGCCCGGCGGTGGGCATCGACGAGGACCCGGTGACCGGCAGCGCCCACACCGCCCTCGGTCCACTGTGGGCGGACCGGCTCGGCCGCGCCACCCTCGTCGGCGTACAGGCGTCGGCCCGCTCCGGACGCGTCGAGGTCGAGGTCGACGGGGACCGCGTACGCCTGCGCGGCCGTGCGGTCACGATGCTGGACGGCGAGCTGGCGGTGCAGCCGTGATCCGGTACGCGCAACCGGCGGACGTGCCGGCGATCCACGCGATGATCATCGAGCTGGCCGAGTTCGAGAACGCGCCGCAGGAGGCCGAGGCGACCGTCGAGCAGCTGACCGAGGCGCTGTTCGCGGCGGAGCCGCACGTCTTCACGCATGTCGCCGTCGACGACGGGACCGGCGAGGTCGTCGGCTTCGCGCTGTGGTTCCTCAACTTCTCGACCTGGCGCGGTGTCCACGGCATCTACCTCGAAGACCTGTACGTCCGCCCGGCCGCCCGCGGCGGGGGACACGGCAAGGCGCTGCTGCGGAACCTGGCGGCCCTCTGCGTCGAACGCGGCTACGCCCGCCTCGAATGGTGGGTGCTCGACGATCCGGCGCTCGACCCGTCCCGCGCGTTCTACCGGGCGATGGGCGCGATCGCGATGCCGGAATGGCAGCCGCACCGGGTCACCGGCGACGCGTTGAAGGCCCTCGCGGCCTCGTAACTCCGCACCCCGTCATACCAGGCCTGCCGCCTGGCCCGGCATCGCTAGCTTTGCCCGAAAGGCCGGTGGAGCGGCGGACGTCCACTGAGTACCGTCGCCTCATGGGCTCGGCAGCCGTGATGGTGGGGCTACTCGGAGTAGCGTTCGGAGTCTTCGTCGGCCTTCGCTGGACGAAGCTGCAGGCCGCCCGCAAAGGGTACGCCGGAGCGAAGGCGGCCATTCCCAAGGCGAAGGCGGCCCGGAAGGCGGCCCGCGGGGCGTACTGGGTCGCGTCGCGGGCGATGCTCATCGTGGGACTGCTGGTGGTGGCGGTCATCTTCGCGATGGCCCGCGGCTCCCGAGGCTGACCCGCCCCGCCCGCTCCCGCCCCGCCGCCCGCTCCCGCCCTCCGCGCCGTCGTCGGCTCCCGCGCCGCCTGCCCCCTCCCGACGATCTTGCGCGAATGCCCCGAATTTCGCGGCATTCGCCCGGAATGCCGGTACATTCGCGCAAGATCGTCGAAAACTCGGCCGTCGGGTCAGTCGCGCCAGCCGCTGATGTCGACGCCCTTGGCCGCTTCCACCCGGATGCCGAACGCGATCTTTCCTTCTGCCTGCGGTTCCAGGTGCAGCTTCCAGGTCACGACCCCGAGTTCCGACCGCTCCGCCGGCTCCGGCCGGGCCGTCGTCTCCTTGACCGTGACCGCCGCCTCCCGCGACACTGGCACCTGGTCGAGGACTGTGACGTCGATCGGCCGTCCACTGTGGTTGGCCACCCGGATCTCGTACTCCGTCTCGGTCCGGCGGTTCATCCCGAGGGTCGCCTTGGTCGCCGTCCGCTTGGTGAGTTCGCGCTCGACGCGTACGCGGTCGTCGACGCCGAGGGCCAGTTCCCGTTCCTCGTTCGGGGCCCAGGGGTCGAGGTTCGTCGACCCGATGAAGTCGCCTTCGTGGAACAGTCCCGCCCGGCCGGGCGGCAGGGTGTGCGAGGTGCTGTTGCGGACCGTCGCGCGCATCACCGCCTCCTCCGCGCGTACCGGGGCGGTGACGTGGTCGATCTTCGTGTCGAGCTCGAAGGTGCCGATCAGCGTACGGTGGCTGGTGCCGTCGGCGGGGACGGCGACCGGGCGCTGCGGGGTGTAGGTGGCGGCGACCGGGCCGTCCTCGACCTGGGCGACCGCCTCGCGCATGGGCGCCGACGCCAGCTTGGCCATGGCGGCGCGCGGGGCCGCGGCGGGCGCCGGCACCGGACCGCCGCCGGGGGCCCCGCCGTACATGTCCGCCGAGGCCGCGAGCACCATCGGCCGGGCCACCCCGACGTACCACGGGTCGAGTTCCGGCACCACCAGCGTGCCGGACGGCCGCGCCGTCGACAGCTTCAGCTCGCACTCCGGCCAGTCCTCACCGGTGTGCTGGCTGACCAGGCCGAACCAGCTCAGCCCGAGCCGGTCGCCGGCCAGCCGCAGGTCGTAGCTGCTCGACCAGCTCGCCCCGTGGACCACATAGGACAGATCCAGCTCGGCGTCCGCGGCCTCGTCCGCGGCCAGCGTCACGACCGCCACCAGCCGGTCGGGCTGGCTCTGCCCGCGCACGTCGCCCAGCCGCCGCTCGGCCGCCGCGCGCCGCTTGTGCAGGTCCTCCCGCAGGACCGTGCGCTCGCGCCGGCCGCGCAGAACCGCTGCACGCTGCGCGTCCAAGCCGTCCGCGAACCCCGTCACCCGTTCCAGGTCCCCCGCCAGCTCCTTCGCCGTACGCACAGCCAGGCGGTCGAGGAACGCCAGCCGGTCGACGGCCACCTGGTCGGCGTCGTCGGCCGCGCCGAGGGCGGCGTCGATCTCGCGGATCTCGCTTTCCAGGGCCAGCACGACCTCGTCGGAGGTCTCGGCGGCGCGCCGGTACGAGACGTCGACGCCGAGGACGGTGGCCGGGCCGCGGCCGGTCACCCGGATCGAGTCGTGCAGCAGTCCCAGCGGGAGGGGGCCGCAGGTGACCTGCTGCTCGCCGGCGCGCAGCGAGACCTTCCCCGACCGCGTCACACGGGCGCGGTCGGGGAACACGGTCACGGCGACGATGGGAGCTTCGAAGCTGTCCGTCATCCGTCCGACACTACCGTCAGACCGCCACGTCCCGCCGGGTGAACCGGGCCGTGCCGGCCGCCACGAGTACCGCGCTGACCAGCAGCAACAGGCCGGAATCACCCCATTGGAGGCCGTGCTTGAGCGGTTCGCCGCCGAGGTACCACTGGAACGGCGAGAGGTTCTTCGTCCACTGCAGAGCGTCGACCTGGACGAAGAACGAGTACGCGAGGTACGACAGCACGGCCACGCCGGCGGACACCCCGAGGGCGAGGCCCCGGCGGCCGGTGATCGCGCCGACGGCGTACGCGAGGCTGCCGTAGACCAGCCCGAACAGCAGCAGCTGGACGCACACGGCCACGAACCGGTCCGGGGCGACGGCCGACAGCCCGGCCGAGTTCCGCAGCGCCAGCGTCACGGCGAGGACGGCCGCGCTCACGATCGCCAGGCTCGCCCCGATGGCGGCGACCCGTTGCAGCGCCAGCGATCCGCGGCCGACCGGATGGGCGAGGACGAGGTCGAGGGTGTGCGCCTCCTCGTCGGCCGCGACGGCCTTCACCCCGTACGCGATCGCCATCACGATCACCAGGGCCGGGATGAGCAGGCCGAAGACGGTGGAGGCGAGGTAGTTGGCCGGATCGGTCAGGTCCTGCATGTGCAGGGCGTCCTTGAGCGCCTGCGGGTACGCGTCCATCGCCTTGGCCATGTCCGGGTTCTGCCCGACGGTCGGGTAGAACGACGTGTACATGGCGGACACGACCGACATGGCGATCGTCCAGCCGATGATCGACCGGCGGTTGTCGCGCAGGTACTTCCGGAAGACGTTCACCGCCGGCTCCCTTCACCGTGGGCGTAGTAGGCGAAGAAGAGCTCCTCCAGCTCGGGTTCCTCGCTGAGCAGGTCCACGACCGTGTGGCGGGCGGCCGTCTTCACGAGTTCGTCGGCCGTCCCGGCGAGCCGGCAGCGTACGACGGGGCCGTCGGCGGTGACGTCGGAGACTCCGGCCAGCCCCGCGAACTCGGCCGGGTCGACCGGCTGGGCGAAGGTGATCTCGATCTTGCGGAACGCCCGCTGCCGCAGCCCCTCGACCTGCTCGACGGCGGCGAGCTCGCCGCCCCTGATGATGCCGACCCGGTCGCAGGTCGCCTGGACCTCGCTCATCACGTGCGAGGACATGAAGACGGTCTGCCCGCCGGCCTTCGCCTCCTGCACCAGCTCGACGAACTGCTGCTGCAGGAACGGGTCGAGCCCGCTGGTCGGCTCGTCCAGGATGAGCAGCTCCGGCGCGTGCATGAACGCCTGCACCACGCCGATCTTCTGCCGGTTGCCCTTCGACAGCCCGCTGATCCGCCGCGACGTGTCGAGGTCGAGCCGCTCGGCCAGCGCGGCGACCCGCTCCCGGTCGACGCCGCCGCGCAACCGCCCCAGGTACGCGAGCAGGTCCGCGCCGGTCTGCCGGCCGTCCACGACGAAGTCGCCGGCCAGGTACCCGATCCGCCGCCGCAGCTCCGGCCGCGACCGGGGATCCTCGCCCAGGACGCTGATCCGCCCGGCGCTCGGGCGCAGCAGGTCCAGCAGCAGCCGGATGGTGGTGGTCTTGCCGGCGCCGTTGGGCCCGAGGAAGCCGAAGACCTCGCCCCGCTCGACGGTCAGGTCCAGCCCGTTGAGAGCCGTCTTCGCCGCCTTGCCGTGGCCGTAGATCTTGCGGAGCCCTTGGGTCTGGATGGCCGGGGTGCCGCGCATCGGACCGAGGAGTCCGCCGCGCGAGCCGGTCGTTTCGGTGGCGCTGGACGGGCGGGCCCCGGAGGTCGCGCCAGTATCGGCAGCCATGCCCACTCCTAAAGGTCGTTCTCCTGTTTGAACCGGTCGATGAGCTTCGGCACCTCTTCCTCGATGAACAGGAAGAAGTCGCGATTGATCCGCAGCCGCCGGGCGCGGTCGTGGTCCTCGGCGAACCCCTGGGCCGCCAGGAGCGCCAGGCCCCGCTCGGTCACGTGCCGCATCGCCGCGTACGTGGCGGCGGCGTCGGTTCCGCTGATCATGGCGTTCGGCATCAGCTCGTACGCGTGCCCCCGCCCCGGCGCCGGTACGCGCCGGACGAACCCGGTCCGTTCGAGCAGCCGCATCCCGGTGCTGATCGAACCCTTCGACAGCCCCAGCGCCTCGGCGAGCTGGGCGCTGGTCTGGGCCGGGGGTTCGCAGATGAGCAGCCAGCCGAGCAGCTTGCCGAAGGCGGGGGTCACGCCCATGCCCGCCAGGGCGGTGCCCATCTCCTCGGCGAACCGGCGTTCGTCGGCGGGGACCGGATCCGGCACAGTACCTCCTGAAAGTTCAGAACTCTCTGAACATTCAATACCCCATGACCCCGAAGAGTCAACGGGGCGGGATCAGTGGCAGGTGATGCGCCCGGAGTCGGTGAACTTCCTGCCCGCGATCGGCAAGAACGCGTACTCCGCGCCGTCCGGGTGCAGCGTCAGCTTGAGGACGCCGAAGGTCTGGGCGTCGCGGACGAGCGAGCCCGGGGCCGGGCTGCGGAAGCCGTAGTGGCTCGCCCCGCCCGTGCCGACGACGAAGGGCACGAGGCCGCGCTTCGCGTCGACATGGCCCCACGGGTCCATCGGGGAGAACCGTTCGTAGTTGTGGTTGTGGCCGGTGAGGTTCACGTCGGCACCGTTGTCGTAGAGCGTCTGGTAGAGCGGGCGTACGTCGGCGGTGGGGCCGTGGTCCTTGCCGGACGTGTAGAGCGGGTGGTGCCACAGGGCGGCCGTGCACCGGGCCGTCGAGCGCCGCAGATCGGCCCGCAACCACCTGTTCTGCGCGGACGACACCGAGCAGGACACCTCGGCGCACACCGAGTTGAGCACCACGATGTGCCAGCCGCCGAGGTCGTAGGAGTAGTAGCCCTTCGTCCGGTCGCCCGCCGCGGATCCGAAGTAGTCGTAATAGGGCTTCGCGTGCTCCGTGCGGTAGTCGTGGTTGCCGACGGCCGGCCGCGTACGCGCCTTCGCCCGGCCCCAGGTCGGGTCGTAGCAGCGCCGGAAGTTGGCGGCACTCCCGTCGGGGTAGACGTTGTCGCCGAGGGTGAACACCGTTCCGGGCGTGCGGTCGAGGATCTTCGCGGTCGCCTCAGTGCCGGGGCCGCAGACGGCGATGTCCCCGGCGCCGACCAGCACGGCCGTCCGCTCCGCCCGCGGAATCGGCCCGCTCGGGACGGAGGACGGGACGGGCGAAGCGGCGAGCAGCAGCGCCAACAGCCAATGCACGCCCACATGATGCCGGTAAATCCGTCCAAAACCGACGACACGCGTACCGGCGGCGTGTCCGATGATCACCTCTGGGCTGGCAGCGGCCCGCCGGACGAGCCATGCTGGCCAACGTGACGACTCCGCAAGATCTGGACGAGCGGTTCCGGCGTACCGTGGCCGGGCTGGCGCCACCCGCCCTGCCCGGACGCGGCTGGGGCACACTCGATCCCGACCGGGCCCTGCGTCTGTTCGAGGCCCAGATGACCAGCCGCCATCTCGATCTGGCCGCCCGCTGGCTGCGCAGCTTCGGCGAGGGGTACTACACCATCGGCTCGGCCGGCCACGAGGGCAACGCGGCCGTCGCCGAGGCACTGCGCTGGACCGACCCGGCGCTGCTGCACTACCGCTCGGGCGCCTTCTACTGCGTACGCGCCGGACAGCCCGAGGACTCCGGCGTCGACCCGGTACGCGACGTCCTGCGGGGCATCGTGGCGAGCGCGGCCGAACCGATCGCGGGCGGGCGGCACAAGGTCTTCGGCAACCGGGACCTCAACGTCCTCCCGACCACGTCGACGATCGCCTCGCACCTGCCCCGCGCGGTCGGGATGGCCTTCGCGATCGAGCGCGCCCGCGGCGACCGGCGCAGGAAGAGCGCCCCGGTACGCGTACCCGGGAATGAGCTGGAAGCGCTGGTGGGAGCGGCGCCGGCGGCACCCGGAACGGCCTGGCCCGCGGACGCGCTGGTGGTCTGTTCCTTCGGGGACGCGTCGATCAACCACGCGGCCGCCGTGACGGCCTTCAACGCGACCGGCTGGTGCGACCACAGCGGACTGAAGCTGCCGATCCTGTACGTCTGCGAGGACAACGGCCTGGGGATCAGCGTGAAGAGCCCGGCGGGCTGGACCGAGGCGGCGCTGCGCTCGAAGCCGGGGATCCGCTACTGGTCGGCGGACGGCACGGACCTGGCCGAGACCTTCGCGACCGCGACCGAGGCCGCCGACTGGGTACGCCGGCACCGCCGGCCGGCGATCCTGCACCTGCGCACGGTACGCCTGATGGGCCACGCGGGCGCCGACGCGGAGCAGGGCTACCGCACGCCCCGGGAGATCGCCGCCGACATCGACCGCGATCCGCTGCTGATCTCGGCGGCGCGGCTGGTCGACGCGGGCGTCGCGGTGCCGGAGGAACTGGTCGCGCGCTACGACGAGATCGGCTGGCAGGTACGCAAGACGGCCGAGGAGGTCATGGCCGAGCCGAAGCTGAGCACGGTGGCCGAGATCGTCGCGCCGCTCGCGCCCCGCCGCCCGGTGCGCGTCGCCCGGGTGGTCGCGGAGGCGGGCGAGCGCGCCGCCGGTCCGCTCGCGGTGAAGCGGGCGCCCGAGCCCGCCGGACCCGTCACCCTCGCCCAGGCGATCAACGCCACGCTCGCGGACGCCCTGGTCACCAACCCCGCCGTCGTGCTCTTCGGCGAGGACGTCGCGGCCAAGGGCGGCGTCTACGGCGTCACCAAGGGCCTGCGCGACCGCTTCGGCCCCGCGCGCGTCTTCGACACGCTGCTCGACGAGACCACCATCCTCGGGCTCGCCGCCGGCGCCGGCTCGGGCGGGCTGCTGCCCGTCCCCGAGATCCAGTACCTCGCGTACCTGCACAACGCCGAAGATCAACTCCGGGGCGAGGCCGCGAGCCTCTCCTTCTTCTCCTCCGGCCGCTACCGCAACCCCATGGTCGTACGCGTCGCGGGGCTCGCGTACCAGGAGGGTTTCGGCGGGCATTTCCACAACGACAATTCGCTGGCCGTGCTGCGGGACATCCCCGGGCTGGTGCTCGCCGTCCCGGCCCGGGCGGACGACGCGGCCGCGATGCTGCGTACCTGCCTGGCGGCGGCGACCGCGGACGGCACGGTGTGCGCCTTCGTCGAGCCGATCGCCCTCTACCACACCCGCGACCTCTACGAACCCGGCGACGGCCAGTGGCTGTCGGAGTACCCGCCGCCCGGCCGCTGGGGCGCCACCCACGTCCCGATCGGGCGCGCCCGCACCTACGGGATCGGCCACGCCGACGCCCTGACGATCGTGACCTTCGGCAACGGCGTACGCATGTCGCTGCGCGTGGCCGCCCAACTGGCCGCGGAGGGCATCGGCAGCCGCGTCGTCGATCTGCGCTGGCTCGCCCCGCTGCCCGAAGCCGACCTGGTACGCGAGGCCGCCGCCACCGGCCGGGTGCTCATCGTCGACGAGACCCGCCGGTCGGGAGGCGTCTCCGAGGGCATCCTCGCCACCCTGGTCGACGCGGGTTACGTCGGCGCCGTACGCCGGGTCAGCGCCGCCGACACGTACGTGCCGCTGGGGCCGGCCGCGCGTACCGTTCTGGTGGGGGAGGACGTCATCCTGGCGGCCGCCCGGACGCTCCTCACGATCTGAGCACCCGCCCGGCTCGGGCGTTTCCGGCGGGAAAACCGGGCCGATTCGGCGGCGGCGACGGCCGAGCCTGCCCAGAATGAAGGCAGAGCGCGGGCGAAGCCAGTGAAGTGATCTTGAAAATAGGGCCATTTGTGCCCACCCGCTCGGTGCGCCACTTGCGCGAGGGGCTAGAACTGTGTGAACTACCCGTTGACCGGTGTTGCACCTAGCCGACACCGAAACTTGAAAGGGAGGCACTCTAACGTGAGCGCGACCGCTGGTCAGGCCGCCGACGGCGTACGCAGCCTGGCGGACCGGTTCGGCATCGAACCGGACATGGTGGTCATGGAGATGGGGTACGACGAGGACGTCGACACCGAGCTCCGTGACGCGCTGATGGACCGCTGCGGGGAGCTGGTCGACGAGGACACCGACGAGGTCGTGGACGCGGTCCTGGTGTGGTACCGGGACGGCGACGGCGACCTGGTGGACCTCCTGGTGGACGCCCTCGGCCCGCTGGCCGACAACGGCGTCGTCTGGCTGCTGACGCCGAAGGCGGGCCGGGACGGCCACGTCGAGCCGAGCGACATCAGCGAGTCCGCGCCGACGGCCGGTCTCGCGCAGACGACCACGCTCAGCGCGGGCAAGGACTGGGCCGCCGCGCGCCTGGTCGCCCCGAAGGCGGCACGCTCGAAGCGTTAGAGGCCACCCGTCGTACAAGGAGCAACATGTCTGACCTCCTGCCGGTGGGCTCCGTCGCGCCGGATTTCGTCCTGAAGGACCAGAACAACCAGGAGGTACGCCTCGCGGACTTCCGCGGCCGCAAGAACGTCCTGCTGGTGTTCTACCCGCTGGCGTTCACCGGCACGTGCCAGGGCGAGCTGTGCCTCATCCGGGACAACCTCAACGACTTCGCCAACGAGAGCACCCAGGTGCTGTCGATCAGCGTGGACTCGCCCTACGCCCACAAGGTCTGGGCGACCGAACAGGGGTACGAGTTCCCGCTGCTGGCCGACTTCTGGCCGCACGGCGCGGTGGCCTCCGCGTACGGGGTGTTCAACCCCGACCGGGGCTTCGCCAACCGGGGCACCTTCGTCATCGACACCGACGGCATCATCCGGTACGCCGAGATGAACCTGCCGGGCGAGGCGCGGGACCAGGACGCGTGGCGCAAGGCGCTCGCGGCGCTCTGACCCGTCTCCGCGGCAACCCCGTACCGCCGCCCGGTCGCCTGACCGGGCGGCGGTCTCGTACCGGCGGCCGGCCGTGTCGCGGTTACCGATTCGCGGATGCTCGCGGGCGTCCGGTAGACTGCCCAGGTTCCCGGGCTCTGGCCTGCGGGCGCGTAGCTCAGTGGGAGAGCATCCGCCTTACAAGCGGAGGGTCGCAGGTTCGAAACCTGCCGCGCCCACCCTTCTTCTTTTCCCTTTCTCCACACAACCTCACCGGCGTGCCGTTCCAGGCGCCAATATATCGATAAATATTGATGTGTCTGACGGCAATGCGGTTGCTGAAACCGTTGGTACGCAAGGGAATCAAGGAAATTCGCACCGGCTCCCGAGGTTCCGATCCACGCCCGTCCGGCGTACGCTGAGGCGTCGATTCCGGGGAGGAGCGGGTTACATTGGCTACGGTGGCGCATCGGCTGGCGACGCTCGAATCGCATGCGAACTGGGCTACGGAGGGCATCATGAAGCTGTGGGACCGGGCGGACCACGTCACGGGTGCGATCGGTCTCCTGTCGGAGGATCAACGTGCTTTCCGCAATGAGATGGCGGAGTTCCGCACCGAGGTCGCAGCTCGTTTCAACGGCATAGATGGCCGTCTCGACCGCGTGGATGGGCGCCTCGACAGCATAGATGGCCGTCTCGACCGCGTGGATGGGCGCCTTGACAGCGTGGATGGGCGCCTTGACAGCATGGATGGGCGCCTGGATCGGATGGATGCCCGTTTCGACAGCATGGACGGGCGCCTGGACCGGCTTGAGGGCGTGGTCGGGGCCATCGCGGCGCACCTGGGTGTACAGGTGCAGACCTCCGGCGACTGACATTTCCTCGGCAACGGCCCGGCTGGACACCAGCCGGGCCGTTGCCGTCTCCGGGTTCGTCCGTTGTGGAGTGCGTGGCCGTCATCCGTTCGGGCGTACGTCTTTCGAACATCTGTTCTTATCTGGCATGATAGACGCATGGGCACATGGCGACGACCGTACGCACAGTCGATCGCCGTGATCCGCCGCGAGGCCGGCGCCGCCTTCGCAGTCGTGTCGGCCGGCCTCGTGGTTGCCTGGCTGGGGGTGCACGGCCGGCTGGCCGACGGCTTCGCGGGGGTGGCCGCCGCGGTGGCCGTGATCGCCGCGATCTATGCGGTGCGACTGCATTTCGTCGGGGTCTTCCTCAACGACGCGGGCCTGCTCGTCCGGACGTTCACCGAGACCGCGATGGTGCCGTGGGCCGAGGTGGCGTGCATCGACGTGCTGCCGGCCGAGGACCGGCCCGGCCTGACCGCCTGGGTCGTGACCGTCCACGGCGAACACGTCGAGACGCCTTTGATCCGGGTCGGGGCGCGCAGGGAGCCACGGCCGGTGGTCTCCGTGCACCTGTCCGGCACGGTGTTCGATCAAGCTCTGCGTGAGCTGCGCGCGGCACGGTCGGCCGCGGTCAGGCCTCATCCTCGTCTTCACGATAGGCCGACTCGCGGCCCTGTAAGAAGATCCGCAACTCGTGTGAGATCACGGGATCGGGTGTGAGCTGCGGCGGTAGGTTGCTGTCCACGTCCTCGACCTCGGGGCGCCCGGCCGTGTCGAGCGCGCTCAGCAGCCGCTTCTCGAGGTCGACCAGGTCGGCCCGCATCTTGGCGACCTCGACCCGGGTGTATCCGACGACGACGGTCGTGGTGCCGGCGAACGACAGGAACAGGACTATGCCCCAGGCCTTCGTCGCCGGATCCATGTCGCTCGCGAGGATCCAGCCCAGACTGACGAGCGCCGCCGAGACGACGCAGATGGCGACGCGTACGAGCGTTTCGGGCTCGCGCCGGGACGCCTTGGGCGGACGCGGGTCCGCCGCAAGTGCTCGGGCGCGGAAGAGTCGTTCGGGAGCTGCCTGCCCCATGAAATTCTTCCCCTCGCCCACGTTCAGCGGCGCGCCGATTCGCCCTGCCACGGGGATCAATCAGTCACAATGACATAGATCATCACAACGGACCCGGGCGCTGGGTTCCAGCCTACGTTCGGGCAGACCGAAAACTACGTTCGGGCGATGCCCGCGGGGCGCGGAGATGGTCTGCGCCGCGGTTGCGTCCGGTCGAGCTGCTGATGCCAGTAGACCATCGCCCCCTGCAGTGTCGTACGCAGAGAGTCCTTGGCGCTGTCCGGCAACCGCGGATCGGCCAGGTGGCGCTGCGCATCGGAGATGGCCGGGTCGACATCCGGGCCGGCCTCGTCGACGGTGACCATGCCGAGTTCCTCCGGAGTGGCCAGTCCCGACTCGACCAGCAGATCGCCCAGGCGTACGCCGAGCCAGGGCGCCAGTCGCCGCAGGTTCTGCGCGGTCGGGGTGACCTCACCGGACCGGTAGCGGGCGATGAGGGACGCGGACACGCCGGAGTCGGTCTCGAGCTCGCCGTCCGACAGGTAGCCCTGGCGTTCCATGAGCGCGCGAAGATACCACCCGAAGCCGGTTCGCGGGTGCCCCCGCCGGTCCGCCATGGCGTCGGCGGTCGGCGTCCCCGAGTGGTCGCCGACCGCCCCCATGCGCTCTGAGCTTGCACGAATGCAAGAGAAACGCATCGACATATTCAGGAGTTTGTCACCCATCCGAGTGACTATGCGACGTGCATGCATGGTTCTATAGTGCATGCGTGTATGAAATCAACAAGTCGCCACGCCTGGCGTATAACCCACAAGCTTTCGAGGAGATTTTCGCGATGCTCGGGCTGCGGACCGATGCCGAGAAGGCCAGGTTCCTCGGAATCGCCGAGAGCAGCTTCAATCGTATCCGCCGGGGCGTGTGCATCCCGGGTGGACAGTTCGTCGCGAGCGCGCTGTACGCCATGAGTACCGAACCACGGCTGGGCCAGCTGCCGGCCGACCGGACGCGCTTCGACCGGCTGTTCACGGTCGCGGCCGGCCGGTCGCGGTGATCGCGGCCCGCCGACGTGATCGCGGTCCGGCGATCCCTGCCGGCTCTCGCGTGGACCATATCGCTCTGCTGCGGTGCGGTGGGCACGACCCTGCTGAATCCGCCGGCAGCGGCCGGGATGTTCGCCGGCCTGGCGCTCACCCTGTACGCCGGGCGGGCCGCGCTGATCCTGCTGCGCGCCGCGGTGACGGGAGAGCCGGTCGGGGGACGTGGCGATCCGGCAAATCTCGGGACAGTCCCCGCAACGGCAACACCGGTAACGGGAAGAAAGGCGTTCGATGTGACTGAGTGGGCACGATGCACGACGGGTTCCTACCGCCTCATCGGCGGGCACCCGCGGCCGCGGAGGGCCGCGGGCGTGCCACCGGTCGTGGCGGCGCAGGCCGGGGAGGAACCGCCGCCGGTCTGCCGCTGCCAGGCCTGGCGCCTGGTGGAGCGGATGCAGCACGGCGACACCCGGGCGGTCGGGGAGTTCTACGACCGGTTCAATGTGGACGTCTACCGCTATGTGTGGCTCTGGTGCGGGGACGAGACGCTCGCCCAGAAGCTGACGCGCGAGGTGTGGGAGCGCGCGCTGCGCAGCATCGGCGGGCTGCACGCCAACAACGACACGCCGCTGAGCTGGCTGCTGCGGCTGGCGCGGGCGCGGGCCGGCCAGTACTTCCGGACCCGCCGCTACCGTCTCGGGCTCATCGACCTCGCGGCCGTGCAGGCGGTCGAGGCGCTGGCGTTCGACGACGACCACGCGCAGTCGGCCGCCCTCCTCGCGGCGGTGCGCCGGCTGTCGCCGGCCCAGCAGGAGGCGATCGCGCTCACCTACTTCTGCGGTCTCGACGAGATCGACTCGGCGGCGGTCATGGGCAACACCCCGGCCATCGTTCAGGCCCTCACCTGGCAGGGCCGCGTACGCCTGGCCGGGTTGCTGGCCGCCGGGGCGAGCGCCTGACCGCCCGATTCCACGAAGGAGTGAGGTATGGACACAGCGACCTCGATCACTTTCGCCGAGCTGCTGCTGGCCATGGGGGCCACGGCGATCGTCGCCGCCGTCGCCACCGCCATGGTCGCCCATGTACGCGGCCGGGACGTCACGGAGCTGTACGCGTACGTGCAGAAGTGGGCGAGCCTCGACGACGACATGGCCGCGGCCGCCCTGGTCGGTATGCCGGACCGGCACCTGCGGCTGTTCGGGCCGACGGTCCGGGTCCCCGCGCGCCACCGGGCGGCGGAGCGGTGAGCCGTTCGCGCCGCCGTACGCAGGTGCCGCGGGAACGCGGGCCGGTGGAGGACGCGACCGCGCGCCGAGTCCACCGCAAAGCCGCCACCGCGGACGCGCCCATCGACATCGGTGAGGCGCAGCGGGCCCGCCAGGTCCGGCTCGCCGCCGCTCCCCGCCAGGGTGGCGTGACCGCGCGGGCGGCGGTGGCGATCTTCGATACATCCGTGCCGGTGTACATGCAGACCGTGCGGGAGACCAGCATCTGCCCGGAGCTCATCCCGGCTCCGGAGCCGCTAGTTCCAGAGGTTCTCGGGAGGAATGAAGAAGATGATCATTGAAGAAGACAGCGGCATACCGGCTCGCCGGGCCCTGCATCCACTGATGCGTACCGGCGAGGTCGCGTTTTTGTTCAAGGTCGATCCGTCGACCGTGGTCCGCTGGGCCGAACAGGGCAAGTTCCGCTCGACGCGTACGCTCGGCGGCCAGCGGCGCTACCTGCGCGCGGAGATCGAGGAACTGGCGGCCCGCGAAGGGCCGATGGCCTTCTGACCCGGCCGGGTCACGTGCGGCCGTAAGGGAAACGGCGGCCCGACGCCGTCGCGGGGACACCCTCCGCGCGGCGTCGGGAAGACTTTGGGGCGGGCCCGGGCGAGGCCGCGCCTTGTCTCGGTGGCCGTCTGACGCCGGTCGTGTACCGGCGATGTTCGCCGAAACTGTGGAGCCTGGAACGGTGGCTCTCAGAGCGGGTCGGGTCCGTCGTCGAAACGGGACTCGCGGCCGCGTAGGAAGATTTGGAACTCGTCGGAAATGATCTGACCCGCGTCGCCGGCGGTTCGCCGGCTTCGCCGTCGTCCCGATCGCCGACGAGAATGATGGTCGACGGGTTGGCGTTTGCTGTCGGTGGCAGCGGCGGTCTGAATCGCCTGTGCCGCAACGGTTTGCATCATTGATGAAATCATCGCCTCCTGGGCGGCCAGCCGGCGCCGGATACGCGCCGTCTCCACCATCGCGCGGGCGGCACAGATCGCGGCCGTCAGCGACAGCCCGATGACCGCGCTCCAGGCCTTGATGAGTGCGGAGGTGGATCCGCTGAGAATCCACAGGAGGCTGACGATGATCGCGGAGACCGAGGCGTACGCGATGTGCATCATCAGGTCGGTGCGGCGCGTCTCGCCGGCGCCCTGGTCGGGCACCGCGGGTATCGCCCCGGCTCTTACTTCGTCGACGTCATAGATCATGAAAGCCCCTTCCGCGGGCGCGGCGCTGCGCCACCTATATGGGGGCGGTGCACGCATCGCCACGCGACTGAGCGATCAAAATCCGTCAGATCAATGGCTGAGGGACATAGAACGTTCGGCCATCCATCGATGGCCATACGGAGTATTCGTGCAAGTCGCACAGTGCAAACCGCTATGTGACGTGCATGCATGGATCATCATCAGATCAGGAGCATTTCGTCACGCTGGGTCATCTGCGACCCGGGAGGGCGACGCTGGCGCCGACGAGTGGGTGAGTCGGAGCAGACGCTCGAACGACCCCATTTGGGTGACACTCCGCTGGTTAATCAACTACGGAGAGTGAAGTGTACGCCGAGCCCTCAGCTGCGTACGCGGCGCCCCGCGGCCCGCTCGGCGGCGGTCGGCTCGTGCGACGCCTGCCGGATGCCCGTCTGCTGCCGCCAGTACGCCACAGCGCCCTTCAGCGTGTCGCGCAGGTACTCCTTGGCGGCAGCCGGCCGGTCGGGATCGGCCAGGATCCGCTGGGCCTCGGCGAGGCTCGGATCGAGGGGCGTCGCGGCGGCCGACGCGCGCGCGACCATGCCGAGTTCCTCGGGGGTGGCCAGGCCGGCCTCGACCATCAGCTGTCCCATGGAGGCGCCGAGGTGGGGCGCGAGCCGCCGGAGGTTCTGCGCCGTCGGGACGACTTCGCCGGACTGATAACGAGAGATCAGCGACGCGGATACGCCGGAGGCGGCCTCGAGATCGCTGTCGGACTCGAAGCCGTGTCGTTCCATGAGGGCGCGCAGATACCAGCCGAAGGGGGTCTGCGGATCCCGGCGTTTCCTCGTTGCCACGTACAAGATCCTATCCACTACCGCCTGTAGGGGCATCGTCCGCACGAGTGTTCTTGCATATGTGCAGGAAATTGCGTGTACGCAAGTGCACGCTCGTCACCCGATAGAGGTATTTACGACTTGCATGCATGCCACTAGCGTGCATGCGTGCGTGAAATAATGTCTGCTGGCAACGGGGGAACGTTGCCGTGACCAATGCCGTGATGGATGCCGCCACCGAGAGCACGGATGCCGGAGGGACCGTCGGCGCGGGGCCGGCCATGGAGGAATGGAGCCCGCACGGGGAGCAGTGGGCGCTCGTCGAGCGCGCGCAGCAGGGCGACGCGTACGCGTTCGGCCAGTTGTACGCGCAGTACAACGACGACGTGCTGCGCTTCCTGCGGCAGCGCTGCGGCCACCTCGAAGTGGCCCAGGACCTCGCCGGAGACGTGTGGGAACGGGCGCTGCGCAACATCGGGCGCGTCCAGCGCCGCGTGGGGCCGCCGCTGGCCTGGCTGATGACGATCGCCCGCAACCGTGCCATCGACCACTTCCGGTCCGGCCGGTTCCAGTACGAGGTGCTCATCGACGCCACGAACGACATCAGCGGGCCCGACCAGGCGCTGGACGTCGAGCAGCTGGCGGTCCGGCGGCAGGACGCCGACTCGCTGCTGCGCGCGGTCAAGGCCCTGTCCGGGCCGCAGCGCCAGGCGATCGCCCTCACCTACTTCAACGGCCTCACCTGCCCGCAGGCGGCCGTGCGCATGGGCATCTCCGAGGACGCGGTCAAGGCCCTCAACCTGCGCGGCCGGCGTGCCCTCGCCCGGCGGCTGACGCTCGACCGGGCGTACACGCCCCGCCATCATCCAGAGATGAGGAACCGGTGAACCTCAACGATCACGTCGATCTCGGCTTCGCCTGCCTCGCCGTCGCCGCCACGGCCGGCGTGTCCGCGGTGACGACCGCCATGGTCGTGCGCGTACGCCACCGCGACGTGCGCCGCCAGGCCGCCGAGATCCGCCGGTGGGCCGACCAGGCTCCCCGGGTACGCGAAGCGGGGCGGCCCGTCCACGGGCCGGTTCCGCTCGCCGGGCTCGTGTTCGAGCCCGGAACAGGGACGGCGCCCGGGTCGCCATCCATGTCGCCGTCCCTGGCCCCGGCGGAGGGATTCCCGGCCGGAGCTGCCCCGGCCGGGCCCTTCCCCGGGGACTTCTTCCCGGTCGACGGGGACGCGCCCGGCGTCGGCCGGCTGTTCGAGACCGAGCTGTCGTCCGGGCTGATCTTCGAGGCCCCGCCCGGCCCGGTCTCGGGGCCGCCGTCCTGGCCGCCTTTTCCGGCCGGCGACCAGCCGGCCGGCCCCGGCGCGCCGCTGGACGGAACGCCCCTGAACGGCGTGTCCGGGCGGGGCGGCGCCGCGGACGGGGGCCACGTCAACGGGCACGACCCCATGAACGGCGACCCGGGTCCCGGGCGCATGGCGGGCCCCGGCTTACGCACCGAGCCGGGGCGCCCCTGGGATCCGGGTCGCGACGGCTTCGAGCCGAGCGGCCGGGCCGACGCCGAACCCGACCCCGAGCCGGTACGCGTACCCGAGCCGGAACCGGTCGACGACCCGGACCGGCCGCCGGCGCACGAGCCGGAGTTCCTGCCGCCGGACACGAGGGACACGGTGATCATCCCGCGCATCACCAGCGAGATGATCGCGGCCGGTGTGCTGAACGGCGAGGTGGTCCCGGCCGAGCCGGCCGCCGAGTTCCGGCCGCCGCGGCTGATCCCCGACCCGCCTGTGCCCACGCAGCGCGAACCCCATATCCGCCCGGCGGTACCGGGCAAGGGCGGCAAGCCGGCCCGGACGACGTCCTCGGGGGGCCGCCACCGAGCGGCGCGTCGATGACCCGACCGCTCGTGATCGAATCTCCGGCCCGGCCTCCCACAGGGCCGGGCCGGCATCGATCGGCCCTGGTCAGGCGGCGCCGCTACATCGTGGCTCTGGCCGCCGCCGCGTTCGTCCTCGGCGTCGTGGCGGGGGTCAGCGTGTTCGCCTTCGCGATCGAGGTCTCGGCGCAGCCCGCCGGCCGCTCGCGATGAGATAGCCCGGCTTCGCGCCGAACGGGCAGCGATTTGCCGGTATCCTCCCGATGTGACGGCCTTGAACCTGCGCGAGATCTACCGCGACCTGCACGCCCACCCCGAGCTGTCGTACGCGGAGACGCGTACGGCGGGGATCGTCGCCCGGATCCTGACCGACCTCGGCTACGACGTCACCACGAACGTCGGGCGTACCGGGGTGGTCGGCGTGCTCAGCCGCGGCGAGGGCCCACGGATCCTGCTCCGCGCCGACATGGACGCGCTGCCGGTGAAGGAGCGCACCGGCCTGCCGTACGCCAGCACCGCCCGCGGCACCGACCCGGACGGCGCGGACGTCCCGGTCATGCACGCGTGCGGGCACGACGTCCACGCCGCCTGCCTGCTCGGCGCGCTCGAGGAACTCGCACGCCGGTCCTGGTCCGGCACGGTCGTCGCGGTCTTCCAGCCCGCCGAGGAACTCGGCACCGGCGCCCTGGAGATGATCGACGACAACTTCTTCGGCCGGTTCGGCGTACCGGACGTGGTCCTCGGCCAGCACGTCGGCCCGTTCCCGGCCGGCACGCTCGCCGTCCGCGGCGGCCCCGCGTTCGCCGCGACCGACGCCCTCAGCGTCGTCTTCCACGGCCGCGGCGGGCACGGCTCCCGCCCAGAGACCACCATCGACCCGGTCGTCATGGCCGCGTACGCCGTCACCCGCCTGCAGGCCATCGTCTCCCGCGAGGTCGCCGGCACCGACACCGCCGTGGTCACCGTCGGCTCCATCGTGGCCGGCACCAAGGACAACATCATCCCCGACACCGCCGAACTCAAAATCAACATCCGCTCGTACGCGAGCGACGTCCGTGCCCGCATCCTCGAATCGGTCGAACGCGTCATCCGGGCCGAGGCGCTGGCGTCCGGCGCGCTCAGGGAGCCGGACGTGACCCTGTTCGGCCAGTTCCCGGTCGTCGTCAACACTCCCGAGGCGGCCGAGCGTACCCGGGCCGCGTTCGTCGAGGTCCTCGGCGAGCAGCGCGTCTTCGACCCCGGGCTGGTCACCGGAAGCGAGGACGTCGGCGCCTTCGCCACGGCGTCCGGAGCACCGCTCTGCTACTGGCTGCTCGGCGGGGCCGACCCGGAGCAGTACCTGGCGGCGGAACGAGAAGGGGAGCTGGCGACGGCGATCCCGTCCAACCATTCGCCGTTCTTCGCGCCCGTCGAGGAGCCGACCCTCGACACTGGAGTGACCGCCCTCGTCACAGCCGCCCTCACCTGGCTCGGGTAGGCCGTGGATCGGCGTACCGCCGGGGTTTGCGTCTAAGGTGATGATGTGGCGAAGTACTTCGACGTGCACCCGGACAACCCGCAGCCGCGTTCGATCCGGCAGGTGGTCGACATCCTCGGCGAGGGCGGCCTGATCGCCTACCCGACCGACTCGTGCTACGCGCTGGGTTGCAAGATGGGCAACCGCGACGGCATCGAGCGGATCAAAGACATCCGGCACCTCGACGACCGCCACCACTTCACCCTCGTCTGCCGCGACTTCGCCCAGCTCGGCCAGCTCGTACGCCTGTCCAACAGCGTGTTTCGCCTGGTGAAGGCGGTGACTCCGGGGGCGTACACCTTCATCCTGCCGGCGACCAAGGAGGTGCCGCGCCGGTTGTGGCATCCGCGCAAGCAGACGGTCGGCGTACGCATTCCCGATCATGTCGTGGCGCAGGCGCTGCTCGCGGAGGTGGGGGAGCCGATCGTGTCGAGCACGCTGCTGCTGCCGGGCGAGGAGGAGCCGATGACGCAGGGCTGGCAGATCCGCGACGAGCTGGACCATTTCCTCGACGCGATCCTGGACTCCGGGGACTGCGGCGTCGAGCCGACGACGGTGGTCGATCTGTCCGGTGAGGAGCCGGAGATCCTGCGGGTGGGCGCGGGGGATCCGGCGCGCTTCGAGTAGTCGCGACGCACGTTCACGAGGGCCCGGCGGGTACGCCGGGCCCTCGTCGTGTGCTGGGTGCCTTCCAGACGCGAAGTCTTTACACATGTCAACCCGTTGACGTGGCGGTAACACGTCTGTAGCGTTTGGCCAACCCTCTGCAAGATTCTTGCATGGAAAAGTTCATTCTTTAGCCGATCTTCGTAAGTTCGCAGAACTCAGTCGCTTCCGTGCACCCCCACATCCCTTCACGGAGAGGCACCTACTGTGAGAAGACGAACGACCAGGTCACGGCTGCTGGCGACGGTGCTCGCAGCCGCCCTGCTGATTCTCGGGACCCCGGCGCTGCCGGGCGTCGCCGCGGGCGGGCCCAACCTCGCGGCCGGCAAGGCCACCGCCGAGAGCGGCCACGCCGACGTCTACGGCTCGGGCAACATCACCGACGGCAACCAGGCGTCCTACTGGGAGAGCACGAACAACGCGTTCCCGCAGTGGGTGCAGGTCGACCTCGGCAGCACCACGAGCGTCGACCAGATCAAGATCAAGCTTCCGACGGGATGGGGTGCGCGTACGGAGACGTTGTCCGTGCAGGGCAGCACGACCGGCTCGGGCTTCTCGACCATCGTGGCGTCGGCCGGCTACACGTTCGACCCGGCGGGCGGCAACACCGTCACGGTCAACTTCACCGCGACCAGCACCCGCTACGTACGCCTGAACATCACGGCCAACACCGCGTGGCCGGCGGGGCAGATCTCGGAGCTGGAGGTCTACGGCACCTCGACGTCCACCGGGAACCTGGCCGCCGGCAAGACGATGAGCGAGAGCGGCCACAACCAGTCCTACGTGGCCTCGAACGCCAACGACGCCAACCAGGCGACCTACTGGGAGTCGGTGAACAACGCCTTCCCGCAGTGGCTGCAGGTCGACCTCGGCTCGTCCGTGAGCATCAACAAGGTCGTCGCGAAGCTGCCGACCGGCTGGGGCGCGCGTACGCAGAACATCACGATCCAGGGCAGCGCGACGGGTTCGAGCTTCACGGACATCGTGGCGGCCACCGGTTACACGTTCGACCCGGCGAGCGGCAACACGGTGACGATCAACTTCGGCGCCACGACGACCCGGTACGTGCGGCTCGTCGTCAACTCCAACAGCGGCTGGGTCGCCGGTCAGATCTCGGAGTTCGAGGTCTACGGCTCCGGCACCGGTGACACGCAGGCGCCCACCGTCCCGGGCAGCCTCGCGTACACGCAGACGACCGGCCAGATCAAGCTGACCTGGACGGCCTCGACCGACAACGTCGGCGTCACCGCGTACGACATCTACCGCAACGGTGCGATGATCACGAGCGTCCCGTCGGCCACGCTGACCTACACGGACGCGCAGCCCGACAGTGCCACCGTCAGCTACTTCGTCCGCGCCCGGGACGCCGCCGGCAACCAGTCCGGCAACAGCAACACGGTGACGCGTACCGGGCAGACCGGTGACCAGACCGCGCCGACCGCTCCGTCCAATCTCGCGTACACCACACCGGCGTCCGGCCAGATCAAGCTGACCTGGACGGCGTCGGTCGACAACGTCGGCGTGACCGGCTACGACATCTACGCCAACGGTGCCGTGCGCGCGAGCGTCAACGGCTCGACGCTGACCTACACCGACACGCAGCCCGACACCGCGACGGTGTCCTACTACGTGACGGCGAAGGACGCGGCGGCCAACGTGTCGATCGCCAGCAACACGGTCACCCGGGTCGGCAGCGGCGGCACCGGCACCAACCTCGCCGTCGGCAAGCCGGTCTCCGGCACCACCGGGGTCTTCACCTTCGTGGCCACCAACGCCAACGACAACGATGTGACGACCTACTACGAGAGCTCGGTCCTGCCGGGCAACCTCGCGGTCAACCTGGGCGCCAACGCCGACATCACGTCGATCGTGCTGAAGCTCAACCCGGACACCGCGTGGGGTACGCGTACGCAGAACATCCAGGTCCTGAGCCACAACCAGGACTCGACGACGTTCACCAACCTGGTCTCGGCCGCGAACTACACGTTCAACCCGGCCGCCGGCGCCAACACGGTCACCATCCCGGTGAGCGTACGGGCCTCCGCGGTGCAGCTGGTCTTCAACTCCAACACCGGCGCCCCCGGCGGCCAGGTCGCGGAGTTCCAGATCATGGGTACGCCGGCCCCGAACCCGGATCTCCAGGTCACCAACGTGACGTGGGCGCCGGCCAGCCCGATCGAGACCGACGCGATCACGCTGTCGACGACGGTCGCGAACACGGGCAGCGCGAACGCGGCCGCCACCAACGTCAACCTGTACCTGGGGACGACGAAGGTCGGCACCACCGCGGTACCGGCGCTGGCCGCCGGCGCCTCGACCACCGTGACGACCAACATCGGTACGCAGAACGCCGCGACCTACTCGGTGACCGCGAAGGTCGACGAGAGCAACACGGTCGTGGAGCAGAACGACGCGAACAACAGCTTCACCAAGGCGAACCTGGTGGTCGCGCCGATCCAGACCTCGGACCTGGTTCCGTCCGCGGTGAGCTGGTCGCCGGGCAACCCGTCGGCCGGCAACACGGTGACGTTCTCGGCGGCGATCCTCAACCAGGGCACGATCGCCTCGGCGGCGGGCGCCCACGGGATCACGCTGACGCTGCTGGACGCCAACGGCGCCACGGTGAAGACGCTGACCGGCTCCTACAGCGGCACCCTCGCGGCGGGCGCGTCTTCGGGCGTGATCAGCCTCGGCACGTGGACCGCGGTCAACGGCAAGTACACCGTCCGCGCGACCGTGGCGGTCGACGCCAACGAGCAGTCGGTGAAGCAGGGCAACAACACCACCAACTCGTCGTTCTTCGTGGGTCGCGGCGCCAACATGCCGTACGACATGTACGAGGCGGAGAACGGCACCGTCGGCGGCGGCGCGACCGTGATCGGCCCCAACCGGACCATCGGCGACCTCGCCGGTGAGGCGTCGGGCCGCAAGGCGGTCACCCTGAACAGCACCGGCGCGTACGTGCAGTGGACCACCCGGGCCAGCACCAACACCCTGGTGACCCGCTTCTCCATCCCGGACTCCGCGGGTGGCGGCGGCACGACGGCGACGCTCAACGTCTACGTCGACGGCACGTTCCTGCAGACGATCACGCTCAACTCGAAGTACGCGTGGCTCTACGGCGCCGAGACCGGACCGGGCAACTCGCCGGGATCGGGCCCGCGCCACATCTACGACGAGGCGAGCTTCATGCTCAACCAGACCGTGGGCGCGGGTCACACGATCAAGCTGCAGAAGGACACCGCCAACTCGTCGCAGTACGCGATCGACTACATCAACACCGAGCAGGTGAGCCCGGTCGCGAACCCCGACCCGGCGCACTACAAGGTGCCGGCCGGCTTCGCCCAGCAGGACATCCAGAACGCCATCGACACGGTCCGCATGGACACGACGGGCACCTGGACGGGCGTCTACCTGCCCGCCGGCCAGTACGCGATGACCGGCAAGCTCCAGGTCTACGGCAAGGCGACCAAGGTCGTCGGGGCGGGACCCTGGTACACGCAGCTGGTCGCGCCGTCGTCGCAGTCGGAGACCGACATCGGCTTCGACACGCAGTCCGGTTCGGACGGCTCGTCGTTCAGCAACCTGGCGATCTTCGGCAACTACACCTTCCGCCAGGACGGTCCGGGCAAGCCGTTCAACCTGACGAACCTGTCGAACATCACGGTCGACAACGTCTGGATCGAGCACACGGTCGTCGCCATCTGGGGTACGCACATCAACCACCTGACGGCCACCAACATGCGGATCCGCGACACGTTCGCCGACGGCATCAACCTGACCAACGGCAGCCAGGACAACCTGGTGTCCAACAACGACGCGCGGTCGACCGGTGACGACAGCTTCGCGCTGTTCGCCGCCACCGACCTCAACTCGTCGGACCTGAAGAACAACACGTTCCAGAACCTGTCGTCGACCACCACCTGGCGGGCCGCCGGTCTGGCCGTCTACGGCGGGTACGCGAACACGTTCAAGAACATCTACATCGCCGACACGCTCGTCTACTCGGCGATCACGATCAGCTCGCTCGACTTCGGCTACCCGTTCACCGGGTTCGGCGCCAGCCCGCCGACCGTGATCCAGAACGTGTCGCTCGTCCGCGACGGCGGCCACTTCTGGGGCGCGCAGGTCTTCCCGGCCATCTGGTGCTTCTCGGCCTCGAAGGCGTTCCAGGGGATCCGGGTGTCCGATGTGGACATCACCGACCCGACGTACGCGGGCATCATGTTCCAGACCAACTACGCCGGTGGCACGGCGCAGAACCCGGTCACGGACACGACCTTCACCAACATCACGATCAGTGGCGCGGTGAAGAGCGGCGACGCGTACGACGCCAAGTCCGGGTACGGCATCTGGGCGAACCCGTCGGCCGAGGCGGGCCAGGGCCCGGCGGTCGGATCGGCCACGTTCACCAACGTGACCTTCAGCAACAACTTCCTCAACGTCTACAACCCGACGACCACGTTCACGATCAACGGCGTGAGCTGACCGTACGCTGAGTGAAGAAAAGGCGCCGCCGGGACCCGTTCCCGGCGGCGCCTGCCCGTGTCCGGCCGGGGATCGGCCGTCGCCGGGGGATCAGCCGTTGTACGCCGCGACGATCTTCGAGAAGTCGTACGGCTGCTGGGTCACGCTGCTGCACGTGCCGTCGGCCCAGTTGTGCGGCACGCTCGGGTCGCACTGGCGGTCCCGGTTCAGTGCCCAGTACGCCATCCAGCCGAAGTGGTTCGTCTGCGCGTACGTGCGCAGGGCGGTGAAGTCCGACTGGAGGAACAGCTCGCTCGGCTGGTCCGTGTGGCCGTTCATCAGCTGCAGGCCCAGGTGCGCGTACGCGGTGGCGTCGTCGTAGCCGTAGATCGTCTTCATCTGGTTCTTGGCGGCGTCGGCCACCAGCTTCACGCTGTCGACCATGTTTCCGGCGTTCGTCAGGCCGTAGTCGAAGGCCATGATGTTGACCAGGTCGAAGGTGACCCCGGCCGCCTTGGCCGCGTTCAGCTCGTCGACCCCGCCGCCGGAGAAGCCGATCGTCGTCATCGGCAGCGTCGCGGTCACGTGCAGCTGCTTGCCCGCCGCGGCCGCGTTGTTCTGCAGGATCTTGATGGCCCCGAAGCGTACCGAGGTGTTGGCGTCGAGGTCGTCGCCCTCGTAGTCGAGGTCGATCCGGGTCAGGTTGTACTTGTTGATCACCGCCTGGTACGCGTTGGCCAATGAACTCGCGCTGCCGCACGTCGCACCGAGCTCGGTGCCGTTGTAGCCGCCGAACGAGATCGCGACGTCGCCGCCGTTGGCGCGTACCGCGTTGACGACGGCGGTCACCGTCGTGTCGGCCGAGACGGTGTGCGCGGCGTCGCCGTTCCAGGCCGGCGTGCAGCCGCCCGAGTCGAGCACGAACGCCAGGTTGAAGTACTTCGCGCCGCTCGCCGCCATCGCCGAGGCGATGTCCTGCGGGCTGTTGTCCAGCGGCATGAAGTAGATCGGCGACCGGAAACTCCCCGACGTCGTGCATCCGGTGGTCGTCCCGCTCACGGTCGCCTTCGCCGATTCACCGCTTCCGTTGTACGCCGAGACGCCGTACGTGTGCGTCGTGCAGGCCGCCAGTCCCGAGACGGTCGCCGAGGTGCCGGTGACCGTGCTGAGCAGCGTGCCGCCCTCGTACAACCGGTAGCCCGTGACGGTTCCGGTCGAGGCCGTCCACGCCAGCGCGATCGAGGTGTTGGTCGTGGCCGTGACGTGGAAGTTGGTCGGCGTACCGGGAACGCCGGTCGTGCAGCCGGTCGTCGTGATCGACACCGTGCCCGACTTCGCCGACTCACCGCTCCCGTTGTACGCGGCGACGCTGTACGTGTGCGCCGTGCAGGCGGTCAGCCCGGAGATCGTCGCCGAGGTGCCGGTGACCGTGCCGACCACCGTGGATCCTTCGTAGACCCGGTAACCGGTCACGGTCCCGCTCGACGCCGCCCAGCTGAGCGCTGCCGACGTGTTCGTGATCGTGCCCGCGACCGGGGTCCCCGGCACTCCCGGTACGCCGGTCCCGCCCGCGCCCTGCAACGAGACGTCGTCGGCGTAGTAGGTGCCCTGCGCGTACCAGCCGTGGGTGTAGATCTGCACCGAGGAGCTGGACGCGGTGAAGGTGAGACTGAGCTGCGTGAAGCTCGCCGCCGACGGCGTCCAGGTGGACGCGCCGCCGGTGACGCCGAGGTAGACGTAGTTGCCGCGGACCCAGCCGGAGAGGGTGTAGGTGCTGCCCGAGACGACCGCGACCGTCTGGGTGCACTGGGCGGTGTCGGACGCGGTCGCGGCGCCCTGCAATGCCTTCGACCCGGAGTGCACCGGGCTGGAGACCACGCTGCCCTGGCTGCACGACCAGGGGGACAGTGTGCCGGTCTCGAACCCGCCGTTGGAGAGGAGTTCCGCGGCGCTCGCGGATCCGGGCGTCAGTACGCCCAGGACCAGCAGCAGCGCGGCGGACAGTGTGAGCCACCGTCGATACATGGTCGGACGATACATTCAACAGTCTTAACAGTAAAGACTCCAAACAGTAACCGGGAAGGAGTGCAGAGGTCTCGGGTCAGGACTTGACGGCGATGACGGCTACGTCGAACTGGTGGAGGGTCAGGCCGGTCGGTACGCCGGCCGGGTCCAGCGTGAAGGTCAGGGAGATCGGCAGCGCCGGCGAGATCGCGCGCGTCTTGGACAGCGGAATGATCGGGATCGGCCGCTGGCCCTGCGCCCGGAGGGTGAAGCGGCGGCCCACGCCCGACAGGATCAGCTCGTACCCGTCCAATGTCACGTACGTCCCCGAATACAGGGCGGCGACCTGCTCCGGGTCGACGGGCGGCAGGTCCTCGACGTTCCCGGTCGGTACGAGGGCGGCGGGGTCCGGCCACGCCAGGCCCGTACGCAGTGCGGCGGTCAGCGGGTCGATCACCTCGCCGCCGTCCTCGCCGTTGGTCATCACCGCGACGGCCGGTCCGGTCCCGACGGTGGCCGACAGGTGCGCGCGGTAGCCCTCGTTGCTGCCGCCGTGGTGGAACCAGCGGCCGTTGGCCGGTCCGGCGAGCTCGACGCCGAGGCCCCAGCCGGGCAGGTGCTCGACCATCATGGCCTGGGCGAGGATGGGGTCGAGGATCGCCTGCGGTCCGGCGGTGAAGGCGTTCTGCAGGGCTGCCGCGAAGAGGACGAGGTCGGTCGGGGTGCACCAGAGCCCGGCCGCGGCCAGTTCGGGATGCAGCCGCCAGCCGCCGGGCAGCGGGTTGCCGCGCGCGTGGCCGAGGGCGGCTTCGGCGGGGTCGGGTGCGGTGAAGGTGGCGTTCACCATGCCGAGCGGAAGGAAGATGCGCTCGTTGACGAATTCCGCGTACGAGCGGGTCTGGTTGTCCTCGATGAGCCGCTGGATCACGCTGTATCCGCCGCCGGAGTAGAGCGGCGCGAGTCCGGGCAGGCCGAGGCTGCGTACGCCGGGGGCGTTGGCGGGAGCCCGGCCGGCGAGGACGTCGTCGAGACTCGGCAGGACTGTCCCCTGTGGATAGCCGGGGTAGGAGTCGGGGCCCAGCCCGCCGCCGTGGCACAGCAACTGGCGCAAGGTGATGCGGTTGGCCCAGTCGGGGTCGTCCGGGATGCGCCACGAGCCGAGCTGGTCGTTGACGCCGGTGTCGAGCTCCAGCACGTCGTTGTCGACGAGGATGAGGGCGGCCAGCGCCGCGACGGGCTTGCTGATCGAGGCCGCCTGGAACAGCGTGTCCGGCGTACAGCCGGCGGTGCCCGTGTCGGCCACGCCGTTCACGAGAGTCGCCGCCGACACGGCGGGAACGTCCGGGTGGAGGTGCTGCGCGATCGTCGGGCTCAGCGTCATGAGCCCGAGACTAGGGCCGGTTCCGGGGGTCCGAACAGGAGTGTCGGCGTACGGACTCCGTTGTGTTTCCTTTTCTTAACTTGCCAAGGTCTTGAAAATCGTTGACGGCACCGACACTCTGTAGGCCATGTTGCATCGAGCTATGCGAATTCTGCTTTCCACTGCCGTGGCGATCGCCTCGTTCACGGCCACGATCGTGCTGTCCGCCGCTCCGGCGCACGCCGACGGCTGCTACACCTGGGGCCGTACGCTGAGCCAGGGCGCCAGCGGCGCCGACGTCACCCAGCTGCAGATCCGGGTCGCGGGCTGGGCCGGGTACAACAGCATCCTCGCCACCGACGGCGCCTTCGGCCCGGCCACCGCCGCCGCCGTGAGCCGGTTCCAGGCGGCCTACGGGCTGACGGCCGACGGCATCGCCGGCCCCAACACGTTCGCCAAGCTCTACTCCCTGCAGGACGACGACTGCACACCCATCCACTTCGCGTACGCGGAACTGAACAACTGCAACTCCACGTGGGCCGGCGGCGCGGTGTCGGCGGCGACCGCGAAGGCGAACGCGCTGCAGTTGATGTGGAAGCTCGAAGCGCTCCGGCACGCGCTGGGTGACGTGCCGATCTACATCTCCAGCGCCTTCCGCAGCGCGGCCTGCAACAGTGCGGTCGGCGGCGCCTCGAACAGCCGCCACATGTACGGCGACGCGGCCGACCTCACCGGCTCGCCGTCGTTCTGCCGGATGGCGCAGGAGGCCCGCTACCACGGCTTCGGCGAGATCCTCGGCCCCGGCTACCCGGACCACTCCGACCACGCGCACGTGGCGAGCAGCCCGAGCTACCACTTCTGGAGCGCCAGCAACTGCGGCATCTGACCGTCCACAGACGAGCCGGCGGTCGTGGGACCGCCGGTTGTGCGGCCGGTGGTTGCGGGGCTGCCGGTTGCGGGCCGGCGGTGTGGGGCCGGCGGTGTGGGGCCGGTGGTCTCAGGCCGCCGGCTCCTCGTCGGTGATGTCGGCGTACAGGCCGTCGAGTTCGGCGACCGCGTCGTCGGAGTTCACCGCGACGGCCACCCCGTGCTCGCCGCCGCCCAGCGTCACGAGCCGGCCGCGCAGCCGCTCGTCGGCGATCACCGGCCACGCCTTCAGCGCGCCGAACGGCGTGATCGTCCCGCGCTCGTACCCCGTCGCGGCCTTCGCCGTCGCCGCGTCCGGCATCGACAGGCGGCTGACCGACAGCAGCGTACGCAGCTTGGGCCAGGAGATCATCCGGCCGCCGGGGACCAGCGCGAACAGGAAGTCGTCGTCGCCGCGGCGTACCACGATGGTCTTCACGACGTCCGCGACCTCGACACCCCGGGCGTCGGCCGCCTCCCGCAGGCTGCCGACCGGACCGTGCCGGATCACGCGGTGCTCCAGACCCGACTCTTCGAGCGCGGCCAGCGCGGGATTGCTCATACCATTCACCCTAACGCCATACCCAGCTTGTTCTTCGACCTATCAAAGCGCGACTCCTGAGCCGATCGCCGACATGGCACGGTGCTCTGATCCTGAAACCACTTTCAAGATCATATTTTTGTCCCGGGTTCGTCGATCTCGCTTCCAACTCGTGCCCCAAGATGCTCGACGATCTTGCGCGAATGCCCCGAATTTCGTCCGGTGTACCCGGAATGCCCGAACATTCGTGCAAGATCGTCGACCGCAGGGAAGATCGGGGCTCTGGCCGGTCCGGGCTTTGTCGCGACTGTCCGTTGTGGCCGGCTGGACGGATCGGCTGGGCGGCCGGGCGGCTGGGCGGCTGGGCGGCTGGGTGGTGATCGTTCGCGGTGGGGATGTAGTTTTCGATCCCGTCCCCTCGATCCAATGCGGCTGGGATGTAGGTAGAGGCCGACTTCTTGCATCCCCACCGCTGTAGATCTTGGGCGAGGGTGCGTTTTGACATCTCAGCCGCTGTGGATCACGTCCACGCCGTACCGCCGACAGCCAAAGCCCGGGATGCGGGAATGATCTTCCGCCGGGTGGACACGGTGCGCTGATTTCTTGATCGATTGCGGCTGAGGTGTAAATCCGGCCCGATCTGCATGATCGTTTACGCGTCAGGTGCAGCAGAAGCCGGTCAACGTGCTCCAGAACCGTAAACGATCATGCATCGGGTGGCGGTTTCCGCACCTCACCCGTCAACGATCACCCCACGGTCGACGATCTTGCGCGAATGTTCGGGCATTCCGGGTACACCGGACGAAATTCGGGGCACTCGCGCAAGATCGTCGAGCATCCCGGGTGTGAGTCGGAGCGATAGGGGCGCAACGGTCTCCCGCGCGAGGAGCGGAGGTGAGATCGACGAACCCGGGACAAATGCCGTAAATGATCTTGAAGGTCGTCATCTTTCCGGGAGCGATAGTCTGAGGTGTGCGTGTGACTAAAGGGTGGGCTGTCTTCCTCGTGCTGGTCGGCGTGTGGAACTGGGTGATCTGGCCCCGGTTCGCCGTCGCCATCTGGAAGGATCCCCGGGCGTTCACCGGGGACACCCCGACCTCGTTCCTGTGGGTGCACGCTCTGCTGATCATCGCTTCGCTGGCGATCGGGACGACCGTCGGCGTATTCGGTGTGCGGGCCTGGCGAAAGGCCTGACACACTCCGCGGGTGGGGTTCGCGTACCTTGATCCGCGGCTGGTCGCCGCCGCGCCGGCCGATCGGGGCCGACGGCATCTGATCGGCGCGATCGTCCGGGCGGTCGACCCGCGCAGCCTCGCCGTCGACGATCCGGTCATCGCCGGCTGCCTCGGCGTGGAACTGTCCCAGCTGAGCGGGGTCATCGCGAATCATGCGCGGTCCGGGCAACCGGCGCGCGGCCTGATCCGGTCGATCGCCGTCCGGGCTGATCTCCTCGCGTCGGAGGCGCATCGCGTACTCCCGGAGGATGCCTGGCTGGGCGAGGTGCGCAAGGCGCTGCACGGGGTGGTGCACGCGGAGGCCGCGCCGGATCTCGGGGGCCTGCGCGACGGCTTGCGGGCGGCGGTACGCGCGCAGTTCGCCGCGGGCTGGGACGGCCCGGCGCGGACGGCGGCCGAGTGCGCGCGGCTGGAGTTCATCGCGGCGCAGGTCGGCGGGCAGCTGGTGGCGGTCGGGCGGGACCCGCAGGACCTGGTGGCCGACGTGAGCGCGGCGCTGCGGCGGACCACCGAGGCCGGGGCGGTGTTCGACGCGTTGTGGCCCGAGGCGCGCGAGTTCCACGTGGCGTGCGTGGTCGAAGGTGCGAACGTGCTGGCCGGGATCGAGTCCCTGCACCCGGGGGCCACCTGCGTGCGGGTCGGCCCGGCCGCGGCCATGCCGTACGCGACCGCGGGTACGCAGCCGGCCGGATGGGGACCGGCGACGGCGGCGCTGCGGCGGTTCGCGGCCGGCGCGCGGCAGGGGCGGCCCGCGTGCCTGGTCCTGCTGCGGGTCGAGGCGCTCGACCGGGGCACGGCCGGCGTACGCGGGCGGCGGACGGTCACCGAGATCCTCGATCAGTACCTGGCCGGCGACCGGCTGGGCGACCTGCGCCTCGGACCGCGTACGCTCACCGCCGCCGTCGGGGACCGCCGCACGACCCGGTCCGACACGGTCGGCAGCAGTACGCACACCGCGTACCCGCTGGTGCGGCAGTGGCCGGCGGGACTGCGGCCGGCGATGCGGATGGCGCATCTGGCGCGTACCACCGAGACGCCGCTGACCCGGGCGGCGCTGACCTGGGTCGGGCTGGAGGCGGCCGGGTTCGGGCCGCGGTCCGCCCCGGACCTGGCCGCGTCGCTGAGTCTGCAGCTGTTGCGGCAGGCGATCGTGGCGGCGTACCTGCACTACGACCGGACGCTGCGGGTGGCGCGCCCGGGAACGGTGCCCGTCCTGCCCAGGCCGGACGGCCGGCACCTGCCCGATCTCGACGGGTGGCTGGCGCTGCTGCGGCCGCCCCGGACCGACGAGCCGGCTGCGATCGTCGCCGCCCGGGCCGCCGTGGCCGAGCTGGACCTGGGCGAACTGGAGGTGTGGCGGCTGCGGCTGCGCACGCCCAACACGGTCGCGCGCTGGCTCGTCCGGACCGCCGCCGCCGTCAAGTCCACACTGGACTCCCTGTACGCCCTGCGCAACATCGCCCTGCACGACGGTGCGTTCACCAACCCCGGTGACGTGGCGCTCGCCCGGGCGGGAGTGCTGCTGCTGGACCTGACGCTGGAGTTCCTCGGTACCTGGCCGTCGACGCCGCCGGCGGAGGTGGTGGCGGAACTCGCCGGCCGGCAGGCCGCCCTGGTGACCCTGCTGAAGTCGACCCACGACCCGTACGCGTTCGCCGTCGGCCGCCTCACCAGCCCATAAGTTCTAAGAACGGCGACCGGTCGCGGAGATCAGCGGCGCGGGCGCCAGATCCAGCCGCCCATTGTCCACATTGGTCAGATGTTCGGCGATCTCGTCCTCGGTGGCGAGGCCGGCGTCCACCAGCTGTCCCCGCAACTGCTCCACCGTCGCCCGCTCCAGGACGGCGTTGGCCGGGGCGGTGAGCGGGAACCAGGCCTCGGCGCGTACCTGGGTGAGGCCGGCGTCGCGCAGCAGCCGGGGCAGCTTGCGGCCGTAGTCCAGCTCCGCTCCGCGCCGGGCGAGCAGCGTACGGAAGCCGCGCCGGATGCGGTTCGCCAGTTCCTGCGCCGGGCCGGCCTCGTCGGGGCAGCTCAGCGGCTGCAGAGCGGGATCCGCGTCCTCGACGACCAGCCAGCCGCCCGGTCGCAGGGCGTCGACCAGGGACGCCAGCGCCGCCGCGCGCTCGGGGACGTGCACGAGCACCAGGCGGGCGTGGATCAGGTCGAAATCCCCGCCCGGCGGCGGATCGGCGGCCACGTCGTGCCGGCGTACCTCGAAGGGCTGGTCGCCGCCGAGCCAGGTCGTGTCGATGTCGGTGGCCAGCACGTACGCGCACCGGGCGGCCAGCCAGCCCGCGACGGCCGGCGAACCCGCACCCACCTCCCAGCAGCGCCAGTCCGGGGCGATCCCGGTCGCCGCGAGGTGGCGGAAGGTGGTGGCGTCGAACAGCTCGGAGATCGCCGCGAACCGGCGGCCGGCCTCCGTGCGCCGGTTGTCCAGCAGGTAGCTCACGGTCCCATTGTCGTCCAGCTCACGGGGAATGCAGGGCCGGCCGGGGGCGTTGCGCGGAGCGTGGAAGAGAAGCTGTGGCCCGAACTGGACCTGGCCGAGCGCTACCAGCGCGCTCAGCTGTTCTTCGACGCGCAGGACTACCGGACCGCCGAGATCCTGCTCGCCGAGGTGGTGGCGGCCGAGCCCACGCATCAGGCGTCGCGCCTGCTGCTGGCCCGGACGTACTACCACACCGCGCAGCTGCGCAAGGCCGAAGAGCATCTGCGAGTGATCATCGAACGGGAGCCCACCGAGGCGTACGCCCATCTCGTGCTGGGCCGGACCCTGCAGCGGGCCGGCCGGCGGGCGGAGGCCGTGCCGCATCTGCGGATGGCGGCCGTGATGATGGGCACCGACGAGTAGGCGGTCGGCTCGCCGGGCGGAGACGGTGCGAGTCCCGCCCGGCGAGTGCCCGGGGCGCTGTGGAGGTGCGCCGAGCCGATTCCACTGCCTCAGCGGAGGAGAGGCCGCGCAGCAGAGGAGCCGATCGTTACATTAGGTACGCCGACGTTGCATGAAGGTTGCAACCGACTGGGTCGCCGGTGCGGGCGGCAGGCCGTATTCGGCGCGCAGCCGGGCGACCTTGACGGCGGCGATCACCGAGCGCGGTGACAGGGCCAGCAGGTGCTCCCAGATCTCCAGGTCGTCGCGGCCGGCTCCGGTCGCCCAGGCCTCGACGACCTCGGGCGCGCGGTGGGCGAGCACCGCCGTACGCATCCGGCAGGCGAGCGAGTCGCGCAGGTCGATGACCGCCTGGGCCTCCGAGCGCGGCAGCAGCGGGCCCGCGTACGCCTCGACGGCCGCGCGTACGTCGCCGGCGTCGAGGGCCTGGGCGACGCCCGCGTAGTCCGCCTCGATCTCCTGCGTGAGCTGGTAGGGCCGGGACCGGACGAGGTCGCCGACGACCCGCCGGAGCCGGTTCAGCTCGACGCGCAGCGTGATCGGGTTCGCGCTCTCGTCGTAGAGCGCCTCGGCCAGCTGCTCGCCCGTGAGCCCTTTCGGGTTTTCGCGCAGCAGCAGGAGCAGTTCGGTGTGGCGCAGGCTCAGCCGGATCTCCCGGCCGTCGCGGTGCAGCACTCCCTCGGGCCGGTGCAGGACGTCGAGGCGTACGGGTTCGCGCAGCGCCGGCCGCCACAGCCCGGCCTGGTAGCGGAAGGCGAGCTGGGCCTCGGCGGCGAGCGCGGCCGCCTTCATGAGCGCGAGGCTGTGCGGGTGCGCGACGACGTCGTGGCCGGTGACGTCGACGACCCCGAGCAGCGCGCCCGTCGACGGGTCGTGGATCGGCGCCGCGGCACAGGTCCACGACTGCGCCTGGTACGCGAAGTGCTCCGTGGCGAAGATCTGCACGGCCTCGTCGAGCGCGAGCGCGGTGCCGGGGGCGTTGGTGCCGGCGTGCTCCTCGTCCCAGAGCGCGCCTTCGACGAAGTTCATCCGTTCGGCGGTCGCCCGGGCGCTGGACTGCCCCTCGACCCACAGCAGCTGGCCGTGCGCGTCGGCGACGACCATGAGGTGGCGTCCGTCGTCGGTCACGCTGCCGATCACCTGCCGCAGCACGGACAGGGTCTGGGCGAGCGGGTGCGCCGCCCGGTACGCGTCGAGGGCCTCGTCGGTCAGCGTGATCGGCGGTACGCGGCCGGGGTCGACGCCCGCCCGGAACGAGCGCTGCCAGGACTGGGCGACGACGGGGCGGATGTCCAGGGCGCCGCCGTCGACGCCCGCGAGGAAAGCCTCGTGGGCGTGGGCTATCTCCCGCGACCGGGATCGCGGGTCGGCACCGGCGTCGGCCAGGTACGCGGGCTGCATGCCACCGCCCTCACATCGCTGGGGACGATCCTGCTGGGGACGATACTGACGCCGCTCGGGAGCGTCCGCGACGTCATGCTGGGTCAACGGCCACCCTTGCGGGAAGGGTACGCCCGCTCGACAGCTCCCGGCGGCCCTCTTTATATTTGCACCAACAGTGCATCTATATGGGGAGCGCCGCGTGACCGATCAGCCGATGACCTCCGAGCGACTGTCCGCCCTCGTCCGAGACTTTCTCGCCACCCACGACCCCGGTGACCGGAAAGGTTTCCTACGGGCCCGGTTCGACGCCGGCCTCGCCTGGGTCCACTACCCGTTCGGGCTCGGCGGTCTGGGTGTCTCCCGGGCCTGGCAGGCCGAGGTGGACGGGCTGTTCGCGGCGGCCGGCGTACCGGACAACGAACCGCGGCGCGCCGCCGTCGGGCTGGGCATGGCGGCGCCGACCCTGCTCCGGCACGGCACCGACGAGCAGCGGCGGCGGTACCTGCGTCCGCTGTGGACCGGCGAGGAGGTGTGGTGCCAGCTGTTCAGCGAGCCCGGCGCCGGCTCCGACCTGGCCGGCCTCGCCACCAAAGCGGTACGCGACGGCGACGGGTGGATCGTGGACGGGCAGAAGGTGTGGACCTCGCAGGCCCACTACGCCCGCTGGGCGATCCTGCTCGCCCGGACGGATCCGGCCGCGCCGAAGCACGCCGGGCTCACGTACTTCATCTGCGATATGCGCGCACCGGGAGTGCAGGTTCGGCCGTTGCGGCAGCTGACCGGCGAGGCGGAGTTCAACGAAGTGTTCCTGAGCGGCGTACGCCTGGACGACTCCCTCCGGCTCGGCCAGGTGGGCGAGGGCTGGGCGGTCGCGCGGACGACGCTGATGCACGAGCGCGTCACGATCGGCGGACAGGCCGTCCCCCGCGAGGGCGGCGTGATCGGTGCGGTCGCCCGAACCTGGCGGGAGCGCCCCGAACTGCGTACGCCGGGCCTGCACGACGCGCTGCTGCGCTCCTGGGTCGCGGCCGAGGCGGTCCGGCTGACCGGCGAGCGGCTGCGCGAGCAGCTCGCCGCGGGCGACCCCGGTCCCGAGGGCTCCGCGGTCAAGCTCGCCTTCGCCGGCCTCCTCCAGGAGATCACCGGTCTCGAACTCGACCTGCTCGCCGGCGACGGCCTGCGCCACGACGACTGGTCGCCGCGCCGGCCCGCGGGCGTCGACCTGCTCGACCGCTCGCCCACCCACCGCTACCTGCGAGCCAAGGGCACGTCGATCGAAGGCGGCACGTCCGAGATCCTCCGCTCCATCATCGCCGAGCGCGTCCTGCGACTTCCCGGGGAACCGCGCGCCGACGTCGCCGTCGCCTGGAAGGACCTGCCGCGATGACCCTCCTCTATTCGTCATGGGAAGAAGACCTCCGGGTCGCTCTCCGCGCCCTGCTCGCGGCTCGTCTCCCCGTTTCACAGACTCTCGTGTACGCCGAAACAGCCGCTCCGCCCCCGGCGGAACTCTGGTCCGGGCTGGTCGACATGGGACTGACCGGGCTGGCGATCCCGGAACGGCTGGGCGGGACGGACGCGGGGTGGCCGACGGTGGCCGTGGCGTTGGAAGAGTTGGGCCGGGCGGTGGCCCCCGTGCCGTATCTCGGCACGATTCTTGCCACGGCCGCCCTCCTGGAGTGTGCCGATCCCCGTGCCGAAGAGTTGCTCCGGGAGATCGCCTCCGGCGGGATCCGGGTCGCTCTGGCGGTGCCCTTCGGCACCGGACCGGCGGCTGATCCGGCTCTGCCGGCCGACGGCGGCCACGTCCGGGGTGTGGCCGACGCACTCGATGCCGATGTGTTCCTCGTTCCCGCCGAGGGCGGCCTGTACGCGGTCGGGGCCGCTTCCGTCGTGCGTACACCGGTGGTGGCTCTGGATCAGACGCGGCCGCTGGTGGACCTGGAGGTGCCCGCGGTGAGCGGGACGCCGCTGGCCGGCGGTTCGAGGGCCGCCCGCGTGGCGCTGGACCGGTGCGCGGCGCTGCTCGCGTCGGAGCAGCTGGGCGTGGCCGAGTGGTGCCTCGCGACGACTGTCGAATATGTACGGACGCGGTACCAGTTCGCCCGGCCGGTCGGTTCGTTCCAGGCGGTCAAGCACCGGCTCGCCGACGTGTGGGTGTCGGTGGCGCAGGCGCGGGCCGTGGCCAGGTACGCGGCGGGTACCGACGATCCCGTGGCGGCCCCGCTGGCGCAGGCGCACTGCGGTCCGGTGGCGGTCGCGGCGGCCGAGGCGTGCGTGCAGCTGCACGGCGGGATCGGCTTCACCTGGGAGCACCCGGCGCACCTGTATCTCAAGCGCGCCAAGGCTTCCGCGCTCGCGTTCGGGACGGCCGACCGGCACCGGGCCCGGCTGGCGGAACTGGTGGACCTGCCCGCCGCCTGACACTGAGCATGCAAAAACGATCACCATCGAAAAGCCGCTGAACTGGTACCCGTTGCCTTCGTGTCACAGAGTGGCAACGAGTCATTGACGTTCAGCGGCTTAAAAGTACACTCCGAGTGTAATTAGTGACCGAGGTGCGGACCGGAGGTGCATGTGGACGCGGGCCTGACCCTCGACGGCGTCGGCGTACGCTTCGGCGGCCTGGTCGCCCTCGACGACGTGTCGCTGCGGGTGCCGCCCGGGCGGATCGTGGGCGTCATCGGGCCCAACGGGGCCGGCAAGACCACCTTGTTCAACGTGGTCTGCGGGTTCGTCCGGCCGGCCGCCGGCAGCCTGGCCTTCGACGGGAAACCGATGCGGCCCAAGGCTCACCGGCTGCATGAGCGGGGGATCGCACGGACGCTGCAGGGCGTCGGGCTGTTCGGCGGCCTCACCGCCCTGGAGAACGTGATGACCGGCGGGCGGCCCCGGGCGGGGTTCGTCTCGGCGCTGCTCGGCGCGCCCCGATCGGACTCCGACGAGCGGCGGCTGCGGAACGAGGCGTACGCGTTGCTGGCGGAGGTCGGCGCGGCCGACTACGCGCACGCGCTGCCCGCCACCCTCCCGTACGCGATCGGCAAGAAGGTCGCGCTCGCCCGGGCGCTCGCGGCCCGGCCCCGGCTGCTGCTGCTCGACGAGCCGGCCGGCGGCCTGGGCGCGGACGACATCGCCGAGCTGGCCGGGCACGTGCGCGGACTGTCCGGGCGGGACGGCCGGCCGTGCGGCGTCCTGCTCGTCGAGCACCACATGGACTTCGTGATGGACGTCTGCGACGAGGTGGTCGCCCTCGACTTCGGCCGGGTCATCGCGACCGGCGCGCCCGCCGAGGTCCGCGCCGACCCGGCTGTCGCCGAGGCGTACCTGGGGGTGGAGCCGTGAGCCTGCTGCGCGTACAGGGTCTGACGGCGGGCTACGGCGGCGCACCGGTTCTATCCGATGTGGACTTCGAGGTCCGGGCGGGCACCGTCCTCGCGGTCCTCGGCGCCAACGGGGCCGGCAAGACGACCCTGCTGCGGTCCGTGTCCGGCCTGCTGAAGCCGACCGCCGGCACGGTCTCGTTCGACGGCTGCGACCTGCGCGGCGTACGCGTGGAACACCTGGTCCGGCGCGGCCTCGCGCACGTGCCGGAGGGCCGGGGGATCGTCGCCGAGCTGACCGTCGCGGAGAACCTGCGGCTCGGCGGGCTGTGGCGGGCCGACCGCGACGCCGTGCGGGCCGACCTCGACGAGGTGTACGGGCTGTTCCCGGCGCTCGCCGCCCGCCGCGGGCACGCCGGGCACCAGCTGTCCGGCGGGGAGCGGCAGATGCTCGCGCTCGGCCGGGCGCTCATGGCCCGGCCCCGGCTGCTGCTGGTCGACGAGCCCTCACTCGGCCTCGCCCCGAAGGCGGTCGCGCAGGTCATGGCCATACTGCGGCACCTGCGCGACACGACCGGCCTGGCCGTCCTGCTGGTCGAGCAGAACGTCCGCAGCGCGCTGGCCGTCGCCGACGAGGCGGTGGTGCTCGCCCTCGGCCGGATCGCGGCCGCCGGGCCGGCCGCCGCGTTGCGCGACGACACCGCGCTGCGGCACGCGTACCTGGGATTCTAGGGAGGACCTGTGGAACGCTGGCTGTTCCTCACGACCGACGGCCTGTCCAAAGGCGCCGTGTACGCGGCCTTCGCGCTGGCGATCGTCCTCATCTGGCGGGCGACCCGGATCGTGAACTTCGCGCAGGGCGCCATGGCCGTCGCGGCCGTGTACGTCGCGTACTCGGTGACGGCGGCGACCGGGTCCTACTGGCTCGGGTTCGCGGCGGCCGTCCTAAGTGGACTCGTTCTCGGGGCGGTCGTCGAGCGGGTCGTCATGCGGTTCGTCGAGCACGCGCCGCCGCTCAACGCGGTCATCGTCGCGCTCGGGCTCGTGCTGCTGGTGCAGGCCGTGCTCGGGAGCATCTACGGCAACGAGTACCGGCCGGTCGGCACGCCCGTCAGCCGGACCGGGCTGTCCGTCGGCGGGGTGTCCCTGCTGTCCGCGTACGACCTGCTGGTCTTCGGGGCGGTCGGGCTGGTCGTCGCCGGGCTGGCGCTGCTGTTCACGCGTACGCCGGTGGGCCTGCGGATGCGTGCCTCGGCGTTCGCGCCGGAGGTGTCCCGGCTGCTCGGGGTGAACGTGGCCGGGATGCTGACGCTGGGCTGGGCGCTCGCGTCGGCGGTCGGCGCCCTCGCCGGGCTGCTGGTGATCCCGACCGAGCTGGGGCTGCACCCGAACGCGATGGACCTGGTGTTCGTCTCCTCCTTCACGGCGGCGGTGGTCGGCGGGCTGGACAGCCCGGTCGGCGCGGTCGTCGGCGGGCTGGCGGTCGGCCTGGTCCTGTCCTATGTGGCCGGTTACCTGTCGGCCGACGTGACGCCGCTCGCGGCGCTCGTCCTGCTCCTGGCCGTCCTCCTGGTACGCCCCGGCGGCCTGTTCGCCACGACCGCGACGAGGCGGGTATGAGGGTCCTTCCGGGGAACACGTTGCTGCGGCACCTGCTGATCGCCGCGGCCGGCGGCGCCGCCCTGTGGGCGCTGACCTACCAGCTGGAGCTGTACCGCGACTACCAGCTCGCGACGGCTGCGGCGTACCTGTGCGCCACGGCGGGGCTGACCGTCCTCACCGGACTCAACGGGCAGCTGTCGCTGGGGCACGGCGCGCTCATGGCCGTCGGCGCGTACACGGTGGCGCTGAGCCAGGACAAGTGGGGGATCCTGAGCCTGTCGCTGGCGCTCGGGGTGCTCGCCGCGCTCGCCGCCGGACTGGTGATCGGGCTGGCCGCCGCCCGGCTGCGCGGCCCTTATCTGGCCGGCGTGACCCTCGCCGTCGCCGTGGCCGTCCCGGCGGTCACCACGACCTGGAGCTCCGTCTTCAACAGCGACCAGGGCCTGCCGGTCGCGCTCGATCCGCCGCCCGGCACCCTCGCCCTCGAACAGTGGCAGGCGTGGCTGGCGGTGGGCTGCGCGCTGGGCGTACTGGTCCTGCTGGCGAACCTGACCCGAAGCCGGTTCGGCCGAGACTTCCGCGCCGTACGCGACGACGAGACGGCCGCCCGGCTCGCCGGCATCGACGTGGCCCGCACGCAGGTGCTCGCCTTCGTCGTCAGCGCGGCCGGTGCGGGGCTGGGCGGCGGGCTGCTGGCCGTGCTGACCCAGAGCGTGTCCCCGGGCGCGTACGCGCTGAGCCTGTCGCTCTATCTGCTCATGGCGGTGGTGGTCGGCGGGCTCGGCAGCCTGGCCGGGGCCGTGTGGGGCGCGCTGCTGCTGGTGTTCCTGCCCGACCTCACCCATCAGCTGACGGTCGGCCTCGCGTTGTCGCCCGGCGCGGCCCAGCGCGTCGAGGGCAACCTGCCGCTGGCCGTCTTCGGCCTGACCCTCGTCATCGTCATGATCGCCGCCCCCGGCGGACTGCAAGGCCTGCTCCGCAAGCTCGTTCCCTTCCGCACGATCACACCCCTCCCGAAGAGCGAAGAAAGGCCGGTGTCCGATGCGCAGCGCACGTAGCGGTCTCGCGATCGCCCTGTGCACCACCCTGCTCGCCGCCGTCACGGCGGGCTGCTCCGGCGACGGCGGAGGCGGCGGCTCGAAGGCCCCCGTCCCCGGCGTCACCGACTCCGAGATCGTCATCGGTACGCACATGCCGATGACCGGTCCGGCGTCGGCCGGATACTCGAAGATCGCGCCCGCGTCGAAGGCGTACTTCGACTACGTCAACGCGAACGGCGGCGTCTACGGCCGCAAGATCACATACAAGATCATGGACGACGCGTACAACCCGGCCAACACCCAGAACGTCGTACGCCAGCTGGTGTTGCAGGACAAGGTGTTCGCCGTCCTCAACGGCCTCGGTACGCCGACCCACACCGGCGTGCTGGACTTCCTGAAGACCAACAAGGTGCCGGACCTGTTCGTGGCGTCCGGCAGCCTGAGCTGGAACCAGCCGGACAAGTACCCGGACACCTTCGGCTTCCAGCCGGACTACACGGTCGAGGGCAAGATCCTCGCCAACTACGTCAAGGCGAACATGGCCGGGCAGAAGGTCTGCTTCCTCGGCCAGAACGACGACTTCGGCCGGGACAGCCTGGCCGGCGTGGAGAAGATCCTCGGTGCCGGCGGCCTGGCGGCCAAGGACACCTACGTGGTGACGAACGCGAACGTCGGCCCGCAGATCGGCAAGTTCGCGGCGGCCCAGTGCCAGGTGGTCATCCTGGCGACCGTGCCCGGGTTCACCGCGCTGTCGATCGGCACCGCGGCGCGGCTGAACTTCAAGCCGCAGTTCGTGGTCTCCAACGTCGGCGGCGACTACAGCACCGTGGCCGGCCTGCTCGGCGCGGGCAAACCCCTGCTCGAAGGCACGATCGGGGCCAACTACCTGCCGTCCGTGGCCAACGCCGCCGACCCGTGGACCACGCTGTTCACCAAGGTCGACAAGGACTACAACGGCAACGCGCCCATGGACGGCAACGTCGTGTACGGCATGTCGGTCGCGTACCTGTTCGTGCAGGCGCTGCTGGCCGCGGGCAAGGATCTCACGCGAGAGGGCCTCATCGCGGCCGTGGAGAAGGGCGGCTTCACCGGGCCGGGCCTGGCGCCGTTCCGGTTCTCGAAGGCCGACCACTCCGGGTACGGCGGGCTGCGGATGGTCAAGACGACCGGGGGAGTGCAGGACTACTTCGGCCCGACCTACCAGACCGACGACGGCGACGGCGCGGTGACGGAGTACTCCGGCGCGGCGGGCACTCCGCCGGCGAACGGCATCCCCTCGGCCTGACCCCTCATACCGGGCGTGCCGCCGGACTGCCCTGGACCCACCCGGCGGTACGCCCATCCCTTCTCTCCAGCCGGGTCCGCCCTTTTCTCCAGCCGGGTCCGCCCAGCGGGCCCGGCTAGACTCGCGAGATGACCGGCGTCGAGATGCCCACACGGATCGACGGGCGTACCGCCCGTGCCGAACGGACCCGCGCGGCGATCGTCGAGGCGCACCTCGCCCTCGTCGGCGCGGGGGACCTGCGCCCGACCGGCGAGCGGATCGCCGAGCGGGCGGGCATCTCGCTGCGCGCCCTGTGGACCAACTTCAAGGACATGGAAGCCCTGTTCGCCGCCTCCGGTGAACGGCTGGCGACCCAGGTCGCGGCCGCGTACCGGCCGGTGGCGGCGGACCTGCCGCTGCCGAAGCGGGTGGCCGGCTTCTGCGACCAGCGGGCCCGCCTGCTCGAACTGATCGCCCCCTGCGCCCGCGCCGCCCAGCTGCGCGAGCCCTTCTCCGAGCAGCTGCGGGCGAACCGCGCACAGGCCATCGGGCTCGTCCGCGAGGAGATCTCCGTGCTGTTCGCCGGCGAACTCGACCTGGCCGGGTCCGGCCGCGGCGGGCTGCTCGACGCGCTGCTGGCCGCGAGCACCTGGGCGAACTGGGCGATGCTGCGCGACGAGCTGGCGCTGGCCGTCGACGCGGCCCGGGACGTGATGGCGCGTACGGTCACGGCCCTGCTCCTGGCGACCATCGCCGACAGCCTCCGCTGACGCGGGGGATGGTCAGGGGAAGAGGATGACGGTGCGGGCGCCTTCGCCGCGGCGCATGCGGTCGAACGCCGCCGCGGCGCCCTCGAGCCCCGCCCGGTGGCTGATCAGCACGGACAGGTCCAGTTCCCCGCGGGCCACCGCCTCGGCGATCGCCGGCAGGTCCCGGTCGGGGTCGGACTCGCCGTACACCGAGGACTTCAGGGTGCGGGAGGAGTGGAAGACGTCCAATGCGGACAGTGGCATGACGTCGTCCTTGCGGCCGATGCCGAGCACGGTCACCTTGCCGCCCCGCCGGGTCGCCTTCCAGGCGGCGGTGATGCCGGCGGCCTTGCCCGCGCACTCCAGCGCGTGGTCCACCCCGCGCCCGCCGGTCAGCCCCCGGATCGTGCGCGTCAGCTGGTCGTCGGCCACGAGGAAGTCGGTCGCCCCGGCCCGCCGGGCCAGCTCCTCCTTGGCCGGGCTCACGTCCACCGCGATCAGCGGGTCCGCGCCCGCCGCCCGCGCGGCCAGCAGCGTCGACAGGCCCACCCCGCCCAGGCCGATCACCGCGACCGCTTCGCCGGGCCGCACGCGCGCCGTGTTGCGTACCGCGCCGGAGCCGGTCAGGACCGCGCATCCGAGCAGCGCCGCCGCTTCCCACGCGACTTCCTCGGGTACGCGTACCGCGGCGGTCGCGTCCAGGACGACCTCGGTCGCCAGCGCGCCGAGGCCGAGCGTGACATGGAGCGGTTCACCGTCCGCAGTGGACCCGCGGGGGAACGACGCGATGCCGGTCGTCTCGCAGAGCCAGGGCTCGCCGTGCGCGCAGAACCAGCACCGGCGGCAGGCGGGGGACCAGTTGAGCACGACGTGGTCGCCGATCGCGAGCAGCGTGACGTCCGGGGCGGTCTCGGTGACGACCCCCGCCGCCTCGTGGCCGAGGACGAGCGGGAACTCCGGCTTCAGCGTACCGTTGATCATCGACAGGTCGCTGTGGCAGACGCCGGCCGCCTTCACCTGTACGCGTACCTGCCCCGGGCCGGGAGGCGGGACGACGATCGACTCGACGGACAGGGTCCCGTCGGCGCGGGCGAGCAGCGCTTCGGTCATCGCTGCACGGCCTTCGTCTCCCAGAACTCCTCCAGCCCGAACGAGCCCAGTTCCCGGCCGAGGCCCGACTGCTTGTAGCCGCCGAACGGGGCGACCGGGTTGAACGCGGCGCCGTTGACGTCGACCGCGCCCGTACGCATCCGCCGCGCCACGGCCAGCGCCCGGTCCTCGTCGTCGCACCAGACCGCCCCGGCGAGGCCGTAGCGGGTGCTGTTGGCGATGGCCACGGCCTCGTCGTCGTCGGCGAACGGGATGACCGACAGCACGGGGCCGAAGACCTCCTCGCGGGCGACCGTCGCGTCAGGACGGACGCCGGCCAGCACGGTCGGCTCGACGAAGTAGCCGGTCTCGGGGAGCCCGCCGGTCTCGGTGACCCGCCGGGCGCCCTCCGCCAGAGCCGTCTCGATGAAGCCGCGTACGCGATCGCGCTGCGCGGCCGACGCCAGCGGGCCCAGCCGGGTGGCGGAGTCGAACGGATCGCCCATCGCGTAGGACTTCGCCGCGGCGGCGGCCAGCTCGACGGCCTCGTCGTGGTGGTCGTGGTGGACGAGCATGCGGGTCCACGCCGTGCAGGTCTGGCCGGCGTTGAGGTACGCGTTCGCCACCCCCGTCTTCACGGCCTTGGCGAGATCGGCGCCGGGCAGGATGACGTTGGCGGACTTGCCGCCGAGTTCCAGGGCCACCTTGGCGATCCGGTCGGCGGCCAGGTGGCTGATCCGGCGGCCGACCGCGGTGGAGCCGGTGAACGACACCATGTCCACGTCCGGGTGCCCGGCGATGGCCTCGCCCACGCCGGGGCCCGTCCCCGGCACGAGATTGACCACGCCGGGCGGGAATCCGGCCGCGTGGACCGCGTCGAACAGCGCGTACGCGATGTGGGGGGTGAGCTCGGAAGGCTTCAGCACGACGGTGCAGCCGGCCGCCAGCGCGGCCGCGACCTTGGCCATGACCTGGTGCAGGGGGTAGTTCCAGGGCGTGATGGCGCCGACGACGCCGATCGGCTCGCGGAAGACGGTGGAGTTGCCGGCCGTGACGACGGGCGGCTGCTCGGCGGCGAGGCGGACGTACGTCCCGAGGACGGCGAGCGGAAGTCCTATCTGGACACGCTGGGAGATCTTCAGCGGCGTGCCGAGTTCCAGCGAGACGAGGGCGGCGAGCGCGTCGGCCCGTTCCGTCAGCAGCTCGTGCAGCCGTCCCAGGTACGCCGACCGCTCCGCGGGGCCGAGCGCGGCCCACGGTTCGAAGGCGGCTCGGGCGGCGGCGACCGCCGCGTCGACGTCGGCCGCGTCCCCGGCCGGAACCGTGGGCAGGGGCTGCTGCGTGAACGGATCCTCGACGGACAGCACCCCGTCACCGTGCGGCGTACGCCAGGCGCCGCCGACGTAGATCTCGGTGCGGCGGGGCGGTTCTGGTGATCGACTCATGCGCCTCATCCCGGCCGATAACTAGCACTGCAAGTTTTCACGGTAACCGCGCCGCCGTCCCCCCGGCAACCCCGCCCGCCCGCTGGGCCGCGGGTGCCCTTTCCGACGATCTTGCGCGAATGTACCGGCGAATGGGGCATAGGCCGCGAAATTCGGGGCATTCGCGCAAGATCGTCGGAACGATCGGGGCGGGAGCGGCGGGGGGCCGGAGGGGGGGGGGGGGAGGGGCGGGAGCGGGGCGACGATGCGTTCGTACTCGGCGGCCAGGCCGTCGACCAGCGCGTCCAGGCCCAGCGCGAACGCTCCCTCGTCGACGCTCTTCTGCCGGTGCGCGAGCAGGTGCGCCTGGCCGAGGTGCGGGTACTTCTCGGCGTAGAACTGGGGGTCCTCGACGAACCCCCGGGCGAACGAGCCGAGCGCCGACCCCGCCACGAAGTAGCGCATGAGCGCCCCGATGTGGGTCGCCCGCGCGTGCGGCCAGCCCGCGTCCACCAGCCCGCCGTAGACCGCGTCGGCCATGGTCAGCGCGGCCGGCCGCCGCCCCGGGCCCTGGGCCAGGTAGGGGACGATGTTCGGGTGGGCGGCCAGCGCGTCGCGGTAGGAGCGGCCCCACAGCTTGAGCGCGATCCGCCAGTCGTACCGGCCGAAGGCCGAGGTGTCGACGTGCTCGGTGATCGCGTCGGCCACCGCGTCGAGGATGTCGTCCTTCGTAGCGAAGTGGTTGTACAGCGACGGGCCGCGTACGCCCAGCTCGGCCGCGAGGCGGCGGGTCGAGAACGCGCCCAGCCCGTCGGCGTCGATGAGGGCCGTGGCGGTCGCGACGATCCGTTCCGGGCTGAGGATCGCCTGCCTCGGTCGCGCCATGGAAAACTCCCTCTGGACGTTCTAAAACTAACAGCGCTAGTTTATCGGACATGGACCTGAGCCTCGGCGACGACCATACGGCCGTCCGGCAGCTCGCGGCGGACTTCACCGACCGGGAGATCATCCCGTACGCGCGCGACTGGGACCGCCGTGAGTCGGTGGACACCGCGATCATCGGCAAGCTGGGCGAACTCGGCTTCCTCGGGCTCACCATCCCCGAGGAGCTCGGCGGCTCCGGCGGCGACCATCTCGCGTACTGCCTGGTGATGGAGGAGCTGGGCCGGGGCGATTCGTCCGTACGCGGCATCGTCTCCGTCTCGCTCGGCCTCGTGGCCAAGTCGATCGCCGCGTACGGGACGGCCGCACAGAAACAGGCCTGGCTGCCCGGGCTGTGCTCGGGCGAACTGCTCGGCTGCTTCGGCCTCACCGAACCGGAGACGGGCTCGGACGCCGGATCGCTGTCGACCCGCGCGGAGTCCACGTCGGACGGCTGGTCGATCAGCGGCTCGAAGATGTTCATCACCAACGGCACCTGGGCGGATCTGGTGCTGCTGTTCGCGCGTACACCGGAAGGGGTTTCGGCGTTCCTGGTGCCGACGGACAGCGCCGGGCTCACGCGGCGCGAGATCCACGGCAAGCTCGGCCTGCGCGGCCAGGCCACCGCGGAGCTGAACTTCGACGGCGTGCGCGTGCCGCGCGACGCCCTGCTGGGCGAGCCGGGCCGCGGCCTCAAGGTCGCGATGTCCGCGCTGGCCAAGGGCCGGATGTCGCTCGCCGCGGGATGCGTCGGCATCGCGCGGGGCTGCCTCGAATCCTCTCTCGTGTACGCGAAGCAGCGCGTCCAGTTCGGCAAACCCATCGCCGGGCACCAACTGGTGCAGCAGATGATCGCCGAGATGGCGGTGGACGCCGACGCGGCCCGCCTGCTCGTCTGGCGGGTCGCCGACCGGATCGACCGCGGCGAGCCCTTCGAGACCGAGGCGGCCATGGCCAAGCTGTTCGCCAGCGAAGCCGCGGTACGCGCCGCCAACAACGCGTTGCAGGTCTTCGGCGGATATGGCTATATCGATGAGTACCCGGTCGAGAAGTACCTGCGCGACGCCCGGGTGACGACCCTCTACGAGGGCACGAGCCAGATCCAGCAGCTCATCATCGGCCGTGCGCTGACCGGCGTCAGCGCGTTCTGAGTCAGCGCTTTCCCAAGGAGGCAAGATGACCGCCCTTTCGCTGGCGAGCGTGCTCGCGGAGGCCGCCCGGCGGTACCCGGACAAGATCGCCGTCGTCGACGGCGCGCAGCGGATCGCGTACGCCGACCTGTGGCGGCAGTCGCTCGTCCAGGCGGCCGGGCTGCAACGGCTGGGGATCGGGCCCGGCAAGACCGTCGCGATGGTCGTGCCGAACACGGCCGACTTCCCCCGCGTCTACTACGCCGCCCTGGCCGCCGGGGCCACCATCGTGCCGGTGCACCTGCTGCTCAACGCCGAGGAGATGGCGTACGTGCTGCGGGACAGCAAGGCCGATCTCGTGGTCGCGCACACGTTCTTCCTCGGCGTGGCGACAGCCGCGGGGCAAGCGGCCGGCGTCCCCGTCGTCGCCGTCGGCCCCGGTACGCCCGACGGCGTCGAGAGCCTCGACGGCCTGGACGTGGAACCGTTGCGTACCTTCGTGACGCGCGAGGCCGAGGACATCGCGGTGGTCTTCTACACCAGCGGCACGACCGGCGAGCCGAAGGGCGCCCTGCTCACCCACCTCAACCTCGTCATGAACGCCACGGTCAACGTGGTCGACGCCAACGAGGCCCAGCCCGGCGACATCGTCATGGGCTGCCTGCCGCTGTTTCACACCTACGGCCAGACCGTCGGCATGAACGGCACCTTCCGCCTCGGCGGCACCCTCATCCTGCTCGCCCGGTTCAGCGGGGCCGCCGCCATCGACCTCATGCTGGCCGAGAACGTGACCGTGTTCCACGGCGTACCGACCATGTACGTCGGGCTGCTGGAGGCCGCCGCCGGTCGCGACCGGCTACCGGCGCTGCGCATCTGCGTGTCCGGCGGCGCCTCGCTCCCGGTCGCCGTGCTGGAGAAGTTCGAGAAGATCTTCGGCGCCCGCATCTTCGAGGGCTACGGCCTGTCCGAGACCTCTCCGACCGCGACGACGAACCAGCCGCAGTTCGGCGTACGCCCCGGCACGATCGGCCACCCGATCTGGGGAGTCGAGGTGGAGATCGCGCGGGCGGAGATCGAGGAGCGGATCGAGTTCCTGCCCGCGGGGGAACTCGGCGAGATCGTCATCCGGGGACACAACGTGTTCGCCGGCTACCTCGGGCGGCCCGAGGCCACCGCACAGGCCATTGTGGACGGCTGGTTCCGGAGCGGAGACCTGGGGACCAAGGACGCCGACGGGTTCATCCGCGTGGTCGACCGGAAGAAGGACATCATCATCCGGGGCGGGTTCAACGTGTACCCCCGCGAAGTCGAGGAGGTCCTCGCCCGGCATCCGGCGATCGTGCAGGTGGCGGTGGTCGGCGTACCGGATGGGACGCACGGGGAGGAGATCTGCGCCGTGGTCGTCCTGGACCCGACCTCGGACGCGGTGTCCGCCGTGGAGCTGATCGAGTGGAGCCGGGAGCGGCTGGGGAAGCACAAGTACCCGCGGTCGGTGCGGTTCGTGACCGAGCTGCCCATGGGGCCGAGCCTCAAGGTCCTCAAGCGCGAACTCCGCCGCCAACTCACCGACGACCCCTCCTGACCCGCTTCCCCCTTCCTCCTTTTTCGACGATCTTGCGCGAATGTCCGGGCTTTTCGGGCATTCGCCGCGAAATTCGAGACATTCGCGCAAGATCGTCGGGGCGCGGCTTGACGCTCAGAGCCGACGATTGGCCAGGCTCGGCAGCTCAGCTCGGATCTTGTCGAGGCGCTCGAAGTCGAGGTCCGCGAACACCACCCCGACAGCGTCCGGGGCTTGCGCCACAACGGTTCCCCACGGGTCCACCACCATGCTGCGGCCGTAGCAGGTGCGGCCGGGGTCGTGGTCGCCGATCTGGCTGGCGGCCAGGACGTAGCACTGGTTCTCGATGGCCCGGGCCCGGAGCAGGACCTCCCAGTGGTCGCGCCCGGTGTGGGCCATGAACGCCGCCGGTACGCAGATCACCCGGGCCCCGCCCTCGACCGCGAGCCGCCGGTACAGCTCGGGGAACCGCAGGTCGTAACAGATGGACAGGCCCACGGGTACGCCGTCCACGCTAGCGGTGACGACCTCCGCGCCCGGGCTGACCGACGCGGATTCCTGATAGGACACACGGCCCGGGATGTCGACGTCGTAGAGGTGGATCTTGCGGTAGACGGCCGCGACGCCGCCGGAGCGGTCGAGCAGCAGCGAGGTGTTGTACGTGTGCTCGGGGTCGGGACCGGCCTCGTGATAGGAGCCGGCGAGCACCCACATGCCCAGCCGGGCGGCGACCTCGGCCATCGCGGCCGGCCAGCGGTCGTCGGCGGCGGCGCCGGGGCCGAGATGGTCGGCGTACTCGGGGAGGAGGGCGAGGTCGGCGCCGCCCTCGTGAGCCCGTTCGAGCAGCTCGGTCGCGGTCTTCAGGTTCGCGTCCCGGTCGGACCGGGCATTCAGCTGGCACAGGGCTACCCGCATCACGCGCTCCCCAGGTAGGCGGACAGGCGGCGGACGGCGGTGTCGAGCACCTCCGGCCGTTTGCAGAAGGCGAACCGGATCAGGCCGCTGCCGCTCGCCGGGTCGTCGTAGAAGACCTGCGTCGGGATCGCCACGACGCCGCCGCGGACGGCCAGGTCGTTGCAGAGTTCGAGGCCGTCGGTGTGCCCGAAGGAGGCGACGTCCGCCTGGAGGAAGTACGTGCCGTCGCAGGCGTACGTGCTCACGCCGGCCTTCTCCAGACCGGTCCGGAGCTGGTCGCGGGCTTCGCGCAGGCGCGTGTTCAGGCCGTCGACCCAGTCCAGCTCGTCGGTCAGGGCCTGCGCCACGGCCGCCTGGAGGGGCGTACCGGCGGCGAAGGTCATGAACTGCTTCGCCTTGCGGACGGCCACGACGAGGTCCGCCGGCGCGAGCGCCCAGCCGATCTTCCAGCCCGTGCAGCTGAAGGTCTTGCCCGCGGAAGAGATCGTGATCGTCCGCTCGCGCATGCCGGGCAGGCTCGCCAGCGGCACGTGCGCCACGTCGAAGGTCAGGTACTCGTAGACCTCGTCGGTCACCGCGATCAGGTCGTGCTCCCGGCAGACCGCCGCGATCAGGTCCAGCTCCGCGCGGTCGAAGACCTTGCCCGTCGGATTGTGCGGGCTGTTGAGGACCAGCACCCGCGTACGCGGGCCGACCGCGCGCCGAAGGTCGTCGGGATCGAAGGTGAACCGGCCGTCGATCGGGCGCAACGGGACCGAGCGGTGCCGGGCGCCGGCCATGGCGACGCTGGCCGCGTAGCTGTCGTAGTAGGGCTCGAACAGGATCACCTCGTCGCCTGGATCGCACAGGCCGAGCAGGGCGGCGGTGATCGCCTCGGTCGCGCCGGCGGTCACGACGATCTCGGAGTCGACGTCGTACGCCATCCCGAACCGGCGTACGCGCTCGGCGGCCACGGCGGTCTTCAGCTCGGGCAGGCCGTCGAGGGGCGGGTACTGGTTGCGGCCGCCCTCGATGGCGGCGGCGGCCGCGGCGAGCATGCCGGGCGGGCCGTCGGTGTCCGGGAAGCCCTGGCCGAGGTTGACCGCGCCGGTCTTCGCGGCCAGCGCCGACATCTGCGTGAAGATGGTGGTGCCGATGCCCGAGAACCGCGCGCTGACCCGCATCCGCCCATTATGCGGCTCGCGGCCGCCGGAAGTCCTCACCGCAGGTCGGCGGGTACCGTCCAGAGCGCGCGCGGCACGACCATGTTGCTCGCCGTGAAGACCATGCGCAGCATCGGCCCGCCCGCCGTCACGTCGAGCGCCACCTTCGGCTTGCGCTGCTGGTTCAGGCCCTTGAGTCCGAAGAGTACGCCGGGCCGGTGCCGCCCGGTCCGTTCGGCGTCCCACTCCCGGTACGCGTTCTCGAACCGCCACGGCGCGCTCGTGGCGAGGCCGGCGTACAGGTTGTGGACCCAGGTGTCGGTCAGGGCGGCCCGGTAGAGCCGCGTCGGCCGCCCCGCCAGCAGCTTGCCGATCTGGTCGTCGGTGCGGACGCCGGCCGCCGTCAGCGCGCCCGCCAGGTCGCCCGCGTCCAGCAGGTCGAGGATCGGCCGGACCGAGCCCGCGTCGTCGACCTGCCAGCGCCGGGCCGACGGCGTACGCGCGTGCCGGCCGCTCCACAGCCACGGCGTGAGGTTCCACCGGTGCTCCTGGTTGGCGCCGATGACGTCCTCGGTGCCGACCGACAGCGCCTCGCCGTCCGCCCGGGCGACGAGCCAGGACTGCCGCAGGTGCAGACCGGCACCGTCCAGCGGGGCGAGCGCCACGGCCGCCGAACGCCGGTACCGGCCGGTGTGGTCGCGGGGGAAGTTCCAGGCCAGCGCGGCCGGGTCGACGGCCATGCCCGGCGGTACGCCGACGACGCGTACCTCGGGGTCGGCGGCGGCCGCTTCGCGGTGCGCGTACTGGCGGGCGCGGCGGCGCGTCTCGGCCTTGCGGTCGGGCGTGGGCCTGGTGGCGGCGAACAGGGCGGGCCGGCGCCACCAGAGCACGAGTGAGTCGGAGGCGGCGACGGCGTCGTCGACCAGCTCGAAGACGACCAGGGGCCGGGGCCCGTGGCCGCCCGCTCCGTCGTCGTCCTCGTGGATCTGGATCTCGAAGACCAGCTGCCCCGGGCTGCCCAGGTCGTACCCGGTGTCGGGATCGCGCCCCCACCGGCCGTTGTACGCCTGGAACTGCTGCGCGATCGGCTGCGCGCGCACGACGGTGACCGCCGCGTCCCAGGAGCCGTCGGCCGCCGTGCAGAGCAGGGCGACGACCGGGCTGGCCCGGTGCCGTTCGAGGTGGCCGAGGTGCACCGGCACGCCGGCGCGCTCGCACAGCCGGGCGACCGGGGCCAGGAGCTCACGACGCTGGGCCGCCTGGGCCTCGCTCTCGGCTCGCATGGCGAGCATTCTGCCGCGCCCGCCGGTCGGCCGCCATCCGTCGCCACCCTTCGAGGTGCCCGGATCGCCCTGCTCGTATGGTTGCGGCATGGCCGAGCTTGTATACCCGCCCGTGGTCGCGTTGGCGAAGACGATGTTCCGACTGCTCGACCTCCGACTGACCATCGAGGGCGGTGAGCACATTCCGCGTACCGGCGGGGCGGTGATCGCCTGCAATCACATCGGTTACCTGGACTTCATCTTCTGCGGGCTGGGTGCCCAGCCGGCGAAGCGGCTCGTCCGGTTCATGGCCAAGCAGGAGATCTTCGCCAACCGGTACGCCGGCCCGCTGATGCGCGGAATGAAGCACATCCCGGTCGACCGGGAGGCCGGCCTCTCCTCGTACAAGGAGGCCCTGGCGGCGCTCAAGCGGGGCGAGGTCGTCGGCGTCTTCCCGGAGGCCACGATCAGCCAGTCGTTCACCGTCAAGGAGATCAAGGACGGGGCGGCGCGGCTGGCGGCGGCGGCCGGCGTACCGCTCGTGCCGATGGCCCTCTGGGGGCCGCAGCGGCTGTGGACGAAGGGCCGCCCGCGCCGGCTCAACCAGCGGCACGTCCCGATCAGCATCCTGATCGGGGAGCCGCTGCATCCCGCCCGGCGCGACCAGGTGACGCCGGAACTGCACGCGCGGATGTCGGCTCTGCTCACCCGGGCACAGGCCGAGTACCCGGAAAAGCCGGCGGGTCCGGCGGACGACTGGTGGCTTCCTGCCTACATGGGCGGTTCGGCGCCCGAGCCCGGTATGTGATCCCTGGCGGCTCACAGGTTCGTTGGCTACGGTTACGGAACCGTAGGTAAACCGCGAGCCGGGAGACTTCATGTCCGAGCCCACCGACACCATCGCACTGCTGCACGCGCTGGAGCCGACCGTCGAGACCAACCTCAACCGGCACCTCGCCACAGCCAAGGAGTGGTTCCCGCACGAGTACGTGCCGTGGAGCGCCGGCCGCGACTTCAACGGGATCATGGGTGGCGAGGAGTGGTCGCCGGAGCAGTCCCAGCTGCCCGAGCTCGCCCGGACCAGCCTGATCGTGAACCTGCTCACCGAGGACAACCTGCCCAGCTACCACTACGAGATCGCGACCACCTTCGGCCGCGACGGCGCGTGGGGGACCTGGGTGCACCGGTGGACCGCCGAGGAGGGCCGGCACGGCACCGCCATCCGCGACTACCTGACCACCACGCGGGCGGTCGACCCGGTGGCCCTCGAACGGGCCCGGATGACGCACATGGAGGCCGGGTTCGCGAACCAGCAGCCGGGCGTGCTGCCGTCGATCTCGTACGTCTCGTTCCAGGAGCTGGCCACCCGGGTCTCGCACCGCAACACCGGGCACGTCAGCGGCGACCCGGTCTGCGACCAGCTGCTCGCGAAGGTCGCCGCGGACGAGAACCTGCACATGCTCTTCTACCGCAACCTGCTCGGCGCCGCCCTGGAACTCGCCCCGAACGGGACGATGCGCGCGATCACCGACGTGGTGAAGTCCTTCCAGATGCCCGGCCACGGCATCGAGGGCTTCGGCCGCAAGGCCGTCCAGATCGCCATGGGCGGCATCTACGACCTGCGCATCCACCACGACGAGGTGCTCACGCCGATCCTGCGCCAGCTCAAGGTGCTGGACCGGACGGGGCTGTCGGGCGAGGGTGAGAAGGCGCGTGACGAGCTCGCCGAGTTCCTCGCCGGCCTGGACGCCCAGGCCACCCGGTTCGAGGAGAAGCGGGCCGCCGTCCAGGCGCGCAAGGCCGCCCGGGAGTAATCCAGCAGGTAAAGTGCCGCGCGTGACAGACGCTGACGTGATCGTGGTGGGTGCGGGCCTGGCCGGACTGGTCGCCACCGCCGAACTGGCCGATGCCGGCCGCAAGGTCATTCTGGTCGACCAGGAACCCGAGGCGTCGCTGGGCGGCCAGGCCCACTGGTCGTTCGGCGGCCTCTTCCTCGTCGACTCGCCGGAGCAGCGCCGGATGGGCGTACGCGACTCGCGCGACCTGGCCCTGCAGGACTGGTTCGGCAGTGCCGGCTTCGACCGGGAGGAGGACCGCTGGCCGCGGGCGTGGGCGGAGGCCTATGTGGACTTCGCGGCCGGCGAGAAGCGGTCCTGGCTGCACGGGCAGGGCGTACGCTTCTTCCCGGTCGTCGGCTGGGCGGAACGCGGCGGCTACCTCGCGGACGGCCATGGCAACTCGGTCCCGCGCTTCCACATCACGTGGGGCACCGGTCCCGGGGTGGTGGCCCCGTTCGAACGCCGCGTACGCGCGGCCGCCGAACGCGGTCGCGTCACGTTCGCGTTCCGGCACCGGGTCGACGAACTGATCACGGAGAACGGCGCGGTCACGGGTGTACGCGGGACGGTCCTCGTGCCCAGCGGCGTGCAGCGGGGCGAGTCCAGCTCCCGCGAAGCGGCCGGGGAGTTCGAGCTGCGCGCGCAGGCCGTCGTGATCGCGTCCGGCGGCATCGGCGGCAACCACGATCTCGTCCGCGCCCAGTGGCCCGACCGCCTCGGTACGCCGCCGAAGCGGATGCTGTCCGGCGTACCGGCCCATGTGGACGGTCGGATGCTCGGCATCGCCGAGGACGCCGGCGCCAGCCACATCAACCGGGACCGCATGTGGCACTACACCGAGGGCATCGAGAACTGGAACCCGATCTGGCCGATGCACGGCATCCGGATCCTGCCCGGCCCGTCCTCGCTGTGGTTCGACGCGACCGGCAGGCGGCTGCCCGTACCGCTGTTCCCCGGCTTCGACACGCTCGGGACGCTGGAGCACATCATGCGTACCGGGTACGACTACACGTGGTTCGTGCTGACGCAGAAGATCATCGAGAAGGAGTTCGCGCTCTCGGGCTCGGAGCAGAACCCGGATCTCACCGGCAAGAGCGTCAAGCAGGTGCTCGGCCGCGCGCTGCCGGGCGCGCCCGCCCCGGTCGAGGCGTTCAAGAAGCACGGCCGGGACTTCGTCGTCGCCGACACCCTGCCCGAACTCGTCGCCGGGATGAACCGGCTCGCGGCCGAGATCGGCGGCCCGGCCCTGGACCCCGCCGAGATCGCCCGCCAGGTCGTCGCCCGCGACCGCGAGATCCGCAACCCGTTCACCAAGGACCTCCAGGTCACCGCCCTGCGCGGGGCCCGCAACTACCGCGGCGACAAGCTCGTCCGGGTCGCCACCCCGCACCGGCTGCTCGACCCGAAGGCGGGGCCCCTGATCGGCGTACGCCTGAATCTGCTGACCCGTAAGAGCCTGGGCGGGCTGGAGACGGATCTCGACGGGCGGGTGCTGCGGTCCGACGGCGAGCCGCTGCCCGGCCTGTACGCGGCGGGGGAGGCGGCGGGCTTCGGCGGCGGCGGGGTGCACGGCTACCGGTCGCTGGAGGGGACGTTCCTGGGCGGCTGCCTGTTCTCGGGGCGCACCGCGGGCCGGGCCCTCCTCCGAACCCTCTGACCCACCCTTCCCCTCCCGCCTCTCCCACCCTCCCTCTTTCGACGATCTTGCGCGAATGTCCGGACATCATGGACATTCACCGCAGAAAATGAGACATTCGCGCAAGATCGTCGGGGTGGGGTGGTTTACGCTCGGGCGCATGCCGATGCCTACCCAGCATGCCGCCGACCTCATGACCGCCGCGCCCGACCGGCTGCGCGCCGCCACCGACGAGGGCGTGGCCCGCGCCCGGGCCGGCATCGAGGAGTTCCTCGCCGCCGGTGACCTCCCGGCCGCCGAGCAGCTCGACCTGTACGACGAGGCGGTCGCCGCCGCGATGAACGTCGCGCACCAGATGTCGGTGATCCGCAACGCGCACCCCGACGCGGAGCACCGCTCCACCGCCGAGGCCGCCAGCCGCGATCTTGACGCCGTCCTCACCGAGATCTCGCTCGACGAGCGGGTCTTCGCCGCGCTGTCGGCGCTCGACCTGACCGAGGCCGAGCCGGTCACCGTGCACTGGGTCACGCGTACGCTGCGCGACATGCGGCTGTCCGGCGTCGACCGGGACGCCGAGACCCGGGCCCGGGTGCGGTCGCTCAAGGAGGAGTTGGTCCGCATCGGGCAGGACTTCGACCGCAACATCGCGGGGGACACGCGTACCGAGTCGTTCTCGCCGCAGGAGCTGGCCGGGCTGCCGGACGACTTCATCGCCGCGCACGCGCCCGGGGCGGACGGCCGCGTCGAGATCTCCACGGCGTACCCCGACAAGCTGCCCTTCCTCACGTACGCGACCTCCTCGGCGGCCCGGGAACGGCTGTGGCGTACCGACCGGCTGCGCGGCGTACCGGCCAATGTGGACTCCCTGGCCGAGATGGTGCGTACGCGGCACGAACTCGCGACCCTCCTCGGCTTCCCGAACTGGGCCGAGTACGCCACCGCCGACAAGATGATCGGCTCGGCCGGCGCGGCGGCGGACTTCATCGAGCGGCTGTCCGACGCCGCCGCCGACCGCATGCGGGCCGACTACGCGGTGCTGCTGGAACGCAAGCGCCGCGACGACCCGGCCGCGACCGCCGTCGAGGCGTGGGACGGCACCTACCTGCAGGACCAGGTCCGCTCCGAGCAGTTCGCCTTCGACTCGCAGGCCGTCCGGCCCTACTTCGAGTACACGGCGGTCAAGGACGGGATCTTCGACCTGGTCGGCCGGATGTTCGGGGTCTCGTTCGAACAGCGTACGGACGTGCCGGTCTGGCACCCCGAGGTCGAGGTCTACGACATCCGCCGGGACGGCGCCGCCTTCGGCCGGTTCTTCCTCGACATGCATCCGCGGGCCGACAAGTTCAGCCACGCGGCCATGTTCCGGGTCGTCGTCGGCAAGGCGGGCGTACGCGCACCGCAGTGCGCCCTGCTGTGCAACCTGCCCCGGCCGGGGGAGCGGCCCGCGCTGCTGCTGCCGAACGAGGTGCAGACCTTCTTCCACGAGTTCGGCCACCTCATCCACCACCTGTTCGCGTCGGACATCGCGTGGTCCGGCCTGACCAGCATGGCGATCGAGCGCGACTTCATCGAGGCGCCCTCGCAGCTGCTGGAGGAGTGGATGAAGGACGCGCCGACCCTCGCCGGCTTCGCGAAGCATCACGAGACCGGCGAGCCGCTGCCCGCCGAGCTGGTGGAGAAGATGCGGGCCGCCGACGAGTTCGGCAAGGGCCTGTTCGTCCGGCAGCAGCTGTTCTACTCCGCGCTCAGCCTCGGCCTGCACACCGCGGGGCCCGATGCCGACGCGGCGGGCATCGAGCGCGCCGCGCAGGCCGCCCACAGCCCGTGGTCCTATGTGGAAGGAACGTCGCTGTTCCCGTCGTTCGGGCACCTGGGCGGGTACTCGGCCTACTACTACGCGTACCTGTGGTCGCTGGTGATCTCGAAGGACCTGTTCACGGCGTTCGACCCGGCCGACCTGGCGGGGTCCGAGGTCGCCGGGCGCTACCGGGACGCCGTCCTCGCCCCCGGGAGCGGAAAGCCGGCGGCCGAGCTGGTCTCGGACTTCCTCGGCCGCCCCTACACCTTCGACGCGTTCGAGAAGTGGCTCAACGCGTAACCACCGCACCGCTCGCCCCGGCGGCGTGCTCGACGATCTTGCGCGAATGTCTCGAATTTCGCGGCGAATGCCCGAAAGGCCCGGACATCCGCGCAAGATCGTCGGGAAGGGGAGGGTCAGCTGCAGGCGGTGCCGTTGAGGGTGAAGGCGGTGGGGGTGGGGTTCGAGCCCGTGTAGCTTCCGTTGAAGCCGATGCTCGTCGAGGCGCCCGGTGCCAGCGTGCCGTTCCAGCTCAGGCTGGCCGCCGTCACGTCCGCGCCGGACTGCGTCCAGGTCGCCGACCAGCCGCTGGTGACGTGTTGCGTACCCGGGAAGGTGAAGCGCAGCGTCCAGCCGGACAGGCTCGCCGTGCCGGTGTTGGTGATGGCGATGTTGGCGCCGAAGCCGCCGCCGCCCCAGTCGTTCGGGGTGTAGACGACCTTGCAGGTCGAGCCGCCGCCCGTGCCGCTGGTGGTGAAGGTGACCGTGCCGGAGGTGGCCGACAGGTTTCCGGCCGCGTCCCGGGCCCGCACCTTCAGGGAGTAGGCGGTCGACGCCGTCAGTCCGCTCAGGACCGCTGACGGCGTGGTGGAGGTGGCGATGACCGTGCTGCCGTTGAGGACGTCGTAGCCGGTGATACCGACGTTGTCCGTGGAGGCGGTCCAGCTCAGGGTCGCGCCGCTGGACGTGACGGCCGAGGCGGTCGGCGTACCGGGGGTGGTGGGCGGGGAGGTGTCCGTGCCGGCGCTGGTCGTGAAGGTGACGGTGCCGGAGGTGGCCGACAGGTTTCCGGCCGCGTCCCGGGCCCGCACCTTCAGCGAATAGGCGGTCGACGCCGTCAGTCCGCTCAGGACCGCTGACGGCGTGGTGGAGGTGGCGATGACCGTGCTGCCGTTGAGGACGTCGTAGCCGGTGACACCGACGTTGTCCGTGGAGGCGGTCCAGCTCAGGGTCGCGCCGCTGGACGTGACGGCCGAGGCGGTCGGCGTACCGGGGGTGGTGGGCGCCGAAGTGTCCACACTGGAGTACGACAGGCCGTAACCGTAGGGGTACAGCGGCGTCTGCCCGTCACCGTCGTTGATCGGCTCCTGGCTCGCGCTGTTCGGCCAGGTCACCGGCAGTTTGCCGGTCGGAGCGTAGTCGCCGAACAGCACGTCCGCGACGCCCTGCCCCTCGGTGCCGGGCAGCCAGGCCGCCAGCAGCGCGCTCCAGTCGGGCAGCTGCGCGCTGATGTCGAGCGGGCGCCCCGAGACCAGGACCACGATCACGGGTACGCCGCTCGCCTTCAACGTGTTCAGCGTGGCGAGGTCGGTGCTGTCCAGGCCCATGCCGCTGGGGCGGTCGCCCTGGCCCTCGGCGTACGGGGTCTCGCCGATGACCGCCACGGCCGCGCGGTAGGAGCCGTCGATGCCGTTGCCGCCGGCGTTGTAGGTGATGGTCGCGCCCGAGCCGACCGTGTTGCGGATGCCCTGCAGGATGGTCGTTCCGGGCGTGACCGCGCCCGAGCCGCCCTGCCACGAGATCGTCCAGCCGCCGCTCTGGTAGCCGATGTTGTCCGCGCTCTTGCCGGCGACGAAGATCTTTCCGCCGGACTTGGCCAGCGGCAGGATGCTGCCGTTGTTCTTCAGCAGCACCTGCGACTGCTGCACCGCCTGCCGGGCCAGCGCGCGGTGCGTCGAGCTGCCGACCGAGGAGGTGTAGGAGCGGTCGGCCAGCGGGTGCTCGAACAGGCCCATCTCGAACTTCTTGCGCAGGATGCGGGTGACGGCGTCGTCGACGCGCGCCTGGGTGACCCGGCCGGCCTGCACCTCGGTACGCAGCAGCGAGATGAACGTCTTCCAGTCGGTGGGCTCCATGACCATGTCGATCCCGGCGTTGACCGCGGTACGCACGTCGGTCGCGGACAGGCCGGTCGCGCCGTCGATCTGGTCGACGCCGTTCCAGTCCGACACGACGAAGCCGTTGAAGCCGAGTTCGCCCTTGAGGACGGAGGTGATCAGGTACTGGTTGCCGTGCATCTTGGCGCCGTTGAAGCTGCTGAAGGAGATCATCACCGAGCCGACGCCCTTCTGCACCGCGGCCTGGAACGGCGGCAGGTGGATGGCGCGCAGGTCGGCCTCGGAGATCTGGGTGTTGCCCTGGTCGGTGCCGTTCGTCGTACCGCCGTCGCCGACGAAGTGCTTGGCGGTCGCGAGGACGGACGCCGGGCCGCCGCCGAGGGTGGCGCCCTGCAGGCCGGTGACGATGGTCGTCATCGACGAGGCGATCTCGGGCTTCTCGCCGAACGACTCGTACGTGCGGCCCCACCGGTCGTTGCGCGCGACGCAGAGGCAGGGCGCGAAGTCCCACTGGACGCCGGTGCCGGTGACCTCCTCGGCGACCGCGCGGCCGATGTTCTGCGCCAGCTGGGGATTGCGGGTCGCGCCGAGGCCGATGTTGTGCGGGAAGATCGTCGCGCCGTACACGTTGTTGTGGCCGTGCACGGCGTCGGCGCCGTAGATCATCGGAATCCGCAGCGGGGTCGCCAGCGCGCCGTTCTGGAAGCCGTCGACCATGTCGGCCCAGGCCGTGGGGGTGTTCGAGGACGGGGCCGAGCCGCCGCCGGACAGGATCGAGCCGAGCCGGTAGTTCGTGACGTCGGCGGCGGTCGCCGAACCGCGCTCGGCCTGCGTCATCTGGCCGATCTTCTCGTCCAGGCTCATCCGGCCGAGCAGGTCGGACACCCGGGTCGCGACCGGCAGGCTGGGATCCTGATAGGGGTACGTGGCGGCTGACCGCACTCCTGGCGACTCGGGCAAGCCCTCCCCGGCGAGGGCGGCGCCGGGCGCGACACCGGTGGAGACGGTGCCGGCCGCGACGATCGCCAGGGCTGCGAGCACGGCGCGGGCGCGCGGTGCCAGGGGTGCGCGTGCGCGCGGGACGAATGTGGACACGGGTCTCTCCTTTGGGCGTTGGAGAACGTGACCCGAGGGTAGGGTGTCGATGGGAGCGCTTCCATCGACATCTCACGCTGCGGTCAGGGCTCGATCACCAGGCCGCCGCGTACGCCGCCGCCGGCCAGGCGCTGGTAGGCGGTCACCCCCTCGCTGAGCGGGTACGCGTCCGCGAGGCGTACCGAAAGCGCACCGGAATCGACCGCGCTGACCAGGTCGGCCAGGACTTTCCCGTCGGGCGAAACTTCCACGGCGTCGACCCGGATGTCCCGCTCGGACGGCGGGACGGCGAACCGCAGCGCGCTGAGGAACGTGCCGCCGTCGCGTACGCCCGCCAGTGCCGGTGCGCCCACCAGGGCGGTGTCGAAGACGGCGTCGAAACCGCCCGGCTCCAGGTCGCGCAGCGCGGTCGAGAGGTCGGCCGACCGGTCGACGAAGCCGGTCGCGCCGGACTCGCGTACCCGGGACTGGTCGGTGGCGGCGGCGATGCCGGTGACCCGCAGGCCGCGCGCGGTGGCGAGCTGGACGGCGAAGTCGCCCACCCCGCCGGCCGCACCGGTGACGGCGAGCGACGCGCCGTGCGGCAGGGCGAGGACGTCGAGCGCGGCGGCCGCGGTGAGCGCGTTGAGCGGCAGGGTGGCCGCGGCGGCGAGGGGCACGGTGGCCGGTGCCGGGGCGAGCTGCGCGGCCGGGACGACCACGTACTCGGCGTGGGCGCCGTGCCGGCCCGCGAACCAGAACGAGAGGCCGACGACGGGGTCGCCGGGCTCGAAGCCGCCGCCGGGCGTGTCCACGACGCCGGCGAAGTCCCAGCCCGGGACGTATCGCGTGCCGTCGTCCGGCGTGACGTCCGCGAACGCGCCCGCCACGGTGGCCAGGTCGACCGGGTGGACGCCCGATCCCCGCACGCGTACGCGTACCTCGCCCGGAGCGGGCTCGGGCAGCGGCAGGTCGGCGACGGACAGGGCATCGGGGCCGGTGGGACGCGTGAAACTGAGGGCGCGCATCGCGATCTCCTTCGTGAGCAGTGCTTGTGGCACTAACCGTAGGAGAGTTACTCTCGTGCGGAAAGAAGGTACCTGCGAGTGCGTAACGGAGCCTGAGGATGCCTACTGCGACCGCGGCGGACCGCCGGGCGGCGGCCAAGCACGAGTACAACGCTTTCCTGGCGATCTGCCCGAGCCGGCGCCTGCTCGACGCCCTCGCCGACAAATGGGTCTGCCTGGTGATCGCCGCCCTGGCCGGGGGCCCGCGCCGGTACAACGACCTGGGCCGGGACATCGCCGGCGTCAGCCAGAAGATGCTGACGCAGACCCTGCGCACCCTCGAACGCGACGGCCTGGTCGCGCGCACCGTCACCCCCACCGTTCCCGTACGCGTCGACTACGAGCTGACCGAGCTGGGCAGCAGTCTGCTCCCGGTGACCCGGGCCATCAAGGACTGGGCCGAACTCCACATGGACGAGGTGGAGAAGGCGCAGGCCGCGTACGACGGCCGCAGCGCGTACTAGCCCCGGAGCGCGTACTGGCCACTGAGGACGGGGGCGCGGGGGAGCGGCCCGGGCGGGTAGTCTCTCGCGCGTGGATGCGGCATGGTCTTGGGTGAAGCGGGAACGCGTCTGGGTGATCGCCGCGGTGGTCGTCGTGATCGCCGCGGTGACCTGGATCGTCTGGCCGTCGAGTGACGCCGAACCCCGTTCCCGGCAGTACAAGGAGACGGCGGCCTGCCTGCTGACCGACGACAAGGGCCTGAACGACGCGGGGGCGGCCGCGGTCTGGGCCGGCATGCAGAAGGCGTCCGAGCAGACCCTCGTACGCGTGCAGTACCTGACCGTCACCGGGGCGCAGACGACGGCGAACGCCGAGACCTTCCTCGGTACGTTCACGCAGTCCAAGTGCGCCGTGATCCTGGCGATCGGGACCGCGCCGACACAGGCTGTGCCACAGGTGGCGCCGCGCTTCCCGAACATCAGGTTCGTGACGGTCGGCGGCGGCGCCGCGGGGGCGAACGTGTCGGCGGTGACCGGCGACGCGGCCGCGTTCCAGCAGGGCGGCCACGACGCGGTGGTGGCCGCCGCCGCCCAGTCCTGACCCGCACTTCCCCGTCTGCGCCCCGTCGCCGTCCCGCCGGCGCCGAGGCGGACTGTCGCGTGTGGACGCCATACAGGGCGTGGGCGGCGGGAACGGGAGAAGTACGCGCTTCGTCCGAAGGGTGATTTACGGCGCGCGGCCGGTGGTGACATGCTGTCGCAGCGAGTGCGCGGGGAGGAAACGATGGCGGGGGTGCAGGCGCTGCGGAAGGCCGACCGGACGGAGGTGGGCGGATACCGGCTGCTGGGCAGGCTCGGCGAGGGCGGCATGGGCACGGTCTACCTGGCCGAGGACGCCGCCGGTACGCGGGTCGCGCTCAAGGTCATCCGTGACCACCTGCTGGACGAGCCGGAGTTCCGCAACCGGTTCCGGGGCGAGGTCGAGCGGGTCAAGAACGTCCCGCCGTTCTGCACGGCCGAGGTGCTCGACGCCGACCCCGATCACGAGCCGCCGTACCTGGTCGTCGAGTACGTCGACGGGCCGAACCTGTCCGAGATCGTGAACGAGTCCGGTCCGCTGTCGGCGACCGCGCTGCACTCGCTCGGCCTCGGCGTGGCCACCGCGCTCACGGCCATCCACAACAGCGGCGTGATCCACCGCGATCTGAAGCCCGCCAACGTCCTGCTGCCCCGGGGCGGCGTCAAGGTGATCGACTTCGGGCTGGCCCGCGACACCGGCGCCGGTTCGAGCCAGATGACCAAGTCCGACCAGGTGATGGGCACGATCCCGTACATCTCGCCGGAGCGGCTGGCCGTGTCGGGCGCCGAGATCACCACGGCCTCCGACGTGTTCAGCTGGGGTGCCGTCATGGTCTACGCGGCGACCGGGCGTACGCCGTTCGGCGCGGAGACCCCGGCGACGACGGCCATCCGCATCCTGACCGAGGAGCCGAACCTCGACGGCGTGGCCGAGCCGCTGCGCGCGATCGTGGCCCGGGCGCTGCAGAAGGACCCGGCGGCCCGGCCGAGCGCCCGGGACCTGCTCGATCAGCTCGTCTCGCTGGGGGCCACCCGCAACGTGCCGACCGAGGTGCTCCGGCCGGCCGAGGCGGCGCAGGCCATGGAGCCGTCGGCGTCCTTCCTGGACGGTGCGCTGCACGATCCCGGGGCGACCGGCGCGTACACGGTGCGGACCCGGGACCGGCGGCGCGCCTGGCTGGCGGCCGGGATCGGCGCGGTCGCGGCCGTGGCCGTCGCGGGCGTCGTCCTGGCGACCAACGTCCTCGGCAACCCGGGCACGGGCGCGAACGGCCCGCGGTCGACCACGACCCCGACCGTCGAGGCGCCGTCGCCCTCGCCGTCACCGTCGCCCTCGCCGTCTCCCTCCGCGTCGCCGCTGCCCCAGATGACCGTCCCGGACGGGTGGCTGACGACCATCCCCGACGATCCGCTGACCGAGGGGCTCTACTGGGCGGCCGGGTCCGGCACCACGGGCGCCTGCATCTTCGACCAGGGTGGGCTGCAGGTCACGGCGAAGCTCGCGTACCAGTGCGCGCGGGCGCGCGGCGCGGCCCAGCAGGATGTCGGCCTGAGCGTCAACGTCCAGTTGCAGACCAAGGACGCCTGCGGGGCGCTGTGGTTCCGCTACAGCCCCAAGACCGGCGGGTACGTGCTGCGTGTCTGTTACGACGGCGTCTACCTCGACGAGTACCGGCCCAACCCGGCGAACAGCCGGGCCACGTGGCAGCGGACCAACCTGCGGGTGTTCCCGTTCCCGCAGTCGCAGGTACTCGACGTCGGCCGCGTGATCCGGGTCGGGGCGATCTTCGACGGCGACCACGTCAAGGTCTATGTGGACGGCGCCTTCCAGGGCGAGTACGCCAGCGTCCGGCTGGACACCGGCGTCCCGACGCTGGGCATGTTGCAGGCGAAGAGCGCGTCGTCGCCGATGGCGGTGCTGTTCAGCCACGTGACGCTGCTGTCGCCGCCGATCGGCCTGACCAGCCCGTCGCCGTCGGTGTCGGCGGCCGTCTCGCCGTCGGCCTCGCCCTCGGCGTCGCCGTCCGCGTCGCGCAGCCCGTCGCCGTCCGCGTCGGGCACCCGCAAACCGGTCTCCTGAGCATCTCCCGCGCGTCGTCGGCGCTCCTGCTCAGGCGGCGCCGAGGTCGAAGATCATGCAGCTGGACGTCGCGTGCGCGAGCAGCCGGTCCTGCTCGTCGAAGAGCTGCGCCTGCGCCAGCGCCGTACGCCGGCCCTTGCTGAGCACCGAACCGGTGCAGCGCAGCAGGCCGGAGGCGACCGTGACCGGGCGCAGGAACTTCGTGGTGAGGTCGAGCGACGTGTAGCCGACGCCGGGCGGCAGCGTGGAGTGCACCGAGCAGGCCGCGGCCGTGTCGAGCAGGGTGGCGATGACCCCGCCGTGGACGCCGCCGAGCGGGTTGTAGTGGAACTCCTGGGCGCGCATGTACACCGTGACGCTGCCCTCGACGGCCTCCATGCGTTCCATGTCGACGAGCTTCATGATCGGCGGGGGCGGCAGCTCGCCCGCGATCATCATCCGGAACAGCTCGATGCCGCTGAGCCGGAGCAGTTCGGGGCCGTTGGCCAGGGGGTCGGCCCAGTCGAAGGTACGCGAGCGGGTCTGCGTCTGCGTCATGGACTCAGCCTGGCAACGCTTGCTGAGTCTGTCAAGAAGACTTAGGTTGTCTCACATGACGGCGACACCCGGCACCCGTCCGGCCGCGCTCGACTGGTCGATGGGCAACTGCACGATCGCCCGCGCGATGGGCGTCCTCGGCGAGCGCTGGACGCTGGTCGTGCTGCGGGAGGTCTTCAACGGCGTACGCCGCTTCGAGGACATGCGCAAGCACGCCGAGATCCCGCGCCAGGTGCTCACCAACCGCCTCGCCACGCTCGTGGAAGCCGGCGTGCTGCGCCGCGAGCCCTACCGCGAGCCGGGGGAGCGGTCGCGGCACGAGTACCGGCTCACCGAGATGGGTTTCGACATCTACCCGATCCTCATCGCCGTGGCCGATTGGGGCGATCGCTACCTCGCCGACCCCGAGGGCTCGCCGCTGACCCTCACCCACCGCGACTGCGGCGCGGCCGTCCACCTCACGCTCGCCTGCGAGGACGGCCACGAACTGCACTCCACCCGCGAGGTCGCGCCTCGCCCAGGCCCGGGAGCCCACCGCCGATGACCCACACCGTCTTCAACCAGGTCCCCCCGCTCACCGGCCACGACCTCGCCGCCGATCCCGTTCTCCTCGAAGCTCTGGTACGCGAGAACGCCGCGTACCACGCCGGGGCGCTGCACGAGCTCGGGCGGGTCGCCGGGAGCGCGGAAGCCCAGCTCTGGGCCGACCAGGCGAACCGGAACGAGCCGGTGCTGCGTACGCACGACCGGGTCGGCAACCGCATCGACGAGGTGGAGTTCCACCCGGCCTGGCACAGCCTCATGAAGGTGGCCGTCGAGGCCGGGCTGGCCGGTGCCCCGTGGGCCGACGGGCGACCGGGTGCCCACGTCGCCCGCGCCGCGAGCATGATGGTGTGGGGGCAGGTCGAGCAGGGCCACATCTGCCCGATCTCCATGACGTACGCGGTCGTCCCCGCCCTGCGCGCCCAGCCCGATCTGGCCGCCGTCTACGAGCCGCTGCTGACCGGCCGCGTCTACGACCCCGGCCTGCGTACGCCGTCCGCGAAGACCGGTCTGCTGGCCGGCATGGGCATGACGGAGAAGCAGGGCGGCTCCGACGTACGCGCGAACACCACCACGGCGACCGACGCCGGCGACGGCACCTGGCGGCTGCGCGGCCACAAGTGGTTCACCAGCGCGCCCATGAACGACCTGTTCCTCGTGCTGGCCCAGGCGCCCGGCGGGCTGTCCTGCTTCCTGGTGCCGCGGGTCCTGCCGGACGGCACCCGCAACGTCTTCCGCATCCAGCGGCTGAAGGACAAGCTCGGCAACCGCAGCAACGCCAGCAGCGAACCGGAGTTCGACGGCACCGTGGCGTGGCTCGTCGGCCCGGAGGGCAGGGGCGTACGCACGATCATCGAGATGGTGACGATGACCCGGCTCGACTGCGGGCTCGGCTCGGCGGCCGGGATGCGGGCCGCCCTGATCCAGGCGACGCACCACGCGCGGCACCGCTCGGCGTTCGGCGGCCCGCTCATCGGGAAACCGTTGATGCGCAACGTCCTCGCCGACCTGGCGCTGGAGTCCGAGGCGGCCACCACGCTCATGATGCGGGTCGCGGGCGCGGTCGACCGGGGGGAGCAGGACTTCCAGCGGCTCGTCACGGCGGTCGCCAAGTACTGGATCTGCAAGCGCCAGCCGGTGATGGTCGCCGAGGCGCTGGAGTGCCTGGGCGGCAACGGTTACGTCGAGGAGTCCGGCCTGCCGCGGCTCTACCGCGAGGCGCCGCTGAACGGGATCTGGGAGGGCTCGGGCAACGTGACCGCCCTCGACGTGCTCCGGGCCATCGCCACGCGACCGTCCACTCTGGAGGCGTACACGGCGGAGGTGTTCCCCGCCATCGGCACCGACGGGCGGCTCGACGCGGCCTGGACCGACCTGCGCAAGATGCTGGCCGGGCTGCCCACCGACGGATCGGCCGAGTACCAGGCGCGGCACCTCGCCGAGCGGCTGGCCCTCGTCCTGCAGGCCGCCCTGCTCGTCCGGCACGCCCCGAACGCCGTGGCTGACGCGTTCTGCGCGTCCCGGCTGGGCGACCAGGCCGGGCGGGCGTTCGGCACGCTGCCGCCCGGGCCGGCCCTGGAACCGATCCTCGCCCGGATCCCGGGCCTGCTGTGAGGGCGCCTAGGCGAGGAACTTCGCGCGCAGCCGGTCGGTCGTGCCCGCGGCCAGGCCCGCCCCGGTGAGCAGCTTCTCCACCGAGCCGAACTCGGCCCGGATCTCCCGCAGCGCCGTCGCCATCGCCTCGGGCGGCGTGGACACGTAGTAGGGGACCGGCGCCTTCGCGGCGAACCCCGGAATGTTCGTCCGAGCCCAGGTGGCGAAGGCGTTCTCGGTCAGCTCGGTCAACGCGTACTCGTGGGCGATCTCGTCCTCGTCGACGCCCAGCAGGTCCAGGACGAACGCGACGACCGTGCCCGTGCGGTCCTTGCCGGCCACACAGTGGACCGCGACCGGGCCGGTCTCGGGGTCGGCGACGAGTTCGACGACGCCCGCGATGTCGGCCGCGCCGGACCGGGCCAGCTCGCCGTAGCGGTCGGCCAGGTAGCGGGCGACCCCGATCCGCTCGGTGTAGTCCTCGTGCCGCCAGTACGGGTGGCGCAGATGCCGGTGGAAGTACGCCGGCGCCGCCCATTCCGGGGCCCGGCCGCCCACGCTCACCTCTTCGGGCCGCCGCAGGTCGATCACCGTACGCACGCCGAGCGGCTCGTACGCCGGGCGGTCGGGGTCGCCGAGGCGGGACAGGGTGTCGGACCGGTAGAGCAGGCCGGGGCGCAGGGTGCCGCCGTAGCGGCTGGTGAACCCGCTCACCGCGCGGAAGTTGAACACCGCGGCGAACGGCACGAAGGGCGTCGACGGGATCGTCACGCGACCCAGGCTACCCAGCGCGTACGACATCGCGTGGCCACCCGGGAACCGTCCCGAATAATGCCCGAGGCCGGCCCGCGCGGCGGTCTCCCATGGCGGCGGCGCGGCCGGAGCCGTGCCGCCGCCACACCTAGGAGAAACCTCAGTGTCCGCTGAGGACGGGCCGTCGTCCAGGCTCTCTTCGAATATCTCCCTGCAGTTCCTGCGAGGATCAGGCGGCGGCCCGGGCGTGGGCGAGACCGTAGCCGAGCGCGTCCACCAGGGCGTGCCAGCTGGCCTCCACCACGTTCTCGTGGACGCCGACCGTGGTCCAGGCCGCCCCGTGCTCGTCCGTGGTGCCGACGAGCACCCGGGTGATCGCGCCCGTGCCGTGCGACCCTTCGAGGATGCGTACCTTGTAGTCGGCCAGTTCCAGCCCGCCGAGCTGCGGGTAGTGCCGGGCCAGCGCCTGGCGCAGCGCCTCGTCCAGCGCGTTGACCGGGCCGTTGCCCTCGGCCGTCGCGATGACCCGCTCGCCCTTGACGCGTACCTTCACCGTCGCCTCGGAGACGACGGCACCGTCCTCGCGGTGTTCCACGATCACCCGGTAGGACTCCAGGGTGAAGGGGGCCGCGCGGCCGCCGAGCGCGTCGCGTACCAGCAGCTCGAAGCTGGCGTCGGCGGCCTCGTAGGACCAGCCGGCCGCCTCCCGCTGCTTGATCGTCTCGGTGACCTTCTGCGCCACGTCCGGGCGGCCGGCCAGGTCCAGACCGAGCTCCTTGCTCTTGAGCTCGATGCTGGCCCGGCCGGCCATCTCGGTGACCAGGATCTTCATGTCGTTGCCGACGACCGCCGGATCAATGTGGTTGTAGAGGGCGGGATCGTGCTTGATCGCGCTCGCATGCAGTCCCGCCTTGTGGGCGAAGGCCGCGTGACCCGCGTACGCCTGGTGGGTGTCCGGGGCGATGTTCGCGATCTCGGCGATGGCGTGCGAGACGCGCACCATCTGTTCCAGGCAGCCCTCCGGTAGGACGGTCATGCCCAGCTTCAATTGGATGTTGGCAACGCACGCGAAGAGGTCCGCGTTGCCGGGGCGCTCGCCGTAGCCGTTGGCGGTCCCCTGGAAGTGCCGTACGCCCGCCTCGACCGCCGCGATCGTGTTGGCGACCGCGCAGGCGGTGTCGTTCTGGGTGTGGATGCCGAGCCGTTCCGGGGTGACGCCGACCCGCGTGCAGACGTCGGCGACCGCGGCCGTGATCCGGGACGGGAGCATGCCGCCGTTCGTGTCGCACATCACCGCGATCTCGGCACCCGCGTCGAGGCCGGCCCGCACGACCGAGGCGGTGTAGTCCGGGTCGTACCGGAAGCCGTCGAAGAAGTGCTCGCAGTCGAGGAACACCCGCCGCCCGTTCTCGACGAAGTACGCGACCGTCTCCGCCACCATCGCGAGGTTCTCCTCGGGCGTGGTACGCAGCGCCTTCAGCACGTGCCGGATGTCGGACTTGGCGACCAGTGCCACGGCCGGCGTACGCGCGTCCATCAGGCCCTTCACCAGCGCGTCGTCCTCGACGGCGGTGTTCGCCTTGCGGGTCATCCCGAACGCGACCAGGATCGCGTGCCGGAACTCGATCTCCTCGCGGGCTCTTCGGAAGAACTCCACGTCCTTGGGCATCGCCCCGGGCCAGCCGCCTTCGATGAAGCCGACCCCGAACTCGTCGAGCAGCCGGGCGACGGCCAGCTTGTCGGCGACCGAGTAGGTCAGCCCCTCCCGTTGCGCCCCATCCCGCAGCGTCGTGTCGTACACCTGCATCTGTGGTCTCCTTCTGGGCGGCGTCACGTCGATGGTCCCCCGGAAAACAAGAAGACCCCCCGCGAATGCGGGAGGTCTGCGCGTCGGCGGGGGCGGTGGTCCGCCCGGTCACATCCGGCGCGCTAGCTGCCAATAATGAGGGCAAGCCGAGTCACGACGACCAGCCTGCCACTCGCCGTCACCAGATGGAAACACCATCCCATGATTCGGTCCATGTCCTTTTCCAGGATCATCGCGAAGGCCAGGCTTGGCCTTTGTCGCGACTGTCCGATTCATGAGTCGGCGGGGGTGATCGTTGACGGCTCCGGAGCGCGCTGACCGGCCCCTGGCTACACCCGACGCGTAAACGATCATGCATCAGGTGGCCGTTTTCGCACCTCAGCCGTGAATGATCAAGAAGTCGGTGGTCGCTTTTCGCCTGGCGGAAGATCGTTCCCGCATCGCGGGCGACGGCTGACGGCGGAGCGCCTTGGCCGTGATCCACGGCGCCGGGATGTAGAAACCGCATCCTCGGTCAAGATCCAAAGTGGTGCGGATGCGGGAAATCGGCCCTTGGCGACATCTCGGCCGCTGTGGATCACGAGGATGGCCCCGAAAACTACATCCCCGCCGCGAACGATCACCGATGGCGTCGGCCCGCCCGACCCCGTATCGGACAGTCGCGACAAAGCCCGGGTGGGCCTGGCCATGCGCTCGTCATGATCGCGTCGAACTCCTTGATCATGTAACGCCATTCCGGCAAGAAAGCGCTCTCCTGCCGATATGGCGTTACATGATCAAGCCCAACCAGTCCCCGCTGCCGGAATAGCGTTACATGATCAAGGCGGCGGGTGCGCTCCCGGTGCCCATGTCGGACAGTCGCGACAAAGCCCGACCCGACCCGCCCCCCCTCACCCGAGCCGCCCCCGCCACGCCCATCAACCCCCAGCGACGATCTTGCGCGAATGTCCGGGCAATCCGGGTACTCCGGACGAAATTCGAGACATTCGCGCAAGATCGTCGGTCGCTTTGGGTGCAAGTCGGACAGTCGCGACAAAGGCAAGAGGGGTGAGCCGCGACAAAGGCAAGGGGGCGAGCGGCGACAAAGGCAAGGGGGCGAGCGGCGACAGGAACAAGAAGGGGATCAGGCGGGTCGTCGGCGGGCGGTACGCGTGATCCGGGCCCGTACCGCCCGCCGCGCGACCGGGCCGAGGTCGTCGACGATCTCCATCAGGACCCCGAGCTGCTCCAATGCCGTGAACGCGGACGCCGCCCCGGCCGGATCCACGCCGTCGTACATCTCCAGGCCGATGAAGGAGGCGGACACCGCCCGGGCCAGGCCGGCCACGTCGGTCACCTCCTCCAGGGGCGACCCTTGCAGGAGCCGGGCCAGCGTCGACTCGATCGGGGCCATCCACTGCGCCAGGGCCGCGGCGCAGGCTGTGGCGAGGACTTCGTTGTTGCGGGCGCCGGCCAGCATCTGGGCCAGCAGGTTGACGTTGCCGAGCGCGCGTTCCTCCTCGTGCAGTTCGCGTCCGACGACGAGCAGTTCGCGCAGTGACCGGACGGCCGCCAGCCGGTCCGTGTACGCCGCGACCCGTTCGGCCGTCGACCGCTCGGCGGCGGCCGTGAGCAGTTCGTCGATGCTGCCGAAGTGGTAGAAGATGAGCGCCTGGTTGACCCCGGCGGCGGCCGCGATCGTGCGGGCCGACGTCGCCGCGATGCCGTGCGTGCGTACGGTCTCCAGGGCGCCGTCCATCAGGCGGATCTTCGTGTCGGGCTTGCCGGGCATGCGGCCTCCGTCTCGGGCCCGGCGTAACGCGGTCCGAGACCGAGCGCGTCCAGCACGAGCTGAATGAACCTGTCCAGTATCGGCAACCGGAGCGCGCCGCCGATCAGCGCCCAGCCCAGCGGCGCGTGTTCGAGCGCGCGGGCCACCGCGGCGACGCCGTCGGCCCGGTAGCCGTCCGCGTCCTCGTAGCGCACCCGCCAGAGGCCGCCGTCGTACTGTTGCGCTGCGCGGAACTCCAGGCCCACCGGCCGGGTCCGCGCCACGAGCTGCCGTGTCCGCTCGCACGGCCCGCACCCCTCGGCGAAATAGATCGTCGCCCGCGCCGTCCGATAGGGCACCCGCCGCGGCCGCCAGTCCCGAACCTCCTTCCGGTACGCGTACCAGGGTGCTCCGAGGCGTTCGGCGAGGTCGGCGTGCTCGTGGAAGCCGGCCAGGGCGATCGAGAAGAGGGCGCCCGACCCGGCCGCTCCGGCGAGCACCCAGCTGCGCAGGACCGCGGCCTCCAACAGCAGCAATCCGATCGCGCTGAGCTGCATCGGATTCGCCACGTACGCGTACGGCCCGGTGGTGACGAGGCGGACGGGCGGGTCCCAGGGGAACGGCGTACCGCCGCCTCGGGTGACGAATTCGCGGACGGCGAGGATCGCGGGGGCCGCGACCACGGCGGCGGCCTGGGCGGCGAGCCCGCCGGTGAACGGCGTCCACGTGGGCCAGTGGGCGTGACCGGTGGCGGCGGCGACGTCCGGGACGAGCCACAGCAGCAGGCCGGCGAAGAGGGCGACCTGCAGCGTGGCGCGTGCGGGGAGCCGCCGGCGCTCGGCCGTCCAGACCCCGAGCAGGATGGCGGGCAGCGCGACCAGCAGCAGGCCGGCGGCCTCGCCGAGGAGCCAGCCGTCGCCGAGCCGGACGAGCGGGGCCAGCCGGGGCATCGCGAGCACGTCGATCCAGCCCGCGACCAGGACCGCGACGGCCGGCCGCAGCCACCGCCGCAGCAGCACCGGCACCGGTCCCCACAGGACGGCCCAGCCGATCCAGAGATCCACCGGCAGCCCCGCGTACGCGCCGCCGAGCGGGGCGTAGCTCCACCAGCCGAGCCGCTGGGCGAACCAGTGCAGGCCGGCGAGCCCCACGAACGCGGCGCAGTACGCGAGCAGCAGCGCACCGGCCTCGCGCCGCCGGTCGGTGTGCCCCCGTTGGACCGCCGCCCGGCCGGTGCCGAGCCAGGCGACGATCAGCACACCGGCCGGCAGCGCGAGGACCGCGTACCGGACCAGGGTCATCGCAGGTCCAGGCTGTCGAGGAGGTAGTCGCCGCCCTCGTGCATCAGGCCCTGCTGGATCGGTCCGAAGTACCACGACGGGTCGAGCCCGCGGCGGAACGTGATGCTCAGGCGTACGGCCGTGCGGTCGCCGTCGGCGTGCCAGTCCAGCGTCGCGGACTGGAAGGCCACCCAGCGGTGGGTGATCGAGGTGTCCTCGACGAACGTGAAGGCGAGATGGCCGTGCCCGGGATCGGACTCGCTCACCGCCGCCACGAGCTGCCCGCCCGGGCCGTGCGAATCCCCGTGGTAGCAGAACGTCCACTGCGCGCCCGGGGCGATGCTGATCCCCGAGATCGTCGCGGGCGCGGGCATTCCGAGCGCCCGCAGGATCAGCGGCTGCGTCGCCACCGGGTGCGGTCCACGTTCGACCAGCCGCGTCACGGTCGCCATGTCCGCCGCCACCGTACGCTCGACCGTCACCGTCTGGACCGGCTGGGCGCGCAGCCCCGGCGACACCCCTTCGAGGCCGCTGAGCAGGACGATCGGCAGGATCGCGTACGCGCCCGGCCGCTTGCGCGCGTACTTGGCGATCACGACGGCGACGGCGGTCACCGCGTACACGAGCGGGGCGGCCATCAGGACGCAGATCGCGCCCTCGTGCAGCCAGATCGCGGTGATCAGCAGGCCGACGCTGACCGCCTTGAACGCGGTGCCCTCGAAGCTGCGCGCCGGCGGCGTGAACACGACGGCGACCGCCACGAGCGCCGGCAGCCCGACGAACAGCAGCGCGCTGTTGCGGCGGTCGGGGTCGCCGAGCGTCCACGCGAACGAGATGACGGCCATCACCAGGATCACGATCGCCAGCACCGTCCGAGCCCCTTCGTGCTGACGCCGGGCGAGCTCGTCCTTCTCGTCCGGCTCGGTCGGCTGGGGTTGCGGCTGCGCGGGGGGTTTCCACTGGTCAGACATGTGTCCTCCATGCCGTACGCGATTATTTGAGCGAGTGCTCAACGAAGCATAGGGCATGTTTGAGCGTTCGCTCAAGTAGGTGTGTCGCGGAGCGATCCCGGGCTGCCGGGCGTCTACCGTGCGAAGAGGACCGTCCGCGGATCGGAGGACGCCATGACCGTTCCCACACTCGCCCGGCTGCGCCCTGACCTGGCCGGCGCGGCGGCGGGCTTCGGCATCCACCTCGCGATGGCGGCCGGCGTCCTCGTCCTGGCGGTCGCCGGAACCGACGGGACAGGCGCGGACCGCCGGATGGGCGTCCAGCTCCTGGTCCTGGCTGGACTCGTCCTCGGCACGCCGGTCCTGCTGGTCGCCGGCGGGGTGCTCGCGCTGATCCGGCGTACGCGTGCCTTCGGCATCGGGCTCCTGGCCGGCACCGCCGCCGGGGCCGCCCTCCTCGTGGCCCTCGCCCTCCTGCCGGTGGCAGCCGCCCCCTGATCCCGTTTGGATCAGGGAAATCACCCGAATCATGGCCCAAGATTCGGGTGGAAAACCTGATCCAAACCGGATCATGGCCCCGGCAAGCGGGGGCCGGTTAGCGGGTCAGCGGATGAGGCGCTGTTCCGGGACGCCGGTCTCGTGGTCCAGGCGGGTGACCGTGTCGGGCACGAATCCGGCCTTGTCGTAGAAGGCCAGCGCCTGCTCGTTGGGTGCGTACGCGTACACGCAGACGGGGTTGTAGCCGCGGGCGACCAGGTCCTCGACGGCGTGCCGGAAGAGCCGGGCGCCGAGGCCGGTGCCGATGAAGTCCGGTTCGATGTAGAGGCCGTAGACCTCGGCCGCGTGCCCGCCCAGGTCGGCGTCGGGCGCGGGGCCGGTGCGGCAGTAGCCGATCAGACCTTCGTCGTCGACGATCCACAGCCGGTGCTCGGCCGGCACCTCTTCGAGGTATTCGGCCCAGTCGGCGGCTTCCTCGTCCTCGTCGAGGGCGGTGAGGTACGCGTCCGGCAGGATCCCGGCGTACGCCGAGCGCCAGGCCCGGACCTTCAGGTCGGCGATCGCGGTCGCGTCGTCGAGGCTCGCCCCTCGGATGATCACGTGTTGAGCATAGGCCCGCGGCCGGGCCGGGACATCCGGAAGTGCGAGCCGTCAGAGCACCCGGTCCAGGCGTACGGTCAGCCGGTCGAGGGCCTGGTCGGCGCGCATGCGTACGTCGTGGTCGACGTCGTCTAGCAGGCGGCGCAGGACGGCGGCGTGCTCACCTTCGCCGACGATGCCGAGGGCTCGCGCGGCGGCCGCCCGGACGCGCGGCGTCGGATCGGTCGCGAGGGCCGCCAGGTGATCGGCCGCCTCGCCGATCTCCCTTTTCGCGCAGACCTTGGCGGCCATCTCGCGTACGCGCCACGACCGGTCGGCGAGCGCCTCGACCACGGCCGGGCCGGCGGCCGGGTCCCAGACGTAGAGCAGGGCGCGCGCGGCCCAGACCTGCGGCCAGTAGGGCTGATCACCGACACCGCGATCGATGATCATCTGGGCGTGCGGGCCGCCCAGGCAGAGCAGCAGGTCCTCGTCGGTCACGGGCGAGCCGAGCAGCACGGGTACGCACATCCAGGCGAGGTCCGGGCCGCCGTACCGGGCCGCCGCCTGCCGGATGCGGATGCCCGGGGACGCGTCGACGGGGATCGTCATTTTCCCAGCATGCCCGAGTTCATCCATCTATCGAAACCAGTTTCGGCCGAGGGCGAACGAGTCACGGGTCCTTAGCCTGCCTAACTATCGTGCTAGGATGTGGATCATGCCCCAACCCCTCAGACCCGCCGCCCTCGCCGCGGGTGATCTCGTCGCGCTGGTCGCCCCGAGCGGGCCGGTTCCGGCGGATCGGGCCGACGCGGCCGTGGGCGTCCTGACCGGGTGGGGGCTGCGGACGCGGCTGGGCGAGCACGCCCTGGGCCGCGCCGGCTACCTCGCCGCCGGCGACGAGCAGCGGCTCGCCGACCTCAACGCCGCCCTGCGCGACCCCGAGGTCCGCGCCGTGCTCTGCCTGCGCGGCGGCTACGGCGTGCAGCGCATCGTCGACCGGGTCGACCTCGACGCCGTCCGCGCCGATCCCAAGCTGCTCATGGGCTTTTCCGACATCACCGCCCTCCACCTCGCGCTCTGGACCGAGACCCGGCTGGCAACGGTCCACGGTCCCGTCGCGGCCCAGTTCGACAAGGGCGCCGAATCCCCCACGGCGCTCGGGGCCCGGCTCGTCCTGATGGGCTCCACGTCCGTCGTCGTCCAGGCCGACGACCCCACCACCTCGGGAGTACGCGTACCGGGGCGGTCGGCGGGGCCGCTGCTGGGCGGCAATCTCGCCATGCTCGCCAGCTCCCTCGGTACGCCGCACTTCCCCGACCTCGCCGGCGCGATCCTGCTGATCGAGGACGTGAACGAGCCGCCCTACAAGATCGACCGCATGCTCACCCATCTGATCCGGGCCGGCGTGCTGGCCGGGATCGCCGGGATCGCGGTCGGGCAGTTCACCGAGTGCGAAGACGGATTCGGGGTCGGCGCCGCGGAGGTGATCGCGGAACGGCTGGCGCCGCTCGGCGTACCGGTGCTGGGCGGGCTGCCGATCGGCCATGGCGACCAGCACGTGGCGGTGGGGCTGGGGGTGCCCGCCGTCCTCGACGCCCACGCCGGAACCCTGGAGGTAGCGCCCGTATGCCGGTGACCATCGACCCCGACCAGAGCAAGTCCTGGCTGATGCGCGCGTACCCGGTGGTCCGGGCGCACCGCGGGCTGCTGCTCACCTCCCTCTCGCTGTCGCTGGTCGGCCTGCTGATCCAGGTGCAGATCCCGAACACCCTGCGCAAGGGGATCGACGACGCGATCGTGGCCCGCTCGGCCAGCCTGTCGAAGTACGTCTGGCTGCTCGTGGCCCTCGCGGTCGTGCAGGGCGTGCTCAACTTCCTGGCCCGCAAGTACCTGCTGCGGACGGCGTACGAGATCGAGTTCGACCTGCGCAACATCATCTACTCGCACCTGGTCCGGCTGCCCTTCGGCTTCTACGACCGGGTGCAGTCCGGCGAGCTCATGTCGCGGGCCAGTTCCGACATCCGCGCGGTGCAGATGTACCTGGCCTTCGGCCCGTCGATCATCGTGCAGTGCGCGATCGCGCTCCTCGCGTTCGGGCTGATGCTGTCGATCAACCCGGTGCTCGCCGTGGTCGCCATGATCACGATGCCGGTCATCGCGGTCCTCGGCGTCCTCATGCGCAAGGCGATTTTCCCGGTCTCGTGGCTCATCCAGGCCCGCCTCGCCCGGACGACCACCGTCGTCGACGAGAACATCCAGGGCGTACGCGTGGTCAAGGCGTTCGCGGCCGAGGAGCGCCAGGTCAACGCGCTGGCCCAGGCGGCGGACAAGGTGCGCTGGGCGTACCGGACCGACGCGCGGATCCGCAGCCGCTGGTCGCCGACCCTGGAAGCCCTGCCCCGCCTGGGTCTGGCGCTCGTCCTGCTGTTCGGCGGCTGGATGGTGATCGAGGGGAACACGACCGTCGGGACGATCGTGGCCTTCAACTCCTACGTGCTGATGCTGCAACCGCCGTTCCGGATGCTCGGCATGATGATCATGCTGGGCCAGCGGGCGTCGGCGTCGGCCGCCCGGATCTACGAGATCCTGGACACCCCGTCCGAGATCGTCGAGGCCGCCGAGCCGGTCCACGCCCGCCTGCACGGCGACGTGGTGTTCGACGACGTCCGTTTCGTCTACGGGGACGGCACGGTCGCGCTGCACGACCTCGACCTCACGATCCGCGCGGGGGAGACGGTCGCGATCGTCGGGCGTACCGGGTCGGGCAAGTCCACGCTCGGCCGCCTGATCGCCCGCTACTACGACGCCACCGCCGGCACGGTACGCCTCGACGACCGCGACGTCCGCCGGTACGCCCTCGGCGATCTGCGCAAACAGGTCGGCATCGTGCCCGAGGAGCCGTTCCTGTTCTCGGAGTCGATCCGGGGCAACATCGCCTTCGGCCGGCCGGACGCCACGATCGAGCAGGTCGTCGCGGCCGCCGTCGCCGCCGGGGCGGACGAGTTCGTCCGGGAGCTGCCCGCGGGCTACGACACCGTCGTCGGCGAACGCGGCTACACCCTGTCGGGCGGCCAGCGGCAACGGGTCGCCATCGCCCGGGCGCTGCTGATGAACCCGCCGATCCTCGTCCTCGACGACGCGACCAGCGCCGTCGACGTGACCGTCGAACAGCGTATTCATCGCGCGCTCGAAGAGCTGATGATCGGGCGTACCACGATCATCGTGGCGCACCGGCTGTCGACGATCGGGCTGGCGGAACGCGTACTGCTGATGGAGGACGGGCGGATCGTCGCGGACGGCACGCACCGCTCCCTGCTCGCGTCCGAACCCCGGTACGCCGCCGTGCTCGCGGAGTTCCAGCCGGAGGAAGTCGACGTCGCCGGCGAGACCGAGGAGGTGGCCGCATGAGCATGTTCGGCGGTGGGTTCGGCGGTCCGGGCGCGGGCGGCGGGGGCGCGCTCGGACGCGGCGGCGGCCTGAACAAGTCCCCGGAGGGGCTCGCGTTCGCGGGCATCCCGCCGGAGCTGCTCGACGGCGTCCAGAAGCTCGAAGCGGTCGAGGCCAGGAACCCGCTGATCACGCCGGACGAGAAGTTTCGGCACGTCGCCGAGGTACGCCGGCCGCTGTCGCTGACGGCCCTCGCGGTCGGCCGGTGGGGGCTGTTCGTCTCCGCCTGCGTCATGCTGCTGCTGGAGACCCTGCTGCTGCAGGCCGGCCCGCTGCTCATCCAGGTCGGCATCGACAAGGGCATCACCCCGCGCGACCTGCCGGTCCTGATCGGCGCGGCGGTCGCGTTCATCGTCTCCGTCTTCGCCAGCTGGGTCGCCTCGTCGGCCCGGATGCGCCAGACCGGGCGGCTGGCCGCCGACGCGACCCGGGACCTGCGCGTACGCGTCTTCGCCCACCTGCAGCGGCTGTCCCTGGACTACTTCACGTCCGAGAAGGCCGGCGTCATCATGACCCGGATGACGAGCGACATCGAGTCGCTGCAGAACCTGCTCTCCGACGGGCTGGCCCAGTTCGTCATCCAGGGCCTGACGATGGTCGTCGTCACCGTCGTGCTGTTCACCTACAACGTCGAGCTGGCCCTGATCACGCTGCTGGTCGTGGTGCCCGCCCTGACGATCGCCTCGCTCTGGTTCCGCCGCGCCGCCGACCAGGGCTACCGCCGCCAGCGCGACGCGATCGCCGCCATGTACGCCGACCTCTCCGAGAGCCTCTACGGCGTACGCGTCGTGACCGCGTACGACCGGCAGGAGCAGAACGTCGTCGAGCACCGGGCGGTGGTCGGCCGCTACCGGGACGCGAACAACTTCACCGGCCACATCAGCGCGGTCTACGGCCCCGGCACCTCGGTCATCGGCCTGGTGGGCATGGCCCTGCTGCTGCTCGTCGGCGGGCACATGGTGCTCGACGGCAAGCTGAGCGTCGGCGAGCTGACGGCGTTCGTGCTCTACCTCAACGCCTTCTTCGCCCCGGTGCAGCAGCTCGTCCAGCTCTACACCAGCTACCAGCAGGGCCGGGCGGCCGTCGTGAAGCTACGCGACCTGCTCAACACCCAGCCCGCCGTGCCGGAGAGCGCCTCCGCCCAGCCGCTGCCGCCGGCCCAGGGCGAGATCGTCTTCGACGACGTCACCTTCGGCTACCTGCCGGACCGGCCGGTGCTGAAGGACGTCACGCTGACCATCCGGCCCGGCGAGACCATCGCCTGCGTCGGCCCCACGGGTGCCGGCAAGTCGACGCTCGCCAAGCTGGTCAACCGCTTCTACGATCCGCAGTCGGGCGCGGTCCGCATCGACGGCCACGACCTGCGCGACATCACCCTCGCGTCGCTGCGCCGCCAGATCGGCGTCGTGCCGCAGGAGCCGTTCCTGTTCGCCGGCTCCATCCGCGACAACGTGTCGTTCGCCCGGCCCGAGGCCACCGACGACGAGATCTGGGCCGCCATCGACGCCGTCGGCCTGCGGGAGCTGGTCGAGCGTACGCCGCTGGGGCTGGACGCGCCGCTGCACGAGCGGGGGCAGAGCGTGTCCTCCGGGCAACGGCAGCTGCTGGCGCTGGCCCGGGCGTTCCTGGCGGAGCCCCGCGTCGTGGTGCTCGACGAGGCTACGTCCAATTTGGACCTCCAGTCCGAGCTGCGGGTCGAGCGGGCGCTGGACAGGCTGCTGGAAGGGCGTACCGCGCTGCTGGTCGCGCACCGGCTCACCACCGCCATGCGGGCCGACCGGATCGTCGTCGTGGACGGCGGCGGGATCGTGGAGACCGGATCGCACGCGGAACTGGTCCAGCGCGGCGGCGCGTACGCGAGAATGCACGCCACCTGGGAGGCGCACGCCGACATATCCTCGGCGGTGTGACGCATCTTCGGCGCCTGCCCGCGATCCTGCTCTGGACCGCCTTCGCCGTTCTGACACTGTGGACACTCCTGCGGCTGACCGGCTGGGACACCTGGTACCCGGCCGTCCAGCTGCTCGCCTTCACGCCGTACGCGGTCCCGGTCGCGCTGGTGTGCGTACTCGTGGCCGCTCTGATGAAACGGTGGCGGGCGACGATCGCGCTCGGCGTGACCACCGCGGCGCTGCTGGTCTGCGTGCTGCCGCGGGAGATTCCCGGCAGCGGGCCGACGGGCGGGACGGTGCTGCGGGTCGCGACCTCGAACCTGCAGTTCGGCTGGGCCACCCCGCAAGCGGTCATGGACCGGGCGCGCGCGTCTGATGTGGACGTTCTCGCGGTGCAGGAGATGACCCCCGAGTGGCTCACGGCGGCCGACGCGGCGGGCATCTCGGCGCTCTTCCCCTACCGTTCCGTACAGCCCTCGCTGGGCGCCGAGGGTTCGGGCGTCTTCTCGCGCTACCCGCTGACCGACACGGGCGCCCGGCACATGGGCGACGGCTGGTTCTACCAGGCCTACGGCACCGTGACCCGCGACGGCACCTCCGTACGCGTCGAGTCCGCCCACGCCGCCTCGCCCTACGACGCCCGCGTGACCGCGATGTGGGGACCGGTGTTCGCCAAGGAACCCGGCGCGACGCCCGACGGGCCGCTGTCGGTGCTGCTCGGCGACTTCAACGCGACCCTCGACCACTCGGTGCTGCGCAAACTCATCGCGACCGGCTACCGCGACGCCGCCTCCGTACGCGGAGACGGCCTCATCGGCACGTGGGGGCCGTACTACGACAAACCGCTGCCGCCGATCGCGATCGACCACGTGCTGGCGGACTCGCGGATCGGGGTGGCCGGGGTGTCGGCGTACCAGGTCGCGGGCACCGATCACCGCTTCCTCACCGCGAGCCTGTACCTCCCGTCCTAGACTCGGCCTCCTCCCAGCCTTCCTCGGCTGGCTAGCCTTTCTCAGCTCGGCCCGCCGGCCTTTGTCGGCTCGGCCCGCCGGCCTTTGTCGGCTGGGCCCGCCGGCCTTTGTCGGCTCGCCCCGCCGGCCTTTGTCGCGACTGTCCGACTTGTGAGCAGGATGTCCGACGATCTTGCGCGAATGTCTCGAATTTCGTCCGGAGTACCCGAAATGCCCGGACATTCGCGCAAGATCGCCGACCGCGCTGGGGACCCCGGCCGCCGGCCGACCCCAGCCGCCGGCCGACCCCAGCCGCCGGCCGACCCCAGCCGCTGGCCGACCCCAGCCGCTGGCCGACGCTGGCCCGTCCGACCTGGACTACCGGCCGGCAGCTGACCCGTCCGACGCGGGGCTCGTCCGGACTTTGTCGCGACTGTCCGACCCTAGGCGAACCCGTCCGGCGCGGGGCTCGTCCGGCCTTTGTCGCACTGTCAGACCCCAGGCGAACCCGTCCGACGCGGGGCTCGTCCGACCTTTGTCGCGACTGTCCGACCCTGGCGAACCCGTCCGGCCCCGGCCCGCCTGGCCTTTGTCGCGACTGTCCGATATGAGTGCTCGGCAGGCCGTCGACGAGGTGATCGTTTGCGGCTGAGGTGTAAATACGGCCCAATTCGCATGATCGTTTACGGTTCTGGAGCGCGTTGACCGCCAATAGCTACACCTGACGCGTAAACGATCATGCGGATCGGGTCGGATTTACACCTCAGCCGCAAACGATCAAGAAACCGGTGGCTGTAGTTCACCTGGTGGAAGATTGTTCCCGTACTGCGGACCATGGCCGGCGGCGGAGCGACTTGGCGATGATCGACAGCGCCTGGGATGTAGAAATCGCACCCTCACCCAAGATTGAAAGCGGCTGGGATGTAGAAACCCGGCCTCTACCTACATCCCAGCTGTATTGGATCGAGGGAGCGGCCCCGAAAACTACATCCCAGCCGCGAACGATCGCCGACGAGTAGGCCTGCCCGCACCCGTCTCGGACAGTCGCGACAAAGCGCAGGAGGGCTGAGCCGAAACCGAGTCCCTGCCCCTCAAGACCGGGAACGATCGCGGCCGGCCGGCGATCTTGCGCGAATGTCCGGGCATCTCGGGCACTCCGGACGAAATTCGAGACATTCGCGCAAGATCGTCGGATGCCCCGGGTGGGAGGCCCCGGGGTGGGAGGCGGAGGCGCCGGGTGGGAGGCGGAGGCCCCGGGTGGGAACGGTGAACCCCCGGCAGCGGCGATCGTCAGGTCCGGCGATGACGGCGACAGCTGCGGCGGACTCTAAGCTGGGGGCGTGACCGCCTTGGTGATCGAGAACGACCCCACCGACGACGCCCGCCGCCTGGGTGAGTGGCTGACCGACGCGGGCCTGGAGCTGGACGTCCGCCGGGCCCATGCCGGCGACCCTCTTCCGGACGACCTGGACGGGCACGTCGCGCTGGTCGTTCTCGGTGGCGAGCAGGACGCCTTCGGCAAGCCCGACGGAACGCCGGGCGCCCCCTGGTTCCCGCAGGTCGAGGCGCTGCTGCGCAAGGCCGTCCGGCACAAGGTGCCGACGCTGGCGGTCTGCCTCGGCGGCCAGCTGCTGGCCCAGGCGCACGGCGGCACGGTCGCCCGCGCCGAGCAGGGGCCCGAGATCGGCCCGGGTCTGGTCGCGCGGCGCGACGCCGCCGAGCGCGATCCGCTGTGGGGGCCCGTTCCGTTCGTGCCCGACGTGCTCCAGTGGCACTTCGACGAGATCACCGAGCTGCCGCTCGGCGCGACGCTGCTGGCAACCTCCGGTCGCTTCCCGCACCAGGCCTTCCGCATCGGCGACCGCGCCTGGGGTACGCAGTTCCACTTCGAATGCGACACCGAGCAGTACGCGAGCTGGGTCGACGGCAACCGGGAAGATCTCGCCGGGCGGGGGATCGACCCGGACGAGCTGATCGAGCGGGTCGACGGGCTCATGGACGACCTCTTCGAGGTGTGGCAGCCCTTCGCCCGCCGCTTCGCCGACCTGGCGCTCGGCCGGTTGACGCCGCCGGACGACGCCCGCCCCGCCCTCCCGCTCCTCAGCTGAGCGATATCCTTACCGGAGCCGACAGATCCTTACGGGAGCCGACAGACCGCAGCCGGGAGGTGGCGAAGTGACGATCTCCGACGACCGCCTGCGCTCGCCCCAGTATCTCGACGGCCTCGGCGAGGAGGTCGATGCCGGCTACGCGCTGCGGGCCACCATTCCGGCGGACGGCCGGATGGGATTCGCTCAGCCGTTTCCGTTCGCGCTCGACCTGAACCAGATCAACAGCTGACCCATGACGGGTATCGGACGTCTGGCCCGGTGGGGCTTCACCGCCGCCGCCGGTCGCAACGATCCGGTGGCCCTGCTCGGCCCGGCCGGCATGAACCTGTGGGAGGTCGACGCCCAGCGCCCGGTCGACGAGGAGGCCGCCCTCATCCTCGACCAGCTGCGCCGGGCCGCCGATCCCGATCTGGCGCTGCGGCAGCTGGCCCGGATGCACGAGCGCGACCCCGACGTGGTCGAGGCGTGCGGCGGCGATCCCGACCTGCGGGACCGGCTGATCACGGTGCTGGGCTCGTCGGAGGCCCTGGGCGACCATCTGGCGGTCACGAAGGGCGAGTGGCGCTGCCTCGCCGGCGGGCGCAAGCAGGCGTCTGCCCGTCACGAGGTGCACAGCGGCCTGCCCGACGTACGCGCGCTGCGGCTCGCGTACCGGCGGGGGCTGTTGCGGATCGCGGCCGGTGATCTCGCCGACCGTCTCGACGTCGAGCAGACCATGGCCGAGCTGACCGGGCTCGCCGACGCCACGTTGCGGGCGGCGTACCACATGGCGGCGGCGAAGGTGAAGAAGAAGCCCCGGCTGGCCGTGATCGCCATGGGCAAGTGCGGCGGCGTCGAACTCAATTACGTGTCCGATGTAGACGTCGTTTTCGTGGCCGCCGAGGACGAGGATCTCGCCGGGGCCACCGCCGTCGCGGCCGGGCTGATGGAGATCTGCGGCCAGGTCGCGTGGCCGGTCGACGCCAATCTGCGGCCGGAGGGCAGCCAGGGCCCGCTCGTGCGTACGCTGGCCAGCCATCTCGCGTACTACAAGCGGTGGGCGCGTACCTGGGAGTTCCAGGCGCTGCTCAAGGCCCGGGCGGTCGCCGGGGAGGTGGCGCTCGGCCGTACCTGGCTGATCGCGCTGCAGCCGTTGATCTGGCACGCCGCCGAGCGGCCGGAGGCGGTCGAGGACACCCGCGCGATGCGCAAACGGATCGTCGACCAGATCCCGCGTACGGAGGCGGACCGGGAGATCAAGCGGGGCCCGGGCGGGCTGCGGGACATCGAGTTCGCCGTCCAGCTGCTGCAGCTCGTGCACGGGCGGGCCGACGGGACGCTCCGGTCGCCGAACACGCTGACCGCGCTGAGGTCCCTTGTGGACGGCGGCTACGTCGGGCGGCGGGACGGCGAGGCGCTCGTGCTCGCGTACCGGTTCCTGCGCGAGGTCGAGCACCGGTTGCAGCTGCAGAAGCTCCGGCGTACGCACACCGTCCCGGCGGCCGGGCACGATCTGGAATGGCTCGCGCACGCCCTCGGCTACACGGCCGGCGGTACGCGTACCGCCGAGGGGGCGTTCCGGTCGGACTGGGTCGCCCACGCGGCCGAGGTCCGGCGCCTGCACGCGAAGCTGTTCTACCGGCCGCTGCTGAACGCGGTCGCCCAGGTGCCCGCGGGCGACCTGCAGCTCGGCGCGAAACAGGCGCAGCACCGGCTGGAAGTGCTGGGCTACAAGGATCCCGCCCGCGCGCTGCAGCACATCCAGGCGCTGACCGGCGGGGTGACGCGTACGTCGGCGATCCAGCGGACGCTCCTGCCCGTCCTGCTGGAGGAGCTGGCCGACGCGCCGGACCCGGACGCCGGGCTGCTCGCGTACCGGCAGGTGTCGGAGAAGCTCGGCGCCACGCCCTGGTACCTGCGGCTGCTGCGGGACGAGGGCACCACCACGATGCGCCTGGCCCGCCTGCTCGGCACCTCCCGGTACGCCGTCGACCTGCTCAGCCGCGACCCGGAAGCGTTGCGGCTCATGGCATCCGACGCCGAACTCGCCCCACGTGACGCGGGCGTCCTGCTGTCGGCGATGAGCGCGGCCGCCAAGCGCTACCCGAATCCGGCGGAGGCGATCCGGGCCGTCCGCGCCGTACGCCGCCGCGAGCTGTTCCGCGTCGCCTGCGCGGACGTCCTCAGTGGAACGGGCGAGTACCGGCCCGAGCCGCCGGTCGACCTGGACGGGGTCGGCCAGGCGCTGTCGGACGTCACCGACGCGACGCTGAGCGCCGCCCTGGAGGTCGCGCGGGCGCAGGCCCAGGCGCCGGCGGAGTTCCGCTTCGCGATCATCGGCATGGGCCGGCTGGGCGGCTACGAGATGAGCTACCCGTCCGACGCCGACGTCATGTTCGTCTACGACCCGCCCGAGGGCATGCGCGACGACACCGCCCAGGGCGTCGCCCTCGCCGTCGCCGAGGCACTGCGTACGCTGCTGGCCGCGCCGGCACCCGACCCGCCGCTCGGGGTCGACGCCGACCTGCGCCCCGAAGGCCGGCAAGGTCCGCTCGTCCGGTCGCTGTCCGCGTACCGGCGCTACTACGCCACCTGGAGCCAGATCTGGGAGGCCCAGGCGCTGCTGCGGGCCCGCCCGGTCGCCGGCTCCGCCTCGCTCGCCGAGGAGTTCCTGCGGCTCGTCGCGCCTGTGCGCTATCCCGCCGGGGGCCTGCGCCGCGAGCAGGTCACCGAGATCCGCCGGATCAAGGCCCGCGTCGAAACCGAGCGCCTGCCCCGCTCCGCCGACCCGCTCACCCACACCAAGCTCGGCCGCGGCGGCATCGCCGACGTCGAATGGACCGTGCAGCTCTGGCAGCTGCGGCACGCGTACAAGATCGAAGGTCTGCGCACCACCCGCACCCTCGCGGCGCTCGCCGTCGCCGCGGACAACGACCTGGTGTCCCGCGCCGACGCCGAGACACTCGAGGCGGCCTGGCGCCTCGCCGCCCGCGTGCGCAATGCCCTCACTCTGGTACGCGGACGCGCGTCGGACCAGATACCGCGGCACGGGCCGGAACTCGCCGCCATCGCCCAGCTGCTCGGTCGCGACGACCCGAACCTGCTCCTGGAGGAGTACCTGCGCACCACCCGCCGAGCCCGCGTAGCCATGGAACGCCTCTTCGTCTGAATCATTTCCATGTCAACCCAAGATCTTTTGAAGATTGTGTCCCGGGTTCGTCGATCTCACTTCCGCTCCTCCCGTGGGAGACCGTTCCGCCCCTGTCGCTGCGCTCCGGGGACTCCACTGCCAGCTTTCTGGGGCGACGCATCGTTCACCGCCGTCCGGTCACCCTTTCGCCCCACCGGCGGGTCGACAGGCCATTCTCCATATCGGACAGTCAGGACAAAGTCCGGACAGGGCGACCGAGGCTCGGCGCGATCGGTCCGGCCGCGAAGTGGTGGGCGGTGATCAAGTGCCCGGAATCTGTAGGTGTGGATCTCCATTGCTTGATCAAGAGCCGGGGATCTGCAAAACGGGCCGTTTTTGACAGCATCCGGGTACTTGATCAAGCTTTCGCGTCGCGATCAAGCCGAACGCCCCTGCGGCCGGTGATCGTTGACCACTATTACGGCATTCCCAGCCCCCACTGCATGATCAAATACCGCCAGTACGGCAGGAGAGCGCTCTTCTGCCGCAATAGCGGTATTCGATCAAGGGAATCGGCCTCGCAGTGCCGTAATGACGGTATTCGATCACGCCGAATCACGCCGCAGCCTTGAGCTACCCCCATATCGGACAGTCGCGACAAAGGCCGGTCGGGGTGCAGGGTGAAACGGTGACCGGGCGACGGTGGATGATGCTTCGCCCCACTCACCTGGCAGTGGAGTCCCCGGAGCGCAGCGATAGGGGCGGAACGGTCTCCCGCGGGAGGAGCGGAGGCGAGATCGACGAACCCGGGACAAAATATTGAAGTTGAAAGATCTCAGGAGAGCGGGACCACGAGGCAGGGCGCGCCCAGGGCTATGCCCGTGTCGACCGCCACGACCAGGCCGTCCGCGTAGATGACCGGGCCGTCGACGAGCGGCGGCGGTACCTGGAACGTCTCGGGGATCGTGGAGTGCCCGTGGACGATCCGCGAGCCGCCGAGGAACTCCAGCATCATCCGGGCCCGGAACGGCCCCTGGGCGGGGTCGAGGAACTCGAAGCGGCGGAAGATGAGCCGCATCCGCGGCCCGAACGTCTCGGGGTCGCGCTCGGCGAGCATCGTGCCGACGGTCTTGTTGATGTCCTCGATGCTCGTCCCGAACTCCAGGTACGCCGTCGTGTCGGCGTGGACCAGCAGGTGGTCGTCGACGAGGGCGACGGCCGGGCACCCGGCGAGCCAGGTGAGGTGCCGGTCGGTGAGGGCTTCGAGGTCGGTGTCGCGGCCGCCGTTGAGGGTCCAGGACTGGAAGATCGTGCGGTCGGGCGCGATGCGGGCGTCCGGGATGTAGTGCGAGCCGTAGAGCAGCAGGTCGTGGTTGCCGAGGACGCAGCCGACCTCGCCGCCCGCCGCTGCCGCCTGGGGCTGCAGGCGCATGATCAGCTCGATGACGCCGATGCCGTCGGGGCCGCGGTCGGTGAGATCACCGAGGAACCAGAGCTTGTCGTCGGCGCCGGCCCAGTCGCCCGAGGCGTCGATCAGGCCGGCTTCGCGGAGCGCACTGGTCACCTGGGTGCTGTGCCCGTGTGTGTCCCCGATCACGAAGAGAGCCATCGCGCCAGGATAACGTCTGGTCAACCAGGTGATAAGAGAGGCTCGGCAGGTCGAGCGAGATCATGGTTACGGTTGACTTCGAGCGTACTCGAAGAGGAAGGCTGGAGTCATGACGACGGTGGAAACGACCGTGAGCTACTCCGTCAGCGAGGCCGCCGAGGCGGTCGGGTTGAGCACGTACACGCTGCGCTGGTACGAGCAGGAAGGCCTGGTCGAGCCGATCGGGCGGGACTCGGCCGGGCGGCGGCGCTACAACGCGGGCGACATCGGCTTCCTCGGGCTGCTGACCAAGCTGCGCGGGACCGGGATGTCGGTCGCCGACATGCGCCGGTACGCCGAGCTCGTGCGGTCCGGCACGGGCACCTACGACGCCCGGCTGGAACTGCTGGAGGGGCACCGCGACCGGGTTCTGGAGCGCATCGACGCCCTCAAACGGGACCTCGAAGCCGTCGACTTCAAGATCAGCATGTACCGCGCGTACCAGTGTCAGGAGCAGAGCTCATGAAGCAACGTGTTCTCGGGGCGGGCGGCCCCACGGTGAGTTCCCTCGGTCTCGGCTGTATGGGGATGAGTTTCGCCTACGGTGCCCGCGACGACGCGGAGAGCGGGCGTACGCTGCTGCGCGCGCTCGACCTCGGCGTCACCCATTTCGACACCGCCGACATGTACGGGTTCGGCCACAACGAGGAACTCGTCGGGCGGGTCCTGGGCGCGCGCCGGGACGAGTTCGTGCTGGCGACCAAGTTCGCCAACCGGATGGACCCGGACAGCGGCCGGCGCTGGGTCGACTCGTCCGGCGCCTGGGCACGGGAGGCGTGCGACGCGTCGCTGGCCCGGCTCGGCACCGACCACATCGACTTGTACTACATGCACCGGCGCAACCCGGAGACGCCGATCGAGGAGACGGTCGGCGCGATGAAGGAGCTCGTCGAGGCGGGCAAGGTGCGCTGGATCGGCCTGTCCGAGGTCTCCCCGGCCACGCTGCGGGCGGCCCACGCGGTGCACCCGATCAACGCCGTGCAGATGGAGTACTCGCTGTTCACCCGGTTCGTCGAGGACGAGATGCTGGCGACCTGCCGGGAACTCGGCGTGGCGCTGGTCGCGTACTCGCCGGTCGGGCGGGGGATCCTCACCGGGACCGTGAACAGCTCCGAGGACCTGGCGGCCGACGACTTCCGGCGTACGGTGCCCCGGTTCACCGGGGACGCCTTCGACGCCAACATGAAGCTCGTCGACGAGGTACGCGCGGTCGGCACCGCGATCGGGCGTACGCCGGCCCAGGTGGCGCTGGCCTGGCTGCTGGCCCAGGGTGACGACGTGCTGCCGATCCCGGGCACGAAGCGGGTGAAGTACCTGGAGGAGAACTGCGCCGCCGACGACATCGAACTGTCGGCGGAGCAGCTGAGCCGGCTCTCGGAGGCCTTCAGCGGCGAGGCGGTCCAGGGCGAGCGGTACGCGCCCGCCGGCATGACCACCGTCGGCCACTGACGCCTCCCTGCCCGCCCGCCGCCTGCCAAGATCCCGTTTGGATCAGGGATCGCCACGTAATCATGGGCCATGATTCGGGTGATTTCCCTGATCCAAACGGGATCATGGGCGGGGGCTAGGGCGTCAGGGTGAGGGTGTTCTCGGTCGCCTTGTCGATCGAGCCCCGGGCGAAGTGGAACGGGATCGTCTTCCCCGTACGCCACAGCGGGTACTGGTCGTCGTAGTTGGCGTGGAACGCGTGCCCCGAGTTGCCGGTGAGCTGGATCCACCGGGAGTCGTCGAGGTTCGCCAGGTTGACGATCATGCGCATGGACGGGACCGCGTCGACCTCGTAGCCGTCCCCGGCCGTCCAGCCGGTCGCGTTGACGATCGAGTCGCCGCCGCTGACGCCGGTGGTCTCGTTGTTGAACAGCCACTCGATCGGCCCGATGCCGCTGCTGCCGAAGGTCGCGTTGCGGGCGGTGAGCGTGTGCATCCGGCCCCACGCCCACTTCGAAGGCGTCTTGCCCTGGCTGTCGGTCAGTTCCTTGACCGCGTCGGTCTGCGCGGCGGCCAGGATGTCGGCCGCCTGCTCGTGCTGCGGCGTCGAGGCGTCGTCCCACCACGGGTCGGACGGGTGGTCGAGCAGCCACCGGACGACCTCGAACCACCGGTCGCCGCCGTCGGCCGCGTAGTCGCCGCCCAGCTCGTCGAACGTACGCGCCAGCAGGTGCTTCCACACCGCGTTGTAGTACGCCGCCGGTGCGGAGGTCTCCGGCTGCTGGAAGTCCCAGCCGTCGAGCAGCTTCACCGCGTCGGCCGCGTCCTTCGGGGCCGTCTTCTGCAGCCACGGGATCAGGGTCGGGGCGAATCCGTTGCGGTTGTCGAACTGCATCTTCTGCACGTAGTCGAGGTCGATCTTCCCGGTCGCCGACGTGATCATGTCCATGATCCGCTGGCTGCGGTAGCCGTAGCTCCAGTCGCTGGTCAGGAACGGCTGGTACTGCGGCCCGATGACGGCCTGGTTGGCGGTCGCGATGTACCCCGAGGCGGGGTTGAGCACGTTCGGCAGCTGCGCGAACGGGATGTAGCCCTGCCAGTCGTACGCCGAGTCCCAGCCCGGTGCCGGCCACCGGCCGTCGCCCTTGCCGCGTACCGGGATCTTGCCGGGGGACTGGTAGCCGATGTTGCCGTCGACGTCGGCGTACACCATGTTCTGGGCGGGCACCTCGAACTGCGCGGCCGCGGCCCGGAACGAGGTCCAGTCGGTGGCGTTGTTCAGCGCGAACAGGGCGTCCGCCGTCCGGCCCGGGTCGAGCGCGGTCCAGCGCAGCGCCACCGCGTACCCGTCGGTGGAGAGCTTGCGCATGTCCTCGCTGACGTCGGAGAGCAGTGGGCCGTGCGAGCTGGAGCGGACCGTGATGGTCTTGCTCGCGCCACCCGCGATCTTGAAGGTCTCCTGGCGGGTGGTCAGCGGCTGGAGCTTGCCGTCCACTTCGTACTGATCGCCGGTGACCTTCTCGAAGTACAGGTCGGTGACGTCCGGGTCGAGGTTGGTGAAGCCCCAGGCGACGCGGGCGTTGTGGCCGATGACCACGCCGGGCACGCCGGAGAAGCTGAACCCGGCGACCTCGGTGCCGCAGGCGCAGTGCAGGCCGATCTGGTACCAGATGCCCGGCTGCGACGGGCTGAGGTGCGGGTCGTTGGCGAGGATCGGCTTGCCGCTCGCGGTGAGCGCACCGCTGATGACCCACGAGTTCGAGCCGATGCCCGGGCCGCCGTCACCCATGAGGTTCGGCAGGCTGTCGATGCCCGTGGCCAGCGCGTCCAGCATCGCGCCGGAGCCGGCGACCGCGTCCTTCACCGGCGCCGGCACCTGCGTGGCACTGAACGCGGCGTCCGCGGTGCCCACGCCCGCGACCGCGCCGCCGCCGACGATCGGCTTGTTGCGGTCATAGGGGTACGCGGGATACAGCAGCTCGATCTGCTCCTTGCTGATCCCCTTGGCGAGCAGGGCCGCGCGGCGCATCTCGGATTCCATGTTGCCGCGCAGGTCCCAGGCCATCGCCTTGAGCCAGGCCAGCGAGTCGACCGGGTCCCACTGCTCGATCCGGTAGTCGCCGTTCTGCAGGCCGAGAACGGTGTACTCCAGGCTCAGCGAGCCGTTCGGGGCGTAGGTGCCGTCGGAACCCTTGTCCGCGTTGGCGGCGAGCCAGGCGTTGACCCCCGCGGCGTACGCGGTGAGGTTGCGGCGGCTGTCCGCGGAGACCAGGTTCCACTCCTGCTCGGCGACGCGGCGCCAGCCCATCGTGCGCAGGTATTCGTCGGTCTCCAGCTGGGAGTCGCCGAACAGTTCGGCGATCCGGCCGGCCGTCACGTGCCGGCGGAAGTCCATCTCCCAGAACCGGTCCTGCGCGTGCAGGTAGCCCTCGGCGCGGTACAGGTCGTCGGCCGACTGGGCGTACACCTGGGGGATGCCGTACTCGTCCCGTTCGACGGTCACCTTCGCGCTCAGACCCGGCAGGGTCAGCGTGCCGTCATGCTCGGGGAACGCCCGCCGGACCGACCAGATCAGCAGGCCGGAACCGGTGAGGCCGAGCACGAGGAGGACGGCGAGACACCACAGGGCGATCTTGCGTACGCGCCGCGGCCAAACGCGGGCAGGTTTCACTTCTTCCGACACGCGGCGCAGCATACGGCTACTGACCAGTCAATCAAAAGCGGGTGAAAACCTGGTTGCGGCCGGTGATAGACCTTTTCGTATGAGTGTCACGCTTCGTACCCCCGAGCCCGCGGATGCCGAGGCGTGGGCCGCCGTCCGGCTCTCCTGTACGCCCTACCAGGTGTTCACCGCCGACGGCATCCGCCACTGGTGGGCCACGACCAGCCCCGAAGCGCGGCAGCTGCTCCTGATCGCGGAGGTCGACGGCCGGACGGTCGGCATCGCGCGGGGCGCCCTCAACACCTGGACCTCCGAGGAGGGCGCGGCGGGCCTCAACGCCATGGTGCACCCCGAGTTCCGCGGCCTGGGCATCGGCACGCGGCTCTACGACGCGCTCGCCGATCACCTGGCCACCGCCGGTGCGCGGCGCGTCAAGGTGTGGGCCTGCGACGAGCCGGCGGCGACGGAATTCCTCGGGCGCCGGGGCTATGAGCGTACGCACGAACTGCGGTTCTCCCGCCTCGACCTGACCGGGGAACTCCCGCCGATGCCCGCGCTGCCCGACGGGGTGACCGTGGCGAGCGCCGCGGAGGTCGGCCCGCGGGGCGTCTTCGCGGTGGACTCGGTCGCCATGGAGGACGAGCCGGATGACATCACCACCGACGCCGTCGCGTACGACGACTGGATCCGGGAGATCTGGGAGGGGCCGGAGCTCGACCTCGACGCCAGCACGGTCGTGCTCGTGGACGGGCAGCCGGCCTCGCTCACGCTCATCGAGGCGGATCACGCCACCGGCCGGATCTGGTCCGGGGGCACGGGCACGCTGCGGGAACACCGCGGCAAGGGGTACGCCAAGCTGGCCAAGTCCGTCGCCGTACGCCGGGCCGCCGAACGGGGGATCACGACGGCGTACACGAGCAACGACGAGGTCAACCGGCCGATGCTGGCGGTCAACGAGTGGCTCGGCTACCGGCCCTGTGCGCGGCAGTGGGCGTACCTGAAAACGTTGTGAGACAAGAAAAAGGCCCCCGGCGAGTGCCGGGGGCCTTTTTCTGGCGACTAGACGTCGTAGTACATCTGGAACTCGTGCGGGGTCGGGCGCAGGCGGACCGGGTCGATCTCGTTCGACTGCTTGTAGTCGATCCAGGTCTCGATCAGGTCGGCGGTGAAGACGCCACCCGCCTGCAGGTAGTCGTTGTCGGCCTCGAGGCCGGCCAGCACGTCCGAGAGCGAGCCGGGGACCTGGTTGACGGCCGCGGCCTCCTCCGGCGGCAGGTCGTAGAGGTCCTTGTCGATCGGCGCCGGCGGCTCGATCTTGTTCTTGATGCCGTCGAGGCCGGCCATCAGCATCGCCGAGAACGCCAGGTACGGGTTCGACGACGGGTCGGGGCAGCGGAACTCGATGCGCTTGGCCTTGGCGTTCGTCCCCGTCACCGGGATACGCGTGCAGGCGGAGCGGTTGCGCTGCGAGTAGACCAGGTTGACCGGCGCCTCGTAGCCCGGCACCAGGCGGCGGTAGGAGTTCACCGTCGGGTTGGTGAAGGCCAGCAGCGACGGCGCGTGGTGCAGCAGACCGCCGACGTACCAGCGGGCGACGTCCGAGAGGCCGCCGTAGCCGGTCTCGTCGTACATCAGGTTCTCGCCGCCGAGCCAGATGCTCTGGTGGGTGTGCATGCCGGAGCCGTTGTCGCCGAAGAGCGGCTTGGGCATGAACGTCGCCGTCTTGCCCGCGTTCCACGCCGTGTTCTTCACGACGTACTTGAACAGCTGCATCTCGTCGCCCGCGGCGAGCAGCGTGTTGAACCGGTAGTTGATCTCGGCCTGGCCGGCGGTGCCCACCTCGTGGTGCGCGCGCTCGACGGTGAAGCCCAGGTCGACCAGGTTCGAGACCATCAGGTCGCGCAGGTCGGCGAAGTGGTCGGTCGGCGCGACCGGGAAGTAGCCGCCCTTGTAGCCGGGCTTGAAGCCGCGGTTCGGGCCGCCGTCCGCCTCGGACGCCGCACCGGTGTTCCACGCGCCCTCGACCGAGTCGATGTGGTAGAACGCCTGGTTGGCCTGCGTCGAGTAGCGGATCGAGTCGAAGATGTAGAACTCGGCCTCGGCGCCGAAGTACGCCGTGTCGGCGAAGCCGCTGGAGGCGAGGAACGCCTCGGCCTTCTTCGCGACGTTGCGCGGGTCACGCGAGTAGGCCTCCCGCGTGAACGGGTCGTGGATGAAGAAGTTCAGCGCAAGGGTCTTCTGCACCCGGAACGGGTCCACGAACGCGGTGGTCACGTCCGGCAGCAGCATCATGTCGGACTCGTGGATCGCCTGGAAACCACGGATCGACGACCCGTCGAACGCGAGCCCGTCCGTGAAGACGCTCTCGTCGAAAGAACCGGCCGGCACGGTGAAGAACTGCATCACGCCGGGCAGGTCACAGAACCGCACGTCGATGAACTTGACGTCCTCGTCCCGGACGTACCGCAGGAGCTCCTCGGAATTGGCGAACAACACGTCCTCCTGGCTGTATGACTAGTCGCACCCGGTCACAAGGCGAGGCGTTCGTCGACTGCGCAGGTGGCCGTTGGCTGGTCGCGACGGTACGGAGGTGGCGTTGCCCAGGCATGTCGGCATTGTTTCCGCCGTGTTACAGAGCCCGGAGCCCACCGTTGTCAACGCCCTCGGTACTCTTTTCCCGTGACGACTCCGGTGACGACGAGCGAAACAGTGACCGAGCCCGAGGCGATCCCCGAGGCACCCTCGTACGCCAAGCGCTTCGGTGCCCTCATGGTCGACTGGATCCTCTGCCTGTTCGTGTCCGGTTTCTTCGTGCACGATCTGCGTACCGCGAGCTGGCAGCCGGTTGTGCTGCTCATCGCAGAGTACGGCTTCTTCGTCGGTCTTTTCGCCCAGACTCCCGGAATGAAGCTCGCCCGCATCCGCTGCGTGGACTTCGCCGACGGCGGCGCGATCGGCATTCCCCGGGCGATGCTGCGCGGCTTCCTGCTCTGCCTCGTCATCCCCGGGCTGATCATGGACGGTCGGCGGCGGCGCGGCCTGCACGACCGGGCCGCCGGCAGCGTCGTCGTCACGGCCGGACCGCCCCAGGCGGCCTGAGCGCCCTGGTCTCGCGTACGGGCCGCTGCTAGCGTCCCCGTGTGACCGCGCCCCTCCCCCCGGCGTACGCGCCTGCCCCGCCGCCCGCTCCGCGTACCACCAGCGGGTTCGCGGTCGCCGCGGTCGTCTGCGGCCTGATCGGCTGCAACCCCCTCGGCATCCTCTTCGCGATCATCGCCCTCGTCCGGATCCCGAAGCGGAACCAGAAGGGCAAAGGCCTGGCGATCACCGGGCTCGTGCTCTCCCTGCTGTGGATCTTCGGCATTCTCGGCGGCGCCGTGTACGCGTACCTGCAGGACTCCGGCTCCGCCGCTACCGCCCCGCCCGCGGGCGACGGCCGGGTCAGCGTCACGCGACTGGTCCCGGGCGACTGCCTGTCCGACGTGTCCGAGGCGTCGTCGGTGACCCGCGTACCCCGGATCGCGTGCGACCAGCCCCACCAGGGCGAGGTGTTCGCGGTGTTCACGGTCGCGTTCCCGGGCGTCGACGAGCTGGACCAGCAGTCCGAGGACGGTTGCCAGAAGCGTTTCAGCGCGTACGCCGCCGGCAGCGCGAACCTGAAGATGGATCTCTACTACCTGCACCCGACGGAGACGTCCTGGGCCGCCGGCGACCGCACGGTGATCTGCATCGCGGCCGACCAGTCGGGCAGCAGCACGGGGTCCATCAAAGGCTGAGCCCGGCCCCACGAGGGGACCGGGCTCGGCGTCAGTCGGAGACGATCAGCGGCCGCGCTGCTGGCGCATCATGCTGCGCGGCGGGCGGAACTCCTTCGGGATGCCGCCCTTGGGCATCTGCGGCCGCGCGTACAGCGCGGTCAGCGCGCGGTCGATGCCGTTGATCTCCTTGCCGGAGAGGTTCTTCGGCGCGCGGAGCAGGACGTTGCGCAGCTTGCGCAGCGGAACCTGGCCCTCGCCGTCGCCGATGATGTAGTCGTAGAGCGGCGCCGAGCCGATGACCTTGCCGAGCCGGCGCTTCTGCTCGCCGAGCATCTGCTTGACCCGCCCCGGGTCACCCTCGCCGACCAGCACGACGCCGGCCGGGCCGATGGCCAGGTGCACGAAGTCGTTGTTCACCGTGAAGGCGACCGGCTGCTCCTTGACCCGCCAGTTGCCCCGCAGCGAGCTGAGGATCTGGGCGGCCGCGCCCGGCTGCCCCTCGATGGCGTTCATCATCGCGGAGTTGGAGCGCAGGTTGAGCACCACGAGCACCAGCAGCAGCGCCAGCAGGATGCCCAGCGGCAGCCAGAACCAGCCCAGGAAGTAGACGGCCACGACCGTCAGCAGCAGGGGGACTATCACCGCGCCGGCGACAAGCGGAATGAACAGCTTGTCCTGTTTCGCGGTGAACTGGAACACCATGCCGATCTGCTTCAGTCTGCCGACGAAGCCGACCTTCTCTTCTGCGGGCTTTGCCATGTGAGAAAGTCTAGTGGCTCGCCGCGACGGCGGGCGTCCGGGCTTCCAGGGCCTGCCGGTACAACCGCCCCGCGCGGTACGACGAGCGCACGAGCGGACCGGACATGACACCGGCGAAGCCGATCTCCTCGGCCTCCGCGTTCAGCTCGACGAACTCCTCCGGCTTCACCCAGCGGGCGATCGGGTGGTGGCGCGGGGTCGGCCGCAGGTACTGCGTGATCGTGATGATCTCGCAGCCGGCCGCGTGCAGGTCGCGCAGCGCCTGCGAGACCTCCGCGCGCTCCTCGCCCATGCCGAGGATCAGGTTCGACTTGGTCACCAGGCCGGCCGCGCGGGCCTGCGTGATGACGTCCAGTGAGCGCTCGTAGCGGAAGGCCGGGCGGATCCGCTTGAAGATCCGCGGCACCGTCTCCAGGTTGTGCGCGAGCACCTCCGGGCCGGCGCCGAAGACCTCGGCGAGCTGCTCGGGGACCGCGTTGAAGTCGGGGATCAGCAGCTCGACGCCGCAGCCGGGAACCAGGCCGTGGATCTGGCGGACCGTCTCCGCGTACAGCCAGGCGCCGCCGTCGGGCAGGTCGTCGCGGGCCACGCCGGTGACGGTCGCGTACTTCAGCTCCATCGTGGCGACCGACTCGGCCACCCGCCGGGGCTCGTCCGCGTCGAACTCGGCCGGCTTGCCGGTGTCGATCTGGCAGAAGTCGCAGCGCCGCGTGCACTGGTCGCCGCCGATGAGGAAGGTCGCCTCGCGGTCTTCCCAGCACTCGTAGATGTTGGGGCAGCCCGCCTCCTGGCAGACCGTGTGCAGGCCTTCGCGCTGCACCAGCCCACGCAGCTGGGTGAACTCCGGCCCCATCTTCGCCTTGACCTTGATCCAGTCGGGCTTGCGCTCGATGGGCGTCTCGGCGTTTCGGGCCTCGATGCGCAGCATGCGCCGGCCCTCGGGAGCAACCATGGTCACGAGGCAAAGACTACGCTCGCTGAACGGTCAACGAACCCCGAGGTAAGCACCGCCACAATTCGTTTGTCGCGGGGCCCTCGTCCCGTTTAGGGTGTCCGAACGGCTGTGACGAGCGGAGTCACCGGGGTGACGTCCGGGTGGACCTGCTCAGAGCCGCGGGGAAGAAGGCCCATTGGGCTGGTAGACCCCCGCCGGATTGATCTCCGTCACAAGGATCGAGAGGCCGCCCGGTCCCGCCCCGGGACAGGGCGGTGAAGGTGTGGTGGTACCGCGAGGATTCCCGCTCGCCCGCACCTCCCTGGGGATCGCGTTGCGATACACGAGGAGGTCCACCACCATGCAACGCATCCTGTCCGCTCAGCTGCCCGCGTACACCGGCGAGACCGTCACGGTCGCCGGCTGGATCCACCGCCGGCGCATCCTGAAATCGGTCGCCTTCCTCATCCTGCGGGACCGCTCCGGGTTCGCCCAGATCGTGACCCCGCCCGAGATCCTCGAGGAGTTCAGCGAGGAGACGGTGGTGAGCGTCACGGGCACCGTGACGGCCAACCCCGTCGCGCCCGGCGGCGTCGAGATCACGCAGCCGACGATCGAGCGCCTCTCCGACCCGGTCGGCCAGCTGCCGATCGAGCTGTTCCGGCCGTCGCTCGGGGTCAACCTGCCGACGCTGCTCGACCACGCCGCGCTCACCCTGCGTCACCCGTCCCGCCGCCCCGTCTTCGAGCTCGGCGCCGCCCTCGTCCGCGGCTTCCGCGAAACCCTCGACGGGATCGGCTTCACCGAGGTGCACAGCCCGAAGATCGTCGGCGTCTCGACCGAGTCCGGCGCGAACGTGTTCGGGCTGGACTACTACGGGCGCAAGGCGTACCTGGCGCAGTCTCCGCAGCTGTACAAGCAGACCCTGGTCGGCGTCTTCGAACGCGTCTACGAGATCGGGCACGCGTACCGGGCGGAGCCCAGCGACACCGCCCGCCACCTGTCCGAGTACGTCTCCCTCGACGCCGAACTCGGCTTCATCGAATCGCAGCGGGACGTCATGAAGGTGCTCCGCGACGTCTTCGCCGGCATGCTGGCGGCCGCCGCCGAGGTCCCGTCGGTGGCCGCGGCCGGGTTCGCCCTGCCCGTGGTGCCCGAGGAGATCCCGATCGTGCACTTCAGCGAGGCGCTGAAGATCGCGGGCGCGGCCCCGGACGAGCCCGACCTCGCCCCGGCCGACGAGCGCGCGGTCTGCGAATGGGCGCTGCGCGAACACGGCTCCGAGTTCGTCTTCGTCGAGGGCTACCCGACCCTGCACCGGGCGTTCTACACGCACCCGGAGCCCGGCCGCGAACCGTACTCGCGCGCCTTCGACCTGCTGTTCCGCGGCCTCGAACTGGTCTCGGGCAGCCAGCGCCTGCACCGGTACGCCGACTACGTCGAGACCCTGACCGAACGCGGGTACGCCATCGAGGCGTACGCGGACTTCCTGGAGGTCTTCAAGCTCGGCATGCCGCCGCACGGCGGGTTCGCGATCGGGCTCGAACGCCTGCTCGCGATGCTGGTGGGAGCGACGAACGTACGCGAGGTGACGTTCTTCCCCCGCGACCTGCACCGCGTCACACCGTAGCGGCCGGCCGTGTCCCGCCTTCATCACAGAGGCGGGACACGGTCAAGCGATCTTCAGCTGTTCGTCGCCGAAGTCGGCGATCAGCTTGAGCGTGCCGCCCAGCGCCGAGACGAAGCGGTTCAGAACGTCCTGAGTGGAGACGTCGCCGTTCTCGATCTGCGACACGCGGGCGACGGTGACCCCCATCCGGGTCGCGACTTGTTCCTGAGTCAGGCCCCGTCGTTTGCGGAGTTCGGCCAGCCGCCAGCCGCGCACCTCGGCCAGCATCGAGCCGACCGCGGTGAAGGATGCGTCGCCCCACTCAGGTGGCAGTGGAGTCCCCGGAGCACAGCGATAGGGGCGGAACGGTCTCCCGCGGGAGGAACGGAGGTGAGATCGACGAACCCGGACAAGATGCTCTTAAAGATCTTGATTCTATAGTTATGGGGCTATGTGGCGTTTGGGCCACCAGAGGATGCGGCCGACGTCGACCGAGAGCGCCGGCACCAGCAGCGACCGCACGATCAGCGTGTCCAGGAGGACCCCGAACGCCACCGTGAACGCCATCTCCAGCAGGAAGACCATCGGCAGCACCGACAGCGCCGCGAACGTCGCCGCGAGCACCACCCCGGCTGAGGTGATCACGCCGCCGGTGACCGAGAGGCCGGCGAGCGTACCGGCGCGGTGGCCGCGTTTGCCCACTTCCTCGCGTACGCGGGTCATCAGGAAGATGTTGTAGTCGACCCCGAGGGCGACCAGGAAGACGAAGGCGTAGAGCGGGAAGGACGAGTCCGCGCCGGGGAAGTGGAAGACGTCGCGGAAGAGGACGCCGGACACGCCCAGGGTGGCCAGGAACGAGAGCACGACCGTGCCGATGAGCAGCAGCGGGGCGATCAGTGACCGCAGCAGCGCCATGAGCACGAGGAAGACGACCGCCAGCACCAGCGGCAGGATGACGTCGCGGTCGCGCTGCGAGGTCGACTGGACGTCGAGGTTGAGCGCCGTGAAGCCGCCGACCTTGGCGCCGTCGATGCCGTGCACCGCGTCGCGGATGCGCCGGACGGTCTGCTGGGCGGCGTGCGATTCGGCGTCGTCGGTGAGCGTCGCGTCGATCCGGACGAGCCCGTCGACCACCTTCGGGGACTGGGCGCCCGGCTCCGCGTACGCCTGCACGTTGGCGATGCCGGGGACGGCGCGGACCTGGGCCGTCGCGTCCTGCAGGCGCTCGGCGGGCACGACGATCTCGGTGGGTGTGCCGAGGCCGCCGGGGAAGTGCTCGACGAGGATGGTCTGCCCGAGCTTGGAGTCGGTGTGGCCGGTGAAGCCGTCGGTCTGCGGGAAGCCGTCGGCCTGCAGGCGGGTGAGGCCGAGCGTGCACAGTCCGAGCAGGACCAGCGTGACCAGCCAGACCGTACGCGGACGCCGGCCGACCAGCCGCGCCACGCGGGCCCAGAGGCCGTGCTCCTCGGCGGGGCGCGAGCCGAACGCGGGCCGGAAGGGCCAGAAGATCGCGCGGCCGAAGAGGACGAGGATCGCCGGGAGCAGGGTGAGCGACGCGGCGAGCGCGCAGGTGATGCCGATGGCCGTGATCGGTCCGAGGCCGCGGTTCGGGGCGAGGTCGGAGACGAGCAGGCAGAGCAGGCCGAGGATGACGGTGCCGCCGCTGGCGAGGATGGGTTCGAAGGAGGCGCGCAGCGCGATCTTCATGGCGTCGTGCCGGCTTTCGTGACGGCGCAATTCCTCGCGGAACCGGCTCACCATGAGCAGGGCGTAGTCGGTGGCCGCGCCGAGGACGAGGACGTCCAGGATGCCCTGGCTCTGCCCGGAGACCGTGATGACGTCGGCCTTGGCGAGCAGGTAGACGATCCCGTTCGACAGGCCGAGCGCGAACCCGGCCGAGAACAGCACGGCGATCGGCAGGAACGGGCTGCGGTAGACGACCGCCAGGATGAGCAGGATCAGCCCGCCGGTCACGTAGAGCAGGACGCCGTCGATCAGCTTGAACAGTTGCATGAAGTCGGCGTAGATGCCGGCCGGCCCGGTGACGTGCGCTTCGAGGCCGGGCGCGCCGAGGTTGTCGCGCAGCCATTCCACGCCCGGCGCGTTCTTCTGCGAGTCCGTGCCCGCGAACCGCACGATGACCTCGGCGGCCACCCCGTCCTGGGAGTAGACGGGCCCGATCGGCGGCCCCGCGAGATCGCCGCCGAAATGATCCGACGTCGCCCGCAGCTGCCGCGCGATCAGCGTCTTGTCGTCCTCGGTGAGGCCGCCGGCGCGCGCGTACAGGACGACGCCGGGGGAGGACTCCTGGTTGACGAACCGCTTGTCGAGGTGCATGACCACTGTGGACTCCGCCGTCTCCGGCAGGTACGACGAGTTGTCGTTCTTCTGCACCTCGCTCGTCTTGCCGGCCAGCGAGGCGAGCGGTCCGCCCACCACCAGCCAGAGGATCAGACCGATCGCGGGGATCAGCCAGCGCCGGCGCTTCGGGCGTACCGGTTGGCCGGGGGCGGGGACCTGCTTCGACAGCGTAGGGACGGTCATCGGTCGCCTCGGAGGTGTCGGGGGACTTCGGTGGCGGGGCTTCGTTTCATGTCAGGACTGAGATGTCAGAGGGTGACATGTGTCAGATCATGACAGTATTTGTGAAAGCATTCACAAGGGTCGGGGCCAGCCTAGCGAATCGGTCCGCGTTTGTCGCGGGGTGGCGGCGGCCACAGCTTCGGCCGGCCGGGTCCGGCTCGACCTACGCTGATGGTGTGACCACCGCAGACACCACCACCGACCTCCGGGTGGTACGCGCCGGAACCGTCGACTATCCGACCGCGTGGGACGAACAGCGCCGGCTGCACCAACTCGTCGTGGACGGCGTCGAACCGGAGACCGTCCTGCTGCTGGAGCACCCCAGCGTCTACACGGCGGGCAAGCGTACGCAGCCGTGGGAGCGGCCGATGGACGGCACTCCAGTGATCGACGTCGACCGCGGCGGCCAGATCACCTGGCACGGACCGGGCCAGATCGTCGGCTACCCGATCATGCGGCTCACCGCGGTCCCGGGCGGGCACGCGATGGACGTCGTCGCGTACGTGCGGCGGGTCGAGGCCATGCTCATCGCCGTGTGCGCCGAAGTGGGCGTCGCCACCGAGCGGGTCAAGGGCCGCTCCGGCGTCTGGGTCCGAGAGGACGACCGCGGGATCGACCGCAAGATCGCCGCCATCGGGATCCGGGTGGCCCGCTCGGTCACGCAGCACGGCTTCTCGCTCAACTGCGACCCGGACATGGGCGCGTACGACCGGATCGTCGCGTGCGGGATCAAGGACGCCAGCGTCACGTCGCTCAGCCAGGAACTGGGGCGGGACGTCACGGTAGAGGAGATGCTCCCCGTCGTCGAAAAGCACCTCCACCTGCTGCGAGAGCCCTCTTAAGAGCGTTACTTCCCGGGTTCGTGGCTTCTCGCCTCCGCTCCTTCCATCGGAGACCGTTCCGGCGTCGGGGGCGCGCCTCCACTGCCCAATGCATGATCGATGGCTTGGCGGAAGCGGCCTGGATGGGCATCGTGGCCGCATTCGATCATGGGTGGTGGCCTGCTGCTCGCGCGCCGTCGCACCTGCCTTCCGGGTGTACGCGTCGATTGTCCGAGGTGGTCGCTGGGTTCGATCGCCCCAAGGGTCGTGATCGGACGCTGTCTCGTCGTTCGGCCGGGAACCGGTTCAGCCATGGAGGGGATGGCGGTGATCGAGTGTCCGGAATCTGTAGAAGTGGATCTCCGTTGCTTGATCAAGGGCCGGGGAGCTGCAAAAGCGGGCCGTTTTGACAGCATTCGGGAACTTGATCAAGCTTTCGTGCCGCGATCAAAGCCAAGCAACCCTGCGGTCGCTGATCATTTACCGCTATGACGGCAGTTCTGACCCCATCATGGTGATCAAATACCGTTAATCCGGCAAGAGAGCGCTTTCCTGCCGTAATGGCGGTATTCGATCAAGGGAATCGGCATCGCGGTGCCGTAATGGCGGTATTCGATCACGCCGATCTTGAGGCGGGGCCGGCCCGGCCTCCAACCCCGACGATCTTGCGCGAATGTCCCAAATTACGCGAAGAATGCCCGAATAGCCCGAACATTCGCGCAAGATCGTCGGGGCGGGGCGGGGCGGGGCGGGGCGGGGCGGGGCGGGGCGGGGTCAGGGGGCGGGCCAGACCCAGACGTCGTCGACGCGCTGGGGTTCCCCGAGCAGTTGCTTCATGACCTCGAGCAGGGCGGCGGGATGCGTCTCCCAGTGGGCGCCCTGTACGCCGTCGGCGAGGACCACCGCCTGCGCGCCCCAGTACTTCAGGTCGTCGCGTACGTAGGCGCGTTCGGCGTCGGTGATGGGCGGGACGTAGCCCGTCTTCGTCACGTCTTCGAGCAGGGTCTGCGTCGGGCGGGGGACCGGGCCGATGCGACCGGTGCCGTTGGGGCCGCCGGGGCCGAGGAAGAAGCCGGCCGGGAGCTTGAAGGACGGGCCGCCGGACGCGAGCGCCTCGGCCTGCCAGCGCTGGCCGTCGGGGACCAGGTCGTTCGGGATCGGGACGGGCACGAGTACGCCGCCGGGGCGTACGTAGTGCTGCCAGTCGCCCGAGCTGATGAACTCCGGTACGGCGGGACGGTCGCGTACCAGGAGGGGGGTGGGGAACAGGGGGACGAGGGCCAGGGCGAACGCGGTGATCCAGGCCCATCTGGGGCCGCGCAGCCGGGTCACGTCGGCGGCCAGCAGGGCGAGCAGCGTACCGATGACCGGGGCGACGACCAGGGCGAGCCGGGACGGCAGGGCGGCGTCGAAGATGGGCAGCTTGTCGACCAGCCACTCGGGTCCGGGGACCGAGGTCAGCGAGCCGCCGAAGCGCAGCTGGGGGCCGAGGGAGAGGACCGCGAAGATCAGTCCGGTGCCGGCCAGGGCGCGCAGCAGGGCGCGGTCGACGAGCCGCCGCAGCGCGAAGTACGCGACCACGGCCAGCGCCAGCAGCGGCAGCCCGAAGAACGAGTTCTCCTCGGTCGGGTTGGGCGCGAGCTTGGTGTGCAGGCCGATCGCGCCGGCCACCGACCGCTCGGGGTACGCGGCGTACGCGAGCAGGTCCTCGTTGTGCACCCGATGATCGAAACCGGTGCCGCCGAAGCTCTGCGGTCCGAAGAAGTGCAGCCACAGGGGGTACGCGAGCAGCACGGCCGCGACCCCCGCCGCGACCGCGAGACCGCGCAGGGCCGGCGGGACGAGGGTCCGGGCCGGCCGGTAGAACAGGACGAACACGACGCCGGCGATCGCCGCGAAGAAGAGCTGCTCGGCCGCGATCGAGAAGCAGCACGCGATGAGTACGCCGAGCACGATCCCGTCCCACACGGCCCGCCGCCGGTGGACCATGACGATCACGCGGGCGATCATGAGCGGGACGAGCCACTGGGCGGTCCAGTTCAGGTGCGCGTTCGCGTGGGACACCATCGCGGGGGCGAATCCGCAGAACAGGCCCCCGATCGCGGCCGGCAGGACGCCGACGCCGAGGTGCCGGTGGAAGAGCCGGTACCAGCAGAACGCCGTCGCGGCCAGGTTGAGCGTGAGGATCACCACGAACGACACCGCCGGGCCGAGCCACAGCGTGATCGGGGCGAACACGACCGCGTACACGGTGATCGAGGTGTTGACGGCGAGATTGACCGCGTCGGGGGCGTTGAGCCACGTCGTGTAGAGCGGGTTCTCGCCGTGGGTGAGGGCGTGCGCGCCGAAGGACAGCAGCCACTCGAAGAACGCCTGGTCGCCGGAGTTCACGTCGATCGCCCGGCCGAGCGGGGCGGCCCACAGGCCGAAGGTGGCGTAGACCGCGATCAGGAGGGCGATGCCGACGACCGCGAGATCCGCGCGCCAGAACCGCCGGGGTGGCGTCTGCGCAGCGGCGGAAGAAGTGCGTACCTGCGTGAGCGCCACCGCACGACAATAGCAGCGGACCCCTCACCGGCCCCGCGCTCGTCGTGATCACTAGGCTGGCCGCATGAACGCCCTCCAGGCCGCGGCCGTCCTCGCCGCCGGGTGCGCGGCGGGCGGTATCAACGCGGTCGTCGGGTCCGGGACCCTCCTCACCTTCCCCACGCTGCTCGCCCTCGGCTATCCGCCGGTCGTGGCGAACGTCTCCAACACCCTCGGCCTCGTCCCGGGCTCCTTCGCCGGCGCGTACGCCTACCGCCACGACCTGCGCGGCCATGCGCGTACGCTGCTGCCGCTCGGGGTGGCCAGCGTGCTCGGGGCGATCACCGGTGCGTTGCTGCTGCTGGTCCTGCCGCCGGAGGCGTTCAAGTTCATCGTGCCGGTACTCATCGTGCTGGCCCTGATCCTGGTCGTCCTGCAGCCGTGGCTGTCCCACCGGCTGCGCGAACGTCCCGGCGCCGGTCCCCGTCCCGTCGGCATCCTCCTGTTCGCCGGCGTGTACGCCACCGGTGTCTACGGCGGGTACTTCGGGGCCGCGCAGGGCGTACTCCTGCTGGGTCTGCTGGGTGTGCTGCTCTCCTCGGACCTGCAGTGGGTCAACGGGGTGAAGAACATCCTGGCCGGGCTGGTGAACGGGGTGGCGGCGATCCTGTTCGTGTTCAGCGGGCACGTGGCGTGGCTGCCGGCGGCGCTGCTCGCGGCGGGGTCGGTGGTCGGCGGGTGGGCCGGCGGGAAGTGGGGCCGGCGGCTGCCGCCGGCGGCGCTGCGCGCGATCATCGTCGTCGTCGGCCTGATCGCCCTGGTCAAACTCCTCGCCTGACGTCCGCTGGCGGCTCCAAGATCCCGTTTGGATCAGGGAAATCACCCGAATCTTGGGCCAAGATTACGTGCGAAACCCTGATCCAAACGGGATCTTGGACCCCGGCCGGATCCTGGAGCGGCGGAACCCCGGACCCGGGTCGGGAATGTGTGGGGGCGCGACATATCGGCATGCTTCGGTTTCTCGTAGCGTTCCGCCATGTCCCGACGCCTGCTCCCTCGCATCGCCGCCGCGCTGGCCGCCGTCCTGGCCGCCGCGGTGGGCGCGCTCGTCGCCGCCGAGCCCGCCCGCGCCGCGAGCCTGACCCAGGTGACGAGCTTCGGCTCGAATCCCGGCAGTCTCGCCATGTACAGCTACCGGCCGGACGGCCTGACCGCGAACGCCCCGCTCGTGGTCCTGCTGCACGGCTGCTCCCAGGACGCCTCGACGTACTTCACGAACTCCGGCTGGCGCAAGTACGCCGACCAGTGGCGGTTCGCCCTCGTCCTGCCCGAGCAGAACAGCGCCAACAACTCGCTCAAGTGCTTCAACTGGTTCCAGCCCGGCGACAACAGCCGCGGCCAGGGTGAGGCCGCGTCGATCCGGTCCATGGTCGCGTACGCGGTGGCGAACTACGGGACCGACGCGTCCCGGGTGTTCGTGAGCGGACTGTCGGCGGGCGGGATCATGACCTCGGTCATGCTCGCGACCTACCCGGACGTGTTCGCGGGCGGCTCGGTCGTCGCCGGGATCCCGTACGGCTGCGCCAACAGCCAGTCCGAGGCGACCACCTGCCAGTACAGCCCGCCGACGAAGACCGCGCAGCAGTGGGGCGACCTGGCCCGGGCGGGGTACGCCGGCTACACGGGGCGCTACCCGCGGGTGGCGATCTGGCACGGCACCTCGGACACGACCGTGCAGCCGAAGAACGCGACCAACTCCCGGGACCAGTGGACGAACGTCCGCGGTGTCTCGCAGACCGCGACGGCCACCCAGTCCCTCACCGGCTCCACCACCCTGACCGCGTACGGCGCCGACGAAGTGCGCCTCTACCAGGTCAGCGGGATGGCGCACGGCACGCCCGTCGACCCGGGTACCGGCGCGGACCAGTGCGGGACGGCGGCGTCGTACTTCCTCGACACGATCTGCGAAGCCTATTACGACGCGGTCTGGTTCGGACTCTCCAACTCTTCCGGCCCGTCCACCAGCCCGAGCCCGTCCACCAGCCCGAGCCCGTCCGTCAGTCCCAGCCCGTCCATCAGTCCCAGCCCGTCGAAGAGTCCGAGCGCGAGCCCCAGTGCGGGACCTTGCTACACCGCCACCAACTACGCGCACACCGTCGCGGGCCGCGCGTACCAGTCCGGCGGCTACACCTACGCGAACGGTTCGAACGACGCTCTCGGCCTCTGGAACGTCTTCGTCACCACGTCCCTCCGGCAGACCGGGCCGAACTTCTGGCTGAAGGTCACCGCCTGTTAGAAGCACATCCACGTGTACGCGACGCGGTGTGCTCCGAGTCGGAGGACAGCTCGTGTTCCGGGGTGCCGCCGTCGTCCGTGCGGGCACACCGCGTCGCTCAGGGGTTGCTAGCGCTCAGGGGTTGCTAGGAAAGGACTCCGGTGAATTCGGCTTGGACGATGCCGCCGACGACCGCGCACCAGGTGTCGGTGTCGACCTTGCCGTTCGGGATCAGCCCGTGCAGCTTCTGCATCGCCTGGACGGCCTTGTGCGTGTCGTGGTCGTACTCGCCGTTGACCGTGACCTCGTAGCCCTTGTGGAGCAGGATCTGCTGCAACCCCTCGACGGCCGCGCCGGAGTCGTTGTTGGCCAGGAACACGCCCAGCGTCTCCCAGGTCGGGTCGGTCATGGTGCCGTCGGACGCCACCTCGAACCCGTGCGTACGCTGCCAGTCCTGGATCGCCGCGATCATCGGGCCGTCGTAGTAGACGTCGGGCGTCAGCGCGTACCCCTGGTTGATGAGCAGTTTCTTGGCGGTGGCGACGACGGCGCCCGCGTTGCTGGAGAAGACGTCGGGCCAGACGCGCGCGGGGACGTCGGCGAGTGGGGTGCCGAGGGTCGTGGCGACGCGGCGGCGGATCTCGGGGAAGAGCCGGTAGAACGCGATGCCGGGGCAGTCGGTGTTGTTGTAGTCCCAGTGCCCGAACATGTTGTGGGCGTGGATGCCGTACTGGGAGCAGATCGTGACGGAGAGCTTGACCAGCGAGTCGAGCAGGGCGGCCGGCGGCGTCTCGGTGACGTAGGTGCCCTCGTTCTCGATGCCGATGCTCTGCGTGTTCTCGCCGACGCAGTGCGCGCTGGTGACCTGCGCGGCCCCCGAACGCAGCCCTTCGAGGCTGCGGTGGCGGCCTTCGAGGACGTAGCCGCCCCGGCTGACGGTGAAGTGCTGGCCGGTGTCGGACCAGCCGTTGTGGTCCATGTGCAGGTCCTGGCAGTCGCGGGCCAGCTGCAGGGCGTGCTCGCGGGAGTAGTCGGTGACGTTGGGGAACGCCATGTGGTGCACGACGATCTTGCGGGTCCGGTGGGCGTTCATGAACAGCGTGCCGGCCGGCGGCCGGGCGCCCCAGGAGTCGCAGTCGATGACGAACTCGAAGGGGTCGTCGGCTCGGGCCGTGGCCGGCAGCAGCGCGCCGACGCCGGCGGCGATTCCGGAGGCGAGCAGCGTACGACGGGGGATGGGCATCGGTGCCCTCCTTCGTTAAGGATTAACGTTGTTTGCCGAGCAGAAGAATAGGCTTAACGGCAGAAGGTGAACAGACCTCGTCATGACTTCGTGACAAGATGCTTGCGCCCACTCCTTGACCCCCGGAGGCTCCCCGTGCGTACGCGTCCACTCGCGACGGTCGCGGCGGCCCTGCTCGTAGGCCTGCTGGCGGCCTGCGGCGCGGAACCCGACGGCAGCACCAATCCGAACCCCGTACCGGGAACCAACGAGTTCGCCCAGGTGGACACCGACGCGCACAAGCTCGTCACCGCGCAGGCGACGTGGAGTCACCCGCAGAGCCTGGTGGTCGAGAAGGTGACCCGGATCGGCCTGCAGATCGGGACCGGCGCCGAGATCACGCAGAAGATGAACCAGCTCGTCAAGAACGCGAAGCAGACGTCGGCCGGCGCCGTCCAGGTGGGACCGACCGTCCGCGTCACGCTGCTCGCAGACCCGGAGGACGCGGAGATCACGCCGTCGGCCGGAGTCGACGCGTCGACCGGGGTGGACCTCCAGATGCTGTGGACGTGGCTGGTCAAGGCCAAGCATCCGACCGACGATCTGTCCCTGACCGCGCACATGGAGATCCCGCTCTCCAACGGGCACGTCATCGCCAACGACCTGCCGCTGTCGCTCACGGTCACGCGTACGTTCGGCTACACCGTCAACCAGATCGCCACGAGCTGGGGCACCTGGTCGGCCGTCGTCGCCTCGCTCCTCAGCGTCGGCGCCTGGCTCTGGGCCCGCCGCCACCGGCTGCGCCGCCGCTCCCGGGCCGAGGAGCCCGCCAAGGTCACCGTTTGACGGCCGCCCGGAGGGCCGCGCCGATCGTCGGATGCTCCCAGACGAAACCGGCCTGCTCCAGCACCGCCGGAATCACCTTGAAGCTCTTGTACGCCTCGTCGGCGAACTCGCCCATCGCCAGGCGTACGGGGGAGCGGGGGATGGGCAGCAGGGCCGGCCGGTGCAGCACGGCGGCCAGTTCCCGGGCGAAGTCGGCATTGGTGGCCGGGGTCGGCCCGACGAGGTTCACCGGACCGTCCACTTCGCCGGTCAGCAGGAACTCGACCGCGCGCAGCCAGTCGGACAGGGAGATCCACGGCATCCAGGCCCTGCCGTCGCCGAACCGGCCGCCGAGCCCGAGGCTGAACGGGAGCATGAGCGGCTTCAGCATCCCGCCGGAGCGGTCGAACGGCAGTCCCGTACGCAGAATCGCCACCCGGGCCGCCGTCCGCGCTGGTTCGGCGGCCTCCTCCCAGGCGATCGCGAGCCGGCTGAGGAACTCGTCGCCGGGGGCGGCGTCCTCGGGCAGGGCCTCCTCGCCGCGGTCACCGTAGTAGCCGATGGCGGACCCGTTGAGCAGCACGGGTACGCCCTGCTCGGCGACGGCCCGGGCGATCGTCTCCGTCGGCTGGACGCGGCTGGTCCACAGTTCCCGCTTGTACGCCTCGCTCCACCGGTGATCACCGACGCCGGCCCCGCCGATGTTGACGACGGCGTCGGTGTCCTCGGGCAGGCGCAGCGGCCTCGCCGGATCCCAGGAAAGCTGGCCGGACGCGGTGGCCGGGCGGCGTACGAGCTGGATGACCTCGTGACCGGCGGCACGCAGCCGGGCGATCAGGGGCTGGCCGAGAAAGCCCGAGGCCCCGGCGGCGACGATCCTCATGGGATCATCCTGCCACCGGGGCCCGGGATCGTTCGTGTTTAGAGGCCGACCTCGGCCTCGAAGTTGCCGCCCTCCAGGCGCTCCTTGACCGTGGTCAGGTAGCGGGCCGCGTCGGCGCCGTCCACCAGCCGGTGGTCGTAGGAGAGGGCGAGGTAGACCATGAACCGCGGCAGGATCAGCTCGCCAAGGTCCGGGTCGTCCACCACGACCGCGCGCTTGACGACCGCGCCCGTGCCGAGGATGGCGACCTGCGGCTGGTTGATGATCGGCGTGTCGAACAGAGCGCCCCGGCTGCCCGTGTTGGTCAGCGTGAAGGTGCCGCCCGACGCCTCGTCCGGCGTGAGCTTGTTGGTACGCGTACGCTCCGCGATGTCGCCGATCCGCTTGGCCAGCCCGGCGAGGTTGAGGTCGCCGGCGTTGTGGATGACCGGGACCATGAGGCCCTTGTCGGTGTCCACGGCCATGCCCAGGTGCTCGACGTCGTAGTAGGTGACCGTGCCCTCGTCGAGGTCGATCTTGGCGTTCACCGACGGGTGCTGGCGCAGGGCCTCCACCGCGGCGAGCGCGAAGAACGGCAGGAAGGACAGCTTCACGCCGTGGCGCTCGAGGAAGGCCTTCTTGGCCTGCTCGCGCAGCTTGGCGATCTTGGTGACGTCCACCTCGACGACGGTGGTGAGCTGGGCCGAGACCTGCAGCGACTCGACCATGCGCCGGGCGATGACCTGACGCATCCGGGTCAGCTTCTCGGTACGCCCCCGCAGCGGGCTCGGCGCGGCCGCGGCCTTCGGCGCGGCGGCCGGGGCACTCGGTGCGGCCGCGGCGGCCGGAGCGGGCGCCTTGGCCTTGGCCGCGGCGTCGAGCACGTCCTGCTTGCGGATGCGGCCGCCGACCCCGGTGCCGGACAGGCTGCCCAGGTCGACGCCGTTCTGCGCGGCGAGCTTGCGGACGAGCGGGGTCACGTAGCCGCCGTCGCCGTTGACCGAGACCTCGGCGCGGGCGGGAGCGCTCGGTGCCGGAGCGGGCGCCGGAGCAGCGGCCTGCGGGGCCGGACCGGCCTGCGGGGCCGGAGCAGCGGGCTGGGCCGGCGCCGGAGCGGCGGCCGGGGCCTGCGGAGCCGGAGCGGCCGGAGCCGGGGCGGCCGGGGCCTGCGGCGCGGGAGCCGGGGCGGCGGCCGGAGCCGCACCACCGGCGGCGCCGACGACGGCGAGCACGGCGCCCACCGGCGCGGTCTCGTCCTCGCCGACCTTGATCTCCAGCAGGGTGCCGGCGACCGGCGACGGGATCTCGGTGTCGACCTTGTCGGTCGAGACCTCCAGCAGCGGCTCGTCGACCTCGACGGAGTCGCCGACGGCCTTCAGCCAGCGGGTGACGGTGCCCTCGGTGACGCTCTCGCCCAGGGCGGGCAGGGTCACCGGGGTGCCCTCGCCCGAACCGCCGGAAGCGGCCGGGGCGGCCTGCTCGGCCGGTGCCGGGGCGGCCTGCTGCGGTGCGGCGGCCTGGGGCGCGGGGGCCTGAGGCGCGGGGGCCTCGGTCTCCTCGGCCGGCGTCGCGGCGGGCGCGACGGTACCCGCGTCCTCACCCTCGCCGGCGATGATCGCCAGCACCGCGCCGACCTCGGCAGTCTCGTCCTCGTTGACCAGAATCTGCTGCACCACACCGGCGCTGGGCGACGGGATCTCGGTGTCCACCTTGTCGGTCGAGACCTCCAGCAGCGGCTCGTCGACCTCCACTCGGTCCCCGACGCTCTTCAGCCAGCGCGTGACCGTGCCCTCCGTGACGCTCTCCCCCAAGGCGGGCAGCGTGACCGATACCGGCATGAGTCCAGACTCCTCGATGTATGCGATTCTCAGGTTGATCAAGTCTCAGTAGATCATGACCGATCGTGGCAGGCGGCGCCCGTCTGCCACGATCGTAGACAGCTCACGCGTGAGCGTGCAGCGGCTTCCCGGCAAGAGCCAGGTGCGCCTCGCCGAGCGCCTCGTTCTGGCTCGGGTGGGCGTGGATCAGCTGCGCGACCTCGGCCGGGAAGGCCTCCCAGTTCACGATCAGCGCGGCCTCGCCGACCTGCTCGCTCATCCGGGCGCCGATCATGTGTACGCCGACGACCGGGCCGTCCTTGACGCGTACCAGCTTGACGAAGCCCTGCGTACGCAGGATCTTGCTCTTGCCGTTGCCGCCGAGGTTGTAGTTGTACGTCTCGACGTTCTCGGCGCCGTGCTTCTCCTTGGCCTGCGCCTCGGTGATGCCGACCGACGCGATCTCGGGGTCGCAGTAGGTCGCGCGCGGGATGCCGGACTCCACCACGGGCACGGGGTTCAAGCCGGCGATCTCCTCGGCCACGAAGATGCCCTGGGCGAAGCCCCGGTGGGCGAGTTGCAGGCCGGGCACGATGTCACCGACGGCGAAGACGTTCGGCAGGTTGGTACGCAGGCGCTCGTCGGTGAGGACGAAGCCGCGCTCCATCTTCAGGCCCTGCTCCTCGTAGCCGATGCCGGCCGTCACGGGACCCCGGCCGACGGCGACCAGCAGCAGCTCGGCCTCGATCGTCTCGCCACCCTGGATGGTCACGCGTACGCCCGCGTCGGTCTTCTCGACCTTCTCGAACGGCTTGCCGGTCTTGAAGTTGATGCCACGCTTGCGGAATGAGCGCTCGAGGGTCTTGGAGATCTCCTCGTCCTCGGCCGCCACGAGCCGGGGGAGCGCCTCGACGATGGTCACGTCGGTGCCGAAGGACTTCCAGGCGCTGGCGAACTCGACGCCGATGACGCCGCCGCCGAGCACGACCGCGCTGGCCGGGACCCGGTCGAGGACCAGGGCGTGCTCGCTCGCGATCACGTACTCGCCGTCGACCTCCAGGCCGGGCAGCGTCTTGGAGTAGGAACCGGTGGCGAGGACCAGGTTGCGGCCGGTGTACTGGACCCCGGCGACCTCGACCGTGGTCGGGCCGACGAGCTTGCCCGTGCCCTCCACGTAGGTCACCTTGGCCGACTTGATGAGGCCCTGCAGACCCTTGTACAGGCCCGCGACCACGCCGTCCTTGTACGCGTTCACGCCGCTCATGTCGACGCCGATGAGCTCCGCCTTGACGCCGAAGGCCTCGGCCTCGCGGGTCTGGTCGGCGACCTCGCCCGCGTGCAGCAGAGCCTTGGTCGGGATGCAGCCGCGGTGCAGGCACGTGCCGCCCAGCTTGTCCTTCTCGATCAGAGCGACGCTCAAGCCGAGCTGCGCCGCCCGCAGCGCGGTCGCGTAACCGCCGCTGCCACCGCCGAGGATCAATACGTCGAACGTGTTGCTCACGTCATCTCCCACCAAAATGCGATCAACGCTGAACGGGGCATCCTCGTGAGAACCACCCCACGCGGCCATCTTGTCACTGTGCGGTGTGTAGCGCTCATGGAGGTGCCCTACGACACGTCCGAGCCCCCTGCGCCCGCGCGGCGCCCCGTACCCTGGAAGGGACAACCCCTTATCGCGTGGAGGCATTTCCGTGGGATGGCTACGGCGGGTGATAGACGGCACGCCCGTCGCGACGAACCGCGCAACGCAGCCTTACTCGGGCGATCTGGCCCACCTGGAGTGGTTCGCCCGCAGCAAGTACGGCGTCGAGGCGTACATCGAACCGCGTACGACCGTGACGCAGACCACGATCATCCTCATCGCGCACGACGGTGAATGGACGCGCCGCCGGGTCTCCTCGCCGCAGGCGGCCTGGAAATGGGGGCGCAGCCTCAACCTCCCCGTCTACGACATCCATCTGACGGGGTACCCGCAACGGATGCGCGATTACAACGCCCGCCAGAAGCGGGCGTCGGCATAGCAGGAGAAAGAAAGCAGGCCCCGGGGCGGAACCCCGGGGCCTTTCGCGTACGGGCCGTCAGCCGTTCTCGGCCACGTCGTCGATCAGCGCGAGCAGCGTACGCACGGGGACGCCGGTGCCGCCCTTGGTCAGGTAGCCGCTGGCCTCGCCCGAGCTGAACGAGGGTCCGGCGATGTCGATGTGGGCCCAGTCGACGCCGTCGGCCACGAACTCGCGCAGGAAGATGCCGCCCTGCAGCATGTGACCGGAGCGCTCCATGCCGGCGCTGACCTGCAGGATGTCGGCGACGTCGGACTCCATCGTCTTGCGGATGTCGTCCGGCAGCGGCATCGGCCACGCCTGCTCGCCGACCGAGTCGCCGGCCGTCTTGAGCCGGGCCAGCAGCGACTCGGTGCCCATCAGGCCGGAGATCTTCTTGCCCAGCGCGATCACCTGGCCGCCGGTCAGCGTCGAGGTCTCCAGCAGGTACTTCGGGCTCTCCTCGCAGGCGCGGGTGATCGCGTCGGCCAGGATCATGCGGCCCTCGGCGTCGGTGTTGAGCACCTCGACCCGCTTGCCGCCGCGCATCGTGACCACGTCGCCCGGCCGGTACGCCGACCCGGACACCATGTTCTCGGCGATCGGGATGTACGCGTCCACGGCGACGCCCGGCTTCAGGGCGGCGACGGCGATCATCGTGCTGGCGACGGCGGCCGCGCCGGCCATGTCGGTCTTCATCTCCCACATGCCCTGGGACGGCTTGATCGAGACGCCGCCGGTGTCGAAGGTGATGCCCTTGCCGATCAGCGCGATCTTGACCGGGTCGTCGACGCCGGCCGGCCGGTACGCGAGGCGTACCAGGCGGGGCTTGGCCTCGGAGCCCTCGCCGACGGCGAGGATGCCGCCGTAGCCGCCTTCGCGCAGGGCCTTCTCGTCGAGGACCTCGACCTCGAGGCCGGCGTCGGTGGCCGCCACGGCGATCTGGTCGGCGAGCACCGGCGGGCGCAGCTCGTTGGCGGGCGTGTTCACCCAGGTGCGGGTGCGGTAGACGGCGGCGGCGACGATCGCGGCGCGGTCGAGTTCGGCGGCGGCCGCGGCGTCCTTGGCGTCCGCGACGAGGATGGAGATCGCGCCGACGGGCTCGCGGCGGCTCGGCTGCGGCTTGGACTTGTAGCCTGCGAACCGGTACGCGCCGAGCTGGGCGCCCTCGGCGACGGCCCGCAGGGACGGCGTGCTCGGCACGGAGTCGTCGTCGGACAGCGGCAGGGCGAAGGCGACGGCCGCGGTGCCGGACAGCGCCCGCGCGGCGTTGCCCGCGGCCCGGCGCAGAGTCTCGGCGGCGGGGGCGGCGCCGGTGGGCTCCGGGCCGAGGCCGACCGCGACGACCAGCGGGGCGGTGATCGCGCCGAGCGCGGCGAGCTTGGTGACCTCGCCCGCGGCTCCGGTCGCGCCGAGCAGGGCCAGGGTGGGGCCCAGCTTGCCGTCGAAGGCGGCCGCGATGCTCTCGGCGCCCGAGGCCAGCAGCAACTCGCCCGGCTCGCCGTCGGCGCCGCCGTCACCGGGGCTGTGGACGCCGATCACGACGGCGTCGACGGCGAGTTCCGCCGGGTCCGTGTCGAACAGGGTGAGCGCAATAGAGGTGGCCACTACTTCTCCGCATCGCAACTTGATCTTGGAACGGAATGATCCTGACCCTGCGACTCTATCCACACTCCGGCCACCAGGTAAGTTCGTCCCCATGTCTGACGTGACCAGCGCCGCTCACGCCCCGCTCCTGCGCTCGCCGCTGCATGAGCGCCATGCCGCCCTCGGTGCCAAGTTCGCGCCCTTCGGCGGTTGGGAGATGCCCATCGAGTACGCCGGCGGCGGCGTCCTCAAGGAGCACACGGCCGTACGCGAGGCCGTCGGCGTCTTCGACGTGTCGCATCTGGGCAAAGCCCGCATCACCGGTGCCGGGGCGGCCGCGTACGTCAACGCGTGCCTGACCAACGACCTCGACCGGATCAAGCCGGGCAAGGCGCAGTACACGCTGTGCTGCGACGACTCGACCGGCGGCGTGATCGACGACATCATCGCGTACCTGCACTCGGACGAGCACGTGTTCCTGATCCCGAACGCGGCCAACACCACCGAGGTCGTCCGCCGGCTCGCGGCCGCCGCGCCCGAGGGGCTGACGATCACCAACGAGCACGCGGACCACGCCGTCCTGGCCGTGCAGGGACCGCGCTCGGCGGAACTGCTCGCCGCGCTGGGACTGCCGACCGACCACGAGTACATGAGCTTCGAACCGGGCACGCTCAACGGAGTCGAGCTGACCGTGTGCCGCACCGGATACACCGGCGAGCACGGCTACGAACTGGTCTGCCCGGCCGACCGGGCCGTCGAGGTGTGGGACGCCCTGTTCGGCACGCCCGTCGAGGCGCGCGCCTGCGGTCTCGCCGCCCGGGACACGCTGCGTACGGAGATGGGCTACCCGCTGCACGGGCAGGATCTGTCGCCGGAGATCAGCCCGGTCGAGGCGCGCGCCGGCTGGGCGGTCGGCTGGAAGAAGCCGGCGTTCTGGGGCAAGGAAGTGCTGTCGGAGGAGAAGGCCAACGGCCCCGTCCGCGTCCTCTGGGGACTCGTCGCGACCGACCGGGGCATCCCGCGCCCGCACATGAGCGTCTACGTCGGTGAGGACATCGTCGGCGAGGTGACGAGCGGGACGTTCTCGCCGACCCGGAAGGTGGGCATCGCGCTGGCGCTCATCGACACGGCCGCCGAGCTGACCGAGCAGGACCAGGTCGAGATCGACGTACGCGGCCGCCGGTCGACCTTCGTCGTGACCAAGCCGCCGTTCGTCACGCCGTCGGTACGCTGAGCCCGCCGTGCCCGGCGGCCGCCGGGCACGATGTGTCCGGAGTGGACGGCCGGCGGCTCACAGCAGTGTGAGCTGCTCCGGCCGAGCCGCTTCGGCCGCCTGGGCCGCGGCTTCGGCCTCGATCGCGCGGAACGGCCGCTCCGGCGCAACCAGCCCGTGCCGGTGGATCGCCGCCCGGACCCGGTTGGTGATGATCCGCTGGTAGTCCTTCGCCATCTGCGACCGTTGACCGAACAGGTTGCGGTACAAGGGAAGCAGCTCGGGATGTTCGCGGCCGATCCACTGCGCGTACCACTCCTTGGCCCCGGTACGCAGATGCAGCGGCAACGGCGTGACCTGGACGGCCCCGGCCGCGACGATCGCGCGCACGGTGGCGTCGACGGCCTCCTCGGAGTCGCTGAGCCCCGGCAGGATCGGTGCCATGAGGACGCTCACCGCGAATCCCGCGTCCGACAGCCGGCGCACGACGTCGAGGCGGCGCTGCGGGCTCGGCGTCCCGGGCTCGGCCGACCGCCACAGCCGCTCGTCGGTCGATCCGACCGAGACCGCGAGGCGCACGGTGGTGACGGAAGCGGCCTGCCGCAACAGATCCAGGTCCCGGAGGATCAGCGTGCCCTTGGTCAGGATCGAGAACGGGTTGGCGAAGTCCCGCAGCGCGGCCAGGATCTCCGGCATGAGCCGGTAGCGGCCCTCGGCCCGCTGGTAGCAGTCCACATTGGTGCCCATGGCGATCGGCGCGCCCGTCCAGCGCGGGTTGCCCAGCTCGCGGCGCAGCACCTGGCCGGCGTTGACCTTCACGACGACCCGCGAGTCGAAGTCGTGCCCGGCGTCGAGGTCGAGGTAGGTGTGCGTGTTGCGGGCGAAGCAGTTGTGGCTGACCACCCCGGCCGCGATGAAGTCACCGGTCCCCGTCGTGATGTCGTAGAGCGTCTGCCGGGAGCCCAGGGGCTGGACGTCGACGATCTCCAGGCCCTCGCACGACTCGACCGAGACGCCTTCGAGCATCCCCATCGGCGGCTTCTTGCCGAACCCGGTCAGCTGCCCGCCGACGGCCGCCCGCCGCCAGCCCTTCGTGGTCAGGAAGCGGTGATCGCGGCTGGCGGTGAACTCCGTCCCGTCCGCCAGACCCACCCGGTACGCCGGCTTCGTCGTCGTCCAGTGGTCGAGGACCTCGGTCACGGCATAGCGCCGGTGGCTGCCGAACCGGACGGTGCCGTAGATCCGGTCGCCGACCCGCAGCTGGGCGATGGGCCGGGTCGAGCCGTCGGCCATCAGCACCGGCGTGTCGCCGGCGAGGCAGTAGACGCAGGCGTGCCCGCAGCCGCGGTAGGGGTTGACCGTCCATTCGAAGGGCACCTCCGACGTCGAGGCGACCCGGTTGAGGACGGACTTCGCGTTGATCTCGTAGAACGTCATGCCGGCGAATCCCGGCGTGTCGAACGTCTGCACGAATGCGCTGCCCAGATCGAACGGGAGGGGTGGCGCAGGAGTCAGGGGTGGGGACTCCTGCGTGGTTCCGGCGGCTTGCTGCGCGTGCCATCGCATATGCCATTAGAACAGGTGTTCTAGGCGACGGTCAAGCCGATCAGCGCACCGGTGAGTGCCGTCTCCGCGACGAAACCGAGCACGTCACCGGTGATGCCGCCGAGCCGGCGTACCAGGTGGCGCAGCAGCAGGAGGACGACGCAGAGGGCGAGGAGGACGGCGGCCGGACCCTGCCACCAGCGGGCCGCGACGGCCGGGATCGCCAGGGCCGCGACGGCGAGCGCGGCGGCTGCGGCGGCCGGGCGGGGGACCGAGCCCGCGACGAACGCGCCGAGCCCGCCCGGCCGGGCCGCCGGTACGCCGCGCGCGCACGCCAGAGTGATCGCGACCCGCCCGGCGGCCCAGGCGGCGACGACGGCGGGAAACGGTGCGGAGCCGACGGCCACGGCCTGCACGAGCAGCACGAGGACGAGGGCGGCCACGCCGAACGGGCCGACCTCGGGCGACTTCATGATCTCCAGTGCCCGTTCCCGCCCCCGGTACGCGCCCAGCGCGTCGACGGTGTCGGCCAGCCCGTCGAGGTGCAGGCCGCGGGTGAGCAGGGCGTTCGCGCCGACGGCGAGCGCACCGGCGAGGACGGCCGGCAGCACCTGCCGCAGCCCCCAGGCCAGCCCGCCCACGACGGCGCCGAGCAGGACGCCGACGACCGGGGCGAGCAGCATCGCCCGCCCCGCGGCCCGCCGGTCGATCAGGCCCGCCCGCAGCGGCACGACGGTGAGCGTCGTGACCGCCAGGCGGGCGGCGTCAGTCCAGCCGCTCGGTCGCGGGCTGGGCTGCGTCATGCGTCTCCTCGCTGCTCAGGTCGACCGCGTCGGGGTCGGCCGGCTCGTCCGTCGCGGTGTCGTCGACCGGCTGCCAGCCGGCCGGCTCCTCGTCCTCGGCGGGCTTGCCCTCGGCCGGCGGGCCGGCCGCCATCAGCGTCGACGCCAGCGTCAGCGTGGATTGCAACAGCGGCAGCAGGGCCAGCGCCGTCGCGCCCTCGCCCACCCCGATCCGCAGGTCGATGAACTGCTCCAGGCCGAGCACGTCGGCCGCGAGCTTCGTCGCCGGGTCGCCGCCGTGGTCCGGCAGCAGCGCCCAGTGCCGCGCCTGCCCCGCCAGGTCACGCGCCACCAGCCCGGCCGCGACGCCCACCGGCCCGTCCATGAGCACGGGAGTACGCCGGGCGGTCGCGCCCAGCTGCACGCCGACCGCGATGGCGAGGTCGACGCCGCCGAGCGAGGCCAGCACGTCCTTCGGCGCCATCGACCCGCCGCGTACGCGGTGCAGAGCGTCCCGGGCGGCGGCGCAGCGCTTCATCCACGAGGGGTCGTCGACCCGCCCGTCCGCGCTGACCCGGCGGCCGATCAGCCCCGCGACCTCGGCGGAGGTCAGCAGCGAGACGACCGTGGCGGCGGCGGTGTCGGCACCCGCGCCACAGGAGCCCAGCACGATCAGGTCCACACCGGAGTCGATCGCCTCCTCGGCGAGCCGCCAGCCGTGCCGCAGCCCGGCCTCCACGGCCTCCGGGGTGGCCGCGTCGACCCACTCGATCGAACCGGCGGTCGCGGCGTCCACGACCTGGATGGTGGCTCCCGCCCGGGCGGCGAGCAGCCCGATCGCGCCCTCGCCCCGCCGCGCCTGCCCGGCCCGGTACGCCGAATCGGCCGGATCGACGCCCGCCGCGATGTCGCCGTCGTGGTCGGCGTAGAGCAGGAGCATGCGTACCGAGCGCCAGGGATCGGGGACCACCTTGCGCTGGGTGGCCGCCGCGAACCGGACGATCCGTTCGAGCCTGCCGAAGCCGGCCCCGGGCACGTCCAGCGTGGCGAGCTTCGCCCGGGCGTCCCGCTCGGCCTCGTCGTCGGGCAGCGGAAGTTCCATGTTCGCCTGGATGACCAGGCCGGTCGAGATCATCGGGAGGGCCATCGTCGGGGCGGACAGCGCGGTCGGCGCCTCGGCCACCACCGGCGTGATCACGTCCGGGACGGCCATCTCGGTCGCCTCCGCCGGATGGGAGTCCGGTCGCGCCGGAGCCTCGGGCCGCGCCTCCTCGACCGGGGCCGGCCCCTCCTTCAGCCAGGTACGCGTACCGGCCACGATCAGCGCCACCCGGCCGGCCTCGCGGGCGGCGATCTGGTTGACGTCGCCGAGCAGGTCGGCGTACTGGGCGCCGATCTCGGTCGCCGGTACGAGACTCAGCCCGACCTCGGAACTGACCATGATCAGGGCGGACCGGCAGGCGCCGACGGCCCAGGCCAGGCCCTCCAGGCGCTGGCGGCGCTCGGCCTCGGCCAGCGGCAGCAGCCGGCCGGCCCAGCCGCCGAGGTCGTCGACCAGCAGCACCTCGTCCGACCCGCCGGTGCCCAGTGCGTGCAGCAGATCGGTGGCGTCCTCGATCTCCTGCGTCGCCCACGACTGCGGGCGCCGGCGCTGGTGGGCCTCGATGCGCTCCGCCCAGCCGGGATCGTCCTCGACCCGCTGAGCGGTCGCCAGGTAGCGGACGGAACTACGCCCTGCGGCCAGCGCGTCGGCGACGAGGGACTCGGCGTACTCCGACTTGCCGGACCGGATCCCCCCGAGCACCAGCACGGTCGTCCAAGCCGGGGAGCGCTCGCGCGAGCCGCCAGGAGTGCGGTCGGTGTTCTGCACCATGGCACGTACCCTAATGGCTTGATGGTCTTGCTGGCAGAGGGAGGCACCGCAGTGACGTGGACCTGGCGATACGAGGACGCGGACGGCAAGCCGGTGGAGCACCCGGCGGAGTCCTTCACCGGGCAGGGCGACGCGGAGTCGTGGCTCGGCCAGACCTGGAAGGAGGCGGTCGCCGCGGGCGCCGCCACGGCCGTCCTCCTCGAAGACGAGCGCGTCGAGTACAAGATGAGCCTCTTGGCGCCGTAACGCACGTCAAGATCCCGTAACCCGCTTCAAGATCCCGCTTGGATCAGGGAGATCACCCGAATCTTGGCCCAAGATTACGGGGCGATCCCTGATCCAAACGGGATCTTGAGGGTGGATCTACGGGCGCTGCTTGGGCGACTGGGTCTGTGCCGCGTCGCGCTCGACGATCTCGCCCAGCGCCTCGTCGATCGCCTTCATGAGGTCCGCGCCGAGCTTGACGCCGGCCGCCTTGACGCTGTCCTGCAGTTGCTCCGGACGCGTGGCGCCGACGATCGCGCTCGACACGTTCGGGTTCTGCAGCACCCACGCCACCGCCAGCTGCGCCATGCTCAGCCCGGCCTGCTCCGCGATCGGCTTCAACGCCTGTACGCGGGTCAGCACGTCCTCGTTCAGCAGCCGGCTGATGAAGTTGCCGCCGCCGTGCTCGTCGGTCGCGCGGGAGCCCGCGGGCGGGGGCTGGCCCGGCAGGTACTTGCCGGTGAGCACGCCCTGCGCCATCGGCGACCAGACGATCTGGCCGAGCCCGAGCTCCTCGCTGGCCGGCACGACCTCGGCCTCGATGACCCGCCACAGCATCGAGTACTGCGGCTGGTTCGACACGAACGGGATACGCAGCTCCTTCGCCAGCGCGGCGGCCTCGCGGATCTGGCCGGCGGTCCACTCCGAGACGCCGATGTAGTGCGCCTTGCCGGCGCGTACGACGTCGGCGAACGCGACCATCGTCTCCTCGAGCGGCGTCGCGAAGTCGTACCGGTGGGCCTGGTAGAGGTCGACGTAGTCGGTCTGCAGCCGGCGCAGCGAACCGTCGATCGACTCCATGATGTGCTTGCGGGACAGGCCCCGGTCGTTGCGGCCCGGGCCGGTCGGCCAGAACACCTTCGTGAAGATCTCCAGCCCCTGGCGGCGCTCACCCTGCAGCGCCCGGCCCAGCACCTCCTCCGCCCGGGTGCCGGCGTACACGTCGGCGGTGTCGAAGGTGGTGATGCCGAGGTCCAGCGCGGCGCGTACGCACGACTGGGCGGCCTCCTCCTCGACCTGGGAGCCGTGGGTGATCCAGTTGCCGTAGGAGATCTCACTGACGAGCAGGCCTGAGCGGCCGAGATGGCGGAATTCCATGCAGCAGAATCTACCGCCGGCCGACTTTCGGCCGACAGCCGCTACAGGACCGGCTTGGTATCCGCGAGCAGGCGGTCGATCTCCTCGATGACCGCGGTCCGGCTGGCCAGGTCCGGGTCGATGAGCGGGCGCCCCTGCCGGTCGAGCGCTCCCCACGTTCCCGACGGGCTCGCGATCAGGAACGCGACCGGGTGGATGACGAGCGCCGGGTGCACCGGCGGCACGACCATCTTGCCGCTCTTGTCGACGACGCCCTTGCGGCCGCCGTTGTCCACGATCGCCAGGCCCTCGTCGGTGAAGCCGTCGACGTAGCGGCCGTCGGTCAGCGCGGTCGCGAAGGCGGCGAACTGGCAGGGGACCACCACGCGGCCGGTCTTGTCGACCGCGCCCCAGCCGCCTCGGCGTACGGCGGCGACGCCCTTGCGGAACGGGCGCACGTCGTCGAAGCCCGCCGGGATGACCACGCGGCCGGTTTTGTCGATCGCGACCCAGCCGCCCATGCCGTCCCGGGAGACCCAGGCCAGGCCCTCGGAGAACGAGCCGACGCCGAGCCAGCCGGCCTTCGCGTCGATCTTGCGCAGGCCGCCCTCGTCGATCAGCTCCCAGCTCTCCGACTCCGGGCGGCGTACCCAGGCGACGCCGTCGCGGAACGGCTGCACGTCGGCGAAGGCCGCGTTGATGCCGGTCGTCCCGGACGGGTCGACATAGCCCCAGCGCTGCACCTTCTCGTCGAACTTCGGCATCGGCGGCTTGTGTACGCGCAGGATCTCGTCCCGGTTGCGCGGGTACGGCCCCCACCCGTTCTCGGCGACCTTCCGGAAGACGGCGTCCAGCGCCAGTTCCGTGCGCGCCATCAGATCCGGGTCCTCGACCTTGCGCAGTTCGAGCGCCTTCTCGAAGTGGTTGCAGGCCTCGATGTAGCGGCCCTGGTCGTAGCAGGACTTGCCGGCGTGCTCGTGCATCGTGGCGCGCAGCCGGTCCGGCAGCTCGGTGGAGTTGGCCTCCTCGAACAGCTGGTCGGCCTCGGCGAAGTCGCCCCGCCACTGCAGCACGTGCGCGAGGCGGGCCTGCGCGATCGCGACCCGGCGCAGTTCGCCGGTGGCCTCTGCGTGCATGAGGGCCATCTTCGCGTCCGACAGCGCCTTCGCCAGGTCCCCGAGTACGCGTGACACGACCGCCCGCAGGCTGAGCAGCCGGGCGCGGGACGGGTTGTCGTTGGCCGGGGTGAGCTTGTTGGTGAGCCGGTCGCGGATGTCGCGCAGCAGATCGGGGTCGTCGACGAGTTCCCGGAGCGTGTCGGGGTGGAAGCGCCACTCGATCGCCGCGAGCTCCTGCTCGGGGTCGGGGGTCTTCTCGTCCGCCTTCTCCTCGGCGCTCTCGGCCGCCTCGTCCTGGGGCGGCTCGGCCGGGGTGGACTCCTCGTCGGCCGGCTTCTCCGTCGCCGTCACGTCGGCCAGCGTCTGCGGGCGTACCAGCGAATGGAGCATGGTCGGCGCGGACAGCGCGGTCGAGACGCCGGTGGCGGGCGCGGAGACCGGCAGCACGGTGTCCGGCGTGGCGACCGCCGGCGACACCGGTACGCCGGACGCGGGGACCCCGGACGCGGGCGCCGCCGAGGCGGGCGCGGCCGACACGGGCGCTGGCGAGGCCGGCGCGGCGGACATGGGCGCTCCCGACATCGGAGCCGCGGAGACGGGAGCGGCCGAGACCGGCGCGCTCTCGCCCACGGCGGAGGCTTCCTCTGGTGGTACGGCGGGCATCTCGCCCGTCTCGGCGGCGTGGCGCGCGCGGCGCTTGGCGGCCTGGGCCGCTTCGGCGCCGGCGTCACTCTGCGCCGGAGTCGTCGGCCCGGCGGTGGCGGCGGGCTCCGCGGGCTGGGCCTCGGCAGCCTGTGCCGCGGTACCGCCGGTCGCACCGGTGCCGGTCGCGGCCGGGCCGGCGGCCGCCGTACCCGGCTCGGTGCCGGGCGCGGGCTGCGGCCAGGCCGGGGGAGCGGGCGTGGCGCTGCCGAAGGTGAGGCCGGGCACGACCTGGCTGGGATGCGCGCCCGCGAGGTTCGGCTGTCCACTCGCGACACCCGGGCCGGCCGGCGGCGTCGCGGTGGCGGCGGGTCCGCCTGCGGCCTGCACCGCGCCGGGGGCAGCCGCTCCCGAGACGGGCGCGGCCCCGGAAACCGGTGCGGTGCCGTAGGTCTGCGCGGCGGGACCGCCGGACCCGGGCGCGGGCGCACCGGTCGTCGGCATGCCCGCGACCGAGGCGACACCCTTCTGCACCGGCCCGGCCGGGGCGCCGGGTCCGCCCGGTCCACCAGGCCCGGAGGGATAGCCGCCGGGCTGGCCCGGGTGACCGCCGTGGCCAGGCTGACCGTGACCCTGCTGATAGGGCTGCCCAGGGCCCTGCTGACCGGGACCCTGCTGGCCGGGGACAGGCTGCCCCGGACCGTGTTGTCCGTGAACCGGCTGCCCGGGAACAGGCTGGCCGGGCCCCTGCTGCGGCCCGTAACCGGGCGCGCCGGGGCCGCCCGGGTACTGCTGGCCCGGTTGGTGACCGGGGTGGCCGGGCGGGAAGGGCCCGGGCGGGAACTGGCCCGGCGGCGGGCCGTACGGCTGCTGCGGGTAGCCCGGCTGACCCTGGTTCGGGCCGGGCGGCTGGCCCGGTCCGCCGCGGTACTGCGGGTTCCCGTTCGGGCCGACGGGCTGGCCGGGCCGGTTCGGGTACTGCTGTTGCTGCTGGTGCTGCCACTGCTGCGCGCCCGGTGGCGGCGGGGCGTACCCCGGCTGGGGGAACTGGCCCGGCGGGTACTGGCCGGCCGGCATCTGCGGCTGGCCGGGGCGCGGCGGGAACGGGCCGGGAGGCGCGCCGAACGGTGGCGTCTGCTCGTCCTCGCCCTGGTCGGACGGTGTACGCGCGGCGGGAATCCGGGTCCACGGTGAGGTCGGCGACTCGGCCCACGCCGGCACTTCGGGGCCTCGACGGCCGTTGGTGCGCTCGATGGTCACGCCTTCACCTCCCAAGGCTCCGCCCGCATACGCCGGAACGCCGCATGCTCCGAGAAAACGGGTATCACACCGCGACCCCCGGCGGTAGGGTCACCCGGCCGGGAGAAGAAGCGGTTGCAACGGGAGGGTACGGCGTGGGCTTTGTCACCGCTACTGCGGCTCGGCAAGCCGGTCGAAACTTCTTCGAGTTAGCCGCACAATTCAGGTCATTCGCGACAATCGGCTTCCGCCGGTACGCCACCTATCGTCAGGCGACCGTCGCGTCCCTCGCCACCAATACGACGTTCGGCTTCCTCCGGTCGTACGTGCTGCTCGCCGTGGTCGCCGCGTCGGGCGCCGGGTCCATCGCCGGCTACTCCCGCGCCCAGCTCATGAGCTTCGTCTGGCTCGGGCAGGGCCTCATCGGCGTCGTCCTGCTGTGGGGCTGGAACGACCTGTCCGAGCGGATCCGCTCCGGCGACGTCGTCATGGACCTGCTCCGGCCGCAGCACCCCGTTTTCGCGTACGTGTCGGCCGACCTGGGCCGGGCCGGCTACGCGTTCGCCACCCGCTTCCTGCCGCCGGTCGTGATCGGCTCGATCGTCTTCGGCATGGCCCTGCCGACCAGGGCGACGACGTACGCGCTCGGTCTCTGCTCGGTCCTGCTGGCCGTCCTCGTCTGCTTCCTCTGCCGATATCTGGTCAATTCATGTGCGTACTGGCTGCTGGACAACCGGGGCCCGACGATGGCGTGGATGGTGTTCTCCGGCGTGCTCGGCGGCCTGTACTTCCCGCTGCGGATGCTGCCCGGCTGGGCGATGTGGGCGCTGTGGCTCGGTACGCCGTTCCCCTCCATCCTGCAGGCCCCGCTGGACGTGATCAGCGAGCACGGCGGCGTACCCGGGCCGGCGGCGATGCTGGCCGTCCAGGCGGCGTGGGCGGTCGTGCTGCTCGCGGCGTGCCTGCTCGTCCAGCGGCGGGCCGAGCGCCGGCTGGTGGTGCAGGGTGGTTGACCGGATCCGGCCCTACCTGGCCCTGATCGCCACCCAGGTACGCGGCCAGGCGTCCTACCGGACGAGCTTCTTCTTCGACCTGGCCGGCAACGTGTTCTTCCTCGGGGCCGACCTGCTGGCCCTGCTCGTGATGCTGCGGACGAGCGGGTCGCTCGGCGGCTTCGACCGGGCGCAGGTGCTCGTGGTCTTCGGCCTGTCGCAGGTCGCCTTCGCGCTGGCGGATCTCGCCGTCGGCAACATCGAGCGGCTGCGGACGTACGTGCGCTCCGGGACGCTGGACACGGTGCTGGTGCGGCCGCTCGGCGTACTCGGGCAGCTGCTCGCGATGGACGTCGGTACGCGTCGCCTCGGCCGCCTGGTCTACTCGGCCGGGATTCTCGCGTACGCGCTGCGTCTGGCCCATGTGCACTGGACGCCGGCGAAAGCCCTCCTCGTCGTCGTGGCACCGGTCGCCGGAGCGGTCTTCTTCGCCTCGATCTTCGTGGCGACCGCGACCGTGGCGTTCTGGTGGATCGAATCGGGCGAGCTCGGCAACATCGTCACCTATGGCGGCCGGGACTTCACCGGCTATCCCGTCTCCGTCTTCGGCGGCTGGTTCCGGCGGCTGTTCGCGTACGCGCTGGGGATGGGGTTCGTCGCGTACTACCCGGCGCTGGCGCTGCTCGGCGTACGGGATCCGCTAGGGCTGCCGGGCTGGGTGGGCTGGGCCGCACCGGCGGCGGCCCCGGTCGCGGCGCTCGTGGCGGGACTCGTCTGGCGGACCGGCATTCGGCATTACAGGAGCACCGGATCATGAACGTGATCGAGGCCCGCGGGCTGCGCAAGGAGTTCACCGTACGCGCGAAGGCCGGCCGGTTCCGGCGTACGTCCAGTGTGGTCAGTGCCGTGGACGGCGTGGACCTGGCGGTCGAGCGGGGCGAGCTGCTCGGCTACCTCGGCCCGAACGGGGCCGGCAAGTCCACGACGCTGAAGATGATGACCGGCGTGCTGCATCCGACCGCCGGCGACCTGACCGTCTGCGGGTACGCCCCGGTGCCCCAGCGGCGCCGGCTCGCCGCCCGGATCGGCGTCGTCTTCGGGCAGCGGTCCGGCCTGCAGTGGGATCTTCCGCTGCGGGACTCGTTCACGCTGCTGCGGCACGTGCACCGCGTACCCGCGGGTGAACACGCGGCGGCGCTGCGGCGCTGCACGGACCTGCTGGACCTCGGGTCCTTCATGGACACTCCCGTGCGGCAGCTCTCGCTGGGCCAGCGGATGCGCGGCGAGCTCACCGCGGCCCTGCTGCACAGCCCGGAGGTGCTGTTCCTGGACGAGCCGACGATCGGCCTGGACGTGCTGAGCAAGCAGGCGGTCCGGCAGTTCCTGGCCGAACTGGGCGCGCGCGGTGACACGACGGTGGTGCTGACCACCCACGACCTGGCCGACATCGAGCGGCTGTGCCGGCGGATCGTGGTCATCGACCACGGCCGGGTGGTGCACGACGGCACCCTCACGCAGCTCCACGAGCGCTACGGCTCGCAGCGCCGGGTGACCGCCGACTTCGCGGTACCGGTCGTGCCCGGCGACGTCTCGGGGCTGCCCGGTGTGACGCTCGAATCCGCCGAAGCCGCCCGGCTCGTGTTCGCCCTCGACAGCACGGCCGAGGTCGGCGATCTCATCGCCCGCCTGGTGACCTGGGGCACGCTGCGCGACCTGTCGATCGCCGAGCCCGAGATCGAAGATGTGATCTCGCGCCTCTATCTCTCCCCGGCCACGTCGATCATGAGCTAGGCTCGGGCGGCTCGGCTTCGCCCCTGCCTCGCGGATCGGTTCGCGAAAGGGGACGACCGGGCACGCACAGGGCCGCAAGGGGCATGCCGGTTGGGTGGGACGGCATGCGTAACTCCGCACATTTCGGGAGCCCTCGCATGGCCACCTACGGCACGCTGGTCCGCACCACCGGCACCGGCTTTCTCGCCACCGCCTTCCTCGCCCGGCTGCCCGCCGCCATGGCGCCCCTCGGTGTGATCACTCTCGTCGCCGCCACCACCGGCTCCTTCGGCGTCGCCGGCGCGGTCGCCGCCGCGTACGGGGTGGGCGCGGCCGTGGGCGGTCCCGTCGTCGGCCGCCTCGCCGACCGCTTCGGCCAGCGCCGCACCGGTCTCGCGGCCGCCGTCCTCGACGCCCTCGCGCTGATCGGCATCGTCGCCGCCGTCGCCGGTGGCGCGGCCCCCGTCGTGGCCGGCCTGCTCGCCGCCGCCGCCGGGTTCGCGAATCCCCAGATCGGCCCGCTGGTACGCGTACGCTGGGCGGTCCTGCTCGGCGACCGTGGACAGACCCGCACCCTGCCGACCGCGTTCTCGTACGAGGGGGCGGCCGACGAACTGTCCTTCATGGCCGGTCCGGCCCTGGTCGGCCTGCTGGCCCTGACCGGCGCGCCCGGCGTACCGCTGGTGGTGGCGGCCATCCTGACCGTGCTGTTCGCCATTCCGTTCGCCATGCACCACACGGCCCCGCCGGTGCTGCGCGTACCGGCCGCGCAGCGGAGGGCGGAACCGTTGCCGGGGGCGGCTCTCGGCGTACTCGTCCTGGCCATGCTCGCGATCGGGGTCGTCTTCGGCGGCACCCAGACGGCCGTCACCGCGTACGCCGAATCCGCCGGCACGCCGGGCGCGGCCGGCCTCATCTACGCCGTCCTCGGCGTCGGCAGCGCGGCCGCCGGCGTGGCCACCGCCTGGCTGCCCGCCCGGATCGGCCCGGTCACCCGGTATCTGATGTTCGCCGCGGCCCTGGCCGTCGGCGGGGGATCGGCCTACCTGCTGTCCGGCTCGTTCGCCGGGATGATCGTCGCGATGCTCCTCGTCGGCGTCACCAGCGCGCCCTACCTGATCACGGTCAACGCCCTGGCCAACCTCGTCGCGCCGCGCGGCCGCGCCGGCACGGTCATGACCCTCGTCGCCTCCGGCGTGGTCGCGGGAGTCGCACTTGGCGCAGCCGTCGCCGGCCACATCGCCGACTCGTCCGGTTCGTCTGGCGCCTTCGCCGTACCGGCAGTGGCCGGTGTGGCCGCCGCCCTGCTCGCACTTGCCGCTACCCGCCTCATCCGCCGTGCGACCGGGGCCGGGCCTAGGAAGGGTGACGGGACGACGGCGAACGATGCGTCGCCCCACTCACCTGGCAGTGAGGCGCCCCAGCGCCGAACGGTCTCCCGCGCGAGGAGCGGAGGTGAGATCGACGAACCCGGGACAAGAAGATCTTGAACTTGAAGATTTTGATCTTTAGTCCGCGCCCGGGCCGACATTGGTGAGTGCCCAGTCGACCAGCGGCTTGAGGGCTTTCCAGTCGCCGCGAACCATCTTCAGCACATCCGACGACACCGTCGGATCATGGTGGCGGCCCGCGATGAGCGACTCGTGGCGCATGAGTTCCAGCCGGGGGTGATCGGCGGCCACCCCGCGCGGCCGCGTCTTGACCCGGTCGCCGCCGAGCTCGAAACCGGCCTTCGTGAGCTTGGCGGCCAGCGCCGCGAGCGCCTGGCCGGTACCGGGGGCGTCGACCGCCGCCCGGTACCGGACCGTCTGGTCCTTCGTGTGGGAGTGGAATCCGGCCGCGGCGTAGATACCGTCCGCGTCGACGTGCACGTAGTAGCCGACGCCCGGCTCGATGGAGCAGAACGCGCCCTGGTGGGTCTTGTACGGCGACTTGTCGGCCGAGAACCGCACGTCCCGGTAGGGCCGGAACAGCTTGGCCTCGCCCCAGCCGTCGCCGAGCGCGTCGAGCAGTTCCAGCATCGGCGTACGCACCGCCGATTCGTAGACCGCCTTGTGATCCGTCCAGTACGCCTTGGAATTGTCGGCGAGCAGCCCCTCGTAGAAGGCGAAGGCCTCGTCGGGAAAGCCGGTGAACCCCATGGGGGGCAGCGTAAGGCAGCCTCAGCCGAGTTCGGCCGTGATCTGCTCGCGCAACACCTTCGGGTCGGCCCCGGCCAGGATCCGGACCACGACGGGATCGGCCGCGCGCAGCAGCCCGAGCATCAGATGGCCGTCGGTGATGCCGTTGTGCTTGAGCGCGATCGCCTCCCGCAGCGCCAGTTCGAGCGACTTCTTGGCCGACGGGGTGAACGGCAGCCGGCCGCCCTTCTTCGCCTTCGCGGGCGGGTCGAGCACACCTTCCCCGAACGCCTCCTCCAGCTTTCCGCGTACCGCCTCGAGGTCGATGCCGATCGCCTCCAGTGCCTCCGCGTCGAGGCCGCCCGGCTTCTTGATCTCCGGGTACGCCGTCTCCGCCGTGATGCCGTGCCGCCCGAGGACGGTCGCGGTGACGCTGTCCGGCTGCTCCAGCAGCGCGACGAGCAGGTGCTCGGGACCGATCCGGTCGTCGCCGTTGCGCCTGGCCACCTCCCGTGCCCCGATCACCGCCACCCGGGCGCCCATGCCGAACCTCTCGAATGCCATGTCTACTTCTCCCCTCCGAAGAGTCCGCGGCCGCCACCGAACTTCTTGTGCACCGCCTGCCGGGTGACCCCGAGCTGGGCGGCGATCTCCTGCCAGGTCCAGCCGAGGTCGCGGGCGTGGCGTACCTGCACCGCCTCCAGCCGTTCGGCCAGGTCGCGCAGTGCCCGGACCGCCCGCAGGCCGGTGCTCGGGTCCTTGCCGCTGGCCGCGGCCGTCAGGCGCTGGGTGGCCGCCCGGTCGTCCTCGGAAGGTTGGGCCTCCTGTGCCTCGGTCATGCTGTCAATGTAGGTTGACAATCGGCCCCTGTCAACCCCAGTTGACGCCCAAGGCCTTGGATACGAAAAAGGCCGCCCGGTGAGGGGCGGCCTTTCGGAGAGCGGAGGGTCAGAACTTCTCGCCGAACTTCAGGCGGGGCTGCGGCATCCGCAGGCGGCGGAAGGTGATCCCGCGCATGAACGCGTAGAAGTACAGCGACGACACCCGCACGGTCGACTTCGGGAGCCGCTCGCGGACCAGCTTGCCGACCTTCCGGCAGATGAGCACCGTGTCGACCAGGGTGGCGAACGCGATCAGGAACCACAGCAGCTGCGCGTACATGACGAAGCCGGCCTGGCCGGTGGCGGAGCCGAGGAGCACCACGAAGGCGCTGCCGAAGAACCAGGTGCCGACGGTACGCCGGGAGTCGACGATGTCGCGGACGAGCTTGCGCTCCGGGCCCTTGTCACGGGGCATCAGGTAACGCTCGTCACCGGCGCGCATGCCGGCCATCGCCTCGGCCCGGTCGCCCTTCGACTTCTCCCGGGCCCGCTTGTACGCCTCGCGCCGGTTGGCCGGCGGCGGCTCGGGCTTGCGGCGGCCGTCGCTCCGCTTCGGGGTCGCCTTTCCCTTGCCGGGCGTGTAACCCCGGGAGCCGTGCACGATCTCCTCGTCGGAGCGGGTCTCGGTGTTCACCGAGCCGACGCTCTCCTCGGCAGGAGAGAGGGTGCTGTCAGCGGATTTACGACGGAAAAGCGTAGCCACGCGGACAAGAGTAGCCGAAGAAATTATGGACGCTCGACCCGAGCACCGAGGCCGGCCAGCTTGGCCTCGAAGTCCTCGTAGCCGCGGTTGATCAGGTCCACGCCGTACACCCGTGAGGTGCCCTCGGCCGCCAGCGCGGCGATGAGGTGGCTGAACCCGGCCCGCAGGTCGGGGATGACGAGGTCGTGCGCGTGCAGCTTCGCCGGGCCCGCGATCACGGCCGAGTGCTTGAAGCCCCGGCGGCCGAAGCGGCAAGCCGAACCGCCCAGGCATTCCGCGTACACCTGGATGGTCGCGCCCATCTGGTTGAGCGCGGAGGTGTAGCCGAACCGCTTCTCGTAGACGGTCTCGTGCACCACGGACAGGCCGTTGGCCTGGGTGAGCGCGACCACGAGGGGCTGCTGCCAGTCGGTCATGAAGCCGGGGTGCACGTCGGTCTCGATGGCGACCGGCTTGAGGTCGCCGCCCGGGTGCCAGAAGCGGATGCCGCCGCCGGTGGGGGAGTCGTCGACCTCGTACTCGCCGCCGATCGAGCGGAAGACGTTGAGGTAGGTCATCATGTCGGCCTGGCGGGCGCCGCGGACCATGATGTCGCCCTTGGTGGCCAGCGCGGCCGAGGCCCAGCTGGCCGCCTCGATGCGGTCCGGGATCGGCCGGTGCGAGTAGCCGACCAGGCGCGGTACGCCCTCGATCTCGATCACGCGGTTGGTGTGCACCTTGATGATCGCGCCCATCTTCTGCAGGATGCAGATGAGGTCGATGATCTCGGGCTCGACGGCCGCGTTCGACAGCTCGGTGACGCCCTCGGCGCGCACGGCGGTGAGCAGGATCTGCTCGGTCGCGCCGACGGAGGGGTAGTCGAGCCGGAACTTGATGCCGTGCAGCCCGTTCGGTGCCGACAGGTGCAGGCCCTCGGGCCGCTTGTCGACGACCGCGCCGAACTGGCGCAGCGCCTCCAGGTGGAAGTCGATCGGGCGCGGGCCGATGTGGCAGCCGCCCAGGTCCGGGATGAAGGCGTGGCCGAGCCGGTGCAGCAGCGGGCCGCAGAGCAGGATCGGGATCCGGCTCGAACCGGCGTGCACGTTGATCTCGTCGATCCCGGCCCGCTCGACGTTCGAGGTGTCGAAGCGCAGTTCGCCGTCGAGCTCGCCGTCGGTGACCCGGACGCCGTGCAGTTCCAGCAGGCCGCGGACGATCTCGACGTCCCGGATGCGGGGCACGTCGTACATGCGGCTGGGCGTCTCGCCGAGCACCACTGCGACCATGGCCTTCGAGACCAGGTTCTTCGCGCCGCGGACCCGGACCTCCCCCATCAGGGGGGTGCCACCGTGTACGACGAGTTCGTCAGTCAACGCAATCCTCCGGGGGGCCAGGGCGAACCGCCGAAGCATACTCCGCTTTTCCCGGTGTGGAAGTCACCGCCATGAAATCCCCGATGACCGAAAAATCCGCAGCGCAGCGTGACTCACTCCTCGCTGTGCGTACGCAGTGACGATGGTCACTCTGTGTATGCTCATGTTGACTCGGAATGCACAGTGGATAGTTGGTCGAGAATGCGAATCACGTGACGCATCGCAACGCGCAGTGACGCAATGCAATTGTCGATACCAGCAGGTCAGATGGCACATCGAATTTCTTGACGATGGCCGATTCCGGGCCGAAAGATGTGCTCGGCGCGCCGAACAGAACTGCTCGTCCCGCCACTCGTCCAGCCGGATGAGTGGTCTGAGTGCTGTTTCTGTCTGGCAGGAGCGGACCATGAGACGCAGCAAAAGCCGTAGCCGATCCCGCTACGGATTAATCGCCGTCGCCGCCGTCATCGTGATGCTGGTCGGCGGAGTCCAGGTACATTCCTCGCTCGCCTCGGGGCGGCCGCACCATCCGCGCCCGGGCTCCTCGCCGTCCATTCTCGGGCGGCTGCCGATCGAGAGCCTCGACGGCTCGGGCAACAATCGCGTACACCCGTCGTGGGGGCAGGCAGGGCAGGCCTATCCACGCGTGACCGCCGCCCGGTACGCCGACGGCAGGAGCGCGCCGGTCGCGGGTCCCGACGTGCGCTTCATCAGCAACCGCGTCTTCAACGACCTGCACCAGAACGTCTTCTCCGAGCGCCGGGTGAGCCAATGGGGATTCACCTGGGGCCAGTTCCTCGACCACACGATGGGCCTGCGTGACGACGCCGGAGCGAAGGCGGATCTCCCCTTCGACGCGTTGGACCCCTTGGAGACCTTCACCAACGATCTCGGCGTGCTGCCGTTCACCCGGTCCAAGGCGGCCGCCGGCACCGGTACGACCAACGCCCGCCAGCAGATCAACACGGTCAGCTCGTACCTCGACGCGTGGGCGGTCTACGGCGGCTCGGCCGACCGGCTCGAATGGCTGCGCGAGGGCCCGGTCGACGGCGACCTGGGCAACAACGGGGCGCACCTGCTGCTCGCGGACGGTTACCTGCCGCGCAGCGATGCGCGGGGCGACTCCAAGACCGCGCCCCCGATGAACATCGACGGCCGGCTGATCGGCCAGCCCGCCAAGGCGATGGTCGCGGGGGACCGGCGCGCGAACGAGAACACCGCGCTCACCGCCGTGCAGACCCTGTTCGCCCGCGAGCACAACCGGATCGTGGACCAGCTGCCGCGCTCGCTCAGCGAGGAGGAGCGGTTCCAGATCGCCCGCCGGGTCGTCATCGCCGAGCAGCAGTACATCACCTACACGCAGTTCCTGCCCGCGATGGGCGTGCGGCTGCCGGCGTACCGGGGCTACGACCCGGACGTCGACGCGGCGGTGACCAACGAGTTCGCCACCGTGGGCTACCGCGCCCACAGCCAGATCCACGGCGAGTTCGAGGCGGACCTCGACGCCGCCACGATGACCCCCGCCCACCTCGAAGCCCTGCGCCAGCAGGGCGTCGAGACCGAGAAATCGGCCGACGGCGAGGAGATCGAGCTGACGATCCCGCTCAACGTCGCCTTCTTCAACCCCGACCTGCTGCCGCTCGTCGGCCTCGGTCCGATGCTCACCGGGCTCGCGTCCGAGTCGGAGTACCGCAACGACGAGATGATCGACAACCAGCTGCGCAGCGTGCTCTTCCAGATCCCCAACCAGACCAACCCGCATTGCCTGGACGGCCCGGAGCTGCCCAAGTGCTTCCAGGGCGTGCTCGACCTCGCCGCGCTCGACATCCAGCGCGGCCGCGATCACGGCATGCCGGGCTACAACCAGCTGCGGCGCGCGTACGGGCTGCCGCCCGCGCGCTCCTTCACCGCCGTGACGGGGGAGAAGAGCGACAGCCCGGCGCGTGGGCTGTCCCTCGACTCACCCGCCGCGCTGGAATTCACCGGCCTCTTCGACGCCGAGGGCCACCGCGTCACTCCCGGCACCGACGCCGCCGAGAACACGGTGGTACGCGTGACCCGGCGTACGCCGCTGGCCGCCCGGCTGAAGGGCGTCTACGGCTCGGTCGACCGGCTGGACGCGTTCGTGGGCATGTCGAGCGAACCCCATGTACGCGGCAGCGAGCTCGGCCCGCTCCAGCTGGCCATGTGGACGAGGCAGTTCCAGGCGCTGCGCGACGGCGACCGCTTCTTCTACGGCAACGACCCCGGGCTGGAACTGATCAAGCGGACGTTCGGCGTCGACTACCGGCACTCGCTCGGCGACCTCATCGCGCAGAACACGGGGATGCCGCGCGACGAGCTGCCCGACGACGTGTTCTTCAGCCCGCCGCCGTCCGGAGTCGCCTGACGGCAAAGGGCCGCCCCGGTCGGGGCGGCCCTTTCGCGAATCGTTTTACGGCAGCGCCAGCATCTGGTCGAGGGCGACCCGGGCGTTGCGCGCGGTGTCGGGGTCGACCATGATCTGGTTCGGTACGCGTCCCGCCACCAGCTCCTCCAGCGCCCAGACGAGGTGCGGCAGGTCGATCCGGTTCATCGTCGAGCAGTAGCAGACCGACTTGTCGAGGAACATGATCTGCTTGTCCGGGTGCGCGAGGGCGAGCCGGCGTACCAGGTTGAGCTCGGTGCCGACGGCCCACGCGGAGCCGGCCGGGGCCGCCTCGATCGCGCGGATGATGTACTCCGTCGAGCCGACGTAGTCCGCGGCGTTGACGACCTCGTGCCGGCATTCGGGATGCACGAGCACGTTCACCCCCGGTACGCGTTCCCGCACGTCCTGCACGGACTCCAGGGTGAACCGGCCGTGCACCGAGCAGTGCCCGCGCCAGAGGATCATCTTGGCGTCGCGGAGCTGCTCCTCGGTGAGGCCGCCGCCCGGCTTGTGCGGGTCGTAGAGCACGCACTCGGAAAGCGGGATGCCCATCTCCAGGACGGCGGTGTTGCGGCCGAGGTGCTGGTCGGGCAGGAAGAGGACCTTCTCGCCGCGCTCGAACGCCCAGGTCAGAGCCCGCTTGGCGTTGGAGGAGGTGCAGACGACGCCGTTGTTGCGTCCGACGAAGCCCTTGATGTCGGCCGAGGAGTTCATGTACGTCACCGGCACGACGGAGGAGGAGATCCCCAGCTCCTGCAGCCGGTCCCAGGCCTGCTCGACCTGGCTCAGCACGGCCATGTCGGCCATCGAGCAGCCGGCGGCGAGGTCGGGCAGGATCACCTTCTGCGCGGCCGTGGTCAGGATGTCCGCGGACTCCGCCATGAAGTGCACGCCGCAGAAGACGATGAACTCGGCGTCCGGCCGGGCGGCCGCGTCCCGCGCGAGCTTGAAGGAGTCACCGGTCACGTCGGCGAACTGGACGACCTCGTCGCGCTGGTAGTGGTGGCCGAGCACGAAGACCCGGTCGCCGAGCGCCGCCTTGGCCGCCCGCGCCCGCTCGACCAGCGTCGGATCGCTCGCCGGCGGCAGTTCGCCCGGACACTCCACGCCGCGCTCGGAGGCAGGGTCGCTGCCCCGGCCGAGCAGCAGCAGCGCCGTGGCGGTGTTGCCTGGTTCAACCCATGTGGTGGTCACATCAGAATCGTCCCACGTACGCGCAGGTGTGACAGCCGTCCGCCCGGTGTGATAGGCACCGCACATGCGCGTGTTGATCTGCCCCGACAAGTTCGCCGGTACGCTGTCCGCCGCCGAGGCCGCCGAAGCCGTGGCGGCGGGTTGGCGGCGCGTACGCCCGGCGGACGAGCTGGTCCGGCGACCGCTGGCCGACGGCGGCCCCGGTTTCGTCGACGTTCTCGCCGCCGCTCAGCCGAGTGGTAAGCGCTTTCCCGTACGCACCGCCGACCCGCTCGGGCGACCGGTCGACGCGGAGATCTTCGTGCTGGGCGACACGGCGTACGCGGAGAGCGCGCAAGCCTGCGGACTGCACCATCTGAAGCCCGCCGGCGGTCCGGACCGGCGCGATCCGCTGCACGCGAGCTCCGTCGGCCTGACCGCCCTGCTGCTCGCGGCGGCAGGTGTTCCCGGTGTGCGGCGGATCGTGGTGGGGCTCGGCGGGAGCGGCACGAACGACGCGGGTGTGGAGATGCTCGCCGCGCTCGGCCACCCCGAACCGGCGCGGGCCTTCGGCCGTCCCGACCCCGGCCGGCTCGGCTCGCTCGACGGCGTGGAGCTGATCGGGGCGACGGACGTCGACAACCCGTTGACCGGCCCGCGCGGCGCGACCCGGGTCTTCGGCCCGCAGAAGGGCGCGACCGGCCCGGTCCTCGACGACCTGGAAGCCGCCCTCGTACGCGTCGCCGCCGTCCTCGGCCCGCAGGTCGCGGAGACGCCCGGCGCCGGTGCGGCCGGCGGCCTCGGCGCGGCCCTGCTGGCCCTGGGCGGCCGCCTCGTCTCCGGCATCACCCTCGTCCGCGAGGCGACCGGTCTCGACGCGGAGATCGCCCGCGCCGACCTGGTGATCACCGGCGAGGGCTCGTTCGACGAGCAGTCCCTGCACGGCAAGGTCATCGACGGCGTCGCCGGCACAGCCCGGCGGCACGAAGTCCCCTGCTACGTCCTGGCCGGCCGCTCGACCGTTTCCGCAGCCGAAGCAGCCGGGGCCGGCGTCACCGCCGTTGAGTCTCTTGTGGACACTTTCGGTACTGATCGAGCGCTGCACCACGCGGAGGAGAGCCTGATCCTCCTCGCCGCGCAGGTGGCCGGGCGGTTCCCGCCCCGCTGAGACCCCGGAATCGGGGCTGTCCCCCGTCATGGTGAACGCCGTCACGCGTATTCCCGAATGTGGATCTTGACTTGGATCCTGATCTGGATCCTGATCGGGAAACGCCGCGGGAGCCGGCCATGATGGACGGCTCCCGCGGACGGTGGTGGACGTGGGTTATCGCGCGTGCTTCGCCGTTCGGCGCGCCCCCAGGAGGGCGACCACCAGGCCGACCACGGTGACCGCGGTGACGACCGCGAGCGCCGGGTAGAAGCTCGACGGGACATGTCCCGGGCGGATGGCCACGCTGCCGACGATCGCGCTGGTGACCGCGAGGACGACCGCGCCGCCGATCTGGAACGAGGACTGGACGAGGCCGGAGGCGAGGCCCTGCTCGTCGTCGGCGACGCCGTTGGTGGCCTGGACGTTCATCGACGCGAAGCAGAGCGCGAAGCCCGCCCCGAGCAGCAGCACGGTCGGCAGCATGCGCGGGTAGGACGAGTCCGCCCCGACCCCGAGGAAGAGCGCGTACGCGAGCACGAACGAGGCCATGCCGCCGGCGATCAGGCGACCGGTGCCGTAGCGGGTGATCAGGCGGCCCATGAGCGAACCGGAACTCGCGACTATCAGGCCGGCCGGGAGCAGCGCCAGGGCCATCTGCAGCGGGGCCCAGCCGAGGACCGCCTGCAGATACAGGGTGACGATGAACTGGAAGCTCATGTACGCCCCCGCGACCGTCAGCGCCGCGACGTTGGCCCGGACGAGCTCGCGGTTGCGGAAGATGCCGAGGCGGATCAGCGGGTGCGCCAGCCGCTTCTCGACCGCGATGAAGACGGCGATCAGGATGGCGACGGCCGCGAACGAGGCGATGGTGCGTACGGAGCCCCAGCCGGCGGCCGGCGCGTTGACGACGGTGAACACGAGGAGCAGCAACGCCGCCGTCGAGGTCACCGCGCCGAGGATGTCGTGGCCGCCCTCGGCCTTCTCCTTGTGGCGCGGGATCAGCTTGTACCCGGCGACCAGCGCGATCAGGGCCAGCGGAGCGGGCAGGAGGAACGTCGCCCGCCAGTTGATCTCGGTGAGCAGGCCGCCGAGGATCAGCCCGGACGAGAAGCCGCTCGCGCCGAAGACCGTGTAGATCCCGAGTGCACGGTTGCGTACGGGGCCCTCGGGGAAGGTCGTGGTCAGGATCGACAGGCCCGCCGGGGCGGTGAACGCGGCGGCCAGGCCCTTGACGAACCGGGTGGCGATCAGCGTGGTGCCGTCGTCCACGAGGCTGCCGAGCAGGGAGGCCGCCGCGAAGACGCCGAGCGCGATCAGGAGCGCACGGCGCCGCCCGAGCAGGTCGGCCGTACGCCCGCCGAGCAGCAGCAGGCCGCCGTAGCCGAGGACGTAGCCGCTCACGATCCACTGCAACGTCGCGGTGGACAGGCCGAGGTCGGTCTGGATGGCGGGCAGGGCCACGCCGACCATCGAGATGTCGAGGCCGTCGAGGAAGAGCACGGTGCACAGCACCAGCAGGAGGCCCCACAGCCGGGGCGTCCAGCGCGTATCTCGGAGGGGCTCGGGGATCTTGGTTGCCTGATCTTGAGCAGGGTCGGGCGTGGTCGCGGTGCGTACCGCGGTCGAAGTCATGATCGGTAACCTACATGCGTACGCAAACAATGCGCAAGCAATAAATTCCTTCGCATGTTGTGCAGCTGCATGCTAGGATCGCCCCGTGACCGACGGAGCCGCCCTCTCCACTACAGGCACGCAGCCGCGCCCGCACCGGCTGCAGGACCAGACGCCGCTGCAGGTCCGGCAGTGGCGCGACCTCGCGCGCCTGTTCACGACAACCTCGTGCCAGCTCGACAAGGCCCTGCACGAACAGCACGGGATCGGCATGAGCGAGTTCGAGATCCTCGACCGGCTGGCCGAGGCCGACGACTGCGCCGCCCGCATGCAGGAGCTCGCCGACGAGGTGCACCTCAGCCAGAGCGCCCTGTCGCGGGCCGTCGACCGGCTGGAGCGGGAGGGCCTCGTCGCCCGCGCCTCCTGCTCGACCGACCGCCGCGGCGTCTTCGTGAACATCACCGAGGACGGCCGCGCCCGCTGGCGGGACGCCTGCCCCACGCAGCGCGCCGTGCTCGCCACCACCTTGAGCTCGGAGACGGGCGCGCAGACCGAACCGGCGGCCACGGCCGCCACAGCGTGAACAACAGCAACACGCCACCCGGGCAGTCCGGGTCGCCGACCGGGAATCGTCGCCGGCGAGCTAGCGTTGGCTTTGAGAAGGCGTCGGCAAGATGACGATCGCAAGAGATCAGGGAGCACTCGTGAGCACTTCTACCACCGACTCGCAGGGCACTGCGACCGGCATCAACCTCACCGAGGTCGCGGCTGTCAAGGTCAAGGCCCTGCTGGAGCAGGAGGGCCGTGACGACCTTCGCCTGCGTGTGGCCGTCCAGCCCGGCGGTTGCTCGGGCCTGCGCTACCAGCTCTTCTTCGACGAGCGCGATCTCGACGGGGACGTCGTCGCCGACTTCGGCGGTGTCGAGGTCGTGACCGACCGGATGAGCGCGCCGTACCTCTCGGGCGCCACGATCGACTTCGCGGACCGCATCGACGCGCAGGGCTTCACCATCGACAACCCCAACGCGCAGGGCTCCTGCGCCTGCGGCGACAGCTTCCACTAGTACCTCCATCAAGATCCTGGCGTACGCTTTCGGATCTTGACGGGTCCGCGGAAGCCACCCGAACACCGAACCGCCGCGTCCTTCGGGGCGCGGCGGTTTCGCTTGTCCGGCCCCGGATCGGTGGCCGCCTCACGGGGTGCGCGGCAGCTCGGGCGGTGCGGCCGATCGAGATCATGGATTACGGGCCGGTAGGCTGGCACGGCCGTTGCGTGAACACCGGCCGTCCAGTGAATTCCCGAGGAGCGCTATGAAGATCGCCGTGACCGGCTCGATCGCCACCGACCACCTGATGCACTTTCCGGGGCGCTTCGCCGACCAGCTGATCGCCGACCAGCTGGACAAGGTCTCGCTCTCGTTCCTCGTCGACGACCTGGTGGTACGCCGTGGCGGCGTGGCCGCGAACATCGCGTTCGGCATGGGCCAGCTCGGGTTGCGGCCGATCCTGCTCGGCGCGGTCGGCGCCGACTTCGCGGACTACCGCTCGTGGCTGGAGCGGCACAACGTCGACTGCGCCTCGGTGCACGTGAGCGAGATCGCACACACGGCCCGGTTCGTCTGCACCACGGACGAGGACCAGTGCCAGGTCGCCTCCTTCTACGCCGGTGCGATGTCCGAGGCGCGCAACATCGAGCTGCGGCCGGTCGCGGACCGCGTCGGCGGCCTCGACCTGGTGATCGTCGGCGCCAACGACCCGGCGGCCATGGTGCGCCACTCGCAGGAGTGCCGCGAGCGCGGGTACGCCTTCGCCGCCGACCCCTCCCAGCAGCTGGCCCGGATGGGCGGCGAGGACGTGCTCGGCCTGATCGACGGCGCGGCGTACCTGCTGACCAACGAGTACGAGAAGTCGCTGCTGGAGCAGAAGTCGGGGCTGACCGCCGACCAGGTGCTCGACCGCGTCGCGGTACGCGTCACGACCCTCGGCAAGAACGGCGTCGAGATCACCGGCCGGGACCTGGAGCGCATTCACGTGCCGGTGGCCCGCGAGATCACGGCGTACGACCCGACGGGTGTGGGGGACGGCTTCCGGGCCGGGTTCTTCACCGGCCTGTCCTGGGGTCTGGGTCTGGAGCGGTCGGCCCAGGTCGGCGCCCTGCTCGCCACCCTGGTCCTGGAGACCATCGGTACGCAGGAGTACGACGTGCGCGCCGATCTCTTCCTCAAGCGGCTGGCCGAGTCCTACGGTGACGCCGCCGCCGACGAGGTCCGCCCGCACCTGGCGGACCGCCCCCAGCAGTAGGCGCCGCAAAGAACGGACGACGGCCCGGCCTCTCCCCGGAGGCCGGGCCGTCGTGTCAGGATCGCCGGCCGTCCGGTGACGGCGGCCGGCGAAGGATCAGGAGCAGGCCACGTTGTTCAGGGTGAACGACGTCGGGCTCGTGTAGCTGCCCGTCCACCGGCCGTTGAAGCCGATGCCGATCGAGGCGCCGGCCGCGATGGCGCTGTTGTAGGACACGTTCGTCGCGGTGACGGCCTGGCCGCTGACGGCGTACGTGGCGCTCCAGCCGGACTGGGTCAGCGTCTGCCCGGACGGCAGCGAGAACTTCAGCGACCAGCCGCTGATCGGCGTACTGCCGGTGTTGGTGATGGTGATGTTGGCGGTGAAGCCGCCGACGCCGGCGCTCTCGGTCCACGGGCTCGCGGCGTAGACGACCTTGCAGCCGCCGCCGGGGTTCGGCGAGGTCGACGGCGAGGCCGAGGGCGACACGGACGGCGACGGCGACGCGGAGCGTGAGGCCGACGGGGACGGCGAGGCCGACGAGGACGCCGAGGCGGACGGCGACGGCGAGGTCAGGCCGAGGGCCGCCGCGATCGCCGAGTACGCGGGCTTCTTCAGCAGGTTCTCATCCCACGGCAGCGCCGAACCCTGGCCGGAGAACGTGCCGGGCACCCACGAGTACTTGTCGGTGTAGTCCCAGATGGTGATGCCGACGCAGCGGGTGACGCCGATGCAGGCGTTGACGACGTTGGTGTAGTACTGGTTCTGCGTGGCGACCTTGCTGCTGTCGGCCGGCAGGACCATGCGCACGTCCAGCTCGGTGATGGCCACGTCGAGGCCGAGGGCCGCGAAGCGCTGCAGGTTGGCCTGCATGTTGGTGGGGAAGCCGTACTGCACGGCGAGGTGGCCCTGGAAGCCGACGCCGTCGATCGGTACGCCCTGCGACTTCAGCGACGACACGAGGCTGTACATGGCGTCGGCCTTGGCCCCGGTGCCGTCGATGTTGTAGTCGTTGATGTAGAGCTTGGCGGTCGGGTCGGCCGCGCGCGCGGTGCGGAACGCGTCGGCGATGTACGCCGTACCCATCGCGTTGTAGAACGGGCTGGTCCGGTAGGTGCCGTCGTCGTTGAAGGGCTCGTTGACGACGTCCCAGGAGTAGACCTTGCCCTTGTAGTGGGTGGCCTCCTGGGTGATGTGGTTCTCCATCGCCGCCTGGACCGAGGCGGCCGGCAGGCTGGAGACCCAGCCGGGCAGCTGGTTGTGCCACACGAGGGTGTGCCCGCGCACGATCTGGTTGTGGGCCTGGGCGAACGTCACGATGGCGTCGCCCTTGGTGAAGTTGAAGGTGTTCTGCGTGGGCTCGATCGTGTCCCACTTCATCGAGTTGCCGGGCGTGATCGAGCCGAACTCGCTGCCGAGGATGGTCGTGTACGGGGTGTCGGACAGCTCGCCGTTGTCGGTGGCGGAGCCGAAGTAGACCCGGCCCTTGTTGACCATCAGCTGGTGCAGCGTCGGGTCGGCGGCCCGGGCGGGCGTCGGACCGGTGGACATCGTGGCGACGAGGAGGGCCGCGGCTGCGGCGGCCGATCCGATGATGACGGCACGCCACAGGGCCGGCCTGGGCGTGCGGGAGTACGCGGACATGCGAAGACCTCCGGGGCGATCCCCGTCGCGGGCGTGCGGCGGGGCGGATGACGGGCCACCCCCGTGGAGTAGGGGCAGGCGTCCTCTATGGAAGCGCTCCCAATCGCACTTGTCAATCGTTGCCGTACGCCGTCGTCAGGCGATTCGGCGTACGTCGTAGGTGTTTTCGGCGGGCGATCCGACGAACTCCTGGCCGCGCATCCGGCACCACGCCGGGATGTCCAGAGCGGCGGCGGGGTCGTCGGCGAGAACCCGGACGACGTCGCCGACGGCCACCTCCGGTACGCGCCGGGCGAGGGCGATCACCGGCAGGGGACACCGCTGCCCGAGGCAGTCCAGCTCGATCACAGGCCCACCACCCCGGCCTCGGCCCGGAGTTCGGCGACGATCCCGGGCAGCTCGATCAGGAAGCGTTCGACCTGCTCATCGGTGGTGTCGCGGTGCAGGGAGACGCGTACGTTGCCGTGCGACAGGGCGCCCATCGCCTCCAAGACGTGCGAGGGCCGCAGCGTCGAGGAGGTGCACGACGAACCCGAGGACACCGCGAAGCCGCGGCGGTCCAGCGCGTACAGCAGGGACTCGCCGTCCACATAGAGGCAGGAGAACGTGACGATGTGCGGGGCGCGGTCGTCCGGGTCGCCGACGATCTCCACGTCGGGCACCGTCGCCGCCACCCGCGTACGGATGCGGTCCACCAGCTCGCGCTGCCGCTTCGCCTCACCCGCCGCCTCGGCCTGGGCCGCGCGCAGGGCCACGGCCGCCGCGACGATCGCCGGCAGGTCCGGCGCGCCGGGCCCGTAGCCGGCCGCCCGCTCGGGCTGCGACCAGGCCGCCGACCCCGGCGGATCGAACCGCACACCCGTCCGTACCACCAGCACGCCCACCCCGCCGGGCCCGCCCCACTTGCGCGCGCTCGCGGTGAGCAGGCTCCAGCCCGGCGCCACCGGCAGCCGTCCCACCAGGACGGAGGCATCCACCATCAGGGGTACGCCGGCAGCCGCGCACGCCTCGGCCGCCGCGGACAGGGGCTGGGCGGTCCCGACCTCGTGACTGGCCGCGATGAGTGCGGCCAACGCCACACCATCGGCCGAGACCGCTGCCCGCCAGGCGTCCGGATCGATGCGGCCCAGCCGGTCGACCGGCACACTCACAGCCTCACCACCAGCGGAAACGTGTTCCTCGGCGGCGTGCAGCACGGCTGAGTGCTCGATCGCCGAGTGCGCGAACACCCGTCCCGTACGCCGCCGGCCGGCGAGTCCTCCCAGGACGGCCCGGCGTACCGCGTCGGTCCCGTTGGCGGTGAACGTGACCTCGGGTACGCGTACACCCAGGCATTCCGCGACGGCGGCCCGCGCCGCGTCGAGGAGCTGGCGGGCGCGGCGGGCCTGCGTGTAGAGGCGGGCGGGGTCGGACCAGCCGTCCGACAGGGCTGCTAGCAGGGCTTCCCGGGCGGCCGGATGCAACGGCGCCGCCGTGGCTGAGTCGAGATAAGCCTGGTCAGGCATATGCTCACGGTACCGCTCCGGGCCGGGCGTCCCGGACACGCCGACCCCCAGCCGGAAACCGGACGCATGGTCGAGTAGTGTGCGGACCTGTCGACAGACGCCCTGCCGGCCAGGCCGGCGGGGTGGCGCAAGGGAGGCAGGATCCAGGTGGTTGCAGGTCGGTCGCGCGCGCGGAAACTGAGCGTGAGCGCAGTCGCCGTCGGAGCTCTGGCGCTTCTCGCCGGTTGCTCCGCCCAGGACGTCGGCAAGGCTTTCGGTGGCTTCGGCTGGCCCGAAGGCGGTGTCACGCCGCAGTCCCAGCAGATGTACGACATGTGGATCTGGTCGGTGATCGCGGCGCTCGTCGTCGGCGTCTTCGTCTGGGGCCTCATCTTCTGGTGCATCATCGTGTACCGCAAGCGGGCCGGCGGCCCGAGCCTGCCGACGCAGACCCGGTTCAACCTCCCGATCGAGGTTCTCTACACGGTTCTGCCGTTCCTCGTCATCGCGGTGCTCTTCTACTACACCGCGGTCATCCAGACGAACGTGAACAAGGTTTCGGCCAACCCCGACGTCACCGTCGAGGTCGTCGCGTTCAAGTGGAACTGGCAGTTCAACTACATGACCGCGCCGGACACCGACCCGAACGCCGCGCCCGTCGCGACGACCACCGGGGCCAGTGACTACATCCCGGTGCTGGTCCTGCCGGTCGGGCGGACCATCCGCATCGAGGAGACCAGCAAGGACGTCATCCACTCGTTCTGGGTGCCGGACCTGCTGTTCAAGCGGGACGTCTTTCCCGGCAACGTGCGCAACGTCTTCGAGGTCACCATCGACCAGGAGGGCTCGTACGTCGGCCGCTGCGCCGAGCTGTGCGGCACCTACCACTCGATGATGAACTTCGAGGTGCGGGCGGTCTCGCCGGAGAAGTACCAGCAGTTCCTCGCGGCCAAGAAGGCCGGCAAGACGACGCCCCAGGCGCTGGGCGTGATCGGCTTCGACGCGGAGCACCAGTACGCGACGACGACGGAGCCGTTCAACGTCAAGAAGGAATCCGAGCAGGTGCCGGCGAACTACAGCGGGAATTGAGGGAGTCGGCGATGAAGGCTGAATGGCGCATCTTCGGTGGCGTGGCGCTCTTCCTGGCACTGGTCATGCCGGTGTACGCCTGGTGGAGCAACCACGACCTGGGCCATGTCGACTGGGTCGGCAGCACGGCGCTCGTGATGTCCACGCTGCTCTGCGCGATGTGCGCCGGGTACTTCTGGTTCGTCTCGCGGCGGATCGACCCGCGCCCGGAGGACCGCTACGACGCGGAGATCGCCGACGGCGCCGGTGAGATCGGCTTCTTCTCGCCGGGCAGCTACTGGCCCTTCGGCATCGCGGCCTTCGCGACCGTCGCCGGCGTCGGCATGGTGTTCTGGATGGTCTGGCTGATCGTGGTCGGCCTGATCGGCGTCATCCTGGCGGCCTGCGCGATGATCTTCGAGTACTACACGGGCACCCGGCGTACCGCGGAACACTGACCGCGGAACACGAGCCACAGACGGAAGAACGGCCGCTCTCCTCCGGGAGGGCGGCCGTTCTCGTCGTCGCTTTACCGCCTGTTGGCGACCTCGACCCAGCGGGCGAGGACCTTGGCGGCCGCGCCGGAGTCGATCGACTCGGCGGCCCGGGCGATGCCCTCCCGGAGATCGTCGGCGAGCTGCCGGTCCGGGTCGGCGTACGCGGGCCGGCCCACCCCGGCGGCGGCCACGAGAGCGGCCGCGGAGTTGACGAGCACGGCGTCGCGGATCGGGCCGGTCTCACCCGCCAGCAGGCGCCGGGCGGCAGCGGCGTTGAAAGCCACGTCACCGCCCTTGAGATCACCGGGGGCACTCCGGGGCAGGCCGAGGTCCGCCGAGTCGACGGTGGCCGTGTGAACGGCGCCGCCGCGTACCAGGTGGACGGTCGTGGGGGCGGCGGTCGTGAACTCGTCCAGCCCGTCCTCGCCGTGCACGACGAGAACGCTGTCGTCGCGGTCCCGGAACACGCCCGCGACGGTCGCGGCGAGCCGGCCGTCGGCGACCCCGACCGCACCTGCGCGCGGCCGGGCCGGGTTGCTCAGCGGGCCGAGCAGGTTGAACGCCGTCGGTACGCCGAGCTCCCGCCGGGTCGGACCGGCGTGGCGCATCCCCGGGTGGAACCGGGCGGCGAAGCAGAAGCCGATGCCGGCCTCCTCGACGCAGCGGGCCACGGCCTCGGGGCCGAGTTCGAGCGGGATGCCGAAGTGCTCCAGCAGGTCGGCGCCGCCGCACAGGGACGAGGCCGCGCGGTTGCCGTGCTTGACCACGGTGACCCCGGCCCCGGCCACCACGAGGGCGGACATGGTGGAGATGTTCACGGTGTGCGCGCCGTCGCCGCCGGTGCCGACGACGTCCACGGCCGCGGCCCGCTGGGCGTCGGTCAGCGGGACCGGCGGCGCGATGCGCAGCATGGTCGAGGCCAGCCCGGCCAGCTCGGCGGATGTCTCGCCCTTCGCGCGCAGCAGCAGGGCGAACCCGGCGATCTGCGCGGAGGTCGCGGACCCCGCCATGATCTCCTCCATCGCCCAGCTGGCGTCGTCGGCGGAGATCTCGCCCGCGCGCAGGAGTCCGGCGAGCAGGCTGGGCCAGGTGCGGTCGCCCATCAGGGCCTCCCGAAATGTCGAGCGAGGGCGGCGGACAGGCGCCCTACGCGGAAGCCGGCGTGCGGTCGCGCAGCAGCTCGGCGACGGTACGCCCGGTCGTCACGGGGTCGAGCGGGTGCACCAGGGTGGCGGTGACCTTCGCGTACGCGGCGAGCCAGCGGTCGGCCGCCCGCGCGATGACGATGACGGTCGGCGGGGTGTCGGCGATCTCGTCGTGCAGCTGGCGGGCGATCCCGATGCCGCCGGCCGGCGCGGCCTCACCGTCGAGGACGAGCAGGTCGATCTCGAAGTCGTCGACGAGGCGTACGCACTCGGCGTAGGTCGAGGCGTCGACGAACTCGACGGCGATGTCGGCCGCCGGGTGCTTGCCGATGGCCAGGCGCATGCTGTCGCGGACCGCCGGGTCGTCGCTGTAGAGCAGGACGGTGTGCCGGTTCGGTTCTGCGCTCATCTCGGGCTCCCGCGGGGTCGTACGCGCTGCGCCGGGTTGGTCGGCGGCGCTAGCTGGTCGCTGCCCGCTGATCGTACTCGGCGCCCTGCGGCTGTGTGAGCGTGGTCATGTCCGGCCCCGGACCGCCCTCTTCCGGGGCGGTTTCCCCCTTCTCCGCCGCCCGGGCGGCGGCCGCCGCGGCGAGCGCCTCCTCGCGGTCGAGGGCGCGGTCGATCCGGCGCGCCTCCCGTTCGGAGTGGCGGACCCACTGCACGACGAGCACCGCGAGCATCGTCACGCTGACGAGCTCGCCGCCGGCCCACAGGACACCGCCCGCGGTCACCTGGTCGGCGTGCGGATCCGCCCAGCTCAGGTGCAGTGAGGGGTAGTAATCGCCGGCGAGGAGCAACTGCTGCTGCATGATGGTCAGCCCGAGCACGGTGTGAAAAGGGACACTCAGGACCATCAGCAGAGCGCGGCCCGGATGCGGCCAGCGCCCCGGCAACGGGTCCAGCCCCAGCAGCGGCCAGAAGAACAGGCAGCCCGTCGCGATGAAATGGGCGTGCATCACCTCGTGCAGCCACGGGTGCTCCAGCGTCGCCCGGTACAGGTGGCTGAAGTAGAGGACGAACGGGTTCGCCACGAAGATCGCGTACGCCACCAGGGGAAACGCCAGGACACGGGCGACTCGGCTGTGGATGGCACCCAGCAGCGCGGCGCGCGGTTTCTTCGGCAGGGTACGCAGAGCGAGCGTGACCGGCGCGCCCAGCGCGAGGAAGATCGGGGCCACCATGCCGAGCACCATGTGCTGCACCATGTGCACGCTGAGCAGGGTGGTGTCGTACGCGCCGATGCCGCTCAGGGTCACGAAGGCGATGGAGCCGAGCCCGCCCCCGACGAACAATGCGGTACGCGTCACGGGCCACGCGTCGCCGCGCGCCTTGAGCCGGTGGACGCCGTAGAGATAGAGCCCGGCCGCGAGGAGCAGACCCGCCGCGAGCCAGCCGTCCACGGTCCACCGGGTGAAGACGGCGGCCGCGGTGAACGGCGGGAGTTCGGTGTTTGCCAAGGTAGAGGCGATCGGGGGCACGATCCGAGGCTAGTCCTGGCGGATATGAGCGCACCCGCCGGGTCCGGTGCGCAGCGCCACTGCTCGGCGACACGCGGTCAGAAAGGGCACCCCGACGCGGTTCGATGCTGGTCGCGGATAATAATGACCGCGTGACTGCGGCCCCAGCTATTGCCAAGAGCGGGATTCACTCACTGACCAGGCCCAACATGGTCAGCGTAGGAACCATCGTCTGGCTCTCCAGCGAACTGATGTTCTTCGCGGCGCTGTTCGCGATGTACTTCTCCATCCGCGCGGCAGCGTACGACCAGTGGCGGGAACACTTCCCGCGGCTGAACCTGCCCTACGCCCTCGTCTTCACGACGATCCTGGTGCTGTCCTCGGTGACCTGCCAGATGGGCGTGTTCGCGGCGGAGAAGGGCGACGTGCACGCCCTGCGGCGATGGTTCACCCTCACCTTCGTGATGGGTCTCATCTTCGTTCTGGGCCAGGCGAACGAGTACCGCAACCTCGTCGAAGAGGGCGTCAAGATCAACGGTGACGGCTACGGGTCGATGTTCTACCTCACGACCGGCTTCCACGGGCTGCACGTGTGCGGCGGCCTGCTCGCCTTCATCGTCTACATGATCCGCACGACGATGGGGCGGTTCACTCCGGCGCAGGCCACCTCGGCGATCGTCGTGTCGTACTACTGGCACTTCGTCGACGTCGTGTGGATCGGCCTGTTCTTCATGATCTATCTGCTGGAGCGGATCGGCGGCCTTTCATGAGCCGCCGCCCGTCCGCGGATGTGGACCCCGAGGGTATGACCATGACAACGGAATCCGGCGGCAAGACCGCCGCCCGGCTGAGGCGGCTGGTCAGCGTGGCCCCCCGCAAGCGGGGCAAGGCCACGCGCCGGCTGAGCGCCGCGCTGCGGATGCTCGCCGCGCTCGTCTTCGCCGGCGGCCTGTACATGGCCGTCGCGCCGGCGTCGTCGGCGGCGGACAACCCGCCGCTGTCGCGCCAGGCCGAGGACGGCAAGGCCCTGTTCGACCAGAACTGCATCTCCTGCCACGGCAGCAACGCCCAGGGCGTGGACGGCCGCGGCCCGAGCCTGATCGGTGTCGGCTCCGCCTCGGTGGAGTTCCAGGTCACCACCGGCCGGATGCCCGCCGCCCGCCAGGAGGCCCAGGTCCCGCGCAAGCGTCCCTTCTGGGGCGGCGAGGAGCTGGACAACAACGCCAAGGCGCTCGGCCAGTACATCCAGGAGCTCGGCGGCGGACCGCAGCTGCCCGCCGGCACCGATTTCGCGTCGCAGGGCGACATCGCCCGGGGCGGCGAGCTCTTCCGGATCAACTGTGCCTCCTGCCACGCCTTCTCGGCCGGCGGCGGCGCGCTGTCCAGCGGCAAGTACGCGCCGAGTCTCAAGGAAGCGACCGATCGCGAGATGTACGCCGCGATGCTGACCGGCCCGCAGAACATGCCGGTGTTCGGCGACAACCAGCTGACGCCGCAGCAGAAGACGGACATCATCGCGTACGTGCAGGGCATGAAGTCCGACCAGGACCCGGGCGGCTGGGGACTCGGCCGCTTCGGCCCCGTCACGGAGGGTCTCGCGATCTTCCTCGTGGGCATCGTCGCGCTGGTCTTCGCCACCCTCTGGATTGCGGGGAAGTCATGAGCCACGAACCCGGGCACGGTACGCCCGCCGTGGACCTGTCCGCGGACAACCTGACCAACAGGCAGATCCTCGAGGCCGGCCTGCGCCGGGACGACATCGAGATCGTGCACTACGAGTCGCCGTTCCCGGTGCCGGGCACGAAGGCCGAGCGGCGCATCGAGCGCCTCGTGGCGTTCCTGTTCTTCCTGGCCGGCGCCGGTGCGATCGCGTTCGTCGCGGTCTACATCTGGGGACCGTTCAATCCGGACGAGTACACGTTCGGCTCCGGCGGCGAGGACTGGTACACCCCGGCCCTCGGCTTCTGCCTGGCGCTGGCGCTGTTCGGCATCGGCATGGGCGTCCTCGTCTACGGCCGCAAGCTGCTGCCGCACGAGATCGCCATCCAGGACCGCCACGACGGCGCGTCGAGCGACGACGACCGCAAGATCGCGGCCGGCACGCTGGGCTTCATCGGCGAGGAGCTGGGCATCCAGCGCCGTCCGCTGATCAAGGCCACGCTCGGCCTCGGCGGTCTGGGCCTCGGCCTCGCCGCGGCGGCGGTGCCGATCGGCATGATGATCAAGGATCCGCACCCGACGGCCGAGCACCCCGAGGACCCGTACTTCGAGACGGGCTTCAACCCCCGCTTCAACGACGGCAAGCCGGTCCGCCTGGTACGCGAGGACTACACCCCGATCCGGCCGGAGGACGTCAGCATCGGCGGCCAGATGACGGCCTTCCCGGGGATCCCCGGTGGGACGACGAACGAGTTCGCCGACTCGCCGATCCTGCTCATCCACCTGCGCGACAACGACGCGCAGACGCTGCGCAGCAACCTGAAGAACTACTCGAAGAACGCCCTGACGAACCCGTCGGACCCGAACTCGGGATCGATGTGGAACAACTTCGTGGTGTATTCGAAGATCTGCACGCACGCCGGTTGCCCGGCCAGCCTGTACGAGCAGCAGACCAACCGCCTGCTGTGCCCCTGCCACCAGTCGCAGTTCCTCATCACCGACAACGCCCGGCCGATCTTCGGGCCGGCCACCCGGCGGCTGCCGATGCTGCCGATCGACGTCGACGGCGAGGGCTACTTCGTGGCGAAGGGTGACTTCGGGGTCGCCATCGGTCCGGCGTTCTGGGAGAGGCCAACACAATGAAGCGTCGCAAGTTTGACGTCAAGGCGCTGCCGGCGGCCACGGCCAACGCCGTGGACGAACGGTTCAAGGCGGCCGGCCCGATCCGGGGTCTGCTCAACAAGGTCTTCCCGGACCACTGGTCGTTCCTGCTGGGTGAGATCGCGCTCTTCTCGTTCATCATCCTGCTGCTCACCGGTACGTTCCTGACCCTGTTCTTCGACCCCTCGATGACCGAGGTCATCTACAACGGCGCCTACGCGCCGCTGCGTGGGCAGGCGATGTCACACGCGTACGCGACGAGCCTCGACATCTCGTTCGCGGTCCGCGGCGGCCTGATCGTGCGGCAGATGCACCACTGGGCGGCGCTGCTGTTCCTGGCGGCGATCGTCGTGCACATGTTCCGGATCTTCTTCACCGGCGCGTTCCGCAAGCCGCGCGAGCTGAACTGGATCATCGGTCTGCTGCTGTTCTGGCTGGGCTTCCTGGAGGGCTTCGCCGGCTACTCGCTGCCGGACGACGCGCTGTCGGGCACCGGTCTGCGGATCGCCACCGGCATCATGCTGTCGATCCCGATCATCGGCACCTGGGTGACGACCTCGCTGTTCGGCGGGGAGTTCCCCGGTCACGTGATCCTCGACCGGCTCTACATCGCGCACGTGCTGCTCGTACCGGGCATCCTGCTGGCGCTCATCACCGTCCACGTGGGACTCGTCTTCGTCCAGAAGCACACCCAGTGGCCGGGGCCGGGGCGTACCAACTCGAACGTGGTCGGCGAGCGGATGTTCCCGCGGTACGCGATCAAGCAGGGCGGGTTCTTCATGCTCGTCTTCGCGGTGGTGGCGTTCCTGGGCGGCCTGTTCCAGATCAACCCGATCTGGCTGTTCGGCCCGTACCGCGCGGCGGTCGTCTCGGCGGGCAGCCAGCCCGACTGGTACGTCATGTTCCTCGACGGCTCGACCCGTCTGATGCCCGCCTGGGAACTGCGGTTCAGCCTGTTCGGCCACGGCTACACGCTGCCGGCGATCTTCTGGCCGACGGTCGTGCTGCCCGGCATCCTGACCGTGCTGCCGCTGATCTACCCGTTCATCGAGGCCCGCAAGAACCGCGACACGAGCCGGCACAACCTGCTCAACCGGCCGCGGGACGTGCCTCAGCGGACGGCGCTCGGCATGATGGCGGTCTCGTTCTACGTCGTGCTGCTGGTCTCCGGCGGCAACGACATCATCGCCGACAAGTTCCACATCAGCCTCAACGCCATGACGTGGGCGGGCCGTATCGCGATCCTGGTCGTGCCGCCGCTCGCGTACTACATCACGCACCGCATCGCCCTCGGCCTGCAGCAGCACGACCGTGAGGTGCTGGCGCACGGCGTCGAGACCGGCATCATCAAGCGCCTGCCCAACGGCGCGTTCGTCGAGATCCACCAGCCGCTCGCGCCGGTGGACGAGCACGGACACCCGGCCCACCTCGACTACGTCGGCTGGACGGTCCCGCGGAAGATGAACCGGCTCGGTGCCCTCGGCCCGGCGATCCGGGGCTTCTTCCGCCCGATCGAGCGGCCCGCGCCGCCGCCGCCCCCGCCGGCACTCCCGGCCAAGGAACGCGACAAGATCGACGCGTAAATTCGGGAAAAGAGGCCCCACCGGTTCGCCGGTGGGGCCTCTTCAGCTTCAAGCCCACAAATCAAGATCAAATTTAGGTCCCGGGTTCGTCGATCTCGCCTCCGCTCCTCCCGCGGGAGACCGCTCCGGCCCCTCCGCTTCGCTCCGAGGCCTCCGCTGCCAGCACAGTGGGGCGAAGCATCATTCACCGTCGTCCAGTCACCGTTTCCACCCGGCCTTTGTCGCGACTGTCCGATACGTCGGAGCCGCCGACGACCACCGGCGGGTCGACCGGCCATCCTCCATATCGGACAGGCAGGACAAAGTCCGGACGGCGCGACCGAGGCTCGGCACGATCGGTTCGGCCGCGAGGTGGTGGGCGGTGATCGAGTGCCCGGAATCTGTAGGTGTGGATCTCCATTGCTTGATCAAGAGCCGGGGATCTGCAAAAACGGGCCGTTTTTGACAGCATCCGGGTACTTGATCAAGCTTTCGCGTCGCGATCAAGCCGAACATCCCTGCGGCCGGTGATCGTTGACCGCTATTACGGCATTCCCAGCCCCCTCAGCGTGATCAAATACCGTCAATACGGCAGGAGAGCGCTCTTTTGCCGCAATAACGGTATTCGATCAAGGGAATCGGCCTCGCAATGCCGTGATGACGGTATTCGATCACGCCGAATCACACCGCAGCCGCGACCTCGCCCCATATCGGACAGTCGCGACAAAGGCCGGGTGGGGGTTGGGTGAAACGGTGACCGGACCGCGGTGAAGGATGCTTCGCCCCACTCAGGTGGCAGTGGAGTCCCCGGAGCGCAGCGATAGGGGCGGAACGGTCTCCCGCGGGAGGAGCGGAGGCGAGATCGGCGAGCCCGGGACAAAAAGATCTTGAACTTTATGGGCGGACCGGGCTGGGGAGCCAGCCGGTGATGTGGCCGACGATCGGGGTGGCCGCGCGGACCCACCGGAAATGGTCGAGGGTACTGCCCGCCTCGGCGTTGGTGACGTGGAGTCGAGTCACCGGTGCGCTGGTCAGGCGAGACGTGAGCTGGTCCGTGGTGGGCGGCGGCGTGTACTGGTCGTCGTCGACGCTGATCGCGAGAACCGGCGTCGTCACCGCGGCCGGATCCGCCCCGAGCGAGGCGGGGAACCGGCCGGTACGCGCCGTGTACGCCCAGTCGCGGATGACGCCACGCGCCTGGCGTCCGCCGAATCCCCAGCCGGGCCAGTACCCGGCGATCGCGGAGATCCCGGCGAGCGACTGGGTGAACGCCCACACGCCGGGGGAGCGGGCGCCGAACAGCCGCCAGTAGGGCAGTCCACATGCGACAAGGACGAGTCCGGCCACGGACGGGTCGAGCGTACGCGCGAGGTGCAGCACGGCCGCCTGCCCGCCGAGACTGTGCCCGACAAGGTACGTGGGCCGGCCGGCCCGGAGCGTGGAGAGTCCGTCGAGGACGGCGGCCACGTCGTCGGCGAGGTCGGCGAGCCCGTAGGTGCTGCGGCGCGAGGCGCGGAAGCCGCTCAGACCGGTGCCGCGCAGATCCGCCGCCGCGACGGCGTACCCGGCGGCGGTGAGCAGGTCGGCGAACGGCCGGTAGTACCGGGCCGGTACGCCCATCGCCGGTACCAGCACGAACAGGGGCGCACCCGGCGTACCTTCGCCGAAAACCGTGACGGCGAGGCGGTCGGACCCGCGGTCGATCTCGATCTGCATGGCCGCCAGCGTAGACGGCCTAAGTTACTAAAGAGTAATCAGTTCTCGGGGAACCCGATCGAGAACGTCTCCTCCAGATCGTGGCGCGAGTACGCCCGGAACGCGATGTGCGTGTCGGTGCCGACGACGCCCGGCGTCTTGGAGATGCTGCCCGCGATGACCTCGGCGATCTGCTCGAACTCCTTGACGCGCACGATCGCGATGAGGTCGACGCCGCCCGCGACCGAGTAGACCTCGCTCACGCCGGGCAGATCGGCCAGGGTCTTCGCGACCTCGGGGATCGAGTCGGTCGCGCAGTCGATGAGAACAATGGCGGTGATCACAGGGCGAGTTTAGACCCGCACGGTGTGCCCCGCCGCGCGGATGGCGCGGGTCAGCTTCTCGCCGCGTTCCACCCGGGCGCCCGGCCAGATCACGGAGTCGTGGACCTCGCCCTCGACCACCGCGCCGGCGCCGATCACGCTGCGCCCGACCGTTCCGGTCACCCGCGCGTCCGGCGCGATCAGGCAGTCCTCGACCTCCAGGAGGTTCGCGTGCAGGTAGCTGGTCGGCGTACCGCAGTCCAGGTACAGCCCGTGCAGACGGATGATCTCCAGCCCGCCCGCCGCCTCCGCGGGGCGCCACGCTTCGCGTACCAGATCGCCGTGCTCCTCCGGCAGCCGCGCGGCCGTCGCCGCGGGCAGGAGCGACATGCCCGCGAAGTCGTAGCCGCCGAACTCGCCCTGATGCCCGACGTGCACCTGGCCCAACATCCGCAGAGTACGCGTATCCCAGCCGTCGAGCAGCGAGGAGATCCTGACGTCCCCGGAGAAGTACGCGTCGGCGTTGAGCACGAGCACCGGCCGGCCGTCGACCCACGAGCGCAGCTTGCCGACACTGCCGGCGCTGCCGAGGAGCTCTTTCTCCACACTCATGTACGCGCGTTCGCCGACGTGCTCGACGACCTGGTCGGCCAGCCAGCAGGCGTTGACGGCGACGTTCCCCGGTCCGGTGAGTCCGATGGAGGCGAGCAGGGCGAGCGCGCGGTCGAGCATGGCCTCGTTGCCGACCGGGCAGAGCGCCTTCGGGCGGATCGTCGTCAGTGGCCGCAGGCGCTGCCCCTCACCGGCGGCGAGGACGATCGCGGCGAGGTTCATCACTGATCCTTCCGGGGCGCGGGCCGCGATCCGGGGAGCCCGCCGGTCGGTTCGTCGGCCGCGTACGGGCCGATCCCGTAGACGCCGAGCAGCCGGCCCGTGGCGACGGTCATCTTCGGCAGGTCGTCGAGGGGATGCCAGGCGGCCTCCCAGACCTCGGCCCCGTCCACGCTCAGCTCGACGCGATCCGGGTCCAGGTCGGCGGTGAACACCGTGTCCACCCAGCGGCCCTTCGTGTGCACCACGGCGTTCGGGTTGGCGGGCAGGAGGTCGGCCGGGTCGATTTCGATGCCGGTCTCCTCGGCGGCCTCGCGTACGGCGCCCTGGGCCGGGGTTTCGCCGCGTTCGAGCAGGCCGGCCGGCAACGACCAGCCCCGGCCGGGCGGCTGGCGCAGCAGCAGCAGCCGGCGCGGCTCGGTGGAGGAGAACAGCAGCACGACCGCGCCGACGGTGTAGGTGGGGGTCGCGATGCGGACCAGGCGGGTCCGGACCTTGGGTGGGAGCCGGTAGAAGACCCCGTACCCGATCGAGGTCAGACGCGTACGCAGAGCGGAACGGCGTGGGCTCACCCGGAGACTGTACTCGGCGCTGCTCCGGGGCCGTTGTCGACCAGCGTGATCAGCTCGTCCACGACGTTGTCGGCCCGCAGCCGGTGGGCGGCGATCGCGACCAGCATGGTGTCCAGGTCCGGGAAGCCGAGGTGCTCGGCCAGCTTGACCAGCCAGTCGTCGTCGGCGAGGCCCCGGGAGCGGCGCCGCAGCGCGAGCCCGAGGGCGGCGCGGCCGATCGCTATCCGGTCGGTGATCGTGCCGGCCGGGTCGTCGTCCACATTGTGTTCCCGGAACCGGCGCCGCAGGTGCAGCTGGGCCTTGGGAGACTGGACGTAGGTCAGCCATTCCTCGAACGGACCGGCGGCCTGCCCGGGCTCGGCTTCGATGATCTCGACGACGTCGCCGTCCACGAGCGTGGCGGACAGCGGCGCCATCTCCCCGTTGACGGCCGCGGCCAGCGTCCGGTCGCCCACGTGCGGCCCCAGGTCGTACGCGACGTCCAGCGGCGTCGAGCCCGAGGGCAGCACGAACGTCCGGCCGCGGGCGATGACCTGGATCTGCCGCTCGGCCAGGTCGCCCCGCAGCGAACGGACGAACTGGGCGGCGTTGGTGGTGTCCTGTTCCAGGTCGAGCACCCGGCGCAGCCATTCGAGGTCGGTGGCCTCGGCCGCGGCGGCGGCGGCCGCGGAGGCGTCCCGCGCGTCGCCCGTGAGCATGCCGAGCATCCCGGCCAGCGGGCGGCGCAGGGACTGGGGGAGGGCCTTGCCCATCGCGATGACGGGCGCGGAGGTCAGGGCGTTGCCGATGGTCTGGCTCAGCTTGTCCGGCAGCACCCGGCTGGGGTAGCGGAACCGGGCGATGATGCCGTACTCGACGTCGCGGTGCATCTGGTCGGTGCGGATCAGCACCTCGACCGGGCGGCTGTCGGGGCCGAGCACGGTCGTGTGCAACGACCGGTAGAGGTTGTTCTTCGGCGAGGCGATGAAGTCCTTGAACCGCCCCGGTACCGGCCGGAACGCGCGGTGGATCGCGCCGAGGGCGGCGTAGCAGTCGGTGTCGGGCCCGTCGACGAGGATCACGATGCGCGGCATGTCCAGCGGCTTGATGTGGTCCCCGACGGCCTTGGTGTCGCGCCAGATCGTGTAGTGGTGGCGGTGGCGCGGCCGGATCTCGGCGTCGACGTCGTCTTTGCGCAGCACGTTCTCGGCGGTCAGGATGATGTGGTCGAGGAAGTCCTTCCAGAGGACCCGCTCCTGCACCACCTGGTCGATCAGCGCGAAGGTCTCCGGTTCCAGGTGCTCCAGGACGACGTCCTCCAGCTCCCGTTTGAGGACCTGGATGCCGAGCCGGTCGCACAGCGGGACGAGGACCTCCTTGGTCGCACCGGCGATCCGGGCCCGGGAGGCGGGCGAGCGCGCGTCGAGCGTACGCATGTTGTGCAGGCGGTCGGCCAGCTTGATGACGAGGACGCGGACGTCCCGGCGGGCGGCGACGATCATCTTGCGGATCGTCTCGGCCTCGGCGATCGCCCCGAAGTGGCCCTTGTCGAACTTGGTCACGCCGTCGACCAGGTGGGCGACCTCGTCGCCGAAGTCGTCACGCAGGGTTTCGAGGGTGTAGTCGGTGTCCTCGACGGTGTCGTGCAGCAGCGCCGCGACCAGCGTAGTCGTGTCCATCCCGAGGTCGGCGAGGATCTGCGCGACGGCCAGCGGATGCGTCACGTAGGGCTCGCCGCTCTTGCGGAACTGCCCCTCGTGATACCGCTTCGCCGTCACGTACGCCTGCCGGACCAGGACGGTGTCGGCGCCCGGATGCACCTGCCGGTGCGCGCGGACGAGAGCGGCCATGGGACTGATGCTGGGAGCCGGCCGGCCGAGCCGGTCGGGGGCGGCGAACCAGGACCGGACCCTGTTCGTGAGCGGCTGCGTCGAGTTGGTCAGCTGTTGCGCGCCCAGGCCGGCATTGACATCCATTGTGGACACCCCCCTCCGGGCCAGTCACGCGGCGCGTCCGGGGAAGGATCGGCGATCTTCAGCGATCGGATCTGATCCTCACGGCCGGACGGGTTCGCTCGTGTCTCTTAAGACTAGTAACGAACGTCTGCGACTTTCGGTCAATACCTCATGCGCTTTCGTTCATCATCCGTGTCCCGGCGGCACTCTCCAAACGGGTCAGAAGGGGCTTCAGTCGCGCTGCGCCACGCGCTGGTGACGCCCAGTCGGCCGACACCTCGACGAGCCGGGTGTTCGGATGCTCCAGCCAGTCGAGGATGCGTTCAGTCTCCTCGGGGGAGGCGCACGGCACCGGACCGGGCTGCGCGGGTGTGACGGTTTCGGCAGTCACGCGGGCCGTCTCCAGGCTGATCCGCGGATGCGTGCCGGGCGGTGCCGTGATCGCGGCGGCGAGCCGGCCGTGCCGCACGATCGCGATCTCCCAGCCGCCGGCCGCGTCCCGCCGGGCGCCGACGACCTCGGCCAGCGCGGTCAGGCCCGACAGCCGCTGCAGCCGGATCACCGCGCGCAGGAAGGCGGTCATCCGGTTGCGCAGGGCGCCGGCCTCCTCGTAGCGCTGGGCGTCCGACAGGCGCCTCAGGCGGCCGAGCAGCGTACGGATCACCGGCTCGGGGTCGCCCGTCACCGCCTCGGCGAACGGGGCGGCGGCCACGTCGGCATATTCCTGGACGGAGACGCGCAGGTCACAAGGGGCATGGCACTTGCCGAGCTCGGCCAGCGCGCAGATCGCCGAGGCGGTCTTCGCCGACAGCTTCGTCGTGCACTGGCGCAGCGGCAGGGCCTCGTAGCACGCGTCGATCGCCGCCTGCGCCGCGTGCCTGCCCTGGAACGGCCCCAGCGCGATGCCCGGGCCCGGCGTCCGCACGAGTGACAGGCGCGGGTACGCCTCGTCGGTCAGCCGCAGCCACCACACCCGGTCCGGATGCTTCGACCGGCGGTTGTAGGGCGGGGCATGGGCCGCGATCAGGCGCAGCTCCCGGACCTGCGCCTCCAGCTGATGCGCGCAGACGACCGAGTCGACCCGATGGGCGATCCGGATCATCTCCGAGATCCGGGCCCGCTTCTCGGCTGCCGTGAAATAGCTGCGTACGCGGGTCGCGATGTTGACGGAGGTGCCGACGTAGAGCGCCCGCTCGTCGGGACCCCGGAAGATGTAGACGCCCGGGGCGTGCGGGAGGCCTTCGGCCAGCGTCCGTTTGGCCCGCTGTTCGGGCGAGACCGCCTTGGCGAACTCGATGGCGTCGCCGAGCGTCCGCACGCGGAAGCTGCCGAGCCGCTCGAACAGCGCGTGCAGCACGTCGACCGTGGCCAGCGCGTCGTCCAGCGCCCGGTGGTTCGGCTGGTGCGGGGTGTGGAAGAAATGGGCCAGCGTGCCGAGTTTCCGGTTGGGGATCTCGTCCTTCGTGATCGCCCGCCGGGCCAGGGCCGCCGTGTCCAGTACGCGCAGCGCCGGCCACGCGTATCCGTGGCGGGCGCACGCGGCCTTGAGGAAACCGACGTCGTAAGGGGCGTTGTGGGCCACGATGACGGTGGAGCGCAGGAACTCCAGCAAACCGGGCAGGACCTCTTCGATCTTCGGCGCGGGCAGCACCATCGCGGTCGTGATTCCGGTGAGGACCGTGATGAACGGCGGAATGGGCTGACCCGGATTGACCAATGTGGCGAACCGGCCGAGTTCCTCGCCGCCGCGGACCTTGACCGCGCCGATCTCGGTGATCCCGTCCCCGTCGTGCGGGCTGCCGCCGGTCGTCTCCAAGTCCAGGACCACGAAGGTCGTGTGGACGAGATCGAGCGCGAACGGGTCGCCCAGGATATCGTCGAAACTCAGCTGCGTGGACTCGGCCGGGCCGGGTTCGGGCTGGGCCGGAACGGGCGGCGGGGGTGCTGCGACGACAGGGACCGAACGGCCCGTCCACGTGGCGGAAGTTTGACCTCGGGGGATCGGGTTGGGCACGATGCGCACCCTAGGCGACGGGTGTGACAAAGAGCCTCGTAAAGCACTACACCGAGGTGGGAGACTAGAGGGATGGCAGAGCCGGAGATGATCGACCGCCCCGAGGGGGCCGGGAAGATCGACGGGGCTCTGCCCGGAGCCCCGCCGCCACCTCCCGAGCCGCCGCTCCCGCCACTCCCGCCGCAGGTCGACGAGGAGTTCGTACCCGAACCCGTGTTGCCCGAGCCGGTCCGCCAGCGGATCGTCGCCCTCACCGCCGGCGTGCTGGCCGGCGTGCCGCAGGACGAACTCGGCGCGCCGCTGCGCAAGGTGGCGAAGTTCGCGCCGAACCGTCGCGCCCGGATGGGCGGCCCGGTCATCGCGGCCCACCTGACCGCCGACCCCGTCTTCCGGCAGCGGGTCAGCCAGCGCGTCCTCGCCGAGGCCGGCGAGCTGGGCGCGGCCGTGCAGGAGGGCGTGTCGCCGGCGGCCGCCGATCCGATCGAGGTCGCCGCGCTCGCGTACCTGGCCCGGCCGGCGGGCTGGCGGGACCTGGTCGAGGCCGCCGAGTACGCCGTCCGCATCGACGCCGAGAGCGCGGCCGTCGCGGAACTGGTCCGCGAGGCGGAGTCGCGGGCGCAGCGGGCCGAGCACGACCGGACCGTGGCCCGCGTCGAGGTCGAGAAGCTGCGCGACGAGCTGGCCAAGGTGCACCACGAGCTCAGCGCCGTCCGCGAGGAGGGCCGCGCGACCGCGAAGGCGCTGCGCGAGAGCCAGGCCGCCCTGAAGAAGGCGACGGACTCGGTCGCGGCCGAACGCGGCCGGATCGCGAAGAACGCCGCCGACCACGACGCCGAACTGCGCCGGCTGCGGGCGAAGCTCGCGGAGGCCGAGGCGTCCACGTCCACCGTCCGCCAGGACGCCCGCCAGCAACGCGCGGTCGACGAGGCCCGGCTCTGGCTGCTGCTGGAGACGATCGGGCAGGCCGCCGTCGGCCTGCGCCGCGAACTCGCGCTGGATCCCGCCCAGACGCTGCCCGCCGACGCGATCGCCGACGCCTTCGCCGAGCGCCCCGGCGGCCCGTCCCCGGCGGCCCGCGCCCAGAACGCCGACGATCCCGCCCGGCTCGACCAGCTCCTGGCCCTGCCGAAGGCGCATCTGATCGTCGACGGCTACAACGTCACCAAGCGCGGCTATCCGGAGATCTCGCTCGAACAGCAGCGTACGCGGCTGATCTCGGCCCTCGGCGGGCTCGCCGCCCAGACGCGGGTCGAGGTGACGGTGGTCTTCGACGGCGCCGAACAGGTCCACGGCCTGCCCCCGGCCCCGCGCGGTGTCCGCGTCCTCTTCTCCCGCAAGGGCGAGACCGCCGACGAACTCGTACGCCGCCTCGTGCGAGCGGAACCGTCCGGCCGGGCGGTCGTCGTGGTGTCGTCGGACCGGGAGGTCGCCGACGGCGTACGCCGCCACGGCGCGTACCCGATGGCGGCGGATTCCCTCCTGCGCCGCCTCGGCCGGGCCTGAACCGTCGCAAGATCCCGCTGGGATCAGGGCCCCCCACGTGATCATGATTCATGATGCGGGCGGGTTCCCCGATCCCGGCGGGATCAATGGCTGCTACCTGCTGCCGCGGGGCTGATTGCCCTTCTTCAGCCGCATGATGTTGGCCTGGCCGACGGACATCTGGGTTCTCGTCGCCTTGCCGCGGGCGGCCATGGCGTTCTGCTTGGCCTGCTCGTGGGCGTGCTCACCGGGGTAGCCGTGCTGAGCGGCGGGATCGGAGGCCTCCGTCGGGGCCTGATGCTCGGCCTGATGGTGGGATTCCTGCCGGGAATCGTGGTGGCGCTGATTGCGCTTGCTCATCGCGTCCTCTCCTCACAGATAGGCGGACGCCTCCCACGCTAGGCGCGATCCCTCCGGCCCGCAGCGGAAGCCCGAGATCCCGCGCCCGCTCAACCTTCTCGACGATCTTGCGCGAATGCCTCGAAAATCGTCCGTAATGCCCGAAAAGCCCGGACATTCGCGCAAGATCGTCGAGCATTCCGGGTGCAAGTCGGACAGTCGCGACAAAGGCTCGGGGTAAAGGGTGAAACGGCGACCGGGCGACGGTGAAGGATGCGTCGCCCCACTCACCTGGCAGTGGAGGCCCCCCGGGCCGGAACGGTCTCCCGCGCGAGGAGCGGAGGTGAGATCGACGGACCCGGGACATGAATTTGATCTTGACCTGTCACCGCCCGAGGACCGACCCTCCGTTGACATTGATGATCTGCCCGGTGACATAACCCCCCGACTCGCCGGCGAGCCAGCTCACCGCGGCCGCGATGTCGTCCGGCCGGCCCGCGCGGCCGACGAGCGTCTGGCCGACCCGGGACGCGTGGCCCTCGGGGGTCATGCGCGTGCCGAAGAATTCGGTGTCGGCGATGTATCCGGGGGAGATGACGTTGGCCGTGACGCCGTCCGGTCCGAGCTGCGCGGCCAGGTCGAAGACCCAGCCGTGCAGGGCCGCCTTCGCCGCCGAGTAGGGCCCGCCGCCGCCGCGCTGCGCGGCGATCGAGCTGAACAGGATGACGCGGCCGCCGGGCCGGCGCAGGCGGGGGAGCAGGGCCTCGGTGAGCAGGACGGCCGTGAGCACGTTGGTGTCGTACGCGCCGCGCCACTGGGTGGCGAGGTCGGCCAGCGTGTCCCCTGTGGACATGACGAATCCGCCGGCGTTGTTGACGAGTACGTCGACCTCGCGTTCGCCGACCGCCTCGGCGACGGCCGTCACGCGGGCCGGGTCGGCCACGTCGGCCACCACCGGCGTGATGTTCGGGTGGGACGCGGCGACCTTCGCCAGCGGTTCGGGGCGGCGGCCGACGATCAGGACCGCGTACCCGTCGGTGGCGAGGGTGGTGGCGATCGCGGCGCCGATGCCGGTACCGCCGCCGCTGACGACTGCGAGCTTCTCCATGATCAGCAGCTTAGAATGCGGCATGACCCCACGCACCTGGGCGACGGTCGTGCTCGTCGTGCTGCTGGCAGCGCTCGCCGTCGTCGCCGGCCTGCTGGTTCCCTGGCACCGGCCGCCCGCGCCGCGGGCCGACCAGATCGCCGCTCTCGCCGAGCTGCCCGCGGACAAGGTCGCGCGGGCCAGGGCGTACCACGGGGCGTTGCGGTGGGTGGCCTACCCCAGCATGGTCATCGGGCTCGCGGCCGCGCTGCTGCTGGGTCTGACGCCGCTCGGCGCGAAGATCGTCGGGCTGGTCCCCGGCCCGTGGTGGGTCCAGGCCGTGGGCGGCGGCCTGCTCGTCGTCTTCCTCGCCGACATCGTGACCCTCCCGCTGTCCGCGGTCGGCCACACCATCTCCGTCCGTTATGGACTGTCCACGCAGGGCTGGGGCGCGTGGTTCACGGACCTCCTCAAGGGGTACGCGATCGGCGCGGTCCTCGGCGCGATCGTCCTGTTCCTGTTCTTCGGCCTGACCCGGCTGGCCCCGAACTGGTGGTGGGCGTGGGCGGCGGCCGGAGCGGCCGGACTGGTCGTCCTCATGACGTTCGTCTTCCCGGTGCTCGTCGAGCCGGTGTTCAACAAGTTCACCTCGATGCCCGACTCCCCGCTGCGCGAACGGATCGTGACGATGGCGGCGGCGGACGGCGTACCGGTGAAGGACGTGCTGGTCGCCGACGCGTCCCGGCGTACGCGGGCGGTCAACGCGTACGTGTCGGGACTGGGACCGACCCGCCGGGTGGTCGTCTACGACACCCTGCTGACCGAGGCGCCGGACGACGAGGTGGTCAGCGTCGTCGCGCACGAACTCGGCCACGCCAAGCGCAACGACGTCGGCATCGGTACGCTCATCGGCGCCTTCGGCTCGGCCGCCATGGTGATCGTCCTGTACCTGCTCGGCGGCTGGGCGCCCCTGCTGCGACGGGCCGGGGTCGAGTCGATCGCCGACCCGCGCGCGATCGGCCTGCTGCTCGCGATCGGCTCCGTGGCCGGACTGCTGGCCGGTCCCGTGCAGGCGTACGTGTCGCGGGCGATCGAGGCCCGCGCGGACGAGCACGCCCTCGAAGTCACGAACGACCCGGCGACCTTCGACCGGATGCAGCAGCGGCTGGCCCTGGTGAACCTCGGCGACCCGGACCCGCCGGCCTGGGAGCAGTTCCTGTTCGGCAGCCACCCGACCACCGTCGAGCGCATCGCCGCCGCCCGCGCGTACGCCCGCGAGCACCCCTGAATCGGTCCTCGGGGAGGGTCAGGCGAGGAGGAGGGAGCGGAGGCGGGCGGCCTGGAGGTCCCAGCGCCACTCCCGCTCGACCCAGGCCCGGCCGGCCGCGCCCATGCGGCGGGCGAGACCGGTGTCGGTGAGCAGCTCGACCAGCCGGTCGACGAGCTGGGTCAGGTCGGACACCACGTATCCGGTCTCGCCGTCGAGGACCGCGTCGGGCGCACCGCCGGAGGCCCCGCCGATGACGGGCAGGCCGGTCGCCGACGCCTCCAGGTAGACGATGCCCAGCCCCTCGACGTCCAGGCCGCCCCAGCGCGTCCGGCACGGCATCGCGAAGACGTCGCCCGCCGCGTAGTGCCGGGGCAGCTCCTCCCACGGGACCTTGCCGGTGAAGGCGACCGATCCGGTGACGTCGTGTTCGCGTACGAGGCGTTCGAGGCGGCCGCGGTCCGGACCGTCGCTCACGATGAGGAGAGCCGCGTCAGGGACTTTCCGCAGGACGTGCGGCATCGCGCGGACCAGGGAGTCTTGCCCTTTGCGGGGAACGAGGCGCGAGACGCAGACGATCACCGGGCGGTCGAGCAGGCCGTGCTCCTTGCGGACCTCGTCGCCGTCGACGCTCGGGTGATAGTCGTCGATGTCGACGCCGGGGGCGAGGCGGCGCAGTTCGGTGAGCGGACCGATCGCCGGGTCGAGCCGGCGGTGGAAGTATTCGCCCAGGTAGGTGATGACGTCGCAGCCGCGGGCGATGCGCTTGAGCATGCCGCGCGAACCGGGCAGCGCGGCCCAGCCGGCCTCGTGCCCGTGCGTGAGGCCGACGGCGCGCTCGATGCCCGCGCCGGTACGCAGACCGTGCGCGAGCAGGCCGAGCGGGGCGGTGGCCCCGAACAGGACGCGGTCGCACCCCTCGGCGCGGGCGATCTCGGCCGCGCGGCGGGCGACGCCGGGAGTGGGCAGCAGCATGCCGGTGTCCTCGCGGACGACGGCGAACGGCTGCCGGGCGTCGAAAGCGCCTGCCCCCTCGTAGGTGGACGAGTAGACGACCACCTCGGCCGGGGGCAGGCGCAGCGCCAGGTTGTGGACGAACTGCTGGATCCCGCCGGGCCGCGGCGGGAAGTCGTTCGTGACGAGCAGGGTCTTCACTTCGACAGGCGCAGCAATTCCAGCGTGATGGCCTGGCGCAGGTCGTCCAGCTCCTCGGCGTCCGGCGACGAGAGGGGATCGTATTGGGGCGCGAACCGGTCCTCGTACGCGTACCGCCAGACCGGGCCCGACCGGAACTCGGCCGGCTCCCAGGCGTACCGGGCGTGCACGTGCGCGTGCAGGTGGTGCAGCGAGTTGCCGAGGATCTCGTAGTTGAGCCGCCGGAACGCCGGGTCCCGGCCGCCGCAGACGGCGAACACCGCGTCGCCGAGCAGCGCCATGTCCGTGAGGAACTGCTGGCGCTGCTCGCCGGCGAGGTCGGTCAGGTGATCGGCGTCATCGACGTCCGACAGCAGCACGCAGTACCCGGGCAGGTGCTGCGTGTCACCGAAGACGACGTAGCCGCTGGGCAGCTTCGCCATGACCATCGGGTTCTCCCCGGAACGGGCCGAGCCGAGCCGGTCGGAGCGCCAGTCGACGGCCAGGCCGTCGGCGGGCGTGGAGGAGTGCCTTCCCATGGATCGGGCTTTCCTGTCCTGTGCTAGATCTTGGGCGCGTCTAGAACTTGGGCGCGTCGGGAGCTTCGAGCAGGCCGAGGCGCAGTGCGGTCATCAGCGCCTGGGCCCGGTTGGCCGCGCCGAGCTTCTCGTACAGCTTCGAGATGTGCGTCTTGGCCGTCGACTCGCTGACGAACAGCTGCTTGGCGATGCCGTTGACGCTCATGCCGTCGGCGAGCAGGCGCAGCACCTGGCCCTCGCGGGGGCTCAGCTGCGGGCCGGCCGGGGCGAGCCGGCGCTTCATGGCCTCGGCCAGGTCGGCGGCGGTGAAGGCGCTCGGGGCGGACGCGGCGTGCCGGGCGGCGGCCACGACCTCGTCGGCCGGGGCGGTCTTCGGCACGAACGCGCTCGCGCCGGCCTCCAACGCGCCGAAGAGCTGGTCGTCGCCCGCGTACATGGTCAGGACCACGATGCCCATGGTCGCGCTGGCCTTGCGCAGCGCGCGGGTGGCCTCCAGACCGCTGCCGTCGGGCAGTCGCAGGTCCATGATGACCACGTCAGGCTGGAGCGCACCGGCCTGGCGGACGGCCTCCGCCGCCGTGCCCGCCTCGCCGACGACCTCGAACTGGCGGTCGCGCTCGAAGGCGTGCCGCAGACCCTTGCGGATGAGGTCGTGATCGTCTACGAGTAGGACCTTGGTCCGACCCGTGGGTACGGTGCTGGTGGACATGCTTGGTGCTCTCCCCTTCTAGCGCGCCGGCGACGGCGGGCGCTCACACGCTATCGCGCCGGCCGGACGGACCCAACACCACTGCCACTGTCGTCCCATTCGGGTGGCGTGGTCGGATTTCCAGCCTGCCTCGGATACGTTCCGCTCTCTCTGCCATGATCGCAAGACCGTACCGCCCGTCAACTCGCTGGTCAGCGATTCCCTGTCCGTCGTCCGACACTTCTATATGAGCGTTCGGGGGATCGACGGAACAGGTGACCCAGAGATTACTTGCTCCGGCGTGTTTGCGGGCGTTGGTAATCGCCTCCTGCGCGATTCGCAGCAGCTCCGCCTCCATTGCCGAAGGCAGCCGACCGGGCGAGTCGTCGAGTGACAAATGAACGCGCAATCCGGCGGACGCGCCCACTATCCGGGCGAATTCCGCGATCGCCGACGTGAGATTGCCGTGCCGGTCCACCTGGCTGCGCAGCTCGAACAGGCTCAGGCGCAGCTCGGTGACGACCCGGGTGATCTCCTCGCGCAGCGACCGGAGCCCTTCCTCGGCCTCGGTCGCACCCGCCGGCAGGGTCGCCAGCACGTTGTCGACGCCGTAACCGATGATCACCAGCTCCTGCGCCACGCCGTCGTGGATCTCCCGCGCGAGGCGCTGCCGCTCCTCGTTCGTGGCCAGCGAGCGCACCTCGTCGAAGAGCAGCGCCGCCTCCAGGCGCAACGCGGCCTGGTCGGCCGCCGCGCGGACCCGGGCGAGGGCGGCGGGTGGGAATCCGCCGGCGCCGTCGTGCTCCAGTACCGCCAATCCCACCGTACGCACACCGGCGACCAGCGGTACCACCAGCGCACTGACCTCGCGGTCCCGCGGCGTACCCCGGACCTGGGAACGGCTGGACGTCTGCGGGAGCTGGCTCGCCCAGGCCTCGGCGATGGCCGAGTCGGTGTCGAGGACGGTCTCCCAGTCGTGCCGCTCGCCCCCGTCGGCCGCCAGCCCGGCCTGGGCCAGCACCATGAGGCGGCCGCCGCCGCCGGCGGTCAGCACGGCCGACCGGTCGGTCTTGGCCATCGTGCGGACCTCTTCGAGCAGGTGCTCGGCGATCCCGCCCGGGTCGAGGGTGGCGCCGGGCAGCTGCCGGGCGACCGTACGCAGCTGGGTCAGCAGCCGCGTGGCCTCGACGTAGGGCTGGGGTTCCCGGCGGGCCTGGACCGCCCGCTGCAGGGCGCCCGTCGTCAGGGTGCCCAGCGAGATCAGGACCAGCCACTGCGCGCAGCTGATGATGTAGCCGACCGACTTGAGCAGCGCGTCGCCGTTCAGCTGGTAGACCACGCCGGCGACGACCAGCCCGCAGATGCCGGCGGCCAGCAGCACGCCCGCCTCCGAGGCCCGGCCGCGCAGGGTGGCGGCGATCAGCGGAACGGCGAGATAGGGCAGCAGCGCGGCGGCACCGAAGCCGTCGGGCTGCGTACCGGCGGCGGCCGCGGCCACCGCGACGGACGCGGCGCCGAACGCGACCAGCAGCACCTCGGCGACCCGGCCGGCGGTGGCGACCCACTGCCGCCGGGGCGGGAAGACCCCGGGCACGGCGGCGACGGCGAGCAGCACGATCCACAGCAGCTGGCTCGCCGAACGCGTGGCGAGCAGCGTCAGCACCGCCACGAGGATGAGCAGCGCCAAGCGGGCGGCGGCCGTCAGGACGGCGGCGGTACCCAGGCGCGGGCGCTCAACGGAGGTAGATGGCGTCGATGTCGTCGGAGTACTCCTTCATGACGACGGCCCTCTTGACCTTCAGAGAAGGGGTGAGCTCGCCGGTGGCCTCGGTGAAGTCGCGCGGCAGGATGCGGAACACGCGGATCGCCTCGGCCTTCGAGACCGCCTTGTTCGCCTCGTCCACTGCGGACTGTATCGCAGCGAGCAGCGCCGGGTCGTCCCTCAGTCCGGCGACGTCCGCGGGTACCCGGCCCTCGCCCTCCAGCCACTTCGGCAGGGCCTCCTCGTCCACGGTGACGAGGGCGGCGATGAACGGCCGCCCGTCGCCGACGACCATGCACTGGCTGACCAGAGGGTGGGCGCGTACGCGGTCCTCGAGCACGGCGGGCGCGACGTTCTTGCCGCCGGCCGTCACGAGGATCTCCTTCTTCCGGCCGGTGATCCGCAGGAACCCCTCGTCGTCCAGGGAACCCAGGTCGCCGGTGTGGAACCAGTCATTGCGGATGGCCTCGGCGGTGGCCTCGGGGTTGTTGAAGTACCCGGTGAAGATGATGTCGCCGGCGGCCAGGATCTCGCCGTCGTCGGCGATGCGGACGGTGACGCCGGGCAGCGGCCGGCCGACCGTGCCGATCTTGAGCGCGTGCTCCCGGTTGAACGTGATCGCGGGGGAGGTCTCGGTCAGCCCGTAGCCTTCCAGCACGAGTACGCCGATGCCGTGGTAGAAGTGGCCGAGCCGCTCGCCCAGCGGCGCACCGCCCGAGATCGCGGCGACGCAGCGGCCGCCCAGCGCCGCCCGGAGCTTGCCGTACACGAGCTTGTCGAAGAGGGCGTGGCGCATCTTCAGTCCGAGCCCGACCCGGCCGGTCCCGAGCGCCCGCGAGTACTCGATCGCGGTCTTCTCGGCCGCGTCGAAGATCTTCCCCTTGCCGTCGGCGTGGGCCTTCTGCCGGGCCGTGTTGTAGACCTTCTCGAACACCCGCGGGACGGCGAGGACGAAGGTCGGGCGTACCCGGGCGAGGTCGGCGACGAGGTTCTTGACGTCGGGCGCGAAGGCCGTGCGTACGCGCGCCGCGACCACGCCGATCTGCAGCAGCCGGGCGAACGCGTGCGCCAGCGGCAGGAACAGCAGGGTGGTCGAGCCCGGCCGGAACAGGATGTCCAGTTCGGGGACGGCGTTGCCGATGTCGGACAGCATGTTGCGGTGGGTCAGGATGCAGCCCTTGGGGCGGCCGGTCGTGCCGCTGGTGTAGATGATCGTGGCCGGGTCGCCGGCCCGGATCGCGTCCCGGCGCCGCTCGATGTCGGCCGCCTCGACCTCGTCCGCGCGGCCGGCCAGGGTGGTGAGCGCGCCCGCCCCGATCTCCCAGACGTTCTTCAGCTCGGGCGCCGCCTGCGCGACCGTCTCCGAGTGCCCGGGCAATTCGGTGACGCAGGCGACGGCCCCGGAATCGGCCAGGATCCAGCGCACCTGATCGACGCTCGAGGTCTCGTAGATCGGCACGGTGACCGCGCCGGCCGCCCAGATCGCGTAGTCGGCGAGGGTCCATTCGTAGCGCGTACGGCTCATGAGGGCCACGCGGTCGCCGGGCGCCACGCCCGCCGCGGCCAGACCCCGGGCCAGCGTCAGCACCTCGTCCCGGAAGCCGGCGCAGGTGACTTCGCGGTCGTCCAGCAGGAACTGCACGGCGTCGGGATGCTCGGCGGCGTTGGCCCACACGGGGCCGGTCAGATCGTCCCGGTCGTCGATGGTCACGACCGGCGGAACCGCCATCTCGCGCACGGTACGCCTCCCTGCCGCCGGCGCCTCGGCGCGCCGCCCTGGTGTCCTTCGAAAGCTACCTGCTCGGCACCGGAACGGGCGCGGCGGCATGCGTCACATGCCGTGGCGGGCGCACCGGTGTCGGTCGCCTTGGGTAGCCTCAGTGCATGGCCGACTCTTCCATGCAGTCGATCGTGATCGACGCCACACCCGCCCAGATCGCGGAGATCATCTGCGACTTCGCGGCGTACCCGGAGTGGATCCCGGCGATGCGGAGCACCGAGGTGCTTTCCGAGTACGAGGACGGCTACGCCGCCCAGGTCCGGTTCAACCTCGACGCGGGAGTCGTCTCCGACGAGTACACCGTCCTCTACGAGTACGCCGACGACATCACCCGGATCGAATGGCACCTCGTCGAGGCGTCCCGGATGCAGAAGGTGCAGAACGGGTCCTACGACCTGGTCGACAACGAGGACGGGACGACCACCGTCACCTACACGCTCGAGGTCGACCTGACCATGCCGGTGCTCGGCATGTTCAAGCGGAAGGCCGAGAAGGCGATCATGGACGCGGCGCTGGGCGGGCTGAAGAAGCGCGTCGAGACGCGGGGGTGAGCGTGTTCACCGAGCCCGGTAACGCCCGTCAGGAGGCGGAGCGCCTGGTGGCGGCCGCTCTGGCGTTCGCCTCGCTGGCCGCCAGCTCCCACCCGGAGTTGGCGACGGGCAGCGCGGCGTGCTGCGTCTGCCCGTTCTGCAAGCTGATCGAGGCGGTCCGCGACCCCGATCCGCACTTCGTCGAGCGCCTGGCGACCGGTGCCGGCGACCTCGCGGTGGGGGTGGCGAGCCTGCTGCGCAACCTGGCCTCCACCGGTACGCCGGCCGCCGACCCGTGGCGCTCGGCCACCACCGGCGACGACGCGGACGTCGAGGAGGACGCGGCCGGCGACGGGCCGCGCCCGGCCCCGAAGGCCGCCACCGTGCCGAAGGCGGGACCCGCGCCGGCGCAGGACCCGGCGGCGCCGGCCAAACCGGTCGTCAAGAAGGTCGTGGCGAAGAAGGCCGTCGCGAAGAAGGCGGTCGCCCCGAAGCCCGAGCCTCCGAAGGCCGAGCCCCCGAAGGCTGCGCCCCCGAAGGCCGAGCCCCCGAAGGCTGCGCCCGCGGAGAAGCCCGTGCCGCCGGCCGAGGACGATCCCGGCGAGTGACCGTCCCAGCATGTGGTTGATTCACGTTCCCGTGAGTGTGAACGACGCTCATCGCCCGGTGACGTGAACGTGAACAACGCCGCCGGACAGGCCGGACACGCCCGGACGCGGGCGCATTTCACAACGATGATCAATTCCACTGATCGGTCGATTGCGGAAACGTCACTGGTCAGGCAAGCTTTGGCAACGAGGGTGATCAAATAGGGCAGGCCGAAGGCGTCCCCCGATGTCACCGGATAGTGTGAACCCCGAAACAAACTTGGGGTAAGGGGCCTGGCGTGGGACTCACCATCGGCGTGGACATCGGCGGCACGAAGGTGCTGGGCGGTGTCGTGGACGACAGCGGCAAGGTGCTGGCGACGCACCGGTTGCCCACGCCCGCCGACGACGTGGCCAAGACCCGCGACGTGATCATCGAGGTCGTCAAGGAGCTGGCCGCCGGCCACGAGATCGAGGCGGTCGGCATCGGCGCCGCCGGCTGGATCGACGCCGACCGGTCGACCGTGCTCTTCGCCCCGAACCTGGCCTGGCGCAACGAGCCCCTCAAGGACGGCGTGAGCCGCGGGACCGGCCTGCCGGTCGTCGTCGAGAACGACGCCAACGTGGCCGCCTGGGCGGAGTTCCGCTACGGCGCGGCCGAGGACGCCACCGACTCGATGGTGCTGTTCACCGTCGGCACCGGCATCGGCGGCGGCATCATCCTCGGCGGGCAGCTGCTGCGCGGCGCGCACGGCATCGCCGCGGAACTCGGCCACGTCAACGTCGTGCCCGGCGGGCACGTCTGCGGCTGCGGCCGGCACGGCTGCATCGAGCAGTACGCGAGCGGCAGCGCCCTGGTCCGGTTCGCCCAGTCGGGCGCCAAGGACGACCCGGCAACCGCCGGCCTGCTGCTGGAGAAGGCCGGCGGCAACGCGGGCGCGATCACCGGTCCCATGGTCACCGAGGCCGCCCAGGCCGGTGACGGCGTCGCGGTCGACGCGTTCGACCAGGTCGGCACCTGGCTCGGCGTGGCCATGGCCGACATGGTCCAGCTGCTCGACCCGCAGGTGATCGTGGTCGGCGGCGGCGTGATCGACGCCGGCGACCTGCTCATGCGCCCGGCCCTGAAGTCCTATCAGGAGCAGCTCGCGCAGCGCCGCAACTCGCCCTACGCCGAGCTCCGCCCGGCCCGGATGGGCAACGAGGCCGGCATCGTCGGCGCCGCCGACCTCGCCCGCCGCTGAACTGATCGGGCCGAACTGATCTAGGCTGCGCCCTATGGGCGTACGGCTGCGCGTGGTCGCGTACAACATCCATTCGTCGCGGGACGACCTCACGGCACTCGCCCGGGTCGTCCAGGACCTCGCTCCGGACGTCCTCGTCGTCCAGGAAGGCCCGCGGCGGTTGCGGTGGCGTACCAAGTGCGCGGCCCTGGCCCGCTCCTTCGACCTGGTGTACGCCGGCGGCGGCCTGCCCTCGCTGGGCAACGTGGTCATGACCAGCCTCGGCGTACGCGTCCGCGAGGCGTGGGACGTCAAGTTCCCGTTGAAGCCCGGGCGGCACATGCGCGGGGCCGCGTTCGCCCGGCTGGAGAAGAGCGGCGTGGAGTTCACCGTGGCCGGGGCGCATCTGTCCACCGACGACGAGGAACGCCCGTCGCAGGCCCGCCGGCTGGCCGACGCCCTCGCGGAACTGGACGGCCCCGTGATCCTCGGTGCCGACCTGAACGACGATCCCGGCTCGCCCAGCTGGGAGATCGTCCACACCGGACTGACCGACCTGGGCGCGGAGGCGGATGTGCTTACGTTCCCCAGCGGTCGGGCCGACCGGCGGATCGACACGATCGCGGTCGGGCCCGGCGTGACCGTCGAGTCCTTCCGGGTCGAGGCCGGGCCGGCGACCCTGCGCGCCAGCGACCACTACCCGCTCGTCGCGGAGCTGGTCCTGTGAGCGGCATGACCGGCGTCGTCTTCCCGGTCTCCGACGCGGGCGGCGAGCGCCGCAGCACCTCGGCCCTCGGCCGGTCGGTCGTGGCGTCCGCGCTGCGGGCCGTCGACCCGGTGGGTGCCGGTGCGGTCGAACGGGAGACGGCGTGGCGCACCGCGTACGCCGGGCATTTCAAGAGACTGCTCGAAGCGGGCCTCAGCTCTGGCGACGCGGCCCGGACCAGCGCGGCGGACGGCCTCGCGGCGCTGCACGACCGGATGCGGGTGATCACCGCGGACCGCGGGGAGATCGGCCTGCGGGAGCTCTTCGACGGCGCGCCCGCGAAGCCCCTGGCGACGGCGACGTACGCCGGCCGGGGCGAGGCGGAGCGCGAGTTCACGCTGCCCTACCGGGGCCAGCGGCTGGCCGGCGGGCAGCTGCTCGCCCAGCTGGAACGCTGGGTGGAGGCGGGGGTGATCGAGCCGTCCTGCGCGGAGTCGATCAGCACCGTCATGGCCAATCCGGACTGGCTGGCCCTGCCCGGCCGGACGATCGCGGTGCTCGGCGCTGGCGCGGAGATGGGCCCGGTGCACTCGCTGCTGCGCTGGGGCTGCGACGTCGCGGCCGTGGACCTGCCCCGTCCGGCGGTCTGGACGCGCCTGCTCGACCTCGCCGAGCGGTACGCCGGCCGCCTGCACCTGCCGGTCCCGGCGGGCACGACCGAGGCGGATCCGGCCGTGGCCGGTGCCGACCTGCTGCACGACCTCCCGGCGGTGGCCGCGTGGCTGGAACAGTTCACCGACCTGACCCTGGGCAACTACGTGTACGCCGACGGCGCCACCAACGTCCGCGTCAGCGTGGCCGTCGACGCGCTCACCGAACGGCTCCGCTCGCTTCGTTCCGACCTGTCGCTGGCGTTCCTGGCCACGCCGACCGACGTGTTCGCCGTACCGCCCGACGCGGTGGCCCAGGCCGAACGGGCGTACGGGGAGGCGTCGGCGCTCCGGCTGCTCCGCTCGCCGCTGCGGATCGTGTCGGCGGGCCGGCTGCTGCGGCGCAACTACGCGCCCGTGGGGGAGCGCCTGCGCGATCCGTCCGGCGCCGCCGAACCCGGCGTGTGCGACAGCATCGTGACGCAGCAAGGGCCCAACTACGCCCTGGCCAAGCGGCTACAGCGGTGGCGGGCGGCCGTCGCCCGGTCCGCGGGCACACCGGTGAGCTTCACGGTGGCGCCGCCGACGCGTACCCGGTCGGTGCTGAAGAACCGGGCCCTGGCAGCCGCGTACGCGGGGGCGCACATCTTCGGCGTCGAGGTGTTCGAACCGGCCACGGCGAACACGTTGATGGCGGGACTCCTCGTGCACGATCTGCACCGGCCGCTGAAGCCGCAGGCGCACGTGTGGCAGGAGGAAGCGTTCAACGCCGCGCACGGGGGATTGTGGCGGGCCGCGTACGCGCCGCGCAGCGCCCTCGGGCTGGCCGCACTGCTCGGGTGGGGCGCCGCCCGCCCCTGACACCCTCGCTCCCTGCCGACCGCGCCGCCACTTTCGACGATCTTGCGCGAATGTTCGGGCATTTCGGGTGTTTGCCGCAGAATCTGAGACATTCGCGCAAGATCGTCGGCGCGGGGCGCGGGGCGCGGGGCGCGGGGCGCGGGGCGCGGGGCGCGGAGGTGAGATCGGCGAACCCGGGACAAAAAGATCTTGAAGTGGATCTTGAACAAAATCACCCCCAGGACTGGACAATGAATCGTCCCACCCGCGAAAATGCCTCGCGTCCGGCAAATCCACCCTCAGGGAGTGCCCTCGGTGAGTTATGACCCGTCTGAGTCCACCGGAACCGGCACCACCCTCTGGCGGGACGGCTGGCCCGTCTACGACCGGGGTGCCACCGTGTGCGTCATCGGCGCCGGACCGAGCGGTCTGACGGCGGTCAAGAATCTCAAGGAGGCCGGCTTCGGCGTCGACTGCTACGAGCGGGAGACGAGCGTCGGCGGGGGCTGGAACTGGCGGCATGATCGCAGCCCGGTCTACGCGAGTACGCATCTGATCTCGTCGAAGCCGCTGACGCAGTTCCCGGACTTCCCGATGCCGGACGACTGGCCGGACTATCCGCACCACTCCCGCGTCCTGTCCTATCTGGATCATTACGCCGACCACTTCGATCTCAAGCCGCACATCTGGTTCGGCACCGAGGTCGTGAAGGTCGAGCCGGCCGACGGCGGCACGTGGGACGTCACCACGCGGAGCACCAGCAAGTACGGCGGCGCCGAGCGCATCCACCGGTACGCGGGTGTCATGGTCGCCAACGGCCACAACTGGTCGCCGAAGATGCCGGCCTACGAGGGGCTGGAGGACTTCCGCGGCGAGGTGATCCACGCCGGCGCGTACAAGGACGCGGCGCAGTTGCGGGGGCGGCGCGTCCTGGTCGTCGGGGGCGGCAACACCGGCTGCGACATCGCGGTCGAGGCGGCCCAGCAGGCGACCCGGTGCTGGCACTCGACCCGCCGCGGTTACTGGTACACGCCGAAGTACCTGCTCGGGCGGCCGGCTGACCAGGTCAACGACCAGATGCTGGCGCTGCGCGTACCGTTCCGGGTGCGGCAGTGGTTCGCGCAGCGGACGCTCGGGGTCACGGTCGGCGACACGACCCGGTTCGGGCTGCCGAAGCCCGATCACAAGCTGTTCCAGAGCCATCCGGTGGTCAACAGTCAGCTGCTCTACTACGTCGGCCATGGCGGCATCGCGCCGGTGCCGGAGATCGTGCGGTTCCAGCGCAACTCCGTCGAGCTGAAGAACGGCGAGACGGTCGAGCCGGACCTGGTCGTGCTCGCGACCGGGTACGTGCCGCGCTTCGAGTTCCTGGAGCCCGAACTGCTCGGCATCGACGGGCAGGGGCGCCCGCGGCTCTACCTGCACACCTTCCCGCGGCGGTTCCCGACCCTCGCGGTCGCGGGCCTCGTCCAGCCCGACGCGGGCGTGTTCCCGATGGCCCACTGGCAGGCCGTCGCGTTCGCGCTCTACCTGAGGGCGCGCGAGGTCGCCCCGCAGCGGGCCGCCGCGTTCGGCCGCCGGATCGAGGCCGAGGCGAACTGGTCCTGGCACGACGGTGCCACCACCGATTCGACCCGGCACTGGTTCGAGGTCAGCCACGTCACGTACCTGCGCGAACTGCAGAAGGCGATCGACACCCTGGAGGGAGCCCGATGAGCGTCAAGGTGGTACGCCTCGACGAATGGGCCCACCCCGTCGAACCGGTGCGCCGTGAGCTGCTCAGCGCCACTCCCGAGGTGGACGAGGGCCGGCCGCCGGTGCTGTTCGTCCCCGGATTCGGGCACGGCGCCTGGGCGTACGCCGAGCACTGGCTGGAGCACACCGCGTCGCGCGGATTCCCGGCCCACGCGCTCAGCCTCCGCGGCCAGGGCGGCTCGGCCCGTGCGAAGAAGGCGACGCTGCGCGCGTACGCCCACGATGTCGTCCAGGCTGCGATCGGCCTGCCGCGGCGCGCGGTGCTGGTGGGCCACGGCGCCGGTGCCCTCGTGGTCGCGCACGCGATGGCGCGTTACCCCGCGCGGGCCGCGGTGCTCGTGTCGCCGGTGCTCGGCGGCTGGGGTGCGGCCCTGCGCAACCCGGGCCTGGTCCTGCCGGCGGCCTTCGGCGGCGGCCTGCGCCTGCCCGCCTCCCAGCTGTTCAGCCGCGAGCTGCCCAGCGCCACCGCCCGCGCCTACGCACGCAAGACCGGCCGCGCTAGCTCCCGCGCGCAGTGGCAGCTGCTGCGCGGCCGCACGCCCGAGACGCCCGTCGGCAACCCGCCGGTCCTCGTCGTCGGCAGCCCCGACGACAAGATCGTCCCGTCGGTCGCCCTCAAGCAGGCGGCCCGGGGCTACGGTGGAGCACCGCTGCTGTTCCCCGGCATGGGGCACGACGTGATGCTCGACGCGCGCTGGCGGGAGCCCATCGACGCCATCCTCGACTGGCTGGCCAAGAACTAGATCAATTCAAGATCAATTTCTTGTCCCGGGTTCGTCGATCTCACTTCCGCTCCTCGCGCGGGAGACCGCTCCGGCCCTGGGGGGCCTCCACTGCCAGGTGAGTGGGGCGACGCATCTTTCACCGTCGCCCGGTCACCGTTTACCCCCGACCCGACCCAACCCCGTCTGACGTGTGTCGGCTCGGACTTTGTCCCGACTGTCCGACTTGTGGGCGCGTCCGGCGGCCGATGGGGTGATCGTTTACGGCTGAGGTGCGAAAACGGCCACCCAATGCATGATCGTTTACGGTTATGGAGCGCGTTGACCGGGTTCTGCTGCACCTGACGCGTCATCGATCATGTAGATCGGGCCGGATATGCACCTCGGCCGTCATCGATCAAGAAATCCGAGCCTGGCGTCCGCATGGCGGAAGATTGTTCCCGCATCTTGGGCCGCAGTGGTTGGCTGGACGGCTTGGACATGATCCACAGCGGCTGAGATGTGAAAACACATCCCTCGCCCA